>NZ_CP167122.1:0-5165164 GCF_041956855.1 Lysinibacillus sp. RS10 | reverse complement strand
TCATGCGTGAATCACGAGTAAGTAATCCAGCAGATTTTAATGCAGCACGGAAATCTGGGTCTACTTGAAGTAGAGCACGAGCGATACCGTGACGTACTGCACCAGCTTGACCAGTGTATCCACCACCGTTAACGTTTACGTGGATATCGTAGCTTCCAGTTGTTTCAGTAGCCACTAATGGTTGTTTAATTACTTCGCGTAATGCAGCGAATGGTACGTATTCTTCGATTTCACGTTTATTGATAACAATTTTACCTGTACCTGGTACTAAACGTACGCGAGCTACAGAGCTTTTACGGCGACCAGTGCCGATGTATTGAACTTGTGCCAAAGTAATATCCTCCTCTTAATTTATATTATCCGCGAAGCTCGTAAGCTTCTGGTTTTTGTGCAGCATGTGGATGCTCTGTTCCAGTGTAAACGTTAAGTTTAGTGAACATTTTGCGACCTAAAGAGTTTTTAGGAAGCATCCCTTTAATTGCTAATTCGATCATTCGTGTTGGGTATTTATCTAACATTTCACCAGCAGTACGAGTTTTTAAACCACCCGCAAATTGAGTATGGTGACGGTAAAGTTTACCCTCTAATTTGTTACCAGTTAAATGGATTTTGTCAGCGTTGATGATGATTACGTGATCACCTGTATCAACGTTTGGTGTGAATGTTGGTTTATGTTTACCACGTAAGATAGCAGCTACTTCAGAAGCTAAACGTCCAAGAGTTTGGCCTTCTGCATCAACTACTAGCCATTTACGGTCTACTTCGTGACCTTTAGCCATGAATGTTGTACGCATGTATATATCCTCCTAATCGATTCGATTACCGTTATTTTTCATTAAACTACACTATAAGTTTTCGGGGCTTATTTGTGGTGGTAATGAAAATACCATCTGTTATCATATAATGAATGACTTTTAAAGTCAAGTAATTTCAATAAACACCTGGAGAAGTTGTTCAGATTCATTGATTGGTTAAATTAGAGCATTTATGAGCCTTTATTTTGTACTTCTTAATGGCTCAAAATCATAGCTTGGGGTTGACTTCCGTTCCGACTGGGGCGCTTTCCCGGGGGCGTCCGATGAGCGACTTCGCTACGCTGCAGGGGTCTCGGGCCAACCGATCTTTTTTGCGCGAAAGCGTAGTGCTAACGAAGCGGCAGCAAAAGGGTTTCGTCTATGCGAAAGCGAAGAGGCGGCGGCAACAGCACCGATGTTAGTCACGAAGGCGTTACCACAGGATGTGATGCTCTTAGCCTTCGTTTCTCTATTGCTGATCCCCAAGGAGTCGCCCAGTCTCCACTCCAATCAACTTATATACATGGCATACGCTTTAACAAATGGCATCTCCAACTTTTGTTTAATAGAATACTTTCTCAAGGTATAGACCTTGTGGTGGTGCAGTTTTGCCTGCTTGATCGCGATTCATAGATTTAACGACTAGCTCTACGTTTTCAATATCGCGTCGTCCTACACCAACTTCCCAAAGTGTGCCTGCGATAATACGTACCATATTATATAAGAAGCCATTTCCTTCAATTACCATATGCAACTCCTCACCATGCCATTCAAATTGTAACGACGTCACCGTTCGCACCTTATCTTTGACACTTGTATTGGCTGCACAAAAGCATGAAAAATCATGTGTACCGATAATAGCCTTTGCTGCCTCCTGCATTGCCTCAACATTTGGTTTTACACCATTTGTCTCTACCGTATAATATCTACGAAAAGGACTCTGTACAGACTCACATGACCATATATATCGATATCGCTTCCCTGTTACACTATAGCGTGCGTGAAAATCAACAGCTACTTCTTCAATCGACATTACTCGAATATCTCTTGGCAGTTGAACATTCAATGCCTTCATGTATTTATCTACCGGAATCGCAAGTGGTGAATCAAAATGCAATGTTTGGCCTATTGCATGCACTCTTGCATCTGTACGTCCACTCGCTGTTACCTTTACCTTTTCCCCTTTATGCATAATGGCTAGAACACGCTCAAGTTCTGCCTGTACTGTCCGCTCCCCAGGCTGTACTTGATAGCCAGAGAATTGCGTTCCATCATAACTAATTATTACTTTTAATCGTCGCATAAAGCTTACTCCTTTTAACTTCTATAGAAGAATAGTAAAACGGCCATTGCTCCTAATAGCACGAGTGCAAATGTATCACTCATATCCCACTTTAGCTTGCGATATCTTGTACGGCCTTCTCCTCCACGATAACCTCTTACTTCCATAGCTGTTGCTAAATCCTCGGCTCGTTTAAAAGCACTTACAAAGAGAGGCACCAATAATGGTACAACCGCTTTGATACGATCTTTTATCGGTCCAGAAGATAAATCAGAACCACGTGCCATTTGCGCCTTCATAATTTTATCTGTTTCATCCATTAGCGTTGGAATAAAGCGCAATGATATAGACATCATCAGAGCTAATTCATGCACAGGCACTTTCACCGCTTTTAATGGATTTAGCAGTACTTCAATGCCATCCGTAATAGAAATCGGTGATGTGGTAAGCGTTAAGATAGATGTCATAAACACTAGAACTAAGAAACGTATCGAAATAAATATCCCTTGTCGGAGACCTTCTTCATAGATCGTGATAAACTTCCATTCGAAAACTACGGCGCCTTCCCTCGTCATAAAAATATGCAGCAGGAATGTAAAAGCCATTAAAAAGAGCACTGGCTTTAGACCATTAATTAAAAAATACAGACGAATACGTGACACTAGTACAACGAGTAAGGTAAATGCCAATAGTAGGGCATATGTCACTGTATTGTTTGCTAAAAAAACAATAATAATGAACGCAAACACAAATATAAGCTTTGATCGTGGGTCGAGCTTATGAACTGGAGAATCCCCTGGTAAGAAGCGCCCAAATATCATTTTCTCCATCATGATTCTGCACGCTCCTCTCTTAGCACTCGAGCAATTTCAGTTGCTAGCTCTTCTTCGGTTAAGCATATCTTTGAGAAGGGTGTATTTATCATTTTTTCGATTTTTTGTTGAAAGCGTACAATACGAGGTGGTTCTAAGCGAAGATTTTTTAATGTCTCCACATCTTTGAAAATGTCTTGTGGTGTACCACGTAATACATTTTTCCCTTCATGCATAATGACGATATTGTCTGCATAACGAGCTGCGTCCTCCATACTATGCGTAACGAGAATCGTCGTTAAACCACGTTCCTGATGTAGCTTATAAAACATATCCATAATCTCTTTCTGACCACGTGGATCAAGCCCTGCAGTTGGTTCATCTAATACAATAACTTCAGGCTCCATCGCTAATACACCAGCAATGGCCACTCTGCGCATTTGTCCACCTGATAAATCAAAAGGTGATTTTTCAAGTACGTCCTCTGGTAAACCTACTAAGCCTACAAGTTCTCTTGCTCGCGCTTCGGCCTCTTTCTCCGATACACCAAAGTTCATAGGACCAAACATAATATCCTTTAATACCGTTTCTTCAAACAACTGATGCTCCGGGAATTGAAACACAATACCAACCTTTTGGCGTACAGCCTTTAAATCCTTCGCCTTTTTTCCAGCTACAACAATGCGATCTTCAATATGTACTTCCCCTGAAGTTGGTTTTAGAAGTGCATTAAAATGCTGAAGAATTGTCGACTTACCGGAGCCAGTATGCCCAATTATCGCCTGATACGTATGTGAAGGAATTTCAAAATCTACATCGAATAATGCACGTTTTTCAAAAGGCGTACCCTGTGCATAGGCATAGCTTACTTGTTGAAGTTTGATGTCCATAAATCATTCACCAACTCTTCTTCTGTCATATGTTGTCCCATTAACGGAACACCTTCCTTTTGTAATAACTTTGATAACTTCATGGCAAATGGTAAGTCTAGACCAAATTCAACTAGCTTGTCCCCCAGTGCAAAAATTTCATCAGGTGAACCTTCAGCAAATTTTTTCCCATCATTCATAAAGAGAACACGATCTGCAAGCATCGCTTCCTCTAAATCGTGTGTAATGGATATTACCGTTAGCCCTGTTTCAGCACGTAATGCTTGTACTGTTTGTATTACCTCAGCACGTCCCTGTGGATCTAGCATTGACGTAGCTTCGTCTAGAATCAGGAGCTTTGGTTTCAATGCAAGTGCACCGGCAATAGCAACACGCTGCTTTTGACCACCTGATAAGTGATGTGGCTCATGATCTAAAAAACTCCCCATTTTTACTTGTTCGAGTGCCGCATGTACACGTCCCACCATCTCTTCGAACGGTACTCCGTTATTTTCAAGGGCAAAAGCAACATCATCCTGCACTGTCGCTCCAACAAATTGATTGTCTGGATTTTGAAAAACCATGCCCATCTGTGAACGGCTCTCCCATAGGTTTTCCTCGTTCAATACTTCGCGCAGTATACGCACATCGCCCTGTTGTGGGTATAGCAAGCCATTCATAAGCTTCGCAATCGTGGATTTACCAGAACCGTTATGGCCGACAATGGCAATCCATTCCCCTTCCTGTACCGAAAAGCTTACATTTTCAACAGCATTACGACTTCGTTTTTCTTCTGGTGTATATGAAAAAGTCACATTATTTAATGATAAAATTTCTGGCATTTCTAGAACTCCTCTCTACATGCTCAGCTCTACTAACTAACTTACACTTTTTTATGTATGAATTCTACTACAATCATTATGTCAATAAAAGAAAAGTGCAAAAAAGACTTTCTTTTGTTTTCCTATATAGTTCTAAATATAATTTATAGATTATTTTTTAATATACAAAATGGTAACCCCAAATTTAAATACACCAACTATTAAAGTGAAGATTTAAAAGTTACCCAAACGTTCCGACAACATTCATTATAGAAACAAAATATAAAAAGCCCGCATATTAAAAAAAGCACCACTATTGGCGCTATCAAATACTTCTCTAAAAAATAAAAAAGCGCGCACCTCATTCAATAGAAATGCGCTAGTCGTTACATTTTCAAGAAACATGGGTGCTCAAGCCCTTGTTTCCTCTGAATGAGGTGCGGAGAGCTAAACGAGACGCCACACAACAGTGTCCGCTCATCATAACGCTCAGCTTAATTATTTGTCGTATAAATCGTTTATAAAGAAAGAGGGTGGTGATTCCACCCTCTTCACCACTTGTCTTCTATTATGATTAAACTAATTCAATCACAACAACAGGTGCACCGTCACCACGACGAGGACCTACTTTAAGAATACGAGTGTAACCACCTTGACGCTCTGCATAACGTGGTGCAACATCATCAAATAACTTTTGAAGTGCAAATGAAGTTGTTTCGTTACCTTCTGCATCAGTAGTTGTTACTAGTTCACGACGGATGAATGCAGCAGCTTGACGGCGTGCGTGTAAATCTCCGCGTTTACCTAAAGTAATCATTTTTTCAACAGCTTTACGTACTTCTTTAGCGCGAGCCTCAGTAGTTTCGATACGCTCGTTGATGATTAAATCAGTAGCTAAGTCACGTAACATCGCTTTACGTTGAGAACTTGTACGACCAAGTTTTCTGTAACCCATGGATGTTTCCCTCCTTTATTAAAAAATATCTGATCTTGTAAGTTTTGTTTAAATCGCTTAGTCTTCTTTGCGTAATCCTAAACCAAGCTCTTCTAACTTCGCTTTTACTTCTTCTAGTGACTTACGTCCAAGGTTACGAACTTTCATCATATCGTCTTCTGACTTATTCGCAAGTTCTAGTACTGTGTTAATACCAGCGCGTTTTAAGCAGTTATAAGAACGAACAGAAAGATCAAGTTCTTCGATAGTCATCTCTAAAACTTTTTCTTTTTGATCTTCTTCTTTTTCGACCATGATTTCAGCAGTTTGTGCCTCATCTGTCATGCCAACGAAGATGTTAAGATGCTCGGTTAAAATTTTTGCTCCGAGCGAAATCGCCTCTTTCGGACCGATGCTACCATCTGTCCACACATCAAGAGAAAGTTTATCGTAGTCAGAAGACTGACCTACACGAGTATTTTCCACTTGGAAATTGACGCGTGATACTGGAGTGTAAATAGAGTCGATCGGGATCACGCCGATAGGAAGATCCTCACGTTTGTTTTGATCAGCAGGAGTGTAACCACGGCCGCGTTGAGCGTACATACGCATACGTAAATGACCGTTTTTAGCGATTGTTGCAATATATAGATCCGGGTTTAAAATTTCTACATCACTGTCATGTGTAATATCAGCAGCTGTAACTGTACCATCGCCTTTTACATCAATCTCAATAACTTTTTCTTCGTCAGAGTAGATTTTAAGAGCAAGTTTTTTCACGTTCAAAATAATTGAAGCTACATCTTCTACTACGCCTTCTACAGTTGAGAATTCGTGAAGAACACCGTCAATTTGAATTGAAGTGACAGCAGCTCCTGGTAATGAAGACAGAAGGATACGACGTAAAGAATTACCCAAAGTGTTTCCATATCCGCGTTCAAGCGGTTCTACAACAAACTTTCCATATTTGGAATCTTCGCTGATCTCCACCGTTTCAATCTTTGGTTTTTCAATTTCGATCATTTCATTTACCCTCCCTCAAAACATCGAATGTATAGGTTCTTTCCATCATAGATTCGATCGTCAATGACGTATCGTTTATTATCTGCACAAGACAGTCTGTACAAAAAATGATGTTCTCATACAATATGAGACGCACCCATTACACGCGACGACGTTTTGGCGGACGGCAACCATTATGAGGAACTGGAGTAACGTCTTTAATAGCAGTTACTTCTAAACCAGCAGCTTGAAGTGCACGAATTGCAGCTTCACGACCTGCACCAGGACCTTTAACAGTTACTTCCAACGTTTTCAGACCATGTTCAAGGGATGATTTAGCAGCAGTTTCTGCAGCCATTTGAGCAGCGAATGGTGTAGATTTACGTGAACCACGGAAACCAAGAGCACCAGCACTTGACCAAGATACAGCGTTACCTTGCATATCTGTAATCGTTACGATTGTATTGTTAAATGTAGAACGAATATGTGCAATACCTGATTCGATATTCTTTTTCACACGACGTTTACGAGTTTGTTGTTTACGAGCCATGTTAAGAAGGAACCTCCTTTACTTATTATTTTTTCTTGTTCGCAACTGTTTTACGAGGACCTTTACGCGTACGCGCATTGTTCTTCGTATTTTGACCACGAACAGGTAAACCACGACGGTGACGGATACCACGGAATGAACCGATTTCCATCAGACGCTTAATGTTTAATGAAGTTTCGCGACGTAAGTCACCTTCAAGTTTGTATGAATCTAATTGTTCACGGATTTTGTTTAACTCATCTTCAGTTAAGTCGCGTACGCGTGTATCTTCTGAAATACCTGCGTCAGCTAGTACTTTCTGAGCTGTAGTTTTACCAATACCGAAAATGTACGTTAATGAAATTACCACGCGTTTGTCGCGAGGAATGTCAACACCAGAAATACGTGCCATGTACGTTGTGCACCTCCTTTAGAATTAACCTTGTTTTTGTTTGTGTTTAGGATTTTCACAGATTACCATTACTTTACCGCGTCGGCGAATTACTTTACATTTTTCGCAGATCGGTTTCACAGATGGTCTCACTTTCATCTAACCTAACCTCCTTAGTAGTCCGGAGCGCAAAAGATTATTTAAAACGGTATGTGATACGACCGCGAGTTAAATCATAAGGAGATAACTCGATAGTAACCTTATCTCCAGGTAGAATACGGATAAAGTGCATACGAATCTTACCAGAAACGTGTGCTAGAATCACATGTCCATTTTCTAATTCTACCTTAAACATCGCGTTTGGCAAAGTCTCAACAACTGTCCCTTCGACTTCAATTACATCATCTTTCGCCATCTACTCTGTCTCCTCTCTATATGCAAATTAAAGTTCTCATCGTTACATCAAACGGATATCTGCTGCAACCATAGAAGCAACCTCGTTTCAACATATGTTTGGATTGTATGAGAGATGTTTGAAAGACGCTCGTCTGGTTTCGCTTCACACAATCCACGGAATATACAGAACCAGTAAGGGAACTGAATCTCCCATGTTTACACGAATACCGGAATGTCTTTGATGAGATATTCATACCCGTTACACAGATGCTTCCACGAAACCCATTATACTCTTTCAAAAGTAATGTTGCACTTTTTAAAAGAAATATATACCGGGCACAATATGCTTTTGCAACTCTCAAAAAAATTATGTTTCGTTGTTGCTCCCGCATGCCTCCCGCGGAAACAGTATTCTGCGCCCGGAGCCGGGTATCAGCTGCGGCTGCCCTGTAATAGAGCATCAAGATCAGCAAACACTATATTAATATTTTGCTGTCCATCTATATTTGTTAACACATTTTTTACTTCATAGTAGTCAAGTAAAGGTTGTGCTTGTTTCATATTTACTTCCAGACGGTTCGCAACCGTTTCAGGATTATCATCCGCACGTGTATAAAGCTCGCCACCATCTTTATCACATTTCCCTTCCTCTGCTGGAGGATTGAAAATTAAATGATAAGATGTACCACAAGTTTTACAAATACGACGACCTGATAAACGAGCAATTAGCTCATCCTTTTCAACCTGGATGTTTAACGTATGCTCAATAACTTTGCCAAGATCAGCAAGAATGCTGTCTAAAGCTTCAGCTTGAGGAACAGTACGTGGGAAACCATCAAGTAAGAATCCTTTTTCACAATCAGGTTTAGCAAGTCGCTCACGGACAATACCAATCGTTACTTCATCAGGTACTAGAGCACCTTGATCAATAAACGATTTAGCCTGTAAGCCTAGTTCTGTGCCATCTTTCATAGCAGCACGGAACATATCGCCTGTAGAAATATGAGGAATCGCGTACTTCTCAACGATTTTATCTGCCTGTGTACCTTTACCAGCACCTGGCAGACCCATTAAAACGATATTCATACGGAAATATTCCCCCCACAAAAGGTTTGCTGATTTCAGGAAACGATGGAACGTTCCCTAAAAACCAACATTATTTCATAAAGCCTTTGTAGTGACGTTTAACAAGTTGAGATTCTAGCTGTTTCATCGTTTCTAGCGCTACGCCGACCACGATAATTATACTAGTACCACCGATCTGCACTGTGGCAGGTAGATTCATAAAATTTGTGAATATAATCGGCATTACAGAAATAACAGTTAAGAAAATCGCACCGACAAATGTCAGACGATATAACACGCTTGTTAAATACGTTTGTGTGCTTTCACCAGGACGAATACCTGGAATGTAAGCACCTTGTTTTTTCAAGTTATCTGCCACATTTTCCGGATTCACTTGTACGAATGCATAGAAATATGTGAACGCGACGATCAATGCAACGTAAAGAATCATTCCAACAGGTTTTGTATAATCAAACGTGTTTTCAATGAATGTTGTTACGGCACTTTCACCAAAGAACGGAACTAACGTACGTGGTGTCATTAGAAACGCTGATGCAAAGATTACCGGAATAACCCCTGCAGCATTCACTTTTAACGGTAAATGCGTTTGTTGACCACCAGTTTGTTGGTTACGTCCAGTAACTCGTTTTGCATATTGAATTGGAATTTTACGTAGTGCTTGTTGCACGTAGATAACCCCAACAACAACTGCAAGCATAACTAAAACAAGTAATCCAAGAATCACTAGATTGATAAATAACTTATCACCAGCGCCCTCGATTTGCTGTGCATAGATTTGGTTGATACTTGTTGGTAATGCCGCAACGATACCTGCGAAAATTATAACAGAAATACCATTCCCAACGCCATGCGCAGTAATTTGTTCAGCAAGCCATACTAGGAATGCTGTACCCGCTGTCAATACAATAGAAATCGTAACGTAAGTTAAAACTCCTTCTTCTTTAATCAATGATCCACCATACATTTTATTAAAGCCAAATGACATCGCGAATGATTGGATAAAAGCAAGAACAATTGTAAAGTAACGAGTAAATTGAGCAAGTTTACGTCTTCCGACTTCACCTTGCTTTGCCCACTCAGCAAATTTCGGTACTACGTCCATTTGCAATAACTGAACAATGATTGAAGCAGTGATGTAAGGCATAATCCCCATCGCAAAGATAGAGAAGTTCTTTAAAGCACCACCGCCAAAAGTATTTAGGAAACCAACGAGATTGAACTCATCAGTTGCCTTTAATACATTAGCGTCAACGTTCGGTACTGGTACAAACGTACCAATACGGAAAACGATTAACATTAGAAGAGTGAAAATGATTTTATTTCGTATATCTCGAACACGCATAAAGTTAGAGATTGTCTGAAACATTAAATCACCTCAGTAGTTCCGCCGGCATTTTCAATTGCTTCTTTAGCCGAAGCTGAGAATTTATGAGCTTTTACTGTAAGCTTTTTATTAAGAGTTCCGTTTCCAAGAACTTTAATTCCAGCTTTTTCATTGCTCACTAAACCTGTTTCAAGTAATAATGCAGTTGTTACCTCTGCACCATCTTCAAAACGGTTTAATGTATCAAGATTAACGATCGCGTACTCTTTACGGTTAATGTTAGTAAAGCCGCGTTTCGGTAAACGACGGAATAAAGGGTTTTGACCACCTTCGAATCCTGGGCGTACACCGCCGCCAGAACGAGAGTTTTGACCTTTATGACCTCTACCTGCAGTTTTACCGTTACCAGAACCGATACCGCGACCTACGCGGTTACGTACTTTACGGGAACCTTCTGCTGGTTTTAACTCATGAAGTTTCATATTGGATGGCACCTCCTTGTTCGTTAATTAAAAATTAGTTTTCTTTTACAGTAACTAAGTGAGCTACTACATCAATCATACCGCGAGTTGCTGCATTATCAGCTTTCTCAACAGTTTGGTTTAATTTACGTAAACCTAATGCTTCAATAGTTTTACGTTGTGCTGGTTTAGAACCAATCACTGATTTTGTAAGGGTGATTTGTAATTTGTTAGCCATTATCTTTCCCCCCTTATCCTAATATTTCTTCCACTGATTTACCACGTAATTTCGCTACGTCCTCTACGCGTTTTAATTCAGTTAAACCTTGAATAGTTGCACGCACCATGTTAATTGGTGTGTTAGATCCAAGTGATTTTGAAAGAATATCAGTAATACCAGCAAGTTCTAGTACGGCACGTACTGGACCACCAGCGATAACCCCTGTACCAGGAGCAGCAGGTTTAATTAGGATTTCTCCTGCACCAAAGCGACCTTGCACTAAGTGTGGAGTTGTTCCACCTACGCGTGGCACTTCGATTAAGTTTTTCTTCGCATCTTCAACAGCTTTGCGGATAGCGTCTGGCACTTCTTGAGCTTTACCAGTACCGAAACCTACATGTCCGTTTTTATCGCCAACAACAACTAATGCTGTGAAGCGGAAGCGACGTCCACCTTTAACAACTTTAGCAACACGGTTAATAGTAACTACGCGTTCTTCAAGTTCTCCAAGTTTGTTTGCGTCAATTCGACTCATGAAATGTGTCCCTCCTTCTTATTAAAATTCTAAACCGTTCTCACGTGCAGCTTCAGCTAAAGCTTTTACACGTCCATGATATAAGTAACCACCACGGTCAAATACTACAGCAGTAATATTTTTTTCCGTAGCGCGTTTTGCGATTGTTTCACCGACTTTAGTTGCAGCATCAACATTGCTACCAGCACCTTCAAAACCATTTTCTTGAGAAGATGCGCTAACAAGTGTTACGCCTGCTACGTCATCGATAAGTTGCGCGTAAATGTTCTTGTTAGAACGGAATACGTTTAAGCGTGGACGCTCAGCAGTACCCGAAATTTTAGAACGTACACGTGCATGACGTTTTTTACGAACCTGATTTTTATCTTGTTTCGTAATCACAAGGGTCACTCCTTTCTAATGCTTAGACAGCATTATTTACCTGTTTTACCTTCTTTACGACGAACGTATTCGCCTTCGTAACGGATACCTTTACCTTTGTACGGCTCTGGTGGACGAACGTCACGGATGTTAGATGCAAGAGCGCCAACGCGTTCTTTGCTAATACCTTTAACGATGATCTTAGTGTTAGAAGGCACTTCTACTTCTAGACCATCTTCAGGTGTGAACTCAACTGGGTGAGAGTAACCTACGTTAAGAACAAGTTTTTTACCTTGTAATTGCGCACGGTAACCGACACCGATTAGTTCTAATGATTTTTCGAAACCTACAGAAACACCAGTAACCATGTTCGCTAAAAGCGCACGAGTTGTACCGTGGTTTGTGCGGTGTTCTTTTGAGTCAGAAGGACGAGATACAGTAATCGCGTTACCTTCTTGCTCAATTTTCATATCTTGGTGGAAAGAACGAACAAGTTCGCCTTTAGGACCTTTAACAGTAACAGTGTTTTCAGCTGCAACAGTAACAGTTACGTTAGCTGGTACCTCGATAATTTTTTTACCTACACGAGACATTTAGTTGCACCTCCATTCATTTATTGCTAATTACCAAACGTATGCTAGAACTTCGCCGCCAACTTGTTTAGCGCGAGCTTCTTTATCAGTTAATAGACCTTGTGAAGTTGACACTAAAGCGATACCAAGACCGTTCAGTACTTTAGGCACTTCATTTGTTTTAGCATATACTCGTAGACCAGGTTTAGAAATACGTTTTAAACCAGTGATAACACGCTCGTTATCTTTACCGTATTTTAAGAAGATACGGATAATACCTTGCTTGTTATCTTCTACGTATTCTACGTCACGTACGAAACCTTCGCGCTTTAAAATTTCAGCGATTTCTTTTTTCACGTTGGAAGCTGGTACTTCTAACTTCTCGTGACGAACCATGTTCGCATTACGAATGCGAGTAAGCATATCTGCAATCGGATCAGTCATTGTCATTACATTTACCTCCTTCCCAAATTAGGGGATTACCAGCTGGCTTTTTTCACGCCAGGAATTTGTCCCTTATATGCAAGTTCTCGGAAACAAATACGGCAAAGTTTGAATTTGCGATATACAGAGTGTGGACGGCCACAGCGTTCACAACGTGTATATTCTTGCACTTTAAACTTTTGCTTACGTTGTTGTTTAACGATCATAGATTTTTTAGCCACGTTTTCGCCCTCCTTGTTTAAATTACTTTTGGAACGGCATACCGAATTGTGTCAATAACTCGCGAGCTTCTTCGTCAGAGTTCGCTGTCGTTACGATCACGATGTCCATACCGCGTACTTTTGAAACTTTATCGTAATCGATTTCTGGGAAAATTAATTGCTCTTTAACACCTAAAGTGTAGTTACCGCGACCATCGAATGCTTTTTTAGAAACACCACGGAAGTCACGTACACGAGGTAGTGAAATTGAGATTAATTTGTCCAAGAATTCATACATACGCTCACCGCGTAATGTAACTTTAGCACCGATAGGCATACCTTCACGTAGACGGAAACCTGCGATCGATTTTTTCGCTTTAGTTACAACTGGTTTCTGACCAGTGATAATTGTTAATTCTTCTACAGCTGAATCTAATGCTTTTGAGTTTTGAACTGCATCACCAACACCCATGTTGATTACGATTTTCTCAACTTTCGGCAATTGCATAACTGATTCATATCCAAACTTGCTCATAAGAGCAGTTGAAACTTCATTTAAATATTTTTCTTTTAGGCGGCTCATGTTTGTACCTCCCTTCTTTTTATACTAGTTAGTCGATTACTGTACCTGATTTTTTTGCAACACGAACTTTTTTACCGTTTTCGATTTTATAACCTACACGAGTCGGCTCGCCAGATTTAGGATCGATTAGCATTACGTTCGAAACGTGAATTGCAGCTTCTTGGCTAACAATTCCACCTTGTGGATTCAATTGGTTAGGTTTTACGTGTTTTTTCACGATGTTCACACCTTCAACAAGAACGCGATCTTGTTTAGGGTAAGCAGCAAGGATTACGCCTTCTTTGCCTTTGTCCTTACCAGTGATTACCTTAACCTTGTCACCTTTTTTTACATGCATGCTGTCGCACCTCCTTGATTGGCACTATCATGAAATTAAAGAACTTCTGGAGCTAGAGAAACGATTTTCATGAAGTTGCTGTCACGTAATTCACGTGCAACAGGTCCGAAAATACGAGTTCCGCGTGGTGATTTATCATCACGAATAATTACACAAGCATTTTCATCAAATTTGATGTACGTACCATCTTTACGACGTACGCCTGATTTAGTACGAACGATAACAGCTTTAACAACGTCACCCTTCTTGACAACGCCACCTGGTGTTGCTTTCTTAACTGTACAAACAACGATATCACCGATGTTAGCAGTTTTACGGCCAGAGCCACCAAGCACTTTAATTGTAAGAACTTCACGTGCACCTGAGTTGTCAGCAACTTTCATACGACTTTCTTGTTGGATCACTTAGGTTACCTCCCTTCGGAAATTGGTTGTTCCGAAATAGTTATTAAATAATAACCGCTTTTTCTACAACTTCAACTAGACGGAATCGTTTAGTAGCTGATAGCGGGCGAGTTTCCATGATACGTACGATATCACCGATTTTCGCTGTGTTTAACTCATCATGAGCTTTAAACTTCTTAGAGTATTTTACACGTTTACCATAAAGCTTGTGCTTTTTGTGAGTTTCAACTAAAACAGAAATCGTTTTATCCATTTTATCTGAAACAACGCGGCCCGTGTAAACTTTGCGTTGATTACGCTCAGTCATACTTGAAAACCTCCTTTATCAGTTATTTGCACTGATTTCTCTTTCACGAATAACAGTTTTCATACGCGCGATTGCTTTACGCACTTCACGAATACGAGCTGTGTTTTCTAATTGACCAGTCGCCAATTGGAAGCGAAGGTTGAAAAGCTCTTCTTTCAGTGATTTCACTTTTAATTCGATCTCAGAAGTGGCAAGGTCACGGATTTCATTAGCTTTCATTAGATTCACCACCAGTTTCTTGACGTTTTACGATCTTACATTTTACAGGAAGCTTATGTGATGCTAAACGAAGTGCTTCACGTGCTATCTCTTCAGATACACCAGCGATTTCGAACATTACTTTTCCTGGTTTTACTACTGCTACCCAGCCTTCAGGAGAACCTTTACCAGAACCCATGCGGACCTCTAGAGGTTTTTTAGTGTAAGGCTTGTGCGGGAAGATTTTAATCCAAACTTTACCGCCACGTTTCATGTAACGAGTCATCGCGATACGGGCAGATTCGATTTGACGGTTAGTAATCCAGCTAGCTGTTTGAGCTTGTAAGCCCCATTCGCCGAAAGATACTTCTTTGCCGCCTTTCGCTTCGCCACGCATGTTTCCGCGGTGTTCACGACGGTATTTTACGCGTTTAGGCAATAACATATTATTTGCCTCCTTCCACAGATTTCTTCGTAGGAAGAACTTCACCACGGTAGATCCATACTTTAACGCCTAATTTACCGTAAGTAGTGTCAGCTTCTGCGTGTGCATAGTCGATGTCAGCACGTAGAGTATGAAGTGGAACAGTTCCTTCACTATAGTGTTCAGCACGCGCGATATCAGCGCCACCTAAACGACCAGATACTTGTGTTTTAATTCCTTTTGCACCAGCGCGGATTGTGCGTTGGATCGCTTGCTTTTGCGCACGACGGAATGATACACGGTTTTCTAATTGACGAGCGATGTTTTCAGCTACTAGACGAGCGTCAAGATCAGCACGTTTAATTTCGATAATGTTGATGTGTACACGTTTACCAGTTAACTCGCTAAGGTATTTACGAAGATTTTCAACTTCAGTACCACCTTTACCGATTACCATACCTGGTTTCGCAGTGTGAATTGTAATGTTTACACGGTTTGCAGCACGTTCGATTTCTACTTTAGAAACAGAAGCGTCTTTAAGAGCCGTTTCAATATATTTACGCACTTTGATGTCTTCGTGAAGTAGAGTTGCATAGTCTTTTTCAGCGTACCATTTTGACTCCCAGTCACGAATAATACCAACGCGCAGTCCTATTGGATGTACTTTTTGACCCACGGATTAGCCCTCCTTCTTCTCAGATACCACTAGAGTAATGTGGCTTGTGCGTTTGTTAATTGCGCTTGCACGTCCTTGTGCACGTGGACGGAAACGTTTTAATGTTGGACCTTCATCAACGAATACTTCAGAAACTACTAAAGAGTTGATGTCAAGATCATAGTTGTGCTCAGCGTTAGCAACTGCAGATTTTAATACTTTTTCAACGACTGGAGACGCCGCTTTTGGAGTATGACGTAAAATTGCAACTGCCTCACCAACTTGCTTGCCTCGGATTAAGTCGACAACTAGACGTACTTTACGAGGGGCAATGCGTACTGTGCGAGCGATAGCTTTAGCTTGTGTCATTAGGATTTACCTCCTCTCAAAATTAGCGTCTTGTTTTCTTGTCGTCTGCACCGTGACCTTTGTAAGTACGTGTCGGTGCGAACTCACCAAGTTTGTGGCCTACCATATCTTCTGTTACGTATACAGGAACATGTTTACGTCCATCATATACAGCAATCGTTAAACCGATGAAAGTCGGGAAGATTGTAGAACGGCGTGACCAAGTTTTAATAACTTGTTTTTTCTCAGAAGCCTCTTGCGCTTCCACTTTTTTCATTAAGTGGTCATCGACAAAAGGTCCTTTTTTCAAGCTGCGGCCCATGAAGGAACCTCCCTCCGTGATTCCACCACGGCTCTCACATAGAACCGTAGTTTAACCACTTTATTTTTTACGACTACGGATGATGAATTTATCCGATTTGTTTTTCTTCTTGCGAGTTTTGTAACCAAGTGCTGGTTTACCCCAAGGAGTCATTGGTGATTTACGTCCGATTGGAGAACGTCCTTCACCACCACCGTGTGGGTGATCGTTAGGGTTCATTACAGAACCACGAACTACTGGGCGTTTACCTAACCAACGGCTACGACCTGCTTTACCGATGTTTACAAGTTCGTGTTGTTCGTTACCAACTTGACCGATTGTAGCACGGCAAGTAGCTAGAATTAAACGTACTTCACCAGATTGAAGACGAACGATTACGTACTTATCTTCACGACCAAGTACTTGCGCAGAAGTACCAGCAGAACGTACTAATTGTCCACCTTTACCAGGTTTTAACTCGATGTTATGGATTGTAGTACCCATTGGAATGTTTGCTAATGGTAATGCGTTACCTGCTTTAATATCAGCATCTGGACCAGATACGATTGTTTGACCAACCTCTAGACCTTTTGGTGCTAAGATGTAAGCTTTTGCTCCATCAGCGTAATTAATTAATGCGATATTCGCAGAACGGTTTGGATCATATTCAATAGTAGCAACTTTTGCCGGAATGCCATCTTTAACACGTTTGAAATCGATAACACGGTATTGCTTCTTATGACCACCACCATGATGACGAACAGTGATTTTACCTTGGTTGTTACGACCAGCTTTGCGTTTAGTTGGTTCAAGCAATGATTTCTCAGGCTTGTTAGTTGTAATTTCCGCAAAGTCTAAAGACGTCATATTACGACGACCATTAGAGGTAGGTTTATACTTTTTAATCGCCATTGTGTTTTCCCTCCTTCTTAAGTGTTCAAATCATAAATCCTTTAAGGATTACATTTCGAATAATTCAATTTCTTTGCTGTCCGCAGTTAATTTAACAATCGCTTTACGACGTTTGTTAGTGTAACCACCGTAACGGCCAACGCGTTTGAATTTACCTTTGTAGTTAAGAACGTTTACTTTCTCAACTTCTACACCAAAGATTTCTTCTACAGCGTCTTTTACTTGAGTTTTGTTAGCGCGAGTGTCTACTTCGAAAGTATACTTTTTCTCTGCCATAAGTTCTGAAGAACGCTCAGTAATGACCGGACGTTTTAAAATATCACGTGCTTCCATTATCCAAGCACCTCCTCAACTTTTTCTACTGCAGATTTTGTGAATACAACTTTTTCATGACCTAATAGATCAAGAACATTGATTCCATTTGCAGTTAAAACTGTTACACCAGGGATGTTACGAGCAGATAATGCTACGTTTTCATCTAGGTCAGCAGTAACGAATAAAGATTTTTTCTCTAAAGAAAGATCTTTAAGGATTTTTGTGAATTCTTTTGTTTTTGGTGCTGCTAGTGTAAGAGCATCAAGAACTAAGAAGTTTTGTTCTACTACTTTAGCTGATAAAGCAGATTTAAGAGCTAAACGACGAACTTTTTTAGGTAATTTGTAAGAGTAGCTACGTGGAGTTGGACCGAATACGATACCACCGCCGCGCCATTGTGGAGAACGGATAGAACCTTGACGAGCACGACCAGTTCCTTTTTGACGCCATGGTTTACGACCACCACCAGCAACTTCAGAACGGTTTTTAACCTTATGATTACCTTGACGAAGAGAAGCGCGTTGTGCAACTACAGCGTCGAATAATACTGCTTCATTTGGCTCGATTCCGAAGATCGCTTCGTTTAACTCGATTTCACCAACTGAAGCACCTGTTTGACTAAGTACAGATACTTTTGTCATTCCTGTTTCCTCCTTTCTTGAAGTGATTAGTTAGCTTTAATTGCAGTTTTAACTGTAACTAGAGCTTTTTTAGAACCAGGAACATTACCTTTAACAAGTAGTAAGTTACGTTCCGCATCAACTTTCACGATTTCTAAGTTTTGGATTGTAACTACAGTGCCACCCATTTGACCAGGTAATTTCTTTTGTTTGAATACGCGGTTCGGAGCAACTGGACCCATTGAACCAGGACGACGGTGGTAACGAGAACCGTGGGCCATAGGACCACGAGATTGACCATGGCGTTTAATTACACCTTGGAAACCTTTACCTTTAGTAACGCCTGTTACATCAATTACATCGCCTTCTGCGAAAATTTCTACTTTGACTTCTTGACCAACTTCGTATTCTCCCACGTTCACGTTGCGGAATTCACGAATGAAGCGCTTAGGAGCAGTGTTCGCTTTTGCTACGTGACCTTGTTCTGGTTTGTTAGAAAGCTTAACGCGCTTGTCTTCGAAACCAACTTGGATCGCTTCGTAGCCGTCTGTATCAACAGTTTTCTTTTGAAGAACTACGTTTGGAGTAGCTTCAATAACTGTTACCGGGATTAAATCGCCGTTTTCAGCGAAAACTTGTGTCATACCAATTTTTCTACCTAAGATTCCTTTAGCCATTTGTCACACCTCCTGTAAGTTTTAAAAAGTTATATTTTTACCATTAAAGTTTGATTTCAATATCAACGCCAGATGGTAAATCAAGTTTCATTAACGCATCAACAGTTTGTGGTGTTGGGTTAACGATATCGATCAGACGTTTATGCGTACGCATTTCGAACTGTTCACGAGAATCTTTGTACTTGTGAACGGCACGAAGAATTGTGTACACAGACTTCTCAGTTGGAAGTGGAATCGGACCTGATACACTTGCACCTGAACGTTTTGCAGTTTCCACAATTTTCTCAGCAGACTGATCTAAAATACGGTGATCATACGCTTTTAAACGAATACGAATCTTTTGTTTTGCCATTATTTTCCCTCCTTCTCGCCTATTTTCTAGACATTCTCCACGAAAATTCTCCAACGCACCGCCATGGCAAAGCGGCCGGGTGTGTCGGCAACCTCTCGTTTCATCGCAGTCAAAGACCAACATTCAACATTATATACAATAAAAAAAGAATAAGCAAGTCTTTTCGCTAAATTCTTTTAAATGTTGCAGGTATTCGTACTACTTAATATTTCTCGCTTTTCTAAGCCGTTTATTAGTATATAAAATTTCTAAGCACATTGCAACACTTAAGGCTGTTATATCAACGTTTTCGAACATTTCAAACAATTGATCAATCCAAGAACGAGTTCACTAAATCGTTGGTGAACTCACTTCGAGAATGTAGTAGATGAAAATTACGCCCTTAGTTATGTCTTAATTAATAATCTATCATTTCTTTAACAATAAAAAAGCAGTCTCTAATAATTAGAAACCGCTCTTTCTATATCTTTACCTTCTATATCTTTATAAGAAGAACACACATGCAACCCAACCAAATATAATAAGTGGGATGTTAATAAATAAGAACGTTGGCACACACGTATCCCAAATGTGATTATGCTGTCCATCTACATTTAAACCTGCAGTTGGTCCAAGCGTCGAATCTGAAGCAGGAGAGCCGGCATCGCCTAAAGCACCCGCTGTACCTATTAGACAAATAATCGCCAAAGGACTCAATCCTAATCCTTGTGCAAGGGGTACGAATAAGGTCGCTATAATAGGTACTGTTGCGAACGAAGAACCGATCCCCATCGTTACGATTAAACCAATAACCAACATAATGAATACAGCTAGACTCTTATTCCCTTGAAGAAGTGCCAATGCGTTAGTAATTAAGCTATCTACTTGCCCTGTGGCGTTAATAACAGATGCAAACCCATTTGCAGCGATCATAACAAAACCAATAAAGGCCATCATTTTCATTCCCTCAGAAAGGATCTCATCTGCTTCTTTCCATTTAAGTGCACCTGTAAAATACATAATCATAATCCCCGCAAAAGCACCAACAATCATCGAATCGGTATAAATTTGCGCACATAATGACACGATTAAAGCCGCAGCCGTTGAAAAAATAACATACTTACTAACATTAACATTTAAAGACTCTGTTTCAACATCATTATTTTGATATTGTCGAGGTTTTCGATAAACAAAAAATGCTATACCTAATCCAATTAGCATCCCTAGAACAGGTATAGCCATCGCTACCGGTACATCACGTGAAGATACCTCCATACCAGCTTCAGATACTTGTGTAGAAACGATATCTTGGAAAATAGCTCCGAAGCCAGCTGGGACGAAACTATATGTTCCTATTAATCCAACAGCAATTAATGTTGCAATAATTCGTCGGTCAATCTCTAGTATATTTAAAACCTTTAAGATTGGAGGAATCAGTAATGGAATAAAAGCTATATGAATTGGAATTAAATTTTGTGAGAAAATTGACATCATAAAGATGAGTAAAAAGATTAAGACCTTTACTAAACCTTTTCGATTACTTGAACCGTTTTTATTTAATATCTTTAAAATCCCTGCAATCATTAATTCAGGAATCCCCGTTTTTGAAATGGCAATAGCAAAACCACCAAGCAACCCATAACTTAAAGCAATCGTTGCACCTGCTCCTAATCCCTCTGTAAATGATTGAACAGTTGCTTCTATCCCCATGCCACTCGCTAAGCCTCCTACAAAGGCCCCCAATACAAGAGAAAGAACAACATTGATACGGAGCATGCTCAATATTAACATGACAGCTACCGCCACTATTACTGCGTTCATTTTAACACTTCACTTTCACACACTAGACTACTAACACATTAAACTTTAATCGTCTACTAATTGAAAGTCAAGATATTTTTATACCCCTATAATATTTTTTCAAATATAAACGACGCAAAAAAAACAGTATGATCTTAAATAATCATACTGCTTTTAGATTTCTTCCTATTATAGTGATTCGCGAATGACTTTTTTATAATATCCAATAGAAAGTACAGCGAAGATAGCATATAACGCTATATAGCAGCTCATAGCAATCCATAATGGGGTTGTTAACTCAGATCCAAAGAAGAACCATCCCGACTTAACAGCAAAGTAACTATGGAGTAACCCTATTATTAATGGAACACCGAAGTTAAAGGCTTGTTTCATATATATACCTTTCATAATATCTTTTTCAGCGAAGCCAATCTTTCTTAATATCGTATAAGAAGCTCGTTCCTCTTCAGCCTCAGACATTTGTTTAAAGTATAAAATACTACCTGTTGTCATTAAAAATGCTAAAGCTAAAAATGCCGTTGTAAAAATTGTTATGCCTAATGTTTCAATATTTTCTTGACGCTCACCTTCATAAGATGTTTGCGTAAATTTCATTGTTGTTCCGCCTTCGCTATCTCTAACAGATATAACATCCGAACCTATTGTTTGTTTATACAATTTCTCAGCTAACTCTATATCGCTTTTCGACTTTAACATAATGGTAGTTTGTTTATGAAATTGGAAAAGATCAGATTTTGTAGCAAGCTTTTCAAATACTTCATCTGATACTACAAAAATAGGTCCTCCTGGCCCACCAGTCACAATTCCACTAATAATACTTTCCTTTTGAATATCTACAACATGGAATGTTTCTTCAAGCTCTCCCGCAGATACTACAATATCACGGTCTTTCTCTAACTTGAACATCGCTTCCATATACCCACCATAGTTTGTTAAGATGGCTTCATTACCAGATACTGATGCCTCAGGAACTCTTTGTTGATAATCAGAAAGTGGAATTGTATAAATAGTCCCTTCCATATTATAAAAAGGATTACCTTCTTGTTGATCTTCTTCTGGTATTAATTGTCCAACTGCCGCTGTTACACCCTGTAATCGGTAGTCTATTTTATTATAATCAATATTATTTTCTTCTAGCTTTTTAAAAAAATCATGATCATTATCTTCAAGCAATATATAGTCGCCAGGTACACTACTATATGCATGTGCTTCTGATGAATAATACGAAATATATGCTAATGTGGCAATCCCGAGTGATACACCCGTTAAAACAGTAATGAGCGTTAATGATTTTGCATTACTTTTCATACGATGCATAATTGGTGTTAATGCGAGTACATCATGTACAGATAAATGCCCATTTTTCTTTAGGCGAACTGAATTCATAATAAATGCTACGGAAAAACGGAATACAAGAAAGGTTCCACCAATGGTAGAAGCTAAAATAATGATCATATTTAGAAATAAATTTCCTGAATTGTCAATATCGAATAACTTTGTTGATGCATAGTAGCCATATACAATTAACACAAGACCTAAAAAACCGATGACCATTTGTAGTGGACTAAATCGTTTTACACGCTCATCTGCTTGTTTAGCAGCTGTAAATAGTGACAGAAGTGATACACGATGAATCATCCAAGCCATTTGCACAAGTACAATTACTAGTAGAATGGCAAATACTGCAACGGATTGTTGAAATGCTTGCGTACTAAATGTCATCGTCACAAGTGCCTCTTTTTCTAGTACGCGCAGTAAAATCATTGCAAATAAGCGTGAGCTAAAGAACCCTGCAAGCATACCTAAAACGACCGCGCCTACAAATAATAGGATACTTTCTACCGCCAATAAGCGTACGATAAGCCCCTTTGTCATCCCTATCAGCTGATACAAGCCTATTTCCTTACTGCGACGCTTCATAAATAAATGGTTTGCATAAAGTACGAAAAACAAAATAATAAAGTACAACATATATGTTGCTGCTTCAAAGCCTGCTGTGGCTGTACCGCTCTCCTGTACAGTAGCTAGCACGTTAGGGTTATTTTGCAATGTCACAAAGGAAAAATATAAAGTAACGCTAAAAATAAGTGCGAAGAAATATAAATAATAGTGCTTCATATTTTTCTTCATGCTGCGTAACACGAGTTTACTAAGACTCATAACCGTCACCACCTAGCACACTTTGCGTATGCATGATCTCTTGGAAAAATGCCTGTCTCGTTTTATCCCCTTTATATAGCTCACTATAAATGAATCCATCTTTTAAAAACAAAACACGTGTACAAAAGCTTGCTGCCACCGCATCATGCGTAACCATCATAATCGTTGCTTTTTTTGTCTCATTAATACTTTGTAAGTTTTTTAAAAGTGCAGTAGCTGATTTTGAATCAAGTGCGCCTGTAGGTTCATCAGCAAATACAAGCGATGGATTTGTAATAAGTGCACGAGCTGCCGATGTACGTTGCTTTTGGCCACCTGATATTTCGTTTGGGTATTTGTTTAAAATCTCGGTAATACCTAATAAATGTGTAAGCTCCTTTAAACGACTCTCCGCAACAGCCTTCGGTAGTTTACTAATGGCTAATGGGAGTAGAATATTTTCTTTCACCGTCAATGTATCTAATAAATTATAATCCTGGAATATAAACCCTAATTGCTCACGGCGGAAATTAGCCAGCGCCTTCTCCTTCATACCACGTAGGTTTTGACCGTTTATTTCAATAACACCTTCTGTTGCAAAGTCAATCGAACACAAAACGTTTAAAAGTGTTGTTTTTCCTGAGCCTGATGGTCCCATAATGCCGACAAATTCACCTTTATTCACTTCTAAATCAATGCCCTTTAAAACCTCTTGAGCTGTTGATTTTTTTCCATATACTTTTTTCACTTTACGACCAATTAAAACTGCCACTTGTAAACGCCCCTTTCTATAGTTCAAGTGTATCCTGTCTGCTCCGTCAATTCGTGCGTTTTACATGACAATATAAAAAGGTAGGTGACAATTTCGTCATCTACCTGTTAGTTTGACATATTCATTTTGTAATGGAAAACGTAAGGTAAATATTGAGCCTTCATCTACAGTTGATTGTACACTAATACGAACACCTATTTTCTGAGCCACGTTATGCGCTAAATACAAACCCATGCCTGTGGACTGCGCAGATTCTCTCCCAGCTGTTCCAGTATACGACTTTTGAAAAATTCGAGGCAAATCCTCCTTACAAATACCAATGCCTGCATCTTTTATATGTAATAAAGTGGCGCCCTTCGGATCTACCTCCGTAAATATTAATACTTCGGAATTTGCAGGACTATATTTAATGGCATTGGATAAAATTTGTCGCACGATAAAAGCTAGCCATTTACCATCCGTCATCACAGTCTCCGTTAACTCATCCACATCAAAACCGATGCCTTTTTCAATACACCATGCTTGCATAGCTCTTATTTCCTTATAGACAACCGTTCTGAGCTCGATCTCTGCCATATAATTATCTTTTTCAATTGAAGAAAAACGTGTTTGATGTAGCTGCTGATCGACCAATAAATGTAGCCTTAACCACTCAGCCTCTAATTTACGACGTAATGTCAAATCTTCAACACGGTCTAACATTAAATTAATCGAAGTTAATGGTGCTTTTACTTCATGAACCCAGGCCAAGAGCTCATCTGTATATTCCTGTAGCTGTACTTTTGCTTGATTTAACTCCGTATCCTTATCGTAAAAGACATCTTCAATCTTTGTAAAATATGCAGCTTGAAAAGGTGATAACGCTAAGTTTCTACTGTGTGCGTCATCAAGTTGGCTGTCCACATTTCCCAGGAAATCCTTCAACTGCCCTACTTCAACTACATATCGCCATATAAAAAAGACTATGAAACTAACAAGCAAGCAAACATTCACATACCAAATTGAAACGCCAACTAACCCAGCATCTAAAGTAAATAAAACGTTAAGAATGACAATAATAAATACAAAAAAGCCTATCCATGCAAGGCGTTCTTTTAAAAATAAAAGTAGCATTTTCACTCACGTCCCTGCGTTACTGCCATATAACCCAGTCCCTTTTTTGTTAAAATAACATCCTGTAAACCGATATCCTCGAGCTTTGCACGTAATCTATTTACGTTTACAGATAAGGTATTATCATTAACAAAACGCTCATCGTCCCATAACTTTCTCATTAAATCATCCCTAGAAACAATTTGATCAGACTTCTCCACTAAAATACGTAAAATAAAAAGCTCATTTTTAGTTAAGGAAACAAGCTGTCCTTCATACATAATTTCACTTCGTGCATAGTCAATAACTGTCCCATTAAATCGTGTAACATCCAACGACTCTTCTACATAATCATATGTACGGCGTAAAATGGCCTGTACCTTTGCAAGTAATACATCCATATTGAAGGGTTTCTGTACGAAATCATCAGCGCCCATTTGCATTGCCATCACCATATCCATTGGGTGATCCCTTGACGATAGAAAGAGAATTGGCACCTTTGAGATATGCCGAATTTCGCGACACCAATGAAAGCCATCATAGGCTGGTAGCTGAATGTCAATCAATACAAGCTGCGGCTTTTCCTCAATAAAATCATCCATCACTTTTCGGAAATCTTTAGGACCAATAACTTGAAGAGTCCATTGTGCAAAACGCGTCTGAATCATTTCAAAAATTGATGGATCATCTTCGATCAACAATATTTTCATCTCCACTTGCAATTTCTCCTTCCATGAAGTGTTTTATGTACTAAATATGCTCAGCATCATAACGTGAGGTTGATTTCCGCTCCGGCTGGGCGCTTTGTTGCTGACGCTTCGCTTTCGCACAGATAAAACATTTGTTGCTGACGCTTCGCTTTCGCACAGAGCAAAGCTTCC
This sequence comes from Lysinibacillus sp. RS10, assembly GCF_041956855.1. Lineage (NCBI taxonomy): Bacteria > Bacillati > Bacillota > Bacilli > Caryophanales > Bacillaceae > Lysinibacillus > Lysinibacillus sp. RS10. Next base: position 5,139,015 of record NZ_CP167122.1, on the reverse strand, counting down.
TTGGGGCGTCAAATGAGCCCCAAGGAGTCGCCCAGCCTTTACTCCAATCAACCTTATATATGACATGCGTTTTTAACAAATAGTTATCCTAACTTTTTGAAGATGAACTATTTAAACGGTTGGTAGAAATTAAAAGGGATGCGATTCTACACTCTACATGCTACACTGGTTTAATTTTAATCTCTGGCACTAGCTTTTATCGCTAGCAGTTCGTAAAAAAGATCACTATTTCTGCTTACTTGGTATTTCACCTATTATGTATACATAAAATAATCTAATTCAAATAAGATTATCAAATGTTCTTTACTTATTTTAACATAAAAAACCAATCTGTAAGCGTCCCTACAGATTGGTTTTGAAAAATTAGCTTGCGCTAAAATTATTTTTGGATAGAAGCAACTACGCCAGCGCCTACAGTACGGCCACCCTCACGGATAGAGAATTTAGTACCTTCTTCAAGAGCGATTGGAGCGATAAGTTCTACTGTCATTTCGATGTTATCGCCAGGCATTACCATTTCAACGCCTTCTGGTAAGTTACAGATACCTGTTACGTCAGTTGTACGGAAGTAGAACTGAGGACGGTAGTTAGAGAAGAATGGAGTATGACGGCCACCCTCTTCTTTTGATAAAACGTAAACTTCAGCTTTGAAGTTAGTGTGTGGAGTGATTGAACCTGGTTTAGCTAATACTTGACCACGTTGGATATCTTCACGAGCTACACCACGAAGTAAAGCACCGATGTTGTCACCAGCTTCAGCATAGTCTAATAATTTACGGAACATTTCTACACCAGTTACAGTAGTAGATTTAGCTTCTTCAGCGATACCGATGATTTCAACTACGTCACCAACTTTAACTTGACCACGTTCAACACGGCCAGTTGCAACTGTACCACGACCAGTGATTGAGAATACGTCCTCGATTGGCATCATGAATGGTTTGTCAGTTTGACGTTCTGGAGTTGGGATGTAAGCATCTACAGCGTCCATTAATTCAACGATTTTTTCTTCCCATTCTGCTTCGCCTTCAAGAGCTTTAAGAGCAGAACCTTTGATTACAGGAAGATCGTCACCTGGGAAGTCATATTCAGATAGTAGGTCACGGATTTCCATTTCTACTAATTCTAATAATTCTTCGTCGTCAACCATATCACATTTGTTCATGAATACTACTAAGTATGGAACACCTACTTGACGAGATAAAAGGATGTGTTCACGAGTTTGTGGCATTGGACCATCAGCAGCAGATACTACTAAGATACCACCGTCCATTTGTGCAGCACCAGTGATCATGTTTTTAACATAGTCAGCGTGTCCTGGGCAGTCAACGTGTGCATAGTGACGAGTAGCTGTTTCGTATTCTACGTGTGAAGTATTGATTGTGATACCACGCTCTTTTTCTTCTGGAGCGTTATCGATGTCAGCGTAAGATTTAGCTGTACCACCCATTTTTTTAGAAAGAACTGTAGCGATTGCAGCAGTTAAAGTAGTTTTACCATGGTCAACGTGTCCGATTGTACCAATGTTAGCATGCGTTTTTGAACGGTCAAATTTTTCTTTAGCCATTAGAGATTGCCTCCTCAAAATTATATGTTTATATTTTTTTGTAATTATAGAATGCTTGCTGATGGTGAACGGGCCCATCCACCATCCCACAATCATAGCTTACAAATTAGTTATACTTTATGCAAGATGAAATTTCAATTATTCACCTTTATTTTTTTTGATGATTTCTGCAGCGATTGATTTTGGTACTTCTTCATAATGATCGAATGTCATTGAGAATACACCACGTCCTTGCGTTGCAGAACGAAGAGTTGTTGCGTAACCAAACATTTCCGATAAAGGAACCATTGAACGAACAACTTGAGAGTTACCGCGAGCATCCATACCCTCAACGCGTCCGCGACGAGAAGTAATGTTACCCATGATATCACCAAGGTATTCTTCTGGAATTACAACTTCAACTTTCATCATTGGTTCTAAAATAACTGCATCACATTGTTTCGCAGCTTCTTTAAGAGCCATAGATGCAGCAATTTTGAACGCCATCTCATTCGAGTCAACGTCATGGTAAGAACCGAATACTAATTTCGCTTTAATGTCGATTAGTGGGTAACCAGCTACTACACCGCGATCAAGAGAGTCACGAAGACCCGCTTCTACTGCAGGAATGTACTCACGAGGTACTACACCACCAACGATAGCGTTTTCGAATTCAAAGCCTTTACCTTCTTCATTTGGAGAGAACTCAATCGTTACGTCACCGTATTGTCCACGACCACCAGATTGGCGAGTGAATTTACCTTGAACTTTTGCAGAGCCACGGAATGTTTCACGGTAAGATACCATTGGAGCACCTACGTTAGCTTCTACTTTAAATTCACGGCGCATACGGTCAACTAAGATATCAAGGTGAAGCTCACCCATACCTGAGATGATTGTTTGGCCAGTTTCTGTGTCAGTGTGAGCACGGAAAGTTGGATCCTCTTCTTGAAGTTTTTGTAAAGCTTGACCCATTTTATCTTGGTCAGCTTTTGATTTTGGTTCTACAGAAAGAGAAATTACTGGCTCAGGGAACTCCATTGATTCAAGAATAACTAGGTTTTTCTCGTCACATAGAGTATCACCAGTAGTAGTATCTTTAAGACCTACTGCTGCTGCGATGTCCCCAGCGAATACTTTAGAAATCTCTTCACGAGAGTTAGCGTGCATTTGTAGGATACGACCTACACGCTCACGTTTACCTTTAGAAGAGTTTTGTACGTATGAACCTGAATCTAATGTTCCAGAGTACACACGGAAGAAAGTTAATTTACCTACGAATGGGTCAGTCATAACTTTGAATGCAAGAGCTGAGAATGGCTCTTCATCAGAAGATTTACGTTCTAACTCTTCGTCACCATCAACTGAAGTACCTTTGATTGCTGGTACATCAACTGGAGATGGTAAGTAATCGATAACTGCATTTAACATTGGGCGTACGCCTTTGTGTTTGAATGCTGTACCACAGATTACTGGGTAGAATTCTACTGCGATCGTAGCACGACGGATAGCCGCTTTAAGTTCAGCAACAGTAATTTCTTCGCCTTCTAAATATTTTTCCATGATTTCTTCATCAACACTTGCAACAGCGTCGATTAATTTTTCACGGTATTCTTCAGCTTGTGCGCGGTATTCTTCAGGAATTTCACCTTCAGTTACTGCTGTACCTTTTTCGTCGCCGTAGAAAGTAGCTTTCATTTCAACTAAGTCGATGATTGCTGAGAACTCATCTTCAGCTCCGATAGGTAATTGAACAGGGTGAGCGTTTGCTTGTAAACGATCATGTAGAGTTCCTACAGAATATAAGAAATCTGCTCCTGTTTTATCCATTTTGTTAATGAATACAATACGTGGAACACCGTATGTTGTAGCTTGACGCCATACAGTTTCAGTTTGAGGCTCAACACCAGATTGAGCATCTAGTACTGTTACAGCACCGTCAAGTACGCGTAATGAACGTTCTACTTCTACAGTGAAGTCTACGTGTCCAGGAGTATCGATGATGTTTACACGGTGGCCTGCCCATTGTGCTGTTGTTGCAGCAGAAGTGATTGTAATACCACGTTCTTGCTCTTGCTCCATCCAGTCCATTTGAGAAGCGCCTTCATGAGTTTCACCGATTTTGTGAATCTTACCAGTGTAATAAAGGATACGCTCAGTTGTTGTTGTTTTACCAGCATCAATGTGAGCCATGATCCCAATATTACGAGTATTCTCAAGTGAGAATTCGCGTTTCATAGGAAATTTCTCCTTCCATATTGGGGTAAAGACTGTATAAAAGACCTTGTGTTAGCCAATTAGCTAACACATAGGTTAAATTACCAACGGTAGTGAGCGAATGCTTTGTTCGCTTCTGCCATTTTGTGCATATCTTCACGTTTCTTAACTGATGCACCAGTGTTGTTTGAAGCATCTAGGATTTCGTTAGCTAAACGCTCTTCCATAGTTTTTTCACCACGAAGACGAGAATAGTTAACTAGGTAACGAAGACCTAAAGTTGTACGACGTTCTGGACGTACTTCAACTGGTACTTGGTAGTTAGAACCACCAACACGGCGAGCACGTACTTCAAGAACTGGCATTACGTTGTTTAGAGCAGCTTCGAATACTTCGATTGGATTTTCACCAGAACGTTCTTTAACTAGTTCGAACGCACCGTATAAAATCTTTTGAGAAGTACCTCTTTTACCATCAACCATCATTTTATTGATTAAACGAGTTACTAGTTTTGAATTATAAATTGGATCTGGTAACACGTCACGTTTGGAAACAGGACCTTTACGAGGCATGTGTTTTCCTCCTTTCGAATAGTTATCGATTTATTTTATAAAGTTGCCTTATCGTAGTTGTTATTATATTTCAAATCTGCTAGCAAGATTTGAAATATGTCACACCTACATGAGGCTCTTATTAAGAAACACTATATAGTGTTATATTATTTTTTTTCTTTAGGGCGTTTTGTTCCGTATTTAGAACGTGATTGTAAACGACCGTTTACACCAGCTGTATCAAGAGCTCCACGTACGATATGGTAACGAACACCCGCTAAGTCTTTTACGCGTCCGCCACGGATAAGAACAACACTGTGCTCTTGTAAGTTGTGGCCTTCACCTGGGATATAAGCTGTAACCTCAATTTGGTTAGTTAAACGAACACGAGCGTATTTACGTAACGCTGAGTTTGGTTTACGAGGTGTCATTGTACCTACACGAGTACAAACACCACGTTTTTGTGGAGATTTAACATCAGTTAAAGATTTTTTAAATGAGTTATATCCTTTGTTTAACGCTGGTGATTTTGATTTCGTGCTTTTAGATTGACGAGGCTTACGTACTAATTGGTTAATTGTAGGCATCGGTATTTCCTCCCTTCATTTATTCCTTGTTAATACCACACATCCAGGTGGTTCATTTTTTGGGTAAAAACAAAGTCTTTGTGTTTTATACACAAAAACTACTCTACAGCAATAGCAACAACCGCTGCTCCAACGTGGATTCCACAGGCCTTGCCCAGTTCCCTTTTGGACTCAACAAGAATAACTGGCACACCGATTTCTCTCGCGAAAGTAATGGCCAAATCGGTTACCCAATTGTCTGCATCAAGTGCCACAAAAAGTTCTTTCACTGAACCATCGCGCATTGCTTTTACTGCTTGCTTTGTACCTATGATTGTTCGACTATCCCTTACTCTATCATAAGACATTTTCATATCCTCCAAAGTACAGAACAGTTAACTATCAACCTTCAATATATTATCATTACCAATTTCGACTGTCAACTAATATCTTTAAAAAGCCCGAAGAGATGATGAAAATACATCTCTCCGGCATTTATTTAATGATTATTCAGCAGAAATTAGCTCATCTGTGTCAAGCTCATCTTTTTCGATACGGATTTGACGATAACGTTGCATACCAGTACCTGCAGGAACAAGTTTACCGATAATTACGTTCTCTTTTAATCCTAGAAGCTCATCACGTTTACCTTTAATGGCTGCATCTGTCAACACGCGTGTTGTTTCTTGGAAGGATGCAGCAGATAAGAATGATTCTGTTTCAAGAGAAGCTTTTGTAATACCAAGAATTACAGGGCGACAAGTTGCAGGGTTTTTGCCATTTAACACAGCATCTGCATTTGCTTCTGAGAATTGGTGGATATCTAGTAATGAGCCTGGTAATAATTCTGTATCTCCAGCTTCAATTACACGTACTTTACGAAGCATCTGGCGAACCATTACCTCGATATGTTTGTCTCCAATTTCTACCCCTTGCATACGGTATACTTTTTGTACTTCTTTTAGTAAATATTCTTGAACTGTCAAAACGTCTTTAACTTTTAACAATTGTTTTGGATCGATAGAACCTTCTGTTAATACTTGACCACGTTCTACAAAGTCGCCTTCTTGTACTTTCAGACGAGCATTGTAAGGTGCTGGGTATTTACGAGTTTCTACGTCACCTTGAATTGTAATTTCTTTTAGACCTTCACGGATTTCAGTGATATCCGAAACAGTACCAGCGATTTCTGAAATAACAGATTGACCTTTTGGATTACGTGATTCGAAGATCTCTTGGATACGTGGAAGACCTTGTGTAATATCGTCACCGGCAACCCCACCAGTATGGAATGTACGCATTGTTAACTGTGTACCTGGTTCACCGATTGATTGAGCCGCAATAATACCAACTGCTTCCCCAACTTCAACCTCTTCACCTGTTGCCAAGTTCATGCCGTAACATTTTTTACATACACCATGTTTTGTATTACATGTGAATGCTGAACGGATTGTTAATTCCTCGATACCAACCTCGATAATTGAACGTGCGATATCTTGGTCGATTAAACCGTCTCTTTCTAAAATAACTTCACCTGTTTCCGGATGTACGATTGTTTTCTTCGTATGACGACCGATAATACGTTCATCTAACGCTTCAATTAGCTCTGTACCTTCCATTAACGCACCAATTGTTAAACCACGGTCAGTTCCACAGTCATCCTCACGAACGATAACATCTTGTGCTACGTCAACAAGACGACGTGTTAAGTAACCTGAATCGGCAGTTTTTAGGGCCGTATCGGCAAGACCTTTACGAGCACCGTGAGTTGAGATGAAGTACTCTAATACCGTTAAACCTTCACGGAATGAAGATTTAATTGGAAGTTCGATGATACGACCAGCCGGGTTGGCCATCAGACCACGCATACCAGCTAACTGTGTAAAGTTAGATGCGTTACCACGGGCACCTGAGTCAGACATCATGAAAATTGGGTTTGTTTTTTCAAGTGACTTCATCAGTTTCGCTTGAATTTCATCTTTTGCAGCACTCCAGCTTGAGATAACACGATCATAACGCTCTTCTTCCGTGATGAAACCACGACGGAATTGCGCTTGAACTTTATCTACTTTTTCTTGAGCTTCTGCTAAAATTTCACCTTTATCTGGTAATACGACGATGTCAGACACACCTACAGTAATACCAGCGCGTGTTGAGTATTTAAATCCTAGGTTTTTCATACGGTCAAGCATTTTAGATGTTTCAGTAATGTGGAAACGTTTAAACACTTCAGCAATGATATTTCCTAAGAATTTCTTACGGAACGGGTTAACAACTGGTACTGATGCAAAGTGTTTGCGTAATACAGCTGTACGTTGTGCATCAACTTTGCCTTTTTCATCAAGTGCATTATAGGCCGCATCTGCTTCAAGTTCTTTTAACGTTTCTTCATCAATTGTTAAATTAACAAAGTATTTGTCTGGTGTTTCTTGCTCTAAGTTGAAATCAGTTGGCTCGTTAATATATGGGAATGATTTCGGCAAGATTTCGTTAAAGATTACTTTACCAACAGTCGTTAATAGGAACATATTATTTTGTTCTTCAGTAAATGTTGGGTTATTTAATGAAGCTGCTTTAATTGCAATACGAGTATGCAAATGAACATGACCTGTATCATATGCAATTAGTACTTCATTTGGTCCATAGAAAATTGCCCCTTCACCACGAGCATCCTCGCGTTCAAGTGTTAAGTAATAGTTACCTAGTACCATATCTTGAGATGGTGTTACAACTGGTTTACCATCTTTCGGGTTCAGGATATTTTGTGCCGCAAGCATTAGAAGACGGGCTTCAGCTTGTGCTTCAGCTGATAATGGTACGTGAACCGCCATTTGGTCACCATCGAAGTCAGCGTTATAAGCTGTACATACTAACGGGTGAAGACGAATAGCACGACCTTCAACTAATGTTGGTTCAAAGGCCTGAATACCAAGACGGTGAAGCGTTGGTGCACGGTTAAGTAATACCGGATGCTCACGAATTACATCTTCTAAAACGTCCCATACGTCGTTGTTTAAACGCTCGATTTTACGTTTAGCAGATTTAATATTATGCGCAAGACCACGTTCTACTAACTCTTTCATCACGAAAGGCTTGAACAGCTCAATTGCCATTTCTTTCGGTAGACCACATTGGTACATTTTTAAGTTTGGACCTACTACGATAACCGAACGACCAGAGTAGTCAACACGTTTACCAAGTAAGTTTTGACGGAAACGACCTTGTTTACCTTTCAGCATATGTGAAAGTGATTTTAATGGACGGTTACCTGGACCTGTTACTGGACGACCACGACGACCGTTATCAATTAATGCATCAACAGCTTCTTGTAACATACGTTTTTCGTTTTGAACGATGATACTTGGAGCACCAAGGTCTAGTAAACGTTTTAAACGGTTATTACGGTTGATTACACGACGATATAAATCGTTTAAGTCAGAAGTTGCGAAACGGCCACCATCTAATTGCACCATCGGACGAAGCTCTGGTGGAATAACTGGTAGTACATCTAAAATCATCCATTCAGGAGAGTTACCTGAGTTACGGAATGATTCAACAACTTCAAGACGTTTAATTGCACGTGTACGACGTTGACCTTGTGCTGTTTTTAACTCTTCTTTTAAAGATTGAGTTTCATCTTCAAGATCAATTTTGCCTAATAATTTTTTAATTGCTTCAGCACCCATAGATGCTTCGAATGTGTTGCCGAATTTTTCGCGATATGCACGGTACTCTTTTTCAGAAAGTAGTTGTTTACTTTCTAAGTTTGTAGCACCTGGCTCGATTACAACGTAAGAAGCAAAGTAAATTACTTCTTCTAGTGCACGTGGGGACATATCTAAAATAAGACCCATACGGCTAGGAATACCTTTGAAGTACCAGATATGAGATACTGGTGCTGCTAATTCGATGTGGCCCATACGTTCACGACGAACTTTAGCGCGTGTTACTTCCACTCCACAACGATCACAAACTACGCCTTTATAACGTACACGTTTGTATTTACCACAATGACACTCCCAGTCCTTAGTTGGACCGAAAATACGCTCACAGAATAAACCATCTTTTTCTGGTTTTAAAGTACGGTAGTTGATTGTTTCAGGTTTTTTAACTTCACCGTATGACCAAGAACGGATCTTGTCAGGAGAAGCTAAACCAATTTTCATATATTCAAATTCATTAACGTCTATCAAGGAGCCTACCTCCCTCTAGTATAGGTCTTTATAAAGACTCTTTTACGCAGCTCGATAATCGTTTGCAAAGAAATGCCTCTTTAACAAAGGATTAAAAATAGAATGATTTATTGAAAGAAAAAGCCGGACAGGGCGTTAAATCCTGCCCGGCTAGTTTGAAAAATAAGTTTGACCTTATTCACAAAGGCTGTGAATTTGGGTTATCCATTATTCAAAAGACTCTACTGGCTCTGCTTCTTTATCTTGCTGTGGTGCAATGTTAAGAGCATCAGCTGGTTGAAGATCATCTTCCTCGTCTAAGTCGCGAAGCTCTACCTCTTCATCATTGATCGTTAACATCTTCACATCCATACCAAGAGATTGAAGTTCTTTAATCAATACTTTGAATGATTCAGGAACGCCTGGCTCTGGTACACTTTCACCTTTAACGATTGCTTCGTATGTTTTCACACGACCAACAACGTCATCAGATTTAACTGTTAAGATTTCTTGAAGTGTGTAAGCAGCACCATATGCTTCAAGTGCCCATACTTCCATCTCACCAAAACGTTGTCCACCGAACTGTGCTTTACCACCAAGTGGCTGTTGAGTAACAAGTGAGTAAGGACCAGTTGAACGTGCGTGAAGTTTATCATCAACCATGTGAGCAAGTTTGATCATGTACATGATCCCTACTGATACGCGGTTATCAAATGGTTCACCTGAACGTCCATCATACAGGGTTGTTTTACCATCACGGTTCATACCTGCTTCTTCCATTGTTTCCCAAACGTCTTCCTCGTTGGCACCATCGAATACTGGAGTTGCCATATGAACGCCTAAGGAACGAGAAGCCATACCTAAGTGTAGCTCTAAAACTTGTCCGATGTTCATACGAGAAGGTACGCCAAGTGGGTTTAACATGATATCGACAGGAGTTCCATCTGGCATAAATGGCATATCCTCTTCCGGTAAGATTCGAGAGATAACCCCTTTGTTACCATGACGTCCGGCCATTTTGTCCCCAACGCGAATTTTACGCTTTTGAACAATGTAAGCACGAACTAATTGGTTAACACCTGGTGGTAATTCATCGCCATCTTCACGGTTAAATACTTTTACGTCAAGAATAATACCACCTGCACCATGTGGTACACGTAATGAAGTATCACGAACTTCACGAGCTTTTTCACCGAAGATAGCATGTAATAGGCGTTCTTCAGCAGTTAATTCTGTAACTCCCTTAGGTGTTACTTTACCTACAAGAATGTCACCGTCACGTACTTCTGCACCGATGCGGATGATACCACGTTCGTCTAAGTTACGAAGTGCATCTTCCCCGACGTTTGGAATATCGCGAGTGATTTCTTCAGGTCCTAATTTTGTATCACGAGACTCTGATTCATATTCTTCAATATGAACAGATGTATAAACATCGTCTTTTACAAGGCGTTCGCTCATGATAACAGCATCCTCATAGTTGAAGCCGTTCCAAGTCATGAACGCAACAAGTACGTTACGACCAAGAGCAAGTTCACCATTTTCCATAGATGGACCATCTGCTAAAATATCACGAGGTTTCACACGTTCGCCAACTTTTACAAGTGGACGTTGGTTGTATGAAGTACCTTGGTTAGAACGAATGAATTTTTGTAATTTATATTTTGTTAAATCGCCTTTAACTTCTTTACCATCAACGACTTCAATTCGGCGAACATGGATAGAGCGAGCTTCTACATGCTCAACAATACCATCATATTTCGCTACTACAGCCGCACCAGAGTCACGCGCATCAACATGTTCCATACCAGTACCAACGAATGGTGCTTCTGGGTTAAGAAGAGGAACTGCTTGACGTTGCATGTTGGCACCCATAAGTGCACGGTTCGAGTCATCGTTTTCTAAGAACGGGATACATGCAGTCGCAGCCGAAACTACTTGTTTAGGTGAAACGTCCATGTAGTCCATTTGTGCTTTATTGAATACTGTATTATCCCCACGGAAACGACCTACTACTTCGTCTTTAGCAAATGAACCATCAGGATTTAATAGTGAGTTCGCTTGTGCTACATAGTAGTTATCTTCTTCGTCAGCTGTTAAATAATCAATTTGCTCCGTTACTCTACCTGTCTCATGGTCAATACGACGATAAGGTGTTTCAATGAATCCAAATTTATTTACTTTGGCAAATGAAGATAATGAGTTGATTAAACCAATGTTTGGACCCTCTGGTGTCTCGATAGGACACATACGACCATAGTGAGAATAGTGAACGTCACGTACTTCAAAACCTGCACGCTCACGTGTTAAACCACCAGGCCCTAATGCAGAAAGACGACGTTTATGTGTTAATTCTGCCAATGGGTTTGTTTGGTCCATGAATTGTGATAACTGAGAGCTACCGAAGAACTCTTTAATTGACGCAATTACTGGACGAATATTAATTAATTGTTGTGGTACGATAGCAGCTGTATCATTAATAGACATACGCTCACGTACTACACGTTCCATACGAGATAAACCGATACGGAATTGGTTTTGTAACAGCTCACCAACAGAGCGTAGACGACGGTTACCTAAGTGATCGATATCATCTGTTGCCCCTACTTGGTAAAGTAAGTTGAAGAAATAACTTACTGAAGATAATACGTCAGCAGGTGTAATATTCTTCACTTCTTCATCGATGTACGCATTACCAATAATATTGATTTCTTTTTGTGCTTCATCTTTTGGTGCATAAATTTTAATAGACTGAATTGTTACGTCATCCTCAAGCACTCCACCTACTTGTGATAAAGTGCGGTAACCGATTCCTTTTGATGAATCTTCTAGATACGGTAAGATTTTATCTAAAGTACGACGGTCAAGAACTGTACCTTTCTCTACTAAAATTTCGCCTGTTTCTGGGTCTACAAGCGTTTCAGCAATCGTTTGGTTAAATAAACGATTTTTGATATGAAGCTTTTTATTCATTTTGTAGCGACCCACATTCGCTAAATCATAGCGTTTTGCATCGAAGAAGCGAGAGTATAATAAGCTCTTCGCACTTTCAACTGTTGGTGGCTCACCTGGACGTAAACGCTCATAGATTTCTAAAAGTGCTTTTTCTGTACTTTCAGAGTTATCCTTTTCTAGCGTGTTACGTAAATACTCGTTGTCACCGATAATATCGATAATTTCTTGGTCTGAACCGAAACCTAATGCACGAAGTAACACTGTTGCTGGTAGCTTACGCGTACGGTCAATACGTACATATACTACGTCTTTCGCATCAGTTTCATATTCTAACCATGCACCGCGGTTCGGAATAACTGTAGCTCCAAAACCTTTTTTACCGTTTTTATCAGTTTTATCATGGAAATACACACTCGGTGAACGAACTAATTGTGAAACGATAACACGTTCAGCACCATTGATAATGAACGTACCTGTCTCTGTCATTAATGGGAAGTCACCCATGAAGACATCCTGTTCTTTCACTTCGTCTGTTTCTTTGTTGTAAAGACGTACTTTCACACGTAATGGAGCTGCGTAAGTAACATCTCGCTCTTTACACTCATCGACATCATACTTAGGATCACCTAATGAATAATCGATAAATTCTAATGAAAGATTGCCTGTAAAGTCCTCGATCGGCGAAATGTCACGGAACATTTCACGTAAACCTTCTTCAAGGAACCACTCGTAAGACGCCGTTTGAATCTCAATCAGATTTGGAAGCTCAAGCACCTCTTTAATACGCGCAAAGCTTCTACGCTGGCGGTGTTGTCCATACTGAACTAGTTGACCTGTCAACTCATTCACCCCTCAATAAAGCGATATTAGGTCTTTGCAAATTCATACAAATAGTGTATGATTTCGAAAGACAAAAAGAAAACGAGTCTTCAAAAAGATCTCATTTTCGGTTAACTAAACTTATCTTGGCAAGTATACCCACATTAAAACAATCATATACAAAAGGGCACACGACCTCAAAATAATATTTTTGCATTGTATCATGTTATCATAGCCGATTTGTCAAGTCAATATTTTATACATATTTCACTTATTTTTTTGCACGTACTATCCAGTACCCTTTTTTCTTCTCCACAACATCGACTTCTGAAAATTTTTCTTCTAAGTAACTTACCGTTGATGATGCACCTTGCTTCTTCTGTATAACTACCCACAGCTCACCAGATGTCGCTAACTTGTCGTAAGCACCATCGTAAAAACGGAAAACTGTTTCCTTTCCTGCACGAATTGGAGGATTAGTTAATATAGCTGCAGCTTTTACATTTTCTTCGACCATCGATAGTCCGTCACTCACAAATATTCGTACATTTTGAACACCGTTTACTTGCGCATTTTTTTGCGAAAGCGAGACTGCACGTTCATTAATATCCATCATAAAAACGGTACGGTCTGGGTTTGTTTTGGCGATCGATAATCCTATCGGTCCGTAGCCACAACCCACATCCAAAATTGCACCATCAATATCAGGCATTTGAAAAGCATCTATCAAAACACGGGATCCAAAATCTACTTCGCTTTTACTAAATACACCTGCATCCGTTTCAAAGGAAAACGTATGACCTAATAATTTGAAGGTCCAATGACGAGGTTTACTCTCAGTTTGAGGCTTACTTGTATAATAATGATCTGACATTTTCACGCCTCCTCAGAATGAAGAAAAAAGCTCGCCGCAATGACGAGCTTTCCTCTTGTTTAAAAGTAATGCGAGATTACTTAACTTCTACAGATGCGCCAACTTCTTCAAGTTTAGCTTTGATTTGTTCAGCTTCATCTTTAGAAACGCCTTCTTTAAGAGCTTTAGGAGCGTTATCTACTACTTCTTTAGCTTCTTTAAGACCTAATCCAGTGATTTCACGAACCACTTTGATTACTTTAATTTTTTCTGCACCAGCAGATGCTAATACTACGTCGAACTCAGTTTTTTCTTCAGCAGCGCCAGCAGCAGCACCTACTACTGCTACAGGAGCAGCAGCTGTTACACCGAATTCTTCTTCGATAGCTTTTACTAAATCGTTTAATTCAAGAACTGTCATAGCTTTGATTGCTTCTAAGATTTGCTCTTTATTCATTATAATTTCCTCCTAATTGGATAATGTTTTATTTTTGCGGGTTAGGCCGCAGAAGTTATAGTGCGTACGAAATTACGCGCCTTGTTCTTCTTTTTGTTCTGCAACAGCTTTTGTTGCAAGTGCGAAGTTGCGCACTGGAGCTTGAAGTACAGATAAAAGCATAGAAAGAAGACCTTCGCGTGATGGAAGTTCTGCAAGTGCTTTAACGTCTTCAACAGAAGAGATTGTACCTTCAATAATACCTACTTTAATTTCTAAAGCTTCATTTTTCTTAGCGAACTCGTTGATGATTTTAGCAGGAGCTACAACATCTTCATTTGAGAACGCAATTGCGTTAGGACCAACTAATACGTCATTGATTCCTTCAAGACCAACAGCTTCAGTAGCACGACGTGTTAAAGTGTTTTTGTAAACTTTGAACTCAACGCCAGCTTCACGAAGTTGTTTACGAAGTTCAGTTACTTGCGCAACGTTAAGACCACGGTAATCCACAACTACTACAGAAGCAGCATTTTGGAATTTCTCAGTAATCTCTTGAACTTGTGCTTGTTTGTTTTCGATAACTTTGCTCATGATGACACCTCCTATTAGAATGGGTCATTTATACCGACAAAAGAAAAGCCTCTGGGTCAAATAGACACAGAGGCTGAAAGTCATCATCTTTAAAATAAGAATCCGAATTCCGCTGTCCTCGGTAGGATCATTAAGTGACAAGTCACTCCTACTGTCTACGGTACAAATGGATGATTCACAACAGCAACCATCTTATCATAGATAGACAGCGCCGTCAATAGATTTACATAAAAACTTTAATTATTTTACTACTACGCTTGAAGCATCAACTTTAATAGCTGGACCCATTGTAGTTGTAACATTTACAGATTTCATGTAAGTACCTTTAGCTGCAGCAGGTTTTGCTTTTTGCACTACATCGAATACAGTTAAGAAGTTTTCTACTAATTTTTCTGCAGAGAAAGAAGCTTTACCGATAGGAGCGTGGATGATACCAGCTTTATCAGCACGGTATTCTACTTTACCAGCTTTAATTTCGTTGATAGCTTTTGTTACATCGAAAGTAACTGTACCAGTTTTAGGGTTTGGCATTAAACCTTTAGGTCCTAATACACGACCAAGTTTACCAACTTCACCCATCATGTCAGGAGTTGCAACGATTACATCGAAATCAAACCAACCTTGTTGGATTTTTTGGATGTATTCTGCATCGCCTACATAATCAGCACCAGCAGCTTCAGCTTCTTTAAGTTTTTCACCTTTAGCGAATACTAATACGCGTTGAGTTTTACCAGTACCGTTTGGTAACACTACTGCACCACGGATTTGTTGGTCGTTTTTACGAGTATCGATTCCTAAACGGAAAGCAACTTCTACAGTAGCGTCGAAGTTCACTGTGCTAGTTTTTTGAGCAAGTTCAATTGCTTCTTGAGCGCCGTATAATGCGTTACGGTCGATTAATTTTGCTGCATCTTGCAGTTTTTTACCTTTTTTAGCCATTATATAATTCCTCCTTGATTGTGGTTATAGCGGATTTTACCTCCCACGAATAAAGGTTGCGCGTTCACAAAGAAACTCCGCAACCTTCCAAAAAACAAATACATCATCAAGTAATGGGATTAGTCTTCGATAACAATACCCATGCTTCGTGCAGTACCTTCAACCATTAACATTGCAGCTTCTACTGAAGCAGCGTTAAGGTCTGGCATTTTAGTTTCAGCGATTTCGCGAACTTTATCACGTTTAACCGTTGCCACTTTTTTACGGTTTGGTTCACCTGATCCAGATTGGATACCAGCTGCTACTTTAAGTAGTACTGCTGCAGGTGGAGTTTTTGTAATGAAAGTGAATGAACGATCCTCGAATACTGAAATTTCAACTGGAATGATAAGACCAGCTTGATCTGCAGTACGCGCGTTGAATTCTTTACAGAATCCCATGATGTTCACACCTGCTTGACCTAATGCAGGACCAACCGGTGGAGCTGGGTTTGCTTTACCAGCAGGGATTTGAAGTTTAACAACTTTAATAACTTTTTTAGCCACGAGACACACCTCCTTAAGTCCGTGATGTGGTAATAGGGTTACCCCTCCCACTCAATATCTGTCTGTCAGCTAATTGCCGATAACATTAAAATTATCATTGCAGACGTCAAACCAAAGTATGACAATCTGACCTAGAAATAATACCACTTTTAAATTTTTTAAGCAAGTAGTAATTAACAAAATCTGCGACATACGTCTTGGACATACGTCACTTTAGTTACTAGAACTACATTTTTTGTATTTGCTCAAAATCTAGTTCCATAATTGTTTCGCGACCAAACATATCGACAGAAACTTTCACTTTTCCTTTTTCAGTGTCAATTTCTTCAACACGTCCATGGAAGTGAGCAAAAGGTCCTTCTAATACTTCTACTGCTTCCCCAACAGAAATATCAACTTCGACAATTTTGTCAGTCATTCCCATTTGTTGTAGTAAGCGATCCGCTTCTTCAGGTAACAAAGGTGTAGGCTTTGCACCACCACCAGATGAACCGATAAAACCAGTTACACCTGGCGTATTACGTACAACGTACCACGAATCATCTGTCATAATTAACTCTACTAAAACATAACCAGGGAAAACTTTGCGCATCATTGTACGCTTTTTCCCATCCTTCATTTCTGTTTCTTCGTGTTCAGGCACAATAACACGGAAAATCTTATCCTGCATACCCATTGTTTCTACACGTTTCTCTAGGTTTGCTTTTACTCGGTTTTCATACCCTGAATACGTATGAACAACATACCAATTTTTCTCCATAACTACTAGGACTCCTCGTCCGTCCCTCCCTTACCAAATCAATTACGCCTTGGCGTAATTGTGTCTGGATTTTGTATTGTGCTTGCACAATTGGTTCCTTTCAAAATCCGTGACATCTGCCAGCGGCTTTATCTTCATTCAATCGGTGTTTTAACACTTACTAAAAAGGAACTACATTTGCATTCATCCTACCACTTTTAGAAGCAGGAATCTTCTACTGAATGAAGATAAAAGTGAAAAAATGAATCGCGATATATACTAAGCGTATCCTTTACTCTTTTCACAAACTACCCATTAGAAAAACTTCGCTTCCGCTAATAGTCTAGTGAAAGCCCGATGATCTATACCAAAACTAGCATAGTCATCTATTGCTACCCTCATACTATCCCTAGTAGCATACTTATCATATTGAGAATATTTTACTGCTGTTCACTTCTTCAATTTCGCCTTGGCGTAATTCTTTCGCACAGAAAAGATCTGCTGAATGAAGATAAAACAAACGAAAAAACCCGTTTATTGTAATGACGGGCTATTTCAGAAGTATTAACATGCTATTCACTAAATTATAACTCTAAGTACCAGCGGAGTAATGATGAAACACCCAAATCAACTAACACAAAAAATAAAGCCATAATTACAACAGTTGAAATTACAACGACTGTATATTTCGTCAGTTCTTTACTTTTTGGCCAGCTTGTTTTGCGCATTTCAGACATTACATTGCTGAAAAAGCCTTTAATCTTGCCCATTCTAGCCTGACCTCCGAATCAATCATATCTGTCTATTTACAAATTGTTTTATAGCGTTTGTTTATGCACCGTATGGTCATTGCAATGCGAGCAAAATTTCTTTAATTCGAGGCGTACAGTTGACCCTTCCTTAGCAGGAAACGTGTAATTTCTCGATCCACATTTTTCGCAATTTAAAACGACTTTTTTTGCCATATAATCACCTTTTCGGCACTTTGTCTTTTCAAGACTAACACCTATATTTGTCAATGTCAACAAGGGTATGCAACCGCTAGGACATTTCTTCAAGCACTAAATGTCGCTCTAATTTACGCTTTACTCGTTGTAAAGCATTGTCAATGGATTTCACATGACGATTTAATTTCTCGGAAATTTCATGATAAGACTGGCCATCTAAGTAAAGAGCTAATACTTGTAGCTCTAATTCACTTAAAATCTCACTCATCTTTTCTTCTAAGTAACCAAACTCTTCTCTATGAATCATTAATTCTTCTGGATCATCCATAATAGCACCTGTTAACACGTCCATTAATGTACGATCTGATTCTTCATCAAAAATAGGCTTGTCCAAAGAAACGTAAGAATTTAATGGTATATGCTTTTGCCTTGTAGCTGTTTTAATAGCCGTGATAATCTGTCTTGTAATACATAGCTCAGCAAAAGCTCTAAAAGAAGCCAGCTTATCTCCCTTAAAATCACGAATGGCTTTATATAACCCAATCATGCCCTCTTGCACAATGTCTTCCTTATCCGCACCAATTAAAAAATAAGATCTAGCCTTTGCTCTTACTAACAAACGGTATTTCGTAATTAAATAATCCAACGCATCTGTATTACCTTGATGCACCATTTCAATAAGTTCTTCATCATTGAATCGTTCAAAATCTTGTGTCACTTGTACAATACTATTTTTAAACATGGTATCACCTCAGCCACAACAGATAATTAGGAACAGTATAACGGAATTGGAAAATATGCGTCAATCAATCATTTCAAACCACGCCGCCATTTTTCAAAGGCCAAAGCAACATCAGGCTTTAGCTCTATCCGAGATGGCGGTTTGCTATCCTGTTTTTGTTTCACATCATGAGAAATTTTATGCTGAATAATGCCCATATCAATTTCTAGCTCTCGGGCCGATTTCCGCAAAGCACCATTACCAAAAATCACACTTTGCTCTGCCATATCCGAGGTTGCTACATGAATCTGAACATTTCTAGCTTTTAGTTCTCGTGTCATCTTTTCAATACGTTCATCTGCTGTTTCGTTTTTTCTTGTATAAATGACTTCGATATCATTTTCTATATAAGATTGCTCCACACCTGGTACAAGATGAGCGTCAAAAACGATAACGACGCGCCATCCCATAGCAGCCTTATACTCAGCCATAAGCTCAATTAATCTCTTACGAGCATCTTCAAAATTCGTATCTCGTAATGGCCGTAGCTCTTTCCAAGCTCCAATCATATTATAGCCGTCAACAAGCAAAATGTTGTTCATTGTCAATCATTCGCTTCTTGACGTTTACGATACACTTCATACATTAAGAGTGCAGCAGCTACCGATGCATTTAGTGATGTGACATGCCCGATCATTGGTAAATGATATAAAAAGTCACATTTCTCTTTTAATAAGCGACCCATTCCTTTGCCTTCACTACCAATAATAATCGCAAGTGGCAACGTTGCATCCATTTTACGATAGTCTGCAGAACCTTTTGCATCTGTACCTGCAATCCATACTCCTCGTTCTTTTAGCTCGTCTACTGTCTGCGCTAGATTATTAACACGAACAACAGGTACGTGCTCTATTGCTCCAGTTGAAGCCTTTGCCACTACAGCTGTTAAACTCACAGAACGGCGCTTCGGAATAATTATGCCATGCGCACCTATCGCATCAGCAGTTCGCATTATAGAGCCCAGATTATGCGGGTCCTCTAGCTCATCTAAAATTAAGAAGAATGGATCTTCTTGTTTTTTTGCCGCTGCAGCGAATAAATCCTCTAGCTCTGCATATCTATATGCTGCAACAGAGGCAACTATTCCTTGGTGATTGGTATCTGATAATTGATCCACCTTTTTTTTCGGGACAAATTGAACGATAACTCCACGTTCTCGTGCTAAATCTAGAAGTTCATTAACCCCTGATTTTTTCACACCTTCTGCAATCCATACTTTATTCATATCGCGGCCTGAACGAAGTGCTTCTAACACTGGGTTTTTACCGGCAATAATTTCACCATTTTGCTCTGCCATTATTTCGACACTCCTTTTGATTCCTCGATTATTTGAATAGCGTATGCAATGATTGCATACACGCGTTCTAATTCATTTAATAAATACAAACTACCAAGCACCGCCTCAAAGCCTGAGCTATTACGGTATGTTTGAACATCTGTATTTTTTGGCACAGAGCCGGATTTGGCATTGCGTCCACGACGGAACACAGCCAATTCCTCCTCTGTTAAAAAGCTTTCATCCATCATTTGATGTACAATCATAGATTGCGCTTTCGCTGATACATAACGTGTCGCTTCTCTATGAAGTGTATTAGGTTTAACACGGCCGGCACGTAGCAAATGCTCTCGTACCTTTTGCTCTAAAACTGCGTCTCCCATATAGGCTAACGCTAATGCATTCAATTGCTTAACATCTTCGTTGCGGAGTTTATCCAAGTTACTTACCCTCGTTTCCATCTAGTTCCTTGTCGCGTATCTTCTAACATGATACCTTGCGCTTGCAAATGGTCACGAATTTCATCCGAACGAGCAAAATCACGATTTTTACGTGCATCTACACGTTCCTGTAACAGTGCTTCAATTTCTTCGTCTAATAGCTCTTCTTCTTTTACAAATTCAATACCTAAGACGTCACCTAACACCTCAAAAGTTTCAGTAAAACTTACTAATACTTTTTCATCAGTATTCGTTTCATTTAGATAAATATTTGCGATACGTGCTAATTCAAATAATACAGAAATGGCATTGGCTGTATTAAAGTCATCATTCATCGCTTCTTCAAAATGAGCTTTTTGTTCAGCAATTTTTCCAAGCCATTCTTCTGAGTGATCACCTAAACTCGCAGTTGCTGTTAAACGGTGTTTCACATTGTTGTAGGCAGTACGAATTCGTTCTAACCCATTTGCGGCTGCGTCCACTAAATCCTTCGCAAAGTTAATCGGATGACGATAATGCACAGAAAGCATAAAGAAGCGTAAAACTTGTGGGTCAATTTGTTTACGAATATCATTAACGAGTATAAAATTACCAAGGGATTTGGACATTTTTTCATTATCAATATTAATATACCCGTTGTGCATCCAATAACGTGCAAATGTTTTATCATTATGAGCTTCGGATTGTGCAATTTCATTTTCATGATGCGGGAATGTTAAATCTTGCCCACCTGCATGAATATCAATAGTATCTCCTAAATGCTCACGTGCCATTACAGAGCATTCAATATGCCAACCTGGACGTCCTTTGCCCCAAGGACTTTCCCAGTAAATTTCACCTGGCTTCACAGCTTTCCATAGAGCGAAATCTAACGCATCATCTTTTTTCTCACCTGCTTCTATACGAGCACCAATTTTTAAATCATCCACCGATTGATGAGATAATTTACCGTAGCCATTAAATTTACGAGTTCGGTAATAGACATCACCAGCTGACTCATAAGCATAGCCTTTATCGACTAAAACTTGAATGAATTGAATGATATCGTCCATATGCTCTGTTACACGTGGATGTACATCTGCTTTCTTGCAACCTAGCGCTGTAACATCTTCAAAGTATGCGGCAATAAAGCGCTCCGTTAATTCATGAACTTCTTCTCCAAGTTCATTTGCAGCCTTAATAATTTTGTCGTCCACATCCGTGAAATTTGAAACAAATTTTACATCATATCCCTTGTGTTGGAAATAACGACGCACTGTGTCGTAGACAATTACAGGACGTGAATTCCCAATATGAATGTAGTTATAAACTGTTGGACCGCAAACGTACATTTTTACTTTGCCTTCTTCCAACGGTATGAAAGTTTCCTTTTGTCGTGTTAATGAGTTATAAATTTGAATACTCATTGTGTTTCTCTCTCCTTTTGTAAGCTTTCGATTTCCTGCTGCAATGTTGCAATCTGTTTCTCAAAAGCTTGACAACGTTCTTCTACAGGGTCAGGTATATTTTGGTGGTCTAGTTTTTTCTCTAGACGAACTCCATCCTTAATCACTATTTTACCAGGAATACCGACAACTGTAGCATTTGGTGGCACTTCTTTTAAGACAACTGAACCTGCACCAATTTTACTATTCTCACCAATTGTAATAGAACCTAAAACTTTTGCTCCTGTTGCAACTAGTACATTGTCCTTTAATGTCGGATGGCGTTTCCCCTTTTCTTTTCCTGTACCACCTAAAGTTACCCCTTGATATAAGGTTACATTATCACCAATCTCACATGTTTCGCCAATAACAACACCCATCCCATGGTCAATAAAGAAACGTCGACCAATCTTTGCTCCAGGATGGATTTCAATTCCGGTAAAGAAGCGACTAATTTGTGAAATGGTACGGGCTAAAAAATAAAAGCGCCTTTTAAAGAACCAATGGGCAACTCGATGCGCCCATGTAGCATGTAAACCTGAGTATGTTAGCACAACTTCAAGTACACTACGAGCTGCTGGATCATTCTCAAAAATTGTTTCTACATCTTCCTTCATTCTTTTAAACACAAAAACTCCCCCTTTTCATCCTGATTGGCCTTGACCCTTTGAAATACTGTAGCAGACGTTGATTTCACCATAGAGTTAGCTGAGTTGTGTTCGCGCCCCCCACCATATCAACATGTGGATAAAAAATAAAAAGCGCCCCTATCATCCCTAAAAGGAATGACAGAGACGCTAAATTTGCGCGGTTCCACTCTGATTGAAGGCAAAAGCCCTCCACTCTGGACGTTCTGTAACGGGAACGAATCGATAAAGCCTACTATTGTTCAGCTTTATGCTCAAAGGTGCATTTCAGTTTTGCCTAGGCTCAGACCACTTTCAGCCGGTGATGGTCCTCTCTTTAGAGCATGCGCCACTTACTTCTCCTTATCAACGCTTTTTCAATGTAAGTACATTTTACAACGAACTGACAAATTGTCAAACAATTTCACCTTGGCGTAATTGCGTCTGGAGGCTTTATCTTCATTTAGTAGGCGGTTGGACACCCACTGAAAAAGAACTACATCCTCATTCATCTCACCACCTTCAGAGGTGGGAGTCTTCTGAGCTAGAGCTTTGCTTTTGCTTAAAAAACATTTGCTGAATGAAGATAAAATTCTATTTATTGTGCAAATTTTTCTACACGGTCAATTGATTTCTCTTTACCGATTAAGCAAATTGCGTTAGGAAGCTCCGGACCATGCGTTTCACCCGTTGTTACAACGCGGATTGGCATAAATAGATTTTTACCTTTGTGACCTGTTTCTTTTTGCACAGCTTTAATAGCGGCTTTGACAGCATCAGGTGTAAATTCCGCTAAACCTTCTAGCTGAGCTTTAAATGCAGCCATTACCTCAGGAACTTGCTCTCCCGCTAAAACTGCCTTTGCTTCTTCATCATATTCAATGTGATCGTTAAAGAATAGGCGAGATAGTTCTACAATTTCAGATCCAAAGCTCATTTGCTCATGATAAAGTGCGATTAAATCTGTTGCCCATGCGCGTTCTTCCGCTGTTAGCTCTTCTGGTAATAAACCTGCTTTTTGTAAATGTGGTAAAGATAATGTCACCACTTCTTCTAATGATAGCTTTTTAATGTATTGATTATTCATCCACGTAAGCTTTTGTTTATCGAACATAGATGGTGATTTTGAAAGACGTTTTTCATCAAACATTTTAATAAATTCTTCTTTTGAGAAAATCTCTTCTTCCCCTTCAGGAGACCAGCCAAGTAATGCGAAGAAGTTGAACATCGCTTCAGGTAGGTATCCTAAATCTTTATATTGTGTTACGAATTGAATAATTGATTCATCACGTTTTGATAATTTCTTACGGTTTTCATTAATGATTAATGTCATGTGACCAAAGCATGGATATTCCCAGCCAAATGCGTCAAAAATCATCATTTGTTTTGGTGTATTCGATAAATGCTCTTCACCGCGGAATACATGGGAAATTTCCATAAAGTGATCATCTAACACTACCGCATAGTTATACGTTGGAATACCATTTGCTTTAACAAGTACCCAGTCACCAATATCTTTTGACTCAAATGTTACTTGTCCACGTACTAAATCCTCAAATTCATATGTTACATTTTCAGGTACACGCATACGAATTGTGTATTGTTCACCAGCAGCTTCTTTAGCCGCAACTTCCTCCGCTGATAAATGACGACAAGTACCATCATAAGTTGGAGCTGCAACACCTCGTGCTTTTTGCTCTTCACGAGACGCTTCTAATTTCTCAGAAGAACAGAAGCATTTATAAGCTAAACCTTGCTCTAATAGCTTTTCAGCGTGCTCTTTATAAATATCAAGACGCTCCATTTGACGATAAGGTGCATATGGTCCACCAATATCGATTGACTCATCATATTCGATACCTAACCATTTTAAGTTATCCAGCTGAGATGCTTCCCCGCCCTCTACATTACGTTCAATATCCGTATCTTCAATACGTACGATGAATTTACCGTTATGATGTTTTGCATATAAATAATTGAATAACGCTGTACGCGCTCCACCGATATGTAAGAAACCAGTAGGGGATGGCGCGTAACGAACACGAACTTCTTTCGCCATTATTAAAAGCCTCCTAAATTTTCGTTCAAAAAATTGACTTTGTTCATTTTACCACTCTGTTACAGGAAATAAAAGCGTGGAGAGCCTGCTTTTACTTCTTCATCAATAGGATTGTCGCCATAGATGCAATCCCTTCCTCGCGACCTGTAAAACCTAAACGTTCAGTTGTTGTTGCCTTGACATTCACTTGAGAAGGCTCTGCATGAAGTAACTCAGCAATACGATTTTGCATTTGTTCAATATACGGTGCCATTTTCGGACGTTGTGCCATAATTGTACAATCCACATTGCCTAGAACATAACCCTTGTCCTCAACAATCTTCCAAATATGCTCTAATAATTTCGCTGAATCTGCATCCTTAAACGCAGGATCTGTGTCTGGGAAATGACGACCGATATCTCCTTCGCCAATAGCCCCTAATGCTGCATCTGTGACAGTATGTAATAAAACATCTGCATCAGAATGCCCTACTAGCCCTTTTTCATGAGGAATTGTTATACCCCCAATAATTAATGGGCGTCCTTCTTCAAATGCATGTACGTCAAATCCTTGTCCTACTCGAAACATATGATATTGAGACTGTCTAATAAGTTAAATAAAATAGACCCATTCAGCTTATAAGGTAGCCTCATTCACCTTCCTTTACTTTAATATTTACTCTATATTATACCCTCACATTATACATATTTCCTAGGAAATTGAGTTAGTAGTGAACCGTTCGCTCAATGAATATTCAATTATGGTTACAAATCTAAAAATGTAAAATCTCATCAGCTATTTATCAGGCTGATGAGATTTTTAGTTGGCTATTATAACGTTTCCAAAGCGCGTTTACGCAATATCGCCTCTCCGAAAACTAAATCTTCTTGCGTCGTCATCTTTACATTTTCGTAGCTACTTTCGACAATATGCACCTTATGGCCAAGACGTTCAACTAGCATCGCCTCATCGGTACCCAGAAAGCCCACTTTCTCAGCGACATCCTCCGCCTCCACAATCAAATCAAATTGAAATGCCTGCGGGGTTTGAATCATCCATAAGCTTTCACGATCAATTGTCTCTTCAATCACACCATTACGTACTTTTTTCATCGTATCCTTCGCACGAACACCTGCAATCGCAGCGCCAAAGTTATACGCACTTTGCACAAGATCCGCAATAATGTCATGCGTAATAAATGGACGTGCCGCATCGTGCACAAGTACAATATCGACCTGCTTCATTTCTTTCATACACGAATGAACGGAATGCTGTCGCTCAGCACCACCATCAGGCAAGCCTTTAACTTTAGAAATTCCATACCTCTCGAGCATTTCTCGGATAAATGCACGTTCTTCTGGCTTCACCGCTAGCCAAATGCCTGTACACTGGCTGTCCTGTTCAAATACTTCCAACGTGTGTATGAGAATCGGTTTCTCTAAAAGCTTTAAAAATAACTTATTGTGTCCCGCTCCCATTCGCTTTCCGCTTCCTGCTGCAGGCAACACTACTTCATATTGCACATTTCCCACTTCCTAGTCATCCTTTGGTTTAGCAAAAATCATACGACCTGCCGATGTTTGTAGAACACTTGTTACAGTTACCGTAATCGCCTGTCCTATATAGCTACGTCCACCTTCAACAACGATCATTGTGCCATCATCTAAATAAGCAACCCCTTGATTATGCTCTTTCCCATCTTTAATGACCATCACTTGCATATTCTCACCTGGAATAACAACAGGCTTCACTGCATTTGCTAAATCATTGATGTTTAGCACCTTCACGTGATGTAGCTCACAAACTTTGTTCAGGTTAAAGTCGTTCGTTACAATCTGTGTATCGTTGCCCATTTTCTTAGCAAGACGTACTAACTTTAAGTCTACTTCTTGTACATCCTCAAAATCCTCTTCAGTAATCTCAACCTTCGTCATACGCTCATCCTGTAATTTCTTTAAAATATCTAAACCACGACGACCTCTTGTACGCTTTAACGTATCCGAAGAATCCGCAATATGCTGAAGCTCAGTAAGGACAAATTGAGGTACAACTAGGATACCTTCTATAAAGCCTGTTTCAGAAATATCTGCAATACGACCATCGATAATAACACTTGTATCTAACAGTTTATAGCTTCCTCGTACTTCTTGAGGTTCTACACCTTCAGGTGATTTTTTCTTCGCATTGTTACCGCGTAATGTAAATAGCTGGATTAATTCATCTCGCTTTTTAAAGCCTACACGGAACCCTAAATATCCAAGTACAAATGACAGTATTATTGGTAAAACCTTCGTAAAATTAGGTAAATCAATACTATCAATTGCAAAGCCTAAGAAATACGCAACGATTAGCCCGATAATAAGTCCAAGCGTACCAAATAATAAATCCCCAACAGGTACTTTAAATAGCACCTCTTCCATCCAGCTAATGAGCCTTACAAAATAATCGGAAAAGGCAAACGATAATGTAAACAGTAAAAGTGCTCCTAAAGCTACTGATACATAGGGATTATCTAGCCAAGGATTAGATGATAAATGAAGCAATTCGTATAATGGCGGTAAGAAAACAAGGCCTAATGCTCCTCCAATCAGTAAAAAAGCAATTTGAACAAATTTTTTCATAACCTGTCACCTCCAATTCTTAATATATAATTATACATAGTTTACTGTAGAAAATCCTTTATGAACCCATCAAATTATCATTATTTCATCTTCTTTAGAACGAACATTTCAGGTCTACCGCAAAAGGAAAAAATCAAGCATTCAATTGGTCCTTCACCCATAATAAGACATGCTCTTTTGACGTCCGAAGAGTCATTATAAAAGCCTTATTCTCGGATGTTATCTAGGACGCCAATTCCCCCCTTCGAGTTTCCTACCTTCAATCTATGAATTCAAAGCTTTCTTTAAGTAAATATCTTCCTTTGTAAGGAAAAGTGCATGTCAGAACATTGTCCAACATGCACAAACTTTTTTATAGCTCTCTAAAGCAAGTATTCAATGCATCTTTTATCGTTTCTACACCAACTATCTCAATACCTTGCGGAAAATCCCAGCCGCCGATATTTGAGGCCGGGATGAAGGCTCGTTTAAATCCGAGCTTCGCTGCCTCAATGACACGCTGTTCAATACGAGATACTCGACGCACTTCTCCCGTCAATCCTACTTCCCCAATAAAGCAATCGGTTGCTCCGACAGCTTGATCCTTAAAGCTTGAAACAATGCTTGTCAACACCGCCAAATCAATTGCAGGCTCATCAAGCTTTACACCGCCAGCAACTTTAATATATGCATCCTGCGCCTGTAGCATGAGACCCATTCTCTTTTCAAGGACTGCCATAAGCAGTTGCACACGGTTTTGATCTACACCCGTTGCCATTCGTTTCGGATAATTAAAACTTGTTGGTGTTACAAGCGACTGAATTTCAACTAGAATTGGTCGTGTACCTTCCATAGAGGCAACAATTGTTGAACCTGCCGCCCCTTGTGAACGCTCCTGCAAGAACAACTCAGACGGATTTAAAACTTCCTTTAAGCCCCCTTGAAGCATTTCAAAAATAGCAATTTCATTAGTAGAGCCAAAGCGGTTTTTTTGGCTACGTAAAATACGGTGGTTATGATGTCGTTCTCCTTCAAAATACAATACCGTATCAACCATATGCTCCAAAATACGTGGCCCTGCAATTTGTCCCTCTTTCGTAACATGCCCAACTAAAAAAATAGCGATTCCCTTTGTTTTTGCAATTCGCATTAGCTCCGCTGTACATTCACGCACCTGTGATACACTACCAGGTGCACTCGTTACCTCAGGATGAAAAACTGTTTGAATGGAATCGACAATGACAAACTTAGGCTGCACATCATCGATGGTCTGATTTAAAAACTCTAAATTTGTTTCTGAATATATATAGAGCTCCTGTGATATCACTCCTAAACGCTCTGCCCGTAGCTTTGTTTGACGAATTGATTCTTCACCGGAAATATAGAGCACACGATGTCCTTTATTAGAAAGTAAAGCCGATACTTGTAATAATAACGTCGACTTCCCAATCCCAGGGTCTCCCCCGATTAACACAAGCGAACCAGGTACGATGCCTCCACCTAGCACTCGGTTGAGCTCACTCATTTCTGTTGCAACTCGTGATTCCTCAGCTGCTTCAATCTGCATAATAGGGAGAGCCTTTTGGGTAACTGTAGCGGAGTGTTGAAAAGCCCCTCTAGGCCCTTTAGCTACAACCTCTATCTCTTCAACCATCTTATTCCATTCTCCACACCCTGGACATCTTCCCATCCACTTTGCCGATTCATAACCACAGCCTGAGCATACAAATTTCGTTTTTTTCTTTGCCAAATTACATTCACCTCGAATATTTGTTCTTATGTATTTATTGTACATAAAAAAGGACAGCTTGGCACTATAGCCTTGCTGTCCTTTTCAAATGAAACATTTATCCGCATTAACGGGCAGAAATTTATCTGTACCACCAGCAAGTGACAGGTACAAGATCCTCACCTCAAAATTCAGCAAAAGCAAAGAAGTTAGGCGGGAAATTAACTACCTGTAAAAGCCCTTTTGGTGAAGACTAATACTCAGCGGATGGGATGAAGAAGCCTCCACTGATGGAGATTATTTAGAAGTAGAAACTTCTTCTTTTTTCTTTACAACAAACTCATCATTCACATAATCAATGACCACTTGATTACCCTTCTCTACATTGCCTTTTAGTAGCTCTTCCGATAGACGGTCTTCTACTTGTTTTTGTAATGCTCGGCGTAGTGGACGGGCACCATATTGAGGATCATAGCCTTCCTCAGCAATTTTCTCTAATGCTGCATCCGTTAACTCTAACGAAATATCTTGTTCTTTCAGACGTTTTGTTAAAGCATTCGCCATCATTGATACGATTTCTTTTAAGTGTACTTTTTCTAGTGAGTGGAAGACGATCATTTCATCGATACGGTTTAAGAATTCTGGGCGGAATGCTTTTTTCAATTCCTCCAACATTGTACCCTTCATATCTTTATACTTCGTGTCAGTACCACCTACATTGAAGCCAAGGTTTTTCTGATATTTTAAAGCATCCGCACCAACGTTTGATGTCATAATAACAACTGTGTTGCGGAAATCTACCACACGGCCTTTAGAATCTGTTAAACGGCCATCTTCAAGTACTTGAAGTAAGATATTGAAAACATCTGGATGAGCTTTCTCAATTTCATCTAGTAATACTACAGAATATGGTTTACGACGGACCTTTTCTGTTAGCTGACCACCATCATCAAAGCCTACATAACCCGGAGGTGAACCAACTAAACGCGAAGTCGAATGTTTCTCCATGTACTCAGACATGTCAACACGAATCATTGCGTCCTCATCGCCAAACATCACTTCAGCTAATGCTCTTGCAAGCTCTGTTTTACCAACCCCAGTAGGACCTAAGAAAATGAATGAACCAATTGGTCGTTTCGGATCTTTTAAGCCAGCTCTTGCACGGCGAATAGCACGAGAGATTGCTTCTACCGCTTCTCCTTGACCTACAACGCGTTTGTGTAACTCTTCTTCAAGCTTTAATAACTTAGAAGATTCTTCAGAAGCAATTTTAGATACTGGAATTCCAGTCCACATAGACACAACCTCTGCTACATCATCCACTGTAACTTTGGATTCGGCTTTCCCCTGTTCTTCTTTCCAATTTTTTCTCGTAGTTTCGATTTCATCTTTTAGCTTTTGCTCTGTATCTCTTAATGACGCTGCCTTTTCAAATTCTTGACCTGAGACAGCTGCATTCTTTTCAGAGCGTACATTTTCAAGTTTATCTTCAAGTGCCTTTAAGTTTGGTGGCACTGCGAACGAACGTAAACGTACTTTAGAGCCCGCTTCATCGATTAAGTCAATGGCCTTATCTGGTAAGAAACGATCAGAAATATATCGGTCACTCATTTTTGCTGCCGCTTCAATTGCTTCATCTGTAATTTTCACACGGTGATGTGCTTCATAACGATCACGTAAGCCTTGAATAATTAGAATGGCTTCATCTACAGTTGGCTCATCAACTTGAATCGGTTGGAAACGACGCTCTAATGCCGCATCCTTTTCAATATACTTACGATACTCATCTAGTGTTGTCGCACCGATACATTGGAGCTCACCACGAGCTAAAGATGGTTTTAAAATATTTGAGGCATCAATGGCACCTTCTGCACCACCTGCACCGATTAACGTATGCAATTCATCGATAAATAAAATCACATTGCCTGCTTGGCGAATTTCATCCATTACTTTTTTCAAGCGATCTTCAAATTCACCACGATATTTTGTTCCAGCAACAACTGTCCCCATATCAAGTGTCATAACACGTTTATCACGGAGAATTTCTGGTACTTCATTATTAATAATTTGCTGTGCTAAACCTTCAGCAATAGCCGTTTTACCGACACCAGGCTCACCGATTAATACAGGGTTATTTTTTGTACGGCGAGACAATACCTCGATAACACGAGTAATTTCCTTGCTTCGACCAATGACTGGATCTAAAGTGCCTTCGCGAGCAATTTGTGTTAAATCACGCGCAAGGCTATCTAATGTTGGTGTATTGGCAGCCTGTGCAGCTTGTTGACCAGATTGAGCATTATCGTTATTACCTAATAACAATAGCACTTGTTGACGAGCTTTATTTAATCCGACACCGGCATTGTTTAATACACGGGCCGCTATCCCTTCACCTTCACGAATAAGCGCTAATAGTAAATGCTCTGTTCCGATATAGGAATGACCTAATTTACGTGATTCATCGACTGATAGTTCTATTACTTTTTTAGCTCGAGGTGTGTAGTGGACAATTGGACCAACATCTTCCTTACCTTTCCCTACAAGCTCTTCAATACCTGCTTCAATCATTTGAGGACTAATATCAATGGCTTCTAATGCTTTTGCAGCAATACCACCGCCTTCACGGATAAGCCCTAATAGAATATGCTCTGTTCCAATTGATTCGTGTTTCCAACGAATAGCCTCTTCTTGTGCAAGCTGTAATACTTTTTGTGCGCGTTGTGTAAAACGATTAAACATCAAATGAATCCTCTCCTTTTCCCCCAATAATAGGCTTACTCACATTTTCTCGAAATAATGCCTCACGAAGCATTTCGGCTCGTACGCGATCTCGCTCAGCAGGTGGCAAAACATCCCCTGCATAATTCTGTAAAAACCCAGGTTGCATACTGACAACACATTCGTTTAAAGTCATCGCTTTAATACCTTCAATTAGCTGTAAATCAACCCCTAAACGAACATTTGATAGGCAGGTAGCTGCTTCCTCACTCGTTAAAATTCGAGCGTGTGTTAAGGTACCTAAAGCACGATATACACGGTCTTCCAAAGCAAGCTCTGCTTTTTCCATTAACTTACCTCTTGCATGTCGTTCTTTTTGAATTATTTTTTCAGCGACACTCTGAATGTCCGCTAAAATATCATCCTCTGTTTTTCCTAGTGTAATCTGATTTGATACTTGGTAAACATTACCTAAATTTTCACTACCTTCTCCATATATTCCCCTCACTGTCATGCCTAAACGCGTCATCGCATTAATGATTTGATTCATCTGACCTGTCAGCGTAAGTGCTGGCAGATGCATCATGACAGATGCTCGCAAACCAGTACCAATATTTGTGGGACAACTTGTTAAATAACCAAATGTATCTCGAAATGCAAAAGGTAAAGCTTTCTCTAAGATACGATCAATTTTATTGGCCTGTTCATATGCTTTTTGAAGTTGAAAACTGGCCGTCATACATTGAATGCGTAAATGATCTTCTTCGTTCACCATAATGCTAGTTGATTCATCATCAGATAAAAGTATGGAGCCCACTAGCTCTTTTTTTGCAAGCTGAGGACTAATTAAATGTTTTTCTACAAGTATTTGACGTTGTAAAGGTGTTAAATCCTTAATCGCAAAATAAGAGTAATTTTCTTGAAGTTTCGTACTATCCTTTATTGCATGTGTAACTGCCTGCTCCACCTGTAATGCCTCATTCTCTGTAAAGGCTAATGGAAAGCGATAACCATCTAAATTTCGCGCAAGGCGGATGCGTGTACTAATAACAATATCTGAATAATCGTCTTCAACACCCATCCATGTTGGTGTTGCACGTTCTAAAAACGATTCAATCATCACGACACATCACCACCTTCAAATTGTAGCTGCTTCTCAAGTTCCTTGGCTTCATCACGAAGCTTGGCTGCCTCTTCAAATTGTTCTTCATCTACAGCAACTTTCATACGTTTACGAATATCTTCAATTTGCTTTTTGATAACATAAACATTGCTTCTGGCACCAGGCATTTTCCCTATATGTTGAGGACCTGCCTGTATACGGTTAAAGAGCTTCGGTAAGTGTTCGCTAAAGGTGTCATAGCAACTAGGGCATCCAAATTTACCTTCTTTTAAAAACTGTTTATACGTAAATCCACATTGTGGACAGGTTTGAGGTTGTGGCTGCGCCTGCTGTTTTTCACCTGCTTTTTGTTGCTGCCATGAAGGAGAGCCAAACCAATTGGATAATAGCTGTTGAATAGATACTGGCTCTTGTTTAAATTCAGCATGAAATGGATGGAACTGAGAGGCGCAGACGTCACAATAATGATGCTCCACCTTTTGACCACTTTGAACTTGTGTTACGGTAACTGTTGCATTACGTTGTTTACAATGTTCGCAAATCATTTCCATCACCTCTCTATTTTTGCTGTTCATATTTAATCGTCGTTAGCATCGCCCTTAATATTTTTGCTCGAATATGATCTCGTAAAGGAAGCTGTAAATCTATGGTTGAGCGATCAATCGCCGCTAACATTAATTTCGCTTCTCGCTTTGAAATTACCTGCTCATCAATTAGTCGAAAAACTAAATCTTCTGCCATTGTTTGCGATGCCCCACATTCTATTTGCCTGAGGACATCATCG
Source organism: Lysinibacillus sp. RS10 (assembly GCF_041956855.1). NCBI lineage: Bacteria > Bacillati > Bacillota > Bacilli > Caryophanales > Bacillaceae > Lysinibacillus > Lysinibacillus sp. RS10. The sequence continues at coordinate 5,105,596 of NZ_CP167122.1, read as the reverse complement.
ATTAGATCAATTTGTGAATTCGCGCGGACACGTAAAATTCGAATGTATCCACCACCACCACGTTTGCTTTCAACAAGGTAACCTCGTTCGGCTGTAAATCTTGTATTAATTACATAATTTATTTGTGAGGGTACGCACTGAAATTTATCTGCGATTTCACTACGTTTTATTTCAATATGCCCTTCTCCACCTAATTCAAGTACTTGCTTTAAGTAGCCTTCTATGATGTCTGATATATTACGCATTTTAGGAATACACCTCGCTTACTTCACTGACTTTGACTATCTTTGACTTTCTTTGAGTATATTATACAAAACGCTTAAAAATAATTGCAATTATTTCGCACACTGAAATGTTGAAAGCGCCTGCTCATACCTATACTCTACCCTTATCATCGATGAAAAAAACGCAAGCATATGCCACTAGCATATACTTGCGTCTATAAAAATTATACCCAGCGACCGACAATTGGATAACGCCAAGGCTCATCAGATAAAGCCTTCACAATACCGATAATTGGGACGACGAATAACATAATACCGAAAATAATTAAGAACGGTATACCAATTAATAAAAAACTTAGAATACCTGAAATTGCAATTAAAGCCCACATAATAATTTGGAACAGCAATGCCTGAATGGAAATTGTTTTTATTTCTTCATCAGAACTAATTAAGAAAAATATTATGGGTACTACCCATGGCGCGAAAAACGAACTTGCGTGTATGATTACCTTAGACCATTTTGTTTCCATTTATAACAACCCTTCCTTATTATTTTATTTTTATGTACTATACTTACGGATTTATACCCTAGATAGTTTCAATTTAAATTGAATATATAAAAATTTTTGAAAGGAATGTGATACACGATGGAATTTAATAATACACTTGCAAACGAATATGAAAAAGGCATTCGTCGTACGCTACCTAGCTATGATGCGATGCTACGTTTAACACATACTTTTTATCACTCCACATTACCCGAGCAAGCTGATTTTTTAATAGTTGGCTCAGGAAGCGGCAATGAAATTTTACAGTTCGCTGAGAAAAGACCTCATTGGTCATTTGTTGGCATAGATCCTTCTGAAGCAATGCTACAAATTGCTGAAGAACGTTTAAAGCCTCTACCTAATAATATGTCTTTACATCAAGGCACGATACTTGATTCTTTACTGCCTTCAGTAAAATTTGATGCAGCTAGCTGTATTTTAGTGCTTCATTTTATCGATGATTATCAAGAAAAACTTGCAACATTGAAGGAGATAGCAAATAATTTAAAGCCTGGTGCACCTTTTGTGCTCGTCTCAAAATACGGGCAACTAGGTTCTTTAGAAACGGAGTTACAATTTGATTTGTGGCGTGCTTATTGGCTACAGCATACAAAGCTATCACCATCAGAGGTAGCAGAAATGGAGAAATCCATACGTTCTCTTTCATTTATGCGTGAAGAGGACATTTTATCACTATTACAGCAGGCAGGCTTTACAAAACCATCTAGATTCTTTGCCACTACTTTATTTGGCGGTTGGATATGCTATAAAGAGGGCGAATAAAATTTAGGGCGCGCCTGTTAGGATAGAGTCAACAGAAGTGAGGTGAATGCTGTGATACGTACAATTGGAATTACAAAAAACCAACAGCTTATAAAGGACTTTCCACTTGAGGATATACACAACAACGAATTCGAATGGTACTGGGTGGATTTTAATTGTCCGACTGATGAGGAAGAACTACTGTTAGATACATTCTTCCATTTCCATCCACTTGCTATAGAAGATTGCTTAATGCGTTTACAGCGGCCAAAGCTCGATTTTTATGATGATTTCCATTTCTTTGTTATTCAAAGGGTTAACGAAGAATTAATAGCTGAGGAAGTAAATATTTTTGTTTCTAATAAATTTATTGTTACATTCCATAAAAACGAAGCACCTGAAATAGATCGAGTACAAAAGATGCTAGAAAAACAGCCAAAGTATTGGGAACGAGGCACAGTATATTTAACGTATCAGGTAATCGATAAAATCGTTGATAGCTATTTTCCACTTGTCTATAAAATCGAGGATCATTTAAATGTACTTGAAGACGAGCTTACCTATCAAAGTAACCCCAATGCCATGCAAATTGTGTTCGAATTCCGCAGTGATTTGCTTCATTTGCGTCGCACGATTTTACCGATGCGTGATTTATTATATCGGATACTTAATTCTTATCGCTTTTCACTAAAGAAGTCTGAGCGAGCTTACTTTGGCGATATTTACGATCATCTGCTAAAGCTTACAGAAATGGTAGAATCCAATCGAGAACTTACAGCTGATATGCGTGATAGCTATATGGCGATGAGCTCTAGCCGTATGAATGGCATTATGATGACATTAACTATTGTATCGACAATTTTTATTCCGTTAACATTTATTGCTGGTGTTTACGGGATGAACTTTGATAATATGCCTGAACTTCATGGTAAATATAGCTACTTCATTGTGCTTGCTTTGATGATTTTAGTTGCAATATCTATGCTCGTCGTTTTTAAAATTAAGGGCTGGTTCAACTTATTTAAACCTTAGGCTTTTCACAGGCTACGTAAACGCAAAGAATCTGCTCCTTTTTCAGTTTTCACACTGAAAAAGGAGCAGATTCTTGCTAATAACCTTATTTTTGCTTGGACGGCCTACGATCATCAATTTTATCTTCACCCTGCTGTGGAAATAAAAAGTATGCGAGTACCCCTGAAAATAATGTTGCACAAATTGTAATTAGTAATTGATCTAAATTTGGTACTTCAGCATAGTATTTTCTTAACATATAAACTGAGCCAATTGCCACAATTACCATGACTGGAATAACAAATTTAAAACGTTTTTTCTCCATATAATCCCCCTCCTTAAGTCTTTTTTTCATGCACTATTTTTATAAAGCTAAACAGTTCGTATTTTACAGGTTTCCTATTTAGAATTCAATTTGCTTCTTGATCAATTTCGCCTTGGCGTAATTGCCGCTGTCGCTTCGCTTTCGCGCAGAAAACATTTGCCGCTGTCGCTTCGCTTTCACATAGATAAACAATGCTTCCGAAGGCTTTGGACCAACAGATGTTTTTTGTGCGAAAGCGTAGTGCTAACGTAGCGACAGCAACATGATGTTGGCCCCCTCAGTTATTGCCACCGGACGTGGGGTTCTTCGCTGAATGAAGATAATAAAGTCCATTTCATGACGTTTAATCGACAATCGTCTGTCATTATTATAAAAAAAATTTAGAAATAAACGAAAATTTTAACCAAAAAACCAACAAAAAATAGTAGAATGATTAAATACATTATCTTTGGTACATTACAAACTTTACAATTTACAAAGAGTCTTTATTTGATCTATTTATTTTGCATTTATTAAAGAATGGAGCAAACAACAATGAGTTGGTTTACAAAAAACAGCATTTCTAGCTACTCAATAACGTTAACACCTGAGGCATTTCAGAACAATGTGCATTTAGATGTTTCTAATCACCCTAGATTACAAAAACAATTGCAATTATTAGATTTAACGACTGAGGATTTAGCCATTATTAAACAACTACAACCTTTAGCTAAAGATCTAATCCCTAAAATGGTAGATCAATTTTATGCAGCCATTAGTTTAAGTCCGGATTTAATAAATATTATTAATAGAACTTCACATATTGACCGTTTAAAAGTTACTTTACATAAGCATTTAAGTGATATCTTCGAATGCAATATTAATGACTCTTATATTAACGAACGGAAGGCAATTGCCGAGACCCATGTTCGCATTGGTCTACAGTCAAAGTGGTATATCGCTTCATTCCAGTCATTAACTTCAACTTTTACAAACTTTGTAAATGAGTTAGATATTTCTAAGAATGATGTAATTCGTGCCATTAATGCCTTCTGCAAAATTATTAACTTCGAGCAACAGCTTGTTATAGAGGCATATGAAAAAGAAGAAGACCGTATTCGTACCGAAGCCACTGAAACAAAGATCTCTCTTGTTACTACCATTCAAAAAACTGCTGAGGAGCTAAACTCAATTAGTGAGGAGACAGCAGCTTCGTTACTAGTCATCTCCTCTCAAACAGATGACATTGCAGTAGCTACTAAGCAAGGGTTAAGCTTCGTTGCTGATACGCAGGAAAAATCTAAAAGGGGACAACAACAGCTGCAAGAGCAGAATGACTTAATACAAGTCATTTTACAAAGTGTGAATGGTCTTGAGGTAACAATGAACCAGCTACGTACGTCCTCTCAGAAGATTTCAGAAATTGTTGGACTTGTAACTGGCATTGCAGATCAAACAAATTTATTAGCACTTAATGCTTCTATTGAGGCAGCTCGTGCTGGTGAGCATGGGAAGGGCTTTGCTGTTGTTGCTGAAGAAGTCCGTAAGCTTGCTGAGGAAACAAAAAATGCCGTACAAAACGTTTCCCATCTCATTAAAGAAACAGAAAGTAATATTACAACAATGTCGAATTCAGTTATTAACGTTGACCAAAAAATTCAACATAGTGTAGATACACAAAACAGTTTATCTAAATCATTTAATGATATCGCGGATGCTGTTTCTGGAATTCAACAGCAATATGTAAATACATCCAGAGATATTTCAGCCATCTCCAATTTAATAACTGAGCTGTCACAAGGGGCTACGCTTGTCTCTTCCTCTTCTGACTCGCTTATCAATGTTGTAAATGAGCTAAATTTGTAATAAAAGAAAACAGATGAACATTCGTATTTTGGAAAAACTTTAATAGGATTAGATATTGTTATACATTTTATTCAAATCCAATAACCCTTAAATTGATATACTCATAGAACAATTCCCTTCTTTTAGGGAATTGTTTTATTTTTGTAATAATATGGATTATACTATTGGTTATCGAAAGAATTTCTGAACCTATCGAATTAATGCATGAGAACTAACACTACTTATTTCTTCCGAAAAGTAAATGACAAAAGTAATTTTTGCAGATTGTTATGGGGAAAACAATTGTAAAATAAGATACTTGAAAGTCTTTTAGCATAAAATTTTTTTTACAAATCGAAGTGAACTCAGAAAAATAAATTAAAAAATAAGATTTAGGTGATAAAAAAATGATGCACCCAATATTATTAGTTGATGATGAAGATGGCTTACTAGATATGTTAACTATTATGCTCCAAAAAGAAGGCATTAAGGAAATTGAATTGGCCACAACTGGCAAACAGGCACTCGAAAAAATAAATAGTTTTCGATATTCCTTAATCGTCTTAGATATTATGCTTCCAGATATAGATGGTTTTCAAATTTGCCAAGAAATTAGAAAAATAAGTGATGTTCCAATTTTATTTATAAGTGCACGAACGTCTGATATTGATAAATTAACAGGTTTAAACATAGGTGGAGATGACTATATTACTAAACCATTTAATCCACTGGAAGTAGTAGCCCGTATTAAAATTCACTTACGTCGGCAAAGTCTGCAACTACATTCACAAAATAATATGCTAGATCAATTCGATTATGGCTATCTTAAACTATCAAAAAAAACAGGAGAACTGTATATAAAAGATGAAAAAATAATATGTCCTGCAAAAGAGTTTGAACTTTTATCCTTTTTTTGTGCTAATCCCAATCAAATTTTTTCAGCAGAACAGCTATATGAACAAATATGGAAGCAATCAACAGGCTTAAATGATCGAAATACAGTTATGGTTCATATCTTGCGTCTTAGAAAAAAAATTGAGGAAGATATTAAAAATCCTAAAATAATTGTAAACATAAGAAGTATCGGCTATAAATTTATTCCTCCGAAGATGGGGGACTTATGAAAGTAAAAGTTAAATTATCTCTACATTTTCTCGGAAGCCTGATTACTCTATTCATTTTTGTTTTTAGTATGATAGTTCTTTTTTCAACTTTATCTAATCATTTAATTATTTGGTTTACTTCCGATGAATCTATTGCTACATACTTTGTTAATCAAATATTGTTGCCTATACTACCTTATTTAGCAGTGATTTTATTCTGTTTACTTTATGGCTGGTGGATAGGTTCAGATTTTTTTTACGTATTAGACTGGATTTTATTATTATCAAAAGGGGTCTATCGTGAACCCAATAGAACGAGGAAAAAGACTAAAAATCATAATAAACCAAGATTTAATGCCTATCAAGATATATTTATTCAACTTAGGACCTTAACTGAAACATTACAAAGAAATGAATTAGAAAGAAAAGAACTAGAAAAAATGAGAAAAGAGTGGACAGCCGGTATATCTCATGATTTAAAAACTCCTCTTACTTACATAAAAGGGTACTCGTATATGTTATCTTCTGATAAACATGAATGGAGCGAGAAGGAAAAGCAAAAATTCTCATCACTCATAAGAAAACAGGCCATTCATATGGAGAATATAATTGAAGATCTAAACACAGTTTTTCATTTTGATAATGGTCAATTCCCTTTAAGTCTGCAAAAAAAAGATATTATCCAATTTGTTCATGACATTGTCACGGATATGACAGATAATCCACTGGTTAAACAAAAGAACATCTCAATCAAAATAAATACAAATCAGTCTATCCCCTTTATTTTTGATGAACAGATTCTAAAGCGTGCTATTAATAATCTTATAATGAACGCTGTCATCCACAATCCTGGTGGTACTGAAATTATGTTATCGGTTGAAAAAACAGATCATTTAATGATTAAGGTTTCAGATAATGGTGTAGGAATGAATAACGAAACTCTACGAAATTTATTTAATAGATATTATAGAGGGACATCAACTAAAATACCTTCTGAAGGAACAGGCTTAGGTATGAGTATTGCTAAGCAACTAATCGAAGCCCATCAAGGTACCATTACTGTTGAAAGCATCTTGAATGAAGGTACTGTTATTTATATTAGTTTTAAATTAGAATCTTATTAAGTTTTCTTGGTGTATTTCCGGTATCATTTAAACTCAAATCTAAAAAATTTATGGAAATGCTCTTTGACAAAGCATTTCCATAAATTTTTTTCATTATCAATTTCATTAAATTTCTAGTGGACTTTCTGAAGTTTTGCGCTTGCTTACAATAAAAAAATAAATATTTACTATCATTATTAATCCTAAAATAAATACAGAATAATTATAAATACTCTGTACAGAATCATTTATCCCTATAAACTTTATAGTTATCAAGTTAAAATCAATTTCTTTTAGTCCTACATCATTTGTAAACATTTTATAGACCGCAGAAGCTTGGAAATAATTCCAAAACATAAATAATAAATTAATCATCATTAAAACTAGATTAATTATAAGCACTTTTTTAGTCATCTTTCTCCCCCTCAAAATACAGACAAAATAATTTTTTAATAAATATCCTTTTTCTCAAATGTAACTATCCCTAAGACCGTTGCTACACTAAATGTTACAAAATTTATTGATAAGAAAAACAGTAAAGAGTTAATCCCTACCTCATCTGGAGAAGACATAGCAAGTGTAGGTTGTGCCCACGGATAAAAATTGCCCCATTCGGATCCTGCTGCTACAAACGCTAGCAAAGTAAGTGCAACATTTATAGAAATCGGTGTTACAAAGCTCTTAATTTGTGATGCCATCCAAAGTTGTATAGCTACTAAAGCACATACAGCTAAAAATCCAAGTACAAGCACCTTAAATAAAAAAAACCAAGGGATGGAATCGTGTAGTCCTAGTATTAATCCTGTAATAATAAACTCTGATACTAATACTAGTTGTGTTACAAACACAAGAATTAAAATAATAATCATTTTCGCTATATAAATCATTATCCTTGATGGAGGTAATGCCAACATCTGCTTCCATCCGCCCCCCGAATTCTCATTTCTACAGTTTATAGAACAGTAAAACCCAGATAAAATAGGTAACATGATTATGCCATAAAAAAGCGATGCTTGTGTCCATGCTTCCGTCCATTCGTTATCATCCTTTTGTACTAAAATATCCTGATAAGTAAAGAAATTATTATAACCTAACAAACAACTTACAAGTGGGACTATTATTAATACTGCCCAAAGCCATTGCCTTCTTAATTTTATATATTCATTTAAAACCAATGTTGTTATCATTCCATTCACCCTCTCCCTAGCTCATAACCTTCTTACTAAAATGAACCATACCGCTTATTAGGAAGATTGTTCCTACAATAAAACTCATTATGAAAAAAAACGATAAATCATTGTTAGAAATTACTTCATTAAACTCATCTGATGGTAAGATAGGAGTCCCCCAAATTGGATATACCCAGAATAACCATTTTATATTCTGAAGGAAAAATCCAGAAAGCGTAAATATTACCCCTAACGAAATAGAAATCATTTGATTCTGACAAACCATCGATATCCAAAGCTGAAAAGCCATTAATGGAAAAGATACAATATAGGGGTAAAAGGCTTGCTTTAAAATTAACCCCCATGGTATAGGACCATTAAAGTCCAAAAAAAGACCAACAAAGAGAATAGACCCTACAATACAAGTAGCTGAAAACGCACAAAGTACAAGTAAATAAATAAATTTAGATAAATATATAGAATATCTAGATATAGGTAAGGAAAATAGAATCTTCCAAGCATTCGCTTCATGCTCTATATTGACTATTTTAGAAGCAAATATTGTAATACTTAAAGGAACCATTATGAACATCGCCCAATGGCTACTAATAATAAGAAAAACCCAATCACTAGTATGCAATTCTTGTGCCATTTCTTTATTAAAATCAAATCTAAAATAAAAATCAGTAAAGTTCATAATAAAAACAAATAAAGGAAACAGTATAGTAATCACGATTAACTTAGAACGTTTAAACTTTATGCAATCTCCTATAATAATTTCTTTCATGTATTTTCCCCCTTAATAATGTTAAGGAAGATTTCTTCAAGAGAAGACCTTACTTCTTCAATTCGATAAACCGAAATATTAGAATTGACCAAAATACTATTTACCACTGAAATATGGTCATCATCAGTTTTACTTATAAGTAAATCATTTTTGTCCACTTCAATATGATGATTTGTTTTTTCCTCCAAAATAGATTTTGCTTTATTAGAATTATTGACACGTATTTTAATATGAGGATTATCCATATTACGTAATACTTCAATGGAATCTTGATAGATTAGATTTCCATCAGAAATAATTCCGACTTGAGTTGCCATTTGATCAATTTCACTAAGTAGATGGCTAGAGATTAATATGGTTATCCCCTCAATTACAGGGAGGCTTTTAATTAAATCACGAATTTCATGAATACCTGCTGGATCCAAACCATTTGTAGGCTCATCTAGAATAAGCAACTCGGGCTTTCCTAAGAGCGCTATTGCAATTCCAAGTCGTTGTTTCATACCTAAAGAATATTGTTTTACAAGTTGATTTTTAGCATTTGTTAATCGAACAATATTTAATACCTCTTCGATTCGCCCTTCTGGCACATTAAGCATTCGTTGTATAATTTTAAGATTTTCATAGCCTGTTAGATGACCGTAATATGAGGGAGATTCAACCAATGCACCAACTTTTTTTAATATATTGTTTCTATCACTCTCTAGTTTTTTCCCAAATAAAGTGACTGAACCAGATGTAGCTTTTATTAGCCCTAATAACATTTTTATAGAAGTGGTTTTTCCCGAACCATTAGGACCTAAAAAGCCATAAATTTCTCCTTTCTTAACTTTTAAATTTAAATCTTTTACTGCATAAGTTGTTTTATATTTTTTACATAAATCAACAGTTTCGATTATGTAATCGGACATTTTGAACACCTCCACTGAAAGTATACAAATTGAAATAAAAAACAATCTTAACTTTATATTAATTCGATATTAACTTTAAAATTTGTTTGCAAAAATCTTGATGTTTTTATAAAGGATCCATTCTAAAATTTGTTCTTGTAAAAAATATTGTTTATATGCAAGCATATGGAGCAAAGTATGAGCAAATAAGGAGCTTAGGTCACGCCAGCGGAAAGCGTTCTCCGTAGCGAATGTGCAATCACGTACATATTGGACATAAAAAAGATGACTTCGGTAAACAAACCGAAGTCATCTTTTTTCCACTTAGAAGCGAACTCCTATTTTTTATAGGACAGTCATAATACTTTCATTTAATGCGGTAAAGCACGTTTTTGTTTCCGATGCTCTCGTCGTGCTGGTCCCGTTTCAAACAGACGCTTTTCTGCATCTGTTTCAGGATAAATTGCTGGAACTGGCTTAGGTTTCCCTTCATCATCTATTGCAACCATCGTTACAAAGGATTCCGTTGTTAATTTTTCCTCACCCGTTCCAATGTTTCGTGAAATTACTCGAACATAGACTTCCATTGAAGAACGTCCAGTTGACGAAACAATACTTTCAATTTCTAAAATATCCCCTACATGTGCTGCTGACAAAAAATCAACAGAGTCAATAGAGGCTGTGACTACAAGCCCTTTCGCATGCTTCATTGCTGTGATTGCAGCAATTTCATCAATATAAGCTAACACTCTTCCACCGAAAATGGAATTGTGATTATTTGTATCTGGCGGTAATACGAGACGCGTTTGAACCGTACGTGACATGCTCATGGGTACAGCGTTGTTTGTCATAAATCTTATAACTTCCCTTCATGTATGTTCTTTCGTCATCGTATCGCAGAAAAAGAGTTGATGCAAATTTAGAATGATTTTTTCATCGTAATAAACTTCATATCCGTCATTTCCTCAATAGCCCACTTAATGCCTTCACGACCGTAACCACTCATTTTTACGCCGCCATATGGCATATTATCAACTCTGAATGTCGGAATATCGTTTATAATAACAGCACCTACTTGTAATTCATCCGCTGCACGTAACGCATCTGGCAATACATTCGTATAAATCCCTGCATTTAAGCCAAGTTCCGACTCATTCACTAGTCGAATAGCGTCGTCTAATGTTTCATATGAAACAATTGAGACGATTGGTGCGAATGTTTCTTGACAAACTACTTTCATATTCGCTGTCACATTCGTCATAACAGTTGGTGTTAATGTACGCTCAGTGAACGTTCCTCCTGTTGCAACTATCGCACCTTGCGCCTTTGCTTCCTCAATCCATTGACGAATACGTTCAACTTCACCAGCATTAATCATCGCACTAACATCTGTATTTTTATCGAGCGGGTCACCTACTACAAGCTTTTCAGTTTCTGCCACAAATGCTTTTGTGAACTCATCGATAATCGATGCATGGACGTAAATACGTTGTAATGAAATACAAACCTGGCCTGCAAAATTAAAGGCACCTCCGACACAACGCTGAATAATTTTATCAATTGGTGTCGATGGTTCAACAATTACTGCCGCATTGGAACCAAGCTCTAATGTTATTTTACGTAAACCGATTTTTTCCTTAATGCCCAAACCGACCTTGCCACTGCCCGTGAATGTCACCTTTTTCACGTATGGATGTGTCACGAGTGTATCGCTAAGCTCACCACCGCTACCGGTAACAATCTGTAGCGCACCTTCAGGTAGACCCGCTTGCTGAAAAATTTCCGCCATGACGATAGAACTTAATGGTGTTTGTGTCGCTGGCTTTAACACGACTGTATTACCAACTGCAAAGGCAGGACCTAATTTATGTGCTACTAAATTAAATGGAAAATTGAATGGCGTAATGGCGGAAATCACACCTAAAGGTTCTCGTTTTGTCCAGCCAATACGATCCCCTGCCCCAGGTGCGGCATCCATAGGCACCGTCTCACCCATTGCTTGCTTAGCACCTTCTGCAGCAAATTGATAAGTTGCTATTGTGCGTTCTATTTCGGTTAAGCCTGCAGATATTGGCTTACCTGCCTCTAAGGCCAAAATCTCAGCTAATTCCTCTTTACGTTGTCGCATTATGCCGACCACTTTATATAAAATTTCGGCGCGTTCGTAGGCTGTTGTCTTTTTAAACGTTTGGAATGCCTCCTGTGCACCTTCTATTGCTTGCTCAACATCAGAAATTGACGCCTTAGCTACCTTTGCAATAACCTCACCACTATAGGGTGACTTCAGCTCATATGTTTCCTTTGCGTTCTTCCACTGACCGTTTATCCAAAGCTTCGTTTCTTGCATCCTTCAAATGCACCTCCAAAATCATGTTCATCTTTATTTTATCACGAAGAACTTGAACTAGAAGCTGCAGCTGCTGCAGAAACTGCTGCTAACATTGCTGTTTGTTGTGCTTGGATTATTAATTGAATAGATGACATAATTGTCATTGATAAAGATTGTTGTACCTTAGCCATATCATACATAGCAATTTGTATGGCCATAAATAACACGAATTCACGATGCCATTTCAATAGTTTCATACCTTTCAATTCATGGTATAAATCCACAATCTGTTGAAGGTGTGCACTATTCACTTCAAGAATTGCTAAAAATCCGAGTAATGGATAGTGCATCGTTTTGACCTTTACATCCTGTTTTTTTAATGTGTCACGGATGGTCACCACATTTGGCACTAACTTACTATCATATTGAGGAGATAAGAACGTCAATATTTGTGATAGCCATTGTAGCTCGTTCCCCGCATTAAAATTATATGTACGCAACTCTTTATAATAACGATTCATTGTTTCAGCACGAAGAACAACATCATCAGATGCGTTACTCAACAATACCACGTAGGGTATATCATCGTTAGCCGTTAAAAATCGATGATGCTTACGGATCTCCTCATATAATGCACGTGCTGCCTGTGCATGTGCACGTTTCTCACTTTCCACCTCAGTTAAAAACTGTGCACCAATAAAAATAAAGTTGCCACCTCTAAATTTGGCTTCCTTCAATATGCTTACGTTTGACAGTAGATTTTTTACCGCTTGTTCTGTATCCTCTTGCTCCATCAAATTTGCAGCAATACTATACCTTACTGCTGTTCTTAACGGAGAAGCCCATGAAGATTGCTCTTTCATTTCTTGTAATACTTCTTTATATTTAACGGAATCAAAGGTTTTTCCTGACGCCACATATTTGCTTGCGATTGCTAGTACAATTTTACGATCGACGGTCCATCCGACAGCCTTCGCTACATCCTCCACAGTTTGTGTAAATTGGTTTTCAATTATAGTAAATTCCATTTTTAACACACTCATTTTCCATATTTACGTAATAAAACATTGAAAGGATTCATCACTTTTAGCACATCACTATCCCCAAGAAGTCGCCCAGCCTACACTCCCATTAACTTCTATACATGGCAGGATGATGAGCTTCAGTTTTGTAACAATTAACACAAAAAGTAAGCTTAATTTAATGTATGTGGCTCGACTTTATATGGTTTAATGAACATAATTAAAAATGAGTGGAGGAACTGATGTTGATTGAAATAACCATAACCAGTAGAAAGTCCTTATTCAAGGAAACCTTACAAGATCGATTACGATTATTTTTGATATTACGTAACTCTCCAAATAATATAGCCTTACATAAACTGTTTCAGAAAAAATAACATAGAAAAACAGCGACTAAACGTTGTCGTTTTGCCGCTGTTTTCAATTTTCAATATAAAGACGCTGTTAAATTAACCCCAATTCCCTTAACTCCTCTGTTGAAAAGGCTCTTGATCTTGTTAAAAATCGTTTACCTTCAACGCCTTCAAGCGAGAACATACCGCCCCTGCCATCGACTACGTCCAAGATTATTTGTGTATGCTTCCAATAATCGTATTGATTTTTATGCATATAGAAAGGAGTACCACCCATTTCCCCAAGGCAAACATCTTGGTCGCCTAATAGTAAATCGCCTTCAGGGTAACACATTGGTGAGGAACCGTCACAGCATCCACCAGATTGATGAAACATAACGGGTCCATGCTTTTCTTTCAATAATTCGATTAGTGCTAGCGCTTCTGCTGTTGCTAAAACTCGCTCGACCACGCTCCTGCACCTCCCTATTAATTAGAAGAAACCAAGTTTGTTTTCGCTATAGCTAACTAATAAGTTTTTCGTTTGCTGATAATGCGCTAGCATCATTTTATGGTTTTCACGGCCGACACCCGACATTTTATAGCCACCGAACGCTGCATGTGCAGGATAAGCATGATAGCAGTTTGTCCAAACACGACCTGCTTGAATACCTCGACCGAAGCGGTATGCTGTATTCATATCGCGTGTCCATACACCTGCACCTAAACCATATAATGTGTCATTCGCAATTTCTAATGCTTCCTCTTTTGTTTTAAATGTTGTTACGGCAACAACTGGTCCGAAAATCTCTTCTTGGAAAATACGCATTTTATTATGCCCTTTGAAGACAGTTGGCTTAATGTAGTATCCATTTTCAAAACCAGATCCTACATTATTTTTCTCTCCCCCAATTAGACATTCTGCACCTTCTTGCTTACCAATATCTAAATAAGAAAGGATTTTTTCCATTTGCTCACTTGAAGCCTGTGCTCCCATCATCGTATTCGGATCAAGCGGATTTCCAACTTTAATCGCTTCAACACGTTGTAGGACGCGCTCCATAAATTTATCGTAAATGGATTCTTGAATTAATGCACGAGAAGGACATGTACATACTTCACCTTGGTTTAGAGCGAATAATACAAAGCCCTCAACTGCTTTATCTAAAAAGGCATCATCTTCGTCCATAATATCTTCAAAGAAAATATTTGGTGATTTACCGCCCAATTCTAATGTAACTGGAATAAGGTTTTGCGAAGCATATTGCATAATTAAGCGACCTGTCGTAGTTTCACCAGTAAAGGCAATTTTACCGATGCGTGGATTCGACGCTAGTGGCTTCCCTGCCTCTAAGCCAAAGCCGTTAACAACATTCAATACACCCGCTGGCAATAAATCTTCTATTAATTCAACGAGTAACATTATCGAAATTGGTGTTTGCTCTGCAGGCTTTAACACTACACAGTTTCCAGCTGCAAGTGCAGGTGCTAGCTTCCAAACGGCCATTAATAACGGGAAGTTCCAAGGGATAATTTGACCTACTACCCCAATTGGCTCATGGAAGTGATACGCAACTGTATCATTATCGATTTGGCTTACTGCGCCTTCTTGTGCACGTAAAGCCCCTGCGAAATAACGGAAATGATCAACGGCAAGAGGGATATCTGCATTTAATGTCTCACGTACCGCTTTACCGTTATCCCATGTTTCGGCAACAGCTAGCTTTTCTAAGTTTTGCTCAATGCGGTCCGCGATTTTAAGTAAAATGTTTGCACGCTCTGTTGCGGATGTTGTTCCCCATGCATCTTTTGCGGCATGTGCTGCATCAATTGCAAGTTCAATATCCTCAGCAGTAGAACGAGCTACTTGTGTAAAAACTTGCCCAGTAACAGGAGTAACATTATCAAAGTATTGACCTTTCACTGGGGATGTCCATTCTCCGCCGATAAAATTATCATATTTCTCTTTGAATTGAACTACCGATCCTTCAGTGTTTGGAAATGCATAAACCATTTTACTTCTCCCCTTTACACAAAATAATGAGAATATATCTACAAAAATCGATATTTTTATCGAAATAACAATATTTTCATAGAAGATCTCTTACCTAATATATTGTCAGAAACAAAAAATAATTTCAACTTTTTTAAAAATTCTCTCGACAATTTATTTTTGCTAGAAAAGTCTCTAGGATTCACGGTGTGATCAACGATAATGTATACTTAAAATAATATAAATGTATAGGAGAACAGTATGCGAATTAATAAATATTTGAGTGAAACAGGCATCGTATCTCGTCGCGGCGCAGATAAATGGATAGCAGAAGGTAAAGTAACGATTAATGGTGAACTTGCTACAGTTGGCAGTCAAGTTGAGGCTGGTGATATGGTTTGCGTTGATGGAAAAGAGGTAAAAAAAGAAGAACAGCTCGTATATATTGCCTTGAACAAACCAGTAGGAATTACAAGTACAACTGAACGTCATATAAAAGGAAATGTTGTTGATTTTGTCAATCACCCTCTACGTATTTTTCATATTGGACGACTCGACAAAGAATCAGAGGGGCTATTATTACTGACGAATGACGGTGATATCGTCAATAAAATTTTACGTGCGGAAAACCATCACGAAAAAGAGTATATCGTACAAGTTGATCAACCTATTACGGAGCAATTTATTAGAAAAATGGGGGCTGGTGTAGATATTTTAGATACTACAACTTTACCTTGTTATGTTGAAAAAATATCTGATAAAGTCTTTAAAATTATTTTAGAGCAGGGCTTAAATCGTCAAATACGTCGTATGTGTTCGGCACTTGGCTACTCCGTTAAACGTCTACAACGTATTCGTATTATGAATATTAAGCTTGGAAATTTAAAGGTTGGACAGTGGCGCGATTTAACAGAAAAAGAACGAACAGAACTATTCAGACTACTTAAATACACACCAAAATAAAGCAATTTAAGGGGATGAGACTATGCTGTCAATTCAAAGTACTGAGCAGTTAACCGGGGCACGAGTTAGTGGGGATTTTTGGGATTTAGATGAGCTGATTAATGCCATTTACAAAATAACTGGGGATGGAAATAAGTATTATGATTATCAAGGGGCACGCTTCCGCATCCTTAGTGTCTGCTATAATCTACGCCTAGCTACCAAGGGGGAGCATCAGCTTGAGTTTGTCAGTAATGGACTTAATAAAAGTGTACTGACACAGCATGGACTAATTTTTCCAAACAAAAATGTTTATTTCGCAACAGAGGTTCTATGGCCAGAGCTGATTTTTACTGCTATCGCATTAAATGATTTCATTCGACTACATCAGGAGCTAATTGATTCCTCTGATTGGAATATGGACATTGCTGCAGTTCGAAAATTCCAATCAGCAGTTGCTGAATGTCTAGAGCAGGAGCTTAAGGAGGAAGAATATTTAGTATTTATAAGAATGATGCATACTAAAAGTCCGTTAACATTCCGTTATGCGACACAGTATGTTGATCTATTGAATCTAGAGTATATTCAACTAGATTTGGAGGCACGCAAAGCCCATTTAGCGTCATTTGCTCTCCGATTAATGTTAGAAGATGATGAATATGTAGCGCTAAAATCACAGCTCATGAAAGCTGCGATTACTACTAAAAAAGCGTTGCATGAAATTGAAATTACAGCTAAATATCCTGAAACTATATTGTGGTAAATAGGAAGCGCCGTCTCAACTAATTTTGAGACGGCACTGTTCTTCTATTGAATCTTCTTGTAAGCCATTTTTAGAATAACTTCCTCGTGTTGCGGATAGTCAGCTAAAAGCTCCTCTTGTGTAAACAATTCAAAGTCCTCAAAATCAAAACCTGGTGCAACCATACAGCCTACCAAACTAAAAGTATCTGCATCCTCTACGGACGAGCCAAATATAGTGTTTTTCGGTACTGCTATTTGCGGTACTTCTCCTGCTTCAACATTTAATCCAAGCTTCTTGGCCTCATATGTACCATCCGGGAAAATCATATGGACTGTTAGCGAACTACCAGCATGATAATACCAAAGCTCGTCAGATTTCAAACGATGCAAATGCGATATATCCTGGGAACGTAGTAAGAAATAAATGCTCGTATAAATTGGCCTCTGCACATCCCTTACAGCCATATCCTCAGATGCCCGAAACGAGGATATATAATAACCTCCTTCTGGATGTTTTGCTAAATTTAATTTTTCAATAAAATATTGTGCTGAGTAATTCATAAACTTCACTCCTTTCTTTCACATTACCAAATTATAAAGAACGAATGCTACCATTTGATCATTCTACGTCGTTTTGACTGTTCTATCCATCACTCTGGACTTTCTTTTCGTCGTTTTGATTGCTCTATCCGTCGCTCTAGCCTTTCTTTCCGTCGCTTTGATTGCTTTATCCGTCGCTCTGGCCTTTCTTTCCGTCGCTTTGATCTTTCTACGTCGCCCCGGCCTTTCTTTCCGTCACCTTGACTGCTCTATCCGTCTGCTCACTCTCTTCGCTCATACAAAAAAGACGTCCCAGAAACTGAGACGCCTTCTCCCTCTATAAACCACCTAAATAAGCTGCCTTAACTTGTTCACTCTCTTGAAGCTCTTTTGCTGTACCTGATAATACAATACGTCCTGTTTCAAGTACATACGCACGATTTGCTACTGATAACGCCATATTCGCATTTTGCTCAACCAGCAACACGGTTGTACCCTCTTTATTTACTTGTTCAATAATATTAAAAATATTTTTTACCATAAGTGGTGCAAGCCCCATTGAAGGTTCATCCATCAATAACAATTTCGGTTTTGCCATTAATGCCCGCCCCATCGCCAGCATTTGTTGCTCACCACCAGATAATGTACCTGATTGCTGTTTACGGCGCTCTAAAAGACGTGGAAATAGTTCAAACACATGGTCCATATCTTTTTTAATGCCAGCTTTATCGTTACGCAAATATGCCCCAAGCTCTAAGTTCTCTTCAACTGACATATTGGCAAAAACACGACGCCCTTCTGGAACATGTGAAATACCTGATTTTACAATTGTCTGTGCAGCCTTTCCTGCGATGGAGAAACCCTCATATTCTATGATGCCGCCCTTTGGTTTTAATAAACCTGATAATGTTTTTAATAATGTACTTTTACCAGCACCGTTTGCACCGATTAATGTTACAATTTCACCCTCATTTACTTCTAAAGAGAGGCCCTTTAATGCTTGAATGTTTCCGTAAAATACATCTATATTTTGTACTTTTAGCATTAGCTGATAACCTCCTCGCCAAGGTAAGCTTCAATTACCTTTGGATTGTTGCGTATTTCTTCTGGTGTTCCATCAGCGATTAATTGACCGTGATCGAGCACATAAATGCGTTCACAAATCCCCATAACTAAGCTCATATCATGCTCAATTAGAAGAATGGTTAAGCCAAATTCTTTACGAATAAATGCTATTAATTCCATTAAATCTTGCGTTTCCTGCGGGTTCATCCCTGCTGCTGGCTCATCCAATAAAAGTAGCTTAGGGTTTGCAGCTAAGGCACGAGCAATTTCTAATCGGCGCTGCATCCCATAAGGTAAATTTTTCGCAAGCTCATCCTTATAACCATCTAAGCCAAAGATTTTTAGGAACTCAATAGATTGATTCTCCATTTCTGCCTCACCTTTAAAATGATTCGGCAAACGGAAAATAGAAGACCACATGGAATGCTTGGCAAGCGAATGGTTCGCTACTTTAACATTATCTAGAACAGAGAGCTCTTTAAATAAACGAATATTTTGGAACGTACGGCTAATACCTTTTTGTGTTACTTGATATGGTGCAAGCCCGTTCAACTTTATACTGTCAAATGTAATCGTGCCTTCAGTTGGCTTATACACTCCGGTAAGCATATTAAAGCTCGTTGTTTTACCAGCACCATTTGGCCCTATCAGACCTACTAGTTCTCCTTGGTTTAGGTACATATTAACGCCCTGTACCGCCTTTAAACCACCGAATTGAATGCCCATGTTTTCAACATTGATAAGAAGGTTTCCAGTCATTATTTTGTACCTCCTTTTTTACCAAACTTAAATAAATCCGTCACTTCTTTTGTTCCCATCAAACCTGTTGGACGGTACAGCATTACGACTATTAATACTAAACTGTAAATAATCATACGTGTTTCTGGGAAGTTTGCTAGATATGCCGAGACTACTGTTAAGAAAATCGCAGCGATGACCGATCCTGAAAGACTTCCTAAGCCACCAAGAACGACATAAATTAAAATATCAAATGATTTTAAGAAACCGAAAGTTGTCGGTTGAATAATGTAAAAGTTATGTGCAAAGATGGCCCCTGCAAGACCAGCAAAGAAAGAACCAATCGCGAACGCTATAACTTTATAGTAGGTTGTATTAATACCCATTGCATCAGCCGCAATTTCATCCTCACGAATCGATATGCATGCACGACCGTGGCGAGAATTTGTAAAGTTAGAGATTACTAGAATTGTTAAAACCACACCTACGAATGCATAAGTCCAGTTTGATAAATATTTAACTTGCATCCCCGCTGCGCCACCAACATAATCCGTATTTAAAAAGACAATACGAATAATCTCCGCAAATCCAAGTGTTGCAATCGCTAAATAATCACCCTTCAAACGTAATGTCGGAATACCTACGATTAAACCGGCAACCGCTGCTGCAAGCGCCCCTAAGAAAATGGCTAAAGGGAACGGAAGCATTAATTTAGTTGTAATAATCGCAGAAATATACGCTCCTACCGCTAGAAAACCAGCATGCCCAATGGAGAACTGACCAGTAATCCCAATAACGATGTGCAAGCTGACCGCAAGCATAATGTTAATACACATTGTAATTAACATATTTTGATAGTAAATATCAAGAACACCTGAAGAAATAAGTACTTGTACTATTGCATAGATGACCAACGCTAATACGGCATAGCCCCAAAAAACTTTAGACTTTTTCATTACCGCTCACCTACACTTTCTCACGGGCGTTTTTACCAAAGATACCCGATGGTCTGAAGATTAAGATTAAGATTAAAATAACGAATGCCGCTGCATCGCGCCATAAAGAAAAACCAAGTGCACTTACTAATGATTCCACAACACCTAATAACATACCGCCAACCATGGCACCAGGAATAATACCAATACCACCTAGTACTGCAGCAATGAACGCTTTAACCCCTGGAATAACCCCCATTAATGGATCGATTTTCGTATAGTAAATGCCAAAGATAACACCTGCTGCGCCAGCTAAAGCAGAACCAATTGCGAATGTTGCTGAAATTGTATTATCTACGTTAATCCCCATTAAACGCGCTGCATCAGCATCATGAGAAACTGCGCGCATAGCTTTTCCGATCTTTGTTTTATGAACGATGAATTGTAAAAGAATCATCAGTACAATTGCTACCGTTAAAATTAAAATAGATGTACTACTAATTTGAACCCCGAAAACATCAAAAGATTTATTTTTAATGACTTCAGGATATGCCGCTGGTTGCGCACCTCTGAAGAAAATAGTCGTGTATTCGATTAATAGCGATACACCGATTGCTGTAATTAAAGCTGCAATACGTGTTGCATTTCGTAAACGCTTATAAGCAATACGTTCAATTAAAACACCAAAGATTGCACAAACTGCCATCGCCAATAATAGTGCCGGGAAGAAGCCAAGCTCCCATTTAGCAATTGCATAAAAGCCAATAAATGACCCAATCATGAAGACATCACCGTGGGCAAAGTTAATCAGCTTAATAATGCCGTATACCATCGTATACCCTAACGCTATTAACGCGTAGATACTACCGAGTGAAATACCATTCACAAGCTGTTGTATCCATTCCATGAGCGTTCACTCCTTTTATTTTTTGAAAAATACAAAAATTTAACTTACTTCTACATGTTATTATCGAATGTAGAATTACTTGTGTCCTCTTAAAAATTTTTTTATAAAACACAAAAAGGAAGACGTGTTTACCCGCCTCCCCTTGCCTAGAAAACATTAAGGATTAACTTTAGAGTTGAACACTTGTTTACCGTCTTTAAATTCAAGAACTGTTGCTGTTTTAATTGGGTTATGATCTTTGTCAACTGAGAAAGTACCTGTTACTAAAGAAAGATCTTTTGTGTCAGCCAATGCTTTTTGAATTACTTCCCCATCCGTAGAGCCTGCACGCTTAATAGCATCAGCAATGTAGTAAATTGTGTCATAGCCAAGTGCATTGAATGCATCAGGTGCTTTGTCTTTGTTCGCTGCTTTAAATGCCTTTACGAAGTCTTGAATTTTTTGATCTGGGTCTTCTGCAGAGTAATGGTTTGTAATATATGTGTTATTCAACGCATCCGCACCAGCTAGCTCTACTAATGTCGGTGAATCCCAACCATCAGCTCCCATCAGTGGTACATCGATACCCATTTCACGTGCTTGTTTAACAATTAAACCAACCTCTTCATAGTATCCTGGGATAAAGATAAAGTCTGGTTTAGCTGCTTTAATAGTTGTTAATTGTGTACGGAAGTCAGCATCCTTAGCCACATACGCTTCTTCTTCTACAACTTTCCCACCATTTTTAGTAATCGTTTCTTTAAATGATTTTGCTAAACCTTTTGCATAGTCAGATGCATTGTCCGCTAAAATAGCTACGTTTTTAGCTTTCAATTCACCAGAAGCGAAGTTCGCTGCCACAATCCCTTGGAATGGATCAATGAAACAAGTACGGAATGCATATTCATTAACGCTGCCATCATCATTTACTGTAATGTTAGGAGCTGTACCAGAACCAGTAACGATTGGAATTTTATTGTTGTTCGCAATTTGCACAGTTGCGACTGTATTACCAGAAGTTGCTGGGGCTAGCATTGCTACTACTTTATCTTGTGTTGCTAGTTTAATAGCTGCTGTAGTTGCCTCTGCGTTTTCTGATTTATTATCTACTTTAATAAGCTCGATTTTCTTACCGTCGATACCGCCCTTATCATTAATTTCTTTAACTGCTAGCTCTGCGCCTAGAGCAATTGAAGAACCATAGGAAGCTACGTTACCAGAAAGCTCTAAATTCGCACCAATTTTAATCGTATCGCCATCAGAAGAACCGCCTCCTGATGAAGTTCCGCCTCCTGAACCTGAGCTATCTCCGTTTCCACAACCAGCAAGAACACCAGCAAGTAATGAAGAAGCAACTAGAAGTGAACCGAACTTTTTAAGCTTTTTGTTCTCTCTCATAATTTTATCCCCCTTGAAATTTCTCAAATATTAGATATTTCTGATAATTATAAACAATTAAATTCATTTCCTCAATAACAAAAATGACCAAAACTATTATTTATAACTATGCTAAAACTAAATTAGAATATTATTCATTTAAGCCTTTTACATTGTAAAACATTCTTTATATTTAGTCTAGAGTGATTTTTCAGTATAATTAGTAATTTTCGAATTATCTATTAATTATTGATGTTTATTACTACAAAACTATTATTTCCGATTATTTTTTTATAAAAAAATCTCCATTGAAGATGTCCTTTTTGCGAAAATTGCAAGATTTTAAATGATTTTTATTTCCGGGAAAATAAACAATGATTGGTACAAGAATTTCATAAATAGAAAAAAGCTTAGAGTCAGATTTCCCCAAGCTCTAAGCTTTTTTCAATGCAAACACGCAGAGGCGTTCGTTAATATTTGTTTCATTCTCTAGATGAACCTCATGAATTAATTCAAAAGGTGTCCCGTGATGTAAAAACTGCAAATAATCATAAGGTGGATAGTATAAAATAATATGAATTTCACGCATATGCTGCTCATAAGACTTCCAAATATTATGAATGACCGTACGGAAAATATGAATTGAAAACGGATTGAAAAAAAAGAAAACCGTGTCGCGTGATTGAATAGCATAGTTCTCCGCTATTGAATGAATAAAGGAAATTGAAGCTTGAGCATTCTTCTTTTGAAGATAACCCTTTTTATTGTTCTCTGCCTCTGCATAAAAACCTGCATCCATTTCTATTCCAATTGTCGGGATATGAAATTTATGATGCACATAAATAGGTACTCTCCCTTTTCCACACCCCATATCGATAAACACTGGATTATCTGGCATTTCATACTGTGAAAATAATTGTTCTAATCCGACATATGGTGTTGGCTCATAGCGATGGTAATGAGCTAATTTAGGGAAACCATACTGTTCACCAACTGTATTAATATGCAATAACTTATCAAATTGATGTTCATTCATACTATTATACTCCTAAAAAGAATGCTTTATTTTAGCACGACAAAAGGCAAAAACCATACCAAAAAGGTTTGAAAATGGCTATTTTTTTAGCGACCTCTTCAATTATATTTACAATTTACACGACTATTCTATTGACAATGTCTTCCTATGCCAATTATCATTGATTGCGAATGATAATCACTGATAACTCATTCGAATAGTAGATTTTTTCTAACTAGAAAATGATTAGGGGGGAAAAGCATGATTATTGTTACAAATCGTATTCAAGTTAAACCAGGCTTTGCTGCAAAAATGGCGCCGAACTTTACAAAACCAGGACCACTACAGCAATTCGAAGGCTTCCATAAAGTAGAGGTGTTAGTTTCAACTGATGATCCGACTTATGACGAAATGAGCGTCAATATGTACTGGGAGTCTAAGGAACATTTCCAAGCTTGGCGTAATAGCGATGCATTCGCCGCTGCCCATCAACGCCCAGAAGCAGGCTCTGAGGGAGCAAAACCTGAAAATAGCCCAATGATAGGTAGCAAAATAGTTATAGCTGAATTAGCTTCTTCCATTGAAGCATCACGCTAATTTTTAATTTGTATATGAAAAACTAAAAAATCTAAAATATCTTCTGATTCTATCTAAAAAAACCCTGCATATTCGAATATGCAGGGTTTTTTCGAAATATTTTATCGCATAAAAATGACTAAAACATACCCTATTATCGATAAACAAACCGAACCGATAAGTCCTGCAATAAATGCTTTTACACCTAATTGTTTAAAGGTCTTTATCTCTACATTTAAACCTAGGCCAGCCATCGACATCCCAATTAAAAGATACGAGATATTTACAAATGTTTGCGCTACATTGGCTGGTATAATCCCTAACGAATTAATCGCACTCATTGCTAAAAATCCGAGAATAAACCATGGAATGATTGACAGAGAAAATCCTTCTTTTTCCTGCCCCTTGTCCATTCTCTGATAAAAAATACCGATGATAATGGCTACCGGTACAAGCAATGCGACACGTGTTAGCTTAACAATAACTGCCATATCAACTGCTTCATTTCCACCAGCAGAGGCTGCTGCAATAACATGGGCAATCTCATGTAGAGTGCCTCCTGCGAAAATACCATATTCAGTAGGCGTTAAGTTAAATACTGAGTATAACACTGTGTAGACTAATGTGAATATAGTCCCTAGTAATGCGACAATTGCCGCGCCCACTGCTGTTTCTTTTTCATTTGCTTTAATTTGAGGAGCAATAGCGACAACAGCGGCCGCTCCGCAAATAGCTGTGCCACAAGCTGTTAATATGCCTAACTTCTTCTCTACATGAAATACCTTCGTTAAGCCATATACAACCACTAAAGCAAATACTAAATCAATAAATGCAATGAGAAAGACACCCGCACCAGCATGATAAATATCCGCTAAATTTAAACGCATACCCAGTAAAATAATGCCTAATCGTAATAGCTTTTTACTTGAAAATGATATGCCTGCTTGCCATGAATCCTGTACCTTAAAGGCTGCTCTCCAAGCCATACCTAAAATAATTGCAATGACAAGCTGCCCCAGTATTGAGAAAAACGGAAATGTCGAAATATACTTTGCGACTAAGGCAATAATGAGTGTCAACAATATTCCCTTCATAAACGCAGGGGTTAGGGAATTTTTTAACCTTTGCCCAATATCCATGTTGTTCACTTCTTTCATCCTTGATGATTATTACTTTATTAAAAATTTAATCATTAGTAAAATACATATATATAATTGTAATTATTAATATTTCTAATAGCAGGGGTGATGACATGCAATATGATGCTTTAAAAACATTCCTTACACTAGTGGAGGTCAAAAATTTTACGAAAGCCTCTGAAATACTTCATATTTCACAGCCCAGTGTCAGTTTACACATAAAAAACTTAGAGCAGGACTTTCAAACGACGTTGTTTATCCGCTCTCCAAAGTCAGTACAAATTACACCAACTGGGGAAATTTTATATAAACGAGCGAAGCAAATGATGGCAATTGCAGAGGCAGCACGGGAAGATATTTTAGCCTTTCATCATGAAATTCAAGGTACACTTGTTATTGGCTCTAGTTTTACAATTGGCGAATATATATTGCCACCTATTATAGCGAGTCTGCAACAGCAATTCCCTCAGCTTGAGCTTCAAGTTATTATTGGCAATACGGAAGAAATCATTCAATATACAAAGTTGTTACAGGTCGATATTGGCCTTATTGAAGGACAGTCAAACGACAATGAGGTTATTATTAAACCGTTTATGCAGGATGAGCTATTTATTGTTAGCGCTAGCAATCACCCTCTTGTCAAGAAGTCGACTATTACGGTTGCGGACTTACAGCAGCAAAATTGGGTTGCACGTGAAGAAGGCTCTGGCACTCGTTATTATTTAGATCATTTATTTAGAGCAAATGGGCTCCAAGTACGTTCACTTCTTACTATTAGTAGCAATCAAGGTGTGAAAGAGAGTGTTATACAGGGGCTTGGACTGTCCCTACTGTCTGCTAGTGTTATTGAGCGTGAACTAAAAAATGGCGATATAAAAATTTTGCCGCTTGAAGAACAGCATTTTATGCGAACATTCTCTTATTTGTACTCACCTACGATGAAAAATAAACGCAATGTTGACACCCTCATAGAAGCACTACTAAAAAGAGCTTAGCGGATTTTTTAGTCGCTAAGCTCCATGTTGTTGAAAAATTATTATGTCAATGAAATTAAGGTGGCATATTCAATAAAGTATGGCTCTACGGCATAACGAGGGGTTGATTTCCGTTCCGACTGGGCGCTTTCCTGGGGGCGTCCGATGAGCCGCTTGGGGCAACAGGATGTTTTTTGCGCGAAAGCGTAGTGCTAACGTAGCGGCAGCAGCAGGATGTTTTTTGCGCGAAAGCGTAGTGCTAACGTAGCGGCAGCAGCAGGATGTTTTTTGCGCGAAAGCGTAGTGCTAACGTAGCGGCAGCGGCAGGATGTTGGTCACGAAGGCGTTATCACAGGACGTGATGCTCTTAGCCTTCGTTCCTCTTTCGCTAATCCCCAAGGAGTCGCCCAGCCTCCACTCCAATCAACCATTTCGTATAATATGTATCTTCTGACAATATATTAAAACGAAATTTCAGCAAAATGGCGTTTTTTTACGAAAGCGTAGTGTTAACGTAACGGCAGCAACAAATGTTTTTCTGCGCGAAAATGAAGTGTCAGCGGCAACAGATTTACAATCTCCTCACTGTTATAAGTCTATTCCGTTCGATCATGGTGAGTAGCAACGGGCGCTCACTTGAAAAATGCATAAAATTTCTATGCTATCGCTGATTGGAATGGAAGGCTACTCAAGTGCTCCTGTCGCCTCACTTTCGTCGCAGAGCAAGCTCACTTTATAATTCTTGGATTTAGACGTTTACGCTCCTGCTTGTGCTCAATAATTTCTACAAATTTCAACGCTGCTCGAGATAACGGTACACTTTTCAAATAACACATACCAATGCTTCGTGTTGGTATACTATCTGTTAATGTTAGCTCATATAGAAGCCCTCGTTGCAAATAATCTTTAGAAAATTCTTTCGTTACACACGCAATGCCTAAATTACTGCGAGCAAACTCTAGCACAAGATCATGTGAACCGAGCTCGAACTCAGGTTCAATGTGGATTCCCCTCGTAAACAAATAATTTTCTACATACTTTCTTGAATTTGATTTTTTCTCTAGAAAAATAAGTGGAAACTTTAAAAGTTCTTCAAATCTTAAGCTGGTCGACGCTAATGTTTTGTACTTTTCACCACATACAAAAATATCTTGAACCTCTGTACATACCGTTAACTGTAATGTCTGATCTTCTATCGGAAAATTACAAAGCCCTATATCAACCTCACCCGATTTAATAAAGTTACAAATTTCAGAAGTCGTTCCATTTAACATTTGTAATTTTATATTGGGATACATTGTATGAAACGCCTCTAGATAAGGCATTAAAAAGAAACGGGAAATGGTGTCCCCTACCCCAATTTTCAACTGACCTGTTGTTAAATTTTTAAATTCTAGCAACTTCTCCTCACCAGCATCTATAAGGCCTATTGCTGAATTCGTATATTCATATAGAAGGTTCCCCTCAGTCGTTAATGTTACCCCCTTCGGAGTACGATTAAAGAGACGTGTACCGAGTTCCTTTTCTAATTGCATCATGGCTTGGCTAACGGCTGGTTGAGTCATATATAAATCTTTAGCAGCCCTTGAAAAGCTATTATTTTTAGCAACAACAGTAAAAACACGATATAAATCTAATTTCCCTATCATATAAGCACTCCTTATAGCTATTATATGAACTATTAATTTTACTTATATCACTAAAGGGGCGTATAGTAAAATCATATTGGTTAATATTTATTTATTTAACATACATTTACCATTAATGAGGAGAGATTATTTTGGAACGTGTAGTTGGTACAGTAGTAAGAGGTCTTCGTGGTCCAATTATTAACGAAGGCGATAATATTGAGCAAATCGTTGTTGATACAGTATTAAACGCAGCAAAGACAGAAGGCTATTCAATTGAGGACCGTGACATTGTAACAGTAACAGAATCTGTCGTAGCACGTGCACAAGGTAACTATGCATCGATCGATGACATTGCAGCGGACGTGGCTGCTAAATTTGGTGACGATACTGTAGGTGTTATTTTCCCAATTCTAAGCCGTAACCGTTTCGCTAACTGCTTACGTGGTATCGCTAAGGGCGTGAAGAAAGTTGTTCTTATGCTAAGCTATCCATCTGATGAGGTTGGTAACCACTTAGTTGATATTGATGAACTAGACGTAAAAGGTATTAACCCTTGGACAGATACTTTAACAGAAGTTGAATTCCGTGAACATTTCGGCTATAAAAAACACACTTTTACAGGTGTAGATTATATTGAATACTACAAAGAATTAATCGAAGCTGAAGGCGCAGCTTGTGAAGTTATCTTTTCAAACAACCCAAAAACTATTTTAGACTATACAAAGAGTGTATTAGCTTGTGATATTCATTCACGCTTACGTACAAAACGTATTTTAATGGCAAACGGCGCTGAAAAAGTATACAGTCTTGATAATATTTTATCTATAACTAATAACGGTTCTGGCTTCAATGCGGAATATGGTCTACTTGGTTCAAATAAAGCAACTGAAGATAGCATAAAATTATTCCCACACACTTGCCAACCAATTGTTGACGGCATTCAAGCAAAAATCAAAGAAGCTACTGGTAAAACAGTTGAAGTAATGATCTACGGCGATGGCGCATTCAAAGATCCTGTAGGCAAAATTTGGGAGTTAGCTGACCCTGTTGTATCTCCTGCATACACTGCCGGATTAGATGGCACACCAAACGAAGTAAAGCTGAAATATTTAGCAGATAACGATTTCGCAAATCTTCGTGGTGAAGAGCTAAAAGCAGCAATCTCTGAATATATTCAAAACAAAGATGAAGATTTAACTGGGCAAATGGCTGCTCAAGGTACAACACCTCGTCGCTTAACAGACTTAATTGGTTCACTATCTGACCTAACTTCTGGTTCAGGTGATAAAGGAACACCTATGATTTATATTCAAGGTTATTTCGATAACTATACAAAATAAAGCTATAAGAAAACGAACTCCCTAACAGAAGTGGGAGTTCGTTTTCTTATAGTGACATATTTTTATAATAGCAGTTTTTTTTACACGTACTGCCCCTATAATATAGTGTCGAATTATTGTTAACTTTTATTTTTGTCATTCAATTTATCACGGTATTTTTTAGTGAGGATGACAGGAATCGAACCTGTAAATCCCGTAAAGGGACATGCCACCCACTGCATACTTCCTCATATACATTATGTATTATTACCCCATTAAGAATTACATTTTTCTCAGTCCTTTTGCTTTATAGTAGATTAAATCTTTTCAAACAAAACTTATTTCAGGTGATTAGGAATCATTTCTTCATTTAACCAATGTTCACTTGTTCGAACATGATTCTGTCTAACACATTTCCCTAGATTATATTGAAAATCATCATAATGAAAGGCAGCCGTATTTCTAATAACATACCCTTCCTGCTCACCCCCAAGAAGTGATTTTCCTGTAAAAGTCTTCTTTATTTTTTCTTCATCGAAAATGCCTCGATATAAAACAGGTACCGTTTCAATACCCAGTTCAGCTGCATAGTCGACTGTTTCATCCCAGCTTAAACAAATATTTTTTTCATTCCAAATACTAAATAAATAAAAGTAGCTCGTTAACTCATTATAGTAAATGGAGTGTTTGGCAAAAACATTTTCACCACATAATCTCCAATCATCTGGAATCTGAAATGCAAAGTTAGCATGAAACGTTTTTACCCAGTGCCTAGATGGGTGATCTCCTGAATTTAAGCTTCTAGCATGCATATAGTCTCGATAAAGTGTTGTTCCTTCACCATCTAATTTTTCTGTTACAACAACCTCTTTCCCAATAAAATGATCCACATTTTTAGCAACCTTATCGTCATGTGTATATCCTCTACTCCACGGCAAATGAAAGCTTCTTGGGTATTTCTTTAAATTGGTCATAAACTCACTTCCTTTACTTACACCTATTTAGCAAATTGATCTGCTTCACGAAAGAAATAAAGTTTTGTTAATAAGTCACCATCTAATAAATGATAAATCTTACTTCCTCCCTTATCGCCCCCGTATTGAATTAACATATGAAATTGCACTAAATTAACAACCTTTAAAACAAAGTCTTCTTCAAATCCTAGCTCTAATAAAAAATGACATACCATTTGGGCAGATACATTTTCATGTCCGTAATATCCATATCTTTGTTGTAATTCTTTATATTTTTTACAAAATGGTTTGCCTACATCATGGAATAAAGCGGCTATTTGTAATGCTAGCTTGTCACTTTCCATATAGTATTCGTTCATATATTCATAAACAAAATACGTATGCTGGCATAGTAAAAATTGATGGTATGGATTTTCTTGATTAAACCGATAAATCTCTTCAAATAGTTGGACTGATTTTAACGCCCGAAATAGCCCCTCATATGTGGGCTGGCTTTGGATTAGTGAAATAAATTGGTTTTTTGAGATTTCATATGGACTCGCTTCATGTACAATATGCACCTCATCAAATCCTTCTCCTATTATCGGAAACTCTAGGTTCTTCCTCATTTTATCCATTATCACTAACGGAACTTCCCTCTTTCTTTGTTGATTTCTTGTTACACACAATTCGTAAGGTGTATCAAAATAATAGCATACAACTTTCACATTACTAGACAATTTACCTAGTGCAAATATTCTACGTTCCCGTTCAATATTTGTCGCATCAACAATAACCGATTGACCTTTGGCTACACATTCATTCAAACGCTCATACAAAACACGGAATACTATTCGCGATTGCTGCTTTGTAGCGTCACCGAACAACTCTTGACGTATAGTATCACTTGAAAGAATAAGCGCATTTTCGCTTTTTGCTAGACTCTTAACAAACGTGCTTTTGCCACTCCCCGGTAGCCCTACTGTAAATATCACCTTCATTTTTTTCACCCCCTTTCAAGTGTCATATATTAACCTCTATTCTCCCTTATTACGAAGCTATTCTAGATCAAAAATTAATCACCGGCTTAACTTTAAAGTGCGGAGATTAATTTTCGAACTCTATCGCTGTCCCCAAGGAATTACCCAATCAACATATATATATGATGTCATACCAAAATATTGGTGGCTATCCATAAAAAGTAACGTTCTTCAGAAAGGGAAAATCCGGCTAAAAAAAGACTGCTCCAACTTTTTCGGAACAGTTTTTATTAAAAATTTGATATTCTATTATAACTTTATAATATCAATATTTTACAAAAAATCACTAGACTATATTTCTTTCTTAAATGTAGTACGTATAATCCTCTGGAATAACACGTTTTAAGAATTTCTTCGTGCGCTCCTCTTTCGGATTAACGAATATATCGTGAGGGCTACCTTCCTCTACAACGACACCACCGTCCATAAAAATTACTCGGTTTGCGACGTCTTTGGCAAAGCCCATTTCATGTGTGACAACAAGCATCGTTGTTCCCTCAGCCGCAATGTTTTTCATAACCTGAAGGACTTCCCCCACTAGCTCTGGGTCAAGTGCGGAAGTTGGTTCGTCAAATAAAATAATATCCGGATTTAACGCCACTGCTCGCGCAATACCAACTCGCTGTTGTTGACCACCAGACAATTGACTTGGATAGGAATCGTATTTTTCTGATAAACCTACTTTATCTAGCGCTTTTTTGCCAATTTCAATGGCCTCTGCCTTTGGAACTTTACGTCCTATAATAAGCCCTTCTGTCACATTTTCTAGCGCTGTTTTATTCGTGAAAAGATTATAGTTTTGGAATACAAAGGCTACACGTTGACGAATGGAATGTACGTCCTTCTTCTTCACATTTTGAAAATCCACTTGAATATCACCAAATGTCGCATGTCCTTGATCGGCTTTTTCCAAAAAGTTAATGCAACGTAATAATGTCGTTTTTCCCGAGCCGCTGGGACCTAAAATAACAACAACATCACCTTTATCAATGGCTAAATCGACACCCTTTAAAATTTCATTGTCACCAAATGATTTATGAATATTTTTAATCTCTAACATGCGCGTTCACCCCTTAAGCTTTTGCCACTTTGAATTTGCTTAAATATTTTTCATATCGTTTAAAAATGTATTCAACTGTACTACATAAAATTAAGTACACAATGAAAATATCAATATATGCTTCTACGTAATTGTAGCCAACATTTGCAGCTACCTTAGCCTTTAATGTAATTTCAGGTAAGGACATTGCATAGCCTAAAGATGTCGCTTTAATGAGATTGACTGTAGCCGTACAAATATTTGGCATAGCCACTACTAAAGCTTGCGGAATAATAATACGGCGATAAGCTTGAAATGTTGATAAGCCTACAGCATGAGCAGCCTCTAGTTGGCCTTTTTCAATTGTACTTAAAGCAGAACGAAATACTTCTATTAAAATCGCAGTCGTACTAAAGGCGAAGACAATAAATGCATACCAAATTGGATTAATTTTATAAATATCATACGTAATATTATATTTTTCAAAAATAGCTTTAAGTAGTAGTGGGATACTACTATAAACAATAAAGATTTGAATAATGATCGGTGTACCTCGTACAAAGGAAACATAGATTTTTGCTATATGATGGATCACCGGGATTTTATTAATCCGTGTTAGTGCCAGTATAAAACCAAGTGGCAGGGCAACGAGCAAAGCAACAACTGTCACAAGGAGCGCGATAGGTACACCTGTTAATGCAACAAAAAATGTTTCAATTAAAAATTGATAATTCATGGTTACGCCTCCTTACGTCGTTTCTAATGTCTTTTTCCCCTTGCCAAAAAACTTCTCTAGCATAGCAAAGAACTTTTCTATAATAATCGACAGCACCCAGTAAACAATCGCTAAGGCAATATATATTTCTAATGCATGTGCATTAATATTACTTGCGATAATTAAATTTGCTTTTCCGACAATGTCAATTAAGCCGATTGTATAAGCAAGCGCGCCCTCTTGTAATAACGCAATCATTCCATTCCCAAAGTTCGGTAATGCGATAACGAGTGCCTGTGGGAAAATAATACGTCGATATGCCTGAAATGGTGTTAATCCTACACTAACCGCCGCTTCAAATTGCCCTTTATTAATAGCTAAATAGGCAGAACGAATAACCTCTGACATAATCGCTGCAAACTGCAAAGTAAATGTTACGACTACGAAAATGGCTGTTTCAATTGAATGGAGATTTATGCCGAAGTTTTCCGCTAATGCCGGAACACCATAATAGACGAGAAATAATAAGACAATCGACGGTGTACAACGCATAATCGTTGTATATAAGTTTGCTAATTTTTGTAATAATTTTATTGAACTTAACTTGGCAGCCGCTATAAGTAAGCCAAAAATTGTGCCTAGGACAATGGAAGACCCTGCGACTAAGAAGGTAACTTTTAAAAACGGCAATAATACAGGAATTGAGTTCCAAATGTATGATGCATCAAAATACTTCTCCATTTCCTCACCAACTTTTATTAAATGTTTGGACTATAGCATAAGTTTTAATGCTCTTTTGTATGAATAAAGACTGCTGAGTTTACTGACTCAACAGCCTTTTATTCAGTACCAACTGTAAAAGAGAAATTATTATTAGCGATTCACAGTTTCTAACACTTCAAATAAATCTCGGCCGTAAAACTTAGTGCTTAATTCATTTGTTTTCTTCTGTTCTTTAATTTGAGTGATCGCTTTATCGTAAGCGTCTGCAAATTCCTGTTCCTTTTTATTGAACAATGGCCATGTTTTAATAACGGCAAATTCGTTGTACACTACTTCATCCTTTAAGTTATGATATGGGCCATCTTCTGCTAAAACTTGTTGTTTAAATGGACCTTCAATCATGACACCACCATCGACACGTTTTTCATTTACCCATTGCACGACATCGATAGTAAATGCATCTCCAGCCTGTAATTTAACTTGATTGTCAGGGTTGGCCTTATTATATTCATCAATAATTGTGTATTGAGCATTATTCGCAGCAATTGGTGCTAATGAATAACCCTTTTTAGCAAAGTCGGCTAAAGTTTTCACAGCTTCATCTTCTTTGCGTAAAACTAAACCTGCACTACTTAAGCCTAAAAATTCTTTAGGGAAAATAAATTTCTCTGTACGTTCCTGCGTAAAGAATGCGTTTTTTACACCTACTTGATATTTCCCCTGCTCTACACCAATTAATAAATCGTCGCTCGTTGTCCCTACATATTCAAACTTATATTCAGGTAATAGTTCATCCACTAGCTTCATGACTTCCACATCGTAGCCTGTTGGATTTCCTTTATCATCTAGATAACTAATTGGCTTAGACGCCTGGTCAAATGCAACTTTTACTGTACGTACTTTCACGCCATCCTCCGAGTCTTTGTCTGAAGTCTCGCCTGAATTACAGCCTGCTAAAATAGCAAGTGAAGCCAATCCGATTGCTGCCAATTGAAAAATCTTTTTCTTTTGTTTAAACATCTATCATTTCCCCTTATTCTCTACGGTTTTGTCATTGATTTCATCCGATTTCTGCTGTTCAATCGCAGCATTTGCCAATTTAATAATGGTCATATCATCCATCGGTGGATTATGAAGCCCTGCACGAACATTTCGATAATAGCGTTGCAATGGATTTGTTAATTGTAAGCTTTTCGCACCTACTACACGCATTGCCTTATCTACAATTTCAATCGCCAAATTGGTTACCGTATGCTTAGCAACTGCCATTTCATTTGTTATAAGCTCACGCCTAGCTGGGTCATCATAAGCCTCAGCTACTCCATATAGCACAAAGCGTGCCTGATGTAGCATCAATTCAATATCGCCTAGAAGTTGCTGTACATTTGGTAATGTACTAATTGGAGCATTCAAGCTATTTGGTTGATGATGATTGGCAAAATGTAATGCATAATCACGAGCTGCCTGCGCAATACCTAAGTACGTTGCTGGGATATGTAGAATCCAACCATTTATCTTGCCACCGCTTGGATGACTTGGCAATTCTACCAAATGACTTACAGGGACAATTACATCCTTTAAAACTAGATCATGGCTACTAGTACCTCGCATCGCTGACATTTCCCAGTTTTCTTCGATTGAAAGCCCTTGGATATCTTTATGAATAAGGAAGAAGCCGATTTTATTTTTTTCCTCAATCCAAGCTGATGTTAAGAAATAATCTAGGACCGGAGAAGCCGTCGTAAAGATTTTACGTCCATTTAAGAGCCATCCTTCTTCTATAGAGACCGCGTTTGTTCCTGGTCGCCCTCCACGTGTTGGACTCCCAGTTGCCACTTCACTCACGGCCCTATTTATAATTGCACCGTTGTTTATTTCTTGAGCAAAGAGACTGAGTAAATCCTCTGTCCATAGCTTTTTCTCATATAGTTCACCTACCACACCTAATGTCCATCCTAGTGAGAGTGAGGCATTCTCATCATAGCTCGCTAACGTTTCTTGAACGAGCACCATATCATAGACGGATAAACCTTCACCGCCATATTCTTTTGGCAAAGTTAGTTTTGGGTAACCAATTTGCAAAAGTAACTTATGTGCTTCGAATGGAAACCGAGATTGTTCGTCTACCTCTTTGGCCTCAGCCTTGATTGGCTCAGAAATAGATGCTAGCTGTTCAAGCCAATACTCTTGTCGCTTTGTTTTAATAAATAAATCCTTCAAGAAAATCTCCTTCTTCCTAAATTATATAAAACATATACATTTACTAAGAATTAATGTTGTAAAAAAATCTCTAACTACATTTTAGTAGCGAGATTATAATTCGTACTGAATTTTCTGATTCGTTGACACTTATGATACTTCCCACATTTGGAAATGTCAATGAGTTATTATAAGTTTTTTTATTGGTTTTATATGATATATGTTGTTTATATTTCTACATTTTACTCACCAAGCCATATTTACAACATATGCTAAAACTAAAGAAAGAGGTGTATGTATGACCAATAATATGAATCCATCTTTAAATAATATCGCTATCTCACCTATGGCTCCTCAGATTATTCAGACGAAATTTGGAGATATTAATGGTGATGGCTATCTCGAAACAGTTCTTTTAATGGGAACTAAAACGCCGGATAGCCCATTGTGGCAAAACCTAACACTTGTTATTTTTTATGGAAATACACAACAATTTGAAAAAATAATGCTCAAACAAAACGTTGGCTATAATCCAACTATATTTTTAGGTGACTTTACCGGCAATCATCTAGATGATATTTTAGCTATTTCCGATACTGGTGGCAGTGGAGGTATTATCAACGGTGAAATATTCTCCTCAATAAACGGGAAAATACGCTCAATTTTTGATGCAGAATCATTTAATAATAAACTAAAGTACACGGTCAATTATCAAGATCAATACAAAGTAGCTGTCCGTAGTATGAATCCTAAAAAGCAATATATCATCGATTTACAATACAAGGGACCGGATTATTTAGCGGAAATTTATAATCAAAATGGTACCCTAAAGCAGCCTATTGAAGGATGGGTTGATCCAATCAGTGGATTGTATCCAGTGGACTTTGAGCGTGATGGAATATATGAGATTTTATCTTATCAAGCGATTGCAGGCAGATTTCATGCTGATCGATTAGGTTATGTCGAAAACATTCTAAAATGGAACGGTTATGAATTTACAATTGACCGCCAAACTGTGGGGATTTTCGGAGAAGACTTAAAATAGACTTACTGCCCGTTATTGCGGGATAAATAACTACAATTTCTATAAGAATAAAAAGCAAGAATCTGCTCGACTTCTACATGGAACAATCGAAATCGGACAGATTCCCTTTAAATTTTTTACTTATAGAACAACCATGATTTATTTTTCTACCAATGCGAAATAATTATTTTCGTGATCAGCGAAATTAAAGACTCTACCCATTGGCATCATGACTAAATCCCCTACTTTAACGCCCTTTGCTTGGAAATCTTGATACAGATTTTCTATTTGATCTGCATAAAGCATAATAGAAGGTGTCCCTAAATTTAATTCAGGTTGCATTTTGGCAATGATTTCTTTATTGTGTAAAATCAAAGTAGTTTGAGCTCCTTTAGTTGGCGCAATTTCAATCCAGCGCATTCCCGCCTCTTCCTGGTCAGCAACTACAACGAAACCGATTTTTTCTGTCCAAAACTTAACGGCAGTTTCCTGATCATTTACATACAGCATTACTTGTCCAATTTGTCGAATCATGAAGCAATTCCCTCCTCTTTTGAGCATTAGTATACATCAAAATGTAGCTATATATGTCATATTAATAATCGTTTTTCGAAGAATTTCGATGTATTAATTGATATAGTTACTACTCTCGTATTTCAAAATACTTATTCGTAATGAGGCTTCGGCTGATGTCCAGGTTGGTCTACAACTATCAAAAAATACGAGTAAAAAATTCGCAAGTATTATTAAGAGTCTACGCAAAGCTATTTAAATCTTTTTACATACTAAAAAGAAAGCACGATAAAAAAGGGTTTCCCCATTCATCGTGCTTTTTAGCATTGTTATTATTTATTTTCCTCATGACTAAATTGCCATTCAATACCGAATTTATCAGTTAGTGAGCCGTAACATTTGCTCCAAAATGTTTCTTGCAGCTCCATAGTAACCTTTCCACCATCTTTAAGAGCCTCAAAAGCTTTTCGCATCTTATCCTCATCACTTGAGACAACAGCTAATGTTACATTGTTACCGATTGTGAACGGTGAGCCTGGAAATGTGTCTGAAAACATTACAGTACTACCGAAAATCGAAAGTCGTGTATGCATTACAAGGTCTTTAGCTTCTTCAGGTAATTGATAATTTGGATTTTGTGGTGAATCACCAAATGTCATAATTTCAGCCTTGTCCGTATCAAAAACTTTCTCATAAAACGATACTGCCTCTCGACAATTCCCATTAAAAATTAAGTATACTTCTACTGCCATTTCCAACACTCCCTTGTCAATTTTTGAAACAATTCTATTGTACATGGATAGCAAATCATAATACAAATTTTAGATAAGCTTATTTTGGAATAAGAGCCTTCCAATTAATAAAGGAGGATAAAAAAAGAGGTAATCCCCATTCTCGCCTACTAATTTTTTATTTATTTGGACAAAAGCTTTGACATTTACTCGATAATCATGTAAATTACAAAAGGCGAACAATATTAAACAAATCTTAAAAAATATTCGTATTTCAGGAGTGTATATAATGGATAACGTATTTGACTATGAAGATATTCAACTAATTCCCGCAAAGTGTATTGTAGAAAGTCGTTCTGAATGTGATACTTCCGTTACTTTAGGCGGTCATACATTCAAACTTCCTGTAGTACCGGCAAACATGCAAACAATTATCGACGAACGTCTTGCTTTGAAGCTTGCTGAAAACGGTTACTTTTATATTATGCACCGTTTTAATCCAGAGACACGAGCTGATTTCATCAAAGATATGCATGGTCGTGGATTAATCGCTTCAATTAGCGTTGGTGTAAAAGAAGAAGAATATGCATTTATTGAAGAATTAGCAGCTGCTCATTTAGTGCCTGAATTTATTACAATCGACATTGCACATGGGCATTCAAATGCTGTCATTCGTATGATTCAACATATCAAAAAACATCTACCAAATAGCTTTGTTATTGCTGGGAATGTAGGTACACCTGAAGCAGTACGTGAGCTTGAAAACGCTGGTGCAGATGCAACAAAAGTTGGTATTGGACCAGGTAAAGTATGTATTACTAAAATCAAAACTGGTTTTGGTACAGGCGGTTGGCAGCTAGCTGCACTACGCTGGTGTGCAAAAGCTGCTACAAAACCAATTATCGCTGATGGTGGTATTCGTACACATGGTGATATTGCAAAATCTGTTCGTTTTGGTGCTTCAATGGTGATGATTGGATCATTATTTGCAGGTCATGAAGAGTCACCTGGTGAAACAATCGAAATCGACGGTAAAACTGTGAAGGAATACTTTGGCTCTGCATCTGAATTCCAAAAAGGTGAACGCAAAAATGTTGAAGGTAAAAAGATGTATGTTGAACATAAAGGAAGCATCAAAGATACTTTAATTGAAATGCAACAAGATCTTCAATCATCTATTTCCTATGCTGGTGGCAATAAGCTAGATGCTATTCGAAATGTTGATTATGTAATCGTGAAAAACTCTATTTTTAACGGAGATAAAGTATACTAAAAATTAAGCAAACCCAAACAAGAATTGAAAGAATCTTGTTTGGGTTTTTCATTGGATTCCGATATTCTAATAGTAATTTACGCCTCTTAATTTCCAGAATCTATATGAGTTGTTTATATAGGGACGGCTACCGAGTATTGGGAAGGTCTTGATGGGGCAATTCTCTAGGTGTATCTGAGCAGTCCTCTTATTTAAAATGCACCTTTTCAACAAAAGAAAAAATGCTACCAATGAAGTGTAGCATTTCCCTTAAGATTATAGTTTGTTAATAACAGCGTGGATCGTTTCTTTTAATTCTGCATCATGATCAGAAAGGTCTACAAGGTTTCCTACACGCTCACGTAATACTGGACGTTCAATTACAAGCTTTTCATCAAGTACTTGTACTAGTAACTCAATAATAAGACGATCACGAACGTTTAACGCTTCTTCTAAACGCTCTGGTGTAATTTTTGCATCTGTTTTTGCTGCTTTAGCCATTTCAAAAACCCCTTTTAAATTTTATATTCATGCACATCTATTTTAGCATACAGCTAAATTATTTTGAAAACTTTCTTTTGAGAACATATACCAAAAATTTACAAAACCGTACTAAAACATTTACGAAATAATGTTATATTCAAATCATAATGAACTAAATGATTTCTAGAAATATAACGTGAGATTTACGATCAATACGTAAATAAGATGGGAGGAATTGCATGGATCCAAAAAACTCAACATATTTACAACTAATAAAGGCCGTGCCGAAATCTTTACAGCTGTTTCTGAATGTTTGCTTAGTGCTTCTAGCGCTCATTCTATCCTTTTTGCTTTTTAAAGAACTCATCGAATTTCTTAAAATATTAATTTTCAACAAGGGCGACGGTGATTATAAGCTTTTCCTCGCTAATATTCTTATTTTCTTTTTGTATTTTGAATTTATCACGATGATTATTAAATATTTTAAAGAGGATTATCATTTTCCTCTAAGGTACTTTATATATATAGGTATTACAGCCATGATTCGATTAATTATCGTAGAGCATGACCACCCCATCAACACCTTAATTTATTCACTTATTATTTTAATTTTGATTATAAGTTATTTTATTATTAATATTACGCCATTGGAACGCCCTGTACGTTCATCACTTTTTGTGAAAAAAGAATAATAATTTTATGGGATGCCTATTTTGGGGCTTCCCTAAAATGCTGTGATTTATCAAGGATAAAGAAGAATTGATGCAGTGCATGTAAATATTGTTCATCACTAATTTTCACTTTACTGAGCATAAATAACGCTTGTACCGTAACAACACCCATAACAAGAGAAGATCGCTCTGCAATATCTATCACCATTTCCACATCATCGTGATCACATTCAAAAATTTTCATTTCACCATTGATAGCCTCTTTAGAGAAGAGGTTCATTTCAAAATCA
This sequence comes from Lysinibacillus sp. RS10, assembly GCF_041956855.1. Classification (NCBI taxonomy): domain Bacteria; kingdom Bacillati; phylum Bacillota; class Bacilli; order Caryophanales; family Bacillaceae; genus Lysinibacillus; species Lysinibacillus sp. RS10. Next base: position 5,064,660 of record NZ_CP167122.1, on the reverse strand, counting down.
TGAAGTCTCATTGTTTTAATTGTGCATAAAAAGTGTTTTTAACTGCTCTCTCGTTGGCTCTAAACCACCCATCCTTCCTGGATAAGCACCAACCACAATATCAACAAAGTTTATAAAATCTATTTCCTTCACTAATTTTTCAAAGACCTTCATATACATCTCCACCCTACACTAAATTTATTTTAAGGCACGCTCTTTTCATAATTTTTATCACATTAATTTCAGGTCTTGATAATAACATATATTACCACACGCAAATGATGCTGTATGTTGACAGTATTGAAACCTGAGGTGGTTATTCAGCATCTCGAGCAAGTCGGAAGGAACCATGAACAGAATACACTATTCTCGTTGCCTCAGCGATTAGGAAAGTGATTACAAGTAGCTGGGATGCAACCAAAAGTACAGCTCAGAAATATTATTTGTTGAGCACATATAGCTCGACTCAAATGTGGGCTTAGGACTGCATGAATTATTGAAGGGAGAAGGAAAGAATGAATTTGATTGATGCATATATTCATGAAGTAACTAAAAGGATCAGGAAAGATAAACGTGAGGATACCAGTCTAAAACTAAAATCTACTATTGAAGATATGTTACCTGAAGATTATTCAGAATCAGATATGAAGGAAGTGCTCAAAAAGCTAGGAAATCCTGTAGAAGTTGCAGCAAGCTATCAAAACACACTACGATTTTTAATAAGTCCCAAAGTGTTTGACACTTATATTAGGACAATAAAATTAGTTGTTCCTTGGGCAATTCTTATTACAGTTATTGTACAGATGATCGAAAGTATTGTGCTTTATAACGGAGAAGGTGCACTTCTGACTGCCATTATTAAAACGATTTCTCTAACGATCGCTCATATTATTTCAGTAATCATATACGTACTGTTCTGGATTACAGTTACTTTCATTATCATTGAACGATCTGGCGGAAAAAATATTCGAATACCCATTTTAAAAGAACATCCAGAATGGACACCTGATGATTTAACAAAAGTTAGAATCATTCCTAAAGAAAAAATTATTTCACGTAATGAAAATATTTTTAGTCTCTTAGGTATCGTTATTTTCTCCTTTGTCTATTTTAATGCCAATCATCTTTTAGGAATCTATACTTCCCACAATAAAGGCGACCTGAAATTTGTTATGCCTATATTTAATCAGGATGTCTTACTCTCCTTTGCACCAATCGTTTTATTTTGGATAGCTTTAAGTGTAGCTTTAACATTATGGAAAATGAAGACCGGTCAATGGACTATGTTAATTGCCGTAGCAAATACACTTCTTCAATGTATAGGCATCATTATTTTTATCTTCATAGTTATTCATCCTGATTTCATACACCGTCCCGCTATACCTTATATCGCTGCGATTACCGAAACAACCTCTGCTAAAATTTTTGTTGCTATAGATCGAATATTATTTCTAAGCATTGCTATTACCATCATAGCAAATGCATTTGATATTTATAGTGGTTTTAAAAAGGCTAAAATCGGAAAATAGCTATAAATTTTTATGCATGTTTACAAACTTTATACCTAGTAAAATATTCTTCCAATTCATCAACATAGGCTCATCACCATAACGCGTGGTTGATTTCCGTTCCGCCTGAGCGCGCTTTGTCGCTGTCGCACAGAAAGCATTTGTTGCTGTCGCTTCGCTTTCGCGCAGAAAACATTTGTTGCTGTCGCTTCGCTTTCGCACAGAAAGCATTTGTTGCTGTCGCGCAGAGCAGAGCTTCCTGGGGGCGTCCGATGAGCTGCTTGGGCCTACACGATGGAGGTCATGGAGGCGTTATCACAGGATGTGATGGTTTAGCCTTCGTTCCCCTGTCGCTGGTTCCCAAGAAGTCGCCCAGCCTCCATTCCAATCAACTAATATATAGGGTATATATTTTAAAAAATGTCATCCACAACTTTTGGTGAGGAGTCTCAAGATACTGTAAAACTCTAATATTTTGTATAATGGTTCTTTAAATACATTTTAATAATCTGCACGAATTCAAACAGAATATGGGGAAATAATTATGACTATTCTTCTTGTAGATGACAATCAGGTCAATCTATTTGTAATTGAAAAAATATTAAAAAATGCAGGTTATGATAACTGTGTTTCTCTAACATCGGCTTATGATCTTTTTGATTATGTACAGTTAGATGCACCAAATCCAAAAGGAAATTCAGTGGATTTAATTTTATTAGATATTATGATGCCTGAAGTAGATGGTATCGAAGCCTGCAAACGGATTAAGCAAAATGAACGATTAAAAGATATTCAAATTATCTTTGTCACAGCTCTAGAAGATAAAAACATGCTCGCAGAAGCATTGGATATTGGTGGCGTAGATTATATTACAAAGCCGATTAATAAAACCGAGCTTCTTGCTAGAATTCGAGTTGCTTTACGATTGAAGGCCGAATTAGATTGGCATACTCAACAAGAAAATAAAATACAATACGAACTAGATTTAGCAACACATGTACAAAGAAGCCTTTTGAGTGCCCCTATAAACGAAAATAATATTCAAATAGGCGTATCCTATCTTCCTTCCTCTAATTTAGCTGGGGATATGTATTATTGGCATAAAATAAACGATCATCGATATGCCATCATTTTACTTGATATGATGGGGCATGGTATCTCTGCAGCGCTTGTTTGTATGTTTATCTCCTCTGTTCTAAGAGAGGCTGTTAAACAATTGGTAGAGCCTGAATTAGTTATCAAAGAGTTAAACCGTTATATGACACTTTTACAAAACGGAAAAGACGGAAATCTTTTTTATTTTACTGCGATTTATTTAGTGATTGATACACAACAAAAAACAATTGAATATGTGAACGCTGGTCATCCTTCTGGTTATGCTCTTGTTGATGAAAAGACACTCGTACCATTAAATCAAGGAAGCTGTGCAGTCGGCTTTTTCGATGAGATCGATGTTCAAAAGCAATTCATTCAATACAATGAAGATGTACAAATTATTTTATTTACGGATGGCGTTTTAGAGGCAATGGGCCCATGTGAAATAGAAGCTGAGAAGCAATTGCAAACGCTACTATCTACAAAATGGGATTATTCTCAACACCTGATTGACAACTTACTGCCTAAGGAGCAACAAGAGAATCAACCAGATGATATGTGTGTAGTAATGATTCAAGCACATGCTAAAAACTAAATAAAATAGGGCTGTCGCCTAAGTTACTACTTGTAAAGAAACTTAGACGGCAGTCCCCATCTTAATGTACCTTTTGATAAATTCTTTCATCGCCTACGATTTCTTTATTTTTAGAAATATTATTTTCGAATCGTAGTGTCTCCTTATCCAAAGGCTGAAATTGATTCATACTTATAAACTTCCTTTAGCAATTAGCCATACTCTTAGAACGGATACTAATTGATCTAAATTAAATGGCTTACTTATATAATCTGAAGCACCAGCCTCTAATGATTTCTCCCGATCACTTTTCATAGCCTTTGCCGTTAAAGCAATAATCGGTAAATCCGTAAGCTTCATTTGTTTTCGTATAATCGACATTGTTTCATAGCCATCCATATTCGGCATCATTATATCCATAAGAATAAGATCTATTTTATGATTGGCTTGCATAATAGCTAAACACTCTAAGCCATCTTTTGCAACGAAAATATTCATGCCTCGTTTTTCAAGTGCCGTTTTTAACGCATATATATTACGATCATCGTCGTCTACAAGTAAAATATTTTTCCCTTGAAAAACTTCTACCTCATGCTGAGAGACTACCTGAATTTCTGGTAGCTGTTGTTCTTTTACCTCTCCTGAATCAAATATTTCATTAGTAGCCGCTACCTCATACATCCCCGGTTCAAGGCACTTCTTCTCTTCGAGCCCATTCGGTAAGCTTGGAATTGTCAGCGTAAAGCTACTACCTTGTCCCTCTTCACTTTGTAAGGAAACCCAACCGCGGAGTAATTTGGCAAACTCTTTACAAATGGATAATCCAAGACCTGTACCACCATATTTACGTACAGTTGCTCCATCAGCCTGTTGGAACGATTCAAAAATGAGCTGATGCTTGTCCTTTGGAATCCCTATACCTGTATCCGAAACTTTGATTTCTAACCAGTCCGTACTAATATCCTGCATATTATTTGTTAACTGTTCTAAATCAAGCTGCTTGATATTTAAATTAACTGAGCCCTGTTCTGTAAATTTAAAGGCATTTGATAATAAATTTTTCACAATTTGCTGGAATCTTTTTTCGTCCGTATAGAAAACATCCATTACATTTTCGGCTTTCGAAATATGGAATTGTAGATTTTTTTTCATTGCTACAGGCACGAAGGTTTGCTCGATTTGTACAGGAACCTCACTCATATTCACTTCACCAAAAATAATATCCAGCTTGCCTGCCTCCACTTTCGATAAATCTAAAATTTCATTGATTAACCCGAGCAGATCTTCACCAGAAGAATAGATAACCTTTGCAAATTCAACTTCCTCTTCTGTTATATGATTTTGACTATTTTCAGCTAACATTTCAGATAAAATTAATATGCTATTCAGTGGCGTTCGCAATTCATGTGACATATTAGCTAAAAACTCGGATTTATACTTTGAATTTAGTAACAGTTGTTCCGCACTTTCCTCTAATTCCTTTTTAGCCTTTTCTAGTTCTCTCGACTTTGACTCGGCCTCTTTTGTTCTTTCTTCCAGTTGTTTATTCATCATTGTCAGTTCTTCTGTTCGCATTTGCAATTCTTCAGATTGTACCTGTAATTCTTCTGCCATCGTTGTTGATTCATTTAATAAACGTACAATTTCCACACGTCCTAGAACACTATTAATGGTTAATCCAAACGTTCCGATAACTTGCTTCACTAATTCTTGCTGCAGCTCACTATAGCCAGTCATTGTGGCTAATTCAACGACAGCTATTACGTCATTCTCAAATATAATAGGGACGATAAAAATACCTTTTGGCGATACTTCCCCTAAAGCAGTGCTTATTAAACGAAAGTCTTCAGGAATATCGTTATCTATTAAAACTCTTTTTTCTAAAGCACATTGTCCAATTACGCCTTGTCCCAATTTAAAGCTTTCGATTCCAATGCTATCATCCGCAAAAGTAGCTTTTTTTACAAATCGTATATTATTGTCAATAGATTCACGAATATAAAATGCGCCAAAAGAAGACTGCGTTTTTTGCGCTATTTCTGAAAGGAAGATTTCAGCTAATTTGGTGATGGCAGAAATGCCTTGATATTTTGTGACAATTTCTGCAATATTCAACTGTAGCCATTCTCTTCTCTCAAGCGCATCCAACAACTCATTTGTAGCACCTGCAAGAGCATTGATTTCATCATTTGTTTTAACATGAATTCTCCCTTTTTGACTGCTCTTGGAAGCAGCAATTTCTCGGATTGTTCGTGTAACCTCTGTTAACGTTTTTACGATTGAACGAGAAATACTACTAGCAATGGTAATCGCAACAACCGAAATAAATACTAGTATGCCAAGCAGTGTAAGTGTTACAATACTATCCCTCTTGTCCAAATCATTTACTTTGGCTTGCATAGTTGCAACCACCGCTGAACGGAGTGATTCAAACTGATTTCGTACGGTTTCCAGTTCTTTACGAACTACATCTACTTCATAGATTTCCCATAACGCTTCTGCATTGTTTTCTTTTTTAAATGTAATGGCTGGTTCCCCTGATGTTGTAATCCAATTCTCTATCGTCGTCTTTATCTCATTTAACTTCTGTTGTTCTGTTGGTTTATTTTCTAAAAGCTGATAAAGTTCATTAAAATCGGATCTCCACTTTTCATCAGCTTCGTAATAGGGCTCTAAATAGCTTGATTCACCTGTAATAACAAAGCCCCTCTGGCTCGATTCCATATCTAAAATGTATTTTTCAATGCGATTGGTTAGAGCATGTATATTTGAATTATTCTTTATAATATAATTTCTTTCTTTTTGTAGAGAGGTAATTTGATTATTTAAGATGATCACTGATGCAAGTAAACAAAGTATGATAACAATATAGCCTAACGTAATTTTGGTTCGTATACCTAGCTTTAATTTTTTTAACATTTGTTTTCCTACCTTTACCTATCATAAAAATCTAATTCCAGTATAATTGTACATCAAAAAATAACAAAGTTTCTTCCTCTTAGGTTGAAACAATAATCTCTTTTCGAGAAATATTTAACGCTCATCACCGTAACGTGTGGTTGATGATCCATTAAAAGTTAATAATTCTCTTATTTTCTTCATATACATTTTATATTGAACTATTTTGCCGAGGTATAATTTGATAGTAAGGAGAGAAAAATTGTGGACATTTTTGTAAGACCCGGGGATTCTCTTTGGCATTTCAGTGAAGTGTTTAAAATGCCTCTTCAACTAATTATTGATTCCAACCGAAATATTAATCCTCAATTTCTAAGGGTTGGTCAACGCATTCGAATCCCAGGTTTTGTTACGGACAATTATCAAATAAAGCAAGGAGATACGTTTTGGCAGATAGCCCAAAGCAGAAATCTCCCACTAGTAGCCATATTGCTGGTCAATCCTACCCTTAATCCAAATCACTTGCAAATTGGCCAAACCATTCGCATTCCCCAACGAATTACATGGAGGCTCGTCAATGGTAAGCAAAATTATACATCCACCATTATGATGAACGAAATCAAAAAACTACTCGTTGCTTATCCATTTCTACAAAGCTCTGCAGTCGGGCATTCTGTTTTAAAACATGAGATTCCAGAGCTTCTAATCGGAAACGGATCGAAGCGTGTTCATTATAACGGCTCCTTTCATGCGAATGAATGGATTACAACTCCGATCATTTTAACTTTTTTAAATGACTACCTACTCGCTCTCACCAATCAAAGCACAATTCGAGGTCTTTCTACATTCCCACTTTACCAGCAAACAACCCTTTCCATAGTTCCGATGGTCAATCCCGATGGTGTCGACTTAGTGATACAAGGCCCACCTAATGACGAAGCATTAAGAGATCAACTTATTAGTTGGAACAAGGGTAGCACCAATTTCTCTAATTGGAAGGCAAATATACATGGCGTCGATTTGAACGACCAGTTCCCTGCAAAATGGGAGCTAGAGAACGCACGCAATCCAAAAACACCTGGGCCAAGAGATTATGGTGGAGAACGACCTTTGTCCGAGCCAGAGACCATTGCTATGGCTGATTTGACAAAAAAGCGCGATTTTGCAAGAGTTCTTGCATTTCATACACAAGGAAGAGTGATTTATTGGGGCTTTGAAAATCTCGAACCACCCGAGTCAGAAATTCTTGTTAACGAGTTTAGTCGAGTCAGTGGCTATGAGCCGATCAATTCGGCAGGCAGTTATGCAGGCTATAAAGACTGGTTTATTCAAGATTGGCGTCGACCTGGCTTTACCGTTGAATTAGGTAGTGGTACAAATCCGCTTCCAATCAGCCAATTCGACGACATCTATGAAGAAGTATTAGGGATCTTTCTTGCAGCATTGTATATGTAATAAACATACTGACGTTTCTATAGCTAACAATAAATCATCAATCTCCTTTCACCGTTGAAGTGAAAGGGGATTTTTTTATTGCTCAAAAATTACTTTGACAGGCAGAGTAATGTTTGCTAATATTACTCTGACAGATAGAGCAATAAAAATAAGTAGGTGACTTATGGTTCGAAGTGACATCATCCGCGGACACTTGGATTCCATTATTTTAAGGCTAATTTTAGAGAAAGATCGTTATGGTTATGAAATTTCTCAGGAAATAAGTCTCCGCACAAATAATCGTTTTCAAATTAAAGAAGCAACATTGTACGCAGTTTTTCAACGTCTAGAAAAAAAGGAAGTTATTGAAGCCTACTATGGCGATGTTTCACATGGAGGCAAAAGAAAGTATTACCGTATTACCCCTTTAGGTAAAGCTTATTTAAACGAGCTAGTAAAAGAGTGGTCGGAAGTAAAAGAAATTATCGACTTATTTATGGAGGGCTTAGAATGAAAAGAATAAAAAACCATATTGATGAGCTTTTTAAAGATATTCCTCGCAACAAGGAAACAGAGATGGTGAAACAAGAAATCATTCAAAATCTTGAAGAAAAAGTATTTTATTTAATGGATCAAGGGAAAGAGCAAGAGGATGCGATTAACAAAGCTATCGTAGAATTTGGAGATATGGAGGATTTGAAAAAGGAATTAGGCGTTAAGGAGCCCGAAAAGAAAAATATGGCCAAACTTAATTTAGAATTTTCTATTTGGGGCAGTGGGTTAATTATTGCATTTTTTATTTTTATTAATCTTTACTATACACCACAGACAATTTGGGCGATTTATCCAATCTTCGCAATATTATGGTGGCCACTCTCTATGTACTTCGTTTGGTCACGTAAGAAATGGAGTGAATAAAGCATGAGGAACCTTATTAGCTTTTCGATTGCTGGTAGTTTGATGACTATACTATTTTTAGGCATCGTTAATTATACAACCTCACCTCAAAAAATTTGGTTTATATACCCGTGTTTACTGCTTTTGCTATGGCCAATTACTTTATATTTCATGTCTAAAAAAATGTATAAACAATATTCTCTTATTTGTAGTGCTATGATTATCGCATTTCTTATCATTGAAAATTATTTATATTCACCCGATTATTTATGGTTTATTTATGCGGTTTATCCAATCATCTGGTGGCCAATTCTTATGTACTTAGAAGAAAAAGCAAAAACCTTAAAAATTGCGCTAATAGGCTGCGCAACTACCATCATTTATTATTCCTTATTAAATATTATTTTGTCTCATCCATATCCTTGGGCGATCTATCCAGCATTTTTAGTAATATGGTGGCCCTTAGCTTTGTATCATGCGCAAAGAAAAACATTTGTAGCATTTTCCGTTACCTCTACAATTCTTATCAGTATCTTTTTTATTACCGTAAATGTTGTCTCTTCACCTGAAGTAATATGGGCTATCTACCCAATTTTCGTCGTCCTATGGTGGCCTCTAAGCATGTACTTTTATGTTTATAAAAGAAAAATGTACAATTCAACAACTCTACCCAAAAGAATCTAAATTTTTGTTTCAAATCACATTTAGTGGAAAGGAGCTATATGAAAAATATAAAGAAGTTTTTAACCTATTTTGGAATAATAATTATTATATTACTAATTATAGCAATTCTCTTCCCTACATGGACTTCGCATATAAAAGGTGATAACAGTATAAGTTCATTAGAGCAAGTGAATATAAACGGTAGCGGTCATGAAATAATGATACGTGGCAAAGATAAGAATAATCCGGTCATTATTTTTGTACATGGTGGACCAGGATGTTCAGAAATACCGTATGCCAGTAAATATCAAGACTTATTGGAAAACAATTTTACGGTTGTAAATTACGATCAAAGAGCAAGTGGAAAATCATATCATTTTTTCGAGGACTATTCTAATCTTTCATCAGACTTACTGGTAGACGATCTATTAGCTTTGACGGATTATATATCAGAACACCTCGGCAAAGAAAAGGTCATACTAATTGGTCATTCTTATGGTACTTATCTTGCAACACAGGCTGCCTACAAAGCCCCTGAAAAATATGAAGCATACATTGGCATTGGACAGATTGGTGATATTGTGGAAAGCGAGATTGATAGTTTGAACTTCGTTATTCATCAAGCTCAAAATGCTGGCAATACAGAGGACGTTTTATATTTGCAAGGGTTAACTGAACAAATTAAAAATGGTGATGCGTTTACTCCACGTAACTATATTGCGAAATACGGTGGGGCCTCAAGACTTATTGAAAATCCTGATGGTAATAACATTGGTATGTTATTTAGTAGTGAGTACAACTTATTAGATGTAATCCGTTATAACTATGGGGTATCTTACTCGCAAGAGGCTTTACTTCAGGAAGTAATAAAAACACCATTACCCACTATAGTAAAAAAACTTGAATTACCAAGCTATTTTGTTATGGGGAAATATGATTATCAAACTTCATCTAATGCAGCGAAAAATTACTTCGATATGATTGAAGCCAATAAGAAAGAATTTATTGCCTTTGAGGAATCAGCTCATTATCCACAATTTGAAGAGAAAGAAAAATTTTATAAATGGATGTGCGATACTTTTATAAAATAACAGGTGTGTTGATTAACCATTTCTATCCACCCTAATTAAATTAGAAGGCTCTGATTTCCGCTGCGGGCGAGCGTCGAGCCGCTTCCCGACATCTCAGTAGTAGCCCCTATTATATATTTGCTATATAATTTAATTATTAAATATTTTAACAGGTGAGATTATATGTCAGAAAACAATCAATTACGTAACGTGGAAATCATTATGAGAGAGATGCTTGAAATACAGCAAACATCAAAAATGTTTGTCCATCTTCTCTCTGAAGGAGAATCACTATCTCAAAACCAGCTTATCCTCCTTCTGCAACTAAAAATTAATGATGGAATGAAAGCAACAGAAATTGCTGACTTCTTTAGTGTAACACCTGGAGCAGTTACATCCATGTGCGATAAACTAGAAAAATTAGATTTAGTACAACGAATTAGAGAAAGCGAAGATCGCCGAGTAGTCAAAATGGTTTTAACGAATAATGGCGCACTTAAGGTTCAAGATATATTTTTGAAATTCCCACAGGAAAAGCTTGGAGATATGGCAAGAGTACTAAGTGAAGTTAATCAGTTAATGAAAAAAATTTTTTAGGATTTCATACAATTGAAATCCTTTTTTTATTGCCCAGAAAATACATAAAAAGCATATTTTCAGGATAGATATTCGGTAAATTTTTAGTTCTTGACAAAACAAAGCAACATATACTTTAATTAATATATATTTTAATCATTAAAATATATATTAATTAAATTAACATGAGGTGATTATTCTTGATTCAAAAACTACGTACCGTAACCCTTACTAACGGCAATATTAAAGACTTAGCAGCAGACTGTGAGCAATTAAATATCCGTGGATCCGTTGCTGTGCATCAAGAAGTACGACTACAAAAAATCTCTGCTCATGGACATAGCTCTTTTCACTCCCCTGTAGTAGCACAAGTTTTTAATAGTACCGGATCATGTACGATAAAGGATTTTTGTGAGATTAATGAAATGAAGAGCGCCGGTAATTTAAAAATGCGAAATGGGCAAGTAATGCAATTAAATAGTTCTGGGAAATTGACCATTGAACAAAGACTGGAAGCGGAAACTGTAGATTCAATTGGCATTGTAAAAATAGCAGAAATACTGGCCAAACGTTTTCATTTAAAACTGTCTGGTGAAAGTAAAATTGGAGAGCTTATTGCAGATGAAGTATGGATAGAAAAGGATAAGATTTCTATCCTCCCATTATTAAAGAAAAAATTGATTTGTAATTGTATAAAAGGGAAAAATTTACATATTTCCTATACGGATGCAGAAATCGTTGACGGAGATGTTGTGACAGTAGGGAACAATTGTAAGATTAAAACACTTTACTATACAGAAAGCTATTCAGTTGCTCCAAATGCTAAAGTACAACAAATAATACGGAGGGAAAATGAATGACATTCGTAAAAATCATTCAAGCCTTTTTTTGCTCGTTAGCACTCCTTGTGTTATCTGTCCTCTACGCAGGCTTGGTTTTAAGTGCATTATTAGCAATGTTAGCTGGGATTTTGCGAACGTTTGGTCTTGATCAAATAAAGATGAGCATATGGTATGGGGTAGATCTTCCAGTCATGTTCAGTATTCCCCTAGCCCTTCTTGTCGCTTTACTGCTTTTCTTTTGTTCAATGTATGTCAAACGCTCTATTTCATTCTGCTTCTCTAAGCTTAGGTACTAAAATGTAAAAGCACACCTTTTTTTTTAATAATAAAAGATGTGCTTCTCCATCTATTTCTATTTTTGTCCATTTTTATGAAGAACCTCCCGATGATGTTGTTATTGAGACTTATCAAAAGCATAAATCATCCATAGGGTTCTAATACATGGATATCCCCTCTACAGCTCACCTTCAAGAAACTTGGTCAAATATATTTCAGGCTTCGTAAGAAATTCTTTAAAGCTACACAAATCAGCATACTCCTGATGCTCCACATCATAACAGCCAATCTGCCCATTTTTCTTTGGATTCCATACTATCAGTAAATCTGAATAATTGTCGATATTTGCTGACAAACGCAGTAGCCTTTGACGACCACCTTTCATTTCAATCGTATCCGTTAGTGTAAAAAAGTCTATATAGCTAATTCCATAATCATTTGCATCTAGATCAAGGCGCAGCTTGTCTCCTGTAAGAAAGCTAATCAGTTCATCACTCAACTTATATTTTTTCAGCGCATACTTTTTGTTCTCTACATCATGTAGCTCAGATGGCTCTAGTGCTTTCAAATAATCGGCCAAAGCTGTATTTTTATTGCCAACTGCAATCGTATATGGACGCTCACCATCTTTTTCTGCTAAAGTAACATCCGCTCCACGCTCTACTAAGTATTGCACCATAGCTAGATTTCCCATTCGTGTTGCCTCTGTTAATGGTGTCGCTCCATAAGGGTAAACCATATTTTGCTTATTGTAATTAATGTCCACCCCTTGATCGAGTAGATATGAAATGGTCTTCATGTCATGGTTTGACACAGCTTGACGCAATACGGGACCACCGTGTTGCTTTACATCCAAACCTAGTTCATGAATGAGTGGAATATTTTTTTTATTACCATAGTAGGCCTGTGAATAGGCGCCAGACCCGACTTGATTAAGCATGTCCAGCTTCGCTCCACGCGCTACAATATAGCGAATTATATCTTCCTTGCAATAACGAACAGCTTGCAAAAACGCTGGATTATTTTTTACGTTCAGGTTAACATCATGCTCTACTAATAGCTTTACAACATTCAATCTCTGCGAAATAAGCGCCAAATCTAACGGACTTAGTGAGATATGTTTACTCAATTTAATGTCGGCTTCAATATCCCAGCCCTCTTCAATAGCAACCTGTAAAGCTGGAATATTCCCTTTGTAAATATGCATGGCAATTTCAGGTAGTTCATTAAACTTCCCAATACCTTTTAGAGTAATCATCCAGTTCTCGGTCCTCCCTAAAGTTTCATGAAAAATTGGCTTTAATTGAAGGGGCATCTTTGATTAATGCTCTCCATTCAACTTTTTTGATTAAATCATGATGATTTTGTCATTAATTATAATCTATTTTAATATATTCATTAATATGGATGATAGTTTTTAACTATACTTATTTTGTAAGTACAACAATTTTTTGGAAACAAAAAATAGAACCTTCAATTCAAAATTAGATTGAAGGTTCTATATTATATGTCGTAGAAACATGATGCTTACATCCACTGTTTCTACATCAAAATTTTATTTTAAACGAAGAGCTTCGTCTGTTGAAGCATTAAGTTCTTTAAGAAGCTCTGGGTTTTCTGCTAATTTTTTCCCGTAAGATGGGATCATTTCTTTAATTTTAGGTTCCCAGTCTTTAACATTTTGAGGGAAGCATTTATTGATTACCTCAAGCATAACGTGTACAGCAGTAGAAGCACCAGGAGAAGCTCCTAGTAATGCAGCAATTGAGCCATCAGAAGCACTTACAACTTCCGTACCAAATTGAAGCGTTCCTTTACCACCAGCTTGAGTATCTTTAATAACTTGTACACGTTGACCAGCTACAATAATATCCCAATCGTCGCTCTTAGCATTCGGGATGAATTCACGTAGCTCTTCCATACGTTGTTCTTTAGATAGCATAAGCTGTTGGATTAAATATTTTGTTAATCCCATTTCTTTAACCCCTGCCGCTAATAACGTTGTAATATTATGCGGTTTTACAGAAGCAAATAAGTCCATATTTGAACCTGTTTTTAAGAACTTAGGTGAGAAACCTGCGAACGGTCCAAATAGTAAAGATTTTTTGTTATCAATATAGCGTGTATCAAGATGCGGAACAGACATTGGTGGAGCACCAACTTTAGCTTTTCCGTATACTTTCGCATGATGTTGTTCAGTAACTTCTTGGTTTTTACATTGTAAGAATAATCCACTGATTGGGAATCCACCAATGTGTTTCCCTTCAGGAATACCCGATTTTTGTAGTAATTCTAGGCTTCCTCCACCAGCTCCAAGGAAGACAAACTTCGCTGTATGGTATTCCATTTTACAGCCATTTTTGTCGTGCACTCGTACTTCCCATGAACCATCGCTAGTACGTTTCATGCTTTGAACACTATGATTGTAGTTGATGTCAACATTTTGAGTTTTTAAGTGGTCGATTAACATACGTGTTAATGAACCAAAGTTAACGTCTGTACCAGTGTCAATTTTTGTCGCAGCGATAGCTTCATCTGCTGAACGATTCTCCATAATAAGAGGAATCCATTCCTTTAGTTTTTCTGGGTTATCAGAAAATTCCATACCTTGGAATAAAGGGTTTTTCGTCATTGTTTCATGACGTTTTTTTAGAAACTCAACATTGTCTTTCCCTTGTACTAAACTCATATGAGGTAAAGGCATAATGAAGTCTTGTGGATTACTGATCAGTTGGTTGTTCACAAGATAAGACCAAAATTGTCTTGAAACATGGAACTGTTCATTAACGTTAATCGCTTTGCTAATATCGATTGTTCCGTCTTTTTTCTCTGAAGTGTAGTTAAGCTCACAAAGTGCCGCATGCCCAGTTCCCGCATTATTTAATTCGTGAGAACTTTCTTCACCAGCTTTATCGAGCTGCTCAAACACTGTAATTTTCCAATCTGGCGCTAATTCTTTGAGCATTGTCCCCAAAGTAGCACTCATGATTCCGGCACCAATTAAGATAACATCTGATTTAATTTGTCTGTTACTCATTTTTACCTTCCTTATATATTAAGATTTGCAGAAAGGATGTGAGCTCTCCTGCTTAGATTTACAGTAAGCCATGGAGTAACCTTGGAGCACACCTTTTCTGTATCAATTATTACCTTATTGCAGTTTATCACAATTACCTAAAGATTAAAATATCAACTATCTATATGAGAGTTATGTGCATTTTTCGAGCCTTCTTCTTAATAAATCAAGAGAAAAACCTCCTATTCCCTCATCAATAAATTCAGCATTTATTGAATCTTTATGGAATAATTGGCCTAAAAATGGCTAGCATTTTCATATAATAATGATGATTTTTTAATTATTATATCTCTATAATAACATAAAAATATGGAACCGGTCTTGTTTTTGCACCAGCCCAACTCCATATTAAAATATAGCGAATGTTCTCAATATTTTCTAGTGCTATTTTAAAATTATTTCTTTTTTATTTTAACGCAAGTTGAAAGATCTATACTTCGATGGGACTTTTTATTTTCCAACCATCTATTTCAAAACCACCAGCCTGATTAAATATATGGTTTACTAACTCTTCAAAAATCTCGATCATCTTTTGTTCATCCGCTTCTTGTAATGCTTTTAAAAACATTTCTTTAAATATTGAATCGGGAAAAGCCTTTTTCACATATTTCTTACTGTATATTGGATCTACAAGGTAGGATCTAATTTGATAGTAAGGAATGCTTTCTAAATTTAAAAATCTACAATACTCCGAGAATAAATTAGCTAATGAATTATAATAGACAAAGTGGGAATCTCCTTTGTCTTGTTCAAAACAGTCTTTTAAATTATCTAGTGAATCCCATAGTGAATACTTTTTTATTTCTAAAGCTGTTTTATTTAGTTCATCGTATTTTTTATTTAGCCATTTTTCAGCCTCGATTCTTAAATCACTAATTATTCCCGTGTTATCAAATAAAATCTTTCCTGTAATAAACTGAACCATGGACATTGTTCTATGGTTTTGAAAATCCTCTTGAAAGTATTTTTGAATTTGTTTTGGAGGGTTAGCAAAATATTCTATAAGAAAGCCATTAATACTTCTATTCCCTCTCTCTCGCCAATCAACACCCTCAGCTAAAATAATATGTACATCTATATCAGAACGCTTTGAAGGATGCCCAGTAATATAACTCCCACATACCAGTGCACCTACGACATCATTCCTGTTCTTCCAATCTTTTAAAAACTCTTCAAGTGCAATTTTCCATTCTTCCATAAAATTATCATCACCATTTTCTAAAATAAAATTGTTTAATATCAATCACTAGCGTCGCATTAAAATAATTCAACGTATTTTAAAAAACTGAATTTTCCGCAATATTATCCGTGCATAAAAAAAGCCTTTATAATGGTTGGGTGGTAGTAAACCATCCAAATCCAAAATAAAGGACATAAGCATGGATAAGTTTACACGAAAAACTTCATTTGAACAATGGTTTTCACCTATTTCTTCTACACAAATGGAGAAATTAGTTGAAATTCATCAATTAAATTACTATACAAAGAAGCTTCACATCGCTTCATTCTTGAAATTATTACTGTTTGCGCAACTGAATGAAACCGAAAGTCTACGTGCCATTAGTGACACGCTGTTATCAGACGACTTACAAAAAGCAACGTATTTAGAGTCCATCAGCTTTTCGCAGTTAGGTCGGCGATTAAACCAAGTGCCAACTGAGTTTTTCCAACAAATTTTTCTAGACTTAGTCGGGCAAATTCATGAGAAAACGCATTTTGAGCAGCGCCGAAAAACCACAACACCACTAAAAATCATTGATTCTAGTACATTGCCATTGAACTTAAACAACCATAGATGGGCTGAATTCCGTAAAACAAAATCAGGTGTGAAGTTACATTTGCGCCTTGTTTACCTAGAAAAAGGTTGTTCGTACCCTGATAAAGCGGTGCTAACGAATGCGAAAGAACATGATCGTGGTCAGCTTGAAATTCTCGTTGATGACAAGGAGTGCATGTACGTGTTTGACCGAGGCTACTTAGATTATGAGCGCTTTGACCGCATGACAGATGACGGACTTTTCTTTGTCTCACGCTTGCGAAAAAACGCCGTAACACGTGTGATTGAATCATTTAAAGTACCTGAACAGTCATCGGTGTTATCGGATGAAATGATTCTGATTGGCAACACGCAAAATCGTGCTGAAAATGTATTTCGCCGTATCGAAGTACTAGATCCAAACGGTAAAGAGCTACATCTGATTACGAATCGTTTTGATTTAAGCGCAGATGAAGTCGCTAAACTGTATAAGTCACGCTGGGCAATCGAACTGTTTTTCAAGTGGATGAAACAGCATCTGAACATTAAAAAGTTCTACGGGCAAAGCGAGCAAGCTGTGCATAATCAGGTGTACATTGCGATGATCGTTTACTGCTTAAACGTGCTAGCACAGCTTTACACAAACAGTTCACTGACGTACTTACAAATTAGTAGGTACTTAAAAGCAACACTATGGAAGCCCGCACGTATTTGGCTTCGGGAAATCGAAGGAACTACGGTACCATAAGGATTTAGAACTGTCAGTTGCCCCAGTCAAAGGTTATAGTAAAAAAATGGATGTTTACTATCTCTATTTAAGTATCTTTCATTTTCTTTAAAAACGGAAGAAACAGAAAACAGAAAATTCAATTAAAATTCATGCGACATTAGTGAATATCAATATATTCAATATTTGTTTAGGTAGTCCTTCTGGAACTAATGACTCTGAATATGAAAAAACACAGCATTATTAGCTGCATTAATTACGTTATTATCATGAAAGAACTTGGTGATAAAATCATTTTTTACAACTTCAAACATTGTCTCACCTTCACTTTTTCCGTTAATGGTTTATTCATTAAACATCCTATTAATACTATTAAGTTCTATCTTTTCTTCTTCTCTTCGATAATCGAGATAATTATTTTCTTCAGTAATTATTAGTCGTTCTTCTTGAAAGAATGATAACAAACGCCCTGCTTCTTTTATTAGCTTTGGCTTGATATCAATTAGTATTTCTCTTCTACTATTAAATTCATTTTTATCCCATTCATCTCCTTGCTTTAGTTTAGGTATTGCGTCAATTCCTGTTATATATGTAAGCCCTAAAAATCGAAGAAATGAATATCCACTGCAATAATCATCATATAACTGCTCCAATATCTCTACTGCATCACCTTTTTCAAATATGATGTTTTTCAAAAGAGAAATAATCCGTGACTGTTCAAACTCCCCGAGTGGAATTTCCATCTCTATTATCTTCACTAATTCAGTTTTAATATGCTTTTTTCTATAATCCAAATCAAGTAAGTTAAAGTAAAAGTCAGGGTTATAAATATTTTCAATTTCTTGTGTTTTATAAAGCCATTCTTCAAATTCTGAGATGCTAATATGTCCTTTATATATTTTATAAAACTGTTCTTGAATATCCGCTTTACTATTCATTTTCTTACTTCAACTCCTTCAATATTTCTATTTGCAACATAACAAGAACTATTTTGTTTTTTTGGTTCAAAGCTATTGAGGTTAAATAAAAGGAATTGGATAAAAATCCAATCCCTTTTATTTAACCTTTACTCTGTGTCTAGACGATACATTTCACTTATTTAAAAAAATCAGCCAAATAGGTTTGAATAGATTCAGGTAATATTTGAAAGAACAATCCTTCATATTTAATGTCGAGAATACCAGCAATGAAAACCATAATAATGATGACTAGTAAAAGGGGTTTCTTATTTTTAGAAATCCACTTCAATAGGTTCCCCTCCTCTGAATAACGTAATAGTTTGCAAGTTAAGTATATATTGATTCATGTGAGATATAAACCAATCCTTTTGATGATCATAACATTCTCTGTCACCCAAGTTGGGAATGTTACATAAATTAAAATGATGCTGTTCTAAAGTATTATAAATTGATTTCAAATCAATCCCTTTGGATAAACAATACTTCTGTCTCACCAATACCGTTTAGAAAGGAATGGCTATGGTAAATTTTAAATCATTTCGTGGGGTCGTTACACAGATTGAAGATTTTTCGATTGGGCAAAATGGAGAAAGAGAAGGCTGTTATAAACTTATGACGGTAGTAGATGATACTGGCGGCATCGTCAATTTTGTCATCTCTCCTTCCACTTACTTTGTAAACCAAGAAATTGTGACTCTCCGTGATCGGATTACTGGATATTATGATGGAGATGCACCTGTACCGTTGATATACCCACCTCAATATCGTGCACTCGTCGTTGTTAAGGAAAATAATTTTCAAAATGTTAAAGTCGACTTTTTCAATAGCCAATTAGTGAGTAGTGATGGCCAATTACAACTAAATCTCTCTCCCTCTACTGTTATCTCGCTAAAAAACGGGCAGCCTTTTTTAAAAAGCCCAGCAAATCGAAACCTAATTGTTATCTATGGCCCTACTACAAGAAGCATTCCTGCACAAACCACACCGTATAAAATAATCGTTTGGTGTTAACAATTCAAAAGAATAACAACAATATTTCCCAGGAAAGAAAGCGAAATGTTTCCTCATCTGCGCAACATTTCTCTAGAAACCGATAATTGACTACAAGTGAACCTAATGAAAAATAATTAAGCGGCTTAAGCCCTTTTAGATTATAGGGCTCAAGCCGCTTCATGCATTTTTATTATTTCTATTGTCTACTTACAGAGAGCAGTTCAAAATTGAGTAAGTTTATATCTTACTTTTCTTACACTTCATCTTTCATTTCATGTAGCTGTTGCTTGATCTGCTCTAAGTATTCTTTATTTTGTTGGACTGTATCCAAATGCTCACCATATTGCACTGCATTCATAAAAGCATTTTCAGCATGCTCTAGATGATTGAAAGCATGCTCAATTGCTATCTCCTCGGGGTGTGACTTTGCATGCTTTAATAAACGCTCTGCCTTTTGGACAGAGTTGCCGAACAAAGTGCTTGGATGATCCTTCTTCCAACTCGTATCTGAGTGTTTAGCCAATTATGCCTCTTCCCTTCCTGCTAATTAGATAAATTATCTAGACATAGTATTTTAAAATGTCCAGAAAATATGCATGGATGGATTAGCGAATAACCGCAAACCAAAAAACGCATTCTTAAACAAAAATTAAAAAAAGAGGCGGGAGACTTCTGTACCTGTCGCTACGCTTTCGGTACAAAAGACATTTGCTGAAAGAAGTTAAACTTGTACCTCACTCATTAATGCATGAGTATTATCTTCTGAGTCTTTAAAAAATACCATCCATGTTTCTGTTTGTCCCATTTTCGCTACAACATGTGGTTCATCAATAAAAGTAACTTCTTTCCTTACTAAATCTTCGTATGTCTTACTAATATTTTCTACTTGAAAATAAATTACTGAACTGGCATAAGTAAATTCATCTTTTTCTGGAAGGGTTAACAGGAGTCGCAATCCATTACAATCAAAGAACGCCATGCTATCCGTATTAAATAAAAGTGACAGTCCAAGTATTTCTTTATAAAAATGGATTGCTTTATCTAACTTCTTAACAGGGATTCCAACTTGTCCGACTTTTTGAATCATGTTAATTTCCTCCTCATTAGTTGTAAGAACATTTCTTACTTAAAGTTCTTGATTAGCCATCTTCTTATTGTCAGGATGAATGCTTTTCATTCCTTCAAAAAATGGATACTCCCTACTTAAATATTTTTCTAGCTCTCCGTTATCACGAAGAAGCTGCTCTAAGTAATACTTTGAACAATCGATCCTTTTTTGAATTTCCTGTTGATTCTGTGTTGTCGAACCGTGTCCAGGTATGTGCGTCGTTATTTGATGATTTAGCAAAATATTTTCAGCTTTATTGATCGTATTTACATAGTCTTGATAATTGCTAAAGATGAACGGAAACTCAATATCTGACAGGTAATCACCCGAAAGAAATAGACCATCAGGCTCAATCACTGTAAATAAACCATCGTCCGTATGACCAGGTGCTTGATAAAATGTCATGGTAATCGAATCTAATTCTAATTTATGCCCATCCTCTGAAACAACAATATCTACAGTTGGGTATACGGGTGAATAGCTTCTATTCAAATAATATCCTTGGTCAAATTGTTTAATTTTTTGAATGATATCTTCTTTGTTCGGATTTTCATCAAATTGTTTAGATGCAATTACCTTAGCATCTGGAAAGGCCCCAGACCCAATAATATGGTCAAAATCGCTATGTGTGTAAATAATATATAGTTGTTTATCACCTTTAATGTTGTTTATGTAGCTCTTAATTTCTTCAATTTCAGTAGGTAACCAATTAGGGTCTGTCATTATTACCGCTTCATTCGTTTGAATGATTGCCGAGGTAGTCATATATAATGCACTTTGAAAAACTGTAATATTATTTTTTTGAAATTGAATCATTATGGACCTTCCTTTTCCTTTATTATTAATACATATTTATTTAATTCTTATTCATACAAATAGGTAGCATTTTAAAGTTAATCTGCCAGTTTGTTGGACAAGAACTTTAATTTGTTCATTCCTCTTAATTCAATAGTTCGAGGAATATCGATAAATTCCTTCTTTAGTAAAAAAAGTATGAGAAATCAATTTAAATTTCACATACTCTTAGGTTTTTTCTATTGATAAGTATTTTTTACGTTCCAATAAATAAAAGAACTAAGGCTTATGCCTTAGTTCTTCATCTCAATGTATTGAATAGCTGTCAAATATAAACTAGTGCCATGCAGTTCGCTCACTTACTGGTTGTTTTATGTCTGTTTTCTCTTGTGTTCCAGCAAAATTGTTTACTTGAGCTGAAGTCATATCGTACTCAAATTCAGAACTAAATTCCTCTTGCTGGAACTTCTTACGATTTTGGTTTACTGCTATTTGTTTCACACTTTGCGTCCCTTTGTCTTTTGCATTACTACGATTTGCATTCATATTTGACATAACCATCCTCCATTGATTTTTTTGAAAAGCAATAAAACAGATTGTCTATTTTACAACTTTTCACTATAAAGTTTGGCCAAGCTTATGAATTTTTATTTTAAAAATGATAGTCTTGGTTTTTAAAATTTTCGCTTCTATAAAATGCACTCCAAAAATTCAATACTATTCCAGGATATTTCTACATCAGAGTTTACTGATTTAACGTACAAAAAATACGGTCATATCCATTATTCTCGCCTATAATTAAGTAGAAATCTTTCCATTCAATCGAGGAGTATCAACATGAACAAAAATACAGACAACACAGAAGTCATCTTCCTTTCTGACCCATCCGAATGCTTGATGCACCCATTTTATACTAAAAAAATCGTCTTTACAGGGGCTCTTTCCACGATGACACGTTCAGAAGCTGCGAAAAAAGTACGAGCTTGTGGAGGGATTATGCAAGGAGCTGTTACACAGGAGACAGATTTCATTATTCTTGGAAAGAAACGTCGTGGTATAAGTACGAAACAATCGAAAGCTGAACAGTTGATTAGCCTTGGCCAGGACATTCAAATTATTCCTGAGGATGATTTTATTTGGCTCATTTCTATGTAAAAGGAGGATCCGCTTCCTCACATTTGAACACCTTTCTAGAACTCATTTCAATCAATTATGCCTCGGTATAATTGCGTCCGGAGGCTTTAACTTCTTTCAACGGATGTTTGAACACCCTCTGAGAGAAGTTAAAAAAGGTATGCAAAACAACTCTGTTTACATACCTTTTCACATATTCAGTTTTTGCAAAACCTTACTTCAACTGAAGGAATTTAATACGATGCATCATTATTTTCATCTTTCATATGCTTTCGAAAATCGGAAGGGGAGAAGCTTGTCATTTTTTTAAACATTCGACTAAAGTAAAAATAATCTGAATAGCCCACCCGTTCAGCGATTTCGGCAATGGATAAATTTGAGGTTCTTAATAGTAATCCGGATTTTTGAATTCGTAAATTCGTAAGGTATTCATTCGGTGTCATGCCCATTTGCTTTTCAAATAAATACGTTAATTTTCTACGCTCAATATTGAAATAATTTGCAACATCAATGGCCGTCAATTGTTTATTATAGTTTTGTTGAATATAGTCAATAATTGCAGAAATATTTTCTTTTTCAGCTTTGCGCATTAGTCTTTTATGCGATAGAAGCATTTCTTCTAAAATACTTAGACATATCACCTTCGATTGCAAGAAAGAGAGCCCACCAGGTATAACAAAGTTTTGTATCAATTGATTAAGCATGCCATCTAGCTTTATATTATCCCCTACCTTGATGGTGAAATGGCTATTATATAAAGGGAAATTAGTCATTTCCTCTTTAGGTAAAGTAAAATGGATGACAGCATATTCAAATACCATATTATTCGTTACATTTACTTGCAAATCTAGATTGGGCCCAGCATGGATAATATGCCCCTTTTCGAGTTCATATTTCTCCCCGCCAATGATAAAGTTAGCTGTGCCAATTAACGGAAAGATAAGACCACACACATTACTTGTAGTTTTCAACTTTTTTTCGGATTTTTTAGCTAGAAACTTATTCGTTATAACATCTACAAAAGTGATAGGTGCTAAAGTATAAAAATCTATTATTTGGCTCATATTCATAGCTAAAAACTCCTTATTTCTATATCTGTGTAAGTACTACAATTACTATTTCGATGCAAGATCAAATGGTAGACAAAGTGGTCCGCCTGTATAAGGATCAATAATAATATCTGCCTCAATTTTAAATACTTCCCTTAAGACCTCTTTTGTCACAACTTGAGCTGCTGTTCCCTCACTTACGATTCGACCATTTTTAATGGCTACAATATGATCCGCATAACGTGTAGCATGGGTTAAATCATGTACAACCATGATAATCGTTCTTTGTTGTTCTTCATTTAACCTTTTCAATAATTTTAACACTTCTAATTGATGAGCCATATCTAAAAATGTTGTAGGCTCGTCTAAAAATAAGATGTCGGTTTGTTGAGCTAGTGCCATCGCAATCCATGCACGTTGCCTTTGACCACCTGAAAGCTGGTCGACTGGTCGATCATAAAATTCAAACATCCCAGTAACTTCAATTGCCCAATTGACAATTTTTCGATCTTCCCGTGTCAAGGAACCAAAACCCTTTTGGTGAGGATACCGTCCATAACTAACTAACTCATGCACCGTCAATCCATCAGGTGCTATGGGGTTCTGCGGAAGAATGGCTAATTTCTTTGCTACTTCTTTTGTTGATTTTGAAAAGATTAATTCTCCATCTAATAAAACATGGCCAGTTAATGGGGACAAAACGCGTGCCATGGTTTTTAAAATCGTGGATTTACCGGAACCGTTTGCTCCTACCAAAGCGGTTATTTTTTGATTCGGAATGGATACGTTTAATTTATCTACAATCACATGGTTACTATAACCGATCGTTAAGTCTTTTGTTAATAATCGACTGGTCATTACGAAAATCCTTTCTTTAAGTAATTTCAGCTCATCCAAGTTTGTGGATGAGCATAAAAATTAACTTGATACTTTTGTTCGTGATAATAAATAAAGGAAGTATGGTGCGCCAATGACAGCAACGACTATGCCTGCTGGTATTTCAGATGGTTGGATAATCCAGCGACCAATCGTATCTGCCACTAAGACAAGGAATGCTCCAACCAATGCAGTAACTGGGAGTAAAGTTTGATGTTTGGGTCCTACAAGACGTCTAACTAAGTGAGGGGCAATTAACCCAACAAAGCCAATACCTCCACTAACTGATACTGCTGAGCCTGCCAGAAGAACCGCTACAGCTAAAAGAACAAATCGATCTTTTTTTATGGTTGCACCTAATCCAATGGCTAAAGGATCTCCTAAATTTAATATGTTTAAAGCATGCGACTTACGCCAAGCCAACGGAATGAGAATAAGCAAAAAGGGTAACAGAGCTAAAACAAACTTCCAGCTAGACCCCCATATCCCACCTGCCATCCAAACCGCTACGAATTGATATTGCTCAGGCGTTAGTTTTAATGTGAGAATAATCGTAACTGCACTTATTCCTGATGCAATAGCAATTCCCGTTAATAATAATTTTTTCGGAGAGAACCCTGTTTCTTTTTTATATGATAATACAAAAATTATTGCAGCTGTCAATATTGCACCTAAACAAGAAAAAACCGGTAATAACATAATCATATTGAAATTTTGTGTTGGCATATATGCCACAAAGAGCATAACGACTAATCCTGCTCCTGCATTTATCCCTAATATCCCAGGATCAGCTAAAGCATTTCGTGTCACTCCTTGCAGGATACAACCAGACACTGCTAATGCAGCACCAACTAACATTCCAATGATGATCCGCGGTAAACGAATATTAAATAAAATCAATTCTTGCTTAGCAGTACCATTTCCAAATAGGGTTTGAAATACCTCTACTGGTGTTAAGCGGATATAACCAGTATTCATGCTAATAACAAAGGTAAAAACAGTCAAAAGAATAAAGATCGTTACTACTATAAAATTTATTTTTTTTCTTTTCTTCTCTGCTGGCGAAATATAATCTAAATCCATTCATATCGCCCCCTTTTTTGTGTGTGCCAAATATAAAAAGAAAGGCACACCGATTACTGCAATAAGGGCCCCTAATGGTGTTTCGTAAGGAGGATTAATTAATCTCGCAGCTACATCTGCATACACTACTAATAACCCACCAAGTACAGCAGAGCACGGAATAATATAACGATAATCTACCCCCACCAAGAGGCGTGTAATATGAGGAATGATTAAACCAATAAACCCAACTGCCCCAACTACTGTCACAGAAGTACCTGCTAAAATTAGAACAATAACTGTAGCTAGCAGTTTTATTAGACTAGTTTTTTGCCCTAAGCTAAGAGCTATATCTTCCCCCAGACTTAATAGTGTGATAGCTCGTGATAGCATAATCGCTATTATAATTGCACCGATAACAATTGGTGCAATGACCTTCAGCTGTTCCCAAGTTGTTGAAGACACACCTCCAGCAAACCAATAAGCTAAATCTTGACCGATTTGATAATAGAGCGCAACGCCTTCGCTTAATGCTGTTAACAAAGCACTAACGGCAGCTCCAGCTAACACTAATCGAATCGGTGTTATTCCCCCTGCTGACATCGAACCAATACCAAAGACAAGTGTGGCCCCTAAGCCAGCTCCTATAAATGCGATAAACACCATCATTAAATACGATAGATTGGGAGCAAATGCTAAGCATAAAGCTAAGGCAAATACACCTCCCGCATTTAAACCAAGCAAACCAGGTTCAGCTAAATCATTTCGTGTCATACCTTGCATAATCGCGCCAGCTACTGCAAAACTTGCTCCCACTATGATAGCGCCAATCGTTCTTGGTAACCTGAGCTCCCAAATAATTTGGTGGGCTTTATTCTCCGGATCAAAATGAAGGAGAGCATCCAAAACGACAGATAAATTAATATCTGCAGCTCCAATGGAAACCGAGAGGCATATACTGAATAAAAGGAAAATGATCCCGACGGTTAAGATAATAGTTGTATTTATTTTTTGTTTTCTGTCAGTAGAATAAAAAATCACTTCTCCTGCTTCATATGTTTTTAACGTCATATCTTTTTCCCTTTGCTTTTAATCAAGATTTAAGGACAGCTTTTCGCATTTCTTGATTGCGTTGTTTGAAAATATCGTTATGTGAAGAAATGATACCGCCCTCTTTGGCCTCCGGCATAATATACTGTTTTGCTTTATTTACAGCATTTAGTGCATCGTAAAATGATGATGCAATCAAATGAACTTTCCCGTTAAAATGTAGAATATCTCCTGCTGCATATAATCCAGGAACAGATGATTCACTCGCTGTATTACCGGCAATAAAATATTCATTTACCCGTTCAATCGGAAGCGGACTATTATCTAATAGTTCTTTATCACGTACATAGCCATGACTAATAACCACTTCGTCTACTGACAGATTCAACACATGTCCAGTCTCAGAATTTG
The DNA here is from genome assembly GCF_041956855.1 of Lysinibacillus sp. RS10. Classification (NCBI taxonomy): domain Bacteria; kingdom Bacillati; phylum Bacillota; class Bacilli; order Caryophanales; family Bacillaceae; genus Lysinibacillus; species Lysinibacillus sp. RS10. The sequence goes on along the minus strand of NZ_CP167122.1, from coordinate 5,037,852 downwards.
TAAGCTCCACAGATTGAATACATTCACTATCATCATCCGCAATCAATTTCGTAATTTCTGAATTAAAATAACATTCGATCCCGTTGTTTTTTAGTTCTGTTACTTGGGCTTCGTGAGCATTTAGCGTATCTTTTCGATAAATTAAATACACCTTTTTAGCTACTTCCTCCATTTCGAGAGCCCAGTCAACTGCTGTGTTCCCTCCACCCGAAATGACGACCACTTTATCAATAAACTTTTTATATGACTTAATAGTGTAATTTAAATTCGAGGCCTCGAAATATTCTGCCCCTTCTAATTCAATTTTTTGCGGGTTAATAATACCTCCTCCTACAGCAACAATAACCGTTTTAGAGTAGTGTATATTTCCAGACTCGGCTAGTAATACAAAATGATCTGCTTCATTTTTTGAAATAGAAACAATCTTTTCATTTAAGAAAACGGAAGGACTAAATGTTAAACCTTGTTCAATTAATTGTTCAATCAATTTCCCACCTGTTATTGGTGTTACACCACCAACATCCCATATCATTTTTTCCGGGTATACATGAATTTTCCCACCCAGCTGGGGTTGGCTTTCAATTAACTTTGTTTTCATCTCACGTAATCCGCTATAAAAAGAGGAGTACAAACCTGCTGGTCCGCCACCAATAATTGTTACATCAAAAAGCTCCATCCATCTCACCTCTTCATGTGTTTTAAAAAGAAAATGTGACGCTGCTAATGCTGACAGCGCCAAATATTCGAACTTATACCTTATTTATCCTTTAAGATTTCTACCACTTGATCAATTCCATAGATTGTTGCAATTGGGGCGTCTTGTGCAAATAATGAACGGTCAACAATGTAGACGTTCCCATTTTTCACTGCATTAATGTTATTCCATACTGAATTTTTTTCGAAACCTTTAAGCGCATCATCAGCAACTGTATACCCACTCTTATCTAAGAAAATAAATAAGTGATCTGGATTTAATACAGACATTCCTTCCATGCTCAATTCTTTTGCTATATCTTTCGGATACCCTTCAGGTACTTTTAGTCCTAACCCATTTTCTGGATTCGTCGGGGCAATATTCTGACCATAAAGCCAGAAGTTACCTTTTGGATTAACCGATGTAAAAACAACCGTTTCACCTTTGCTGACAAAATTCGCGAGTTCTTTACGACCTTCTGCAATTTTGTTATTTACTTCTTCCAGGATTTTTTCACCTTCAGCTTCTTTTCCAAATAAACTAGAGATTTCTGTTACCCCTAATTCTCGATCAAAAGACATCGAACGTTGATCTAGGTAAACAACTGGAGCAATCGCAGATAATTGATCGTACAGCTGGTCATGTACTCCCGCGGATGCCATGATTAAATCCGGCTCTAGCTCAATAATTTTTTCAATATTAGGATTACGTGTTTCTCCTACATCTTCAAAATCATGTTTTTCTACGTAGGGTTGGTAAGCTTCCCATTTATTAAATTGCTTATCTGCATCGGCAATACCTACAGGTACAATATCAAGAGATAAAAGTACATCTGGATATAATAAGTGCATGACAGAAACTACTCGTTTCGGCTCTTCTTGTAATACGACCTCTTTACCTAAAGCATCTACATATGTTTTTGGCCAAATCGATTCTGCTCCCTCTTTAGAATCATTTTTTTCCGATGTCTTAGTTTCTTCAACAGATTCAGTTTCCTTCTCTTTAGACGTATTTGAACAACCTACTAAAAATACAGATAAAGTGAGTGCGAATACAAAATACGCACATATTTTCTTCATATTACTTCCCCCTAAAATCCCTCTTTATTGATAATGATAATTATTATCATTATGGATTTTAGCAAATAGATTTCTTAGAGTACATAGAATTACTTAAAGAAGAATTGCATTATTTTATACATGTATTGTAAATAATACATATTCATCTTTTTCTTTATTTGCCTCATTTCTATGTAAAAGGGGGATCTGCTGCCTCACATTTGAACACATTTCTAGAACTCATTTCATTAAAGAAGGATTGTAGTCCTACATAAAAAGGCAAATGGCTAAAACACAAAAAACTCTTAAGAATTTTTAACTAATTTCTATATTTTTTTTCCTACCTGTTTATTACTACTGTAAAATAAAAAGAATGAGCTATTCGATATGAATAAAGTAAACATTTAGCAAAAATTTATATAGGACAACAATAAAAGATTGGGGGTTCATTTAGATGTCTATCGAACAAACGAGGTATTCTCGACTGGCCAATATAACGAAAATGATCAACATGAAGCAAGATTTACGCGAAGTATTGGAGCAAGTAACACTAGCAATATCTGAAGAAATCGTCACATGTGATTCTGTGGGCATTTATTTGCCGAAAAGTGATGGAACATTCAGAGGATATGTAGGAAAACCAGAAGTTATTAATGGTTGGACGTTGAATATGCATGTAATTGACACTGAAATAGATTTACTGGCAAAAGAAGTAATCGAAACAAAAAAAACCATCTATATCCCTGATACCTCAAAGGATAATCGACCTGATCCCAGAGCTGTTGAGGGGTTTCATATTAAATCTTTATTAGTTCTTCCCATCTCCTTTGAACAAGAGTTATTTGGGCTTGTTTTTTTATTTGATTATGGAATTCCAATGAACTTAACAGACGAAGAAATTCAAACGGTTGAGTCATATGTAAATATGGCTGCTGTTGCGATTCAAAACGCAAACAACTTAGCTTATAAAGAACGTCTCATTAACGAAAAGCAGTTGCTGCTTGATGTTACACGTGATTTATCAATGTGCTCCTCACTACAGAAGTGCCTTGATAAATGCTTTTTCTACTTAGAAAAGGTTTTAAATAATAATAATATAGGTGTTCATCTATTAGACCCTTTAGCAGAAAAAAGAATTAAACCGATTAAGTTGAGTAGAGATAGTGATTGGACAGAAGAAAATTGGCTAAAAACACATAACAAAATAAAAATTGACCAAAGCAATGATGCTGTCATTCAGGAGGTTTTTGAAACCAAAAAAGCAATTCTTATTCCTAATGTATTTGAGGATGAAAGACCTAATCATGAAGTTTGTCGCAATTTTGGTATAAACGGTTTAGTTATGTTCCCTGTGATTTCAATGGGTGAAATTTTAGGACAAATATCTATTGTTAATCTTGAAGAAAAAGCATTTTTCTATTCAGAAACTCAATTACAGCTAGCCCAATCAATTGTTGACACTACAGCATCTGCATTATCAAACCTTTTATATATGGAAAAGCAAGAAATCATTATCGAGGAGAGAACCTCGGAGATACTAATCAAAAATAAAGAGCTAGAAAGAGTTGTAGCAGAGTTACAGCAACTTAGCCGTGAAAAAGAGTTAATTCTCAATTCTGCAGGTGAAGGCATTTTCGGATTAAATCTTGATCGAAACATTACATTCTGCAATCCAGCAGGTGCACTCATGTTAGGTTATGAAACAGAGAAGGAATTAATCGGAAAATCAGTCGATTTAATTATGGGTCGAAGTGAAACAGAGGATAAAATTATGGTTTCATCCTTTTTAAATATAAATTTCAACAACTACAAGAAATTTTTTCGAAAAGACAACTCCATCTTTCCCGTCGAATATGTCACCTCCTTAATCAAAGAAGGAGACAAGATTGTAGGAGAAGTTGTCACATTTAAAGATATAACTCAAAGAAAGCAACTAGAAGAAAAGATTAAATACCACGCTTATTTTGATAGTTTAACGGATTTACCTAATAGAATTCTTTTAAAAGAAAGACTAACTCAAGGACTGAAGTATGCAAAAGAAAATGGAGAAAAATTAGCCGTTCTATATTTGGATTTAGACCGTTTCAAGTTAGTCAATGATTCCCTAGGACATAGCTATGGAGATCTATTGCTCCAAGATGTTGCCAAACGTTTATGTGCTTGCGTTCCAGAAGATGCAACCGTATCACGACAGGGAGGGGATGAATTTACAATCTATTTACCTAATATTAAATGTGAAAATGACATTTTGAAGGTTATTAATTGTATAAATGCTTTTTTCTCTAAACCTTTCAACCTAGTAGACAATGAAATATATATTAAAACAAGTATTGGTATAAGCCTGTTTCCTGATAATGGTGATAATACAGAAACGCTAATCAAAAATGCAGACACAGCTATGTACAAATCGAAAGAAACACCAGGTACTAGCTACCATTTCTTCAGCGAAGGGATGGATACAAGAAATTTTGAAAATATCAAACTTGAAAATGAATTATATAAGGCTTTGGAGCAAGATGAACTAATTATCTTCTATCAGCCACAAATAAACTATAAAACAAACAGCATTAAGGGAGTAGAAGCTTTACTAAGATGGAATCATCGAGAACATGGAATGATTGCACCAGATAAGTTTATTCCAATTGCTGAAGAAACAGGTTTAATCGTCCCTATAGGTGAGTGGGTTCTCAAAGAAGCTTGCAAACAATTGAAAAAGTGGCATAATCAAGGATGTCCATTAATTAGCATGTCTGTAAATTTATCCGTCCATCAGTTCGAGCAGAATAATTTATTTTCTATCGTAAAAAATGTCCTAAAAGAAACAGATTTGTCACCTGAGTATTTACAACTAGAGCTTACAGAAAATTTAATTGTTAAAAATACAGAGTTAACATTTAACACGATGACGCAATTGAATGGAATTGGCGTAAATTTAGCTATTGATGATTTCGGTACCGGATATTCATCTTTAGGTTATTTAAAGAATTTGCCGATTTCCACATTAAAAATTGATAAATCCTTTGTACAAGAAATGTTAACCGATGATGCAGCAGCCATTACAAATACGATTATTACTCTTGCTCAAAATTTAAACCTTGAGGTTATTGCTGAAGGGGTAGAAACAAAAGAACAGGCAGATTTTTTATTGGCACAAAATTGTCATTTAATGCAGGGATATTTTTTCAGTAAGCCCATGAAACCTGAAGATATTATGAAAAAATATTTCTATTAGCGTTCTATGTTCTATTTTAGAAAGTAAAGGAGAATTATTATGAAAGCAGCTCGTACGGTCTTAGAATATTTAAAAAATAACGGTGTTCAACATATTTTTGGTATTCCAGCAGGTTCTGTCAATGCATTTTTTGATGAACTCAATGAAATGAGTGGATTAACACCGATTGTAACAAAACATGAAGGAGCAGCATCATACATGGCTGCAGCTTACGCAAAATACACAAACCAGATGAGTGTATGTATTGGTTGTAGTGGACCTGGTGGGACAAACCTAGTAACAGGTGCTGCAAATGCCATGCGTGAGCATTTACCGGTTTTATTTTTAACAGGTGCTGTTCCAGTTAACACGGTCGGTTTAAATGCTTCTCAAGAGTTGGATGCTGAACCGATCTTTCAACCCGTTACCAAATATAGTATAACGGTTAAAGAATCAAAGGACTTACTGAAAGAAGTAGTAAAAGCCTCCGAAATCGCTATATCTGGAGTGCCTGGTCCAGTGCATATTGCTATACCTATAGATGTTCAACACGAAATAGTTCCAAACATAGAAATACCAGCTCCACCTAAGAGAACAGCAATAGTTCCTAACCTAGATACCATTAAAAATGTAGCTGAAGAGCTATTAACAAGAAAAAATGGTTACATATTGGTAGGACAAGGGGTAAGGAATTCAGTTGAGCAATTGCTAGAGTTAGCAGAAATACTAAATTGGCCGATTCTAACAACACCGCAAGCAAAAGGATACATTCCAGAGAATCATCCTCTCCTAGTTGGCATTTTCGGTTTTGCTGGCCACGAAGCTGCCTCAGAATTGATAGCTGAAGGCGATGGACAAGTATTATTAATCGTGGGTTCAAGTTTAGGAGAAACAGCAACAAATAACTACAACTTAAATCTTACGAAAAATCGTTTTTCTATACAAATGGACTATGATCAATCAGTGTTCAATCGAAAATATGAGATTGATCTACCTGTATTAGGTGATATAAATGTAAGTTTATTATTACTTATAGAAGAATTAAGAACTAAAGGGGCAACCCAAAAAAGCACTGCACTTGAGGTAAAAGAAAATAAAGAACTTGTTGGAGATAAAGGGGAATATAATACGAAAAATGTTCTATCGAATATTCAAAAATATTTACCATCCTCCACTAGGTACACTATTGATATTGGCGAATTTATGTCCTATGTCATTCATCATATGAAGGTTTTAGATTATGATACCTTTGATATTAATGTACATTTCGGCGCAATGGGAAGTGGGATTGGGTCTGCCATTGGCTCAAAGTTAGCTGAACCTGAACGACCTGTTGTATGTATCACAGGTGATGGTTGCTTTTTCATGCATGGCATGGAAATATTAACAGCAAAAGAACATAATTTACCGATTTTATTTATTGTTATGAATAATGCTCGTTTAGGAATGGTATACCATGGACATAATCTACAGTTCCACCGTACTCACCCATCTTTTGAGCAAAATCCAGTTAGTATTAGTGCTATGGCTTCAGCTATGGGTATACCGAGTTTCCAAGTAACGGAACTACAAGATATTAACCAAGATATGATTAATAACTTATCAAATTTAAATGGTCCAGCAGTCTTGGAAGTAGTTTTAACAGATAATAATACGCCTCCTATGGGAGACCGAGTTAAATTTTTATCTTCTTTTGGAAAGTAGGAACTTTTGAAGTTTCATACATCCGCCTGAGGCTTTAGGCCAACAGATGTTTTTTGCGCGAAAGCGTAATGCTAACGCAGCGGCAGCAACATGGTTTCGTCTGTGCGAAAGCGTAGCGTCAGCAACATGGTTTCGTCTGTGCGAAAGCGAAGCGGCAGCGGCAGATGTTTTATGTGCGAAAGCGCAGTGCCAACGTAGCGTCAGCAACAACAGCACGACGTTGGTCACTCAGTCGTTTTCACAGGATGTGAAGATCTTAAGCCTGAGTTCCTCTATTTCAGTGGGTGTTTGGACACCCGTTGAAATAGGAGCTTAAATCCGCATTCATCTCTCCAACTATAGAGGTGTAAGACTTCTGTACCTGCCGCTACGCTTTCGGTACAAAAAACATCTGTAACTGCCGTTTCACTTACGTTACATAAAACACTTGCTGAAAGAAGTTAAATAAAAAAGTCATATAAATCGGGAATTATACTCCCCTTATATGACTTTTTTTATCTTATAGAGATTTTCTATGACACCGTAAACAACCTGTTATGTCTATATAATTACATCTCTATCTCCAACTAATAGCTTACCTATCTACTAGCTTCTTTATACATTTGAGAATGAATTTTTAATGACTCCAAGTATAGCTCCCATTGTTTTTACTTTGAACTCATTTGGAACAGCTTCACCTGTGGGGTTTAAGAAATAGTAACTATTGATATTCTCATCGAAGTAATACCCTATACTCGTTAGTGAATGTTGTAAGTCAATTGGTAATTCTACTAGCCCAGTTTGTTCAGTGAAATAATTTGTAGGAAAGATCTTCACATCAATATCTCTTGCTCCAGTATGTACTACAAATAAGTCTTTTTCATGTTGAACGATCCACTGACCTTTTGAATATAAAGAAATTCCGGATCCTTCTAATGAAGATATTCCGTCTAAATTAACACCAAAAATTTTATTTATTATTTTGCGAATTTCTGCGCCTGTTATTTCCCCGTCGTATTGATTTAGATAGTAATCTATTACTTCTTTAGATACAAGTTCATTTCCTGTTGATGAAGAAACCCCATCTGCCTCTTCCTTCGCTTTAGGTAAAATAGGTACCTTATCTAAATTAATCTTGAAAATTAAATCTACAACATGACAAATCTCAGAACTACTAATTTTTTTTCCATAAGAATTTAAATGCTTATCCATCGTTTCTGTCTTTTTCATCATTTAACCCTCCCATAAAAAATATAACTCTACAGACTATCACCGCGAATGTTATTTCAAATCTATATAACCTCACAGTCACATTTATTATACCAAAGTTTAACAATATTTGATGTTTCATCTAAAAATAAGGGCTTTTTATACCGATAAAAACCTCACTTCAGTGGCAAGGTTTGAAGTGACCACTAAAAGTGAGGTTTTATTAAATATTTTCGTATTACGACACTTTGAGCAATACGAGCTTCCCCAAAATTATTTTCCTTCTTAATTCCTTTGTTTAAACATCTGTACTCAACATACACAAATTTGATTCTCTGCTATATGAAATTTAAAGCTTTGATTTCAAATTTTGGCCTTCAGCAAGTAAGCAATTAAATAAAAATTCGATTAAACCTAGATGATTATTATTAATAAAACGATGGAATTCTCATGTTCCTAAAACCTCATTCTCGGTTGTTATCGATTGCCAACATCTTATTTTTATGCTCGTAAGCTTTCTGCATATTTTAATGCAAGCTGCGTTCGGGAAGTTACTTTAAATTTTCGATACAAATTTTGCAGATGCTTCTTTACTGTATTTTCACTGACATATAAATAACTGGCGATTTCTACATTTTTAAATCCCTTACATAAATACATTAACAGCTCTTTTTCACGTTGTGTAATTTGCAATGACTCGCCTGGCTGCACATATTGATGTAATAAATAAACATTTTCAATCATCCGCTTTACATAAGATAGCTTTTGACTATCCTGCTCTGTAAATGGTCTTTCCCCTTCTTTTCGCAAAAAGCCAATAGCTGCTGTTGGCTTTTGCTGATTGTACAGATACATTACCATTTCATCTATAAAATCATTGAATTGTAAAAAGCGCTCAACATAATACTGCTTTTTCTCCTTCGATATTACTTCATTTCGTAGCATTAATTGAATATCGGGTTGGTTTTGCATATTCACTGGGTGTAAAGGATCATAATATTTATATTCGTGCAGATAGTTTTCTACCGTAAATGTCTCTACATTGAAACAAACAGGCTGTTCATTTAACTCTCCATCTGCCACTTCCCAAAATACCGTATGCTCATATTGAAAACATTCACTCAATACTTGCAACATATTCAATTTAAAGTCCTCACTTGTTTGTTGTATATTCATATTCGAAATCTTAAACGTTGCTTCTAATAAATACTCCACCTCTTTTTGCTCATACAATATCAATTCCTCCTTTTCTCTATTAAGTTCATATATTCTCGCTCAAGATAAATTATCCTTTTGGGTAATATCAATTTTTTTCATTTCAATTTAAGATGAATTTGTAAGTCAAAACTATCATGAGGTGATCAAATGAATTTACAGGAATATGCATCATATGACGGTATTGGATTAGCGGAGTTAGTAAAAACAAAGCAAGTGACACCACACGAACTTACAAAATTAGCGCTACAAGGTATCGAAAAGGTTAATCCTTCGATTAATGCCGTTGCCAGCGTGTTAGAGGAACAGGCTGACAAAGCGATTTCAACTTTAAATGATAATCAACCATTTGCAGGTGTCCCATTTTTAATTAAAGAAGTTGTACTCCATGCGGAAGGTGTGCCACATAGTATGGGCAGTCGTGTTGCAGAAAATGCTGTAATGTCCGTCGATAGTGAATTAATGAAACGTTTTAAAAACGCTGGTTTTGTATTAAGCGGTACAACCACAACACCAGAGTTCGGCTATAATGCCGCAACGGAGGCTGTCATTTATGGTCCAACACGTAACCCTTGGAATCTAGACCATAGCCCTGGTGGTTCAAGTGGCGGTGCAGCCGCTGCTGTCGCAAGTGGTATCGTCCCAATCGCGCATGGTAATGATGGAGGTGGATCCATTCGTATTCCTGCATCATGCAGTGGTATCGTTGGCTTAAAGCCTTCACGTGGTCGCGTGCCAATGGGGCCTTATAATAGTGAGGCATTAAATGGGCTAGCAATTGAATTTGCGCAGACAAAAACCATTCGTGATACCGCTACATTACTGGACCAAGTAGCTGGGCCAGACTTAGGATGCTATTCGATTATTCAAAGCCCAGAAATGCCTTACAGTAAAGCGATTCAGCAAAAGGTACGTCCACTGAAGATCGCCTGGACAACAGAAACAAATTCGGGTGCATTCGTTGATCCGGAATGTATCGAGGCCGTACATAAGGCCGTAAAATTATTAGAAGAGTTAGGGCATGAAGTAGTCGAAGCTCGACCAGTTTACGACGAAGCACCATTTTCACGCGCAACGGTAAATATTTGGACAGCGAATATTTATAAAATGATTGTGGGGGCAGCAGAATTAACAGGTAAAACACCTTCACGCGATAATATTGAGGCAGCCATTTGGCAATGCTATGAATATGGCAAAAACTTAAAAGCTAGCGCACTTTTAGAAGCTATTAATACGAATGCACTTGTATCACGTCAAGTAGCAACATTCTTTGAAGATTATGATGTGCTTTTAAGCCCAACAATCGGCACATTACCCGCGAAAATTGGTGAGCTAAATGCGGATAATCCAAATATCTCGGCAATTGAATGGACAGAGCAAATTTTCACATACGCGCCGTTTACCAATTTGTTTAACGCAACAGGTCAACCGTCGTTATCATTGCCGCTTGCGATGAGTGCATCTGGCTTACCAATCGGGCTGCAATTTACAGGACGCTTCGCAGATGAGTTAACTCTTCTACAGCTTGGGAAACAATTAGAAGAATCTGCGCCATGGAAAGATCGTAAACCACCCGTACATGTGGGTGCAGAAGTTGCGGAAATTGCTACAACATAAAAAAAGTAGGTGCAAGATTTTTTCTTGTACCTACTTTTTGCTAGTTTACGGACATGTACGACATTTACTTATGGTACGGTTCTCCGTAACTATTGTAAGTGCGGTTTTTTCATCTACGTTTATAAAATAAAAAAGCCGGTGATAGGCATGCTAAGTGAGCAACTTCAAAAGCAACTCATTGAGACTTTAAACAATAGCTTACTCCTAATTTTATTATGGTTCTTTTGCAAAAGGGACAACAAAAAATGCATGCCTATAGTATGTAACATTAAATTAATAGCGTGCAGGGATCATTGATACAATTAAAGAACGAGAAAGTGCATTTAGCGAAAAATGATGTTATCTTAAAATTAACTTCGTATAACTATTTGTTTTTTTGCCCTTTTTTGTTCGTACATTTTTTGATCTGCTTCAACAAATAACTGTTCCATTTTGTTGATAGATTGCTCACTAACAGCATAACCAATTGAAATATTGATTCGCATCTCATGATTTATACTATATATGTCAATCGCTGACTGTAGCCCCTCATAATTTGTACATATTTGAGCATCGGTAATTCCCGCTTGAATAATCACAAACTCATCACCGCCAATTCGTGCTACAACTGCTTCTTGCGGAAAATAATTCACTAAAATTTCCGCTGTTGCACAAATCAATTCATCTCCTTGCTTATGACCAAAATTATCATTAATATATTTTAATTCATCTAAATCACATAACATAATGCTAATTGATGTATTAACTTCTTTGTTATACTTATTCATCTTCTCTTCAAAATAACCGCGATTGTAAAGGTTCGTTAAAGAGTCGTGCGTAATTTGATATTTCAAATCCTGCTCTAACTTTACCTTTTCATCAATATTACGCATCACGCCTTGTATCGCAACTAATTCTCCATTTTTATAGATTGGCGTCGTAAATTCTTCAAACCATCTATAAATCCCGTTCGTACCACGAAGGCGTTGAATAATTTTGAATAATTCCTTTACTATAATCTGCCCCGTCCATTACTTTTTGATTCATAATATCTAGATCATCTGGATGAACCAGTTTAAATGGCATATTTGGGTCACTTTTTAATATATCTAGCGTCCCCTCACCTAAAAAATAATCGACTGAAGGTGTAGTGTAGCAATGCTTATATTCTGGCTTTAATTCATAATAATAAATAATATCCTTAGACATCTCTACTAATTTCAAAATACTACCATTATCTTTAAAATTCGTTGTCTTTTTTGCCTTTATACATTTCATACAGGTAAAGAGAATAATGATTCCCGTTATAAAACCAAGCGCAAAATATGTCCAGTTTGTCATTGATGCTCCTCCGCTCAAGTATATTTAAAATATCGGTTCATTAGGCCTAATAAATTGTAAGCTATTTAATTACAGATACTACTTTGTACATGAAATTTCCCGTTATTTTAATATAACATATTCATCAAGTATTTTATGAATATTAGTTTATGACACAACCCATCCTCAAATAATTAATTGGAATGTACCTGTTGTAGATTCTTTGTATTGATGCTAGTTTTATTAAAAAACAGCAAAAAACCACCAAGTCGTTATTGCTTCAACGTTCTTGGCGGTTATTTTTTAAAACCGCACTTACTTATGATACGGTTCACCGTAACTAATCTAAATGAGGTTATTGTTCATTATTTTCATAATTAAATTTAACTAAAAAGATAGTGCCTTCCGATCCTGTTTGAATTTCTATTTTTGCATTATGACGGGCAGCAATGGCATAACATACGCCTAACCCCAATCCAGTTCCATTATCTTTGGTCGTGTAAAATGGAGTACCCAGTTTCTCTAATACTTCAGGCTTGATACCTTTTCCTTGATCCCGCACTGCAAGTACCACACAATTTTCACCTTCCTTGTAGGTGCTAATGGTTAGAACTTTCCCTGTGCTCATCGCTTCTAAGCCATTACGGTATAGGTTTATTAATAATTGCCGTATCTCATTACGATTTAAAAGTAATTCCGGAATGTCATTTGTATCGACTTGAATATATTTATTTTGATTATGCGCATCAATCTTTATTAAAGGAAAAATATCATGGATAATTGAATTTAAATCTAACATCTGCAAATCCGATTTCCTTGTATTACCCGTTGAGAGAAATTCAGTAATAATAGAATTGGCACGGTCAAGTTCTTCAATCATTAAATTAAAGTACATATTATGTTTCTCATAGGTGTTCTCTTCTTTTAATAACTGCAACAATCCTCGTACTGTTGTCATTGGATTTCTAATCTCATGGCTGATACCCGCTGCCATTTGCCCTATTAAATCTATGTTGGATAACCTTTTCAATTCCTTCGCATATTGCTTTTTTTCCGTTATGTTTTTAAAAATACAACAAATACCATTATCATACGGGTATGCAATAACTTCGTGCCAATATTCATCAGAGGTAGAAAGAAATTCGAAATGAACTGTAGTTCGCTCTGACATTGCACGATGAAACTCCTTATACATAACTGTGTCAACGCTACTCGGGAAAACCCCCCATATATTCTTGCCTAATACATCTTTTGCTGTTTTTCTTTGTGGAAAATATTGATGCTTATTTACGTACGTAAATTCCCATTTATTATTCAAAGTAAAGAATCCATCCGTAATACTTTCAATCACACTTGTAACTTTTTCATTAGCGGCAGCTAGTTCTCTCGTTCGCTCTTCCACCATGCTTTCAAGTTGATCCATATATAACAAGTTTGAAAACGTAGGAGCTGTGGCATCAACGATAGATTTAGCCAGTTGAATTTGGGAATTATCGTAATTGTGAGCTTTTTCCTCTTTGCCACCAACGATTACCCCTAATACTTCTCCCATTGAAACCAATGGAATCATCAGTAGACCCTTACTATCTATATTTTTTGTTTGAATAACCTCATGGATCTTGGCTTCATAGCTTTTCTCCATCCAATCCGCTTCTGTCCATTCACAGTCCTTGCTTAACTTCGTTGTTTTAATCGTTGTTTTGTCTAGCGGGTCTAAAAGGTGGACAGCCATGTTTTTACTCTCTAAAATCTGTCCTAAGTAAAAAAAACATTTATCAAAACTCTCCTGTATCGAGGAACACATTGATAAATCACGGGTAACATTTAGTAACAGCTGCTTCTCGGCAATAAGGGTTTCCTTTTGTGTTAAATTATTTGCGTTTTGAATTGCGACGGCAGCCATATTTACATAAGCTTCAACACTTTGAATTTCTGAATCTGTTAAGTTCTTTGGAGCTCCATAATCAAATAAAAAAACCAGACCAAATAACTCTTGCCCAAATGAGATAGGCAGTACTAATAAGGACTTAATTTTGAACGCATAAACTGGTCTCGTATCCAGCCGATGATCCTTTGAGGTATCAGGGATATAGATGGTTTTTTTGGTTTCAATAACTTCTTTTGCCAGTATGTCTATTTCAGGATCAATTACCTGAGTATCGAGTGCTACGCCATTTATAGTCTCTGGTTTTCCTGCAAACCCTCTAAATGTTCCATCTTCCTGGGGTAAAAAAATTCCAACAGCGTTGCATTGAACAATCTCCTCTGATATCGCCATTGTTACACGCTGCAATACTTCACGTAGTTCTAATTTTGTATTTATTATTTTTGTTATATTCGCGAGCCTAGAATATCTCGCCTGATCACTTAACATTCACATAGCCTCCAATTATAGGAATAATAAAATAAACATGATAATATCAGTGAAAATCAAGACCAACCTGCCATTTTCGATTTTCTTCTGTATTCTTTTCTTCCCCTTGTTTTACATAGAATACCGCATTTACTTATGATACGGTTCTCCTTTCATAATCCTAAAACTCCTATAAATCTGCTCCACCAACACAAGCTTCATCAGCTGATGTGGTAAGGTCATCTTTCCAAAGGATTGCTGCTCATCTGCTCGCTTCAACACATCATCATGTAAGCCAAGGGAGCCGCCGATGACGAAGGCAATTTTGCTTTTGCCATAGGTCATGAGAGATTCGAGATCTGCTGCCATTTGTTCAGAGGTTTTCATTTTGCCATTAATGGCTAGGGCGATAACGTATGTATCTGGGCCGATTTTAGATAGAATACGTTCACCCTCTTTTTTCTTAACGATTTCCATTTCGGCATCGCTTAGTTGCTCGGGTGCTTTTTCATCTGGTACCTCGATTAGATCCATTTTTGCGTAGCCACCGAGACGTTTTACGTATTCGTCTATGCCCATTTTTAAGTACTTTTCTTTTAGTTTTCCGACTGATACAATCGTTATATTCACACGTTATCCACCTTTACAATTCATTTACAAACAAATTATCCACAAAAGTTATCAACATATCCACATTACATTCCTATATATTGTGTAAAGTTATTTACTTGATACAATATATTCTGCTGGTTGTTCACAGTAGCTACATTTTGTGGATAACTTTTTATCCTCTTCGACTTTATCCATAATTGGGAACTCTTTTTGTTCTGCCACAAACATGTCTAAAGCGTGATCTATATGGTTTTCACAGCTGTATTTTTCCATTATTACACCTCTTCTTATTTTTCAAAATTTCCACAAACTTATTCACAATTGAGTCTATGTTATCCACAGTCTATTGTAACAAAGGACAAGCCAGTATGGAAGAATAGGCTTTCTATCGCTATTCGCTGGTGTAATGTTATTATTCACAATTTTCTAGTTATCCACAATATTTTCTAAATCATTCATTCAACTGCTTTCGAATATTTTTTTCAACATCAAAAAATCAGTGGGAATTCTATAATCCCCACTGATTGTTCATTTATAATGTATTGCTATTTGTTAATGTTAGTGATAGCTCCACCAATTTACCTTGGCGATATACTTTCATCGTCAATTTATCACCAACTTTTTTGTTGTTATACAAATGTTTGCGTAAATCGATTGCTGTTTCGATTTTTTTACCATCCATTTCAACAATAACATCGTACTGTTGCGCGCCTGCTTTTGACGCTGGTGAATCATTCACAACATCTGTAATAACAACACCTGTTGTGATGTCTTTTGGCAATTTTAAAGTTTCTTGTTGGTAGAATGACGGAACATCCGTTAAGTCTACGAATGAAATACCCATTGTTGGACGGTTCATTTCACCATTTTTCTCTAATTCCTCGATAATTGGAATTGCTGAGTTAATTGGAATTGAGAAGCCTAGACCCTCAACAGAGGATTCAGCAATTTTCATGGAGTTTATGCCGACTAAATCACCAGCAAGGTTAACAAGTGCTCCACCACTATTACCAGGGTTGATTGCTGCGTCTGTTTGTAATACTTCTTGTTGCCAATCCACTGTACCATCACCATTTATGTCAACCGGTACAGAACGGTCCTTACCAGAAACCACTCCTGTTGTAACAGAGCCATAGAACTCTAAGCCAAGTGGGTTACCAATTGCGATGACTGTTTCACCTTGTTTTAGTACATCTGAGTTACCGAATTTCGCAACTGTTTTAACATCTTTAGAACTGATAGAAATAACAGCTAAATCTGTCCAAGGATCGCGTCCAACTAATTGTGCCTCTTCTTTTGATCCATCTGGCATCGTTACCTCTAACTGTTTTGCACCTTCAATAACATGGTTATTTGTCACGATAAAGGCTGTGTTACCTTGTATTTTATAAATAACACCTGAACCGCTTCCAGCAGGCTGGCTAGTTGTAGTTGGTGGGTTCCAGAATCCACCACTTGTCACTTCTTGAATATTAGTAATCCCTACAACAGCAGCTGAAGTCTTATCTACCGCTTTCGTTACATCGGTTGTTACTTCCGTTGCAACTTGATTGATGTTTGTTTCATTTTTACCTGTGCTGCTTGTACCTGGCATTTGATTGACAAGTCCAGGTAACATGAGCCAAACAAGTAAAGCGCCTATGATGACACCGATAAAACCGGTAAATAAATAACCACCCTTACCTCCGCCACCGCTTTTCTTTTTATGACGCTTTTCTTGCATCTCTCGCTCCTCTCGTTCGAGTCGCTCCTGAAGAGGTGATTTCTCTATTTTATCGTCTTTTAGAAAATCACTGTTTTTATCATCATCTTGAAAATTGCTCATTCTCCTCATCCTTTCAATTATTAGTATTTGTTAGTTGTTACCCTTATATTACGGTTCAAACATTAAAATCAGATGAAAAATAAATAAAATGGATATAAAAATAGCTGTTCAAAGCATTTGCTATAAAATGCTATTGAACAGCCTCATTAAAGATTCATTTTTTATTGTTTAAACCGTGACTAATTTCGTCGGTTCCTCTGCTTCTGTATCAAATAAATTTAAATACTCTCCGACAATAATGCCGCAGGATTGCAATGTTTGTGTAACACTCATGCGCGCAAGCTCTTTCATGTTATTATCCTTACTTAAATGTGATAAATAAATATTCGTTGGTTTTTCAAATACTACCTCACTCATTGCAATGGCTGCATCTTCATTTGAAACGTGCCCTACATCACTTAAAATACGACGTTTTATAGACCACGGATAACGTCCCATTTGCAGCATATTGACATCATGGTTACTCTCAAATACAAAGGAATCAGCACCTCGAATGATGCCTTTCATTCGGTCGCTGACATAGCCTGTATCCGTTATAATAACAAGCTTACGCCCATTTTCATGAAAGCTATAGAACATTGGATCTGCTGCATCATGTGATACGGCAAAGGATTCAATAGCTAATGAGCCGAAATGCTTGACTGTATCCATTTCAAATTCAAAACGTTGCTCTAACGGAATATCACCAACAAGCCCGTCCATCGCCTGCCACGTTTTGGCGTTTGCATAAATGGGTACATTATATTTTCGTGCCAATACACCTATTCCTTTAATATGATCACTGTGCTCATGTGTAACGAAAATGCCACTTAGCTGTTTCATATTGCGGTCGATTTTTGTAAATAGTTGCTCCATCTTTTTACCACTGAGACCGGCATCGACAATAAATGCATGATCCTCATTCTCTACATAAATCGAATTGCCTGTACTGCCACTTGCTAAAACACTAAACCGCATCATTCAACTCCCCAGTCTTCTTCTTCGCCCTCTTGCTTGTTTCCTTGGATTTCAATAACATTACCTTCACTAGCGTTGACAAAATATTCTTCTGTTTCTCCATCTAATTTCACTTGTACTTCCCATGTCGGTACTAACACTTGCTTTTGCGTTAAATAACCCATTGTCGAGTAACCTAACTTCATTTGCGTAATATGCGAATCTGGCTTTAGTAGCGATTTATTATAAAGTGTCTGGATAATTTGAAGTGGTGGTATAACAGTTTCCTGTTTCTCCATTTCTTCAATATTATCAAGCATTGTTTGTTCATACATTGTAACTTCGTTGTCTACATTCCATTGTACTTTTAATAAAGCACTCTCATTGTAATAGAACATTCGATTACTTTTTTTCTGAAAGAATATTGCCGTTCTTTGCTCACGATCTACCTTCCATAATGCATAGGAATCCCCATCTTTTACGTTTGCACGGACAAACTCTGTAATACTTGTCTCATCATCATTTCGTAATTTCACAGGGTTTATAAAATCAACATGCGCAAGTGTATTATCCTCACCTATGATATTTGCTTGCTGATTGCTCTTGGTAAATTCAGAAAGTGTAAATTTATGCACTTTGCCCGTAATATAAACAACAAATTCATTACTATTAGGAAGTGATCCATACGTAATATTATCCTCTTTTAAACGGGCTTCTATTGTTTTTTCACCAGGTATCTCCACGCTCTGCGCTTCATTATAGCGATTTAAATAAAAATAATACAAAAAGATATTTAAGATTAAAAAAACGAATATAAAAATAGATTTTGTTCTATTCCAATCCATTTTTGACACCTCCTAATGTTTCAGGCGTCAGATTCGTCCATACACCGTTACTTATCGCAAACCAGCACGGTTCTAATGTCATATTTTGTTTACTTTTATCTTGCGTTAAATAGTAACCCACAACAATATCATCTATATCTGATAATACAGTGTTATTAAGCTTTTGAATCTTTTCAACGATTTCCGATCCTGATGGCAGTTCTTTAATCTCCTTTTCGGATGGAATGTCTGTACTTAAAGAATAATACGGACGTTTGTAGCGGAAAATACGATTATCTCCCCAAATAGTTGTAATTCGATTTATAGCTTGCTCACTATAAACTGGTAATCCATGTAAATATAGCTGATAATCTAATTGGTTATTATTTGTACTTGTTGATACATAGCGATAATCAGCTGTAAAACCTCCATGTTCATTGATAAATTCAAAACTATCCGTCAAGAGCTTAGAAGGTTCTATTTTCAAACTACTTTCTGCAGTTGGATAAACAAAGATCAATGATTTCAAATTCTTATCAACCGTCATCAGAGACGTACCATCTTGATATTTTACAGAGTTTGGACTTTCATCAGTGCGCTGGACAACATTTGGTTCTGTAAATAACACATCTTTAAAAACATCAGGTGATTTCTCGTTGATAAAATACGTATATTTTGTTGATTCAACTTTATCGTTATCAATATAAAGTGAAGTAAAACCATCACGCTCTACTTCTTTAAAAGTGTCGTATGTTTTCGCTGGCTCAATAACATTTCGTACAAATTGATTAGCATTTTGTAGACTGACATGCGCACGCATCAATGTTTCATTATTGCTACTTATGAAAAATACTTGTAATTCTTTGTTATTATAATTACTCCAATCTATAACCATACGATTAAAGGTTGTTTCAGGTAGCTCCTTATCGGCAAACTGAAAAATTGAACTAAAGGCAGAGTAAGGAATTTCGCCAGCAAAAAAGATAGTCATACAATTATTAGAACGAATCATCTCGTTTACAGAGCTGGCCGTAAGGTTATTGTTATCGCGTACTAAATCAATATTCCAGCCCACAAATGATTTCATAATATCTTCCATTGCAGCATTAGATACAGTTCCGGTAAATTCCTTATCAAAACGGTAAATAGCCTTATAAGGACGAATTACATCTTCCATTTTTTTTTGTGGTCCAATTTGGATTTCTTTTTCCTCAGTTTTTTCAATCACTTTATAATCTGGCGTGTATGTCCAATTCAAAAAGGTTAAAACCACACTTAGCATAACGAGTAGGAATAATACAACTGATTTAACTGGTTCTAGATATTTCATTCCCACTCACCTGCCTCATCAAAATCATCTAAATCAAGTGGTAATGTGAAGAAAACCGTTGTTCCTTGCCCTTCTTCACTTTCAGCCCATATTTTACCGCCATGAGCTTCAATCATTTCCCTGGCAATAGCTAGCCCTAGACCTGTGCCGCCCATAGAACGGGCACGAGCACGATCCACACGATAAAAACGATCAAAAATACGCCCCACATTTTCCTTAGGAATTCCCATACCATCATCAGAAATCATGACCTTTAACATATTCCCTTGTACGGTAAAGCCAAAGCGAATATTGCCTCCATCTGGTGAATATTTAATAGCATTAGAAATGATATTATCGATAACCTGTGTCACCTTATCCGTATCAATTTCTACATAATAAGATGCCTCTGGGAATAATCGTTCAAACATCACTTTGTCTGACTTAGACATTTCAAAGCGATCGATAATTCGGTTAAAGAAGGAATGGAATAGAACAATGTCTTTATTCAACTCATAATCTGTACTGTCCATTCGTGATAACTGCAACAAGTCATTCACTAAGCGGATCATACGCTCTGTCTCTGTTTGTGTGACATTCAAAAATGTTGGAGCAATGTTTTCATCTTTCCATGCACCATCTGCTAACGCCTCTAAATAACTACGCATCGTCGTTAATGGTGTCCGTAATTCATGGGACACATTTGATACAAATTCTCGGCGGTCCATCTCTATCTTTTCCTGCTCTGTAATATCGTGCAGTACAGTAATTAAACCATTAATAAAACCAGTTTCTTTTTGAATAACAGAGAAATTCGCACGTAAAATATACGGCGCGTCTGCTGTACTGAAATCTAAATTCACCGCATCATTCATATGAATTAAATCTTCAAAACTATACTCTTGGTCAATGCCTAAAACAGATGCAATCGGACGACCTACTGTTATATCTCTTGTAATATGCAGCAGCTCGAGTGCGGGATCATTAATAAGAATGATGCGCCCTTTTCGATCAGTCGCAATAACACCATCCGTCATATTACTAAGAACGGAATCGAGCTTTCGCCGTTCTGCCTCTGTAGTAGATTGCGCCTCCTGCAAGCGATTCGTCAAATGATTAAAGGTTATAGCAAGTTGACCTATCTCATCTGTACCATAAACTCGTACTTTTCGTGAATAGTTTCCTTTTGCCATCGCCTGAGCCTGCTTACGCATATCTGCAATTGGCTGTGTAATTGTTCGTGCCACTAAAATCCCTAAAAAGATAGTAACCACCAAGGACACGGCCGTACCACCGAGGAAAATACGGTTAATGTCATTCACCTGTTCGAAAACAGATTCAATATTAGCTTCAATATAGAGTACCCCAACGATTTCATCATCAGGACCTGCACCATCTCGAATTGGCGAAGCTAACACCCATACTCGGTTTCCTGTATTACTATCAAGTTTGATGTTTTCAAATAATGTTTCTGCAGAGATTGCACGTCGTACGAGATCATTATTCGAGCGCTGTCCAATCAAATTTTGATTGTCTATCTCAGATGTGGCGCGAATACGTTGTCTAGTATCGATAACGCGGATTTCTAAAATGTCTTCATTAGAAACATCCTTCAACCCCTCGGAAAACTCCATTACAATTGTTTTCAAGCTTTCTTCAAGAGATGGCATAGTTTCATCGCGTTCTTTTAAGATTTCTTCGCGAATGCTATATTCCATCAAATCGACACGTTGAAAAATGGATTCTCGGAAATTGGTTTTTAAATTGTCCTCTAATTCGCGCGCAAAATAAATACCTATTATTTGCAAAGCTAGCAGTATTAACAAAATATAAATTAGTACTAGCTTGACATGAATGGATTTAAAGAAGCTTACTTTCTGCATTCCTATTTACTCCTGTTCAGGATTTCGTAAATAATATCCTACACCACGGCGTGTTACAATCCAAGCTGGGTGGCTTGGATTATCCTCTATTTTTTCACGTAAACGACGAATTGTTACATCAACTGTTCGTACATCGCCAAAATAGTCATAGCCCCACACAGTTTGTAGTAAATGCTCACGCGTCATTACTTGTCCAATATGCTTACCTAAGTAATGTAATAACTCAAACTCCCTATGGGTTAATTCAATTGACTCATCACGTTTCAATACTAAGTAGGCATCAGGCTGAATAACAAGCGACCCTACCACAATTTCATTGGACGCTTCTTCAACCTCTTCGGCAGCAGGGGCTACCACTTGTAAGCGACGCATATTTGCCTTTACACGTGCAATAAGCTCACGTGTACTAAATGGCTTTGTCACATAATCGTCTGCGCCCATTTCTAATCCTAATACTTTATCAATCTCAGAGCCTTTTGCTGTTAGCATAATGATAGGAAAATCATATTTTTTACGTATTTCTCTACAAACTTCCATCCCATCACGCTTTGGTAACATTATATCTAAAAGCATTAAATCTGGTTGTTCTTCTTCAACCTTCTCTAGTGCTTCATCTCCATCATAAGCACAAATAACTTTGTAGCCTTCTTTAATTAAATTAAACTGTAAAATATCTGCGATTGGTTTTTCATCGTCAACAACTAAAATTGTTTTGTCCATCTTTTTTCTCCCTTTCGCTATTTATCTATTCTTAAACGAAGTGTAATGATCTATTCTTAAACAAAATGTCTTGATCCGCTGGATGCTTTAGTCCAACAGAGAAAGTGCAGTGCTAACATAGCAACAGCAAAATGGTTTTGTCTGTGCGAAAGCGCAGCAACAGCGACAACACAATGTTGGTCACTCAGGCGTTTCCACAGGCTGTGAAGTTCTTAACCTGAGTTCCTCTATTTCAACGGATGTTAGGACACCCACTGAAAAATAACTTTAACCCGCATTCATCTCACTACCTATAGAGATGGGAGACTTCTGTACCTGACGCTACGCTTTCGGTACAAAAATTATCTGCTGAAAGAAGTTAAAGTCACTACTCTTAACTCTACCATGCTTTTAACTTCTATGCATTATTCTAAATCTAAAGACATTAGACGATATTGTATTGAACTACATTTCGACAAATATTTCTCGGGAAATAACTTGAAATTATAAAAGAACTATACAAAAAGACAGCCCCTTTTTGGCTGCCTTCTATCCGAATGGATTAACGACCTACATATGATAATGGATTTACTAACGAACCATTCTTTTCAACTTCAAAGTGTAGATGTGTACCTGTTGAATTTCCAGTAGAACCCATAATACCTATAACAGAACCTTTTTCTACTACCTGCCCGGCTTTAACATTAATTGAAGATAAGTGTCCGTAAAGTGTCGTATAACCATTATTATGATTAATCACGATACGATTACCATAGGTACCTGATACGCCAGCTGCGGCAACAACGCCATTATCAGAAGCTAAAATATTGTAGTTACTTGGACGGGCAATATCAATACCACGATGGAAATCTCCCCAACGTTCACCCATCTGACTTGAAATAGAGCCACCTACAGCAGGCCAAGAAAATTCACCCGTGCCACGAGATGAAATTACTTTCGTACCAACAATTTCAATTTGGTCAACAGGTTGCTGTACGATTTTTTCTTCTGACGCAACTTTGGATGTACGATTCCCATTTTCAGACGTTAACAAATAAGTAGTTTCTTGCTTTCCATTAACACCTTGTTGTTTAATTACTTTCTCACCTTTATACATCGTCGGATCTTCTTCGATTATTTTTTTAAATGGAATTTGATCAGTAACTTTCTTTTCCTGTTTTACTTCAAGTGTTACAAATGGTTTAGCGACTGTTACGTTTAATGCTTGTCCGATTTGTAAAACTGTATCAACCGTGATACCAGGATTTAACGCTACTAGCTCAGCTGTTGTTAAATCATGTTTTTTAGCAACCGAGCCTAGAACATCACCTGATTGAATTTGATATGTTTCTTGCTCAAGAGCGCCTGTCATTAAATATTTCACAGCTTCCTCAGGTGTTACAATAGCATTCGGGGCTACTTTTTGTGCTGCACCTGAAATTCCCTGTTTAAAAGAAATATCTAAAAGGCGTGATTCACCAGTTTGTAACAGTGGTATATTCGTAGATTGCTGGTTAGTATCTAAACTATTTAACTCTTGCTGTGAAACATATTGTAGCTTTAGCATACGAATAGTATCTTCATAGGCTTTTGCATCTTTTAAATAAACAACAGGCTTATTATCTACAAATAATGTAAAATCTGGAGACTGAGCTACTAAAGATTGCTCAAGCTTAGCCAAAGTTTCCGCATCTTTTGTTTCATTACTAAACACTTGCTCTGGGATTATTTTAACAGATGAGTTAGCATCGATCGTTAACTCTTTGTATTGTTGTTTTGCCTCTTTTTCCTTGGATGCAATGATTTCTTGGATCGCTTTCTCATTAGAGACCGCACCAATATATTGATTTCCCACGTAAACGTGATAAATTTTATGTAAATCTTCTTGATGATTTTCTTTTGCAAAACCTACATTAAACGTTAAACTTGTCATTAAAACTGTAATAATGGATACCTTTTTTATTGAAGAAAAATTGTAAGTGAATCTATTGTTTTTTTCTTTTCTAAACCAAGATGAACTCATCAATAAAGCTCCTTCCAACTTTAACCTATTGTAGGATTAATTACCCACAAGGCTTTTTTGCACCACTATACTGTATCATAAAGAAAATACGGTTTGAATATTTTCATCTTTTTGTAATGTAAATGTATTATTTATCTACTAATTGTTACATAATCCCTATTTTTTGTAGTTTTTTTAATAATCATATTTTCATATAAGTATTGGCTTATGTGGGTTGCGCTACTCAGGGTAAAACGCAGGCGCTATCACAGAATATGGTTTCTTTCACAAATCGAGTAGGAGGGAGTGACTAACTCCCGACCTCTCCAACCACCGTACGTACGGATCCGTATACGGCGGTTCAATTAAGATGAATAACGCAAGATTTCATAACGAGCTTGCAGACTTTTGAGCCCTTGGTTACTCCAATAAGAGTTACCAAGGGTTCTGTGTAATATTGGACTTTTCGAAATACGCCAGTAACTCTTGCGAGTATTGCCCCATTCGTAAGCCTTCCAGTCTGGAACTCCTAAGCGAATAAGGTTGCGCACTTTCGTACGAGGCTTCTTCCAATTCTTCCATAAACACATGCGAAGTCTTCTTCTAATCCATCCATCCAGTGATTCAAATATTGATTTCGTATCCGCTAATGAAAAGTAGCCACACCACCCAATTAAGTATTGATTCAATTGTTGAATTCGGTACTCCATTGGAAATGGCTTCTTTCTAGCTGTTAATTCCCGAATTTTGTTCTTCATTCGCTTTATGCTCTCTTTCGCAATTCGAACTTGTGGTTCTTTGCGGGAGGTAAAGCTAAATCCTAGGAATTTACGTTGCCAAGGACGAGCCACTGCGGATTTCTTCTCATTTATTTTCAATCGCAGCGTCTTCTCAATAAAGGTTTTGATACTTGCCATCACTCGTTCTCCTGCTCGTTTTGTTTTCACATAAATATTGCAGTCATCGGCGTAACGGACAAATTTATGACCACGTTTCTCTAATTCTTTGTCTAATTCATCCAGCACAATGTTTGAGAGAAGTGGACTCAGTGGACCCCCTTGGGGTGTTCCTTCATCTGTATCATAAACGACACCATTTATCATGACACCCGATTGCAAGTATCTACGAATCAGCTTGAGTAGAGGTTTATCAGAAATTTTCTTCGCTAATGTACTCATTAGACGGTCATGGTTTACTTTGTCGAAGAATTTCTCTAAGTCCATATCTACTACCCAGCGATATCCTTCTTTTATATAGCCTTTGGCTTCTCGGATTGCATCGTGAGCACTTCGTTTTGGTCGAAATCCGTAACTATGATTCGAGAAGTTCGGGTCGTATAGGTTGGATAGCACTTGGGCAATTGCCTGTTGAATGAGTCGGTCTGTCACGGTTGGGATTCCTAATAGTCGCACACCGCCGTCAGGTTTCGGGATTTCGATTCTGCGAACTGGTTGTGGTTGGTAGGTTCCCTCAAGAATTTGCTTCTTAATCGTTAGCCAGTTTTCGACTACATGCTGTCGTAGGAATTTTACGGGCATTTTGTCTACTCCATGACTCCCTTTGTTTCGTTCCACCCGTTTGAGTGCGAGAAGCAGATTCTCTCGTGATAAAATTTGATTCATTAACATCTCGTTCGACTCCTCCGTGAATAGCTTGTCTTCTTATAACAGTTTCTACTGCACCCGCTCAATGTCCCTCATGGGATTCACCATTACCTCCATTAAGTCGGTCCTTCTGGATTTTCTGTGTTTATCATAGAAAACTGCATGCCAAGGGCTATTCTCTCCGAATTGTTCGGTCCTTTCCATTCATTCTAGAAGTGAATGGTACTATGACCTCTGCTGACTTCTGATGGTTCAGCTACCTATCGCTAAGTAGGTTACAAAGTGTACTTTGCGTTTCCATCAGACCTCCCCGGGTAAGCGTATGCACTTTCACACCATCTATCCGCCTCATTTACTCGATATGACCTTCGACAGAAAGGACTTTGTGTTGTTGTGCACACTCATCCAATCATACCTAGCCTTATATGAGATTTGTGTTCCTCGGACCGGTGTTTTGCCTCCAGCTTCCTTCAGATTCCGCGTCGCCACGGACACCCTTGCTCTTGGCTAACCTCTACTTCTGTCTTCGAGGTTCGGGACTTGCACCCTATAGTTCATACGCATGCCGGGCGCACACATAAAAGGGTGTACCGCATACGGCACACCCTTTTGTGTTTTTCATTTATTATGCTTCCCAAACGTCTACTAAAACGTTCGTTTGTTCACGTGCAGGACCAACAGAGAAAGTAGCAATTTGAATACCTGTTAATTCACTAACACGTTCTACATAGCGTCGTGCATTCTCAGGTAGCTCTTCTAATGTTTTGCAACCTGTAACATCTTCTGACCAGCCTGGAAGTTCTTCATAAATTGGCACACATTGTTCAATAATATGAAGATTTGCAGGATACTCCGTAATTGTTTCATCTTTATATTTATACGCTGTACAGATTTTCACTGTCTCTAAACCAGATAAAACGTCAATAGAATTAAGTGCAAGATGTGTAATACCACTTACGCGACGTGAATGACGTACTACTACTGTATCGAACCAACCTACGCGACGTGGGCGACCTGTTGTCGTACCATATTCACGACCTACTTCACGAATTTGTTGACCCACTTCATCAAATAATTCAGTTGGGAACGGACCATCACCAACACGAGATGTATATGCTTTAGATACACCAATAACACTTGTAACACGTGATGGACCAACGCCAGCACCGATCGCTACACCTCCGGCAACAGGATTCGAAGATGTTACATATGGATACGTACCTTGATCGACATCAAGTAAAATACCTTGTGCACCTTCAAATAACACTTTGCCGCCCTCATCAAGTACATCATTTAAGATTTTAGATGTGTCTGTTACATATTTTGCGATTTCTTGTCCATAGCCATAATATTCCTCGAAAATTTCTTCGAATGTTACACCTTCAACTTCATAGAATTTCTCGAATAATTTATTTTTAATTACTAAATTATGACGTAGTTTTTCTTCAAATACTTCTTTGTCTAATAAATCAGCCATACGGATACCGATACGTGCTACTTTATCCTGATAGCAAGGCCCAATTCCTTTACAAGTCGTACCAATTTTTTTATCGCCACGGCTTTCCTCATCAGCGATATCTTGTTTGATATGATAAGGTAAAATAACATGTGCACGGTTAGAAATACGTAGATTGTCCGTATCAATACCACGCTCTTGTAAACCTCTAAGCTCAGTTACTAATGACTTCGGATTAACAACCAATCCATTTCCGATTACTGAAGTTTTTTCTTTATAAAAAATACCTGATGGAATTAAATGTAGCTTATAAGTCTCCCCATCAAATTTAATTGTATGTCCAGCATTATCGCCACCTGCAAAACGAGCGATTGCTTCGGCTTTTTGTGAAAGGAAATCTGTAATTTTACCTTTCCCTTCGTCTCCCCACTGTGTTCCTACAACTACAACTGATGTCATAATCAGCACCTCCGTTAGATACGTTTGTATCACAATTTTTAAGCCGTTAATTATTGTAACAATGAAAGAAACGCCTAGTCAACAAAAAAATAGTTAAAACACGAACGTAAAATCAAACAATCTGATTCAACGTTCGTGTTTAATGACAGAATGGTATGAATATTATCTAACATTCAGATTAATTCCACCTTGGCGTAATTGCTGACGTTAAGTTCCTCTTTAGAGGTAGGCGTCTTCTACTGAATGAAGATAAATAGCATACGTTTTAACAAATGTCATCTCCAACTATTGGTGATGAACCAAATAATATATTTAATCACGTGGAGGTGGTGGCGGCATTTGCGACCAGTCCACATTAATGAATTTATTGAATTCTTTTTTAAACGCAAGTGTAACCGTACCTGTTGGACCGTTACGCTGTTTAGCAATAATAATTTCAATCATATTTTTACTCTCGGACTCTTTATCGTAATAATCATCACGATATAAGAAGGCAACAATATCAGCATCTTGCTCAATACTTCCCGATTCACGTAAGTCACTCATCATTGGTCGCTTATCTTGACGTTGCTCAACGCCACGAGATAACTGTGATAATGCGATAACTGGAACCTTTAATTCACGTGCTAATCCTTTTAATGAACGTGAAATTTCAGATACCTCTTGCTGACGGTTTTCACCTGGTTTACCACTACCTTGGATAAGCTGTAAATAATCGATTAAAATCATACCAAGCCCATGCTCCTGTGCTAAACGTCGACATTTTGCTCGAATTTCATTGATACGTACACCTGGTGTATCATCAATAAAAATACCGGAATTCGATAAACTCCCCATTGCCATAGTTAGTTTACCCCAATCTTCCGTTGTTAAAGCACCTGTACGTAAAACTTGTGCATCTATATTTCCTTCTGCACAAAGCATACGCATAACTAGCTGCTCAGCACCCATCTCTAAGGAGAAAATCGCAACATTTTCACGTGCTTGAACGGCAACACTTTGCGCGACATTCAATGCAAAGGCCGTTTTCCCTACAGAGGGACGTGCTGCTACAATAATTAGATCGTTGCGCTGGAAGCCAGCTGTGATATTGTCTAAATCACGGAAGCCTGTCGGAATACCTGTAACGTCTCCCTTTTGTGATTGAAGCTTCTCGATGTTATCGAAGGTTTCTACCAATACGTCTTTAACATGCTTAAAGTCACCCGCATTTTTACGATTGGCTACCTCCATCATTTTCTTCTCTGCTTCACCTAGTAATGCCTCTACTTCATCCTCACGTGTATAGCCATCTTCTACTATTTTAGTAGCTACACGAATTAAGCGACGTAATAGGGCCTTTTCTTCGACAATTTTCGCATAGTGTACGACGTTAGCGGCCGTAGGGACAGCATTGGCGAGCTCTAGTAAATACGATAGCCCGCCAACGTCCTCAATTTCTTTTTTAGCTGATAATTCTTCAGTAACTGTTACAACATCTATCGCTTTTCCTTGATCACTTAAACGTAGCATCGTTTCAAAAATTTTCTTATGTGCATTCTGATAAAAATCATCTGCTAGTAAAATTTCAGATGCAGTGATTAACGCTTGAGGATCAAGAAAAATTGCACCGATAACCGATTGCTCCGCTTCCCGGTTATGCGGTGGGACGCGGTCCATCATCGGTTCGTTCATGGATTGTCGCCCCTTATTCTTCCGTTACATGAACTTTTAATGTTGCAGATACTTCATGATGTAGTTTTACAGGTACATTTGTAAAGCCTAGCGCACGAATTCCATCAATTAAAGTCATTTTACGTTTATCAATTTTAATGCCATGCGTTTTTTGAAGCGCATCTGCAATTTGCTTTGTAGATACAGAACCAAATAGGCGACCACCTTCACCTGATTTTGCTTTTACTTCTACTGTTAACGCCTCTAATTTTTCTTTTAATGCTTTTGCTTCAGCTAATTCTGCAGCAGCGTTTTTAGCCTCTAATTTCTTTTGACCATCTAATTGACTTAATGATTGAGCATTTGCTTCTGCAGCGTAGCCATTTTTAATTAAGAAGTTTTGTGCATAGCCATCTGCTACATTTTTAACTTCTCCTTTTTTTCCTTTTCCTTTAACATCTTTCAAAAATACTACTTTCATGATTCAGAACTCCCTTCGAGTACCTCATTTATGGCCTCTTCTAAATATTTTTTTACTCCAGCAATGGAATTTGCTTCGATTTGGCAAGCTGCATTAGTTAAATGCCCACCGCCACCAAGCTTTTCCATAATAAGCTGTACGTTTACCTCGCCAAGTGATCTTGCACTTATGCCGATTTTACCATCTGAACGATGCGCTATGACAAAAGAAGCCCCCACATCCTTCATTGTGAGTAAAATGTCTGCTGTTTGCGCAATTAGTACAGAATCATATATTTTTGCTTCTTCACCTACAGCAATAGCAATACCTGGCTTCACGAACTTAACAGTCTGCACTATTTTAGAACGCTCAATATACGTATCGACATCTTCTTTTAGTAATCGCTGTACTAACACTGTATCTGCACCATTTGTCCGTAAATAAGATGCTGCTTCAAAAGTACGGGCTCCTGTACGCAGTGTAAAACTCTTCGTATCTACAATAATTCCCGCCAATAATGCAGTAGCCTCTAGCATATTAATCTTTGCACGTTTTGGTTGATACTCGAGTAACTCTGTCACAAGTTCAGCCGTGGACGACGCGTATGGTTCCATATAAACAAGCGTTGGATTTTCAATAAAATCCTCACTTCTACGATGGTGATCAATCACTACAACTTTTTCAGCTAGCTTCAATAGGTGTGAATCGATGACTAAATTCGGTTTATGTGTATCGACAATAACGAGCAATGACTTTTCTGTCATTTTTGTCGCAGCTTCCTCTGGTGTTAGGAAATTTTCATAGAAATCCGATTTATTCTCAATTTCATTCATTAAACGCGTTACACTGCCGTTTAATTCATCAAAATTTATAATGACATAGCCCTTTACATCATTCATTTGTGCCATCTTACGTACACCAACAGAGGCACCAATAGAGTCCATATCAGGGTTTTTATGTCCCATGATAAACACTTGGTCACTATCTTGAATTAAATCACGTAGTGCATGAGAAATAACACGTGCTCTAACGCGCGTACGTTTCTCAACTGGATTCGTTTTCCCACCATAGAATTTTAACTTTCCAGTAGGTTGCTTGATGGCAACCTGATCCCCACCACGGCCTAAAACTAGATCTAGACTTGACTGTGCTAATTCACCAAGTTCTACTAATGAAGAAGATCCTGCGCCAACACCAATACTTAATGTTAATGACGTATTTTTTTGTGCTGTTTTTTCTCGAATGGTATCTAAAATAGCAAATTTTTTCTTTTCAAGCTCCATTAAAATGGATTCGTTTAATACAGCTAAAAAACGATCAGATGATATTCGTTTCACAAATATCCCTTGCTCCGCCGCCCAATCATTAACAATTGATGTCACCATCGTATTCGTTAAACTACGTGGCTGATCATCCATTGCTTGTGTGATTTCGTCATAGTTATCAACAAATAAAATCGCAATGACTGTACGATCTGCATAATATTGTTTTTCAATGGCTATCTGCTCAGTAATATCAAAGAAATATAGCAAATTCTCTTCTTTTTTATAATAAACTCGATATTTACGGTCACGAAGCGTAATCGTATCTTCGTTGGTCTCCTCGGTCTTCATTAGCACGTAGATGTCATCAGATATATTAACGATTCCTTCACCTACTAAATTTTCCATATTTAAAACACTCTGCATATATGGATTCGACCATTCTATTTCATACTGCTCATTAACAAGTAAAATCCCAATTGGCATTTCCAGCAATGCCTCTTCCCCAACTTTTTTCATGCGGAAGGAGATGGATTCAATATGCTTTTCTGTTTCTTCAAAGGTAATTTGTTCTACCTTCCACGTATAGGCCATTAATAGAACAAACCCTACTCCATAACCGATACCTACTCCGATATTCCAAATACATAGAAGCACGAACGTCACAATGCCAAAAATGGAAAGAACAAAAAGCGGATAGCGGATTGGTCGTTTTCTAAAAGTCCCCATTACATCAGCCCCTTATTCTTTAGTTTTCCCCTTCACAAGTGAACGTAAATCGAAACCTAAATCTACAATACCTAGCAATATCATAAAGGATGCTAATGGTAAGGCTAACAAAGTAGCTACCCATTTAACACCATTCGGCATTTCCTTTTTAGAAATGAAATAATGTATAAAGGAAATCCCCTGCAGGATTAATAACATCCATAAAACATAAGAAACATTTAAAACAATAACATCTAAAGTAGACCCAAATTCTGGACGCATAAATAAATTAATGCATAACACAATCATGTAATACCAGAGTATAGATCGTGGTAGACGCATATTTTGGAACGGTGCAAATTTTGGTACGTCTAAACCAAGACGTTTTAATACAGGTAAATTTAACGTTATGATAATAAATGCTGCGAAAAATGCAGAGATTGTTACTGTTGCAGGCATTGTCAGCTCAATAGTTTTTAACATTGCCTCAATTATCTCTGGCTGAAATACTACTTGACCTGTCACATTTTTTGCAAGTTCATTTGATTGCTCATAATTTTCGCGTAAAATCTCTAAACTCATGTCAATTATGTTGATACCAGCAAATTGTACATAAGCTACATAGACTATTGTCATTGATAGAAGAAAAGCAATCCCAGATGACATGAATAGGTACAGTTTGCTCTTCTTTAGATAAATTGCATTTCCTATTACGACACCCATTAATGCCAAAATAAAGGCAAATGGTAACATAGTTATACCACTCGTTAAAGTGGTTAAGGTACAGCCTACTACTGCTACGAGTATTGATGAGGAACGCTTGTAATTTGCGCTATACCAAGCAATCGGTAGTGGGGCAAATATTAGACCTACTATAAAAATGATTGGTACGTATGCAGAAATAAGCATTAGAATCGTAAAGATTGCGACCATCATTGAGCCTTGTACAAGCGCCTTTGTTTGATTATTCGGCATTGAAAACCTTCCTTTTTTCAGTCAAACTTACTGACCTTTATTGTACCATTTTTTCACGTTATTGAACAAAAAACGCTAACAACAACTGTATGCTTTGTCATTAATTTTGTAAAACCATTGGCTATAGTGTAAAAAACATAGCTATATAGGAGATTTTTTACCGAAAGAACACTTAATATTACAATTCATCACATGAAAAAAGGCTTTTAACCAAAATGATTATAAGCCGTTTTGTTAATAAATTTTTTAATCTACTTACTTAGTCGATTGTTTATTTCATCCATACATTTCTGTAATAGGATGGTATTTTGTTTTTCAATCTCACATTTCATTTTTCCGTTTTTCATGCCTTTAAAAGTGTAATCAATTCTTATGATAATGGCAAATGGTAATATATAGAGTCAGGTGTATTGATTAACCATTTTTATCTACTCTGATTAATTAACAGGCTCTGATTTCCGCTGCGAGCGAGCGACGGGCCGCTTTGTTGTTGCGATCGTTGCACTTTCGCACAGAAAACATTCGCTCCGTGCAGGGTCTCGTCTGTCTCGATTTCCCGCGGGAGTCGAGTAGCCCTACGCTACAATCAGTTAAAAATGGGAATATATTAACAAAATAGCAACAAAAAAATCCTTTTATCGCTCAATAATAAACCTATTTTTTCCTAATCAATACACCTGATATCGATTGAGATTATGTTATTCCAAATTCTCCGACCAAACGGTTAACATATCGCTTTCCCTCAGGTAAAAGTTATTATTGTATCAAATCTAACTAGACGAACTTTACTATAAAAAAAGCACAACAAGATTTTATCAACCTTTGTTGTGCTTTATATCTATCTTATTTATCTTCTGCAACGAATGGAAGTAATCCCATGATACGAGATACTTTGATAGCTGAAGTTAATTTACGTTGGTACTTAGCGCTAGTGCCAGTTACGCGACGTGGTAAGATTTTACCGCGCTCAGAGATGAATTTTTTTAATAAATCCACATCTTTATAGTCGATATTCGTAATGTTATTAGCAGTGAAGTAGCAAACTTTACGGCGTTTGCGGCCTCCGCGACGTGGTGCCATAGTGTGTCTCCTCCTTATCATTTTTTATTTTAGAAGTATTAGAACGGTAAATCATCCTCAGATACTTCTATCGGTCCTTTGCTATTAGCAAATGGATCCTCATCTACACGTGTATAATTCGGCTGATTCATAGGTGGTTGATTTTGCTGATAAGCATCGCCGCCAAATGAACCCTGCCCTGGCATAGCACCACCAAACTGTTGTTGTGGTTGACCACCGCCATATGACGGTTGATTATTACCGTAAGTCTGTCCACCGTATTGAGGAGATGCAGGAGCACCACCACCATTACGAGGTTCTAAAAACTGTACGCTATCTGCCACTACATCTGTTGTGTATACTCGCTTACCATCTTGTCCTTCATAACTGCCTGTTTGAATGCGGCCTTCCACTCCAATTAAACTTCCTTTTCGCATGAAGTTCGCAAGGTTTTCAGCCTGTTTGCGCCAAGCAACACAGCTAATGAAATCAGCTTCGCGATCACCTTGTTGGTTTGAGAATGTTCGATTCACAGCAACTGTAAATCTTGTAGACGCAACACCATTAGGCGTATAGCGCAGCTCAGGATCTTTTGTTAGTCTTCCAACTAATACGACACGGTTTATCATCAGAAATGCAACCTCCTTTTCAGCATTTTGTTAAAAATAAATGATTACGCTTCTTGGCGAACCGCAATGTGACGAATGATATCTTCGCTAATGTTAGCAAGACGTGTATATTCGTTAATTGCATCTGAAGTAGCGTTTACTTTCACGATTTGGTAGAAACCTTCGCGGAAGTCTTGAATTTCATAAGCTAAGCGGCGTTTGCCCCACTCTTTTGATTCGATGACTTCTGCACCGTTAGAAGTTAAGATTTCGTTGAAACGTTCAACTAAAGCTTTCTTCGCTTCGTCTTCAATGTTCGGACGTACGATGTACATTAATTCGTATTTTCTCATCTGTTTACACCTCCTTATGGACTTAGGCTCTCCTGTACACAGGGAGCAAGGAGCAAGTAATAATTATTACTCACATCAATGAATTGTAACATATAGGTACTTTTCTTTCAAGTCGCAAACAAAGAATTCATTCTATATAATAAAATTAATGGATTTATGAAAGGAGTATTTTCATGCCACTAGATACAGAACCAATCGTAATAGAGTTAGATATAAAAAAACTAATGATGGACAATATTGTTCTCACAAGTGGACTTGCCATATTATTTGTAGCGATCCAATATATTTGCTTTAAAGATTTTGATTTTTCATTTTGGAGTATGATTAGTGGGGTCATACTTTTTGCCATCCTGTATATTGTTTTCATTATATTGCATGAAGCCTTTCATTTAATTGGCTTTATGGTCTTTGGAGGCGTGCCCTTTAAATCATTAAAATATGGTCTTAATTTAGAGCTTGGCGTAGCGTACGCAACAACTGAACAACCATTACCAAACCATACAATGAAAAAAGCTTTATTACTTCCATTCTGGACAACTGGCGTCCTTCCGACAATTGCTGGTTTCTACTTTAACAGTACTGTTTTAGTAGTAGTGGGTGCTTTTTTAATAGCTGGAGCAGTCGGTGATTTTGCCATGTATAAAGAATTACGCAAATATCCAAAAAACGCGTTAATACAGGATGACCCTCAATTTCCTAAGCTTTATGTATATATGCCTGAGAAAAAGCAATAACTTAGTTTAGAGAACACGTTTAATACGTTTTCCATTCCATATAGAATCTGCTTGGCTCCAAGCAGATTCTATTTTTTCACATACATTTATGGGGTTAAAAAACCATGCTGTGCAGCTGTATATAAATTTCTCCAAATACGATTGATCGAGGATGTTTCCTTAATTGCATCCATACCAAGTCTGCGTATTAAGTTATTGGTAATATCTACACAAGCTGCAGCGATATCTTTACTCAGTCGTGAAAATTGTTGTAGTTCTTCCTCAGCTAACTTATGGCCTTCTTGATGTTTTTGCCAGTATCCATTCAATATTGAATAAAATTGCTCTTCAAGCTGTCTAAAGTGCTTCTGTTGCTGCATCAATAAAAATTGTAATGCACCCATACGTTCAGTACGGTTTGGATCATGATTTCTTTGCTTCACTAAAATAGACGTCTCTTCTAAGAAATTTTCTGTTATCCCAAGACAAACGCTTAAAAAAGAAGCTTCCGCAAATGCGCCAAACGGAAAACTATGTACTGCACTTTCATACTTGTTTTTAATTGTGCCTAATTGAAATGTTGCCTCTTGTGGTACCCAAGTATTTTGCACACGGATTGTATGACTAGCCGTTGCTTTTAAGCCCATTGCCCGCCAATCGTTAAGAACCTCTACCTGGTATCGCTCCACTGAGCAACTAATTATTTCATCTGTCCTAACACCGTCATGTTCGACAAAGCAATTCATTGTAAAAGTTGTAGCATAATCTGCGCCACTACAATACTTCCACTGCCCTGTAACACTATAGCCTCCATCCATTTTTTTTGCTGTTCCTGTAGGATAACCACTGCCTGCTATTACTGCATTTCTTGGTGAATAGATTTTTTCACAAGCCGCTTGGTTTAATGTTGGAATAAATGCATTACCACCTGTACCGATTGTGACAAGCCAGCCAAAATTCCCATCGAGTGCAGACATTTGTTGAAATACTTTCATACCCTCTAGTAAATCTAAATCCTTACCTCCTAATTCCTTTGCTGTAAATAACTTAAACAATTGGTGCTCATAAATGACCTCTAACACATCTTCTGGCAATCTACCTAGCTCTTCAATTTCTAAACCACGTTCTTTTATTTGTACTATGTTCATACTGTAACTACCCCCTCTATGGATTGAAAATTCAGATAACTATATAGACAAAAAAGGGCAATCTTTCTATGATTGCCCTGCACATTTTTTATACATTGAAACGGAATAACATAATATCGCCGTCTTGCACTACATATTCTTTACCTTCAAGACGTACTTTACCAGCTTCTTTAGCAGCAGGTTGAGATCCAGCTTCAACTAAATCATCAAAAGCAACTGTTTCTGCACGAATAAATCCACGTTCAAAGTCTGTATGAATGACTCCAGCACATTGTGGTGCCTTCATGCCTTTACGGAATGTCCATGCACGTACTTCTTGTACCCCAGCAGTGAAATATGTTGCTAGTCCTAGTAAATCATATGAAGTACGGATTAATTGATCTAAACCAGATTCTTTAATGCCTAGCTCTTCTAAGAACATTGCTTTTTCTTCATCATCCAGCTCAGAAATTTCTTCTTCGATTTTTGCACAAATTGTAATAACTTGAGCTCCTTCAGCAGCTGCATACTCACGTACCTTTTGTACATACTCATTATTATCTGCGTCAGCAACTTCATCTTCTGAAACGTTCGCCACATAAAGCATAGGTTT
This sequence comes from Lysinibacillus sp. RS10, assembly GCF_041956855.1. NCBI lineage: Bacteria > Bacillati > Bacillota > Bacilli > Caryophanales > Bacillaceae > Lysinibacillus > Lysinibacillus sp. RS10. The sequence continues at coordinate 5,000,373 of NZ_CP167122.1, read as the reverse complement.
AATTGTTAAAAGATGAAGTCCTTTAATAACCTTTAGCTCGTCTTCTGAAAGCTCTGCAGCACGTGCTGGTCGACCGTTTTCTAATTGTTCTTTAACTTTTACAAGAATTGGTTCTTCAATCATTGCTTCTTTGTCTTTTTGCTTTGCCATTTTGCCAACACGTTGTAATCGCTTATCAACAGATTCTAAATCAGCAAGTGCAAGCTCTAAATTAATGACTTCAATATCGTCAATTGGATCTACTCCACCTGATACGTGCGTAATATTTTCATCAACAAAACAACGTACAACTTGACAAATTGCATCTACTTCACGAATGTGAGCAAGGAATTTGTTCCCTAACCCTTCACCCTTTGAAGCGCCTTTTACGATCCCAGCAATATCTGTGAACTCGAATGCTGTTGGTACTGTTTTTTTAGGTGTTACTAATTCTGTTAATTTATCTAAACGTGCATCTGGTACTTCAACAATACCGACGTTCGGATCGATTGTTGCGAATGGATAGTTTGCAGCCAATGCGCCCGCTTTTGTAATTGCGTTAAATAATGTTGATTTTCCAACGTTAGGTAAACCAACGATTCCAGCTGTTAATGCCATAAATGGACACAACCTTTCTATATCTGTTCAAATTTGCTCTTATCTCCCGTACTAACGGATACTATGAGGATGCAGAAAATCCTCACTGATTAATCACTGTATAACCCTATCTATTATATTGATTCACTCATAAAAAGTCTAATACACATCCATTTCGCCTTGGCGTAATTGCGTCCGGATTTTGAGTCGTTGCCACAGGACGTGGCGTTCTTAGACTGAGTTCCCCTATTTCAGCAAGTGTCTTTTGTCCGAAAGCGTAGCGACAGGTACAGGTGTTTGAACACCCACTGAAAAGGAACCACATGTGCGTTCATCTCACCACCTTCTGAGATGGGAATCTTCTGTAACTGACGTTTCACTTTCGCTACAAAACATTTGCTGAATGAAGATGAAAGTTAGTCTTCACTAGAGGAATTTAATATCTTTTTCATTTTTTTCTCAAATTCACGTCGTGGAATCATCACACTATGCTGACAGCCTTCACATTTAATACGTACATCTGCCCCCATACGAATAATTTTCCACTTATTTGTGCCACATGGATGTTGCTTTTTCATTTCAACAATATCATTGAGACTGAACTTTTTATCTTCCATATTATTCACTTCTCCCCTCTTCTTTCCCATTAACACCGTACAACATCATTTTCGGATGAGCCATTGGAATATTATGTTCTTCAAAGAGTCTAGTAACATCACGACGAATTGCACGCGCCACTCCGTATTGTTGCTGTGCCAATGTTTCTGCGACTATGCGAATAGTTACCTCTGTACCCTTAACACTTTGTACACCTAAAAAGATTGGTACTGATACAAGCTCTTTGTGAATATCTGGTAGAGTTGCTAAATACTTTTTAATAATGGCTTCTGCTTTTTCAAAGTCTGCATCTGTCATCATTTGTAAATCTATAAAAATTTTAGAATTATTTATAGAATAATTGATAACCTCACCAATCGCACCATTTGGAATAATAAACTGCTCTCCAGTAGCACCATTAATCTTTGTTGTTCGTAAACCGATTTCTACAACAGTTCCTTCTGCTGCATTTATTTTTATATAATCACCTACACCAAATTGATCTTCAAAAATAATAAAGAATCCCGTAATGACATCCTTAACTAAGCTTTGTGCACCAAAACCGACTGCTAAACCGACAATCCCTGCTCCAGCTAATAACCCCGCTACCTTAATATGTAAGATAGAAAGAATAGCAATGATTGCTGAAAAATAAACAACATAGGATATGACACTTTGTAATAGTCTGGCAATTGTCTTTTGTCGACGTTCTGAGTGGTTTAACGGTGAACTCATTCGTATTAAAAACACTTTTTTAATAAATTTTTTACCTAATCGTACGGCTAGCCACGATGCTATCAAAATAAGCGTAATTTTAATTGAAGCATTTATTATATTTTCCCAAAACTTCTCTGACATCACCGTATCCCAAAAACTCTTTAATATCTTTTCGTTAAAGTAATCCATTAATACCACCTCTTGAATAACTTGCTAAAAATTTGCGTATACTGCATAAAAATCGAGCGCTTCTTACAAATAAAAAGGAAAGTGAGTTTTTTTATGAATACTATACCAAAATTATTACTCCCTTATACTCTTCATCATGAAAGTAAAAATGCCGTTTGGCAGTTAAGTACATTATTTTTAGAACATATACCCTTTCATCATGAACGCCTTATTTTCTGTTGTATTGGAAGTGACCGTTGTACAGGTGATACACTCGGCCCATTAACAGGTAGCTTCCTAAAAAAGTCTGTTAGCTTTCCATATGAAGTTGTAGGTTCTTTAGAAGATCCTTTGCATGCTCTTAATTTAGACACTACTATGCAACAACTACACAATCATACTATAAAACCTTTCATTATTGCGATTGATGCATGTCTTGGAAGTGAACAAAATGTTGGACATATTTCTGTGCAAAACGGACCTATTTTTCCAGGAAAAGCTGTAAAAAAACAATTACCTCCAATTGGTGACATTTCTGTTAAGGGGATAGTCAATATTGGAGGCTTTATGGAAATGCTTGTTTTACAAAATACAAGACTGCATATTTCCTATGCAATGGCTGAAAAGCTTTCAAGAGCTCTATTACTCGCTGTACATCGGTACTCACTGAAAAATATAGAGGATAGCAACCATAACACCGACAACAATGATACCTGGCAACAAGTTAGCAGCCTTGATCTTAGTTAAGCCCGCTATATTTAAACCAATGGCAAAAATCATAACACCGCCTACAGCAGTCATTTCTGTAATAAACATTTGTAATGCCCTATCTGGTATAAAAGAGCTAATGGCACCTGCAAAGAGTGCAATCAATCCCTGATATACAAATACAGGTATAGAGGACAGCAACACGCCAATTCCTAATGTAGATGCTAAAATTATCGATGTAAATCCATCGATAATTCCTTTCGTAATAAGCACATTATGATCATTGCGCAGACCACTATCGAGTGCACCTATTACAGCCATAGAGCCAACTACGAATATTAGTGAGGCTGTTACAAAGCCCTCTGCAATATTAATTTGATTATTATCAGTACGCTTTTTGCTGAATAAAGATTCTACCCATTGTCCAAGTCTATTCATTTGCTTATCTAAATCTAACCATTCACCAATTACTGCACCTACCACTAAACTTATCACCAAAATAATAAAATTATCACTTTCAAAGCCCATTTTAATCCCTAAAAGTGCAACTGCTAAACCGATAATCGATAATACAGTAGATTTCATTGATTCAGGAATATTTTTGAAAATTCGCCCTACTAATGCACCCGCTATAATGAGTAAAGCATTAATTAATGTCCCTAGTAATACCATAGCCTATCCTTCCTCCTCTCTAGAAAAATAGAGAGCGCCTTTTAGCTCGGCGCTCTGATTACGTGATCGATATTTCTCTTACTCTTCCTGTAAATTTAGTATTTCTAAAATACGTTCTAAATCATCTTCAGAGTAAAATTCAATTTCAATCTTCCCTTTATTGTTAGCTTTCTTAATTTGGACATTTGTTCCAAAATAATCGCGCAATTGTGTTTCCTTTGCTGCAACAAATATATCCTTTTTCTTCGATTGATTTGTTTCACGTGAAACTTCTTCATTTAAATTTTGTACCAACATTTCAACTTGACGGACATTTAAACCTTGTTTAATGACTTTATTGGCTACTTCTGATATTCTTCTTTTATTTTTTAATCCAAGTAATGCTCGTCCTTGTCCCATCGATAGTGCGCCATCGTTCATGAACGCACGAACATCCTCTGGTAATGCTAGTAAACGAACATGATTGGCAATATGTGGTCTACTCTTCCCTAATCGTTTGGATAGCTCTTCCTGTGTTAGATGTAAGTTTTCCATTAGGCTTTGATATGCCTCAGCCTCTTCGATAACAGTCAAATCTTCACGCTGTAGATTTTCTAAAATTGCTAACTCCATCATTTGCGTATCTGATAGCTCTTTTATAATAGCTGGAATAACCTCTAATCCTGCTAATTGAGTTGCTCTATATCGGCGTTCCCCAGCGACGATTTCATATTTTCGTCCTTTTTTACGTACAGCAATTGGCTGTAAAATACCATGTTCCTGTATTGAGTCAGCTAATTCTTGTAAAGTTTCTTCATCGAAAATTTTACGAGGCTGGAATGGGTTTGCGACGATAAACTCTAATTGTATTTCTTCCACTTGCCCACTTTGCTCTAAAGACTCTCCAGGAAATAATGCACCTATGCCTCTTCCTAAACCTTTAGCCATTTTTAATCACTTCCCTCGCCATCTCTAAATAAACTTCTGCACCTCTCGATCTTGCGTCATAAATGATAATTGGCTGTCCATGACTTGGTGCCTCACTTAATCGTACATTACGAGGAATAATTGTTTTGTATACTTTATCTTGGAAATATTTTTTTACTTCATCAATAACTTGTAAGCCTAGGTTTGTTCGTGCATCAAGCATCGTCAATAATACGCCATCAATATATAATTGCTGATTTAAATGCTTCTGCACTAAACGGACGGTTGATAACAACTGGCTTAGTCCCTCTAATGCGTAATATTCGCATTGTACAGGGATAATAAGTGCATCTGATGCAGTCAAAGCATTAATTGTTAGAAGCCCTAATGAAGGTGGACAATCAATAATAATATAATCATAATCTTCTTTTACATCTTGAAGTGCATGCTTTAACCGTACTTCTCTTGAAATTGTCGAAACTAATTCAATTTCTGCTCCTGCTAGTGAAATGGTTGCTGGAACAATCGATAAGTTTTCGACATTTGTTTCTTTAATGACATTTTCAACGTTTTCATCATCAATTAACACATCATAAATACAGCCATGAAGTTCTCCTTTATTAACACCAAGTCCACTTGTTGTATTTCCTTGTGGATCAGTATCGATTAAGAGCACTTTCTTCCCTAAAAACGCTAAACAAGCGCTCAAATTGACTGATGTCGTTGTTTTTCCTACGCCACCCTTTTGATTGGCGATCGCTATAATTCTACCCATTTAAAAGCACCTGCTTTCATTTATCAAAGTTCACTTTGACAAATCAATTGTAAAATCACTGATCAATTATGCCTCCGGCGGATGTTTGGACACCCGCTGCAAGAAGTTAAATACCGCTATCTTACTTTCATTCTATCAAAAAAACAGAAAAGAGTTGTATAAAATATTAAGAATATATACAAAAAAAGGAGACATCTCAGAAATATTTCTGAGATGTCTCTAAAAAACTCAATAAATTACTTTCCTAAAATAACTTTAATTCTTGTACTCAAGATTTTTTCTTTTTAGGTATCTTCACTGTAATTTGATAATATTCCTCTGTATCTTCTTCTTCAGTCTTAACTGTTATACCACTCTTCGTTACCATAGATAATGATTGTTTAATAGTATTCAAAGCAATACGCACATCTTTACTAATCGCCTTACGTTTAGGCTTTGCTTTCTTCGGCGTTGCTTCTTCTTGATCTGCCGCCACAGGATGTAATAAAGCATAAATTTGCTCTTCTAACTGACGAACATTCCAATCATTTTCTATCGTTTGTTGTAAAATTTCTAGCTGTAATGGCTGATCTTTTATCGCAATTAATGCACGTGCATGTCGTTCAGAAATTTCACGCGTTAAAATAGCTCGCTGCACTTCTTCAGGCAGCTTTAATAAACGTAATTTATTGGCTACCGTGGATTGTCCTTTTCCAAGTCGTTGGGCTAGTGCTTCTTGTGTTAGCTCATGAAGCTCTAATAATTTTTGGTAGGCCACAGCTTCTTCAATTGCAGTTAACTCCTCACGCTGCAGGTTCTCGATTAACGCGATAGAAGCTGTTTCCTTATCAGTTAAATTTCTTATAATAGCCGGAACTTCTGTCCATTGTAGCTTTTTCATTGCTCGATAACGACGCTCACCAGCAATGATTTCATATTGATTTTCCGCTGTTTTACGTACAACAATTGGCTGAATCACACCATGCGTATGAATGGTTCTTGATAATTCTTCGATTTTTTCATCATCAAAAATAGTACGTGGCTGAAAACGGTTAGGCACAATTTGATCAATAGGCAGCTTTATAACTTCTTCTGCTGCATGAACCGCCTCTGCTTGTTCTACTTCATTTTTCACAATAGGCTCTGTTTTATTTCCGCCTCCAAAAAAACGTGAAAAAGGACTTTTCATCCAAGTGGCACCACCTTTAAGTAACTATCTTGCTCTGTGTCATTCTATTATTATTTATTATATTTCCTAAAATGTATATAGTTCATAGATGTCATTTGCGTGAACCATCCATAACTAGTATGTATGCTCAAAATAGAAAAATTATTTTCTACTTTGAGAAGTTTCACATGAAACACTAATTATTGAATCGGTGATTTATTTGGCACACCTGGTTTACGCGGATATTTTTTGGGTGTTCCTTTTATTTTATCAAAGATATATAAAACACGGTCACTTTCTTCAACAGGTAGCTGGAAAGAAAATTCTTCTTTTAGTGTAACTCCTAATGTAACTAATGCCTTTTTTGCATCTTTTAATTCTTCTGCGCCTGCTGCTGCTTTTAAAGCAACAAAATAGCCACCTTGTTTTGCTAATGGTACGCATAACTCCGATAAAACCGATAAACGGGCTACTGCACGGGCTGTTACTACGTCAAACTGCTCACGATATTTCGCATTTTGAGCAAATTCCTCTGCTCGCGCATGTACAAAATGCATGTTCTCTAATTGCAACTCATCACTTAAATGATTTAAAAATGTAATTCTTTTATTTAAAGAATCAACAATTGTTACGTGTAAATGCGGGAAGCAGATTTTAATTGGAATACTTGGGAAACCAGCTCCTGCTCCAACATCACAAACTGTTATTACTTTGGAAAAATCAAAATAGAAAGAAGCACTAATCGAATCATAAAAGTGTTTTAAATAAACACCTTCTAAATCGGTAATAGCAGTTAAGTTCATCTTTTCATTCCACTCAACAAGTAACTCAAAGTATTTTTTGAATTGAGCCATCTGTTTTTCAGAAAGTTCGATGCCCTTCTCCTTTAGCGCCTCAAAAAATTGTTGTTCGTTCATGTAAAGTCTCCTTTATCTATATAGCTTTACTATCTCTATTATTGACTTGTAAGTATGTAACTACTCACATTTCCGAATCAACTATGTAAAATAGTAAAGCCTTAAAAATAGGAAGCGGGCACAATGGTATGCCCGCCCCTTATTCACTTTACGAATCTTTATTATTCACCGCTGACACGTGCGATTTTACCTTGCTCAATATAAACGAGTAATATTGAAATATCTGCTGGATTTACACCAGATATTCGCGATGCTTGGGCAATGGAAAGTGGTGTAACTTGTTTTAATTTTTGTCGAGCTTCTGTTGCTAAACCTGAAATAGCGTCATAATCAATATTTTCTGGGATTTTTTTATTCTCCATTTTATGAAGCTTTTCAACTTGTTGCAATGCTTTTTCAATATAACCTTCATATTTAAGCTGAATTTCAATTTGTTCCTTCACTTCATCCGAAAACTCTATGTCTGCTGGAATTAACGAAGAAACTAATTCATAATGCATTTCTGTACGTTTTAATAAATCCGCTCCACGGATACCATCTTTTAGCTCACTACCACCTACAGAGCGAATAGCAGCTTGTGTTGCTTCATTTGGTTTAATAATAACTTCACGGAGACGTGCAATTTCGTTTTCAATCAGCTCTTTTTTCTCATTGAATGTTGCATATCTTCCTTCAGAAATCATTCCCACATTATAACCTAGCTCTACCAAACGTAAATCAGCGTTATCATGACGAAGTAGTAAACGATATTCTGCACGAGATGTTAGTAAGCGATACGGTTCATTTGTTCCCTTTGTTACTAGATCATCAATTAATACGCCAATATAAGCATCTGAACGACTTAAGATTAATTCTTGTTTATCAAGTACATTAGCAGCAGCATTTATCCCAGCCATTAAGCCTTGAGCAGCCGCTTCCTCGTAACCAGAAGTTCCGTTGATTTGACCAGCTGTATATAAACCTTTAATACGTTTTGTTTCTAAAGTTGGCCACAATTGTGTTGGCACGATTGCATCGTACTCAATTGCATAGCCAGCACGCATCATTTCTGCTTTTTCTAAACCAGGAATTGATTTTAGTAAACGTGTTTGTACATGCTCTGGTAAGCTAGTTGATAAACCTTGTACATATACTTCACGTGTATTGCGACCTTCTGGCTCTAAGAAAATTTGGTGGCGCGGTTTATCGTTAAATCGCACAACCTTGTCTTCAATAGAAGGGCAATAGCGTGGACCCGTACCTTTAATCATCCCTGAGTACATCGGTGAAAGATGTAGGTTTGCCTCAATAATTTCATGCGTTTCTAGGCTTGTATAAGTTAACCAGCAAGGTAGCTGATCCATAATGAATTCAGTTGTTTCAAAGCTGAATGCACGTGGAACATCATCTCCTGGCTGAATCTCTGTTTTATCATAATCAATTGTACGATTATTCACTCGTGGTGGAGTACCTGTTTTAAAACGCACAAGGTCAAAACCAAGCTCTTTTAAGTTATCAGCTAAACGAATTGACGGTTGTTGGTTATTAGGCCCACTTGAATACTTTACGTCACCAATAATGATTTCACCACGAAGGAATGTACCTGTTGTGATAACAACTGTTTTAGCGCGGTATATAGCACCAATTTGTGTAATAACACCTTTTACTTCCCCGTCTTCAATTATTAGCTCTTCAACCATTCCTTGCTGAATTGTCAAGTTTTCAGTTTCCTCCAAGATGCGTTTCATTTCTTGTTGGTATAAAACTTTGTCCGCTTGTGCACGTAATGCACGCACAGCAGGACCTTTCCCTGTATTTAACATACGCATTTGAATATGCGTTTTATCAATAACTTTCCCCATGACGCCACCTAATGCGTCAAGTTCTCGTACTACGATTCCTTTGGCAGGACCACCAATGGAAGGATTGCATGGCATAAATGCAATCATATCTAAATTGATTGTTAACATCAGTGTGTTAGCACCCATTTTGGCAGCAGCATGTGCAGCTTCAGATCCTGCGTGACCTGCGCCAATTACGATAACATCAAACGTGCCTGCCTCATAATTTGTTGGCATAGCTCGTATCTTCCTTTCTTTAGTAAAATTATTTTCCTAAGCAGAACTGTGAAAATAACTGATTGATTAGGCTTTCTTGTACTGTGTCGCCGATAATTTCACCAAGTATTTCCCAAGTTCTAGTGACATCTATTTGCACCATATCAACAGGTACACCAGCTTGTGCTCCAGCTAATGCATCCTCGACCGTTGCTTGTGCTTGATGAAGTAATGCAATATGTCTTGCATTTGAAACATATGTTAAATCGCCCGCTTCAATTTGTCCTTCAAAGAATAATGCAGCAATCGCTTCCTCTAGCTCTGTGATCCCCTCTTCTTGTAAAAGAGATGTTGTCACAATGCGATGGTTACCCGCTATCTCTTTGACACGTGCTAAATCAATTTTTTGCGGTAGATCTGTTTTATTAATAATAACGATGTAATCCATCGCCTCAATTGTTTCGAATAGACGCTCATCCTCAGCAGTCAATTCTTCTGCGTAGTTTAAAACAAATAAAATTAAATCTGCGCCACGCAAAGCCTCACGCGAACGTTCAACACCAATTCGTTCGACGATATCCTCTGTCTCTCGAATACCAGCTGTATCGACTAAACGAAGCGGAACACCACGTACATTCACGTACTCTTCTATAATATCACGAGTTGTACCTGCAATATCTGTCACAATGGCCTTATTCTCCTGTACTAAACTATTTAAAAGAGAAGATTTCCCGACATTTGGGCGACCTAAAATAACAGTTGATAGACCCTCTCGTAATATTTTCCCCTGAGATGATGTTTGCAAAAGTTTAATAATTTCATTTCGTACCCATGTACATTTTTCTACTAATACTGGTACCGTCATCTCTTCTACATCATCATACTCCGGATAATCTATATTAACCTCTACTTGCGCTAATGTCTCTAGTAATGCTTGGCGTAAGTCACCAATTAAACGTGATAATTTGCCATCCATTTGTCCCAATGCTACATTCATCGCTCTATCAGTTTTTGCTCTTATTAAATCCATAACTGCTTCAGCCTGTGATAAATCGATACGTCCATTTAAGAATGCGCGTTTTGTAAATTCACCTGGCTCTGCGAGTCTTGCTCCATTTGTTAATGCTAGCTTTAATACACGGTTTACCGAAACTAGTCCCCCGTGACAGTTAATTTCTATTACATCCTCACGAGTGAATGTTTTAGGTCCGCGCATTAATGACAGCATTACTTCCTCTACAACCTCATTTGTTTTTGGATCGACCAAATGTCCATAATGAATTGTATGTGAAGCCTTCGTTGTTAAACTTTTACCACCAGGCGATCTGAATATTTTATCTGCAATCGCTACTGCTTCGTCCCCACTTAAACGAACAATAGCAATAGCTCCTTCACCCATAGGTGTGGATATCGCAGCAATTGTATCGAACTCCATTTAATGACCTCCTTAACGTTATCCACATGTGGATAAATAAAACCGACCAACACTTACTAACACCTTAGACTAACATATTTTCTGCAAAATCTAAAGTAAGGATAATTTCCAATTGTGGATAATAAGAAAGCTCTACATTATAGCATGTATTTCGACAAGAATTGCAAATGCTTGAACATTCTTTCTAGATCATAGAAAAACTATTTTGCCAATGTAATTAAGGTGTCAATGAATAAAGTATGGCTCTTCGGCAAAACAAGTGGTTGGTTTCCATTCCGACTGAGCGCTTTCCTGGGAGCGTCCGATATTGGTCACGAAGGCATTTTCACAGGACGTGACGCACTTAGCCTTCGTTCCTTTAGCGGAGGAAGCGGCTCGACGCTCGCCCACAGGAAGCTCTGCTCTGCGCGAAAGCGAAGCGTCAGCGACAAATGTTTTATCTGTGCGAAAGCGAAGTGACAGCAACAAAGCGAGTAGCCTGGAACGGAAATCACCCTCATCTGAAGCACCACAACATTCACAAAGATTCCCTTGACCATCTTGTTTTTCAACAACATAAAAAAGTCATTTTATCATGACGATAAAATGACTTTAGTTATGTCTGTATGTTTTTAGCGAAGTTTAATCGTTCTTTACAGGTTCAATTACTAAATAACGATTAGGCTCCGTTCCTTCTGAATATGTTTCAATATCAAAGCGGTTTGCCAATTGATTATGAATAATTTTTCTTTCGTACGACTGCATAGGTTCAAATGTCACACGCTGATTTAAGCACAGTGCTTTATCCGCCATGCGGTCTGCCAGTAACTCCAAAGCCACTTGACGACGCTCACGATAGTTTTCTACGTCTAATTTCACCATTAAGAACTGCTTGGCACTTTTATTTAACACAAGCTGTGTTAATTGCTGCAAGGAATTTAATGTTTGACCACGTTTCCCTATAAGCAGTGCAGCTTTCTCGCTTTTCAGTTGAAATATAACATATTTCCCTTCACGTGTCGTTTCAATTTCAAGATCATGAATACCCAATTGTTCAGCAATATTTACTAAATAAGCCTTTGCATCTTCAATTGGGTTTACTGAGGCTTCTTCTTCCTCTTTTTGATCCTCTACGACTTGTTGAACAGCTTCGAGATCACTTGGTTGTTCAGAAACTTGTGAACTTATTGTTTCAACACCATCTTTTACTGCTGGTTCGTCAAATTGAGCCATATTTTGCTGTTCAGCTTTTTCTGCCTCAATCATTGGTCGAACATGTACTTCCTTTACTGTTACACGAACTTCTGCAGATCGTGCCCCAAAACCTAAAAATCCTTTTTTACCTTCTTGTAAAACTTCAACATCTACTTGTTCACGGGTTTTGCCAAGTTTCTGTAACGCCAATGAGATCGCTTCTTGTGTTGTTGCGCCTATTTGCGTAAGTTGTTTCACTTTTTAGCCCCTCCATTTTGAGCAGGTTGTGTTTTATCTTTTTCCCAAGGTTTATAAATATACAGGTTTTGCATAATCGAGATAACGTTTCCGATTACCCAGTATAGTGATAATGCTGCTGGTAATGCTATACCAAAAGAAATAATCATAATTGGCATAATGTACATCATTATTTTCATTTGAGGGTTATCCATCGCTGGACCCGTACGTAAAACTATAAATTGCATGATACCAGCAGTAATTGCTAATGCCGGTGCAGGATCTGCTAATGGGAAGATAAGGAAATTCCCTAAATCAAAAGTAGATGTAGCATTCATACGACTAATCGCATGATAGAAACCAATTAAAATTGGCATTTGAATGATTACAGGTAAACATCCAGCAAGTGGGTTAACACCTGACTCACTCATAAGCTTCATCATTTCTTGCTGATACTGTTGCTGTGTCTGTGCATCCTTAGAAGCGTACTTCTTCTGCAATTCCTTCAATTTCGGCTGAACTTCTTGCATTTTTTTAGCGTTCTTTGTTTGTTTAATCATCAATGGCAGAATTGCCAAACGAATGATAATCGTTACAACAATGATCCCCCATGCGTATGAACCAAGCAAATCAGCGAAGTATTTTATCACTGATACTAAAGGCCAAACAATGAATTCATTCCAGAAGCCTGTGCTGTCCTTGGAGATTGGTTCATTAAATTCTGTACAACCAGATAGTAGTAATGCTACTGATGCTAGAGACAAAATTACCCAAAGTTGTTTCTTCAACCTTCTTCCCCCTACAAATACTATTCACTTTTTCTAAAACTATATGCATTCTTCTTCTTTATTCATTGAAAGTTTCCTGCCACTGAATAAAGTTATCAGTTATTTTATCATGCATATAACGTTTCACTCTACTAATTATTCTAACAATGTACTTGAGATGTTACTAATTTTACATATATCCTTATGAAACAGCAGCAGAAAATACCCCTGTGTGTATTTTCTGCTGCTTTAAAACATACTTCTAAAATAAATGCTTTTCACCACTTTGGCTGCCCTCCGTATCACGCTTTCTTCAATACTTTCGCGATTCGTAGAACATGCTGTAAGCTTTGTTTCACTTCATGAAAATCCATAGTGGCCGCCGGTTGTCTGGCGATAATAACATAGTCCATATTTGGCTTTAGCTCATCCTTTAATTCATGAATGCTCTGCCTAATATAGCGTTTGATCTGGTTGCGTGTTACCGCATTCCCAAGCTTTTTACTAACCGATAAACCTACACGAAATTCCGTTTGTCCCTCTTTTTCAAATAAATAAAGGACAAACTGACGATTAGCGAAAGATTTACCCTTTTTAAACACCTTTTGAAAATCATCGTTTTTTTTCACTCGTTGGCGTTTTTTCATTTCTTTCACCTGCTACTAGATAATTATCTTTTGATCCTCATTTCTAGGTTTACCAAAAATAAAGAAAAAAAAGACCACTGATGTGTCTCAGTGGACTTATTTTATGCTGATAATACTTTTCTTCCTTTACGACGACGAGCAGCAAGAACTTTACGGCCGTTTTTCGTGCTCATACGTGCGCGGAAACCGTGAACTTTACTGTGCTTACGTTTTTTTGGTTGGTAAGTACGTTTCATTTATATAGACACCTCCTGAATGAAAGTTGAGTTTTTCAACATACAGACCTGAACATTATATAAAGTAACTAGTTATTTTGTCAATGAATTTCATAAATTTCTTTCTTTAAGCGAGTCTATGTATATCTTTTACCGCTCTTCGCCAATATATGTACTTAAGCGCAGGTATTCCTATAAGGTCTCAGATCTAACACAATCCATTCTCTCTATGCACTTTCGTATGAACCTAATTTTTATTTAAGAACAGATTTTAATATTTATCTTTTTTTACTTAAATTAATTATCCACAGAGTACTTGTTTTTTTTACACAGAGTTGTGTATAGTATTTTTTGCATTATTTTTTATCCACAACATTTATCTACAGCTTTTTCACATAAGCAGATACTGTGGACAACTCTAAAGTGTATAAACCAAAAGTATGTGGATAAGTTTCACAAACTATTGAAATGACTTTGTTTTTCTGATACGATATCTGTGCTTCACTTTGTTGAAAACTGAAATGAACATTTATTTTATCCACAACTGTTGATATGCTGTGGATAATTTTTATCACAGCCTTTGGTTAACTTTTATCCACAACTTGTGAGTTTGTGGACGAGTTGTAAAATGAACGTGTTTACCATTACTATAAATGCGCTTTTTTATTGCTGTACTTGTATTGAACTGTAAAGGAGATTAGCAGCTTGGAACATTTAGAAGAACTATGGAATAATGTCCTGGCTCAAGTTGAACAAAAAATTTCTAAACCAAGCTTCGAAACGTGGCTAAAGTCTACTAAACTACTTTCTTACAATGGAAGTGGTTCTACTGTGACCATTGCTGCGCCAAATTCGTTTGCTCGAGACTGGCTTGAAAATCATTATATTCATTTGATTACAGGTATATTAACGGAGCTTACAGGCGAAGACTTGCTTATTAAGTTTGTTGTTCAAAAAAACCAGGATTCGGACGATTTCGATCTGCCAGCGCCGATTATCCAAGCAAAAAATAACGATCATCATGATATTTCACCAGGGATGTTAAACCCGAAGTATACTTTTGATACGTTTGTTATTGGCTCTGGTAACCGCTTTGCTCACGCTGCATCGCTAGCTGTCGCAGAAGCGCCTGCAAAGGCTTATAACCCGTTTTTTATCTATGGGGGAGTAGGGCTTGGCAAAACACACTTAATGCACGCGATTGGTCATTATGTTTTAGAACATAATCCAAATGCAAAAGTTGTATATTTATCATCTGAAAAATTTACTAATGAATTTATTAACTCAATTCGAGATAATAAGGCACTTGATTTTCGCAATAAATACCGCAATGTAGATGTACTGCTAATTGATGATATTCAATTTCTAGCTGGAAAAGAATCAACTCAGGAAGAATTTTTCCACACTTTTAATACATTGCATGAAGAATCGAAACAAATTGTTATTTCCAGTGACCGTCCTCCTAAGGAAATCCCGACATTGGAAGATCGTTTACGCTCTCGATTCGAATGGGGACTAATTACAGATATTGCACCACCTGATTTGGAAACTCGTATCGCCATTCTTCGAAAAAAAGCAAAGGCTGATGGTCTAGAAGTGCCAAATGAAGTTATGCTCTATATTGCGAACCAGATTGACTCCAATATTCGGGAGCTTGAAGGTGCGCTTATTCGCGTCGTTGCCTACTCATCACTTGTTAACAAGGACATTAATGCAACTTTGGCTGCTGAAGCATTAAAAGATATTATCCCTAATTCGAAGCCACGAACTGTCACTATATTAGACATTCAAAATGCAGTAGGAGAGCATTTTAATATTCGTTTAGAGGACTTTGCCGCGAAAAAACGTACAAAGTTAATTGCCTTTCCACGTCAAGTCGCGATGTTTTTATCCCGCGAATTAACAGATTTTTCGCTGCCGAAAATTGGCGAAGAATTTGGTGGACGTGACCATACTACTGTTATTCATGCTCACGAAAAAATATCTTCTATGTTGAAAAATGACGTTCAGCTGCAACAAGATATTAAACAAATTCGAAGCATGCTAGGGAAATAATTCTGTGGATAACACAATCGTTTAATCACAAACTTATACACAGTCTATCTACATGTGGATAGACTGATTTTATTCACTTAAATACACTTATCCACAAATCCACAGGACCTATTACTATATCTTTTTTATTTTATATAAATAAATAATATAAATATGTGAGGGAAAACGAATGAAATTTGATATTTTACGTGACCGTTTATTAGAGGGTTTAAATGATGTCATGAAAGCTGTAAGTTCTAAAACAACTATTCCAATTTTAACGGGGATTAAAATCGATGTAACAAATGAGGGCATTCGCTTAACAGGTAGTGATGCTGATATTACAATTCAAACATTTATTCCAGTTGAAGAAGATGGTCAACAAATAATTCATATTACTGAAACAGGATCGATTGTTGTACAAGCTCGTATGTTCAATGAGATTGTACGTAAGTTACCAACAAATGAGGTTGAAATCCAAGTAACACCTGGTTTCCAAACTCATATCCGTTCAGGTAAATCTGAATTCCATTTAATTGGCTCAGATGCTGCTGAATATCCTTTATTACCCGAATTAACAGAGGATCAAAAATTTACTATTCCTGCAGATCTATTAAAGTCAATTATCCGTGAAACAGTATTCGCTGTTGCTACTTCAGAAAGTAGACCAGTGTTGACAGGTGTAAACTGGCAAATAAAAAATGAAACATTAATCTGTGTTGCAACAGATAGCCACCGTTTGGCAAGACGTAAAGTTCAACTAGATAGGTTACCTGAAGTTGAACATAGTGTTGTAATTCCTGGTAAAAGTTTAAATGAGTTAAATAAAGTTTTAGAGGATTCAACGAATCTTGTGCAAATTGTTATAACAAGTCAGCAAGTATTATTTAAAACTGGAGAAGTATTATTCTTCTCTCGTTTACTTGAAGGGAATTACCCAGATACAACACGTTTGATTCCTGAAGAATATCAAACAAATTTAACGATAAATGGTAAATCATTATTACAAGCAATCGATCGTGCATCTCTTGTTGCTCGTGGCGATCGTAATAATGTTGTACGTTTCGAGATTTTAGATAATCAAGCTGTTGAAGTTTCTTCTAATTCTCCAGAAATAGGTAAAGTACAAGAGGAAATTCTTGTCGAGTCATTAGAAGGGGAGAACTTAAAGATTTCTTTCAGTGCGAAATACATGATGGAAGCACTAAAAGCAATAGATGGTCAAGATGTGGTCATTCAATTCACAGGTGCAATGAGACCGTTTATTTTACGTTCTGTTCATGATGATGCTATTTTACAATTGATTTTACCTGTACGTACTTACTAATATTTAAACTATTTTCGTTGGAGAAAATAAAACTCCATGCTTTTAGGTTTTAATTGCTTTGGAAAACATTCGGATAGTCGCTAATTGCGGCTATCTTTTTTTACTTATGACGAATTTTTAGGTATGATAGAGAGATAGACAATCTGTATTTGGAGGGAAACACAGCTATGAAGGACGTTGAAATTGATGTAGAGTTTGTCACTTTAGGACAGCTTTTAAAAATGACCGATGCTATTAGCTCTGGTGGCATGGCAAAATGGTTTTTACACGAAAATGATGTATATGTAAATGGAGAAGTGGATGATCGCCGCGGTCGTAAATTACGTGACGGTGACATTGTAAATATTCCCGGATGTGGTCGATTCCGTATCGTTGGTACCGCTGGACAGTAGATTATGCATATAGAGCAATTAAAACTTACAAATTACCGTAATTATGATGCCTTAGCTTTAAACTTCTCTCCCAAAATTAATGTTTTTATTGGTGAAAATGCTCAAGGAAAAACAAATGTTATGGAATCTATTTACGTATTAGCGATGGCTAAATCCCACCGCACGACGAACGATAAAGAATTAATACGTTGGGATTCAGACTATGGTAAAATAGAAGGGGCCGTTCAAAAAAGGCATGGTATTTTACCGATTGAGCTTACGATTACAAAAAAAGGCAAAAAAGGTAAGATAAATCACATAGAACAGAGTCGCCTCAGTCATTATATTGGCCAAATGAATGTCGTGATGTTTGCACCCGAAGATTTAAACGTTGTAAAGGGAAGTCCGCAAATACGGCGACGTTTTATTGATATGGAGATTGGGCAAATTTCGCCTGTCTATTTACATGATTTATTAACCTTTCAAAAAATTTTAAAACAACGTAATCATTTTTTAAAAATGAATCAAGGTAAGGCAATGCCAGATGACGTGATGTACGAGGTTTATAATGAACAATATATTCACGCAGCTACCCAAATTATTCGAAAAAGATTTCAATTTATGGATTTATTGCAGGAGTGGGCAGAGCCAATTCACGCAGGTATTTCACAAGGGAAAGAAACGTTAGTTATTAAATACCGCACAGTAGCTGGTATCGAAAAAGAACATAATTTCAGTGAAATTGAAGGCTTCTTGCATAAAAAGTTACTTGAAGCTAAGGAGCGTGAATTTGATCGAGGTGTAACATTAGTTGGTCCACATCGAGACGATTTGCAGTTTTTGGTGAATGGCTATGATGTTCAGACATACGGTTCGCAAGGACAGCAACGTACAACCGCTCTTTCATTAAAACTTGCTGAAATCGAGTTAATTAAACAAGAAACAAATGAAACACCCATACTACTTTTAGATGATGTATTGTCGGAACTCGACGATTATCGTCAATCGCATTTATTAAATACCATTCAAGGTGAAGTTCAAACTTTTGTAACGACTACAAATGTTGATGGAATTCATCATGAAACGATGGAGCATGCACAACTGTTTCACGTGAAACAAGGAGCGATTGAAGAAAGTTAGCCCGGGGAGTTTTTTAGATTACAAAAGAATGGTAATAGTCAGCTCGGTTGACTGTTCATTCATTTACACACAATGATGTTATGAAGGAGTAGATGAAAGCCGTGGCTATAGAGAACGAAGGTTTACAAAATCAAGCTTATGAAGCCGATCAGATACAGGTATTAGAAGGTTTAGAAGCGGTACGTAAAAGACCGGGGATGTATATCGGTTCAACAAGCTCTAAAGGGCTACACCATTTAGTATGGGAAATTGTTGATAATAGTATTGATGAAGCACTTGCAGGATTTTGTTCAGATATAACAGTAACGATAGAAAAAGACAATTGGATTCGTGTAGAAGATAATGGTCGTGGTATTCCAGTAAGTATTCAAGAAAAAATGGGTAAGCCTGCTGTTGAAGTTATTATGACAGTGCTACATGCTGGCGGTAAGTTCGGCGGTGGAGGATATAAAGTATCTGGTGGTCTACATGGTGTAGGGGCATCTGTTGTAAATGCTCTATCAATTGAGACAATCGTTCAAGTTCATCGTGAGGGTCATATACATGAGATTAAATTTGAACGTGGAAAAACTGTTCAAGAGCTAACAATTATTGGTGACTCAGATCGTAATGGAACAACTACACGTTTTAAAGCTGACCCTGAAATATTTAAAGAGACTACAGTTTATGAATACGATATTTTAGCACATCGTATTCGTGAATTAGCTTATTTGAATCGTGGTATCAGGATTACAATTGCTGATGAACGCGAAGATGAAGAACGTTCTACAACGTATCACTATGAAGGTGGTATTCGTTCGTATGTAGAGCATTTGAATCAATCTAAAGAGCCAATCCATGAACCAATTGACGTTCTTGGAGAAAAGGATGGAATTTCAGTTGAAATTGCTATGCAGTATAATGCTGGATTCTCGTCAAATATTTTTTCATTTGCTAATAACATTAATACGTATGAAGGTGGTACACATGAGTCTGGTTTTAAAACAGCTCTAACACGTGTTATTAATGATTACGCGCGAAAAAACGGGCAATTAAAAGAGTCAGATGCAAATCTTACTGGTGAGGATGTTCGTGAAGGGTTAACAGCTATTGTTTCGGTTAAGCACCCTGATCCACAATTTGAAGGACAAACAAAAACAAAGCTTGGTAACTCTGAAGTTAGCCAAATTACTAACTCCTTATTCTCAGATGGTTTTGAACGTTTTATGTTAGAAAATCCTACTGTTGCTCGTAAGGTTGTAGAAAAAGGTTTAATGGCTGCTCGTGCACGTGTCGCGGCTAAAAAAGCACGTGAATTTACACGTCGCAAAAATGCACTTGAAGTATCAAGTTTACCGGGGAAATTAGCTGACTGTTCATCAACAAATCCATCAGAATGTGAAATTTATATCGTTGAGGGTGACTCTGCCGGTGGGTCAGCTAAATCTGGGCGTGACCGACACTTCCAAGCAATCTTACCGTTACGTGGTAAAATCCTTAACGTTGAAAAAGCACGTTTAGATAAAATTTTATCCAATACAGAAATTCGTGCAATGATTACAGCATTTGGTACAGGTATTGGGGAAGAGTTTACTTTAGAAAAGGCTCGTTACCATAAAATCGTTATTATGACAGACGCTGATGTTGATGGTGCGCACATCCGAACATTACTGTTAACATTCTTCTTCCGTTTCCTTCGACCTCTCATAGAGGCAGGGTATGTTTATATTGCACAGCCACCTCTTTATCAAGTAAAGCAAGGTAAGCATGTTGAGTATTGCTATGATGATATTACTCTTCAAGAAATTTTAGAACGGCTACCGAAAATGCCAAAACCAAATGTTCAACGATACAAAGGTCTTGGAGAAATGAATGCAGAGCAGCTTTGGGAAACTACAATGGACCCTGAGCACCGCACATTGTTACAAGTAGAATTAGATGATGCCATTAAAGCAAATCAAGCATTTGAACGTTTAATGGGCGATGAAGTTGAACCTCGTCGTCAATTTATCGAAGAAAATGCTGTATACGCTAATTTAGATATTTAATTTTTCTTGAGAGGAGGTCTACACTTTGTCAGAACAAGAACGCTCCGGTGTTAAAGGAGTTAATATAACAGAAGAAATTGAAACATCTTTCCTCGATTATGCGATGAGTGTAATCGTTTCTCGTGCATTACCTGATGTACGAGACGGGTTAAAGCCTGTACATCGTCGTATTTTATATGGCATGCAAGAGCTTGGAAATACAGCAGATAAAGCGTACAAAAAATCAGCACGTATTGTTGGGGACGTAATGGGTAAATACCATCCACATGGTGACTCATCTATCTATGATGCAATGGTACGTATGGCGCAAGATTTCAGCTATCGTTACATGCTTGTTGATGGTCATGGTAACTTTGGATCTGTTGATGGCGACGGCGCTGCAGCAATGCGTTATACAGAATCACGTATGTCTCGTATTGCAATGGAGATGCTTCGTGATATCAATAAAGACACAATTGACTATACAAATAACTATGACGGCTCAGAAAAGGAACCTATTGTCCTTCCAAGTCGCTATCCAAACTTATTAGTAAATGGAGCGGCAGGGATTGCAGTTGGTATGGCGACAAATATCCCGCCACATCAACTTGGTGAAACGATAGATGCAGTGATAGCACTTTCTGAAAACCCTGCTATTACAACGGAAGAATTGATGGAAATTATCCCAGGACCTGATTTCCCAACTGGTGGATTAATTTTAGGTCGTAGCGGTATCCGCCGTGCCTACGAAACAGGTCGTGGCTCTATCATTATTCGTGCAAAAGTAGAGATTGAACAGAAATCAAATGGTAAAGAAACAATTCTTGTTCATGAATTACCATACCAAGTAAATAAAGCTAAGCTTATTGAAAAAATAGCAGAGCTTGTACGCGATAAAAAAATTGATGGTATCACAAACTTGCGTGATGAATCTGACCGACGTGGTATGCGAGTAGTCATTGAAGTTCGTAAAGATGCAAATGCTAATGTAGTTTTAAATAACTTATATAAACAAACAGCAATGCAGTCTAGCTTCGGTATTAATATGCTGTCATTAGTAAATGGTCAGCCTAAAGTAATGGGCTTAAAAGAAATGTTGCATCATTATTTAGAACATCAAAAAGTGATTATCCGTCGTCGTACGGAATTTGACTTAAGAAAAGCGGAAGATCGTGCACATATTTTAGAGGGCTTACGTATTGCCCTCGATCATATCGACGAAATTATCGCTATTATCCGTGGTTCTCGTAGTGGTGATGAGGCGAAGCCACAATTGATGGAGCGATTCAATCTATCTGAACGTCAAGCACAAGCAATTTTAGATATGCGTTTAGTTCGTTTAAGTGGATTAGAGCGTGAAAAAATTGAAGCAGAGTACCAAGAGCTTCAAGTCCTAATTGCGGAATTAAAAGAGATTTTAGCAGATGAAGCTAAAATTGTTGATATTATTCGTACTGAAATATTAGAACTAAAAGAACGCTTTAATGATAAACGACGTACTGAAATTACTTCTGGCGGTTTAGAAATGATTGAGGACGAGGATTTAATCCCAGTCGAAAACTCGGTTGTAACTTTAACGCACAATGGTTATATCAAACGTTTAGCTGCGAATACATATCGCAGTCAAAAACGTGGTGGTCGTGGTGTACAAGGTATGGGCACTAATGAAGATGATTTCGTAGAGCACCTTATGAATACATCCACACACGATACAATTTTATTTTTCACTTCAAAAGGAAAAGTATTTAGAGCAAAAGGTTACGAGATTCCGGAATTTGGTCGTACAGCGAAAGGATTACCGATTGTTAACTTACTCAATATTGAAAAAGGTGAGAAAGTAACAGCGATGATTCGTGTTGATTCATTTGAAGAAGATGCATACTTCATCTTTACTACTAAAACAGGTATTACAAAGCGTACTCCAGTTTCTCAATTTGCTAATATCCGTACAAACGGCTTAATAGCTATAAGTTTACGAGAAGATGATGATCTTATTTCTGTTCGTTTAACAGATGGCGAAAAGCAAGTGATTATCGGTACTCGTGATGGCATGCTCGTACGCTTCCAAGAGGATGATATTCGTTCAATGGGACGTACTGCGGGTGGTGTACGAGGTATTAAACTTCGTGATGGTGACGAAGTAGTTGGTATGGAAATCATTGAACCAGGACAGGAAATTTTAGTTGTTACAGAAAAAGGTTACGGTAAACGTACTTCTGAAGAAGAATATCGTTTACAGAGCCGTGGTGGTGTAGGATTAAAAACAATTCAAATCACTGATAAAAATGGCCCAATGGTAGCTGTAAAAACTGTGGATGGTTCAGAAGATTTAATGCTTATTACAATTAACGGCATGCTAATCCGTATGGATGTGGATGATATCTCTTTAATTGGACGTAGTACACAGGGAGTTCGTTTAATTCGTTTAGGCGATGATGAGCTTGTTGCAACTGTAGCGAAGGTTGAAAAAGAAGAAGAATCAAATGAAGAAAATGATGAAGTAGAAGATCAAGTAGAAGAATAATAAAAGCCGATGACGACAGCTATTGTTGCCGTTCATCGGTTTTTTTAGCATAAATTATGAAAAATAAGTAATTATTTTGAATTCGTGATAAAATGAAATTAACTTTATGTTTAAGCAGTGAAATAGTGAAGAGGTGTTAATCGGGTGGAAACAATATATGTTCCAATTCCAGAATTACGTGTTGGTAAAGTGATTTCTGAAGATATTTTTGCTAATACACAATATCCAATAATTTTTAAAAATACGATAATTTCCTATGACCATTTACAAGTTTTTTTTGCTTTTAATATCTCAAGAGTCCCAGTTTATAAAGATGGTAGAGAGGTTCAAGCAGAGACAATAGAAACAGAAATAGTTGTTCCACCAGAGGTTATTCCAACTTTTAAAAGGGTCTATGACAATTCTGTTGAGCAATTCAAAAAGGAATTTAAAAACTGGGAAGCTGGAGCAAAGGTAGATATTGCGAAAGCACGTAAAATTATCTTGCCATTATTAGAAATGGTTTTAGAAGATCGTACAATAATTTTTGATTTAAATGAGTATTCAAATCCAAAAGACTATTTGTACCATCATTGTGTAGCAACAGCATTGATTTCTGCAGTGATTGCACAAAAATTAGGCTATGACAGAGGAATTACAATTCAAGTTGCAATTGGAGGTTTATTAGCTGATTGTGGGATGGCAAAAGTTCATCCACGTATCCGTGATAAAAAAACAACCTTAACAGAGCAGGAGTTTGATGAAATTTATAAGCATCCGATTTATAGCTATCATATGGTCAAAGATTTAACAATCTTAAAGGATACAATGAAAGAGGCTATTTTCCAGCACCATGAGCGTTTAAACGGTAGTGGCTATCCGAAGGGTGAAAAAATTGCTAATATCTCTACTTTCGCACAAATTATTGCTGTTGCAGATGTATTCCATGCAATGACATGCGAGCGAGTTTATAGAACAAAGCAATCTTCTTTTAAAGTTATAGAGATGATTAATGAAGCTGAATTTGGAAAGTTTGATATTAAAGTAGTTCGTGCACTTATAGATATTGTTGCTGATCTCCCAATAGGTACAATAGTTGAACTATCTAATCTTGAACATGGCGAAGTAATGTTTGTAAATAAATTTGCACCAACTCGACCACTTATCAAATTAAGTCTTTCAGGGGAGATATTTGATTTAAGTAAAAATCGTACCTTCTATATTTCACGTATTATAACGAACTTATAATAGACGAAAGGCAACCCATTAACATTGGCGTTTGCCTTTTTTTATTTTTATTTCTGTCGACAAAGGTTTATGAGGTGAAAACAAAAGCGTCAGTAATATCTCGAAATATAACGAGATGAATACAAGAGAATTTTTATCTCAAAAAACAATTCAAATAGAGAATAACATCTCTTTAGAATTAATTAATCAATATTAATTAAAACCTTTAAACATAGTGATGTGATAGGAGAATAATAGATATATATAAACTATTGAATTATTTTATTGAGAAAGTGTTGACATAGTTTTAGATTCTTGATATTATAAGTAAGTCGCCAAGAGGTGATGCTTAAAACAAAGTAATGAACCTTGAAAACTGAACAAGCAAAACGTAATCAATAAAGTTTTAAGTAGCTAACCTTGAGTTAGTGAACGAAACAAAATTTTGGACATCAAACATGATGCCAGCAAAACAATTTGAGCTAATCAAATTTCTTTTATGGAGAGTTTGATCCTGGCTCAGGACGAACGCTGGCGGCGTGCCTAATACATGCAAGTCGAGCGAACAGAGAAGGAGCTTGCTCCTTTGACGTTAGCGGCGGACGGGTGAGTAACACGTGGGCAACCTACCTTATAGTTTGGGATAACTCCGGGAAACCGGGGCTAATACCGAATAATCTATTTTACTTCATGGTGAAATACTGAAAGACGGTTTCGGCTGTCGCTATAAGATGGGCCCGCGGCGCATTAGCTAGTTGGTGAGGTAACGGCTCACCAAGGCGACGATGCGTAGCCGACCTGAGAGGGTGATCGGCCACACTGGGACTGAGACACGGCCCAGACTCCTACGGGAGGCAGCAGTAGGGAATCTTCCACAATGGGCGAAAGCCTGATGGAGCAACGCCGCGTGAGTGAAGAAGGTTTTCGGATCGTAAAACTCTGTTGTAAGGGAAGAACAAGTACAGTAGTAACTGGCTGTACCTTGACGGTACCTTATTAGAAAGCCACGGCTAACTACGTGCCAGCAGCCGCGGTAATACGTAGGTGGCAAGCGTTGTCCGGAATTATTGGGCGTAAAGCGCGCGCAGGCGGTCCTTTAAGTCTGATGTGAAAGCCCACGGCTCAACCGTGGAGGGTCATTGGAAACTGGGGGACTTGAGTGCAGAAGAGGAAAGTGGAATTCCAAGTGTAGCGGTGAAATGCGTAGAGATTTGGAGGAACACCAGTGGCGAAGGCGACTTTCTGGTCTGTAACTGACGCTGAGGCGCGAAAGCGTGGGGAGCAAACAGGATTAGATACCCTGGTAGTCCACGCCGTAAACGATGAGTGCTAAGTGTTAGGGGGTTTCCGCCCCTTAGTGCTGCAGCTAACGCATTAAGCACTCCGCCTGGGGAGTACGGTCGCAAGACTGAAACTCAAAGGAATTGACGGGGGCCCGCACAAGCGGTGGAGCATGTGGTTTAATTCGAAGCAACGCGAAGAACCTTACCAGGTCTTGACATCCCGTTGACCACTGTAGAGATATAGTTTTCCCTTCGGGGACAACGGTGACAGGTGGTGCATGGTTGTCGTCAGCTCGTGTCGTGAGATGTTGGGTTAAGTCCCGCAACGAGCGCAACCCTTGATCTTAGTTGCCATCATTTAGTTGGGCACTCTAAGGTGACTGCCGGTGACAAACCGGAGGAAGGTGGGGATGACGTCAAATCATCATGCCCCTTATGACCTGGGCTACACACGTGCTACAATGGACGATACAAACGGTTGCCAACTCGCGAGAGGGAGCTAATCCGATAAAGTCGTTCTCAGTTCGGATTGTAGGCTGCAACTCGCCTACATGAAGCCGGAATCGCTAGTAATCGCGGATCAGCATGCCGCGGTGAATACGTTCCCGGGCCTTGTACACACCGCCCGTCACACCACGAGAGTTTGTAACACCCGAAGTCGGTGGGGTAACCTTTTGGAGCCAGCCGCCGAAGGTGGGATAGATGATTGGGGTGAAGTCGTAACAAGGTAGCCGTATCGGAAGGTGCGGCTGGATCACCTCCTTTCTAAGGATATTTTCGGAATACAAACCTAGGGTTTGTAAGATTACGTTTTGCGTTCAGTTTTGAAGGTTTATGAAAAAAATAAAACTTCTAAGAGGGCCTATAGCTCAGCTGGTTAGAGCGCACGCCTGATAAGCGTGAGGTCGATGGTTCGAGTCCATTTAGGCCCACCATATATACCTCTTGGGGCCTTAGCTCAGCTGGGAGAGCGCCTGCCTTGCACGCAGGAGGTCAGCGGTTCGATCCCGCTAGGCTCCACCATTTTTTTGTTCTTTGAAAACTGGATAAAACGACATTGAAATTGTAACAAACACATTTATTTTTTAAGTTTTTTATAGGCTTAATAACTTGGTTAAGTTATTAAGGGCGCACGGCGAATGCCTTGGCACTAGGAGCCGAAGAAGGACGGCACTAACACCGATATGCTTCGGGGAGCTGTAAGTGAGCTTTGATCCGGAGATTTCCGAATGGGGGAACCCACTACGTTTAATCGCGTAGTATCTTGACGTGAATTCATAGCGTCTTGAAGGCAGACCCAGGGAACTGAAACATCTAAGTACCTGGAGGAAGAGAAAGAAAAATCGATTCCCTGAGTAGCGGCGAGCGAAACGGGAAGAGCCCAAACCAAGAGGCTTGCCTCTTGGGGTTGTAGGACACTCTATACGGAGTTACAAAAGAGCGAGTTAGATGAAGCGACTTGGAAAGGTCCGCCAGAGCAGGTAAAAGCCCTGTAGTCGAAAGTTCGTTCTCTCCTGAGTGGATCCTGAGTACGGCGGAACACGTGAAATTCCGTCGGAATCCGGGAGGACCATCTCCCAAGGCTAAATACTACCTAGTGACCGATAGTGAACCAGTACCGTGAGGGAAAGGTGAAAAGCACCCCGGAAGGGGAGTGAAAGAGATCCTGAAACCGTGTGCCTACAAGTAGTTAGAGCCCGTTAATGGGTGATAGCGTGCCTTTTGTAGAATGAACCGGCGAGTTACGATTACGTGCGAGGTTAAGCTTTAGAAGGCGGAGCCGCAGCGAAAGCGAGTCTGAATAGGGCGAATTAGTACGTGGTCGTAGACCCGAAACCAGGTGATCTACCCATGTCCAGGGTGAAGGTGAGGTAACACTTACTGGAGGCCCGAACCCACGCACGTTGAAAAGTGCGGGGATGAGGTGTGGGTAGCGGAGAAATTCCAATCGAACTTGGAGATAGCTGGTTCTCTCCGAAATAGCTTTAGGGCTAGCCTCGTGATGAGAATACTGGAGGTAGAGCACTGTTTGGACTAGGGGGCCATCCCGGTTTACCGAATTCAGACAAACTCCGAATGCCAGATATTTATACACGGGAGTCAGACTGCGAGTGATAAGATCCGTAGTCAAAAGGGAAACAGCCCAGACCACCAGCTAAGGTCCCAAAGTAATCGTTAAGTGGAAAAGGATGTGGCGTTGCACAGACAACCAGGATGTTGGCTTAGAAGCAGCCATCATTTAAAGAGTGCGTAATAGCTCACTGGTCGAGTGACGCTGCGCCGAAAATGTATCGGGGCTAAACGATTCACCGAAGCTGTGGATTGACATCTACGATGTCAGTGGTAGGAGAGCGTTCTAAGTGCGTTGAAGTCAGACCGGAAGGACTGGTGGAGCGCTTAGAAGTGAGAATGCCGGTATGAGTAGCGAAAGACGGGTGAGAATCCCGTCCACCGTATGACTAAGGTTTCCTGAGGAAGGCTCGTCCGCTCAGGGTTAGTCGGGACCTAAGCCGAGGCCGATAGGCGTAGGCGATGGACAACAGGTTGATATTCCTGTACCACCTCCTCACCGTTTGAGAAATGGGGGGACGCAGTAGGATAGGGTAAGCGCGCCGTTGGTTGTGCGCGTCCAAGCAGTAAGGCGTGTGTGTAGGCAAATCCGCACACTGTAACGTTGAGCTGTGATGGCGAGTCCGTATGGACGAAGTTCCTGATTTCACACTGCCAAGAAAAGCCTCTATCGAGGTGAGAGGTGCCCGTACCGCAAACCGACACAGGTAGTCGAGGAGAGAATCCTAAGGTGTGCGAGAGAACTCTCGTTAAGGAACTCGGCAAAATGACCCCGTAACTTCGGGAGAAGGGGTGCTCTTGAGCGTGCAAGCGCATGAGAGCCGCAGTGAATAGGCCCAGGCGACTGTTTAGCAAAAACACAGGTCTCTGCAAAACCGTAAGGTGACGTATAGGGGCTGACGCCTGCCCGGTGCTGGAAGGTTAAGAGGAGTGGTTAGCGCAAGCGAAGCTGCGAATTGAAGCCCCAGTAAACGGCGGCCGTAACTATAACGGTCCTAAGGTAGCGAAATTCCTTGTCGGGTAAGTTCCGACCCGCACGAAAGGCGTAACGATCTGGGCACTGTCTCAACGAGAGACTCGGTGAAATTATAGTACCTGTGAAGATGCAGGTTACCCGCGACAGGACGGAAAGACCCCGTGGAGCTTTACTGTAGCCTGATATTGAATTTTGGTACAACTTGTACAGGATAGGTAGGAGCCAGAGATCTCGGAGCGCCAGCTTCGAAGGAGGCGTCGGTGGGATACTACCCTGGTTGTATTGAAATTCTAACCCATGCCCCTTAGCGGGGCAGGAGACAGTGTCAGGCGGACAGTTTGACTGGGGCGGTCGCCTCCTAAAAGGTAACGGAGGCGCCCAAAGGTTCCCTCAGAATGGTTGGAAATCATTCGTAGAGTGTAAAGGCACAAGGGAGCTTGACTGCGAGACCTACAAGTCGAGCAGGGTCGAAAGACGGGCTTAGTGATCCGGTGGTTCCGCATGGAAGGGCCATCGCTCAACGGATAAAAGCTACCCCGGGGATAACAGGCTTATCTCCCCCAAGAGTCCACATCGACGGGGAGGTTTGGCACCTCGATGTCGGCTCATCGCATCCTGGGGCTGTAGTCGGTCCCAAGGGTTGGGCTGTTCGCCCATTAAAGCGGTACGCGAGCTGGGTTCAGAACGTCGTGAGACAGTTCGGTCCCTATCCGTCGTGGGCGTAGGAAATTTGAGAGGAGCTGTCCTTAGTACGAGAGGACCGGGATGGACACACCGCTGGTGTACCAGTTGTCTTGCCAAAGGCATCGCTGGGTAGCTATGTGTGGACGGGATAAGTGCTGAAAGCATCTAAGCATGAAGCCCCCCTCAAGATGAGATTTCCCATTACGCAAGTAAGTAAGATCCCTCAAAGACGATGAGGTAGATAGGTTCGAGGTGGAAGTGTGGTGACACATGGAGCTGACGAATACTAATCGATCGAGGACTTAACCATAATGTTTGAAACATTCAATGCACCGTTTATCCAGTTTTGAAAGAATAATTTCTTTTAACCAAGGGTTTCAAGATACGAGTAGTTCGAGGAAGCGATGGAGAGAAGGAAGGAGCGTACTCAAGTACGTGACTGACTGAACGACAGAAGCTGACGAAGAAATACGATGTATATTGAAAGCCGATAATAGTCTAGTGATGATGGCAAAGAGGTCACACCCGTTCCCATACCGAACACGGAAGTTAAGCTCTTTAGCGCCGATGGTAGTTGGGGGCTTCCCCCTGTGAGAGTAGGACGTCGCTAGGCAAATGAGACAGTCAGCTATATGCTGGCTGTTTTTTTTTATAAAATTATAAAAAATAATATACCAATAAAAAAATCAAGAAGCTTAAATAACCAGCTTCTTGATTTTTTTTAGTTATTAACTTTAGCAAAGATAATTTTTATGTAGTTAAAAATACTTAGTAGTATATAGATATTTAATTATACTTTTTATCAATCACGGTGTAATATTACCTATAGTTTAATGAGTTGAAATTATGGATTTTATGGGTATTTTATATTAAGATAGGGAATGGTTATTTTTTCATACTTTTATAGATTGTTTTAGAATATAGATCTGTAAAAAAATACATGAATAGGAGTGTAAAAGTTGATAATACTAGATAGACCTTATGTTTCTGATTTATTAGCGCAAACAGTTAGTAAGAATAAAATTCCGGTTATCAAATTAAATGAAGTTTTTATACCAAACGAATCTGCTATAAATTTAAAAAAGGTAGATGATTTGTTGATTGAATTAGAGAAGGGGAATTCTCCAATTCTCTTTAACTCTGAAAATGGACTTAATATTTTATCAAAATATGCGCCTGATCACTATTTAACAACTGTTACAGATATTTTGAAAAATAAAGTTACTTTCAGGAAAACATTAAGTAGACATTATAAAGATTTCTTTTTCACAGAAGTTTCTCTAAAAGAATTAGAAGAATTAGATTCTAATTTACTCCCGTTCCCTATTATTGTTAAACCTGCTATAGGATATTCCAGTATAGGTGTACATCGAATTGATAAAGTAGAGGAATATAATGAAACTATTAAACAACTTAAATCTGAAATGGAAGTTACAGGTTCAGAGTATCCAATCGAAGTTATAAATAGTCAAACATTTATAATCGAGAAGTTAATTGAAGGTGATGAATACGCTGTTGACGCCTATTTTTCAGAAGATGGGGAACCAGTCATCCTAAATCTCTTTAAAAGAATGTTTAGGCATGAGAAAGACATGAGCGATAGAATTTACTATACGAGTAAGCAAGTAATAAATGAGTCTCTCCATAAAATTCAAGAATTTTTAAGAACTATTTCATCATTCTTCGCTTTAAAACTTGCCCCTATACATATTGAAGTGCGCATTGATCGTGATGGACAAATTGTCCCTATTGAAGTAAATCCACTTAGATTTGCTGGTATAGGGACAAACGAACTTGGTGTTTATGCATATGGTGTAAACGCATGTGAATACTTTTTTAAACAACAAAAGCCTGATTGGGGAAATATAGTTAATCAAATGGATGATTCAATTTATAGTTTCTGTTGTGCTGAAATAGATGCATCTATTGATTGTAAGAAAGTTAAATCTATTAATCATGAAGCCTTTAAACTAAATTTTGATGAAATTTTAGAGTATCGACCAATGAAAATTAATGAAAGCTCTACTTTTGCTGTAATATTCCATAAATCACCGGATCTAAAAGAAAATATAAGGTTATTGAATTTAGATCTAGATCAATATATTACGTTAAAAGAATTGGTACTTGCTTAATATTGATGAATTTTTTTATTACAGTTAGGAGCGTTAATGTTGTTAAAAAGAATGACAATTAGAAAGAAAATATTATTAAACGTACTAATGCCTATTGTTGTTATAAGCACAATTTTTAGTTTTGTCATTTTTTTTGTAGCTGATCATTTAATTGATGGGTATATTATTCCTCAATTTGAAAAGAGCTTAACAATGAAAATGGAGGAATTTGATGAGCTGTTTGATAAAGAATTAATCAATAGTGCTAAAACAAACAAAAGTGCATATGAAGAATTAGTGTCTAAAGGAAATGCATTTCAAGAAAAGTATGATTTAGAAAATGTTTATATTATGAGTAAAGTAGATAATAAAGAAGTCATTCTATTTTTAGGTAATGACGATAAGTATTTATCACCACTAGCGTTTACAGATGAACAAAAAGCTGCGTTAGGTACAACAAAGATGGTTACGAGTGATATTTATATAGATGATTACGGTGCTCATAAGTCTACATTTTTACAAGTTCAAGGAACAGATTCTGTTTTAGGATTAGATGAAGATGCAGATTTTATAGTTGATTTAGAAAATGTATTAATAATAATTTGTATAGTATTAGCACTTGTATTTATTGTCGGAAGTGGTGTACTAGCATACTTCACTGCTAAAAGAATTTCTGAACCGTTAAATAACCTGGTAGATTATACTAAAGTAATTGCAGCTGGTGATTTGACACAGGAATTAAAAAGTACAAGTAATGACGAAATTGGTCAGCTTGCATCAAGTTTTAATAGTATGCAAATACAGTTAAAAGAAGTTATAGGCCATGTATCCTCAACTGCAGACTATGTAGTAAATGGATCTAAAGAATTGACTCACAGTATAGAGCAAGTGACAGAAATGGCTAATCAGGTATCAGCAGCGATTCAGGAAGTTTCGGTAAGTAGTGAAATGATAACAACTGGGGCCATTCAAAATCAAATTGCTATTAGGGAAATATCAGAGGGTATAGCAGAAATTACAGAATCTACTACAAATGTTTCTAATGAATCTATTAGGACCTCTGAAGAATCCAATCAAGGTAATAATGTTATTCAAAAATCCGTACAAGGTATTGATGCAATTAACGAGCTTTCGAAAGCTTCTATGCAAATGACAGAACAAATGCATCAACGTTCTAAAGAAGTGGGACAAATTACAAATGTAATTACAAGTATTTCAGATCAAATTAATTTACTTGCTTTAAATGCAGCTATTGAGGCTGCTCGTGCAGGTGAATACGGAAAAGGGTTTGCTGTTGTTGCAGATGAAATAAGACATTTAGCAGAACAATCTGCCCAATCAGCGAATGACATTACTAAATTAATCTCTGAAATGCAAAACAATTCTAATGAATCTGTTGAAGCTATTACGAGAGTAGTAAATGAAATTGATCACGAGACTGTCGCAGTAAGAATGGCTGGAGATACTTTCCAAAAAATCTCATCTTTAATTTCAAACATTAGTATGCGAACACAATCAATTGCTTCGACAGTAGAACAAATATCAGCAAGCTCTGAACAAGTATTGGGGACTACTGAGACAACTGTGCAATCATTGGAGCAAACATCAGCAGGTACTCAACATATTGCTTCAACTATGCAAGAGCAATCTGCTTTTATGGAAGAGATGCTAGGAACAGCTAATCAAGTAAATGAGATGGTTGAAAACTTAAAAGGTCAAATTTCACATTTTAAAATTAAGTAATCAAAGTAATAATATTAACTAAATTAAAAGGATTAGCTCTATATTGAACAGAGCTAATCCTTTTAATATTTTTAGATCCGCATGACAGTATCATAGTAGTTTAATAATTCGACAAAATACTCATCGAGTTCGTTCTATTTGTATATAGCTCTTTGTATAATGTAACGATTACCTTAAAAAAGGAGAGGGAATTTTGTGGATTGATGGTGTTTTTTCTGGTGGAGGTTTGAAGGGGTTTGCACTAGTTGGGGCGTATCAAGTATTAGAAGCTGAAAATTTTCGGTTTAAAAGGGTAGCAGGAACGAGTGCAGGGGCTATTTTAGCTGCTTTTATTGCTTCAGGATATAGCGGTAAAGAAATCCAAACTATGCTAGAAGAGTTGGATGTACCTTCACTACTAGATCCAAGGAGAACAATATTACCATTTCCGTTTATGAAGTGGGTCAATGTTTATCACCATTTAGGTTTATATAAAGGAAAAGCTTTGGAAAAATGGTTTTTTCAGAAATTAGCTAAAAAGGGAGTTTATACTTTCGGGGATCTACCTAAAGACTCGTTAAAATTAGTTGCGTCCGATTTAACAAACGGCAGAATCATTGTTTTACCAGATGATTTACACAACTATCATATTGATGCAAGTAATTTCTCAGTGGCTTGTGCATTACGTATGAGCTGTGGGATTCCATTTTTCTTTGAACCTGTCACATTAAAAACAGGGAAAGGTGAATCTGTTATTGTAGATGGTGGTGTATTGAGTAATTTTCCATTATGGGTATTTGATGATAAAGAAGGACGTAAAGTACGACCTATTTTAGGGCTAAAATTAAGTAGACGTAGAGAAGAACAATGTCCACACGAAATTAAAAATGGATTAAATTTATTTGAAGCTTTATTTTCGACTATGAAAGATGCTCATGATGAAAGATATATCTCGAGACGACATGAGAGAGATATTATTTTCATTCCTGTCGATGATTATAGTGCTACACAATTTGATTTAGATGAAGAAACTAAGGAAACGCTGCTAGAAATCGGCAGAAACCGTACTATTCAATTTTTAAAAACATGGCCAAGATTTAAGTTATAAAACTTTTTAAAAAAACGATAGAAAACTATTGACGTTCTATAGGAGTAAGTGATATTATATAAAAGTTGCTGCTGAACAAACAGCTAGAACAATATAAAAATAAAATAACTGTTTGACATTATATACGAAACATGTTATTATATAAAAGTTAACTCTTAACGAAGAGATAACGAAATGAACCTTGAAAACTGAACAAGCAAAACGTAATCAATAAAGTTTTTAGTAGCTAACCTTGAGTTAGTGAACGAAACAAAATTTTGGACATCAAACATGATGCCAGCAAAACAATTTGAGCTAATCAAATTTCTTTTTATGGAGAGTTTGATCCTGGCTCAGGACGAACGCTGGCGGCGTGCCTAATACATGCAAGTCGAGCGAACAGAAAAGGAGCTTGCTCCTTTGACGTTAGCGGCGGACGGGTGAGTAACACGTGGGCAACCTACCTTATAGTTTGGGATAACTCCGGGAAACCGGGGCTAATACCGAATAATCTATTTTACTTCATGGTGAAATACTGAAAGACGGTTTCGGCTGTCGCTATAAGATGGGCCCGCGGCGCATTAGCTAGTTGGTGAGGTAACGGCTCACCAAGGCGACGATGCGTAGCCGACCTGAGAGGGTGATCGGCCACACTGGGACTGAGACACGGCCCAGACTCCTACGGGAGGCAGCAGTAGGGAATCTTCCACAATGGGCGAAAGCCTGATGGAGCAACGCCGCGTGAGTGAAGAAGGTTTTCGGATCGTAAAACTCTGTTGTAAGGGAAGAACAAGTACAGTAGTAACTGGCTGTACCTTGACGGTACCTTATTAGAAAGCCACGGCTAACTACGTGCCAGCAGCCGCGGTAATACGTAGGTGGCAAGCGTTGTCCGGAATTATTGGGCGTAAAGCGCGCGCAGGCGGTCCTTTAAGTCTGATGTGAAAGCCCACGGCTCAACCGTGGAGGGTCATTGGAAACTGGGGGACTTGAGTGCAGAAGAGGAAAGTGGAATTCCAAGTGTAGCGGTGAAATGCGTAGAGATTTGGAGGAACACCAGTGGCGAAGGCGACTTTCTGGTCTGTAACTGACGCTGAGGCGCGAAAGCGTGGGGAGCAAACAGGATTAGATACCCTGGTAGTCCACGCCGTAAACGATGAGTGCTAAGTGTTAGGGGGTTTCCGCCCCTTAGTGCTGCAGCTAACGCATTAAGCACTCCGCCTGGGGAGTACGGTCGCAAGACTGAAACTCAAAGGAATTGACGGGGGCCCGCACAAGCGGTGGAGCATGTGGTTTAATTCGAAGCAACGCGAAGAACCTTACCAGGTCTTGACATCCCGTTGACCACTGTAGAGATATGGTTTTCCCTTCGGGGACAACGGTGACAGGTGGTGCATGGTTGTCGTCAGCTCGTGTCGTGAGATGTTGGGTTAAGTCCCGCAACGAGCGCAACCCTTGATCTTAGTTGCCATCATTTAGTTGGGCACTCTAAGGTGACTGCCGGTGACAAACCGGAGGAAGGTGGGGATGACGTCAAATCATCATGCCCCTTATGACCTGGGCTACACACGTGCTACAATGGACGATACAAACGGTTGCCAACTCGCGAGAGGGAGCTAATCCGATAAAGTCGTTCTCAGTTCGGATTGTAGGCTGCAACTCGCCTACATGAAGCCGGAATCGCTAGTAATCGCGGATCAGCATGCCGCGGTGAATACGTTCCCGGGCCTTGTACACACCGCCCGTCACACCACGAGAGTTTGTAACACCCGAAGTCGGTGGGGTAACCTTTTGGAGCCAGCCGCCGAAGGTGGGATAGATGATTGGGGTGAAGTCGTAACAAGGTAGCCGTATCGGAAGGTGCGGCTGGATCACCTCCTTTCTAAGGATATTTTCGGAATACAAACCTAGGGTTTGTAAGATTACGTTTTGCGTTCAGTTTTGAAGGTTCATTCTTATGAATGAAACACTTCAAAACTTGTTCTTTGAAAACTGGATAAAACGACATTGAAATTGTAACAAACACATTTATTTTTTAAGTTTTTTTTATAGGCTTAATAACTTGGTTAAGTTATTAAGGGCGCACGGCGAATGCCTTGGCACTAGGAGCCGAAGAAGGACGGCACTAACACCGATATGCTTCGGGGAGCTGTAAGTGAGCTTTGATCCGGAGATTTCCGAATGGGGGAACCCACTACGTTTAATCGCGTAGTATCTTGACGTGAATTCATAGCGTCTTGAAGGCAGACCCAGGGAACTGAAACATCTAAGTACCTGGAGGAAGAGAAAGAAAAATCGATTCCCTGAGTAGCGGCGAGCGAAACGGGAAGAGCCCAAACCAAGAGGCTTGCCTCTTGGGGTTGTAGGACACTCTATACGGAGTTACAAAAGAGCGAGTTAGATGAAGCGACTTGGAAAGGTCCGCCAGAGCAGGTAAAAGCCCTGTAGTCGAAAGTTCGTTCTCTCCTGAGTGGATCCTGAGTACGGCGGAACACGTGAAATTCCGTCGGAATCCGGGAGGACCATCTCCCAAGGCTAAATACTACCTAGTGACCGATAGTGAACCAGTACCGTGAGGGAAAGGTGAAAAGCACCCCGGAAGGGGAGTGAAAGAGATCCTGAAACCGTGTGCCTACAAGTAGTTAGAGCCCGTTAATGGGTGATAGCGTGCCTTTTGTAGAATGAACCGGCGAGTTACGATTACGTGCGAGGTTAAGCTTTAGAAGGCGGAGCCGCAGCGAAAGCGAGTCTGAATAGGGCGAATTAGTACGTGGTCGTAGACCCGAAACCAGGTGATCTACCCATGTCCAGGGTGAAGGTGAGGTAACACTTACTGGAGGCCCGAACCCACGCACGTTGAAAAGTGCGGGGATGAGGTGTGGGTAGCGGAGAAATTCCAATCGAACTTGGAGATAGCTGGTTCTCTCCGAAATAGCTTTAGGGCTAGCCTCGTGATGAGAATACTGGAGGTAGAGCACTGTTTGGACTAGGGGGCCATCCCGGTTTACCGAATTCAGACAAACTCCGAATGCCAGATATTTATACACGGGAGTCAGACTGCGAGTGATAAGATCCGTAGTCAAAAGGGAAACAGCCCAGACCACCAGCTAAGGTCCCAAAGTAATCGTTAAGTGGAAAAGGATGTGGCGTTGCACAGACAACCAGGATGTTGGCTTAGAAGCAGCCATCATTTAAAGAGTGCGTAATAGCTCACTGGTCGAGTGACGCTGCGCCGAAAATGTATCGGGGCTAAACGATTCACCGAAGCTGTGGATTGACATCTACGATGTCAGTGGTAGGAGAGCGTTCTAAGTGCGTTGAAGTCAGACCGGAAGGACTGGTGGAGCGCTTAGAAGTGAGAATGCCGGTATGAGTAGCGAAAGACGGGTGAGAATCCCGTCCACCGTATGACTAAGGTTTCCTGAGGAAGGCTCGTCCGCTCAGGGTTAGTCGGGACCTAAGCCGAGGCCGATAGGCGTAGGCGATGGACAACAGGTTGATATTCCTGTACCACCTCCTCACCGTTTGAGAAATGGGGGGACGCAGTAGGATAGGGTAAGCGCGCCGTTGGTTGTGCGCGTCCAAGCAGTAAGGCGTGTGTGTAGGCAAATCCGCACACTGTAACGTTGAGCTGTGATGGCGAGTCCGTATGGACGAAGTTCCTGATTTCACACTGCCAAGAAAAGCCTCTATCGAGGTGAGAGGTGCCCGTACCGCAAACCGACACAGGTAGTCGAGGAGAGAATCCTAAGGTGTGCGAGAGAACTCTCGTTAAGGAACTCGGCAAAATGACCCCGTAACTTCGGGAGAAGGGGTGCTCTTGAGCGTGCAAGCGCATGAGAGCCGCAGTGAATAGGCCCAGGCGACTGTTTAGCAAAAACACAGGTCTCTGCAAAACCGTAAGGTGACGTATAGGGGCTGACGCCTGCCCGGTGCTGGAAGGTTAAGAGGAGTGGTTAGCGCAAGCGAAGCTGCGAATTGAAGCCCCAGTAAACGGCGGCCGTAACTATAACGGTCCTAAGGTAGCGAAATTCCTTGTCGGGTAAGTTCCGACCCGCACGAAAGGCGTAACGATCTGGGCACTGTCTCAACGAGAGACTCGGTGAAATTATAGTACCTGTGAAGATGCAGGTTACCCGCGACAGGACGGAAAGACCCCGTGGAGCTTTACTGTAGCCTGATATTGAATTTTGGTACAGCTTGTACAGGATAGGTAGGAGCCAGAGATCTCGGAGCGCCAGCTTCGAAGGAGGCGTCGGTGGGATACTACCCTGGTTGTATTGAAATTCTAACCCATGCCCCTTAGCGGGGCAGGAGACAGTGTCAGGCGGACAGTTTGACTGGGGCGGTCGCCTCCTAAAAGGTAACGGAGGCGCCCAAAGGTTCCCTCAGAATGGTTGGAAATCATTCGTAGAGTGTAAAGGCACAAGGGAGCTTGACTGCGAGACCTACAAGTCGAGCAGGGTCGAAAGACGGGCTTAGTGATCCGGTGGTTCCGCATGGAAGGGCCATCGCTCAACGGATAAAAGCTACCCCGGGGATAACAGGCTTATCTCCCCCAAGAGTCCACATCGACGGGGAGGTTTGGCACCTCGATGTCGGCTCATCGCATCCTGGGGCTGTAGTCGGTCCCAAGGGTTGGGCTGTTCGCCCATTAAAGCGGTACGCGAGCTGGGTTCAGAACGTCGTGAGACAGTTCGGTCCCTATCCGTCGTGGGCGTAGGAAATTTGAGAGGAGCTGTCCTTAGTACGAGAGGACCGGGATGGACACACCGCTGGTGTACCAGTTGTCTTGCCAAAGGCATCGCTGGGTAGCTATGTGTGGACGGGATAAGTGCTGAAAGCATCTAAGCATGAAGCCCCCCTCAAGATGAGATTTCCCATTACGCAAGTAAGTAAGATCCCTCAAAGACGATGAGGTAGATAGGTTCGAGGTGGAAGTGTGGTGACACATGGAGCTGACGAATACTAATCGATCGAGGACTTAACCATAATGTTTGAAACATTCAATGCACCGTTTATCCAGTTTTGAAAGAATAATTTCTTTTAACCAAGGGTTTCAAGATACGAGTAGTTCGAGGAAGCGATGGAGAGAAGGAAGGAGCGTACTCAAGTACGTGACTGACTGAACGACAGAAGCTGACGAAGAAATACGATGTATATTGAAAGCCGATAATAGTCTAGTGATGATGGCAAAGAGGTCACACCCGTTCCCATACCGAACACGGAAGTTAAGCTCTTTAGCGCCGATGGTAGTTGGGGGCTTCCCCCTGTGAGAGTAGGACGTCGCTAGGCAAAGAAAACAGTCAGCTGTGTGCTGGCTGTTTTTTATTTTTTATGAAAATCATTAATAATTTATCAATAATTTTGCAAAAATTGCTTAAAATTAAGATAGGACAGGTTTTAGCTAATGTTTATATACTAATAGAAGAAAGAAAATTGAAAAGGCCTCATTTTTGTCCATGTGAAAGGGGACGAAAAACTATAAGAATTACTGCCTTAAAAAATCTGAATTGTCTTTCTTTTATAAGTTTCTTGACAGTAGCCTAGCTCGTTGTTAATCTTACAATTAATATTCTTTTCACTATAGGAGGAAGTTACGATAATGTGGGAAACTAAATTTGCCAAAGAAGGTTTAACTTTTGATGATGTATTATTAGTACCAGCTCATTCAGAAGTATTACCGAAAGACGTTGATTTATCAGTTCAACTAACACCGAAGATTAAATTAAATATTCCAATGGTCAGTGCAGGCATGGATACAGTTACAGAATCTAAAATGGCAATTGCTATGGCACGTCAAGGTGGTATCGGTATTATCCATAAGAACATGGGTATTGATGAGCAAGCTGAGCAAGTAGAAAAAGTAAAACGTTCTGAAAATGGTGTTATTACAAACCCATTCTTCTTAACTCCGACTCACCAAGTTTTTGATGCTGAACATTTAATGGGCAAATACCGAATTTCGGGTGTACCAATTGTTGATAGTATGGAAAACCAAAAGCTAGTAGGGATCATTACAAACCGTGACTTACGTTTTATTTCTGACTATTCTTTAAAAATTGAAGACGTTATGACAAAAGAAGATTTGATTACAGCTCCTGTTGGAACGACTTTAGAGGATGCTGAAAAGATTCTTCAACAATATAAAATCGAAAAACTACCAATTGTGGATGAAGAAGGTAAATTAACTGGATTAATCACAATTAAGGATATTGAAAAAGTAATTGAGTTCCCTAACGCTGCAAAAGACATACACGGTCGTTTATTAGTAGGGGCAGCAGTTGGTGTTTCAAAAGATACGATGCTACGTATTGAGAAGCTTGTTGAAGCACAAGTAGATATCGTAGTAATCGATACAGCACACGGTCATTCTGAGGGAGTATTACAAACAATTCGCTCTATCCGTGAGACGTATCCAGAGTTAGAAATTATCGCTGGTAACGTGGCAACAGGTGAAGGTGCACGCGCATTATTTGAAGCTGGTGCAGATGTAGTGAAAGTTGGTATTGGACCAGGTTCTATCTGTACTACACGCGTAGTAGCTGGTGTAGGTGTACCACAAATTACAGCTGTTTATGATTGTGCAACAGTAGCTCGTGAGCTTGATAAAACAATTATTGCTGATGGAGGTATTAAATACTCTGGAGACATTGTAAAAGCTCTTGCAGCAGGTGGTAACGTTGTAATGCTTGGTTCACTTCTTGCAGGTACTTCTGAATCTCCTGGCGAAACTGAAATCTTCCAAGGTCGTCGTTTCAAAGTTTACCGTGGTATGGGTTCAATTGGAGCTATGGAAAAAGGTTCAAAAGATCGTTATTTCCAAGAAGATGCGAAAAAATTAGTACCAGAAGGTATTGAGGGCCGTCTTCCATACAAAGGACCTCTAGCAGATACAATTTATCAACTAATCGGTGGTATTCGTGCAGGTATGGGCTATTGCGGATCACCTAACCTTGAGTTCTTACGTGAAAATGCTCAGTTTGTTCGAATGACAGGTGCAGGTCTACGTGAATCACATCCACATGATGTACAAATCACAAAAGAATCACCAAACTATTCGATGTAATATATTACTAGCAACTTTTATGCTCTCGAATCGTCTACAAAGATGGCGCGAGAGCATTTTTTTATGGTAGAGAGTGCGCACGGAATCAACTTTCTATGATAAAATGTCGAGGACAAGATTATTTTTTTGGAGGGCTTTAAAGGTGAAAAAGACAATGAACACAGTTATCCGCTTGCTCCTAATTCCTGTTTTGTTATTTAGTGTTTTGGCAGCTGTCCCTGCGAAGGCACATGCAGAATCAGATTTAGGATTAAAAGTGGATGCTGCGATTTTAATTGACGCAGATTCAGGTAAAATTTTATATGAACAAAATGCAGATACATCACTAGGTATTGCGAGTATGACAAAAATGATGACTGAATACCTGTTAT
This sequence comes from Lysinibacillus sp. RS10, assembly GCF_041956855.1. Lineage (NCBI taxonomy): Bacteria > Bacillati > Bacillota > Bacilli > Caryophanales > Bacillaceae > Lysinibacillus > Lysinibacillus sp. RS10. Next base: position 4,958,699 of record NZ_CP167122.1, on the reverse strand, counting down.
TGGACGCAATTGATGCAGGTACAGTTAAGTGGGATCAGGAATATCATGTAACTGAGTATACGTATAAATTGTCTCAAGATCGTGCGTTAAGTAATGTACCATTGCGTAGAGACGGGTCTTACACAATTCGTGAATTATATGAGGCGATGGCAATTTACTCTGCAAATGCTGCTACAGTTGCTATAGCAGAAACAATTGCGGGTACTGAAACTGAGTTTTTAAAGCTAATGAATAAAAAAGCAGAAGAGCTTGGTCTTACAGACTATAAATTTGTAAATTCTACTGGTCTTAACAATGCAAATTTATTTGGTATGCACCCAGCAGGTACTGGACCAAATGATGAAAATGTAATGCCTGCTAAATCTGTAGCTAAATTGGCATATCATTTACTAAAAGATCATCCGGATGTATTAAAAACTTCTAAAATTGCAAAGAAAACTTTCCGTGAAGGTACAGAAGATGCGATTAAAATGGAGAACTGGAACTTTATGTTGCCAGGATTAGTGTACCAATATGAAGGCGTTGATGGATTAAAAACAGGAACAACTGACTTTGCTGGACATTGCTTTACAGGTACTGCAGAGCGTAATGGTACACGTTTAATTGCTGTTGTTATGAAGGCTGTAGATGCAAATGGAGAAGGTTCATATAAAGCTCGCTTCGATGAAACAGCTAAATTATTTAACTATGGCTTCTCACAATTCTCGAAACAAGAAATTATCCCAGCGAACTATAAGTTTAAAGATCAAGAAACAGTAAAAGTTACGAAAGGTAAAGAAAAGAATGTAGCGATTGCTGTTAAAGAACCAGTTTCATTTATGGTAAAGTCATCTGAGAAAGACTTATATAAACCTAAACTAGTATTAGATAAAAAAAGTCTTGAAGCAGAGGTCAAGAAGGATACACCTGTCGGAAAGGTAGTTATTGAGCGCTCAGAAGGCACAGATTACGGTTTTGTTGACGGTAAGGAACTTTCAGCTGATGTTGTCACTACGGAGGCTGTAGAGCGTGCTAGTGGTATCTCGCTATTCTTCCAAGGTATTGGTAGCTTCTTCGGAAACTTATGGAGTGGTATTACCGACTTTGTTGGTGGCTTATTTTAATAATTAATGGATAGAACACGTAGATGTTTTCAAACATCTCGTGTTCTTTTCACGTTTTCACGCTTTACTGCATACGCTAATAGGCGAAAGGATGTGTGGCTAAATGTGTGGTATTACTGGATGGGCTAGCTTTCAAAAGGATTTAAGAACAAGTGATAGAATTCTGAAGTTAATGACGCAAACGTTAAATAAACGAGGGCCTGATGATGAAAATATTTGGTGTAGTGAGCATATTGCATTTGGCCATCGACGGTTAGCCGTCATCGATTTAATCGGTGGGAAGCAGCCGATGAAAAAAGTACATGATGGTGCAAACTATGTCATTACATACAATGGCGAGCTTTATAATACAGAAGAATTACGGAAAGAGCTTCAAAATCGAGGGCATGTTTTTACAACTCATTCAGATACGGAAGTATTATTAACTGCTTATATTGAATGGAAAGAGCAGTGTGTAGATTTTTTAAATGGGATTTTCGCTTTTGGTGTATGGGATGAACAATCACAATCTCTTTTTTTATGCCGGGATCGACTAGGTGTAAAGCCTTTGTTTTATACAGAGCTACAAGACGGCTTGCTTTTTGCATCAGAGGTGAAAGCATTATTAGCTCATCCATTGATGAAAACAACCGTTAATATAGAAGGGCTAGCTACTATTATGGCTTTAGGACCATCTAGAACGCCTGGAAAGTCACTTTTTCAAAATATTAATGAGTTACGTCCAGGATATGCAATGCGTTTCTCTAGAGAGGGTATACGACTTTGGCAGTATTGGAAGCTGCAGAGTAAACGGCATGAAGAGCCATTAGAAGAAACAATCGATCATGTCCGTTTTTTGCTAACGGATGCTATTGAACGGCAGCTTGTTTCAGACGTACCGATTTGTACATTTCTTTCAGGTGGTTTAGATTCCAGCATCATTACTGGAATAGCAGCAAACATGTTTCAGCAACAAAACAAAGGCACACTTCATACGTACTCTATAGACTATGAGGATAATGAGCGTTTCTTTAATCCACATGCTTTTCAAACATCGACAGACACGTATTGGATTCAAAAAATGACAGGTACCTTTAGTACAACACATCATACTGAGGAAATTTCTCAGCAGCAATTAATCGATTTGTTAGTAGAGTCTGTCATTGTTAGAGATTCACCAGGGATGGCGGATGTGGATTCATCATTACTATGGTTTTGTCGAGAAATAAAAAGGGACTTTACCGTTGCGCTATCAGGTGAATGTGCGGATGAAATTTTCGGTGGTTACCCATGGTTTACAGAAACGGCTACAGGTTTCCCTTGGATTCGTTCACTGTCTGAAAGGTCTACAATGTTACAAGAGCGGTGGCGTAAGAAATTAGCAGTTGAATCTTATGCACAACAAGCATATTTGCAAACAATTGCTGAAGTACCCTATCTTGATGGAGAGAGTATTGAGGAAGTAAGGCAACGTGAAATGTTTTATTTGAATATGGTATGGTTTATGCAAACATTGCTGGAACGAAAAGATCGTATGAGCATGGGAGCGAGTCTGGAAGTTCGTGTTCCATTTGCAGATCATCGCCTTGTGGAATATGCGTGGAATATTCCTTGGGAAATGAAAAATTTAGGTGGTATGGAAAAGGGGTTGCTTCGTAAAGCAATGCAACACTTATTGCCAGAAGAAGTTTTATATCGAAAAAAGAACCCGTATCCTAAAACTTATCATCCAGTTTATACAGCAGGCGTTCAAAAATGGCTAAGAGAAATAGTGAAGGATAAAAGTTCGATTCTTCATGAATTATTTGAACGGCAGAAGCTAATCGAGCTCATTGAATCTGGTGGCAGTTCTTTCAAAGTCCCGTGGTATGGACAATTAATGGCAGGCCCACAGCTTTTAGCTTATCTGGGGCAAATTCATACATGGTTTAAGCATTATAATATCCAATTGATTGAATCATGATCAAAAGAAACACCTATCAATTTGATGGGTGTTTCTTCTGTATATCCCAACAGTCCATTAGCTTTTCAATAAACGCTTCTATTTCATCTACAGGTATACTTCCAAAACCTAGTAAAAATTGAGCATGTGAGGCTGTGGAGTGATCCAGGCGATAATCAGATAATGGATAAATCCCGATATCTGCATTGGAGGCAAGCTGCTGTAATTGCTTTTCCGATAAAGCATGCTGTACATCAAGTAAAATATGCATGCCTGCTTGCTCTCCAGTAATTTTAATTTGATTAGAATAGTTTTCTAAAATTGAAGTGAGTTTTTCATGCTTTTTTCGATAAATTTTCCTCATTCGATTTAAATGCTTTGCAAAATGACCATCACGCATAAAATTAGCTACGATATGTTGATCGAAACGAGGTACGGTTGATGAATAGTAATTAAATACATCATTATAAGTAGCAAGTAATTTTGGTGGAAGTACAAAATAAGCAACACGCAAGGATGGCATTAACGATTTTGTAAAGGTACTCATATAAATTACTTTATCGTTTCGATCTAATGCATGAAGTGCAGGAATTGGTTTTCCGGTATAGCGAAATTCGGAATCGTAATCATCTTCTATAATGTAACGGGAGGAGCTTTGTGCGGCCCATTTTAAAGCCTGTGCACGTCTCGTTGCTGATAATACTGCTCCTGTTGGGAATTGATGTGATGGCGTGATATAAACAACGTCTGCGCTAGTTTTTTCGAGCTCATGAATGACAATTCCTTCATCATCGACCGCAATTGGATAGACTTTTCGTTTATGTTGGGAAAACATACGATGCACAGCTGGATAGCCTGGATTTTCAAGCGCAAAGCAAGTGTCGTCACTAAAAAGGCGCAAAATCATTGGAAGAAGTTGCTCTGTTCCGGAGCCAATAACAATTTGCTCAGGACTACAAACAACTCCACGTGATTGAAATAAATAATTAGCAATCTCCGTACGTAAAGATCGTTCTCCTTGAGGCTCACCAGTTAATAATAATTCCTTTGAGGCGTTGTCAAAGAGATCTTTCGCATATTTCCGCCATGTTTGAAAAGGGAAGGCATCGATATCGATGGAACCAGGATTAAAATCTATTTTGTGCGATTTTTTTTTAGGTTGTTCGGTTAAGGAAGCTACTGTTTCCTGTTGAATATACGGAAGCTCGTCAATTTCCTCTACAAAATAACCAACTCGTGATTTTGACATAATATAGCCTTCTGCAAGTAGCTGAGCATACGCAATTTCAATTGTTGTTTGAGAAATATTCAAAAAATCTGATAATTTTCTTTTTGATGGTAATTTTTCTCCTACTGCTATTTTCTTTGTAATAATAGCCTCTTTAATGCCGCTATAAAGCTGATCATAGAGCGGTTTTTCACCAGTTTTTTCTAGTTGAAATAATAGCATGTCCATGTCCACTAATCCTCCTGACCTTATAATTATTTTGTAAACTGGATATTTTTATATGGTCAATTTCTATTATACTAAATTTCATCATACAGGTGGAGGTTAGAAATCATGAAACAAACAGGTACAGAGTTAGTAAAACGCGGGATGGCGGAAATGCAAAAGGGTGGCGTCATTATGGATGTTATTAATGCAGAGCAGGCGAAAATTGCGGAAGCGGCAGGGGCTGTAGCTGTCATGGCATTAGAACGAGTACCATCAGATATTCGCAAGGCGGGCGGAGTTGCACGTATGGCTGATCCTCGTATTGTTGAGGAGGTAATGGGGGCTGTATCTATTCCGGTAATGGCTAAAGCACGTATTGGACATATTGTTGAAGCAAGAGTTTTAGAAGCAATGGGTGTCGATTATATTGATGAAAGTGAAGTATTAACTCCAGCAGATGAAGAGTTTCATTTATTAAAAAGTGATTACACAGTGCCATTTGTTTGTGGTTGTCGCGATTTAGGAGAAGCGGCTCGACGCATTGGTGAGGGAGCTTCCATGTTACGAACTAAAGGTGAACCAGGTACGGGGAATATTGTAGAGGCTGTTCGCCATATTCGCAAAGTGAATGCGCAAGTACGTAAGGTTGTTGGCATGACAGAGGACGAATTAATGACAGAGGCTAAATTACTTGGTGCTCCTTTTGAATTATTAAGAGAAATTAAGCGTCTTGGCCGTTTACCAGTAGTGAATTTTGCGGCAGGTGGAGTTGCTACGCCAGCGGATGCGGCATTAATGATGGAACTTGGAGCGGACGGTGTATTCGTTGGTTCTGGTATTTTTAAATCAGAAAACCCAGAGAAATTTGCTCGTGCAATTGTAGAGGCCACTACGCATTATAAGGACTACAAGTTAATTGCTGAAATTTCAAAAGAACTTGGTGTTCCAATGAAAGGCATTGATATTGCACAGCTTAGTCAAAATGAGCGTATGCAAGAGCGAGGCTGGTAAGATGAAGCGAATCGGTGTTTTAGCATTACAGGGAGCGGTTCGAGAGCATGTGCAAATGTTAGAGTCACTTGGATGCGAAGCGGTCTTAGTAAAACAAAGTGCTGATTTAGAGAAGCTTGATGGACTTGTCTTGCCTGGTGGAGAAAGCACAACGATGCGGAAATTGCTGAACCGCTATGAGCTATTGGAGCCAATTCGCACACTTGCAAAACAGGGATTGCCGATGTTTGGAACATGTGCAGGATTGATTTTATTAGCAAAGGAATTAGTGGATTATGAATCACATTTAGCTGTAATGGATGTGGTAGTTGCACGGAATTCTTATGGACGTCAGGTAGATAGCTTTGAAGTGAAGCTCGACATACCTGAAATAGGTGGAGCAATTCCGGCTGTCTTTATACGTGCGCCACATATTGTTTCTGTAGGTGAAGGTGTTGAAGTATTAGCAGAGCATGACGGGAAAATCGTGTTAGCAAAGGACGATCATTTATTAGGCTGCTCTTTCCATCCTGAATTAACGTCAGATGCACGTATTCTTGAATATTTTGTATCTTCTATGGTATGACTTGCAAAATCTTAATTCATATAGTACAGTATGGATAAAATTTAAATAACTGAACACGATGATGGGAAGTAGTAGCAAGCACGTTTTTTTTAGAGAGTCAGCGGGTGGTGGAAGCTGATAAAAGCACTTGTGAATCCGTCCTGGAGTTGCGCAGTCGAAGTTAATAAAGTAGGCTGTCGCCGGCTGAAATGCCGTTATGAAATAAGTGGATTAGGCAAATTGTCTAGTCAATTAGGGTGGCAACGCGGGTAGCTCTCGTCCCTTTTGGGGGATGAGGGCTTTTTTTGTGTTCTACTAAATATTTCCCATCATTAACAATCTACTGGAGGTATGACGATGTTAGATATTAAACGCGTGCGCGACAATTTCGCGGAAATTAAAGAAATGCTGTTAACACGTAATGAGGATTTAGGAAACTTAGACGATTTTGAAGAATTAGATGCAAAGCGTCGTGAATTAATTGCAAAAACAGAAGAGCTTAAAGCTGAACGTAATAAAGTATCTGAGCAAATTTCTGTTATGAAACGTAACAAAGAAAATGCGGATGAAGTCATTGCACGTATGCGTCAGGTTGGCGATGAAATTAAAGAGTTAGATGTCCAATTAAATGAGGTAGAAGAACGCTTTAAAGATATGATGATGCGTTTACCAAACGTTCCACATGAATCTGTACCAGTTGGCACAACAGAGGACGATAATGTAGAGGAATATACTTGGGGTGAGGTACCAACATTTGATTTTGACATTAAAGCACACTGGGATCTCGCTACGGACTTACAAATTGTTGACTTTGAACGTGGGGCAAAAGTGACGGGTAGTCGTTTCTTATTCTATCGTGGTCTTGGTGCTCGTTTAGAACGAGCATTAATGACGTTTATGATGGACTTACATGCAGAAGAGCATGGCTATGAAGAAATGCTACCACCTGTAATTGTCAATCGCGATAGCTTAACAGGTACAGGACAACTGCCTAAATTTGAAGAAGATGTCTTTAAATTAGATGACACAGATTATTTCATGATTCCGACAGCAGAGGTACCTGTGACAAACTTCTATCGTGATGAAATTTTACCTGCCGAAGCATTACCACAAGGCTTTGCAGCATATAGTGCTTGCTTCCGTTCAGAGGCAGGATCTGCGGGTCGCGATACACGTGGTTTAATTCGTCAACATCAATTCAACAAAGTAGAATTAGTACGATTTGTAAAACCAGAAGAATCTTATGAACAGTTAGAACTATTAACAGGTCATGCTGAAAAAGTACTGCAATTATTAGGGTTACCATACCGTAAACTAAAAATGTGTACAGCTGATTTAGGATTTACTGCAGCGAAAAAATATGATTTAGAGGTTTGGATTCCGGCGCAAAACATGTACCGTGAAATTTCTTCTTGTTCTAACTTCGAAGATTTCCAAGCACGTCGAGCAAATATTCGCTTCCGCCGTGAGCCAAATGCAAAGCCAGAGTATGTACACACATTAAACGGCTCAGGTCTTGCAATTGGCCGTACAGTAGCAGCAATCCTAGAAAATTATCAGCAACAAGATGGAAGCGTAGTAATACCTGAAGTATTAAGACCATATATGGGCGGAAAAGAAGTAATTGCTCCAAAGTAAAATGGATCGAAAAATAAAAGAAACTACTGTTGAAAATTTAATCTCAACAGTAGTTTTTCTTTTTTAAAGTAGATTAGCGAGGTCGAACTCGATGTTTCACAGAGAAATTATGTTCATTAGAAAGCAAGTAAATAACGCCCTCTATAAAGCCTATAAATGCCGGAATATATGTCCAGAAGAAGATGAGGTACAATATACCTTGTCCAATTTTCCCTAAGTAAAATTTATGGATTCCGATTCCACCTAAAAAGATAGCAAGTACCCCTGCTACCGTTTTATTTTTTATAGGCCAAGAAGGGTCGATCCCATCATACATAAATGCTTGCTGTGGCTGTGTTTGATAGACAGGTTGAGGCTGTTGTTGATAAACTGGTTCTGGTTGTTGCACAACTTGCTGTTTATTACTGAAATTGAATTTTTCACCACAGTATTTACATTGAGCTAATGCAACATCAGCAGGTGCACCACATTGGGGACAGTCAACATTGTTCATATTAAAATCTCCTAATCAATTATTATTGTTTTTATGCATCTCTTTTTAGACATTATTTTTTTCTTTAAGGTGATAACCAGTTATTGAATTCATTTAACTTGAGCGCCACAGTTATTACAGAATTTTGAGGTAATGTCTAGTTCTTGCCCACATGAACAAACAGGTTTAAGTAAACTATTTCCACAAGAGCTACAGAATTTTGATGATTCTTCGTTTTCGCCCTGACAAGAATGACATGTAATAACCTTACGCGTTAAATTTTCACCGCATAAATTGCAAAACTTACTAGTAGACGAAATATTGCCGTGGCAAGAAGGACATATTTTATGTGTGACATTATTGGTAGGCTGTTGTACTTGTTGGTTCATCATATTTACCATACCTTGTCCTACCCCTAAGCCAACCCCACTTGTAGCAAATAATCCGGCTACACCATTCTCATTTGCTGCCGCAGACTCATATATATCAAAGCTACGCTGTGTTACATAACGATTGTCACCCATAATTTCGAATTTAGCTTTATCTTGTAAAATTTCATTTATTTTATCGAAATCTTCTTCGGGGAAGTTGATGGATTGAATATGAAAATGGGCCATTATAAAGCCGAACTCACTGAATGCATTAGATATTTTTTCTTTTAAACTATTTGAAATATTATTAAGCTCTGTTGTTATTTCAAGTGCAGAAATTTTCTCATTAATAATTTTATTTGCAAGTTCAGTTTTTATGGAGGTAATAAGAGAACCTTTAAAGTAATCTTGTACTTTTTCATAGCTAACAATATCATCTTTATTCATAGAGCCAATAATTTCTGTAAAGAACAATAAATAATCATCAAGACGAAGAGACAGTTGACCAAACGCTCGTATACGTAGTTTTACAAAGTATTTTGGGTCAATCAGTTGGATAGGATCAGTGGTACCCCAATATAAATCCATTTTTGACGTAAGATTTATAAAGTATATCTCTGCTGAAAAAGGTGTCTTCCCTCCATAGGCAAGATTCACTATGTTATGCAGTAATGGTAAGTTATTTGTTGATAAAATATGTGTACCCGAATTAAACACATCACATATTTGGCCACCTTTTATAAAGATAGCTACTTGCCCCTCGTTAACAATAAGTGTAGAACCTAACACTAACTTATCTGTTGGATGTTTGTAGATTAACCAATCACGCGAACGTAATCCATCGAACTTCACTCTGTCCAAAATAGGCATGAATATACTCTCCCCCTATTTACTTACTATGAATATAACTAGTTATATTCTCCCTTTTCAGTTTATAGATGTCAATAATTTATATGTATTGAAATTTTTTACTGATTGAGTTAATTTCATAATTTTAATCCCTTTAGTATCAAGGATTCTGAAACAATAAAAAACGGGCACCTCCCCAAATTCGGTATAATGGTAGCGACGAAACTAAACCATACTGAATGAGGTGAATGCCCTATGACTATTGTAAAACAAATGAGCCTATTTGACATCCAAGAATTATTGAAAATGGAAAGTTCCCATCGATTTGATGCGATTTTTGCCACTTTCGACGTACAGCCGATTTTTCAGCTATTTTCAAAAAAGACGTTACGCGGTGCTCCACGTGAATTAAATTACGGTGCTATGATACAGTCACTCATTGTTCGCATTGTCGAACGTATTCCAACAATCAAGGATTTAAACAAACGTTTGGTCAATGATCCTTTATTCCGCTTGGATTGTGGATTTCTTGTTTCTGATGTTGTGCCTTCTGAAGCGTCTTATTCTCGAATGATTGATGTCATTAGTCAATCCGATGTACTTGATGTGATGCAAGATACATTGATACAAGTAGCCATGACAGAAGGCTTTCTAAACGATGTACATCTCGCTATAGATGCCACACATTTTGAATCATGCGATGCAGCGAAACCTTCGGTGAAAAAAGGGACGGCACCACCAAAAAAACGTGGACGAAAATCAAAAGAAGAACGAGATGCTTGGCTGACGAAACAAGTAGAAATCAAAGCCAATCAGTCAACTTATGAAAAAGAAATCAAGGACCAACTCGACACACCACTGGAGACACTGTGGCAAGATGCCCCCATCGAACCGAATTGGGGCATCAAAAAGAACAGTGACGGTAAAAATACGTTTTGGTTTGGCTTTAAAGGACATCTCGCGGTGACGACCAAGAGTCAATATATCGTTAGACGCCTCATGACATCTGCTAATTTGTCAGATAGTAAAGCAGCGATTCCTCTTTTAAAGAAAGCAGAAGACCAATTTCCAGGGCATTTTACAACCGCTATTTTGGATGCAGGGTATGATTATGAACCCATTTACCGTCAATTACACGAATATCAAATGCGTGCAGTCATTCCCTATAATGTCCGCAATGAAGGCGAGTATCTCGGATTTGATGAGCATTTCAGACCGACTTGTGTACGTGAACACAGCTACCGCTATGACAGCTTCGACGAAAAATACCGAACACTAAAATTCACAAGGCCAAAGGAATGTGCAACCTGTCCGTTACGTGATGATTCCCTCTGTCAGAAGGTTTTCAAAATCAAATGTGACATAGATTTACGAAAATTCACGTATCCAGCACGAGGCTCCGAACTATGGAAGCAACTTTATAAGGAACGTACAGCCGTTGAACGTGTAAATGCATACCTAAAGCAATATTTTCAGTTAAACAATGTCCGTCACAGAACAGGAAGAAAAGCTAAACTACATTTCAACCTGGTGACGTTTATTTATAATGCCTGCAAGTTAGCGGTGGATCGTCTGAATGCTTTATCACAAGTACAAATTCAAGCAGCATAATTTTTAAAAACGCAAGTTTTCTTAATAGGAGTAGTCTAGGCTTTTGAAAAATATGATTTATGAAATTGATTCGATTATTTAACAATTAATGTGCCATCCAGTTTTTATGATAGAGAATCTTTTGTTGAAGAGAATTATCACTATTCGAAAAAAGAAGGTTTCTCAGATTGAGATACCTTCTTTTATTTTAAATTTCTTCATTGTTAGATATTAATGCTTGTCGCGCTTTTTTCTCAGCTTTTTTTCGTTCACGTAATGCTCTGAAAAAATCGGTTAAGATTTGTCCACATTCCTCAGCTAAAATTCCTTCTGTTACTTCGCATTCGTGGTTAAAGCGTGCATCGTTTAATAAACGGTAGAGTGAATCTACACAGCCTGCTTTTATATCTCTTGCCCCATATACAACACGAGGCACACGAGATTGCAAAATGGCACCTGCACACATAGGACAAGGTTCAAGTGTCACATAAAGTGTTGTTTTTTCAAGACGCCAGCTACCTATTTTTTTACAAGCCTCTTGAATAACCATTAGTTCAGCGTGCGTCGTTGCATTTTGTGTTGTTTCTCGTAAATTATGAGCTCGTGCAATAATCTCTCCATTATATACAAGCACAGCTCCTATTGGCACTTCTCCAAGTAAAGCTGCTTTTTTAGCTTCTTCCAGTGCACTGTTCATAAACAATCGGTCTGTTTCAAAAATATCCACTATGATCTCTCCTTATCATTTAGTGTATCCTGCTTAATTGACAATTGCTACTATCAAATATGTCTCCGTATAATCGTTGCTGTCGCTTCGCTTTCGCACAGATAAACAATGCGTCCGGATTCAGTAAGAAGTTAAAACGTTGACATATTCAAAGCAACCATCTATATTTATATATGAACACATGCTCATATATAAATATAGACTTTTGGGGGTAAACTAATGGATGGAAAATTACAAAAGATAGAAGTTCAAGTTACTAACGATCAACATTTAGATGAAGAGACACTTTTTGTTGTGTCACAAACATTTAAAGCTTTAAGTGATCCGACGAGAATTCGTATTTTAAATTTATTGTGCACTGATGAGCATTCGGTCAACGATATCGCTGAAATTTTAGATTTAGGTCAATCTACAGTTTCACACCAATTGCGTTTTTTGAAAAATTTACGTTTAGTGAAATTTAGAAGAGAAGGTACAACTCTATATTATTCAAAAGATGATGATCACATTATGAATTTATTAAAGCAAGCTATCGAGCATGCTGCACATAACTAGTATTAATGGAGGGATAAAATATGGGGCATGATCATGGCCATGACCATACACATGGCGCAAATAAAAAGGTGTTAATCTTATCATTCATTATTATTACGAGTTATATGGTTGTTGAAGCGATTGGTGGCTATTTAACAAATAGTTTGGCTCTTTTATCCGATGCAGGACATATGTTAAGTGACTCCATTTCTTTGGCAATTGCTTTGCTTGCTTTTATGTTTGGAGAAAAGGCTGCGAGCTATAGTAAAACATACGGATATAAACGATTTGAAATTTTAGCTGCAGTTTTAAATGGTGTGACATTAATTTTTATTGCTTTATTTATTTTCTATGAAGCAATTGAACGTTTTGCCAATCCACCAGAAGTGGCAACTACAGGTATGCTAGTAATAAGTACGATAGGTCTTTTAATAAATATTTTGGTAGCATGGATTATGATGCGTGGCAGTGATACAAAAGAAAATTTAAATATGCGTGGAGCTTATTTACACGTATTAAGTGATATGCTTGGATCTGTAGGGGCCATCGTTGCCGCACTGTTAATAATGTTTTTTGGCTGGGGCTGGGCTGATCCACTTGCGAGTGTTATTGTTGCAGCATTAGTATTAAGAAGCGGCTACTATGTAACGAAGGCAGCTGTCCATGTTCTCATGGAAGGCACACCTTCAAACGTTGACGTTGAAGAAATCGTACAAACTATTGTACAAACAAATGGCGTTCATAGCATTCATGATTTACACATTTGGACAATAACAAGTGGAACAAATGCACTTTCTTGTCATGCCGTTGTCGATGATCAGCTAAAAATTGCGGATGGTGAGCATATATTACGGGAAATTGAACATAATCTTGAGCATAAGGGCATAAAGCATGTAACGATTCAGCTGGAAACAGTAGCACATAAGCATGATCAATCCATTTTATGTACAATAAAAACTGAGCAATCGAATCATCACCATCATCATTAATAAAAATATTTAGTTCTTTTTACACTTTATATACCCTTCGTGGGTATAGTATGATGAGTGTGAGTAGGAGGTGCATTGTATGGAGGATGTAGTGAAAAAGGATGTTTGTCATACAGAGGAAGGTATGTCGTGTCGAAAAAGCCATCATCCTGAACGCGTAAAAAAAGATTTAACGACTCGTTTAAATCGAATCGAAGGTCAAATCCGAGGCATTAAAGGGATGATTGACAAAGATGTTTACTGCGATGATATTATTACGCAACTGTCTGCCACACAGTCTGCTTTAAATAGTGTAGCAAAAATATTATTAGAAGGTCATTTAAAGGGATGTGTAGTAGATCGCCTATCAGAAGGTGATGAAGCAGTGTTAGATGAATTAGTAGTGACCATTCAAAAATTAATGAAGAAGTAAAAGTTTTTTCAGGCGTGTTGATTAGGAAAATATAGATTTATTATTTTTCTAATATATGTCCATTTTTACTGATTGTAGCCCGTAGCGGAAATCAGAGCTTAAAATAATTAATCAACACACTCGATTTTTTTTAATAAATATATACCCCTATATAGTACCTAAATTAAAAGGAGAGATATTTTATGCAAAATGTAACATTAAACGTACAAGGAATGTCATGTGGACATTGTGTAAACTCAGTGGAAAAAAGTGTTGGAGCTTTAGCAGGCGTTGAACAAGTAAAAGTAAACTTAGCTGATGGTTTAGTAGATGTAGCATTTGATGAAACACAAGTATCTCTAGATCAAATTAAAGAAACAATCGACGATCAAGGCTATGACGTTAAATAATATAAATAGGGTGCTCAAGTAGCACTCTATTATTTTCAATTACACATACCCCCTGTTGGTATGTAGGGAGGAGAAATAATCATGAGTTCAGAAATAAAGGAAGCGAATTTGCAAATTACAGGTATGACATGTGCGGCATGTGCCACTCGTATAGAAAAAGGTTTAAATAAAATGGATGGTGTAGAACAAGCGACGGTTAATTTAGCTCTTGAAAAATCGTCCATTAAATACGATCCGACAAAACTAAATGAAGAAGACTTTGAAAAGAAAATTGAAGCACTTGGTTATGGTGTCGTTAAACAAAAAACTGAATTCGATATTACAGGTATGACATGTGCGGCCTGCGCAACACGGATAGAAAAGGGTTTAAATAAACTAGCAGGTGTATCCTCTGCAAACGTAAACTTAGCGCTGGAAAAAGCAACTATAGAGTTTAACCCATCTGAGGTGACGATTGCAGATATTATTGCGAAGGTTGAAAAATTAGGATATGAAGCGCATCAAAAAGCAGATGAGCAAGAGACAGTAGATCATCGAGAACAGGCCATCAAGCAACAGCAACATAAATTTATTTTATCGGCCATTCTTTCATTACCACTACTTTGGACGATGGTAGGGCATTTTTCATTTACATCATTTTTATATGTTCCCGATTTTTTAATGAATCCGTGGGTACAAATGGTGTTGGCTACTCCTGTTCAATTTATCATTGGAAAACAATTTTATATTGGCGCCTATAAAGCTTTGCGCAATGGTAGTGCCAATATGGATGTACTTGTCGTAATGGGCACATCTGCTGCTTATTTTTATAGTGTGTATCAAGCTATTGTAACTGCAGGATCACATCATAGCCCTCACCTTTATTTTGAAACAAGTGCAGTATTAATTACTTTAATTTTATTAGGTAAATTATTTGAGGCAAAAGCAAAAGGTCGCTCGTCAGAAGCTATTAAAAAATTAATGGGACTTCAAGCGAAAACGGCGGTCGTTATTCGAGACGGTGTTGAGAAAGAAGTACCATTAGAAGAAGTAGCTATTGGGGACATTATTTTAGTAAAACCAGGTGAAAAAATTCCAGTCGATGGTGAAGTATTAGAAGGAACAACAGCTGTTGATGAATCAATGTTAACTGGAGAAAGTTTACCAGTTGATAAAAAGCAAGGTGACCTATTATTCGGTTCAACTATTAATAAAAATGGCTTTATTAAAATGACAGCAACTAAAGTGGGTCGCGATACAGCATTAGCTCAAATTATTAAAGTTGTAGAAGATGCACAAGGCTCAAAAGCACCGATTCAACGCTTAGCAGACCAAATTTCAGGTATATTTGTACCCATTGTTGTAGGCATTGCTGTTGTCACGTTTTTAGTTTGGATTATTTGGGTGCAACCAGGTGAGTTTACGCCAGCACTTGAAGTATTAATTGCAGTTCTTGTGATCGCATGTCCATGTGCGCTTGGATTAGCAACGCCAACATCTATTATGGCGGGCTCAGGTCGTGCGGCGGAATTTGGTATTTTATTTAAAGGTGGAGAGCATTTAGAGCAAACTCAAAGCATTGACACAGTGGTTGTTGATAAAACAGGTACAGTGACACACGGCAAACCTGTCTTAACGGATATCGTACTAACAGAAAATCAAGACGAAGTACGCTTTTTATCGTTAATTGGGGCAGCGGAGAAGCAATCAGAGCATCCGTTAGCAGAAGCTATTGTTCAAGGCATTGCCGATCGTGGTATTGAGCTAGGAGATGTTCAATTCTTTGAAGCGATACCAGGTTTCGGTGTGCAAGCGACTGTCTCTGGTCAAGGGGTTGTAATTGGTACACGTAAATTAATGCAGCAATACGGAATTTATATTGATGATATTCTACCAACAATGGAGCAACTAGAGGAAAACGGTAAAACTGCAATGTTAGCTGCTATTAACGGTCAGTATGCTGGCCTAGTAGCAGTTGCTGATACAGTTAAAGATACTTCAAAAGAGGCAGTTCATCGTCTACAAGAAATGGGTATTACTGTGATTATGATGACTGGTGATAATGAACGTACAGCACAAGCAATCGGAGCAGAAGTTGGCGTGAATCATGTGATTGCTGAAGTTCTTCCAGAAGGCAAAGCAGATGAAGTAAAAAAACTGCAAGCTACGGGTAAAAAAGTGGCGATGGTTGGTGATGGCATTAATGATGCACCCGCACTTGCGACAGCTAATATTGGGATGGCAATCGGTACTGGTACCGACGTTGCAATGGAGGCAGCAGATATTACGCTAATTCGTGGTGATTTAAACAGTATTGCAGATGCCATCATTATGAGTCGTAAAACAATGCGTAACATTAAACAAAACTTATTCTGGGCATTTGCTTACAATACATTAGGTATTCCGATTGCTGCATTTGGACTGTTAGCTCCTTGGGTAGCGGGTGCAGCGATGGCGTTTAGTTCGGTATCTGTTGTTTTAAATGCACTACGTTTACAGCGAGTTAAATTATAAGAGTAACGATAGATCCACTTTTGTGGGTCTATTTTTTTCGTGTCGTTTGTTGTTGCCAAATTTAATAGAGAACTGGCTTGATTCTGTTTTTCATTTTCTCACTATGATACAATGAAAAATACTGACTCATTTTTAACTTCTTTCAGCAAGTGTTTTATGTAACGTAAGTGAAACGGCAGTTACAAATGTCTTTTGAATCATCGTATCCATGCGATAATGGCTAACTGACCTGCATCGGTAAAAACACCACGTCCTGTGGCATTACCGAAATGACCGACATCGTGTCGGCCTAAGCATAAAGCCGATTCCAAACGCAATTATGCCGAGGCATAATTGATATAATGAAAGCCTCAAAGCTGGGGTAATGACGATAGAATCCATAGAACATAAAGGAGGAGCTTCTGGTGACGATTCCATTTGTTACGGTAGAAGGTCCGATTGGTGTTGGTAAAACCTCTTTATCGAAAGAGATTGCAGCGACATTTAATTACCATCTATTAAAAGAAATAGTAGACGAAAACCCTTTTTTAAATAAGTTTTATGAGAACATTGAGGAATGGAGCTTCCAAACAGAAATGTTCTTCCTATGTAATCGCTATAAACAATTATCAGATATTAAAAAATTCCGTTTGACACATGAAAAACCTGTTGTAGCGGACTACCATATTTTTAAAAATTTAATATTTGCAAAGCGTACATTGGCGTCTACAGAGTATGATAAGTACGAAGAAATATATAAAATATTAACGAAAGATATGCCTGTTCCAAATGTAGTTGTTTATTTACACGCTAGTGTGGATACGTTGATGAAACGTATTGCGATGCGTGGTCGTGAATTTGAAAAAATGATTTCACGAGATTACATGGAACAACTTGTGGCAGATTATCATACCTTTATCGAGCATTTTGAGAAAATGCATCCCGAAATTCCTGTTATTCGATTTAATGGCGATCAGCTTGATTTTGTTAAAAATCCAGATGATTTGAAATATGTTTTACAAACAATAAAGGATACGTTACAACAAAGGAGCTTGCAGCAATGAATTTGAGAGAGAAATACGATATTCCTCCACAAACAGTCATTACAATCGCTGGTACGGTTGGTGTAGGAAAATCAACGATGACAAAGGGGCTAGCAGAGGCGTTAAACTTTCGTACGTCATTTGAAAAGGTGGATACAAATCCATACTTAGATAAGTTTTACGAGGACTTTGAAAAATGGAGTTTCCATTTACAGGTGTATTTTTTGGCGGAGCGTTTTAAGGAGCAGAAGCGTATCTTCGAGTATGGCGGTGGGTTTATTCAAGATCGTTCAATTTATGAAGATACAGGAATTTTTGCAAAGATGCACTATGACAAAGGTACAATGAGCCCAACAGATTACGAGACTTATACAAATTTATTTGATGCTATGGTGATGACGCCATATTTCCCGCATCCAGATTTACTTGTTTATTTAGAAGGACCAATTGATTCTGTTATTGGACGTATTCAAGAGCGTGGTCGTGCGATGGAGCAGCAAACACCGAATGATTATTGGTGTGAAATGCATGAACGTTATGAGAGTTGGATCAATAACTTTAATTCATGCCCAGTTCTACGTTTAGACATTAATGATTATGATTTATTAAAAAATCCTGAAGCAATTGAATCAATTGTGAGCCGCATCAGTCATATGCTAAAACAAACAAGCCATTTACGTAAATAGAAGGTTTATTAAAGCTAATATTTCTAAAACAATAGGAAGATAAATTATGGCGTTCTGGCCAAGAGCGAAGTGGCAGGCTCAAGCAATTGAAGAAAATAAATAATCAAAAAGACGTGAGACAATATGTAGCTTATTGTGTCACGTCTTTTGAAATAGGAGGGATTACTATAAGAATAGCGGTGTATTGTGGTTCTGGGTTAGGCGTAAACCCAATTTATGCAGACAAGGCAGCCGAATTAGGGACTGTATTAGCTCAAAATGGTCATGGTGTAGTTTATGGTGGTTCGAAAACAGGGCTAATGGGAAAAGTAGCAGACGCAGTATTAGCAGCTGGCGGAGAGGTTATTGGGGTAATGCCAACACATTTACAGAAGCGGGAATTAGCGCATGCTTCTTTAACAGAAATTCATTTTGTTGAGTCTATGCATGTACGTAAAGCCAAAATGGTAGAGTTAGCAGATGCTTTTATAGCCCTACCGGGGGGTGGCGGGACAATGGATGAATATTTTGAAGTGTTTACGTGGGCACAAATTGGACTACATGAAAAGCCAATAATTTTATATAATGTAAACAGCTTTTATGATGCGCTTCTACAACAATTTCAAAAAATGTTTGAGGAAGGCTTTATACGTGCTGAACAAAAATCAATTATTCATGTAGCTACTACATCGCAAGAAGTATTACATTTTTTAAAAAAACATGGGTAATGTGCGAGGGCACTGAAAAAGTCTATATCTTCTCACATTGTGACTCTACTGTTGTTTTCCGAAGCATTCCGCTCGCTTTCCGCGGGCGAGCGCCGAGCCTCCTCCTACACTTCGCTTCGTGCGGGGTCTCGTCTGTCTCGCTTTCCCGCAGGAGTCGAGCGATGCTTCTCCAAACAACGCAATGTTTCACACTATTATTTTAGTCACGCTTTCCTTTATAATAAAAGAATTAATGTGCAGGTGGTGCCCCCCATGATTTCAAATCAAGAAACCCTTAATTTAAGTCCATATATGGCGATCTACGATATTGTTGTGCCAAAAGATAATATACTTCGCCAAATCAATGAACTTGTTGATTTTTCATTCATTTTAGAAGAGTTAAAAACAAAATATTGTTTAGACAATGGACGTAATGCCATTCCTCCAATTCGTATGTTTAAGTACTTATTATTAAAAGCAATTTATGATGTATCAGACGTCGACCTTGTAGAGCGTTCGAAGTACGATATGTCATTTAAATATTTCTTGGATATGGCGCCAGAAGATCCAGTCATTGATTCAAGTTCGCTTACAAAATTTCGTCGGCTTCGTCTTCAAGACGTAAGCTTATTAGACATGCTCATTGGGAAAACAGTTGAGATCGCATTGGAGAAAAAAATCATCAACAGTCAAACGATTATTGTGGATGCCACACATACAAAAGCACGTTACAACCAAAAAACGCCTAAAGAATTTTTACAAGAGAAATCAAAAAACGCTCGAAAAGCTGTCTACAAAATTGACGAATCGATGAAAGACAAATTCCCCACAAAGACCACTTCTAACGAAGTAAAGGATGAGTTAACTTACTGTAAGGAAGTTATTTCAGTCATTGAAAAGGAACCACAAATTGCACAAATGCCATCTGTCAAAGAAAAGCTGAATGTTTTAAAAGAAGTCGTAGAAGATTTCCAAGAACATCTAAATTACTCTTCTGATGCGGATGCGCAAAAAGGGCATAAGACGTCGGAATCTTCTTTCTTCGGGTATAAGACACATATCGCGTTGAGTGATGAACGTATTATTACAGCGGCTGTCATTACAACAGGTGAAAAAAGCGATGGAAAATATCTTCAAGAGTTAATTGAAAAAAGCACACAAGCAGGTATGAAAATTAATACAGTTATTGGAGACGCAGCTTACTCTGAAAAGGCAAATATCGAATATACAAAAGAAGAGAAAATCGCGCTTGTGGCAAAGTTGAATCCTATTCTTACACAAGGACCACGAAAAGAAGAAGACAAGTTTGAGTTTAATAAAGACGCTGGAATGTTTGTTTGTAAGGCCGGTCATCTCGCGACAAGAAAAGCACGTACGGGTAAAAAAGGAACGAGTAAGAGTCAAAGTCAGACATATTATTTTGACATTGAAAAATGCAAAGTATGTCCAATGAGAGAGGGCTGTTATAAAAAAGGCGCAAAAAGTAAAACATATTCTGTCACAATTAAGTCGGATACACATGCCGAACAAGAGGCATTTCAAAATACGGAAGCATTTAAGCAATTAGCCGCAAATCGCTACAAAGTAGAAGCGAAGAATAGTGAATTAAAAAACGGACACGGGTACGATACGGCATCGACTGCGGGTCTATTTGGCATGGAAATTCAAGGTGCTACAACGATATTCGCTGTCAATTTGAAACGGATATTAAAGTTACTAAACGAAAATGAATAAGGAATAGAGACAGAAATAAGGCACTTCCTGTTCAACATTGAACAAGAAGTGCCTTATTTTTATCTGAGAAAGGTTCGCTTTTATGAAAACGTAAGTTTTTCAGTGCCCTCGTAATGTGCCCATGTTTTTTTGTAATAAATAATCTTTATAAGGGCTGTTGATGTAAAATAATTTATTTTTAAGTAAAATTTTAGGGGAGAGTTAGGTGTGGGTTATGCAGAAAATATTAGATACACAAGTTACGGATGATCTAGTAGTGCAGGCAATTGAGCGAAATATAGCCATTATCCGTTTTGACATGGAGCGTAAAGTTGCCTATGTAAATGAGCTTTTTGCTAAAGCATTAGGCTATAAAGTGGAAGAAATGATAGGGAAGGATCATAAAGATTTTTGCTTACCGGAATTTGCGAATAGCATAAACTACGAAAAACTTTGGCGCAACTTAGCTGCTGGTAATAGCTATCAGGATAAAATCGAGAGAATGGATGCAAGCGGAAATAAGATTTGGCTTGAGGCTACCTATATGCCTGTCTTTGCTAATAATTCAAGAAAGGTTATTGGCGTATCGAAAATTGCAACTAATATTACTGAACGCCAAAATGAAATTGTTCATGTAGCTGATACATTAAAGATCATGTCTAAAGAGCTTCATAGCCGATCAGAGGCTGGTATTCAAAATTGTGAGGATTTACTGGAAACAGTCAAAGAGGTTTCACAAGAGTCAGTCGATAATGTTAGAAATCTTGCGCAGCTACAGAAGCAAGCTGAATCCATTAAAGGTATTGTGAAAACCATTCAAGAAATCGCGTCTCAGACAAATTTACTTGCTTTAAATGCAGCTATTGAAGCAGCAAGAGCAGGTGAGTATGGCCGAGGCTTTGATGTTGTAGCAAAAGAGGTTAGAAAGCTTTCCATAAGAGTGGAGCAATCTATTTCAGAAGTGAAAAGTAATGTTGAGGGCATAGAGCGAGAGATTGGACAAGTCACGGAAAATATTACACGTATCGCTGAAAAAGTAGAAAAAACAAATGGTCAAATTAATGTTACAACAAATGATTTTGCTGAAATTGCAACTGCAGCAGAGGCATTAGATAAACAATCCAAGCAATTTATTGAAATTATTTAATGTAATTTGATTGAGTTGTTAATAATTTTAATATATAACCTTCTTTTTCTTTAATTTGATTACCCTTAACAATAACATGTTTAAAAGTTTTATTTACATAATTTTCAGATATTTATATTGAAATAGCAGCTGAATTTTATTTACAATAATTGTGTAAGGCTTTCATAAATCATAATAGGGGTGTTATAGATGACGAAGGTGGAAGTAAGTTTTAAGCATTTGCCAACGACTGCGGTTTCAGATGCGACAGGGGGACATACAAATTTACGCAGTGATATTAAACCGTTAGCAGATCATTTTAAAATTGCTGGGCGTGCGGTAACAGTACGTTTACCAGATGGCGAAAATGGTGCTGTACTGGAAGCCATTCGAGCTGCTAGTGAAGGTGATATTTTAGTCATTGATGCAAAAGGGAATAAAAATCGTGCTGTTGCCGGTGATTTTGTTCTGTCTTTAGCGAAAGGTATTGGTGTACAGGGCTTTGTCATAGATGGTGTTATTCGTGACATTGCAGCTATTCGTGAGCTAGATTTTCCTGTCTTTTCTTTGGGCACTACGGTAGCGGCAGGCAATAAAAACGGTGGTGGCAAAGTAAATGTTCCGATTGCTATTGGAGGCGTTACTGTTCGTCCAGGCGATTATATTATTGGAGATGTGGACGGTGTGGTTGTCGTGCCACAGGAGGATGCAGAGCATATTGTTGCAGCTGCTGAGGTAAAAGTTAAAAAGGATGAAATACGTGCACAAGAAGCACATGTAAATGGAAAAGAATCAGTTATTGCTTATTTAGATAAAGTATTAGCTTCTTTCAGCTAATGTCTTTTATACCGAAAGTGTAGCGACAGGTACAGAAGTCTCCCACCTCTATAAGTGATGAGATGGATGTGGATTTAAGCTACTTTTCAAGAGGTTTCCAAACATCCGCTGAAATAGAGAGATTCAGTCTAAGAACGCCACGTCTTGTGGCAATGACTGAGTGACCAACATCATGTTGTTGCCGCTGCCGCTGCCGCTTCGCTTTCGCGCAGATAAAACCCTTTTGCTGTCGCTACGCTTTCGCACAGACAAAACCATTCTGCTGCCGCTGCGTTAGCACTACGCTTTCGCACAAAAAACATCTGTTGGCCTAATGTCTCCGGCGGATCAAAGAAAAAAAACTCACGATGCCACATACATCGTGAGTTTTTTTGATTTTTATGCTAACTTTTCGTTATCTTTAAAGTAATTTTTCATTTTTTCTGCATCGAAACGACCTTCCCATTTCGCCATTACTAATGCAGCAAGTGAGTTACCAATTACGTTAACGACTGTACGTCCCATATCAAGGATACGGTCGATACCTGCGATGAATGCTAAACCTTCAACTGGAATGCCGACAGTACCTAAAGTCGCTAGAAGTACAACGAAGGATACTCCTGGAACACCTGCAATCCCTTTAGATGTAACCATTAATACAAGCATTAATGTAATCTGTTCACCAATGCTTAGGTGAATACCGTACATTTGAGCAATAAATAATGCCGCAATAGCTTGGTACAGTGTTGAACCATCTAAGTTAAAGGAGTAACCAGTTGGAATAACAAAGGATACGATATCCTTTGGAGCGCCTAATTTCTCCATTTTTAGCATGATTCGTGGTAACACTGCCTCAGAGCTAGCTGTTGAGAACGCTAAAATTAGCTCATCTTTTAGTACTTTAATTAAAAAGATAATGCTGATACCCGTGAATCTTGCTACAAGACCAAGAACGACAAAGATAAAGAATATCATTGTTGCATAAACAAGTAGAGCAAGTTTGCCAAGTGGTATTAGTGAAGCAAATCCATATTTGGAAACGGTTACACCAATTAAACCAAATACCCCAATTGGAGCGAATTTCATTACGAGGTTAGTTACCCAGAACATAGCATCTGCTACCCCATTAAAGAAATCTAATACTGGTTTACCTCGATCACCAATAGCGGCAACCCCTAAACCAAAAATAACAGAGAAGAAAATGATCGCAAGCATATTACCTTCAGCCATTGCCTGAATGATATTTGTCGGTACAATGCTTACAAGAATATCAAATGGACCTTCGTGCTTTACGTCCTCTGTAGTTGCAACGTAACCCGAAATATCTCCTTTAGAGAGCTCGTCCATGTTCACACCAGCGCCTGGCTGGAAGATGTTTGCAGAAAGTAAACCAACTACAATTGCTACTGTTGTAATGATTTCAAAGTAAAGAAGTGATTTCCCGCCTAATCGTCCTAGCTTTTTCATGTCTCCAGTTCCGGCAACACCAACGATTAGAGTTGAAATAATAATAGGTACAACAATCATCTTAATTAGATGAAGAAAGATATCCCCTAAAGGTTGTAAATATGTCTCAACTTTGGGGTTTCCGTAAAAGATACCACCAACAATAATCCCTAAAGTCAAACCAATCAAAATTTGAGTGGCTAAACTGATTTTAAATTTCTTCTTCAAACCCTTTGTACCCCCTAGTATTAAATTTTTAGGACTTGCCTTACTTTAATAATACGGAGGACTTATGAAATCCGACAAAATCCGAGAAAATTAATTTAATTTTGTTAAAATGTCTGAATATAATACCTGGATAAATTTTTTAATATTAACTTTTGCTTTACGGTTTCCGTGGTCTTCTATTTGAGTCATTAGCTGACGAATCTCTTTAAAGTCAAAGTATCGAGGTGCATAATATTCAAACTCAGAATTTGTATAATCAACGACACCTAAATTGGCGAGATTTATCATTGCTGCTAATATAGTACGACGCACACGCTGTTCAATGGCTTTACTTTCTTTCAAAATTTCATCTGGAGTAGGCTTTGTAACAGCTGCTATTTCCTCATATAGCTCCTTTAGTGGAGGAAGTGGTGCAATTTTGTGCTGATGAGCAAGCAATGTTTCGATGATGGCTATAATATCCTCACTTCCGATTTCACCAACGATACCCATATCATTTAAGATGGATTGAATATGATCTCGTGACGTTGCTTTATGATTTATTTGTTCACTTAGATCAATGTTTGTAAGTGATTGGCGAATTACTAGCAATGAGTTTTTTAGGCGAAATTGTTCAGTTGTTTTACGTAAAACATTCTCAACCTCAATACGGTTTATAGGCTTATGAATAAAGAAATCTATACCTTGTTCATATGCTTCACCAACCATCTCCTTATTCACTACCTGAGAAATCATGACAAATTGTCCCTCAAACCGATTTTGAATAAGATGCTCGACTGTTGCTATCCCATCAAGCTTAGGCATAAGTAAGTCGATAAGCACAAACTCTGGCTGTGTCATTAAAATTTGTGGAATAGCGTCCTCACCATTGCGTGCTTCACCAATAACTGTACCTAAACCACTATCTTCAATAATTTGTTTTAACATGACTCGACTAGCACGATCATCATCAACAATAAAATATCTCATTTAAGTCTCTCCCGTTTGAATAGTTTGCGTAGGAACTTTAATTTTAAACATCGTGTTTTGATTGTTTGATTCAACGGATATTGAGCCATTTAATTTGTTAACTAATTCAGCAACATGTGAAAGCCCAATGCCAGTTGCCGCGACACCCTCCACATTGTATTTCGTGGTGTATCCAGGTTCAAAAATAATTGAGAGATCACTTTGTGAAATACCCTGTCCGTTATCACATACTGTTATTACAGTATCATCCTGTTGTTGTTGAATAGCAATAGAAATAACACCTTGTCCTTCAATTGCTTCTATAGCATTAGCTGTTAAATTATTCAAAAGTGCAAGCAGTGCAATATGTTCTTTCGCTTGAAAATCGGTGTCTATACTTATTTTAAACTCAATGTTTTTTCCGAGTAATTCAGCGTATTTACTATTGCCGTCTTCAATATAATGTAATAATTCAGACAATCTAAGGGTGCCAAAACTCTTCTCACCAACAATCTTAGAAATACCTGCATAAATACGTTGAGAATCTTTCTTCACTTCATGAATTTCCTGGGCAATAAGGAGTGCCTGTAAACTTTCCTCGCGATTGCCGAGTGACTTTAATTGTCGATATAAATCAAACCCACTGGCTGTAATTTTTTCGATGTGGTTCATAGATTTTTTTAAATAAAGTGTCTCAACATATAAATCTGAGCCGATCGTAAGCATTTCCTGAACACGTTTTTTTTGTTCAGCAATTAAAATAGAGCTATAAATACCTACTACAAAAAAGCTACGCAATAAAGCAACCGCTAATAGTATAAGTAAATCATGAAGAAGTAAAAAAGTGTAAGAATGAATGAAAAAACGAACTAGCTGTTCTACTAAATTACTGAAGACTTCACTAAATGCAACTAGTAATCCAAGCATTAGTGGTTTTTCTCTATACTGATGAATACTAAGCATTTGTAGGCATATTGCGAACAATACATAAAATGCAGCAGCAGGTAGATGTGTAAGTAAACTATCTATTAATGGAACATCGTGTAAAGAGTAATTAATGATAACTCGAAAAACTATTGTCACGATACTTGTAATAAATCCAGCCAAAATGATAGGTGTAGGTCTAAGTAGTGTACATAAAAAGAAAACAATACTTCCTAATCCAAAGCGAAAAGTAGTATCAGTGAAAGGCATTATTTTAATCTCACTACCGATTGCAGTTAATAAAGCAATTATGATAATCCAAGTGAGGGAAGTACGAGTTGTAAAAAAATTTGAGCGCATAAAAAATCCTCCCTAATCAATTTTAATAGAGCGGGATAGTAAAGAAAAGATGTACTAAAAAGCTTGATTATTCGACGATGCTATGGAAAAACACTTTGGAGAACGTGAAATTATAATTTTTTTCAACAATAATGCTTAAGAATAGTCTTAACTATCAAATCAATATTTTTCGTAATAAATAAAAAAATACCACAACCTAAGAGGAAGTGGTATCTAGTAATTGTTACATACAATTTTGGAGCAAAAAAAAAACGGCTACATTTGTAGTCGGAATTTTAAAAAATGGAGGAGGTAGAGGGATTCGAACCCCCGCGCGGTGTTACCCGCCTGTCGGTTTTCAAGACCGATCCCTTCAGCCAGACTTGGGTATACCTCCATAATATATAGTACTGCATGTCTTTTCGACAAAACTTAATTTATCATGTTTTTAAATTCACGTCAACATATTTTTATGTTTTTTTGAAAAAATGTTTTTTTTACATTGCAGATAGATTATTCCACATAAATATTATGTGTATTAAGTTGCAATTTATGAAAACAGTAAGTATACTAGTTATTGCCGTGCTAGGTGGGAAGGTAGCGGTGTCCTGTAACTCGCAATCCGCTCTAGCGAGACTGAATTCCTTTTTCGAGGCTGTCCGTATTGTTTGGTCTGCCTTTTGCACGTAGTGTTGACGATTGGGTCCTGCGCAATGGATACCCATGAACCATGTCAGGTCCGGAAGGAAGCAGCATTAAGTGGTCTTATTCATGTGCCGCGGGGTTGCCTAATCTGAGCTAACGACAAGAGTAACGCTTATGTGCGGCTGTCGAAGAAAGGTGCACGGCATTAAATTGCCAATTCAAACGCACCCGTCTACAATAGACGGGTGCGTTTTTTTTATGTAGTAATTATGTAAAATAATAACCACCTTAGAATTTTCTCCTTCTATTGAAGCGGAGGGGAATTACCTTGAATTTGTGAAAAACAGTGACACTATTTCATAAATAATGGGGCAAATGTTATAATAGGAATATTCTAATTAAAAAAGAAGAGGAGAGGAAATCATTGACGTATCAAGCATTTTACCGTGTGTATCGACCGCAATCATTTCGAGAAATGTCTGGTCAAGCACATGTCAAAAGAACGCTACAAAATGCTCTCCTAGCGAATAAAACAACACATGCTTATTTATTTTCAGGGCCACGTGGTACTGGTAAAACAAGTACTGCTAAAATTTTTGCAAAAGCTTTAAACTGTGAGCATGCACCATCAAGCGAACCTTGTAACGAATGTGCTACTTGTTTAAGTATTACAGATGGTTCACATCCAGATGTTATTGAATTTGACGCGGCGTCTAATTCACGCGTTGAAGAAATACGAGACATTATTGAGAAAGTTCGATTTGCTCCTGCAAGTAGCAGATATAAAGTGTATATCATTGATGAAGTGCATATGCTTTCTACAAGCGCTTTCAATGCCCTTTTAAAGACATTAGAAGAACCACCTTCTCATGCTGTATTTATTTTAGCAACGACAGAGCCCCACAAATTGCCTGCAACGATTATTTCACGTTGCCAGCGCTTCGATTTCAAGCGTCTTTCGACCAATGATATTATTGAGCGCATGAAAGTTGTATTAGAGGATATAGAGTTACCATATGAGGAACAAGGGTTGAAGGTAATCGCACAATCAGCAGCTGGTGGTATGCGTGATGCTTTAAGCTTATTAGATCAGGTCGTATCCTTCAGCGGAGAAAAGCTGAAGCTTGAGGATACACTACTTGTTACTGGTTCCATTAGTCAGGATGTTTTCTATGAATTAGCAGAAGCTCTAAAAGTAAAAGATGTTGCGCAAATGCTTGCATTATTAGAACAGCTTATTGCGGATGGAAAAGATCCTCTTCGCCTTTCAGAGGACTTGATTACATTTTTCCGTGACTTATTATTGCTACAAACGAGCGATGATTTAGCGGAATTATTGGAGCTCGTATCACCAGAGGAGCGGGTTTTTACATTAGCGCATGATTTTGCGCCCGATTTGCTCTACGGCTACATTGATATTTTAGCGAAAACGCAGCAAGAAATGCGATTCTCTCATCATACAAAGATCTACTTAGAAACCGCGCTACTTAAAATGGTACAGTTTTCAGGTGGGGGAGTTAGTCAAGCAATTACTTCAGGTGAAGCTACTATGAGCCCTGAACTTGCTCAAAAAATAGTAGCACTTGAGCAAATGGTGCAACAACTGTCAGCACAATTACAAGCTGGTGTGCCGGTGCAGACGGCGCAAGCGCCAAAAGAGCAACGTTCGCGAGCTAAAAGTCCGAATGGCTATAAAGCACCAACAGGGCGTATTCAAGAGGTGCTAAAGGATGCAACCAAACAAGATGTGCAACGTATAAAATCGGTTTGGGCACAGGCGCTAAGTCAATTGCAAAAGTCTCAATCAGCTCTTTTAGCGGAGGCTGAACCTGTAGCGGCATCTTCAAGTGCTTTTGTGTTAAAATTCAAGTATGATATTCATTGTCAAATGGTTGCCGATAATCAATCTCTAAAAGCGCACTTTACACAATTAATTGCAGGGCAAACGGGTGCTATGTATGAAATGCTTTGTACACCTGAAGAAACCTGGTTAAAATTACGTGAAGAGTTTGTTCGTGATCACGGCTTGCAGCAACAGAAAAAATCTCAGTCTGAGAGCGATCGTGGAGTGGAATTATTAGAGCCGCCACCGGCAGAGATGCCAGAAGAGCCGTTTATCGATGATGCGCAACCACTTGCTTCACAAGATCCACTTGTGACAGAAGCGGAAAAGCTGTTTGGTAAAGATTTTATTGAAATTGTTGAAGATTAATCATTTAGGAGGAATATGTTTATGCGTGGAATGGGAAATATGCAAGGTATGATGAAAAAAATGCAAAAAATGCAAAAAGAAATGATGGAAGCTCAAGAGGCCTTAAATGCAGAACAATTTGAAGGTGTTGCTGGCGGCGGTATGGTGAAAGTAGCTGTTACTGGTCAACGTGAAATCGTAGAAGTAAATCTTGATCCATCAGTAGTAGATCCAGATGATATCGAAATGCTACAAGATTTAATCGTTGTTGCTGCAAATGAAGCATTGAAAAAAGTAGATGAAAAAACGAATGCAACTATGGGTAAATTCACTCAAGGCATGAACCTTCCGTTCTAGGAGGTAAATAAATGTACTACCCAGAACCAATATCGAAACTGATTGATAGTTTTATGAAATTGCCAGGTATCGGGCCGAAAACCGCGGCTCGTCTGGCGTTTTTTGTGTTAACGATGAAAGAAGATGACGTTTTATCTTTTTCAAAAGCATTAATTGATGCTAAACGAAATTTAAGCTACTGCTCTGTGTGTGGCAACATAACTGATGTAGATCCATGCCATATTTGTACGGACAAACAACGAGATCATTCTATTATTTGCGTTGTCCAAGATACAAAGGATGTGATTGCGATGGAGAAAATGCGTGATTTCAACGGTATGTATCATGTACTACAGGGAGCTATTTCACCTATGGATGGTGTTGGTCCAGAGGATATTAATGTCTCTTCTCTGCTAGTCCGTTTGCATGATGAGACTGTTCAGGAGCTAATTTTAGCTACGAATTCGACTATCGAGGGTGAGGCAACAGCTATGTATATTTCTCGTCTAGTGAAGCCATCAGGCATTCGAACAACACGTATCGCCCATGGACTACCAGTAGGTGGAGATTTAGAGTATGCAGACGAAGTTACGTTATCGAAGGCAATGGAAGGTCGCCGGGAATTGTGAGTGAGGGATTACTATGTTCTTCCGCAGTAAGGGAAAATTAAAAAAAGAATTCGATGACAAGCTTGTAAATCTTATGAAAGAAACAAAAGAGGATTTACAGCAGTCAAAGATAATCGAAGAATTAGTAGATGACTATGATTTAGAAGTAATTGCTCAACGAAAAGCAACTGAGAGTATACATTTTTATTTATTCAAGGAAGCTAGGATTCGAAAAGTATTAATTAAATAGTAGTTTTTTAACTTATTTCAGCGGATGTCCAAAGATCTGCTGAAATAAGTTAATGCCTCCGGCCGTGATTATGCCGAGGCATAATTGATATTCATAGAAGCAAAACAGGAAACATAAACTTTCGTAATTATATACTTAAGGGGGAAACCGTGTGTCCGGATTCGTAATTATGAGTTTTTGTGTGCCTGTAGTGCTTCTTTTTCTTTATATAATAATAAGACATGCTAAAATGGGAAAAATATTAGAAGGAATGTCTGTTTTTTGGTTTAGATTTGCCTTTGCCTTTCTTCTATTATTTATTATTCATTTAGGTATAGGGTATGCCGGCTATAATGTACCTATTAATCTATTTTCTGTTCTAACAATTGCGATACTAGGTATCCCGGGAGTACTTGGGATAACAGCTTTAATATTTTTCTTATAAAATGCTTGCAATACAAAAATATTGTGGTATAGTAATAAGAGTCGTTAAGATAACTGCTGAAAAACAAATAAATTAAATTAAACAATTTAGTTGTTGACACATGATTGGCGACATGTTATTATATAAAAGTTGCTGTTGCGAAACGGTAACGAAATGAACC
This sequence comes from Lysinibacillus sp. RS10, assembly GCF_041956855.1. Classification (NCBI taxonomy): domain Bacteria; kingdom Bacillati; phylum Bacillota; class Bacilli; order Caryophanales; family Bacillaceae; genus Lysinibacillus; species Lysinibacillus sp. RS10. Next base: position 4,927,673 of record NZ_CP167122.1, on the reverse strand, counting down.
TTGAAAACTGAACAAGCAAAACGTAATCAATAAAGTTTTTAGTAGCTGACCTTGAGTTAGTGAACGAAACAAAATTTTGGACATCAAACATGATGCCAGCAAAACAATTTGAGCTAATCAAATTTCTTTTTATGGAGAGTTTGATCCTGGCTCAGGACGAACGCTGGCGGCGTGCCTAATACATGCAAGTCGAGCGAACAGAGAAGGAGCTTGCTCCTTTGACGTTAGCGGCGGACGGGTGAGTAACACGTGGGCAACCTACCTTATAGTTTGGGATAACTCCGGGAAACCGGGGCTAATACCGAATAATCTATTTTACTTCATGGTGAAATACTGAAAGACGGTTTCGGCTGTCGCTATAAGATGGGCCCGCGGCGCATTAGCTAGTTGGTGAGGTAACGGCTCACCAAGGCGACGATGCGTAGCCGACCTGAGAGGGTGATCGGCCACACTGGGACTGAGACACGGCCCAGACTCCTACGGGAGGCAGCAGTAGGGAATCTTCCACAATGGGCGAAAGCCTGATGGAGCAACGCCGCGTGAGTGAAGAAGGTTTTCGGATCGTAAAACTCTGTTGTAAGGGAAGAACAAGTACAGTAGTAACTGGCTGTACCTTGACGGTACCTTATTAGAAAGCCACGGCTAACTACGTGCCAGCAGCCGCGGTAATACGTAGGTGGCAAGCGTTGTCCGGAATTATTGGGCGTAAAGCGCGCGCAGGCGGTCCTTTAAGTCTGATGTGAAAGCCCACGGCTCAACCGTGGAGGGTCATTGGAAACTGGGGGACTTGAGTGCAGAAGAGGAAAGTGGAATTCCAAGTGTAGCGGTGAAATGCGTAGAGATTTGGAGGAACACCAGTGGCGAAGGCGACTTTCTGGTCTGTAACTGACGCTGAGGCGCGAAAGCGTGGGGAGCAAACAGGATTAGATACCCTGGTAGTCCACGCCGTAAACGATGAGTGCTAAGTGTTAGGGGGTTTCCGCCCCTTAGTGCTGCAGCTAACGCATTAAGCACTCCGCCTGGGGAGTACGGTCGCAAGACTGAAACTCAAAGGAATTGACGGGGGCCCGCACAAGCGGTGGAGCATGTGGTTTAATTCGAAGCAACGCGAAGAACCTTACCAGGTCTTGACATCCCGTTGACCACTGTAGAGATATGGTTTTCCCTTCGGGGACAACGGTGACAGGTGGTGCATGGTTGTCGTCAGCTCGTGTCGTGAGATGTTGGGTTAAGTCCCGCAACGAGCGCAACCCTTGATCTTAGTTGCCATCATTTAGTTGGGCACTCTAAGGTGACTGCCGGTGACAAACCGGAGGAAGGTGGGGATGACGTCAAATCATCATGCCCCTTATGACCTGGGCTACACACGTGCTACAATGGACGATACAAACGGTTGCCAACTCGCGAGAGGGAGCTAATCCGATAAAGTCGTTCTCAGTTCGGATTGTAGGCTGCAACTCGCCTACATGAAGCCGGAATCGCTAGTAATCGCGGATCAGCATGCCGCGGTGAATACGTTCCCGGGCCTTGTACACACCGCCCGTCACACCACGAGAGTTTGTAACACCCGAAGTCGGTGGGGTAACCTTTTGGAGCCAGCCGCCGAAGGTGGGATAGATGATTGGGGTGAAGTCGTAACAAGGTAGCCGTATCGGAAGGTGCGGCTGGATCACCTCCTTTCTAAGGATATTTTCGGAATACAAACCTAGGGTTTGTAAGATTACGTTTTGCGTTCAGTTTTGAAGGTTCATTCTTCTGAATGAAATACTTCAAAACTTGTTCTTTGAAAACTGGATAAAACGACATTGAAATTGTAACAAACACATTTATTTTTTAAGTTTTTTTATAGGCTTAATAACTTGGTTAAGTTATTAAGGGCGCACGGCGAATGCCTTGGCACTAGGAGCCGAAGAAGGACGGCACTAACACCGATATGCTTCGGGGAGCTGTAAGTGAGCTTTGATCCGGAGATTTCCGAATGGGGGAACCCACTACGTTTAATCGCGTAGTATCTTGACGTGAATTCATAGCGTCTTGAAGGCAGACCCAGGGAACTGAAACATCTAAGTACCTGGAGGAAGAGAAAGAAAAATCGATTCCCTGAGTAGCGGCGAGCGAAACGGGAAGAGCCCAAACCAAGAGGCTTGCCTCTTGGGGTTGTAGGACACTCTATACGGAGTTACAAAAGAGCGAGTTAGATGAAGCGACTTGGAAAGGTCCGCCAGAGCAGGTAAAAGCCCTGTAGTCGAAAGTTCGTTCTCTCCTGAGTGGATCCTGAGTACGGCGGAACACGTGAAATTCCGTCGGAATCCGGGAGGACCATCTCCCAAGGCTAAATACTACCTAGTGACCGATAGTGAACCAGTACCGTGAGGGAAAGGTGAAAAGCACCCCGGAAGGGGAGTGAAAGAGATCCTGAAACCGTGTGCCTACAAGTAGTTAGAGCCCGTTAATGGGTGATAGCGTGCCTTTTGTAGAATGAACCGGCGAGTTACGATTACGTGCGAGGTTAAGCTTTAGAAGGCGGAGCCGCAGCGAAAGCGAGTCTGAATAGGGCGAATTAGTACGTGGTCGTAGACCCGAAACCAGGTGATCTACCCATGTCCAGGGTGAAGGTGAGGTAACACTTACTGGAGGCCCGAACCCACGCACGTTGAAAAGTGCGGGGATGAGGTGTGGGTAGCGGAGAAATTCCAATCGAACTTGGAGATAGCTGGTTCTCTCCGAAATAGCTTTAGGGCTAGCCTCGTGATGAGAATACTGGAGGTAGAGCACTGTTTGGACTAGGGGGCCATCCCGGTTTACCGAATTCAGACAAACTCCGAATGCCAGATATTTATACACGGGAGTCAGACTGCGAGTGATAAGATCCGTAGTCAAAAGGGAAACAGCCCAGACCACCAGCTAAGGTCCCAAAGTAATCGTTAAGTGGAAAAGGATGTGGCGTTGCACAGACAACCAGGATGTTGGCTTAGAAGCAGCCATCATTTAAAGAGTGCGTAATAGCTCACTGGTCGAGTGACGCTGCGCCGAAAATGTATCGGGGCTAAACGATTCACCGAAGCTGTGGATTGACATCTATGATGTCAGTGGTAGGAGAGCGTTCTAAGTGCGTTGAAGTCAGACCGGAAGGACTGGTGGAGCGCTTAGAAGTGAGAATGCCGGTATGAGTAGCGAAAGACGGGTGAGAATCCCGTCCACCGTATGACTAAGGTTTCCTGAGGAAGGCTCGTCCGCTCAGGGTTAGTCGGGACCTAAGCCGAGGCCGATAGGCGTAGGCGATGGACAACAGGTTGATATTCCTGTACCACCTCCTCACCGTTTGAGAAATGGGGGGACGCAGTAGGATAGGGTAAGCGCGCCGTTGGTTGTGCGCGTCCAAGCAGTAAGGCGTGTGTGTAGGCAAATCCGCACACTGTAACGTTGAGCTGTGATGGCGAGTCCGTATGGACGAAGTTCCTGATTTCACACTGCCAAGAAAAGCCTCTATCGAGGTGAGAGGTGCCCGTACCGCAAACCGACACAGGTAGTCGAGGAGAGAATCCTAAGGTGTGCGAGAGAACTCTCGTTAAGGAACTCGGCAAAATGACCCCGTAACTTCGGGAGAAGGGGTGCTCTTGAGCGTGCAAGCGCATGAGAGCCGCAGTGAATAGGCCCAGGCGACTGTTTAGCAAAAACACAGGTCTCTGCAAAACCGTAAGGTGACGTATAGGGGCTGACGCCTGCCCGGTGCTGGAAGGTTAAGAGGAGTGGTTAGCGCAAGCGAAGCTGCGAATTGAAGCCCCAGTAAACGGCGGCCGTAACTATAACGGTCCTAAGGTAGCGAAATTCCTTGTCGGGTAAGTTCCGACCCGCACGAAAGGCGTAACGATCTGGGCACTGTCTCAACGAGAGACTCGGTGAAATTATAGTACCTGTGAAGATGCAGGTTACCCGCGACAGGACGGAAAGACCCCGTGGAGCTTTACTGTAGCCTGATATTGAATTTTGGTACAACTTGTACAGGATAGGTAGGAGCCAGAGATCTCGGAGCGCCAGCTTCGAAGGAGGCGTCGGTGGGATACTACCCTGGTTGTATTGAAATTCTAACCCATGCCCCTTAGCGGGGCAGGAGACAGTGTCAGGCGGACAGTTTGACTGGGGCGGTCGCCTCCTAAAAGGTAACGGAGGCGCCCAAAGGTTCCCTCAGAATGGTTGGAAATCATTCGTAGAGTGTAAAGGCACAAGGGAGCTTGACTGCGAGACCTACAAGTCGAGCAGGGTCGAAAGACGGGCTTAGTGATCCGGTGGTTCCGCATGGAAGGGCCATCGCTCAACGGATAAAAGCTACCCCGGGGATAACAGGCTTATCTCCCCCAAGAGTCCACATCGACGGGGAGGTTTGGCACCTCGATGTCGGCTCATCGCATCCTGGGGCTGTAGTCGGTCCCAAGGGTTGGGCTGTTCGCCCATTAAAGCGGTACGCGAGCTGGGTTCAGAACGTCGTGAGACAGTTCGGTCCCTATCCGTCGTGGGCGTAGGAAATTTGAGAGGAGCTGTCCTTAGTACGAGAGGACCGGGATGGACACACCGCTGGTGTACCAGTTGTCTTGCCAAAGGCATCGCTGGGTAGCTATGTGTGGACGGGATAAGTGCTGAAAGCATCTAAGCATGAAGCCCCCCTCAAGATGAGATTTCCCATTACGCAAGTAAGTAAGATCCCTCAAAGACGATGAGGTAGATAGGTTCGAGGTGGAAGTGTGGTGACACATGGAGCTGACGAATACTAATCGATCGAGGACTTAACCATAATGTTTGAAACATTCAATGCACCGTTTATCCAGTTTTGAAAGAATAATTTCTTTTAACCAAGGGTTTCAAGATACGAGTAGTTCGAGGAAGCGATGGAGAGAGGGAAGGAGCGTACTCAAGTACGTGACTGACTGAGCGACAGAAGCTGACGAAGAAATACGACGTATATTGGAAGCCGACAATAGTCTAGTGATGATGGCAAAGAGGTCACACCCGTTCCCATACCGAACACGGAAGTTAAGCTCTTTAGCGCCGATGGTAGTTGGGGGCTTCCCCCTGTGAGAGTAGGACGTCGCTAGGCAAACAGCAGCCACTGAGAAATCAGTGGCTTTTTTGTTTGCTTTCAAGAGCTCAACAAATACCTATATTTAATGTTAGAGTCATGACTAAACCCTGAAAAATGTTGCAATTTAATTGATTTAAATTAGCAAAAAAGGGGGTTATATAGTGAAGATATTTGAATTTAAAAATAAGATTACAGGAATTTATTGAAAATAAAGAGGAATGAGCTATTCTAATACAGGTATTTGCATCATGAATTTCCAAATGTACAAGATATGATTTGGGTATTTCAAGGGGATTTCGATATTATTTATTTCAAAGGCTGTTTCAAGTGCTGTCAATCAAATAATGATCAAGTTAAATTTGATTTGGTAGATTTATCAGATCTGATAAATGGTGGCGTTTTTTTTGAAATAAAGCGAAATTAGGATGGAACATATCAGCTTCTTGGTAAGTTAACAATGAAAGCAAGTGTTTTTTTAGTGGGGATGATGAAGCCAATATTAGAAAAGTTCGTATCTCAATTAGTAGAACAGCAAGTACAAGAAGTGGCGGCAAAGGCTATTAAATAGTATAAATGAGAAGACGAGAATAACTTCGTAGTTATTTGAAGAATAATCTTTGTAGAGCGGAGCTATCCAAATTGCTAGGATAGCTTTTTTATCATGCTATAATTTCGTATAATTAAATAAGAATATAACGGAAATGGGTGTTTTGTTTTGCAAAAGAAAAAGCCAATTGTAGAAGGGTTAGAGCGCTTTCGACTACAACAAAATATTTCCTTTCATGTACCAGGGCATAAGCATGGAGAACTGTCACATCTTCCTCAGGCATTTAAAGATGTAATGCGCTATGATGTAACTGAATTATCGGGTCTTGATGACTTACATCATCCAGAGGAAATGATATTAGAAGCAGAAAACTTGTTGGCAGATACATATGGGGCGATGAAGAGCTTCTTTTTAGTAGGTGGATCGACAGTTGGTAATTTAGCCATGATTTATGCCACATGTAAAAAAGGTGATACAATTATTGTCCAACGTAATGCACATAAGTCTATATTTCATGCAATTGAGCTTGTTGGAGCAAAGCCTGTATTTGTTTCGCCACTTTGGGATGAACGAACATTAACTGCAACATATGTTTCTTATAGAGATTTAAAAGAAGCTGTTGATTATTTCCCAGAGGCTCGTGCAGTAGTTTTAACATACCCTACTTACTATGGTGTGACATCTAAAGAGATAGAGCAGCAGATTGCGTATTGTCATGAAAAAGGTATTCCTGTTTTGGTGGATGAAGCACATGGAGCTCATTTTAGTGCGTGTACTTTATTCCAACCGTCATCATTGACATATGGTGCTGATATCGTAGTACAGTCAGCACATAAAACATTGCCTGCTATGACAATGGCATCCTTTATGCATGTCAATTCAGACTTCATCGATGTCGAAAAAGTAAATCATTATTTACGGATGCTACAATCTAGTAGTCCATCCTATCTTTTATTAGCTTCTTTAGATGATGCACGTTATTATGTACAGACATATATGGAGAGTGACGGTGCATATATAATAGAAAAAAGGAATCAATGGATAGAGGCATTACGGGCTATTGGTTCTTTGGAAGTTATTGAAGTAGATGATCCAATAAAATTATTACTTCGCGTTGATGGTTATAGTGGCTTTCAATTACAAGAGGCATTAGAAGCAAAGCATGTTTACGCAGAGCTAGCAGATGCAAATCAAGTATTGCTTGTGCTACCGTTGTTGAAACAGGGGCATAGCTATCCATTTGCAGAAATTCGTGTCCGTATTAAGGATGCAATAACATTGTTATTGAGTACGCCAATGGTAGAAATAATAACTGCTTCTCAAACAGCATACAATTTTGTAGCTATTACGGAACCAGCCTATACATTTGATGAGGTTGAAGGGTCGGAAAAAGAATGGTTGCCGTATATGCGTACAATGGGGCGTATCTCCGCAAGTATGATTATTCCGTATCCACCTGGCATTCCATTGCTTGTTCCGGGCGAAAAAATAACAGTAGCAAAGTTGAGTCAACTTGAGGAATTACTAGCTACTGGTGCGACATTTCAAGGAAATCACCGTTTAGAAGAAAAAATGATAGAGGTCATTAAATAGTTGGAGGCAATAACAGCATGAATTGCAATTTATTTATTACATTTGAAGGTCCAGAAGGTGCTGGAAAAACAACAGTTATTCAAAAAATAGCTGAGCGACTTGCACAAGAAAATATTGATGTTTTAGCAACGAGAGAACCTGGTGGTATTGAGATTGCTGAAAAAATTAGGACGATTATTTTAGACCCTGCTCATACTGCAATGGATGAGCGTACAGAGGCATTACTATACGCAGCGGCGAGAAGTCAGCATTATTTTGAAAAAGTACGACCTGCTTTGGATGCTGGTAAAATGGTTATTTGTGATCGCTTTATTGATTCATCTTTAGCATACCAAGGATATGCACGTGGTATTGGCGTCGACGAAGTATTATCTATTAATGAGTTTGCAATCGGTAAGAAGTTACCTGATATGACAATATTATTTGATCTTGCTCCAGAGGTTGGCTTAGCCCGGATTCATGCTCACGGAGAGCGAGAAGTAAATCGTTTAGATGTTGAAAGTTTAGCTTTTCATAAGAAGGTTCGGGAAGGGTATTTACAGTTAGTGGAGCGTTATCCTAAGCGTATATATGTCGTTAATGCAGACCAAAATATTGAGCGTGTTGTTGAAGATGTATGGTCATTATTATATGAAGTAATACAGTAAAAACATGAAGTTGTCCACCACATTGTGATATAATGGTAACATCTATTATGTTATCTTCATTCAGACGATATTTGGACACCAACTGACTGAAGATAAAGTCTCCGATGTATATTTGATTTGGCTATATAACGCTTGTTAAATAAGATTAACATTTCCCGTAGATGCTACTGTATTAAAAAAGGTAGTTAAAATTTGTTTAGGTGAATTTTATAAAAGGGGTGAGTGCGAATGAAGTTAGTCGTAGCTGTAGTTCAAGATCAGGATAGCAGCCGTTTATCGAATGCTTTAACGAAAAATCAGTTTCGCGCAACTAAGTTAGCGAGCACAGGAGGATTTTTACGCTCAGGAAATACGACGTTTCTTATTGGGACGGAAGACTCTCTCATACCCAAAGTTTTAGATATAATTCGTGATAATTGTCGAGCACGAGAACAAATGGTTGCACCTGTTTCACCATTAGGTGGAAATGCAGATTCCTATATACCTTATCCTGTGGAGGTAGAGGTAGGGGGAGCGACTGTTTTTGTATTACCAATTGAACAGTTTCACCATTTTTAAATTATTGCCATGTTAAATATAACGTAAACACATTATAAATTAGCTTTTGCGTATTTGATAAAGAAAGCAAGTGGGGGCGAAAACAGCTTGAAGATCAATCAAGATATACGTGTCGGGTTAAATACTAATCGTAAAGAGCCACTGCATAACAATAATCAAAATAACCGATTTGGAGATATGGTCGTCAAGCAAGGAACCAAACTGCAAACAGAACAGCTTACACGATTGCTAGGAGATATATCTACAGCGGGTGACCGTGTTGCAAGATCACGTAATTTACGAGAACTTGCTCGTTTTAAAATGCTTGTTAAACGATTTCTACAAGAAACAGTAGAGCATGGTATGGAGTTAAAGCAATCACATACATGGAATCGTTTTGGTGAAGGAAGACGCTTAAAAATTATTGAAACTATTGATACGCGTCTTGTGGAGCTTGCACAAGATATTTTAGATGAAGAAAAAGAAGCAATTGACCTTCTTGATAAAATTGGTGAGATTAAAGGCTTATTAATTAATTTATATATGTAAAACCCGTGTCTTGTTCTCTTGTAGGCGCGGGCTTTTTTCAAATCTATTCCGCAGTCATTTTTACAACACTAGGTAAGGAACTACTTGTGAATGACATGAAACTAATATGTAACTAATCTATCTACTCTAAAAAGTAGATATTTCTGTACTAAAAGTGAGCAATTGTTATAGGAAGGAATTTAAATATATGGCCAAGAATGTTGAAGAGCTATTCACACTACAGCCAGTCGTAATGAAGCAGCTTCAAACGATTTTTGACAAAAATAGATTAGCGCATGCATACATTTTTGATGGCGAAAAAGGGACAGGCAAAGTAGATATTATGCAGTTTTTTGTCAAATTAATGCTATGTGAGCAACCAAATCAAAATGTTCCATGTGAAACATGTCGAAATTGCAGACGTGTGGATTCAGGCAATCATCCAAATATTCATCAAATTTATCCAGAAGGTCAATTTATAAAAATTGATCAAATACGTGAATTAATTGCTGAAATGAAAATGATGGGCGTTGAAGAAGGACGTAAGATTTATGTACTTCATCATGCAGATCGTCTCAATATTGCATCTGCAAACATGATACTTAAATTTTTAGAGGAACCAGATGGTGAGGTAACTGCGATTTTGCTAACGGAGCAAATGCAGTCAATATTACCAACGATTCGCTCTCGCTGCCAGCATATTAAATTTCAAAAAATGCCTCGACATATATTGTTAAAGCATTTGCAAGATCAAAATATTTCTTATTCGATGGCTTCTACAGTGAGCATGATGACGAACGAGCTCGAAACAGCGATATTTTTAGCAAATGATGAGCAGTTTGCACATGCTCGAAAAACAGTGTTAAAATTAGTAGAGGCAATTCGTCAGAATGTACATGAAGCAATGCTTGTTGTACATGAAGAATGGTTGCCGCTGTTTAAAGAAAAAGGCGAGATGGAGCAGTCATTGGATTTACTACTATTTGCTTACCGTGATATAGTGTCAATAAAAGCTAATCCCGAAGCAGCTTGTACTTATCCAGACATGTTACAAACATTTAAAGAAGCTGCGTTGCATTCGACTTATGAACGCCTATCTAGTCAAATGGAGTCAATTTTACAGGCACGTGCATCTTTACAGCGTAACATGAATAGGACGTTAATGATGGAGCAGTTAATGCTAAATCTGCAGGAGGGATATACATTTGTATAATGTAGTGGGGATCCGCTTTAAAAAGGCGGGTAAAATATATTATTTTGATCCAGCATCATATCTACTAGAAGACAGTCAATATGTCATTGTAGAGACAGCTCGCGGTGTGGAATATGGTAAAGTAGTTGTCCCTCAAAAGGTTGTTGGGGATAATGATGTTGTATTACCACTTAAACAAGTTCTACGACCAGCGGATGAACGGGATCGTATTCAAGTAGAAGAAAATGCTGCCGAATCAAAGCGCGCATTTGAATTAGCAAGTACAAAAATCATAGAGCATAGTTTAGAAATGAAGCTCGTAGATGTTGAATATACATTTGATCGTAATAAAATTATCTTTTATTTTACGGCTGAAGGACGTGTCGATTTCAGAGATTTAGTAAAAGATTTAGCTTCGGTTTTTAGAACACGTATCGAACTTCGGCAAATTGGCGTACGTGATGAGGCGAAGTTGTTAGGTGGTATTGGTCCATGTGGCCGAATGCTTTGCTGCTCAACTTTTTTAGGCGATTTTGAGCCGGTTTCTATTAAAATGGCTAAAGATCAAAACTTATCTTTAAATCCATCCAAAATTTCAGGTCTTTGCGGCCGTTTAATGTGCTGCTTGAAGTATGAAAATGATGAATATGAGGAAGCAAAAGAGGGTATGCCAGATATTGGTGAAATGACGATGACACCAGATGGCCGCGGTAAAGTTGTAGGTTTAAATGTACTGGAAAGACTTATTCAAGTATATTTACAAGAGCAGGAGCGCACAGTCGAATATACACTAGAAGAACTGCTAGCATACGAAAAAAATCTTATATAAGATAGAGAATTGAACGAGGTGGCTTGGGTGAAGGACCGTAATTTCTTAGATACCGTTATGGAGTTCGAACAACAGCTCGAAGCAATGCAGGAGCAATTTGGTGCATTGAAACAATTTGTAGCGTTAATGATGGAAGAGCATAAGGCACTCGAAACAGAAAATCATCACCTTCGTACACGTCTAGAAGAACTACTTTCTAATGAAACTACTGTACAAGCTATTGTTGAGAAGAAAGGGAATTCGTTAGATATTGGCGAAGGCTATGATAACCTAGCACGTCTATACCAAGAAGGCTTCCATGTTTGTCATGTTCATTTTGGGAGTTCAAGGAAAGGCGAAGACTGTCTGTTTTGTCTATCATTTTTAAATAAACAAAATGTGTAATAGAAGACTGATTCCCACTATGGTGGTGTCAGTCTTTTGTTTTGTATAGTAGGAGGAAGAAACATGGAAGATTGGTTAAAGGATGACGAACGGTTAGACTATTTATTGGCTGAGAATTTACGTATTATTCAAAGTCCCTCTGTCTTTTCGTTTTCATTGGATGCAGTACTACTTTCGAAATTTGTCAATGTCCCATATCATAAAGGGAAAATTGTTGATTTATGCTCAGGTAATGGTGTAATTCCGCTGTTTCTAAGTGCCAGAACAAAAGGACATATTACAGGAGTAGAGATTCAACCACGCTTATTTGATATGGCTGAACGAAGTATCCGTTACAATAAGTTAGAAGAGCAAATTGATATGGTTCTTGGTGATGTGAAGGAAATTCCTAAGAAGCTTGGGATCGAAAAATATGATACTGTAACCTGTAATCCACCATATTTTTTAGCACATGAAGCTAGTGATAAAAATCTAAGTGAACATTACGCTATTGCACGTCATGAACTATATTTAACGTTAGAGGAATCGATACAATCAGCAAGCAAATTATTAAAGCAAGGTGGAAAAGCAGCTTTTGTTCATCGACCTGGTCGATTATTAGATATTGTTACGGCAATGCGGGCAAATCGTTTAGAGCCTAAACGAATGCAATTTATTTATCCAAAAGAAGGTAAGGAAGCCAATACACTATTAATAGAAGGAATTAAAGACGGTAAACCTGATTTAAAAATATTGCCTCCCCTGTATGTCTATGATGCCAACAATGAATATACAGCAGAAGTGAGAGAAATCCTTTATGGAAAAGAACAATAGTCATTATTTTTATGTGCTAGAATGTGCCGATCAATCCTTATACGCAGGCTATACAAATAATGTAGACAGACGTGTCGCTGTACACAATGCTGGTAAAGGTGCAAAATATACGAGAGCACGAGGACCAGTGCAATGTATTTATGTAGAGGAATTCGATACAAAACCTGAGGCGATGCGTGCAGAATATGCTTTTAAACAGTTAACACGAACGCAAAAAATAAAATATATAGGGAGAGATGGGTCATGAAATCTCAGAAAAGTACAATACATGATCATACAGGTTGTTTATATCTAGTTGCAACACCTATTGGGAATCTAGAGGATATGAGTGTGCGTGCACTACGTATTTTAAAGGAAGCAGATATTATTGCAGCCGAGGATACGCGTAATACAAAGAAGTTATGCAACTACTTTAATATAGAAACACCACTTATAAGCTATCATGAACATAATTTAGCGGTGGGCGGAGAGAAGCTGTTAACCCTATTACGTGAAGGAAAAACCGTTGCATTAGTTAGTGATGCTGGTTTACCTTGTATTTCTGATCCTGGTGCAGATATAGTAGAAAAAGCAATCGATCAAGACTTTCCAGTTGTACCAGTGCCAGGTCCCAATGCAGCAATATCAGCATTAATTGCTTCTGGGTTAACGCCACAACCCTTTTTCTTTTATGGATTTTTGAACCGAGGAAAAAAGGAACGTCGAAAACAATTAGAGCAACTCAAAAAACGTCAGGAAACCATTTTGTTTTATGAGGCTCCTCATCGATTAAAGGAAACCTTAAAAGATATGGAAGCTATTCTTGGGAATCGTCGAATTGTATTAGCTCGTGAGTTAACAAAAAAATTCGAGGAGTTTTTACGTGGTACATTAGGTGAAGCAGTGGAATGGTCACAAACAGAGGAAATCCGAGGAGAATTTTGTATTGTCCTTGAAGGAAACGAAAACGCCGAGGAAGAAAATAGTGAAGAAACATATTGGATGACAATGTCTATTATTGATCATGTCGATTATATTATTAATCATACAGGTGTTACATCGAAAGAAGCTATAAAGGAAGTAGCAAAATTACGTCAAGTAGCGAAGCGAGACGTCTATAATGAATATCATAGTTAATGTAAAAAAGAGGTTGCCTTAATATCAGGCACCTCTTTTTTATATCTATTCAAATAGATGGCACATCACCAACAACATTTCGATATGACATTTGTTAAGAATGCATGCCAATATAAGTTAATTGGAGTGGGGCTGGTCGACCTAGTGATTAAGGAACGAAAATCACCCCTATGTTATAGTGATAAGCCAATATTTAATTGATAATAATTGTAAAAAATAGTACCCTTAATTATGAAAGGTCTGACATGGACATTATAAGGGACTTAATAATTGGTTATATTATACTTTATAAAATCAAAACACCTAAATTGCTGTTCTCAATTTAGGTGTGTAACAAATTATTTTTTTAAGTTAGTTTGAATTTCTTTCACTAACATTTCTGCGCCTTCAGGACTTAAAATTAATTTGCCACCAACTAGACGGAAGTTATCATCAGAAACTTCACCAGTTACAGCACATGTCATGTTAGGCATATATTTTTTTAAGATGATTTTGTCATCATCCACATAGATTTCTAAAGCGTCTTTTTCTGCAATACCTAATGTACGACGTAGTTCGATTGGAATTACTACACGACCTAATTCATCGACTTTACGAACGATTCCTGTTGATTTCATAATTATTTTCCTCCTAATGTTAAATGTATATTGGTGTTTCGTCAAATTTCGACATAATTTCTTTGTCTGATAGTTATCATACCAAGTAATGCCATAAACGTCAATTAATTAATACACTAATATTATTGCTTTGGAAAAATTTTTGAGGAGAAAACAGATATTTTGATTATTTTAAAAGGTTTTTATTATATATTTTAATTTATAGTAAAAAAGATTCTTATTTAATACATTAAATGGATTCATTATATTATTCGACATTTTTCGCGTGCGAGAAACTTTCAATCAATTATGCCTCGGCATAATTGCGTCCAGAATCGGCTTTGTGCTTGCACAAAGAGCTCCTTTCCGTTCCGTGACATCCGCCGGAGGCTTTAACTTCTTTCAGCGAATGTTTGGACACCTGCTGAAAGAAGTTGAAACGAATTTCGTACTTCGTTAGAATAGATAGTATACTGTGAAACAATGGAGGCAGTTCTTGTGAACGAACAAAATAAAACATTCTATATAACAACCCCTATTTACTACCCAAGTGGAAAATTTCATATTGGTACAGCGTATACAACTGTAGCATCAGATACGATTGCACGTTATAAACGTTTACGTGGTTATGATGTACGTTTTTTAACTGGGATGGATGAGCATGGACAAAAAATTCAAGAAAAAGCTGCGGAAGCGGGCAAACATCCTCAAGATTATGTGAATGAAATTGCGGATTCTGCGAAAAGACTATGGGCATTAATGGATATTTCATACGATGACTTTATACAAACAACGCAAGAGCGTCATACGAAAGCTGTCGAAAAGATTTTCCAAAAGTTTTTAGACAATAATGACATTTATAAAGGTGAGTATGAAGGTTCGTACTGTACACCATGTGAATCATTCTTTACTGAAACGCAATTAGTAGATGGTAACTGTCCAGACTGTGGTCGTCCGGTACACAAAGTTAAAGAGGAATCTTACTTCTTTAATATGAAGAAATACGCAGATCGTCTATTAGCTTATTATGAAGAAAACCTTGACTTCATTGAGCCGGAATCTCGAAAAAATGAAATGATTAACAACTTTATTAAACCAGGTCTAGAAGATTTATCTGTTTCAAGAACATCATTTGATTGGGGAATTAAAGTTCCAGGAGATCCTAAACATGTGATTTATGTGTGGGTAGATGCATTAACTAACTATATTACATCATTAGGCTATCTATCAGAGGATGAAACACTATTCAATAAATATTGGCCGGCAGACGTACATGTAGTTGGAAAAGATATCGTTCGCTTCCATACTATTTATTGGCCAATTTTCTTAATGGCACTAGATTTACCACTTCCTAAAAAAGTGTTTGCACATGGTTTCATAATGATGAAGGACGGTAAAATGTCAAAATCAAAGGGCAATGTTATCTATCCTGAAATGCTAATAGAACGTTATGGCTTAGATGCGACTCGATATTTCCTATTGCGTGAGCTACCATTTGGATCTGATGGTGTATTCTCGCCAGAATCTTTTGTTGAACGTACAAACTTCGACTTAGCAAACGATTTAGGAAATTTATTGAATCGTACAATATCAATGATAAACAAATATTTCGACGGCAGTATTCCAGCAGAAAATCTTCAGTCGACAGAGTTTGATGCAGCTTTGAAAGAGCAGGCTGAATCTGTTCGTATTAAATATGAAGAAAGTATGGAAAAAATGCAATTTAGTGTCGTATTAGCCGACTTATGGACACTTGTGTCGAGAACAAATAAATATATAGATGAAACTCAACCGTGGGTCCTAGCAAAAGAGGAATCGGATCAGCCAAAATTAGGCGCCGTTATGCGAAATTTGGCGGAAAGCTTACATCAAATTGCTGTCATGTTACAACCATTTATGACATCTACACCTAAACGAATTCTTGAACAATTAGGCTTGGATGACAAATTCTTAGCATGGGATACAATTGAAACATTCGGCAATACTATTCCGGCAAACATTAAAGTGGTAGAAAAAGGAATTCCGATTTTCCCTCGTTTAGAGAGTGAAGTTGAAATTGCGTATATTCGTGAGGAAATGCGCGGTTCAGTGAAAACTCCACAAGAAGAAGAGTCAAAAGTTGAGCAAAAATCTGTAGAAATCCCAGAAATACCTGAAATTACAATTGATGATTTTATGAAAATAGATTTACGTGTAGCTACTGTAACAGCATGTGAAACTATTCCGAAAGCAGACAAATTATTAAAGCTTCAAGTGGATCTTGGATATGAGCAACGACAAGTAGTTTCAGGCATTGCAAAGTCCTATTCACCAGATGAATTAATAGGTCAAAAAGTAATTGTAGTCACTAACTTAAAACCAGTTAAATTACGTGGAGAATTATCCCAAGGAATGATTCTAGCCGGTGAAAAAGATGGAATTTTAAAATTAGCATCAGTTGATCCAAAACTAGAGAATGGTGCAAAAGTAAAGTAAAAAATTTTAGGAAGGCCTGCTGAATGCAAAAAGTTCAGCAGGCTTTTAAAATCTGTTTAAAAAATGAGTATTTTATTATCTTGAAATAATTTATGCGCAGTAAATGTTGAGTTTTATTAGGTATATAGTAACAAATTCTGTACCTGAGGTTACGGTTAATGTCATAATACCAAATTGTCTGTAACAAAATTGTAATACTTACGCAAAATATGAAATAATAATTTTTAATAAAATCTATGTTAGGAGAATGACGATGTTCATTGATACACATGTACACTTAAACGCAGATCAGTATGAAGAAGACTTACAAGAGGTTATTGATAGAGCTCTTGAAGCAAAAGTAGAGACAATGGTTGTTGTTGGTTTTGACCGTAAAACCATTGAAAAAACAATGCAATTGGTTGAACAATATGATTTTGTTTACGGTGTCATAGGGTGGCACCCAGTAGATGCGATTGATTGTACGCAAGAGGAATTAAATTGGATTGAGGAATTAGCAGCACATCCAAAAATAGTTGGTATTGGTGAAACTGGATTGGACTACCATTGGGATAAATCCCCGAAGGATGTTCAACAAGCACTTTTCCGCAAGCAAATCCATTTAGCGCAAAAGTTAAATTTACCAATCATTATTCATAACAGGGATGCAACAAAAGATGTTGTACAAATTTTACGTGAAGAAAATGCAGCATCTGTGGGGGGCGTGATGCATTGTTATAGTGGTAGCGTGGAAACAGCACGTGAATGTATTGCTATGAATTTTATGATTAGTCTTGGTGGGCCAGTAACATTTAAAAATGCACGTATGCCAAAGGAAGTGGCGACAGAAATATCGTTAGAGCATTTGATGATTGAAACAGATGCTCCTTATTTAGCGCCTCATCCATATCGAGGAAAGCGTAATGAGCCAGCATTAGTGCCATTAGTTGCAGAAGAAATTGCTCGTTTAAAAGGGTTAAACGTTGAGGATGTTGCACAGGTCACAACAGCAAATGCGAAAAAATTTTTTGGGATTGACATTTAGTAGCTGAGACGCCTCCAATGCTGGGTTTGTGGTTGGGTGAAAAGGCAAGGTCAAATTTCTTTTCCAAAACATTCGGGTTGACAGTGCCAAAACTAGTCCGTATAATCCAACTTTGTATTAAGGAGGCGTTTTTTCATGTCAAATAATTCCATGAAAAACTTGTTCTTAGGATCATTGAGGAGTAAGCAAACAGTGATAAGCATTATTTCACTTGTCCTGTTTGTAACTGTAATTTCATTTGTACTTTTTCAAGTTACTAAAAAAACCGTAACGCTTGATGCAAACGGGGAAGTAATCAACGTAGTAACACATGCCAAAACTGTAGAACAATTATTACAAGATCAAAATATAGACGTAGCAGAGCATGACAAAATATCACCCTCTCTGAATACCAAAATTGCAAATGGTTTAGCAATTACATGGGAACAGGCAAAAGAAGTAACTATTTCAGTTGATGGAAATCAGTCAAAAGTTTGGACAACTGAAACACAAGTGAAAGACATTTTGAAAGAAGCAAATATCGAAGTATCAGAGCATGACGCATTAGCACAAGGTCTAGATACAGAAGTAGGAGCAGATAACAAAATTGATATTCAAAAAGCGTTTCAAGTAACGCTTGTCGATGGTGTAAACAAAAGACAAGTATGGTCCACTTCGACTACGGTCGCTAACTTTTTAAAACAACAGGGAATTCAGTTAAATGAATTCGATCGTGTCGAGAATAACCTGAAGGACGTAATCACTCCGGGAAGTAAAATCACAGTAGTTCGCGTAGAAAAGGTTATCGATGTAGTGGAAGACTCTTTAGATTTCGCAATTGAAAAGAAGCAGGATGCTTCATTACAAAAAGGAAAACAAAAAGTTGTAACAGCTGGCCAGGAAGGCGTAATTACTCGAACGTATGAAGTCGTGAAGGAAAATGGCAAAGTTGTAGCAAAAAATCAACAATCTGAAAAAGTTGTAAAAGAACCAAAGAAGCAAGTGGTAGCAGTAGGTACTAAATCTGTAGTAGCAAGTGCAGCAACTGTATCACGTGGTTCAAAAGAGCCAGCTAGCGGTAAAGAATTTTATGTAACGGCAACAGCATATACACCTTATTGTAATGGTTGCTCGGGTACATCTGCCACTGGCATTGATTTGCGCTCAAGCTCTGGATTGAAAGTAATCGCAGTAGACCCATCTGTTATTAAGCTGGGCTCAAAAGTTTGGGTTGAAGGCTATGGAACGGCTATAGCAGGAGATACTGGTGGTGCAATTAAGGGTAATAAGATCGACATACTTGTACAAACTGAAGCCCAAGCTAGCAATTGGGGAGTTAGGAAAGTGCGTATAAAAGTATTAAATTAAAAAAATTGTAAAATTAATCAATATGTTTTTTCGCTAATTAGTAGCTTTCCTGTTTTGACTGGCAGGAAAGCTTTTTTATCTTTTTTTAGTCATTTTTATGTTCTAGAGAATGAAACTAACTAAATTAAATTTACATAAGGTAAGCTGTAGCGACAGCGGCAATAAGTCTGCGCGAAATTAATGAACAACAATACTCAACTCAAGAGCAAAGAGTATTATATAAGAGGGTGAACGACCGTGTATTTCTGTACAATCGTACAGTGCAGTTGTAAAATGGTCTGAAGATAAGGTAGAAAAGAGGAGCCTTTTTGCAAATAAAAGAAATTATTGTTGTTGAAGGAAAAGATGATACAACAGCTATTAAGCGGGCTACACAGGCAGATACAATAGAAACAAATGGATCGGCTATTTCAGAGGAGACACTGAAGCGAATTCAACATGCACAGGATAAAAGAGGTGTTATTGTTTTTACTGATCCAGATTATCCAGGCCGTCGGATTCGTGCCATTATCGAGGAGCGTGTAAAAGGAGTGAAACACGCTTTTTTACCAAAAGCTAAAACAATTGCAAAAAACGGTAAAGGACTAGGCATTGAGCATGCAGCAGATGAGGATATACGAGAGGCATTACGACATGTCTATACCCCAAATAGTGTTGAGTTCATCATCGATGATATTACTCTGGAGGATTTAATGACAGCACGTTTGATTGGCCATCAACAGGCGAAAAATCGTCGTGATCGCCTTGGAGAGATTTTGAATATTGGTGCAACAAACGGTAAACAACTTCATAAAAGATTGAAAATGTTTCAAATTACAGAAAAGCAATTTGGTGCGGCCGTCGCACAGTTAGATCAGGAGGAAAACAATGCATAAGGATATTGCAACACCCATTAGAACACAAGAGATTTTAAAGAAATATGGATTTTCATTCAAAAAAAGTTTAGGTCAAAATTTTTTAATAGATCCGAATATATTACGTAATATTGTTAGTCATGCAAATTTAACTGAGAATAGTGGTGCAATCGAAGTTGGTCCTGGCATTGGAGCATTAACAGAGCATTTAGCGAGAAGTGCCAAAAAGGTTGTATCTTTTGAAATTGATCAGCGCTTATTACCTGTATTAGAAGATACACTTAGTCCATATAACAATGTTACTATTGTACATTCAGATATTTTAAAGGCGGATGTTGAGAAGGTAATTAATGAAGAGATGCCGGGAATTGAAGATATTATGGTTGTAGCAAATTTACCTTATTATGTGACGACACCGATTTTAATGAAATTGCTCAATGATCGTTTGCCAATTCGTGGCTTTGTGGTCATGATGCAAAAAGAGGTAGCGGAGCGTATTACGGCTAAACCTGGAACGAAGGAGTACGGTTCTTTATCAATTGCGATCCAATACTATGTAAAGGCTGATATAGCTATGACAGTACCGAAGACTGTTTTCATGCCACAGCCAAATGTAGATTCTGCGGTAATCCGTCTTATTAAACATGATGAGCCTCCAGTAAAGGTAATTGATGAGGACTTCTTATTTGTCGTAACTCGAGCGTCGTTTGTACAGCGTCGAAAAACGATTTTTAATAATTTGCAATCAAGTTTACCGAATGGAAAGGAACGTAAGGAGAAAATTATGGAGGCCTTAACTGCAGTAAATATTGAACCAACACGTCGAGGAGAAACACTTACTATACAAGAGTTTGGGAAATTGGCAGATGCACTATATCCAACGTTTGCAAAGTAAAACTTTTTTGTTAACTTTTTTGAGTTTACGTAAAAAAAAATATTTTTTTCATAAAAAATAAGTTGACAATATTTATTGTAGGCTGATAAAATATTATATTTTGTTGACATTTTTGGGCGAATCGCTTATACTAAGTAGTAGTGAGGTGTAAGCGAAAATGCCAAAAACTTTAGCGGACATTAAAAAGTCGTTGGATTGTCATTTGGGTAAACGTTTGCAGTTAAGAGCAAACGGCGGTCGCAAGAAAACGGTCGAGTGTGCAGGGGTATTGCGTGAGACATATCGCGCTATTTTTGTAGTTGAGCTTGATCAAGAGGACAATACGTGCAAGCGCGTATCGTATAGCTACACAGATATTTTAACTGAAGCAGTAGAGATTACATTTTTAGACGAAGCAAAGGCTGCTGTCGCAAAATAGTTTCTAGTACTTATTTCTATATTTTGAAACGCTCATGTATGTTCAAAACTGCATGAGTGTTTTGCGTTTTCTGGGACATACTAAATTCGTCAGTTGTTAAAGGAGGAGTTTATATGCCTAGAAAAGGTATCATGTCACCTCGTTTAAAAGAAGAGATCGCTAAAGAACTTGGATTTTATGATGTTGTGCAACGAGAAGGCTGGGGCGGCATAAAAGCTCGAGACGCCGGTAATATGGTGAAACGTGCCATTGAAATGGCTGAAAGAGCAAGTAGTGAGCAAGAGCATAATAAGTAGACTATTTTTGAAATAGACTACTTATAAAAGATAACTTCATTTCAGCAGGGATGAAAACTTTCTGTCGACACAACAACACAACTGACGAGAGAGAACCGTTACACCAAACAGGGGTATACGGTTCTTTTTTTCCGTTTTCGCTTTCCCGTTATGGTAAAATAAAATGAATAATATTTGTGAAAGATGAACGGCTGTTTATACTAAGGAGGAAGAAAGATGCTTTATGTAAAGGCGCCTGCAAAAATAAATTTAACATTAGATGTACTTTATAAAAGACCAGATAATTATCACGAAGTAGAGATGGTCATGACGACTGTCGATTTAGCTGATCGTATTAGCCTGGAATCCCGCGAAGATGGCGTAATTGAAATAATTTCGACTGATAATTTTGTGCCAAATGATCACCGTAATTTTGCTTATCAGGCAGCGCGTCTAGTTAAAGATACATACGGCATTGGACAAGGTGTATCCATTACTATAGAAAAAGAAATACCAATTGCAGCAGGGCTAGCAGGTGGAAGTAGCGATGCGGCTGCTACACTAAAAGGTTTAAATGAGTTGTGGAATTTAGGGCTATCTATAGACGAGTTAGCCGAATTAGGTGCTAAAATTGGTTCAGATGTTTCTTTTTGTGTCTATGGTGGTACGGCATTAGCAACAGGACGTGGAGAAATAATTCAGGAATTGCCTGCACCACCAAACTGTTGGATAGTCTTAGCTAAGCCAAAAATAGGTGTCTCTACTGCTGAAGTGTATGGTGGACTAAAGGTTGAGGGATTAGCACATCCAAATACGAAACAAATGATTCATGCTATTGAAACGACAAATTATGAGTTGCTCTGTGTATCATTAGGAAACGTTTTAGAAACTGTAACATTTAAGCTTCATCCAGAAGTAGTAATGTTAAAGGAACAGATGAAGCGCTTTGGGGCAGATGCAACATTAATGAGTGGAAGCGGTCCAACTGTGTTTGGTTTAGTGGATAGTGAAGCTCGTGTAAGCCGCATTTATAATGGTTTACGTGGTTTTTGTGAAGAAGTATATGCTGTCCGAATTTTAGGCGAGCGAAATACGCTTGCTTAAAACCGCAAATTTATGTTAATTTTACCTATAAATATTCGTGTTTAGGAGAGGGTCGCATGAAATGGAAACGTAGTGAACGACTAGTTGATATGACGTACTATTTACTAGAGCATCCACATCAGTTGATCCCGCTAACTTATTTTTCAGAACTATATCAATCTGCAAAGTCTTCTATTAGTGAAGATTTAACGATTGTAAAAGAAACTTTCGAAGAAAAAGGAATCGGGTTATTGATAACAGTACCGGGCGCTGCTGGAGGAGTTAAGTATATTCCTAAAATGTCCGAGGCTGAGGTCCGTTTAGTTATTCAGGATTTAAAGGCGGAGCTTGAGCATTCAGATCGTTTGTTACCAGGCGGTTATTTATTTATGACGGACTTACTCGGCAATCCAGATTTAATTAATCGAGTTGGAAAGGTGTTTGCATCAGCTTTTGCTGACCAGCAAATTGACGTCATAATGACTGTGGCGACAAAAGGGATTTCTATTGCCCACGCTATTGCAAGACATTTAAATGTACCAGTTGTTGTTGTTAGAAGAGATAGTAAGGTAACGGAAGGCTCTACAGTCAGCATCAACTATGTATCTGGTTCTTCCAGAAGAATTCAGACAATGGTATTATCAAAGAGAAGTATGAAGAGTGGACAAAGAGTGCTTATTACTGACGACTTTATGAAGGTCGGTGGTACAATGAATGGCATGAAAAATCTATTAGAGGAGTTTGACTGTCAGTTGGCAGGTATTGCAGTACTTGTAGAGGCTGAGCATGCAGATGAGACGTTAGTAGATGATTATTATTCACTAGTGAAGCTTCATGAGGTCAATGAAAAGGACCGTACAATTGCATTAAGTGAAGGTAACTATTTTTCTAAAAAGGGGAAATGACAAATGAAAGTAGTAGCAACAACAAATGCACCAGCAGCAATCGGACCATATTCACAAGGTATTATTGTAAATGGCATGTTTTATAGCTCAGGTCAAATTCCACTAACAGCAGCTGGCGAATTAGTAGAAGGCGACATCACGGTTCAAACAAATCAAGTATTTGCTAATTTAAAAGCAGTTTTAGAAGCTGCTGGAACTTCATTAGACAATGTTGTGAAAACAACTGTTTTTATGAAGGACATGAACGACTTTGTCGCAATGAATGAAGTATATGCTAGCCACTTTGGCGATCATAAACCAGCTCGTTCAGCAGTAGAGGTTGCACGTCTACCGAAGGATGTAAAAGTAGAAATTGAAGTTATTGCCATCGTTAAATAAGAAATTTTTTAATCCCGCTAGAAGAGAAGTGATTAGCTCTTTTTAGTGGGTTTTTTTTATTAGTATCAGAGCAGCTGACAAACAATTGTCAAAATTTCCGTAAATTAAAGGAAATATTATACTGATGAGTATTCAAATTTTTTAGAAAATTTGATAGACTAGAAAAAGGAAAATATTCGGTAATAAAGAATATTGGATTTTTATTTAGGCATCTAAGATGAGAGGTGGTGAGAAAATGGAAGTTACTGATGTAAGGTTACGTCGTGTACAGACGGATGGTCGCATGCGTGCGATTGCTTCCATTACACTCGACAATGAGTTTGTGGTTCACGATATTCGTGTAATCGATGGGAATGCTGGTTTGTTTGTTGCTATGCCAAGTAAACGAACGCCAGACGGTGAATTTAGAGATATTGCGCATCCTATTAATTCAACGACTCGCAATAAAATTCAGGAGATTATTTTAAACGAGTACCATAATTCAAGCGAAACAGAAGAAGTCGAGAAAACAGAAGAATTAGAAGGAATTGGCGTATAGTTACAAAAGAAATAAATATTAATGTAAAAAGCTATTGGCTCATCTTCAAAAGTTGGAGATGAAATTTGATAAAACCTATGCCTTGTATATAAGTTGATTGGATGCTGGGCGACTCATCGGAGCCCAGGCCGAGACGGAAATTAACCCCATGCTAGGGTGATGATCCAATCTATTGAAATTTTAGTATACATTTGGTTATAGTATATAATTAGAGCTCTTCTTGATTGGAGAGTTCTTTTTATTTTGTGAATAAGAGAAATAGAGCAGTTTTAGGAAATACATATTAACATTCGAGCATAAGGTGCATTTGATTTGGAAATTCATCTTTTTGTCAAGTCTACACACCTTGAAAATAGATGAATTTTGCTATATAGTCATAAGAGAAAATGAGCGTATTGGAGGACTTACAGATGAGCAACATTTTTGCTGTCATTTTGGCTGCAGGTCAAGGTACACGTATGAAGTCCAAATTATATAAAGTGCTCCATCCAGTATGTGGGAAACCGATGGTACAACATGTAGTGGATCACATTCAAACGTTAGATGCGAATCGCATCGTAACGGTTGTAGGACATGGTGCAGAAAAGGTAAAACAACAGCTTGGAGATAAAAGCGAATATGTTTTACAGGCTGAACAGTTAGGGACAGCTCATGCTGTACAACAGGCTGAGGCAATTTTAGGTAGCGAAGAAGGTACAACGTTAGTTGTTTGTGGTGATACGCCACTTATTCGCCCTGAAACGATGCAAGCTTTGTTCGAGCATCATCAAGTAAAGAATGCTAAGGCTACTATTTTAACAGCGATTGCTGAAAACCCAACAGGCTATGGTCGTATTTTACGTGGCGACAATGGACAGGTGGAGCAAATTGTTGAACAAAAGGATGCTTCAGCAGAGCAACAATTAGTTAAAGAAATTAATACGGGCACATACTGCTTTGATAATAAAGCGTTATTTGAGACATTAAAGCTTGTGAAAAACGACAACGCACAGGGTGAGTTTTATTTACCTGATGTGATTGAAATTTTACAAAAACAAGGCGATGTCGTGGAAGCATATGTAACGGAAGACTTTGAAGAAACACTCGGTGTTAATGATCGTGTGGCTTTATCACAAGCAGAAGGGCTAATGCGTGCAAGAATTAATGAAAAACATATGCGTAACGGTGTGACAATCATTAATCCAGAAACAACGTATATTAGCGCAGACGCAGTAATTGGTAGGGATACTGTCATTCAGCCAGGCTCTATGATAGAAGGTGTGACTGTTATTGGCGAAGATTGTATAATCGGACCAAACACACAAATCATGGATAGCCGAATCGGTGACCGAACAACTGTGCATTCTTCTGTTGTGCGTGAAAGCGCTGTAGCGGAAGACACAGCTATTGGACCGTTTGCGCATATTCGACCACTTTCTGATATTGGTAGCCATGTGAAAATTGGTAACTTTGTAGAAGTGAAGAAGAGTAAACTAGGTAATGACACAAAAATATCACACTTAAGCTATATTGGCGATGCTGAAATAGGAAGTAATGTTAATATTGGCTGTGGTTCCATTACTGTAAACTATGATGGAAAAAACAAGTTCCAAACAATTATTGAAGATGATGTATTTGTAGGATGTAATACTAACTTAGTAGCGCCAGTGAAAGTTGGAAAAGGTTCATTTATTGCAGCAGGATCTACAATTACAAAAGAAGTTCCTGAGGATGCACTTGCAATTGCTCGTGCAAGACAAGAAAACAAACCGAATTATGTAAGCAAACTAAATTCAAAATAATTATCAACCAAACAGGAGGCCATCATGCCGTATCATTATGCAAACTCACAATTAAAAATATTTTCACTTAATTCTAACAATCCACTTGCTCAAGAAATTGCGCAAGAAATGGGTGTTGAATTAGGTAGATCTTCTGTTAAGCACTTCAGCGATGGAGAGGTTCAAATTAGCATTGAAGAAAGTATTCGTGGTTGTGATGTGTTTATCGTGCAGTCTACTTCTGCGCCTGTAAACGAACATTTAATGGAGCTTTTAATTATGGTAGATGCTGTAAAACGTGCATCTGCACGTACAGTAAACGTTGTAATGCCTTACTATGGCTATGCTCGTCAGGACCGTAAAGCAAAAGCACGCGAGCCAATTACAGCTAAATTAGTAGCAAACTTACTTGAAACAGCTGGTGCAACACGTGTAATCGTTTTAGATTTACACGCACCACAAATCCAAGGTTTCTTCGATATTCTAATCGACCACTTAATGGCAGTGCCTTTACTATCTGATTACTTCAAATCAAAAGGTATTCCAGAAGATCAAATCGTTGTTGTTTCCCCAGACCATGGTGGTGTAACACGTGCTCGTAAAATGGCAGAACGTTTAAAAGCACCTATTGCAATTATTGACAAGCGCCGTCCAAAACCAAATGTTGCAGAAGTAATGAACATTGTTGGTAATGTTGATGGTAAAGTGGCAATCTTGATTGATGATATTATTGACACTGCAGGTACGATTACAATCGGTGCCGATGCATTACGCGCTGCTGGTGCGAAAGAAGTTTATGCTTGCTGCTCTCACCCAGTACTATCAGGACCAGCAATCGATCGTATCGAAAACTCTTCGATTAAAGAATTAGTAGTAACAAATACAATTCAACTTTCTGAAGAGAAAAAATCTCCGAAAATTACAGAGCTTTCAGTAGCTAAATTGATGGCAGATGCAATCTCTCGTGTTTATGAAAACAAATCTGTAAGTACTCTATTTGATTAATATAAATAAAGATATTGCAAGTGCGGTAATATATGGCGAAGTAAGGACAAATCTACGTTAAAAAGTAGATTTGTCCTTTTTATATGTGTTTTTGTGTGAATTTTCTTATAAAAGAGTATATAGTAAATGGGACTTAATAATATTTACACTACTTTATAAAAAAATAGAGGTTTATCACCTAAAGATGGGGATACATTTTGTTAAAACATATTTTAAATGAAAAAGTTGATTGGAGTGGAGACTGGACGACTCCTTGGGGATTAGCGATAGAGGAACGAAGGCTAAGAGCATCACATCCTGTGATAACGCCTCCGTGACCAACATCGGTGCTGTTGCCGCTGCCGCTTCGCTTTCGCGCAGATAAAAACCTTTTGTTGCCGCTTCGTTGCACTACGCTTTCGCGCAAAAAACATCTGTTGGCCCAACATCCTGTCGCTGTCGCTACGTTAGCACTACGCTTTCGCACAGAAAACAATTGTTGTCCCAAGCCCCCAGGAAAGCGCCCAGTCGGAACGGAAATCAACCCCACGTTATGGTGATGAGCCGAAATAGAGGTAAATATTATTATAGCCTTCAACATATGTCATTATATTTTAAAAAGTAATAGTGACATTAATCGTAAGGCGTAAATAATTTTTCTTGGAAGGGGAAGTATAGATATGAGTACAGTATTAAGTGTTAAAAAGCGCGAAGCTGGGCATCGTTCGACATTAACCCAACTTAGAAAAGGGGGAGCCATTCCTGCGGTTATTTACGGCTATAATTTAGATTCAACCCCAATTTCTATTTCAGCGAAGGAATTCAGAAAATCTATTTTAAAAAATGGACAAAACAGTGTATTTCCGATGGATTTAGACGGGAAAAAAGTGAATGTTGTTGTGTCAGAAATACAACAAAGCTCTTTGAGAGATGAAGTAAATCATATAGACTTTTTTGCAATTAATATGTTGGAAGCGTTAGAAGCTGATGTGCCTATTAAACTTGTCGGAGATTCAGTTGGCGTAAGTGAAGGTGGTATTTTGATGCAGCCTAACTTAGAGTTGAAAATTAAAGTAAAACCAACTGATATGCCTGAAGTAATTGAAGTGGATATTACTAAACTCTTAATTGGTGAGTCCATTACAGTAGCAAATATTCGTGAAACAATAGATTTTGAAATTGTTAGTGAAGATGATCGTATATTAGCAACGATGATGGCTCCAGCTGTAGTAGTTGAAGAAGCAGATCGTACTGAATAAGAGTAAAAATAGATAATCAGGAAAGGCTGTTAAAGAAGGCTATACTTCTTTAGCAGCCTTTTTGTGTTTTATGGAAATCTATATACCTCATATAATTAAAAGATTTATGAAGGAGAACGATATTTTATTTGAGACCTTCTGTTTTTTAGTGGAGTCTCAATATAGCTTTTGAAAAGCATCTATACTTTGAGCTTTTGTATTTTTGAATTTTTTCCATTCAAAAAATGTACGAAATGCTTTCTTGGCACACGGTATGGTAAAATAATGACTATTAGATTTGAAAGAAGAGAGGTACTTATGAAAATTATCGTCGGTTTAGGGAATCCGGGTAAACCTTATGAACATACAAGACATAATATTGGCTTTGATGTTATTGATGCTATAGCTGAAAAATGGGGTACACCTTTAACTAATTCAAAGTTTAACGGTATGTATGCAACGGTACATCGTCCTGAAGGAAAGGTTCTACTTGTTAAACCTTTAACATATATGAATTTATCAGGGGAATGTGTTGGTCCCCTTATGGACTATTTTGATATTGATGTGGAAGATTTAATTGTTATCTATGACGATTTAGATTTAGAAACAGGTAAATTACGTCTGCGTCAAAAAGGTAGTGCAGGTGGACATAATGGTATTAAATCATTAATCCAGCATTTAGGCACGCAAGAATTTAATCGCATCCGTGTTGGGGTTAATCGCCCGCCAGCTGGCATGAAGGTAGCAGATTACGTGTTATCGAAATTTTCAAAAGAAGACCAAGCTGTTGTTGGGGACGCTATTGAAAAGTGTGTAAATGCTATAGAAGCATCTCTTTCAGAACCATTTCTTGATGTGATGAATCACTTTAACAGTAGTAAATAAATATATAAAAAGTTAAAGCTTATTGTGGATATTGCGGACGGTACCTTGTGACTACGGCCAACTAAACTGTATAGCGTAGTCTTCAACACAATGCAAAAATTATTCTCTTTTCTGAAGTCATAGTAACTAAGACATTAAAGCTGAGCGAAAATTGGAAAGTGCATAATCCTTTTTAGAAATGTCTATACTTTAAGTAGGAAGTTGCTTAAAGGAGGATGATTTGGAGATGTCAGTTCGCTATCGATGTCGGCATTGTGAAGTAGAAATAGGGACACTACCATTTGATGCAGATGATACAATCCGAAAACTGCATATTTTCGAAATGGGAGAAGCGGATGATTATGTTGAGAAAGATCAACATGGACAAACGACGGTGCACTGCATTTGTGAGCAATGTGAGGATTCGCTGAAACAATATCCAGATTATCACGCACTCAATAAATGGATTCAATAATTGGAAGGATGCTTTGGCGCACTTTCGTGCGTTCAAAGCTTTTTCCGTTTAAAAAATGGACAATAAAGATGCGTATTATAGTACTAGATTCGTAGTATATGACGAATAGAATTACGCGCTGAAAGGAGCTTTTGACTGTGGAAGTTTTACGACAGCTTGTGTCGCAGGACAAACATATCACATCATTTTTACAGGAGATTCAGAGCGGTCATACTGCATCACAACTTATTACAGGATTAACAGGAAGCGCACGCCCGGTAATGGTCGATGTGTTATTTGAATATGTAAAAAAACCAATCTATATTGTATCTCCTAATCTATTGCAAGCTCAAAAAATGGCTGACGAGCTTGTGGGACTTTTAGGTGAGGAGCATGTTCATTATTATCCTGCGGATGAGTTTATTGCCGCAGACTTGTCTGTAGCCTCTCCAGAGTTACGTGCAGAGCGAATCGCGACACTCGATCACCTAGCTAGAGGTGAAAAAGCTGTTTATGTGATACCAGTTGCGGGCTTACGCAAAATGATGCAGCCTAAAGAGCATTGGCTACAATATTTTTTACAAACAGCAGTAGGCGAGGAAATTCAGACTGAAGAATGGCTGCAAACATTAGTAGAGATGGGTTACGTACGTAATTCAATGGTGACAACACCTGGCGAATTTGCGTTACGTGGTGGCATACTAGATATTTATCCACCGTATTTAGAGTCGCCTATTCGTATTGAGTTATTTGATACGGAAGTAGACTCTATTCGAACATTTTCAGCGGATGATCAACGTTCCATTGATAAATTGCAAAAAGTTCGTATCCTACCAGCGTCTGAAGTTATTTTGACGAAGAAAGAAAGAGTCGCGTTGGCAAGTCGTTTAGAAGCGGCATTAGCGACAAGCTTAAAGAAAGTCAAAAAACAAGAGACAAAGGAGTTACTTTATCAGCATATACAATACGATATTGAGCTGTTACAGCAGGAGAATTTACCAGACTATGTAAACAAATATGGTTCGTTATTGTATGAGAAAACTGCTTACTTAGGTGACTATTTTGCACATGATGGGATTGTGCTATTTGATGAGCTTGGCCGTATTCAGGAGGTTATGGAAGCCTGGGAACGTGAAGAGGATGAATGGTTTTTATCGTTAATTGAAGAAGGAAAAATGGTGCATGATGTAAAGCCTGCCTTCTCTTTAAAAGAAATTTTAGCATTGCTGTCACAGCAAAAATTATATTTCTCATTATTTTCACGGACATTTGCAGGTGTAACGTTTAATAAGACGACAAACTTTTCTTGTAAGCCAATGCAGCAATTTCATGGTCAAATGTCATTATTGCAAAGTGAGGTTGAACGCTGGCTACTTGGTAAATTTACTGTACTTATCGTTACTAGGGATAAAGAACGTGTTAAACGTGTACAGCAAATGCTTGAGGAATATGATATTCATACGACAATCGGTGATCCAACAGAGCCGGGTATTTATATTGTGGATGGTTCACTGTCTAGTGGATTTGAATTGCCATTACAACGTCTAGCGATCGTGACAGAGGATGAATTATTCAAACAACAGGCGAAGAAAAAAGCACGTCCTCAAAAAATGACGAATGCCGAACGTATTAAAAGCTATACAGAAATTAAACCTGGTGATTATGTTGTACATGTACATCATGGTATTGGGAAATATATTGGTGTAGAGACATTAGAGGTAAATGGTACACATAAGGATTACTTACACATTCGATATCGTGCAGATGATAAATTATATGTACCAGTAGAGCAAATCGATTTAATTCAAAAATATGTGGCATCTGAAGAACGTGAACCGAAGCTACATAAATTAGGTGGAGCAGAGTGGAAAAAAGCCAAAGCAAAGGTATCGTCTGCTGTACAAGATATTGCTGATGATTTAATTAAACTTTATGCGAGGCGTGAAGCAGAGAAGGGCCATGCATTTGCGTTTGACAACGATGATCAGCGTAATTTCGAGGCTTCATTCCCGTATGAGGAGACTGAAGATCAGCTACGTTCAATTGTTGAAGTAAAACGTGATATGGAACGTGAACGCCCTATGGATCGCCTCGTATGTGGTGACGTAGGCTATGGTAAAACAGAGGTAGCAATTCGTGCCGCATTTAAAGCAATTCAAGATGGTAAACAGGTCGCTTTCCTAGTTCCAACAACAATTTTAGCGCAGCAGCACTATGAAACTATTCGTGAACGATTCCAAGACTTCGCCATAAACGTAGGACTCTTGTCTCGTTTCCGTACAAAAAAAGAACAAACAGCGACCTTAAAAGGTTTAAAAGAAGGACAAGTTGATATTGTCGTTGGAACACACCGAATATTATCTAAGGATCTAACATTCCAAGACTTAGGACTGCTCATTGTAGATGAAGAGCAACGTTTTGGCGTTACACATAAGGAAAAAATTAAACAACTAAAAACAAATGTCGATGTATTAACGCTAACAGCTACTCCAATTCCAAGAACGTTGCATATGTCGATGGTAGGCGTTCGTGATTTATCGGTTATTGAAACGCCACCAGCCAACCGTTTCCCGGTGCAAACGTATGTAATGGAGCATAGTGGTGCATTAGTGCGTGAAGCCATTGAGAGAGAAATGGCACGTGGAGGCCAAGTATTCTATTTATACAATCGTGTAGAGGATATGGCTCGAAAAGTCGAGGAGATTCAACTGCTTGTTCCAGAAGCACGCATAGGGCATGCACATGGGAAAATGACGGAATCCGAATTAGAATCTGTAATATTAGCCTTTTTAGAAGGTGGCTATGATGTGCTAGTAACGACAACCATTATCGAGACCGGTGTGGAT
Organism: Lysinibacillus sp. RS10; assembly: GCF_041956855.1. Taxonomy (NCBI): domain Bacteria; kingdom Bacillati; phylum Bacillota; class Bacilli; order Caryophanales; family Bacillaceae; genus Lysinibacillus; species Lysinibacillus sp. RS10. The sequence continues at coordinate 4,895,476 of NZ_CP167122.1, read as the reverse complement.
ATACCAAATGTGAACACATTGATTGTCCATGATGCTGATCGAATGGGCTTAGCGCAGCTTTATCAATTGCGTGGTCGTGTAGGGCGTTCTAATAGGGTGGCATATGCGTACTTTATGTATCAACGTGATAAAGTTCTTACAGATGTGGCTGAGCAACGATTACAGGCGATTAAAGAATTTACAGAGTTGGGATCAGGTTTTAAAATTGCTATGCGTGACTTATCCATTCGTGGAGCTGGTAACTTGCTTGGGGCTCAACAGCATGGCTTTATTGATTCTGTCGGTTTTGATTTATATTCACAAATGCTAGAAGAAGCCATTGCCGAGCGTCAAACAGGTGTGAAAAAAGAAGAAAAGCCAGACATTGAAATTCTATTGAGTGTGGACGCATATATCCCAGATGTATACATTCCTGACGGCTATCAAAAAATTCAAATGTATAAACGTATTAAAGCAATGGATCATGTGGAAGAATATGGCGAAATCATGGAGGAATTAGCGGATCGCTTCGGTGATCTTCCGATTGAAACAGAACGCTTACTGCGAATTGCACGTATGAAGGTATGGGGATTAGATGCAGGGGTATTATCTGTGAAAGAAAAGCAAAAGATTGTCACACTATTGTTGTCTGCAGAAGGGACAGCGCGAGTTGATGGCGGTAAAATTGTTGAGGAATCCATGAAATTTGAACGTGCTGTCGGTTTTGGTATGGATGGTATGCAATTGAAATTTACAATCGATGAACGAAAGTGTGGAAAATATCAACCCTTTGATATTTTAGAAGAAATGATGCAAATTATTGCTAATGCAAAAAAACAACAATAGATGAAAAGCTGATCTTACCTCACGATGGGTAATGATCAGCTTTTTTTATTCGGCTAAGAATAAAATGACAAGCTTCGAAACGCCAAAGTCGAATTAATTATTATGGTTCACTAAATTTTTTCATAAATCATTATAGAAATTTGTTCTGTGGTTAATCTAAGATAAGTTGATTGAAGTTAAAATTCTACATGTTAGAAGCATTTAGAGCACAATGGCTTAGGCTTTCCAAAACCTTTTGAAAAATTAAGTTGGCTGTGAAATCCTTTTTCTTCAGTTTTTGCATAGATTGCTTCAAAAAAAACCATACTATTGTTGAATAAAAATTTCATTGTAGCGAAAGCGAGGCATTAAGAATGAAGGCAACAGGGATTGTTCGTCGTATTGATGATTTAGGGCGTGTGGTTATTCCAAAAGAAATTCGTAGGACGCTACGTATTCGTGAAGGTGACCCGCTAGAAATTTATACAGACCGTGAAGGTGAAGTCATTTTAAAGAAATATTCTCCAATCAATGATCTAGGAGAATTTGCAAGAGAATATGTAGAAACATTATATGAAACGTTAGGTACTCCAGCATTTGTAACCGACCGAGATGAAGTAATTGCTGTTTCAGGAATCGGTAAGAAAGAGTACATTAATCGTCGTATTACATCCTTTGCGGAAAGTTTTATGGATGAGCGTTCAACAAAAATAGAAAAAATGGAAACAACTATTGAGATTGTTCCTGGACAATATGAGCAAGTGAAGTCATATTGCGCAACGCCTATTATGGTAAATGGTGATCCAATCGGCTGTATTATCGTTTTGTCTAAAGTGCATTTTGTCGGTGAGGTTGAAGTAAAAGTCGCAGAAACAGCTGCTAACTTCTTAGCGAAACAAATGAATAGTTAATGAAAATTTAAAGTTATTGCGCTGACCTTTTAGGCTGAACAATAACTTTTTTTGTACATAGTTGTATACAGAATATTTATGATGGTGCTATCGAGCGCGTCAAACTTTTGAGATATGCTATACTATTGGCATTGTTATAGAAGGAAAGAGGGCAATTTATGTCGGAACGTTTTGGCATGAAAAGCTACATGAAGGGCGCGGCATTACTTACAATTGCTGCTCTTATTGTGAAGGTTCTTAGTGCAATTTATCGTGTGCCTTTTCAAAACCTTGTTGGTGATGAAGGGTTTTATATTTACCAACAGGTTTATCCAATAATATCCATTTTTGTTGTGTGGACATCTAGTGGCTTTGCAGTAGCCATTTCTAAAATGCTAGCAGATAATGATTGTATTTTAGACCCGTTGGAGCGAAATCGGAAACGTAGCGGTATTATACGTATTGTTTTTCGTTATTTAACACTACTATCGTTGTTGTTTTTTGGTGTTTTATTTGGTGGTGCTGAAATACTTGCACAGCTCATGGGCGATACTGAGCTAGCGCCATTAATACGGACTGGTTCATTTATAGTGCTTGTCATGCCAGCTCTCGCTACTTTGAAGGGTGGCTTTCAATCAAGAGGTATTATGGAGCCGATTGCTTATGCACAAGTCCTTGAACAGGCTGTGAGAGTATTTGTCATTTTAGCAGGTACATTTATTATTATGACGACGACAAAATCACTATATAGCGCAGGGCAAATGGCCATTATAGGTACAGTAATTGGTGAAATTGTAGGCTTTTTATTACTGGCGTTTATCTTTAAAAAACGTTTTGGCCTATTGAAAGATCAAAAACTACAGCAACGTATCGAAAGTTTTTCCGTTATTAAAGAGGTAACATTGCTAAGCTTAAGTGTGAGCATGAGTGGTCTATTGTTACTAGGCTATCAGCTAGTGGATTCCTTTACTATTTATTCACTATTAATCGAAGGTGGTATGGATCAGACGGTAGCTAAGGAAACAAAAGGCGTTTATGACCGCGGGCAGCCATTGGTACAGCTTGGAGTTGTCATCGCTTCTTCTCTTTCGCTTGCTATTGTGCCTCTTATTGCACATATGTCTAAAAAACAGGATGGGCGTAGTGCAATCCCGTTTATACAGCTAACGTATAGAGCGTCTGTATTATTTGGATGGGCAGCATCTCTAGGTTTAATACTCGTTATGCCTTATATTAATGCAATGCTTTTTAAAACAGATGCACTGTCAGAAGTACTTATGGTATATGTGTTACAAATTGTTCCTCTGTCGATTATTTTGACATTTACAGCTATTCTGCAAGGTTATGGAAAATTAAAAAAACCAGCGTTATTTTTAATTATAGGTTTTATATTAAAAATAATATTAAATGTGCTGATAGTTAGTTTCTTCGGAGTATTAGGTGCGGCCATTGCTAATAATGTGGGTCTATTATTTACAGCACTGATGCTTGTTTTTTATTTAAAGAAAATGACGGCAATTCAATTAGCGCCAGCAGATTTTCACAAAAAAGTTGGAATTGCTTCACTCAGCATGGCAATTGTAGTATTAGTTTGGTTACAGTTTGTGCCAGAGTTGTTAAACCAATTTTTATCACCCCGATTTGTCGCAGTGATAGCAGGTTCTACAGCCGTATGTTTAGGTGCATTTGTAATGATGACAGTAATTGCTAAGTTACGAGTACTGGCTGAAAAAGAGTGGTACTTACTGCCGTTTGGGCGCAAAATGGCTGTTTATCAATTATGGTTAAATCGGAAGAAGTAGGTGGATGGATTGAATACATTAACAGTTATTGGCTTAGGTGCGGGTGATTTTGATCAACTGCAAATGGGTGTCTATAAAAAAATAAAAGCAGCTAGAAAATTATATGTTCGTACAGTGGATCATCCAGTATTAGCTGAATTATCAGCAGAAGGCTTACAATTTGAAAGCTTTGATGCAGTCTATGAAGAACATAATTCATTCCAGCCTGTGTATGAGGAAATTGCAGAAAAACTTGTGGCTGCAGCAGTAATGGAAGATGTAATGTACGCTGTACCAGGACATCCACTTGTCGCGGAGCAGACTGTACAGTTGCTTATTGCAGCGGCGGATGAGGGAAAGGTAAATTTAATCATTGAAGGTGGGCAAAGCTTCTTAGATCCAATATTCGGTGCGTTGAAAATCGACCCGATTGAAGGCTTTCAATTGCTAGATGGCACTAGCTTTTCTATGCATGACATTAACATGCGTCAACATATTTTAATAGCCCAAGTATATGATACATTCAGTGCATCAGAAGTAAAGCTAACGTTGATGGAGAAATATGATGATGAATACCCTGTTACTGTTGTTACGGCAGCGGGGTCAGCACAGGAAAAGTTAGTAACAGTACCACTTTATGAACTCGATCAAAGTGTTGAGGTGAATAATTTAACAACTGTATATGTGCCGCCTGTGAAATCACAAGAGGGGGCATTACGAGACTGGACCACTTTCCGTCAAATTATTGCTACTTTAAGAGGGCCAGATGGTTGTCCATGGGATCAAAAGCAAACGCATGAATCATTGAAAAAATATTTATTAGAAGAGGCACATGAATATTTGGCAGCTGTAGATGCAGAGGATGACTTTGCAATGATTGAGGAGCTTGGAGATGTGTTATTACAAGTATTCCTTCATGCACAAGTTGGAGAAGATCAAGGCTATTTTACATTGGAAGATGTTTTAGCTTCAATCAGTGAAAAAATGATTCGTCGACACCCGCATGTATTTGGTGATGTATCGGTAGAAGATGCAGAGGGTGTTGTAGTCAATTGGGAAGCTATAAAGGCAGAAGAAAAGGGTAAAAGTGAGAAGCCGCTATTGGAAGAGGAATACCGAGCGTCCTCAGCTCTACAAACAGCCTATAATTATCAAAAAAGAGCTGCAACGGTTGGATTTGATTGGCCTGATGTGGATGGTGCATGGGACAAGTTTTCGGAGGAATGGCAGGAATTTCGTAATGAGGTCACGAAAGGTACAAATGCGTCACGTCTTGATGAATTTGGAGATGTACTGTTCACACTTGTGAATTTAGCACGTTTCTATAAGCTATCTCCAGAAGAGGCAATGTTACATGCCAATGAGAAGTTTGCGAGACGCTTCGGTTATGTAGAAGAGAAAATAAAAGAAAGTGGAAAGCCGTTTTCTGATTATACATTAGAACAGTTAGACGCTTTCTGGAATGAAGCAAAACAGTTAGAAAAGGAGTAAAAGTATGCGATTAGATAAATTTTTAAAGGTATCACGTTTAATTAAACGTCGTACATTGGCGAAAGAAGTGGCAGACCAAGGCCGTATTACGATCAATGGTAAGATCGCAAAAGCTAGTAGTGCTGTTAAAGCTGGCGACGAGCTAGCCATTCGTTTTGGACAAAAAATTGTGACAGCACGTGTAGAGGAATTACGTGATACTGTGAAAAAAGAAGATGCAGCAAAAATGTTTACTATTTTGAAGGAAGAGCGCCTTGAAAAAATTGAACCTGAATTTATTGATGACGAGGACTAATTAATAATAGTGTAGGAGTCTTCTGAGGTTGTCGCTTGGCTTTTGCCATAAACGTGCTGGAGATAAAAGTATAGCAACTTTAATAAAGTTGTCATGCTTTTAAGGTTGTCCGCATAAAGTGAACAGAAGCTAGGACGACTAAAGGAGGAAAAAAATGACGCTACATCAAGAAAGTAACCGTTACACAATTCCATCTGGAGAACATATTTTAACGATTCGTAATCGTAAAAGAATGGACATGACTTCTGTAAAATCGATTGAACGCTTTGATCAGGAAGAGTTTTTTATCAAGACGTCCCAAGGGCATTTGTTAATCCGTGGAGAAGAACTGCATATCGTTCATTTAGATGTTGACAAAGGGTTATTGACGCTTGAAGGAACTGTAAAAACTTTGCAGTACGACGAGGAGGAAAGTGGCTTCTCGAAAGGTTTCCTTCATAAATTGTTTGGATGATTGTTAGTGAACAATTTGTTCAGCTATTAGTCATGGTTTTGAGCGGTATAGCAGTCGGATTCATTATTGATAGTGTAAGGCTCATTGTTTTTTCAACTCCAAAAAGGTCAAGCCTTCGAAGATGGATGATGGTATTTGAACTACTTACCTGGATTCTGCTCGGAGGCCTGACATACTATTTATTATTTTGGCTAAAAGATGGCGCTTGGCGGGCTTATGACCCGCTAGCGCAAATAGCCGGAATTTTTTTGTATCAAACATTTTTTCAAACATTTTTACGTTTCATCGCAAAGGTTTTGGTGAATATAATATGGAGACCCTTCTGGTTTGTCGTACAATTAATAATTGCTATCATTCGACAAATTTTACAGATACTAATGAATATAGGAGCTTTTATTTTAAGACCTTTTGTCAAAATTTATTCGTATTTGTCCTACACTTTTTTTAAAAAAGTCCGATTTATCAAGTATAATAAAAGACAACAATAATTTTCGGAGGTGCGGGCATGTCTAAACGTCATTCATCAAATGATGACCCAAAAAACTTTACTAAACTTGATAATGACTATGTCCGTAACACGGATAGAGCTATAAATCGTAAAAAACAATTACTGAAAAGAAAAATACGACGTATTGTCTTTTTTACGATTGTGCCAGTCGTTATTATCGCATTTCTCATAAATATACTTTTTCAACAAAGTAAAACACTAGCTGTAAAAGAGAAAAAAAAAGACGAAGCGAATCAGCATCTAACTGAAATGAAGGAAGATCAAGATTCATTAAATCTTAAAATTAAACAATTAGAAGATGATGAATATATCGCGAAGCTATTACGCAAAGATTATTTCCTATCTGAAGAAGGTGAAATTATTTTCATTATACCGGAAGAGAAAGAAAATAAAGGCGATATACCAGAAAAAAAGGATAAAAAAGAAGTCATACCAGAAAAGAAAGATAAAAAAGACGACTGAAAAGCTATGTATTGTTGACACTCTTTTTATGTTATATATAATGAAAAGAGAAACTTATTGCAGTAAAAAGTTTGATTAAATTGATTACATGGCTCAAATGAGTCGCTTAATTTTTAAGGAGGAGCATTTTTTTTATGTCAATTGAAGTAGGCAGCAAGGTACAAGGTAAAGTAACAGGAATTACAAATTTTGGAGCATTCGTTGAGCTGCCAGATGGCAAAACAGGCTTAGTACACATCAGTGAAGTTGCTGACAACTATGTAAAAGATATCAATGAGCATCTAAAAGTTGGAGATGAAGTTGAAGTAAAAGTGATGAATGTTGAAGCGGACGGAAAGATTGGTCTTTCAATCCGTAAAGCAAAGCCTCAAGCTGAGAGACCAGAGCGTCCAGAGCGTCCAGCACGTCCTCGTCGCGATAATCGTTCTAATGATCGCAACGAGCGTCATCAACCAAAAGAGAATTTTGAACAGAAAATGGCACGTTTCTTAAAAGATAGTGATGAGCGTCTAACAACACTTAAACGTGCTACAGAGTCAAAACGCGGTGGTCGCGGCGCAAGAAGAGGGTAGTTTGCTGACTGTTTTAATCGTAGAAAAAGTGTATGAAATAGAGTTGGGATTAGCTTTTATTAAAGCTAATCCCTTTTTTGATAGTTAAATAATATAATCCTCAAAACTTCATAAAAAGGCTACCTCGAAATATCATCTAGCCATACGTCATTATAACTTTTCTAGTAGGGATACATGAATTCCCTACAACGTGGATGTGGGTCTTTTTTTCTTTTTAGGAGCTGGCGCGGGTATTTGTTCAGTAGGTGCTTCTGAAGACTTTTCTACTGGGTTAACAACCATTTTGACAAGTAAAAACACACCATATACACTAACGGCTAGCCCAGCGATGAGTAAAAATATTTGTAAAGCAAAAGGTAAATTAATAAGAATGGACACGAGAATAATCATAGAGCCACTTCCGCAAATTAAAGCAGCTTTTGTTAATGAACCCAAAGGAAATAAACCTCCTAGTTAATTCGTTCTTTTCATTATTAGTATGCCATATTTTTTGTAGACAGTAAAAAACATAAGTAAATATGGCGTTTCCTAGTACATAATTTTATAACTGGAAAGGTTACTGCCATATCTTTTTTAACTTCTTTCAGCAAATGTCTAAACATCCGCAGGCCTAAGCACAAAGCCCATTCCGGACGCAATTATGTTGAGGCAAATTGATCGTGCAAAAAAATAGGCGCCTCAGAACGATTCTGAGACGCCTATTTGAAATGACCCCTACGGGATTCGAACCCGTGTTACCGCCGTGAAAGGGCGGTGTCTTAACCACTTGACCAAGGGGCCTACTATGGTGGCGGCCGAGGGGATCGAACCCCCGACCTTACGGGTATGAACCGTACGCTCTAGCCAGCTGAGCTAGGCCGCCATTAATATTATGGAGCGGAAGACGAGGTTCGAACTCGCGACCCCCACCTTGGCAAGGTGGTGTTCTACCACTGAACTACTTCCGCATTTGTTTTAAGGACAAGTTAAATAATACAAGCCTTTGTTACTAACGTCAAGTAGTTTTCTTAAAAAAATAATAAAAATATATGGTCAATATAAAAATTTATAAATTGGTTAAAGCCTCCGGCGGATGTCGCGGTATCGGAAAGGAGTTCTTTAAAGTCAGTTAGCCTAAAATCATGTTGTTGCTGCCGCTTCGCTTTCGCACAGACAAAACTTGTTGCTGCCGCTTCGCTTTCGCACAGACAAAACCTTGTTACTGCCGCTTCGCTTTCGCACAAAAAACATCTGCAGGTCAAAGTACAAAGCCGATTCCGGACGCGATTATGCCGAGGCATAATTGCTTAGCTGATTTTGATTTTGTACACTCTATAGTTTTCGTGGGAATTGTTGCCATATCTCGTATTTATGTATATGTATTCGTCGAAATGTTTATATTTTTTTCTGTCACCGTCAGACAATCTTTCCGCACATAATTTTTTATAATAGCCAAAAGTGCAGAAAGGGGATAGTGAAATGACGAGTGTTGAATGGTATAACACAGCAAATGTAGATGATGATCAGAAATTAGGAGCGAAAAAAAGGCAATTGATGATTGGCTCCCTACTTTTTTTAACATCCTTTTTTTTAGCTCAGTCTGTTGTATTTGAAGCGGCTGTACCTTTCTCGGTTCCTTTTTGGGCAATTATTCGAACGAAGTATAAGGAATATGCCAAATATGTTTTGTGTGGTGGTTTAATAGGGTGTTTTTTCCTTGGTTTTGGACAAGTCTTTATTTTAGCGTTGCAAATTGTTATGTATGAATGTATTATGCGCTTTCGCTATTGGCAGCTGCCACAAAGTATTGCAGTCTCTTTAGCGGTACTGTTTGTGCAGATCATGTGGCAGGGGATTATGTATCAAGGCTTACCACCGGTGCTTGTACAATTTTATGTAGGCTGTGAAGCAGCTTTAGCCCTTATTATGACGTTGTTTATGCAAGTGTTGTTTGTTAATTCTTATGAATGGTTTACGAGTCATTGGACATATGAGAAGCTAGGTTCTGGATTAGTTGTATTTGCTGCTATGCTTACAGGGATGCAAGCTATTGTCATAAGCTATTTTTCACTCCCCATTTTTCTATTACAACTATTAATTTGTTTTGGTGCGCTAGTAGGAAGTGTACCATTAGCAACGGTTATCGGAGCCGTGCTCGGGACCCTTATTGGTGTTGCAAAACTTTCATTTTCAGGTATGCTTTCTGTAGCAACTTTAACGGGATTGTGCGCAGGGATGGGAGCTCGTGCTGGAAGGTTTGGTGTAGCAATTAGTAGCATTTTGCCAAGTGTGTTTTTTTTATTTTACGATGCAACATTACCGTTAGATAGTGTTTATTTTACATCGATTGTTATCGGGAGTATTGTTTTTCTAACCATCCCCAAAAAATATTCTGATAAAGTACGGGACAAGTTGTTTCCACAACGTGAGGAGGTCTTGCTCGCTCGTCAAAATTGGTTAACGGAGCATGTTACGTATAAACTAGAGCATTTTCAGCATTTTGTACAATTTATGAAGGAGCTTGTGTTTGAACGCTTTATGACGGTCCCGATAGAAGAGGCAAAGGAAATATCACCGATGAATACATGTTTAAGTTGCTTCCGGTATGATCGCTGTTGGGGAGCGCAAAATAACGGAATGGACAAGCTTATGACGGACTGGTTCCATATGAAAGGCGTTGGAAAGGAATCTGCTCTTCACCGTGTCGAAGAACAACTACGCTTAAAATGTGTAAAATCAACGAAGATTTTTGAAGAATTAGAAACAGAGTTATACAGAGAGCGCATTAATGGACAGTATTTTCATGGTAAGAAAATGATTGCGCTTCAGCTGCGGGATATGAGCAATCATCTAAGTCAATTAATAGCGGAGATGAAAGAAGAGGCTATCTCCTTCGTCAGTGTGGAAAAGGACATTACTCAACGATTAAAAGATGCACATATTGAATGCTTTCAACTAGATGTAATAAGCAATAAGCCTGGAGCACGAAAAATTGTATGTGCCTTATCACCGGCACGTGTCAATTGGGAGGAAGACACGACAGTAGCTGAACGGATGATACTGCCAATTTTATACGATATTTTTGAAGAACCCTTTGAAATTGAAAAAGTAGTGGCATGTGATGTACCATTTCGTCACATTCAAGTAAGCTTTAAATCAGCTATAAGCTTTGAAGTAGAGTATGATATATATAGCATGTCTAAAGATGCAACGTTATATTCAGGTGATTCCCATGCATTATTTCAATTGCACCCTGGACTATTTGCAATTTTATTGTCAGATGGCATGGGTCAGAGTAAAGAAGCACAGCATGAAAGTAGAAAATTAATACATTTAATGCGGGAATGCTTAAATTACAATATGAACCCAGAAACCGCGATGCATACGTTGCATTATGTCATGTCTTTAAAGCAACAAAATGATATGTATGCAACGCTAGATTTTGCCCTTGTCGATTTACAACACGGTGATTTATGGTCGTGGAAGGCTGGGGGAATGTCTACGTATATTTTACGTGGGAAAGAGGTGCTGAAGGTTGAAAGTAATGCAGCGCCTGTAGGATTTTTATCTATTTCAGCAGTAGAGGCTGAAAAGAGAAAGCTGAAAGCGGGCGATGTAATTTTAATGCACTCCGATGGATTATTTTCAAGTGTGGATGATTGGGACGAGCAGGAGGAGACATTTTTAGCGTATGCGCAGCAGGTAGCAGGCACTACTAAATCCATACAGGAAAAACTAACAACGATTATGCAATCTTTCCAATCTTTCTATAACATTGACGACGATTGCACTGTATTGATGCTAGAAGTTACCCATGTTGTACCTACATGGGCTGTGTTTAGACCAGTTCAACATTCTATGAGCAAAGTAACAAAATAGGAAACGAAAAGGGGAGGGGAAGCGTTTGTCACTTGAATTAAAGGTCAAATTATTTATTGAAAAAGAACAATTATTACAGCCAGACGATCATCTTCTCGTCGCCGTTTCGGGTGGATTAGATTCAATGGCTTTACTCCATTATTTTGTTACAACAAAAGAGCAATGGGGAATTACGGTAGAAGCCGTACATGTTGATCATATGCTAAGAGGTAAGGCATCTGCTGAGGATAGAGTTTTTGTTCAAAAATATTGTGATGAGTATGGTGTAAACTTATATGCAAAAGCTATTCCAATACCAGAAATCATGGCTTTAGAAAATGGAAATTCACAGCTTATTTGTCGTAGAGAACGGTATCAATACTTTAAAGAGGTCATGCGAAAAACAAACGCTAGCAAGCTTGTAACTGCACATCATGCGGACGACCAACTGGAGTCAGTATTAATGGCCCTGACAAAAAATGCAACGATAAATGGTATGCAAGGTATACGTTCACAACGCTTTTTTGAAGGAAAATCATTAATTCGTCCGTTTTTAACGGTTACAAAGTCCGAAATAAGGGAATATTTACTTATACAAGGTTTAGATTATCGGGAAGACGCTAGCAATTCTAAAGACACCTATGTACGCAATCGTTTTAGACATCATGTGGTGCCATTATTGGAAGCCGAAAATCCTCGAGTAACGGAGCAGGTGACCCATTTTACAAAACAATTGCAAGAAGATGATGCCTATTTAATGGCATTAGCGGAAGATGTATTTTCTAGAACGATACAAATTAGAAGCGGAAATACATATAGCATGGAAATTGAAGCTTTTCAATTGGTACCACTTGCTTTACAAAGGAGGCTCATTTTAATACTATTAAACTATCTTTACAAAGATTCAAATACGATACAAAGTTATGCTTTATTGACTTCAATTTCAAAGCTTTGTGATACGATAGCCGGGTATGCTGAAGTTCACTTGCCAGAAGATTTTATAGCAGTTCGCCGTTACGGAAAATTAACGATTCAGAAGAAAGAACCATTAGAGGAGCAAACTTCTCCTGAGAAAAAAGTTATTTCAACTGCTAATGGGTGGGCAACGCTGACAAATGGTGAACATGTATGTGTAGTCAAGTTGTCTGATTTATCGTCTGAAATGATGACGGATACTGCAAAACTTTTTTATTTTAACGCTAGCAAACTCAAACTTCCACTCTATGTTAGAGCGCGTAAGGAAGGAGACAGAATGCTGTTAAAAGGTATGGATCAGCCAAAACGCTTATCTCGCCTTTTTATAGATGAAAAGATTCCTTTAAATGAGCGAAATAGCTGGCCGTTACTGATTTCTCAATCTGATGAGGTAGTAGCGGTAATTGGTGTGCGTATGGGAATGCTTTTTTCAACCACTCCACAACCTAACGATGATACAGTGCTCATCGTAGACTAAGGTCTTTGTAAAATTTCACCGCAAATGGTTGAAAAATTTTTTATACACACGAGGAGGAATCGATATGTTACAAAATGACATCGAAAAAGTTATGATTACAGAAGAACAATTACAAGAAAGAATCGCTGATTTAGGAGCACAATTGACAGAGGAATACAAAGATTCATTCCCGCTAGCTGTTGGTGTTCTAAAAGGGGCAATGCCTTTTATGACAGACTTAATGAAACGTTTTGATTCTTTCATTGAGCTAGACTTTATGGATGTTTCTAGCTATGGCAATGCCACAGTTTCGTCAGGCGAAGTAAAAATTCTGAAGGATTTAAATACAAGCGTTGAGGGTCGTGACGTATTAATTATTGAGGATATCATTGATAGCGGCTTAACTTTAAGCTATTTAGTAGACTTATTTAAATACCGTAAAGCAAAATCCATCAAAATCGTTACATTGTTAGATAAACCATCAGGTCGTAAAGTAAACTTAGATGCTGATTATGTTGGTTTTGAAGTACCAGACGGCTTTGTTGTAGGGTATGGTTTAGATTATGCGGAAAGATACCGTAATTTACCATATATCGGCATTTTAAAACCAGAAGTCTATTCTTTCTAAGACGTAGGGGTTAACGAAAGTACACCAACTATGAAACGAGAGAGCCTCCAGCGAAGGCATAGATTTTTGTTTTTAGGTTCATCACCAAAAGTTACGGATGACATTTGTTAAAACGTATGTCATGTATATAAGTTGATTTGAGTGGAGGTTGGGCGACTCCTGGAGGATTAGTGATAGAGGAACGAAGGCTAAGAGCATCACATCCTGTGATAACGCCTTCGTGACCAACATCGTGTCGCTTTCGCGCATAAAATACATGCTTCGCTAAGCGAGGAATAGAGCGCCCTCAGGTAAGCGCCCAGTCAGAGCGAAAATTAACCTCTCGTTATGGTGATGAACTTTTTTAAGCGTAATTCAAAAATTTAGGGAAATTGTTCAGCTGTATCAAGATAAAGTAACAGGTACAACTACGCTGGGACGCAATTATGCCGAGGTATAATTGATAAATGCATGAATATGTTTCGATTTCGACAAAAATCGAACGAAACTTTTTTAAAGTAGGGCTTTTCGTTGTATGATGAAATCATGATATGTTAAGATTTTACTTATAATTTTTCTGTTTGTAATGAGGAGGCTGGAGATGAATCGAATATTTCGATATACCATATTCTATTTACTGATTTTCCTAGTGATTATCGGTATTTTTGGTACTTTCAATGGTGGCAATGCACCAACGAAAGATTTAACTTATGCTGAGTTTCAAGAAGCTCTAGATAAGAAAGAAATAACAAGTGCGACAATTCAACCTGATAAATCAGTATACATCGTTGAAGGTACACTGAAGGGTTATGAAAAGGGTCAAAAATTTACAGTAAATATCCCTCGTGATAACCAATCTTTAATGGACCGCATCGATGAGGCTGCTAAGGATAAGAATAGTAATATTAGATATTTAACAGCGCCGGAAACAAGTGGATGGATTCAATTCTTTACAGGGATTATTCCTTTCATCATTATCATTTTCTTATTCTTCTTCCTAATGAGTCAATCTCAAGGTGGCGGTAATAAAGTGATGAGCTTCGGTAAAAGTAAAGCTAAACTTTATGATGATCAAAAGAAAAAAGTTCGTTTTACAGATGTAGCGGGTGCTGATGAAGAGAAAGCGGAGCTTGTAGAGGTTGTTGATTTCTTAAAAGACCACCGCAAATTCACTGAAATTGGTGCACGTATTCCAAAAGGTATCTTACTTGTAGGTCCTCCAGGTACAGGTAAAACATTACTTGCACGAGCAGTGGCGGGTGAGGCAGGCGTACCATTCTTCTCGATTTCAGGTTCTGACTTCGTAGAAATGTTTGTCGGTGTCGGTGCATCACGTGTTCGTGACTTATTTGAAAATGCAAAGAAAAACGCACCATGTATCATCTTTATCGATGAGATTGATGCAGTAGGTCGTCAACGTGGCGCAGGTCTTGGTGGTGGCCATGATGAGCGTGAACAAACACTAAACCAATTATTAGTTGAAATGGATGGTTTTGGAGCAAACGAAGGTATTATTATTATCGCTGCAACAAACCGCCCAGATATTTTAGATAAAGCGTTATTACGACCTGGTCGTTTTGACCGTCAAATTACAGTAGGACACCCTGATGTAAAAGGTCGTGAAGCGATTCTAAAAGTACATGCGCGTAACAAGCCTTTATCGGATTCAGTGGATTTAGCAGCTGTTGCACAACGTACACCTGGATTCTCAGGTGCCGACTTAGAGAACTTGTTAAATGAAGCTGCACTTGTAGCTGCTCGTAAAAGTAAACGTACAATTAATATGGCAGATATCGATGAGGCATCTGACCGAGTAATTGCTGGTCCAGCGAAAGCTAGCCGCGTATACTCAGCAAAAGAGAAAAAACTTGTATCCTTCCATGAAGCTGGCCACGTAGTTGTTGGTTTAGAGCTAGATGAAGCAGATACAGTACACAAAGTAACAATCGTACCTCGTGGCCAAGCTGGAGGTTATGCGATTATGTTACCGAAGGAAGAACGCTTCTTCACAACAAAGCAAGAGCTACTTGACCGTATCGCGGGGCTTCTTGGTGGTCGTGTGGCAGAGGAAATCGTCCTTGGTGAAGTATCTACTGGGGCACATAACGACTTCCAAAAGGTAACAAGTATTGCGCGTGCCATGGTTACTGAATATGGTATGAGTGAAAATCTTGGTGCTATGCAGTTCGGTTCAAGTCAGGGTGGTAATGTATTCCTTGGTCGTGACTTTAATTCAGATCAAAACTATTCTGATTCGGTTGCTTATGAAATTGATAAAGAAATGCAAAAAATTATCGATACGCAATATGAGCGTACGAAACGAATCCTAACTGAAAAACGAGGATTACTTGATTTAATTGCTAATACATTGATGGAAAAAGAAACATTGAATGCGCAAGAAATCGAGCATTTACGTGACCACGGTGTTTTACCAGAGCCAGAGGTTGAAACGGTTGTAGAAAAAACTCTTAAAGTTGAAGTTCAACCAACATTAGATGTAGTTGGTGAACCAGTTGTTAAAAAAGAATTGCTTAACAATGAGCCAGCTCCAACAACGGCTGATCTACCAAAAGAAGGTCAAGAGCCAAACGATACACCTAAAGGTATCGATGAAAAACGTGATTAATATTGGAAAGACTGTTTACGATTTTTGTAAGCAGTCTTTTTCTTTGCCTTTTTTCAGCATAAGCTATTAGGATAGAGATATTATTTTACGCAGCTGCGTAATAGAGTTTCTAATATTTGTTCCGTACAAATACACCAGAACATTGGATGTATAACCAATATGGATAGGAGTGTTTAAAAGTGGGAAGCATAACATTGAATAATGGTCTAGAAATGCCTTTAGTAGGCTATGGTGTCTTTCGAGTGCCTGAAGGGGATGACTTGGCTGAAGCGGTAAAAACTGCTATTGCAAAAGGTTACCGTAGCATTGATACAGCGCAAGTATATCGCAATGAGGAAAGTGTTGGACGAGGTATTCGCGCAGCGATTGACGAGGGCTTAGTAACACGTGAAGAACTTTTCGTAACATCAAAAGTTTGGAATGATGGGCTTTCCTATGAAGAAACACTTTCAGCTTATGATAGTAGTTTAGAAAAATTAGGATTAGATTACTTAGATTTATATTTAGTTCACTGGCCAGGCATTGATACAAATTATGTGGATGTTTATAAAGCGCTTGAAAAGATCTATCAGGATGGACGTGTACGCTCAATTGGTGTTAGTAATTTTCATGTCCTTCATCTAGAAAATTTATTAAAGGAAACGTCGGTTATTCCTGTTATAAATCAAATTGAATTTCATCCGCACTTAATTCAAGAGGAAGTACGTGCATATTGCAAGGAAAAGGGAGTACAGGTAGAGGCGTGGTCACCACTAATGAATGGTTCTTTGTTGGAAGAAGCATTGATTCAGCAGTTAGCTACAAAATATAGAAAAACACCAGCGCAAATTGTGTTACGCTATGATGTTCAGCATGGTGTAGTAACAATTCCAAAAACAATGACTCCTACACGTATGACAGAAAATCTAGCTGTCTTTGACTTTGCTTTAACGGAAGAAGAAATGGCTCAGTTAGATGCATTAAATGATGGATTACGTTGTGGTCCAGACCCAGAAAAATTTAATTTTAAATAATATGAAAGGAGCTACCTAATAAGGGTGGCTCCTTTGTCATAATACTGAGTAGCAATAGTGTTCACTCTTGAAATGAATAAAATTTATAAAGGTTCTACGCTGTCGCTGGTTGGAGTGGAGGGCTAGTCGAGTGCTCTTGTCACTTCGCTTTCGTCGCAGAGCAAAGCTTCCCGTAGTGAAAGCTCGACGCTCGCTCACATGAAAGCGAGTAGCCTGGAACGGAAATTTAGTATGAGATTTAATTTTAAAGAGCTATCTAATATCAAAGTTAGCTCCTTTTTAAAGTGAACATGAATGCTGTTTCATAGGAATAAAAGTGTGGTATTATTTTCTAAAGTGTTTTAACTTTATCTTCATTCAGCAGAAGCACCTATGAAGGTGGTGAGATGAATGCAGATATGATTCTTTTTTAATCCAATCACCTACTGAATGAAGATGAAGCCTCCGGCGGATGTCACGGATTTTGAAAGGAATGAATTGTGCGGGCACAATTCAAAATCCGGACGCAATTACGCCAAGGCGAAATTGATTTTTTTGTGCATGAGTATGCATTGTTTTAGTTGTATCAATCGTATAGTGACAGGTACAATTACGATGAGGTGCAATAAATAGGAGGCATCAACCATGATTTTAGTTTTAGATGCAGGGAATTCGAATATCGTTTTAGGTGTCTATGATGACAACGATCAATTAGCCTTCCATTGGCGTATGGTGACAGACCTTCATAAAACAGAAGATGAATACGCAATGCAAGTACTATCTTTCTTTAATCATGCAGGCATTTCATTTGAACAAGTTAAAGGTATTATCATATCCTCAGTTGTACCACCAATTATGTTTTCCTTAGAAGCGATGTGTCAAAAGTATTTCCGTAAAAAACCGCTCGTTGTAGGACCAGGTGTGAAAACAGGATTGAATATTAAATATGAAAACCCGCGTGAAGTTGGCTCAGACCGCATAGTTAACGCTATTGCAGCTCTTGAAGTTTATAAAGCACCGCTGATTATTGTTGATTTTGGTACTGCCACAACATATTGTTACTTAAACGAAAAGGGCGATTATATGGGCGGTGCTATTGCTCCAGGTATTTCGATTTCTACGGAGGCGCTCTATACACAGGCAGCTAGATTGCCGCGTATTGAAATATTGCGCTCTCCACATATTGTTGGAAAGACAACTATATCTGCGATGCAGGCCGGAATTTTTTATGGCTTTGTTGGGCAAGTAGAGGGAATTGTTAATCGCATTAAAGCGCAAAGTAAGGAAGAGCCTTTAGTTATTGCTACTGGAGGATTAGCAAATTTAATTGCTGGGGAGACGCAAGTTATTGATATAGTCGACCCGTTTTTAACATTAAAAGGCTTATATAAGCTATATAAACGTAATCAATAAGAAATGAGGGACATTTCATTTATGAAAGACTATTTAGTACGAGGTTTAGGGTTTAATGGACAGGTTCGTGTTTTTGCAGCTTGTACAACAGCAACAGTAGGAGAAGCGCAACGTCGTCATAATACATGGCCAGTTGTGTCGGCAGCCCTTGGTCGTTCGATGACTGCTGCAGTGATGATGGGTGCCATGTTAAAAGGTGAGGAAAAAATCACTGTTAAAATTGAGGGGAACGGTCCAATCGGTCCAATGGTAATGGACAGTAATGCGCACGGTGAAGTACGTGGCTTTGTAACAAATCCTCACGTTCATTTCGATTTAAACGAGCACGGTAAGCTTGATGTTCGAGCAGGTGTTGGGGCAGAGGGTTCATTAACAATCGTAAAAGATCTTGGCTTGAGAGACATGTTCTCTGGACAAACGCCAATTGTATCAGGTGAAATTGCTGAAGATTTTACTTACTACTTTGCTACATCAGAGCAAGTACCTTCATCAGTTGGTCTAGGTGTTTTAGTAAATCCTGATAACACAATTCTCGCAGCAGGCGGCTTCATCCTTCAGTTAATGCCAGGCTGTGAAGAAGAAACAATCGATGAAATCGAACAGCATCTGGCTACTATAGAGCCAGTTTCAAAAATGATTGAAAAAGGCTTTACACCAGAGCAAATTTTAGAAGCTGTATTAGGAAAGGGTCATTTACAAATTTTAGATTCCATGCCGGTAGCATTTAAATGTCAATGTTCAAAAGAGCGATTTGGTGCAGCAATTTTAGGTTTAGGGACACAGGAAATTCGAGAAATGATTGATGAAGATGGCGAAGCAGAAGCACAATGTCACTTCTGTTTAGAAGCATACCATTTCTCAAAAGAAGAGCTAGAAGGATTTATCGATGAGCTCAACGCGTAATCGGAGACCTTTAAAAACTACAACGTCCAACCAAACGCCCTTATTGCACCGCCGTTTAAAAACTAAACCTGCTTTAACAGTTATTGTAATTTTATTATTAGGAAATATTCTTTGGCTTATTGCTTGGTTAATCCCAAATGAAGTTCGAGAAATTGGTAGCGATGAACAAGTCGCTGCCATTGACGGGGATATTGTTACACGTCAAGAGTGGATGGTTGCCATGGAAGAACGCTATGGTAAAGAGACACTACAAAATTTAGTGAATGAATCTGTGATGGAAAAGGCAGCGAAGAAATATAAAATAAAAGTTACGGATGAAGAGATTGATTTAGAGCTAGCTTTAATGCGTTCTGCTCAAGATAAATTTGATACAGCCATGAAAAACCTTTCAGCGGAGCAGCTACGACAAAAAATCCGCTCACAACTTATTTTAGATAAGGTACTGACAAAAGATGTGGTTATAAAAGAAGACAGTATTGAAAAATATTATGAGGAAAATCAGGCACTGTATAATACGAAAACAAGCTATCGTACTAATTTTATCGAGGTGGACTCCAAAAAAGCTGCTGAGGAAGCGTTAAGTGAAATAAAAAATACCTCTGATTTTTCAGTACTAGCACGTGAAATCTCAGTAGATAGCGCGTCAGCTAGTTTAGGAGGAGATATTGGTTTCCTTACGGAAAAACAGGAAAATGTTGATCCTGCCATTTTAAAAGCTGCGGAGGCTTTAAAAGTAGGTGAGGTTAGTAAAGCATTTAAGCTTGATAACGGACATTACGGAATTGTACAAGTTCAAGAAATAGTAGAAGGACAATCCTTTACATATGACGATGTGAAAGAACATATTGAACGTGAGCTTGCGCTAGAGCAATTGCCACAATCTGTTACACCAGAAGCATTTTGGTCGGAATTCAATGCAACTTGGTATTACGGAGAAGCAAAAAAAGGTAAATAAGAGATTGCTCCGAAATGAGTAACAATTATGCCTCGGTATAATTGCGTCCGGAATCGGCTTTGTGCTTAGGCCTGCAGATGTTTTTTGCGCGAAAGCGTAGTGCTAACGCAGCGTCAGCAACGTGTTTTTGTCTGTGCGAAAGCGTAGCGGCAGCAACACAGCACCGATGTTGGTCACTCAGTCGTTGCCACATGACGTGGCGTTCTTAGACTGAGTTCCTCTATTTCGGCTCACCATCTATAGAGGTGGGAGACTTCTGTATCTGTCACTTCGCTTTCGCTACAAAAAAAATTTGTAACTGCCGTTTCACTTACGTTACATAAAACACTCGATGGAAGAAGTTAAAGAATCTGCAAGACATCTGCTTGAAAAGTGAGCCAGGAAAACACTGCAGACGTTTAGCGTCAACAGAGTAACGGCTACTCTAGGATATTGAGCAGATTTTTTATTTACCCTAGTTTAGCTCGATGGCAATAAATATTCTGAAAATATAAGTTTTATTGATTGACAATCGAATGGAAAAATTGATAAAATCAAAATAAGTAAAACCTATGAAAATAGTAGGAATTAGGAGTGGATGGATAAATGAGTAGATTAGCGAACTCAGTAGCTGAATTAGTCGGTAAAACACCGATTGTAAAGTTAAATCATGCAACAGGTGAAAACGAAGGTACTGTTTATGTGAAATTAGAATATTTTAACCCAGGTAGCTCAGTAAAGGACCGTTTAGCTTTAGCGATGATTGAAGCAGCTGAGAAAGACGGTACATTAAAGCCAGGTGGTATAATTATCGAGCCTACTTCTGGTAATACTGGTATTGGTCTTGCGATGATTGCTGCGGCGAAGGGCTATAAAGCAATTTTAGTGATGCCAGAAACAATGAGTTTGGAGCGTCGTAACTTATTACGTGCATATGGTGCAGAGCTTGTATTAACACCTGGACCAGCAGGTATGAAAGGTGCGATTGCTAAAGCGGAAGAATTAGCTGCTGAGCATGGTTACTTCTTACCACAACAATTCACAAATCCAGCTAATGCTGTTGTTCACCGTTTAACAACTGGTCCGGAGATTGTAGAAGCATTTGAAGGTTTAAAATTGGATGCATTTGTTGCTGGTGTTGGTACAGGAGGTACAATTACGGGTGCGGGTGCTGTGTTAAAAGAGAAATATCCTGATATCGAAATTATTGCTGTTGAGCCAAAAGATTCACCAGTGCTTTCTGGCGGTCAACCAGGACCTCATAAAATTCAAGGTATCGGAGCCGGCTTCGTACCTGAAGTGTTAGATACAGATGTATATTCTTCTGTATTTCCAGTAGAAAATGAGATTGCTTTCGAGGTAGCTCGTAAAGTAGCGCGTGAAGAAGGTATTTTATGTGGTATTTCATCGGGTGCAGCTATCTATGCTGCTATTGAAGCAGCAAAACGTTTAGGTAAGGGCGCAAATGTTCTGGCAGTTGTACCTTCTAATGGGGAACGTTATTTATCAACACCATTATATCAATTTGAAGACTAATCTAACTATATTTGTACGTAAGGACTCCTTTCAACGAGGAGTTCTTTTTTGTTTAACTATAAATTTTTAAATGTAGAAACCTAAAGAAATAAATTAAAGGGAGCGATTTAAAAATATTCGCTTCTAGGCAATATTCAAGTTAAGATGGAATCACATCAAATGACTTAAAGGGGAATAGCAACTTGAAGACGATACTTACGAAAACAATAACGATGGATGCAGATTCGTTCTTTTATAGCTATAAGAAGCAAACGGAAGCAGAGCAAGCACATGTATTTTTAGAAAGTGGACGTGGAGGAAATTTTACCATAGCTGCTTGGAATCCGTTGGCTACGGCGCAATCGGTTGAGAATGGTCTGCTTGTAAATTGGAGAAATGGTGAGAGCGAAGTTTTAAACGGTGAGCCTCTTGCTTTGCTAGAAGAATTGTTAGAGAAATATCATCTTTCATACAATGCTGAGCTTCCTGCTTTTCAGGGGGGAGCTATAGGGTTTGTTACATACGATTATGCGCGTAAAATTGAAGTGCTACCTAACACTGCTGTAGATGATTTACATGTACCAGATATTTATTTTTATATCTTTGATTGCTGGGCAGTACATGATGTCAAAACAAATAAAGTAACGCTAATGAAGCTAACAGACTGTGGCGTAGATTTAGAAGAACGTGCTAAGGCATGGCAAGGGGCAGCGCAAGAAGGATTGCTTTCACGCAAATTTGAAAAAACAAACGCTGTAGAAATAGTGAATGACGAAAGTGAATTGTTAGTATCATTTGCTGGATCTGACTTTGAAGACGCAGTAAGTAAAATTCAAACATATATAGCCCAGGGCGATGTGTTTCAGGTGAATTTATCCGTACGTCAATCCAAAAAATTAAATGCAACTGCAATGGATGTATATGAAGCATTACGTGCATTTAACCCGTCTCCTTATATGGCATATATAGAAGCGCCGGATTTTGCTGTCGTTTCTGGATCACCTGAGCTTTTGGTGAAGCGTCACGGCAATGAATTGTCTACGCGACCAATTGCTGGAACACGACCAAGGGGGAAATCCGAGGCGGAGGATTTAGCATTAGCGCAGGAATTGATTGATAACGACAAGGAACGTGCCGAACATGTAATGCTTGTTGATTTAGAGCGAAATGATTTAGGACGAGTGTCTACATTTGGAACGGTTGAAGTAGATGAGTTCATGGTCATTGAACGCTATTCCCATGTGATGCACATTGTTTCGAATGTACGAGGAGAAATGGCTGAGGGAAAAACGAATGCAGACGTGATCCGTGCCATGTTCCCAGGAGGTACGATAACAGGTGCTCCGAAAATCCGTACGATGGAAATTATCGAAGAGTTAGAACCTGTAAGAAGGGGATTATACACTGGCTCAATTGGCTGGCTAGGCTACACGGGTGATATGGAATTTAATATTGTTATTCGTACAGCATTTGTTAAAGACGGAGTAGCGCATATCCAGGCAGGGGCAGGCATTGTTATTGATTCTGTTCCGGAAAAAGAATACCAAGAGTCTCTAAATAAAGCGAAGGCAATGTGGCAGGCAAAGGCAATGGCAGAGGAGCGAGCAAAATGATTTTAATGATTGATAACTATGATTCATTTACGTATAACCTAGTGCAGTATTTTGGAGAATTTGGTCATGAATTAGTGGTGAAAAGAAATGATGTATTGACGTTGAAAGATATTGAGCAACTTGCACCAGATATGATTGTCATTTCTCCAGGACCATGTAGCCCAAATGAGGCAGGTGAAAGCCTGAACATTATTAAGTATTTCGCGGGAAATATTCCGATTTTAGGAGTTTGTCTTGGTCATCAAGCAATTGCTCAAGTTTTCGGAGGGAAGGTTATACGAGCTGAGCGTTTGATGCATGGTAAAACATCGCCGGTGTTACATGCTGAAATAGGTTTGCATAAGGGAATGCCAAATCCATTTGAAGCAACTCGATACCACTCCTTGATTGTTGAAAAAGAGACATTACCAGCATGTTTTGAAGTAACTGCATGGACAGAAGAAGGCGAGATTATGGGTATTCGTCATAAGGACTATCCAATTGAGGGCGTGCAATACCATCCTGAATCGATTATGACGGAGCAAGGTAAAAAGCTTCTACGTAAGTTTATAGAATTGTATGTAGAGGGAGCGAAGTAAATGCTGTGTTGGATGAACGGTGACTACGTAGCGGCGCAGGATTTGCGCATTTCGCCATTCGATCATGGATTTTTATATGGTTTAGGTTTTTTCGAAACGTTTCGAACGTATAAGGGAAAGGTGTTTTGCTGGGAAGCACATATGGAGAGGTTGCAAACAGCGCTTTCTCAATATCGTATTCATCTTCCTTATACTGAAGATGATTTACTAAAGGTTGTTCAGCAATTAAATGAACAGGCGAATGGGCAGGATGGCTATTTCCGTTTAAATGTATCAGCTGGAGAACATAGTATCGGTTTGCAGCCGACTGAATATAGACATCCGAATGTTATTGTTTTTCGCAAAGAATTACATGATACACCTAGAGGTATGGAAAAAAACGCACAGTGGCTTGTAACACCTCGTAATACTCCTGAAAAAGGACTGCGAGTGAAATCACATCATTATGGCAATAACGTTCTTGGGCGTTTTGAAATGCCATCTTTGGCGCAACAAGAAGGCTTCTTTTTAACAGAAGATGGCTATGTTGCTGAAGGTATTACATCAAATATCTTTTGGGTGAAAAATGATATACTATATACGCCTTCTCTAGAGACTGGTATTTTACCTGGAATTATCCGAGCATGGGTAATTGAGCGAGCGCAATCTCTAGGGATGAAGGTAATGGAAGGTTTCTATACTAAAGCAGATGTGGAGCAAAGTTTAGAATGCTTTATTACCAACTCTGTGCAAGAACTAGTTCCAATTCGTAAATTAGAAAACAAGAAGTTACTAGGCAATGAAGGGCCTGTTTATTCGTGTTTACATGAAGCATTTGTCAATGAAGTGGAACAAGAATAGAAGGAGCGTTAACATGCTAGAAAAATATACAACACCATTAACTATTAACGGTATCACGTTAGACTATACAGCAGAAACTTTCGTGATGGGTATTTTAAATGTCACGCCAGATTCATTTTCAGATGGAGGAAAGTACAATAGCGTTGAAACTGCTGTAGCTCAAGCGAAAAAAATGGTAGCAGAGGGTGCTAAAATTATTGATGTTGGCGGAGAATCAACACGCCCAGGTTATGAACGTATTTCAGATGAAGATGAAATTGCACGTATTGTACCTGTTATACAAGCGCTAGCAGCTGAAGTACCAGCGATTATATCGGTTGATACGTATAAAGCGAGCGTCGCACAAGCAGCTATTGAAGCTGGTGCACATATTATTAATGATATTTGGGGAGCAAAAGCAGACCCTGAGATCGCTCAAGTTGCTGCAGATTTAAATGTACCGATTATTTTAATGCATAATCGAGACAACACTGAGTATGGAACTGATTTTTGGGTAACGGCAAAGGCTGATTTAGAGAAGAGTATTGCTATTGCTCATAATGCAGGTATACCAGATCACCATATTATTTTGGATCCAGGCATAGGCTTTGCCAAAACAACTGTCCAAAATATTGAAATGATGCAGCATTTAGAGGACTTAGTGGCAATGGGTTATCCTATTTTGCTAGCAACTTCCCGTAAATCAATGATTGGTAATGTTTTGAAGCTACCTGTTGAGGAGCGTGTAGAAGGTACAGGCGCAACAGTTGTTTATGGTATTGAGAAGGGATGCCATATGATTCGTGTGCATGATGTAAAGGAAATGGCGCGAGCTACTTATATGGCTGATGTATTAGTAGGTAAACGTATTTATAAGGAGGAAGTGTGATGGATTATATTCATTTAAAGGATATGCAGTTTTACGGCTATCACGGTGTCTTAGCAGCGGAAACTACACTCGGTCAACGCTTTCGTGCTAATGTTTCACTTGCTGTAGATATGACAATGGCAGGGGAAACGGATGACTTAAATTATACGGTGAACTACGCAGAGGTTTATGCGTTATGTCGTGATATCGTGGAAGGTGAGCCGTTCAAGCTTATCGAAGCACTTGTATCGAAAATAGCAAATAGTATCCTAGAAACATACTCAGAAAAGGTTAAGGGTGTTCGAGTGGAGCTTATTAAACCAGACCCGCCAATACATGGCTATTATAAAGAGGTATCAGTTGAGGTAACGAGAGGTAATTACGAATGAATGATGTGTATTTATCGATCGGTACAAATATGGGAGACAGATTTGAAAACCTCCAGCTCGCTGTTAAACTTTTAATGGACAAAGCGGAAATTGATGTTGTCCACACTTCTTCAGTTTATGAAACGGCTGCTGTAGGCTACACTGACCAAGCCGACTTTTTAAATATTGCAGTTCATATTAAAACGAGTTATTCATCTTCCGAAATGTTGAAAATTTGCCAATGGGTCGAAAATGAATTAGGGCGTGTGCGTGAGTTTCGATGGGGCCCTCGGATCATTGACCTTGACATTTTGCTCTACAATCACGAAAATATCGAAACAGAGAGCTTAATTGTTCCACATCCAAGAATGTATGAGCGAGCTTTCGTATTAGTACCACTGATAGAAATTACGCCTGCACCAATTGGAAAACAGCTGAAAAAGGCACATGATATAATGCAGCAGATCGATTGTGAAGAGGAAGGCGTAACTTTATGGCAAGCATCAACAGAGCTGAAATTTATGCAGTCTGTTAATTAAGTTTCGAATCTAGTGGTCAAAGATTATTGGTGTATTGATTGCCTATAATTGCATAGCATTAACGATAGATATATAGGAATAGGTAAAACCTATAGAAGGAGGAAAACAACGTTGAGTCAGGCAACTGAGAAGCCGTTTCAAATTGGCGATATTGTCATGGACAACCGTGTCGTATTAGCGCCAATGGCTGGAATTTGTAACTCTGCTTTCCGTTTAACTGTTAAGGAGTTCGGAGCAGGGCTAGTATACGCAGAAATGATTAGTGATAAAGGGATTGTTCAGAAGAACGAAAAAACACTAGGCATGCTTTATATCGATGAGCGTGAAAATCCACTTTCATTGCAAATTTTTGGTGGTGATAAGGCAACACTAGTAGAAGCGGCCAAGTATGTAGATGAAAACACAACTGCCGATATTATCGATATTAATATGGGCTGCCCGGTTAATAAAATTATTAAATGCGAAGCGGGCGCTCGTTTACTTTTAGATCCGAATAAATTATATGAAATGGTAGCGGCTGTAGTAGACGCAGTAAAAAAACCTGTCAGCGTAAAAATGCGTATTGGCTGGGATGACGAGCATATCTTTGCTGTTGAGAACGCACAAGCTGCAGAACGTGCTGGTGCATCAGCAGTAGCTGTCCATGGACGTACGCGTGTACAAATGTACGAAGGAAAAGCGAATTGGGATATCATTCGCCAAGTGAAGGAAAATGTAAAAATACCTGTGCTTGGTAATGGTGATGTGGAAACTCCTCAAGATGCAAAACGTATGCTTGATACTACTGGGGTGGATGCCGTAATGATTGGACGCGCTGCTTTAGGTAATCCGTGGATGATTTATCGTACCGTTCAATACCTTGAAACTGGTGAGCTGAAGGAAGAGCCAAGTGTACGTGAGAAAATTGATGTTTGTTTACTTCACTTTGAACGCCTTATCCAATTAAAAGGAGAGGGTGTGGCAGTACGTGAAATGCGTAAACATGCTTCGTGGTATTTAAAAGGTATTCGCGGTAATGGTAAAGCGCGTAATGCGATTAACCAAACAGAAACTGCGACAGCGCTTCGTGCATTATTAAACGGACTTGTACAAGAGTATGAAGAACTTGAATCTAAATTAATAGTACCAGAAGCAAAAGAATTAATTATTTAATATATGAAAGAGGCGTCTCGCTGTTCGTTTAGAGGCGTCGATTTTTCTGTCAACTTTAATTTTTAGAATTATTAATCATTTCTTCTTATATGGAAATTAAACCGAAACAGATGATTACAGCAATAAAATTGTGTACAATAGAAATATTATGGACGTAAACGCGGACAATTTAATAAGGAGTGAAACAAGTGTCAAACATAGAAGAATTAAATGATCAGCTTTTGGTGAGACGCCAAAAAATGACGGCTATTCGAGAAAATGGTCAAGATCCATTTGGTAGTCGTTTTGAACGTACACATTTATCAACAGAAGTACGTGAACAATTTGCAGATCAATCAAAAGAGCAGCTAGAGGAAAACCTACAAGAAGTGATTATCGCGGGTCGTATTATGACGAAGCGTGGTAAAGGAAAAGCTGGCTTTGCACATATTCAAGATCTAGCTGGCCAAATTCAAATTTACGTTCGTCAGGATCACGTTGGCGAAGAAGCGTATGAATTATTTAAACAAGCTGACCTTGGTGATATCGTAGGGATTCGTGGTAATGTTTTCCGAACACAAGTAGGAGAGCTTTCAGTAAAGGCTGAAGAGTTTACATTCCTATCAAAGGCTCTACGCCCTATGCCGGAAAAATTCCATGGCTTACAAGATGTTGAACAACGTTACCGTCAACGTTATTTAGATTTAATGACGAATGAGGATAGTAAAACTACATTCATTACACGTTCTAAAATTATCCGTGCTATTCGCAACTACTTAGATAATATAGGCTATTTAGAAGTTGAAACACCAATGCTTCATACAATTGCTGGTGGTGCAGCGGCTCGTCCATTTATTACACACCACAATGCACTTGATATGGAATTATACATGCGTATTGCTATTGAACTGCATTTGAAACGTCTAATCGTTGGTGGGCTTGAAAAAGTATATGAAATTGGTCGTGTTTTCCGAAATGAAGGGATCTCAACACGCCACAACCCTGAATTCACAATGATCGAGCTGTATGAAGCTTATGCAGACTACAAAGATATTATGTCTCTAACAGAAAACCTTATTGCCCATGTCGCTCAAGAAGTTCTTGGGACAACTACAGTTCAATATGGTGAAGATGAAATTAACCTTGCTGTAGGTTGGAAACGAGTTCATATGGTAGATGCAGTAAAAGAAGCTACAGGTGTAGACTTCTGGCAGCCTATGACAAAGGAACAAGCTCAAGCTCTTGCTAAAGAACATGGAGTAGAGGTTAAAGAAACACATGAGGTAGGACATATTATTAACGAGTTCTTCGAGCAAAAGATTGAGGAAACTCTTGTTCAGCCTACGTTTGTTTATGGTCATCCAGTAGAAATCTCACCTCTAGCAAAGAAAAATCCAGAGGACGAGCGTTTCACTGACCGTTTCGAACTATTTATCGTTCGACGTGAGCACGCAAATGCCTTTACAGAACTAAATGATCCTATCGACCAACGTGAACGTTTTGAAGCTCAGTTAGCTGAAAAAGCAGCTGGTAACGACGAAGCGCATGAAATGGACAATGATTTCATTGAAGCATTAGAATACGGTATGCCTCCAACAGGTGGGTTAGGTATTGGTATCGACCGTTTAATCATGCTTCTTACAAATTCACCTTCAATCCGTGACGTATTATTATTCCCAACAATGCGCCACATTACTAAATAAGTGTTTTTAAAGATGAATGAATATAGGTTATACTTTTAGGGTACTATGTTTTGCAGATAAAAAATAATAAATAGTAACAGAAGTTTTATTGGGGGCTTGTAATGAATTACAAAATCTTTAACAAACAAGTATTTGAACAGGCACAAGTACGTTCAGTTTCAGATGTTGTGTTAACTGAAGAAGAACTTGAAAACGGTATGAAGTTAGCGGTTTCTAAGGTAGATCCGACCCTTACTTTATATTTAGTAGATATTGACGGTCAGAAAAAATTCGACGTCCGTTGGGATGATTCTTCCGAAATTTTCAGTGGCTGGTATTCTGCGTGGGATAATTTCTCTTGGTGCCTAAGTATAGTTGAAAAACCAAATGATTAATGTAGTAGTCTCTTTAAGAAAAATGAATTGTTTCATTTGATAAGGGACAAACATGATAAGCAGGAGTCGAGGTGCAGGAGAAGCACTTTGGCTCCTGTTTTCTCTATTGAGTATTTGTTAGTGTAATGTGTAGATGACATAGATGCGTTCAAGATGTTTAGGAATAGCTGGCTGGCAACTTTGAGGCATTATTGAGGAAGGCTGAAGAATGAGTAGTTTAAAAAGGACTAGAGTTTAACTTCTTTCATTAAATGTTTTTTGTACCGAAAGCGTGGCGACAGGTATAGCAGTCTCCTGCCGCTATAGATGGTGAGATGAATGCGGTTTTAAGTCACTTTTCAGCGGGTATCCAAACACCCGCTGAAGTAGAGGAACTCAGGCTAAGAGCTTCACATCCTGTGAAAACGCCTGAGTGACCACCGTCGTGTTGTTGTTGCCACTGCCACTGCGCTTTCGCACAAAAAACATCTGCAGGCCTAAGCACAAAGCTGATTCCGGATGAAATTATCTGAGGTATAATTGATTTAGCTTGTTGAGATTTATGAGAAAGAGATGTATAGTAAAACAAATAAAGTAGTAGCTAGGAGATTATAAGAGTTGTTTATTACTCGAAAAAACACAAAATAGCTTACTAACTAATTATTTTTTTAAAAAGATAATTTTATAGCAAAAAAACACTTGCGGATGTAATGGAATCGTGATAAATTATTACTTGTCGTTAAGACGACGCAAGAACAAAAACGGATTCGAAAAAACATTTAAAAAAGATGTTGACATCGAAAACCGAGAATGATATTATATAAGAGTTGTCGCCTCTGAAACGGAGAAAAACTTCTGAAAAAGATGTTGACAACAAAAACAAGAAATGTTATGATATAAAAGTTGCTGAAATGAAACGGCAACGAAATGAACCTTGAAAACTGAACAAGCAAAACGTAATCAATAAAGTTTTTAGTAGCTAACCTCGAGTTAGTGAACGAAACAAAATTTTGGACATCAAACATGATGCCAGCAAAACAATTTGAGCTAATCAAATTTCTTTTTATGGAGAGTTTGATCCTGGCTCAGGACGAACGCTGGCGGCGTGCCTAATACATGCAAGTCGAGCGAACAGAGAAGGAGCTTGCTCCTTTGACGTTAGCGGCGGACGGGTGAGTAACACGTGGGCAACCTACCTTATAGTTTGGGATAACTCCGGGAAACCGGGGCTAATACCGAATAATCTATTTTACTTCATGGTGAAATACTGAAAGACGGTTTCGGCTGTCGCTATAAGATGGGCCCGCGGCGCATTAGCTAGTTGGTGAGGTAACGGCTCACCAAGGCGACGATGCGTAGCCGACCTGAGAGGGTGATCGGCCACACTGGGACTGAGACACGGCCCAGACTCCTACGGGAGGCAGCAGTAGGGAATCTTCCACAATGGGCGAAAGCCTGATGGAGCAACGCCGCGTGAGTGAAGAAGGTTTTCGGATCGTAAAACTCTGTTGTAAGGGAAGAACAAGTACAGTAGTAACTGGCTGTACCTTGACGGTACCTTATTAGAAAGCCACGGCTAACTACGTGCCAGCAGCCGCGGTAATACGTAGGTGGCAAGCGTTGTCCGGAATTATTGGGCGTAAAGCGCGCGCAGGCGGTCCTTTAAGTCTGATGTGAAAGCCCACGGCTCAACCGTGGAGGGTCATTGGAAACTGGGGGACTTGAGTGCAGAAGAGGAAAGTGGAATTCCAAGTGTAGCGGTGAAATGCGTAGAGATTTGGAGGAACACCAGTGGCGAAGGCGACTTTCTGGTCTGTAACTGACGCTGAGGCGCGAAAGCGTGGGGAGCAAACAGGATTAGATACCCTGGTAGTCCACGCCGTAAACGATGAGTGCTAAGTGTTAGGGGGTTTCCGCCCCTTAGTGCTGCAGCTAACGCATTAAGCACTCCGCCTGGGGAGTACGGTCGCAAGACTGAAACTCAAAGGAATTGACGGGGGCCCGCACAAGCGGTGGAGCATGTGGTTTAATTCGAAGCAACGCGAAGAACCTTACCAGGTCTTGACATCCCGTTGACCACTGTAGAGATATAGTTTTCCCTTCGGGGACAACGGTGACAGGTGGTGCATGGTTGTCGTCAGCTCGTGTCGTGAGATGTTGGGTTAAGTCCCGCAACGAGCGCAACCCTTGATCTTAGTTGCCATCATTTAGTTGGGCACTCTAAGGTGACTGCCGGTGACAAACCGGAGGAAGGTGGGGATGACGTCAAATCATCATGCCCCTTATGACCTGGGCTACACACGTGCTACAATGGACGATACAAACGGTTGCCAACTCGCGAGAGGGAGCTAATCCGATAAAGTCGTTCTCAGTTCGGATTGTAGGCTGCAACTCGCCTACATGAAGCCGGAATCGCTAGTAATCGCGGATCAGCATGCCGCGGTGAATACGTTCCCGGGCCTTGTACACACCGCCCGTCACACCACGAGAGTTTGTAACACCCGAAGTCGGTGGGGTAACCTTTTGGAGCCAGCCGCCGAAGGTGGGATAGATGATTGGGGTGAAGTCGTAACAAGGTAGCCGTATCGGAAGGTGCGGCTGGATCACCTCCTTTCTAAGGATATTTTCGGAATACAAACCTAGGGTTTGTAAGATTACGTTTTGCGTTCAGTTTTGAAGGTTCATTCTTCTGAATGAAATACTTCAAAACTTGTTCTTTGAAAACTGGATAAAACGACATTGAAATTGTAACAAACACATTTATTTTTTAAGTTTTTTATAGGCTTAATAACTTGGTTAAGTTATTAAGGGCGCACGGCGAATGCCTTGGCACTAGGAGCCGAAGAAGGACGGCACTAACACCGATATGCTTCGGGGAGCTGTAAGTGAGCTTTGATCCGGAGATTTCCGAATGGGGGAACCCACTACGTTTAATCGCGTAGTATCTTGACGTGAATTCATAGCGTCTTGAAGGCAGACCCAGGGAACTGAAACATCTAAGTACCTGGAGGAAGAGAAAGAAAAATCGATTCCCTGAGTAGCGGCGAGCGAAACGGGAAGAGCCCAAACCAAGAGGCTTGCCTCTTGGGGTTGTAGGACACTCAATACGGAGTTACAAAAGAGCGAGTTAGATGAAGCGACTTGGAAAGGTCCGCCAGAGCAGGTAAAAGCCCTGTAGTCGAAAGTTCGTTCTCTCCTGAGTGGATCCTGAGTACGGCGGAACACGTGAAATTCCGTCGGAATCCGGGAGGACCATCTCCCAAGGCTAAATACTACCTAGTGACCGATAGTGAACCAGTACCGTGAGGGAAAGGTGAAAAGCACCCCGGAAGGGGAGTGAAAGAGATCCTGAAACCGTGTGCCTACAAGTAGTTAGAGCCCGTTAATGGGTGATAGCGTGCCTTTTGTAGAATGAACCGGCGAGTTACGATTACGTGCGAGGTTAAGCTTTAGAAGGCGGAGCCGCAGCGAAAGCGAGTCTGAATAGGGCGAATTAGTACGTGGTCGTAGACCCGAAACCAGGTGATCTACCCATGTCCAGGGTGAAGGTGAGGTAACACTTACTGGAGGCCCGAACCCACGCACGTTGAAAAGTGCGGGGATGAGGTGTGGGTAGCGGAGAAATTCCAATCGAACTTGGAGATAGCTGGTTCTCTCCGAAATAGCTTTAGGGCTAGCCTCGTGATGAGAATACTGGAGGTAGAGCACTGTTTGGACTAGGGGGCCATCCCGGTTTACCGAATTCAGACAAACTCCGAATGCCAGATATTTATACACGGGAGTCAGACTGCGAGTGATAAGATCCGTAGTCAAAAGGGAAACAGCCCAGACCACCAGCTAAGGTCCCAAAGTAATCGTTAAGTGGAAAAGGATGTGGCGTTGCACAGACAACCAGGATGTTGGCTTAGAAGCAGCCATCATTTAAAGAGTGCGTAATAGCTCACTGGTCGAGTGACGCTGCGCCGAAAATGTATCGGGGCTAAACGATTCACCGAAGCTGTGGATTGACATCTACGATGTCAGTGGTAGGAGAGCGTTCTAAGTGCGTTGAAGTCAGACCGGAAGGACTGGTGGAGCGCTTAGAAGTGAGAATGCCGGTATGAGTAGCGAAAGACGGGTGAGAATCCCGTCCACCGTATGACTAAGGTTTCCTGAGGAAGGCTCGTCCGCTCAGGGTTAGTCGGGACCTAAGCCGAGGCCGATAGGCGTAGGCGATGGACAACAGGTTGATATTCCTGTACCACCTCCTCACCGTTTGAGAAATGGGGGGACGCAGTAGGATAGGGTAAGCGCGCCGTTGGTTGTGCGCGTCCAAGCAGTAAGGCGTGTGTGTAGGCAAATCCGCACACTGTAACGTTGAGCTGTGATGGCGAGTCCGTATGGACGAAGTTCCTGATTTCACACTGCCAAGAAAAGCCTCTATCGAGGTGAGAGGTGCCCGTACCGCAAACCGACACAGGTAGTCGAGGAGAGAATCCTAAGGTGTGCGAGAGAACTCTCGTTAAGGAACTCGGCAAAATGACCCCGTAACTTCGGGAGAAGGGGTGCTCTTGAGCGTGCAAGCGCATGAGAGCCGCAGTGAATAGGCCCAGGCGACTGTTTAGCAAAAACACAGGTCTCTGCAAAACCGTAAGGTGACGTATAGGGGCTGACGCCTGCCCGGTGCTGGAAGGTTAAGAGGAGTGGTTAGCGCAAGCGAAGCTGCGAATTGAAGCCCCAGTAAACGGCGGCCGTAACTATAACGGTCCTAAGGTAGCGAAATTCCTTGTCGGGTAAGTTCCGACCCGCACGAAAGGCGTAACGATCTGGGCACTGTCTCAACGAGAGACTCGGTGAAATTATAGTACCTGTGAAGATGCAGGTTACCCGCGACAGGACGGAAAGACCCCGTGGAGCTTTACTGTAGCCTGATATTGAATTTTGGTACAACTTGTACAGGATAGGTAGGAGCCAGAGATCTCGGAGCGCCAGCTTCGAAGGAGGCGTCGGTGGGATACTACCCTGGTTGTATTGAAATTCTAACCCATGCCCCTTAGCGGGGCAGGAGACAGTGTCAGGCGGACAGTTTGACTGGGGCGGTCGCCTCCTAAAAGGTAACGGAGGCGCCCAAAGGTTCCCTCAGAATGGTTGGAAATCATTCGTAGAGTGTAAAGGCACAAGGGAGCTTGACTGCGAGACCTACAAGTCGAGCAGGGTCGAAAGACGGGCTTAGTGATCCGGTGGTTCCGCATGGAAGGGCCATCGCTCAACGGATAAAAGCTACCCCGGGGATAACAGGCTTATCTCCCCCAAGAGTCCACATCGACGGGGAGGTTTGGCACCTCGATGTCGGCTCATCGCATCCTGGGGCTGTAGTCGGTCCCAAGGGTTGGGCTGTTCGCCCATTAAAGCGGTACGCGAGCTGGGTTCAGAACGTCGTGAGACAGTTCGGTCCCTATCCGTCGTGGGCGTAGGAAATTTGAGAGGAGCTGTCCTTAGTACGAGAGGACCGGGATGGACACACCGCTGGTGTACCAGTTGTCTTGCCAAAGGCATCGCTGGGTAGCTATGTGTGGACGGGATAAGTGCTGAAAGCATCTAAGCATGAAGCCCCCCTCAAGATGAGATTTCCCATTACGCAAGTAAGTAAGATCCCTCAAAGACGATGAGGTAGATAGGTTCGAGGTGGAAGTGTGGTGACACATGGAGCTGACGAATACTAATCGATCGAGGACTTAACCAAAATGTTTGAAACATTCAATGCACGTTTATCCAGTTTTGAAAGAACAAGAAAGTTTTTAAAAAAAGCTTGCAATTATAACAAAATGTGTTATAATAAATCTTGTCTTTAAAATAGTCTAGTGATGATGGCAAAGAGGTCACACCCGTTCCCATACCGAACACGGAAGTTAAGCTCTTTAGCGCCGATGGTAGTTGGGGGCTTCCCCCTGTGAGAGTAGGACGTCGCTAGGCATTATACCCAGGAGGATTAGCTCAGCTGGGAGAGCACCTGCCTTACAAGCAGGGGGTCGGCGGTTCGAGCCCGTCATCCTCCACCATTTGCCGGTGTAGCTCAGTTGGTAGAGCAACTGACTTGTAATCAGTAGGTCGTGGGTTCGACTCCTATCGCCGGCACCATAGTTTTGAGCCATTAGCTCAGTTGGTAGAGCATCTGACTTTTAATCAGAGGGTCGAAGGTTCGAGTCCTTCATGGCTCACCATTTAAATTGCCAACAAAATATGCGGGTGTGGCGGAATTGGCAGACGCACTAGACTTAGGATCTAGCGCCGCAAGGCGTGGGGGTTCGACTCCCTTCACCCGCACCATTTTTTAAGAATTTCATAATTGCCAGGATAAATAAATCTTATGCACATGCGGAAGTAGTTCAGTGGTAGAACACCACCTTGCCAAGGTGGGGGTCGCGAGTTCGAACCTCGTCTTCCGCTCCAAATGTGCCGGGGTGGCGGAACTGGCAGACGCACAGGACTTAAAATCCTGCGGTAGGTGACTACCGTGCCGGTTCGATTCCGGCCCTCGGCACCATTTTATTTTTATAATTAGCGCCCGTAGCTCAATTGGATAGAGCGTCTGACTACGGATCAGAAGGTTGTGGGTTCGACTCCTGCCGGGCGCGCCAATAAAACAAACGGAATGTAGCTCAGCTTGGTAGAGCACTTGGTTTGGGACCAAGGGGTCGTAGGTTCGAATCCTGTCATTCCGACCATTTTTTCTTAAATTTAGGGGCCTTAGCTCAGCTGGGAGAGCGCCTGCCTTGCACGCAGGAGGTCAGCGGTTCGATCCCGCTAGGCTCCACCAATTAAAATAAATGAACCTTGAAAACTGAACAAGCAAAACGTAATCAATAAAGTTTTAAGTAGCTATCCTTGAGTTAGTGAACGAAACAAATTTTGGACATCAAACATGATGCCAGCAAAACAATTTGAGCTAATCAAATTTCTTTTTATGGAGAGTTTGATCCTGGCTCAGGACGAACGCTGGCGGCGTGCCTAATACATGCAAGTCGAGCGAACAGAGAAGGAGCTTGCTCCTTTGACGTTAGCGGCGGACGGGTGAGTAACACGTGGGCAACCTACCTTATAGTTTGGGATAACTCCGGGAAACCGGGGCTAATACCGAATAATCTATTTTACTTCATGGTGAAATACTGAAAGACGGTTTCGGCTGTCGCTATAAGATGGGCCCGCGGCGCATTAGCTAGTTGGTGAGGTAACGGCTCACCAAGGCGACGATGCGTAGCCGACCTGAGAGGGTGATCGGCCACACTGGGACTGAGACACGGCCCAGACTCCTACGGGAGGCAGCAGTAGGGAATCTTCCACAATGGGCGAAAGCCTGATGGAGCAACGCCGCGTGAGTGAAGAAGGTTTTCGGATCGTAAAACTCTGTTGTAAGGGAAGAACAAGTACAGTAGTAACTGGCTGTACCTTGACGGTACCTTATTAGAAAGCCACGGCTAACTACGTGCCAGCAGCCGCGGTAATACGTAGGTGGCAAGCGTTGTCCGGAATTATTGGGCGTAAAGCGCGCGCAGGCGGTCCTTTAAGTCTGATGTGAAAGCCCACGGCTCAACCGTGGAGGGTCATTGGAAACTGGGGGACTTGAGTGCAGAAGAGGAAAGTGGAATTCCAAGTGTAGCGGTGAAATGCGTAGAGATTTGGAGGAACACCAGTGGCGAAGGCGACTTTCTGGTCTGTAACTGACGCTGAGGCGCGAAAGCGTGGGGAGCAAACAGGATTAGATACCCTGGTAGTCCACGCCGTAAACGATGAGTGCTAAGTGTTAGGGGGTTTCCGCCCCTTAGTGCTGCAGCTAACGCATTAAGCACTCCGCCTGGGGAGTACGGTCGCAAGACTGAAACTCAAAGGAATTGACGGGGGCCCGCACAAGCGGTGGAGCATGTGGTTTAATTCGAAGCAACGCGAAGAACCTTACCAGGTCTTGACATCCCGTTGACCACTGTAGAGATATAGTTTTCCCTTCGGGGACAACGGTGACAGGTGGTGCATGGTTGTCGTCAGCTCGTGTCGTGAGATGTTGGGTTAAGTCCCGCAACGAGCGCAACCCTTGATCTTAGTTGCCATCATTTAGTTGGGCACTCTAAGGTGACTGCCGGTGACAAACCGGAGGAAGGTGGGGATGACGTCAAATCATCATGCCCCTTATGACCTGGGCTACACACGTGCTACAATGGACGATACAAACGGTTGCCAACTCGCGAGAGGGAGCTAATCCGATAAAGTCGTTCTCAGTTCGGATTGTAGGCTGCAACTCGCCTACATGAAGCCGGAATCGCTAGTAATCGCGGATCAGCATGCCGCGGTGAATACGTTCCCGGGCCTTGTACACACCGCCCGTCACACCACGAGAGTTTGTAACACCCGAAGTCGGTGGGGTAACCTTTTGGAGCCAGCCGCCGAAGGTGGGATAGATGATTGGGGTGAAGTCGTAACAAGGTAGCCGTATCGGAAGGTGCGGCTGGATCACCTCCTTTCTAAGGATATTTTCGGAATACAAACCTAGGGTTTGTAAGATTACGTTTTGCGTTCAGTTTTGAAGGTTTATAAAAAAATAAAACTTCTAAGAGGGCCTATAGCTCAGCTGGTTAGAGCGCACGCCTGATAAGCGTGAGGTCGATGGTTCGAGTCCATTTAGGCCCACCATATATACCTCTTGGGGCCTTAGCTCAGCTGGGAGAGCGCCTGCCTTGCACGCAGGAGGTCAGCGGTTCGATCCCGCTAGGCTCCACCATTTTTTTTGTTCTTTGAAAACTGGATAAAACGACATTGAAATTGTAACAAACACATTTATTTTTTAAGTTTTTTATAGGCTTAATAACTTGGTTAAGTTATTAAGGGCGCACGGCGAATGCCTTGGCACTAGGAGCCGAAGAAGGACGGCACTAACACCGATATGCTTCGGGGAGCTGTAAGTGAGCTTTGATCCGGAGATTTCCGAATGGGGGAACCCACTACGTTTAATCGCGTAGTATCTTGACGTGAATTCATAGCGTCTTGAAGGCAGACCCAGGGAACTGAAACATCTAAGTACCTGGAGGAAGAGAAAGAAAAATCGATTCCCTGAGTAGCGGCGAGCGAAACGGGAAGAGCCCAAACCAAGAGGCTTGCCTCTTGGGGTTGTAGGACACTCTATACGGAGTTACAAAAGAGCGAGTTAGATGAAGCGACTTGGAAAGGTCCGCCAGAGCAGGTAAAAGCCCTGTAGTCGAAAGTTCGTTCTCTCCTGAGTGGATCCTGAGTACGGCGGAACACGTGAAATTCCGTCGGAATCCGGGAGGACCATCTCCCAAGGCTAAATACTACCTAGTGACCGATAGTGAACCAGTACCGTGAGGGAAAGGTGAAAAGCACCCCGGAAGGGGAGTGAAAGAGATCCTGAAACCGTGTGCCTACAAGTAGTTAGAGCCCGTTAATGGGTGATAGCGTGCCTTTTGTAGAATGAACCGGCGAGTTACGATTACGTGCGAGGTTAAGCTTTAGAAGGCGGAGCCGCAGCGAAAGCGAGTCTGAATAGGGCGAATTAGTACGTGGTCGTAGACCCGAAACCAGGTGATCTACCCATGTCCAGGGTGAAGGTGAGGTAACACTTACTGGAGGCCCGAACCCACGCACGTTGAAAAGTGCGGGGATGAGGTGTGGGTAGCGGAGAAATTCCAATCGAACTTGGAGATAGCTGGTTCTCTCCGAAATAGCTTTAGGGCTAGCCTCGTGATGAGAATACTGGAGGTAGAGCACTGTTTGGACTAGGGGGCCATCCCGGTTTACCGAATTCAGACAAACTCCGAATGCCAGATATTTATACACGGGAGTCAGACTGCGAGTGATAAGATCCGTAGTCAAAAGGGAAACAGCCCAGACCACCAGCTAAGGTCCCAAAGTAATCGTTAAGTGGAAAAGGATGTGGCGTTGCACAGACAACCAGGATGTTGGCTTAGAAGCAGCCATCATTTAAAGAGTGCGTAATAGCTCACTGGTCGAGTGACGCTGCGCCGAAAATGTATCGGGGCTAAACGATTCACCGAAGCTGTGGATTGACATCTACGATGTCAGTGGTAGGAGAGCGTTCTAAGTGCGTTGAAGTCAGACCGGAAGGACTGGTGGAGCGCTTAGAAGTGAGAATGCCGGTATGAGTAGCGAAAGACGGGTGAGAATCCCGTCCACCGTATGACTAAGGTTTCCTGAGGAAGGCTCGTCCGCTCAGGGTTAGTCGGGACCTAAGCCGAGGCCGATAGGCGTAGGCGATGGACAACAGGTTGATATTCCTGTACCACCTCCTCACCGTTTGAGAAATGGGGGGACGCAGTAGGATAGGGTAAGCGCGCCGTTGGTTGTGCGCGTCCAAGCAGTAAGGCGTGTGTGTAGGCAAATCCGCACACTGTAACGTTGAGCTGTGATGGCGAGTCCGTATGGACGAAGTTCCTGATTTCACACTGCCAAGAAAAGCCTCTATCGAGGTGAGAGGTGCCCGTACCGCAAACCGACACAGGTAGTCGAGGAGAGAATCCTAAGGTGTGCGAGAGAACTCTCGTTAAGGAACTCGGCAAAATGACCCCGTAACTTCGGGAGAAGGGGTGCTCTTGAGCGTGCAAGCGCATGAGAGCCGCAGTGAATAGGCCCAGGCGACTGTTTAGCAAAAACACAGGTCTCTGCAAAACCGTAAGGTGACGTATAGGGGCTGACGCCTGCCCGGTGCTGGAAGGTTAAGAGGAGTGGTTAGCGCAAGCGAAGCTGCGAATTGAAGCCCCAGTAAACGGCGGCCGTAACTATAACGGTCCTAAGGTAGCGAAATTCCTTGTCGGGTAAGTTCCGACCCGCACGAAAGGCGTAACGATCTGGGCACTGTCTCAACGAGAGACTCGGTGAAATTATAGTACCTGTGAAGATGCAGGTTACCCGCGACAGGACGGAAAGACCCCGTGGAGCTTTACTGTAGCCTGATATTGAATTTTGGTACAACTTGTACAGGATAGGTAGGAGCCAGAGATCTCGGAGCGCCAGCTTCGAAGGAGGCGTCGGTGGGATACTACCCTGGTTGTATTGAAATTCTAACCCATGCCCCTTAGCGGGGCAGGAGACAGTGTCAGGCGGACAGTTTGACTGGGGCGGTCGCCTCCTAAAAGGTAACGGAGGCGCCCAAAGGTTCCCTCAGAATGGTTGGAAATCATTCGTAGAGTGTAAAGGCACAAGGGAGCTTGACTGCGAGACCTACAAGTCGAGCAGGGTCGAAAGACGGGCTTAGTGATCCGGTGGTTCCGCATGGAAGGGCCATCGCTCAACGGATAAAAGCTACCCCGGGGATAACAGGCTTATCTCCCCCAAGAGTCCACATCGACGGGGAGGTTTGGCACCTCGATGTCGGCTCATCGCATCCTGGGGCTGTAGTCGGTCCCAAGGGTTGGGCTGTTCGCCCATTAAAGCGGTACGCGAGCTGGGTTCAGAACGTCGTGAGACAGTTCGGTCCCTATCCGTCGTGGGCGTAGGAAATTTGAGAGGAGCTGTCCTTAGTACGAGAGGACCGGGATGGACACACCGCTGGTGTACCAGTTGTCTTGCCAAAGGCATCGCTGGGTAGCTATGTGTGGACGGGATAAGTGCTGAAAGCATCTAAGCATGAAGCCCCCCTCAAGATGAGATTTCCCATTACGCAAGTAAGTAAGATCCCTCAAAGACGATGAGGTAGATAGGTTCGAGGTGGAAGTGTGGTGACACATGGAGCTGACGAATACTAATCGATCGAGGACTTAACCAAAATGTTTGAAACATTCAATGCACGTTTATCCAGTTTTGAAAGAACAATTTCTTTCAACCAAGGGTTTCAAGATACGATGTATATTGAAAGCCGAAGAGAGCTTCAAGACACAAGTAGTACAAGGAAGCAAACGAGTGAATGAGGGAGCGTACCTCTGTACGTGACCGATTGAGCGAGAGAAGCTGACGCAGTAATACGCCGTGTATTGGAGGTCGAAAATAGTCTAGTGATGATGGCAAAGAGGTCACACCCGTTCCCATACCGAACACGGAAGTTAAGCTCTTTAGCGCCGATGGTAGTTGGGGGCTTCCCCCTGTGAGAGTAGGACGTCGCTAGGCAATCTAAAGCCTGAGAATTTTTTCTCAGGCTTTTTTATGTGCACGCGGTAAACTTGGTGAAAGTTCACTACAAGCTCGGCAGTAGAAACTCTTAGCGAAAGACAAGGGTGTCCATGATGATGTGGAATCTGAAGAAAGTCAGACGCAAAGTCTTGAACTGACGAACAAAAATCAGATACAAGGCTGAATTGGGACTGACCAGTAATTCTTGCAGTTACATGAGAGGAAAGTGGTTGCACTTATAAAGTCATCAGTTGAATCAAAAAGGTAAACGTCGCTGAAATGTCCTCGAATGTCGCGTGATGAGAGATTTCATTCATATAAAACTAGAGTACTTGTTGTTTCAATTTTAACAAGAAGTACTCTAGTTTTTATTTTACTATCTATTATGTTTATTCTCTACTATTTCGAAACCTATTTGTATAGCCCTAAAATTCAAGTGCTGTTCTCAAATTGTTGATATAGGATTGACTGACAGGTAGTTCGCTTCCATCTGTTAAAGTAACAATAAAGTTGGAAGTCAGGTCCTTAGCCATTTTTTTAATGAAATGAATATTAACAATATAGGATCGATGAATACGAATAAAGAATGAAGGTAAACGCATTTGAAGCTCTTTCAGTGTAATACTTGTTTTAAATTGCTCCCCCTCTACATAAAACCACGTTTTTTTCTGCAGGCTTTCAATATGAGAGATTTTTTCAATCGCAACAGGATTCCATTCCTCATCTTGCTTTCCAGTTAAAAATTGAAAGGGCTCTACTTTCTTTTCGGTAAAGGTTGAAGGTAATACTACAACAAGCGCTGCAGGCACATCTAAAATGTTTATAGGGTAACCTATCCCATAATACGGTGTTTCGAATAAGGAATTATCTAAAACGGCGTCTGTCCGTTTCCTCGTGCGTAGAACTTGCTCTGCAATGCTGCCTGATTGTACTTGTTGGCCTACCTCCAAATTGATGTTTTGATGTCCAGAATGAAAATAGATATAGGAGTTTTCTGCTGCAATTGCAATGGATGTATTGTCTGGAACCCAGTCTTTTAACATTGAAATAAACTGTTGTGAAATATCTTTTGGCAAAGAATTAAACTCATTATTCATTGTGAATATCCCCCTTGTTTGTAAACAGTTTACCAAATTTCGTCGTTGAAAAAAGCAGTTTCGTCATTAAAATTCGGTATTTTATCTAAAAATAATGAAAATTCAGATGCACTGTTATATATTAATTTACAACAAGTAAACCTGTTATGGAACAGCTAGTTGAAAGTTTTTTAACAGAGTATATTGTATACAAAGGGGAAGGTGGAATTTTAATATGTCAACACGTCAAGAAAAAATCCAAGCATTAGAAAAACAGTGGGCAGAAAACCCGCGTTGGGCAGGCATTGAACGCGGTTATTCAGCTGAAGAGGTTGTTAAGTTACAAGGTTCTGTTGTACTTGAACAAACTTTAGCAGCTAAAGGTGCTACTCGACTTTGGAATTCTTTACATGAAGAGCCGTTCATTAATGCATTAGGTGCATTAACTGGTAATCAAGCTGTACAACAAGTAAAAGCAGGATTAAAAGCAATTTACTTATCTGGCTGGCAAGTTGCTGCTGATGCTAACCTTTCTGGTCAAATGTACCCTGACCAATCCTTATATCCAGCAAACTCTGTACCAGCAGTAGTTAAGCGTATTAATCAAGCTTTACAACGTGCAGATCAAATCGATCATGCTGAAGGACGTGTAGATCAATTTGATTGGTTCGCTCCAATCGTAGCAGATGCTGAGGCTGGCTTCGGTGGTCCTCTAAATGTATTTGAACTTGTAAAAGGAATGATTGAAGCTGGTGCCGCTGGTGTTCACTTAGAAGACCAATTAGCTTCTGAGAAAAAATGCGGTCACTTAGGTGGTAAAGTTTTACTTCCAACACAAAATGCTGTTCGTAACTTAATTGCTGCTCGTCTTGCAACAGATGTAATGGG
Source organism: Lysinibacillus sp. RS10 (assembly GCF_041956855.1). Classification (NCBI taxonomy): domain Bacteria; kingdom Bacillati; phylum Bacillota; class Bacilli; order Caryophanales; family Bacillaceae; genus Lysinibacillus; species Lysinibacillus sp. RS10. Next base: position 4,851,916 of record NZ_CP167122.1, on the reverse strand, counting down.
TGTTGATACAATTTTAATCGCTCGTACAGACGCTGACGCTGCTGATATGGTAACATCTGATATCGATCCGCGTGATGCTGAGTTTATTACTGGTGAACGTACTCCAGAAGGCTTCTTCCGTACAAAACCAGGCATCAAACAAGCGATTGCTCGTGGTTTAGCTTACGCGCCATATGCAGATTTGATTTGGTGTGAAACTTCTAAACCATCACTTGAGGAAGCTCGTGAATTTGCGGCAGCTATTCATGCTGAATTCCCAGGTAAATTGTTAGCTTACAACTGTTCACCTTCATTCAACTGGAAAGCGAATTTATCAGAAGAAGAAATCGCAGAATATCAACGTGAGTTAGGTAAGTTAGGATATAAATTCCAGTTCGTTACATTAGCAGGTTTCCATGCATTAAACCACTCTATGTTTGAGCTTGCGCATGATTATAAAGATAATGGTATGGCTGCATACTCTAAGCTACAACAAGCTGAGTTTGCATCAGAATCAAAAGGCTACACAGCTACACGTCACCAACGTGAAGTAGGTACTGGTTACTTTGATGATGTATCTCAAGTTATCTCTGGTGGTACTTCTTCTACAACAGCAATGGCTGGCTCTACAGAAACAGAACAATTCGTATAAGTTTTATAAAGTACGTGTTTTCCTAAATTCATAATCATAGATCTGTCTCCTCCGCTCCTCCTAAAGCGGGGGATGACTATTTAATATCGCAAAGGTGGGGGAAATAACTGATGGAACAAGCAACAACAGGTAAGCTTAAAATTGTTGGGGAACAAAACGAGCAAACAAAAGAAATTTTAACACCAGAAGCCCTTGAGTTTGTTCTTGCCCTGCACGAAAAATTTGATGCTCGTCGTAAAGCGCTGTTAGAGGCTCGTCAAGAACGTCAAAAGCGTCTTGATGCAGGTGAGAAACTCGACTTCTTACAAGAAACAAAGCATATTCGTGAGGGAGATTGGACAATTGCACCACTTCCAGCAGATTTGGAAGACCGTCGTGTAGAAATTACTGGACCAGTTGACCGTAAAATGGTTATTAATGCTTTAAACTCTGGTGCAAAAATGTTTATGGCCTGCTTTGAGGATGCATCTGCTCCGACATGGGAAAACATGATTGGTGGTCAAATTAATATGCGTGATGCTATTAATAAGACTATTGAATTCACGCAAGCATCCAATGGTAAAACATATAAGTTAAACGAAGAAACAGCTGTATTATTAGTTCGCCCACGTGGTCTTCATTTACTTGAAAAGCATGTACTAGTAGATGGCGAACCGTTCTCGGGTAGTTTCTTTGATTTTGGTCTGTATTTATTCCACAATGCTAAAAATGCATTGGCACAGGGTACAGGGCCTTATTTCTACCTACCGAAGCTTGAAAGCCATTTAGAGGCTCGTTTATGGAATGATGTCTTTGTTTTTGCACAAGATTATATCGGAATTCCACAAGGGACAATTAAGGCTACTGTATTAATCGAAACCATTTTAGCAGCATTTGAAATGGATGAAATTTTATTTGAACTACGTGAACATTCAGCGGGTCTGAATTGTGGACGTTGGGATTACATTTTTAGCTATATTAAACGTCTGCGCAATCAGCCTGATGTAATTTTACCGGACCGCGGACAAGTAACTATGACTGTACCATTCATGAAGGCATATACGTCTTTATGTATTCAAACATGTCATAAACGTAATGCTCCTGCGATGGGCGGTATGGCAGCACAAATCCCTGTTAAGGGTGATGATGATGCGAATGCTTTGGCTTTTGCAAAAGTTGCAGAAGATAAACGTCGTGAGGCAACAGATGGCCATGATGGAACTTGGGTAGCACATCCAGGTATGGTAGCAACGGCGATGGAACAGTTTGATGCGATTATGACGACACCAAACCAAATCCATAAAAAACGTGAGGATGTAAATGTTACAGCGGAAGAATTAGTAGCTGTTCCAGAAGGTACAATTACACTTGAAGGTCTTCGTATTAACTGTAGTGTAGGGGTTCAGTACATTGCTTCTTGGCTACGAGGTAACGGAGCTGCACCGATTAATAACTTAATGGAGGATGCTGCAACTGCAGAAATCTCTCGTACACAAGTATGGCAATGGATTCGCCATCCAAAAGGTATTTTAGAGGATGGGCGTGGTATTACATTGGCATTCGTACTAGAAGTCTTGGAGGAAGAGCTTGTGAAAATTAAAGAGGCTGTTGGGGAACAAGTCTATAACAGCGGTCGCTATGAAGAAGCTGCTGAGCTGTTTAAATCTTTAATTGAGCAAGATGAATTTGCCGAATTCTTGACGCTTCCAGGTTACGAAAAATTAGCTTAACTTGCTTTCAGCAATCGCTGAAAGAGAGGAACTCAGTCTAAAAGCGCCACGTCCTGTGGCAACGACTGAGTGACCAACGTCGTGCTGTGTTGCTGCCGCTACGCTTTCGCACAGACAAAAACACGTTGCTGACGCTGCGTTAGCACTACGCTTTCGCGCAAAAAACATTTGTTGGCCCAAAGCCTTCGGACGGAATTATACCGAGGCATAATTGATTTGAGATACAAATCTACTAAACGAACATATCCAACTTTCCTAGATTGTTGTGGACTGAACTCGAATGGAGTCCACTCTATTTTCCACTAATGTAAACGAGCGGGGTCTGTTCCCCCGTTTCTTACTGAAATTTGAGCATGGTTACAAAATAAAAGGGGTCTAACTTCTAAAAGTAAAGAGTTTTAATGGGGTGAAAGATGTCTTGCGGGCTTAGATGGGGAGCTTGTAAGACATCTTTTTATCTTTATCCTAAGGAGGAGCGTAAAATGCGTAATAAAGAATTATTATTAGTTCCTGAACCAACTCTAGTAGTAGATGAAATTTAATGTATATGTTTTTCGTATCGGTAATACAACCCCTGCAATGCTAGAAGAGGCAGTAAGATTAATAGGGGAAACATTAAATGAAGTAGGATGCATAGTGGATATAGAACAAGCTACTGCATGTTTACAAGAAAAATTAGCAATTGTTGCGAAATAGCTACTGTTGAAAAGAGATGTCTCATGCTGTAATGGGACATCTCTTTGTCAATTCACAAAGCCGTCATAGCCTTTATTGCCAACGGTTTGTATAACTGTTGATTCAATTCGAGGTTCTTCATATATACCTCTAAAAATATCCCTCTTCTTTATGCACAAAAAATGATAATTTGTTATATTGGTTATATAACAAATGTGGAGATGATAGGAATGCTTATTAAAATAGAGCCACAATCTGACGTACCCATTTATGAACAGGTAACACGTCAAATTATTGAGGGAATTGCAAGAGGGGATATGCAGTCAGGTGATACTTTGCCATCTGTACGTAATTTAGCAGCTGATTTAGGTGTTAATATGCACACGGTTAATAAAAGCTATCATGAGCTAGAGGAGAAAGGGATCATTACAATCAGAGCCAAATCAGGTGCTATTATTCGATCTACAGAGGAGCGCATCTTAACTCCTGAACAATTACAGCAAATTGAAAAAAATTTAAAGCCTGTTGTGGCAGAAGGAATGGTGCTCGGTGCTACAGTCGAGCAGATTGAGCGCATGATGAAAAAGGTATGTGCTGATTTGCAAATCCCAGTAGAAGGAGTGTAGCAAAATGCTGCTTGGCTTTTTTGCCATTACTTATATTGCTGTTGATTTCTCTCTTTTCGTTATAATATGAATGAAAGTAGATATTAAAAGATCTCCTCATTTCTCGCGGAGCAACGTTCAACGCGAGACTCAACAGATGCTTGCAGATTGTCTGTGGATGGGAGCGAAATTTAATTGGATGGAGGTAAGGCTTGAATGAAAATTCTTGTTGTAGATGATGATGTACATATTTTGCAGCTAGTGAATATTTATCTGACAAGAGAGGGCTATCAGGTGTTACAGGCGGAAAATGGACAACAGGCCCTGCAATTACTTGAAGGAAACTTGCCTGATCTGGCTATTGTGGATGTCATGATGCCAGGAATGGATGGCTTTACATTAACCGAGACATTGAGCCAGGATTATGATATTCCTGTATTGTTATTAACGGCAAAGGGCGAGCTTGAAGACAAGGAACGAGGGTTTTTGGCAGGCTCAGACGACTATGTTGTGAAACCATTCGAGCCTAAAGAATTACTGTTTCGCATAGCTGCCATATTGCGTAGACTAGATAAGAAAAATCAGGTAACAATCCAGGTGGGTAGACTAGTCATCGATCGTCGAAGTTTTGAAGTGATCATTGGGGAAGATACACTTGTTCTGCCTTTAAAGGAATTTGAGCTATTGGCATTACTAGCATCACGCCCGAATCAGGTGTTTACACGTAGTATTATTATGGAACAGGTGTGGGGCTATGATTATGATGGAGATGAGCAGACTTTAAATACGCATGTAAAGAGGATTCGTGAGCGTCTGCATCGTTATGAAACCGGTGTTGAGATTACAACGGTACGTGGAGTGGGTTATAAGCTCGAGGTTAATGCATGATGAAAACGTTATATAGTAAGTTTGTTGTCACGACTTTGCTCGTTATGATTGGCAGCTTGTGTATCGGTTTTTTAGTAACAAATACTTATTATCATCAAGTTATAAAGGAAAAAAATGATGCTAAAAATGTGAATATTGCGCAGGATATTACGAAATACATCGAGACAGCAAAGCCTGACGATTTAGATAATTATTTTACAACTCTCGGCGAAATTGGTTATCAAATTTATGTAACAGCTGGTGATGAAGGGGAATTTTACGGTGGTAAATATCGCGATAAAACACTGTCATCTAATACTGTTGATCGTGTTTTAGAAGGGGAAATTTATCATGGTATGCGTGATTTTCCAAAAGAGACTTTTATGACAGGCTTTTTTGCGAATGAGCTAATTAATACGATAGGTGTACCATTTACATATGAAAATAAGCATTATGCACTGTTTATCAGGCCTGATATTCGCCTGTTATTCTCTGAGGTGCATACGATACTTGGTGGGCTTATTCTTGTGATGGCAGTACTTAGTCTATTGGCAATGCTACTTTTTGCAAAAGCATTAATTCGCCCTATTACACAGCTAACAGAGGCAACACATCAGCTTGCACATGAAAAGTTCGATACGTTACTGGATATAGATCGAGCAGATGAGATTGGACAATTAGCAGTTAGCTTTAATGTCATGACGGAAAAATTACAGGAAAATGATCGAATACGTAAAGAGTTTATTAGTAATGTATCCCATGATTTTCAGTCGCCGTTGTTGAATATTCAAGGCTATGTTGATTTGTTAAAGAATCCCTTGCTGACTGACAAGGAAAGGCAGGAATATACGACAATTATTGAGCTAGAAACGAAGCGTCTGTCGACATTAACGAAGCAATTACTTTTACTAACGTCACTCGATCAATCTACAAGGTTATTAAGGTGTGAACCTTATCGTTTAGATGAGCAGTTGAAGGAAACGGTTAGAAAATATCGCTGGCAACTTGAAGATGCAGATGTACAATTATCGTATCAGCTTGAACCAGTAACATATGATGGTGATGCGGGTCTATTACAAAATGTTTGGGATAATTTATTGACGAATGCCATTAAATATAATGTTGAAGGTGGAGAAATTCATGTACACTTACAAGAATCCTCAACCTCTGTGGAAGTACTCGTCGAGGATAGCGGTATAGGGATGACTGCTGATCAATTACAAAAGGTATATGATCGCTTTTATCGCGCGGATGCCTCTAGAACAAAGCAAGGGACTGGGCTTGGACTGGCCATCGTAAAGCAAATTGCTGAGTTACATGGAGGAACGGTTCAAATGGAAAGTGTTATTAATCCGGGTACGAAGGTTCGTATCACCTTACCAAAACTGTAATGAGGAGTTCATGTAAAGTTCATGTTCACACGATAGACTACTGAATAAGTTGAAAAAGCTTAGGAGGAGTTAACGTATGGAACAAAAATGGAGTTTACGCCTTATTCGTCTTGCTGCGATTTTTGCCTTATTTGGTACGTATCTAGGTTCACATATGTCTGGTACTGGTAGTTATGAATATAGACCGATACATGCACACATTTTATTAGTTGGCTGGTTAAGCATGTTTGCATGGGGCATTTTCTATCGTGCCTTCAAAGTTAAATCACAAAAATTAGTAGCGGCACATGGTTGGACAGCAATTCTTGGTGTTTTTGGCTTAACAATAGGCATGTGGTTCTACAATATAAATCCATTTAATTTTAGTAATACATTTACATTGATTTTCTTTATCGTAGGTGGGACAACGCTATTAATCAGCTTTGCTTTATTTATCTTTGTAACATTTATGGTAGATCAAAAAGAAAAAATGCAAAAATAATGATAATCCCGTGTCACGATCGTTAGAAGGTGACACGGGATATTTTTTTTGGAAAAACTATTCTATTTTTTCAAGAGACTTCTTAAGCCATTTTGTTGCCTCCGTATAATCCTGTGCAACACCTTGTCCTTTTTTGTAAAGCATACCAAGCTGGAATTGAGCCTTTTGATGTCCCTGATAAGCTGCTAATCGATACAGTTGGGCTGCCTTCGCAAAATCCTTTGGCACACCTTGTCCTTGGCTGTGCATTTGAGCTAATTGGTACTGTGCTTTGGCATGTCCTTTTGCTGCAGCTTGTTCAATCCATTTTGCGGCTTCTGTGTAATCCTGTTTGACACCTTTTCCCTTATCAAATAAATTACCGAGCTGATATTGAGCGCCTGCATGTCCTTGGATGGCTGCAAGTCGATAGCAGCGCCGTGCCTCTTCTAAGTCCTGGGCGATACCCAATCCTTGTTCATATAACAACCCCAATTGATATTCTGCGTTAATATGAGATTGATCGGTAGCGGCTCTCCACCATTTCACCGCTTCTACATAATTCAATTCAGTTGCATATAATAATGCGAGTTCGTACTGAGCGTCAGCATAGCCCTTTTCAGCAGACGCTTTAAAAAAGGGTAAAGCTTTGTTAGGTTGCTGAAGTTGATATACATAGATGCATCCAAGCTCAAAGCCTGCACTGATATGTCCTTGGTGAGCAGCAAGCTGTAACCAATCTTCAGCTAAAGCTATATCATTTTCTTTGACATAAAGGACACCGAGACAGTATTGAGCATTTAAGTGTCCTTTATGCGCAGCGAGCTTAAACCATTTAATAGCCTCTACGCGATCCTGAGGTATACCTTGACCAGTGTTATATAGCATCGCCAATTGAAATTCAGCATTTGTATGGTCCTGAAGTGCAGCTAAGTGAAACCACCTCGCAGCCTCTTCAAAATTTTGCGTGATACCACGACCTTTAAGATACAAATAGCCAAGATTATACTGAGCACTTGCATCGCCCGCTAATGCAGCCATTTCAAAATAGGTTATAGCTTCCTCATAGCTTTGCTTGACACCAGTTCCATTGTGATAAAGGAAGCCAAGATTATTTTGAGCACTTGTATTCCCTTGATTGGCCGCTAGAATATACCACTTCGCTGCCTCGGCAAAGTTCGGTGTCATGCCAAGCCCTTGATTGTATAGAACGCCTAAATTATACTGTGCATCTGCATTTCCTAAATCTGCAGCCTCTTTATAATAACGAGCTGCTTCTTCATAATTTTGTATTACACCATGTCCTAAATGATAGAGCACGCCTAAGCTATAAAGTGCGTTTGCGTCATTGTGCGAAGCGGCGCGTTCATACCACATTTTTGCTTTCGCATAATTTTTCTTTACACCGCGGCCCTGGTTATAGAGAGCGCCTAAATTATATTGAGCACTTGCATTCCCTTGTTTTGCGGCAATCTCAAACCAACTTGCTGCATTTTTATAGGCCTCGGGTGACTGGTCATCTTGAAGCCATGTATTTAAATTAAACGTTGAAGTTATATCTTCAAAGGGGGCTATGTGAATCATTTTTTCCTTTATGCTACGGTCATAGCGGTCAATAAACCATTCTACAATATCACTTATATAATCAAGAACAATTTTTGCCGCCTTTGCCTCCACGATTTCACTACTATTATTAGAAGTCATTTTGTTTGCAAGATTCATTAATAGATAAATGCGACGTGGATGAATTTTTGCAACAAAGCTGCGATTATTGAGTAATGATCGGGTATTTTTTAGCTTTGGTTCGGTATGCATTTCCAGCTTATAGAGCTCATATAAAATTTCCTCCAGTACAAGGAGTGATTTTTGTAGAGATATAGTTGGCTTTGAGATGGCGAGCGAGCTAGCATCCTGAAAATTTTTAGCCATTTTAACGAAGGACAAAGCTTTTAATTTCTTGCAGTGATCTTGGGAAATTTCATATTGAATGACGATAGGGACTCACCTCTTTCGTAAAAATCCTCTTTTTTCATATATCGGGAAAATATTTATATTATTGATGTGTTTAACTTATTTCAGCAAATGTCTTTTGAGGGCAGGTACAGAAGTCTCCCCCTCGTCGCTACGTTAGCACTGTGCATCTGGACATAATGATGCAGAGGGATCATTGGTTTGGAGTCATCGGTTGAATTGTCCTTTTTACATGATACTATTTTGTATAAGGATATTCGTTGAAATTCGAAGTAGCTATTGCTAAGAAAGTCATTCGGAGGATAGAAATAATGAAGAATATTGCAGCAATCATTCCAGCATTTAATCCACAACAATCACTTATAACTTATGTACATCAACTATTAGCAACTACGATTACACAGATTATTATTGTCAATGATGGTAGCGATGAAAAATATGCAGGCATTTTTGAAGAGTTAAAGAAAATTGACAGCTGCAAAGTGTTAGAGCATGACCGTAATATTGGAAAAGGTGGGGCACTCAAGACTGCATTTACTTATCTATGGTCGCAAAGGGGTTTGTGCCAGGGGGTGATTACAGTAGGGGCCCATAGTCAACATACATTACAAGATGTGAAATTAGTATTAACCATGACGAAGGTATTTTCTGAAGGGATTGTGCTAGGGGTACGTAACTTCCATTCTTCCGACAGCACTCTTTTATCATACTGGGGCAATCGTGTAACAAGCTTGTTTTTTGAACTCCTTTATCATAGAAAACTAATGGATACACAAACAGGCTTACGATTTATCTCTATAAAAGAGCTACCATGGCTGCTAAAAGTAAAAGGTGAACGATATGACTATGACACAAATATGTTAGTTGCTGCACTTAAAAGAAAGTGTCCAATTTTTGAAGTAGAGATAGGTCAGATACGAATAAAGAAAAATACAGTGATCCAGTATGATGAAATAACCAATGCTAGGTCAATTATTGCTAAAATGCTTATGAACTATTTAAAACCAAGGAATAGGTAGGTTTAATTTTGAAATAATGTGCTAGGATAAAGAATAATAATTACTCAAGAACGTAGCGAGTATGAAAAAAGGAGCAATGATGATGGAATATTCAGATCAAGTGAAAAATCGTGTGAAACGGATGGAAGGCCAGCTACGTGGAATTTTGAAAATGATGGAAGAAGGAAAGGATTGTAAGGCAGTCATTACTCAATTATCGGCAGTACGCTCAGCAGTAGATCGTACAGTAGGTGTAATTGTCAGTACGAATCTTTTAGAATGTGTACAAAATGCTGAAGGTGACGGCGAGAAAATGAATGAAGCTATTCAAGAGGCAGTCAATTTAGTAGTAAAAAGTCGTTAACATAAAGAAAAGCCAGCTTATGTAGAAAAGGCCATTCATAGATAGAAAACTCACTAAACAGGTGGGTTTTTATTTTTTTTTGCAAAAATCGATACTTATATTTTATTTAAGGGAGTTTTGACCTATTCATAAAAATTAACAATGTGGTTAAAAGTCATAGTTAGTGAACTTGTACGATAGATTTGTAGTTACTTTCTCTGTTATTCTTGATTACAAGGATATAACAAACGGGAAGGTGATTTATTATGAAAAAATGGTTGATAAGCGGTGCAGCATTACTGATGTTGAGTCCAACAGCAGCTTATGCTCAAAATACGGACACTCATCCAGTACATACTTCCTCAGTTATTGCTCATAACGTAGTAGCCAATACCAAAGTAACAACTTGGGATCAATTCACAACAGAAATCGTAAAGCAATTAAATAATTTCGAATCGGAAATTAAAATTACATATAGCGGACCAATGACTGATTTCAATAAAAAAATGAAGGAGTCATTCGAAAAAGCTCAAGAGCAGGCGGTCTATGCGAGTGGTCACATGGAAAGTACTACTATTTCTGCAGATTCAGCAGGCAATGTAACATTTAAAATGAAATATTTCACAGACCAAACGCAAGAAGCGGCCGTACAAAAAAAGATTGATCAAGTATTAAAAACAATTATTAAACCTTCAATGACAGAGTTCGAAAAAGTAAAAGCGATTAATGATTATATTGTTTCAAATACAGCATATAGTACTAAAACAAATGCTAGCCCTCATGGTGCATATGCATTGCTGATGGAGGGACAAGCTGTATGTCAAGGCTACGCGTTAACAGCCTATAAAATGTTGGAACAAGCGGGACTCGAAACAAAGTATGTTGTAGGTTATGTTGATGGTAACCAAGCACATGCATGGAATTTAGTGAAGGTTAATGGTCAATGGTACCATTTAGATACAACATGGAATGATCCATTACCAAATCGTTTAGGTGCCTCTTCGTACGATTATTTTTTAGTACCGGATGCACAGCTTAAGAAAGATCATACATGGATCGCTTCAGATTATCCTGCTGCAACAAGTACAACATATAACTATATGCAAAATGTTCATTTCGCTTATCAAGTAAATAATACATTGTACTTTAGTAATACAGCGGATAACGATAAATTGTATAAGCTTGATTTAACAAACGGTAAGAAAACAAAAGTTATTGATAAACGTGCCTTGTATATTACAGGAGCGAACAACAATTTATATTTCAGTGATTACAGTAACGGTGGTTACTTAACAAAATTAAATCTTCAGACGTTAAAAACTGAGGTGCTTGTGAAGCAATCAGTGGCTGACTTAAGCATTAGTAATAATTATTTAAATTATTATGTTAATGCAAAAGAACAAAAGCTTAAAGTAAACTAAGCTTCTATGTAAACAGGTCGCCGCTTGCGGATGCGACCACACCCTACAAATATCTTTATCTATTTATAAAATGAAAGCACAAAAGGACTTCCAAGTGAGTTCTTTGTGCTTTTTTTGTATATAATGAAAACAGGAAAACAGTCGGAGGTGAGCATTTTGTGGAAAAAATTAGCCATTATCGTAATAATCGTAATTTTTATTGACCCTATCTATACAGCTGGTAAAGCAGTTGTACAACAAGTGATCACTTGGGCAAATAATGATGAAGTAGAAACGATGCTTCTCTCAACGAAGGAAAAAATTATAGATGCTACTGCTAAGCTTTCAGAGAATGCCTCAATTGAAACGGCCACACCTATAGAAGAAAAGCCAGAAGAAGGGGTAGCTGTTACAGCTTCAACTTCCAAAACACCTGAAGCAAAGTTAGTTGTCACGAATGCAAAGGAAATGGCTGATGCGATGTATGCGTACTACAGTAGTTTTTCACCTACGTTTGAGATTCAATATAAAGGCAATACACAGCGGATTGAGCAGATAGTGGAAGAAGCCTATGAAAATGCTATAAAGCGAGATGACTATGTATATGGGCATATTAGCAAACATTCTATTCGTTTTGAATATGGAGGGAAAACAGCTACCATCTTTGGTGAGCAAAGTTATTTAATGACACCAGAACAGGCGGCATCTGTTGAAATGAACGTTCAAGAGATTATAGCCTCTATCAATAAAAAATCATTAAGTGATGTAGAGAAGGTTAGGGCTGTCAATGATTATATCGTTGCTACCACCGCCTATACAGAACAAACGAATGCAAGTCCACATAGCGCATATACAGTGCTTACAGAACATGGTGGTGTTTGTCAGGGCTATGCATTGTTAGCGCATACGATGTTGCAAAAGCTAGGGATAGAAACAAAATATATAGTAGGCTATGTCGGACAGCAAGGACATGCTTGGAATTTAGTAAAGTTGGACAATCAATGGTATCATCTCGATACTACATGGAATGATCCAGTACCTGATCGTAAAGGATCGATACGCTATCAATATTTTTTAGTGGATGATCGAACGATGGCAAAAGATCATACGTGGATTGCTGAAGACTACCCAAAAGCCACGGGTACAACGTATAACTACTTTCACGATGTAGATTTCCCTGCACAAGTAGGACAGCAAATATTTTATAGCAATATTTCTGATGATAATAAATTGTACGTGCTTGATTTGAAAACAGGTAAATCGAAGCGTGTTTCCCATTCGCGTGCACAATATATCGTTTATGCAGATGGTTGGTTATATTTTAGTAATTATTCAAGCGGAGCGTATTTAACGAAAATTCGCCCGGATGGAAGCGGGGAGCAAATATTAAATCGTGAAGATACGAAGGATTTATTTGTGAAGGATGGCTATCTATATTTCACGACAAATGAACTGAAAAAAATGGCACTTTAACGTGATCAACGAAAATAATTAATATGCCAAAAATAAAGAGTCTATAACTTTGCGATTAAATAAAGAATGACTCTTCTGCAAAACGAGGGGTTGATTTCCGTTCCGACTGGGCGCTTTCCTGGGGGCGTCCGATGAGCCGCTTCACTCGCGATGCTCGCTGCAGGGTCTCATCTGTGACGCTAATCCCCAAGGAGTCGCCCAGTCTCCACTCCAATCAACCACTTCACATAACGTGATCTTTTGGCATGTCACTCATATACTATAGACACCTTAATTTTATTGAACATAATAGTTTCCTACAACATGAAAAGCCTATGACATTACAGACTGTCATAGGCCCTTTTTGTGCGCTCTATAAGATAATAGATCGGTTGGTGCTGACATAAGGAAACTTTTATTTGCGGATACATCGATTTCATTTCCTGGGAAAAAATTTTAAAAATTAATGGATTATGCTTAATGGCACCACCATTACAATAAAGGTTAAATACGTCTCCTTGATAGCTAATTTTTTTCAACAAGGCGCTAGCAAGGAGCACTAATTCATGGACAGCACGTATCGATATTTGAATGGCGCATGAATCCTTTTTGGTCACGGCATCTGCCAAAAAGGCCCCCATTTTGGCAAGCTGTGCATTCGTGTAAGATGGGTGGAACAGCCAGGCAACTAACTCCGTAACATCGTGGATACATAAGTAATCATAGACAGCATCTTTTAAAAGGGTTGGCTCACCACGCCCGTCTTCCATTCGGAAAATGGCGCGGATAACCTCTTGCCCTAACCAATAGCCACTACCTTCATCTCCGGCACGATGCCCCCAGCCACCTGCACGTACTATTTGCGAGCCATCAAATGCGTAAGCAATAGCTCCTGTTCCAGCTATGAGTAAAGCGCCTGCCTGTCCAGCAGTAACACCTAATAAAGTAGCTTGTGCGTCATTTTCAATAATAAGCGTTGTTATTTTAAGTTGTAATGCCGATAGCGCTTTATGAACAATGGCAGACACCATTTCATGATCTTTAGAAGAATCAATGCCAGCCATTGCAAAGGTAGCTACAGCAATTTGAGAGACGGCCTGACTTTGCAAAAACTGCTGTACATGTATTAAAAGCTCTTGCAATATTGCCGTAGCAGATTCAGCGCCAATAGCTTGATAGTTCGAGCCACCTGTTGATTTAGTATATTTTATTTCACCCGACTCGGCATGTACGACCGCACATGCCGTTTTTGTAGCACCACCGTCAATAATAAGTAGCCATTCCATCATTGATTCCATTCCTCGATAAATACTGTTAATTGCTGTTCCGCCTCTATGATCATAGACTCCTTCAAACGAATCCATTCATAAAGGTTATGAGCATTTGCCTTGGAGCGTTCAAGAGATGCCTTCATCGTTTCTGGCGCTGGGCCACCAGGTAACGTTCGGACACCGACAAAAGTCTCTGGCTTTAATGTGTTATAAAAATCCTCTTCAGAAATATTTAATGTTTTACCAGTAATCAATTTGGATTGGGTATTCGCTAGACCCCATGTCAGACTTGCAAGAGATTCCTCACCATGAGAGAGTAGTACCTTTACACACTTACTGACAATACTGTGTGCTTGGCGGAATGAAATCCCTTCAGAGCGCACTAATGTATCGGCAAGCTCCGTTACATTGGCAAAGCTATTCTCTGCACGATTTTTTAGTTTTTTCTTGTTTACATTCATCGTAACGACAAGTGAACCAAATAGCTTGTAAATACCTATTAAACGGTCGATAGCACGCCATAAATAAGGCTGCATATCATCTTCAGTGTCTACGATATCTCCAAACGGTGTATTATGTACCATTTGCAATACTGTACTAGCATCCCCAACAACTGCAGATAGTAATGAACGTGTGTGCTCGATCGAAACGGGATTGCGCTTTTGAGGCATGATAGAGCTAATTTGTACGTATGGACTTGCCAGCGTAAAGGCATTGAATTCCTGTGTAGCCCATAGTAAAAAGTCTTGAGATGTACGACCGAGATTAAGTGCCGCAAGCTGAACAATACTTGCTGCCTCTGCAATATAATCCGCACCAGCAACAGCATCCCACGCATTTTCGATAATATCATCGAATGCCAATAACTCACACATACGCTCTCGACTAATGTTGAAGCCGGTTGTCGTTAATGCTGCTGCTCCCATACTGCTACGATTCACGGTTTTATAGACATGCTGCAAGCGTTCAAAGTCTCGTTCAAGTTGATCGATGACAGCTTTCAAATAATGGGCAAAAGTTGTTGGCTGTGCCTGCTGCGTATGAGTATAGCCAATCATAATCGTATCAACATGCTCCTCAGCCGCTGCGATTAAATCATCCCGTAATGTCAGTAATTCTCGCATGAGCAATAACAATTTTTTTCTTAAAGTCATACGATAGATGGCAATGCCCATATCATTGCGACTTCTACCAATGTGAAGATTCCCAGCAACATCTCCAGCAAGCTCTATTAATTTATTTTCGATACGGAAAAATAAATCCTCATATCGCGGGTTGTAATCCTCTATACGGTAATAGTTCAAGTCTAGTTTTTTTAGTGCAATACCGATTTGTTTGACTTCTTCTTTTTTTACAAGTCCTTGTTCTTCTAACATTTTTAAGTGTGCAATATTGATTTGTAGCATGATTGTTAAAAAATTCTTCTTGGCTTCTTCATAAGCTGGCTGTAAGACAATTTTGCGATAAATATTAGAAGGGAAAATCATCCCATCTTCTTGCTGTGTTTTGTTGCGGAAATCTTCAAACATAGTAATTGCCTCCTAGTAAATTAGCAGTTATATGGCCGAACCAGCACTGCCTTTAGATAACTTCTCGGAAATAATAAGTACAATTAAAATTAAACAAATTTGTAAGACGCCATATGCACAAGCAGTTCCAAATTTAAACGCATACAATTTTTGAAATATCGCCACAGATAATGGGATAGTTGACGTACTGTAAATAAGAATTGACGCTACGAATTCACCGAAGCTTTGAACAAGTGCTAGTAACGTACCTGCCAAAATGCCCGTAAATGTAAGTGGTAAGACAATCCGTCTAAATGAATACCACCAAGTTGCACCTAAGCTTCGTGATGCTTCTTCGATAGACTGATCTAATTGCACAAGAGATGCCGATGTAGACCGGAAAACGAGCGGTAAATGTCTAATGAAATAGGCTAATGGCAAAATCCAGAACGTCCCGATCAGAACCTGATTAAAGGCGAATATATTTTCCGTACTAAAAGCAGCAATCAAATTGACAGCTACAACTGTTCCTGGTAACGCCCAAGGAACCATAATTAAAATATCGAGCAATGTCTTGCCTTTAAAATTTAAACGTACCATCGCATAGGCTGCTGCGACACCGAATAGGATATTGCCGAGTGTTGCAACGATCCCCATTTGAATGGAGTTCCAAATAGGTCGCCATGTTCGCTCATCCGTAAAGAGCGCTACATAATGATCCAGTGTATAGTCGGTTGGCAAGATTTGTGTTTTCCATGCACCATCTACTGAAAATGAAATTAAGATAAGAACTAAAATCGGCAAAATTAAAATTAATGTACCTATAAAAGACGCGATAGTCGCAATCATCTTCATTCCTTTTGAAGAAACTTCAGATCGATGAACACTAATACCTTTGCTTAAATTTTGATAGTTTCGGCGGTTTTGATACCAACGCATAATAATTAAAAAAGTAATAGACACAAAGGATAGAATCATAGATTGTGTCGCTGCCATATCTAAATTCCCGTTCGTACGTGATAAATAGATTTGCATCGTCATCGTACGTTCGACACCGAACATTAAAGGTGCTGTATAGGAGGCCATGGATATCATAAATACGAGTAAGGATGAGGCGACAATTGAGGGTGTTAACATGGGCAAAATAACCTTTGTCCATACTCGAATACGCCCCGCACCTAGACTAGTTGCCGCCTCCTCTAGAGCTGGATCTAACCCCTTTATAGCAGCGGAGGCAGTCAAATAGAAGTAAGTGTACATCGTGAATGTATGGACAACAATAACGCCCCAGATGCCTTTTAATGAAAAGGGCACTTCATGTAAGCCGAATAGGTGTTGAAGCGCACGTGGAAATATACCGCTTTCCCCATATAAGAATGTAAAAGAAAGTACACCTACTAATGGCGGAAGAGCCATAGGTACCAAAACTAAAATAGAGAGTACGCGTCTACCTGGAAAATCGTAACGCTCGAGTAAGAATGCCATGGTAACCCCAACGATTGCACAGCAAATAACACTAATAACGGATATATATAAACTAGTCCATAATGCCTCTATATTTGCGGGGCTAGCAAAATTAAAAAACTGTTTATAATTAGTTAGCGCATCATCACTAGAAAAGCTTTCTATAAAAGTTTGATAGAACGGGTATACCACATAGGCAAACAACACTAAAAATAAAGGTGCAACTAATATATACACAAACCAATTTGAGCTTGTTAGTCGTGTCCATGCATTTCCTTCAGAAGGTTTGAGTTGTGTTTTTTCCATGTTGTTACCCTCCTATTCCCCTAAAAAATACAGTGAATCTTGGGCTATAGTTAAAGTGATTTCTTCACCAATTTTTTTTAACTGACCGTTCATGTTGATAATCATTACTTTTAGTGAAAAATCTAGACATTCCACCATGTAGTTCACACTAATCCCTGTAAATTCCACAAAAGTGATTTTACCTGTTAATGTGTTTTCACCAGTACCTTGATGGATCGATTCAGGACGAATAGAAATAAACACTTTGTCTCCAATCATATGCGTTAAAGTGGGGGAGCTTTGTTGCTTTTGCCCAGTAAGAACAAGTCCACTTGCTGTTTTTACTTGTATATCGTTACCATTGACGGCGTCGATGGTCGCTTCCAGTAGGTTTGTCTCGCCAATAAAATCTGCTACGAAGCGGTTTGAAGGCCGATTATAAATCTCTTGTGGAGTACCGATTTGTCTGACGTTCCCATTTTCCATGACCATAATACGATCTGACATAGACATCGCTTCCATTTGATCATGTGTAACATAAATGGTTGTGACACCGAGTTCAGATTGAATACGTTTTATTTCAATCCGCGTTTCTTCACGTAATTTTGCATCTAAATTTGATAATGGCTCGTCGAGTAATAAAATATCAGGCTCAATGACTAGTGCTCTTGCCAATGCAACCCGTTGCTGCTGCCCACCAGATAATTCATTTATTTTCCGATTGCCATATTGCGATAAATGTACAAGCCCTCTAATGCGGTCAACCTTTTGCTTAATTTCCGCCTTTGAAAATTTTCGTACTTGTAAGCCAAAGGCGATATTTTCGTCTACTGTCATATGAGGAAAAAGAGCGTAATTTTGAAACACCATACCGATATTCCGTTTATTGGGCTGAAGTCTTGTCACGTCTCCATCATCAAAAAATATTTTCCCTTCTGAAGGGTAATAGAAGCCTGCAATCATTCTCAACGTTGTTGTTTTGCCACAACCACTCGGGCCAAGAAACGTAAAAAACTCACCAGCTTGAATATGAAGATTTAAACCTTTTACACCATACACTTGACCAAATTGCTTAGAGACATTTTCTATTTTGACACTTTTCAAATGCAATGCTCCTTTCTCGCAGAAAACTGGTTGCATGAAGCCTCGAGCAAAAACTACCCGAGGCTTAAAATCATGAACAATATTCAATAGATCGCTTTACGATGTTAGAGCCAGTGGACAGTTAGGAATTGGTCACTTTTTCCCGCGGCCTTTAATATTGTTATCCCAATGCTCCATCCACTCGGCTTCTTTTTCAGACATGAGCTGCCAATCTATATCAAACGTTTTTAAATCTAATTCTTGATACCACTCAGGCATTACGGCTTTATCGATATCTGAGCGAGTAGGAATTTGATAGTATTCATTTGCTAATTGCGTTACCATTCCTTTTTCGAATAAGAATTCTACGAAGAGCTTTGCATTTTCTATATTCTTGGCATTGTTTACAACAGCTACACCGTCAACTAAAATAGGTGCACCACTTTTCGGATAGATGTAATCAAACGGATAATCAGTCGTATATTTCTTTAATAAAATATCTTGTAAATTCCATAAAGAAACGCTGCCTTCTTGTCGTGTCATCTTTAAATAAAGTGCATTTGGATCTTGTGTATATTCTTTCGTGTTGGCATCTAATTTTAATAACCAATCGTAACCCTTCTCAGGTGTATCTGCGCCTTGACGTACAATCATCGATGAATAAATAGTACGCATCGTACCAGAAGCTAACACACCACGAATTAAAATTTGATCCTTCCATTTTGGATCTAATAAATCATCCCAATCTTGTGGACCCGTTTCTTTCGTTAATAAATCACTGTTAATCATAATCACTTCGGGCAGTAGCATTTCCCCGAACCAACGACCATCTGCATCCTTATGCGCCGCATCAATGGAGTCGATAAAACTAGGCTTCCAAGAATGCAGTAAATCTTCATCGGCACCGACAATTAGTGCGGATTGCGTACCGCCCCACCAAAAATCAGCCTGAGGATTTGCTTTTTCACCACGTAGGCGTTCTAAAATTTGCTGTGCGCCCATCGTTAAAAACTCCACTTCAATGTCCGGGTACTTTTCATTAAACTGATCGATTACCTTTTGCACCATTGCTTCATCACGCCCCGTATAGATCACAAGCTTTCCTGATGGTGTAGCTGCTACATCTGTCTTTTCAGAATCGGACGTTTTGTCGTTAGCAGTTGCATCTTTTTTAGAGTCCTTGTTGTTATCACTACTACAAGCAGCCAAGACAAGAAGCATCAGTACAAGGACAAAACCGAAGATACGTGTTTTTTGCATAATCTTCCTCCTTCCTAATAGTGAAAAACTTACATATAGCAGTATAATCCGTAGACCTTACATTAATGTTAGAATAATCGAAAAAATATAATGCTGTGCTCGAATACTAAGAGAATAATAGGTATCGACGACATTGGCGAAAAATGAAAAAAGCCCCTTTAAAAAAGAAGTTCTTCAAGATTAAATGTAAACTCGTCAATTTGAAAATTTCAGTAAAATTGGTTATCAAAATATGTCCAAAAGCAAACAAATATTGATTTTAATAGTTTTGAAATGCATGCTACCGTTTGAATAATAGCTAAAATAAGGAGGTTCTAACAATGCCATCCCAAAACTAGGGTGATGATCAAGGGGGCTTTAATATGAGTCGTAAAGCTTTGAAGATTTTCACAGCTTTAACGATGATGTTGGGAGTGGTTTTGGGAAGTATGGAAAGATCTTTTGCGCAAGATTTGCAGGAACAAGAGATCTTCGAGACGGATGTAGATATTAGGAGTAACACGTGCACAATTTACGGCGTTTATGTATCGGGCGCTTGTTTTATAATTACAGAATGCTAAAAAAGGGGATGTATCAAAAAAAATGATACATCCCCTTTTTACTTTAGATTAAAGTATTTACTTACTAACAGGTTCTAAAGATTTTTTCTTTTGTTGCCGCTGAGCAAGTATTGTCGGAAGCATCATGCCGATAATAACCAAGATAATACCTGCTATTTGTAAAGAAGTTAATGGTTCATGTAGAACAATAACGGAAACGGTAACGGCAACGGGTAACTCTATAGCACTTAAAATGGAGGCAAGCGCTCCTCCCACTTTCGGAACAGCTATAGAAAATAAGTAAATCGGCAAAATAATACCGAAGATTCCAAGTGCTAATCCAAATGTCCATAAGCCCTCGTTAAATAATTTCCCATTCCAAACAATTTCGGGGTTTAGGAAAATACAAATTAAAATAAGGGCGACAAAGGAAACAATCAACACGCGTGATGTAGTGGTAATACCCTCCACAGGACGTGAATTAAATTGGATAAAGCAAGCAAAGGTAAAGGCAGCTGTAAAACCAAGCAGCCATCCTTGAATAGGAATACCGCTTAAATCTACATTTAGTACACCAGCAGCTAAAATGGTTCCAGCAAATAATACAATGAGAGAAATCACTTCAGCTCGACTTGGTAAGCGTTTATGTAGCGCGCAATCTAATAATAAGCCGATCCAGGTGAATTGGAACAGCATGACTACTGCAAGAGAGGCTGGTAGATACTTTAATGATTCACCGTAGACAATTCCAGTAGTACCAGTAAATATTCCAGCGCAAACTAAAATAAGCAGTCCCTTTTTAGAAAGCTTCGGTAATTGCCTTTGCGTCGCTATAAAAATAGTTAGAACTAGCATAAAGCCAATAATATATTGACTTGATACTGCTTCTCCTGATGTAAAGCCGTGCTGCATAGCCACTTTGACAATTGTCGATAAAATCCCATAGCTACTTGAAGCGATCACTATTAATAGAGCGTATAATAAATTTTTATTCATGTTTTTGTGTTTCACATCCTAAAACTGTTTCACCATATGATGGAATGGTTCATCGATTATGGACCATGGCTCAGTAATAACAAAGCCCAGACGTTCATAAAGGCGACGAGCATCTTCTTTTTGTGTTTCGACATTTAATGATAATTTTGCATAGCCTCGTTTTTGTGTTTCCTCTATTGCGAATTGTAGTAATAATGTTCCAATTCCTTTTCCACGAGCTTCTGGTGCTACACAAACAGTATCAATATAATATTCATCTTCGTGAGCCTCTTTATCGATGATAATAGATGGCGCATTTTTTTCTTCAAGCCATTTTACGAGATTTGCATCCATTTGAATGGCTTCCACACCATTATAGTAAACAAGAATTCCTAATACGTGCTCATTCTCAACAGCAACAAAGGTATTTAAATAGGAATGTCGATTGTCCTCACGTTTGAATAGTACAGTAAGTTCTTGTTCAACGGCTTTAGCTGTTTGTTCTCCTGTTAAACGGTTGGCAATATCACCAATCGCATCAATAATTAATGGTACAACGGCATGGGCATCCTGTGGTTGTGCTTGTCGAATTGTAATACTCATTGTCAAAATCCCCACCTTTCTATATAGGCAAGTATAACAAAGATAGAGGATGTCTCAAGTTTTTGAGTTACCGTGTTGGCTTCTTTACTATTTTTCCGAAAGTTTAAAACTTTATTCGACAACAAATTTCGTGGTAATCTAATCTATAAGGTATAGACATTCGGGAGGACAACAATGACAAAGGAAGATAAGGATTTTATTTTAGTCTACGGAGACGCTTTTATTGACTATATTGCTGATGATGTAACAAATACATCTTTTACTAAATATATGGGTGGTGCAACGGTGAATGTTGCTGCCGGTATTAGCCGTATCGGTGCTCCATCTGCATTAATTACGATTACAGGAGATGACGAAGGCTCTGAATTTGTTCGAGATGGGCTTGCGCAAGAAGGGGTAAACCTGGATTATGCAGTTTTTGACCCTGCGAAGCGTGTTAGTGGTGTTTATGTACATTTAACAGAAGAATGTGAGCGAATTTTTAAGGATTATGTCGATGAGACGCCTGATTTACAAGTAGAAGCATCACAATTAAATGAAGCAGCTTTTAAACATGCATCTGCCTTAACTGTGTGCTCGGGTACAATGTTCCATCCTACAGCCCTTGAAACAACACGTGCCGCTGTAGAGATGGCAAAGGAAAAAGGGGCAATTATCGCGATGGATGCGAATATTCGTCCTCTTCGTTGGAGTAGTGAGCAAATTTGCCGTGAAACGATCACGTCATTTTTTGAGCATGTAGATATTTTAAAAGTCACGGATGATGAATTATTTTTCCTTACTGAAACGACTAGTTTGGAAGAGGGCATTGAGCAATTAAACAGTTATTTAGTGCCCATTATTTTAGTAACAGTAGGAGAAAATGGCACATATGCAGTATTAAACGGTGAAGTTATCCATGTACCGACAGAAAAGGTTGTGCCAGTAGATACTACAGGTGCTGGAGATGCATTTATGGCTGGTGTATTACGCGATGTTCATTACAATGGCTTACCTACAACGGAAGAGGAACTTGCTCGTTGTGTAAACTTTGGTAATAAGCTAGGTGCTTTGGCAGCAACTAAAGCGGGGGCATTAACAGCTCTTCCGTATTATGATGATATTAAGCATTTGCTTAAATAGTCGTTTTGGAGCGTGCATACAATGGAGAAAAACTATGATGTATTAGTAAAGGATCGATTATTCTTTGGCGGTGCGAAAGACGCAGATTCTGCTTTTGAGCAAGAAAAGGTTGATGTCGTGATTGATGTTCGAGTAAACGGCTTAAGTACTGAGGAGCAGGAAGTGGCTTCATATGAGTACAAGCATATGCCAATTGCTGATGAGGACATAGAAGTTGCGCCATCTATCCAAAAAGTAGCGAAAGAAATTGTTTCTGCCTATGACAATGGACAGAAAGTGTACTTCCATTGTGGAAGTGGAGGAGGTCGCGCAGGTGTTGCAGCGACAGCCGTGTTAATGGAGCTTGGCGTAGCTAATTCTCTAGAGGAAGCGGAAGAGGCTGTAAAAAACGCTCGTCCACAAGTAACGATTCGCCCAAAAATGGCAGATGCTTTGCACAAGCTATATAAATAAATGAGAAGATGTACCAAAGGATTTTTCCAATTTGGTACATCTTCTTTTTTAGTTAGTAAATTAACTTTTCATGATTTTTTTTAAAGACTTCAAACTCAGAGAAAAAAGGACTCATTACTCGAAGTTGAGGATGATATTGGTTAAAACGTATACCATGTAAATTAGGTTGATTTCCGTTATGACTGGACTCCCCCAGGAAAGCGCCCAGTCAGAAAGGAAATCAACCCCACGCTTTGGTAATCAATAATAATAAATTGGTTTATTTTTAAAAATATAATTCACTTTTAATTTTTGTAAGTTAAAAATACAAATTTTGGAGTGATTTTATATGACTACATTTACACCATTACAAGAAGCTCAAGCTTTCGTTGAAGCATTTTTACTATCTACGGAGCAGTCATCTTTAAGCCATCCGTATAAGAAGGATAAAGGTCGATATCCACGAGTGAGAAAATTTTTCCAAAACAATATATTAAACGGTACAAGTGATACTTCCACATATCAACAGGGTGTTGGGCAATTAATGATGTTCTGTGCCCAGTTTGCCCAACAAAAGGCACTAGCAGGCGAACGTGATGCAGTTTACAAGGAAATTGTTCATGCTGTTATTCCAAAGCTTATTAATAGAGCATTTAATTTTCCGACCATTAATCCATTAGCAGGCTTTATTTATCTTGGTGCGGCAATGCTTAAGAAGTTAGACGAATCCCACGGCGATGTTTCACTTTCTAATGTAGATGTGTTGTTAGTGCGATACCGAGACTATTTTGCTAATGAAGTATTAAATTCTAAAGAATACTATGCTTTAATGTATCACCGCACGCCAGCTGCTTGGACATACAATGATGCAGAAAGGTCGTACCGTTTTGCTACTGGTCCATATTCGGGGCAAATCGGATACTGGATCACGACCGCAGATTTATCCACCGATCCTCAAAAAAACTACTTAGAAATGCCAACAGTTCTTGATAGTTCAGGACAGGTTTCGTTTGCTGGTATTCAACCAGGAACAAGTGGTAGAGATTATATAAATCATCATGACTATTTCAATACTAAAAACGAGCGATTTATTCTTAATGCTTCACTTAACGCCATTGCTTTTTGGATGGCAGCACATGTTTACGATGTAAAAGTTAATGGGACTGGAGCTTCATTAGATCCTGCATATAATATGAAAAATGCAATCCGAGATGTTCTTAGTTATACACATTGGGGTTCTAATACTTCAGTTGCCAATGCTTCTAAAGGGTGTTTCCAACAAGAGCCCTTTAACAATTCATTAACTGCTAAAAGGGTTCTACCGGTTCATGGATTTTCCGAAGTAACCTTGGCAAATAACATGCTACGATCTCGATTCGATTCTCCGGCCTATAATACATTTGCAATAACATTTTTACAAATCTTTGCAAGCTTAATCGACAATCCAACAGCTTCATCATGGTATAGTCTTGTTCCGAATGTTGATTCGGATTCAGGAGTTATGGTAACTCAGATGATTAATACCTACAAAGACATTTTTACTAACTATTCAACTATTAAAAACACTTTAATGAGTAATTTGTTTAGCCAAGCTAAATATTGGGGTATGTACATTCCGGAAAATGCTATGTTAGGCTCATCCGAGTTGATTAAAAATCCGTGGCAAACGCCTAATAAGGGTGAGGGGATTAATCAAGCCATGGTTGGATTATTCAATGTTTATCCTGGAATTACAGGACAAGGTTTTGCAAGTCTGAATAATAAAGTCGGAGAAGCCATTAAACTTCAACTTGATATAGGCCAAGCATTACATGGCCAAAGTTACTTCCCGTCGCACGGTCGTTCAGGCCTTTGGGATTTAGCTCGCTTAGATGTTTTAGCCGATGCTTCAAATACAGATGGGACTGTCAGTTCAGCTACAGACCTTACTACTACTGATAAAGAATCTCCAAACTGTGCTGGTGCTCGCCGGGCATTTTACGCTTTAGCTATGGCGTTGGTGGTCGATAAAGTAAGGCATGTTGATTAGAAAAATAAATGGTATAAGGTAATTCTAATTTTTTAAAAAATAATGCGTATGAAAAATAATAATTGATCTATACTATAAAGGATTACACTTCAAATCCTATGTGACTAGGAGGGTTAACCCGATGAGTAAGGTTGATCGATAGCTCTGAAGGACCATCAATACTGAATAAAGCTAAAGTACGGTTGTCTTAAGATATCTTAAGATCCAATACGGAAGCGAGGCAGTGTGTCATGGAGGAATAAATGTAAGTGGTGATCAAACCCGGAAGAATATTTTTTCCGGGTTTTTTATGTGCGCCCGGCATGCGTATGAATGAATCACAATTTCTTTTTGGTATATTTTTTAATTATAGTAACTAAAATGGCAAGAAGAAATACGATAAGACTATTTATTAGCAAATAGTAGGCAAGATTCAACCCATAGAATACCGCAAAGGCATCACGAAGAATGAATAGTGCTAGTATAACTCCGATTCCACCAAATGCACCTGCTAGTAATAATATTGTGAAAGAAGCAAAATATAAACTTTTCCTTTTTTTGTAGGATATAAATCCAATAATATTTGCAACAACGATAGAAAAACCCATAAGTATTAAGAAAAATTCGCTCATTTAACTCTCCTTCTTTCATAAACATATTTCCCATTTACCCTAAACTGCTCTGTTAGTAAAAAAGCGATTGCTTTATTGAACAATCGCACCTCATTAGTTGAATAACGAAACATCTCTTCACTTTTTACCGAAATTTAAAATCCACCTTATAACTCCAATCACCAGAATGAGAATTCCATTAGCTAATGTTATAAATCCTAAAAATACCCCACCATAGCCTGCACCTTCTCCTGTTCCTCCAGAACTCCAATCATAAAAATGAAGAAGTAAAGCACCACTTGAAAAACCAATCACTGGAGCAAGTACCATCATAATGATGCCTGATACCATAAGATTTAATTTTCCTTTTCTAAACAATGTAAAGAAGACAACATTAAGTGATAGTAAGATGAAGACATATAATATCAAAATTAAATTTTCCATAATATTACCATCCTTATTTTATTTTACCACAAATAACCATTATCCTTGTTGAACTATTTTGTTCCTTTAGTTCAGTAACAATTAAGATTATCTCCAGACAGTCCTGTTCTGCTAAAGTCCCCGTTTGTTCAATAAAAAATAATTCTTTAAATAATCTATTCGTTGGGCATTGTACTACTCTCATTTTTAATACAGTTTGTATCCTTTTTTATCTCAGTTACATAAATTATTGAAAATGGCAAAAAGGAGTTGTATATTTGGAAATTCCTGTTTCTGGATTCATGTATCATGCAGACGATTCGGATTCTCAGCATTCCCACCAACTTTTTCTCACTTCATGGGATGGTAGACCCGTCCATGTCCACGAATTTAGAGGCGTAACTTCTTTTGATGTGGGACATAATCACAGATACGTTGGAACTACTGAACCAGCACCAAGTGGGGTCCAACACACTCATCGATACTTTACCTTTACATCTGTGGACGATCGACATCAACATGAAATTCGTGGAGTTACTGGCCTAGCTATTCCTCTTCCTAACGGCGGTCATTATCATGAGTTTAGTGGGGTTACTACTGTAAACGGAATGAATCCTCATAGGCACAATTATAGCGGGAAAACTAGTTTATAAGCTTTGTTTCTTTACTCATAATTTTATATTTCGGGTTTATATCAAGTACGGGCATAAACTCGCAGTATATAAAACAACTAATTTTAATAGATACATCATTTTAAAGCCGAAAATATAAAAATTTGGCTTTTTATATTTTCTTTTTTGATTAACCTGGGCGCTTAGTAAAAAAAGCGATTGCTCTATTGAATAAGCGCACCCGTTAGCTTAATAATATCGGTTTTATTAGATGTTATTTTTTGGAAATTGACTGTTGTTAACATTGTTCCAAATTTTTAAAGCAATTGGATAACAAGTATCAATCGAATATACTTCATCCAACTTTTCAATAAAGACCTGCCGTATCACTACAGCTAATTTTTCAACAGATGTTGCTGTTGGTAGAAGCTCTACAATATATCTTATTTCGGGGTTATATTCATCCTCAGGCGTTTGATGTAAAAATTGCTTCGGATCCCAATCATCAATTACTTCTTTAACAATTTTATAGTGGTTCATAATATCCCTCTTTTGAAATATTGTATTCTTGGTAATTTACTCTATACCCTTATTCAACTAACCTGTTCCTTTACTTTAAAACGTTCGAAACTAACATAAGTTCCAATTATGAATAATTTTAACAATTTAAATTATCAAAAATCTGTTTCTTCCTATTGAATTGAAGAAACCTGTTCCGTTAATTTAAGTACATTTCTTCACATACTTTAAAGGGAGGTCAACATAAATATCCAATTAAAATCATCTCACGTCTAAGAAATATATAGAGGAGAAGCTACATTTTGGGTATCAGCTGACAATAAGTTTTTCGTTTGTATGCCCGCAGCATTTGTAAAATTTTTCTATGCACATCAGAACAAAATTGTTATAGTGATGATATAACAACGGATGAGGTGATCTGTATGATGGAGGAGTTAGCGAAAGTTCCATGGGCAGTCATAGCGCCACTAATCATCGTTCAATTTATTTTAATGATTGTTGCTTTATTCGACTTACGTAAAATCCATGCAACAAATGGGCCGAAATTTTTGTGGGTGTTTATTATTATTTTCGTTAATCTTTTGGGGCCAATTGCGTACTTTATAGTGGGGAGAAAGCAAACATGACGACATTACTTCAAGTAACAGGGCTCACCAAGCGATTTGCAGAGAAAGTAGCTGTTGATGGGATTGAGTTCACATTGGAAGAAAATACATCTACAGCATTAATTGGACCAAATGGTGCAGGTAAAACAACGACATTATCAATGCTAACAGGTCTATTAAAACCAACCTATGGAAGTGTAAAAATGATGGAGGGTGATTTAAGAGCCAATATTGGTTTTTTACCACAATTTCCGCAATTTCATCCTTGGCTAAGTGCGCTAGAGTTTACGGAAATGGCCGCAAAGCTAAATGGTGTGCCTGCAAAAAAAGCAAAAGTAGAGGCACAAAAAACGCTTGAGTTTGTAGGGCTAGGCAATGATGTAAATAAGAAAATTGCTACGTTTTCTGGTGGCATGAAGCAACGGCTAGGTATTTCCCAAGCAATTGTGCATAAGCCTAAATTATTGTTATTAGATGAGCCTGTATCTGCTTTAGATCCAGTTGGACGTAGGGAAGTACTTGATTTGTTAAAAGATCTACAACAAGAAACGACCATTTTATATTCGACTCATATATTGAATGATGCCGAGGAAATGACAGATCAATTATTATTTTTACGTGATGGAAAGCTAGTAGAGTATGGAACATTGCATGAAGTGCGAGAACGCTTCGATGAACCAAATTATGTTGTTGAATTTAACAGTGAAAAAGAGGCAGAACAATTTATTGTTCAATCTGAACATATAGGCAAAGCAAAGGGCCGTTATGTATATATAGAAATCATTGATGAAAAGCCGAGTATGCAGGAGCTACTGCATCATTTAAGTAAGTTTCCTTATAAAATACGGAAAGTGGAACGACAAACAGCTTCACTTGAAGAGATTTTCATGAAGGTGGCGAGAAAAATATGAGAGGATTTAATGTCCTTCTGCAAAAAGAATTCAGAGAAGCTTGGCGCAGCTGGAAGTTTTTATGGATACCTCTTGTATTTGCTCTGCTCGGTATGAGTGATCCACTGACAAACTATTATATGATGGATATTTTAAATGCTGTTGGTAACATACCAGAAGGCTTTGAAATGTTGCTGCCAGAATTAATGCCAGTTGACCTATTACAAGCTTCCATTGGGCAATTTCAGACGATAGGGTTACTCGTATTAATGGCTACTTTTGTTGGGAACATTAGTAAAGAAAGGGCAAGTGGCATGGCTACTTTATTGTATGTACGCCCTATATCGTTTGGCGCTTATTTTATGAGTAAATTTATCGTTATGAGTACTGTTGGTTTTGTTAGTATTTTAGCTGGTTTTGCTGCGAGCGTTTACTACACGGTCGTACTTTATGGGACCTTTGAGATAGGGTCACTTGTGGCAAGTTTTTTCACGTATTTTTCTTGGCTACTCTTTGTGCTAGCAGTGACATTGATGATGAGTGCTACCTTTAAAACAATAATTGCGGCTTCATGTGCATTTATTGTTATTTTTATGGGGCAAATGATAAATGCAATAGTCGGCACATTTTGGACAGTATCCCCGTGGAAATTACCGTTATATGGCGTTCAATTAATTAGGGGCACGATGGAAATGTCTGATTTTTGGTGGAGTCTCGTGATTACTATGATACTGACAATCGTTTGTATTAGTATTGGAACTTTCACGATGAAGAAAAATGCATCGATGACGAAAATTTAAAGGAAACATGGTAAAAATCTGCGTAAATTCTTTTGGTAGGGTACGAGCGCGAGAACTAAAAAAGCGTGCCTTGCCAATAGAAAATATAGCGGATTTTTACCATATTATTTCTTAAATCATACCACCATTCATCAGCAAAATAAGACCAACTAAAAACATTACCCATGAAAGAGCTGAACTTGTGCTTTTATCAAAAAGTGCTTGTATTTTTCTTAACGGCGTAGTCATAAAGCGTCTGAATAGTATGTGTAAGCCGAGCAAGATGATTGCTGGCGTAATCATTATTAGATTATATCCGGCTATGATGGGTAACCATTCATAAAAGGCTAAATGATTACTTGTTAAAATGCCTATTGTAGCGAAATAGGGTAAAGCTGTTGCCACTTCTAAAAGAGAAGTTGTGAACCCTAAAGCAATCATTGCTTCTATACTAAACGATTTCGGCTTAGGGGATCCCGAAGTTTTTTTCTTCGGTACTAACCAACTCCCGATAAATAATATCGCACCTACAATTGTCATTACTAATCTAGCAAAATGGCTATTTAATGCATTGGCAATTGGATCAAAAACTACATCTAAGCCAAGCATTAAGAAAATGCCTGTACAAAAATAAAATAGAGCTACTGTCGTTAAATAAGCTAAGAGTAGTCGACTTTGCTGCTTTTTTGCCACAAGCAATACATAGACAGTCACACCGATTATAGCTGGGCTAAACATATCTAATATAGCTAAGCCACCAATTAACAATAAACTTTCTGTGCTCATTGTTGGGGATCCCCTTTACTACTATTTTTAGCTTCATAAATAGTAAAAGCCTGATCAATAAAATGTAAGAAATCTTCCGCTAACGGATACAAGCCGAGCTGTTCGGACTGTGAAGAGGATTTTCGTATGTCCCACATCTTTTCTAAAAATGATTCATGACCTTTGTATTCCTCTGCTGCTTTTTCCATCATTCGTTTAATAATGCGTTGCACTGGAGCTGATCCAGCATCATAACTTTCCTTCAATTCCCTTAATTGACCTAATAAACTAATCCACTCTAAAGAATGTGGATCATTGCGATTTATATTCGGGAGTTTTTGTATTAGCTTCAAATCAGTTTCAGAAAATATTTGTTGTCGAAATGCCTGCTTTTTCCCATTTTCTTGAGTAGAAAGTTTAATGATCTTTTGAATAAGTGATTCATTTAAACTTCCCTCGATGGTCAAAGCATGTTGTAATCCAAGTATGGCGCTTTCCATTTGCTTTAACTTGTTTTGCTCTGCTTGAACAAACGCAAGCTGATGATCTAAGCTTGCCGCCCAATCCCAAGATTCATTGATTAATGGCTGAATTTCTTTTAATCGAAATCCTAATGTTTTTAAAAATACGATTTGTTGTAGTGTTTTCAGCTCTTCTTCACCATATAATCTGTGTCCACCTTCTGTTTTGGCTGTCGGGAATAATAAGCCAATCTCTTCATAATAACGCAGTGTCCGAACAGAAATCCCTGTTTGTTTTGATACTTCATGAATGACAAGCAATTAGCGCGCCCCCTTTTTAACTGTTACCAATATTGTACAAAATGACGTTACGGAACTTTCAAGTAGTTTAGAGAAAAAATTTTTTTATTTTGATAGTAGAATGTTATATCTATGTTGTCATAGGGGTTATCGAACTCCCAAGGAAGGCGGTCAGGCAGAAGGAAATCAACCTCACGTTATGGAAAGGAGTCTATATTATCAGGAGTGTTGATCAGGGAAAAAATAGGTTTATTATTGAGCGATAAAAGGATTAATTGTTGTAGTTTTGCTAATATATGCTCATTTTAACTGATTGTAGCGTAGGGCTACTCGACTCCCGCGGGAAAGCGAGACAGACGAGACCCTGAGGCCAACACGATATTGGTCACGAAGGCATTGTCACAGGACGTGACGCACTTTGCCTTCGTTCCTTTAGCGGAGGAAGCGTCAGCAACAAATGTTTTATCTGTGCGAAAGCGAAGCGTCAGCAACAATGTTTTATCTGTAGCGAAAGCAAAGCGTCAGCTACAAATGTTTTATCTGTGCGAAAGCGAAGCGTCAGCAACAAATGTTTTATCTGTGCGAAAGCGAAGCGTCAGCAACAAATGTTTTATCTGTGCGAAAGCGAAGCGTCAGCAACAAAGCGAGTAGCCCGTAGCGGAAATCAGAGCTTTCTAATTAGGAAGGATAAAAATGGTTAATCAACACACCTGTTATATTATGTACATCACTTATCTAGGAATATCCAAAACTTAGGAATATAATGTAGCTATAACTAGGATTTGTCAAATAACTCGGAAAATATGAAAATATAAATAGGGGAGGATGAAAAAATTGGATTTAGAAAATTCCAATCGCTTTCTTACAGCGTTTAATCGGATAGATCACAGGTTAAGAGATATTATCGGTGCAAAGGATTTTATGCCCTTTTATCGTCTTATCGATCAAGCTAAGAAGAAGGATGTACTCGTTCGTAAATTCGAAGACGATTTGCGCTCTTACGCAGATTTACGAAATGCAATTGTTCATCATCGTACGTCTTTAGAATATGTAATTGCTGAACCACATATAGACGTAGTGGAAAGAATTGAATATATAGAGGAAACACTGGCTAAGCCAAAACTTGTTGGACAAATGTTTTGCAAAAAAGTACTAGCTTTTCAGGAAACAGATTCGTTAAAACAAGTATTAAAAGTTATACGCCATCGTAAATTTACACAGTTTCCTGTATACAATAAAGATCAATTTAAAGGGCTTGTGACGACAGTAGGAATTACAAACTGGCTAGCTACGGTGATGGTAGGCGATCAAATACCTAAGCAAGTTCCGACGTTGCACGATATTTTATTACATGAAAAAAATAGAGTGAATTACAAATTTGTGAGTAGATACATAACGATTTACGAGGCTGAAGATATTTTTAAACAAGGCGTAGAGCGGGGAAGCCGTTTTGAGGCGTTACTAATAACGGAGCATGGGAAGCCACATCAAAAACTAATCGGCATCGTTACACCACTGGATATTGTAAAAATAGATTAAGCAAGACGAGACAAGCTGTTAAGGGCTTGATCGTCTTGCTTTATCCTTCAAGCTTACATATAGAGAGCCGTTTGCTTGAACTTGGGCAAAAAAGACATCTTCCACAGATTGGATATTTTGTTTTTTTAGCTTCTTCATAAGCCAATCTTCTGTCAACTCAAGTTCAACTAAGTTTTCATAAATAACCTGCCCATCTGAAGCTACTTCTGTTGGTATATAGGTTGGTGGTGTTACATCGGCCTTTACATCTTGTTTTGTAGCTGCTTGTTCAGTAGGCTTTGGTAGCACACTAAGTTTACCCGTTGTTTCAAGTAATGCATATTGCACATCCTGTACAGAAAATATGGCTTGTTCTCGTAGCATCATTGTTAACTCATCCATATGCAAACGATTTTTCCTTAAAGCAGATTCTAAAATAAGTCCATTTTGAATAAGGATTGTAGGCTTATCATCAATGAGAACACGTGCTTTTTTAGATTTAATAGTAATAATAGTCATAAAATATGTTAAAGCACCCCACCAAATAAGCGAAATCATACCATCTAAAAAAGGGGTTTCAGTTTGTGAAGCAATTTCTGCAGCAATCGATCCAAATGTAATCCCTGTAATGTAATGGAAAAATGTTAGTTGACCTAGTTGTTTTTTTCCTAGGACTCGTGCCAGAATAAGAAGCACAAAGAAGGAAAGTGTTGTCCGAAGAATCATTTCCCAAAAGTTAGCATGAAAAAAACTTTCCATACAGATCTCAACTCCTTTAAACTACTGTCGAAAAATAGCTTGTGCAAAAAAGTCAATTGTATGCGACAATTATTCGTAAACAGAATTTTGAAATAATTTTGAAAGTGGGTGGCAACATGAAACAGGTTGGAAATTTTAATAACCCTGTTTATCCAATAATGATTGCAATAGCTGTTGCCCATCTTATCAATGATACGATGCAGGCCGTTATTCCAGCGATGTTCCCGATATTAAAGAGTGATTTAGGTTTAACCTTTACACAAATAGGGCTTATATCATTTGTTCTTAACATATTTGCCTCTGCTTTACAGCCAGTTGTTGGATTTGTCAGTGATAAAAAGCCGATGCCATACGCGTTGCCAATTGGTATGACTAGTTCGTTTATTGGTATTACCATAATAGCGTTCACAACGCAATATTGGATCATTCTTATTGCGGTATTATTTTTAGGTTTTGGTTCGGCTATATTTCACCCTGAAGGATCAAAGGTGTCATTTATGGCAGCAGGTCCGAAAAGAGGACTTGCACAGTCGATTTATCAAGTAGGGGGGAATTCTGGTCAAGCCCTTGCGCCGCTCATTAGTGCCTATATTTTTGATGTTTTTGGACAACGTGGTGCCGCAATTGTCTTAGTGGCGGCAACGTTCGGAATTATTTTGTTGAGTAAAATTGCGGGATGGTATAAAAAGCAGTTGGAGCAAGAGCGCATAGCAAAGAAAAAACGCGTGTTAGTTTCCACATTGCCGCCTTTAACAAAAAAACAAGTAGGTATTGCGTTAACGTTATTATTTACTATTATTTTTGCACGATCATTTTATACCACTAATATTACAAGCTTTTATGTATTTTATTTAATGGACCATTATGATGTTAGTCTTCGTCTTGGACAAATTTTAATTTTCAGCTTTATGGCATTTGGCGTCATTGGAACATTTTTCGGCGGTTCGTTATCAGATCGGATTGGTAGAAAAAACGTTATTTTATTATCCGTTGTTGTACCAATGCCGTTTTGTTTAGCACTGCCGTATGTACCGTTATGGGCAGCTATGATATTTTTAGTAATTATCGGTACGCTCATTATGATTAGCTTCTCGGTAACCGTTGTCTATGCACAGGAGCTTGTCCCGACAAAAATTGGTACAATGGCGGGTTTAACAACGGGCTTTGCTTTCGGAATGGGGGCAATTGGAGCGATGGTAATTGGTGTATTAATGGATCATCGGGGTATCGATTTTACGATGATGGTCGTATCTTTGCTACCATTATTATTACTCGTGGCATTTTTCTTACCGAAGGATCAACCAGCTTCAGCAGTATAAGAACTTCCAGATAGATAAAAAAACGCGTCCTCGTGGAACGCGTTTTTTATTGACGTAATGGGGATAAAAATTCAGCAGGTAGTCTTTCCTTATCTGCTACATAGCCCTCTAATATGTGGACTTCATGCATTTTATCATTGTAGGTGAATTTGAAAATGCCATTATCAAAGTCGGTGCCGATTTCTTTGAAAAATATACCCTCAATTGATACATATTTAGGACATGTAAATGCTACCTTAAAATCTTCATATTCTTTGATTAAATAAGCACGTACACCTTTTTCGTATGTATCGTTTGCATCATTGTCAGTTGGACGTTGGACAGCAACGATGTGAAAATCAACAAAAGGAACCTCTTTTAACAAGACGTTTAAAAATGAGCCCTTTGTAATTTCCTCCCAGCGACTCTGTGCGCTTTGACCTACGATAATTTGTGAAATTCCGTAATTTTTTGCCACGTCTGCAATAACCTTTTGTATGGGGCGTTTTTCATTATCTAGTAATATGAACTTTTCAATTTCAAGCTCTTCAGATAACTTTTTCCATTGCTCGATGTAGCTAGATTTCTCTGCATCAAATGCATCGAGGGGTTGCGAATCGACCGAAAGAATATACAATGGACAGTCTAACATTGTAGCCATTTTATGACCGCGTCGTATTAAACGTTCACCGTTAAGTCCATAGTAGACACAAACTAAAATACTTTCGTCTAAGCGCCCTTTTACATGCTTCATAAAAATTCCCACCTCATATCTTGTTGTTATTTTGTTATTTCTACTGTCTATTTTGAAAAAAGTATCCTAAAACAGCTAAAATCGACACTGATGCAGTGCATTATGCTCATTTATATTGTATACTTAAAAATGTATAAAAGTTAATGAAAATATATCGGGAAAACCTTGAGAAACGAGGTTTATCTCTATGCTTTACAGCTATTTACTTTATGCATCTTGTGTATTTAAACCAATTGCTTCTATATGCCACACTATTATGCAGTTAGTTAAATAGATAGTCAAGCGACTTTATATCTATGGTTTTTCGCACATAGTCAATAGCAAATTACTGGACGAAATTGATAGTAGGAGGTTTTCATTTGGTTACAGTTCTCATTGCGATACTTTTACCATTTATTTGTGCTGCACTTATTCCATTACTCTATAGGCGACTAAGGCGTATGACACATCTTGGCTGGTTTGTTTTATATGTTCCATTCATTCTGTTTCTTTTACTCGCGCGCTACATTCCTCAAATTGCCGAGGGTAAAACGTTTATCCATACATATGAGTGGGTTCCCTCTTTTAATATAAATTTCTCAACTTACCTAGACGGACTAAGTATGATTTTTGGTTTGCTGATTACGGGTGTAGGTAGTTTAGTCATTTTATATTCTATTTTCTATTTATCAACGAAAGAATCACTTCATCATTTTTACTGCTATTTATTACTATTCATGGGCGCTATGCTTGGCGTCGTCTTTTCAGATAATTTAATGGTATTATACACATTTTGGGAGCTAACAAGTGTGTCATCATTCCTGTTAATTGCATTTTGGCATCATCGCAAAGCCTCTCGGGCTGGTGCAAGAAAAGCCATGACAATTACCGTTTTCGGTGGCCTTTCAATGCTTGCGGGCTTTCTAATGCTTTATGTAGCATCAGGGACATTTAGCATTCGTGAAATCATAGCCAATGTCGAGGTTATACGTGATCATACACTGTTTATCCCAGCGTTAATCCTTATTCTAATCGGTGCATTTACTAAATCCGCACAGTTTCCTTTCCATATTTGGTTGCCAGACGCGATGGAGGCACCGACACCAGTCAGCGCTTATTTACATTCGGCAACAATGGTAAAGGCCGGTATCTATTTAGTTGCGCGTTTTTCCCCAGTGTTTGGAGGCGAGGCTGTTTGGTTCTGGTTAGTCAGTGTGATTGGTCTTATAACGTTGTTCTGGGGTTCATTTAATGCTGTGCGTCAAACAGATTTAAAGGCGTTATTGGCTTTTTCAACGGTTAGTCAGCTTGGTTTAATTATGAGTTTATTTGGGCTAGGATCAGTCGGCCATTATTACGGTTATGCTGAAAATTCTATACTTTATACGCAGGCAAGCTTTGCGGCGTTGTTTCATCTTATTAATCACTCTACATTTAAGGGCGCATTATTTATGATGGTCGGTATTGTCGATCATGAGGTGGGAACACGCGATATTCGTCGTCTCGGTGGTTTAATGGCCTTAATGCCTGTAACCTTTACAATTGCAGTTATTGGTAGTTTTTCTATGGCTGGATTACCTCCTTTTAATGGCTTCTTAAGTAAAGAAATGTTTTTCGCTGCAGTACTAGCTATTCGTCATGTAGAAGCCTTTTCAATTACTGATTTGGGACTGTTATTTCCTATAGTGGCATGGGTGGCAAGTATCTTTACATTTGTTTACAGTATGATTTTAATAAGCCGAACGTTTTTCGGAAAACTACAGCCTGAAAAGATGGATAAAAAACCCCATGAAGCGCCAGTAGGCATGCTACTCTCGCCAATCATACTGTGCGTATTCGTAGTTGGAATTTTCTTTTTCCCTAATGTGCTAGGACATTATATTTTAGAACCTGCTATGGCGAGTATTTATCCAACATTCCCATCAACTAGTGAATTAACACCACATATTCATGCTTGGCATGGCATTAATGCAGAATTGTTAATGACTCTTGGTGTCATTATTATTGGGATTTTCTTATTTAAAACGTTAAACAGCTGGAAGCCTGTATATCGAATATTCTCTCAAAGATATGCGTTTAATACGTACTACAATCGTATGCTTGAGTTTAGTGAAAATAGTTCTACAAAGCTTACTAATCGCTATATGACAGGTAATCTAACACATTATTTTGTCTATATATATGTATTTTTTGTTGCCTTAATTGCAGGATATTTTATTTGGTCGGATACGATTGCATTTGATTTTGCGAAGGATTCTACAATTGAGTCCTATGAGCTCATTTTAGTGTTTGTGATGATGTTCGCAGCAGTATGGATGATTTTCGCCAAAGGACGTGTAACGGCGATGTTGTTGAATGGCGTGTTAGGCTATTCAATTGCGTTTTTCTTTGTTATTTTCCGTGCTCCTGATTTAGCGCTAACCCAATTAGTCGTTGAATCTGTGACAACTGCTTTATTCCTTCTTTGCTTTAAATATTTACCTGATTTAATGCCTGACGCCTCCCACAAAAAAGTGCAATGGTCTAAGGCAGTTATATCCATTTTCGTTGGTGCCACTGTTACATTAGTAGGCTTAGCGGTTGTCCATTTCGATCGCTTTGAGCCAGTGTCCACTTACTTTAATGATTCCTACGAATTAGCGGGTGGTTCAAATGTTGTTAACACCATATTAGGCGACTTCCGTGCATTTGATACGATGCTAGAAGTGGTTGTCCTTCTGATTGCTGGCTTAGGCGTGTATACACTAACGAAGCTAAAGCCACGAAAGGAGGAGTCGGATCATGAAAATTAATGACGTTATTTTACGTACTGTTACAAAGACAATCGTATTCATTATTTTAACTCTTGGGATTTATCTATTCTTTGCAGGGCATCATGCTCCAGGTGGAGGTTTTATAGGTGGTCTCGTGCTGGCTTCAGGCATTGTTCTACTGTATTTAGCGTATGACATTGAGACGGTGCATAAAGGGATGCCATTTGATTTTAAAAAGGTTGCAGCACTTGGCGTTTTACTGGCAACAGGCACAGCTATTGGCTCACTATTTTTTGATGTGCCGTTTCTATCGCAAGCTCATAGTTATATAAATGTGCCGATATTCGGGGAGATGGGCTTTTCGACTGTCACGCTTTTCGAAGCTGGCGTAGCTTTAACTGTTGTAGGTGTTGTGGTCACAATTATTTTAAGTATAAGTGAGGATGAATAGCCAATGGAGTCATTAATACTAGTTTTAGTGGGTGTATTAGTAGCTGTTGGGACGTACTTAATCCTCTCGAAACAGTTGTTACGTGTGATTTTAGGAACGGCGGTATTATCGCATGCGGCGCATTTACTGATTTTAACGATGGGTGGATTGAAAAAGGGGAACGTACCACTCTTAGAAGAATCAGAAGGTCCTTACACAGATGCTCTACCGCAAGCCTTAATTTTAACTGCGATCGTGATTAGCTTTGCGGTGACGGCGTTTGTACTTGTTCTCGGTTACCGAGCCTATAAAACGAACGGTTCGGCGAATTTTGATGAATTGAGAGGTACGCCGGATGAGTAATTTGATTGTTTTACCATTAATTGTGCCGATTATTACGGCAATTTTACTTGTGTTTTTACGTGAAAATGTTATGTTGCAGCGCATTATTAGTTTATTGACATTAAGCTTTGTTGTCCTCATTAGTGTTATTTTATTGCTAGAGATTCAGGACCAAGGTGTGATGCGTATTGATTTTAGTGGCTGGGCACCGCCATTCGGCATTTTATTTGTTGCTGATTCATTCGCAGTCTTACTTGTGTTAATAGCGAATATTGTCGCAGCCATTTGTTTGTTATATGCCATGTTCACAATCGGTAAGAGCTATGAAAAGATGTATTTTTACCCGTTTGTCTTGCTTTTGGTAGCGGGAGTTAATGGCTCATTTTTAACAGGGGATATTTTTAACTTGTTTGTGTGCTTTGAGGTTATGTTACTTGCTTCTTATGCACTTATTAGTTTAGGTGGCGATAAAATTCAACTACGTGAGGCATTAAAATATGTGCTGATTAATGTTGTTGCATCTTGGATTTTCCTAGTGGCATTAGCTTTTTTATATGGAACCGTTGGAACATTGAATATGGCACATGTTTCTGTTCGTGTTATGGAGGCTGGGGCTGATCCCCTTATTACGACTGTAGCGCTCATTTTCTTAATTGTCTTTAGTTTGAAGGCTGGACTATTATTATTTTTCTGGCTTCCAGGCTCATACAGTGCACCTCCAACAGCTATAGCCGCACTTTTTGCAGCATTATTAACAAAGGTTGGAATTTATGCCCTTGTTCGCAGCTTTACATTACTTTTTCCAAATAACACTGAAGTGACGCATATGGTACTTGGGATTATGGCAGGGCTAACGATTATTGCTGGATGTATGGGAGCACTGGCAGGGAGAGATGTAAGAACAATTGCTTCTTATAATGTCCTTATTGGTGTTGGATTTATAGTAGCTGGTCTTGCCATCGGTACTGAGTCTGCCTTACAGGGCGTAACATACTATTTGATGCATGATATGGTGGCTAAAGCCATGTTGTTTTTAGCCGTTGGGATGATGATTTATGTTACTGGTGAGACGGTAATCGATAACATGAGTGGGCTTATTCGAAATTATCCTTTTTTTGGCTGGCTATTATTTATTGTTATGTGCTCACTTGCAGGGATCCCACCATTAAGTGGATTTTTAGGTAAGATTTTAATTGGACAAGGTGCAATTGAGGGCGGAAATTTTGTTCTACTAGGGCTAGGATTTTTATCTAGTTTAATTGTTTTATATTCACTCTTACGAATATTTCTTTCCTCATTCTTTGGGGAAACAATTATTAGTTTAGAGGATGAAAAGCCGTTACCGAAGCGCATTGTATTGCCATTAACCTTGTTGGTAGCTTGTACAATTGGTTTAGGAATTGGAGCGGAATGGGTGGCGCCATATGTAATAGATGCAGCAGAAACGCTCTACACACCATCAATCTATATTGATGCAGTGTTGGATGGTACAACATGGCAAGGTGAGGTGAATAAATAATGGCGATGCAATTTATCTTGAATTTATTTATCGCAACACTTTGGTTACTGTTACAAGATGAAGTGATCCCGCAGTTTTCGACATTTTTAATGGGGTTTATCGTAGGAATAGGGATATTATATGTCATGCATCGCTTTTATGGCACACAATTTTATTTGCGACGTGTGTTTTCAATTATAAAATTATTATGGCTCTTTAACTGGGAGCTCCTAATATCGAGTTACAGCGTGTTAAGACAAATTACTACGCCGAAACTAAATATTACTCCTGGCATATTTACGTATAAAACAGAACTCAAGGGAGATTGGGAAATAACAGCACTTGCGTTGCTCCTCACACTTACCCCAGGTTCAGTAGTGATGGAGGTTTCTGAAGAGGGCGATATGTTTTATATTCATGCAATGGATATTGAACAATCGAAAGAAGCTGTCATTCGTTCCATAGGAAAATTTGAACAAGCGATCATGGAGGTGACACGTTAATGATTGAAAAAATTTTACTGTTGGCGCTTGCATTATTCAGTGTATCTATTGCGTTATCGCTGTTTCGTGTTATTCGAGGTCCTTCGTTGCCTGATCGTGCCATAGCACTTGATACAATTGGTGTTAATTTACTGTCAGCAATCGCTATCGTTTCGATTGTATTGAAAACAAAGGCGTATTTAGAAGCCATTTTAATATTAGGTATTTTAGCTTTTATCGGCACCATAGCGTTTACGAAATATATTGAAAGAGGTGTGATTGTTGAACGTAGATCAAATGATTGAATGGGCGGCGGTCATCCTTATTTTGATTGGCTCCATTGTAAGTGTAATTAGTGCATTTGGGATGATTCGTTTACCTGACGTATACACACGCTCACATGCTGCAACGAAAAGTTCGACATTGTCGGTCTTAACATGTCTATTGGGCACATTTATTTACTTTTGGGTGCATGACGGATATGTCAGTGTACGTTTAATTTTAGGAATTGTCTTTGTCTTTGTAACAGCTCCTGTGGCAGGGCATTTAATATGTCGAGCGGCGTATCGCTCTCGAGTTCCATTAGCAAAAGGATCTGGTGAAGACGAATTGAAATCTAAGCTATTCGCAGATGAAAAATAAGATAAGTAGAAGACCTCCAATTTTTGGGGGTCTATTTTTTTTAGAAATCTAAGTTATTTTATGGAATTCTTGCGATGTAGGGATAATTGTAGAGCAATTAGAAAATAGTAAGATAACGTGCATTCAAGGTGAGTTGTTTTCGGGGTTCGAATAAATTGATTTATCAGAAAATTTTGTGTATAATATTTTATCCAAAAATTTTTAGTTTAGCTTGATTATTGTTTAAAAAGAGTATATCTTAATTAGCAGATAGATTTTTTATTCTTAAAAGTGAATAAATATCCATTTAGCTATTTTCGAGAACTAGATTCTCATAAACAATAAAACATAAATAAAAGGAGATCATTGAATATGAAGAACAAATTTTTCATGCTAATGCTCGTTCTAGTCATTGGTGTACTAGCGGCATGTGGCACAAAAGAAGATAAAGCGAATAATGCAAGTTCAAATGCAGACAAAGGCACAGAAGAAAAGCAAGTATTAAAAGTAGGTACTTCAGCTGATTATGCACCATTCGAGTATATTGACGTAGCAAAAGGTGAAGAAATGATCGGTTTTGATATCGATTTAATTAAATTAGTTGGTGAAAAACTTGGTGTAGAAATACAACTTCAAGATATGGACTTCAACAGTCTAGTGCCAGCTCTACAAGCAGGTAAAGTTGATGTTGTTATTTCTGGAATGTCACCGAACAAAGAACGTGAAAAAGTTGTAGACTTCTCGGATAAATATAATCAAACAGAGCAAGTGATCATTGTAAAAAAAGATAGTGGTATTAAAAAAGAGGCTGACTTAGCTGGTAAAAAGATCGGTGTACAAACAGCTTCTATCCAAGAAAATTTAGGTAATACTATTGCTAAAGACGTAGATGCAACAGTTGAAGGACGTACACGAATTCCTGAAATTATCCAAGACATGATGTCTAAACGTTTAGATGCCGGGATTGTAGAAGGTGGAGTAGCGAAAGGTTATTTGAAAACAAATGATCAACTAGAAGCGTTCCCAGTTGAAAAGCAACCTGAAGATTTTAAAGCAATCGCTGTTCCAGAAGGTAGCGATCTTAAAGATAAAATTAACAAAGCATTAAAAGAATTAGCTGATGAAGGTAAAATTAAAGAGCTAGAAGAGAAATGGTTAGAAAAAGTTCAATAAGCTAGTTGAAATGCGATAGCTCTATTCAGGGCTATCGCTTGCGCTTTTCATTTCCTAAAAAAAGAATGAGAAAGGAGGGGACGCTGTGAATTTAGATTTTACAGCTATCATTCCCTCTATTCCTTATATATTAAAAGGAATAGGTGTTACACTTCAAATCGCAATCGGTGCGTCAATCATCGGTTTTATAATTGGTATATTACTAGCATTGTGCAAAATTGGTAAAGTGAATGTCTTGCGCTGGATTGCAGATTTTTATACATCGATTTTCCGTGGTACACCACTCGTATTACAATTAATGATTATTTACTATGCAGTGCCACAGTTATTAGATATTCAAATTGATCCAGTACCAACGGCTATTATTGCATTCGGGTTAAACTCAGGTGCTTATATTTCTGAAATCATTCGCGGTGGTATTAATGCGGTTGATAAAGGTCAGATGGAAGCGGCACAGGCACTAGGTATTCCATATGCAAAAATGATGAAGGATATTATTATCCCACAAGCCGTAAAAAATATATTACCATCTTTAGTGAATGAGTTTATTACATTAAATAAAGAAACAGCCGTTGTAACAGTTATTAGTGCACTTGATATTATGCGTCGAGCATATATTGTAGGTGGCGCAACATATCGCTATCTCGAGCCTTTACTATTTGCAGGTGTAATCTACTACATTATGACGCTTGTATTAACGTTCCTTGGTAAACGAATTGAGAAAGGAATGAGAAAAAGTGATTAAAATTGAAGATTTACACAAATCATATGGACAAAATGAAGTACTAAAGGGTATTTCAACAGAAATTAAAGAAAAAGAAGTAATTGCTATTATTGGCCCGTCAGGATCTGGTAAATCAACATTCTTACGTTGTTTAAATTTGTTGGAGGAGCCAACGAGCGGAAAAATTACAATTGCTGGTGACGTCCTGACGGATAAAGGGACAGATATTATGAAGATCCGTGAAGAAGTCGGTATGGTATTTCAACATTTTCATCTTTTCCCTCATAAAACAGTACTTGAAAATTTAACATACGCACCGATCAATGTTAAGGGTATGGACAAGACAGCTGCTATCAAAAAGGCAGAAGATTTATTAACGAAGGTAGGTCTTTTTGAAAAGCGCAATGAATATCCAAACCGTTTGTCTGGAGGTCAAAAGCAGCGTGTTGCCATTGCTCGAGCGCTTGCCATGGATCCAAAAGTAATTTTATTTGACGAACCAACCTCAGCTCTTGATCCTGAGATGGTAAAAGAGGTATTGGCTGTTATGAAAAATCTTGCGGATACTGGGATGACCATGTTAATCGTAACGCATGAGATGGGCTTTGCTCGTGAGGTAGCGGACCGAATACTATTCCTTGATGGCGGAAAGTTAATTGAGGATGCATCACCAAAGGCGTTTTTTACAGCTCCGTCTACACAGCGTGCGAAAGATTTCTTAGAAAAAGTTTTATAAACAAGGTAACGCATTTAGACCTCCTTATAGGAGTATCTAAATGCGTTTTTTTTGGTATCTCTATAAATTAGTAGGCAGATAGAAGGGTCGAAGCGATGGAATGAGGGGCCGAGGTGACGGAAAGGAGAGTCAAGGCAATGGATAAAGGAGTAAAAGTGACGGATAAAGCCGAAGCGACGGAAAGAAGAGTCGAAATGACGGATGGAAAGGCTGAAAGGATGGAAAGAAGAGTCGAAATGACGGATAGAAAAACTGAAGCGACGGAAAGAAGAGTCGAAATGACGGATGGAAAGGCTGAAACGATGGAAAGAAGAGCCAAAGTAACGAATAGAAGAGTAACTCAATGAGAATAATTTTGCGTTATTCTTTTTGTGCAATCTGTGGATTTTCAGAGCATTGACTTACAATTCGAACGTTTTACGCTTATAATAGAAGAGTCAGAGATTTTTCTGAAAAAGTAGCCACAAAGTGAGCGATTGCGATTGAAAAAATTATTATACGTAGTTTTCTTTCTTGTTTTTATAGTCGTTTTTTTGTACGTAAACAATCACTGGCTGGTTGTAAATAAGCATGTATTCGAATCAGAAAAAGTGCCTGCCAGCTTTGATGGGCTTCGCATAGTACAAGTATCAGATTTACATGATGCCCTCTTTGGTGACAATCAACAGAGACTGATAGCAACGGTTAAAGCGACAAATCCAGATTATATTTTTATCACAGGTGATGTGATTGATAGCAAT
Source organism: Lysinibacillus sp. RS10 (assembly GCF_041956855.1). Taxonomy (NCBI): domain Bacteria; kingdom Bacillati; phylum Bacillota; class Bacilli; order Caryophanales; family Bacillaceae; genus Lysinibacillus; species Lysinibacillus sp. RS10. The sequence continues at coordinate 4,807,093 of NZ_CP167122.1, read as the reverse complement.
CGCTATGATTTGGAGCAAAGCCTACAGGCAGTTCGAGGGCTAGTTGAAGTAGCGGATGTTTATTATGTACTAGGAAACCATGAGGTAGCGACAAATAAGGTAAGTGAAATTTATGAGGCGCTCTCATCGTTAGGTGTACATGTAATGACCAATCAATCGACCGTGCTAGAGCGCAACGGGGAGCGCTTGGCGATTATTGGTATCGAAGATCCGTTAATGGGTAGATCGACGGAAGAAATGTTGGAGATTGCAACAGCCGGTCTTCCGGATGATATGCTAAAGCTGTTATTGGCGCATCGACCAGAAGTGTTTAATACGTATGTAAATCAGGGTATAGATTTGGTGTTTTCAGGACATGCACATGGTGGGCAAGTTCGTATTCCTGGACTTGGAGGACTTGTTGCACCAGGGCAGGGGCTATTTCCAAAATATACAGCTGGTGTCTACGAAGACGGAAAGACTAGGATGGTCGTCAGCCGAGGATTAGGCAATAGCACTGTACCATATCGCATTTTTAATCTTCCGGAAATTATTGTGATGGATTTAAAGAAAAAATAAGCACTGCGTGAATGCTACGCAGTGCTTTCAATTTGCTTTCGTTCAATACGTTTAACAAGGAAAATACTTAGCTCATATAAAATAATCATTGGTATTAATACGAGTAGTTGGCTAATAAAATCAGGTGGTGTCATGACAGCAGAACCGACCCCCATCGCGATATAAGACCAGCCTCGTATTTTTTTCATGGATTCAGCTGTTAATACACCGATGGATGATAAAAAGAGAGCTACTATAGGTAACTCAAAGAGTAGTCCAAGTGGTATGGTTGTCATAACTAAAAAATGCATATATTCACTTGCGGATATCATGACATCAAAATTAGTCGCTCCCACGCTTACTAAAAATGAGTAGCTGAGCGGATTTACAATAAAATAACCGAAAGCTACGCCTAGTAAAAAGAGTACAAGCATTATAGGTGCATAAAGACCAAGAAAACGACTTTCTTCTTCCTTTAACCCTGGCTTTACGAAGCTCCACAAAAAATGAACTAGAAATGGCATGGAAAGCCCAAAAGCTAGCGTTGTGGAAATGGTCATGTAAAACTTGATGACCTCTAACGGACCTAAAATGATTAGTGAATGGCCCCGAGTTACAAAAGGAAACCAAATATTAATGGTGGAGAACACAATTATAAAAAATAGGATAAATACGATTAGCCCTTTAATAATTTGCTTTCGTAGTTCTGTAATATGTTCAAGCAATGATGTCACAGGAAAAAGCGGTTGATCCGCTACAATATCCTGTTCGATTGTCTCTATTATTGGAACTTCAACAAAAGCCTCCACAGATGTGGGAGGCTCTGCTGCTTTCTTATCAAGAGGGCTTAAATATTTTCTTTTTCCGTCCTCATATGGATCCATAGGAAACCCTCCTACGAAGCATCAGATTTTTTTTCGACCTTTTTTGTAGGTTCGTCATCGTCATCGATAAGCCCCTTCGTAGACTTTTTAAATTCTGCAAATGTTTTACCTACTGCACCGCCGATTTCTGGCAATTTTTTTGGACCAAACACGATTAAGACAATCACTAAAATGATGATTAAACCAGGTACTCCAATTGCTCCAAGACCTCCCATAAGTCTTGCCTCCTTTTATAAAATATCTAGCCTTATCAATTGCTTTTACACTAAAGAACCACTTGATTTACTATACTTTACAACACCCTCTGCGCAGCGATAAGCTAGTGCCCCTAAAGTACCTGTAGGGTTATAGCCGCTATTGTGAGCAAAGCTTCCGGCACTTACGGCAAAAAGATTTTCTACATCCCAATGCTGAAGATAATTATTGACGACGCCATCCTCCGGTTTTAAGCTCATAACTGTCCCGCCTGTATTATGTGTTGTTTGATACGGTACGATATTGTAATCAGTAATTTCAGCGTTTGGAACAACGGTTTTGGCACCCATTTCTTTCATAATGTCAGCTGCACGTGCTGAAATGTATTTATGAAGTGCACGATCTTGATCTGTAAAGTTGTATGTTAACTGCATTAAAGGTAAGCCGTAAACATCCTTATATACAGAATCAAGAGACAAATAATTTTCTTTATGTGGCATCGAAGCACCTTGTGCACCAATACCGAATGAGCGTGTATAGTAATAAATCGATTGCATTTTAAACTCTGGCCCCCATGCCGGTGTATCAGGAGGCGTTGGATTTGAGCCGATAGGGCGAGTCCCTGTTTGTGTCAAAGCTATATTTCCACCATGAATAAAATCTAAGTCACTATGGTCGAAATTATCGCCATTATAATCATCTAAGCTTACGCCGAGAGAACCTGCACCCATAAATGTGTTGAATTGCTCATCAAAGAACCCTACAGCTCCAGGGAGTATCTGATAGCAATAGTTTCTTCCTAGTGTTCCTTTTCCTGTAGCGGGATCATATCGTTCTCCGATTTTAGAAACCATTAATAACTTCGCATTATTAAAGACATAACTTGTAAGTACAACTACATTCGCGGGTTGAATAAATTCTTCACCAGCTACCGTATCGACGTATTTGACGCCAGTCACTTTATTGCCCTTTTTTAAGATTTCGACAACGTTAGCGTTATAGCGTAAGTCGAAGTTACCTGTTTTTAATGCAGTAGGAACAACAGTAATTTCAGCAGATGATTTGGCACCATATTCACAACCGAAGCGTTCACAGAAACCGCAATATTGACAAGCATTAATTGTTTCACCATCAGGGTTCTTATAAACTTCTGATACGTTTGCAGAAGGAACCATGTAAGGTGATAGTTTAAGGTTTTTTGCTGCCTTTTCAAATTTTTCAAGCATGGGTGTCATTTTCATAGGCCCAGTAGGATAAGGATTTGAACGTTTGCCGCTAAATGGATTTTTGTCATCACCAGAAATACCTGTTGTTTTTTCGAACTTATCGAAATAGGGCTCGAGCTCATCGTATGTTAATCCCCAATCTTGTAATAAATAATCAGGTCCAAGCTTATTAGGTCCATAATGTTTGTCTGTTAGTGTCTTGATTTGGAAATCATATGGTAAGAAACGATAAGTCATGCCATTCCAGTGGGTACCAGCCCCTCCAAGCCCTTCACCGAGTAAAAAAGAACCAAGCTGACGCATAGGCAATGCTTTCATGTTGCGATTATTGCGGAAGGTTATCGTTTCCTTTGAAAGATTTTGCATTATATCGTAACGAATGGCGTAACGATACTCGTCGTGGATAGCCTGGAAATCCTCTGTGCCACGCTTTTGTCCACGTTCCAAACCAACGACCTTCAAGCCAGCCTTTGAGCACTCTGCAGCGACAATGCCGCCAGTCCATCCTACACCGACCGTTACAACGTCTACAGATGGTAATGTTGTTGCCATTTTCTACACCCCCGTATATTTAGTGGCTGCCTAATGAATTAGGCTCAATTTTTTGGAATTTCGGATCTTCGATTTGAGTAATATACGTCATTTGATGACCAGGGAAGCCTTTCATACGCCAGCCATCCATATTGCGATTCCCACCATATATAGGGTCAGAATAAGCACCCTCTAATGTTGCTGCGCGTAATAAAGTAAAGAAGAAAGCAGATGTGACACCACTCATTTGCACGTCACCTTTCTGGAAGGCCGTTAAAATTTCATCCATTTGCTTGCCATCTAAATCATTAAAGCTTTTTTTGTAGCGATTCTGTGCTTCCGAGTCCAGCTTTTGAACACCTTGCTTAAAAATTTCTGCACGTGTTAAACGACTCTGATAACCTTGTGTTGGAGCGCCCTCTCCAAATGGTCCATGCATATATTCTTTAGAATTACTTCCGTATTGCCCTGCTAGCTGATGATCGATAAAGTAAGGCACATCTAAGCCCTTTGCTCCTGGACCTAAATCATCCTCAGGGAAAATACGCTCAGTTGCATTTGTTAAAGTATTAAAATCTCTTTGATTCATAAAAAACATTTTAGCTTTTGGCGAGCCAGTCTCTTCGGTAGCAGTTCCGTGCTGACCATGCTCAAGCGTGGCAGTTCCTTTACCTGGCATGTTGTAGCCTACAAGACCACCTATTAATCCACCGCCGACTAATGTGCCTGCTGCGATCCCTGTTGTTTTTAAAAAATCACGACGTGAAATATCTTTTTCAGGACTCATAGAAATCCTCCCCTCAAAATGTATAGAAACTATTCTATTTTTTATAATCAGCATAAAAAGTAAATTATAATCAGGTAATGTTGGAAAAAAATAAATTTTATCCAACTAATAACCATCCTGATGATAATCTAATAAGTCAATAATTTTGTCGGGAAATGTAAGTACTATAATGACAGTACGAAGGATAAAAATATTAAAATTGTTGTAGCTATTTATGGGGATATGCGGTTTAAGGTTATTAGGGAAGTTAGCTATAGCGATTAAACCGCTACTTTTTTGATTTGTCGTAATCCTGGTGTATCTACTATGTTAAAGTACAAAGGTAGGGGGGAGTTTTAATTGAGTCTAATATTTAGAGATGTTTCAAAATACATAGAGAAGCACATCCTATTAGTTTTAGAGTTATCGTACAAGAGGCTTCTCTATGTACGTTGAGTGTGAATTATCTGGGAAGGTTTAATAGGACCCACAAACTTTGTAGAACCACCGTATAGAATCATAATACGGTGATCTGAGAGGTCGAGAGTTAGTGCTTCTACTACAAGATAATTTTGGTAAAGACTGTTTAAATAAGTAAGAAATTTGAAATAAAAATGAATCAACTAGAACTACTATATTCTATCTTTTTTGTCTAGTGAAATCTGAGAATAGTTAGATGTATAGAAGAGAGTATACAATACTACCCTAGAATTTCCTTTAAACGTTTTACTTTTCTATATGAAAGAGGACAGTTATCTCCGTTTTGCATTACTACAATTTTTGACTTCCAATGTGCTTCTTTTACATTATTCAAATTGATTAAGTAACTACGATGACAGCGAAAAAATAATTCATCAAAATCTTTTTCAATTTCATTTAATGATTGATAAAACTCAAATAATCCTTGTGTTGTTGTTAAAATCACTTTGTGAGCGACATCTGATACTGTAAAATACAAAATATCATCTAATTCTATGTTTTTAACATACTCCCCTATTTTGATTTGGTAATAATGGGTGTTGGGGTGCTCACCAATGTTTTTATATTTATTAAAAGCGGCCTTTAATGATTCAATAGTAGCTAGATGTAAATCATTTTCCTCATCTTTGATAATAAAATCGAGTGCTTCTACTTGGTATTTAAATGTTAAATGCAACATTTCATTATGTGTTGTAATAAAAATTATACTTGCTAAAGGTTGTTTTTTTCGAATTATTTTTGCTAAATCTAATCCTGTAATATCTAATCCTAAATCAATATCTAAATAGAAACAATCTACATTATTTTTTTCAATAAATGTTTCTAATTCTCTTGGGGATGTAGTATTTAAGGCAATTTGTATACTATTTTCTTCTATAAAGGCATAATTGTTAATATAGCATTCTAATTGTTTGGCAAATACAGCATTATCTTCACAAATAGCTACCTTCATAATTTCTCTCCTTTTACAAACAACTCCATATTAAACCAATTATCATCTACCCAGGTGTTTAATAACATATCTGGCGAGGTATCTACTATTTTTTTTACTGTACTTAGTCCTAAGCCTTGTCCTTTTTCTTTTGTTGAGTAACCCTCATTAAAAATTTTATTAATATCAATGAATTTTTCTTTTATTTTATTTCGTATAACAAAAATGGTCGAATTTGTTTGCTTTATGATTGCAATTTGAATAATTTTTGGCTGATCTTCAAGACAATTTTCAATTGCATTATCAATTAGAATACCTAAAATTCGGGTTAAATCGATTTGATTAGCAGTCATCTTTAACGGATTTTGAACCTCTATTGAAATTTGTAAGTTATGCTCAATAGCACAACTTGCCTTATTAAAGAGCAATCCTTTTAATGCAGGATCTTGAATATTTTTTAAATTTCCTAAAATTTTATTATTCTCTAATGTTTTGAATTCGAACTTTAAAATCCCTTGATTAAAGTAAGTCTCTAACCCTTTCCAATCATTAGCGGCTAGATAACCTTTCATGCCTAATAAAACATTTAAATAATCATGTCGAAACTTTTGCATATCTTTATTTACTTTTTCTAAAGATTGTACATAGATTTTAAAGTTTTCGTGTTCTTTGTCCTTCATCTTTAACTCATACTTGCTTAAATGAATTCGAATTATCACACCGGTTAAGATAAGCAAAAGTATGAAATATATCGTTAAAAAAATGGTATTTAATCTTAATGTTTCAATAGTAGCATCCTTAAAGACACGAAAAATATTAAAATAGCAAACCCCTATTGTACATAGTATGCTTATTGTAATTATCCATCTTACTTTTACTGAAAGTATGGATTCTAATCTCTTCATTAGTAAAGAAATTATGTAAATAAAAAGAATATGTATAGAGATAAACATTAGTGTTCTAGAAAACAATTGAAATGATATCTCCTTAAATGACAGACTGAAAATAATGGTTGTAGCTAAATGATCTGAAATAATAGCAACAATAATAACTATACCCCAATAAAGCAACCATGCTTTTTTTTGTTTATAGAATGAAAAGAAGAGGGTCAAGCCAAGTAATAGGTAAATAATCCCGGTCCAGAATGTGATTTTATATAAAATGACTGATGGAATGAAGACCAATAACAAACTTGACACAAATATTTTACATTTAGGTCGTATATTCGCTAAGTAATGAAAAGATCCGATTAATAAAACATACTGTATAGGTAAATAAATAAGACTAATATTCCATACATCTAACATAAAAAAATCCCCCTTTAATATATCATATAGTATTAAAGGAGGGGGTTTATTTTTTTGTAAAATTCAAACTTCTTCTTTTTCCAATTCCTCTGGAACTGCTACTTCATGAAGATAGCCAAAGCACATTTGGGAAATACCTAAATCACCAAAAAGTAAAAATATATTACGTATAAAATTGCAGAAAAAATTAATCATTCAAATCCTCCCATTTTTAAAAAATTGAATAAGTAATGTTGTGAATTGTATAGTTAGACCAATTAGTATATATTTAAATACTCCTATAGGAATAAAACACATTAAAATTAGTATTAAGCATAATCTTATAAGAAGAATATATTTTAAAAGTATTTTTTTCTTCCTATAAATTGGATTTACTTGTGTTCCAATTGGTCCTAATATATAAATTGAAATAATTAATATTAAGCCGCTGTTATAAATAAAAGATGTTGGAAGATTAACTAGACTTATTGTATAAGGGAGAAGTACAAATAATGCAATACTCCCTAAAATACATCCTTTATGTGTAGGACTATGCCAACCATAGGTGACTTGTCGTATGAATAAAAAACTAAAATGGACAATTAAAACTTCCCAAAAAACCCCCAAAATAGCTGCAAGTATATAAACAAATAGTCCTTTTTTGAAGGTATCTGCTACAATATAAAACCCAAACTTTAACTTTGTTTGCTCTTTTTCATCCATTGAGTCTGTTATTAATTTATTTATAAGTTTTTCTTCATAAGCTGAAAACTGCATTTATATCACCTCATTAATCTAACCTACTTGAATTTACCATATTGCAATTTATATTTTATCGCTCATTCCTAAACGTCGTATTTTTTTTCATAAACGTCGTTTTTTAAATTTAAAGTTGATTCAAATAAAAACATTAATTCTGAAGAGAGCGAATTAATGAATTGACTTATTTTATATTGGAAGTTCAATTCTAGAAAAATTGATTTAGCTGAATTTATAAAATTCGCCTATTCTAAACATTTAAAGTATAGGTTTTTTCTCATAGAGAATAAGCAATGTGAAATCAATTTTAAATTAGAAATAATTTATTAAAGTTAAAAAAGAGCCTTAATTTATTAATAATTTACTCTAAGTAAATTATATTTTTTGGTTAAGAAGAAACTGTAGAGCTGTTTTGAAAATCAATATAAAGAAGAAATTAAGAAATAAACTTTCAAGAAAGAAAGTTTAACGTTCATGAAAATATATGTAATAAAAACTATATTTGGTATATATTTCTTGTGTGCTGATTGCTAACTTTTTATCACGAAAAAGTAGCAAAATAAAATCTCTAAATAACCTTATTTTTACTTCTTTTCAAACGGATTTGGTTGCCTTACCCTTCTTTCTATATGCCTTACATAATACTTGTCAGAAGGGATATTAAAAAGATTTATTTTTTTGCTTGTCATATCAAATAAAAACATTAAAGGGAGGAATTGATTTGGGGAATTACCTTAATCAAAGTAAAACAGACTTACTTAAGGGTAAACTAGAGCTTCTAAAAAATAATCAAAGTAGTGTAAAGAAATTAAATCCAAAAACAGAATTATCTAGAACTAACTTATCATGGGCACAAAAGAGATTATGGTTTCTTCAAAAACTTAATCCAGAATCAAGTTCGTATAACGTTCCGGAATGTTTAAAGTTAGAAGGTAATCTTGATGTGAAAAGATTAGAAGAATGTGTAAATGTTCTGTTGAAAAGGCATTCAATTTTAAGGACAAGATATTGGGAAATGAATGGAGAGCCTTTTCAGAAGATCCAGAGTTATCAGTATCAGTTTTTGGAGGAAATTGGTTTAGAACATGTAAATTCTACAATAAGAGAGAGCGTATGCATTGATTTATTACAATCTGATGCAAAGACTCCATTTAATCTATCTGACAACTCTTTATTTAGAATGAAGTTATATAAGGTTGAAAACAATATTTACTTTTTTTTCATTAATATTCATCACATAATAACAGATGGTTGGTCTAATGGTATTTTTTGGAACGAGTTGATTACTCTTTACAATATGTATGGTGAGAGTGGAACTGCCCTACCGTTATTAAATGCCCAATATCAAGATTTTATTGATTGGGAGTCGCAAGAAGAATCTGAAGGACGTCTGTTGAAAAAGTTAAAGTATTGGGAAGAAACACTTAAAAATGCCCCTTTAGTGGAAATTCATCCTGATAAAAGAATAAATTCAATGGGTGCTACCAAAAATGTAATAGAACTCAGTATCCCGAATTTACTTACAGAACAGATAGGAAAATCTTGTGTCGACCACGAGGTAACACACTATATGTACTATTTAGCGGCTTTTAACATTTTATTGTATAAACTTACAAGAAAAAAGGATATAGTAGTTGGTTCGCCTGTAACAGGACGACCAAATAAGAGTTTCGAAGATGTAATGGGACTTTTTGTGAATACTGTTGCGATAAGAACTATTTTTGACCCTGATGAGAAAGTAAGCAATTACATAAAGAATGTTAAAGAAACTTTTTTAGATTGCCTTGAAAATCAAGATGTTCCTTTTGAAAAAGTTGTTTCTGCCATAGGCCCGGAAAGAGAATTAAATAAGAATCCGTTCTTTCAGAACACATTTACGTATCAACCGCCTGGAAGAGAGGGAAGCTTCGAAGGTATTACTACTACACCTGTCAAGCTGAACAATGATGAATCAAAATTTGATTTTAGCTTATTTATAATTGAATCTAACAATGAACAAACCAAGATCGTAATAGAATTTAATAATCATCTTTTCCAAGAGCCTACAATTCATAAATACGCTCAATACTATCTTAACTTATTAAGGCAAATGACTTCATATCAAGAACGAAGCCTAGAAGAATTGAGTGTTCTGGATGATAAGGAAAAAAATATGATTCTCAAGGATTGGGGCACTAACAAAGTAGATTTCCAATTCGACACCACAATAGTGGATTTATTTGAGCAACAGGTTGTTAAACATCCGACTAAAACGGCAGTATCCATAGGAGGACAAGATTTTAGCTACGAACAGGTTAATAAAGAGGCAAATAAGATCGCTAATTATTTAATCGAAAGAAATGTAGGGAAAGGATCCTATGTAGGTATATCCATGGATCGATCAGTAAATATGATTGTAAGTATGTTAGGGATATTAAAGGCTGGTGCAACTTATGTATGTTTGGACCCATCCTATCCAAAACAAAGATTACAGTATATTGCGCAAAAATCGAAACTTGACTATATCTTAGTAGATAAGGATATACAACTAGGACTGCCTTTAAAGGAAATAGATTATAATCACATAATTTTATCACCAGATAAAAATGCTAATAATCCGAAATTGAATATTTCTGTTAAGAATACTGCCTATGTAATTTTCACATCAGGATCGACAGGCGATCCTAAGGGTGTTGAAGTGTTACACGGAAGTGTTTGTAATCTTGTTCAAGCTCAAAAAGAAATTTTTTCTCTTGATAAAGAGGAGAGGATACTTCAATTTGCTTCTATAAGTTTCGATGCATCTGTATGGGAAATTTATATGGCCTTATGTAATGGATTAACTCTTTGCTTAATGCCTAGTGAGTTAAGAGATATGGAACAAGATTTTACAACTTTTTTGAATAGTAATCGAGTAACACTTGGAACGTTCCCTCCTTCGTTCTTGGCAACACTATCACCTGAAAAGCTAAATACATTAAAGAAAGTAATCGTCGCAGGAGAACGTTGTCCACTAAAGTTAGCTAAGAAATGGTCCCGAAAGATGGAATTTTGGAATGCCTATGGTCCATCAGAAACTACAGTTTGTGCAACCGTTCATAAATATACGGAAGGGGATTTAATACCGATTGGAAAACCAATTGCTAATTATGAAACCCTCATTTTGGACAAAAATTTAAAAATAGTTCCGGTAGGAGTTCCAGGCGAATTGTTTATTGGTGGAGTTGGGCTTGCAAAGGGATATTTAGATGATGTTAAAAAGACAGAAGAGAAATTTATCTTAAACCCTTATAAAACAACTGGGGATCGTCTATATCGTTCAGGAGATCGTGTCAGGTATTTGCCGAGCGGAGATATAGAATTTTTGGATCGAATGGATACTCAGGTTAAATTAAGAGGACATAGGATTGAATTAGGAGAGGTAGAGGGAGCGCTACAAAATTGTTTAAAAATAAAAGATGCAATTGTTGAAATAAAGAAGGATCAGTTGGAAAAGGATACATTGGTTGCCTATATAGTAACGGCTGAAAATTGGGATGAAAAACAAGATTTGATAGAGGTACGTAAGTCTCTTGCAGCCACTCTTCCAAGTTATATGATACCTGTATTCTTTATAGAAATGGATGTTTTCCCTTACACGCCAAATGGAAAAGTGGACAGGAAGAAGTTACCTTCTCCGGCAGAAAAAGTATTTGAGTCATCAATCTTTAGTGGTCCAGAAAATATTATTCAGAAAAAATTATTAGATGTTTGGAAAAACGTATTAGGTAAAAATGTTGGAATTCATGATAACTTTTTTGAAGTAGGGGGTGATTCACTATTAATTTTAAAAGTAATTACTCTCAGCAAAGAAAAGGGGTTACATTTTTCACCGCGACTACTTTACCAACATCCTAGTGTGTATTTATTGTCAAAATATGTAACGGAAGAACATCAAAAAGCTGAAAAAATTGAAGAGAATTTAGACGGACTTTTCCCATTGTCGCCGATTCAGCAATGGTTCTTTGAACAAAAATTAGTAGATGCTCATCATTGGAACTTTTCCATGCTACTTCACATTAAAGCTGCTGTTACTGATGAAACAATAGAGAAGGCTCTATTGAATTTAACCAAGATACATGATTCTTTAAAGTTAACATTCATAAAAACAGAATCGGGATTCATGCAATACTATGATCATTCCAAAGATATTCCGTTAAAAACAATAGTATGTGATGTGAATTCTAATTTTACTGAAGAAATAGAGCGTATTGGTTTTAGGGAACAAGCATCATTAAATCTTAAGGATTGTCTCATCAAAGCAGTACAAATTGTTCATCATGAACATGGAAAAAGACTCTTACTAGTAGTCCATCATTTAATCACGGATTGGGTATCCGGTGGAATAATATACGAAGATTTAAGTAAATTAATTGAATGTATTCATTTTGGTTATCCAATATCACTCCCGGAAAAGACAACTACATTTAAAACATGGATTGAAAAATTGAGAATATTGGCTGAGGATCCAGCGCTACAAGAACAAAGTAAATATTGGTTATTAAGTAATGATGAAATTCATAGTACGTTACCTCAAGATTTTTATAATATGAAGAATACACGTGAGACTGCCGATTCTATTGAACTTAGTCTTAGTAAAGAATTGACTAGTATACTTATTGCTAAATCGAAAACAATGTTTAATTGTGGCATAGATAAGTTAATCCTTGCTGCTGTTTATAAGAGCATCATGGATTGGTCTAAGCAAAGCATGCTGACTATCGACATAGATAGTCATGGAAGAGAAGATTTATTTGACGATGTAGATCTGTCTAGAACTGTCGGATGGTTCACAGTACTATATCCGCTTGCTATTTCTAAAACGGATGTTTGTACTTATTCTAATACAGTGGATGTTTTAAATAATCGCATCGGTTCGTTGAGAAATAATGGGATTGATTATGGAGTGTTGAGATATTTTACAGATATAAGAGAGTCAATCACTCATTCTTCTCAAGTTTTGTTTAATTTTTTCGGAAACTCAGAAGAGAATAAAAGAGATGAGTACGAAATGGATGAACAACTAGTTTTACCTGCAAAAGAACCATATGGGAATATGAATAGTCTAAGACAACAAAGATTACATGTGTTCGAGGTATTAGGGATCATAGAGAACGGGGTTCTAAGGATAAGTTGGAATTTTTCCAAAAATGTACACAAAGCTGAAACAGTTCAAGGTTTAGTAGATGATATGGTAAATCACTTGAGTTATGTAGTGATTGATAAAGATGCAACTTAAATATTTTTAATAAGGAGAGAAGAGTGGTTATGAGTACCTTAAACTTAGATAGTAGTAGACCTAATAAATTGCATACGAATAAAGTGGAAGACATTATTAGCATTTTTACTGATATCGTAGATCTTCACTCAGATAATATTGCCATTGAATCCAATCTACAAAAAATTTCATATAAAGAAATGGATCATTTATCAAATCAAATTGCTTATAACTTAAAAAAAGCAGGTATAAAAAATGGAATGTTTGTATCTACATTTATGGAACGAACAATAGACACTTTCATTACTTGGTTAGGTATTTTAAAAGCAGGAGCTGCCTATCTTCCGATAGATCCAACGAATCCTATAGACAGAATAAATTATATTTTAGAAGATTCAGGGACAAGCGCCATAGTTACAAACACCCAACATCTTGAGAAAATATCGGGTAAAAACAAGTGTATTTTTCTAATTTCCGATTTAAAGAAGGGAAATTACACACGTGAAGAAGTAAAAATCCAAAAGAACCATGAGCAGCTGGCTTATTTAATTTATACATCTGGTTCCACAGGTAAGCCAAAGGGTGTACCAGTGTTACATCGCGGAGTAGTGCGGCTTGTCAAAGATACAAATTATGTAGAACTTAATGAAAATGATAGGATTGCTCAACTTTCAAATGCTTCATTTGATGCAATTACTTTTGAAGCTTGGGGAGCCTTATTAACTGGAGCAACCCTAGTTATTGCGGAGCAGGAGGTAGTACTCTCACCAGATAATCTTGCACTTTGGATAGAAAAACAAAGAATTACTACAATTTTTGTAACAACTGCCCTTTTCAACAATATAGCTGAAGTGAAGCCACAAGCCTTTTATAATTTGCGTTATCTTTTATTTGGAGGAGAGGCATGTAATCCTTATTGGATAAGAGAAGTGTTAAATAAGGGGAAACCGTTAAATTTACTTCATGTCTATGGCCCAACAGAAAATACTACATTTACTCTTAGTTATAGAATTGACGAATTAACAGATTTAGGTAGTAAAACAGTTCCTATAGGTAAAGCAATAAAGGGCACGCAGGTTTATGTTTATAATGAAGATACCGGATTTGTTGAAGGAGAAGGAATTGGGGAACTTTATATAGGAGGAAAAGGACTAGCTTTAGGCTATTGGAAAAGAGATGAGTTAACCGCAGAAAAATTTATTGATAATCCATTTGATACGCAAATAGGATCTAAGCTGTATAAAAGTGGAGATATCGTAAAAGTAAGGAATGACGGTGAAATTGAGTTTGTTGGACGAACAGATCATCAAGTTAAACTAAGAGGATATCGTATAGAATTAGGGGAAATTGAAGAATGTTTCCGCCGTATTGATAAAGTTAAAGAGTGTATAGTGATGCTCTCTACATTGGAAAACGGAGATAAAAGGATTATAAGTTATTATACTACTGAAATTCCTCTAAAGAAGAGTTATATAAGGGAACTGTTACAAAGGGAATTGCCGCATTATATGTTACCTTCTGTTTTTATCCATGTTGATGCTTTTGAATTAAACATGAATGGGAAAATTGATAGAAGAAAATTAAAAGATCCAGACGCATCAGATCTTAATGATGAAGATCATATTTATATAGCGCCATCAAACTTAATGGAGAAAACAATCGCAGAAGTTTGGTGTGAAGTTCTAAAAATAAATCAAGTAAGTATTTATGATAACTTCTTTGAAATAGGTGGTCATTCCTTATTAGCGACTCAGGTAGTTACTAGGTTAAGGAAAAAAGTAGGGAAAAATATTCCTATACAAATTATATTCGAATATCCTAGTATCTTCGAATTATCGAAAGAAATCGAAAAAACTGAATACGAAAAACTTAGAGTTATTAAGAAGGATAAAGAGGAAGAACATTATCCTTTGTCTCTTATGCAAAAAAGGCTATGGTTTTTGAATCAGCTTAATCCTGAAGATGTTTCCTATAACATTCCATTTGCGTTTAGCATCGAGGGACATTTAGATACAGATATTCTTGAAGAGAGTATTAATGAGATCATTAAGCGCCATTCTGTCCTTCGTTCACTATTCAAAGAAGAAAATGGTCAACCCCTTCAGTATTTTAAAAAAATGAAACGCTTTAAACTAGATATTATTGATTATAGAGATAAAGAATTTACTCAAAGTGAAATTTTGAATGGAAATAAGATATGGACTTTGCCTTTTGATTTGGAAAATGGTCCGCTAATGCGAGCAAAACTTATTCGTCTGGCAGGGGAAAATATTTTAATATTGGTGTTTCATCATATCATTTTCGATGGATGGTCAAAGAATATTTTATTGAAAGAAATGGACGAGATTTATAATAATATTCAAAATAACGTTGGAAAGAAACTTCGGAATC
This sequence comes from Lysinibacillus sp. RS10, assembly GCF_041956855.1. Lineage (NCBI taxonomy): Bacteria > Bacillati > Bacillota > Bacilli > Caryophanales > Bacillaceae > Lysinibacillus > Lysinibacillus sp. RS10. Next base: position 4,791,871 of record NZ_CP167122.1, on the reverse strand, counting down.
TTCCTATTCAATTTCATGATTTTGCTAAATCGCAGGCCGAGTGGGAAAAAGAAGGTTTTATTGATAAACAGCTTGATTATTGGAAGGATAAACTAACAACTCCACTTCCAATACTTGACATACCGAGCGATTTTAGACGGTCTTTAAATTATCAATCAGCTGCAAGTAGTGCCAAAATTGAACTATCTGAAGAATTAACAAGCCGTCTCAGAAAGATTAGTTCTGATGAAGGAACTACTATGTTCATGACTTTACTTTCTACATTTAAAGTTTTTCTATATCGACTTTCAGGTCAGAATGATATTCTTGTTGGAACATCAATAGCAGGACGTAACTATGAAGAGATTGAATCGCTGATAGGATTTTTTGTAAATACCCTGATAATTAGAACATCGATAAATGGGGAATTTTCATTTAAAGACTTCTTAAGAATAGTAAAAGCAGAGTGTTTAGAGGCTTTTGCAAATCAAGATGTACCATTTGAAAAGATTGTTGAAGAGATACATCCTGATCGAACACTATCAAATACACCTATTATTCAAACCATGTTTGTTTATCATAATGAGGAATCCCTTGCGAATAATACTTATAAAATAGGTAGAAATGAATTAATTGTAGAAAACGATTTTGCAAAATTTGATCTAACCCTATCCATTGAAGAAAAAGTAGAGAAGACTATTCTAGAATTTCAATATCGTTCAGATCTGTTTGATAAGGCACGAATAGAAAAGATGCTGCAAAATTTCGAGAAATTAATAGAATCTTTAATGACTAATCCAACCTCTCCTGTTTGCGAAGTCGGTATATTATCAGAGGTAGAACGGGTTACAAAACTAGAGAAAGTATTTGGAGAAAAGCCTATTTACAATTCAAATATTGTTAGCGTTATTGAAGAACAAGCGAAAAAAACCCCACAGAAGATAGCTGTTGAATATAATGGAAAATCAATAACATATTACTCGTTAATAATGCAATCCAGAAAAATATCTAAATTTTTAATACAAGAAAAGGGTGTAGAAAAGGGGACTAGGATTGCCATTCGAGATGAAAAAAGTATTGAAACATTAATTTTTATGTTAGCAATACTTCAATCGGGTGCGTGTATGGTTCCTATTGATATAAACTACCCATTAAAACGTCAGCAATACATGATTCATTTATCTGAGCCAAAACTTCTATTTACGTCTTCAAAATATAAGGAGCAATCTTTAGAGATTTTTTCAGGGGATATAATTGTTTTGGAAGATATTAAGGACACTAAGGATATTAATGACGATTTCTTAGAAACAATTTCAGTAGATTCTAACTATGATGCTTACATTGTATTTACATCTGGATCATCTGGTAACCCTAAGGCTATATTAAATACTCATTATGGTGTTTTGAACTATTTTTCTTTTCTAGATAAAGAGTTTGATATTGCAGAGCAAGATAACGTTCTTCAATTGGCTTCGTTATCAGTTGATGGTTTTTTAAGGGATCTTATCTACCCGCTAACATGTGGAGCAAAGGTAATTATGGTAACTGATGATGAGAAAAAAGACTTAGAACTAATGACACGAATTGCTAGAAATACTAAAGCTACCTGCCTTTTAAGTACTGTACCTTCATATCTGAAAATTTTGTCTAAGGAACAACTTGAGGGAGAGGAACTCAATAATAGTCTTCGCTTGATTTTTACTAGTGGAGAAATACTAAGTAATGAAATTGTCTCTGCTGTACAAAGTGCATTCCCATCTTCAAAACTCGTCAATTTATATGGACCAACTGAATGTACGTTAACGACTACATTTAATGTGATACAAGGACCACTAACTAAAAAATATGTAATAGGAAAACCAATCGATAATACATTTTTACTGATTCTTGATAAAAATATGCAGATCGTTCCGGACGGAATAATAGGAGATATCTATATCGGTGGTGCAGGTCTGACAAAGGGGTATGTTGGAAATCCCGAATTAAATAAAGAAGTTTTCTTAACATGTCCGATACTTGGAAACGAGACGTTGTACAAAACTGGCGATGTAGGAAACTACCTTGATAATGGAGATATTGAATTACGTGGAAGGTCAGATCGTCAGATCAAGATCCGAGGTTACAGGGTTGAATTGGATGAAGTGGAACGTGTCTTAGAAGCCCATCCAGATATTCGATCAGCCATTGCAACATGCGAGCCTGATAAATATAAGGAAAATATAATAATATCATATATCGTAACTAAACAAGATTGTACTCTTATATCAAAACATATAGTTTCATTTTTACAAGAACATTGTCCAGATTACATGATTCCAAGTCAAATTCATTTCATTGATTCAATTCCTTACACACCTAATGGGAAAATTGATAGAAAGCAACTAAAAAATATGGTGAATCAACAGAGAGAAGTAGAAGTAGAAGTAGAAGTAGAAGTAGAAGAACCATCGAAATCAGGTAAATATGAAAGTAGTATACTTTCAATTTGGAGAGAAGTATTAAATAAAGAGAGGATTGGGGTTAATGATAATTTCTTTGAAATCGGAGGCCATTCTCTTTTAGCCACACAAATAATTTCGCGTATTCGAAAACAAATAGGAGTAAATATAGCTCTAGCTCACTTATTCAAATATCCTACTATTCGTCAATTGTCAATTGAACTCGAGAATGGAAGTCGGAAGATTAGGAAGAATCTAATTACAAGTCGTGCTAGAAAGAGCATTACTAATAGGGAGGGAATTTGATGAATATAGCTATAAAAGATCAAGAAAATACAATCAGCCAACTGTATGAAGCACCTATGTCTTACGGGCAAAGAAGACTTTGGTTCCTTCAAAACTACGACCATGATCAAAAAGCGTATAACATTACATTTGGTCTGAAAATATGTGGTTCAATATCATTAGAAAAATTTAAAAGTAGTCTTAAGGCAATTGTACAAAGACATGATGTGTTTCGAACAAAATTTGTACATGAAAAGTCGGAATATAAACAAATTATTTCATCTTATGGTTCATTGAATTTTGAATATATTGATTTATCAAATTCGTCGAATGTGGATCAAGAGACAGAAGTAATTTTGCAATCTTTAAAAGAGAAAGATTATCAGCTAGATTTAGGTAATCTGTATATGTTTAAGCTGTTAAAAATATGTGAGTCAGAATATAGGTTTTTTATGGGTGTACACCATATTATTTTTGATAGAAGTTCATTTAATAGCTTTATGAGTGAACTAAATAAATATTATAGCAATACAAATTATGATAATTTTGACCAGGAAAATAATCTCCAATACTCGGATTATTCATTTTGGCAAAATTCTTGGTTAAAGGAAGATGATGCTGAACTTCAAATGTCATATTGGCTAAACAAATTACAAGGGGATCTTCCAACTCTTCGCTTCCCTAAATTAGAAGTTCCTTCACATCAGAATATCAGTAAGGGAACAAGCCTTAAATTTGAATTAGAAGCAAGCTTAACTAAACAAATTAGAGAATGGTGTATTAAACAAAACGTAACTCCAAATATGGTGCTTATGGCAGCTTATAAGATTCTTTTACATCGTTATACAGGCGAAGCGGATATTTTATTAGGCACCCCAATAGCTGGGAGGAACCAACAGGAGTTAGAGGATATAATAGGTTTCTTTGTAAATACGCTTGTTATTCGAACAACAGTAAATGAAAAATATACATTTGAAGAATATGTGGAAAATGTAAAAGATGTGTGTTTGGAAGCTTATATGAACCAGGATATCCCATTCGATAAATTAGTAGAAGAGCTAAACCCAGAACGAAATCTAAATACAACACCTATCGTTCAAACATTTTTTTCAATGCAGAATACTCTTGAAAAAGAAATTAGTTTTGAAGAGAATTTAGCTGAGTTTATTGAGACTGATATCATGACCCCAAAAACTGATATTGCTCTCCTCATGTACGAATCAGAAAACGGGATTGAAGGTGAAATACAATATGACACCTCTTTATTTAATTCAGAAATGGTAAAAAGATTTGCCCGACATTATCAAAATCTTTTGAAATCAGTAATCGGTAAATCTCATTTGCCAACGAAGTGTTGTTGCATTTTAACTGAGGAAGAGAAGACTCTGTTTACTAAAGTAAATGATGTTAGATGGAACAAAATAGAACTAACAGTAAATCAGCTAATCGAAAAAAGGGTAGAAGAAAGCCCTGATTCTATGGCCATTGAGCATTTCGGAGAGAAAGTTACTTATAAGGAATTAAATAATAGGGCAAATGCATTTGCATATCGACTATTGGAACTTAATTTGGATAAGGAAGCGCCTATCATAGTCTCAATGGACAGAGGGCCTAATTTAATAATAGTACTTCTAGCAATTTTAAAATCAGGTCATTTTTATCTACCTGTAGATTCTTCGCTACCTAAACAAAGGAAGTTAGACATATTGGAGGATAGTAAACCTTCCTTGATCATTGAAGAAAAGGGTGATTTTGAAAGCGTAAAATCCAATGTTATACGAGTAGGGAATTCAGATTTTCTAGAAAGTAGTTCAAATAATTTGTCCACGAGTAAAAGTGTAAAAGACTTGATATATCTAGTTTATACTTCAGGATCTACAGGAAAACCAAAAGGTGTAATGGTTAAAGAAGAAGGAATAATTAGAGTAGCCATGGATAAGGATTTCTTTGATGAGAAGTCTACAGCTCATGTCTCCCAGATACTTAGTATCTCCTTTGATGTTGCTCCTGTTGAGATTTGGGTAACACTTATAAACGGTGGAACTATCCATATCGCTAACAATGATTTAGTACTATCCCCGAGTGACTTTGCGCATTGGATTAAAGAAAAACAAATAACAACTATGGCAATTCCATCTGCTCTATTTAACCAGATGGCGCAAGAAGAGCCTTATGCATTTTCTCAGATAACCAACCTTTTTATAGGCGGAGAGGTATGTAGTCCAAAATCGGTAAAACAAGTTTTAGAGAAGGGTGGACCCAAACATCTTTTAAATTCCTATGGTCCAAGTGAAAACACGGCTATTACATTAAATTATTGGATAAATGCCCCTTCTAGGAATATTAATATAAATAATTCAATACCTATAGGAACTCCAATTAATAATACAAAAGTTTATGTTCTAGATAAATATAAACAACAAGTACCTATCGGAGTACCGGGGGAACTATATGTTGGTGGTGATGGATTATCTGCAGGATATTGGAACAGTCCAGATTTAAATAGGGAGAAATTTATTAAAAGTCCGTTTAATGACCATGAAAATCTTTACGGTACGGGTGATATAGTTGTTTACTCATTCGATGGTAATATCTTGTTTTTAGGAAGAAAAGATAATCAGGTTAAATTAAGAGGGTTCAGAATAGAACTTGGTGAAATCGAAGAAACTATTCAAAATACTAATTTAGTAGAGGATGCAGTAGTTTTATTTGAAAAAAATAAAGATAACAATGGGAAATTAATCTGTTATTACACAAGCAATTTAGATTCTAGAAAAACTACTTTAAGAAAAGAATTAAGTTTACGGTTGCCAAATTATATGGTACCTAGCATCTTTATAAAAATTGATAAATTTCCCCTTACAGTCAATGGAAAAATTGATTATAGGAAACTTCCAGAACCAACCGAAGGCGATATAGAAACGGTAGGATACGAGGAGCCTCAAAACGAAATAGAACTATTCTTACAGAAGATTTGGCAAGATGTTTTGAAAATTAAAGAAATTGGCGTGCAAGATAACTTCTTTGAAATAGGTGGACATTCCTTATTAGCAACACAAGTAATTGTCCGAATTGCAAAAGTGTTGGAGAAAAATGTACCTATAAAGGTGTTATTTGAAAATCCGACAATTAGGAGTATGGCGTTATTACTTTCTAGCATGGAATCTTGTACTTATAAATCTATTGAAAAAAGACAAATTAAGAATGAATATGAGCCACTAACTTCATCTCAAAAAAGTCTTTGGTTCATTCAGCAGATGGATCCTATAAGTAGTGCATATAACATTCCATTTGCTTACACTCTTGAAGGAAAGATTGATTACTTAATACTTGAGCAAAGTATACAAGAAATTATAAATCGTCATGAAATTTTGAGAACTAACTTTATTGAAATAAATAATGAGCCTCGTCAATTTGTTAGACCACCATTAAGTTTTAAATTAGACGTTGTAAATGAAATAAATCAAATAAGTGAAGTTCAAAATGAAATTCAAGAGCTCTCATGGATACCGTTTAATTTAGAAATAGATACATTATTAAGGGTTACCCTTATACAAGTGTCTGATAATAAACATATTCTTTTATTTGTAGCGCATCATATAATTTTCGATGGATGGTCTGAAAAAGTTTTCATTAAGGAACTAGGGCAGATTTATAGAGACATTACGAAAAATATTTATCTTACTGAAAAGAATTTAATCGATGAATCAGAGAGGCTTCAATATAGAGATTATGTATATTGGCATAATCAAATTGAAATGGAAGAAAAAGACGAGCATCTAGAATTTTGGAGTAAAGAATTAGCTGGTGAGTTACCAATATTGGAGCTCCCTACAGATTATACTCGACCTCAAAAACAGACTTTCAGTGGTGAGAGTATTGAAATAAATATACCTAGTAATTTAGTTGGGCAATTGAGGGAATTATCTAAAAAAACAGAATCAACGTCATTTATATCATTGTTATCCATTTTTAAGATTTTATTATCTCGCTATTCGGGGCAAAAAGATATTTTGGTTGGAATTCCTACATCAGGAAGGGGTTATGAGGAATTAGATAATTTAATCGGATATTTCGTAAATACCATAGTAATTCGCACTAAGCTTGATAATGAACCTTCTTTCAAAGAATTCCTTAATCAAGTAAAAAATACATGTTTATCAGCCTTTTCACATCAAAATATATCTTTCGAAAAATTGGTAGAGGAGATAAATCCTACACGTGATTTAAGTCACACACCAATTTTCCAAGTTATGTTTTCACATAATTTAATGACAAACGAAAATAGATATCTTAATAAAATATTAGTTAAACCTTTTGAGGTTAAGAACATTGTAACTAAATATGACTTAGCACTTAATATTAATGAAAGTGAAGATGAAATTAGATTAGAGGTGCAATACAATAAAGACTTATTTAATCGAGAAACCATTACTAAATTCACAAACAATTATCTAAATCTATTAGAAAGTGCCCTTTCTAATTTGGATCAAAATGTAACTAGATTATCATTCCTGTCGGAGGGGGAAATTGGGAATATAGAGAATGCTTCGGTGAATGAAATCAATTCATCATCGACTAATCAATTCTTCTATGAACTAATCGATCAATACAACATAATTTCACCAGATAAGAAGGCTGTTACTTTTAAGGGTGAAAGTATTACCTATAATAAATTAATTGAACAATCAAACAGTATTGCCAATTATCTAATTGATAGCGGGTATCTTGTAGGGTCAACAATTGGTCTCTATGCGGAGAAATCTCTTGCAACTTTGCCTCTTGTTATGGGAATTATGAAAGCTGGTTGTACTTTTGTTCCATTCGATCCTCAACACCCAATTAAACGAGTGAGTTATATGATAGAAGATGTAGGGTTAAAGGCTATTTTTACGAACAGCGATTTGGTAAAGGACTTGAATACAATTGCTGATGTAATAAATCTTGATGAATTATGGGAATCAATAAAAGATTATAAAGGTGGAATGCAGCCTACAACAAGACATTCTTCTGAAAGTGCAGCTTATATAATCTATACATCAGGAACAACAGGAAAGCCTAAAGGGGTAAAAATTAATCATAAAAATATTATGAGTGCCTATCCATCGTGGGAAAAAGTCTATGGAATGAAAGATACAAAGAAATATCTCCAAATAGCTAGTATTTCTTTTGATGTTTTTATTCAAGATTTACTTCGCTCTTTGTGCAGTGGAAGTGAAATGATTTTGGCAGATAAGAATTCTATTATTCAACCAGAAAAACTCTATGAATTATTGTATGAGAGTGAAATTGAATTCGCAGAGTTCGTCCCTGCCGTATTAAAATACCTTGTTTCATACTTAAAAGAGAATAATAGGAGCCTACCTAATCTGAAAATGATTGTTTCGGGAGCTGACACATGGTACGTAAAGGATTTGTTAGAAATTCATAAATACTTTGATCCAGATGTAACATTCATAAACTCCTATGGGGTTACCGAAGTTACAATAGATAACACTTATTTTATATGGGATAAATCTCAGAAATTAAACTCGGATATCGTACCAATTGGAAAACCTTTCCCTCATGTTAAGGCATATGTATTGGATGAAGCACTTCAACTAGTCCCTCAAGGAGCTGTTGGGGAACTAGTCCTTGGAGGACCTACGGTAGCAGAAGGTTATCATGGTAAAGATTTAATGACAAAGGAAAAGTTCGTTAGAAGTCCTTTTAATTCAAAAGAGAAGCTTTACCTGACAGGTGATTTAGTCAGAATTCAATCTTCGGGCGATTTGGAGTTTATAGGGAGAAAGGACAACCAAATAAAGATACGTGGTTATAGAATTGAGACTAAGGAAATTGAAGCAACAATTAGGAAACATGAACAAGTAAAAGATTCTATAGTGGCAGTAAAAGAAAGTGATAGTAACAAGCAACTGATTGCATTTGTAATTCCTAATGAAGGATTAATAAAAAGTCAACTTCTTAACTATTTAAAATCTGTATTGCCGGCCTATATGGTTCCTTATCGTATCGAATTCATTGATAAATTTCCATTGAATGACAATGGTAAAATTGACCGTAAAAGTCTGGTTGAGTCTTTTGATGAAGGAGAACAGAAGATCGATGCTGATAATCTACCAAGATCAATAGTAGAGACTAGAGTGGCAGATATTTGGAAAGAGGTATTGGGTCTGGAAATTATTCGTATCGATGATAACTTCTTTGAACTTGGAGGGCATTCATTAAATGCTACTCAAGTAATTTCCCGTCTTCAGAAAAAGTTTAAAATTACTATTCCTTTAAAGACTATATTTGAAATACCTGAGGTTGGATTACTTTCAAACTTTATTGAGCAAGAGTTATACAAAATGATTGAACTAATGTCAGATACTGAAGAAAAATAAATTGCGATAAGGAGTAATATCCCATGTTACTAAAAGATGCTAGTGAAAAAACTAAACAACAATTATTACTCGACATGTTACTTGAAAATGAAAATGAAGATAATATTACACCGTGTGATAAAAAAACACTTTCATTTTCACAAAGAAGACTTTGGATTTTAGATAAACTTCTTACTCAAAAGTCTATTTACAATGTGCCCTTTAACTTAAGGTTAAAGGGCAGCCTAAATGAGGATGCATTAGTCCTGTCGTTAAATAAAATCTTAGAGCGTCATCCTATTTTAAGATCCTTTATTAAAGATAATGGAAAGGAAGAGGAAATAGCGATTTCCGATATGAGAGTGAGCAACCTTGAGATTATTCGATATAAGCAAAATGATAATAATCTTCTTCCAGAACAATTTATAGAAAGATATATCAAACTACAAATAAACCATGAGTTTAACTTAGAAAAAGGACCTTTGTTTAAATTCCAACTCCTTCAATTATCTAATCAAGAATGGATTTTATTAATGAATTTCCACCATATCATATTTGACGGATGGTCTCAGCAGTTATTTGTGAAAGAGTTAAACGAATTATATCGTTCCTTTGTTGAGGGGTTAGAAATATCTCTTCCAGAACCCGTAATTCAATATTGGGATTATTCCGATTGGCAACAATCGAGTTATGAAAGAGGGATGTTTGAAGACCAGCTTCAATATTGGAAAAAGCAATTAAATGGAAAACTACCTATATTAGGGCTACCAATAGATCATGTATATCCAAAAGAACCAAGCTTCAAAGGTGGTAATTTTGCATTTAATATTCAAGAGGATGTGGCAAATAGGATTAAAAGTTGGTGTAAGGCTGAAGGAATAACACTCAACATGGCTTTACTTGCTGCATTTAAAGTACTTTTATACAGGTATACTAATGAGAAGGATATATTAGTTGGCACACCAGTAGCTGGTAGGAATCGCAAAGAAATTGAAAATATAATTGGTTGTTTTATTAATACTCTCGTGATTAGAACACAGATTGTTGAAGATCAAAGTTTTGATGATTACGTTAGACATGTTAGAAATACTTGTTTAGAGGCCTACATGAATCAGGATATTCCATTTGAAAAATTAGTAGAAATATTATCTCCTGATCGAAGTCTTACTACTTCACCCATATTTCAAGTATTGTTTACATTTCAAAATACGATTTCAGTAGAGGAAGAATTATTAGGACTAGATGTGACTCCTTTAGAAGTAGTAAATGAAAAAGCAAAATATGATTTATCACTATTTATGGCTGATGACAAAGAAGGGTTGAGAGGAGAAATTCAATACAATCAAGACATCTTTGACCCTTCCACTATTGAAAGAATGGCTCATCACTTTTTAAATATCTTAGATAAATTTTCTATAGACTCATCGTTTAAAGTTACATCTGTGGATTTTTTGACAAAACAAGAGAAGTTTCTATATAAAGAATTGGGTGAAGGGGGACAAATGGCGCAAAAAATTTCAGATAAGTCATTGTCTAAAATATTTGAAGAAATTGTTGAACTTCATTCTGAAAAAGTAGCAATAAAACATGGTGAAACACAAATATCTTATAAGGAAATGAATATTCAGGCAAATAGATGGGCGAGAGAATTTATTCGGTTAGGTGTAAATAAAACAAATTCAGTGGCCTTATTTATGGAACGTGGAATCGATATGATGATTGCAATGATGGCAATCGTAAAGACTGGAAGTTCTTATATTCCTCTAGATATAAAATCACCAGGCGAACGTATTGAAATAATATTAGATGATTGTAAACCCAAATTAATATTATCTAGCTCAAATTTTGAAAAGAGATTCAAGTTAAATCAGAAAAGCGTTGTAACAATTGAAGAGTTAAAAAGAGATACAGTTTCTATGGAAGTAGCTAATTTACGAATCGATTCTCATAATGAAGATCAGGTTTATGTTATTTATACCTCTGGAACAACAGGAAAGCCTAAAGGGGTATGCGCTAAACAAAAGGGAGTTAAGAGATTAGTTTTAAATATTGAGTATGTAAACCTTGGAAAAGATGATAATGTAGCCCAGATATCAAATGCCGCTTTTGATGCAATGACTTTTGAATATTGGGGAGCGCTATTGAATGGAGCCACCCTTCATATAGCAGAAAACGATACTATCCTTTCAACAATAGACTTTGAAAAGTGGCTAAAAAATAGCGAAATTTCTGTCATGTTCTCGACAGTAGGACTATTCAATAAAATTGCAAAAGAAAGACCTAAGTCATTTTCTCAAGTTCGTGAACTACTAATAGGAGGCGAGATATGTAGCGTAGAGTCCATAAATCGTGTTTTAATAAATAATCCTCCAAAAATGCTCATTAATGTATATGGACCTACTGAAACAACGACCTTTGCCCTTTCATATAAAATTGACTGTTCTGTTACAAAGAGCGTACAAAATTTCCCTATCGGAAAACCTATTGATAATACATTTGTATATGTATTAGATGAAAATATGGTTCAGACTCCGATTGGTGTTCAGGGGGAATTGTTTATTGGTGGATATGGAGTTGCCAAGGGCTACTTAAATAGAGATGAATTAACAGAAAGAGTGTTTTTGAAAAATCCTTTTTCATCTAATCCGGGCGATATAATTTATAAAACGGGCGATATAGTTAAACTTTCAGCTGATGGTAATATAAATATCGTTGGAAGAAATGATAATCAAGTAAAAATTCGCGGATTCCGTATCGAATTAGGAGAGATACAAGATGCACTACGAAAAATAGAGTCTATTTCAGAAGCGTTCGTAGTGTTCAAAGAAGTTGAAGATGGAGAGAAACGTTTAATAGCTTATTATGAATTAGATGGATTATTAAACAAAAAAGAGATTAGAAAGCAGCTTGCTTCCAAGATTCCTGATTATATGATTCCTAGCATTTTTATTGAAGTAGATACTTTCCATTTGAATGAAAACGGAAAAGTAGATATGCATTCCCTACCGTCACCCACTAAATCTGATTATTTATTTGAAGAATTTACTCCAGCAAATTCATTAATGGAAGAAATTCTAGTGGAGATTTGGCGCGATGTATTAGGTAATCAAATAATTGGGATTGACGAGAACTTTTTCGAAATTGGAGGGCATTCGCTTCTAGCTGCTCGAGTCACTACTAGAATAAATGAAGTATTAGAGTGTGAGGTAGGAGTGAGATTAATTTTTGACAATCCAACCATTAGACAAATTTCCCGATATTTAGAAACGATTTTTTTAAAAGAAGAATCGTTAGTATAGGATTAACCAATGAATATTTCTTCTAGCAAACTAATCATTTATTATACTTTTCTCTCCGAGTATATGGACACAGAAATATATAAGATATGTAAAAAGCTTTTTAAAAATGAAGATTACAATAGTATAAAACATCAATCCCAAAATCGTAAGAAGGAAAGAGCAGTAGGTAGAGAGTTATTAGGAAAAGTACTATTTACAGAAATGGGAATTAAATTAGATGATTGTAAAATTGCTAAAAATGAATATGGAAAACCTTATATAAAAAATTATAAGGGTATTTACTACAATATTTCTCACTCAAACGATATTATTGTGCTTGCATTTTCAACATGCGGTCCTGTTGGGATAGATGTTGAATTATTAAAAACAGATTATTTAGATGTAATGAATGAAGTTTTTACATTACAAGAAATAAATTGGATAAATTCGTGTAATGAGGAACAAAGATTAGAGCGATTTTTTATTGTTTGGACTAGAAAAGAGGCTGTAATAAAAGCTATAGGTAAAGGCTTCTCATTCCCGGTAAAAAACTTTTCTGTCTCTAGAGATCAGGTTAATGGGCAAGTAATTAAAGACTTGAAATACTCTACATTTTTTTTGGAGAAAGACTATGTATTATCTATTGCAGTCTGTAATTCCTCCATATCTTTTGATGGAGTTAATATCGAAAAATGGAAAGGTAGGTAGTTGTAACAATGCAATCATGGATCTTTTCATCCCCTATAGAGAAGAGAAAAAATTCTGGGAAGGTAAGGATTTTTTGTTTTCCCTGGGCAGGTGGGGGAGCCAGCTTCTATAAAGAATATTTTAGTAATATTCATCATGAAATAGAAATTTGTCCAGTTCAATTACCAGGGAGAGAGAATCGGTATGGTGAAAACTTTTATGAGAATATGGAATCTCTTTGTGAGGATTTTTTAGAAGAAATGGGAGCAATCTTAGAGGAGAAACCTTATATTTTTTGGGGACATAGTATGGGAGGGATTATTTCCTACTACTTAGTTCAAATGATTGCAAAAAGAGGTGGGAATCTACCTATTCATTTGTTTCTATCAGCTAGTGCACCTCCTAAAAAGAAAGTAATGCAAAATAAACGATCGATAAATCAACTTTTAAGAGAGAACGGCACTCAAGAGGAGATTATAAAGAATCAAGAGTTGCTAGATATTTATTTACCAATCCTTTTAGCTGATTTAAAACTTTTAGAGTCAATTAATATAAATCATTTGAATCGAGAGTTAGCAGTCCCTACAACTATATTTGGTGGAAAGAATGATTCTATGTTGCCTACTGAGGAATTAATTGACTGGAGGAACTTTGTAAAAGAGGTTAGAGATATACTCGTTTACAGTGGAGGACATATGTATATTAGAAACAATCGAGAACAGCTATTAAGGGATATTGAAGAAATATTATTGAAAACTGGTTTTTAATTGAAGAATAATATAATGAAATTTTACCTTAAAGATTTTATTTCGAATTAAGGTTAAAGGGTTAAAAGGATCACTTATTTCCTTTTTAATGAAAAATTAGATAAATAGGGATGTTGATGAAAAGTTAATGAAAAAAACTTTTCACTATCCCTATTCGATGAATGGAATAGATGAATAGGAAATTATGGTGAATGATTGTGATTGGAAGTGTTGTCTGTGATAAATATAAATTATAGTTCCAGGTTGATTGAATAATAAAATGGGGTGAGGATTTGAATTTATTGTTAAGAAATAGTAATTTTTTAAAACTTTTCATAGGAAGAATTGTTACAAATATTGGTGATAGTATATATTATATAGCTTCAATGTGGTTAGTATATGAGCTTGGAGGTAATGCATTCTATACTGGATTAGCGGGCTTTTTAATACTGTTACCTAAAGCATTACAGTTTCTAACAGGACCGTTTATTGACCGTTGCAGTATTAAAAAAATATTAGTAACGACACAGATTCTCCAATGTATTCTTGTTTTATTTATCCCGATTGCTTATTTATATGATTTTCTGAGCATACAACTAATTTTGATAGTAATGCCCCTTATTGCATTTATTGAAGAGTTTGCATATCCGGCACAGACGAAGGCTTTGCCATTAATTCTTGAGAAAGATGATTTAATAAATGGGAATTCTCTATTTGCATTTGCATATCAAGGGGTTGATATCGTTTTTAATGCTATTGCAGGGATACTTGTCGCCATGTTTGGAGTAATGGTACTTTATATTGCAGATTCAATTACTTTTGCAGTAGCTACTCTTTGTTTCGGTTTATTGAAGGTAACTCAGAGTCCGGATTCGAACCAAATAAAACCTCCTCAAAAGAGTATTATAGGTTTTGTTAAAATATACCTAATGGAAATAAAAGAAGGTTTTAAAGTAGTTTTCGGATCGCTACTATGGGCCATTCTCATAGGTACATTAATAGCGAATTTTTCAATAGGAGTAGCGATGGCAGTACTTCCCTCTTTTGCAGATCAAATTGGTGGAGTTAAAATGTATGGAATCTTTTTGGCTGCGCTTTCCATAGGTTCTTTAATAGGAGCATTAACAGGACCTTTGATAGGAAAGTTTCGTTTGGGGTATGCAACAATTATTGCTTTCACATTAGGTGGAATATGTTGGACTTTATCTGGAATCACATCAATACCTTTACTCTCTGCAATATTATTTGGACTTGCTTGGATTCCAATAGGATCAATAAATGTCCTATTTGCAGGAGTAGCCCAAGCAGTTATACCAAATTATTTATTAGGTCGTGTATCCTCTGTAATATCTAGCGTAAGTGTTGGTGTGATGCCAATTGGTTCTTTAGTAGGTGGATATTTAGCAGTGTCATTAGGAAGTAAAACGATCTTCTCTTTTACAGGTATTGGAATGCTGTGTATAACCATAATTTGGATAATTCATCCGGTATTAAGGAGATTGCCAGTTATAAATAGTATCAATGTAGAAACATTAAAAATTAAAATAAATGAAGATAATAGATAAATATCTAAGAGTGGTATTTACAATTAATGACTGATTTAACTAGGTACATATTAATATTGGATAAAGTAAGAGTTCTTTCTTAAGGAAAAAATGATGGGCTATGATAACAACTAACCCCATGTACTGGCAGTTCTTAAGTAGATAGTTAGTTAAAAATGAAGCTTCTCATGAGGTTAATTTTTGTGAGAAGCTTCTACTTGGTAAAATAAAGTATGTATTAACCACAAACAGTTTCGAGATTTTTTGTTTTAAATATTCTTCTTGAATTACTTTGAAAAGGTGGGTTCGTATCCTTCGGAAATCTTAATTTTTAAAATGTCAGGATGTTTGCACGCTGAAATGAGAAATACATTCGAAGGAGAAGAGGGAATTTCTTGAAAGATAAATTCTGTTAAAAGGTCAGTCAAAAGTTGTTAAAAGAATGTTACCAGTAAACTCTGTATTTGATGGTGGAAAAACTTTATTAAGGGATTTGATCAGGTATAAAGATTGCTAAAGACTAATAAAGGAACTAATTCCTCTGAAAAAGTTCTGTTTATAAAGAAATTATTTATTGTTTAAAGAGTTTTAAATCTTAATAAGATCGTTGGATTACCTAATTGTTTAAGGCATTGCAATGGGTTTTTTTTATGGGATATTATGTATAAAATTAAGAAATTCTTAAGGAACAGTTAATAAAAAAGTGAATTTCATTGAATATACTTTTATAGAAAGATGTAAAACGAAAGGAAAGTGGCACAATGAATAACATAATACAGACTAATAATTTAACAAAAATTTACAAGGGTAAAGAAGTTGTATCAAATGTGAACATGAATGTTAGAAAGGGTGAGATTTATGGTTTTCTAGGACCGAATGGTGCAGGAAAAACAACAGTCATGAGAATGATTACAAACTTAATAAAACCGACTAAAGGAGAAATAATGGTCTGTGGACAAAAGTTGACACCAACCTCTTATGAAATATGTAAGAGAATAGGAAATATTATCGAATATCCAGTATTTTATGAAAAAATGACTGCTCGCGAAAATTTAAAGCTTCATTGTGAATATATGGGATATTATAACAAAGAAGCTATTGATTCTGCCCTAGATATGGTCTATTTAAAGAATTTTGAAGGAAAACAAGTAAAGGATTTTTCTTTAGGGATGAGACAGCGACTTGGTATTGCGAGGGCAATCATAACGAAACCAGATCTTTTAATTCTTGATGAACCATTAAATGGCCTTGATCCAGTAGGAATTAAACAGCTTCGAACTCTGTTTAAGATTTTGAGAGACGATTATGGAATTACTTTAGTGATATCTAGTCATATTCTAGGGGAAATAGAGCAAATCGCTGATACAATTGGTATCATTAAGGATGGAAAGCTAATTAAGGAAGTATTAATGGGTAGTATTAAGTCAGAGAAAATGGAGTATATTGAGATAAAAACAGATGATATTAAGAGATCTTCATATGTAATTAATGAAATCATAAAAATTAACAACTTCAAGGTTATTGATGATCATACTATTCGTATTTATGAACTAGAAATATCTCAAGGAGAAATTTCTAAAGCACTTATTTTAAATGGAGTCCTTGTCAACGAAATTAACAAAAGAGAACATACATTAGAAGATTACTTTATGAAAATTATCAATGGAGGTGAAATAAGTGCTTAAACTAATTCAACTTGAAATAAAGAAATTCAGGCTGTTTGATTATTGGCCAGGTGTTTTGATAGCGAATGTTGGTTTTATCGCTTTTCTCAGTATGATATTTTTTATAGAAAAAAACGATGGGAATATCCCATTTGAAAATTTTGATATGGTAATGAGTATCGGTAATTCTATAATTCGGGCTACGTTTTTAATTTTTTCCTCGATTATAATGGTCAAGTTAGTAATAGATGAATATAAGAACAAGTCAATTGATATCATGTTTACCTACCCAATTAGCCGAAAAAAAATTATGTGGGCCAAGTTAATTATTATTGTATTCTTCACTTTTATAACGATTATGCTTTCTACACTGTTTATTGGAGCTTTAATTTATTTACTGGATACTATGTACAATATTATTCCTGGAGGTATTAGTGTTGAGGATATTTATAGAAATTTAATGGCGAGCTTTCTCGGTGCATTGGCCTCAGCCGGATTAAGCCTCATTCCTCTATTTTTTGGAATGCGTAAGAAGTCAGCCCCGGCTACAATTGTTTCATCAATTATTTTAGTAACATTATCAAATTCTACTGGTAATAACTTCACTTTGTTTTCATTTATTGCAATTCCTATATCGCTTGGGCTTATTGGAATCCTGATTGGATATCTAACAGTTAGAAATATTGAATACGTAGATATATAAAAATTGAATGAGTATGAAGGGAGAAATAGGGCATGAGAAAGATGCTAATAGGAGTAGTAATTTGTTTACTACTTGCAGTTGTGTATGTCGGAACATCCATTTATAAGTCTGTTTATGCAACTGTAAAAGTAGAGGAAGAAAAAATAATTGATGGTAATAAGATTGATTCCTTGAACATTAAAACATCTTCTGCAAATGTTCGAATCACATCGGATAAAACTGATCAAATAAAAGTTAAGTTGGATGGCAAGATTAAAAAAGATCTTAAAAAAGATTACAAGCTAAAAGTGGAAGAATTGAATGGTCAATTAGAAGTTCAGTATCTTTCAAATGAAAATTTAATTGGTATTAAATTAGGAAGTGAAAAGGATATAAATGTAAGTATTGTTTTACCTGAAAAAGTATATCGTAAGTTAAATGTGTCTACATCTTCTGGACTAATTGAGGTAGAAAACATAGTTGTAGATAATATGGAGTTAGCAACAACTTCGGGATCTCAAACACTTGTAGGTACCGAAACAAAAGGCGATGCTGTTTTTCAATCTACTAGTGGTGATATAAAATTGGATAGTAATATAATTACTTCATTTATAGTTAAAACAAAGAGTGGTAAGGTAGGGACCCAATTATTAGACTCTCAAAGTGGTCAAATTGAATCTTCTTCAGGGGATGTAACATTAAAAATGGGAAGTATGATTAAAGAATTAGATATAAACACAACAAGTGGTGATGTAATAGTGGATTTTGAAAAAAATCCAAATTCACTTAGTGTAATATTCAAGGGGGACTCGGGGGAATTAGATGTTAGTTTACCTGACATCATGTATAAGGACAAGGATAAAAACTCAGCTATCGGAGTAATCGGTGATGGGGAAAATTTATTGAATGTAAAAACTACTTCAGGCGATTTAATGGTCAAATAATTATTTTTCTGGAATTCATTTTCGAATTTTTATTTGAATGAGTAATATTTTCGAAAGGAGTTATCTATCATGAAAAGGGTAAGATACGCAACTGAATATAAAATCAAAATAGCTAAAGAAGCAATAGAATATGAAAATATCTCTTTAATTGCTAGGAAAAATAATTTAAGTCCGAATATGGCCAATAGATGGGTTCGTGAATATCGTGAAGGGAAATATATGAATGATGAAAAAAAAATAATGTTTTCTCAAACAGAACAATTAATCCTAGAGAATGATAGGTTAAAATTGTTACTAGGTGAAAAAAATTTAGAAATTGCTCTTTTAAAAGATCTCATAAACAAGTGAAATCCAAATGTTTATAAAAAAATAGTATTATCTAACTAAGCAGCTTTCTGAAAATGTTTACTTAAGGGATATCATAAAAAGAGGCTCTAGCTGGGAAGCAGTAGAGAAGAAGAGGT
This sequence comes from Lysinibacillus sp. RS10, assembly GCF_041956855.1. Classification (NCBI taxonomy): domain Bacteria; kingdom Bacillati; phylum Bacillota; class Bacilli; order Caryophanales; family Bacillaceae; genus Lysinibacillus; species Lysinibacillus sp. RS10. The sequence continues at coordinate 4,772,795 of NZ_CP167122.1, read as the reverse complement.
AGATATTTTAAACGTATTTTGGGAACAGCTAAACCTATGGAAGAAAGATTTCCCAAAGAGGTTCTGCAAACTTGGTTCACTTAAGCTGGAAGAGGATAACTACCAATTTTTGAAATGCTAAGCGCATTACGGGGAGTAAAGCGATGTAATCTGATTCTAATAAGGTACGTATTTATACAGAAACACTGACTGAAGGTGAGAAGGCTGTAGAAGGAATTTATTAAGTAGTGAAAATAGAGAGTTACTAGTTGCAACATAGTAACTCTCTTAAATGTGAGAAGCTAATTAAGTACTTTAAATTAAATGGATTATAGAGGAATGAAAGTTAACTCAATATAATTGAGGGCACGAGAAGAAAGTGTCCGACCATGAGTAAAAAAGTACTATGAAAAATTAATAGAAAGTGCGGTTGTCAGGCTTTTAAAAACCATGAGCTAGTACCACAGCTTTCTAAGCGCAGAACAAATCACTAGTTATAATGATGATTCGGATTAAAAGCTCATTTTATCCATATATATCCTCACCTAATAGTACACTATCAACTTTCTGTTTATAAATTCGCCATTCGGTAAGTAGCTCCAATAATCGAATACGCCCTAGTTCGGTAATACGATAATACCGCCTATTTCTTCCCTGAAATGAACAATCATACGTTGTTAATAAATCAGCCTTTTGCAAGCGGCGTAGTACAGGATAAAGCGTCGATTCTGATATATCCATAACAGATTGCACTTGTTGCGTCAACGAATAACCGTAAGCATCTTCTACTTCCACTATGGTAAGTACACAGGCGTCGAGTAAAGAAGAGCCAAGCTGAAACGTCATGTTATCTACCTCACATTCATATAAACACAAGGTTATATGTTAAATTTAGAACAAAATTAAAATGCTGTTGATGGGAACTAGTAATGACTATGACTATTAAGTTAAATACAGTTAAAGTGAAGTATTGGGCACCAATGCTTCACTTTGATAAAATTTCCTACATGTTATTAAAAACGTAAGAATATCCAAAATAGATCCACCTTTGAGCAATATTTAATACTTCCAATAAACTTTATCAGGCGTGTTGATTAAATAAAGATTTAATTGAGTGATAAAAGGGTTTTTTGTTGTCATTTCGCTAATATATTCCCACCTTTAACTGATTGTAGCGGAAGAATTGGGCTCGACGCTCGCCAGCAGGAAAGCGAGAGTATCACGTAGCGGAAATCAGCGTCTTTGAATTAACTTGAAGGATAAAAATGGCTAATCAACACACCTAAAACTTTATATTGATATGATAAAATTACAAATTCGAACTGTAGACACTTTAAATTTACTTAGAGAAAGAACTAATCGAATCTGAAAAAAATTATTTGAGAGTATACTAATAAAATTTATTATTATGTATTAGCTTACAAACAAGAATAATATTAATAATAAGTCTGAATAGATAGTTACAATAAAGAAGAATTATAGTTGAATAAATTCTAAAGGTTAAGATATTTCGTAATAACACTATAACTGCACTGTTATTATTTTAAATAAGCCGTTCTTCACAAGTTAAAATCCCTTTTTCTTCTACCGTTATTTAACTAATTTGAATTTACCATATTTCAATTTGTACTTTATCGCTCATTCATAAACGTCGTATTTTTTTCTTTAACGTTTTAAATAGGGAGGAGTACGTTGAGTGTGATTTAGGATTCATTGAGGCAGTAAGTGAACGTTTTGAAGAAATGGTGCGTGCAGTTGGCGAGATTACGGGTATATTGAGGGAAAAATGCTTCGACTGAGCAAATGTCTACTAATACTGAGGAAGTTTCAGTGTCGAAGGAGGAGATGGTGGCAACTACCAATGAAGCAAGGAAGTATGTATGTATGTATGTATGTATGTATGTATGTATGTATGTATGTATGTATGTATGTATGTATGTATGTGAGGTGACAGATGCTACAATAGAGCAGTTAAAAGCAGTAGAAACGATGAACGATCAATAGTTACAGTAAGTAATGTCGAAAGGTTTACACGGAGTAATGCAAAAGTTTAAGCTATAAACGAAGTGAGGAGTTATCTGAATAATTAGATAACTCCTATTTTGTCATTTGAAAGGTTAGTCAAGTACTTCATGCATAGCTTTAAATAATTGCTCGGTAGAGATAATATGCTCGCCACCGCCTTGTACCATCTGATCACTACCGCCACCTTTTCCATTAATGAGTGGCAGTGCCTTTGCAGCAATGTCCTTCATGCTTTTCTCAACTTTTGCACCACGAGCTGCGACAAACTGAAGCTTGTCTTCATTTTCTGAAACAAGTAATACGATAGCTTCTGTCTGCTCAGCGACAATAGTTCTTGCTAATTTTTGAAGCTCTTGCATAGTGCGCTGATTAAAGGCGGCAGTAATAATGCGCTCGTTACTTGAAACTAGCGCTGCTGCTTCATAATTTAGTAGCTCTTCTTTTGCCGCCAAAAGTGCTTTTTCTGTATTTTTCTGTGTTGTTAAGATTTTTGTAAGTGCTGTAGCGGATTCAGCTTCAGGTACGCTTAATTGTCTTGCCACGTCACCTAGTACTTTCTTTCGCATGGCAAGCTCTGCTAAAACTCGATGGCCACAAACAAAAGAAACACGAATATTGCCTTTCATTTTTTCCGTTCCAAGAATTTTTATCGCGCTGACTTGTCCTGTTGATGTTGGATGGGTACCGCCGCATCCGTTGTAATCAAAATCGGGAATGATCACTAGTCGGATGTCTCCTGTGACCGCTACCTCTTTACGTAGGTTATAGTTTTCAAGTTCCTTTTCTGTAATCCACTTCGTTTCAATTAGACGATTCTCTAAAATAATGTTATTGGCACGAGCTTCCGCGGCTACAAGCTGTTCTTCTGTAAGCGCGTCTACAGCAATATCAATTGTGACCTGCTCAGTGCCCAAGTGGAAGCTAACAGTTGGTGCATCGAAAAGCTCGACAAAAGACGCTGTTAAAATATGTTGACCTGCATGCTGCTGCATATGATCAAAGCGTCGTTGCCAATTTAATGTACCATGCACTTCTCCAGCTAAATTTGAAGCGTCGCCTTGAATATAATGACGAATTTCATCATTAATTTTCTCAACATCGATGACCTCGATATCATTTAAAGTACCCGTGTCATGAGGTTGTCCGCCTCCTGTTGGATAAAAAGCAGTGTTTGATAGCATCACGTAGTTACGGCCTTCTTCGTCAGTTCCTTTACTGACAACTGTTGCATCAAATTCTCGTAGCATAACATCTTGGTAATATAGTAGCTCTTTCAAGAAAAAAGCCTCCTTTATATGTAGAGTATCCTTAAGAGAAGCATGTCTCTAAATTAGTTCCATTTTATTGTGGCATAATTACTTATAGGTGTATATGAGTTTTCTAGTTGACCCATGCTGAATTTGATTTAATATATAAAAGAACAGGTTAACTTAAAAGGAGATAATACAATGGAAATTACACAATTCTCAGTGGAAGAAATTTTAGATCCAACAAACATTATTGAAGGTAAGCGTTATGAATTTATTTTAGATGTGGATATTGATGAGGAAGATGAGCTTTATCATGAAGCAGGAATTGAGATTCGAGTACTGATTGCTGAAAAAGGTGAAGAGTCGTTTATTTTAAATTACTTCATCATAGAAAAAGCTGAAGGTGAGTATTTAGATTTTGCATTAGAGGATGAGGAGCTAGAAGAAATTTTAGCCTTCTGCAAAGAAGAAATTACAAAAGCATAAGTGAATCGTGCAGGTAAAGAAAAATTTCTTTACCTGTTTTTTTATTAAGAATTATTTAAGCTTGCTGAAATATTAGTGTTGTGTTTAAAGGTTAAACTAAGTTATGGAATAAAATAGAGGATTTTAAACAAAGGGGTGCTTTATGTCAGTTTATACACATTCTATTATGGTAGCTTTTTTAATAACAATCATGCTATCCTTTGTGCTATTTGTACCTTGGCTGATTTATACGTATCGAAAATACGGCTACTTATCTTTTTCTAAAACAATTATTATGTTCTCATTTATTTTTTACTTTCTATCGGCACTGTGCCTAGTTTTGCTACCTTTCCCAGAAACAAGAGATACTTGCTCTCTACAATCTGCGGATACAGTTTATTATAATTTGCATCCTTTTCAATTTGTCACTGATATTTTAGAAGATAGTGGGATTGTTCTAACGAATCCATCTACATGGCTTTATATCGCGAAACAACCAGCTTTTTTTCAAGCCTTCTACAATTTCTTACTGCTCATGCCGTTTGGCGTATACTTGCGTTATTTTCTTAAAAAAAGAGAGTACTGGAAGCGTGCATTTCTATTTAGCTTTTTGCTAACATTGTTTTATGAGGTAACACAAGTTACAGGAATTTATGGCATCTTTAATTGTGCGTATCGAATTTTTGATGTGGATGATTTAATGCTTAACAGTGTTGGTGCACTACTAGGGTTCTTTTTAGCACCTGTTGTATGGGGGTTGTTTCCTTCTCATGCAGCGGTAGAGGCTAAAGCAGCAGAAATGGCCAAAAAAGATATCGTCAAGCCATTATCCATTTTGCTGGCACTAGCAATAGATCTATTTATTGCACATTGCATTTGGATGATCATAGGTGCTGTAATTGGTTATAGTAACACTTTAGAATTTTTAGTAAAAATTGCTTTGTACTTGTTGCTATTTGGCGTTGTCCCAAGCTTTACAAATGGTGCAACGTTAGGGATGAAATTTATGCGATTTACAATGGTCAGCGAAAACGGCAAAAGTATCATATATCAATCTTGGCGCCGTTGTGCGGCAATTCTCGTAGTAGTATGTATTTCTAAGATCATCGCAATTCTAGGCCATATTCAATTAGATATGGACTCACCATTCTATGTACTACAAATTGTCATTACCATGCTAGCCTTTATAGCGTCCCTTGCTCTAATGATGGTTATTGCTATTCATATAGTTCGTGTCATCATAAGTGGAGGGAGAAGACGTTTATTTATGGACCAGTATGCAGCCTTAATAGCAACGAGGAAAAAATAAGGGGGATTGTTGGATGAAATACGTAATCATCGGTGGAGATGCTGCCGGAATGTCAGCAGCAATGGAAATATATCGAAATGTACCAGGAGCAGAGATTACATCTGTAGAACGTGGATTTATTTATTCATATGGGCAGTGTGGTTTGCCCTATGTTGTAGATGGGCGTATTTCATCGACAAAGCGTCTTATCGCAAGAGACGTTGAAACATTTCGTGATAAGTATCGTATTGATGCCCGTGTTGGTCATGAGGTTAACGGAATTGATGTAGACAAGAAGCTTGTTCTTGGAACGCAGTCGTCTGGGGAAACATTTGAAATTCCCTACGATAAGCTACTTATTGCAACAGGTGCAGATCCTATTATGCCGGTGGAGAAGGGTTCAGATTTAACGGGTATACACACGGTGAAAACAATACCTCAGCTAGATGATTTACTAGCGGATTTAACGTCAGATATAGAAAATGTAACGATTATAGGTGCAGGTTATATTGGGCTTGAGATGGCCGAGACGATACATGCTTGCGGCAAAAAAGTAAGATTAATTCAACGAGGTAGCTATGTTGCAAGAATTCTAGATGAAGAACTTGCGCTACATGTTCATGAGGAAGCAAAAAAGAATGACATCGAGCTTGTGCTAAATACAAAAGTAGAGGCGTTTGAGGGAAATCAACGGGTTGAGCGTGTAATTACGGACAATGGCGAATTTGATACAGATTTAGTCATTATGGCTACAGGTATTAGACCGAATACACAGTTTTTAGAGGGAACAGGGATCGTGCTAGATAAAAATGGTGCCATTATTGTCAATCGACATTTAGAGACATCTGTCGAAAATATTTATGCTGCAGGAGATTGTGCTACCCATTTTAATATTGTGAAAGAGCGCTTAGATTATGTACCTCTTGGAACGACAGCTAATAAGCAAGGTCGTTTAGCGGGCCTTAATATGTCAGGTAAGTTTGCGCCGTTTCGTGGTATAGTGGGTACTTCAATCTTAAAGTTTTTCAATTTAACAATTGCCACGACAGGTATTAATGAGCATAATGCGAAAGAGTTAGGTTTTGAATATGAGGCATTTAAATTGTCTGCCCGTCATATTGCTGGTTATTATCCAGGTGCCCAACGGATATTTATTAAAATTGTTGTTCGTAAGCGAGATCAGCAGCTTTTAGGAGCACAAATTGTTGGACCGGCAGGAATTGATAAACGGATCGATGTGTTTGCAACAGCTTTATACAATAAAATGACGTTACCAGATTTACTAGATTTAGATTTAGCCTACGCGCCTCCATTCAATGGTGTTTGGGATCCTCTACAGCAGATTGCCAGAAAAAATGCGCGTTTATAACATAGGGGGAATAAGAAATGAGCATTTACGACATTCAAATTGCTTTAGAAGATGGTACTGAATATAGCTTAGAGCGTTATAAGGGCAGGGCAATGTTAATTGTTAATACGGCTTCAAAATGTGGTTTTACACCGCAATTTGAAGAGTTAGAAGGTTTATATAAAAAATATCAGGATGAGGGCCTTGTGATTCTTGGATTCCCATCAAATCAGTTTAAGCAGGAGGTAGCGACTGCTGAGGAAGCGTCGTCACAATGTCGCTTGACGTATGGTGTGACGTTCCCGATGCATGAAATTGTGAAGGTCAATGGCAAAGATGCACATCCTATTTTTGATTATCTGACATCTCATTCAAAAGGCTTTCTCGGCAACAGTGTAAAATGGAATTTCACAAAATTCCTTGTGAATCGTAACGGTGAGGTTGTTGGACGTTACGGATCAGCTGATAAGCCAAGTAGCTTTGAGGATGATATAAAAAAAGTATTAGCAGAATAAAGTTAGAGGATTCACGCACAATTTTGTGTGTGAATCTTTTTTAGCTCTTTGGAAGTTGGGTGTCGATAAAATTCAGAAGTTGGTTGATAAAACGTGAAAGTTAGTCGATAAAGATTAAAAGTTAATCGATAATTCATGAAAGTGCCCCGATAACTAAAAAGTTGAATGACATTTTGTTAAAACGCATGTCATGAGGATAGGTTGATCTTCGTTCTGACTGGGCGACATAATAAAGTAAAAGGATTCACCCACAATTTTGTGTGTGAATCCTTTTTTGCTTTTTGGCAGGTGGATGTCGATAAAATTTAAAAGTTAGGTGATAAAAGTAAAAAGTTGGTTGACATTTTGTTAGAACTTATGTCATGTAGATAGGTTGATTGGAGTGAAGACTGACGCCCCCAGGAAGCTTTGCTCTGTGCGAAAGCGAAGCAGTAGCAACAATGTTTTATCTGCGCGAAAGCGAAGCGTCAGCGGCAATGTTTTATCTGTGCGAAAGCGAAGCAGCAGCAACAATGTTTTATCTGCGCGAAAGCGAAGCGTCAGCGGCAATGTTTTATCTGCGCGAAAGCGAAGCGTCAGCGGCAATGTTTTATCTGCGCGAAAGCGAAGCGTCAGCGGCAAATGTTTAATCTGTAGCGAAAGCAAAGCGACAGCTACAAAGCGCCCAATCGGAACGGAAATCCACCCCACATTGTGCCTACGATTTAAGGTTGTTGTAAGCTTGCGTCAAATTTGCTGTAAGTTTGGGGTCGTATACTAAAGTCAGAAAGAAGAGGTGAGCGTTTATGACGCCATTATTAAAGGTACAAAATGTTGAAAAGACTTACGGCAAAGGCGCAAATACATTTACAGCGCTATCGAATATATCGTTTGAAGTAGAAAAAGGAGAGTTTGTTGGTGTAATGGGGCCTTCAGGGGCTGGGAAATCGACGCTACTAAATGTATTAGCCACGATTGATACGCCAACGACTGGTGAAATCGTTATTGGCGATGCAAACTTAGCACGCATGAAGGATGCAGAGTTAGCAGATTTTCGCCGTGATAATTTAGGGTTTATCTTCCAAGACTATAACTTACTTGATTCTTTAACAGTTCGTGAAAATATTGTTTTGCCGCTCGCGATTGCAAAAATGCCAACAAAGGTAATTAATGCAAGGGTGGAACGCATAGCCGCACTGTTTGGTATAAAAGAGTTACTCGATAAATATCCATATCAAATTTCAGGTGGGCAAAAGCAACGTACAGCTTCATCCCGTGCGTTAGTAACAGAGCCGAAATTAATTTTTGCGGATGAGCCGACTGGTGCTCTTGATTCAAAATCAGCAACAGACTTGCTTGAAAGTTTAAGTGATCTGAATCATTCTCAAGCTGCCACTATTATGATGGTTACGCATGATGCATTTGCAGCAAGCTTCTGTCAGCGCATACTATTCATTCAGGACGGACAGCTTTCTAAGGAAATTCATCGTGGTACTCAAACAAGAAAGCAGTTCTTCCAAGAGATTTTACAGGTGCTTGCTGGCATCGGAGGTGGAGTAAATGACGTTATTTAGTTTAGCGCGTAAAAATATTCAACGTAATTTGTCGAATTACTTTTTATATATCGCCTCGATGGTATTCAGTATCGTTATTTACTTTACATTTGTCACATTGAAATATAACGATGATCTTTCAGCCTTAAAACAATCGTCACAGCAAATTAAAGGTTTGATGAGTGCATCTTCTGTTGTGCTATTATTCTTTATCGTCATCTTTATGGCGTACTCCAACTCGTTTTTTATGAAGAAACGTAAAAAGGAAGTAGCTCTATACTCACTACTAGGTGTGCGTAAACAGAAAATCGGCTTAATGCTCTTTTTCGAGAACTTAGTAATAGGGCTTGTCTCTTTAGTATTTGGAATTATTCTAGGATTCTTTATGTCACAAGGTTTATTAATGATTTTAGTGCGTCTGATGGGCTATGAGGTTGTAGGTAGTTTAACATTTTCCTCGGAGGCACTAGTAAATACAACAGGGATTTTTACTTTACTATTTTTATTCACATCTTTACAGGGCTATCGTGTCATTTATCAATTTAAACTGATTGACCTGTTTCATGCTGAGAAGCAGGGGGAGCAAATTCCACGTGCATCGCTTTTAGTAGCTCTACTTGGGACGGCGCTAATTGCATTTGGATATTATACAGCGTCCTTAGATATTTTCACGAGTAAGATTTGGAGATTCTTCACAGTATTAGGTACTCCACTAATGGTGATAGGTGTGACAATTGCAGGGACATATCTGTTATTCCATAGTGTTAGCGTATTTGTGTTAATGACGTTGAAAAAAGCAACTTCTTGGTCGTGGAAAGGCTTGAATTTAATTGGTGTATCACAATTATTGTACCGTATTCGAGCAAATGCTAAATCGCTTTCGATCATCGCTATTTTAAGTGCGACAACGATCACAGCAGGTGGCGGCGTTTTCGGAATGTATTACAATGCGGAGGCCACTGTACGTCAAATGTTACCTAACACATTTATGTGGAAGGGCGATACGGTGAAATTTTCTCAAGAAGACGTCTTGTACAATGAATCGCTTGCCGTGAAAAATTTACGTGTCGATAATGAATTTTCATTTTTTGAATATACATTATTACAAGAATCCGATTATAATCGTTTAGCAAAATTACAGGGAAAAGATGAAGAACTGCACATTGCAGATGGTTCAACAGTTTTACTTGATGCAAGCTTCGATGAACGTTTTTCACATGATTTTACCGGCGAAGAGTTTAAATTGGAGAACGGGGAATCATTCCATGTTGCTAAAATGTATACAGAGAGTGTATTAAACTTTATGCCAGCTGGTACAGTACTCGTTGTTAATGATAAAGTGTTCGCTGCAACAAATGCAGAAGCTGTTAAAATGCAGGTAGTTGGTATGGATAATGACTTGAAGCAACAAGCCATTTCACAGGAGATTTACAATCAATTATCATCTGAACAGCAGGAAGGGTTTTCAAGTGTTCCGCAAAGTTATGAAGATAGTCTAGCTACTGTAGGATCGCTATTGTTTGTAGGAAGCTTTTTAGGATTAGTATTTTTAGCTGCGACAGGAAGTATTATTTACTTCAAAGTTTTAACAGAGGCAGAGGAAGATCAGTCTAAATATGCAATTTTAAATAAAATCGGTGTTAACAAAAAACAAATATTAAAAACAGTTGCAGGGCAGGTTGCAGTTATCTTTAGTGCACCACTCGTTGTTGGCATCGCACATAGTGCATTTGCGCTGCTAGCCTTTTCACAGCTATTTAGTATGGATATAACTAAACCAGTCGTACTGTGGATGATTGCTTATTCCGCAATTTACGGCATATATTATATCTTTACAGTTCGTTCATTCTATAAAATTGTTAGACAGGGGAATTAATATGAAAAAGGTTTTCTTAGGTATAGGAGCATTGTTCTTATTGTTTGTAGCAGGTCTTGTTGTCCTAATGACCGTGGATTTTAACCGTTTAAATAAAGAAGCATACTATGTTCATATCACTACTGATGGTGAAATAGAGGAATATAAGCTAGATAGTGGGGAAATTATGAAAATGTATTGGTACGAGATACCTGCTTATGACGAAAACGGTAAAGAGCAAACATTAAAGTTTTCAGCTCAGAAAAATTTACGCCATGATGCATACATGAAGCTTTATGTAAAAAAAGAAACGGAAGTTACATCATATGATGAAGTAAAATTCCATGAGCTACCTAAAAAAGTTCAGGAGCTAATGAAGAAATAAGAAAAAGGGGTAGTCCGCATAGGGGCTACTCCTTTTTTTCTACTGGTAATCGAATAATGACAGTTGTACCTTTTTGTTCTTCGGAGGTCATCGTTACAGTTCCTCCATGCGCTTCAATAATATCTCTAGCGATAGCAGTACCTAACCCAGTGCCAAGTGTTTGTTCAGTATTTGTACCTCGGTAATAGCGTTCAAAAATATGTTCAAGGTCTTCAGCAGAAATGCCGCTACCATTATCAGAAATCGTAATAGAATGATCATCAACATGAATATTGACTGCAACATCTGAAGGATTATGAAGCAATGCATTGTGTAAAAAATTCATCACGGCTCGTCGCATAAAGTGTTCGTCGATGTGATGCTTGATGACTTCTTCAGTTGCATTAAATTCAATATTGGCCTGCTCATATTGTGGTGTATTGAGTGTATCAATAACAATTTCGCGGATAAATTGCACCATATTTACCTCGGTTAAGCTGAGTGGAAGCTGTTGATGTCTTAATCGCATAGTTAAATTTAAATCATCCAATAAATCTTGCATATGCAATGATTGTTTTTCGATAATCTGAGCATATTCTGTTTGTTCATAAGGAGTCGATTTTCCATCATTCAGTAGCTCCGCATAACCACGGATCGAGGCAAGAGGCGTTTTCATATCGTGTGAGACATTACTGATCCATTCCTCGCGTAGTTCTTCTAGTCGCTTTCGTTCTTGTTCATGGGCAGCTAACTCCCTTGATACTTCATTTAAATTTTCAAAAACAGGCTTGTATACACCACCTGGCATTTTTATAGGCTTATGTTCATGATTCTTTAAGTGACGAATTCGTTCGATCATTGCATAAAGTGGCTTTGTTAATGTACGCCCGAAAAACCATCCTACCAATGCCGCTACCAATAGATCCGCTATGACAATAAGAAGCCCGAATTTACCAATAAATTGTAGTACAGATGAGCCGGAAAAATGCATGACGTATCGAGTAACACCACTGCCCTTAATGCCGATCAGATAACTAATACCTTCTTTACTGCCCATATACACGGTTGTATCGGCATCGAATTCTTTATATTTATAAACTTGAATCAGGTCAATCGGTGCATAGTGTGAAGGAGCTTTTTCGGGTGCGAAATGGGCATCAACGACTTGTCCGTTATGATCAAGCAATTGAATCCAAGCATTCCGCTGATGCAATTGTTGAAGCCCTTCTTTACTTACGGAAGGTGTTTCGTTATTTATATCGATATATTGCTGAAAATCACGAACGTATTTTTCCTCTGAATACTGAGAAACATTATAATTACTGAACTGTTGGAAAATAAAAAACCCAATTAAAATTGCTGTATTCACAAAAATAACAATGATGACAATGGAAAGCACAGACAGTAGAAAGCGGGCAGTTAGTTTCCATTTCATCCCTGTTCCTCTTTGGGGATGACAAATTTATAGCCCAGCCCTTTTATAGTTGTAATATACACAGGTTTTGAAGCATCTTTTTCAATCTTTTCGCGCAGTCGTCGAATATGCACCATAACGGTATTGTCTGAGCCGAAAAAGTCCTCTCCCCAAACACGCTCGAACAACGTCTCTTTACTTAATATTCGATTTGGATTGTGCATAAAGCAAGCCATCAAGCCAATCTCCTTCGCTGTTAGCTCCAATAAAACGCCGTCCTTATGTACCTCCGTTTCATCTCCATTTAACAGGAATGGTCCAACTTGTATGGTCTTCACGGGGGTAACTGGTGCAGTCTCCTGCATTTGATAGCCGGCTCTACGAAGCTGAGCCTTTACTCGATAGGCGACTTCCTTAGGACTAAAAGGTTTCGTAATATAATCGTCTCCACCAATAGCAAGTCCTAAAAGTTTATCAATTTCCTCATTTTTCGCTGACATGAAAAGGACTGGTACATGCGACACTTCTCGAATACGTCGGCATAAATCGTAGCCCTCACCATCTGGAAGCATCACATCGAGAAGTACAATATCGGGTTGTGTCTGTTGAAAACTCGTCCAAGCTTCTTGAATAGAGCCAGCCGTATGAATTTGCTGATAGCCCTCTTTTTGTAGACTGACTTTTAGCAGATTAGCTAAATCAGCCTCATCATCCACGACTAAAATAGTTGGTTCTTGCATGATTAAACACGTCCTTCCTCTTTTAATGTAATCACTAATAGTTTTTTAACAATAACGCATTGCTATTACTTTTGAAAGTAGCTTGAAGGACTTTTTCTTATTATAAATGAAACCTACTTGAAAGACGAAATGATGTCATTGTTGCTGTGGGGATACCATTTTTTGAGATGTTTATGAAAGATGAACGAAAGGGTTTTTGTGCAATCAAAAAGCACAGAGACCCTTTATTGTTGTAAATCGTCATAAGAATTTTTATGAATAGACTATTGGATCTTTTTTTAACCATTGTAGTCTTAGTATTTTTAGGGATACCAAGGTCTTTTTGAAACTTTTTACAGATGAAAAGCGTAATAATAGTATCAACCATTTAGGAGGAAAATGATGTTTAAAAAAATAGCAGCAGACGCGCTTGGACTTTCAGATATTGGGGTAGTTGTTACTCGTGAGGACTATGATAAGACGGATGCAGATGATTTTATCCTGCATGAAATTGATGAGAAAATATATTTTTTAATTAAGACGAAATCAGATGAGTATTGCTTTACAAATCGTGCAATTATTCATGTAGACGGTGAAAGCGCGATGAGCAAAAAGCGTTTACTGCGTCGTTACGACTACGCAATGCACCATATTAGTGAAGTTTTCCTCGAAACAGCAGGAACTATTGATCTTGATGTCGAAATTAAATTTACAATCGACAATACGCCATTATCAATTGACATTCATAAACGTTTTATTGATGACATTAAAGATTTATATAAAGCGTTGCATGCCATTAGCTATGAGCAAAAGCAAAATGCATACAAGTTAGAGGTGGCAGAAAAGAGTTTATCCATTGCTTCTTCATCAATTGGTCGTATCGGTAATGACAATGTCACACCATCCGCATCATTCGAGGAGATTACACGATTTGCGAATAATTGGATGATTGACCATAAGGACAAATACAAAAAAGAAGATTTCTCACACGTTTTTGATTTATACATGAATAACTAAGGAAATGTAGGGCTACTAAAAAGAAAACTAGTATGCTTGAAGATATTCTTCCATGCACAATATATGGACAGAACAAATAGGCTGTACACAATCAAATGTAAATAGCGATGATTGTGTACAGTTTAAATATATTGGTATGGTCTAATACACGACGTACTTATATATTCAGTCGTTAGTTAAAAGCAGCTATCCGAAAAAGTTCTATTGTCCAAAATAGATATTTACTACCTCGATTTTAGTATTATTAGCAATTTACAATGAAGGAAGCAGAACCTTTTGGAAAAATGGGATTTTCTTTTTAGAAAAATAAATTTTAAAAGTAATTTTTATTCATGTCGTACTTTCAATCATAACAATTGCGGTGGTCTTTCTGTGAACTTTAGAACCACTTCTATCAAATAGAGACTTCATCAATAACATTCATTTGATATTACATCTTGAAATATTTAAAATACGTTTAAATCACTCAAGGGCAATAATAAAATGTCAACACGACCGACAATATTTTCTTCTAGAATAAATCCTATTGTTTGATCACGGCTATCTGTACTATAGCGGCGGTTATCTCCCATTACAAAATAATACCCTTCTGGTATGACTATTTCGCCTGAAATATCTTCTAAAGTAAAATCCAAAGTTAATTGTACAAAATTATACACATTTTCTTTATAAGCTGCTAAATGTGGTTCATCTATCTTGTCCCCATTAATAAAAAGAGTGTCATTTTTAAATGCAATATGTTCACCGGGCAATGCGATGATTCTTTTCACATAGCCATTATCGTTTAATTTAAAAGTTACAACATCGAAACGTTCATATTGTTTTATATGTTTCTTTACTAGTAAAATACTCCATTCACCTAGTGTCGGTTTCATTGACTCACCCATTGATAGAATTGGTTTATAGAAATATAGCGAGATGACGCATACAAGATAAATACAAATGATAGAACTAATTATATAGTATTTGAAAGTTCTACTATACTTCATTAATATCAATTCCTCCTTATCAATGGTGCACACATATTTGAGTTACTGAATAATTTTTTTGGCTCATTTGTTTAATAGATTATCGTCTAAACTCATTTAAAGATTTGTCATGGCTCCTAAAAATTTTAATAAATGAAAATTTTCAGAATATAATATATTCATATTATACAATTAATTTAGAAATTATTAAATTTATAGGAGGTATTTTATGAAAAATCAAATTTCTCTAATTGTCCATTGGACCCATATGATTTTAGGATTCTTATCTGGGGTATTGGTATTTTTAGGTATAAAGTGGTTAGGGGTACCAACTTTTGATAAATTACTTTATAGAGTTCTTGGTCCACCTAATACATTCAATATTGTTTTAGCTCTCTTGTTAACCACTACACTCATTTTCATAGTACTAAAACTACCGACATATAATAAGAAATGAAGATAATTGTGGTCAAAATAAAGTGCAGACTTTTACAATACATTTGTACGAGTCTGCGCTTTTTTATGTATAGATAGCTTTAAAATAGTAGAAATACACTAATAAAGAAGTGATTTCTATACAATTTTGATTTATCAATGCATATGTGTAGTGGCATTTTCCTCGAAATGGAAGGGAATATCGATCTTAATGTCGAAATTTAACTTTATATAGGAGAATTTTTTAGACACTTTAAGTTTTTAACAAAAATCTATATACATATAATCAGAACTAGGAGCGTGACGGAAAATGATAAACGAATTGCATGTGCTTGAAAAAGAAGAAAAGGATAGTGACGACCTTGTACAGCCGCCGCAAGCCGCCGAAACATTATTCGTAAATGAGTTCATAGATGGTATTTTAGATCCACAACAGAAAATGCTTGGTCCTGTAAAAGATGGTGGGACAATT
This sequence comes from Lysinibacillus sp. RS10, assembly GCF_041956855.1. Taxonomy (NCBI): domain Bacteria; kingdom Bacillati; phylum Bacillota; class Bacilli; order Caryophanales; family Bacillaceae; genus Lysinibacillus; species Lysinibacillus sp. RS10. The sequence continues at coordinate 4,757,149 of NZ_CP167122.1, read as the reverse complement.
ATTGCTAATACAACGCCAGGATGTTGGGGTCCGATGCTAACACCAAAGATTCGTGGTGGGCATGAAGTGACAAAGCCTGTATTTGTAGAAGGGGCAGAGGTAGGGGATGCCATTGTCATCAAAATTAAATCCATACAGGTGACATCATTAGCAACAGCATCTGGACACGATGAGGCAATTCCGGATCGATCTATTGGGGATCCATTCGTATCAGTAAAATGCCCAGGCTGTGGTAAGCTGCATCCAAGTACAGTTGTCAAAGGGATAGGTCGGCAGTCCATTCGCTGTTCGACATGTGATACAGAAACATCACCTTTTAACATGACAAATGGTTATACAATGGCATTAGATCATAAAGGTAATATTGGTGTGACTGTTGGACGAGAAGGGGCTCGCCGTATTGCTCTTGATGCGAAAAATTATATGCGCACACCTGAAAATTCTGTGCAAAATCCTGTAGTAGCATTAGCACCAAGTGATTTGATAGGTGTTATGGCAAGAATGCGTCCGTTTTTAGGGCAGCTTGGAACGACACCTTCAAAGGCGATGCCAGACTCTCATAACGCTGGTGATTTCGGTGCGTTTTTAATCGGAGCACCACATGAATATGCATTTACGCAGACGGAATTAGATACACATCGCACAGATGGGCATATGGATATAAGCCGTGTTCGAGAGGGTGCGACAATTATTTGTCCCGTAAAGGTTCCAGGCGGTGGTGTGTATATCGGTGATATGCACGCAATGCAAGGGGACGGCGAAATTGCAGGACATACAACGGATGTTGCTGGCATTGTTCAACTACAGGTAAGTGTATTGAAAAAAGTAGATTTGGCTGGTCCTATTTTGTTGCCCAATACAGAAGATTTACCATATACAGCGAAACCTTTTACAAAGGAAGAAAAACGTCGTGCACGTGAGCTTGCAGAGGAATTTGGTGTTAAACACGTGGAGGAGGCATTCCCTGTATCGGTGGTTGGCTCTGGAACGTCATTAAATGAGGCAACAACTAATGCTATAAGTCGTGCTGCAAGGCTCTTTGAGATGAGTGAGCCAGAGGTTATGAATCGAGCGACAATTACAGGCTCGATTGAAATTGGTCGTCATCCAGGAGTTGTCACAGCAACCTTCCAAGTACCTAAAACAGTACTGAAAAAAGCACGAATTTATAAGCCAGTGAAAAAACAATATGATTAAATGCATAAAGAGAGACCCGAAAAGGAAGCAAACTAGAAGTATTTTATAGTTTGCTTTTTTTTGTGTTGTAGGGAGGAAATCTGCCGCTGCGCTTTCGGTGCAGAAAAACATTTTTGCATCTGCCGCTGCGCTTTCGGTGCAGAAAAACATTTTTGCATCTGTCGCTACGATTTCGATGCAGAAAAAATACGTCAAAAACTTTGACGTATTTTTTTGTAACTATTTAGATGGTCGTTCGTCTACTGTTGTGAGAATGCTTTTTTTCTCGATTATATTGGTGAATAGTGCATAGTTTTTATTAGTTGTGCGTTTTATGGCGCTAGCTTTGACTAGCGTAGGCAATGAGCTAATTGTGACAATACAAATGGGCTACCAACTTATGAGTGATTGTCCAATGCTCATTTGCCGTTCTTTTTTTGGATATTTCATAACAGCAAGCTTAATCTTTTAACCCATCTAGAAGGTATTTGTACCTTTATAGATGGCTTTTTTTATGCGGTTGTAGCTAGAATTGACGATTTTGCACGAAAATTTTTGTAGTATCTTCTTGATGCATATTACGATTTATTTAGCATATGTTGGATAAGATTTGTTATATTGAAGAAAGAGTTAGAACATCTAGGTACGTATTTTACATGATAGGGGAAGATCTTTGTTGGTAGAATTTGATAGGGGGCTCCAGTTACATGCTGTTGGATTGTGATGAGCAGTTATTCATGACATTTAAACATAGTGGTGAAAAGGGTGCTGAAAAGTTACTTTCGAAATGGTTGGAGGCAGAGACGGACTCTCAGGTAGACCCGAAAATACTAGGTACTGCACTTTCACCAAATTTATTTTTAGTGAATGAAGAAACGGCGATGAATATTGCGTTTTCAACTGCACGAAAATATTGGGGGCGTGTAACGGCAGATATGCAAACGTTTTTTAACAAGCATGGTTTGGATACTAAATTTGTAAACGACCGTCTCGATGCTTTTTTTTATACGCAAAAAGGCAAGGAAACTTTTTTTGAGCAGCTTTTTGCACAGCATACAATGGACTTAGAACGATTGATCTGGCTAATTTTTGGGAAGCGAATGCAAATTACAATGCCAGTTAACGAGCTACAAACTATATTTTTATATAAATTTGAAAATGTATATTTGGTGCATATGATTTATAAAGAAGATGCACAATTTTGGCATTGGCTTTTCATAAAAAAGGTTTATTCACTGTTTATCCACAAACCCTTAGAACAATTCACATTTATCCATGAAATGATGGGTCATATTGAACGATCCACACGAAAAACTTATGCACATGTGAATAACTTTGTGAATAATTACAAAGAAACTCTGGATAAGTGTATAACTTATGTGGATAACCGTAATTCTACTTGTTTAGCAAAAAAACAGCTACATCTTTACCAGATTGTCACGCACTATCGTTTATCAGAAGGGGATTATCGATGTGTTAAAGCATTAATTACTTCCTTTGAAGCGGATTGGCGTTATTCGATGTATGCATTAACGGAGAAAGAAAAGGTTCTGATTGCATATCTTCTTTTTCATATAGCGCATCAGGAGCAGAATGATGAAAGTGTTATTCAATACGGTGAGTATTTGTTAGCGGATGAACGGCTTAATAATTACGCGATAGAGATTTTGTTGGAATATAAGGAGTTATTGCCTAATCGTAAGCCAACACCACCGGCCATTATTAAAAATTATGACCTGAATTTTTTAGAAAATTTATATGCTGTATTGCTTGATCATTATGTAAGAATGGAGCGTTATCAAGAAGGGCTCCTGCTTTTAAAAGAACATGTACTAGCATCCAATAAAAAAATACATGCCACTTTAGTCCAGAAAAACTATAGTAATGAGCAATTTATCGCGATTGAGGCGTCAGTTCAGCAAGATATTGCTCTCCATGTTAATAATTCATTACAGCATATAGGTTTGTCAGTGGAAGAATGGCGCCAACGTTACCATCATCCAGATACGTCTTATTATTTGGTAGCACAGAGCGCATCCTTGCATATGCTAAATATTTTAAAAGTTTTATTTGTGACGGAGCAGTATGAGGTTTTTGAAAAATTAATGGAGATTTATAAAAAATATCTACTCATTGACGATCATTTCGAAAAGCTACGAGCGTTTGTAAGTGCGTATGTTTAACTTCAGTTGCTGTCGCTACGTTAGCACTGCGCTTTCGCACAAAAAACATCATGTCGCTGTCGCTACGTTAAAGAAGTACAAAAAAGAGTGTCTAATGTGTTTTCAATGACAGCATTAGACACTCTTGTTATTTATTTCGTGTTGTTGGCGTAAGGGTGCTAATCTAAAACCCCTTTGTCCTTTAAGTCAGCAATTTGCTTGACACTATAGCCAAGAGAAGATAAAACTTCTACATTATGCTCTCCAAGCTTGGCACCGACATGCTTGTACGCGGGCTTGGCACCGTCAAACTTAAAAGCAGATGCAATTTGTTTTTGTATTGTACCATCGCTTTTGGGAATATCCACAATCATGTTACGAGCCGTAAGCTGTGGATGCTCACATGCTTCTGGAAAAGTTAAAACTGGTTCGACACATCCCTCGAAATTCTCGTTAAACACTTCAAGCCATTCATTGTAAGTCTTTGATAAGAACGCATCATGGACTGCCTCTTTAAAACGAATTTGTGTATAGTATGAATCATTGAAAGTATTATCAATAAGCTCAGGAATATCAAGTGCTTCACAAAGCAATTTGCGGAATTGAGGCTCAAGACTTCCTACTGAGAAAAATCGTCCATCCTTTGTTTTGTAAAAGTCATAGTAGCTTCCACCATTTAAAATTTCCTGTTCAGGCTGAGGCACACGACCACCGCCAATATAGGCAGACCCATACATAGCATTGAGTGAGAAGACAGCATCCGTCATACTTATATCAATAAATTGTCCTTCACCTGTTTTTTCACGATGTAAAGCTGCTGCGAGTACTCCAATTGCAGCGTGCATCGAGCCCCCTGCAATATCAGCTAGCTGAATACCCATTGAAACAGGTTTTTTATCTTGATGGCGTGAGTAATCAAGTAAGCCAGCTAATGATAAATAGTTATTGTCATGTCCTGGTCGATTGCTATATGGTCCAGTTTGTCCATAACCTGTAATAGCACAATAAATAACCTTTGGATTTATTTCTTTTAGTGCTTCATAGTCAATGCCAAGACGTTGCATGACGCCTGGTCGAAATCCTTCGATAATGACATCGTATTCTTTAACGAGTGACTTCACAATTTCTACAGCTTCAGGCGACTTTAAATTTAATGTTAATGATTTTTTAGAGCGATTCAAATGTTGATGAATATATGCCTCATGATCATCGTCGTAAGGTGGCATAATACGCGTTAAATCTACACGTTTAGATGATTCAACGTGAATAACCTCTGCGCCTAAATCAGCAAATATCATTGTCGCCATTGGACCCGGTAGTAATGCAGAAAAATCGAGAATTTTTAACCCCTTTAAAATACCCAAATCTCCCAACCCCTTTTTGTGTAGGCTACAATACCATCTTTTAAGAAGGAATTGTAGCGCTTTTCTCATTATCCCCATTTTGTGAAAAGCGTGTACCATATCTGTATTAATACAGAATAACGGTAAATTTATCAGTATTATAACAGAAGAATTGATGGCTTGACTATGTTAATTTCAATTATAAATTAATTAGTCAGAAAATTATATGTCGGAATAATAATAAAAGTAAAAAAATTTTGAATAAAGATTATCTGTCAAATTTCAGATAATAATCTTCGTTTATCCGAAAATTCTGTCGCAACAAAGGTACAAAAAATCTCTATGCAATAGATTGCGCATAGAGATTTTTTTGTGCTAATGATTATTGTCGCCATTCAAATTACTTAGAATAGAAGTTCATCGTATAATAGGGTGCACTGTTATCATTAAAACAGACACCAACAAAAATATGTGTGAATTCTTTCCTTAAAATATTTGTACGATGCCCTGTCGAATTCATCAGAGCCTCATGAGCAAATATACTATTGTGCTGTCCATGAGCTAGATTTTCGCCATACCAGAAGTAATTAACGCCACTAACAGTGAGACGGTCATTGGAATGATTACCTCTGTGATCCTTATGGCTAAAAAATTGATGTGCAATCATATTACTGCTATGCTGTCGAGCAATGTTATTACATTTTTTATCATAAATAAGTGGCTGTAATCCTTCTATAACTCGCTCATGGTTAATCAGTTCAACCATTAAATCTTCAAGCCCTGTTCGTAGTTCATTGGAAGGCGTACCATAATAACCACATTTACTTAATTCTGTTTTGGCATTAATCCAAATGATAGAACGAACCATATTATTTTTGTGTAAATCATAGAAAAAGGTAACATAGTGATGATCAATCAAATAGGTCCCATGTGTAGTACTACCTTCACAATCATTATAATCGAGTAAATAACTTGTATTTTGATAGTGTATGGCACTAAGTGGAAGACCATACTTCCTATGCACATCTGTTTGATTGGCACCGATGTGAATACCAAATACGCTATATCCAATGCGTGTTTCATACCCTCCAACCTCATTAGAATTATGTTTTCCTACGAGTGAGAATTGGGCGTAGTCTGTATTTACTCGATGCCACTTCATTTTGTATTCACTTTGAAAGCTGGATAGTGACAACGCTTTTTGTGTATTTAAATGGACTGTCTTTTTTTGATTAAGAGAAGTATTGGCCCATAATGCCATACTGAAACCAAACATAATGGGAGCTGCTTTACGTAACAACATAGTTAAACCCTCTTCTGTAAATTTATAATAAAATCTATTGAAATCTATCAAAAATATAGGAGATTCATAGATATAAAATACTATATTTTTATCTCGTTAACGATGCTAAATTTTTGGAACTATCCCTACTATATGGCTATCATTATAAAGTGTGAGATTGATTTCCGTTCCGACCGAGCGCTTACCTAGGGGTGTCCGATAAAGCCGATTGGGCCAAAAGAATGTTGGTCACGATGGCGTTTTCACAGGACATGACGCTTTTTGCCTCCAGGGTCTCATCTGGAGTCGTCTGGTCTTCACTCCAATCAACTTATACACATGGCATACGTTTTACAAATGTTATCCCAAACTTTTGAAGATGAGCATACTATATTACTTTTGTTATAAAAAAGTCTTAAGAAGCACTATTTTACAAATACTTTTCTCTTACTATACGAAATTATTCTTAATAAGGAATTTTTTTGTGCTTTAATAGACTAATAGAGAAAATGTCAAAAGGCAGTAGTTGAAAAAGGTATTGAAAAGAAATTAACTAGAGGTAAAGGGTAGAAAATGAAATCAAAACATTTAAAGTTAAAGCATTTAATCATGGGAGTTGCGTTGGCTGCCTTTTTCTTAACGAGCATTGGTAGCATTTGGAGCGGTTACCGAATGAATGTTGCCTCCATTAAAGAAAATACGCTTGAAACAAATCGAGTATATGCGCAAAAATTAGCCACCACAGCAAGTTCTTATTTAGAAGAAGCTTTTCAGATTTTTGGCTATAGTGCCAACAATATAAAGTCAAAAATGAATGATGAGAATGCACTGGAATATGAAACAGAGCGTTTGAAAATGCAAAATAATATGTTTAATTCGGTACTTATCACAAATGCAGAAGGTCTTGTATTATCTGTTTCACCACCTTCAGTAGAGGTAAAAGGTGAGGTATTAACATCCGTTGGAGCAACAGAAGCGCTAACTAAAAAGAAGCCTCTTGTCTCAAAACCTTATGAGGAGATGACGGGACGTCTTTTGATTTTTATATCATATCCTATTTTTTCAGAGAATGATGAATATCTAGGAATGGTAGCTGGAACAATTTATTTAAAGGAACGAAATGTTTTTAATGCGTTACTAGGGGAACATTATTATCATGATGGTTCGTATGTTTACGTAGTTGATTCAGATGGACGTGTTATCTATCATCAGAACTCAAGTCGTGTCAATGATATCGCTATTGATAATAAGGTCGTTCAACAAGTGGTTTCTGGAAAAAGTGGCGCTCAGCAAGTAGTGAATACTAGAGGAATAGAAATGCTTGCTGGTTATAGTACCGTTCCTTTAACGGGTTGGGGAGTAGTGGCTCAGAGACCGTTAAAAGTAGCGTTAGAACCTTCATTTGATCGTGTACAGGATGTCATAATAAAATCTATTCCTCTTATGCTAATTTCAATTATTATTGTACTTTGGGCAGCAGCACGTATTGCAAATCCTTTACAGCAATTAGCCACTTTAACAGAGGAGAGCTTGGAAACGAAAAATGTAGATGGCTTGAAATCTGTGCGGGGATGGTATTTTGAGGCTTATTATTTGAAGAGTGCTCTTATACGCAGTTTAACGTTTTTACAGGGACAGGTGTCCTATTTTAAGGATCAATCTACAACAGATCCATTAACAGGTGTAACGAATCGGCGCACGATGGATGCAATGCTAGCTGAATGGCTTGATAATAAGTTACCGCATGCCCTCATTTTACTTGATTTAGATCATTTTAAAAGTGTTAATGATACATATGGTCATGCGGTCGGGGACAAAGTATTACAATTTTTAGCTCAAAATATGCAAGCAGTAGCCCGTGATGGAGATGTTTGCTGTCGCTACGGTGGAGAGGAATTTGTTTTGTTACTGCCAAATACTACGGCTGAGGAAGCGGGACAAGTGGCAGAGCAACTGCGCCATCATTTGGCACATACTATAAGTCCTTGTGGTCGCATAGTGACATTATCTGCTGGAGTTGCTGTGTATCCACAAATGGCTGACACTGCGGAAAAGTTAATTGAAGCTGCGGATGGTGCGCTGTATCTTGCAAAACAAGCTGGACGAAATCAAGTTATGGTCGCTGAACAAGAAAATAAATAAAAAATGTATTGAAATAGGCTTATATCTTTTATTTTTTGGGTAAACGATTAATACGACAATCATTTGGGCAAGCTACTTTTAAGTCATTCCCCATATGACTTCTAAAGCATGTTCAAATGATTCGTAAACTCGGGACACATCTCTTGATCGACTTGACAAGATGTAAGGTTATCCCCCTTTCCCTTATGACATCACAAGTACGACAGATGTATGCCTATATATCGTTAAAGCCAAGCGAGCACCGATGCTCCTTGGCTTTTTTATGTGTGATATTAAAGGGATTTCAGGAAAAACGAGGCTCATCGCAATAACGTAGGGTTGATTTCCGTTCCGACTGGGCGCTTTGTCGTTGCACTTTCGCACAGAGCAAAGCTTTCTGGGGGCGTCTGATGAGCCGCTTGGGGCAACAGGATGTTGGTCACGAAGGCGTTATCACAGGACGTGATGATTTTAGCCTTCGTTCCTCTATCGCTGATCCCCAAGGAGTCGCCCAGTCTCCACTCCAATCAACTAATATACATTTCGTAATATTTATAACAAATGCCTCACCGACTTTTAGTAATGAGTTAAAAATAAGTGGTTTAGTCCTGAGAATGTACAGTGACCAGACTGTTTTTTGTGTTTACTGCTAGCCTTTATTAACGATTTTCTTCCATTATTTTAGAAATAGCTATGAAGGTTCACTGTCTACCTGTCGATATAAAGGGTATGATGAAAATGATATTTTGTACGTATCAAAATACATAAATGAAAGGAAGAGTGGGATGGATAAAACAAAAATCCAAAAAGTGAACAAAGCACTGATAGCAACTGTTTTCGCTACTAGTGGGATTGCTGTTGTAGTGCCACCACCACAAAAGGCAGCGGCGGCTACTTCACCATTTACAGATATTGACCAATATTCAAGTCATTATGACAATATTTTGAAATTGTATGCTCAAGGTGCGATTAGTGGGTATGCAGATAAAACTTTCCGACCAAATCAAAATGTAACACGTGGTCAGGCAGCAAAAATGCTGGCGACTGTTTTAAATTTAGATTTGAAAAATGTGCAAGATCCATATTTTAAAGACGTTCCACAGAGCAGTGAATATTATAAGTATGTAGCCGCATTACAAAATGCAGGAATCATGTCTGGGTATTCAAACGGAACATTTATGCCTAATGAAGTAGTTACACGTGGGCAATTAGCGAAAATTTTAGTGCTAGGCTTTAAATTTGAGGTAGCATCTAATTACAACCATAGCTTCAAAGATGTAACAAGCCAAACGAGCAACGCCATCTATATTCAAACTTTAGTGGATTTAAATATTACAGAAGGAACAACGCCTGTCACATTTTCACCATTTGATGCGGTAACTCGTGGACAAATTGCATCCTTTATTGTGCGTTCTCAAGAGAAAAAAAGCAATGCTACAACTTTCAAAATTACAGGTGTTGAAGACGATGTTGTCTACATAAACGGTGAACCATATTCAGTACCAGAAAGTCTTTCGCATATTTTTAATGAATACAATGCACCAGTATTAAAAGGTGCGTTTATTGAAGGGGATCTTTCAGGCAAAACCATTCGCTCTGTGTCGAAGCTAACATTGAATGCGAGCGGGACAAGCTCAAGATTTCTAGAGTTTGATGGTGATCATGAGTCCTTCGGTGCGACAATCGTTGTTAATGGGAACTATATTGAATTTTCAAATGTTACATTGACTGGCACAATGTATGTGAACGAAACGGTACGTCCGCCTTTACATATGAGTGTTTCTGACTATAATCCATTATCGATTGGCCGTATAGCAAGCAACAATTTTTCATTTATCGACTGGACTAATCCCGAAAATCCAAATGGTGAAAACCCACCCCCGTCCAAAAACGGTCCGACAACGGATTTTGAAAATTGGACAGATCAGAATTCTGACAAGAATCCTGATAAAAACAAGCCTTTTGATAACTGGTCTAAAGATAAAGTGACAATGAAAAATGTTGAAAAACATATTGAATTTTATAACAGTACTGTATCACGACTAGTCGTATCTCAAAGCGGTACAAAAATCGAAACGAATATGAAGTTACCACGCGTAGACATCATTAGGAATGTCCGTGAATTTGAGATTCAAGGTAATATCGGGACACTAAACCTTGATACAGAAACAAAGCTAACAATTTACGGAGATGGCAATATCGACTGGATTAACTACAATAGCTATACAGATTTAGAGCTATATATGGACGGTCGCGTAGGTACTCTGTACGTTGATAATGTATATGGTTGGGTTGATGTTGGAGATTACACGTATATTGACAAAGTTATTATACCGAAGGGTGAGTCACCGAATAATATCTTCGATGATTTCCTAGAGGATAAAGATAATATCGGCATTATTACAGATCCAGACGGTAAACCGATTGATAAGGACGATTATGATAATCAAAAACCGACCGATAAAACGAAACCAATGGTCGATATTACAAAGGTAACACCATTAAATGGTAGCGAAGCTCAGGTAGATTTTACCTCAGATGAAGTCGGAACTTACTATTATATAGTTCGTGAAAAGGGCGCTGATGCACCAACAAAACGAGAAATGGTAGATCGTATTTCTACTGAAAATGCAGCAAGTGGAACAGGTGCGGCTGTTAAAGGTACAAACACTGTTAAAGTCACTAATCTAGGTGAGAAAAAAGAATATGTCGTTTATGTAATGGTTGTTGATGGAGCGAAAAACGCTTCGGATATTAAATCACAATCATTCCAAATGAAGGATGGCTCACCGCCTGTCGTAAAGTCACTTACAGTAACGCCACTACATGGCGGAAAACGTGCTGAGTTAAAATTCACAGCGAGTGAGCCAGGGGAATATTACTACTATGTGCGTAAAAAGACGAATACCGCAGATCCAACAACTGCAGACATTATTGCTAAGCCAACAGGTAAGGGCAAGGCAGTTGCGGGTAAACTTGGGATTACTGAAATTTTAACAGGTTTAGATGCTGAAACAGAGTATCAAGTTTATGTAGTGATGAAGGATGATTCGGGTAATAACTCGAAAGATCCAGCTGTCATGAAAGTGTTTACAACAAGTGCACTTGATAACATCTATCCATTTGTTGAAAAGACGAAACTAGAACCAGCTGGTCAAGAAAACCAGTTTTATGTATATCTAAATGAAGCCTTAGATCCTGAAAGCGCTCGTAATGTAAATAACTACGATTTATCAGGAACAGTTATCGTCAATACGACAGGGCAGCAAAAAATTAAACCTTCTGCTGTAGAGTATAAAGAAGGCGATAAAAAAGTATTATTAACAATTCCATCTGAGACAGGTTTTGTCTATGGTGATACATTACGTGTAACAATATTACCTGGTGTTAAGGACTTAGCGGGCAATGAATTTGAAAATACTAATACTGTAGAACCTGGTAAAAATGCTCGAAACTATGCTGAATATGTGCATGAGAAATTTGTTAAACCAGAAATTTCTATTGAAAATGTCATTAATAAACCAGACGAATCTGATAATTTCAAACGAGTGGAAGTTGAATTCAAGCCAAATAAGGCTGGTACGTATTATTATATGGTTTTACCTGATACGATCGTAGACAATGGTGAAACAAAGACATTTAAGCAATATTTAGCTGACAAAGGGATTACAGAACGAGACTTTGTCAATGAATTTGCGAAGGATTCATCATTAAAATCAGGCTACTTCCAAATAGGTGGGAAAAATATTTATATTGAAATTGGCTCTGGTCCGGCGGATCTAGAGGCAGATACAAAGAAATTCCCTATCGCTATTTCCAAAGACAAACTAAATCCATTCTCAAGCTATTCTGTTCACATGGTCTTAAAGGATCGTGGTGGGGAAATTTCGAAAATGACATCAAAAGAAATTATTGGTGATACGAAAGCACCGTTAATTAAAGACTTAGTTGTAAAGCCTAAGGAAAATGATGATACAAAGGCAATGATCAGCTTTAATACTGATGAGACAACTAAACTGCATTATTGGTTTGTACCGAAGAAAAATGCAGATGGGACAACGAATGATTCAGCTAATTTAAAGATTGATACACCCGCAGAGCGCAAATTCTTAGAAGACAAACTTAGAACTAGCCCGAGTGTTACGAAAAGTGGAAAAGGGGCATTCCCGTTAACTGAAGCGCCAGGTGTAACTTTAAATCCACATACAGAGTATGTTGTATATCTAGGAGCAGAGGATACGTATGGTAATATTAGCGTCTACAAAGCTAAAGATGCTGGGGATAATCATGATGAATCGAATGCTGGTTGGATGAAGCAAGATTTCTATTCTGATGGTACAGCTCCACGTTTTGAAATGAAAGTGGATGGGGAAAAGAAAAAGAATATTGTATATCGTAAAGATGATACGTTTACGATTACATTCAGTGAAGCCATTATGCGTGATGAAAATGGCGATTCTTCCATTAAAGATCTAAGTTTATTAACAATTACAGACGAATCGGGTCAAGATATTACTTCGGAATATCAGTTTGTTAAATATACAAAAGGTACAAAAACAACTGATGAGAGCCAATTAATTATTAAACCAACTGGCTCAGGTACAGCGGATAAAACATTTACCGTTAAGATGAAAGATGAAGCATGTGATTACATTGTTTCAGGCAAAGGTAATAAGTTTGACATAGCTGACTTTGGTAAGTATGTATATCCAGGTTCAATTAAGAATAGAATTGAAGATGCTGTAGTTACAGGTACTAATATCGGTACAGATGATGTCCCTGCATCAAAAACTATGCGTGCTGTTGTTTATATTGATGCTGATTTATCAGTAGATCAACGATACTACTATGCAGTAACTGGGGGAGCTACAACTATCAATCCTCAGTTAGTAATAGATTTGGTAAAAGACCCTAAAACACCAAACAATACAATACTTGCATATGGTAGTGATAAGTTACACGCTCAAAGTCCTGCAAATAAACAATTTAAATTAGATTTAACTGCACCACCTGCTATTGATCCAAAATATGATCCAGTATTTACAAAAGGTAATAATTTCTTCATCTTCACAGTGGATCAATATGGAAATATTGTATGGTCTAATGATAAAAATAATCCTAACAATACCTACTTTAAACTTGGTTCTAATATTAAACCTTAATATATTGAAATCCTCATCAGTGAGGGTTTTAGAATATCAACAAAAGGCATTGAGAAGTGTACTCTCAATGCCTTTTGTCATTTTTTTATTCTTTGAAAATCCTTTGTTATGCGAGAGGTCCAGCAAACTTTTAGCTAGAGGAATATGTCCCTTCCTCCATCACACCCAACCAAACGCTCGAGCAATTGTTGCCGTTAGCCATGTTACGCCAATGGCAATGACAGTTGGAATCAAAAATGACATGAATGTCCATTTCGGACTCTTTGTTTCTTTATAAATATTAACTAAAGTCGTTCCGCAAGGGAAGTGTAGAAGTGAGAATAACATCATATTTAAAGCTGTCAGCCACGTCCAGCCTTGGTCGATAAACACTTGCTTTAGCTTCGATAAATCTTCAATCTCAAGCATCGCTCCTTGAGATAAATACGCCATAATGAGGATAGGGACCACAATTTCGTTAGCTGGTAACCCAAGAATAAAGGCGGCCAAAATAAAGCCATCCATACCAAGAGCCTGACCAAACGGATCTAAAAAGTTAACAAAATGCATTAAAATACTTGTATCACCAATGTAAATATTTGCGAATATCCAAGTCAAAATAGAGGCAGGCGCTGCAACGATAACCGCTCTTTTTAGTACATTCCATGCTTTATCAATGCTTGCTCTTAAAATCGTATTCCAGAACTTTGGTCTTCGGAATGGTGGAAGCTCTAATGTGTAATGAGTGGGTACACCCTTTAAAGCCGTTTTAGAAAGAACCCAGGATACAGTTAATGTTACAACAACACCTAACAGGACAAATCCCATTAAAATTGCTGCTGTCATAAATGTACCAGTTGCCCCCGTAAAACCCATTGTCATAAATAATGATGCTAATAAAATAAGTGTTGGCCATCTCCCGTTACAAGGAACAAAATTGTTCGTTAAAATGGCCAGCATTCGTTCACGAGGAGATTCTATTATTCTCGTAGATAGAATAGCGGCAGCATTACAGCCAAAGCCCATTGCCATTGTTAATGATTGCTTCCCGTGTCCTCCTGCTCGTTTAAATAAACGGTCCATGTTAAATGCTACGCGTGGTAGGTAACCGTAGTTTTCTAGTAAGGCGAAGATAGGGAAGAAAATAGCCATTGGCGGTAGCATAACGCTAATAACCCAACCGGTTCCTCTAAATAGCCCAAGCACTAAAATACCATGTAGCCATTCTGGTGCGTGCATTGCTTCAAAAATTATTGTTAGCTTACCCTCTAGATAGCCAAATAAATCCGCTAACATGCTTGATGGTACGTTTGCGCCAGCAATCGTAATGTAAAAGACAGTCCCAAGCAGAATAAGCATAATAGGGAATCCCCAAATGCGAGATGTGAAAATTTCATCTAATTTATCGGATCTATATAGTCCTGGCTGTTGCTCCGACACTACTTTTTTACATAAAGATTTGCTTTTAGCATAAATATCACTAACGATTTTATCTCGAATATCCTCATTCGAGACTTCTTTCACTTCAGCCAATATGTTCTTTAGTAAGCTATGATTTAACACTGACTGGGGCTCCATTTGTTATCACCTCTCCTTGTCTATTGTTTTTATGATTTTGTAGTTTTAAGATCAATTCCTCATCTCCATCAAGTAAACGAAGGGCAATCCATCTTGATGGATATTTACCATCAAAATAGCCTTTTATTTTTGATTCTACCTTTAAAATGGCTTCCTCTATTTCTTTCGAATATGTCATACGATAAGGAGTCGTAACAATTTGCCCGTGCACTAGTTGATTTAATGTATCTAATAATTGATCAATTCCTTTTTTATTTCTGGCTGATATTTTTACGACTGGGACTCCCAGTTCACGAGCCAATTTCTTGTCATCAATTCGGATACCCTTTTTCTCAGCTTCATCAATTAAGTTGATACAAATGATGACTTTATTAGTCATCTCCAATACTTGGAGTGCGAGATTTAAATTTCTTTCTAACGATGTTGCATCCAGCACAACAATCGTTGCATCTGGTTGATCAAAAATAATATAATCTCTTGCGACTTCCTCATCTGCTGAATTTGAAAATAAAGAATAGGTACCGGGTAAATCCACGAGTACATATTGTTCACCGTTATGTTCAAAGGATCCTTCTGCATGGACAACTGTTTTTCCCGGCCAGTTTCCGGTATGTTGCTTCAATCCTGTTAATGTATTAAACAATGTGCTTTTACCGGTATTTGGATTACCTGCTAAAGCTATTTTATTTACGCTCACTTTATAGCCCCCCTAACGATTTCTCCTAGAATTCTAGAGCTTTCATCATTACGTAATGCAATTGTTGTATTGCTTACACGATAAGCAACAGGGTCTCCTAAAGGACTTTTACGAAGAACAGAGATTTCTGCTCCTTTCACAAAGCCTAAATCTAATAATCTTCTTCTTAAAGGACCTTCAATATTTATTTCTTTTATTAAAAAATAATCTCCAAAAGAGCATTCTGAAAGTGGTCTCAATGTTTTTGTCATACGCCTTTTTTATTCCTTTCCTTAATAATCTTTCCCGTGCTTTATATTGTTTCTCTAAGGAAACTTTATTAAAGAATATGCCGGATTTATGACAGATGTCAATGATTTTCAATTTTTTTTTTGAAAAGTGCGATAAAAGCACTAATTGAATAAAGGATGTGACAGGGCATAATAGGCTGGACTAAGGAAAGTGGAAAAGGGGATTGTGTTTAGGAAAATGTAGATGGATAAAGCCGTTGCTGTACTGCTAAGACATAGTCCTTTTTATGGTGTGTTAATAAGATTTCGTTACATGTGCCTAATAAAATTTTCAAGAGGGTTTTGATAATGTTAAACCCTCTGCTAATAACAAAGTATCGGCAGAGGGTTATGATTTTTTTAATCTTTACTGGAGATCATGAAGGGGATTAATTTCTAACGATCTGGAATGTACCTGGTGTAGATGTTTGAATAAAATGTTGATTTCCTTCTACAGTGTAATCAGCTGGCATCTGCTCGTTAAAGTCATAGGTACGAACGATGGAGGCATTCGGTGGTAAATTCTCGAGAATGATTTCCATATCTGCCTCAAATTCAACTGGTTTATTATTTAATGTTGCTTGGAATGTTATACGATTCAAATTTCGTGTAATTTGAATTTCCATTACGCCAGTATCCTCATTAAGAAGAGTTCCTAGCGGTGGAATAATAACAGTCATATTGGATTTCGTTGTTAAAACAAAGCGCTCTGTACTATTTTCTGAGTCAGCAACATTAATTTTTGCTGTATAGGTATTTTTGTTTCTAGTCATAGCTGTGGTTTTACCAGGTAAGGCAGCTTTGTCAGAAAAAGTCGGTGTTTTTTTCGCATTTCCTTTAGCCGGCAGATCATATTTACCATTTACATAGTCTGCTAATGTCCAGACATTTGGCACAAGCTGCTGCTGCACGGGTGTTAAAGCTTCGAAAGCTGTTTTGACTGCCTGTACATCTTGAGCAGTGGACGTTTTAGGTGATAAAGCTGCAATAGCATTTTCTACTTCCTTAGCTGCTCCCTTATCCTTCACAACAAGCTGTTCAGCATCTAATAAAATCTTTTCGACGCCAGCAGGTAATGAGACGTTTGTATGTTTGCGTAGTGCATTAAGCTCGGCTCTCGCATCAGCTACATCCTGATGGAAGCTAATACGAGAAGAGTTTAACAATTGGATTTTATTGACCACTTTATCGATAGATGTATTTGGCGTGATATAGGAATTCAGTATTCTTTGTGATTCAGCACTCACAAAGGTTTTTTGCGCTGCATTTAACGTATTGTACCAATCTTTCGTTTCCATGACATTTTGATAGTAATTAACAGAAGTTGACTCCACAGAGGCTAATTTCTCATCAATTTGTGCAGCAAGCTTACGATACGCTACTCTCGTTTGTTGATGATTTGATAGTGTTGAATAATTCGTGACGTATTGTTTTTCTGTTTCAGTTAACTCGTTGTAGGCTTTGAGGGCTGCCTCAAGGTTTGCTTGGAATGAGTAATAAGTATCGTTAATGTTCGAAATAAGTTGTACAACATTTGTAACGTTTGAGTTGTAGTAATAATTATTATTGTATATGTAAGCCGTTTTTGCATGTCCAGAAACATCAGCAGCCGATGCTGACGTAGTGGGTGCAGTATAGATCAGTGAAGGGACAGCAACTAGGGCGAGTAAAGCTAGTTTTCTTTTGTTTTTCATGATATGGGAAACCTCCTGTTGTTTTGATAAGTGTAATGGTAAATCATAGGGTTTTTATCCTAGGTAAAACCTTTAATTGCCTTAAGAAACGATTGATTATTTACTTACTGAAAAGGGTCCTGTCTAGACGGAATTATCCTAATATATGTTGATAAACCAATTTTAACATAGCTTAGGATTTTTTTATGTATATTTTGGGGGAATAGGTAGATAGGTTTTGTATTTTTTTTAAGATTTTGTGTCTTATGTACTTATAAGAATACGAAATGTAAACAAGCAGATAAGTCCGTAGTCTTCTTTTTTCAATCGAGACGGATAGAACGATCAAACAAACGAACGGATAGACTCCTGGAACTGACGGATAGAACACTCATAATTAAGGGTAGAGTTTTGTTGTAATGATTCTAAGAAGGAGCAGGGGTGTTTTATTTGCAACGAAACTGGCAGAAGGTAGTTGTTGAAAAGTTAGCTACGGCTGTTAAACCAGCCTTTGTTATTGTTTTTGGTTCTTATGCGCGGGGTTCGGCACGTGAAGATAGTGATTTAGATATAGCGTATTTTGCAGATAAACCTCTCTCAAGTTACGAACGTTTTCTATTAGCCGGAGAAATTGCACAGGCTTGTAATGTTGATATTGATTTAGTCGATATGAAGATGGTTGATACAGTGTTTGCAGCACAAATTTTTTCAAGTGGTATGGTCATTGATTGCAAAGATGAAAACACCTTTGTTAAAGAACGAATGAAGGCCCTATCAATGTATGTAACGTTAAATGAACAACGTGCGGAGATTTTGAGATCAATTGAGGAGAGGGGTAGTGTCTATGGTAACTAATGATGTTGTTCTAAATAAAATTGCTACAATTGAGCGCTGTGCGAAGCGTGTCAACGAAGTGTATGGTGGTAATCCTGAAAATTTGCAAGATTTTACGAAGCAGGACAGTATCGTTTTGAATATTCAACGTGCGTGTGAAGCTAGTATTGATTTGGCCATGCATATTGTTAGTGATTTAAAGCTTGGTTTACCTAAAACGAGTAGAGAAGCATTCAAATTACTTGAGGAGAATAACATTATTGACCATGGATTAGCAAAAACATTAATGAATATGGTTGGGTTCCAAAATATTGCTGTGCATGATTATCAGGCTATTGAATTAAATATACTCCAAGCAATTATCGAGAATCATTTAAGTGATTTTAAGACCTATACAGAGGCAATATTGCTTGCATAAAAGAAACAACAGGCTGTAGAGATTCATCTAGCCTGTTGTTTTTGAATTATAAAACGGATAGAACCTTCAAAGTGACGGATACACCCCTCGAACTGATGGTTAGATCAACAAAACTTCGATAATATAAAGCCGATATCGCCTTACTCCTATTTAGGAATTGGGAACGAGATGGTCGTACCTTGTCCAATTACACTTTCTATCGTTAACTCCACGCCAAATAATTGCTTTAGGCGTTGTTCGGTGTTAACGAGACCAACGCTTGTTTGTTTTTTAGGGCCAGTGTTATCGAAGCCAATACCATTATCGGAGATGGATATTGCAAAGTGCTCCTCGGCTTCTACAATGCGAATTGTGACGGTTCCTCCTTGTATGCGAGGTAAAATGCCATGCTGGATGGCGTTTTCAACCAGTGTTTGAATCGACAGTGGTGGGACTGATAGCTCTATATTTTCAGGGATGTCCCATATTACTTGAACTCTATTACCGAAGCGTATTTGCTCGATTGCTATATAGGAGCGAACGAGCTTTAATTCGTAGCTGATAGGCACAACTAAGTCGGCATTTTGGAAATCAAAGCTCATCTGTAGATAATCACTGAAAGCTAGCAGTAATTCTTCCATTTGCTCATCGTCTACCCCGTGTAGGGATATAATTGAGTTGAGTGTATTAAAGAAAAAGTGAGGCTGAATTTGTGCTTGTAGCCATGCTGCCTCAATCCGTAGACGTTCTCCACTTGTTTGCTTGACGCGAACAAGTGCATTGACCCTAGATTTAAGTTCTACATATTCCATTGGCTTCTTAACATAATCATTTGCACCACTTAAAAAGGCAAGCTGTATATCCTCTCTTTGCTGACGAGCTGTTAAGAAAAGTATTGGCAGTTCGGAAATAGAGAATCGCTCGCGAATTCGTTGAGCTAACTCATAACCTGACATATGTGGCATCATAATGTCAGAAATTATCAAATCAAAGCTACCTTCCTGCAGCTTTTCTAGAGCCTCAGCACCACTTAATGCAGTTTCAATTTCATAAGGCTCTGTAGACAGCACGTTGGTAAGCACCTGCAAGTTTACAGCGTCATCATCAACAATTAAAACGCGTGAATGACTTGTCACAAGAGATCCTTTTTCGGTAACTGCAGTAATTTCACCTTCAAATTTGGAAAGATTGTTTAGTAATGAAACGTATTTTGAAAGAGAAGCATCGTTTTCAGCGTTTAAGTCGGCTTCATCTACAGCTAGATCTTTAGCTATCGGTAACGAGAAAGTAAACGTAGAGCCTTTTCCAACAGTTGATGATAGCGATATTGTGCCTCCGTGTAAGATAACGAGTTCCTGACATATACTTAAGCCGAGTCCAAGTCCACCACCTATAGATATCATACTCGAATCAACTTGCTCATATGGCTCAAATATACTTTCTTGCATGTCCTTTTCAATACCAATCCCCGTATCTGTAATAGAAATATATAGTTTTTTACCAACCACTTCAGCATCACATATAATAGAACCTTTTTCTGTAAATTTAATGGCATTATGAAATAAGTTCGTAAAAATTTGAATAAGCCGAGTCTCATCTGCTAATACAGGTGGTAAATCTTTAGGGATGTTTATTATTAGCTCTACTGGTTTTCCTTTTAACATAAAAAGAAAAATGTTGCTTACACCGCTTGTTAAATTATAAACATTAATCGGCTTTGGCTGAAGACGAATAGTTTTTTCCTTTAGTTTTACTAAATCTAGTAAATCATCTAGCATATAGGACATATGATTACCGATTGTCAGTAGAAGCTTTAAATCATCATTGTTTTTTTCAGCGAACTGATGATCCTGCTTAACTAACAGTGTTTGTGCAATACTCATCATGCCGTGCAGTGGGTTGCGAAGCTCATGAGAGGTATTCGCAAGAAAATCATCCTTCGTGTTAATCTCTTTTTGCAGCTTTACTGTAAGTTTTTCAGTTTGCAGCGTTGTTTGGAAATATTGCGTAAACCAAAATGATGATATAGCAGTAATGGCAATCAATAGATCGAAGGGGTAGTGACTATAAGGCAATGTAGCATTCTGCCTTAATGAGAAATATAGCGAATTAGTTACGACAGCAGTGCCCGTTAATAATAAAAATACAACCCCTTTTTTTCCTTTAATGACTATAATCAGCATAAAAATAGTTATAATAATAGGAGAAACACTAAAGAGTATTGTGAAAATAAATTTAGTGCTAATAATATACTCGATAGGAGCTAGTACAATAAATAGTAGGTACACAGCACATAGCATTGGAACAACGGTTAATATTTTGGGCTTTGAATATTCCTTGACTAAATCGCGTAGAAATAAAATAAAAAACAACATGTTATTAATATAAGAAAAGTAATAGATTTTGTATGCCCAAATCCAGTTAATGGGCATGTAAATATATAAAATTTTATTGCTCGAAACAAGCACGGTTATACAAGTAGAAATAATGATCATTGCAAAGTAAATAAGTGATTTGCTTCGAATACCTATCGCAAAAAGTAAAGCAGTGAAAAGTAAGTAAAATATAAAGACTAGGCAAACTGCCATTTGCGTTGCAATTGAAAAGAACTTTGTTCGTTCCATGGAGTGTAAATCGCCAAAAATAATATCTTTTGTAAAACCGCCCTGTGCAAATCGATTTGTTTGGACACCTTGTATGATGATCTCGCTTTCACTGGAATCTAGCGTAAAATAATGTGTAATAGGTCTACTGGCGGGGGCAGTTTTTTCATGATCTGATGTAATGTCTCCTAGACTACCGATAAGCTTTCCATCAACATAAAGCTCATAAGGTGACAGTCCTTCAGGTATGGTAATGCCATACAGTTGAGGCTTTTTGTCATCTTTCAAAATAGTTAAGCGATAAGACCCAAAATGAATATTTGTTTCGTTGTTAAAGTATTTATCCCATGATTCTGGTAAAGTGGAATAAATTTTATGACCATTCTGTTCAGATGGTTTTGGATTTTCTGAAACGAGTAGGGTGTTGGGGTAAAACTCCCATTCGCCATGTAGCTTTCTTTTAAAGTCTTTGCTTGTTTCAATACCTCTTAAATCGATAGTACCTTGTTTTGCAACTGCTCCTTCTGGGACATCAATGATATTCATCCAGGTAAATCGAAGTAATGTAAGCAAGCTAAAGAATAAGCTAACAATCAGAACAATCTTTAAATTTTTGGAGAGAATTTGCTTTTTTATCATAGAAGTTAATTTTCGACAGATTCCTTAAAAAATCCTTCAAAAGTAATGATTTTCTATCAGGTTTGAAAGAAATAGAACGATATTAATAGAAGGAGGGAATGTTATGAGAATTGTGATAGTTGATGATGAACATCTACCATTAACGAGATTAAAAACCTTACTTGAAAAAAGTAGTATCTCAGAAATTGACATAGTTGGAGAATATACAAATTCTCTAGAAGCGATTGCTCAAATACATAGTTTACAACCTGATGTTGTATTTTTAGATATTGTAATGCCTGGTATGAATGGACTTGAGCTAGGTGGAAAAATTCAAGAAATATCGCCGAACGTGGAAATTGTCTTTACCACAGGCTATGACCAATACGCTATAGATGCTTTCAATTTGCATGCTATAGATTATCTCTTAAAGCCTGTACAAAAGCTTCGTTTACATAAATCATTGGAACGGCTTCAACAGATGATCGAAAAGAATCAGCCAATCACAGCTAAACAAAAAATGATTAAGCTGTTAGGGGGTCTGAAGGTAGCGTCGCCTGATGGTAATGCACACTTAATGAAGTGGCGTACGTCGAAAGCAAAAGAATTGTTTGCTTATATGCTTAGTCATCGCAATGAAATGATTTATCGAGACACCATTTTGGAATTGTTTTGGCCAGAATCTGATATAGATAAGGCATGTAATCAGCTTTATACAGCTATTTATACAATCCGACAAACTTTGAAAAATTATGGACTTGACGGTGTTCAAATCTCAAGTCCGTTGTTGAATTCAGGCTATAAATTATTGTTGGAAGATGTAGTAATTGATGTAGAGCAATGGCTGGCTCAATTAAAATCTTTACCTCCGCTACAACAGAGTACAGTAGAAGAGCATGAGCGTGTATTCCAAGTCTATACAGGGGATTATTTGGGCGATAGTGATTACATATGGTCAGAAAGTGAAAGAGAGCGACTAAGACGTTTGTGGACACATCATGCACAGCAATTATGTGAGTTTTATACTATACATGAAAACTATCTTGCTGCGGTGAAAGTGCAAGAAAAAGTTCAATCATTTTCACCTAATGAGGAAGATAGCTATTTCACCTTGATGAAGCTCTATCATTTACTAAACAATGCCGCTGCTGTGAGGGAACAATATTGGCTGTTAAAGAAAATGTTGCAGGAGCAATTAGCAGTGGAGCCTAGTGAGGGAATTGCGAGATGGTATAAAAATTGGGAAAGAGAATATACACAAGCAGCTCAAATAGATGTTTTGGTCTAAGACTGGCTCTATATGAAAATGAAAAGGACTCTCGCGGTGTAGAGTCCTTTTTATTTTCTATTTTTGATTACCGTAACTTTGGGCTTCTTTATAAATGCTGATGGCCTTGTCTAAACTGTTAATAGCATCTGTCACTTCGTACGAAGATGCATAGGAGTTACTGGCAACAGATTGAGCGTTTTGCACTGCTCTTTCTAAGTCACGTTTTGCTCTTTCTGTTGTCCACTTTTCATAATTGGGTACGTCAGTTCCATCTCCATTAGCAGAAGTCTTTACATACTGAACAGAATTAATGAGTGACGTTAGCCAAGATTTATCAACATAATTCCGATAGTTTACACCGGATTTATGAGTACTTCTATACGTTGAAATAGCATTATATAAATAATTATATGCAGACGATATATCTGACTGAGACGAGTAGCCATTATTGGCAACACTTTGAGCGTATGAAACCGTATTGACTAAAGCGTCTTTTTCGCTTTGTGTCGTCCAAGTGACATTAGAAGATAATTCAGATCCATTGACAGAAACGGTCACATATTGAACAGAGTTAATAAGTGATGAAAGGGCAGATCGATCGGCATTAGTTTGGTAAGTACCATATTTTTGTGCATTTTTATAAACAGTGATTGCGTAGTTTAAATTGCTAATAGAATTTGAGATATCAGACTGAGTTGAATAACTATTATTTGCAACAGACTGAGCGGATGAAGCGGCAGAGACTAAAGCATCCTTCTCACTTTGAGTCGTCCACGGTGTATATGATGCTACATCATTACCGTTATTCCAAGAAACTGCAACATACTGAACAGAGTTAATAAGCGATACAAGGGCAGATCGATCGGTATTCGTTTGGTAAGTACCATATTTTTGTGCATTCTTATAAACCGTGATCGCGTAGTTTAAATTGCTAATAGAATTTGTGATATCAGACTGAGTTGAATAGCTATTATTTACAACATACTGAGCAGATGAAACGGCAGAAGCTAAAGCATCCTTCTCACTTTGAGTCGTCCAAGGTACATATGAAGCTACATCATTACCATTATTCCAAGAGACCGTAATATACTGAACAGAATTGATAAGCGATTGAAGTGAAGATTTATCGCCATAAGTATATTTTGTTCCATTCTTTTGTGCGGCTTGATAAGCTACTAATGCGTTTTTATAGTGTGTAATCGAATTGCTCACTTGTTCCTGTGAGGCGTTGGGATTATTAGCTACTGCTCCTGCACTTGCTACTACGGATTCGAAAGCAGAACGGTCAGCCTGTGTTGTCCATTTTTCAGTTGTTAAAATGTCATTTCCATTATAAGAAACTGCAACATACGGAGGTGAAGACACTAATTTACTTAGCTCTGATTTATTCACGACTGGTAAAATTACAGAGGCCTTTTTATCATCCACCTGCACTTTGTTAATTTGATGTCCTGAATCTAAAGCTACCTTCGCTCCGTGTTTGACAATTACTTGCTCAATTTTACCTTCCCCATAAAGGCTAAAATCATTTTCAACATCGATTATAAGTTTATCAACATTAGCCTTAACTTCAAATGTATTAACTTTACCTACCACATCGACTTTAGAAATAGGTTGGTCAGAAGTCACATTTATTTTAGAGCGCTCCACATTAATCTTTGAGGATTTAATATCTTTTAAAGAGACATATAACCAATTTACTTTTCTCGCCAGTAGAGGCTTGAATGTGATCGTCTCCTCAACGTCTACTCCATCGATAGTAATTGCTTTCTTTACTCGGTTCGTTATGATAAGTTCACCGTCAATATCAATATTTTGCACTTTAACATAATCCGCATTTACAGTTAGATTTCCTGCTATCTGTGCATCACCGCCATCAAAATACACTGCTTTTTTGTTTGTACCAGCTTTATTTAATGTTAGTGCCGTAACGCTTGTAATTTCACCGTTTTTCACTACGACTGTGGCTTCGGCATTCGTTAATGCTGTTTTATTCGATGTATTAAAGAGGGGCTTCAGCGACTGACTAATTTTAAATTGGCCATTGGATGTAATTACTTTATCTTTAGTGATATTGGTAATGGTAACGGTTTGACCTGATGGAACCTTTGTTTTGGCTGCTACTATCTGCTCATCAATTTGAATTGAGTGGTTTAAAGGTGAATCATTAGAAGCAGCGTTTGCAGTTGACGCTGGCAACACTAACGTTGCTGTAATAGCAGTTGCCATAAAAGTAGTGAACGCTTTATTCTTCATTTTAGTCACTCCGATCATTGTATTTAATGGATAATATATCATAGATTACTTTAATTTAGTATAAAAGCGGGTGTATTTTGTTGTTTATCATAATGAAGTAAAACAATAGTCCTTTTTTCGTAATACTTAATACTTTCCTGAAATTCCTCGATAAATTTATTAAATTCTACTTTATTCGCTAAATCTTTTATTGTGGTACAACATTCCATCCATTATTATGTTATAAAAAAGGGGTGTTGTGATGAAAAAATCTAAGAGTATTGCTTTAAAACTATCTTCCCTAATAATAGGGTTATTTTTAGTATTATTTATTACTTATACAATGATTACAGGCAATATTTTAAAGACTCAAAGTGTTGATGATGCGGAAAGTGCGACGCTTGAAACTGCAGAATATTCAGCAGCAAAGATGGGTGAACGTTTTGAGAAAGCAAATAATACATTACTGACAACGAAGCGGATAATTGAAAGTATGGAGAAAAATGGCGAGCTTTCTGCTAAAGGCGTCATAGATATGATGGAAAGTAATTTAGTTAATAATGAAGATTTACTTGGTGTAGGCGCTGTTTTTGAACAGAACTCCACAAAGGTAGATCCGACAATTCATGCTACTTTAGTGGATTCAAAAAATCGCTTTGTTCCTTACTTAAGTAAAGGTGAGAATAAAATAATAACTGCTTCTCTTGAAGGCCTGGAAGATAAGAGTGTTTCTGAGTGGTATTGGATACCGAAAGAAGAAGGACGAGCAGTTTTAACGGAGCCTTATGATTATAATGTAAATGGAAAAACAGTACTAATGACAACGATTTCTGTCCCATTAGTCGATGCTTCAGGATCATTTTTCGGCATATTGACGGCAGATTTGGCTATTGATTATTTAACTGAATTGACAGAGTCCGTAAAGCCAGATGGTGGCTATGCTGCAATTATTACTAATAATGGGGTTTTAACTGCAAATAGCTTTGGTGAGGCTTTAAAGGGATTAAATATGCAAGATCATATGGATTGGACAAGCATTAAGCAAACTATGGATAATGGTGAGCTAAAAAGTATGTATATGGATTCGGCAGAACTTAAGGAAAATGCATTTAATGTTTTTGCTCCGATGATTTTAGATGGAATTGATGAGACATGGACTGTGCAAATAGTGCTACCGAAATCCAAAATATTAGAAACTTATAATCATGTACTTATTTTTACAATTATAGCATCAATTATTATAGTCGTTTTAATGACCGTTGCTAGTGCCCTGTTTATCTATAAACTATTGAAGCCATTAAAGTTTTTACGTACTTCTATTGAAACGGCGGCTGAAGGAGATTTAACTCAAAAAGTAGATGAGAAATATATTAAGTCTGATGAGATTGGTATGGTTGCACTAGCTTATAATAATATGCTAGATCAAACGAATAGTGCCATTCAAACGGTACTGAATTCGACGACATTGCTTAATCAATCATCCAATCATGTTCATGAAGCATTTAATGAAATAGTAGCTTCGAGTCAAGAGGTTTCTGTAGCTATTAATGAAATTGCACAAGGGGCATCAAAACAATCTGAGGATACAGAAGAAACAAATTATCGCATGATTGATCTATCCGATCAGATTGATGCCATTACATCGCTTTCGAATGAAATGGATGAGCTATCGAATAAAACGAAAGCAACTACAGACAAAGGAATGAAAGAAGTCGAAAGCTTACGTGAACGTAATGCAGAAACAAATACAATGAATGGACGTGTTCAACAGCAAGTCGAGTCTTTGGCGTCCAATATTGCCAATATTAATCAAGTGATCTCGTCTATTCAAGGTATTACCGAGCAAACAAATTTATTAGCTTTAAATGCAAGTATAGAAGCAGCCCGAGCTGGTGAACATGGTAAAGGTTTTGCAGTTGTTGCAGAGGAAGTGCGAAAGCTAGCAGAGCAATCAAAAAATGAAACAGAGGTCATAAAGCGAACAGTCGATAGTATTCTTGTAAATTCTCAGCAAACAGTTGCTGTTATTGCTTCAAACGCGGGCTTAATAGAAGCTCAAAATGAATCAGTACAAGGCACGGAGCTTGCGTTTAAAGATAATAGTGAGCTTTCTAGTTCTATCGCAACTTCAATTAATGAATTAATGACTCAGCTTTCTCATATGTTAGAGCATAAAAATCAAGCGATTATGGCAATCCAAAGTATTTCAGCTATTTCAGAGGAGACTGCTGCATCTGCGGAACAGGTAAGTGCGTCTGCTATTGATCAGCAAGCAGAGCTACAAAAGGTTGCAGATTCCATTAATAATATGAAAGAGATTTCAAATGAGTTACAAGCGGTCGTTAATCGATTTAAGCTTGCTTAATGTTAAAGGATGAATTTTAAGAAAGATTGCCTGATATCGGAGGCAGTCTTTCTTTTTGCGTTTTTTCCCGATAAAAATCACTGGATTAGTATTGTGCATTTCTGAAGAAAATACCTTTCATGAATGATGAGATAACATTGAGGTGCATTGACCGAGCGAAAAAACAGCACTACTATAGGTAAGGAAAGGGGGACATCACTATGATGTATCTCGGTATGATTTTCTTCCGGATTGTCGCTCCTATTTTGGTGCTTCTAGTACTTGGCGCAGTTTTACAAAAGAAATTTCACTTTAATTTAAAGGCATTATCTCAGCTTATTACATATTGCTTTATGCCAGCAGCAGTTTTTGTGAATTTATATGAAACGCATATAGAGTTGCCAGTTCTTGTAGAAGTTGCATTATTTATTTTACTCTTTATCGGCAGTCAAATGGTGCTTAGTCACTTTATAGCAAAGGGACTTGGTTTAGTAAAAACAGAGGCTGCAGTGTTTAAAAATAGTGTAGTCCTTATTAATTCAGGCAACTATGGTATTCCAGTTGCACAAATGATTTTCGTGACGCAGCCGATTGGAGTAGCGATTCAGGTCATTCTCGTGATCTTTCAAAATATGACGACTTATACATACGGCTTGTACAATTTAATTTCTTCAACAAAATCAGGCATGTCTATTGTGAAAGATTTCCTCAAAATGCCTATTATTCATGCCCTTATTATTGGTATAGCGATGAACTATTTTGATATCACTATGCCACAGTTTATAAAAATTCCGATAGACCATGTGGCAGATGGCTTTATCGCTGTAGCGTTAATAACGTTAGGGGCACAGCTATCACAGCTTGAAATCAAATCGATGTTCAATAAGACGGTGTTTATTAGTTGTTTTACACGACTAATCATAGGGCCAGCTGTAGCTTTACTGATTATTTTTACACTTGGCTTAGATGGTGTCGTGGCACAATCACTTTTTATAGCTAGTTCTTTCCCGACATCACGTAATAGCTCTAGTCTAGCATTAGAATATGATGTGGAATCGGCAACTGCTGCACAAACTGTTTTATTCTCAACGATTGTAAGCTGTATTACCGTGACGATTGTGATTTATGTAGCGGAACTGTTATTTACCTAACAGTTAGGTGCTATTTGGAATAAGAGGTGAGATCCTCTTATCTGAAGTAGCGGCTTAACAAATAAAAGTTTATTGCCGAAACGTGTGGTTGATTTCCGTTCCGACTGGGTGCTTTCCTGGGGGCGTCCGATGAGCCGCTTCACTCGCGTTGCT
This sequence comes from Lysinibacillus sp. RS10, assembly GCF_041956855.1. Lineage (NCBI taxonomy): Bacteria > Bacillati > Bacillota > Bacilli > Caryophanales > Bacillaceae > Lysinibacillus > Lysinibacillus sp. RS10. The sequence goes on along the minus strand of NZ_CP167122.1, from coordinate 4,728,102 downwards.
CGCTCCAGGGTCTCATCTGTGACGCTAATCCCCAAGGAGTCACCCAGTCTCCACTCCAATCAACTAATATACATGGTATACGTTTAAACTTCTTTCAGTAGAGGTCTCCCGTCTCTATAGGTCGTAAGATAAAATTCGGGTTTAAGTTACTTTTCAGCGGATGTCCAAGTATCAGCTAAATACGGAATCGGAAAGGAATTAATATATGATGTTAGCCTAAAATCATCACATCCATACGATAACGGCTAACTGACCCAGTATCGGTAAAAACGCCACGTCCTGTGGCATTACCAAAATGACTGACATCGTGCCGTCCCCTATGTAGGCCTAAGCACAAAGCCGATCCCGACGCATTATGCCGAGGCAATTGGTCAAATGTTATCGCCAACTTTTGGTGATAAGCCAAAAATTATCAAATGAAGCTTCCATCTCTTAGCAATATCTGCTACACTAGCATCAAACTTAATAGCATTAACTAGGGGAGTCCGATGAGTCGGGCTGAGAGAGAAACGCATAGAGGTTTCTTGACCCTTTGGACCTGATCTGGCTCATACCAGCGTGGGAAAGTTAACCTTTATTGCAATATAAGCTCTTTGCGATAACTATACCTTTACATTCTTAGCCGGATCCAAAAAAAATTTTGGATTCGGCTTTTGTGTGCGCCCGGCATGCGTATGAACTATAGGGTGCAAGTCCCGAACCTCGAAGACAGAAGTAGAGGTTAGCCAAGAGCAAGGGTGTCCGTGGCGACGCGGAATCTGAAGGAAGCTGGAGGCAAAACACCGGTCCGAGGAACACAAATCTCATATAAGGCTAGGTATGATTGGATGAGTGTGCACAACAACACAAAGTCCTTTCTGTCGAAGGTCATATCGAGTAAATGAGGCGGATAGATGGTGTGAAAGTGCATACGCTTACCCGGGGAGGTCTGATGGAAACGCAAAGTACACTTTGTAACCTACTTAGCGATAGGTAGCTGAACCATCAGAAGTCAGCAGAGGTCATAGTACCATTCACTTCTAGAATGAATGGAAAGGACCGAACAATTCGGAGAGAATAGCCCTTGGCATGCAGTTTTCTATGATAAACACAGAAAATCCAGAAGGACCGACTTAATGGAGGTAATGGTGAATCCCATGAGGGACATTGAGCGGGTGCAGTAGAAACTGTTATAAGAAGACAAGCTATTCACGGAGGAGTCGAACGAGATGTTAATGAATCAAATTTTATCACGAGAGAATCTGCTTCTCGCACTCAAACGGGTGGAACGAAACAAAGGGAGTCATGGAGTAGACAAAATGCCCGTAAAATTCCTACGACAGCATGTAGTCGAAAACTGGCTAACGATTAAGAAGCAAATTCTTGAGGGAACCTACCAACCACAACCAGTTCGCAGAATCGAAATCCCGAAACCTGACGGCGGTGTGCGACTATTAGGAATCCCAACCGTGACAGACCGACTCATTCAACAGGCAATTGCCCAAGTGCTATCCAACCTATACGACCCGAACTTCTCGAATCATAGTTACGGATTTCGACCAAAACGAAGTGCTCACGATGCAATCCGAGAAGCCAAAGGCTATATAAAAGAAGGATATCGCTGGGTAGTAGATATGGACTTAGAGAAATTCTTCGACAAAGTAAACCATGACCGTCTAATGAGTACATTAGCGAAGAAAATTTCTGATAAACCTCTACTCAAGCTGATTCGTAGATACTTGCAATCGGGTGTCATGATAAATGGTGTCGTTTATGATACAGATGAAGGAACACCCCAAGGGGGTCCACTGAGTCCACTTCTCTCAAACATTGTGCTGGATGAATTAGACAAAGAATTAGAGAAACGTGGTCATAAATTTGTCCGTTACGCCGATGACTGCAATATTTATGTGAAAACAAAACGAGCAGGAGAACGAGTGATGGCAAGTATCAAAACCTTTATTGAGAAGACGCTGCGATTGAAAATAAATGAGAAGAAATCCGCAGTGGCTCGTCCTTGGCAACGTAAATTCCTAGGATTTAGCTTTACCTCCCGCAAAGAACCACAAGTTCGAATTGCGAAAGAGAGCATAAAGCGAATGAAGAACAAAATTCGGGAATTAACAGCTAGAAAGAAGCCATTTCCAATGGAGTACCGAATTCAACAATTGAATCAATACTTAATTGGGTGGTGTGGCTACTTTTCATTAGCGGATACGAAATCAATATTTGAATCACTGGATGGATGGATTAGAAGAAGACTTCGCATGTGTTTATGGAAGAATTGGAAGAAGCCTCGTACGAAAGTGCGCAACCTTATTCGCTTAGGAGTTCCAGACTGGAAGGCTTACGAATGGGGCAATACTCGCAAGAGTTACTGGCGTATTTCGAAAAGTCCAATATTACACAGAACCCTTGGTAACTCTTATTGGAGTAACCAAGGGCTCAAAAGTCTGCAAGCTCGTTATGAAATCTTGCGTTATTCATCTTAATTGAACCGCCGTATACGGATCCGTACGTACGGTGGTTGGAGAGGTCGGGAGTTAGTCACTCCCTCCTACTCGATTTTTTGAGGGGTGAGCTAGATTTGGTCCTTGTATAAAAATACGTAAAAACGGGAGCGAAATAGTTCATGACAACAGTTAGCGAAAAGAATATTACGATTATGTCAAATTTTGATGGAAGCAAAAAAGTGTATGTGGAAGGATCGCGACCAGATATTTTAGTGCCAATGCGTGAGATTGCTTTAAGTCCAACGACAGGTAGCTTCGGTGAAGAGGAAAATGCGCCAGTTCGTGTCTATGATACGAGTGGTCCGTATACGGATCCTGCATATAAGGTAGATATTACGAAAGGACTGCCAGCTTTACGTAGTACATGGATCAGAGAACGTGGTGACGTCGAGGAATACGAAGGGCGTACAATCAAGCCAGAGGATAACGGTTTCCGTAATGCGGATGATCCACGTATTCAAGAAAATGTTTTTCCGGATTTATCTAGAAAACCTCTACGTGCTAAGAAAGGTGGAAATGTAACTCAGCTTCACTATGCGCGAAAAGGAATTATTACGCCAGAAATGGAGTTTGTAGCGATTCGCGAAAACATAGACCCTGAATTTGTGCGCTCAGAGATTGCTGCGGGTCGAGCTATTTTGCCTTCTAATATTAACCACCCTGAGGCCGAGCCAATGATTATTGGACGTAATTTCCATGTGAAAATTAACGCCAATATTGGAAATTCAGCGGTGTCATCCTCTATTGCGGAAGAGGTAGAAAAAATGACGTGGGCTACACGTTGGGGTGCTGATAACATTATGGATTTATCGACTGGTAAGCATATTCATACGACGCGTGAATGGATTATCCGTAATGCCGCAGTGCCAGTAGGGACAGTACCGATTTATCAAGCGCTAGAAAAAGTAAATGGTGTGGCAGAGGATTTAACGTGGGAAGTGTATCGTGATACGTTGATTGAGCAGGCTGAGCAAGGTGTTGATTACTTCACAATTCACGCAGGGGTACTGCTGCGCTATGTACCATTAACGGCGAATCGTGTAACGGGTATAGTGTCCCGTGGCGGTTCGATTATGGCACAATGGTGTTTATATCACCACCAAGAGAGCTTCTTATATACGCATTTTGAAGAAATCTGCGAAATTATGAAAACATATGATGTTGCCTTCTCTTTAGGTGACGGTTTACGTCCAGGTTCTATCGCAGATGCTAATGATGAGGCGCAGTTTGCGGAGCTAGAAACGCTAGGGGAATTAACGCAAATTGCCTGGAAGCATGATGTACAGGTGATGGTAGAAGGACCAGGGCATGTACCAATGCATCTTATTAAAGAAAATATGGACAAGCAGTTAGAGGTGTGTAAGGAAGCTCCTTTCTATACTTTAGGGCCGTTGACAACAGATATTGCTCCTGGCTATGACCATATTACATCAGCTATTGGTGCTGCAATGATAGGCTGGTTTGGTACGGCAATGCTGTGCTATGTAACACCTAAAGAACATTTAGGGTTACCAAATCGGGAGGATGTCCGAGTAGGGGTTATTACGTATAAAATTGCTGCACACGCAGCTGATTTAGCGAAAGGGCATCCGGGAGCACAGCAGCGTGACGATGCATTATCTAAAGCACGCTTCGAATTCCGCTGGCGCGATCAATTCAACTTAGCGCTAGATCCAGAGCGAGCAGTAGAATATCATGATGAAACATTACCTGCAGAAGGGGCGAAAACAGCGCACTTCTGTTCAATGTGTGGACCTAAGTTTTGTAGTATGAGAATCTCGCAGGATATTCGTAATTATGCAAAGGATAAAGATATGAATACTACGGAAGCTATTCATAAAGGTATGCAGGAAAAGGCAGAGGAATTTAAAAAGGCGGGCAGTCAGATTTATCAATAATTCAAAGCGTAAGGCTTGTGTCTATTTTTTAGGCACAAGCCTTTCTTAATCATTAAAACGTAAAAAAACTCCATGTGAAGTTGCTCTTCGCATGGAGTAAAAAGTTGGATTTGGATATCAATAATAAGTGGAAAAAAATCAATTAAGCCTAGGCTGAAATAAATTAAACGTTAGTTGGTTGTTTTACGTATGGGTTTGAAAGATCCATACCTTCTAATGAAAGACCCATCGCTTTTGCTACACCTTCACCATATGCTGGATCAGCTAAATAGCAGTGAAGGATGTGACGACGTTTGATGAACTCCTCAACTGACGCCATATCGTTAGCTGTAGTTTCGAATAGGCGTTGTTGCTCTTCTGCAGTCATTAGACGGAATAATTTACCTGGCTGCTCGAAGTAATTGTTGTCATCTTCACGGAAGTCGTGGATACCAGCATGACCGTCAATACGTAAGTCAGGTTCTTTATGGTCTAAATTATGCTCCCATTCGCCGTAGCTATTTGGTTCATAGCCCAAAGTTGAACCAAGGTTGCCGTCGAAACGCATAGCACCATCGCGGTGGAATGAGCGGAATGGGCATTTTGGTGCGTTTACAGGAAGCGAGTGGTGGTTTACACCTAAGCGGTAGCGATGTGCATCAGCATACGCGAAGATACGACCTTGTAACATTTTGTCTGGAGAGAAGCTAATACCAGGAACAATGTTAGATGGTGCAAACGCTGCTTGCTCAACTTCTGCAAAGTAATTGTCTGGATTTTTGTTTAACTCGAATTCACCAACAGGAATTAGTGGGAAGTCTTTTTTATACCATACTTTTGTTAAGTCAAATGGGTTATATGGTAATTCACGCGCTTGTTCTTCTGTCATTACTTGAATGTACATTTTCCATTTAGGGAAGTCGCCTTTTTCGATTGACTCATATAGATCGCGTTGTGAAGATTCACGGTCATTACCGATCAATTCCGCTGCCTCATCACCAGTTAAGTTTTGAATACTTTGCTCTGTACGGAAGTGGAATTTAACCCATACGCGCTCGTTTTCAGCATTAATGAAGCTATAAGTGTGAGAGCCGAAACCATGCATATGGCGGTAGCCAGCTGGGATACCACGGTCAGACATAACTATTGTTACTTGGTGAAGTGCTTCTGGTAATAAAGTCCAGAAATCCCAGTTTGAATTTGCGTTTTTCATATTTGTACGTGGATCACGTTTTACCACGTGGTTTAAATCTGTAAAGTGTAATGGATCACGGAAGAAGAAGACAGGTGTATTATTACCAACTAAATCCCAGTTGCCCTCTTCTGTATAGAATTTAAGCGCAAATCCACGAATATCACGCTCAGCATCTGCTGCACCGCGCTCACCCGCAACTGTTGAGAAGCGTGCGAACATTTCTGTTTTTTTCCCAACCTCTGAGAAGATTTTAGCTTTTGTATATTTAGTAATATCATGAGTTACAGTGAAAGTACCGAATGCACCTGAGCCTTTAGCGTGCATACGACGTTCAGGAATCACTTCACGGTTGAAGTTTGCTAATTTTTCAACTAACCATACATCTTGAAGTAATAGAGGACCACGAGGACCTGCTGACATTGAGTCATGGTTGCTTACTACGGGTGCACCACCTGCTGTTGTGAAGCGGCGGCTACGATCATTTGCGTTTGTCATATTAGTTTACCTCCTGAAGAAAAGATGAGAGTTGAACTCTTCATGAATTACTATAACAAATATAAAATAGAATTGCTAGTAAATTATAATGATTATTGTTAAAGAATTTTTACATTAAGATATAAACTTTAAATATATGTGTAAAATTATTAATATATGCATAGATTTTTGTGATATTTAAGCTTTTCTAAAACGTTATAAAGAAATAAAAAGATAAATGCTTCTATATTATGGCGACTAAAGGTAAATAGAAATAAAGAGAATCCTTGTGTTAAATCCTTTCAAATTGAAAAAATTTCTGCTAATTGAAAAATTCTAACGTACTTCTTTTCAAGCTTTACGATAACGGTTAGGAGTAATTCCTATTTGCTGTTTAAAAATTTTAATGAAGTAATTAGAATCATCAAAACCATTTAGTTGGGCAATTTCGCTAATAGCAAAATCGGTTTCTAAAAGCATTTTTGTAGCATTATGAATACGAACCTGCTGTAGATAGCGCTTAAAAGGCAATCCTTGTTTCTTTGAAAAGATGGTACTTAAATAATTGGGGCTAATCCCTAATTTATGGGCAACGAATGGTAAAGATAACCCGTTATCCTGAAATTGTTGATCGATAATTTCTATTGCCAGTTCTACATAGTCGGCTCGTTTCTCCAATCGTGCCTCACGAGCCAATTCAATAAGTCTTTGAGTAAACGAAATAATGCTATTTAGAATGGTATAAAATATCGGATGCTCGATGATTAAATGAAAAAGCTGGCGATAATTTTGCTCAATTGCGGCTTTCTCATGTAATTTATATTTCAGCATAAAGCGGCGAATTTGTGCTAATACACTCGTTAGATGAATACGTAAGTCATCTTGCTCATAATAAATTCCTTCATTAGATAGTCGATATAAAAATGCTTTGACGGCTTCAAGATTTCCGTCCTCTAAACTACTTATCAGTAATTGTTGCTCCTCTGATGTTAACAAAGGATCGAGAGGCTGTGTTTCAAACTGTTTACTCGCATAGAAAATGTGTCCAAAGCCTTCGTAAAAACTTTGATAAAGGGCACGCTCTGTTAATGTATACATATTCTTTATCGTTGTAGGTTCTCCATCATAAATCCCGATATTTAAAGAGCTATTGTGTGACAGCCACCATTCCTTCATTAGTGTCCGAACATCCTTTTCAACAATCTTTAAATCATCCGTTTGAAATAAGCAGACGATTCTATCTGATAAAGGATAAATCTTCATATGATAAAAAATAGGTGTTTGCTGGAGCCAGTTGAACAGCTTATTAAACATTTCTGAATGCTCAGGCTCGATCATGGTGAAATGTATATTTGTTTCTATTGAACTTGTCTTACTATCTAAAAATAATCGATAGTAAAAAGATTCATCAGAAGTTTCTTGATAAGCTACCTTTGGCTTTGGTGTACGAAGAGAAATAGCAGTGAGTTTTTGCTTTAATATTTCTAAATCAATTGGTTTAACAAAAAGATGTGCGACCTGTAAATCAATTGCCCTCAATGCATTTTTAAATAATGGCTCCGTTGTCATAGCTAGAATAGTTCCCGATTGTTTTTGCAAAACACGATAAAGTGCAGTTAAACGATTATTTGAAATTAGGTCGATGTTCAGCAGTATTACCTCAGGCTCGAATTGCTGGATACTTTGAGGCGCCTCATTGATAGCTGTACACATTTCAATCGTTACATCTCCAGGAAAATACGTATGTAAAAACCAACGAATACCTGTAAGTTCAGTAGGATCTCGATCAATTAATAACACCCTCATGACAATTAATCTCCTTAAAAAAATCTAGTTTCGTAAAAAAATACGATTATATTATTAAAAATAACAAAAAATCTGAAATAAATCATGTTTTTTCTTTTAAAATTCTCTATTTTCTGAAAAAGGTAGTTAGTACAATGTAAATAGAGTAATCGCTATTATAAAAAGCATTTTTTACATAGCACAGAAGGAATGGGAGGATATCATATGAAGTCGATCATCGAGCTGGATGGCAATACATTAACGAGACAACAAATCGAAGAAATTGTAAAAGGTCGTGCTACGGTTGCGCTATCTACTGAAAGTGTGGAGCGTATTTGCTTAAGTAGAGAACGAATAGAAAAGCGTTTAGCTGAAGGGCAAACAATTTATGGTGTGAATACAGGGTTTGGAAAATTAAGCAATATAAAAATTGAAGAGGAAGACATTGAGCTTTTACAACTAAACTTATTGCGCTCAGATGCAACAGGTGTTGGTGCTCCATTTCCAACAGATGTTGTGCGTGCAATGATGGTTTTACGTGCCAATGCTTTAGCGCGTGGTTTTTCAGGGATTCGTCAGGAAACGGTGCAACTACTCGTGGATTTTATAAATAAGGGAGTGCACCCGATTGTACCATCTCAAGGCTCGGTTGGAGCAAGTGGGGATTTAGCACCGTTATCACATTTGGCTTTAGTGCTAGTAGGTGAAGGTAAGGCTGAGTTTAACGGAGAGATTATGAGCGGTAGTGAGGCTTTAGAGCAAGCAGGGCTAACGCCAGTTCGACTCCAGGCTAAGGAAGGGCTAGCGCTTGTTAACGGTACACAAGCAATGACAGGGATTGGTGTTTTAACGGTGAACGAGGCAGAGCGTATTGGGCTTGCGGCAGATATGGCAGCGAGTTTAACGCTTGAGGCGCTAAAAGGGATTACATCAGCGTTTGACCCAGCACTTTTAGCAGTAAGACCACATCCGGAATTAGAGCTTGTAGGCGGGCGAATTCGTAAGTGGCTTGAGGGAAGTAAACGTGTGACGAAGCAAGGTGAGATACGGATGCAGGATGCCTATTCATTACGTTGTATTCCGCAAGTGCATGGTGCTTCCTGGCAATCATTTTTCTATGCTCAGGACCGCGTGCAAACTGAGATGAATGCAACGACAGATAATCCGATTGTTTTAGAAAATGGAGAAGTGTTATCAGGAGGGCATTTCCACGGTCAGCCGATTGCATTAGCGATGGACTTCTTAAAAGTTGGTGTAAGTGAGTGGGCTAATATTTCAGAGCGACGTACAGAGCGTATGGTTAATCCGTATCTTAATGAAGGTTTGCCGCCATTTTTAGCGACAAATCCTGGTATTGAATGTGGACTAATGATTGCACAATATACAGCGGCATCTATTGTTTCTGAAAATAAAGTGTTGGCACATCCTTCTAGTGTGGATTCTATACCGACGTCAGGCAACCAAGAGGATCATGTAAGCATGGGTACGACATCTGCTCGACAAGTGCGTCAAATCGTCCACAATGCTGCTCGTGTCATAGCGATAGAGATGATCTGTGCATCACAGGCTATTCATCTAGATAAGGCAGAAGAGCAACTATCACCAACAACATATAAGTATTTGAAAAAGGTACGAGAATTTTGCCCACCGCTTTTATCGGATCAGCCGATTGGAGATGAAATTGAAGCATTAGCGGAATATTTATTAGAAAGTGATGATTTAGTGGAATTATCAAATTAAAACAAAGGGGATGGCAATATGAAAACAACAACTACAATTCATGCGCCAAGGGGAACGGTGCTTTCGTGTAAAGGATGGACACAGGAAGCTGCGATGCGTATGTTAATGAATAATTTAGATCCTGAAGTAGCTGAAAATCCTGATGAGCTGATTGTCTATGGTGGAATCGGTAAAGCGGCACGTAATTGGGAGAGCTATGAGCAAATTATTAAGTCATTAAAAGAATTAGAGAATGATGAAACACTTCTAATTCAATCAGGAAAGCCAGTTGCTGTATTCCGTACACATGAACATGCACCACGTGTATTAATCGCGAATTCTAATTTAGTGCCGGCGTGGGCAAATTGGGAGCATTTTTATGAGCTAGAGGAACGCGATTTAATGATGTATGGTCAAATGACTGCTGGTAGCTGGATTTATATTGGTGCACAGGGAATTTTACAAGGAACGTATCTATCATTCGTAGAGGCAGGTAAAAAAGTATTTGGCACAACTGACTTACGCGGAAAATTCATCCTTACAGGTGGTATGGGTGGTATGAGCGGTGCACAGCCTTTAGCTGGGAAAATGGCTGGTGCTGTCATTTTAGTAGTCGAAGTGGAGCGTGCTCGAATTGAACGAAAAATAAAAGAGGGCTACTGTGATTATATTGTAGAGACAGTTGATGAAGCGATTGAATTAGTCAATAAACTCCGTGACAAAAAAGAGCCTGCATCCATCGGTCTTGTGGGCAACTGTGCAGATGTTAATCGTGAGCTATTGAACCGAGGTATTATTCCTGATTTTGTAACAGATCAAACATCTGCCCATGATCCGATAAATGGCTATGTACCGAATGGTATGACGTTTGAAGAAGCGCTAGAACTTCGTAAAAAAGATGTAAAAACGTATGAGCGAAGAGCAAAAGAAACAATGGCTGAACATGTTCGTACAATGCTTGAATTCCAACAAGCAGGCGCAGAAGTATTTGATTACGGAAATAATATTCGCGCTTATGCCAAAGAGATGGGTGTAACAAATGCCTTTGACTTCCCAGGCTTTGTTCCAGCGTATATTCGTCCGTTATTCTGTGAGGGGAAAGGGCCATTCCGTTGGGCTGCACTTTCCGGTGACCCTGAGGACATTTATAAAACAGATGCACTTGCAAAAGAAATGTTTGCCCATGATGAAGGTCTAGTAAATTGGATTGATATGGCGCAAAAGATGGTGAAATGGCAAGGTTTACCGGCTCGTATATGCTGGTTAGGTTATGGTGACCGTCATCGTTTTGCACTGAAGGTGAACGAGATGGTTGCTAATGGTGAGCTATCAGCACCGATTGTTTTTGGGCGAGATCATTTAGATTCTGGCTCTGTTGCATCACCAAACCGTGAAACGGAGGGGATGCTTGATGGCTCTGATGCAGTATCAGACTGGCCAATTCTAAATGCACTTGTCAATACAGCAAGTGGTGCAAGCTGGGTAAGTGTTCATCACGGTGGTGGTGTAGGTATGGGTTACTCACAGCATGCAGGTCAGGTGTTAGTAGCGGATGGATCGAAGCTTGCTGCTGAGAAAATTGTACGAGTGTTAGTTTCGGATCCAGGAATGGGTGTTGCACGTCACGCGGACGCTGGCTATGAAATTGCCATTAATACAGCCAAGAATAAAGGTGTGCATATACCAATGCTAAAGGATGATGCTAAGTGACGATTTTAATTAAAAATGCGAATGAAGTGGTTACGCTAAAAAATACTATACAAGGTCCTCGTATAAAAGAACAAATGCGTCAAATTGCAGTAGTGGAAAAAGGCAGCGTATTAATAGAAGGAAATCGCATTGTAGCAGTTGGGGCTTATGAACAGCTAGAAGCGGATTTCCCTGATTTAGTTAGGGTAGCAGAGGTTATTGATGCTTCCGGTAAAATTGTTATGCCGGGTCTCGTAGATTGTCATACGCATTTAGTTCATGGAGGTACACGTGAGCAAGAATTTAATATGCGTCTCAATGGTTCCACATATATGGAAATCATGAATGCAGGTGGTGGGATTCATGCCACGACAAAGCGAACACGAGAAACTAGCTTTGAGGATCTATATGAAAAAACGATGCATCACTTAGACGTGTTTTTAAAGCATGGTGTCACAACAGTTGAAGCAAAATCTGGCTACGGCTTGGATTGGGAAACAGAAAAGAAGCAGCTCGAGGTAGCAAAAAAATTGCAAGCTACACATGACATTGATGTCGTTAGTACCTTTATGGGGGCTCATGCAGTGCCTCGTGACTATAAAGGACGTGAGGATGAGTTTGTAGATGTAGTGATTCATGACATGCTGCCGCAAGTGGCCAAGTTAGAGCTTGCAGAATTTAATGATGTTTTTTGTGAAAAAGGTGTATTTACTCCAGAACAGTCGCAACGTATTTTAGAGGCTGGAAAAGCGCATGGATTAACAGCGAAAATTCATGCTGATGAAATTGAGCCCTATAAGGGAGCGGAGCTTGCTGCGGAAGTAGGGGCGATTTCAGCTGAGCATTTGCTAGTTGCTTCTGATGAAGGTATACAGAAAATGGCGGAAGCTGGCACGATTGCCGTGTTGTTACCTGGAACAGCATTCTTCTTACGAGCTCCATTTGCAAGGGGGCGTCTAATGATTGATGAAGGGGTACCTGTAGCCATTTCAACTGACTTTAATCCTGGCTCATCTCCAACGATGAGTCTGCCCTTTATCATGAATTTAGCTTGTATGCATATGGGTATGACACTAGAAGAAGTGTTAACGGCGACAACCATTAATGCAGCATACGCACTGAACCGAGGCCATCAAATTGGCTCACTTGAAACGGGCAAACAAGCTGACATTATTATATTGGATGTTGCCAATTACAAGCAGCTACAATATTTCTATGGCATGAACCATACGAATACAGTTATTAAAGATGGGCGAGTTGTTGTACAAGATGGTATTCTCTTGAAAAATCAACTAGTAAATTAAATAATCAAAGGCATAAATAAGGCAGTAAATGCTTTTATTTATGCTTTTTTTAATTCAATTACACTTCTTAAAAATTTTTTATTAAAAGAGTTGAAATGATTGGAAAGAACAGTTATCATACTAATAAATAGTAATTCTCGAATTACAAATTACTAAAACGATTTAAATTAATGCAAGGATAGATGAAATGAATCCTGGAAGAATATCCGCGGAAGTGAAGCAAATACCCGCGCGTTCCCGGAGAGTCATTATGCTTCATATGCATCTTGATCATTAATTTTGCAAAATATTGTTTCAAAGGAGTTACATTCAATGACAAAATATCGTTCACAAGAAGAAGTTCTTGCGAATTATGATTCTTCTAAATATCTAACACCTGATGGCTATACGTCAGATATTGCGATTTTTACAATAACATCTGAAAAAGTAGAAGAAAAAGCACCGCCGATGATGACGCTTAAAATCATGTTGATTAAACGAGCTGATAAAGATAATGAGGGGAACCCTAATATCGAAGGAGGAAAATGGGCGCTTCCAGGAGGATTTGTAGATGCGACTCGAAAGGAAACCGCATATATCGCTGCTAAAAGAGAGTTAAAAGAAGAAACCAATGTAGAGGGGTTACATGTTAAACACTTTGGTGTCTACGATGAAATAGATCGCGATCCTCGTGGTTGGATGATTTCAAACGCCTTTTATGCCATTGTTCCGGAAGTATATATCGATCAACGCCAAGCAAATGATGATGCGGCGGAGGTAGAGCTGTTCGATTTAAATGAAGTGTTTAAACTCGAGTTAGCTTTTGATCATCGAAAGATTATTACTGATGCGTTGGATTTTATTAAGAAAGATATGATTCAAACAACGGTTGCTAAAAATTTTTTGCCAGAAGAATTTACTTTATCTGAATTACAAAGAGTTTTGTTGACAGTGGGAGATGATCCGCGCATTTCAAATGATTCTGTGTTCTTCACAAAAGCACCTAAATTGCCTTTTATTGATAAAGTAGTAGATGAAGAAGGAAAACCAAAGAAAACGAAAAGAAATTCATATAGACCGTCACAATTATATACTTTCAATAACTTTGAAATTGTAGAGTCGATTTATCATTAGGAAAGCACCTGTCTTTCCTGATAATTTTTAACTTCTTTCAGTAGGTGTCTAAACTCCAGCTGAAATAGAGGAACTCAGGCTAAAATCTTCACATCCTGTGAAAACGCCTGAGTGACCAACATCGTGTTGTTGTTGTTGCTGACGCTACGTTGGCACTGCGCTTTCGCACAGATAAAACCCTTTTGCTGACGCTACGTTGGCACTGCGCTGTCGCACAAAAAACATCTGTTGGCCTAAAGCCTCCAGCCGATGTCATGGATCCGGACGCAATTATGCCGAGGCATAATTGCTATAAAAGTAATTTGTAATTTTTTAATTACTAATTAAAGAAGTGGAGTGTTGGAATATGCCGAAACGTGCATTGATTAATATTGATTATACAGTGGATTTTGTAGCATCAGATGGAGCTCTAACTTGCGGGAAACCGGGGCAACTATTGGAAGAGGTAAATACACAATTAACAAAGGAATTTATCTCAAAAGACGATTTTGTGGTTTTTGCCATTGATGTTCACGAAAAAGATGATTGCTATCACCCAGAAACAAAGCTTTTTCCTCCTCATAATATTAGAGATACAAAGGGGAGAGAACTATATGGCTCCTTAAAAGAATTATATGAAGAAAATAAACATTTAAATCATGTCTACTATTTGGATAAAACAAGATATTCTGCTTTTGCTGGGACGGATTTAGAGATTAAATTGCGTGAAAGAGGAATTACTGAATTGCATTTAATAGGTGTATGTACAGACATTTGTGTTCTTCATACAGCTGTGGATGCTTATAACAAAGGATTTAACATCGTTATTCATGAAAATGCTGTTGCGTCTTTTAACCAAGCTGGACATGAATGGGCGTTAGGACATTTCAAACATTCACTCGGAGCCACTATTATTTGATTTTATGAATGGGGGAAAAGGGAATGAAATATACAGACGATAGCTTCATGTTACACACGGATTTATATCAAATTAATATGGTCGAAACGTACTGGCGAGATGGTATCCAAAATCGCACAGCGGTGTTTGAACTGTATTTTCGAAAGCTTCCGTTCGGTAATGGCTATGCGATATTCGCAGGCTTACAAAAGATCATGGAGTTTATTAAAAGCTTTGGGTTTTCGGATAGTGATATTCAATATTTACGTGAGGAAGGAAAATATTCAGAGGAATTTCTTAAATATCTTCAAAATCTCAAATTTACGGGTACCATTTCTGCTATGAAGGAAGGTGAATTGGTATTTGCGAATGAGCCCATTTTACGAATTGAGGCATCATTAGCGGAAGCTCAATTAATTGAAACACCTATACTAAATATCGTGAATTACCAAACCCTTATTGCAACGAAGGCTTCACGTATTAAACAAGTGATAGGAAAGGATACGGCGATGGAATTTGGTACACGTCGTGCTCATGAATTTGATGCAGCTATTTGGGGAACTCGTGCTGCTTATATTGGTGGATTTTCTGCTACAAGTAATGTAAGAGCTGGGAAGTTATTTGGCATCCCTGTGTCAGGTACTCATGCACATGCGATGATACAGGCTTACCGTGATGAATATACGGCATTTACAAAGTATGCAAGTACACATAAAGATTGTGTTTTCTTAGTAGATACGTATGATACATTGCGTTCGGGTGTTCCTACCGCTATTCGTGTAGCAAAGGAATTTGGAGATAAAATCAATTTTGTAGGAATCCGTTTGGACAGTGGAGACTTAGCGTATCTCTCAAAAAAGGCAAGGGAAATGCTAGATGAAGCTGGCTTCACGGAAGCGAAAATTATAGCATCTAATGATTTGGATGAATATACCATTATGAATTTAAAGTCTCAAGGAGCTGAAATTGATGCTTGGGGAATCGGAACAAAGCTCATTACTGCTTACGATCAAGCTGCACTTGGTGGGGTATACAAATTAGTATCGATTGAAAATGAAAACGGTGAAATGGTAGATACTATTAAAATTTCTGCAAATCCCGAAAAAGTAACAACGCCAGGACGCAAACGTATCTATCGAATCATTAACAAAGGGAATGGTCATGCTGAAGGAGATTATATAGCGTTAGACTATGAAAATCCCCAACAAGAAGAACGCTTGAAAATGTTTCACCCTGTTCATACTTATATCAGCAAATTTGTTACGAATTTTGCAGCTAAAGAATTACATGAAGACATTGTAGTGGATGGCTCTATCCTTTACAAGGAACCAACGCTTAGGGAAATTCAAGCATATGTAGAAGAAAATTTACATCTACTATGGGGTGAGTACAAACGGACGATGAATCCAGAAGAGTACCCTGTAGATTTAAGTCAAGCATGCTGGGATAACAAAATGAAAAGCATTAAGGAAATTAAAGAAAAAATCACAAAGTCTGTATGAGAGAAGTTAAGGGGAGGGTTATATAATGGCGAGAATAGGTATTTATGGTTCGTCTTTTGATCCAATTACAAATGTTCATCTTTGGACGGCAAGCACAGTGGCACACCGTTGCAAATTAGATAAGGTCATTTTTTTACCTTGCTCCAATAAACGTAAGGATAAAGAGATAAAAACAAAGGATGCTCATCGGTGGAATATGCTACAGCTGGCTATTGCTAAGGATAAGCGTTTTGTTGCAGATTCATATGAGATGGAGCAAGAAGGTTGGAATATTTACACATATGACACGATGAAATATTTTAGAGAACAGCACCCCAATGATGAAATTCATTTTATTATGGGAGCGGATTTATTAGTTGATATTGGGGCAGGGTTGTGGAAACAGGGAGAATTGTTAGTAGCTGAAAATAAATTTATTGTAATGGCAAGGCATGGCATTGATATGTTATCAACGATCAGTCGTTCCCCTATTTTGAGGAATAATGATGATGGAAGATTTCATTTAATCGACAAAGGCTTAGCAATGGAAATTAGCTCTACCTATATTCGAGAAGAATTCGCAATGGGCGGCGAGCCGAAATATCTATTGCCTGGCGCTTGTTATGACTACATTAAAGAGCATAACCTTTATCAAAAGTAATCATATAGATTCAATTCATGACAATAGATACCCTTTGGAGTGTGGGTTAATTACCACACTTATTTTTATTTGGTTCGTTACCAAAAGTGGTGGATGACATTTCTTAAAACGTATGCCATGTATATAGGTTGATTGAAGCGGCTCAGCGGACGACCCTAGGAAAGCGCCCGGTCGGAACGGAAATCACCCCCTCGTTATGTGGTAAGTCTTTTATTTCGAAAAGACGGTGAACTTTCTCATATGTAGCTCTTGGTAAGATATAATAAAAATAAGTGATATAGCAAACAAGCAAGATGTTACAAGTACAAAAGGTTTGATTTTCATCAGGCGTGTTGATTAGGAAAAAATAGGTTTATTATTGAGCGATGAAAGGATTTTTTTGTTGCTATCATATTCCCATTTCAACTGATTGTAGTGTAGGGCTACTCGACTCCCTCGGGAAAGCGAGTGGCCCGTAGCGAAAATCAGAGCCTTCTCATTAATTATAATGGATAAAAATAGTTAAAAAACACACCTGATTTTGTATATCACCATTAGTAAAGCATAATGATTAATGTTAGAAAGGAATTCTTGGATGTGCAGCTTACATTAACATTTCTTATTTTAGGAGCGACAATTTTTGCGTTTGTGACCAATAAAGTACGAGCAGACCTCGTTGCGATTGTGTCACTCCTAGCATTTGTTATTACGGATATTTTAACACCCGCAGAGGCACTAGCTGGTTTTTCAAACTCTGTAGTATTAATGATCGCGGGGTTATTTGTCGTGGGTGCAGGGATTTTACGCACAGGGCTTGCCGGGATGGCAGGTCAATTATTACTGAAATGGTCAGGCAATAGTGAGCTGAAATTATTTGTATTACTACTCATTATTGTAGGTTCTGTCGGTGCATTTATGAGTAATACAGGTACGGTAGCTTTGATGATGCCAATAGTCGTTAGTATTGCGATTAGTATGAAGGTAAGCCCGTCAAAATTCTTACTCCCACTCTCATACGTTGCAAGTCTTTCTGGGCTTATGACACTTATTGCTTCTCCGACAAATTTAATTGTTAGTCAGCTATTGGTCGATCGCGGCTACAATAAACTAGGCTTTTTCGAAGTGACACCTATTGGTATTGTAGGGATGATCACTGGTATTACCTATTTAGTACTCGTACGAAATATCCTATTACCAAATGATAAAAACCGTACACAAACTAATGCTGGTTATAAACTTTCTCCAAAGAAAATTATTAAGCAATATGATTTGAACAATCGTTTGTTCAAAATATTTGTACCGGAGGACTCCCCGATTATTGACACAACATTGGCAGAGTTAAAACTTCCAGCCACATATGCGCTCTGTATAATGAAAATTCATCGGAAAGCACAGGAGGGCATCAATTTATTGCCTATGACATATCAAGAAATGGCAGGACCGACAAGTGTCATACATGGCAAGGACGAACTATATATCCAAGGTGAGGAAGAGGATGTTCGTCGCTTTACTACAGATTATCATCTACAGATGCAGGAGTTAGCTGAAGGAGAGGCTGATGAATTGGTATCGAAGCATCTTGGCATTGCAGAGGTATTATTAACACCAAATTCTAGCTTTATTAATGAAACCGTTAGCTCTCTTGGATTCCGAGAAAAATATAATCTAAACATTATCGGCATTAATCGCAGAGGTGGCTATAAGCTTCAAGATATGATTACACATAAATTGAAATTCGGAGATGCCATTTTAGTGCAGGGAGCATGGGATGAAATTCTAATACTAGCAAGGGAGACTCAGGATGTCGTTGTTGTTGGTCAGCCGAAGGAGCATGCGAGTGTTGCAGCAGCCACTGGTAAAGCCGGTATTGCTGGTGCTATTATGCTTTTAATGATTTTGTTAATGGCTTTTGAAGTTTTTCCTGCAGTTATATCCGTTATGATTGGTGCTGTACTTATGATCTTGACAGGATGTTTACGTAACATGGAGGATGCATACAGCAATATGAATTTTGAAAGTATTGTACTTGTAGCAGCAATGCTTCCTATGGCGACAGCATTAGAGAAAACAGGTGGAATGGCTATCTTATCTGATGGTATTATCAATGCGCTCGGTGATTATGGACCTTATGGGGTATTAATTGGAGTTTATATTTTAACAGTTATCTTTGGTCAGTTCATTAGTAATACGGCCACTGCTGTATTATTTGCACCAATCGCTATGAATGCAGCGATTGCAATGGAAGTTAGTCCGACGACATTCATGATTGCTGTTGCTGTGGCCGCGAGTATGGCGTTTGTCACACCGATTGCTTCCCCAACGAATGCACTTGTGATGACAGCTGGTGGTTATAAATTTATGGATTTTGTAAAGATCGGAATACCATTGCAAATTGTCATGTTTATTGTCATGATGTTAGCAATTCCATTTTTCTTTCCGTTTTAAAAACTCGGTTTCTATACCGAGTTTTTTTGTTCAATTTTTTTAATATCTATTATTTTTTTTACTAAGGTTATGATAGAATTCTAGTTTAGGCAAGAATTTAAAATTGAATTTGCTTGAGATGAAGAGTTTAACTTCTTTCAGCAAATGTCGTTTGTAGCGAAAGCAAAGAGTCAGATACAGAAGTCTCCCACCTCTATAGGTGGTGAGATGAATGCAATTTTAAGTCACTTTTCAGCGGGTGTCCAAACATCCGCTGAAAGAAGTTAAAGCTTCCGGCGGATGTCAAGGAATCGGAAAGGAGTTCTTTGTGCAAGCACAAAGCCGATTCCGGACGCAATTATGCCGAGGCATAATTGATTACTATATTTTTTTGCGAGCATTATATAGGAAGTTTTTCGATGAAGTAAAAAAGTATAAAGTTTTTTTTAGGGAAAGTGTTGACCTTTTTAAAATAAGAGTGTAGTATTATACAAGTCGTTAAGACAACTGCTGAAAAACAATTAAATTAAATAAATTAGTTGTTGACATCTAGTTGATAGCGTGATATTATATAAGAGTTGCTGTTGCGAAACGGTAACGAAATGAACCTTGAAAACTGAACAAGCAAAACGTAATCAATAAAGTTTTAAGTAATTAACTTTCGTTAATGAACAAAACAAAATTTTGGACATCAAACATGATGCCAGCAAAACAATTTGAGCTAATCAAATTTCTTTTTATGGAGAGTTTGATCCTGGCTCAGGACGAACGCTGGCGGCGTGCCTAATACATGCAAGTCGAGCGAACAGAGAAGGAGCTTGCTCCTTTGACGTTAGCGGCGGACGGGTGAGTAACACGTGGGCAACCTACCTTATAGTTTGGGATAACTCCGGGAAACCGGGGCTAATACCGAATAATCTATTTTACTTCATGGTGAAATACTGAAAGACGGTTTCGGCTGTCGCTATAAGATGGGCCCGCGGCGCATTAGCTAGTTGGTGAGGTAACGGCTCACCAAGGCGACGATGCGTAGCCGACCTGAGAGGGTGATCGGCCACACTGGGACTGAGACACGGCCCAGACTCCTACGGGAGGCAGCAGTAGGGAATCTTCCACAATGGGCGAAAGCCTGATGGAGCAACGCCGCGTGAGTGAAGAAGGTTTTCGGATCGTAAAACTCTGTTGTAAGGGAAGAACAAGTACAGTAGTAACTGGCTGTACCTTGACGGTACCTTATTAGAAAGCCACGGCTAACTACGTGCCAGCAGCCGCGGTAATACGTAGGTGGCAAGCGTTGTCCGGAATTATTGGGCGTAAAGCGCGCGCAGGCGGTCCTTTAAGTCTGATGTGAAAGCCCACGGCTCAACCGTGGAGGGTCATTGGAAACTGGGGGACTTGAGTGCAGAAGAGGAAAGTGGAATTCCAAGTGTAGCGGTGAAATGCGTAGAGATTTGGAGGAACACCAGTGGCGAAGGCGACTTTCTGGTCTGTAACTGACGCTGAGGCGCGAAAGCGTGGGGAGCAAACAGGATTAGATACCCTGGTAGTCCACGCCGTAAACGATGAGTGCTAAGTGTTAGGGGGTTTCCGCCCCTTAGTGCTGCAGCTAACGCATTAAGCACTCCGCCTGGGGAGTACGGTCGCAAGACTGAAACTCAAAGGAATTGACGGGGGCCCGCACAAGCGGTGGAGCATGTGGTTTAATTCGAAGCAACGCGAAGAACCTTACCAGGTCTTGACATCCCGTTGACCACTGTAGAGATATAGTTTTCCCTTCGGGGACAACGGTGACAGGTGGTGCATGGTTGTCGTCAGCTCGTGTCGTGAGATGTTGGGTTAAGTCCCGCAACGAGCGCAACCCTTGATCTTAGTTGCCATCATTTAGTTGGGCACTCTAAGGTGACTGCCGGTGACAAACCGGAGGAAGGTGGGGATGACGTCAAATCATCATGCCCCTTATGACCTGGGCTACACACGTGCTACAATGGACGATACAAACGGTTGCCAACTCGCGAGAGGGAGCTAATCCGATAAAGTCGTTCTCAGTTCGGATTGTAGGCTGCAACTCGCCTACATGAAGCCGGAATCGCTAGTAATCGCGGATCAGCATGCCGCGGTGAATACGTTCCCGGGCCTTGTACACACCGCCCGTCACACCACGAGAGTTTGTAACACCCGAAGTCGGTGGGGTAACCTTTTGGAGCCAGCCGCCGAAGGTGGGATAGATGATTGGGGTGAAGTCGTAACAAGGTAGCCGTATCGGAAGGTGCGGCTGGATCACCTCCTTTCTAAGGATATTTTTGGAATACAAACCTAGGGTTTGTAAGATTACGTTTTGCGTTCAGTTTTGAAGGTTCATTCTTCTGAATGAAATACTTCAAAACTTGTTCTTTGAAAACTGGATAAAACGACATTGAAATTGTAACAAACACATTTATTTTTTAAGTTTTTTATAGGCTTAATAACTTGGTTAAGTTATTAAGGGCGCACGGCGAATGCCTTGGCACTAGGAGCCGAAGAAGGACGGCACTAACACCGATATGCTTCGGGGAGCTGTAAGTGAGCTTTGATCCGGAGATTTCCGAATGGGGGAACCCACTACGTTTAATCGCGTAGTATCTTGACGTGAATTCATAGCGTCTTGAAGGCAGACCCAGGGAACTGAAACATCTAAGTACCTGGAGGAAGAGAAAGAAAAATCGATTCCCTGAGTAGCGGCGAGCGAAACGGGAAGAGCCCAAACCAAGAGGCTTGCCTCTTGGGGTTGTAGGACACTCAATACGGAGTTACAAAAGAGCGAGTTAGATGAAGCGACTTGGAAAGGTCCGCCAGAGCAGGTAAAAGCCCTGTAGTCGAAAGTTCGTTCTCTCCTGAGTGGATCCTGAGTACGGCGGAACACGTGAAATTCCGTCGGAATCCGGGAGGACCATCTCCCAAGGCTAAATACTACCTAGTGACCGATAGTGAACCAGTACCGTGAGGGAAAGGTGAAAAGCACCCCGGAAGGGGAGTGAAAGAGATCCTGAAACCGTGTGCCTACAAGTAGTTAGAGCCCGTTAATGGGTGATAGCGTGCCTTTTGTAGAATGAACCGGCGAGTTACGATTACGTGCAAGGTTAAGCTTTAGAAGGCGGAGCCGCAGCGAAAGCGAGTCTGAATAGGGCGAATTAGTACGTGGTCGTAGACCCGAAACCAGGTGATCTACCCATGTCCAGGGTGAAGGTGAGGTAACACTTACTGGAGGCCCGAACCCACGCACGTTGAAAAGTGCGGGGATGAGGTGTGGGTAGCGGAGAAATTCCAATCGAACTTGGAGATAGCTGGTTCTCTCCGAAATAGCTTTAGGGCTAGCCTCGTGATGAGAATACTGGAGGTAGAGCACTGTTTGGACTAGGGGGCCATCCCGGTTTACCGAATTCAGACAAACTCCGAATGCCAGATATTTATACACGGGAGTCAGACTGCGAGTGATAAGATCCGTAGTCAAAAGGGAAACAGCCCAGACCACCAGCTAAGGTCCCAAAGTAATCGTTAAGTGGAAAAGGATGTGGCGTTGCACAGACAACCAGGATGTTGGCTTAGAAGCAGCCATCATTTAAAGAGTGCGTAATAGCTCACTGGTCGAGTGACGCTGCGCCGAAAATGTATCGGGGCTAAACGATTCACCGAAGCTGTGGATTGACATCTATGATGTCAGTGGTAGGAGAGCGTTCTAAGTGCGTTGAAGTCAGACCGGAAGGACTGGTGGAGCGCTTAGAAGTGAGAATGCCGGTATGAGTAGCGAAAGACGGGTGAGAATCCCGTCCACCGTATGACTAAGGTTTCCTGAGGAAGGCTCGTCCGCTCAGGGTTAGTCGGGACCTAAGCCGAGGCCGATAGGCGTAGGCGATGGACAACAGGTTGATATTCCTGTACCACCTCCTCACCGTTTGAGAAATGGGGGGACGCAGTAGGATAGGGTAAGCGCGCCGTTGGTTGTGCGCGTCCAAGCAGTAAGGCGTGTGTGTAGGCAAATCCGCACACTGTAACGTTGAGCTGTGATGGCGAGTCCGTATGGACGAAGTTCCTGATTTCACACTGCCAAGAAAAGCCTCTATCGAGGTGAGAGGTGCCCGTACCGCAAACCGACACAGGTAGTCGAGGAGAGAATCCTAAGGTGTGCGAGAGAACTCTCGTTAAGGAACTCGGCAAAATGACCCCGTAACTTCGGGAGAAGGGGTGCTCTTGAGCGTGCAAGCGCATGAGAGCCGCAGTGAATAGGCCCAGGCGACTGTTTAGCAAAAACACAGGTCTCTGCAAAACCGTAAGGTGACGTATAGGGGCTGACGCCTGCCCGGTGCTGGAAGGTTAAGAGGAGTGGTTAGCGCAAGCGAAGCTGCGAATTGAAGCCCCAGTAAACGGCGGCCGTAACTATAACGGTCCTAAGGTAGCGAAATTCCTTGTCGGGTAAGTTCCGACCCGCACGAAAGGCGTAACGATCTGGGCACTGTCTCAACGAGAGACTCGGTGAAATTATAGTACCTGTGAAGATGCAGGTTACCCGCGACAGGACGGAAAGACCCCGTGGAGCTTTACTGTAGCCTGATATTGAATTTTGGTACAACTTGTACAGGATAGGTAGGAGCCAGAGATCTCGGAGCGCCAGCTTCGAAGGAGGCGTCGGTGGGATACTACCCTGGTTGTATTGAAATTCTAACCCATGCCCCTTAGCGGGGCAGGAGACAGTGTCAGGCGGACAGTTTGACTGGGGCGGTCGCCTCCTAAAAGGTAACGGAGGCGCCCAAAGGTTCCCTCAGAATGGTTGGAAATCATTCGTAGAGTGTAAAGGCACAAGGGAGCTTGACTGCGAGACCTACAAGTCGAGCAGGGTCGAAAGACGGGCTTAGTGATCCGGTGGTTCCGCATGGAAGGGCCATCGCTCAACGGATAAAAGCTACCCCGGGGATAACAGGCTTATCTCCCCCAAGAGTCCACATCGACGGGGAGGTTTGGCACCTCGATGTCGGCTCATCGCATCCTGGGGCTGTAGTCGGTCCCAAGGGTTGGGCTGTTCGCCCATTAAAGCGGTACGCGAGCTGGGTTCAGAACGTCGTGAGACAGTTCGGTCCCTATCCGTCGTGGGCGTAGGAAATTTGAGAGGAGCTGTCCTTAGTACGAGAGGACCGGGATGGACACACCGCTGGTGTACCAGTTGTCTTGCCAAAGGCATCGCTGGGTAGCTATGTGTGGACGGGATAAGTGCTGAAAGCATCTAAGCATGAAGCCCCCCTCAAGATGAGATTTCCCATTACGCAAGTAAGTAAGATCCCTCAAAGACGATGAGGTAGATAGGTTCGAGGTGGAAGTGTGGTGACACATGGAGCTGACGAATACTAATCGATCGAGGACTTAACCAAAACGTTTGAAACATTCAATGCACGTTTATCCAGTTTTGAAAGAATAATTTCTTTCAACCAAGGGTTTCAAGATACGATGTATATTGAAAGCCGAAGAGAGCTTCAAGACACAAGTAGTACAAGGAAGCAAACGAGTGAATGAGGGAGCGTACCTCTGTACGTGACCGATTGAGCGAGAGAAGCTGACGCAGTAATACGCCGTGTATTGGAGGTCGAAAATAGTCTAGTGATGATGGCAAAGAGGTCACACCCGTTCCCATACCGAACACGGAAGTTAAGCTCTTTAGCGCCGATGGTAGTTGGGGGCTTCCCCCTGTGAGAGTAGGACGTCGCTAGGCATTATACCCAGGAGGATTAGCTCAGCTGGGAGAGCACCTGCCTTACAAGCAGGGGGTCGGCGGTTCGAGCCCGTCATCCTCCACCATTATGGTCCCGTGGTGTAGCGGTTAACATGCCTGCCTGTCACGCAGGAGATCGCCGGTTCGATCCCGGTCGGGACCGCCATTTTTTTTTTTGCCGGTGTAGCTCAGTTGGTAGAGCAACTGACTTGTAATCAGTAGGTCGTGGGTTCGACTCCTATCGCCGGCACCATCCATTGGAGGGGTAGCGAAGTGGCTAAACGCGGCGGACTGTAAATCCGCTCCTTAGGGTTCGGCGGTTCGAATCCGTCCCCCTCCACCAGTTTTAATATAATAGGGGCATAGTTCAACGGTAGAATAGAGGTCTCCAAAACCTTTGGTGTGGGTTCGATTCCTACTGCCCCTGCCAGGTTTCGAGGTACTCGTTATCAAGAACTGCTGTGTTTACATATAGTGGCGATTGTGGCGAAGTGGTTAACGCACCGGATTGTGGTTCCGGCATTCGTGGGTTCGATTCCCATCAGTCGCCCCATTTAATAATTGGGGTATAGCCAAGCGGTAAGGCAACGGATTTTGATTCCGTCATGCCTAGGTTCGAATCCTAGTACCCCAGCCATTTATTTCTTAGTTTGAGCCATTAGCTCAGTTGGTAGAGCATCTGACTTTTAATCAGAGGGTCGAAGGTTCGAGTCCTTCATGGCTCATCAAGTTTTTATACAAAATTATGCGCCCGTAGCTCAATTGGATAGAGCGTCTGACTACGGATCAGAAGGTTATGGGTTCGACTCCTGTCGGGCGCGCCAAAAAAAGTAACGGAATGTAGCTCAGCTTGGTAGAGCACTTGGTTTGGGACCAAGGGGTCGTAGGTTCGAATCCTGTCATTCCGACCAGTTTTACTTAATTTTTGGGGCCTTAGCTCAGCTGGGAGAGCGCCTGCCTTGCACGCAGGAGGTCAGCGGTTCGATCCCGCTAGGCTCCACCATTTCTAAATATTTTGGAGGTATACCCAAGTCTGGCTGAAGGGATCGGTCTTGAAAACCGACAGGCGGGTAACACCGCGCGGGGGTTCGAATCCCTCTACCTCCTCCATTTCCGGGTCAGTAGCTCAGTTGGTAGAGCATTAGATTGAAGCTCTAAGTGTCGGCGGTTCGATTCCGTCCTGACCCACCATATTTGCGGGTGTAGTTTAATGGTAAAACCTCAGCCTTCCAAGCTGATGTCGTGAGTTCGATTCTCATCACCCGCTCCAAATAATGGGCCTATAGCTCAGCTGGTTAGAGCGCACGCCTGATAAGCGTGAGGTCGATGGTTCGAGTCCATTTAGGCCCACCATTATTCCGAAGTAGCTCAGTTGGTAGTAGCACCTGACTGTTAATCAGGTTGTCGCAGGTTCGAGTCCTGCCTTCGGAGCCACGGCCCCTTGGTCAAGTGGTTAAGACACCGCCCTTTCACGGCGGTAACACGGGTTCGAATCCCGTAGGGGTCATCAAGCATGTTGCACATTTGTGCAACATGCTTTTTTTAGTGTGCCGGGCATGTCCGTCAACTAGGTGATGAAAGTTCACTGTGGGCGTTGGGATATGCGAACCACTAGCCAAGTGCAAGGGTGTCCATGGCGACGTGGAATCTGAAGGAAGCAGGAGGCAAAACCTTGGTCCGAGGTATACGAATCACATTCGAGGTTGTTCTGACTGGACGAGATTGCTAAACAAATCAAAATCCAAAATATCCACGGGAGTCAGTGCAATAAATGTGGCGGATAGATGAGGTGAAAGTGGACGGACTTACCCCGGGAGATCTGATGAATACCTGGAAACAGAACCTATTTAGCGATAGATAGCTGAATCATCAGAAGTCAGCAGAAGCCATAGTACCAATAAGGGGAAGGGCTGAACGAAAGGAGTGAACATGGAAGGGCACATTATATGACAGTGAAGACACAGCCAATCATAAGACTTTACGTTGCCTTGAAACGCAGAACGTGAATCGCGCAACGAAAAGAGTGGAACTGTTCATATGCATACCTATACCATGAGAACATATGGATTCAAATGGACTAATTTATTTAATAACAGACCGAGATAATCTAAACGAAGCTTTTAAGAAGGTACGTAGAAATAAAGGTGCTGCTGGAGTCGATGCGAAAGATATAGAAGCAACACGCCAATACTTAAAAGAAAATAAAGAAAAGATTATTCGTCAAATCCAAACAGGGCAATATACACCGCAACCGGTAAGACGGGTAGAAATTCCAAAAGGAAACGGTAATACGAGAAAATTAGGGATTCCAACTGTAACAGACCGCGTCATTCAACAAGCAGTCGTTCAAATCTTAACACCAATCATCGACCCAATTTTCAGTGACTATAGTTATGGTTTTCGGCCAAATAAAAGTGCTCATCAAGCAATTGCACAAGCGCAATCTTATATGGATGAAGGCTACAAATTCGTGGTCGACATGGACCTTGAGAAATTCTTTGACCGCGTTCAACACGATAAACTGATGTCCCTAGTTGCGGGATATATTAAGGATAAGCCAACTTTAAAGTTAATCCGTAAATTTCTCAACGCTGGTACTATGGCAAATGGCGTTGTAGTACATAGCCAAGAAGGCACGCCGCAAGGTGGTCCACTGAGTCCACTACTTAGTAATATTCTTCTCCATGAACTAGATAAAGAGCTTGATAAAAGAGGTCACAGATTCGTTCGTTACGCGGATGATTGTAATATCTATGTCAAAAGTTTAAAAGCAGGAGAGCGTGTAAAAGTAGGGATGACAACATTTATCGAAAAGAAACTAAAGCTTAAGGTAAATGAGGAGAAATCCGCAGTGGGAAAGCCGAGCGCACGGATATTCTTAGGAGTGAGTTTCTATCGAAACAAACGACAAACAAGGATATACGTGCCAAAGAAAAGTAAACAGAAATTTGAAGATAAAATCCGCCGCCTCACGAATCGTAATCGGAGCATGCGAATGGATGAAAGAATTAAATACCTCAACTATCTGATTCAGGGGTGGGGTAATTACTTTAAAATCGGAGAGCTTGGTAAATACGCTAAAAAGATGGATGCCCATATACGCCGAAGACTGCGAGCGTGTCGATGGAAAGAATGGAAGAAAACCACAACGAAGTGTCGCAACCTTAAGAAACTTGGTATCCGACCGAACGACGCCTATAGAATGGCAAATACAAGAAAGGGATATTGGCGAACATCTAATAGTCCAATCATAGATAGAGCCCTAAATAATAAATACTGGGAGAAACAAAATTTAAAAAGTCTCTCCCAAGTCATTTTAAAACCATAAAACTTTTGAACCGCCGTATACGGAGCCGTATGTACGGTGGTGGGAGAGGTCGGAGGTTAATCACCTCCTCCTACTCGATTGATTGTCATAGTTTTTGTATGTAAAAGAGGCTCAGCTGGGATTAAAATGCAAAACTGCACACCCAATGTATTAGTTGGATTAATATTGAGTGTACGGTCTAGGTTGTTCCGGCATCTTCATTTTTTGATTTTCCATTTTCAGGGTTCTTAATGTTTCTCAGTTTCGCGACAATAAGTAATAACAAAGGAAGAAAAAGGGAAAATATTCCAATATATAAGGGCCAAGTTTCTTGATTATATTTGCTAGAATGCATGTTATTTGGATGTACTATTTGAGAAAGTGCAACTGTAATCATCCCAAGTGGGAGAATTAATCGTCTGTGATCATTAATTTTAAGTATTTCTCCTAACCCCTTTACCGTTGCGTAAAAATACATGAAGGCTCTGACGAATATTGTAACCATCCAAATAAAAGCCATAATAACTTCAATACGTTGCAGGAAATTACCAATCGAAATTCTTTGCGCTAGCGTGTAACTAGGGAAGGTTCTAAGAGATGTATTTGTTACCCCCAATACTAAAATTGATAATGCTATAATAATTGTTAAAATTAATCCTCCTATTAATGTGCCAATATAAAACCCTTTCTTACCAGATGTATAGTTATTGATAGCTGATGGAAAAACCATTAATATAACGACTAATGGAAAAGAAAATAGACCCATAAAGTGTAAAATGCTATATATAAGAGGTTGTGCTGAAACTTCTAAAATTGGTTGTACATTTTTAATCTCTATTTCAGGGGTTATAAATAACACAAAAATAATAAATATGAACAGAAAAGCAGGGAATAGTATTTCTAATGTACGCGCAAAAACTTCTATTCCTGAATAAGCTGCAAAAAGTATAATAAGGTTAAATAATATTGAAAATACAACTGGTGGCGTCTCTGGCATTACCTCTGTCTGAAGAAAATTTCCAATAAAATATAGTAGCTCGCCAGATGATAACAACGTTAAAATGACAAATCCAATGGTAACAATTTTCCCTAAAAAACTCCCCAATATTTTTTCTGTAATCTCTACAAAGGATAGAGTGGGCATCTTTTTTACTAAAGCCATAAACAGTGTTAGGATAGGTATACTTAATAAGGTACCTATAATGGCTACAATCCAAGCATCTTGTTTTACTTCAGTTGCTATACTTGCAGGAATAATTAAAATGCTTGTCCCTACGGTAAAGAGAATTACAATTATTGTGAATTGACGTGAACTTATCAATTGCTTTTCCATAATATTCCCCCTTTCTTAAGATTATTTTTTTAATAACGTTGTTTTTAAAAAATCACTAACTGGATGGAAAATATACATAATTATATCCAGCGGACTAAATTGTATTGCTTTTAAACTTATAGCAATATTTAAGACTACACCGATCGTTAGCAAAAGGGAAAATGTCCAAACGGTTTTAGTATCTCCTTTTTTTAAACTTGGCAACTCAAAAAAAATAATACAAGCTGTAATAATTAATATTACTAACACCATAGCCATATAGATTACTCCTTTAATTGTGCGTTCTGCATAGTCTCTAAACCTTGAGTTTTCACATTGACCTTGACAGTAGTTTTTTAATAGTTAATGAGCAGGTCGTTTCTTATTTTGTAATTGCTTATGTCCTCTAACATTATTAGTTTGGCTAATTAATCGCGGACGAGTTAACAAAGATCGGCGTGGAAAAACGATTAGTGCATCTTTTTGATCCTTTGGAATTATTGGTGCAAAAGGGCTCATATAAGGTACACCAAAGGAACGTAAACTACATAAATGCATAATAAGAAACATCATTCCTATAAACACTCCAAATAACCCGAACATTGCTGCTAATCCCATTAAAGGAAAGCGTAAAATCCGTATGGAATTAGATAATCCATATGCAGGAAAAAGGAAGCTACATATCGCTGTTAATGCTACAATTATAACCATTGACGCTGAAACGATACCTGCTTGTACAGCGGCTTGTCCAATAATCAATGTTCCTACAATCGATATTGCAGGCCCTATCATTCTTGGCATACGAAGCCCTGCCTCCCTAAGTACTTCAAATGCAATCTCCATAATTAGAGCCTCTACAAACGCAGGAAATGGTACACCTTCTCGCTGTGAATAAATATTGATGAGCAAAGATGTGGGTATCATTTCGTGGTGAAAAGTCGTAAGGGAAATGTAGAGAGAAGGAGCAACTAAGGCAAGACTAATCCCTAAAAACCTAATGATACGAATAAATGAGCTGATAAATGAATGTTGATAATAATCCTCTGCAGATTGCATGAAGGATGTAAATAATGCAGGTACAATTAAAACAAAGGGAGTACCATCTACTAAAATAGCAATTTTACCTTCTAATAATTCTCCTGCAATGACATCTGGACGTTCCGAATTATAAACAGTAGGAAATAGCGAGAATTTTGGGTCTTGAATTAGCGCTTCAATATAGCCACTTTCTAAAATGCCATCAATATCAATTCGATCCAATCGTTCAAAAACTTCTTGTACAATTTTTTCGTTTTGCAATTCCATTTATATACATAACGGCAACATCTGTTTGAGTAACTTCACCAATAATCCTAGATTTTATCCAAAGGTTTGGGCTTTTAATTTTACGTCGAATTAAAGCGGTATTAGTTCTCAAAGTCTCTGTAAATGATTCCCGAGGGCCTCTAATGACAGATTCTGTTGAAGGTTCTGTTACTGCTCTATCCTTCGAACTTTTTGTACTTGTAGCAATCCCTTTTGCAAGACCATCTAGTAATATAACGGTGTCTCCATTTAAAATGGCACTAAACAAAGCAGTAAAATCAACAATATCGTTAACATGTCCAACTGTTAAACAGTAATTCTTTAAATGTTGATTTAATTCATTGATTGTTGTTTCGGAAGTCTCCATTAAATCAGATAAGAGAGGCTCTACGATAAAATCAGAAATAACGGTTTTATCAGCTAAACCATCCGTGTGAATAATGGCGATTGATTGTTCCTTTAATTTCCCTATTAATGTTTCCCGTATAATAAGGTCACTACTGTTTCCGAAAGCTTCTTTTATAGTAGTAATATTTTTAGATAGTTTTGTGTTTAGTAGTCCTTTTTGAATAAAATTATGGGAGATGTTAGTATTCTCGAAATCATTCACCTCAAATCTCCTCCTCAATAAGTTTTGAAACTATTAAGAGGATGTACAAATTTATATTTAATTAAACGTAAAATTTTAGTTATTAAGAAAAAATCTTTTATCATATGTATAGTTAGATTGAGATACTATATTAGGAGAAATGATTAGCAAATTTGAACAAAGTATTTCAAATAATAGGGTAGGTTAGAAAACTAAAAGGTGGATTTTTAGGCATTTCATAAGAGGTGCTTTTTATTATGCTCGCAAAGTTAGTGGATGTGCCGAATATACTTTGTGGGTTTATAGAGGGATGAATTCTTAGAAAGAAGAAAAATTAAAGGGGTCACGCGGAGGTTGTGACCCTTATTAATTTGAAGGTGTAAAGGATAAGTTTGTATTATCCTAATCGTTATGAGCATTAGAGGTGTTATCGGGTATTAATAACATTTTGACATAAAGCTAGCTCCGACAATAATCAGAAGAATGAATAGAACAACGATTAGAGCAAATGATGAACCAGACCCAGACCCAGATCCATAACCATTACCATAGTCTTGAGACATAATAATTCCCCTCCTCTCTAAAATCTATAATATGAATATTTGTTAACAGGATTCGCGACATTCATCCACTAAAAAATAAAAAAAGTTCATTTGCATAAGCTACACTTTTGGTATCTGATGAAATCACATGAAGACCATCTATAAATTTGAACAAAGTATTTCATATATGAAATATGTATGTTTTCCAGAAGATATTTTCGTGGTGATTATCGTTCTATTCCTCTAATATGAGGGTAGATGGAGGAGTTCGACATGAATTTACATGAGATACAGCGGTTTTTAGAACTTTATCAAGTAGAACAAAATGAGTCTAAAACATGGCTAGAAAATAAATTACAGCAGATTAAAACAGCAGGAGAATATATACCGACAACGGAGGAATTAACCTTTGGCGCACGAGTGGCATGGCGTAATAGTAATAAGTGTATTGGCCGTTTGTTTTGGCAATCACTGCATGTTATAGATGCCCGTGATATTTTAAAGGAAGAGGCCGTGTTCACTGCTTTGCTTGAGCATATACAATATGCAACAAATGACGGGAAAATTCGTCCAACAATAACCGTTTTTGCACCAGGGCGAGTACGCATATGGAATCACCAGCTAATCCGTTATGCGGGCTATGAAACGGAATCTGGAATCATTGGTGATCGACATTCCGTTGAGTTTACAAAAATTTGTGAATCACTTGGCTGGAAAGGTGAGAAAACAGCATTTGATGTGCTTCCACTTGTTGTGCAGGTAGATGGAAGAGAGCCGCAAATGTTTACAATCCCTGATGAATATGTACTTGAGGTCCCGATTCGTCATCCTGAAGCTCCTCAAGTCGAGGATCTAGGATTAAAATGGTATGCAGTGCCAATGATTTCGAGCATGCGCTTCCAAATGGCAGGTATCGATTTTCAGGCGGCTCCATTCAATGGATGGTATATGGGCACTGAAATCGGGGCACGTAATTTAGCTGATCATGAGCGTTATAATATGCTGCCCGCTATAGCAGAAATTTTTAACCTCGATACAACAAAACAGGCTTCTCTATGGCGTGATCGTGCATTAGTTGAGCTTAATATTGCGGTTCTGCATTCATTTAAAGAAGATGGTGTGAGCATTGTAGATCACCATACCGCAGCTCAACAGTTTAAATTGTTCGAAGAGGCGGAAACTACAGTAGGGCGTGAAGTTACAGGGAATTGGACGTGGTTGATCCCACCGTTATCTCCAGCAACAACCCATATTTTCCATAAGCCGTATGTTAATGTGTACAATACACCGAACTATTTTTATCAGAAACCACATTATTAATCGAAAAAAGGCAGCACATGAGCTGCCTTTTTTAATTTACATATTCATTTTTAGAAGCCCTAAAAGAACATAAGGAAAGTATCAATACTACGACAACAAAGAGCCAGCCTACGATGTTCCAGCCACCGAATAAATCATGCAAGTATCCGAATAGGATTGGACCGATTGCGGCGAATAAATATCCTAAGGATTGTGCAAAGCCTGATAAATCAGCTGCTTCAAAAGCGGTACGGGTACGTAGTGTAAAGAACATCATTGCTAATGCGAATGAAGCACCCCCTGCTAAGCCTAGTAGCACCATCCACAGTATTGCGAGGCTTGTCCATTCCATTACTAATCCAATAAAGCCAACTATGTAAAATGACGTAAACATGAATACAAGGGGGCGTTGAGACGTCATTTTACTAGCGATAATAGGTATAGCTAAAGCCATCGGGACTTGTGAAAATTGCATGATGGAGAACATCCAGCCGGCACGATCTGCGGCTAAGCCTTGTGCTATGTATATTTCAGGAATCCAGGCAGCAGTTGTATAGAATAATAATGACTGTAACCCCATAGCACCTGTTACAGCCCAAGTAACAGGTGATTTCCATAAAGGTGTACGTTCTTTTGTAATCTTAAAAGTAGACTCAGGCTTATTAAATTTCAACTGTGGAATCCAAATTAAAATGGTTAATACCACAAGTACAAGCGAGATGGCCAGTGCACCTTGCCAGCCAAGTGATGAATTGGCGATAGGATAGCTAATGCCAGCACCAAGCCCAGCTGTCAAATTCATCGACATTGTGAAAAATGCCATAAGTAAACCTATGTGATAGGGAAACTTCAATTTAAGCAATCCTGGAATAAGTACGTTACCGAATGCAATAGCGATACCAATTAGCACAGTACCAAACACGAGTAAAGTAGTTGTGCCAAGGGAGCGTAGTATAATTCCTAATGCTAAAAGAATAGTGGATAAAAATAATGTTAATTCTAGCCCCAATTTACGTGCGACATTAGGGGCAAATGGTGATATGATTGCGAATGCTAGCAATGGGATTGTTGTTAGAAAGCCCGCGAGTACATTGGATATGCTGAGATCTTCACGGATAAAGGAAATAATGGGCCCAACAACTGTTAGTGGCATTCGTAATGTCGAGGCAATACAAATGACGCCGATAACTAATAATAAGGTTGTTCCTCTCCAGCTGATTTCCCTGCTAGGATAAGTAGTCGAATGTTCATCAGTAGTCAAATAAATCCCTCCTGTTAGAACAATTATAATCGAACTACTATGCCATTGTATTAAATTATTTAAAGTGATGGAAAATTCGAAAAAAACGGAACATTAATCGGGTTATTGAAATGTCAAAGGTCGTATGTTAAACTAATACACATCATAAATTTAATAATTATATGCCTCAAGTTTGTATTGAGGTAGAGGTCGCGGTATTTAAGAGTATACTAATGGAAATGACAAGCATTAGAGATGTTAGTGGAAAGGAAATATCGCCGAAGTGTGAGGGGACTTGAAAACCTCATGCTGGGGCTGTCTCCGAAAGGAACAGAACTGTCACGTTTGGAACAACGTGTTGAGCTATCGTTTTTGAAAGAACTGAGGATTAACTTAGCCATCACTGCGTTCATGTGATGGCATTTTTTTTGCCTCTTTAAAGAAGGAAGGAAGCTAAATCGTGAGTGAAATAAAAGTGAATCAGCTCGGCAATAAAGCGCCGAAGCTGAAAAAAGAATTAAAAAGCCGTCATATTACTATGATTTCATTAGGCGGTACAATCGGTACAGGGTTGTTTTTAGCTAGTGGTGGTGCCATTGCGCAAGCAGGCCCTGGCGGAGCACTTCTCGCCTATGCATTAATTGGTATTATGGTGTACTTTTTAATGACGAGCTTAGGCGAAATGGCGGCTTATATGCCATCATCGGGCTCATTTAGTACGTATGCTACAAAATTTGTAGATCCGGCTTTAGGTTTTGCACTTGGCTGGAACTACTGGTACAACTGGGCAATTACAATTGCGGCAGAAATTTCTGCTGTATCATTAATAATGAAATATTGGTTCCCGGATAGCTCATCAGCACTTTGGACTGCTTTATTTATCGTTATCGTTTTAACGTTCAATCTACTATCGGTAAAAAGCTATGGTGAAAGTGAATATTGGTTTGCAATGATCAAGGTTGTCACTGTAATCATCTTTATTATCGTCAGTTTCTTAATGATTTTTGGTATTTTAGGTGGACAAGCTCCTGTAGGCTTTACGAATTTCTTTATTAGTGATGGACCGTTCCACGGTGGTTTCCTTGCTACATTTGGTATTTTCTTAGCTGCGGGATTCTCGTTCCAGGGGACAGAGCTACTAGGAATAACGGCAGGGGAAACGGATGACCCTGGTAAAAATATTCCGAAAGCTGTTAAGTCTGTTTTCTGGCGAATTCTTTTATTCTATATTTTAGCGATTGCTGCAATTGGGATGCTGATTCCATTTACAGATGAACGTTTGTTGTCTGAGGATATCGCTGTATCACCATTTACACTAGTATTTGACCGTTTAGGAATTGCCTTTGCAGCGTCAATGATGAATGCCGTGATTTTAACGGCTATGCTGTCAGCAGGGAATTCAGGGCTCTATGCATCTTCTCGTATGCTGTGGCAATTAGCAGTAGATGGCCATGCACCAAAAATTTTCACTAAACTAAGCCGTCGAGGTATTCCAATTTACGCATTATTGGCGACATTATCTGTAGGCTCCCTAGCATTTTTAGCTTCATTCTTTGGTGACGGTGTAGTCTATATGTGGCTTCTAAATGCCTCTGGGATGTCTGGCTTCATTGCCTGGCTAGGAATTGCATATAGCCATTATCGTTTCCGTCGAGCGTTCGAGGCACAAGGCTTGGATCCGAAATTGTTGCCATATAGAGCAAAGCTATTCCCATTCGGTCCACTATTTGCCTTTACAGTTTGTATGATTGTTGTGATCGGTCAAAACTACACAGCCTTTATGGGTGACAAAATTGATTGGTACGGAGTATTTGTTTCATATATTGGTATTCCACTGTTCTTACTGTTATGGCTTGGCTATAAAATCAAGCATAAAACAAAAGTGCTTCCACTAGAGGAATGTGATTTAAGAGTAGAACAATAAAATAAAACTGCCCTGTGAGTCATAGAAAATGACTTGCAAGGCAGTTTTTTTTTTCTCGATTGACCCCAGTTTTGGTGTCTAACCTTAATATGGTAGACTGTTATAGAAATGAATCATCCCCAAATTTTAGGAATGACATTTGTTAAAATGTATGCCATGTATATAAGTTGATTGGAGTAGAGGCTGGACGACTCCTTGGGGATCAGCGATAGAGGATAGACGCTTTATGTTAGGAAGAGGTGCATGAAAGTGCAGAAGCATATTTTACTAGTAGAAGATGACGAAGCCATTCGTGAAATGGTAGAAAGCTATTTAACAATGGAGGGGTTCCTGGTTACCTCTGTAGTAAATGGGGAAGAGGCATTACAAAATTGTTTAAACAATCCCTATGATTTAGTGATCTTAGATATTATGATACCGAAACTTAATGGATTAGAAGTATTAAAGATTATAAGAGAGCAAGCATCACTTCCAATTATCATTATGTCAGCCAAGGATAGTGATGTTGATAAAGCGTTGGGATTAGGATTAGGGGCAGATGATTATATTGCCAAGCCATTCTCTATGCTGGAATTTTCAGCACGTGTCAAAGCCGCAATTCGAAGAGCTACAAAATACTCCAGTCAAGTAGAGGAGAAGAAAGATACAGTAGAGATAGACAACTTATCAATCGACCTTGTTAATTTTTCAGCTGAGAAGAATGGACAACAAGTAAAGCTCACGTCAAAGGAATTTGCCATCTTAAAATTATTCGTAACAAATCGTAATCGAGTTTTTACAAAGCAGCAAATTTATCAACTAATCTGGAATGATGCTTACTATGGAGATGAAAACATTATTAATGTACATATAAGAAGATTACGCGAAAAAATTGAAGACGATCCATCCAACCCTCAATATATTAAAACGCTTTGGGGAATTGGCTATAAATTTGAAGGATAAACAGATGATTATATTTCTACTATTTATAATTGTATTGCTCCTAGGTATTATAATTTTTCAGGTGAGAGCAAAAAAACAACAAGACGCTACTATTCAATACATGCATCAAAAACTGCAAGCAATCGTTGATGAACAATCGAGCGAGAAGATTTTAGTATCGACAGCTAATCAAGAAATACAGCAACTACTTATTGCGATGAATACCTTGTTGGATCACAATCAAAAAGTACTAGCAACACATCGAAAAATGGAAAGCTCTATGAAAAAGATGTTGGCGAATATTTCGCATGATCTTAAAACACCTTTAACAGTTGTACTAGGTTATACTGAAATGCTGCAGCTTAAGAACTCACTTTGTGAAGAGGAGCGGCAACGATTGCTTACTGGTGTTCATTCGAAAACATTGGAAGTATTAAAAATAATCCATACATTTTTTGACTTGGCAAAATTGGAGGCTGGAGATACAGATTATCCAATGACTAAAATCAATGTCAGTGAAATTTGCCGTAAAAACATTTTATCATTTTACGATATGGTCACCTCTATGGGGCTAGAAATTGATCTTGCCATACCAGAGATATCCTTGAATGCACTCGGAAATGAGGAGGCATTAGATAGGGTTCTGAACAATTTACTGTCCAATGCTATTGCCTATGGGGCAGCAGGAAACGTAATCGGACTTTCAGTAAGAAATGATGATACTAACATCTTTATTGATGTATGGGATCGTGGTAAAGGAATTGACGAATATCATATTGATAATGTTTTTGAAAGAATGTATACGCTTGAGGATTCCAGAAATAAATCCTTCCAAGGTAGTGGTCTTGGCTTAACCATTACAAAACGTCTTGTAGAATTAATGGATGGCTCCATACAGCTCTCAAGTATCCCATATGAGAAGACCATTTTTACAGTTTCTTTCAAAAGAATGATGTATTGAACAGTCATGCTTGTAGAGCATTTTAATTGCTTTACAAGCTTTTCTTTTGTGCTTAAGAAATTTGTAAGAATCAAGTAATAAATTAGAGAGTTTTATTTTTTATAATAAGGTTAGCTAAATTTAAGGGAGAGATCTACATGACATATATTGTGAAAACAAATCAGCTTACAAAGGTGTATGAGGGAAAAGAAGCGGTTTCTTCCGTCAATATGCATGTGAAAAAGGGAGAAATTTATGGCTTTTTAGGTCCTAACGGAGCCGGAAAAACCACAGTCATGAAAATGCTGACAAATCTTACGAAGCCAACGAGTGGAGACATTGAAATCTTTGGTGAAAAACTAACGGATCAATCCTATGAAGTGCTGAAAAGGCTAGGTACGATTATTGAATATCCGATTTTCTATGAAAATTTAACAGCAAAGGAAACCTTAGAATTACATTGTGAGTATATGGGTTATTATGACAAGAAAGAAATTACTCATGTCCTAGATCTAGTGAAACTGACAAACACGGAGAAGAAACGTGTAAAAGACTTTTCTCTTGGGATGAAACAGCGGTTGGGTATCGCGCGTGCGATTATTACTAAGCCAGAATTACTTATTTTAGATGAGCCGATTAACGGACTAGATCCTGTTGGAATTAAAGAACTTCGAGAGCTATTCAAGATGCTTTGCAAAGAGTATGGAATTACAATTATTATTTCTAGTCACATTTTGGGTGAAATTGAACAAATGGCTGATACCATTGGCGTTATTAAGAATGGAAGATTAATCAATGAAGTCTCAATGGACGCTGTCAATCATAGTCAGGCAGATTATATTGAAGTGATTGTTAACGATGGAAGAAAAGCAGCCTTTATTATAGAAAAGGAATTACATATTACTAATTTCAAGCTAATGGACGACAACTCTATTCGAATTTATGAATCAACAGCTTCCCAAAAGGTGCTAACTAAAACATTGATTGAGCA
The DNA here is from genome assembly GCF_041956855.1 of Lysinibacillus sp. RS10. Lineage (NCBI taxonomy): Bacteria > Bacillati > Bacillota > Bacilli > Caryophanales > Bacillaceae > Lysinibacillus > Lysinibacillus sp. RS10. The sequence goes on along the minus strand of NZ_CP167122.1, from coordinate 4,688,928 downwards.
TGATATTGAAATTGAGGGCATTAGCAAAAAAACAAGCTCATTAGAGGATTATTTCTTGAAGTTAATCAATGGAGGTGTCGTTAATGCTTAATTTAATGCGTCTGGAAATAAAAAAGTATCATTTAGGTTCCTATGTAAAACGAGCTACCTTCGCAAATTTTGTGATATTAGGTGTCATGTTTATGCTTTTATTTATCACTAAAATAGAAGAAGATCCAGGTCTTGAAAATTATCAGACGGCACTAACCTTTATAGATTCAATGGTAAGAGCAGTATTTATCATTTTTGCATCTGTTTTAATCGCTAAACTTATTATTGGAGAATACAAATATAAAACGATCACTTTGGCATTTATGTATCCAATAAATAGAAAAAAATTGATTGCTTCAAAGCTAGCCATTGTTATTCTTTTTACTTTTAGTGCAATTATCTTATCAAATGCTTTAGTAACGACGATTTTTTGTGTTATTACAGAAAGTTTTAAATTAATTCCGGATACATTAACGACTACTATAATCATGCAACATATTCCGTTTGTAATAATGAATGCAGTGGCAGCATCAGGCATGGCATTGATCCCATTGTATTTTGGTATGAGAAAATACTCCATTCCAACAACAATTTTATCATCAATTCTCATTGTATCGGTCGTTTCCTCGAATACAGGAAACTTTTCATTAAATGATATTATCTTCGTTCCAATAACATTAGCAATGATTGGCATCAGCGTTGCCTATTTAGCGATTCGAAATATTGAAAAGGTAGATATTTAAAGGGGTTTTTTAGCAAAAAATAGATGCCAGGCATTCAAAATGAGTGCCTGGCATTTTTTCTAACCAAATATCGTTTCCCATATTAAGTATATATTTAAAGCTACAACAAGCGCGACTATACACCAGCCTAAAATTGTTGTAATACGATGGTTGACCAGGCTTCCCATAATGTCCCGTTTACTTGTAAACATTACAAGTGGTATAAGGGCAAATGCAATACCAAAGGATAGAACAACTTGACTTAGAACAAGGGCATAGGTTGCGTTAACTCCAGATGCAATGATAACTAGTGGAGGTAACATTGTAATAGCTCTGCGCAAATAAAGCGGTATTTTTCTTCGGATGAAGCCTTGCATCACAACGTCACCTGCTAGTGTACCAACTGAAGAGCTTGCAAGACCTGCGATGAGAAGTCCAAGACCAAAGGATACTGCTGCCATTGGACCGAGCGCCTCTTTTAAACCGTTATAAGCGACATCTAGATCCTCCACTACTATACCTTGTGTATGGAATACTGCTGCAGCAATAATCAGCATACTCATATTGATGGCACCAGCAATAATCATCGCAATCACAATATCAATAAACTCAAAACGGAAAATACGTCTTTTTTCATTGTCATTACGTCCAACAATACGACTTTGTGTTAATGAAGAATGTAAATAAATAGCATGCGGCATAACTGTTGCTCCTAATATTCCTGTTGCGAGTAACAGGGAATCTACCCCTTCAAATTGCGGCGTGAACATCCCAATTGTCACTTCGCCCCAATTTGGCTGTGCTAAAAACGTTTGGAATGCAAAGGCTAGTACGACAATTAGCACCATGCCAGAAATACCTGCTTCAAATGCTCTAAAGCCTCTGCGTTGTAATTCTAAAATGGCAAATGAACCGACTGCTGTAATAAGTGCTGCAGGTAACATTGGAATATTAAATAACAAGTACAGCCCTAGTGCTGCCCCAATAAATTCTGCAAGATCTGTTGCGATAATCACCAATTCGGCCTGTATCCATAAAAATATAGATGTTTTTTTTGAAAAATGCTCTCGTGCTACCTCCGGCAAATTTTTACCAGTCGCAATACCAAGCTTTGCTGACAAAGATTGAATTAACACCGCCATCAAATTGGAAAAGACAATTACCCAAAGAAGTAAATACCCATATTGTGAACCAGCTGTTATGTTTGTCGCAAAGTTGCCTGGATCAATATAGGCAACTGCTGCGATAAAGGCTGGACCAAGAAACGGTAAAATTCGTCGCCAACCTGTTATATCTCCGTCTAAAACCGCCTCAGCAGACGGTTTTGTTATTCGTTTGTAAACCATGTTGTTCCCTCATTTCAAAAAGTATCGTAGAAGAAATAAAGTTTCCTGTAGGAAAATATTATATTACTATTTTATAACTTGAGCAAAAAAATGTGAAGACTTTTGCCTGTTTTTTGTAACGCAATATTTATTCTGCATTAACTGCGGGTAAAAGTTCGATTGGTTAGGGGCAACAGGATGTTGATCACACAAGCGTTTTCACAGGATGTGAAGGTTTTAGCTTGTGTTCCTCTATCCAGTGGGGATAAAGAAAACCCCACTGATTACAGTTTCACTTTATGTAGTTAAAATATGCACGAAACCAAGACTATCAGAAATTTTAAGTTAAGAAAATTTTGTTGAGATAATGCCTGTTGTTCCCCAAATGAGTAGGTTCGTTTTGGAGGTAGAAGCATATATTTTATTCTCATCATTTTCTAATTAGACTTTCACCCCTTGTATCGTTTACGATGAGAAGAAAATGATGAGGATTGATTCGGCATGACCAAGCGAATTTTAATAATAGAGGATGAAGAGAATATTGCAAGGGTCCTACAGTTAGAGCTTCAATTTGAGGGTTATAAGGCTGACACAGTACATACAGGCACAGATGGTTTGCTTAAATACCGTGAGCAGCAATGGGATTTAATCTTATTGGATGTTATGCTCCCTGAGATGAGCGGGATTGATGTGTTAAAGCGTATTCGTGCTACAGAATCACAGACGCCAGTAATTATGCTAACCGCAAAGAGTGAGGTTGAAGATAAGATAAAGGGTCTGGATCTTGGAGCGAATGATTATGTAACAAAGCCGTTTGATATTGAAGAATTACTTGCTCGCATTCGAAATGCTTTAAGATTTTCTCAAAGAAGTAACCACCAACAAGTTCAACCGACATTTGAGCAATTATCCATTAATGAGCAAACACGAGAGGTTGTTTATTATGGGGAAGGGGTTCAATTGACACCTCGTGAATACGATCTTCTTTTATATTTATTGAAACACCCAAAACAGGTATTATCGCGTGAGCAAATTTTAGAGGCTGTATGGGGATATGACTATTATGGGGATACGAACGTTGTGGATGTTTATATTCGTTATGTTCGACAAAAGCTTGAAGCTGCTAATGATACACCCATTATCCAAACGGTGCGTGGTGTTGGCTATGTGCTGAAGGAGCACAAACATGAGACTTAAAACAAAAATTCATATGCTAACGACTTTATTAATGCTTGTTATGTTAGTAGCAACGAATAGTGGAATTTATTTTTTGTATGAAAAGTTTGCTTATAATACCGAATATAAACAGCTCCAAGCACGAGCAAATGAGCTAAGTTCTACATTGAGTCAGTTAAATGAACAAACTAACTTACAGCAAGTTTTAAGAGCTTATATGCCAACAGATGGGGCAGTGTATATTTATGATGAGCAGCACGTAATCATGAAGGTTCAGGCTACACTGGAGATGCCTGATGTCCCATACATTAGCTTCACTATGCCAGCAATTTGGATAGACGGAACAGTTGTGCAAATAAAATTAAAGCAGTCAATGGAGGAAGTGGCAAGCACATTAGGTCTGCTGAAAGCGATATTGGTGGTTGTTTCAATTGTTGCAACAATTCCTATATTTTTAGCGAGTTTAGCACTTGGTCGCCTTATTCTATTGCCACTTGAACGCTTAAATAAAACGATGTTAAAAAGTGCAACTACTGGAAAGTACGAAAAAATTGATATTCCCGACAAAGGCCGGGATGAGTTAACAAATATAAATCGTACTTTTAACATAATGATGGAGAAGCTTGAACAGCATTATCAAAAGCAACAGCAATTTGTGTCAAATGCTTCCCATGAATTAAAAACGCCTATTACTGTGATTGAAAGCTATGCAAAATTACTATTGCGCAGAGGCTTTGACAATAAGGAGGTAGCGCAGGAATCGCTACAAGCCATTGTGAATGAATCATCGCGCATGCATGAAATGGTGCTGCAATTGCTGGAGTTAGCCAAAAACAAGGAACATCTTGACGTACATTTTGTTCAGTTAGAGCTTGCTCCATTCTTAAATAAGGTGGCCACGCAAATGCAACAGGCTTATCATCGCGGCTTCATCGTCGATGCTGAAATACCAAACCATATTTATAGCGATGAAAAAATGTTGAAACAGTTGCTCTTTATTTTACTTGATAATGCTCGGAAATATAGTGAGAGAGAAGTCCACATACATGCTACAGACATTTCTGAGTATGTTCTCATTACTATTCAAGATTTTGGGGTTGGGATTCCAGCTGAGCATATTCCTCATTTATTTGAGCGTTTTTATCGTGTGGCGGAGGACCGTAACCGTAAAACTGGAGGCTCAGGATTAGGGCTCGCTATTGCCCATGAACTTGCGGGGCAGCTTGGTATTACGATTGATGTTGAAAGTACAATTGGCGAGGGCTCAAGTTTTACCCTACGTGTACCAAAGGAGGGGCAACAATGAAAAAATGGCTATTGATCATTGGTGCCATCATCCTTCTTTGTAGTGGAACGCTATGGTTTGTTCAGTATCGCTTCTTTCATGTTGAGCCTCTTAGTAAAGAACAGGCAATTCATCATATTGAAACAATCTACAACGGTCATGTAACAAAGGCTAAAAATCAAGGAAATGAGTATGAAATGCTATTTACACGAGATGGTGCAACTTATATGGTGATGCTAGATGCAACTACACAGCAAATTACAGATTTAAAATTGAAGGAAGTGGAAAGTAAATTACCGTTAACAGAAGAGCAAATACGACATATGGTTGAAAAAGACTATGGGGATATTGAGAGTGTCGTGTTAGCAGATAACATTTACACCGTACGTGTTGAAAAAGAGGATCAACAAAGGGATCTCACACTCGATGCTTATACAGGTGATGTTTTGTCTAAAAAAGATGTTCAGCCAGTTGATCAACCAGAAATTGTCAATGTTATTTCTAAAGAGCAGGCAATGAAGATTGCTCTCCAACAACTAAATGGTGAGGTAGATTCCGTTGATTATAAGGAAACAGAGGATGGTGGCTTTTATTTAGTTGAAATTGAAACTAAGAATGAAGAAGCTGTTTTCCAAATACATGCAATATCTGGAAAGGTGATGTCCGTTACGTGGGATGAAGATCATTAAGTGATTCTCATGAAATTCTAATGTTTCTCTTATTGTCCTATCATCTTCGCTTGATAAGCTAAGAATAGATAAAGTACAACCCCGCTTAACTGTTTGGTTACCTCAGCGCTTGACTTGAGGGGTCTTTCAGCCAGTTGTATGCGGGATAAAACAAAGGAGAGATGAACAGATGAAGATGAAAAAAATCATTTTAATCCCAGCGTTAGTCGGTGTACTTGGCGTTGGAGCTGCTATTGGCTCAACAACTTTAATAACAGGTAACGCGCAAGAAAAAAAGGTATTAACAATGCAGGAAATTGAGAAAAAGGCACTAAAAGTTGTCAACGGTACCGTAACTGATATTGAGTTCGACCAGAATCAATACCGCTCAGTTTATGAGGTAGAGGTGTACACTGATACGGAAGAGTATGACTTAAAATTTGATGCCTATACAGGTGAGCTACTAAAGCAAAAGAAGGAACGTCGAGATCAAGATGATATGTATGACAAGATGACTGCTTCCACTACAACAACTAAAATCACAAAAGAGCAGGCTATTGAAAAGGCCTTAACAGAGGCAAAAGGTACAGTGACTAAAGTTAAACTTGATGATGGGATTTACGAAATCGAAGTCAGAAACGGACAGCATGAATACGAAGTTGAGGTTGACTCATCTACAGGTGAAATTATAGGCTTTGAACAAGATATTGAGGACTAAAGTGCATAAGCTATCTTAAAAGTGGGACAATACTTTTAAGATAGCTTTTTAGTTCTGCGAGTAATTACATACTACTTGAGAGAATATCTATGCTTTTCACTGATAATAATAAAAAATTTTCTTCTTTACTTTTTTTTAATACGAGCGTAATATGACATCATTATAAAAGTTTCAAATTTCTAAATCGCTGAAGCAACTAAACGCGGGGGACCCAATTTTTACGGATTGTATAACAATAATCCTTGGGGTGAATCTCTTCATTTTTGAAGGGTAGGGCTACTCAGGCCCGAATCCGACAGCTAACCTCGTAAGCGTTAAGAGCAGAAAAGTTGGAGCTTGGCAGACGAATGAGCGTCTACAAGTCGTATTTAGTGATGACTTGTAGACGTTTTTTTATCTTCATTCAAAAATGAAAATAAGCCCCGGTGGACTACACAGAAACCGATTATGCGAAGGTGTAATCGATTTAGAAATGCGAAACACATCCCATAAAACTAGAAGGTGTTGTATATGAAATCCTCATTCAAACGTTATGTTATCGGAAAACCGTTGAGATCCGATACATTAGGGGAGCAAAAGCTTAATAAAAGAAAGGCACTTGCCATACTGTCGTCCGATGCTTTGTCATCAGTAGCGTATGGACCTGAGCAAATTTTAATTGTGCTCATGACAGTAAGTACTGTTGCCTTTTGGTATTCTCTACCGATTGCTGCTGGGGTAGTTGTGTTACTGGCAGCACTTATTTTTTCGTATCGTCAAGTTATTTTTGCCTATCCACATGGTGGTGGTGCATACGTAGTTTCTCGGGAAAATTTAGGTGTCAATGCCGGTCTCGTCGCTGGTGGTTCATTGCTTGTCGATTACATTTTAACAGTTGCGGTAAGTGTTTCGGCCGGGACAGATGCGATTACTTCGGCATTTCCAAGTCTGCATCCTTATAACGTGTTTATTGCTGTGTTTTTTGTTATATGTTTAACGCTTTTAAATCTACGTGGTGTTACAGAATCTGCATCCATATTAGCGTATCCAGTATATTTGTTTGTAGCTGTCATGCTGATATTAATTGGAGTGGGGATTTATAATGTAGCAACAGGGCAAGTTCCAGCAGAGTTGAGTCCAAAGGTTGGTACACCCGTTGCAGGAATTAGTCTTTTTATATTATTAAAGGCATTTGCATCAGGAAGCTCAGCTTTGACTGGTGTAGAAGCCATTTCAAATGCTATTCCTAACTTTAAAGATCCAGGACCAAAAAATGCGTCTAAAACGTTACTTGCGATGGGCGGTATTTTAGCGGTACTATTTATCGGTATTGTGAGTCTAGCTTATTTTTATGGAATTGCTCCAAATGCAGAAGAAACAGTTGTTTCGCAAATTGCGGAGGCAAGTGTAGGACGCAATTTCTTTTACTATATAGTGCAGGGTACAACAGCAATGATTTTAGTACTCGCTGCAAATACAGGTTATTCAGCCTTTCCTTTACTAGCAGTCAATTTATCGAAGGACCGTTTTATCCCAAGAATGTTCCAAATCCGTGGCGATCGTCTCGGTTATTCAAATGGAATCTTGATGCTTGGTTTAGCTGCCATTGTCTTAATCATTTTATTTGATGGGGCAACAGAACATTTAATTCCACTTTATGCAGTTGGAGTTTTTATTCCGTTTACGTTAGCGCAGGCCGGAATGATGCGAAAATGGTGGCGTGAAAAGCCAAAAGGTTGGGTTGCAAAATTTGCAATAAATACGATTGGAGCGGTTATTTCCTTTATTGTTGCCATGATGTTTTTTGTGACGAAATTACCTCAAGTATGGCCAGTGTTTATCTTTTTACCAATGATTATTTTGATGTTTCACCGAATTAAAAAACATTATCAAGCAGTTGGTGAGCAGTTAAGGCTAAATAATGAGGAGCTACCCAATGTTGAAGGAAATGTTTTCATTGTCCCTGTCGCTGGTATTACGAAAGTAGTTGAAAACACTTTGCATTACGTACATTCATTAAAGGTCGACAAAATTATTGCCTTTTACGTAGCCTTCGATCAAGATGATGCAAAAGCTTTTGAAGAGAAATGGAAAGCTTGGCAGCCAGATGTTCGGCTTGTAACATACTATTCACCATATCGAAGTATTACACAGCCGTTGATGAAATTTATTAATAAGGTTGAACATCAGTGTGTGAAAACAGGACATCAAGTAACAGTTGTTATCCCACAATTTATACCGAAAAAAGGATGGCATCATATGTTACACAATCAATCGAGTCTATTAATTCGCGCTACGCTGTTATTTAACAAAAATGTCGTCATAATGACAGTGCCTTTCCATTTAACAAAATAATGACTAGCCTGCTGGAAAATTGTCTGATATAATCAGTACGTTGGTTGTAAAACACGAACATTTATAATTAAAATTTATTGAAATACCAGTAAATTCCGAAAAATTAATCTTTATTCAGTGAGTCATATAGCACATTGCCGAATGAAGTACTGATTTGAATAATTGCTATGTATTACAGCTTCATACTGTTTCACTCATATAATAGCGAGAATATGGCTCGCAAGTTTCTACCGATTTACCGTAAATAAATCGACTATGGGTAGCAATGCTTTAGAAGATCTCATATAAGATGATGATGTTTTCTATTTGTTTCGACGTTTTTACGCTGAATGCTTTGCTCCACTCGTAGATGAATGGATCAAGGTATTCAGCGTTTTTTATTAAATTAAGAAAGAGGGAAATAAAGGAAATGAAGTTATTACACGATAAAATTATGCAAGAAGGTAAAGTTTTATCTTCATCTGTATTAAAAGTAGATTCATTTTTAAATCATCAAATCGACCCAATGCTTATGAAGGAAATTGGTCATGAGTTTGCCAACCGTTTCTCTGATCAAGTTATTACAAAAATAGTAACGATCGAATCTTCAGGTATCGCACCATCTGTTATGCTAGGGCTTGAAATCGGCGCTCCTGTAGTGTTTGCGCGTAAACGTAAATCTTTAACTTTATCAGATAATCTTTTTTCTTCAAAAGTACATTCTTTCACAAAAAATGAAACAAATGATATTTCAGTATCACGCAATTTCTTAAATGAAGATGATAATGTCCTAATTATCGATGATTTTTTAGCTAATGGAGAAGCTGTCAAAGGCTTGCTCGATATTGCAGCACAAGCTGGTGCAAATGTGGTAGGCGTCGGCATTGTTATTGAAAAAGGCTTCCAAGATGGTGGGAAATTATTACGCCAGCAAGGGATTCGCGTGGAATCATTAGCAATTGTAGAATCTCTTGAGGATGGCAAAGTTACATTTGCTGCGGAGGCTAATGCGTAATGAATGCCTTTAAATCGACTGCGCTAGCGATTCAACATTTACTTGCGATGTATGCAGGAGCCATTTTAGTGCCATTGATTATCGGTGGGGCAATCGGCTTTGATTCAACACAAATGACGTATTTAGTGGCGATTGACATTATGATGTGTGGGATCGCAACACTTTTACAAGTGTATTATGGTAAATTTATCGGTATTGGTTTGCCAGTTGTCCTAGGTTGTACATTTACAGCAGTAAGTCCAATAATTGCAATCGGTACAAATCCTGAGCAAGGTATTACTGATATTTATGGTTCAATTATTGCATCAGGTGTAATCATTATGATTATTGCCGGCTTCTTCGGAAAGCTAGTAAAATTCTTCCCGCCTGTTGTGACAGGTTCGGTAGTGTCGATTATCGGTATCTCTTTATTACCAGTAGCTTTAAACAATATGGCGGGTGGACTAGGTGCAAAAGATTTCGCATCTGGCTCGAATATAGCTTTAGCGTTTATTACACTCGTTATTATTTTAGTCGTTTATCGTTTTTCTACAGGGTTCGTCCGCGCAATCTCCATTTTAATTGGACTAGTTGCTGGGACAATCTTAGGTGCATTCATGGGTAAAGTTGATTTTAGCCCAGTTTCAGATGCAGACGCGTTACACATGGTTCAACCATTCTACTTTGGTATGCCTACATTTGATGCTACCGCGATTATTACAATGACACTCGTAGGAATGGTTTCTTTAGTAGAATCAACAGGAGTCTATTTTGCGCTAAGTGATATTTGCAATAAAAAGCTAGACTCAAAAGATTTAGCTCGTGGGTATCGTTCAGAAGGTCTTGCTTCGGTTATTGGTGGTATTTTCAATGCCTTCCCATACACAACATTCTCACAAAACGTGGGACTTACACGTATGTCAGGCGTAAAAGATCGTAAAGTCATTTACATCACAGGTGGTTTACTAGTAGCACTTGGCTTCCTACCTAAAATCGCAGCATTAACAACAATTATCCCAACACCAGTACTTGGTGCGGCGATGCTAGCGATGTTCGGTATGGTCATTACACAAGGTATGGGCATGCTAGTACCTGTTATGAATGAATCAGCGGAAAATGCGATGATTGCTGCTGTTGCAGTTAGTCTTGGTGTCGGTGTATCGGTTGTACCAGGAATTTTTGATGCACTTCCAGAAAGCATTTCTCTTCTAACATCTAACGGTATCGTCTGTGGTTCGGTTACAGCGATTATCCTTAATATTTTATTCAACATGATCGGGCCAAAGCATAAGGTAGACCCGATGCATGGGGAAGTTTAAAGGGAAAAATTAAATAACATTCATCTAAATACCCCACATATTTTGATGAAAAGAACGTTGTCACCTACTTTTATCTATTGATATAGATAAAAGTAGGTGGCATTTTTTTTGCGGAAAACAGGCTATTTAATGAGGGGCGATTTTAATAAATGATAATGTATCTCTTACTTTAAGAAGAAAATTGGTTTTATTAATCTATTCAGGAATGTTGATGTAGTTTAATCCGCTTTTACCCAGTGAATTGATTGTATGAATTTTGTTAGTATTGCTTATGTAATTAACAAGGAGTTGGCTGACAAAATTGACTGCAATAATAATGATTACATTGATGATATTGGCTGGGCTTGTACTAATGTATTTAGCAATCTACACAAAGAATGAAGATATTGAAGATTTAACTTTTTTTGGTGCGACAGATTTAATTCTCGCGGTGTTTACTTTAGTTTTTAATCTATCACCAGTTGGATTAAAAAGAATATTACTATTTTTATTTGGATTGCTATGGTCAGGTTTATTTTTATTTATCTTTATGACAGGGGGATATTAACGGGGGCATTGGATGAAGAAGATTCAAACAGTTTTAATATCACTTTACTATTTATTGTAAAGTTGTTGGGCTTTTTTATTTTAAATGTCCTATATTGAATCCAAATGGCACTTGTTAGTTAATTGTGTCGGTACTTTTTACGTTTTGAACCTTTTGAAAGAAAAAAGACCGTCTATTGACAGTCCTATTCTTAAATTAAAGCACCTCGTTAGCCATCCATGCAGGGCAATAAACAGCTTCACTACAGAAAATGAAAGATGATTAAGTTCTTTCATGGGTGTTTAAAAACAAAAAATCCTTACTTTTAATTAAAGTGAAACATATTTTCTATTTCTTCGCTTGATTTGGGCAAATCCATTCCCTTTTCCCAAATCAAAATTTTGTCTTTTGGAGTCCCATAATAAATCTTTTTTATTTCCTTGCCACGAACTAATTCTTGATCTTTAATGTCAATAAAATCATATCCCTTTTCCAAAACAGTTACTTGTTGTACCTCTTGCTTAATTATTGGCCGTAAAGGTGTGATATAAAAGTTTCCTTCATTATCCATATCATACTTTAACCTATTTAAACTATAACCATCATTGATCTCGGCATAATAGACGATTTTGCCATCTGCCATTTCACTAATGTTCTTAATCTCTACCACATCTGTTGAAACGCTTGTGATGTTCCATTGAAATAAACCAAAATATCCAAGTATGATAAGAGTAATAAATAATGCACTAATTATTCCGCCTTTAATAAATGATTTGGCTCTTGAACGGTTCCAGAAAGTAGATATATTTTTCACGACATTACGATCATTTACATTTTTATCGATTTCTTTTTTTGGTAATTTAATATCATCTTGTATTCTGTCTAACTCCATTTTGCAACTATCACACTCGACAAGGTGTTCTTCTATCATTCTTTTGCTATCGCTACTGCATACGTTGTCATAATACAATGGGAGCAAATCTTTAACTATTTCACATGATACTTTACTCAATTCTATTCCTCCTTCAGCAGTTCTTGAATTTTACGTTTGGCTCGATGAAATGTTACTCTTGCCCAACTTTCTGTTCTTTCGAAAAGTTCACTTATTTGTTTAAAGGAAAGTTCTCCAAATACTCTTAACGTGAACACTTCCTTATAAGGCTCCTCTAAACGATGCACCGCCTTGTGTAATTGAAAAGTCTCTTCCTTTTTAAAAAGCAGATTCTCAATATCATTCTCACTTGCTTGTTCAGATATTTCATACGTATCAAATCTCTTTTGTTTATCCACATAAGTAAAATAGGTGTTTTTAGCTATTTGACAAAGCCAAACATTAATTCTGCAATTGCCTTGAAATGTATCTATGCTTTTTAATGCCTTAAAAAACGTTTCCTGTGTAATGTCTTCTGCAATCTTTTCATTACGGCTTAATGATAAGACAAATAAGTAAACATCTCGGAAATATAGATTGTAAATTTCATCAAACTCTGTCACATTCATACCTCCTTTCCTAAATAAGACTACGTAAAGATAAATTCGTTACAAAAAATCATAAAAAATTAGAGAAGACATTATATTCTCCATATCTTATGTAACTATCTTACTTCGTTAATTGAATAAGGATCTGTTCTGCACTGCTTAAGATAGGACACAAAAATAAGTATTTTAACTAAATATGAGTAGAAACATAGTATGGTACGGCTTTGAATATTATAGTTTTGGAGGGGGTACTGATGAAAAAAATAACTTGTACAATTTTATTTAGTTTTGGTGTTTTTTTAATTCCTAGTTCAATTTTAGCAAAAGACACTAATTCAGAAATGGTTGCAGCTAAAGAGAATGTAATTCAGAAGTTTGAAGCAGATAACGGAGATTTAAAAGAAATCCTGAAACGTGAGATTACTAAAGCAGTGGAAAAATATAATGCAGTTTCAGCCTCAGCAATATCCACTAACTCTGCTGGTATTGAAGTTTTTAAATATGAAACAGATACAGAAAAAGTAGATATAGAGAAAAGCTACAGTGCCATTGCGGTAATATTACCTGATTCTGCTGGAAATACAGTTTATAAATTCGAGTCTCTTAATGGAGATATATCTTTAGAAGAGGTTCAAAAACATTTAATTTCAGTAATAGAGAAAAAATATTGAATCAAAAGAGGTTAATCCTTTTTGTTTAGAGTATCGTTTTAATTTTGTATCTGCTATTACGACTTAATTTAAATCTGAAAAGTAGACTCTGTATAGATTATCTTTACCTGCAAATTAATTTTTTTACTGTTCGAACTACCAAAAGTCAACACATATAGTCGTCTACTTTAGAAGGAGAGGGCATTTTTTTATGAGGTGTTTGAAATCTAGTCGTCGGGGAATATATAAGTAACAATATTTTTAATAGAATGCAAATCAATATCTCAACATACACTGATAGTATATAAAACTACTTCTGAAAGGTCTCTGACAAATGCAAAGTATATTTCTGATTTTAATACTTCAATTAGTGTATGTACCTTTTTTAACGTTACGGACAATATTTTTAGTAAAGAATATTACTGTCCTTGCTGCCATATTCGGTATGCTGGAAATGTTAGTGTATGTATTTGGCCTTTCACTTGTTTTTAACGGGGAACAAAGTATTTTAGCCATGATTGTTTATGCATTTGGTTTCGGTTTAGGCATTTTTTTAGGTGCAAAAATCGAACGGAAACTGGCGATTGGCTACGTTTATACGACTATCAATACGCAGAATAAAAACGAAGAGCTCGTGAATTTCCTCCGTAATGAAGGCTTTGCAGTGACTATTTATATCGGCGAAGGTCGAGATAGCAATCGTTATAAATACGAAATATTAACTAAGAGAAATCGTGAGATGGAGCTGTTCCAAATTGTAGAGCAATTTGAACCAAATGCCTTTATTATTTCTTACGAGCCTAAATCATTCAAAGGTGGATTTTTACTCAATCGAATGAAGGCAAAGCAAAAATAAAAAGGACTTCCGCTTTATGGCAGAAGTCCTTTGTTCTTTCCACAGGTCAATTAAAACGCTCTTTGACCAACTCTTTAAACAACTCGAAATCCGAATAGACTATTTCTTTGTAGCGCATTGCCTGTAAAATCGCGCTTTCAACAAATACGTTACGCTCCTTACCGATAGCTTTTAATATTTCATTTTCACTATGGTAGGTGAAAACATCGGAGTAGTCGATATCGGCACGTGCATGGTTTTTGGCAGCAATTTGTCCCATCGTCGATGTTGTTGCAAAATAATCCTCTATATCCTTGTAGTTTTTAGGCTTCACCTTTTTCTTATAAGGGGAACGCTCACGGATATAGTATTCTTGTCCCTCCATCGTGACATAGGCTAAATGAGGGTCCTCTAAATGATGCATAGCCTTTTGAGTACCTACTACACGTGCTCCTTGGTGCACATAAGTTTCCCAGAATGTCTCATTGTACGGAAGGAAATATGCGGGGATTGCCGTGCGCACTTCCTTCATTTCAAGAACTAAATCGCTTACTCCCTGTGCATTTGTTTCGTCCTCTACTAAAATATAATAGCGCTTTAAGCCGATGGATGCTGTCCCTGAACCGTATTTAATGGCGATATCTTTAATCTTATAGTTGGGTAGCACAGTAGAGATTGCGGCATATTCTTCTGAAGTGACAGGCTGTACTTCTTCATTCCATAGGAAAACACGCTGTTCTTCATCGTTAATGTACGTTATATCCTGTACAAACTGTGAATGCTGACGTTTCTCTAATTTTTTCAAAACCTTTTTGATTGGTCCCTTTGTATTATCCTTTGTAAATGTTAATGTCAGTGGATCATCTTGTTTACGCTGAAACCGTTTTAATTGACTGACATAGCTATGTAGGAAATGATGAATGGCCTTTTCTTGAGCTTCATGATCTAAGCCTTGCTCCTCAAGATATAAAGCAATACTAACACTCATGCGACTAACATCATACAGGTAAGAGCCAACATAGCCTTCATCAAAATCATTAATATCGAACACGATGTCGCCTGTTTCATTTTGAAATGCACCGAAGTTGTCCATATGCATGTCTCCCTGTATCCAAGTAGGCATGACATCAGATGTATGGAAAATAGAAGGGGATTTCGTGACATCAAAATAAAATAAATAGGCACTTCCTCGGAAAAAACGGAAAGGACTATCTAGCATTGTACGATATTTTTCTATACGTTGCTCCTCAGTTAATCTCATACGTTGACCATCAAATTCCTCGAAAATCGTCTCTAACAGTGTTCTTCTTAAAATTGTTCGTGTGTCCTTCACTTGTTCTAATAAAGTATGCTCCATAGCACATTCTCCTTTCGTTCATCTAGTGATTTTACATGAATATACGGAAAATACAGGAATAAAGTTTCACCCGAAAAACCAAATAGAGCTTTAGAGAAATTTATCGAGCGGACTCGATAAAAAAAGTAGGGTTGACTTTTGACCAAGCCGTATTTGATAACATGTTCGATTCCATATTATCATACTATAAATACATGCTCAGTCTCGGAGGGGGGTTGTATGTATTTTTTTACGAAAGGCTTGATTATTCTCATAGGAAGTACTGCGGTTTCGCTAGGAATTAATCTTTTTTTAACGCCCTATCAAATTTTGGATGGGGGCGTTGTAGGGATAGCGCTTATTTTACACTATTTGTATAAGCTTAAAATAGGTTTAATGATCATCATTATTAGCATTCCGGTTTTTATCATTGCTTGGTATAAATACAGAGCATATTTTTACAATAGCATTCACGGATTAATTGCATCTTCTCTTATTATTGACTTACTAAAGCCCGTTCGGAATCTTGTTCAAATCGATGCTATTTATAGTGCCATATTTGGAGGGATACTGATGGGATTTGGTATTGGCTTGATGCTTAGATTTCAGACAAGCACTGGTGGCACAGATTTGATTGCACAGTTTTTGTGTGATAAAACAGGGATTAATGTTGGGATACTTATTTTTATGATTGATTCGATCGTCATTGTGGTAGGGAGTTTGCTTTTATCTTCCAGTACATTAATGCTGTCAATTATTACAGTTTTAGTAGTAGGGATTACCACCAGTATTATGACTAGTCATGCATAATAAAAAATAGCTTCAGCGTGACTGAAACTATTTTGAAATCCATTATCGAGAGCTCTTCATCATTCGTTTTTTAGGATGTGCAGGCTTTACTTCGGCAATTAATATGGCGAGTAAAATCAGTACTGCCCCTACAACCATGCGACTTGTTAATACCTCATGTAAGAAAATTACGGATAGTACCATGCCGAAGAATGATTCTGTCGACAGGATAATAGCTGCCTTTGTAGCAGACGTATATTGATTCGCAACATTTTGAAAAAGATAGGCAAGAGTAGTTGAAAAAATTCCTAAATAAATAATTGAATAGATTGCTTCTTTTTCAAGGTTGGTTGGGATGTCGCCTTGACTGACAACGACTAAGACACCTAAAAATGCTGCTGTGATAAATTGAATAATCGTAAGGGTGATGGCATCTTCCTTTTGTACAAAAAGATTTGTACAAAAAATATCAAAGGCAAAGGCGACAGCGCAAGCTAAGGAAAGTGCGTCTCCGATATTCATTGTCAGTGATCCTTGTAATGATAAAAAACCGATTCCAACAATCGCTATGATTGAACCGATAATTTCGTAGCCATCTATACGGCGCTTGTAAACTGCTAACGCAATTAAGGGAACAATAATGACATTTACAGCGGTTAAAAATGCATTTTTAGATGGTGTTGTATATTGTAACCCCACTGTCTGAAGGGCAAAGGCAACATACAAAATGGTCCCTAACAAAACACCTTTCCAGATCACTGATTTTGAAGCTTTTTTTAATCTGTATCCAAATAAGACTGTCAGTATAATCGAAGCTAATAAAAATCTACCTGCCATTACTTGATAAGCTGTTAAATATTCCAATGCAATAGCCGTTATTACAAATCCGCTACCCCAAACGATTGCGGTGACTAATAGCATACCATCAGCTATGTATTGTTTCATCATTCTTCCTCCTAACTACAATAGAATAGCATGAAATGGAAGAAAATAATTTGATGTTAATTCTAAATATTCGGGCGTTTTTTTGTACTTATTCCAATGCTGATCATTCAACATCTATTTTGCTATGTAATAAGTACAATTTAACGGCTGCAGCTATACGTTCGTAAAAAACATAATCATTTTCCAAAGGAGCTACTAGTTGACGTATTTTTGACAAACGATAACGGATTGTGTTTGGATGACAAAAATGTGCGACGGCTACTTCCTTTATATTTCCTTGTTTTACAACGTAGGTGATGGCTGTGTTCATTAAATCTGGATCAGCCTTTTCCTCAAGTAGGGGACCGAGATAGCTATTTACATAGTTCATAGTAAAATGAGGGTCCTTGCAATGTAATTCAATTAACAAACAATCGGAAGCGAGATTTTCATAATGACAGATAGGAGACAATTCAATTTCAGCCATGATGCGTGCATAGAAGGCTTCCCGAACAGCAATAGGGAGTTCTACTTGTGTTACATGACAACAACTATAGCCAAAGGTCAATGAATCAGTTGAGATTGCATACATGGTTAACCATTCATTGAGAAGTTTTTCAAATTGAAATTCTTGCGATGGATGGGTCATTAAAACAAAGAGGCTCTTTTTATAGGTACAAATCATACCCGATTTCAAAAGAGGCTCTAAGTGAAAAAGAGAGTGCATCCATTGACTATTTTTAAGCTCTTGCGTTTGAATATTAGCAACAAATACATATTTTTCAAAGGGCTTATTTACTTGCTGTAAAATGGACTTTATTTGTTCAGCTGTAACATCTTCTTCCATTAAACGTCGCATAATCGTTTCTAAAAAGAATGTATAATCCTGTGTTTTTGCATAGGCCATCGTTTCTAAAATAATTTTTTCGAAGAATTCATCTCCACCAAATCGTAATATCGGAAAATTTTGCTCATCTGCATACACTAGAACTTCCTCTGGTAAGTCCTCATAGATGACAGGTTTATAAGCTAAAGCACTGGCCCCTAGCTCAATAAGATTTTTCACGGCATTCCATAGATATTCTGGCTTGTGCTTTGCAAATAATAAACTGCTTAGAACCACACTGTTCGGTGTGAAAATCGTTTCTCTCACAGTTTGAATATCAGGCGAAAATTCAAAGTCTAGAATTTCGACATTGTGAACGGGTTTATGTAAACCATTGTGACCAGCGACAACTGTAAAATCTTTTGTCATGGGCAGTTGTAAAAAGTTCTCTACGTTCATTAGGATATCAAGCAACCTTTCTTATGATTGAGCTTCTATTCTTATTATAAAAGTACTTGTCAGTAAAATACCATTAGTATTGCTAAAAGAAGCATCGTGCATCGCTGATAAGGCACAACGAATCGCTGATAAATCCGCAAGATCGCTAATAAAACACAACGAATCGCTGATAAACCAGCCAAAATCGCTGATAAAACACAACGAATCGCTGATAAATCCGCAAGATCGCTGATAAAACACAACGAATCGCTGATAAAACAACCAATCTCCATTCAACTGCCTTCTCCACATCCTGAATTTATACCGACTCTACCAAGTGATCAAAAATGATTACTTTTATACACTATTGAAAAGAAAATCTAGTGCTAGAGCCCTCTATTTTTACATACTATTAACAAAGTATTTACAATAAAAGGGTACAATAGATCGTAATAACCAAATTAAGAGGTGCTAGTATGGAGTCTGTTGTGAGACAAGGCATAAAAACAAGTAATTTATTTTCCTATTTCAAGCATTTATATGGGCAGCATCAAAACAATACTTTATATATAAAACGTTTAAAAGCGTTGAAGCAAATTATTCAGGACAAGAATTTGGATACATATTTTCAACCTATCGTCGATTTACAGACGAGGCAAACGGTGGGTTTTGAGGCGCTGAATCGTCCGTGGCTTTCAGAATTATTTAATAGTGTCGATCAGTTTTATGAATTTGTTGGACAAACGGACTGCGTATTTTTATTTGAGTGCTTTTGTCGTAATCTTTCATTGCAGCGCTTCCAAGAACGACTGCACGAAGATTGGGTAAACAGAGGCTTTTTAGTATTTGTTAATATACATCCGAATGTCTTACTTGATAAGAACTACCATAGTGGTGAAACCTTACAATTATTAAAAGAGCTTGGTATTAAACCACAACAGGTAGTATTTGAGCTAACTGAACGCAGTGCCGTAGTAGATTTTGTGGAGTTTGAACGTGTGTTATCACATTATCGAACACAGGGTTATCGAATTGCAGTGGATGATGTGGGTTCAGGCTACAATAGTTTAAAAACGCTTGTTTATTTAAAACCAGAATTTATTAAACTAGACCGTTCTTTAATACAATTTATTGATAAAAACAGCGAGCAACAGCAGCTTGTTACATTGCTCATGAGATACGCAGAGCAGGCTGAGACAAAAATTATTGCAGAGGGTATTGAACGTCAGGAAGAACTAAACTATTTACATAATATTGGTATTCACTACGCGCAAGGTTATGCGATAGGGAAACCCGCAAAGGAAATACATTTGGGGAAAATAAGGATGGATGACCATGAAAATAGGGGAAGTCATAGAAAGCGTTCCTTGTATTGATGAATTTGTGAAAAATAAAGAAGTGGATTTGCTTTTTACAAACGATCCATCATTACGTAGTGTTGTTGTTGTTCGAGATGACAAACCAATTGGGCATATTACACGCACACATTTTTATCAAAAAATTGGTACACGTTATGGCTATAATTTATTTATGGGACGGCAAAATCAACTTATTATGAAAGAGAATCCTTTAATTATAGATCGTCATACACCTATAACAGAAGCCAGCACGGAAGCGATGCAACGACGACCAGAGGATTTATATGATGATGTGATTGTAACAAGAAATGGCTTATATTATGGTGTCGTAAGTATTCGGGAATTACTATTAAAGCTTGTAGAAACACAAGTGGCTATTGCAAGCTTTTTGAATCCGTTAAGCAGTCTTCCAGGCAATAAATTAATTGATGAAAAACTCGAAGAAGCATTACAGCTACCACGATACAGTTTAATATATTTTGATTTAGATCATTTTAAATCCTACAATGACACGTATGGTTTTAATAAAGGGGATAAAATTTTACTATATTTAACAGATATTTTGAAAAGAAATATAGTGGGTACAGAAGAATTTTTAGGGCATATTGGTGGAGATGATTTCGTTGCTATTCTTCCACATTATGAGGCTAACTCAATTTGTCAAAGAATTATTGATGAGTTTGATGCATTCATTTTGAGCTTTTATGAACTAGAAGATTTAGGACAATTACAGATTCATAATAGGGTTGGTACACTTGAGCCTTTCACATGCACTTCACTATCCATCGCGGTTATAACAAATCAATATCAGCAATTTGAATCTGTTGATCAATTGTCAGATGCGGTGACGCGTGTGAAAAAACAATGTAAAAAAATTTCAGGAAGCTCTTATCTAGTTAATGATCATGAAAAAGAAACCTATCTCGTTCACTAAACGAAGTAGTTTTTTTATCTTTTAGTAAGTACTCCACAAAAGCATCTCCGTATTTACTGCTGCTTGCATCGTCACCAATTCTAGCGTTGTCGACTAAAATATAAATACGACCTAAATGAGTAATGGTTTTAATAATCATTACTTGAATCTCTTCTTCTGCAGTAACATCTACTTCACATCGAATGTATTAGCGGTGTCCTTGTTTAATGCATCCTCATTAAAGTCAGCAATTACAACTCTTGCTCCTTCCTTAATGAAAAAAGTCTACTGTTAAATTTAAATAATTATATTTCGTTTTTGGGGCATAATCATAAGAAATAACAGCTTTCATTATAAGAAAATATTAATCTAAACAAAACATACTTGATTTATAGGGATTATAGGTATATAATTCGATTTACATTAAACAAACTGGTTAGGGGGCTTTCCATTGTCTACATTACAAATCGTTCTTAACGTAGCCGTTTTACTTGTGTTCGTTGGGATTTTATATTTTATGAATAAAAAACACGTTAAGTTTTCAAATCGTGTTTTTACAGCTTTAGGTTTAGGTATTGCACTTGGTCTTGGACTGCATTTAATTTATGGTATTGATTCTGAAGTTTTAGCTAAAACAACAAGTTGGTACAATATTATTGGTACTGGTTATGTTAAATTGCTACAAATGGTTGCGATGCCATTAATTTTCATTTCAATCTTAATAGCCTTTACGAAAATGAAAGTTGGCAAAAACTTTGGGAAAATGGCAGCACTTATTTTGGCGATTTTAATCGGTACAACTGCTGTTTCAGCTGCGGTTGGTATTTTTTCAGCAACAGTTTTTGATTTAGATGCTTCCCACATTATACAAGGGTCAGCTGAAACTGAGCGTGGAGCATATTTAGAGGAAAAAACTTCTGGATTAACTGCGCCGGATTTACCAACGCAAATTATTGAGTTATTCCCAGCAAATCCATTTTTAGATTTAACAGGTGCTCGTTCGACTTCAACGATTGCTGTTGTTATTTTTTCAGCATTCTTAGGTTTTGCGTACTTACGTGTAGCACGTAAAGATGAAGCTACTGCAGCCACTATTAAAAAGGGCTTGGATGCAATCTATGCATTAGTAATGGGTGTTGTAACAATTGTCTTACGTTTAACACCATATGGTATTTTAGCCATTATGGCTCGTACAGTGGCAACATCTGATTTCGGGGCAATTTATAATTTAGGTAAGTTTGTTATTGCGTCTTATGTAGCGTTATTCATTGTGTTTATAGTACACTTATTAATCCTTACATTAAGTGGTTTAAATCCATTTACGTATTTAAAAAAATCTGCAGAAACATTATTGTTCGCTTTCACTTCACGTTCAAGTGCAGGTACTTTACCGATGAATATTAAAACGCAAACAGGTCGTCTTGGTGTACCTGAAGGGATCGCGAATTTCTCGGGCTCATTCGGTTTATCTATTGGTCAAAATGGCTGTGCCGGTGTTTATCCAGCGATGCTAGCGATTATGATTGCACCTACAGTAGGCATTAATCCGCTTGATCCAGTATTCATTATTACTGTGATTGCAGTCGTAGCAATCAGTTCATTTGGTGTAGCTGGTGTTGGTGGGGGTGCAACATTCGCGGCAATTCTTGTATTATCAGCACTTGATCTACCGATTGCACTTGCAGGTGTATTAATCTCCGTTGAGCCGTTAATCGACATGGGGCGTACTGCTCTAAATGTAAGTGGTTCAATGATGGCAGGTGTGACAACAGCACGTGTCACAAAAGAATTGGATACGGAAATGTACAATAATAAAGAATTAGGAGCTCAAGTAGCGGACCTATAAACAAAAAAAGAGTTACTCTCGTTTGAGAGTAGCTCTTTTTTTGACAGCAAACCAATTCCCAATCAATTATGCCGAGGCATTGGGCCAGCAGATGTTTTTTGTGCGAAAGCGAAGCGTCAGCAACAGATGTTTTTTTGTGCGAAAGCGAAGCGTCAGCAACAGATGTTTTTTTGTGCGAAAGCGAAGCGTCAGCAACAGATGTTTTTTGTGCGAAAGCGAAGCGTCAGCAGCAGATGTTTTTGTGCGAAAGCGAAGCGTCAGCAACAGATGTTTTTTGTGCAAAAGCCTAGTGCTAACGTAGCGGCAGCAACAGGATGAAGTTAAATTAATTTTACATAAAAATCTTTGCCATTCATGAGTTCATTAATCTCAATGTCGTAATTGTTTTTATAGTAATCATAAATATTACGTGCTAACCCTGAGTGTCCATTTAAATATGTTCCCTTTTTAATCTCTTTACGTGGATTATGGAAATCAAAATATAAGCGTGAATCGTGGCACATTGAATTTAAAATAGCTTTAAACTCTTGTTCTTCAATATGAATCCCGCGTGTATATTTGCATTCTCTGCGGTATGTATCGTGAGAAACATTCACTGGCGAAGGCTCAAGAATCATTTCGATTTTTTTACTCAAATGTTAACAGCTCCTTATAGGATAGTAGCAACAAAGGATCGAAAAGCAACAAGCAAAGTACCTAGATAAACTCTTCCAACTACAAGTGTCTATTTATTCTAGTATATAATTATCAGAAAATTATAGCAATATTTCTCACCAATCTTGTTGTTGCATTTCTTCTGCTATTATTTGTAAATCGTAGGCTGTGATCATTAAAAGTGTATAGTCGTGTGTTTCCATATATTTTTCTGCTAGACGCTTTATATATTTAGGGGAACCTTCATTTTCTTCGTCATAAACTAGCAGTAAACCATCTGTATTTTGAATAATGAACTTGTCTTTTTCGATAAATTGCCATGGAGCCTCATATGGCTTTTTCGTAACGCTCGTTACAAAGTCTGCTTGAGCTACTAATGATTGATACTTTTCTTTTTTAGGCTCTTGCCAGTTTTTCTCCTGCTCTAAAAAAGGAGTAATAACAGCATATTTTACATGCGGAAATTCTTTTTTTAACATAAGAACAACTTCAGCACCCCATGATTCTACACCTTGCTGACCACTAATAATTACCCATTCTAACCCTTCGTCAATCAGAATGCGTAGACGGTCTTCAAGTGCTTTTTTTATGATGGCAATGCCAGGATGCTTGTCGTTGAAAATTCCTAGTTCGTGTGGTTTATAGCCGGTGATCATAATTCGCTGTAACAATAAAACGCCCCCTAAGCTGTATATTATGTAGTACTAGTATACAGTAGGGGGCAGGTAAAACGAATTCCAATATGTTGTATAGTTGTTCCCAAGATGAGTGAATGATTAGCTTATTAAAACGCAAATAGTGTTAAGACTACAGCTACAGCAGCACATATGCCTAAAAACCACCATGTGTCTGTAAAGTCCTCTTTGGAGTCACTATTCATGTGAAGTACTTCCTTTCTGTTTGATTTTAACCTGTCCGTTCCAGGACCAATTCGTCCAAACGCGCAGTACAGTTTCGAAAGGTCCGCGTTTAAATTTCTTTAAATAGGCAAGGCTGAAAACACATTGCAAGCTATACAATACGATTCCAAATAAAATACCACCAAACACGCCTAGCTTGCCGTATAAACCTAGGCCATATCCGTAAAATACTGTTGTACAAATAATGGTTTGCGTTAGATAATTGGTTAATGATAGTTTACCGACACTCTCGAACGCAGGGGCTAACAGCTGTACAGGGCGAGTATTATATATTAAAGCTGCAAGGCAGACATAGCCAACTGACAGTATCTGTGAACCACCCATCATCAACATGCCAGAAAAATTACTTTCTATAAAACTTAAACTTTTACATGCTAGCCCTATTGGAACGAGCAATGCACCTAGCTTATACCATTTCTTTTCGTCCTCCATATTTACAAAAGCTTGCTCTTTAGCGAGCCCCATGCCGAGGAGGAATAATGAAGCATAAAATACTGGTCCAATAATGAGAAGAATGAATATGAGAGCAGGATCATCCATTCCAGGAGGGGTAACATTTGAACGGAAATCCTGTATTTCGAAATAGCTTCCATTAGCATACACATCGTCGGCCTTTTGAATATAAGTTTGCATTTCTTTTTGTTCTTTTTCGGATTCTGTCATAGAACCGAATGATAAGGCTACTGTAAGTAATAATAAGATACCAGACCAAATAAATAACGTTTTTGGTTTGCGATTAATAAATGGGATTAAAAATAAAGTCATGCAGCCATAGGAAAATAAAATATCACCTTCCCATAAAAACGTTGAATGTAGTAAACCTAAGCCTATTAACCCGGTAGCACGACGTAAAATAGACCATCGACTCTTATCCTTTTTTTTACGAATAGACTCAATCAATTTAATAAGAGAGAAGCCGAATAAAATGGTGAAAATCGGCATAAAAGAGCCTTCTATAAAGACTTTTACAAAATACAAAGCCCCGTTATCAAGGGCGGATAGATCTTTTAATTCATCTTTGCCATACATGCCAAACTGGAAAATCAGCAAATTCGCCATTAAGATGCCAAATAAACTAAAACCACGCATTGTATCTATGAAGGTAACACGTTTTGTTGTCATTGCGTTTTATCTCCTTAATTGGTTATCTTATACATAGTGTAGTTTATAAAACTTATGGTGAAATAATGACAACCTTAAAGTAATCTTAAAAGTAGGTGATAGAATGCAAGATGCATCGATTTTAGTATTAGAGGACGAACTTGCAATTGCGGAAATGATTGAAATTATATTAAGAAAAGAAGGATTATTAAACATTACACTCTGCGGCACTGTTCAAGAAGCAAAAAAGAAAATTGAAACGAAGGTTTTTGATTTTTACCTATTAGATATTATGCTTCCAGATGGTAGTGGGCTTGATATGGCGAATATGATTCGTGAGCAAAGTGATGCACCTATATTCTTTTTAACGGCTAAAGGTAGTGATGCAGATAAGCTTCGTGGTTTTATGAACGGTGCAGACGATTATATTACGAAACCATTTAATCCACTTGAGCTTGTTGCGCGGGTGAAAGTACAGCTTGCGAGATATATAAAGAAAAAGGGTGTGCCAGAAAGTAATTTATTTACTTGTAGTCGATTTACATTTGATATCGATGCAGCGGAGATAACTGTAAATGATACAAAGGAAATTATTAGTGGGCGATTATTTCATTTATTGAAATATTTATGTGAAAATGTAGGGCAAGTATTATCAAAGGAACAGATTTATGAGCGAGTCTGGGGCGATTGTTTGTTTGATGATAATACAGTGATGGTTCATATTCGAAAACTACGAGAAAAAATTGAAAAGAATCCAGGTAAACCAACGTGCATTATAACTGTGAGGGGGATTGGTTATAAACTAGTTGGAGATGTTCAATCATGAAGCCAGCTGGAAAATTATCACTTCGTTTTGTATCTTATTTCACTATATTTTACTTACTAATTATCTCTGGCTTTATTATTAGTTTGGTGTTTTTTGCGATCTTTATCAACGGTCATGTCGGTGACAATATTCATATAATGACTTCTTCTGAAATAAAAGATGATGCTGTCGTAGAAAAAGGAGAATCCATTAAGATTGCTGATTATTTAGTGAAGCGAGCTAAGGAGAACGCAGGGCAACTATATTTGTTCGATCAATCGATGGACATCGTTGATTACACGGGAGATAGTTGCGAACTCTGTGAAATGACAGATAACGAAATCATGGCTCTTAAACGTCCAGGAATGCACACATGGGAGATTCCTAACTACTATTTGCTATTCCTCCCGACATCACCTGTCCAACCACTTTTTGAGGAAGTATATCAGAGTTGGAAGGATAAAGGGGAGATCTCTTCAGAACTGCTTCAGCGTTTACAAGATAAGAAGGCTTCTGTTGAAATCTATAACGAGCAGTGGGACCGTGTAGGAGTCATTGGTGAGGGCTATGAAAAGCTACATAAGCCCCAGTTACTAGAAGAGCAATATGATATTTTCGAGCATGAAGAGCTTACACAAAGTGCTGCTTTAGAGGATGGTTCGACATTAGTTGTACGCATGCCCAATCCATCATATAAGCCATTTGAAGAACCTTTTTATAAAGCGATGGTTTTATTTGCTTCCATCTTCTTTGGTGGACATTTTATATTGTTAATAGGGGTTATCTTTTTATCGATTAGCATTTCACGTCAATTTGTTCGTCCGCTTGTTTATGTGATATCCCGTATCGAGCGACTTACACAGTTTGATTACAGTGAAGTGAGAGATAAAAATATCCATCATCGGAAGACGGGTAAGTTGAAAAGGAAATTTAAATTATTTCAGCCAGTGGATGAATCCCTCAATAATTTATCGATACGCCTTTCCTCTAATGAAAGGCAAATTAAGCACGCGGAGCAATTACGTGAGGAGTGGATTACGGGCTTATCACATGATTTAAAGACACCGTTAAGCTCTATTTTTGGTTACTCAACAATGCTTGCTTCAGAGGATTATGAGTGGACAAAGGAAGAAATGCGTATCTTTGCGAATACGATGCAGGAGAAGGCGACGTATATGGATGCCCTTATACAAGACTTAACATATACGTACCAATTAAAAAATAAAGCGATCCAACTTGAAAAAGTGTTGTTACCACTTAACGTATGGTTACCTCAATTTGCAGACGAGCAGGTGTCTGTGAAGGTTTATGGGAATGTCATTCTCGAAGCGGACGATCTTCTATTAAAGCGCATTTTAGATAATTTAATAACTAATGCTAAGAAATATACTCCTGTTGGTACAAAGGTAAGTGTAGAAGCGCAAAATATAGGCAAGGGAGTTATGCTAACTATTGCTGACCAAGGTCCGGGTATTCCACAAGAAGAGTTAGATAATCTCTTTGAACGTTATTATCGAGGTACTAATACTACAGATGATACAACGGGTACAGGTCTAGGATTGGCGATTACTAAGCAGTTAATTGATTTACACGATGGTACCATTAGTGTCCGATCGGGAGCAGAAGGTACAGTTTTTGACTTGAAATTTAATTGTAAATAGCAGGTCCTTATTTAAAGAGTAAGTTAATTTTGGCAGTACAAGTGATGAATCTTTCACTTTGTACTGCCTTTTTTATGAATTGATGAGTTTGCGCGGCTATTTTTCTATATACATCTCTCTGATGGTCGCTCAATTTTTACATAGCGCCATAAATTATTGGCGATGTCACGTGCTTCAGCAGCATGTTCCGTCCCAACAAATGCTTTTCGGAAAGGGGTAAGTAGTGATTCGATGATGAAAAGCTTTGGTTTCTCACATTGTAATTCTTCCATCAAAAATTCAGTGTATTCCAAGCCTTCAACAGTTTCATCCTTAGACAATCCTTTCATAAATCCTTGCAATTGTTCAACAATCATTTCCTTGTTAATGGATTGATAGTTCGCCACATTTTGAATAGCGTTAATCATTTCAACATTTATAATGACTTCTTTGGATTCCAACATGACAGGAATGATTGCTTTAATATTACGCAATGCTACACGGACAATTGCTTCACGACTTATAAATTGGAAATCCGAAATTAAAACTGCGCGTAATGAGAGGTTAATCATTCCGAGAGCTTGTATAGCGCATTCATAGCTCAGTGCACTAATTTCTTCACCGAAAACTTGTACAAAACGATTAGCAAGCCATTCTAGCTCCTGTAAGTAATAGTTCAAAATAATCTTTTTAAGTTCTTTGTCACGAGAGTGGGTGACCGATTCAAAAATTTGAATTAGATTGTGCTCGCGATTGACATACATGAGTACGGCAACTTGCTGTGTTAATACTTCCAAATCGGTAGGGTCTTTACCGTATAGTAATTCGTGACGACGATTGCTCGCTTCTGCACGCCCCTCATCTAGTATGGCGATTAAGCATTCATTTTTAGAAGAAAAATGATTATAAAACGTGCCCTTTGAAATCTTAGCTGCACTAATAATATCGTTAATGGATGTGTCCACTAATCCTTTTTCGATAAAAAGCTCACGAGCGGCTGTAATGATTTGTCTTTTTCTTTTATTCATAACCTCACCTTTTTTTAAAATATTATACTATCATTCTACATCGAAAATGCTTATATATCAATGTTTATGAATTTTGTAATCTTAATTCTTGAAAAAAATAGACTGCGAGTATAAAATAAGTTTTATTGAAAAAACAAGAAGGAATTGAGGGATATAAATGAATAGTGAGCAAACAATGAAAAAGCCCCCCTATGGCATGATTGCTATTTTATTTGTGGGTGCTTTTGTTGCCTTTCTAAATAACACATTGTTAAACGTTGCATTACCAACGATCATGAAAGATTTTGGGATCACAACGTATTCTAAGGTACAATGGCTTGCGACAGGATATATGCTTGTAAGTGGTATTTTAGTACCGGCTTCGGCATTCTTTGTAACACGCTTTAAAAATAGACATTTATTTATTGCAGCGATGTCAGTCTTTACGATCGGTACAATTATGGCAGGTTTTGCACCTAACTTCGGTATGCTATTAGCGGGTCGTATGGTGCAAGCAGCAGGTGCATCAACAATGTCACCACTTTTAATGAATGTCATGTTAACTAGCTTCCCAAGAGAAAAACGTGGGGCAGCGATGGGGATATTTGGTTTAGTCATGATTATGGCACCAGCAATAGGTCCAACATTATCAGGATATATTGTTGAGCACCATGATTGGCGTATGCTATTCCAAATGATTATTCCGTTTGCTGTAATTAGTTTATT
Organism: Lysinibacillus sp. RS10; assembly: GCF_041956855.1. Classification (NCBI taxonomy): domain Bacteria; kingdom Bacillati; phylum Bacillota; class Bacilli; order Caryophanales; family Bacillaceae; genus Lysinibacillus; species Lysinibacillus sp. RS10. Next base: position 4,659,605 of record NZ_CP167122.1, on the reverse strand, counting down.
GTTTGCTGTTTGGAAATTAGATAACGTGATGGAGACACGTGAAGTTCATTTAGATTTCCCATCCGTATTATTATCAACAATAGCATTCGGTGGTATACTGTATGGATTTAGTGCAGCGGGGGATAAGGGTTGGTCAAGTCCTTGGGTATATGGCACGATTTCAGTTGGCTTTATCGCCTTAATGATCTTCGTGTTAAAACAATTACGTATGGATCAGCCTTTGCTAGAATTACGTATTTATAAATATCCGATGTTTGCATTGGGATCGGCCATTTCTGTTATCGTATCAATGGCTATGTTCTCAGGGATGATTTTAACACCTGCATATGTGCAATCAATTCGTGGCATTGAACCTTTTGAAGCGGGCTTAATGATGCTTCCTGGGGCGCTGATTATGGGGCTTATGTCGCCGATTACAGGGAAGCTTTTTGATAAATTCGGACCGCGAGTGTTAGCGATGATCGGTTTATCCATTACAACTCTAGCAACATTCGGCTTAACGAAGTTAGAATTAGATTCAAGTTATACATTTATCGTGTCAATGTACACAATTCGTATGTTCGGTTTGTCAATGGTTATGATGCCAATTATGACAAACGGTTTAAACCAAATACCACAAACGATGAATCCACATGGTACAGCCATTAACAATACTGTACAGCAAGTGGCAGGGGCAATAGGTAGTGCTTTGATGGTATCGTTTATGAATAACCGTACAAAAGCAACAGCTCAGGATTTAATTGCAGAAGCGAAGGTAAATGCAGCACAATCAGGTGCTACACCAACACCTGAGCAAATGCAACAAATGCAAGAACAAATTATGCAAAATGCTTTATTGGATGGTATTACTCACTCATTCTTAATTGCTGCATGTCTTACAGTGGTGGCGCTTGTGTTAGCACTCTTCCTAAAACGTGTCAAAGTTGAAAGTGCTGCGGCTTCCATGGATTTGAAAAAACCAACTAAATAATTTGTGATATGGACCTGTTAGTAGAATTTTTCTTCTAACAGGTTTTTTGATGACGCTATAATTGTTATCGATAAATGAGGAGATTTGGGTGATAAATCGTAATTAGTTTTCGATATACTTGAAAAATTGGTCAATAAATCAAAAAATGTAGGCGATCAATTCTTTTAAGTCAGAAGCATTAGGTGCGAAAGAGATTGTGGATTTTTTGATATGAAAATGAATTCCTTCATTATATGAATCAATTTCATAAATCATATTTTTCAAAAGCCTAGACTACTCCTATTAAGAAAACTTGCGTTTTTAAAAATTATGCTGCTTGAATTTGTACTTGTGATAAAGCATTCAGACGATCCACCGCTAACTTGCAGGCATTATAAATAAACGTCACCAGGTTGAAATGTAGTTTAGCTTTTCTTCCTGTTCTGTGACGGACATTGTTTAACTGAAAATATTGCTTTAGGTATGCATTTACACGTTCAACGGCTGTACGTTCCTTATAAAGTTGCTTCCATAGTTCGGAGCCTCGTGCTGGATACGTGAATTTTCGTAAATCTATGTCACATTTGATTTTGAAAACCTTCTGACAGAGGGAATCATCACGTAACGGACAGGTTGCACATTCCTTTGGCCTTGTGAATTTTAGTGTTCGGTATTTTTCGTCGAAGCTGTCATAGCGGTAGCTGTGTTCACGTACACAAGTCGGTCTGAAATGCTCATCAAATCCGAGATACTCGCCTTCATTGCGGACATTATAGGGAATGACTGCACGCATTTGATATTCGTGTAATTGACGGTAAATGGGTTCATAATCATACCCTGCATCCAAAATAGCGGTTGTAAAATGCCCTGGAAATTGGTCTTCTGCTTTCTTTAAAAGAGGAATCGCTGCTTTACTATCTGACAAATTAGCAGATGTCATGAGGCGTCTAACGATATATTGACTCTTGGTCGTCACCGCGAGATGTCCTTTAAAGCCAAACCAAAACGTATTTTTACCGTCACTGTTCTTTTTGATGCCCCAATTCGGTTCGATGGGGGCATCTTGCCACAGTGTCTCCAGTGGTGTGTCGAGTTGGTCCTTGATTTCTTTTTCATAAGTTGACTGATTGGCTTTGATTTCTACTTGTTTCGTCAGCCAAGCATCTCGTTCTTCTTTTGATTTTCGTCCACGTTTTTTTGGTGGTGCCGTCCCTTTTTTCACCGAAGGTTTCGCTGCATCGCATGATTCAAAATGTGTGGCATCTATAGCGAGATGTACATCGTTTAGAAAGCCTTCTGTCATGGCTACTTGTATCAATGTATCTTGCATCACATCAAGTACATCGGATTGACTAATGACATCAATCATTCGAGAATAAGACGCTTCAGAAGGCACAACATCAGAAACAAGAAATCCACAATCCAAGCGGAATAAAGGATCATTGACCAAACGTTTGTTTAAATCCTTGATTGTTGGAATACGTTCGACAATGCGAACAATGAGTGACTGTATCATAGCACCGTAATTTAATTCACGTGGAGCACCGCGTAACGTCTTTTTTGAAAATAGCTGAAAAATCGGCTGTACGTCGAAAGTGGCAAAAATCGCATCAAATCGATGGGAACTTTCCATTTTCAATAATTCTTGGATGTCAAATAGGCTCATTTGTTTTACAATAGTCATAGGGCATTCACCTCATTCAGTATGGTTTAGTTTCGTCGCTACCATTATACCGAATTTGGGGAGGTGCCCGTTTTTTATTGTTTCAGAATCCTTGATACTAAAGGGATTAAAATTATGAAATTAACTCATATATAAAAAATAGTAAGTATTACACGAACGATGGTGGGGAAGATTAAAAACAAAACGAAGCAAGAACAATTATTATTAAAAATCAAATGTTTTGCAGAGATAGTTACATTTGAAAATATTGTATTTTTTAACAATATGGATGAAAAGCGAACTTAAATACAATATATAGTTGACAAAATCAATGAATATTGAAAAGATTGTCGAAATTGTGATTTAGCTCATTGAAATAATATGCAAACAGTCTTATAATGGAGTTTGTAATGTCACCAAGACAAGATAAGGATGGAATTATGATGCACTTTTTGCAAAGTAAAGTTAACATTGTAATAACAAATCATATAAATTGCTTTCCAGCTCTTAGACTGGTGATTTGTAAGACATACGCGCTGTAACGACTGTTAAGAAGTGCCTTAATGGTCTTTTTTACATGGAAGTAATATAAAATTAAAATAGTAATAGTGATGGCAAAGGAGAGTTCAAAATGTCAGAAACGAATAACCAAACACAGTCTGAACAATTAACTGTAAGTCAAGAACAACTGGATGTGCTAGATCAATTATTAAAGCCTGAGGTTCAGGAATCACTTACAACTTTAGTTGAGCAATTACCAAAGTTAACTGAAATGATGACGTTATTAACAAAATCGTATGAGTTCGCTCAAGCTGTTGCAACTGACGAAGTGCTGAAAAATGATACTGTTGGTGCTGTAACAGAAATGGCAGGCCCAGTAGTAGGCTCAGCAAAAAATCTTGCAGCTACTGCAATTGAAGCGAAAGATCGTGCTTCTGAAAGCCAAGAAGTAATTGGTTTATTCGGTCTTATGAAAATGTTAAAAGACCCACAAGTTCAAGGTGTTTTCCGTTTTGTTAATGCTTTCTTACAAGTAAGCGCTGAACGTAAATCTAAATAAGACTCGACTCGAGATATATTCAATTCGTAAGGACGGAGGATTAATTAATCATGTCAAAAGAAATCGTCATCTTAGGTGCTGGTTACGCTGGCGTTTTAACTGCATTAACTGCACGTAAGTATTTATCAGCTGATGAAGCTAAAATTACTGTAGTAAACCAATTCCCAACACACCAAATCATCACTGAGCTTCACCGTTTAGCTGGTGGTACTATTGCTGAAGGTGCTGTTGCTTTACCACTTAAAAAAATCTTTAAAGGTTTAGATATCGATTTACAAATTGCTAAAGTAACGAAATTCAATGTAGACACTAAAAAAGTTGACCTAGATACTGGTTATACTTTAGATTACGATACATTAGTAGTATCTTTAGGTAGCCAAACTGGATTCTTCGGTATCCCTGGATTAGAAGAAAACTCTATGGTACTTAAATCAGTGAACGAAGCAAACAAAATTAACAAACACATCGAAGACCGTATTAAAGCATATGCGCAAACAAAAGACGAAGCAGATGCAACAATCGTTATCGGTGGTGGCGGTTTAACAGGTGTAGAGCTTGTTGGTGAGATCGTGGACAACTTCCCGAAAATCGCAGCAAAACACGGTGTTAACTTTGCTGATCTTAAAATTAAACTTGTTGAAGCTGGTCCAAAAATCTTACCAGTACTTCCAGATGTACTTATCCAACGTGCTACTGAAAGCTTAACAAAACGTGGCGTTGAATTCATTACAGGTACTCCTGTAACAGGCGTTGATGGTAATGTCATCGCTCTTAAAGATCGCGACCCAATCGTTGCTAATACGCTTATTTGGACAGGCGGGGTAGCTCCACTTCAAATCGTAGGCGAGTCTGGCCTTGCTGCTGACCGCGGTAAAGCAACAATTAACGAATTCTTACAATCTACATCTCACAATGATGTATTCGTAATTGGTGACGCATCTGTTGCATTACCAGCTGATGGCGGACGTCCGCTATACGCACCAACTGCTCAAGTTGCATGGCAAATGGGTGAGTGCGCTGGCTACAACTTATTCGCACAATACAAAAACCAAGAGATGAAGACTTTCTCTGCAATTAACTCTGGTACACTTGCAAGCTTAGGCCGTAAAGACGCTGTTGCGACGATCGGTGCTAGCAACACAGAACTGAAAGGTCTTCCTGCAACACTTATGAAAGAAGCGTCTAACATTCGCTATCTTACACACATCAAAGCGCTATTCGGCTTAGCGTATTAATATTTTTAGGGCATGATTCAATTGTTATATTGAATTCATGCCCTTTTTTAGTTTTATTAGGGTATACATACGATTTAAGGTGAAGTGAGTGCTCGGCATTTCTGCTGGATGGGAGAGTCAGAGTGGCGGATAGAAATCGGGACGATGGAAGGAAAAGTCAGAGCGACGGAAAGAAGTCGGGGCGACGGAAAGAAGAGTCGGAGTGACGGAAAGAAAAGTCGGAGCGATGGAAAGAAGAGCCAGAGCGACGGAAAGAAGTCAAAGCGACGGAAAGAAGAGTCGGAGCGACGGATAGAATGGCCAAAGCGACGGAAGGAAGAGTCAGAACGACGGATAGGAAGGCCAAAGCGACGGAAGGAAGAGTCGGAGTGACGGATAGGAAGGCCAAAGCGACGGAAGGAAGAGTCAGAACGACGGATAGGAAGGCCAAAACGACGGAAGGAAGAGTCGGAGTGATGGAAAGAAATGCCGAAGCGACGGAAAGAAGTCGGGGCGACGGATAGGAAGGCCAAAGCGACGGAAGGAAGAGTCGGAGTGACGGATAGGAAGGCCAAAGCGACGGAAAGAAGTCGGGGCGACGGATAGAAAGGCCAAAGCGACGGATAGGAAGGCCAAAGCGACGGAAGGAAGAGTCGGAGTGACGGAAAGAAATGCCGAAGCGACGGAAAGAAGTCGGGGCGACGGATAGGAAGGCCAAAGCGACGGAAAGAAGTCAGGGCGACGGAAGGAATAGTCAAAGTGACGGATAGAATCGTCAAATTCGTGGATAGAGCGGCCGAAGTCGTGGATAGAACCATCAAAGTCGTGGATAGAACAGCCAAAATCGTGGATAGCCCCGACAAAGCGATGGATAGAAAAGCCGAAACTATGAATAGAGCTATCGATACAACGGTAGAATACCATTATGTCTTAACCCACACATTTTACGTAGCACCCCTTATAATAGGAGGCGCTACGATTTTTATATCGCTATTGCTTCCGTTTGCATAGCGAAGCGGCGACAGTATTAAAATTCCCTCTACTCATTAAGTTCAGAAATATTTCTATAAAATCTAGCCTTCGAGGGTTGAATATTCAAAATTAGCAATGTAGATGCTACTAAAAACATGATGATGGATGCAGATATAACAACATATCGAATAGATATAATTTCAGCTGCAACTCCAAAGATGGCAGTTATGATTATTACGAACAAAGCTTCCGCAAAACCGTAGATACTTCCTATTCTCCCCATACTGTCGACAGGAATATTGTTTTGATAAAAGGTATAGAAACCTGTATTGGCAAAGGCTGTCGCAAAGGACAAAAGAAAGCATCCAAAAGAAGCGATAAGAAATGTGTAAGAGGATGTGAAAGTTAAATAGCCTAATGCTGTTATTAACGAACCCATTCCTATTAGCCAAGCAGTCGACACTTTTTCTACGATTGCTGTATTCAGTAAAGAACCAACTAATACTCCAGCACCTGCTATGCTTACTAAAATACCATATTCACCTTCGGATAATGAAAGTACTTGAGTAGCAAAGGCAGCCTCTAAAGAATCTGTCGCTGTCATCATGACAATCATCATACTAAATAAAAAATAAATCACCATAATATAGGGGTTTTTAAGGCTAAATCTTATAACAAGTTTCCAATCATTGAATAATACCTTGTAGGAGATTTTCTCATCAGCTTTACTAACTAGCTGTTGATTGGCTTCAACATTAGGCATATCTAATGTGATGCAGGCTGATAAAAATAAAGCAGCGGCATTCGAGTAAATTGCCATATTAGGTGTTCCAATCGTAAAAAGCATTCCTGCAATGGCTGGACCAGTTATGAATGCGCCCGAATCGAGTAAGCTACGAAGTGAGTTAAAACGTTTCCTTTGTTCTATGGGTATCAATTTCGTAATGTAAGTCATGGAAGTTGGATGATACATAGAACTAGCTATAGTGATTACGAAGACTAAGACATAAATCCAAGTTAAAGTAGAAAAGAAAGGAAGTATGACAATTAGTAAAGATTGAAAAATGTTAAGAACAAACATCAGATATTTTTTATTTAAACGATCTATCAAACTACCTGACCAAAAACTAGCAAAAAGTGTAGATGACGCTCTAACGATATACAAACCGGACACAGCTATAGCTGACCCTGTGAGGTTTAAGACAATAAGATTTAAAGCGATAAAATAGATCCAACTTCCAACACTGGAAACACCAATACTAAACAATAATATAGCCGGATAACGCCACGCTTCTAATAATTTATTCATGCTCATATAAATTCCTCCTAGTGTTTGTTTACAAGTAACTAAACAAAAAAATCCCACCCCCAAGACGATTTGTCTTAGGGACGAGATTGTGGAATTTATATTCACGTGGTGCCACCCTAGTTCGCTATTATGTCACCATAATAGCCTTTTCAGTACGGCATACATACTTATGCTTATACTGTTACTCTGTAACGGGAGTTCCCGTCGCACCATCATTCAAGTAGAAATCCAATGCGCTACTCCGAGACTTGTTTCAATAATTCGTTCCTACTCGTTTTCAGCAACCCGAGCTCTCTGGGAAGAACAGCCTTATTTACTCTTCTCTTCAATGTATTTTCGCTAGTGTAGCATAAATTTGTATTTTTAGTAAAGTATTACTTTTCGAATATTCCGATAAACCAAAAAAATTAAAAACATAAGCCAGTAGCCTTTCATTTCAATATAAAGGGCTACTGGCTTGTTTAATTAAAATAGGTGAATAATTGACTCTTGCCGTCTATTAAGCTTCGTCAAAATAAACGAAGCAATGCGTCAGTTAGTGGATTTATGGTATTAATTTAAACTTTGATGGAATTGGAAGTAATAAATATAAAATTTGTAGGTTTATCTGTTTTATTAAACCAGTTGTGGGGGATGGTCGAATTCATATGAATACTATCCCCAGGATAAAGATCATATTCAGTATTATCAAGAATGATCGTCAAGATTCCATCGGTGACATAAATAAACTCCTGTCCTGCATGAGAAAAAGGGGTCTCTCGTTGGTCTCCGGGTAATAAGGTTACTAAAATCGGTACAAATATAGGATTTGATACATTTCCAGAAAGGTCCGAATAAATAAAAGATGACTTATGTTCGGATTGTTTATAAGTTCCTCGCCTAATCATACCTTTGTCCATTTGTATTGTATCCGGAAAGAAATAACTAGGACTAACACCAAGAGCTTCAGATATTTTGCGCAAGGAATGTAATGTAATAGAACAAAGAGATCGTTCTACTTGAGATAAAAAACTTATCGATAAATCTGTTTTTTCAGAGACTTCCTTTAATGTCATTTTTTTTGACTTACGAAGTCTTTTTATTAAAATTCCTATATCTTGATCCATTTTATCAACCTCAAATATAGTCTTATTGTAATAAAGTATATATAATACTTAAATTGTTGTAAAGTTATGGTAGCCTTTGGGTTTGAGTTGTTTCCAACTTCGAGATCTGTTGGCGTTTAACTTTTTAAGTAGAAGTCTTCTAAAGAAATATTGAATATTCAGAAATTGAGTGTATAATAGTTGTAAACGCTTTACATGCCTAATTTTATCTTTTGATAAAATTTAAGTGGTATTTAAATTTTATGCTTACATAAACTTTATGAAGTTGAACTTTTTATGTAATAATCAAGTTCAAATCTAAGTAAATCATGAAATTGCATTTAATAAATGCAATTTTTTTAGGTAAAAATTTAAGTCACGTTTAAATTTTAAAGGATATTTGCAGATAATTAAAGCTATGATTAAATATCGTGGTTATTAACAAGTGTATTAAATATCAAACAAATTGGAGGGAAGAATGATGGAATTCAAAAAAATGTTTACTACGATTGATCTCCATGTATCTGGAGAACCTTTACGTATTATTACTGGAGGTTTACCAGAAATTAAAGGGGACACGCAGCTAGAAAGACGTGCCTATTGTATGGAACATTTAGATCATATTCGAGAAGTATTAATGTATGAGCCTAGAGGTCATGATGGCATGTATGGTTGCATTATTACTCCACCAGCAAGCGAAGGCGCAGATCTAGGTGTGTTGTTTATGCACAATGAGGGTTGGAGTACAATGTGTGGCCATGGCGTTATTGCGGTAGTGACGATGGCTATTGAAACAGGCATGATTGAGGTAAAAGATGAAACCGATAAACTGATCATTGATTGTCCGTGTGGGCCTGTAACAGCGTATGCAAAGTGTAGAGGAACTAAAGTAGAATCGGTCTCCTTTGAAAATGTACCTTCTTTTGTCTATAGAAAAGATTTTCCGATTAAAATTGATGGTTACGAATTTGATGTGGATATTTCATACGGCGGTGCTTTTTATGCCGTGGTTGATAGTGAAAAAGTTGGCTTGAAAGTGAACAACAAAGATTTATGGGATTTACAAGTATCGGGTGACAAAATTAAACATTACATTGAAAGTCAAATTGAAGTAAAACATCCGTTTGAAGATATAACGGGGATCTATGGTGTAATTTTCTCTGATAATCCGAAAGACAGCCATGCTGATTTACGGAATGTCACAATCTTTGCAGATAAACAGGTTGATCGATCCCCGTGTGGTTCGGGTACTGCTGCAAGAGTAGCTACCTTATACGAACGTGGCGTACTGAAGGAAAGTGGAAGTTTTATTCATGAAAGTATAACGGATGGACAATTTGTGGGTGAAATACTTTCATTGGCGAAAGTCGATGACTATAAAGCTGTTATTCCAAAAGTTACTGGGAATGCCTTTATTACAGGTTTCCATCAATTCGTGATTAGTCCAGATGATCCCCTTAATAGAGGGTTTTTATTAAAGTAAATTTGCTGCTGATTTCGCCCAATTTAGTAATCTAAAATTTAAACCAAAGAAGAATATCATAAAGTTAGAAAAAAGGTGGAGAACTATGTTAGTTATAAGTACAGATGAACAAAAAAGTTTAGTAGATATGAATGAAGTTATTGAATGTGTGGCTGTTGCCTTGAGGGAATTTTCAGCAAATAGAACTATTACACCTATTCGAGCTGCTCTGCCTTTTGATAAAGGCCAAAATACAGCATTAATTATGCCATCTGTAGCAGAAGAACTTAGTAGTGTCGGATTAAAGATAGTAACAGTAGCACCTAATAATAAAGAATTAGGTAAGAAAACGATAACGGGCGTAGTAATGCTATCAGACTTTAACACTGGGGAACCAATTGCTCTTCTAGAAGGTTCTTATTTAACAATGATTAGAACGGGTGCTTTATCAGGTGTTGCAACGAAGTATTTATCTCGTGAAGATTCAAAAAAGTTATGCATCATCGGCACGGGGGAACAAGCAAAAGGTCTAGTTGAAGCTATATTAGCTGTACGAGATATTGAAGAAATTCTTCTTTATAATAGAACGGAGCAAAAAGCACATGAATTTGCTGAGTACATTAGAAACAAATTTGATAAGCATGTACAAGTCTTTTCAAATCCGAATGAAGCGGTACTTAAAGCTGACATTATTGTTACGACAACCAATTCTTCAACACCAGTTTTTTCTGAATCGTTAAAGCCTGGTGTTCATGTGAATGCGGTTGGTTCATTCAGACCTACGATGCAAGAATTGCCATCTCATGCTCTTTCTTCAGCTCAAAAAGTAGTAGTTGAATCTAAAGAAGCAGCCCTAGAAGAGACTGGTGACATAATAATTCCAATAAACGAAGGGGTCTTTGATTCGGGTGATATCTTTGGAGAACTCGGACAAATTATTGACGGGCAACTAAAAGGGAGAGAAAGTGCAGAAGAAATTACTCTATTTAAATCGGTAGGATTAGCGGTTGTAGACATTGTAGTTGCAAAATATTTTTACGAAAAAGCTATTAAAAATAAAATGGGAACTAGCATTAACCTTTAAGTTATAGTTAAGTGTCATTTAAATAACTGAGTTGATGTGGAACTATCAAGATTTTGAAATATTTCAATGGAGTCCATTTTTGAGCTCATCATTATAACGTGGGGTTGATTTCCATTCCGACTGGGCGCTTTGTAGCTGTCGCTTTGCTTTCGCTACAGAAAACATTTGTTGCTGACGCTTCGCTTTCGCACAGATCAAACATTTGTTGCTGACGCTTCGCTTTCGCACAGATAAAACATTTGTAGCTGACGCTTCGCTTTCGCACAGATAAAACATTTTGTTGCTGACGCTTCGCTTTCGCACAGATAAAACATTTTGTTGCTGACGCTTCGCTTTCGCACAGAGCAAAGCTTCCTGGGGGCGTTCAGTCTCCATTCCAAATTGCATAAGTTTTATCAAAAATGCCATCCCTTCTTTTAGGGATGGGTCATTTTTTACACGAAAATTTAAGTGATACTTAAAAATATTAAAGATTAATACAGATAATTATATTGATAGTTAAATATTGCGAGTTAAATTGACGGAATATTAAGATTTTAGGTAAGAGTATAAGGAGGTGTTTGCATGAAATGGTGGGGGAATCAAAAGCTATATGTAAAGATTTTCATCGGGGTATTAGTAGGGATTGTGTTAGGTTTTGTCTTTGGACCCAAAGTTGCCATTATAAAACCTATCGGGGACATTTTTATTCGCTTGTTACAAATGCTCATCGTTCCACTGGCTTTTTTCAGTATTGTATCAGGTATTACCAAGCTTGAAGATATTAAAATGTTAAAGTCTATCGGTGGTAAAATAATGATTATTTATGTACTTACCACTTTATTAGCGACAATTATTGGTGTTGTTACAGCCCTTTTGATCAGCCCAGGTAAAGGAGAGGTAGGGCTTCTCGGTAAAACAGAAGCTATCGATCAAGAGGAATTTAGTTTTCTTGATAATATTGTTCAATGGTTTCCGTCAAACGTTGTGCAATCAATGGCAGAGACAAATATGCTTCAAATTATTATCTTTGCTGTTTTTGTCGGAGTTGCAATAGTACTTCTTGGAGACAAAGTGAATAGAATTAAGGAATTAGCTCATGAAGGCGCAGATTTGATGATTAAGATTGCTGAAATTGTTATTAATTTTGCTCCATTTGGAATTATGGCATTAATCGCAAATGTTGTCGGAACGCTTGGGTTTGGGGTAGTAATTGAAGTTGGTCGATATGTATTATCAGCATTTATCGGGTTTTTAATTATTCTCTTAGTGGTCTATCCGATTATGTTAAAAGTATTAGGAAAAACCAGTCCAGTTTTCTTTTACAAACAAATAAGTCCAGCTATGCTTGTAGCTTGCAGTACAACTTCCAGTAGTGCAACACTGCCTGCATCGATGGAGGTTTCAAAAAAGGGGCTTAATATACCAGAAAATATTTATGGCTTCACGCTTCCACTTGGCGCTACACTTAATATGAATGGATTAGCATCCACATTAGGTGTTCTAGCTGTATTCGCGGCAAATCTATATGGGCTCCCTATTACGTTCAGTATGATTTTACAAACTGCTTTTTTAGGCGTTGTTCTCGCAATGGGCTGCGCAGGAGTGAAAGGGGCGGATGTTGTGACTGCATCACTATTGCTTTCTACAATGGGTCTTCCTCTTACAATAATCCCAATCATTGCGGCTGTTTCTCCAATTGTAGATATGGGGAATACCGTGGTCAATATTACTGGTGATATAGCAGGAACACAGATTGTTCATCAAAGAAACCCCGAATACTCAAATGAAGGAGTTTAAAAAAGTCTAAAAGTGGCTTGAGCTTTATTTTAATGGGCTCAAGCCATATTTTTTTGCTTATGAAAAAGTGTTCCGATAAATGTGAGAAACATTCCGATAAACTATGAAATTGTTCCGATAAATCTTGAAAACATACCGATATTTCACGAAAAGGTTCTGATAATCTTATTGAAGATAGGCTTTAAGTGCTGTTAATAGTGATTGGCAAATGATGATTGATTCTACTGTATTAATAGCTATTTCAAGAGAATGGTCAGCATTTTCTACAATAGCAAGCTCATGTGAAGAAAGTTGTTCTAAACGTTCTTTAGAATAATGAGGATCAGCTGTACCGATTGCTAAAAACGTCTGCTTTTCTAGTAAGTTTTGCATGATATGTTCAAGAGACAATAAGGGAGTAAAAAGTACATAACGAGAAGGAACAAGTGAAGACTGTTGCATATAAAAATCTATGATAGCCAATGTTCCAAGTGATTTTCCTATATATACAGCCTCCGTATAAGATTTGGTGCTTAAAATATAGTCTACAATAGGATTTGCTGCATTATAAACCATTTCTGAAATAGCTTCTGGCTCCTGTTCGAATTGCTGCGGATCAAATGTATAGCATACCTGTACAACATCATAGCCAAGCTCTAGCATCAGTGCAGTGGAATAATAAAGAAGTGGTTTTTCATAAGTATAGCCTGTGCCAGAGAACATAAAGCAAACTTTATCGCTAGTGCTGTCAAAGTAATTGTATGCAATGCCATTATGTTGTTCTTTTCTTGGTTTAATTTTCATAAAAACCCCTCCATTTTTCTTCCTTTTATTAGGTTCATCACCAAAAGTTGTGGATGACATTTATTAAAACGTATGCCATGTATATAGGTTGAGTGGAGGTTGGACGCCCCCAGGAAGCTCTGCTTTGCGCGAAAGCGAAGCGTCAGCGGCAAAGCGCTCAGTCGGAACGGAAATCAACCACACGTTTTAGTGATGATCCTTTTATTGTATAATTTTACTATAACAAGGAGGGGGAAATTTATGAAGACTATTATCATCAATGAGTTTGGCACTTCTGATGTTTTAAAGTATGTGGAATGTCCAAAGCCTACTATTTCGGCAGGGGAGGTATTAATACGCACGTCATATACGAGTGTGAATTTTGCTGATATTAAAAACCGAACAGGTAATAAGGCAAAAGCGAATTTTCCGATGATACTTGGTTTAGATGTAGCGGGTGTAGTGGAAGAAGTTTTTGATGAAAGTAGTGTTTTTAAAAAGGGGGACCAAGTAATTGCATTCCCGAAAAATGGAGCCTATGCAGAATATGTGGTGGCGAAAGAGCAGCTTGTCTTTAAAATTCCAAATGATGTCCCTTTGGAAAAGGTAGCTGCTGTGCCAACAGTTTCATTTCTATCCTATCTTTTGACACATCAAATTGCTCCAATTAGTAAGGACGATCGTGTATTAATTCATGCTGCATCCGGTGGGGTAGGGACAATGCTTATTCAAATGGCGAAAAAGCTAGGTGCTAAGAAAATTATTGGCACGGTTAGTAATATGAAGAAAGCGCCAATTGCCTATGAACTAGGTGCGCATCATGTACTGACATATGATAATTTTAGTGCTCAAGTTAATGAATATACGGATGGTCAAGGTGTTAACATTATTTTTGACTCAATTGCAGGCAATATTACGGAAGAGAGTTTTAACTGCTTAGCTCCTTATGGTACGCTAGTGCAATTTGGAAATAGTGGTGGCAAGGCAGGAAATATAAAAACATCTGATTTACATAGTAGCTGCCGCAATGTGAAAGGCTTTAGCTTAGGAACGACTCGAGCTTTCAAACCAGAAATGCTACAACAAGTTGCGCAGGAGATGTTTACTTTATTGAAAGATGAAAGCTTCCAAGTACCAATTGCCAATGTTTTTGCATTAGAAGACATGCAGAAAGCCCATGAATTAATGGAAAGTCGTCAGCATCAAGGGAAAATTTTAATTAAAATATAAAACATTGACCCTGTATAGATACACACTATACAGGGTTTCATAGTGTAAAAAAACAAAATGGTCAAGGGGATTTTGGTGATGTTGTAGCTCTTTAAATGAGGGTGATTTTCGATCCAGGCTACGCGCTTTCATGTGGGCGAGCGTCGAGCTACTTCCTCCGCTTAAGTTGTTGCTGACGCTTCGTTAACACTTCGCTTTCGCACAGATTTGCCGAAGGGCCTACTTTCTATAATAGTACGGAAATCTCTTCAAATATTTGTTAAAATACGATATTATTATATGGATTTTTGTATTTCTTTACTTTATTTTGATATTGTTATTTGTTTTAGGTCAATTTTAAAATATAATGTTATGTTTGGCCTCTTGTATAATTAAGCGCGAATATAAAGGAATGGCTAATAGGAGAGTGATGGAGTGCTTTTTAATTCCTTTGAATTTATTTTTCTATTTTTACCAATTACATTTGTAGTCTATTTTTTCTTAAATCGATTCAGTAACCAACAATATGCGATTTATTGGTTGGTACTGAGCTCTTTGTTTTTTTATGGTTATTTTAAGTTAACTTATTTAGCAATCATTACGGTCTCAATCATTGTGAACTTTGCTTTAAGTCGGATCATTAATAATAGCAATAATCGTCTGAGAAAGACTTTTATGATTATCGGAGTAGTCTTTAATGTTTTAATACTTTGTTACTATAAATATACAGATTTCTTTATTACAAATATTAATAGTTTATTCGATACAGATTTTGCAATGTTGCATTTATTGCTACCATTAGGGCTTAGTTTTATTACATTTCAACAAATTGCTTTTATTGTTGATAGTTATCGAGATGGAACAGCTCATTATAAATTTAGCAATTATGCGCTGTTCATTTTGTTTTTCCCACAATTAGTAGCGGGGCCAATTGTTCAGCATGATGAAATGCTTCCACAGTATGATATTAAAGAAAATCGAAAAATTATTCATGACAATGTTGCACGTGGCTTATTTATCTTTGTCATCGGTTTAGTCAAAAAGATTGTTATTGCGGATACGGTGGGCATATGGGCTAATGCAGGTTTTGAAAATTATAGTAACTTAAGTTTTGTAGAAGCGTGGATTACTTCCTTATCGTATACCGTACAACTTTATTACGATTTTAGTGGATATTCCGATATGGCAATTGGTTTAGCCTTATTATTTAATATTAAATTGCCAGTAAATTTCTTCTCCCCCTACAAAGCACGTAATATTCAGGAGTTTTGGAAAAAGTGGCATATGACCTTGAACCGGTTTTTAACTACATATGTATATTTTCCGTTAGGTGGTAGCCGAAAAGGGGAATTTAGGACTTATATAAATATTTTAATTATTTTCTTCATCAGTGGATTTTGGCACGGCGCTGGATGGAATTTTATTTTATGGGGACTCATGCATGGTTTTGCGTCTGTTGTGGTAAGACTTTTTAGTAAAACAGGTGTTAAACTTCCTTATTTACTTTCGTGGTTTATAACTTTCCAATTTGTTAACATTGCTTGGGTATATTTCCGTGCAACAAGCCTCGAGCAAGCAAATACTATCATATCTAAAATGTTTACGCCAAATATGGAATCTATAACGAGCTTCTTTACTGAGCCACTTACTAATTTTGCTCAAGCGGAAGCATTTAGTGTTATGGGATTAACATTGAGTGATCCAATCGTGATTGTTGTAGGACTTTTAATCACACTTGTACTTGCATTTACTGCCTTAAATTCTATTCAGTTAATGGATAAGATGAAATTTAATTGGGGAGCAATCATTTATATGCAATGTATGATTGTGCTAGTTCTTATATCGATCTACTATATGCAGAAAAATAGTATATTCTTATATTTTAATTTCTAAATAAAGGTGTGAATTAACTTGGATCCGAAAAAATGGTTAGTAAAATTGTTTGCCACATCCTTCATCGTAATAGGATTACCTGTTTTCGGAATTATGGGTTTCAATTATTATATTGATCCTCTGTGGAATTACACACACGCCAATGACTTTAACGACTATCAGCTTGGCTTTGATGAAAGACAATTAAAAACAAATTATATCAATAGCCATGATTTCAATTATGATAGTTTATTAATTGGAACGAGCAGGATTACGTATCTTGATGAGAGGGCCTTTACAACAGAAAGTGTCTATAATTATTCATTAAGTGGGCTGCAGATAGAAGAATACTTACCTTATATGAAATATGCTGAAAAGAAAAATGGTAAGCCGTTTAAGAAGATTTTTATTGAGTTATATTTTGATTCGGCTAATACTAGCAAACCTAATACATTGAATCCGCCGCAAACTTATATTGAGACGTCTGAGGCACCGTTTTATGGCATAAAATCTTTATTTTCAGAAAGCACTATGCATTATGCTCGTTTTAATTATGATATCTCAAAGGCAAATCATTATGACGGTGCTCGTAGTTACATGCGTAATAACATTGCACAAACTACATATCCGAATGATGATATGGAGCAGTCATGGCAAGAATTTAAGGAAAATTTTAAAGCAGAGTCAGCCAAGCCTTTTATGTATGATCATGACTATCTAAAAAGGCTTCAAGCTATCAAAGATGCGTTTCCAAATACAGAATTAGTTGTCTTTACGGAATTAATGCCTGCTAAACGTCTTCAAACAATTTTGCATAATGATAATCGTTACGAGGCTTATAGTAGATGGATGAACGAGATGGTGGATGTGTTTGGCACCGTCTATAGCTTCCATACAGTAAATGAAGTAACGACGAATATGGACAACTTTTTTGATTGGCTTCATTACTATCCAAATGTGGGGTATTTAATAATAAAATCTTTAGAGAACAGGGAAGATCAATCAACTATTATGCAAGATGTAAATAAAGGGAATCTTGATGAGTACCTTGAAAATGTAGTGGTAGATATCAATATTGAGTAAGCGATGAAAAAGATGACTCCAATTTGCCGGAGTCATCTTTTTCAATGCTGATATTGTTAGTGTTATTGCTTGTTTAGTTCATTTATTTTTTCATAAATACGTCGCTTACGATAGAGCATAATACCTGCTTCGGCAACATCTTGCATCATGCCTTTATTGGCAAAGGCACCGAAAATCATCCCGGCAATCGGAATCATTTGGAACAACTTTTTCCATCCAAACTGATCGCGATACGTAAAGAATACTTCCTTCCAACCTTGCAGCTGTGAAATCACATTTTCTGCTGCGTTATTAGTAGTATCATACATGGACGAAAGTTCCTTCAATATCGCTTCTTTGCCGACAATATCGGCGGAGCTGAATTGGAGACATTTTACGATGAAAATACGCTCCATTTTATCGTTCGGATCATAGCCATGAATGATCGCAATCTCTTGCAATGTTTTTAAAGCCAACCCTAAAATAAGAGGAATATCAATAGCCAATGTGAAAATACCACCAAAGCCAGTAGAAGCACCTTGCATTGTTGCGAATTTCACACGCTCATTTTGTAATTTGTCACTTAGCGCAATCATATCCTCTAGCGGCATTTGACTAATATCGGATATAGCAAAAATATTTTGAAACGAAGATTGGTTACGGATTTTCTGCATCATTGCTTGTTCATTAATTAAATATTTGCCACCTGTTTGAATATAGCTTCCTAATTCATCAACTAGTAATGCTATTTTATTTTGAAGGAAGGTAGGTGTCATCTTATCTAAGATTTTAAATGGGATGCGACCTAATTTATCAAAAAACCACAAATCCTTTTGATCATTTTCCCATGCTTGGATTTCTTGTAAATGCTTTTCTAATTGCTCGACGTTCTCCATTTTGTCTATTCCCCTTAATATTTGCATTTAATTTAACTTCTTTCAGCGGATGTCCTAACACCCACTGAAATAGAGGAACTCAGTCTAAGAACGCCACGTCCTGTGGCAATGACTGAGTGACCACATCATGCTGTGTTGCTGCCGCTACGCTTTCGCACAGACAAAAACACGTTGCTGACGCTGCGTTAGCACTACGCTTTCGCGCAAAAAAACATTTGTTGGTCTAAAGCCTCCGGCGGATGTCACGGAATCGGTAAGGAGTTCACATAGGATGTTAGCCTAAAATCATCGCATCCGTTCGATAACGGCTAACTGACCTGCATCGGTGCTGTGTTGCCGCTGCCGCTACGCTTTCGCACAAAAAACATCTGTTGCTGACGCTACGTTAGCACTGCGCTTTCGCACAAAAAACATCTGCAGGCCTAGGCACAAAGCCGATTTCGGACGCAATTATGCCGAGGCATAATTGATATACGAAAGGAATTTAAAAAGGTTTCGTTAGTTTTTGAAAAATTATGACATTAATGCGGGGTGGATGATTGCCAAACAGTTGCAAGTAACGCGGTACCTTCTTTGATTTGCTCAAAGGTCAGCCCACCATAGCCTATAATAACCATGGCATGTGTAGACGCTTGCTGATAGGAGGTTGAACATGGATAGACTTTGATTCCTGCCTCCCGTGCAAGACTAATCGCAGTCTGTTCAGAAAGCCTTTTTGGTAACTTCATAACAATGTGTAGCCCAGATTTTTCTCCAATTACTTCGAACTCCTCAGAAAAATTTGCGTTAATAGCTGCTAGTAATGTCTGTTGCTTTTTGCGATAAATAGTGCGCATTTTAGCTAAATGCTTATCGAAAAAACCTTGAGCAATAAAATCGGCTATCACAAGCTGGTCTATTTTTGAGACAACAGACTTTTGCTCCTGATTAAAAAGAACAAAATCTTCAACTAACGATTTAGGCAAAATCATGTAACTTATGCGTAGCGGTGGGATAAGTGTTTTGGAAAATGTTCCGGAATAAATAACACGCTGAAGCTGATCCATTTTTGCTAATGAGGGGATAGGGAGCCCCTTATAGCGAAATTCTGAATCATAATCATCTTCAAAAATATATGCTTTATCAGAAATGGCCCATTGCAGAAGTGCTACACGCCGTTCAACAGGCATGACCATGCCAAGCGGAAACTGATGTGCGGGTGTTGTGCATAACATGTGGATAGTTTTTTTCGGAATTGTAACCCCTGAGTGATCAACAGGAATAGCGTGAGTTGTTAATCCACATTGTTGCAATATTGCACGTACTCTTTTAAAGCCAGGCTCCTCTAAGCCAACATGTGTTTTGGGGCCAAAAAAGTGACATAGAGCTTGAAGCTGACTTTGTGTACCACTATAAACAAACACCTGTGATGCTTCACAAGCAACGCCTCTTGAACGTTCAACGTAGCGAGCAATTTCCGTCCGTAATAGAGCCTCTCCTTGCCAAGGGCTTGTCGTTAAGTTATTCACATTGAGGTGCTTTTTCAACAGCTTATGCCAGATGGAAATTGGAAAAGCCTCTTTATCCACATGTCCGTTGTTAAAATCAAATTTAATATCATATGTAATTGGTGTTATAGCAGTGGATGTATGCCGCTTTAGCTGCTGTCCCCATTCGAATTCAAAGGGCGCTATGAAATAACCTGAGCGTTCCTTGCTATAGATATAGCCTTCCGCTAGCAATTGCTCATATGCTTCCTTAATCGTATGAACACTAACATCGAGCGTTTTAGCAAGTGTTCGTTTGGAAGGTAATTGCTCATGGGCCGGTAGTTTATTGTTGATAACTGCTTGTTTTATTTCTTCGTAAATTTGCACGTATTTCGATGCCTCTCCAGTAAATGAAATTGATAACTCCAAAATATTGCACCTCCTGGTATGGTAAATTATTTGAAAATTGGTTATATCCATCATATCAAAATTACCGTTAAATAATGAAAAAGGAGTGAATAATAATGAATTTTATAGCACTAGAAAATGAAGTAGTATTACTTAAACCATTAGGTCAAGAGGACGCCCAAGGGATCCTAGAGGCTGGTAGTTATCCAGAGATTTGGCCTTATTTGTCCACAACGATAGAGAAAATGGATGATGTGCATAACTTTGTGGACAATGCACTGTCTGCAAAAAACGCGAAAATAGAGTTTCCATTTGTTATTGTGGATAAAAATTCTGGGCAAATCATTGGTTCGACTAGGTTTATGGATATTGATGAGAATCATAAACGGCTTGAAATAGGTACGTCATGGATTACACCGGCTTTTTGGCGTACCACTATAAATACGAATTGCAAATATTTATTATTACAATACTGTTTTGAAGTGTTAAAGCTACAACGTGTACAAATTAAAACAGACCATGAAAACGTACGCGCTCAAAAGGCGATTGAACGAATTGGAGGGGAAAAGGAGGGCGTTTTACGTAATCATATGGTGCGCAAGGATGGCACAACTCGCCATACTGTGATGTATAGTATTACTTTACAAGAATGGCCACAAGTGAAAAAGCATTTACAGCAGTTGCTAGAAATTTAAACAGAAATTGTTATATTAAAAAAAGAATGGTCATTTAATCGACCATTCTTTTTTTATAGATAAATCCTGCTACAATCCAAGTAACTAGTGACCATACGATGATAGTAGCTATTGGAATAATGACGTCCATTGTTGTATATGTTCCTTCTAAAGCCTCTGCTAATAGTACTAATTGAGAACTTGGTAACCACTCTGCAACTTTTAAAATAGGGAAGGCTTCCGATAATCCTAGGATAATAGGAGCGAATGAGAAAATAAAGATAACAGGTAGAACGATAATAGATCCTTCCATAATCGATTTGGCGAATAATCCACATACTGTTCCCATTGCAATATAGAACACAGCCGACAGCACTAAAGCAATAGCTATGATGAAAAGATTAGCAGGGTCATAGCCAACAAGAAAAATAGTCATGGCTACAACTACTATTGTAACGATTAAGACAAACAAGCTTTTACCAATTAAAATATCTCCAAGTGAAGCAGGAGAAAGCATTAGACTGCGAAGCGTATTTTTTTCTTTCTCCTCTGCAATTAAACAACATTGTACGTAGGTAGTCACCATAGAAAACGCCATATTTATTGGAAGAAAATAGGTTATTATAGCATTTGCACCTGTTTGATTGTATAGAATAGCCATAAAAAGTGGCATTAATGCCATTGTGGATACCGCATAGTTACGTGAAAATTCCTTATAATCCTTCATAAAAATAGCTTGAATACGTGTCATTGAAATGTTCATAGTAAATCACTCCCTGTTATTTGCATAAAAATATTACCTAGTGTTGGTTCATTTGTATAAATGCGAGACACCTCGTTCGATTGCATCCAATGAAACAGTTTTAGTGCATCCTGTTCTCCATTTTGAATGATTTCACAAGCACCATTTTTAAATTCAACAGTAATGGAATCATCACCGAATTCTTTTTTTAACTGTTTCGGTGCACCGATTGCCCGAATTTTTCCTTTGTGTAAGAAGGCTACGCGATCACAAAGTATTTCTGCTTCACTCATATCATGTGTAGTTAAAAATATTGTCGTACCCATTTCATTTAACCTACGCAAGCCATTATATATATGCTGTGTATTAACAGGGTCGAGTGCAGAAGTTGGTTCATCTAAAAATAATAATTCTGGTTTATGCATGATGGCACGTGCTAGTGTAACTCGTTGAAGCATCCCTTTAGAAAGCTGACTAATCTTCTTTTTATGCTCACCGTATAAGTTAACAAAGTCTAATGCTTCTTTTACTGCTGATTTTGGTAATTGGTATAAATCACTATATAGTAATAAGTTCTCTTCAATTGAAAGTCTTGTGTACAGACCACTATTATCTGTTAAAATACCAAAGCGTTTACGATTTCGACTTTGTTTCATTTCATCTGCTGGGCGACCAAACAATAAAACATCGCCAGCAGTTTTTTCAGTTTGTGCTGTTAATATTTTAATAGTAGTAGTTTTTCCGGAGCCACTAGGGCCAAGAAAGCCGAATATTTCTCCTTTTTGAATAGTAAAGGAAACATCCTGTAATGCGACTTCCTTATTAAATGTTTTTTTCAAATGCTGAACATCGATCACTGCGTTCATTTGAAAACCTCCCTGTGTTGTTGTTGATATCTACACTATAAGGGACAATGGAGAGCTCAACATTAAAATACAGGTGAAAGGCAGTAAAATGACCTTTAGTGGAGAAATATTTCAGCTGACAGGAGTCGTTTATTTCCTGGGAAATCTACTAAATTCCGAGTATTTCCTTTAAGTCTGCGAGCTTATTTTTCGACAAAGGTACTACAGCTCTTTCATTACTATTTAAGGCTAGACTATAACTATTGCGAGTCCATGTAATGATTTCCCGTACCTTTTGCAAGTTAACGATATAAGAGCGATGACTTCTAAAAAAGCCGAACGGTGTCAATTTCTGCTCAAGCTCATTCAGTGATAATGTACATGGATAGGTTTCGCCTGCAACATACACAGAAACGACCCCGTCAACACTTTCGATATAGTCAATTTCAGGGGGATTAAATAAAATGATTTTGTCATTTTTCTTCGTAGGAATTTTATCAAGTCGAATCGGTACATTTTCAAGCGAAGGAGAAGCTGGCTCTGTCTCATCCTCTTTAACGTCTAATGCATGTAAGCCCATTGTATCTAGTCTATGTATGGCTGTACTCGAAATAATTAAATCCTCGAAATTATTAGACAGTAAAATAACTGTTTTATCTTGTCTTTGAAGGGCACCCAATAACTGAATGACTTTTTGCTTGGAAAACTCATCTAGATTTTGAAATGGCTCTTCTAAAACTTGTATTTGTGCTGAACTGAGATATGTATGTATCAATTTTAAACGTTGCTTTTCTCCATTTGAAAGCTTGCTGATTTTAATGTTTTTTTGCTCCGTTAAAGCGATTAATGGCAATAAATCCTCCAGCTTTTCAGAAGTAGCATTGAAAAGCTTTAAGCAAAATTGGATATATTCTCGAACCGTAAGTCGCTCATACAAAGCACTTTCACGAAGATGTGTATACGTATTGCCTTGTTTCATAAACCATTTCATTAATGTATTGATTTTAGACACATCTGTATAAATGCCGATAATAATACCTGTCTGTAAGGAAAGGTGAAAGCTTGGATAAATAACATTGCCTCCTTCTATATAAGGTTCAATAATCATATTTTCATTTTGATCCATTATTTTGTTCTCCTTGATCTCTTTTGGTTTGTAAAAATTG
Source organism: Lysinibacillus sp. RS10 (assembly GCF_041956855.1). Lineage (NCBI taxonomy): Bacteria > Bacillati > Bacillota > Bacilli > Caryophanales > Bacillaceae > Lysinibacillus > Lysinibacillus sp. RS10. Next base: position 4,635,923 of record NZ_CP167122.1, on the reverse strand, counting down.
TGAGATATCACCTTGTGCCTGTAAAAAACTTTCATGACAATAGTTCGGATTATAATAGTCCATAAAACCATGCTGACCTTTATATTGTTTCGTGTGAACTGCTGGTAATGTATCGAGTGTTTTCTTTAATTCAAGGACATTAAAGCTTTTCTCATGACTTGGTAAAATGACAAGTGTTGGACAAGAGGGGATTACCTCAAGATATTGGCGGATGCGAGAACCATAAACGCAAACGATCCCTTGTAATGGGAGTGTAGATAGTCTCCAAGCTAAAGTTGCCCCTACACTAAATCCTATTAATAGCACTTCATCATAATTTGTCCTAGCTTCCAATAGTTTGTTGCTTAGTTTTTTGAGAGGAGCATCAAAGCCAACTTCATTTATGAAATATTCATAGGCTTCCTGTTCTTGTTCGTATGTAAATACTGTATTTTCTGAATATAAAGAAATGCACTCAACAGTCGTGCTAGCGTTACTGTATGTTGCAGCTTGCTTTTTTATAAAATCGTTTACACCGTATATTTCATGTAAAATAAATATTTTCCTTTTCATATAGGCCTCATTTTCTTTTTCCAATAGTGTACCAAAAAGTAATCATATCGTATATTTTAGAAATTTACGGCACTGATTTTATTATGTTTATATAATTATTTAAGGATTAAAAATCCAATTGTAAAAAAGTATGTAAAACTAAAAATGAAAAACATTTATAGAATAGGTGAATGATTTAGTTTTTTTGAAGTAACACTTAGGAAGGCGCTTAAATACCACAAAAATAAAAGCTGTTCAGTTTTAATTTGCTGAACAGCTTTTTTAAGTTTATTTTAATACTTTTTAGACATAAAACCCTTCATTTCCAGGCTAAGCGAATTAAGCTCATCAATGATTTCACTAAAGTCCTGAACAAGTTGTGCCTGTTCGTTTGTGGCACCATTTATTTGAGTCATGTTTTGCTTTAAATTTTCAAGATTATAATTGATGCTTCGAAGCGAGGATTCAATGTTATCAGTAGCAGTAGTAGTTTCAGTAGAAAGCTTGCGAACTTCTTGTGCGACTATATTAAATCCGGCACCATGCTGACCTGCTCGTGCGGCCTCAATCGATGCATTTAATCCGAGTAAATTGGTTTGACGCGAAATATTTTTTATTAAGTCGGTAATACCATTTGTTTTTTCAGCATCCTCTAAAGCAAATTGTGTCTGCTTATTAATCTCCTCACTAGTTGCAGCTAGCTCCTCCGAATGAGAGGCAATTGTATGTACTTTATCCTGTAGGTTTTGGATAATTTCATTCATAGTAAGAATATATTTCTCCATTTGAAGAGAATGATCAATAGGTATTCCAAAGGCTAGCGCGCCTACGATTTGCCCATTTTCACGAACGGGAAAAGAAAATGCGTTAAAAACCACACCATAATATTCTTCGGGTACAGGCTCATCCGTACTTTTTCCTTTAAGTGGGAGATGTAAAATAGCATCATCTGGATGAAGTTTTTGCCCGACTTTATAACCGGAATCTATCCGTTTCCCAGGTAAATAAGCAATAATACGCTCACTTTCTTTATCTACCAATCCAATCATGGACTCGCCCTTCATAGCTAAATGAATGTAAGGCAATGACATTGTTAATGCTTCAAGAATTTTCATAGTAACCTCCTCGGTATATGTACGCCCTATTAAATTGGGGCATAATATAGTTCTTTTAAAAACGTAATTTTTTGGTAAGTAATACTTCTTTAATTGTATGAAAAAAGGAAGAGAATAAAAAGACTAACTTAATACCATTATCCTTTTAAATTGTACAATATTAATGGTCCTATATGTTTAAATTTTAAACAGGGATTGGATTTGCATAGTAACGAATATTGCAGACGTGGTAATCATGGAGTATGTGCAATAGAACTTTGCAGAAAATAATACGGTATTAGATAGTGTTAATAAATAAGGTATACGGATTTAAAAAGAGGCAGGTTTAACAACGAAAGGCTGAAGTGTCATTTTGAAATGTATGTAATGTAAGTTGATTGGAGTGAAGGCTGGACGACCCTTTGGGGATTAGCGGCTCATCGGACGCCCAGACGGAACGGAAATCAACTACTAGCTTTGCCGGAGAAAACTTTAATTATTTTATTTTTCTTTCGCAAAACCTTAACATAGCTTTCTCTTTTTTGGACAACCTAAACTAGAAATAATGGCATGAGGTGTTGATCATGAAAATAGAAAGGTCGTCCGAATGGGAAGAAGGCTTTATCAATAAACTAGATCATCTTGAAAAATGGGATAGTTGGACATTGTACAAGATGAATTATGACATTGTGAAAATGAAGTTAATTACTGATTTCACAGGTTTACAAGCGACGAAGTATTTACCAAATTTAAAGCCACTTACGCACCAGTTAGAAGCAGCAGAAACGGTGATTGAACGTATGAATGGAAAAGCGATTCTAGCTGATGAGGTGGGACTTGGTAAAACAATTGAAGCGGGTTTAATTTTAAAGGAATATCTGATCCGAGGACTCGTCAAAAGAGCATTAATATTAGCGCCAGCATCTCTTATTAATCAGTGGATTGAGGAATTAAACATAAAATTTCATATTCCGGCAATCGCTTATAAAAAAAATGTTCCGATAGAGCGCTACGATGTCCTTATTATGAGTATGGATACTGCCAAAAAAAGTCCACACAAAGAGCGCATCTATGAGCAGGATTACGACATGATTATTATTGATGAGGCGCACAAGCTAAAAAATCATAAAACTCAAATTTATGAATTCGTACAAAGTTTAAAGAAGAAGTTTTGTTTATTATTAACCGCAACACCAATTCAAAACGATGTCTTTGAATTATTTTATCTTATTTCCTTACTTAAGCCTGGCCATCTGGGCAATTATGATACATTTCAATCTGCATTTTCGGCAAGTAAGCATGATTTAGAGCATAATGATTATTTAAAGGAATTAGTTAATCAGGTGATGGTGAGGAATAGGAGAGAGGATACGGGTATTGAATGGACAAATCGCCGCGTTCAAATTGTCCCAATCCAATTTACGAAGGAAGAAGCGGAAGTTTATGATTTGCTCGGAACGCTTCAAAATACTGGCTCTTTTTCATTAATTACATTGCGGAAGGAAATGTGTAGTAGCAAAGAAGCGACCGCTTTAACATTATCTAAAATGCTTGAAGAAGATAATGCACAATCACAAGAAGTGGAAGCTATACTAGCAAAATTAATGGCTTTGGAAGTGAACTCAAAGGCAAATAAGACACTTGAAATAATCGAACAAGCACAGGATAAAGTGATAATTTTTACAGAGTATAGAGCTACTCAAATTTATTTGCAATGGTATTTACATTCTAAAGGTATAACGAGCGTCCTGTTTAACGGTAAATTTAATAAAAACAAACGTGATTATATGAAGCATCTATTTAAGGAAAAGGCACAGGTTCTAATCGCAACTGAGGCAGGTGGCGAAGGGATTAATCTTCAATTCTGTCATCATGTCATTAACTACGATTTGCCTTGGAACCCTATGAAGCTAGAGCAACGGATTGGACGTGTACATCGTTTAGGGCAAGAGCATGATGTTCATATTTACAATCTGGCTATTGCAAATACTATTGAAGAGAACATATTAGCATTACTTCATACGAAAATTGATGTTTTCGAAAAGGTAGTAGGAGACTTAGATGCGATTCTATCTAACTTTAAAGAATCTGTATAGCGTAAGGGAGAAGGTCCATGTATCCACAGCAAGTTCATAGTTATTTACAACAATTTTTCACTGAAAATGATTGCTATATTGTAGGGGAAGACCACCATTATCTTACAGTACAATTAACGGTTGATATTGATAAAAGAATAATGAATCGACCATTTTATTGGCAATACGTAGAAGCTACAAATAGCGAGCCAAATCCAGCCCAAGTAACATTCATTACAGATCGAACAGCATCAGCTGGCAGTCTTTATGGCGAAGTTATTCATTTCGGTTCTCCAAGAATGAACCAGCTTTTTCAAGCAACAAGGGAGCTAGGAGCTTATGTTCAAATGTATGAGAAGGTCGACACCGCAATAGGGCAGGTTATACTAACACCGTGGTTAGGGGTGAATTATAAAGTATCCTATTGTTGCGACCGAACGAAAGAAATGCTTTATTCCTTTGGTATCAATCTATTAACAGGAATCATTAAAGAGGATTTTCACGAAACCTTATATGCAACCGAGCTAGATACTGTTCCGGCAGAGCATGTTTTTCATGTGCAATATATTATTAAGCCTATTCGGGGACTTCAAAGATTAGATGCAGCCATTGAAGCAATCATTGCACAGGATGACCATTCGTGGGCTACTGAAGCAAAAAAGAGATGGCAACGTGATCAACGCGTACTAGATTACTTTTATGAAGATGTCGATGACAAACCAGAATGTTATAACATTGAAAAGAAGGCATTAGAGGAACAATATGATGCAAAAATTAAAATAGAAATTATTAATGGTGGATTATTTTATCTTTATTAAACGAGGAGCTGTCCTAAAAGTTGGGACAGCTCCTTGCAATTTTAATCTTCTTCGAGAAGGCTTTGTAGTTGTGCCAATTTATTATCCCAAAATAAATCAAAGTACTGTAGCCAATCTTCAATTTCTTTTAGTTTTTCAGCATGTAATGTATATATTTTTTCTCGTCCTTTTTTCTGGGCAGAGACTAGTTCAGCCTGTTCAAGAACTTTTAAATGCTTCACGACAGCAGTTCGGCTTATAGAAAAATTCTCAGAAATAAGTGAGATGGGCTGATCACTTTCGGCAAGCAGCTGTAGGACATGACGTCTTGTAGGATCAGCGATTGCTTGAAAAACATCATATTTTACAGCAAGCTGTGTCATTGTGATTCCACTACCGCTTTTAATTTTTGACCGACAATCATTGTCCAGCCGCCATCCATTTTTGTACGAACAGCTTCCGTAGGTACGTTAGCTTTTGGAATAATATGTGATGCTTCTTTCCAACCACCATGTGTTAACGTAAATTCTGTTTGCTCCCCAATTTCTTTCAATTCAAAAGTGACAAACCATCCATCTGTATCCCATGCAAAACGAACAAAATGTGGAGCTTCTATTTGTTCTACTCGACATGGTGAAGGGCCAAATGGTGATTGTAGTGTAAATTCATGACCTTCAATTGGTTTAAAATCATTTGGCATAAACCAAGAAGCAATCTTTTCAGCATCCGTTACGGTTTCCCATACTTTCTCAATCGGTGCTTTAAAGGTAATTGTTTTAACGATATTCTCTAGTTTTTCAGTCATTTAAAATGAACTCCTTTTTGAAAGTATAACCTTAAGGTGTTATGAATATATAACACCTTAGGGTTATATGTCAATTATAAATACCTGGATAAATTTTCTTTCGCGTCTTTTTGTAAACCTATACATATGGTAATATTATTTTTATAATTTTCTGACTAAAAAGGAGGGTTAACATGGTGAACATATCTGTTTTTTTAGTAATGTGTATTTTGTTAATTATTTTACCTGGTCCAGATACGGCCATCGCAACCAAAAATACACTTACGGTAAGCAGAAAAGGGGGGTTACAGACTTTAATTGGTTCATGCTGTGGATTACTAATTCATACTTTTGCGGCGGTTATTGGGCTCTCAGCGATTATTGTAAAGTCAGCATATGTGTTTGCCATTTTAAAATACGTCGGAGCGGTCTATTTATGTTATTTAGGTGTTAAAACACTATGGGCATTACGAGCAATACGCACGCAACCTCCTGTTGTGCAAGACGAGACCCAAATTGATCACAAATACTCGCATCAATCATGCTTTAAGCAAGGCTTATTAACGAATGTTACAAACCCAAAGGTTGCTGTATTTTTTCTAACATTTTTACCGCAGTTTGTAGATGGCACGAGCGGTACATTTATGCCGTTTCTTATAATGGGGCTTATATACACCGTGTTAACAGGGTTTTGGTTTGTATTCTATGTTTACTTATTGGATAAAATTAGTGCATTTATGAAAAAGCCAACTACGAAGGCTGTTATTGAAGGATTGACAGGAGCAGTACTAATTGGCTTTGGCATTAAGCTAGCATTAGAAAAAGCCCACTAAAATTTTATTAAAAGTCAAGAGTTAAAGTAATTCACTTGTTACATCAGTATCCTTTATGAAATGTGCAACATTATTAAGAGTTATTTTTAAGCTGAACTAATTTTTTTTTAGTTCAGCTTTTATTTGTGATTAAAGATATTTTTAGGAATATTTGTTAAATGAAAGTGTAGTATAATTGATATGTAAAATTATACCTTATTAAACTAACAGGGCAGCAGGTTAGTTTAATAAGGTGTTTGTTTTATCATTAAACAATAAAGATAGATGATCAAAGAAAAGAAGTCATACAATTTAATATTAGTTTCGATGAACCGCAGCCTAAGATAAGAAAAAGCCATTCCCTCCACAAACGGAGAGAATGACTTTCCTTCATAAATTGCAAAACTACTGATTATAGTTTTGCCCAACGTTCCTCTAACCAGTTCATAAATTGTACACCTTTGTCGCCTTCATACGCATCAAAGACATCTAAACGCATACGTTTTAGTTTATCCGCAAAGTCTGCCACTGTATGGTCCTTAGGCAAGCTCTTTTTCACCCGCAGGAAAATTTTGTCTGTGCCTTTGATAATATCAAAACGTGCAGGTGATGGCTTCTCTACGTCCTCACCAAACGCCGCGAGTGCTTCATAGGCTGCTAATTGCACCTTGTTGACAGTGTCATGCTGCATACGATTTTTTAATAAATCTATGATTTTGTCATGTTGATAAGCCGATAACATTTCGACTGCGTCTAAACGCTCTCGCCAGCTAGACGTATAATTGGCCTGTTTTTTTAATGTTTCATACTGCTCAGGTAATGCTGTTTCAAACTGTTTCAAGTAATTGCACCTCTTTTTTTAACTAGAGGAAAAATGAATTCTTCTTCTGCTTCTCTTATTATACGTTGTCTGGGTGAAAATAGCGATGAATCGCTGGTAAGGATATATATATGGAAACTAACTACATTAAGGTGAACCGTATTATAAGTATGTACTATTCTTTATTAGATTTGCTTTTCTTATTAAACTACCGGGCTGCTTTAGTTGAAGATCATTTAGTTGCATAGGCAGCTCTTTTTTTCTTTATTGAACTAACGTAAGCAGAATAGTTGAATAGATTAAGTGTTTAAACCCTTTACGCAGTCATATATTCAATGTAAAAAAGGAAGTGTCCATAATGAAAAAGGGTAAAATCACTTTAATCGGAACAGTTGTAATTTTATTCGTTGTAACCTTTCTATTTATCAATAATTCCTCAACAAAAGGAGAGATATCTGAACACCCCCTTTCAAAAAGCACTGAAATAAAAGTTGACAATGAAAAGAAATTAAAAGAAGCAGAGGAAATTCAAACCCAACTTTATCAAGAAGTTGGCTTTTTTGAATATGTAAGCAACAAATTAACAGAGAAAGGCTATGTTTTTCGTATGTTGCTTGTAGTTAATTCAAAAGATGATATTAGGGTGAAATATATCTTAGCAAATAAAGAAGCTACAGAATCAGTACAAGACGAGGTAAAATCAATTTTCTATGGGGCAGTTGAAAGTAACAATCTAGATCCCAACTCATTTTATCTTAAAGTAAGTGATAATAATGATGGACCAGATTGGTAATAAAGTTCTTTCACTAAAGGAGTGCTTTACTTAAAGATTATTTAGTTGCATAGGCAGCTCTTTTTTTCTTATTGAACTATAGGGCTAGATTGTTTAAGAGAGCAGAGGGGTGAGAAAGCTTTGGTTCATAAAATCGTTTATCCAGTACTGATATTCATTGTTTTCGTATTATTAGCCATTGTTATCTACTTGAATCATCGAAATGCCACAAATGACTTTTATCATTTAAGATTATCGGGAGAAAGTCCCTATTGGGAGTTAGATGGTTATCAAGTAGATCTGACTTCAGGGATTCTAAATTCGGGAAATGGTAAGCTTCGTTTTAAAACAAGAGAAAATGATTACACTACTAATTATTTTGTCTTTGAAATGAACGCCGTTATAAACAAGAAAGATATAACCCTGCAAAGTAAAGCAGTCTCAGGACCTGAAGATTTTAAAAACGAGATTGATACTGGAGCTATCGCAGGACCACCACCAATAACGAAAGACGGAAAGTCCATAACGTTTAAAGATATAGATAAAATATATGCGGTGATTCATTGGGAAGGACAAGACGATGGAATAGCACACAAAGAAATTATAGATTTGTATGAGCTAGACAACAAAAACTAAGCAATAATTCGCGATTGTTTAATAAGCGTCGCTATTCTTATTAAACTAACGAAGCAGGTTAGTGGAAGAAATAGCAAGTGGGTTTAACTAGGAGAAGTGTCGATGACATTAAAGAAGACACCGAGGTGTCTTATGTTTTTTTAATTAAGAATATTGATAAAGTGGAATTTAATTACTTAACATTATACTTATTTTCGGAGCGAGGCATCTTATCGGTGAGTATATACCAAGTAATGCTTGCTGTTAATAATGTTGACGAAATCAAAGCTGTAAGAACACTATATGTTTGCCAAATAAGTATCGTTGACCAATCGAAGGCAAAAAACATTATACACTGGGCAATCGTAGCGATTAGGAAAATAATTGTTACGATTGTTCTCTTTTTTGTAATTGGCTGCTGCTCATTCGTTTTCCTTTTTCTTAATCCTAAGAGAAATAACAGAACGGCCAATAGGCAAAGAATAATTGTGGTAGACGACAAAATGATGTCCAAAAGCTGTGTGCCGCTTATCTCATATGACTGAGTTAGATTGCCGTCTAATATATCTTTAACTTTTAGTACCAGGTTTATATTGGTATTTGCGCCGTTGCTCAGTAAGCAGATGGCTGTTCGTTCATTTGGCAGTATGGCTACTTCGGTTCTAAAATTCGGATTACCCCCAGTGTGTTCTATAAACGTTTGTTCGGCGTTTACCGACCAACCTGCCGCATAATACATATCGTTGACAGCCGAAACAGACATATCACCCCTATGTGATTTTTCGATAACCCTGTGAAATATTTCGGGTATGTCCTGCACGATACCCATCTGTATGCCCATCCAACGCGCCATATCTTTTGTATTAGAAATGATATAGCCAGCAGGTTTATTCCCAGCATAATCCGGAGCGTTAAATGGAGTTGTTATGAAAAAGGAAGAACGGTAGCCCTGTGCTAACTGTCCAGTGGCTTGAGCATCTTCTTTATAAACATACGTCTGGTGAAGACCTAAGGGTAGAAATACCTGTTCCCTCATAAAGTCTTCATAGCTTTGTCGTGATACAATCTCAATAACCAAACCCAATACGTCATAATTAACGGTTCCATAGTTATATTGTTCACCGGGAGAGAACGCCAATTCAGCATCTACCAGCGTTTCCACAGTCTTTTGCAACATATCAGGCGTATTGCCTTGTGGAATAGTTTGAGTATGTCTAATATTTGTTAAGCCGCTGGTATGGTGAAGGAAGTTATTTAGTGTAAGGCTTTGCATATCAACAGGTTTACCTTGATACTTTAACGTAAACCAAGGTAAATATTTTTGGATAGGGTCAGTCATTGATAGCAGCCCTTGCTCTTCCAATAGCAGAATCCCCATACCAGTAAAAGCTTTACTCACCGAGGCCAACTCATAGAGTGTATTTTCACTTGCAGACAACCCCTTTTCAAGATCTGCATACCCAGAAGAAAAGTAGAACACTTCATCATTAGCAAGTATTGAGATTGACATTCCAGGCACACCTGATGTACGAGAGGCATCATCTAGCAACGCTTGTATTGCCACAGATTTCGAATCTGACAACGCATAACTTTGTGTTGCGAATCCCGAGAATAATATAAGTATCGTTAATACAAAAACAATAGTCTTTTTCATAAACTCTCCTTTTTGAAGAATTATAAGAGTATAAAAAACTTATTTTTATAACTATAAACTAAATTCTAATTTATATTTCTACTTAACTATATAATATCAAGTAATTGTGAAGAGTTACACTTAAACTAACGGGGGCTTTACTTCAAGAAGGAGTGAAGCTTTTTTCTTATTGAACTAACGACTTAGTTTGGTTGAACAAGGACTATCCAAAATTTATAGGTTTAATAAATGAGATACAAAAATAAGTACCAAATGTATTTTAAATAATCATATTGTAGGGGGAGAATTTCTTGTCTAATCCATTTCATCATTTAGCAAGGGGAATCTTTATAAAAGATAATAAAGTTTTACTTGCACAAGCCACTGGACATCCAAATACATTTTTACCTGGTGGCCACATTGAATTTGGCGAAAGTGCAAAAGATGCACTGATAAGAGAGATTGATGAGGAATTAGGAATAACATGTACAGTGGTTAGTTTACTTGGGTTAGTAGAACATAAGTGGGAGAAAAAGGGCGTATTACATTGCGAGATAAATCAAGTGTTTGAGGTTACAAACGAAGAATTAACAACAGGTCTTAACCCAGAATCAAGGGAATCGCATCTTAAATTTTTTTGGTGTAATGCAGATGACTTGGATACCATAAACTTACAACCTTATCCATTTAGGAATCTGATAAAAAATTATCTAAACGGAAATAAGGATGTTTGGTGGGAGAGTACTTTAAACTCTGAAATTGATGATACAAACAGAAATTAGAAATTTCTTATTCAACTCCCATGAAAGAACTTAGTCATCTTTCATCTTCTGTGATGTAGCGCTGGTTTTTGCGCTACATGGATGGCTAACGGGGTGCTTTAGTTTAACAAAAAAAGTTAAGGTAGCCTTGTTAAAACCTATGCCATTTATCTTCATTCAAAGTGCACATAAAAACTTCACGGAAACGTATGTATGGCATTCCGTGAAGCTTAAATACTCGATATTTAGATGAAGAGGAAGCCAATACTAATAATAATTCCGCTAAAGAATAAAATGAATAAACAGAAGCCCATAATATCCCTAGCCTTTAAACCGGCGATTGCAAGGGCTGGCAGTGCCCAGAATGGTTGAATCATATTTGTCCAAGCATCTCCCCAAGCGATAGCCATAGCTGTTTTAGCATAGTCGGCACCTAGAGTTGTAGCAGCATCTAGCATAATAGGAGCCTGCACTGCCCATTGTCCACCGCCTGACGGAATAAAGAAGTTAACAAGTCCGGCTGAGAAAAAAGTGAATAAATAGAAGGTATGTTCATTGGAAATACTAACGAACCATTCTGAAAATACAGCAGCTAAACCAGAAGCGGTCATCATGCCCATAATCCCTGCATAAAACGGAAATTGAAAAACAATGCCCGTTGTTGTTTTAATAGCATCTTGTGCGGCTGCAAGGAAACGCTGCGGAGTCCCGTGGAATATGATACCTAACACAATAAAAATTGTATTTACAACATTTAAATCAAGAACAAAGCCCTTCGTAATAAAATGATAGATTAAATAAGTAAGTCCGATCATACCAATTAAAATCGTTAAAATATAACTGCGCTCAGAGCGACTGGCAAAATTGTTTTCAGGCTTAGGTAACTCTGTTTTTTCTTCCACTAATAAAGCAGGGTTAACCACAACCGTATCTTCTTCCTTTGGCATCATCCAACGATTAAATAAAGGTAAAGTGAAGAGTATCACTATGACTATAAATAAGTTATAAGTTGAAAAAATTGTAACATTGGTTGGTACGACGCCCATGATGTCAGCAAACTTATGACCTTCAGTCGCAATGGATAACGGAATTGAGCCAGCTAATCCACCATGCCAAATAACCATGCCTGAATAGGCACTGGCGATTAATAAGCGATAATCTACCTTCTTTACATGCCGAGCAATTTCCTTTGCAAAGAGGGCACCAATTACAAGTCCGAATCCCCAGTTAATCCAGCAAGCTATTAGTGATACGAATGTAATAACAATAATAGCCATGCTTGGTGATTTTATTTTACTTGCACCGGCTGATAATCCTTTTTTAAAGACAGGACTATTCGCTAAAATGTGGCCTGCAGCTAAGACAATTACCATTTGCATTGTAAATTCTAATAAACTCCAAAAGCTACCTCCCCAATATGTCACCATGTCGAGTGGAGAAGAATCTGTTAATGTAACTCCTAATAATAATACTAATACTGTGAGTATAGTGACAAAGATGTATGGATCAGGTAAATATTTTTCCATGATAGCATTTGAAATTCTTGTTAACGTTTTCATATTAGACATCCCCTTTCCTTTTCGATCATTCTTTATTGCTAATTGTACCTAGAGAAATGAATAAATAAAGATAAAAATAGAATTAAGAACAATAATCGGAACTTAGAGTAGAAAAAGTCCGTGGTTGTTGTTCGCGGTTATTGCGTAATTAAATATTATTGGCATCAAGGAGAAAATAGTACTGCTATTGTATTTGTCTCTAGAAGAAGGATTAATAGAAAACGAGAAGAATTTATTACTAAATATGGATTTTGGAATAATTTTTATAACAAATTAGAATAAATGGAGGTGTCTATATGGAGCTACGAGATTTAAAAGCATTTATGACTGTTGTTGAATATGGGAGTTTTACAAAGGCAGCTAGTGAATCCTTTGTGTCACAGCCTTCATTAAGTAAAAGCATTAAAAAGTTGGAGGATACTCTTCATGTGGAGCTATTAAACCGAACTACACGCAATGTAGAATTAACAGACGCAGGTAGTATTGTTTATAAACAAGGACAAAAAATAATGCGGTCTGTACATGATTTACATATTTTACTGGACGATTTATTGAACATTAAAACAGGTTCTATTAAATTGGGGATTCCACCGTTAATTGGCACACTATTCTTTCCTGAAATTGCTCGAAAGTTTCATAAGCAATATCCAGAGGTACATTTAGAGCTCGTGGAACGTGGGGCTAAAACAATCGGAACATTAGTAGAAAATGGCGATGTGGATATGGGGATTGTTGTTATACCTACAGATGAAAGGAAATTTTCTGTTCAATCATTTGTAGAAGATCAATTTTGTGTCTTTATTAATGAGTCCCATCCATTAGCACAGCAAGAACATATTTTATTACAAGATTTAAAAAATGAAACATTCATTATCTTTACAGAGGAATTCACACTACATGATTATGTCATTAAATCATGTAAAAGCGTAGGGTTTACACCAATAATCGGCTATAAAAGCTCGCAATGGGATTTAATAGTGGAGCTAGTATCCTCGAATTTAGGCGTGACACTTTTACCGTATTCAATTGCCGCAAAGCAGACCAATAAAAATGTGAAAATTATTCCATTATATAATTTCGACATGCCATGGCGATTAGGCGTTATTACGAAAAAGAATACATATCAATCATTTGCATTAAAGCAATTACTGAATACAATTCGTACAGAAGAAGGGAGCGAAAATTAATTTATGCCCTTTTGGAATAAATAGTATTCTAATTAATTCCTTTACTTGTAAAATGATTCTGAGGTAGAATTTTTCTTAATAAACGAGCTATTTAAGGGGGTTTCGATATGGGGAATGGGAAAGTGTGGAATTCGTTTGAGGAAGCGGTTGCAGATATTAAAGATGGGAATACGTTAGCGGTAGGAGGCTTCGGGCTATGTGGTATTCCTGAAAAATCAATTGCAGCACTAGTCCAAAAAGGAACAAAGGATTTAACAGTTGTCAGCAATAACTGTGGTGTGGATGATTGGGGCTTAGGGCTTTTATTAGCAAATAAACAAATTAAAAAAATGATTGCATCCTATGTAGGTGAAAATAAAATTTTTGAGCAGCAGTTTTTAAGTGGGGAGCTGGAGGTAGAATTAACACCACAAGGTACTTTGGCGGAGCGTATGCGAGCTGGCGGGGCTGGTATTCCTGGCTTTTACACGGCTACTGGGGTTGGAACGCCGATTGCTGAGGGGAAAGAAGTAAAGGTTTTTGAAGGCAAGGAATATATTTTAGAAAAAGGAATTGTCGCAGATTTTGCACTTGTTAAAGCATGGAAGGCAGACAAGCTAGGTAATTTAGTTTTCAGAAAAACATCACGTAACTTTAATCCACTAGCTGCAATGGCGGGGAAAATTACAATTGCAGAGGTGGAGGAAATTGTTGAAGCAGGAGAGCTAGATCCAGATCATATCCATACGCCAGGAGTGTTCGTGCAACGCGTTTTACTAGGCGAAAATTATGAGAAGCGTATTGAACGTTTGACGGTGAGAAAGGGGGAGGCATGATGGTTGATACAAGACAAAGAATAGTAAATAGAGCGGTAAAAGAAATACAAAACGGCATGAACGTCAATTTAGGTATTGGCATCCCAACGCTAGTTGCTAATGCAATTCCGACTGATTATGACGTCCTTCTACAATCGGAAAACGGGCTTCTTGGCATTGGTCCATACCCTGCAGAGGAAGCAGTCGATCCTGATTTAATTAATGCGGGCAAAGAAACGGTAACGGCTGTTCCAGGTGCTTCATTCTTTGACAGTGCCGAATCGTTTGCCATGATCCGCGGAGGCCATATCGATCTTGCTATTTTAGGTGGTATGGAAGTATCTGAAACGGGTGACCTTGCGAACTGGATGATTCCAGGGAAAATGGTGAAAGGTATGGGGGGCGCCATGGACCTTGTAGTTGGTGCCAAAAGAGTTATCGTCGTAATGGAGCATGTCAATAAAAACGGTGAGTCAAAAATTAAAAAGCAATGCGAGCTACCATTAACAGGGAAAGGCGTTGTGCATCGATTAATTACAGACCTAGCTGTTTTCGACTTTACTGAGCAAGGTATGCAGCTAATAGAATTAGCAGAGGGTGTTACTTTAGAAGAAGTAAAAGAGAAGACAGCTGCTTCATTTAGTGTAGCTTTGAAGGAATAAATAGGTATAACCAGTTCTTTTTCTAGGAGCTGGTTATTTTAATGTTGTTAGGAGTGTCAATCAATGGATATACGCGAAATTAAGAACGATATCATGAAGCAGATTGAAATGAGGTCTGCTAAAGAGAGACCTTTCATTGTCGCCATTGATGGATTAGGGGGCGCAGGTAAGTCTACTATTGCTAACAGGCTTACAGAGGAGCTTAAAACTAGTTGTGCTGTAGAACTGATCCATTTAGATAATCATATCGTAGAAAGAAGCAAACGTTATAATACTGGGTACGACGAATGGTATGAGTATTATTATTTACAATGGGATATCAACTTTATTAAACATAATATCTTTTTACAATTACATAATAATAATTTAGAGCTCCAACTTCCATTTTATGACCAATTAGCAGACGCAAGTTGTGATAAAAAAATGACATTAGTAGCTAACGCTATACTTATTGTTGAGGGAATCTTTCTTTTCCGCAGTGAGTGGAGAGGTTTTTATGATTATCGTTTATATATAGAATGCCCTAGAACTGTTAGAGAGGAACGGGTATTACAGCGAGATGTGTATATTGGAGATTTTCAAGCACGACTAGATAAGTATAAAAGGAGATATTGGCCGGCTGAGGAGTATTATTTAGAAAAAGAAAATCCACTAGTAGCTGCAGATAGAATTTGTGATTTTTTAAGGTAAAATTGGCACTTCGCGGATATTCGCGTGGCTTGCGCGGATATTTGTCTCTAATTCGCGGATATTTCAACCAATATCGCGGATATTTTGCTGGTCTCCGCGGATATTTAAGTAATTCTGTCAAAGAGTAGCATTTTTTCAGACCAATGGCTGTTCTCTAGCTTTAGTTTTCAATTATACAATTGATAAAAAGGAGAAAAATAACTATGGGACAACAATGGTCGGATGAATTACAGGTGGCACAAGTTCGTATTGCTAGGCCAACTGATCAATTAAAGGAAATTGAAAAATTTTATTGTGAAGGCGTAGGGTTAGAAAAAATCGGTTCTTTCACAGGGCATCGTGGCTACAATGGTATAATGATTGGTCTTCCAAATGCTAGCTATCATTTAGAATTTACAGAGCATCTTGAGGGAAGCCCATGTCCAGCACCAACAAAGGATAATCTGCTTGTATTGTAATTCCAAAGTTTGCAACCATACAGCGTATTGCGGAACGCTTATTGCAAATGGGCCATCCAGAAGTAGAGCCAGAAAATCCATATTGGGCTGACAAAGGTGTCACAATTGAAGATCCAGATGGCTGGCGTGTTGTATTAATGAACACGGAGGGTATTTAAATATTATAAGAAGAGGTACGAGCTTTCGTTATTGTAGGCTCGTATTTTTATCTGTATGCAGCAAATGATTTTGTATCGAAAGCGTAGCGACAGGTGCAGAAGATTTTCTTACCTCTGTTGCTTCACTTTCGCACAGTCGAATCCCTCTTGCTGCTGCAATTACGCCAAGGTAAAATTGATTAATACCCTATATGGTATATAATGAATGAAAGGCTTACAAGTTGGAGGTTCAAAGTATGGAAAGAATTAAAACGGCTGAGCAATGGAGAGATACTTTACAGCAATCTAAGGATAAGGCCTGTCTAGTGTTAAAATTCAGTATGACATGTTTTAGTAGCATTTCAGCGTTAAAAGAGTTGAAAGCACTGGAAACAAATTTGCCTAAGTATTTAATTATTGTGCAGAAGGATAGGGATGTCTCAAATATTATTGAAAACGATCTAAAGGTGAAGCATGAATCACCCCAGCTATTCATTTTGAAAGATGGGAAAGGCGTTTGGCAAGCGACGCATTATAAAATAAAACAATCTCTTCTGTCAGAAGCAATTAGTATGTACGTTAAGTGAGCGGATAATAAAAAAGATACCCATTCTTTTATACATGAAGGGGTATCTTTCTGAGGAAGTTTTCTAATGACCTAAAGCTTCATTTTGATGATAATGAGTAGCAATGGATTCAATATCTAGCTGCTCATAGTTTGTCCAATTAACTTTTCTAAAGTCTTCCTCACTAAAATAAATATTTAATACCTCAGTCATATCTTTGTCTCCACCAGGTTCTGTTAATGGTGCGTACCAGGAAATAGATGGTGTTTTAACGCTTTTCAGCTTGGACAGCTCTGCAAAAATCTTTGTAGAGTCCTTCAGCATCTGACTTTTTACACCTTTTGTTACATCTGCATCCTGAATGGAAATAGTGACAATCCCATTCTTTTCTTCAACAGTGAATTTATTTTTGACGGTAGCTCCCACTATATCTTCCACGGAAGTATTTTTATCGACGGCTACTTCTTTTGGAGCGGTATTTTTCCCGCAAGCTGATAACAACAGTGTAACTAGTAAAAATAGATAAAATAACTTCTTCAATGTAATGACCTCCCTTGTTACTACTTATATGCGCAAAATGGAGGTGAATTATACAGGACGGTAGTAGGTTATTTGAAAGAAGGGTAGGAAATGCATCATGTTAATTTTGCCTTATTCTTATTTGATGGAATTAACCAAGGTCGCTGTCCCAGTCGTCTTGACATTAACGTCAACATTGACTTCTAACTCTGGAAACATTGTTAACCAGTCATCTTTAATAGTATCCCATGCTTTATAATCTTCCATATGAAGTACTTCTCCAAAGTTCAAAATATCAACTTGATAATTATCTTTAATCGTATTAATGGTTTTTTCAATATTTTCTTTAATAAAGTTAGCAGTTTTTTTATCAATCATTTTTAAAGTTTTCTCTTTTGATAAATCAATGGCACATTTAACTTCTGCAACATTTTGTTCAACATCAATTTTCACATTTATTTTTGGAATCCCTTGTTCAAATTCCCCTTGAATAGTTGTTTTAGATTTCCCTATTTCAGTCGTTATAGATCCTTCATTAGGACAAGAGGTATTAATAATTGTGCTTTTAATATTATTCATTAAAAAATTATAATAGATACTTTCTAGTTCAGTTAAATAACCTATTAATTTATCCTTTTTAAATACCCCTAGTCCAGTGAAATGTAATACTGCCGATGTTTCAATTCTTTCAACATTATCTGGACGTTTACCTAAATCTTTGTCCCCAACTAACTCTATTGCTGATAAAACCGTACTTTTGTGATCATCTCCCAACTCAGAAATTAAATCTTCAGTATCAACAAATTTTGTTGAGCCCCAAGCATCTTGGGAAGCAAGTGCGGAATTTAGAATCTTTTTTGCTGGTATTTTTTCTATAGGTGTTAAGACATTTAAAATATCTTTAGCCGTAGAATTGTAGGCTACAACAAAGTTAAAGTCACTTCTAATTGCTTGGTCTCTAGCCATAAAGTCTAGAGCTTCCGCAATTCCTTCAGATGCAAATTCTTCCCCGAAAACAACTAATTGCATGTGAGTGAAATAGGCTCTTCTTGGAGAAGATGCAGTTAATTTCCTAATAGCTTCGAATAAGGATTTTCCAGTTGCATGATAGGTAGTAACTGGCGATTGACTACCAGAAGATTTATTTTCAGACATTTCACTAGCATTGATAATTTGAACAGAAATAGAATATCCATCATTAACTTTATCAATACCTAAAGCCGAAACAATAGCTAGTTCGCCTAATTCACGCTTACTCCAACAGCCACTTAGCAATAGCGTAAATATGACTAGAAAAATTACTATTAATGATTTTTTCATTTTATATTCACCTCTTCAAGTAAACTATTAAGAGGATGAACAAGTTTTTAAAGAAATATACTAAAAAATTAGATGATAAGAATATTCTAGAAAACTAGCGTACAACCTTACAATGAGTTACAGCTAAACAAATAGTTAAGACCAGATATCGCCGTCTTGGTCTTTTTAAATATCAATCTAGTTTGATTAATTGTTATCTCTTGTCTCTTTGAAATTTTTCTTATCTAAAGCCCGCTTTATTTGAATCCTCTAAAAACGCTATTTCGCCATTCCAAAAATTTATCGTTGGTGATGGCTGTTTTTTTTTTGTTAAAAACAATAAAAAAGAATTGTGAATTAAGGTGGATTGTGGAATATTACACTTAAACGAACGGAACATATTTGTTTTAATATTACTTATTTGAGTTTTCTTTAAACGATGAACATAATATATCAAAAATTTCACACAATAAAGAAGGTTCTAACATGATGAAAGTGATTACATATTTTTTTCTATTAACTATTGAATAGGTAGTTAAAAAACTGTATAGTGAAATTGTTTGTCTGACGTCTGACTACTTTATTTAATTAAGATCTATGACTGTTTCTTCAAGTTTCGATATTGAAACATAAAGAAGCGAAAGAATGGCTTTGTAGTTTTGGGGTCGAACGTCTAAAAATTATTATTGAAATTTATGGAGGAACTTATGAGATACTTAATATCCATTTGTGGATTGCTACTTGTTTTTGGTTTAGCTCTGATAATGAGTAAAAACAAGAAAGAAATAAAATATAAAAACATAGTTCTTATGTTAATCATCCAATTTGTATTGGCAGTAGTTCTGCTAAATACAAAATTTGGTTATGTTCTAATCAAAGGAATAACAAATGTATTTGATCATTTATTGTCTTACGCAAATACTGGCGTATCATTTGTTTTTGGAGGTGTACTGAATGAAGGAGAATTTTCCTTCTTTCTAGGTGTATTATTACCGATTATCTTTATATCTTCATTGATAGGGATCTTGCAGTATTTTAAAATTCTTCCTTTCTTCATGAAATGGATAGGTTTATTTTTAAGTAAAGTAAGTGGTATGGGGAAATTGGAATCATATAATGCTGTTGCCTCTGCGCTGGTAGGCCAATCGGAAGTATTCATTACTGTAAAAAAACAATTAGATAAGATTTCTCCACAGCGAATGTATACATTATGCGCTTCAGCAATGTCTACCGTTTCTATGTCAGTTGTTGGAGCATATATGACGATGATTGAACCAAAATATGTTGTAACAGCGATTGTATTGAACTTGTTTGGTGGATTTATTATTGCTTCAATCATTAATCCGTATAGCGTAGAAGAAAGTGAAGATATCTTAACGATTGAAGATGAACATAAGCAAACTTTCTTTCAAATGCTTGGCGAATATATCTTGGATGGATTTAAAGTAGCTGTTATTGTTGGAGCTATGCTTATTGGTTTCGTAGCATTAATGGATTTAATCAATTCACTGTTTGAAATGAGTATCGGTATATCTTTCCAAGAATTATTGGGTTATATCTTTGCACCAGTAGCTTTCCTAATGGGTGTACCATGGGCAGAAGCTATTACTGCCGGAGGAATTATGGCAACCAAATTAGTAACGAATGAATTCGTTGCAATGGCAAGCCTTGGAGAGGTAGCTAAGTCTATGAGTGCACATACACTGGCTATTATTTCTGTATTTGTTGTATCCTTTGCAAACTTTGCATCGATCGGTATTATTGCCGGAGCAGTAAAAGGTTTGAATGAAAGGCAAGCGGATGTAGTTGCCCGTTTTGGCTTAAAGTTGTTGTACGGAGCAACACTTGTTAGTATCTTAACGGCTACAATTGTTGGTATGGTTATTTAATTTAGAAAAAAGAAGCAGTTGTTCTATATCGATTGTACTTTATAAAATCACAAACGTTTGAGTTTATGCCTTCCACACATCTGTGGAGGGCTTTTTTTATGCAAAAAGGAATTGTTCAAATGGAAAAATGGATTGCTACAGTATTGGCACAATCATCTCTTTTGCCGTGGATGGTCTAGAAGTGGATGTGACTGTATTAAATCAGCTTTATGGCTATTGACTACATCTCAAGAATTATGGGTGGTATTGTAAACTGTAATTTATTGTGAGCATCTGGTCTTTTGATTTGAATCGCTTGTATTATAAAATAATAATTATTTATCGTTTTAAAATAAAAAAGTATTGACTAAGGATGTTTTTTCGATTATTCTAGCATTAGAAAGTTGAGAAGGCGGTGAAATATGAAGCAGAAGGAATTAGCAAAGTGGTTAAAAATAATTATTGTATTTTGTTGGTTATTTGGTTTGTTGTTCTGTAGCTATGTAGGACCAGAGACAGGGAAGAATATATTGTTAGATTCTGGTTCATTAAAAGAGGTATATAAACCTTTCATTGCTTTTATTTGGATCACTGGCATTCCTTACTTTTTTTCTTTATGTATAGGTTGGAGTATCTGTTCAGATATTAATATAGGTAACGATTTCACATTAAAAAATGCAAATAGGTTAAAACGTATAACTGTTTTAGCAATGACAGAAGGAGTTTTATATGTCATCGCACTGCTTTATATATTTATTAGTGGGAACTACAATACTAATCTTTTAATGATTCTTTTGCTTATTCTATTTTTTGCAGTAGTTATTGCTGTATTCACTTCTTTACTTTCTTATTTGATGGGTAAAGCAAGTGAACTTAAACAGGATAACGAATTAACGATTTGAGGTGTAACATGGTTATCGTGGTTAATCTTGATGTGATGCTGGCAAAAAGGAAAATGAGTGTTACGGAATTATCGGAAAAACTGGGTATCACAATGGCAAACGTCTCGATTCTAAAAACTGGAAAAGCAAAAGCTATCAAATTTTCAACATTAGAAAAAATATGTGAAGTATTAGACTGCCAACCAGGTGATATCTTGGAATATCAAAAATAATTAAACTAATTTTAATGGAGGAAGATATGATGAAAACAAAATATGTAATTGCAACTACACCAATTCTTTTAGGAGTAATCTGTTTTATTGCGAAGGCAATCATTGGGAGTAATGTAGCTGCAGATGGCACTTTAGAAGAACCTTTCTTCTTGATTCCAATTGGATTTTTATTATTCTTCTTAGGGATTGTGTTACTAGCAGGTGTGGCATTGATTTCAATGTTTAAGAAAACACAAGTTTCAAACTAAAAAAGTTAATTTGTAAAAAGGCTGCTAACCGTCCAAAAAAATAACCAGGCGCTCATCGTGAGTACCTGGTTATTTTTTTGTATGACATTTAGATATAAAAGATATGCTTACGATAAATAAAGTTGATACATTGAAGTGTCTTCATCCAAAGGTTTTGCAATGTCAAAAGCTTCTTGCTGAGTTTTATTATTATGAATTATTTCATACATAAATCGTATTAAAAACATTAGATTTGCATTGCAGTCTATGTAATCGTTTGGAGCGATATAAGAATGACAGCCACTTTTTAAGAATGCCGATGCTAATTGTTCAACGCCTAATGTACAGCCTGCAGCGATAACTTTTATATCATTTAATTTTGAATAACGCATGACTTCCTCAGGACCAAAAAATTCCCCGCGGGGCTCGTTTCTTTCATAAATATCTTCTCCTAGCTCATTCATACATAATCTTCCTTCATCACCATGGGAATTTAGAACTAAATAATCGATCTTTTCGTCTCGATCTTCTCCAGATAACAAATCAATAAGATCATTTGGTCTGCCTATCCAATGTACTGTAACTCTTGCTCCAAAGTACTCAAGGGTTGAACGTAAGGCATGCGCTTCCATACCCGTATTTGGACCAACAGCTAAACTAACATATAATTCTGGTTTGCTCATTCTAATGCTCCTTTTATTATATTTCTATTTGTATAAAACACTGAATATATAACAGTATTTTGCAATTATGAATTGTAATTGTTTGGGAATTATTTAACAAATGATTGCGCACATAAATAAGAAACTTAGGAGACAAGAACCACCACTCCTCAAATGTGACGTGTGGCTTATACGTCATTGAAAAATAATTTACGGGATTAGCCCCTTCCCATCGTCTACTTACAGATTTAGAAGTAAAGCAGATGAGTGGAAATTTACGTAAAGTATTATTAGAACAACCAATAAAAAACCTTCCACAGATGTTAATAAAACTGTTGATAAGAAGAAACCAAAAGGACTTCGTGTAAAAGGTTATGTTGTGAGGAGATGAATGTTAGTATGTGTTAAGTTATAACGTTAATAATCATTAATTTTTGCAACAATGCTCATTTTGATAATAAAAAATCACCCTCCAATAATGAAGGGTGATTCGCTTCAAAGCCATGTGGCTAGTAAGATTAAATTTAAAAAGCCGCGTATGCCGTAGTTATTATAGAAAGTTTTAAACCACCACTCCTCAAAGTGGGTGTTCGCAGAAGCTTTCCTGCTTATCCTCATGCACCATGGTGTGAGGCCCGTCATTCCAACTCCAATAATAAAACTCCCTTTTACAGCTTAAAGGTTAAAACTTAATATTGTACGAACAATGCAGCCTTTAAGGATATAATAAAGGATGATAAACAAACTTGCAAGTAAGATGGTTTGTGCAAAAAAGTCAATGGGCAAGAGTTCCAAATCATATAGGACTGGAAGGAACATCGCCCAAAATACTTGAAACTCCTCCATACATTATTCACAAATGAGAACGAAAAATACGAACAACCTTTGCTAAATAGGATAGATTATGTAAAGATAGGAGCATAAATAGGGTTTACCTAGTAAAAAAATAAAAGGAGGAAGCGGAAATGGCAGCTTATCCAAATTGTCCGAAATGTAATTCTGAATACACATATGAGGATGGATCGAACTTTGTATGTCCAGAATGTGCGCATGAGTGGAGCACAGATGTTACAGAGCAGGAGTCAGATACACTAATTGTAAAGGATGCACATGGCAGTCTACTTGCAGACGGTGATTCCGTAACAATTATTAAGGATCTAAAGGTTAAAGGTAGTTCTTCAACATTAAAAATTGGGACAAAGGTGAAAAGCATTCGTCTCGTTGAAGGAGATCACAATATTGACTGTAAAATCGATGGCTTTGGTGCAATGAAATTAAAGTCAGAGTTCGTAAAAAAAGCATAATTACTGTAAAAAGAGTCGTAATATGAAGCGCCCCAAACTTGAAGTTGGAAGGCTATTCTAAATCGACTCTTTTTTATTTTTATTCAGTAGGTGTCTAAACACCTATTGAATAAAAATAAAGCCTCCGGACGCAATTACGCCAAGGCAAAATTGATTTCAATAATTTTTTTTAGTAATTACTGTAACATTTAGAAAAGATATACGTTTTACTTGTGGAATTGCAAAGCGAGGGGATGGCATGGACAGACAGCGGAAAAACGAGCTTGAGCAACTTTATGAAAAATACGCGAAATCGTTATATTATTTTCTGCTGAAGATGTCTGGGTCAGTGCATGTAGCGGAAGATTTAGTGCAAGAAACATTTGTACGAGCTACGATATCGTTGTCGTTTTATAAAGAGGAGGATGTGAGAGCATGGTTATTCAAAGTAGCGCGGAACACGTATTTAGATGAATGGCGTAAGCAGAAAAGGCGAAGGACTATTCCGTTCGCACACTTATTTTGGAAAGATGAAATGCTAAGTCCGTACGGGCTTCCAGAAGAGGATTTTCTAATGCAGGAAGTGACGGAAGATGTACAGGCGTTGCTGAAATTTTTGCCTGAAAATTACCGAACGATTTTATATTTACGTGAATATGAACAATTCACCTACTTAGAATTACAGGAGGCACTGGAGCTTTCGGAGGGGCAGGTGAAAATACTTTTGCATCGTGCCCGCAAAAGGTTGGAGGAAATAGTAAAAAAGAATGGAGGTTTTCAACATGACTGAGTGGTCGCAGGAGAATGAAAAAAAGATTTTAAGAAAATACCGTTTTACATTAACATTTCGAGTCCTACGTGTATTGCTAATATGCTTCTTTATTTATGCTCTCTATATAATAGGAGTGTCCGTCGTTTTTGATAAAGCGCGTCCAGATCTTAAACATATTTATAACTCTTTAATAGCACTTCAATGGCAGCATCCAAATATTACGGGTCGAGATACTTCAGGTTTGTCGTCAGAAATAACACCATTTCTGACGCAAAAATTTAGCTATCCTCTTGAGAAGCAGGTAGGAAAGGAAAAGGTAGTAGTCGGCGAAATGCATGTTGAAAAATCTATATTGGATTCTAATTCATCTCTGAGTATGGATTTACCGTCGACAAATACATCACAGCAATTTAATTTTAATTTACCCGAAGATCCTGTAACCGGAAAAGCAACAGCATCTCATCTTAATAATAATATATGGAAGACGTTAGAAAAATTACCTGAGGGAACTGTAGCGGAAATGGCATTTTCGATTTCAACCTATAAAGAACCTATGGAATTGGTAAAAATGATTGCTCCGTACGATGTCCAAATCGTTTGGATGCCATTATACACAGGTGAGTTTAAATCCTTTGAACCAGCTTCTTCTAGCTACAACAGTGGTTCAATTACAATTTATGATAGTTTCGGGTTATCAGGAGGCTTAAAAGTTAGTGATGATTATTCACATATATCGCAAGCACAAGAAATAGAATATAATGTGAAAGATAGCCAGCGATGGATGTTGGAAAATATGGAAAGACTTTTAACTGAAAAGGAAAGCTATTATGAGGGATTTCTAGGTTTACATCATTTGCAAGAACGCTATGATTATATAAAAAAGAATGGATTTCAAGCTTATGGCGCTGTTGTAACAGGACCGGCAAAGCGACTATGGATGCTTCAAGATTTAGAAGGTATTTCTAATGAAATGCTAGGGGATGTCGAACTTATGAATGGATATAATTGGTGATTAAAGAAGTTGTCTCAGGTTACGTTGAGACAACTTCTTTCTGCTGGTGTAACATTATTTTCTAAACCTACGAAACATAATAGCAAAAGCAGCACCGATTAGTGCAAAAATAGTATGTAAAATAGCTATGTAGCTAGCTCCAATTAGCAGTGTCCCAATTTCCGTAAAGGAATAGTCGATGACATAGAGTGGATTATTAATATTATTAATGACGGCCCAGACGAAAACAGGCACAAAGCTAATGGCGAAAACAATCCAAATGTTTTTGTAAAAGAAGTAAGTAAGACAACCGAAAATTGCGTATGATACAACAAAGCTTTTATGATTGCCTAGTAAGGATGAGTTAATGGCAAACATAAAGGAGAGTACGATAAAAACAAGATGAAAAAATGTTAATGTACTTTTCATAGGGAATTTATAAACTAGTGATTGCTCTGAAGTGTCGAGCTGACGACAATGCTCACAATTAGCTAAATGTTGTTCAACAAATTCTATAGTACTTGCTTGGAGCGCTTGTTTTTTATACAAAGGTATTAAATCCTCTACAATTGAACATTCCTGTGACAAAAGCTTCCCTCCAATCGATCTCCTTCCATTATACGACTTTTTAACTTCTTTCAGCAGATGAATGCGGGTTTAAGTTAATTTTCAGCGGGTGTCCAAACATCTGTACCTGTCGCTACGTTAGCACTGCGCTTTCGCACAAAAAACATCTGTTGCTGCCGCTACGTTAGCACTGCGCTTTCGCACAAAAAACATCTGTTGCTGCCGCTACGTTAGCACTGCGCTTTCGCACAAAAAACATCTGTTGCTGCCGCTACGTTAGCACTGCGCTTTCGCACAAAAAACATCTGTTGCTGCCGCTACGTTAGCACTGCGCTTTCGCACAAAAAACATCTGTTGCTGCCGCTACGTTAGCACTGCGCTTTCGCACAAAAAACATCTGTTGCTGCCGCTACGTTAGCACTGCGCTTTCGCACAAAAAACATCTGTTGCTGCCGCTACGTTAGCACTGCGCTTTCGCACAAAAAACATCTGTTGCTGCCGCTACGTTAGCACTGCGCTTTCGCACAAAAAACATCTGTTGCTACCGCTACGTTAGCACTGCGCTTTCGCACAAAAAACATCTGCAGGCCTAAGCACAAAGCCGATTCCGGACGCAATTATGCCAAAGCATAATTGATATAATAAAAAAGCCTTCCGTGAGTTAATTCATCGGAAAACTTGTGCATGCACCCTATTAATTTGATGTTAATACTTCATTTGTCAAAGCTTGAATATCAATATGTGTTTTTTCCTTCACAGCATCCTTCAAAATCTCAGTACGGAAATAGTGAACTGAAGCTTCGAGGGGGATTATTAAAAGCTTGGTAAGAGCTGTTTGATACATATACACAAATTCTTTGTCTGTGTTTCCACGTTTTAATTCAGCAAAGGCTTCATAAAATTGGTCAAGCTTATCAGCAAATTCAAGTAGACGACCTTCTAACGTGCTGTCCTTACCTTCTTTCATGCGGTCAAAGAAGATAGCCTGAAATTCTTGTGGAATCTCATTAATAATGAATTTTTCCATCATTTTTTCTTCGACATGGGCAAGCAATTGCTTAAGCTCTGGGCTCGCGTGCTTTACTGGGGTTTTAATATCGCCGATAAATACTTCAGCAAAGTCATGATTGATGGTTTTTTCATATAACGATTTCCAATTTACCGTAGCTCCATTCATTTCCTCGAGTGTAGCAAAGAACATAGCATACTGTGATACCTTCCAAGAGTGAGCAGCCACATTATGCTCTTCAAATTTGAAGCGGCCAGGGCAACGAATAATACGCTCTAGGTCATTAAGACTTGTAAAAAATTGATGAATTCCTATAAAAATCACTCCTTTTTGTTCTATATGTGCATGTTACTATAATCAATACCCTCTTTGTGTAGATTTCAAACAATTTAACAATGATTCAATTTGCGTTTACAAAGGATTCACAATTGCCGGTAAGGCACGCATATGTTGAGTGCTATAATGAGGAGGGACCGAATCAATTATGCCTCGGCATAATTGCGTCCGGAATCGGCTTTGTGCTTAGGCCTGCATGATGCAGGTCAGTTAGCCATTATCGCATGGATGCGATGATTTTAGGCTAACATCCTATATTGAACTCCTTTCCGATTCCGTGACATCCGCCGGAGGTTTTAACTTCTTTCAGCAAATGTCTTCTGTACCGAAAGCGTAGCGGCAGGTACAAGTGTTTGGACACCCACTGAAAAAGTAACTTAAACCCGCATTCATCTCACCACCTAAGAGGTGGGGGACTTCTGTAGCTGACGCTTTGCTTTCGCTACCAAAATACTTGCTGAAAAAAGTTAAAAGGGGAGTATGCACCTTGATTTCAATTTATACACTTCTTCTTTATATACATATTTTAAGTGCCATCCTTTCGATTGGGCCATTGTTTGTAGTTTTACCAATTATTAAGAAAATGCGTACAGCATCCCATGTTGAGATGTCACCGTATATTGAGGCTTTTAAAGGAGCAATTACAATCGTCAAGCATTCGGGACATGTTCTTGTTGCATCGGGTATTTTATTAATGTGGCATGCGGGCTATCATTGGAGTACCTCGTGGATTGTGCTTACATTTCTTGTATTGCTTGCCTCTATCGTTTTTTTAGCAAGAGCGTTTAAACCGACTTTACGAACATTTAATACACCTGCCTATGACCAACAAAAATTTGCTTCATTGTTACATAAGAAAGCATGGATGTACATTTTGTTATTGCTCATCATGTTATGGTTAATGGTAGCAAAGCCTGTACTATGGTAAAGGATTTCTCCATCGCAAAAATTCGCACCCTAAGTGGAGTGCGAATTTTTTTTCAATTGCTAAGTAAACGTTTAAAGTAGTTTTTACGAATAAATAAGTAACTAACGAAGAACAGGATAAAGAAACATACAGAACTCATCAAAGAGACTTTTAAAAATGTGGTTGAAACCATTGTTCGCATAGCAAATAAAGTAACAAACAACATCGTAATCGCTATCGCAAATGGCACAAATATGAGGATTGCCAGCTCCTTAGAAACTACAGTGAATAACTCTTTTTTGGATAAACCAAGCTTCCGTATGCCTAAATACTTTTCTTTTTCCTGGAGAAGTGTCGTTTGTAAATAGAAGTAGAGTATACTCATAGCGGCACTTAAGAAAATCAAACTCAACATAGAGCCGATAAAGAACATGACACTTTTTACAAACAGTTCTGAGTCATATAAGTCGATTTTTGAAGCTACATACCGTTGCTGAGATATAGTTGGGAGATCCTCAGTAATTTTTCTCGCAAGTTCTGTATGCGTTGTCCAATTGTCGAGCTCAAATATATAAGTTTTATAAACAGGATAGTCGATACTGTTATAAAGAAGATCGGGTACAATAAAATATGTTTGCTGGAACCCGGTGGATAATAAGTTTCTCTCATCTACAGACGCAAGCTTTAAATGCTTAAGATAATGGTCTTCATCAATATTCGTTATTGGTGCTAGTTTATGATTACCAGCGACAGCTATAAATTCATTGTTATTTAAGCTAACGGTTTGATTTTTTAACAGATTATAGTTTGAAACTGACATATAACCAAGTCGTTTATCTTCATTCGATTTAAATTCAATAAAGTATTTTTGCGAATCCACTGTAGATAATTGTTTTTCAAGATATTCAACATCAGCTTTTACCATGCTTGCATCAGCCTTAGGATCTGCGATGTATTGAAAGCTATAGGGATAGCTCGCTTCGCTGTCCTTTGCAACATTATAGTAGGAGCTAAATAAAATGCTTGTACATAAAAATACACCGCTTATTAAAATCGTTATTAAAAATAGCATATTTGCGTGCGACTTCATTTTTGCATTGAGGTTGGAAGCCAGTAACATATTTGTTTTCCGCAAATAGGCTGGCGATTTCTCAAAGATTTTTAGCAGGAAGCACATTCCTTGTGAGATGATTAGATAAATTGTAGAAAGAATACTCGCGAAAAACACGATGTAGTAAAGAATACCAAAGCTAACTACAATGTCATGATCAATTTTTAATAAATAGGCTAAAGTGGCGGAAATAGTAATACTAATAATTAATAAAAGATAATGAGATTTTATCGATTTTTCGATGACAATATCACTTTTTAAAAGCTGAATTGACGCTTCTTTATTAATAAATCTTGTCATTATTTTTGAAATAACAACAAATAATACAAGGAATAAACCAACAGTTAAAACGATTGCTTTAATCGGAATATACATACCGAAAGTTTCTGCTTTTAACACAACCTTGGCACCCATTAAGAAGAGTGGTGTAATGACAAGTCCAAGAACGATTGCTGCAATAATCGCCATTACACCAATAAGAATATTTTCACGAAAAACTAGTGTGCGAATTTGTTTCATGGATGCACCAGTAATCATAAAGATGCCTAGTGTTTTTGCTTTTTTCTTCAAAAACGCCATTATGGAATACGCAATGAAGATAAATGAAAACAAATAGACGAGCATACTTGCTAACATTAATGAAATGCCGAGTGTTGAATCGGGAGCTAAACTATTAAGACTTGGATGAAAAGCGATGACTGTAAATAAAAAGAAAATAATGATAGAAAACATACTGCTAAGGAAATAAGAAACATAGGTCCATTTGTCACGTAAAATATTTTGTACAACGATATGATTAAAGCTCATGTTGTCCACCACCTAAAAAAGCAAGCGTGTCCATGATTTCCTGGTAAAATTGTTTGCGATTATTGCCACGATGAATTTCGTTATATAATTTACCATCTTTAATGAATATAATACGATTTGCGAAGCTTGCTACATAAGGGTCATGCGTCACCATTAAAATGGCCGTTTTCAGTTCGGTATGAATAGAACTAAATAAGTTCATGACATCATTTACTGCCTTTGAATCGAGATTTCCTGTAGGTTCATCGGCCAACAATAAACTCGGTTCATGAATAACCGCACGTGCAATAGCTACACGTTGTTTTTGTCCACCAGAAATTTCATAAATTCGTTTTGGAAGAAGCTCCTCGATGCCAAGAAATTGAGATATATGTGTAAGTCGTTGATGCATTTTATTGGCAGGTAGACTATCCAGAGTTAGTGGCAATAAAATATTTTCTTTCACTGTTAATGTGTGTACAAGGTTAAAATCTTGAAAGACAAAGCCTAATTCTGAACGGCGGAATTTTGCAAGCTCCTCATCATCTAATGAATAAGGATTTCTGCCATTTATAAGAATTTCACCAGCAGTAGGGCGATCGATTGTTGATACGCTATTTAAAAATGTAGTTTTACCACTTCCAGAAGGCCCCATAACGGCTACGAATTCGTTCTCACCAAGTTTAAAATCTATACCATTCAATGCCTTATATGTGATTTCTCCGATATATTCTTTTTGTAGATTGGTTACTTGTAGGATTGAGTTTCCCAACTTTGAACAACTCCCTTACTTCGATTGAATAGCTTAAGTATAAAGAAGGAGCAGCATTTTACCTATTTGGCTATATGACGTCAATATGACAAAGTTGTCATATAATACTCATGATTTTTTTACGCTATTTGAAAAGTCTATAGAAAAGGTAGTGAAGCGTTCGTGGGACTGTAAGGTAAAAGGGTGCTCTAGTGCAGTCAAAATCTTTTTAACCAAATATAAGCCTATACCTGTTGCTTCACCGCTCGTTCTTCCTTTTACACCTGTATAAAAAAGATCAAAGACACGTGAAATTTCGCTATCGGGAATCGTATCTCCGCCGTTTTTAATTTTTAAAATAGCTTCGTCATAACTAATTTGAATGGAACTTTCAGACTCACCGTATTTAATGGCATTATTGATGATTTGATAAAGCACGATTTTTAACCATTTCCGATCTGAATAAATAATATTATTTTCAGCAAGCGTCACTTTTGGAAAAACTTCTTTAGCAATGAAATAATCCTTTAACTCGTTAATGACCTCCTGAATAATCTCTTTTAATGAGAGTGTCTCTATTTTTAAATCAGCTACTAGATTGGATGTGCGTTCATAAGTTAGCAGCTGGTTGAGGGTAAACGTCAGTTTATCACATTCATTATTGATAGTTTGCCAGTGCTCGGATTGACTATTTGCATCAGATTGAATAATCAGTTGAATGACCGACAATGGGGTCTTCATTTGATGAGCAAAATGTGAAAGGACAAGCTGCTTTTCTTTTCCTTGCTCCTCTAAAATTTGCTGTTGTGTTAAGTGTAGATATTGCATTTGTCGCAGTTTTTGGCTATAGGCTTGCTCAATCATAGCCTGTGGTTCAAACAGATGGAAGTCATCGCTTGTTAATGTGC
Organism: Lysinibacillus sp. RS10; assembly: GCF_041956855.1. Lineage (NCBI taxonomy): Bacteria > Bacillati > Bacillota > Bacilli > Caryophanales > Bacillaceae > Lysinibacillus > Lysinibacillus sp. RS10. The sequence goes on along the minus strand of NZ_CP167122.1, from coordinate 4,604,066 downwards.
CTTTCTGTAAATGAGCATAGAGTTTTTTTCTGCGATAATAACGACCAATTAGCCAAATAATAAATAGAAAGCTAACGAGAAAAATAAAATAAAAATAGTGTGATGATAAATCATCCAATGAATGAATGATCCAAGGTAATAATAGGAAGCTTACACAATAAAGAATAATTACACTTACATGATCTCGAAAGAAAAGCTTCATTCTTCTGCCTCCACTAATTGATAGCCAAGTCCACGAATTGTTTTAATTTCTAAACGGGATTGAATAGCTTCAAACTTTTTGCGAAGCCGACCAATATTAACAGATAAAGTGTTTTCTTCAACGAAGGATTCATCATCCCAAATAGCACTTAACAACTTTTGGCGAGATACAACATTTGGGTAAGCTTCAAATAGTAACTTGCTAAGCTGCATCTCTTTTAACGTTAACAGGCTCTCATGTTCCTCAGTGTGAAGCCGAACAGTATCTGGATTTAATGTAGTATTGGTAATTGTTATAGAATTAGAATCGGAGGAAGCATATTCTCCATATGTACGACGAATTAGGCCGTTCACTTTTGCCATAAATACATCTAGCGAGAAGGGCTTTGTAATAAAATCATCTGCACCATTTTCAATGCCATATACTTGATCAATATCATTCACACGCGCAGATACAATAATAATAGGGCATGTTGACAGCTGGCGGATTTTTCGTGACCAGAAGTACCCATCATAAGTTGGGAGGTTAATATCCATGACTACTAGATGGGGTTGAATAGCTTGAAATTCTTCTACTATACGGTTAAATTGTTGGACAGTGTAGCATGCAAATTGATATTTCGATAAATGCTCGACAATAAGCTTTGAAATAGTAGCATCGTCCTCTATTATGTATATTTTGTACATAGTATCGACCTTTCTTTATTTATATACTTTTAATGTACCCTGATATTTAAGAATCCATAAATATGGCTCATAATTATAACGTGGGGTTGATTTTCGTTCCTCTATCGCTGATCCCCGAGGAGTCGCCCAGTCTCCACTCAACTTATATACATGGCATACGTTTTAACAAATGTCATCCTAAACTTTTGGTGATGAGCTATAAATATTTTCATTTATATAGTAATTGTATCTTGAAATAATAGAGAAGAGCCACCACAAACTCAATTGAGAAGGTGATGGCTCTTTGGTAATCATGAATGGGCCAATTAATTTTTTGGAATGTGGAAGGTGACATTTGTTCCTTCATTTAGAGTGCTCAGTATTTGTAATCGCTGTCCGTAAATCCTCTTAAGACGTAAATCAGTATTACGTAATCCTACGCCACAGCTTGTTGAATAACTACCTGATTGTAGCTCCTCTAATTTACTTTGATCTATCCCAACGCCATCGTCTATAATACTTACTGCCACATAATCTGGGAAATCCTTTATGCGGATACAAACTGTTCCACCTTGTTCCTGTTTTAAGACACCATGACGAATCGCATTTTCTACTAAAGTTTGTAAGGAGATAGGGGGAATTTCGATGTTTATTGTTTTATCGATATCCCATTCGATGTTTAACAATTCCCCAAAGCGTTGCTGTTCAATATAGAGAAATGAGCGCACTAACTCTAGTTCATCCTTAAGTGGTACTACTCGTTGTAGATTCCGCACATCAAAGCTTGCATGTAGATATTCACCAAAATGATGCATTAAGTCAATCATTCGATCTGTATCAATCGTACTAAGTGATGCAATTGTATTTAATGTATTAAATAAAAAATGTGGCTGTATTTGAGCTTGAAGCCAAGCTGTTTCCAAATGTAGTCGTTGATTGATGCTATATTTTAAATCGATTAAGGCTTTGCTCCTTACTTTTAGCTCCAGAGAATTAATGGGCTTTGTAACATAATCATTAGCTCCACGAACAAAACCAGTATAAACATCTTCAGGATTATTACGTGCTGTTAGCAATAAGATTGGTAATTCAAGTAATGAGTAATGCTCTCGAATAATTTCAATTAATGCATAGCCAGAAATATAAGGGAGCATCGCATCAACAATGACTAAATCCCAATCCTCTTGCTGTAATGCTTTTAATGCCTTTTCACTGCTAGTAACAGTAGTAACCGCATATACTGTTGTTGCAAATAAACTTCGCATAATGGTTAAGTTTATAGGATCATCATCAACCATTAAAATTTTAAATTGTTTTTCCACTATGTTTAAAGACGTATTTCCTTCAACATGAGAAAATATATCTTCTTGCTCTATGTAGGATTGCTCCTCATTTAAACTTTCCTCTGCTAATGGTAATGTGAAATAGACATCCGATCCTTTGTTAGGAACGGAATGTATTTGCAAAGTCCCTCCGTGTAATTCGATAAGCTTCTTTGAAACTAATAACCCGAGACCGATTTGATCGTCGTTATCATTTCCTTGTTCGTAAGGGGAAAATAGACGACTTTGGATCTCATCATCCATTCCTAATCCAGTGTCACGAATATGGATTACAACCAGACTATTATCTATATGTGCACTGATTTCTATAGAACAAGCATTTGTATACTTAATGGCGTTGTATAAAAAATTAAAAAGAATTTGAATCAATCGGTTTTCATCGGCCACTACATTAGGAAATGTTTTAGAAATGGTAGAATTCATTTGAATTTGTTTTCCATTTGTTATAAAGCGTAACATATCGAAAACACCATAAACGACACCTTGAATGCTGACGTTTTTTTTATTGAGATGTAAATTACCGTCCTTTAAACGAGTAAAATCAAGTATGTCATTTAATGTAAAGGACATGCTTCTCCCAATATCAATTAACAGTTTTAGGTTTTGTTTATCATCAGCGGCAAGCTTATTGTTTGGATTTTCATAAATGGTCTGTCCTAAGGTAATCATTTTATTCATGGGATCCCATAGCTTTTGTGAACTACTGGATAAAAATTCGTCCTTTAATTCATCGTCCATTTGTAATTTAGCAATCAATTGATTAATTTGCTCTTTATTTTCAAAAAAATGTTTAAACCAATAACCTGAAAAACCAAGCATGATAAATAAATAGTCTAGTGGATAAACGGGTATATCAAAGACATAAATGGATTTGATGAATCCCCATATAATGCCATTTGTTGAACCAAGAGCCGTCAGGGCAATAAAAACGGAACTTTGTTTTTGATTTTCAAGATACTCTTTTAAAGCGAGTGCTGCTACATATAAAAATGAAACACCATAAAGTATGAAGAAAAGAGGATTTAATGTGTATAACCAATCAATCGGTAAAACGACAGTTAAAAATGCTCCAAGGGCATAGATAGAAAAGATCCACTGTAAGCATTTAGCATTACGATATTTCACTAGTAAAATACGCAAAAATTGAACAAAGAAAAAAGAAGAACCGAGATAGATGATAGAAGATAATTTAAACGACCATACATAATCAAGATGTAGCCAAGCAAGTATGGATCGATCATAGGTAATTAATTCATCGGTTAATGGTAAAAGAAAACCTACTGTGAAAAGTAATACAATTGGCTTCCGATAGATGAATAGGAACACAAGAATACTAAAGAGTGCGAACAATACGAGCATTACTGAAATGGCAGTAAGAGATAAATCGGTAATTATTTCGTGATGTGCCATAGCTGGTGCAGAGCTAAATAGAACTCTTTTAGCAATAATAGGACTTGCTGGTGTATCAAAATTTGATACATGTAAAATTAAGTCAATTTCAGGTTGCTCATTCGTAAAATATACAGTGTATGGAGCGGCTTGCCCTTTATGATTATTTGAATCAGTAGCGACTTTTCCTGATTGACCAGCCAACTCCCCATTAATATATAATGTTGAAGCAGTTGATACTGCAGGAATCCGAATGGCATAACGATTATCTTTGGAGGCATTTTCATTGAGTAAAATTTTTAAACGGTATGTACCATATCGTTGTGTCGTTGCCTCAGAATCTCGCGTAGGAATCGTTCGGATAGACTGCTCGAATAATCGGGGATATTTGTTATTGTCTGTGTTTAATGGGTCTATTAATAACCCAGGATAGTAGAGCCATTCACCATTTAAGTGAAGCATTTCTTTATCGTTTAGCGCCTGATCACGAAGGTCAAATATACCTTCTTGGGCAATTGGTTGACTACTCGAAGGGAGAAAGTATGCTAACCATAGTAAACGAAGGGTAGTAAGAACTATAAAAATTAAGATAATGAAAAGTGAATGTCGAATTGTCGCTTTTTTGAACAGTGACATAAGGACCTCCTGGATTTTCTTTTTATATTAGAAGGACTATATTTACCATCCATGAAGATAGAAAAAAGATAAAAAGGCATCGAGACAGTTCTCTCTCGATGCCTTTTGCGGATGGCCTGAGTATGCTTTGATTTGATCTTTATGGTAATTTATCAGGCGTGATGATTAGGAAAAAATAGGTTTATTATCAAAAGGATTGTTTTTGTTGCTATTTTGCTAAAATATTCCCGTTTTAACTGCGCCCGCCCGCAGGAAAGCGAGTAGCCCGTAGCGGAAATTAGCCTTTTCGAATTAATTCGAATGTATAAAAATGGTTAATCAACACACCTAGTAATTTATACTTCTACTGATATAGCGTTAAATAGCTCAGTTGTGTCGTGCTCTGGTAAAATATCGAGATCAGCTACCAAAGTACTTCTAAATGTATTGTAAACTTTTACTGCACTTGCTCGATTATCCACGTCGATATAGTGTTTCATTAGCTGTTGGATAGCTTTATCGGAATATGGATTATGCTCGAGCGTTAAAAGTAATATATGCTCTAGTTTTTTTACGTCATGTATGACTGTATAATGCTCTACTAAATCATAAAGTAGAAGAGTAAATTGGGTGTTCATGAAATTTGCCTTACTAGTAACCCAAGGATAATCTAATGTGGCCATATATTCACCCTGATAGTTTTGTATTAGTGCCTCAGCCTTCTTTATATCAAGCTTTCCGGTCTCCATTTTACTATTTAAAAGATGCTCTAAGTTATGAGCATCACATTGAAAATCCTCTAGTTGCAAAATATAGCAGCCATTTGCATACTGTATGACGTCTACATAGCCTAATGTAGAAAGCGTAGTGCGTAGATAGGAGACTGTTGTATGTAATTGCACTCTTGCCTTTTTATAGTCTGTCTCTGCCCATAATGCATCGAGGACTGTATCACGAGGTACATGGCTATTAAGATTGGAAAAAAGAAAGGCAAATAATTCTTTTGTTTTAACCGTTCTCCAATGGATGGCTTTGTCATCGTGTAAGACAACGAATCCTCCAAAACATTGTATCTTTAGTGTAGGTTTATGTTGTATTCGTATAGGAGTCGAATTTTTTTCTAGGTGGAGGAGTTCTTGGATTCTATTAATAGTTGTCTCTAGACGAGCTTTTGAAATAGGCTTTAATAAATAGTCAAGGGAGTTAATTTCAAATGCTTGGACAGCATAGTCTCGATACGCAGTGACAAATACGATATGGATATTTTTGTTCCATTCTTTTAATAGTTTTGCGATTTCTAAACCGTTCATACCAGGCATTTCAATATCTAAAAATGCTACTTGAAAATCCAAGCTTGGACCCTCTGCAAGCAAATCTTTTACATTTGTAAAGGATTTAATAACCTCTATTGAATTAAATTCCTTCAACTTTTTCTCCATGTTTACAAGAGCTAATGGCTCATCGTCCATTACTATCACTCGAATCAAAAAGGGCACCAACTTTCAAATATTAATTAACTTGAATTGAAGAAACTTAAAGTGAAATTGGTTAAAGTGAAATATCAATAACTGACCCTTTATACGGATGTGCGGTCACTTGCTGTTGAGGCAGATCTTCTAGTAAGTCGACAGCAGCTACCGTATTTAGATTGAGTGCACTTTGCATAACAGTCATTTGTACAGTTTGTTGTAGCTCTATAATCTGAGAAGACATTATTGTATTAATTTCCACCCTATATTCCTCCTTTAACATATTATCGGTTAAAAGTATTGATTTTCCAACGTATAAAAGTTGCAATTAAAATCTTGGGTATTTTTCCATGAAACTATTTTATTTACCAAAAATATGATTGATATTGTATATTTTTCCGTTTTTATAGAAATAATTCGTAATATCAGGTCCATTGTCCTGAGTGATTAATTGCATTCTCTAGCATTGCTTGCATAAAAGAGCCCAACTCTAGTGAGCTAGCAGCAGATTGCAAAATTATAAAATATGGAGGTATTACGAAATATGAAGAAACGAGCATTAGCTTTAGCTGTAACATTGACATTGGGTTTAAGTTTGTTTGCAAGTCCGTCATCTGCTGAGGACAAACTCAATGTTATACCAATTGACCCGTTATGGGGAATCTCGAAGATTTACGAATTAGCTGTAGGGGAAATAGGGCTACTAGACGAAATAGATCCGAAATGGTTTAATTTAGGAAAAAAAGATGACGCGAAAAATGAAAAATCATCGAAAGACCAACATCATATTGTGCATGGGGATACATTATTTTCAATTGCACGTGAAAATGGTGTGTCAGTGGAAAAGTTAAAAGAATGGAATAACCTTACTTCTGATGTGATTTATGTAGGCGAATTGTTAGCTACCAAAGCATCTGCAGCAAAGCCTAAGACTACTGTAAGCGAAACTAAAAAGGTAGCAACAGCTTCCAATACAAAGCAAGTAACGACATCAAATACAAAACCAGCAACAAAATCGAGTACAAAACAAGTAAGTGCTCCAGCAAATGCGACAGGCCAAACGCTAACAATGCGAGCGACCGCTTATACAGCGTATTGTGAAGGATGTTCGGGGATTACAGCGAATGGAACAGATATAAGATCTAATCCAAACTTGAAGGTAATTGCTGTAGATCCACGTGTTATTCCTCTTGGTACTAGGGTATGGGTTGAAGGTTATGGCGAGGCAATCGCAGCAGACACGGGTGGAGCAATAAAAGGCAATAAAATTGATGTGTTTATTCCTACTGAGGGACAAGCTCGTCAGTGGGGTGTTAAAACTGTTACTGTGAAAATTTTGAATTAATGTATGCAAAGGGATGTCTCGCTGACTTAGAGATATCCTTTTTATGTTACAACAGTCACCGAAATGCTAATCTCTATAGTTCACAGGTTGCTAAATTTACTGCTTTTCCAATGATTCACAAAATTCTAATCAAAATTGCATAAGTAGGAGGTTTGTTGGCAACCATCAGAAATAGAGGAGGTATTTTTATGAAAAAAATGAGTTTAATAATCATTTCCTTATTAGTATTTGTCGGTGGTTGTAATTTCTTCGAAAAGAAGGAGAAAAAAGTGGAAGTTAACGCAAATTCAGCACAAACTGCAACCGCGAAAGTAATAGGAAAAAATAATGAAAGCTATGGAAATGCATATTTTCAGGAAGAGGATAATGGGGTCAGGGTGACACTCGCACTATCAGGGTTGCCATCCGGCACGCACGGCATTCATATTCATTCAGTTGGGAAGTGTGAACCGCCAACGTTTGAATCAGCAGGTCCGCATTTTAATCCAACGAGTAAAGAGCATGGGAAGGATAATCCTAAAGGCTATCATATGGGAGATCTTCCGAATTTAGAAGTTGGTGAAGATGGTAGTGTAGATATGAATTTCTTAGCGGAAGGGCTAACATTAGATAAAAATGCTGCAAATTCATTATTGGGTGGAAAAGGTACTTCATTAGTCATCCATGAGTCAGAGGACGATTATAAATCAGATCCTGCTGGTAATTCTGGTGCTAGAATTGCTTGTGGTGCTATTCAATAAGGAAAATGAATCGACTGTATCTGAAGTAAATCACTTTAGATGCAGTATTTTTTGTTTAGTGGATAAAAATCGGCTCATCGGACGACCACAGGAAAGCGCTTAGTCGGAATCAACCGTACGTTATGGTGATAAGCCAAAAAGAAGAAGTGAACGATCATTTTTCATAATTCGACATGCAATTTTTATACATTTAGTAACTGAATTTATTTTGTTAGAAAAAGAATTTAATAGTATTAAATAGATAAAAATGGTGTAAAGAAGAAATTGTTGAAATTCGTAAATAATTGTCGTTTTATAGAATTGTATAATTATAAAAGACTGAATTTACTATAAATTCATTGACATTATTATACTATGTTTGATAATTTTAAGTAGATTCTTATTTTTAACCAAAGGGGGAAGGTTACTTTGAAGAAAAAACAATTCAGGCTATTAATGCTATTAAGTGCCTTTGCGCTATTGATTTTAGCTGCATGTGGAACGGGTTCTAAGGACACAGATAAGGGAGATTCGACAGCATCTGAGAAGCCAAAATTTTTAAACTTATTAACAGGTGGAACACAAGGTACTTACTATGCATTAGGTGGAACATTTGCTGATTTAATTTCTAAAGAAACTGACATTAAAACAACTGCTGAAGTATCTCAAGCATCTGCAGCCAACATGACTGCATTACAAGAAGGTAAAGGTGAAATTGCTTTTGTACAATCAGACATTGCTTATTACGCTTCTGAAGGAACAATGATGTTTGAGGGTAAAAAAATTGACTCAATTGCTGCTCTAGGTGCACTTTATCCAGAAACAGTACAATTAGTAACGACTGAAGCGTCAGGTATTAAAACTTATGCTGATTTAAAAGGGAAAAAGGTATCTGTAGGTGCGCCAGGTTCTGGGACTTACGCAAATGCTGAACAATTACTTGAAATTCATGGTTTAAAAATGGATGATATCAAAGCACAAAACCTTGATTTTGGTGAGTCTACTGACGGTCTTCAATCAGGCCAAATTGATGCAGCGTTTATTACTGCGGGTACGCCAACAGGTGCTGTTGAGGCATTAAATGCAACAACTAAAGTGAATATTATCGGTATGGATGCTGGTAAAGCAGATGAGTTAATTGCTAAATACCCTTACTATGCAAAAGATACAGTAAAAGCTGGTACGTATGGTATTGCCAATGACACAGAAACAGTTTCGGTACTTGCGATGCTAGCGGTGAAAAAAGATCTTCCAGAAGATGTTGTATATTCGATGACGAAAGCTATTTATGATAACACAGATAAAATTTCCCACGCGAAAGGGTCGTTTATCAAAGCGGAAACAGGCTTAGAGGGCATTAGTATTGATGTTCACCCAGGTGCTCAAAAATACTTTGATGAAAAGAAATAACAGAACATTCGGAGTTTAATGAAAAGTAGTGATTGTTGCGGAGAGTGCTTGAATCTTGCTTGTGGTGAAGTGAAAAATCTGCGGCGGAAATCAACCTCACGTCATGAAATACGAAGAGGCTCGGATTGCGTAAAGCTTCGGGCCTCTTTTCTTCCTGTTAAGTCGTGAACGATAGCGAATAGCTTTTTAAGTGGGGGAATAGATGTAATGCGAAAGAGGAAATTAATCATTGTTTTAGCTTTTTTATGTTTAAGCTTCAGTATAGTCATTTTTCTTCCTCTTCAAAAGGTATTCGCATTTACTGAAACGCGCATAGATCATCCAATAGTGCACTATATACCACTGACAACTGAGGATACATTTCAAATTAGATACACCCATTCCATCCATAAATCGGATGTACTTGAACATTATCAAAGCGTAGATGGAACACGTATTCAAATGTTAGGGATGGAGTATGAGGATTTAGCGATTGGCATGCCGAGCTATGCAGAGGAAAATCAAACATTAACCAAACGAAATGGTAAATATTTTTTGGAGTTTGACAATGAAGTGATTGAAAATTTTACGATCTATATAGCCGATTTGGACTTAGATCTTGTATTAGGTTACGAGCAGTACGAATATGATTTAAAAAGAAATTTACAAAGGGGAAAATCTTATTTATTTGAGGTGAAGCGTATATCGCTTTATGAACAATGGAAAGGAGTAAGGATGAAATGACGACTCAGCATAAATCAAATAACGAAGTAAAAAATGAAGAATTCGAACAAATATCTGCTGAAGAACAACAAGCAATACTTGAGAAATATGATATTGAATCGAATGTGCGAAATATATCAGGCATTATGAAACATGTCATTTTCTTTGGACTACTAGCATTTTCATTGTTCCAACTTTATACAGCCATTTTTGGTCAATTTCCAGCGCAAATCCAGCGTACGATCCATTTGGGTTTTGGTTTGACCCTTATTTTCTTGCTATTCCCAGCGCGAAAAAAAGCAGCAAAGCATAAAATCGCATGGTTCGATTATATTTTAGCGATATTATCTATTGTAGTAGGTTCGTATTGGACGATGAATTATACAGAGTTGATTAACAGTAATGGTACCATTACACAAATGGATTTTATCGTTGGTTCAATAGCTGTTGTATTGGTACTTGAGGCAGCTCGCCGTGCAGTAGGATTACCAATTACAATCATTGCTATATGTTTCTTAATTTATGCATATTTTGGACCGTATTTCCCGGCATTCATGGCACATAGAGGGCAAGATTTCGAGAGTATTGTTAATCTCATGTATTTTACGACGGATGGTATCTTTGGAACGCCAATTAGTGTTTCGGCCACATTTATTTTTGTGTTTTTACTTTTTGGGGCATTCCTTGTCAAAACAGGTGTTGGTCAATACTTTAATGATCTAGCTGTAGCTCTTGCGGGAAAATTAATTGGTGGTCCAGCAAAAGTAGCGGTATTTTCTAGTGCGCTTCAAGGTATGATTTCAGGAAGCTCGGTAGCGAATGTAGTAACATCGGGATCATATACAATTCCGATGATGAAAAAGCTTGGGTACCGTAAAGAGTTCGCAGGTGCAGTTGAAGCGGCTGCTTCTACAGGTGGACAGTTAATGCCGCCGATTATGGGGGCCGCAGCGTTTTTAATGGTTGAGTTTATCGGGCGCGGAATAACGTATTGGGATATTGCCAAGGCGGCTGCGATACCTGCACTGTTATATTTTACAGGTATTTGGATTATGACTCACTTCGAAGCAAAACGTGTAGGGTTAAGAGGCTTACGTGATGATCAAATGCCAAATCGTCGAGAGGTATTTAAGAAAATTTACCTTCTATTACCGATTATCGCAATCATCGTTTTAATGTTAACGGGTACACCAGTAATGCATGCTGCACTATACGGTATTCTTATTTCTATTGGTGTTGCCATGTTTGATAAGGAAACGCGTTTAAAACCAAAGGATATTATTAATGCATTAGTTGAAGGTGCCCGTACAGCACTTGGGGTAGTAGCAGCAACGGCTTGTGCAGGTATTATCGTAGGTGTAGTTGTAAAAACAGGTTTAGGCTTAAGTTTAGCTAATAGCTTAGTAGAATTAGCGGGCGGTAGTATTATTTTAACGCTGATTTTTGTTATGATTGCCTCCCTAATTCTTGGAATGGGGGCACCTACAACAGCAAACTATGTTATTACGTCAACAATTGCTGCTCCAGCAATCGTAGCATTATTAGCGCCGAATACACCACAGGAACTAGTACCAGTAGTTGTTTTATTATCGGCACATTTCTTTGTATTCTATTTTGGTATTATCGCCGATATAACACCGCCAGTGGCACTTGCTGCTTTTGCGGCTTCAGGCATTTCCGGTGGAGATCCTATTAAAACTGGTGTAAACTCAGCGAAACTTGCTATTGCTGCGTTTATCATTCCTTATATGATTGTGTTCTCCCCAGCGTTACTAATGATAGATACAACTGTTCCGCAAATTTTATGGGTAGTATTCACGGCCGTTACAGGAATGGTAGCTATTGGTGCGGGAGTAATAGGTTACTGGTATCGCAAAATGCTGTGGTTTGAACGTATTATTTCCATTGCAGCTGGTCTACTACTTATCTATCCAGAAAAATTCTCGGATTGGGCTGGTTTAGCAATCTTTATTGTGATGTTTGTCATTCAATATGTAACACAACATAAAGGTAGCGATGACAATCAAAATAGTAAAACAAGTGCTACAGCTTAATATGATAGGAAAATAGAAGAATTTTAAATAACGAGAATCTGCTCACCTTCTGAGTTAGTAAGTGCATGCCTTGTAATGTCTACAAGGAATTTGCTTAACTTACAAGCTTTAGAAAGAGCAGATCCTTTTTTCTTTTTAAGTGAGCTATCTACAACACGCCGCATATTGGGCAAATTGTATTCCTGGGTAAAATGCAAGGAGCTTGGGCAAGTAAACGCAGCTTTTAAAAAGGATTTTCCTATTGTGAAATTCCTTTTTTGACATTGGACTAACGAAAGAACATTATTAAATGTACGTGAAAGGTTTTGTATTTGATGAGAGGTGGAGATTCATGAAAGTACACGATTGTCCTAATTGTAATACTTATAGTAGAGAATGTATTATTGTCATCCAAAATGCTCCGAACTTTTCAGGAGAGATATTAAAGTGCAGTATTTGTTCCTGGAGCGGAAAGTGGTCGGAAATGACAGTGCGGGAGGTTAAATTGCCGGTGATTCCAGGCGGGATCGCGATCCCTGGGGTCGAACCAATTACTGATTATTATGTACTGCATTCAGATCAAATTAGAGTTACTTATACAGGAGGATGTTGCCCTCATTGTGGTGGAAGTGATCCGTTTTGCTGGTGCATGACGTTATAAATGATTGCGATGGGCCTCTTGCTCGAAGTTGATGATTAGGCAGTGCACTTACATTTACCTTATTGTTAATGTGTGACATTATATAAAATCAACTACTCCCAAATAAATGTAAGCATTTGCATGACTTTTAATAAAAGTAATTTGATACATCTCTTTTTTGATAAACCTCAAGCTTTAATCTAAAAAGTAGATTATTTTTATACTTTTTATGCATATAAAGCATTATTTATTGATTTTTTTAAAATAACTACTGTATAATTAAAATATCAGAAAATTCAATTAAATCAAAAGGAGAGGTGATTACATGAAAAAGTTGTTCAATTCAAAGTTTGAAACATATTTAATGGATCAGGAATTGGAGTTAACTATGGAAGAGGAAAAAAATGAGGAGCAAACTACACGGGTGTATTATGAAGAATATCCAGAAGGCTTTTTTACAAGTTTATAATATTTATTTGATGGGCTGTGCTAAAGGTGGAAAAAACTTTTAACACAGTCCTTTGCTTTTTTTTACATATTTTAAATCACTTTTTTATATTGTCTGTTTAGTTGATAAAAAATTACTGTTTGAAATTATGTTAATAATATATCTTATTTATTCCTCTTATCTAGGTCTAATTCTATATATACTTTTGTGAAATGGTTTCCTGTATAATGGGAATCAAAAATGCGTATAGAGGTGTAGTTATGTCAAATGCGGTTACATTAGAAGAGACAATTTATCAATGGTTTGAACATTTTCATAAATACCCAGAGGTCAGCTGGAAGGAGTTTGAAACAACTAAAAAGATTGCGGCGATTTTAGATGAGTTCAACGTATCGTATCGTTTGTTAGGCGATGTTACAGGGCTAATTGCTGAAATTGGTTCAGGAGATGAAATTGTTGCGGTACGTGCTGATATAGATGCGTTGTGGCAAGAAGTGAACGGGAAATGGCAAGCTAATCACTCATGTGGGCATGATGCCAATATCACAATGGTATTAGGTGCTTTATTACAGCTGAAAGATCGACCATTACAACATCGTGTCCGTTTTATTTTCCAGCCTGCTGAAGAACTTGGTAATGGTGCTTGTGCAGCCTTTGAGCGTGGAGCTGTCGATGGCGTATCGCATTTATTTGGTGTTCATCTAAGACCAATTGAAGAACTACCGCTTGGCAAGGTTTCGCCTGCTATTCATCATGGAGCGGCATATTTTTTAGATGGAACAATTAAAGGTACTGATGCCCATGGTGCTAGACCTCATCAAGGGAAAAATGCAATTGATGTTATTATGGCAGTGCAACAAATGCTGCACAGTATTCATTTATCACCATTTGAGCCCCATTCGGCAAAGTTAACGAAAATTGTTGCAGATGGAGGTAGTACAAATATTATTCCAGGTACTGCGAGCTTCTCGATGGACATTCGTGCACAACGTAATGATCAATTAGAATTACTTCGTAGCCGTATTGAATTCGGCTTAAAATCGATTCAACAGCAGTTTGAGATTGATATGGATTGGCAATGGATTGATTTTACACCTGGTGCTGAGGTTTCGCCGGTTGCTGCGCGTATGGCTAAAAATGCCATTGTGGAAACGTTAGGTGAAGAACATCTTGCTGAAGAGATTACAACTCCTGGAAGTGATGATTTCCATTTCTATACGGTTAAAAAACCGGAATTAAAAGCGACGATGATTGGTATTGGTGCTAATTTGGTACCAGGATTACACCATCCGAAAATGACTTTTGAACGTAGTGCATTAATTGATGCAGCAAAAGTACTTGCTTGTGTGTTAGAAAAAAAACCAGAATAACTATGTGTGGGAGTTAAATCAAAAGATTAAAATTCTTTTGATTTAACTCTTTTTTATTTTCTTTTTTGTCGAAATGTATGAATATACGGGGGTTTGCATTGTTTGTAATAGCTATTTGAAAGCGTTTTTTTACGCTAAAAAAGTAGAAATTGCTCGAGAAGCATAAATTTTTTGCGTTGACTTTTAATTTTTTGAATATTAAGCTAAAAATCGTAAAAAAATATTTGCGCCTTAGAAAATTTTAAAAGGGAATGGGTGCAAAAAAGGGGATGGGACGATGAAAAAGGAAATCAGTGCTGGTTGGGCACTTCTAACTTTTGCAATAATGATTATAGCTATGCTTATAACAGTAGTTGTGTTAGAGCAAAGTCCTCACGTGCCACTTATTATTGGAACAACTGTAGCGGCAATTGTTGCCAAATTACATGGATTTAAGTGGTTAGAAATTGAAGAAATGATGTATAAGGGGATACGCCTAGCTTTACCTGCAATTGTCATTATTATTTTAGTAGGTTTGACAATTGGTGCTTGGATTGGCGGCGGTGTCGTAGCTACAATGATTTATTTTGGTTTAAAATTAATTTCCCCAGCTTGGTTCTTAGTAACAATCATGCTGTTATGTTCAATTGTTTCACTGGCGATTGGTAGCTCATGGTCAACGATGGCAACAATAGGTGTTGCTGGTATGGGTATTGGGTTAAGTATGGGAATCCCTGCACCAATGATTGCTGGAGCAGTTATTTCGGGTTCATATTTTGGTGATAAGATGTCACCGTTATCGGATACTACTAATCTCGCGGCAGGTTTAACAGGTACCGACTTATTTGATCATATTAAGCATATGCTTTATACGACAATTCCGGCTTTAGCCATTGCTATCGTAGCATTTGGAATTATGGGAAGAAGCTTTGCGGATATCTCAATGAAATCAGAAAGTATTTTAACAACACTACAAGTAATGGAGGAAAGCTTTGTTATTTCTCCGTGGTTATTACTTGTACCAGTTGGTGTAATTGTATTGGTAGCAAAAAAAGTACCCGCAATTCCAGCTTTAATTGTTGGAATTGTCTCAGGATTCTTACTACAAATCTTCGTGCAAGGTGGCACTCCTGCAATGGCTGTACATGCTTTACAAGAAGGATTTGTTATTTCAACTGGCAATGAAATGGTGGACGAGTTATTTAACCGTGGCGGCTTAGATTCAATGATGAATACGGTTTCAATGACGATTGTGGCTATGACATTCGGTGGGGTGTTAGAATATTCCGGTATGTTAAAAGCATTGATGAATGTTATTGTGAAGTTTGCTAAATCAACAGGTAGCCTAGTTGCTTCAACGATTGCTGCATGTATCACAACAAATGCTACATGTTCTGAGCAGTATATTTCAATTGTTGTTCCATCACGTATGTTTGCGGAAGTTTATCGAGAGCGTGGCCTGCATTCGAAGAACTTATCTCGAGCGTTAGAGGATGGGGGGACTTTAACTTCTGTGTTCTTCCCGTGGAATACTTGCGGAGTCTTTATTTTAGCAACATTAGGTGTAAGCGCGATTGAATATGCGCCATATGCAATCATTAACTTCGTGGTACCGATCATTTCAATTATTTATGCATATGTAGGGTTTGCAATTGTTAAGCTGACACCTGAAGAAATAAAAGAGGCAGAGAAGCGTAAAAAAGAGCAAGAAGTGAATGATGCTAATATGGTCATGGCTGACTAATGTAGAAACTAAAATTTTGCTCTTTTCAGATAGTTAATGAGGGTCTCGCGGATGCAAAAGCATCTGCGAGAACTTTTCAGTTTTCTAGCTTTAGAAGTAGAACGATATTTTTTTATATGTTAATAGGTTGCAAAGTTTAATTCATAGATTGTGCGTGGGCGGCCTTGCTGATGAGTCATTTCTTCACCGACTACTTTAGCATAGCCGTTATCCACTAATTTTTTGATAATGCGCTCTGTTGTACGGCGTGTAACTTGTAAGTATTCGGCAAGATTATGTGATGTAAATTGAGCTGATTGTCGCTCTCTGCTAAAGTTGATGATTTTAGAAATATTTAAGGGACTTAAGCTTGTTTGCTTTGCCATTTGTAAAACATAGGGATCATCAGTTTTTAAAGCTAGTCTTGCTTCTGAATTTGGGAAGGGACCTAGCAAGTTTTTATGTTCATCTAGTATATAAATTTCACACGGTTTAGCAAATGATAATGCGTTCTTAGCGTGTTGATGAGCCTCAAAAATGGAGTGACCGTAACCGAATGCTAACTTAAAGGGCTTGCTAGTTTGCTGTAATAAGTTCTGTAAATTTTCTTTTTCAAGCGCCCTTTGCAAATGTCCAGCCGTCGTATAAAGCTCAAAAGAGTAAGCTGTAATTTGTTTATAGGTTGAATGCGTAGCTGCAGTGATTTGCGTTAACATGTTAGCGTCTATAGGTTTATTTTCAGGAGCCTGTAATAGTCCGACAACAGCTTTAACAGATTCAGATTTTGTCAGAAGTGATCGGGATTTCGTTTCTTCTAAGCATTGAATAATGGAGTTAGTGGCATCTAGCATGCGCATTGCAGGTATTTGAAGGGCCTGTAATTCATCAAACACACTATGAATACTTGTTATGATAAAATCAATGCTGTTAGCTTCCCATAAAGCTATATGATGCTGCAATATAGATTGAGTAGGTTTTGTAATAGAAATAGGCTGGATATATGGTTTTGGACCACGATACTCTATTTCTGTTAGAACATTTTCTACAATAGCTGGATTCATAACATCAATGGAAATTCTATTTAAAGGTACTGCATGATTTGCTATAAGCGATAATAGCGTTGTGGAAATAGTTGTCTCATCTTGTTTTATATAATTCCAAGGTATTGGCATTGCTGATAGTGCTGATTGGGTATGTAAATAGGGCAACGTTCCTCCGAATAACAGGGCATCACATGGTTTAATTTCCTTTAACAAAACGGGTGCCTCGGTAGGTTGATTGTAAAGATAAAATTCTAATTGAATATTCTCAATGTTTTGTGCGATACTATTTATACGTTCCATAAATGCTTTAGAGCAGATAACCGCTATTTTAGTAGACATAGGTAATGTTCCTTTTCTCTATTATTTTTTTAATAATTAGCGACGTATTAACGACAACTTTATTATATAGGAGATAGATACAAATGAAAATCCAACAAGTAGAAATTTTCGCCATTCATTTACCACTTATTGATCCATTTATCATCAGTTATGCTACATATGATACAATGCCTTCTATTATTTTGAAGGTTACGACAGATACAGGGATTGTAGGCTATGGTGAAGCAGTACCAGATGAGCATGTAACAGGGGAGACGTGGGAGAGCACGTATGCCGTATTACAGAATCAGCTAGCTCCTGCCATCATTGGAGAAAATCCAATGGCCTTTGAAAAACTTCACGATAAAATGAACAAAATTGTGAAGGATGTGCCTGCAGCGAAAGCAGCGCTTGATATTGCTTGCTTCGATATTGCTGGTAAAGCGCTACAAGTTCCAGTGTACCAACTAGTAGGTGGACGCTATCATGAAAAGTTCCCTATCACACATGTGCTAAGCATCGGAGAACCAGATGCTATGGCTGCTGAGGCGGCTAGTCGAGTAGAGATGGGCTACCGCTCATTTAAAATGAAGGTAGGAACAGAGGTTGCGCGTGATGTTGCTCGCATCAAAGCTGTGCGTGAGCGTGTAGGCGAAGACATCGCAATTCGAGTAGATGTCAATCAAGGATGGGGGAATGCCTCTACTACATTACAGGGCTTACGTGCATTAAAGGATTTAAATATCGATTGGTTAGAGCAGCCAGTAGATAGTGAAGATATTGATGGAATGGTAGAAGTGAAGTCAAAATCAGATGTTACCTTAATGATTGATGAAGGGCTTCGCGGTGTTCGCGAAATGCGTGAAATTATTGCAAAGCGTGCTGCAGATAAAGTCAATATTAAATTAATGAAATGCGGTGGCATTTATCCTGCTATGAAGTTAGCAGTTATGGCTGAAATGGCAGGCATTGAATGTCAAATTGGTTCAATGGTAGAATCATCAGTTGGTTCAGCAGCTGGTTTCCATGTAGCATTCTCTAAAAAAATAATGACAAGTGTAGAATTAACAGGTCCGCTAAAATTCTCTAAGGATGTTGGGAACTTACACTATGATGTTCCATTTATCTGCCTAAATGAAAAACCAGGATTAGGTGTTGATGTAGATGAAGAGATTCTAAAAGAGTTATGTAAATTCTCAACGATTGTAACAGCCTAAGGAGACGGTGAGATGGAAAAAATTTATGAAGGTATGCTTGGGGAAACGCCGTTTTTTGTTTCAGCATTAAATCTTCAGCATTTAGAAGAAATTGAGAAATTACAGCTTGAGGTGTATGAATCTTTAGAGGACCAAAGCATCTTACAGCCACTGAGTACAGAGGAATTCGACTATATTTTAAAAGGTAATGGCATGATGATAGGTGCTTACGTAGGGGATGAGTTAATTGCCTTTCGCGCATTATTGAATCCACCTGTTGATGATGAGCACCTGGGCTATGATTGTGGGATTGCCGAGGGTGAATTTAATCGCGTATTATATCAAGAAATATCAAATGTCTCACCAGCATATCGTGGCTATGGCTTACAAAAGACGTTAGCCAAAGTGGTCATGGGTCATATTGATTTAGAAAAATATGATTATGTATGCTCAACGGTAAAACCATATAATATTCCTAGCTTAAAGGATAAATTCTCTCAAGGTTTAGTCGTAAAGGGATTAAAAGTTAAGTATGTAGATAAGCTGCGTTATATTTTCTATAAAGATTTGCGACAAGAACTACCAATCTTTACAGAAAAGAAATGGATTTCAATGGGCGATACAGTTGGTCAGCAACAGCTTTTAAAGCAGGGCTATCTAGGTACTTCTATGTATGAGGACCAAAATGATTGGTTCGTCATTTATGAGAAATAAATAATAGTAAAAAGCCTTATCTTTTACTTATTGTAAGAGGTAAGGCTTAGCTGTCCAGTCTATTTTAGTTATTAGATTTAGAATTGATTTTCTCTCCATCAGTTGTTTGGACCACTAACGGCTCAACAATTTTTTCTAGGCCTATCTTTATAAATGGGAGTCCTGTTGCTTTCTCTTTATCGACAACCTTAACTGTGATTTCAGTGTTCCCTAGGGTCTGTACATCTTTTATTTCCAGATGTTTTCCTTTATATTTCTCGCCTAATTGAATATGAATTTGTTTCATTCCTTCAGAAATCGTAGATACCTCGTAGTAGGAGGATGTATCGTTACCAGCCACAATAACGCCTTCTTCATTGATCCAATAACCTTCATCTAAGGTGATCGCCCAACCAATAATAGCAAAAATAAGGACTGGTACTATAAACAAGATGGATTTATCCACTTTGTTAAATTCAGATTTTTTTAGGCCTTTCGTAAAAGGAAGTAACAACGTTCCAACCATGGCAGCTATCAAAATACCTACTCCAATAATGCCAAAACCCATCCCTTCAAAGCCTCCTACTTTGAACAATCCGTATACGACGGTAAACACAGCAATTAAAAATGTCACAATCGGAGCCAAGTAGAACTTTCCTGTTTTTTTCATAGCTATTAAAGTAAAAAGGAAAATACATGCTCCTAGAATGAAACCAATTGAACTTATCATTCCCAATTTCTTCACCCCCAATAGATTGATGTATTAATAGAAAATCGACATAAATGTATCTAAAAAAAATATAATCCCTAAATCAAAAAGAATTGAGAGTATAATCCATCTCTTGGTAAAAAAGGTCATTGTGAATACTGATAAAAAAATAGCTACTGGGAAATAGAACATGAAAGTGACACTTTTGATATATTCAATGGCCGCATCAGCAGACAATTCCCAGTTGTAAAAGTGAAAAGAAGAAAATATGATGTAAAATAATATGAGGGCTCTAATGGAAATAAACAACCATTTAAGGCCATGATTAAACTGAACTAATTTCTTTAATGGCTTTATTTCTACTTCCTCACTCCGTTCTAACATCGGATAACTTCCATCAGCTAATTCATTAAATAATTGCCTACACTCACTACAGTCTTGAGTATGTTCCAAAACCACATCTTTTGTTTCCTGTTCTAGCTCATCAAATACAGAGATTAACTCCCGCGAAAGAATATGAATCTTTTGGGAATCCTCCATCTTTTTCACCTCTTTCTAGCCATCTGTTTTCTCATCCTAAATATCTTGGACTTTAATGTAGGGATCGGTATATCCAAAAGTGTACTTATTTCTTGATAATCATAACCATAATGAAATTTAGCTAAAAAAATGGCCTTATCACTCGTTGATAAATAACCTAATGTACTTATAATTTGGGAATTTATTATTGCCTTTGATTCGGGTGTTTGATTATCAATTAATAAGCTTTCAATTACACTTTCATCATGAAACAGCGCTGGTTTTCTTTTTTTGTAATGATCGAGGAGTGTATTTTTGGCTGCC
Source organism: Lysinibacillus sp. RS10 (assembly GCF_041956855.1). Classification (NCBI taxonomy): domain Bacteria; kingdom Bacillati; phylum Bacillota; class Bacilli; order Caryophanales; family Bacillaceae; genus Lysinibacillus; species Lysinibacillus sp. RS10. The sequence continues at coordinate 4,583,212 of NZ_CP167122.1, read as the reverse complement.
TTCACTAACCAGCTTTTCATATAAGTAACTTGTTGAACTCTTGATGGATCTGTTAAAATCTTCGCAAATAACTCTTGAATGATGTCATCGGCTACGTCATAACTTTTAGTTAATCCAATTAAAAAGTTCCGCAAATATGTGTAATGCTCCTCATAAATCTTTTCAATCACCTCAAATGGATTTTGATTTATCATTTTTATCCTCCGTAAGATATCGCGCACTAAAGAGACGATTCAAATTGGAAAAAGTTTTAATTTTTTTTGAATAATAGTTAAACTTCCTAGTTTTATCGAAAGCCTTCTTTTTTTGAATAAAAGATGGATTAAAACGGATTCTTTTTCATCCAAGGTTAGTCTCACCATAGATAAAGGCCTCGATATTCGACACTTTTCTCAAAATGTTGAATATCGAGGCCTCACGATTAAAATGCAATATAGCTTAATGCAATCAGGAGTACCGTTTGTCTATAGTCTGAGCATTACCTTTCAATTATTATGAGAGGTAATGCTTTTTTGTTAAAGAGATTATTATTTTATTGGGCAAAAGCCACAAGCCATTAAACCGGGTATATCTTTAGAAAAACAACATGATTTTCGTACAGGAACGTTCACTAAATTAGTTGGACTTTGGCCTCCTGTATATTGTGCCCACCATGATTTGTTAGAGAAACGAGCCCACGTTTTAGGATCCTCTAAGGCCTCGATATCCTCCATTGCTTGGTCAGCTAAGCCAGGGTTAGACAACAAGATATGATAGTGCCAAAGTAGATAACCAAAGAAATTCTCCCAAATTGTCAGAGGGGAAATAGATGTTACTTTACGAAGCTGTTGAACAATAACATGCCCATCATATAGGATTTTCTCAATCACTGCCTGGCGTTCATCTTCATCGACATAACGCCAATCATTTGGGTTAACAAACATTGCGACTGTAAAGCTGTTGAACTCTTTTGCTGCATCAAAGCGAAGCTCGATTGGTTTACCAACCCACACTTCGTCATAGGCGGCAAGCATGTAAAGTTGCATAGCGAAAAACATACCGTAGCGGCGTGCGAAATGAGAAATAGCTGCTGCTTCCGTTGCTGCGTCTGTAATACCCATCATCAGGTTTAAAAAGTCAGGATGGTAAAAGTCTTTATGTATATCAGCTAAAGTAAATAATGTTCGCTTTGGTTCTGTCGTATAAATGCTATAGGAATTCAATTGTCGAACTTGATCCATCGTTAATGCTGGCATTGTCATCACCTTTTCTTTCAATCGTCTGCTACTTCAATTATAGATTAATCATTTTTGCTTCACAAATGGAATGCAATATAGTAAAATAAATTAAACATATCTGAAAGGTTGGTTTTTCTTGTGCAGCCTTTGTATAGATTGTTTTCTACATTTCTAACTAAGGGTGTAGTCATTGTAATAAAAAAACTAAAATAATTTTCAGATTAGTGTTGACTTTTTAATTGATAATGATTATCATTATCGTATAAAGAATATTCCTCTTCTACAATACAGTGTAGAGAGGATGAACTTTAGCTACTTTTCTCCAGAAGTTTGCTAGTTCATGATAACGCTCCTAAAACCCCCCTCATTTTTTGGGAACGTAAAATCTTCTGACGACTCATCCATTGTGATTGAGTCGTTTTTTTGTTCCGATAAAAACATAAAATAGTCGATAAACCTTCAAAGCGCGAGAAATCAATTTTAGAAACGTTGATTTCTCGCGCATTTTTGAAGTCAAATTTTTTAATTTTGCGTAAAAATATGCTTATGTTATAAGCGACGTAAGTTATCAGTGCGGTCAGAGAGTGTTGCATGAAGGTAGATATCGCTATTTTTCAAAAGTTGGTGGATAAACAATCAAAAGCTCTCGACAAATCTCAAAACAGCAGCTCATTAAAGAATTTTGTAGCTGCCGTTGCGCTCCGCTCCACTTTCGCTGCAGAAAAATGAGGTTTTGTCCCAGTCTCTTTTTTTGATTGTCTTTAGATAGGGGAATTGGATAATAAGTAACATAATGGGTGTGATATGATAAAAATAGGGATTTTAATTAGAAATAGGTGGAGGGAAATAAATGAAGAAATATATGATCACTTTGCTCATTGTTTTAGCCTTTTTTACAAACCCATCATCATCTAAAGCGGCAGAAGTACAGTGGGACGGGGCACAAGTTGTGAAGGGGCAAACGGGAAAAATGACTTTTACAAAAGATGTAAAAGTGTATAAGGAAAATGCAAACGGTACGTATAGTTCGATGACAGTCAAACGCAATAACTATTTCCGAGTGTATGATATTGAAAAGTATGACAATAAAACGTTTTATTGGATGAGCTCGGGTTACCGCGTACAAGCAACAGATTTAGTTGTTTTTAAGAAAGTACCTCTGAACATCCGCGCTTCTCTTTATGATAATCCTGGCTATATCAACATCAATGGTCGAGCCTCCTCCTTAAACTATGGAACACATTACTTGGAAGGATATGTAGATGGGGGCATTAGTTATGATGTTTCTATTGGTGAAAATCTATATTACGATATTACGCACCCAACTGATGGAAAATCTAAAGGGGGCTATATTGACGCCACAGATATTCGCATTGCCGAAACAATAAAAAGAGATGAAAGACTCTATAAGCTAACAGCTGATACACGACATTTAAGAGGTCCAATTGCTGGAGGAAAAGCGGGAGGGAAGTATTCAAAAGGTACCGTTTTTCAATCGTTAGGAATTGAAATAAATGGATACCTTAGAGTGCAAGAGCTCGGAACATGGGGGGAAGACTTTATTTTTACATATATTCCTGTAAAGTTACTCCAACCTGTGCAAACTCAAGAGAAACGCTATATTCGATATGGTGTTATTGGTAAAAATAATGGAAAGTCAAAAGAGCTAAAGCGTTTTGATGAAGTAATGTTATTGACAGAAAAAAATGCGACAGCTTGGATTGAGATAGATGGGGAAACGTATTATGTACCGAAAATTGCTCTAGCTACCATAAAACCGAACGAATCACCGATTATTACAACGTCATTCTTGCCAAATGATACGCTTCAGCAGCTAGTGTATACGAATGGTGTATATAAGAAAACGGCTAATAATCGTTTTGAAGCGCAGAACGACAATCGGTTCATTGACTATTATGAAACAGAACAAACCTTTAATTATGAAAAGGATGGTATCAAATATATATTTGAAAAACCAGTTACAGAAGGCTCAAAAGTGACGAGAATGGAGAGCGGAATGAAAAATGAAGGGTTTGTTCGTGCCATTCATTACACATTCACAAAACCATCAGGCACGTTTAACAATGTTGTGGAAACATCCTATGGTGAATTTTTTGCACCAGGCTACGGTTATATCAATGGATATAGCAGTGAACTAAGATCTTATGAATAACAAATCCTTTACTTTAGGCGACTCACTCCATTGTGATTGAGTCGTCTTTTTTTGATTGAAACTGCCATTGTTCCGATAAAACGAGATATTATTCCGATAAAAGCAAAAATTGTTCCGATAAAATGAGATTATGTTCCGATAAATCTTCAAAGTATTCCTATAAAAATGAACCCACCATAACGTGGGGTTGATCTCCGTTCCGGCTGGGCGCTTTGCCGCTGACGCTTCGCTTTCGCGCAGATAAAACATTGTTGCTGACGCTTCGCTTTCGCACAGATAAAACATTGCCGCTGACGCTTCGCTTTCGCGCAGATAAAACATTGCCGCTGACGCTTCGCTTTCGCGCAGATAAAACATTGCCGCTGACGCTTCGCTTTCGCACAGATAAAACATTGTTGCTGACGCTTCGCTTTCGCGCAGATAAAACATTGTTGCTGACGCTTCGCTTTCGCGCAGATAAAACATTGTTGCTGACGCTTCGCTTTCGCGCAGATAAAACATTGTTGCTGACGCTTCGCTTTCGCGCAGAGCAAAGCTTCCTGGGGGCGTCCGATGAGCCGCTTCACTCGCACTGCTCGTTCCAGGGTCTCGGGCCTACACGATGTAGGTCACGAAGGCGTTATCACAGGACGTGATGCTCTTAGCCTTCATTCCTCTACCGCTGAACCCCAAGGAGTCGCCCAGTATCCACTCCAATCAACTTATAACTTAGCGTACATTTAAAAAATATAACTTTTGATCAATTTACCAAAAATTACATTTTACTATATGATATCCCTAAATTCATATAGTAATAAGGCTAGAATCTAGAAGTAACAATATTGAAGGGGTGATTATTTTATGTTTAATATTAGGAATTTTGAAGGTAATAAAAATGAGTTTGAGTTCTTTCAAGATATGTTATATGAGTCAATACTTATTCCTGTGAATAAACCATCAAAAGAGGCTTTGCTAAACTCGCCTCACATAAGAAAATATCATGAAGGTTGGGGGAGAAAGGGAGATCAAGCTTTGATTGCCTTTGATGTAGAAAATCAAACTGTTGGTGCAGTCTGGTACAGATTGTTTGATGAAAATAATAAAGGCTATGGTTATATTGATTGTAATACTCCTGAAATAGGAATGGCTGTTTCAAAAGATGTAAGAGGAAGAGGGCTGGGGACTTTACTAATGCGTAAAATAATTCAACAAGCAAAGGGTGAGGGCTATAATACCATTTCTCTTAGTGTAGACCTTGAAAATAGTTCGGCCATTAATATTTATAAAAAACTTGGCTTTAAAGATTATGAAGTAGTTGGCACTTCTATAACAATGATTTACAAATTATAGTGCTCTCTAGAATAAAAAATGTACACTACTAAAAGTAAATTTAGTAATGTACATTTTTACAATTACTTATCTTTAATATTCTTGAGTAGGCCTGCTACTATGAACAGCGCTTTTTCTCCCTAGTATCATCGTGTAGTAGCTGTGCAATAGCATGCCTACAATGATGACACCTAGTCCCGCAAGAGCAATTGGATCTGGGAATGCAATGCCGAGTAATAATACTTCACCGATAATGACAAAGAGTATTTCTGTAGATTGTGTTGCTTCAACTGCTGCAAGCTTGCCTTGATGATCGCGAACACGGTCAGTCGCAATGAAAAATAAAGTTGTCGCGATGACGCCAGAGCTTATACCTACAAGTAATGATTGTGTCACTTGGCTGATTGAGGGAAGCCCAACCGTTGTCATTGCATAAATGGCCATAATAATCCATGCGGGCATCGAGGCGATGGTCATGCCAAGAACTCGTTGATATGTATCGATGCGTCCGCCGCAGACTTCCATCATTTTGCGGTTACCAAGAGGGTAGGCAAAGGCAGCAATGATAACTGGTAAAATGCCAAGCAATAAACTTTTAAATGGAACAGACTGTGCTTGTGGTATTTGAATAAGTAAAATGCCGACTAAAATGACACATGAAATTAGCAATGAAATAAGTGGTATCTTTTGACGTTCTGTTTTCCCAGCGACTACTGAAATAAAGAGGGGAGCTAGTAATACGCCAGCGACAATTGTCAATTGCCATGTGCCAGAAACGAGCCAGCCTGGACCGAATGCTGCTGCAAATGTCAGCGGTGCATAGAATAATACAAATCCGATAAAGCTCCAAAGCATCCAGGCTACAGGCTGTGCTTTCATTTCACCTGAAAGCTGTGTAAATCCTTTGCGATAAAAAACTATAACAAGTAGAAACGGTAGCATGAAGAAGTAGCGCAGGGATGCACTCCATAGCCAGCTACCACCTTGCATTTCCATTGCATGATTTAATATAAAAGTAACAGCAAAAAAAAGTGAGGCTATAATGCCTAATGCAATTTCTTTCATTTAAAGTCACCTCAAAACCTTTTGTTTAATTTGAAAATTCAGTCATTTATTTCGAAAAAGTTAGGAAGAAGGGGTAAACCCTTCTTCCTAACTATTTTCCTTGTTGTTCAAATAGCTGTACGATTTCAATAATAACTTGTGTTGCTTTTTCCATTGTTTCGGCAGATGCATATTCGAATTTACCGTGCATATTTTCGCCACCTGCAAAAATATTTGGTGTCGGTAAGCCCATGTAAGAAAGTTGAGAACCATCAGTACCGCCACGGATTGGAAGTGTAATCGGTGTAATATCTAACTTTTCCATAGCTGCACGTGCAATATCAACGATTTCTTTTACAGGCTCAATTTTTTCGCCCATATTATAGTATTGATCTTCAATTGTAATGCTTAAAGCATCTTCACCATATTGAGCTTTCATTTTCGCTGCTGCATCAAGCATTAGTTGTTTTTTCGCCTCGAATTTTTGACGGTCGTGGTCACGTACGATATAGGAAAGCTCGGTATGCTCGATCGCACCTTTAAAGCCCATTAAGTGAATAAAGCCCTCATAGCCCTCTGTTTTTTCTGGTACAGCATCAATAGGCATTTCATTTTGGAAGGCGATTGCCATTGTGATGGCATTGACCATTTTATTTTTTGCAGAACCAGGGTGTACACTCGTACCTGTTGTCACTACTTTTACACCTGCTGCATTAAAACTTTCGTATTGTAGCTCGCCAAGAGGTCCGCCATCCATCGTATAAGCATAGTCGGCTCCGAATGCAGCGACATCAAATTTATGAGGACCACGGCCGATTTCTTCATCAGGCGTAAAGGCTACACGTAATTTGCCATGTTTAATCGAAGGATTATTTACTAAGTATTCCATGGCAGTCATAATTTCAGCGATACCTGCTTTATCGTCAGCGCCTAATAATGTAGTACCATCCGTTGTAATTAACGTTTGACCTACATAATTTTTCAGCTCAGGGAAATCTGCTGGAGACATCACTAGATTTTCGTTTAGTTGAATATCTCCACCATCGTAATTGTCAATGCGCTGTGGATTCACGTTTGTGCCAGTAAAATCTGTCGTAGTGTCAACATGCGCTAAAAAACCTATAGTAGGCACATCTTTATCTGTAGTTGCTTCAAGTGTCGCAAATAAATAACCATTTTCATCTAATGTAATGTCAGTTAGGCCTATTGCAGTAAGTTCATCTTTTAGTACGTGCAATAAGTCAAATTGTTTTTGTGTGGAAGGAGTTGTTTCGCTTGTGAAATCAGATTGTGTATCAATTTTTGCATAGCGAACTAATCGCTCGATTACTTGTTCTTTCATAAGTATGGCCTCCTAATGTGTATGTGTAACTTCTTTCGGCAGGTGTCCAAAGACAAAGCCGATTCCAGACGCAATTATGCTGAGGCATAATTGATATTATTGTAACACTTTACTTCGGATTTCGGAATATTGAAGAATGCTTAACGCAATAAGTATTTGGGCACTGTAATATGTCAGCATAATAAACTCATGTGAAAATGGTAAAGGCATAACAAATTTATCAACAGCTAAATAGGAATCTGATGCGATAAATAGCAGAGCTCCAATCGTTGCAAAAGTCGAACCTGTTTTAATCGCTGTCCAACCCATCGTTAATATGACAGAAATATAGGCAATTACAGCGAAACCAAGCACGACATCTCCTGATGAAAACACTGTACCTACAATCCACACAGCCATGCTCGCCCCGTAAACGAGTAATACAATCTTCGCCCAAGTCGGCACTTGTCGTTCATTCGTAGAAGAGAAGGCGAAGATATAAAAAATATGTCCAATCAAGAAGCTCGTTAGCCCAATTAGAAACCACTGTAGGGTATAATCACCGACCATACAAAACACAAGTCCGATGACAATTAGTAGTTGATATTTTTTAATGCCCAAGTTCTTTTGTGTAGCCGCTAAAATAATGATTAAAAGCATTGGGATAACTTTAAAGACAAGTTTCAAGCTTTCTGCAATTTCGGAAAAGAAAAAAATATAATAGAGGCCAAACAATGTAATGAATGTTAGTAAAATTTTTTTAGACAAATTTCTCATCTCCTTTTCTTTAAAAATTCTTTATCTATGATAGAATTTCCTGTATTCAGAGTTTTAGTTGATACATAAAGAGTTTACTATACACACCTTATGTATGAAACTTTTTTGATATGTAGCCGTAAATAAGTAGACAGTTAGCTAAGAGAGGGTGAACGAAATGACCAAGCTATTATTAGCTTCGGCAGTTATTGGACTAATTGCGAGTGTTTTATTAACACCGCTTATAACGAAAAAGCGAGAAGATGGAAAGTCTAAAAAGGTAATTGGATACTTTTTTATAGGTGTTTTTGTACTAGCATTTTTAGCTACTAGTATAACAGTATATGTGACGAAAATGGATGTGAATTGGCTTGCTTTTTGGCCTGCCATAATTCTATTAACTTTAGGTGGGGCATTCCTTGCAAGTGGCATCGAAAGAAAAATAAAAGGTGTTTTATTTTTAGCTAGTTTAGGTGTTGCGGTGTATGTATTATCAGCGCCTTTATGGAATGCTAACGAAAAATTCAATTCAGCTGAAATGAAGGAAGAGGTTGAAATAAAACCGTTTGATGAAACACAGACACCAGCAAGTGTGCCACCTCAATTTGCGCGTAATAAGATGAAAAAAGCGTTCGGGCAGGTACCGAATACAAGTTATTATGAGCTAGGGCGCTTACAAATTCAAAAAGTGAATGGTGAGTATGTCTATATAGCTCCAGTTGAGTTTTCAGGCTTCTTTAAATGGATGAATGGTAAAACGACACCTGGTTACTTTATCATGAGTGCAACGGATTCAGCAGATAATCCTAAATTTGTTGAGCAAGAAATGAAGTATGTTCCTTCAGCTTACTTAAATGCAAATTTAGAGCGTCATATCCGTTTACAACATCCTTACCTTATTTTTTACGGGGATGTACAACTTGAAGTAGATGAAGATGGTAAGCCATACTACATCCAATCATACGGTGATTTTATTTCAGGACGTAATGGCTTTGATGTAAAAGGGATCGTGCTTGTAGATGCGCTGACAGGAAAATCAGAGGTGATTAAGCTAGCGGATGTCCCAGAGTTTATTGATGGAGCGGTTTCGCCTGAGACAGTAAGTTTACAAAATAGCTATTTCGGTAATTATGTTCACGGATATTGGAACAGTAGGTTTGGTAAGAAAGATGTAAAACTTCCTTCTGATGAGGGAACAGAGTCAAATGTCAGCCCAATTTTTGACGAGAAAGGTGATATGTATTATTTCACAGACTTTACGAGTCCTAAAGAGGGTGTCGATTCGATGCTTGGCTATTCATTAACAAATGCTCGAACAGGTGAAGCAACCTACTATACAGGGAATTCAGATGCTTCTTATATGGATTCACAAGGTAATTTGCAAATTATTGAGAAGAAATTTATCGAGAAAAAATGGACTGGAAAAATGCCAGTCTTGTATAACTTCTACGGTGAAGCAAGTTGGCTAACAGCGGTGCTTGATTCAAATGGTTTCTTACAAAATTATTTCATCGTGTCCGCGGCAAATCCTGAAATTTCCGTTTATGCGCCAACTCCTAAAGAGGCATTAAAGTTATATAAAACAGCTTTAAGTAGAGGCGGAAATAAGGTTGAAGGCAGCTCACATGCAGAAGAAAAAAATGCTAGTGGCAAGGTGCTTCGCGTATACAAAGAACGTCTCGGTGACTTTACAGTTGCATCATTTTTACTGAATAACGGAGAAAACTATGTGGTAAGTTCAGAAACAGAACCTCTTGCAATTTATTTACAAGAAGGTGATGAGGTAATTCTCACTTACGGTGACACAGGAGAGCAGTTCTTACCAGTTCGATCATTGATTATTAAAGGACTACAATAGAAGGAAATCAATTTCGCCATGGCGTAGAATAAAGAAAAAAGACGATCTAGTTGCAATGCTGCGAAGATCGTCTTTTTTTATGTTGGCTGAGACTCCATATAGTGAAGCATCTTTTCCTGATGATTCGTATAAAGTGTCTTGGCATGATCATTTAACGCAAATATTGCATGTATGTATTCTTGAAGTAATGTATGTTCATGTTTAAAAGAATAAGCGTCTTCATTTTCTATAATATGTACTAATAAAAGGCTATGTAACACAACCACCTCTAGATTTTGCGTATTTGTAACAAATTTTAAGTTGAGGATCGTAGTATGAGAAACGAATTGATTGACGTAATCAATAGCATTCTTATGAACGGTTAAGTCGATATGTGGCTCAAGTCGCTTTCTTAATAATGTGCAATCATTATTTAAGTCTTGGATTTTTAAAAATAAACCTCTTACACTTCGCTTATGTTGTTGTTCTAAGGTACGAGCAAGATGTTTATTGACATAGGACATTTTTACATAGCTCCTTTTTATATTGGTATCATCTATTAGTATTAATGGAATTATATGAAAAGGAAAGAGTCTTTTTGTTTAATTTATATTTAAATTTAACTTCTTTCGGCAAATGTTTTTTGTGCCGAAAGCGTAGCAGTAGGTACAGAAGTCTCCTACTTCTATAGATGGTGAGATGAATGTGGTTTTAAGTCTCTTTTCAGCGGGTATCCAAACACCCGCTGAAATAGAGGGACTCAGGCTAAGAGCTTCACATCCTGTGAAAATGCCTGAGTGACCAACGTCGTGTTGCTTCGCTTTCGCACAAAAAACATCGGCAGGCCTAAGCACAAAGCCGATTCCAGATGCAATTATGCTGAGGCATAATTGATTTAGCTTGTTGAGATTTATGAGAAAGAGATGTATAGTAAAACAAATAAAGTAGTAGCTAGGAGATTATAAGAGTTGTTTATTACTCGAAAAAACACAAAATAGCTTACTAACTAATTATTTTTCAAAAAAGATAATTTCATAACAAAAAAACACTTGCGGATATAATGGAATCGTGATAAATTAGTACTTGTCGTTAAGACGACGCAAGAACGAAAACGGCTTCGAAAAAACATTTTAAAAAGATGTTGAAATCGATAACCGAGAATGATATTATATAAGAGTTGTCGCTTCTGAAACGAAGCAAAAAACTTCTAAAAAAAGAAGTTGACAACAAAAAACAAGAAATGTTATGATATAAAAGTTGCTGAAATGAAACGGCAACGAAATGAACCTTGAAAACTGAACAAGCAAAACGTAATCAATAAAGTTTTTAGTAGCTAACCTTGAGTTAGTGAACGAAACAAAATTTTGGACATCAAACATGATGCCAGCAAAACAATTTGAGCTAATCAAATTTCTTTTTATGGAGAGTTTGATCCTGGCTCAGGACGAACGCTGGCGGCGTGCCTAATACATGCAAGTCGAGCGAACAGAAAAGGAGCTTGCTCCTTTGACGTTAGCGGCGGACGGGTGAGTAACACGTGGGCAACCTACCTTATAGTTTGGGATAACTCCGGGAAACCGGGGCTAATACCGAATAATCTATTTTACTTCATGGTGAAATACTGAAAGACGGTTTCGGCTGTCGCTATAAGATGGGCCCGCGGCGCATTAGCTAGTTGGTGAGGTAACGGCTCACCAAGGCGACGATGCGTAGCCGACCTGAGAGGGTGATCGGCCACACTGGGACTGAGACACGGCCCAGACTCCTACGGGAGGCAGCAGTAGGGAATCTTCCACAATGGGCGAAAGCCTGATGGAGCAACGCCGCGTGAGTGAAGAAGGTTTTCGGATCGTAAAACTCTGTTGTAAGGGAAGAACAAGTACAGTAGTAACTGGCTGTACCTTGACGGTACCTTATTAGAAAGCCACGGCTAACTACGTGCCAGCAGCCGCGGTAATACGTAGGTGGCAAGCGTTGTCCGGAATTATTGGGCGTAAAGCGCGCGCAGGCGGTCCTTTAAGTCTGATGTGAAAGCCCACGGCTCAACCGTGGAGGGTCATTGGAAACTGGGGGACTTGAGTGCAGAAGAGGAAAGTGGAATTCCAAGTGTAGCGGTGAAATGCGTAGAGATTTGGAGGAACACCAGTGGCGAAGGCGACTTTCTGGTCTGTAACTGACGCTGAGGCGCGAAAGCGTGGGGAGCAAACAGGATTAGATACCCTGGTAGTCCACGCCGTAAACGATGAGTGCTAAGTGTTAGGGGGTTTCCGCCCCTTAGTGCTGCAGCTAACGCATTAAGCACTCCGCCTGGGGAGTACGGTCGCAAGACTGAAACTCAAAGGAATTGACGGGGGCCCGCACAAGCGGTGGAGCATGTGGTTTAATTCGAAGCAACGCGAAGAACCTTACCAGGTCTTGACATCCCGTTGACCACTGTAGAGATATGGTTTTCCCTTCGGGGACAACGGTGACAGGTGGTGCATGGTTGTCGTCAGCTCGTGTCGTGAGATGTTGGGTTAAGTCCCGCAACGAGCGCAACCCTTGATCTTAGTTGCCATCATTTAGTTGGGCACTCTAAGGTGACTGCCGGTGACAAACCGGAGGAAGGTGGGGATGACGTCAAATCATCATGCCCCTTATGACCTGGGCTACACACGTGCTACAATGGACGATACAAACGGTTGCCAACTCGCGAGAGGGAGCTAATCCGATAAAGTCGTTCTCAGTTCGGATTGTAGGCTGCAACTCGCCTACATGAAGCCGGAATCGCTAGTAATCGCGGATCAGCATGCCGCGGTGAATACGTTCCCGGGCCTTGTACACACCGCCCGTCACACCACGAGAGTTTGTAACACCCGAAGTCGGTGGGGTAACCTTTTGGAGCCAGCCGCCGAAGGTGGGATAGATGATTGGGGTGAAGTCGTAACAAGGTAGCCGTATCGGAAGGTGCGGCTGGATCACCTCCTTTCTAAGGATATTTTCGGAATACAAACCTAGGGTTTGTAAGATTACGTTTTGCGTTCAGTTTTGAAGGTTCATTCTTATGAATGAAACACTTCAAAACTTGTTCTTTGAAAACTGGATAAAACGACATTGAAATTGTAACAAACACATTTATTTTTTAAGTTTTTTTTATAGGCTTAATAACTTGGTTAAGTTATTAAGGGCGCACGGCGAATGCCTTGGCACTAGGAGCCGAAGAAGGACGGCACTAACACCGATATGCTTCGGGGAGCTGTAAGTGAGCTTTGATCCGGAGATTTCCGAATGGGGGAACCCACTACGTTTAATCGCGTAGTATCTTGACGTGAATTCATAGCGTCTTGAAGGCAGACCCAGGGAACTGAAACATCTAAGTACCTGGAGGAAGAGAAAGAAAAATCGATTCCCTGAGTAGCGGCGAGCGAAACGGGAAGAGCCCAAACCAAGAGGCTTGCCTCTTGGGGTTGTAGGACACTCTATACGGAGTTACAAAAGAGCGAGTTAGATGAAGCGACTTGGAAAGGTCCGCCAGAGCAGGTAAAAGCCCTGTAGTCGAAAGTTCGTTCTCTCCTGAGTGGATCCTGAGTACGGCGGAACACGTGAAATTCCGTCGGAATCCGGGAGGACCATCTCCCAAGGCTAAATACTACCTAGTGACCGATAGTGAACCAGTACCGTGAGGGAAAGGTGAAAAGCACCCCGGAAGGGGAGTGAAAGAGATCCTGAAACCGTGTGCCTACAAGTAGTTAGAGCCCGTTAATGGGTGATAGCGTGCCTTTTGTAGAATGAACCGGCGAGTTACGATTACGTGCGAGGTTAAGCTTTAGAAGGCGGAGCCGCAGCGAAAGCGAGTCTGAATAGGGCGAATTAGTACGTGGTCGTAGACCCGAAACCAGGTGATCTACCCATGTCCAGGGTGAAGGTGAGGTAACACTTACTGGAGGCCCGAACCCACGCACGTTGAAAAGTGCGGGGATGAGGTGTGGGTAGCGGAGAAATTCCAATCGAACTTGGAGATAGCTGGTTCTCTCCGAAATAGCTTTAGGGCTAGCCTCGTGATGAGAATACTGGAGGTAGAGCACTGTTTGGACTAGGGGGCCATCCCGGTTTACCGAATTCAGACAAACTCCGAATGCCAGATATTTATACACGGGAGTCAGACTGCGAGTGATAAGATCCGTAGTCAAAAGGGAAACAGCCCAGACCACCAGCTAAGGTCCCAAAGTAATCGTTAAGTGGAAAAGGATGTGGCGTTGCACAGACAACCAGGATGTTGGCTTAGAAGCAGCCATCATTTAAAGAGTGCGTAATAGCTCACTGGTCGAGTGACGCTGCGCCGAAAATGTATCGGGGCTAAACGATTCACCGAAGCTGTGGATTGACATCTACGATGTCAGTGGTAGGAGAGCGTTCTAAGTGCGTTGAAGTCAGACCGGAAGGACTGGTGGAGCGCTTAGAAGTGAGAATGCCGGTATGAGTAGCGAAAGACGGGTGAGAATCCCGTCCACCGTATGACTAAGGTTTCCTGAGGAAGGCTCGTCCGCTCAGGGTTAGTCGGGACCTAAGCCGAGGCCGATAGGCGTAGGCGATGGACAACAGGTTGATATTCCTGTACCACCTCCTCACCGTTTGAGAAATGGGGGGACGCAGTAGGATAGGGTAAGCGCGCCGTTGGTTGTGCGCGTCCAAGCAGTAAGGCGTGTGTGTAGGCAAATCCGCACACTGTAACGTTGAGCTGTGATGGCGAGTCCGTATGGACGAAGTTCCTGATTTCACACTGCCAAGAAAAGCCTCTATCGAGGTGAGAGGTGCCCGTACCGCAAACCGACACAGGTAGTCGAGGAGAGAATCCTAAGGTGTGCGAGAGAACTCTCGTTAAGGAACTCGGCAAAATGACCCCGTAACTTCGGGAGAAGGGGTGCTCTTGAGCGTGCAAGCGCATGAGAGCCGCAGTGAATAGGCCCAGGCGACTGTTTAGCAAAAACACAGGTCTCTGCAAAACCGTAAGGTGACGTATAGGGGCTGACGCCTGCCCGGTGCTGGAAGGTTAAGAGGAGTGGTTAGCGCAAGCGAAGCTGCGAATTGAAGCCCCAGTAAACGGCGGCCGTAACTATAACGGTCCTAAGGTAGCGAAATTCCTTGTCGGGTAAGTTCCGACCCGCACGAAAGGCGTAACGATCTGGGCACTGTCTCAACGAGAGACTCGGTGAAATTATAGTACCTGTGAAGATGCAGGTTACCCGCGACAGGACGGAAAGACCCCGTGGAGCTTTACTGTAGCCTGATATTGAATTTTGGTACAACTTGTACAGGATAGGTAGGAGCCAGAGATCTCGGAGCGCCAGCTTCGAAGGAGGCGTCGGTGGGATACTACCCTGGTTGTATTGAAATTCTAACCCATGCCCCTTAGCGGGGCAGGAGACAGTGTCAGGCGGACAGTTTGACTGGGGCGGTCGCCTCCTAAAAGGTAACGGAGGCGCCCAAAGGTTCCCTCAGAATGGTTGGAAATCATTCGTAGAGTGTAAAGGCACAAGGGAGCTTGACTGCGAGACCTACAAGTCGAGCAGGGTCGAAAGACGGGCTTAGTGATCCGGTGGTTCCGCATGGAAGGGCCATCGCTCAACGGATAAAAGCTACCCCGGGGATAACAGGCTTATCTCCCCCAAGAGTCCACATCGACGGGGAGGTTTGGCACCTCGATGTCGGCTCATCGCATCCTGGGGCTGTAGTCGGTCCCAAGGGTTGGGCTGTTCGCCCATTAAAGCGGTACGCGAGCTGGGTTCAGAACGTCGTGAGACAGTTCGGTCCCTATCCGTCGTGGGCGTAGGAAATTTGAGAGGAGCTGTCCTTAGTACGAGAGGACCGGGATGGACACACCGCTGGTGTACCAGTTGTCTTGCCAAAGGCATCGCTGGGTAGCTATGTGTGGACGGGATAAGTGCTGAAAGCATCTAAGCATGAAGCCCCCCTCAAGATGAGATTTCCCATTACGCAAGTAAGTAAGATCCCTCAAAGACGATGAGGTAGATAGGTTCGAGGTGGAAGTGTGGTGACACATGGAGCTGACGAATACTAATCGATCGAGGACTTAACCAAAATGTTTGAAACATTCAATGCACGTTTATCCAGTTTTGAAAGAACAATTTCTTTCAACCAAGGGTTTCAAGATACGATGTATATTGAAAGCCGAAGAGAGCTTCAAGACACAAGTAGTACAAGGAAGCAAACGAGTGAATGAGGGAGCGTACCTCTGTACGTGACCGATTGAGCGAGAGAAGCTGACGCAGTAATACGCCGTGTATTGGAGGTCGAAAATAGTCTAGTGATGATGGCAAAGAGGTCACACCCGTTCCCATACCGAACACGGAAGTTAAGCTCTTTAGCGCCGATGGTAGTTGGGGGCTTCCCCCTGTGAGAGTAGGACGTCGCTAGGCACCTGAAAAAGTCGAGGATTTATTCCTCGGCTTTTTTATTTGCAATGTTTAGTGATTTGAGCTAAATAACTTAGTTGTGATTCTTGCCAACGATCTAACTGAAGGTTGAGAAATATAGACGATGGAGTAAAATATTGAGCGCTGACTGACGAAGATGCAGGATTTGAAGATTTGTTGGTTTGGAATAAAGTTTGATACGTAATTCTAAAAATCATTTTTTATAGTAAATGAAAAGAAAGTACATTGAACAAAGATTGATCAAAATACTTTCTTTTCCGGTAATATTAGTAAACAGTTTTTATAAATAAGTTTGGGTATTTTTTTGTAGCGCTTGTTTAACAAGCGCACCCAGTTAGTTAAAGTATGATTCTTCACAAATTCTTTGGTATTCGCAGTAAGTAGTTGATAACCCTACTTATTAATTTCCTCATATTGTGCAGTAAAATTCTGATTACATAAACCAACATAACATCTAAAACACAATATTTGCGAAGCTATTAAAATAACCAGAATTACTTTTCTTTTTTATTTCGCAACACTACACCAATAATTATGTAGATGAAACTTAATAAAAGAAGAAATAAGCCACCTAGAATGATTAATCCTATCAATTTCAAAACTATGCTCCTCCTTCCTATACGTAAAGCTGAACATTATCTTTCAGATATTCATTCAATATAGTGATGAAATTTAAAATCCCACTTTTGTATATCTATTTAAAATAACCTTCTACTCCTTATTATTCAACTAAACTGCTCTGTTAGTTCAATAAAAAAAAGAGTTGCATATGCAACCCAATGTTCTTCAAGTAAAGCACCCCATTAATTCAACAAGGTTTTAGTATTTTTTCAAGTACAATAGGACCCGTTTTCTTTGTCTTTGTATTGACTGTCCGAACTTTGATACGAGTAGGTCGCAATATAGGAGAAACTTCATCCAATTTCCCAGCCCAAGTAGTTTCTCCATATTTAGTTAAAGGAGACAATGAGAAAATCCAACTTATTTCTTTCGGAATATATGCTAATACTTCATAACCATCATAATCCCCAAAACTAGATGGTTTTGGTAAATGAAGTGCGTGAACACTGAGACTTGTTCGTTCATCATTAAACTTTCTTTCAATATTATAAATCAGCGCTACTCCTCTGGCATTTTTAGGTACGTTTTTTGTTGGTTCAAGTATTGCTGAACAAGGTGGCAACTCTTCAATTTTATTCTCAGAGTGTGTTTGTGAAGGAAGAATTACTAAAACGAAGATAAGGCTAAAAAGCAATTTTTTCATTTCTGATTCTCCTTAAATTTGTTTAGTATCATTATTCCCCAAAACTCCATATTTATTGTATTTCAATCGCTCCTTGTTGAACTACCTTACTTGTGGTACCGCTCTAGCTTAAAAGCTCTAGACTAGATAATGCTCTCTTGAAAATGAAAAAGCTCCTTACATATTTTCAAACTAAAATAAATTAACTATAATGGAATATAAATGGGGATATACTAAATTCTACTCATTTATCTTTATTTATACAAATATATCGTAGAGGAGCACGAAGATGAAAAAGAAGTTTTTATCCTTATTCATGGCCATAATAATGGTCCTATCAGTTAGCGTATCGGTGTATGCCGATGAAACGTCGCCACCAGCGACAAGAGGAGAGATCGTTAAAACCTTGTTGGTGGCAGCAGACGCTTATCAACCAGGAATTAATAAAGAATACGTTATGCAAGGCTTTAACGATTTAAGAGAGAATGAGCCAGCTAAGAAGGTTGAAGCTTTAGTCATGTTGAGTAGAGCATTCGGCGAATTGCCAGAGCCAGTCGGAAATGATCTGCGCAGTGGAACATTTGGCGTCGAGTTCACCGATGTACCCGCTTGGGCTAAGAAAGATATCGATAAACTGGCAAAAGCAGGCGTACTGACGGGCAAACCTGACGGCACATTAGGCGCAAATGACAATATTACAATCGATGAGTTCCAAAACATGATTGCCAGAGTGTGGACGCTTAAAGGCTCCCATTTAAATGACGATTTTTATGAAGCAATTAATAAGGAATGGTTAAATAAATCGACAATTCTGGCAGGAGAAATCATGGGCGGCGTTTTTCCCGAGCTGCATAAGCAAAATAACAATAAAATAGAAAAAATAATAGATGAGCTCGCTGGCAAACAATTCACAGAAGGAACAAAAGAACAGAAAATTGCAGACTTCTATGCGACAGCGTTAGATACAAAAAATAGAAATAAACAAGGGATTGAACCCATTCAAAAATATGTAAAGGCCATTGACGGGGCTAAAACGCTTGATGAGCTCGTTCAAGCAGATCTTACCCTGGAGAAAGAATTGGGGCTAAGTTCATTATTCAGCTTTGCAATCATGGGCGATGCAAAGAACAGCAGCGAAAATGCTTTGTATTACACTGGATTAGCTACCGGTCTGGATAAGAACAGCTTTATAACGGAAGACGAAAAAGCGAAAAAAGCCTATATTCAATATATGACCAAACTTCTCGTGTCATCGGGTGAGAAAGAGTCTGCAGCGAAAGCCCATGCCGAGAAAATTTATGGAATGGAGAAAAGCCTAGCCTCCGTATCGCTTGAACCTCATGAACAAGGCGATGTCAATAAATACTATAATCCGTATACGATCGAACAATTTGATGACATGTTCAAAACAGTAGATATGAAACAAGTCTTGAAATCGATGAAAGTCGACAGTGCAGATAAAGTGATCGTAATCGATGAAAAGTTGGCGCAAAAAGGCTCGGAACTCTTGAATGAAGCTAATCTTGACGTACTTAAAGCTTACTCAAAAGTACAACTGCTTTCGGCAACAGGTGGTCTGTTGTCAGATGAATTCAGAGACGCTGCAAATGAGTTTTCCGCAACGTTATATGGCGTTACAGGAGAAAAAACAGATCAGGAAATCGCAGTAGCCAAGACAACTGGCACAATGGGCGGATATTTGGAGCAAATGTTTGCCGAGAAACATTTTTCACCAGAAGCTAAAAAAGATGTTGAGCAAATGGTAGAGAAATTAATTGCTACGTATGAAGAAAGAATTAAATCTCTTGATTGGATGTCAGAAACGACAAAAGATAAAGCGATTAAAAAGCTAGATACGATGATTGTTAAGATCGGTTACCCAGATAAGTGGGATACGACATTAGATAAGGTAGCGATCAAGACATATGACGAAGGCGGCTCGCTGTTCTCTAATACCTTCACAGTAAACAAAGCATATATTGATAACACAAAAGCCAAGCTAGGAAAACCGGTTGATAGAACGGAATGGGGAACAAGCGTATATACCGTAAATGCTTTCTACAATCCGCTTAATAACGAAATTACGTTCCCTGCCGGTATTCTTCAAGCGCCTTTCTATGACATTAACGCTAAACCTGAAGAAAACTATGGGGCAATTGGCATGATCATTGGCCATGAAATCAGCCATGCATTTGATAACAACGGATCTGCATACGACGAAAATGGAAATGCAAATAACTGGTGGACAGAAGAAGACTTTAAGAAATTCAAAGAGAAAAACCAGGAACTGATTGAGTTCTATAATAACATTGAGATTATTCCGGGTGTGTTGAACGACGGTCAGCTTACACTAAGCGAGAATGTCGCCGATTTGGGCGGAATGGCCGCTTCACTGCAAGTTGTATCCAATATGAGTAATCCAGATTATAAAGCATATTTCGAAAGCAATGCAGAAATGTGGAAATCCACAACAACAAAAGAATTTGCAGTGATTCTGAGCAAAAACGATGTACATTCAGCTAATAAAATTCGGGTAAACCGCACGATTGTGAACTTCCAGCAATTCTATGATACCTATGGAATCAAGCCTGGAGATGGCATGTATGTAGCTCCAGAGGATCGAGTTTCCATCTGGTAAAAATCAGAGCAGATAGAGCTAATTCCTGATAACTCTTACATCAGTGTATAAAGGCAAAGAGGTTGTCTAGGAAGTCCTTTTTAGAGTAAGGCTGTTTTCTCAAAGATTGTTGCTGTTAAAACAAAAAGGCAGATTTAATCTACATTAACGTGTAGATTAAATTCTGTTTTTTTTATTTCGATATAACTAAGCCCCGAACCAAATTGCTAATAAAACAATGGAGATTATTAACAAAATAAGTGCTTATTTTTTTACAATTTCCCATCCCAATACTTTGAACTACTGATTTTAGTTATGTGTTATTTTGACAAAGTGTACATTCATTAAACCTTCCCAAACCCCATTACATAAAATTAATTAAAAAAATTTAAGCCAAATCACCTTCCAGTTTATCTAATAGATGTAAAACCAAAACGAAAGGAGGAATTAAGATGAAACTTGAACGTCTAGTAAAGAAAGCACAAAAAGGAAATGATAAAGCTTATTTAATGCTTTTTCAGCAGTACGAAGCAGATATTTATCGAATGGCTTATGTCTATGTAAAAAATAAAGATGATGCATTAGATCTTGTTCAAGAAGTGGCCTATCAGTCATTTAAGAAAATCAGTACATTGAAAAAACCAGAATATTTCAAGACATGGCTCATGAAAATTACGATTAATTGTGCATTGAGCTTAATCAATAAAAATAAAAAGGTGATCCCGCTAAATTTAGACTTTGAAGTGCTTACTGGGTCAGAAGATGAAGACATTGCACTTACTTTATCTTTACACAAGCTGATTGATACTTTAAAAGAGGATGAGAAGAGTGTCATTTTACTAAAATATTACGACGATCGTACATTAAAGGAAATTTCAGAGATATTAGACATCCCGCTTGGAACCGCAAAGTCTGTCTTATACCGTGCGTTAGATAAGCTTCGCCAAAATTTAAAGGAGGTAGATAACTATGCATAACCATCTAAAGCAAGAGTTATCAAAAATTGAAATCCCTGTAGAGATTCATGAAAGAAGTAAATTGGGCATTAATAAAGCAAATTCTGAAATGGGTGGTAAACTGAATCGTTTTGTAAAAAAACGATTGGCTATAGCTGTTATTTCTGCTTGTTTAATGATTCCAACAGGTGTATTTGCTTATCAGGCGTTACTTGCCGATAATTTATATGGTTCATTTGATAATCTAAAAAAACATGTGGCAAATGTTACAATGGAAAGTTACTTATTATTTGATGCAAAACTAAATCAAGCAAAAGGTGACCTAGGAAAAGAGGAATTTGAACAATTTAAAGATTTACTAAATGTATTTACAAATGCAAAACTGGAATATGGTGATAACAATGGAAACATAGATTATTCTCAACTCCCTGTAGAACCATTAGAGAAAATTAAAGAAGCTATGTACGAAATTCAACCATACTTTGACAAATTAAACGGACTCCCATCAAGCAAAGAGGTTTTAACAGCTGAAGAATATGAACAATATATTCAAGCCCTAATGACCTATGAAACGATTATGGCACAACTAGGAGTCTCAAGTATTCCTGAGGTCGATATAATTCCTACAGAGTCACAAGAGGAATTCTTGGAAGCTCAAGAATACTTAATTTATGTAAATGAAAAACAAATTGGAAATTAAATTATAGATAGAAGACAGCTGGATAATAAAATATACCAAGTTAATTTCATTCTGTTTTTACTGAAACATTACCGTCGGCTAATTATAAATAAATACTTCGACGGGTGTGTTAGCTTATAAATGTGCTTATAAGTACGTATATATAATACAATTTAATAAAATATGAAAAAAAGTGGCGTTACTATCATACGATAGTAACGCCACATACCTTGTTGATAAAGTTATTTCCAATTGAAACCTTTTTTCGCTAAAAAATCTGTAATATGAGGACGGCGCTGTTCGATTAAAAAGTCGGCCATTTGCTTTGTCCAGTTATCAATTTTTCGATTCGATGAGCGATTATGATAGTATGTTTCCATTGTGTCATTGTAAGCAGGTAAAAGCTCTTCGTATTTTTCTGCATTGTATTCATTTTCATGTAATACTGCTGCAACTGGTAAACGAGGTTTTACTTCGTTGCGACGAGCAGGAACTCCGATTGTTAAGCCGAATAGTGGGAATACATAATCAGGTAGATTGAATAATTCGCTTATTTCCTCAGGCTTATTACGCACGCCGCCAATATAACAAATACCATATCCCATAGACTCTGCCGCAATGACAAAGTTTTGAGCGAATAATGATACATCAGCTACCCCAACAAGAACATTTTCTGCTGAATCCGCTACAATGTCTACACCTTCTAATTTCCCTGCCATTTGAAGACGTTTGAAATCTACACAGAAGACAAAGGCGCCGCCAGAAGTTTCGTATTGACGAGGATTACCAGAGAGTAAACCTAATTTTTCCTTTTTCTCTTCATCCGTTACCCAAATAACACTATAAGCTTGTACAAAATGTGATGTAGCGGCCATTTGTGCAGTAGCAATTAATTCTTCAATAATTTCTTTTGAAATTTGATTTCCATCATAAATACGAACCGAAGAGTGGTTACGTAACAATTGTTTAACCATCTAAAAGAATCTCCTTTTCCCCTTATATAACAAGAGCATATCACGCTTTTTTAAATAAATCGAATTTATGCGAGCTTACCATTATTTTTGGATAGTATTAAAATGCGTTAATTTTCTCGTAAAATTAAATATTTTGGTTAATATAGATTAAAAATTCTAAATAGTATAGAATTATTTGTGCGGCGGTTTATTTGGTTTATACCCCAATAAATGGATTTTTATGCCGGAAAAATTGAGCTAAATAATCTAGTTGAACAAAAATAAAGTGGGATGGAGGAATAAGGAATGGAAGAAAAGTTAGCGAAAAAGCTTCGTAATGAACAGCTACGGAGCAAGGTTGTAACAGCAGAAGAAGCAGCATCTTGGATTGAGGATGGTATGGTACTTGGGATGAGCGGATTTACACGTGCTGGTGACGTTAAAGTGGTCCCACTGGCACTTGTGGAAAAAGCTAAAAAAGAGAACTTCCAGGTAGATGTATATACAGGTGCATCGCTTGGGCCAGAAGTTGACCAATACTTAGCAGAAGCTGGCGTTATTCGTAAACGCGGACCTTTCCAAGCGGATGCCGGTATTCGTAATAAAATCAACAGTGGTGAAATCACATTCGTTGATGCGCACCTGTCACATAATGCGGAACTAGTACGTCAAGGCATTATTGGTCCTATTGATTTTGCAATTATTGAAGCGACTGCTATTACAGAAGACGGCTTACTAATTCCTACAACTTCAGTTGGTAACTCTCCGATTTTTGTGCAAGAGGCAAACCAAATAATCATAGAGTTGAACATAGCTCAGCTTGATGCATTAGAGGGTGTGCACGATATTTTTGTGCCAGGACCACAGGGGAAACGTGATCCAATTCAATTAAAAGATGTATCGGATCGACTTGGCACAATTGGTATTCCACTAGACTTAGATAAAGTAAAAGGTATTGTGATTTCAGATATTTTAGATGCACCATCAACAATCGTTCCTGCTGATGAAGAAACAGATATTATGGCCAATCATTTATTAAACTTCCTACGTGAAGAAATTAAAGTAGGCCGTTTAACGAATAGTTTACGACCAATCCAATCAGGAGTAGGTTCAGTAGCAAATGCTGTATTATTAGGCTTTAAAGATTCTGAGTTTGAGAACTTGGAAATATATTCGGAAGTACTACAAGATGCGGTATTTGAATTAATAGATGCTGGTAAGGTAAACTTTGCATCTGCTACTTCAATTACTCTTTCCGAGGCAGTTGGAAACCGAGTGTATAGTAATTTCGAAAAATATACCGATAAATTAGTATTACGCCCGCAAGAAATTTCTAATCAACCAGAAATTATTCGCCGACTCGGGTTAATTTCTGTTAATACAGCACTTGAAGTAGATATTTACGGGAATGTGAATTCTACGCATGTTTCTGGAACAAAGATGATGAATGGAATCGGCGGTTCTGGAGACTTTGCACGTAATGCAAGATTAGGTATTTTCGTCACAAAATCTTATGCGAAAGGCGGAAATATTTCTAGTATCGTCCCAATGGTATCGCATGTGGACCATACGGAGCATGATGTAGACGTAATCGTAACAGAGCAGGGAGTAGCAGATTTGCGAGGGCTTGCACCAAAAGAACGGGTTGCACTCATTATCGATAACTGTGCACATCCGGAATATCGTGAGCAATTACGGAAGTATTTTAACGATGCTAACGAAGCAACAGGTGGGCACCATACGCCACACAATCTAGAAAAAGCCCTTTCATGGCATGTAAATTACGCAAAAAACGGGACGATGAAGGACCCTGCATTATCGAAATAATAAAATGAAGAAAGCCTTGAAGGACAGTTGACTTGTTCCTTCAAGGCTTTTAGTTGTTAAGAATGTATTGCGCGAAAAGCTAGGGTCAAGCAAGGTCTCTGAGTGATCGTTTGAGCCCTTGAAGTGATCGGGTAAGCCCCAGCCCGTAGCAGAAATCAAAGCCTTCTAATCAGGATGGATAAAAATAGTTAATCAACACACCTGGTTATTTCTTTTTTTTAAATGCAGAAGTCACTTTAGGCTCAGTTCCCTGAATTAATCTATTAATATTTTCAATATGCAAAATGATTGCTATTGCAAAAAGTAGTAGGGCTATAATCGTTGGACCTACTCCAGGAATCCATAAATATGTTGCTGTACAAAAAACAAGATAAAATTCAAGTACACCGACAATTAAATAATTCGTCGCGAAAGATAAAATAACAAATAAAATGAGTGCGAATAAACCAATCTCCCAATCAACTGCTAGTAGGATCCCTATGATTGATGCAGTTCCTTTGCCGCCATTGAAGCCCATATGAAATGGAAAATTGTGACCTAGGATGACACCGGCAGCTATGATATAGGTTAAGAGCCAAACTTGTACTTCTGTTAAATTTGTTGCATCTGCTAGATAGAAATGGGCACCTATAATAGCTGCTACACCTTTACCGATATCGATAAGTGCGACTAATACGCCGTATTTCCATCCAAGGGAAAGTGTTGCATTGGAAGCACCAGCATTGCCATGACCAGTCTTTTTTAGATCTACCCCGGATAAAAACTGCGCAACTTTAGAGCCGTGAATACAGCCAATTAAATAACCAACAAGTAGAAAAATGATAACGGCTTTTACCATAAAACTCCTCCTTTCTAAATAAATACTAAAATAGTGTATGCGTTCGTAATACGTTCAGAAGCAGACAGAAGTTTCGGAAAAAATAAAATTTTAGTGTTGACAGAAAAAAAGTCTATGTTTATACTTTGTAACAACGATGGAAATTGAATCTCATACTCTTATCAAGAGCGGCGGAGGGATAGGCCCTATGATGCCCGGCAACCAGTAAGTGACGAACTTGCTAAGGTGCTAATTCCTACAGATTCTTACTTGGATCTGGCAGATAAGGGGAGGAAAACTTGCAACCGCAACCCTCTTCTTAGCTGAAGAGGGTTTTTGTTTTCTACTGAAAAATCCTCCTCATCTCCGGTGCCATCGTAAACAAATAACCATTTGGAGGTATACAATGACAAATTTTAAACCAGAAACATTGCTGTTACACGGTGGCCAAGAGCCAGACCCAGTAACAGGATCTCGAACAGTACCCGTATATCGCTCAACAGCTTTCGTTTTTAAAGACACTGCTCATGCGCAACGTCTTTTTGCCTTAGAGGAAGCTGGCAATATTTACACTCGTATTACAAACCCAACTGTAGATGTTTTTGAAAAACGCGTTGCTTTATTAGAGGGCGGTACAGCAGCAGTAGCACTTTCATCTGGTGCAGCAGCTATCGCATTTTCCATTTTAAATCTTGCGGGTGCAGGTGATGAAATTGTCGCGGCGAGTTCTTTATATGGAGGTACTTATAATTTATTTGCCAATACACTACCAAACTACGGTATTAAAACAATTTTTGTAGACGAAACAAACCCTGAAAATTTCCGAGCAGCGATTACCGATAAAACAAAAGCGGTATTCGCTGAAATTTATGGTAACCCAAGTTTAAAAGTGCTAGATATTGAAGCAGTAGCGAATATTGCACATGAAAACGGCTTGCCATTAATTATTGATAGTACATTTGCTTCACCATATGGCTCTACACCAATTGACTTCGGTGCAGATATCGTCGTTCATTCCGCAACAAAATGGATTGGCGGACATGGTACAACTTTAGGTGGCGTTGTAGTAGATGCAGGAAAGTTTGATTGGACTCGTGGACGTTTCCCAGGCTTTACTGAGCCAGATGCTTCTTATCACGGTTTGCGTTATGGTATTGACACAGCAGAGGCTGCATTTGCCACAAAACTGCGTGTACAATTGCTACGCGACTTTGGACCAACGTTAAGTGCAGATGCAGCATTTAATTTATTACAAGGTTTAGAAACGCTTCATTTGCGTATTCCTAAACACAATGAAAATGCATTGGCAGTAGCTGAATATTTACGAAACCACCCTTCTGTGGAATATGTAAATTACAATGGCTTAGAAGATTTCCCTACTCATGATTTAGCAAAAAAATATTTGAGAAATGGCTTCGGTTCAGTGCTTACATTCGGTATTAAAGGTGGACGTGAAGCAGGGCGTAAACTAATTGATAGTGTGAAATTATTCTCGCACGTAGCAAATGTAGGGGATGCCAAATCATTAATTATTCATCCAGCATCTACTACACATCAGCAATTATCAGCTGAAGAGTTAATCCAAACTGGTGTAACCGAGTCGCTCATTCGCTTATCAATCGGTTTAGAGGCAGTAGAGGATATCATTGCAGATTTAGAACAAGCTATTGAACAAGTAACAGCTTCTCAACAAACAATAGAGGCTTAATAAAAATTGGCTAATGTTGTAGCGTTTACGTATTGTCTCATTCGATGGGCCTCATTTGGTAATACGTAAAACGTTGCTGCATCAACCACTTACCCCATTTGGTAAGTAATCCGAAAGTATGCACAAATAATTCCTAGTAATTTGATAAGTATTATTGACTTGTTTAAATCCTTGTATTATACTAGGGAATAACTTAAGTGTTCGAAAGGCTACCAACCTAGAACCAAATTGTTTTTCATAAGTACTGAATATTTGCGTAGCCAGTAGCTACACGGATCTAAAAACTGATGATAAAGGAGTGTTTTAAATGGGAAATGTTTATAGTGCGCAAAACATTGCATCTTATCTTATTTATGAACTAAATGAAAATCATGTGTTTGTGAACAACATGTCCATTCAAAACATACTTGCGTCAGTTGAAAGCAAATGGGTACAGACATTTGGACATTCTGCTTTTAATGAATTCGTTTATGCTAAAGAGGAAGGCTATATAGTAAAAGAGGTCTTCAAAGCATATGAAATATATGGTGCAAGTCACATTCCTGTACCTGCGACAGAGTATTACTTAAAATACGGTACATTCCAATTAGTTGAACGTACGTATGCAATACCAAACTTTACGCAAGAAGAAATTGAACTTGTACAACAGGTTATATCAACATATCGTTATCAAATGCTATCAAAAGCTAGTTAGTTCTCCCTCATAAATCTCGGCTCATTCTCTGCTGCTACAGGGAATGAGCCTTTTAATTAAATTTGATAAGTGGGAGAGAGATAGATTAACTGACCTGAAAAATTTTTTTATTAGTATCTTTTAAATGAACAATTTTTATGAACGTTTAAGCATACATATATAATAGAAGAAAGACTTTCGTTTTCTTTAGAAAAAACCGTCAATATTTGTTCAAATATTATAGAACAACTAAAAAAACGTATAATAAAGGGAATGAAACCGATTTCTTCTGCACGTCTAGAGAAAACAAATGTCCTCTCTAGAAAGATTTTTCTTGTGCATTGTATGTATTTGCGTTACAATTTTTTTAAGTTGAATTTTGAATTATTTGAATTTGTGTGTGTTGCACAGATTTATGATCTTCATTCAGTAAAGGGTTTGTGTAGCGAAAGTGAAATGATAGCTATAGAAGACTTTTGCAAATGGCGAGAGCGAAATGCCATGACTCTAAATCTGCTGAAACTGAAGTTAGAAACATCGCAAACTGGCCTACGATGTACAGTCTGCGCACAATTCAAAATCTGTACGAATTAAGCTAAGGCGTAATTAAATTTAATGAAACTGCGGAATGTAAGTTGGAGGGAATAACAAGAATGGCAACTATAAAGGCAGCGATCCTAGGATTTGGAACGGTAGGTCAAGGAATTTACCATATATTAAACGAAAAGCGTGAAGAGCTTAAACATAAATTAGGAATTGAGTTAGAAGTAGCAAAAATTTTAGTGACAGATGCGAGCCGTGAACGTGTACCAGGCACAGCGCATTTAATGACAACTAGTATGGATGACGTTTTAGCAGAGCCAGGTATGCAGGTCGTATTTGAAGCGATTGTCAATGAGGAGCCAGCATTTACTTATTTAAAACGTGCTGTAGAGCATAAATGCCATGTCATTACAGCTAACAAAGTGATGTTCGCGAAAAGAGGCTTAGAACTACAGGATCTTGCAAAAGAGAATGGTGTATTTGTCGGCTTTGAGGCAACAACAGCTGGTGGTGTGCCTGTTATTAAAACGATGAAAAATATTTTACTAGTTAATGATGTTAGTCGTATTCAAGGAGTTTTAAATGGCACATGCAATTATATTCTAACAAAAATGCGTGCACAGGGCTGGTCGTTTGAAACAGCTTTAAAAGAGGCGCAAAATTTAGGGTATGCAGAGGCAGATCCATATAATGATATCTCAGGCCAGGATGCCTTTAAGAAATTAATGATTTTAAGTGCACTAGCATTTGGAGAGCAACCAGATTGGGCTGATGTAGAAGTGATCGGGATTGATAGCATTTCAGCCGAGCAAGTGAAAGAAGCGTGTGAACAAGGCTTACGTTATCGTCATGTTGCAGAGGTTGAGAAGTTGGCGGATGGTACAGTAGTAGCAAAGGTTGGCCCACAATTAGTTGATAAAGAACATCCACTTTATCCGGTGGATGACGTGAATAATGCTGTAGCGTTGGATACAAATTATATTGGCACATTAACATTAGTAGGACCTGGCGCAGGTATGTATCCAACAGCTAGTGTAATGGTTGAGGATTATGCAGAAATTATTGGTAAACGAGCTGGGTTTGTCGTAACAATATAATGGGCGGGAGTTAACTGTGTCCGCCTGATTTCAACTAAAATAATATAAATGCCTAACATTCACAATATCAAATTGTTTGAATGCTAGGCATTTTTTAATCCTCATCTTTAACATCAATATCCTCTGGAATGGGTGTATTACGCCAAATTTCGATTTCCTCCTTTATAAGTTCTAGTTGATTAAAATAAGTACTGAATTGCCCGCTATTAATCAGTATTTGATCTCCATCATAAACAGAACGGATGCGTCCCTCATAGACTAAACGCAGTACTTGATCCTCAGGCATACTAAGATCTATAGCTGTTTCTTCAACGGTTTTATACATAATTTTCGCTCCTTTTGTTGTTTATATTATAACGTCCCTTACAAAGAAAGCATACTGTGGCTAATGTAAGAAAAAGAAATATGGTAATTGTTTGATTTTGGATAAATCTGTATGATTAATGTTAATGAGTGGTAAGGTCAAAGGGGGCAATAAAGGATGTATCCATTTTTCGTACTACTAGCGGCAATATTGTGGGGTATGACAGGCACTGCACAAACATTCTTAGTTGATGGAGTATCCCCGATAGCGGTGGCAACAGTTCGCTCTGCAATTGGTGGCGGACTATTATTAGCTATGACCATTTTGCTACGTAAAATTAACTTTTATAAATGGTCGTGGAAATGGACAATTTTAGCTGCCGCGAGCATTGCCTTATTCCAAGGTCTTTTTTTCTCATCAATACGTCTAACAGGTGTAGCTATTGGAACAGTTGCAACGATTGGTAGTGCTCCTATGTTTTCAGGCGCTTTAGAATGGATACTATGGAAAATTCGACCGACAAAGGTGTGGGGCATAGCAACAATTATGGCAATACTCGGCTGCATGTTATTATTCGTTAATAATGGGGAAGGGGCTGTTCATATGGGAGGGATCGGACTAGCTCTTTGTGCAGGTTTCTCCTTCGCCATGTACACAAATATTAGTAAAAAGCTTATGACACAAGAGGAGGCACTTCCAGCAGTAGCGATGACGTTTTCAATTTGTGCGTTATTTTTGCTTCCTTTCTCAATCAGTGGTGGTTTTAGCTGGTTAGCTGTCGCACACAATCTATGGACGATGCTTTTCATGGGAATAATGTGTACAAGCATAGCCTATTTATTGTTTTTAAAAGGTCTTCAGAAAATTACTTCATCGACGGCTGTAACACTATCACTAGCAGAGCCGTTGACAGCAGCCATACTGGGGGTCTTTTTAGTCGGAGAATATTTAAGTGTGACTTCCTGGATCGGTGTAGTAATGTTATTAGGTGGCATTGTTGTACTGACATTCGGAGGACGAAAAAAGGTTTGAGAACAAGTCTTACATACTTTCTTTTTGTATTTGGCTCGCCCCTAGGAAAGTGCTCGGTCGAAACGGAAATCAACCCCACATTATGGTGATGAGCCAAATGGTTAACTAATACATTTGATGGGATTCATTAAAACCTTAAGAATTTCTTCATTTTTATAATAACTGGTTTTTAAGATTTAACAGGTACACTATTATTTGAGAGCGAGGTGCATATCATGACGAAACTAACAGTTCTTGTAACGGACGATGATCAAGATATTCGTGATGGTATTGAAATTTATTTAAAAAATGAAGGCTACAATGTCATTAAAGCTGCTGACGGCTTAGAGGCACTTGAAAAGCTAGAAAACAATGAAGTACATTTAATTATTTTAGATATTATGATGCCAAATATGGATGGAATTACAGCGACATTTAAGATTAGAGAAGCGCGCAATATTCCCATTATTATGCTTAGTGCGAAGGCAGAGGATGGCGACAAAATTCATGGATTGTCTGTAGGTGCAGATGATTACGTCACAAAACCTTTTCATCCATTAGAATTGTTGGCTCGGGTAAAATCACAGCTACGACGTTATGTACAACTTGGGACGTACAATGACGAAACAGCAAAGGTGGAAATCGACGGACTTGTATTAGATGAAGACGCAAAGGAAGTTATTTTAGAAGGAGAGCCTGTTCGACTAACACCAATCGAATATAAAATTACGGAATTATTAATGAAAAATGCAGGGCGTGTATTTTCAATTAGAGAGATTTATGAGCGTGTATGGAATGAGGAAGCCTACAATGCAGAAAATATTGTGGCAGTACACATTCGAAAAATACGTGAAAAAATCGAGGCAGATCCAAAAAATCCACGCTATTTAAAGGTGGTGTGGGGCGTTGGCTATAAAATGGAAAAATAAAATAGAACAATATGCTACAATTGCAGGGTTTGTAGCAGCGGTTATTGGACTAATTTATTTCGGTATATTTGCGTATCAGCTAGTCAATGCCCGATCTTCAGAGGTATTACAATTACTTGAGAAAATTTTATAGAGGGGAGTTATTAGTATGTTGAAAAATTGGAAACCTCTTCTCGCTCTTATATGTTTAATCTGGGTGATTTTCGGTATATTTACGTTTTCCAATATTGGGTATCAATATATTGGGAAGTCCTACTTCCAATCCGATGATTTCCAGCACGAACTTGATAATTTTCAGTCGGAGTTAGGACCATTAGTGTTAAATGTACCAGTTGCCAAGGATTTAAAAAGTAAAATAGTGGTTACGCAAAATGAAATTGAAGAGCATCGTAATCGCTATGGAACAATAGGAAGCCAGATCGATAATATTAAAGCTCAATATGAGGAACGTATTCAAGAAGCTGCTAATGTAAATGCAACGGACTTAAAAACAAAGCTTGAGAAAGAGCGAGATGAGAAAATTAAAGATATTACGACAAACTTTGAGGATGATGAGCATGTTCGTAAGAAAATTCTTGCTGATAAGGAAGCACTCGTTGATCAATATATAAAGGCAGCACAAGATGAAGCAAAGAATTTTGTGAAAAATAATAATTACTGGTCTTATGAATTAACGAACACTGAAACAGGCAAAACGTATCGTTCAGGCGATGTTTCGGACAGTAGCGCTTATAAAATAGAGTACACTGAGCAGCATCCATTAACTACTGAGAATATTAGTAATAGTTTGAACTATATTTTTTATGAAAATGATGCCTACGTTAACACAGATAATCTTAGAGAAACTGCTGATTACACAGGTACCATTACAATTTCTAAAAAATCAGCACAAACAGCATATGTTATGGAAGGCTATGACCATTTTAAACTCAATCAATATATCTACTTCTTTATATGGTTAACGAGTATTGTAGCGGTTATTTTTGCGTGGAAAGGGCGTAAAGAAGTACTGCGAATGGTACTAGGTATAAAGGAAAAAGAAGCTCTTGCAAAGCTGAAAATTGATTACCAAATTGGATTATTGTTCATAACTGGCTCTATGTATTGGTTTGCATCACATATTGTTATGGAATCAATTGGACCTTACTCTCAATACAATTATGTACGCTTTATTATAGATTTACTATTTAAAACAGGCGTTTTAATGATCATCGCGATTGCATTCTTTATTCAGTTAATTTGGTTGTATGATCGAGTGAATACAGCACGGAAATTAGAAGAGAATTTAAAAGCTAGCTATCTATGGTCACTAGGAGAATCAATTACAGATTTATTTATAAATCGTTCCATTGCATTGCATTCCATTGTGATGATTGGAGCAGCGTTTTTCGGTGGTGGAAGTCTTGTCGCTACAATGTTAAGAGGTGGAGGTTTTCCTTTCTTTGTATTTGTCATCTGCGCAATGATCGGTATACCAGCCATGATTGTCTTCCTCTCTAGAATGGGCTATTTAAACCGAATTATGAAGGATACAAAAGACATGGCGGAAGGACGTTTAAATCGTGATGTGAAGGTAATGGGCAAATCACCACTTGCAGGGCATGCAGAAAATCTTAATCATTTAAGAGAAGGCGTAAGCACGTCCATGCATGAGCAGGCAAAAAGTGAGCGATTAAAAACAGAGTTAATTACGAATGTTAGTCATGATTTACGTACACCGTTAACGTCCATTATTACGTACACCGATTTACTGAAAAATCCTGATATTACAGAGGAAGAGCGTAAGCAATATATTCATATTCTTGATAAAAAATCAGAGCGTTTGAAGGTATTAATAGAGGATCTTTTTGAAGTATCAAAAATGGCGAGTGGCAATATTGAGCTTCATCGTAGTCGAGTTGATTTAAATCAGCTGGTGCAGCAGGCCGTAGGGGAGCATGAGGAAGATTTAGCCAAGGCGCGTTTAGATTTACGAATGACAAAGCCTCATGAGCCAATTTACGCATATGTAGATGGTCAAAAATGGTGGAGACTGATCGATAATTTAATTGTCAATGTATTGAAATATGCATTAGAAGGCACACGTGTCTATGTTACATTAAAACATACTCCTGAGGGCGATGCGGAATTCACGGTAAAGAATGTCGCAAAGTATGAAATTAGCGAGGATGCCGAGGAATTATTTGAACGCTTTAAGCGAGCAGATGCTTCACGCCATACAGATGGTTCGGGGCTCGGCTTAGCCATAGCGCAATCCATCGTAGATTTACATGGTGCTCGTATGAGTATAGAAATAGACGGAGATTTATTTAAGGTAATCGTTCGAATTCCGGCAGTATAATCAGACAGCGGCAATTAGTTTGCCGCTGTTTTCTAGTTATAACCCTAAATTTTTGGCGATAATCATTTTCATGACTTCGTTGGTACCTGCATAGATGGACATTACAGGTATGTCTCGATATCTTCTAGCAATCTTATATTCTTCCATATAACCGTAGCCACCATGTAACTGCATACATTGGATAG
The DNA here is from genome assembly GCF_041956855.1 of Lysinibacillus sp. RS10. Taxonomy (NCBI): domain Bacteria; kingdom Bacillati; phylum Bacillota; class Bacilli; order Caryophanales; family Bacillaceae; genus Lysinibacillus; species Lysinibacillus sp. RS10. The sequence continues at coordinate 4,549,239 of NZ_CP167122.1, read as the reverse complement.
CAAGCTCACGTGCATTTTCTGTTATCCAGTATTTTGCCATTGAAACCTTTGTCACAACATCATTTCCTGCGATATGCTCTTCTATTAAAGATTCTAAAAAAGATTTGCCAAGCTCAATTTTTGTCGCCATTTCCGCTATTTTAAATTGTGTGTTTTGGAAGTCACTAATTGATTTACCAAAAGCTTCGCGTGATTTTACATAATCAATCGTTAAGGCTAGCATATCCTCAGCAGCCGTTTGTGCAGCGATGGCCACTGCTAAACGCTCTTGCTGCAACTTTTCCATCATATAGGTAAAGCCTTTACCTTCTTCACCGAGAAGATTTTCTACAGGTACTCGACAATCCTCGAAATATAGCTCAGCTGTGTCCTGTGCGTGCATTCCGACTTTTTCGAGCTTGCGGCCTTTCGTGAAGCCAGGTGTCCCGTCCTCTATGACAAGAAGGCTAATGCCACGATGTTTTTTTTCTGCCTGAGGATTTGTTTTGACAGCAACAACCGCTAAGTTTGTATGAATACCATTTGTAATAAATGTTTTTTGTCCGTTGACGATGTAATGATCGCCATCACGAATGGCAGTTGTTTGGAGGTTTGCTAAATCTGAACCTGCGCCTGGCTCTGTCATAGCAATCGCTGTAATATATTCACCTGTAACACATTTAGGTAGCCAGCGTGATTTTTGCTCATTTGAGCCGTATGCCTCAATATACGGCACGACAATATCGTTATGCAAACCAACGCCAATAAGACTTGAACCTACTCGCTCTAGCTCTTCTTGAATAGTAACGCCGAAGCTAAAATCGAGCCCGAGACCGCCATATTGTTCTTCTACTTGGGGACATAGATAGCCCATTTCTCCGAGCTTACGCCAAAACTCAAGTGGAATAAGTTGATCTTTTTCCGATACGAAAAACATATACATTTCTAAAAAAATGTAGACATCTCTACTGTGACACAACTTATATCTTCCGACTTTCGTATTTGTGTCTTCCTTATTCTCCGAGTCTGGTTTCGCAAAAAGCTACTACCATTTTGTATGACTCTCCAAAGGCTTAAATTCCGCAGTATCGTTGCGTACACATCTAAGGTGTAGTGTCAGTTAAATTCCTTAGATTGAATAATTTGCTAAGTTAATGCTTGCGTTCAAATCTCTATCCATCTTTAATCCGCAAGAGCAGATAAATAATCTGTCTTTCAGTCTCAAATCGGATTTGATTTGTCCATAACCAGAACAAGTTTTTGATGACGGAAACCATCTGTCGGCTTCAACAAATTCAATTCCATATTTTTCGCATTTGGATTGAATTTGCCGTTTGTATTCATATAACTTTTGCCCGGCTACCGCCTTCGCCAGATGTTTATTTTTCATCAACCCTTTTACATTTAAATGTTCCATGACAATACGAGATGGCTTGGTTTTCACAATCTCATTAGAACACTGGTGTAAATGACTTGTTCGAATGTCGTTAAGCCGCTTATAAAAATTACGGATTTCAGCGTTTAGCAAATTTCCCAATGGACATTAATTCCATGCGTACCACCTCTCTTTCACTAAGATAAAATACTTTACCCTATTTAGAGAGGTTGTTAACATTTTTATAGTTGTATCTGTTTTTCTTGTTCACACGAAGGCGCAACCCTTCATGCAGTCTTTCTCTCACGAGTAGACCTCTTATGCTTTCACATAAGCGCAGACTATATCTTCATCTTATCTTCTGATAAGAGCCACATTTTTCTTCCGCCATTCGCTTGCGGTTTTACTCTCCCTCAAGGAGATAGTCGTTGAACGTCTTCCTTGTCTCATTAGAGATTTAGGAGTTCGCTGCTAAACATCCATTGCCAAAGCACTTAGCGGTACCGTTTTCCGTTGTCACGATGATCCTTTACGGACACTGAGTAATTTTTTTCAGCTTATGCCATCCTTGTTGTTTTTTCTGCTTTCGCACCGTTACGTCTGCCGTTTCCAGCTCCGCTTTGGTCACAAGGCTTTAGGAGTTAAAAGCAATTAACGTGGAGTTCGCACCAATCGCTTGATACGAAGGGTATTCTGTTATAAATCTATACTTCTATACAGGTTTGTATAGTTTTGTCTAAATTTGTCGTAACAGTTTAGTTACCCATTGCGGATAGTGTGGTTCAGCTTCTTCTGCTAAAAACTTACGTAAAGTTTTACGAAATAACTCATGCTCTGTTGATTCGAATTTGTATCTTGTCATTGGAACAGCACCCCTTTTTCGCTCGTAAATGTGTAAATTTTCTTACTATTATAATGTTACTGGAAAAATGGGCGAAGTTAAAGTGTATTAATCAAAAAGTAGGGATCATTACCATAATGTAGGGTTGATTTCCGTTCTGGCTGCGGCAACAGCATCGATGTAGGTCACAAAGGCGTTATCACAGGACGAGATGCTTTTAGCCTTTGTTCCTCTACCGCTGATCCCCAAGGAGTCGCTCAGTCTCCATTCCAATAGCTAAAGTGGTAAGTAATCACCTAGATTACGAAATTGTCACTTTCCTATTAGGGATTGTCATGTAAATCATACGATTGAATTCCGAGGAAGATGTACACTTGATATAAGGTGTCAATTGGTTGTCCTTTCTCCCTTACTTTCTAAAGACGAATAGTGAAAGTACTTAGTGCAAATATAAATATTAAGTATAATGCTATAATCGACTAAGAAAATATAAAAGTGGAGGACTAAAATATGCCTAAAGTAATTGGTGGAATTCTTTTAATAAGTATATATAGTGCATTAACTTTTTACTTAGGGTGGGGATTAAGGCAATGGCTTGTGGCAATGGAATGGTTCCGTTATCCAATTTTATATTGGTTAGTGCTATATATCATTGCATTTAGTATTATGATTGGTAGACTGCATGAGTCTTTACGAGTGTTTTCAATTATCGGTAATTACTGGATGTTTATTTTTGAATATGGATTATTAATTTGTTTGGGAGCAAATATTATTATTTGGCTAAGTCCCTTTAATAGTGTACAGATAATTGGCAGTATAGCAGTTGCAATGTTGTTTTTATTAAGTATTGTAGGCTCCTATTTAGCGTATTCTCCTGTTGTCCGTCATTTAGAAATAACGATGGATAAAAAGAGTAGTGAGTTAGAGTCGTTGAGAGTTGTAGTGGCATCAGATTTTCATTTAGGTGTTCTATCCCATAAAAAACATTTACAGCGCTTTGTTACTTTATCGAATGAAGCAAAGCCGGATATCGTCTTTTTAGTTGGGGATATTGTGGATGATGATCCTAAATGGTTTGTTCAAGAGGGAATGGCAGGTGTAATGAAGCAATTAACTTCTACATACGGAGTGTACGGTGTACTTGGTAATCACGAATATTACGGCAAGAAAATCTCTGAATTTGTTGAAGAAATGGAAAACGCAAATGTGAAAATTTTGAGGGACGAAACTATTAGAATCGATAATGCGTTACTATTAACGGGTCAAGAGGATAGGACAAACAGGGATAGAAAGCAACTAGATGCATTGAAGTTAACAGATGACTTGCCTTGGTTTGTAATGAATCATACCCCAAATGATTTAATAACGCCTGCAAAAATAGGCGTAGACTTCCATATGTCAGGTCATACACATAAAGGTCAACTATGGCCTAATAAGTATATAACGGCTCGTGTATTTGAGCTTGATTATGGTTATAAGATGAAGGGGAAAATGCATACACTTGTTTCATCAGGCTTTGGCTTTTGGGGTCCGCCAATGCGAATAGGTAGCCGTTCTGAATTATGGGTGGTAGATATCAATTTCCATTAAATAATAGAGGCGGCGGAGGCTGGTGTTTAGACCACTCGATGTTAAACAGCTATAATTATATTTTTTGAATAAATGTTGTCTACACACAGCTGAAGACTATAGCCAATGTACATGAAAAAGAGTATTTTATTATATGTGGATATTTAATTATTAAAAGGTAAGGTGAAGATGTGGAAATCATAGAGTTATTAAAGGCGTTAATTTTAGGTATGGTCGAAGGGTTGACAGAGTTTGCACCAGTGTCATCGACAGGTCATATGATTATTGTGGACGATATGTGGCTAAAGACAGAGGAGTTTTTAGGGATGTATCCCGCCAATACATTTAAAATTGTTGTTCAACTAGGTTCTATATTAGCCGTAGTCGTTGTGATGTGGAAACGAATGTTGAGCTTAGTAGGGCTATATAAAATCGAAGGACAATCTACTTCGATGAAAGGTCGCTTCAACTTAATGCATGTTATTGTGGGCATGTTGCCAGCAACTGTATTAGGTTTTGCATTTAAAGACTTTATCGATGATCATTTATTTAAAGTAGAACATGTTATTTATGCTTTAATAGCAGGGGCAATTTTAATGATTATTGCAGATAAATTTGCACCGAAAAAACCAAAAGTGGATTCACTAGATAAGATTTCTTATGGTTTAGCATTTAAAGTAGGTTTAGTACAATGTTTATCACTTTGGCCAGGGTTCTCTCGTTCGGGTGCAACAATATCTGGTGGTGTACTATTTGGTATGAGTTACCGTGTGGCTGCAGATTTTACTTTCATTATGGCAGTACCAATTATGGCAGGTGCTAGTCTAGTATCTGTACTGAAAAACTGGGATACGCTATCTATGGATTATTTTAGCTTCTATGCAGTGGGCTTCATTAGTTCATTTATTTTTGCATTACTTTCTATTAAATTCTTCGTAGCACTTGTTTCAAAAGTGAAATTAATGCCATTTGCTATTTATCGTTTAGTACTAGCTGCTATATTGGCTTTTATTATCTTTATGTAAATTAGAAAGTCACTCTTCTGTTAAAGAATTGAGTGGCTTTTTTAGTTTATTCAGGATAAAGTCGCTTAATAGAAGGATAAAACAACAAATAGACGGATGAAGTATGTAGAGTGATAGAAAGTATGAGTTATCGTACAAGTAAAGATAAGAAATCCCTAGAAAATGAGCGTTCTAAGTGTTACGCTATAGGCGAATTAAATAGAGGGGTGTTCGGAATATGAAAAAGAAATTATTTATTACACGTAAGTTCCCAACGCATATAATTGAGCCGTTAAAAGAGTATTATGATATCGGGCAATGGGAGGAAGAGGAAATTGTTATACCGCGAGAAAAACTACTGGCAGCTGTCGCGGATTGTGATGTATTGTGGGTAACGCTTGCTGATCAAGTCGATGAAGAGTTATTATTACACGCACCCAATTTAAAACTCGTGACCAATTTAGCGGTTGGATTTAATAATATTGATATTAAAGCTTTGCGTAAGCGCGGAATAATGGCGACAAATACTCCAGGAGTTTTAACAAATACCACTGCTGATTTTGTAATGGGATTATTGCTTGCGACTGCTCGTAGAATACCAGAAAGCGAACGATATTTACGTGAAGGTAAATGGAAAAGCTGGTATCCAATGCAATTAGTAGGTAAAGATGTGTCAGGAGCTACTATAGGAATTATTGGCATGGGGCGAATTGGACAGGCTGTTGCAAGACGAGCAAAAGGGTTTGATATGAAAATTTTATATAACAATCGTAGACGTCGCCATGAGGCTGAGGAAATGTATGGATTTCAGTATGTGTCGTTGGAGGATCTTTTACAGCAATCGGATTTTGTTGTGATTATGACGCCGTATAATAATGATACGGTAGGACTTATAGGAGCAGAGGAACTTGCTTTAATGAAGGATGACGCGGTGTTAATCAATGCATCACGTGGTGGCATTATTGATGAGAATGCACTTTATGAAACTTTGAATAGTGGTAAGCTGTGGGCAGCGGGTCTAGATGTGTTTGAACATGAACCGATTGGGTTGGATCACCCATTATTAACGCTTCCAAATGTTTTAGCACTTCCGCATATCGGTAGTGCCTCACTTCAAACTAGAACGGCTATGCTGACGCTGAACGTTAAGGCTCTTACTGCATTTGGGCAGGGCAAGGCTCCATCGAATCGAATAGATTAATGACAAATATGACGCCTTAATTTCATTAACACAATAGCTTTACAACAACATAAAAGGAGCACATCGAAAAAAGATGTGCTCCTTTTAAAAATAAGGCTAATGCGTCTATTATTTATTAAACATATCAAATAAACCGCCGATGCCGCCTTCACCTCTGGATTGACCGCCACCGCCTTGTGAAATTGGTGCCGCAGCGAAGACACGGCTTGCTAAACGGCTAAATGGTAATGATTGAATCCATACTTTACCTGGACCCTTTAAAGTCGCAAAGAAGATACCTTCACCACCGAATAATGCAGTTTTTACGCCCCCAACCATTTCGATATTGTAATCTACATCGGATGTCATAGCAACTAAGCAACCTGTATCCACACGTAATACTTCACCAGGTTGTAACGTTTTTTCGTGAATTGCTCCACCTGCATGTACAAAAGCCATACCATCTCCTTCTAGCTTTTGCATAATGAAGCCTTCACCACCGAAGAACCCTGCACCGATTTTTTTCTGGAATTCAATACCAACTGAAACTCCTTTTGCGGCAGCTAAAAACGCATCTTTTTGACAAATAATTTTGCCGTTTAATTGACTTAAATCCATTGGTATAATCTTACCAGGGTATGGAGAAGCAAAATACACATGACGTTTACCTGAACCAACGTTCGTAAATGTCGTCATAAATAAACTTTCACCTGTAATTAGGCGTTTTCCAGCTCCAAATAATTTCCCCATAAGACCATTTTCTTGGCTTCCGCGTGAACCGTCACCAAAGATTGTTTCCATATGGATAGAATCATCCATCATCATTAAAGCGCCAGCTTCAGCTACCACTGTTTCCTGTGGATCAAGCTCAACTTGCACGTATTGCATATCATCGCCATATAATTTGTAGTCAATTTCATGATTATTCATAATAGGATTCCTCCAAAAAAAGTAATTTTGTTATATATACGATTATAAGTCACATTAGTTTCAATGTATAATTAATTAATTTAGAAAAAAAGGGATTAAGATAGGAAATGTCGAATATAAAAAACTAGAATGTGTATTTTATTTTCGTTTAGCTAAAATTTTGTGATTGTATATCCAGTGCTCACAAAAGAATTCCATCAGTGACTCTTCATCTATGTTTAGCTAAAAGAAAATAAAGCCTCTGGCGATTGTCATCGATGTTGTTAAGCTGAAAGTATAGCTTTATAGATTATCATCCATTGAAAATTCGGAATTTTGACACATTTCATTCTGTAATAGATGATATCTGTCCGAAGCGATGCGGCTGGTAACAACGAGCAGAGGCATCATAGATATTTCAGGGGGTGTTTGTAGTGGAAATCAAAAACTATATCGGTGGTGAATGGGTAACATCACATTCACATTTACAAAGTATAGTAGTGACCAACCCTGCAAATGGGGAGCAGCTAGCTACAATACCGCGTTCTACGGCAAGTGAGGTAGATGAAGCGGTAGCAGTTGCGAAGCAAGTACAAAAAAGCTGGGCATTAGTACCTGCGCCTAGACGTGCTGACTATTTATATGCCATCGGTCAAAGAATGAAAGAGAAGAAGGAGCATTTGGCGACCGTTTTAACAAAAGAAATGGGAAAGGTCATCGAAGAAGCTAGAGGTGAAGTACAAGAAGGAATCGATATGGCTTATTATATGGCTGGTGAGGGGCGTAGGTTGTTTGGGGAAACAACACCGTCTGAGCTTGCCAATAAATTTGCTATGAGTGTACGAGCACCTATTGGAGTTGTTGGTTTAATAACTCCGTGGAATTTCCCTGTTGCCATTGCTACATGGAAGTCGTTCCCTGCAATTGTTGCGGGTAATACGTTTATTTGGAAGCCGTCTAATGAGACACCAATGATGGCGTATGAAATGGGCAAAATTTTTGAAGAGGTGGGCTTACCAGGCGGAGTAGCAAATATTGTCTTTGGTACAGGCCCAACAGTAGGATCTGCATTAATTGAACATCCTGACGTTAAGGTCATTTCATTTACCGGCTCTACAACAACAGGCAGTAAGGTGGCAGAGCTAGGTGGTAAACATCTGAAAAAGGTTTCATTGGAGATGGGTGGAAAAAATGCAGTCATCGTTATGGATGATGCCGATTTACAGCTAGCTACTGAAGGCATCTTATGGAGTGCATTTGGCACTGCTGGTCAAAGGTGTACGGCATGTAGTCGTGTTATCGTGCATAAAGATGTAAGAGAGGAATTAGAAAAACGTCTATTGGAAGAAATGCGAAAGCTAACAATTGGAGACGGCCTAGATGAAGGCGTAAAAATCGGACCTGTCATTAATAAAGCCGCATTGGAAAAAATTAATCACTATGTGCAAATCGGCAAACAGGAAGGGGCGACATTATTAGCTGGAGGTAGAATTTTATCTGAGCCTCCTTATGATAAAGGGTTTTATTATGAGCCTACGCTATTTACTAATGTGAAGCCTGACATGATTATTGCACAGGAAGAAATCTTTGGTCCGGTCGTTTCGCTAATTGAAGTAGCAAGTTTGGATGAAGCAATCGAAGTAAACAATGGCGTAAAATTTGGCTTATCAAGTTCAATTTTCTCACAAAATGTTAATACGATTTTCCGCGCACAACGAGATTTAGATACAGGTATTGTTTATGTGAATGCAGGCACAACGGGTGCTGAAATCCATTTACCATTTGGCGGCACAAAGGGTACGGGGAATGGTCACCGTGATTCAGGTGTTGCTGCTTTGGATGTTTATACAGAATGGAAAAGTATTTATGTAGACTATAGCGGTAAATTACAAAGAGCACAAATCGATACAGAATAACAGATCAATGAAAGGGGATGTTCTTGATGAAAGTTGTTGTATTAGGTGCAGGTTTAATGGGGAAAGAGGTAGCTCGTGATTTAATAAAAAATAGCAAAGTAGAGCGTGTGTTTTTAGGGGATATAGACGTAAAAATAGCGCAAGATTTTGTGGACTCGTTAAATACAGATAAGGTTGAAGTTGTAGAGCTTCATGCGGAGCGTGATGACTCGTTAATGGGGGTCATCTCTAAAGGCGATGTTGTCGTTAATGCTTTATTCTATTCCTTTAATGAGCGTGTAGCAAGAGCGGCCATTGAGGCGGGTGTTCATTCCGTAGATTTAGGTGGTCATATTGGCGGTGTAACGGAAAAAATATTAGATCTCAATGAAGAGGCAAAAGCAAAAGGTGTAACGATTATTCCAGATTTGGGTGTTGCCCCAGGTATGGTCAACATATTAGCGGGTTATGGTGCTTCGAAATTAGATGAGGTAGAATCGATTAAACTTTTTGTTGGCGGTATTCCTACAGAGCCTAAGCCACCTCTTCATTATACACGGGTATTTTCTCTAGATGGTGTCTTTGATCATTATACAGAGCCATCAAAGACGATTCAAAAAGGCAAACTTCAAGAAGTTCCATCATTATCAGGTGTTGAACCTATTTATTTCGAAGGTTTTGGTGTGCTTGAGGCATTTTATACATCTGGCGGCATATCGACATTGTATAAGACATTCCCAAATGTCAGCACATTAGAATATAAAACAATTCGTTATAAGGGACATGCAGAGAAATTTAAGCTATTAGCAGACCTAGGATTCCTTGATGCTGGTAATAAGGTAGCGGTAGAAGATCAGGAAGTTCCTGTGCGTGCAGTTGTTCGTGAGGCACTTAAGAAGAAGCTTGAGCTTGGTTCAAAACAAGATGCAGTACTACTGCGTGTTATTGTAGCAGGTGAAAAAGCACAACAGCAGGTGACTTATGAGTACGAAATGATTGTGCGTAAAGATATGACGATTAATGAAACAGCTATGGCTCGTTCAACAGCTAATACAATTTCTGTCGTTGCACAGATGATTGGTGAAGATAAAATTACAGAGCGCGGTGTATTTGCGCCTGAATCAATTGTACCAGGTGATACTTATATTGAAGAGATGGCAAAACGAGGTGTTGTTATAAAGGAAACCTCTCATAAATCTACAATGATCGTGAAATGGTAGGTGCTTGGTCTTGAATTTCGAATTTACTACTGAGCAAGAAATGCTACGAAAAACAGTCCGGCAGTTTGTAGATGATGAAATCATTCCACATATTGCGAAGTGGGATACTGAAGGTGGCTTTGATCCGAAGATTTGGTCAAGACTTGCTGACCTTGGACTAATGGGGGTTTGCGTACCTGAACAATACGGTGGCAGTGGCATGGATTACAATGCGCTGGCCATTGTCTGTGAAGAACTTGAACGTGGAGATACAGCGTTTCGCACAGCTGTTTCAGTTCATACAGGGTTGAATAGTATGACCTTAATGCAATGGGGAACAGAGGCTCAAAAACAGCAATACCTTGTTCCGCAGGCGAAAGGTGTTCGGATTGGGGCGTTTGGTTTAACAGAGCCTGGCGCAGGGTCAGATGTAGCGGCGATGTCTACCACAGCTGTACGTGATGGAGATGACTACGTCTTAAATGGGCAAAAAACATGGATTTCCTTATGTGATATAGCTGACCACTTTATCGTCTTTGCCTACACTGATAAAGCGAAGAAACATCATGGTATTAGCGCCTTTATCGTAGAGCGATCCATGGCGGGCTTCACATCGAAGGCCATTAAAGGCAAATACGGTATTCGTGCTGGCAATACTGGGGAGCTCTTTTTCGAAGATCTACGTATACCTGTAGAGAATCGTCTAGGAGAAGAAGGAGAAGGTTTTAAAATTGCCATGTCTGCGCTAGATAATGGTCGTTTTACAGTAGCAGCAGGTGCTGTCGGTCTCATTCAAGCATGTATCGAGGCGAGCGTGAAATACTGTCATGAACGCGAAACATTTGGAAAATCTATTGGAGAGCATCAGCTAGTTGGGCAAATGATTGCCAAAATGGAAGCGGGCTATCAAATGAGTCGCTTGCTTGTATATCGTGTTGGTGAGTTGAAAAACAAAGGGGTACGCAATACACGAGAGACATCATTAGCAAAGTGGCAGGCTTGTGATTTTGCTAATAAAGCAGCAGATGATGCTGTACAAATTTATGGTGCATATGGTTATTCGGATGAATACCCAGTCGCTCGTTATTTACGTAACTCGAAAGCTCCAGTGATCTATGAAGGTACGCGTGAGATTCATACAGTTATGCAGGCGGATTATGTATTAGGAAAACGTCAAGATAAGCCACTAGCAAAAATGCTACCGAGATGGCCATTTGAAGAGTAACCATCTTATCAAGACTTTTTATATTAGGTTTATTTTCTAAACACATGAATACACAGATCTAAATGTCAAATGAAAAACAACTTGGTCCCCTTTCTAAGGAGAGGAGGCTAGGTTGTTTTTATTTTAACTTTAAAATGACATGTAACTACTTATTGTAGGTTTGTAATGAAATTTGATTAAAGTTCCTCACAAACATTGAATTTAAAATAAAGAAAACGACCTCTCTTTGAACAATATTTGATAAAACAAGGTCACTTTTTAATATTGATAGATTTCAGGTGTGTTGATTAACCATTTTCATACATTCGAAGAGGCTGATTTCCGCTACAAGCTACTTGCTAACCTGAGCTCATTACCTGAACCTCGCTTCAATCTTCTTCAATCAACCTTTTTACAGTATTTAATTAGTTTTTTTATAACAATTGACAATGAAGATTATTTGATTTAGTATAAACTTAAAATATTTTAATTAAAAATTTTTAAGTTTATTGTGGAAAGGAGAAATAAATGTGTTGAATGAACTCTTTGAAGATTTGTATATGAAACTTGCTATGAATTTTTATAAAAATTCATCTCGCGGTCAAACAGTAGAGATTGAAAATATAAGTGCTGTAGAAATGGCATGCCTTGAAGTTGTATATTTCTTAAAAAAGCCTACATATAGCGAGCTAGCAGAGTTTTTTAATATATCACAGCCGAATGCCACGTATAGAATCAACAAATTGATTAAAAAAGGATATCTTACAAAATTCAATGACGAAAAAGATAAACGTGTATATTACCTTCAAGTAACAGATAAATTTATGGAGTATTACAGTCTTAATGATAATTATATGAATAATATAATTATGAATTTGAAAAAAAGATGTACCGCAGAGGAAATAGAACAATTTGAAAAAATGTTGAAAATACTAGTAAAAGAAGCTATGGAGTAATTACAGATGGAATTTTAAATTGCAAAATAGGATGAGAAATATCAATACAGTATCTTTATTAGTAGAATTGCAAAAGCGTTTAGATATTGAAGTATCTATTTCAGATTTCGATCATGATAAATGGGAAACACCAAATACGATTGTTAAGAAATTGGGAGATCTACGATGAAAAAAGTAACCTTTGGAGAGATGACATGGAATGGATTTATGAATTATTTCAACAGTATGGATACTATGTTGTATTAGTTGGATTGCTGTTAGAATATATCGCCTTTCCATTTCCAGGGGAGCCAACATTAGTTTATGCAGGGTATTTAGTACATACAGGAGACTTAAACTTACTGATATTAATTATACTATCGTTTATTGGGACAAGTGTTGGGATGACGATTCAGTATTTTCTAGGTAATAAACTAGGTATGCCGTTTGTACAAAAGTATGGAAAGTATGTGTTTTTAACACAGAGAAAAATTGATTTAACGAAAATGTGGTTTGATAAATATGGATATTCCCTGCTTTTTATTGGATTCTTCATTCCAGGTGTACGTCATTTTACTGGATACTTTGTAGGAATAATCAATTTATCATTTCGTCGTTTTGCAATAATAATTTATTCAGGTGCTCTGTTTTGGGTATCGTTCTTCTTACTTGGTGGTTACTGGTTAGGTGATAAAATGCATTCTGTCTTTAGTATGATGGGACAGCATGTCTGGGAGATTGTTTTTGGCGTTATTATAATTGTAGCTATTATTCGATTCCGTAAACAATTGAAACGTTTATTTGTACAAAATACAAATTAATTTGGAACCCATTCTATGTAAAAAATTAGAAGCCTCATAGACAGTTAGAGATATTTCACATCAATGATTCTTATAGAAAGAGATGTTGGTACATGAAGAAAACAATTAAAGAACAAAAGTCGATATTAATTATACTTCTAAGCAATGTATTCATTGCTTTTCTCGGAATTGGTCTTGTCATTCCTGTTATGCCGTCATTTATGAATAGCATGCAATTATCAGGAAAAACGATGGGGTATCTTATTGCCGTATTTGCGATGGCACAACTACTTATGTCACCACTCGCAGGTCGTTGGGTTGACCGTTATGGCAGGAAAAACATCATCACAATCGGTTTATTCCTTTTTGGTATTTCAGAACTTATCTTTGGTTTGGGCACGCATGTATCGGTGCTTTATCTATCAAGGATGTTAGGGGGAATTAGTGCCGCCTTTATTATACCAGGTGTTACTGCATATGTTGCAGATATTACATCCGTTCAGGATCGACCAAAAGCGATGGGCTATGTTTCTGCCGCCATTAGTACTGGCTTTATTATAGGACCTGGCTTTGGAGGCTTTATTGCAGAATACGGTATACGCATGCCCTTCTTCTTTGCGGCAGCTATTGCCTTTGTAGCGTGCATTTTATCAATATTTATTTTAAAAGAGCCGCTTACAAAGGAACAGCTTGCAGAAATTTCTGCTAAAACAAAGCAAACAAGCTTTATAAACGATTTAAAAAAATCACTTAGTCCACTTTATTTCATTCCATTTATCATTGTATTTGTACTCGCTTTCGGCTTGTCTGCATATGAAACTGTTTTTAGCCTATTTTCTGATCATAAATTCGGCTTCACGCCGAAGGACATCGCAACCATTATTACGATAAGCGCAATCTTCGGTGTTATTGTGCAAATATTTATGTTTGGAAAAATGGTAGATAAACTCGGTGAAAAGAAATTGATCCAATTATGTTTAATTGCAGGTGCAATATTGGCGGTTGCGTCCACCGTGATCTCTGGATTTTGGGCAGTGTTGGTGGTAACTTGCCTTATCTTCCTTGCATTTGACTTGCTTCGTCCGGCATTGACGACATTTTTATCAAAAGCTGCCGGTAAAGATCAAGGATTTATTGCTGGAATGAACTCAACCTATACGAGCTTAGGTAATATCATTGGGCCAATGTTAGGTGGAGTACTATTTGACGTAAACGTCCATTATCCTTATCTTTTCTCTGCTGTTATTATGGTTATTGGCCTCGGTATTACATTTGTGTGGAAAGAAAAACAATTGACAGAAAACTTAGCGGAATAATTAGAAAAGTGGAGGAAGCCTTCGGAACATCAAAACCTTGTTCGTGTGGTCATTCTCTTTGTGGATCTGGACAACTCCCTAACTCGAAAAGTTTTACCTAGTATTATCGTTTACTTAAATACCATTCACGATATAATTAGCAGTTTGTGGAGAAGTCGAGAAATCAATTTCGCCTTTATCTCACCACCTTCAGAGGGATTCTTCTGTATCTGTCGCTATAAAAATGAAAATTCTATTTTTCAAGGTGTGCTGTAAGACTGTTTTTTATCCATTGTGTTGGTTTGAATGAATTGGAGGTTTATTATACTGTGAAATATATACCCTGTATGATTACAATTGGAAACTTTATTTGCGGACTTCTTGCCATTCGCTCTTTGTTTATTCAAGATTTCTATACAGCAGCGGTCTTCATTTTTGTTGGTATGTTTCTTGACTTTTTCGACGGCATGGTCGCACGTAAGCTAAATGCCGTTTCGGATATTGGGAAGGAACTTGATTCTTTCGCTGATTTGATCACATTTGGTGTGGCTCCGGCTATGCTCGCTTACAATGTAGCATTGTATAGTATTCCGTATATTGGGATTTTGTGTACGCTGGCATATGGCACTTGTGGAGCAATTCGCCTATCAAGATTTAATGTTCTTCAAAGCAAGTCTCCGACATTCATTGGAATGCCGATCCCATTCGCAGGAATATGTCTTGTTATATTAAGTTTTATGAATAACTCAATCGTATTAGCATTAAGCACATGTGTGCTTTCTTATTTGATGGTGAGCACGATTAAGTTTCCACATTTTAAAAGACTTGCGGTTGAAAATTCAGAGGTGGAAAGATGGGAACAATTCAAGAATTAATCGGATCTTATGGGTATATAGCAATTTTTTTAATGTTGCTTCTTGGAATCGTTGGATTGCCGATACCCGATGAAGTCCTAATGACAATTGTCGGTTATTTTACAAATATTCATGTCCTGAATTATGAACTTGCTATTTTAGTTAGTTTTGCAGGAGCGCTTATAGGGATGATGATCAGTTATCTAATCGGAAGAAAAGCTGGTCGTCCTTTAATAGCTAAATATGGAAAATGGATAGGACTGAAAGAAAAGAGAATGATGAAAGTAGAAAGGTGGATGAAGAAATACGGGCCGTATACACTTCTTTTCGGGTACTTTATTCCCGGTTTCAGACACGTAACCTGTTACTTTGCGGGAATTGGCAAAATGAAATTAAAAACATATATTACGTTTGCTGCGATTGGTGCTTTTTTATGGTGTTTCACCTTTATTACAATTGGAAAGGTCGTAGGGGTTATACAGGATTAATCCCATTTCCTATATTCGAGTATTGCCCCACATCCATCAACTTAAGAATTTAATAACGCCCTAAAATGAGAAAATGTACAATTTTATATAAAGTTGTACATTTTCTCGTTTTTTTGGATATTTGTATTGATGCTAGTGATAAAGTTAAATAACACTATCAGCCTTAATATGAGAACAAATCTAAAGAGTGGATTAATTTGTCTAATTAGCAAGTGTGTTGACCGAAAAAAATTCGGAATAGTGTAACTTTTCTATTCTTTGGTAGTCTAATTAATAAACAACATTATGAAAGGAAGGAAAAATGATGAAAAATAAGTGGATAGCCATTTTACTCATCGCCGTACTAGCTATTTTGCCAGGAACTTTTTCGTTGATGGTACCCCCAAAAGTGGAGGCACAGACTGCAAGTGCGAGTATGACAAAGCATAGCTGGCAAGTGTCCTTTACAGAGGCAATAAAGGAAAGCAAAATAACGGATGCCAATGTATACGTAACAAATAGCAAAAATAAAAAGGTGCTAGCAACAATAACATTGGAGGACGATAAAAAGACACTGATCGTTAGCGATTTGGCACCTGGTAGCTATAAATTACATGTGAATAAAGAAGCATTTGCTCTAAGCGGAACTAAAGCAGCCTCACAAGTAATACCATTTACCATCATTGAAAAACTAGAAGCGGTAAAATCAGAAAAAGAGCTGCAACAATATTTCGAAGTACTTTTAGCCAACCACTCACAAAAAGAATTGGACTATGAAACAAGCGTAGAAATGGCAAGCAGCGAGGATAAAGCGAGTGCAAACGATGCCTCCACAACAAATAATCAAGTAGAGGGCGTGGAGGAAGGTGACATTGTTGTTGTTAAAGATGACTTTATTTATGCTGTAAAGGATCAAGGTATTACGGTAGTTGATGCGAAAGATCCGAAAAATTTAAAATTAGCAACAACAATCAAGCTGAAAGGATCACAATATATTTCGAAGCTAGCATTATATAATAATTTATTAATAGCGATTGGAGATGAATATTTAGAAAAAGCAGGCACAAGTATGTCGACAGCTACTTTGTATGATATTTCAAATCCTAAGAATCCTAAGTTTATACGTGAAGTGGGGCAAGAGGGATATTTACAGGATATTCGAATAACAAACGACACATTATATTTAATCGGTAATATGTATCCGAATTATTGGATGCTTCGAGAGCAAAAAGCGCCAGATTTAAAACCGAAAACATTTGATAGTTTAGAAGGTAAAGAGTACAAAAGCTTACCTTTAGAGAAAATTTCTATTTTACCAAATACTATGGATGGAACATATAGCTTGATTACAGCTATAGATTTAAAAAATGGTGCCAAGACAACTGCGAATACTAAGGGATATTTAGGTGGCAGTAGTGGGCTTTATATGTCGGAGAATGCACTTTATTTAACAACACCAATTTATGATGGAAGTCCAGCCGTTCCTGCTGCTGGTCGCATTACGGATATGATCTGGATGCCGAGAACAACGGATACACAAGTTTTTAAATGGAATATTGATGGAACTGCCATGAATTTTGTAGGTACTACGAAAGTAAAAGGATCCGTGTTAAACCAATATTCAATGGATGAGTATGAGGGCAATTTCCGCATCGTTACAACGGAAGGGAACATGTGGGATGAACAAAATATATCACGTAACCACCTATTTATTTTAGATAAAAATTTACAACAGCTTGGTGCAGTAAAAGATTTAGCTCCTGGTGAAAAAGTGTATTCTGCACGCTTTATGGGTGAAAAAGCATATGTGGTAACTTTTAAACAAGTCGATCCGCTGTTTGTGATTGATGTAGCAAATCCGAAGAATCCAACTGTGTTAGGTGAACTGAAGATTCCAGGCTTTAGTAACTATTTACATCCATTAGACGATACGCATTTAATTGGCATTGGCTATGATACAGAGCAACGATATGATGCCAATTCGAAGCGTAATTTTACAGTTACAACAAATATGAAAATGTCATTGTTTGATGTTTCAGATTTCCAAAATCCAAAGGAACAATCATCAGTGAAAATCGGTGGTAAGGGCTCGTACTCGGATGTTCAATACAATCCTAAAGCGTTATTCCGCAATAAGGAATACAATTACTATGGTTTCCCAGTCGTCCTTTATGAGGCAGGGAAGGGCGATGAAATTGTCTACAAAGGTCAAGGCGCACAAATCTATGAAATTACTGCAGATAAAGGCATCGTGCTAAAAGGAAATATCATTAACGAAAGCACTGGCGAGCAGTATGGAAATTGGGAACAGCTTGTACAGCGTGTAGTCTATATAGATGACACTCTTTACACAGTTGCACGTAATGAAGTGAAGAGTTATAGCTTAAAAGACTTTAAGCCACTTGATACATTAACCATAAAATAAAGAGAAAGTCCAATAAACCCAAGATTGAGTTTATTGGACTTTTTATGTTGTTGAAAAACTATTAGGTCAGAGAGATTAAAGTGCCATATTAAATGAAGTAAGATTCTTCTGCAAAACGAGGGGGTGATTTCCGTTCCGACTGGGCGCTTTGTCGCTGACGCTTCACTTTCGCGCAGATAAAACATTTGTCGCTGACGCTTCGCTTTCGCACAGAGCAAAGCTTCCTAGGGACGTCCGATGAGCCGATTGGTCCGACACGAGTAGTCACGAAGGCGTTATCACAGGACGTGATGCCGCTGACGCTTCGCTTTCGCGCAGATAAAACATTTGCTCTTAGCCTTCGTTTCTCTAATTGCTCACTCGAGGGTCTCATTTGTGACGCTGTGATCCCAAAGGAGTCGCACAGTCTCCACTATATATAGAATGTGATTTCTGGTATATCGCTCAGATTTATAGTGATATGAAACTCTAGCAACAGGTTTTGTATGAAAGCACAGTGCTAAAGAAGCGACAGCAACAGATGTACAATCACATCATAGGTATAAATCATTCTGTTAAATTATAATTCGTAGCTATACTGTTCACTTTTAAATGTATAAAAATATATAAAAGTTCTACGCTATTGTTGATTTCCGTTCCAGGCTACTCGACTCCCGTGGGAAAGCGAGTAGCCTGGAACGGAAATCACCCTCTTTAAAATGACTAAACGTTCTATTTGACCATTTTTTTTACAAAAGAAAGTCCAATAAACTAATGTGGTACCCAAGTCAAGGACAAACTAAAAAAAGAGATTAAGCAGCTAATAGATGGTTTCTGTATTGCACAGGAGCCATCCTTTTTAGATTCCATTGATAACGATAATTATTGTAATAGACCATGTAGTGATTGATTTTGGCTTTTAGTTCCTCAAGTGTCTTCAAGGAGCTAAAGTCTACTTCGTCTTTAAAATGACCGAAAAACGATTCCTGTGGTGCATTGTCCCAACAGTTTCCTCGGCGTGACATCGATTGACCTAGGCCATGTTTTTTTAAGAGCGTTTGATAGCGTGGGCTTGTATAGTGAACCCCTTGATCTGAATGGATAAAGGCCTCTGGATGAAGCTGAATGCGCTTATTACTGATCAATTTTTCAATCGTTTCCGTAGCGATTTCGAGCGTGATTCGGTCTGAGACATGGTACGCTAAAATTTCGTTCGTCGAGGCATCTTTTATCGTCGACAAATAAGCCATACACTTTCCGTTATATGGTACATAGCTGATGTCCGTTAATAATACTTTCCCAGGGATACCTTGCTTAAACTCACGATTTAATTTATTTGGCACAACACGATGTTCCTTCGTTGCTTTCGCCATTTGTTTATAGGGATTCGGTTTACGATGCGGGCAGACAATCCCGTACTTGCGCATAATACGCTGGATTTTTTTACGGCTCATAACACATTGAAAATCCTGCTCGAGTGTCATTTTAATCGAACGAGAGCCTTTTTTATAACCACGACGATCAAAGGCTTTTAAAATCAAATCGCGTGCCTTTAAATCCTTCTGTTCTCTCACGGCTCGCGCATCACTCGCCTGTAAATAGCTATAATAGCCTGAGCGAGAAACCTTTAAGAGGTCACAAAAATACGTCACCATCCGTTCAAATGGAAACTGAGTGAGCGTATCTGAAATGAGTTGAAAGACCTTATTTGTGCTTAGTTTTTGGCTGTCGTTTAGCAGCCTCCTTTCTGTCGCTTCGAGCTTTTTTAGTAAATCTACTTGCCCCTCTAATAGTTGAATGCGTGCAGCTTGTCTTTCAATGACTTCTGCCGCTGTTAATTCACGTTTAATCGGTCTACCTGATCCAGATTTGCGTGTATCCGTTAAACCAATTAAACCGTTCTTTTCATATGCTTTTCGCCAACGAAAGGCTGATTGTTCAATACGTTTGATCCCGATTATCTCTTCATCAAAGCCACATTCCTTAAAAATTTGTCTCGGTGTTTTCCCTGCGAAGTATTCATCAATGAATTGACTCTTAAATGTATCTGTATAGGTAATCGTACGTTCGCTAACCTGTTGTACGTTTGGATTTTTTTGAAGTTGTAGTACCTGTTTTGGTGAAAATAAAATTTTACTCATAGTAGCCTCTAGTTCATCCTTTAATCTTGAAAGTCTAGTATATAAAAAATACCTGCAGTTAGCACACTCTTTTTCAAGTGTCCTAACTACAGGTACCATATTAAACCTTGAGTTTATTGGACTTTTTCTTTAGTTAGTTATTGGCGATATGGAAGAATCTCTGAAACTGTCACGAATTCATAGCCCTGCCCTTGTAAATATGCAAGTACGGCATCAAGACCGTCGGCAGTCGATTGATGAATATCATGCATTAAAACGATCGCGTTATTGTGTAAATTATTTTTGATATTCGGTAGTAACTGTTGTGCATCGCGATGCTTCCAGTCCAATGTATCAATCGTCCATAAGACAACAGGAACAGGGATTTGAGCGTTAATAGCATCATTTGTTGCTCCGTATGGTGGTCTAAATACAGTTGGCTTTTGATTAATGGCTTTCTCTATCTCCGCAACTGTAGATGTGCATTGGTTTACTGCCGACTCTAGTGACAGTTTTGTTAGTACAGGATGGTTCCATGAATGATTACCTATTTCGTGTCCACGTGCAAGTACGTCTCTCGCAATATCAGGGTAATATTGTACACGACTGCCAAGCATAAAGAAGGTAGCCTTTGCATGATATTTATCAAGAGTATCTAAAATTTGTTCTGTAACTTTTGGATGTGGGCCATCATCAAAAGTTAAGGCAATACGTTTTGCATTAGGGTCACCTGTATTAATTGGTTTCGCCGGTTTTTCCATGGCAATCTGGAAATCAGGGGCTAACAACGGATTAATAAGTGAAAGGGGAAGCTTCACAATTGGCGCACCTGCTGCTCCGCTAGCAATCTCATACTCATCAAAATAGAATTGTAATGAATCATCAACGATGGCAAAGCGATTGAAGTTAGACCACTTCGGTTCAGTTACCTTTAATAGCTCATCCTGGATAAGCTCATCTTTTAACTGGGGGTTTCGTTGTAAGTCATTACGTACATGAGTTGCTAACGTCGATAAGTTGTTTTCATCGTTGTGTAATAATGCTTGAATAGAAATTAATTCACCAGTTTCATTATTGATGAAGAATGTTTTGGTTGAAACCTCATGATTGGCTCCGCCTGTGTACAGCATTGTTGTTAGAACAAAGGAATAGTAATGCTTTTGATATGGGAAAGTTTCCAGACTAATATTAAGCTCGCCCTTAGCCTTTTTATCTTTATTTTTTTTCATAGATGCCAGATAGTTTTCTTTTGAATCCTTTATGTACTGTAATACAGCGTCGTTAAAAGCTTCATTATCTGTTTCTGGGTAGTGAATAGCAAAAGGTGTTCGCTTATCATTAGAAACATCTGTTACAATACGTATACCTGGAAACGCAGAACTTTCTGTAGATAGATTACTCTTTATTGAATCTGAAGTTGTCTCTTTTGAGGCACTAATTTTTTGAAACTTAAAATCATCCTTTGATAGGATAATGACTAAAATAATAGTAGATAATGTAATGATGAGGCCGATTAATAGAAAATCAATTTTTTGGCCGCGTCTTCTTCTGCGTTCCGGCATTTTGATGGATACGCTCCTCTCCTTATTTATTTTTCTATAAAATCAGACGTGTTAGTCATTGAAAAAGTTATATGAATCTACGAAGTTTTGCAATCAATTAATAGGGAACCGATCTTCATGAATAAATAACTCAGCAACTTACACATTTCAGCATATGAAAGCCAAAGTGTTTTTGTTAAAAGTTAAAAATTTTCAGTTGAGTTTTTATTTGCAGTTCGATACTATGGGCAAGGAACCTTTTGAAGGAGGCAGATAGCTGTAATGGTTTTACATGAAGCAGATAATGAATTTACGTTGGACTGCTTATTGCTTGCAGGGCGCATTATGATTGAAAGTGGTGCAGAAACATACCGTGTCGAGGATACGATGCTACGCATGGCACATTCTCAAAATATGCTGGATGCGCAATGTTATGCCACACCAACAGGAATCATTTTTTCGTTAGGCAAGACACAGCCAACGAGAATTGTATCAATTTCCAACAGAATTACAGATTTACAAAAAATAGCCTTGGTAAATTCAGTATCCCGGAGACTCACATCTCACATGATAACATTAGAAGAAGCTTATGACGAGCTAAAGTCGATACAAAAAACAAATTATTTTTTACCAACATATATACAAGTCTTAGCAGCGGCTCTTGCGAGTGGTTTTTTCCTTATAATGTTTAAGGGAGGATGGTCTGATTTTCCTGTAGCGTTTTTAGCCGGAGGGGTAGGCTTCCTAGTACTTGTGATGATAAATCATTTAACAAAAGTAAAATTTTTCTCAGAATTTACTGCTTCATTAGCAATAGGATATATAGCTGTTTTTGCCGTGAAATGTGGCTATGGTGTTGAATTAGACAAAATTATCATTAGCTCCGTTATGCCGCTCGTACCAGGTTTATTAATTACAAATGCAGTTCGGGATTTAATGGCAGGTCATTTTATATCGGGGATGGCAAAGGGAGTGGAAGCTTTTTTAACAGCTTTTGCCATCGGTGCAGCTATTGCTGTCACTTTATCGTTTTAGGAGGCAGACGACATGGACTATATCATACAGTTGATTGTTAGTTTTTTTGCGACTGCTGGTATCGCAATTATATTTAATGTACCAAGAAAAGTATTACTTTATTGCGTTTTTGTTGGGGTCATAGGCTGGATGATATATTTCGTCCTAACAGAACATGGCATGGATATTGTGAATGCCTCGTTCTATAGCTCATTTGTCATTGCCATTGTTGCGCATTTGTATGCTCGACGCTTTAAAATGCCGATGATTATTTTTATTGTTGGTGGTATTATCCCGTTAGTTCCGGGAGGTATGGCTTACAATGCAATGAGAAATGTTGTAGAGGATGATTATTTACAGGGGCTACAGTATGGGTTAAAGGCATTTTTAATTACAGGTGCAATCGTTATGGGGCTTGTGTTCGCGGAAGTATTTATGCAGCTTATTTTTCGTTCTGTTCGTACGAGTAAAGCGACATTCCGAAAGGTCTATAAGAAGTAAGGCTCTACAGCAAATGTGGGGGAGAGCTTGGCGGATAAACCCAACCAAAGTAACGGATAGAAAAGCCGAAGCGAAAGATAAATAAATAGGAAGAAGGAGGTTACGTTCTTAATCGTAACCTCCTTCTTTAAATTAACTATTTAACGAGTAATGCTTCAACTTCTTCCGACGTAATTGGTTTACTAATATGGTAACCCTGAATAACGTCGCAACCATAAGTAATTAAAAGGTCTGCTTGTTCAGCAGTTTCAACACCTTCTGCTACGACTTTAAGTTCCATGGATTTACCAAGTTGTATCATACCGTTAATTAGCTTTTGTGTTTTTTCAGATTTCAATAAAGCACTAGTAAATGCTTTATCAATTTTTAATGTATCTATTGGTAAAATTTGCATATATCTAAATGAGCCATACCCGGTACCGAAATCATCTAGTACAAAGGAGATGCCTTCATTTTCAAGCTTATGCATTTGTTGTGTAATAAAAGTAGCGGCTTCTGCTTCTAGGGCAAATTTTTCTGTAATTTCTATTTGAATAAGGCTTGCGGGACAGCCCGTTTTCGCTAACATTTCAAGTATTGACTGTGCCATGTTTTTATCACGAAATTCGCGTACAGAAGAGTTAATGGATACTTTTAAATCAAGACCGGCTTTTTTCCAGATTAGTGCCTGTTCACAAGCTTTTTCTAACATAAAGGAACCGATATTATTAATGAGACCCGTTTCCTCAGCAATTGGAATAAGCTCATCTGGTGAGACAACGCCTATTACTTCATCTTCCCAGCGAACTAATGCTTCTACAGCTGTGATTTTACCTGAATAAACGTCAATTTGTGGCTGATAAAGGACTTTTAGATTTTTTTGGTCAAGTGCCTGAAGTAAACGTTTTTCAATTAAAGCTTTACGATTTAATGCCTTGTGTGTTGCTTTTGATAGTGAGACGATTTTACCGCCACCTGCTTGACGAACAGTTGTAATAGTAGCAATTGATGCTTTCATTAGTTGGGAGAATGTAGCTTGATCCTCAGGATAACGTGTAATTCCTCCACTAATAGAAATAGGGACAGCAACATTACTGTTATAAATTGGATGGTGTTGTAAATAAGACAGGAAGCCCTGAATAAACCATTCACTTAAAGGTGTAATTACGACAAAATCATTTTCGTTAATGCGTGCCATTGTGCTATCTTGGAAATACATTTTTATACGGTTTGTAAACTCTACAATAAGGCCTTGGTCGATATGATGATCATGTAACTCTTTTAACGTATAAAATTTATCTATACTTAAATAGACAAAAGAGAAGTTTCTTTCTTCTTCAATCATGCTGGAAATCTCTTTTTCGAGTCGATGTGCATTCATGAGGCCTGTTTCTGTATCAATATAAGCGATTTTTTCAAGCTGATGTTGTATTGTCTTTGACTTCGTAATGTCTTTTTCAATTAAAATAAATTGTTGCTCGTTTGCTTCAAGATTAAATGTCGGGATAGCTGTTAATAGTACCCAATAAGACTGGCCCGTTTTTGTGATTTTTTCAACTTCACCTTGCCACGTGTTGCCATTGTTCAAATTACGCCAGATAGTATTTGTGATCTTTTCGCTCACTTCATTATTAGGGAATAGCTGCCAAAACGTTTTACCGATAACGCGCTTAGGTGTCCATTGACTCGTTTTTAAAAATTCAGCATTACATTCTAAAATAAATCCATCATGATCAAGTGTTATTGTCATAAATGTCGAGTCTAAGCCTTGTTTTAAGTCTACGAGAGTACTGCTATTTGAGACAGAATGAATCATTAATTCTGGTAACATAAACACTATAAGGATAAAACGCTCTCCCTGTTCAGTAAATGGTTTAGTTAGCAGCTCTGTCGTAATTTTTTCATTGGTATACGTGTTCATTTGAATTGGATCTATATACATGCTGTCATCATTTTGTAAAATTGTTTTAAACGTCTCTGGTGAAAGCTGGCGTAGTAAATTTTCATGTATGAATGAAGCAGTAAGTTCTTTAGTATCAGTAGCTGAAAAACCAAATAGCTGTTCAGCAAGTTTTCCTAAAATTATAACTTGTCCATCTTGATTTATGACAATTGAAGGAAAAGGAAGTGAATTTAAATAATTTTCATCAATCGTAAATGATTTGTGCATATGACTCATGATTATTCGATCTCCTTGAGTAATCTATATATACTAATATTATAGTTAATTATCGGGAATTAGTCATTATGAATATAATTGTAAATATTTGATAATGAACAAAAATAGGACTTTTCGAGTGAAATCTAAGAAAAAAATTGGAGAAAAATAACATTCCTTAGTACGTATATAGGATGTAGGAATTGTATGGAACGGTTAAAAGGAATAATATTTATCGTCTTTAGTTCGATGAAATGGATCATCAACTGGAAAAGATGTGAAATTCACAGCAAAAACTATGGAGTAGACAGCCCCTTATTTTCGGAATAGTAGGGATGGTGGTTGTACAGTTTGCTCTCGTGGCAGCGATCAACGAAAGTAATGCTGTACTGTTTACCTTACTACAGTTTTTA
The DNA here is from genome assembly GCF_041956855.1 of Lysinibacillus sp. RS10. Taxonomy (NCBI): domain Bacteria; kingdom Bacillati; phylum Bacillota; class Bacilli; order Caryophanales; family Bacillaceae; genus Lysinibacillus; species Lysinibacillus sp. RS10. Next base: position 4,523,603 of record NZ_CP167122.1, on the reverse strand, counting down.
GAACCGATATTTATTATTGCTTTTGTCTCTCTTAGTTTAAATAAATGGCCCCTAAAATATCAAGTGATAAGGATTATTGTTACGCTTAAAGGTCTTTTTCTCCTACTAACGAACGCTTTGTTTGAGATTTTGTTAGTTAGTAAGAAAGTCTTATTATGGGGAGTAGCTGTTGATCACATTGTATCCTGCACGTCTGATGAAAGAAAGGAGTGTACTTCTTGTTGTCGGCTGGGGAATGCTTATAGGTGGTGTAACGCTTAATATTCTTTGGAACTGTGGCTTTTAAGTAGCATGAAATATATTACAACAGTTGAGACTAGTATTCTTTCTAGTATTGAATCATTAACAGCTATGGTTATTTCAGTGATCATATTTGGTACATCATTAGGTTATTGGCAATTAGTTGGGTGTTCGTTATGCTTGTTTGTGTAACGTGGCTTTCGATAGCAGGAAAAAAGCATAAAAATACTATCTTTACAGGAGATTATTACTATGTTCGAGTTATAGGGAATCTCTTTTTAGGACAAGGGGGAAGAATATGAAAGAGGTTTTTTCCTATGTAAAGCCTTATAAATGGACTGCATTTATTGCGTTATGTTTAATGTTGTTGGAATTATTTGTCGAGCTTGCCCAACCACTTATAATGGCTAAAATCATAGATGATGGAGTGCGAGCCCAAAACGAAGGAATGATTTTGCAATGGGGTGCTGTTTTACTGGCTTTATCCTTTGTAGCTTTTTTAGCTGGTATCGTTAATTCATATTTTTCATCACATACAGCACAAAGCTTCTCCTATGATTTACGAAATGCACTGTTCGAAAAAATACAATCCTTCACATTGGCTACTTATCAAAAATTTTCAACGGCGTCACTTATTACAAGGTTAACAAATGATGTGACACAAGTGCAGACGGTGTTGTTTATGAGTCTACGAATTATGCTCCGGGCACCACTTGCGGTTGTTGGCAGCATTGTGATGGCTTTTGTTGTAAATGCAAAGCTAGCATTGTGTTTAGTTATTGGTGCACCCATTATTTTTGTTTTTCTTATTTTTATGGTGGCCAAAGGTGTGTCTTATTTTGGGCTTGTACAAAAAAGAATAGATCGTTTAAATCGTGTACTACAAGAAAATTTGCAGGCGATTCGATTGGTGAAGGCTTATTTACGCGGTGCTTATGAAGCGTCGCGTTTTGATGAGGTTGCCTCACGCTTAAAAATAGATACAGTAAAGGCTCTTCGTACAATGGAGTATATTATGCCGGTATTGTTATTCATCATGAATATGAGTTTACTTGCAGTACTATGGTTTGGGACGAAGCAAATAGCTTCAGGTACGACACCACTTGGAGATATTGTTGCCATTGTTAATTATGCAATGCGTATGACAGGCTCGTTTTCGATGTTTGCCTTTATCATTATTTTTTATGCGCGTGCAAAAGCCTCAGCAGAGCGTATGGCAGAAGTACTTTCTATTGAAAATGAGATTGAACTACCGTCATCTTTAGAGAAAACATCTAAGGGCATGAACTTTGGAGAATTAGCTTTTGATCATGTTAGCTTTACTTATCCTGGGGGAGATTCACCTGTACTATCCGATGTAAGCTTCCAAGTGAGATCTGGTGAAAAGTTAGCCATTATGGGGGCAACAGGTGCAGGGAAATCAACATTGCTACAGCTTATTCCTCGCTTCTACGATGTCACAGAAGGCAAAATAGTAGTAGAGGGAGAAGATGCGCAGCAGTGGGATTTACAAGAACTACGTGAAATCATTGGTTATGTCCCGCAGCAATCGTTGTTGTTTACAGGAAGTATTGCCGATAATGTTCGTTGGGGGGATGCAGAGGCTGAAATGGATGCCGTGCTACAGGCTACAATGCAAGCGCAAATCCATGCTTCTGTGGAGGATTTCCCGAATGGTTACGAGACAAGAGTCGGACAGAAGGGTGTCAATCTTTCAGGTGGTCAAAAACAAAGACTATCTATTGCAAGAGCGTTATTAAGAAAAGGTCATATATTGATGCTCGATGATAGTACAAGTGCGCTTGATGTTAAAACGGAACAAGCGTTGTGGGAGGCATTAAGTGAAGAACAAGCAACAATGCTAGTGGTCACTCAAAAAATTCGTACAGCTAAGGGTGCAGATCGAATTTTACTCATTGATGCAGGGAAAGTGGTCGCATACGGGACACATGAAGAGCTATTGCGAACCTCAGCGCTCTATAAAAAAATCGCAATCTCCCAACAGGAGGTAGAGGAATAATGGGATTTTTCCAAAAACCTTTTGGCTATGAACCGATTTTGACGCAAGATGATGTGAAGCAGGCTGTTAAGAAAAAGAAGGGACCTCGTGCGGCAGATTGGAAAAGTACACTGTTACGTTTATGGAAAATTGTTGATGAACAACGTGCACTATTAATTATTGTGCTGTTACTAGTCACGGTGAGCTCAATATTGGCTCTACTCGGGCCATATTTAATCGGTAAAATGATTGACATGTATGTAATGCATGGAGAGCTTGCAGGACTAGGCAAAGGAATTAGGCTGTTAATCGGCATTTACGCTCTATTAGCAGTATCATTATTTTTACAAAACTATTGGATGATTGGTATTGCTCAGCAAACAATTTATAGATTACGAACGAGTGTATTTGCCCATTTCCAAAGACTCCCGATTGCCTTTTTCGATCGTCGTCAGCATGGAGAATTAATGAGTCGGATGACGAATGATATTGAAGCAGTTAGCTCAACTTTAAACAGTTCCTTTATCCAAGTGTTTTCCAGTGTATTAACGCTTACAGGAACAGTGATTATTATGTTTAGTTTAAGCCCTTTGCTAACGGTATTAACGATGACGATTATACCAATAATGTTTTGGGCAATGCGTTGGATTACACGGAGAACAGCACCATTATTTAAAGAGCAACAAGTGGCCTTGGGAGCGCTTAATGGCATGATTGAAGAAACAATCTCAGGTCAGCGGATTGTGAAGGCTTTTTCACAAGAGGAACGAATGAAAGAGGAGTTTCGCGAAAAAAGTTTACGATTAAGAAGAACCGGCTTTTGGGCACAGACATACTCTGGCTATATTCCAAAGGTCATGAACTTTTTAAATAATATGAGCTTCACGATTGTGGCTGGTATTGGAGGCGTACTTGCTTTTTATGGCCATGTGTCAATCGGAGTAATTGTTATTTTTACAGAATATGCAAGGCAATTTACACGACCATTAAACGATTTAGCCAACCAATTTAACACAGTACTGTCAGCAATTGCTGGTGCGGAACGTGTATTTGCGTTACTGGATGAACAGCCTGAAGAGGAAGCTGCTTTCGCGCAGAAGCATAAACTATTAGGACAGGTGTGTTTTCAACATGTGTACTTTAAATATGAGCAAGAAGCGGAAGCTTACACTTTAAAGGACGTTAATTTTAACGTAGAGCCTGGACAGACGGTAGCTCTTGTTGGGGCAACTGGGGCAGGGAAAACAACAATCTTACAGCTTATTGCAAGGTTTTACGAGGTAGTGAAGGGTGAGGTTTTATTTGATGGTGTGAACGTTCAGCAAATAGCACGACAAGCTTTGCGTTCGCAAATGGCCTTTGTATTACAGGATCCGTTTTTATTTGAGGCTTCTGTACGTGAAAATATTCGTTATGGACGATTAGATGCTAGTGATGAGGAGATAGAAGAGGCGGCTAAGCGTGCGAATGCACATGACTTTATCATGAATCTAAAGAATGGCTATGATACAGTACTTGCGGCAGATGGTCGTGAAATTTCGCAAGGTCAAAAGCAGTTATTGTCAATTGCACGTGCATTGATTGCAGACCCGAAAATTTTGTTGTTGGACGAGGCGACAAGTAGCATTGATACTGTGACGGAGCTTGCGATTCAAGAGGCTCTAGACATGTTAATGCAGGGACGAACAAGTTTTGTTATTGCTCACCGCTTAAATACAGTGCACAATGCCGATATTGTGCTTGTTATGCACAAGGGTGAGTTAGTCGAAGTGGGGCCACAACAAAAGTTAATTGAATCAGGTGGCATTTATGCACAGATGTTACAATCTTCATCTTATCATCTTGATGAGTAGGGTAAACGAAACGATGTAGGTATAAATTTCATTCCTCAAACATAAAAAAGAGTGATTTCAAGATTTTTGGAATTGCTCTTTTTTAGTTGAAATATAGATTTTTAAGTATATCATTTCAAATTTCGAATGTAATTTATCTGTAAAAATAGTATGATTATGGATAATGATAAAATGAAAAATATAGGTATTATTGACCTAAAGAAGATTTATTGATGATATTTTGCTTAGGTGAGAGAGCGACTAGACGCTCATTGGTAGTGGAAATCGGATCTTCAGATAAATGGGAGTGTATAAAAACTCACACCTGATTCTAGTAACTTTCAGTCATTATGACCGTCAATAATCATATAAAACTTTATAATTTCACTATGTTTGAAGTGGAATTGTTAATAATTGGAGGTATCGAATATAATTTGTTGCCAGCTTATTTTCTTTCTTGCTACAATAGGGCAATAGTTTGATACAAGAACGGAGTAAATGATGAACATTTCAGTGATGACAGTGTCTTTTCCATTAGATGGGGAAACATTAAATGAATTAAAATTATTGTGTGAAGAAGCGACCACATATGACTATCGTGTATATGAAACTGCTATGAGTTTGCCTATGGCAAGTTCCTTTGAATCGAAGGGCTTTATGGTACTTGCTTATGAAGATGACAAAGATGTATTAGTTGGTGCAGCTAGTGCAATAGACTTGATGGGGCTGCATACATATGAATGGTCTTTAGTAGTAACACCTAGATACCGTCAAAAGGGAATTGGAACCGCTTTAGTGGCTGCTTTACAGGCAGGCCTCAAAGAGCGTGGGGCAGAAGGTCAATTGGCGGTAGTGATAGATGGATCACCTTATGGAAACACGTTTATTGAAAAGAATGGCTTTACATATAGCTTTTCTGAGGCCACTTTAGAAACAAGAGCAGAGTCAGTAGAATTAAAGGATGATATCAAAATTATTCCTTATGCAGGCGAACAGGCAGAGCTGATTGCCATCTATAGTGCAGCGTTTGGAGACCTACCTGAAGAGTCTGAGGAGCTAATCGCTTTTAATACGTCAACGACTGGAAGAAAACTGTGGGTAGCACGTAAAGAAGGAAAAGTGGTTGGAACAGTGACGACTGCTCAGGAAAATGAAATTCAATGGGTCACAGCATTGGCAGTTCATCCAACTTGTGAGGGGCAAGGGATAGGTACTGCGATGCTTTCATTTTCCAAAGATTATGCGAGCAAAATTGGTGCGAAATTCGTCATGCTAGATGTAGAAATTGACAATAGAAAGGCACTTTCTGTTTATGAGAAGGCCGGTTTTATGAAGGCTCAGCAAATAGATTATTTCGTAAAACAATAGATGAAGAGTGAGGAGTGTGCTTTAAGTATCGCTCCTCACTTTTTTTGAAGTCCATCCACCGGTGATAAGGATACGTAAAATTTTGGATGGAGATAGATGAATTACATAAAAGGGTAAGTAAGTCCTTTCTTTTAAAGGAAACATCAATCAACCCTATAATATAAGGCTGAAAATAATTTCATAATGATCTTTATATGCAGTTTATCAATTTAGATAACAATAAAACATTTAATTAACTTTAGATTGCGAGTCTAATATTAAATTGTTTCCCCGTTATATAATATAGGAAGTTTCTCAATGATATGAAAAACTCTAATTTTTCTTAGGAAAAGTGTTGACCTATTTAAATTAAGAGTGTAATATTATACAAGTCGTTAAGATAACTGCTGAAAAACAGATAAATTAAATTAAATAATTTAGTTGTTGACACATGATTGATGACATGTTATTATATAAAAGTTGCTGTTGAGAAATGGTAACAAAATGAACCTTGAAAACTGAACAAGCAAAACGTAATCAATAAAGTTTTTAGTAACTAACCTTGAGTTGGTGAATGAAACAAAATTTTGGACATCAAACATGATGCCAGCAAAACAATTTGAGCTAATCAAATTTCTTTTTATGGAGAGTTTGATCCTGGCTCAGGACGAACGCTGGCGGCGTGCCTAATACATGCAAGTCGAGCGAACAGAGAAGGAGCTTGCTCCTTTGACGTTAGCGGCGGACGGGTGAGTAACACGTGGGCAACCTACCTTATAGTTTGGGATAACTCCGGGAAACCGGGGCTAATACCGAATAATCTATTTTACTTCATGGTGAAATACTGAAAGACGGTTTCGGCTGTCGCTATAAGATGGGCCCGCGGCGCATTAGCTAGTTGGTGAGGTAACGGCTCACCAAGGCGACGATGCGTAGCCGACCTGAGAGGGTGATCGGCCACACTGGGACTGAGACACGGCCCAGACTCCTACGGGAGGCAGCAGTAGGGAATCTTCCACAATGGGCGAAAGCCTGATGGAGCAACGCCGCGTGAGTGAAGAAGGTTTTCGGATCGTAAAACTCTGTTGTAAGGGAAGAACAAGTACAGTAGTAACTGGCTGTACCTTGACGGTACCTTATTAGAAAGCCACGGCTAACTACGTGCCAGCAGCCGCGGTAATACGTAGGTGGCAAGCGTTGTCCGGAATTATTGGGCGTAAAGCGCGCGCAGGCGGTCCTTTAAGTCTGATGTGAAAGCCCACGGCTCAACCGTGGAGGGTCATTGGAAACTGGGGGACTTGAGTGCAGAAGAGGAAAGTGGAATTCCAAGTGTAGCGGTGAAATGCGTAGAGATTTGGAGGAACACCAGTGGCGAAGGCGACTTTCTGGTCTGTAACTGACGCTGAGGCGCGAAAGCGTGGGGAGCAAACAGGATTAGATACCCTGGTAGTCCACGCCGTAAACGATGAGTGCTAAGTGTTAGGGGGTTTCCGCCCCTTAGTGCTGCAGCTAACGCATTAAGCACTCCGCCTGGGGAGTACGGTCGCAAGACTGAAACTCAAAGGAATTGACGGGGGCCCGCACAAGCGGTGGAGCATGTGGTTTAATTCGAAGCAACGCGAAGAACCTTACCAGGTCTTGACATCCCGTTGACCACTGTAGAGATATGGTTTTCCCTTCGGGGACAACGGTGACAGGTGGTGCATGGTTGTCGTCAGCTCGTGTCGTGAGATGTTGGGTTAAGTCCCGCAACGAGCGCAACCCTTGATCTTAGTTGCCATCATTTAGTTGGGCACTCTAAGGTGACTGCCGGTGACAAACCGGAGGAAGGTGGGGATGACGTCAAATCATCATGCCCCTTATGACCTGGGCTACACACGTGCTACAATGGACGATACAAACGGTTGCCAACTCGCGAGAGGGAGCTAATCCGATAAAGTCGTTCTCAGTTCGGATTGTAGGCTGCAACTCGCCTACATGAAGCCGGAATCGCTAGTAATCGCGGATCAGCATGCCGCGGTGAATACGTTCCCGGGCCTTGTACACACCGCCCGTCACACCACGAGAGTTTGTAACACCCGAAGTCGGTGGGGTAACCTTTTGGAGCCAGCCGCCGAAGGTGGGATAGATGATTGGGGTGAAGTCGTAACAAGGTAGCCGTATCGGAAGGTGCGGCTGGATCACCTCCTTTCTAAGGATATTTTCGGAATACAAACCTAGGGTTTGTAAGATTACGTTTTGCGTTCAGTTTTGAAGGCTCATTCTTCTGAATGAAACACTTCAAAACTTGTTCTTTGAAAACTGGATAAAACGACATTGAAATTGTAACAAACACATTTATTTTTTAAGTTTTTTTATAGGCTTAATAACTTGGTTAAGTTATTAAGGGCGCACGGCGAATGCCTTGGCACTAGGAGCCGAAGAAGGACGGCACTAACACCGATATGCTTCGGGGAGCTGTAAGTGAGCTTTGATCCGGAGATTTCCGAATGGGGGAACCCACTACGTTTAATCGCGTAGTATCTTGACGTGAATTCATAGCGTCTTGAAGGCAGACCCAGGGAACTGAAACATCTAAGTACCTGGAGGAAGAGAAAGAAAAATCGATTCCCTGAGTAGCGGCGAGCGAAACGGGAAGAGCCCAAACCAAGAGGCTTGCCTCTTGGGGTTGTAGGACACTCTATACGGAGTTACAAAAGAGCGAGTTAGATGAAGCGACTTGGAAAGGTCCGCCAGAGCAGGTAAAAGCCCTGTAGTCGAAAGTTCGTTCTCTCCTGAGTGGATCCTGAGTACGGCGGAACACGTGAAATTCCGTCGGAATCCGGGAGGACCATCTCCCAAGGCTAAATACTACCTAGTGACCGATAGTGAACCAGTACCGTGAGGGAAAGGTGAAAAGCACCCCGGAAGGGGAGTGAAAGAGATCCTGAAACCGTGTGCCTACAAGTAGTTAGAGCCCGTTAATGGGTGATAGCGTGCCTTTTGTAGAATGAACCGGCGAGTTACGATTACGTGCGAGGTTAAGCTTTAGAAGGCGGAGCCGCAGCGAAAGCGAGTCTGAATAGGGCGAATTAGTACGTGGTCGTAGACCCGAAACCAGGTGATCTACCCATGTCCAGGGTGAAGGTGAGGTAACACTTACTGGAGGCCCGAACCCACGCACGTTGAAAAGTGCGGGGATGAGGTGTGGGTAGCGGAGAAATTCCAATCGAACTTGGAGATAGCTGGTTCTCTCCGAAATAGCTTTAGGGCTAGCCTCGTGATGAGAATACTGGAGGTAGAGCACTGTTTGGACTAGGGGGCCATCCCGGTTTACCGAATTCAGACAAACTCCGAATGCCAGATATTTATACACGGGAGTCAGACTGCGAGTGATAAGATCCGTAGTCAAAAGGGAAACAGCCCAGACCACCAGCTAAGGTCCCAAAGTAATCGTTAAGTGGAAAAGGATGTGGCGTTGCACAGACAACCAGGATGTTGGCTTAGAAGCAGCCATCATTTAAAGAGTGCGTAATAGCTCACTGGTCGAGTGACGCTGCGCCGAAAATGTATCGGGGCTAAACGATTCACCGAAGCTGTGGATTGACATCTACGATGTCAGTGGTAGGAGAGCGTTCTAAGTGCGTTGAAGTCAGACCGGAAGGACTGGTGGAGCGCTTAGAAGTGAGAATGCCGGTATGAGTAGCGAAAGACGGGTGAGAATCCCGTCCACCGTATGACTAAGGTTTCCTGAGGAAGGCTCGTCCGCTCAGGGTTAGTCGGGACCTAAGCCGAGGCCGATAGGCGTAGGCGATGGACAACAGGTTGATATTCCTGTACCACCTCCTCACCGTTTGAGAAATGGGGGGACGCAGTAGGATAGGGTAAGCGCGCCGTTGGTTGTGCGCGTCCAAGCAGTAAGGCGTGTGTGTAGGCAAATCCGCACACTGTAACGTTGAGCTGTGATGGCGAGTCCGTATGGACGAAGTTCCTGATTTCACACTGCCAAGAAAAGCCTCTATCGAGGTGAGAGGTGCCCGTACCGCAAACCGACACAGGTAGTCGAGGAGAGAATCCTAAGGTGTGCGAGAGAACTCTCGTTAAGGAACTCGGCAAAATGACCCCGTAACTTCGGGAGAAGGGGTGCTCTTGAGCGTGCAAGCGCATGAGAGCCGCAGTGAATAGGCCCAGGCGACTGTTTAGCAAAAACACAGGTCTCTGCAAAACCGTAAGGTGACGTATAGGGGCTGACGCCTGCCCGGTGCTGGAAGGTTAAGAGGAGTGGTTAGCGCAAGCGAAGCTGCGAATTGAAGCCCCAGTAAACGGCGGCCGTAACTATAACGGTCCTAAGGTAGCGAAATTCCTTGTCGGGTAAGTTCCGACCCGCACGAAAGGCGTAACGATCTGGGCACTGTCTCAACGAGAGACTCGGTGAAATTATAGTACCTGTGAAGATGCAGGTTACCCGCGACAGGACGGAAAGACCCCGTGGAGCTTTACTGTAGCCTGATATTGAATTTTGGTACAACTTGTACAGGATAGGTAGGAGCCAGAGATCTCGGAGCGCCAGCTTCGAAGGAGGCGTCGGTGGGATACTACCCTGGTTGTATTGAAATTCTAACCCATGCCCCTTAGCGGGGCAGGAGACAGTGTCAGGCGGACAGTTTGACTGGGGCGGTCGCCTCCTAAAAGGTAACGGAGGCGCCCAAAGGTTCCCTCAGAATGGTTGGAAATCATTCGTAGAGTGTAAAGGCACAAGGGAGCTTGACTGCGAGACCTACAAGTCGAGCAGGGTCGAAAGACGGGCTTAGTGATCCGGTGGTTCCGCATGGAAGGGCCATCGCTCAACGGATAAAAGCTACCCCGGGGATAACAGGCTTATCTCCCCCAAGAGTCCACATCGACGGGGAGGTTTGGCACCTCGATGTCGGCTCATCGCATCCTGGGGCTGTAGTCGGTCCCAAGGGTTGGGCTGTTCGCCCATTAAAGCGGTACGCGAGCTGGGTTCAGAACGTCGTGAGACAGTTCGGTCCCTATCCGTCGTGGGCGTAGGAAATTTGAGAGGAGCTGTCCTTAGTACGAGAGGACCGGGATGGACACACCGCTGGTGTACCAGTTGTCTTGCCAAAGGCATCGCTGGGTAGCTATGTGTGGACGGGATAAGTGCTGAAAGCATCTAAGCATGAAGCCCCCCTCAAGATGAGATTTCCCATTACGCAAGTAAGTAAGATCCCTCAAAGACGATGAGGTAGATAGGTTCGAGGTGGAAGTGTGGTGACACATGGAGCTGACGAATACTAATCGATCGAGGACTTAACCAAAATGTTTGAAACATTCAATGCGCGTTTATCCAGTTTTGAAAGAACAATTTCTTTCAACCAAGGGTTTCAAGATACGATGTATATTGAAAGCCGAAGAGAGCTTCAAGACACAAGTAGTACAAGGAAGCAAACGAGTGAATGAGGGAGCGTACCTCTGTACGTGACCGATTGAGCGAGAGAAGCTGACGCAGTAATACGCCGTGTATTGGAGGTCGAAAATAGTCTAGTGATGATGGCAAAGAGGTCACACCCGTTCCCATACCGAACACGGAAGTTAAGCTCTTTAGCGCCGATGGTAGTTGGGGGCTTCCCCCTGTGAGAGTAGGACGTCGCTAGGCACCTAGAAAAGTCGAGGATTTATTCCTTGGCTTTTTTTCTATGGAAATAAATAATCTCTTGGTCTATGATTTAAAATACCAACAACAAAAAGGAATTTGTTCGGGGGAACTTGATTAATTCTTTTTGGTTAGTTAACTTATTTATGGTCCTTTGTATGGCACGTCAACATCTAGCGCTTATGATTGATTGTGCATTACAACTAACACCAATACGAGAAGCTGTATCATTTTAGGATGTACCGAAATAACAAATCACAAGACCGTACTCAAATGGCGAAAATGATGGTCCTTACTTTTGATTTAACCCATTTAAGGATTTCGATTCGTCGCACTAGGCGAGTTGATATAGTACCGCACTAGCAGATCATGACATTGTGCTAGGTGAGGAACCGATAATTTCTAACTCGCACACAATTTTCGGCGATTATGTAACGAGCACTTGGCTTATAAAAATGAAGCTTTGGGAAAGAGAGATGTATCGTATATTGGATACATCTCTCTTTCTGATTGTAGATAAGTGTAAAGAAAATAATTATTACCTAATTGCTCGTAATGAATACTAGGAGTGATTGTGTAAGCTTTTATTAGGGAGCCTTTTTATCATAAATTCGTAACTATCTTCATATAGTAATAGCAAGCCTATGAAAGGAGTCGTTATCATGCGTATGCCGGCACTACCTAAAAAGAAGTCTCCTCCAAGGGAAGCACCAAGGTCATGGTGGAAAGTTGTGAAAGCGTATTTATCCAGAGGGAGGTTTTACCGTATACCGCCTCGGAATCGATAAATGAGCATTAAATGTTCGATGTAAAAAAGTCGCCTTAATAGCGACTTTTTTATCTTCTTTCAGCAGGGTTTTGATTGTAGCGAAAGCGAAGCGGCAGCGGCAAATGTTTTCTGTAGCGACAGCTACAATTACACCAAGGTGAAATTATTTCTTATATCTGTTCATTTTCTAATAGAAATGTATTCTTTGTTGGGCCAATTAAATAAAGCTCATGCATTGCTCGAGTGAGTGCCACGTAAAGTAGCTTTCGATCAATCTTCGTATCATAGAAAGGGATATCGAAGGCAGCTACGATGACTGCATCAAATTCAAGGCCTTTAGCTAAATGACTTGGAACAACGAGCAATAATTCCTGATTGATGGACTCAGTTTCAGTTAGGAGCTGAGCAGCAATCTTATTATTTTTTAATACTTGCTGCATGGATCTTGCCTCTGCAGTAGTTTTGCAAATTAAAGCAATGGAATGATGTCCATTGGCTCGAATGTTCTCAAAAATTTGCTTAATTTGCTGGGCATCAAATGATTGTGCCTGTATATAGGTAGGTACATTGCCATGACGAACCACGGGCTCAACTAAGGGAAGCTGTTCGTCCATTTGTGCTAAAATCTTGTTCGCTACCTCCATAATTTCAATTGTTGTTCGATAGCTTTTTTGAAGTGTTCTGAAGCTTGCTCGAGGAAATAGATTTTGAACGGGTTCCCAGGCAGTAAGAGATCGATAGCTGTGAATGCCTTGTGCTAAATCACCAACCATAGTAAACATATCCGTTTCAAGCCCTGTTTTTAAAGCAGCAAGCTGAAATAAACTATAGTCCTGTACTTCATCGATAAAGACAACTCGCATTTTCCATTCATCTGAAATTCCTTTTATACGAGCTTGTAAATAATAAAGTGCAGCTAAATCTTCAAGCACCCATTGTTCTTTAGCATGCATTTGTAAAAATTGCTGTTGTTCAAGAAAATGCCATTCTGGTGCAAGCTCTGCTAAAAGCTCAGCATTTGTTAGAAGGGTACGATAGAGAGTTTTGATGTTATGTTTAGCAAAGCGACGCATATAAACAGATACTGTTGATTTTGCCTCTTTCTCAATAGCAGGAATACGTTCATCACGTTCATCGATAAACTTAGTGACAACGCGACGGCGTTTGTCATCATCACGAATGCCATTCAGTGCTTTGCCAAGTGCTTCGTCATATTTTTTATGGAGCATATTTAAAATAGCCTGTTTCTTTTGACGAACATGGCTTGCTAGCACCTTTTTAATATGAGCTAGTCGTTTTTCAATCGGCATATAAGAAAATTCATATAAAAATAGCTTCTTTAAATGGGAGGCGCGCATAATGCAATATTTTTCAATGGATACATCCTCGAATTGGTTGGCAATTTCCTGCTCTATTTTTTGAACATATCGGTCTATTACATCCCGATAATAAAGAGAGCCCTTTATTTCGGATATCCAAGAGATGGACTGTTGGGCTTCTCCTGCAACAAGAGATTCTAATTGTTCATTAGGGTTTTGAAGTTTCAGTTTTAGTTTAGTTGCAGCTAGAACATAATCAGTAAAGGTTGTTTGACAAATTTTATCGACACCAAGCTCTGGTAAAACGTCACCAATATAATCGATAAATAACTTATTTGGTGCTAAAATCATGAGCTGCTCAGGGTTAAAATGTTCGCCCATTGTATAGAGGAAGTAAGATATTCGGTGTAAGGCAATTGTTGTTTTTCCACTACCAGCAGCTCCTTGTACGATGATCGGCTGACGAAGATGTGCTCGAATAATTTCATTTTGCTCTTTTTGGATGGTGGAGACGATTTCTGTTAAACGCACATCTGCTTTTCCAGCTAACGCTTCTTGCAGTAATTCATCGTTTGTTGTTAAATCAATATCCCGTATATCAAGCAATTCACCATCTTCTATTTTATATTGACGCTTGGCAAATAGGTGTCCCTGATGGATCTCTCCGCGCACATCATATTCCATATCCCCAAGGCGACCATCATAATAGACGTTTGCTACCGGTGAACGCCAATCGACTATAATAGGCTCATGGGTTTCTCGATGAAACAAAGAGGTTTTACCGATATAAAGAAATTCTTCAGGATCTCCAGTTTTTTGAAAATGAATTCGAGCAAAGTATGGCTTTTTTTGAACAGCCTCTAAGCCTTCCTTTTGGTTTCGAGCCATTTCAAAGAAACGAGCATTTGCTAAGATATTTAAATAGCTCAAACTTGAATCTAAATAATCAAGATCTGCCATCGACTTACGGATATTTTCCTGAGCAGATTGCAAATCTTTTTTCGATTCATTTAAAATTTGCTGCATATAATTTTTGGTGTAAACTAGCCGTTCCACTTCAACCTGAAAATCTGGATGTTGTGCAGTCATTTTTTAGCACCTCCTAAGTACTTACAATTTCAAGTAGATTCTAATACTACTATATAAAATATTTACCATCAAGTGAAATTGTAATAGGATTATTTAGGAAGAAGGAAAACCGAAATTCAAGGCCCACCCGCTAATCTGATGAGAGGTGGGCGAAATAGGAGGTTATTAGATTTGGATATTTTTGCCCATAGAGGCGTTTCTGCACATTACCCTGAAAATACTATCGCTGCGTTTGTAGCTGCATCAAAGCTTCCGATTGCTGGGATTGAATTAGATGTTCATTTAACAGCGGATAGGGAGTTGGTCGTGATTCATGATGAAACGATTGATCGCACATCTAACGGTTCTGGCTACGTAAAGGATTATACGCTACAAGAACTTCGTGCATTTGATTTTGGTTCATGGTTTTCTCCTGAATTTGAGGGTGAAAGCATTCCAACGCTAGGTGACATATTAGAGCTGTTTGCAGGTACAAATCATCGTATTAATATTGAACTTAAAACAGATGTATTTCCGTATAACGGTATAGAAGCTCTTGTCATTAAGGGAGTTGCTGCATACCAAATGACAGAGAGGGTGATTATTTCCTCCTTCAATCATGAATCCATTCAGATCGTCTCACAAAGAGCACCGTATATCGAAAAAGCGGCGCTGTTTGCAGAAATTTTAGTTGATTTTTATGGCTACACAGCTCAAATTCCGGCAAATGCTATACATGTCAGCTTAACAACAGCGTTTCGGAAATCAGTTAAAGAAGCTCTTAATGAAGGAGCCGTTGTACGTGTGTATACAGTCAATGATGTTGAGTATGCAAAGCAATTGCAGCAGCTTGGTGTACAGGCAATATTTACAGATGACCCGGAGAAGATAGTATCTGGATTGGCAGATTGATTGGATGGAATGGCCGGGGGGATAGAAGCAGTGATGGAACGGTCAAAGTGGCGGATGAAAGAGCTAAGGTGACGGCTAGAAGTCGGAGCGACGGATAGAAAGGCGAGATCGACGGAAAGAAAGGCCAAGGTGACGGATAGAAGTCAGAGCGACGGATAGAAGAGCCGAAGTGACGGAAAGAAAGGTCAAAGCGACGGATAGAAAGGCGAGATCGACGGAAAGAGCGACCAGAACGACGGATAGAACCGTCAAAGACGTGGATAGAACAGCCAAAAACGTGGATAGCCCACAAATCGAGGGAAATAAGAGCCAAGGTTATGGATAGAAGTCAAAGCGACGGAAAGAAGAGCCGAAGTGACGGAAAAAAAGGTCGAAGCGACGGATAGAGTGGCCAGAACGACGGATAGAATCGTCAAAGACGTGGATAGAGTAGCCAAAAACGTGGATAGCCCACAAATCGAGGGAAAGAAGAGCCAAGGTTATGGATAGAAGTCAGAGCGACGGAAAGAAAGGTCGAAGCGACGGAAAGAGTGGCCAGAACGACGGATAGAATCGTCAAAGACGTGGATAGAGCAGTCAAAAACGTGGATAGAACCATCAAGGTCGTGGATAGAGCAGTCAAAAACGTGGATAGAACCATCAAAGTCGTGGATAGCCCCGACAGAGCGACGGGAAAGAACCGCCAAAGCGACGGATAGACGCGAGTCATGGGCTTTTTCGGATTTAACGCGCTGAGGATGTGCGAATGTCAGTGCGTTAAACCCTAGTATGAGAAGAATATAGCAATTAAATTATTTTGTTCTTACCATTTCACACGATTTTCTTCTATACTGCCTAGCATTTGCTTGATTACAAGTGTTTCACCGTTGTCTAGTAATACGGAGCCGTCGTAATAGCCAAACATTTGATGTACTTCAGATTTTACAAGTCCGGCCTTTGTTACGGATACGCGCTCGAAAAACGGGGAGAATGTTAATGAAACTTGGTTAGAGAATTTTGTCTTAATTTTCCACCGTTGCATTAAATCCTCTTGATTATAATTGAACAGTACATCTTCATGTATTTTTGTCATTTGACCTTCAACGAAAACAGCATTTTCGGTCATTCCAGTCCCGTCAGTCCACTTACCGCCTAAATTGAGCCCAATTCGCCTACCTCGAACTCGCTGTGAGGCCATACCCCAATTCCATGTTGACTCACGTGGCCAAACACCACGACTATATTCTAGTACAGAGAAGTTTTCCTCAGGTGAAAATGTAAAGTGACGCGTTCCAATTGTTACAACTCCAGAAGTAGGAAGTATATGATGCTTACCTGTAAATTGGAATGTTTTACGGTTCCAAGGAATGACTACATTCAATGACTCATCTGTTGGTGGATGCTGAATGACAAGCTTCGCACGTAAAACATCTCCATCGAAGTCTGGAATTGAAACTGATAGATGTGTTTCATTTTGTATATAAGTCATCTCAATCATCATGTCACTATTTTTGTATGATACGGAATCTAGCACCTGTGTAGGCATTTTTAACTTTCCACCCAATGGAATTGTAATCGTTTTTTCAAAATAGCGCTGTGTTTCATATTCAAGGAAATAAACGAAGCAGACCGCCGCGTAGTCTAGATGACTAATAGTAGCAGAGAATATAATCTCATCACCGTAGACACACCAATAATTCCATTTCTTTTTGCGCAGAATATGGCCACTTAAATTGCTGTTTATGAGGGGTTTACGTGCAAATCCGATGGCAGCTGGATTTAAATTACCTTTTTTATCGCATAAAAGAGTAGGCTGTATAATTTCTTTCTCAGCATGCTGCTTCACTTTCAACATCCCTTCCAGTCATAAAATAAAAATGTATATTTCTTTTAACCTTATTGTAGCAAAAACTACCTTAAAATTGAAAAGATACCACCAATAAAGACCACTTTATATAGGTTTTCGAATATGGGCCTAGCTAATAGAAACACCTCTTTGTACATATGATGAATATAAGGAGGGGAAGTGTGGCAAAAATGTATAACAGACAGGCCGCTGTACAATATGCGAATTTGTGGTGGAACAGGCGTAATCCAGCATTTCCGAATTTTACTGTCGATTGTACGAACTATATTTCTCAATGCTTACTTGCTGGAGGAGCACCAATGCGAGGTGCTCCAAATAGAGAGAGAGGTTGGTGGGTTCAACATAGCAATTGGAGCTTTAGCTGGTCTGTTGCACATTCCCTTAGATGGTATTTGGAGGGCTCTAAAAATGGATTGAAGGGAAGGCGTGTGCAATCTGCTGAGGAATTAGATCTTGGAGATATCATTTTTTATGATTTCCAAGGTGATGGAAGGATTGACCATTCCGTAATTGTGACGAGTATTCAAAATGGTATTCCATATGTTAACGCACATACTTCAGATAGTATTAATCGGCCATATTTTTATGAAGATTCAACGGCCTATACGCCAAGCATGACTTATTATTATATTCATATAGATGATAGTTTTGCTTAGGAAGGTAGCGGTATTAAAGCTCATCATTTTGTGATAATGTAAAAGATAGAAAATATTGCAGTAATGTTATAAAAGGAGATACGAGTATATGAGCGAACAATTTTTGTCTGTTAGGGATGCGATTATTGAGCGTCGTTCTATTAAAAAGTTTAATGGGCAGCCAGTAAATCGTGAAGATTTACTGGCAATTATTGAAGATGCGGTATGGGCACCGAATCATGGTAATCGAGAGCCTTGGCGTTTAGTTGTTGCATGTGGAAAGGAGTTATCTGCCCTTCATCATGTATTGCGTGATTTAGCTATACCGAAATGGCAGGAGCTTTCAAGTGAAGATTTAGCGAAGCAAATGATGAAATTCACATTAGCGGGTGGTTATGCTTTTGTGATTGTTCCTGAGGATGTACGACAAAAAGAGCGTTTAGAAGATTACGCAGCGGCAAGTATTTTTATTCAAAACATTCAATTGCTAGCATGGGATAGAGGAATCGGCTCATGCTGGAAAACACCCGCTTTCCTAGATAACCCAAAATTCCGTGAATCCTTAAAAGTGCAGCCGAGTGAGCGTGTTATCGCAATGCTACAAGTTGGCTATTTTGATGAAATACCAAAAGGGAAAGAACGTAAAAAATCAGCAGATATCGTTACGATTTTTGGTGAATAACATAGCAAAATCCCCTCGTAAAAAAATGCGAGGGGATTTGTTTATTTTATTTTTGTAATTCAGCTACCTCGAATAAATAATCGCTTAAAACGCGTAATCCTTTATCGAAGTTTTCTAAATGGAAGTGTTCGTTTGGGGCATGGAAGTTTTCACTAGATAAACCGAAGCCCATTAGCACTACTGGTAATTCTAAAATTTCGTCAAAAGCAGCCACGATAGGGATTGATCCTCCTCCACGTGTGTAAGCAGTTGGCACATTATATACTTTTTCGTACGAGCGACCAGCAGCTTGGATAAGTGGATGATCAAATGGTGTTAAGAATGGACGACCTTTATCGAATTCAGAGATTGTCACTTCAACGCCAGTTGGCTTATGTTTTTCAATATGTGCTTTTAAAAGTGCTACAATTTCATCAGGTTCTTGATTTGGCACAAGACGGCAAGTGATTTTTGCGCCAGCCTCAGCAGGAAGCACCGTTTTAATGCCTTCGCCAGAGAAGCCACCAAACACACCATTGATCTCTAATGTTGGGCGTGCCCAAGTACGTTCTAAATAGGAATAGCCAGCCTCACCGAATAATTCCTTCACGCAAACTTCTTCTTTCACTGATTCTTCATCGAAGCCAAGCGCACGGTAAGCTTCACGTTCCTCTTCAGTTAACGGTAAAACTTTGTCGTAGAAGCCTTCAACTTGAATTGTGCCATGCTCATCACGGAAAGATGCTAAAATGTCAGCCAATGCATGAATAGCGTTTTGTACACCGCCACCGTAAAGACCTGAGTGAAGATCACCTTTTGCACCGCGAACATCAATTTGAATCCCTGTTAAGCCTCGTAACCCATAGCATACAGCAGGCTTACCAGGACCGTAAAGACCTGTATCAGAAATCAAAATTAAATCTGCAGCTAATTTCTCCTTATGTTCTTCAACATAGGCAGGAAGGTTAGGACTGCCAATCTCTTCTTCACCTTCATAGATGAATTTCACGTTCACTGGTAATGTGCCAGTTGTCGCAAATAAGGCTTCAATCATTTTTAAGTGCATAAACACTTGTCCTTTATCATCACTAGCACCACGAGCAAACAATTTGTTATCACGGATTGTAGGGTTAAATGGCTCGCTATCCCATAAATTTAATGGATCAACAGGCTGTACATCATAATGACCGTAAAACAGAATAGTTGGTTTGTCCTCTGCATGTAACCAATCCGCATAAACAACAGGGTGACCTGCAGTTTGAGTAATGGAGATGTTTTCTAGATTGAGTTTCTTAAAGGCATTGGCAAGCCACTCGGCAGCGTTTTGTATATCACCTTTATGCTCAGATAAAGAACTAATACTTGGAATACGTAAAAATTCGTTTAATTCATTTAAGTGTGTCTCGCGATGTTCTGTGAAATACGCATCTAATTGCTGTAAATTTGTCATCTAGCATCCCTCGTTTCAAATATTTCGATAATAGAAATAGTATAGCATAATGTGGTTGGGGAATCCTGTTATAGCAATGGTCTCTGAGATTTTTATTAATGATTAACCCCAGTTTTATACAAGTACCGCGAGAGACATCAAGTGATGATTATTGGCATTGAA
Source organism: Lysinibacillus sp. RS10 (assembly GCF_041956855.1). Taxonomy (NCBI): domain Bacteria; kingdom Bacillati; phylum Bacillota; class Bacilli; order Caryophanales; family Bacillaceae; genus Lysinibacillus; species Lysinibacillus sp. RS10. The sequence goes on along the minus strand of NZ_CP167122.1, from coordinate 4,503,728 downwards.
AGAAGTTTCGAGGGCAAAGAAAAAAGCCGTAACGTTGGCAGGCGCTACAGCTTAAATCCATCCTTTATGTTATTAAAATTTGTTGGTCATTCCATATATCATTCCAGATATATAAGGGATTAACCAAATGAACCATACTAATATACTAAACGTATGGAATTTTATCATCATATTTGAGTCTTTTTTTACCAATACAATAGAAGCCCAAATTGCATGAAATAACATTAAAAAGATTGCTAATAAACCTGTTAGGCCATGAAAACTAAATAGAGATCCTTGTGAGGACATTTTTTCCATCATGGTAGTTCCGAGTGTATCGCATAGTAAGCCTATCCAAAAAATAATCACATGCCATAACTTTAATGTTTTTTGGAATTTTTCTGCCCATACTCCTACTGAATAAAAAATTAGTGCTGCTGTAATAAATATAGTAGCAATTATTAGCATTTCAATCACCCTCTAAAAGAATATATACACCTATTGCTCGGATTTATTATAAAAAAGCAATATGAACAACAGATGAACAGCAACTGCTACATCAAAAGAGTTTCGGGATTCTATGCACTACTGCGCACCATGAAAATAATTAGAACATGACCGTATACATCCATTCCATAATCATCATTGGTGTATTGCCTAATCTCTCAGCGATAACTTTCACATTGAATTCACGATTTAACAGGTGGTGCAATGTGTAGTCCAGTTCGATCTAAAATTTAATTGAATGCATAAATAGGACTTGTCGGAGCAATCGGATCAGCAGCGTGTTCCAAACGTATCATCTTTAGGAAATCATCTTACAGTTTGCAGCCATTTCTAAATAATGAGCCCCAAAACTATACTTTTATATGCTTTATTTTGCAAACTACTCTAATAAAGAGGCTGGGACAGAACTCGATTATTTTGAAAAATAACGAAAACAGATAATAACTTTTCCGCTTCAATGAGTAGAGTGTTCCTTCCTAAATCAAAAAAATGTTAGACCAATTGCAATCGGTCTAACATTTTTTCTTTTTGTCCCAGCCTCTTTGTGTTGTTTAATAAGTGGCTAATATTGCGCTTCCGCCACTTTTTTGACGCGTTCTAAAAATTCAACGACTACTTTGTCCGAAGCAAACAATAAAAATAATTTTACGAACCATTTTAACGGTTTATTTGTTGCGGTATAAGTAAAAGAAGTCTCTGTTTCATTTAGTTTATTTAATTCATAGTAAGCCGTAATTTCAAACATATTAGCGAGTGTAAAGCCTACTTTCAAGATTTTTTTATCAGGCGTATTCGTATATTCTAATGTTTCGACATCATACTCTTCGATACGTTTTCCTTCTTTATATTTTTGGCGATAAACACTGCCAACCACTTCTTCCGTTATTTTCATAGGTTTGTTTTCAACTACTTGTGGCATAATTTTTTGCAAATCAGCTAAAGAGCCATCAAGCAATGTCCAAACGTTTTCTATGGGAGCATTTATGTTAATAGTCTTTGTCCATGTTTTCATCAAAAAACACCTCTACTTCCAAAAATAAAATAATTGATTTTTTTATTTTATCCTTTAAATCTGTGCCTCAAACAGAAAATTTAAGGCGATCACTAAATGTAATTGTACTAGATAGTTGTAAAGGAATATATCTATTTGAGAGCTATTACTTTAAATAACATTTCACTTTGTTGATAAAATAATGTATCTAGTAATGTTTAGCATTGTATTACTATTGATCTGCAGCATGTTCGAATCAATCATAAAATCATACAAATAAAATACCAGATACTCGATTATTTGAGTATTTGGTATTTTTTTGCTTAGTGCATACTTAGATTTTTATTCGAAAACGAAGGGGAACTCAGCATCGTTTTCTTCTTGTGATGTTCAATATTAAATATGACACATATAAAATTTGGTAATTTTCTTTAATTTTTTGATGGCATTTTCATTGTTTATCAAATATTTAACTTGACGACGTTTATAAAAGTATGTAATATGAAATAAACTTCACATGAAGTTAACTTCATATTTCGGAAGGGGTATTGTATTGAAACGGAAGTTATTTCAAAGATTATTAATATCGTTCCTCGCAATAATGTTAGGTGTTATTAGTCTTTTGATGAATCCAGAGGATAAAGTGTCAACAATCTATCTTTTCATTGCTGGCATTATTATTTTGATTGTATCGATGACAATCTATATAAGAAAATCAGAAAATGAAGATGATTTATCGAAAGAATATGATGAAAGAGATGCTCTGGTTGAAGGACAAGCTTCAAATATAACTATGCATTGTATAACTTTATTAATAATAGTGTTGCTATTTTTGAGTAATTTTATTGTATTATCTGTAAAAGCGGTTCTTTTACTCTTAATACTTGCTCTTTTCATCCTAAATACTGTAACTAAGTTTTTCTATGAACGAGTCCTTTGATATTGAAGGGGGATGAATATGGAAAATAGAGTGCGGGATTTAAGAAAACAGCATAATTTAACTCAACAAGAACTGGCTGATCGTGTAAGTGTATCGTCAAGGACGATTATTTCACTTGAAAATCAGAAGTACAATCCTTCTGTATTACTTGCCTATAAAATTGCATCGATTTTTAATCAATCGATAGAGGAAGTTTTTATTTTTGATGAAAATGACAAATAAGGAGATTTTTTAATATGTTAGGTTTAATTATAATCGTTTTTGGTATTGTTTTAACTGCTTGGGGAATTTATCGTATGAAAACAGATGATGCTTTATTTGGAAAGACTCAAAAAAGAAAAAATATTTTTAATCTATTTTTAATGGGAGAGGCGTCTGGGATTGGTCAATTTTTAGGCGGAATTGTTTGTGTAATTTTAGGAGTTGCTTATTTATTGTTCGGGTAATCTAGAAAGCTACCAACCGTTTAAGTTAATATATTTAGCAAAAGACCGGGACTTGTGATTCAGGTCTTTTTGTGTTTATTCACCTTGCAATTCCTTTTATCGAGCTTCCATAATTTTGTAAGGCTACAGGAGTAAGCATCACTACTAATAATAGATTTTTCCTTTCGATTCTTGCTGTAAGTGAGGTTAGAATAGGAGCACCTATAGTTACATCAGATGTAAAAAATTTAAAACTTGAACATATAATCTATAGGATAATCTCCAATCAAAAAAGCATCCGCTCTAAGAGAGTAGATGTTTTTTGTGCTGCTATTAACCTAGTACCTCAACTATTTCTATAAGTTCTTTTAAATTGTCACGTTCGAATTTGTTATAAAGGTTTGAGGTGTCCTGCCTAAAAGAATCGTTCATATACGAAACAAGAGGTGATCGAAGCCAAAACCATTTTTCGCATCTTTCATGAGATTTTCCATCGTGCCTCGTTTTCGATAAGACTGCACAATCACTTGGGGGGAGGAACTTTTGCTGAAATTGGTCACGAAGAACGTTTGCGAAAAGAATAATTCAAAGCTGGACGAACCGATTTCTAGTCTTCTATTTTTACCTAAATGGGCATTTTGCATAGGTCGATTACTCAAATATACATATAGATAACAAGACAATACTATTAGGAGGCTAAAGGAATGAATAAAGATCTTCTGCTTACGTTAATGAATAAAGTTATAAGAGTGGATCGGGGAGGTCCTGAATCACGTATAGGGAAGTTAATGGCTGCTGAAGACGATCATTTTGTATTATTAACAGAAAAAGATGGGATTGTTTACTACAGAACGCAGCACATTAAAAGCATTTCTCTTAACCCAAGAGATGGGATGGCATTTAGTGCTGCAGATCCAGCAGCAGGTTCGTACCTACTTGCACCTGATTTTAAAGCAGTAGTAAGCAGCCTACGACATCATTGGGTTAAAGTGAATCGTGGGGGTCCAGAAATGTTAGAAGGAATAATGGATGAGGTTTCGGACGATTATATTACTATTTTTTCTAAAGAAGAAATTATCCGTCTAGCAATGTATCATGTTCGAAATATTAGTTTAGGAACAAAGAGCGAAAAAGCTAATGAAGGAAAGAAAGATCAAGAAAAAGCTAATGAAGGACAGAAAGATCAACAAAAAACGAATGAAGGAAAGAAAGATCAAGAAAAAACGAATGAAAAAAAAAATAGTGAAGCAAAAGATAGCAATGAAAGCCCTAATAATAAGACAGAAAACAGCAATAAACAAAAAAATGAAAACGTAGTGAATGATAGGGGAAGAAATGCGAGAAATAGAAGAAGGTAATGATTTTGTATTACGAAATGATTCGAGTCACGCATTGTCATATGAATATCCTTTTCAGCTGAATAGCGGAATCATTTCGTATTTCTATAAGCTCGTCAAAAGCTTCACTTGTATATTGTAGAACCTAAATCCGTATGTATACTTAGCCCTAGTAGTGGATTTTGCGCTGCTACTGCGTTATCAAATGTTTCTAAAACCAGTTCAACCTCATACCATATTCGCTAGCTTAGCTGATTGACCGTTGTCTCGAGCGATAAAGCTCGACTAAAATTTGTAATTTCTTAATTGTACTTTCTTAGACTCTTTTCGGACACGTCCTCTTGTATACTAAATTTTATTGATTGATCCGAGGCATGTCTATTCAACTATAAACATCCATTCAACAAATTTTCTTATATAATGTGATTTGAAGCTGAACTAATATCAATAATTAGTTCAGCTTCAAGTTGTTGAAAAACTAGTATGTCAATGAAATTAAGGTATCATAATGAATTACGCCAAGGCGAAAATTGATCTCAAAATATCGATAAACTATCCGCTGGTTTAGTGCAAAAACTGTAACAAAAAAGTGACAAACTTTCTTAAAACGCAACCCCTAGTTACTTTGATAAAAGGAAACAAAAAAATAACCTACATAACAAAATAGACGCACCTTACACTTGATGAACAGTTTGAATATGTGAAAGGTTAAAATACGTTGAATTAGATTTCCCGTTTTGTATCTCGATAATTTGACCTTTTACAGTTATTACTCTACCTATATGGGAAAATTCTTTTCCAAGATTTAATACAACAAGTTGATTTCTAAGTTGGTCAAATTGAGATTCGAATGTATCGTTTAGTGACTGATTGTTACTAGACGACAGGCTTAAAAATTCATTTTCACTTAGTCCGTAAGGAAACTGATCTTTAGAATATGGAATGAGCCATTTTAAATGTTTTGTTGAAATGAACATGGTTTTGTAAATAGGAGATTCAAATACAAAATAATCATTCCTAACAGACGTTATAACTCCATGTAGTGCTTGGTTTTTTGTTACAAAAATCTCCACGTATATTCCTTTTGCATGTGAAAGTATATTTGTAAGGGTTAGGTCCTTACTAGACGACACTTGAGAATCAAATGCCGGTCTTTCTGAAGGTTCTTGAACATTATCTTCATTGTCATAATCGATTTCTAAAGTTTGAATATGATCGATTGGTAAATAGACAAACATATTTCCATTATAAATCACAATAATGTCACTACTCGAATCAATCACTGAACCTTTTAATATCTTTCCTCCCGAGAGTTCAATGCCAACAATTTCTTTATTTAAATTTTGCAATAACAAAATCAAATTTACCTCCTTTTCTATATAAGTACTCAAACTATCCACAAATACTAACTGAATAAATTAATCAATAAGCTAATCGGGATGACTAAAATACTACTTTAAGCTATCCCTTCGTTAGATTAATTTTCTATGCTTTTTAAAATAAATATCCATATTAGTGTTGCTGGGGTATCAATAGGTGTCAATATGGCACTGATGTCTCCTCAAGTACACTTGCCAGACTTGTAACTTGAAAAAGTAAGGTATTTAATTCCTAATCGCAATGTACCAATCATCACAACTTATTCATTTGAAATTGCTTTTATGTCAATATTTTTATGTCTTTACGGTGCTAAAGCGCATCCAAAATCCTTTTCCAAACGCCCGTAAACTAAATGTTTGCGATTGAATTAATTATTTCAATTTCAAGATGGCGATTACTTTATAGTTTCTTTAACAATAAAAAAGAGTTCATCCTATTAGGAGGAACACCTCTGAATTATTAAACGACCTATTTTTATTTGGTTGAAATTAAGGATCTAACACTATTTTAGACGTCTCTTTATCCAAAACTTAAAGAAATACATGGCATGAGTTTAGAATTTGCTTGAACACATGCCTTTTTATGTTTGCTTTAAATCAATCTAATTCTTTACAGCATACTATTTTAATATTTAGGTAATTTAGTATGAATATTGGAGAAAGTAGGTATAAAACTAAGGGAGTTTTAACTTTTTACATATTTATACTAAGACAGCATCACTAACCTAATGAATGAGAGGGAGAGCCTATTATTTTAGTCTAATAATAAGTTATTTTTTAGAATCAAAAAACTGCTTGAAGGTGAAAATACTATGCAAATATTCGAGGTAATAACAATACTTACATTTTTAGTTACTCTTGGTTTCATTTTTTGGAGACCTAGAAATATGAATGAAGCTATTCCTGCATTGGTTGGCGCGATTATTGTAATACTTTGCGGTAGTGTGACCATGACAGATCTCGTCACAATTTTACAAACCATCAGTGATGCTGCGATTACCATCATGGCTACAATTGTCATGGCGATTGTATTAGAAAGCTTTGGGTTCTTTAACTGGGTTGCAGAGCTTCTTGCTGAAAAAGCAAACGGGTCTGGCATTCGATTATTCTGGTATGTCAATCTCTTATGCTTTCTCATGACACTCTTCGTTAATAATGACGGTAGTATTTTAATCGCAATACCAATATTAATAATGTTATTAAACAATATGGGATTAGAAAATCATCAAAAGATTCCATATTTACTTTCTGGAGGTTTAATTGCAACAGCATCCAGTGCTCCAATCGGGGTAAGTAATATCGTAAATCTAATTGCATTAAAAATTGTCGATATGACTTTGTATTCACATACAGCAATGATGTTTGTCCCTGCAACAATCGGTTTATTACTACTAGTTGGCTTACTGTTTTTATACTTCAAAAAGAACATACCTAAAACTGTTCCTACAAATGTAGCAGGGATGTCACTTCCTTCTTATCATCCACTTAAACAAATTGCTTTAGGACAATCGAAGCAAAAGCGTACTAGGTTTATGCTAAACGTACTTCTATTTGTATTTTGCGTTCGGTTAAGTCTGTTCTTTGCCTCGTTTTTAGGAATTCCAATTTCTATTATGGCGGTAATTGGATCCCTCATTCTTTTAGGGTGGAGATGGGCTTATTTAAAAATACCTCCAGGTGATATGTTAAAAAAAACACCTTGGTATATTATCGTTTTCGCATTTGGTATGTATGTCATCATCTATGGTCTCAATAATATTGGCTTAACAGAATGGTTAATTCATTTTATGCGCCCACTGGTTTCAGAAAACCTACTCAATACAAGCGTCTTAATGGGCGCACTACTTTCGGTACTTTCTAATATCTTTAATAACCACCCTGCGCTTATGGTTGGAACTATTACGTTAACCAATATGGGGCTCGACCCTATTTCCTTGAAAGTTGCTTATTTAGCAAACATTATAGGAAGTGACATAGGTGCGCTGTTACTTCCTATGGGTACCCTTGCAACACTAATGTGGATGCACATCTTAAGGAAAGGTAAGGTAAAAATCACATGGTGGGAATATATTAAAGTTACGATTATTGTGATTCCACCTACAGTCATCTTTACATTAGTTATTTTATATTATTGGGTAACGTGGCTCTTTTATTAACACTGTGGAATAGATGACCTAAATTTAATATATGATTATCCGAGAAAATTGTTCTAACATTACAATTTATTTGTTATTAATCGAAGATAATTTTTTATTAGTTGAGAGAAATAGCCACTTTAATTTGTAAATCAACGGTTCTTTAGAATCAGCTTTTTAAGCTTATACAATTGTGGTAAAAAGGTGACTTTAACTCATGCATTAGGTCTGAGTATTAATAGAGAGAGTCTACGATTTTCGTAGACTCTCTTCTACATAGCGTCAACTCGTAATGTTTTGTGTAACCATTTTAAATGGATGGGGAAAAATTTTTTTCTCATAGATTCAGGAGGTGATGAAGGAAATTAATAAGGGCGTATTGGCGCCTCAGCTTTTACATAAAAAACATCCTATACAAAACGAAAAAGGATTAAGTCCGGTTCAACACCGAACTTAATCCTTACAGATTTTTTTAAAAGATAGGGGATCACTCCAAAATGAAGTGATCCCTAATCGTTAGTGACAAATTGTATAAAGAGGTACTGCATTTAGAAATCATATTAAACTCGGAATTGAGCTGCCAAGTCTCTTAACTCTTCTGCCAAGCTTGCTAGTGAATAAGCAGATGATGAAATTTCCTCCATTGCTGCCATTTGTTCTTCGGACGAAGCAGAAATACTCTCAGTGCCGGCGGTAGTAGATCTAGTTATAGAGTGGATTGTATTCATACTACCAACAATTTCTTCAGTTCCTGCGGCCATTTGCTCAACCGCTGCAGATACTTCTTCTACCTGCATCGTAACATTTTGAATGGCATCTTGAATGGAAGCAAAAGTTGTACGTGTATTTTCTGTTGTTTTAATCCCTTCATTAACTCCCGTTGTTACTAACTTCATTGATTCAACGGCCTTTTGAGTATCTTTCTGCGTCTCTGAAATCAACACTTCAATTTGGTTTGAAGAAATAGCGGACTGTTCTGCTAATTTTCTAACCTCATCTGCAACGACAGCAAAGCCCTTCCCATGCTCGCCAGCACGTGCGGCTTCAATTGCGGCGTTCAAGGCAAGGAGATTTGTTTGTTCAGCAATTGCTGTAATTGAATCAATAATTTGACCGATTTCATTGGAACGTTTTCCTAACACGTCGACAACTTCTGATAAGCCATTTACTCGTTCTGTGATGTCCATCATTTGTTGATTCATTTGATTCGCGGCATCTATACCATGTATCACTAGAGATAAAGAATCACCTGAAAGTTCGGTTACAGCTTGAGCATTCCCAGCTACTTGTTGTACACCTGTTGAAAGCTCATTGACGGTATTGACGGTGCTAGAGACATTGTTTAGTTGCTCTACTGAACCATGAGCGATCGTTTCCATCGTATTGGCAACCATCTCTGTTGCTTTCGTAGTTTCTGCTGCATTAGCATTTAACTCTTCAGATGCTGCGGCTACATGATTAGCAGTTTCATTGACTTTTGTTACGGTAGTACGAATATTATTAATCATCGTATTAAATGATTGGGTTAATTGACCGATTTCATCCTTGGACGAATAGGTACCTTGTACAGTCAAATCTCCATCGCCTGCTTTTAACATGTTAGCCTGCAACTCTTTAACCGGATTTACAATTAAACGGCTAATCCATGTTGCCAATGCAATAAAGAAAATAATGGCTATAACAGTGAGAATGGCAGAAATGAGCATAGTAGTGTATAGACTTTGTTCATTTGCTTTATTCAACTGTTCAGCATCATCAGAACATATAATCATTAGATCACGTGCATCATTTGCCACTTTCTCACGAAAATCCTGCATAGATGTAGTGTATAAAGAATAAGCTTCCTCGTTTCGGTTTTTACTAGCCAAATCAACGACCTCTGTCATAGTACTAAAATAACCGTCAAGATTAGATTGAATAGATTCTAACAGTTTTCGTTCATTTTCATTTCCGCTGTAAGAGTCTTTGAATTCTACAATTGATTCTTCAATATTTTGAGATCTATCTGTGATGTTCGATTGTAGCTCGGTATTACGTTTAGTATCCATAGTAATCATAAGCTCTAAAACGAAAGAATCCATCGCACGAATGTCAGTTCGAATTTGACCGAGATATTGGATTGGCAAAAGTGACTCTTCGTACATATCCTTAGTTCTTTTTGCCATATCGTTAATATAATAAAAACCTCCACCCGAAATAATTAGCAAAAAAATAACAGCAGATGTAATAAGTGTTAGAATTTTCTGTTTAATTGAAAAGTTTTTCATATGTATTACCTCCCTTGTCTCAACTATCTTCAAAATTCCTTATTATTATTGTGGTATATACTAATAACTTTGGATATATTGAGTAATTTAGATTATGTAATAGTATACTACATCTAAGCTATTAATAAGAGAAGGAAAAATTAAAAAAATATAAAATAAGTATTAATAATTTGAAAAAAAACCCTGATAGTAGTTTTTAAGTAGTGAACATAAAGTGCTATGTTTGAAGTTAGTAAATTGTCATTTATAAGAAGTAGTATAGAAAACATACATATTTTGTTATGGAAAATTAAAGGAAATAAGTCCTGGGTAGTCTTTGTGATATTTATAATAGTCCCTTATTAGCGCGCTTTTTTAATTGAAAAGACTGAATACTCATTCTTTGTGCAAGGGGTATATCTGTAACATTAAATTGTTTATTGAGTAATAGATTCGTGATGAGAGATGGGGGAGAAGATCATGAACAACCAGCGTCAATTGTAAATAATCGTTTAGGTATGTTGAGCTTTTTTTATCATGGGGTGACCATTCCTTCCATTTATACAGCAATTTTATGTTTTGTGCGGATTAAGGGAACAACAGACAACATAGCTGTAGCAATTATTACTGACTCCTATGCTTTTGTTAAATAAGAATGAAGTCAATGAATTAAAGTAAGAAGAGTTCATGCTGATCATACCTTCAAAAGTCAATGAATGGCCTACAAGCGCAAATCCAAGAACACCTTTAATGGGGTGTTCTTTTTATTTTAGCTAATGGATTCCATTGAAAAGATTAAATCCAAAAGAACGAGGGGGTGTGAACTACTACATACACCTAGAGGACACTGTTGTAAATTATTGTAATTAACATGATGAAGGGAGTGTGGGCGTTGTTTTATTTATAAGTAAAAAAATTGTCGAAAAAGATAATTTAATGTAAAAAAACTTTTGGCACAGTTTGTATTTATTGTAAAAGTAAAATATGGTTCTATTAACATTTTTTAATTCCTTAAAATGGATCTTATTGAGGTTTGCGAAATTGATAAAAATACTAGTTTCTAAACATTTTTATAAAATGGTACTATAGTAATGTTTTGGGAATCCTTAAAATATTTTTCAATTCTTTAGTCGTATGTTATATTACTTTAGGTGCTTTTTGGTTTATATTATTGAGAGTTTACTCACCTACGAGATTTTGTTAGGTTCTATATCGATAGTAAAAAGGTCTGTAAAGTTTTCCTTTCACTAAAATCCAAAGCAAGAAATTTTTACTGAAATAATATGAATCATATAAAGTTTAGCGATAATGGGGAATCTACATACGATACTCTGAAATTCAAACAGGAGGTTTATAAACATGCATGCCAAGAAATTATTTCCATTATTATTATGTTTTGTAGTCGTACTATTTCAAACAATAGTACCCAATGTAGGAAAAGCAAATGAACTAAACAATACAATGCTTATTGATAGTGCGCAAATTACAAAAACAGATTTAACATACGGAGAACAAACAGGAGTCCGTGTAACCTTTAGTGAAAAGCCTAATTTGAAATTAAAATCAGGCGATACAATCACAATGACATTACCACCTGAATTAAAAGGTTTTAATAAATCGATTAATCTAGATGATTATGGTACGTGTAATGTGACTGGCGAACAAGTTGTGTGTACGTTTAATAGTAAAGTAGATAAACGTGAAAATATTAAAGGTTTCTTTGAATTTACTATTCAAGCAACAAACGTAGAATCTGGAAGTTCAAAAACGATTAATACGAACTTTGGAACAAGTTTAAGTGAACAAGCTGTAAAAATTACTCATCCAGCTAGTAGCGGTTCTTCGCCAGGAATCTTCTTCTATAAAACAGGAGATATTCAGCCAAATAATTCAGACGAAGTTCGTTGGTTCCTAAACTTCAACTTAAAGAAGGAATATCTTGATAGTGATATCGTGTTACAAGATACTTCAAAAGGCGGTCAACAAATTCTAAAAGATAGTTTTTATATCCAAACAGATGGCTACTTAGGTAATCAACGACTCACACCTGAAGAGTTTCAAAGTAAAGGGTATGGATATGTAAGTTTTACGAGTGATAATACGTTTAATGTAATGATTTATCGAGATCGTGCAAGTTTAATGTCGTTTACTGTAGGTTACAAAACGACTATTACAGCTGAAGGCGTAAATGAAGAATATTTGAAGAATGGATATGATTTGACTTACAAAGTTAACAATCAACAGCCAGTACACGAGAAAAAAGAGGCTCAAGTAAAAAACATTTCAGCCAATGGTGGGGCTGTAGGAGATTTACCAGCTAAAGGTACATTAAGAATACTGAAATATATAGATGATCATAAAGAACAAGTCATTCCAGGTGTTCAATTTAAAGTTTTCACATCAGGTGGTCAACAAATTGGCGATTTTACAACCAATGACAAAGGAATTGTAGAAGTACCAAACTTGAAAGCTGGTGAGTACTATGTACAAGAAGTATCAGCTCCTGAATATGTAACATTTGACGCGAGTAAGAAAATTCCATTTACAATAGACGAGGATGCTGCAAAAGGTATTGAATTACCGATTTCTAATAGTTTGAAAAAAACCTCGATTGAGGGAACGAAAACTTGGAGCAACGATCGTGAACAAGATCGCCCTTCAGAAATCAAAGTAGATTTACTCAAAGATGGAGAGGTTATTGTTACAAAAACAGCAACAGCAGAAAATGGTTGGAAATATCAATTCGATCACTTAGACCAATACACAGTAGAAGGTAAAGAAATCCAATATGCTGTAAAAGAGCAACCTGTAGAGGGATATGAGTCTAAAGTTAATGGTTATGATATTTTAAATACCAAAATAGAAAAACCAGTGGATCCAAGTGAAAAACCAGTGGACCCAAGTGAAAAACCAGTGGACCCAAGTGAAAAACCAGTGGATCCAAGTGAAAAACCAGTGGATCCAAGTGAAAAACCAGTGGATCCAAGTGAAAAACCAGTGGACCCAAGTGAAAAACCAGTGGATCCAAGTGAAAAACCAGTGGATCCAAGTGAAAAACCAGTGGACCCAAGTGAAAAACCAGTGGACCCAAGTGAAAAACCAGTGGACCCAAGTGAAAAACCGGTAGAGCCGGGTGAAAAACCAGTGGACCCAAGTGAAAAACCAGTGGACCCAAGTGAAAAACCAGTGGACCCAAGTGAAAAACCAGTGGATCCAAGTGAAAAACCGGTAGAGCCGGGTGAAAAACCAGTGGACCCAAGTGAAAAACCGGTAGAGCCGAGTGAAAAACCAGTGGACCCAAGTGAAAAACCAGTAGAGCCGAGTGAAAAACCAGTGGATCCAAGTGAAAAACCGGTAGAGCCGGGTGAAAAGCCAGTGGACCCAAGTGAAAAACCGGTAGAGCCGAGTGAAAAACCAGTAGTTCCAAGTGAAAAACCAGTGGAGCCGAGTGAAAAACCAGTAGTTCCAAGTGAAAAACCGGTAGTTCCAAGTGAAAAACCAGTGGAGCCGAGTGAAAAAACAGTGGACCCAAGTGAAAAACCAGTGGCGCCAAGTGAAAAACCAGTGGAACCGAGTGAAAAACCAGTAGTTCCAAGTGAAAAACCAGTAGTTCCAAGTGAAAAACCGGTAGTTCCAAGTGAAAAACCAGTAGTTCCAAGTGAAAAACCAGTGGTTCCAAGTGAAAAACCAGTAGTTCCAAGTGAAAAACCGGTAGTTCCAAGTGAAAAACCAGTAGTTCCAAGTGAAAAACCAGTGGCTCCAAGTGAAAAACCGGTAGTTCCAAGTGAAAAACCAGTGGCTCCAAGTGAAAAAGTGGTAGAGCCAAGTGAAAAACCAATGGCTCCAAGTGAAAAACCGGTAGAGCCGAGTGAAAAACCAGTGGAGCCGAGTGAAAAACCAGTGGAACAAAGTGAAAAAACGAAAGACTCTGAAGATGCAGGTAAGGTAGAAGAGGAACAAAAAATTCCAGAGAAACCAGAACAATCGGTGGAACAGAGTGAAAAACCGAAATACTCAGGAAATGCGTCTAAGGAAGTAGAAAAGCCATCAGTAGAAAAGCATGTCAACAATGCTGTTCAAAATCAAAAAGTTGACCAAGAGGAGCAACAAACTCCAAATAAAGCTGAACGCTTACCTCAAACAGGGGAAAGTAACACAACTTTATATCAAGTACTTGGTTTAATCTTAGTAGCTTTAGCATGCTTGTTATTACGTCGTAGCAGAAAAGAAATTTAAAATATAAACCCCCTGTTTTGAACGAACAGGGGGTTTGTTATGTCGAAAAAGTTCTTATTTGTGAATACTGTTTTGGGACCAGTTTAATATGAACGGACACTAGTGAGCAGATTTAGGGCAGCGCTCATCAGAGCAACCCGATTTAAATGATGTGAGGAATCGAACGATAATCCTTCACTTGTTTTCATAAATTTCTGAATTTTGAGTTAGGTAATTTAAGTAAATACTATTGGGAATACAATAAAAAAGTAGCAGAAGAGGCGTGCTGAGTAGCTTTTCTTTGAAAAAGTAATATAGTAGTAAAACAATTTTTACGAATATTACAAGTGAAAGGATTTAAGCTTACACGATTGTAATGTAATTGAAAGCCAATACGATAGAGTGTAATACATTATTTTGCGAGAATGTGTATAGAAGCAAGAACAAGAAGCGGAGGAATACACAATGAATGAAAAATTAGAAGGCGTATATGAGGAATACAATCGTTATATATATCATTTATGTTTAAAACTTACTCGCAATAATATTGAAGCTGAAGATTTAATGCAAGAAGTATGGGTAAAAGTTGTGCGCTATGAGGATAGCGTTGCCGAGGTGGAGCATATTAAAGCTTGGCTTACAACAATTACAATGAATACATTTAGAGATCGCTATCGTAAAAAAGTTCGACGTAGTAAATACATGATGAACCAACCTGAAACATTAGACGTACCGATTTTAGATTTGGTTCCCAATAATGATATTTCGACTGAAGAAAAAATTGAAAAAGATGTTGTTACTAAATTAGTACAGGATAAAATGGAGCAATTAGATGGGATCTATCGTAAAACATTATGGTATTTTTACATAGACCAATACTCACTTGCTGAAATCTCATCTATTATGAAAGTTTCAATTGGTACTGTGAAATCTCGTTTATTCCGTGCTAAAGCTCGTTTGAAAGAAATGCTTATGGCTGATGTTTCAATCGTAGAGTCTGTGCTACCAGCATGATAACATGTATTGGTCGCACTAAACTAATTACTTAGACGGAAGTATACGTTCGACCAATCCGATAAAAGATGCATTGCAAAATTATGTTGCGATGCATCTTTTTTTTAATTTTATTACCGGTAAAACGGGGAACATCGCCGGTAAAAGTGCCAGAAACGCCGGTAACCCAGAGGACATCGCCGGTAAAAGTGCCAGAAATGCCGGTAACCCAGAGGACATCGCCGGTAAAAGTGCCAGAAACGCCGGTAACCCGGAGAACATCGCTGATAAAAGTGCCAAAATCGCTGATAAACCACCGAACATCGCTGATAAAAGTGTCAAAATCGCTGATAAACCACCGAACATCGCTGATAAAAGTGTCAAAATCGCTGATAAACTACCGAACATCGCTGATAAAAGTGTCAGAAACGCTGATAAATCACCGAACATCGCTGATAAAAGTGCCGAAATCGCTGATAAAACATCGAACATCGACGGTGGAACCTCAAACTTTCACTCACTTAAATGCAGGGCTAAATGAATCTCTAAATAATGTGCTGGATTGTGTAAATCACGATCTAACAATTGTTTAATTTTCTCAAGTCGGTGGTATAGCGTATTTTGATGAATGTGTAAGGTAGAAGCTGTTTTTGAAATAGAACGATTTTGATGAATATAACAACGAAGTGTTTTAAGTAAAGTTTCATCCTTTTGCTTGTATAACGGAGCTAATATATCATGAACGAATTGTCCAAGCTCTTCTTCGCTTTGCTTGTTGAACAATCGATTAATACCTAGCTCTTCATAACAAATAATGGTTACCTCATCTTCTTTGTTTGCTTGGCGCGTAGCTTGTTGAAGTGCTTGCTGACTTTCTTCGGCGCTCTGAGCAACATTTAATAAATGATCCTGTATAGCTCCTATGCCTATTGCCACCTGTTGATGATAAAACTGAACCCAACTAATAATAGCCTGCGTTAATTGTTGTTTTATTTTGTGACGAAACGCCGTATCTCCTTGTAATACCCAAACGATTGTTTCGCGTAGTGTAAATATAAAATGCTGCCCTTTAAAATATTGCTGTACATGTTGAATAAATTGCATACTATTTTTATGAGAAAATTGTTTAAGCCCAAATTTTACGACGAATGTTGGTTTCTTAATATCGAGCCCTAATTCATCATAACGAGAATCAACTAGAGGGGCACGTCCAGAGATAAGCTGTTGAAAAAGCTCGAAACGTTCTTTAAAATTCGTTTGTCCTGTCGCTTGTATTTGTAGTGATTTTAAAGTTAAGCTCATCGCTGCGTTTTCGATAATCATACGTTGTTGGCTCGTCAATTTCTCCAACTGCTGAATAATTAAGTAACCGAAAATTTCTCTTTCATTTCGGATTGGGAAAATATAGCCTATATCCATTAATTGTTCCTCTTGAATTGTTGCTAGCTTGTTCATTGTTTCTAACTGTAAAAATGTTTTACGATCGGCTAAATTTACAAATTGTATGTCTAATTGTAATAATTCCTTCGTCGTTTGAATGATTTTCATTTCTTGTACATTTTGCAAAGATAGTTTAATAAAGATTTGGTGAATTTCATGTTGCTTTATAAAATAAGCATTTAACCGTTCTATTTCTTCATATGCCTCCGCATTTCTTATAGCAACTGCCGCCTGCGATGCGAAGCTTTCTAGAAGTCTTAGATCACTTTGTTGAAAAGCACGTTTATTTGTATATTGATGGACAATCATCACACCGAGTTTTCTTTCGTTAAAGGTAATAGGAACTGCCATCGATGTATTACTCTCGAATCTTCCTAAATGTATGGCTTCCATTAATGCGTCTAGATTGAATTTTGTAACATTGCTCATAATCTCTAAAGTTTCTTGATAGTTATAAATGGCTGATACGCCTGTTTGGAATGTATAACCTGCCATTCCCTCGCCTAATTGGGGAGCATAATCAAAGATGCGCTCTGTCACACCCGCACTAGCTACTGTATATAAACGCTCCATTTCAGGGTTGAATAACATTAAAAATCCACGGTCAATTACTGGAATAGCTAGAATGGCAAAATCCATGATGGTCTGCAACAGCGTTTTTATTTTCAAAGTTGAATTCATTACTCCTATAAGCTGCATAATGGCTAATTTCTGCTCACGCTGCTGTATGAGGAATTTTTGATAAAAGGTCTTTTCTAGCTGCCAAACTAAAAATTGCTCATCATAACCAGTAAAGTCCCCAAAGATGATACCTTGTACAATGTACTCATTTGGCTCTGGTATGTATATCGTTGCACTAAAGCGTTGCTGTTGTTTATCCCAATGTACTCCTTTTAGATCGGGGTTAATATCACAAGGTCGACCATAAAATAAAGACCATTCCTTTGTTGCGCTATAAATATAAAAGCTACAATTTTCATCGTTCAATACAATTTCTTCATGTTCCCCTAGAGACATCGTTATTTCGACTCCTTTCACTAAATTTCGGAATATATTCTAATGATCTTTTATAAACATTGTAAGATATTCTAATGATATCGTCCTTTATTTATCTTAATATTTAAATAATTTAATGAAAGGAGTGGAGTTATGAATGTCGAACTAAAAAACCGCAGTAATTTAATTTTAGGCGTTTTATTCTTTGGATGGATGGTTTCATATATTGACAGAACTGCTATCAGCTTAGCTTTAATTAATATTGGTAATGACCTATCCTTAACAGCTACTGAACTAGGATTTGTTTTAAGTGCCTTCTTCTTTGGATATGCTGTGATGCAAATTCCTGGTGGATGGCTAACGGATAAGTACGGAGCGATTAAATTATTAATTGGTGCCGTTATTTTTTGGTCAGTTTTCACTGCATTTACGGGATTGGCTTGGTCACTCACTTCACTACTCTTAATTCGGTTTTTATTTGGTATTGGAGAAGGCGGATATCCTGCTGCAAGTACAAAAGCAATCTCTATATATTTTCAGAAAGAACAACGTACAAAGGCTCAAGCGACAATGATGTCATCCAATATGATAGGTAGTGCTATCGCTCCTATTATTTGTGCTCCTCTATTATTGGTAATGGATTGGCGCAATGTATTTTTCTTAATTTCTGGTTTAGGACTTCTTTTTGTAATCGCTCTTTTGTGGAGTACGAAAAATGCACAAACATCTATACCAGAGGAGCGAAAGGAGAGCGAAGAGAAGGGCTCTTTTAGCAAAATATTAAAAAATACTTATTTAATGCGTGTACTTCTTATTTTCTTCTTTATTAATATAGCAAACTGGGGATTGAGCTCATGGATGCCAACATATTTAATGAAAGTGCATGGTCTTGATTTAAAAAATGTCGGATTCATCGCCGCTATACCAGCCATTTTCGCAGCTATTGGAATGATTATAAGTGGGCGTATCATCTCAAAGATAGGAGGGCGCTCGAAATATGGCGTGATTTTCGGAGCGGTTGTGCTAGCTGTTTGTTTGTATCTCATGTCTACAGCCGCTTCTGCAGCACTAGCTATTACGTATCAATCAATCGCCTTTATATTCGTATCTTTTATGTCCTCGTTTATATTTACAACACCACATCGTGTCGTCAATCAACAAAATGTTGGGACAGCTTTTGGCGTAGTAAATTTTGGTGGTCAAGCAGCCGGCATTATTTCGCCAATAATTATGGGTTATTTAATTAATGTATCAGGTGGTTCTTTTAAAACATCATTTATATTTTTAGCCATTATGTGTGTAATCGCTGCTGTAATTGCTGTTACTTTACCAGTTAATCATCAGCAACAAACAAAAATAAAATCTGTGGAGGGATACTAACTATGAAACGGCATTTATTTGATTGGATGCAACGACATGAAGAAACTTTCAGTCATATGGCAAAGCAAATTTGGGACAATCCTCAGCTAGGCTATGAAGAAACATTTGCTTCTGTACTGCAACAAGATTTTCTGAAAAAAGAAGGATTTGATATTGTTACGCCGATTGGTGATGTAGAAACTGCCTTTTATGCACAGTGGGGATCAGGTAGTCCAATTATTGGAATTTTAGGAGAGTTTGACGCGCTTCCAGGATTATCGCAGCAAGTCAGTTCATTATATTCGCCTGTGGAGGAAGGGGCACCAGGGCATGGCTGTGGTCACAATTTATTAGGAACGGCTGGAGTAGAAGCTGTAGTTGCCTTAAAAGAAGTGATGAAGCTTAACAATTTACAAGGAACGATTCGCTATTACGGATGCCCAGCAGAGGAATTGTTATCTGGAAAATCGTATATGGCACGGGCAGGTGTTTTTGATGATTTAGATGTAGTCTATACGTGGCATCCATTCACGTTTAACATGACAGCGAATTTCTCTATGCAAGCACTCACTGCCATTGAATTTTATTTTTCAGGTAGGACGGCACATGCTGCTGGTGCACCACATCTAGGGAGAAGTGCACTTGATGCTGTTGAATTGACGAATGTCGGAGCCAATTATTTACGGGAGCACGTGCCAGACGGTTCTCGTATTCATTATCAAATTACAAATGGAGGCTTAGCACCGAATATTGTTCCAGATAAAGCAAGTGTCTATTATTTCCTACGCGGAGCAAATCGTGATGCTGTTAAAGATTTAGAGCGCAGACTCATTAAGGTAGCAAAAGGGGCAGCGATGATGACAGAAACAGAAGTGCATTGGGGGATTAAGGCAGGGTGTTATGATACTTTACCAAATCTCACTTTAAATGAGCAAATGTTGGCACAGTGGAACGAACTACAGCCATTATCTTTTACAGAGGATGAGCTTGCTTTTGCAAAGTCGTTACAGGCTTCATTAGATCCTTCTGTTCTTGCAGGTGCTGCCCAACAATCTTTTGTACCAAATGAAATAAGTAAAGAGGTATTGGTGGAGCAGGTATTTCATTTTCCACAAACGTTTCGCCAATCCATGCAAGGTTCTAGCGATTTAGGGGACGTTTCGTGGATTGCGCCCCTTGGTCAGGTATTTACAACCTGTGCTCCTCATGGGGTCCAAGTGCATACTTGGCAAGCGACTGCTGCTTTTGGATCTTCACTTGGCATGAAGGGGATGCATTATGCTGCAAAAGCAATGGCAGGAGCTGCGTTTGATTCCTTACTAAATCCTGCTGTTATTCAAAAAGCGAAAGAAGAATTTATGAATTTAAGAGCTGGGAAACAGTATGAATGTGGTATTCCGGAATAAGTAAAAGCATCAATTCTGGTTTAAAACTAAGCGTCTAGAAATAGTTGGGGTGGAGGGCAGTCACCCATAATTTGGCCAAATGAAAAACACCTTTAAAAGTTAGATATATGTCTAACTTTTAAAGGTGTGAAAATCGGACTGTTACTCTTACCGAGTAGATTCATTGTTAAGTAATTTTGCAAAAATCTCACGTAATGTTTGTATTTCCTCAGCTGAGAGCATACCAAACATATTGTTGAGAATTTCGCTAACTTGTTGACGAGATTTTTCCAAAATGTCTTTGCCATCAGGTGTAATGATCAATTGAAATGCTCTTCGATCTGTGGCATGTTGTGTTTTTTCAATAAAGCCAGCATTAATGAGCTTACTTGTTAAAACAGTGACGCCACCTGTTGTTACCTTTAACCGATCAGCAATGGCAGAAGGGCGTTTTGGTCCCTCCTGCGATAAGTAGTCTAAAATTAAAATATGGGATTTTGAAAAGCCGAGTACATTTTGATTATTCCACTCGTTTGCCCACTTACGCTCAATAGAAGAAACTACTTCAAACAACGAGGTAAGGGTTATTTGTTTTTCTTGATCCATATAAGGTCATCTCCAAAACTGTTTTAACTTTCTTGTGCCAATCTTGTCATAGCATTTAATTCAAAAGCACGAACTTTACGTGGAATAAAACGACGAATGTCCATCTCATTGTACCCAACTTGAATACGTTTTTCATCAATTAAGATAGGGCTGCGTAGCATTCTTGGATGAGCCTGAATTATTGCAAACAACTCTTGAATAGAGAGCTGATCGATATCAACATTTAAATTTTTAAAATCGTTTGAGTTTGTCGCAATAATTTCATCTGTTCCATCTTCTGTCATGCTTAATATTTCTTTAAATTCTGCAAGTGTAAGTGGGTGTGAAGTAATACGTTTTTCTTTATATTCGATGTTGTGATCTTTTAACCATTTTAATGCTTTTCTGGATGAAGAACAGCTCGCTTGTGAATAAATAATAACTGTCATTCTTCATTCCCCGCTTTCTTTTTTAGGATTATATTTTATAGATATCTTATTAGTAAGTTAAGTAGGTTATATATATATCTTACTAGTAAGTTATATATAAATCAATAGCTATTTGAAAAAAAATCAAATAGAAATGATGTATTTTTCTATACTAAAATATACGTTCAAAAGAGCAAAAAGTTTCGTAAATTCAGCTTACAATGATGTAAGTTTATTCAATATTAATAATAGATGCTTAAAGAATTTGAGAGTTGTCTTAAAATAGGGAGAAATAGTTTGATTTAATAGCGGTAGATAGAGTTGTTAATCCACTGATTATTATTATGATTAAATGTTGGGTTTTATGCATAGATAAAAAAATTTTATTTGAGGCTAAGGAGAGAAGTGGTTTTCAAAAGCTCGGGTAGGTTGGAGAACTGCTCAGGTCCCACGATCCCCACGCTCAATTTCCAGCTACTAAAAAGAGGGCAGCACCGAGTGATCCAAGAATCACATCGGTAACTGCCCACCATTAATAATATTCCTAGCTTTGTTGCCCTGAAGTAAACCAGTCTTGGACATTCCAGACCTTTGTTGCTAAACCTTCATAGAAATCAGGTTCATGGCTTACTAACACGATTGTGCCTTTAAATTCTTTCATGGCACGCTTTAGCTCATCTTTTGCATCGACATCTAAGTGATTTGTTGGTTCGTCAAATATGAGCCAGTTTGCCTCTTCCATCATTAACTTACATAAACGAACCTTTGCTTGCTCACCACCAGATAAAGAATTAAGTGGGCGAGTAATATGCTCCGTTTTTAGTCCCGCACGTGCTAATGCTGCACGTACTTGTGCTTGCTCCATAGAAGGGAAGGCATTCCATACATCATCGATTGGTGTAATTTTGTCTGCCTTTACTTCTTGTTCGAAGTAAGATGGGTAAAGATAGTCCCCACGAATAACTTTTCCATCCAGTGGGTTTATTTTGCCTAGCATCGTTTTTAATAATGTTGATTTACCGACACCATTCATACCGACTAGAGCAATTTTTTCCCCGCGTTCAATCTCAAAGGTAAGTGGGGGAAGTAACGGCTTGTCCTTATCATATCCAATGACTAAGTTTTCAGCCTCTACTACATAACGGCTTGAAGAACGTGCCTCTTTAAAGCCAAATTCAGGTTTTACAGCTGATTCAGGACGATCGATACGCTCTAAACGGTCAAGCTGCTTGGCGCGAGATTTTGCACGACCAGTAGTAGAGTAGCGAGCTTTATTTTTCGCGATAAAATCCTCTTGTTTTTTTATGAATTCCTGTTGTTTTTCATAGGCATCAATATGCTGACGTTTATTGATTTCAGCAAGCTCTAAAAACTTTTCATATGTTGCTGTATAGCGAGTTAATTTTGAAAACTCTAGTTGGAAAATAACGTCCACCGTTTCATTCATAAACTCCGTATCATGCGAAATTAATAAGAAAGCATGTGGATAGTTCTTTAAATAGTTTTTCAACCATGTAATATGCTCTTCATCCAGATAGTTCGTTGGCTCATCGAGTAATAGTACTTTTGGTTTTTCAAGTAATAGTTTTGCTAGTAAAACCTTTGTACGTTGACCACCAGAAAGAGCAGCGACATCACGTTCCAAGCCGATTGCATCAAGACCAAGACCTCGTGCAACCTCTTCAATTTTCATATCAAGAGAGTAGAAATCCCCTGCATCCAGAGCATCCTGCACCTCAGCCATTTGCTCTAGTAAAACTTCTAATTCTTCAGGTGTCGCTTCAGCCATTTTGCCTGTAATTTCATTAAGCTCTTCTTCTTTTTTATATAAAGGAAGAAAGGCGTCACGTAATGCATCACGCATCGTTCGGCCAGCTGTTAATACAGTATGCTGATCTAAATAGCCGTAATGTGTTCCTGGAAGCCATTCAACCTTTCCAGCATCGTGGATTGCTTGGCCTGTAATAATGCTCATTAATGTGGACTTACCAACACCGTTTGCACCTACAAGACCAATATGATCACCTTCAACTAAACGAAAGGATACATCTTTAAAAAGTGTGCGGTCTCCGAATGAATGACCTAAATTTTCAACTGTTAATACTGCCATATATGTTCCTCCAATTTCAATCCATACATTTATGTGAAATAGTAGCCGTCTTCCTAAAGAGACAACTGTTTGTGAAGTGTTTTAATTTCGCTAAGCTTTTTCATTATTATAGTTCTGCTAATTGTTTATTTAACTCCGCTAGCGTTGCTTCCATATTTGCCAGGCGTTGCTCTGCTTTTGCTACTTGATCATTATGACCTGTAGATTCAAGCTTCTCAATGTCGCCTTGTAAATTCATATAATCCATTTTTAGCTCTCTAATTTGATATTCAATATCACTTTTTGATGGCACGATAATTGCTCCTTTTATGTGTTTATTTTATAACGAATGCGTATATCAATTATGCCTCGGCATAATTGCGTCTGGAATCGGCTTTGTGTTTACACAAAGAACTCCTTTTCGATTCCATGACATCCGCCGGAGGCTTTACCTTCTTTCAGCAGGTGTCCAAACACCTGCTGAAAGAAGGTAAAAGCGATGGAGGTTTTTTTATCCCCCACCGCTTATTAGTTAATATCAATCGGGTACTTATGTTGCTTGAATTCACTTCTTATAATGAAAGATAAGTGAAAGTGAAAAATTCTTCTATATTGTATCATATCCACCTTCAAAGAATCACTAAGTAGAAGCGATATTGTGTCGATCGTAAGCGAAATCTAAAAGCAACGACTGTAGTGCTTCATTGTTGCTTACTAAATTGAGCTGTCGTTGCTTTTTTACAGCTCTTTCGCTTCGGGCCTCATGTAATAAAAATTCCATGACAGCGTTTTGAATTTGTGATTGCTTCATTTTGCGACCTAATCCAAGGTGAATAAAGCCGTTCTGTTCACGAGGGAAGGCATGTAATAGCTCCGCCTCAGTTTGTGCAAGAGTAATACAAGGTACACCGTAAGAGGCAATTTTATAAGGTGTATAGTTAGCATTACAAATAATAACATCTGCTTTTGGTAATAGTTTTAGGAGTGCGTTTTTATCACGAAGAATGGCAGTGTTACGACGACTAAGCACCATCATTTGCAAATCATCTGTTGCGTGTCGATAGCTATCATCAATCATAACTGTAATTTGTAGTGGGATTTGTAGCTGCGTTAAGTGTCGAAGAGTACGGTAGGTTAAGTTATGCTCGTCCCCATCTTCAAAGGCAACAACAATATGAGGTGGGTTTTCAGGTATCTTACTGTCTGGTCTATCATCAAAATTTTGAAAAGCTTGTGGTAATGCGAAGTTGAAACTACCACCAATATAATGAGATGGTAAATAATCTTTAACTTCTTGATAGAGTGCTAGCAAAACACAGTCACAGGCTTGACCACCCTCACCAAAGTCATCAAAATGAATGATTGTTTTGCAGAATGGTCGTAAATTTTGTACTTGCCAACTTTCAGAGTTACGGCCATCTCTTACAATTAAATCAGGTTGAATACTTCTCATATGCTTCGGTAGCTCATCGAAATGTTCAAATAAGATTGGGGCGAGATTTTCATTCATTAAAATTTGAATCTCATCATTTGAAGGGGTTTTTACAAATATGAAAACTTGTTCATTAGCAAGTAGCTTTGCCAGCGTTGCAACCCGTTCAAAAGGATACAGCCCTTTATCAATACAGCTTTCAATAATGAAAACAATCTTTTTTTTCAGTTCCATTTGAGTTTCGTTTTGCAAATGTATCCCATCCTTTCATCTGTCTATTTAAACTATGGTGAAAAAAGGTCAAGTATGTGTAAAAAATTAGGATTAGATAAATTGTGACATAATGTATACCGGATTCGTTAAACTGTATTGCTTTTAAATGGTTTTTCAAAACTCCTAAAATTAAAAGAGTAAGAGTTCCTTCATTGTCCGATAAATAAAGTAGAGCTATCGGGAATATACATACGATTGTTTTAGTTCATTACCAAAAATAAAATGTTACGTTCTTCCAGTAATGTGACTTCTGGAGCGAACAGAGTACAGAAAGGGGTACAACCAATGGGAATGCGCGCAGCGATTGTTGTAGGGGCTACTGGATTAACAGGTACCTCTCTTGTCAAACAATTATGTGAGAATGATGAATATGTTTCGGTTACAGTAATTGTACGAAGAGAACCAGCATTTACGCATCCAAAGCTAGAAGTAAAAATTCGTAATTTTGATACTTTAGAAGAAAAAGATATCGAATTGGCGCATGAGCTCTATTGCTGTTTAGGAACAACAATTAAAAAAGCTGGATCGCGTGAGGAATTTGAGAAAGTTGATTTTGAATATCCGCTAACGATAGCTTCGTTAGCAAAAAAACGAGGAATTCCACATATGCTTGTCATCACAGCGATGGGGGCGAATGAAAATTCTCCATTTTACTATAATCGAGTAAAAGGAAAGCTAGAGCATGATTTATTGGACCTAGGTTTACAGAGACTTTCTATTATTCGCCCATCGTTATTAGTCGGGGAGAGAGAGGAATTTCGCTTAGGTGAAAAAGCAGGAGAGCAAGTTTTAAAGTTTGTAAAGCCGCTATTAGTGGGGCCACTAAAACGCTCAAGGTCTATAGAAGCCTCCCAGGTTGCAAAGGCGATGATCGTAATTGCTCTGCAACAGCACGGTACTAAACAGCCTGTTACTGTTTATCAATCTCAGGAATTGGCTAAGTTAGATTTTCCTGAAACGCAGGATGAGGATGTTTCGAAGGAGAAATTATTTAATTGGGATAAGCACAAATTACCAGGCTCTAACGATGAAGGAGATAAAGTAAATCGAGAAGTCGTTATAAATCGAGATAAATATAAGATAGAAGAAACTGTTGTAGATAAAGAAGTAAATTTTCATCATCGTGAGGATAAATAATAGGTTCATCATCAAAAGTTGGGGATTACATTTGTTAAAACGTATTCCATGTATATAAGATTGCAGTGGAGACTGGGCGACTCCATGGGGATCAGCGATAGAGGAACGAAGGTTAAAACCATCATGTCCTGTGATAACGCCTTCGTGACCAACATCATGCTGCTGTCGCTTCGCTTTCGCGCAAAAAACACCATGCTGCTGTCGCTTCGCTTTCGCGCAAAAAACACCATGCTGCTGTCGCTTCGCTTTCGCGCAAAAAACACCATGCTGCTGTCGCTTCGCTTTCGCGCAAAAAACACCATGCTGCTGTCGCTTCGCTTTCGCGCAAAAAACACCATGCTGCTGTCGCTTCGCTTTCGCGCAAAAAACACCATGCTGCTGTCGCTTCGCTTTCGCGCAAAAAACACCATGCTGCTGTCGCTTCGCTTTCGCGCAAAAAACACCATGCTGCTGTCGCTTCGCTTTCGCGCAAAAAACACCATGCTGCTGTCGCTTCGCTTTCGCGCAAAAAACACCATGCTGCTGTCGCTTCGCTTTCGCGCAAAAAACACCATGCTGCTGTCGCTTCGCTTTCGCGCAAAAAACACCATGCTGCTGTCGCTTCGCTTTCGCGCAAAAAACACCATGCTGCTGTCGCTTCGCTTTCGCGCAAAAAACACCATGCTGCTGTCGCTTCGCTTTCGCGCAAAAAACACCATGCTGCTGTCGCTTCGCTTTCGCGCAAAAAACACCATGCTGCTGTCGCTTCGCTTTCGCGCAAAAAACACCATGCTGCTGTCGCTTCGCTTTCGCGCAAAAAACACCATGCTGCTGTCGCTTCGCTTTCGCGCAAAAAACACCATGCTGCTGTCGCTTCGCTTTCGCGCAAAAAACACCATGCTGCTGTCGCTTCGCTTTCGCGCAAAAAACACCATGCTGCTGTCGCTTCGCTTTCGCGCAAAAAACACCATGCTGCTGTCGCTTCGCTTTCGCGCAAAAAACACCATGCTGCTGTCGCTTCGCTTTCGCGCAAAAAACACCATGCTGCTGTCGCTTCGCTTTCGCGCAAAAAACATCATGCTGCTGTCGCTTCGCTTTCGCGCAAAAAACATCATGCTGCTGTCGCTTCGCTTTCGCGCAAAAAACATCTGTTGCCCCGACGTCCACAGGAAAGCGTCCAGTTGGAACGGAAATCAACTCCACGCTATGGAGACGAGCCAAATAATAAAAGAAATATAATTTTAATAACAAGTAATCGCCGTACCAAAGTCCACTTTCTGTAGCAATAGTTCTTGTGTAGACTACGTTCCGCCTAAAGACTGAATTTACATGTTTAACTACTACATTTCTTTCCGTGCCTCTTTTCATTTGTTACAATATTCTTGTAGAAGATGAAAGTGGAGGCAAAGTGAAAATGAAAATTTTACTCGTTGACGGCACAATGTTTGGTCGTAAAACTGGTGCTATTTTAGAGCAAGTGGAGCAATACATTAAAGAATTAGATGCAAGTTTCGAGTTAGAAATTATGCATTTTAGTCAATATAAGCATCAAATTGTAGACGGTTCACCGTTAAATGATGACATGAAGGAAATGATTCAAAAGTTCGAGGAAGCGGATGCGTATATTATCGCTACACCGATTTTCCAAGCGTCGATTCCGGGTGTTTTAAAAAATGCATTCGACTTCTTGCATCCGAAAACAATGCGCTATAAGCCAGTATCTATCGTTGCCAATGGTGGCACATACCAGCACCATTTAGTAGTAGAAAATCAACTGAAACCAATTTTAGATTACTTCCGTGCGCTTGTAACGCCGAACTATGTATATACACACACATCTCACTTCGATGCAGATAATAATATTGTCGACGAAGATGTTCATGATCGTTTACGTGAATTGGCTCGTGTTTTTGTGCAGTATTGTGAAATGAGCAAAACATTGCCGAAAGAACCGATTGATCAACATTAAAATAAAATTTATCCCTTGTGCAGTGGAAGGAAATCACTGTGCAGGGGATTTTTCTTTTAATTTCTTTCAGCGGGTGTCCAAACACTGCTGAAATATAGGAACTCAGTCTAAGAGCGCCACGTCCTGTGGCAATTTATCTGTGCGAAAGCGAAGCGACAGCAACATGTTTTTATCTGTGCGAAAGCGAAGCGACAGCAACAACACACGACTGAGTGACCAACATCATGTTGCTGACGCTACGTTAGCACTGCGCTTTCGCACAAAAAACATCATGTTGCTGACGCTACGTTAGCACTGCGCTTTCGCAAAAAAAACATCATGTTGCTGACGCTACGTTAGCACTGCGCTTTCGCACAAAAAACATCATGTTGCTGACGCTACGTTAGCACTGCGCTTTCGCACAAAAAACATCATGTTGCTGACGCTACGTTAGCACTACGCTTTCGCGCAAAAAAACATTTGTTGGCCTAAAGCCTCCGGCCGATTCCAGACGCAATTATGTCGAGGCATAATTGATGTATCCTTTTACGATGTGATAAAATTGAACTTTAGTGATTCGGAAGGGAGGGCTGCTCATGCAGGACATAGCTTTACTAGAAAAACAACGCTGTAATCTCATTTTGACAAATAAAGCGAAGGAAGCGGTAGAGGAATGCTCAGCAAATGAGCATGCCTTTTTTGCGTTACAAAAAACTTTCACTGTTTACATCGAAAAACGTAAGGCAAAAACACTTGGTGAAACGTTTTTATCGATTTATTTTAATGCGGAGCAGAATGAAAAGTTAACGGATGTCATGGCTGAGAAAACAGCCATTATGGATTGTGTGCTAAAGGTTGAAGGATTGCTAGCTACAAATCTTCGGTTTGTACATATGCGAGGCCCGATTAATACAAACCGACGCCTACCAGCAGCATTACAATTTGTCACAAGACCTAATAATGGAGCAGGGATTCCGCTTAATCTTCATACAAAAATAAGAGAGTTACCAATAGCCGAGGAGCGCACAGAATATGTAAAAAAGCGTATCGGGAGCTGGGAAGGCTATTTAAAAATTCAAGAACGTGATGCGACCGTTGATGATATTCATACCGAATTTAAGCAAAGCTATTTTAATGAAGATTTTACGCGGCTTACCATTGTCTGCCCTTATATAAAGTCAAAGGAATGGAAGAAGCTTGAAGGGTTAAGTGTGAACATTCAAGGGGTACGTGGTGAAATTGGACAAGTATTAAAGGCTAATGCAGGGAAGCAGACAGTAGAAATTGACTTGAAGCCTTTTGTGCAGGATTTAGCACGTAAAGATCAACTTAACCTTCGTTCTAAGCAAGCAAGTTTTAGTAATTTTGCGACAT
The DNA here is from genome assembly GCF_041956855.1 of Lysinibacillus sp. RS10. Taxonomy (NCBI): domain Bacteria; kingdom Bacillati; phylum Bacillota; class Bacilli; order Caryophanales; family Bacillaceae; genus Lysinibacillus; species Lysinibacillus sp. RS10. The sequence goes on along the minus strand of NZ_CP167122.1, from coordinate 4,474,156 downwards.
TGAGTCAAATTAGACGATTACGTAATGGTTTTACAAAGCTAGAAAAAGGTGAGGCCGTTAACCCTAATTTAGAGACAATACTATTTGAAAAACGCCCAACTGTTCGAACAGCAAAGCTACGAGACGATATTGATTTTCACAATAATTTAAACGAATATCAACGACGGGCCGTTTTAGGGGCATTGTCTGTTGAAGATTTGTATGTGATTCAGGGACCTCCCGGCACAGGGAAGACCACCGTTATTTCTGAAATTTGTCAGCAAAATGTCAAGGCTGGTTTAAAAACACTTGTAGCTTCTCAATCAAATCTAGCCGTGGATAATGCATTGGGCCGACTTCTTTCCAATCAAGAAATTCGAATTTTACGCTATGGTAGAACGGAAAGTATTGAAGAAGAGGGTAAAAAATTTATTGAAGAAAATGTTGCGCTTCATTGGCGTGAGCAAACTCTTGCAGCGATTGAAGAGGAAATCACAGCATTTACTGAACGTGAGCAGGAACTGAAATCTAGTTTAATCAAAGCTAAGGAAGAGCAAGAAAAGCTTAAGGAATGGCTTGAGGAACTAACAAAAGAAATAGCTGCAAAAGAACAGGCTGCAATAGACGAGCCTATTTTACAGCAGGAAATCCAAGCGTTAAAAAAAGAATTGAAGGCTGCAAAAGCTGAACAGCAGGAGTGCGAGGCGCAAAAAGAGCATTACGAAAAACAGCTGGCGCAAATCGAGCCTGCTGTAAAGACACTGGAGCAGACCATTGCTGAAAACCCATCAATAGAGCAGTTAAAGCTTACTATAGAAGAAACTTCCCGAAAGATGGAGCAATTGGAAGCAGCTGCTCAATATAAGGAGCTGCAAGAGCAAAAGCAGCAGCTGACCCTGCAGTTCAAAGATATTCAATCGAAATATGAAGAAGAAAGTAACCGGCTCCGATTAATGAAGGAAGCGGAAAAATATATCGGTGATTTAACGTCCTATGAGCGAATCCAACGATTTTTACAGCACTATCAAGTTCGCCCTTCCTATGTGCTGACACAACAAATCAATCGGTTACAGCATTTAGAGGACGCCAAGGATTTAGAAGCATGGTCAACAATTAATGGACGTCTACAAAAGGCTATCACAAAGCTTGAAGCATTAGTAGCATATGAAGAAAAGGAACGTGCCCTTGCTAAAAGTAGATTACAGCCAGTTCAATCGTTTTCGTTGCAAAATCTCACAGGTGTTTTTGCCCAGCTTAATAAAGCCTTTGAAGATGATCAAACCCCACCTGCTGAACAAATTGAGAGCTTCTTGCTCGGATTATATATGCGTCGTGATTTTGTCTGGCAAAAAGGTGTAGCTCTTAAACAACAACAAGAGCATAAAGATCAGGAGTTTGAGTCCTTACGTAAAAATATTGGTGGACTAATACATCAAGAGTGTGCAATTACAAGCTTCGACGTCCAAAGCTTACAGCGACAATTGCAGCCGTTTTTACAGCATACAGAACGACTTCAGCAGCTAGCTGAGGCATTCCAAATTGATGCTGAGCCAGAGGAATCTGTAGAGCATTTAAAAATACTTGTATCGCAATCAAAGACTTCTCTTCAAACAGCAAGTCAACAGCTTGAGGCAGTTGAACATGCTCATACACAGCTCCTACCAAAGAAAGCGGCCCTTCAAACAGCGCAGACTAGCTTACAAGAGATTGAACAGGAGCTTGCACAAGTAGAAGAACGTATAAAAGAAATTAATATAGCTGGATTGAAGAAGGAAAAGCAGCTCACAGCATGTACAAGTCTCCTGCAATCAACACCAGAGCGCACTTTCGAGGAAGTAGAGGAAGCAATTGTATCCTCCAAAACAGCGCTAGAGGAATTACAGCGCAAAGAACAGCAGCTACCTCTTCGAAAAAAAATACAAGAGCAATGGCGTGACAAGCTGCAAAACGCTACGGAATATGATTTAGATGAAATTCGTAAATTATATGTGCGCCACGCTAATGTTATCGGTACAACATGCGTTGCTTCAGCGAGTAAGGAATTTATGGAGAACTACCCAACATTTGATGTTGTCATTATTGATGAAGTATCAAAGGCAACACCACCAGAGCTACTATTACCGATGCTTAAGGGTAAGAAAGTTATTTTAGTGGGCGATCATCATCAGCTACCTCCACTACTTGGAGATGACACGTTAGAGGAAACGTTAAAGGCGATGTTAGATGAAAATCCAAACTTTGATGGCGCACAGGAATTGAAAAATTTACTGCGTGAATCACTTTTTGAACGCTTATTTAATAATTTGCCGCAAACACATAAACAAATGCTGGCATTGCAATACCGTATGCATGAAAAAATTATGCATAGTATTACACCATTTTACGCAAAAGAGGAAAATGGTCTGCAATGTGGTTTACCAGATTCCGATGCAGCACGAGACCATAGCCTAGAAGGGCAATTTGTGAGCCGTAATGATCATTTAATGTGGATTGATATTCCTACCGAAAAACCTTATCTAGAGGAGCAGGTGAAGGGAGGAACGAGTCGTTATAATGAGGGTGAATTACAAACAATTCGCCGTATTTTAATAGACCTAAATGATGCTGTTATCGCAGCAAAAGAGGCAGGTCGCATGCCACAAGATGCACAAAAAAGCGTTGGAGTTATTAGCTTTTATGGGGAGCAAGTAAAGAGAATTAATCGCCTTCTTCAACAGGAATTACAGCTACCACATCTTCAGTTTAGAACAGGGACAGTCGATAAGTTCCAAGGTATGGAGATGGACGTCATATTAGTCAGTATGGTACGTAATACACCTAAAGGGGGAGACATTGGCTTTGCAAGAGATTATCGCCGCTTAAACGTTGCCTTATCTCGTGCCCGAGAGCTCTTACTACTTGTCGGAAGTGCTGAGATGTTTGCCAAACGTGCGAAACATCAAGATACACGTGACATGTACAGTAATCTGTTAGATACAGTGAAATCCTATAACGGCTTGCGTAATCATGAAGGTCAGGTGATGTAGAGTGTCAAAATTACAGCAGCGCTTAATGCGTGAACTGCAGCAAAATCGGAATATTAAAATTATCAAAACTGATGAATGGTGTATTCCGATTCGCACAGTAGAAGTGACCTATGAGCCAGTTCGTCGTTCCACTATGGATGTCTTAATGACGATGCTGTTAATAAGCATACAGGAAGCGGATTTTGCAAGTACACATGAATTAAGTGAGTTATTGCTAGTCGATCCGTTATTTATTGAGGATTTAGTATCATTAATGTCTCGATCCAGTCTTATTGAGCAAAAGGAAAACTTCTATAGATTAACATCTAAAGGGCAGCAGCAACTGGAACGTGGTATCTTTGAAGAGGAGCTAGATGTTGAAATGGCCAACCTTTACTATAGCCCATGCCATCTTGCATTTCTTACTGTCGACGAGGATAATATGGAAGAATATGACGATCTACCAGAGCTATATCGCTATGTGGATGAAGAGGCTGAGAAGCAGGAGCATTTTGAAGAAGCGATGTTAATAGATGCATTGCAGCAAGAGGATGATGGACAAGCTGGAGCCTCTCAAAAAATCATTTCTAAAATTGTTCAAACAGACGCTAAACAAATTAATGATAGCCCATGCCTTGAATTTGTTCTTTACAATAAAGAGCAGGATATTGTCTTTGTTCGTGTCTGGAATGCGTTGTTAAATCAATGGGATTCTTATTTAGAACAACAGCTCACAGAAAAAGAACAGCTACAATGGCGTGAAAAATACCTATAAGACGAAAAAACGGACGTGTATAGCGTTCGTTTTTTTATGCTTTTTGAGGTGGATGTCGATAAAACGGAAAAGTTGGGTGATAAATTCAAAAAGTTGAGCGATAAATAAAAAAGTTAGACGATAAAATGGAAAAATGCCTCGATAAATTTTCAAACTTGCATATATTAATACAAAAAAGGAGGGGACAGATGCTAACGATTAGTTTATGTATGATTGTCAAAAATGAAGAATGTATTATTGAAAGATGCCTAGATTCCGTTCAACATTTAGTGGATGAAATCAATATTATTGATACAGGCTCAACTGATCGTACAAAAGATATCGTCCGAAGCTATACCTCTCGAATTTTTGACTTTACATGGTGTGATGATTTTTCAAAAGCCCGTAACTTTTCCTTCCAGCAAGCAACGAAAGATTATATTTTTTGGCTCGATGCAGATGATGTGATTACAACAGAACATCAGCACAAGCTACTTCAGCTTAAGAATTCTCTCTATCCTAACGTCGATGCTGTTTCAATGGAATATTATGTAACGATGGATGCAGATGGCTGTGTAGAATCTAGTGAAAAAAGATTTCGTCTTGTCAAACGTGCACGTAATTTTCAGTGGCAGGGTGCCGTCCATGAGTATTTAGATGTTTCAGGTCAGCTCTATCATAGCGATATAGCGGTTACGCATTTGCCAAGAAAAAGTGATGTTCATCGCAATATTCGTATTTATGAGCGTTTAAAGAAAGAAGGGCACCCATTTTCAGCTAGAGATACATTTCATTATGCTAATGAGTTTAAAAATCATCAGCGATTTTTAGAAGCTATTAATCACTATACTAGTTTCCTAGATTCCACACTAGGCTCTACTGATAATAATATTCAGGCTTGCTTAAATTTAGCGGATTGCCATCAACAGCTACACGATTCAAAACAAGCAACCCAAGCTGTTTTACAATCATTATTGTATGATCGACCAAGACCTGAAACATGCTGTCGAATTGGTCATTTTTTTATGGAGCAATTGAAAAATAAAGAGGCGATTTATTGGTATTCACAAGCGTTGCAGCAACCTATAGAACAGACAATGGCTATTCACAAGCACGCTTATTCTACATGGCTTCCACATTTACAGCTAAGCTTGTTATACAATCGTTTGCGTCTCTATGAAAATGCCCATCAACATAATGAGGAAGCACGGAAATATAAGCCAAATGATCAGCGCATATTAGACAACCGAAAATACTTGTTAAGTCAGTTAAAGAAGTAAGGCTGTCATGGAAAGGGAACATCAATAAAATTAATATATATACCGTAACCAATTAACACCGATACAAAAACAATAATCGTCATAAAAATCACATTCCGAGGTCTGAAAGTTCGAGCATCCATTCATCCATCCCCTTTCGATTTAACGAATATCCTGTCAATCCAACATATGTGTTATAGAAGCTTGAGTATGATTTCAATGTAAACATTTTTTATTTAGGTCTATAAAAAAGTAGGTGATGAAAAACAATTCGTTTTTCATCACCTACTTTTAATAGAATTAGGGCCATCACAACCAGTCAAACTTCGGGTAACGGTTGTTGTCTCATTGGTTTGACGGGTAAGATACTATATGATTTTTTGTTCTCGACAGTTGTCATTAAATTATTTATAGGCTGTTTTATACCAATCAACCGTTTGCCGTATCGCTTCATCTTGGGGGGTAATTGAAATTGGAAATTTTCCCTTGAATTTTTTCGAATCTACAACAAAATCGTATAAGTGCTGGTACATTAATTCTTTAAGCTCTTTCATATCGGAATTAAATAATCCTGCAATATTAACAATAAACTTCCCAGCAACTCTATACTTAGCTGTTGTACCAAGCTCATCTGCAACTTTTTGTACAATTGTGCGTGTAGTATTAGGTTCGTTAGTAGGGATATGCCAAATTTCGCCTAATGCATCTTCATGTTCTCCAAGCATTATAAGTCCTTTAGCAAAATCACGTATAAAAATATAGGAGTGTTTTGTATCAGGATTCCCCAGAAGATCTGCTGGCTTTCCTTCCATTAAATTTTTAATTACTTGTTCCCCTAATGCTGAAGTTTTGACACGTGGTCCATAAAAATCCGTACCGCGACCAATCGTTGCTTGAACCTTACCAGATTTATGCGCATTCATTAATTTTGTTGCTACTTCAGCCCGCACTTTTGTTTTCATACCAACTGTATTATATGAAGCATTTTCGTTAAGTGGTTTGTCATGAGGACCGTATGCATAGAGATTATCTGCGTAAACTATTTTAATCTGTTGAATTGCAGCTGCTTCGATAATATTATCCATCATTATTGGAAATAACTCTGCCCAAGATGAATAGGGAAGTCCTAGGCAATGATAAAGGACTGAAATTTTATGAGAATTACAAATATCCATTACACTTTCTAGTTTCGTAGCATCTCCTTTTATGACCTTTACAGACGGAGGAACATCCGCTTTTCCACTCGTATTCACTAAAAGTACATTATTACCTTCTTGAATAAGCTGATCCATTATCGCTAGTCCTAGTGGACCTGTTCCAAAAATTGCATGATATTCATTTTTCATTTAGAAGTACCTCCCAAAAATAGTTTATTTATGTTTTTTACTCAAAAAATAAAACGATGTATCTTCCTCTGAACGAGAATATTTGTTTGTAAAGTTCAATAAATTTTTGCTTCAACTCTAATTGATTGATTGACAATTCTATAAAAAATAATAACTATTTCTTTCTCTAATAGCCTAATTTCATAGTAAGAACCCCAATCATTGTGTGAATTAAATTTATAATTTTCAGACTAACGTGTTTGACTGCAAGTTACCATTAGCTTGAATTATCAATTTTTGTCTAATATCTAGCAAAAAAGGATTTTACAATTTCAAAAGATAAAAGGATAATGACTGCAAAAGTGAGGATAAAATGTAAAATATTGTAAATTAAGATTTTTAACTAATCAAGTTCCTATTCTTTGTAATTTCAAATTTAATTTATTATGCAGACAAAAATAATTTTACAACTTCAAAAGATAAATGGATAATGATTAAAAATGTAAAATATTTCTATAAAAGGTATTCAGTTGATAATTATTACTAAATAATATTGTAATTTGCAGCTTTTTTTTTCAATATATTTCCACTAATAGATATAAATACTTTGAATGAAAATTACAAATTAATGAAAATTTTAAATTTTTCACATAAATTTAATACAATATTTTTGGCTCATCACCAAAAGTTGTGGATGACATTTGTTAAAACATATACTATATAAATAAGTTGATTGGAGTGGAGGCTGGGTGACTCCTTGGGGATCAGCGTCACAGATGAGACCCTGGAGCGAGCAACGCGAGTGAAGCGGCTCATCGGACGCCCCCAGGAAAGCGCCCAGTCGGAACGGAAATCAACCACACGTTTTGGTGATGAACCATATTTTTGTTAATAATGTAAAATGATGTTATATTTTGTTGGTATTTTTCTAAAAATTGTAAAACGGGAGATAGGCATGAATCAAAAAAATGAGCCAATTGCAATTATTGGAATGGGATGTGAATTCCCTGGTAATGGTAATAATCCAGGTCAATTTTGGAATAACATTTTAGAGGGAAAGGATTCTATAACGGAGATACCAAAAGATAGGTGGAACATTAATCGTTATTATGATCCTAATAGTAAAAAAAGAGGTGAAACCAAAGCTAAATGGGGAGGCCTAGTTTCTTAAAACAGGAAGGTGGTCTGTATTCTTGACAGAATCCAGTAAAATAAAAATGTTTTTTAAATGGAGCATGTTTGTATTAGGGATTAGTATCGTTATATATGCCATTATCCAATATGGGATTATCGGTTTGGTTGACTCTGGATTTTATTATGTGAAAGTGTATTATTATCAAGAAAAGCTTTCGAGTATATGGGATATGATGATACTTATCCATATTATCGGTTCTTCAATTCCGTTACTTATTGGTCCCTTTTTATTTGTTAAAAAGATTCGCAGAGATAAGTTGGCTGTCCACAGAATCATGGGATATGCATATGTGGGAGGAATTCTAATTGGAGGAATATCAGGTTTTTATACTGCCTTTTATTCAACTGGAGGGGTTGTTTCCCATATTGGTTTTATTCTCCTTTCAATTTTATGGATTTATTCAGGCCTGATGGTGACTAACTACGCTATAAAAGGTGAGAATTACTTTCATCGAGCGTGGGCGATTAGAAGTTATAGTTTAACATTTGTTGCTGTCACATTACGTTTATGGCTTGGGCTCTTTGCTCTTATATTTGGCGGTGAAGCTTATGTATCATATTATGTAGTGATCGCTTGGCTATGTTGGGTGCCAAACTTAATTATAGCTTGGATTTATACTGCTCCTATTATCAAAAAGGGAATGTGGAATAGAGAAAAAAATGGCTTTAATCGGCTTTAGAAGCATCTTGTTTGTAAGTATGTTTTTGTAGAGAACGGTAAAAGTTATGGACTGAATGGTTTATGCCACCCAGTCCATTCTTTTTTACAAAATTATAGCTATATCAAATTTTTACTCCTTTTAAACAACTGCTGTCTAGTGCTTTCATTGCAACACATTAGAGTTTAGATATTTAAGCACGTCATTCATCAATCTTTTTCACAAAAAACAGTAAACCATAAAAAAGTTGCAGCTCTAATACTAGCTGTAAGCTTATGGAGGTTATATAGATAGTTCAAAACAATTTCTGCATTTTAATTTGTGGTATATTAGACATTACATAGTTAGTAAAGGAGTACGAATATATGGTTAAAAGTGTAGTTATTGCTGAAAAACCTTCAGTTGCACGTGATATAGCAAATGTCTTGAAATGTAATAAAAAGGGGAACGGATTTTTAGAGGGTGACAAATATATTGTTACTTGGGCATTAGGGCATTTAGTAACATTAGCCGATCCAGAAGCCTACGATAATAAATATAAAACATGGAATTTAGAAGACCTTCCGATGTTGCCAGAACGAATGAAGCTAGTCGTGATGAAGCAAACAGGTAAGCAATTTAATGCGGTCAAATCACAGTTAACTCGTAATGATGTAAATGAAATCATTGTGGCTACTGATGCTGGGCGTGAAGGGGAATTAGTTGCTCGATGGATTATAGAAAAAACAAATGTGAAAAAGCCGATTAAACGTTTGTGGATTTCTTCTGTCACAGATAAAGCTATTAAAGAAGGATTTGCTAATTTAAAGCCGGGTAAAAACTACGAGAATTTATATGCTGCTGCTGTCGCTCGTTCTGAAGCAGATTGGTACATTGGCTTAAATGCGACACGTGCGCTAACAACAAGATTTAACGCACAGCTGAACTGTGGTCGTGTACAAACCCCAACGGTTGCAATGATTGCCGCACGCGAAGATGAAATTAAAAACTTCAAACCACAAACGTACTATGGCATTGAAGCACAAACAGATTCGTTAAAGCTGACATGGCAAGATGCGAACGGAAATTCACGTAGCTTTAATAAAGAAAAAACAGACGGTATTGTAAAGGCATTAGGCAACCAAGATGCAAAAATTGTTGCAATTGACCGCAAGCCTAAAAAGTCATTTGCCCCAGGTCTTTATGACTTAACAGAATTACAACGTGATGCCAATAAATTATTTGGCTATTCTGCAAAAGAAACATTAAATATCATGCAAAAGCTGTATGAATCTCATAAAGTGCTAACATACCCTCGTACGGATTCTCGTTATTTATCGTCTGATATTGTAGGCACATTACCTGAGCGTCTAAAAGCATGTGGCATTGGCGAATATCGTACATTAACAAATAAGATCTTAACAAAGCCAATTAAAGCGAATAAATCATTTGTAGATGATAGTAAAGTATCCGATCACCATGCCATCATTCCAACTGAAGGCTATGTGAATTTATCGGCATTCAATGATAAAGAGCGTAAAATTTATGATTTAGTAGTAAAACGATTTTTAGCTGTATTATTCCCAGCGCAAGAATATGAGCAATTAACAGTACAAGCTCAAATTGGTCATGAGAAATTTATTGCCAAAGGAAAAACCGTAATAAATGCTGGGTGGAAAGAAGTGTATCAAAATCGTTTTGACGATGAAGAGTCATCGGATGATGTGAAAGAGCAAGTGCTTCCTCGTTTAGAACAAGGACAAGTATTAAAAACAAAGCTAATCGCTCAAACATCTGGTCAAACAAAACCACCAGCACGCTTTACAGAGGCGACATTGCTATCAGCTATGGAAAATCCTACGAAGTATATGGAAACGAACGACAAGAAGCTTGTAGATACTTTGAAATCAACAGGTGGACTAGGGACAGTTGCAACACGAGCAGATATTATCGAAAAGCTATTTAATTCATTCTTAATTGAAAAACGTAGTGGTGGTAAAGAAATTTATATTACTTCTAAAGGTCGTCAATTGCTTGACTTAGTGCCTGAAGAATTACGTTCCCCAGCGACAACAGCCGAGTGGGAGCAAAAGCTTGAGCTCATTTCAAAAGGTAAGTTGAAAAAAGACGTGTTTATCAATGAAATGAAAAAGCACACAAAAGAAATAGTTGCTGAAATTAAAGCAAGTGATAAAAAATATAAGCATGACAATATCTCAACAAAGTCTTGTCCTGATTGTGGTAAGCCAATGCTTGAGGTAAACGGTAAAAAAGGTAAAATGCTTGTCTGCCAAGATCGTGACTGTGGTCATCGTAAAAATGTATCACGTGTTACAAACGCACGTTGCCCTCAATGTAAGAAAAAGCTAGAGCTACGTGGTGAAGGTGAAGGTCAAATCTTCGTATGTAAATGTGGCTATCGTGAAAAATTATCTGCATTTGAAGCCCGTCGTAAAAAAGAAGGCGGCGGTAAGGTAGATAAACGTAGCGTACAAAAGTATATGAAGCAGCAAGAAAAAGAAGTGGAACCGATTAATAATGCGTTTGCGGATTTATTAAAAGGGATGAAGTTTGATGAATAGGCAAAAAATGTGCAAATCTAATTTTAGATTTGCACATTTTTATTGCTTATGTTGTTTGTTTTAGCAATGGCATAAAATTTGATTTCACTGTAATCCTTTATTTTTCAATTTCCTCGATAACGATGTCGGGGCAATTTATTTCGGAGAGCAATTCATCTATATCTGTTATTTCAAAAGGGGAAACTACACCTTTCACCTTTTTTTGTTGAGCAATTTTTGCTAAAGAAGCAGTTGCCATGGCTGTTGTGTGATAATCAGAAAAAGTTGATAAGGCTAATGTTTTTACCTTCTCTTTGTGATCGATTATTCCTTTTACCTCAACCGTAAGAAAAGCATGTTCATTTTTATGAGGCTTATGTTTTACTACCTTTGCTAGAACATCCTTGTACTTATGAACGTTTTCTATGAAACCAACTTGTCTTAAAAAAGATACTAGTTTATTGAAAGCATTAACATTCCAAGCAGTCCAATAATTAATAGAGTTAATGCCCAACTTGTCTTTTAAAATAGCTTTTTCTGAATGGTCTATACATCTTATCTCTTTTTCTTTAAGGTGATGAAGGAAATACATTTTTCTTTTATTAGTAAATCCAGAGATCACTTTGTTTTCAAACTTTACTGGTTGGGCAATTATATGTAACATATCTAAAATTCCAGAAATTCCAGCTTTAGCATTTGTATTTTGCAATAATCCGACATTAATCTCTGTTACTTCTGAAAAATTTGAAATAGCCTTTTTGACCATTAATCCTGATAATCCAGGGAAAAACCCAGACATGACAACTAAACCTACATCATGGTTTTCTGCATCTTCATTAAGCTCGTTAACTTTCTCTACAAAGTCATAAAATGGTGTGACATCTATACATAATATCTTATTTTCTATACATGCTTTTTGGATATATGGATTTTTCTGCTTCAATACGACAACTACAGTATCAATATTTTTTATTACCTGTTTTACATTTTCTTCATCATTTGCATTTAAATATTGGAATTGAGCATCTGTGTTAAAAGAGTTGGCTAATTTTTCTCCTCTTTCAGTTTTATAGTCCGTCACTATTAACCTTATTTGATGATTATATATTCTTAGTAATTCATGGCAAACTAATTGACCAAGAACGCCAGATGCTCCTACAACCATAATCTTTTTCATAATTCTACAATCACCCGTTTTATTTAATAAATAGTGTAATTTGTTTTCTTTTAATTATACATGAAATAGAAAAAGTGGTACAACAATCCAATCTTGTTTTGAATAGAAAGGCTATTGAATAGGCTGGTAGCTTAAAAAACAATGTAAACTGAAATTTCAGAAAATAAATTGAATTGCGAAAAAACTATGCTAGGCTATGTACCATGCAGAATGAAGTTTAAACTTCAAAAATAAAATAAAAAAGGATGTACTTCTTTGGGAGACAATCAAACAATTCAACAAGCCATTCAACATAAATATCAGGAGCTTTCAAAAAGTCAGCAAAAGGTAGCGAGCTTTATCCTCAAAAATTTGCAGACTGTTGGTGTTCATTCAGCTGCATATGTTGGGGAAAAATCCGGCGTGAGTGAAACGACGGTCATCCGCTTTTGCTATGCATTAGGATTATCGGGTTATGCTGAGTTGCAGCGAGAGGTAACGATGCATCTTTTCAATGAAGGCAATACGAGTAGCTTGCAAAATTATGTGCAGTCAAAGCAAGCACTTTTCGAAACGCCACGATTTTATGAAAAAACGATGGAGAAGGACGCCACGCGCATTTTAAATGTGGCCAAGAATATTAGCGAGGAAGATTTTAATCGTGCTTCGATGCTACTACATACAAAGAAAAAGATCTATATTGCGGGGAATGGTTCATCACATTTAGCTGCACAATGGCTGTATTTTACGTTAAATATGTTACGTCCTAACGTTGTGCTTTTAGATTTTGAAACTAGTGAAATCATTAGAGCTTTACAAGAAATTGATCAGGATAGTGTGGTAATTATTTTATCGTTCCATCGTTATGCTAAAGAACCGATTCAATTTGCCGCTGAAATTCAAGAAAAAAATTGCGAGATTATTGGTATTACAGATTGTGAAATTTCACCAATTACGCAATATGCGACGATTACCTTTGTGAATGAACAACAAGAAATGTCTACGATTGACGCAATGCCAGCACTCATCTCATTTTTAAATACACTAATTGCGGGAATGACAGCGCAAAATCACGACTATTATGAAAATCAGCGCGTAAAATATGATAATTTCCAAAATAGCTTTTTAGCAAATCGATGGAGTTGAAAAAAATGAATCAAGTTTTACAAAACTTACAGCCAAGATTGGCTAATATATTTACACATTTACATGCGCATCCGGAAATCAGCTGGCAAGAGCATGAAACCACACAATATATTGCTGATTTATTGCGAGAGGCACAAATGGAGCCTCATTTATTCGATGATATGACAGGACTTTATGTTGATATTGGTAAAGGGACACCAAAAGTTGGCTTTCGTACTGATATAGATGCGCTTTGGCAGGAGGTAGATGGTGTCTTTAAGGCAAATCATTCTTGTGGACATGACGGTCATATGACGATGGCTATTGGGACGGCACTACTTTTAAAGGACATGGAGCCCTTACTTTCTGGAGCGGTGCGTATACTTTTTCAACCCGCTGAAGAAAAGGGACAAGGGGCTAGTGCATTTGTCGAGAAGGGGTTAATTGATAGTTTAGAATACTTATTTGGTGTCCATGTGCGTCCGTTAAAAGAATTGCAGGATGGAACGTACGCCCCGGCATTGTATCATGGTGCAGCAAAGCTATTTACTGGGACTATTATTGGGGAAGAGGCACATGGCGCACGACCTGAACTCGGCATTAATGCGATTGAAGTAGGGACAGCGATTGTCGAAGGTCTACAAAAAATTTGGACGGACCCGAATGTCTCCGCATCAGTCAAAATGACGCAATTTAATACAGGAGGTAACTCCGCAAATATTATTCCAGGGAAAGCAACATTTAGTATTGATGCACGGGCGCAAACAAATGAAATAATGCAAACGATCACAGAAGGCGTTGAACGTGTAAGGGCATCGATAGAAGCAATGTATGGTGCCAAAATTTCCTTAAATGTAGATGCGCATATTGTTGCAGCATTAGTAAATGAAGAGGCCTTACAGCATATGAATTCGGCTATTATTGACGTTGTTGGTGAAAAAGCATGTGCTTTACCAGTTGTCACTCCAGGAGGAGAGGATTTTCATTTTTATACGTATGGGCGTCCTAATCTGAAAGCAACAATGCTTGGCTTAGGTTGTGGTGTAACACCGGGATTACATCATCCGAAAATGACGTTTAATCGTGAGCGACTTATTACAGGTGTGAACATTATCACGAGAGCCATTTTACGAGCTTTATAAAGTGAAGGGGTTTAGGGTAGAGAAACACAGACATCTCCTGGGACATAATGAGCTGATCGTAATGGGAAAGAGAAATCGAACATCATCGATTTCTCTTTTTTTGATTTTTAGTAATAAAAACAAGGTGGAAATCATACAGTAAATGTGTGTTTGTTCATTTGTTTCGCGAAGTATAATTCTGTTTTATGTAAAATAAATTCTCGTAAAATCTATTTTATTGCTAGACACTAAAATTTGTAAATGCTATATTGATATTGTCATAGTATTTTTATAATTTAGAAAAATAACGATTCATCATCAAAATTTGGGGATTGCATTTATTCAAACTTATGGAATATATAGAAGTTGTTTGGAGTGGAGGACTCCTCTGGGATTGGCGTCTCGGACGAGAACCTGGAGCACAAGCAGGAAAGCCCCCAGTCAGAACAAAAATCAACTTTACGTTATGATGATGAACCAATAAAGTAGAAGTTTTTTTCTGATTATAAAGAGTGATGGAGTAAAGAGCAATATGAAGGATGATAGATGCCTATGGTAAAGAAAACGTTAAAACAACGCATTGTTGACGCTTCTGTAGTGCTGTTTCAGCAGGATGGCTATCACAATGTAACTGTTGATCGCATTGTTGAATATATTGGTGCATCAAAAGGTGGATTTTATCATAATTTTAAATCGAAAGATGAACTGTTATATGAAATTCATGATGTATTTATTTCTTATGTTATTAAACAGTCACAGGAGGCATATGACAAATACGATACACCGATTACTCGTTTATGTGCAATGCTACAAACGCTGACACAAGTATTTGATATGTATCAAGCACATATAACGGTTTTTTACGAGGAAAGTCGTTCATTGCCAGAAGAATATAGTGAAATTATTCATAAAAAACGAGATCAATATCGGGATATTTTACAAAAAGTCATAGAGGAAGGCCAGCAAACGAAGGATTTTCGTACAGAACTACCTTGTACTATTGTAACGATGGCTATTGTTGGCATGATTAACTGGACATACAAATGGTTTAAACAAACGGGTCCATTGACAATGGAGGAAATTACAGCTGTATTTACGGATATGGTATTGCGTGCGATTGTCACTGAACAAGCAATGAAAGAAGCAGTTCAATTTATGGTTAAGGGGTAGCCAGCACAATGACTGGTTTTATCTTCATTCAGCAAAATGTTTTTGTAACGAAAGCGTCAGCTACAAATGTTTTCTGTGCGAAAGCGAAGCGACAGCTACAAATGTTTTCTGTGCGAAAGCGAAGCGACAGCAACAAAATGTTTTCTGTAGCGAAAGCGAAGCGACAGCTACAAATGTTTTCTGTGCGAAAGCGAAGCGACAGCAACAATTACGCCAAGGCGAAATTGATTAATCGTTCAAACAAACCGACTAGTCGGTATTTATTGTAACTGTCATCTGAACGAAATCTGCTATGGCAAATTTGAAATTAGGGGGATTAGGGATGAACTTTGAGCTAACGAAAGAGCAAGAGATGATTCGAGACATGGTGCGTGATTTTGCAGAAAAAGAAATTGAACCGTATGCTCGTGAGGTTGACGAGACATCGACAATGAGAATAGAAAGCTTTAAAAAAATGGCGGAACTAGGGTTATTAGGTATTCCATTCCCTGAAGAATACGGCGGTTCAGGTGGGGATACAGTTTCCTACGCAATTGCTGTTGAAGAGATTGGTCGTGCATGTGGGGGCACAGGTTTGAGCTATGCAGCAGCAGTTAGCCTAGGTGCTTCACCTATTTATAACTTCGGGACAGAGGAGCAAAAGCAGGAATGGCTTGTTCCGTTAGCGAAGGGTGAAACGTTAGGTTCATTTGGCTTAACAGAGCCCAATGCAGGTTCAGATGCTGGTGGGACACTTACAACAGCCGTAATTGATGGTGATGATTACATCATTAATGGTGAAAAATGCTGGATCACAAATGCTGGCTATGCACGTCAAATAATTGTGACAGCAGTGACAGGTAAACGTGAAGATGGTAAAAAAATTATCTCATCTATCATAGTTCCAACCAACACTCCTGGCGTAACGATCAACTGCAATTACGACAAAATGGGCGTACGTGGCTCCAATACATGTGAGATTGTTTTGCAAAACGTGCGTGTACCAAGAGCTAATCTTTTAGGAGATGAAAAACGCGGATTTAGTCAATTTTTAAACACTTTAGATGGAGGACGTATTTCCATTGCTGCATTATCTGTAGGGATTGCACAAGCTGCTTATGAGAAAGCGTTAAAATACGCAAAAGAACGTGAACAATTTGGTGCACCAATATCAAAGCTACAGGCTATACAATTTAAATTAGCCGATATGGCAATGGAAATAGAGCTTGCGCGTACGTTAGTACATAAGGCGGCATGGCTTAAAGATCAAAAGAAACCATTTGGGAAGGAAGCTGCAATGGCAAAATTATTTGCTTCTGAAATGGGCTTCCGTACTTGTAATCAAGCAATTCAAATTCATGGTGGTTCAGGGTATATGAAAGAATACGATGTAGAGCGTCATCTGCGTGACATTAAGTTAATGGAAATCGGTGAGGGAACATCTGAAATTCAGCGTCTCGTTATTTCTCGTCTAATTGGCTGTTAAT
Source organism: Lysinibacillus sp. RS10 (assembly GCF_041956855.1). Taxonomy (NCBI): domain Bacteria; kingdom Bacillati; phylum Bacillota; class Bacilli; order Caryophanales; family Bacillaceae; genus Lysinibacillus; species Lysinibacillus sp. RS10. Next base: position 4,457,403 of record NZ_CP167122.1, on the reverse strand, counting down.
CATAATTAAGGGGGATTTTCATGGCAGAGCTTGTGTATCAAACTATTGGTCAATTGCTAGATGAACAATCGAAAAAGTATCCACAGCGCGAAGCATTAGTGTATGCAGATAGAGATTTACGTATGACATATGAGGAACTAAATCGTCAAAGTCGCCTAGTAGCGAGGGGATTAATGGCTCTTGGAATAGAGAAGGGTGAACATATTGCAGTGTGGACGACGAATGTTCCTGAATGGGTACAACTGCAATTTGGGACAGGGAAAATGGGTGCCCCAATCGTTACCGTAAATACTAATTACCGTGCAAGTGAGTTGGAATATTTACTAAAGCAATCCGATGCGACAACGATATTTTTAATTGAAAATTATCGCGACCATTCATTTATGAATACACTGCAAGAGTTATGTCCAGAGCTTAAACATTGTGAACCAGGTAATTTGCAATCAAAGCGACTACCTTTATTGAAAAATGTTATTTTAATTGGCGAGACGAAATATCCCGGAGTGCTTAATTGGTCGGATGTTTTATCTGCTGCTGAGCAAGTAACAGAGGAGCAATTAGATCAGAGACAGCAAGCACTTCATTATGATGATGTTATTAATATTCAATATACTTCAGGAACGACAGGTTTTCCGAAAGGGGTTATGTTAACGCATTACAACTTAGTCAATAATGCGATAAATATTGCAGAATGTATGCGATTAACTTCTGAAGATCGTTTGTGCATACCTGTACCATTTTTCCACTGTTTTGGCTGTGTGATTGGAACATTAGCGATTACAACTTGTGGCGGAACAATGGTGCCTGTGCAGGAATTTTCACCTGCTGAAGTGTTGCGGACGGTTGAAAAAGAAAAATGTACCGCATTACATGGCGTGCCAACGATGTTTATCAGTGAACTTAATTTACCGAATTTTTCGTCTTTTGATCTATCGACATTACGTACAGGTGTAATGGCTGGCTCAAACTGCCCTATAGAGGTGATGAAGGCTGTTATCGACAAAATGGGTATGAAGGATATTACGATCTGCTACGGGCAAACGGAAGCTTCACCTGTTATTACACAAACGAGATCAGATGACCCGCTATCTTTAAAAGTGGAAACAGTCGGTCGTGCATTGCCGAATCTAGAAGTGAAAATTGTCATTCCTGGTACAAACGAAGAAGCTGCGCCGAATGAACAAGGGGAGCTATGTACGAGAGGTTACCACGTCATGAAAGGTTACTATAATAACCCAGAAGAAACGCTTCTTGCAATTAATGAAGACAACTGGCTGCATACTGGGGATTTAGCAACGATGGATGAGGCTGGCTATATTCGTGTAACAGGGCGTTTAAAAGATATGATCATCCGTGGTGGTGAAAATTTATATCCTCGTGAAATTGAAGAATTTCTTTACACACATCCGAAAATTTCAGATGTGCAAGTTGCTGGTGTCCCTGATCCTATCTATGGGGAGGAAGCGGCAGCTTGGATTATTTTGCGAGAAGGCGAGCAAGCAACAGAGGAAGAGATCCGCGATTATTGTCGGGATAAAATTTCAAGACATAAAATCCCACGACATATTTTCTTTATCGATAACTATCCGATGACTGCATCAGGGAAAGTTCAAAAATATAGATTACGTGAGAATTTTGTTGCCGTAGTGAAGTAAGAAAGGGGCCAGTGTTATGTTCAAGAAGGTTTTAATTGCAAATCGTGGAGAGATAGCAAGACGTATTATAAGAACATGCAAACGACTAAATGTTCAAACCGTTGCGGTGTATTCCGAGGCAGATGCTGCAAGCTTACATGTTAAGGATGCTGATGAGGCGTTCTGTATTGGGAAACCACCTGTTGCACAAAGCTATTTAAATATTGATCGTATTCTTGAAGTCGCTAAGGAAAGCGGTGCTGACGCTGTTCATCCCGGCTATGGCTTATTATCGGAAAACGCTGAGTTTGCTAAACGTTGTACAGAGGCGGGCTTAGTTTTTATTGGGCCAAGCGCCGCAGTCATTGCTTCAATGGGTAGTAAATTAGAGGCACGGAAAACAATGAAGGCAGCGGGTGTCCCTATTGTTGAAGGTGTAGAGACACCAGTGAAAGATGTAACAGAAGCTATTGAAATTGCTTCCCGTCTAGGCTATCCGATTATGTTAAAAGCCTCTGCTGGTGGCGGGGGTATCGGCATGCAGCTAGTTGAAAATGCTGAAGAATTAGCAAAAGCATTTGAGGGAAATCAAAAGCGTGCACAGTCATTCTTCGGTGATGGCACGATGTATATGGAACGATTTATTGCTAATCCTCACCATGTCGAGGTACAAATTATTGCGGACCATGATGGTAATGTCGTACCGCTATTTGAACGGGAGTGCTCGATTCAGCGCAGAAACCAAAAAGTAGTTGAGGAAGCACCATCGCCATTCATTTCTGAAGAAACAAGATCGCGTATGCTAGATGCGTCAGTCAAGGCAGTTCAACATATTGGGTATGTAAATGCTGGAACGATTGAGTATTTAGTAGATGAACATCAAAATTTTTATTTCTTAGAGATGAATACACGCTTACAGGTGGAGCATCCGGTGACTGAGGAAATTACGAAGCTGGATCTTGTAGAGGAACAATTGAAGATAGCAGCAAAACAACCATTAGCATTTACACGTGATAGTATCCAAAAAGATGGGCATGCGATTGAAGTACGCATATATGCTGAAAATCCTTCAACCTTTTTCCCTTCGCCGGGCACAATCACGACGCTTGAATTACCTACGGGTGACGGGATTCGCCATGAATGTGGAGTAGAGGCTGGTTCTACGGTAACGCCTTTTTATGATCCGATGATTAGCAAATTAGTCGTGTGGGGAGAAACACGTGCAATTGCGTGTGAAAGGCTTATTGAAGCACTTAAAGCATATAAAGTAGAAGGAATTCAAACTAATATTCCGATGCTTTTAAAAACAGTCACTCATGAACAATTTTTAAAGGGCTATACAACAACTAAATTTGTGGATGAATATTATCTACCTCAATTAGCGGAGACAAAATAAAGACTGGGGCTGTCCATATAACTTTCGATTTGGAAGAGTATTTCAGACAGCCCTGTTACTAAATATTTGGAGGGATCACAATGGCAACAGTTAAAGCGAGCATGGCAGGAACAGTATGGAAAATCGTTGTAGCAGAAGGCGAGAAAGTGACAGCCGGACAAGATGTGGCAATTTTAGAGTCGATGAAAATGGAGATTCCCATTGCAGCAGAAGAAGATGGCGTGGTAACAAAAATTATGGCGAGCGAAGGGGATTTCATTAACGTTGATGATGATATTTTAGAAATCGAATAAGGAGGCTTCTTGATGCAGCTACCAAAGCATGTAACGTTAAAGGAAGTAGGTCCTCGTGACGGTTTGCAAAATGAAAAGACACATATGGCAACTGCCGATAAAGTACAGCTAGTGGATTTACTTAGTCAAACTGGCTTGAATTATATCGAGGTAACGTCCTTTGTGCATCCGAAGTGGATTCCACAGCTGGCAGATGCAGTGGAGGTACTACAAGCCATTAAACGCCAAAAAGATATAACGTATGCAGCACTAGTACCGAATATGCGTGGCTTAGAACGTGCATTACAGGCTGATGTAGATGAAGTGAGCGTTTTTATGTCGGCGAGTGAAAGCCATAATAAAAACAATATTAATAAAACGATTAATGAAACATTTCCGATAGTAGAGGAAGTAGTTATAGGGGCAAAGGCAGCGCAAAAAAAAGTGCGAGGTTATATTTCAACAGTGATTGGGTGCCCATATGAAGGCTACATACAACCAGAAAAGGTTTTGCGAGTAACAGAAAAATTATTAGAAATGGGCATCGATGAAATTTCACTTGGTGACACGATTGGTGTTGGCGTACCAACACAGGTGGAAAGTCTTTTAGCAGAATTACTAAAAAGATATCCTGTAGAAAATTTTGCGATGCATTTTCATGATACACGTGGCACGGCATTAGCAAATATCGTGAAATCTTTAGAAATGGGGATTACCAAGTTTGATAGTGCACTTGGTGGGCTTGGGGGCTGTCCATATGCCAAGGGAGCATCAGGCAATGTAGCCACAGAAGATTTATTGTATTTATTAGATGAAATGGGTATTAAAACAGGTGTAGAACTCAATAAAGTGCTAGAGGCGACGCATTTTATTGAACAGAAACTAGGGAAGGCAGTTGCATCTAAACAAATGGCGATTGCCCGTAATGAAAGGAGTGCGAGTCAATTATGACGCAACTCGTTCGTTTTGAATTATTAGATAGTAGTATTGGGCTTATTACACTTTCAAGACCTGAAGCTGCAAATGCAATGTCTGTACAATTACTCCAAGAACTTAGTGCGACAATCGACAAAATTAATGGCGATCCGGCAGTGCGAATTGTCTTGCTAACAGGAGCAGGGGAAAAAGCATTTTGTGCAGGTGCAGATTTAAAAGAACGGAAAGGTATGTCAGACCGACAAGTTAAGCAAATTGTGCAATTAATCGGTGCAACAGTGGCAAAAGTAGAGGCACTCGCTCAGCCAGTTATTGCCGTATTAAATGGCGTTGCTTTTGGGGGTGGACTCGAACTAGCGTTAGCCTGTGATTTACGTATTGCAGCTACACATGTAAAGATAGGCCTTACGGAAACATCTCTCGGGATTATTCCTGGAGCAGGGGGAACCCAGCGACTTCCTCGGCTCATTGGTATTGGAAAAGCAAAGGAACTAATTTATACGGCTCGTCGATTAAATGCACAGGAAGCAAAAGGCTACGGTATTGTAGAGTACGTTTTTGAAGGACATGAAGTATTTGAAAAGGCTCAACAGCTAGCACTTGAAATGGCAAAAAATGCACCACTATCTTTAGTACAGGCGAAAATTGCTATTAATCAAGGGATCGAGGTAGATTTAGCTACTGGTTTAAAAATCGAATCTCTCGCATATAGTTCTCTGATCCCTACGGAAGATCGATTAGAGGGTTTGCTTGCCTTCCAGGAAAAGAGAGCACCGCAATATTTAGGGAAATAAGAAATGAAAGCATTAGCCAAAAGGCAAAGGCATGGAACTAAATCCAAAATGAAAGACTCTATTTGAAAAAGATTGATTTTGAATAGTTTATAAGTAGAGGCACATCATCAAAGGTTGAGGATAATGCATGCCACGTCTAAAAGTTGATTGGAGTGGAGGCTGGGCGACTCCTCGGGATCAGCGAAAAGAGGAACGAAGGCTATCCATCACATCCTGTGATAACGCCTTCGTGACCAACATCGTGTTGGCCCGAGACCCTGCAGCGAAGCGGATGTTTTCTGTGCGAAAGCGTAGTGATAACGTAGCGGCAGCAACTGGGTTTTGTCTGTGCGAAAGCGAGGCGGGAGCAACAACAAAAGCGGCTCATCGGACGCCCCCAGGAAAGCGCCCAGTTGGAACGGAAATCAATCACACTTTATGATGATGAATCGAAATCTAGGTATGTTATTAATTATTTATGCAAAAGCGTAACCGATTGGGCAAAAAGGAGGAATTAACTATGAGCAATGTATCGACAGAGAATACGACTAAAACAATGAAGGAACAAATTTTAGCAGGTGGTTTGCCAAAATATCACGATAAAAATGCACAACAAGGGAAGCTATTTGTGCGTGAACGACTCGAATTATTATTAGATGATGGACTTCAATCAGAGGATGGTCTGTATGCAAACTGCTTAGCTGGCGATTTACCGGCAGATGGCGTAGTAACAGGAATCGGTAAAATCCATGGTCGTACTGTTTGTGTTTTAGCAAACGATTCGACGATTAAAGCTGGCTCTTGGGGTAAACGTACAGTAGAAAAAATGATTCGTATTCAAGAAACAGCAGAAAAGCTAAATTGCCCGTTATTGTATCTAGTCGATTCAGCAGGTGCACGTATTACAGATCAATTAGAAATGTTCCCTGGTCGAAGAGGAGCAGGGCGTATTTTCTATAATCAGGTAAAGCTTTCAGGTAAAATCCCTCAAATATGCTTATTGTTTGGACCATCAGCTGCAGGTGGTGCATATATCCCTGCATTCTGCGATATCGTAGTAATGGTAGAGGGTAACGCATCCATGTATTTAGGATCTCCACGTATGGCGGAAATGGTGATTGGAGAGAAGGTAGATTTGGAAACAATGGGCGGAGCGAAAATGCATTGTTCCGTTTCTGGTTGCGGAGATGTGCTCGCGAAGACGGAGCAGGAAGCTATTACTTATGCTCGTAAATATTTAGGTTATTTCCCGAGTAACTTTTCAGAGCGAAGTAAGGTTGAGGCACCAAAGCCACCAGCTTCATTTGATAAGTCCATTGAAGAACTAATACCTAAAAATCAAAACGTTCCATTTGATATGTATAAGTTAATTGACCGTATTATTGATGAAGATTCGTTTTGTGAAGTGAAAAAATTATTTGCCCCAGAATTAATTACAGGGCTTGGACGTATTAACGGGCAATCTGTTGGAATTATCGCCAACCAACCTCGTGTAAAGGGAGGCGTCTTGTTCCACGATTCAGCCGATAAAGCGGCAAAGTTTATTTCACTTTGTGATGCGTTTAATATACCACTTCTTTTCCTTGCAGATGTACCAGGGTTTATGATCGGTACGCAAGTTGAAAAAGCTGGGATTATACGCCATGGTGCGAAAATGATTTTTGCGATGAGCGAGGCGACTGTTCCTAAATTAACGGTTATTGTTCGTAAAGCATATGGTGCAGGGCTGTATGCAATGGCAGGTCCTGCTTTTGAGCCAGACTGCTGTATTGCGCTATCCAACGCACAAATTGCTGTAATGGGCCCTGAAGCTGCAGTCAATGCAGTTTACGCAAATAAAATTGCTGAACTTCCAAAAGAAGAGCAGGCAAGCTTTATTGCAGAGAAACGCAAGGAATATCAAGAGGAAATCGATGTCTATCGTCTAGCTTCAGAGCTTATCATTGATGATGTTATTGAGCCAAATGATTTAAGAAAAGCACTTGAATCACGTTTAGAGCTTTATATGTCGAAGTACTTATTATTCTCAGAGCGCAAGCATGGAGTAAATCCAGTATAAAGCCATTTATAAAAAAGCTGTCTCGGTGAGGCAGCTTTTTACTGTATAGAGAATGCAAATGGACGTGTTGGAATATAAATATATTGTTAGCTATTGCATGAGGAGGTAGTGCATATTAAAATATGAGGAGGATAAAGGGAAGTAGGTGGTATAGGCATGCAAAAAAATAACATATCAAATGTGCAAGGTGATGCCAAGCTACCATTACCTTATCGTGCATTGATAGATACATATTATCTACCATTAAAGATAGCAGGTTGGATATTTTTTAGTATCTATTCAACTATAGCTTTTTATAAATTGGTCATTGATCGTCTAGTGAATGTTTTCATTATATTAGTCAAGGGCGAATATACTTTTGTAGAATTAGGGCTTTTTGATTATAGTGATTGGCGATTAACAACAAATTTTGTTCCCTTTGAAACAATTCTTCGTTATATAAATTACTCCCAGTATTTTAATCTGGACATCATTATTATCAATTTACTCGGCAATTTATTAATATTTACTCCGATGGGCTTTTTACTACCTTTATTATCGAAAAAATTCCGTAAAGCTTGGTCAATTATATGTGTAGGGTTTTTCTGCAGCCTAGCGGTAGAAACTGTACAATTTATTTTTAGAGTTGGGTCAGCAGATATTGATGATTTGATTTTAAATACGCTTGGAGCATGGCTTGGCTATTTAGCCTATAAAAGTATCCTTATTAAACCTAAAAATAATAGATAGAAACAGTCCTTGTCCAAGGGCTGTTTTTTTGTGTGCTACAGTAACACTATTTAGGTTATTGAAATTAAACATTGATCAAATGTCAGCCTCAACTTACGGTGATGAGCCACATTTAAGTAATTAATGGATAAAAATAGGTTATTATTAAGGTCTTTTCGCTTACTCTTTTGAAAGTTAATTATTTCTTTAGGAGGTTAGTAGCAATTTGCTCTTGAATTCAATTGAGAAAATTCCGATAATGAGTATACAGAAACTGTTTAGATTATCTATGTATAGTAAATAGAGGATATAATCATATTTTTTATTTATCTTGCATATTAAATTAGAAAGCCGAGGTGAATTATATGAAACTATCAAGTTTAATAGAACAAGAAAGAATTTCATTACCCTATAATCGTAAAAAGATGTTACAGAGAAAAGAAGCAAGTGATGCATATCGAAAAAACGCACTGTATTTTCAGCCAAAGAAAAATCCGTTATTGCTTGAGCTAGAAAATTTACTACTAGGGCACACAGATCAAGATCTCTACGAACAACAAAAAGAGGAAGCAAAAGAAGTTACCCCTCAACAGCAAGCAATCATTCAAGATTTGCAGCAAACGAAAAAGGATGTGCTTGCTCATGAACAAGCGCATAAGGCTGTAAATAGTGATGCCCTTGAATCATCTTCTAATTCACAGCTAGAACATGTAGATGAAGAAGGAGCTACAGTAGTTGAAACGAATGCTAGTGACACGTTACTAATTCTAGAGCAAGTGCGTAATGCTGCGTTAGCACCAGCACAGCCATCACCACAGGCTATACAAGTAGCGGTAAATGCAAATGCTCATATACAGCGTATGCAGGCACAGTTACATGGTCATGAGGTAGATGAAAGTGAACTAGATCATCATGAGCCTGCTTTTGCGGGGGAAGTAATGGACGTCAAGGTACCAGAACGTTTTTCGAAGGAATTGAAATTAGATCCATTTGCAGATACAATTTTCGGTAAGAGTGATGGGGAGGCATTTAAGGCGCGAACATTTAAAAATGCTTCTGAAAAATATGCCGCTCATATTCAAATGGCGAAAAATGGGTATCATCCAGGAACTGATTCTACGTTCTCTATGATAGCCTAGTGTTAGAGATGGGAGATTGTTAATATGGCGAAGGCAAAGCATGCGAAGACAAATGCTATCAGATTGTTGGAGCAGCAAAAAATACAATTTGAAGTAATTGAATACGAGACTAGCGACGGTCAGGTTGATGGAATTTCAGTTGCGGGAAAAATTGGACATCCGGTTTCTCGCGTTTTTAAAACACTAGTAGCAAAGGCAAGTGCACAAAAGCTGTTTGTCTTTGTTATTCCTGTGGCTGAAGAGCTTGATTTAAAAGCAGCGGCCAAAGTCGTTGGTGAGAAGAAAATCGAAATGCTTGCTGTTAAAGAATTACTTGGCTATACAGGCTATGTACGAGGCGGATGCTCTCCAGTCGGGATGAAGAAGCTTTACCCGACAGTTATTGATGCATCGGCTCAAGAACAAGGAAGTATTATTGTTAGTGCAGGAAAAGTCGGCATGCAAGTCCATCTACAATTAGATGATTTAGTCGCTGTGACGAAAGCAAAGCTTGCACCAATTTCAACTACCCAGGAATGATTTGTGGTAGTTTTTTTATTTGGATTGAATAGGGACAATCCGCTCGGCTAAGAGGGAAAACAGCTCAGGCTGACAATCCGCTCAGCTAGGGGGGAAACTGCTCAGGTAGGCCGAAAATCCGCCCAGAGAAGGTATAACGCATCCACTGGTAAACGCATTTTCGTGGATGTTTTTAGTGGGGGCGCTGAGACGCATATATCGATTTTTGTAGAAAATATGGTACAGTTAGAGCAATAGTGTACATAAGTGAGGGATATGCCGTGCGGAAGATTATGGGGTGGCGTTGGACGTTTTTTATTGGTGGCTTAATGGTTATGTCACTTGGTATTACTATGTCCATTAAAGGGAAAATCGTAGGAACAAGTCCTTGGGATGTGTTGCATGTAGGTTTATTTCAGAACTTTGGTTTATCAATCGGTACTTGGTCTATTTTAACTGGGCTTTTCATTGTAGTATCTACCTCAATTGTTTTGCGAGAATGGCCAAAGGTAGGGACATGGCTTAATATGCTACTGATCGGGTCATTTATAGATGTCTTTAATTGGTTAATACCGTCCACAAATAGTTATGGCTTACAGGTAGCGTATTTTGTAGTTGGTTTATTTGTTTTAAGCTTTGGTTGTGGTATGTATATTGCACCGAATATGGGAGCGGGTCCACGGGATACATTAATGATGATTCTTGTTGAAAAGTTTGGCGGGACGATTAAAACAGCGCGAATGGGTATTGAGGTGCTTGTCACTATTTTTGGCTGGTTACTTGGTGGTCCTGTTGGCCTCGGTACGGTAATCATTGCTTTAACATCAGGCTATATTGTGCAATATTCTTTACCTTATTGTCGGAAGGTATTAATGAAGTGTATTGGCAATGTCGAGGAAATGAAGCCGTTCTATTAAATAGGAAGCTACTTTTATCTGTGAAAGATAGAAGTAGCTTTTCATTTTTTTAAAAGCTACTTCATATAATGCAAGGCATAAGGTAAAGGGGGAGCGATATTGAACGGAAATGTGACCTATTATTTTGGACACGCACTGACTGGGCAAGGAATTAAACATTTATATAAAGAAATGATGGATGAGGCGGAATTAGTTTATATTTTGCAGGGGGCGCCGACGTTTAAAGGATCAGAGCTTCTGAAAGAGCTTGGTTATTTTTATGTCAAGCAGGGCTTCGCAGTAGAATGGTTTAAACATGCTTTACTAGAGAATGTTGTTGAGGCGGTGTATGTTCAAGGGTGTAACAGACTGTTTGTATGGTCATCGGAATGGGGTATTGAGCCAATTTTTCTTGGAACGAAGCATCGCGTGATGTCATTTTATGATTGTTTAGAAGAAATCCAGCTTGAAAAGATAGGCGAACAGCTTGCTGATGCAATGAACGAACGAGAATTATGGCATGAGAAGTGTATTTCGCTGCTTAATAAAGCTATAAAGATTCACGATGATTGGGAGATCGTTACACAGAGCTGTATGAACTGGCAGGCATTAAATGACCAAGTTGAAATGTTAAAGACCGATGTTTTTCAATCAATCGAATTAAATAAAACAGGAATGCGCACTCATCGCTTACTTGGAACATTAACACCAAGGGGCGCAGAAAATACAGTGGAAAGCATAACAAAAAATTTAGCTCGAAGATTAATGATTAAAGGTAAGCCAGGGACAGGTAAATCTTCTTTAATGAAGGGAATAGCAGATGAAGCAAATGAGAGAGGGCTAGATGCACAAATTGTTTGGTGTGGCTTAGATGCTGGATCTGTTGACATGGTCATTATCCCGGAATTAAATTTCTGTATCTTTGATAGTACAGAGCCACATGTCTTTGACCCACAGGACGGAAGATTAGGGGATGAAATCTTTGATATCGGGAAACATTGCGCACTTTCACAGGAAGCGGAAGCTAAAATCGAAGATATTCAGGTAAAGTATAAAGAAGCCATTCAGGATGCAATGGGTTATTCGAAGCGTTATGCGGAAGCAGAGTATACAGTTCGTCGATTATTAGATAATTGTGTATCGTCATCTCTTTGGAAAGAAAGAACTGCCCCACTATTCGAAAGATTAACAAAGTAATTTTTCTAATAGCGTGCTTGTGCTACACTAGGAGCTAGAACAGTTTTCCTAGGAAAGGATGATACGCTTGTCAAAAGTATTGAATGCATTTTTAGATGAAAACCTACAAGCCTTACACAATCAAGGCTTATACAATGAAATTGACCCAGTAGAAGGAGCAAACGGACCGATCATTCAGGTACGTGGCAAAAATCTAATCAATCTATCTTCAAATAATTACCTGGGCTTAGCAACGAATGAAGAATTAAAGCGTATTGCCCAAGAAACAATTGAGACATACGGTGTGGGAGCGGGAGCAGTTCGCACGATTAACGGTACACTCGATTTACACGTGAAATTGGAGGAAAAGCTTGCTGAATTTAAAGGAACAGAAGCAGCGATCTCTTACCAATCAGGTTTTAACTGTAATATGGCAGCTATTTCAGCTGTTATGGATAAAAATGATGCGATTCTTTCAGACCAATTAAACCATGCATCTATTATTGATGGCTGTCGTTTATCACGTGCGAAAATTATCCCCTATAATCACTCGGATATGGACGATTTACGTGCAAAGGCAAAGGAAGCAAAAGAATCGGGCTTATACAATAAAGTCATGGTCATTACGGATGGCGTATTCTCAATGGATGGTGATATTGCAAAATTACCAGAAATCGTTGAGATTGCGAAAGAGTTTGATTTAATTACGTATGTCGATGATGCACATGGCTCAGGTGTAACTGGTAAAGGGAAGGGTACAGTGAAGCATTTCGGTTTAGAAAAAGAAATCGACTTCCAAATTGGTACACTGTCTAAAGCAATTGGCGTTGTGGGTGGATATGTAGCTGGTAAGAAGAATTTAATTGACTGGTTGCGAGTGCGTTCACGTCCATTTTTATTCTCAACAGCATTACCACCAGGCGATGTTGCAGCGATTACAGCGGCAGTGCAAATGCTGCTTGACTCGACAGAGCTACATGATAAGCTTTGGGAAAATGGCAACTATTTAAAAGCGGGTCTTGCTAAGTTAGGCTTTAATATTGGTGAATCTGAAACGCCGATTACACCATGTATTATTGGCGATGAAAAGCTTACGCAGGAATTTTCACATCGCTTATTTGAAGAGGGTGTCTATGCGAAATCAATCGTTTTCCCAACGGTCCCAAAAGGCACAGGTCGTGTTCGTAATATGCCTACAGCGGCGCATACAAAAGAAATGCTGGATGATGCGCTAGCCATCTATGAAAAGGTTGGCCGTGAGCTTGGCGTAATTCAATAATAAAAGAGGCTGCCTCAATAGAGGTAGCCCTTTTTTGAGGTTGAGATGGATTGAGTGGCTAAAGCGACGGAAGGAAGAGCCGAAGTGACGGAAAGAAGAGCCAGAGCGACGGAAAGAAAGCAGAGCGACGGAAAGAAGAGCTAAAGCGACGGAAGGAAGAGTCGAAGTGACGGATAGAATAGTTGAAGTGACGGATAGAAAGGTCGAAGAGACGGATAGAAAGGTCGAAGCGATCGAAGGAAAGCAGAGCGACGGAAAGAAGAGTCAAAGCGACGGATAGAAAGGTCAAAGCGACGGAAGGAAGAGCCAGAGCGACGGATAGAAAGGTCGAAGAGACGGAAAGAAAGCAGAGCGACGGAAAGAAGAGCCGAAGCGACGGAAGGAAGAGTCGAAGTGACGGAAAGAAAGTAGAGCGATGGAAAGAAGAGCCGAAGTGACGGAAAGAAAGGTCAGAGCGACGGAAAGAAGAGCCGAAGTGACGGATAAAATAGTCGAAGTCGTGGATAGAACAGCCAAAGTCGTGGATAGAACCGTCAAAGTCATGGATAGAACAGCCAAAATCGTGGATAGCCCCGACAAAGCGACGGAAAGAAGAGCCGAAGTGACGGAAAGAATCGCCAGAGCGACGGAAAAAAGAGCCGAAGAGCCGGAAAGAAAGCAGAGCGACGGAAGGAAGGGGCGAAGTGACGGATAGAATAGTCAAAGTCGTGGATAGAGCAGCCAAAGTCGTGGATAGAGCAGCTAAAGTCGTGGATAGAACAGCCAAAATCGTGGATAGCCCAGCCAAAGCGACGGAAAGAAGAGCCGAAGTGACAGAAAGAATCGCCAGAGCGACGGATAGAAAGGTCGAAGTGACGGAAAGAAAGCAGAGCGACGGAAAGAAGAGCCGAAGAGACGGAAAGAAAGCAGAGTGACGGATAGAAAGGTCAAAGCGACGGAAAGAAAAGCCAAAACGACGGATAGAAAGGCCGAAGCGACGGATAGAATAGTCAAAGTCGTTGGTAGCCCCGCCAGAGTGACGGAAAAAAAGGATTGATAGCTTTACTTCGAGTGAATGGCTTTCGCTTCTTTTAGCTGTTTGTTGCGCTCATCAGTCACATGTAATGATTTTAAAATCTCTTCATTATCTTGTCCTAATGTATACTTCTGTCTCAGGGTCAATGTCCACATTGTATTCACGTTTGTAGAAGTCAGCTGCTGCTTGACGTAATTCTGCGATACCACGAAATGGAGAGTATTTATGATTTTGAGGATTGTCAGCTGCCTCCTGTAGTGCTTGAATAATATGGGGAGGAGTAGGCCGATCTGGATTGCCTTGACCAAGATTGATAACATCGCGCCCTTCTGCTAGAGCAGCGTTTACTTTTTGCACAAGTGCTGCAAAAAATGGAGTTGGGAGTTGCTGTAGTTTTTTTGAGAATTCCATGCATGTTCACCTTTTTCAGAATATAATAATTATTAAAGAATACTATTACTTTTTTTACTAGTTGTCTAGAGCTTTTTCAGTTAATTAAAAACTACTGGTGATTAAAAGTGACCTAATAATACGTATATGAGGTGAGAAAATTGAACAAAGTCTCATATTTTATCGTCAATGCTTTTACTACAGAGCTTTACAAGGGAAACCCCGCTGCAGTATGTTTACTTGATACCGCAATACCTGAGTCGACCATGCAGAAAATTGCTCAGGAGATCCCCGCACCAACAACAGCTTTTGTCCAAAAGAAGGATAATGATTTTTTTCTTAGACGGTTTACACCAGCAAAGGAAATACCGATTTGTGGACACGGAACAATTGCTAGTGCTTTTTTACTTTGGAAACAAGGGATTGTACCCATCAATTCTTCAATTACATTCCAAACTTTTAGTGGTCCTTTGCAAGCGATTTGGTTTAATGAGCTAGTTGAAATAACAATTCAAAAGTATCAGTTAGAAGAGATTGAATGTCCTTTAGAGCTTGAAGAATGGCTTGGTATGAAGCCAACATATGTAGGAAAAACGGAATTGGATTATATAGTGGAGCTAAGTCACGAAGAATATATTGCAGACTTCAAAGCTAATTTTCATGCGATGAAACAGTTCCCTGTACGTGGTGTCTGTATTACGAGTCTTTCTAAGGATGAGGGGATTGATATTGTCTCAAGATTTTTTTCTCCAGCACAAGGCATTGATGAAGACCATGTAAATGGTTCCACTCATGGTGCGTTAGGACCTTACTGGTGTGAAAAATTATCAAAAGAAAGCATCGTTAGCAAACAGCTATCAAAACGCGGTGGATTATTATACGTTACGCCAAAAATAAAAGATGTGGCAATTGCGGGCTCGGCAGTTCGAGTATTAAGTGGTGAAATATTAATCTGAACATTGAGCTAAAACTATGGCAGTAAGGTTGTTTTATTGTAGTATAAAATACAGAAAAGTACAGTCTAGAGGAGGAATAACAATGAAAATAGGGTGTATCCAATTAAATGTAGGCTTCGGCAAAGTAGAAGAAAATTTTGCTCGCGCTGAGGATAAGATTCGTGAAGCGGCAAAACAAGGTGCAGAAATTATTGTACTACCAGAAATGTGGAATACAGGTTATGCACTGGAACGTTTACCGGAGCTTGCAGATGTTGATGGAGAGCGTTCGAAAGCATTTTTATCAGGTCTAGCCAAAGAACTTGGTGTACATATTGTTGGTGGCTCTGTTTCGACGAAGAAGGGCGATAAATTTTACAATACGATGTATACGTTTGATAAGCAGGGTGAGCTAGTAGGTGAATATAGCAAGGCGCATCTTTTCCGTTTAATGGACGAGCATTTATATTTAGAAGCTGGAGATGAAATGAATCGCTTTGCACTTGGAGATATTGAAGCTGCGGGAGTGATTTGCTATGATATTCGCTTCCCTGAATGGCTACGCGCTCACGCTTTAGCGGGTGCAAAGGTATTGTTCGTCCCAGCGCAATGGCCGACACCACGTATCGATCATTGGAAAACATTGCTACAAGCACGTGCTATTGAAAATCAATGCTTCGTGATTGCGGTTAATCGTATTTCGAAAAAGGTAGAAAACTTCAATGGTCAATCCATGATTATTCAGCCGTGGGGCGAAGTACTTTGGGTTGGTGCGGAGGATGAAGAGGTTGCTGTCATTGATGTGGACTTTTCGATTGTGGATGAAGTTCGAGGTAGAATTCCTGTTTACGACGACCGCAGACCTGGATTATATAGTGGGGTAGTTGCTGGAAATTAGCATGGTGGGCACGCTCAAGGAACAAAGTGATCTTGAGCGTGCCATCGCCGCTAAACCCGAGAACATCGCCGCTAAACCCGAGAACATCGCCGCTAAACCCGAGAACATCGCCGCTAAACCCGAGAACATCGCCGCTAAACCCGAGAACATCGCCGCTAAACCCGAGAACATCGCCGCTAAACCCGAGAACATCGCCGCTAAACCCGAGAACTAAGATTTTTCCTCGATTAAAGAGTTAGCGAGCAACATAAATTCAAGTGTAATCCGATTATGCCCCTTCATGAAATTTTCACCTAAGAGACTCTCAAGCTTGTTTAAACGATGATAGAGCGTTTGGCGTACGATGAACAATTGATTGGCTGTTTGCTGTTTGGAGCCATTCGTTTGTAAGTATACCTGCAGTGTTTCTAACAGCTTACTGTTATATTTTTTATCGTATTCAATAACAGGCTGCAAATAATCTTGTATGACTTCCTGTAAATTTACTTGCATCTGTAATTTATAGATTAAGTGATACAAATGTAAATCATCGTAAAAATAAGAAGTTGTTTGTACTTTACTGCAAATATACAATGTTTCGAGCGCAGTTTGATAGCTCTTCGGAATTTCTTTTACGTCTGCAATGACTTTGCCGATAGCTACTTGATAACCCTGCACCATTTGTTTTTTATAAAAGTCGGTTTTTTGGAGAGAAGAAACTAACGTATTTAATAATTCGCGACTCGCTTTACTATCCTTCGTATGGAGCAAAATAAAAATGACATAGCTTTTTCTCTCAAATAAAAATGGTATAAATCCATTTTGCTCAAAAAGGTTTCGATAGTAGAGCTTACTATAGACAATATCCTCTTGTACCTTAGAGACGGCATTAGGAGAGGCTAAAATAAAGACAGCTCCGCTAGAAAAATGATAGTTAGAATGATGTGCTACGATAAATTTATAAATTTCCTCTTTCGATAGTTTTTGATCGATCCAATCCGCTAAAATAGTGGCATCTTCAATGTCCTTTTTCTCCTCAATATAAAATTCCCGCATTAATAGCTGTGCTAACGCAGTAGCTGTTCGGTCTAAAATAAGTAATTCGAATTCTGAGAATCGACCATCTTCCCTATAGAGAGATAAATCTGCATAATGCTGATCAAAAATAAAGATTGGTTCATGTTTTAATACTGATGCTGTTTTTTTTATCGTTAATAGTTGTTGGCGCTTATTGTGCGACATATTTGGAAAGAAGATAGGCTCTCGACCTTTAATAGAAAAGATGATTTGTGTCTTTAATTCATTATACATATTTTGTAAAATATCTTCCGCTGTTTGTCCTAATAGAGCATTTTTATTTAACGTTTGAGAGTAGGATTCTAAAGTGGAAATCATTAAATATTGTTGATTCATTATTTGACTATGTAAATCTTGTGTAATGCGGACAAAAGGAACCGTGTCATGAAAAACGATGATAGGGAAGCTGTGACGGTTGGCGAGAGCTACGATCACTTCCGGGATGGTTTGTATGGAAGTGCCATATTCAATACATAATGCAGCGCAATTTTTTTGGATTAAGGATTCTACAAAAAAGATAAAATCCTCTAGGCGATGCTGAAGACTGATCCCTGTTGTTAAGACCAATTCATCACCAGCTAGAAAATTATCTACTTGGATAATTTCGATGACATGGGCCCATTTTACAATCCGTAACAATCCATCCTCACCAGCTACGACCTCCGCACTTTGAAAATATGTATTTTCTAATACATCTCTCACTTGAAGCTTAAACATTTTTATCCTCCTTCCATTTAACACAAATCCTTGCTTAGTTTTCTAATGAATGCGCAATTTCAGCTTGAATAAACGAAAATACTATGTTTTGTGAATATTGAATCTATTTTACACTATGTTTAAAACAAAAGTATAGAATTTTACAGTTTGTCTATTACTTCGAATCTATGGAACTTGTAAAATTTTTGTAAGCGATAATCCAATCTAATAAAAGAGGTAACAGAGCCATGGAATCGATGACCCAAAAGAGAAAGTCGCCTGACCATGAAGCAAGCTTTATTTTCCAAAAGGAAGAATTAGATTTTAAACAACAATAAATGAGGAGTGGGGAAATTATGACAGTTCAACAAAAAATAAAAACACTATCACATTTTATCAATGGTATTGAAACAGCTGGTACAAGTGGTCGTTACTCGGAGGTTTATAATCCAACAACAGGAGAGGTCATCGCACAAGTTCCGTTAGCAACAAGAGATGAGGTGAAGCAGGCGATCCAGCTAGCAAAGTCAGCCTTCCCTGCATGGAAAAGGACATCGATTGGCAAACGAGTTGAGGTTTTACATCGTTTCCGTCAGCTATTAATAGAAAGACAGGATGAGCTAATTGAAGTGATTTGTGAGGAAAGTGGGAAAACGAAGGAAGATGCTAAAGGTGAAATTGTTCGTGGCATTGAATCCGTAGATATGGCAATAAGTGCCCCGCAAATGCTGAAGGGGGAATATTCCGTTAATGTGGGCGGCAATATTAATGCCTTCTCTGCAAAATCACCACTTGGGGTTGTTGCGACAATTGCGCCGTTCAATTTCCCTGTCATGGTCCCACTTGCAATTACAAGTATGGCTGTAGCGGTTGGTAATGCCGTTATTTTAAAGCCGTCTGAGCGCGTGCCAATTTCGGCATTATATTTAAGTAAATTATGGAAAGAGGCAGGGCTGCCAGATGGAATTTGGACAGTCATAAATGGCGATAAAGATGCGGTAAATGAACTGCTAGAAAATAAAGAGATACAAGCAATTTCATTTGTTGGATCAACACCTGTTGCAGAGTATATTTACCAAACAGGAACGAAGCATAATAAACGTGTCGCTGCATTTGGTGGTGGGAAAAACTTTATGATTGTTATGCCGGATGCAAATCTGGAGCAAACAGCTAATGCCTTTTTAGGTGCAGCATTTGGAGCCGCGTCCCAGCGTTGTATGGCCATTTCTGGAGCGATTGTTGTTGGAGAAGATATTGAAAAACGCTTTACAGAGATATTAAAGGAGAAAGTTTTGAAATTAAAGGTTGGTCCATATACAGATGACGAAGTTGATTTTGGTCCAGTTATTACGCAACAATCAAAAGATACCATTGTTCGATATATAGACGAAGCTATTACAGAAGGTGCAAATCTTGTCACGGACGGGCGGAATCCGAAAATAGGTGAAACATCTAAAGGCTTTTATCTTGGACCAACATTGTTAAACAATGTAACACCAAATATGACTATTTTTAAAGAAGAGGTTTTTGGCCCTGCGCGTATTATTGTGGGCGTTGAAACTTTACAAGAAGCTATTGATTTAATTAATGATCACGAACTCGGGAATGGTGTCACGATGTTTACGAGTAGTGGTTCGGCGGCGCGTAAATTCCAAGAAGAAATTGAAGTAGGTATGGTAGGCGTGAATGTTCCGATTCCAATTCCAGTTGGCTATCACAACTTTGGTGGATGGAAGCGATCAAAGTTTGGTGAAGGGCATATGTTTGGACCTGACCAAGCTCGATTCTTTACGCAAGCGAAAACGATTTCTGAAAGATGGCCAGATGAAACAGAGGATACGACAAGTTCATTCGCGTTCCCGAGTAATAACGATGTGAATAAGTGAACATAACATGAAGGGGTGTATAGATATGGTTCAAGTAAATCTTAAAAGTGATGTTTTAAAGAAAGATGAACAATATGTATGGCATTCAATGAAACCTTACAATCCACAAGCAACATATGTGGTAGAAAAATCAAATGGCGCGAGAATTGTTGATACAGAGGGAGTAGAATACATCGATGCAATGGCAGGATTGTGGTGTGTAAACGTAGGCTACGGACGCAAGGAATTAGCAGATGTTGCACATGAGCAGATGCTGAAAAATGCATATGCTCCATTATCCCAAGGACATTTACCAGCTGTTGAACTGGCTGAAAAGATTAATGAAATGCTTGGGGGAGATTATGTTATTTTCTTCTCTAATAGTGGGTCAGAGGCTAATGAAACAGCGTTTAAAATTGCGCGCCAATATCATCAACAAAAAGGAGAGAGCTCGCGTTATAAAATTGTTTCCCGCTACCGTGCATACCATGGCAATTCCTTTGGTGCTTTAGCTGCTACAGGGCAAGCGGAACGAAAGTATAAGTATGAGCCACTATCTCCTGGCTTTATCCATGTAGCACCGCCTGATCAATATCGAGAACATGAAAGTGACGCACTTGCTCCAATGGATTTGGCAAGCGTAAAAACTGTAGATAAGACGATGACATGGGAGCTAAGTGAAACAATAGCCGCTATGATTTTAGAGCCAATTATTACAGGTGGGGGCGTCATCATGCCTCCGGAAAATTATTTAAAGGGCATTGAGGAAGTGTGTAAAAAGCATGGGGCTTTAATGATTGTAGATGAAGTAATTTGTGGCTTTGGTCGAACAGGTAAGCCATTTGGATTTATGAACTACGGTGTAAAGCCGGATATTATTACAATGGCAAAAGGAATTACAAGTGCTTATTTACCATTATCGGCTACAGCAGTGAAACGTGAAATTTATGAAGCATTCACTGGCTCTGATGCATACGGTTATTTCCGACATGTCAATACATTTGGTGGGTCACCTGTGGCATGTGCGGTCGCATTAAAAAATATTGAAATTCTTAATCAAGAAGCATTATTTGAAAGATCTAGTAAGGTTGGAGCTGCTACGCTTGAAACACTTCAACAAGCATTGAGCACGCACCCGAATGTAGGGGATGTTCGGGGAAAAGGTTTATTAATTGGCATAGAATTAGTTGTTGATAAAGCGTCGAAGGAGCCTTTACCGGTAGATAAAGTAAATGCTGTTATTGCAAGATGTAAGGAGCAAGGTGTCATCATAGGTAAAAATGGTGCAACTGTTGCAGGCTTTAATAACGTATTAACATTATCTCCACCACTTACGATTGCACAAGAGGATCTTGATACAATAATAGAGGTTGTAATGGATAGTATGCATAAATTGAAAATGTAATCAGTGAGGGGTTCATCTTCTACTGAATGCATGTCGTTGAAAAACTATCGGTATGACTCTTTGGCAAAATGAGGGGTTTTCCCGTTCCGACTTAGCACTTTCTGGGGAGTCCGATAATCCTTAGTGACGATTATCGTGTCCCCCACTGAAAGTGTGTGCCTTAATGGAATGTACCATTTGCGGATGATAAGTTTACATTGAAATAATAGCTATTTACAACTCTTCGTACAATTTTTACAAAAACATAACACTGGCTTCATATCTTCATACTATGATTATTGGTAAGAGTTGGAGAAGGAGCCAAAAATAATGCGTTTTTTTCGATACATAATGGTGAAAGACAAGCTACTAGTACTAATGATTGTTTGTGTACTATCGAATGTATTGCTAGGTGTTTTTAGTGTTGATTATTTACGGAAAATGTCATGGCATGCAAGTGAAAGCTATTCAGAAGGGCTTGTACCGATTGGATGGTTAAATGAACTAGAGGAATCACAACGACAATTAGATTATTTAGTAGATTCAGCTGGGACTTATCAAGAAATGACAGCCATTTTTAAAAATGTTGAGCAGCCTTTAGGTTATTTAGAAAATCTAGAAGTTGATAAAAAGATGGATCACCAGGTGAAGAAATACAAGTCCTTACTAGCACAGCAGATAGAACTGGTTGATAGCTATAAACAATTAGATCAAAATGAACAACAACAGTTTTATGTTCAGTCATATTTACCCGTAAGCCAGCAAAGTCATACATTATTAGAAGAAACTCAAAGCTATTTGATCCAAAGGTCTAAGGAACAGCAACAGGCATATCAGGACGATGTGCAATTCGGTTATTGGCTATTGGGTGGAGTGTGTTTATTTGTTGTTCTGTTAGTGATTTTTATAGGGTTAATAGCAACGAAAGCTGTAAATATACCAACACGTCAATTGAAGTCACTATTAAAGCGTGCAGAGCAGGGGGATTTCACAGCGAATGCCAGCTATGTGGCACAGGATGAGCTCGGCGAGGTAATATTGTCATACAATCAAATGGCAACAGAGGTGAAAAGACTACTTCATACAGTATCAAACAGTGCATATGAGGTAGAAGAAATGTCTGGGAAGCTGCAGGAATCCTCAGAGCAGTCGTCTAATACAACAGTCAAAATTGCAAAGGATGTGCAGTCCATTTCAGATTCAACAGCTGCTTCTACAACAAAATTAGCTTCCAATACAGCTTCTCTAGAGGAGGTGCTGAATGGTGTCCAAGTAATTTTAGAAAAAGTACAGGTTGTTGAAAATTTTGCTCATAAAACTGCACGTGATGCAGAAAGTGGTACGGAAATTGTACAAGCAAATTTAACACAAATACAGGCGATTAAGCGTGCAGTTGAAAAATCGAATACAGCCATTTTTAATCTTGTAGAAAGGGCCTCTACGATCGATCAAATGGTCGAGGTAATTGAAAAAATTACTGCACAAACAAACCTCCTAGCCTTAAATGCATCCATTGAGGCTGCTAGAGCAGGGGAGCATGGTAAGGGATTTGCGGTTGTGGCCGATGAAGTACGTAAGCTTGCGGAGCAGACAGTTCAGTCAACACAAACGATTACGTCCATAGTACAAAACATTCATTTAGATTCAAACTATGCTGTGCAAATGATGGAGGGTGTGTTAGCCGCAACTGAAAAGGGTGTACATGTAACCGGGGATACGGCAACAAGCTTTGATCAAATTTTAGAAAAAGTACATACAATTAAGCCGTATATAATGGAAGTATCTGCAACCGTGCAAGAGATTGCCAAACATACGAAAAAGGTTAATGAGGATGCGGTCATGTTAACGTCATTTTCAGATACAAATGCATCATCAACTAAACATGTAGCTACTTTAACAGCTGCTCAATTAACCGCACAACAGCAATTCCATGATTATATTCAAGAGTTACGTAAGGTATCAAAAGTTTTACAAATAGCGGTAAAGCGTTTCTCAATTTAATAAGAATAATTGGACCTTTCTTTGTAAATGTATACAAAAAAGGTTCTTTTTTTGGCTCCTCATCATAACGTATGGTTGATTTCCGCATATGTTTTAACATATGTCATCCACAAATTAATATTGTCGCTATGCGAAAAAACGGACATTTGTGCATTCTAGATGTACAAATGTATTTTGTTTGTTTTGTCAGCACAATATTATATAGGGCTCATATACTGATAGTAAGGGATTTTGCGTTCGAATTGTCGAAATGAAAAAGATAATGGTTGTATTTTTAATGTGAACAATTTATAATAAAAATCATCAAAAGTGTTATTAAATCAATGTTTGTTTATATATTAATGTACTTTCCAGAAGTACAACTGTTCACAGGTGGAGGTTTGGAGAAATGAAAAAGATAATGGTTACAGGAGCACTTGGTCAAATAGGTTCTGAGCTTGTAGAAAAGCTTCGGGGTATTTATGGAGAGGACAATGTGTTAGCGACAGATGTTCGAAAGCTTGAAAATATTAAGGGTCCATTTGAAGTATTGGACGTGACGGATGGACAAAGAATGCATGAGTTAGCGAAGGATTTTGGTGCTGATACAATGATGCATTTAGCGGCGTTACTATCAGCAACCGCAGAAAGAAATCCATTGCTAGCATGGAATTTAAATATGGGCGGTTTAATGAATGCGCTAGAGGTTTCGCGTGAGTTAAACTTGCAATTTTTTACACCGAGCTCAATAGGCGCGTTCGGTCCTTCGACACCGAAGGATAATACGCCTCAGGATACATTACAACGCCCAACAACAATGTATGGGGTAAATAAAGTAGCTGGTGAGCTATTATGTGATTATTATTTCAATCGTTTTGGTGTAGATACTCGTGGTGTACGTTTCCCAGGGTTAATATCATATGTAACGCCTCCTGGAGGTGGTACGACAGACTATGCAGTTGAGATTTTCTATGAGGCGATTGAGCAAGGTAAGTATACATCTTATATTCAAGAAGGCACATACATGGACATGATGTACATGCCAGATGCATTGCAGGCTATTGTAGATTTAATGGAAGCGGATAGTAGCAAACTAATACATCGCAATGCCTTTAATATAACTGCAATGAGCTTTGAGCCATCTGAAATTGCGGCGGAGATTAAAAAGCATTTACCACATTTCCGTATGGATTATAATGTAGATCCAGTACGTCAGGCGATAGCAGATAGTTGGCCAAATTCTATAAATATAGAAGCGGCACAGAAAGAATGGGGCTTTAAAGCTCAGTATGATTTAGCAAAAATGACAGTTGATATGCTAGAAAAATTAAAAATCAAACTACACAAAAAGGCCATTTCATAAATAGTCCTGATAAAAAAGACGAAGAAAACAATTCAGTTTTCTTCGTTTTTTTATTTTTACGGGCAATCACTAAAAATTGGGATGACATTTTTAAATGTATACCGTGTATATAAATTGATTGGAGTGGAGGCTGGGCGACTCCTTGGGGATTAGCGATAGAGGAACGAAGGCTAAAAGCATCACGTCCTGTGATAACGCCTTCGTGACCAACATCCTTTTGGCCCGAGACCCTGCAGCGAAGCGAAGCGGCTCATCGGACGCCCCCAGGAAGCTTTGCTCTGTGCGAAAGTGCAACGACAGCAACAACAAATGTTTTATCTGCGCGAAAGCGAAGCGTCAGCGGCAAATGTTTTATCTGTAGCGAAAGCAAAGCGACAGCTACAAAGCGCCCAGTCGGAACGGAAATCAATCACACGCTATGCTAATTAGTTATTTTTAGAAAAAGTTAACAATAAAAAGAAAATTATTGGAATATATAGCGTAATTTATAATTTTCAAATATAATCAATTCAGAATATTAATAGTATTCAATTATATTTTTATTAGTATTTCACAAAGGTAATAGAGAGGCAGTTCACAAGACGAAGGGATGGATGGTTTTTATGATGCAGACGCCGTTAGTATTAACAAGCTTTTTTAACCGAGCAGAAAGTTATTTTGCTAGAAAGACTATTGTTTCACGAACGAGCCCACAGAAGATTCACCGTTTAACATATGGAGAGTGGGCGAAAAGGACACGTCGTTTAGCAGATGCGCTAACAAAGCTGGGGATGAAAAGGGGAACAAAGATTGGCTCCTTTGCCTGGAATCAGCATCGCCACTTAGAGGCCTATTTTGCGGTACCGTGTTCTGGTGCTATTTTGCATATGGTGAATATTCGTTTATCAGAAGAGCATTTAACTTATATTATTAATCATGCAGAAGATGAGATTTTAATAATTGATGTTGATTTGTTACCAATCATAGAAAACATTGCGCCTGAGCTTAAGACAGTGAAACATTTTATTATTATGACGGATGAGGATACTGTACCAGAAACGACATTACCGAATGCGTTATCATATGAGGATTTATTGGCAGCAGCAGATGAAAACTATCAATTCCCAGAGGATTTAGAGGAAGAGGAGCCCGCTGGAATGTGCTATACAAGTGCTACAACAGGAAATCCAAAGGGTGTTGTTTATTCACATCGAGGCTTAGTGTTACACAGTATGATGCTGAGTATGTCTGATTCAATGGGCATTTCCGAGCGTGATGTTGTGATGCCAATTGTACCGATGTTTCATGCAAATGCATGGGGTCTACCGTTTGCAAGTGTCAATGTAGGTGCGACACAGGTGCTTCCGGGTCCACAATTTACATCGGCAATAATTTTGGATTTAGTGGAGCAGGAGAAGATTACATTAACAGCTGGAGTGCCGACAATTTGGATTGGGGCGTTGCAGGAACAAGAGAAGCGTGAACGAGATATAAGTTCGCTACGTGCCATTTGTTGTGGTGGCTCTGCTTCACCAACCCGTCTTATTCGTACATTTGAAGAGCAATATGGCATTCCGTATATTGTCGTATATGGCATGACTGAAACAACACCGATTGTAGCGTTGTCGAATTATATGTCTTGGATGGAAGACTGGCCAATTGAAAAGAAAATTGAATCGCGAGCTATGCAAGGAATGACGATGGCCGGTATTGAATCGAGTATTATTAATGACAATGGAGAAGTACCGTGGGATGGAGAGACAATGGGTGAATTACGTTTACGAGGTCCATGGATTTCACACGAGTACTATCGTGATGAACGAACGGCTGATGCCTATCGAGATGGCTGGTTATATACAGGGGACATTGCGGTACGATCAGAGGATGGCTTTATTAAAATATCAGATCGTACAAAGGATTTAATTAAATCAGGAGGGGAGTGGATATCCTCAGTTGATTTAGAAAATGCGTTAATGACCCATGATGCTGTTTTGGAAGCAGCGGTTATTGCAATTCCGCATGTTAAATGGCAAGAACGTCCGCTAGCTTGCGTTGTATTGAAGGAAGGAAAGTCAGCAACCGACGAGGAGCTTCTTGCATTTTTAGAAAGTCAATTTGCAAAATGGTGGGTGCCGGATGATGTTGTATTTTTAGAGGAAATTCCAAAAACATCGGTTGGAAAATTCCTAAAAGCTAAGCTTCGAGATAATGTGGCAGAAATTTATCCGAAATTAAGTTCATTGGTATAGTCAAAAGAGCGATTTCCACAAAGGGAAGTCGCTCTTTCGTTATATTATTTATCAGGCGTATTGATTAGGAAAAAATAGGTTTATTATTGAGTGATATAAGGATTTTTTTGTTGCTATTTTGCTAATATATTCCCACTTTAACTGATTGTAGCGTAGGGCCACTCGACGCCCGCGGGAAAGCGAGTAGCCCGTAGCGGAAATCAGAGCCTTCAAATTAATTAGGTGGATAAAAATGTTTAATCAATACATCTGATATTATTTATTTAACATTTGGAATACTTGTTCCACGTCTTTGTCTCCGCGGCCAGAGATATTGATAATAATACTCTCATCAGGAGATAATGTTGGAGCAAGCTTTAGTGCATGTGCAACTGCGTGAGAGCTTTCAAGTGCAGGGATAATTCCCTCGACTTTTGACAGCACTTGGAATGCTTCAAGCACTTCTTCATTTGTCACCGTTACATATTCTCCACGACCAATTGTTTTTAAATAGCTATGTTCCGGACCAGCTCCTGGATAATCTAGTCCAGCGGCAATCGAATAAGTTGGTAGGGGATTGCCTTCAGCATCTTGCAGTACTAAACATTTGAAACCATGTAATTCACCTGGTGTTCCTTCATTTAATGTTGCAGCCTTATCTGGTTCAATACCGATGAGGCGAACGTTTTCATCTGCAATATATTCTGCAAACGCACCGATCGCATTACTACCGCCACCGACACAAGCAAGTACTGCTGTGGGTAGCTTTCCTTCTTTTTCTAAAATTTGTTCGCGACTTTCACGGCTAATGACTGATTGGAAATGTTTCACCATTGAAGGGAATGGGTGAGGTCCAACAGCAGAACCTAGTAAATAGAAAGTCGTTTTATAGTTTTCTACTAAATCAGCAAATGCTGCATCTACAGCATCCTTTAGTCGCCCTTGCCCTTTATCAACAGCTACTACCTTTGCGCCAAGAAGCTCCATACGGAACACATTCAATGCTTGACGCTTTGTATCTTCTAAGCCCATATAAATTGTGCAATCCATCCCGAACATTGCACAAGCAGTTGCAGTTGCTACACCATGCTGACCTGCACCTGTTTCGGCAATAACACGATTAGCACCCATGCGCTTTGCCAATAAAATCTGTCCAAGGACGTTATTAATTTTATGTGAACCTGTGTGGTTGAGATCTTCACGCTTTAAATAAATTTTCGCGCCACCTAATTGTTTTGTTAAATTTTCAGCAAAATAAAGTGGGGATTTTCGCCCAACATATTCATGGAAATAATAATCTAGCTCTTTATTAAAATCTTCTTCATCTTTGAATTTTTGGAAGTGCTCATCTAGAATATTTAAAACATTTTGAAGCTCCTCGGGAACAAAGCTACCGCCAAATTCACCGAAATATCCTTTTTTCTCTACTACTGTACTCATCTGCTCTCGACTCCTCTAATCTGATTTTTTTCATAAAAAAAGTCACTCCAATCCTTCTATAAAAAGGACGAGTAACCGTGGTGCCACCTTAATTCGCAAAAATTGCGCGCTTTCGTACTCCGGTAACGGGGAGTAAATTCGTCCTCACATTTGATGAGGCTGCTCCAAAGTCCATTCACAAGTATGTACTACTGATTTACACCAACCATCAGCTCTCTACAAGTACTATTACTTGCTACTATTCTTTTTCATCGCATGTTTTATTGAAAAGAATTGTAAAATATTTTCAGAATATTGTCAAGAAATCAAAAAAGACGAATCTAAAAAGATCCGTCTTTTAAATCAAATTTTTGAAGTTTAAGCGTTTATTCAATAGATACATAATAGGTGCACCGACCGCTAAGACCACAAATTCACCTGCAGCAACAGTTAACCATGTCCAGAAGAATGGTATTTCTAATACTATGTTCAATTCTAAAGCAATGATGAACATTGTGCATGTAAATAGCAATGTATTGATAACTAAACGTGCCCAAATATTTTTGACAAATTTACAAATAAAAATGAACAATCCAAGTGTAATCATCGAATGCCCAACACCGAAAAATAAATCGAGAATGCCGTTTGGTGAAAATATATTAGAGATAAATACACCAATAATAATCCCGACGGCAAAACGTGGATTAAAGGCAACTAGATGATTAAACATTTCCGATATACGGAACTGAACCTCTGAAAAGCCAAATGAGCCGACTAGCAAAGTAACAGCAATGTAGAGCGCTGCAATAATGCCACTCGTTGCTAAAAATTTTATTTTCATATATTAATTTCTCCTTAGTTTTTTTGCGTGGGATGGTTACGAACCACGTGAAGCAAATGCAATCATATCAATGTTAATGCTAGTTTGTAAAGAGTCATGTGTAAAACAAAAATTCTTATTGTTGTTCTAACATCTGCATAACCGAGACTTCTAAAATATATTATATTGAAATACTTAAGTCTGTAGCAGTTGTGTTAATAAAAAATCTAAGGATCCGCGTAGTAAAAGAAAGGGGCTAATCCCATATATCATTTTTCAATGACGTTTAGGATTAGCCCGAAAACCTTTACTTATTTATGCTGTGTAAGGTAAACTTTGCCGTTTATTGTTACTTTAGAAGCTGAGATTAAAATTTCTTTATTTGCTTCATAATATGGATTTAAAATGTTGTCGATAGCAACCCATTTTTCATTAGATTTTTCATAGTCACCTTTTTGATCAAGAGCTGTTGCTTCTTCATAAAGCTTTTTTAATTGCGCTTTATCTTTTGCTTTGATTTCAAAATCAAAGTTAGACATGTAATCTTCAAAGCTAAGTGGCTTCATGTAAGGATTAATCATTTCATTGAATTCATTCCATAGCTTTTCAGATAATTGATCATTTTTATCTTGATCTGCTTTTTGAGCATCTTTGTATAAAGTTTTTAGTTTTGGTAAAGCTTCAGCTGGAATATCTACATCTATATCTGAAATGTAATCTTCAAATGGTACTGGTGGATATAGCGCATCTAAGTAAGGTTGAAGAACCTTCTGGAATTCATCAAATTTTGTTTGTGCTGCTTCTTCTTTACCAGATTTCTCTAGTTTAATCCACTGTTGATAAATATCTTTCAGCTGCTTTTTATCTTTTTCTTTAATAACTATATTTTTTTCACCAAATCCATACTCTTCCATGAACTCTTCGAAGGATACAGGTACCCAGCTAGCTAAAATATACGGCTTTGTGATTTGATCCATTTCAAGATTAATTTTATCTACTTCTTCATATTTCTCTTCTTTTTCTAACTTCTTCATTTGATTAAACAATTTTTCTAATTTAGCCAGATCTTCTTTTGTTATTTCTTTAGGTAAGTCTTTTTTATAGACGTTAAACGTGTAGAAATCTGAATAATCTTGTACTAAATTACCTTCTACAGAGATTTCTTGACCTTCAACTAACTTCATTTTTGCTATTTGCTCATCTGAGAACTTTTGGATTCCAATATAGTAGTTTTTACCGTCTTTCGCTTTGATTGTGATGCTATCTCCGTAAATGCTTTTAATCGTTCCTTTAATTTGTTGCTCAGCTTGAACTGTTATTTCGTTTGTTGGTTTTGCTGTTGTTGCCTCAGCTTGATGTGGCGTGAAGACAGCCATTCCTATTGTTAGTGCTGATACAATCATCCAAGATTTTTTTATTGTTTTTTTCATAATTATTTCTCCTTTAATGTAAATGATTTAATTTTCTAATGATTAGACGACTTTCGAATTATAAAAAGTTAGCTAAAATTAGAAAAAATTTTTAACTTCTTTCAGCAAGTTTTTTTGTACCGAAAGCGTAGGGGTAGAAATAGAAGTTTCTCGCCTCTAGGAGTATTTTCACCTTCACTCCTTAATACTTCGCAAAATTGTAAAAAAAATTTTTGTTATGTTAGAAAAAGCAATCAAATTTTATAAACAGCGTAGTTTAGCGGTTTAAAGCGGCGAATTGAGTGAAAAACTAAAATATTATGTCAATTTTAAAAGTCAGAACATTCATAATGTTGTTGACGAACCTCGATAATAACGATAATATAGCGATACGTTCACACTTTGTTTGGATGAAGTGTGATAAATATCAGAGATAATAATCGGGGGGATTATTTGTGAAATGCAATTTAAAAAAGCTTTCGTTCCTGTTATTTGGGTTAGTCTTAATGCTTGCTGCTTGTGGTAGTGGTGGCTCTAGTTCATCTGATTCAAAAGGAAAAGAAACGAATAATGCAAGTGAGAGCGGCAATGCAGATGACAAAACATATAAAATCGGGATTACTCAAATTGTTGAGCACCCATCTTTAAATGCTGCCACTGAAGGCTTCAAAAAAGCAATTGAAGAATCAGGCTTAAAAGTTGAGTACGAGGCACAAATAGCTCAAGGGGATAACAGTCTTAACACAACGATTGCAAACAATCTAGTAAGTGCAAACGTAGATTTAATATTTGCTAACTCTACACCGTCTGCACAAGCGGCAGCGACAGCAACTAGCGATATTCCAATTATCTTTACTTCTGTAACAGATGCTGTTGGTGCACAACTCATTGAATCTATGGAGAAGCCAGGAAAAAATGTAACAGGTACGATCGATTTACATCCTGATACTATTTCAAAAACAGTGGCTTTCTTAAAGGAACTTGGTGCCAAAAACGTTGGTATGGTCTACAACGCTGGTGAACAAAACTCAGTAGCACAAGTAAAAGAAGTGAAAAAAGTTATGGGCGAGCAAGGCCTAACAATTGCTGAGGCATCTGCGGCAACTTCTGCGGAAGTAAAACAGGCTACTGAATCATTAATCGGTAAAGTAGATGCATTCTATATTATTACTGATAATACAGTAGTTTCTGCTTTAGAATCTGTTATTGATGTAGCGAATGCTAATAAATTACCACTTATTGTAGGGGAGCTTGACTCTGTTGAACGTGGTGGCTTAGCTGCATATGGTTTTGAATATTTCGACATCGGTTATGAGGCAGGGCAAATGGCTGTGAAGATTCTAAAAGGAGAAGCAACACCTGCTGATATGCCAGCACAATACCCACAAAACTTAAAACTAGTAATCAATAAAAAAGTAGCGGATGATTTAGGAATCGAAATGAAAGATTCTTGGGGTGCAGAGCTTTTAGAAAAGTAATGGACTGACATTGTTCATCTTATGAAGCAAAGCAAAGCAAAGCGGGGGAGAACTAAACTGCCCCCGCTTTATCTTCTTTTTAGAATAAAAGTTGCTTCACTTTTAGATGTATAAGGAGGAATCACTGCTCTGTTTGCCAAATCGAAATTGTGTATTGAAATCTGTCCAAGCGCTCAGTCAGGACTGAGATCAACCTTACGTTATGGTGATAAGCCGAAATTATATATTAAGAAATGATTAGGAGATGATTCAACTATGTTTTTAGCAATGTTTGGCGCAGTGGAGCAAGGAATCATCTATGCAATTATGGCACTTGGTGTGTATTTAACATTCCGCGTGTTAGATTTTCCGGATTTAACGGTTGATGGAAGCTTTGTAACAGGGGCGGCTACAGCGGCGACGATGGTTCTGCTTGGCTACCACCCGATGTTAGCGACTTTAGTGGCAATTGTTGCTGGATTTATTGCTGGATGTATGACAGGGATTCTTCACACAAAAGGGAAAATTAACCCACTATTATCGGGGATTTTAATGATGATTGCTTTGTATTCTATTAACCTACGAATCATGGGGTTAACTGCAGAAAATACGATAGGTCGTCCGAATATTCCACTATTGAACTCAGAGACTATATTTTCAAAGTTTCAAGCATTTTGGAGTAATTTAGGTATCGATGCTGCGATCAATAACCTATTAACAAGCATCGGCATTCAGCAAGTACCGTCTACATGGAGTACGTTGATTGTAGTATTAATCATCACGATTTTAATTAAGGTAATAGCAGACTGGTTCTTAAAAACTGAGGTCGGACTGGCTATTCGAGCAACTGGTGATAATAAGCGTATGATTCGTAGCTTTTCAGCAAATACAGATACACTTATTATTCTAGGGCTAGGACTTTCTAACGCACTTGTCGCATTTTCTGGAGCTTTAATCGCACAGTATTCGAAGTTCTCAGATGTAAGTATGGGGATCGGGATGATTGTAATCGGTCTTGCTTCTGTTATTATCGGTGAAGCAATCTTTGGTACAAAAACGATTATGCGCACAACTTTTGCTGTCATTGCGGGGGCTATTATTTACCGTATCATTTTAGCATTAGCATTACGTGTTGAATTCCTTGATTCGGGAGATATGAAATTAATAACAGCTATCATTGTTATTTTAGCGTTGGTTTTACCTCAATTTGTTAGTAAAAGTAAGGAACGAAAACGAAAGGTGAAGCGTGCAGCAGAGCGTGCACAAGTAAATGCAGTAGAGCAAGGAGGGAATGGCCTTGCTTAAATTACACGGTATTAATAAAGTTTTTAATGAAGGTACGCCTGACGAAAAAGTCGCACTTGCTGAAATTAATTTGCATTTAAAGTCAGGTGATTTTGTGACAATCATTGGTAGTAATGGTGCCGGTAAGTCGACCATGATGAATATGATTTCAGGTGCCTTAACGCCAGATTTCGGCTCGGTTTTAATTGATGGGAACGAGGTTACGGCTTTACCAGAATACAAGCGTTCCCACTATATCGGTCGTGTGTTTCAGGACCCAATGGCTGGTACAGCGCCAACAATGACGATTGAGGAAAACTTAGCGTTAGCTTACTCACGTAATAAGAGTAGAGGATTGCGTATTGGTGTTGATAAAAAGCGTCGAGAATTTTTCAAGGAATCGTTGGAGATGTTGGGTTTAAATCTAGAAAATCGCCTATCTGCAAAGGTCGGCTTACTTTCTGGTGGGGAACGTCAAGCGCTGTCTTTATTAATGGCAACGTTCACGAAGCCATCGATTTTATTACTAGATGAGCATACGGCGGCACTTGACCCATCTCGTGCAGAGTTAATCACACGCATTACGAAATATTTAGTTGAGAAAGATAGCTTAACAACATTAATGGTCACGCACAATATGCAACAGGCATTAGATTTAGGTAACCGACTGATTATGATGGATAAAGGTCAAATCATTTTAGAAGTTGGCGAGGATCGCAAGCATGAATTGACTATTCCGGATTTAATGGCAGAGTTCGAACGTATCCGCGGTGAGAAAATGAACTCAGACCGTGCGTTATTAGGATCATGATGACGAAACGCTCATACATAGGTATGGGCGTTTTTTCTGCTGAAAGTTGGGTGGTAAATCGATAAAGTGCATTATAGTCTAGCTAAAGGAGGTGAAAGTATGCTACTGAAAAAGCGGGAAGTCTCATCGAAGCAACGGGTGTTAGAAATGGTTGAGAGGCGGTTACCGAGATCTCACGCTAAGTATGATTATTTTCAAGAAATGCTAAGGAGGACAAGGGCAGGGTACGCTGGTGAGCAAAGAGTAGATAAAGAATGGCAAGAGATCTATTTGCAGCATGCGCATTATTTATTGCATGATGTTCAGCTTAAAGTTGAAGGTGGATCAATACATCAAATGGATACATTATTCATGTCGCAAAATTTTACTTTAATAGTAGAAATCAAAAATATCGCTGGGCGTGTTGATTATATGGAAGATAACCATCAATTTATTAGAGTTACCTCTGATGGAAGAGTAGATGGTTTTCGTAATCCATTCGATCAGGTGAAGCGACATGCCAGGTTTTTGCATCGATTATTTCAAATGAGTGGGCATCATCTACCTATTGAAACTATAGTCGTTTCTGCAAATCCAAGTATGATTATGTCACCCACTTTCTTGTCACAGCCAATTATTCATGTAAGTGGCTTGGCTGAAAGGGTAGAGCAACTATTCCAGCAACATCAACAAGTCTATCTAAGTGAAAATGATTTGAGAGAACTATCAACGCATATTCTAAAGATGCACACACCAACTCAATGGACCCTAGATATTAAAGTGGATGAATTGAAGAAGGGTGCACTATGCTCTAAGTGCGAATATCAATTTGTTATGCATTATCGTCAAGGGAAGTGGTGTTGTGAGAATTGTGGTGAGGTCGATAATCTAGCTTTCAACAACGCACTGAAAGATTACCGTTATATGTATGGGGGATTTATATCCAACAGTTCATTTCAAGATTTCTTCGGTATCTCTTGCACTAAAACAGTATATAAAATATTGAAGTCATTACAGCTTCAAGAAATTGGCGCCAATAAGAATCGACAGTATATTTTAAAATAGTACAGTCTATCATTGCGGTCAGATAGACTGTATTTTTCTAAATTGTTCCGATAAATATAACAAACATTCCGATAAAATCTGAAATTGTTCCGATAAATCTCAAAATAGTTCCGATAAAACATAATTTTATTCCGATAAACCTCTCATCCCCGCAAAAAAGCCACACTCACATAGAAGTGTGACTCTTTATTTTAGACTAGTAAGCCGAATAGTTGAATGTCGTTGTTTACTTCTTTGTATTTGAAGCCAAATTCATTCATGCGTGTTAGTAAACCTTCGTAGTCGTCACGATTACCAAGTTCAATGCCGACTAAGGCAGGACCACTTTCTTTATTGTTTTTCTTTGTATATTCGAAAGTTGTAATGTCATCATTTGGTCCGACAACACTTGTTAGGAATTGGCGAAGTGCGCCTGCACGCTGTGGGAAGTTTACGATGAAGTAATAGAGTAAACCTTCATGAATTAAAGATTTTTCTTTAATCTCCTGCATACGCCCGATGTCATTATTACCACCGCTAATGATGATAACGACTGATTTGCCTTTAATTTCTTCCTTATAATAGTCGAGTGCTGCAACTGATAATGCCCCGGCAGGCTCTGCGATAATGGCATGTTTATTATAAAGATCTAAAATCGTTGTACATACTTTTCCTTCTGGTACTAGTACGATGTCGTCTAAATAGCGACGACAAACATCATATGTGTGATGACCGACGCATTTTACCGCGGCGCCATCTACGAACTTGTCAATCCAATTAAGTGCCACTGCACCACCTTCTGAAAATGCCGCCTTCATACTACCCGCCCCAGCAGGCTCTACACCGATAATTTTGCTAGTAGGGGAAAGGTTTTTCACGTAGGCAGAAACACCTGACATTAAGCCGCCGCCACCGATACTACCAAATAGGTAGTCGATTGGTTCCTCCATGTCATTCATAATTTCAACGGCGACCGTTCCTTGGCCAGCGATGACATCAAAATCGTCAAATGGATGGATAAAGATTTTATTGTGTTCTTCGCAGTAAGCGAATGCACTTTCTGCAGAATCATCAAACGTATCGCCCGCTAAAATAATTTCCACATAATCGCGACCAAACATACGCACTTGATCGATTTTTTGCTTAGGTGTTGTTTGGGGCATAAAAATAGTTGCTTGAATTTTCAGTTGAGCACAGGCGTAAGCAACACCTTGAGCATGGTTGCCTGCACTTGCACAAACAACACCGGCGTGGCGAGCCTCTTCTTCAATTTTTTTAATCTTATAATAGGCACCACGAAGTTTAAATGAGCGTACATGCTGTAAATCTTCGCGTTTAAAATAAATGCTAGCTCCGTATTTCTCAGATAAATAATCATTTTTTTGTAGCGGCGTGTGCACCACTACGTCTTTTAAAAAATGATGTGCAATTAAGATATTTTCTACTTGCACAGTTCTAGTGTCAGCAGCTTCCATAGTATACATCCTCCGTTATACGTTAAAACATTTATCTATGATAGCACATTTTATAAGTTTTTTGTCATTAATTTTTAGTAAATTCTAAATTTTCGGTGTCTATTTTAACTTCTTTCAGTGGGTGTCCAAACATTCAAGGAGTTTTGTAGAAATAAAGGAACGCCCATTTCTTCATAACGAAAATGGCCAAGCATATACTAGAGTACTTTAGGACAAGTAGGAGGGTATGTAATTGGAAATCATTCAAGGAATTCTATCTACATACATTCAATTTTTCGATTGGGAAATGTGGAAAGAAGTTTTAACAGACCCCGTATCTTGGGGGTTAATATCAACACTCATCATTATTGAAGGTTTACTGTCAGCAGATAATGCACTCGTCTTGGCAGTACTGGTTAAACATTTACCAGACAAGCAACGTAAACGCGCGTTAATGTATGGTATGTTGGGTGCTTACTTTTTCCGATTTTTGTTTATCGGAATAGGCGTTTATTTAGTAGATTTTTGGTTTATTAAATTATTAGGAGCTTTGTATTTAGGTTGGCTTTGTATCGCTCATTTCTTGCGAATTGGGGCAGAGGATAGTGTTAAGGAAGTTAAAAAATCAGGGTTAATGGTTCGTATTTTTGGGACATTTTGGGCGACTGTCATTTCAGTAGAGCTAATGGATATTGCCTTTTCAATTGACGCGATTTTTGCCGCATTTGCAATTTCTAATCAAATTTGGATCTTACTAATAGGGGGGATGCTAGGGATTTTAATGATGAGAACCATTGCAGGCTTATTTTTAATCATGATTGAAAAAATACCAGAACTAGAGGCGGCGGCATTTATTATTATCGGCATTATTGCGCTGAAAATGCTAGTTAGTATCATTGGTGTTCACGTTCCACACTATATGTTCTTTGTCGTGCTAATTATTGTATTTTCTATAACTTTCTTTGTTCATATTTTAAAGAAATTAAAAGTCGCTTAATATAAAAACAGTTCTGTTCTCGTTAAAAAAGAGGACAGAACTGTTTTGTTTTTATTAAGGAAACTATAAATTTTTTTGCCATTGGATAACCTAGAGCATAGTCGTCTAGGCTAAAGCGCTACATCTTCGAGTTCGCTTCGATCTCTCGGGCAAAAGTGGTGGAGCGTTTACTTTTGCTTCGGGCTCTTCAGCGCATTTGTTGTTATTTTACATATTGGTCAGGGTTGACGATGTAGTACTTTTCAACATTTAACCAGCTTTCGCTCATTGGTTCACCGTTATCGATGCGTTTTTCTGTTTCTTGCATCATCCAAGCTGTTTGGGATGCATGTGCTTGTAATGCTTTAATTTTATCCGTCTTCATTTCACGAATATCGACGACAATATGGGGCTCTCCATTTTTTTCGATGGTATCATTGGCGAAGGCACATCCATATACTTGAGGACGTGCAGCTTTTGGCATACGGCGGACAGCCTCAACTACGGCACGTGCTGTTGCTTCATGGTCTGGATGGACTGCAAAGCCAGGTAAGAATGTAATGATAAGAGAAGGTGATAACTCTTCTATTAAACCTTCAACAAGCTTTACCATTTTTTCATCGTCTTCAAATTCAATCGTTTTATCACGGAAACCAAGCATACGTAAATCTTGTATTCCCATAGCCTCTGCAGCTGCAATAAGCTCCTTACGTCGAATTTCTGGTAAGGATTCACGCGTAGCAAAAGGCGGATTTCCTAAATTACGGCCCATTTCCCCTAAAGTTAAACAGGCATATGTAACAGGAGTATTCATTTTCTTTGTATAGTAGGCAATCGTTCCA
Organism: Lysinibacillus sp. RS10; assembly: GCF_041956855.1. NCBI lineage: Bacteria > Bacillati > Bacillota > Bacilli > Caryophanales > Bacillaceae > Lysinibacillus > Lysinibacillus sp. RS10. The sequence goes on along the minus strand of NZ_CP167122.1, from coordinate 4,419,353 downwards.
GCAACTGAAAAAGCCTCATCATCTGGGTGAGGGTAAACAATCAAAATGTGACGTTGTGGCTCTAAATTCAAATAGTCGTCCTCCTTAATACGTAAATGGCGTTTCACTAATTTCTAGTGCTATCGCCAATTTACCAGAGTAGTCTAGTCCAGCCATTAATAAACGGCCTAAATCATCTAATTCGAAATGTGTGATGCCTTGAGCATAAACCCAACCATGCGTCATTTTTAATCCGACACGATGGGGTGAATCATCTACCACTTTAGCAAGCTCATAGTTGATTTTGGCATTGCGAATAAAAGCACCTGCATTAAAAAATTTCTCATCAAAATGTGCTGCATAAGAACCGTTCGTCGTCTCAAGATGAATATAAACGTCTTTGTTGGCGAAAGAATTTAATAATTCCTGCAACGTTTTTACTTGTACTTCTTGCACCTTAACACTCCTCTCGATTATTTCTCCTTTAAGTATAGTTAAAAAAGATGACAAAGGGAAATCGAAAGGCTTTGGTGCCGACCCAATCATAAATGTTATTAACAGAATACGGAAATTTCTTTATTTTAAAAAAACTATTTTCTACTATTATTAGGGTTAATTACTTGAAAAAACTATTTTGATGTATCAATATAGGACACATGAAACAGATTAATATAAATTGAATTGTGTCGTTATAATTTGTATGCGGTTTCATAAATAAAATATGGGGAGATTGATACTATGATTTATGCAAATCCTAATACTCCGGGTGCAGTAGTAAATTTCAAAGAAAAATATGATAACTTTATCGGTGGCGAATGGGTTTCTCCAGTAAAAGGTCAATACTTTGAAAATAAAACACCAGTAACAGGTCAAGTTTTCACAAAAGTAGCTCGTTCAACAGTTGAAGATATTGAGCTTGCTCTTGATGCAGCACACGCAGCAAAAGATGCATGGGGTAAAACAAGCGCAACTGAGCGTGCATCTATTTTAAATAAAATCGCAGATCGTATTGAAGAAAACTTAGAAATGATTGCTGTTGCAGAAACATGGGATAATGGTAAAGCAGTTCGCGAAACTTTAAACGCAGATATTCCTTTAGCGATTGATCACTTCCGTTATTTTGCAGGTGTTATCCGTGCACAAGAAGGACGTACAACACAATTAGATAACGACACTGTTGCATACCACTTCCAAGAGCCACTAGGTGTAGTTGGCCAAATCATTCCTTGGAACTTCCCAATCTTAATGGCTGCTTGGAAAATTGCTCCTGCACTTGCAGCAGGTAACTGTATCGTGATGAAACCAGCTGAGCAAACGCCAGTTTCATTATTAGTGTTAATTGAAACAATTCAAGACATCCTACCAAAAGGCGTACTTAACATTGTAAACGGCTTTGGTGTTGAAGTTGGTAAACCACTTGCAACGAACAAAAGAATTGCAAAAGTTGCTTTTACTGGTTCAACAGCTGTTGGTCGCCAAATTATGCAATATGCAACTGAAAATATTATTCCTGTAACGTTAGAGCTAGGTGGTAAATCACCAAACGTATTCTTTGAGGACGTAATGGCTTCAGATGATGAATATTTAAATAAAGCAATTGAGGGCTTTGTGATGTTCGCATTAAACTCAGGTGAAATTTGTACTTGTCCTTCACGTGCACTTGTTCAAGAATCCATTTACGATAAATTCATTGAACTTGCATTAGAACGCGTAAAAGCTATTAAAATTGGTAATCCATTAGATACAGAAGTCATGATGGGGGCTCAAGCTTCTAACGAACAAAAACAAAAAATCCTTTCTTACCTAAAACTTGGTAAAGAAGAAGGTGCTGAGTGCTTAATAGGCGGAGAAGAAAATATTCTTGAAGGCGACCTTGCAGGAGGTAACTACATTAAACCAACAGTTTTCAAAGGTCACAATAAAATGCGTATCTTCCAAGAAGAGATCTTTGGTCCAGTGCTTGGCGTGACTACATTCAAAGATTTCGATGAAGCAATGGAAATTGCAAATGATACAGAATATGGTTTAGGTGCTGGTGTTTGGTCACGTTCTGGTGACATTGCTTACCGTGCAGGTCGAGCTATTCAAGCTGGTCGTGTTTGGACAAACACTTATCATCAATATCCAGCGGGTGCTGCATTTGGTGGGTTCAAACTTTCTGGTATCGGTCGTGAAAACCACGCAATGATGTTAGATCACTACCAACAAACTAAATGTCTTTTAGTAAGCTACAAAAAAGAAGCACAAGGATTTTTCTAATACCAAGGGATGAATAACAACATGGCAGAACGAGTTATTGCAACAAAAGAGGGTTTAAATTTGATAGAGCTAATTAAGAGTAGGCATGGCGCTATCATGTTTTATCAATCTGGAGGTTGCTGTGATGGCTCTGCACCGATGTGTTATGTAGAAGGAGATTTTAAAATTGGTGAAAACGATATCTATCTTGGTACAATAGGTGACGTTCCTTTTTACATTCATAGAGCGCAATATGAATATTTTAAGCATACGCAATTGATTATTCATGCGATTGAGGGCAGAGGTGCAAGTTTTTCTTTAGATAGTGTTGAAAATATGCATTTCATTACAAACTCTAGAGTATTCACAACAGAAGAGTATGAAGAAGTAATAAAGCTCTTTTAATTGATTGCATTTATTAATCTATGAAGATTTTTAAGCAATATTCTTGAAAAAATTATCGTAATGTATCAATATAATGAGTGTGAAAACAAACTTGTACAAAATGTGTTATTTTGTATTGTATACGGTTTCACAAATGAAAAGATACTGCGACCATGATTTCTTCCTAAACTGACAGTTAGGCAGCGTGTAATGTTAAAGGGAATTTTAAACTACGTAATAACGAATTCTATCTTGGTACAATAGATGACGTCCCTTTGACATTGAGATGTGTAGCTGTGACAAGGGAAGAAGACGGAAAGATCATTATCATAGTATAGTAAAAAAGCCGCGATTCTCTTTTATGACGGAGAATCGCGGCTTTTAATATCGGTTGAGCTTTCGTTCTATGGATTCTAAGCGATTGTTGACATTCTGTAGTTGTTTATACATTTGTTTAAATTGTAGATTTTGATCCTGTGCTTGTGAAGATTTTTCTTGAGCCAATTCCTCTTCCTCCTGGAATGCTAATATCGTGGCGAGGGTTGATAATGAATAACCGAGTGTTAAAACAATTGATGAAATTACTTCTACTTTTGAAGCGGTTAGTTCTCCAGAGAGTAATCCTCGTTCTTCTTTTAATTCTTCAGGTTTTTGCTTTTTCATTTTGCTCCCTCCCATATAAATCTAATATATGGTTTATGGAGTAGTAGCGAATCTTGTCCAATACTTTTTGCAATGGGAGAAAAATTATGTTAATTATTTGTAATTTTCTAATAATTAAATTGATTTTCGTGGGGAAATGGAGCATCATAGTAGAAATAAAACAGTTGTTTTTACGAGGGGGAATTGATGTGAAAAAGGACTTTAAATACTGTAAAGAATCGAGGGTTATGCGGACAAGTCGGGTGTTTCCGAATGATGTTAATAACCATAATACACTATTTGGTGGTCGCTTAATGAGTGATATCGATCAGGTAGCCTCAATCTCAGCTGCTAAGCATAGTCGTAGAGATTGTGTGACAGCTTCAACGGATTCGATCGACTTCCTGCATCCAATTCGCCCGACTGATTCTGTATACTTCGAATCTTATGTAACATGGACAGGGACGTCTTCAATGGAGGTTTTCGTAAAGGTCATTGCTGAAAATTTGAAAACGGGGGAACGCAAGGTAGCAGCGACAGCATTAATAACCTTTGTCGCATTAGATGAAAATAATAAACCAGCCCCAGTTCCACGCGTCATTCCTGAAACAGTAGAGGAGGCAAAGCTACATGAAACTGCATCTGAACGAGCGAAGGTCCGTGCAGAGCGTAAAAAGGAAAGTAAGGCATTGGCTCAATTCATTTCGATGAATGATCCATGGGATTATCGGCTCAAAATGATGGAGAACGCTTATATATAAGAGAGGCATCTGATTAGTATCGTTTTACTAATCAGATGCCTTTTATGTTTAGATTTCTGTCACTGTTACTTGTGGTGCGCCAAATCGAGATTTGGCACCGTGCATAACTGGTCCTACATAGTCATTTAATGCCCAACCGTGAGCGATTGCAGCGGAAACGAATTCTTTCGCTTCGATAACAGCTTCTTTCACTGAAAGCCCGTTAGCAAGGTTTGCTGTCACTGAAGCAGCAAATGTACAGCCAGCCCCATGGTTATAAGTAGAAGCGACTTTTTCAGACTCTAATAAATAGAATTTTTCACCGTCGAAGAATAAGTCGGTTGCTTTTTCAGTAGCTAACGCTTTTCCGCCTTTAATCACAATAGCTTTAGCACCTAGTTCATGAATTTTACGAGCTGCCGTTTTCATCTCTTCAATTGTGTTTGGAGTTCCAGTTCCAGCTAATTGCCCGGCCTCAAACAGGTTTGGTGTTGTCACTGCAGCCAATGGTAAAAGATGTTGAATCATCGCATCTGTGTTACCAGGATTCAATACTTCATCTTCTCCTTTACATACCATTACAGGGTCAATGACAACATTTGGCGTACCGGATTTTGAGATGGCATCACCAGCAATACGAATGATTTCTTCCGTTGACAGCATACCAGTTTTTATTGCGTCAATGCCTGTTGAAAGAGCAGTATCGATTTGCTTTTGTAAAAGCTCTGTTGGCAATGGTGTTACATTATGTGCCCAACCGTTTGGCTCCATTGTTACAACAACCGTTAATGCCACCATGCCATAAGTGCCGTGTTCTTGGAATGTTTTAAGATCAGCTTGCATACCTGCGCCGCCTGATGTATCGGAACCAGCAATTGTTAAAGTTTTTTTAAGAGCCATGATGATAGATCTCCTTTATAGATAAAAGTTTTAAAATTACCATCTAGTATAGACTTATTCTGATTCTGTAAAAATAGTCAGAATAAGATATTTTTACAAGGTCAGTTTTAACTTCTTTCAGAAGGTGTCCAACCATCCGCTGTCGCTTCGCTTTCGCGCAAAAAACAACGTGTTGGCCTAAAGCCTCAGAACGCAATTATGCTGAGGCGTAATTAATCTGATGCTTGAATTCGACATTATTTTTTTGTACCGTTGTAAGAAGAGAAAGGGGTTAATATTACGATGAAACAAGTATTCTCGAATGATTGGCAAGCAATACTTGCAGATGAATTAGACAAAACTTACTATAAAGAGCTGCGTCAATTTGTAGCACATGAATATTCAACACAAACTATTTATCCACCAATGAATGACATCATGAATGCATTTAATACAACAGCTTATCATGATGTAAAGGTCGTAATTTTAGGCCAAGACCCATATCATGGACCCAATCAAGCACACGGATTAAGTTTTTCGGTCATGCCAGGAATCAAACATCCACCAAGCTTGCGAAATATGCTGCAAGAGTTACAGGAGGATCTTGGTTGTTCAATCCCTCAAAACGGTACATTAACAAAATGGTCACAGCAAGGTGTAATGTTATTGAATACAGTATTAACAGTTCGGGCAGGTCAGGCCCATTCTCATAAAGAGCAAGGGTGGGAGCAATTTACGGATGCTGTTATTGATAAATTAGCCTCAAGAGAAAAACCGATTATTTTTGTACTTTGGGGCAAACCAGCACAGCGGAAAAAATCAATCATCCGTAATTATTCAACACCTCATGTCATTTTAGAAGCACCTCACCCAAGTCCTCTTAGTGCCTATCGAGGTTTTTTTGGCAGTAAACCGTATTCGAAAATAAATGCACAGCTAGTACAATGGGGAGAGCAGCCAATTGATTGGTCTCTAGCGTAGATTGGCACAAATCGTTTACTTTATACACTTATAGATTCATGTTACAGTTAATAATAGAAGAAAGTGAGGGGCAACGATGAAGGTAAATTGTTTCAAATGTCAATATTTTAAAGTAACATGGGACCCACAAACGCCACGGGCCTGTGTAGCATATGGCTTTAAAACAAAGCAAATACCATCCGTTGTGGTTAAACAATCCTCGAGCACGGACTGTCTAAAATTTGTGCCAAAAGCAGAAAGTGGGAGAATGCAATGATTCCTTATCAAGCCGTTATTCAACAACTTGAAAAACAATTATCGGGTGTAAAAAATACGGGGAACGAACAGCAAATTCGCGAAGCTTTAACAGCAATCCGAGCATTATGTGATGTGGTATTAGACTCACCTGATGGCATTTCGAAAGCGCAGTCAAAACATTTGCCACAAATGCTAGTATCAGAGCCGAAGCAATCAAGTTTATACACAGCAAAAATTGAAGAAGTAGACGGGGCAAATGGCGATTCAATTTTTGACTTTTAATTATCTTCATTCAGCGAAGACTCCCACCTCTGAAGGTGGCTAGATGAATGCGGATATGGTTCCTTTTCAGTTGGTGTCCCAACGCCTACTGAAATAGGGGAACTCAGTCTAAGAACGCCACGTCCTGTGGCAATTTATCTGTGCGAAAGCGAAGCGACAGCAACAAGGTTTTATCTGTGCGAAAGCGAAGCGACAGCAACAACAACAACACACGACTAAGGGAACGACATCACGTTGGCCCAAAGCCTCCGGCGGAAGTCACGGATTTTGAAAGGAATGAATTGTGCAGGCGCAATTCAAAATCCGGACGCAATTACGCCAAGGCGAAATTGATTAAAGATAGGAGAAATGACATGAAAAAATTTATTGTGACAGGTGCACTCCACGGCTTTTTGGCAGTGGCATTAGGTGCATTCGGTGCACATGCTTTAGAAGGAGTTCTAGACGATTATGGGCGTGGGGTTTGGGAAACAGCTGTTCAGTACCAAATGTTTCATGCCACGGCTTTACTAGTCGTTGGCTTATTGATGAGCTCCAAACTACTAGGAGAGGTAAAGCAGTTAAATTTAGCTGGAATCTTTTTCAACCTCGGTATTGTCTTCTTTTCAGGAAGCTTATATGTACTGGCAATCAGTGGCATTAAAATTCTAGGTGCAGTCACACCAATTGGTGGAGTACTATTTTTAGCTGGATGGGTTTTAATCATAGTGTCTGCCATTAAACATGCTCGTTAGATGAACGTACTCCTTCACCGTTATATGTGAGGGAGTTTTTTGTGTGCGCCCGGCATGCGTATGAACTATAGGGTGCAAGTCCCGAACCTCGAAGACAGAAGTAGAGGTTAGCCAAGAGCAAGGGTGTCCGTGGCGACGCGGAATCTGAAGGAAGCTGGAGGCAAAACACCGGTCCGAGGAACACAAATCTCATATAAGGCTAGGTATGATTGGATGAGTGTGCACAACAACACAAAGTCCTTTCTGTCGAAGGTCATATCGAGTAAATGAGGCGGATAGATGGTGTGAAAGTGCATACGCTTACCCGGGGAGGTCTGATGGAAACGCAAAGTACACTTTGTAACCTACTTAGCGATAGGTAGCTGAACCATCAGAAGTCAGCAGAGGTCATAGTACCATTCACTTCTAGAATGAATGGAAAGGACCGAACAATTCGGAGAGAATAGCCCTTGGCATGCAGTTTTCTATGATAAACACAGAAAATCCAGAAGGACCGACTTAATGGAGGTAATGGTGAATCCCATGAGGGACATTGAGCGGGTGCAGTAGAAACTGTTATAAGAAGACAAGCTATTCACGGAGGAGTCGAACGAGATGTTAATGAATCAAATTTTATCACGAGAGAATCTGCTTCTCGCACTCAAACGGGTGGAACGAAACAAAGGGAGTCATGGAGTAGACAAAATGCCCGTAAAATTCCTACGACAGCATGTAGTCGAAAACTGGCTAACGATTAAGAAGCAAATTCTTGAGGGAACCTACCAACCACAACCAGTTCGCAGAATCGAAATCCCGAAACCTGACGGCGGTGTGCGACTATTAGGAATCCCAACCGTGACAGACCGACTCATTCAACAGGCAATTGCCCAAGTGCTATCCAACCTATACGACCCGAACTTCTCGAATCATAGTTACGGATTTCGACCAAAACGAAGTGCTCACGATGCAATCCGAGAAGCCAAAGGCTATATAAAAGAAGGATATCGCTGGGTAGTAGATATGGACTTAGAGAAATTCTTCGACAAAGTAAACCATGACCGTCTAATGAGTACATTAGCGAAGAAAATTTCTGATAAACCTCTACTCAAGCTGATTCGTAGATACTTGCAATCGGGTGTCATGATAAATGGTGTCGTTTATGATACAGATGAAGGAACACCCCAAGGGGGTCCACTGAGTCCACTTCTCTCAAACATTGTGCTGGATGAATTAGACAAAGAATTAGAGAAACGTGGTCATAAATTTGTCCGTTACGCCGATGACTGCAATATTTATGTGAAAACAAAACGAGCAGGAGAACGAGTGATGGCAAGTATCAAAACCTTTATTGAGAAGACGCTGCGATTGAAAATAAATGAGAAGAAATCCGCAGTGGCTCGTCCTTGGCAACGTAAATTCCTAGGATTTAGCTTTACCTCCCGCAAAGAACCACAAGTTCGAATTGCGAAAGAGAGCATAAAGCGAATGAAGAACAAAATTCGGGAATTAACAGCTAGAAAGAAGCCATTTCCAATGGAGTACCGAATTCAACAATTGAATCAATACTTAATTGGGTGGTGTGGCTACTTTTCATTAGCGGATACGAAATCAATATTTGAATCACTGGATGGATGGATTAGAAGAAGACTTCGCATGTGTTTATGGAAGAATTGGAAGAAGCCTCGTACGAAAGTGCGCAACCTTATTCGCTTAGGAGTTCCAGACTGGAAGGCTTACGAATGGGGCAATACTCGCAAGAGTTACTGGCGTATTTCGAAAAGTCCAATATTACACAGAACCCTTGGTAACTCTTATTGGAGTAACCAAGGGCTCAAAAGTCTGCAAGCTCGTTATGAAATCTTGCGTTATTCATCTTAATTGAACCGCCGTATACGGATCCGTACGTACGGTGGTTGGAGAGGTCGGGAGTTAGTCACTCCCTCCTACTCGATTGGTAGTTGCAACAGCTAGTGACAATGCTCCAATATGAAAAAAGCTCGGACATAAAAAGAATTTATACGGTTTCTCCACAATATAATTTCTAGAGAATAATAGTTTTAATTCCTATTTTTATTGTAAGAATTTATAGTACACTATTATTACCAGAAGAGTTCGACAAATAGAAAGAGAGGTTTAGTGATATGGAGAAGCTATATACATTACTAGATAATAACTATGATGAAATGATTGCGATTCGCCGTCATCTACATGAATATCCGGAGTTATCCTTTGAGGAAGTAGAAACACCAGCTTATGTAGCTGCTTTTCATCGTGCTTTAGGACATGAAGTTCGTGAGCATGTAGGAAAGCGTGGGGTAGTTGCAACATTACATGGTGGGAAACCAGGAAAAACAGTAGCATTGCGAGCTGATTTTGATGCGTTAGCGATACAGGAAGAAAATGATGTTCCTTATAAGTCAAAAATTGATGGTAAAATGCATGCATGTGGACACGATGGTCATACCGCGACTTTACTTGGGCTGGCTAAGGCACTCAATGCAATGAAGGATGATCTTGCAGGTAATGTAGTATTTATCCATCAGCATGCGGAAGAAATTGCACCAGGTGGAGCAAAGCCGATGATTGAAGATGGCTGTCTAGACGGGGTAGACGTTATTTTCGGTACACATTTATGGGCACCAACACCATTGGGAGATATTTTGGTTAGAGATGGAGCAATTATGGCTGCTGCGGATAAAGTGGAAATCATGATTCAAGGTAAAGGTGGTCATGGTGCGGAGCCGCATCATTCTATTGATGCTGTTGCTCTTGCTTCACAGTTTGTTGTCAATGCTCAGCAGCTTATATCTAGACGCATTGATCCATTAAAATCAGCGGTTTTAACAATTGGCCATTTTGAGGCGATTAACCCTTTCAATGTTATTGCTGAACGAGTTGTGCTAGCGGGAACGGTGCGTACTTTTGAGGAGCAAGTACGTAGACAGATGGAGAAAGAGATTGAAGCTGTACTAAATGCCACTTGTCTAGCTTTTGGTGCAAGCTATGAATATCGTTATACAAGAGGCTATCCCCCTGTTTACAATCATATGAAAGAAACAGAATTTATTGCTCGGCTTGCAGCAGATGTACCAGGAGTGGAAAATATAATAACGTGTCCACCGTTTATGATAGGTGAGGACTTTGCGTATTATTTAGAGAATATACCTGGTACATTTTTCTTCACAGGTGCCAAAAAGCCTGAGTGGGAAGTGGCATATCCTCATCATCATGCACGCTTTGACTTTGATGAACGTGCAATGTTGATTGCTGCCAAAACATTAGGAAAAGCAACATTGCAGTATTTACAAGAAAATCAATAGTAAGCTCCCATGAACGTTCTATATGGCTTGAACTTACAATAAAAATTGGCATGCTAGGACGTATCCTAACATGCCAATTTTTCCCTTGCCCGTGGGAAGCGGTGTGAAATATATTACGGATTTTGATTAAAATAAACCATTTCCTCATCATATTCAGCAAAATCAAAGTAAATCATCGGGAATAGGAAACGGTGATTTGATTTGAGCTCACGAAGAATAACATGATCTCGACCAGCAGCCTCTACAACACCTCGCACAACTTTTGTGTTTTTCCCTTGTTCAATGGCATGCTCGAAAGAAAAATGGAAGGTACCAGGTTTTCCGCGATTCAAACGCAAAATATTTTCAATATAGGATTCCTCACGTCCAGGTGGTCGTCCGTTTTGAAGTGTTGCTGGAGGAGGAGGAGTCATTGGTTGTTGCGTTGTCGGTGTCCAATAATAAGGCATCATAAGTTATCAACCTTCTTTCTTTTAGATTTGAGGACAATCCTCTTCGGTAGGCGAGAAAAAGCAATCCACTTTGTATCTTCCCGTGTTCCACTGACCATACCATTATGCAGGACAATCTTCTTCAGGTCTGAAAAACCATAGCGAACGAGTTGTTGGATGGAACTCTTATCCTTTGATAACTCTATTTGCCAATCTAATGACTTAATCACGTGCTCGCTGATCCATAGCCTTTTGTTGTCTCTTCACAGCCCCCTTTGATGCCGAAACCGTCCGAATATCACCAAAATCTAAACAATCTGCTCGTACACGATTGACGCTAACAGTGCTGACCATCAGCATACCTAATTCTCCGTCGCCTTCTGCCTCAGCGCGTATAAGCCTCACGAGCAGGGCTGTTTGTGTATCCTTCTCTTTATAACGGCGATTTTTATTCCTCCTCGCAGACAGTATATGCACGATGGTATTGTAGACATGTTCAATTTTTATGAAAGAAATTCACATCTTAAAATTGCTAAGCATATATTAGCCATAACGAGTAGTCTGTAAAGAGGGCCAGATTTTACATGTGAGGTGAAAAGGTATGGAGATTGGTGTGTGGGTAGGTATTTTATTGAGCGCTGTGTTGGCATTTTTGGTAGGGGATTTTTACGGACAGCCACTCCATTGGTATCTCTTTATATTAATAATCGTAGTTGGTTTTTTCATCCATACCGTTATATTAATTTTGAAAGTTAAGGATGAAAAGTCTTAAAGTACAAGACAATCATATGAAAATAAGAAAGTGTCATCGTAATGGGTGACGCTTTTTTATTGTTAAGGAAACTATGGGTTTTTTTGCCGGTGGATCACCTAGCGCATAATCGTCGTCTAGACGAAAGCGTTAGACCTCGGGCGAAAGAGGTGGCCTTCCAACGTTCTTTTTGTTAAATTTTTATGATTATATAGCTGAAGTATTTTGTTTTGCAAGTATATTGAAAATAAATTGTGACATACTAAAGTAGAAAATTACTTTTTGCTTTTAAAAAGGAGTGTTACAATGCGTATTTTTGGTATGTTTGTAGCAATTATCATAAGTGCATTTATGGCCGTTGGTATAGCAGAATACTATCATCAACCATATAATTGGTATTTGGTTTTCCTTATGATTCTAACTGGTTTTTTTATTCATACAATTATTTTAATATTGGAATCAGAGAACAGCGAAGAAAACGAATTGTAAAAAATGCGAGCCCGTTAGTCAGGACTCGCATTTTTTATATTTAAAACCGTTTTCGATTAAACAGTTAAGAATTTCGCTAGTTTTTCGTTATCAAGAAGGTTACCAACGAAGAATGCACCAAACTCACCGTAGCGAGCTGAAACTTCATCGAAACGCATTTCATATACTAATTTTTTGAATTGTAATACGTCATCGGCAAATAATGTTACGCCCCATTCGTGATCGTCAAAGCCAACAGAACCAGTAATAATTTGTTTAACTTTACCAGCATAGCCACGACCAATCATACCGTGAGAACGCATTAGAGATTTGCGGTCGTCCATTGAAAGCATATACCAGTTATCATTGCCTTGACGACGCTTATCCATTGGATAGAAGCATACATGCTTAGCACGTGGAAGTTCAGGATATAGTCGAGCACGCACATGTGGATTTTGGTATGGGTCTTCGTCTGAATCGCCAGCTAAATAGTTAGAAAGCTCTACAACAGATACATAAGAATATGTAGGGATTGTAAAATCAGCAATCGCTAATTTATTAAATTCAGCTTCAAGCTCTTGTAGCTCATCCATTGTTTCACGTAATGTCATAATCATAAAGTCAGCTTTTTGACCAACGATTGCGTAAAAAGCATGAGCACCAGTTTTAGCGATATCAGCCTCGTTTAATTTTTCTAAATAAGCAATGAATTCTTCTACTGCTGCTTGACGTTCTTCAGCAGAAACTAGTTTCCATGAAGCCCAGTCGATTGAGCGGAAATCATGCAAAGCGTACCAACCATCTAAAGTAATTGCTGCTTCATTCATTATTTAAAACACTCCTTTATAAGTGAATACCATTTGAATTTTAGTTTATCATAGTTTGTACAAAATCCCTATGTTCATGATTGCATTTCACGAATTTGACACCTTCCATAGATAATGTATGCTAAAGAGAAGAGATGTAAATAGAGGAGCACCAATCATGAAAAGTATATTACAACAGCCAATTTGGCGTTTTTACGATCAATCCATTAGTGCAAAGCAAAGATCGCCACTTGAATCCTTTGCAACAGATGATACATTATGTCAGCTAGTTGGACAATTAGCCTCTCCGCCAACTATTCGTACTTGGGTGCATGATGCCTCTGTTGTGCTTGGTATTCAGGATCACCGTTTACCATATGTGCAGCAGGGGATGGACTTGCTTAAAACACGTGGTTATCATCCTATAGTACGCAATTCAGGCGGATTAGCAGTTGTCCTTGATGAAGGTGTACTGAATATTTCTGTTGTTTTATCTGAACAAACGGAAACGCTAAGCATTGATGATGGCTATGATGTAATGGTGGATTTAGTAAAGGGATTATTCCCTGAAGTAGCGGATCAAATTGAAGCCTATGAGATTGTAGGTTCCTATTGCCCAGGCTCCTATGATTTAAGTATTGAAGGAAAGAAATTTGCTGGTATTTCTCAGAGACGTTTACGCCAAGGAGTAGCCGTGCAAATTTATTTATGTATTGAAGGTAGCGGTTCAGATCGAGCTGCACTCATTCGTGACTTTTATGAGGAAAGTCTAAAGGGAGAAGAAACCAAATTTACGTACCCTAACATTGTCCCTGATGTGATGGCGTCACTATCCGAACTTATGGATGCATCATTAACAGTGGAAGATGTTGTTATTCGTTTACAGCAGCTTCTTTACAATATGGCTGAAGAAATTCGTTTTGAGTCTTTTAGTGATGAAGAACTGACGTCATATGCATTCTATTTACAACGTGTTTTAGAACGCAATACGAGAATGCTCGAACCGAAATAATAGATTACAACGACCAAAGGAAAAGCGATGCTGCTAACTAAGCGCATCGCCATTTTCTTGTTGATAAGCAGAGCTACTCACAACGAGATTTCCGTTTTTCTCCATTTTGAAGACAGGTGCAATTCGTTCTTCCTCTTCATCTAGTGTTACTAGTCGTCTAGCGCGGTTCATAATTTGTACAAATTGCTCGTAATCTTTGCGAATAGATCTATTTTCCTCTTCCAGCTGTGTAATGGTCTTCTCTAGTTTTTTATTTTTCTCAGAGGTTACGTGTACAAGCTGTCTCCATTTTGTAGACTCATTACCTATTTCACCAGAGTGTTGCAAACGTAGTAAATAGGCTATGACAATATCAAGAGATAATGCAGAAAGAGGAATTGATTTACCCTCTGCGGCACTATTATTTACTGTAAACATACTAGTAGTACGTCGTCTTGCTGGAGCACCCAACACTCGCATTCTCTCTTTTCTTTCTTTTTTCGCATCTGCTAATTGCTCCTCGAACTCTTTACGAACAACAGCATTCCAGCGAAAACCACAGGCTGCGGCAGTACGGTTCAAAGCATCGCCAGCTTCTTCGAAGGCGTTTAACTGCGTACTCCCTTCCGTTACATGGCGAATAACCGCCTCTGCCAATAATTCATCATTTTCTTCTAACCAAGCATCTTGTCTTACTTTACTCATAGTAAAATCCTCCCACCTTTATTTGGAACTTATTTATTTATGACTAGCATGACCAATCTTTTAACCTTTTATTCATCTATGTGGAAGGAATTATGCTTGAATACAAGGTGAAAAGTGCGATACAATACCCGATGTAGGTTTGTGCGTATGCTGCATACTTAAATATGTGAAGGTCATACGTTCAATAGAGCGGTTTTTTGATTGAAAAAATACTATATAGAAAGGGTTGTTGACAAAATGGCAAACGAATTTAAAGTTTGCGATGAATGTCAGGCCGTTAACTTAAAAACGTTAATTCCAAAATTAAAGGAAATCGATCCTGATGCAACCATCGAAATTGGCTGTCATTCTTATTGTGGTCCAGGACGTAAAAAAACATTTACCTTCGTAAATAGTCGCCCTGTTGCTGCATTAACGGAAGAAGAACTAATGGAAAAGGTTTTAGCAAAGTTAAAGAAATAAGTAAAACAAGGCGCTATCTTCACTAGTTGAAGATAGTTTTTGTTTTCTTGTGCGTATTTAATATTGAAGATAGAAGAGGTAAAGAGATGGATAGAACCGGCGGAGTGACGGAAAGAAGAGTCAGAGCGACGGATAGAACCATCGAAGTGACGGAAAGAAGAGTCAAAGCGACGGAAAGCCATCGAGGTGACGGAAAGACGAGTCAAAGCGACGGATAGAATCGGCGGAGTGACGGAAAGAAGAGTCGAAGCGACGGATAGAATCATCGGAGTGACGGAAAGCTATCCGTCGCAAGGGAATTAGGTCAATAGAATCCTAAATTAAGACGAGAATACAGTGAGTTAGGTTGATAGTCTCTATAATTAAAGGGAAATATGTATGCTAGTCCTACATTTATCGCATATAATAGAACAAATAGGAAACGGGGGTGCTGTACAATTGACACATTATGCAAAAGCTAAATTGCAAGAGGAAAAAGTATTCAAGGACCCGGTGCATCGCTATGTGCATGTACGGGATCAAGTGATTTGGGATTTAGTTGGGACGAAAGAATTTCAGCGATTACGTCGAATTCGCCAGCTAGGTACAACGTTTTTAGTATTCCATGGAGCAGAGCATAGCCGCTTTAGTCACTCACTTGGTGTTTACGAAATTGTACGTCGCATAGTAGATGATATTTTTGCAGGTCGTCCTGAATGGGATGAAGATGAGCGACTACTTGTGCTTTGTGCAGCCCTACTACACGATTTAGGGCACGGGCCATTTTCGCATGCTTTTGAAAATGTCTTTGAACTTGATCATGAATTTTATACAAGACAAATTTTGCTCGGCGATACAGAAGTGAATGCAGTATTAAAAAAAGTATCGACTGATTTCCCTGAGAAAGTATCACAGGTAATAGAGAAAACATATCCGAATAAGCAAGTCGTCAGTTTAATATCGAGCCAGATCGATGCTGATCGTATGGATTACCTACAGCGTGATGCGTATTTCACTGGCGTAAGCTATGGTCATTTTGATATGGAACGGATCTTAAGAGTAATGCGTCCGCGAAAAAATCAGGTTGTTATTAAGGCGACAGGCATGCACGCGGTAGAGGATTACATTATGAGCCGCTATCAAATGTACTTACAAATTTATTTCCATCCAGTGTCTCGCAGTGCAGAGGTTGTTTTAAATAATATTTTAAAACGCGCTAAGCAGTTAAGCTTGGCGGGCTACAAATTTAAGCACGAGCCTACACACTTTTTAGCATTTTTCCGCAACTCCATTCAGCTGGAAGATTATCTTGCATTAGATGAGAGTATTCTTTTTACATATTTTCAACTTTGGATGCAAGAGGAAGATGCTATATTAAGTGACTTGAGTCGCCGCTTTGTCAATCGAAAGCTATTTCAGTACATCGATTTAGATCCAGGTGTCGAGCTAGACAAATATCAAAAACTACAAGAGCTCTTTAAGCAAGCCGATTTAAATCCAGAATACTATCTTGTCCATGATACGACGGCAGATTTACCTTATGATTTTTATCGACCAGGAGAGGAAGAAGTACGCGTTCCTATTTTCTTAGAAATGAAAAATGGAGAGCTACGAGAACTTTCTCGTGAATCGATTATTGTTGATTCTATTTCTGGGCGCATGAAGCGGGATCATAAAGTATATTTCCCACTTGATTTCTTAGAGGACAACAGTACCCATTCCGTTGTGAAGGAACAAATATTAACTTTACTGCGAAAACAGGAAAAAAAATAAAAAAAATTTAATGTATAAATCATGTATGTCAAATGAGAGCAGTTTAATAGGATACCAACATATTGATAATGAATAAACAGTAAAAGTACTCAATGAGAGTAATCTTTTACTGTTTTTTTTTGCTGTATAAAGATAAATAAAATGGAAAATATATAGAAATTTTTTGAATTATATAAATAAAAAGTCTGGAATTGTTTAGAATTTGTTTAGTAGTCTTCCTTATAATGAGTCTAAAACCCTAAAGGGGGTGAGGCCTATTTTTATAGGCGTCACAAAAGTAGCATGGATACATATAAATTTGTGCATCACTCATTCATAAGTCATCATGATTGCCTACGCCGTGAGGTACTTATAAGAATGTATTCATTTATGGGCGACAAGTGAATTGAAGGAAAGAGGGACCAACCTATTGTTTGTGACATACCATTCCAACATGACGAAAGGATGCAACGTCGTCAACAAACACCAACAGGTATCTCTCTGAACTAAGAAAAGGAGAGAAACATGAAGAAACTTAAACAATTAAACATAGCAATTATCTTATTGCTGCTCGTATTCCAAACCGTACTATCACCGATTTCAGTGTTTGCAGCAGAGGGCGAACTACCTGCAGTTGAAACTGGAACAGATACTGGGACTAGTACGAGTTCTACGGGAGAGGTCGTACCACCTGTAACACCACCAGTTGAAACTGGAGGAGATGCTGGTACCGGTTCTACGGGAGAGGTCATACCACCTGTAACACCACCAGCTGAAACTGAAGAAGATGCTGGTACTGATTCTACGGGAGAGGCCGTACCACCTGTAACGCCACCAGCTGAAACTGGAGGAGATACTGGTACTGGTTCCACGGACGAGGTCGCACCACCAGCTGAAGCAGGAAAAGAGGATGGTACTGATCCTGGTTCTAGCGCTGAAGAAGAAGATCCAAGTGGAGATATTAAGGACGTAACTACACCACCAAAGTATGAATCAACTATGCCTGTTGAAGTCATTAAAAATGTTGAGTTTACTGTGGATGAAAAAAAGGTTAATCCAAGTGACAGTATTAAAGTTACTAATGGACAATCTGCAGAGTTTAAATTTCATTTAGAACTAGCAGCGGGACATAATTATGGTCCGGGTACAACATTAACGTACACTTTACCAGCTATTTTTGAAGGTATCTCATTCCCAAATGGAACAAATTATGGTGAGGTAGGTACAATTTCGAAAAATGGAAATGACATCGTAATTACATTCAACGATGAGTTACGAGATGATTTAGGAACGGGTGTAGCCCTTGAGCCAGATGCATATTTTATGGTAGAGGCAAATTTTTTAAATGGTAATATGAATTGGGAAGAAACAATTAGTTTACCAGGCACTGAAAATATCAAGCTGAACTTCCAACCTTCGAATAGCGGTACACCTGTTACCAAATCAGGTGAAGCAGATAGTCGTGCGCTAAACAGCAAGTATATTAACTGGACAGTAGATGTTAATACAAATCTAGGCGTTAATGAAGCGTCAGGTACTACAGATTTTGTTGATACACTAATAGAAGGTGCACATACATTTAAGCAAGATTCTATAAAAATCACAAAGTTTAATGTATTTCCTAATGGCGACATAAAAGTCTCTACTGATCCTGTAACTGCGACTCCAATCTTTGATAAAGATTCTGATAAAGACAGAATGACAATTAAATTACCAAATGAAAAGTATACAGCTTACCATATTGAGTACCAAACAGAAGTTGGAGACCCAGGTAACGTTAAAAGTGATACCTTTAAAAATAAGGCAACTTATAATGGGGAATCCGCTACTATACCAGTAACAGTGGAATTTGGAGCCCCATTAGCAAAAACACATGAAGGTCCTACTTATAATGATTTAACAACAACTTGGACGATTAAATACAACTTTAATAAACGTAACATTTCATCGAAAAATGCAGTACTGACTGATGTGTGGTCAGACACTCAAGAATTAGATGGAGATGTACAGGTGTTCATGGAAGATGGTACTACTCCTGCTGATATTACTGCTGATGTAGATACTACAGTTAGTAACGGTTTTAAATTATCATTTGGTGCTGATGTAACAAAACCATATGTAATCAAATACAAAACAAAGCCAAAAGCAGGTGTTTTTCCTACGGAAGATTATACTGTAACAAATACAGTAACGCGTAGCGATATGACAACGTCAGTTCAAGACAGTACAACTTATAGTAAAACAGGATTATTACTGCACAAATCCAAAGATGGTATTGATTATCATAATAAAACGATGTCATGGAAAATTGTGGCGAACCAAGCAGGCTATAACTTAGATGCTGGTACTGTGTTTACTGATACTTTTACAGATAAAAATCTAACTTTAAAAGAAGATACTTTAGAGGTAAAAGTAGGTAATACCACATTAGTTAAAGGTACAGATTACACGTTAACTAATAGAAACGATAAAACTGGTTTTGAAATCACTTTAAAGAATGCAACAAATAAACTTATCGAAATTACGTACGATACAGATTACGATATTCGACATGTTGGAGAAAATACAATTCAATATCGAAATGAAGTACAAATGGAAAATAGTGCTTTATCAAAAGTTTCATCTGATTGGGATGAACAAAATATCCACTCTGAACAAAAAGCAAACGGTAAAAAAGAGGGTTATTATAATTACGCAACAAAAACCTTCCACTGGGATGTTGAGTTAAACTTTAACTACAATGATTTAAAAAATGCGGTATTCGAAGATAAATTACCAGATACACAAACAGTTCAAAATATTGTAGTGCAAAAAGGTAAACTAAATGCAAGCGGTGATTTCGAAAAGGTAGGAGATCCATTAACAATTGAAAACACCTCAGGTAAACAGAATGAAATTAAGCTTGAATTAGGGGATATTGATAGCCCTTATAAAGTGACGTATGAATCAGTAGACTCAGATGGCATTTTCCCACATGGTAACCCAGTAAGTATTACAAACACAGCTACATTGACAAGTGAAGCGGGTAAAAATGCATCATGGACAGAAACGGTTGATGTAAGTCATACCGATAAAATTTTAAACAAAATGGGTAATCAGGCAGAAAAGGGTTCGGCAGTAGCTAAGTGGAATTTTGAATTTAACTACGCACAATCTAAATTAGACAATGTAGTCATTACTGACACAGTTGGTAAAGATGCTGAGGGTAACCCAGAACAAATGATTCTAGAAGATACATTTAAAGTATATAAAGTTGCATTGTCTGGAAAAACTCCAAGTAATCCAGCTGGAGATAAGAAACTTTTAGCTCCAAGTGAGTATACATTAAATGTAGATATGAAAAATGGTACGTTCACTCTTGATTTAGGTAATGTAACTGGAGCTTACTACGTAGAATACGAAACAGTATTTACAGGTCCTTCAGGCTCTGATGCTAAAAATGAAGTAGAAGTAAGCTATCAAGGTAGCAGTCAAACAAGTGGGAAAGATAGCTGGTCAATTGTTGATTTTAAATATGGTAACCAAGCATCAACAGTTAAAGTACCATTCGTTATTGTAAAAACGAATGCTGCAACAGGCGAAGTAATGAAAGATGTTGAGTTTACTTTATACAGCGAATATACAGGTGATAAACCATTAATTAGTGCTAAAACAGGTAAAGACGGTGTATTAGATTTCGGATTAAAATTAGCTGAAGGTAAATATACAGTAAAAGAAACAAAAGTTCCTGGTTTTGAAAATCCAGATGTAAGCTTTCCATTAGATCGCAATAAAAAAGCAACATCAGGTACATTTGCAGGTAAACAAATTGTTGAAATCGCTAATAAACCAGAAAGCTCCTTGAAATGTGATCGATTCGAATTAACAGTATATGATATTGACGGTAAATTAGTTAATAACGGAACAGTAACATTAGTAAGTAAAGCAACAGGATTATCCGAAGATCATAAAATTGAAAATGGTAAAGTTACTTTTACACCAGACCAAGTTAAAGCAGGTCAGTACGACGTTGTTTATGATGGTGTGACGTTAAAGACGATTACAGTTGAGTATAGTGACAAATGTAATGAGAATATTCAACCAACACCTAAGTGCGAAAACTTCACAATCGTGGTTGAAGATTCAGAAGGAAATATCCGTACAAATATTAAAGAGTTAACGTTGAAATCAGGTACTACAGAAGTGAAGTTATCACCTAATGCGGCAGGCAAGTTTATTTTTGAATCTAACAAAAATAATGCTATAAATGGCGTAAAACCAGGTGAGTATGCAGTGTACGAAGGTAACCAGTTCTTAGGGACAGTAACTTTAACATACACAGAAGACTGTGGGCATGAATTTATCGTTAAAGAAGTACCAAAATGTGAGAAGTTCGAATTAACTGTGAAAGATGTTGATGGTAATAATATTACTGATGGTACGACGAAAATAGTTGTTAAAGATGCTAACGGTAAAGAAATAATTAACACAACAACTACGACAGGTGTTATTGAATTAACTGATTTAGAATCAGGTATTTACACAGTTGTAGTAGATGGTAAAGAAATTGGTAACTTCCAAAACAATATCGAATGTAAAAAAACAGTTCAACCAGCACCTTCATGTCCACAATTTACACTAACGGTAAAAGATGAAAATGGCAAAGTACGCCCTAATGTTGACAACATCACGATCAAAGATACAAGAGGAGCAATTATTGCTACAAATAAGACGACAAATGAATTAGGTCAAATTACTATTCCATCTGAAAACATTCCTTCAGGTGTGTACAATGTATATCAAGGTGATCTATTCATTGGTCAAATAACAGTTAAATATTCAGTTAATTGTGAAGCAGAAATATCAGCAGCGCCTGCATGTCCTGCGTTTACATTAACTGTACAAACAGAGTTTGGAACGCCTAATGCGAATGCAAAGATAACAGTAAAAGATGCTAATGGTAATATCGTTAAAGGTGTAGACAATAGTGAAGTTCTAACAACTAGTGTTGCGGGAACGGTTGTATTGCCAAACGAAGCTATTAAGCAAGGTACGTACTATGTATATGAAGGAAGTCGCTTAATTGGCTCATTCACAGTAAAAGATACATGTTCTGCTATAGTAAAACCTTCATCAACAGGCGGAGGTGGCGGTGGCTGGACTCCAGGTCCAAATCCAGATCCGGAAAAACCAGTTGATCCAAACAAACCAAATCCAGATCCAGAAAAACCAGTTAATCCAAACAAGCCAAATCCAGATCCAGAGAAGCCAGTTGATCCAAACAAACCAAATCCAGATCCGGAGAAGCCAGTTGATCCAAACAAACCAAATCCTGATCCGGAGAAGCCAGTTGATCCAAACAAGCCAAATCCAGATCCAGAGAAGCCGGTTGATCCAGAGAAACCAACACCAGATCCAGAGAAACCGGTTGATCCCAAAAATCCAGGTAACCCAACAACAGATACAAAAAATCCAACAAATCCTGGAAAACCTGAAACTTCTAAACCATCTGTAACTGATGTCATTGATCAAGGTGAAAAATTACCACCATACAATCCTTCTACAGCGAATAAAGACACACTAGATTCGTATAAGGATTTCCTCGATAATTACAACAATTTATCTAAAGAGGAACAGGAAGAAGTAGCAAAATCTCTTGATATTGACAAAATCAAAGCAGATGCTGAACAAATGGAAGCTCAATTAAAAGCGACAGGCAAACTGCCGCAAACAGATGGAGCAAACCAAACAGCTCTTACACTAGTTGGTGTAGCTCTTGTTCTAGGTGCATTGTTCTTATTGCGTCGTCGCAATACGGAAGTGAAATAATATTCAATAAGAAAACCCCAAGATCGTAAAAATCTTGGGGTTTTTCGTATACTAAAAAGTTTCTGATAGCTTTGCAGGTGCTTTGTCAAACGGATATTGCTCAACCAAATCTGCTTGAATGGCAAGTCTTTTCGTACCATTATCAGCGCATGTAACGAGGGTCAAGACGGTTTTATTAGGGATATCATCAATAACATAAACATCCGTAGCGGCGATGATTTCCTTAGTCGTTAGTTTGTACTCATAAATATTCGTTAAATCCGTTACATAAATCGTATCTCCTATACTCGCTTTGTATAAGGGGCTAAATAAAATATCTGTTTCCTCAAAGTAATGACCCGCTAATGCGTAGTTTCCTTGTCCAAGTTTTTGATTAGGCTTCATGGTGCCTGCTCCAACGGCAAGAGAGGCATTGCCAACGCCTTTGACGATAGGAAGCTGCATATCAACACTAGGGACAGCGATACTACCAATGACAGGCATTTTATTAGCTGTTGTTTGAGCTTTTAAAACTTCTGCAATAGATAGTGATTGTACTGCTTCAAATTCAAAGTCGGCATCCACATTATTGTTCTTTTCAATATCCTCTGCACTGTAATCGGTTGTATTTAATTGTTTACTTAAATGAGCGATAATGGCATTTTGAATTGGATTAATAAAGATAAGTAAGAGGCCAATGATGAGCATACAAATGAGTAGTGTTAGTTTAAGTTTATTCATTTCATAGATCACATCCTAGTATTGAAATTACGAATCGCCGGAAGTAGGTCGATTTCCGCCGCTAAAACCGAGAGAATCGCCGGTAAAGGATCAAGTTGCGCCGCTAAAAGTGAAAGAATCGCCGGTAAAGGATCGAGTTGCGCCGCTAAAAGTGAAAGAATCGCCGGTAAAGAATCGAGTTGCGCCGCTAAAAGCGAGAACATCGCCGGTAAAGGATCGATTTCCGCCGCTAAAACCAAGAACATCGCCGGTAAAGGATCAAATTCCGCCGCTAAAATCGAGAGAATCGCCGCTAACAGGTCATACTCCGCCGCTAGTACTATAACTGGCCTGGTAAAACGTTATGTATTGTCAGTAAGGACATCAGACGAAAAAGAGTAGAGCATTATGTTGCTCTACCCGTTATACTCTTTATTTATCACTGTGGAGCACGCCTGCAACACCGTAATGGTTTTTAGGCATTTCTTCGATAAAGACTGTTACGTTTTCTGCTGGCGCGTTAACTGTACGAGAAACGGCTTCTGTTACTTCTTTTACTAGAGCGCGTTTTTGTTCGTCTGTACGACCTTCGAGCATTTTTACTGTTACGTATGGCATAATATTGCCTCCTTTATTGAATAATGTTGTATAGTTAGTTTATAAGAAAGTATATAAACTTCTTACTTGTATTCAGGCATTTGCGCAAGGCAAGAGTCGTTGTCATGACGACACCGATGCGCTAACGATGCTTTACTTTATAATAGCAGAATGGAGGTAATTAAAGTATGGCAAATGAAGAAAAACCAAAACAAAAAATGGGCTTTACGATTGTTAAAAATGACCCAACAGCTGGACATAAGGGATTTGGGATTGGTTCGCTTTCGCTTGAAAACGTATCGCCAGTCATGATCGATATAGAAGAGGGGACAGCATCAGTTGAAGTCGGTGCAATGCATGCTCGTAGTGATGTAGAACGTGGTATTAAATTTACGACAGATCGTGCAGATTCAGAGGGTGGAAAACCGTATTGGCTCGTATGGGTGACGATTGACCATAAAGCGGATGGACCTTATTATGCAGGTGTTACTGCGTGTGAAATGGTAGTCAATCGAGAAAAACGTCGTGGCTATAAAATTTTAGCTGATCATGTTAATAAAATGGATAAATCTATGAAGCGTCATATTATTGTAGAGCATATGGATGCACCATCTAAAAAAGTGTTAGCTTCTTTCTTAGCGGAGCTCAATCCAGACCTGTGGGCACGTAGTGAGGACCAATTGCGTCAAGACTTATTTGCAGAATAGACTTACAATGATTGAACAATCTGTGACATTTTGCAATCGTTTTCGATATAAGGTTGAAAGTGGGTTTGAAACAAAGTAAACTTGATGCAGACTTACATTTTAGTAAGCTAGGACACTTGGTTCTGCGAATGTGATGAGCGCTATGCGGCATTTGAACAACCCAAACCCAAGCCAAATGCCTCATGATGCTCATCTACTTCGCGAGCCATAAATAAGAAAAGCTTTCTGTTCCCACGGACACGGCTCCGGGGAAGAGAAAGCTTTTCTTTTCTTTTTTGTATATGTCTATTACTTTGTCGAGAGCCTTCGTTATTTAGAACGTGATTGACTCATAAAGGTTTCCACATTGTCTATTAGTTTTTAAAAATGTCGAATGGGAGCATATTCCAAATTTCTCCCCATGTATCTCTATCGAGAATATCAAAGTTTGAACATTTTTCAGTCGGTACATCCTTTTCATCTACATAGACCAGACGTTGTTTAGGGCAGGCATCTGTTGCAAGCTTACCTGTTTCAACATCGATGACCACACCTTTCACATCTTTAGGCTTTGTGAAATCCTCGTTCTTTGTTCCTTTATTGACAGCCTCCATAAAGTCAATCCATATTTTCTTTGTAGCTGCAGTATCTTCTTTTGTTTCTATATTTTTTCCTTGGTCATAGCCGTTCCACACACCGGCAGTTAAACTAGGTGTAAATCCGATTAACCACTGATCACTATTTGTAGAACCAGATTTTGCTGCATACGTATGCGTCATACGAGAGCGAATACCAATTCCTGTAGCTGGAGAATAATCGTTAAATACAGGATCGAAAATACCTGTCATCATTTCTGTTAAGATAAACGTATCTTCTTTTGAGAGAACTGTCTCAGCTTCTTTATTATCTTCTTTATTTTCGTAGATGATATCACCATTAGCATCTTTAATAGAAATAATAGTAGTAGGAGCGGTTTTTTGTCCCTGTGATGCTAAAATATTATAAGCATTCGTCATTTCGTATAAAGTAGTTTCAGCCGTTCCTAGCGCAATAGATAAATTGTCTTTATCACCGATATTCACGTTGAATCGATTAGCCATCTCGTGAAATGTTTTAAATCCAATTTCCTCTAATGTTTTAACTGCGTAAATATTATCTGAAATAGCGATCGCTTGTGCCATTGACATATCATGCGTTGCAAATTGACCGTTAACATTTTTAGGAGAATATGTTGAACGTCCTTTATCATAAGTGAAAGTTGTCTCACCTACATCTAAAAACGTTAATGGCGTATACCCATTCTCTAAAGCTGCGGCATATAAAATAGGTTTAATGGTTGAGCCTGGCTGACGTTTTGCCTGTGTCACCCTGTTAAATGAACTTGTAGCATAGTCACGGCCTCCGACTAGTGCTGTAACAGCACCTGAATTGGACTCCATACTAACGAACGCGGCTTGGAGCTCATTAGCAGGCATATTTTTGGCTACAGCTTCTTCTGCTGCTTTTTGGTGTTCTTGATTAAGGGTTGTTTGAATAGTCCAGCCACCTTCACTAATGTCGAGACTTTTTGCTTTCAAAATTTCACTAGCCTCTTGCCATGCTACATCAAGGAAGAATGGTGCCACAGATTTTGTTGCTACCCAGCTATCATTCTTTAAGACAAGCTTTTCATTTTCTGCACGTGTTTTTTCATCTTGCGTAATGGCACCTTGATCAGCCATCAATTTTAAAATAACGTGCTGGCGATTAGTTGCCTTATCTAGATTGACAATAGGAGAGTAAATACTTGGCCCTTTTGGAATTCCAGTTAACATTGCTGCTTCCGCTAGTGTTAAATCACTGGCAGATTTTCCGAAATAAAATCGACTAGCTGCTTCTACACCGTACATACCATGTCCGTAGTATACAGTGTTTAAATAGCCCTCCAGTATTTCATCCTTATCATAAAAAACTTCTAATCTATAAGCATACAGTGCTTCATTTAATTTTCGTGTCCAAGACTTTTCATGTGAAAGATATAGATTTCGAGCATATTGTTGTGTAATAGTACTTGCTCCTTGAACCTTACTTCCAGCCTTAATATCAACTAATAATGCACCTGCGATACGTGAAAAATCCAATCCCCTATGCTCATAAAAATCTTTATCCTCAACAGCGACCACTGCTTTCTTTAGATAGGGGGACATCTCATCAAGATCAACCCAATAACGTCGTTCGTTCGTAAAGTGATCCCCAATCTGGTTCTCATTTTCATCTAAGAAAATAGAGGCTTTAGGTACGGTTAAAGGCGGGGCACCAGCCACTTGAACATAGACGCGTAAAGCTACAAATGCTACTACAATTGCAGATAGAAAGGCGACGAAAAGGGTAAGGGCTTTGCGTGTACGCTTCGTACGTTTTTGCTTACGTTGATAGCTTTTTCTCTTCATCCGACTTCACCTCGTTTTCTCACACTTGCGTATAGTATGTGTCTGAACATTCATCTTTAATCGAAATTCTAGGTAAAAACTATTGCACTTTATTCAAAAACATCTATACTTTTTTTGTACTGTTTGAAATGCTAGCATTCGACAAAAGAAAGACACTTTGTAAATTTTAATCGAATTTTGCTAGATGTTCCAATAATGTATACGAGGATGCAAGGATAGAGGTTTCATTACAATCCTGTAAGTCCTTAATAGAGTAATGGTGAAATAGGATTAATTCCTAATAAAAGTGGAGGTCGAGCAATGAGATTTGATGAAGCTTATTCAGGAAATGTTTTTATAAAAAGTCATCCCACATATGAGGATGCTCAGGCAGTTATTTACGGTATGCCAATGGACTGGACAGTTAGTTATCGTCCGGGCTCACGTTTTGGCCCGCAGCGTATTCGTGAAGTATCAATTGGTCTAGAAGAATATAGCCCATATTTAGACCGCGAGTTAGAAGAAGTGAAATATTTTGATGCAGGAGATATACCGTTACCATTCGGGAATGCACAGCGTTCTTTAGATGAAATTGAAAAGTATATCGAGACGCTTTTAGCGGATGGCAAGATTCCAGTTGGCATGGGTGGCGAACATTTAGTATCGTGGCCTGTAATGAAAGCTGTATCTGCGAAATATGATGATCTAGCAATTATCCACTTCGATGCACATACAGACTTACGTGTTGAATATGAAGGGGAGCCACTTTCTCACTCAACGCCTATCCGCAAAATTGCTGAACATATCGGACCAAAAAATGTCTATTCATTTGGTATTCGTTCTGGTATGAAGGAAGAATTCGAATGGGCAAAGGAAAATGGCATGCACATCTCAAAATTTGAAGTGCTAGAGCCATTAAAAGAGGTATTACCGACTTTAGCAGGACGTAATGTTTACGTGACGATTGATATTGATGTACTTGATCCTGCACATGCACCAGGTACAGGAACAGTTGATTGCGGAGGCATTACATCGAAAGAATTACTAGCTTCAATCCATGCGATTGCAGCAAGTAATGTCAATGTAGTTGGCTTTGACCTAGTTGAAGTTGCGCCAATTTACGACACATCAGAAATGACAGCAAACACAGCGAGTAAATTGTTAAGAGAAATGATTTTGGGCTGGGTAAAATAAAGAGGGCTTTATAAGTGTTTATATGAAGCGGTTAGAGTGGGGGTTAGCTATGAGCTAGCCCCACTTTTTCGCTTTTTTCTTAGAGAAGGTAGCGCAGTCCCGTGTAATTTATTGTGTAATAGGATTCGAATCGTAGAGGATTTTAATTTGTTCTCAAAGGCATGATAAACATCTTTTGATAAAGGTCTTATCTAGCTTTTACGAGTGATACCGTTCATGTGATAGATGGGGTGGTAGTATCCCTGTTAAAGTTTATTAATCTAAAAAAGAAGACGCCATCCAAAATACATCGGATAGCGCCTTGATATTTCGAATAGTTCTATTAAGGGTTCGTCGACCAAAGTCCAGCATGTTTTAATACAACACGTGGATGAAGTTTTAGCTGTGCAACCATTAAATCTGCTAAATCTTCTGCTTGCATCACTTTTTCAGGATTGCCGTCTGTTAAGTTTAGCTCAACCGCCATATCTGTAGCAACTGTACTTGGCGTTAATGTTGTAACGCGAATATTTTTCTTACGCACTTCAAGCATTAATGACTCACTTAGTCCGATAACTGCAGCTTTTGAAGCCGAGTAGGCACTTGTAATCGGTGCACCTTTTTGACCAGCTGTTGATGAGATATTAATGATGTCTCCTGTGTTGCGCTCTAACATTTCCGGTAATACAGCGCGTGTTGTGTAGTATACGCCTTTTACGTTAACGTCGATAATATTTGTCCATTCCTCAGGCGTTAAGTCCATGAAGCTACCGAATTTTGAAATGCCGGCATTGTTTACTAAAATATCGATTGCCCCAAGCTCACTGCGAATTGATTCAACAGCTGTAGTAATAGAGTCTAAATCTGCTACATTTGCCACAGCGATTGCTACCTTCACATCATACTGTTTAAGTTCCTCTGCTACTTGTTGTAAATTCTCAAGAGTGCGCCCAATAAGACCTACATGAATACCTTCTTGCGCAAAAGCTACTGCTGTTGCGCGTCCTATTCCACGACCTGCTCCTGTAATTAACGCCACTTTTCCTGCGATTGTTTGCATGTTTTTAGCTCCTTTAGTTGAGATCATTTTATTTAGACGAAAAAATAGATTAAGATTTGTCTTTAAGACTATCCTCATTTTACTATGGTTTTCTACATTGTGAAGAGTGCACTTTTTGGTGCGGAGGTTACTAAAAGTTACTTATATGAAAAGGGAGTTAGTTCTATGTCGGTTAAATTAAGAGACGAGATAAAAGAGAGAATATTAAATAATGATTATCATTGTGAAAAAGAACTTACCTTATCGATTATTAGTGGGAAATGGAAGGTTGTTATTTTGTGGCATTTAGGTGTAGAAGGACCACATCGCTTCAGTGAACTTCAAAGACTTTTTCCGAAAATATCTCATAAGATATTAACAAATCAATTACGTGAACTGATGGATGATGGGATAGTTCATAGAGAAGTGTTTCCAGAAGTTCCTCCGAAAGTCGAATATTCAATGACTGAACTAGGGATGACATTATTACCAATCGTTGAGATGATGTATGAGTGGGGGAAAAATAGAATCGATCAAATTAAACAAGAAAGCAATAAGAAAAATAACGAGGCCATTTCCGATGATTTAAATTGTCGTTGCTGTTAGCAAAAATATTGAATATAAAAGAAAGAGAAATAAGTATTAAAAAGGCCAGAAACAATCTCTGTGTCAAAAGTGAAATGCCAGTCGCAAACACAGCAAGTAAATTGCTAAGAGAAATAATTTTGGGCTGGGTAAAATAAGAGAAGTAGTTTAAGTGGGGAGTTATGAGCTAGTCCCACTTCTTTAAGTCATTATAAATAAAAGTACCCTGTAAGAGAAACTTTTTTAAGTGTCTATCTTACAGGGTACATTTTAGTTTTAGCCGCATCTATGACCTATGTTGTTATTTCTCAGAAAATGTACAAAGTCATAATTAAATGTGAAAAGTGGTGCTGACCGCAATCATCCTATTAAACTCTGAATTGAGCTGCTAAGTCTCTTAACTCATCTGCCAAGTTTGCGAGCGCATAAGCAGATGATGAAATTTCCTCCATTGATGCTGTTTGTTCTTCAGTTGTAGCAGAAATACTCTCTGTACCGGCTGTAGTAGATTTAGTTATGGAGTGGATTGTATTTATACTACCAACAATTTCTTCAGTTCCTGCCGCCATTTGCTCAACTGCTGCAGATACTTCTTCTACCTGCATGGTAACATCTTGAATGGCCCCTTGAATGGCAGCGAAAGTTGTACGTGTATTTTCAGTTGTTTTAATCCCTTCATTAACTCCCACTGTAACTAACTTCATTGATTCAACAGCTTTTTGAGTATCCTTCTGTGTCTCTGAAATCAACACTTCAATTTTGTTTGAAGAAGCAGCAGACTGTTCTGCTAATTTTCTAACCTCATCTGCAACGACGGCAAAGCCTTTCCCATGCTCGCCAGCACGTGCGGCTTCAATTGCGGCGTTCAGGGCAAGGAGATTTGTTTGTTCAGCAATGGCTGTAATCGAATCAATAATTTGACCAATGTCATTAGAACGTTTTCCTAACAAGTTGACAACTTCGGATAAGTCATTTACTCGTTCAGTGATGTCCATCATTTGTTGATTCATTTGATCCGCCGCATTCATTCCATTTATCACCAGGGATAAAGAATCACCTGAAAGTTCGGTTACAGCTTGAGCATTCCCAGCTACTTGTTGAACACCAGTTGAAAGCTCATTGACGGTATTGACGGTGCTAGAAACATTATTTAATTGCTCTACTGATCCATGAGCAATCGTTTCCATCGTAATGGCAACCATCTCTGTTGCTTTCGTAGTTTCTTCTGCATTAGCATTTAACTCTTCAGATGCCGAGGCTACATGATTAGCAGTTTCATTGACTTTTGTTACGGTAGTACGAATATTATTAATCATCGAATTAAATGATTGAGTTAATTGACCAATTTCATCTTTGGATGAATAGGTACCTTGCACAGTCAAATCACCATCGCCTGCTTTTAACATAGTAGCCTGCAACTCTTTCAACGGATTTACAATTAAACGTGCAATCCATGTTGCTAATGTAATAAAGAAAATAATAGCTAAAACAGAAAGAATGGCAGAAATAAGCATAGTAGTAGATTGATTTTGTTCGTTTATTTTATTCAGCTGGTCGGCATCATCAACACATAGAGCTATAAGTTTGTCTGTATCAGTTTCCACCTTCTTGATAAGATCGTCTGAAGCTTTAGTGTATGCAGAATAGGCTTCCTCGTTTTGGTTCTTGTTAGCCAAATTAATGATATTTGTCATGGTACTAAAATAACCATCGAGATTGGAATTAAGAGATTCTAATAGTTCTTTTTCATCTTCTTTTCCAGTGTAAGAGTCTTCGAATTTTATGAGTAAGTCTCTAATACTTTCACCACTTTTTGAGATGTTTGCCAGTAGTTCGGTATTACGATTAGCATCCTTAGTAATCATGAGCTCTAAAATGTAAGAATCTACATCACTAAAGTTAGATCTAAGTTGACTGATATATTCAATTGGCAAAAGTGACTCGTCATACATTTCACTAGATTTTTTTGCCATATCATTAATGTAATAAAAACCATTAAATGAAATAATTAGCAAAAAAAACAACAGCGGACGTAATAAGTGTTAGAATTTTCTTTCTGATTGATAAGTTTTTCAAAAATATTTCCTCCATTGGCTCAATTATCTTCTAAAAAGTGGTTTATACTGATGACTTTGGATATATTGAGTAATTTTGATATTGTGATAATATACCATATCCATGTCTTTAATAAGAGAAGAGAGAATTATAAAATTTTTATGAAAAATAAAGGGGGGAAGCTTGTTACAATGGAGTTTCTGACGAACGTTATAACTTATACCGAAAACACAAAAAGCATCCGCTCAAATGAAAGAGAGTGATGTTTTTTTGATGATCTTATTGACGTGAATAGGAAAATATTGTTACATTATAGGTAACGGATGTTACCTATTGGATGGAGGGAAATTTTTTGGCACCGAAAGAGCAGTTTACAGAGGGAATATTATTGGATTGTGCTTTTGAAATGGCTAGAAAGAGTGGGATTGATAGTGTCAATGCACGAGATTTAGCAAAAGAATTAGGTTGTTCGACAAAACCTATATTTCGATTATTCGCGAGTATGGACGATTTAAAGTACGCGATATTTGAAAGGGCTAGCAATCTTTATAATGAAAGGATGTTTCAGGGGTTACAACAAAGCTCTTTACTAGGGATGGGGTTAGCGTATATTAACTTTGCTCGAGAAGAAAAAAAGTTCTTTGAGCTATTATTTCTATCCAATAAATATAAGATTTCGAGTTTTTCAGAATTACTAAATGACGTTGAGAATCAAGGCATTATAGCACTAATTTCAAAAAACACAGGATTAACTCAAACCTCAGCAAAATCGCTATTTATAGATATATGGTTAACTACGCACGGTATTGCAACAATGTGTGCGACGAATACTTGTGATTTAGATAGCTCGGAAATTGAGGGCATTTTAAAAGATGTTTTTGAAGGCGTTAAACAAAAATTACAGAATGGAGAAAATAAATGACCATAAAAAATTCACCTATTCTGTTATCGATTCTATTCACCTTACTTGCACTTGTTTTTCCTTCCATATCAGGTGCAATTATAACTGTTAAAAATATAAGCAGCTTAAGCACAATTTATTTGATTCATTTTGCAGCCTTTACATGTGGTATTCTAGTTACTCTATGGATCATGAAAAAAAGCAAATTCTCTTTACAGGATTTCGGATTTAGAAGATTTAAAGCCGAGGCGTGGATGGTTGTGATCGTTATTTCTGAGCTGATTGCTTTCTTTAATGGTTTTACACATAAGGATAGTTTTTCAGTGCAGTATGTATTTACTTTGCTTCTATTTGTTATTGCCGTTGGTATTTGTGAAGAGCTTATTTTCCGAGGTTTAATTTTTAAATATTTATCAGCTAAAGGTCTTAAAATAGCTATTCTAGGTTCCTCTATTTTGTTTGGTATTGGGCATCTTGCAAATTTAGCTTCTGGTGCTGATTTAGTAATGACATTACTACAAATAACTTATGCATTCCTCTTTGGACTAGTTTGTGCAGAAATTGTTGCGAAGACAAAAAGTATTATTTTCCCGATTATCTGGCACGCTACGCACGATTTTATAGCTTTCATGACGGATGGTGAGCCAACTGTTCTTGCTGTTTCTATTTATATCATTCATTGCATGGTGTTAATTGGTCTCTCAATTTATTTCTGGCGCGCTTTATTTACTAAGAAGGACGCAATGAAATTAAAAAACACGGAGAGTTATGTTTAACAAAAAAGAGGGCAAAAAAGCATCTACTCATTAATTCGAGCGGATGCTTTTTTGTCTAGTGCTCTTCAGGTGTTAATTCAACATTACCTCCTGAAATAAGAAAACATACTTTTTCATGTTTATGAATAGGTAAAGCTCCTTGAAGGGCAGCCCCAATACCGATTGAAGAGGATGGTTCTGCGATGATTTTACCTTCGGAAAGTAAGGTCTTCATCCCACGATGGATCCATTCTTCTTCTACACTTACAACCTCATCGACAAGCTGTTGAACAATTGGAAAGTTTCGTTCTCCGGGCTGTAAAGTTAATAGGGCATCTGCCAAAGATTTTTGTTCCTCTAAAAGCAATCTTTCGCCAGCTTCTAAGCTTTTGGCATAACGCGAAACAACGGCAGGCTCCACGCCAATTAGTTTGATATGAGGGGCCATAGATTTTATAGCAGTTGCAATGCCACTCATTAATCCACCGCCACCAATAGGGACAACAATAGTATTGACATCAGGAAGCTGTGCAAATATTTCTAAACCTGCTGTTCCTTGTCCTGCCATGATATCGTAATCATCATAAGGATGTATAATGCAATAACCGTGATTACGACTGAGCTTTTCTGTTATTACATGTCTTTCTGCCAGCTTACATTGTACAACCTCCGCACCTAAAGCACGTATTCCTTCTACCTTAACTGTAGGAGCTGAATCCGGTAGGACAATTGTTGCCTTAATATTTAATAGCTTAGCAGCGTAGGCAACGCCTTTGCCATGATTACCCGAGGAAGCAGCAACTACGCCTTGTTGCAATTGTTCTAACGGCATGGATAGCATTTTATTAAGAGCTCCACGCAGTTTGAAAGAGTTAGTCTTTTGCATATTCTCGGCTTTTATGTAGACCTGACATCCTAAAAGTTCATCGAGCCCGTTTAATCGAATAATAGGTGTTTCATATACATAGGATGAAATTCTTCGTTTAGCAGTATGGATTTGTTCAAGTGTTAACATACAGCAACCCTCACTTTAATGAAATAATTGAAAATTCTGGCGTTATATTATAACTGTAGATTTACAGGCAATTTGTGTCAATAAATAAAATGACTGTGATTATTGCCGCGACACCATAGAATACTTACTTCAACCTTGAAAAAATATGAGTATTCATCCTATAATAAAAAGGTTATAGTAAAAACAATAAAAGGGAGCGTCCATAATGGCCAACGAAGCAAGATCGCAGGTGAACATTAAGCTCATTTCTACGATTCGTCCGATTGATGGAGAGTCCGAAAGTTATGAAATGTGGCTGACAGGGCAGCTACTTGAAAAAGCAGGAAGCATGTATTTGAAATATGAAGAGGTGCAGGAGGATAAAACCATCCGCACAACTATGAAGCTAGGCAATGAACAGGCACTAATTATGCGTGCTGGAGCAGTAAAAATGCGACTACCACTTAACATAATTGAACAACAAACGGGTCATTATGAAAGTGAGTTTGGTTCAATGCCACTCGTCGTAGAGACGAAAAAAATGACGTTTACAAAACAAGCAATAAACGGAGATTTCCATGTACAGTATGATTTACTAATGGGTGGGCAATCCGTTGGCAACTATACATTAGACATTACATTTACGGAGGTACAATGATGAACGCAGTAGAACAAGTACAACAAGCCATTAAAGCGGCAATTGCGCAGGCTGTTGAAAAAGCTGGCTTAGTAGAGGCTGGCACAGAGTTAAATATTCACCTTGAAACACCAAAGGATAAGGCAAATGGAGACTATGCGACAAATATCGCTATGCAATTAACGAAATTAGCTAAAAAACCACCTCGTGCCATTGCTGAAGCTATTTTAGAAAATCTTGACACAGCAGGTACAGTTATTGAGAAAATCGATATTGCTGGTCCTGGCTTTATGAATATTACTGTACGTAAAGATTTCCTAACAGATGTAGTAAAAGCAGTGCTTGAGCAAGGCGCTGACTATGGTCGTTCTAATGCTGGTGCTGGAGAAAAAGTTCAAGTTGAATTCGTATCTGCAAATCCAACTGGTGATCTACATTTAGGTCATGCGCGTGGAGCTTCAGTAGGGGATTCATTATGTAATGTGTTAGATATGGCAGGCTACAAAGTATCTCGTGAGTACTATATAAACGATGCGGGTAACCAAATTAATAACTTAGCTTACTCACTAGAAGCGCGCTATAAGCAAGCTTTAGGATTAGACGCTGAGATGCCAGAGGATGGCTATCATGGTCCAGATATTATTGAAATTGCTGGTAAACTAGCTAGTGAGCATGGTGATACAATTTTATCTAAATCTGATGATGAACGTTTTGCATTTTTCCGTCAGCATGGTTTAGCGTTAGAATTAGACAAGTTAAAAACAGACCTTGCAAACTTCCGCGTAAACTTTGATGTGTGGTATTCTGAAACTTCACTATATGAAAACGGCAAAATTGAAGTGGCATTGGATAAATTAAAAGCAAATGGTCATGTATTTGAAGAAGGCGGTGCTACTTGGTTCCGTTCAACAACATTTGGTGACGATAAAGACCGCGTGTTAATTAAAAATGATGGGTCTTTCACATATTTGACTCCGGATATCGCATACCATGAGGATAAAATTGTACGTGGCTTCGATAAATTAATTAATATTTGGGGAGCTGACCACCACGGCTATATTCCACGTATGAAAGCTGCTATTCAGGCGCTTGGCTATGATCGTGAGACGCTTGAAGTAGAGATTATCCAAATGGTTCAGCTTTATAAAAACGGTGAGAAATTCAAGATGTCTAAACGTACAGGGAACGCTGTTACAATGCGTGAGCTTGTAGAAGAGGTAGGCCTAGACGCAGTACGTTATTTCTTCGTGAAAACTGCAGGCGATTCTCATATGGACTTTGACTTAGACCTTGCAGTATCTCAATCAAATGAAAACCCAGTGTATTATGCACAATATGCACATGCACGTATTTCATCTATTTTACGTTCAGCAAATGAGCAAGGCTTTGCTGCTTCAACTGACAATTTAAGCTTGTTAGTTGCTGAAAAAGAGATCGATTTACTGAAAAAAGTGGGCGACTTCCCGAAAATGGTAGCTGATGCTGCGAATCACCGTACACCGCACCGTATCGCCAACTATATTCAAGAAACGGCAGCTGCATTCCACAGCTTCTATAACGCTGAAAAAGTGTTAGATGCTTCAAATAAAGAGCTAACAGAGGCGCGTTTAGCCCTTATTACGGCTGTTCGTACAACAATTGCCAACGCACTACGTTTAATC
Organism: Lysinibacillus sp. RS10; assembly: GCF_041956855.1. Lineage (NCBI taxonomy): Bacteria > Bacillati > Bacillota > Bacilli > Caryophanales > Bacillaceae > Lysinibacillus > Lysinibacillus sp. RS10. The sequence goes on along the minus strand of NZ_CP167122.1, from coordinate 4,382,615 downwards.
GGCGTATCTGCACCAGAAAAAATGTAATAAAAGTCTTTCTAGCCCCCGGCACAACAATGTACCGGGGGTTTTTTGTATTGAAATGGATTTGATAGCTAGAGCTGCGGGGCGACGGAAAGAATCAGCAAAGCGACCGAACGCATCCGAAGTGACGGAAAGAATCGGCGAAGTGACCGAACGACCCGCCATAGCGACGGAACGAATCATTGAAGTGTGGATAGAACCGCCAAAGTCGTGGATAGAACCGCCAAAGTCGTGGATAGAACCGTCAAAGTCGTGGATAGAACAGCCAAAGTCGTGGATAGAGCAGCCAAAGTCGTGGATAGAGCAGCCAAAGTCATGGATAGAACGGCCAAAGTCAGGATGGCCCCGCCAAAGTGAGGATAGAGTAGCCAAAGTCGTGGATAGAACAGTCAAAATTATGGATAGAATCGCCAAAGTGAAGGAAAGAACCACCAGAGCGACGGAACAAATCATCAAAGCGACGGAACGAATCCGAAGCGAAAGATAGAACCGTCAAAGTGAAGGAAAGAATCACCAGAGCGACGGAATAAGCCGCCGAAGCGACGGAACGAATCATTGAAGCGACGGAACGAATCCAAAGCGACGGATAGAACCGTCAAAGTGAAGGAAAGAACCATCAGAGCGACGGAACAAGCCGCCGAAGCGACGGAACGAATCATCAAAGCGACGGAATGAATCCGAAACGACGGATAGAACCGTCAAAGTGAAGGAAAGAATCACCAGAGCGACGGAACAAGCCGCCGAAGCGACGAAACAAATCATCAAAGCGACGGAACGAATCCGAAGCGACGGATAGAATCGCCAAAGTGAAGGAAAGAATCACCAGAGCGACGGAACAAGCCGCCGAAGCGACGGAACAAATCATCAAGGCGACGGAACGAATCCAAAGCGATGGATAGAATCGCCAAAGTGAAGGAAAGAACCACCAGAGCGACGGAACAAGCCGCCGAAGCGACGGAACGAATCATCAAAGCGACGGAACAAATCCGAAGCGACGGAAAGAATCATCAAAGCGACGGAACGCCCCGCCAAAGCGACGGAACGAATCATCAAAGCGACGGAACGCCCCGCCAAAGCGATGGATAGAACCAGCAAACAGAAGAACAGCTCCATCGAAATGTCACAATTAATCTCCTTAAATCAATAATTTTCTTAAAGATTCAGAAATCTTGTTGAAGTTTACGTTAGCGTCAATGATATACTGATGGAAAATGTGAAGGGGGAGATGAAGTTGAAGACGATTCAAGAAGTGGCTAAGCAGTTTAATGTTTCAACACGGACAATTCGTTATTATGAGGAGCTTGGGCTGCTTAATCCCAATCGTTCATCTACTAATCAACGAACCTTTTCAAAAAAAGAATTGGCGAAGCTTAAGCTTATTTTTCGGGGAAAGCGTTACGGTTTTTCACTTGAGGAGATTAAGGAGATGGTATTGCTGTTTGATTTTGACCGCACTGGCATTCAGCAATTGGAGCGTACGGTCGAATATGGGGAACAAAAAGTTCAAGAAATAGATAGCAAAATAGCAGAGCTTGTACAAATGAAAAATGAGTTACAGCAATTGCAAGGCGTGTTTACTAAAAAATTAGCGACTTTAAAGGGAGAGATGTACGATGAATAGTTCGAATTTGTTAGCACGAAATGCGCGAAAGTATCCTTTGAGCGAAGCGGTTGTTTGTCAAGGTAGACGAGTGACCTATCGTGATTTGGATGAGCAAGTGACACGTTTTAGTCATGCTTTATTAGAGCAAGGTGTACGACAAGGCGATAAAGTCATCATTTTTATGCCAAATGTTGTAGAGTTTGTTGTTAGCTATTTTGCAATCCAGCGTATTGGAGCTATTGTCGTTCCAGTAAATGCGAAATTTACGCTGCAAGAGGTTGAATATGTAGCGCAGCATGCAGACGCTAAAGCTATTCTAGTTCATGAAGCAATTTTTGCGGCAGTTGAAAACATCACGGTCGTTCCTTTAAAAATCAAAACGGGGCAAGAGCATGCTGGTTGGTTAAACTATGAAACACTTATTCAACATGCAAGCATTCAAACAATTGATTGTCAGTTGAATGAAGATGATGTCTCGACGATTTTATATACATCGGGTACAACGGGAAAACCAAAGGGTGTGTTGTTTAGCTATCGTAATATTTTAACTGTAGCGCAAATGATTGCAGTAGAAATGGAAGTAAAGCCTGAAAGCCGAATCCTTCTCATGATGCCGTTGACACATTCAGCGCCATTACATTTATTTTTAATGGCAGGCGTACTTGTAGGCTCAACAAATGTGCTAACACCAACATTTACACCTGATTTGTGTATTGATTCAATCGAGCAGGAAAGGACAACGCATTTCTTTGGTGCACCTGTCGCCTATTTGCTAACTGCTCAAATGCCGAGATTGCAAACAGCAGATTTATCTTCGATGAAATGGTGGATTTATGGAGGTGCGCCGTTATCACAAAATGAAATTCGCTTGATAGAAAAGGCTTTCCGAACAGCTCATTTAACTTGTGTTTATGGTTTGACGGAGGCTGGTCCAAGCGGTTCGTTATTGTTTGGTAGGGAGCATGAAACGAAGGCGGGGAGTATTGGTCAGCGTGCACCACTTGGCACGGAGCTGCGTATTATCAACGACAATGGAGAAGGTGTCGGCGTTGGTGAAGTTGGAGAGATCGTGTTATTTGGTGAAGGCAATATGTTGGGCTATTACAAGGATGACATCGCAACAAAGGCTGCATTTATAGATGGCTGGCTTAAAACAGGAGATTTAGCGCGTATGGATGAGGGTGGATATATTTGGATTGTTGATCGTAAAAAGGATGTTATTATTTCAGGCGGTGTTAATATTTATCCGAAGGAAATAGAAGATAGTATGTTAAGCTATGACGGGATTATTGAGGTAGCTGTAATAGGTGTTCCGCATCCACAATGGGGAGAAACGGTGAAGGCCGTCTATGCTTCTAAAAAGGCAATTGCTGAAAATGATCTTATAAATTATTTAGAGGAGCGTCTTGCTAAATATAAAATACCACGCCTCTTTGAACAAATGGAAGCGCTACCACGAAATGCAGCAGGCAAAATATTAAAACAATCTTTGAAGGGACAAGAGGTGAGATAGCATGAAGGTTTTACAGCAGGCAGAAATGAAAACAACGAATTTTTTTAAAGATGACGATACACTTCATAAGATTTTAGAAATGATGCTAGATCAAGAGTTTGCAGAATATGCAACACGCGAGCTAACAGATTTCGGAGGGCTCTGTGCTGGAGATATTGATGTGAGAGCGAAACATACGGATAGAGAGGGTGAACCTCGCTTACAAAGGTATAACGCATATGGTGAAGAAGTGTCAGAGGTCTGGGTTAATGATGGCTATAAAAAAACGATTGAAGAGACATACAATACCGGTATTGTTGGCTATGTGCATAAGGATATTCCGCAATTAGGTAGAAAGGGCAACTATGTGTATAGCTTTGCTCAAGGCTATATACTGTCCCATACTGAGCCAGGCTTTTACTGTCCTGTTACTTTAACAATGGCAACGGCTTATTTACTCGATCATTATGCAAGTGATGAAGTGAAGGAGCGCTTTTTACCACATGTTTGTGCAACAGGAGATACTGAGTTATATGAGGGAGCTACATTTTTAACGGAGCGTCAAGGTGGTTCTGATGTTGGCGCGAATGTTGTAGAGGCGAGAAAAGACGGCAACCAGTATCGTTTATTTGGTGAGAAATATTTCGCATCTAACGCAGGAATGTGTGGAGTAGCGATGGTATTGGCCCGTATGGAGGGGGCACAGACAGGCTCAAAGGGCTTGACGTTATTTGCGGTTCCATGGCGGAATGAGGATGGCACTGTGAATAACCTCCGCATTCGACGTTTAAAGGATAAACTTGGCGTTCGCGCAGTGCCTTCTGGTGAGGTGGAATTTGATGGCGCACTAGCTTATGTTGTCGGTGAGCCGAATAAGGGGATTTATTATATGCTGGAGGCACTTAATTTATCAAGAATTTGCAATGCAGTTGCTTCTATCGGCATTATGCGTCGCGGTTATCTAGAGGCGAAGCATTATGTAACCAATCGTCATGCATTTGGTAAGCCTTTAACGCAATATCCTATGATTCAAGATACATTAGGGAAATTTGCTGCCAAGCTTCATGTAGAAGTTGCCACTGTTTTTGATGTTATTCAGCTGTACGATAAAGTAACAAGTGGACAGGGCAATGAACAGGACATCATTATGAATCGCTTGTATATTGCTATCATGAAAAAAGAAACGGCAGAGCAAGCGGTACATTATGCTAGTGAAGCAATTGAATTGCACGGAGGGAATGGCTATATAGAGGATTTTGTTACACCTCGCTTATTAAGAGATGCACAGGTGCTGACTGTATGGGAAGGGACTGCCAATATTTTAGCATTGGAGCTCATTCGTTTAGTAGATAAGTTTCATGCACATGAATTATTTGTTCGTATCATGGAGGAACGTCTAGAAAAACTAGCTGACAGTCCATTAGTAGAAATTGTAGCAGAGCGATTAGTAAAACTAGACTTGACTTTGCAAACATTTAGTCGTTTGGATGAAGCAACGAAAACATTTGAGGCTAAAAAGGTTGCAGAAAAAATGGCACATGTATATGAAAGTGTTGTAGCAGTCGAATGGGCACAAAAATTCGGCGGTAAATATGAAAAGCTAGCAGATATTTATTTAGAGAGTACATGGTCATTGCGAGAAATTGGTGAGCCAATGAAAACGGTACAGTATTTTTTAGATATAGTCTGATAGATTAGAGGCTGGGACAAAAGTATATTTTTATAGCAAGATTAAAAAAAATCACATAAGAAAAGCGCGAGAAATCAACGTTTCTAAAATTGATTTCTTGCGCTTTTTAAGGTATTGTCCAGTTTTATCCCAGCCTCTTTTTTTTTCATGTATAATTATATCAACTGAAAATTATAAAGGTTCTTTACTTATGTAAAGTGAAAAGGGAAATCGGTGTTATTCCGATGCGGTCCCGCCACTGTATGTGTGAGTTTTTTCAATCTGCGCCACTGAAAATTTCGGGAAGGCTTGAAAAAGCGAATGAAGCACGAGCCAGGAGACCTGCCTTTATAGAAAACACGTTGCGGCCTACGAGGATAGGGTGGTGGATTTTGTATACGTATTTTTGTGCAAATTTGATCCCCTCATCTTTTTTGATGAGGGGTATTTGTTTTGTAAGATGGATGTCGATAAATTCTCAATATTAGGCGATTTCAAGCCAAAATGTATCGATAAATCAGAAGAACAAGTCGTTGAATATAGGCACAGATAGACTAAGGGGGAGAGCCTTTAAATGAGTAGAACGATTATAGCCTATGTAACAGCAATTACGCTTCTAATTATTAGCATCTGGTGTGGCGTAGCGATAGGCTCAGTTCATATTCCACTAGAAGTATTGTGGAATAAGGCGGCTGATGAGACAGCTGCCAATATTTTATGGAAAATTCGTTTACCTAGAGTCCTGTTGGCGGGACTTGTCGGAGCATCTCTTGCCATTGCAGGGGCTGCTTTTCAAGGCTTACTAAAAAATCCTTTGGCAGATCCTTATACGTTAGGTGTTTCCTCTGGTGCATCAGTTGGCGCAGTGATGACGATTTTCTTTAGTATATCAATCCCGGTAGTAGGCCATTATGCATTACCAATCTTCAGTATGATAGGTGCAATATTAACGATGGTAGCTGTCATGGGCTTTGCTAGAATAGTAGACCGCTCACTAAAAATGGAGACTCTTATTTTAACAGGGATCATCTTTAGTTCATTTTTAGGTTCCTTAATTTCCTTAATGATTGCATTATCTGGTGAGGAGCTACGACAAGTTATGGGATGGTTGCTCGGCTCAGTATCGATGCGAGGTTGGCCTTTTGTTCAAATGATTATTCCGTTTGTGATCATTGGCTCAATTATGCTTTGGACACAAAGACGCGAGTTAAATGTTTTGTTATATGGAGAGGAACGCGCGAAACATTTAGGTGTTAATGTTAAGCGTAGTAAATATATAATTTTGGTAGGCGGGTCAATGTTGACAGGAGCAGCTGTAGCAGTTTCTGGTACGATTGGTTTTGTTGGCTTAGTTGTACCCCATATGACGCGGATGCTTTGGGGTTCAGATCATCGTCATTTATTGCCATTATCATTTTTAAATGGGGCAACTTTGCTCATTATTTGTGATTTAATAGCACGAACAATTATTATGCCAAGAGAGCTACCAATTGGCGTAATTACTGCATTTATTGGGGCGCCCGTTTTTTCTTATATTTTTTATAAGCAACGTAGAAGCAAGGGGGGACGGGCATGATTGTTGTTGAACATCTTTCTGGTGGCTATGAAGATGTGCCGATCGTTCAGGATATAAGTTTTTCCGTTGAAAAAGGAAAAGTACTAGGGATTTTAGGACCGAATGGTAGTGGGAAATCCACACTATTAAAAGTAATGAGTGGCATACTGCCAGCAACTGCAGGCACTATAGTAGTAGACGGTAAAAATATTAGCGCTTATAATGCACGTGCATTGGCAAAAAAAATGGCAGTGCTACCACAATTACATGCGAATGCCTTTTCAAACAGTGTACGTGAGGCGGTATCACTTGGACGTTATCCCCATCAAACAGGCTTCTTTTCAAGTTGGACTGAACGAGATGAACAAGCAATCCAACATGCAATGCTGCAAACAGGTGTGAAACGCTATGAACAGACATCGATGGAATTTTTGTCAGGCGGGGAACAACAAAGAGTTTTTGTAGCCCAGGCTCTTGCGCAAACGGCGGAAATATTACTGCTAGATGAGCCAACGAACCATCTAGATATTGCCCATCAACGTCAAATTTTAGATATGGTACGAAAGGAAGCAATTGAATGCGGTTTAACCGTTATTATGGTACTACATGATATGAATTTAGCTTCCCTTTATTGTGATGAATTATTACTAATGGAAGGTGGAAGGATGCGAGCATTTGGAGCGCCACATGAAGTATTAATTGCTTCGCAAATTGAAGACATCTATCATGCGCGAGTAGCAACTTATGCACATCCTGAAATTCCAAAGCCTCAAATTACAATGATGCCAGCCTCAGTCGAACATCAGCAACGTGCTGTCATCAAAAACGAAAATTTCACTGTTACGGAGCATTACATTCAGCTTCAATCAGAGTTGCCGTTAAAAACGGTTTCCTCAGCTGTACATAATCCCGGTATTGGTTGGTATGATTGCTTATTAAATCGCTCTGTACCAATAGATTATGTCATTAGTGATGTAAAGAAAGAGGTCGCTGAATTTTTACAAAAGGAGCATTTTTCACCTACCAGTACAGTCGTTATGTTAACAGCTGTTCCGACAAATCTTGTAGCTATAAATGAATTTAAAGCTCCTTTTGGTAGCCTATTTGTTGCTGTTACAGCTGGAGTCGGCAATGCCGTTGATGTGTCACGTGCTCATGAAAGACAGGATGAACCATATATTGGTACTATAAATACATGGGTCATCATAAATGGTTGTTTATCAGAAGAAGCATTTTTCCAAGCAATGATGACAGCTAATGAGGCGAAAACAAAGGCATTGCAGTCAGAAGGTATTCGTGATGAGCTTAGTGGTACGATTGCAACAGGTACTGCTACCGATAGTTTATTAATTGCGGCGACACAAAAAGGGGAAGAGATGCAGTATGGTGGTCCAATTACAGCTGTAGGCAAGTTAATTGGTAAAGGTGTTTTTGAAACAACGGTGCAGGCAATAAAAAATTATAAAGTGAAGCTTTAATTCAGTGGGCGTCACAAATAAATTGCTGCCCGTTAATGCGGAATAAAAATTGATTATAGGAGATGAGAGAAATGAAGCTTTACACGAAAACAGGCGATACGGGGAAAACTAGTCTTATAGGTGGACGTGTCGACAAAGATAGCTTGCGCGTAGAGACATACGGGGCAATTGATGAGTTGAATTCTTTTATTGGCAAGGCAGTAAGTGAATTAGATCGTGAGCTATTCAAGGATATTCTAATTGATTTAGAAACGATTCAGCACGAACTTTTTGATGCAGGCGGCGACCTCGCTAATGTCATGAAGGAACGTCATTATAAGCTTGCAGAGCAGCCAATTGAAGTGTTAGAATCTCGGATTGATGCATTGTCAGATGAAGCGCCACCATTACAGCGCTTTATTTTACCAGGTGGTGCACCAGCAGCTGCAACCTTACACATTGCTCGCACAGTAGCGCGTAGAGCAGAGCGACAAATGGTAACGCTTATGAAGGAAATTGAAGACGTGCCGACAATTGTGCAAAAGTATTTAAACCGTCTATCCGACTATTTATTTGCAGCCGCACGAGTTGTTAATTTTAGACTTAAAGTTGCGGATGTTGAATATATTCGAAGCGGTAATGTTTTTAAAAAATAGTTTGATCACCAAAAGTTGTGGATGACATTTTGTTAAAACGTATGTCATTTGAAGAAGTTGATTGGAGTGGAGGTTGGGCGGCTCTTTGGGAATCAGCGCAGTAGATGAGACCTCGAGTAGGGGAACGAAAGGGCTTTTGCGAAAAAACATCGTGCTGCTGACGCTTCGCTTTCGCGCAAAAAAACATCGTGCTGCTGACGCTTCGCTTTCGCGCAAAAAACATCGTGCTGCTGACGCTTCGCTTTCGCGCAAAAAACATCTGTTGCCATAAGCGCCCCGCAGGAACGGAAATCAACTCCACGTTATTGTGATGAATTCACTTTTATATGAGCACTTTGAAGATTTATCGGAACAAAATCTCATTTTATCGGAACAATTTTAGCTTTTATCGGAATAATTTCTCGTTTTATCGGAACAATTTCAGTTTTTATCAACTAAGGGCGACTCCTCGGACGCCCCCGGTCACGTTTTGCTGAAAGCGCATATTAGTTTTGAAAAGAAATAGCTACTTTGAAATTTAGCGCACTGAAAAAGTCGATTTGTCATCAAAAACATGATGCAAATCGGCTTTTTTGATTTTCTATATCCAACAAAAAATAGATTTATAATATAAAAAAATGAAATTCGTTAGCTGTTTCATGTCCATTTAAAAATTCAGGGTGGCTTTTTTTCTTGTAAAATGTAAGAATATAAAATTATCAGAAATATTTCCGTTTTATGTTGACTGAATGCTCACTCATTTATTAGAATAGGAATATAATGATGACGTACATTTACGTATGAGCTAGCGAATTTACCACAAAGAGAGAAAATTACGACAAACTAAAGGGGGGGACCAACCATGAGTCCATTAGTAATTGCAAATATTGTTCTAACAGTCGTGGTTGTGCTTTATGCAGGAGGATTGTTCTTCTATCTGTTAAAAACACGTTATAAGTTTGTGCAATTGGGGAAAAAGGTTGAGTTTGATGAAAGTGTCAAAGAACGTATTCGTTATATTATGGTCAATGTATTTGGCCAAAATAAGCTATTAAAAGATCCAAAGAGTGGTTTAATTCACGTCATGTTCTTCTATGGATTTTTAATGGTTCAGCTAGGCGCTATTGATTTAATTTGGAAGGGGTTAGTACCTGGATCACATCTACCACTTGGCATTTTCTATAGTGTCTTTACATTCTTCCAAGAGCTTGTGGTATTAATGATTTTAGTGGCGGTTGTGTGGGCATTTTACCGTCGCTATGTAGAAAAGCTAGTACGTCTAAAACGAGGCTGGAAAAATGGTCTTGTCTTAATTTTCATTGGTGGGTTAATGTTATCAACATTGCTTGCAAATGGTATGGGGTTAATTTGGCATGGTGAGGAACTAAGTTATACAGAGCCAGTTGCTTCTGGCGTTGCAGCTATATTTAGCTTCCTACCAGCATCAGTAGCAGCTGTTGTTTTCTACGTGATGTGGTGGGCGCATTTATTAATTTTATTGACATTCTTAGTGTATGTACCACAATCGAAGCACTTCCACTTGATTGTAAGTCCAATCAATGTGTACATGAATCGTTTAGATCGTACAGGTACTCTAACACCAATCGACTTTGAAGCATTAGAAAATGCTGAAGATGAAGAGGATATTCCGGCAATTGGTGTTGGACGTATTCAAGACTTTACACAAAAACAAATGCTAGATTTATATTCTTGTGTAGAGTGTGGACGCTGTACAAATATGTGTCCAGCATCAGGAACAGGGAAAATGCTATCGCCGATGGATTTAATCGTGAAGCTGCGTGATCATTTAACGTTTACAGGTGCTGTTGTGACAAAGCAAAAACCTTGGGTACCTTATCAATTCTTTGCTAATACAAAGGGGAATCAGTTAGCAATGGCAGCTGGTGCTGAAGGCGCAATCATTGAAGATATCTACAGCCCTTCTTTAATCGGCGATGTCATTACAGAAGAGGAGATTTGGGCATGTACGACTTGTCGTAACTGTGAAGATCAATGTCCTGTTATGAATGAGCATGTCGATAAAATTATTGACTTACGCCGTTACTTAACAATGACTGAAGGAAAAGTAAACCCTGATGCACAGCGCGCGATGACAAACATCGAACGTCAAGGCAATCCTTGGGGCTTGAACCGTAAAGAAAAAGAAAATTGGCGTGACCTAGATCCAACAATTCATATTCCGACAGTGAAAGAGCTGAAAAAATCAGGCGAGGAAATGGAATATTTATTCTGGGTAGGCTCAATGGGTGCATTTGATAACCGCTCACAAAAAATTGCATTAGCATTCTGTCGCCTATTAAACGAGGCTGGCGTAAAGTTTGCGATTTTAGGAAATAAAGAGAAAAACTCAGGGGATACTCCTCGTCGTTTAGGAAATGAGTTTTTATTCCAAGAGCTTGCTACAGCGAATATTGATGAATTCGAGAAAAACGACGTAAAGAAAATTGTTACAATCGATCCGCATGCTTACAATATCTTTAAAAATGAATATCAAGACTTTGGCTGGAAGGGCGAGGTTTATCACCATACTGAGCTATTGAACGAATTGATTGATGAAAATCGTCTAGCGTTAAATTACGAAGTTCATGAAACAATTGTTTTCCACGATTCTTGTTATTTAGGCCGTTATAACGATGTTTATGATGCGCCACGAGAAATACTACGTGGAATTCCAGGTGTTAAGCTTGTGGAAATGGAACGTAATCGCGAGACAGCCATGTGCTGTGGCGCAGGTGGCGGATTAATGTGGATGGAAGAGCATGTCGGCAACCGTATTAACGTAGCAAGAACAGAGCAAGCTTTAGCAACGGACGCATCAGTAATTTCTTCTGGATGTCCTTACTGTTTAACAATGCTTGAAGATGGCACAAAGGCAAAAGAGGTTGAGGATTCAATCGGTACATTCGATGTTGCAGAGTTATTAGAGCGTTCTGTGTTTGGTGAAAAGGTGAAAGCTGTTGAGATTTCAGTTGAAGAGGCAGCAGATGTAATGGCTGAAGAAGTAGTAGCTTCTGTAGAAAGTGTCGAACAAGACAAGAATACAGAAACTAACGCAGAAAAATGATAGTTATTGCAGAAATATTTTAGTTATCTGAAAAATATAAATTGCACAATAAATAATTGTTTTGTAGAATAAGATTAAATGGAAATGGGAGTTGATCAAACTTCTTTCAGCGGGTATCCAAACACCCGCTGAAAGAAGTTAAAGCCTCCGGCGGATGTCATGGAATCGAAAAGGAGTACTTAGAGGATGTTAGCCTAAAATCATCGCATCCATGCGATAACGGCTAACTGACCTGCATCGTGCAGGCCTAAGCACAAAGTCGATTCCAGACGCAATTATGCCGAGGCATAATTGATACTAACTCCCATTTTTCATCGCAAGAGGTCGAGCGAGCGTTCAGTCAACAGGAATGCTCTGATACTTCTTCTAGAACGTAAAACAAAAGGGGTGTTTTACTTGAATAGAGCTGTAATTTTAGCAGGAGCAAGAACTGCATTTGGTAAGTTTGGAGGTTCACTATCAGCACTAAGCGCAAGTGATTTAGGTGCAATCGCCATAAAAGGGGCGCTTGAGAAAGCGAAAATTTCGCCTGATGAAGTGGATGAAGTGATTTTAGGTTCTGTTTTACAAGGGGGACAGGGCCAAATTCCTTCAAGGCAAGCTGCAATAAAAGCAAATTTACCAATAGCGGTGAAAACAGAAACGATTAACAAGGTTTGTGCATCAGGAATGCGTGCTGTAACACTAGCCAATCAGCTAATTCGATTAGGGGACGAAGAAGTGATTATCGCTGGTGGTATGGAGTCCATGTCTAATGCACCGTATTATCTACAAAATGGTCGAACAGGCTTACGCATGGGCGATTCAACAATGGTGGATGGCATGCTATATGATGGCTTAACATGTGCCTTTGATAAGGCAAGACCACATATGGGAATCTACGGTAATACGACAGCGAACGAATTTTCTTTAAGCCGTGAGGAGCAGGATGCATGGTCTGTTCGTAGCCATGAACGTGCACTTGCAGCAATTGACAAAGGTTATTTTGCTGAGGAAATTGTGCCAGTGGAAATTCCGCAACGTAAGGGAGAACCGCTTCAAGTCGATACAGATGAGGCACCAAGAGCGGGTACGTCAATAGAGGTACTGGCAAAGCTCAAGCCAGCCTTTGACAAGGACGGAACGATAACAGCAGGTAACGCACCTGGCGTTAACGACGGTGCATGTGCCTTAGTAGTAATGAGTGAGGAACGTGCAACGCGTGAAGGTAGAGAGCCACTTGCGGTTATTATCGGCCATGAAGAGCTTGCTATTGAGCCAGAAAACTTCCCGCAAACACCAGGGCTTGTTATTAACAAATTACTGAAAAAGACGGGCAAATCATTAACGGACATTGATGTCATCGAAATCAATGAAGCCTTTGCGGCAGTAGCTCTAGTGAGCAAGCAACTGGCAGATTTAGATGCTGAAAAGGTCAATGTGAACGGCGGTGCAGTTGCATTAGGTCATCCAATTGGGGCATCTGGAGCACGCATTATTTTAACACTTGCACATGAATTAAAGCGTCGTGGCGGTGGTATCGGAATTGCTGCTATCTGCTCAGGTGGAGGGCAAGGCGATGCGATTATGATCGAAGTACCGAAAACAGGGGGACACGAATGATGGGAATTCAAAAGGTAATGGTTATTGGTGCTGGACAAATGGGCTCTGGTATTGCACAAGTTTGTGCACAAGCTGGCTATGATGTCAAACTGAACGATATGAAACAAGAATTTTTCGAGCGCGGTTTAGGCGTGATGACGAAAAACCTGACACGTGATGTCGAAAAGGGTCGTAAAACTGAGGATGAGAAGGCGGCTATTCTAGGTCGCATTAGTATGTCACTAGATTTACAGGATGCTAGTGATGTAGATATTATCATCGAGGCCGCAGTGGAAAATATGGAAGTGAAGCAATCCATCTTTAAGCAAATTGATCAGATTGCACCAGCACATGCCATTTTAGCTACGAATACATCATCTTTACCAATTACGGAAATTGCAGCTGTCACAAATCGTCCAGAGCAAGTAATCGGTATGCACTTTATGAATCCGGTACCTGTGATGAAGTTAGTAGAGATTATTAGAGGATTGGCCACAAGCGATGAAGTCTACAAAGCTGTGGAAGACATGACAGTAAAATTATCGAAAACACCGGTGGAAGTAAATGACTTCCCAGGTTTTATTTCAAATCGTATTTTACTACCTATGATCAATGAAGCAATCTATGCACTGTATGAGGGTGTAGCATCGAAGGAAGCCATTGATGATGTGATGAAGCTCGGTATGAATCATCCAATGGGACCTTTAACTTTAGCAGACTTTATTGGTCTTGATACATGTCTATCCATAATGGAGATTTTACATGAGGGCCTAGGTGATAGTAAGTACAGACCTTGTCCATTGCTTCGTAAATATGTAGCAGCAGGCTGGTTAGGTAAAAAATCTGGAAGAGGCTTTTACGTTTACGAATAATCCTATGGGGATGGGGCTATTCAAGCGAAATGGAATGTTACGAGACAACATTTAGGGGTGACATAATAGATGCATTTACGATTTACAGATGAACAAATAATGATGCGAGATATGGTCCGAAGTTTTGCTCAGGAAAAGATTGAACCGTGGGTAGAGCGTATGGAAGCAGGGGAGTTTCCGCGTGAGCTCCTTGCACAAATGGGAGAATTAGGTTTAATGGGGATAACAACCCCAGAAGAATTAGGCGGCTCTGCGATGGATTTTACATCGTACATAATTGCTATTAATGAACTATCGAAGGTTAGTGCAGTAATGGGTGTGATTTTATCTGTGCATACTTCAGTTGGAACAAACCCAATTATATATTTTGGCAACGATGAACAGAAGAAACGTTATGTTCCGAAGCTTGCTGCCGGGGAATATTTAGGGGCATTTTGTTTAACAGAGCCTAGTGCTGGCTCGGACGCTGGATCACTGCAATCAAAAGCGGTACGAGACGGGGATGATTATGTTATCAATGGCTCCAAGGTGTTTATTACAAATGGTGGAGAAGCAGATGTTTATATTGTCTTTGCATCAACGAATCCTGCTGCTAAAACACGTGGTATTTCAGCATTTATTGTTGAAAAGGGCACACCGGGTTTAATCATAGGGAAAGATGAACATAAAATGGGCTTACACGGTTCACGTACAGTCCAATTAACATTTGATAACTGTCGTATTCCAGCTGCGAACCTTCTTGGGGAGGAAGGGGAAGGCTTTAAAATTGCAATGGCCAACTTAGATGTTGGACGTATTGGTATTGCTGCACAATCTCTAGGCATTGCTGAAGCAGCGCTAGAAGCAGCTACTGCTTATGCCAAAGAGCGTGTTCAATTTGGCAAACCTATTGCCGCACAACAGGGAGTTGGCTTCAAGCTTGCTGATATGGCGACTGCGGTAGAATCAGCAAAATTACTAGTTTATCGTGCAGCAGATTTACGTTCAAAAGGGTTGCCGTGTGGAGCGGAGGCATCCATGGCGAAACTCTTTGCCTCACGCACAGCAGTGCAAACGGCAATAGAAGCGGTACAGGTTTTTGGTGGCTACGGCTATACAGAAGACTATCCCGTAGAGCGTTATTTCCGAGATGCAAAGGTGACAGAAATATACGAGGGTACAAGTGAGATTCAAAAACTAGTCATTAGTAAACATTTACTTAAATAAGATCTGAAGTTATGTTGCAATGTTGATTTTTCAAGGATGATGTCGATCGTTATAAGAAAACGCTCGGATAACTCGTAGAAATGATCAGGTCAAGCAATGAATCGCTCGGGTAACCCGGAGAACTGATCAGGTAACCAAGAGATCTGCTCAGTTTCCCGAGGCAGAGCGCAGAAACATGATCAAATATAAAAATTAACAATTTAGCAAGAACAGAGTCTAACTAAAAAGGGGAAATGGACAATGAACTTTCAATTAACAGAAGAGCATGAGCAATTACGTGAAATGATTCGTGATTTTGCTATTAATGAAGTAGCACCGACAGCAGCGGAACGTGACGAGAATGAAGAGTTTGATCGTGCAATTTTCGATAAAATGGCGGAGCTAGGCTTAACAGGTATTCCTTGGCCAGAAGAATACGGTGGTGCAGGCTTTGATTATCTTGCGTATGTTATTGCTGTGGAAGAATTATCACGTGTATGTGCTTCAACGGGGGTAACATTATCAGCACATACTTCGCTTGCGGGTTGGCCAATCTTTAAATTTGGTAATGAAGAACAAAAACAAAAATATCTTCGTCCAATGGCAGAAGGCAAACATATTGGTGCATATGGCTTAACAGAGGCAGGATCAGGCTCTGATGCTGGTGGCATGAAAACATATGCAAAACGTGATGGCGATGATTATATTTTAAACGGTGCGAAAATCTTCATTACCAATGGTGGAGTAGCAGATACATATGTTGTATTTGCAGTAACAGATCCAGAAGCTAAACATGGCACATCTGCTTTTATCGTTGAAGCCGGCTTTGAAGGTTTCTCGGTAGGGAAGAAGGAGAAAAAACTAGGGATTCGTTCATCTCCTACAACTGAAATTATTTTTGATAACTGTCGCGTTCCAAAAGAAAACCTGCTTGGAGCTGAGGGAGAAGGCTTCAAAATTGCGATGACAACACTTGATGGAGGACGTAATGGTATTGCGGCTCAAGCTGTAGGGATTGCACAAGGAGCATTAGATGCAGCGGTTGAGTATGGGAAAGAACGTGTGCAATTTGGTAAGCCGATTACTGCCAACCAAGGTGTATCTTTTAAACTAGCGGATATGGCAACTCACATTGAAGCATCTCGACTGCTAACATACCAAGCGGCTTGGTTAGAATCAAATAACCTATCTTATGGTAAGGCATCTGCAATGGCGAAATTAATGGCTGGCGATACTGCGATGAATGTAACGACTGAGGCGGTTCAAATCTTTGGTGGATATGGTTATACAAAAGATTATCCAGTTGAGCGTTTCATGCGTGATGCAAAAATTACACAAATTTACGAAGGTACACAAGAGATTCAACGTCTTGTTATCTCTCGTATGTTGACAAAATAACGTATGACAGAAAGAGATAAAAGACCCCAAGTACAGTCAACGGTAAAAGATGAAAATCTTATCGCCATTCGTCGAGAACAAATGATAGAGGGAGCCATTAAATTATTTAAAGAAAAAGGTTTCCATCGTGCCACGACGAGAGAAATCGCAAAAGCTGCAGGTTTTAGTATCGGTACATTATATGAGTATATTCGTACGAAAGAAGATGTCCTTTACCTTGTATGTGATAGTATTTATCACCATGCGATGGAGAGACTTTCAAGTTATGAGATTAAGGCAGGAACTATAGAAGAGTTAAAAGAAATGATTCGAGAGTATTTCTTGCAAATTGATAGTATGGTTGATGAGCTAACAATCATGTATCAGGAAACTAAAACATTGTCAAAAGAAGCGCAGCGTTATGTATTTAGTAAGGAATTTGAAATGGTTGCTACTTTTGAGCGATTACTAAAACGCTGTGTGCAGTCAGGTGAAATAACGATGACGGATCAACAAATCCATTTGGCAGCAAATAATTTAGTCGTTTCTGGACAAAGCTGGGCATTCCGTAAATGGGCGCTCCATCGTCAACACTCTATTGATGAATTTATTGAAATGCAAACAACATTGTTTATTTCAGGCATAAAGGGGTTCTAATAAGTTCCGTTAAGGGGTTGTCGGTAATTGCATAGAGCGACATTGCAATTACCGACTTTTTTATGAATTGTAATAGGAAGTTGTTCCAGAACACAAAGGTGTAATTGATTAAGGGGAGAAAGTGGGGATTTCATATGACAAAGGTAGAAGTATATCGTCCAAAAAATCACGTACGTTTTGTTACAGCATCGAGTCTTTTTGATGGGCATGATGCTTCAGTCAACATTATGCGACGAATTTTGCAATCGAGCGGAGTAGAGGTAATCCATTTAGGACATAATCGCTCGGTGGAAGAAGTGGTAAATGCTGCGATTCAAGAGGATGCTCAAGGTATTGCTGTGTCTTCTTATCAAGGTGGACATATGGAATACTTTAAATATATGTATGATTTACTGCGTGAAAAAGGAGCGCCACATATTAAAATTTATGGTGGCGGTGGTGGTGTTATTTTACCACGTGAAATTAAAGAGCTACATGCATATGGGATTGCAGGGATATTCTCGCCAGAGGATGGCCGTGTCTTAGGCTTACAAGGGATGATTAATGAAAAAATTAAAGGGACTGATTTCCCAACTGCAACGGGTAACTATCTAGAAAAGCTCGATGCTTTATCGACAGAATCACCAGAGATTTTAGCGAACTTAATAACTGCTGCAGAGTCAAATGATGATGGTGAAACGAAAAAGATGCTAGAAGAAGCTCGTAAACACTCAAAAGGGACACCGGTATTAGGTATTACAGGAACTGGTGGTGCGGGTAAATCTTCCTTAACAGATGAATTAATTCGTCGTTTCTTGAAAGAATTTCCGGATAAACGAGTGGCGATTCTTTCAGTCGATCCGACAAAGCAAAAAACAGGTGGGGCTTTACTTGGTGACCGAATTCGCATGAATGCGATTTTCAATAATCGAGTATATATGCGTAGTTTAGCAACCCGCGGATCTCGAACAGAGCTTACTGCTTCTATTGGAGACGTGCTAGATGTAGTGAAAGTAGTGGGCTATGATTTAATCATCGTAGAAACGAGCGGTATTGGTCAAGGTGATGCAGAAATTACAAAGTATACGGATTTATCCATGTACGTTATGACAAGTGAGTTTGGTGCGCCAACACAGCTTGAGAAAATTGACATGATTGATTTTGCGGATGTGATCGCCATCAATAAATTTGAACGTAAAGGCTCTGAGGATGCGCTACGCCAAGTGCAGAAGCAATACCAACGTTCGCGAGAGCTTTGGGATGAATCACTTGATAATATGCCTGTTTACGGTACGATCGCAAGTCAATTTAATGATAAAGGAACGAATGCTTTATTTGCAGCATTAGTAAATATCATTAATACGAATACAGGAAGTAATTGGGAAACTGGCTATGAGCAATTTGCGAAGACCCAAAAGCAGGATGTGATTATTCCAAACGATCGCCGTTATTATTTACGAGAAATTACAGATACTGTGCGTGGCTATCACAAAAAATCAGAGCAGCAAGTAGAATTTGCTCGCCGTCTATTCCAATTAGAGGGAGCTATTGCGGCGGTTAAGGAAAAAGCGCCAAATGATGCACTGATCGCCTCTCTTACTTCTTTAGCAGAAGGTGTCAGAGATGAATTAACGGCTGAGTCCAAGCGTATTTTAGATAATTGGCAAGCTTTAAAAGAAGCCTATGCTGGGGACGAATTTGTCACGAAGGTTCGTGATAAGGAAATTCGTACGATTTTAAAAACAACAAGCCTTTCTGGTACAAAAATCCCTAAAGTTGCCTTGCCGAAATTCGTAGATTACGGTGAAATTTTACGTTGGGTTTATAGAGAAAATGTACCTGGTGAATTCCCTTATACTGCGGGGGTATTCCAATTTAAACGTGAAGGGGAAGATCCGAAGCGACAATTTGCTGGTGAGGGTACACCTGAGCGTACAAATAAACGATTCCATTATTTATCGAAGGATGATGATGCAAAACGTTTATCCACAGCATTTGATTCGGTGACGCTATACGGAGAGGATCCAGATTACCGACCAGATATTTATGGGAAGGTTGGAGAATCGGGTGTATCTATCTGTACGCTAGAGGATATGAAAAAGCTTTATGCAGGCTTTGATTTATGTGCACCATCAACTTCAGTATCGATGACAATTAACGGTCCAGCACCGGTGATTTTGGCGATGTTCATGAATACGGCTATTGATCAGCAAGTGCAACTACGCGAAAAAGAACTTGGCCGCCCTTTGACAGTTGAAGAATTTACGGAGACACGAGAGAAAACATTACAGGTTGTACGTGGAACGGTGCAAGCAGATATTTTAAAAGAAGATCAAGGGCAAAATACTTGTATTTTCTCAACAGAGTTTGCGTTACGTATGATGGGAGATATTCAGCAATACTTTATCGACCATAAAGTTCGTAATTATTACTCAGTATCTATTTCTGGTTACCATATTGCCGAAGCTGGAGCCAACCCAATTTCACAGTTGGCCTTTACATTAGCAAATGGCTTTACGTATGTGGAATACTATTTAAGTCGAGGAATGAATATTGACGACTTTGCGCCAAATCTATCATTCTTCTTCTCTAACGGACTTGATCCTGAGTACACAGTTATTGGACGCGTAGCCCGCCGTATTTGGGCGGTTATAATGCGTGATAAGTACGGCGCCAATGAACGAGCACAAAAATTAAAATATCATATCCAAACATCTGGGCGTAGCTTGCATGCACAGGAAATTGATTTTAATGATATCCGCACAACGTTACAGGCATTAATGGCATTACAGGATAATTGTAATTCATTGCATACAAATGCATATGATGAGGCAATTACAACGCCTACAGAAGAATCTGTACGTCGTGCGATGGCAATTCAAATGATTATTACGAAGGAACATGGCTTAGCGAAAAACGAAAATCCATTACAAGGTGCGTTTATCGTAGAAGAGTTAACGGATCTTGTAGAAGAGGCGGTACTAGAAGAGTTTGATCGTATCAATGATCGTGGTGGCGTGCTAGGTGCAATGGAAACACAATATCAGCGCGGTAAGATTCAAGAAGAATCCATGTACTATGAAATGCTAAAACATTCAGGCGAGTTACCAATCATTGGTGTAAACACTTACTTAAATCCGAATCCACCTTCAGAAGATGAAATTGATAATATGGAGATTGCTCGAGCATCAACGGAAGAAAAAGAGACACAAATTCATAATTTACAGGCCTTCTGGAAGCAACATGAAAGTGAAGCGGAAGCGGCTATTGCTCGTTTACAACAAGTAGCTGTAAATAATGGCAATATTTTCGCGGAGCTTATGGAAACCGTAAAAGTAGCTAGCTTAGGGCAAATCACGAACGCTTTATATGAAGTAGGAGGACAATATCGTCGCAATATGTAAATTTTAAACGTGCATATCTTCTTACTGTATAACATTTATGCTATTTTATACAAAATGCTCTGTATTTTTAAGTGTCTAGTCTTAGGATTAGGCACTTTTTTTTATTTCCGTTATAATAGAAATGTAAAAAAAGGGGAGGCGCGGTAGAGAATGAAATCAGTTATTCACTACATCATTACTTTAGCTTTAATGTTAGGAGTTATTTTCCTTTATGATAAGCAAATTGGCGCTGTTCCGATATTATTATTATCTGTCTATTTGTTTTACTTTGGGATAAAAAAAATGTGTGATATAAAAAACAGTAATTGAAGCTAGCAATGAGGATAAAACTTTGTATATAATGGGTATTATGCTTATGATATGGAAAGTTACTTTTGTGCGGCCTTTTTTGCTGCGCTCCGAAAATAAAGCAATATGTAATTTTAAAACGTCCATTGTGATGAGGGAAAGGAAGTGCACGAATGAATTTTCGTGAAATGACAAAGGAACAATTAGCGGAAGAATCGTTAATTAACTTAGCTTATGCAATTTTAAATGAAAAACGTGCCTCAGTGTCTTTTAATGACTTATTAACAATACTTCAAGAGCTTACAGGCTATAGTGATGAAGAAATGAAAGCACGCCTACTACAATTTTATACAGATTTAAATGTAGAAGGTCGCTTCTTATTTAATCAGGAAGCTGGCTGGGGCTTACGTGAATGGTATAAAGTTGAACAAATTGAAGAAGAAACAGCTCCTTCTGTTAAAACACATAAGAAAAAATCTAAAGCTGCCCTTGAGGATGAAGATGATTTAGATGAAGATTTAGAAGAAGAAGAGATTGACTTTGATGAAGATTATGAAGAATTCGTTGAAGGCGAAGATCTTGATGAAGATGAAGATGATGATAAAGAAGATATTGACTTTGAGGATGAAGAAGATTTAGAGGACATCGATGAGGAAATAGACGAAGACTTCATCGATGAAGATGAAGATGAAGAAGAACTTGAAGAAGAGGATAAAAACTAACTTATTTCAGCCAATACCCGCTGAAATAAAGGAACTTAGTCTAAGAATGCCACGTCCTGTGGCAACGACTGAGTGACCAACATCGTGTTGGCCCGAAGTCTCCGGTAGTTCTTAGGGGATGTTAGCCTAAAACCATCGCATCCATGCGATAACGGCTAACTGACCTGCATCGGTAAAAACGCCACATCCTGTGACATTACCGAAATGACCGACATCGTGTCGGCCCTCGTGCAGGCCTAAGCACAAAGCCGATTCCGGACAAGGCATAATTGATGATCATTACTCTTTGAATTTTCTTTCTTGTAACCTTGTAGTAAAAAATCTTGACTTCTATCGCGGTTACGTTTAATCTTTTACTTGGGCTCCTTAATTAAAGGAGAAAGACCGTGTATGTAATACGCTCCCCCTGCAAACCTATGCAGGAGGAGCGTTTTTTTATTGTTTTTAACTTTATTCAGTTGACTCTCCCAAGCTTATTGCAACAGAAATGAATATAAATGTTCCAAATCATTCATGATGTATAGTAATTGGTGTCTGAATAAATGTTGAAGCTTCTAAAAGGAAAGTAGAAAAGAGATAGAAACGATTACAGCTTCGAATCGACTACATTTTGTAGGCATTCTCGGCTTTTCTTATTTTAGGGATAAGAAATTTTTAGCCTATCGAGACATTTGCATCGTTGTGCGGTTAGCGTAGGACGTGAATGCACTTTTCTTACTAACAATTTCTAGAACAACATAAGGAGGAATTTTTTCATGACGAAGTATATTTTTGTAACAGGTGGGGTTGTGTCATCACTTGGAAAAGGGATTGTAGCAGCATCTCTAGGTCGTTTATTAAAAAATCGTGGATTAGAAGTAACGATTCAAAAATTTGACCCATATATCAATATTGACCCAGGTACAATGAGCCCTTATCAACATGGTGAGGTTTTCGTAACAGATGACGGCGCAGAAGCTGACTTAGACTTAGGTCACTACGAACGTTTCATTGATATTAACCTAGGAAAACATTCTACTGTAACTTCAGGCCGTGTTTATCAGTCTGTATTACAAAAAGAACGCCGTGGTGATTACAACGGTGGAACAGTACAAGTAATTCCTCACATTACTAATGAAATCAAAGATCGTATTCAACGAGCTGGTCGCGAAACAAATGCAGACGTTGTCATTACAGAAGTAGGCGGAACAGTAGGAGATATTGAGTCACTACCATTCCTTGAAGCAATTCGCCAAATGAAAACAAATTTAGGCCATAACAATGTGATGTATGTTCATTGTACGCTTATTCCTTATATTAAAGCTGCAGGTGAGCTAAAAACAAAGCCAACTCAGCATTCTGTAAAAGAATTACGTTCTTTAGGTATTCAACCAAATATTATCGTTGTGCGTACAGAGCAAGAAGTGCCTCAGGATATGAAAGAAAAATTAGCTTTATTCTGTGATGTTCAACCACACGAAATTATTGAATCTCGCGATGCAGAACATTTATATGAAGTACCATTAAATCTTCATGCACAAGATATCGATGATATTGTTCTTGACCATTTTGGTATTGAAGCACCAGAGGCGGATATGGATGAGTGGCGTGAGCTTGTAGCAAAAGTGAAGAGCTTACCAAATAAACGAAAAGTAGCATTAGTAGGTAAATATGTAGAACTACAAGATGCTTACATTTCTGTTGTAGAGGCATTAAAACATGCAGGCTATGCATTTAATTCTGATATTGAAATTGACTGGATTAATGCAGAACATGTAGATGCTGACAATGTTGCTGCTCTATTAAAAGGGGCAGACGCAATTTTAGTTCCTGGTGGCTTTGGTGATCGTGGAGTTGAAGGTAAAATTTTAGCGACACAATATGCTCGTGAAAATGATGTACCATTCTTAGGTATTTGCCTAGGTATGCAACTTGCGACAATAGAATTTGCTCGCAATGTACTTGGCTTAAAAGGTGCTCATTCTACAGAACTTGATGCAAAAACAGAATATCCTATTATTGACTTTTTACCAGACCAAAATGATAGTGTAGATATTGGTGGTACATTACGTTTAGGTTTATATCCATGTAAGTTAAAAGATGGCTCAAAGGCAGGCAAAGCATATGGTAAAGAGCTTGTTTATGAACGCCACCGCCATCGTTATGAATTTAACAATGAATATCGTGAAGCAATGGAAGCTGCAGGTCTTGTCTTCTCAGGTACAAGCCCTGATGGTAAATTAGTGGAAATTATCGAGTTACCAGAAAAGAATTTCTTCGTAGCATGCCAATTCCACCCTGAACTTGTATCACGTCCAAATCGTCCACAGCCATTGTTCCGTGATTTTATCGGAGCAACATTTAAATAATAAAAAAGAGTTGTCTCGCGCTGAGACAACTCTTTTTTTAGATGCTTTATAGCTCTTCGTCATCCAGACCAAGCATTTCATCATAAGAGATTTTTACGGCTTCATAAACAAAAAGGGCAGCAATAGCATGTGGCACAACTATGCGCTCTCCTAAATCGTTCGGTAATAAACCACCTCGTATGCGTGCAGAAATATACGTATACGCTAAATCTGCTAGTGGGTTTTCAGAATCTGCAGCTTCGCTAGCAACTGCTGCAAATGGAATAAAATTGTTACTGAGCTGTTGCGCTAAAGCTAATGCCTCTTCATCATGTGCACTTCTTGTAAAAATACATACACGATCAGCTTCCGTTATTACTGTATCCTTTGTCCACGGCACTAGCTTGGTAAAACGTTCAACTGCTTGACATGCATTTAACTCGACAACTTGCATCTCACCGAAGCATGCGAAATAGACATTTCCTTCGCCTATACCTGCTTGAGCAAGTAATCTTGCCGTTTCTTCAATAGCTTCCTCTTCATTTTGTGTTATTCTTTGAAATAACCCACTTAGTTGTGTTGTTAGTATTTTTGACATGGTCCCACCTCAATCAATATTATATGTTTGGGAAGAACATAAAGCAAAAGTAGTTAATTTATAATACTAGAAGGTATTAAGAAATTGAAGGAGAATAATACATAATATAGGAAGTTTTTTTGCAAGAATAATAACTAAAAAGGGCGGAATGAAATGTGAAACGAGTACTAATTGTCGATGATCAACCTGGAATTCGTTTGCTTTTAAATGAAGTGGTGAAAAAGGAAGGTTATAGTACATATTTAGCTGCAAATGGTATTGAGGCACTGCGATATGCAGAAGAGGGAATGGATTGTGTTCTATTAGATATGAAAATTCCAGGGATGGATGGCATTGAAATTTTAAAGCGCTTAAAAGAGAAGTGGCCACAACTCCCGGTATTTATGATGACTGCATATGGTGAACTAGATGTTGTGCAGGAAGCATTAGATTTAGGAGCAATTCGATATTTTACTAAGCCTTTTGATATTTTTGAAGTGCGTGATGAGGTTAATAAAACATTACAAGTTTAGTGAACAGGCAGTGGTCCACACCGCCTGTTTTTCATGGTTGTTATACGTATAGTAGAATTTTTTTATCGTTTCATTTGCACTTTGTTTCCAAAATATATGGCTCAATACTATAACGTCGCTTCGCTTTCGTGCAGAAAACAAAACGCTGTCGCTTCGCTTTTGCGTAACCTTCGTTGCGTTGCACTGCACTACGGTTGACACTGCCGCTTCGCTTTCGTGCAGAAAACAAAACGCTGTCGCTTCGCTTTCGTGCAGAAAACAAAACGCTATCACTTCGCTTTCGCGTAACCTTCGTTACGTTGCACTACACTACGGTTGACACTGCCGCTACGTTGCACTTCGCTTTCGTGTAGAAAATAACAGCCCCTGCTTTTCAGGGGCTGTTATTTTTGCTATGATTAAATAGCATATTTATGTAGAAAGAATAGTCCTATGAGGAGGATTTTTAGTATGGCATTAGTATCTATGAAAGAGATGTTAATTAAAGCAAAGGCAGAAGGTTATGCGGTGGGTCAGTTCAACATCAACAACCTTGAGTGGACTCAGGCAATTTTACAAGCAGCTGAAGAAGAAAAATCTCCAGTGATTCTAGGCGTTTCTGAAGGTGCCGGTAAATATATGGGCGGATTTATTTCTGTTGTACACATGGTCAAAGGTTTAATTGAATCTTATGGCATTACAGTACCAGTGGCTATTCATCTTGATCATGGTTCAAGCTTTGAAAAATGTAAAGAAGCGATTGATGCAGGTTTCACATCAGTTATGATTGATGCATCTCATCATCCATTCGAAGAAAACATTGCAATTACATCAAAAGTGGTTGAATACGCTCATTCTAAGGGTGTTTCTGTGGAAGCTGAGCTTGGCACAGTTGGTGGTGACGAGGATGGCGTAATCGGTGGTATTATGTACGCTGATCCAGAAGAATGCCGTAAAATGGTTGAGTTAACAGCTATCGATTGCTTAGCACCAGCACTTGGCTCTGTACACGGTCCTTACAAAGGAGAACCAAACTTAGGCTTTAAAGAAATGGAAGAAATCTCAAACTTAGCAGACCTTCCATTAGTATTACATGGCGGTACTGGTATCCCAACAAAAGATATCCAACGCTCAATTTCATTAGGTACAGCAAAAATTAACGTTAATACTGAAAATCAAATTGCTGCGACAAAAGTAATCCGCGAAATTCTTGATAATGATAAAGTTGTTTATGATCCTCGTAAATTCCTTGCACCAGCTCGTGAAGCGATTAAAGCAACAGTAATGGGGAAAATTCGCGAATTTGGCAGTGCACAAAAAGCATAATTTTTGCATTTAATAAGTTAAAAAAGCATAGATGAATACACATAATAAGAGAAGCGTTGATGCCGTTATCGACCTTCTCTTGTTTTTGAAATAAAAAAATTAGGCAAATATTCAATTATAAGGCTCAGCATCAAATGTTGGGGTTAGAGGATGACATTTTTTTACAACGCATTCCATGTAAATAAGTCGGAACGGAAATCAACCCACGTTATAGTGATGAGCAAAATAGTGATCAGGAGGGAATATAATGAAATTTTTCATTGATACAGCAAACTTTGAAGAGATTAAAGAAGCACACGCGTGGGGTATTTTATCAGGAGTTACAACAAACCCATCATTAGTTGCAAAAGAAGAGAATGTTTCTTTCCATGATCGACTTCGTGAAATTTCAGAGCTTGTAGACGGCTCAGTAAGTGGGGAAGTAATTGCACTTGATGCAGAAGGTATGATTAAAGAAGGCTTAGAATTGGCTGCTATTGCTCCGAATATTACAGTTAAATTACCAATGACTCCAGCTGGCTTAGAGGCGTGTCGTTTCTTTGCAGACAAAGGTATTAAAACGAACGTAACATTAATTTTTAGTGCAAACCAAGCATTAATGGCTGCTCGTGCAGGTGCAACATATGTATCACCATTTATCGGTCGTTTAGATGATATGGGTCAAAATGGTGTAGAGCTAATCGAAACAATTGCAGATATTTTCACAATTCATAATATCGATACGCAAATTATCGCTGCTTCTATTCGTCATCCACAGCATGTAACAGCGGCAGCACTTGCTGGTGCACATATTGCAACTACTCCTTTTAAAGTATTAAAGCAACTTTTCCACCATCCATTAACGGAAAAAGGGATTGAAGGATTTTTAGCGGATTGGAATAAGAGAAAAGGCGAATAATAAGATTATAAAGTGAGCCGTTAGCAATAAAATTACTTTCCAATCATGAGGGAGAACGCAAAATGGATGTTTATAAAATTACAGGCGAAAATCGTCTACAAGGTACAATTAAAGTTAGTGGTGCAAAAAATAGTGCAGTCGCCTTAATTCCTGCATCAATTTTGGCGAACTCTCCAGTGACAATTGGAGGGCTACCAGAAATTTCTGATGCATGGACATTAAAGGCTTTATTAGAGGAAATCGGTGGAGAAGTTTCATTTGAGGATGGCACAATGACAATTGATCCAACGGACATGATCGCGTTGCCATTACCAAACGGCAATGTGAAAAAGCTTCGTGCCTCCTATTACTTAATGGGCGCTATGCTTGGTCGCTTTAAAAAAGCTGTGATTGGTTTACCTGGAGGCTGCTTTTTAGGGCCGCGTCCCATTGATCAACATATAAAAGGCTTTGAGGCATTAGGTGCAAAAATCACGAATGAACATGGAGCAATTTATTTACGTGCGGATGAATTAATTGGCGCAAAAATATATTTAGACGTTGCCAGTGTTGGAGCAACCATTAATATTATGCTAGCCGCTGTTCTTGCAAAAGGACGTACAGTTATTGAAAATGCAGCGAAAGAACCAGAAATTATTGATGTGGCCACTCTTCTCACTAACATGGGTGCTAATATAAAAGGCGCAGGTACGAGTGTTATTCGTATCGAAGGTGTTGAGGAGCTTCATGGTACGGAGCATACAATTATCCCAGATCGCATTGAAGCTGCTACGTTTATGATTATGGCTGCCGCTATAGGTGAAGGTGTTACAATTGATAATGTTATTCCATTGCACTTAGAGGCAGTTATTGCGAAGCTTCGTGAAATGGGTGTGAAGATTGACATCGGTGAAGAAAGTATTTTTGTGCCAAAAACGGATCTCGACACATTGCATGCAGTTGATGTTAAAACATTAGTGTATCCAGGGTTCCCAACGGATATTCAGCAGCCACTAGCTGTCTTAATGTCTCAAGCATTTGGTTCCTCAAAGGTAACAGATACAATCTATACAGCTCGATTTAAGCATATTGATGAACTTCGTCGTATGAATGCCAATGCACGTGTTGAAGGAAATACAGCTATTATTACAGGGCCTAGTAAATTACAGGGCTCAACTGTAACAGCTACAGATCTTCGTGCTGGTGCCGCATTAGTATTAGCAGGCCTTTTAGCTGAAGGCGAAACAGAAATTCATGATATCTATCATATTGAGCGCGGCTATAGCTCACTTATTGAGAAATTACGTGATTTAGGCGCTAATATTCGACGTGAAACAATAATGGCACGCGTAGCAGAGACGCAGGAATAATGAGAGCTAAAAGTTTTGAACTAACTATGTTACAATAGAGGTAATTTGAATGTTTCGGCGAAGAAGTATGCCGATAACGGGAGGCAAATAGAACAATGGAACGTAGTTTATCGATGGAAGTAGTCCGAGTAACAGAAGCAGCAGCAATCGCATCCGGGAAATGGATGGGGCGCGGTTTAAAAATTGAGGCAGATGATGCAGCAACGACAGCGATGCGCGCAATGTTCGATACAATTCCAATGCATGCTACAGTAGTGATTGGTGAAGGTGAAATGGATGAAGCACCAATGCTTTATATTGGTGAAGAGCTGGGCTTGCGTAATGGAGGTCCTCAAGTAGATATCGCAGTTGACCCATTAGAAGGTACAAATATTGTGGCGAAGGGTACAAATGGTGCAATGACAGTTCTTGCCATTGCAGATAAGGGTAATCTGTTAAATGCACCTGATATGTACATGGAGAAAATTGCAGTAGGACCGGAAGCGGCTGGTAAGGTCGATATTAATGCTTCTGTTACTTATAATTTACTACAGGTAGCAAAAGCTAAAAATAAAGATATTTCAGACGTGGTAGCTACTCTTTTAGATCGACCACGCCACCAAGCAATTGTTGATGAAATCAGAGAAGCTGGGGCGCGCATTAAATTTATTCAAGACGGCGATGTTGGAGCAGCTATTAATACAGCTTTTGATGAAACCGGCATTGATATTATGTTTGGTACAGGTGGTGCACCAGAGGGTGTAATTTCAGCTGTTGCCTTAAAATGTTTAGGTGGAGACTTCCAAGCGAAACTATTGCCAGAAGATGAAGAACAGTTAGAACGCTGCAAAAAAATGGGTGTAGACGTAGAAAAAGTTCTTCATTTAGATGACCTAGTTAAAGGTGACGATGCTATTTTTGCAGCGACAGCTGTAACAGATTGCGAGTTATTAAAAGGCGTTCAGTATAAAGGGGCTTATGCTTTAACACATTCTGTTGTTATGCGAGCTAAATCTGGAACTGTCCGTTTTGTAGAAGGTCGTCACGCTCTTGATAAAAAACCTAGCTATAAATAAAATTTTCTTCTAAAATATACCTAGTGCATCTTTTGCGCTAGGTACCTTCTTCTAAATTTAAACCATCCCATAGTTTATAAGGTTTGGCATTTTGATTGGTGTACTTGTGATAAAAGAGAAAGTGTACAGGTGCAAAAATCAACTTTAGAACTGAGCCTTTCGTAAAAAAAAACTTCTATGATAATCCCAAAAATTGCATTATATTTTGAAAAAGACTGGAGTTGTGCATATGTCTGCATTGACAATCGCTCAATTAGAAAACATGACGTTAAAAGAGCTTTACGCCCTTGCACGCCAATATAAAAT
The DNA here is from genome assembly GCF_041956855.1 of Lysinibacillus sp. RS10. Classification (NCBI taxonomy): domain Bacteria; kingdom Bacillati; phylum Bacillota; class Bacilli; order Caryophanales; family Bacillaceae; genus Lysinibacillus; species Lysinibacillus sp. RS10. The sequence continues at coordinate 4,352,680 of NZ_CP167122.1, read as the reverse complement.
TTCATATTATAGCAAGTTAACGAAAAAAGAATTAATATTTGCTATTTTGAAAACGCGTTCAGAGCAAGAGGGCTATTTCTTTATGGAAGGTGTACTAGAAATTGTTTCGCAAGAGGGCTTCGGCTTCCTTCGACCAATTAACTACTCTCCAAGTAAAGAGGATATTTATATTTCTGCTTCTCAGATTCGTCGCTTTGATCTACGAAATGGGGACAAGGTATCTGGTAAGGTGCGTCCACCTAAAGAAAATGAACGCTATTATGGACTACTACAAGTGGATGCTGTTAACGGTGAAGACCCAGAAGTGGCAAAGGAACGTGTGCATTTTCCTGCATTAACGCCTTTATATCCTGACAGACAAATTAAGCTTGAAACAACTCAACGTAATTTATCGACTCGTATTATGGATTTAGTGGCACCTGTAGGCTTTGGGCAACGTGGATTGATTGTTGCACCACCAAAGGCAGGGAAGACTTCATTATTAAAAGAAATCGCGAATTCTATTACTACAAATTATCCTGATGCAGAGTTAATTGTCTTACTTATTGACGAACGCCCTGAGGAAGTAACTGATATTGAACGTTCTGTGAATGCAGATGTAGTGAGCTCGACTTTCGACGAGGTTCCAGAAAATCATGTGAAAGTTGCAGAAATTGTGTTAGAACGTGCACGCCGTTTAGTTGAGCATAAGCGTGATGTTATTATTTTAATGGACTCTATTACACGTTTAGCACGCGCTTACAACTTAGTTATTCCTCCGAGCGGTCGTACGCTTTCAGGTGGTATTGATCCTGCTGCATTCCATAGACCAAAACGATTCTTCGGATCTGCACGTAATATTGAAGAAGGCGGTAGCTTAACAATTTTAGCGACAGCTTTAGTGGATACAGGATCTCGTATGGATGAGGTCATTTATGAAGAATTTAAAGGAACAGGTAATTTAGAACTTCATCTTGATCGCCAATTAGCGGAGCGTCGTATTTTCCCTGCGCTTGATATCCGTCGTTCAGGTACACGTAAGGAAGAGCTTCTGCTTGCGCCTGAGCAACTTGAAAAGCTATGGGCAATTCGTAAAACATTCTCGGACGCACCTGATTTTGCGGAGCGCTTCATGAAAAAATTACGTACAACAAAATCAAATGAAGAGTTCTTTGAAAAGCTTAATGAAGATATGAAAAAAGCTACTAAAGGTAAAGGGCTTCTATAAAACATGAATCACCATTGACTAGATCATAGTCGGTGGTGATTTTTTTGCATTAAAAAGGGCATAGCGTTACATAAAAACTGAGATTGTTCCGATAAAACGAAATAATGTTCCGATAAATGCTGAGATTGTTCCGATAAAATGAGGTAATGTTCCGACAAATGCTGAAATTGTTCCGATAAAACGAAAGAAGGCAGAGAATAAGCTTCGACAATGCTCTATAGGCTCGCTTTGACTATTTAATAACATTGAAATTGATAATCATTATCATTATAGATATAATAATACCATATTATTCTATTTTTAAGGAGACAGAAATGAATTATGATGCCTATATGCTTCTGTGGCAAAATGCATATATCCAGTTGAAGCAGATTGATTATGTCAGTAATACCAATGTACGAACGACAAAGGTTGTAAAAAATAGTGCATTCCTTGTCATGACAGCAGGAGATGCAGAAATTGTCATAAATGAGCAACCTTATCATGTGCAACGCTTTAGTATTTTTCATATTGGAAAGTCTCAATCTCTCCATATTACCGCAGAAAAAAGCATTAGCTACTTCCTCATTTTCTATAAAGGGGATGTCATGTACAAAGATGCTTTTATGCAACATTTACAGATGCAATATCAGCCGTTCCAAACAACTTTCTCCTGTGTACCGGCAAATCCAATTGCTATTCATACAGTTCTGCAAAATATGTACCACAAATGGCAGTCAGGCTCTATTCAAGGGCATTTATCAGTGAAAGCATCTTTTTATGAGCTCGTCTATCGTGTTTTTCAAGAACTAGCTGAAGGACAAGGGAAGCCACATGACATGGATAAGGCAGAAGTAGCGAGACTATACATAGAACAACACATTCATGAGCCTTTATCTATACAGCTACTTGCCGATTTACTTAACATTAGTACACGTCATTTATTACGTATTTTTAAGGCTCGTTTTGAAGTAGGTCCACAAATTTATTTACAGCAACTGAGAATAGAAAAGGCAAAGCAATATTTAGTAGCAAATCAATATGGCATAAAAGAAATAGCTATTTCACTTGGTTTTGAAGATGAATATTATTTTAGTCGGGCTTTTAAAAAGGCAACAAATATGGCCCCAAGTAATTTTAGGCTGAAATATGCATCTTACTTGTCCGAAATTGCTATTACAAATGAGAATCATTTTCAATACAATGAGAATCAGCTCGCGCAAGCAAAACGATTTGAGAATGGAGAAAATGTGATCATGATGAAAAAAATGATTCAGCATATAAAGATGCCTTTTTTGCTAAGTTTGTTAGTTTTACTGACAGCATGTAGTGAAGGCACTAACGAAATAACGACTAACAAAGATACGGTAGCTAATTCATCAGAGACAAGAACTGTTACAGATGATAGTGGGCGAGAGGTAGAGATTCCAATAAAAGCGGAGAGAATCGTGACAGATTGGTATCTTGGTCAGATTTTAGCATTGGATGTTGTTCCAGTAGGAGGCGTGACAGCTAATTTAGACTATGCAGCCTTTTTAAAGCAGTACTACAAAGATGGAGAAATTACGAACATCGGAACTGATGGTAACGTGTCGTTAGAGAAGATTTTAGAGTTAAAACCAGACTTAATCATTACATGGAATAAAGAAGATGTAGAAAAATATGAAAAAATAGCACCGACGATCGTATTTTCTGAAAGTGCCCATAAATCAGCGACTGATGAGATTAAGGCAATGGGTGAATATTTAGGTAGACAGGAAGAAGCAAGTGCATTTGTTAAAGACTTTGAGAATCGCGTAGCTCAAGCACAAGAAAAAATAAATAATGCTATCCCAGAAAAAAGCACTTTTACGATTTTTGATGTATTTGAAAAGAATGCAACGGTTGTTGGGAATTCAAGTGTGTCAGGAGGTAGAGCGCTCTATCAAATTCTTGGTATGAAGCCTCAAGAAAAGGTGCAAGAGCTCTTTGATACAAAAGAAGACTCTGGTGGGCGTTATGATGTTTCCTATGAAGTAGTAGGAGACTATGTTGGGGACTACGTTTTTCTTATTAATTTCTTTAATAAAGAAGGGAAATTCCCTTCAACTTGGACAAATCTAGATGTTGTAAAAAATAATAAAACAATCAATTTAGAACCAGAATATTATTTTGCCTCTGATCCGCTTTCTGGATTACATCAAGCAGAAGATATGGCTGACAAAATAGTAGAGTTCACGAAGGCTCAGAAAAATTAACGACAAAAATGTGAGTTACCTGTGTATGATCAGGTAGCTTATTTACTAAAACACAATGAATGATATTGATAATAGGAGGCTTCCTCAATGTTATTACAGCGTTTTTTTTCATATTACAAACCCTATAAAGGATTATTTATGTTGGATTTTTCCTGTGCCATACTAGCAGCCCTTATCGAACTAGCATTTCCCATCGTTTTAAATAAGGTGATTGATGATATTCTTCCAAACGGTGAACTGAAGTGGATTATTATGGCGAGTTTATTGCTACTAATGCTATACATCGTCAATTCCATTTTTGATTTTATCGTTTCGTATTGGGGACATATGCTTGGCATTAATATTGAGACGGATATGAGAAGGGAAGCATTTAGTCACGTTCAAAAGCTCTCGTTTCGTTATTTCGATAACAACAAAACAGGGCATCTAGTTTCCCGATTAACAAACGATTTGATGGATATTGGCGAGCTTGCACATCATGGTCCTGAAGATATGTTTATTGCCGCCATGACAATTGTAGGTACATTCGGTGTTATGTTCTACATTGATCCAACCTTTACAATACTAATTTTCCTACTAGTACCAATCATCTTAATGTTAACGATTATTTTTGGAAAGTTAATGTCCAAAGCATTCCGTCAAATGTTTGGGGATATTGCGGATTTTAATGCACGAGTTGAAAACAATGTGAGTGGTATTCGTGTTGTCCAAGCTTTTACGAATGAAGAACATGAGATTAAACGTTTTAAAGTAAACAATGAAAGATTTCGAATGACAAAGCTCTTTTCTTATAAAGTAATGGCTTGGAATGAAGCAATTTCGGGTATTCTCACAAAAGTTTTAACATTATTTACACTATTTGTTGGGGCATATTTCGTTTTAAAGGGTCATTTAACAAATGGTGAATTCATCGCATTTATTTTATTATCAGGTATTCTCTTAAACCCTATCAATAAAATTAATATGTTTATTGAAAGTTATCCGAAAGGAATGGCAGGGTTTAGAAGATACATTGAATTTCTTGAAACAGCACCTGAAATTGCAGATCGTCCAGAGGTAAAAGCTATCGATGAAATTGACGGGGAAATTACATTTAATGATGTATCGTTTGGTTACGCTGAAAATAATCGTGCCTTACATCATATTAATTTAAAAGTATGCCCTGGTGAAACAGTTGCACTAGTGGGTCCATCAGGTGCAGGGAAATCTACCATCTGTAGTTTATTACCACGTTTTTATGAAGTAAATGAAGGTTCAATTAAAATTGATGGCATGGATATACGAGATTTTAAGCTGCAATCTTTACGTTCACATATAGGGATTGTGCAACAGGATGTCTTTTTATTTGATGGCACAATTCGAGAAAACATTGCTTATGGTGATTTAAACGCAAGTGAGGAAGATATTTGGTATGCTGCACAGCGAGCGCAGCTTACAGATGTCATTAAAGCTCTTCCAGAGGGAATGGATACATTAATCGGCGAACGTGGTGTGAAATTATCAGGCGGGCAGAAGCAAAGATTATCGATCGCACGTATCTTCTTGAAAAATCCTAAAATATTGATTTTGGATGAGGCAACATCCGCATTGGATACAGAAACCGAGCAGGCAATTCAGCAAGCTTTAAACGAGCTTGCGGTAGGACGCACAACAGTAGTGATTGCACACCGTTTAGCAACGATAAAGGATGCCGATCGAATTGTCGTTGTGTCGAAAAAAGGCATTATTGAAGAAGGTACGCATCAACAATTAATGGATAGAAAAAATGCTTATTACGGTTTGTACACAGCGCAATTCGGCTTACAAATCTAAGGAGTAAATTGACATAAAAAAGAAAGGAAGTTTTATATGTCTGTACTTGAGATAGATCGTGTGGCAATTGGTTACTCCTCGACGCTCATTGTAAATGATTTAAGTGTAGAAATTCCAAAAGGACAAATCTCAACGATTATTGGTCCAAACGGCTGTGGCAAATCTACCTTATTAAAGGCCGTTGCACGTGTACTACGAATACAAAATGGAACAGTTTATTTAGATGGAAAAGCAATTCATCAGTTGAAGACAAAAGAAATCGCGAAAAGAATGGCTATTTTACCTCAAACAGCAACTGCACCAGGAGGATTAACAGTTTTTGAACTAGTATCCTATGGGCGTTTTCCGCATCAAGTAGGGTTCGGTACATTGCGAAAGGAAGACTATGAATATATTCATTGGGCAATTGATGTTACAGGACTTAGAGAGTTTAGTGACCGTCCAATTGAGGCACTATCAGGTGGTCAACGTCAAAGAGTATGGATTGCCATGGCTTTAGCTCAGGGGACAGATATTCTAGTCCTTGATGAACCTACTACTTATTTAGATTTAGCGCACCAGTTAGATATTTTATTACTGTTACAAAAGCTAAATAAAGAGCAAGGACGAACAATTGTGATGGTATTACACGATTTGAACCACGCATCTCGTTTCTCTCACTTTATGATGGCTATGAGAGATGGACAATTAATCGTGAATGGTCAGCCAAATGAAGTGATGACAAATGAAAATTTACAAAAGGTTTTCAATATTGATGCAGAGATGGCCATCTGCCCATATAGTAAAAATCCAATTTGCTTATCTTACCAACTGTACGACATGAAAGAATAACGTTTTGTAGAAAAATGAAATTGTAAGTAATAAGGAGGAACTATATGACTACGTCGACAGGAGTAGGAGGGCTCAGAGATTTAGATGAACTACAGAAACGATCTCATCCAGTCCGTGGTGTAGTAGCTTTAATCGTTGGGGTAATAGGGTTGATACTTTCGATCGGTTTTTCCATTTCACTTGGTGCGGCAGATATTTCATTAAGGACTGTATGGACAGCTATTATTCATTTTTCACCAGATTTAACAACGCATCAAATCATACATGATATTCGATTACCACGAGTGCTAGGTGCAGCATTAGTAGGTGCATGCTTTGCAGTCGCAGGTGCGATTATGCAAGGCATGACACGCAATCCATTAGCCGATTCAGGATTATTAGGATTAAATTCTGGAGCCGCATTTATGCTAGCAATATGCTTTGCATTTTTTCCAGATTTATCGTATATGTATATGATTTTATGGTCATTTGTTGGAGCAGGTCTAGGTGTAGCGATTGTTTATGGAGTAGGGTCGCTGTCAAAAGGTGGTCTAACACCAATGCGACTAGTATTGGCGGGGGCTGCTGTAAGTGCGCTATTAGGAGCGTTAGGGGAAGGGGTTGCCCTTTACTATCGTATTGGACAGGACTTAGCATTTTGGTATGCAGGTGGCGTTTCAGGTACAAAATGGTATCATCTTCAAATATTATCACCATGGATCCTTGCGGCAATGATTGGTGCTCTTATTTTATCACGTTCAATTACATTACTAAGCTTAGGAGAAGAAATTGCCATAGGACTAGGTCAACGTACGAATGTAGTGAAAATAGGGGGGATTATAATTGTTTTAGTTTTAGCAGGGGCGGCTGTATCAGTTGTAGGAGCAGTCGGGTTTGTCGGGTTAATCGTTCCACATTTAACGAGATACATAGTTGGACATGATTATCGTTGGATCATTTCCTGTTCATTCATATATGGAGCATTACTTGTGGTGTTGGCTGACCTTGTTGCACGGATGATTAACCCACCTTATGAAACACCCATTGGTGCGTTAATTGCCTTTATCGGAGTTCCGTTCTTCCTATATTTAGCCCGTAAAGGAGGAAAAGAACTGTGAGCAATAGCTTCTTAACACCAACTCAACAAAAATCCAAAAAGAAAAATTACCTAATTCTAGGTACGCTAGCTTTACTTATAGTCATCACCTTTGTCATTAGTATGAATACAGGAGTTATAAAGCTGACACCAATAGAGGTTTTACGAACGATTTTTGGTCAGGGGGATGCTCAACAGCAACTTATTTTATTTGAATTTCGACTACCTCGTATTGTTCTCGCTGTGTTAGTGGGAATGGGATTAGCGATTTCAGGGGCTATTTTACAAGGTATTTCTAAAAATGCTCTAGCTGACCCAGGCATTTTAGGAATTAATGCTGGAGCTGGACTTGCAGTTATGCTGTATATTTCATTTTTTCCATCTACTAAAGCAGCACCTGTCTACTTACTGCCAGTGTTAGCATTTGTAGGATCAGGAATAACCGCTATATTAATTTATACGCTTGCTTATCGTCGTCATGAAGGAATTACACCAATGCGCTTAATATTAACAGGGATTGCTGTGGCAGCGGGCATTAGCTCAGCGATGATTGTCCTGACACTGCGTTTATCACCTGAAAATTACCAATTCGTTGCAACGTGGTTAGCGGGGAGTATTTGGGGATCAAATTGGAAATTTGTAGTATCCTTATTGCCCTGGTTATTAATTTTACTGCCATTTGTGTATTCAAAGTCACGCGTATTAAATGTTTTAAATTTAGGAGAAATAACAGCAGTCGGATTAGGAGCTTCCATTGAAAGAGAACGACGTTGGCTTCTAGCAGCATCTGTAGGACTAGCTGGAGCAAGTGTGTCAGTTAGTGGTGGTATAGGATTTGTTGGACTAATTGCACCACATTTGGCACGGCAGCTCGTTGGAGCAAAGCATCAGTTTTTACTGCCAACAACAGCACTTTTAGGAGGCTTATTAGTGTTAATGGCTGATACAATTGGTCGTTCTATTTTCGAGCCATCAGAAATTCCAGCAGGGATTGTTGTAGCTATTTTAGGAGCACCATATTTCTTATATTTACTAGCACGATTAAAGGAATAAAAGGGAGTATTTTTTAATTTTTAATTGAGAATGAATATTATTATCAAGGGTGAGTGAATAATGAAAAAACGAACTATATTTTTAATGATATTAGTAATTATGCTTGTCGGATGTAGTAGCAATGATGAGAACGCTAAGGATCATAAAGTAAACAGTACTACTAAAGAGGAAACAGAAGCTACGACAAAAAAGATATCCACTATTAATGGAGAAATTGAAATTCCTACAAAAGTTGAGCGACTTGTAGTGGATGCTTATTTGCCAACTTCATTACTATTAGGGGTAAAGCCAGTAGGTGCGACACAACAAGATTTAGAAAATGTCCACATTCAAGATCAAATTGATGATATAGAAAATACGGGGGAAAGTGCAATTGAATCTATTTTAGCGTTGAAGCCAGATTTAATTATTACAGCTCAAGCGGATGCAGAATCGTATGAAAAGTTATCAAAAATAGCGCCAACGGTTGTTTTGCCGTATGAAACCTACCGTAGTGTGGAAGAAGAAGTAAGAGGGATTGCTGAAATATTAGGAAAACAAGCAGAAGGAGAAGCTTGGCTGAAAATGTTTGCAGAGAAAGTATCAGAAAATCGTGAAAAGCTAGCAGAAGTTTTAGATCCAAATGAAACATTTTCTATCTTTGGGGCATACAGCAAAGATTTTTATTTATACGGTGATGGTATTTATCGCGGTGGGCAGGCTATTTATAAGCAATTGCAACTAAAAGCACCCCAAAATATTCAAAAGGAGTTAATTGAAACAGGGGAAACGTTCAAGCAAGTTTCTTATGAAGTACTGCCTGAATATGCGGGAGACTATATTTTCTTAGATGAATCCAATGGTGCTGAGTTAAACAGAGAAGATTCTCTGTGGAAGTCGATGGATGCAGTAAAAAATAACAATGTATTTTATTTAGATGCTAAAAGATTTTGGCCGTTTGACCCGATTGCTGTACTTGCACAAGTAGAAGAAGTGACAAATATGTTGTTAGAAAAGAAAAAGAATGAAAAATAAATGATCGTATATGAACAAAGATGAAATGAGGAATTTCGAATATGACATTAGAAATGTATGATGTAACGATTATTGGTGGAGGACCTGCAGGACTTTATACGGCCTTTTATAGTGGGATGCGCGATTTAAAGACAAAAATTATAGAATATAGCGCTCAGCTTGGTGGTCGCATGTTAATTTATCCAGAAAAAATGATTTGGGATGTTGGCGGTGTAACACCTATTTTAGGTGGTCAACTAATTGAACAGCTTATTCAACAAGCCAAAACATTTGATCCAACTATTGTCTTAAGTCAAAAGGTTGAGAAATTAGAAAAGCAGAGCGATGGTACATTTATTTTAACGTCCTCAACAGGAGAGAAGCATTATTCAAAAACGGTCATCTTAGCAGTCGGATACGGTGTGCTTTCTATGCAAAAGCTAGAAATAGAAGGTGCGGATCGCTATGAAGTTACAAACTTACATTACACAGTGCAAGAGTTAGAGATTTTCCGTAATAAACACGTTCTAATTTCTGGGGGTGGTAATTCTGCAGTTGATTGGGCAAATGAGCTAGAGCCAATTGCAGCTAGTGTGACAATTGTTCATCGTCGTCATGACTTTGGTGGTCACGAAAAAAATGTATTAAAAATGTGTGAATCCTCTGTATGTGTAAAAACTCCTTATGAAGTGGAGCAACTACATGGTGACGGTAAATTGATACAATCTGTTTCAATAATAAATAAAGAAACAGCAGAAAGTGAGCGTGTGCATGTAGATGCGGTTATCGTAAATCATGGATTAAAATGTGATTACGGGGCACTTGAAAAATGGGGATTACAACTACAAGATGGTGTGGCGATCGTCAATGAAAAACGAGAAACAAATATAGAAGGTGTATATGGAGCGGGAGATTTCATTGATCATCCGAGTAAGGTACGATTAATAGCTGGTGCATTTACGGATGGTATTTTAGCATTGAATAGTGCAAAACTTTACATAGAGCCAGATGCACCGAAAGTAGCGTACGTGTCCTCCCACAACATTCGATTCAAAGAAAGAAATAAAAAAATTGGATTAGTGGATCATGACTATCGTGAGGTGCGTGGTTAACTAGTACTAAAAGGGAATTATAAATATTTTCTCTTGAAATAAACAAAATAACTATGCTATACTTCAAAAGTATGCAACGTGTACATATGTAGCTGACATATTCGAGCTATGTAAGGTACAGTTCGATATTACTCTGTTCCAGATGGTTCAGGGCGAGAGGAGAAAACGAATATGAAACAAGGAATTCACCCAGACTACAAAGTAGCAACAGTAACTTGCTCTTGTGGTAACACTTTCCAAACTGGTTCAGTAAAAGAAAACATCGTTGTCGAGTTCTGCAACGATTGTCACCCATTCTATACTGGCCGTCAAAAATTCGCGTCTAATGATGGTCGCGTGGATCGTTTCAACAAAAAATACGGTCTTAAAAACTAATGTTAGTTTAATACCTGCCAAGCATGTGCTTGGCAGGTATTTTTTTCAGTATATCAAAATAATGAGATCACGTTGATGCAAGTCTTTTCAAAATCCAGATTGACAAAAAGAAAGGGAGAAGACACATGGCACAGCTATATTTTAAGCATGGCGCAATGAATAGTGGTAAATCTATAGAAATTTTAAAAGTTGCGCATAACTATGAAGAACAACAAAAACCTGTAATGATGTTTACATCAGGATTAGATACGCGAGATGAGGTAGGCTTTATTTCAAGTCGAGTAGGCTTACGCCAACAAGCCATTCCTGTTAATGATGATACAAATATTTTTGAGCTAGTAAAAAACAATGCTGTAAAACCATATTGTGTACTTGTTGATGAAGTACAATTTTTAAACAAAGCTCATGTTTTGCAATTAGCAAATATTGTAGATCAGTTAGATATCCCAGTCATGGGCTTCGGACTAAAAAATGATTTCCAAAATGAGCTATTTGAAGGTAGTCAGTACATGCTTACATATGCAGATAAAATTGAGGAAATGAAAACAATTTGCTGGTTCTGTCATAAAAAAGCGACAATGAATTTGCGTGTTGATGAAAGTGGAAAACCTGTTTATACAGGTGATCAAATTCAAATTGGAGGGAATGATTCCTACTATCCAGTTTGTCGAAAGTGTCACGCACATCCACCACTATAACGCTACGAAAAAACAATGATTATTCTTGTTTTGCCTAGAAACTGGCTTAGTTGATAGAGCTAAGAAAAAGTAGCATACAAGTGAAATTTTCCTTATACTAAGTAGTGGAAATAAAGAATGTTCATAAACAACCATTACGCCCTGGCGTGATTTTTGATTTAGAGTTTCTCTTTTTAACTAAAGAGAGGAAACTTTATAACAGGCGTGTTGATTAGGAAAAAATAGGTTTATTATTGAGCGATAGAAGGATTTTTCGTTACTTTTTGCTAATATATTCCCATTTTTAACTGATTGTAGCGTAGGGATACTCGACTCCCACGGGAAAGCGAGTAGCCCGTAGCGGAAATCAGCGTATTCGATATTAATTCGAATGGATAAGAATGGTTAATCAACACACCTAACTTTATAAAAAACTAAATAGAGGTGAAATCCATGTTTGATCGATTACAAGCAGTGGAGGATCGTTACGAAAGACTAACAGAGCTTTTAAGTGATCCTGATATTGTGAATGACAATAAAAAATTACGTGAATATTCCAAGGAACAATCAGATATCCAGGAAACTGTAGATGCTTATCGTGAATATAAAAGTGTAAAAGAACAATTAGTTGATACACGTGAGATGCTAGATAGTGAAAAAGATCCTGATATGCACGAAATGGTAAAAGAAGAATTCAATATGCTGAAAGATCAGCAAGAAGAGTTAGAAGAACGTTTACGTATTCTATTAATTCCAAAAGATCCTAATGATAATAAAAACGTTATTATGGAGATTCGTGGTGCAGCTGGTGGAGACGAGGCGAATATTTTTGCTGGAGATTTGTTCCGTATGTACTCTCGTTATGCGGAGACACAAGGCTGGAAAATTGACATAATGGAAGCGACGCCAAACCCAATGGGCGGCTATAAAGAAGTTATTTTTATGATTAATGGTCAAGGTGCATATTCTAAATTCAAGTTTGAAAATGGTGCACACCGTGTACAACGTGTACCTGCAACGGAGTCTCAAGGGCGTATTCATACGTCGACATCGACAGTAGCCTGCTTACCTGAAGTGGAAGAAGTAGATGTTGAAATCCATGAGAAAGATATCCGTGTTGATACATTTGCATCTTCTGGTGCAGGTGGTCAATCGGTAAATACAACGATGTCAGCTGTGCGTATGACCCACTTGCCAACAGGTGTTGTTGTATCGATGCAGGATGAACGTTCGCAAATTAAAAACCGTGAAAAGGCGATGAAAATTCTACGTGCTCGTGTTGCTGATAAATATATGCAAGAAGCACAAAAAGAAATCGATGCCACACGTAAATCAGCTGTAGGTTCAGGCGATCGCTCTGAGCGTATTCGCACATACAATTATCCACAAAACCGTGTAACAGACCATCGTATTGGTTTAACGATTCAAAAGCTAGACCAAATCGTCGAAGGTAGACTTGACGAAATCATTGATGCACTCATTTTAGAAGAGCAAGCATCAAAGTTAGAGCGATTAAATGATGACCTATAATAATGTGATGGAGGCCCTTCAATGGGCTTCTTCTTTTTTAGTGGATCATGGTTGTGAGGAAACAGCGGCACGTATTGTCATGCAGCATGTACTTGGCACTAGCTATTCAGAAGTGATGCTGCACTTACAGGACGTATTAACGAATGAACAAAAAGATCAATTTAAAGACCTAATCGAAGAGCATGCGAGTGGACGACCTGTACAGTATTGCGTTGGCAGTGAAGAATTTTATGGTCGTTCATTTATTGTCGATGAGTCAGTGCTTATTCCTAGACCTGAGACAGAGGAATTAGTGCTTGGAACAATCAATCGCATGAAAAAAATGTTTCATCATAGCGCATTGAAGCTTGCAGATATCGGAACTGGTAGTGGTGCAATTGCCATTTCTATGAAGTTAGAATGTCCAGAGCTAACAGTCGTAGCCACTGATTTATCTGAAGCTGCTTTAACTACAGCACAAAACAATGCCCAAAGATTAGCGGCGGATATTGATTTCCGATTAGGCGATTTAACGGCTCCTCTTGTAGGTGAAAAATTCGATATTGTGTTATCTAATCCGCCTTATATTGCTTTTGATGAAGCGAAAGAGATGTCTAGTACTGTGCTAGAGCATGAACCACATAGTGCCCTTTTTGCAGAAGAGGACGGACTTATTTTATATAGAAAATTGGCTGAGCAGTTACCCGCCCTTATGAATAAACCGGCCCTCATTGGTCTTGAAATCGGTTATACACAAGGGGAGCAGGTGGCTCAATTCTTTAAAAATAGTTTTCCACAGGCTACAGTTTCGATAGAAAAAGATATTAATGGTAAGCCACGAATGATTTTTTGTGAAATTCATGTATAAAGTATCTACTTCTTGCCAACAATGTTGAGCAAGGAGGGATTTTTATGTTAAACGAATACAAGATTATTAGATTACCTAAACAAAATATTTTTCTAGCTTTTGCAAGACTAGTATTAGTTGCGATTGCTTTACAATTATGTATTTTATATATTCCATCATTAGTAGGTTTTGCGAAAGAAGCTACGGATGATGAGCAAGAAAATGATTTTCGTATACGCGTTATTGCCAACAGTAATACGACACAGGATCAGCTTGAAAAGGAGCAGCTTGTCAAAGATTTAAAGCCGTATTTTAAGCAAGTTGTAGCTAGTGCTGAAGCAGGAATTGTGGATAACGAGCAAATTATTTCATTAAGACAAGAAATCGAAGCAGAAATAAAAGAAAATTATCCACAACTTGATACACAGATTGTAATTGGGGATAACTTATTTCCACCAAAGAGACAGAATGCTGTGCTTTATCCACAAAATGTGTATCATTCTATTGTTGTGAAAATCGGCGATGCACGCGGTGATAACTGGTGGTGTAGCATATTCCCATCAGTTTGTGAGCCTGATAAAGAAGAACAAACAGAAGAAGAGGAAGAACAAGTTACATTCTTTATATGGGAATGGATTAAAGGTTTTTTTGAATGAATTGTGCACGAATTCAGATAACTTATACACAATTTTTGATAAGTTATAAACATTATGTGGATAATTCAGTAAAATCAAAAATTGAAGGAAGGTTTTAATCATGGAAACCGTTTGCAAGATTGTGGATAGTAATGTGAATAGTCAGACAAATTATGCACAGGCTGTGGATATCTTAAATGCGGGTGAGGTTGTGGCATTTCCAACAGAAACGGTTTATGGCTTAGGAGCTGTTGCTACAAATGACATAGCGGTAAAAAAGATATTTGAAGCAAAAGGTCGTCCTTCAGACAATCCACTAATTGTCCACATTGGCACGAAAGAGGAAGTTGAACTCTATATAGAACATATTTCTGAAGTAGCCAAAAAATGCATGGATTTATTTTGGCCAGGTCCACTGACACTTGTTATGCCTGTAAAGCCAAATGTACTGGCAAACAGTGTGACAGCTGAGCTAAAGACTGTCGGCATTCGCATGCCAGATCATCCAGTTGCACTCGCATTACTTCAACAATTAAAGAAGCCACTTGCTGCGCCGAGTGCGAATCGTAGTGGAAAGCCAAGTCCTACAGAAGCAATCCATGTTCAAGATGATTTGGAAGGGTACATACCTTATATTTTAGATGGAGGTTCTACTGGAATTGGATTAGAATCCACAGTGTTAGATGTGACACACGAACCTCCAGTTATTTTGCGTCCAGGTGGAATCACTAAGGAAATGCTAGAGGCTAAGATTGGTCCTGTTCTTCAGCCGACAAAAATAGAACAAAAACTAGAGGCTACTCCAAAAGCCCCTGGTATGAAATATACACACTATGCTCCAAACGCCCCTGTACGATTAATTGAATGCGAGTTGCAGAAAGTGAACGAGGCTGTACATCAATTACAAACACAAGGGCATAAAGTAGCACTACTTGCACCAGCTAGTTTTGTTAACATCGAGGCTGATTTTTATTTTTCGATAGGAGAAGCTGGTAGTAAAGAAGAAATGGGTGCGACATTGTACCATGCATTAAGAGCCTGCGATAAAACAGCAGCTACAATTATCTTAGCGACCACTACATCGACTGACGGGGTAGGGGCTGCAATTATGAATCGACTTGAAAAAGCTGCTGGCGGTAAATGGTATACTCCGTAAAAAAAGCAATCTTTCTATAATAAAGGTCCATCACCAAAAGTTGTGGATAACATTTGCGCCCTGTCGGAACGGAAATCAACCACACGTTAGGTGATGAGTCATAATAAATGAAAAAAAGTATGCTAGAAAGTTACTTCTGGCATGCTTTTTTTGTTATGAAGATAAAAATCTGCTTAGACGCTTGTTTTCACGCCATAGTGGTGGAAAGTGTAGCGAATTTTTACTATAACGGAAGATGGTTGCTAGTGTTGATGGGACTTTTAACACCTTGTTTCTAAGAAAAAAGGATTATGATAATACTGCATTTTCGAGCATAAAATGATAAAATATTAGGGAGTGAAGGAGTGCTTTCTTGCAGGGAATTCTTGCAGGTATTATAACGTCTGTAGATGTGATTGGTTTATATGTATTAATACCAAATGTTAGATATCGATTATTTTTATCAGTGTGGACAGCTGCTCTGCATATGCTTTTTCCATTAGTAGGCTTCGAAATAGGAAGTTATTTAGTTCGTTTCCTATTAGAATGGGGGCAATGGATTTCAAGTATTTTATTATTTTGTATTGGCTTACATATACTATTATTCTCACAGAAAGAAGAAAAAGTAACGATTTCACCAATACTTTTAGCTGTGACTGCAAGCCTAGACACCTTTTCAGTAAGTATATCTTTTGGTATGCTACATTTGGAGAAAACATTATTTATTATTAGTGCAGGTGTGAGTGCTCTTATTTGCTCTTATGGGTCATTAGTAATTGCACGTAGAAGTCAGGTCTTATTTGGGGATAAATTACAAAGAATTACAGGAATTATTTTAATCATTATGAGTTTTTTAGCTTTCTTGCAATAGAGAAAACAATGGAGGGTGATAAGTGTGAAAATACTATTTGTTTGTACCGGGAATACTTGTCGCAGTCCGATGGCAGAAGTTATTTTAAAACATAAACAAATTGGCCATATTGAAGTCCGTTCAGCAGGTATTTATGCCATGCCTAATGCTCAGATGTCGGCACATGCGCAACAAGTATTAAATGAAGCAAATATGACACATCAGCATTTAGCAACACAATTATCTATAACTGAAATGGAATGGGCTGATTTAATTTTAACAATGACAACTGCCCATAAAGATACAATCATCGCTAATTATCCTCATGCAGAACAAAAAGTTTTTACTTTAAAAGAGTATACAAGCGAAGGTAGCGCAGGAAATGTTGTAGATCCTTACGGTGGTAGTAAAGAAATTTATGAAATAACATTTGCAGAATTAAAAGAATTGGTAGAACGATTAGTAAAAAAACTTGAAGAGAATTGAGGAGCTCTATGAAAAAACAGTTTGGCTTACGACTTAAACTAGTATTATTTGTCAGTATTCTAGCACTAATCACATACAGTATCAGTTTTATATTTATCGAATATTTACAACCTACCTTCTTCCCAGAAAGCAATCGTAAACTGTTTGAAATTATTACGTACCTGTTAGGGATTACGTGGTCAGGTATTCTGGCTGCGGTTTTCTGTGTAATTTTAATTAAACCTTTACAGCAGCTTGAAAATTCTGCTTCCCGTGTAGCGGAAGGGAAAATTGGACAAGATGTAGAAATGCCGAAAACAAGTGATGAGATTCGCTCTGTTGCAGAGGCATTCCAGCAAATGGTGTTAAATTTACGACAAATGGTGGAAAGTATAGACCAGAACTTCCAACAAACAAATCAATCGATTATTCACCTATCTGATGAAGCGGCTGTTGCAACGAAAAAGGCAGAGCGTATTTCCTTTACGGTTAAGCAGATTTCAACAGGTGCAGAGGCTTCTGCTACAGCAGTACAAGACACAGCTGAAGCGATTGAAGATGTACGAGCTCTCGCTACAGAAGTGAATAGTAGAGCTGAGGCATCAGCAACGCAATCCAAAGAGATCCTACATAATTTAACGACAACTACTAAAGCAATCGAAACGTTAGTGAATAGTATTCAACAAATTGCGGCCGGCAACAATGAAGCATTAGAGAGCATTCGTTTATTAGAAGATAATGCTGGACAGGTAGAGCGCATCATTGGCTTAGTTGGCGATATTGCAGCACAAACAAATTTACTAGCTTTAAATGCTTCGATTGAGGCAGCGCGTGCTGGAGAACATGGAAAAGGCTTTGCTGTAGTAGCTGAAGAGGTTCGTAGCTTGGCTGATGAGAGTGCTAAAGCGGTGCAAGGTATTACGTCTCTTATTCAATCTATGCAAGGAAACGTTGGGGTTGTTGTAAAACAAATGAATCAGCAAGTGGCATTTGCGACAAAGGAAGCTGCACGTGTATCAGAAACGACGACAGCGGTAGAAGGCATGTCCTCAAGTGTACATGAAATGGCAAGTGCAATTGTGGAAATCTCTTCACTGATTGAACAACAAATGCATAATATTGAAACAACTGCGCGTCAATCTCAAGAAGTTGCAGCTATTGCTCAAGAAACGTCAGCGGGTGCACAAGAGGTCAGCAGTGCAACGGAAGAACAGGCATATGCCATTGAGCAAGTAGAGCAATTAGCAGAAAGCTTGAAAAAACAATCAGCAGAGCTATATAAAATGATTCAACAATTTGATAGACAAGCATAGCTGTCATTTTAGACTGTAGACAAACTCGGATGTTAACTGAGTTGGCTACAGTTTTTTTATATTTCATATTAAATCTAAAGCGACGGATAGTGGATGCAGAGCGGCGTATGGCAGAGCTAGGGCGACGGATAGAATCGAGGAAGTGACGGAAAGAAGAGCCAAAGTGACGGATAAAATCAGAGCGACGGAAAGAAGAGTCAAAACGACGGATAGAACCAAGGAAGTGACGGAAAGAAGAAGCCAAGCGACGGAAAGAAGAGTCCAAACGACGGATAGAACAGTCAAAGCGACGGAAAGAAGAGTCCAAACGACGGATAGTCAACGAAGCGACGGAAAGAAGAAGCCAAACGACGGATAGAACCAACGAAGCGACGGAAAGAAGAAGCCAAGCGACGGATAGCCAACGAAGCGACGGAAAGAAGAAGCCAAGCGACGGATAGCCAACGAAGCGACGGAAAGAAGAAGCCAAACGACGGATAGAACCGACGAAGCGACGGAAAGAAGAAGCCGAACGACGGATAGCCAACGAAGCGACGGAAAGAAGAAGCCAAACGACGGATAGAACCGACGAAGCGACGGAAAGAAGAAGCCGAACGACGGATAGCCAACGAAGCGACGGAAAGAAGAGTCAAAACGACGGATAGAACCAACAAAGCGACGGATAGAAGAAGCCAAGCGACGGATAGCCAACGAAGCGACGGAAAGAAGAAGCCAAACGACGGATAGAACCGACGAAGCGACGGAAAGAAGAAGCCGAACGACGGATAGCCAACGAAGCGACGGAAAGAAGAAGCCAAACGACGGATAGAACCGACGAAGCGACGGAAAGAAGAAGCCGAACGACGGATAGCCAACGAAGCGACGGAAAGAAGAGTCAAAACGACGGATAGAACCAACAAAGCGACGGAAAGAAGAAGCCAAGCGACGGATAGCCAACGAAGCGACGGAAAGAAGAGTCCAAACGACGGATAGAACCGACGAAGCGACGGAAAGAAGAAGCCAAGCGACGGATAGTCAACGAAGCGACGGAAAGAAGAGTCCAAACGACGGATAGAACAGTCAAAGCGACGGAAAGAAGAGTCCAAACGACGGATAGCCAACGAAGCGACGGAAAGAAGAAGCCAAGCGACGGATAGCCAACGAAGCGACGGAAAGAAGAGTCCAAACGACGGATAGAACCGACGAAGCGACGGAAAGAAGAAGCCGAACGACGGATAGCCAACGAAACGACGGAAAGAAGAGTCCAAACGACGGATAGAACCAAGGAAGTGACGGAAAGAAGAAGCCAAACGACGGATAGCCAACGAAGCGACGGAAAGAAGAGTCCAAACGACGGATAGTCAACGAAGCGACGAATAGCACCATCAAACCGAGGAAGCTTTATATTGTGCCGTACCCAACATTGGATGTAAAGTCACCCTGTATCACCAACCACTGGTAATACCTAGAAAAAATATTGTTATAGTATGTCCACTGTAATTGAAAAGGTAAAAAAACTTCAGAAGATGGAATATTACAACAAAATACTGTTATCCGAATTTATCAACATGATATTCACATTATCCACAATAAAACGAACATAAAAGTGAATGATTTTATAGTATATTACAAGAAACGTTCGTCTTTTAGGAGAAATCAGCATAAAAATGCAAGAAAAATCATGTTATTCTTGAGGGAGAAGTGGTACACTAGTGTTGACTATAATTTCGAAATGAGGGAACCCAGTGAGAATAGCAATTTCTTCTGATCACGGAGGCAATAATTTACGTCGTGAGATTATGCAACTGTTAGATGAGCTAAATATTAGCTACGAAGATTTTGGTCCACAATCTGCGGATTCAGTAGACTATCCTGATTATGCAAAACCAGTTTCTGAAGGTGTTGCTAGCGGGGAATTTGATAAAGGTATTTTAATTTGTGGCACAGGCATTGGTATGTCCATCGCTGCAAATAAAGTTAAAGGCATTCGTTGTGCTTTAGTGCATGATGTATTTAGTGCAAAGGCAACACGTTGCCACAATGATTCAAATGTTTTAGCGATGGGTGAGCGTGTAGTTGGGCCAGGCCTTGCACTAGAAATCGTTAAAGCATGGCTTGAAACAGATTTTGAAGGTGGTCGTCATACACGCCGCATAGAAAAAATCGCTGAGCTTGAGCAATAAGTAAAGCTATTACACATTTAAAAAGTTCCATGAGCTTTTTAAATGTAGGGTATAAATATTAATAAATTAAGGGGCTGAGCATCGTGGTTGTACAACAAATACGAACACATTTGACTCAGTTACTCAGTGAATTTGAAGAGCAGGTAACCTTACGACCAAATACAATTTTTGTCGTAGGCTGCTCAACATCTGAAGTGATTGGTCAGAAAATTGGCACAGCAGGAGCAATTGAAACAGCAGAGGCGATTTTCGAGCCGCTACAGGCATTTGCAAAGAAACATCAGCTGCATCTAGCGTTTCAAGGCTGTGAGCATATTAATCGTGCTATTACAATGGAAGCAACAACTGCAGAACAATTTGGCTATGAACCAGTAACAGTTGTACCAGTTCGTACTGCAGGTGGCTCGATGTCTGCTTATGCGTTTACACAATTTACAAATCCAATTGTTGTAGAAGCAGTGCAGGCGAATGCAGGCATTGACATTGGTCAAACACTCATTGGTATGCATTTAAAGGCAGTAGCTGTTCCAGTTCGTACTTCTGTGCGAATGGTAGGAGAAGCAGTTGTAACGATTGCAACAACACGTCCAAAGCTGATTGGCGGAGAACGTGCAGTATATAAATAAAATTACCTCTGAAATCAGTGGTATACAAATAATGATTATACTTAGGAGGCTTTTTCAAACATGGCATACGAAAAATTAGCAGTACAAGACAAAGCAGTATTAGATGGAATTCTTGCGGAAAAAAAACGTCAACAAGCAAATATCGAGTTAATCGCATCAGAAAACTTTGTATCTGAAGCAGTAATGGAAGCACAAGGTTCTGTTTTGACAAATAAATATGCTGAAGGTTATCCAGGTAAACGCTACTATGGCGGTTGTGAACACGTAGATGTTGTGGAAGATATTGCACGTGACCGTGTGAAAGAAATCTTTGGTGCAGAATACGCGAACGTTCAACCACACTCTGGTGCACAAGCGAACATGGCTGTATATCACACAATTTTAGAACCAGGTGATACAGTTCTTGGTATGAATCTTTCTCATGGCGGTCACTTAACACATGGATCTCCAGTAAACTTCTCGGGTGTTCTTTATAATTTCGTTGAATATGGCGTAACGAAAGATACACAAGTAATCGATTATGAAGATGTACGCCAAAAAGCATTAGAGAATAAACCAAAACTAATTGTTGCAGGTGCATCTGCATACCCACGTGAAATCGATTTTGCTAAATTCCGTGAAATCGCTGATGAAGTAGGCGCATATTTCATGGTGGATATGGCGCACATTGCAGGTCTTGTAGCTGCTGGAGAACATCAATCACCGGTACCATACGCTGATTTTGTCACTTCTACAACACACAAAACATTACGTGGTCCACGTGGTGGTTTAATCCTTGCTTCGAAAGAATGGGAGCAAAAGCTTAATAAATCTGTATTCCCAGGTATCCAAGGCGGACCATTAATGCACGTGATCGCTGCCAAAGCTGTAGCATTCGGTGAAACATTACAACCAGAATTCAAAGAATATGTAAAACAAATTAAAGCGAATGCAAAAGCTTTAGCAGAAGTGTTAATTGCAGAAGGTGTTGAAATTGTATCTGGTGGTACGGATAACCACTTGTTACTTCTTAATGTGAAATCTCTTGGTTTAACAGGTAAAGTGGCAGAACACGCACTTGATGAAGTAGGTATTACAACAAATAAAAATACAATTCCTTACGATACAGAATCTCCATTCGTAACTTCTGGTATCCGCATTGGTACACCAGCTGTCACATCTCGTGGCTTCAAAGAAGAGGACATGAAAGAAGTTGGTGCAATTATTGCAACAGTTCTTAAAAATCCGGAAGATGAAGCAGTCAAAGCTGAAGCGAAAGCTCGTGTCAAAGCATTAACTGACAATCATCCATTATACGCATAATTTAATATAAAAGGCTGTGGTTAAAGTGTAATATATCACCTTAACCACAGCCTTTTTCTTTATGAAAGGAAGTTAAAACTGTGAAAAGCATCTTTTCTGCTAACATAAAAATAAATTACTCTTATTTTTGAATTAATTTACATAAACTTAGTAGAAAAGGATATATTATAGTGGATTAAGGACAGGTAATGTCCTGATAAAGAAGAAATTTTCGGGAAAGTGACAATTTATCGAATTTTTTATGTACAATGTAAGAGAGATTTGAAGTGATAAAGGGAGGAGGGGTTGGATGGTTACTAAAACGAAGGTTATAGAAAATGAAGTGCTATTAAATACAATTCGTAGATTAGGTAATAATTCTAAGGAAAGGTATGTAATTTTTGATGCAACAAATAATCATTGCGTATTGGAATGTAATGATTCTTTTTGTGTGCTTACCAATACTACACGTCCGCAAATAATAAATACCGATTATTTTTCATTGCTGTCAAACGAAGAACAGATGACAACTATTGAAATGATTAAACAAAAAATACATAGCGGAGTTATGGTACAGGCTAAATTGCACCATAAATGCTTCGATAAACCTCCTTTTTTAGCAGAGATACAAGCACTGCCGTTTCAAAATAATAACAATGAAACATTATTTGTATTAGTACTTGTGAAGGATGTTACATATTATCACACCAAGGAATTTTTAATGCGCCTTGAGAAAGCAATGTATGAAGCGATTGAAAAGGACAATTCCTTTGATAAAAAAATGAGCATTATTTGCAGAGGCTTAGATGAATTTTTTAAGCCGAATATATCAAGTATGATTCTTGTCAAAACGGAAACAAATCAATTGCAAATTTTTAAAGGGGATCATAAAATAAAAGGTATTTCGGAGCGTTGTGAAAACAATGGATTTTATAAGGAAATCATGAAAGGGAAGACATCCATTCTAGTTAAAAGCCTGGATGAAATTGATATTCCGAAAGAACATAAAATGTTTGCCTGTTCTAATAAAAAGCAATTTGGATGGTTTATGCCCATACACAATCAACAACAGCAAGCAATTGGATTGTTTGCGATATTTTTAAAGCAACATCATAGTGATCAAGCGTTTTTTGAAAAAATGTTTCGAAAAATTGGGACACTTGTTGCATTGGCATACTCGTATGCAAAAACGCAGAAAAAGATATGGGATTTAGCCTATATCGATATTACAACGGGGTTACCCAATCGACATAGTTTTTTAAATAAGATAGAAAAAGAGAAAGAATACGGTCAAAATGGCAATATCAAAATCGTAAAGCCAAGTGAATTTCATCAAATCGTCGAGTTATATGGCCGTGAAGCGGGAGACGAGCTTTTAAGACAAATTGCGAAACGTCTAGATGAACAGAAGCATGAACATTACGAATATATTGCTAGATTTACTAGCACTAGTTTAATCATTTCAAATGCGACATCCAATGAGGATTTCTTAACTTATGAAAGGCGTATAAAAGAGATCATTCGTCAGCCTTTTATAATAGGAGGAAAGCAAATTTATATTACATTGAAAACTGGAATCGCTTCTTATAATGAAGAGATACAAATTACTGATGCGATACGCTTTGCAGATAATGCTGTATCCTTTGCAGCGAATAAACCGGGCACTCATATGGAAATATTCACGCAAGAAAGAAATGATGTGCTTGAGGAGCAAATGATGGTGTTGAATCATTTGTCAGAAGCATTGAAAAATAAAGAAATCACTGTGAACTTACAACCTAAAGTGGATTTGCGAACAGGTGACATTCAAAGTCTCGAAGCGCTTGCCCGCTGGATATCACCGAAACTGGGCTTTGTATCTCCGACGATTTTTATTCCAGTGGCGGAAAGTGCAGGGAAGGTTCGAGAAATCGATATTCAAATATTAGAGCTTGTTCTTGCATGGTTAGCTGAACGCAAAAGTTTAGGAAAGAAACTAGTAAAGGTCGCAGTGAATATTTCACCGGATCATTTTTATTATGAACATTTTGTACAGGATACAGTACAGCTAGTTCAGAAATATAATATCGATCCGCAATATATCATATTAGAAGTAACTGAAAATATTGGTCTCGTTGATTTTCAAACAGCTTTTGCGATTATTCAGGAATTAAAGAGCTACGGCTTTAAAACTTCAGTGGACGACTTTGGGACGGGCTTTTCATCCTTAAGTTATTTACAAAGACTGCCGTTTACGGAATTGAAAATAGATCGAAGCTTTATTAATGCTATTAGTGATGCTGCGACGCTCGCTATTGTCCAATCTATTATTCAATTAGCGTTAAATCTAGGAATGACTTCAGTGGCAGAAGGCATTGAAAATAAAGAACAGGCTGAGATTTTACGTACACTCGGCTGTACAGTCGGACAGGGATATTTCTATTACAAACCGATGACAATAGAACAGTTAGATGCAGTACTTGATAAATAATCGCTCTTATATGTAGTAAACATTCTTGAAAAGGAGTTGTCCCAAATTTATTTTTGAGACGACTCCTATTTTCTGTTATACTAGGTGAGATAAAAATGAAATCCGAACGGTTAGGAGCGATTCCCTTTGAGCAAAGTATACGTATTTGATCATCCACTAATCCAACACAAGTTAACTTATATTCGAGATAAGAATACAGGGACAAAAGAATTCCGTGAACTAGTAGACGAAGTTGCAACTTTAATGGCATTCGAAATTACACGCGATATGCCAGTAGAGGAAATTGAAGTTGAAACACCTGTTACAGTTGCTAAAACAAAAGTACTGTCTGGTAAAAAACTTGCGATTGTACCGATTTTACGTGCAGGTATCGGCATGGTAGATGGCGTATTAAAGCTAATTCCAGCTGCAAAAGTTGGACATATCGGTCTTTATCGTGATCCAGAAACATTAAAACCTGTAGAGTACTATGCAAAACTTCCTGCAGATGTAGAAGAACGTGATTTCATCATTGTAGACCCAATGCTTGCAACGGGTGGATCAGCAGTGGAAGCGATCAACTCACTGAAAAAACGTGGTGCGAAAAGCATTAAATTCATGTGCTTAATCGCTGCGCCAGAGGGTGTAAAAGTCATTCAAGATGAACATCCAGATGTAGATATTTATATTGCTGCACTTGATGAAAAATTAGATGACCACGGCTATATTGTACCTGGTTTAGGTGATGCAGGAGATCGTCTATTCGGTACGAAATAATACTGAGTAAATTGCAACGGTAATAACAAGGTTCACTACTGAAATTTAGGGATGACATTTTGTTAAAATGTATGTCATGTTGATAAGTTGATTGGAGTGGAGACTGGACGCCCCCAGGAAAGCGCCCAGTCGGAACGGAAATCAACCCCACGTTATGGTGATGAACTAATTGAGTATGTAATTTTTAGGCAACTTAAAACTTTTGAAAGCGTCCTTTAATATTGAAGGACGTTTCCTAGTATGTTTAGGCGATACTTCTTGAAGTCTGATGCTTGCATCTGGAGCAGTTCAATAGAAGTAAAGCACTTTTCATATAATATAATAAAGGACGGTGCAAATCGTTTTGATGAAAAAATGGAAAGTAATGACGATTTTCGGTACGAGACCAGAAGCTATTAAAATGGCTCCGCTTGTATTGGAATTACAAAAGCATCCTGAGCAAATAGAATCGATTGTTACGGTAACAGCCCAACATCGCCAAATGCTCGATCAAGTATTAGAAACATTTAAAATCACACCAGACTACGATTTAAATATTATGAAAGATCGTCAAACATTAATTGACGTGACAACGAATGCGTTACAAGGCTTAGACAAAGTCATGAAAGAAGCAAAGCCAGATATTGTTTTAGTACATGGCGATACAGCAACAACTTTCATTGCAAGCTTAGCTGCATTTTATAACCAAATTGCTATCGGACATGTAGAAGCGGGTCTTCGTACATGGAATAAGTATTCACCATACCCAGAGGAAATGAACCGCCAGTTAACAGGTGTCATGGCTGACCTTCATTTCGCTCCGACAGAAGTGTCAAAGAAAAATCTTTTAGATGAAAATAAAAACCCTGAAACTATTTTTGTGACGGGTAATACAGCTATCGACGCATTAGCTACTACAGTAAGTGAACATTATTCACATCCTGTCCTAGAAAAAATAGGCTCAGACCGTATGATTTTATTGACAGCGCATCGCCGTGAAAACCTAGGTGAACCAATGCGTCATATGTTCCGTGCAATTACTAGAATATTAGCAGAGCATGAGGATGTACAAGTTGTTTATCCAGTGCATATGAACCCAGCTGTACGAGAAATTGCTAATGAAATTTTAGGAGATCACAAGCGTGTACATTTAATCGAACCTCTTGAAGTCTTTGATTTCCATAACTTTGCGGCAAATTCCTATATGATTTTAACTGACTCTGGTGGCGTTCAAGAAGAAGCTCCTTCGTTAGGTAAACCAGTTCTAGTACTGAGAGACACAACGGAGCGTCCAGAAGGTATCGCAGCAGGGACATTAAAGTTAGCCGGAACGGAAGAAGAAACAATCTATTCTTTAGCAAAACAATTAATAGAAGATACAAATGCCTACGAAGCAATGGCGAAAGCATCAAATCCTTATGGAGATGGACATGCTTCAGAGCGTATTGTAAAGACTCTTCTAGAATTTTTACTAAAAGTCAAGTAATCTACTATGTTTGAAACTAAAAAATAAGTCTAATGTACCTGTTTTGACGGGTAAGCTAATTTACGAGCATAAACGTGTCGTAAATTAGCTTTTTTTTGCATAATTGTGAAGTCTAATTTAGAAACTATGAAATTTCATACACAAATTTGTCAACAATTTGACAAGAATATAGTGGCTGTGAAGTTTTTCTCCTTTACTAATTGACTTCAAATATCTCCTATTGTATGCTTACAAAGGGTAATAATGATAAGGGTTTCTAGTCGTTAATAGACGTTGAAACACTTGTTATATCAAGTTTCTACTAAATTGACAGTTAAAACAATACTGTCGATTTGCAACGTTTTGTGCGTTTCGGGGTGTAAGACATTTTTTTGAATTTACACCTGTAATTTCAAAATGACTCTCCCGTTACTATTCCGCTGTGAGTAGTGTTTTTCACTGCTCTTTTCTGATTTCACATAGTGGTCAGCAAACGTTTTCTTTACTCGAAAAAATGATTCAGGAGATTATAAACCAATGCTAGATTTGCATCACATTTTTGCTGTGCAGAAGAGAGCGTTATTTTTTTTGCTCGGACTCTGTGCATTAGGTTGGGGGTTTACGCCCTATCAGACGGTTTTTGCGGGCATCGCAATCGGTGCATTATTTGGTACGTATAATTTTTGGATTTTAGTTCGCCGTATGGAGAAGTTTGATCGATCCATTAGTGAAGGGAAGAAAATAGGCTCGCTTGGTTCAGCACTTCGTTTTGGATCAGGTGTAGCGGCAGTCGCTCTAGCAATTTCGTTGCCAAACTATTTTCACTTAATTAGCACGGTCATAGGGCTAATGATTCCGTACGTTTTTCTCTTTGTCGAGAGAATTGTGTCACAAGTAAGGAACCACTAATGTGCTTTAAATTAGAAAGAGAGGTGAAAAATAACAATGACTCATGAAGCTCCATTAAAAACAGTTGATTTTGGTCTGTTTTCACTAACATTCAACCTCTCAACTGTTATGATGTTACTAGTTGCTGCTGTAATCGTTTTCTTAATCGCGGTTATCTCAACTAGAAACTTAAAGTTAAAACCTACTGGTATGCAAAACTTTATGGAATGGATTATGGATTTCGTAAAGAACATCATCAAAAGCAACATGGACTGGAAAACAGGTGGGCGATTCCACATTTTAGGTATCACACTTATTATGTTTATCGCTGTATCTAACTTATTAGGTCTTCCATTCTCGATTGCCTATGACCACACACTTTGGTGGAAATCACCTACAGCTGACCCAACTGTTACGATGACGCTTGCAGCAATGATTTTAGTTCTAACTCAATACTATGGTATTAAAATGAAGGGTACAGGTCATTATGTTGGTACATTCTTTAAACCAATGTCATTCATGTTCCCATTAAAAATCGTAGAAGAGTTTGCAAACACTTTAACATTAGGTCTTCGTCTTTACGGTAACATTTATGCGGGTGAGATTTTACTAGGCTTACTTGCAGGTTTAGCGTCAACAGGTGTTATGGGATTCGTCGGGGCAATTATTCCTACGATGGCATGGCAAGGTTTCTCTATGTTTATCGGCTTTATCCAAGCCTTTATCTTCACAATGTTAACAATGGTTTACATGGCTCATAAAGTGAGCGATGACCATTAATATAAAGCATACACTTTATGCTTGAACCAAAAAAAAACAAACAATTCCAAGGAGGAAATTTTCAAATGACAGGTTCATTAGGTTTATTAGCAGCAGCAATCGCAATCGGTTTAGGTGCACTTGGTGCAGGTATCGGTAACGGTCTTATCGTATCAAAAACAGTAGAAGGTATCGCTCGCCAACCAGAAGCTCGTGGCGTTCTTCAAACTACAATGTTCATCGGGGTTGCATTAGTTGAAGCCCTACCGATCATCGCAGTAGTAGTAGCATTCATCGTAATGAACAAATAATTCAGTTGTACACTGAATTTGACTAGTGGCGAAGCAGGATTCTCAGATGAAACTTCGCCCTTCATTTTGGAACTGATAAAAGCTATGTGTAAATATAGCTTTTTAAAATAGGTAGTTTTCAAGTATTTAAATTATTATGTTGAAGTCATAGCTCTTGAAGGGAGTGAAACAATCGTGTTTTTAGATTATCTTGTACTAGGTGCCGGCACTGGTTTTAATGGCGGGGACATCGTCTCAACATTAGTTATTTTCTTATTGTTAATGATGTTACTTAAAAAGTTCGCTTGGGGTCCACTTATGGGCATCATGCAACAACGTGAAGAATTAGTAGCAAGTGAAATCGAAGCAGCTGAAAAAGCGCGCAAAGATTCGCACCAATTTTTAGAAGAACAAAAGAGCCTTCTTAAAGAAGCTCGTACGGAAGCACAATCGATTGTTGAAGGCGCTAAGAAGCAAGGCGAAGTGCAAAAAGAAGAAATTCTTACTGCAGCACGCAATGAAGCAAACCGCTTAAAAGAATCGGCTTTACGTGAAATTGAGTCTGAAAAAGAAAAAGCTATTGCAGCTGTACGTGATGAAGTCGTTTCATTATCTGTACTTGCAGCATCTAAAGTCCTTAGCAAAGAGATTTCTGAGGCAGACAACCGTGCTCTAATTGAAGAGACGATTGCGAAGGCAGGGGAAGCTCGATGAGTAATTCAACTGTAGCAAAACGTTACGCTCAAGCGCTTTTTGAATTAGCGCAACAAAAAAACATTCTTGCTGAAGTTGGAGCAGACTTAAACGAACTAACAAAGGTTGTTACAGAATCTCCTGATTTTTTAACACTTTTAAATGCGCCTAAGTTCTCTATCGAACGCAAGAAACAAATAATAGCTGAAATCTTTGCTGGTGCAACTCCAGAAGTTTTACACACAGTTCAACTACTTGTTGAGAAAAAACGTGTAAACGAAGTGAAGCTAATCGCAACAGCATATGCTGAACTTGCTGCACAATCACAAGGTACTGCAGATGCAACAGTATTCTCAACTCGTGCACTTTCTACTGAAGAAAGCGCTAATATTTCGGCAGCTTTTTCGAAACTTGTTGGGAAACAATCATTAAACATTACAAACGAAATCGATCCATCTTTACTTGGTGGGATTCGTGTTCAAATCGGTAACCATATTTATGATAGCTCAGTAGCGAACAAGCTTGAGCGTCTAAAACGTGAATTAATCGGTTAATAATTTAGAAATGTGAGAGGTGACATACATGGGCATCAAGGCTGAAGAAATCAGCAGTCTGATTAAACAACAGATTGAGAATTATGAATCTGAACTTAAAGTAAGCGAAGTTGGTACAGTTATCCGTATTGGTGACGGTATCGCTCTTGCTCATGGCCTCGACAACGTCATGGCTGGAGAGCTTTTAGAGTTCTCTAACGGTGTTATGGGTATGGCTCAAAACCTAGAAGAAGGTAACGTTGGTATCGTAATCTTAGGTCCATACGCAGACATCAAAGAAGGCGATGAAGTTCGTCGTACAGGTCGTATCATGGAAGTACCAGTTGGTGAAGAACTAATTGGTCGTGTTGTAAACCCACTTGGTCAACCAGTGGATGGACAAGGTCCTATCAACACAACAAAATCTCGTCCAATCGAAAGTCCAGCTTTCGGTGTAATGGCTCGTAAATCAGTACACGAACCACTACAAACTGGTATCAAAGCGATTGACGCTTTAGTACCAATCGGTCGTGGTCAACGTGAGTTAATCATCGGTGACCGTCAAACTGGTAAAACATCAGTAGCAATCGATGCAATTCTTAACCAAAATGACCAAAACATGATTTGTATCTATGTTGCAATCGGTCAAAAAGAATCTACTGTACGTGGTGTAGTAGAAACTCTTCGTAAAAATGGCGCTTTAGATTACACAATCGTTGTGACAGCTTCTGCTTCTCAACCAGCTCCATTATTATTCTTAGCACCATTAGCTGGTGTATCTATGGCAGAAGAATTCATGTTACAAGGTAAACACGTTTTAATCGTGTATGATGATCTTTCTAAACAAGCATCAGCTTACCGTGAACTTTCACTTCTTCTTCGCCGTCCTCCAGGTCGTGAAGCTTACCCTGGTGACGTATTCTACTTACACAGCCGCTTACTTGAACGTGCTGCGAAGTTAAATGAAACATATCAAAATGGTTCAATTACAGCTCTTCCATTCGTTGAGACACAAGCTGGGGATATCTCTGCATACATCCCAACTAACGTAATCTCAATTACTGATGGACAAATTTTCTTACAATCTGACTTATTCAACTCAGGTGTACGTCCAGCGATTAACGCCGGTCTTTCTGTATCACGTGTAGGTGGATCTGCTCAAATTAAAGCGATGAAAAAAGTTGCGGGTACACTACGTCTTGACTTAGCTGCATTCCGTGAACTTGAATCATTTGCTCAATTCGGTTCTGATTTAGATAAAATCACACTTGGTAAACTTGAACGTGGTAAACGTACGGTTGAAGTTCTTAAACAAGACCTAAACAAACCACTTAAAGTTGAAAAGCAAGTTGCGATCCTTTATGCATTAACTAAAGGTCACTTAGATGATATTCCAGTACAAGATATCGTTCGCTTTGAAGGTGAATTCTTAAGCTGGTTAGATACAAACCACACAAACGTTTTAGATCATGTTCGTACTACAAAAGAGCTTGCTCCTGATGCTGATTACGTAGCAGCTTTAACAGAGTTCAAAAAAACTTTCGCTAAATCAGAATAAGTTCGAGCTAGTCACTTGATTAAAAAACAAAAGGTGGTGAAATACCAGTGGTAAACTTACGCGAAATAAAAGGTCGTATTACTTCAACAAAGAGTACGAAACAAATTACAAAAGCGATGCAGATGGTTTCTTCTTCAAAGTTACGTCGTGCAGAGCAAAACGCTAAAGCGTACGTTCCTTACATGGAAAAAATCCAGGATGTAGTAGGCGCGATCGCTTCAGGAACAAAAGACAGTGGACATCCAATGTTAACTGCTCGTCCTGTTAAGAAAACAGCTTACTTAGTCATTGGTTCTGACCGTGGTCTTGCAGGTGCTTACAACTCAAGTATCCTACGCCAAGTACAACGTACAATTGACGAGCGTCATAAATCAAAAGACGAATACGTTATTTTAGCGGTAGGTCGTGTTGTTCGTGACTACTTTGTGAAACGTGATCATACTGTCATCAGCGATGTTGTCGGTCTTCCGGACCAACCATCATTTGCTGATATTAAAGAAGTCGCTCGTAAAGCTGTTGGTATGTTCACTGATGGTACGTATGATGAACTTTATATGTACTACAATCACTTTGTCAGCGCAATTGCTAGCGAAGTGACAGAGAAAAAACTTCTTCCATTAACGGATCTTGCACCTGCTAGCAGTAATGCTTCTTACGAATTTGAGCCATCTGGTGAAGCAATTCTTGAAGTGTTACTTCCACAATACGCGGAAAGCTTAGTTTACGGCGCATTATTAGATGGAAAAGCAAGTGAACATGCTTCTCGTATGACGGCTATGAAAAATGCAACTGATAATGCATCTGATCTTATTTCAGACCTTTCATTGCAATATAACCGTGCGCGTCAAGCGGCGATTACACAAGAAATTACAGAAATCGTTGGTGGAGCTGCAGCCTTAGAATAGGCCCAGCTTCCCAATGTCGTATAAGAATACGATAGGAGGATACACAGTAATGAATAAAGGACATGTTATTCAAGTAATGGGTCCAGTTGTTGACGTAAAATTTAGCAATGGCCAATTACCAGCAATCTATAACTCACTGACAGTTAAGATTGAACGTCCTAATGAAGAACCAACAATTCTTGCATTAGAAGTTGCTCTTCATTTAGGTGATGATTCTGTTCGTACAATTGCAATGTCATCTACTGATGGCTTACAACGTGGAGCAGAAGTAACAGACTCAGGAAAAGCTATCTCAGTACCAGTTGGTGAAGTTACTTTAGGTCGTGTATTCAACGTACTTGGAGAAGTAATCGACTTAGGTGAAGAGATTCCAGCTGACGTTCGTCGTGATTCAATTCACCGCGAAGCACCATCTTTCGATGAACTTTCAACTACAGTTGAAATTCTTGAAACAGGTATCAAAGTAGTAGACTTATTAGCACCATATATCAAAGGTGGTAAAATCGGTCTCTTCGGTGGTGCCGGTGTAGGTAAAACAGTATTAATCCAAGAATTAATCAATAACATCGCACAAGAGCACTCAGGTATCTCTGTATTTGCTGGTGTAGGTGAGCGTACTCGTGAAGGGAACGACTTATTCTTCGAGATGAGCGATTCAGGCGTTATCAAGCAAACAGCGATGGTATTCGGTCAAATGAACGAACCACCTGGTGCACGTATGCGTGTAGCTTTAACTGGTCTTACAATGGCAGAATACTTCCGTGATGAGCAAGGTGCTGACGTACTTTTATTCATCGACAATATCTTCCGTTTCACACAAGCAGGTTCTGAGGTTTCTGCCCTATTAGGTCGTATGCCTTCTGCGGTAGGTTACCAACCAACACTTGCAACTGAAATGGGTAAATTACAAGAACGTATCACATCTACAAACAAAGGTTCTGTAACTTCTATTCAAGCGATTTATGTACCAGCCGATGACTATACTGACCCGGCGCCGGCTACAACTTTCGCCCACTTAGATGCTACTACTAACCTTGAGCGTAAATTATCAGAAATGGGTATCTACCCTGCGGTTGACCCATTAGCTTCGACTTCTCGTGCTTTATCACCAGAAATCGTAGGCGCTGAGCACTACGCAATCGCTACTGGTGTACAACGTACAATCCAACGTTACCGTGAATTACAAGATATCATTGCTATCTTAGGTATGGATGAGTTATCTGATGAAGATAAACAAACAGTAGAACGTGCTCGTCGTATTCAATTCTTCTTATCTCAAAACTTCCACGTTGCGGAACAATTCACTGGTCAAAAAGGTTCTTATGTACCTGTTAAAGAAACTGTTCGCTCATTCAAGGAAATCCTTGATGGCAAATGGGATCACCTACCAGAAGATGCTTTCCGTTTAGTTGGTTCAATTGATGAAGTAGTTGAAAAAGCGAAAAGCATGGGCGTAGAGGTTTAATACTAGGGACGAGGAGGAAAAAATATGAAGACAGTTCTAGTCAATATTGTCACTCCCGACGGCCCAGT
This sequence comes from Lysinibacillus sp. RS10, assembly GCF_041956855.1. Classification (NCBI taxonomy): domain Bacteria; kingdom Bacillati; phylum Bacillota; class Bacilli; order Caryophanales; family Bacillaceae; genus Lysinibacillus; species Lysinibacillus sp. RS10. Next base: position 4,318,677 of record NZ_CP167122.1, on the reverse strand, counting down.
ATACGATTCTGAAGTATCAATGGTAATTGCTAAAACAACTTCAGGAGAAATCGGTGTTCTTGCAGGCCATATTCCTATGGTCGCTCCACTTGCAATTGGTGCAGTGAAGCTTAAAAAAGAAGACGGTTCGACTGAAATGGTTGCTTTAAGCGGTGGTTTCATTGAAGTGCGTCCTGAAAAAATCTCAATTTTAGCTCCGTCTGCTGAAATTGCTGAAAGCATCGATGTTAAACGTGCTAAAGAAGCCGTTAAACGTGCTGAAGGACGTATCCAAAGTAAACAAGACAACATTGATTTCAAACGTGCTGACCTAGCATTAAAACGTGCGTTGAATCGTATCAACGTTCATGAGGGTAATATCTAATTCAAATTTTAACGGGCAGATTCAATATCTGTCCGTTTTTTAACTTTATTCCAAATGCAGCCTTTTGAGAGTGCTGCTAGAGAAATGAATATGGAGGAACCAACATGGAAATGTATGAGGCCATAGGACAAGAAGCTTTAATAGGAATTTTATCGCATATATTTTTTATCGCTATTACTTTTTACGCGCTACAAGCTTTTATGCTAGAAAAGCTCTTCAAGAAGAATAAAGTATTTCAAGTTCAGTTAATTTATATTTTGTTAAGTATTGCGATAGGATCGGCCGTTTCAAATTTCTTTCTCCAAATATCAAACTGGTCAGGAAAACTTCCATATTTATTTTAATAGCCCCTTATACCTATTTTTTGATGGAAACTACATATTTCACAGGACTTTATAATATCATTATGTGGTCCTTTGAAATATGTAAATATTAGTGTTAAGAAAACCTATAGATTTTTGTTTTTGTTCATAAATCTTTGGGTAAGTATTAGTAATTAATGCTTTTCTTCCATGTTATTGGTCATTCACAAAAAAAAAAATTATGCGTACAATAAATAAATAGCAAAATATCAATAAATGTCTTAAAATAGTGATTTGGATGCTTGAACGAGCGTAAGAAAAGTTGTACTATAGAGTTGTTTGTTTACTGATTATGACATTATACTTCTTGTTAAAATAAAAATATGATAGGTTAATAGATTGAATTCGGAGGGACATAAGGTGGAAAAAATAATAGTGACTGGCGGCAAAAAGCTACAGGGAAAAGTACGTGTAGAGGGCGCAAAAAATGCAGTGTTACCAATCCTAGCGGCGGCTTTACTTGCTTCTGAAGGAGAAAATGTAATTAAAGAAGTCCCTAACTTAGCAGATGTCTTTACTATAAATGAAGTACTTAAAAGTCTAAACGCGGCGGTTACATATATACCGGAAGACAATACAGTATATATAGATACAACAAAAGAACTTTCTAGTGAAGCTCAGTTTGAATTTGTCAGTAAAATGCGTGCATCGATTTTAGTGATGGGTTCTTTACTTGCTCGAAATGGCTATGCTCGTGTTGCTTTACCAGGGGGCTGTGCAATCGGTTCTCGCCCAATTGAGTTACATTTAAAGGGCTTTGAGGCTATGGGAGCAAAAATCTCCTTTGGTCATGGGTATGTAGAAGCGAAGGCAGAAGGACGTTTAAAAGGCGCCAATGTGTATTTGGACTTCCCTAGCGTTGGGGCAACAGAAAATATTATGACAGCTGCAGCTTTAGCACAAGGAACAACTGTAATTGAAAACGCAGCGAAAGAGCCTGAAATTGTAGATCTTGCAAACTTTATTAATAATATGGGTGGCCGTGTCATCGGTGCAGGTACGAATACGATTCGTATCGAAGGTGTCGATACATTGTATGGGACAGAACATCATATTATTCCTGACCGTATTGAAGCTGGCACATTTATGGTTGCAGCAGCAATTACAAAAGGCGATGTAACGATTGAAAACGCTGTTCCTGAGCATATGACAGCATTAATTGCAAAGATGCGTGAAATGGGTGTAGAAATTATTGAACTAGATGAAGGCATCCGTGTACGTGTTTCTAATACATTAAAAGCTGTCGATATTAAAACAATGCCACATCCAGGATTCCCAACAGACATGCAATCCCAAATGATGGCCTTGATGTTAACTGCAGAAGGTACGAGTATAATTACGGAAACGGTTTTTGAAAATCGTTTTATGCATGTTGAGGAGTTCCGTCGCATGAATGCCAGTGCTAAAATAGAAGGACGTTCTGTGTTTATCGAAGGGCCTGTAGATCTTCAGGGTGCTGAAGTGATGGCGACAGATTTACGAGCGGCGGCTGCACTAATTTTAGCAGGTCTTGTATCAGAAGGTGTGACTAGAGTTACAAAACTTCATCACTTAGATCGTGGTTACGTTGATTTCCACGGCAAACTGGCTGCTCTTGGCGCAAATATTGAACGTGTACCAGTTGAAGATGTAATCATCAATGAGGAATCAGTTGTTGAATTACCAACAAACTAAATAGATGTCAAAACCCTTTGCTTAAGTTCAAGCAGAGGGTTTTTTCCTTTGTAGTTTAAACCATGCTGGCAAATTGACGCAGTTATAGGAAGAAGCATGATCATTAGATGGAAAGAGGACTAAAAGCATCTCAAAGGTGATAATGGAAGGTATTTCTACACAATTTAGTTCCTATTTAGCGTTTTAAAACGTACGCCATGTTATAAGTTGATTGGAGTGGAGGCTGGGTGACTCCTTGGGGATTAGCGATAGAGGAACGAAGGCTAAAACCATCACGTCCTGTGATAACGCCTTCGTGACCAACATCCTGTCGCTGACGCTACGTTTGCACTACGCTTTCGCACAGAAAACATTTGTTGCCCCGAGACCCTGCTGCGAAGCGAAGCGGCTCATCGGACGCCCCCAGGAAAGCGCCCAGCCGGAACGGAAATCAACCTCACGTTATGGTGAAATGCCATTTTTAGATAGCCCGCTCTAATCATGTTTTCCTATGCGTATTGAAGCGTACTTCGCCAACGTCCTCATATTTTGAAGATTTCTAGCATAGTATTCCTTATGAAAAAATGGATAATGAGTATAAGCATAATTAGTTTGATTGGAGCATTATATATGCTTCCTGTGGCATTAGGTGAGAGACATACGGTTGAGGATTTACCTTCAATGACAACAACAGAAAAGGCTTGTGAAATATTTATAGAAGTGGAGGGGCAACAGGAGAAAATCCCTTTAGAAACGTATGTGACTGGTGTAGTTGCTGCAGAAATGCCCGTTTCGTTTAAAAAAGAAGCTTTAAAAGCGCAGGCAATTGCAGCAAGAACATACGCATTGAAATCGACAAATTACGGTAAAATAGCCATCGCTCCTACAGTAGCTAGACAAGTTTTTTACAATAAGGAGCAAAGAAAAGCGAATTGGACTAGCAATTTCCCGGGGAATGAAAAGAAAATTGTCGAGGCCATTAACGAAACGAAAGGACAAGTTCTTCTATATAATAATGAATTAATTACGGCAATGTTTCACTCTACTAGCAACGGTAAAACAGAGAGTGCCCACGGTTATAGCGGTAATGATCTACCATATTTACAAAGTGTTGCAAGTATATCTGATCAATCATCACCAAAGTTTTCAGCTATAAAGGAATGGACATTAAAGGAATGGAATGCACTGTGGCCTGTTAAATGGCACGCAAGTGATTTCAACCGTGTACAGTTATTTATAAATGATTCCGGACGTGTTGAGCGCATGCAGCTAGGCAAGAATGTGTGGTCAGGTCGAGAAGTTCGAACACTTTTACAAATACCATCAACGGATTTTAAAATCTCATATAATGCCGCTACAGGAAATGTACAGGTTAGCACGGAAGGATACGGGCATGGAGTAGGAATGAGTCAATACGGAGCAGAGGCTATGGCCAGTAATGGGAAAACTGCTGCCGAAATTTTACACTATTATTATCAAGATATTGAAATAAAATCGATAGATGCATGTTTAAAATAACTTTTAGTTGTTCACACTGCAACTAGAGGTGATGAAAATGAGAGAGGATAAAAATAGTAAAACTTCTCAAGATCAAAATGAAAAAGTTCAAGTACAGAAAAAACCATGGTTTTGGCCAGCAGTTTACGGAGGTGGCGCTCTAATGCTAGCAGGAATGCTATTTGGTTACAATAGTCTCGTATCGAAAGTAGAAGAGGCTCCGTCATCAGAAGTAGCAGAAGTAGATTCAGGTCCTGTAGTTGAAACAAATGCACGTACAGAAACTATGAAGTACCCATTCAAGGAAGCAGATTTAAGTAAAGTCCAAGTTTCACAAGAGTTTTATGAAGTAGAGGCTAATGCAGAGTCACGTGAAAAAGCACTAATGGTATTTAATCAAACATTTACGACATCTTCCGGTATTTCGCTTTCTATGAATGGTGAAGAATTTGAAGTGCTTGCTGCTATGAGTGGTAAAGTACTAGAAGTAAAACTAGATGCATTTACGGGCAATAAAATTGTTATTGAGCATGCAGATGGTAAGCAAACACAGTATAGCTCTGTAAAGGACATTGCTGTGAAAGAAGGCGATGAGGTAACACAAGGTCAAGCGCTTGGAAAAGCGACTGACAATGAGTGGAACCAAGCAGCTGGCATTCACTTGCATTTTGAAGTACTAGATAACGGAAAATATATTAATCCGAAACAATTACTAGCCTTTGAAAATAAGTAGATCCTTAATACTGTATTTTAAAGTGAAAAATAAATACTAAAAAATGCATAAAAAATCAGTATTTTATCGTGAAAATGTAAAATGTGTTCTGAATAGCTTTGTCCTCACATAAGGTGAAGAAATGCGCAGACGTGCATCTGATGCCAACGCCATTTTGTGAAATTGTGTGGAAAGGACGAAGAACGTGCACGAGCACATTCGGAAGCGCTGCATACGCCTCGGTGAATTATTGATTGAGACGCGTGAAACTGTGCGTGTCCTCGCGAAAATGACAGGTTATTCAAAAAGTACGGTGCACAAAGATTTAACAGAGCGATTGCCAACAATTCATGAAGGATTAGCTGAGCAAGTGAAAGAAATTCTCGCCTATCATAAGGCCGTACGTCATATTCGTGGAGGAGAGGCAACGAAAAACAAGTGGAAAGAAAGAACGAGTCAATAATGATTCGTTCTTTTTTTGTGTGCGCCCGGCATGCGTATGAACTATAGGGTGCAAGTCCCGAACCTCGAAGACAGAAGTAGAGGTTAGCCAAGAGCAAGGGTGTCCGTGGCGACGCGGAATCTGAAGGAAGCTGGAGGCAAAACACCGGTCCGAGGAACACAAATCTCATATAAGGCTAGGTATGATTGGATGAGTGTGCACAACAACACAAAGTCCTTTCTGTCGAAGGTCATATCGAGTAAATGAGGCGGATAGATGGTGTGAAAGTGCATACGCTTACCCGGGGAGGTCTGATGGAAACGCAAAGTACACTTTGTAACCTACTTAGCGATAGGTAGCTGAACCATCAGAAGTCAGCAGAGGTCATAGTACCATTCACTTCTAGAATGAATGGAAAGGACCGAACAATTCGGAGAGAATAGCCCTTGGCATGCAGTTTTCTATGATAAACACAGAAAATCCAGAAGGACCGACTTAATGGAGGTAATGGTGAATCCCATGAGGGACATTGAGCGGGTGCAGTAGAAACTGTTATAAGAAGACAAGCTATTCACGGAGGAGTCGAACGAGATGTTAATGAATCAAATTTTATCACGAGAGAATCTGCTTCTCGCACTCAAACGGGTGGAACGAAACAAAGGGAGTCATGGAGTAGACAAAATGCCCGTAAAATTCCTACGACAGCATGTAGTCGAAAACTGGCTAACGATTAAGAAGCAAATTCTTGAGGGAACCTACCAACCACAACCAGTTCGCAGAATCGAAATCCCGAAACCTGACGGCGGTGTGCGACTATTAGGAATCCCAACCGTGACAGACCGACTCATTCAACAGGCAATTGCCCAAGTGCTATCCAACCTATACGACCCGAACTTCTCGAATCATAGTTACGGATTTCGACCAAAACGAAGTGCTCACGATGCAATCCGAGAAGCCAAAGGCTATATAAAAGAAGGATATCGCTGGGTAGTAGATATGGACTTAGAGAAATTCTTCGACAAAGTAAACCATGACCGTCTAATGAGTACATTAGCGAAGAAAATTTCTGATAAACCTCTACTCAAGCTGATTCGTAGATACTTGCAATCGGGTGTCATGATAAATGGTGTCGTTTATGATACAGATGAAGGAACACCCCAAGGGGGTCCACTGAGTCCACTTCTCTCAAACATTGTGCTGGATGAATTAGACAAAGAATTAGAGAAACGTGGTCATAAATTTGTCCGTTACGCCGATGACTGCAATATTTATGTGAAAACAAAACGAGCAGGAGAACGAGTGATGGCAAGTATCAAAACCTTTATTGAGAAGACGCTGCGATTGAAAATAAATGAGAAGAAATCCGCAGTGGCTCGTCCTTGGCAACGTAAATTCCTAGGATTTAGCTTTACCTCCCGCAAAGAACCACAAGTTCGAATTGCGAAAGAGAGCATAAAGCGAATGAAGAACAAAATTCGGGAATTAACAGCTAGAAAGAAGCCATTTCCAATGGAGTACCGAATTCAACAATTGAATCAATACTTAATTGGGTGGTGTGGCTACTTTTCATTAGCGGATACGAAATCAATATTTGAATCACTGGATGGATGGATTAGAAGAAGACTTCGCATGTGTTTATGGAAGAATTGGAAGAAGCCTCGTACGAAAGTGCGCAACCTTATTCGCTTAGGAGTTCCAGACTGGAAGGCTTACGAATGGGGCAATACTCGCAAGAGTTACTGGCGTATTTCGAAAAGTCCAATATTACACAGAACCCTTGGTAACTCTTATTGGAGTAACCAAGGGCTCAAAAGTCTGCAAGCTCGTTATGAAATCTTGCGTTATTCATCTTAATTGAACCGCCGTATACGGATCCGTACGTACGGTGGTTGGAGAGGTCGGGAGTTAGTCACTCCCTCCTACTCGATTTGCCCAGGGAGGTTGAGACAAAACCTCATTTTTCTGCAGTGAAAGTGGAGCGGAGCGCAACGGCAGCGACAAAAATCTTTAATGAGCTGCAGTTTTGAGATTTGTCGAGAACTTTTGATTGTTTATCGACCAACTTTATCGATTTATCAACCAACTATTTTAATTTATCGACCAACTTTATCGATTTATCAACCAACTATTTTAATTTATCGACCAACTTTATCGATTTATCAACCAACTATTTTAATTTATCAACCAACTTTTGAAAAATATCGACATCTACCTTCATGCAACACTCTCTGACCGCACTGATCATTTACGTCGCTTATGACAGAAGTATATTTTTTTACGCAAAATTTAAAAACTCAACACCAAAAAACGCGAGAAATCAACGTTCTAAATTGATTTATCTTGCTTTTTAAGGTTTTGACCAGTTTTGTCCCAGCCACTTTCATTTTCTACATATTTTTAAAACGGATACAATGTATATAAGTTGATTGGAGTGGAGGCTGGGCGACTCCTTGGGGATTAGCGGTAGAGGAACGAAGGCTAAGAGCATCACATCCTGTGATAACGCCTTCGTGACCTACATCGTGCTGCTGCCGCTACGTTAGCACTACGCTTTCGCGCAAAAAACATCTGTAGGCCCGAGACCCTGCAGCGAAGCGGATGTTTTCTGTGCGAAAGCGTAGCGACAGCAACAACAACAACAAAAGCGGCTCATAGGACGCCCCCAGGAAGCTTTGCTCTGCGCGAAAGCGCCCAGCCGGAACGGAAATCAACCTCACGTTATTGTGATGAGCCAAAACAAATTAGATACCATATAAAAGATTGCTAAAACGATTTCTTCTTTTCTATGACTGTTCATATAATTGAAACAAAACCGTTTCATTCACTAAAATTAGGTGAAATTACCAATGAAATATGATAAAATATTCTAGATAAACAGATAAAATGAACGTTATGTAGTTGGAACTGGCGGGAAGGAGAAATTATAAAATGTTTTCGAAAGATATTGGCATTGACTTAGGAACTGCGAACGTATTAATACACGTTAAAGGCAAAGGAATCGTCTTAAATGAACCATCAGTAGTGGCGATTGATAAAAAAACTAATAAAGTATTAGCGGTAGGGGAAGAGGCTCGCCAAATGGTAGGGCGTACGCCAGGAAATATAACTGCAATTCGTCCATTACGAGATGGTGTTATTGCGGATTTTGATGTTACAGAAGCTATGCTAAGACATTTCATCAATAAATTAGATGTAAAAGGATTTTTAGCGAAACCACGTATTTTAATTTGCTGTCCTACAAACATTACTAGTGTTGAGCAAAAAGCTATTCGCGAAGCTGCAGAAAAATCAGGTGGAAAAAAAGTATACTTAGAAGAAGAACCAAAAGTTGCAGCAATTGGTGCAGGCATGGATATATTCCAACCTAGTGGTAATATGGTAGTCGATATTGGCGGTGGAACAACAGATGTAGCAGTTCTATCAATGGGTGATATTGTAACGAGCGAATCCATTAAGGTTGCAGGAGACGTTTTTGATAATGATATTTTACAATATATTAAAAAACAATATAAATTGCTAATTGGTGAACGTACTGCAGAAGCAATAAAAATCACAATTGGTACAGTCTTTAAGGGCGCGAGAAACGATTCAATGGATATTCGTGGTCGTGACATGGTGACAGGTCTACCACGTACAATAGAAATTCACTCTGAGGAGATTGAACGTGCATTACATGAATCGGTTGCTATGATTGTCCAATCTGCAAAAAATGTTTTAGAAAAAACGCCACCAGAGTTATCAGCTGATATAATTGATCGTGGGGTAATTATTACTGGCGGTGGTGCATTACTACATGGAATGGACCAGCTATTAATAGAAGAGTTAAAGGTACCTGTGTTCATTGCAGAGCACCCTATGGATTGTGTAGCAATTGGTACAGGCATTATGCTTGAAAATATTGATCGAGTGCCCGCATCCTTATAAAAATTTAAGAGGTGATTCCTTTGTTTAAAGGATTTTATACAGTTGCAACTGGAATGATTGCACAACAAAGAAGAACAGAGCTACTAACTAATAACTTATCAAATGCGAATACACCAGGGTTTAAGGCAGACCAATCAACAATTCGTTCATTTCCTGATATGCTCATGTCAAGCGTAGGAAAAACGAATGCACCTGCCAATCAACAAGCAGGCTCTCAATATATGAGTCAAGTTGGAGCATTAAATACAGGGATTTATATGCAAGAAACATTGCCCAACTACATACAAGGCCAAATCTACAATACTGATTTCACGACAGATATGGCTTTGATTGATGGAAACTTACCACAAAATGATGATGGCGTCACGGGATCTATTTTCTTCCGTTTAGCACATCCAGATGGTGGCGAGGCATATACACGCAACGGGAATTTTACTTTAGATGGTCAAGGCTATTTAGTAAATCCACAAGGACTGTATGTGTTATCAGACAGAGGTCAACGCATCCAGCTACCGAATGATGATTTCCGCCTAGATGAGAACGGAGCAATTTATGTTAATGATCAGCAAGTAGCACGTGTTGGCGTATCATTTGCGACGAATCCGAACACGCTACGTAAACAGGATAATGGCTTAATTCGAACAGCAAACGGTGAAGACTTACCGACAGCTTACGGAGCGAATGGCGTATCCTTTACATTGCGTCAAAATTATCTAGAAGGCTCAAACGTAGATTCTAGTCGCACAATGACAGATTTAATGACAGCATATCGTGCTTTCGAAGCTAACCAAAAAGTGTTACAGGCTTATGATCGTAGCATGGAAAAGGCTGTCAACGAAATCGGTAAAGTATAATAGGCGAACAGGAGGCGTTTGATCATGCTACGTACAATGATTACTGCAACAAATACAATGGGGCAATTACAACATAAACTAGATACAATTAGTAATAACATCGCCAATAGCAATACACTTGGCTACAAAACACAAGAAGCTACATTCAATGAACTGCTTTATCAGCAATTTAATAATGATAAACAAGATCGTGCTGACCGACAATCACCTCTTGGCATCCGTTATGGTGCAGGTGCAATGCTTGGACAAATCCAATCAAATCACAAGCAAGGCTCCCTACAAACAACAGATCGCGATCTTGATTTTGCTTTCACAAAACCGAAGCAATATTTCAATATTTTGATGCCAGATGGTGAAAATGGCACAAAAACAGTGTATACTCGTCAAGGTGACTTTTATTTGTCACCATTAGATAATGGAACAGTAATGGTTGTAAATGCAGATGGATATCCATTGGCAGATTCAACAGGACAAGCTATTACATTACCAAGTAATGTGAAAAGTATCGCTGTACGCAATGGCGGCGTTTTGGAGGCAACAGAGCCGAATGGGGATATTATTCGTACTGATTTAGCAGTGACAGAGTTTCAAAAGCCACAGCTAATGGAGCATATTTCTGGCTCTTATGTTGCATTACCGAATAACCTCGCTCAGCTTGGATATACACAAGCTGAAGTTGTCACTGAATTACAAGGAGCAAATCGTCAGCAAATTGGCATGCAAAACGGTGCGTTAGAAATGTCAAATGTAAATCTTTCAAAAGAAATGACGGATTTAATCCAAACGCAGCGTTCTTATCAATTCAATGCAAGAGCGGTAACTTTAGCAGACCAAATGCTTGGGCTCATTAATGGTATTCGATAGTAAATCCGTTAATACTGTTTAGTAAGGAATGAAGAGGAGTACAATTTATGACAAACGATTCACGTCGACGTTCTGTGCCGACACAGGAAACCGATACGCCACCAGAAGAGAAGGAACAAAGCTCAAATGGAGAGCAACGAGGGGTTCGATGGGTGCAAATACGGCTGATTCCGATTTGGCTACGCGTTGTACTTGTTCTCGTCTTAATCGTTGTTGCCGCAATTGTAGGTGCAATAGTTGGCTACAGTGTTATTGGTTCAGGTAATGCCATGGATGTTTTCAAAACTGAAACATGGCAGCATATATTTGATATTATGAATGGTAAAGAATAATATTATTCTTTACCATACTTTATGTTTACATATTTATTGATCTGCATTCAGTAGGCAGCTACTGAATAGAGGAACTCATCCTGTGAAAACGCCAAGGCGAAATTGATATTTAGGGGGAAAAGAAATGTTAACAGCAGAGCAAATTCAAGCAATTTTACCACATCGTTATCCATTTTTATTTGTTGATCGTATTGTTGAATTAGAAGAAGGGAAGCGTGCAGTCGGTTTAAAAAATGTCTCTATGAACGAGGACTTTTTTAATGGGCATTTCCCAGGCTACCCTGTAATGCCAGGCGTTTTAATTGTAGAGGCGCTAGCACAAGTTGGTGGAGTAGCATTATTAAATGCAGATCAATTCAAAGGTCGTCTAGCTTTCTTGACAGGTATTGATAATTGTCGTTTCAAGCGTCAAGTAGTACCAGGAGACCAACTTCGATTAGAAGTAGAGTTCGTCAAACTACGTGGAGCAATGGGCAAAGGTCACGGTGTGGCAACAGTCGATGGAGAGCTAGTATGTGAAGCTGATATTCTATTTGCTATTGGACCTGAGCAGCCAAAACAGGCGTAATTTGCAATTATAGGTTAAAAGATATAAAATAATTATGTCGAATAATGACCTTACTGTTAATTAATAGATTAATTAAGTTCTTAAAATGCGATAGCATATATGCGATTGTAAATTTGAAATACATGTAATTTTAGGTTTTTTTAAAACGTAGGAGGATTATATAGATGTATAAGGAATTGTCTTCAGGTGTTAAAATTAGCATTACGCGTTCGATTTCAACATCTTTTGAATCATACTTAACAAGTATTGATTGGAAAGAAGAGCGTTTTTCTATGGAAGACTTCATTACTAGCTGGCAAACTTATTTTCAAGAAAATGCCGCATGGATCGAAAAAATCCCAGCAGATGTTTTGATGAGTACTGAATTCCATGAAGAAATGGCGAAGAAAATCGATGAAGTAATTGCAAAAATTTTAAATGAAGAACCAACGGCTAAGCAAATCGAAACGATCGAGGCCTTGCAAAAAGAGCTAGGTACAAATTATAGCTACAACTGTAAAGCTGAAGCAGCGTACATTGAACAATTGTTAAAAGAAAAACAAAAATAGTTTTTACGAAAATCGGATAGTTCCCTCCTTTCCCGGGCAATCTATGTAGGATCACAAATGCACCTATTGTATTTGCTGACATAGCACCCAAGAAAGGAGGTTTTTTTATGTGGAAGATGTCATTTTTAGCCATCATTCTTGCTACTGTATTCCTTGGAGGTTGTAACTGGGGAAATAAAGCTGTTGAAGAACGACCAGCGGAGAATGTAAAGAACGACGTTCAACGAGGTGTTGATAAAGTCGAAGACGTTGTAGATCCAGATAGAAAACATGACGTTTACAATCGTGACGTGAATGGTACTGTTATGCCTGAAGCTACAACACCAGGAACAACAGCACCAAGAACAAACACTGACTTAAATGGTACAAATGGTTACAACAACGTACCTAATGCTAACGGCGTAGATAGAAATGGCAATGTCATTAAAGAAAAAGTCGTTGAAGAAAAAGTAGACGTTCGAGAGAATAACAACATGAATACGCGATAAATTAAAAAAGAGTGCTTCCAATAATGGAACACTCTTTTTTGCATTAGCTGAAAAAATAGTGAACACCGCGGATATGAAGGGTGAATACTTGAACGTGAAAGTGAAAGCGGAGATCCGCACGCAAAGGATAAATATCTGCGAAAAGGAAGCGGCCCTGCGCGCAAAGATCAACTAACTCAATATCGCTATGGTTATAACGTTTAAAATCATTATCAAAGAATGTAAATACAACAAAATTAAAGACATATATCGAAGGTTATGGCGCGAATGGATTATACGTTAGTTATACGTCAGCTTATGAGAATAAATTTGGTAAACGTGAAGCTGATCCAATTCATGATGATAGATTTGCAAATGGAGAAGCATGTACGTGAACCGCCGAAAATATTATTTTGGACTCTTTTAGTAAAAGACTATGCGCTGGATTATTTTGAACGTTTAAAGAGGTAAATGAAATTTGTAACAATCCATTTACCTCTTGCTCCATTTAAAAATTATTAAATTGTAAAAGTGGTTCTGTTAGGTTTCCGTTTGTAACGAATTAGCATTCCTTATCACCAACTGACTTGTATTTCATTAGCTCACATCCTTTCCGGTAAAAAGAAAAAGCATCCTCAAAAAGAGGATACTTTTATAAATATTTGATAGCTGTATTTACGTATAGTTACTGAACAATATGGAACTAATCTATAGTAAGTTTTTAATTATTCTTATCCAACCAAAGATTGAGGTCCAAAGAATAATACTTAGTATTAAGCCATTAAAGGCTCCGATAAAAAATCTATTTTGCACATCTACCACTCCTTATGGTTTAAAGGATTGGTAAATAGAAAAGTTATTAAACGCCTTCTGCAGTGCCAGCCGAGTTTTTTTAACGGATTTTTTCTAGACTTAGTCGCACAAATTCATACGAAAACAAATTTTGAGCAGGCGCCGAAAAACAACGACACCACTGAAAATAATTGATTCTAGCATATTACCTCTGAATCTAAACAATCATCGGTGGCCTGAATTCAGCAAAATAAAATCTGGTGTGAAGCTGTATTTACACCTTGTTTACTTAGAAAACGGCTATTCTTATCCAGACACAACTGTACTGACAAATGGGAAAGAACATAATCGTGGCCAGCTAGAAGTGCTGGTTGATGACAAAGAATGCATGTACGTCTTTGACCGTGGTTACTTGGATTATGAACGATTCGACGCATGACAGATGACTTTCGCTTGCGAAAAACGCGGTAACACGAGTAGTAGAAACCTTTAATCTCTCTGAAAATTCAACTGTATTTTCGGATAAAATGATTCTAATTGGGACCACGCAAAATCGTGCTGAAAACCTGTTTCGTCTCATCAAAAGCGAATAAGTTGTGCATAACCAAGTGTACATCGCAATGATTGTCTACTGCTTAAACGTACTGGCTTGGCTGAATACAAATAGCACACGAACGTATTTACAAATTAGTCGTTATTTAAAAGCAGCATCGTGGAAATCGGCACATAGTGGGCTTCGAAAAATCGAAGGAAATACCGTACCATAAAGGTTTTCGAGTTTCTGTCACCCTTGTAAAAAAATGAAAAAAAGGATGTTCACTATCTCTGCTTAAGTGTCTTCATTTTTCTTCAAAAGTAGCAGAATTAAAAAACAGAAAATTCTAATATTATTTATACGACGTTAGTGAACAAATATAAATTTATAAATTTATTTCCTCATTCTTATTAATTACATTTTTTTTGATTCTCTTTTTCAAATAATTCTCTAAATATTTCCCTAATTTAATCGCATTTTTTTCTACTATTTCATACATTACACTTGATATTGCAAAAGTAAAAATTATAGCTATTAGACATACGCTCCATAAAGGCATTATATCTGAAAATATATACATAGCAGAGGATAACACAACTATGTGAGTAAGATATAAACTATAAGATATTTTCCCGAGGTAATTAATAATCTTGTTATTTAATAATCTAGAAAATGTTCCTGAAGAAAGTGCTGAGATAATTAAAATACAAGCTCCAGCAGAAATAAACCAAGAATCAATAACAGTTCTATAAAATGGATGAAAATCAGGGATAAGTAAGTTTAATACAAAAGATGGGTGAGCATAAACATATAATATTATCCCTATAAAGAAAAATAGAATTTTTAAATTTCTAGATAAATTTTTGTAACAATTAATCAAATATTTTCTATGTTTTGCAAGAAGTGCACCCACAATAAATAGTGCTAAATAGTGTATAGAAACAAACAACTCAGTTCCTAAATATTCTGCACCTGTTAAGAAAACGAAAAATACACTTATTATTGAACAAGAGAATGCTAAGATAATCCCTTTGACAGAATCTATTCTTATTAAAATTAACAACACAAAGGGAAAAACAAAGGAAATACGCATTTCATGCACTAAAGACCAAACAACTACGTTTAAATTACTAGAAAAATTTGTGACTAAAAGTAAATGATTAACCATTTCTTTGAAAGTAATTTTAGTATCCCAAAGTCCATTAAACCAATCACTTAAACTAGCGATGCGACCGTCATAAAAAAGTTCTTTACATACAAATGCTAAGCAAATTGCGAAAATGTAAGGCACATAGATACGACAAACGCGTTTAATTATATAAGTATTATAAGTAAATGGCTTTTTTTTATAAAATGGTAGTGATAATACAAATCCACTTAATATAAAAAACAACATTACTGCTTCACTACCTGCAACAAATACTCGGAATGGTCCAAATTCAAATAAAACAAGTGCGTAAAAACTTAGATTAAAAATTAGTAAAATATGACCTAAAAATACTGCTAAAGCTGCTAAACCTCTAAGAGAATCTAATTCTTCATAACGTCCTTGAGTAGGTTTCTCCTCTACTCCCTCATTTTTCTTGCTGTAAATCACCATTGCTCCACCTTCTCCTACCTAATATACTTAAAATAATATTTACATAATTAGGAGTCAAATGCTATATTTATTTTATTATTCTTTAATAAATATACATAGGTGAACAACTTTTGTACTGTATATTTACCTATACGCGCAAATTAATAATTAATGGATTGCTGACTTTTTGTCCACAGAACAAATAGGGATATATTCCTTCAATGCTCTATTCTATTAACTGCGGCGTTGGAACAATCACTACAAATTGTATTTGTGTTATTCGCACTTTTGCTACTTGCCCTTGAAAATAATTTTTATTGACTCGCTTCATAGCCCACATGTTTTAAAAAAATCTGTTTACTTATAACACCTCCAATATAGATAATATCGTGTTTTCTAATTCAGTAATACGTTCTTCAGCTGGTTGTTTTGGTTGATTGTTTAATTCATCGATTTCTGATTGTTCCATATCCTCAACCCACTCTGCACCGATCCACCTAGGTCTATATAATATCCATTAGGTGGATCTACCTTGATGTAGTGTGTACTATTTGATTCTTCAACATATATATCTTTAATGTAGCGTTTATACCTACCGTGACTACTACTACTAAGTCATTGGTACTAAACCTAATACTCCCTAGCCATCCGTTTAACAACGTGCCTTTGTGTCTTACTTACCTTTTTATCCAACGCTATTTTTAACCCTGCTGGATGCACCGCTCTTGTGTCATCAGTGCCTACTGTTGTTTCTGATGCAGTAGCTAGTTCCACATGACCTTTGGTTGTTTCTGTTGCAATTTGGCCAAATGTGCAATAACTTCAGTTTGCAATTCAACTACTTGTTGATGAGTTTCTGTTAAATCAGCTGGCGGTCTCGGAGACCCTTGTTCTCCTTAAATACATTTTAAGGATTCAATCCATTCTTCCATTGTTCCTACGAATCCATTCGCTATAGTTAGTTCATATGCTGATTTACCCAACCTGTCCAATAAAAAAAACGATGCAGAAATTTGCATCGTTAAATCAAGCTCAATCATTTTTTAGTTTTGGTCGTTCTTTCATATCGTGTGAGAAGCGTTCCAAAAGCTTATCTAAAGAAACTCCTTCAGCTAATAGCTCGGCTAGTAATTGCTCTGCATATTTTGAGCGTTTTATTTTTAACGTCCCTTTTAAAAGTACAGAGATGTGTTCGCCAATTTCTTGAACGTTATGTACGATCACTTGGAAAGGAGCAGGCTCATTATCTGGAGATGAAATAACTGCACGTACATTAAAGACAGTAACATTCGCTAAAAGTTCATCAAAAGTTGAACGATATTGTCGGTCCATAAACAGTTCAAGAATCCAAGATTGATGGCTGTTTTCCTGGTTAATAATTATACCATCGACTAAAGGAAACGGTTGTATGCCATCTTTTGTGACAAGGTCAAAGGAAAGCATTTTAAATGTTTTCATTATGTAATATCCTCCTAAGTCGGTCATCCTTTTTAGTATAACATATTCAAATCACCCTTGTTGACGATTGGCAGTCTGTTCGCACATTGTACAAAAACAGCGAAATTGCATATTTCAACAATTAGCATTTGCTATTACAGCCAAAAGCATTCGAATCGAAAAATGATTAAATTATTGAAAAATAAAAACCTCAATATAACCAATTTATGATTAAAAACTGAAGGAAATGATAAATATCGACTTTTGCCAATGCTAGAACCTTTCTTGTAAGATGAGGGCAATCAAAAGTAAAGGAGGTGAATCGATGAACCAAGTCGGACTGGTCGGAAGGTTAACAAAAGATCCTGTGTTGCGACACTTATCAGGAAATCGCGTGCAAACAAATTTTACGCTAGCCATTAATCGCAATTACAAAAACAGTCGCGGGGAAGTAGATGCTGACTTTATTCTATGTTCAGTTTGGGGAAGGCTGGCAGAGCATATCGTCAAATATTGCGGAAAAGGCTCATTGATTGGGACAAATGGCCGTATTCAATCAAGATCATTTGTAAATGAAGCAAGCACAAAGGTTTTTATAACAGAAGTAGTCGTAGAAGATGTCCGATTTTATCATCTTAAGCCAAGGGATAGTGATGAGGCTATTGTGCCACCAAAGCCACCTGACGGGCAGGAAGGCTTAAAGGATTTTGTGCTACCTGAAGAAGTACAATTACCAGTAGTATAGCAAGTGACAAGTTGTCTGATCAGCCATTCTCCTGTATTACTTACACTAAGAAAGGAAGGATGTATACCATTCATTAACGTAGATCATTGCTGAAGACCGCACAGCAATGACCATTTTGACACAACTAAATATTAATCTGAAGTAAGTAGGGAAGAAGTAACAACATTAATCCACCGAAATTCGCGAAATTAAAAAGAGCGCCAAGAGCATTTTTGCTCTTGGCGCATATACAAATCAAATTTTTAAAAATCAAGCATCATTAAATCACGAAGTTCATGATCTTCTAATTCAGTTAACCACTGGCTTGATTGAATGAGTTCTTCGGATAATGCAGATTTCTGGGCCAGCATTTTATCGATTTTTTCTTCGATTGTACCGATTGTAACAAACTTATGCACTTGCACAAATTGTGTTTGCCCAATCCGATATGCACGGTCTGTCGCTTGGTTTTCAACGGCAGGGTTCCACCAGCGATCTGCGTGTAATACATGATTTGCAGCCGTTAAATTTAGCCCTGTTCCACCTGCTTTTAAGGAGAGGATAAATATCGGGAAATCGCCTGCCTGAAAAGCCTCTACTAAGCGGTCACGCTGCTGCTTAGGCATTGCACCTGTTAAGAACGGTGCATCAACATTATATAGTTCACTAAAACAATGCTGTAGTAATTGCCCCATTCCAATATATTGTGTAAAAATGAGGCACTGCTCGCCATTGTCCACGATTTCAGCAGCCATTTGCACGATACGTTCTAATTTTGTAGAACGAGTTAGCATTGTATCGGCATCCTCGAAAGGTTCCTTTAAATACAAGGCAGGATGATTACATAATTGCTTTAATTTACTAAGCATCTTTAAGACGCGTCCCTTTTTTTGAAAGCCTGTTAATTGCTCCAGCTGATCGAGCGTCTCTAATATATAACCTTCGTATAGAGAGGCTTGCTCAGTTGTTAATGGGCAAAACTCATGAGACTCTTGTTTATCAGGTAAGTTAAGCTGTAAGTTTGGATCACGCTTTGTGCGACGAAGCAAAAATGGTTGGATTTTTGCACGTAGCTTCTGCTTATGTGACTCCGACTCATCGCGTTCTACCGGTAAAATAAATTCTTCGTTAAAGCGACCGAAGCTACCTAAATAGCCCTTATGGATGAAGTCAAAAATAGCCCATAGCTCCGATAATCGGTTTTCAACCGGTGTACCTGTCAAAGCAATATGATGCGTACCATGTAATTTACGAATAGCCCTTGACTGTAGTGTTTGCATATTTTTAATATTTTGAGCTTCATCTAGGACAACTGCTGCCCAATCCACTTCCTGCAAAAACTCAGCATCCTGTGAGACCGTGCCGTAGGTAGATAAAATTACATGTGGTTTTTCGCTTGCTACTAGCTGTTTAAAATCATCCTCTTTTGCACGATTTGCCTGATAATGCGTATGCACAATTAAGGAAGGAGCAAAGCGAGCTATTTCCTTTTGCCAGTTACCTAGTACTGACGTAGGACAAATGATGATGGATGGCTTAGTATCCGCAGTCGTTTCATTAAGATGAAGTAAATATGAAATGAGCTGAACTGTTTTACCAAGTCCCATATCATCAGCTAGACAGGCGCCAAAGCCTTGTTCACGCATGAAGACAAGCCATTCAAAGCCCTCGTGCTGATAGGGACGTAAATCAGCTTGCAAAGATGTAGGAACCGCAACTGTTGGAAGCCCTTTTTTCTCCTGTAGCTGCTCCATATAGGATTTAAGCGATTTTTGCAGTTCAAATGCAAAAATCGGGTCATCTCGCATTGCATCATCGGCATCTTCTTCTTCAAGAGGTAAGGATAAATCCTCTGGTAGCTCACGGAATAGCAATTCGCGAACGGTCCAGCTTTCATCTTCTGCTTGCTGCATCAACGCACGCATTTCGTGCATCCAGTTCGCATCCACACGAAACCACTCTGTCCCAATACGAATGAATTCACGTTTCTCATCCACAAGCTTTTTAAATTGCTCAGGTGAAATGGACTGTCCATTCATAGAAAACTGCCATTTGAACGTTAAAATATCATCTAGTCCAGCAACCTTCTTAGTCGCAACATTGCCAGTACTTACACGAACACGAAGTTTTGATTGTTTTAAATCCTTTAGCCAAGCCGGTAGTACAACGTCAAAGCCGAGTGCCTGTAATCTAGCTAAATCCTCACGTAAAAATGTTCGTACTTCTAAATCCTCAAGCATGATACGGATGAAAATATCGCTACGTATATCTTCAATAGAAAGAAGATCTACAATTTGTGCTTGTTGTTGTTCAATAGCATCAGCAAACATTTGCCATTTCGCTGGTAGAGCATCAACAATTGGTAATGACTGCTTTCGCATAGCAGGCGTCCAGTAGTTTTTGGTTGTAGCCGTACTCAGTACCGTTTCTAGAAGCCACACATCTGAATCTTCCTCAGGTTCACTTAAGCGTAGGGAGACAGTCACTGTACCTGCCTGTCGTTCCTGCTCTAATGGCCAGCCACCACGTAAGAAAAATGGTAATAGCTTTGGTAAATCAGACAGTACAAGACCTGCTTGGGCAAGCTTTTGCTGCACGGCCATTTCTAATAATGCCGTATCTATACCGTCTATAGGGAATGCTAGTGACGAAAAATCATCAGCAATGGCAGCGTACGACCAGAGCGAGGGCTCCTGCCAATACGTTTGTAAAGCTGAAGCTTTTTCTAGCCACACCTGACTCTCTGCGTCCACACCGATCCATTCAATAAAAGGATGTAGATACCGCGGTGAAAAAATATCTAGAAGCTCAGAGGTTGAGACTTCAACGGTAAGATCCGTACGATTGCTTAATAGACCATAGACATTCGCTTCATAGTTTAAAAATAATGAAGAAATAAGTGAGTCTGCATCCACTGTTGCACCGCCAGCAGTAAAGCCTTGTATCGTAAAATATCCTTCCTGGACTGATTCAATACGAAGCTGTAATTTTTTTGAAAACGGGGAAGGAGCATTAATAGTCATCATACTAAGTTTCCTTTCTCAATTTCTTCCTGTAATGCACGCAGGCGTTTAAACTCTGCACGAATTGTTTGCATATATGTTTCAAAATAAGCGGTTTTGCCAGCACGTTTTGCTGCACTGCGCATACTTTTCCAAATTCGTACAGCCTGCTTATAGTTCATACGTGATTTTTGCGTAATTTCAGACATGGCATATAGATGATATAAGGGCAATACTGTTGCAGGAGCAACTTGTAGCACATCCTTTAATCCACACATTTCTAAATAAGAAAGGGAGGAGAGATTTAACTGGTGAAGGGCTACCCATTCACGATAACGTCCCTTTTTAATAAGAAAGAACGAAAATGGTTGAAGCCCGTAAACACCAAATGCACTATATAATGTAGTTTCCTCTTCCTCCGTAAGTGGTATATCTTCGTACAAAAGTTGAAATTGGTGTACGTATTGAGCTCGCTTTACAACTGGCACCGTTTGCTGTAAAAAGACTTCGGCAAATGGTAGCATCGCACGTAAAATGATTGACTGTGCATGTGACTCGCCAGCACGCTTTGCAAAAATAGCAAGCTCAAATAGGTCCTGCATTCGCTGTACATCAATCTGTGCAATGCTTTCCTGCAATAATTCCTCTTTTTGCAGCAGTACATAAAATAGCAGTTTTAATGACTGTAAGGAAATCTCTGATGAAGGATTTTCCAGATTATTTATAAGTGCTAATTCCTGTTCTCGCCGCGGCTTCTCATAAAAAAGTACAGCCCAAAGCAGCATATAAATTTGTAGTCGATTAGCAAACAATCCTTGTCGTTCCAATAAAAACTCTCTGATTAGTTCCTGAAGCGCATCATAAAATGGGTCAGTGGCAAAAAGTCGTGATCGACCAGTTAACTCTGTCAGTATACTCTCGAATGATTGAACACTTTGATCAATAAAATATTTCATATAAGGAGAATCCACTGAATGCCCTTTTGTTTCATTTACATGACGCCATATTGTATTAAAGATGGATAGCTCCATGAAGAGCTTATAAAGTGGCTGCCACTCACGCTCAAAGGGCATGTGTCGTTGAAGTCTCTCCAAAGCATCAGTTCGTATAGCAGAAAGGCCATAGCCTTCTAAAATACGCCCGGGCGGCAATAAACGTTTCATTATTTCATTGACCATCAATTGCCAACTTTCTGGACTCCGCTCATCTGCTAATGATTTTAATTGCACTGATTTTTGTGCACGCCAAGCACTTGACCAATCTTGCACAGAATCAAAATACTGATAGAGGGCAAGTAATGCGCCAACCTGATGTCTACACCATTTCAACTGAGGACAGTTACAGCTCAGCTCCTCTTTAGCAAAATCAATTTCTACAGAAGCGGGTCTGACATCCTGTACGCTTGCATATAATATAGAACTTGCTCCATTAAAACGTTCAAAGACAACTGATTTATTCCGCACCGAAAAAACAGCACGACGCACTAGCTCCTCGTCTTCAGTAGAGGAAGGATGTAATGCCTGTTCAGCTTCCTTTAATTTCGTAAAGACAAATTCTTGATGTTCCTTAGCTAATTGGGCAATAGACAATGCCATAACCTCACTCCTTTCAGTGGACATTTAAGTATGAAGGAAAAAAGACTGTCCTTCCATTATACGACTAAAATACGGACATGATAAGCTGAATGATTTGAAAGTGAAAAATCAAGGAGAAGATAGTTAACAAGATTATTGATTTATGTTAAAATCTGAATAATCAGACAAATCGGGAGGGATGAGGAATGATGCAAGTTCAGTATATGAAGCCGTTTTACACAAAAATCACTGGAGATAAATTACGTCTAGTGTTTGCTTATCAATATTTCTCTATTTTAAAAGAGAATGAGATTTTCCATTTCATTCCGATTGAAGGTAAAGAGATGATTATCAACTTGAATACACAGCAAATTGAAAATTTATCTGAGGTATTTGTTTTCCAAAAGGGGAATCGTTTTATCCGACTACCACTATATCAATTATTATTAATTACAAATGTTCATGAGCATCTAGCGCCGATTCTTGAAAATGCTACACCAAAGCCACAGCTACCACTCGTTTCTTCAGTGACTGTTGGCGAGGTAGATCAGCTCGTTACAGAATTGGAGCAGAAAAACTATGATTATTTAATCGACCAGGCATTATTAGATAACGATAAAGTACTCTTTTTTGATCTGCTACAACAAAAGAACCATCAACTCGGAGGCTTCGAAATTTGAATACACGGTATTGCAATTAAGCACCTACTTTTCACATGTGAGAAGCGGGTGCTTTTATAAATTGCTGACAATTCATCTAGGTCTAAAGTCGAAATATTGAAAATGAATTAGATATGATTAATATATAGAACCTACTAAATTAGAATGTATTACCAAAATTAACTAAAATGAGTTGAGCATATACCGATATAAATAAAAATAAAGGTGGTGAAATGATGCTTGGAAAATGGTCAGCAACGGGTTTATCTATCTTAAATAATATGAATAGACATTACGGTGCAATGAGCAAGTCAATGCTTCGGATTTCTTCAGGTTACCGAATCAATAGTGCAGCAGATGATCCAGCAGGGCTCGCGATTTCCGAAAAAATGCGTGCACAAATTCACGGGCTGAATATGGCAGCGAAAAATATCCAGGACGGTATTTCACTTGTTCAAACAGCTGAAGGTGCACTAAATGAAACACATGCAATGATTCAACGCATGCGCGAGTTAGCAGTAGAAGCTGCCAACGATACATTGACAGACAGTGATCGGAAAAAACTCGATTTAGAATTTCAAGAATTAAAAAAAGAAATTCAGCGCATCTCGAAGGATACTGAATTCAATACAAAGTCATTATTGAATGGGGATCACACTACAAACGGAATTAAAATTCAGGCGGGCGCCAACTCAGGTCAAAGCATCGAGCTATTCATTAACGATATGAGAGCCGGAGCACTTGGCTTGAATGATACGACATCCATTGCAACTCGGGAGGATGCCGATAAAGCCATTTCCACTATGGACGAGGCTTTAAAGCGTGTATCAAACGAGCGTTCAAGACTAGGTGCCTATCAAAATCGTCTAGAGCATGCGTATAATGCAAACGTAAACACGGCGGAAAACTTACAAGCTGCCGAGTC
Source organism: Lysinibacillus sp. RS10 (assembly GCF_041956855.1). Taxonomy (NCBI): domain Bacteria; kingdom Bacillati; phylum Bacillota; class Bacilli; order Caryophanales; family Bacillaceae; genus Lysinibacillus; species Lysinibacillus sp. RS10. The sequence continues at coordinate 4,294,863 of NZ_CP167122.1, read as the reverse complement.
TCGTATTCGTGATGCAGATATTGCAAAAGAAATGATGAACATGGTAAAGGCACAAATCCTAATGCAGGCAAGTCAATACGTACTAGCAATGCACCTACAGCAAGCACAATCAATTCTAAAACTACTCGAAAGCGGAACAAAAAGGAATCCCCGATACTAAAGGTGATTCCTTTTTAATTTGGATAATCGATGATAGCAAAGTGGATATCGCTGATAAAAGTGAAACAATCGCTGATAAATAAGTGAACACTGAGGATAAAAGTAAACCAACCACTGATAAAAAAGTAAAAACCGCTGATTAACATACCAAAACCGATGACAGCCATGCTATAATCGCTGAAAGGGTCATGAATTATCTGATAAATCTAATATTTAAATAGAAAAGGAGAGAATTAATTGATCATAAAACCCTTCGCACCATCCCCGTTGACAATAGGACTTCAAGCACTTGTGACTCGGTTACAGCCCACGCATCCACAATATCAAAATCTTCAGCAGGAACAAAAAATTAAAGAAGCTGGCGATTTTGGAGAGCAATATGTAATGAAGGCACTGCGGCAAACTGCACTACTAAACGATTACCACAATTTCCACAATGTCATTCTTCCCTCTGTTCTTCCCATGCAAATTGATATTCTCATCATTGTCCCCAACGCGATTATTCTATTAGAAGTAAAAAATATTCGAGGAACTGTACATTTAAAAAATGACCCACGTCAGCTCATTCGTACCTCGGAATCTGGAGAGGTTCACGTCTTTACACATCCCGAAATCCAACTTGAACAGTATATTCAAGGAATGAAACATTTCTTAGATACACAAAATATTTCTATTCCTATATTCGGAGCTGTTGTGTTCCCCTTCAATAATGTCAATATTCATCGAGAGGACAGCGGATTGCCGATTCTAATGGCAAAAGAGCTACCGCTATTTCTGCATAAACATATAGAGAAAAGCAAAGAGACATCAACAATGAACGAAATCAAACACATTATTTTGTCACATTTAAGGGACAGAACGCCATTTCCACTTTGCCAATACTATCAAATTGAGGGCTCTGCTTTGCGACGGGGTGTTCATTGTGAAAACTGTGGTCAGTTTGGGATGAAGAAATTGAAAACCGTTTGGCATTGCCAGAGCTGTCAACATCGATGTCCTGATGCTCATATTCAGGCTCTAAAGGATTATTATATGCTTGTTGGCGAAACGATCACGAATCATGGATGTTGCGATTTTTTGACTATTGAGAGTGGGCATGTAGCCAAACGGATTTTACAAAAATTACAATTACCACGTAGCGGATCTAACAAGAACAGTAGGTACGATTTGTCTGGTTTATACGTGAATCGCTGATAAAACCTTGAACATCGCTGATATTACTAACATAATTGAGGTTAGTCTAAATAATGGACACGTAAAAGTGAGCGTATGTATGATATTCATAATTACATTAGAGGGCGTGTTCAAAATGAATAAAAGATCCACACCAGAGTATAGAGAGTATGTTGTCAAACTAGTAGTAGAAGAAGGTCGTAAAGCAACTCAATTGGCATTTGAATTAGGAATTGGAGAATCAACTATCCGTCGCTGGGTAAAAGAGTATCGGGATCAGAAAGCAGCAGAAACACAAGGAATCCAATATGTCACACCGACAGAGTTAAAGCGACTGGAAAATGACTATGAAAAGAAATTGCGTGCACTCGAGGAGGAAAATGCCATCTTAAAAAAGGCGATGCACATCTTTGCGAAAAACCAGCAGTAATCTATGCGTTTATCCAAGCACATGTAAATGAATTTACAATTGTAAAGATGTGTGAAGTTCTTGGTGTCTCCAAAAGTGGTTATTATAACTGGCTTCAGAAACAAGTAGCTCCTTTGACAGAAAGAGAAGAAAAAGAAATACAAATTGCCCAAAAAGTATATCAGTCTTTCCATAACAGTCATGGTACTTATGGTAGTCCGCGTATTCTTAAGGATTTACAAGATTGGGGATACATCTTATCTCAAAAGAAAGTAGCGAATATTATGCGTGAACTGGGCTTATACGCTGTATTACCAAAACAATATCAACAGACAACAGATTCTAATCATACCCACTTTATTTATCCAAACATAGTGAGACGTCAATTCAATGTGAAAGCGCCCAACCAAGTATGGGTGGCGGATATTACCTACATTCGCACAATGGAAGGCTGGCTTTATTTAGCGAGTATTATGGATCTTTACTCCCGAAAAATTATAGGCTGGGCAATTGCGGATCATATGAAGGAGGAGCTGACGTTAGAGGCACTAGAAAATGCCTTAATGACAAGAAAACCACCAGCAGGTTGTGTCCATCATTCAGATCGAGGCGTGCAATATTGTTCAAAAGCATATATCAATCGATTAAAAGAAAACAAAATGAAAATAAGCATGAGTAAAAAAGGAGATCCATATGATAACGCCTGTATAGAATCCTTTCATTCAAGTATGAAAAAAGAGTGTATTTATCGTCAACGCTTCCAAACAAAACGAGACGCCAGAAAAGCCATTCAGGCCTATATTGTCCATTTTTATAACGAAAAGAGACGCCATTCTACACTAGATTATATTTCACCTAATCAGTATGAGCGCATAAATACCAAAAAAGATAAATCTGTCCGTTCAATATCCGCTATTGTCTGGTTTATCGTGAATCGCTGATATTACTAACATAATCGCTGATAAAACCCAGAACATCGCTGATAAAACCAACACAATCGCTGATAAAACCAACACAATCGCTGATAAAACTCAAAAAACCGCTGATAAACGCGCCGCATCCGCCGCCAACCAACAAAATTTTTTCAAATCGGACACAGAAAACAACTTCAAAATAACAAATTGGTTCACACTTTCCCTTGAAAGTTGTATACTATAATGCAGAACAAAAATGCATTTAGCATTTACAGAATATATAATTTAACTACTCGTTTTTGAAAACGGAAGGAAGAATAGAGAATGACGAAATCAATTTGTGTCGTTGGACTTGGCTATATCGGTTTACCAACGGCTGTAATGTTTGCCAACCACGGCGTGAAAGTACATGGGGTGGACGTAAACCCAGCAGCAGTAAAAAGTATTCAAGAGAAAAAACTTCATATTGAAGAAAACGGATTACAGGAGCGCTTAAACAAAGCAGTAGATGAAGGATTCCTAACGGCGTCAACGACACCAGTGGAAGCGGACGTGTTCATCGTGGCTGTACCATCACCAATCAATCCTGATAATACAGCGAATTTAGAATATGTTCGTCAAGCTACAGCTTCGATCGTGCCATTCTTGAAAAAAGGGAACCTTGTAATTCTTGAATCGACAGTACCACCGAAAACAGTGGAGCACATTATGCTACCTGAACTGATCAAGGCAAATCTTGAATTTGGTGTAGATTTATTCGTATCACACTCACCAGAGCGTGTTATTCCTGGTCGTATTTTTGAAGAGTTAGTGAACAACGACCGTATCGTTGGTGGTATTGATGAAACATCTTCACAAATGACAAAAGAGCTTTATCAAACATTTGTGAATGGTACAATTCACCTTACGGATGCAACAACAGCTGAGTTAGTAAAAGTAATGGAAAACACTTACCGTGATGTCAATATTGCGTTTGCGAATGAGCTTGCGAAATTAGCAGAGAAGCTGGATGTGAATATTTGGGAAGCAATTAAATTTGCGAACTATCACCCACGTGTAAATGTTCACTTCCCAGGCCCAGGTGTAGGCGGCCACTGTATCGCAGTTGACCCTTGGTTCCTAGTAGAGCTAGGTGGCGAGACGGCACAAATTATTCACCTATCTCGTAATACGAATGATAGTATGCCAAGCTTTACAGCACAAAAAACACAAGCCATCTTAAATCAAAACAAAATTGCTGGTGGCAAAGTAGCTGTTCTTGGACTAGCCTTCAAAGGAAACGTTGATGATATGCGTGAAAGTCCATCAACAATCGTTATTGACGAGTTACAAAATCTTGGATTAGACGTGATTTCATACGATCCACACATTAAAGAAAACAAACATGCTACACAAACACAAAGCTTAGAAGAAGCAACAAAAGATGCTGATATCATTTTAGTGTTAACAGATCACAATGAATTCAAAGCATTGAACGCTGCAGACATTACAGCAAAATCAAAAATCGTCTTCGATACGAAAAATTGCTTAAAACGCGATAATTGGGAAGAAGCAGGCTTCCAGTTCCACCTACTAGGAGATGCGAAAAACCGATGAAAGAAACAGTACTTGGCATCAATGTCAATACGGAAGGCTACGATGAATTAATGGAGATGGCATTTGAGCGCATTGAAAAAAAACAAAAGGCGCTCGTTGTTGCCATCAATCCAGAAAAGATTATCAAGGCGAAAGAAGACCCTGCTCTAAAGAAGCTTCTGAACGAAGCGGAAATTCAAATTCCAGACGGCATTGGCGTGATTCTTGCTTCAAAAATTCAAAAAGGGCAAATTCGTGAACGTGTTACAGGTGTCGATATGATGATGAAGCTTTGCGAGGAAGCGGCAAAACGTAGCAAGCCTATTTTCCTTTACGGAGGGAAACCGGGTGTAGCCGATGCAGCAAAAGCAAAGCTAGAATCATTATTTCCTTCTATTAAAATAGTCGGCACACAGGACGGCTATGAAAAGGATGAACAGAAGGTACTTGACCGCATTAACGAAGCACAGCCCGATTTACTTTTTGTAGCGATGGGCAGTCCCAAACAAGAAAACTGGATCAATGCCAATCGGGACCAATTACATCCAACCATTTATCAAGGTGTAGGTGGATCATTCGATGTGCTTGCAGGTACAGTGAAACGTGCACCGGAAATTTTCCAAAAGTTTGGCCTTGAATGGTTTTATCGATTAATGAAAGAACCGAAGCGTATCAAGCGTCAAATCGCCCTTCCATTATTTTTACTGGAAGTAGCAAGACAAAAACGCCAATAATTTTTAAAAATTGGTATTGTCGTTTTAAATTGAAAGTGTTAGACTGTATGTGTATAGGAATTTCCTCTATGAAATAAATAGAATTCCCTGCAAGGAAACAACGGTTGGTAGCCCAAGCGAAAAAAGCTCAAGCATTTATATGCTTGAGCTTTTTTCGTTGTTTAAATTTTTTCGTTGTTTAAACTTTATGTGAATTTATATGATTTTAAGAAATTTGAACATTTATTGATAGAATATCAGAATTTTGTTAGAAATTTGTGTAATATCACTTGAAAAATAAGCTTAAATAGATAACAATGGTAAAAGAGAGTTGCACGACCTTATTTTTCCGGAAATGAATTAGAAAGTTTCCCAAAATATGATTGACAACTTTTAGGGATACAACTATACTTTTATGTGTAGTTGTTTATTTACTGCATTTCTATGTAGTAGAAACATAATTTTTTTAACTTAGAGGAGGAAATTTTTCTATGGCTAACCAACCAAAGAAATACAAAAAATTCGTAGCAACAGCTGCTACAGCTACATTAGTAGCATCTGCTATCGTACCAGTGGCTTCTGCTGCAGGATTCACAGACGTAGCAAACAATTCTCATGAAGAAGCGATCAACGCTCTTGCTGATGCAGGTATCATCAATGGATACGCTGACGGCACATTCAAACCAAACCAAACTATTAACCGTGGTCAAGTAGTTAAATTATTAGGCCGTTGGTTAGAAACTGAAGGCTTTGAAGTTCCAGCTGACTGGGATACAAAACAACGCTTCAACGATCTTCCATTAACAGCTGAAAAAGAATTAGTAAAATATGCTGCACTTGCTAAAGATGCAGGCGTATTCGCTGGTTCAAACGGCAACCTTAACTTCACACAAACTATGCAACGTCAACAAATGGCAGTTGTTTTAGTACGTGCTATCAACGAGATCTATGAATTAGATTTAGTAAAAGAGTACAAAGCAAAAGGTTTCAAGAGCCAAATCTCTGACCTAGACGCAGCTTTCTCTGCTGAACAACGTGAAGCAATCACTGCTTTAGAATATGCTGAGTTAACAAATGCAGCTAACCTACCAGGTAAAGCATTCAACCCAGCTAACTCTATCACTCGCGGTCAATTCGCTTCATTCTTATACCGTACAATCAACCTTGAAGTAACTTCACCTGCAAGTGCTTCTGTAAAAGCTATCAACAACACAACTGTTGAAGTAACTTTTGACGAAGAAGTTGAAAACGTACAAGCTCTTAACTTCGAAATCAAAGATCTAGAAGTTAAAAACGCAGCTGTAAAACAAACTAACAAAAAAGTTGTTGTTTTAACTACTGCACCACAAACAGCTGACAAAGAGTACACTGTATCTCTTAACGCTGAAGAAGTAGGTAAATTCAAAGGTGTATCAGCTGTAAACCCAACTAAAGTTGAAATGGTAACTTCAGCGACTCAAGGTAAACTTGGTCAACAAGTAACTGTTAAAGCACAAGTTTCTGTAGCTGAAGGTCAATCTAAAGCTGGTATTCCTGTTACTTTCTATGTACCAGGTAAAAACGATGCAGTTTACCCAACAATTACTGGTGAAGCAGTAACTGATGAAAACGGTGTAGCTACTTACTCTTACACACGTTACGCAGATGGTACTGATGCAGTAACTGCTTACGCAACTGGTGATCGTTCTAAATTTGCAACTGGTCATGTATTCTGGGGTGTTGACACTATCTTATCAATTGAAGAAGTAGCTACAGGATCTTCAGTTAATAATGGTGCTAACAAAACTTATAAAGTAACATACAAAAACCCGAAAACTGGTAAACCAGAAGCAAATAAAACATTCAATGTTGGTTTTGTTGAGAATATGAATGTTACATCTGATAAAGTAGCAAATGCTACAGTTAACGGTGTAAAAGCTCAACAATTGAGCAATGGTACAGTTGTAGATGCTGCTCAAATTACAACTGATTCAAAAGGTGAAGCAACATTCACAGTATCAGGTACAAATGCAGCTGTAACTCCAGTAGTATACGATTTAGAACCTACTACTAGCACTAACATTGCTAATACTGATCGCAAAAAATATGATGCATCAGTTTTACAAGCAAATGCTGCTAAAGTAACATTTGGAGCAACTCAATCTGAGTACAAAATTGAAGTTACTCGTGAAGGTAAAGAAGTAGCTGCTACTGGTGCTACTAATGGTCGCGAATATAAAGTGATTGTTAAAGATAAAGATGGTAAAGTAGCTAAAAATGAAATCGTTAATGTAGCATTTAACGAAAACGTAGATCGTATTATTTCTACAAATACGAACGCTAGATTTGTAGATACTGATGGAGATACTGAAGTATACTATAAAGCTAATTCAGATAAACAAATTACTGTGAAAACAAATGATAAAGGTGAAGCTACATTTGTTATTGGTTCAGATACACCAAATGACTATGCAACACCAGTAGCTTGGATTGATATCAACAGTGCAAATGCTAAAGAAGCTACTCTTGATGAGGGTGAGCCAAAAACTGTTGCACCAATTTCTTACTTCCAAGCAGAATTCCTTGATGGTTCAGCTATTAAATCATACAAAGAAGCAAACCTTAATAAAGCAGTAACAAAATTTGATGCTGCTGAAAAAGCTGTATTCAGCGCAGAATTAGTAAACCAAAGTGGCAAAAAAATGTCAGGTACTTCAGTTAAAAAAGTATCTTACACAATTTTCAACACGGGTGCTGAAGACATCAAAGTTGACGGTGAAATCATTTCACCAAACCGTAGTACTACAGTAACGTACCCTAAATCTTCTACTAATTCTTCGACTAATTTAATCGTTGAGTCAGCTGAGGGCAAATCAACTTCTGTTAAAGTAATCGCTACAGGTGTTGCAGTTAATACTGATGGTAAAGACTATGCATTTACTGCTAAAGAAGCAACTGCAACATTTACTGCAAAAGCTGAAGTACCAAACAACTACATTGGTAGTGTTGAATCTGTAAATACTGCTGATAAAAAATTAACATTCGTTGGTAAAACACCTGTTTCTCTTAAAGATGCTAAATTTGTAACTGAGAACAACTCTGAAATTGCTGATTTAGATTCATTTGTTGAAGAGTTACAGAAATATAAAAATGGTGTTGATGTACAATACATCAAAGATTCAGAAGGTAAAGTAACATTTAAAATTGTACGTGCAACTATTTCTGGTGGTAAAGAAGTAGTAGTTGATAAATTCGTAACTACATTAAATGGTGCTATTGTGACTGTAGCTGGTGAAACTACATCTGCTGCGACAGCAACTGTTACTGCTAATGAACTTACTGAAAAGACAGCTAATTCATTAATGGTAGATGGTATTACTTTCACATATCATAAAAATGCTTTAGCAACTGATGAACTAGTTTATGCTGATTTAGAAGATTTAGTTTACAAAATTAACAAAAATTCAAAAGTTAAGGTTAAAGCTGCAGTTAAAAATGGCGCTCTTGAATTAACTGAAGATAGAGACGGAACATTCTCTTATGCTGTTAATGGTGTAAAAGCTGATAGTACTGTTGGTAAATTAGGTAAAAATCAAGAAGTTACATTTACATTCTCATCTGCGTTAAATGTAGCTACTGGTAATACAGTTAACATCACTGCTGATTCTACTGTTTATACTGGTACTGTAGCTTCTGTAAACGATGGTAAAAAATCAGTAGTTGTTAAATTTACTGGTACTGGAATCCCAGCTTCTACTATTACTAAATTTGAAGTTGTTGGTAAAGATAACAACGTAATTACTTACAATCCTACTACAGGTGTAGTACTTAAGTAAGATATTGTTTTAATGTAAAAGACTTTGTGGATAATTCCACAAAGTCTTTTCTTTGTATGTGCGCATGCCAGGTGTATGAACTATAGGGTGGGAATTTAGAATCTCCCAAAAACAAGAGTCAGAAATCATATTCGTTTAAAAGTTCTATTCAGAAAAGCATATGAATAGGGAAATAAATGAAAAGGATACTGGCGCATCTCCAAAAGTCTCAAACTACACAAAACCCTTGGTAATTCCTTTTGGGAGAGCAAAGGGCTGAAAACTCTACAATTTCGTTACGAAACTTTGTGTTATTCATCTTAATTGAACCACCGTATACTGGACCATACGCACGATAGTGTGAGACGTTGAGAGTTAATCACTTCCTCCTATTTTATTCCGTATTGATGATCAATCAATAAAAAGAATCTAAACTTAATATAATTGATTGGTACATATACCGCATCTATAGAGATACTATTGTGCTTTTTGTGGTAACTATTTTATGGAGTGTTCCTCATCCCGTGTAGTCTGTCAAAGGTCCTTTTCATTTTGACTGGCTACACGGAATGTAGAGCGAGTAAACTAACAGCGAGATAAATTTGGATAGTTTTTCAAACAAAATTACGGGGTTGTTACATAGTTATGTTAATTTGATGTATAATAATTATATCTGAAAAAAAGACGTTTTTATAAGAAAGGTAGAATGGTATGACATTTAATGAACCTGTTAGAAAATATATATTGTCTGGTATTGTTGCATTTATTGTAGTCGGTTTGATTGTTGCGAATGTGATGGCAAGCAAGCAGGATGAAAAATTTGCAGCCAATGAGGCTTTATATAATCAAGCTGTTCAATTGCAATCAGAAGGTAATTTTGAAGATGCTTGGGAAGCAATTTCAAAGGTATTAAAGGAAGAACCAAATTCTGAAATAGCAAATTATTTAGCTGCAATTATCGCTGCTAATAATAACGATCTGAAACAAGCAACGATACATATGCAAAAAACACTGGATATAAATCCTCATAAAGTAGAAGATCCCATGTTCATGATTCAACTTGGCGAATTATTTGTAGCTGTTGAAAGATATGAAGATGCTAAAACAGTTCTTTTACGTTGTCAAGGTGGGGGTTGGGCACCAGAGGAAATACCAAATTATCAAGAGCATGTTGCTACTTTACTGGCACAAATCGAAAATTCGCAATAAAGGATGGTACATAAAGGATGAGTAAGTTCTACGAAAAAGTAGCTTATCGAGATGTTGAGGAAGATATTAAATCTCAAAAGTCTGTAGATAAATGGATATTTAGATTGCTTCTTGTTGTCATTGGCATTGTGCCATTAATCGTTATGGCAAGTGTTAAAGAGGTTCAAACCCCTCTAATTACAAATGTAGCTGCTTTAACTGGTGGTGTAAAAGGTGACCTATTCACTCAATATAAAGCATTATTTGTAGTGGGAATTACGATAATAGCAGCTATCATGTTTATGGCTAAAATTTTGTTTATGAATGGTAAAATTCATAAAACAAAACTGAATTATGCAATAGGAGCATTCGCAGTTGCTATTATTTTATCAACAATTTTCTCGCCAAATATTTCAATTGCATTGAGCGGAATGTATAACCAATCAGATGGAGCAATTAGCTGGTTATGTTACTTGTCTCTATTATTTATTGCAATGAATATTGAGTATCCCAAAAAAGCTTTAAACTATATTTTGTATTCACTCTACCCATTTGTGGTTATAAACTTATTTATCATTTCAATGAATTTTTATGGACATGATTTATTACAAAATAGTGCTGTTAGTAAATTTGTAACGTTGTTTTTACCTGAAGGGGCAGATATTACTCAAGGTTCTACTTTAGTGGGAACTTTAAATCAATGGAACTATATGAGTGGAATGTTCGCAATTATGACGCTGATGTTCTTAGCTGCATCTATTTTTGAAAAAAGTCTAATAAGAAGCATTATTCATATGCTAATAGCTTTATCATCGCTATCTATCGTTTTTATGTCTTTATCTTCAAGTGGGTTTATAACAGTGATCCTGTTATTTCCACTAATAATATTATACCTGTTTAAAACTGAATTTAAAAAACAAGGTATTTTAATTTTATCAATATTCTTAGTGTTAACTGTTCCTATTTTTCATACTCTAGCATCACATGTACCAAAAGTTTGGTACGAATCTATTGGCTTAATATTTAAATATAATCCTTATGATGTGTATGTAGAACCAGAAACTGTTTCCTATAAATTTAATAGTGAAGGAATTTTTTATAATAGTGCGTATGCTGCTGAGAAATTTGAATTACCTGAGCTTCCTGAAAGGGGAATATCTGCAGGATCAGGACGTGCTTATATTTGGGAAAAAGCAGTAGAAGTCGTAAAAAATCGTCCGTTGTTCGGCTATGGATTAGATACATTTATGTACAATTTCCCACACTATAGTATTGATGCACGGGCTGGGCTAGGGGACGAAAATATGATTACTGATAAACCCCATAGTATGTATATTGGCTGGTTGTATGGTACGGGAATCATAGGTTTGCTAAGTGCATTAGGATTAGTTGTGCTTACATTATTTAACCCTTTAAAAATAGCGATAAAAAGTAATGGTTCAATCATTAGGATATTGGGGGTTGCGTGGGGAGCTTATTTAATACAAGCAATGTTCAATGATAGCATTCCAGGTATTTCAGCACCAATGTGGACTGTTGCTGGAATATTGTTAGCAATAGCATTTAAGTATAAGGAGCAAATAGATGGAAGAGACAATTGAGTTACGTGAGTTGATACAAATTGTTTGGAAGGGCAAAAATATAATCGCTATTTGTACTATTGTTTGTATGTTGTTAGCGGGAACAGCTAGCTGGTTTATATTAAATGAAAAGTATGAATCAAATGCAGTTGTACAAGTATCTAGTGGTGTACAGGATAATGATTTTATGGCAAAGTATATTTTAGCCGAATTCACACCGAATATTTATGCACAACGTATTCAGAATAAAACTATTATGAAGCAAGCATTACAGGATGCTGGCATTAAAGAGAAATATAATGAACAAAATTTAGAAGTAAAAGTAGAGGCGGATCCTACCAAAAATTTAGTTGAGTTAAAGTACTTATCTAATTCAGCAAAGGATGCGCAGAAACAGTTGCAGATTTTAATGGATGTAACAAAGCAAAAAATGAATGAATCTGTGCAGGGGACGTTGCAAGATTTAGAAAAAACTTACAAATCGGAATCAGCAGTATTATCTAAAGAAATAGAGACTATTATTGAGCAGTATAATAAGGTGATAAAAGATAATCATCTACCTGAGATTTTAATTTTACAAACGGTGTTAAACTCTGAAATTATACTAAATATTTCAGAAGAACAAACGTCAGCACTTTCGACTGTAACTGGAAATCTGCAAAATGAATTACTCCAAATGCAAGCTCAAATACAGACTAAATCAGAAGAGTATCAAAAAACTTTAGCTAACTATCAATCTGTTAAAACGGGATTAGACAGTTTTAAACCAGATCCATTTATTCGTGTTATTGTAGAACCAACCTTGGAAGAAGTACCTTCTTCACCAAATAAATTACTAAATTTAGCAATTAGTTTTGTAATCGGTATGATGCTAGGTTTATGTATTGTATTCTTCCGACATTATTGGAAAAATAGCGCTGTTGTTAAATAGAAATAAGAGAGGTTTGCTTTATATGAGTTATAAAATGCGTTACATGCTATTCTTTATAATTGACTCCTGTATAGTCCTTTCCGCAATATTTATCAGTTATTGGTTATTACACCCAACTATAGATGGCTATTCCGATAAGGTGATAATAGTTAGTGCTGTAACGCTCTTAGTTAGTCATCATATTGCAGCATATTTCTTTCATCTTTATGACCGGATGTGGAGTGTTGCATCTGTCCGAGAGCTATTAACAATTGGCTATGCCGTTACGATTTCCATCGCAACGGCTAGTTGTATTCAACTAATTATCAAAAATGATATATATTTTCGTGTTATGGCTATAACATGGATGCTTCATATAATTATGATTGGAGGATCACGATTTTTACTACGTGTTTTGAATGATAAAGAATCATTTCGTAATACAGCTAATTTAAAGAGAGTGTTAATTGTGGGAGCTGGTCAAGGCGGCACAATGCTTGCGAGAAATTTAATTCATTCACCAAATCCAGATCGAATTCCTGTTGTATTTGTAGATGATGATTTAAGTAAACAACAACTCAAAGTGATGAATGTGACGGTATGTGGTACAACAAAGGATATTCCTAAGCTTGTAGGTAAACATGGAATTGATGAAATAATTATCGCTATTCCTTCTCTAGGGCGTATAGGTATTAAAAGTATTTTTGAAGATTGTGCAGAAACGAATCTTCCTGTAAAAGTTATGCCAAGTATCGAAGATGTCATGACTGGTAAAGTGGCTGTCAACGAAATGAAAGAGGTTCAGATTGAAGATTTACTTGGACGTGATGAAGTAAAACTTGATATGGTGGCCATATCAAAGAAACTAACTGATAAAGTGATTCTTGTCACAGGAGCAGGGGGATCGATAGGTTCAGAGATTTGTCGTCAAGTGATGAATTTCCATCCAAAGCAACTTATTCTTTTAGGGCATGGTGAGAACTCGATTTACACTATTCATATGGAATTACAGCAAAGAAGCTCAGGCTTTATAGAATTGACACCAATTATTGCAGATATTCAAGACAGGGATAGAATCTTTGAAATAGTTAAGCATTATAAGCCAGATGTAATTTATCATGCTGCAGCCCACAAACATGTTCCTCTAATGGAATATAATCCACATGAGGCTGTGAAGAACAATATATTTGGTACGAAAAATGTTGCTGAGGCTGCAGATGAATTTAATGTTGGGAATTTTGTCATGATTTCAACAGATAAGGCGGTAAATCCACCAAATATAATGGGAGCTACTAAACGTATTGCTGAAATGGTAGTTCAGAATCTAGCAAAAGATAGTGATACAAATTTTGCGGCTGTTCGCTTTGGAAATGTATTAGGTTCAAGAGGCTCAGTAATTCCTTTGTTCAAAAAACAAATTGCTTCTGGTGGACCAGTGACAGTTACACACCCAGATATGACACGCTATTTTATGACAATTCCAGAAGCTTCGAGGCTAGTACTACAGGCTGGCACACTTGGGGGCAATGGAGAAATTTTTGTATTGGATATGGGTGAGCCTGTGAAAATTGTAGATTTGGCTCGGAATCTTATCCAATTATCTGGTTTCACAGAGGACGAGATAAAAATTGAATATACTGGCTTGCGACCAGGTGAAAAGATGTATGAAGAATTATTGAATAAAGAAGAGATTCAAGAGGAGCATGTATTTCCTGGGATACATATTGGTCTTGCATTAACATTATCCAACTATCATTTGAATATATTATTGGAGGAAATTGCTGAATCATTTGACGAGGCTACTAAAATGCAACTAATTAATATAGCTAATAATAAATTTACAAAGGAATATCATATATGAAGAAGAATCTAGTCTATGTATACGGTGTGAATTTAGTAAATGGTTTAGCTGGAATAGCATTTATCCCTTTGGCAATTAAATCTTTGGGGGCTGAAGGCTATGGTATATATTCGATTTTTGTTATTCTTTCTTCTTATATTTATTTTATTGAAATGGGAGTAGCAAAGTATTTTACGAGGACTATAGCTCAAACTGTTAATAGTGAAGAGCAGAGTATGATCATGCAGGTTGCAGTGGGTATTTATATTAGAATAGCTATTCTGTTATTATTAATAACTCCAGTTTTATTTTTCGTAATTCCAAATTTTGTATTTCCTACAAATAATGATTTTTTGGTAAGCATTATTGTTATTCTAGTTTCATTAGATTATTTACTATCTATACCAACTACGATTCTTCTAACTTTTAATATCGGTAAAGAAAAATTTGGAAACGTATCGAAATATAACTTATTTTCGGGTTTATCCAAACACTTATTTTTAATTGCTACTGTTGTGTTGACACATTCAATTCTCTTATTAATAAGTGTCATTTTACTAAGAAGGATATTCGATATAATTTATGCTAAAAAAATTTTAGTACAATTACCAGCAGGAAGTTGGAAACCAAAGTATTCAAAAGGTGAGTTTAAGAAGATAATAAGTGAATCCATCTTGTTATCTGCTGCTCAATTAACACAAGTAACTATACTTGCATTAGGCACGTTTTTAGTAAATAAAAATTTTACTATGAGAGAAGTAGGAATTTACAAATCAGTATTTGATTTAGCGACGAAAGTGTGGTTTTTTTCAAACAGTCTAGGAATGGTTATATTCCCAAGATTTTCTGCTATGCTTAAAAATGAAAAAGAGAAATCATATTTATTGAGTAGAATTCCATATTACAACAAGGTAAGTTGGTTAATTTATAATTCTCTATTTGTAACGGTGTTTTTAGTTTTACAATATGTTCCAAATTTTTTAATGATTCAAGATATGGATTTGTTCTTTTTCTTATTATATGGAGTATGTTTAAATGCACATACAAACTTAAGCTATGAGTTTTTACAAGCTGCATCTAAATTAAAGGAAGTAATATTTACAAGCTGTGCAACTATAGTCTGCATGGTAATCTTTTTCTATTTGTGTTTGGAGTCGTATCAATTTTATACGATAGGGATTGCCTGGGTAATTAGCCAATTTATTAATAGTTTTGTAATGGATTCATTTGTATTGAAAGAACTAAATATATTAAAAACTATAACTACGCTAAGTATTAATTTGATTGTTTCAGTATTCTTATATTGTATATTATTTGTATTTTAAGGGGGGAACTTAAATGAAGGCAGCATCTATTATACTATTTATCTTTTTAGCCCTTAGTGCTGATTTAAAAGTTACTTTATTCCCCTATGTACATTGGATTTTGTGGAGTATTTTGATATTGCCTTTTATGTTAAGGGATTTTTTAAAAGAGAAACTCATTATTAGTCCTATGTTTGGAATAGCTTTTATACTAGTAATGTTAGGTATGATTAGTAGTTATTACTATGGATCAGGCATAGAAAATCTTATTCAGACTATTAAACTATTTTTAATATTAATAACGTTATATTATTTTATTTATTATTCTAAGATTGGTTGGAATGAAATTAATATTGCGCTTAATACAGCAGTTATTGTGAATGTAATGTTATTAATATTCGGTTTATTAGGGGTTTCGAGTATGGCTAGCTTAATGACTAGTGATGGGAGATGGGGAACAGCTCTAGCTTTCCCTGGATCTCTAGTAAAGATAGGAGCTTTTGGTTTTTATTTTAATATTATGGCTTTTTTATTGTTACCAAAAAAACAAAAAGTCATTCATTTTTTTATGCTATTACTTAGTTTGTTTGTTATCTATATGGATGGATCACGTACGGGCATGCTCTTAATCTTTTTAACACTATTTTTTGTCTTTTTATTTTATATAATAGTCAATCATAAAAACAAGATAAAGTCAGTTGTCTTACCGTTCTTTGCTTTTATTATATTTTTTGCGGGGCTAATAATAGCAATACCGTTTCTTTTACAATCAAGAATTGGTAAAAGTTTAGTTAATTTACTGAATTCCGGTTCTTTTTCAACAGGATTAGAACTGGTAGATCCAGCTAGATTTATGATGTATAAATCAGCAATTGAAAAGATCTATAATAACCCTTTTATTGGGACAGGAGCATTTACCACAGTCGGGATATATGAAGACGGAACTAGTATGGTCGTTCACAATACATATTTGCAATTGTGGGGAGACTTTGGATTATTCGGTTTATTAGGAATGTGTTTAATTTTCTTTGGTTGGATAGCATTCTTACCAAAAATCATGCTGAAATTACAAGTTAATATAAATAAGAAGGAAAATATAGTGGTAAGTAGTTCAATTTTGATGTTGATTTATTATATAGGTAATGGGTTATTCCATCCCTATAGTACGGAATTATCAGAATGGATAACATTTATACTGCCATTAACATATTGCTACTCTTACTACAGAGGTTATTTTCAAAGAAGAGGTGAAAAGTTAATATGAAAATACCTTTAAGTATTGTGATTACAACCTATAATCGAGAAATTGAATTACGTAGATGTATTAATTCTATTATTGAACAAGAATATGACAATTATGAGATTGTTATTGTGGACGATCATTCTGACTTTAATTATAAAGATAAAATCATAAAAGAATTTAATAACGTTAAGTATATATATCAAGAAAAGAATACTGGACCTGGAGTAGCTAGAAATCACGGCATTCAAAAGGCTAAATATAATTATATAGTGATTATGGATGATGATGACGTGTTTGTTGAAGGAGCATTTGATAAAATAAATGATTTTTTAGTGAAAAATGAAGAGTTAAATGAACCAGTCTATCATTTTCTTTGTTCTACTACGAAGATAAATGAAAATGTGGATTATCGAAAATATAATTTTGAAGAATATTTACAAGGAGTAGTTATGGGCGATACTACTCATGTTATTAATAAAGAAATATTTTGTGGAAGTAATTATTCTTTTCCCGATTCTAAGATTGGGGCTGAGTTGTTATTATGGTACAAAATTATTATCGAACATGGCTATTCAGTGGTAAATAAAATTGTCGTTAAAGTGATAGAAGATTCTAGCGATAGACTGACAAATGCAAATAGAGAGATTACTAAGGTAGATTTATTTGCTCAATATCAAAGAGATATAATACGTGAATTCGAAAAAGACATACTTCAAGTCGGTAATATAAATCATTTACTTACAAGGTTTAGAGGGGCTATTACGTATTCTTTGATTGAGGGTAATCGACAATTAGCTATGGAGTATTTGTTAAAATCACTAAAATACTCAAAGAAACAGCTTATGTTCATTCCTCTTTTTTTATTACCTAAAAAAGTTATCGCTGAAATGTTACGTAAATATAGACAGTAGAGTAGGGATATTGTTATGAAAGTGTTACATGTTATAACAACTTTAAATAGTGGTGGCGCAGAGAAAATGCTAGTGGATATCGTAAAAGAAATGCAAATTCAGGGTATCACTTGTGAAGTTGCTGTATTAACAAAGGCACATAATTTTTTTGGCCAACAAATAGAAAAATTGAAAATTCCTGTGTATTATGGTCCTACACCAAAAGTATACGCTTTTAAAAATATATTTTTCTTAAAGAAAATAATTGAAACACATAATTATGACTGTATTCATACTCACTTGTTTGCATCACAATTATTCACACCGGTTGCTTTAAAAATGGCGGGAAAACAGATTTCTTTAATTACAACTGAGCATAGTACACACAATAAAAGAAGAGATAGTAAAAAGCTGTATTTGTTAGATTATTGGTTATATCGTCAATATGATAAAATAATTGCTATTACCACCGATACAAAAGAAAATCTAAAGTCTTATCTTCCGAGTACTGGATATAAAACAGAGGTAATTGAGAATGGTATAGATGTCTTACAGTATCTTGAATCGCCTTCCCTTGATAGATTTGAAATATCACCAGAGATAAGTGAGAATGAGAAGCTAATATTGATGGTAGCCGCCATGCGAGAACAAAAAGACCATGAAACTCTTATTCGTACAAGTAAACTTTTACCTTTAAATTACCGGATAGTATTTGTTGGTGATGGTGAACGTTTAGAAGAAGTCAAACAATATGCAAACGAATATGGACGTGATACCATACTTTTTTTAGGCAAACGCATGGATGTCCCTTCTATTATGAAAGCTTCAGATGTTTTTGTACTTTCCTCCAAGTGGGAAGGATTCGGTTTAGTAGTAGTTGAAGCCGCTGCTACTGGGTTACCCGTTGTAGCATCGGATGTAGATGGTTTGAATGGTGTAGTAAAAACGCTAGGTGGACAAGTTTTTGAGCCTTTTAACGAACATGACTTAGCAGATAAAATAATAGCATCTATTGAATCTGAAAAAGTTAAACTAGATGTTTCCAAATATACGATTCAAGAAACAGTAAAAAAATATTTGGCATTATACAAGGAAATTTAAAGGAATGAAAAAAATGAAAGTTCTTTTTGTAGCATCAGTTTATCGACATCTTACAGCATTCCATATCCCATACATTAAGTATTTTCAGTCACAAGGTTATGAAGTTTGGGCTGCTGGAACTGGGTTGGCAGATAAAGAAATATTAGAAAAATATCAAGTGAAATGTGTTGATATCCCATTTTCAAGAAGCCCTCTAAGTTTAAAAAATATCGACGCACTTAATGTCTTAAAAAGGTTATTTCATAAAGAAAAATTTGAGCTAGTTCATGTGCATACCCCTGTAGCTTCTATTTTAACAAGAGCAGCTTTTCGAAAATCAAATTATGGGAAAATTATTTACACTGCTCATGGATTTCACTTTTTTAAGGGAGCTCCGAAGCTAAATTGGCTAATATACTTTACAGCAGAAAAAATTGCAGCCAAATGGACAGATCATTTAATCACTATAAACGAAGAAGATTATCAAAATGCTCAAAATCTATTACCAAGTGAAAAAATATCATATGTACATGGTGTTGGTGTTGAATTTGAGCATGAATTTTTGACAGAAAATGAAAAAAAACATTTTAAGAAGCAATTAGGACTATCTGATAAAACTATTGTTATTTCATATATTGCAGAGTTAAATAATAATAAGAATCACCAATTTTTACTTCGAAATTGGGAACGTCTGAAGCAAGAAAATCCTCTAATAGAGTTATTAGTGATTGGAAACGGTGAAAAAGAGAATGATTTGAAAAAGTATGTTGAAAAAGAAAATCTTTTAGGGATTCATTTTTTAGGATTCCGTCGAGATGTTCTGAAGCTTTTACAAGTATCAGATGTTGTTGCATTACTTTCACATCGTGAAGGTTTACCTAAAAGTATAATGGAAGCAATGGTAGTAGGTATTCCTTGTGTAGTTACGAACACAAGAGGGTTAAGGGATTTAATACAATCAAATAAGAATGGTTTTGTAGTGAATCATGAGGATGATACGGCCTTAATTACTGCATTTACAAAACTTGTACAATCGACAGAATTAAGAGGGGCAATGGGTAAATGTGCTAAAGAATCTATAGAACCGTATTTAATGGATAAAGTTTTAATAGAGTATATCAGAATCTATAAAAATTTACTGAAGTAGGTGAAAGTATGACGGTTTTAATAACAGGTGGACTTGGTTTTATAGGCAGTCATACAGTGGTTGAATTGATTGAACAAGGTGAAGATTGTTTAATTATAGATAATTTATCAAAATCCTCAATTGATGTATTGGATAAAATTGAATCAATAGTGCAAAAAAAAATTCCATTTATAAAGTTAGATTTATTAGAGATGTTATCAATACGAGATGTGTTTATAAAAAATAATATATCATCTGTAATTCATTTTGCTGGATATAAATCTGTTGGCGAATCAGTAAAAGATCCTCTGTCTTATTATCAAAATAACCTAATTAGTACATTAAATTTACTAGAAGTTATGAACGAGTTTGATGTGAAAAAATTAATATTTAGCTCATCTGCAACTGTTTATGGAGATTTACACACGCCTCCGTTAAATGAAGATCTAGCTCTTAATGCGCCAAACCCCTATGGTCGTACAAAGTTGATGCTTGAGCAAATGCTAAAAGATCTATCCGAAACTGACAGTGGATGGAAAATTGCTCTTATGCGATATTTTAATCCTATTGGAGCTCATAATAGTGGAAAACTAGGAGAAATGCCATATGGAATACCAAATAATTTAATGCCACATATTTTAAAGGCAGCTAATGGTGAAACTACAAAATTGCAGGTCTATGGTGGCGACTATGATACTGCTGATGGGAGCTGCATTAGGGATTTTATACATGTAATGGATTTGGCTAAGGGACATGTGCAAGCTTTGAAGTTTGTTGAGGCACACAATGGTTGTGAAGCATTTAATCTTGGAACAGGTATCGGCTACTCAGTCTTAGATCTAATACATACATTTGAAGAAGTAAACAATGTAATCATACCGTATGAGATTGTTGAGAGACGTGAAGGTGATATCGTTACAAGTGTAGCAGATGTTACAAAAGCAAATACTTTATTAAATTGGAGTACGCAATTCGGTCTAAAAGATATGTGTTATGACGCTTGGATATGGTATAAAGCGACTAAGAGGTTGAGTGTATGATAAAACGGTTATTTGATTTTATTATAAGTTTTGGTGTCTTGCTATGCCTAAGCCCAATATTCTTTCTAACCTGGATATTAGTTCGAATTAAATTAGGTTCACCTGTACTGTTTAAACAACCTAGACCAGGTTTAAATGGAAAAGTTTTTTATGTTTATAAATTTCGTACAATGACTGATGAAAGAGATGAAATTGGTGAATTATTACCTGATTCGGTTCGTTTAACATCATTTGGGAAAGTTTTACGTAAACTAAGCTTAGATGAATTACCTCAGCTTTGGAATGTACTAAAAGGTGACATGAGTTTAATTGGGCCACGTCCACTTTTAGTAGAATACTTACCACTTTATAATGAAAGACAAGCTCGTAGGCATGAAGTACGTCCAGGTATAACTGGATGGGCGCAGGTGAATGGTCGTAATGCAATTTCATGGGAGCAAAAGTTTGAATACGATGTATGGTATGTGGAAAATCAATCATTATGGTTAGATTGTAAAATACTATTACTGACAGTGAAAAAAGTATTTGTCTCAGAAGGTATTAGCCAAGAAGGGCAAGCTACAATGGAAAAATTTAAGGGTAGTGATGTTTAATGAATATCGTAGTTATTGGAGACAGTGGTCATGCTAAAGTAATTAAAGATATTGTCTTTGCCAGTGGTAATGATGTAATAGGTATCTTGGATGATAAATATATTGACATTGTTATAGAGAACAAAATTGTCAAAGGGCCTATTACATATTTAAATCAGCTTTTAAAAGATGATCAGGTAAAAGTCATCATTGCTATTGGTAATAATAACATTCGTCAAAAAATTGTTTCCAGAATTAACATTCCGGATAATAGGTATTTTACATGCATTCATCCAACTGCTATTGTAAGTCCAAGTGCCATAATAGGGAATGGAACTGTAATCATGCCAGGCGTCATAATAAATGCAGATGCTTGTGTAGGTATGCATAGTATTATTAATACGAATGCCATTGTAGAGCACGATTGTTTAATAGAAAATTATGTACATATCTCACCAGCTAGTGTAGTAACCGGCGGTGTTAAAATAGCAGATGGCGTACATTTAGGGGCAAGCAGTTCAGTAATACCATTAGTGAAAATAGGAAGCTGGACAACTGTAGGAGCAGGGGCTGTTGTAGTGAGAGATTTACCAGCCAATTGTACAGCAGTAGGGGCTCCTGCGAAACCAATTAAATTTCATGAGTGAAAATCTTTGAGAGAAGGCATATAACATGACACAACGAATTTTATTATCATCCCCTCATATGAGTGGACATGAGCAAAAATATATTCAAGAGGCTTTTGATACGAACTGGATTGCCCCACTTGGTGCAAATGTGGATGGATTTGAACAAGAACTTGCTAAATATGTAGAGGTAAATGGAGCGGCAGCGCTTAGTTCAGGAACAGCGGCAATTGACTTGGCATTAAATTTAGTTGGTGTTGAACGTGAGGATACTGTTTTTTGCTCGACATTAACATTTATTGCAAGTGCGAATCCAATTTTGTATCGAGGAGCAAAGCCAGTCTTTATCGACTCTGAATGGGATACTTGGAATATGTCTCCACAAGCTTTAACAAGTGCGTTTGAAGATGCACAGGCTGAAGGAAAATTGCCTAAAGCCGTCATTATTGTTAATTTATATGGTCAAAGTGCAAAGATGGATGAACTTTTAGCGATTTGTGATTCTTATGAAGTTCCGGTAGTGGAAGATGCTGCTGAATCACTTGGTTCATCCTATAAAGGAAAGAAAAGTGGGACATTTGGTCAATTTGGTATTTTCTCATTTAACGGTAATAAAATTATTACTACTTCTGGTGGCGGCATGCTAGTTTCAGATGATGTTGAAGCCTTGAATCGTGCGAGATTTCTTGCTACTCAAGCTCGTGATGCAGCGAAGCATTACCAACATAGTGTTGTTGGTTACAATTATCGTATGAGTAATGTTGTTGCTGGTATTGGTCGCGGACAGTTGGAGGTACTGGATGAGCGTGTGGGACAAAAACGTGCGATTTTTGAACTTTACGCAAAGGCTTTCTCAGAAATTGACGGTTTAACAATGATGCCCGAGCTTGAAGGTACATTTTCAAATCGCTGGTTGTCTACGATGACATTAAACCCAGAAAAAATTGCCATTTCACCATATGATTTAATTGATAAGCTGAATGAGGCAAATATTGAAGCTCGTCCTGTATGGAAACCACTTCATTTACAACCATTGTTTGAGGGATGTCAATTCTATTCTCATGCTGAAAATGAAATTGTGAGTGAGCAATTATTTGAAAAAGGAATTTGTTTGCCATCGGATTCTAAGATGACTGTAGAAGAGCAGCAACGTGTGATTAATGTAATTTTGACTAATGTTTAATTTCTTAATTGGTTTTCCAACAAATTTTTGTATGCTACGAAAAGTAGTATACTTTTTTTATAATGTGAAAATATCTGACATTCACTGTGAAAAGCAGGGAATTTGGGTAAGGATTTAATATTTTATTTAAGAGATGAAGAAGTGGGCTTTTTAGAAAAGTCTGTAGTTTTAGGCTTAGGACACATTCTCTAGAACTACTTTATTAATTCTCTACTAAGGCTACTTAAAGTCCAAATTTTTCCCTCTTAATAAAACTCTAATCAATATTGTTTTAATTTAGGATTAAATCTAGGCAATCAATTAAGGAATTAAAGGATTTATTGAAAAGAATAATGTAAATATACAGATAAACATTTGAGTGTGGACATGACATTTCAAAGGGATTAAGGAATAATATTAATGAAGAATTATATAAAAACTATATTTTTACTAACACCATTTATAGTAATATTCATTTTAGAAACGATAAATAGAAATCGTTTAGGTTTAGTCTATCCTTGGATAATAGACTTTTTACCTTGGATTGAACAATCTTTTGATAAATATCTTTTTGGTGTAATGATATGCCTATTATTTCAGACAATGTTTTTAGCTATTGTTAATAACTATTATCTAGCAATTATTTTAAACACTGTATGTTGGATATTATTATCTACTGTTAATAATTATAAAATTAAATTTTTAGAAGAACCACTTTTACCATGGGATTTTAGATTTATAAATCAAATATATCAATTGCTACCTTCTATTTATAATGAATTAAACTTCTACTTAATAATTTTAGTGGGTGCAATTATTCTAATAATATTATTTTTTATTATTAAATATACAGATTTTAAAGAATTTAATTGGAAAAATAGAGTGTTTGCTCTTGTATTTTCCATATTAATCATGATTACACTTTGCAATTATCCATACAATTATTTCAACAATATTTTTTCGAAAAGTGGCGTATTTTCAGTTCCTGAAAACCAAATAAATAATCAAAATATTAATGGCATTGTTTTAAGTTTTATATTGAATATGCCCACAACACTTATTGACTCTCCTAAAAAGTATTCAAAAGAGCTTATGATAAATAATATTAATGAGAAATATGCAATTAATGATAGGAATATTGAAAGAAATAATACCAAACCAAATATTGTTATTATTATGAGCGAATCATTTTGGGATATAGGAAATCTAAGTAGTAATATAGAAAAGCAAAATTATATAGCTACAGTTAAAGAAAATCAAAAAGGAAATATAGTATCATCTCAATTTGGTGGAGGAACTGCTAATGTTGAGTTCGAAGCACTTACGAGTTTTTCTATGAATCTATTACCTAGCGGATCAGTTCCATATGCACAATATATAAATGAGAAAACTCCCTCGCTTGCTAGCTTTCTAAATCAATCTGGCTATACAACAATTGGTATTCATTCATTTGGAGGTGATTTTTGGAATAGAAATCACGTATATCCTCTATTAGGTTTTGAAAAATTTAAAGCGTTCGAAAGTTTTGAGAATCCGAAAATTAAAGGTGACTTTGTTGCAGATTTTGAAATAACGAATTCAATCATTGATGAATTAAATAGTAATACAAAACCAACTTTTATCTATGCGGTAACAATGCAAAATCATGGCGGATATAATAATGATAGATATGGTGAAGAGACTGTAAAAGTACCTACTAATTATAGTAAAGAAGGACAAAGAATTTTAAATACTTATACAACAGGGATAGTAGATGCAAATTTAGAGTTAAATAGACTAATAAACTATCTTTCTAATTTTAAAGAACCTACGTTAGTTGTATTTTTTGGTGACCATCTGCCTGCATTAAAGGAATTTTATGAGGAATCTGGATATATAAAAAAACAAAATAAGTATAATTTACAGGAACAATTAAAAATGAAGCAAACTCCTTTAGTTGCTTGGAATAATTATGGATTATATATTGATGAAGTAGGGAGTATCAGTCCCTCTTTTTTAGCGCCACATATACTGGATTGGGCAAACCTTAATCAATCTAAATATTATAAATTTATTGATGAATTTTCAGAATTATTGCCAGGGTATACCCGTGAAGTAAAAGTAAATGATAAAAATAAACTGTTTAACGATACTCCAAGTGAATTTAAAGATTTTGAAGAGTATTATAAAACAGTTCAGTATGATGTTTTATTTGGTAAAAAATATCTTTTAGAAACGGATTATTTTAAAGTACCACAATAAATCTTATTATAGTTAATTTATTTGTTAAGTTATCTTTGAAAAATTTAATATGGCGAATTGTATAATTAATATTAAGCTCATCTCTGTTTTTTACTTTTTTTGGATAACTAACTTTTGTGCCATTTAAGAAACGCCTGACATTGATTTATGAACTGAACCTTATTTAACGGACAGTTTAACAAAAAGTGCCCTTGCAGGTAAAACTGCGATTAGATGGTTCCGATCTTTTGTCGGAGTCATCTTTTTTAGATTCCATTGCTTACGTTATATCTTATAATATCCCATATATGTATCTATCATCTGCTTTAGCGCAAATAAGTTATTTGCCGACTTATAATTGACTTCATTTTTAAAATTCCCAAAGAAGGTGTAACCGCTAAAATAAATTTAATAGTTTTTACCAAACAGTTTTTTATATTTTTGTCCAAAAAATCAATTTCTAGTAAACTAAAATCATTATGTTTACTGAAGGTTGGAACTAACTGAAACATATGCCACATATGGAGTCGCCTCTAATTGTTTTCTTTTGATGTTCATTAAAAATAATATTACTCATGATGTTACCCCATTCTAAATTCGTAAAGTTTAGTATAACCAAATTTTTAGTTTTAAAAAACAATAAATCCCAACAAAAGAACTTTTTTTGAAGTGTCCGCTATTCGGGGTTCATTTCATTTTTTTATTTTCTGTTATTAGAAATTTTTATAATAGCAGACAACACAGAATGAATGTTTGAATTTTCAAAAAATATTCTCTGTTATTTCTATTTAATTTCCCATAATAGTATCCAGATTACTGAAATTACGATTAATTTACACAATATAGATACTATTAAAATAAGTCATTAACAATAATATGCTAACATATACATATAGTGGGGAAATAGGTTTAAATTATTTCAACTATTGATGGCAAGCCGTATGCGATGAAAGTCGCCTGTATGGTGTAGGCCCAAAGAAAGGTGACAGCAGTTAAGGAGGTTAGTGCCAATAGTAGAAGAGAATGTAGATCTTTCAAAAACAAATGGTGAAAAAGTTAATATTGATGGAATCACAGTTAAAGGAAACACAATTCTATAATCTTTTTGCAAAGTCTTCTTTTAATAGAGGGAAGGCTTGTATTTTAAAAACTAACTTTCCTAAGTTTGAAAGGGGATTTGACTGGATGTCGAAGAAGAAGTGGAAGAAGCCGATAAATGCCTTTTTAGCAACAACTCTAGTTGCAAGTGTTGCCGTACCAGTAGCACCGCTTACAGTAAAAGCCGAAACATTAGCAAATGATTTAATCATTTCAGAGTATATTGAAGGGAGTTCCTTTAATAAAGCGATTGAAATATATAATGGTACAGGTGCCGCGGTTGATTTAAGTAATTATACGTTAGAGCTTCATACGAATGGAGAAGCTACCGCGAAAAATAAAGTAAGTCTGACAGGTACTCTAGAAAACGGAGCTACGTATGTTTTATATCATAAAGATGCAGGTCCAAACATTAAAGCAAAAGGGAATCTAGAAAATTCAACTGTTATTAATTTCAATGGGAATGATCCGATTGTATTAAGGAAATCAGGTGAAATAATCGATTCCATTGGACAAGTTGGTCCTTCAGCAGATTTTGCTAAAGATGTAACTTTAGTAAGAAAGAATTCAGTCTTGTCGGGTAATCCAAATATTGATGACCCCTTTAACGCAGCTTTAGAATGGAATTCTTCTTCAGTTGATGATTTTTCTAATTTAGGGCAACACGTAATGGACAATTCAGGTGAACCTGTTGATCCTGTTGACCCAGAAGCACCGGCAATCCTCCCAATTGGAGATGCTAGAACTAAAGGTGTGGGTGAAACGGTAACCATCAAAGGGAAAGTGGCAGCGGGCTTGAAAAATACGTTCTCCGTCCAAGATGATACAGGTGGTATTGCAGTACGACCTACTAGTCTAGATTTGTCTGTCGGGGATGAGGTTACTTTAACAGGTAAATTAGCTGACTATCGCGGATTACTACAATTAGATGGTGCTACAATCGTTGAAAAAGGCGGAAATTCTGGTGCCCCATCGCCAAAGGTAGTAACTGGTACTCAAGTAACGGAAGCAAACGAATCACAGCTAGTAACAGTGAAAAATGTTACGCTTACAGATGTTCAACAAGGGAATGGATCGGCGAACTTTACTGCGAATGATGGGACGAATTTCATTGTACGTGATGAAACAAATTCACTTGGATTAACTGCCGGTACTTCCTATGAATCTATCACTGGTATTGTCCAACAGTTCGATCAAGACTATCAAGTTATTCCTCGCTCAAAAGCAGACATTGTTGTGGATAGTTCAGCATTAAAGCCTGCTATCGCATCGCCTGGAAGTGGAACGTTTACAGGGAAAACAACAGTTACGTTGACAACACCGACTGCAGATGCAGAAATTTATTACACATTAGATGGCACTGAGCCAACTGATAAAAGTCATAAATATGAGATGCCACTAGAAATCAGTAAAAATACTACATTAAAAGCAATTGTTAAAGATAAAAATGGTACGTTCAGTGAAGTAACTACATTTGATTATATTATTGCAGATAATTTACAAATTCATGATATTCAAGGTGCTAATCATACTTCTTCATTCAATGGTAAAACTGTTGAAGGCATTGAAGGTGTCGTAACCTATTCATTCATGTTAAATAACAATTGGTATTATAACATTCAAACACCTGATGATTTAGCTGATAATAATCCGAATACTTCTGAAGGGATTTTACTATACAGTGGTAAAAACTCTTGGCCAGTTCAGGTAGGGGACTTAGTGTCTGTTAAAGGGCAAGTAAATGAATTTGCCTATGATGGTTATAGTGATCGACAACAAACAGATTTAAAAACTACGCAAATCAATGTACGTAACGATCAAGGCGGAAAAGTAGAAGTAGTGAAAAATAGTGTTGCGCTACCGAAGCCAATTGAACTTGATAAATTAAAAATGTCCTTAAGCAGCATTGACAGTGATCAACTTCAAACATTTAATCCAACGATCGATGCTATAGACTTCTGGGAAAGCATTGAAGGGATGCGCGTAGAAGTAGAGGACGTGAAAGCGGTAGCACCACAAGAGCATGGAGATCTGGTGACAGTACTTGACAGTGAACCGACAAATACAATTCACGGTGGCGTATTGTACGAGCAAGGAAATGCTAATCCAAACAGAATTCAATTCCGATTAGAACCGAATGCCGCTACACGCGATTTTGAAGTTGCTACAGGTGATCAATTTAAAGGACCGATTACGGGAGTCGTAGGCTATTCCTATCAAAACTTTAAAATCTATGTTCCTTTAGAT
Organism: Lysinibacillus sp. RS10; assembly: GCF_041956855.1. Lineage (NCBI taxonomy): Bacteria > Bacillati > Bacillota > Bacilli > Caryophanales > Bacillaceae > Lysinibacillus > Lysinibacillus sp. RS10. Next base: position 4,266,000 of record NZ_CP167122.1, on the reverse strand, counting down.
GAAATGAAAGCTGCCCATCAACAAGGTACAGCATCACCAGAGAAAACAAAAATTGTAAAAGCTGATGATAAGCTAACAGTTGCTTCTTATAATTTAGAAAACTTCTCGAATAACAAAAGTTCTACGACTGATGATAAAGCGAAAAAGCTAGCACGAGCAATTGGCATTGATATGGGGAGCCCAGATATTGTGGGTGTAACTGAGGTGCAAGATAATAACGGTGCTTCTCCTGGTGATTCAAACGCCAATCAAAGCTATCAAAGACTAATTGAAGAGATCAAAGCTGCAAGTGGTGTTGAATATCAGTATGTTAATATTGATCCTATCAACAATCAAGACGGTGGAGCACCAGATGCAAATATTCGCGTCGGCTTCCTTTATAATCCAGAGCGAGTGAAGTTGAAGGAAGGTATCCCAGCAGGAGATGCTACAACAGCTGTAGATTATAAAGATGGGAAATTAACACTGAACCCTGGTCGTATTGATCCAACTAACGAAGCATTTAACAGTAGTCGTAAACCTTTAGCGGCACAATTTGAATTCCAAGGTGAAGACGTAGTAGTGATCGCCAACCATTGGAATTCTAAAAATGGAGATACGCCATTATTTGGTGCTAAGCAACCACCTGTATATGGCAGTGAAGTGCAACGTCAAAAAATCGCACATATTGTTTATGATTTTATTGAAGATATTAAATCAAACAATCCAGATGCAAATGTTGTTTCATTAGGCGATTTTAATGATTATCAATTTGCGGATGCTTTAAAAATACATGAAGGTCAATTAATGACGAATATGATTAATAAAGTGGAAGATTCTGATCGTTACACATACGTATTTCAAGGGAATTCACAAGTATTAGATCATATTTTAGTTTCGAATAATCTAGCAGACAAAACAGTTGTCGATGTCCTTCATATTAATGCTGATTTTACGGACATGGCTGGTCGTGCAAGTGACCATGATCCTGTCATGGTTCAAATTGATATGAAGAAAGATTCAAGTGTTGAACCGATTCAGCCTGAAATAGTATATGACCTTAAGAACTACAAAAAAAACAAATTGACAATAAATAAACCTAGTGTGGCAGTTCATTTAGATGCTCAATCTGTTATTCCAAAAGGTGTGGTCCTTAAAGGTGCCTATGCGGAGCTACATGGAGAAGGCTTTAAGACGACTGATGTTATCCTTAGTCCAGTAAAAGCAGGGGCGATTATTGACTTAAAAGGCACTGCTGTGAAATCAATCACGATTGAAGGTTCAAATGTTAGTGAAATAAGAGGTGCTGAAAATATAGATATCAAATCGATAATCTATAAGAAGGGTGCAGCTCCTGAGCAAATTAAATTTACAAATTCGAAGGGGGAACCCATTGGAGATCCTTCTTTACCTTCTGAAAATAATGCACCTATCATTAAAAATCCTATAGCAAACAAATCTGTAGCTGTTGGAGAGGCAATTAACATTGATTTAACAGATCATTTCTCAGACCCTGATGGTGATGAGCTTTCATTTACAGCTACAAAAGGAACTGTAAAGGGCAAGACATTAACTCTTAATTTAGAAGAGGGTAGCCATATTGTTGGCGTTACAGCATCTGATGGTAAAAAAAGTGTTACAGCAAGTTTCAGTGTTACAGTTGTTGCGAATGATTATTATACAGCTGCCTATAACAAAGAGGGGCAGGAACTAAAAAATGCTCTTCACGATATCATTTCGGAACAAAAGGTACTTTCTTATGATGAGGTTTGGGATGCATTAAAGTATACGGATGAAGACCCTAATAATTCAAACAATGTCATGTTATTTTACTCTGGGAAATCTAGTCCGAAAACAAACAGTGGTGGCAATGTAGGAAACTGGAACCGAGAGCATACATGGGCAAAATCACATGGTAATTTTGGAACAAGCAATGGACCAGGAACGGATATCCATCACTTACGTGCAACCGATGTACAAGTTAATAGCTCAAGAGGAAATTTAGATTTCGACAATGGCGGCAGTCCAGTAGCAGGCTGCAATGGTTGCCTGAAAGATTCAGATTCATTCGAACCACCTAATCGCGTAAAAGGTGATGTAGCACGTATACTATTATATATGGCAACTCGTTACGAGACGGGAGATAAGGTAGACCTTGAACTAAATGACAAAGTCAACAATGGAACAGCTCCTTACCACGGTAAACTTTCTGTTCTTTTACAATGGCACGAGCAAGATCCTGTAGATGCCTATGAAAAACAAAGAAATGAGAGAATTTACGAAATCCAAGGAAATCGCAACCCATTTATAGACCATCCAGAATGGGTAGAAAAGATATGGTAAATTAAACTCAAAACGTCAAACGCCCACTTCAGTTGCTAACCTGAAGTGGGCGTTTGACGTTTACTGTGCTCATTTCAATGCAGCCTTATGCTGGTTTTCTTGTCTTATAAAACTTCCATATTCTTCTATTAAATTTCCTCATTATAGCGTAAAAAATTAGATTGCTAGTATTGCCATTGCATTCTTCGACAAACTATGACATCCTTAAATTAGAGATAAAAGTAAAGTATTAGGGGAATGTTTTGTGATTAAAGAGTGGGATTTACTACGTGTGGTCGCGTGTTTATCTATTTTATTATTACACACTTCTTCGTGGATTATTATTGAAGTTGGTGCGATACCGGAGCAGCCATTTTATCTGTTTTTACGTATTGCGCTGTGTTATGCGACACCGACGTTTATTTTATTGTCTATATTAATTTTGGCGAATCGTTATCAGGATAAAATACCGAGTAACTTTTGGTCAAATAGAATTCAATATATTTTTCTACCTTATTTAATATGGGCCATGATCGATGCAGTAGTTGTAGAGTCAATTTATCGCAAGGGCTTATTATGGGAAAAATTTGTCCGCAATGTCTTCTACAGTGAGTTTGTAGGCTGGTTCGTTTTGGTCATTATGCAGCTGTATGTAGTCTTTGCGTTAATGAAACGTTTTAAGTGGTCTATGGCTTGGTTTTTACCGTTATGTATGCTGATTACGCTTGTTCATCATTCGGTGATTTTATTACCATATCCGATTTTTGAAGAGAATGAGTTAATGTTTCGTTTATTATTTACGGGGTGGCTTGGGTATTTTGCTATTGCTTATGCGATGGGGGTGTATTATACGCAGATTGCTGCGCTTGCGAAAAAATATCGTTACGCGACAATTGTGTTTTTCGTGTTATCTGGTACCTTTTTATACATCCGTATGCTGCTTGGTTATACAGATACGCATTCGAGACGCCTTGATTTAGTGCCGCTTGTTTTAAGTATTGCCTTGCTAGTAATTGCCTGGGGACAGTCGATACCTTATACGAAAACGGTTCGAGTGCTGAGCCAATATTCGTTTATGATCTATCTCATACATTGGGAAGTTCTGCGTTTATCGACAGGCTGGTTTGTAGAGCACTTCGATCGCACGCTAGTCCGAGTGCCACTGTTGATGCTGTGGACGTTAGTCGTTTGTATTGCGGTGACCAAGTTGATTTCATTACTTCCATATAGTCAGTGGGTAGTAGGGAAAATTAAAAAGCGTGCCACATAGAAAAAGCAGTGATTTCTTTAATGAAAGAAATCACTGCTTTTTTTGTTCGCCGGTAAAGTAGTTAGTTGCGCCGCTAAAAGTCGAAGTATCGCTAGTAAAGTAGCAAGTTGCGCCGCTAAAAGACGGAGTTCCGCCGGTAAAGAAGTAAGTTGCGCCGCTAAAAGCCGAAATTCCGCTGCTAACTTTAACGATATCGCCGCTAGAAGACAATATTCACACTAAAAGCTATCGCTACTCGGGCATCAATTTTAAATTGCGGTCATTGTATGCAAGCACGACGTAGTCTGGGTGCATGCTTTGTAAATAAGAAATAACATCTTTATCCAAATAACGTAAGTCTAAAACCGTTAGCTTTTTAAAATGACTGGCTACATGAAATTGAATGGCATTAAAATATGAATCTTTGAGGACGACGACATGTTTGTCGCTGTCATAGTCATTGTTAACAATCGTGAGCTCTGCAAAGTCTCGGCTGTAGGCATCAGCATAGTTTACGACTGTGTCAGGGCTCATTTGTTTAGCACGACCGTATACTGACTCGTACGGAGCCGTGACGCCATCCTCGATTGTACCGTCATAGATTGTAAATTGCGTTGCGAACGAAGCGGGCTCGTTATAGCAAATTTCATCGTGGTTATCGACGGTCATGTACAAGATTTTATTCCATGAGCCAGCAAACTTATTCGGTAAGCAATAGGTATTGGCTTCTTCGTATGGAATCGGCTCAATTGTTTCACTGAGTCGCTCGCTCATCGTTTTCATGAGTGCCTCGTAGCCTGCGTATGCACCACGCATTGTCCAGTGATGATCGGTTTTGTAGAAGTTCCGTTCAGCAGAAAAGTCGTTCTTCATTTCATCATAGAGACGGATATTGTCTACGCCAGCAGCAGTTACAAGATCATGTAGGCGCGCATTATTGGCTATTCCTGCATCATCAGGCATATAGCTTGGACTTGGCTCACGTGAGTAAGTCGCCTTTGCTGGTAGTGAGTAAAACGTAAACGGGATATTTTTTTCAGCAAGCCCTTCGCTTAGATTTTGCAAATCGGAGGCGAAGGAAGCAAGCTCTTCATCAGATTTTGCTTCAGCGGGCTTTGAAATAATCCAGCCGCTGTCATCATCAACTGCGTACTTATCGTTTAAGTAGGTTTTCCCCATTGCACGTTGGAAGTAAACATAGTTACGCATCCATGTATCTCGTGCAGGAAATTGATCGGAAATATATGTTTCTACTTGTTTTGACCATGCCCCAGAAAAGATCTCCTGTGGGCTTGGTGAAATGTTTGCAGATTCTAACGGACGGTTCTCCATTTCAGATTGTGGACGATCTACCGTTAACACATGCACGACGAAGCCACCGAAAATGATGCAAAAAAAGGTTATTGGTAATAGGTACATTTGTATTTTTCGCATATTGTCCCACCTAGAATCTAAAGTAAATGAATGGATTATGTGTTGCGTTTACTAAAAACATCGTAATAAAGAGCAACAATGCCCCATAGTAAATTGTTTGTACAAGACGTAGACTCCAATCAAAAGATAGAGAAGCGGTTGCTTTTTGCTCGCTCCACGTTTGATAAAGTCTATAAATTGGCATAGCGAATATGATCGCTACTACAAAATAAACGGCATAGTCTTTTGCCAGTAAAATCGTTTCATAATTATAAAGTGCCGCATCGGAGAGCCCAAACATCGTTTTGATAAACTCAAAAGCATATGTAAAGTCATTCGCTCTAAAGAATACCCATCCGATCATAACGATAATAAGAATATAAACATGGCGTAAGAAACGAGGAATACGCTCCAACCATTTTAAAAGTACCCATTTTTCGAGGCAAATTAATATTCCGTAATAAAAACCCCAAGCCATAAATGTCCAGCTTGCTCCATGCCAAAAGCCCGTTAGCGTCCACACAATTAATAAATTTCGATAGAGCTTCCATTCATGGCTTACGCGACTACCTCCAAGTGGGAAGTAGACATAATCTCTGAACCAGCTGCTAAGCGAAATATGCCAGCGACGCCAGAAGTCTGTGACGGACTGTGCAATGTACGGATAGTTAAAGTTTTCTTCAAAATGGAAGCCGAAAATTCGTGCTAAACCAATGGCCATATCACTATAACCTGAGAAGTCAAAATAGATTTGTAACGAGTAAGCTAAGATTCCTATCCAAGCAGTACCTGTCGTTAAATCTCCGCCTGATAAGCTGAAGACATGATCGGCGACTTCGCCCATCGGATTCGCAATCAGTACTTTTTTAGCTAACCCTTGTACAAAGCGACGTGTACCAATCATCCAATCCTCAGCTTTAGAGAGACGCTTTTTAATTTGTTCAGCTACCGTTTGATAACGAACGATCGGTCCTGCCACAAGCTGTGGAAACAATGTAATGAAAAGTGATAAATCCAAAAAATTACGCTGTGCCTTTACGTCTTTGCGATAAACATCGATCACATAGCTAAGTGCTTGGAACGTATAGAACGAAATACCGATTGGAAGGGGTACAGCCTCCCATTCAATTGGCTGCTCCAAGTAACTGTTAATAATGTCCACAAAAAAGCCGGCATATTTGTAATAGCCTAAGATGGCTAGGTTACTTACAATAACAAGCCAAAGTAGCGCTTTTCGTTTGGACTGCGAAACTGTCTTTTCAATAACAATCCCCAAAATATAGTTGAGCAAAATTGAAATCATCATTAAAAGTACATATTTCGGTTCGCCCCATGCATAAAAGAACAGACTGGCCAACAGTAAAATTGTGTTGCGTAGCATCTTCGGAGAGATGAAGTACACAATGAGCACTAATGGCAAAAATACATATAAAAATATAAGGCTACTAAAAACCATTCCTTCAAATCCCCATCTCTAATAATTATGTAATTGCTAATAGAATCGCCATGATCGCTGATAAAACTAAGAACACCGCTGATAAGATGCCCCGAATCGCTGATAAAACTGAGAAGATCGCTGATAAGATGCCCCAAATCGCTCCGAGAACATCGCTGATAAGATGTCTCGAATCGTTGATAAAACCGAGAACATCGCTGATAAAATGTCAACACGCCGATCGCCCAGTGAACTTCGCTGATAAGATGACCAAAATCGCTGATAACATCGTGAAAACCGCCAAAATAACTGATAATCTGCAAAACTGCTAGATAATTCTAATATAAACAAGGAAATGCAAGAATAAATTACCTACCTCATTGTAACGTAAATTCACGAATTGTTCACTACTGGTTTTTAATCAAATATTGGTAAAAAGTCGATTTTTGTCGAAAAAATGGTTGGTAAAAAAGACATGGGCAAATTGGTATATTTTCCGTGTGGCAGTAAGGTTTGTCTGTTAATTTTCAGGATGGAGATGTTTTATATTTTAATCTAAAATATGGTTAAAAACCCTTTAGAAATAAGCATTTACCATATCTTTCATTCCAAATCTTGCCCTTTGAAATTTATTATCGCGTAATCTTATAATAGATTCGTAGTCACCAAAAGTGGCTAATTTATCTAGGAGGTTCTTTCATATGAAACAAAAATATAGTAAATGGGTTGTCGGCGCAGCATCAGCGGCCCTAGTAGCATCAGCAATCGTACCAGCAGCAAGCGCAGCAAGCAGCTTTTCTGATATTGAAAAAAGTGACCACAAGGATGCAATTTTAGCATTAGCAGACGCTAAAATCGTAGCTGGTTACCCAGATGGAACATTCAAACCGAATGCCGTTGTAACTCGCGGAAATGTAACAAAATTCTTAGGTAAATGGTTAGTATCAGAAAACTACGAAATTCCTGCAAACTATGAAACAGAAGCACGTTTCACTGATTTACCAACAACAACTCCTGACAAAGAATTATTACAATATGCAGCACTTGTTAAAGATGCTGGCGTATTCAAAGGCTCTAACAACAAATTAATGCATACTAATAACATGAGCCGTGAACAAATGGCAGTTGTTTTAGTTCGTGCGATCAACACTGTTTATAACGTAGATTTAGTAGCAGATTACAAAGAATCTGACTTCAAAACGACAATCACGGATTTAGACAAAGCTACAGCTACTGAAAATCGTGAAGCAATCATCGCGTTAGAATATGCTGGACTTACAAACGTGAAAGCGTTCAATCCTAAAAACACATTAACACGCGGTCAATTTGCATCATTCTTACACCGTACAATTACTAAAATTGGTCAAGGTGAAACTTTAACTGTTAAAGAAGCTAAAGTTGTAGATGCAACAACATTAGAAGTAACACTTTCTGATGACAAAAAACATACTGTGAAATTAGAAACTGCTCTTCCAGAAAACAAAGAAACAAAAGTAGAGTTTGTGATCGATGGTAAAACTTATTCAGCTGTAGTTACATATGTAACTGACGTAAAAGTAAAATCTGTTGATGCAGTGAATGCAAAAACTTTAGCAGTAACATTCAACAAACCAGTTGAAACTGAAAAAGCTAAATTTGAGCTTAAAAAAGACGGCTTCAAATCTAACTTCTCTTCTATTACATGGAACGAAGATAAAACAGTTGCAACAATCGAATTAACTAGCAAAATTACAAAAGGTGAATTCACAGTTAGCGTAACTGGTCTTTCAGATAAAGCAGTAACTGGCTCTGTAAAAACTGAAGACGAAAAAGTTGCTGGTATTGAAGTTCTAGGTGATGTAGCTCCATCAACTGGCGATAAAACAGCTACAATCGGCTTCCAAGTTAAAAACCAATACGGTGAAGATATTACAAAATTAAACGCTTCAGCTTTAACACTTACTGCAGCAGGCGCTGATTCAGCAGTTGCAAATGCAGACGGCTCTATTACTATTAATAAAGCTGCTGGTCTTAAAGAAGGCGACAAAGTTGTACTTACAGTAATCCACGGTGGAACTGCAACTACAACTACAAAAACTGTAACAGTTTCTGCTAAAACTGTAGCAACTGATGTAACAATTGGTGCTCTTTACAATAAAGATGGCAAAACGTTAACTGAAGATGCTAATTTAGCAAAAGATAAATTCTATCTTCCTGTAACTGTAAAAGACCAATATGGTAAAGAAGTTACTGACTTAAACCGTCTAAAAGATGAGGTTATCGTTACAAATACAAACCAAGCTGTTGCAACATTTGGTGCATTTGAAAAACAAACAATCGATGGCAAAGATGTAATCGTACTTCCGGTTACTAGCATCGTAGCAAATGGTGATACAAACGTAATCGTTATCGCAAAAGCAACTGGTAAAAACGGCCAAGCAACAGTGAAAGTTGCTGAAGGTTTACGTGCTGATACAGTTACATTAGGCGCACCAACAAAAGTTGTTACTGCTGGATCTGATATCCTATTCCCATTATCTGTATTAGATAAACAAGGTAATGCTATTAAAGATACTGCTGTACTAGGCGGATCTAAAGGTATCTCTATTACTGGTGGTACTTTAGTAGAAAAAGACGGCGAGCTTTATGCAAAAGTAGCAGGCGATAAAGTAGTAGAAAACGCACCAGTAACTGTTGTTGTAACATCTTCAACTGGTAAAGTTGCAACTCAAACAGTTATCCCTAAATCTACAACTGCACCAAAAGTAATCACTGGCTTAAATAGCAAAGTAAGCACATCTATCCGTGAACTAGCTGATGCTAAAGTAGAAATCACTGCAAAAGACATCGTAGTTGAAGACCAATTCGGTCAAGTTATTTCATCTGACGAGCTTCTTGCAAAACTTGGAACAGCAGGATACACAATCCAAGCAGTTACTGACAAGGATGCACCATTCACAGTAACAGGTGAAATCGGTACTGGTGACAACAAAATCACAGTAGCATACAAAGCAGGCGCTACAAAAACAACTTCTAATGTAACATTCAAACTTGTAAAAGTAGGTGGCGAAGCAATCGAAGCTAGCTCTTACTCTAAACAATTCTCAGTTGTAAAAGATAGCTCATTCACTTCTTATAAAGTAGAAGATATCAAACCTATCTATGTAACTGAAAAATTAATTCCAGCTAAATATGGCAAAGACATCGTAGTGAAAGCAGTAACAGCTAATGGTGGAGAAGTTACACTTAAAGCAGGTTCTGACTACACTGTAAAATCTACAGTTCTTACAAACGTTGCAGATGGTAACGTTACGACTGGCGATGCAGCTAACGTAGAATTCGATAAAGATGCGAAAACTGCAACTGCAAAAGTAACAATCACAATCAATGCTACTGGTGAAGAAATCGTGAAAGAAGTAACATTCTCTAACGTTGCACCTAAAGTAGAAAAAGTGGCTGTAGTAGAAGAAGGTAAAGCAGATAAATTCATCGCTGGTGAAACAGTTAACGCTGTAACAACTTCTTCTTACAATGTAGCTGCTAACTTCAACCTAGATGCATTCTTCAAATTAGCTGACGTAGTTGTTACTGACCAATACGGCGTAATGGCAACTGTTGCTGAAGCTGGTGCAGAAAAAGGTCAAGCTAAATTTAACAACGTTCCAACTGCTGCTACAACTTTAACTTTATCTAAAGTTTCAGGCGAAGTAGTATTCAGCGATAACGGTACAGCTACTGCATCTGCTACAGGCAAAGCAAACGACGTATTCAATGCTCGTGTAAACATTGGTGGTCAAAGTGCAACTCCTGTAAAAGTTACAGCTAAGCAAGACTTCAAAAACTAAGAAACACTTTATACAGTGGAGGTTCGATTAAATCGAACGCTCCACTGTTTTTTTTGTTATCTATTTTGGGTGATGGAGCGGTGGAAGCCACTATGATAGTGGCGGAAATGACTATGATAACGGCGAAAAACGAAACTTTAGCGGCGGAGTTGACTATGTTGGCGGCGAAAAACTGACTTTTAGCGGCGGAGTTGGCTATGATAGCGGCGAAAAACGGATCTTTAGCAGCGGAAGCGACAATGTTCGCGGAGAAATTTTAATCTTTAGCGACGGAAAGAACAGCCAAAGCGACGGATAGACCATCAAACAGAGGGGGAGTGGCAATCAATCGCTTACAATTAAAGTAAAAGCAGAAGAATGTATAATGGAAATTTATTAAATTTTTGGATTCCATTACACGTATTATCATAGTATGATAGATAAAATGTGTTGAGGGGTTGAACTAGTGAAGAAGCATACATTATTTCAGGGCGCAATAGTTGCTGCTCTAACGACAAGTGCTATTGTAGTAGTGCCAACTGCGCAGGCAGCAGAAAAATTTACGGATGTTGATTACACGAAGGAATATGGTGCCGCGGTCAAGGATTTAGCAGCACGCGGTATTATTAAAGGATATGCAGATGGTACATTTAAGCCATTCGCAGATGTGACGCGTGGACAGGCTTCGAAGATTTTAGCAGGTCTTTTAGGACTAGATACTAAAAATGTAGAGGACCCACAATTTACAGATGTAAAGCCGAGCGATGAATATTACGGGGCAATTGCAGCTCTAGAAAATAAAGGGATTATTTCAGGCCTTGCTGATGGGAGCTTTGGTGTCAATCAAGCGATTACTCGAGAACAATTAGCGCGAATGCTAACAGTGGCGTATCAGTTAGAAAGTGATAATGTTGATCAGACATTACCATTTAAAGATATTGTAAAATATTCAGAAGCTCATTATGCGGTCGCTCCATTGTTTGAAAATAATATAACGAAGGGGCTTACACCAACTACTTTTGGTTTAAAAGAGACGGTCAAACGTTCACAGCTTGCGTTATTTATACATCGTATTGAAGCGATGCAGGCTAAACGAGTTATCCAAACATTTACCGCAAGCGAGCTTGATTCAAACTATATTGAGGCTTATTCTTCAGACAATCTAGCGGCGGATGGTGAGCATGAATTTTTCCGCATTCTTCAAGCAGATAATGATGTGAAGGTAGAGGCGTTACGAGAAGGATCGGGCTATTTCATACTTATTGGCTACAATATAGATAATGAAGAAAATTATAATATAATTGAAATGCAAAAATATAAAATTGATGTAACAAAAGTAGATGGAAAGCTACAAATTAACTGCCAGCCAACCGATGAGGTTACGCCAGGCTCAGCGCTGTTTTTGGAGGAGGATTTAGGTTTTAATCCGAAAAATATTGAGCTAACTACGGCTGCTGGTCATGCAGTGAGTGAGAAAGTCTACAGCTATCAACCGATTGATCTCGAAGACTGGGGAGAAGAAACTGTTCCTAAGGGCAGTAACTATGTGCTTTCGCTATCACAAGCAGGGGACTATATTGCAACATTATCGGATGATAAAGGACAGTCGGTACGAATAGGCATCCGAGCAGAATCTGATGGCTATGATTTGTATACAACTTCTGCAGTTGAAAAAAGCAGTGTGTTCATTCCAAAAAGCGAAATCGGCTTTACTGTGAAAGATTTCAAAATTGAACAATACACAGGCGCGAGGTATGATCATAAAATAGTGGATGTAGAGCTTTCAGAAAAGGGTGTCACTGTAAAAAGAGTTGGAAAAGGTGATGCTACTTTTTCTATCCGCCTGAATGGAGCAAATGGTGAGAAGCTATACGTACATGGCATGGTCTATGAGGTAAGTGGCGTAACTGCGATGTACTATGAAATAGCGACACAAGAACAAATGGAAATTAAACATTGAGATAAATAAAGATGGTGATCGTTTGTAGAACTTGATGTATCGCTGATAAACCAGAGAACATCGCTGATAAAAGAGCCGGGATCGCTGATAAACCAGAGAAATCGCTGATAAAAGTGCTAGAATCGCTGATAAACCAGAGGACATCGCTGATAAAAGTACCAGAACCGCTGATAAACCAGAGAACACCGCTGATAAAAGGCCAAAACCGCTGATAAACCAGAGAACATCACCAATTAAACTAAAAACATCGCCTACAGCAGAAAACCTCCCCAACATGTTCGGGGAGGTTTCTGTATGTTAAAAGACAATATATTTCACGTAGTCTTTCCAGTCGAGTTCTTTAAAATGCTGCCACTCAATTTTTTTAAGAGGCATAGAACGGAAGGAGCGAGCTAAAATATTGCGTTCTTCGTTTGTAATAATAGGTGTTCCAACATCTAGAGAGCCCGTAAAAATAGTAGAATCTACTGTTTTAAAGGCTACCTCAATTTTCTCAAGGCGTATTTTACCATTTTCATCAAGAGTATAAACGCTATGTTTATTTTTCTTTCCGGATTTTACCCAATCAGAATTTACCTTAAACGCATCGGATGCTTCATTTACGGTAATTGAAGCCTTACCAACAGTTGAAAATGGAATGTCTTCTAGAATGTCATCTGGATGCAATATTACCTCGTAGCTTGAAGGTTGAGGTAGTGTTGCAGATTTGGCTAATTCATTTGCCCAAAGGGATTCATTATTTGTCGTGATCTTTTGTTTTTGAAACACAACACCTGCTAGATCATCTTTGTAATGCTGCAAGTTAAAATCAACGGTTTGTCCATCTTTCACCTTTTGCCATTCATCCTCAGATAAGTAGGCAAGCATAGCCTTTTCAGATGAATAGATTTCAAATGTCACAGCACCAGCTTCTTCTGTGATTTTTGAAATTACACCGTCTACTGGGCAAATAACGCCTTCTCGTGCCTGAATTTGGGCTATTTGCGCATCCATTAAGGCTACTTGACGAGTGGTTTCTGCAATGTGACGGTTTAAAATTGCCACTGCTGTTGATGGAGAAGTTTGCTGCCCTAATTCAAATTGAACAGAGACATTTAACTTATCACTAATCTGATCGGTATTAATAGAGCTTGTTGGGTCATTGTTGTCACCGTATTCGGATTCTATCTGATCTAAAGCAGATTCTAAATCACCTAATTCGGTTTCGTAGGCAGTGCGTTCAGCCTCAAGCTTTGTTAATTCACCGTCAACTTCCTCTGTTTTATAGGTAGCTAGTAAATCATTGGCACTTACTTCCTGTCCGCGTTTTACATCTATGGCAGAAAGGCTTTTTGCATCTGCTGAAATCGTATAAGTTTGTGAAGGTGCAACAATCGCATCCTTTTCAACCGTCTCTACACGTTTACCAGTAGAAGCTTTCTGAAATTCATCGATGAAGTAAGATCTTGCTACTTCACTATCGTCCTTAAATACAAAATAAGCATTTACACCGATTAATAATGCGATCACAATAATACTCAAACTTGTCCAAGGTCTAGATTTAATAAAGCGCATCATCCTAACCCCCTTGCCAGCCATTCTTGAAGTGGTAACACACTAACCATTCCAATAAAGATAGCCATTAATACATAAAGCCCAATAATTTTCGCTAATAAAGCTTTACGCTCTGATAATTCCTCCCATTTCGAAAGGAACGTGTATTGCACAATAATTGTTAGTACAGTTGCTACGGTGATTTGATTGATGGCAAATAGCACAAAATCCGTATCAATTACTTGCTGAGCAATTGGTGCGAGTGAAAAGAAGGAGAAGTTTGTTGTGTAACCAACTGCATAAAACACAGCAAATAAAATTGTTTTTTCAATAAGTAAAAATACCATTACATAAAGTTGTACCTTCTGAATCCATTTGTAAGGGATGTCTGTTAATAGATGTAACAAGTATGTAACGCCGTAATAATGGAAGCAATAATAGATGATTCCCCAGGCAATAGCTCCAACCATTGATAGTAAACGGGCTGTATAGTATTCATTCGGATGATTCGATGCAAATAATGTTGTTAAGCTTTCAGTACCCATACCCCAATACTCACGAATGACAAATAGCATCATAAAGAGCAGGAAAACGGTGAAGGATCGTTTTTTATAGCCTCTTATTTCCCCTTGCTCGACAGCCTGGGTAAAGTTAGTGGGATGCATTAAGCTATGCCAAAACTTATATTGATAAAACATATATAGCTCCCTTTCTAGTAAATAAATATTAAAGTTGTAGTATACACCTAATTACTGGTAAATAACATAGTAGAAATGCTGAGTTTTTCATGGATTTCCCTCGATAAAGAGAAACGTCTTTATAAGACAATTATACAAAGTTTTTGTTACTCGATGTGCGCATTTTTTGACACAATATTTACCACTACGTCTGACTCCTAAGCCTATCTATTAGGAAGATCATATAATGCCTATTAGCACTTTTACTCGTAATTAGTCATCTTTTGCCAAAATTTGCACCAGATCAATGCACTTGTTTCAATTATATAGTATCCTAACAATAACTTCCTATAAAAAGACTATTCAATCTAAAAATAACAATTATCTTTATGTTAGTAAAGGTGAGCAACTTTAAGAGAATAGCTTGAAATAGAGTGATAAGCACCGATACTAAAGGTAGCAAATAAGAATTAAATGATACATATTTATTTTCCTATTAAATGTAGAAAGGGTGGGCATTTTGAAGAAACAGATTAAAGTTGGTGTAATCACAAGTCTATTACTAACTCCGGCAGCGATTGCCAATGCTCAAGAAATACAACCTCAAACAAGTTCTCACGTGGAGCAAGTTGCTAATGTTAATGTAGCAACAACAGACACTAGATCACAAACAATTGCACAATTTGGCAAACTATCTGTTACATCAACTAATGATGAAATGGTAGTAGCAAAGGGAGATGTAGCGGTTTTAAGTACTACAGACTTCAAACCAGATGAAATCAATTTCATTAAAGCGAAATACGAATATGTTGTGGCACAACGAGATTTATTGTCCAAATTAAAAAATATCGGAACAGAAATAAGTAAGTTGTCTTATACAAATAAAACATTTTTTGATGATGTGACAAAATTACATCAAAATTACACTACTTTTTTAGGTTCAGAAACAGAAGCAGGCTCTTATTTAAATGTTCAAAAGACTTTCGAGAATGCTGTAAATACAGCTCTTGCATCAACAGAGGCAAAGGGCATTGTTTCCTTAATTCGAGGTACATCAACTCAATATGGTTATGGCGAATCAGAGCGTATTAATTACTTTAAACAGAACGGTGCAGATATTGAGAAGCTTTTGAAAATGAACAAGGATGCAAAAGATGTAGAGAATACAATTACTAAGTTAGATTCTTTTATTGCTGTTCTCGATAACCAGTCATCCACTTCTACTGAAATTGCTGCTGCTGCTACTGAAGTAACGACAGGATTGAACACGCTGACAGCTGATCAAAAGAAAATTGTTATAGCACATAATCCTAAAAATACAGCAGTCACACCATATAAAAAATATACAGATGTGTTAGCAAACTTATCATCGGCTGATCAAGTGATTGCTAGTATTACACAGCTAACGCAAAAGAAACCAGAAGACTTCTCATCTGCTGCAAGCTTTATTAGTGCTGTAACAGCAATTGAAACTGCCTACAGTAGACTAGATGAAGGCTCAAAGCGTTTAGTCACAAATTATAAAGAGCTTGAGCCATATCAGGGGGCGGCTAATGTTTCCAAGCAAATTACAGCATTACGTCCGTCAAGTAATGCCGACTATCGTACTGCAGTAAAGGCAGCAAGCGATCAGTTAACAACTTTAGCTAAAAAAGATTTTGTGAAAAATATCGCTGACTTAGAATTGGCCGGGGCAAATATAGCAACAGCGCAAGAAATTGAAAAACTCATTGCGGAAATTGCTACAACTACAGATAAAATTACACAAATCGAGAAAGCGCGTGCAGCTTATAATACACCAGTCGCACCTGCGGGACAAAAAATAGACGCGGCCACTGTCAAGAAAATCGTGAACAATTTGCCGGAGCTAACAAGCTGGGAAAGTTCACATAAAGCCGTTTTAAATGTTATATCCCTTGTAGAAAAGCTAGACCCAGCTGCGAAGGATTATGCGAAAAAAGCGAAGGCTGCTAACACAGCTTACCTAAAGCTTGACCCTACAAAACGTGAATATGTGAAAAGCTATAAAACGTTGAAGAATCAAGTAGAGGCGATGGATATTGTAACACGAATCATGGCCTTAAACCCTTCGCAAAAAACATATAAGGAAACAGTCGAACTGTTATCAGCAGACTTTGAAAAGCTATCGTCCGAAGCGAAAGTACTTGTAACAAATAATGCAGCTCTTCAAACCGCAAAAGGCTATATTGCAACAGCAAAAAATTTCGATGATCGTGTTATTGCTTTAGCTAATGAACCAGATACTACATTTGTAGCAAAAGTGGCAGCGTTATCTTCTGAGTATAAAACGATGGACAAAAATGCGAAAAAATTAGTAACACAATATAAGACATTAACAACTTATGAGAAAAATAATGCTAATGTTGTGAAGGTTATTAAATTAATTGCAGACTTAAATCCAGCAAATAAGGATTATACAAAAAAAGTTTTAGCTGCGCGTAAGGCATACAATGCATTAGATCCTGCCTCACAAAAGCGTGTTACAAACTATAACCAACTAGCTGCCGTCGAGGATGTTGCTACATTAATAGGCTTAATCGAATCATTGAAACCAACAAGTAAGACGTTTTTAAATGATTTAGATACGGCGCGAAAAAATTACGATGCATTACCAGCAGAAAAGAAAAATGCTGTCATAAACTATGAAAAGCTTGTTACCGCTGAAACTGAGCTGAAATCTGCACACACTGTTATTGCATTAATAGATGCGGCAGTGCCTGATGATCCGGATTATTTAACAAAGCTCATGAATGCCCGCGTTGCCTACGACAAACTAACATCAGGACAGAAAAAGCTTGTTACTAATGTGAAGTTGTTAACGGATCGTGAAAAGCAAGTAAAACCTATTTTAACTGCCATGGTGCAAATCGATACATTAGATCCAAGCTCAAGTAAATTTGTTAGTCAAGTAAACTCAGCACGAAAAGCGTACGATAAGCTGACAAAGGATCAAAAGCAATATGTGAAAAATATTGATACTTTACAAAAGTATGAACCAACTGCAAAAGTGATTGAATTAATTGGCAAGTTAAAGCCGTCTAGTAAAACATTCCATGCGGATACTGTACAAGCTCGTGCATTATACGATGCTCTAAGTAAGGACATGCAGCAATATGTAACAAACTACAATTTATTACAAGCCGCTGAGTCAAGTATCCTAGGGGCAGGTAATGTACAGCGCATGATTGATGAGCTTCCGTCTGTCCAGCCAAATCAATATGTTAAACGTATTGAAGAGATACGCGCAGCATATAATGCGTTACCAAAAGATCAACAAATGTCTGTTGAAAACTATAAAACATTGCAGGAGCAAGAAAAGCTTATTAAACCTGTTATGAGTGTTGTCAACGAAATTGATAAACTGATGACATCCAAAAATATGGACAGCCAATACCAAAAGATTTTAAAAGCATATGATAATCTTACTGCCACTCAGCGTAAATATGTTTATAACGACCAGTTGCTTCTATCGTTAGATAATGTTATTAAAGTTTATAAGAGTATTGAAGATTTAAAACCAAGCGATAAACTGTATTTTGGTATGATCGAATCTGTGCGAAAAGATTACGATAGCTTAAATACAGCAGATAAGCAAAGAGTGTCTAATTATCATATTTTGCTTGAAGCAGAGAAAAGTATGAGTGACGTGAAGAAGGTTGTAGAAATTATTTCAGGTCTTAATCCGGCTTCCAGCACATATATTCAAGATGTAGCGAATGCTTCTGCGGCATATAAAGCATTAGACTCTAAAGTAAAAGGACAGGTCCTTAACTACGATACTTTAAAGAAAGCAGAAAAAGATGTAGCGGCAGTGTTAAAAGTTGTAGAAGCGATTGGCGAGTTGGATCCAGATGCTAAAACATTCGAAAAGAAAGTACTGGCTGCACAAAAATCATACGATGCACTCACGCTTGAACAACAGGATTTAGTGTATAATTACCGTATTTTACAGGATCATTTAAGAACATTAGGTTTAGAATAAGGAGAGAGGGGCAGTCCCTCTTTTCCTCATTTTTATGACCTTGAGGAAAGGGAGCGTTAATGTGAAGGTACATAAAGCGTGGGCTATTGCCACTGCAGCAGTAGTAGTACCCTGTGTCGCAGTCATTCCTACAGAAGCAGCTACTATGCCTTTTACAGATATAAAAAATAGTGGAAGCGAAGCAGAATTATACAAAGCAGTCAGTGAATTATATAGTCAGGGAATTGTCTTTGGTACAACACCGACTACGTTCAGTCCGTATCAAAATTTAACGCGAGGGGAAGCAGCATACTTTTTAGCTGAATCTCTAAAGTTGGAGACAAAAAATGTAGTAAATCCTGGCTTCAAAGATGTACCTGCCACTCATAAATATTACGGTCATATTGCTGCACTTGCTGAAAAGGGAATTATCCAAAAAAATACAAATTATAATCCGGATCATTTTATTAAGCGAAGTCAAATGGCAAAGATGCTGACACTTGGCTTTGATTTACAACAGGCAACAACATTATCTGCTCCTTTTTCAGATTTTACAAAAGATAATGAAACCAATAAGTATATTCAAACGTTATTAAATTACGGGATTACACAAGGTACTAGTGCGACAACATTCTCTCCGTATACAGACGTTACTCGCGGTCAGATGGCGTTATTCCTATATCGCACCTTACAAAAAAACGAAAATGATTTTTATATTATTAGCGTTGAATAAAAGCAAAGACTCACTCTTAGGTTATCCGCAATCTTAGAGTGTTTTTTTAAAAACCATCTAGGGAAAAATAGGAATTAATGGTATATTTGAGGCTTATCACCCGAAGTCATGGGGCATTGTCGTCAGGAAAACCGAGTACGATACATAACTGAATGAAGGGAAGGGAGCTATGTTTAAAAAAGTTTCTGGTGTTGTTGGTATGTCACTTATATTGCTGACTACATCATACGATGTATCTCTGGCGAACACATCTGAAGAAGTATTGGCGGCTAATATTGCAAAGGATGTTTCACCATCACATTGGGCTAGTAGCTCAATAGAACATATGTTAGAGAAGCACTATATGACAAATGATCAGGGCGGCTTCTTTCGACCAGAGCAACCGATTACTAGGGCAGAGGCTGCAGCTGCAATTGCTCGTTCCATGCAGATAAAACTGGATACTACATATACGCCAAAATTTACAGATATATCGATTAACCATCCAAACTACAAAGAAATTTGCGCTTTAGTTGAATTAGGTATTTTACAAGATGGTGATTGTTTCAAACCTGAAGCACCTTTAACACGTATGCAAATTGCCAAAATGTTAACGCTTGCTTATCAAATTGAAGTGGATTCCCAAAATAAAAGTAAGTTTAGCGATGTGAAAGAGGGACATTGGGCGAAAGACTATATTGAATCACTTGCAGATGTCGGTATTATTAAAGGGGTCAATGCGCAACAGTTTGCACCGAATCAATTGATCACACGTGCGCAATTTGCTTCTTTGGTTGAGCGAAGTCTTGACTTTTCAATGAAGGTAACCAATTTCGAATTAGCATATGACTTTTTATCAAAGTCTTATATACCGACAAAAAATTATTCATCAACCATGTCTAATGATGTCATTCGTTTAGTTAACGTTGAACGACAAAAGAAAAATTTGCAACCACTTACCCATGATGCAGCTTTAACACAAGTCGCTGTTATTAAGGCGCAGGATATGGTGAATCGACATTATTTTGAGCACGAATCCCCTTATTACGGAATGCCATGGGATCTAGCGACATTATTCGACTATCCATATACGAGTTTAGGAGAGAATATAGGAAGAAACATCCCATCACCAGAAGCGGCCGTGAAAGCGTGGATGGCCTCTCCGACACACCGTGAAAATATTTTGCGTGAAAATTACACAAATACCGGAGTAGCCATTGCGATTGATAGCAAAGGAAATTACTATTGGGTGCAATTGTTTTCTAGTCAATAACTTGAGCAGACCGAGGGGAAAATAAATACCCGTGGGTAGTGGTGGATATTCGCGCGGCCGGAGCAAATACCCGCGGATGCGAAGTGAATATCCGCGAAGCTGGGGTAAATATCCGCGAAGCCGAGGTGAATCCCCGCGGAGGCGAAGCAAATCTCCACGCCGCCGGATAATATCCGCGAAGGCGAAGCAAATCTCCACGCGGCCAAGGCAAATATCCGCGAAGTCGAAGTAAATCAATTATTCGTGTGAAAATACCTCAAATCCGTAACTATTACATTAGAACTTCCTAATCTCGTGTTCTATTGTAACAAAGCATAGCTAATATTACAGGAATGTTACAAAACGCCGGGATATCCATTAATTAATACCCATATTTTAACGCTGATAAACCACGGAAACGTTGGTGTATCAGCGTTTTTTTGCGTTTTGTAAACCGTTACACAATTGAAAAATTAAAATAGCACCTTTTATGATAGTCTATTTATAGGCAAAAAAGTTCAGAGAGGGGTATACCGAAATATGAAAAAGAAATGGTTATTACCGATTTTTGCATCCTTTATGTTATTTACAACAACTCACATAGATACAGCTGAAGCAGCTACAGCATCTGATGTTACTGAAACAGCATCCAAATATTTAGGTATTCCATATGTGTATGGAGGTACAACTACTAAAGGGCTTGATTGCTCAGGCTTTACATCTAAAGTATTTGCAGATTTAGGTATTAAATTAAACCGTACATCAAGTTCACAATACGAACAAGGTACAGCGGTAGCAAAAGACGATTTACAAGTGGGCGACTTACTATTCTTCAATACTAGTGGTAAAGGTATCTCACATGTATCGATATATACTGGTGACGGAAAAATGATTCACTCACAAACAGGTAAAGGTGTTAGTTACTCAGATGTAAACGATCCATATTATTGGGGTTCTCGTTACATTGGTGCTAAACGCGTAGCAACATTTGATAGTGAACAAGCTGAAGCTGTTAAAGAAGAAGTAAAGAAAGCTGCTATCGATTTTACAGTTTACGCTTCTCGTGCTGAAGTG
Organism: Lysinibacillus sp. RS10; assembly: GCF_041956855.1. Taxonomy (NCBI): domain Bacteria; kingdom Bacillati; phylum Bacillota; class Bacilli; order Caryophanales; family Bacillaceae; genus Lysinibacillus; species Lysinibacillus sp. RS10. The sequence goes on along the minus strand of NZ_CP167122.1, from coordinate 4,244,609 downwards.
GCAGAGCAAATTGCTAAAGCACTTAACTTGGATACATCCGATAAAAATACGAAATTTACAGACGTAAAACCAACATATGAACATGCTGGTGCGATTGCTGCTGTATCGAAGTTAGGTATCTTTGATGGTGATGGTAATGGTAAATTTAACCCATCTTCACCGATAACACGTGCTCAAATCTCTAAAGTATTAGTACATGCCTTTGGATTAGAACAACAAGGCGATGTTGTAACATTTACTGATGCTCCTTCAAATCATTGGGCAAATGAATTTGTTTCAATTCTAGCTTCAAATGGTATTACAGAAGGTAAAGGAAATGGTAGCTTCGGTTACGATGAAATGTTAAAAATTTCGCAACTTCAAACATTTATTGAACGCGCACAACAATTACAAAAATAATTAAATTCCGTATTACTTAGACAAGGGCTACGTTTAAAGTAATACCATGCAGGGAAGTTCTTTTAAATAATGTATAAATTGAGGAGAGTTTGCATCTGCAGGCTCTCTTCTTTTTATGAAATATCAATAATCGAGGGGTGATGCCTAAATTATAGTAGAATAGTTACGTTCGTATGATAGTTTTGTCTGTGAATTTTTGCTAAAATGAACACGAGAACAGGAAGGGAGGAAATAAGACAGTGTACCTCAAAAAAATCAGTCTTATATTATGCGTCTTATTCATTTCAGCTTCTATGTTTACAATACATAGTGCCCAAGCTAGTGGTGGGTTTGTAGATGTTCCTAAAGATCATGAAGCTTATGAAGAGATCAATTATTTAGTAAATTTAGGTGTTATTAAAGGATATACGGAAAATGGAAAAACGTATTATAAACCTTATAATAACGTAACGCGTGGGCAAGTTGCCAAAATGGTTGTTGTTGCTTCAGGTAACAAGCCATTAGTTGTCAATAAATCAAACTTTTCAGATGTAGAAGTCGGCACAGAACTTTCAGGTTATGTAGAACGTGCTGTACAGCTTGGTTACTTTGCCACAAATACAAAGGGGCAATTCTTACCAAACAAGCCTTTAACTCGTGATGAAATGAGCCATGTTTTAACAAAAGCGTTTAACCTTGATACAAGTGAGTATGAAAATATCGATTCTCCTTTTGTGGATGTAGGTATTACAAATAAGTACGTGAAATACGTGAATACGATTTACTATAACGGTATTACAAAGGGAAGCGGTCAAAATTATAACCCAAATAGCCAAGTGACACGTGCACAATTTGCGTTATTTGTAGCGCGTGCGAAAAGTGAAGAGTATCGTTTAGAGCTACCTGTTAAAGGTGTATCTGTACCTGATACATCACAGGTTATTGGATTAATTTCCTCAACAACTGACGGATTAAATATTCGTAAATCTAAAGATTCTTCATCTTCTGCTAATATAGTAGGCACTGTCAATACAGGCGGTAAATTATCAGTCTATGCGGTTGAAGGAGACTGGTTAAAAGTTACCTATAAAGGTGCATATGCTTATATTTATAAAACGTATGCTCAGTATTTAGATGCAGATGGTAACGCATTAGGGAATGTCCAAAAACAGGTTACAGCAACACAAAATTTAAATGTTTACGTAAAGCCAACGTCTTCTTCAAAAGTTATTACAACAGTTAATAGCAAAACAAAGTTACCAGTTTATAAGACGGTAAGTGGCTATCATTTAACTGTAGTGAATGGTTTACCAGGTTATATTGTAGCGAATAGTACAGAGGATGTTGAAGCAGAAAAACCTTCTACGCCAGATCCAAATCCAACTCCTCCAACAGTTTCAGGTAATCTATTAGGACGAGCGACAGTTGATAATTTAAATATTCGCACAGAAGCTAACTCTACTTCTACGATAGTGGGTAAGTTGAAAAAGGGCGAATATGTGCAAGTGAACAGTATTAACGGTTATTGGGCACAAGTTACTTATAATGGTCAAAAAGGGTATGTCCATAAATCTTTCTTAAAGTTATTAAATCAAAGTGGTAATGCGTTAAAAGATCGTATTATCATTATTGATCCAGGTCATGGTGGTAAGGACCCTGGAACGGTTGTAGGTTCTAATTCCGAAAAAGCCATTACATTAAAGGTCAGCACACTTGTGAAGCAAAAACTAGAAGCTGCAGGTGCGAAGGTATTGATGACTCGTACGGGGGATACCTATCCTTCACTACAAGACCGAGTTGACTTTACAAATGCTAATTACGGTGAAATCTTTGTGAGTATCCATGTGAACTCAGCAGCGAATACTTCTGCACAGGGTACTGAAACATATTATGCTATTTCAACAGGTGATATGCATCAGGAAGACGTTGATCTTGCTACATTTGTAAACAATCAAATTGTTAATAACTTAAAAATGAAAAATCGTGGTGTCAAAGAACAGCAATACTATGTAATTCGCAACATGGCTATTCCATCTATCTTAGTCGAGCTAGGCTTCCTCACAAATAATGAAGACCGCGCTAAAATGACGGATGATCAATATGCTGAGTTATTTGCTGAGTCTATCTTCAAAGGGATTTCACAATATTACGCAAAACAATAATAATAGAAGCTACATTGTTCATAGTGAACGATGTAGCTCTTTTTTGTTTCGAGTCACTTATAAAAGAAAGAGAGTTTATATTTGGCTCTTCACCAAAAGTTGCGGATGACATAATCCTTATATTTTGATATAAACCCGAAAAATACTAATAGTTACATTTGTATGCTGGTTTCAAGTGTTAAATTTTGTTAAAATGGATATGAGAATAGGGAGGGAGGAAAAAAGACATTGTATCTTAAGAAAATCTGTCTTATGTTATGCATCTTATTCATATCAGCTTCTATTTTTACCATACATAATGCAAGTGCAAGTGGTAATTTTGAAGATATTTCTTCAAAGCATGAAGCTTATGAAGAGATCAATTATTTAGTGAATTTAGGTGTGATTAAAGGGTATACAGAAAAAGGAAAAACGTATTTCAAACCTAATAATAACGTAACGCGTGGACAAGTTGCCAAAATGGTTGTTGTTGCTTCAGGTAATAAACCACTAGTTGTTAATAAATCAAGCTTCACAGATGTTCAAGTTGGCAGTGAGCTTTCAGGTTATGTAGAACGTGCTGTACAGCTTGGTTACTTTAAAACAAATACAAAGGGACAATTCTTACCGAACAAACCTTTAACTCGTGATGAAATGAGTTATGTATTAACGAAAGCATTTAAGCTTGATACAAGTGAATATGAAAAGATCGATTCTCCTTTTGTGGACGTAGATAGTACACATGACTACGTTCAATACGTGAATGCGATTTACTATAATGGTATTACAAAAGGGAGCGGTCAAAATTATTACCCAGATCGCCAAGTGACACGTGCACAGTTTGCGTTATTTGTAGCGCGTGCGAAAAGTGAAAAGTATCGTTTAGAGCTACCTGTTAAAGGTGTAGCTGTACCTGATCCATCACAGGTCATTGGATTAGTTTCCTCAACGACTGACGGATTGAATATTCGTAAATCCAAAGATTCTTCATCTAATGCTAACATTGTGGGTACAGTGAATAAAGGTGGTAAACTATCAGTCTATGCAGTTGAAGGAGATTGGTTAAAAGTTTCATCAGAAGATACCTATGCTTATATTTATAAAAAGTATGCACAGTTTTTAGATGCGGACGGTAATGCATTAGGGGATGTTCAAAAGCAAGTTACTACAACACAAAGTATAAATATTTACGTCAAACCAACATCTTCTTCAAAGGTTATTTCGACTGTCGATAGTAAAGTGAAATTACCGGTTTATAAGACGGTAAGTGGCTACTATTTAACAGAAGTGAACGGATTACCAGGTTATATCATGGCAAATAGTACAGAGGATGTTAAAGTAGAACAGCCTTCTACTCCAGATCCAAAACCAACTCCAACTCCAACTCCAGACCCAATAACGCCATCAGTTACAGGGGATTTACTTGGTCGAGTGACAGTTGACAATTTAAACATTCGCACAGAAGCTAACTCTACTTCTACGGTAGTAAGTAAGCTGAAAAAGGGCGAATATGTGCAAGTGAACAGTATTAACGGCTATTGGGCACAAGTTACCTCTAATGGTCAAACAGGGTATGTCCATAAATCTTACTTAAAGTTATTAAATCAAAATGGTAATGCGTTAAAAGATCGTATTATCATTATTGATCCAGGTCATGGTGGTAAGGACCCTGGAACGGTTGTAGGTTCTAATTCTGAAAAAGCCATCACATTAAAGGTTGGCACACTTGTGAAGCAAAAGCTAGAGGCTGCGGGTGCGAAGGTATTGATGACTCGTACGGGGGATACATATCCTTCACTACAAGACCGTGTTGACTTTACAAATGCTAATTACGGTGAAGTCTTCGTAAGTATCCATGTGAACTCAGCAGCGAATACTTCTGCACAGGGCACTGAAACATATTATGCTATTTCAACAGGGGACATGCATCAGGAAGACGTTGATCTTGCTACATTTGTAAACAATCAAATTGTTAATAACTTAAAAATGAAAAATCGTGGTGTCAAAGAACAGCAATACTATGTAATTCGCAACATGGCTATTCCATCTATCTTAGTCGAGCTAGGCTTCCTTACAAATAATGAAGACAACGCTAAAATGACGGATGATCAATATGCTGAGTTATTTGCTGAATCTGTTTACAAAGGAATTTTGGAGTATTACTCGAAGCAATAATAAAAAGGGCTACATGGTTCAGATAATGAAACCATGTAGCTCTTTTGTGCTTGATTTGTACGGTTAAAAGGAATGTTATCAGCGATAAGGCATATTTATCAGCGGTTCCAGCACTTTTATCATCGATGTTGAGTTTTTATCATCGATTCCAGCACTTTTATCAGCGATGTTGAGTTTTTATCATCGATTCCGGCACTTTTATCAGCGATGTTGAATTTTTATCATCGATTCCAGCACTTTTATCATCGATTCCAGCACTTTTATCATCGATGCTGTTCGCCGCTTTATCATCGATTCCAATACTTTTATCAGCGAATAGAAGCATTCTATCAGCTGTCCGAAAACAACCTATCATGAATCCAAAGTAGCATCTTACTTATTTTGAATTTGCATGGAGTGTTCTGTTTACGAATTGCGCGAAGTTTTGACGTGTCACTGTACCATTTGGTTTAAATGTATGATCGGCATAGCCTGTTGTAATGCCAAGTGCATATAAAGCTTGGACATCTTTATAATAAGCATGAGATGTAGGTACATCTGTGAAAGTATGATTCGTATGGCCTTGTAGCTTGAAGCCGTTGACAAGTGCTCTTGCCATAGCAGCGCGCGTCATTGGCTGGTGGGCATTGATTTTGCCATCCTCTAATGCAATAATGCCGTGGCGTAAGCCTGTTGCTAAAACTGTATAGCCATACTCACTTGCTTTGATGTCACTCGCATTTAATGTAGCTGAGCTTGATGCTGGAATACCTAATGCACGCAGTATCATTTCTGTTGCTTGAAGGCGAGTCAATGTACCCTGTGGATTAAATTTCCCGTTAGAACCTTTTACAATGCCAAGTGCATATAAGTTTTTAATATCATGATAGGCACCATTCGATGATGCTACATCTGGGAAGAATGGTGCGGCAGCAATTGTTGCTTTGTTGGAACCTTTTGCGCGTGTGAGCGTTTTAATTTCTGCAATCGTTGCAAATTTTTCATTAGCATTTTTGCGATCATCACGTCCTTCTATAAAGGATGTACGTATCGTATATGTTCCGGCAGCTAAATTACCAGGCATAGAAATTTGATATTTTTCGGTATGGGTACTAATATCTTTTTTATCAGCATTGTCTGTTGTGGAATCAGCGGCAAGGCCTGGAATATAACGCTCATGCTCTTTACCAACCACTTTATCGTTTGCGTCTAGAATTTCTACTTTCAATGTACCACGTGCTGGTACGTTACCATTGTTCTTAATCGTTACAGTAGAGTAGAAAACAAATTTACCAGACGGTGCTACATAAGCTTGCACCCCGTCAGAGTAAAGTGAAAGATTATAACGGCGGGGCACATAGCCATTATGATTGTCGGCTACCCAATTGAGAGCATTCTTCAAAAATACCTGTGCATCTTTGTCACCAGTAGTAGTTGAATAGGCAGCACCATTTTCGTGATCTTGCCAATCAGCTTTAGCATCAATATTAATATAATCATAGATTTTGAATCCAATTTGAACAACTCTGCCCTTACCGTATTCGATAGCATGAGCAGCACCAAATTCATTCTTTTTCATTGTTTTAGCCTTGTCTGTGAAATTGTAATCTGAGAAATATAAAATAGGTGTTGCAGATCCCCCTTGCCAAGGCTTAATGATTTCTACCCAATCACGATCTGTTTTTGTTAGAGTAAGCTTGCTTTTGCCAAGCTCTTTTGTTGTATTTTGAATAATTGGATGAACAGTATTAATATTGCTTATTGTGGAATTTCCTAATACGATATCGTCAATAAAACGTGAATTGAATACCTCGGTTAAATTATCCCACTCCATTACCCAAGAATCGACATCATAGATTAATGGAGAAAGATCCATTTGGCCGGATTTAGGAAATTTTGTTGATTCATTACGCGCTGTCTGGAAGGCAAAAATTGCACCACCGCCATTTCGAACGTACATTTTGACATTTTCGCGTTGCTGATGATTCATCATGACTGTATAGGCAAAGACGATTGCATCATATTCACTTAAATTTTCTAAATTGTTTAAGTCTTTCTCATAAATCTTCTCTACTTGGAAGCCTTGTTGCTGATAGAGAAGAAATGCTTTAAGTTCCTTATTATACGTGGAGCTATAGTCAACCTTTTCAGAAACAGACTGGCCATTAAATGTTCCAACTGGGTGTGTTGTATTGGCGTATTTTTCACTACTTTCAGAGAAAACGACACCGATTTTCTGTGCTGCTTTAGCTTGTGTAGGTGCTAAAAAAGCTATAAGCATAAAAGCGCATGCTACAAGTAATGAAATGAATAATTTCTTCATTGAATCCACATCCTTAGTTCTATATTTTTCATCAAAATTGCACTACATTACTCATATTACACATAAATAATGGATGAATCATTAAAATTTGGCACATCACTAAATTGGATGACATTTGTTAAGACGTATGCTCTGTGTATAAGTTGATGGTAGTAGGGATTGTGATAACGCCTTCATGACCAACAATCTTTCGGTCCAAGCGGCTCATTGGACGTCCCCAGGAAGCTCTGCGCGAAAGCAAAGCGTCAGCAACAAATGTTTTCTGTGCGAAAGCGAAGCGACAGCAACAATGTTTTATCTGTGCGAAAGCAAAGCGTCAGCAACAATGTTTTATCTGTGCGAAAGCAAAGCGTCAGCAACAAAGCGCCCAGTCGGAACGGAAATCAACCACACGTTATGGTAATGGGCCATTAATTAGGCAGAATGAGAAATTATTGCATAATTTTATATAAAATCACTTCATTCCTTTCTATAAGTCTATCTGTATTTATGATATAATAACTTTTGTTTTGTATAAGAATGAAAAAAAGACACAACTATGATTTGCGATAGAGGAGGGCAATCACATCTACCTAGATGTATGACATTTATGAATAAATTGAAACAAACTTTAGCAAAGGTCAATAAGATTGATACGTTTTCACCGTACTTCTTTTTACCTTTTATATTAGTGCTATATTTCTTTACGAGTCTATTCGATTTCCATCGATTTGAGTTATTTAATGTACAAGTATCAATTTGGCCAGCGGTATTTTTAGCACTTGCATGCTATTACATCGGTGTGTACGTTATTGATAAATTACAATGGACAATCCCATCATTTGGTTTATCTTTCTTAGGGAAATATGTTGTTCATTTTATTGTATTATTAACTTTACTTGGTTTAGCTTCATATTTATTAATGATTTTTGGTGGAGGATTCGGAATTTCTGATGAATCTAGTCGACGTAACCTTGATCCAAAATTAAACTTCTTTGCCCAATTATTATGGTTTGGAGTTTTATTGTTATTATCGTATAAAATGATTTTAGAAAAGCACATGACATGGAAGAAAGTATTAGTATACGGTTCTATTTATGCTGCTGTGATGTTCTTGTTCCTATTAATGGGTTACCGTACACCATTAATTATTATGTTATTTACTGGTATTATTATTTTCCATTATGTTGTGAAGCGTGTGAAATTAACATGGTTCCTTTCAGCTCTGTTTGTCATCGGAGTAGCTTTCTCAATGTTTGGTTTCCTACGTGTTGTATCAGAGGATACGACGAAGGAATTTAATAGCCGTGAACAACCAGATGTAGAATTAACTGAAACAGAAAAAGAAAAACTGTTAACAGTAGAGCAGCAAGTTAACTTAACGCCAAAATGGATTCGTTCATTAAATGGTGAGAGTGTAACAGGCCATATTGTTTTAAGTAAAATTATTGAATATACGCAAGAGGAAGGTTACCTAAATGGTGAACTTCATGCTGGTATCTTTAATACGATTCGATCAGGTGAACAAGTGTCACCTCGTATGAAAGTAACAGAAGTTGTAAACTCACTAAGTGTAGAAGAAGGTAAATATATTACACGTCCTAATAGAACAACAACGCCTACGTTTATCGGTCAGTTATTCTTAGATGGCGGTTATGTACTTGTAGGGATTGGATTCTTCTTATATGGTGTATTAATCTCATTAATTTATAATAAAGTGAAGCAGGGCGGTATTCGTAGCTTCCACTCAGTAGCTTATGCATTTGTCATTACACTATTTACAGTGTCTATGCATACAGGCTTACTTGATTTAATATTTATTTTAATGCTTGGCTTTGTTATCCTAGCCTCGGCGGTTATAAAAACGGACGATAACGATAAAAAACTTTCATATTAACAATAGTAGAGATGTCTCAATAGTCAGTTGAGGCATCTCTTTTTTGTATATGGGGCGTTCTATCCGCCGCATCAGATCTTCTATCCGTCAGTTCGATGGTCCAATCCGTCACATCGGCTCTTCTATCCGCCGCTTTGCTTTCTTCACATAGAAAAAGCCGTCCTAATGATAGGACGACTTCTTTTTTATTTTACGGTATTGATCACTTGTACATAGTCTTTGCTAACAAAAGCTGTTCCTGTATGAAGTTTATCAGAAAGAACCTCATACCAGCCGTTTGTAGCAGAGTTAGTGATGATAACAGGCATTCCACTACGTGCATACGTGAATAGCGGACTATTACCTGTAGATGCTTCTGTACGAACATTTAAACCAGGCGTTGTTGTGATACCAATCGTATATGGGTTATTAGCATCCTTAAAGCCTAATGCCTTTTCAGCACGGTAGTAATGTCCTGCAATTTTTGCACCCCAGTATGGGTCAGAAGCGTATTTTACGTTAAAGCCAAGAGCTTTTGAACCAATTACAGCACCGTTGGCAAAGTTTCTGCCTGGTGAACCACCTGGCGTGATATAGTTTGGCTGTAAAAACTTATCAACAAGCTCATTGATATTGGCAACAATACTATCAAACTTTTTGTTTAGTGGGTTAGTATCATATACATACAAACCAAATAAGTTATTTAAGTCTTGTGCATGAGGACTCATACCATAAGCACTTTCATGCTGTGCAAGTGATAATATTAGCATCGCATTAATTTGTGATTTTGCTTCTATTTCTTTTAATGTTTTGCCTAAACCGATTAACTTACTTTTCTTTGTTGCATCTTTATATAGAGTAATCCCCGTACTTTCCATCTCCGCTAACTTCTGCATAATATAAGCATCAAGTTCTTCGGCAGTGTATTGTGTTGTTGCACGAGCAGGTAAAAACTGATAATAGTTATAGGCGTCGCCTTTAGAAGACCCGTTTCCATTTGTGAAAGAGATGCCATCCCAGCTGTAGTATTTTTCACCTGGCTTCATGAAAGAAGGTGCTTTTCCGTAAACATAGCTAGAAGAATATTTATTTGTTTTGTGATCGTAGAGCGTGTGTTTAATTTCACCATTCTCATTTGTATAGTAAGAGCGACCTTTGCTCATTGAAAATGGGATTAATGTAACATCAGCGTGTTTTAAGTAGCCGACTTGACCAGCTAAACGTACTTTTACTTGTGTTTCATCACTGCCAAGGTATTCCATCTCTGTATTAGGTGCAACACCAATCGAGTCATTAATTGTTTCAGATTTTAGTGCTACATAATTATTTGTCACGACATAGCCTGAAGACATTTTCATAATTTTGTCATTCTGAACAATAACTTGTGTATCTTTTGTCATGGCCTTTTCAGCATCTGCAAAGGTAGAGAATCCTTGATTGCCAACAAGTGTGCCGTTTGAAATTTCCTTAATAACGTATTTGGAGGCGTCTGTATTCGGGTCTCCAGGATTTGGATTACCGCCATTTGAGTTGCCGTCGTTTGGATCACCAGTGTTTGTATTACCACCGTTTGAGTTGCCGTCGTTTGGATCACCAGGGTTTGGCTTACCGCTGTTTGAGTTGCCGTCGTTTGGATCACCAGGGTTTGGCTTACCGCCGTTTGAGTTGCCATCGTTTGGATCACCAGCAAGTGTCATTAAACGGTGAATAAACGTAGCAGCTTGTCCAATAGTTGCATTTTTGTTAGGCATAAAGTAACCATTATCGCCTTTAATGATTCCTAATTGGGCACCTACAGCTACTGCTTGGCGGTAGTCTTTAATAATAGATGCATTATCCTTAAAGGTAATAGAAGAAGTACCTTTAGGAATTTCTAAGTAATCAATAGCTCTTTCTAGCATAATCGCCATATGCTGTCTTGAAATAGCGGCATTCGGTTTAAATGAACCATCTCCATAGCCTGTAATAATCCCAGCTGAAGCAGCAAGTTTAATATCTTTTGCATGCAAATATGTATCTGGGACATCCTTAAAGACTATATCGCTAGTCTCTTGAAGATTCATGGCCTTTGCCAAATAAGAAGCGAATTCTCCGCGTGTCACATTATCATTTGGACGATAACTTCCTTTTGCATCTTTTACTAATGCATTTTTGGAAATTAAATAGCGAAGTCCCTTTTCATGGGAATGCCCTGTGAGTTCATCAGCAGCAGATGCCTGTTGGGGTTGCCAAAAAAGCAAGCCGACTACAGTCATGAGCATTGCAATGATTGATAGTTTTTTCATATTTTTACCCTCCTAAACTTCTACACCATTTTAACAAAGTTATAGGGTCACGATAAAGGTAAACGTTAGAAAAATCACAAAATGAGACTATATGAATAGCATTCTTGACAATTCCTAGAAAACTGGAAAATAGCTTAAATGTTCCATAGCTATTTTGGCATATTTTTGATAGTGTTATAGAAGTAAAGCATACGAAGGGAGAGTTGAGGGCTCTATATTACTTAAGAGCGCAAAAAAAAAATGAAAAAAATAGCGAAAAATTTACTGGTTTTAGTTGTATTATTGTCAATGGTTGTTAGTCCATTGAATGCCTATGCATTCCAAACAGTTACGAAGGATATTCCATTATCGAAAGGTATACAGTATAAACAATATACATACAAAAATACCTATACAAATTCTATAAATCATATTACGGTAAATGTCGATGAGCCAATGACAGAGGTACAATTGGGTATGCCTGCAACAGTCAATGGAAAAGAATCGACAGTAGCGAATGCTAATCGTAATTCACGCGAGGGGAATCGTGTAGTCGGTGCTATTAATGCAAGTTTCTTCAATATGTCAGAAGGTTACCCATTATTTTTACTAGCTAAAGATAATGTTATTTTAAACGGTGGAGCAGTTTCAAACGGCACCGATCAATATATGAATGTCCCTACAGCTTTCGGAATGACAGCAGATGGCCGCGGTGAGATTGACTATTTTGATTTTGATGTAACGCTTTCTCATAAAGGTACAAATTATGCCATGTCAGGAATGAATCGTGAACGTAATATTAACGAATCGATGATTTACACACCACAATTTTATAGTAAAACAACAAATACAAATGAATATGGTTTTGAAATCGTAGTTGATACAGCTGCGCCAATTACTGAAAATAAATTTGGACAAACGTTAACAGGAAAAGTTACAAAAATTACACCTTATGGATCAAAAGATAAAATATCTATTCCTCCAACTGGCTTTGTTGTTTCATTACAAGGGGGAGATTGGCACAATAAGCTAAGTCAAATAGCACTTGGAGATGAGCTGAGTGTTAACTTCTCTATTGATAAGCAGTGGCAGGATGCAAAATTTATCATGGCAAGTGGTCCGTATTTAGTAAAAGATAATAAGCCTTACATTATGATGAGCACATCTAGTTCTCGTGCAAAAGAGGTTGCGCCACGTACAGTTGTTGCGACAAGTGAAAATGGAAAGAAAGTACACTTTATTACGGTAGATGGACGTCAAAGCCATAGTAAAGGTATGAATATGGTTCAACTTGCTAACTATTTAGTATCGCTTGGTGTCGATCAAGCAATTAACCTAGATGGTGGCGGCTCAACAACAATGGGTATCCGAAATTACGGTAGCAATAATGTCGTATTAGCGAACCTACCATCCAATTCAGGAAACACGCAACGTCTTGTGTCTGCAACATTACAAGCTGTCAGTACGGCACCAACTGGTAAAGGAAAATATATTAAAAAGACAAATAGTACAAACTATGCAACTCTTTTAGAAGGTGCTTCGTCTAGTATAGCAGTACAATATGTATTAGATGAGAACTATAATGCACTTCCACTCGATGGTCATTTATCGCTAACATCTGAGAATAATATTTTAAACATTAATGGTTTAAACTATACGGCAACGAAAGCCGGTAATGATCGAATTTACATCAATCACGATGGCACTGCTGTTGAATCATTCCAAGTGAAAGTAGTAGATGCTCCGGCAACATTGAACGTTGCGCCAAAATCAAAAACAGTAAGTGCTGGCGAAACTGTCAAATTTACTATGGATGCAAAGGATGACGGTGGCAAACCTCTAGTTTACAATCCATCACAGGTGAAATGGTCGGTAGAAGGAAATATCGGTACTATTACTAATGATGGTAAGTTTACAGCTAAAAATCCAGGTGCTACTGGTAAGGTAATAGCGACTTTAGGAACAAAAAGTGCAGAGGCTGCGGTGACTGTAGCAAAACCTTCTTTGTTTAAAGATATTCCAGATGATTATGTATACTATAAAGAAATTGAGTACTTAACAAAAAATAATATTATTACAGGTCAAGCAGATGGCACATTTAGACCGAATGATAAACTGTCACGTGCACATGCGGCAGTAATTATTAGTCGCGCACTTGGTTTAGATACATCAAATGTAAAAAATCCAGGCTTTAAGGATATTCCTGCAAATCATGTTTATTATAAACAAATCGCAGCTGTAGTTGAGGCTGGTATTATGAGTGGTAAAGGCGACAATACCTTTGATGCAAATGGTACTTTAACGCGTGCACAAATGGCGAAGGTTGTAGCATTAGCTTATGACCTAGAAGGAACAAGTAACATTAACTTTAAAGATGTATCGAAGGATCATTGGGCATATCCATATGTTCAGCAACTAGCAGCAAATAATATTACAACTGGCTATGGTGATAACACTTTTAAGCCAAATGAAGCGATTAGTCGCGCTCACTTTGGATTATTCCTATATCGAGCAATCCACCAATAACAGTAGTCCTTAAAGAAAGGTTTTGCCTAAATAGCAAACTAGTAGTATTTTATCTAGTTTGCTATTTTTGTTTTTAAAGCAAAGGGAGCCGTAGTAGATAGAAATATAGTTGATTTTTACCATACGACAAGAACTAGTATTGACCTTTAAAGCTCGCCTTTTTTTTACTATTTTTAAAAAGAACGAAAATGTACAATTGTGGTATAATCTCAGTATTAAAAAGTAAAAGGATGTTTTTTAATGAAAATAGGCATTGTGGGGAATTACGGCAATGATAATAATGGTGATGAATCAATATTATACGGCATTCTTCAACAAGTAAAACAAACATTTTCGGTAACTAGTGATGACATTACCGTTTTTAGTAATAACACACAACAAACATCCGAACGTTATGGGGTACACAGCTATCCATTGTATTACAGAAAGAGTAATTTATTTAAAACGTTTATCCATACATTTAAAAATAATAAACAATATGTAGCAACATTTGACCTCCTCATCATTGGTGGCGGTGGTATTTTAATGGATTTCTATAAACGTGAGGCTCACCTGTATGGAGCGTATGCAATGATGGCAAAACAAAGTAATATTCCCTACATTATATACGGATGTGGCGCTGGACCACTTGATACTTTTTCTGGAAAAATCAGTATTCGTGCGATGTGTCGTTATGCAGCAAGTATCTCTGTACGTGATCCCCAGTCCAAGAAGCTTTTGCAAAGTATTGGGGTGAAAAAGCCAATAGAAATCATTGGTGATCCTGCATTTACATTAAAAAGGGATCGTCAAAATTACGCAGAAAAACCAATTAAGATAGGTGTATCAGCGGTTCCATACTATAATGCAAACTATTGGCCAGAGGGAAATGTTGAAAAATATGATGCGTACGTTACTGGTATGGCGAAAAATTTAGATAAAGTAATTTCAGAGCATAATGTCAAAATTACCTTTTTTGCCACGAAATTCCCGCAAGACGTCACTGTGACGAAGGATATTCAGAAAAAAATGCAACAACGTGCACATACAGAAATTATTGAGGAAAATTTGGTGCCAGAGCGATTACTTGAGGTAACTGAGGAGCAGGACATTATCATCGGTACACGTCTACACTCACTTATTTTGGCAACCGATTCGGAAACGCCTATTATTGCGATATCCTATCATACAAAAGTACAGGATTTTATGTCCTTTGTGGGCGCATCAGATCGTTGCTTACAAATGCAGGATATAGAGGATGATGAGAAGGCTCTATCCACAGTAGTTGGCAAACTAAGTAGCAATTGGGAGCAGTCAATTGCAGAGACGAAACAAATTGCTACCCATATTCATCAAGAGGCCATGCATGGTCAGGAATTAATGAAAAAGGCAGTGACACGTCTATGAAAAAAGTACTCGTCATTAGTAATATGTATCCAACATCTGATCATTTATCATTCGGTATTTTTGTGAAAAATCAAGTCACTGCACTTGAAAAAGCAGGACTAGACGTAGATATATCAGTAAATACAAATCCGGCGACAGGTAAGAAAAACACCATTATGAAATATACAAAATGGGGCTTATCGACATTAATGAAAGGCTTAAAAAACAGAAAGTCTATTGATGTCACACATGCACATTATGTGTTCCCATCTGGTATGCTGTCGTTGCTATTAAAGAAAATGTTTGGTATACCGTTTATCGTTACAGCACATGGCGGCGATATTGAGCGTATGGCGAAAAAGAGTACAAGAATTCGCAATTGGACAGCCAGTATTTTACGTGAAAGTGAACATGTTATCGCAGTAGGTCCTGTCTTAGCTCAACAAATTGAACAAGATTTTGGGATTGAAAAAGGTAAAATCTCTATCGTTAGCATGGGTGTGAATCGTGAGGTTTTCACCAAAGGAAGTCAAGCAGCAGTGTGCAAAGAACTGCAATTAGCTTCTGAGCCATTCAGATTTTTATTTGTAGGAAATGTGATTAAGCAAAAAGGCGTGGAGGAGCTGTTACAAGCTTTCCAAATGCTAAAAACAAAAGTATCTCGTCCTTTAGAGTTAAATATTGTAGGTTCTAGAAGAGATCAAGCATTTTTCCAATCCTTGCAACCATTAATCAGTGAAGACGTCAAATTTATAGATCCACTAAAACAACAAGAACTAGTGAAGTGGTTTCAGGCAAGTGATGTCTTTGTATTACCATCCCATTTAGAAGGTTTTGGGTTAGTGGCATTAGAGGCTTTAGCGACAGATACACCTGTTATTGCTTCTAATGTAGGTGGACTTGTATCTTTGCTTGGAGAAGGCGCAGGGCATTTAGTGGAGCCCGAAAACGCTATGGTTTTATCTGAGGAGATGCTGCGTGCAGTGAACACGCCAAAAGATCAATATATGAATCGTGAAGCGGTCGACAAGGTTTTAACCATTCACGATGAAAAAAATATAACAGCTCGCTGTATAGCGATTTATAAGTCGGCCATCGAAGGTAGGGATGGCTTATGAATAAGTTTATAAAATTAATTGGGGCAGTTGCGATTATTAATATTGTTGCCCGTGTTTTCGGATTTTTACGTGAAATGATTATCGGATTCCAATTTGGTACTGGTCATACTTCTGACAGTATTTTTACTGCGTATATGATTCCAAACTTTTTGTATTTAGTGGTTGGAGGAGCATTTACAACTGTTTTTATTTCAATTTATAACCGAGAATCAACCGACAAAGGACTATTCGTAAAACAGTCGTTTACAATAGTTGCTATAACAGCGACAGTAATGACATTGATTGGGATGGTCTTTGCTACTCCAATTTTAGATAGCTTTAAAACGGATAAGATTGTTAGCGAGGAAGAAGTGGCTTTAACAAGAAATCTTTATTTGTGGATGATGCCATCCTCTATATTTCTTGTTTTATCTTCTTGGTATAGTGGTTTACTAAATGTAAATCAAAAATTTCATTTATCGAGCTTTGCCATTTTAATTTACAATGCTGTTTTCTTAGTGATCGCAGTTGTATTATCGTATACTATCGGTCCAATTGGATATGGTATTAGTGCATTTGTAAGTGCGATACTGATGGTGTATTTCTTAGTGATCGGTTACCGTAAATTAGATTCGTTTAAGGTAGGGTTTTCCTTTAAACAAAATGTATCAACAAAAGAGTTGTGGATAATGGTTGTACCTATTATGCTTGGCGGTGCAACGATTCAACTATATGCACTACTACAGCGCTATGTAGCAGGGCTATTATCATTAGAAGGAGCAGTATCATCTGTTAACTATGCTTCTAAGTTGATGCAATTCCCACAAGCTATTTTAATTACGGCCGTAACGACAGTTATTTATCCAATTTTAAGTCAAAAGGAATCTGATAATGACCATTCTTCTATAAAAAGCTTGTATTCAAAGGGATTACATTACTTGTTACTGTTACTTGCTCCAGTGACAATTTTCTCTTATTTTTATTCGACTAGTCTAATTCAAGTTGTTTTCGAATACAGCAATTTTACTGCGGAGGATACAGCTGCAACAGCGCCAGTACTGGCCGTCTTTGTACTTTCTATGTATTTCCTTGCAGCAAACGGATACATTACACGCTTTTACTATGCAAAAGGTGACTCAATGGCACCTGTAGTATTTAGTTTACTAAATGTATTTGGAGTAAACATGGCAGTTATTTTCTTAATGGTAGATGCAACTGGGGTAGTTTCAATTGCATGGGGGACTTTAATAAGTTCTATTGTGAACTTTATCATGCTTGTAGTATATGCAAGCATTAAATATGATCTGAAAATGGGTATTTTCAGCAAAGAGCTACAATTTTTCAGAGCATTGCCACCATTGATCGTTATCACGGTTGTTATGTACTTTTCAAGCGAGTATTTAGTATTTGATAACAAGTGGTTAACTTTCATTGTAGGTCTTGTTATTTTTGCTGCTGTGCTTGTAGGCTCCTATTTATTATTTGGCGTGAAGGAAGTAAAAGAATTTAGTGATAAACTAAAAAGAAAACTTTTAAAACAATAGTAATCAAAATGGGTATCTTAGAAGAAATTCTTAGATACCCATTTTTGTATTTTTTTTAAAATAGGAAGAGGTTGTTTTTCGATAAAAGCCTAAAAAGTTTCGGTAAAACGAGTTATTGTTTCGATAAAAGCACAAATAGTTTCGATAAAGAGAGAGATTGTTTCGATAAATCTTCAAAGTATACCTATAAATACGAACACAAGCAGTAGCTTCTTTGCTATTTATCCCGCATTAAAGGGCAGTAAGACTCCATCCTAAAATAGGAAATGAAAGTTGGATTAGTTAGACACAATAAGTACTTATTGCAAAAAAAATGTCATATTCACAATATTTTATAGTAAAAAAATAGGGGCTGTATTATAATAATTTTATTCAGATAGTGTGGAATTTTTTAACTTATTTTAGCAAAATATTTTTGTAGAGAAAATAAAACGTCTACTACAGAAGTCTCCCATCTCTATAGGTGATAAGATGAATCCGGACGCAATTATGAAGAGGTATAATTGCTGAATATATGACTCATCACCAAAAGTTGTGGATGCCATTCGTTAAGACGTATGCCATTTATCTTCATTCAGTAGAAGACTCCTACCTCTAATGGTGGTGAGATGAATGAGGATGTCGTTCCCTTTCAATGGGTGTCCATACATCTACTGAAATAGAGGAACTCAGTCAGTCTAAGAACACCACGACTTGTGGCAATTTATCTGCGCGAAAGCGAAGCGACAGCTACAAATGTTTTCTGTGCGACAGCTACAATTACGCCAAGGCGAAATCAACCACACGTTATGGTGATGAGCCGGACATATTAATAATTTAGCATTACTTGGTAATAATGATACTTGAAGGAACTACAAACTAAGATAAGGTGGAAAGTATGGCAAGAGGTAGGAAGATTAATTCAAATGGTGAACGAAGTAAACAATTATTGCTTGAAAAGGCTGTAGAGCTATTTTCTGAAAAAGGTTATCATGATACAAAAATTAGTGACATTGTAAAAGCTGCCAATGTAACACAGCCAACTTTTTATTTATATTTTGAAAGTAAGGACTCTCTTTATAACGATCTGAATAAACGATTTCAGCGTGGATTTGATGAAATCATGAGTAAACATTCAGAGGAAGTTGTAAAGGGAATAGAAGGCTTAGTTAGAACGCTGAAGCAAAAAATAAAAATGTTGTTCGTCTACATACTTGAAAATCCGAAGTTAACGAAAATTGGATTATTTGAATCCGAACAGTCAGTTGTCGTTAAATCTCAGCTTACACAGCAGTTAATTTCCCTTATACACCTCCATGATTGTGAGCATCTATTACAATTATATTGTGTAGACATTAATGTGGCTGTAGATAGTTTTGTAGGATCCTTGGAGCGTTTAATATTAACAACTTTACTTGAACAAAAAAAACTGCCATGCGAGCTAGCAAATGAACTAATTAACTTATACTTTTTAAGAGAAGATAAATATAAACATTTATAAAAAAATGAGGCTGGGACAGAACTCGATTATTTTGAAAAATAGCGAAAACAGATAATAACTTTTTCGCTTCAATGAGTAGAGTGTTCCTTCCTAAATCAAAAAAATGTTAGACCGAAATGGTATCGGTTTAACATTTTTTCTTTTTGTCCCAGCCCCATTTTTTATTTCTTTACTGTAATACGAAGATAAATGCCTTGTTGCAGCTTTTTATCTGTTTCTTTTTGAATTGATGGATGAACAAGAAGCATATACTCTTGTCCGCTGTTTAACGGTTTTGATGGGGTAACAAGCAATGATTGACCATCAACTTTTGTTGTAATTGGTACTTCTTTACCGCCTAAACCGACGAGCTGAACACTACCTTCAGCGATCTGCGAAGAGAGTGCTTGAGATAATTTCACTGTAAATGTTTTAGTAGACGGTACATTTTTTAAGCTTACTAGTTCTTTGTAATGTGTATATTGTTCTTTTATTGCATCGTAATGGGCCTGGAAAATAGGTGCAGTCTTTGTTTGGATGTTTGGTTTTACCCCAACTTCATTAATTGTTTTCCCTGATGGACCTGTAAATTTACCGACTGTAAGCTTTAAATAGCTACCGTCATGCAATTCAAAAAAGCCCTGCATAGCGCCTTTCCCATATGTAGTTTCCCCATATAAAATAGCAGATTGCTGATCTTGTAATGATGCTGCTAACATTTCAGAGGCGCTAGCACTATAGCGATTTACTAGAATACGTGTATTAGCCGGAAATTTTTCGTTTTGATGGGCTGCACGTACTTTATAAGAGGCATGTGCTTCTTCGAGTAAATAAGCAATTTTTGCTTGTGGGAATAGCCCTGTCATTTCCTCAGCTGTTGCCACATAGCCACCACCATTGTTTTGTAAATCTAATATAAAGGAAGTTGCACCACGCTGTTTTAATTGAACAAGCGCGTCCTTTACAAGCTTAGCACCGTCTTCTGAGAAGGATGACATGGCAATATAGCCAACATTCCCAAATAGTAATTCAGATTCCACATTTGGTAATGTGAATTTTTTTCGTGTAATGGTTGTAGTAGAAGTTTTACCATTTACATGTTGGAGTGTCACTTCTACTTTAGTACCCTCATCACCGATTAAGAGGGATGAGGCTTCTTGTGTGGCGCTTCCTACAACAGATTGCCCGTTAATTGCAGTAATAATGTCTCCAGCCACGATACCGGCATTAGCTGCACCGCTATTCTCAAATACTCGTAAAATATGAATGCCATCTTCATGCTCTTCGATGACTACACCAATCCCAATTGTTGATAGATTGATGCTATTGATAAATTCCTCAAACTCCTGTTTCGTAAAATATGTGGAATAAGGGTCTAGCATATCAATAATTTCTGGGATTGTTTTGGCGTTTTGTAAATTCCCATTGATCGTCCCAACATATTTTGCCTCAATAATTTCCTTGATCTCCTTTACAAGCTGTTGTTCATTGCTTGCAGCAGAAGCGTTTGCAAATGGAAAGATGAAGAAACTTAGAATAAATACGAAAGACCACACTAATTTTTTCATAGGACACCTCTTTTCTAATTACTTGTATTATACATGAATTTCCATATAACCGCGAATAGAGATAGAGGGAATTTACTGAAAAAAAGAATCTGCAAGCATTTTGCGAAAACAGTCGCAAAAGCAAGCAGATTCTAGTTATTTAATAAATGTAGAAGGCTCATAGGGGTGATTCCAGTTCCAACTGGAAGCTTTGGTGCTGACGCTTTGCTTTCGCACAGAGCAGAGCTTCCTGAGGGCGTACGATGAACCGCTTCACTCGCGCTCCAGGGCCTCATCCTTGACTTGATTGCCCAGCCTCCGCTAATGTCATCCTGAACTTTTGGATATGAGATTAAAAAACTCTCTTATCTTTTCATAAGTTTATGAATGATAAAGCCGATAAGTGCGCCGATAATCGCAGGTACAAGCCATCCTAGACTTTGTTCGTATAAAGGTAAAGCATTTAAAATGTTCTCATAGGGTGCAATTCTAATATTCATTTCCTTTAAACCATCATATAGACTAACACAGAATGTTGGAATTAAAGCTAAAATGTAAACGATTTGTCCACCTTTAAAGAAATGATCGACAAGCGACAGTACCATTAGCACCATTGCTAGCGGATAGATCATTAATAATACAGGTAGTGATGCACTAATGATTGTAGAAAGACCTACGTTCGTAATAGCCGCACTAAAAATTGTGAAAGTTACTAAAAATGTTTTGTATGATATTTTTGGAAATAACTTATTAAAATACGTAGCATTAGCAGTTAATAATCCTACAGCAGTTGATATACACGCTAGTAAAATAGTAGTAGATAAAATAACACTTCCAAAATTACCAAATAGAACTTTAGCGGATTTTGCAATAATAACACCGCCATTATCAGAAGCGCCAATTGCATCTATACTAGTGTTACCAATTTGGCCAAGCGAGATGTAAACAAATGATAGACCAATAGCCGCAACAATTCCGGCGAAAATCGTCGTTTTGATTTGTTTTTTAGTATCTGACATCCCCATGTCACGCAATGCTTGTAAAATAACGATACCAAAAACAAGCGCACTTAGAACATCCATTGTTAAATAGCCTTGAACAAAGCCTTCAGTCAGAGGAGATACAGTATATTCTCCTACAGCTGTCCCTGGTTCACCCATTGGAGAAATAAAGCTTTTAACCGCTAGAATTAAAATAACGATCAATAAAGCAGGTGTTAAAATTTTTCCTACACGATCGACAAGCTTTGTAGGGTTAATAGCTAAGTATAATATTAAGGCAAAAAACAATACAGATGTTATAAAAAGTGGTGCCCAATGATCTGCTACTGACTCAGGTAGAAATGGGGCAATCCCTATTTCATAGGACACCGAACCTGTACGAGGTACTGCAAAAAATGGCCCAATCGCTAAATAAACGATTGACGTAAAGATCACACCAAAAGTAGGGCTGACACGATTAGCAAGCAGTTGTAAATCCCCACCTGCTTTCGCAACCGCAACGATTGCTAAGAGTGGTAAACCAACACCCGTTATTAAGAAACCAATCATTGCTAACGTAATATGCTCACCAGCTTGTTGGCCTAATAATGGAGGGAAGATAATATTTCCAGCACCTAAAAATAAGGCAAATAATAATAAACCTACTGCTAAATTTTCTTTGATGAAAAGCAAAATGTTTTTCATAAAAATAAAAACTCCTTTAAGATTGAAAAGATGAAACTTTCTAAAAATTTTAAATACAGAAGTGTATGTTACCATATGAATACTAATCTTGCAATGAATATCTTCTTGTAATTCGTCGGATTTTGTAGTATTCAATAAGATTGATAAAATGTTTGAAAAATAGTCAGTTTTTCCGATTTCTGTTTACTTTAATATCTAGTATGATAGACTCACAAGGGAATATTCTAGCATGAACGGAGGCAATTTGATATGAAAAAATCAAAAAAATTGAGAATCCTTGCTTTAAGTACTATAGCTACTTCATTTTTAGCCCTACCTACCGCAGAAGCAGCTACATATACCGTGCAAAAAGGAGATACTTTATCTAAAATCGCTCAAAATCATCAAGTAACAGTTCAAGACATAAAAAGCTGGAACAAATTAAAGAATGATATGATTTATGTAGCGCAAAAGCTTGAGGTTTCAAAAACATCTACGAATGAAGCAGGGAAACCTTCAAATCCATCACCAACAACACCAACAACACCAACAACACCACCGAAGCAAACAACTGCTTCCCATACAGTAGTTAAAGGAGATACATTATCAAAAATTGCTAAGCAATATAATGTGACACTAAAGGACATTAAAGAATGGAATGGACTTACGACAGACGCTATCTACATTGGCCAGGTGTTAAAATTATCTCCAACAGCTACAATACCAGAGGGTGATAAGTCTTCAGGTGCGGGAACACCATCAAAAGAAACGTCTAAAGATCCCTCAGCTAATGGACAAGCTATTTATAAGAAAACAATAGACGTAGCTAATACTTTGGTAGGAACTCCGTATGTCTACGGTGGTAATACACCTGAAGGCCTTGACTGCAGTGGCTTTATTTACTACGCCTTTAATCAAGGTGGTTTAAAGATTGGAAGAGACAGTAGCGAAGGATATTTTTATGGTAATACAACACAAGTTACTAATCCAATAGCGGGAGATTTAGTATTTTTCGAGAATACGTATAAAGATGGAATATCTCATATGGGTATTTATCTTGGTAATAATAAATTTATCCATTCAGGGTCAGATGGTGTTGAAGTTTCAGATGTTACAAACTCCTACTGGTCTACAAAATTAGTAGGTTATAAACGATTCGACGCGATCAAATAAAGTGAAAGCGATTTTTGCATATACGCAGAAATCGTTTTTTTTATGGAGTGAGAGAGAATCACTGATAAGAATGTGGGATCGCTGATAAAAAGGAGAAAATTGCTGATAAGGATGTGGGAATCGCTGATAAAATGTTAGAAATCGCCGCTAGAAACCTCAAATGAAAAAAATCCCTTCTTTCTATGAAAAAGAAGGGATTTTGATAGCTAAACGGGTAGTAATTTATCTGTATGCCAAGCGAAGCGTCAGGTACAAGATTAACTCCCCGTAAAATGAAAGTTTCGCTTTATTGTGTTACGCGTGCTGTCCAACGAGAAAGATCTGCATCTTTTGCATCAACAAGCTCTGTAGGGAAGATAAATGTCCAAGGCTTCGTTGAGTTCGGTTGTACAGTTAAGATAGGATCCATTTTAAATGAACCTTTAGCAATTTGTTTACCTGTTGCATCAATAATTTCTAGTGGTAATTGTTCAAGATTAATAGCTTTATTATGTCCGTTACGAATGAAGATAGACACATTTAAACTACCATTATCCGCAAGTTTTGCTTGCAGGCCAGTGAAGTTTACTTCTGTTTCACCTAACTCAGGTAAAGTTTTGACGATTTTTGCAAGCTCCTCTTTTTGTGCTTCAGGTAGTTGTTTTTCCCATGATGGATCTAATTCTAATTGGTGACCGCGTAGGGAAACAAGGTTGAATGCAATTTTCCAGCCGTCTTCTGGTACTTCATCGACTTTGATCGTTGATTTTTCAAATTCAAATACCCATGGACGAGCACTTTCTGCTGGAATCGTGCCAAGTGCTGCAAAATCGAATTTTTTAGATGCTACAAGCTCATCGTTTTTATCCATAATGTAAAGCTCAATTTCACCTAGCTCGATTGCTTGAGACAATGATGAGCGGAAAAACGCACGCACTTGCCATTTTTTAGAGCGTGGGTCTTCTTCAATACTAATAGAAGAAAGTGATAATTGATTTGGCTTCAAAGGTTCTAGCTCATTAGCAAGGAAACTAAAAATGTATTTTTGCTCCTGAGGAACATCCCACTCTGGATGGAATGAAAGCTTCGTCACAACATCACGATTATCGCTATTATCCGTAGTAGTATTTCCTAATAAGTCTTTAGAGTCAATTGTGTTTTCTTGAACAACCTTGTCCGATTTTTTAAAGAATGAAAATAAGCCCATTATTGTACCTCCATTTGTGCTTCAATCATTTTCATGAAGCCTGTGATTTCTATAATAATAGAACGACGTAATTCTTGGAAATTCTTTCCGAATAATTCAAGTCCTTCACGTTGGTAAATTCGCATCGGATCTTCTTGCTGGTAATGACGTAAGCCAATTCCTTCTTTCAAGTGTGTCATGGCTTCTAAATGTTTCACCCAGCCACTATCTAAGTAGCTTAGCATTACTTGTGGAATAACTGCCACTACTTGTTCATTCTCAGCGAACTTCTCCATCTTTGCAGTTAATTCTTCAACAGGTGCTTGCAGTGAATCTAAAATAGGGACAACTTTCCCTACTTCTCTATCAATTGTGATAGGTGAAAGGAAGAGACTATTTAAGGTTCTTTCCATCCCTTCATAATCCCATTCAACTGAAGGTAATTCATCAGGTGCTGCATCACGTACTGCAAAGTCTACAGTTTCATAGAACATTTGCTTTAATTGTTCTAATAAATTTTCGCCAGCTAAAATTTTGTCACGTAGACCGTAAATAACTGTACGTTGGTCATTAATCACATCGTCTAATTTTAAGTTGTATTCACGCATGCTGTATTGAGAACCTTCAACGATACGCTGTGTGCGGCTAATAAGCTCGTGAACGTTTTTATTTTGAATAATGTCTTGTTCGTCAACGACCATTTTTGCTGAGAATTTTTCAACATCTTCTTTTGCGTAACGTCGGAACATATCATCTTCAATAGAGAGAATGAAGCGGCTTTCACCAATATCACCTTGACGACCTGAACGACCGCGAAGTTGATTATCTACACGACGACTTTCATGTTTCTCGGTACCGATGACATATAAGCCGCCAAGCTCGTGTACTTCTTCACCTAGCACAATATCTGTACCACGACCAGCCATATTCGTAGCTACCGTAATACGACCTTTTTGACCTGCTTGTGAAATCAGCTCAACCTCTTGTTCAACTGTTTTAGCATTCAGTAATTGGAATTTTAACCCTACATTTTTCAAATGCTCAGCAACTGTTTCAGATTGCAGTATCGATGTAGTACCGATTAAGACAGGTTGTCCTTTTTCGTGACGGCTTTTAGCTTCAGCAGCCACATGTTTATATTTAGCTTCTTGTGTTTTAAAAATAATATCAGGCTGATCGACACGCTGACGTGGGCGGTTTGTTGGAATTTGAATAACTTCCATGGCGTACACTTCTTTTATTTCTTTTTCCTGTGTTTTCGCTGTACCCGTCATCCCAGAAAGCTTCGGATACATACGGAAATAGTTTTGAATCGTAATTTGTGCCTGTGCTTTATTTTCTTCTGTGATCGTTACGCCTTCTTTTGCTTCAATTGCTTGATGCAAACCATCAGATAGTGAACGACCTTCTAAAATACGACCTGTGAACATATCAACAAGCTCGATTTTGTCATCCTTAATGATGTAATCAACATCACGCTTGAACATCACATGTGCACGAACAGCTTGGATAACATAATGATAAAGCGTTTGGTGTTCAAGATCATATAGATTATCAACATTAAAGGCAGCCTCAACTTTTTCAATGCCTTTATCTGTTAAAGAAGTAGCTTTTGTTTCATCATCAAAATCGTAATCTTCTTCTTCTTTAAAACGTTTAGCTAGCATAGAAGCAATACGATGTAATTCATCATTCGCCGCCATTTTCCCAGCGATAATAAGTGGTGTTTTTGCCTCATCAATAAGTACACTATCAACTTCATCGATAATGGCGAAGTGATAAGGACGTTGCACTTTATCAGCCAAGCTATGTGCCATGTTGTCACGTAAGTAGTCAAATCCGAATTCAGTACCGACACCATATGTTATATCAGCATTATAGGCCTCTTTTTTTGCGTCTGGCTCCATCATTGGTATATTTAAACCAACTGTTAAGCCAAGGAAACGATGAATTTGACCAACAAGTTCGTAATCACGCTTAGCTAAATAGTCATTAACTGTAATGACGTGCACACCTTTACCTTCTAATGCGCGTACATAAGAAGGTAGGGAAGCGACAAGCGTTTTACCTTCACCTGTAGGCATTTCTGCAATATTGCCTTCAGTTAAAACAAGACCACCGATAAGCTGTACATCAAAATGACGCATACCTAATACACGTTTTGAGGCTTCGCGTACAACAGCAAATGCGTCTGGGATGATTGATGTAATTGGTTCGCCTTGTTCTAAACGATCCTTGAAAATAAAAGTCATTTCTTTTAATTCTTCATCTGACTTGTTGACATATTTTTCTTCCAGATTATTAATCTGATCTACTATTTTATAGTAGCGTTTTAATTGACGAGCACTTGTTTGCTCATCGTTGCGTTTAAAAATTGAGAACATGAAATATACGCTCCTTTAAAGTTGTCTAAATGCTAGACACTACATTATTTTATCAAATTTTACGAATGGTGACTACATTTGACATGCAGCATTCTACCATTCTCAAAAAGAAGAAAAATATTTGTGAAATGGTGGAAATTAAATAGAAAAAGTATATTTCGGCGCTCGTTCGTGCTATAATCAATTTGGATTTAAATGTAGATTATTTTTGAGGAGGAGAGACATGCTTTACGTGTCTTTAATAGCAGCATTCATTGCTTCCATATTGTTAACTCCACTAGTTAAACGATTAGCGTTCAGAATAGGTGCTGTCGATGCACCAAACTATCGAAAAGTACATGCACGAATTATGCCAAGACTTGGCGGATTAGCGATTTTCCTTGCGTTTTTAATAGGCATAGCTATGCTATATCCATTTTTAATAGGCGTATTACCGTGGCATACTAGTGAATATAGTTTATTGGCGATTATTCTAGGAGCCTGTATTATTGTAGCAACAGGCGTCATTGATGATATGCGTGAAATTTCTGCAAAGGCGAAAATGCTAGGTCAGCTTGCTGCTGCACTTATCGTTATTTTTGTAGGTGGCATTCAAATTGACGAGGTTAACTTACCTTTCATAGGTGAATTAGATTTTGGATTACTAAGTATCCCTTTAACAATTCTTTGGATTATTGGAATTACAAATGCCATTAATTTAATTGATGGTTTAGATGGTCTAGCTGCCGGGGTTTCAACGATTGCTCTTATTACATTAGCGGTCATGGCATTTAATATGGGCAATATGTTTGTTTTAGCAATTGCAGCCATTTTAGCAGCAGCATCAAGTGGTTTCTTATTTTATAATTTCCACCCAGCAAAAATCTTTATGGGGGATACAGGGGCATTATTCCTCGGATTTATGATATCCGTGCTGGCGTTACTTGGTTTTAAAAATGTAACATTTGTTTCATTAATTATCCCAATTATTATTCTAGGTGTACCAATTTCTGATACATTCTTTGCGATTGTTCGTCGTGTGCGCATGAAGAAAAAATGGTCTGATCCAGATAAATCACACTTACATCACCGTTTACTGGATATGGGCTTCACACATCGTCAAACAGTACTCCTTATCTATGGGATTGCTATGATGTTTGGATTGGCAGCCGTTATTTTCTCTATGGCAAAAGTATGGGGAGCGATTTTACTCATAGCCGTCATATTAACTGCCATTGAAATTTTTGTTGAAATCATCGGACTCGCAGGTAAAAACTATAAGCCGCTATTAAATTTTGTGCGGATATTTAATAAATAAAATGTTAAAGCAATCATACATTTTTAATGTGTGATTGTTTTTTTTTATGGAGTTTATGGGGAACTGGAGTGAAGAAAATCTTGATCCACGTGAGTTTAGCTTGGGTAGAGTGGAGAACAGTATAGGTCGATAGGGAAATTTCTAGGGTCTACGAGGAAACTGCTCAAGTAGAATGGAAATTTGTCGGATCCACAAGGAAATTGCTCAGATAGAGTAGTAAGTTGCTAGGGTCCACGAAAAAATGCTCAGGTAAGGTAGAAAGCTGCTCAGATAGCGTGGAGAAGAGCTTGGGTAAGGAGGAAAGCTGCTCGGGTAAATGAGGGTGTTTTCCATTCCATGCTACTCGCTTTCCTGTGAACGAGTGTCGAGCCGTTTCCTCCGCTTTTGTTGTCACTGCCGCTACGTTTGCACTACGCTTTCGCACAGAAAACCACATGTCACTGCCGCTACGTTTGCACTACGCTTTCGCACAGAAAACCACATGTCACTGCCGCTACGTTTGCACTACGCTTTCGCACAGAAAACCACATGTCACTGCCGCTACGTTTGCACTACGCTTTCGCACAGAAAACCACATGTCACTGCCGCTACGTTTGCACTACGCTTTCGCACAGAAAACCACATGTCACTGCCGCTACGTTTGCACTACGCTTTCGCACAGAAAACCACATGTCACTGCCGCTACGTTTGCACTACGCTTTCGCACAGAAAACCACATGTCACTGCCGCTACGTTTGCACTACGCTTTCGTACAGAAAACCACATGTTGCTGTCGCTACGCTTTCGCACAAAAACCACATGTTGCTGCCGCTACGCTTTCGCACAAAAAACATCTGTTGACCCAAGCGGCTCATCGGACTCCCACAGGAAACGCTCAGTCGGAACGGAAGACAGCCCCTCATTTTGCTGAAGAGCCATATTTTACTTAATTAGATACATTAATTTCATTGACATAATAGTTTTTCAACAATCGAGTAGGAGGGAGTGACTAACTCCCGACCTCTCCAACCACCGTACGTACGGATCCGTATACGGCGGTTCAATTAAGATGAATAACGCAAGATTTCATAACGAGCTTGCAGACTTTTGAGCCCTTGGTTACTCCAATAAGAGTTACCAAGGGTTCTGTGTAATATTGGACTTTTCGAAATACGCCAGTAACTCTTGCGAGTATTGCCCCATTCGTAAGCCTTCCAGTCTGGAACTCCTAAGCGAATAAGGTTGCGCACTTTCGTACGAGGCTTCTTCCAATTCTTCCATAAACACATGCGAAGTCTTCTTCTAATCCATCCATCCAGTGATTCAAATATTGATTTCGTATCCGCTAATGAAAAGTAGCCACACCACCCAATTAAGTATTGATTCAATTGTTGAATTCGGTACTCCATTGGAAATGGCTTCTTTCTAGCTGTTAATTCCCGAATTTTGTTCTTCATTCGCTTTATGCTCTCTTTCGCAATTCGAACTTGTGGTTCTTTGCGGGAGGTAAAGCTAAATCCTAGGAATTTACGTTGCCAAGGACGAGCCACTGCGGATTTCTTCTCATTTATTTTCAATCGCAGCGTCTTCTCAATAAAGGTTTTGATACTTGCCATCACTCGTTCTCCTGCTCGTTTTGTTTTCACATAAATATTGCAGTCATCGGCGTAACGGACAAATTTATGACCACGTTTCTCTAATTCTTTGTCTAATTCATCCAGCACAATGTTTGAGAGAAGTGGACTCAGTGGACCCCCTTGGGGTGTTCCTTCATCTGTATCATAAACGACACCATTTATCATGACACCCGATTGCAAGTATCTACGAATCAGCTTGAGTAGAGGTTTATCAGAAATTTTCTTCGCTAATGTACTCATTAGACGGTCATGGTTTACTTTGTCGAAGAATTTCTCTAAGTCCATATCTACTACCCAGCGATATCCTTCTTTTATATAGCCTTTGGCTTCTCGGATTGCATCGTGAGCACTTCGTTTTGGTCGAAATCCGTAACTATGATTCGAGAAGTTCGGGTCGTATAGGTTGGATAGCACTTGGGCAATTGCCTGTTGAATGAGTCGGTCTGTCACGGTTGGGATTCCTAATAGTCGCACACCGCCGTCAGGTTTCGGGATTTCGATTCTGCGAACTGGTTGTGGTTGGTAGGTTCCCTCAAGAATTTGCTTCTTAATCGTTAGCCAGTTTTCGACTACATGCTGTCGTAGGAATTTTACGGGCATTTTGTCTACTCCATGACTCCCTTTGTTTCGTTCCACCCGTTTGAGTGCGAGAAGCAGATTCTCTCGTGATAAAATTTGATTCATTAACATCTCGTTCGACTCCTCCGTGAATAGCTTGTCTTCTTATAACAGTTTCTACTGCACCCGCTCAATGTCCCTCATGGGATTCACCATTACCTCCATTAAGTCGGTCCTTCTGGATTTTCTGTGTTTATCATAGAAAACTGCATGCCAAGGGCTATTCTCTCCGAATTGTTCGGTCCTTTCCATTCATTCTAGAAGTGAATGGTACTATGACCTCTGCTGACTTCTGATGGTTCAGCTACCTATCGCTAAGTAGGTTACAAAGTGTACTTTGCGTTTCCATCAGACCTCCCCGGGTAAGCGTATGCACTTTCACACCATCTATCCGCCTCATTTACTCGATATGACCTTCGACAGAAAGGACTTTGTGTTGTTGTGCACACTCATCCAATCATACCTAGCCTTATATGAGATTTGTGTTCCTCGGACCGGTGTTTTGCCTCCAGCTTCCTTCAGATTCCGCGTCGCCACGGACACCCTTGCTCTTGGCTAACCTCTACTTCTGTCTTCGAGGTTCGGGACTTGCACCCTATAGTTCATACGCATGCCGGGCGCACACATAAAAGCCCTCTCCACATAAAGTGGAAAGGGCTTTTATAGTTACTGTGCATCTTTGTCAACAGCGTTATCTTTATCGTTATCTGTATTGTTATTAGTTAGACTAGTAGATGTTTTATCTCTTTCAAGATGGTTATTAAGTGTTTCCGATATTTCATCGACCGATTCTTGGTTTAATTTATAGTAGTAAACACCAGTAGACATATCATCTGAACCTTCTAGTGTTAAAGAATCGATACGTGGCATTCCTTGTGTTAAATAAGATAGGAATGATTTCATTTCACTGAATGTCATGTTTGTCTTCATGTTATCGCCAAGCGCTTTAATGACATCATCGTATTTTGCAATAGATTCTACAGAAGAAGCTTTACTGATGATGGCCGTTAAGATCTCTTGTTGACGTTTACCGCGTTCAATATCACTGTCTTGCTTACGCGTTCTTGCAAGTGCTAGTGCTTCACTACCATTTAAATGCTGTAAACCAGGCTCTAAGTTAATTGCATTGCGATCGAATTCGTCTTTTTCGTGTAAAGCATACGGTACTTCAGCTTCGATTCCACCTAATGCATCAACAACGTCAATAAATGCGTTAAAGTTCATACGAACATAATAATCAATCGGAACTTCTAAAAATCCTTCTACCGTCTCAATTGTTGAAAGCGTACCACCATTTGCGTGTGCATGTGTAATTTTATCTTCATAGCCTAAATTAGGAATATAAACATATGAATCACGAGGGATACTTAGCATTTTAATCGTTTTTGTTTTATTGTTTAATGTTGCTAGAATTAGTGCATCGGAACGAGAGTTTTCGGAACCTTGCCCGCGATTTTCACTATCATCAACACCTACAAATAGGATGGAAACATTATCTTTTACTGGTTTTACTTTTTCTTCACGGAGTGAAGAAACTTCTCGACCCTCTAGTTCTTCATGTGCCGAGTTTACTGCATGTTCTGCTTGCTTCGTAATATAGACTGCGTAAGCCGTCACACATATTACTAAACTTGCAACAAGAAGAAGCGATACTTTTATAATTAGGGAAGATTTAGAAGACCTCTTCTTGCTTTTATAGTTAGTTCTATTTTTCATATTTGATATATTCTCCTCTGAATTTTGGGAATAATGATGGGATTAAACTAAACTTTATTCAAATACATTTAGATATAAACGATAAAATAGCTCAACATTAAAATTATACTATGGATATTTAGTTTTCGACAATTAAAACTATTTATTTCACAACAAATTCGATAAATTGCGCGTCTTCAAAAGAAATGGTTGACTGCCCATTTGTCATTTCCGTCACCCAATTTCGGAACTGTTCTTCTTCCTCTTTTAGCACGGATACAATGATTTCAACGCCTTCCAAGTAGCGAATTTCTTCTAATGTATACGAAGAACCTCGAATTTCATTTTCTACTTTACCAAGCCATGTGTAATCAATGGCAATGTTCATAAAATGATGAAGCTTACGTTCAACTACTTGTGCAGCAAGTAAGCCTTCTGTTGTCGCCTTCCCATATGCACGAATAAGACCGCCACCACCAAGTTTAATGCCACCAAAGTAGCGTGTGACGACAACGACCGTATCCTTTAAACCTTGTTTTTTTAAGACTTCTAACATAGGGACGCCGGCTGTGCCACTTGGTTCCCCGTCATCATTTGCTTTTTGAATATGATCATGCTCTCCAATAATATAGGCTGAGCAATTGTGTGTCGCGTTATGATGTATTTTCTTTATGCGGTCAATAAAAGAAATTGCATCCTCTTCTGTTTCGACACGTTCTATATAAGTAAGAAAGCGAGATTTTGAAATAACAATTTCGCTTTCACCGAATCCTTTTACTGTTAAATAGTTTTCTCTCATCAGTATCAATCTCCTTTTAGGTAGAGTTCTATTCTATAATTTTCATAAAGAAAAAGCATTAAATTTTAACTGGGTGATGCTATAATAGGTATAGACTATAGAATATATGAAATTGGTCTATTAAAATAGTAAGTAATCATAAGACATTAGACTGGGGAGTACATTATGTTTTCAACTGATACCTTCGATTTAAAGTCGCTTGATGACATATTTAATCGAATGATAGATACAATCATGAGCTCAAAAGATGATATCTTTACTATAAGTGAACAAAGCCGAAGAAATTTCGAAGATATGCGAAAAGAGCTAGAAATTGTTCGAGAACAAGTTTCAATTGTGATTGATGAAGGTGATTCTTTAGAAAAAAGTACCCAGCTTGCTAAGCAAAGACTTGTGCTAGTGAGTAAAGCTTTTAATAAATATACCGAAGAACAAGTTCGAGAAGCATATGAAACTGCACAGGATTTTCAAGTGAAGCTTTCCGTTATTAGAACTCAAGAAAAGCAGCTGCGCGATAAAAGAGATGATCTAGAGAGAAGATTAAGAGGATTACTCGATACGATTGAACGAGCAGATCATATTGTCAATCAAGTAAATGTCGTTTTGAATTACTTAACTTCAGATTTGAAAAATGTTGGTTTAGCACTTGAACAAGCAAAAATGAAACAAGACTTTGGTATACGTATTATCGCAGCGCAAGAAGAAGAGCGAAAACGTTTATCTAGGGAAATTCATGATGGGCCTGCTCAGATGCTGGCAAATGTACTAATGCGCACTGATTTAATAGATAGAACGTATCGTGAGAAGGGCATTGACAATGCTTTGGCTGAAATTGCTGATTTAAAGAAAACGGTGCGTAATGCATTAACAGAGGTGCGACGTATTATTTATGATCTAAGACCAATGGCACTTGATGATTTGGGAATTGTTCCGACATTAAAGAAGTACGTATCGACAGTGACTGAATATAATCCTGGTGTTGAAGTTCATTTCCAATCGAGAAGCACCGAAAAGCGTATACCATCAAACTATGAAGTGTCTATTTTCCGATTAGTGCAAGAATGTGTAACTAATGCCATGAAGCACGGAAAATGTAAGGAGATTTGGGTAAAATTTGAGTGGTTGAACAATGCCGTAAATATCGTTGTAAAGGATGATGGCATAGGTTTCAATCCACAGGTAGTTAGAGATCATTCCTTTGGGATTTTAGGAATGAAAGAACGTATCGATATTTTAAATGGTACAATCTCCATTACAAGTGAGATAAATCGAGGGACGACGGTATTATTTAAAATTCCGTTATAGATGAAGCAATTGTTGGAGAAATTTAGGGGGTAAAGATAAATGACGAAGATTATTATTGTAGACGATCACCAGCTATTCCGCGAAGGAGTAAAACGTATTTTAGATTTTGAGGATACGTTTGATGTAGTAGCAGAAGGTGATGATGGTGCGGATGTGGTGTCATTATATGCTGAAAATCAACCAGATGTTGTACTAATGGATATTAATATGCCGGGTAAAAATGGAGTAGAAGCTACGGCTGATTTAATTAGTGAATACCCAGATGCAAAGGTTATTATGTTATCAATTCATGATGATGAAACATATGTAACACACGCGCTAAAATCGGGATCACTTGGTTATATGCTAAAAGAGATGGATGCTGACGAAATTGTTGAAGCCATTAAAGTAGTCGCAAATGGTGGATCTTATCTACATCCAAAGGTAACTAAAAATTTAGTAGCGGAATTCCGTCGACTTTCTGAGCATGAAAATAAAGGTAATTTCCATCAAACAGAAATTCGTCGCCCATTCCATTTACTAACAAAACGTGAATGTGAAGTATTACAATTATTAACAGATGGTCAATCTAACCGTACAATTGGTGAGACGCTGTTTATTTCTGAAAAAACAGTTAAAAACCACGTTTCAAGCATTTTACAAAAAATGAATGTAAACGACCGCACGCAAGCTGTCGTTACAGCTATCAAAAACGGCTGGGTTGAAGTACGCTAATTGCATAACATTAAATTAAAAGCTGTTTTTAAAGGCTACTATATTATGTAGTAGTTTTTAAAGCAGTTTTTTTATGGTCGAACACCTGTAGCGGATCTTGTTAAAAGTGTAGCTATTTAACTTTAGAGATCACTCAATGTGCAACATTTTAAAATCGTGGGCGTCATATGAAAGATGTAGCACCCAAATGTTGAAAATTCACAACAAAATTCCTACAGTAGGATTTATATGCTACAATATGCGCGGGAGGTTTTTTGATGTTAAAGAAAAGTTTTCTAGCAGTTTTTACCTTATTAATGTTAACTGCCTGTGGTAATAAAGATGAAGAGATAAGTACGGAAGATCGTGCAAAAACGATTGAAGATGGAACTGTTGGTTTTGAAATGGTGGGCGATAATGTAGAAGAAGCTACGAATGTACCAGCAGAAGAAGAAAAAGCAATTTTAGCAGCTTTTGATGAATATATTGCAGCATTAAATGAAGAAGAAATCAATCGTTATATGCAAACAATAGCGAAGGATCCAAGAGGCTTTAAGTATGATGAAGAGAAGGTTTATGCAACTGAAGCCTTCGATCAATTTGATAGTAAACGTGAAGTAGCAAATGTGACCATTGCGAAATATAAGGACGAAGAAGCGGAGGTCTTTGCCAATATGACACTACATTCCCTGCAGCTTGAAACAAACATCGAACATGAAAGTGCAGGGCGTCAGGTAACTGTTTTTGTAAAAGAAGACGGGGCCTGGAAGGTAACGAGCGTCTATTATATTGGAGATGACTCTAAATCAAGCACTGGCAAATAAGAATAAGACAACCTCTGGAGGATTCAACGCAGTTTCGCAAAGAGGTTATCTTCATTCAGCAGATGAATGTGGATGTGGTCCCTTTTCGGAGTTTCCAAACACCTACTGAATGAAGATAATGCCTCCGGATGCAATTACGCCAAGGCGAAATTGATCATACATAGATAATGAATGTGAAATGGATGCTAGGATAAACTTATTGGACAATAAGTTCCTGGCAGACGTCTAGAATGCCGAAGAGTAAATCGTACTTACTCCTATTCAGACGAGATTACGCAATGTCGTAATTCATTTCACATTCATTTCTTTTTATTGTAAACTAAGTAGAATAGGAGAGTGGACATGAATGAGGACAGCAATCGTAACAGATAGTACTGCGTATATTCCGGCTGAGGAACGAGCACGCTTAAACATTCATATGATTCCGTTAAGTGTAAATATCTCGGGGCAATTATTTGCAGAAGAAGTAGATATCACGGCATCTGAATTTTATGATAAAGTACGTGGGGCAAAAGAATTCCCAAAAACAACGCAGCCCCCAATCGGAGAATTTGTCTCTCTCTTTGAAGAGTTGGCAAACGAGTATGATGAGGTAGTATCTATTCATTTATCAAGTGGAATCAGTGGAACATATCATGGTGCAGTTCAAGCAGGCGAAATGGTGGAAGGCATTGATATGTACGCTTTTGATACTGAAATATCCTGTGCGGTACAGGGTTTTTATGTTTTACGAGCAGCTGAAATGGCTGCACAAGGTTGTTCAGCAAAAGAAATACTTGCTACATTAGCGGACATGAAGCAGTATGCCCGAGCTTACTTCATTGTAGATGACTTAGCGCACTTACAACGTGGGGGACGTCTGTCTTCGGCAGCTGCATTAATTGGTGGCTTATTACAAGTAAAGCCTGTGCTTCATTTTGTGGACAAGGTCATTGTACCTTTTGAAAAAATTCGTACGCGTAAAAAAGCATTAAGGCGTGCGGAGGAGCTAATGGCTGAGGATGCTAAAAAGTATGAAGCAATGGACGCTGTTGTTATCCACGCCAATTGCCAAGCTGAAGCGGAAGAATGGCTAGCACAACTAGCGGCAACCTACCCAAACGTTAACTTTAAATTGAGCTATTTCGGTCCCGTGATCGGCACACATTTAGGTGAAGGTTCGATGGGGTTAGGCTGGATAAAAAAATAACCTTAAATGAGAAAGTCTCTACAAAAAAATGTAGAGGCTTTTTTGTTATTTTAGGAGGTATCCGGTTTCGCCAGAAGAAACGAAAGAATCGCTGATAAACGTGTGGATATCGCAGATAAAAGATCTAGAATCGCTGATAAAGTCCGAGAATCGCTGATAAATCTGTGAAAATCGCTGATAAAGTCCGAGAATCGCTGATAAACGTGTGGAAATCGCTGATAAAGTCCGAGAATCGCTGGTAAACCCGAGAACATCGCCGGTAAAAGTGCCAAAATCGCCGGTAAACTCGAGAATATCGCCGCTAAAGAACTGCTGAAAAAAATCACCTATCTGAAAGGAGCACAGCAATGAAATATAAAGGTTGGTTGTTGCCACTTGCATTACGAGATTTTCATGAAGGACGTATTTGGTTAAAGGAGTATTCCCTGTTTTCAAAGGAAGATATCGAGAAAGCGATCCATCATAACTACTTCCTTATAATAGAAGGAATCCAAAAAGTGCCACATCTAAAATGCAACCGTTGCCATAATATTGATGTGCAGCAATTTACAACGTTTGAATGTTCGAAGTGCCAGCAACAATGTATCTATTGTAGACATTGTTTGAATATGGGCAGAGTGAGTAGCTGTACGCAATTGATGATCTGGACTGGCCCATCTGCAATTAGAACAAAAAAACATCCACTCAAATGGGCAGGACAATTTACCGTGCTGCAACAGCAGGCAGCAAATGAATTGCTAGAAAGTGTGAAGGTAAAACGTTCCCACTTGTTACATGCTGTATGTGGGGCGGGTAAAACAGAGTTGCTTTTCCCAACTGTTCATTATGCTTTAGAGCAGGGTTTACGAGTGTGTATTGCTACGCCTCGTACAGATGTAATATTAGAGTTATTTCCACGCTTTCAAAAGGTCTTCCCACAAACGACCATCCATGCTTTATATGGTGGATCACCGAAGCAGGAGGGCTATGCGCAGCTAGTGTTAGCTACAACTCATCAGCTCTATCGCTTTGAACGAGCGTTTGATGTCATGATTGTTGATGAGGCGGATGCATTTCCGTATACATTTGACGAAACGTTACAAAGAGCTGTACAAAAAGCAAAAACGGAAAACGCACCAATATTGTTTGTCACGGCAACACCTTCACAAAAATTACTTACTGAGTATCAAAATAAAAGTTATTCATTCATCCCGAAACGTTACCATAATCGTTCATTACCAGTCCCTCGATTTGATGCCCTATGGAGCTATGAAAAGAGCTTGAAACGAGGGAAAATCCCGCGAAAGCTAAAACAATGGACGGAGGATCGTCTTGCACATAAAGAACCATTTCTATTATTTTTCCCGAAAGTAGAGTTAATGAAAATAGCTACGCCTCTTTTTCAGTTATTAGATGCAAGCATTTTGGCAGTCCATGCCGAAGATCCTGATCGTAAAGAAAAAGTGCTTAAACTACGCCATGAAGAAGTTCCGGGTTTACTCACAACGACCATTTTAGAACGAGGTATTACGATAAAGAATGTACAGGTTGCCGTTATTGGGGCGGAATCGACTATTTTTACTTCCAGTGCACTTATACAAATTGCTGGGCGAGTTGGTCGAAATGCTGATTTTGCAGATGGAGACGTTGTATTTTTTCATCATGGCATTACAACTGAAATGGATGATGCGCGTACGAAAATTCTTTATTACAATAAGAAAGGATTTTTGCAATGAATAAAATTGAAACACTGTGCTTATTATGTTCACAGCCTTTGCAACCAGTAATTTCTTGGAGAATGCTTTTGACAAACCACTTTCAACCAACCATTTGTGATAAGTGCTCAGCTCGATTTGAACATTCGCTAACAGCAACAGCACTCTTCCAATACAACGAAGCGATGAAGGATTATTTGCATCAATATAAATTTCTTCAGGATGTAGCACTCGCAAAAGTATTTCGGCAAGAGCTATATGCACGGTTCAAAAATGAAAAAGCTACTATTATACCGATTCCTATGCATCCCATTAAACAAAAGGAACGTACTTTCTCACATATGGAGGAGCTATTAAAGGCTGCCAATATTCCTTTTATACAACTTTTAGAAAAGACGACAACAGAAACGCAAAGCTCCAAAAATAGAGTGGAGCGAGTACAAACAGCTCCTCTTTTTCGTCTGATGGTTGGTGCACATGTAGAGCATAAACAATATCTTCTTTTTGACGATATAAAAACTACAGGAACTACGCTGCGGCATGCCAGCGAGATTTTATTACATGCAGGTGCCCGAAATGTTCAAAGCTTCACATTAATTAATGGATGAAAATGCTAATGCGTCATGTATAATAGATACGAATATACATGATTCGTATTTTACTGTTATTATGCGAGAGGAGGAAGAGTAATGGCAGAGGTTCGCAATTGTCCGAAATGTAATGAGTTTTTTAATTATACTGGGGTTAGAGAAGTATGTCATAAATGCGCTCAATCTGAAGAAGACTTATATCAAATCGTTTATCGCTTTTTACGTAAACGTGAAAACCGTGCTGCGACAGTAGAACGTATTGTTGAAGCAACAGGAGCTGAAGAGGCGCTATTGTATAAATGGGTTCGCAAGGGTCGTTTACAGACGGCGATGTTTCCTAATCTTGGCTACCCGTGTGACAACTGTGGTCATCTAACGACAACAGGCAAACTGTGTACAAAATGCCAAGATGAATTGAAGGCGGATTTACGTACATTTGAAGCGGCGAAGGAGTTCCGTGAAAATGTAGTACAACATGATCGTGCAACATATCACTCAGAACGAAAACGCTAAACGCTTAAAGTGTGTTAATTTTAAACAAAATTAGCACATTTTTTTATGTTTGAAAACTTAACATTGTGTGAGACAATCCGAAATAATAGTAAGATAGCGTATTAGATAGGAGGGGAAAAAATGAAAATTACATCTTATGGGGTTAATGCAGTAAACGCCTATAAAAATCAGGTGCGCAATGTAAAATCAGGCACAAACAAGGCATCTTTCGCCGATAAAATCGAAATTTCAAAGGCTGCACAGGAGATGCAAGGAGTTTCAACATATAGCGCCGAGCGTGCAGAACGCGTACAACAATTAAAAGA
The DNA here is from genome assembly GCF_041956855.1 of Lysinibacillus sp. RS10. NCBI lineage: Bacteria > Bacillati > Bacillota > Bacilli > Caryophanales > Bacillaceae > Lysinibacillus > Lysinibacillus sp. RS10. The sequence continues at coordinate 4,204,432 of NZ_CP167122.1, read as the reverse complement.
AGGAATTGCTTCTGGTGAATATAAAGTCAACGCTCGGAAAGTTGCAGAAGATATGCTGAAATATTATCGTTTCTAAGGGATATCAGAAAGGGTGCTTAGCAATATGTCTGTAGAAGCGATCTGTTCTACACTAACAACGCTAGAAAGAATGCATAAAAGCTTACTTGAACTAGCCATGAAAAAAACGGAAATCATTACAGTTGGCAATATTGAAGCACTGAACCAATTGCTCAAGGATGAGCAGGCACATGTAGCGGCCATCGACAAGCTAGAGCAACAGCGTCAGAAACAGGTAACGGAATACCTTGGAGCAAAAGGATTTGCTTCAACTGACAAAACGACTGTCGCTAATGTCATCGAGGCTGCTGAACAACAAACTGATAAAGACACACTATCAGCAGTTCGCAATCGATTATTGCTAATCATCAATGACCTAAAAAAACAAAATGATTTAAACCAAAAACTAGTGTACCAATCATTACAAATTGTCAATTTAACATTAGATAATCTACGACCTCAACCTGAACAAATCAATTACTCAGGCAGTGAGGTACGCGGCACAAATTCAATGGCTAAAAAATCATATTTCGATTCGCAAGCATAGTTTCTTGCACGGACGCAAGAAACTATGCTTGAACTTATAAACGGTACTAAAAGGGAGGAAAAACAATGCGCTCAACATTTATGGGCTTAGAAACTAGTAAACGTGGTTTGTTTACACAACAAACAGCTTTATATACTACTGGACATAATATTTCCAATGCAAATACATTAGGTTACTCTCGCCAACGAGTAAATCTGCAAGCGACTCCTGGCTTTCCAACTGCAGGCTTAAATCAGCCTATCTATCCAGGCCATCTTGGTACTGGGGTTGAAGCGGGGTCAATTCAACGTATTCGCGATGAATTTATCGATCGTCAATATCGTCAAGAAACGAATAAGTTGGGTTATTGGGATTCAACAGCAAAATCGATTGCGCAAATGGAAGATATTATGTCAGAGCCTTCAGAGTTTGGTATTAATCAATCATTCACAGATTTTTGGAAGTCGATGGAGGACGTTATTGATAATCCGAAAGACGCCGCTGCACGTCAAGTATTAATTGCTAAAGGAAAGTCAATTGCGGAGTCCTTTAATTATATGGATAGACAGCAAAAACTTATCCAAGGTAATATCGGGAATGAAATTAAAGTATCGACAGATAAAGTGAATTCGATTCTCAAACAAATTGCAGCTATTAATAAACAAATTCAAGAAGTTGAGCCGAGTGGTTATGTGCCGAATGATTTATATGATGCGCGTGATTTGTTAGTAGATGAGTTAAATGAAAATATCCCTGTATCGATTTCAATGCAAAAATCAGGTGGGTTAGCAAAAGATGTAGCGGAAGGTTCTATGACGATTACATATGTACCAGCTGATGGCAGCGCACCTATTAAATTAGTGGATGGTAGAGAATATGCTGCACTTGCAACGATGGACACAAACAATCAGCGCGTCGACGGTGAGGTAGATGAGCAAGCGACAGGGGGCTATTTTGAATTTAAGGAAATTAAAATATCTGCTGTTGGCGAGCCACCAGCAGATCCAGCATCTGGACCTCATAAAATTGATTACAGTCAAATGGACCCTGGTAAAGGAACATTGCGTGCATTAATTGATGCATATGGACATAGCGGTGGACAAGGTACTTATCCTGAAATGGTTGCCAACTTAGATAAACTAGCAAATGAGTTTATTACAGAATTTAACAAAATTCATCGTGCAGGTGTTGGTTTAGATAATAGTACAGGTATTGACTTTTTCTCTGGAACAACTGCACGTGATTTTAAGGTAGAGATTACCGATCCGAAGCAGGTAGCTGTATCTGATACGGCGGGGGAGGAAGGTAATAACCAAAACATGCGTAAGTTAGCAGAGCTTCAAAAACAGGCACAAGCAAACTTAAAGCAAGGTACATTCCAAAGCTATTATAAATCATTAGTAGGGGATTTAGCAGTAAAGGGACAGGAAGCAGAGCGTAGTGCTTTCAACTCTAAAACATTGCACTTACAAATTTCTAATAACCGTGATTCAATGAGCTCGGTTTCGTTAGATGAAGAGATGACTAATATGATTACATTCCAGCAAGCATACAATGCCAATGCACGTATGATTACAGTGGTAGATGAAACTTTAGATAAAATCATCAATGGTATGGGAAGAGTAGGGCTATAATAGTCACTTGACTGAGAGGAGATAAATTATGCGCGTCACACAATCAATGCTATCAAGTAATATGCTACGCAATTTAAATACAAGTTACAACAAAATGTCTAAATATCAAAATATGTTGGACTCTGGTAAAAAAATTACGAGACCATCTGAAGATCCAGTTGTAGCGGTCAAGGGAATGGGCTATCGTATAGATCTTGATAAAAACGAACAATACCAACGTAATATTCGTGAAGCACATACATGGCTAGATACAACAGACGAAGCACTTGATCAGGCAGGCTCTGCATTAAAACGTGTAAAAGAACTTATTGTACAAGCGGCAAACGATACAAATACTACTGACGATCGTCAAAAAATAAATTCAGAAATGCAACAACTTAAGGAACAATTGCGTGATATTGCCAATACAAGAGTTGGTGAAAACTATATCTTTTCAGGTACGCATACAAACCAACCGCTTTATACGGATAAAACAGGACCACAAAACCCAGCAATTACTACTGGAGGACAGAAGGCGATTGAAATCAACGTATTTGATGGCATCCCAATGAATATTAATACTCCAGGTGGTGATTTATTTAAGGATATCGATGATTTTATGGGGCAAGTTACAACACTTTTACAAAGCGGTGCTACAGGTACGGAGATTGGAAATACACTTGGTTTAACAAGTGGTGGTGGCACAATACCTGGTTTAGATGCTGTTTATGAAAGTACATTGACCGTAAGAGCAGATGTCGGAGCTCGTCAAAATCGTGTAGAGATGATGGAGAATCGACTAGACCTTCAAGAAGTCAATGTAACAAAGCAACTGTCTGTCAATGAAGATACAGACTATGCTAAGACAATTACAGACATGATTACACAAGAATCAATTCACCAAGCCTCACTATCTGTAGGAGCAAAAATTATTCAGCAAACCCTAGTAGATTTTATCCGATAAAATCTACTAGGGTTCTGCCCCGAAAGCGAAGCGGCAGGGGCAAACGCGAAGCGAAAAGTTCTGCCCCGAAAGCGAAGCGGCAGGGGCAATACCAAAGGCGTTTGGACAATATGTTCAGACGCTTTTCTTGAAAGGAGAGATGTAGATGAGACTCCCACAAATTCAAATTCGTACAACAGATGCTCAAATAGATCTTAATATATCAAAGCCACAACAATATATTAAACAACCTAATGCAACACAGCATATTGAGCAGCCAGCCGCAATTTTGGAAATTAATACAACAAGAGGCGTTTTAAAAATCGATTCTTCACAGGCAAGACGTGATTTAGGTTTAATCGGTCCTATTGAATCAAGTGCAAACTACGCAGAAAAAGGTAAACAAGAGGCTCTGAAAGGAATGGCACGAAGAGCTAGAGAGGGACATCAAATGATGGAGAACGCTGGTAAAGATCAGGGACGTGCGACAATCCAAAACATCGCGAAACAAAACCATGGTCCACACCGTGTACAATTCAATGTGAAATTTGTCCCATCTATAGGATCGGTTAAAATCGACTATACGCCTGGGACAACGGACGTCAATATCGAACGGAGAGATCCAATAATTGACGCAAAAGTGAACAAACCAATTCATGAATACAAACCAGGAAAAGTAACTGGTACAATGGTACAAAGACCAGATGTCGACATCGATGTCAACACTTAAAGGAGCGCAAGGAATAGATGAAAATTACAACAAAATTTTTAGGTGAAGTCGAAATTGTTGAAAAAGACATACTTACGTTTGAACAAGGACTACTTGGATTAGAAAGTCATAAAAGATTCGTACTACTCCCTATCTCTGAAGAACATCCATTGGCATTGTTACAATCAGTTGAACAAGTTGAAATAGGCTTTGTAGTTGCTTATCCATTCTCCTTTAAAAAAGACTATAGTTTTGATTTAAGTGAAGAGGATCTAGAACAACTACAAATTGAAAATGAAGAAGATGTAATAACGTACGCCATTGTCACAATGAAGGAAACACTTCAGGACTCTACTATTAATTTACTTGCACCTTTAGTTATTAACATGGATGAAAAATGTGGTAAACAAATTGTTCTTCAGGATAATAAATCCTATCCATTACGCTACCCAATGCAATCGTTGGAAGGAAGTGTGAAATAATGCTAGTTTTATCACGTAAGAAAGATGAATCTATTATGATTGGCGACCAAATCGAAATTAAAATATTAGCAGTAGAAGGTGAACAAATTAAGTTAGGTATAGTCGCACCTAAAACAGTCAAAGTACATCGTTCGGAAGTTTTTGAAGCTATTCAAGCACAGAATAGAGAAGCGTTATCAGCATCATCAAGCTTTTTAGAACAACTGAAGAAAAAATAAAGACCAAATAATTTGGTCGTTTATTTTATAAGAAATATAAAATCGGAATCTATTACATAAAAAATAAAAAAAGTTTAAAAAAACTATTAAACATTTCCAACTAATTACGATATATAGATTGTAAGGTGCAGGAAGTACATACTACCTAATCCGAAATTCCACACGGATGTGGAATGACAAAAACAAACATTCAAGGAGGAATTCCAAATGAGAATTCAACACAACATTTCAGCTTTAAACACACACCGTAACCTAGCTTTCAACAACACTCAATCTTCTAAAAACCTTGAGAAATTATCTTCTGGTTACAAAATCAACCGTGCTGGCGATGACGCTGCTGGTTTAGCAATCTCTGAGAAAATGCGCGCTCAAATCAAAGGTCTTGATATGGCGACTAAAAACTCTCAAGATTCTATCTCTTTAATCCAAACTGCTGAGGGTGCTCTTAACGAAACTCACGCAATCCTACAACGTATGCGTGAATTAGCAGTTCAATCTCGTAACGATACGAACGAAAATACTGATCGTAAATTCTTACAAGACGAAGTTGCACAATTAAAATCGGAAATCGACCGTATTGCTAATACTACTGAGTTCAATGAAAAGAAATTATTAAATGGTGACCTTCAAGGTGCAGCATCAGCAACAAAAAATGGTTCTTTAACATTCCAAATTGGTGCTAACAAAGGTCAAACAATGCAATTAGGTATTGGTACTATGACAGTTTCAGCATTAGATTCAAATTTATCTAAAGCATCGATTGGTGCGGGTACTGCTGCAAGTAGCGCTATCTCAGTAATCGACAATGCAATCAAAAAAGTATCTACACAACGTTCTGCATTAGGTGCTGTTCAAAACCGTTTAGAACATACTATCAACAACTTAGGTGCTGCATCTGAAAACTTAACAGCTGCTGAATCACGTATCCGTGATACTGACATGGCTGCTGAGATGATGGCGTTCACTAAGAACAACATCCTTACTCAAGCTGCACAATCTATGCTAGCTCAAGCTAACCAACAACCTCAAGGCGTTCTTCAATTATTACAATAATTGATTGAAAATCTTTAATGTGAAACCTACTCTCTAACTTAGAGAGTAGGTTTTTCTTTATATTTCAATTTGAAGACCGATAAAAGACTTAGAGGTGAATAAATTGGAATCAAAATATTATATAGAATATTTAAATACCAAAAACGGTGAGAAAACAGTTAAAATTAATGATTATTTTTTACATAGCAAATATAACCCGTCTAAAGAAGCGAGTGATTTCGCAGATAAAAATTTTAAACCTGAAAGGTTACAGCTAATATATGGGTATGGTGCTGGTCATTTTGTAAAAGCTATACAGAAAAAGGCAAAAAACGGTGAGAAAATCATTGTTATTGAACCAATACTTAGTATAGTTGATGAGCTAAAAGATTTAATAGTTATTTCAGCATCTTCAGAAGCAGCAATAAGAGAGAAGTTAGATGAAAATATTACGCTAACTGATAATATCAATGTAATAATATCTCCTAATTACGATAAAATAGATAATTATATTTATTCCCAAGTTCTGAATGCTATAAATAAGAAGATGCATTCAGATTTCGTAGCAGAATCAACACATAGGTTTTTCAATAAACAATGGCCTGAAAACTATTTGTTGAATCTTCAGTATATATTAAAAGATCAGTCTATTTTAAAATTAAAAGAAAAGTATAGTGCACCTGTTGTTATTGCTTCTGGGGGACCCTCCTTAACGAAACAGTTAGATAACTTGAAATTATATCGAAATAATATAATTCTTATTGCTGCTGGTTCAACGGTTAATACATTACTACATAATAACATACAGCCTGACTACGTTATAACTGTAGATGGTAGCGAGGCAAATTTTAATCATTTTAAAGATATAAAAAATATCAATAGTAAGATAATATATACTTTGTACAATCATCATTTAATCCGTCCGGTGTTTAGTAATGAGGGCTATTACTTTACAGCAAACTCTACGATGGATAGACATTTACAAAAGTTTATTGAAGAACCAGTGCCCTTTTTATCAGGAGGAACATCCGTAGCAAATTATGCATACTCTTTAGCTACATATATAACTACAGGACCTATATCTATTATTGGTCAAGATTTAGCTTTTACTAATAATAAGACGCATGCTGATTATAATAAAAATTCAAGACAGTTAGAAGAAATTAGCGAGAGTGAAAAAATTTTCATTCAAATCGATGGATATTATGGAGAAAAAGTTTTAAGTGATTATGTATTTATGACCATGAAAGAATCATTTGAAAAACTATATAAAACTCTAGGGGAAAATAGAATAGTTTTTAATTGTACAGAAGGCGGGGCATTGATTAAAGGTATGAAAAACATGCCATTTGTAGAATTTTTAAATAAATATGCTGAAAATTCGATAACAACTGATAGAGTAGATAATCCGAATGTGTCTTTTGCTCAAAATCTAAAAAAAATGCTTCCAGAATTAGAAAAGGAAAAAGAGAATTATGTACAACTAAAAAAGCTATTTAAAAAATCGCTAGATTTACTTAAATCAAATAACTCTAAAACTACCTTTTCAAATGATATTTTAAGAAAATTAGATAAAAATGATGAAAAAATACAGAAATTTAGTGAACGAACGGTACTCGAAATATCATTTCAAACAATTAATATAAATGTATTAAAGTACTTCAAACCAACAAAAAATGAATCATCGATAGATGCATATACGCGTATTTATAAGCAAAATAAAATGTTATATTCTGAAATGTTAGAAGCAACAAAAGAAACTGAGATACATTTAGAAAAATTAATCGGATTGTTAAAAAAAGGAGAGAATATAAATGAATGAACTAATTAATGAAACAGTAATTAGCTATAATAGATATTTAAATCAAATTATTGATGGTTGTAATAGTATTGTAAATAAAATTAAAACAGATAATTTTACAGAGGCACTTCAAATGATTTTGCAATTTAGTGAAGGTGTTGAATGGTTAGCAGAGGTAAATGAAAAACTGGCTCATTTTGGATATCAAAATCAAATGAGTATGGAAAAAAATCATGAATTTTTAGAACAGATCAACAGCGGACTTGAAATACAAGACTTTATTTTAATTGCTGATATTTTTGAATATGAGATTAAACCCTTTTTCGAAAACTGTAAGCCGTATGAAGTACCATCAAATAATTAAAATTTTTATGTAAAGGTTGTTTATAATATGACAAAAAAAATTCTAGTAACGGGTGCTGACGGTTTTATTGGCTCTCATTTAACGGAAGAATTAGTACGTCAAGGATATAATGTACGTGCTTTTGTTTACTACAATTCATTTAATTCATGGGGCTGGTTAGATCAGTCATCATCGGAAATTAAATCATCATTGGATGTGTTTGCGGGGGATATCCGTGATCCATATGGTGTTAAAGAAGCTATGAAGGGTTGTACGCATGTCCTTAATTTGGCAGCTTTAATTGCAATTCCGTATTCCTATCATTCTCCCGCAACTTATGTAGATACAAATGTGACAGGGACATTAAATGTTGTACAAGCAGCGAAAGAGTTAGGCGTAGAAAAGGTGGTACACACTTCTACAAGTGAAGTATATGGGACAGCATTATATGTACCGATCGATGAAGAGCATCCATTACAAGGGCAATCACCTTATTCTGCATCAAAAATAGGTGCTGATCAAATGGCTTTGTCATTTTATCGCTCATTTGATACACCTGTATCTATTATTCGTCCGTTTAATACATATGGACCACGACAATCTGCTCGCGCGGTTATACCGACGATTATAAGTCAGCTGGCAAGTGGCAAAACGAACATTAAGCTAGGAGCTATAAGCCCTACACGTGATTTTAACTATGTAAAAGATACAGTTAACGGTTTTATATCTGTAATGGAATCTACTAATTCAATTGGTGAAGTCATTAATATTGGTTCAAATTATGAGGTTTCAATTGGTGAAACTGCACAAATGATTGCAGATATTATGGGTGTAGATTTAACTATCGAAACAGATGAACAACGTTTTCGTCCTGAAAAAAGTGAAGTCGAACGCCTTTGGGCAGAGAATAAAAAGGCGAAGGAACTAATTGGGTGGGAGCCACAATATGGTGGCAAAGAAGGCTTCCGTCGAGGTCTCGAAGAAACAATAGAATGGTTTACAAATCCTAAGAACTTATCTCAATATAAGGCAGATGTTTATAATATATGAATACTCAATGGTTGGAATTTGCAGATAATGTAAAGCAGTTTTATGGAAAAGAGTTTGTGCCTTTACATGAGCCCACATTCAATGATAAAGAAGTTGAATATGTGACGGATTGTGTAAAAACAGGTTGGGTTTCCTCAGTGGGAGCTTATGTTAATCGTTTTGAGGAAGACTTAGCTAAATTTGTCGGTGTTAAGCGTGCAGTTGCTGTTGTAAATGGTACAGCCGCACTGCATATTGCACTAAAGGTTGCCGGCGTAAAGGCGGAAGACGAAGTTTTAATGCCTTCACTTACTTTTATTGCAACAGCCAATGCTGTGTCATATTTAGGTGCCGTTCCACACTTTATAGATGTTTCCTTTAATACATTAGGTGTTGATGCAGATAAATTAAAAATCTACTTAGAGCAAATTGGAAAACTACAAAACAATCAGCTTTATAATAGAGAAACAGGAAGACGTATTTCAGCACTTGTACCGATGCATACATTTGGTCATGCAGTTGATGTAGAAGGTTTACTTCAAGTATGTGAAATGTATAATTTGACTCTTGTTGAAGATGCAGCAGAGTCATTAGGCTCATACTATAACGGAAAACATACAGGAAGCTTTGGAAAAGTAAGTGCAATCAGCTTTAATGGCAATAAAATTATGACAACTGGCGGTGGGGGTGCAATTGTAACAAATGATGATGCATTAGCTGACTATGCAAAACATTTAACAACGACTGCTAAAGTTCCACATCGTTGGGAATATGAGCACGATGAAATCGGATTTAATTACCGTATGCCGAATTTAAATGCTGCACTAGGCTGTGCGCAGTTAGAAAAAATGCCCATGTTTATACAACAAAAGCGCGAGTTAACAAAGCAGTATGAGCAATGGTTCGTTAATTTAGATGGTGTTCATTTATTTAAAGAGCCTGCAAATACTAGAAGTAATTATTGGCTACAAACAATTCTACTTGACGAGCAATTTAATCGTGATGAGGTGTTGGGCTTTTTAAATGAGCAAGGTGTAATGAGTCGCCCAATTTGGACGCCGATGCACAACTTACCAATATATCAAAACTGTCCAAAATCAGATTTAAGTGTGACAGAACAGTTAAATAAATGTGTTGTCAATATTCCTAGCACACCAATAAGTGAGGGATAACGATGAAACGTAAAATTTGTATTGTGACTGGTACTAGAGCAGAGTACGGTTTATTATCAAATCTTGCCAAGCAACTTCAAAAAGATAAAGAATTTGATTTACAAATGGTTGTAACAGGAATGCATTTATCTCCAGAGTTTGGAAGTACATATAAAGAAATTGAAAATGATGGTTTTTTGATTGATGAAAAAATAGAAATTCTTTTATCTGCGGATTCTCCCGCTGGCATCGTGAAATCGATAGGACTTGCCACAATTAGTTTTGCAGATGCACTTAACCGTTTACAACCAGATTTAATTATCATTTTAGGTGATCGTTTTGAAATGTTAGCAGTTGCTCAAACAGCGCTTATTATGCAAATACCTATTGCACATATACATGGGGGTGAATGTACTTTTGGTGCGTATGATGATGCTATTCGTCATTCCATTACAAAAATGGCTACCTGGCATTTTACAAGTACAGAATCCCATCGTAAACGTGTTATTCAATTAGGCGAATCTCCAGAACGTGTCTATAATGTAGGTGCTCTCGGAATAGAAAATATTGCGAATTTGAACCTCCTGACGCGACATGAGCTATTTCAAAAACTACAGCTTGATGAGCAACGACCTATGTTTTTAATAACATATCATCCTGAGACGAATGGTCATATAAATGGGATATACGAATTGTTAAAGGCATTGGAAAATTATCCTGATATTAATTTAGTGTTTACTAAATCGAATGCTGATAATGGAGGAAGGATGATTAATGAATCTATTCAACAATTCATATTAAATCATAGTAATGCTAAAATATTTGATTCACTGGGTCAGTTAAAGTATTTAAGTGCAGTGAAGAATGCTGATGTTGTTATTGGAAATTCTTCGAGTGGGTTAATTGAAGTTCCTTATTTAGAGACACCTACTGTTAATTGTGGAAACCGTCAGGAAGGGCGTGAGCATCCCAATTCAGTATTTAATACAAATATGGATACTGAAAATATACGTAATACTATTGAAAAAGCAAGGGAATTTAGCAATAAGTATGAACATATATTTGGTGATGGAATAGTATCTGAAAAAATTATTACAGTATTACGCAGTTTACCTTCATTTTCTATTCAAAAGGGGTTTTATGATTTATGAAGAATAAAACATATATCATCGCTGAAGCAGGTGTCAATCATAATGGTTCATTGAAAATGGCAAAAGAGCTTGTAATGGTTGCAAAAGAAGCAGGGGCAGACGCGGTAAAATTTCAAACATTTAAAGCAGAAAATTTAGTTACAAAGCAGGCACAGCAAGCAGCATATCAAGTTGAAAATTTAAAAGAAGCAACATCTCAATTTGCAATGTTAAAAAAGCTAGAATTAACTTACGAGGAATTTATTGAATTGCAGTCATTTTGTCAAACAGAGAAAATAGAATTTCTATCGACACCTTTTGACTTTGAAAGTGTCGATTTTTTACTAGATGAAATTGAGATTGCAACGGCTAAAATTCCTTCAGGAGAATTAACGAATGCACCATTTATTCATTATATTGCAACGAAACAAAAACCAATTATCTTATCCACTGGAATGGCAACTGTCGAAGAGATTCATGAGGCATTAGCATTTATATCCTATGGTTTAGTGAAATCTAAGGAACCTGTTACGATTGAGCGAGTATATAATTTTTATGCTACTGAAGAAGCGAAAGCGGCGTTAAAAAAATATGTAACACTTTTACATTGTACGACACAATATCCAGCGCCAATGGATTCCATTAATTTAAAAGCAATGCTTGAAATGAAAAAAGTCTTCCAATTACCTATTGGATTATCAGATCATTCTGAAGGAATCCATATCCCGCTTGCAGTAGTAGGTATGGGTGCAACAGTAATAGAAAAGCATTTTACATTAGATAAAACGTTAGAAGGACCAGATCATGTGGCCTCATTAAATCCAGATGAACTTAAGTCAATGATAATAGGAATTAGAGAAGTAGAACAGGCATTAGGAGATGGCATAAAAAGTCCAACACCTATAGAACTACAAAATCGTATTCCTGCACGGAAAAGCTTAGTTGCTAAAAATTCGATACAAGCAGGTGAAGTATTCTCTGTTAGCAATTTGACTGTAAAAAGACCTGGAGATGGTATTCAACCTTCTAAATATTGGTCTTTCATCGGTGAAATTGCTTCAAAATCATATGAAGAGGATGAGCTAATAGATGAATAAACCCATTATTATTATTGGGAATGGCGGACATGCCTCGGTATTAACAGAAATTTTACTTGCACAGAAGCAAACGATTATCGGATTTACTGCACCGACTATAGAAGAGAATGATTTTGATTTAACTTACTTAGGATCTGATGAAGTAATAGAAGATCATAATCCATCTGACATTGAACTAGTACTTGCTATAGGGGCTGTTAAGCCGTCACCATTACGAGAAAAAATATTTAATGCGTTTACGCAAAGAAAGTATCATTTTAAATCTGTAATCCATCCTTCAGCCATTATTGCCCCTTCCGTTCAATTAGGACGAGGAGTTCAAATAATGGCTGGTACTATTATTCAAACGAATACAACAATTGCCGATAATAGTATTATAAACACTGGTGCGCTAATTGATCATGATTGTCAAATAGGTTCCCATATACATATTGCGCCAGGCACTAAAATATCTGGCAGTGTTAATATACAAAAAGGAACACATGTCGGAACAGGTGCAACAATTATCCAGGGCATTCATATAGGATCAAATTGTTTAATTGGTGCAGGAGCAGTAGTGGTTAGTAATATTGCAAATGGCATAAAAGCAGTTGGCGTACCAGCAAAGGAAGTGTAATTCTATGAAGCAATGGCAAAAAACATTAGTTACCCCAAATCAAACATTATTAGATACAATGAAAATTATAGATGATTCGTCTTTACAATTTGCTGTTGTAGTAGATGAGGAACAACGTTTACTCGGAACAGTAACCGATGGGGATATTCGTCGCGGTATTTTGCGTGGTGAGGGACTCGAAGTACCAATTAACACTATTATGAATCCCGATCCGATAAGTGCGAAAATCGGACAAAAAGCTCATAAATATAAACAATTAATGAAAGCTAAAATGCTAAGGCATCTACCTATTGTTGATGAATCAAGTAGAATTATAGATATTTTATTTGCGGATAGTATGGAAGCTCCGTTAAATAAAAATACTGTTGTTTTAATGCTTGGGGGCTTGGGGACTAGACTACGACCCCTTACAAATGACATACCAAAGCCAATGCTGAAAATAGGAAACAAGCCAATTTTAGAAACAATAATTGAAGGTTTTAAACAATATGGCTATTCACATTTTATTTTCTCTGTAAACTTTAAAAAAGAAGTTATTCAGGACTATTTCAATAATGGGGAATCGTTAGATGTAACGATTGATTATATTGAAGAAGACAAACGAATGGGAACGGCAGGGGCGCTTTCTTTACTGGAAAATCGACCAAAAAAGCCATTTTTTGTGATGAATGGAGACTTGCTAACACAGGTGAATTTTGAACAGCTTATGCAGTTTCATATTGAGCATCAGTCAGTTGCTACGATGTGTGTGAGAGAATATGAATATCAAATTCCGTATGGTGTGATTGAAACTATCGGTACTGATTTAGTAAAAATAAAGGAAAAACCCATTCATCGTAGCTTTGTCAATGCTGGTATTTATGTATTAAATCCTGAGGTGCTAGACTATATTCCAAACGATGAATTTTATGATATGCCGACTCTTTTTGAACAGTTAATTGAGAAAAATAAAAAAACATCTGTTTTTCCAATTCGGGAATATTGGTTAGATATTGGACAGATAGATGATTTTAATAGGGCAAATAATGAATTCAAGGAGTTCTCAAATGCAACCTAAAATTTTAGCAATTATTTCTGCACGCGGGGGATCTAAAGGTGTACCTCGTAAAAATATAAAAGAACTAGCTGGAAAACCATTAATTGCGTGGACGATTGAAGCAGCATATAAATCGAAATATATTACTCGAACAATTTTATCCTCGGAAGATCGGGAAATAATAGAAGTAGCAAAAAAGTATGGGTGTGAAGTCCCTTTTGTAAGACCAAGGGAACTTGCACAAGATGATACGCCGGGAATAGATCCAGTTCTTCATGCGATTGAACAGTGTCCTGGATATGATTATGTAGTATTATTGCAGCCAACTTCACCATTACGAACTGTTGCAGATATAGACAGCTGTATTGAATATATTATAGAACAACGAGCAAAATTATGTGTTTCAGTAACAGAGCCAGAGAAATCACCATATTGGATGTATACCTTAGAGGATAAAACTATAAAACCTTTAATAGAACAAAAGCAGCTAACTACAAGAAGGCAGGATTTACCGAGTGTGTATGCTCTAAATGGAGCTGTTTATGTGGGTGAAACTAGTTGGTTACAAAAGACAAAATCATTTATTACTGATGAAACGATTGGATATGTTATGGAAAAAAGTCATTCCTATGATATAGATACTGAAGATGATTTTTCATTTTGTGAGTGGAAAATACGTGGAAATAAAAATCACTATTAATATTCTTTACCTTTATTGAACATAGAGAAATATTTTATTTTGGTATGAGATTAAAAAAATCATATTTGAATCAATTTCTTAAATCGTATTTTCTAAGAGCTTAGATTGCTCCTATTAAGATCTGACAAACTAGCAGATGTCATGAGGTGTCCAACGATATATTGACTCTTTGTGGTCACCGCGAGATGCCCTTTAAAGCCAAACCAAAACGTATTTTTGCTTTTGATGCACCAATTCGGTTCGACGGGCACTTCTTGCCACAGTGTCTCCAGTGGTGTATCGAGTGGGTCCTTGATTTCTTCCTGTTCCGTGAGCCAAGCGTCTCGTTCTACTTTTGATTTGCGTCGGCGTTTTTTTGGTGGTGCAGGCTCTTTTTTCTCCGTAGGTTTCGCTGCATCGCATGATTCGAAATGTGTGGCATCTATAGCGAGATGCATTTACCTCATTCAGTATGGTTTAGTTTGGTTGCTACCATTATATCGAATTTTGGGAGGTGCTCTTTTTTTATTGTTTTTAAACCCTTAATACTAAAGGGTTTAAATTTATGAAATTAATTCAAGTAACTAAATTAGGATACTTACATTAATATCTCAAATTTCAGGGAATTGGAGTGGGTAAATTGTATGGAAAAAGTAGTATTAATAAAAGGGCAATCAAATTATAATGTATTACGTTATTGGATGGATGCTTTAGCGAAGGGACTTGAGAAGAAGGGGATAGAAACAATTGTTTTAGATGGGAAATATTCAGTTAATGATCAAGTGATTGCATTATTAGGCTTAGATGTAGATGCTGTAATTTCATTTAACGGTTTGTTTTTAGAAAATAAAGAGATTATAGAGAAAGTTATTAAAGCTCCTTATATTTATTTACTTATCGATCATCCGATTGATCATTTAGGTCGCCTTGAAAATTTACGACCACAAGATATTTTGACGGTGATGGATCGAAATGATGTAAATAATTTAGAGAATTTTGGTCTGAATATATCCAATACATATATGTTACCTCATGCTGCAATTGAATTGTCAGTGGAACGAGTGGAGAAAACTATTGGTATTTTAGTGAGTGGATCTTATTCAGATATGACAACGTATACAAAGTACATTGAGAGCCAGTCACCTGCTATTTTTGCAATTTGTAAAGAAGTTATAGATAATTGTCTTGAAGATTCAAGAAAATACTACATAGATGAATTTTTACAAGCTTTCGCGAAACGAGGGGTATCAATAGATTTACGTCTAAATGAGAATCCGGATATCATAAAGTTAGTACGTGATATTGGTAGATATATATATTCTGTGAACCGTTTAAGTGTTGTAACAGCACTTGCGGATGCGGGCTTGCCAATTAGTATTTACGGTAAGGGATGGGAGGATTCACCTCTTATGAATTATCCCAATGTGATTATTCATAAGTCAGTGAATTATTGGCAAACTCAAGAATTGATGCGACAGGCAAAGGTTGTTATGAGTTTTCAAGCATTACTTCGTGATGGTACTCATGAGAGAGTTTTTGCGGGGATGGCGGCACGCTCTGTGGTAGTGACAAATGAAACACCTTATTTGAGAGAGCAATTTACAGAAAATGAAGAATTATTGTTCTATAACTTTAATGATTTGAGCGCAATGGTGGAGGCTGTTCAGGCAATATTAAAAGATGATGAGAAACGTGAAAAAATGTCTGAGGCAGCGTGGCAGGCTATTAAAGGTGCACATACTTTTGAAGAACGAGCACAGTCGATTATTGATATTTTTAATGATGTAAAAGTGCACTAATTAGGGGTAATATGGTTTATTTATGTGTTAACGGTATAATAAATAGATAAAGCTAAAAGGCAAAAATGATCTTAGTGAAATATGTATATTTATTATGAGTTTTAGTAATGTTATGGTCATCAGCCAATAATTCTACTGGTACTTCTACACCATTGTTTTGGGCTTTAATAACAAAATATTTTAAGATGAATTTTCGTTTTTTAGAATACGGAAATTCGTCTTTTTTTAATTTTATTAGTTAATTTATAACTTCTAGTAGACTTAATCATTCTTAATTATTTTAATTAGCATTACTTTCAAAGTGAAATATTTCAAAATTTATCCGATATTAAACATAAGTAAATGAAAAGCTTAGGAGGTCATGTATGATGCGTATTGTACCGCAAGGACAATCAGTAGAAACATTGGCTGTTTCAAGTAATATTAGAGAGGCAAGTACCGAAGAGGCAACAAAGCCTACTGTATCTACTCAAGTAGCTCCACAGCCAATAGTAGAAAAGCAAATAATAGATGAGCAAGAAATAACAAAAGAAAAACTACATCAAGCTGTAGAAACAGTGAACGAATTTTTACAAATAAATCATAGTTCTTCGAAATTCGTGCTTCATGAAGGGTTAGATCGCTATTTTGTTCAAGTTGTAGATGCTCAAACAGAAGAAGTCGTGAAAGAAATACCACCTAGAAAGTTATTAGATGCTTTTTATGAAATGCAAAAACTTTTAGGTATGATTGTAGATGAAAAAATATAAGATTTTTAGGAGGGTTTTATTATGGTAAACAGAATTGGTGGATTAGCATCGGGGATGGATATCGATGCATTAGTAGAAAAGTTAATGGCGGCAGAAAGGTCTCCTCTTATCAAATTACAACAAAAGAAACAATCAACTGAATGGACGCGAGATGCCTATCGCAGTGTCAATACAAAATTAAAAACATTTGATAAGTATATACAGGATAACCTTTTAAATAAAAGTTTCATGACTAAAACAGCTACATCTTCAAACTCAAATTATGTTACAGCAAATGCAGGCGCAAATGCTTCCGGAACGTTATCAATCGAGGGTGTTTCTCAATTGGCTTCAGCTGCTCGCGGTCTTGGTAAGCAAATAAATGCGACAGGAGATACAAAATTAAGCGAACTTGGAATTTCTGATGGAGTAATTGAGTTAAGCTCAATCAAAGCGGATGGTAGTATTGCTGCAACAGGGACTAAAATTCAATTTGATCCAAATAAAACGACTGTATCTGAGTTAGTTGAAAAAATAAATAATAGTAATGCGGGCGTAAGCGCTATATTTGAAAATGGAACTCTTTCAATCACAGCAAAAAATACAGGAGACAATAAAAATGGTGCTGAGGTACAAGTTATTTCAGGAGCAGATGTATTTGGGAAACTTGGTTTTGATTCGTTATTAGGTGCGACTTCAGGAGATTTAGCAAGTAGTGGTAAAAACGCAGTATTTCAAGTGAATGGAATTCCAACGGAAAGATCATCTAATACATTTTCTATTTCAGGATATACGGTAACATTAAAAGATACATTCAACGCCGCCACTACAATTGAAAATAATTTAACAGCAGCAAAAGAAGAACTCAAAAATGCCCAGTTAAGTAAAGATAAATTACAGGCATTATTAGATACTGCTATTGCTAATTTTGATACTGCTAATTTGGCATTTACAAATAAGTATGATCCAGTTTTTAAAAATAGTTTGAATGCTACTGAGCAAGAAGCATACAACAAAATCAATAACAACTCTTTCTTCAGTTCACTCACTGATGCAGAGATGTTTGAATTGCAAAGTTTAGTAGTTGATGAAAATGCGGATGAACAAACTATCAAAGATGCTATTAATGCTAGTTCATCTTTTTCGCCAGACTTGAAATCAAAGCTAATGAGTCTAAGTAAAGATGATTTATTGTTAGTGGAAACTCTAGATGAGCCCCAGTTAACTAATTTTAAAGATGCGGCTCAGAAAGAAACTTCACTGAATACTTATAAATCTTTAGATAAACAATTCCTAAGTGGCTTATCCGCTACAGATATTACTAGTATCACAGGGTTAGATTTTACAAGTAATGAAACATTAAATGAATCAATTAATAACTTACAGGACGAAGCATTAAAAACAAAATTATTAAAGTTAAGTGATACACAGAAGCAATCGTTAAAAAATTTAAGTGAAGAAGACTTGAAAAATTATCAAGAAGTTGCGACAGTTCAAATTCCTTATGATGAAAAATTAGCTTTAAAAGTGCAAGCAGAAAATAATTTCAAAGCTGGTGAAAATCGTTTAATACAGGCACAAGCAACTTTAGATGCAGCTCAAGCTGCTGCAGATGCTGAAGCCAATAAGCCATCAACGGCACCAAATATTCCTCCAGTAACAATGACATCTTCAACAGATGTAGATGAGATGATGGACAAAATTAAAGAGTTCGTCACTACATATAACGGTCTTGTTAAGGAAATGAACGATCAAACAAAAGAAACAAAATATCGAGATTATTTACCTTTAACAGACGAACAAAAAAAAGAGATGTCTGAAAACGAAATTAAGCTATGGGAAGAAAAAGCAAAGAGTGGTTTATTGCGAAGCGACTCGATTTTAAGAAGCGGATTGTCTAGTATGCGTGGGCTGATTTACGAATCTAATCCTGCTGTAGAAAATTCAGAATATAATACGTTATTTAAAATTGGGATTACTACTTCAAGATCATATAATGACGGCGGTACATTAGAAATTAATGAAGATAAATTACGTAAGGCATTAGAAGATGATCCTGATGCAGTGACAGCGCTATTTACAAATAGAGGTAATGAAAAAGATACAGTTGTTGTCGACGGTGTTGAAAAAACTGTGGATACTCGTGGTTTCCTTCAAAAGCTTCAAGGGTCTATGAAATCTTTCACGCTAGATATTGAGAAAAAAGCTGGTCGTGCTACACAGTCAGCACAAGAGTACACAATTGGAAAAAGCTTGGTTGATATGGATAAACGTATTGATACATGGAAAGACAAGCTTGAAAAAATTGAGGCCCGCTATTGGAAGCAATTCAGTGCAATGGAGAACGCTATTAACAAAGCAAACTCACAGGCAGGTATGTTTGCGCAATCTGGTGGACAGTGATAAAAGTTTTAGTATAATTTAGTTAAAAGGTAATATAAAGGAGTTGTCTTTGATTGACAGCACAAACATCAGCTCATAATGCATATAAACAAAATAGTGTTACAACTGCCTCTCCAGGAGATTTAACGCTAATGCTGTATAATGGATGCTTGAAATTTCTGCATAAGGCAAAGTTGGCGATTCAAGATAAAAAGATCCAAGAAAAAAATACTAATCTTCAAAAAGCACAGGCAATCATAAGTGAGCTAATGGCGACACTAAATATGGATATCGAAGTTTCCAAAAATATGATGGCACTCTATGAATATATGAATACTCGATTAGTAGAAGCAAATATTCGAAATGACATTTCTATAATTGAAGAGGTTGAAGGACTTGTGACGGAATTCCGTGATACATGGAAGGAAGTTATTCGTATTAATCGCCAGCAACAATACGGGAATGGAGACAGAATATGATGGGGCCAGTTGAACGTTTGCTCTCTATTTCAGCTAGACTTTACGAGCATATGTCGACCATTCCTCACGGAGAAGATCGAGAAGAATTTATCGAAAAAATAAATGACTTGCTTGACGAGCGTGGTGCAATAATCGAGGAATTGAAGCAATCGGGAAAATCTTTAGATGGCCATCAATTAATTAAACATTTACAGGAACTTGATCGAGGCATACAGGAACGATTACAGAAGGTTATGGCTGCAATTAAAACAGATTTGAAAACCGTTCAACAATCTAAAAAAACTGAGAAGCAATATTTAAATCCGTATAGCTCTGTCCGTGTAATGGATGGTATGTATTACGACGGGAAAAAATAAGTTAAAAGTACTTTTAAGGATTTTATTCATCAAAACCAGGACTCATTTATAAATGAGTTCCTGGTTTTGTGTGTTTGTTTCTAATATAAATGGATACTAAGTTCTATATAACACATGAGAATTTAAAATAGAGTGCTAATAAATTGAATTACAAATATAGCTATACTTTGCGGATTATCGACAATTATTATTAGAAAAATTTCTAACCTCTCTTTTTTTTGTAAGAAAGACGAGACACGAGATTTATCTCATACAAAAGGGAATCATTTAAATAGTCATAAAATAGCCCTTTTTACGGTAAAATATGTTACTAATTCCCTCTGGATGTAAATCATGCATCATGTCATAATCAACTAAATAAATGTTTAGAATAATATTGGAGTGGGTAGATGATATTTAAGAGACAAGAGGGTTTTCGATTTAAATTCGATGAACCTATTAAAATGACTTTTGCGATTTATGAAAATGGAAAAGTGAATCAAACACAAACGGCAATGGCTGACCTGCTCGATATTAGTCCAAGAGGTATGAAAATGTTTACTGAGGTGGATTTAGGTGTCAATCCTCCTCCTTTGGATTTACGCTTTGTTCTTGATACAATAGAGGTGCGAGCTTATGGAGAAATTATTTGGAGTCGTCCTTTTGGCAATGGCAAGCAGTACGGCGTGAATTTCAATAACCAAGGTTCGGTTGAAGATTTAATTGTTGATGAATTGAAGTCTCGCCGAAGAAAAGAAGCGGATGAGGCAAAACTAAATAACGTTAACTCATAAAGAGAAACTGGCTAAAAAAAAATTTGTGAAAAAAAGAATTATTTTAGAGGAATTTCTCACACTTGTGTAGAAATATAAAGTATAGCAGTTATAAAGGAGGAGTTTACATGTTAAACTTTAACATTCGTGGTGAAAATATTGAGGTAACGCCAGCTATTCGAGAGTATGTTGAGAACAAAATCGAGAAAGTTGAGCGCTATTTTAACGAAGATGTTAACGCCAATGCTAACGTAAATTTAAAGGTTTATAATGACAAGCAAACTAAAGTGGAAGTAACAATTCCAATGAAGAATTTAACTCTTCGTGCAGAAGAGCGTCATAATGATATGTATGCTGCGATTGACTTAATCGTTGATAAATTAGAACGTCAAATTCGTAAGCATAAAACAAAGGTAAACCGTAAATTCCGTGAGCGCGAAGGTGCAGGCCTTTATTTTGCTGCTACTCAAGCAGTAGCTGATGTATCGACAGAGGAAGATGAATATTCTATTGTTCGTACAAAGCAATTCGATCTAAAACCGATGGATCAAGAAGAAGCTGTATTACAAATGAATATGCTTGGGCATGATTTCTATATCTTTACAGACGCAGAATCGAACGGCACAAATATTGTCTACAAACGCAGAGACGGTAAATATGGCTTAATCGAAACAACTTAAACTTCATATGTACAAAGGCTCTCGCCATAGCGGGAGCCTTTTTTATGACTTTATCGTTATAGCTAGTGACACTGTTTGCATGAAACTGTTACACAATGGTAAAATGAACTTTGAGACTATATAGGAAGTGAAAAAATTCATGGTAAACCTATTAAATAAATTATTTGATTTCAATAAACGTGAGTTAAAAAAATTAGAAAAAATCGCTGACCAGGTTGAGGGATTCGCTTCTCAAATGGAACAGCTTTCAGATGATCAATTACAAGCGAAAACAGAAGAATTTAAAAAACGTTATGCCGACGGAGAGAAATTAGAGTCAATTCGTGCGGAAGCTTTTGCCGTTTGTCGAGAAGGTTCAAAGCGTGTGTTAGAGATGTACCCATTCCGTGTACAAATTATGGGTGCTGCTGCACTAGATGAAGGTAATATTTCGGAGATGAAAACCGGGGAAGGTAAAACGTTAACGGCTACAATGGCTGTTTACTTGAATGCCATTACTGGTAAAGGTGTACATGTTGTAACAGTCAACGAGTATTTAGCGAGTCGTGATGCTGAAGAAATGGGGCATCTGTATAATTTCTTAGGCTTATCAGTTGGTTTAAACTTGAACAGCCTGTCAAAAGAAGAAAAACGTGCCGCCTATGAAGCTGATATTACGTATAGTACAAACAATGAGCTAGGCTTTGACTATTTACGTGATAATATGGTGCTTTATAAAGAAGAACGTGTACAACGTCCGCTGCATTATGCCGTAATCGATGAGGTTGACTCGATTTTAATTGATGAAGCGCGTACGCCATTAATTATTTCGGGTCAGGCTGGGAAATCAGCGCAGCTTTATAAACAGTCTAATGCGTTTTGTCGTATGTTAAGTGCGGAAACGGATTACACATATGAAGAGTCAACAAAAGGTGTTACGTTAACAGATGCCGGTGTTGAAAAAGCGGAGAAGGCATTTGGTATTGATAACCTATTTGATTTAACGCATGTACGTTTAAACCATGCTATTAACCAATCGTTAAAGGCACACGTAAGTATGCATAATGATGTTGATTATGTTGTGCAAGATGGAGAAATTGTTATTGTTGACGGCTTTACGGGTCGTTTAATGAAAGGTCGTCGCTACTCGGATGGACTACATCAGGCGATTGAGGCTAAAGAGGGCGTAGAGATTCAAAATGAATCGATGACAATGGCGACAGTTACATTCCAAAACTATTTCCGTATGTATCAAAAGCTTTCAGGTATGACAGGTACAGCGAAAACAGAGGAAGAGGAATTCCGTAATATTTATAATATGAGTGTTGTGGCGATTCCGACGAATAAGCCGATTGCTCGTGATGACCGTCCAGACTTAATTTTTGCTTCAATGGAAGGAAAATATAAAGCGGTGGCGGCAGATATTGCAGAGCGCCATAAAGCAGGACAACCTGTTCTTGTTGGTACTGTTGCAATTGAAACGTCTGAAATCATTTCGAATTTATTGGATAAACATAAAATTCCACATAATGTCCTGAACGCGAAAAACCATGAGCGTGAAGCCGAAATTATTGCTAATGCTGGTACGAAGGGCGCCGTAACAATCGCTACGAACATGGCTGGTCGTGGTACGGACATTAAGCCTGGCGAAGGTGTAATGGAGATTGGTGGTTTAGCGGTAATTGGTACGGAGCGTCATGAATCTCGTCGTATCGATAATCAGCTGCGTGGTCGTTCTGGTCGTCAAGGGAATCCAGGGGTTACGCAATTCTATCTGTCACTTGAAGATGAATTAATGCGTCGTTTTGGCTCTGATAATATGAAGTCTATGATGATGCGTTTAGGTATGGATGATTCGCAGCCGCTACAATCAAAAGTTGTTTCAAGAGCCGTAGAATCAGCTCAAAAACGTGTTGAAGGAAATAACTTCGATGCTCGTAAACGTTTATTACAATATGATGATGTGTTACGTCAGCAACGTGAAATTATTTATAAAGAGCGTTATGACGTATTAGAAACAGATAATATGCGTGTCCTTGTTGAGTCTATGATTCAAGAAACAATCGACAATGTTGTTGCATTGTATACGCAAGGCGAGCAAAAGGATTGGAACTTAAAAGCCATTGATGACTTTGTCGGTGCAAATCTTCTAGGTGAAGATGATCAGACGGTGGAAGATTTCCAAGGCAAATCTGCTGAAGAAATTAACCGAATGATTTCTGACGCTGTTCATGCGCGTTATAATGAAAAAGAGGCAGAGCTTACACCAGAGCGTATGCGTGAATTTGAAAAGGTTATTTTATTGCGTTCAATTGATACGAAGTGGACTGATCATATTGATGCCATGGATCAGCTACGTCAAGGTATCCATCTTCGTGCATATGGTCAAAATGACCCGCTTCGTGAGTATCAACAAGAGGGCTTTGCTATGTTTGAGGATATGGTCGATTCCATTCGCGAAGATGTAGCGAAATATGCGATGAAGGCAGAAATTCGAAGTAACTTAGAGCGTGAGGAAGTTGCAAAAGGTCAAGCTGTTAATCCGAAAGAGGATGGATCTC
Source organism: Lysinibacillus sp. RS10 (assembly GCF_041956855.1). Taxonomy (NCBI): domain Bacteria; kingdom Bacillati; phylum Bacillota; class Bacilli; order Caryophanales; family Bacillaceae; genus Lysinibacillus; species Lysinibacillus sp. RS10. The sequence goes on along the minus strand of NZ_CP167122.1, from coordinate 4,180,254 downwards.
CAGCACCGAAAAAGCAACCTGTTCGTAAGGCTGAAAATGTTGGACGTAATGATTTATGTCCATGTGGAAGTGGGAAGAAATTCAAAAACTGCCATGGTGCAGGTCAATAAGTTTACGATTACGAAGAAGATCATTTTAACTATACGTTAAAATGGTCTTTTTTTTGAGTACCCGAAACTTGGTGGTGAAAGGTCACTACAAGTTTGGTGGTCAGCTGGCCGAAAGGGATGGATTTTTGCGTAAGCTTTACATTGCGCCTTGCAAGTCCTCTTTATGTTTTGGCAAAGAGCCTTTTCTATTTTTTGTTTTATTAATAGATAATTCTGAAAAAAGATACATAATACTACAACAATAGGTAAATAGTTCAATGAAAAGGGTAACGTTTATAACTTTTTTCTAATTTATTATAAAAGTATAAATAGTATGAAAGTTTTATTGTGTGAAATCGGTGTAGACTTACTTTCTTTGAATAAAGGGGGTGATTTATGTTTGGAAATAAAAATTCTAGAGCATTGGAGTATACCAATATCTCTATTAATATACTCCTCTTCACTGGAAAATATAAATTTTAGGAGGATTAAAATGCATAGTGATGACATTATGAGTGGTGAAACGATGTTGTATATGCCGGAGTATGATGCCTTTGGAAACTTGTGTACACGTGTGATAGAAAGGGATTATCAATATATTTCAAAATTAGCACCGACAAAATTAATGGATTATAATCTACGCTATTTTGGTTCAAGCTTAAGAGGAGCTTTCGATGGCTCGAAAATGATACTTGGAAAACTGAATAAAAATCCAATAGTTGTTCATGAACGAAGCAATATTGTATGGTTTCCAAGTAAATCTCCTCTACATCCTGAATGTATATGGTTTGCGGTCCAGCATATTGAGGACTTTCAAGTTGTGGATAAAAAGAGTACAAAAGTATATTTTATGAACGGCAAGGACATTATTGTGGATTTAAGTTTCAGAGCATTTGAAAACAGAATTCAAAGAGCATTTTTACTTAAGTATAAATTAGAGAAACGAACAAATCACTTACTAGGACAACATGATCGAGTTAAAGTATATCAACGCATGGCAACCCGAAGTGCTGTATTTGAGGATAAAGCTTAAGGCGAATGATTGTCGTCCATTTAGCTATGTAAATTATGCTGTCATGTTAAAAAAGTATGTTTTCCGACGTAAAAACGTTATAATAAAAAAATACGGGGCTTACAAAAATTAGAGATATGAGCATTTTGAATGCATCTCGAGAACGATGAGAACTTAGCCATTGCGATTAAAGCATATACCGATCCTTACGTTAACTCATCATGATTTTAGTAAAAAAAAGATTTACAAGATTGCCCCATTAAAAATGTTCGGAGGATTTAACAATGATTGAATTAGCAGATGTACGTAACGCGTTAGACACTTCAGCCAAAAAATTGGCGGATTTCAGGAGGTCTCTTTGACTTAGAAAACAAAGAGGCACGCATTCAGGAATTAGATGAAATGATGCTTGAGCCAGGTTTCTGGGATGATCAACAAGGCGCACAAGTAATCATTAATGAGAGTAATGGCTTAAAGGCAATTGCTAATGAGTATAAAGATTTAGTAGAAACACATGAGAACTTAGATATGACGCTAGAGCTATTGAGAGAAGAGCCTGATGAAGAATTGCAGGAAGAGCTGGGCACAGAATTAGTAGAATTCCAGCAGAAAATGGGCGATTTTGAGCTGCAATTACTATTAAGTGGTCCATACGATCAAAACAATGCGATTTTAGAGTTGCACCCAGGAGCTGGTGGTACGGAATCTCAGGATTGGGGCTCAATGCTTCTGCGTATGTACACACGCTGGGCAGAAAAACGTGGCTTTAAAGTTGAAACAGTTGATTATCTTCCTGGCGATGAAGCAGGTATTAAATCTGTAACATTGTCTATTAAGGGGCATAATGCTTACGGCTATTTACAAGCAGAGAAAGGTGTTCATCGTTTAGTACGTATTTCACCGTTTGACTCTTCGGGCCGTCGTCATACATCATTCGTTTCTTGTGATGTTATGCCTGAATTCGATGACAATATTGAAATTGATGTTCGCACGGAGGATTTAAAAATTGATACGTATCGTGCAACAGGAGCAGGTGGTCAGCATATTAATACGACAGATTCAGCTGTTCGTATTACGCACATTCCAACTGGTACTGTCGTACAATGTCAGGCAGAACGTTCACAAATTAAAAACCGTGAAAAAGCCATGACGATGTTAAAAGGGAAGCTCTATCAATTAGAGATTGAAAAGCAGCAGGCACAGCTAGATGAAATCCGTGGTGAACAGAAGGAAATCGGCTGGGGCTCACAAATTCGTTCATATGTATTCCACCCATATTCAATGGTGAAGGATCATCGTACAAATGAGGAAACAGGTAATGTAGGAGCGGTGATGGATGGTGATTTAGATCCATTCATTAATGCATACTTACGTTCAAAAATCGGGTAATGAAGGCCCCTCAGAGGCACAGTAAAATTGTGCTCCTGAGGGGGTTTTTTGGTTCTGCTAGATTAGCTACGGTTGGTCGTCCTATCAAAAAGGTGGATGATACGGAGTGTCTTGACTAATTTGCTTACGCTCATTCATGTAATGCTTATAAAGCATCGATGCATTGACAAATTGCTTGCTAATAGAAGCATATTGAACGGGCAGTTCAATTTGTCGATCGTTTTTCAGTGTGACGATACAGCCCATTTTACTCGGGACAATATTCGAAATGGCATGGAGTCCAATCCAAATATTGTGGATGGAGTTTGGTGAATAAGTCGGCAAAAAAATACATGGGTAACCATAATCAAAAGTAACAACGATGGGAAGTTTATGTTGATTGCCGAAGAAGCGTTTGGCGGAATGTTTTGCTGCCTCATAGGTTGTTCCTAGTGAAATACAAGATTTTCGTAATACATGCAATGGCTTCCTTGTAACGATCAGTTCATTATGCTTGTCGATTACCCGAGTGAAAATTTTAGAGTTGTACTGAATTGGTTCTAGTAAGTAGGTGTTGAAAGACATTAAATATCCATTGACATAATTTGCTGACATATATGTAGCGCCTCCTTTTCTATTTATTATTGAAGTGTAAAACACAAAATTAAATTCAGAAAATATAGATAAAAGGTAAAAACAATTGGTATAACAAGCAATTGCTTAGAGAATTTGCATGAAATGGCATGAGATTAATAGTAAATCGAAGTGAATTTCAGTTCTTAAGCATTGCTTTTTAATTTCAATTTTCATATAATTTAGAAAAGGATCGAGGTGAGGTCGTTGGATAAATATTATCCGTATACAGATTTTCTAAAAGCCGTTGGTCAGACAAAGAAAGTAAGTGAGGCAGAGAGATTATTAAACGAGATTTATTTAGATTTATTTATAAATCATATCCAGCGTATGTATCGTGAAGAGCAGCTCATGGTTCTGATAGATAGAGCACTCGATGAAAAAGATGAAAAGGCATTTCATCTATACGCAACTGAACTAAAAGCGTTACACCAAGTAACAAGTGAATAATATGACGAGCCCGCTCTCCATTTAATGGAGGGCGGGATTTTTTTTGCTACTTTCTTTGAAAGATTGGTGATTTGGGGTGCCTTGAACTCGTCGAAATCTCATATGGCTTGAGTGGATCTAGCATTAAGCCGAGTGGAATCTTCAAGGGAACGAGCGATTCTTCGGCGAACCCGATCAAAACTGTGGCCAAGCGGAGCCGATGTTGCGGTAACCCGATCAGAACTACGGCGAAGCGGAGCATATCTTCCGACAACCTGCTCATATCTCCAGTCAACCCTATCAGTTTTTCAGCCTACCCGAGCTTTCGCCTCCTTATCTGCTCGAATCTCCCAGGACTTGAGGAGTCTAACATCAAACGATGGAAATCTCCTCTAGGCTAATACATTTCCATCCGCCCATCTCGATTAGTTAACATTTGGAAAGGGTAATCTATTAACAGGAACGCCAAGTTTACAGATAGCACTTTAGTAGCTATAAGGAATTTCACTTTTTATTTCTCGGAATGGTCGAATGTCTGAAGAGGCTGTCATTATGCACTTCGGTACATATGTTCTATAAGTATCCATCTCATTGTAGCAAACGAAAAAATATTTACAAACATTCGTTCGTTAAATGTTCGAAATTTTAATAGTGCTATGCTAAAATATATGTATCAAATTGGTAGGAAAGGACGGGGACATGTGTGCAAACATTTGATTTACAAGCGCCATATACACCTGGTGGAGATCAGCCACAGGCAATTGCGGAATTAGTGGAGGGTGTACGTGCCGGTAAACGTCATCAAACGTTGCTCGGTGCAACAGGAACAGGAAAAACGTTTACGATTTCTAATGTCATTAAACAGGTAAAAAAACCGACACTTATTATGGCACACAATAAAACTTTAGCGGGTCAATTATATAGTGAGTTTAAAGAGTTCTTCCCTAATAATGCCGTTGAATACTTTGTTAGCTACTATGATTACTTTCAGCCAGAGGCATATGTACCGCAGACGGATACTTATATCGAGAAAGATTCAAGCATTAATGATGAAATTGATAAGTTGCGTCACTCTGCAACATCTTCATTATTCGAGCGTGATGATGTCATTATTATTGCATCCGTGTCCTGTATATATGGTCTAGGTTCTCCAGAAGAATATCGTGAAATGGTCGTATCAGTACGTACTGGAATGGAAATTGAACGTAATCAGTTGCTTCGAAAACTGGTCGATGTACAGTATGAACGTAATGATGTGAGTTTTACACGTGGGACGTTTCGGGTACGTGGCGATGTAGTGGAAATATTCCCTGCATCTCGTGATGAGCATTGTATCCGCGTGGAGTTTTTCGGGGACGAGATCGATCGAATTCGCGAGGTGGATGCGTTAACTGGTGAAATACTAGCGGATCGTGATCATGTAGCTATTTTCCCAGCATCTCACTTCGTTACACGAGAAGAAAAAATGCTAAAGGCCATTGAAAATATTGAAAAAGAGTTGGAGGAGCGTTTAACTCTATTACGTGCAGAGGATAAATTATTAGAGGCACAGCGTTTAGAGCAACGTACTCGCTACGATTTAGAAATGATGCGTGAAATGGGCTTTTGCTCAGGTATCGAAAACTACTCGCGTCATTTAACATTGCGTGAAGCGGGGGCAACTCCATATACGCTACTTGACTATTTCCCTGAGGATTTTTTACTTGTTGTCGATGAAAGTCACGTTACTTTACCACAAGTTCGAGGGATGTATAACGGTGACCAAGCACGTAAAGGTGTGCTAGTTGAGCATGGGTTCCGTTTGCCATCAGCACTAGATAACCGCCCTTTACGTTTTGAAGAATTTGAGAAACATATACATCAAGCTATTTATGTATCAGCAACACCAGGCCCGTATGAGCTTGAGCATACTCCGGAAATGGCGCAGCAAATTATTCGTCCAACAGGGCTGCTTGATCCACAAATTGACGTACGTCCTATTGAAGGGCAAATTGATGATTTAATCGATGAAATTCAAGGTCGTATTGCCCGTAATGAACGAGTCCTAGTTACAACATTGACGAAAAAAATGTCAGAGGATTTATCGGCTTATTTGAAAGAAATGGGCTTAAAGGTGGAGTACTTGCATTCAGAGATTAAGACGCTAGAGCGAATTGAAATTATTCGCGAGCTGCGTAAAGGTACTTACGATGTTCTAATCGGCATTAACTTATTGCGAGAAGGGCTAGATATTCCTGAGGTTTCTCTTGTGGCGATTTTAGATGCTGACAAGGAAGGATTTTTACGTTCAGAGCGTTCATTAATACAAACGATTGGACGTGCTGCTCGTAATGCTAATGGTCATGTCATTATGTACGCAAATAATATGACGGATTCGATGAAAAAGGCGATTGAAGAAACAAAGCGTCGTCGAACACTGCAAATGGCGTATAACGAAGAGCATGGCATTAAACCGAAAACGATTGTTAAGAAAATTCCTGATGTTATTCGTGCGACACAGGTTGCAGAGGAAGAAGAATCCTATGTAGCGAAGGCAACAAAAGGTAAGAAGCTGACGAAGGCGGAAAGAGATCAGTTACTTGCTACTCTAGAAGTTGAAATGAAGGAAGCAGCAAAAGCACTCGATTTCGAACGTGCTGCTGAGCTGCGCGATACAATATTTGAATTGAAGTTAGAAGGGTGAATGGCTTGTGAAAAATACTGAAATAGTCGTGCAAGGCGCACGAGCTCATAATTTAAAAAATATCAATGTCACAATTCCACGCGATCAATTAGTCGTGCTAACGGGTTTATCGGGCTCCGGGAAATCATCATTAGCGTTTGATACGATTTATGCCGAGGGGCAACGTCGTTATGTAGAATCCCTTTCAGCCTATGCCCGTCAATTCCTTGGTCAAATGGATAAACCAGATGTCGATGCGATAGAGGGATTATCTCCTGCAATTTCAATCGATCAAAAAACGACGAGCCGTAACCCGCGTTCTACAGTTGGGACAGTAACGGAAATCTATGATTATTTACGTTTGCTCTATGCGCGTATTGGTAAGCCTATTTGTCCGAATCATGGTGTTGAAATAACTTCCCAAACGATTGAGCAGATGGTCGATCGTTTATTAACTTATCCAGAAAGAACGAAAATGCAATTGCTTGCTCCAATGGTGTCAGGGCGTAAAGGAACGCACGTAAAGTTACTGGAAGATTTAAAAAAGCAGGGCTTCGTTCGAGTACGTATTGACGATGAGCTACGTGATTTAGATGATGCGATTGAACTTGATAAAAACAAAAAGCATTCAATAGAAGTAGTCATCGATCGTGTTGTAATGAAGGAAGGTGTCGCGGCACGTCTTAGTGATTCCTTAGAGACAGCATTACGTTTGGCAGATGGGCGTGTACTTGTCGATGTGATGGAGCATGAGGAATTATTATTTAGTGAGCATCATGCTTGTCCATTATGTGGTTTTTCAATCGGTGAGTTAGAGCCTCGCATGTTTTCATTTAATAGTCCATTTGGAGCTTGTCCTAGCTGTGATGGTTTAGGATCAACACAAGAGGTAGATCTTGATTTGGTAGTACCAGATTGGGACCGTTCTTTATTAGAGCATGCACTAGCACCGTGGGAACCAACAAGCTCACAATATTATCCACAGTTATTAAAGGCGGTATGTGATCATTATGATATCCCAATGGATGTACCTGTAAAGGATCTTCCGAAAGAAAAGATGGATAAAATTTTATATGGTTCTGGTAAAGATAAAATCCATTTCCATTATGAAAATGAGTTTGGCAATGTACGAGATCAAATGATTGAATTTGAAGGTGTTGTGCGTAATGTGGAGCGTCGTTTTAAGGAGACCACTTCTGATTACGTGCGTGAACAAATGGAAAAATATATGGCGCAGCAAGCATGTCCATCTTGTAAAGGTTATCGTTTAAAGCCGGAAACTTTAGCTGTGAAAATTGCAGAAAAGCATATTGGCGAAGTTACGCAGTATTCGATTCAGGAAGCAGATACATTTTTCAAGGATCTGAATTTATCAGAAAAGGATATGAAAATTGCTCGACTTGTCTTACGCGAAATTGAAGAACGATTAGGCTTCCTCGTAAACGTAGGATTAGATTATTTAACATTAAGTCGAGCAGCAGGGACACTTTCAGGGGGAGAAGCTCAAAGAATTCGTCTTGCGACACAAATTGGCTCACGCTTAACAGGTGTCCTCTACATTTTAGATGAACCATCTATCGGTTTACATCAACGTGATAATGATCGCCTCATTAGTACATTGCAAAATATGCGTGATATTGGTAATACACTTATTGTTGTCGAGCACGATGAAGATACAATGCTAGCGGCGGATTATCTCATTGATGTTGGTCCTGGTGCAGGTGTACATGGTGGTCAAATTGTAGCGGCAGGGACACCACAGGAAGTAATGGAAAATGAAAAGTCTTTAACGGGGCAATATTTAAGTGGTAAGAAGTTTATTCCATTACCAATTGAGCGTCGTAAGCCAAATGGTCGTAAATTATCGATTAAAGGTGCCAAGGAAAATAATCTTCAAAATGTGAAGATTGATATACCTCTTGGCTTATTCGTTGCCGTCACAGGGGTTTCAGGGTCAGGTAAATCAACACTTATTAATGAAATTTTATATAAATCGTTGGCTCAAAAGCTTAATCGTTCAAAGGTGAAGCCGGGTGAACATAAAGAAGTAACGGGAATTGATGAGCTTGAAAAGGTTATTGATATTGATCAATCACCAATCGGTCGTACACCTCGCTCTAATCCTGCTACTTATACAGGTGTATTTGATGATGTTCGAGATGTTTTCGCAGCCACAAATGAGGCAAAGGTACGAGGCTATAAAAAAGGTCGCTTTAGCTTCAACGTGAAGGGAGGTCGCTGTGAAGCTTGTCGTGGTGACGGTATTATAAAAATTGAAATGCATTTCCTACCAGACGTTTATGTGCCGTGTGAAGTCTGCCATGGGAAACGCTATAACCGTGAAACACTTGAAGTGAAATATAAAGATAAGAGTATTGCAGATATTTTAGATATGACGATTGAAAACGCAGTAGTATTCTTTGAAAATATTCCGAAAATCCAACGTAAGCTACAAACCATTGTGGATGTTGGATTAGGCTATATGAAATTAGGACAACCTGCCACAACCTTATCTGGTGGTGAGGCACAGCGTGTGAAATTAGCCTCTGAATTGCACCGTCGCTCAACAGGCAAATCATTCTATATTTTAGATGAGCCGACAACGGGCTTACATGCAGATGATATTGCACGTCTACTCGTTGTTTTACAGCGTCTTGTAGAAAATGGCGATTCGGTGCTAGTGATCGAGCATAATTTAGATGTCATCAAGACAGCAGACTACATTATCGATTTAGGGCCTGAAGGTGGCGACAAAGGTGGTACAATTGTTGCGACAGGTACACCAGAAGAAGTCGCTGAAGTAAGTGGCTCTTATACAGGGAAGTATTTAAAGCCAATATTGACACGAGATCGTATGCGTATGGAAGCTGTTTTAGAAAAGGCTTCTCAATAAAACGTCGAATTACGCATTGTTCTCTAAAAAAGTTCGCACTTTCCGAAGGGGGAGTTGCGAACTTTTTTATTACATAGAAATACAATTATGAGTCAATACTGGATCATCACCATAACGTGTGGTTGATTTCCGTTATCTTAACAAATGTCATCCACAATTTTTGGTGATGAGCCTCAATACTAAAATCTGTTTCATGATAAAAAAAGGAGTCACTCAGCCTCCACGCCAATCAACTGATATACATGGCATACGTTTTGAAAAATGTGATCCCTAATTTTTAGTGATGGACCTTTTTAAGATTTATGAACGGCACACTCACCTCTAAGCCTAAAAAAAGATGTATCTCCAAAATTTTCATTTTAATGGTGAAACTTTTCACAAAATGATTCGTATAAATAGTATAACGAACTGAGGGAGGCTATTTTAGTTATGCAAAATGAACGTCAACGAATTTTAGAACTTGTGGAAAAAGGAACAATTACAGCGCAAGAGGCGATTACATTATTAGAAGCATTAGAGCAACCTAGCAAGTCCACTCAACATGTTATGAATAATGTGTCAAATGAGGGCCAGCATTCCTCAACAGAGAATGAGTCATTATTTAAAGATGAAAGTCACAAAGATGAACACAAGAAAAAAGACGAGGATTTCACTAAATATTTCGAAGAAGAAATGCGAGATTTTCGTAAAGATTTAACACAAATTGGTTCACTCTTTATGGATATGATGAATACAGCAGTGAAAAAGGTAAAAGAATTTGATGTATCTTCTCCGTTTGGTGATAAAGTAGAGTTTACACATACAGAAGAAGTTGCGGCAGAACAGGTAGAAAATATAGTTGCTGAATTACCGAATGGCAATTTTGCAGTGGAATCTACTGAAGGTGATAGCTTCCAAGTCATTTGCAAGGTGAAGGCACCACTAGTTAATGACAGTGAAGAAGAAACACGCGCTCATTTCTTAGAGCAATTCGTTGTGAAGGAGAATGAAGGTTCACTACGAATTTTAAGTCAACTAAAACTTGTTCAAGTAAATGTTAAAGTACTAGTACCAAAGGATAAATTGGACAAATTATCGGTACGTTTAATGAACGGTAGTGTTACTTTACAAGATACGGATTTTGAGCAATTAAAAGTAAAGACGTTAAACGGTGCAATTAAAGGCTCTAAGTTTAATTTTGGGAAGGCAGAAGTAGATTCTTCTAATGGTTCAATTGAATTAACAAATGTCCGTGGTAAAGATTTAGAAGCTGAAACATTGAATGGTCGTGTATATTTAGATGGCGCATTGGATGAAGTTGAAGCAAAATCGGTCAATGGACATGTTGTTGTCACGACTTGCTCTACAAATTCATCAAAAATCAAAGCGCAAACAGTTGCAGGAGCTGTTGAATTGTATGTGCCACGTACAATATCGATCAGCGGTAAAATTGTTACGAATTTTGGTAAAGTAGATGTTGGTATTCAAGATGCCTCAAAGATTGAATCACAGGATCAATTCTTATCAAAGGTAGTACGTTTTGATAAAGAAGTAGAGAATGCCAATCGACTATTTATTGAAGGTGAATCCAAAACAGGGGCAGTTTTAGTACGTTATACAACAACTGACGAGCAGCATATTTAAGTATTCATGCATTCGGGCTATGTAAAAAAGCATAGCTTGAATGTTTTTTTTATTTTCGAACAGGAATCGACTTCTCTTCATTGGAATCGATTTCTGTCTTTTTATGTCGATTTTTATATCATTTTCGTTTTTTTCTAATGGCAATGAAAGAACGAAATAGAAGGAACTGCCACGGAATGAAATGAAACTGTAATAAAAAAATAGAAATAGAGTGCTATAATAGTAAATGAAATACCTCTTATATAAGTAAGAGATTTAGGTGGTTTAAATATGATAGAAATGAAAAATGTGACAAAGAAGTATCCTAATGGCGTTGTTGCGACAAATGGGATTTCCATTAACATAAAGCAAGGTGAATTTGTCTACGTTGTAGGTCCAAGTGGTGCAGGTAAATCGACATTCATTAAATTAATGTACCGCGAGGAAAAAGCTACTTCGGGCGAGATTATTGTTAATGGCATAGATTTAGCTACATTGAAAAATAAAAAGGTACCTTTTTTACGTCGCCAGCTTGGCGTTGTGTTCCAGGATTTTAAACTACTCCCTCGTTTGAATGTCTATGAAAACGTAGCGTTTGCACTTGAGGTAATTGAGGAGGACCCTGTGGAAATCCGTCGCCGAGTAATGGAGGTTTTGGAGTTAGTGGGACTGAAGAATAAGGCAAGAATGTTCCCTAATGAACTTTCAGGTGGCGAACAGCAGCGTGTTTCGATTGCACGTTCTGTTGTTAATGTGCCAAAGGTCGTTATTGCAGATGAACCTACTGGGAATCTTGATCCTGAGACATCGTGGGACATTATGAATTTATTTGAGGAAATTAATGCACGAGGTACAACGATTGTAATGGCAACGCATAACCGAGAAATCGTGAATACGATTCGTCGTCGGGTAATTGCCATTGAAGGCGGCATGATTGTGCGTGATGAGCACGGAGGTGATTACGGCTATGAAATTTAGTACGTTGAAACGTCATTTCCGAGAAAGTATAAAGTCACTTGGTCGTAACAGCTGGATGACCATTGCCTCAGTGAGTGCGGTTACAGTTACATTAATATTAGTAGGCGTATTTGCGCTTATTATGATGAATTTAAATAAAGTAGCAAATGATTTAGAGAATGATGTTGAAATTAAAGTGTTAATTGATGAAACAGCTGATCAAGCTGCTGAAAAAGCACTCATGGAAAAAATAAAGAAATTGCCAGGTGTCGAAGAGATGAGTTATTCGACAAAGGAAAATGAGTTAACTAAATTAGTAAAAGATTTTGGGGACGATTTTAAACTATTTGAGCAAAGTAACCCATTACGTAATGTTATTTATGTGAAGGCTTCAGATCCTCAGCAAACAGCTGCTGTAGCCAAGAAAATTGATAAATTGGAGTTTACATATGATGTTATGTATGGTGAAGGCAAAGTAGAAAAGCTTTTCAACTTCTTAAATACTAGCCGTAACGTAGGTGTAGTGCTCATTTTAGGATTATTATTTACAGCCATTTTCTTAATTTCTAATACGATTCGGATTACGATTATTGCACGTCGTGATGAAATAGAAATTATGAAACTTGTAGGGGCAACGAATTCATTCGTACGCATACCGTTTTTATTAGAAGGAATGTGGCTCGGACTTTTAGGTTCTATTATTCCGATTGCGGTGATTGCAACTCTTTACCACAATGTATATAAAATTATTGCGCCTCGATTAAAAGGTGAGCTTATTCAAGTACTTGATTTCTCACCACTTGTGTACCAAGTGAGTGCGCTTCTATTACTAATTGGTGTACTAATCGGTATTTGGGGAAGTTTCATGTCAGTACGTAAGTTTTTAAAAATCTAGCTTTGAGATATGGAACGAGTAAAGAAGCTATCGGTAGTATCTTGAAAAGTGCCGTCCGGAACTGAAATCAACCCAATAGGTGATCAAGCAAAATAATAGTCGAAAGGGAGTTCAATCGGTGAAAAGTATGGCGAAAAACTCTATAAAAACACTTGCAGCAGCATCTGCACTATTTCTTTTTATCCAAACTCCATCAGCATATGCAACTAATTTATCGGATTTAAAAGATGAAAAAAATCAAATCGAATCAAAGAAAGATGGCTTAAATTCATCCATCAATAATAAATCAAATGCTATTACTGCAAATGAAAAAAAGCAACAACAAATATTAGATCAAATACAATCATTAAACGCTGAAATTGAAAAAACTAATAATAATATTAAAAATGTAATGGCAGAAATTCATTCTGCAAATGAAGAAATAAAAACGTTAGAAAATTCTATAGCAGAGCTTCTGCGCAAAATTGAAGAGCGTGATGTATTGTTAGAGGAACGTGCTCGTGCCATTCAGGCGAGTGGTACCGTTAGCTATTTAGACGTATTACTTAGTTCTAGTAGCTTCGTAGATTTTATCGATCGATTCTCGGCTGTAAATTCATTAATGGAAGCGGACCGTCAAATTATCCATGAGCAAAAAGAGGACAAGCAAAAATTAGAGGAACAAAAGCAAGTCTTAGAAAGCAAACGCCAAAAGCTTGAAGATAAAAAAGCTGAGCTTGATCGTTTAAAAGCATCATTGGATGGACAGAAAGCTGAGAAAAACAAATTAGTTGATCAATTAGAAAAAGAACAAGAAAAACTAAAGTCAGAGAAAGTTTTACTTGAAAAAGAATACTCTGAGGCACTTGAAATTAGTGACGAATTACAACAAAAGATTATTGATGAGCAAAAACGATTAGCAGAAATTGCCCGTCAACAAGAAGAAAAACGTAAGGCAGCAGCAGCTGCTGCCGCAGCAAATGCAGCTAAAAATAATAATGGTGGTGGATCTTCAAATGTCGTCCATGCTCCGCAATCAAATGGTACGTGGATCAAGCCAACAAATGGTCGTCTAACATCGCCATATGGCTGGCGTAATATTGGCGCAGGTCCAGAATTCCATTATGGAGTCGATCTTGCAAATAGTACAGGTACGCCAATTTGGGCAGCTGCAGACGGTGTTGTATCTTATGCTGCACCACTTAGTTCATATGGTAATGCTGTCATTATCACACATTCAATTGATGGTCAAATTTATGCAACAGTGTATGCACACTTAAATTCTATCAATGTTAGTGTTGGTGCAGAGGTATCCCAAGGTGAGCAAATTGCAACAATGGGTAGTACTGGACGTTCAACAGGACCACACTTACACTTTGAAGTGCACAACGGACCTTGGCAAGGACAATCAGTCGGTAGTGTCAATCCTTTAAAATATATTCCGTTGTAAAAATAGTAAAAGCTATACATTAGATGAATTGAATCTAATGTATAGCTTTTTTCTTATTAGTAGTGATGAATAGAACATAAAGTGAGGGAAAGAAGCAGCAAGTGAAGGATGGAATTATCAAAGTGATGGATAGAAGCGGCAAATTGATGGATAGAGACAGCGAAGCGAAGGAAAGAATCAAAAAAGCAACGGATAAAATAACCTTGAGGAAGGGATCAGTCGGCGGAACGTTTTGGGGAGACATTTATAGTAGTATCTTGAACTCAGCGTTGTTTTGGTAGATAATTGTAAAAGATAATTAGAAGTCAATATCTGGTTGTGCCACACTTTATGTTAGTATAAGTAGTTCGTATACTTCCAATGGCACGTTTTAGGAAGATTTTTTGAACACAGTGTGAAATGACAGTTCACATAACGATTGTATGCTATGCTGAAACTAACTTTACTTGTGGAGGATGTATTTGGTGAATAATACAGAATGGTTCTCTATTCGGACACTAACATTACCAGCAACGGCTGTCGCTCTCCTTGCAACATTTTTCGTTGTATGGCTAGTTTTACGGGTACAATTTCCGAAAAAATGGTCGGGGGTCTATGGAGACGCAGTCTTTACCTTTATTCTTGTTTGGAAATTTAGCATAATTGTCACTGATTTTAAAGCTGTTATTGCTCAACCGTTTACTCTCCTTTATTTCAATGGCGGAACAATTGGTGTCATTTTAGGGGTAATGGTCGCATCGCTTCAGCTTTGGTGGAAGCGAAAAAAATTGCAGTTTGATGCGACTGGAGTCGTTGCCTGTAGCTGGGCAATCATTTTAACGCAATCAATCTATCAATGGTTTGTGGTGTTACTAAATGATAATCAAATCAAGAGCGAAGTCATAACTTTAAGTGTACTAATTGTACTGACGATCCTCATATTATGGAAATTGACAGCTATTAATCGTGCATTATTTTTATATACGATTGGGCTTATAATTGTAGCCTTCTTTCAGCCGCATGGTTTATGGCAACCGGCTGTTTGGGTGAGCGTCATATTACTTATACTGGGTATAACAATATACGACTGCTCAAAAAAAATCTCACAAAGCACTTGATTACTGGGAGGTAAGAAATGAAAAAAAATATTGGGCTGCTTATCGTCGTGTTATTAGTAGTTGCGATGATTGGTACATATGTTAAACAGCAGATTGATAAGGATCGTGAAATTGAAACAGCCTCTCTTGGGAAAGAAATGGATGAACAAAAGATTGGCTTAAAAAATGGAGATATACCACCAGATTTTACGTTAACAAGCTTGGATGGTGACGAGGTAACATTGAGCGACCTTCGTGGAAAGAAAGTCGTGTTAAATTTCTGGGCGACATGGTGTCCACCGTGTAAGGCTGAAATGCCACATATGCAAAAGTATTATGAACAGTACGCAAAAGAAGATAATGTAGAAATTATAGCTGTTAATTTAACAAAGGATGAACATGATTTTACAGTTGACGAAAAAATAGATACCGTTATGACATTCAGAGATAGCTTCGAACTAACTTTTCCTATCCTACTTGACCAAGAAAGAGAAGTTTCTCCACAATATAACGTCATGACAATTCCTACCACTTATTTTATTGATTCAAAGGGATACATTCAACGTGCCATTTCAGGGCCGATGGATACGGATATGCTAAAAAGTTATGTTGATGAATTAGATTAAAAAGATAAAATGTAAAGATCTGCTCGTTTTTGTTAAAGAAACGAAGCAGATTTTTTTATTTTTTGTGTAAGCATTTTATCCGCGCGAGGAGGGAAATAAATATCCGCGATTGGCGCCGGAATATCCGCGCGAGTAGGGAAAATATCCGCGAAGCACTCATAGAATACTCGCCAAACCAAAAGCATAGTATTCAACAAATTATTTTGAAGCTGAATCTTGTATGTTTGAAAAATAAAAGTCATACAGTAGTAGAGACGGAGGAGGGAAGGTTTGCGCAAAATAATGGCGGGTGTCGGCGTACTTGCTAGTAGTTTATTGCTAGGTAGTGGAATTTATTTTGATTGGTTTAAATTAGGGGATAAAGAGGAGCCGGTCGTCACAGAGGCCGAATCGATTAATGAAGCGTTGAATTTAATTGAGAAAAAATCTGTATACAGTACGAAAAAAGATGTGTTAGTAGAAGGGGCACTTCGCGGTATGGCAGATGCTATTAAGGACCCTTACAGTACTTATTATTCGAAGGAAGAGGCAGAACAACACCGACAAATGTTAGCCGAAGAAAGAGTGGGCATTGGGATTGAGTTAACGGAAAATAACGGAAAATTTATTATTGTGTCTCCTGTCCGTTCGTCCCCGGCAGAGAAAGCAGGAATGCGCTCTCTCGATGAAATTGTACAAGTTGATGGTGTTCGAGTAGATGGTAAATCGATGAGTGAATTGATGCATTTAATTCAAGGAGAAAAGGGAACAAAAGTGACGATTGTTGTTTATCGTCCAAGTGAAGATAAGCATATTAAAATGACGATGGAACGAGCAGCAATTTCCAATAAAACAGTATCAAGCGAAGTAGTGAAAGTAGAAGATACCTCGATAGGCTATGTATCAATTTCGCTTTTTGGTGAGAAAACAGCTAATGAGTGGGTTGCCGAAACGAGTAAATTACTCCGAAAAGATATCAAAGGGTTAGTGATCGATGTGCGAGATAATCCAGGCGGTTATTTACATAGCGTCGCAGCACTATTGAGCACGGTATTGGAGAATGGTAAAGTGTTTGCGTATATGCAAAATGCTGAAGGTGCTATGGAACCATTAAAAACGGAATCAAAAAGCTTTGATGAAAAATATTTGCAGACAATGAATAAAATACCGATTGTTGTGTTGCAAAATCAAGGCAGTGCATCGGCTAGTGAAGTACTTAGTGGAGCTTTAAAAGGCTGGGGACGTGCCTCCCTTGTTGGTGTCAAGAGCTTTGGGAAGGGAACAGTGCAGGAATCATGGTCACTGTCAAATGGCGGAGAGCTTAAACTGTCCACAAATAAATGGCTGACACCGAAACGCGAATGGATTCACGGGCAAGGTATTGAGGCTAATTTAGTCATTGAACAAAATGAATTAGTTGCTTTCCAAATGCATCCATTATCTGGGAAGTTTAAAGTGGGCGATATGAGTGAGGAAATCTCTTATACGCAAAATGCTTTAAAAAAGTTAGGGTATAAAATTGCTCGTTTAGATGGTTATTTTGATGACACGACGGAGGAGGCTGTTAAGCTTTATCGTAAAGATAAGGAATTGAAACAAGTAGAAGAAAATATTTATATGGATAGTACTTTCTTTAACAGCTTAAATGATACGTTGAAAAAATATAAAGAGGATCGTCAAAATGATTTACAGTTCCAAATGGCCACAAGCTTTTTATTGCACAATATTGAACAATAAATAATATAGGCTTACAACGGCATAATTGATAAGATGTAACATCCGCTCAATGAAGATAAATAATAAGAATAGAAAGCTTTCTATTAGTTTGTACTACGCAAGAGTGTAGTCGTTTGATACAATAAATTCATAGTATTCAAGACAGAATGGCGGGTGTTCGTATGGTTAGTGATATATTAATAGAAATTGTAACAGCGATTGGCCGCTTTTTACTCAACCCATTAATGTATATTGCGATTTTATTTGCGATTTTATTAGGTTATAGTCGTGTAAAACAGGAGCGTAAATTTTTTAATAGACGGATTATTTGGGGTTGGACAGAGCTAATTGGGCAATGGAAATATGGGTGGCTATATGCCCTCTTTATTTCACTAGTAAGCGTTGGTTTAGGTTTAACATTACCTAAAGCTTTCTTAATGATTTTAATAGTTATTTCTGTGTTGGCACTATTATTGTTCTGCATTAATGCACTCTCACCTATTTATACGATGGGGCTCGCAACACTAGTAATATGGTTGATGGATCAATACAATTGGACTTTTTCTTGGTGGAAAATCTCTTTAGAAGGTACCAATGTATTAGATGGCGCTATTGTAACTATTACGATTTTAGCAGGTCTAAGTGTGATTGCTGAGGGCATGTTAATTCGTCAAACAGCAATGAAGGTAACGACACCACGAGTTGAAAAAACGAAGCGGGGTATGCAGGCAATTGTTTATCGTTCAAGAAATGTATGGGTACTGCCAATTTTCTTTGTAATACCTGGAGATATTATTCCGGTAGACTTGCCGTATTGGCCACAATTTACATTAGGAGAGAGTAGCTTTGCACTCGTATTATTTCCAATCGTTATAGGATTTTCAAAGCTTACTAGAAAAGAACTGCCGGTTTTTAAATTTCCTAAAATGGGGCGATCCGTGTTACTACTAGGACAGCTTATTTTAATAGGTGGACTGATAGCAGTTTTTGAGCCGTTCATCGGTTTTATTACGTTGGCAGTAGGTGCAGTACTTCGTATTGTTATTTCAATCTACTATGCAATGCAAGATAAAACGGACATTTATGCAGTTGCACCGAGCTCGAAAGGTGCTATTATTGCAGCTGTGCTTCCTGATTCTCCAGCTGAAAAGATGGGCTTACTTGCAGGGGAATGTATTCGTAAAGTAAATGGTCGTTCCATTTTTACTGAAAATGAATTATATGAAGCTTTGCAATTAAATGCAGCACATTGTCGTCTAGAAGTATTAGACTGTAATAATGAAATACGTTTAACACAGCATGTTATATATAGCAATGATCATTATCGTATAGGATTATTACTAGCCGAGCCGAGGGATTTCTAATGGATGTTTTCGGGAAAATGATGTTAGCGTTATTTTTACCAGCATTACTCGTGTTATTGTTTACGAGAATTACGTTTAATCGTTATGTTGCACTAATATTAGCGATTGCTCTAATTGCGGCATCTGTAAATGCAGGTTACACTTCCACGCCTACTTTATTTGTGATTGATGCATTTTCGTTAACAGTAGGCTTTTGGTTAGCAAGTAAAATGAAAAAAAATAAAGATACCCTTTAAATTAAAAGGTCAGTCCAAAGTGAAGTTTTCTCACTTTTAGGACTGACCTTTTTACATGAAAAATAATTGTTGACCTACAAATATTGATATGAAGCGGTTTGAGTGAGGTTTAGTTAGGAGCTAGCCCCACTTTTAGCCCCACTTTCTTTTAAACTTTTACTAAATACGTTTACCGCTTGTGCCTCCATTTCTTGAAGAATGTGACCATAAACGGTATGAATCATTTCAGGTGTATTCCCTAAGCGTTCGGCTATCGCTTTAACGGGAATGCCATTGTTCATTAAAATTGTAGCATGGGTATGCCGCAAGCCATGTATTGTTGTTTCAGGTAGTTTAGCTTCTCTCACAAGACGATTAAAAATAGAATTTAAACCTGTGGAAAAAAAGGGTTCAATAGTATACGGCGATATAAAGATGAATGAATCGTCTTTCGTTATATCCTCCTGTAATTTACGACCATGTGAAAGCAACAATGCTTTATTAGCTATTCGATAACTCTTTAGCTGCTGTATGACTATGTCATCTACCTTAATAGTACGTTCACTATTCTTTGTTTTCGTAGAACCTGTGCCGCTATTCCCTCTAGTCCGTTCAATTGTAATCGTTTGATTCGTAAAGTCGATATTTCGCCATTGAAGCCCCAACGCTTCACCTTTACGCATACCAGTATAAGCAATCGTTAAAAATAAGCTGTAGTAAGAAATATTCTCATGCTGCTTAATATGATTCAATAGTATAGTGAGCTGGGCAGGCGTAAGATAATTCCTTTTCGTTTCTTTCTCCCTAAGAGAGGGAAGAGCAATCCCTTTTAGTTTGTTTCGTAATAAGATTTCTTCAATAACAGCAGCATTCATAGCGGTTCTAAAAACTGAATGTAGTGTATGAATCGTAGAGGGCTGTAATTTGCCTTCTAGTGCATCAATAAATGCTGCTTTATAAATAGTCTTATCAAGCTTCTTTAACTTGTAAGAGCCTAACAGCGGTTTGAAATACAGTTTTATAAAGCCTTCTCGTAGACTAATAGTAGCTGGTTTCCATTTCCCTCTATTCATGTTAAACCACATGTCTAGCCATTGGGCGACAGTTAGGTTATCATTTTCTATATGTTTAGTTTCACCGCGCAGCGTTGCAGCCTTCACTTCCAGAAGGGCTTTCAATGCTGCTTTTTCTGTTTTAAAACCACTTTTCTTCTTCTCTTTCCGCTTCCCGGTAGCATCATAATACTTATGTCGAAACATCCATAGCTTTTCTTCATTTGCATTGAAATAGTGATATATTTCAGGTTCTTTTGCTGATTTATATAACTTCACCTTGTCCATTCCTTTCATGCTTGGCGGCGTGTGTACAGGAATAGGTGAGTTTAAAAGTTATAAAAACTATCTATTAAAATTTTTTAAATACATCTGATTGAAGATTTACTTTTATGCTTTGCAGGATTCCTTTTTCAAGATTCTTTTGGAAAATGTCGTCGTTATCAAGAGTGTCTTCGTTAATTTTTTTTATTAAATAGGATTGTAGTTCGTGATTTAATTTATTTTCAAGATTTTTGTAGATGTCTTGATGAAAAGATGCACTTATTTTGTTGTAGATTTCGTTAATAAATATATATTTTTCATTTTCATTATCAAATTCAATTGTTAAAGGAATATTAGCAGCAAATATATCTGGATTGCCCAAAAGAAGTTCTACACTATTAATAGTTTTGCCAAGTAGGTCAAAACTTTGAGTGTGTTGATTCCTTTTTACATCCATTATTACATCTATATCAGCAGTTGTAATAGTTAAATGGTTTTCTGTAATAAAACTATCTGTCGGGCGTTCTTGTAAAGAATACATACAGGAATTGATTTCAACAAAAAATTCAATGTCTAAAGGCTCATACTCATAAAATTCACATGGTGTAACACCAAGATACTTGCACAAAGTATTAATTGTCTCCATTCGCATCATTTCACTATCATTTTGAGATATTGAAGTAATGGTGTTCCTCGATATCCCTGTATCTTTTGCTACACGTGTTATTTTTAGTCCTCTTTCTGCCATTAATGCAGCTAAACGATTTCTAATCATTTTAATATCACCTTCCATAATGAAAATATATCAATAATAAAGCATAATGACAAGTTAACTTGACTAATCGCGAATTAAACTTGTGTATTTAAAATTACTATGGTAGAATTCGTTGAAAGTAAAAATGACAAGGAAAGTTATCGTTTTGTTTAATATATTGATTATTTGATGATGAAATGTATAGTTTAGTTGTCATGATATCTATTGAAGGAGGGGTATAGGTGAAAAATAATTTACGTTTGTTAATGGCTCAGAAACACATAAATATTACGCAACTTTCAGAAGCAATAGGTATATCCAGAAATGCAATTGCTAGTATCTATCATGAAAAAACTACTCGCATGGATATTAAAACAATTACTTTGCTTTGTAATTACTTTGAATGTACGCCTAATGATTTGATTGTCATTATGAGAGGAGCGAATTGAGATGTTACCTGGAAGCATTGAAGTAAATCTTGATAGACAAGCCATTCGGCAGTACATCGAAAAACGACTTGAAGAGGAAATTAGAGAGACTTTGTGGTTGATAGATTTAGATAAAATGTCTGATCTAACTTGTATGTCAAAGCGGTGGTTAGAAGATGTAATTACTTGTGATGTACGGATGCGATCAATCGAAATAAAAAAGAATCGTAAAAGGTGGTGGCCATATCGACAAGCCTTTGAAATTATTAATGAAATTACAAATGAATGGTGAAAATGCACAGCTTGGCGGCGTGTGTTATAGGAAAAAATCATAAAAAGTGGTGAGAAAGATGAATGAAGCATATTTAATTGGACGTATAACTGTGCATTTTGGCATTGATATTGTTTCCTTAGTGCACAAAGTACATGGCCGTTTTTCGTACATGGATTTAGTAGAAGGAGACCATATCGAAGTAAAAGAGGATGACCAATACAAGGCTATTACTATTAAAGATATATTAGATAAAATTGTTGAACACGATTCAAGTCAGGTATGGAATCGTGGTTCATCAATTTATGAAGGTGCTCAAGTTAGGGTGAAGCTAGACCCTCGAGGAAACAAACTAGCAGTTTTAACGGAAAAAAGCCTAAAAATAAATAAAGTAATGTTTGCCCTTAAACAAGGGTTCATAACTCATGAGCAAGCTACACAAGCATTTTTGCAGCTTGAATTAGAAAATGATGAATAAAAGAGCACCTGCACAGTTTAAGCAACATAGGCATTGACAAGGTGGTGATGACGATGTCTGATAATTTCTTTTTTCCAGTTTTCACGGGTCTACTCGAGCCAGAACATGTCGAAAAAATTGGTTCTGCTTTATGGGAGTTTTTGTGGTTAATATCTAAAGTTACAAAAGAAATTGTTGAGAATGATGAAACTATCGGCATTGTTCTTGGCGGTAGGCCTGTTAAAAATGTTGAAATGTCCGAATCGTTAGGTTACAGTCTGGCGAAAGTTGAACGGAATATTTCAACTTTAAAAAAACATGGATATATAACCACAAAGCGAACACCCTATGGAAATATTTTTAAAGTGAAAAACTCAAAGAAATTTTATAAAAATAGAACCCTCAAAAATGACGGTTCTGACTGTAGAGAACCCTCAGATTTGGAGAGAGAACCCTCAAATTTGATGGAGAGAACCCTCAGATTTGAGGGATGTAATAAAGATATAAAAGATATAAAAGATATAAAAGATATAAATACTACTCGTCAAAAGAAATATGACGAGGACAACACCTATTTCAAAATGGCAATATACTTCCATGAAAAAGTTTCTGTAGTTGCAAATGAAGCTGGAATATCTCATTTAATCAAAAAGTCCAATATGCAAACTTGGGCTGATGATATGCGAAAGCTTATTGAAATAGATCAAGTTAATAAGCACCAGGCTAAACAAGTCATGGATTGGGTAACAGAAGATTCATTTTGGAAAACTAATGTACTATCGGCCAAAAAGCTTCGTGAGAGATTTATGGAATTAGCTATTAAAATGAATGCTGAAAAGAAACCTGTTCAACCAAAACAGAAACCACAATACGATCCTAGAGATAAAGAAATAGAGTTCCAACGCTGGATACAAGACGGGAATAATCCAGATGATTTTGATTGGAGTGATTGAAATATAGGTCGTCAAAAGTATGGATTGAGGATGATATAAATGGAACTATTAAAACACTTAACAAAAATGGAGAAAGTAGAAATTCGTAAAGCTGTTGTAAATGAATTGGAACGTTATCGACTTTCTAAATTTACTTTAGAGAATCTAGATAATGATGATGTTGCCTTTCACCAAATGATTGAACGAGCTATTGAGAGATTACCAACACCAGAACGCTTTCTAATTGAAGCAAGGTATTTGTCAGCTAATAGTGAATACTTGACAGATTATCATGTCTACAATTTAAAGTTTGATCCACCAATCTCACCAGCTACTTACACAAAGATTAGAGATACAGCTATGATAAAGATTTCATTGTTTTTAAATCTTGATACAGGTGTGAAAATTGAATATTTAATTCAAACAAACTATCCGGCTAGGTTTAGTTGAAAGGAGGGTGTGCTGCATGAATCAAACTATTATTTCAGAAGCTTTCGGTGAACATTTAGCACTTATTACAGTGGACACTCCTTATGCAATTGAAAGTGATTCAGATACTTTTGTTTCAGAACTAGAACATAAAGTAAGGGAGTATATGTATTCATTGTGGATGGATGCCCAGGCCAACCAACTAGCAAACTATTTGGAGAAAAGACAAGCAGCACACTTTGCTCAGTTGTACGAATTTAGTTATGGCGTGTCTATGTATGATAACGATCAATCTCTTTCTAGTAGGTCGGATACACTTGCATTGATGATTATTGATGAGAAGGTAGCATATAAGAAACGGCTTGAACGGTTACGGCTTCAATACAAGCGATTCAATAAGATATGTGACCTAATTAGTGTGGAAGATAAAGAACTGTTTATACGCTATTTTGAGCAGTCTCAGAAGGTGGATTATGAAACCTTAAGGAAAGCTGTCATAAACAATCTAACATTAATTGGTGAACGTTATTGGCGTGATGAAAAAATGAAAGAGGAACACACGCGTGATTCTTTCAATACTAAAAGATAATGAGGTGAACTTATGAAAGAACTACGATGCACAAAGTGCGGAAAGTTATTACTAAAAGCTTCGAGTGAATATGAAGCTGGTGCTGCACTTATCCAGTGTGATTTAGAAGTACAATGCACACGCTGTAAAGCAATCAATCGATATAAAGCTAAATAACATTAGAAGCTCACGAAGCTCATTACATTCCAGCAATGGTGTGTGATGGGTTTTTTATTTTCAATAAAAGGAGATGAACTTATCATCCCCCCGGGGTGTTTGGTTAATATTTTTGAGATTGCCGTACACCGACTGCCCCTATTTGCTCGAAAAAAATTCCCTAAATGAAAATTTTCAAGGAGGTGAGGAAAATGAATACACAAGTGAAATTAAAAAGCATCACATTAAAAGGTTATGTCAATGTGGTTGGTACGGAAAGTAAAGTTTTAAACCATTCGAAGCATGGGGATTTTATTGAAATTATTACTCCAGGTACATTTGAAGAAGCTTTGCGACGAGCAAGGGATGTGGATCTCTTGTTAAATCACAATTGGGAAAGGAAACTCGGTTCTTTAAATGATGGAAATATAGAACTCTATGAAGACAATATAGGATTAAGAATCAAAGCACATATTTTTGATAATGAAGTTATTAATAGAGCTAAAAATAAGCAATTATCAGGATGGTCATTTAAATTTATCCCTTTAGAAGAAATATGGGTTCAAGGCAAAGATTATAAAAAAAGACGATACATCCGAAAAATAGATTTACGCGAAGTTTCTGTACTCGACATACAACAAATACCTGCATATTTAGGTAACTCTGTTGAGTGTGCAGAATATCAAAATGAAGTTATTAATATCAGTGATTTATGCCAAAAACATGATGATTATTTAAAATTGAAAGGCGGAATTTGAACATGACAGTAAATATTAAATCGGCAGTTTTAGAGAAATTAGAACAATATAAACGGAATCAAGAAGAGCGAGAAAATGAATGTTATGCAAATATTGGTTATTTAGAAAATGAAATAGAGCGATTAGAAAATGAATTAATAACTACTGAAAATCGTTACTTAATTGAAGGGACAGGAGAGTCAAAGAAAACCTATGAACAAGTAAGTAATCAATTAGAAGAACTAAAAAAAGATTTACAACTGGAAAATAGATTCCTAGCAAATAAACCGCGTCGGGATAAAGCAAAATTAGAATTAACAGAAGAAGAAAAGACATCATTATTAGCTGATTTGGCAGCATTTACAGAGCCAATCAATCCATTAGTAGAAGATTTTAATGCTAAAGGTAAAGCATTTATAAAGGCGTACAACGACCTGATGGAAACATATGAGCCAATTGAAGAAGTTTTCGATTTAGCAGTAGCTTTAATTGGTAGCGTATGTGGCACAAAAGAACAACGCAAAATTATTATGAAAACATCATTTATGAACCCAAATGGATTAGGTCAAAATATCGTACGATACAAAAATGAAATATCTCGAATGAATGCCCCAAGAAATTACTTTTGGTAATTATAAAAGACTGCTGTTAAATCGAAAGATGGAATAGATAAAACACTTACTTCGGTAGGTGTTTTTGTGAAAGTAAGTTAAAAAAAGTGATTGAGAAGTGGTGAAAACATGTCATTTTGGTTGAAAGATTATTCAATTCTCCTAAATAAGTTGGAATATTTACAGTTTAAGCTTACAGATAAAGAGCTTTCCTCAACTGAGAGAACTACTGCAGAAGGAGAATTACGATATTGTTTAGACAGGAAAGAACAATTTGAAAAGTTAGTTTCTAAATTTGATTCTGTAGAGGAAAAGATTCTTTACCAGAAATATGTGAACGGTAAAACACTGGTACAAGTTGCAGTAGAATTAGGATACTCTGAACAATATATCCGCAATAAGCATTCTGAAATAAAGCGATTGATTAAATTCAGTGAAGGTTGAGGGGATAGTCTGTGAACCTAGCAATAATCAGCGAAGAATTTGGAGAGCAAATAGCAGCCATTACAGCTGGTACAAAGTATGAAATAAGTAGTGAATCAGATAACGATGTTCCAGTGATGGAAGCACGGATCCGTAATACCATGTATTGCTTGTGGAAGGATGCGACATCTAAGGAGTTGGCCAAGTATTTAAAACGATCAGCGGAACAATACTTTCAGGAATTGTATGAGTTTTCATACGGTGTCACATCTTATGATGCTGGCGTTAGTATAACAAAAGGAACCGAACGTCTCGCTTTAATGATTATTGCGGAGAAGGAGAACAGGAAGCGACAAATAGACCGTTTAGAGAGTGCATACGAGCGTTTTAATTCAATTTTGGATAGTTTACCTCCACAGGATGTGGAAGTGCTACAGCAGTACTTTAAAGAGCGGAAAAAGGTTGATTATGAGTTACTACGTGAAGTAGTGAAAAAGTATCTTAAATTTATTGAGTCATACTATGATGCGGACACAGAAGCAGCGGAGCAACGTTCAAAAGAAATAACAAAGGATATTGAAGGGGCAGCTCCAAAAGTTAAGCCGATACCAATACAACAATTAGAGAAGAATAAGAAAAGAGCTATGAAATCATTAAATAAATTGTTTTTATAGACACTTACTTTTGGGTAGGTGTTTTTTTTGTGGAATCCAGGTTCACTAGCTATGAAAACTATATTGCACAGGCGGTTAAAGACGATATTGAAGGATTTACAGAACGGCACAATGACTATTGATCGTTTGATTGGATTGCAAATAACTATTCAACAGCGTAGAAGTAAATAAGTAAAAGTAAGACCAAGATAGCATAATTGCCGTCTTGGTCTTTTTTTTAAGGCTATTTATTTAATAGTTCTTTATAGTAATTGTTATCTCTTGCATCTTCGAAACTTTCCTTATCTATTTTATAATCATTTTCGTTCGTAAGTCCAGCTTTATATGATGCCTCTAAAAACTCCAACTCTCCATTCCAAAATTTTTCATATGCCTGAGAGAGTTTGTTAAGTTGCTCTACTGTTAATTCTTCCGGATTTTTAGGTTCTTTATTAGGTTCATTAACAAGAATCCCATATTCTAGTTCTAATTTCTCCGATTGTTCACCGAATTTATCTACTTGTTCTCTTAGTTCCATCACTGACTTTACTTCTGATTTTGTTATATCCGGATTAATTGTTTGGAAATACGCTAGCTCCTCTTTGTAGTTTTCAGTTTTTGTACTTGCAAAAGCAGTTGTAAGTCCTCCTATTGAAATAAGGATAGCTAATGATGTGATAATTGTTTTTTTCATATTGTTTTGGTTCCCTTCATTGTTAATTATTTTGTGGTTTCTTTAAATCTTAATTCGATTTCATCTAATTCGAATGAACAACATATTCTATGGTTCTCTTTATCCAGTATTCTATAATGCTGAGAAAGAATATTTTGTTGTATTTTATAACCATTTAACTCTTTTAATTGTCTCCACCATACTTTCCCTCCTAGTGTTTTAGAAAGGTTTGTATCGTAGTGTGTAAATGCAACTGTCTTAATAACCTCGTCAACATCCCCGCCAAAGGTCATCTGAATAATTTCACTATGTTCAAAAAGTGTGGCAATACAAACTGAACCTGCCCAAGTGAGGGAGCTTCTGCCTTTTTCGATTTCTATTAGTGTCTTCTTTGATATACCCACAATCTCAGACATTTTTTCTTGTGAAAAATTGTTTTCGGTGCGGATGAGTTTTAATTTTTTATTTATCAAATTTATAAATTCATTTTTATCCATATTATATCCTTCCTTCTCTTATAGTGTAATATTACACAATAAAAGAGCAGGAGTCAATAAAGGTGTATAAATTATTTTTAATAAAAAGGCACATCAAATCTACAAAAAAGTACATACAAAAAAACAGACAACCAATATTAGTTATCTGTTCCACGTTCTATATTGGACTGTTTAGTTTGCTCAATAACTTCCTCAAAAGCTGCTTTAAATTCCTCAATTGTATAACCAGCTTCCAGTAATTCTTGGGTTGTTTGTTCTAGTTTGTTCATTTTGAAATCCTCATTTATATTTTGTACCATCTCCAAAATTAATAATATTGAAATTTGCTAGAAATATCAAAAGAGGCATATAGTAAGGCTGTAGAGCGATTAAATAATAAATCGAATAAATCATCATATATAGAAGAAACAGTGAATAGAGAACGTCCTGTACAGGTTTATAACTGGCTTGAAGAACGTGATAGTCGTACACAATTAGTTCAATGTGAACCAGCGTTTGATAACTGGCTTTTATGGTAAATGGAAAAGTTTATTCAAATGAATCTGATTTGAGGTATTCTTAAACTAACGATGCAGGTTAATTTAAGAAACTTTCAGATGTAGCCTTAGAATAAAGATTTATAAAAAAATGCCCTGAAATCCTTATTTAATAAAGAAATGCAAAAACTCCATTTTGGAAAAAGATTGATCAAAATGGAGTTACTCTTTTTAGCTAAGTATGAGATTTACATTCTCTTGCTTAAAAGACCGATTTAATTAGGAATATTCTTTGTAATACAGTGAATACCGCCACCTAAAATATTTAGTGCTGTTGTATTTATCGTAATTACTTTTCTATCTGGGAAAATAGCTTCTAAAACTTTCTTGGCTTGTTCATCTTTTTCCTTAATTATTTCTGGTAACCCCTCTTTCCAATAACTTTGACCTAATACAATACCATTTACAATAAGGAAATTACAATAACTAAGAGCCGGTTGCATTTTAATTTTTCCACTTGGGAATGGAGAACCGTCTCTTAATGTATCAGTTGCACCATCTAGTTCTTTACACCACTGCCATAGGTCATATATTTCATCTCCTGATTTTGCAGTTATATACATCGGTTCTGGACAAGGCATACGTACTATTTTAAATTTTTCACCGTTAATATCTGTAGCATTTTTTAACACTTCATAGGCCTTATCTAAACATTCTTTTGAAATTTTAGCGGAATTTAGTTTTTTAGCTTCTTCTTCACTTACCTCTGCTAGTAAAATAGTGTTTTCATTTACAAAACGACACATTTCATCAATATGACCATTTGCAGATGCACTACGATATACGGGTTCACCATCTACAACATCTAATGCTCCATCTAACATTTCTTCATCATCAAATGTAGCATGTGGAATCCAAATTACCTTTTCAAGATTGAATAATCTCTTAAATTCATCCTCAACTTGTTCTTTAGAATATTGAGGGTTACGTTTTGTCACTTCAGTATCCTCAATTGTCAAAAGCACTCCATTTCCATTGAATTCTCTATCTCCTCCCTCAGAAATAAGGTCGGAATTTACTATGTCAAAACATCCAAGTTCAATTGCCTGATGTGGTGCTATCTTAGCTGTCTCAAAAGAAGTTGGTTCTTTGTCATCTGTCAACCCATACTGATTAAATTTAAAATTTACAAGACGCATGTTACCGTTGTCGTCTATAAGAATATCAGCACCATAATCACGAGCCCAATAACTTTCATCGGCAAATTGAGTAAACTGAACGCAATCTATATTTATTCCAGCGTTTGATAGTGTTTCTTTACAAGTTGTAATTGTTCCCTCTACACCACAGTTTACATATACTTCAACTTCACCAACAAGATTCTTTATAACCTCAACAAAAACATCGTGAACATTATATTCTTTGGCTGAATACGCATCTGCAGGCCAACAAAGCATAACTGCTTTCTGCTTCTCAAATTCTCCAGCATATCTAAAAGTCTTTTCATTTTTATTATTCATTTCTCTATCTCCATTTCATAAAATTATAATTTATTCATATTAATGTTTTATACTTCCTCTTGAAGTTTAAATTCATCATATTTCTTATAATAAGGTGTAGTGTTACACTATAGTCAATATACGAGGGGGGTTATTATGAGTGAAAATAAAAAAATTCATTTTACAACGGGGGAATTTGCAAAACTTGTCGGTGTTTCAAAATATACACTTTTTCACTATGATAAGTTTGGAATTTTTTCTCCTGAATTAAAAGATGAGAATGAGTATAGATACTATTCTACTTTTCAAGTTGAACCATTCTTTGTTATATCTTCACTAAAAGAATTAGGAATGCCATTAAAAGAAATTAATAGTTATTTAGACGGAAGAAATCCAGAAAAACTAATATCTCTTTTAAATACACAGAATGAAAAAATTGATAAGGAAATCAATAGACTTGTTTCTATAAAAGAAGTGATTTCACAAAAAATAAAAACTACTCAATCTCTATTTAATATAAATACGGAAAAAATTTTTATATCAACTGAAAATAAGGAATTGCTGTTTCTTACAAATGCAATTCCCAATTCAGATCAACGAAGTATAGCTGTATCTTTTGCAAATCATATAAAACGTTGTGATGAGCACAATATTGCTTCTCGTTTTTCTGTAGGGCAAATGATTAATCTTAAAAATATATGTAAAGGCAATTATGATTCATATAGCTTTTTTTATACAAAAATTTCATCACCATTGCCAGACGCTAATGTTTATTTAAAAAAAGAAGGTGACTACTTAACGGCTTACCATACAACTGGTTATGACTCAATAGAAGAAACCTATTTAAAAATGCTTGGATTTGCCAATGAAAATAAGTTGTTTTTAGATAACTATTTTTTTGAAGATGTCATTTTAGATGAATTATCGGTGACTGGATATGAAAACTTTGTTATAAAAATTTCTATTTTAATTAGCGAGTCTCACTAACATTTAACAGGTGCTTTAGTTAAATAAATTTAAAAAGACCACTTCACGATAGGTGGTCTTTATTGTTATTATGATATTAATGTCCCACCGTAATGTCCTATCGCTTAAATGCTGAAATCCATTGAGAGAGTAAGTGTGAACACATATAAATTGAATCTTAATCATTTATTCTTTTAATCTTTTAAAACATGCTAATAATAATTAAATATATAATCAAGCAGCTGCAGAAATGTGGTTGCTTTTTATATTGGCCAAAGAAAAACACTTTCAGCTTGTATGATGAGCCAGAAGTGTTTTTTTTGCTGTCGTTTAAATTTTATCGCCGTTTTCCATTACAAAGTTTAATTCAAAGTTTATTTTTAAAGCTTCAGCAATTTTCTCTAGATCTGCAACGGAAAGGCTATTATTTTTCATCTTTTTCGAAAGGTTTGGTTGTGATGTTCCGATCATTTCAGCCAATTGAGTAGCCGTAATATCAAACTCAACCATTAACTTTTTTACTTTCTTAGTAGTGTCCATACTGTTCCTCCCATAAATAACTTATGAATATATAATAACACGATTACAAATTAAATATAACTTTAAGTTATAAAAATGTTGACTTATAACTTAAAGTTATTTAATATAATTTTAAGTTATTAAATAATGTGCAAACAACCATCAAAGGTTAGTCGGTGAATGGACCAGAAATAGCCGACATGCTACAGAAAAGGGGGGATGACATTGTGTATTAAAGCTCAATCGAAAACCATCCAACAACGCCAGAATTACATTAATTCGAAGATGAAACAACACGATGCGATTAGGGATGTCCGCAAGTATCAGAATCGGTTGAAGTGGATTATGAGGTATCATTTTCTGCTTACAGAATTAGAAGTAAAACAGATGCGTGAAAATTTACGTAGGGTATTTAAGTAGAGGTATTCCGGTGATAGAAAGTGAGGTGAGAACAATGGCAGCGTTTGAATATTTAGCACAATACGAAACATTCAATTCTGTACAAGAAATGGATCAGCATATTGAGCAGCATATCCAGCAACATTACTATGACCTGACTGAATCAGAGCGTGCCATTGTTTATAAACTTGCTTCGCATGCACTTAATTATCCTGGGGCTTGCCACTTAAAAGCATGTACCATCGCTGCAGCATTAGAAATCAGTACAAAGACTGTTTATCGTTCGATTTCAAAATTAGAGTCACTAGGGATTATCAAGAAACAGATCACTACGAAGGAAAAAGGCGGTAGAGGTGCAAACATCTATATTATTTTGCCGTATCAACTAGAAACGTGTGGCAGCCCTGACAAGCATTTTGAAAAATGTGAGGTTGTTTCATTACAAGAAGCTTATAGCCGTGTTCATGCTGAAAAAGAAATATGCAAAGAATTTATGAATGAATATCAAGTGATGTTGTATAACTTCATGCATTCGCTGCCACTTTCGGACATTTTCAAAGATGAACTGCATAAAGTGGTATTGGCATCTAATGTAAATAACATTCAGGAATTCATATTGGCCAAGAACATCATTTTTAAAATAGCTAACGATATTAAAGATGGTGTGCTGACGGTCACTAATACATTAAGAGCCATATTCGTAGGGGCTCATAAGAAGGCATTACAACGTAAAGCTAAGCATCCCACAATAAATACATCATCTATAGGTCAAAAACCTGTAAATGTGCATACAGTGCCTTTCTACAACTGGCTAACTGATAAAGATGGACCAACAGAAGTATTTTAATATGAAGGAAGTGAGGACACATGAAAGTAACGGTTAAAGAATGGCGTGTAATGTCTGATCGTAACAAACAATTACTTTTGAATGCAGTCGCAACTAAATAAAACATAGACGGAAAAGGGGAATGAAAACATGCAGCAACATACACAGCACACATTAGAAACGGTTGTTCGAGAAAATAGCCACAGTGTTTATGGATTATCAGCGCAAATGATTCAATTAGAGGTTATACAAGGGGCAGTAGCTCGTTTAATGAACAGAATTGACGAGATTACTCATAAAGGTTGGGATAAAGACCGAGGAATAGCTTGTCTTGTAATTGAGGAAGTACGAGATACAGTACGTTTGATTGATATGGGATTCCATCCATTGTTTAAAGAAATGTCACAAGAGGTTGATACCCTTAACATTCACGCCCAGGAACTATTTGAGACAGTGATTGAAAATGAATCTGAGCAATCGGTTGCTACAGCTACTAAATCGAATATCAACAGTAAGGAAGGTTGGAATGCTTTTGCTATGGAAGGCAACATAAAAACATTCATTAAAGAATTTGGAAGAGAACCAGAAAGCTTTGAGGAAGTGTTAACGTATATAACAGAAACAGTAGTGAAAGTTGTGGATAAAAGTGAAGAAAATAAAAAAGCCTCAGTTGCTGTTACAGCAGCAACTGAGGAATGAATAAATTGACCACGACTATTTTAGAAGAACATGAAGTTTAAACATTTAATTTGAATATATTTTTTCTTTAACTCTTTCGATTGAACGTTTTGAAACGTTAAAATTCCAATTTATTTCTTTTTCGTCTTTTACATTGTATTCAGCGGCTAACATAGCACCCTTAAATTGACCATTTGTAATATAAAAGCCTACAGGTGAGTTTTCAAAAAGGTGTTTCAGGTTGTATGAGCTGTTAGAAAGATTAAAACGATCCATGCGTTCAAAATTTTTAAAAATCCAATCTTGAATAATAACTTTTTGTTCATCTGTAAGTTCTTGATACTGATTTGGATTGTTGTTACCAGAATTATTGTTTATCAAATCTATCACCTACCTTTCTAACCAAATTGTAACAGAAAGCTAATAGGGGGGAGGAAATTAATTGAAATAGTAGTTATTCAAAATAGACAAGCAGTAACTCCATTTTGCAAGTTGAAGACATTCGGAAGGAGCATAGTATTGTAGTAGTGTTTGTTCCATTTGATTTAAGGTTAATATAAGAACAGACCAAAGTTACAGCAATTTTATACAAAAACAAGATCGTGGAACCTTTCGTTATCCAATCTTGTACAACGTGGCAGGTAACACTAAGTGAGTTAATTGGTTCCATTCACGTATTTTAAGGAAAGTGAGGTGATTACCATTGAAAACCATACCATCTATTGAAACTCAACAACGTATGCATGCTTTCTTCATGAGAACATCAGCACCACGCATCTATAAAGAACGGTTGGAAGAAGAACAAAAACGGAAGGAAATGGAATCCCGAAAAAATGCAAATAAAGATAAGTGATAAAATAAGCACTTGCTACGGCAGGTGTTTTTTTATATTTAATATATCGTCATGAGATTAATGAAGACGATGCAACATAAAATGCTTTATTTTTAATGTCAAAAAGAGATTAAAAGTAATAAAAAGTTATTAAAGGATAATAGTTACTTTTTGTCGAAATTAGTAAAATGAAAGGAGAGATAGCTATGATTAAATATGAGACAGGGACAACGGATGAAGCAGAGAAGTTTATTGCAGAAAATATCTCTAAAATAGGTAAGATTAAATATGTCAAACACACAAGAAGACGCGATAAGATTGATTACATCACTACTTTTGTTGGTGAAGTCGAAACTATTGAGTTAATTGGAGGGCTGACTTCAGGTTATGATGGAAAAGGTCCAAACGGATTTGTAAGAGTACTTGAGTCTTTAGGTGTAGAAAAACAGAAAGCTTACGATTTTGTCCATGAACAAAGTGATAAAGAAAATCACGAATTTATTATTGAAATTTAGTTAGAATCTATAAAGTTTTTATCTCGCCTTCCATAACCATCTGTGGAGGGCTTTTAATATGTCCTTTTATATTCACTGTGCCAAGCAGTGCTATATTATATGTAGGTAAGTTATTCTCATAATTGACCAACAAAAAAGATTGAAGCAATTAGCCCCAATCTCACTCACACTTACCCATTCCTGTACACACGCTCGCCGCATTTTATTAGCCCCAATCTAGCCCCACTTAGCCCCAAAAACATGCATTTTTGTGCAGTGTTCTGCATTATACAAAATGGAACTTGATTCTGAAAATGTTGCAATATCAATGATTCGGTAACCATCCTTACTTGTCTTGCAACTTTGTGATTTTATTACATGAAAAATCGTACAGCTGCCATAATGATAACACCGGCTACAACTGTAATAGATAAGCTTTTTGTTACGAGTGCAATAATAAGCGTTGGCACAAATGTAATAAATACAGGCCAATCGAGTGTCACGATTTTTCCACTTTCTGTATCCAGTAAATTTTCAATAACAAGAGCACTTAAAATGCAGACAGGGATAAAGCTTAACCATTTCATTACAACATCTGGTAGTTTTACACTTCGTACGAATATAAAAGGAATAATACGTGGTAGCCAAGTTACAAGTGCACAGCCAATGATCAGCCAGACCATAGAAGCGGTTGTCGTCATTTATCTGTCACCACCCCTATTGTTGCTACAATAACTGTTGCCAGTAGAACAGCTACATGCGAAGGTACGATATAAGAAAGGCCATACATAGTAACAATCATATAGCCGATTAACATAAGATAATGCATTACTTTATTTTTACCTACACTGCTAAGTTGAAGTACAAGAAGTGCCACAAACATAGCAATCAATGCAAAATCTAAGCCCCATTTTTCAGGGTTTGCTACCCATTGCCCTAAATATGCCCCAGCTACACAAGAAAGAATCCAACATGAGTAAGCTGTGATATTCAGTCCATCCATCCATTTGCCATATAGCTTACCGGTCTGTATTTGCTTTGTAACAGCTACACCAAATGTTTCATCCGTTAATAATGTACCAAAACCAATATTTCTGAGCATGGAATAGCGTGTAAAATGAGGAGCTAATGTTAAACTCATTAATAAATGGCGTAGATTTACGACAAAAATGGTTACAATAATAGCAGAGGCAGGACTATTTGTTAAAACAAGTGCACAAAAGATAAATTGTGCGGAGCCTGCATAGACGAGTATAGTTAAAAGTGCAATTTCAAGTACCGATAAGCCAGAAGCGGAACCTACAACACCGAAAGCAAGTCCTATACTAATATAGCCGAGTAAGGTTGGAACACAATCTTTTACGCCTTGTACAAAGTTGTCATTGGGTGTGTTAGTTGCTGCTTCATTCCGCAGCTCTGTCGTACTTGTCATAAATAGATCATCCTTTCTGAAAAATTTCCATGTATACTAATGATGGAATAGTTTGATATTTCTTAATGTTTATTAAAGTATACATATGTCTTATAAAATAAACAATAGAGATTGGTGAATAAAAATGGAACAAATGAGCCGAAATTTAGCATTTCAACTAAAAAAGATTCGTCAGCAACGTCATTTAAGCTTAGACGATGTTGCCAAAGCTACAGGAGTAAGTAAAGCGCAACTAGCACAAATTGAAAAGGGGGAGGCCAACCCTACCGTATCGACGATTTGGAAAATTGCTGCAGGTATGCGCACGTCATTTTCTAGCTTATTGCAGCCGCCGACAGCACATTTCATGAAATATAGTAGTAAGGATGCGCCACATGTAGATGAAGACGATGGGCGATATCGTGTGTATTCCATTATTCCTTATAATCCAGACCGTGGCTGGGAGCTTTATAAGATTGAAATGGAGCCCGGTGCCTATAGCAGGAGCGAAGCCCACACAGAAGGGGTGGAAGAAACTGTGACCGTTATCCAAGGACAAGCCATCATTTCTGCTGGAGATATGCATGAAAAACTAGAAGAAGGGGATACACTAGTATTCTCAGGACATCAGCCCCATGAGTATAAAAATACTACGGAAACGCTAACGATTTTACATTTAATTTTGCAGTATAAATAGAGGTGTCAATTTTGAGTGAATGGTTTACTGTAGAAAATCTTGAGCATATAACGGAACAATATCAAGCGCTTGGCCCAATCATTGGTTTTTTATTACCTTTTATAGAGGCATTTTTACCGTTTTTACCTTTGGTCGTGTTCGTTGTTGTTAATGCAAGTGCATATGGTTTATGGTTTGGTTTTTTATTATCATGGCTAGGATCTGTAGCGGGTTCATATGCAGTATTTTTGCTTGTCCGACATTTTGGCAAGCATCCAAAGCTTCGATTTATAACAGGTAGTAAAAGAGTAGAAAAGCTAATAAAATGGGTAGATATGAATGGGATTAGTCCACTATTCGTGTTACTTTGTTTTCCTTTTACACCCTCAGTCATTGTAAACGTTGTAGCGGGTTTATCTCATATTTACAAAAAGTTTTATTTAATTGTGTTATTGGCAGGGAAGTTCGTTATGGTTTTAGGAATGAGTGTGCTTGGTTATGATTTAAGAGCGTTACTAACAAGCCCTAAAAAACTAATTATTGCGGCTGTGGCGATTGTTGTGCTTTGGTGGGTTGGCAAGCTTTTAGAGAAACGATTAAATGCGCGTGTGGAGCGAGATTTAAAACAAGCGCGAAAATTGACGAAAAATCATCAACGGTGAAAGTTGAATATACACATCTAGCCCCTTGTATCATGTAGAATGAGAGAAGGGGCTTTTATCTTTCAATAAGGGTAGGCAATGCCGGGTAATATGGAGTAGCGAGGTTAGTAGCGCTCAGGTAAAGTCGTAAAGTGCTTAGGTATATCAACAAACGCCCAGGTGGGTAGCAAAGCGTTGGGTATATACGACTAGCATTTTTTATTAAATAGAATATTAACAGGAGGGAAAAGTACATGACATTGCGTGTTGTCTCAGGACGTTCAGGAACAGGTAAATCAACATTTATTCATCATGAGATTGTCGAGCAACTAAAATCAGATCCGTTAGGTCATCCAATTTTTATAATTGTTCCTGACCAAATGTCTTACTCAACGGAGTATGAGCTAACGAATAAACATGGCTTGCAAGGCTTAATCCGTGCGCAAGTCATGACATTTAAACGATTGGCATGGCTAGTGTTACAGGAAACGGGCGGGATTGCTCGAAAAGAAGTAAATGGCTATGGCTATCGAATGCTGATCCGCAAACTTTTAGAGGAACAAAAAAGTGAGTTTTCGCTATTTCGCCAAGCCGCCGGGAAACGAGGCTTTACGGAGGAAATTGAGACGCTATTACGAGAATTTAGTCGATATAGCGTAAATAGTTCAGTGTTAGCTGAAGTGACAACATCTTTAATGGCTGTCGACGCGCCTAATACATTGCAAGCTAAAACGAATGATTTACAAGTCGTTTTACACGCTTTGGAAGAAAGACTTGGCACTACTTATGTGGATAGCGAGGGCTATTATCCAATTTTAACAGAGCAATTGAAATACTCTGATACGATGAAGAGAGCGACAGTTTATATAGATGGCTTTACAGCATTCACTGTAAGAGAATTAGAGCTTGTAAAAGAGTTATTAAAAGTGACGAAACAAGTGACCGTCGTTCTTCCCTTTGACCATATCGAAGAAGTTTATGATGAACAGTCTTTATTCCATGAAGCTGCATCTACGAACCAACGTTTACACGATATTGCCTATGAGGAGGGCATTGAAATCGATGCACCGATCCATTTCTATCATGCATATCGTTTTCAATCTAAAGATTTACAACATTTGGAAGCTGAATATGCACATCTGGTGCCTCAAACGAAAGAAACTACAGGTGATGTAAAGGTACTAGAGGCATCCAATCGTCGTGCAGAGATACATGCCATTGCCCGGGAAATAACAAAGCTGACAAAGGAAGATGGCTATCGTTATCAGGATATAGTTCTACTTTATAGACAAGCAGATGTTTATGACCCATTGATCACAACTATTTTTCAACAATATCAAATACCTATTTTTACCAACTCTAAAAAGACGATGCTACATCATCCTTTAATTGAGCTAAGCCGATCTGCTTTAGAGGTTATCACTTCTAACTGGAAATATGAACCGGTTTTTCGTAGCGTGAAAACAGATTTATTTTTCCCGTTACATGCTGAGTTAAATGTTTGGCGAGAGCGTGCCGATCGTTTAGAAAACTACTGTTTAGCACAGGGCGTCTATGGTGATCGCTGGTTTGAGGAAGCCAGGTGGTTTTTCAAAAAGTATCGTGGTCTTGAGTTCCATTCACGCGTGCAAACGGATGAAGAACGTGCGATGCAGGCAGAAATCGATGCCATTCGTGATGAAATTCGTATGCCACTAAAATTGTTACAGGACAAGCTAGAAACAGCGACAACAGGCAGAGATGTAGCGACAGCATTGTTTGAGCTGATTGAGAGTTTACAAGTTTATGAAAAGCTTCAAGCAATGAAAGAACGCGAGCTTGATCGAGGGGATGCATTAGCTGCAAGCGAGCATGACCAAGCGTGGAAAGAATGGATTGAAGTGCTCAATCAGTTTGTATACATGTTTGGTGAGCAGGAGCTGTCTGTAGAAGAAGCGGCGAAAATTTTAGATGAGGGCTTTGATACATTAGAATTTTCTCGTATCCCTCCTACATTAGATGAGGTCATGGTAGCGACGGTTGATTTAGCTCGTTTATCGAATATAAAAGTCGCTTTCGTCTTAGGGATGAATGATGGAGTTTATCCAACTCGTATGGAGTATGAAGGATTGCTGTCAGATACAGAACGTGAATGGTTTAGTCAAATTGGCTATGAGCTTGCGCCAACATCTAAAAATCGTTTACTGCAAGAAAATTTCTTACTATACCGTGCTTTAACGACACCATCTGATAAATTATATATGTCCTATCCAACAGCTGATGAAGAGGGCAAGGCGCTATTGTCCTCACTCTATATAAAGAAA
The DNA here is from genome assembly GCF_041956855.1 of Lysinibacillus sp. RS10. Lineage (NCBI taxonomy): Bacteria > Bacillati > Bacillota > Bacilli > Caryophanales > Bacillaceae > Lysinibacillus > Lysinibacillus sp. RS10. Next base: position 4,140,684 of record NZ_CP167122.1, on the reverse strand, counting down.
ATTATCGGCAATGATAGAACGACTGGGCTTTTGAGTGGTGTCAAGGTTGAGCGAGTTGTGATTGATCCAATTGAATTACTTGAAGAAAGTGCTTTACCGTATTTACGTCATCCACGTACAGCTTTAGCACATTTAATGGTTCAAAAACGCCAAGCTGAGCACAGTCGTGAGCTTGCGCCAGAGTGGCTTGCCTTGCAAAAATTTTATACGCAGGACCCTTATTGGGCACTCATTTTTGAACGAGTTTTACATCCAATTACACATAAGAATGAAGCAGAGCCATTGGAAAACTACATTACACAGGAATTATATGGTCAAAAGCTAACATCTAGTGTGTCTCGTATTGAGAAATATTTCCGTTGTCCATTTTCGCATTTTACAACGTATGGGCTTCGTCTAGAAGAGCGGGAAGAGTATAGACTAGAAACATTTGCAATGGGCGACTTATTCCATGAGGCATTGAAATGGATTACTGAAGAGACACACCGTCAGCAGCTATCATGGATACGTTTAACAAAGCAGCAAATTAAACAATTAGCAAGACAAGCCGTTGAGCAAATTGTCCCGGTATTTTCACATCAAATTTTACTGTCAAGCGCACGTTATCGCTATATTCAGCGAAAACTTATTCGTATTGTCGAGCGAACAATGACGGCACTTACACAGCATGCGAATGTGTCTCACTTTAAGCCAATTGCTATTGAGGCATCTTTTGGACCGGGGCAACATGAACAGCTACCACCACTTGAAATTGATTTAACAGGTGGTAAGAAAATGTTTATGCGAGGTCGTATTGATAGGGTGGATAGTGCGGCTATTGACGATCGCTCATATTTACGGATCGTCGATTATAAATCATCCGCTCGTGATTTAGATTTGAATGAGGTCTACCACGGGTTGTCTCTTCAGGTGCTAACGTATTTAGATGTAGCGGTGGAAAATGCCTCTTACTGGCTACCTGGTGAAGCGGAGCCAGCCGGGGTTCTTTATGTACATGTCCACAATCCGATGCTAAAGCTTGATAAGGATTTAAGCGACAGCGAAATTGAGGAAGACCGTTTAAAACAATACAAAATGAAAGGTCTTTTGTCAGAAAATGCGGAGGCCATATTATCGATGGACGAGCAGTTAGAGGAATCGAGCGGGCATTCGAAAATCATTCCTGTTTATATGAAAAAAGATGGAACACCGTCAGAATCTCAGTCACGCGTTGTACCTGTTAATGATATGAAAAATCTACAACATTTTGTACGGCGCAAGCATCAAGAAGCGGGCAATGGAATTTTAGCGGGGGATACCTCCATAAGTCCTTATAAACTAAAAACAAAAACAGCATGTGACTACTGTCAATTTACAGCTGTTTGTCAATTTGACCCATCTGATGGTAAACAAAACTATCGTCAGTTACAGCAAGCAAAACCGAATGATATCGTTGAGAAAATTCGGAAGGAGATGAAGTAAGTTGGTACAAAAAATACCTAAAAAGCCAGCGGAAGTCACATGGACAGACGACCAGTGGAAGGCAATTTATGCAAGCGGTCAGGATACACTTGTATCGGCTGCGGCAGGCTCTGGTAAAACGGCAGTCCTTATTAATCGCATGATTGAGAAGGTTGTTGCAACAGAGAATCCCATTAATGTGGATGAGTTACTTGTTGTAACCTTTACAAATGCATCTGCTGCTGAAATGCGTCATCGTATGGCTGAGGCACTTGAAAAAGCTATTGCAGAAAATCCAACTTCCAATCATTTGCGACGCCAGCTAAGCCTTGTCAATAAAGCACAAATTTCAACACTGCATTCCTTCTGTTTAGCCATCGTCAAACAATACGCCTATATGCTAGATATTGACCCAGGCTTTCGTATAGCGAATGAGGCAGAAGTTGCTTTGTTAAGAGATGATATATTAGCAGATGTGCTAGAAAATGCTTACGATTCTGAGGATGAGGCAGAGGTTCAAGCAATCTATAGGCTAGTTGATAGCTTTACATCGGATCGTGATGATCAGGCTATAGAAACTTTAATAAGCAAGCTTTATGATACGTCTCGTGTTCATGCAGAGCCTCAAAAATGGCTTCGTAGTTTACCAAAGACATATGACATAGCGGCAGACGTGACAATTGATGATTTAGAGCTGTCGAAATATGTGAAATTAACAGTCAAGCATAGTCTTGAAGAGGCATTCGTTTTAATTTCTGAAATGCGTGCCATTACGCTACAGCCTGCGGGACCTGGACCATATGCTGAAACCGCAGAGATGGATTTTGCTATGATTCAGGAAGGCATTCGCATTAGTCGTGAGGGAACGTGGCAGGAGCTCTTTGATTATTTTGCTACTGTGAAATGGTCAACTTTAAAGCGTGTATCAAAGGATGCTTTAGTAGATGTGGAGCTACAGGAGCTTGCCAAGAAAAAGCGAGAGGCAGCTAAAAAAATTGTGAATAAGCTTAAAGAGACCTTTTTTGTGCGGACTCCTGCGCGTTTGCTTGAAGAAATTCGATTAATGAGTCCGACGATTGGAACATTAGTCGAATTGACAAATGTTTTTAGCGAACAGTTCCGCATGGCAAAATTAGAACGAGGAATTATTGATTTCTCGGATTTAGAGCATTTCGCATTGCAAATTTTAACTGTAGAAGTTGAAGGTGAATTACAACCTTCACCTGTTGCATTAGATTTGAAACAACGTTTTAAAGAAGTACTTGTTGATGAATATCAAGATACAAATATGCTACAAGAAACGATATTACAGCTTGTGAAAACAGGTAGTGAGCAAGAGGGAAACCTTTTTATGGTTGGGGACGTAAAGCAAAGTATCGTGCGCCCATAAGGGTATTGTATATTTCACCATTTGGCGGTGAATAAATGAAAGAAACGGTTTATATATCAACCGACTTATCTTGGCGGGAAACCAAAGAGGGAGTGTAGCATGTCGGTTAAAGTCATAAGTTAGCTTAAACGGAAAGGCTACGACTGAATGGCAAGATATAAAAGATTCATATAAGGAAGAAGGCTAAACTGCTTGAAGAATAGTCCGAGTGGGGTCATGCTTAACCATCTAGGAAACCGTTTGAAACCTAGAATCTATTCTGTTCAGCGTATTAGATGCTTGCGACTGAACATAGGAAGGTGTACTAGATTGATGCACAATCCTAGTTTCTGATTGATGAAAGAATAGACACTCTTCAAGATTGAAGAAAAGGATGAACGTTCCTTCCGACAATGAATCAAGCCTGTATACAATATACTAAATGGGGATTACCTAAGTTGGAACGCCACTAGGCTATGTATAAAGGTATTGAATATCCAATAAGGTAACGGAGCTCTCGTAGTAGTCGGAGATAGGGAAAGCCTATTACATGGCGAAGGGGAGTAGCTTATAACGTATAAACAATGAGGAAAGGAGCGAAATGCTCTATGCAAAGTTCAGAAATTGTCTTATACAATCTATCGAAACAAGCAATGAAAGACGGATATACATTTGACCGTCTATACAGACATTTATACAATGAAGATTTTTATATAAAAGCCTATACGAAGATATACAAAAATAAAGGTAGTGCAACAAAAGGTATTGATGAAGAAACAGCGGATGGATTCGGAGAAGAAAAAATTCAAGCAATCATTGATACGTTGAAAAATGAAAGCTATCAACCGAAGCCAGTTCGTCGTATTCATATCCCAAAGAAAAATGGTGACACACGACCACTTGGTATCCCAACGTTTACAGACCGTATCGTACAAGAAGTTTGTCGTATGATATTAGAAGCAATTTATGAGCCTGAATTTTCAAACCATTCGCATGGTTTCAGACCAAAAAGAAGTTGTCATACAGCATTAGTCGAAATGAAGAAAACCTTTACTGGGGTAAACTGGTTCATTGAAGGCGATATAAAAGAATTTTTCGATAACATCAATCATCAAGTTTTAATTACTATTTTAAGAAAACGTATCAAAGATGAAAAATTCATTCGTTTAATGTGGAAGTTCTTAAAAGCAGGATTCGTTGAAAATTGGCGATTCCAAAAGACGTATAGTGGAACTCCACAGGGCGGTATTATTAGTCCGCTACTAGCGAATATTTATTTAAATGAATTTGATGATTATATTGAAAAAGAATTAAAACCTTCTTTTGATTTAGGTGAACCAAAAAAACGTAATACTGAATATCGAAAATATGATATGCGTAACCAACGTTTGCATCAAAAGATTAATGCAACAGAAGATGAAGTCTTGCGAAAAGAAATGATTGAAGAATATAAGGCGAATAAGAAAATAATGCTTAATTTACCGTACTATGAGTCGAACACGGACACATATAAAGCATTAAAATATGTACGTTATGCAGATGATTTTATTGTTGGCGTCAACGGTAGTAAAGAAGATTGTGAAATGCTTAAGCAAGCAATGAAAGACTTCTTACAAAATTATTTACAACTTGAATTGTCAGAAGATCAGACGCTCATTACGCATAGTACAAAGATTGCGAATTTTTTAAGCTACGATATATCAATTAGCCATGATTTAAGTACGGCAAAAGATAAAAACGGTGTTATTAAACGTAAATATAGGGGATATGTACAATTACGAATACCTAAAGGAACAATTGAAAAAGTAATCGTAAAAAATAAAATGGTCAAAGACATTGATGCGAAACAATGGGATATGTTGCATCGAACAAGATTAGTTGGACTTTCTGATCTAGAAATCATCGAAACGTATAACGCAGAGCTGCGTGGTTTATATAATTATTATGCTCTAGCGGAAAATGTAAACCAAAAAATGTGGCAATTACGTTATGTAATGGAATATAGCTGTTTAAAAACACTCGCGAATAAATACAAATCCTCAGTAGCAAAAATGAAGGTTAAGTTTAAACAAGGTAAGTATTGGGGAGTAAAATACGAAACAAAACAAGGCGAAAGTATAGCATATTTCTATAAAGATGGTTTTGAAAAGAAGAAAGAAAGCGTCAAAGCAACAATAGATGAACTACCTAATCTTTATGTATATCAGGGCAGAAATGATTTAGAAAAACGACTAAGTGCAAGACAATGCGAATTATGTGGAGACAATCACCCCGATACAAAATTCGAGATTCATCACATAAATAAAGTGAAGAATTTAAAGGGAAAAAAATATTGGGAATGGACAATGCTCGCTAAGCAAAGAAAAACGTTAGTCGTGTGTGATAAATGTCATAAAGAAATTCATAAACAACGATAGATTTGTTATAAGTGGAGAGCCGTATACTTTGAGAGGAGTACGTACGGTTCGGGGAGGGGTTCACTGGAAACCTACTACAGAAATGTAGCAAGGCGCTGGGTTCCTACTCTACTATCGTTTCCGTTTGGCAGAACCGAAGCTTTTTATGCGAAAGTACAGTGAGTTTCTAGAGACCCCAGATTTAACAGGAATGCGTATCGATTTAAACGCTAACTTCCGTAGTCGGAAAGAAGTGTTGAACGCTACGAACTACGTTTTTGCACAAATTATGGGAGAGCGTGTTGGAGAAATTCTTTATGATGAAAATGCTTCATTAAAGCCAGCAGCACCATATGATGATCGAGAAGTTCCGGTGGAGCTAGTCATCATGCATCCTCCTGAAGCAGAGGAGCAGGACGAAGAGGCAGAAGATGTTGCAAGTGAAGCAGCTGAACTAGAGGAATTAAAAAAATCACAGTATGAGGCACGTTTTATCATTGAGCGTATTCGGCAGATGATGGAGGATGGGACAACCGTATTCGATACAAAAACGAAGACTGAACGTCCATTAAAATATAGTGATATTGTGATTTTAATGCGTTCAATGACATGGTCAACAGATTTAGTGGAGGAATTTAAGCTTGCGGGAATCCCTCTCTATGCAGAGTCCTCGAAAGGCTATTTCGATGCGTTAGAGGTCATGATTATGCTGAATGTACTGAAGGTTGTCGATAACCCATATCAAGATATTCCTTTAGCTTCAGTGCTACGTGCTCCATTTGTTGGCTTAACTGAAAATGAGCTAGCAAAAATACGACTAGCAGATTCAAAAGCGCCGTTTTATGATGCACTAAGGCAATTTATTCGAAGTGATGGGCATGGTGTACAATCTGACACTTTTGCGAAGCTTCAACGTTTTATGTTGGCATTTGAAAACTGGCGAGATTTAGCACGACGTGGTTCATTGTCAGATTTAATTTGGAAGATTTACTTAGACACGCATTATTACGAGATGGTTGGAGCTATGCCAAATGGTAAGCAGCGTCAGGCCAACTTACGCATTTTGCATGATCGCGCTTTAATGTATGAGAAAACGGCCTTTCGTGGACTGTTCCGCTTTTTACGTTTTATCGATCGTATGCGCACGCGTGGTGATGATTTAGGAACTGCTAAATCGATTGGAGAAAAAGATGATGTTGTGCGTCTTGTGACGATTCACTCTTCAAAAGGATTGGAATACCCTGTTGTCTTTGTTGCAGGGATGGGGAGACCGTTTAATAAAATGGATTTCCACAATCCATATTTATTCGATCAAGATTTTGGTCTTGCAGTAAAGGCGATTGATCCTGAAAATCGTATTACGTATACATCTCTACCATTTTTAGCTCTGAAGGAGAAAAAGGAGCTTGAAATGCGTGCTGAGGAAATGCGTGTATTGTACGTAGCAATGACACGTGCAAAGGAGCGACTTATTTTAATTGGGTCTGTGAAAAATTGGAGTAAAACGCTCGACAATTGGCTGGATGCACAAAGTTTACCGGTAGATGCTCCGCTTCAGGAGTATTTACGCGCGCGAGCTAATAGCTATTTTGATTGGCTTGGGCCAGCCGTTGCTAGACATACTGATTTTGCAGCAATCTCCAGTTCCTCCTATAAGGCACCTGAAGATGTAGCACATTGGTGGGTACGTGCTATCGAAACGAGTCACTATTCATATGACATACAGGGGTTAGAGGATGAGGTACAGCAAATGCTAGAAACGCCAGAGGACGAAGCATTGCTGTCAGAAATTACGACGCGCTTTCAAGCACAGTATCCATTCCAACAATCGACACAAAAACGCTCAAAAACATCAGTTAGTGAAATTAAGCGTTTAGAAAATCTTCAGCGACAGGAGGAGCCTGAATATTACTTTTCAATACCTTCTAAGCAAAAAACGACAACCATTGCGCCACGTCCAACTTTTTTACAGGACAAACAGCTGACAGGCGCAGAAATTGGAACAGCTGTCCACACAGTTATGCAACATGTACCTCAAAATGGCTTTACGAACGTACAGGAGGTAAAGGAGTTTGTCGCCGATTTAGTGGCAAGACAGCTACTGACGGAGGCTGAGGGGACGGTTGTTCCATGGAAAAAAATATATAATTTCTTTACAACAGACGTTGGACTTCGCTTTAAAAAAGCAAAGCAAATACGTAGAGAAATGCCTTTTACGATTAGTAGAGTAGATGAAGATGGCGATGCTCAAATTGTACAAGGGATTATTGACTGTTTATTTGAGGATGAATATGGTGAATGGATCTTGCTTGATTATAAGACAGATCGCATCCAATCACATTTTGCGGAGGAGCCAGCACTCTCGAAGGAACTATTAGGGCGATATGGTGTTCAACTTAGAGTTTATAGTGAGGCAATTGAAGCTATCCTTCAAATCAAAGTGAGTGATAAAATTCTATATTTATTCGATATTGAACAGGCTATACATGGGTAAGTAAACGCACTGTGTTAACGGGGGTGTCTTATTGCTATTGGTAAGTATTGCGAAATCTTGCAGCTTACCATGCCCTGTTTTCACTAAAGCGTTATCTTCCTTCAGCAATTGTTTTCTGTAGCGAAAGCGAAGCGACAGCTGCAAATGTTTTCTGTAGCGAAAGCGAAGCGACAGCTACAAATGTTTTCTGTAGCGAAAGTGAAGCGACAGCTACAAATGTTTTCTGTAGCGAAAGTGAAGCGACAGCTGCAATTGTTTTCTGTAGCGAAAGCAAAGCGACAGCTACAAATGTTTTCTGTAGCGAAAGCAAAGCGACAGCTACAATTACGCTAAGGCGAAATTGATTATATAGAGGAGGCTATTTTGTGGAGTTAAAACCGACAATGTTGCAGGAACGCATTGCAACATTAGATATATTACGTGGTATAAGCTTACTAGGTATTTTACTCGTTAATATGTTTGCCTTTTATTTGCCAATGCCATATATTGATTTGGCATCATGGTTTACAACACCATCAGATATGGTGTGGCAGCAAAATTTAGATATTTATGTACAAAGTAGCTTTTATCCACTGTTTGCCATGTTATTTGGTTATGGACTTGCTATGCAATGGAAGAAAGCGCAAAGTCGTGAACAAAATTTCTATACGATAGGACTGCGAAGACTTTCTGTATTATTTGTATTTGGTTTTTTACATGCTGTGCTCATTTGGTGGGGCGACATTTTGATGACTTATGCATTTTGTGGCATTTTTTTATTGCTATTACTACGACTACATCCTATTTGGTTATTATCAATCGGTATTATGATTAACAGTGTTATGCAAGTTTTCATGGTATTTATTGTAGGGTTTGTTAACTTTAATACAGCAGTTGATGAGTATTTAGATATTACTTCAGTAGAGCAAGCAATCACTGCTTATGGAACGGGAAGTTGGCTAGATGCTTTTATGCAACGTTTAACCGATTTATCTGTCCAAGCGGGGATAGGTATGTGGTTTGCGGCATTATTTACAGTTTTGCCATATATGTTAATTGGTGCTGCAGCCTCTAAATGGCGTTTAGTGGAACGTGCGAAGGAGTTAAAATGGCTATGGCTGACGTTAGCAATAGCGGGATTGACAATTGGTATTTTTATCAAGAGCTTACCGATCATGTTTACTCGTACGTATTTCTTAGATTATTTGAAAGTATACATAGGTGGTCCAATTTTATCAGTTGGTTATATTGGGATTATTGTATTACTTTGCTTACTGCCAGTTGTACCAAAGTTACTCAGTCCTTTTGCAAAAATGGGGCGCATGTCGTTAACGATGTACATACTTCAATCGATCATTGGAACATGTTTATTTTATCAATTTGGATTTGGTTGGTATGGAAAAGTGAGCGTCGCAACAGGCGTGTTAATTGCAGTAGGTATTATTGTTGTACAAATGATTGTGGCGGAGATTTGGCTAGCTAAATGGAAACAAGGTCCGTTAGAGGCTTTATGGCGTAAATTAACATATAAGGCGAATGCTAAAGTAGGTTAATGTTTTATCAATATAAGGTATACGATTCTCGTGCAATCTAGCAATCTACGGTGGAAATCAGCCTTCATCTTCTATGTGGTGGAAACATATAGTTAATAATCACGTCTTGTATTATAAGAATAATTTATTGCGATTTGGCTCATCATAAAAATTTGGTGATGACATTTGTTAAAACGTGATTGGAGTGAAGAATGGGCCATAAGGGAAGTTCTTAGTCGGAATAAAAATTATTGTCGCAAAAGTAAGGCAATTTCTATTATTTTGTTGTATCATGTAGAAAAAAGAAGGAGCTCTGAAAATCATGAAAATTTTATCGTTTAAATTAGGTGGACATGTAAGCTTTGGACCAAAAGTAAAAAAAGAAGAAGCGGTATGGGATGTACTCGCTATTCAGAATGAACTTCAAGTTCTCCCTTCTTTTTCAAGTTCAATCGTAGATGGCATTGCTTTAGGCTTTGATTTTGTTGAACAGATTCGTAAATTAGTAGAAGCCGCTGAAAAATCAGATCGTGCTGAAAGCTTCAAACGTGAATTTACAGTGATTGAATGGTTATCACCAATTCCACGTACACCAAAAAATATTATGTGTATTGGTAAAAACTATGATGAGCATGCAAAAGAAATGGGTGCAGAAGCAGCACTAACAGAATTAATGGTATTTACAAAATCTCCGACTGCTATTGCTGCTGATGGACAAACACTATCGATCCATGCTGATCTTTCATCTAAAATGGATTATGAAGGCGAATTAGCAATTGTCATTGGTAAGCGTGGTAAAAATATTCCGAAAAACTTAGCATACGATTATGTATTTGGTTACACAATTGCTAATGATATAACAGCTCGTGATTTACAAGAAAAACATAAGCAATTCTTCTTAGGTAAAAGCTTAGAAGGAACTTGTCCACTGGGGCCTTATCTTGTAACGAAGGATGAAATTCCGAATCCTCAAGATTTAACAGTGGTTACAAAAGTGAATGATGAAGTACGTCAAAACGGCTCTACAAAAGATATGATGTTCTCTGTAGAATCATTAGTATCGATTTTATCTCAACACGTAACACTAGAGCCAGGTGATGTTATTTTAACGGGTACTCCATCAGGTGTTGGAAAAGGCATGAATCCACCACAATTTTTAAAAGCTGGAGATACTGTGAAAGTATCCATTCAAGGCATCGGTACATTAGTGAATCATTTTGAATAATTTTTTCAAATCCGCGTGAGTCAACACGGGGGCACGGAAAGCTAAAGAAATACATTTTTTAAATTATAAATCTGACTTTTGTTGGAATTATAAACTCAAAAAAGTCGATTTGCATCACAATTTTTGTGGCAAATCGACTTTTTCAGTGCTCTAAGTCAATACTCCGCGGATTTTTAAGTTTATTCTGTGAACACTATTGTAATGTTTGAAACCCTTTCCAACACATGGTAGGATAGAGTTTGATAGAAAAAGAATATGAGGTGGGACAATAATGAGTTTTTTAACTAGCCAAACGCATTTGCATATTACTACTTGGGTAGTAGGTATCGTAATCTTTTTAATTGCAGCGCTAATGGGCAAGCAGTCAAAAGGCTTACATATGACGTTACGTTTATTCTACGTTTTAATTATCATTACTGGTGGAGCGCTCTTTATTTCTGCCATGGATTATGGTCAAGGTATGCTCTACGGCTTTAAATTCATAGGCGGTATTTTAGTCATTGGTATGATGGAAATGGTATTAGTACGTCAAAAGAAAAATAAACCAACAGGCATGTTTTGGATTTTATTTGCAGTATTCTTACTGATTACAATGTTCCTAGGTTTCAAATTGCCAATGGGACAAAGTTTCTTAGCATAATTGCTCGTAAAGGTCGTGAAGATTTCGCTTCACGACTTTTATTTTTTAGAAAGGCGGATCACGCTCGGGTAGTTAGGAGAACAGCTCAGGTTTCCGGAAAATCTACTCATGCAAAGCACATGACTGCCCAGGCGCTGAGTTCAACCGCTTCACGTAGCCGATGAATCGATCAAAAGGAGAAGTTGACACCTTTTTGCCGTAATTTATTTTGCATTTTCGGAAAATATTTTTAAATAATAGCGACGTCACTGTTTTATTTGGTAAAATGACGAAGGATTGGTTTGAAAGAGAGGGAATAAAAGTGAAATTCAAGAAGTGGATAAGTGCGACGGCTGCATCGCTTTTACTAGCAACTTCATTGGTGAGCACTATACCAGTTGCACATGCTGATGAAGCATCAACAAGAACAATTGCAGAAGAAAGCATCTATGATTTACTAGTTGACCGTTTCTTTAATAGTTCGGGCACTAACGATTTTGATACAAATACGCAAGACCCTACGAAATTTGCTGGAGGCGATTTTGCAGGTCTAAAAGATAAACTGAAATATATCGGAGAGATGGGCTTTACAATTGTTTCCATTGGACCGGTTTTTGCTACTGAGAAATATGATGGCTCGATGCCAACTAGCTACTCTACGATCGAGCGTCATTTTGGGACAAGTAAAGAGCTTCAAAGTGTTGTTGACGCTTATAAAGCAAAAAATATGTCGATCATGGTGGATTTTCCACTTAACAATGTAAGTCCAAATCATGAGTGGGCAAAGGATCCAGCGAAAAAGGATTGGATTGCTTCAAGCAAAAATGGACAAGTACAGTGGGATTTAAAAAACAAAGATGTACAAGAAGCACTTATTAAATCAGCAACGGACTTTGTCTCTACATATGATATTGGTGGGGTTCGTCTAACAAATATTGCGGATGCCGATACAGAGTTTATTAATGCAATGATCGCGGCATTAAAGGATACGAAAAAGTCACTCTATGTCATTTCAAATGAAGAAAGTGACGCCGATTTTGATGCAAGTTTCTCACCAGCGACAGCTGATATTTACCGTAATATATTTAAAACTGTTGATAAGGATTCTTCAAAATTGATGGAGCCATTTACAGATGAGAAACCAACTCAGATTATGGTGGATTCGTTAGAAACGCATCGTTTTACATTTGATTCTGCAACTGAAAATATGTTCCCACCGACACGTATAAAAATGGCGATGGGTGCATTATTCATGATGCCGGGAATTCCAGTTGTGCAATATGGTACAGAAATTGCGATGAACGGAGAGGCAAAGCCAGATACACATCAACTCTTCAACTTTAAAACAGATGAAGAATTAATCAACTATATTAAACATGTCCAATCTTTACGTAATCAATCTGCTACATTACGTAAAGGTGATTTTGAAGTTCTCAAAAATGAAGATGGCCTACTTGTATTTACACGTACATCCGATGAAGAAAAATGGGTCATCATGATTAACAATACTAGTAAAACACAACGCTTTGATTTAACACCAGAACAGATTGGTGAAGATAAAATGCTAAATGGTATTTTAGTAGAAGAAAAAGTTCGTATTAATGAAAAAGACGTTTATCCAGTTATTTTAAATCGCGAAATGGTAGAAATTTACCAAGTTAAAAATGATGAAGGCTTCAATGTTCCATATATGGTCGCATTAGGATTAGTATGGTTAATATTCATAGGATTTGTAGTTGTTATTATTAAACGAGGTAGAGTACGACGCCAGGAGCAAGATGCTTAAAATAAATGATAAAGCCCCCTCTACACTTGAATTTAAGTGTGGAGGGGGTTTTTGTTAAGCTTGATAGCTTTTATTCGTAAAGAAGATGGCAATTGTACCTGGTCCAACGTGGGAGCCGATCGCAGAACCAATCATTGTTACTTGGATGGCTTTTGGAGAAAATCTTTCTTGAATAGAAGCCTTTACATCGTTGGCAAGGTCCACATCATCGCTATGGCTAATACCTACAATTTTCTCTGAGAAGTTACCACCGCGCTCCTGCATCAATTCTAACATTCGAGCGATGGCTTTTTTACGTCCACGTGACTTTTCGATGGGCACAAGCTTACCATCTTCTACATTTAAAATAGGTTTAATACTTAGAAGCCCACCAAGAAATGCGCTTGTTTTTGATAAACGTCCGCCTTTAGCGAGGTAATCTAAATCCTCAACTGTAAATATGTGCTCCATTTGTAGGGCAAGGGCAGTAATTGTTGTTGTGATTTCCTCCAACGAAGTACCTGTACTTCGAAGTCGGACTGCTTCCTCGACTACTAGACCAAAACCTAATGAAATACATTTAGAATCGATGATTGCTAATTTTAGTGATGGATATTGCTCTTGTACTTGATTGCGAATCATGACCGCAGTATTATAGGTACCTGATAATTCCGATGAAAGGGCAATATAGATGCCTTCCTCTTCATTTTTTGCTAGATTTTCAAAATGCTTGAGAAAAAGCTCTGGTGATACTTGGGATGTTTTTGGGCGAGCACCTTGACGAATAGCATCGTAAATTTCTTTGGAATCAATTGCAATGACATCATCATAGTCATTATTGTTTAATTCCACTCGTAGTGGAAGAAGCTCAATATTGTGTTCTTCGTAGTAAGACTTCGGTAGATCACATCCACTATCAGTAAAAATCTTCATCATTTGTCCCCCTAATTTAACATTCTTTTAACTCTGTATAAGGAGTTTTTAAATACCTATACTACATAACAAGTAAACGAGTGTCGAGCTTTCCATTCTATGTTTCTTTAAAATAATGTTATATAGATAAATAATCCTATCGAGTTTCAGTATCGTTGCAACAGTAGAAATTTATAACTTTATTCAGTAAGTACTCAGGATAAAGGGTACTACTGAATAAAGTTAAATGTAAAAAATGGAATGTTAATTTGAACTTACTACTTAACTAGGATAATTTCAAGCGATCGATGAGTATTTTAGCGATTCCATCGTCATTATTTGTTGTGGTAATTTCATTGGCAATATTCTTTAAAGTAGGTATACCGTTACCCATTGCAACTCCTAATCCAGCATATTCAATCATTTCTAAATCATTGTCCTCATCACCAAATGCAATGATACGTTCCCGTGGGATACCTAAATCCTTTGCTACATGAGCGATACCCACTGCTTTATTTAAGCCACGGCGAACAATCTCAATAATGTGAAATGGCGCACCCCAGCGACGATGTTCAATGACCTCTGCATGAACAGCATGTAAATGATCACGAATAATCATTGAATTCATTTCATTCGCTTGAATCAGTAAACTAGTTGGGTTGTCTAATAAATGGATATATAGATCCCCCAGAGTAATTTTTGGATTCCCCATATTAAATATATTTAATATCCTCTCATCCTCTGTATGCACGTAAATATCATCCTTAACCTCCGCAATAATATTTTCGTATTCATAGCTATTAATGGATTCGACGACATCATGCACAATACTTAAATCTATAGGTGTGTGCTTATGGTGCCAAGAAGCATTTTTAGGGTGATGCACATATGCTCCATTGAAATTTACAATGGGTGTTGTCAGGTCAAGCTCCTTGTAGTATATATCGCTTGCACGATAAGGACGACCTGTTGCAATCATCACTTGATGACCTTGTTCCTTTGCCTGCAATAATGTATTTTTAGTTTTTGTTGAAATTTGTTGTTGGTCCGTTAATAACGTACCATCTAAGTCTAAAACGATTAAATGTGGTTTCATAACTCATTGCCCCTTTCCTATAGTTTGAATAGTATCTCTTTGCCCATCATTCGTCAAAATTTTGTCACAATGGAAAAAGTTTGCTAACATTAAGTTGAGACACAAGTAGGGAGTGACAAAGATGATTGTTGAGAAAGAAATGTGGGGGAATATTCCTTTATTACATATACATACTGAAAATATGAATGAAGAAACCCCGGTAGTAATTTTCTTACATGGCTTTATGAGTGCAAAAGAACATAATTTACATTATGCATATCAATTAGTAGGTAAAGGGGTGCGTGTCCTATTACCAGATGCAAAATTACATGGTGACCGTAGTGAAGACCTATCTGAGATGCAAATGAATTTGCAATTTTGGGATATTGTTTTAAATTCTATTCATGAAGTTGAACAATTATATAATGAATTAAAGAATAAACAATTATTAGTGAATGATAAAGTTGGCATAGCTGGTACATCAATGGGTGGAATTGTGACGTCGGGCTGCTTAAAGCTTTATGATTGGATTAAAACAGCAGCAGTATTTATGGGTGCACCAGGTTTTATTAAATTAGGTGAATATCAATTACAGCAACTCGCGAATGATGGTGTTAACTGGTCAATGTCCGAAGAAGAGGTACAGCAAATAAATGAGCTTCTAGCTAAATATGATATCAGTCTAACACCAGAAAAATTTGCAGGACGGCCTGTACTATTTTGGCACGGGGAATTAGATAAAACGGTACCTTTTAAAGATACCTATCATTTTTATTTAACTTTATGCCAATACTATGAAACAAATCCGGAAGACTTGAAATTTTTAGCTAATAAAAAAGCAGGTCATGCTGTATCACGCGACGGTATGTTAGTTGCAACTGAATGGCTTGCAGAGCATTTGGCATAATAAGATGCATCTGCTATGATTAAGTTAACACTGTGATGGAAGGAGAAATACAGATGGATCAAGATATGAAAGACAGCATGTTCGGTGCATTAGAAAATGTAATTGACCCTGAGCTTGGTATTGATATCGTCAACTTAGGTTTAGTATATGATGTAGATTTAGATGAAGAAGGTGTAGCAACGGTTACTATGACACTAACTTCAATGGGCTGCCCACTTGGACCTGTTATTGTTGATCAAGTAAATACAGCATTAGGTGAGCTTCCAGAAGTAAAAAGTTCAAATGTTAATATTGTATGGAATCCACCGTGGTCAAAAGATAGAATGTCACGCTATGCAAAAATGGCATTAGGTGTACGATAAGTCCGCTTAAAGCACAACAACAAATCCCCGCTCGCAACAGTGAGCGGGGATTTGTGCTGTCGAAAAACTATTATGTCAATGAAATTAAGGTGTCATATTAAAAGTATGGCTCTTCTGCAAAACGAGAGGTTGATTTCCGTTCCGACTGGGCGCTTTCCTGGGGGCGTCCGATGAGCCGCTTCACTCGCGTTGCTCGCTCCAGGTCTCGGGGCAACAGGATGTTGGTCACGAAGGCGTTATCACAGGACGTGATGGTATTAGCCTTCGTTCCTCTATCGCTAATCCCCAAGGAGTCGCCCAGCCTCCACTCCAATCAACAACTTCTCTTAGTATGTATCTTCTGGCATGTTACTTTTAATTTATAGCTATAAAACGAAACTTCAGCAATGTTTTATGTGCGAAAGCGGAGCGTCAGCAAGATTAGGTGTACAATAGCATTACTGTTATAAGATTCTTCTGTTTGATTATGGATAAGTTTCCATAGCATTCACTTTTGAAATACAAAAATTTATAAAAGTTCTACACTATCGCTGATTGGAGTGGAAGGCTACTCGACTCCCGTGGGAAAGCGAGACAGGCGAGACCCTGAGGCCAACACGATGTTGGTCACGAAGGCATTGTCACAGGACGTGACGCACTTAGCCTTCGTTCCTTTAGTGGAGGAAGCGGCTCGACGCTCGCCCACAGGAAAGCGAGTAGCCTGGAACGGAAATCCCCCTCATTTAAATATTATAATATTCACAATGATTTCCTTGACCATTATATGAAATCCCCGCTTATAACTCATAAGCGGGGATTTTGTGTGTAGCGTATTAATCGATACGACATATTTGTAACGGACAATTTTCACAAGCAATTTCATCCTTTAAAATTTGGACGTCGTGAACTGTTATATAACCTTTTTCAAAGGAAAGAATATTTTGCTTCTTTAAATCATTGAGCATGCGATTGATCATCTCTCTACTCGTCGCACATAAATTAGCGATTTCAGTATTTGTTAACGGGAAATCAATAAAAATATTGCCATTTTCTAAAGGCTTACCATAAGTATTTGTAAGACGGATAAGCGTTGAAAATAAAGCACCTTTTTTACCGTTTAAAACTAAATCACGCAAACGACTTTGATGCTTTAAATTTTCTATTTGCAACCACTTCATATATTCCACCATTAAATTAGGTTGTTCTACTAATAAAAGTTCCAATGATTTACGGCTTAGAACATATAAACTAGAGGGTTCTAATACTTTAGCGGTCATGGAATGATACGTCAAGTTACAAAACAAAGAGCCTTCACCAATAATACTATTCGGACCACAAATTCGAATTGTTAATTCCTTCCCGTTCTCAGTTTCCTGACTAATCGAGATAGCTCCAGTTTTAATATAATATATTTCTTTCGCACGTTCGCCTTCTAAAAAAATTTTATGATCCTTATTCACTTTCGTAAAAACACCGTGCTTTTGGAAAAGATCGTGAAATTGCTCTTGTATTTTATCCATTATAACCATATCTCCAACACATCGCTTTCTTTTTGTAATAAATGGCTGTTTACTACAAAAGGATGGTGAATAATTTCGATACTAAATCTAAGAAACATACTTTTATTATAACTTAACTTTTCAGTTAGAAGTGAAGGAATTTTAGAGCTTATTCTTTGCTTAGGTTTGTCGTGTGTTGTAAAATAAAGTTAGTCAAAAAAGGTCAAACATTTTTCGTGAACAAGAATGGTAAACGGGATTCCGCTAACATTATTGAAAAGGAGTGCTAATTATGCAATTTCAACAAACAGATAATAAAAAACCATTAGAGCAATTTGGACGTAATTTAATTGAAGAAGTTAAAAACGGAAAAATGGACCCGGTTATCGGTCGTGATGAAGAAATTCGTAATGTTATTCGTATTTTAACGCGTAAAACAAAAAATAATCCTGTCTTAATCGGTGAGCCAGGCGTCGGTAAAACAGCAATTGTAGAAGGGTTAGCTCAACGTATTGTAAAAGGGGATGTACCCGAGGGATTAAAAGATTGCGTATTATACGAGCTTGATATGAGTGCTTTAATAGCAGGTGCAAGTTATCGAGGTCAATTTGAAGAACGCTTAAAAGGTGTACTTAAAGAAGTGAAGGAATCTGAAGGGCGTATCATTTTATTTATTGATGAAATTCATACAATTGTTGGTGCAGGTAAAACGGATGGTGCAATGGATGCTGGGAATATGTTAAAGCCAATGCTTGCACGAGGTGAGTTACATTGTATCGGTGCTACAACATTAGATGAATACCGTATGTATATTGAAAAAGATCCTGCTTTAGAGCGTCGTTTTCAACAAGTGCTTGTGCGTGAGCCATCTATTGAGGATACAGTTTCCATTTTGCGTGGCTTAAAAGAGCCCTTTGAGTTACATCATGCGGTACGTATTCATGACCGTGCTATCGTAGCGGCAGCGGAGCTTTCAAACCGCTATATTACAGAGCGCTTCTTGCCTGATAAAGCCATTGATTTAATCGATGAAGCATGTGCCATGATTCGAACAGAGATTGATTCTATGCCACAGGAATTGGATGCAGTAACACGCCGTATTATGCAGCTCGAAATTGAGGAACAAGCATTGCGTAAAGAAAAGGATGAGGCAAGTAAAAAGCGTCTCGAGCAATTAAGTGAGGAATTAACAAAGCTAAAAGAATCCTCAGAAGGCATGCGGAAACAATGGGAAAGCGAAAAAGCAGCATTACACGGCATTCAGAAAAAACGTGAAACGCTTAATAAATATCGTCGTGACTTAGATGAAGCAGAAAGTAAATATGATTTAAATAAAGCAGCTGAACTACGTCATGGGAAAATTCCTACTCTTGAAAAGGATATACAAGAGATGGAGAAACAATTAGAGAATGGCATAGAATCACGTATTTTACGTGAAGAGGTAACAGCTGATGAAATCGCATCTATTGTTTCACGTTGGACAGGAATACCTGTTACAAAATTAGTGGAGGGAGAGCGCGAGAAATTATTGCGCTTAAAAGATACATTGCATGAGCGAGTAGTTGGACAAGATAATGCTGTACAACTAGTCACTGAAGCAGTATGGCGCGCTCGAGCTGGTATTAAAGATCCGCATCGACCAATTGGTAGCTTTTTATTCTTAGGACCAACTGGTGTTGGTAAAACAGAGCTTGCCAAGGCATTAGCGGCACAGCTGTTTGATTCCGAGGATCATTTTATTCGCATTGATATGAGTGAATATATGGAGAAACATAGCGTATCACGTCTTGTAGGGGCACCTCCAGGTTATGTTGGTTATGAGGAAGGTGGACAATTAACGGAAGCTGTTCGCCGTAATCCATATTCAGTTGTATTACTAGATGAAATTGAAAAGGCACACCCAGATGTCGCGAATATTTTATTACAAATTTTAGATGATGGTCGCATTACTGATAGTCAAGGTCGTATGGTCAACTTTACGAACACGGTGGTTATTTTAACCTCTAACATTGGCTCAAGCTATTTGATGGAAGCAAAAGAAGACGATGGAGCAGTTGAGGATTTAGTGATGGCTGCACTGCGACAGCACTTTAAACCAGAGCTGTTAAATCGTATGGATGATATTATTATGTTCCATGCATTATCAGGTGAGCACTTTACAGCGATTGCTTGGAAATATGTCGAACAGCTTATAAAACGAGTTGCAGAGCAAGATATTACTTTACAAGTAGAACAAGATGTAATTGATTGGGTTGTCGAACAAGGAGCGGATGCTCAGTTTGGCGCAAGACCATTAAAACGCTTCGTACAACGTTATATTGAAACGGCAGTTGCAAAGGAATTGCTACGTGGTGAAGTATTACCAGGAGAAACATTGCATATTAGAATGCATGACGGTCAATGTGTTGTTGAAAAATAACAAGAAAAAACCTGTTTCGCACGATGCGGAACAGGTTTTTTCTTGTTTGAATTAATGATGATCTGCAGCTTCTGGAGTTGGCTCGTTTGGAATGACTGCACCAATAATGAAAATAAGAATTGAGAATGCAACTGATAAGATTGCACCCGTTTGGAAATCAAATGGTACGCCAAGTACAGAGCTTACTACGTAGTTTAACATTGAAACTAGTAGGAATGACCATATGAATGTTACGATATATTGCATTAATTTCACCTCAACCGAACTTTTTATCATAGTATTTTACTACATATTCATTATCATATCATAACATAAATCGAAAAAAAAAGAACCTTTTCTGTGAAACATGTCGATTTTGTCACAACGATAATCTTACTTTTTTTATTAATGCAATTTCAATAGGATCACCGAAATTAGAAGACGCTGCAAATGTTTGATGCAGGGGAGTGTCGTAGCCGAATCGAATTGAGGCAAAAAGCATTAACTTTAATTCATCCTGCCACTGATCTTCATTACAGCAATGGTATTCGGATACAGTGAGATCCTTTTGTCAAATTAATCAAGCTCTTTTCAATGTGCCAGTTTAAAGATGAGTGGTCTTTTGTTATATCTTAAGTGGTAGTTTTAAGATCTCCAGCGAAACTTTTCACTTTTAGTTCCGTAGAAATAATTGGAAATATAAAAAAGATATGGGTGGAAAGAGAATGAGAGATTTTTTAAAAGAAATTATTAAAGAAGTTAAAAGGCAACTAACAAACGAACAACCATCAATAGAGAGTATTTTAGATGGTAAAATATTCGATTGGTTCATACCTATTTTCGATTTCCTACTGTTCCCGGAAGTTTATCTTTTCTTAGCTTCTACACTAATGTGGAAAATGATTTTTTCATTATTGTTGGCAGGTATGATTATTATCATTGTTTTAGTAATTGAAAAAGTTATAGAGAAAAAGACTAGTAAAGAAAAAGTTGAAGTATTGGATGAAAAATTCGCATGGTTCATACTCGCTCCAATTTTATTTTATGCAGTAAAAGGTTTAGCGTATGGTTATTTATTATTCAAACCAATGTTGTAGTTCTAAGCGATCGCAAACCGAGGTGGCTGATTGGGTTCTTCTGTGCGTTGGTCCTTTTTAATTTGAAACCTTTTTACGTACCATTCGTATTATAACTAGACAATTCGAATTGATAGAACTGAAAAAAGGGAGAAATAAATTTTGAACTATTGAACGAAACAATTACTTTTTGTGATTTACTTGATTACCATTGCGGATGCGTATTATTCAACGTTGTTTATTGAACCAAAAACACCACCGCAACACCAGACGATTAAGGCGTCTACTATTACATTGGCACAACTACGGTAGCACACCTAACAAAAAGAAACGTACAACACGTCGTTTGAAGCCTTCTGTGCTACAACCTATTAAGCGATTTCTTCAGAGTACTAAGAGTTCCAAAGAAAACGTGATCCTTAACAACCTATTAGAGAATAGATTGGATGTAGGCCGACCAATGCGAGAGCCACCTTATATCTTTTTACGATATCGACTTTTGCGTTGTTGATTATATATGTTAGCAAGGATGGTAAAGCTGCAGATTTATGTGCAGCTTTTTTTCATTATCCGCCATTATTAAATTTTTCAGCCTCACGTTATAGTGATGAGCCAAAATTGTACATATCACTAAATCCCTTGATATTGCTAGCTTTAAGACGGTGATTTCAAATCATCTTGCACCATTCCTTCATTATGAGTTATAATTATGACCAGTTACTAATAATTGATAGTAAGAAAGCGGAGGGGTTGCTTTATGAACGCTGGTATTATAGGAATAGGCAAATACGTTCCGGAGAAGGTCGTTACAAATTTTGATTTAGAAAAAATTATGGACACTTCGGATGAATGGATTCGAACTCGTACGGGGATTGAAGAGCGTCATTTTGCTGCAGATGATCAGGAAACTTCAGATTTAGCAGTAGCTGCTGCAAAAGAGGCTATTGCAAATGCGGGTATTACACCTGAAGAAATAGGCTTAATTCTAGTAGCAACTGTAACACAAAATCAAAATTTTCCAAGTGTAGCATGTATGGTTCAGGAACAAATTGGAGCAGTTAATGCAGCTGCGATGGACCAAGCAGCTGCTTGTGCAGGATTTATATATAGTTTAGTGACAGCAAAGCAATTTGTAGAAGCAAATGCTTATAAATATGTCTTAGTAGTAGGTGTTGAAAAGCTGTCGAAGGTACTTGATTGGGAAGATCGCAATACGGCAGTGTTATTCGGTGACGGTGCAAGTGCAGCAATTGTTGGTCCAGTATCAGAAGGTAGAGGTATTTTATCATTTGAGCTTGGAGCTGATGGTACAGGTGGGAAGCATTTGTCTTTAACACAGCAGGACACAATCGCTATGAATGGCCGTGAAGTATTTAAGTTTGCAGTACGTCAAATGGGTGAATCTGCAGTAACTGTGTTAGATAAAGCAGGTTTAACAAAAGATGACGTAGATTTTTTAGTGCCGCATCAGGCGAATATTCGAATTATGGAATCAGCTCGTGAGCGTCTAGAGCTGCCACCAGAAAAAATGTCAAAAACGATTCACAAATATGGTAATACGTCAGCAGCGTCTATTGGTATTTCCTTGGTAGATGAGCTTGAAGCAGGTAAGATAAAAGATGATGATTTATTAGTACTTGTTGGATTTGGCGGTGGCTTAACATGGGGCGCCGTTGCAATGAGATGGGGAAAATAATAACTAAAAATGCTTGAGGGGAGTAAGACAATGAGTAAACGACGAGTAGTAATTACAGGGATTGGCGCAGTTACACCACTAGGAAATAGCATCGAAGAAACATGGGCTAATATTAAAGGTGGAAAATCTGGTATTGGCGAGTTAACACGTTTAAATAAAGATCAATTCGCAGCGAAAATTGCCGCTGAAGTGAAAGACTTTGATATTGAAAAGTATATCGAACGTAAAGAAGCTCGCAAAATGGATCGCTTTACACATTATGCCCTAGCAGCGTCCATCATGGCGATGGAAGATGCACAACTAACTATCGATGAAGAGCTAGCACCACGCGCAGGTGTATGGATTGGTTCGGGTATCGGTGGTATGGAAACATATGAACAACAATTTACAACATTCCAAGAACGTGGCGCAAGACGTGTTAGTCCATTCTTCATTCCAATGATGATTCCTGATATGGCTTCAGGCCAAGTATCAATTCACCTTGGTGCAAAAGGCATTAACTCTTGCTCGGTAACTGCTTGTGCTTCAGGTACAAATTCAATTGGTGATGCTTTTAAAGTAGTTGAACGTGGTGATGCAGATGTCATGATTACTGGCGGTGCTGAGTCACCAATCGTTACAATGGCAGTGGCAGGCTTCTGTGCAAATACTGCTTTATCTTTAAATACAGATCCACAAACAGCTTGCCGTCCATTCGATAAAAATCGCGATGGTTTTATTATCGGGGAGGGTGCAGGTATTGTCGTTCTAGAAGAGTATGAGCACGCAAAAGCACGTGGGGCAAAAATCTATGCAGAAGTTCTTGGCTACGGTTCAACAGGTGACGCTCACCATATTACAGCTCCAGCTCCAGAAGGAGAAGGTGCCGCACGCGCAATGTTACAAGCATTAGCTGATGGCGGAATAGAGCCTTCACAAGTTGACTATATTAATGCACATGGAACAAGTACGCCATATAATGATCTTTTTGAAACACAAGCTGTAAAAACTGCCTTTGGTGAACATGCTTATAAACTTGCAATGAGTTCTACAAAATCAATGACAGGTCATTTATTAGGTGCAGCTGGTGGTGTTGAAGCTATTTTCACAGCGCTAGCACTGAAAGAAGGCATTTTACCACCAACAATGAATTTAACAGATCCAGATCCAGAATGTGATTTAGATTATGTACCAAATGAAGCTCGTGAGGCAGATATTAAATATGCTATGAGTAACTCGCTTGGTTTTGGTGGACACAACGCTAGTCTTCTATTCAAAAAAATCGAGGAATAAATAAAATAACACTTTAAACAGTGGGGGATCTTCATCTCCCACTGTTTATTTGTCTTCACCAATCGGGGCAGAATTGACTTATAGCAGTCAAGCGATTGTACATCTTTTGTTACTGCCGCTATGTTTTCGCATATAAAGGCATTTTGCTACAGAACGGAAATCAACCCCTCATTTTGTAGAAGAGACTTACTTTATTTAATATGATGACACTTTAATTAACTGGTAAAATTTATTTCGCATTAACGGACAGTAATTTTATTGACTTAGTTTTTCAACAACATAAAAAACGTCAGCCCAATTTTTACGTGGCTGACGTCTTTTTTTATAGTTTTGTGAATAGATGATAAGTAAGAAGAAATAGAAAGGATGCCCTTAACATGTTCCGACTCTTTTTATTTTTAATATGCTACGGCCTATTGATTCTCTCATTAGGGAATCTCATATTGTATTTGAATTATCGGACACTCGGATATTCCTGGATCGTTGTTTTTAAATTCATGGTGCATACAACAGAATTTTATATGGCAATTGGATCAGCCATTGTGTTATGTGCTATTGTTTTTGATCTTGGTTTTGAAAAAACTCTAGACATAAAGGATAAAATGTGACTCTTCTCTTACTCTCTTTTTGGCCAAGCTCTTACAATCAGTTTCGCCAAAGCTACAACATTTGGAGGGATCCATTCCGTTTTCTTTTAGCGACGTGCACGACCAAGGCCCATTGCTTCTTCCATGCGTTTTAATGTAGCGCTAGCAATAGCGTTTGCCTTTTCAGCACCTTCATCTAAAATAGTATCTAATTCTGAGGATTCTACTAAAGTGTAGAACTTCTCTTGAATTGGTGTAAGGTGATCAATAACTGCTGATGCAACACCTTGCTTGAAACCACCGTAGCCAACGCCTTCGTATTTTTTAACAAGATCATCAATAGATACGCCTGAAATGGCAGACTCGATTGTTAGTAAATTAGAAACACCAGGTTTATTTTCCACATCAAATGCCACAATACCATCAGAGTCAGTAACAGCTGATTTAATTTTTTTCTCAATATCTTTCGCTGAATCTAAAAGCTTAATTGTAGCTTTTGTATTTGGATCTGATTTACTCATTTTCTTTGTTGGCTCTTGAAGTGATTTAATACGAGCTCCTGCTTTTGGTAATTGAATTTCAGGAATCGTTAATACATCACCATAACGTTTGTTGAAGCGTTCTGCAAGATCACGAGTAAGCTCAATATGCTGTTTCTGGTCATCACCAACCGGAACGATGTTTGTGTTATACAAAAGGATGTCTGCTGCCATTAATGGTGGATATGTTAAAAGAGCTGCAGAAACACTTTCTTTACCATGAGATTTATCCTTGAACTGTGTCATACGTTCAAGCTCACCAATCGATGCTACACATTGTAACATCCAGCCTGCCTGTGCATGAGCTGGTACTTCTGATTGAATAAATAATGTAGATTTTTTAGGGTCGATGCCAGTAGCAATATACGTAGCTGCTAGGTTGCGAATATTTTGACGTAATTCTTTTGGATCTTGAGCCACTGTTATTGCATGCTGATCGACGATACAATAAACAGCATCTCCTTCATCTTGTAAGGCAGGGAATTGCTTAAAAGCACCTAAATAGTTCCCTAAAGTTACAATACCCGTTGGCTGTACGCCTGAAAAAATAGTTGTCATTGTCATTTCCTCCTTGAATTTAAGTCCCTTAGACGTTTTTACATAAGTACCGAAATAAAAAACATCATGCGTCCTCATTAGTTTTTCTAATGAAGGGACGAATGATGTTTGAATCCGCGGTACCACCCAGCTTGCCTAAAACGGCCACTTTGCTTCGTAACGTGAAGGGACGAGCTTTGCTAATAGACACAAGTAAGGATACCTAGTCGTTCACAAAGCTAACTCAGAAGTCCATTCCATATGCTTACACGATCTGTTTGCAGCAACCACAGACTCTCTAAACGTGCAAATTGCATATGTACTACTCTTCGTCAGCGTTTTTATTTAATACAATAACTGTCTAGATAGCGGAGCGAATTCGCCAAAGACATTATTGATTTGTTGCAAAGAATTATATTATAAAGGCTCGGTGGATTGCAAGTGTGTAAAGTCAGACTTTTGGCGGTGTTTTTTTTCGAAAAAAGCTTATATGCTATTTTTACTGTTCTTTTGTGTTAGAAAAGCAACCAATTTTGGTAAATATACGTCTAGATTTGTACACACTGAATTGACATTATTCTCGTTTAAGATTTTTAAATGAGAACAAGAGCCATTCATTAAAGGGTGTTTAAAATGCTCTGAGAATGGGAATATTAGTAGTAACACATTAGCCATGCAATGAAGGAACTACTTTGCATGATGTGTAAATATAGACAGAATATTTAGTGATAAAGTTATTCTTTTTTTTATTGGGACTATATTCAAATACAATAGAGTACTGTATAATGGGTATGTAGATTTACATTACATTAATTCTAATTTAACACACTGGTCTATAGATAATGATTAAATGGAAAGGATGTGTCAGTATGATAGTAACTTTATTTACATCACCAAGTTGTACGTCTTGCCGAAAAGCGAAAGCATGGTTAGAGGAACATGAAATCCCATATACAGAACGTAATATATTTTCCGAACCGTTAAGCATTCGTGAAATAAAAGAAATTTTACGTATGACAGAGGATGGTACGGATGAAATTATTTCAACTCGCTCGAAGATTTTCCAAAAATTAAATGTTGATGTTGAAAGTTTACCTTTACAACGCTTATATGAATTAATTCAAGAGTATCCAGGTTTATTACGTCGTCCAATTATTTTAGATGAGAAACGACTACAGGTTGGTTACAACGAGGATGAAATTCGTCGTTTCCTACCTCGTAAGGTTCGGGCTTATCAATTACAAGAAGCACAACGTATGGTGAACTAATAACTCCGTATTCTGCATAAAATAAGTATTAGGTGTTACAAATGCAACAAGCATATTGTGACATCTATTTTTTTATGTTTTACTTATGTAAAACCATCTATATAAAGTATAATAATTAGTAGGTAAAAGTCATATATTTCCGTAAAAGTATGTTAAACTTGATTTAAATTTAATAGTTTACTACAATTTCAATAATTCAAATATCTTCTGTGAAACGGTGTATATCCTTTTCATTTTATGACAGAACAGCATACAATAGAATTAGAGGCAACTGTGGACAATTATTTTTGATTTCGGTTGCTCTATGGTTTTACTGTAGTGTGGTCAAAGGTTGAAAAACAAAATGGAGTATGAGGTTAAAAACAATGAATAATAGCATACTAATGGAACAAAACTGTTTTTCGACAAATGACAGTGAAGGGAGATGAGGTCTAGTGGACATCGAACGTGTAAACGAAAATACACTCAAGCTCTTTATTACGTACAATGATATAGAGGATCGCGGCTATAGTCGTGAAGAAATTTGGTACAATCGAGCAAAGGGTGAACAACTTTTTTGGGATATGATTGATGAAGTAAACACGGAGGATTATTTTGATGTAGAGGGTCCGATTTGGATTCATATCAATGCGTCTGAAGTAGGCTTGGAAATCATTGTCACACGTGCACATATTTTAAAAGACGGTGAATCCTTAGATGGTCAGTCACATTTTGATGAACACAAAGATATGTTTGGCCCATTCGACGACGTTGGAGAGGATCTTCTCAGTCAACTAACTCAATTTGGTGACATAGATGAGTCAGAATTATTTATGGATACAGACATTTATGTTTATAAATTTAAAGACATTGATGAGTTAATCCCTGTAGCGAAACGCATGACAGATGAATTAGTGGATTCCTCATTATTTAAATATGAAGGTTGGTACTACTTAGTAGTAGACTTTGCGAACGCAGATGATGACTTAAATCGCCACGATAGAAATGCAGTCATTAAAGAATTTTTAATACCATCGAATTTCACAATCCATCGCCTAGAGGAATATGGCGAAAAAATTATGGAGTTTAATTGCTTTGAAACAGTACGAAAATATTTTATTTAAACCAATTTTCCTCTGATTCAGAGGCATAGACTGTAAACAAACTTGATGAGATTCAAGATTGTTTACAGTCTTTTTATTTTAATATTTGTTTAGATAACAATACAATTTATGATGAAGCTCCGATACTCCTGCTGAAATAGAAGAACTCAGGCTAAGAGCTTCACATCCTATGAAAACGCCTGAGTGACCAACGTCGTGTTGTTGCCGCTGCCGCTTCGCTTTCGCGCAGATAAAACCTTGTTGCTGACGCTACGGTTAGCACTACGCTTTCGCACAGATAAAACCTTGTTGCCGCTGCCGCTACGTTGGCACTGCGCTTTCGCACAAAAACATCTGCCGCTGTCGCTACGTTAGCACTGCACTTTCGCGCAAAAAACATCTGCCGCTGCCGCTTCGCTTTCGCGCAAAAACATATGCTGGCCAAATAGCTCTGGCCGATTCCGGACGCAATTATGCCGAGGCATAATTGATAAGGTGGCATTTTTAAAATTTCAAGAAAAAGCCGTTATTTATTTGTTGCTATAAAAACACTCCTTTACAATTAGTCAAAAAGGAGATGATTTTATGCTTAGTGCTTATAACGAGCAACAGCAGCTTTTTCTCCCATATCAATATTCAAGGGAAGCTTTACAACAGTCTAGGCAACAGATGAAATTTTATTGTCCCCAATGCCTACAGCCTGTCCAATTAAAGATAGGTAAATATAATATTCCTCATTTTGCTCATATTGCTAATAATAGCTGTGTACAGTTATTTTCAGAGGGTGAATCAAAACTGCATTATCAAGGAAAAATTCAATTATTTGAATGGCTGAGAAAACTCGGGCATACAGTAAAGTTGGAGCCTTATTTACCGAAGCTTTCACAGCGACCAGATTTGCTTTTGATAAAAGAGCAACAGCAAATTGCTATCGAATTTCAATGTAGCGCAATTTCTCATGAAAAGTGGCTATTGCGTACATCTGGATATGAGAAAAATTCTATACAGCCATTGTGGCTTTTTCAAACACCTCAAAGACAATCCACACAAGGTATACAAAAGATTTTTATTTCTCCCATTATGCAAAAAATGATTACTACTACAGCGCAAGGCCTGTCTTATTTAGTGAGCTATGATGCAAAGACATCGAGATTTATTTATTGGACGAATCTTCTTCATGTTCATGGGCATACTTTTATAGGCAAAGTACAGGAATTAGCTATTCACAAGCAACATTTTCCATTTTATCAGCCTACATCAATAACGAAAGAGGAATTTCGTCTTTATTGGCAGCTTTATAAAAAGCATTGTAAGCAATTCGTGTATCAGCGATTAATACATAGTAAAAAAGGGGCGCGAGATTCATTTTTACGATGTAGTTACGAGTTACGCTTGTCTTTAACAGCTATGCCTGATTACGTAGGTGTTCCTGTGAAAGATGCGGAAGCGATTCCACTATTTTCTATTGAGTGGCAAACGATTTTACATTATTTTTGTCGAGGTTTGCAATTACTCCCCCATGAGATGGATGAGAGAGATATTCACTTGTTTTTACGCCAACAAAATGTAGAGATTACAGATCGTGCTGTACAGGCCATAAAAAACTATGGAATGGTGACAGCGAAAAGTTATCAAAAAAATGATTGTTTTCCGGATATTTGTGAGCAAGTGTACGCACATTTATTTGCAATTGCCACAATATACTGAGAAAATATGAGAGTATAGGAAAAACTCACATATAAAGGGGGCTGGCATATGGCTAGTAACAATGAAGTTTTATTAAGAAATGAAGTTCCAGAAGAATTAACTTGGCGCTTGGAGGATATATTTGCAACGGACGCTCTATGGGAAGAGGAGTACAAGGAAGTAGCGGAAATTTCCAAAAAGGCACCTAGCTATGCAGGTACATTAAAAAATGGTGCAAATGCTTTATTAGCGGTTCTTACTTATCACGATGATATTTATGAACGCACAATGAAGCTTTACACGTATGCCCATATGCGTAATGACCAAGATACGACAAATAGCTCTTACCAGGATATGAATAGTCGTATTCAAACATTGGCGACTAGTATCTCAGCTGCCCTATCGTTTTTAACACCAGAGATTTTATCATTGAATGAAGAAACAATAGAAAGTTACTTAGCAGAAAATAAAGATTTACAACTGTATAAACAATCTTTAAAAGAAATAACAATGGCACGTCCGCATGTATTACCGGCAGAGCAGGAAGCATTACTTGCCCAAATGACTGAGGTTACAGGTACCGCTTCAAATACATTTAGTATGTTAAATAACGCTGATATGGTATTCCCTAAGGTGAAAAATGAAGAGGGGGAAGAAGTGCAGCTAACACACGGTAACTATATTAAGTTCTTAGAAAGCAAAGATCGCACTGTTCGTGAAAATGCCTTTAAAGCTATGTACGAAACTTATGGCAACTTTAAAAATACATTTGCTGCTACATTAACGGGCAATGTAAAAAAACATAATGTCAGCGCACGTATTCGTAATTATGATTCTGCTCGCCATGCTGCCATGTCTAATAATTTTATTCCAGAAAATGTTTATGATCAATTAGTGGAAACAATCCATAAGCATTTGCCAGCTATGCAGCGCTATATTTCATTACGGAAAAAACTATTAGGCGTGAACGAACTGCATATGTGGGATTTATTTGCACCACTCGTTAAGGAAGTCGATATGAAAATCACTTACGACGAAGCGAAGGATATTTTAGTAAAGTCTTTAGCGCCACTTGGTGAGGAATACCAAGGTATTGTGAAAAGTGGTCTTGATAACCGTTGGGTAGATGTCTTAGAAAACAAAGGGAAACGCAGTGGTGCGTACTCTTCAGGTGCCTATGGGACAAATCCATACATCTTAATGAATTGGCAAGACAACGTTAATAACCTGTTTACACTAGCTCATGAATTTGGTCATAGTGTACACAGTTATTATTCACGTAAAAACCAGCCGTTTGTTTATGGCGATTATTCTATTTTTGTGGCTGAAGTGGCTTCAACATGTAATGAAGAACTGTTAAATGATTATTTACTGAAAACAATTGAAGACCCTCAACAGAAAATTTATTTATTGAATCATTGGTTAGACGGTTTCAGAAGTACAGTTTTCAGACAAACAATGTTTGCTGAATTTGAACACCTTATCCACCAAATGGATAAGAATGGTGAATCTTTAACAGCAGAACGTTTAACAGAGGTTTACTATGATTTAAATAAAAAGTACTTTGGTGAGGATATCGTCGTTGATCAGGAAATCGGCTTAGAATGGGCTCGTATTCCACACTTCTACTATAATTACTATGTGTATCAATATGCTACAGGTAAATCAGCGGCAACCGCATTAAGTCAACAGATTTTAGAAGAGGGTACACCAGCTGTAGAACGTTATATTAATAACTTCTTAAAAGCAGGTTGCTCTAATTTCCCAATTGATGTATTAAAGGCGGCCGGTGTTGACATGAACGTGGCAAAACCGATTGATGATGCATGTAAAGTATTTGAAGAACGCCTAAATGAGTTAGAAAAATTATTGTTGAATAATTAATTAGCAAGGCTGTAGGAATTTTACTACAGCCTTTTTTCTATGATAAGTGGAGCGTTTAAAAAATAATGGATAATGATTTTTTTTGATTTCTATAAGTTTAAAAGCGCTCATCTTGGAAAAATACTGTCTGTAATCGCTTTCTATTTGACAAATTTGTGAATCTAGCATCAGTATCATTGCTATATTAATTATTCCGTGATAAAGTGATTCTTGTGAAATAAATCACAAAACAAACATACACCCCTTTGTTTGAACGTGAACATTTCTCCCATCCCCTTTGTGAAAGAGAGGCGTCACTATCTGTCGAGGATAGTGGCGCTTCTTTTATTTTTTTGTTTTTTTATGTCGATTTAAGGTGTCGTATTAAATAAAGTATGGTTCTTCGGCAAAACGAGGGATTCATTCCCGTTCCGGCTAGACGCTTTTATAACAAATCATCATATATCAATCATCCCAATCTCCTACCATTAGCAATACAGTAGCCGTTAATCTACCTAATCCGGTAACAGGCGCAATATCTCCATATCCAACTGTAGTTATTGTAATCAAACCCCACCACAACGCTTCAGCGTAAGTTTCAATCGCCGGTTCAACTATAGCAATCGGTATTGGCATACATTCAAATTAGGAAATGCCCAAATCAAAAAGCCATTATGATAATCGTAAGGGAATTGCATGTATATATTAATGTAATTAAACTGCACATTAAAAATCATAATTTGAATAAATTGATAATTATAAATATACTAAAAATTACGAATTCGCAATAGTTAATGAGCTTCCTAGTGTAAACATTATCAATGTGCGAATTTTATAACTTACATTGGACGAGGGGGATTTTAAATGAGTAATGTAAAAGCTGTAGAAGTATATGATGCAGGTAATATTTGCCCAGATGATTTACCGTGGGTTTCTTATTTTGGGGTGGCTCATTTTAAGTTACTTAAAGTTAATCCAGTAACAGGACAAACTATTACTCTGTTAAAAGTTCCTGCGGGGATACAGCTTCCTACACATTTCCATCCTGGAACGGTTATTGTGTATACCATTAGTGGTTCTTGGAGATATATGGAGAATGATTGGGTTTCTAACGCTGGGGATGTAGTTTATGAGCCTGCTGGATCCCAACACACACCTGAATCTCTAGGAGATGAAGAGGTTATTACGTTAAATATT
Organism: Lysinibacillus sp. RS10; assembly: GCF_041956855.1. Classification (NCBI taxonomy): domain Bacteria; kingdom Bacillati; phylum Bacillota; class Bacilli; order Caryophanales; family Bacillaceae; genus Lysinibacillus; species Lysinibacillus sp. RS10. Next base: position 4,107,930 of record NZ_CP167122.1, on the reverse strand, counting down.
GTTGAGGCAACATTAGACTATGTGAATGAAAATGGAGAAATTATTGCTAGAGATAATTGGAAGTCATTATTGGAAAAATACCATGATCATTGTGAAGCTGAGGGAATTACACCTATAGATGTGACTCAATTTTAACTTCTTTCAGCAAAAGTCTTTTGTAGCGAAAGCAAAGCGTCAGCTACAAAGCCGATTCCAGACGCAATTATGCCGAGGCATAATTATTAGTTAGATTGATAAAAAAGAGAAGCCCTTCCATAAGACGAAGTGGCAACTCTTTTTCTCTTATATTTTCGTAATTTCAGATTTTAGATAATGAATATACTTGTTTAGTAAAATGGATATATGTTTATCTTCAGATAGAACTAATCCAAAAGAAATATTGAGACCTCTATGATTTACCAAATCAACGGGAATTATCTCTCCGTTTATGACGGGTGGATAATTTTTCATGATGAAATCAGGAGCGAATGTAATAGCCAAACTTTCATTGATAGCTTGGAGAATGCCGTCCAAATTGTTTGATGTAAATAGGATTTTCATGGGCTGGTATTTGTTAAAGAAATCATGAACAAAGTATTGCATAAATTCACCATAATATGTAACGAGCGTTTGATCTAGTATCTCATGTGAAGATATGGCGCCTGTAAACGCTAAAGGAGAATGTTTAGAAACATAGATTTTCTGTTTTCCTTCAAATAGTGATTCAAAAGCTATTCCTTCCATGTTTATGTTCCAGTCTGGTGAATAGGCAATCAGTCCGATGTCGATCTGATGCTGGCGAACATCTTCAATCACAGAAGAGCTGCTTTTTTCGTTTATTTCTACATTTACTTGAGGGTAATCTTGTTTAAAAGCAGCCAAAGCCTTTACTAGAATCGTTGTCAATCCTGGTATTGAAGATACTTTTAGTTCTCCTTCTACCATGGAATTAAATGAGAGGGCGGTCTCTTTGATTTCCTCCAATTTTCTTAACACTTCGTAGGCTTGTTTCAGAATGATTCTACCTTCATCGGTTGGCACAGCACCGTGTCCCCTTGAGCGATGTAAAATTTTTAATCCCAATTCCTTTTCTAAACTAGTAATAGATTGGCTAATAGCTGATTGAGTCACATAAAGATTCTGAGCTGCTATAGAGAGTGAATTGTGTTTTGTCACTTCAACAATATATAGTAATTGTTCAAAGTTCATAGTTTTTCTCCTTGTCTATTAAAAAATGCTTATCAAAATATATCGTGTTAGATTGGGAATGAAAACCGGTAACATATACAAGATTTAGTAGGTATACCGTCTTTGGCTAAATAATTTTACTATTAAATATATAAGTTCTCCTAAGAATAGATAAATCCTTCTTCAACTAATCTGCCCTTGTTAGCCATCTAGAGGCAGTATCATAGCCTGTAAGTGCCGCGATGATTATTGCGTATATTAAAAAAGCACAAGGCCGATTCCAGACGCAATATGCCGAAGCATAATTGATCTTATTTATGAAACTTTCTAACTAATTTGAAATTATAATCAAACCGTTTGCAGCCTCCCTTCGTTTCCTTTGATAGTACCGTTCAAAAACATATATAAAATGGAGGAATAATCATGAAGAAGACCTTGTTTCTATCAGCTTTACTGCTCTTTGTTATTGCGGCTACCGGATTGTCAGCCAATGCAAAAATGGACAGTAAGCAGGCGTCCCAGGCGACACCAAATTCCGTTCAAAGTGATCATGTTATCCGGGTGTACGGACCAGGCGGACCACTTGGACCAATCAAGGAAGCTGCTGAACATTTTTCAATTGAAACGGGAATAAAGGTGGAAGTAACAGCCGGACCAGAGGGCAAATGGATCAGCCAGGCAAAGCAAGATGCAGATATTATTTTCGGTGGCTCCGAATATATGCTGCAGGACTTCATCTTTAACCATCCCGAAATGATTGACACTAAATCACGAACGGAGCTTTACCCGCGTGCTGCAGGAATATTGGTGAGGAAAGGAAATCCAAAGAAGATTGAAAGCCTGGAGGATTTAACGAAAGATGGAGTCAAAATACTCGATGTGAATGGAGCTGGTCAGCTCGGCTTGTGGGAAGACATGGCAGGCAGAAAAGGGATAATCGAAGGTATTTCTCAAAATATTAACCTTTCTGTAAAGTCGAGTGCTGAAGCCATTGAACTATGGAAATCGAATTCTAGCCTAGACGCCTGGATTACTTATGAATCATGGCATTACCGACTTAAGGATGTGACCGACCTAGTCGAACTTCCCGAAGAAGAGAAGCTCTATCGTGGAACGCCGATCGCCCTGACGAAAATCACCGATCAGAAAAAAGAGGCACAGCAATTTATTGAGTATTTAAAAACGGAAGAAGGTCATCAAATCTTTCAAAAATGGGGATGGAAATAAGGAAGATCCTTAAATCTGAAAAACTAGGAGGAATATACATGAAAAAAGGAATTTTTACCCTTACATTACTATCAATTATTTTTGTTTTGGCTGCCTGTGGAAAAAGCACTGAGGAAAAAACAGAGACGGATCAACCCGATCAAGCCCAAACGGAACAAACTAAATCGGAACAAGCCCCGGCTGACAGCCTTCAGCTTTTGAAGAATGACAAAGTTGGAGAATACCTAGCAGATTCACAGGGAAAGACGCTGTATTACTTTAAGAAGGATGAAGCAGGAAAAAGCAATTGTAATGGAGACTGCATAGCAACCTGGCCGGCATTTACTCAGGAAGATTTCGGTGTCCCAGAAGGTTTTGACAAAAAGGATTTCGGTACAATCACAAGAGCAGACGACGGTAAGAAGCAAGTCACTTACAAAGGCTTTCCTCTGTATTATTTTGCTAAAGACCAGCAAACAGGGGATGTAAATGGACAAGGAGTAAAAGATGTATGGTTTATCGTAAATAGCAAAACAGAATTTAAGTAAGCCTGCCCAGGGAACGATCAATCGCGGTCGTTCCCATCTTTACTTTTAACTTCTTTCAGTAAGTGTCTTTTGTACCGAAAGAATATATTTTTATCCAATAGCAGGGAGTGCCACATGAAAGAAAATTACGATGCGGAATTAATGATATTGGTAAACGAAAAACACGGTCACGCATTAGAGGAGCTGTATGATCGATATATAAAGCTTGTTTACGGCTTTGTAATGAAGTTTTGTAATGGGAATGAGGATAAGACGAAAGAGATTATTCAGTTGGTCTTTTTGAGGCTATGGACAACAAACAGCCAATACGATCCCGCTCAAGGCAGCTTTGTCAATTGGCTCCTCACGATTACTCGCAATATTTGCATTGACTACCACCGCAAAGAGAAGAGGCATACGCAACACTATCAAGAGGAACATGAAGAGATCGCCGACTTTGCCAATGTAATCGAGCAACGAGTAAATACGAATGATATTGAGATGGCGAAAAACAAATTGCCGACGGCGCAAAGAAAATTAATCGATTTGCTTTATTGGAAAGGCTATTCTCTTTCAGAGATCGCCAAGCTGGAACAAGAGCCGCTCGGCACGATTAAAAGCAGGTTGCACCAAGCACTTAAAGGTCTGAGGAAGCATCTGGAATTGGAGGATATAAAATGAGAAGGGATTGTGATCATTTAATTCCATATATAGCAAATGAGCTCAAGGAGAGCGAACGCATAGCCTTTGTTGAACATTTAAAGAATTGTACGAAATGTGAGAAAGAATATCAGGAATTGTCCCAGGCCTGGCATGCTTTGCCGTTTGATTATACCGAAATCGCGGTGCCTGAATCGCTAAAAGGCGAGGTGCTGGGGTTTGTTTTTGATCAAAAAACGAAAAGCGATACGGAAACATTCATGGCTAAGATGAGTAAGCTTGCGATGAAGCTCAAAAGCCATTTCACTCCAGTTTCAACCAGTATCTTGGTCGTCTTGTTGTTCGCTATTATTGGCCTTGGAATAGCGAATGTACAGGGGGAAAATCGCCATGCTGAAAATATACCCATTGAGATTTTAACGACCATTCCCTTAAAGGCAGCAAATCAAAGCCACACGGGAACAAACGGCATCGCATATATTGTCCAGCAGGGATCTGAGAAAAATTTGGTGGTGCAGGTTCACGAATTACCAGGCGTCGAAGGCTCACAGGTTTACCAGGTTTGGCTGCTGAAAAATGGCACAAGGGAAAATAGCGGCATATTCAAGCCAGATGAAAACGGATCCGGCATACTGACCTACCAGCTCGCTGAAGGGCAGACTTTTGATCAAATCGGTATCACTGTCGAACCGGACGCCAACAGCAGCCAGCCTAAGGGAGAAAAAATAGCCGGCTCATAGATGGTAACAGAAAAGAACAGATATTTTTAAAAATGCTATTAATAAAAAATATTCGTTAGGTTTATTAGAATTTGCTAATGTTAGTGACAAGGAATTAAAATACCAGTGGACTGTAATAACAGCTTATAAATGATGGTGGAAAAGACAATACAGGTATAAAAAGGAACTTTAAATATACAGCGAATTTTTTCTACTCATTGCTTTCGTCAATTTTAGTTTTCCAATTGACATTACCATATCTAAATGAGCATATTAATCCGGATATTGATAAGATGATAGATGAGGTTGTTTATTTATTTTCGTTGAGTTTGAATAATCCGAGAGAACGTTAATTATTAGGACAACAAACAAAAGCAAGTGAAGAGTAGTTTCTTCACTTGCTTTATTTTTAGTGACTTATCGGATAAGCCCTCTATTTTTTAGAATAAGAGTATAATTGCATTATTTAATACGCCATAATGTAGCGTCATCTGTCTGAATTCGTTCAATCTTTTGTTGCAGCATACGTTTTTTTAATTCGCGTTCTGCTGTTTGTTCTGTTAATGAATAGATAAAAGCTACTTCATGTGTTGAAAGTGTATGGAATTTTACAAATAGCTCTTCCATTGTTGGTAATGGTTGACGCACAAGCTGTTCATCCATCATCTCTTGTAAAATATGTTCATAAACGTCATAGGAATAGCTACCACTAACTTTAAGTCCCTCATCTTCAATACATTCATTGAAAAATACAATACTAGGCACTTCATCAACTTCCATTTCACGTTTCATATATAAATCACATTGGAAGGCACGTGCTGTTTCCTTCGACCCAAAGTCTACAGAAAATTCATTCATGTCTAATTGAACATCCTCCGCAATTTTTAACAGCGTAGCATAGGAATTAACATCTTGATGGTTTAGTAATACATATTCTTGTAGTTTCGACAAATAGCGCGCTCCGGCACGTTTGCCCTGTAACTCTGCTGCTTTAATAGCGATAGATGGTAAAACAGGGTGATTTATGTCGAGTTCAATGCCTGATACACACCCCTTTACGCGCTTACTTAAACAATTTAAAGAGGTAAGCTCTGTGCTTAGCACAAGGCGCCATGTAAAGTAATGATTATACTCTAGCTGTAATTTACGAAGAATGGCTTGTATATTAAAAGCTTCAGGACAAAGTGGATCTACGAAAATATACAATTCAATTGGCTTATTAGCAGTAGAAATCTCAGGAGTTGGTGCTTGCAACATTTGAATATTATTCACGTAACAATTCCCCCTCATCGTCATTTGGTGTATTAATCATGTGATGAGCTGTTAATACTAAACGTTGATAATAAGTTTCACGGAACTTCCCTTCTAAACCAACTTCATCCATTGCTTCGGACATACATTCGAGCCAAGCTTGAGCACGATCGGGTGTAATTGGAAAATTCATATGACGTGCACGCATCATTGGATGTCCATGTTCCTCAGTAAAAAGATTTGGTCCACCTAAATACTGTGTTTGAAATTGAATTTGCTTGCGGGCTGTCTCTGTCAAATCTTCCGGAAAGATTGGAATAAGATCAGGATGCTGAGCAACTCTTTTATAGAATGCATGAATTAGCTCTGAAAGTTTTTCAGCTCCCAGCTCCTCATAAGGAACAGTGTATTTTCTACTCATAAGTTAAATGCTCCTTCAAGTCTTTATATCGTAAAGTACAATTTTATACTCGGTCATCTTCAAAAATGTGAATTTCTTGTGACTACCTTCATTCTATCAACGTCTTTTCGTTAACACAAACAAACCGCTCTTTGGAATTGTTTTTCGCTAGAAAAGAACAAATTTCACCACAAAGGGTGAAATTTGCTGAAAAAGATTGTAATAACAGTGATTATGCGATTAAGCAGTGTAGTAATTCATCACTTTTTTGACATAATTCTGTGTTTCTTTGAAAGGAGGAACGCCACCATACTTTGTAACGCGAGAAGCTCCTGCGTTATAGGCAGCTAACGCTAACGTTGGATCATTATCGAATTTATCTAGCATTTGGCGTAAATATTTTGCCCCAGCCATAATATTTTGCTCAGGATCAAAAGCGTTAGTAACCCCTAAATACTGTGCTGTTTTTGGCATTAATTGCATTAAACCTTGTGCTCCAGCGTGACTAACCACTGTTGGATTAAAATTAGACTCTTGCTTGATTACGGCAGCGATAAGTTTCTCGGGTACATTATATGTAGCTGCTGCCTTTTCAATAATCGAAGCATATTGGTTCGCCCCTGTTAATGCATTGGCATACGCTGTTGAACCAATGACATTATCTGAAACATAGGTGTCTAGTTTTGTACTAGATTGTGTGTTTGCTAATGCTGCCTGTACAGAATCAGGGATATAGACGGCATTAGAACCATTATAGAGCAATGATTGGTACCCACTATTTTGCATGTTTTCAAACAACCCATTTGAACTACTAAATTGGTTGATCGATGAAGAGATGCTTGATGCACTTCCGAGTAAACTGGACAATTTTGCACTATTAGCAGTTGTTGCACCGCCAAGTAATTCGCTAATCATGTCTGAAAACATAGAATTACTGTCTGTAAGATTGTTAGACGATGAATTTTCTGTAGAGCCTAGTGTTTGCAATGCTTGAATTTCAAGTAAAGTTCTGATTGATTGGATATCCAAGGAGTTGGTCACCCTTTCTTAAGCTATTAGTATTATTTTTTATCCATTTGTAATGCTTGCATAAAACGTGCGATTTTTTTATCTGCAGACCGTTTTTCAATACCATATTGCTGTAGAAATTCGTCGAAGATTGCATTTCCTTTTATTGCATCTTTTGATTCATATTCTACCTCATAATCGTCGCACTGCAAATAGAAAGAGTGGTCAAATACTAGAAGACCATCTCTATAAGGTATTTCGACACGATCCGTTGTCAGTGAACCGAAAACTTCCAAATTTTCTAAAGGAATGTGAAATAGTGCTAGTCTTTTTGCTACCTCTTTGGCATAAAAACCTTCTCCTACAAGCATTTTGTTTGCCTGCTCAGCAGTTATTTCATCTGTTGTTTCTAAATGTGCATGCTCTGCACTTTTTTCTTTTAATGTACATTCATAATATTTGTCGATTTGTCTAATACGAAGCCCGCTTTGTAATTTCCGAATAGCTTGGGAAGGTGTGTCGAAATAATGATTTGTTTGACGATGAATAGCATTTTCGGGAATGTTGAACTCTTGCAATAAATGCTCGTATTGTTGTTTTGTTAAGAGGTTTTTAAATTCTATTTCAAGTTGTTGTGCCATATATGATCACCTGTTTAGTTTAAATTTTTTCAAATGTGTTGATTAGAAGAAAGAAAAGTTTAATTCGTTAATATTTACACACTGCAACTATTTACCCTGTATGCTAAAATAAGAGGAAGAGTATGAAAAAAAGGGGAACGGCCTGTGCGTAAAATTTATATAATAGAAACATTGAATTTTGAAAACGAGCAACTTCATTTTAGTTTAAACGACATTGATGAAAATTTACAGTTAAAACCTGCTGCACAACTAATTGCAGATTCTGATGACTTTGCGTTTATTTATTTACTTGATGCAGGAGAAAATTATCATTACTTGCGTTTTCCACCGAGTAGTTGGGATCAACTTGTACATATTTTACAAAAAAAGAAAAATCCAAAGCTGCAACTAGGTGAAGAAGTTATTGAACTTACCAATTTTTACGATGAATTAGAAATGCTCGTGTATAATATTGAAGGAAATTACAATTACGGGGCGGAATTTGTCCAAGCAGTGGAACAACACTTCAAGACAATTCTCGCTGAATAAAAAGACAAAACGAACAGACGGTGTTGGTTTTGTTCGATACCGAATGTCGGGAGGTTTTTGTGATGGGACAATGGGAAATATTTTTAGGTCCTTATAAACAAGCAGTAGATGAGTTAAAAGTAAAATTAAAGGGTATGCGTTCGCAGTTTGGTATTGTTAATGCAAATTCACCAATCGAGTTTGTTACAGGGCGTGTAAAACCTTTAGCAAGTATATACGATAAAACATTAGAAAAGGGACTTTCCTTTGAGCCTTCTAAACAACTGGGTGATGAGCTAGGTGATATTGCTGGCCTTCGTATTATGTGTCAATTTGTAGATGATATTTCAACAGTTACGGAGCTAATCCGTCAACGAAAAGATATGCGTGTAGTAGAAGAACGAGACTATATTACACATAATAAACCAAGTGGATATCGCTCATATCACATGATTGTTGAATATCCCGTTGAGACGATTCAAGGGAAAAAATTGGTATTAGCTGAAATTCAAATAAGAACACTAGCTATGAATTTCTGGGCATCTATTGAGCATTCATTAAATTATAAATATAAAGGCATGTTCCCAGAGGAAATAAAAAATCGCCTTCAAAGTGCTGCAGAGGCGGCCTTCCGATTGGATGAGGAAATGTCGTCCATTCGCAGTGAGATTCAAGAAGCACAAGCTTATTTTAGCGAATACAAAGAAGCATCGAATCCTAATTTACTATCAGAGAAGGAGCGTGACATAAAATGAAATTTTCCATTCAATCACGTAGAGATGCACAATCGAACGAATTAATGGAGCTAGCAAGAACGTATTTGCAGGATTTTGGGCTAACTTATGATGAAGAATCGCCTGAAATCGTAGTCTCTATTGGAGGAGATGGAACATTATTACATGCCTTCCATCGATATTCTCATTTGCTAGATCAGGTTGCCTTCGTAGGTATCCATACAGGACATTTAGGATTTTATGCGGACTGGAAGCCATCTGAATTAGAAAAGCTTGTTTTGTCGATTGCTAAGAAAGACTTTAACGTTGTGGAGTATCCATTACTAGAGGTGAAGGTGGAGCATCATAATGCGGAGTCTAATACGTATTTAGCGTTAAATGAAGCGACTGTGAAATCACCTGATGTCACGCTTGTTATGGATGTGGAGTTAAATGGCAATCAGTTTGAACGTTTCCGTGGAGATGGGCTTTGTGTGTCGACTCCTTCGGGTAGCACAGCGTATAATAAAGCCCTCGGTGGAGCGATTATTCACCCGACTTTAGCTGCATTCCAAATTACTGAAATAGCATCTATCAATAACCGTGTCTTCCGTACAGTTGGTTCACCACTCATTTTACCAGCCCACCATCACTGTATTTTACGTCCAGTTAATGATCAAAACTTTAATATGACGGTTGATCATTTACAAGTTACGCAAGGCGATGTGAAGTCGATTGCTTTTAATGTAGCAAATGAAAGAGTACGTTTTGCTCGTTTCCGCCCATTCCCATTCTGGGAACGAGTCCATGAATCGTTCGTGGCAAATGAATAAGATGGATACAAGGTTTACACTGCATTTTATAGCAGAAAAGGAAGGTCAACTACTAAGGGAAGCCTTAACTGAATGGCGAATCTCCAAGCGAGCTTTAACAGCTATTAAATTTGATGGAGGTTTATTGACAGTGAATGATGTCGAACGCAATGTTAGACATCCTCTTCACGTTGGGGATCGAGTTGAAGTGAAATTCCCTCCAGAAGAAAAAAGTGAAGGACTTGCTGTTGAACATGGTGAACTCGCTATTACTTTTGAAGATGAAGCTATTTTAGTGCTTAATAAGCCAGCGCGTCAGAGTACGATCCCTTCGAGAGAGCATCCAACACTTAGCGTAGCTAATCTAGTGTGTGGTCATTTTCAGAAGCAAGGTCTAGCGTCTACTGCCCATATCGTCACGAGACTTGATCGTGATACTTCTGGCTTATTATGCATCGCTAAACATGCTCATATCCATCATTTAACGGGACTTGCACAGCGTAATGGAGAAATTTCTCGACAATATGAAGCAATTGTACATGGACATGTAGCTCAAGATATACAATCCATCATTGCTCCTATTGGACGCAAAGAGACGAGTATTATTGAGCGAGAGATACGTGAAGACGGTCAATTTGCGCATACCGATGTGACAGTTTTAAGACACTTTTATTTACATGATGAACCGATGACACATATACAACTAAAGTTACACACCGGGCGTACACATCAAATTCGTGTGCATATGGCTTATGTGGGATATCCACTTGTTGGAGATGCACTTTATGGTGGAAGTCGCAACCATATCAATAGACAAGCCCTACATTGTGTATCTTTAAAGATGCTCCACCCCTTAACAGGTGAGAGTTTACACTTCACAAGTGACTTAAACGAAGATATGCAGCAATTACTGAATGACTCCTTAGCTTAAAGTTTTGATTTTATTTTTTAAAAACTATACGATGACGAATACTTTCTAAACAGTCTTGAGTTCACTAAGTGTGAAAACTATTTTATATATTTAAGGAGATGTTCGCACAAACGGGCATCTCCTTCTATCATTTTTTATCTCTAATAAGAAAGTTTTCTTAACAGCACGTTAACAGAAAAGAAAGTGTTTGTAGGATATAGTAAATCAGAGGGCTTTTTAGGCACATTACTATAAGTTAGGGATGACATTTTTTAAAATGTAGTATAAGTTGATTGGAGTGGAGACTGAGCGACTCCTTGGGGATCAGCAATAGAGGAACGAAGGCTAAAACCATCACGTCCTGTGATAACGCCTTCGTGACCAACATCCTGTAGCTGACGTTGCGTTTGCACTACGCTTTCGCACAGAAAACATTTGTTGCCCCGAGACCCTGGAGCGAAGCGGCTCATCGGACGCCCCAGGAAGCTCTGCTCTGCGCGAAAGCGAAGCGTCAGCGGCAAATGTTTTCTGTAGCGAAAGCAAAGCGACAGCTACAAAGCGCCCAGTCGGAACGGAAATCAATCCCACGTTATGATGATAGGTAAAATAGAAACGTTTATCCACAGATTTATCCAATTAGATCATGGCGATGTCTCAGGTTATTAGGAATTAAAAAAAGGGTTTGCAGAAAAGGTACAATACACTCTATTATATATAAGGTAGATTTACGGCATTGTCCGTATCAATGATTTAACGTATTTCAGCAAATGTTTTCTGTACCGAAAGCATAGCAACAGGTTCAAATGAATTTACTTTTCGGCGGTTGGTCAAACACCTGCTGAAATATAGGAACTCAGTCTAAGAACGCCACGTCCTGTGGCAAAGACTGAGTGACCAACATCACGTTGGCCTAAAGCCTCCGGCAGATGTCACTGAATCGGAAAGGAGTGCTTAGAGGATGTTAGCCTAAAATCATCGCATCCATGCGATAACGGCTAACTGACCTGCATCGGTAAAAACGCCACGTCCTGTGGCATTACCGAAATGACCGACATCGTGTCGGCCCTCGTGCAGGCCTAAGCACAAAGCCGATTCTGGACGCAATTATGCCGAGGCATAATTGATTCTCGGAAGGAGGGGACAAGCATGATAGAGGAAAGAAATGAAAAGGATGATGTGCAATTCGACGAGGCACGTTTGCGAGAAATGCTCGAAGCACATGATATTGACGCATTCCGTGATGAGTTTTTAGAGCTTCATCCGTATGATCAGGCAACGTTTTATGAGAAGGTGGAACCTGATATAAGGAAGATCATCTATTCGTTCTTGTCTCCGACGGAAATGGCTGATATTTTTGAGGCAATCGAAATAGATGATGATGAGTACACAGCGTATCTAGCTGAGATGGCTCCGTCATATGGTGCAGAAATGCTTTCTCATATGTATGCAGATGATGCAGCAGACGTTTTAAATGAGTTGGATACAGAGCAACGTGAAAGCTATTTAGGCATGATGGATGAGGAAACAGCTGAAGAAATTAATGAACTATTAAGCTACGATGAATATACTGCCGGTTCTATCATGACGACAGAATATGTAGCGATTCCAGAAAATTCTACTGTGCGTTCAGCAATGGCGATTTTACGAAAAGAGGCGCCGGATGCCGAAACAATTTATTATATTTTTGTCGTTGACGAAGAACATCGATTAACAGGCGTTATTTCACTTCGCGATTTAATTATTGCTGATGAAGATACACTTATACGTTCAATTATGAATGAACGTGTTGTGATGGTGCATGCAGGGGATGACCAAGAAGAGGTTGCTCAAATTATGAAGGACTATAATTTCTTAGCAACTCCAGTTATTGACGATAAGGGAGAATTACTAGGGATTATCACAGTCGACGATATTATTGATGTTATTGATGAGGAAGCATCGGAGGATTACTCTAAATTAGCGGGTATTTCCGATATGGATAAATTTGATACGACTTCGTTACAAGCAGCTAAAAAACGCTTACCATGGCTTGTCATATTACTATTTTTAGGAATGTTAACAGCAAATTTGATGGGGCAGTTTGAAGCAACGTTAGAACAAGTAGCGTTACTTGCGGTGTTTATCCCTCTTATTTCAGGTACTTCTGGGAATAGTGGAACTCAGGCACTAGCGGTAGCTATTCGAGGAATTGCGACAGGAGACGTCGAAGATCATAGTAAGCTCAAATTACTACTACGTGAAGCAGGAACAGGCTTAATGTCTGGAATTGTTTGTGGGCTGATTGTTATCGGCATCGTCTATATTTGGAAACAAGAGCTTATTCTTGGAATGCTGGTAGGTGCAGCGCTATGTGGTTCTATTTTAGTGGCTACAGTTGCAGGTTCTTTTATCCCACTGCTTATGCATCGCTTGAAAATTGATCCAGCTGTTGCATCAGGTCCATTTATTACAACATTAAATGATATTACAAGTATTTTAATTTATTTAGGTTTAGCGACAGTTTTTTTAAGTCAGATAGGCTAAGAACCAAATCCCTTTCTTTTGCATATTGTAAGAAAAAAGGGAAGTGAGTAATGTGGATCGAGAGCCACGCTTGTTTATAAAATCACCACAATATTTTCTAAATATCTCTAAGGTGCTACATGAACTTGATTTGAGTGAAAGTACATCAGTGTATGTAAAGGACGGCTATTTCAATGAACAAACAATGGAAGAAAAAGAAGAAGTGGTAGAGGAATTACTAATAGATCCGTATTTACTAAAGCAACTTCAATTTTTAGAAAAGCCGTTTCGACAAAAAGCCTATCAACCATTAGTAATATCTTTGAAAGATGGTAGGAAATTACACGGTAATGCATCGGATGTACAGACTGATTCATTGATGTTTACTTCTTTAGAATTAAAGACACAAGAGATTATCTATTTTGAGGATATAGCGCACATATTATGGCGAGGCAAACAATTACCTACCTTATGAAAAAAGTGTACAGCAGAGGATGCTGTACACTTTTTTTATGTGTAGTGTGTCAAAGGAGAAAAGATTAGTTACAAATCCCTAAGTCAACATCAGCAATACATTGTACAGCGCAGAAACATGATAAATCTACAGTGATACAGCTCTCAGTTGGATTCCAATCATCTACTTTACATATTTTTTTCATGTTGACACAGCAACCATCACGACTTAATAGGTCTACTGTACTTTCACTAGAGTCAAATGAACATAAAGGCTCTAAAACACGCAAAGTAGCGCAGCACTCATCAAACATATCTTCTACACGGAAAAATACTGATGTACATATACATGGATCTGCTGTTGGAGAATTAAAGAATGCTTTGAAAGGAGTACCATCTTTGGTAATTAACATGAATACACGTGTATCTGCATGAGAGCGTGAAGGACTTACAATGCCTCCAAGTGGTTCTAAGAAACAGTTAGCTGTACATGGTTGACATTCTTCTCTCACCGCTTGATTTTGAATGTCTAAAATAGCGCGTACTACGTCACAAACGCAGCCTGCTGAATGGATTGGTCCAATAGGATTTGTTGGCTTGCCACAACCCATATTGTCACCTCCTTTCCTCGTTACTACTTATACAATATGTACCCATGAAAAATGGACACGGGCTTTCGCCTTTCGTATATCTTGTTAGGTGAATAGTTTTTTTATCTAAGGAGAAACTGTAAAGAAAAGGAGGGTAAAACCTTGAGGCTATTAGGAATAATGTTACCTCTATTAGTTAGTATGTCGCTTTTAAGTGGTTGCAATGAGAAAGAAAAATTTATTGTCTACGGTTCACCGGAAAATGAAGAGGAAGTTGAAGCCATTTTAAAAGAACATGACTTTGTTGATAAAACAACGGTTATCCAATATGAAGATAGTATGCTTGTAGCAGTTCAAATTAAACCATGGGATAAGTGGAAAAAGGCTAAATTTGAGAAAAAGTTGCAAAAGGAATTTGATGAAAAATATCCAAACAAAGACGTTTTGGTCTCAGCTGATTATAAAATATTTTATGAAGCCAATAAAATAAAAAAGGATAAAATTGAAGATAATAAACTGAGCGATAAAATTAAGGAATTGAAAGAGCTTGCAAAGGAGGAGTCATAAATGGAGAAAGAGCAATATAAAAAACTAGAACAAAATGTCACACCGAAGCCACCCTACTTAAAGAATGTTGCAAAGGCTTTTTTTGTAGGAGGTCTTATTTGTACAATCGGACAAGCTGTTTCACTTTTTTATATGATTTTCTTTAACTTTACGGAAGCGACAGCAGGAAATCCGACAGTTGCAACAATGGTGTTTTTCGCCATGATTTTAACGGGCTTTGGTTTATATAAGAGAATCGGTCAATTTGCTGGAGCTGGATCGGCTGTACCTGTTACAGGGTTTGGGAATGCTGTGATTTCAGCTGCCATTGAACATAGATCTGAAGGATTAGTGCTTGGTGTTGGTGGGAATTTATTTAAATTAGCGGGGTCAGTTGTATTATTTGGTGTTGTATCTGCTTTTTTTGTTGGCCTTATTAAATATATTCTTGTGGCGATAGGAGTGGTTTCATGGTAATTGTCTTTCAATCGAAACCGTCCTTACTAGCGGGTGGTGTGGTAGCAGGCCCGCTAGAGAAACGTAGTATATTTAGTCGATATTTTGATGCGACTTATGATGACGAGCGTTGGGAAATGAAAACAAATGAACAGGGTCATCGAAAAATGGTTGAAGAGGCTTGTGAATTTGCGATGAAAAAAGCTGGCGTGAAAAATCCGGACATTGATTACTTTGTGGGTGGGGATTTAGTCAATCAAATGACACCGACCAATTTTGCAGCTAGAGATTTAGCTATTCCTTTTATTGGAATGTTCTCTGCATGTGCTACCTCTGTTTCTTCAGTAATCGTTGCGAGCCTTTTAACAGAAGTAGGTGCCGCAAATTTCTCGCTAGCTGGTGCATCTAGTCAACACAATGCAGTTGAACGACAATTCCGCTATCCAGTTGATTATGGCTCGCAAAAACCTCAAACTGCTCAATGGACGGTAACAGCTGCTGGTTATGCGCTAATTGGGAAGCATCATGAGGAATATCCTTCTATTGAAGCAGCAACAGTTGGAAAATCAATTGATTATGGTATGGATGACCCGTTTCATATGGGTGCTGCAATGGCACCAGCTGCTTTTCAAACGATTCAATCACATTTAGAGCAACGTAATCAAAAAATATACAATTATGATTTAATTTTAACCGGTGATTTAGGTCAACTTGGCTTGAAACTTCTAAAAGGAATGCTTGTTGAAAGTGGCGTAAAGAATGAGGAGTTAACACTTTTACGTGATGCAGGTGCTGAATTTTATGGACAGGATGAATCATTCCAATCTGGTGCAAGTGGCGCAGGCTGTTCGGCCGCAATTTTTTTTAGTTATGTGATCCAACAAATGCGAGCAGGTACCTATAAGCGAGTACTTCTTGTAGCAACAGGAGCATTACTGTCCCCGCTTTCGTTTCAACAGGGTGAAACAATTCCATGTACGGCACATGCAATTGAAATTACAATGAAATGAGGTAAAAGTTATGGTTATGTCATTTGTATTTGCATTTATTGTAGGAGGCATTATTTGTGTTATAGGTCAATTATTAATGGATGTTGGTAAATTAACACCCGGACATACATTGAGTACGCTAGTCGTAGTGGGAGCAATTTTAGATGGGATGGGCTTGTATGAACCTCTAATTGATTTTGCAGGTGCTGGTGCAACAGTACCTATTACATCTTTTGGCAATTCATTAACGCATGGTGCAATGGCTGAGGCAGAGAAACACGGTCTTGTAGGCGTGTTGAGTGGGATGTTTGAAGTAACAAGTGCAGGAATCAGTGCTGCCATAGTGTTTGGCTTTATCGGCGCTTTAATTTTTAAACCAAAAGGAAATATTGACTAGACGAATACCCCACCCATTTCTACAACGAAAACATATTATAGGTTGTAGAAGGGAGGGGTATTTTTATGGGATATCAAGGCTGGTGCGCACAACCGTATGGAGGAAATGTTGGTAGCTATAACGCTAGTTATTGTGGAGGCGATTACTACGGCGGCTATTGTGGTCATGGCAATAGCTCAACATTTGTTCTAATTGTTGTCCTATTCATTCTTCTAATTATTGTTGGCGCTACTTTCATGTAATTTAACATCGCAGACGCAATAATTGATTAAATGTGACAGTAGATAAAAGGCTTTAGCTTTTCTTCAGAGTGCCCATTATCTGAATAAAGTTTAAAGCCTTCACTCATTGTTAAATGTTTTGTATGAAAACAACGGTGGAAAAAATAAAAATTTTAACTGATAGGAGGGGGAACATGCACCGCGGGTTTTTTAATTCAATTGAACAAAAAACTGGGGTATCAATGGAGGAAATTTTTGCATTAGCAAATGCAATTCAACATGCAGATTTTACAAATGAAAAACAAGTAAGAAAAATTGTACGACGTGTAAGTAAGATATCCAAAAGACAAATTACGCAAGAGCTTGAGGATAAAATAGTACAATCTATTATTCAAGATGGTGATTCACTAGATTTCGATAAAATTACTAAAATGATGAAATAGTATGATATATCCACTATGTAAAGCAATATCAAAAGGTTGGTTAAATGGATGTTCATTTATCATTCAACTTTTACAAAAAGGGTGTTACGATATGCATCAGCATTTTCGTAACACCCATTTGTTAAATGTTTTTTTCCATAGCACGATGTGGGATACCTGCGTCCATAAACTCAGGAGATGTTACCGAATAGCCAAGCTTTTCATAAAAAGGAATAGCATAGCTTTGTGCATGGAGTTTTAGTTTTTTCTTATGAATGGAAATGGCATGCTTCTCCATTTCCTTCATTATTAAAGCACCTAGTTTTTTGCCACGCTGGTCTTGTAAAATACAGACACGTTCAATTTTTGCAGCATCGTTTTCAATACTACGCAAACGTGCGGCACCTACTGGCTCATTGCCTTCATACATAATGAAATGCGTTGCGGATGCATCCTCAGCATCGCATTCTAGATGAAGCGGCACACCTTGCTCTTCTACAAAAACTTTTTTGCGGACTGTAATCGCATCATCATGTTCTTTTGTCGTTTCAACAATCTTAACGTTATACAAGTTTTACTCATCCCCAGTCAATCGGAATGTTTCATAAGTTGTCCAAGAGCCGTCTTCTAATTGATATAAAAGATGGATGCGATCAATCGTATCTTTTTCGTCAACGCCTGTCATACGTAATTGCCCAAAGATGTCATCGTGCTCTGAGGCTGTCATTTTTTGAGCAATTGTAATATGTGGGACAAAAACATGTTTAGTTTCTCCAAACGGAATTTTTTCTTTTAGTGCATACTGAAATGCTTCTAATTGTTCTGTCGGATCAATGCGGAAATAGAGTGCATTTGTTGTAGGGAAAAACGAACTTATGCGTGATGCATGAATGTTTAAGGGTGCATATTTGGCAGCAAGTTCATCTAATTGCTTTACGACAGAGTTAATATCTTCATCTGTTGCTTCAAAGCTGTCTTTTAACGTCATATGCGGTGTGATTTTCGCATAATGCGGATCATAACGTTTGCGATAAGTGTTAGCTAAATCTTGCAATTTTTTTGATGGAAATGCCACAATACCGTACTTCATAGTCCATTACCTCCCGAAAATAAACAAATTTACTATTAAAGTATAACAGAAATTTCCCTTTTCGTAATTTGAATAGCCCAAATTAATTGAAATTTTCAATTAATGCGCGACGTAAATCAGGTTTCCAATATTTCCATGTATGATTTCCGTCAAACTCATCATAAAATGTAGAAAATCCTTTGCTTAACATAAGGTTATGCAATTGACGATTCGGTGTTAAAAAATCCTTTATTGTTTTATCCATTGTCACCACTTGGTCTTCTTTTTTTCCGACAATATGATAAATAGAAATTGTCCCTGGATCTTTAAAATTTTCAACAGCTTTAAGCACATTTTCGTCGACATATGGTGACTGTAAAATGGCTTTACCAAAAATACTTGGATATTTTAAAGCAGCCATTAAGGAAGCAGTTGCAGCCATGGAGTCACCTATCACTCCGCGGCTCATGCCCATTTGGTAAGTTGAAAATTCAGCATCTAAATATGGCACAAGCTCATGTGCTAAAAAACGCAGATAAGCTTCATGTTGCTCTCCACTAGGGATATATTTGTGACGTCGATCCTTAATATCTTTATATGGAACGAACGCGATAATTAAATTTTCGATTTCATAGTCATCGATAAGTTCATCAGCAAGTTTTGTGATTCCCCCAAGTTGGAAATAATCCTTACCATCTGATGCAATTAAAATATTATATTTATATAGTGGGGAATAATTTGCAGGGACATAAATATATAACTGTAATTCCTCCTGCAACGCTTCACTATAGAACTTTAAATCCTGTACAGTTCCCTTATCCAATGATGACACTCCTTCATGTGTTTGTAACAAAATTGTACCATATAAGAAAGTAAAGGTATAATAGGTGAGGCTAGCATTTTACTAGCAAAAAAAACGAAATGAGGGTTGATTATGCATAATAAAAGTACTCGCATACATTCTGATGAAGTAGCGAAGGCAGCCCAAGCTGCACTCATTCGTCGCGGTGTATCGCTAGAGGATATTGCTAAAATTGTTTATGAAATGCAAAAAACCTATAATGAAGGCTTAACATTAGAACACTGTGTTCATTCTGTCGAGCGTGTATTACGTAAGCGTGAAGTTCAACATGCTTTATTAGTAGGTATAGAATTAGATGAACTTGCAGAGAAAAAGTTATTATCTGCACCATTACAGCAAATAATAGAATCTGACGAGGGGTTATTTGGTGTGGATGAAACAATCGCACTTGGATCTGTTTTTACATATGGTAGCATAGCGGTTACAACTTTCGGACACTTAGACAAGCAAAAAATCGGTATTATTAAAAAGTTAGATACAGAACCTGGACATCATGTAAATACGTTTTTAGATGATTTAGTTGGCAGTATCGCAGCTTCTGCCGCATCACGTATTGCACATCGTATGCGTGACTTAGAAGAAGAGGGCGAGACATTTGCCGATATAGTGCCAGAAGAGCTAGGACCAAAACCAAAATCACATAATGAGATATAACAAAGTCTTTACTATTTAAAACAGAGCCTCCTCATTAACTGTAGGAGGCTCTGTTTTTAGTATGCTTAGACAATTGTTTTGTATACTCACACACGGAATCTTTATACGTAATCGTTAAAATTAGATCCGATGATAGAAAAGAAAAAATATATGGAAGTAGCAAATAGACAAACACGTTATGAGATAGTAAATAGTCACTAGTTGAAGTATCCCAAAATCATTGAGTTGTTTGCACCTACATAGCTTGAATGTAGTAGCTTGATATTTTACAATAGAAACAAACATCGTGAAACTCTTTAGGACTTTTGATTAGTTAAGAATACTGTTAGAAAGCTGTAATAAGGATGAAAAGTTGTAAGGGAACTATTTTAGCCATATCTGGATTAATTATATATGTATGAAAGTTACATATTAACTGATGTAGAATAATGATGTACTAAGTTGTGATGTGTAAATATTGCTTAATTATATAGATATTATGATCTTCGGTTTTTGAAACTGAAGTTTTTTTAATGAGTAGGGTAATACTCTAATCACGATTGAAAAACTCTTCAGCAAAAACAAATCAAATTCATTGTGATATTAGTGGGCTTTATTGATAATAGACTTAAATAAAGTAGTAAGAAGAGAGGTACTGAAAATGAGTGACAAAGATATTAAGACGTTAATCACTAGCGGAACAATTATTTTTGCTGTTGTGTTGTATTTAATATTCAGATAAAATTTTAGGTCTTCAGTTTATCATTTAACTGGGGATTTTTGATTTTATGAAAAGGTAGGATCAGAAATTAATTATTAATAGGGAAATGTGAGTAATACTATTGAAGATAAGAGTTATAAGATATTCAATTTCGATTAAAACTATTAAGGAATGTGTCGTAAGGAATTAGAAAGGTGACAAATTATTGATCACCTTTTTTAACTTGATGTGTATAGAGTTGGAAGTGGCAAACTAAAATGTTTGAAGCACTAAAGGTATCAGATTGGTTACGGAGGCATTGTCTAACTTGGAATCGTAGTGTTTAAATTCAAGAAAATGATACATAAGGAAAATAAATGGCTCATCACCAAAAGTTGTGGATGACATTTGTTAAAACATATACTATATAAATAAGTTGATTGGAGTGGAGGCTGGGTGACTCCTTGGGGATCAGCGATAGAGGAACGAAGGCTAAGAGCATCACGTCCAGTGATAACGCCTTCGTGACCTACATCGTGTAGGCCCGAGACCCTGGAGCGAGCAACGCGAGTGAAGCGGCTCATCGGACGCCCCCAGGAAGCTCTGCTCTGCGCGAAAGCGAAGCGTCAGCGGCAAAGCGCCCAGTCGGAACGGAAATCAACCACACGTTTTGGTGATGAACCAAATAAATGATATATTTTATCTTTAAGAAAGTAGGATACTGATTTGAAAAAATTCTATTTGGCTTTGTTCTTTTCTACATTGCTTATAAGTGGATGTACGGAAGAAACTAGCACAGATATTATTGAAACTGAAGATATACAAGGAATTGTAGCTTCAACAATGGAAACTGCTGAAAAGCACGATGTGAGTAAATTTGAAGAATACGAACTACAAGATATAATTGACGGCGACACAATAAGAATAAAATATAATGGTAGCCCAGAAAAAGTACGTTTTCTTCTTGTAGATACCCCTGAAACTAATCACGAAACGTTAGGAGAGCAACCTTATGGGCCAGAAGCTAAAGAATTTACAAAGCAGCTACTAGCTGGTCAAGATACGGTTTATTTAGAATTCGACGTTTCATATCGTGATAAATATAAAAGGTTACTAGCATATGTTTATACTAAAGATGGTATTAGTGTTCAAGAGCAACTATTGAAAAATGGATTAGCTCGCGTGGCATATATTTATGATCCAAATACGAAGCATGTAGATTGGTTTAAATCGATTCAAAAAACTGCGCAAAAATCTGCTATTGGTATTTGGTCAGTTGAAGACTATGTAACAAATCGTGGTTATGATAAAGATGCATATTATGCTGCAACAAAAGATAATGCTAAAACAGAAAATGACGAATCTAATACGGCTAATAAAAACAGTTGTGTAATTAAAGGTAATATTAATTCAAAAGGTAATAAAATTTACCATATGCCTGGACAACGTGATTATGACAATACAGTAGCAGAAGAAATGTTCTGTACTGAAGAAGAAGCCGAAGCTGCTGGGTTTATTCCAGCTACAAGATAAGATTGATGGACCTTTTAATAGTAAGTGATTTTTTTCTTAGATGATATAAGAATTATTAAAATAAAGCTGCATTATTTGTAAGTAGGTTTATTAGACTAGTGTATTGCTGACTTCGAATAGAAAAATGGAGAAATTGAGTTCGCTTAATTCCTCCATTTTTTATTTAAGCAAATTATTGTAATTTGTAGTTTTGTAAAAAATTCCTGTTCAGATGAAGCTGGAAGACTATTATCAGTTCTCGTTGGACAAATAACACAAGGGGAAATTCTTGAGGTTGGAACTGGTATTGGTGTAGGGAGTTCTTGGATACTTTCTTCCATTGCTCCAACAGTAAAATTATAATTCAAAAGAAAAAATTGATGCTATTGCCGATCATATTAGACATAACCAAGTGGAATTTATTTGTGGGGATTGGAAAGAGATTATTGCAAAAGGTCCTTCTCAATCTATTTTTGCAGATGCAGCACTTCCTGGATGGTTAACGGAGTGCTTTACTTCATAATGGGTAGAGCCTTTTTCTTCATAAATGAAGGGAAAGGTTAGTTGAAGAAGGGTTTTTGGACTTTTTGTGGAATATATTACCTTAAAAAGTCTGGTATTGATGTAATATTCACATCGTGATTAACCAGACAGTGGGAGGAGTTTAAAATGTCATTAAAAGCAGGAGATATAATTACGTTTGAACGAACTTTTACAGTAAGGGATGTTGAATTATTTACTAAGATTTCAGGGGATGCAGGGATCCATCACATAACCCCAGATGAACAAGGAAGACTTGTCATTCAAGGATTATTAACGGCAACTCTGCCAACAAAAATAGCTGGAGATAATAACGTACTGGCTCGTAGTACGAGTTTTGAGTTTTTAAGACCTGTTTTTACAGGTGATACAATCGTTTGTATAGTTAAAATTGAGAAATACGAAAGGCAAGAAAATAATAGAACAGCGTTTGTTGCATCCTTTTTATGTAAAAATCAGAATGAAAAAGAAGTATTGAAAGGAGATGTATCAGGCGTAATTCTTTAAACTTTAGTAACTGGAGCAATATCGAAATCTACGGGACAGCATTCCTGTAATAACTAATAAGAGTTAATATATGTAAAAGCAGATAGTTTGTGAATAAATGAACGTAAACTATCGGGGGCGATTGTTCAATTAGAGCAATCGCTTTTTCACTAACGAAGCAGTTTAGTTGTGCGAAATGTTCCTAGCTCAAATGGAGAATGGTCACATTACTCTGGTAAAGCTAGGCAGTTCCTTTCGGAATTGAAGGGTTATATCGAAGAATCAAATGAAGAGGTAACGCTCGGAAGGGTTCTCTCTTAGTCGAATAGCACTTGATTTAGTAAGAATGAAAGTGTTATAAGCTCGGCGAAAAGGCGTGAGAATTTACCGTAACAGTTCGGCTGACGAAAGCCTACCCGCGGGGGTGGTGTAAATCATGGTGCTTGAGTTGAATGAATATGGTGAGAATGCGAATGAACCTAAAAGAAAAGGTTAAGCTGACAAACTTCTGAATGTACGGGCCTATAACTGCGATACATAGAAATGTGTATGTCACCAAATTGTGAGGTTAGATGTGGGTGAGTAAGACTAGCTAATATGAAAATCCATGATACGTTACAGGCGTATGAATGCTAACAGGCTTACAGGAAGCACCTAATTTCATTCTATAATAGATATAATTCAACATTGTAAGCTGATAACGTGGAGGGCTTACTCTCTTTGAAGCGTTGCGAAGGAAAATAATCGTAAGATTAGCGGTTATATAACTTTACTTTATATCAGTGAAAGTGGTGGCACAGTACCGTTGAAGCGTGTAATGAACGTGGAGGGATAGCCACTAGACTAATGAAGAATTATTTAATCATGCTTGGCAAATCTTTATCGGTTAATAAGGTTCTCGTGAGACTAAAAGAGGTTCACCTTCCAAGGGAGGCACCGACTTATTGAAACGGAAGAATTGAGACATAGAAGGTATTTTGATATCAGAAGTGTTGATGATTAATTGAATTGGATTAGTTGGAACGCTGTATGCGGTGAAAGTCGCACGTACGGTGTGAACAGGGGGAAAAGCTGGCGATAATTTCAAAGGCTTACCTATCTGTATGAATAAGGAATCATAGTTTTTGGTAAAATAATGGTATTATATTTAAGTATAGTGGGATGGCTAAAGTGCATTAATAGAACTGTACGGATACAAGGTATATTGTGGAGGGGAAAAATGAAATTCTTTAGAAAAATGTCTAAACTTGAGAAAAGTAATTGGAATAAAGGAGCCCCCTTGGTCTGCCGGAGAATTTTCGGGGAAGAAAATTCAGCAGACAACCCTGCAAGGCTAAGTGGCGAAGCCACCCAGTCGCTACGCTCCTTTAAGCCTTTCGGGTTCGTAGATACACTAACGTTAGGCGAAACTCTCGAAGGACATTATAAAAAATGAAGTGAAGTTCTAAGACCTTAAATATTATGGAGGGACAGAAATGAATAATTTAGAACAAATAATTTATGACAAAGTTAAGAAACGGATTGATGGTTGGTGTGATGATATTATCAAAGATATTTATGTATTGTCGTTTTATATTGATTGTGAATTAGACGATATGAGAAAGCCTAGGCTTACTTTGGGGTACAATACAAACTCTAATTTGACGTTTAATATTTCACAAGCCACTGATGAATGTGAAGCGAAGTGGAATTATGCTTTTTGGCTACAAAACGAAGAAATCGTGATTGGAGAGAACAACGAGGGTACTAACAAAGAAGAACTACAATTAAGGGATCAATGGGTCGGAGAATCACAATGGTTTTATACGGATACAGATGAGGAAGAGGATTTTGATCGAACTTTAGAATTAGGAGAAAGAATAGTAGAAGATTTCTATGAAATAATTAAAAATGTTGTTAAACGATTACACAATGAAGGTGTGATTATTGGAAAATTCAATAAAGCCTTACCATTAATTATTCATGAACTAGAGTATTATGAAAGGTTTATAGAAATTAACCAGGATATCAATCCAGAAGACTGTATAAGGGAATTTGTAATGTGGATAGATTCAATGTAGGAGTAATTGAAACGGACGAGAGCATCGCCTAACATCATATCTACACCGCGTCGCTACGCTCCTTGGTCTGCCCAAGGCATTTCGAAGAAGTGGAATCAGGCAGACAACCCTGCAAGGCTAAGTGGCGAAGCCACCCAGTCGTGGGTGATAGAAATCCCCACCCGTTACCTTAAAACTTTTACGATACGGTTTGCCTTTATCTAAGAATGCCTGAACCTGGCTTTCTCCTTTTGAAATATCCAGACCAACGACTGGATTCATTCTTAATCTCCTCCTAGAATCATATTTGCCAGTTACCCCTAATCCTCCATGCAGTGTCTTAGCTTCGCTTGTTATACGAGATCTAAGTCCCAACCAGCCTCAATCATGTTTCTGCAAGTAGGGGGCGAACGGTTTAGTTGACGGGATCATGCCCCACGAGCAGATACGTTCTACCCTGGCTACTGCTATAATAAAACTATATAAAAAATTGTCAACCAGAAATATCTGGCTGACCTTATAATACGAACGAGGCACGATAGTTGAAGTGGGGTGTATGATGAGATCGCATGATGAGTCAACTTACAACGATGAGTTCAAGGAAAATGCCTTAGAAATCATTTTTCTTTTTGAAGTAGGTATTGAGTTCATTGGTTTCCCTCAGTCAGAGCTGCAACGATTAAATGATTTTTATGAGATAAAATCACTCAAAAGGAAGAAGAAGTAAAAAAGTGGATTATGAATATTCACTATGATTTTTTTGGAGGTGCTAATTTCAAGGATAGAGACGATCCCCAAAATAAACAATTATCCAACTATCTGTTAAAGGAACTTAGTGAGATAAAAAACACGTTACGCTAACGGAGAACGATAGCTCGATACTGCTCCGATATAGGGATAGGGATCGGTGCCTCGTTGAGCTAACTGGCAGAATAGTTGAAACGGAAGCATTGAAGCAGGGCAAAAATTTTATTAGGAGTTCTTATGAAAAACAAAACAATAATTGATATAAGGTATTATGGAGTAGAAGATTATCACTTTGATATTCCTTACATTGGAGACAGATATGCAAGAAAACTGCGTGAATTCGATTTTAAAACAGGAGATTATGACCATATTTACATCAATTTTGTTGATTCATTACAAGAAGGTCATGTAGAGATTACACCAAATCTCAATGAAGATTGGTTTATTTACGTTAACATCGGTGTTTCCGTTAATAAATTCAATAGGTTAAACCCAGATGAAAAATTCATTTTTAAAATTGAATTGACTACGGAAGTCCTACGTGCCCTTTGTGAAAGAGACGGGCTTGACTTTGAAATAGTAAAAAAGGTCAAGAAAATGATGCTAAAATATAAAACCGAATTGGAAATTGTTCATAAGGAAAAGGAAACGGCAAAATATAAAGTCGTTATTAGCCATCAGATAAGACCATTGAACAAGGCTTCTATTTCATTTGTTGAATATACTGATAAAATTACAGGTGTTAGTATGAAGAAAGTACTTACTAAACTTAAAAAGTATAGAGATATTTACTTTTTGGTTTCATCAATAAGTGTTACAAAGGACGTTGTAACATTAAAACCAAGAATATCATCAACAGCAGAAGTGCATTTGCGTTCATATAGAACACCTATCCAAATCCCTATTGTGGATTTCTTTACCAACGATGAAAAGATTTCTTCAGAGGTAATGTTCCGCTAACGGGTACTTTAGTGCAACAAGGATTTATAAAGCATACAAAATAAACCTAATAAACGTTCCCCAATGAAAGTTTGGAAACACACCTAAAAGCCACAAATGTTGTTACATCAACGTTTCGTGGCTTTTCTTATGAACATTATTTATACAGCTTTTTATGCAGGAAGCGCAAACACTTGATACATCAATATTTCCACGTTTATGGCTTACCGTTTAGTGTGCATAAAATCGTGTATATTCCTTAACGTTGTAAATCCGCATTTTCCTGGTGCTACCCCTTATATCACAGGCTTCTAGTTTCCAAAGTTTAAATGACTTATTTGCCCCTTTTGACACCAATTATTATGGGAGATTTTTTATTCTCAATTACTGTTAAATAAATAAAATAAATGTAAAATACGTTATAATTGTATTTTAATAAAGGAAATATAAAGAAAAAATTTTATAACGCTATAATATCAAATTATATAAATGTGGGAGGTGACATTAAATGAGGAAAGTTTTAATTTCAATTCTTATGTTTATTGTCTTACTTATTAATTTCATTTTTTGGGATTATCGTAGGACAGGTACTCTCTTATGGGGGGAGAATATTATACAATCGTTGGCTTTTATAATAGTTTTCTTTATTGCAAGATCGCTATTTGATAGTACAACAAAAAATAGAAATTCGAATTCTTAAAGGAATTCGGATTTCTATTATCTTTTTACCAAGGATTATCACCGTGTGACAATAAGCAACTAAAGAGCATAGAAGCTAAAGAACCAGCTATAAGATAGCGATAATGCTGCGATCTATCGTAGAAAATAAAGATATCACTAAGGAGAGAGTATGCAAAATTTTATATATACTGCGATTGGTGATCCAGTCGAAAAACACGGTTAAATCAATGATGTATAAAATACTGTATATACAATAACTCGCGATTCAACCGAAAAGGCAATGTCAACTCGTTTTGTATGGAATTGTATGATGCTATTCAACTAACGAGGCAGGTTAGTTGTGCGAAATGTTCCTAGCTCAAATGGAGAATGGTCACATTACTCTGGTAAAGCTAGGCAGTTCCTTTCGGAATTGAAGGGTTATATCGAAGAATCAAATGAAGAGGTAACGCTCGGAAGGGTTCTCTCTTAGTCGAATAGCACTTGATTTAGTAAGAATGAAAGTGTTATAAGCTCGGCGAAAAGGCGTGAGAATTTACCGTAACAGTTCGGCTGACGAAAGCCTACCCGCGGGGGTGGTGTAAATCATGGTGCTTGAGTTGAATGAATATGGTGAGAATGCGAATGAACCTAAAAGAAAAGGTTAAGCTGACAAACTTCTGAATGTACGGGCCTATAACTGCGATACATAGAAATGTGTATGTCACCAAATTGTGAGGTTAGATGTGGGTGAGTAAGACTAGCTAATATGAAAATCCATGATACGTTACAGGCGTATGAATGCTAACAGGCTTACAGGAAGCACCTAATTTCATTCTATAATAGATATAATTCAACATTGTAAGCTGATAACGTGGAGGGCTTACTCTCTTTGAAGCGTTGCGAAGGAAAATAATCGTAAGATTAGCGGTTATATAACTTTACTTTATATCAGTGAAAGTGGTGGCACAGTACCGTTGAAGCGTGTAATGAACGTGGAGGGATAGCCACTAGACTAATGAAGAATTATTTAATCATGCTTGGCAAATCTTTATCGGTTAATAAGGTTCTCGTGAGACTAAAAGAGGTTCACCTTCCAAGGGAGGCACCGACTTATTGAAACGGAAGAATTGAGACATAGAAGGTATTTTGATATCAGAAGTGTTGATGATTAATTGAATTGGATTAGTTGGAACGCTGTATGCGGTGAAAGTCGCACGTACGGTGTGAACAGGGGGAAAAGCTGGCGATAATTTCAAAGGCTTACCTATCTGTATGAATAATAGTAATATAATCACTTATTAGGAATGTAGGGATAAAATTAACAATCGGTGTCACAGCATAGCTGAGAGTTTTCTTTTGATCCAACCCAACAACTTGTTCGGGAACTCTAGAAAACATTATGTATTTTTATTATTAAATCAAGACATATTGAAGACCTGTAGTTAAAGTAAAGAGACGAATTTCATAATGTTTTCCTCACTTTCCTCTTGATAAAATCCGCAAGACAGGAAGGAGCATACTACATGCCCCTTCCTGTCTGTTATACGCGAACGCGTTTTATAAATAGTGATGCGATAAAACCTATCACAGCGAATGATGTTATGAAAAAGAAAGCGTGCTTTGTACCAGCAGCCAATAATTCAGCTGTTGTAGATCCTGGGAAACTTTCCCGAAATCTATCTTGCCCATTAACCATTAATGTAATCGCAAATGCTGTTCCTGTTGCACCTGCAATTTGTTGTAAGGTATTCATGACAGCTGCACCATCTGCGTATAATTCACGAGGTAATTGATTTAAACCATTTGTTTGCGCGGGCATAATAATCATCGAAATTCCAGTAAATAAAATCGTGAATGACACGACTATTTGCCAAACTGGTGTTTCAGTAGAAATCGTCAGGACAAAAAGAACACTTGAGATTACTGTTAGGAAAAAACCCAGTGGTAAAAATGTCTTCGCGCCAAATTGATCAAATAATTTGCCTATCACTGGTGACATCATTGCATTCATAGCACTTCCTGGTAAAAGAATAAGTCCTGCTATTGCTGCACTAACCAGTAAAGAACCTTTCAAATACAGCGGCATTAGAATAGCCGTTGATAAAATAAGTAGCATTCCAATAAATAATAACAGCGTTCCTAATGTAAACATTGGATATTTAAACACACGTAAATTAATCATTGGTTGTTTCATCTTAAATTGACGGATGATAAATAAAACAATAGAAATGAATCCTATAATAAATGGAATATATACTTGTGCAGAAGTTAATGATTTTTCTGCAACAGTACTTAAACTATAAATTAACCCACCAAAACCAAGTGTAGAAAAAATAATCGATACGATATCAATGGCTGGTTTCGTAATTTGTGATACATTATCAATTTGTTTAAGCCCAAATACGATTAATCCTACATAAAACACAAGGCTAATCCAGAAGATAAACGACCAACCCAATGTATCGACAATTAAACCGGATAGAACAGGTCCAACTGCAGGAGCTGTTGTAATCACAAGCCCCATTAACCCCATGACGGTCCCGCGTTTATGGATGGGGAAAATGAGCAATATAACATTCATCATTAAAGGTAATAAAATCCCTGTCCCAACTGCTTGAATGATACGACTTATAAATAAGACAAAAAAGTTAGGCGCTAAAGCTGCTAAAATCGTTCCTAAAATTGAAAAGCTCAACGAGGTAACGACTAATTGTTTCGTTGTAAACCATTGAATTAAAAGAGATGAAACAGGCACAAGAATGCCTAATGTTAATAAATATCCCGTAGTTAGCCACTGTGCTGTGGGTGCCAAGATAGAGAAGTCGGTCATAATATTTGTTAATGCCATATTTAAAGCTGTTTCACTAAACAACCCAATAAAAGCCCCAAACATGAGTGCAAAAGCCATAGCTTTCGGATTACGGACTTGTACAATTTGTGAAGATGTCAAAATTAACTTCCTTCCTGTAAATCTGAATTATAGACCGGTCTATATAATTTAAAATTAAAAGAACTTCCTTTATTTACTTAGCAAGCAATAAAGGAATCATCTTTTGTATCTGTAGTAAGGGCTCGCTAGATTTTCTCGTTAAACAAAGTGTCACGCCACCTTCAATGAGTGCGTTCATTGAAGTACTAATTAAACGTGCTCGTTCTTCTGAATAGCCACTAGCCATTAATTTTTCAATGTATAGTTTTCCCCACATTTCAAAGGTTTCTTCGCAAATTTGACGTAAATTTTCATTTACAAGTGCTGTTTCAGCTGCGAGTAAGCCTAGTGGTACAGTAGGGATTTCGGCTAGCTTTTCGATCTGATTAAATTGTTCAGCAAGCAATTGAATTTTATGTTGAAATGCTTTAACCGGATCATCAAAAGCGTTAAAACGTGTCTGGATATCGGCTGCAATTATTTGTCCAGATAATTGGATGGCTTCAGCGGCTAACTGTTCCTTTCCATTAGGGAAATGATAATATAAAGAGCCTTTTGGGGCACCACTTTCTTGTAAAATTTGATTTAATCCCGTTGCATGGTAGCCCTTTAAATGAAATAATCGTGTCGCTGCCTTTAAAATTTTTTCCCGTGATTGGTTTTTATTCGATATGCTATCCACCTCCAAATTATAGTGATCGGTCTACATATATGCTAATGTAATGGTTTCTCAATGTCAAACATTTTTAGCATAGGTGCAAAAAATATACTTCGATTTACAGGGGGGCTTGGCAATGTTGGTGCACTTCGATTACTTATGTTGGACGAGCTTGTAGGTATTATCACAACTAATCGTGCGATGGAGGGCTTGCTGTGCGTTTCAAAAGGAATTTTGAAGAGACAATTGGTATAACAGTAAGTATCGGTGTAGCCTATTCCGATTTATTGTAAATATAGTTTTTGTTAATATATTTGTTTATTGCTGATATTCAACATCTGGTTTCAGGCGTAAATGTAAGAAAATGATGCAACAAAGTGATTATGAAAAGTACGAATAAAAGTAAGCGTCAAATAGCGCCCCCTGAGTAACTAGTGGGCGCTATTTGACGCTTACTTTAAAAGAGACTTATTGGTATTTCTCTTTTTTCTTGTTTGACCAAGACATTTTGTTTTCTTTACCTTATTTCTCTGTTAAGAACGGCAGTGTATTTTCAAATATTTACTGCCATCAATGCAAAGCCCATTTCGTTTTTGATTTTCCAAGGACAGAAAATCGAGTGAAACGCAAATCAGCTTTCGAAAATCCAAAAACTGGTTCTACATCGATTACTCGTTGTCGATAGATGGCACCTGTTTTTTTTCTGAAAGCTTATATTCTTTTTGTTCTTCCCATTTGTCATTGATCATTAACTTTCCTGTTATTTTCTTCATTAGCTTTTGTACAGAAGGAACGGAATAAACAATCAGTACAATCTTCATTTACATAGATTTTCAATGTACGTGTAAAACAATATTCATCTCAATTGTTTTCTGTGCGAAAGCAAAAAATATCTAAAGTGAGATTCTATGTTTGGTTGAATGATGAAAAAGTGCTAAATGAAAGTATTTATGTTAGTTAAATCCAAAAGATGAAAAAAGGAGTTTGAATTTATGTATTTCGTCCGATAAAAGCCTAGGGTGAAATTTCATCGATAAAAGCCTAGGGTGAAATTTCATCGATAAAAGAAGGGTAGGTTGTGAGCAGTAGAGGGAAGCGGCATTCTTTTTGAATCTAGATCATTGACTATAGTGCCATTAAAAGAAAATACGAAATTATTCAATAATAAACATCTTAAGAACTAATGGAGACAAAAGGAGAACTGTTGTATGAAGAAATTATTTGGAAGCTTTAAGGGCAAGCTTTATACATTATTTGCTCTTATCTTGCTAGTTCCAGTGATTAGTGTTGGGAGTTTTTCGTATCTTTCGGCGAAAAATTCGATAAAAGAAGAAATATTATTTAGTGCAAATGAAAGTGTAACTATGTTAAATTCAACTATTGATAAAACCATTAGTGAAAAAATAAACGACATTAATGTTTTTAGCGAGGAAATAGAGTCTTCTAAGTATAAACAGAATGGCGCAGCAATTTTAACGAATTTTCAACAATATATGAAGATGAATCCAAATGTTTTAAGTATTTATCTTGGAACAAATGAGGGAGCATTATTTCTAGAACCAAAAATGGATCTTAAGGATTACAACGTTTTAGAAAGGGAATGGTATAAAAAGGCTACTGCTTTAAAGGGTGAAACTTTAATTACGAATCCTTATATTGATGCATTTACTGGAGAGATGGTTGTAACAGTGGCTCGTCAGCTAAAGGATAAATCTGGGGTAGTAGCAGTTGATTTAAAATTAGGAGAGCTTCAAAAAACCGCAAGCTCAATTAAAATCGGAAAAAATGGATATCCTTCTATTTTTGATGAAAATAAACTGGTTATCTCACATCCTACTTTAGAAGCAGGTAGCGAATTAACAGAGAGCTTCGCAGATAAGATGTATGAAAGCAAATCTGGCACGTATGAATATGTCTTTGACGGTAATGACCGCATTATGTTCTTTACTACAAATGAATTAACGAATTGGAAAATTACTGGAACGATTTTTTCGAAGGAAATTGATAAATCAGCATCATCCATTTTAAAACACACGTTAATCGTGCTAATTATTGCGATTGTCATAAGTACGATTGTGTTTTATTTTGTCATGAAGGGAATTATAAAACCAATTAGATTGCTTAAGGATAGTGCCGTAACCATTAGTAAAGGTGATTTAACAGAGAAAGTGACAATTACCTCTAAAGATGAGATTGGACAGCTCGGCGAAGCCTTTAACGATATGCAAGATAGTTTAAGAACGCTCATTCAAAAAATAGAACAAAATGCTGAGGAGGTAGCATCGTCGGCAGAAGAGCTTACAGCCAATGCCAATCAAACGAGCATTGCCACAGAGAAGGTTGCGATTTCGATTCAAGATGTTGCGATGAGTGCAGACACGCAAACGACGAGTGCCAATAAGAATGCAGAATCGTTACATGAACTTTCAAAGGCAATTATGCATATCGCGGACATCTCTTCTACTGTGACGGATCTTTCACAGCACGCGACGCTACAAGCAAATGAAGGTGGACAGGTAGTACAAGAGACAAAGAATCAAATGCAATCGATTCATTCATCAGTAACAGATTCAAACACGAAAATTCAGACATTACATGAACGCTCTCAGCAAATTACGTCCATTTTAGATGTCATTACAAGCATTGCAGATCAAACAAACTTACTTGCTCTGAATGCAGCGATTGAGGCGGCAAGAGCAGGGGAGCATGGAAAAGGCTTTGCAGTTGTTGCAGATGAAGTAAGAAAGCTGGCGGAGCAGTCACAGGAATCTGCCAAACAAATTTTCGAACTAATCCATGGCATTCAATTAGAAACAGAACAATCTGTAAACATCATGGCTAAAGTAACAGAGGATGTTCAAAACGGTCTTCATGTATCAAATGAAGCCATCACGAAATTCAAAGTAATTAAGGCAAGTATGGATAAAATTACTCCTAAAATGGAAGAGGTGTCTTCTGCCTCTGAGCAAATGTCAGCGAACGTACAAGAGGTGGCAGCTATTACAGAGGATTTAGCGTTCTCAGCAAAAGGCAATGCAGCTGCTTCAGAGGACGTTGCGGCGTCTACAGAGGAACAATTAGCATCGATGGAAGAAATTAATGCTTCAGCACAAGCTCTAGCACATATGGCGGATGAGCTAAAACAGCTAATTAGTCAATTTAAATATTAATAGAATAAGACATACGAAAAAACGATGCTGGACATAACTGGCTGATATTACAGAAAAAGGGCTCATCACCAAAAGTCGTGGGTGACATTTGTTAAAACATATACTATGTAAATAAGTTGATTGGAGTGGAGGCTGGGTGACTCCTTGGGGATCAGCGTCACAGATGAGACCCTGGAGCGAGCAACGCGAGTGAAGCGGCTCATCGGACGCCCCCAGGAAAGCGCCCAGTCGGAACGGAAATCAACCACACGTTTTGGTGATGAACCAGAAAAAGAGAAATTGAACTAATATGGACCTATATAGTAGCACGACGAACACCCAATCTACGGGCAATCTCAGCTTTTGATAAATTCCCTACATCAAGGTAAAAAGTGTCTAATCTGATTTTACAATTCGCCGTAAAATAAAAATACTAGCAATTAGCAAAAAACATTTACACTATTATAAGTAAATCAAAAAAGATTTCTTTTATTTTTGATAAAGGAACAGAGGAGATTTTATGTATGACAACAAGAATTGCAATTATAGAAGATGAAGATAATATCCGTGAAATATGCAAACGGTACTTAGAAAGAGAAGGATATGAAGTATACACCGCTGAAAACGGAGAAAAAGGTTGGAATTTATTTCAGCAATATCAACCTGATCTCATTGTTTTAGATTTGATGATGCCGAAAAAAGATGGATGGGAACTATGTGAGGAAATTCGCCAACACTCTAATGTTCCTATTATTATTTTGACTGCGAGGGGAGAAGAAAGAGATCGAATTTTGGGGTTAACAATAGGCGCGGATGATTATGTAACAAAACCATTTTCGCCTCGTGAATTAGTATTAAGGGTACAAATTGTATTACGAAGAGGCAATCAAGCAACAATACAAATGCAAGAACCAGTATCAGAAATAGTAAGGTTCCAAGATTTAGAGATTCACCCAACAAAAAGACGTGTATTTGTTTGTGGGCATGAAATTGAGTTAACAGTGAAAGAATTTGAGGTACTTCTTATAATGGCAAAACATCCAAGACAAGTATTTTCAAGATCCCAACTTCTTGAACAAATTTGGAATTTTGAGTATGTAGGGTGCACAAATACAGTAACAGTTTTAGTAAGTCGCCTACGTGAGAAATTAGATAAACATACAACAAAGAATCGTTGGATTCATACAGTTTGGGGCATAGGTTATCGCTTTGAGCCGGATGGAGGAAAAGAAATATGAAGTTACGTTATCAATTGTTGTTGATGAATTTATTAAGTACGGGTATTATGTTAATCTCTATCTGGTATAGCGAAAGAAAAATGTTACTTAGACCAGAACAGACACGGTTATTTATAGGAATCGTGGTGGTAGCACTCATTATTTCAACTATTATTTACTGGTTAATGACACGTCCCATTATGAGATCGATCCAAAATTTAATTGCATTAACCAAACAATTTAGTGATAGACATTTTGAAACGATGTACATTATAGGGAAAGAACCGGAAGAGTTTAAAGAATTAGCCACAGCTTTTCAAGAAATGGCAAAAAAATTAGAAGAAAGCTTTACTAAGTTAGAAAAAGGAGAAAAAGAACGTACTGAACTGATTGCGAATATTTCACATGATTTACGAACTCCTCTTGCTAGCATACAATTGATGATAGAAGCGTTACAGGATGGCTTAATTGCAGATGCTGATATGAAAAAACAGTATCTAACGACAATTCTAAACGAAATACAACGATTAAATGGACTAATTAATGATTTATTTGAACTGTCTAAGTTAGAACTTGGACAAGAAGCATTTAATCCAAGTTTAATACATATAGATAGTATTCTATTAAAAGTAATAGATTCACATGCTATCCTATTGAAAGACAAAGAGATTGATTTGCAATTACGTGTTTCAGATACATTACCAAAACTTTGGATTATGCCATGTAAAATAGCCCGAGTAATCAATAATTTGTTACATAATGCGATTCGTCATTCTCCTACATGTGGCACAATTGAGTTAATTGTAGAGGAAAATAAACAGAAACAGCAAATTATATTCACTTTGCGTGATGAGGGGAATGGGATTTCCTACAATGAACAACTTCGTATATTTGAACGCTTTTTCAGAACAGATCCATCAAGAAGTTCACAATCTGGAGGATCTGGACTTGGACTCGCTATTGCAAAATCACTAGTGGCAATGCATAAAGGAGAAATTGGTGTTCGGGACCGTCCAGATGGAAAACAAGGATGTGAATTTTGGTTTACTCTTCCCGTCATATCAGAAAAGAAATAGATATAGAAAAGAGTCTGGGACAAAAAGGAAAAATGTTAGACCGATTGCATTTCTGGCATAACATTTTTTTGATTTAGGAAGGAACACTCTACTCATTGAAGCGAAAAAGTTATTATCTGTTTTCGCTAATCGAGTTCTGTCCCAGCCTCTTTTTGTTAAAGTTTGATTGAAACATTTCTTGATGTATAGAAGGTACTTTACCTATGTGACCTGCAAAAGGACCCAATGCGTTTAAATCCTTCCGGTACTGCAATTAATAGCACCGTACAACAAGTAGCAGGAGCGATAGGCACAGCTGTATTTGTAACAGTGAGGACAACATATGAAAAAACACGAATAACTGAGCTAAAAGGTACGATGAATCAAACACTATTGCAAAAACAAGCATTGCTCGATGCAATTAAGCGTACATCTTTCGTAACGATTGGTTTAGTTGTTGTTGCAACACTTTTATCTGACATGATTCGTAAACGTATTTGTGAGGAATAAAATGAGTACAATTTTTATATTTGACTAAAAAATTAGTCCAAGAATTACTCAACTTTGAATATTTAGAAAAATTCCAACCGGTTCCCAGTACGTTAAGGAACCGGTTATTTATATTTGTCTTACTTGAGAGAGCAGCCGGAGCAATCTCAAAGGAGCGTATCAAATATTCTCTTATTTGTAAAGGTGAAGCCATGAATGGATTGGCAAGAGCCTTATTCTTTGGAAAACGAGGAGAATTATGGAACGAGCACTATAAGATCAACTACAACGTGCCAGCGCCTTAAACATCATAATTAATGCCATTAATGTATGAAATACCGTATATCTTACCGAAGCAACAAAACTGTTGAAGGAAAAAGGGAATTTGCGAGAAGATTTACTAAAACATATTTCGCCATTGGGATGGGAACAGATCAGTTTTCTGTGAATACACCTTTGATATGAAAAAAAATAACAAGCTTAGATTCACTCCGTCCTCTTGTTCAATAATATCAAGCCGATGATTCCTTAGCGTAGGAAATATCGGCTTTTTTCATGTCGAAATTTGCTTAGCGTATGTTTTCCGCGTTTTGCTGGTAGGACCCCATGCCTATCAACTTAAGAATTCAGAATTACCCCAAACCAAAAAAATGAGCTTTTTGTTACAAGCTAGCACAAAATTTCCTTTTAGGGGGATACTTTAAAATTTTAGCTTGACGGCTATGGGGTATCATAGTGACCCCTTATACATAAAAAGTGAAAGTTTCTTCGATAAAATCGAAGGAACTTTCACTTTTTTATTATGAGAGAGCTTTTTTCTATTTTTATTGTCCTTTTTTAACTTCTGGTTCAACTGTATAAGTGTAACCTTCGTTAGTAGTAGTGTAATCTTCGTCAGTAGATTTGCCATTTTCAGCAACCGTACCGTCAGATTGAACAGCAAGTGCTCTAGGTTGCTCTACAATAGGTTTTACAGATACAGAGAACTGTGTTCCATATTCAGCTGAGTATTTACCTTTTCCTTTTAAAGTAACTTTATCATACAAACCATCTGAATATTCATAGACAGGCTTTACATTAAAAGCACTAGTCTTGGTATTGCTATATCTAAAAGCGTCATACCATAAATTTTGAAGATTATTATTGCTCTTTCGAGAACCATCTTCATAATTAACTGTACCTGTTATAGTAGAGGTAAGGTCTACATTTCCGTCTATTTTAACGGTATTTAAAATTACAGAAACCTCTACAGCTGAATGTGCAGGAACTATGATATTTTGTGGGCTAGCGGTATAAGTATAACTTTCAGTCTTTGTAGTTTCATTTGTATTTGAGAAATTATATTCAGTAGATATTTCAACACTTGTCTCTCCAATAACAGGAATACCAAACGATGCACTAGCAGTTACTCCTAAGTTAAATCCATGTGTAGTGGAACTAGAAACAGAATGTTCAATTGTCTTTGAGAATTCATTTGTAGTGAAAGTTTGATCATGATCCGTACTATTCCTGAAAACTGTCTTCCCTACGAATAACGTTTTTGCATTAGTAATAGGAGAACCATTTTCTTCTACAGACGTTTTAACTACCTTATTAAGAACAAACTGTGGATTTTTATAATTCTTATACTGTTCAACATTATTTTGAAGCATGCTAAACATCTTTTTGAAGGGCTCATCCCAATTTTCTATATAAGGGTTTTCTTGTCCTGCTGCGATAGGGTTAACTTGAGGTGTACTTGCTGCACTCGCTAAATTTGGGGATGCGAATGCAAATGAAGTACCAATAACTCCAATCATAGCAAGTGATAAAATTTGTTTAGTCTTCTTGTTGTTTTTTAGCATATTACTAGCTCCTTTTTTGAGATTATAAAATTTGTATAACAATCGAATTTACTATTATTCTTTTAAATAAAGTGAATTCTACTTAAGGTGTTGATAAGTTCATATTAATTTATATATCTTTCGAAATCCTTTCATAAGTATTACAAAAGTCTTACAAATATAATAAAAGAGTGCCGCCACATTGCTCCAGCTTAGAGGGGTCACCATACATGCCCTTCAACTTAAGAAATTTTAATACCCTTAAATACAAAAAAACGTTATCCTTTCTAAACTAGCTAGATTAGAAAGGATGACGTTTTTTATGAATCTCTCAATTCAAGATGAACTACAACCATTTGTGGAAGAATTACAACGATATGTTACACCTGTATTTTTAGAAGAACTTGCAAGAGAAATAGGGGGGGAAAACGAAAATGCAAGTTTTCTGGCTCAGACTTAGCTACTATTTGTATTTGGGTGAGTCAACGGGTGGCAAGTGATCCCCTGAACATTTGGTATGGAGTGCTTAGATCTTTACGACCAGGAGATTTATGTATTCGTGATTTGGGTTATTTTTCATTGAGAGGCGATAAAAGAAGGAAAGCTCTTAGAGTCTGATTTTAATGAAATCTGTAAAATTCCCATCGGAGACTATAAAGTGTATTTTTCTGAGTTAGAAGAAATACCGGAAGACTTTATATTACCTAAAACAATATTAAACAAATATTTAAAGGGGCAAGGTCATAGAATCCGCACTTTAGGTGACTATTACAAAATACTGAACTGGCTTAGACCCGTACGATTTTCTAAAATTACTTGGTACGAGAATTGTAAGAGTGCTTCAGGGCCAATTTACGAAATTAAATAGACGAACCAATCATGGTTCGTGATGATTTCAATATCTTGGCTGTATATATACCGTCAGAAAAAGAGGATAACATGATTAAAAAA
Organism: Lysinibacillus sp. RS10; assembly: GCF_041956855.1. Classification (NCBI taxonomy): domain Bacteria; kingdom Bacillati; phylum Bacillota; class Bacilli; order Caryophanales; family Bacillaceae; genus Lysinibacillus; species Lysinibacillus sp. RS10. The sequence goes on along the minus strand of NZ_CP167122.1, from coordinate 4,068,372 downwards.
GAACAGATTGATTTACAGGATCAGTCTGTTAAAACCAGAAAGAATTTATCCATCAATTGTTTGGAATAACAGCATAAAATATAATTCCACTAGAAATACGGTTCACCCTTTTCATCACGTTCAATTACTCCTCCCTCCGGGTTTAGCGTATCTTTTGTAATCCCTGCTATTTCAAGTGCTTTAGAGTTTACCCAAATCGAATGATAATCCTCTGAAATTAAAGCAACAGGAGTATCTTTTACAACAGCATCTAAAGATTCTTTTGTTGGGCCTGTTGTTGGAAAAAGAGTATTACTCCAGCCAGCACCATGTATAACGCTTACGCCACTATGTTCTTTTGCATATTTTTCTACCATTTGGATATATTCTTCAATTTTTCTACCACTTATTAAGTTATCAGAATAAAGAGAATTAACTGTTTCCGAAGCGTGAAGATGGCTATCAACAAAACAAACATATATGATTTTCCCCTTCGCAATCGCAACTACTTCTGCCCACGGTTGGTTTGTTTCTACCGTATAGACCTTCCCATTTATAAAAATGGTGTCAGCTATCTCTCTGATGTGTTCCTGTTGTTTATTTAACGGTACAAATCCTGCTAGCATACAAACCACAGTCAGACTAATTAAAAGAACAATCAACTTTCTCAATGTATGAACCCCCAATTCTTTGTTATTTAATTATTTTTATAAACCTCAATATACAACTACTTAAATTATCAATAATGCCTTGAAGTACTCTTTTTATTAAGATTGAGTTGAACAGGCAATAAATTAACATTTAATAATTTACATAATCTGCAATCAAATGATGTAAGTTTACTTCGAAATATGTTAGTTAAGTGTATTTCTTCATATTCTTGCATTTTTAAAATAATCAATCTATTCATTAGAGACAATCCTTATAAGGACCGTCTTCTGGTTAATTTTTAGTTGATTGACTTCCAAAAATACCATATCAAATTAAAAAGTTAATTTTCCTGAACGGATATCATTAGTCATACCTTCATAAGGATCTTGAGATATAACTTTTTCATTATTGATTCCTTCATTTTTGAAAAAAGTGATATCAGCGAACTCAGGGACAACATATTTAGGATAAGTCTCATATTTATAACCACTTAACAAAAGATCAAACTCCCTCTATTTATATAACCTATAAATTGAAGAAAAGAAATGTGTTTAGAAAACGATTTTCATGACAAAGCATATCCAACCTTATGAAATGGTGAATAAACCTATTTTACTGATTTATAATTGGTTATTTAGGTATTTGTAATCATTTGATGTGAATGAAGATAAATATATTAACATGATTTTAGTATTTTTATATTGACAATGATAATCATTCTCTTTATAGTAAACTACGTTATAATTTCATATTATTTTTGGAAAGAAGGCAATTTTTATTAAAACACGTAGAATCATCTCAAAAATTCATTTATGGCTTAGTATGTTAGCGGGAGTTTTTATAGTACTGATTGGCTTAACAGGAAGTTTGCTAGTCTTTGAACCTGAACTAAACAATTTGCTGCATCCTAATTTGTATAAAGTAACAGAAGGAGAAAAAGTTACATACCAGCAAGCCTTGGAAGTTGTATCAGAAGCATATCCAAATGGTCAAATTGACCGTGTATACACGCCAAGTGAACCTAAAGCTAGAGGAGTTTATCTATTCCGTCTTAAAGAAGGCGAAGAACAAAAAAAGATATTCGTCGATCCAGGAACAGGAAATATAAATGGAACATTAGGGGATCAAGCATTATTTAGTCTAATAGCGGAGTTTCACGAAAAGCTGCTATTAAAAGATTTCAATGGTGAGCAAATCATCGGTATGATTGGATTTATTTTCTTCTTCATTACATTATCAGGATTATATTTATGGTGGCCGGGGATAAAAAAATTGGCACGTGGGTTTACTTTAAGACGTAATGCCAACCCTTTTATACGACAATATGATTTACATAAAGTCATTGGTGGAGTTTCCATACCGTTTTTATTGATTGTTTCGTTAACAGGAGCACTTTTTGTATATGATGAAGTGATTTTTGGTTGGTTTGGTGCAAAAGCAAAGGTGATGCCTCCAGAAGAGCAGCTTATCTCAACAGCCCTTCCTAGTGGTAAGCTTCCACTTGACGAATTGATAAGTATGGCTGAGAAAGAAGTACCTCAGGGAACAGTTATGCAAATTCGAATGCCCGGAGAGGCGGAAAAAGGAACTCCAGAAGGCGCAGTAGAATTTCGTCTCAGCGATTCATTCGATCCAGGGAATGGAAATGTAAAAGTCTGGTTAGATCAGTATAGCGGAAAAGTAGTGGGCAAGCTAGATCCACATGTTGATAGTGGACTTGTGTATCAAACATGGCACCTTCCATTACATACAGGTAGTTTTGGTGGTTTATTTACTAAAATTTTGTATGCTATCGGTGGTCTTACGCCATCTATATTGATGTTCACAGGTGTCTATATGTGGTGGTATAAGAAAAAGAACAAGAATAAACGGAAACAGAAAATCGACTCGAAAGTCGTAGCATAAACACACGGCGATGAGAAATCTCTTAACTTGGAGAGTTTCGAAGATGTTGTTTATTCAATAAATATTGATAGTTGATACGTTTGTAAACAGGAAAAAGCCCTTAATGAAAAAAGGGCTTTTTCCTATTTTTTGTAGCTTTGAAGAAAGTTCCGATGATAAATATTACAATCCTATTGAAGTAATGGGGGACACTAATCCAAGAAGGATTCGAACTACCTGAAGCATACATTGCTTTTTGCGAGAGGGTATTGCTATCATAAGTTTCAAAAAGATCTACTACCGATTTTGCCTAAAAAATATCATCACAATAAGTGAGGGAGACATATGTACACGATCAGCAGATTTTCACAGCTTTGCAAAATGAGTACTCGCATGTTACGACACTATGACAAGGAAGAACTTTTGAAACCAGTACATGTAGATACGACAAACGGGTACAGATATTATGAAAAGAGCCAATTAGAAACGGCATTACTAATCAACAAACTGAAAGAATATAGATTTTCCCTTCCTGAAATTAGAACAATTCTTCAGTCGTCAGACAGTACATTGTTTAGCAAAATGATATACGCCAAAATAAATGAAATATCAAACGAGATGAGTCGATATAGACAGATCATTGAAGAAATGCAAGAACTGATTGAAAATGAAGTAGATTTAATACAAGCAGAAAGAAGATCTTATGATATATGGCTTGGAATGCGAAACGAGATCAGTGTCGTAAGTCAAAGATTACAGATTAATATTGATGACATGGATACGTACATTGATTCCTTTTACGATAAGGCGAAAGAAAGTAATATTCAGTTACTGGGTGTTCCGTCTGCCATTTTTTTTGATGAAGAGTTTACCCCTGATCACTGCGATATTGAAATAATGATTCCGATTATTCATAGGAATAACGAAAAAATATCGAAGGAATGGCAAATAAAAAAACTCCCCCAAAAGATGGTTGCTACTACCTTGCATATCGGAAGTTATGACTATATCGGATACGCACATATGGCCCTTGAAGAGTGGACAGAAAACAACGGCTACTGCTTGGATGGCCCGCCTTATGAAACCTACTTGAAGGGTTCAGAATGTGACTGTCATGTAGAGGAGTATGTGACGCAAATTAGTTTTCCTGTCATCAAAAAAGCTACGCAATAATTGCTTGACTTTGACACTATGTCAAAGCTTATTCTACTCCAAGAGAAAGCTATCACAATAAAAGGAGAACGTGAATATGAAAAAGATCATTGTACTTTGCACAGGCGCTGTATTAACGGCTGGAATCATTATGGGGGGATGTAATCCAAGTGAAGTTGAGGGGAGTCAATTGGAAAAACAGGATGTAGGTAAATACACAATGCCCGATGAAAGTAGCAAACATGAAGGTACGTGGTTGCAATGGCCCCATAGCTTTACATATGGTAAAGACTATGAAGAAAAGGTTGAACCAATTTGGATCGAGATGACAGCTGCCCTTAGCGAAGGAGAAAATGTTCATATTATCGCATATGACGAATATGAAAAGAACTATATTTATGACCTTCTGTATGCTGAGGGCATAAATATGGACAAAATTGATTTTTATATTGTTCCTACTGACGATGTATGGGCAAGAGATACTGCACCAATTTTTGTATACGATAAAAATAACAATATGAAACTCATGGACTGGGGATTTAATGGATGGGGGAAGAAAACGCCATACAAAAAAGATGCATTAATACCAAGTGTTCTTAGTAAGCAGTTAGGTATGGAAAGAATTAATTTAAATAGTGTTGTACTTGAAGGTGGAGCATTTGAACTAGATGGTAATGGCACTTTTTTATCGACACATAGTGCTGTTACCAATAAAAATCGAAACCCTTATTTATCAAAATCAGAAATTGAGGAGTATATAGAAGAAAATCTCGGTGCTACTAACTTTATTTGGTTAGATGGAGTGCCGAATCTAGATATAACCGATTTTCATATTGATGGCTTTGCAAAATTTTATGATAAGTCTACAATCATTACTTTGAGACAAGATGATTTAGAAGAATGGGGTGTCTCCAATAAGGATATTCAAACATTAATGAATGCAAAGAATGCCTTCAACGAACCTTATCAGTATGTGTATTTACCAATCAGTAAAAATAATGTAATTTTAGATAACGGAAAGAATTTGGAATACAAAGGTTCATATGTGAATTTTTATATTGCGAATACAGTTGTATTAGTTCCGAATTATAATGATCCTAATGATAAAATAGCGAACGATATCATCCAAAAACTATACCCTGATCGTAAGGTAATAGGTATTGATGTAAGGGAGCTTTATAAAGATGGTGGTATGATTCATTGTGTGACACAACAACAACCAGTCGATTTAAAGTGATAGCATTAGCGACGATAAAAAGAGCCAAATTCGGCTCTTTTTATTCATGTACTCGTATTTATATAATATCCTTTATGGTAAATCTTCGAACGCAAACAAAAGTAAAGATCATAACAAATAAGAAACTTAACAAATAAAATCCACTGAACTGAAGGAAAGTTTGCAAGCCTTCTAAATGAATGGGATCCATTGCAAATCCTGGTTGTGCAAATGGCCATATATACGGAATATTTAAGTAATGAAATATCATTCCGATACACGTAAAACCAAAACTCATTCCAACTGGAACAGCAAAACTCTTTATTGAGGATGAGAGAGATAATTGTAGAGCAGCAATTGAAAATGAACCTATCCATCCATTAAATGACCAATTTAATAATGAAAACCAAGGGATAGGACTAGTAATACCTAGTAGCTTACCAATTAGGATATAAGCAATTAAAAAAAATATTTGAGTCAAGAAAGTTAACAAAAAGATGACTAATAACTTTGCAAGATAAACGTTTCGAAATGGAATGGGTAAAGAGATAATTTTTTTCCAATTCCCCTCACTATGTTCAAAGCGGCATACAAATGCACAATAAATGCTTACGATGACAGGAAATAAAAATAATCCATAGATTAAACCAACTTGTGTCCAAGCTTGCTCCCACTCATTTGTTGAGCTGTCCATTAAGACATCATAGTTTACTCGAAAGTTTATGAGTCCAAGCGTAATACAAAAAAGCGGAAGGAGTGTCATTACAATCCATATTTTAGAACGTTTTAATTTTAATAGTTCACATCGAAATGAGTTTAATAACATATTTGCATCCTCCTAATGAATATCTTTGTGTGAAAAATGAACAGTGCTAAGAATGATAAGTAATAAACTAACTCCTAAACTTAACGAAAGACTCATCATGACTTCTTGGTTTGGGAAAAATACTATTTTTCCATTGGAAAACGCCCAAGAGATAGGATTTGTCATTGAGGAATAAGTCCAAATTATCCATGCTTTCCAAGGAAACATCTGCCCGAAATATCCGAGAAATGAGCCTATTACGCCTGCTGTTAAAGCAAATACTTGATTTTTCACGATCAAAGATATCCAGAGTTGCAAAATAACCATAGGAATACATCCTATAATGGTAAAAAGACCGTATTTCAGCAATAAAATTACTGGGACCCCACTTTCAAAATTAAAGATTTTTCCTATTACTATAAGTGCAGAAATAGAAATTACACCTGCATAGATAAGAAAAACGATACTAAAAATAATTTTAGACATATATACTTGCTGTCTTGATGTGGGAATTGCACACAATAGCTTCCATGTATTCCCTTTGTTTTCAAAATCAATTATTCGGGAAGTAATGATTGCAATCATTATAGGTAAAAATAAAGCATTTATCATACTTACTCTTGAAAGAAGCGATTCCCAATTTAGAAATTCCTTTTTTTCTTGTGACACAATGGCAAATAACCAAAGTAATGCCAAAGACTGTATTAAAAATACTACTAAAAGTAATTTCTTCCTTTTAAATTTCAATAATTCACTTTTTAAGGTAGCAATCATTTATAGAACACCACCTTTTTCCGTTAAATTTAGAAATATTTCTTCCAACGTATGTTTTTCTTCTTCAATCCGATACACTGATAAATTTTGCTGGACTAATAAATGATTTATGTGGGAAATGAAGTGATCTTCTTGTTGATGCGTAATAAGATAATCACCATCTATTCTAAGATGAATTTGATGCTGTTCTAAAAGCTGATGTGCTCTTACTACGTCATTTACACGTATCTTCATTAATGCCTGACTTTTTTGACGTAATACTTCAATTTTATCTTGAAAAATAAGCTGGCCACTGTTAATAATACCCACTTGTGTTGCAATTTGATCCATCTCATTTAACAAGTGACTAGAAATAATAATGCTCATACCATATTGCTTTGGTAGTTGTTTAATGAGTTCACGAATTTCTTGAATTCCGGCAGGATCTAATCCGTTTGTGGGCTCATCTAAAATTAATAGTTTGGGATTACCGAGTAATGCCATTGCTATGCCGAGGCGCTGCTTCATGCCAAGTGAGTATTGTTTGACTAGTTTATCTTTTTGTTTTTCTAATCGGACGATACGCAATACCTCGTCAATATTCTTTTTCGGTACTTGTAACATTTGCCGAATTACTTCTAGGTTTTCATAACCTGTTAAGTGCCCATAATAAGATGGTGATTCAACAAGAGAACCAACATCTCTTAAAATATCTAATCGATTTGTTTTCAAATCTTTATTGAATATTTTAATATTACCGGTAGTCGGCTTTATTAATCCTAGTAACATTCTAATTGTCGTCGTTTTTCCAGCCCCATTTGGTCCTAGAAATCCATAAATTTCACCTTCACGGACTCTCATATGTAGCTGACTCACACTATTTACAGCTCCATATGACTTTGTCAGATTTTCTGTTTCAACAATATAAGTTCCCATTATCGGCACCTCTTTTTTGATTAAGCTATCAATTATTATGAAAGCTCTTGCTTAATCCTCAATTGAGATGACCTTAAGTTTCGCTTAATTTTCTTCTAATGGAAGCTGAAATGTAATTTTAGTACCGTCTCCTTTGCTGCTTTCAACTACAATTTCTCCACCGTGAGCTACAATGATTTCCTTGACAATCGCCATGCCTAAACCTGAACTATTTTTGGGATCAGTATTTGTACCACGGTAATATCGATCAAAAATATGTGGTAAATCTTTCTTATTTATGCCGTCACCATTGTCTATAATTGTAACAACAGCGTGTGTGGGTGTTTGTTTAATATAAACTTGTACGTATGTGTCTATATCAGTATGAATGAGCGCATTATTTATTAAATTTACTAGCACGCGTTGAATTAAACCCGGATCTGCTATTATAAGTAGTTGTTCCTGAGAACATTCAAACTCTATCAATCGATCCTTATAATTAGGCATATTCATAAATTCAATAATCGATTCTCGAGTAAGATCTATAATATCTACTGTAATTTTTTTAATAGGCAACAACGCATTTTTCAATTGATAGGTTAGTTTTAAATCATTAACTAGTTTTTCAATATAAACTGTTTTATTTTGAATTACTTCTGCATATTTGTACATTTCTTGTGCCGTTATTTTATAGTCTTGATTCGCTATAACTTCACTATAACCTTTAATAGAAGAAAGTGGCGTCTTTAAATCATGAGAGATGTTGACAATCCATTCTTCTCGCATCGTATCTAGCTTTTTTCTTTGAAAATTAATATCCTCTAATTGATGTGATAATTGATTCAGATTTGCATATACCTCTGCATATATCCCTTTTTTTGCGGATACTTGTTGATAGTGACCTTGTTTTTGTCTATTAATATGGTCAATTATCGTAACAACAGGATTTGACATATACCTTGCCACGATATAAGCAAATAATAAAATACAAAGGATTGTTACTCCTAGTAACATTAAAATCCCAAATGGATAGAGGCTAGATAAATTACTGAAGTTCAAATAGACAGATTTTCGCAATGCTTGTTTCGACGGAAAAGCGACAATATAACTTTCAGCTTGTGTACTGGTATCTAATTTAGCCACAAACGTTGTATAATCTCCAACAGCGTATTTATAGCGGAAAATCAGCTCACTAGGGGAATAGTGGGTAGGTGTATTTTCTGGTTTATACATTTGAAATACTTCATCGCTATTATGATTTAATACTTGTAACCATGCGCCGTGCTCTTGTAAAAATTTTTTACCTGTATTCGTTATAGAAACATTTTCATCTTCTACAATAATTTCTTTTTGAAAATCTACTACTAAGCCTTCTGGATCGTCCATTCCTTCAGGGTTATAAGAAAATACTAAATAACTAAAAGCAAAAAATAGAGCGATTAGGATAAACGTAGTTAATCCAATTAATGATGCGATATAGAGACCTGTGACTTTCCACTTCATCTAAGTTCACCTTTTGTATGAAGTTTATATCCTAGTCCCCTTACTGTTACAAGATAAAGTGGCTTGGATGGATTATCTTCAATTTTTTCTCTTAAATGCCTCATATGTACCATTAGAATATTATCATTTCCTAAATAAGATTCTCCCCAGACAGCTTCGTATAAACGGGCTTTACTAAAAATCTGATTTGGATTCTTTACTAGAAATAGCAATATATTAAATTCTTTCGCTGTTAAAGTTAGTAATATATCGCCCTTCAACACGGTCCCTTGAGCCTCATCTATTGTAACGTCTCCAAACTGATATATAGACTGAACCTTTTCTTGATATTGATTACGTCTAAAAAACGCTTTCATCTTATATGCTACTTCTTTTGGACTAAAAGGTTTTGTAATATAATCATCACCACCTATACTTAATCCAAGTATTTTATCTAAATCTTCATTTTTCGCCGATAAGAAAAATATTGGAACGAATGTAAACTGTCGAATTTGCTGACAAACAGTAAATCCATCTATATCAGGAAGCATAATATCTAATAAAATAAGATCTGGCTGTATTTGCCTACACATCCGTACGCCATCTTCTCCTGTTGTATACGTATAAATATGTTGAAATCCCTCTTTCTTTAAAACATCCTCCAGCAAATTCAAAATTTCTTCTTCATCATCTACTATAAGAATTTTCTTTGTATGAAGATCCGGTATATTATGTATCATTTTTGGCACCTCAATATCTTTCTAGTATTACTTTTAATAATTAATGTACCATTTTCATTCCATAGTAGAATAGTAATTCGAGGTTTTTCTTACCAATTGTAGGGGAGAATTATTATTTTCCGATATACCTAAATGATCTATTACTTTACAAAGGGAAGTATCCAGCTATTAATATTAGAGATTAGACATAGTGTAAAAATACACAAAGATGTATGGAGGGATTCAAATGGTTCAATTATTGCAGGCAATAAATCTGTGTGTTTAAAAGGTATTTACTTCCAAGTTCAATTCATTTACAATAAATAAATAAACGTTTATTTATTTATCTTCATTCAGCAAATATTTTTGTAGCGAAAGCAAAGCTCGTCAGCTACGGAAGACTCCTACCTCTAGAGGCGGTGAGATGGAAGCGGATGTGATTTCTTTTCAGTGGGTGTTCAAACGCCTACTAAATGAGGATAAAGCCCCGGCGGATGTCACGGATTTTGAAAGGAATGAATTGTGCGTGCACAATTCAAAATCCGGACGCAATTACGCCAAGGCGAAATTGATAGTGAGGGATGATGAATGGCAAGAACAATCAACAATCAACAGAGATTAGAAAAACGAAATGCCATATTAAAAGAAGCAAAAAGGCAATTTCCAAGAGAGGGTTTTTCTAAGACTACTCTTTCTAGTATAGGGAAGGCAATCGGTATTAATCCTGCTACAATTTTACTTTATTTTCCTAGCAAAGAGGATTTGTTTGAGAATACCGTCAAAGAAGCATTTAAAGAAACTAGAGAAGGACAACTTTATTTACCAGATAGCTTAAAACGATCAGAGCAATTAGAGCAGATGGTGAGGCATCATGTGGGGCAGTATCGTGAAGATCCAACAAACCTGCGAATTTTACAATACCTGTTTTCCCAAGCTGGGAGATTTCCAGAGCTAGAGCAAGAAGCCGTTTCCATCACATATGAGTTTGTGGAGAGAATGACTGGATTGTTGAAGGAGCGCTCTAATTTAAATGCAACCGAACAAGAACTTCGCGATAAAACGTGGGCTTATTTATCTTTCTTAAGTGGATTTACAATGATTATGCTTGAACCTGAAAAATATCCATTATGGGAAGGAATCGTAAAGCAAGGAGTTAAGCTACTCGAAACATATAGGGGTTAAAGAAGCATGGTCAATAATGAAGTCAAGAAAGTAATGATGCTCTATAGTAGCAGCTTGAATGAAATGTTTCCCAATCAAGTTCTTGGTGTCTATTTATATGGCTCATCCGTTTTAGATGCCTTTCATCCCGAGAGCAGTGATATTGATTTTGTGACAGTTTTTAGTCAAGAATTGACGGGCGAAGAGTTAAAAAAACTATCGTACCTTCATAAGAATGTTAGAGCTAGAAATCCGTTAGTTAAAAAATTTGAATGTGAGTACTTATCCTTGAATGAGCAAAACCAATTGGAGTTAGATAAATCTTTCCCTTTTTTTGAGGGGACAAAGTATAAGGGGAAAAGAAGGCTTATGAAAGTTGCGGTTTATCAGCTCGTTCACGATTCATATGTTGTTTACGGCCCTAACTTTTCTACATACTACTCAAGAATAGATTGGCAGGATATTATGCAGGAGATGGAGTACAATCTTAACCATTATATAGCGAACAAAGCTTCCCGAAGTTATTTATTTTTATTCGATTCTTGGATTGAATTCATTGTCTTAACCTTATGTCGAGTGTATTATACATTGAAAACAGGAAAGATTACGTCAAAGGAACGGGCCTGTGAAGAAGTAATCAAGGACTTCGATTTAACCTATTCTGACATCCTTCAAGAGGCACTTAGAATTAGAGGAGGAAACCAAGTCAAGTCCAATTATAAAAATCGATGGGAACGAAAAAATGCAACGATCCATTTTATAAACTCTTTGAGAGCGTATTGTAATCAGGCTTTTTTATCTAGATAAGTCTTCAAAAAGTAATATCATATTGGGGATCATTGTATCACTCGTTATACTAGGTGCGAAGCGTTTTATAAGGAAAAGTACATAGTTTGAACCAAATCGCTTTCATAAATTATTTGATTCATTGTTCAACAGTGGGGCCTGATTGTCGCATAAAAAAATTATAAAAGTCGATTCCTTATTGTACTAGGAATCGACTATTTAGGTAAAAACCGCTTAGCGTATGTTTCACGTTTTTTTGATATGATCTCTAAAGACAGATTTTTTACCAATTATTATGAAATGCTTCTCGATATGTAAAACTGCTAGCTGAGTATATAAAACTTATCATTCGTGTTATTTTACATCCTTTGTCCACTCTGAAACTTTATCTTCATTTTCTTTAATCCATTTTTTGGCTGCTTCTTTAGGATCAGTGCCTTCCATAATGTCAAACATAACACTTTCTATATCTTCTGCAGTCCAATGGAAGTTATCAAGAACACTATATGCTTCTGGATCATCTTCTTTCAATCCTTTACGTGCAAATGTGCCAATATATTCTTCAGCTCCATATATACCTTTAGGATCGTCTAAATATTTTAAATCGAAAGCATTGAATTTCCAGTGAGGAGACCAACCTGTAACAATGATTTCTTCTTTTTTCTCAATTGCTTGACTAAGAGCTGCTGTCATCGCGCCTGCAGATGAGGTAAGTACATTCCAGCCTTTTAGGTTACTGTATTCCTTATAAGCATTTTCTGTTGTTGCCGTCATATTTGCTCCTGGTTCAATACCTGTTATCGTCTTATTTGCTTCATTTGTTAAATCTTCGATAGAGTTTACATCCATATAACTGGGGACAACTAAGCCAATTTTTGCGCCTGTTAGATTTTCACCCAAATCGACTATTTTCTCCTTGTACTTCTCAACTTGTGGGGCATGTGTTTGTGGTAGCCAAGCTGACACCATACCATCGACCTCTCCGTTTGCAAGAGCTTCCCACATAATTCCATTATCGAGTGGTGTTAGTGTTACATCATATCCTAAATCCTCTAGAACTTGTCCTACTATGTTCGTAGAGGCAATTTCAGTGTCCCATTCGACATAGGCTAAGTTCACTTCTTTTTTTTCGTTATTTTGTGTACCTTCACCATCTGAGCCACAAGCACTTACGATTAAACTCAATCCTAAAGCTAATCCTAGCTTCAATAGATTACTGAATCTCATAAAATCCCCCTTTCTTAGGATTGAAAAATACCTAGAAATTAACAAGTAACAACTTAACGTTAACAAAAGGTTGTTACTTTTGTCAAACTGGGTTTTTGAGAAAAAATGCGTGAATTTTGCTGTACTACATTAAATTATTTCATTTTAAGAGCCGGTAAATCCTTAACCTAGGACGAACCGGCTTTAATTATTATTTATTTTGTGATGTATAGTTTTCTCTTTTTGATCTAATACCAGACTTTTTTTCAAGAAAAATGATTATCAATATTTGCTCGAAAACTAACAAACATTGATTTTGTAAAATTCGTAGATAATGCTATACTTGTGCATCGATTGTACAGTAGTAATCGAGAAAAGGAAGACTACATATTCGTGGCTGATATAAAAATAATGACTTCACAAAAGTATGGGATTTTGCGAAATGTGAAGTGACAGAATACATAACATTGTATGCCCAATGGAAGAAGGCGAGTAATGGCTGTAACTTTACTTTCAAAGATATTGAAATGAACGGGGCAAAAGATATGATTTAGGAAATTGCTCATAGATGTATTGTTAAAGGCTATCCTGACGGTACTTTCCGATGCAAATGATACGATTGAACGTCAGCTCGTGGTAATTATTATGATTGATCGTGCATAACAACTAACACCAATGCGACAAGTTGCATCAATTTCGGATGTCCTGGAAAGTCATCCCTACTAGAACAAATCACACGACTAATTGATAGAGATGTATCGTAATTTGATATATCTCTTTTTCAAATGAGGATGAAAAAAATGGTCAATCAACACACCGATATTATTGATAATAAATTACCTAGGAAAAATGATTTATCTGGAAATAGAAAAAGTATTATCGTTTTAAAAATGTCCCGGAAAAAGATGTTGTGTTGTGAAAGGATATTAGGATTATCAAATCATGCATAAAATCGAACAAATAGTGATTTTGCATATTATAAAATACTTGTTATAGTTTACCTATTATCCTGAAAAACAAGAGACTTTATACATGGTTGCTCAAAATGAGTGAATTTGATTAAAATAAGATTTTTTGTTGGTTAAAAGAGTATTTGATGGGAGTGAAATATACACGAAACATCCGTTCTGTTGTCGAGTTTATTTTCTATAGTAGTCAAAAAGTATTGATAAAAATCCTTTTTGATGTTTAGTGTCGTGAAAAACGGGAATAGAATTTAATGATAAGAGCTATATAAACTTATCTAATTTTAATAGTTTATTATTGGCACAGCTAGAAAGTGTTAGCGTAAGACATTGAGGTGTTTTTATGTATAATTTTTTAGATCGTTTAGCTTTACAAAAAATAAAGGTTTTACATCATATTTATAAAGAACAGAGACTGTATTCAAGTTTAGAGTTAGCTCAAAAGATGTCTCTGTCAGAAAGAACAATTATAAAAATAATTGAGGAAATTTCGAATGATTTGGGATCTATTACAGAATCTGCGGTTATCCAAAAAGTAGAGCAAAAGTATTTTCAATTAGACTACAAAGACAATTTCTCTATTAAAACGATTGAAAGGTATTATTTACAAAAGTCATTAACTTATAGAGCTTTTGATCAGATTTTTTACAATGATTTTAATGATATTAATATGTTTGCTTTGGAAAATTTCACCAGTGTACCCTCCATATATCGACGTATAAAAAAAGTTAAACCGTTGTTAAGTCAATTTCATTTGAAGTATACATCCCTTGAAACGGTCATTTTAGAAGGTACGGAAAAACAAATTCGTTATTTCTACTTCTTGTTCTATTGGAACTCGTGTTGGGGGGAAGTATGGCCATTTACTCTCGTATCAAGAGAAGAAATTCTAGAAAGAATGAAGGAAGTAAATATAGAATACTCCGAACCTGTTTTATACTGGCTTGCCATTTGCCTAACACGTGCAAAATTAGGTTGCTTAATTGAATATCATCCAATGTATGCAAACTTTACAAAACATCATCATAACTATGAGCAATTATCGGAAAAAATCAAGTATATCTTCGAAGAATTTACAACTTTATCAGAAGAAGAAATTGAATTAGAAACAATGTTTTCATTTTCTATAATTTGCTGCATGCGTCATTATCAAAAGAAAGATAATGACGCAAGTTTATTGATGAATTTTGCCCAGCACCATAATCAGGAGCTATTTATACAAGTAACTTTATATTGGATGGAAATATTTATGGAACATTTTTCCGTTACTTTAGATGTAGAAGAATATGGGGCACTTTTTATAAATTTACTACATCTTCATTATTTTATATTAACGTTTTCAGGTCCAGCTAGTTTATTTAAAGAAGATCTTTATAAGAAGCGATTAGACATGCATGAAACTGCTCAAATCGAAATCATGAATCAGTTTTATGATCGGCTATTAGATAATAAAGACTTTGCTATCGTATTTAAACGTAGAGAAGTATTAATCGGTCGATATCATAAATTACTAAAGCAAACATTAAGTATTATTAATAGAGATACCATTAAAATAAAAATATTTTCGATGATAAATGATATACCTTATCTATTCAATCAAGTAAAACGTGTTTTTGTCCATGTTGAGTTATGTTCTGAAGATGAAGAAGCAGAGTTAATCATAGCAGACCGCTTTTACTTAAATATTCAAAAAAAACCAGAAGATATATTTGTTTGGAATTCAGTTCCTTCGAGAGGAGACTATGAAAGGTTAGGAAAAAGGCTACAGGAGATCTATTTTAAAAAGTATCAACAGCCAAATAAGTTACTATTGAAAACTTTACTAAGTGATGTTTAAAGAAAAATATTCGCTTTTTTGAGAATGGAGGTTGATTCATGCGCTGGAAAAATAAAAATATACAGATAGATAACGACATTATATTACTCAAAAGTAATATAATGATGAATATTCAAAATGGCAGTGAAATAGAGAAACAAATAAAAATGATTAAATTTTCACTAGAAGACTTACAAGTAATTAAAAACTTGCAGCCATTTATTGAAGAAGCAATAGATGACATTGTTGATCGCTTTTACAATAATCTAGAATTGGAAGATTCTTTATTGACTCTTATTAAAAAAAATAGTTCAGTGGATGATTTAAAGAAAACTTTAAAATTACATATTTTAGAAATGTTTTCGGGAATAATTGATGATGAATATTTTTTAAAAAGAGCTAGAATAGCGCAAATGCATGTGAAAATTGGTCTACAGACAAAATGGTATTTATGCGCCTTTCAAAATTTGTTTATAACAGTTATTGAGATGATCGAAAAGAATTTTTCTGATAAAGATCTTTATTATTCTAATGTAAAAGCACTTTCAAAATTATTTAACTTAGAGCAACAAATAGTTCTTGAAGAATACGATAAAGAGACAAGTAAAATTAAAGAAAAATCAAATAAACAGGCAGCAAAAACTGGAAATCGAGTTGTCAATTCAACTGAAAATCTAGTATTTATTTCAGAACAAACTAATGCGACATTTAAGGAATTACATATTCTTTGTACAGAAATGATGGAGATCGTCAATGCCGGAAAAGAGTTATCTGCTTTAGCAGAAGAGCGGGCTGAAAATGGAAAAGTTCAAATGAGTAAACAGAATAGTAATATGATGAAAGTTCATGAGGCAGTCCGAATAATCTCCAATGATATAAAAGAATTGTTAAAGATAACAAAGGAAGTCCAAGGCATTATAGATATTGTAACGGAAATAGCCGATCAAACAAATTTATTATCTTTTAATGCAGCAATTGAAGCAGCAAGGGCTGGCGAACATGGCAGAGGATTTGCAGTTGTAGCAGAAGAAGTTAAGAAACTATCAGAAGTAACGAAAAAATCAGTCTCAAATGTAGCTCATTTAATTTTATCCACCGTAACTAATGTGGAAAAGTTATCATCTTCACTTGACATGATAAACCAATCCGTTCATGACGGGCATGAAATTATGAAACAAACAGACATATTTTTTGAACAAATCTTACAATCTATGAAGGAAACACAAGAACATAATAAATATTCACAAGAAGAATTGGAAATTTTTGTTGATGTCGTGAAAGAATTGGGTAAAGCATTTGATGAAGTTGCATTGTCGGCTGATCGACCTGCTAGTTTTGCTAATGAATTAAACAATTGATGAGGAGTTTTCCGAATGAGCAAAAAAATGCCAAAAGAATTAACGTATTTTTTAAAACTGGGTGATGCTGTTGTAATTGTTGATGAAGATCAATTTATTATTGATGTGAATCAACAATATGAAATTAGCACTGGCTATAAAAGAGAATTTCTAATTGGATTACCAGTAGGGTGTTTAAAATCGAGTGCAACACCATTTGTTATGTATAAATCGATAGAAAATACATTAAGAAATGGAAAAACGTGGTCAGGGGCAATGGTTAATGTCAACAAATCATTAGAGCAAAGGTACTCATTTATAACGATTACTCCAATTGAAATAAAAGGAATTGTTTATTATGTAGGAGTAATGCGCATGGCAGAACAACTATTGATAGAAGAAGTGAATCAGAAACAAATAGATCAAAAGGAATTATATAAATTGTTAGCTCTATCAAGTGAAATGCGCGATGTAGATATCGCAGAACATCTTTTAAATGTGCAAAAGCTATCAGAGAAACTCTTGCTAAGCCTCTTTGAAGATAGAACATATAATTTATCTGTAGAGTATATTAATAAAATTATTCAATACAGTGTACTGCATGACATTGGCAAATCCGGAATTCCAGAGTCGATACTGTATAAAACGGGTACATTAACAATTCATGAAAGAAAAATCATGGAAATGCATCCTCTGATCGGTATCGATGTATTAAAAAAAATATCTGATGAAATGAACAATAAACTCTTTGAAGATATAGAAATAGCAAGGAATATTATTAAATCTCATCATGAGAATTGGGATGGATCAGGATATCCAATGGGATTGAAAGGAGAAGAAATTCCATTTGAAGCGAGAGTTATATCAATAGTAGATGTATATGACGCTTTAGTTAGTAGTAGAGCTTATAAAAAATCTTGGACAAAAGAAGAGGCACTTTCATATTTAAAAGAACAGAAGGGCACTAAGTTTGATCCTAATTTAGTAGAAGTGTTTATAGAAAAAGTAATAGGTGAAAATAGCATTATTCTAAAATAAATGTCGAGTATTCAGCTGAATAGTATATGAAATAATACTGAAACAACCTCATTTTAGACTACTTAACGATGATTACTAAATGAATTTTATAATTCAAAAAAGTGCAATTTACTTGGAGGAGCAAATTGAAATTTTATAAAAATAAAAGTAACACCTGATTATGAATTATTTCAAAAAAGTGGAATTCAATATGAAGAAGATGCCCAGTACGTTAATACATTAATAACTGAAGTGACAACATTAGCATTCATCAGTGCTTTGCTTGTAAATGACATTGAATCGTAAAGAACCCAAGTTTTTCACGATTCAATTCCATACAAAGATGGCTGAACAAAATATTTTTTTCCTCATATGATATGTGCAAATGCTTCAAATATTTTGAGGAGGAAAAGTATGCATTGGGTAACCATCATTCTTATAGGTATAGCCGCAAACTTAGATAATTTAGGTATAGGTCTTGCCTATGGGATAAAACGTGTAAAGATCCCCGTTTTATCGAACGCGGCTATAGCGGTCATTTCCATGATCGTCACATATGTTGCAGTTACAGCTGGGAGTACGATTGATGAATTCATTTCTCCACATACAGCTAATTTGTTAGGTAGTTTACTGTTAGTTACTATAGGATTGTGGACTTTAGTGTCAAATCGTTTTTCTCAGCAAGGCATTGCAGAAAAACCTGAATTATTTGATGAAGATAAAAATTACATTATCTCTTTCAGAGAATCAATGACACTTGGTTTTGTCTTATCTGCCAACTGTCTAGCTGGCGGCATTGCTATTGGCGCAAACGGTATATCAGTCATATGGACAGTAATCTCTATCGGCATTTTTTCATTTATAACAGTTGGTGTAGGTAGTCATTTTGGAAGCTTACTAACAAAAACATTTATTGGAAAATATTCTGCAGCTATATCTGGTTTGTTACTTTTAATTATTGGTATATTGGAAATGTTTAGTTAAATAAGTGGCGTTGTTAATAGAATTCAGGGAATATCAGAAATTTTCCGTGATATTCCTTTTTGATAGAAAATTTCGAAATATTAAGGGTGAATTTGGTTGAGTTTCAATCGATGGCACAACGCTTAATCATTCAATTTTGCAAACGGACAATAATGAGTTTTATTTATATTGTAATTTTAAAAACCGAGAAAGTCCGGCTGGCAGTGTGGGGAAACTGCTAAGATAGCAAAGTTTTAATTTATTACTTGACGTAAATTGATTATTAATATATAGTAAGTTACACAAAGTAATCAATTACTTTTGGTAACTGGTGTATTCAAAGTAACTACTTATGTTTTATCTTGAACATAATTAATGTAGTTACTTCATATTTTAACATATATCTTGAATTCGAGATAAATAACAATTTAAATGGAGGAATTTAAAATGGCAAAATGGAATATTGATTTAGGACATTCAGCAGTTAACTTTCAAGTAAAACACATGATGGTATCAAAGGTAAAAGGTGTGTTCGATACTTATTCAGCAGATATAGAAGCGGCGGATCTTGGAGATTTAACAACAGCCAATATTGACTTTACAATCGATGCAGCAAGCATTAACACACGTAGCGAAGATCGTGACAATCACTTAAAAGCAGCAGATTTCTTCGATGCCGAAACATATCCAACAATCACTTTTAAATCAACGAATATTACAAAAAAATTAGATAATGAATTTGCCATTACAGGTGATTTAACAATTAAAGACGTAACAAAATCAGTAACATTTGATACTGAATTTAATGGGAAAGGGACAAATCCATGGGGCCAAGAAGTTTATGGCTTTGAAGCTGAAACGACAATCAATCGTGAAGAATTTGGCTTGACTTGGAATGCTGCTTTGGAAACTGGTGGTGTTCTTGTTGGTAAAGACATTAAAATTACAGTTGAACTTGAAGTAACTCCAGCTTAACCTTGCAAACTGTGCTCGAATATAGTCGGGCACAGTTTTTTTATTAATAAAGTAAAACTATGGTTCATCACCAAAAGTTGTGGATGACATTTGTTAATCGGCCCAAGTGTATAAAAATAACCCAATAACTAAGTTACTTGCATAATTTTAGTAATTACTGCATATAAATCATCATATTGTTTTTGGGGGCGATGGGATGAATGTATTAGTGACAGGTGGTTATGGTTTTATTGGCAGTGCAGTGGCAAGGCGTTTCTTTAAGGAAGGTGCAAATGTTTATATTATTGATAATTTAAGCACAGGCCATTTACGTAATGTCGACTTTGAGCATAAATCGTATCTTTTGAATGTAGAAGATGAGGTTTGTGAGCATCTCTTTAAGGAAATATCATTTGATGTGGTAGTCCATTGTGCTGCGCAAACAAGTGTCCAAAAATCGATACAAGAGCCAGTGAAGGACGTTTTAACGAATATTGTAGGGCTTAGTCAGATGCTCTTCTTATCGTCAAAATATAAAGTAAAGCATTTTGTTTTTGCCTCGTCTGCGGCCGTTTATGGGGATAGTCACTATCCACCACTAGAAGAAACGGATGTTAGTGAGCCCATTTCAATGTATGGATTAAATAAAAGCATTGGTGAAACATACTGTGAAAAATGGCAAAAGGATTATCGTTTACCAACATTAATTTACAGATTTGCTAATGTATTCGGCCCAAGACAATGTATGCAGGGGGAAGCGGCGGTTATTCCTAGCATGCTAAAAAGCAGTATTGAAGGAAAGCCCTTTACGATTTATGGAGATGGAGAACAGACACGAGATTTCATTTATGTAGATGACATTGCAGATGCTATTTATGCCGGTGTGCAAGCTAAATTACAAGGCATTTATAATGTATCAACGAATGAGGCGTGGTCGATTCATCAAGTCATTTTATTATTACAGCATTTAAATCATCCTTTAGAAATTCAATATGCTCCTGCAAGAGAGGGAGATATTGAGCATTCGTTTTTAAATAATGCCAAGTTGGCAAAAGCAATCGGGTGGAGACCAAAAAATTCTTTTGCGGAAGGCATAGAGCGCACATTGCAAGCATTACAAAATGAAAAAATCGTTGAAATCTAAGTACAGAACCTCGCTTAGGTTTTTAAATGTGAAGATGAAGATTTTTAAGTGTAATATTTGACGATTTACCCTATTCTAAAGGGAAAATCGTCTTTTTATATTTTCAATTACTTATTGAGAGAGGGAAACTAATCATTCATCAGCAAATAAATACAGACCCTCGTCCAAGCGTCAAAACCATGCTTTATCTTTCACTGCTATTTAGTAAATTTGCATATTTTATAATGGGTATTACAAGGGTAGAAAATAGTGTTTTCTTATGTCTATAGTATAATTATTTTTCAACACACCTGATTATTTTTTAAAGGAATGCTGTGAAATTGAACGGGGGGCTAACACATGTTAGTAGATTTTAGAGTGAAAAATTGCTTAAGTTATAAAGATGAAACATTATTTTCTATGGTCGCGGGAAACCGTATTCGAAAACTAAAAGACACACATACAATGAATTTTGAATCGTTTCGTCTTGTGAAAAGTGCTTTTATTTTTGGACCGAATGGAAGTGGAAAATCGAACTTATTCACAGCTATTAAAGTGTTACGTTCTTTATTGTTTAACTTTGAAAACCTTAATAATGTCAAACAACTGCGCTTGCCCTACCAACCGTTTAAGCTAGGAGGTCAGCAAGGGCAACCGACAGAATTTATGATTTCATTATTACTAGATGGGGTACTGTATGATTATGAGGTACAGTATAATGCATCGCAGATTCTTTATGAATGCCTCACTAAAACGACAACGTCCATGAAAGAACAGCTCTTTATCAGACAGTGGGATGGGACAGAATATTTGTATGAAACTGCCCAAAACACAGCGTTAGAGCTGACAAAATATACGCGTAATAATACGGCTTTCTTATCAGTTTTAAATGTCTTTAATGACCCCGATGCTACGAAAATATTTGATTGGTTTTTACATAAAATTCTGTTCCTCGATGAAGCAAACCGGTTATCAAGTCATCCACTGATTCGTAAACTTGAAGAGGAACCCTTTAAGAATGAAGTCATTAAACTACTTAAAATTGCAGACTTTTCTATTCAAAATGTGACAGCAAGACGTGTTGAGCGCAGAGAGAAAAATACTATTTATGAGTTTGACACTTCGGAGGTTATTCAAGAGGTGGATATTGATTTGCACTATTTATCGTTCGATGAAGCAGGTGCACCAATCGGTACAGAGACGATTAATTGGACGATGGATTCAAAGGGAACAGTACGGATGCTACATTTAGCATGTGTTATGGTAGATGCATATAATAAAGGAAAAACGATCTTTATAGATGAATTTGATACTGCATTTCATGTATCGATTTGTGAATTTTTAATGGCTATAATGAACAGCAAACGTAACGCCAGTAATCAATTTGTTGTAACAAGTCATGAAATTGATTTATTGGATCAGCCATTACGTTCCGATCAAATTTGGTTTGTCAATAAAAGCTTTAAAAATGAATCCGAGTTATACTCCTTATTTGATTTTGTAGATTTGCAGAAGAAACGAGGAGATATTTCCTATGCCAAGCGTTACTTAAAGGGCGAGTTTGGTGCAACACCGGTTATTAATGAATACTTATCCAATCAATATTTAACTTCTTTTAGTGGTTATCCAAACACCCGCTGAAACAAAGGAACTCAGGCTAGGAACTTCACATCCTGTGAAAACGCCTGAGTGACCAACATCGTGTCGCTGCCGCTGCGTTAGCACTTCGCTTTCGCACAAAAAACATCTGCCGCTGCCGCTTCGCTTTCGCACAAAAAACATCTGTTGGTCTAAAGCCTCCGGCGGATGTCACGGAATCAGAAAGGAGTTCGCAAAGGATGTTAGCCTAAAATCATCGCATCCATGCGATAACGGCTAACTGACCTGCATCGGTAATAACGCCACGTCCTGTGGCATTACCGAAATGACCGACATCGTGTCGGCCCTCGTGCAGGCCTAAGGACAAAGCCGATTCCGGACGCAATTATGCCGAGGCATAATTAATAGGAAGTGGAGGTATCTGAGCTGTGAGAGTACGTCAACAAGGAAACCGAACACTACGTAAAACTATTTTAATTTATTGTGAAGGTGAAACTGAGCGCATTTATTTTGAGCAAATGCGTATTTTAAAGCGCTCAAAATTGGTAAGTGTCAAAATTAAAAACGTGAAACGCTCAGCTATTAAGCTAGCTCAGCATGCCTATCGAGATTCGAGTTATCAATATTTTGATGAAGTTTGGATTGTATTTGATAAGGATGATTTAACTGAAAAGCAGTTAGAAGAAGTGAATGACTTTTGTGAGGAGAAAAATATTCATATTGCTTACTCAAATGAGGCATTTGAATTATGGTTACTGTTACATTTTGAAGAGGTCGATATTTCGGAAAAATATCCTCGTGCTGTTTTAAATGATAAGATGGAGCAACATCTAGGGATAACACGTTATTTCCGACATAAAGCGGATGAGTCAGTTATTGCACCCATCGCATTACGGCATGAGGTCGCTATAAAAAACTGCACGGAAATGATGGCACTTCGCAAGACAGAAAACCGTGACAACCCATATTGCAACATACATGAAATGATTCAATACATATTTTAATGTCAACAGCAGATTTTCTGGGGATCTAATAGAGAACTTGCCGTTTTGTAGATTTTCATCAAAAGCTGGAGGTAGTCTTTTTATAGTCCTCAAATATTGATCATCCTGTGGATTAACAACCTCTGAAATTCTTAACATGAATTTTTAGTGTTCGGGAATAAATAAGATCAGAAAGCTATGACAATTGAACTGAACATATGATACATCTTGCCCCCCATAAATGATTGAAAAGTATATTTTTTAGTCGTTATTCTTCCGATTATCTAACTTGCCTTTCCTATTTAAACACACTACATGTTAATAAAAGGTTTGAGCGACTGAGAGACCATTAAAAAACATTTGTACATTTCGTGCATATGCTTTTAATGGTCTCTTTTTTCGTTCTTAATAAGGAGGATATTCATTATGAGCACAGCTTCAGCAATACAACGTCAACAATCGATTGAGGAATTACAAAGTAAAGAATACGATTTATTGGTCATCGGTGGCGGTATTACAGGATGTGGTATCGCGCTTGATGCAGTTGCCCGCGGTTTATCTGTAGCATTAGTTGAAATGCAAGATTTCGCCGCTGGTACTTCTAGTCGCTCGACAAAATTAGTACACGGGGGGCTTCGTTATTTAAAACAATTTGAGATAAAAGAGGTTGCAGATTTAGGGAAAGAGCGTGCGATTGTTTATGAAAATGGACCTCATGTAACAACTCCTGTATGGATGCTACTCCCGTTCCATAAAGGAGGCACATTTGGCAAATTCTCAACGAATATTGGCTTACGTGTCTATGACTTTTTAGCAGGTGTTAAACGTTCTGAACGTCGTTATATGTTAAATGCTGCAAAAACCATTGAAAAAGAACCTTTGGTCAAAGCTGAGGAATTACGTGGCGGAGGAGTATATGTAGAATATCGTACAGATGATGCGCGTCTGACAGTCGAAGTTGCCAAAGCTGCCATCGAAAAAGGAGCTACACTTATAAACTATACAAAGGCAGAAAACTTTTTATACAATGACCAGAAGAAAATTAATGGAATCGTAGCACAAGATTTGATTGCCTATAACATGTTTACGATTTGTGCTAAAAAGGTAGTTAATGCTGCTGGCCCGTGGGTAGACGATGTTCGTCATATCGAAGGGAAACAAAATGGTAAACATTTAATTTTATCGAAAGGTGTGCATATCGTTTTTGATGAATCCAAATTCCCATTACACCAAGCTGTATATTTTGATACGCCTGATGGCCGCATGGTATTTGCGATCCCTCGTGATGGGAAAACATATGTTGGAACGACAGATACATTTTATCAAGGCGATGCACGTGAAATGAATATTCAGCAAGAAGATCGTGATTATATGATGAAGGCAATTCATTACATGTTTCCAAAAGTTCATGTCACTGATGAAGATATCGAATCAAGCTGGGCAGGTGTTCGTCCATTAATTCATGAGGACGGTAAGAATCCTTCTGAAATTTCTCGTAAGGACGAAGTATGGGAATCTTCTTCAGGACTTGTGACAATCGCTGGCGGTAAATTAACAGGTTATCGTAAAATGGCTGAAATTGTCTTAAATAAGATTACGCAAGATTTAGAACAACAATTTGGGGTTACATCTAAACCATGTTATACAAAGCATATTCATATTTCTGGTGGAGATGTTGGTGGCTCCAAAAACTTCCATGCATTCGCATCTAAACGAACAAAAATGGGCATTGATATGGGATTATCTGAAGCGGAAGCAAAACATTTAGCACATCATTACGGGTCAAATGTTGACATTGTTTTTGAATATGTAAAAGAAAAACATGCTGTTTTACCTCAAATGCTCTATGCTCAGTTACTATATGGGATTCATCATGAAATGGTTGTTCATCCAAACGATTTTATAATTCGTCGTACAGCCTATATGTTCTTTAATATCGCGCTTGTGAAGAAGTACAAAGATGCAGTAATAGAGGAAATGGCAAAACAATTAAATTGGTCTACTGAGCAACGTGAGCAATATGAAAAAGATTTAAATACAGAAATAACAAGAGCCACAACTGCATTATAAAAAAATGAGGAGCTGTCCTAAAAGTAGATATATTTTGGTGGAAATCCACGTAGACTTTTGTATGTGCGACAAAGCATGAGAGAAACGTAGCGGCAGGAGCACATTTTTGCGACGAAGCATGAGGGGAAACATAGCGGCAGGAGCACAGCGATGCGCTTTTGCCTTGCCGCGGAAAGTAAGAAGGATTTTACCGTATACAAATATG
This sequence comes from Lysinibacillus sp. RS10, assembly GCF_041956855.1. Taxonomy (NCBI): domain Bacteria; kingdom Bacillati; phylum Bacillota; class Bacilli; order Caryophanales; family Bacillaceae; genus Lysinibacillus; species Lysinibacillus sp. RS10. The sequence continues at coordinate 4,042,631 of NZ_CP167122.1, read as the reverse complement.
CTAGATATTTTATGACGGACTTTTTATACAGAGGGGTAATCAAATGAATTTTAATAATCAACAAATTATTCCCGCTGCACGTACAGTAAAGCAATTTGAGGAGGTATTAAATAGTCGATTCGAATACATTGTTCTACTAGAAGTGCATATTAGTTTACTTATGTCAATCAAGCACGGGGCAGATCGTAACGCTAAAAAGTTATATTCATGCAGATTTAATTAAAAACGATAATTTTGCAGCTGATTTTTTTTGCAATGATATCCGTCCAGCAGGCATTATTTCCACTCAATCGAATATGTTAATAAAGGCGAAATCTAGTGGAATTATGGCTATTCAGCGTGTCTTTTTAATTGATACGATTGCGTTTGAAAAAAGCCTTTCAATGATTTCTGAAGTTCATCAACGTACAAAAATCCCTGTTATTACAGGTGGACTAGTTCGCACAGTGGAAAGTATAGAGGAGGCGCTATCAGCTGGTGCAGTGGCCATTACGCCATCAAACAAAGATTTATGGGAAAATTTTAAACAATAAGTTGATTATGTGGGTTACTTTTTCTAGAATGTACGTAAGTTCAAGCGCGTGGTTAGGAAAAGGAACCCACATTTATTCAACTGCTAGTATGCAGTTTGTTTAAGTGTGGGTTTGTTTTTTTAGGTGTATTAAAAACAAAGGGGGTTTTTTATATGTCTGTATTAACAGCGGAACTTGTCGGCACGATGATTCTTATTTTATTCGGTGGTGGTGTTGTTGCGGGTGTATCACTGCACAAATCGAAAGGTTTTGGCGGTGGATGGGTAGTGATTACCTTCGCCTGGGGTCTAGGTGTGGCGATGGCTGCATATGCTGTAGGCGGTATTAGTGGCGCTCACTTGAATCCTGCGTTGACAATCGCGCTTGCTTCAATTGGCAATTTCCCATGGGAAGACGTACCTGCTTATATTGTTGCACAATTGATTGGTGGTTTTTTAGGTGGGGTACTTGTTTATTTTATGTATTTACCACATTGGAAAGGTACGAAAGATCCAGATGCAAAACTGGCTGTATTTTCTACAATGCCTGCCATTAAACATCCATTATCAAATTTAATTTCCGAAATGATTGGTACATTTATACTTGTTTTAGGTATTCTAGCATTAGGAACAAATACAATTACTGATGGCTTAAATCCATTTCTAGTTGGTATGCTAATTGTAGCCATCGGGATGGCATTAGGGGGGCCTACTGGTTATGCAATTAACCCTGCACGTGACTTAGGTCCACGTATCGCTCACTTTTTCTTACCAATACCAGGGAAACGTGACTCGGGATGGTCATATGCATGGGTGCCAATTGTTGGTCCAATGATCGGTGGTACATTCGGTGCCCTATTTTTCCAACAAATTTTTGAGGGGAAAAATAGTATTGCATTCTGGTTGCTTGCTATTATCGTAGCTATTATTTTTATCGGTGCTCAAATGACAGTGAAAAATGTTAAAAGTGAAGCGTAAATCATTATGCCTCAGCATAATTGCGTCCGAAATCGGCTTTGTGCTTAGGCCTGTACGAGGGCCGACACGATGTCGGTCATTTCGGTAATGCCACAGGACGTGGCGTTTTTACCGATGCAGGTCAGTTAGCCGTTATCGCATGGATGCGATGATTTTAGGCTAACATCCTTTAAGAACGCCTTTCCGATTCCGTGACATCCGTGAAAAGTAGCTTAAATCCGCATTCATCTCACCACCTATAGAGGTAGGGGACTTTTGTAGCTGACGCTTCGCTTTCGCTACAGAAAATAATTGTAGCTGACGCTTCGCTTTCGCTACAGAAAATAATTGTAGCTGACGCTTCGCTTTCGCTACAGAAAATAATTGTAGCTGACGCTTCGCTTTCGCTACAGAAAATAATTGTAGCTGACGCTTCGCTTTCGCTACAGAAAATAATTGTAGCTGACGCTTCGCTTTCGCTACCAAAACACTTGCTGAAAGAAATTAAAAAATATTTGGAGGTATGACCGATGTCAGAAAAAAAATATATTTTAGCTTTAGATCAAGGTACAACAAGCTCACGTGCTATTTTGTTTGATGAAAAAGGGAGCATTCTCCATAGTGCACAACAAGAATTCCAACAATATTTCCCACAATCTGGATGGGTTGAACATAATGCAGAAGAAATTTGGTCGTCTATTCTGTCTTGTATCGCTACAGCGCTTTCTGCAAAAAATATTGATTCAAATCAAATTGCTGGGATCGGTATTACAAACCAACGCGAAACAACAGTTGTTTGGGATAAAACTACAGGGAAGCCAATCTATAATGCAATTGTATGGCAATCACGCCAAACGAACGCTATTTGTGAAGAATTGAAAGCAAATGGTTACAATGACTTATTCCGTGATAAAACAGGTTTATTAATCGACGCATATTTCTCAGGCACAAAAGTAAAATGGATTTTAGACAATGTTAAAGGTGCTCGTGAAAAAGCAGAAGCAGGGGACTTACTATTCGGCACAATTGATACATGGTTAATATGGAAGTTGACTGGTGGTAAAGTACATGTAACGGATTATTCAAATGCTTCTCGTACATTAATGTATAACATTTATGATTTAAAATGGGATGAGGAATTATTAAATATTTTAGGCGTTCCTGCTTCCATGCTGCCAGAGGTTCGCCCTTCTTCAGAAGTATATGGTTATACGGAAGAAGCTCTGTTCTTCGGCTCTGCTGTTCCGATTGCTGGGGCTGCGGGTGATCAACAAGCTGCTCTATTTGGTCAGGCTTGCTTTGATGAAGGCATGGTAAAAAACACTTATGGTACAGGCTGCTTTATGTTGATGAACACTGGTGAAAAGGCAGTGAAATCAGAGAATGGCTTATTGACTACGCTAGCTTGGGGCTTAAATGGCAAGGTGACTTATGCTTTAGAAGGAAGTATTTTCGTAGCTGGCTCTGCTATTCAATGGTTACGCGATGGCTTACGAATGTTCCGCTCTGCCACTGATTCTGAGCAATATGCTGAACGTGTGAAGTCAACTGATGGCGTTTATGTAGTTCCTGCATTCGTTGGTTTAGGAACGCCTTATTGGGATTCTGATGTACGAGGTGCTGTCTTCGGTTTAACCCGTGGTACATCTAAAGAACATTTTGTACGTGCAACATTAGAATCATTAGCTTATCAAACAAAAGACGTACTTAGCGCAATGGAAGCAGATGCAAATATTCCACTAACAAAATTACGTGTAGATGGTGGCGCTGTTGCAAACAATTTCTTAATGCAATTCCAAGCAGACTTATTAAATGTTCCCGTTGATCGTCCGGTTATTAACGAAACAACTGCTTTAGGTGCTGCATATTTAGCAGGTATAGCAGTTGGCTTCTGGGAATCAACAGATGAAATTAGTGAGTATTGGAATTTAGAACGTCAATTCACACCTGATATGGATGAATCACTTCGTGAAGAAATTTATGCAGGTTGGAAAAAAGCTGTAACAGCTGCTCAAGCGTTTAAATAATTAGATTAATAGGATGGATTTAAAAGATAGCTGAATAGTGATAAAAAACCTTGATAGGCTAATTTGAGGCAGATCCCGGATTGTTAGACAAACAATTTAACTTTTGGGGTTACTTCATTTGCCAATCAAGGTTTTATTTATTAATAAGAAATTATTCTATCACCACTTCGATATTAACTTTAAGTCACTGTTTAGCGGACTTTTTTGAAACCTCTACTTTTCGGCATGCCCTTAGTGCCGAGTCGTATTTCTACTATAGCAACAATCTTGAAGCATGTTTATTCAAAAAAAACATATAGTGTATATTGAGAATTATGAGTATTGGAATGAAAGGGGATTGCGTGGATAATTCTAAGTCGAATCAGCGCAAAAATTCAGATGAGAATGCAAAGGATCAGCAGCTAGAGCCGTTTCGTGTCGATAATGAAGGAAAAAAGATGACAACGAATCAGGGGCTAAAAGTTTCGAATGATGAGGATTCGTTGAAGGCTGGAGTTCGTGGGCCAACCATTATGGAGGATTTTCACTTTCGAGAAAAAATGACACATTTTGACCATGAACGTATTCCAGAGCGTGTTGTACATGCGAGAGGCTTTGCTGCACATGGGGAATTTGAGCTGTATGAGTCGATGAAAGAATATACAAAGGCGGGTTTTTTACAGGATCCAAATAAGAAAACACCGGTTTTTGTCAGATTCTCGACTGTAGTTGGCAGCTTAGGATCGATGGATACTGCACGAGATGTTCGTGGGTTTGCGACGAAATTCTACACGGATGAAGGCAATTATGATTTAGTTGGTAATAATATACCTGTATTTTTTATTCAAGACGCCATTAAATTTCCTGATTTAATTCACGCGGTAAAGCCTGAGCCTCACAATGAAATGCCACAAGCAGCTTCAGCGCACGATACATTTTGGGATTTTGTGGCGAACAATCAGGAAATTGCACATATGATTATGTGGCATATGTCTGATCGAACAATACCTAGAAGTTTTCGAATGATAGAAGGCTTCGGTGTTCATGCTTTTCGTTTCGTCAATGATAAAGGAAAGTCCAGATTTGTGAAATTTCATTGGAAGCCTGTGCTAGGTGTTCATTCACTTGTTTGGGATGAAGCGCAAATTATTGCTGGAAAGGATCCAGATTTTCACCGACGTGATTTGTGGGAATCAATTGAGATTGGCGATTATCCAGAATATGAGCTTGGTATACAGATGCTTGAGCCAGAGGACGAATTTAAATTTGATTTTGATATATTGGATGCAACGAAGCTTTGGCCGGAGGAGATAGTGCCAGTTAAAAAGATTGGGAAAATGACCTTGAATCGCAATGTAGATAATGTTTTTGCTGAAACAGAGCAAGTCGCCTTCCATCCCGGCAATGTTGTGCCAGGCATCGATTTTACAAATGACCCACTACTACAAGGGCGGCTATTTTCTTATTTAGATACACAGCTCATACGATTAGGTGGACCAAACTTTAGTGAAATACCAATTAACCGACCTGTGTGTCCAATTCATAATAATCAACGCAATGGCTTTAGTCGACAAACTATTAATGTTGGGAGAGTAAGCTATCATAAAAATTCTCTCGCAAATAATACACCTTCTACCTCTACTGCAAGGGAGGGCGGCTATGTCCATTATGAAGAAAAGGTTGAAGGACGGATTACACGAGCACGCAGTAAATCTTTTGATAATCATTTCTCACAGGCAAGGCTTTTTTGGAATAGTATGTCACCTCCTGAAAAACAACATATCATCGATGCCTTCAGCTTTGAGGTAGGGAAGGTAAAAAGTAAGTCAGTACGCCAACAGGTTGTTGATATGTTCGTTCGAGTGGATAAAGCAATGGCAACAACTGTAGCTGATAATATTGGTGTTAATCGGCCAAAAGGGGAGCAAATAAATGTCACGTTATCATCACCTGCACTTAGCCAAGCTAATACAGTAAAAGTGCCACAAACACTAAAAGTAGGTGTACTAATAGGTGATGGATTTGACGCAAATGAAGTCGGAGAAGTGCTGAAATATTTAACAAGACAAGGTGTTCGGTACAATATTATTTCTGACAGATTAGGGGTTGTTACTAGCAGTGATGGCGTACAGTTAACAGCAAGTGACACATTTATTACGACGGATGCGGTACTATTCGATTCATTATATGTTGTAGGTGTAAAGGCAAACAATCAAGCAAAGTTTAATTCGTATATTGTAAATTATATTAATGAAGCGTATAGACATTATAAACCGATCGGCATTGCCACATCTGGTACTATATTTTTTAATATGTCCAATGCTAATGTAGGACCAGGAATTGTGTTGGCAACTGGCAACAAAGATTTCGCTAAAAAATTTGTAGATGCCATTGCCCAGCAACGCTTTTGGCAACGTAATATTTATTAACCCTCGGAGCAAGGGAATATCCGCGAAAGCACAGTAAATATCCACGTAAAGGTACGGTACCCTATCGAAAACCTTTGCTTTAGATTTTCTATGAAATACTTCATCCATCATAGTGAAAATTTAAGTCTCTCGTTGTTCAATAAAGAATAATGAGAGATTTTTGAATGTTGTACCTTAACGTTTTAACAAAAAACATCTGTTGGACTCATGCATTCAGCCGATTTCAGACATAATTATGCAGAGGTATGATTGATTGACAATAAAAATATCTGAGGCCATACAAATTTTCCTTTTACAGTAACATCTTGAAGTAGACAAAATGTTGCTAAACGCCTGCAAATTATATGGCATTGCATTCAAATTTTGTAAATGCTATGGTGGTAAATGAGGTGAATTTCGTGGAAAAATTTGATATTGCAATTGTTGGCGCAGGTCCAGGGGGATACGTGGCAGCCATTCATGCAGCAAAATGCGGCAAGAAGGTCGCTTTAGTGGAGCGCGATAAAGTAGGGGGAGCCTGCTATAATGTCGGCTGTATTCCTTCGAAAATTTTATTGGAGCATAGCAAGCTTATTCAGGAAATAAAACGTGGTAATGACTGGGGAATTGAAACTCCTACAGTACATGTGAATTTCCCGCGATTAATGAAACGTAAAGATGCTATTGTTGATGAGCTTTTAACGAATATTGAGAATTATATTTTGAGCAATCAAATTACCTTTTATCGAGGAGAAGCAGCAGTAGCTAAGGATTTAACTGTAACTGCTGGAAGTGAGTCCTTTACTGCAACGGATATCATTTTAGCAACAGGAAGTAAACCATTTGTCCCGCCATTTAAAGGTTTAGAGACGTCTTCATATTTTACAACGGATACGTTTTTTGATATTGAGGAGTTGCCAAAGCAGTTAACAATAATTGGTGGTGGCGTTATTGCTGTGGAGATGGCATTTAGCCTGGCACCACTAGGAACGAAGGTGATGATGCTAAATCATAGTGAGGATATTTTACAGACAGAAGAACCGGATGCACGACCGGTTATTCGCGAAAAGATGGAAAAGCTGGGTATTGAGCTTGTAACAGATTTTCAATTCGAGCATTTTAATGGTAATGAAATTCATACATCTAAAGGCATTTATACATATGAAAATCTTTTGTTTGCAACAGGTCGACGTCCAAATACAGAAATCGCTCAGCAGCTTGGTCTAGCATTCGATGGTCGATTGATTGCTGTCAATGAGCATCTTGAAACAAGTCAGCCACACATATATGCCATAGGCGACTTAGTTGGTGGTTACCAGCTAGCTCACTCAGCGAGTGCAGAGGGAATTCATGTTGTGGATCATATTTTAGGAAATAAGCCGGCACTGATTGATCAAACGTTGATTCCTCGTTGTGTGTATACACATCCTGAAATTGCAACATTTGGTTTACTGGAAGAGCAGGTTGAAGAACCTTATACGGTGACTCAAATGCCTTTACAGACAAATCCTAAAGCATTAATGGAAGGGAATACAGGAGGTTTTATTAAGCTTATTGCAACGAAAAAGGAAGGACGTATTTTAGGAGCATGTGTTGTTGCTGATGGGGCAACAGAAATGTTAAATGCTATTTTAGCTACTAAAAATGCTGGAGGCACTGTCCATACGCTCGCAAATATGATTTTCCCACACCCTACAGTTTCAGAGCATATTGGGGATGCTGCAAAAGCTTTTTTTGACAAAGCCATTCATCAATAAAAGTTTAAAATTTATTGACTTTACATGTTAGTTAGTATGTTGAATTAAATTCTTAAGATTACTTGGTATTAAAACTTGAGTTGACTAGACATCTAGAAGCTTCTATTTTACGTAACGGGGTATGCACCCGTCTGTAAACATAGAGGCTTTTTTAATTTGTTTTGGGAATCGTTGTCGCAAATGAGACGATAGAGCGAGCACAGTAGAAAATTGAAGGCTAAAAATACATGTAAGAGAAATAAGTATCAAGTCTACAAAATAGCGCATTATAGGAAATAACCGCCTATAATGCGCTATTTTTAATTTGTATCGTAAGCCCGTAATCAAATAACGCATATAAACAACCAGGCACCTCCGGTACGATGATAAATGTATCAAATTAGAGGAGGTGCTTCTTTATGTCAACTACCAAACTGACAATTGTCCCTGTGACACTAGATCCGATCACTGACAACTCTTCATCAACAACTTCACCACAAAACTCTCCTGAGCCGAGCTGCATCATTAAAACAACTAGTGCTGAAATTTCCTTCTTTAATGGCGTAGATGAGCGCATCATCCAAACGATCCTGAAGGAGTTGAATAATCAATGAAGCAAGATTTTACGAGCGTGCAGAACATCTACATTATTTGCGGTAAGACCGATATGCGTAAAGGTATCGACGGTCTCGCAGCACTCATTCAGGATTCTTTTAAACTCGATCCATATAGTGATTCCATCTTCTTATTTTCTGGAACGAGTAAAGACCGTTATAAATGTTTGTATTTTGATGGAGATGGCTTCGCCATACTTTATAAACGATTAGATAATGGCAAACTGCAATGGCCAAAAGATGAAAAGGAAGTACGTAACCTTTCACAAAAGGAACTTCGCTGGCTTTTAGAAGGTTTATCGCTTCAGCAGCCAAAAGCGATTACGAAATCTGAAAAAGGTGTCTTTTAAACTCACCTATTAAAATGGTATAATCATCCATAACTTATACTGAACGGAAATGTGGTGAATACAGTGGGTAACGTATCTTCTGACCAAAATGAACGATTCATTCAATTACTTGAGCAACAATTGGCTCATTCAAATCAGCAAAACAATGAACTGACAAAGAAGTTGGATCAATCATTGAAACAAATCGAAGTGTTAACAGAACAAGTTCGCCAATTAACCAAGGCTTTGTACGGTTCAAAATCGGAAAAATCAAAGTATCAAGCACCAGACGGACAAGGCTCTTTATTCGATGACGATCCGTCTTTTAACGAATCTGAGCACACAGAAGAACAAAGCACAGCGACGATTACTTACACTGTTAACCGTAAACTACATAAGAAAAAACGGAATGATTCTTTTCATGAAGGAATTGAAATAGAAGAAATTCATCATCACCCCACCAATACACAATGCGACTGTTGCCTTGGCCAAATGACCGAAGCCGGTACAACTATTGCGCGTGAAGAAGCAAAATTTATTCCGGCAAAAATGATGCGCATCCAGCATATTGAACATGCCTACGAGTGCAAGCACTGTAAAATGGATGCCACACAAAAGGCACAAATGAAACGAGGGAAAGCTTCACAAGCTGCCATTCAGCGAAGCATTGCGGGACCTACCGTTCTAGCAAAACTCATCTATGATAAGTTCATCCAATACTTACCTCTTTACCGTCAGGTAAAGGAGTGGGAACGATATGGCCTGCTTACGAATGATAAGAACTTATCAAACTGGGTAATCCGTGCAGCTGAAGATTGGCTTCTACCGATTTATGAACAGATGAAGCAGACATTAACAGCAAAATCTGTTCTACATGTGGATGAAACCTATGCGCAAATAATCAATCGTTCAGACGGAAAATCCGGTCAATCGAACGCCTATAATTGGGTGTTCCGAAGTGTGCCAAGTCAAGGACCGATCATCGTTCTTTTTCAAAGTGCATTATCGAGAAGTCGTTCTGTACTAGTAGAATTTACAGAAGGCTTTAAAGGAACCGTGATTTGTGATGGTTATTCGGCATATGGTAATCTACCTGATGTCACGTTCGCCAATTGTTGGGCGCATGTGCGGCGTTATTGGCTGAAAGCCAATAGCAAAAACGGGCAAATTGGCGTGGATTACTGTGATCAACTGTATCACCTAGAACGTCAATTCAAGCATCTTTCACCAGGTAAACGCCGAAAAGCAAGGCAAAAACATTCAAAGCCGATTGTAGAGAAGTTTCTAAAATGGGTTGACGAATCGCCTTTCTTCGGGAAAAATGCGCTCGCAAAAGCAGCCGAATACACATTAAATCGTGTACACGGATTAAAGGCTTTTCTATACGATGGTCGAATTGAAATCGATAATAATCCAGCTGAAAATGCGATTCGTCCAAATGTGATCGGTCGTAAGAACTGGCTTTTCTCTGTTAGTGAAGCAGGCGCTAAAGCAAATGCGATCTGTTTAAGTTTGGCTGAAACGGCAAAAGCAAACGGCATCGATTTCTATCAATACCTAGTGACGTTAATGACAGAATTGCCAAATTTACCGATTCACCAACAACCAGAGATTTTAAATAATTACATGCCTTGGTCGAAAAAAATCCAAGTCACATGTGCAAAATAGCCATCTATCCGAAAAAAATAGGATAGATGGCCATTCGTCGTGCGTACCGAGAAGGTGCGCTTTTTTTATATTTCGGGCTTACTTTGTATCAAGTTCTTGGTTTTTCTCAACTGATGTTGTAGAGAGATATAAGAAAGCCTCATCTTGCAATAGCAATAATTTTTCTTCACTAATACCGTGCGCTAATGGTCCAGAAAAAATAGACTCCCACCAAGTTCCTGTTGTTGTTGTCATTCATCTACGCCCCCGTTTCTTTTTCAATATGTAGTTGTAAATTTCCAAAAATCACAAACCATCTTAGCTACATTCATTACCTCATCACCTCATAACTAATATAAGAAAGAGGAATTTTTGCTTTCAATGTTGTATCGTATAGACAAAGATAGTTTGTTTCAAAATGAAAAAACTATGTATGCCATTTTTAAAAAAGGGGTGCTTTATGATGAATTTTACGCCACAAGACGTAGAGAATATGATTACAGAACAGCGTCAATTTTATTTTTCACGAGCGACTAAGAGTACAAAATTTCGAAAAGAGCAATTAATAAATCTGAAGAAATCAATTTTAAAATATGAAAAAGAAATTTTGAATGCTTTACATTTAGATTTACGAAAGAGTGAGTTTGAGGCATATGCAACAGAAGTTGGTATTGTTTTAGATAGTATTTCTTATATGGTAAAGCATGTTGAAGAATGGATGAAACCAGAAGTTGTAAAAACACCAATTCAATTTCAGATGGGGAAAAGCTTTATTGTTCGAGAGCCATATGGAGTGACATTAATTATTGGCCCATTCAATTATCCATTCCAGCTCGTAATGGAGCCATTAATCGGTGCAATTATTGGTGGCAATACGGCTATTGTAAAACCATCCGAAACATCTGTGCATACAGCAGTAATTGTTAAAAAAATAATTGAAGAAACGTTTAGTCCTTCCTATGTGCGTGTTGTAGAAGGAGAAAAAGAAGAAGTGACGGCACTTATTCATGCATCCTTTGACTATATATTTTTCACAGGAAGTGTGGCAGTTGGGAAGGTTGTTGCAAAGGCAGCTGCAGAACGATTAACACCGATTGCCTTAGAACTTGGTGGGAAAAGTCCGGCAATTGTCGATCAAACAGCCAATTTAGAAGTAGCAGCGAAAAGAATTGCTTGGGGTAAATTCTCAAATACCGGACAAACTTGTGTGGCACCAGATTATGTCCTTGTCCATAAAGATGTCTATGACCGATTTATGAAATTATTGAAAGAAACGCTTCGTGCCTTCTATGGTAAAAATGCATTAAAAAGCCCTGACTATGGTCGTATTGTGAATTTAAGACAATTTGATCGATTACAGCAAATAATAACGGAAGAACGTGATGCAATTACGTTTGGTGGTAGAACAGATCGAGATGATTTATATATTGAGCCTACAATTGTTGAATATGTGAAATGGTCAAATCCTTCAATGCAGGATGAACTATTTGGTCCGATTTTACCTGTGATGTTGTATGATGATTTGCCGCTTGCTATTCACCAAGTTCGTCAGTTACCAAAGCCTTTAGCGGCATATTTTTTCTCAGAGCATGAGAAAGCTATTCAGTACTTTTTAGAGGAATTACCATTCGGTGGCGGATGTATTAATGACACGATTACACATGTTGGAAATTTACATTTACCATTTGGCGGTGTTGGTTCATCAGGGGTAAAAGCGTATCACGGGAAGGCAAGTTTTGATAACTTTACTCACCCAAAATCTATATTAAAAAAATCTTCAAAGGTAGAGACGAATATTCTATTTCCTCCGTATAAACAAAAAGTTAAGCTTGTACGAACTATTATGAAATAGTCAAGAATGAGGTGTCGGGACATAAAAGGTCTTCGACACCTCACTTTTAGTAGTGACATTTAAACAAGCTCTCCAGATATATAGCTTCGAATTAAAAAATACAGTTGTCGATAAATGCCGATTTTTGATAAATTAGGTACATTTCAGTGAAATATTTAAGATATATCAAAATGATAGCGTTTTCATCGAAAAAACGTCCTAAGAGGCATTTTATTTATGGATGAATAAGTAGTAAAATAAATTCAATAGAATGTGGGGGTATTCATATTGTCATTTTTTGTCGAAAAAACAACAAATGACGAAATGAGTGTAGAGATTGATTGGAGGACTATGAAATGTATGCAGAGGAATTGTTAAGTGCATTACCTTTGAAAAAAATAATTGGAGTATTACCTGACCAAGTAAGTGATATTGTCATTGATTCACGAAGTGTGCAACCAAATAGTATGTTTGTTTGTATAAAAGGTTATACAGTGGATGGTCATGACTATGCACAGAAAGCTGTTGAAGGTGGCGCAACAATCGTTGTGACTGAACGAAAATTACCATTAGGAGAAACTATTGCACAGGTGATTGTGAAAGATACGGACCGAGCAGTTGGCCTGCTAGCTGCAAAGTTTTTTGATTATCCATCTAAGGATATGACAATGATTGGTGTAACAGGGACAAATGGAAAAACATCAGTAACTGGTATTATTCAAAACATCATGCATGGGATGGGCGAGAAATCAGCACTAACAGGAACAATCGGCTTTAATTTAAATGGTATTTTATATGAATCTGCAAATACTACGAGTGATGCATTGTCGACGCAACAAATGATTTTCCGTGCAAAAATGGAAGGCTGCCGATTAATGACTATGGAAGTATCTTCGCACGGTTTATCACTTGGACGTCTGGCTGGTGTAGATTATGATGTAGCTATTTTTACAAATCTTTCACATGATCATCTTGATTTCCATGGTACGATGGAGGAATATGGTCATGCGAAGGGCTTATTATTCTCTCAACTTGGACAAGACTTAGAAAAGAATAAATTTGTTGTGTTAAATGCTGATGATGCTTGGTCAGAGCGTTATGCGGCGATGACACCATTTCCAGTATGGACATATGGTTTAAATAATGAAACAGCTGATTTCCGTGCTATTAACTGTGAGTATCATGATTACAAGACATCTTTTGACGTTGAAATGTCAGAGGGAATATATCATGTACAAATGAATTTACTCGGGGAATTTAATATATACAATGTACTTGCTGCTATGGTTGCTTTTTATGGCCGTGGTTATTCAATGGAAACAATCATTGAACAAATTGAGCAATTACCATCAGTAAAGGGACGTATGGAAAAAGTTTGCTCAGATTTACCAGTGCAGATTTTTGTTGATTATGCACATACACCTGACGCAATTGAAAAAGCGATTTCTTCAGCTCAACCATATAAAAAAGGCAAGCTTATTTTCCTAGTTGGTACAGGTGGCAATCGTGATAAATCGAAACGTCCAGCAATGGCAGAAAAGGCATCAGCTGCTGAATACGTTATTTTGACGACAGATGACCCACGTTATGAAAACTACGATAGTATAACAGGTGATCTTGCCAAAGGGATGTTACATGAAAATTTTGCATGTATAGGAGATCGTGCTGAGGCAGTACGTCATGCGATAGAAGTTGCTGAACCAGGAGATTTGATTATTTTTGCTGGTAAAGGTCATGAAGATTATCAAATTATTGAGAATACAAAATATCCTCATAGTGATGCGGAAATTGCAATAGAAGCGGGCCGTTTAAAATTCGTATAATAGCTATTATCTGCAATTAAGCTGCTCTTAGTGCCATATGTAGAGCCTACTTGAATGTGAGACCGCCATACATGCAACAATGTGATAAATTCAAGACATTCAGAGAACCCTTTTAGTCATAACTAAAGGGTTTTCTTTTGGGTTCTATTTTAAGAAGAACCTCTTTTTTGGAGATTTCATGTAAAAAGGTTGTGCGAAAGGCGAGTCTTCTTTTATTATTATTAAGTATGAAAAAAGGAGAATGACGAGATGAATTCAAATTTAGAACAAGATATATTATCACGTCGAACTTTTGCCATTATCAGTCACCCTGATGCTGGGAAAACGACGATTACAGAAAAGCTTTTACTATTTGGTGGCGCGATTCGTGATGCCGGTACAGTAAAAGGGAAAAAAACAGGTAAGTTTGCAACTTCTGACTGGATGGAAATTGAAAAGCAACGTGGGATTTCTGTAACTTCTTCAGTTATGCAATTCGATTATAACGGATCACGTGTCAATATTTTGGACACACCTGGTCACCAAGATTTCTCGGAGGATACGTATCGTACATTAATGGCTGTAGATAGTGCTGTCATGGTTGTCGATGCCGCTAAAGGTATTGAAGCACAAACTTTAAAACTGTTCAAAGTTTGTAAAATGCGTGGTATTCCGATTTTTACTTTTATCAATAAACTAGACCGTCAAGGGAAAGAGCCACTTGAGCTGATTGAAGAGCTTGAGGAAGTACTTGGCATTAACGCATACCCAATGAACTGGCCAATTGGTATGGGTAAAGAGTTTTTAGGTATTTATGATCGTTACAATAAACGTATCGAGCAATTCCGTACGGAAGAAGAAGAACGCTTCTTGCCAATTGATGATAATGGGGAACTTGCAATCGAGCACCCAATGAAAGTGACTTCTTATTATTCACAAGCGATGGACGACATAATGTTACTCGACGAAGCAGGTAATGCGTATTCTGAAGAAAAAATTCGTCGTGGTGAATTAACACCTGTTTTCTTCGGTTCAGCTTTAACAAACTTTGGTGTGCAAACATTCCTTGAAACATATTTACAATTTGCACCAACACCACAGCCTCGTATTACTGAGGATGAACAATTTATTGATCCAGTTGAGCATGGGGAGTTTTCAGGTTTCATCTTTAAAATTCAGGCGAATATGAATCCTGCTCACCGTGACCGTATTGCCTTTGTACGTATCGTATCTGGTAAATTTGAGCGTGGCATGAACATGACTTTATCTCGTACAGGTAAATCATTCAAAGTGACACAATCTACACAATTCCTTGCTGATGACCGTGAAACTGTAGATGAAGCTGTTGCTGGTGATATTATCGGTTTATATGACACAGGTACTTATCAAATTGGTGACACAGTTGTAGGTGGTAAAAAGACATTCCAATTTGAAAAATTGCCACAGTTTACGCCAGAGCTATTCGTTCGTGTAACTGCGAAAAATGTTATGAAATCTAAGCAATTCCATAAAGGGATTTTACAATTAGTGCAAGAAGGCGCTATTCAATATTATAAAACATTGCATACAGAAGAAGTTATTCTTGGAGCAGTTGGTCAATTACAATTTGAAGTTTTTGAGCATCGTATGAAAAATGAATATAATGTTGAAGTGAGGATGGAACCAATTGGTTCAAAAATTGCACGCTGGATTGAAAATGAAGAGGATGTTAAAGAATCAATGTCTTCAGGGCGTTCAATGCTTGTTAAAGACCGTTTTGATAATCTTGTTTTCTTATTTGAAAACGAATTTGCCATGCGTTGGTTTGCTGATAAAAACGAAAACATTAA
This sequence comes from Lysinibacillus sp. RS10, assembly GCF_041956855.1. Classification (NCBI taxonomy): domain Bacteria; kingdom Bacillati; phylum Bacillota; class Bacilli; order Caryophanales; family Bacillaceae; genus Lysinibacillus; species Lysinibacillus sp. RS10. Next base: position 4,026,961 of record NZ_CP167122.1, on the reverse strand, counting down.
ACTATATAGCCTTTTATAAGAAAAAACACGAATCGACATGTTGCGATTCGTGTTTTTTTACAAGGAAAATTGGCGCTATATGTAGAATATATATAGTATTGGGAAATTCAAATCTGATTGTTTACAAATATATAGACTCATCACTAAACGTTGGGATAGCATTTGTTAAAGCGGTTGCTACGTATATAAGTTGATTGGAGTGGAGACTGGGCGACTCCTTGGGGATTAGTGATAGAGGAACGAAGACTAAGAGCATCACATCCTGTGATAACGCCTTCGTGACCAACATCGGTGCTGTTGCTGACGCTGCGCTTTCGCACAAACAAAACCCTCTGCTGCCGCTACGTTAGCACTACGCTTTCGCGCAAAAAACATCTGTTGGCCCGAGACCCTGGAGCGAAGCGGTATGGGGAACGAAGGCTAAAAACATCACGTCCTGTGATAACGCCTTCGTGACCAACTTCCTGTCGCTGCCGCTACGTTGCACTGCGCTTTCGCACAAAAAACATCTGTTGCCCCGACGCCCCCAGGAAGCTCTGCTCTGCGCGAAAGCGAAGCGTCAGCGGCAATGTTTTATCTGTGCGAAAGCGAAGCGGCAGCAACAAATGTTTTATCTGCGCGAAAGCGAAGCGTCAGCGGCAATGTTTTATCTGTGCGAAAGCGAAGCGGCAGCAACAAATGTTTTATCTGCGCGAAAGCGAAGCGTCAGCGGCAAATGTTTTATCTGTGCGAAAGCGAAGCGGCAGCAACAAATGTTTTATCTGCGCGAAAGCGAAGCGTCAGCGGCAATGTTTTATCTGCGCGAAAGCGAAGCGTCAGCGGCAAAGCGCCCAGTCGGAACGGAAATCAACCATACGTTATGGTATTTACCAAATTTATAAAATATTATCCTTTTCGGCTATCATAGAAAGGACGAGAAAGAAAAGGAGCATGTAAAAAGTGAACATTAGTAATTTTTCTATTAAAAAGCCTGTTTTTACAATCGTTACGATGTTATTGGTCATTATTTTAGGTGGCGTGTCATTATTAAAAATACCGATTACGCTTATTCCAGAGTTAAGTCCACCAATAGGTGTCGTCGTTACCTCTTATCCTGGTGCAAGCCCTACAGAGGTTAATGAGAAAATAACGAAGCCATTAGAAACATCACTTTCAACCTTGCCAGGGATAAAAAAATTACAGTCTACCTCGCAAGAAGGATCCAATTTAATTATTCTCGAGTTTGATTGGGCAACCAATATTGAAGATGTTCAGCTCGATATATTACAACGAATCGATATGACTCCTTTACCAAATGATGCTGAGAAACCTAGTTTTTTAAAATTTGATCCATCACAATTTCCTATAATACAGCTTTCCCTACGTGCGGAAAATGACAATGTAGACGTGCGATTACTCGCAGAAGCCTTAGAAAAAGAACTTCGTCGAACAGCTGGTGTCGCAAGTGTAAATGTTTCCGGTAAGCTTATAGAAGAAGTTCAAATAACTTTAGATGAGTCGAAGCTAGTTGAGAAAGGAATAACCCAAGCGGATATTATTCAAATTATTCAATCGAATAATGTTTCTCTTCCTGGTGAACCAGTGTTAACAGCTGATGGGAAAATGTTAACTACTCGTATTGTTAGTACATTAAATTCGCCAGAAAGCATTGCTGATTTAATTATTTCAGTAAATCCAATAGATGGTAAAGCTTTAACGGTTGGAGAAGTAGCGACTGTTGAGCGTGTGGAGCAGAAATCCATAACTACAACAAGAGCAAATGAGCATCCTGCAGTTTTAATGTCTGTATTACAGGAATCGGGTGCAAATACGGCAGAAGTATCAAAAGCTTTTAAAGAAGCATTAAATGACCTATTAACGAAGAAGGAATATGAAGGAATCGTTGCGGATGTGCTAGTGGATCAAGGTAATTATGTGGATTTAGCGATTAGCAATATTGGATCTTCTTTACTTTTAGGTGGGTTATTCGCAATGTTCGTGCTATTCGTCTTTCTGCGTAGTGTGAAAAGCCCTATTATCATTGGAATTGCGATTCCATATTCAGTTATTGTTACATTTGTTTTAATGTTTTTTGCAAATTTCTCGCTCAATATTATGACATTAGGAGCGTTAGCACTTGGCATCGGTATGCTTGTTGATAATGCGATCGTTGTTATTGAAAATATTGAACGACATTTAGGTCTTGGTAAGGATCCGATAGTAGCAGCTACGGAAGGGACAAAGGAAGTGGCACTTGCGATTACTGCTTCCACTCTCACAACTATTGCAGTATTCATTCCTGTCATGTTTATTGAAGGTTTAATAGGACAAATCTTTACAGAGTTTGCATTAACTATTTCATTTAGCCTAATTGCTTCTTTAGTCGTTGCGTTAACAGTTGTCCCAATGCTGGCAAGTCGTTTTTTGAAAATGACATCTACAAATATTTACGAAAAACATAATGAGTCACTTTTCTACAAGAGCTACAAATCATCGGTTATTTGGGTACTGCGTCACCGTATGCTTGTCCTTATCTCAGCCGTTGTTTGTTTTGGACTTGCGTTGTTTGGACTTACGAAAATTGGCACAGAGTTTTTACCGCCAACCGATGAAGGATTTACATCCATTAGTGTGAATCTTGAAAAAGGTGTAGCACAATCAGAAACAGAAAAAGTTGTGGCGAAAATTGAAGAACGCTTAAAACAGGAGAAAGATGTTGACGTATATGTTAGCTTTATCGGTGGTACACAGCAGACACAAGCGCGAGGACAGACAAGTGCAAACCAAGCAGAGCTATATGTAAAGCTTGTCCCTTTAGCAGATAGGGACCGTTCAATTTTCGAGTTTGTAGAAGAGGTTGAGCGAGATTTGCGTGCGGAGCTTGGCGAACAAGCTGAAATCGCCTTCAGTGTCTCAACGTCAACTGGCTCTTCACCGAATACATTAACGTTTAGGTTAACTGACTCTGATGAGCAACGACTTCATAGCTCTGTTGATAAAGTGCAGCAGGAGCTATTAAAAGTAAATGCCGTCACAAAAGTAACTACGGATTTAGATAACGTTGTAAAAGAAATTCAAGTAGAAGTAGACCGAGAAAAGGCGAAGGACTACGGATTTGTACCCGCACAAATTGCTCAAACGGTCAATCAAATGACAAAGGGACAACTAACTGCGCAAATAATTGCAGAGGATGGTGCAGTATTACCTGTCTATACAGGCTTTGGACAAGTGTTTAATGATAGTATCGAATCCTTAAAATCGATGCAGCTTCGTTCACCTGCTGGTTTATTTGTAAAACTAGAGGATATTGCGACTGTTTCTGTAAAGGAAGGGCCTGTATCGATTAGACGTTCTGATCAGGCTGCAGCTGTTGCATTTTTTGTCGATTATGAAACGGAGGAATCCTTAGGAGGTATTTCAGCTAAAGTGGATCGAGCATTGGAAAAAGCTGATTTACCATCCGAAACTCAAGTTGTCTTTAGTGGAGATCGTGAGCTTTATGATAGTGCGATTAAAGATATGCTTTTAGCAGTCGTACTAGCAATAGTGCTTGTGTATATCGTGATGGCTGCACAATTCGAATCATTCAAATATCCATTCGTTATCATGTTTACGGTACCGTTAATGGTTATAGGCGTCGTAATTGCGATGTTTATTACGAACACGCTAATTGGTGTGACATCTATTATAGGGATTTTAATATTAGTTGGAATTGTCGTGAATAATGGGATTGTACTTGTAGATTACATTAATCAACAAAAGGCCAGTGGAATGGCAACGTACGATGCGATTTTACTTGCTACACAGGATCGAATTCGACCAATTTTAATGACTGCATTAACAACAATTTTAGGATTATTGCCACTTGCTCTTGGCATTGGAGAAGGAACAGAGATGAATCGACCTATGGGGATTGCAGTAATCGGAGGACTTGTGACATCAACTTTGCTGACATTATATATTGTACCAATTGTTTACAGCTTAATGGATAAAGAAACTAGGAAGATGCGGTAAGTTCAGGGGGAATGAGAGATGGGAGTTCATTTTTTTACAGGTTTTCCAGGGTTTATTTCGGGTCAGTTAATACGCGAATTATTTCGAAAAAATCAATCTCAGGAAGTAATTGCAATTGCTTTAGCTGGTGAATTAATAAAGGCAAATATAGAAAAAGATAATATATTAGCGGAGTTTCCTAACGGTTCTATTCGTATTGTAGAGGGAGATATTACATTACCGAATCTTGGTCTAGAAAATCAAGTTGGACAGGAAATTGTATCTCAAATTGAGGTGCTTTGGCATTTAGCTGCAATTTATGATTTAGCAGTACCACGCGATATAGCGTGGAAGGTAAATGTGCATGGTACGAATATGGTCAATGAATTTGTTCGAACGCTTCCAAACTTAAGACGCTATATGTATTTTAGTACAGCGTATGTGGCAGGTGCACGTGAAGGCGTTTTACGTGAAGACGAACTAATTCGCCCTTCTGCATTTAAAAACTATTATGAGGAAACAAAATATGAAGCTGAGCAACTAGTAGAGGATTTAAAAGCAGAATTACCACTGACAATTATTCGACCTGGCATAGTCCGAGGCCATTCTGAAACAGGAGAGACAGTTAAATTCGATGGACCTTATTTCTTTTTAAATATGGTAGATAAATTAAAGTGTCTTCCATTTATTCCGTATATTGGTCAATCGCAATCAATGATCAATGTAGTTCCAGTAGATTATATTGTAAACGCCTCGACTTATTTAGTAGATGAAAAATGTGCTGAAGGGAAAACTTTGCATCTAACGGATCCAAATCCACATCCTATGCAGGAAGTATACCGGACGATGGTAAAATTATTAACTAACCGCTATCCTAAGGGACGATTACCGTTAACACTGGCAAGAGTATCTTTACAAGTGCCACTTATTCGGAAAAATCTAGGTGTTGAGCAAGAATCTTTAGATTATTTAACTTGGAATGCGAAGTTCGATACATCAGAAGCTGTTGCGATTTTGAAAAAGGGAGGTATTATATGTCCCGATTTTATACAGACTATGCCTAGGATGATTGATTTCTATTTAGCGCATAAAGAAGATAAAATTTATCAAATTGAGATAAAGTGAAACTTCACTCAATGAAACATTGATTCATAGTTGAACCTATAGGCATTTATGGCATCCTCATTTTCATATAAAGTGGGCGTTAAACTGTCCGTTAATGGGGATACAGTGAAACTAACGAATTAATGGAGAGATAACTTTGCCAGCCTTAAATGATAGTGCTATAATAAGTTTACAGAAGAAAATCCTTCGACGTTTTGTCAAAGGGGAGTAGCTAACTGATACGAGCGATGTATCTGGATTCACATTCGTCATGACATGGTTTTTACCATCGGGTGTGATAGGCGAATAACTCTATGCTAGGGTATTTAGTTACTAGTAATAGAGAGAAGTACTGATCATGAAGTGTCAGGTATTTATTTGCTTAGCGAGACCTTTGCCTTTTTAAAAGGGCAGAGGTCTTTTCTTTTGTACTCGAATAGTAAAAACTATTATGGGTATACAGAGCTTTAGAGGGAGGCACTTGAATGGAATCAATTTTTTTACAATACGGTTGGGTGCTTATTGTACTTGTAGTATTAGAAGGGCTATTAGCAGCAGATAATGCGGTTGTAATGGCTGTGATGGTGAAGCATTTACCACAAGAGCAACAAAAAAAGGCGTTATTTTATGGATTATTCGGAGCGTTAATATTCCGATTCGCAGCACTCTTTGTTATCACAATATTAGTGAATTATTGGCAAATCCAAGCGTTGGGAGCAGCTTATTTATTATTTATGTCTGCCAAAAATATATATGATTTGCATTATAAAAAGGATTCAACAGAGGAGTCTAATGAAAAGGTTAAGAAAAAGGGCTCTGGTTTTTGGATGACAGTTCTTAAGGTGGAAGCTGCGGATATTGCATTTGCTATCGATTCTATGCTTGCTGCAGTTGCCATTGCTGTAACTTTACCTGAGGTAGGTCACTTTGAGGTTGGTGGCATCAACGGTGGTCAATTTATTGTCATGTTACTTGGTGGATTTATTGGAGTCATTATGATGCGATTTGCGGCACAATGGTTTGTAAAAATATTAAATGACTACCCATCACTTGAAACCGCTGCGTTTTTAATTGTAGGTTGGGTAGGTGTTAAGCTTGTTGTGCTAACTTTGTCACATGAGAAAGTGGGCATTTTACCTGTAGATTTCCCACATTCTACTGCATGGGAGTTAACTTTCTGGATTGTGTTATTAGCCATCGCACTAGGAGGTTATCTTGTAGGTATACGTCATAAAAATCAAGATAAATAATTAACTTATTTCAGCAAACAACATCCGCTGAAATAAAGGAACTCAGGCTAAGAACCTCACATCCTGTGAAAACGCCTGAGTGACCAACATCGTTTTGGCCTAAAGCCTCCGGCGGATGTCACGGAATAGTCGTAAGAGGGATAGTCGTATCTATTCCTCTTTATTTTTTTATGTATTTTTCCTATACTAATATCTATCGGGTTTAGCATTATGTGAGAAGGAGTTGTTAAAGTGCCCTGGGAAAAACCATCAAATAGACTTGTAACGCCTTTTCAGGTACTTGTTTCTTATTATTTTATAGCTATAGCGATTTCCTTTCTGTTACTACGGCTACCAGGCGTACATCAAGAAGGTGTGGAAGTTTCATTATTAGATAGCTTGTTTACTGCAGTAAGTGCAGTTAGTGTAACAGGTTTAACAACAATCAATATTTCTGAGAGTTATACAACATTTGGGCTAGTGATGGTCCTTGTTATTTTACAGCTTGGGGCAATTGGCATTATGTCACTTGGTACCTTTGTTTGGTTACTTGTTGGGAAAAAAATTGGTATGCGCGAGCGTCAATTAATAATGATTGACCATAACCAATACAATTTGTCAGGGGTTGTTCAATTAATTCGAGAAATATTGAAAATCTTAATTGGCATTGAAGTAGTGGGGGCGGTTATTTTAACTTTGCACTTTACCAATTATTTTGATACTTGGGAAGAAGCCTTGATTCATGGTGTCTTTGCCTCCATTTCAGCAACTACAAATGGTGGTTTTGATATTACAGGGATGAGTTTACTACCGTTTCATAACGATTACTTTGTTCAACTGGTAACGATGGTGCTCATTGTGCTTGGTGCTATAGGATTCCCTGTGCTGATAGAAGTGAAAACTTTTTTACTCCATCGCCATGAGAATTTTCGATTTAGTTTATTTACTAAAATAACAACCTCTACATATGCCATCCTATTTGTGGTAGGGGCTGTCGTTATTTTTTTGCTTGAATCATTCCATTCCTTTAAGGGAATGCCTTGGCATGAGGCGCTGTTTTCTGCGATGTTCCATTCTGTTTCAACGCGATCAGCTGGACTTACGACGTATGATGTAACAACTTTCAGTGAAGCGACAGATATTTTTATGAGCTTTTTAATGTTTATTGGTTCGTCTCCAAGTTCAGTTGGCGGTGGAATAAGAACAACAACGTTTGCGATGGCCATTCTATTCCTAATTACTTTTTCACGAGGAAAAGAGGATATTCAAGTATTCGGACGTGAAATACATTTAATTGATGTATTCCGCTCGTTTGTTGTCATTTTATTGGCATTCTTTATGGTATTAGTCGCAACAATTATTTTACTCATTACGGAGCCAAACGCGACTCTTATTCAAATAATTTTCGAAATTACGTCAGCATTCGGAACCTGTGGGATGTCTTTAGGAATCACTTCCGATTTATCAGTAATTGGTAAAATTATTATTATGATTTTAATGTTTGTTGGTCGTGTCGGTTTAATCTCCTTCCTGTACACTCTCGGTGGTGGCGGTAGAGGCAAAAAATCTAGCTATCACTATCCTAAAGAGCGTGTAATAATTGGTTAAGTACTGACACATCTCAAAAAGCCCAGGCTCAAAATTAATTGATTGAGTACCTGGGCTTCGTAATTTTTAGTTAGATGAATTTTTATAGAGTAATTCCTTTTTAATCTAACTCTTTGTGAGGCATTGTTATTCGGAATTGGTAAATCTCTTTATAGTTTGCAAGTTCGAAAGACGCTAAAGTTTATTGAAATACCATAAATGAAACTAAGGATTTTAAAGGTTATCTTAGTAGAAAATCTATTTATAAAAAGTGACTTAGATTGCTTAATTGAAAAAAAATAGCTATTGCCATACAATTGTCAAAAAATTTTAAATTGTTTTTTCCTGAGTGTAATGACTAAATAATGGGTATTATATACAAGGTTCCTACATTGGTGTACTGAGAATTTAGTTCTAAACTTTTTTAGGATAATTGTAATGCCTTCTTACACATCTGGTGACCATAAGAATGTATGGCTTTTCTTGAAAATGAGGGCATTAAAAAAGTAATTGTTAAGTTTCATTTTTAGGTTACTGAGAAATTTAAGAATTTTTTATGAATGCAAAAACGCTAGTCCAACTATTTATTAATGGACTAGCGTTTCTTATTATATAGAGTGGATTGACGCAAAGTATGGTGCTTGACCGTGACGGAAGTAAGTTAAGAGATAACCATTTTTTTGTACAATTTTGCCATTTGAGAAATTTTGGTAATCGACGTGATGAGGAATAATGAGCGTATGTTTAAACAACTCTTTTTCAGATAGATTGAAGCTGGCGAATTCCTCACCTGCAATTGCAGGGTTTTCACGTAAAGCATTATAAAGTGCTTTTTGTTGCTCCTCTGTAGGGCGTTCTTTCCACCATAATTTACGTGGTTGGAACTGCTGAGCCGTTAAATAGTCTAGTTGCATTAGGCTTTGAATGATAGTTAAATCGGCACCTTCTACAGTTTCTAAAAACATTAATAAACGACGGAATAAATCCTCGAGCTGATGACCGATACGCGACCAACCTTTTGTTTCCCAATAAGTACCGAAATTTTGGAAGAAATCAAATGGTGTTTCAAACACTTCAGTTACTAAGTATTCAATCGTATGATCCATACGGTGATCGTTCCAATATTTCTCAAGTACATCCTCTGCATGTTTAATGCGTACTATATCATCAAATGTTAAGACATTGTTTGAGAAAATCTCGTAAGGAGATTGGTCCACATACGTATAGCCGAATTTTTCAGCCTCTAGACGAAGGCCTGTACCACGCAGAAGTTTTAGGAATCCAAGCTGTAATTCCTCTGGTCGCATTGCGAAAACATCATTAAAGGTTTGACGGAAGCTTGCATAATCTTCCTCTGGTAAACCAGCGATTAAATCTAAATGCTGATCAATCTTTCCACCTTCTTTGACCATCGTCACTGTACGCGTTAATTTTTCAAAGTTTTGACGGCGCTGTACAAGAGTATTAGTTAAATCATTCGTTGACTGAACACCTATTTCAAAACGGAAAAGACCTTTTGGTGCGTTATCATTTAAAAACTGGATAACCTCAGGACGCATAATATCTGCGGTAATTTCAAATTGGAATACAACCCCTGGCTTATGTTCATCGATTAAAAACTGGAACATTTCCATGGCATAGCTACGGCTTATATTAAATGTACGGTCAACAAACTTAATAGTACGCGCACCATTGTCCATCAAGAATCGAATATCTTCTTTTATTTTTTCTCGGTTGAAATAACGAACGCCTACTTCAATAGAAGATAAACAAAATTGACAGCTAAATGGACAGCCCCGACTTGTTTCAATATATTGAATTCGTTTACTTAGATGAGGGAGATCCTCCTCAAAACGAAATGGACTTGGCAACTCACGCAAATCTATTTTTGGCGCCTGTGCGTGAATCCGTACTTTACCATCCTCTAAGTAGCAAATCCCTGGAACATCCTCCAATGGAATTTCTCCATGTAAATAGCGTAGTAATTGTTTAAAGGAAGTTTCTCCTTCGCCCATAACAATGAAATCAACCTCTTCAATTCTGCGTAACCAGTGGTGGGAATCGTAAGAAACTTCAGGACCCCCGAGCAAAATTTTAACATTTGGGCAGACAGTTTTTAACATTTTGATAACGTGAATGGTTTCTTCGATATTCCAAATGTAGCAACTAAATCCTACAATATCAGGTTTTTTTTGAAACAAATCTGATACAATATTAAAAGCAGGATCTTTAATTGTATATTCTGAAATGACTGGATTAAACTCTGGTAAAGCAGCACCTTTTAAATAACGCAAAGCTAAATTTGTGTGAATATACTTTGCGTTTAACGTAGTTAAAATAGTATTCATGCAATAATCTTCCCTTCAATTTCTTATTGTAACAGTCAAGTAGCCGTCATACAATATAATTCTTTTTACCTATTTATTTTGTGAACAGTTCGTGAAATAATTTTAAATACTTAAATTTACTAAATTTTGTAATAATAGAATCGTGCAGTCATAAAATATAGTAAAGGCTCAAAATTCGATTAAGAGGTTTTTTACTCTTTTGAAAGGTTCGGTGAGAAAGTTGAAGCAAAATGATATTAATCAATGTTTTGGAAATCTTATGAAAAGTACTTCGTCACCAACACTTATTCTTAATAAAGCAGGAAAAATTTTGAACATGAATGAGGCTGCTATTAAACTTTTTAACCTCAATTCAACATATATTGGCTACTTAGTTATGGACGAGCCATCAAATTTAAATTGGGCGAAGTTCATCAAACAATTACAAAGTGATTTGAGATCAGAAGAAATCTTCAATATTCAAACAGCTAGTAATGGATACGAAATGATGTCCTTCAAATGTTTTTATGATCCGAACACAGAAGAAATTGTTGCGCAAATTTCAACGTTTAATAATGACATAGCTCATGAATTGTATGTTAGTCAAGAGCAAGAAAGATCACAATTTTTCAATGCTTATGATTACTTACCATATGCTGTTATTGTAAGTGACGCTAGCGGTATAATTCTTGGGCTAAATAAGTATGCTGAAATGTATTTAAAAATAGAAAAATCACAGCTTCTTCATAAGGCACATCAACACATATTTGATGCATTTACGTTGAATAATGGTCAAATTACAACATACCTTTCTAAACTGATGGGTGAAAAACATGCAAGCATTCATGTAGTTGATGAAACTCAAGTTAGCAGAACTTGCTATTATGAAATATCGAGTATTTTTGATGAATATAACAATATTATTGTCACAGTCATTATTGATGAAACAGAAAAGAAACAACTTCAACATAAAGTTGAACATCAGCAGGCTTTAAATGTTGTCGGACAAATGGCCGCGAGTATTGCCCATGAGATTCGTAATCCATTAACTTCTTTAAAGGGCTTTACCGAATTATTAAAGCTAAAAGCTGATGAAGAGTCTCGCATGTATTTATCTGTTATCGATAGTGAACTCCAAAGGATGGAGCAAATTTTATCTGAGCTTTTAGTATTGTCCAAGCCTACCAGTATGAAGGTGGAATTATTAGAGATAGACAGCATTGTGAAGCAAGTGATTGAGTTTATGCTACCAGATGCGCTTATGAAAAATATTATGATTCAATATATCTCTCCTTCTAGCCAAGTGTATATTGGAGGCAATGAGAATCGCTTAAAGCAAGTATTCATGAATCTTATTAAAAATGCGATGGAGTCCATGAATAATGGTGGAACGATCACAGTAGAAATGAATGTGATTGACTGTGCGATTGTAGAACTAATGATTAAAGACGAAGGTGCCGGCATGGATAGCACTACCCTTCAAAACTTATTCCAACCTTTTTACACGACGAAATCAACAGGGACAGGACTAGGCCTTGCTTTCGTGAAAAAGGTGATTGAAGAGCATGAAGGTGTAATAGGTGTGAATAGCGAATTACAGAAGGGGACATGCTTCCACTTACAATTCCCAATTTACACATTCAACCAGATAGATAAAATGGATGTATCCACGAAAGATTCTGCTTATTTAGTAACATAAAAGGAGTCATACTGGTTGCATAAATCACCATGATTGGACAAAATTAAATATTGCTTTTGACAATGCTTTTCTAAAATCGCTATAATGGCTGTATAGAGAGCGAATTGAGAGGAAAAGGATATGACGTCAGAAGATTTAAAGCAATCTTTAAAACTATATATTGTATTGTCACGTGCGCATAAAGCAATTAATGAAACGACACATCAATTTTTTCAAGAGAATGGATTAAACCCAACTGAATTTGCTGTATTAGAGCTTCTTTATCATAAAGGAAGACAGCCATTACAGCAAATTGGCAATAAAATTTTGCTAGCTAGTGGGTCTATTACGTATGTCATTGACAAGCTTGAAAAAAGAGGATATTTATTACGTGTCTCCTGCCCATCAGATCGCCGTGTTACCTATGCGGAAATTACAGATAAAGGTGAAGACTTCATGGGAGAACTATTTCCTGAACATGAACGTCAATTACATGAATTGATGAGTGTGCTGTCGCTTGAAGAAAAAGACCAAGCTATTACTTTATTAAAAAAATTAGGGCTATCTATAAAGGATCTGTCTTATTAAAAAGAGTTGTCTCAATGCATTTGAGGCAACTTTTTTTAATGTAAGAACCTCCCATTTTGATGTTCTATCCGTCACCTTTGTTTCTATTAGCACAATGCAAGCTTTTAAAACATAAAAAGACTGTAGAGCAAACAAGTTTGTCTACAGTCTTTTTGAAAATTATTTTTTAGAAATAGTTGACGCCATTTTAAGCATAGCATCTGTTAAATCTAGTTCGTCGTTATCGTGAATCGTTAGTTTTGTAATTAAACCGTCTTTTTCAAAAACAACGCCGACTACTTTTTCGGTATCAAAATCTACAACATAACCCTCAACGCTTTTAGCATCTTTAAATGCAGCTAGTTCCTCAGAAGATAAGGCTACTGGTGCACCAACAGCATTCATATGATCTTGCATAGATGTCTTTGCATCATCATAACTTGATTGTGATGCATCAACTGTTTCGATACGCATAAATACTTCTGAATTTTCATTAGAAACTAACATGTCTTTACCTGGTTCTTCTGGAGAAAGTGTAAATCCAGGTAGCTGTTGCATTTTATAGCCTTGATCAACACTTTTAGATTCTGTTGCATTTTCAGTTTTGTCTTCGCCTTTTTGTTTGTATTTAACTTCTTGTTCTGTCTTAGCTGAAGTGTCTGTGTTGTCTTTATTTGTTTCGTTTGATGCAGGCGTTTCTTGCGATTCATCTACAGCCTTATCCTCAGTTGCTGGTTGTTGTTGTTGTTGTTCAGTCGGTGTATTTGATGGCTCATTTTTTTGAGTATCAGATTCCTCTGTTTTATCAGAAGTACATCCTGCGACTAAAACGGCTGTTAGTAGTAATGCAGATAGAGAAAAAAACATTTTTTGCATGAAAAGCCCTCCTTTTCTTAATTAAACGTTGGTAAAGATAAAATGTTTCCAAAATTTAATGTTATCATGGTAAAGGTAACACTAAAAATAATAATAGTACAAAAACTACATGGGTTACAATAATTAGTGGCATACTTTTACGCCATTCATATAAAAAGCCCCAAATAAGGCCAGTTATAAGTGCAGCGATTACACCAAGTATAAAACCACTTAGTGCAATAGAGATGGCGCATAAAACCGCTGTTACAATAACAGCGAAAGTAGGGCGCATAAAGCGTTTCAACTGTTGTTGAATATAGCCTCGCCAAAATAGCTCTTCACCGATAGCTATAATGAACACCAGTAAAATATAGTGCCAAATATTGTGTGGTCCATAGTTTCTTAAGAAATTTTGTACTGTTTGTACTAAAGAATCATTAATGAATGGTGCAAGCCAATAGCCAAAGCGTATAATACCGTATGTTATTGTACCGTATCCAATACCGAAGAGTAAAAATTGCCAGGTAGGTAACTGATCTTCGATTTCACCAGCCATAAGTGCAATTGCAATACATACAAGCAAAGTAAATGAATATAGGTACCAAAATACAGCTTGGTTAGCAAAGGTAAAAGCTAGCATGCCATAAACGAATAATAAAGAAAGGAGAAATATTATTGTTTGTTTCGAATTTGTAAGCATAATTAAACCTCCATACTTTAATTTTAACAAAAAAAAAGTCCCATATCATCTATAAAGACAAATAGGGACTATTCAGACTATTAAGCTTCGTTTGTATATAAAATTTTGTAACGTTTATGGTTGACGACCGTTTTCTCTTCAATTTCAAGGGAATCAAAATTCTCCATATATGTTAAATCAACGATCACCGAATTTTCATTTACTTTTTCGACTATACCTTGTAAGCCATCTTTAAACTCGATAATATTTCCAACCTCAGCTATTTTCACAGACAGTCAGCTCCTTCATCGACTAATAATATACAGTTTGCATGAAAAAAAGGGAAACGTAAAGCCTTTTTTGAATAATTCATAATTTATTACACAAAATGATAAATGAAAGGGATAGAAAACATGGAAAAATACGAAAATATGATTAAACAATTACAAAACGGGGAAATAAACAGTATAGAAATAGAAAAGGAACAATTTTATGAGTTTCGAGAAGTGCTTGTAAAACATCCTTTATTTAAACATGTTAGAGGTGAGGCCAAACAAAATGGACGAATCATTTACACGTATCAGGAAATTCCTAGAAGCTAATTTGTCGAACATTGTCGTAAGTTAATGCTGTAAGAAATGAAATATAAATGTATAATAATGGTATGATTATTTGTGTGTGGAGGGTTGTATGAATGGTCAATCTACTCTTGAAACAAATGGAACGAACTCGTGAGATGATGATTCGCTCAGGTGTAGAAAACGGGTTGCAAAATGCGAAAACCATTCAACTGAGTCGCAGATTAGATCAGTTAATGAATACTTATTATAGACAGACAACATTTGAAGAAGAAGAAAATCAAAAAGGTTGAAAGAATGTTCCGATATTCAGAGTATAAACTTTTAAATAAATGTTTAAAAAGTATTCTATGGGGGATACTTAATTTGAACACAGCAACATTCTCATTTCCCCCTTTAGAGCAGTGATACCCCATCATCTGCTCTTTTTTTTATCTTCATTCTATTGAAGGAAGATAAAGCCTCCGAAAGCAATTACGCCAAGGCGGAATTGCTTTACTCGTATATATGTAGCACATAAGGTTTTTAGTACAAGTTAATAAGAGAAGTTTGAATTATCGCACTTATTCAACTACACTAAAAGATAAAATAAGAGCTAATGATTGGTTATTAAACTATTTCAGCAGGTTTCAAATATCCGCTGAAAAGAGGGACTCAGGCTAAGAACTTCACATCCTGTGAAAACGCTTGAGTGACCAGCATCGTGCTGGCCTAAAGCCTCTGGCGGCTGTCAATGGTACAAAGAATCAATCAATAGCCTTTATAACACAAAGGAGTATTTTACATATGAAAAAAGAGCGAATTGCATTTATCGGCACAGGTGTTATGGGCGCTAGCATCATCAAGCATTTATTAGAAAATGGTCATGAGGTAAGCGTTTATACACGTACAAAGGAGAAAGCAGAGCCACTTATGGCACTAGGTGCAGCTTGGGCAAGTTCACCAGCAGAAGCATTTAAAAATAAGGAAATAGCCTTTACAATGGTTGGATACCCTGCAGATGTAGAGGAGGTTTATTTTGGAGATAACGGATTATTTCAAATGGCTGAATCTGGCAATACTGTTATTGATATGACTACTTCAGAGCCAACATTGGCAAAGAAAATTTCTGAACATGCCCAAAGACTTGGAGTAGAAGCGTTAGATGCACCTGTTTCTGGTGGAGATATTGGTGCTCAAAATGGTACATTATCAATTATGGTGGGAGGCAGTCGAGCTACATTCAATAAAGTCCTACCCGTCATGAATCATTTCGGTGAAAATATTGTTTATCAAGGTGAAGCTGGTGCAGGACAGCATGCTAAAATGTGTAATCAGATCGTTATTGCTTCAGGTATGATTGGTGTATGCGAGTCACTGGCTTACGGTTTAAAGGCAGGGCTCGATTTATCAACGGTATTGCAATCTATTTCTTCAGGTGCAGCAGGTTCTTGGTCTTTAAGTAATTTAGCACCCCGTATGATTAAAAATGATTATGCACCGGGTTTTTATATTAAGCATTTTGTGAAAGACATGAAAATTGCTTTAGATGAATCTACAAAAATGGGGATTACATTACCAGGTTTAGCACTTGCTTATGAAATGTATGAAAAGCTTATTGAAGAGGGCTATGGTGAAAATGGTACACAGGCACTTTTAAAGGCTTATAAATAAATAGTAAAAGTTGCTTCACATGACAGAAAACTGAAAAAGAATTTAAGGGAACCTGAAGTATCATCTGGAAGGATTGATACTTCGGGTTTTCATATATCTTCATTCAGTAGAGGACTCCCACCGCGCTTTAGCGCAAAAAACATCTACCGCTGACGCTTCGCTTTCGCGCAAAAAACATTTGTCGCTGACGCTTCGCTTTCGCGCAAAAAACATCTGTTTGCCTAAAGCTTTCGGACGCAATTACGCCAATGTGAAATTGATCTAGCTGCCCACTACCACACAGAAAATAGCAAGTTGCGGAAGCATTACTCTTTAGCAAAAAGTTTGGCATCTAAAGAAAAGCTAGATGCCCCTGCAAGTGCAAAGTATAGAGCCATTGCAGCTAAAGCCAAATCTAGTTCATATCCGGCTAATCCATTTGCGCCAATAAAGCCAACGCTAAGCTTCGCTGTAAAAATGGCAACAATCATTGTCACGGCCAATAAAGCCCCAAAAAGTCTTGTACCTAAGCCTAAAATAATTGCTATTCCTCCAACTAGTTCGATAATAGCAACAATATAAGCCATAAAGCCTGGAATACCAATAGCGTTAAAAAAATCAGCTGTATAGCTTATACCACCTTGAAACTTTTGAAAACCATGAACGGCAAAGGTAAAGCCAAGAACGACACGTAAAATAGTTGAACCAATATTTTGCATAATTAATAACTCCTTTTGTTTTTTAACTTACATTTCGTAACTTAGTTTATTTTTAAAAACAACTTTTGTCAAGTAACTAAATTTTATTTATAAAACTGTTTTTTCGAAAAAATGATATACTCTTAAATAAGAATGAAATACTATGGAGGCAGGTAAATTGGAGCAAAAAAATATTTGTCCACGATTTGAAAAGGCGTTAAAAATATTAAATCATCGTTGGAATACCTTGCTTATTTATCAGTTATTGGAAGGTCCTCAACGATACTCAACAATTAAAAATCAATTGGGGATTAGCAGTCGTGTGTTAACGGAAAGATTAAAAGAATTAGAGAGTGAGCACATTGTGGCACGTACAGTTATTCCATCAACGCCAGTCGTGATTGAGTACGAGCTGACAGAAAAAGGACATGCACTGACACCAGTCCTTAAAGCAATTGAACAATGGTCTTCCGTGTGGGTGAATACGGAAGAATAGCACAATGGATATCCAAGCGAGGGGGCTTGGATATTTTTTATGATGACTAAAGTCACTAAGTTCCATAGTCATCATTTAATGAGTATTCATATAAATCTTTTGTAGTTTACAAAAGGGGAGAAGAATCGTTCATTTTAAAGTGTTAGTCAAGTGGAATTGCGTGTATATTGTAAATAACATTAATTTTCTTTAAATATCGGGTCTTTTTTAATGCAGGAAGAAATTAATTTAATAGTATAGAGGATGGGGAGGAGGGTTTTATGAAAAAAAGTTCTGCAATAGATGTACAGCATCGTAGTCAGTTAGCTCTTTATTTATCACTGCCAATTATATCGTGGGCATTTTATGATTTTGCGAATACAATATTTTCTTCAAATATTAATACGATATTTTTCCCATTTTATATGGATGAGGTTTTAGGAAAGAATGAGGTCATGCAGCAGGTGGCGAGCACTTTTATCTCGTATGCAAATGCCATTGCAAGTTTTTTACTGGTCGTTTTTTCTCCACTTTTTGGTGTATGGATTGATAATACAGGCTATAAAAAGAAATTTATCGTTTGGTTTGCTTCTATATCAATAGTTTTTACCTTTCTTATGGGTATTTTTGCGAATCTACAGACGTCAACGAATTATTCAGGTGTCCCACTTAGTTTATTTTTAGTTGTCGCTAGTTTTGTCATTGCGAAATTTTTCTTTAATTCAAGTCTCGTATTCTATGATTCGATGATGGGAGATTTAGGGACAAAAGAGGAAATGCCACTTATTTCAGGCTATGGAGTAGCAATTGGTTATTTAGGCACACTCTTTGGGCTACTTGTTTATTTGTATGTAGGAAACAGTGATTTTCATCGAGCTTTTATTCCAACGGCTATTTTATATTTATTATTTTCATTGCCATTATTTTTTATTAATAAAGATCATCCGATTCCAAAGGCTCAACGTAAATCTACTAAGTTTCTAGATGGCTACAAAGAGATCGTTCAAACCTTTAAGGATATGAAGCAGCATAAAGCGATTTTCACCTTTATGATTGCTTATTTCTTTTTAAATGATGCTATTGCAACAACGATTGCAATGATGGCTGTATATGCTACAACGATTGTAGGCTTTACTTCAGGTCAGTTTATCGTTCTGTATTTAGTGTCTACTGTATCAACAATTATTGGCTCGATTGTGTTTGGCTATATTACAAAAACAGTTGGAGCTAAACGTGCGATTACGATGGTAGCACTTTTAATGATTATCGCATTGGTATTTGCTGTCTTTGCTACAGAGCAATGGATGTTTTGGATTGCTGGTAGTATATTTGGTATATCTTTAGGATCCATGTGGGTAACATCGAGAACATATATTATTGAGTTGTCTCCTGAAGAAAAACGTGGCCAATTTTTTGGTATGTTTGCATTTTCGGGTAAAGTATCATCCATTATTGGGCCAGCAGTTTATGGAACGGTTACATTATGGATGAAGGATTACGGAACGCTAGCAAGTCGTGTTGCGTTATCGACATTAATAGTGATGACGGTAATTGGTCTATTGATACATCTAAAAGTTCATGATAAAAATGGTAATAGCAAGTAGGAGAAATGTATTGCCTATGATACAATTGAATTATAAATAGAAGTTGAAAAGAAAGGAGCGGGGTTGCTTTGGAACATAAAGGTATATTATTAGAAAGTGGCACAAATGAGCTAGAAATTGTTGAATTTGAAGTAGCTAACAATAAATTCGGGATTAACGTTATTAAAGTGAAAGAAATTATTCAACCGATTCCAGTAACATTTATTCCACACGCGCACCCGCATGTAGAAGGGATTATTCAATTACGAGGTGAAGTTTTACCAGTAGTTGATATGCTACGAGTATTAGGCATACAAAGTACGGAGCGTAATCCTCAACAAAAATATATTGTAGCTGAGTTTAATAAACAGCGGGTAGTCTTCCATGTCGATAACGTTACACAGATTCATCGTATTTCATGGGATCAAATCGAGAAACCTTCTGATATGTATCAAGGAGGAACATCACAAGTAATTGGTGTTATTAAGCAAAATGAGCAAATGATTTTATTGCTAGATTTCGAAAGAATTATGGTAGACATTAATCCAGATTCAGGTATTAGTGTAGAAGCTGTTAAAAAGCTTGGGAAACGTGAGCGCTCTGAAAAACGAATTTTAATTGCTGAAGATTCACCATTATTACGTAAGCTATTATTCGATACTATGAATGAAGCAGGTTACGAGAATGTAGAATTCTTTGAAAACGGTCGTGATGCTTATGAGTACTTAGAATCGATCACTAAAGCTGGTAGCGATGTATCCGAGCATATTCAATTAGTCGTGACGGACATTGAAATGCCACAAATGGATGGGCATCATTTAACGCGAAAAATCAAGGAGCATCCAGATCTCCAAAAGCTTCCTGTCATTATTTTCTCAAGCTTAATTACAGATGATCTTCGCCATAAAGGCGACCAAGTAGGTGCAGAAGATCAAATTAGTAAGCCAGAAATTGCAGAGCTAATTTTACGAGTAGACCAGCTTATCCTATAAAAAGTCGGGCTCGTGAATAGATAAAGTTAGAAAAGGTACTTCACAATAATAATAATGGGTATCCTGAAAGTATATTAATAATTTTAAGAAAGTCGGATGCCTATTGTAGGTCCGACTTTTTTTTGTATAGATATTGGTGCTAAGCGTAAAATAAAGGGTATCTAAATAATTTAACATGGAATGAATACTCCGACTCTCCTGCAGAAAAACTGGCTAGCC
Source organism: Lysinibacillus sp. RS10 (assembly GCF_041956855.1). Taxonomy (NCBI): domain Bacteria; kingdom Bacillati; phylum Bacillota; class Bacilli; order Caryophanales; family Bacillaceae; genus Lysinibacillus; species Lysinibacillus sp. RS10. The sequence continues at coordinate 4,006,786 of NZ_CP167122.1, read as the reverse complement.
AAGGATCTACATCATTTGTGTCCCAAACCGAGGAGGCTTAGCAGTCAGTCGGCGGAAGGGATGGATAGTCACCGGAATGTTTGGGGGATCTAAATATTGTACTTCGCCTCAACATTTGATGTAGAACCAATAATAATATGCATGTACATATTAAGGAAGTGATTATTTGAACGAATTAAAAACAGCTATCATTGATATTGGCTCAAATACCATTCGATTAGTATTGTATCAATACGATAAAGAAGAGGGACTTCGTGAGATTGGAAATATTAAAACAGTTGCACGTTTACGTACATATTTACAGCCCTCCGGTGAAATGTCTGAAGAAGGAATACAAGTATTAACAGAAACATTAATGACTTTTAAAGCAATGCTTGATGATTTTGAAGTAACTGATGTGAAAGCGGCTGCAACAGCTGCAATCCGTCAGGCAACAAATAGAGCAGAAATTATTACCTTAATGAAGGAACGGACAGGCATTCAAATAGAGCTTTTAACTGAAGAAGAAGAAGCATATTATGGCTTTGTTGCTGTGGCACATTCAAGCGGTACAAAGTCTGCTGTAACGATTGATATCGGTGGTGGTAGTACCGAAATAACGCTTTTTAACAATAAGGAACTACAGGAATCTCACAGTTTTCCTTTTGGTACAGTTTCTTTAAAGCAACGATTTGTAAAGGGCGATATTATCAATGGCAGTGAAAAAAAAGAACTCATTGCATTTATAAAAGAGCAGTTTAAATCACTTCCTTGGATTCAGGATATGGGCTTACCAATTATCGCTATTGGTGGTAGTGCCCGAAATGTTGCTCAAATTCATCAACAAAAGCTTGCATATCCAATCGCAAGTGTACATGGTTACGAAATGACTAAGGAAAATTTAGAGGAGCTCAGTGTATTTTTAGGTAATTTAAGCTTTAATGAATTGAAACAGTTAGATGGGCTTTCGGCGGATCGTGCCGATATCATTGTCCCTGCATTAGAGGTTTTCGGTGTATTAATGGAGGTTGTTGGCAGTGAGTCGTTCCAGATAACAAAGAACGGATTACGTGAGGGACTTATTATACAGCGAATTTTGCAAACAGATGAAAGTGCATTTGATAAGTACAATGTGTTTGAGGGAAACGCTAGAAGATTGGCTCGTCAGTATGGTAGAACTGAAGATGAAGTGGACTATTTGATGAATTTAACGGATCAATTGTACCGTGAATGTTGCCATCTTGGCTATTCACAATATAATCAAAAAGATTTGGAATTATTAACGAGAGCGTCGAAAGTTTTTAATATTGGAGAGTATATTGAGTTAAGTTCTGCAAGCCAGCATACCTTTTATTTAATTGCAAACCAATCTATTGATGGGCTAAATCATAAGGAGCGTGTGAAATTAGCACTGTTAGCCTCGTATAAAAATAAAGATTATTATCAACGATTTGCTGCTCCGTTTACAGAATGGATGAGTCGTGAGGAGTATCGTAAAATAAGAGACTTTGGCGCACTTTTAAAATTTGTCTATGCGTTAAATGTATCCAAAAGAAAGATTGTACATGCCATTGAGATACAGACAGAAGAGGATTATGTGCAGCTTAGCATTTACGTGAAAAATAACGCTGCTGCTGAAAAATATCAAGCAAACCGACATAAAAAACATCTAGAACGTGCACTAAAGATTCCTATAAAAATAAACTTTATTGAAGAAGGGTTGAATAATAATGACAACTGAAGTTACTAACAACCAGTTAAAAAAAGAGGAATTAATAGAAATACAAGGCCGATTACTAGAGGAAATTGCTAAGCCACAATACTATAATAATCGTGAATTAAGCTGGCTAGCCTTTAATGAACGGGTTTTAGAGGAAGCGGAGGATGTCAATAATCCTCTGTTAGAACGTCTGAAATTTTTAGCAATATTTAGTTCGAATTTAGATGAGTTTTTCATGGTGCGTGTTGCAGGTCTACAGGATCAAGTACGCGCAGGATTCCATAAACCTGAAAACAAGTCGGGCTTAACACCAAAAGAGCAATTAGCGAAAATTGCAGAGCGAACTCAGGCATTAGTACGCCGACAAACTGAAGTATACAGACATTTAATATATGATTTATTGCCACAACATAATGTACATATTGCTGACATCAAAGACTTAAATAGTAAACAAAAAGCATTTGTCAATGAAATGTTTGCAGAAACCATCTTCCCTGTTTTAACACCCGTAGCTGTAGATGCTTATCGTCCTTTCCCAACTTTGTTTGGTAAAACATTAAATTTACTTGTTTTATTAGAGCAAGATGAAACAGATTTAGAGAATCGTGAAAAGGTGGCCATTGTCCAAGTACCATCTGTTTTAGATCGTTACATTAAAGTACCATCAGCGGACGGAGAGACCGTGATCGTCTTATTAGAAGACGTGATTGTAGCGCATATAGAAAAGCTCTTTTATGGTTACAGTGTTAAGTCAGCACAGGCCTTCCGTTTAACACGTAATGCTGATTTAACAATTCACGAGGAAGGAGCAAGGGATTTACTTGTAGAAATCGAAAAAGAGCTGAAAAAACGTAAATGGGGAGTAGGCAGTCGTCTAGAAGTTCGTGAGGGTGAGATGAGCGAGGAAGTACTTAAATACTTACTAGATGAATTTGAAATTGAAGAAACGGATGTCTTTCATATAGATGGACCGTTAGATTTAACATTTATGTTCTCGTTTGTAAAAGGCATATCTGTTGGTCGAGAACATTTAGAATATGAAAGCTTTATTCCACAGCCACCTTTAGATTTGCAATCGGATGAAAATATTTTTGAAAAAGCTCTGCAACAAGATATATTTTTCCATCACCCATATGAGTCGTTTGTTCCAATCGTAGATTTTATCTCCGAAGCAGCCGTTAATCCGAACGTTTTAGCTATTAAACAAACATTATATCGAGTAAGTGGCAATTCACCAATTATACAAGCATTAAAGTTCGCAGCGGAAAATGGTAAACAGGTAACGGTTTTAGTTGAATTGAAAGCACGTTTTGATGAAGAAAATAATGTGCATTGGGCAAAGCAACTAGAGCAAGCTGGCTGCCTTGTTATTTACGGTATGAATAATTTAAAAACACACTCGAAAATAACGCTTGTTGTAAGTCGTCGAAATGGAAAAATTGAGCGTTTTGTACATCTTGGAACAGGAAATTATAATGATGCCACTGCGAAAATTTATACAGATATGGGGATCATAACGACAGATAAGGAATTTGGCATTGATGCCACTAACTTCTTTAACTATTTAAGCGGTTATACGGAGAAACCAACATTTAATCATTTAGTCGTAGCACCGTTTGATATTCGAGATGAATTTATCAAGTTAATGGATGAGGAAATTGCTTGCCATATGAAGTATGGAAATGGTTTTATTCGAGCTAAAATGAATTCACTAACAGACAAAGACTTAATGATGAAGCTGTATGAGGCGTCCATTGCAGGTGTGAAAGTAGAGCTGATCATTCGAGGTATTTGTTGTCTTAGACCAGGCGTCCCTGGAATTAGTGAAAACATAACAGTAACTAGTATTGTTGGTCGTTTCCTTGAGCATTCTCGTATTTATTGGTTCCATCATAATGGGGAAAATAAAGTATACTTATCTTCTGCAGATATGATGACTCGTAATATGATTAAACGTGTAGAAATTTTATTCCCTGTATATGCAAGCGAAGCAAAAGCTCGTATTATTGACATCATGAATAAACAACTTGAGGATACAGCAAAAGCTCGTATTCAAGACTCCAATGGAAAATATCATTATAAAGAGTTTGATCGTAGTGAAGATCCAATTAATAGTCAGGAAATTTTCCTAAAGGATTCACTAAAGCCTACGCTAGACGAAGAATAAAGGAACACGCTATTTAGTGAGGGATACAATGGAAAAATATAAAGAGAGCGTAGCGCAATTTGCAGACTATCATCAAGTCATGCAACTTAATCCATTCGATGCAGTTGTATGTTTGAGAAAAGTTGATACAAAAACGTTTGAAGTCATGAACTTTAACGATAAACTACCGTCATTTATTGAGCTACAGGATGTGAAAGCTACTAACGCCGAACAATTTTTTACGGAGCAAAGCTGGCTGCAATTATTGAATATATTGCAACAAGAATTGAAGATGGACCAAAGGCTAGAGATATGTACGGAGCACAAAGTAAAAACATTTGTTGTTCATGTGCAACACTTAGAAGAATCAGTTGTAGCAGTTATTCTGCGTGAGAAACAGAATGAAGTGGAGCCGTACTTGCAATTTGTAAAACAACATGTAAGGCCGGTATTAACAACTGATTTACAAGGTTGTATTATTCATCAAAACGCTGTTGCCACTTCTCTATTGTCAAATGAACATCAGTGCTTGATAGGACAAAATATTTTTTCATTATTAGACAGTAAATATTTCGATGAATTTAAATTACTATTTGCAAAAACTATTGAGGGTTCAGCATTTGGTATGCCAAAATGCTTGTTTAAGGGAAAACTGCTAAGTAAGGAACCATTTTATTTAAGAGCGCATCCAACCTACTTTAATGGTGAAATTATTGGTGTACATCTATTTGTGAAAGATGCGAGTTCATTTATGAATGATCATGAGGGCTTTTATTATCTAGCGTTAATGGATGAATTAACGGGTATTTGGAATCGTAAAGCTTTTAAGGAGCATTGGCTACATCATTTAAATGATAAAGAGCATGAAAATAAGCAAACAGCTCTTATTTTAGTGGATATTGATCGTTTTAAAAAGTTTAATGAATCCCTTGGTGAAAGTAAGGGAGATGAACTTATGCGGATGTTTAGTCATAGACTTCGTGAGCTCTGTTGCTCTACATGCTCGCTATATCGATATAATAGTGATGAGTTTATATTTGTTTTAAAAGATGCAACCATCAATAATATTGAGCATACTGCTAACGCTATTTTACACGCATTAAAACAGCCATTCATAATTGATGGGCAGGAATACTTTATTAGCGTGTCGATCGGTATTTCACTTAGTCCATCAGATGGCAAGGATCTAGAAACACTTGTACTCAAGGCAGATAAAGCATTATTTTCTGTAAAAGAGCATGGGCGTTCACATTACCGTTACTATCGTGAAGATATGACAACTATTTTTCCAAATGAGGCATTAATGGAAGCACATTTACGCCGTGCCATCGAATTTAATGAGCTAAGTATTCATTTACAGCCACAAATAGATTTAACGAATAACAGCATAAATAGCTTTGAGGCATTATTACGATGGAAAAATCGTATATTTGGCTTTGTCTCTCCTGCGCAGTTTATACCTATTGCAGAGGCATCAGGTTTAATAATTGAAATTGGTGATTGGATTATTGACGAGGTGTGTCGCTATCAAAAAGAGTGGCAGCGAAAGGGCTATCGACCAGTACGAATTGCCGTTAATATATCACCAAAACAATTTAGAAAAGAAAACTTTGCTCGAAAAATAAAAACTGCCTTGAAAAAGTATAATGTCCCACCTGAATTATTAGAGGTGGAAATTACCGAAAGCTCTATGACCAATGTTCATGAAACCTTTTCGATATTAACTGAATTAAAGCAGCTAGGTGTGTATGTATCGGTTGATGATTTTGGAACTGGCTATTCATCTTTAAGCTATTTAAAGCGTTATCCAATAGACATTATAAAAATTGATCAATCATTTATTGCTGATATTGCAAAAGATGATAAAAATGAAGCCATTATCAAGGCCATTATTTCTATGTCTCATAATTTAGGATTAGAGGTCGTTGCTGAAGGGGTTGAGGAAGCATCACAAGTTGATTTTCTAAAACGCCATCGATGTCAAAAAGGGCAAGGCTATTTATATAACAAACCACTACCCGTAGAAACCGTAGTTGAGAAATATTTTGTTAGCTAATGAAAACTGATTAAGTAGCACTTCATTCTGGATTGGATGAAGTGCTACTTTTTTGTAGCGCTTGGGGAAGGGGGGATACCTAAGCGAAACGAAGGTACAAATCGAGTAGAAAGGTAACCTTGCAAAGTGAAAAGTTAGAAGAAAGAAAACGGGCGAAAAAAAGTGCGACTTGAGCGAACGAAGATGCAATTTAAGTGGGAAAGAAACTCAACCAAAATAGTAGAAGGACTCGAGCAGAAGAGAGCCTAAAGTGCCCTATCCGATCGAAAAAGGGACTAAATCAGATCACATCTTTTGGCAACCTGATCAAAAAAGGACTAATCCGGATCACTACTTCTAGCAACCCGATTAAAAAGGGACTAAACCAGATCACATCTTCTGGCAACCCGATTAAAAAAGGACAAAACCTGATCACTTCTCCGGGTAACCTGATCAAAAAATGGCATAACCGGATCATATTTCCCGGCTACCCAATCGAATAATGGCTTTACCAGAGCGCATGCAGTTGCCACTTATGCAAACCCTTTTACCATGAGCTATTTATTTTACTTTCAATCCATCTAATACAATAGTTGTGAATTGCGCCATTTCAGTAGCTAAATCGAAGTCTTCATTATGAATTAACCAATCATAAACATTTGCACGCATACAACGTCGAATAATTGTTTGCATGTGAGTAACCTTCAAATCTTGACGGAATTCCCCTAGTTCAATACCTTCCTCGATATAACTATTCATGATTTGGAAAATTTTCCGCTGTGGACTAATTAAATAATGATCTTGTTCCACTTGATTTGTCATCGCAGCAGTATACATTGTTCTCAATAAATCTTTTCCTACGACATTGGTTAAGTACTTCATTTGTTCTTGATAAAGTAATAGAATTTTTTCACTTGCTGGTAAGGTACGATCAATCTTTTTTTCCACCGTGCTATAAAAATTATCAAGCTCTTTAAATTTTTCTAAAATAACATCGTATTTAGATGGGAAATGAGTGTAAAACGTTCCCTTCGATACATTACATGCTTTAGTAATTTGTTCAACAGACACATATTCAAATCCATGCTTATTAAATAGCTCTAATGATGTTTTTAGTAATTTTTCTCGTGTTTCTAATGCTTTTAATTGTCGACTAGTTAGTGAATTCATATTTCGATTATTCCTCCGTATTTAAGGCTCATCTCCATAACGTATGGTTGATTTCCGTTCCGACTGGGCGCTTTCCTGGGGGCGTCCGATGAGCCGCTTTTGTTGCTGCCGCTACGTTAGCACTACGCTTTCGCACAGAAAACATCCGCTTCGCTCCAGGGTCTCGGGGCAACAGGATGTTGGTCACGAAGGCGTTATCACAGGACGTGATGCTCTTAGCCTTCGTTCCTCTATCGCTGATCCCCAAGGAGTCGCCCAGTCTCCACTCCAATCAACTTTTAATAGGTACGTCTTAACAAATATCATCCACAACTTTTGATGATGAGCCAAATTTAAGTATTTTAAGATATCTTCCGCAAAATTATTCTGAAAATATAAAATATTTTAATTGACGAGATGGATTTAATTTTATTATGATTTAATTGACCGAGGTCAATGACTGCGGTCAATTAATAAATCTTGTTATTAATGTTACGACAAAAGACTAGAGTTGGCTAGTGTTCATCGAATTTTCATGAAACAGGGGAGGTCAAAATGATGGAGAAGCTGGGTTTTATTGGCTTAGGCAATATGGGGTTACCGATGTCGATCAATTTATTAAAAGCAGGCTATAAGGTTTATGGCTTTGACACTAATTCACAGGCAATGGAACAATTTATAGCCGAAGGTGGAGTCGGACTTGCAACAGCAAAGGAAGTTGCTGAACAAGGTGATATCATTATGACGAGTTTACCAACACCACAAATAGTGGAACAAGTATATCAATCTGAACAGGGGATCATTCACCATGCCAAGAAAGGAAGTTTATTAATAGACTTTAGTACTGTAAATCCTGAATTAAATGACTCCTTACATAAAGAAGCGCAATCATTGGGATTACGTTATTTAGGAGCACCTGTTAGTGGGGGCGTCATTGGAGCAATTCACGCGACTCTTACGATAATGGTCGGTGGTGAAGAAGCAGATTATCAAAGTGGGTCTAAAATATTCGGAATAGTTGGAAAAAACATTTATCACCTTGGCACGTCACCAAGTGTAGGTACACGTATTAAATTACTCAATAATTTAATGATTGGTTTTTATACAGAGGCAGTCGCTGAAACAATCGTGCTTGGGGAAAAGATGGGCATCCATGCAGATATGCTATATGAGGTTTTAAAAAATAGCTATGGTCAAAGTCGTATTTATGAACGTAATTACGTAGAATATATGAAAAATGAAAACTATCAGCCAGGTTTTTCAACAAATCTCTTATTAAAAGATTTGAAGCTAGCAAAAAATATGGCTGAGGAAGCAGGGGTACCACTTCGAATCGGGGAAAAATTAGTGGATCTTTATAGTGATATTTCTCAACAGGGTTATGGAGAAAATGATATGTCTGCCGCTTATTTAAGTTTAAAAGAAAAATGTAAAATAGAACAATTTTAAAGGAGGACAAGAAATATGACAACAGCACAAGAGGTTAAAACTTTAACGCATTTTATTGGTGGGGAATTAGTTGAAGGGAAAAGCAATCGTTTTGGTTCAGTATTCAACCCAACGACGGGCGAGGTTATTGCCAAAGTGCCACTTGCATCTGTAGAAGAAACTCGAGAGGCTATTAATCAGGCACAGGCAGCATTTCCGAAATGGCGCGATACATCAGTGGCTAAACGTTCAGAGATTGTATTAAAGTTCCGTAATCTTATTACTGAAAATATGGAGGAACTTTTACAAATTATTTGTACAGAAAGCGGTAAAACAATTGAGGATGCAAAAGGTGAAATTACACGTGGAATAGAATCTGTTGATCTAGCAATCGGTGCCCCTCACTTCATGAAAGGGGAATATTCAGTTAATGTTGGCGGTCAAATTAATGCGTATTCTGCAAAATATCCATTAGGTGTAGTAGCGGCTATTTCGCCATTTAACTTCCCAATTATGGTGCCGTTAGCGCAAACGAGTATGGCAATTGCTGTCGGCAATGCAGTTATTTTAAAAGCATCTGAACGTGTTCCTATGACAGCCTTATATGTTAGTGAGCTTTGGAAAAAGGCTGGATTGCCGGATGGTATTTGGACTGTGGTAAATGGTGATAAGGATGCTGTCAATGAACTTTTAGAAAACCCAATAGTAGAAGCGATTTCATTTGTAGGGTCGACACCAGTAGCTAAATACATTTATGAAACAGGTTCAAAATACGGCAAACGTGTTACTGCACTTGGTGGAGGAAAAAATAATATGGTTGTCATGCCTGACGCAGATTTAGAGCAGGTAGCCAATGCCTTTATTGGTGCAGCGTATGGTGCAGCCTCTCAACGTTGTATGGCCATTTCTACGATTATGCCTGTTGGTAAGGATACAGCAGATCGTCTAGTTGGAATTTTAAAGGAGAAAATCTCTAACTTAAAGGTAGGTTCATATACAAATCCAGAGACTGATTTTGGTCCTGTCATTTCACAGCAATCGAAGGAAGGGATTATTGCTGCTATCGATCGAGGTGAGTCTGAAGGGGCAACTGTTATTTGTGATGGTCGTGAACTGGATATTGTGAAAGAATCAAAAGGATTTTTTGTAGGGCCAACATTGCTAGATAACGTAAAACCAGGCATGGAAATTTATGAGCAAGAAATATTCGGTCCAGCTCGTAATGTTGTGCGTGTTGATTCATTGGATGAAGCAATCCAGCTTATTAATAAGCATGAACTTGGGAATGGTGTCACAATTTTTACGAATGATGGCCTAGCAGCACGTAAATTCACAACAGAAATAGATGTTGGTATGGTAGGTGTCAATGTGCCGATTCCAATTCCGGTTGGATACCATAATTTCGCTGGATTTAAAGGCTCTCGTTTTGGTGAAGGGCATATGTTTGGACCGGATCAGGCACGCTTCTTCACAAAAACAAAAACAATATCAGAGCGTTGGATGGAAGGAAATGCATCGACAGCATCTACATTTGCTTTCCCTAGTAATAACGACTAATACAAACGAAGAGCTGTTTTTCTTACAGCTCTTTTTTCTAAAAAAATAAAGGGGGCAAGTGAATGGTAGAATACATTGGACTTTTTGGTAGTTTAGCCTTACTTGTTTATTTGACGATGAGGGGTGTTAATTTACTTATTTCTGCGCCTTTGACTGCCTTGATCGCAGCCATAACAAATGGTCTAGCATTTTTCCCACAGACTGCTGATGAGAACCAAGCGAACTTCTTAACAAGTTATATGGATGGGTTCACTGGATTCGTTGGTTCATGGTATTTAATGTTCATGGCAGGTGCAATTTTTGGAAAAGTAATGGAGGATACTGGCGCGGCTGATAGCGTTTCTAAATGGATTGTAGAAAAAATAGGAGTCAAATATGCAGCTTATGCGATAGTAGCTGCAGCAGCAGTCCTAACGTATGGCGGGGTTTCGGTGTTTATCGTAGCTTTCTCGGTTTACCCAATGGCTATTAGTTTATTCAAGCAAGCGAATTTTCCTCGTCGCTTTATTCCTGCAGCACTTGGTTTAGGCTCTGTAACCTTTACGATGACCTCGGCAGGTTCACCTGAAATACAAAACTGGATTCCTATTTCGTTTCTTAATACATCGCCATATGCTGGGTGGGAAGTGAGTATAGTTGTTGCAATTTTTATGGCTATCGGTGGATCACTGTGGCTAAATTGGATGATTAAACGTGCAGTGAAAAATGGGGAGGTTTTTATTGAACGGTCTACTGATCCGGTTGTTGATGAATCTCGTAAGCTGCCAAGTCCAATTTTAAGTATTGTACCACTATTAGTAGTTTTAAGCATTTCCTTCGCGTTCCACGATTCTCTTGGAACTTCAGCTTTAATCGTGGCATTAACGAGTGGATGTATTACGGCATATTTGGTGAGCTATAAATATTCAAAATCTGTCGGTGCGACGCTAGCAGCTGGTGCTATGGGAGCCATTGTAGCAATTGCGAATACGGCAGCAGTGGTTGGCTTCGGGGGTGTGGTAAAAGCTACTCCGTCATTTGTGGCAACTGTTGACGTTATGACTAATATTCCTGGAAGTCCGTTAATTGGCGGTGCATTAGCTATCGCTGTCATAGCAGGCTTAACAGGCTCGGCTTCTGGTGGTCAAACAATTGCAATGCCTCTCCTTGCTCCACACTATATTGACATGGGAGTGGATACCGAGGCATTACACCGGACAATTGCTATTGCATCAGGGTCTCTAGATTCGTTACCACATGGAGGTTATGTCGTAACAACCATTAATTCTGTATGTAATGAAAAACATAAAGATGCTTATATGCCATTTGGTGCCTTAACCGTCATTATACCTATCATCGGTACGATAATTGCAATCATATTATTTTCACTAGGAATGTAGGAGGGATATTGCGTGAAAGGAAAAACAGTTTTCATTACGGGGGCAGCTCGAGGTATCGGGCTCTCTATGGCACAAGCATTTGCTGAGCAGGGTGCGAATGTAGTTATAACAGATATAAATGAACAGCTTTTAGCGGAGGCAATTCAAAACAATCCTCAATTAACTGCATTCACATGTGATGTTACGGATGAACAGGCAATTTGTGATGCAATTGACTTTACTATTGAAAAGTTTAAGACAATAGATATTTTAATCAATAACGCAGGGTTTCAGCATGTTTCTCTAATCGAGGATTTTGCGACAGAAATTTTCGAATCGATGCAAAAGGTTATGTTAGTTGCACCTTTTATCGCAATGAAATATGCGTTACCACATATGAAGAAAAATAAGTTTGGACGCATTATTAATATGGCATCTATTAACGGAGTTATTGGGTTTGCAGGGAAGGCCGGATATAATGCGGCCAAGCATGGTGTTATTGGTTTAACAAAAGTGGCGGCATTGGAGGTCGCGAATGAGGGGATCACTGTGAATGCAATTTGCCCGGGATATGTCGATACAGAATTAGTGCGTAATCAGTTTACGGATTTGGCAAAGACAAGAGGGATTCAAGTAGAGGAAGTACTGGAGCAAGTGCTTTATCCACTCGTTCCTCAAAAACGCTTACTAGATGTATCAGAAATTACAGGACTTGCGCTTTATTTAGCAAGTGATATGGCAAAGGGTTTAACAGGTCAAGCAGTTATTTTGGATGGCGGTTATACAGCACAATAGCTTAGGGGGTTGAAATATGATTCAAACTAAAACAATCTTCACAGTTCATTCACCAGGAACTATCGTTTATGGGCGAGATTCTTTTGTAGAAGTAGGTGTATATGCAAAGAAGTTAGGGACTAAGGCTCTTATCATTAGTGATCCGATAATGGATAGCTTAGGCTTTGTTCATCAATGTAGCACTTTATTAAAAACCTATGGATTGGAAGCGGTTTCATATTTAGGGGTAACGACAGAACCTGTGGATACGTATGTAGCAGAGGGGCTTCATGTTTTACAATCTGAGGGCTGTGATATCATCATTTCCGTTGGTGGTGGAAGCTGTATCGATACAGGAAAAGCAATCGCAGTAGTTGCAACAAATGGTGGCTACATTGGTGATTATATGAAAATGGCGAAAATTGCTGAGCACACACCAATTCCGCATATTGCGATACCTACGACAGCAGGCACTGGCTCAGAAGCAACGGATGCAACAGTTATTACAAACACGACAAATGAAGTGAAAATGATGATTAAGCAGCCTGCATTTATGCCAACTATCGCGATCGTCGACCCAATTTTAACGGTTACATCTCCTCCCGCCATTACTGCGGCAACTGGTATTGATGCATTGAGTCATGCTATTGAAAGCTATTTATCGCGCTTAGCACATCCATACTCGAATGTACTCGCCTTATCAGCAATGGATTTAATCGTTCATAATATTTTAAACGTTTATGAACAAGGTAATGATATTGATGCTCGAGAAGCGATGTCGCTTGGCTCAATGCAAGCAGGGCTTGCATTTTCAAACGCTTCTGTTGCTTTAGTGCATGGCATGTCTCGTCCAATTGGCGCGCTATTCCATGTGCCGCATGGTATTTCTAATGCCATGCTCTTGCCAGCGGTATTAGAATTTTCAAAGGATACTTGTATCGACCGGCTGGCAGATATAGGAGAATTTTTTAATAAGGATCGAGAGCTGTTATCTCAAGAAGAGCTTGCCGATTTAGCGATTGTTTCGATTAAGGAAATGTGCAAAAGAATGGATATTGGTAATTTAAAACAATGGGGAATTGATGAGGAAGCCTATTATGCAGCCATACCTAAAATGGCAACGGATGCAATTGCCAGCGGTAGCCCAGGAAATAACCCTAAGGTGCCAACACAGGAAGAACTAATGGAGCTTTATAAAATTGCTTATCATTATGAGTTTTAGGAATTCGAGAAGAAACTGTCTAAAATAGAGTTGCAAAGCATAATTGTTTTGTAACTCTATTTTTATTGATTAATTCAATTTATTTGGCTCACTACCAAAACGTGTGGTTGATTTCCGTTTCGACTGGACGCTTTCCTGGGGGCATCGGAGCGAGCAGGGATAATATCCGCGGAAGAGAGGGAAATACCCGCTGAAGAGCAAACACTCGAGCGGAGCAGGTGAATACCCTCGCAAAAAAACTTCACCTTTTTTAGTTATCTCGAAAAATAAATTCGATGATTTTTATAGAATCAATATGACATATACGAGAAAATATAGTACTATTTTATATGAATCATCATTCATTTTTACGGAGGGGGAAATCGTATGTTGAAGGGGAAAACAATTATTATTACTGGTGGATCGAATGGGATGGGGCTTTATATGGCAAAGCAATTTGTTGCTGAAGGGGCAAATGTAGTTATTACAGGTCGTAACGAAGAGCGATTGGCAGAAGCGAAAGCCTTTATTTTAGAGGCTGGACAAACGATTGAAACATTCCAAATGGATGTTCGAGTGCCCGAGCATGCAGAGGCGATGCTAGCATTTGCTGTTGAAAAGTTTGGACAGGTTGATGGGCTAGTGAATAATGCTGCTGGTAATTTTATTGTGCGTGCGGAGGATTTATCACCAAATGGTTGGAAGGCTGTTGTTGATATTGTTTTAAATGGGACATTCTACTGTTCTTCAGCAGTCGGTAAGTATTGGATTCAACAAAATATTAAAGGATCTATTCTTAATATGGTTGCGACATATGCATGGAATGCAGGTGCTGGTGTGATTCATTCTGCAGCAGCGAAAGCAGGTGTATTGTCAATGACTAGAACGTTAGCTGTTGAATGGGGAAAACAATATGGCATTCGAGTAAATGCAATTGCTCCTGGTCCTATTGAACGTACAGGTGGTGCAGAGAAGCTCTGGGAATCAGAGGCTGCTGCTGCTCGAACGTTAGACTCTGTCCCGTTAGGCCGTACAGGTACTCCTGAAGAAATAGCTGATTTAGCAACATTTATGATGTCTGATAAGGCAAAGTACATGAACGGTGAATGTGTGACACTTGATGGCGGGCAATGGTTAAATCAGTATCCATTCTAACTTATTTCAGTAGGTGTACAAACATCCTCTGAAATAGAAGAACTCAGGTTAAGACATTCACATCCTGTGAAAACACCTGAGTGACCAACATCGTGTTGTTGTTGCTGCCGCTACGTTGGCACTGCGCTTTCGCACAAAAAACATTTGCAGGCCTAAGCACAAAGTCGATTCTGGACGCAATTATGTCCGAGGCATAATTGATAACAAAATCTTTGCATAACAGGGGGCTGGGTTGACGCATACTAAGGGTAAAGAAAGGAGTTTTGCCTATGGGTATGTGGTTAATACCGGCTCTTATTGCCATTACAATTATTGCGGCCATTTCGCTTGTGTCAACGCTGAAAATTGCCAAAATGACGTCTGAACGGAAGTCAGAAAAAGATACGCCAATTTCAGAAACCGTTGAAGAAAATGCAACTATGCTAAACCCAATCTTTTGGGTATATGGAATTTTTTTGCTGTTTTTAGGTATAATGATTTTTTATTACTGGAGTAAAACTGGTTATTAAATAAATATTGTCTTCATTCAGTTCATATTTGCATAAATATGCTGAATGAGGACACTTCGATAAACCTCAATATGTCCCCTATTTATGCTGTTTCCGATACTTAGTTTTCTTCAAAATCCTAAAATAATTCGTTTCGTTTAAAAAACTCTTCTCGACCTTGTCGTGGTCATAAAAGGAATAGTTATGATATGATAAAAGGGAAGCATCCTGTTCTGCATAGCGAGGACAGAAAAGGAGAAGAAGTTCATGATTTCAACTAACAGCAAAGACTTATTAGCAATGCCAATTAGTGATTTTATTATTTCATCTGAAAAAGTTGCACATGTACAAAGTGGAAATAGTGCTGAACATGCACTCCTTGTACTTACTCGTACAGGGTATTCGTCGATCCCTGTTTTAGATTTAAAATATCGACTTCAAGGTTTACTAAGCATGAAAATGATTACCGAATCCATTCTTGGACTCGAACATATTGAATATGAAAAACTACCCGATATTAAAGTAGATACAATAATGGAGAAAGACATCGCTGTATTAAAGTTGACGGATACTTTTCAGCGGGCTCTCGACTTAGTGATTAACCACGCCTTTTTATGCGTTGTGGATGAAGATGGAACATTTGCTGGGATTTTAACGAGACGTGTTATTTTAAAGCAATTGAAAAAATATATTTATCAAAAAGAGTAGTAGTTTAAGAGGGGACTCAGATGAAAATCATGAGGTCCTCTTTGCTTGTAACGGAGGTTTACTGATTGATGGCAACAGAAGCAGAAATTTTAAAAGTACTTGCTGAGGAACGCAATATGAGAAAAGCAGCAGAACGTCTATTTTTATCTCAACCCGCGCTTTCTCAACGGTTGCAAACGATTGAAAAAGACTGGGGTGCACAGTTATTTATTCGTTCTCAAAAAGGACTGACAGCGACACCTGCTGGAGAGCAAGTTATTGCCTATGCAACTGAAATGCTGAGCAAAAAAGAAGAGATTTTTGAAACGATCCAATCATTAACGACGAAAGTTAATGGGACATTGAAAATTGCTTGTGCATCCATTGTTGGTCAAAATTGGCTTCCGAAAATTTTAAAGGATTTTGTATCAAAATACCCTGAGGCAAAAATTTCTCTAATGACCGGCTGGAGCTCTGAAATTGTAAAAGCACTGTATGAGGGAGAGGCTCATGTAGGAATTGTACGTGGGCAAGTTGACTGGAAAGGGGAAAAGATTCACCTGTTTCGTGACACCCTTTATTTAGTAGATAAAGAGCTAAAAACGATTGAAGATGTACTCACGACAGAACGACCTTTTATTCAATTTAAAAGTGATTCTAACTATTATCAGGAAATTCAACAATGGTGGCAGCAGCATTTCGCTTCAAATCCGAGTAAACAAATTTTAGTAGATCAGATTGAAATTTGTAAGCAAATGGCATTGAACGGTATCGGTTATGCTATTTTACCTTCAATCACTTTAAATGACCATGATGGTATTAATAAAATAGCGCTTACTAATAATGAAAAAGAATTTGGTTTGACTCGTGATACTTGGTTAATAGGCTATGAATCCTCATTTGAATTACGACAAGTAGAGGCTTTTGTAGAAGTTGTGCAAGACAATGCGCGATGTTTGTTTGATTATACGAAATAAGAATAACATGAAAGCAGTCCCAAGTGATTCACTAGGGACTGCTTTTTTTTACCGTCGGATTGGGACGCCCCTAGGAAAGCGGCCAATCTGAACGGAGATCAACCCCACACTTTAGTAATTTGCTAATTCTTAAGAGTTTATGAATATTCATGAAGATGTCATAAGAAATGGAACAAAATGCAATATTAATCGTATAATTAATTATACGATTAATTTACAAAAAAAGGGGTTGAGCTTTTGAAAAAAACGAATATAACGGCACTCATACTACTATGCATACTTGTTATATGCTTTATTCTACCAGTAGAGCAAGCAAGTGCAGCGGCTACTATAGAGGTACAAGCTAAGGTAGGGATTAATGGTAAAGCTAAATACCAATCCGTTGTGCCAGTGCAAGTAACAGTAAAAAATAATGGTGCAGATTTTTCTGGAGATATGGTCATTAATGCTTCAGGTTCCTATGAGGCTGCATCAGCACGAGTGCTTCCAATCGATATAGCGGCAGGAGAAGAAAAGACATTTGATTTTTATCTAGATGGTTTAGCCGACTATAATTATTCGAATTCAGATGTGTTTGCATTTTATGAAGGAAGCATTGAACAAGGGAAAAAGGTTGCTTATAAAGGAACAAAGCAGCTACAAGGTAATTTTTTAGATCCTTCATCCGTTTTTATCTATACATTAACGGATAAAAGTGATCGTTTATCAGCATTTTTGCGTTTATCTCAATCTGCTCCTCAAAGTAATGTTGAAGTTTTCAATTTAAATCAAATCAAGGATTATACATTACCAGAGGATGCTCAAGGATACGCAATGGCGAATGTTATTGCCATTGATGAAATTGCTATTGCTGATTTATCGCAAAAGCAACAAGAGTCTTTACTAAAATGGGTGCAGGATGGCGGAACATTATTGTTGGGAGCTGCTGATCAAGTAAACACAACAGCAGGTATTTTCAAAGATTATTTACCACTTGCATTATCTCAGCAAATGACATCAGTTTCTGCAGATAGTCTATCGAAATTAGCAGGCGGTGGAATTTTTACACAACCAATTTCAGCTTATACAGCAACTGAAAACCAAGGAAGTATTTCTGTATTAAGAGATGACAATACAATACTAGCGTCTAAGAAAAAAGTGGGCCGAGGGGAAATTATTCAAACAGCCTTTTCTTTAGGGGATCAACCACTTGCATCTATGGATGGCTACCCAGCATTAATCTCGAAAATACTGAATATTCAAAGCTTTTCACAACAGGGGATGATGGCAAATGGCCAGCCAATGATGGATCAAATTTCGTATGAACTTCGTAATGTAAATGAATTATTCCCTTCGTTTGAAGTATCTGTTAGTTATATGCTCATTGTTATCATTTTATATATTTTAATCATCGGGCCTATTTTGTATTTTATCTTAAAGAAAATAGACAAGCGTGAACATGCGTGGTGGATTATTCCTGCAATATCAGTTGTGCTATCTATTGTTCTATTTATTTTTGGTGCTAAAGATAGAATTGTACAACCGCAAATACAGCAATCGGCCTTTTATAAAATAAATGACGATAGTAGTTTAAATGGTTATTATGTAGAGTCTATTTTAACAAACCGTAGCGGTGATTTTGTTGTGAATACAGATAAGGATACTAGTGCAATTGCTTTGCGAAGTAACAATAACTTCTCCGGGACAATAGGAGATTTACATGAATCATCCTATATTAAAGAAAATGCAAATGGATCGACGTTAATGCTACGTGATTTAAGCTATTGGTCTGTGCAATCCTTTGCAGGGAAGACAGCGGCACAAAATATTGGCAAGATGGATATCGATATTACGTTAAAAAATGAAAGGCTAACTGGGACAATTAAGAACAATTTCCCGTTTGCCCTAAAGGATGTTACGTTAATCTCTGGCATTAAAGAAGTTCAACTTGGCGACATTGAAGCGAATGGAATACTTAAAGTCGACAAGGAGCTAATAGCAACCGTTCTTCAAAAGCCATCAACGTTTAATAATTACAATTATAATTATCCATCGAAGAAGGAAGAAGTGAACCCTCAACGTATCGAGCGTATGAAAACTTTGGCACTACCGCTTGTAGAAAATGAAAAGAAACCTGTTATTACTGCTTGGGCAGACCAAGCAATTGCTAAGGTTGAGCTAGATACAAGTGCCAATATGTCACCTATTTCATATTTTGTTCAGCCATTTGACGGCAAAGTAGAGCTAACAGGTCCGTTTACGATGAAACGTAACAATTTTACGTATTCAGTAAACCCACTATCTCCTAATTCGCATTACGAAATAATTGATGAGCAGTTAAACAATTGGTCCTTGTCTGACGGTTTATATGAAGTATCAATTGCATTGCCAGATAATTTTAAGCAGTCAGTTCAAACATTAAACGAACTGACAATTTCAAATAAGGATGTTAACCGTATGGAGCTATCGATTTGGAATAACGAAACGAAAAAATATGAGCCATTGGTAGATACAAAACAGGTGTTTACAGATAACATTACAAAATATTTCAATGAAAATGATGCGTTACTTATTGAAATTAAATTCGGACCAGATCAAACAGGTGAGCCAACAAAATTACCAGATGTAGAGCTGAAGGGAGTGGCGAAATAATGATTGAAATTCGTGATTTAACAAAAAGATATGGCTCCTTTACAGCGCTAGATCAATTAAATCTATCATTGGAGGAAGGGGTTGTATTTGGTTTTGTAGGTGCTAATGGGGCTGGTAAATCGACTACATTTTCAATATTAGCAACTCTACTGTCTCCAACCTCTGGTGATGCGCTTATTAATGGAAAAAGCGTTATTAAAGAACCAAAAGAAGTACGTAAGCAAATTGGTTATATGCCCGATTTCTTTGGTGTATATGATCAGTTAAAAGTAGATGAATATTTAGATTTTTATGGTGCAAGTTATGGCATTGGTGCGGCTGATCGTAAAGTCTTGATTCCTCAGTTACTAGAGCTGGTGAATTTAACGCATAAACGTTATGACTATGTAGATTTACTGTCACGTGGAATGAAGCAGCGCCTTTGTTTAGCTCGTGCACTTATCCATGATCCAAAGGTATTAATTTTAGATGAGCCTGCATCAGGTTTAGACCCACGTGCACGTGTAGAAATGCGTGATATTTTACGAAATTTAAAATCCATGGGTAAAACGATTTTAATCTCCTCGCACATTTTGCCTGAGCTTGCAGAAATGTGTGATGAAATCGGTGTGATTGATAATGGTAAACTAATCGCTCATGGCAACGTAGCTTCCATTCAAGCACAGCTACAGGGGGAAAAACGTATTGTGATAAAGGTAACAGATCAGTTAAACGAGGTGCGTGCATTCTTAGAGGAAGATCCACTAATATCTTCTATAGATTTGATGGATAATCGCTTAGAAATAGCCTTTAATTATCGTGGAACAAATGCTGATCAGGTGGCGCTGTTGAAGAAAGCGATACTTGCAAATTTACCTATTTATGCATTAAGTGAAGAGGAAAAAGATTTAGAGGATGTCTTTATGGCCATTACGAAGGGAGCGGACAATCAATGATGGAACGATTTTACAATCCGGTACTCGTAAAAGAATTGAAGTTACGCTTCCGTTCTTTTAAAAGCTTTTCAGGTTTAATGTTTTATTTAGCGGTTATTTGTCTATTCATCGCAGGGTTTTTACTATTAACAACTGAATTCACAGGCAAGGGATTCTTTAGACCAGATACAAGCTTCATGATGTTTGCGGTATTAACAATATTACAAATGGCTCTTGTCCTTTTTATCACACCAAGCTTAACGGCTGGTGCAATAAGTAGCGAAAGGGAAAAGCAAACATTAAATATTTTACTAACAACAACACAAAGCTCTACACAGATTATAATTGGAAAATTATTATCTTCGGTAGCATTTTTAGTATTAATGCTAATCGCTGGGCTGCCATTATATAGCTTAGTATTTTTATTTGGTGGTGTATCGCCGTCTCAATTAATTTCAATATTTTTATTTTACTTATTAACAGTTGTAGCAATTGGTAGTATTGGTGTGATGTTTTCAACTATTACAAAGCGCACAATTGTCGCAATGATTTCTACGTACGGCTCGATCATCTTTTTAGGTGGTATTACGGCATTTTTCTTCTTTTTAACGATGGCCTTCTACCAGATGGGCAATAACATTAGTGGCACTTCCTTTATGTCATATTTCTGGGCGTCTATTAACCCAGGTGCATTAATGCTTACGCTGATTTCGCCAGAATTGGGAGACGAATTAGTGAGATTATCGGGAGTAGAACTACCTGTATGGATTACGTATTTAATAGCTTATTCATTCATTATTGTTCTTTGTTTAACAATTGCCATTAAAAAATTACGTGCCAATATGAAAAGTAACCGATGAGGAGGAAATTTTATGGGGCGTCGTAAGCAATTACGAAAATATATTCAACGTGCAAAGACGAGTTTAACAATAGAAAGAAGCATTCCAATTGCACAGTACGGCTTGTTTTTTGCATTGCTTTCGAGTGCTTCACTTGTCCTCGTCTCTAGATTGTTTGTATGGCCTTATTATCGCCAAACAGCTCTTGTTGCCTTTATCGCTGTCATACTAGCAACGGTACTTTTTATGTGGTGGAAGCGTGTAAAAGAAAAGGAAGCGTTGCATACACTGGATGATTATTTTTCTCACAATGAACTGGTGACAGCCTTATCGTTTGAGGACGATAAGGATCCACTTGTTCAATCTTTGTTAAATAAAGCGATACAAAGCGTCGAATCTGCGTTTGCTAATTTTAAGGCTCGACAGAAACATTTGTTGCAGCCAAAGGCGTTGGCTGGTCTATTTGTAACAGCTGTTGTATTAGCAATACTTTATATGTTTCCAGCGGCTACACAAATTGAAGCTATTGAGGTGGAAAAAGAAAAAGCTGTTATCGAAGACGTAAAGAAGGAAGTTGCTAAATTAGAGAAAAAAGCAGAAACAAAAGAAGTGAAAGAGCAGTTAAAGGAATTGCAAAATACGTTAAAAGAGGCAGAAACAGCTGAAGAGGCATTACGCGAAGTTGTGAAAAAGCAAAAGGAGCTTGCCTTAAAGGAACAGCAATTAAAAGATAAGCAAACTGCTAGTAAGGATGGCGCTAGTGAAGAGACGGGCTTATCGAAGGAAGAAGCGGAACAGTTAAAGGAGCTTGCCCAAATGCAACAGGAGCTAACACAAAATGCAAATGCTACTCAAACAGCTATGAGCAAGCTTGGAAAACCCGCAAGTAATACACTACAAAATGCTATTGCCAGTGCAAATGGTGCAAAAAACAATCAGCAAAACAATACGAATACAAATTCAAATCAAAATTCATCGGGGAATTCATCGCAAAGCAATCAGCAAGCTCAAACAGGACAGCAAGGACAAAATAATTCCCAAAATGGTTCCCAACAGGCTAGTGGTAAAGGGCAGGGACAAGGATCGAATCAAAGCAATCAACAAGGACAAGGTCAGGGGCAAGGACAAGGACAAGGACAAGGAAATGGCAAAGGTACAGGTCAAGGTGCAGGCAAAGGTCAAGGCGGTCGCGATTTATTAACGACACCAAATAGAATTGGTGGTTCTAGTCAGACTTCAGTTGATGGAGGAGCATTAGGAGATGGCTCAAATATTTCGGAACAACAAGGAAATGGCCCCATTACTAAAGGTTCTATCCGCCCCTATGAGGAAGTTATAGGCTCCTATAAAGATAGCTATTTAGAAAGCTCAGAGCGTTTACAATTACCGAAGGATTTACAAAATGTCGTGCAATCTTATTTCACGTCAATTGAGTCGCAATAGGAGGAAAAGGAATGGCATTTACAGAACAACAGTATGTTGAAATGAGTACGAAATTACAACAAGTAAAGGAAGAAATTCATCGCTTTATCGTTGGGCAAGAGGAAGCAATTGATTATACATTGTACGCCGTCCTTGCTGATGGGCACGCATTATTAGAGGGCTTGCCGGGTTTAGGGAAAACGATGTTAATTCGTACAATTTCTGAAGTACTAGATTTATCATTTTCGCGCATTCAATTTACGCCAGACTTAATGCCGGCGGATATTACAGGGACAAGTATGATTGAGCGCACACCAGATGGCAAACAACAGTTTTCGTTCCAGCCAGGTCCGATTTTTAGCCAAATGGTATTAGCGGATGAGATTAACCGAGCAACGCCAAAAACACAAAGTGCACTGCTTGAAGCTATGGGCGAAAAAACGGTAACAATCTTGGGAGATACAAAGAAGATGGCAAGACCATTCTTCGTGTTAGCAACACAAAATCCGATTGAGATGGAAGGGACGTACCCATTACCAGAGGCACAAATGGACCGTTTTCTATGTAAAATTCTTGTACCATACCCGGAGAAAAGTGAGCTAATGGAGATTATGAAGCGTACAACAGGTGCTATGGAAATTGATTTACAAAAGATGATGAATACGGACACACTTATTGAAGCACAGCAAATGGTAAAGGAAATACTTGTTGCTGATGAAATGCTTGAATTTGCGACAGATCTAGTTGTGGCTACACATCCTGATAGAGACGATGCAATTGACGAGGTTAAACAGTATGCCATGTATGGTAGCGGTCCTCGAGGTTTACAAAGTTTAATCAAATTAGCGAAGGCAAGGGCGCTTATGAATGGTCGTTTCCACGTTTCAGTAGCAGATATTAAATCTGTTGCAAAGCCAGTATTACGCCATCGTATGCTGCTGAATTATGAAGGGGAGGCTTCAGGTAAAACAGCAGACGATGTGATTGACGTAATTTTAGATAAGGTACAACAAGGTGTTAGCAGGTGACGCAAAAATTATTATTGCCCGAGGATTGGTTAGCGAAAATCAGTCGCTTCCAAGTGGCGACGGCCTCCAAATTACGTGGGCAGCATAAGGGCTCGCACCGTTCGCAACGCTTCGGAGCATCGCTCGATTTCTCAGATTTCCGAGAATATCATTTAGGTGATGATGTGCGTCAGGTTGATTGGAACGTCTTTGCAAGAACGGATAAATACTTCATTAAACGTTTTTTAGATGAACAAGAGATGCGTGTACACATTCTGCTAGACACGACTAAATCTATGGGTGAACAAGCGAAATGGACTTTCGCCCGGCAAATTGTTGCCTCACTTGGCCTAATGGTGCTTGGTCGCGATGATCGTTTATCGTTTTCTTTTATACAGGATGACGTCAAGCCACCATTTCGCCGTAAAGGTGCTATGTATCGTCGTGCCTTTTTACAGGTGGTAACAGAGATTGAGGAAGCGACTTATACAAGTAGCTTCGCACAGGGAGCTTTAAAAGTATTGCCTAAGGATAGTACAGTGCTATTTATTATCACGGATGGGCTTGAGCCGATTGAGGAGTGGGAGCAACTCTTGAAAAGGCTACCACGATTTGCAGGCGATGTGCGCATTTTGCAAATTGCTACGCAGGAAGAAATATCACCCGAATATACCGGGGATGTACGCTTACTCGATCGTGAAACTGGCAGAGATGTGAATGTTACGATGTCTTCAAAGGTTCTGGACACATACCTGGCAAGACGTTTATTACATGAAGAGGAATTTGAGGCGATCTGTCGGCGCTTCGGTGTTCGAAAATTACAACTTAAAGTAGAAGATGGATTGCAGCATGCCATCTTTCAACAATTATTAAAAGCACATTGGATTAGGTGAGGTGAGCCGTATTGGGCTTTAGTCAAATACTTTTTAGCTGGACGGCCATCATCCCGGTCATTGTCCTACTATATTATTTCTTTCGAAAAAAATATACCGATCAAACTGTGTCCTCGACATTATTTTGGTCGGAAATTATGCAAGAAACACGTGTATCACCATACTTAAAGCATTTACAAAAAAATGCACTGCTTTATTTGCAACTGCTTGCACTGATTTTACTTGTACTTGCACTAATGAATCCTTATGTGAAAAAATCAACCATTGCTGGAGCACAAACGATTTTCATTGTGGACACGTCTGCCACGATGTTAGCGGGGAAAGAGCAGTCAACATTTGACACACATAAGAAGGAAATGCTCTCTTTGGTCAATCAGCTTGATGGAAGACCTGTAACGCTCATCACAACAGGGAATACACCGAAAGCTATTTTACAACAAGAAACGAATACCAAAGTTATTGAAAAAGCTATTCAAGAGTTGCAAGTAACCTATGAAACGGATCAGATGAATAAGGCTCTTGATGTGGCACAGGCTTTTGTTGGTGATACACCAACATCTATTTATGTTTTTACAGATGCACTTGATAAAAAGCATTTACCGATGGAAAAGGATACGGTGAAGTGGTTAGTAAAAGGGTCTGCTAAGGATTTAACAAATATCGCAATTACACGGTTTGCTGCTACTACAGATGGTCAATCTACGATGGCGCTTGTGCAGTTACAAAATGATACTGATCAAGAGCAAAAGGTGACACTTTCCCTACAAACTTTGAAGGGGAATGAGATAACTACAGAGAGTGTCACATTACCGCCGAATGAAGCTGTAACGAAAACATTTAAAGACTTACCGTTAGAAAATACTTTAACTGCCAAGATAACTGCTAACGATGATTACGTAGTCGATAATTCACAAACTGTATTGCTACAAACAGCCACTTCAAAAGTAGTTGTCGATCAAAGTATGCATCAACTCATTCAAAAAGGTTTTCAAACGATTAATAGCGGTGTGAAAATTGTTCCGTCTTTACAAGTAGCGGACAATCAAGATGCCACAGTTGTGACAAATCAAACGGCGCTACTCGAAAAGATGGATAAGCCGATTGTATTATTTGGACGTGATGATGTTAAAAAGGTTGAAGCAACTGGAGAAGTAACAATAACAAGTGATGCATTGTTTGCTTTTAGTGAGCTAAAAGATATTTATATTAGTGCTGTATATCCAGGATTCGATGGCTATAAAACGATTGCATCAGTTGGTGATCAGCCATTTATACAACGTTCACCAGAAGGAGATATTATTATTTTAGCGGATATTGCTGATACAGATTGGCCGCTACATCCCTCTTTCCCATTATTTTTATGGAGTGCTGAACAGCAGCTTTCAGAATCAATTGGTTCACTCGGTATTTTTGCACCAAATGAGCAACGAGCAGTTGCTTTAGCGCAAGGTGATTGGAGTGTTTATTCGCAGGATGATGAGTTTTTATCGTCTATTACAAATGGTTTATTAACAGCTCCAATAAAGCCAGGAATCTATACCGCACGCTCAAATAATGAAGAAAAGCGCTTCATCGTACAGCTTCAAGCTCAAGAACGTGTCATTGAAAAAGGGACAAGCTATACGCTTGGAGAGCTTCAGGACAATGGTAAGGAAGAAATATCGAAAACTTCGTTGGTGCCTTGGCTTATCCTTATTATTTTAGTATTACTTGTTTTAGAGTGGGAGGTGCAACGACGTCGTGGATTTACGAATTGATATGCCATTAGTATTGTTGCTTTTACTTCCATTGCTTATGTATTTTGGATGGACCTATTGGCGTGAGCGTCAGCGACTCATAAAGAGTCATATCGTCGTACTAGGTATTCGTATTGTGGCGATATTCTGCTTAGTTTTTGCGCTTGCTGGACCTTATATTTTGTTACCTGTAAAGGAAGAACAAATCGTATATTTAGTTGACCGTTCTGCTTCGATGAATGGTACAGAAGATGAGATGGTTCAGTTTATAGACGAAAGTTTGCAGTCGAAAAAAGATGAACAACTTGCAGGGGTTTATTCTTTTTCATCGACACTGCAAACAGAAGCCATTTTATCTAATTCTTTAAAGGAAGTGCCGAAGTTTACAGCTATAAAGGCGACCGACCAAACAAATATTGAACAAAGTCTG
Organism: Lysinibacillus sp. RS10; assembly: GCF_041956855.1. Lineage (NCBI taxonomy): Bacteria > Bacillati > Bacillota > Bacilli > Caryophanales > Bacillaceae > Lysinibacillus > Lysinibacillus sp. RS10. The sequence goes on along the minus strand of NZ_CP167122.1, from coordinate 3,980,260 downwards.
CAGCTCGCTTCGGGTATAGTAGATCCGAAAAAGGCAACACGACTTGTACTCTTAACTGATGGTAATGAAACAAAAGGAGATGCCCTAGAGTTTGCATCAAAGTTCAAAGGGTCAAATATAAGTGTCGATGTAGTGCCGTTTAACAAATCTGTTACGAACGATGTATCACTTAAAAGTTTTGTAACCCCACAAGTTTCTTATGTAGGTGAGCAGCAGCAGTTAGTCACTGAAATTAATGCAACTGCGGCGGGGCAAGGTGAGCTATTATTATACGAAAATGATGAGCTTATTCATCGTGAGGCAGTGGAGCTTGCGGAAGGTTCCAATGTGTTTACGTATAAACATGCGGCAACTGCAGAAGGACTTGTGAAATATGAGGCAATGGTTCAAATTGATCAAGATGCGATTTTTGAAAATAATAAATTAACAAGTGTCACGATGGTGCAAAGTGAACCACATTTATTAATTGTCAATGGTTATGACACAGCTTCACCAATCGCTGCAGCACTTGGCAACCAATCAATCGACTATGATGTTGTAGATGCTAAAAGTTTGCCAAATGAACTTTCTAGTTATTTACAATACAATGCCATCATTTTTGATAATGTGCCAGGGCATTTAGTAGGCGAGGCGAAAATGAATGTCATTGAACAAGCGGTAAAAAACTTTGGTGTTGGCTTTACAATGGTTGGTGGGGAAAATAGCTTTGGCTTGGGTGGCTATTTTAAAACGCCAATCGAAACTTTGCTACCTGTGGAAATGGAGATTAAAGGTAAGGAGCAATTACCGTCATTAGGACTTGTGATTGTGCTTGATCGCTCAGGAAGTATGTCTGGAGCGAAGTTAGAGCTGGCTAAGGAGGCGGCCGCTCGTTCAGTCGAAATGCTACGAGATGAGGATACGCTCGGGTTTATTGCTTTTGATGACCGACCTTGGGAAATTATTGAGACAGGACCACTTGGCAAAAAGGAAGAAGCTGTGGACACGATTTTATCTGTAACGCCAGGTGGTGGTACAGAAATATATGGATCACTTGCTAAAGCCTATGAAAACCTAGCTGATTTAAAGCTACAGCGTAAGCATATTATTCTCTTAACGGATGGTCAGTCACAGTCAGGGAATTATGAGGATTTAATTGCTGAAGGCAAAGACAGAGGCATTACACTATCGACGGTTGCAATTGGTCAGGATGCAGATGCTAATTTACTGGAAGCGCTTAGTGAAATGGGAAGTGGGCGTTTCTACGATGTTGTTGATGAGCAGACGATTCCATCTATTTTATCTCGTGAAACGGCAATGATTTCACGCACATATATTGAGGATAACCCATTCTATCCAACTATTTATAATGCATCTGAATGGAATACGCTGTTTGCGAATGGTGTACCTCAAATGAATGCTTATATTGGCACGACAGCAAAACAGGGAGCTACTGTTATTGCGGAAAGTGAGAAGGAAGATCCAGTGCTAGCACAGTGGCAATATGGTCTTGGCAAAACATTCGCCTTTACTTCTGATTCGACTGGAAAATGGACAGGAGATTGGGCGAGATGGCAGAATTGGGGCACATTTTGGCAAACGCTTATTTCACAAATGCTACCAAGCTATAACGATGTTGCCTATGATGTACGTCTAGAGTCAGACGGTTCATTTGTCATCACGGACCCAACAAATGAAGCGGCATTTTTAGATATTGTTGCTGTCAATGAAGCTGGTGAAGAACTTGAAACACAGCTTGAAACAATTTCAGCATCACAAGTTCGAGCAGTCGTACAAGCAGAACCAGGTCTGATCTTCTTCCGTATTGCAGATGAAGAAAAGGCTATTTACCAGGCGGGCTTAAGTGTCCCTTATAGTGCTGAATATGAATTACGTCCAGTGAATGATAAGCTAGTAGAAGAATTGACGAAGCAAACAGGCGGCTCCGTTTTGAAAGAGCCGAACGAAGTATTCCGTGAGTTTAGTAAAAAAGGTGCGGAACGTCAAAATATTGCAACATGGCTTCTATTAGCAGGTATGCTACTATTCTTCATCGATATTACCATTCGACGCTTTGGATGGAGATTCCTAACAAGGCCAAGTAAGAAAGAGCAGATTGTAGAGGAAAAAACAATACAGGCAGAAGACACAAACGTTGCCCAGCTATTAAAGGGCATGAAAAAACGACCTTAATAATTTAAAACGATGGTTCGTTGCTTTTTTAGCAATGAGCTGTCGTTTTTTTTGCTTGTAAAATCATGAAAAGCGAAATTAATCTTGTTATTAATGGGATTTAATGTAATAATTAATGATAGTAATAAAATATTACTATCATTTTTAAATACTATTATATATGTTGGAGGAGTTAACATGACCAATATTATGAATTCTTTTGGTTTTCTAAGTTTTAAGTTAGCGGAGGCTCTAGAGGAAAATCTCGAGACATATATTAGCGAAAAATATCAAATGAAATCCAGAGAAGTTGGAATAATGATTCTTGTAAAAGAAAAAAAACTTAGCCAAATTCAAATAGGGCAGATTTTAAAAATAGATAAAAACAGTGTCCGCTTTTTTATCGATGATCTAGAAGAAAGACAATATGTTTATAGAGAGAAAAATCAAGAAAATAGAAGAGAGAATCTAATATGCCTTACAGAACAGGGAGAAAATGTGGCAGAAGAATTATTGAAGATCCTTTCAATTTCTGAGAATGATGTTTTAGATGTACTTTCATTGGAAGAACAAGAGCAATTGAAAAGCATATTGAAAAAAGTATATGAAAATCGTTCGCCAAAATAAAAGGAGGTGGAAGCTATGTCACTATATCCTACGACTGAAAGAGACCCGAAATATTGGATTGGCGTGGTATCTCTTAATCATGTGCAAAAGGGGGTTGAGGGAGGATTCGGCCAGTTGTGTCATGGTAAAGAAAGACCTTTGAAACGAATGAAAAAAGGAGACTGGATTATATATTATTCTCCTAAAAACAGTTTAGATGGTAATGAACCTGTAAGAGCCTTTACCGCAATTGGAAGAATAAAGGATGAGCGAATATATGAGTTCCAAATGACAGAAAATTTTATTCCTTTTAGAAGAGATATAGACTTTTATAAAGATGCAAAGTCTGTACCGATAAAAAGGATCTTAGATTATTTAGAATTTGTAGAAGATAAATCGAAATATGGTTATAAATTCAGATTTGGTCATTTTGAAATAAGCAAAAAAGACTTTCTATTAATTGCTCATGAAATGGGATTGCCGTTAAAGTATGGGTGAATTTAGTTGGATTAAAACGTTACTTTCTTAATTAATTGCCATTAAGGAAGTAACGTTTTTAAATTGCCATAAATATTATTTAAGCAGAGTGTTAAGGTTAGTTACAAATATAGTCTTACGCAAATTGCTAGCTACGACAAGGCCTAAGATAGCACCAATCGTACTTGATGTTAGAAAGGCTGGCATAAAAAATAATGCTGCCACAGATGTCCCCATTAATAAATGAGCGTAGGGCACTGCAATGAGTGAGGCAATAATTCCTGTCCCGAATATTTCACCGACACCAGCTAGCCACATCTTGCCGCTGTATTTATAGGCAAGAGCTGCACACAAAGCACCAATGACGCTGCCAGGTATGGCTAATAATGAACCTGTGCCTGCTAGAATACGAATAATGGCTGTGACAAAGGCGACCATAACGGTTGGCACTGGTCCAAGAATGATAGCGCCAATGACATTAATGGCATGCTGTACAGGATAGGCACGCGCAATTCCAGTTGGTATTGAAACGAAGGTAGAACCTGCTACGGCAATTGCTACTAATAAGGCCATGATTGTTAATTTTCGGATTGACATAATTTCTACTCCTTTGAAATATGAATTTAATTGTTAATACCGGTAAATTTGAAGTTCCGCCGGTAAAACCGAGAACATCGCCGCTAAAACCGCGAGTTGCGCCGGTAATCAAGAGAACATCGCCGCTAAAACGGTGAGTTCCGCCGGTAAAACCGAGAACATCGCCGCTAAAACCGCGAGTTGAGCCGGTAACCAAGAGAACATCGCCGCTAAAACGGTGAGTTCCGCCGGTAACCAAGAGAACATCGCCGCTAAAACTGTGAATTCCGCCGGTAAAACCGAGAACATCGCCGCTAAAACCGCGAGATGCGCCGGTAACCAAGAGAACATCGCCGCTAAAACCGCGAGATGCGCCGGTAACCAAGAGAACATCGCCGCTAAAACCGCGAGATGCGCCGGTAACCAAGAGAACATCGCCGCTAAAACCGCGAGTTGAGCCGGTAACCAAGAGAACATCGCTGCTAAAACTGTGAATTCCGCCGGTAACCAAGAGAACATCGCCGCTAAAACCGCGAGTTGCGCCGGTAATCAAGAGAATGGCGCCGTTAAAACCGCGAGTTGCGCCGGTAACCAAGAGAACATCGCCGCTAAAACTGTGAATTCCGCCGGTAACCAAGAGAACATCGCCGCTAAAACCGCGAGTTGCGCCGGTAACCTTGGAAATAATGTTGCTAGATTGGCGAGCATTCTTAAGGTAAACTTACAAAAAAAAGCCGCTTCCTAAAAACAATAGGAAGCGGCCTTGCATTTACATATTAAAAAGCAAGTGTCGCCACTTCCCTCCGCTAGTGTGAACTAGATCAGGTTCAAAGGGTCCGTATATGATCATATACGTCTCAGCCTTTTAAAGACTCCCCTAGTGGTAATAAAAAAATTTAATTCTATCTTTTCACATAATAATGTAGCATACTACCAAAAATAGTCAATAGCTTTTCTGCCTATTTTGTATCAGGATGCAACAGGTGTGGTGCTTTTTTCATCGTCCAAATAAGGGCAAGGAAGAAGCAGGCCATTAAAATAATAGCTCCGAAAATATAAGGACTGTTCATATTCCAATCGAATAATATACCTGCTAATGCAGGACCAATCATATTACCAAGGCTCATATATGCATTGTTCAGACCAGCCGCAAAGCCTTGTTCCGTCTCAGCAAGCTTCGAAATCAATGTGTTGACAGCTGGACGAATCAATGTCGTAGCTGTAGAGAAGATTGTCGTTACAACTAAAATAAGCGCAAAGCCAGACACAAATAAAATTAAGAAAATTGATACGGCTGCAATAAATAAATTAACTAACACTACTTTCATTTCGCCGAAGCGATTAAACAGTGGTGTAATAACAAACATTTGTACAACAACACCAAAAGCACCACCTACAACTAAGATAATAGCGATATCTGTAGGTGTGTAATTGAACTTTTCTGTAACAAATAACGATAATGTTGTTTGGAAGTTAGCAATTCCGAATGAGAATACAAGCATGATAACGAGCATTACAAAGTAAGGCATTTGAACTGAACGAACCATTTGCTTTGCAAGGTTGTCTTGCTTCTGCATTTTTTGCGCTGTATTTGGTTTCTTGGAAGGTAATAAAAACAACGATAAAATAGCTGCTAAGATCGCTGCAACTCCAGCAGTATAGAATGGGAAATGTAAACTAACTTTTGATAGGAATCCACCGATACCTGGTCCAATCATAAAGCCTAGAGACATTGATGCACCTAGCATGCCCATTCCTTTACCACGTTCTTCATACGTTGTAACATCTGCCACAAAAGCCATGATAGGTGGGGCAACAAATGCAGAGCCAACGCCACCTAAAAAGCGTGCCAAGAAGAGCATCCACACATCTGTAGAAAGCCCGAAACCAATTTGGGCAAGTCCTGTAACTATAAGACCGAAAATAATGAGATTTTTCCGTCCATATTGATCCGAAAGATTCCCAGCAATTGGAGAAAATACGAATTGAGCCAAGGCGAACGTTGCAATCAACATGCCAAGAATTTGTCCGGCGGCACCAAATAGTTTTAAATACTCAGGCATAACAGGAATAATAATTCCAATACTCCCCATTGCGATAAACATATTAAACATTAAAATATACAAAGCCGCCTTATTGGACTTCTGCTGGGTCATCGAATACCCCCTTCTTTAATCAAATATACTACAGTCTACCACAAGGCTTGTACCTTTGCTATTGACTAGAAGTCTGAAATAAGGGAATTGGCTACTGATCACCCTCACTGCTTTAGCCTTGGGAGGTATTTGTAGCTTCCTGAACGTTCACAGTCAACTGACTGCCAAGCCTTGAAGCAAACACTGATGGGGGAATAGCGAACTTTTCGGCAAGACTGTCGGGCATTTATTTTCATCTAAACTAGCAAAAAGCTGTTCTCGACGTTCGTAACGTGAGAACAGCTTTAACTTCTTTCAGCAGGAGTCGCCTACTTTTATAGGTGGTGGTATGAATAAGGGTTTAAGTTACTTTTCAGCGGGTGTCTAAACATCTGTCCCTGTCGCTACGCTTTCGGAACAGAAAACATTTGTAACTGCCGTTTCACTTTCGTTACAGAAAACATTTGCTGAAATAAGTTAAGCCTCCGGCGGATGTCACGGAATCGAGTTCACAAAGGATTTTAGGCTAACTGACCTGCATCGGTAAAAACGCCACGTCCTGTGGCATTACCGAAATGACCGACATTGTGTCGGCCCTCGTGCAGGCCTAAGCACAAAGCCGATTCCTGACGCAATTATGCCGAGGCATAATTGATAGAGGTTATCGAATACTCATTTTAAATTCTAAAAACAGCTCATTATATTTGCCTAAGTAATCAGGGCCTAAGTTTTTATAAACTTCTAATGTTTTACGTTGTTCTTCAGAAGGATAGAAACGCTCATCAGATACAACTTTCGGATCCATTAATTTCATTGCTGCAATATTTGGAGTAGAGTAGCCTACGAAATCAGCATTTTTAGCGCCTGTTTCGGCTTTCAGCATAAAGTTAATGAAGGCATGTGCACCATCAATATTTTTTGACGTTTTCGGAATGACCATATTATCAAACCATAAGTTCGAACCTTCCTTTGGTACAGCAAAGTCTAGCTCTTCATTTTCTGACAACATGTCGGCTGCTTGCCCAGACCAAGTGAGTGCCACAGCTGCTTCATTATTAATCATTAGCGGAGTAATTTCATCCCCGATAATGGCTTTGACATTTGGTGCTAACGTAATGAGTTTATCAGTAGCTTCACGTAGCTCATGGTCATTTAAAGTATTAAGTGAATAACCAAGATTGTTTAAGCCCATACCGATTACCTCACGTGCGCCGTCTACTAAAAAGACTTTACGTTTTAACGAAGGATCCCATAAGTCATCCCAAGATGAGAAATCCAGATTGCCAACAAGCTTAGGATTATAGACAACGCCAACTGTGCCCCAGAAATATGGTACGGAATATGTGTTATCTTCATCAAATGGTAAGTCTAAAAAATAAGGATCGATATTTTTTATATTCGGGATTTTTGTTTTATCTAAAGGAATAAGTAAGTTTTCTTCCTTCATTTTTTCAATCATATATTCAGAAGGTATTGCAATATCGTAAGCCGTACCACCTTGTTTAATTTTTGTCATCATCGCTTCATTGGAATCAAACGTCTCGTAAATGACATGAATACCTGTTTCTTTTTCAAATTGCTTTAGCAAATCAGGATCAATATATTCTCCCCAGTTAAAGATCGTTAATGTATTTTTTCCACTTTTTCCACCACCAGCACTCAAGGCATCGGCAGCGTAAAATAAAAGGGCGGAAACGACAAGTATAGCGATAGTAGCTTGAATTAATTGCTTCATTGTTGGCCCCCTGTTCTTTTACTAGCGCGGCTTGTGATGAAATAATAGCCAATTACGACGATCACTGTAACAAAGAATACTAAACCAGAAAGTGCATTAATAGTTAAGGAAATGCCGGCGCGAGCCATAGAGTAAATTTCAACAGATAATGTGCTGAAGCCGTTACCTGTCACGAAAAACGTTACCGCGAAATCATCTAGAGAATACGTTAAGGCAAGGAAGAACCCTGCAAAAATACCAGGCTTAATATACGGTAAAATAACACGCATCATGACATCTTTTTTCGTCGCCCCTAAATCTAATGCAGCGTCGATTAATGATTTATTCATTTCTAACAGTTTAGGTAAGACCATCAATACAACAATTGGAACACTAAATGCTACATGTGCTAATAACACAGAAGCAAAGCCTAGTTTAACTCCAATCATTGTAAATAAAATTAAAAAGCTTGCACCAATAATAACATCTGGGCTAACAATTAACACATTGTTTAAAGAAAGTAATGTATTACGCATGCTTGAATTTTTAACAGTGACAATGCCAATGGCTCCTAGCGTCCCAATAATTGTAGAAATCAATGCCGAAAGTAATGCCACGATTACTGTATTAATTAGAATAACGAGTAGACGAGAATCCTCAAAGACAGCTTTATAATGTTCTAACGTAAAGGACTCAAAATTATTCATTGATCCGCCACTATTGAATGAATAAAAGATTAAATAGAAGATAGGTGCATACAAGACGATAAAAACAATCGCTAAATACACTTTTGCTGATGCTGATAGTTTTTTCATCGTACGCGACCTCCTTTATCCTTTTGCCCCGTAATTAACATAATAATTACCATGAATAAAATTAAGAAAACGGCAATTGTTGAACCCATTCCCCAGTTTTGGGTAACAAGGAATTGTTGTTCAATAGCTGTACCAAGTGTAATGACACGGTTTCCTGCAATTAAACGAGTAATCATGAAGAGTGATAATGCAGGGATAAATACAACTTGAATACCTGATTTTACACCGTCCATTGTTAGAGGCAACACAACGCGACGGAATGTAGTAAAGGCAGATGCTCCTAAATCACGTGCCGCGTAGACAAGAGTTGGATTTAAACGATCTAATGAGTTGAAAATCGGTAAAATCATAAATGGAATAAAAATATAAACGGATACAAACACAAAACTAATGTCAGTAAATAACATTTGCTTCGGATCAAAACCAAACACTTCGATAAATGCATTGATCGGGCCGTACAAGCCGAAAATCCCGATAAAAGCGTATGTTTTTAACAAAAGATTAATCCAAGAAGGAATAATAATTAGTAAAAGCCAAAGCTGCTTATGTTTTGTTTTAGTTAAAAAATAGGCTGTTGGATACGAAATAAGTAATGTAAAGAACGTAATTAAAAATGCATACCAGAATGAGCTTAATGTCATTTTTAAATAAACAGAAGTAAAGAACGCTTTATAGTTATTGAGCGTGAAATTGCCATGTATATCTAGTAGGGAATAGTAAACAACAAGTGCAATCGGGGCGATAACAAACAATGCAATCCATAAAACATATGGAAATAAAGCTGATTTAGATGTCTTAGTTTGCATCTTCGTCGTCTCCATACGCTTCTAAACGTTTATCGAACTCTTCTTCTGTCTCATTTAAACGCATAACATGAATGGCTTCTGGATCAAAGTCTAAGCCAATTTCTGTCCCTACTTCCGCTTTTTTCAATGAATGCACGAGCCACTCATTTCCTTCTTTGTCGTACGTGGATAATTCATAATGCACCCCACGGAACAATTGAGTATCAACTTTTACAACAAGTTTGCCTTTTTCGATTGTTGTCATTTCTAAATCCTCTGGGCGAATGACAATATCAATTTTTTCGTTTGGCTTCATCCCTTGGTCGACACATTCAAAAACTTTACCGGCAAATTCTACTTTAAAATCTTCAATCATGACGCCAGGAACAATATTTGATTCTCCAATAAAATCAGCAACGAAGCGGTTAATTGGCTCATCATAAATATCTACTGGTGTACCTGATTGTTGAATTTCACCTTCGCTTAAGACAAATATTTCATCACTCATGGCAAGCGCCTCTTCTTGGTCATGTGTAACAAACACAAATGTTTTCCCAAGTCGTTGCTGTAATTCTCGTAGCTCATACTGCATTTCTGTACGTAGCTTTAAATCTAATGCAGAAAGAGGCTCATCTAGTAAAATTACTTCAGGATCATTGACAATCGCACGAGCAATAGCAACACGTTGTCGTTGACCACCAGACATCTCAGAAATTTCACGATTGCCATAGCCTGCTAGGTTTACGAATTTTAATGCCTCAGCAACGCGATCTTTAATTTCACTTTCAGGAAGTTTTTTTATGCGAAGTCCAAATGCGACATTTTCAAAAACATTTAGATGAGGAAACAGCGCATAATCCTGAAAAACTGTGTTTACTTGGCGTTCATTTGCTGGCACTAAGTTGATTTTTTTATCGTGAAAATAGATATCTCCTGTTGTCGGTTCTGTAAAACCAGCAATAATACGTAAAATTGTTGTTTTACCACAACCAGAAGGACCTAGTAATGTGTAGAATTTCCCTTTTTCTAGCTCCAAGTTAATGTTTTTTAAGACGACCGTGCCGTCATTATAGGACTTTGAAACATTTTCAAAGCGGATAATTGAATTCGTTGTCATAGATGCGCCTCCTTAAGCTATAAATATGAATCCGTTGCGACGAGTAAAATTTTTGTTTCTGCAGCATGTGCGTTAAAAATTTGGTGATGATCTGCCGCATCAAAATAGAGAGCATTGCCTTCGCTTGCAATATACTGTTCATTCCCCAAAACGAGTCGAATGCGCCCTTTCACAACATAAATAAATGTTTCTGAGAGCGATGGCTCAAACTGTTTGAACTCGCCATCCGCAGCAAGTGTCAAGAATATTGGCTCCATCTCTTTTTCGTTTGATGTCGGAATAAGCCATTGGATTTCATATTTTTTTTCTTCGTCCGTATAAGTGGATTGATCTTCTTCTGTATATACAACCTTTTGTTCAGGTGCTTCATCATCGAAAAATTCCTTTGGTGTTGACCCTAAAACCTCTAATATTGAAAATAGCGTTTCAATGGAAGGAGAATTAAGATCACGTTCTAATTGTGAAATATACCCCTTACTTAAATCTGTACGTTCTCCAAGTTCCTCTTGGGTAAGACCTTTTTTTAAACGAAGCGCTTTAATTTTTGCTCCTATTTGCATCTTTTCCCTCCTAGAAGAAGTTTAGCAATCATAAACTTTTGAAATATGAAGTTTACTTTAACGAAACTTTTAGTTTACTAAAACCATTACAATTATACATAATAATGACGAATTTGCAATTGTTTTTTATGAAAAAAAGTAGATAAAATTTTTAGAAATTATACATAAATGACGCGTACAAAAATTTTGTTGATTCTAGAATAAAATTGTTAATAATAGCTAATAAATAGGCTGTAGTAGCCATTCCACTTGGGAAATTGACGAAAATTTGTCAGATAATTTCAAACTTGTACTTTAGTGAAGCTTACTTGTTTGAAAAACTACGATTACTCTGCTATCGTAGAAGACGAGTTCGCTGGTGCGGATGGAATATATACACTACATATTTAATCGGAGGGATTTATTATGGCAGAACGCATGGTAGGTAAACAAGCACCTAACTTTACAATGGAAGCAGTACTTCCAGACAAATCTTTTGGCAAAGTATCATTAGAAGACATGAAAGCACAAGACAAATGGACAGTTTTATTCTTCTATCCAATGGACTTCACTTTCGTATGTCCAACAGAAATCACTGCAATGAGCGATCGTTACGATGAGTTCGAAGACTTAGATGCAGAAGTAATCGGTGTTTCTACTGATACAATCCACACACACTTAGCTTGGATTAACACTGACCGCACAAAAAATGGTCTTGGTGAGTTAAAATATCCATTAGCAGCAGATACAAATCACCAAATTTCAAAAGAATATGGTGTATTAATTGAAGAAGAAGGTATCGCACTACGCGGCTTATTCATCATCAACCCAGAAGGTGAATTAAAATACCAAACTGTATTCGATAACAACATCGGCCGTGATGTAGACGAAACTTTACGTGTACTTCAAGCTTTACAAACTGGTGGTCTTTGCCCAGCAAACTGGCGTCCAGGTCAAGCAACTCTATAATTAACTTCTTTCAGTTACTGAATGACGCAATTATGCCGAGGCATAATTGATGTAGAGTTTTTTATGGCAGGCATTGAACTGAATTCGAGGCTTGGCGAAATTGATCATTCAAAAATAAAGAGTCCCCACAGCAAGTTTGTGGGGATTTTTAAGCTTCATAGCAGAAAAGGAGGATATTATTATGAAACTTCGTGAACAAATGCCAGAACTTGTAGGTGCAACTACTTGGCTAAACGGTGAAGTAACAAAAGCGGACGTTGTAGGCGAAAAACCAACTTTAATTCATTTTTGGTCAGTTAGTTGCCATTTATGTAAAGAAGCAATGCCAGATGTGAACAATTTCCGTGATCAATATAAAGACGAGTTAAATGTTATCGCTGTGCATATGCCACGCTCTGAGGAAGATACAGATTTAGAGACAATCAAATCTGTAGCAGCTGAGCATGATATCGTACAACCAATCTTTGTTGATAGCGAATTGAAGCTAACAGATGCATTTGAAAACCAATACGTACCTGCGTATTTTGTCTTCGATAAAGATGGTCAGCTTCGTCACATGCAAGCTGGTGGTAGCGGTATGAAAATGCTTGAAAAGCGTGTGAATCGCGTTTTAGATGAAATGCGCAACGCTTAAATAATATGATAAAAGGCGGGGATCAATAATTCCTCGTCTTTTTTATGTGAAAATACAATTTTACTTACCATTACGGTTGTGATGTGACCCGCTCGGATCCAGGCGTGATCTGAGCGAAAAAGGGATCAAGCCGATCGGATTCAGATGTCACCTGAGCATTCCTTTAAAGATGTCATTTCTTGACGAATAGTCGTTTGCTTTGACGATACATATAGCAGAGAATAAGTTACAATAATGGTATAGTAATTTTCGGAGGGGTTTTTAATGATGAAAAAAGAGTTTGCTGTCATTGGACTTGGACGTTTCGGAGGAAGCATTGTTCGCGAATTAATGAGTCAAGGCGCACAAGTTATGGCGATTGATCATTCCTCAGAGCGGGTGGACGAGTTTGCTTCAATTGCCACACAGGCCGTTATCGCAGATTCGACGGATGAATCGGTTTTAAATTCATTAGGTATTCGTAATTTTGAGCACGTTATCGTAGCGATTGGTGAAAATATTCAGGCAAGTATTTTGACGACCATTATTTTAAAAGAAATCGGTGTTCAGCAGATAACTGTAAAAGCTCAGAATGACTACCATGAAAAAGTACTACGCAAAATAGGTGCCGATTTTGTCGTTCATCCTGAGCGTGATATGGGGATACGTATTGCCAATAATATGTTGTCCAATACAGTGCTTGATTATTTAGAGCTTTCAGATGAACATTCAATTATGGAGATTAAGGCCAATGATACGATTGCAGGTTACTCCGTTATGGATTTAGATATTCGTGCAAAGTACGGGATTAATATTGTAGGTATTAAGCGTGGTGCAGATATTATCGTATCTCCGCAGGCGAGTGATAAAATTTTGCTAGGAGATATTATGCTTGTCATTGGTGCTGATGTAGATATTAATCGCTTTGTCAAAAAGGTATTGAATGGGTAAAAAAATGAATAAACGAAGATGGAAATTAGTCATATTTGCTGCGATTATACTTATTGTGTCTTTTACTTTGCAGTTTCGTGAGAAAAATGAGGAAGAGGCTATTTCACATATTTTAGATCAGGCAACAGAAATTGATGCCATTGAGCTATTAAAAGGAGAGCAATCCTTATATAGGACAACAGGTCAAGATGCAACAGCTTATAGTGAAAAAAATCCTCTAAGCCATGTCAAAAAACTAAGCAAAAAAGAAAGAGCGATATTTGAAGAAAAGCCAGTCTATCATATCGTCTACGATATTAAAGGTGAGCCTTTATATGAGGTCGATATTTTAAAGGTAGCAATTAGCTCGGAGCTAAGTGAAGAATTACAACAGATGGTTTTTAATGTTGGAGATCAGCAATATTTAATATACTGGACAAAAGAGAAAAAAGCACTTGAGCAATCAACAAATACGCAACGCTTGCTTGAACAATATGGAAAATAAACAAGGGTAGTGGAACAGCAACCAAGCTGTCTTCACTACCTTTTCTTATTGTAAAGGAAACTATAGTTTTTTTACCTGTTGATAACCTAGAGCATCGTCATCGTCTAGGCTTCAAACGCTACATCCTTGAGGTCGCCTTGATCCCATTGGCACAAGTGGTGAAGCGCCTAGGAAACAATAGTAGTTTTTCCTTGAAGTGCACGTTCTTGCATTTCTACGTCAAACTCTTTTTCAGATTTTGAAACGACTACACAAGCTACACCGTTACCAATTAAGTTTGTTACGGCACGTGCTTCTGACATGAAGCGATCAACACCAATTAGTAGCGCAATCCCTTCTACTGGAATAATTGGGAAGGCAGCAAGTGTCGCTGCTAATGTGATAAAACCAGATCCTGTTACACCAGCTGCACCTTTAGATGTAATCATTAAAATCCCAAGAAGTGTAATGATTTGAACCCATGTCAATTCCATTCCGTATGCTTGTGCAATGAATAATGCAGCCATTGATAGATAGATGGAAGTGCCATCAAGATTGAAAGAATAACCTGTTGGTACTACTAATCCAACTACTTGCTTTGAACAACCGAAATTTTCCAATTTGCGCATCATCGAAGGTAAAGCAGATTCAGATGATGATGTACCGATTACTAAGAAAATTTCCTCTTTAATATAAGCGATGAATTTGAAAATGTTAAAGCCGAAGAATTTTGCAATTGTGCCTAAAACAATGACTACGAATAAGAACATTGTAATATATACTGCCGCCATTAATAGACCTAAGTTGCTTAACGATTTCAACCCAAAATTACCAATCGTATAGGCCATTGCGCCAAATGCACCAATTGGTGATATTTTCATTACCATACTTACGATTTTGAAGAAAATTTCTGCCACTTGTTCAAAAAATGTAATGACAGGTTTTGCAGGTGCACCAATAGAAGCAGCTGCTAAGCCGAACAATATTGCGGAGAATAACACAGGAAGTAATTGTCCTGTTGCAAGCGCACCTACTACGTTTTCAGGAATAATGCTAGAGATGAAAGCACCTAAGCCTTGCTCAGTCTCTGAGGCAGCCGTAGTATATTTTGAAATGTCAGTTTCGGCAGCACCTGATGTATCTAATCCTGTACCTGGGCTAACAATCATTGCAACAGCAATCCCGATTGCTAAGGCAATAGTAGAGACAATCTCGAAGTACAGCAACGCCTTACCTCCGATTTTCCCAACCTTTTTCATATCTCCCATACTACCGATTCCGATTACAACGGTTAAGAAGATAATTGGAGCGATTAACATTTTTATTAACTTAATGAATAAGTCTGCTAAAATTTTAAGGCTTGCACCAAACTCAGGGAAGATAGCTCCGACAATAATCCCTAAAATGATCGCAGCTATAACCTGAACAGTCAAATTTTTCAGTAATTTCATTTTATGCTACCTCTTTTCTAAATTTTCTTTTTGATATCGTTTTCACTAGATTTATCATAGCGAATCCTTTTTGAAAAAAGAGATTTAGAAAATAAGAAACATATCGTTCATTAAGTATATTTTTTCAATAAATTAAAAGAAATGTAGTGTTCTCAATTATTTTAACTGTTATGGTACTCTTAAAATAACATAATATTGTTATAATACAAAAATAAAAAATAATAGAAAATTCTGTTTTGTAGCATTTTTTTGTAATATTGTTCATTAAGTTCATGATTTTCTCTTACTTATGTCAACTAAAAGTGTTGTCAAAAGAATTTTTTGAAGATAATCTTAAAAGCATATCAATCATTAGTAGAAGTGTGTATGTTAGTGCAAATGTAGATGGGAAAGGAAGGAATCTTTAAATGATGAAAATGCCC
Organism: Lysinibacillus sp. RS10; assembly: GCF_041956855.1. NCBI lineage: Bacteria > Bacillati > Bacillota > Bacilli > Caryophanales > Bacillaceae > Lysinibacillus > Lysinibacillus sp. RS10. The sequence continues at coordinate 3,964,476 of NZ_CP167122.1, read as the reverse complement.
GTAAACGGCAAAATACTGTTAGTGACATTTTTAATCATTGCATTCTCCTTTTTACTTGGTGGCATTTTTGTGCTTGGTAATCTATTAACTGAGCAAGAAAAGGATTATGGTCAGCGTGCTATGCTCGTTGCAGGGACTGTATCGAATGTGCCAGAGATTAGTATACATTTGAAAAATGACAATATTAAAGAAGCGGCGAAAAATGTCAATAAAATTGTAGATGGTATTCGTGTTGTTAATAAAGCAGAGTATATTGTTGTGATGAATATGGATCGTATTAAACTATCCCATCCCGTCAGTAAAGAAATAGGGAAACGTAGTGAATCACAGGATTTAAATGCTGCCTTTAGTGAGCATTATTATGTATCGAAGGCGCAAGGAGAAGCCGGTGTCATGATTCGAGCTTTTGTCCCTGTCATTGATGATCACAAAGAACAAGTTGGCGTTGTTGTTGTAGGATATGCACTACCAACTTTTAAGGAAATATTGCAAAATTATGAGCATGACATTGGTATTACGATTCTCATATCGCTTGTTTTTAGTATTTGGGGGGCATACACACTTGGTCGACATATTAAAAAGCAAATGTTTGGGCTAGAACCTCATGAGATTGCCAAAATGTATGTGGAACGAACAGAAACGTTTAATGCTATGCATGAAGGCATTATAGCGGTTGATAAGGAAATGAATATTACAATTTTTAATGAAAAAGCAGCTGATATATTAGGTGTTACTAGAAAGATAGAGGAGTGTATCGGTGAAAAGATTTACGATGTTTTGCCTGACACACGATTGCCTGAAATTGTTGAAACGGCAACGCCTGTATACAATCAAGAGTTATACATAAATCATCATAGTATTTTGAGTAATCGAGTTCCGATTATTGTAAATGGTGAGTTAGTCGGTGCCGTTGCCATGTTTAAAGATTTAACAGCGGTGAAAAAGCTGGCGGAAGAGGTAACAGGTGTTAAAGCTTTTGTTCAAGCACTACGCGTACAAACACATGAGCATAAAAATAAACTTCATACGATTGCAGGGCTTCTGCAATTGGGACATACAAAGCAAGCACTTGAATATGTTACTTCTACTACTGAAAATGAAGCCTCGTTAACGAAGTTTTTGAATGAACGCTTTCATAATGAAAATATTTCAGGATTATTACTAAGTAAAGTTAGTTATGGCAAGGAATTAGGCATACAAGTAGAAATTGATCGAAAAAGTCATTTTAAACGTTTTCCACCTCTATTAGATCATCACGATTTTGTTGTCCTATTAGGGAATTTAATCGAAAATGCTTTTGAAGCGTTAAATGTTCTTTCCAAGGATGATAAATATGTAGCGATTTCTGTAGATGAGCATGACGATGTGTTAGCAATTGCTGTTTCAGATAATGGAATTGGGATGTCTGAAGAGGTGCAAGCACGTATGTTTGAAAATGGATTTTCTACGAAGGCAAGTGAGAATCGCGGGATTGGCTTGCATTTAATACATGAAATTGTTAGGAAAGGCAATGGCGATATTGAGGTAGTAAGTGAATTTATGAAAGGGACAAGTTTCTTAATCTTATTTGAGTTAGGAGGAGAATAGATGGATGTAATTAAAGTGTTATTAATTGAAGATGATCCGATGGTACGAGAAGTGAACAGGCAATTTATTGAACAAATTAATGGATTTTCATTAATAGGCTATGCTGGCAATGGGATTGAGGGTATTGAGAAGATTAAGCTATTAAAACCTGAGCTTGTCTTTATGGATGTTTTTATGCCTGAGCAGGATGGCATTATTACGCTAGGGAAAATACGCGAAGAACATCTTCCGGTTGATGTTATTGCTGTGACCGCAGCTAATGATATGCCAACTGTGCAACGGATTTTACACTTAGGTGTCTACGATTATATTATGAAACCTTTTACGTTTGAACGAATTGAGCAAACTTTAAAAGATTATCAGGCGTATAAAAAGAAAATAAGTAGCATGCAAGATTTAACTCAACATGACATTGATCATCTAATGCAGCAGCGCATACCAGATCAAATAGTTGTTCCTCCAGTCACCGAGACCATTATCATTAACGAGCTACCAAAGGGTTTTAACCGAGCAACCTTAGATAAGGTGCTTTCCTATATTCAAGAAAGTAATGTTGCGGTGTCAGCAGAAGAAGTGTCCACTTACATTGGAACAGCCCGGGTAACAGCTCGACGTTACTTAGATTTTTTAGAAAAACAAAATTTATTAAAGGTGGATATCCAATATGGAAGTGTGGGACGTCCTATCCATCGATATTATATATAGAGAATGAGCGTACCTATGAGTATTGAATAAAGGGTACGCTTTTTTCTTGATGTCGATATTTTTTAAAAGTTGGGCGATAAAGCGCTGAAAAGTATCGATAAATTTTAAAAAGTCTCGTTAAATCTTAAAAAAGTCTCGATCAATCTCAAAATTGTTTCGATAAATCTCTCAATATTGCTTCTTGTCGTTTGCTTGAAAAATTAGGTAGTAAAAAGTACAGGTGTTAGAAAGATTCGCTCATGAGCAAACTGTATATGAATTGATATGAGGCAGTATGGACAAAACGGAAGATATGGTTGATTTCAAAACTTATGGGGAGTAGGTTTAGACATGTTTATCGTTCGAAAAGAGGCGCTGTTGAAGTTTTTGAAAATTCTATTTCCGATAGTACTTTTAGCGATAGCTATTTATGAAATTCAACAAACGGTAAGTGGGATAGATGTTCATTTACTTCGAAAAGAAGTGAATGAATTACAGTTATGGGAGCTCTTGTTGATACTTTTTATCACCTTCTGTGCTATTACACCGATGATTTTTTATGATGTTATTTTAGTGAAAATAGTAGGAATCAAAATAAATTACCGTATTTTGCTGAACCATTCATTTATCGTAAATACATTCTCAAATCTTATTGGCTTTGGTGGTCTAGTCGGTGTATTTCTGCGTAATTATTTCTATTCAAAATATAAAGAGGACAAGGAAGACTTGTTAAAAAGTATTGCCTCCGTAACACTCTTTTATTTATCAGGGATTTCTCTGTTAGCTTGGATCATGTATATATTCTTTTGGGACTTCCCGTTGCTGAAAGAAGTACGATGGTTATCGATTGCAGTCATTATTGTCAGCTTATATGTTCCGGCTTTTATTGTTATGCGCATTATTCGCTATAAAAAAGCGAATTCTTTAAATCCAAAGGTATCTCTTCAGTTGATGATCACTTCAGTAGCTGAATGGCTTGCGATCTTTTTAGTTATTTGGATATTAACTTTAATTTTAAAAATACCGATAGAATTATCCGCTTTAATTCCAATATTTTTAATTGCTTCCTGTGCGGGAATAGTCAGTATGATTCCTGGTGGAGTTGGCTCATTTGACCTTGTTTTTTTGTGGGGGACTCAAAATTTAGGAATTGCTGATGAAAAAGTGCTTTTTTTATTAATTTTGTACCGGGTTGGCTACTTTGTGCTTCCATTTTTAGTTTCCTCAATCTTGTTTATAAAAGAATATTGGAATCGTTGGAATCAATCATGGGAAGACTTGCCGAATATTATTTTTCAAAAGCTTAGCCATATGTTGTTAACAGTATTAGTATTTATCTCTGGCATTTTGTTATTACTATCAGCGGCGGTACCTGGCATTTTAAGTAGACTAAAAATAACTCAGGAATTTTTATCCTCGCCAATCATGAATGTCTCTCATCAATTGACTGTTGCAGCAGGCTTTATTCTCTTAGGATTATGTAGGGGGATTAAATATAAAGTAACAAGGGCATATCAGTTTACCATCATTGTGTTAATTAGTTCTGCACTGTTTTCAATTTTTAAGGGCTTTGACTATGAAGAAGCTATTTTTTTAGTGATTGTCACAGTGCTGTTAATTGCGTCAAAAAAACAATTTTACCGTGAAAGTTATGTATTGACATGGGGGATAGCCTTGTTTGACCTTGCTGTAGTGACAATCATTACAGTGATGTATTTATTGATTGGTTATGTGAACTTACCTACTTCTATCATTCATATTCCAGTTGCGCTACAGAACTATATTATTACAGATTACCGAGATCTATTTCATAGTGCTTTAATGGGTATCCTAATAGCAATTTTCATTTTTTATATAGGTTATTTTATCCGTGCACCTAAGAGAATGGAAATGCTTGTGTCTAGGGAGCGAGAAGATGCAATCAAAAATCATTTGATGACTTATAAAGGGACGGAGTATTCACATTTAATTTTTTTACATGATAAATTTGTACATTGGAATAAAAAAGGAACAGTTTTATTTTCTTATCAAATATTTGCTGATAAGATCGTAGTGCTTGGAGATCCAGTAGGAGATGAATCTGATTTTTTATCTGCTATTCAGGAGTTTTTAGAATTGGCGGATAAACATAGTTATAGACCTGTCTTTTATGAAATTAATAATAAAATTTTCTCTTCATTACATGAGAATGGGTATAGTTTTTTTAAGCTTGGCGAGGAAGCATTTGTTGATTTAGAAAAGTTTACACTTGCCGGTAAGGGAATGAAGGGAAGTCGCGCGATAAAAAATAAATTTGAACGAGAAAATTTTACTGTGGAATTTATATGCCCTCCATACTCACAGGAAGTAATGAATGAATTGGAACAAGTATCAACGAAATGGTTGCAAGGAAGGGCTGAAAAGGGCTTTTCTCTTGGCTTTTTTGATGAACGCTATTTAAGTACTTCAAACATTGCTGTTTTACGTGGAGCAGAAGGAATTATTGGCTTTGCCAGTATCATGCCAATGTACGATAATGGCGAAAGCGTCTCAGTAGATCTGATGCGTTTTAAACCGGGAGCACCATCTGGCACGATGGATTTCATTTTTTTATCACTATTTGAATGGGCAAAAGCAGAAGGCTATCGCGTTTTCAATATAGGGATGTCGCCATTGTCAAACGTCGGACAGTCTAGGTTTTCCTTTTTAAGTGAAAAAATTGCAGCACAAATATTTTTACATGGGCACTACCTCTATCATTTCAAAGGATTAAAAAACTTTAAATTAAAATATGCAGATTTTTGGGTGCCAAAGTATGTAGGGTATCGAAAGAAATCTTCATTGCCGTTTACAATGGCACAAATCACGCTATTAATTGGCAAAAAGAGGAGATAGATAGCCGAATCAAATTTTAAGGAGCCTGTGCTGCCAGTATAATAAAATGCATTGGTCGCACCTAGCTTAAATTGAAGTATTCGCTCGGCCAATCGAAAAAAGATGCATTGCAAAATTACTTTGCGATGCATCTTTTTTCGATTGGATTTTTATCGTCGGATGAATGGACATCCAATGAAGGTAGAACCGTGGACATCGCTGATAAAAGAACCTCAGAATCGCTGATAAACCCCGAACATCGCTGATAAAAGGGTCAGAATCGCTGATAAAACCCGAACATCGCTGATAAAAGAGCCGGAATCGCTGATAAGCTCCGGACATCGCTGATAAAAGAGCCGGAATCGCTGATAACCCCCGGACATCGCTGATAAAAGAGCCGGAATCGCTGATAAACTCCGAACATCGCTGATAAAAGGGTCAGAATCGCTGATAAAACCCGAACATCGCTGATAAAAGAGCTGGAATCGCTGATAACCCCCAGACATCGCTGATAAAAGAGCCGGAATCGCTGATAAACCTCAAACATCGCCGGTAAACGATGATTTTATTTTTCACCCAGTTAAATGCAGGACTAAATGAGCTGAATGCCCCCAGTCGGAACGGAAATAAACGACACGTTATGGCGTTAATACTAAAAATTGTAAATTTATATTTGATTTTCCATTAGTGCTTTGTCATAATAGAGAAAATTTTAGTTGTGGGGTGAGTGGTGATAATTAATAGGGGTGTTAGGCTTTACGAGATTCAGAAACCCTTCTTTTTAGAAGAGAGGTTAATAGTAAAAATTGAAACTTATTAGGGGGAGGGAGCAGTTTGCGTGTTCCAAAGAAATTAACAGTAGGTGATGAGATACGGGTTATTGCACCTAGTTGTAGCGCAGCAATTATAACAGAAGAAGGCGTTGAACAAACAAAGAAGAAACTTGAAGAGTTAGGCTTTACTGTATCCTATGGGCGTCATATTTTTGAATGTGATCTTCAACAATCTTCCTCAATTGAGCATCGAGTTTCTGATATTCATGATGCCTTCCAAGATAATCATGTGAAGGCTGTCTTAACGGTTATTGGTGGTTTCAATTCTAATGAAATATTACCCTATCTAAATTATGAAATGATAGAAAATAACCCAAAAATACTTTGTGGTTTCAGTGATATTACAGCTTTAGCAACCGCTATTACAAAAAAATGTGGATTTGTTACGTATTCGGGGCCACATTTTTCTAGCTTTCTTATGGAACAAGCACAAAACTATCAGCTATCATATTTTCAAAAATGCTTAATGGAAAATAAGCCATATACGATACAAGCATCAAGCATTTGGAGCGATGATGCATGGTATTTAGATCAACATAATCGTCATTTTGAAGCGGCTAGCTGGAAGGTATATTCTGAAGGGGAAGCAAGTGGGCAATTATTTGGCGGAAATTTATGTACATTAAATCTACTTCAAGGTACCCCGTATATGCCTGATTTATCGAATAGTATTTTATTTTTAGAGGATGATGAACTAGTTACTCCAGAAATATTTGCTCGTGATTTTACCTCATTATTACAAGCTACTACTAATATTAAAGGTATTGCGATAGGGCGCTTTCAAAGAGCTTCTAAAATGACAGAGGAACAACTACATTTTATGTTAGATAAACATCCAACTTTAAGAAGAATTCCAGTTATCTATGATGTGGATTTTGGACATACACAGCCGATCTTTACATTCCCTATTGGTGGAGAAATTCAAATGGACACAAAAGAATTAATGATACATGTCACTAAATTTTAGATAGAAAGGAGGCAACAAAAATGTTTATAAGGGAAGCAAGAATAGAAGATGCTGAACAGATCATGGCTGTTATCAAAAATGCGGAAGAGTCTAATTTTATGTTATTCGCGCCAGGCGAACGACAGTTAGAAGCTGAACAATTTACTAGATTTATTGAGAATATTTACAAAAACAGTCATTCAGCATTATTTATAGCTGAAATAGATCAGACAGTGGTCGGTTATTTAATTGTTCAAGGGAGTACACCATCTAGACTTTCACATCGAGCCTATATTGTCGTAGGTATCCACAGTGATTTTAGAGGAAGAAAAATTGGCACTGCATTATTTGGCCACTTAGACAATTGGGCAAAAGAGAAGGGCATGCATCGCTTGGAACTTACAGTAATGGTGAATAATATTGCAGGCATAGCCTTATATAAAAAAATGGGATTTGAAGTTGAAGGGACTAAAAGACATTCACTATATGTTGATGGTGAATATATGGATGAGTATTACATGTCAAAATTATTGAACGTTTAAGAAACACAAGTCGAATTAAAAGCTACTTATACAATTGCAAAAATGTCTATTGTACGAGGCTTGATTGTAAACTAAATAAGTAGAGCCTTGTTGGATTTTCAGCAAGGCTCAATCTTTGTAAAATAATCATTGTCAATAATAGCATACATTCTCACATTTTGATGATTACCCTTAACAAACATACTTTTTCGTAACAGACCCTCATAAAGCATACCCGATTTTTCCATTACTTTTTGGGAACCGATATTTTCCTCAAAGCATCGTGCTTGGATTCGAGCTAACTTTAATTCGTAAAATATAGAAAAAGGGCCCCCTTCAAAGGAGAGCCCTTATTTTACATGTAATTATTAATTTTCTTCAAAATCTTTTCGGTTTTTCTTTAACATTTTAGATAACATTTCATAGACGATTGGTACAACTACTAATGTTAACAATGTTGAAGATAGTAAACCACCGATTACGGTAATCGCTAGGTCTTTTGAAATTAAACCACTGCCACCACCGCCGAGTGCCATTGGGATCATTGCACCGATTGTTGCAATGGCCGTCATTAGAATAGGGCGTAAACGAGTTGCACCTGCTTCTAAAATAGCCTCGCGCATAACGAGTCCGTCGCGTTCCATATGGATAATGCGGTCTACTAATACGATGGCATTTGTCACAACGATACCGATCAGCATTAATAGTCCCATCATAACAGAAACAGAAATTGTTTGATCTGTGACGAACAAGCCAACAAATGCACCAATTACTGCGAATGGTAGTGAGAACAGAATAGCGAATGGTGCTAAACCTTCACCGAATGTTACGACTAGAATGAAGTAAACGATAGCGATTGCAGCTAACATAGCAATTCCAAGTTGTGTAAATGTTTCTTGCATATCTGCAGCCACACCTGAAACCCCAGTCGTTACACCTTTAGGTAAATCTAATTTATCAATCTTTTCATCAGCAGCAGAAGTTGCTTTTGAAATATCGTCTTCGGTAATCGTACCAGAAACGGTTGCGTAATATTCGCCTTTAGAGCGAGCTAAAGAGTTAAGCGTAGTGCCTTCTTCTACCTTGACTAATTCACCAATTGTCATTGTTGTACCTAAAGCTGTCTTGATTTCGGTAGCTAATACATCATCAAGAGATGTAGCTGCTGCCTTTGCTTCACGTTGTACAATGACATCAATATCTTCACCGTCATACTTGACTGATGTTAAAACTTCTGATGATGTATTTGCGTTCAAGGCCATTACGATTTGAGCGGTAGTTAAACCATATTGTAGAACATTCTTTTGATCTACTTTTAAAATATGCTCAACATATGGATCTTCATTATTAGATTTTATGTCTTCTAAGCCATCAACTTCTTTTAATGCACCTTCGACTTGTTTCACTGCATCACGAAGCTTATCTAAGTCCTCGCTGTATAATGAGTAACTTACTTCATTTGAAGACGTAGACGCTGACGAGAAGTTTTGAGATTTCCATTCTCCTGATTGACCAATGTTAGCTATATAGTCTTCTACTTCTTTTTTTGCTTTAGGGAAGTCTTCCATATCTGGATCAAAGATGAGGTACATTAATGCACCACCGGCGCCGCCGCCCATCATCATTGCAGAAGGATCAACATTCTTAGGATCATTGATAGAGACTTGTAAAATATCTATGTCTTCGCGTTTCATTAATTCTTTTTCTACTTGTGCAACATTTGCTTCTGTATCTTTCATTAGCTCGCCTGTAGCAGGTGTATACGATAAGTACATAACCTTTTCTTCTTGAGAGCCCATGAAACTGAAGCCGATGAGTGGTGTTAAAGCAAGAGAACCAACAAGCATTACAATCGCTATTACGGATGTAATGATTTTATGGTTTAATGTCTTTTCTAGTACACCTTTATACCAAGTAGCTAGTTTACCAACTTCTTTATGCTGACTTTCTTTTTTCTCACCGTATAATTTTTTACGGAATAAGAAGTGAGATAAAGCAGGAACAATTGTAATCGCCACTATTAAGGAAGCACCTAGAGCAAATGACATCGTTAATGCAAACGGCATGAATAGTTCACCAACCATACCACTAACAAAAATTAATGGAGCGAAAACTGCTACAGTTACTAATGTAGAAGAAAGGATTGGTTTGAACATTTCAATTGTGGCTTCGCGAATAAGAGCGCGACCTGTTAGTTTTTCTTCTTTTAAATGGATGCGTCGATATATATTTTCAACAACTACAATGGAGTCATCAATTACACGACCAATCGCCACGGTAATCGCACCGAGGGTCATAATGTTTAATGTGATATCCATCCAGTTTAAAAGTAGCAAGGCCATGAATATTGAAACTGGGATTGAGATAATCGAAATAATTGTTGATTTGAAATCACGTAAGAATAGTAAAATAATTAGTACGGCAATGGCACCACCGAATACTGCTTTTTCAATCATTGTGAAGACTGAATCTTCAATCGGAGCACCTTGGTCAAGTGAAATATCTACTTTTAAACCGTCTATTAATTTTTCTTCTTCTTTAATTAAGTCTTTTACTGCATTCACGACTGTTACCGTATTGGCGTCTTGGTCTTTAACGATTTGAATGGCAATCGCATCTTTACCATTTGTACGTGACACAGATTGTACTTTACCTTCTACTTCAATCGTTGCGATATCACCTAAGCGAACGAATGGGGAAGGGTTTGTAGCTGAAGGCGTGACTGGGATTAATAAGTCTTTTAATTCATCTACAGATTTAACTTTCCCGTCTACCGAAACCGCTTGTTCACCGACAGTAAATTGATATAAACCAAGTGACAGTGACATATCGCTTGCTTGAATCATTTGCTCGACAGATTCCTCTGTTAAGCCGAGAGCAGCCATTTTCTTTTCGTCATATTTAAATGACACTTCATTAATGTGCTGACCATTGATAGTTGCAGAAGCAACACCATCAATTTTTTCAATTTTAGGAAGTAAAATGTCTTCTACTGTTGACGTCAATTCAACAATATCTTCCTCAGAGCTACTTACTGATAATGCCACAACAGGCATCATATTCATGCTAATCGCCATAATTGTAGGCTTTTGAGCACCTTCAGGTAATGTTATATTATCTAAAGCGGACTCTAATTGGCGCTTTTTCTCATCCATATCAATGCCGTAGTCGTATTCAACTTGAACTTGTGCTACGTTAGAAGAGGATGTTGAGTAAACGGCCTTAACATCTTCTAAACTTTCAATTGATTTTTCAAATGGAATGGAAAGTTCATTCATCACCTGTTCAGGGGTTGCACCAGGGTAAACACCCATAACAATTAAATATGGTATGGAAATATCAGGTATAGATTCCATTTTCATTTTTGTGCCTGAATAAATACCAGAGACAGTGATGATAATTGTTAATAGCCACACTGCCAATTTGTTTTTCAATACGAAATTAACTAAACCTTTCACCTTTACACCTACCCTTTATTGACTTACTAATTTCAATTATTTATACTAATGACTAATTGGTCACTTGTCAATGAAATACATTAGGAGAGAATTAAAAGTATGTTAAAAAAGCAACTAATTATGGAGAAAGCATTAGAGTTATTCTCAGAACAAGGCTTTGAATCTACATCTGTACAGCAAATTACAGAACGATGTGGAATTTCAAAAGGAGCATTTTATTTATCTTTTAAAACAAAGGACGAGCTTCTTGTTTCGATGGTAGAGTATTATCTACAGCAATTTGTTACCGATGTTGACCAAGTAGTCAGGAGTTCGCTTAGTAAAGATGTCATATTAGTTGAGTTTTACAAAAGTATTTTTCAAGCGTTTAAAAAACATTCTGCATCTGCCCGCGTTTTTTTAAATGAGAAAGTTCTTCTTACAAAAAAAGAATTGTTTCAAAAAATAAGTGCTTATGATGCCGAGATGTCAAAGTCGATCATCTATATGCTTGAACAGCTTTATCGGGATGAACTCCATAAGACAAAATATGATGTTATGTACTGCATTAAAGGATTTATGAAGAGTTATGCAGAACTTTTTATTTTTTCCGATATACCATTAGATTTAGATCAATTGGCTAAATCTTTAGCGGAAAAGACGGACATTATTGCACGGCATACAACGATTCCGTTTATCACGGAAGAGCTTGTTCAATTGACAGCAAAACCATGTAATGAAGAAGTTACAAAGGAATCTTTGTTAGAATTAATTGATCAACACCTAAGTGGTTTAGAGGAGTCAATTGAACGTGACTCTCTTGAATTGTTAAAATCTCAAATTGATGATCTAACCTATAGCAAAGCAATTGTAAAAGGTTTAATCGAAAATATACGCTTACAGCCGGAGCATAGATGGGTTGCTTATATATTAAAAAAATTTTTTAAGATTTAACTAAAGGGAATGAATTGTTCACTAACAGGGTGAACAATTCATTTTTTGATTGGGAGTAACTGTAGGGCTTCCATTGAACTGTTAAAAGGTTTTTGAATCCATAATAATCGTTCCAGGAAATTCGTGATGTCATTCGGTAGAGCTAATTCTTCTTGCCAAGGCTTTTCTTTATTTGTAGAAGGCTTGTAGCTTGAGTACAGTAAAAATAATAAAAAATGACCAACAAAATATAAATCACTAATATGATTTTCAGCTTGCTTTGGGTTATCGATTAAAGAGAAATCTACATTTTTTTTAACGGTAGCAAGGCCGAAATCAATAATATACAATTGTTGATTGGCAAATAAAATATTGGGGATGCGTAAATCTCGATGTATTATGCTATTTTCATGTAAAACAACTATTTGTTGTAATAATTGTTTCGTGATTAAAAGTGATTGAGAGATTGTAAATATTTGGCCTTCATCAAAAATGAGCTGTTCAAATGTTCGGCCATTGATATAATCCATGATAAAAAAAGGTATATCTTGAATAGTACCTGTCAATTGAATAGACGGAATACTAGGCATTGATAAACGTTGAAGAATTTCAATTTCCTGCATAAACTTACTTTTCGTCTTTTGATGGCGTCGATGTTTTAATCGTAGGCATTTTAAAACAAAAAGCTTTTTCGTGGATTTTTCCTCTATTAAATATGTTCGACCGTACGAACCGAAACCAAGAAGTTTAACGAAAGAGAAATTTTGCTGCGCTGCTATATACCGTTGAACTTCTTGATCGAAACGTTTTTCGGATAATTGATTCCACCACATTAGCTACTGAAGAAACTCATTGAACTAAAGAAGCTACGTGAGCTTTTGCGATGGCTACGTTTATAATGTTTATGGCCGTAATAATTATGACGCTTGGAAAACTTTTGATGGCTACTTGATGAATGGTGATGTTTTTTAGATGACCCGTTGAGTATGGAATGAAGGATTTTATCTAACATAAAAACGCTCCTTTTTTGTTTTGATACTTTTATATACGTAAAATAAAAAAGAGAGGTTTCAAAATTTTTAAAATAAAATACGTTGCTGTTTGCTTTGGGTATTGTTGGAACACGCGCTTTTTGAAAACTGTATTCTTAATAGGATTAAAACCAATTAAAAAAGAAGCTACGTAATTTACGTAGCTTCTTAGTGATGAGGCTAAACCTCCATAATAATCGGTAAAATCATAGGTCGACGTTTTGTTTTTTCAAATAGATATGGTCCTAATACGTCAGTGATTTCATTCTTTAGCTCAGTCCATTGAGGAGTTTTGCCTTGAATTGTTTCGTTTAAATGACGATTTAGCATTTTTTGTGCTTCATTAATCATCGTACCAGACTCACGCATGTAAACGAAGCCTCGTGAAATAATGTCTGGGCCGGAAACGATTTTCTGATTTTCCATATCAACACTGACAACAACAATGACTAAACCTTCTTCAGAAAGAATGCGTCGATCGCGAAGCACGATGTTGCCGATATCTCCAATACCATTTCCGTCAATATAAACGTCTCCTGAAGGAATGCGACCAGCTACATGTGCTTCATTAGGACTTAATGCTAGCACGTCGCCATTCTCCATGACGAATGAATTTTCAAGTGGAACATCACAATCTTCTGCTAGATGAGTATGCATTTTTAGCATGCGGTACTCACCGTGAATTGGCATAAAGAATTTAGGCTTCATTAAGCGTAGCATCAATTTTTGTTCTTCCTGAGAACCGTGACCAGAAGTATGGATATTATTTAGTGCACCATGAATAACTTCAGCACCTGCGCGGAAAAGTAAGTTGATAATTTTGTTTACACTTACTGTATTTCCGGGTACTGGTGAAGAAGAAAAGATAACTGTGTCACCAGGCTGAATTTGAATTTGGCGATGTGTACCATTGGCAATACGAGAAAGTGCGGCCATTGGTTCACCTTGAGAGCCTGTACATAATATCATAACTTCGTTAGCTGGAAGTCGATTAATGCTTTGGGCATCAATAAATGTATCCTTCGGTGCATTAATATAGCCAAGTTCACGACCGATCGTAATGGCGTTATCCATTGAACGGCCAAAGACAGCAATTTTTCGTCCGTATTTTATGGCAGCGTCTGTTGCTTGTTGTAAACGGTGAATGTTTGACGCAAAAGTTGCAAAGATAATACGACTATCAACCTTACGGAAAATTTCATCGATACTTTTTCCAACTGTACGTTCTGACATTGTGAAGTTTGGCTTTTCAGCATTTGTACTATCTGAAAGTAAGCACAGTACGCCATCACGTCCGATTTCAGCCATTTTTGTTAAGTTAGCTGGCTCGCCTACTGGTGTAAAGTCAAATTTAAAGTCACCTGTATGCACGATGTTACCAGGTGGTGTTTTTACGACAACTCCGTAAGCGTCTGGAATACTATGTGTTGTTCTAAAGAAGCTAACAGACGTTTTTCTGAATTTAATAACATCCTCTTCTTTAATTTCGATAAGTTTTGTTGTACGTAGCAAGCCGTGTTCGTCTAATTTATTACGCAATAAGCCAAGTGCCAGCTTACCACCGTAGACAGGGACATTTACTTGACGTAATAAATAAGGAATACCACCGATGTGATCCTCATGTCCGTGTGTAATAAATAATCCTTTAATTTTGTCGACGTTACGTACTAAATACGTATAATCTGGAATAACGTAGTCAATGCCGAGTAAGTCATCTTCTGGGAATTTGATGCCGGCATCGATTAAGATAATTTCATCTTGAAATTGAACGCCGTAAGTATTTTTGCCGATTTCGCCCAGTCCGCCGAGTGCGAAAACAGCTGCTTGGTCATTTTTAACAAACTTCATGTTTGTTAAATTTCCTCCAAGATGAAGTTCGGACTTGCTTGTTCGTAAGTTAAATAGTTACCTTCAAGCAGTTGAATGAACTCGATGTTATAGTTTCGGTCTTTTAGCTTTTCACGTACTTCGCGCTCTGAAGCAGCTTCAAGATATAGACTTTTAGTGTTTTCGCGAACTGGAATTTCATTTGCATCTTCTTGATAATAAACTTTGTAAATCATAGTTTGCTCTCCTTTTATTGCGTACAATTTTATTGCACCTTTGCCTAATACCACGCACGTACTACAAGAAAAAACAGCGAATTTCTAGTATACTGAGGAAGAAATAAGGCGTTTGAAGTTCTTGTATCTCAATGTTTCAAATTTGCACTACGACAAGGCATAATTGAATAAATCGTTGAGACAGTGGTTGCACATAGCCAAATAAATGCATTTCCTTTATATTATCACGCAGTTACTCTAAAATAAAGAAAAGCCCTTCAAATAATGAAGGGCAAATGTTAGGCAATTGATTTTTTTCCGAGTATGCCGCGAAGTTGCTTCAACAATTTACGTTTTAGTTTCTTCAGCATGGCACATCACTCCTTAGGATCATTATAACGAAAAATTATGCATGCGTAAAGTTATTAACCTTTGCAGAATACATACGAAAGGGACTATTATGATGAAGAAAATTTTATTTTTTGACGTTGATGGAACGCTTTATAACAGTGAAAAAATATTGCCAACTTCTGCGAAAGAGGCGCTTTTTGAAGCTCGTCGTAAAGGATACGAGCTTGCAATTGCTACAGGACGAGCACCTTTTATGATTCAATCCTTATTAGAGGAGCTAGATATTAATACGTATATTACCTTTAATGGACAATATGTCGTTTATAAAGGTGAGGTTGTCTATACAAATGGTATTAAAAAAGATGAGCTAGCCGAAATTATTGCTTTTGGTGAAGCGCGAAATGAACCGGTAGTATTTTTAGATGACAAGCAAATGATTGCATCTGTTGGAAATGATCATAAGGTGGCAGAAAGCTTAAATACATTAAAATACCCGTATCCAAAGCTAGACTCATCTTATTATATGCAGAACAATGTCTATCAAACACTTATATTTATGGAAGAAAAAGATGAACTTTTGTATCGTGAAGCATTTCCAAACGTACAATTTGTACGCTGGCATCGCTATTCTTGTGACATTTTACCAAAGGGTGGTTCAAAGGCTGCTGGCATTGAAAAGGTGCTTGAAAGAATGGGACTTACATTGGAAGATGCTATTGCTTTCGGAGATGGTATTAATGATATAGAGATGCTTCAGGCTGTCGGTACCAGCATAGCGATGGGGAATGGGCATGAGAGAGTGAAGGCTGTTGCTACTCATGTAGCTGATCATGTAGATGAGGACGGTATTGCAAAAATTATGCGTCAATTAAACATTATTTAACTTCTTTCAGCGTTTGTTTAATCATCTGTTGAAATAGAGGGACTCAGCCTAAGAATGTCACGTCCTGTGGCAATGGCTGATTGACTAACATCATCTTGTTATCGCTTCGCTTTCGCAAGCGCAAAGCCGAATCTGGACGCAATTATGTCGAGGTATAAATGATTGAAGAAAATAAAAAAGCAACTAGTTGGAGAAAATAACTACAACTAGTTGCTTATTTTAATTACATAGTAAATTATTCGATGTCAATAAATTTATTCATAGTCTTTAATTAAATGGAGAGTGAAAAGAGATGGATGAAAAATCGCAACGGGTTGCGAAAAGAAAATAGACCCTGCGATGTCAAATGAACCGCATGGGTGTTTTCTTTATGTACTCTTAGTCACGCTCGTATGGTTTAGAGTCTGGAATTTCTGCAAATGGACTTTTTTCATTTATGCGATCGTAAAACATGATGCCGTTAAGGTGGTCTAATTCGTGTTGGAAGGCTATAGCAGGCAAGCCTTTAAGTCTCATTTTTTTCTCTTCACCGTCGACTGTTTTAAATTTAACTGTAACGCGAGCGTGACGTGGTACATAGCCTGAGACGTTGCGATCAACAGAAAGGCAACCCTCGCCTCCTGTAAGGTATGTGTTTTCAACAGAGTGACTTACAACTTTAGGGTTTATTGCTACAAAACTTAATTGTTCGCCATTCTCATCTTTTAAATGAAGAGCAAACATTCGATGTAGACTATTTATTTGATTGGCTGCTAATCCAATACCGCTACGTAAATCATATTTATCTGCAATTTCAGGATCTTGGCTGTTTATTAAATATTGAAGCATGTTTTCTGCGAGTTGTCTTACTTCATCAGTTAGAGGGAATTTAACCTCCTCGGCTTTAGTGCGTAAAGTCGGATGACCTTCGCGAATAATATCATCCATTAAAATCATATGTGAATCTTCCTTTCAACTTTGTAGTGCTTTACTTATAAGTATACATCACGTATTAATACAATCACATGAAAAAAGACCTTATTTGAATATACTTAAAAAATTTTTCTATAGCTATTAGATTGTCTAGAACTGGGGCATTCTACTATTGGTGATCAAGTAGGGAAACCTAATAATTGTGCGCTCTAACTATATTGTTATAATACAGTTGGTGTCATTTTGTGATACAGAATAAGACAGGGGTCTTAAATAGTTATTTCAGAAAAAATCTTTATTTGTACGCGTAATATATGATTGACCGACCGTATTTTATTCAGTATACTGAGTGCAAAGAATAAGTTGTACTAGTTAAAAAGGTGATTTATTTTAATACAGTTGAAAGGGAGATGTGACAAATGAGCAAGAAAAACAACAATATTTTTGATGCTAAACAAACGCTAACTGAAATCGAAGATAAGTTTGAAATGTTTCAAATTTTGAATGAAGAAGGCGAAATTATAAATGACGGGGCAGATCCAAAATTATCTGACGAGGAGCTAGTTGAATTAATGACGCGTATGGTTTATACACGTATTTTAGACCAACGCTCTATTTCACTTAACCGTCAAGGTCGATTAGGCTTCTATGCACCAACAGCTGGTCAGGAAGCTTCACAACTCGCTTCACAATTTGCATTAGAGAAAGAAGATTGGATTTTACCAGGTTACCGTGATGTACCGCAAATCGTATGGCATGGTTTACCTTTAGATAAAGCATTTTTATTCTCACGTGGTCATTTCTTGGGGAATCAGGTTCCAGAAGGCGTAAATGTATTACCTCCTCAAATCATTATCGGTGCTCAATATGTGCAAGCAGCAGGCGTAGCACTTGGTATTCAAAAACGTGGTAAAAAAGCAGTAGCTGTAACTTATACAGGTGATGGTGGTTCATCGCAAGGGGATTTCTATGAAGGCATTAACTTTGCAGGTGCGTTTAAATCACCAGCAATCTTCATTGTACAAAATAACCAATATGCGATTTCAACACCTCGTGAATTACAAACAGCGGCGAAAACAATCGCTCAAAAAGGTGTAGCAGCAGGCTTACCAAGTATTTTAGTAGATGGAATGGATGCACTTGCAGTTTACGTAGCAACACGTGATGCACGTGAGCGCGCAGTGAATGGCGAAGGTCCAACTTTAATTGAAACACTATGCTATCGCTATGGCCCTCATACAATGGCAGGTGATGATCCAACACGTTACCGTACATCTGATACAGATAGCGAATGGGCACAAAAAGACCCGCTTGTACGCTTCCGTAAATACCTAGAGGCGAAAGGTCTATGGGATGAGAAAAAAGAAGAGGCTGTAATTGAGCGTGCAAAAGAAGAAATTAAAGAGGCGATCAAAAAAGCCGATGCAGCTCCAAAACAAAAAGTAACAGAGTTAATGGAAAACATGTATAAAGGCGAAATGCCATCTAATTTAAAAGAACAGTATGAAATCTACAAAGAGAAGGAGTCGAAATAACCTATGGCACAAATGACGATGATTCAAGCAATTACAGATGCACTTCGCACGGAATTAAAGAATGATGAAAATGTTCTTGTATTCGGGGAAGATGTAGGTGTCAACGGTGGGGTATTCCGCGCAACTGAAGGCCTACAAAAAGAATTTGGTGTTGACCGTGTATTCGATACACCATTAGCAGAATCAGGTATTGGTGGCTTAGCAGTCGGTCTTTCTCTAGAAGGTTTCCGTCCAGTTCCTGAAATTCAGTTCTTTGGCTTCGTTTTTGAAGTAATGGATTCAATTAGTGGTCAATTAGCACGTATGAGCTATCGTAGCGGTGGCGTCTATAATGCACCAGTGACAATCCGTTCTCCATTTGGTGGTGGTGTGCATACACCAGAAATGCACTCTGATAGCTTAGAGAGCTTAATGACAGCACAGCCAGGTTTAACGGTTGTTGTACCTTCAACACCATACGATGCTAAAGGTTTACTGATTTCATCTATTCGAAATGATAATCCAGTCATTTTCTTAGAGCATTTAAAATTATACCGTTCATTCCGTGAAGAGGTACCTGAGGAAGCATACGAAATTCCACTAGGTAAAGCGGACGTTAAACGTGAGGGTAAAGATTTAACAATTGTTGCCTATGGATTAATGGTTCATGAAAGCTTAAAGGCTGCAGAAGAGCTAGAAAAAGAAGGTCACTCTGTTGAAGTTATTGATTTACGTACAATTCAACCGATTGATATTGAAACAATTATTGCATCAGTTGAAAAAACAGGTCGTGCAATCGTTGTACAAGAAGCTCAAAAACAAGCAGGTATTGCTGCAAATGTAGTGGCTGAAATTACAGAGCGTGCAATTTTAAGCTTAGAAGCACCTGTACTTCGTGTGGCTGCACCAGATACTGTGTACCCATTCCCACAAGCTGAAGGTGTTTGGTTACCGAACTATAAAGATGTAATGGCAACAGCGAAAAAAGTTTTAACATTCTAATGTAGCTTCTTAATGTAGCTCCTAAAACAGTAAATAGAAAGGATGGGTACACATGGCATTTGAATTTAGATTACCGGATATTGGCGAGGGTATTCACGAAGGCGAAATCGTGAAATGGTTCGTTAAAGCTGGAGATACAGTAAAAGAAGACGATATTCTTTGTGAAGTACAAAATGATAAAGCAGTAGTAGAAATACCTTCTCCAGTTGAAGGAACAGTAGAGGAAGTTTTAGTAGGAGAAGGCACTGTAGCCGTTGTTGGTGATGTCTTAATCCGCTTTGATGCACCTGGCTATGAAGACTTAAAGCTAAAAGGCGATGACCATGCTGAAGCGAAAACAGAAGCTCAAGTTCAAGCAACAGCTGAGTCTGGCCAAGCAGTAGCAAAGGCACCTGTCGAGGAAGAAAAAGCTTCAGAAAAAACGGCAGTAAAGACTGAAGATGTAGCTGTCGATACAAAACGTATCATTGCAATGCCTTCAGTACGTAAATTTGCACGAGACAATGATGTCAATATTCGTGAAGTTAAAGGTACAGGTAAAAATGGCCGTATTTTAAAACTGGATATTGAGAATTTCCTAAACGGTGGAGGCGCTGTAGAGGCTGAAGTAGCACAAGTTGCTAACGAAGAAGCTGTTCAACAAGAAACAACTACACAAGCAGCACCAGTTGTTCTTGAGGGAGAATTCCCAGAAACACGTGAGAAAATGTCTGGCATTCGAAAAGCGATTGCAAAAGCAATGGTTCACTCGAAACAAACAGCTCCACATGTTACACTAATGGATGAAGTCGACGTAACCGCTCTTGTAGCACATCGCAAAAAATTCAAAGATATCGCTGCTGAGAAGGGTGTCAAATTAACGTACTTACCATACGTAGTTAAAGCGCTTATTTCAACTTTGCGCGAATTCCCAGAATTTAACCGCTCATTAGATGATGCAACACAAGAAATTATTCAGAAGCATTACTACAATATTGGTATTGCAGCAGATACAGAAAAAGGCTTACTAGTACCTGTTATTAAGCACGCAGATCGTAAATCTGTGTTTGCAGTATCTAATGAAATTAATGAGTTAGCGACTAAAGCACGTGAAGGCAAGCTTGCACCACATGAAATGAAGGGTGCATCGATGTCGATTACGAATATCGGCTCTGCAGGGGGGCAATGGTTTACTCCGGTAATTAATCACCCTGAAGTAGCGATTTTAGGTATTGGTCGAATTTCAGAAAAACCTGTAATAAAAAATGGTGAAATTGTAGCCGCACCTGTGTTAGCATTATCATTGAGCTTTGATCATCGTATGATTGATGGAGCCACTGCGCAAAATGCTTTAAATCACTTAAAGCGTTTGTTAAGTGAACCAGAATTATTATTAATGGAGGCGTAACAAAAATGGTAGTAGGAGATTTTCCAATCGAAACAGATACTCTTGTCATTGGTTCAGGTCCTGGAGGATATGTAGCAGCAATCCGTGCAGCTCAAACTGGCCAAAAAGTAACAATCGTTGAAAAAAATGTACTTGGTGGTGTGTGCTTAAACGTAGGTTGTATCCCATCAAAAGCATTAATTTCAGTAGGTCACCGTTTTGAGCATGCTAAACATTCAGATGACATGGGTATCATCGCTTCTGATGTGAAATTAGACTTCTCAAAAGCACAAGCATTTAAAGACAGCGTTGTTAAAAAATTAACTGGCGGTGTTGAAGGCTTACTTAAAGGTAATAAAGTTGAAATTGTACAAGGTGAAGCTTATTTCGTTGACGCTCATTCAGTGCGTATCATCAATGGTGAATCTGCTCAAACTTACACATTTAACAATGTAATTATCGCAACAGGTTCACGCCCAGTTGAAATTCCAACATTTAAATTCTCTGATCGCGTACTAAACTCTACTGGCGCACTTTCTTTACAAGAAGTTCCTGGTAAATTAGTTGTTATCGGTGGAGGCTATATTGGTACAGAGTTAGGCTCAGCTTATGCTAATCTTGGCTCACAAGTAACAATTATCGAAGGCGGAAAAGATATCTTAGCTGGCTTCGAAAAGCAAATGACACAAATCGTGAAAAAAGGCCTTAAAAAGAAAGGCGTTGAAATGGAAGTAAACGCATCTGCAAAAGGCGTTGAAGAAACAGAAAACGGCGTAGTAGTAACTTATGAAGTTGGCGGAGAAGAGAAAAAAGTTGAAGCTGACTATGTATTAGTGACTGTAGGTCGTCGTCCAAATACAGATGAAATGGGCCTTGCTGAAATCGGTGTTGAATTCGGTGAACGTGGTCTAATCAATGTTGACAAACAATGTCGTACAAATATTCCAAACATCTATGCAATTGGTGATATTGTAGCAGGTCCTCAGCTTGCTCATAAAGCATCTTACGAAGGTAAAGTTGCTGCTGAAGCAATCGCTGGTGAAAAATCAATCGTTGATTATTTAGCTATTCCTGCTGTATGCTTCACAGATCCAGAAATGGCAACAGTTGGTTATAACGAAGATGAAGCGAAAGCTGAAGGCATTGAATACACTGCAGCTAAATTCCCATTCGCAGCAAATGGTCGTGCACTTGCATTAAACCAAACAGAAGGTTTCGTGAAGCTTGTTGCTCGTAAAGAAGATGGCTTATTAATCGGTGCTCAAATCGTAGGTGCTGGTGCATCAGATATGATCGCTGAAATGGGCTTAGCAATTGAAGGCGGCATGACTGCGGAAGATATTGCGTTAACAATCCATGCTCACCCAACTTTAGGTGAAATTACAATGGAAGCTGCTGAAGTATTACTTGGCAATCCAATCCATATTGTAGCAAAAAAATAATAAAGTTCATGAAGACGGCTATAAAGCATTTGCTTTGTAGCCGTTTTTTTGTATATTACTTGTAATTTTGATAAAGTAATTATATCGAATGAATATTTCGAAAAATATTATTTGGTTAGGAATCTATTAAATGCTGGATAGACTTAGTAAAGGTGTCAGATAGAACTTGTGAAGTGTCAAATAGATCTCTGATTGACTGTTAGATGTCCGAAAATGATAACGATGTTTATGAAAAAAGAGAAGTTGAACAAAAAACTGAGGTGATATCAATGGAACTAGGCTTAAAGGGGAAAGTAGCAGTTATTACAGGTTCAAGTAAGGGAATTGGTTATTATACAGCGATGCAGCTTGTGAAAGAGGGGGCAAAGGTTGTACTTTGTGCCCGTGGTGAAAAACAGCTACAAGTGGCTGCTGGCTGTATTAAAAACGAAACAGGCGAGGACGTATTAATTGTACCGACTGATATTACAAAGGAAAAAGATTGTAAGTACTTAATTGGACGAGCAGTAGAGCATTTTGGTCGCCTTGATATTCTTATTAATAATGCAGGTACATCTTCAGCTAATCCTTTTGAAGCGGTTAGTAGTGAGCTGTGGCAAGCTGATTTAGATTTAAAAGTGTTTGGTGCTGTCAATTGTTCAAAATATGCTGCACCTCATTTACGTAAGGTTGGTGGCGGTGCAATAGTTAATGTGACTGCGGTAATGGCTAAAACACCACCAGCAAATTCACTCCCTACTACTGTAAGTCGTGCTGCCGGGCTTGCATTAACGAAAGCTATGAGCAAAGACTTAGGTAAAGATAATATTCGTGTGAATTCTGTTTGTATTGGGCTTATTCGAAGTGATCAAATAGAGAAGAAATGGAAAGAACATGAACCAGAGCTTTCGTGGGAGGATTATTCTCGTAAAGTTGGTCAAACGATTCCACTTGGGCGTGTAGGAGATACTCGAGAAGCGGCAAATGTCATCACATTTTTAGTATCAGATGCTGCGAGCTATGTGACTGGCACTTCTGTCAATATTGATGGTGGTTCAGGACATGCATTATAGAACTATTGAGAATAAATTAAAATAGTAGGTGTGTTGATTAGAAAAAATAGGTTTATTATTAAGTGATAAAAGGATTTTTTTGTTGCTATTTTGCTAATATATTCCTATTTTTTACTGATTGTAGCGTAGGGCTACTCGAGTGCTCTTGTCGCTTCGCTTTCGTCGCAGAGCAAAGCTTCCCGGGGGAAGCGAGACAGACGAGACCCTGAGGCCAACACGATGTTGGTCACGAAGGCATTGTCACAGGACGTGACGAACTTAGCCTTCGTTCCTTTAGCGGAGGAAGCGGCTCGACGCTCGCCCGCAGCGGAAATCAGAGCCTTCTAATTAATTAGGACAGATAAAAATGGTTAATCAATACACCTGTTAAAATAATACTATTTTTTGAGAAAAGGAATAGTAGTAACGTCTACTAAATGAATGTTCTTCAGTCTATAGACAACCTATTGATCAGAAGGTCGCTTAAAGTTTTGAGCGACCTTCTTTTTCTGTTGTTTTTCTAAAATTATAATAGACAGAAAATTCCTACAGATGTAGAATGAACGTAATAGGGGGTGAAATGTGGCGAAATGTTGAACGGAAATTTTGCTGCGATGTTACAGAGAGTTGTTCGTATTATTGTTCAGATTGGAATACTCAATATTTATTATTACATTGGCGAAGGTATTGTGTCTTTATTACATGTACCTCTGCCTGGAAGTATAATTGGATTATTATTATTAGCACTTTCACTCATCTTTAAAATAATTAAAGTAGAATACATTCAAGATGGAGCAGGCTTTTTAATTGGCGTATTAACATTGTTTTTCATTCCTGCAACAGTGGGAGTGATTGACTATCCTGAACTTTTGTCAACGACTGGCCTGTTAATCATTTTAGCTGTTATAGCCAGCACGTTAATCTCTATTTATATTACAGGATTACTAACCCAAATGATTGAGAAAAAGGAGCTGGCTAAAAAAGAAACAGAGGCTATTGTAGAGGATGGAGAGGGGGAATTAACTATTGATTGAAATGATTGTTGTAATCGGCACAATTGTGTTGTTCGTGTTATTTACAAAACTTTATCAGCGTTTTCCACATCCTTTAATGATTCCACTAGTGACGACAACGATCGTCAGTGTCATCATTTTATTAGTCTTTAATGTTCCGTATTCTACTTATATGGAGGGAGGCAAGTGGCTTCAAAAAATGCTAGGTCCAGCAGTTGTAGCACTTGCGTATCCTCTTTATAATCAGCGTGCGATTATTATAAAGTATAAGTATTCTATTTTGTCAGGTATTTTTATCGCCATGATTACGGGCATAGTGACAATATTTGTTATGCTGAAATGGATCGGTGTCAACGATAGCTGGATGCTGACAGCCTTACCGAAATCATTAACGACACCTGTTGGTATGCAGGTGAGTGAAACAATTGGCGGCATTCCACCATTAACAGCTGTGTTTGTAATGCTGGCAGGATTTGTAGGCGCTATTATCGGACCGTTAGTCATTAAATACGGCAACATTGACTCAGCTGTTAGCAGAGGGGTTGCGGTAGGTAGTGCTTCGCACGGCGTTGGACTTGTTAAATTAAGAGAATACGGAGAGCAAGAATTATCAGTAGGCTCGTTATCTATGGGCTTATCAGCAATTATTGGCGCATTTCTATGCCCGCTATTTGTATATTTATTTATGTAAAAAATGACAAAAAATCGATTGTATACAAACTAATAATCGTTCTTTTTCGTTGAAAGGAACTAATCGTTGCGAATCTGCAAATAATAGCTTCTAGAGTAATGTTTAATAACCGATTTGCAAGCACAAAGTGGATTCCGGACGCAATTATCATAAAACAATTGGGGATTTTTTTGTGGTATTATTGATGGATTATTTTTCCTGTGTTACCCATGTTCTATAGTTTATGGTATTTTTTTGTTAAGAAAAGCTACCCCATTTTATAGAGGTAGCTTAGCATTTAAAAGATCGGTTTGCGTTCTTTTATGACGCGAATCGTTTTTAATGTTGTATCTTCTGGTCCTTGAACAGGTAAACCAGCTTCAATATTCATTTGAATATAACGAATATTTTCTTGGGTAATTATTTCCCCGGGAATAAAAATCGGAATACCAGGAGGATATACCATTATGAATTCTGCACAAATGCAATTATCCGCTTCTGCAAGAGGAACAACCTCAGTATCCGCATAAAATGCATCACGTGGTGACATGGCAAGTGCTGGGATATCCGGAACATTAACAACTGCTTCTGTAATAGCAGCTTCTGAATCAAATGTTTTAGACATACGACTAAGGGCATTAATTAGAAGATTAATTTCCTTTTTCGTATCAGCTAATGTCACTAAACATAAAATATTATATAGATCGGACAATTCTACTTCGATATTAGCATTATGACGAAGCCATTCTTCGGCTTGATGACCAGAAATACCCAAATCCTTAACACTAATCAATAGTTTTAACGGATCCATATCATAAGTTGCAGATGAGTGTAATTTTTCTTTACCAGCACATTTTAAATGCGGAATTTGGTTAATACGTTTACGAGCATCTTTAGCCAAACGAAGTGCATCATCGATTAAATCATAGCCATGAATTGCTAGCTGACGTCTAGCTGTGTCTAGCGAAGCGAGTAATGGATAAGATGTCGATGTTGTTGTTAGCATTGAGAAAACAGCTTGTACACGTTTTGCAGAGACAAGGCCTTCACGAACATTTAGAATCGATGTTTGTGTCATGGAGCCGCCAAGCTTATGTACGCTTGTAGCTGCCATGTCGGCACCTGCCTCCATCGCTGAATAAGGAAGCTCATCATGGAATTTAATGTGTACACCATGGGCTTCATCAACAACTACTGGGATATTACGGCTATGAACTATTTCGACAATACGCTTTAAATCAGCTGTGAAGCCGTAATACGTTGGGTTGATGACAAGGACTGCTTTTGTATCCGGATAAGCAATTAAAGCCTTTTCGACAGCTTCAGGTGTTATTCCATGAGAAATACCATACTCGCCATCTACTTCAGGATGAATAAAAATCGGGATTGCACCAGCGAAAACAATCGCTGACATAATTGATTTATGAACATTCCGTGGCACTAGAATCTTATCACCTGGACCGACGACGGTCAGAATCATCGTCATGATGGCGCCACTAGTACCTTGAACGGAAAAGAATGTATGATCAGCACCAAAGGCTTCGGCAGCAAGTGCTTGGGCTTCCTTAATCGCGCCTTTTGGTGAATGTAAATCGTCTAGTGGAGCAATATTAATTAAATCAATTGATAAAACGTTGTCGCCGACGAATTCGCGGAAAGCAGGATCCATACCTTGCCCTTTCTTATGGCCTGGAATATGGAACTGAATTGGATGTCTGTTCCGATGTTTTAGTAATACGTCGAACAATGGAGTCTCTAATTGTGACAACGCAGGTACCACCTCACTTTATAATATCTAAGAAAACAAATGAATTATAGCACCTAATGACACGAAAGAATAGACTTTACATAAAAAAATAAAAGGATTTTTTGATGATTTCGAGAAGTTAGTATTGTACGAAAGGGGAGGTACTATGAATTGGAATACACGTGTAACGGAACTTTTAAATGTTAAATACCCAATTATTCAAGGGGGATTAGCCTATTTAGCATATGCTGATTTAGCAGCAGCGGTGTCGAATGCTGGAGGGCTGGGACAAATAACAGCAATGAGTTTACGAGATCCTGACTTATTGCGCGCAGAGATTCATAAAGTACGTACATTAACAGATAAACCTTTTGGTGTAAACTTTGCAATTGGTATGTATGGCACTGGTTATGAGGATATGGTGCGTGTTGCAGTGGAAGAAAAGGTACCGGTTGTTACGATGACTGGAGGTAATCCTGCACCTATTTTTGATATATTGGCAGGAACGGATATTAAGAAATTAGTACTTGTGGCTGCACGTAGGCAAGCTCAGAAGGCAGAACAACTTGGGGCAGATGCTGTGATGGTAGTTGGCCAAGAGGGTGGTGGCCATCTTGGTCGTGATGATGTAGGAACGATGGTGCTTGTGCCACAAGTTATAGATAGTGTGAAAATTCCTGTTATTGCTTCTGGTGGGATAGGTGATGGTCGAGGATGGATGGCAGCGCATGCACTAGGAGCCGAGGGAATTGAAATGGGTACACGTTTTATTGCAACGAAGGAATGTGTCGATGCATCAGAGGCTTATAAAGAGGCATTACTTGCAAGTTCGGAAGCAGATACCACAATTATTAAGCGTTCTATTGGGGCTCCAGCAAGAGCGTTACGCAATGGTTTTACCGAAAAGATTTTAGAAATTGAACAAATGACACCAACGTATGAGGCGTTGAAAAATTATATTAGTGGCACTGCCAATAAACGATTTATTTATAATGGTGAGAAAGATGAAGGGTTTGGTTGGGCCGGACAAGTTACAGGGATGATTCATGATATTCCAACAGTTGAGGAGCTAATCACTCGAATGGTTGCAGAAGCAGAAAGTATCCGGGTAAAATGGATTCAGTAACATAAAGGTGGTTATGTCTAATGGAATATTCTTATCCGTTTTCAATCGATTGGTCGACTGAGGAAATTGTCGATGTTGTTCAATTTTTTGAAGGGATTGAACAAGCTTATGATAAAGGCATTAAGCGTGAAGTAATGATGGCGAAATATCGTCGTTTTAAAGAAATTGTTCCTTCGCAAGCTGGGGAAAAATCAATTTTTCGTGAGTTTGAAGAGGCAAGTGGTTATGTCAGTTACCCTGTTGTTAAACAAACAAAAGAAGCAGCTGATGGTACGATTATTAAAGTTGTACCAAAGCAACGCCGTTAAAAAATGTGGACGTGAGTATTTCTCACGTCCACATTTTTTTATCTTATGGTTTAACGTGTTAAAAATAAGTACTGTGCATACACTACATACAATTAACGTTATGGTGATGAAGCACAACACTTCAACTTTATTTTCCAACAATAATGTTATAAATAGGGAGTAAGCTATTGAAAGTTTCTTCTGTAATTTGATGAAGTTCACTAGCTGACAGTTGGATGGCTTGTTCTCTTGGAATATGTCGGCCGACTAAAAACTCACCTTTTTTAACATCACGCAAACGAATAAGTAATTCATCTAGCTTGTCTTCCTTTGCGGCTTGCATGGAGATTGCTGTAGGAGACATATGATCCCCAGAAACAATAAAATCATTAGGAAGCTGCTGAAGCAATGCTTTATTGGCAATTAAACGTTCTGCCATCACATTTTTTTGAGGAGCTTCATAAATAATAGCTAAGACGATGAATAAATGCGTGCTCCAAAGACCAATCTGAAAGTGAGGTAATGATTTATAACCTCTTTTGTAAGGAGCAAAGGCAACCCAGCTGTCGTTTGGGGGATTTACTGTTCTTCGTGCATGCTTCGCAACATGAGGATAAAATTCTTCTCCAAGATGACTTGAAAAGAAGGAAGAAAAATCCTCTCCAAGCAGTTGGAATTTTGGTCGTACAGATGAAATTAACGCATCCATTCTCTGGTCTAATCCATCTATTTGAAAAACATTGAAGTCATTGTTAGTCCATTTAGTTTTCGGCAATTTTATTTAACTCCTTTCGATTTATAAGGTTTATTTTATTAGAAAATTGGGAAAAAATCTTATAACAAGAACTTTATCAAATTTGATAAGTTTTTGTAAAAAAAAATTTAAAAAAGGATGTGATTTTTATGAAACCAATCGTAAAAATTATACGTAAAGTTGACATTGAAAAGCAATATGAATACATTCTACAATTAGAATTAGATTATGAATTGGCCTCTTTATTCTCTGCAATGAATGAAAAAAATGAGATTGAAATTAAAAAAAGTAAAAAACGTCTAGCTGAAATTCAACTGGAACTTGAAAGTTTGCACGCCTATGCGTAATAAAACTTTCATACCAATTTGAAAAATCACTTGCTGAATATTCCGACAGCAGGTGATTTTTATTGTTATAAAGGTTAAAATAGACAATATATCATAATGGACAGAAAAGATTATGTGCTGTGTTTAACATCATCATGAGGAATGAGAACCTTTAGCACATCTTTAAATGAAGATAAGTTGCAAGTATTTTTAAGAAGGGCTAGAAGCATAGTGCCTATTCGAAGGGTGGGTTTTTATGGATTTACAACAATTTGATCAATTTGCAAAAAGTATTATATTTGAAGCAGGGAGCCGTATTCGAGATGCCTTTTCATACAATTTAGTGATCGAGACAAAATCAAGCGCAAATGACCTTGTTACAAATATTGACCGTGAAACAGAATTATTTTTTATCGAAAAGATACGCGCTTTTGATCCAACCCATAAAATTTTAGGGGAAGAAGGCATGGGAGAAAAAGTAGAGTCGTTAGAAGGCGTTGTATGGATTATTGATCCAATAGATGGCACGATGAATTTTGTTAAACAACATCGGCATTTTATGATTTCTATTGGTATTTTTATTAATGGGGTAGGCAAGCTAGGTTACATATTTGATGTAATGCGTGAAGACTTATTTTATGCAATTGCAGGCGAAGGGGCATGGTACAATGACTCACCATTACGTAAATTGCAATCAGTCAAAATGGAGGAATCGGTCATTGGTATAAACGCACACTGGGTAGCACCAAACCGACATATTCACAATGAAAAAGTCATTGAAATGGTTCGGAAAGTACGTGGTACACGGTCGTATGGTTCAGCTGCAATGGAAATAGCGTTTGTTGTTAGTGGTAAACTAGATGCTTATGTATCTATGCGACTGTCGCCATGGGATATTGCTGGAGGTACCATTATTGCTAAGGAAGTTGGGGCTATCGCCACTAATTTACATGGGGAGAGCTTTGATTTCCTACATCAGGATACTTTCATCATTGCCAATCCTTCTATTCACAAAGAGCTATTAGAAAAATATATTGTGCCCTATGAATAAAAAAGGAGCCGTCTATTTTTAGACAGGCTCCTACTTACTTATTAAAGTAATCCTTGCTCACGCAGTTTACGTTTCAATTTAAAGGCTGTCATAAAAATGACACAAGTAGCCACAATGCCTGCTATTATACCAAAAACACTACCAGCTGCTACAGAATAGCCAATAGAACACATTGCTAAAACAGCTGCTAATGCGAAAATGCCCATTACGAATTTTGCACGATTCATAGCCGAGCCTCCTATATTAAAAATTTATAATGCAATTATATTTTTTTAGAATGATGTAAATTCTAATAAGGACATTTCTATCCTTCTTGTGCTATAATATCACAGTTAAACATTCGAAAAAAGAATATGGAGTGGAATAATGACAAACTTACGTCAAGATCTTCGCAATATCGCAATTATCGCACACGTTGACCATGGTAAAACTACTTTAGTCGACCAATTATTAAAACAATCGGGTACATTCCGTTCAAACGAACGTGTTGAAGAACGTGCAATGGACTCTAACGATATTGAACGCGAACGTGGTATTACGATTTTAGCTAAAAATACAGCAGTAAACTATGAAGGAACTCGTATCAACATCCTTGATACGCCTGGACACGCTGACTTCGGTGGTGAGGTAGAACGTATTTTAAAAATGGTAGATGGCGTTGTACTAGTTGTCGATGCGTATGAGGGTTGTATGCCACAAACACGTTTTGTGTTGAAAAAAGCATTAGAACAACGTTTAACACCAATCGTTGTTGTTAATAAAGTAGACAAAGATTCAGCTCGTCCACTAGAAGTAGTAGATGAAGTACTTGAATTATTCATTGAACTAGGTGCAGATGAAGATCAATTAGACTTCCCTGTTGTCTATGCTTCAGGTGTAAATGGTACAGCTTCTTTAGACGCTGATCCATCTAAGCAAGAAGCGGATATGGAATGTCTATTTAAGAAAATTATCGAAGCTATTCCAGCACCAATTGATAACTCAGAAGAGCCATTACAATTCCAAGTAGCTTTACTTGACTATAATGACTTCGTTGGACGTATCGGTATTGGTCGCGTATTCCGCGGAACAATTTCTGTAGGTCAACAAGTATCTCTTATGAAGTTAGACGGAACAGTGAAAAACTTCCGTGTAACGAAAATCTTTGGTTTCTTCGGCTTAAAACGTGAAGAAGTTGAGACAGCAAAAGCTGGTGACTTAATCGCCGTTTCAGGTATGGAAGACATCAACGTTGGTGAAACAGTTTGCCCTGTTGAACACCCAGATGCGCTAACGCCATTACGTATTGATGAGCCAACTTTACAAATGACTTTCTTAGTAAACAATTCTCCATTCGCAGGTCGTGAAGGAAAATGGGTTACTTCTCGTAAAGTAGAAGAGCGTTTACGTGCTCAATTACAAACAGACGTATCTTTACGTGTTGAAGATACTGATTCTCCAGATGCTTGGACAGTTTCAGGTCGTGGGGAGCTTCACTTATCTATCCTTATCGAAAACATGCGTCGTGAAGGCTTCGAATTACAAGTGTCAAAACCACAAGTAATCGTGCGTGAAATCGACGGCGTGAAATGTGAACCTTACGAACGCGTTCAAATCGATGTGCCTGAAGAAAATGTTGGTTCAATTATTGAATCAATTGGTACACGTAAAGGTGAAATGCTTGATATGGTGAACAACGGCAGTGGTCAAGTTCGTTTAACGTTCTTAGTACCAGCTCGTGGATTAATCGGTTATACAACTGAATTCATGTCGATGACAAAAGGTTTCGGTATTATCAACCATACGTTCGATTGCTATCAACCATTATTACCAGGAAAAATTGGTGGCCGTCACCAAGGTGTACTAGTTTCAATGGAAACTGGTAAATCAACAACTTATGGTATGATGCAAATTGAAGACCGTGGTACACTGTTCTTGGAGCCAGGTACAGATATTTACGAAGGTATGATCGTTGGAGAAAATACTCGTGACGCTGATATCACTGTAAACATCACAAAAATGAAACAAAAAACAAACATCCGTTCAGCAAACAAAGACCAAACGAATGTTATTAAAAAGCCACGTATTTTATCACTAGAAGAAGCGCTTGAATACTTAGGTGATGACGAGTACTTAGAAATCACACCAGAATCTATTCGCCTTCGCAAACAAATTCTAGATAAAAACGAACGTGAGAAAGCAGCGAAAAAATTACGTAACGCAGAACAATAATTTTCCGCTGACATGAAAGGAAGAGGAGTCTTGGATATAAAGTCCGCTTTATTGAGTGAACTGAATTTTATTCAAGTTGCTGCACAGACAAATTTAGAGGAAACAGCAAATGCCTATGAAAAAATGGCAGGGATTACGCGTTTTTTATATGAAAACTTACCTAGCTATGAAATGGCAGGTTATGCTCTGTTTGCTCTAGTGTTTTTGCTCTCTGCACTTGTTTATAAACTAGGCTTTGCAAAGAAATTAAAACTATCACAAAATATAGTTATTTACATTTTCCTGTTTTTAGGGTGTATTATGTTAACATTTTTTGCATTATATCTTCCAATGGTAGAAGGGCTCATTGTAGCGGCGTTAATTTTGATTGTATATAAAACACGTATGTGGCGTGAAAAAAGAGAAGAGCAACAAGCTGCCAATCAATGAGAGTAGCTTGGCTCCTATACCGTGAAACTTGTATTGAGTTTTTAAGTAATAAAACAGCCTTAGCATTAATTTGCTAAGGCTGTTTTATTTGGTATCGTAAAAAATTTTATCGTTTTAAGCCATCTACATATAAACGATTGGCTACGGAACCCATTTTCAATCGATTGTGTCTCTCAAACCTAAATTGATAGGCACCGAAATCTTTTGATATGAATAAGTTAATGTTGATAGGCTTATTTTCATCAATCGAGGAGGAAATGGAATGCGTTGGCTTAAAAAAGGTTTATTATTTAGTGTTATTGCTTTGTTACTCCTTTCTTTGACAGCGTGTAATAAAACGGAGCTTGAAAAGGTCAAAGTTGGAGAAGTGACGCGCTCGATTTTCTATGCGCCGCAGTATGTAGCACTTGAAAAAGGTTTCTTCGAGGATGAGGGGCTTTCTGTTGAGTTACAAACGATTGCAGGTGGCGATAAGACAATGACGGCGTTACTGTCTGATGGCATTGATATTGCCTTAGTTGGATCGGAAACTTCTATTTATGTGACACTTCAGGGCGCCAATGATCCAATACAAAATTTTGCCCAGCTAACTCAAACAGATGGTACATTTTTAGTTGCGCGTGAAAAAATGGATAATTTTTCATGGGATCAATTAAAAGGCACTACATTTTTAGGGCAACGTAAGGGTGGAATGCCCCAAATGGCGGGTGAGTTTGTACTGAAAAAACATGGCATCAATCCTACAAACGACTTAACACTCATTCAAAACATCGATTTTGCTAATATTTCTACGGCCTTTGCTTCTGGAACAGGGGACTTTGTGCAACTATTTGAACCAACAGCGAGTATCTTTGAGAAAGAGGGTAAAGGCTATATTGTTGCTTCATTTGGAACTGAATCTGGTCATATACCTTACACATCGTTTATGTCCAAAAGTAGTTATTTGAAGGATGAAGCGAAAACAGTGCAAGGTTTTACAAACGCATTGAAACGAGCGCAGGATTTTGTACAAAAAGAGAGTGCTGCAGAAGTAGCGAAAATCATTCAGCCATATTTTGAAAATGTGGATGTTGCTTTAATTGAAACAGTAGTGGAGCGTTATAAGTCTCAAGGCTCTTATGCAACGGATCCTATTTTAGATAAGGAGGAATGGGATAACTTGCAAACGATTATGGAGGAAGCAGGTGAACTTCCTCAACGGGTAGATTATGAAAAGCTTGTGAATACAACCTTTGCTAAAAAGGCTGCTGAGTAATATGGGATTTTTAAAACTAGAACATATTCACCATAGCTATTTTTCCAATACTCAGGCAACGGAAGTTTTACGTAATATCAGTTTAGAAATTCGTGAAGGTGAATTTGTATCTTTCATAGGGCCGAGTGGATGTGGGAAAACAACTTTATTATCAATTATTGCGGGTTTATTTCCGTCTACTGATGGTAATGTATACATTGATGGAGAGGAAATTTCAGCACAAAATCAGTCTCTCATTGGCTACATGCTTCAACAAGATTATTTGTTTCCTTGGAAAACTATCGAGGAAAATGTCACAATTGGCTTGAAAATTCTGGAGCGGAGCAATAAAACACATAAAGTGACCGCCAATGCACTGTTGCGAGAAATAGGTTTACCACATGTAGGGAGTAATTTTCCCCGAGAGTTATCAGGAGGTATGCGTCAGCGTGTAGCACTTGCGAGGACATTGGCAGTAAATCCTAAAATCTTACTGCTAGATGAACCGTTTTCGGCACTTGATTATCAGTCAAAATTAAAGCTTGAGGACTTAGTTGTTGAAACCTTAAAGGCCTATCAAAAAACAGCGATTCTTGTGACACATGATATTGGTGAAGCAATCGCCATGAGTGAACGGGTATTTCTTTTTTCAGCTAATCCAGGTTCATTGCATAGAGTTTTTGAAATACCTGAAGCATTACGCAAGCTATCTCCGTTTGATGTACGACAGCATCCGGCATATTCAGATGTATTCCAAACTATTTGGAAGGAGCTGGAGAGCCTTGGATAATACATTATTTAAACAGTATCAACAAATGTTAAAAAAGGAAAAACGCTTTGTTCGATTATATCAATTGATCATCTTACTCGTATTTTTTGGAGGGTGGGAGCTTCTTTCAAGATTTGGATGGATTGATCGTTTAATTTTTAGTTCACCAACATATGTATGGCAAACGTTTATAGAAAAAGTAAGTGATGGTTCGTTAACGTTGCATGTTGGTGTCACGCTAATGGAAACAGTTATCGGTTTTATTGCTGGTACCTTACTAGGGACATTAATAGCTAGCATTTTGTGGTGGTCACCTTTGCTGTCAAAGGTACTCGATCCATATTTAGTTATTTTAAATGCGATGCCGAAAGTCGCGCTAGGACCAATATTAATTGTTGCACTTGGCCCAGGCTATTTTTCGATTATCGCAATGGGTGCTTTAATTTCGATTATTATTACGACGATTGTTGTTTACACGGCCTTTAAAGGGGTAGATCCAAACTATAGCAAAGTATTACAAACTTTTGGAGCAACTAGATGGCAAATATTTAGAGAAGTGATTTTGCCTGCCTCCTTCCCAACGATTATTTCTACTTTAAAAGTAAATGTAGGATTATCTTGGGTAGGGGTTATTGTTGGTGAATTTTTAGTGTCCTCAAAAGGTCTTGGTTATTTAATTATTTATGGCTTTCAAGTATTTAACTTTAATCTCGTGCTTATGTCACTGCTCATCATCGCCTTTTTTGCGACGATTATGTATCAGGTTGTCGAATTGATTGAGAAGGCGATTATAAAAAAATAATGGGTAATAATCGAAATATAATAGTATGCTAGAAGCAATCTGGCATACTATTTTTTATGATATAAAGACATTTTAGGCAGTCTTTCTTTTCAATGAAATGCGTACAGTATCTAATGATAGAATAAAATGCCGTACAATTTGTTACTGCATAATATGAACAATGACTTCAATCAACCCCTCGTTTCGCCGAAGAGCATATCTTATTTTATAGGACATCTTAATTTCATTAACACAATAGCTTTTCAACAACATAAAGGAGGTGGCCAATTAATGGGTCACCTCCTTTAGTAGCTGTTAAAACTCTTTATCCATTTGTGGTGAAGTACGATAAAAACGGAAATTCCCGGTTTCAACGCGTGCGATGGTATTTTCTTTAATACGATCGTGACACGTCTCACACATATACGTATGAATTGGTCGATTGCGTAATTTTTTTGCTAACGGTAAACTATCATCTAAATTGTTAATTGTATCGCAAATGACACACTTTACGCGCATTGCATTCCCTCCTACTCGGCACGAATAGCTAATACATTTTTGATAGGGTTGTCTACATTTGAACCGTCTCTAAATAATACATGGACAGGGCCATCTTCTAGTAAAGGCTTACCATCTTGGCTGTATTGCAAAATTAATGTATGAGCTTCTTCGATTGTAAATGGACACTCTTTGCCACCTTCGCATTCAATGACGATTGTTGTCGCTTCTGGTTTAATTTCAGCATTTTTCAAGAAGGGACTTAATTCGATACCGAAAGTACCTGTTTCCATCCCTTTACGGTCAAATTTTCGTTCGGATTTTAATGTTGGTGGGAAAGTTGCCCCTTCCATAATTTCACGTGACCAGTGCGCACCGACTTCACGCATATATTTGATATCCATATCTTCTTCCACTTTTTGTGAGGTGAAGTACGTTTTTAAATCTAATTTACGATCATCGAAAATCCAAACAGTGGGATCTAACGTTAGTTGAAATGAAACTGCGCCCTTGATAGGAATTATTGTTTCCATTATAGAAATCCTCCTCAAATCTTGTATATCCATGAATTAGTATAACGCTAATGGCTAGGTATAATAAAGAAATATAATTTGATTTCTCTATTTTCCAACGAAGACACTTGCAATTTTAACGACTAAAAGATAAACTTTATTAAGATAGAATCGAAGAAATATCAGATAATGGGGGCGTCCTCATGGATACGAAATCACAAACTTCTTTTCAGGAGAAGGCTTTGGAGCTTTTAGTTGCTGATGCAGATAAAATCGCTCGCCTCATTCGAGTACAAATGGATCATTTAACAATGCCACAATGCCCTTTATATGAAGAAGTATTAGATACACAAATGTTCGGCCTTTCACGTGAAATTGACTTTGCTGTGAAGCTTGGACTCATTGAACGCGAAAAAGGCAAAGAGATTCTCGATTCACTCGAGAAAGAACTGTCTGTACTACACGACGCGTATACAGACAAATAAAAAGAAAAAACTCAAACGCTATTTGCGATTTGAGTTTTTTTTCTAGAATGAGGTTTTCCGATGAAACAATACTTAAAACGTTATGCACGAAATTTTGATTACCCATTATTTTTTACTTTTCTATTATTAAGTTTATTTGGATTAGTAATGATTTATAGCTCAAGTATGATGGTAGCTATTACAAAGGAAGAACAGGCTCCAGACTATTTTTATCAAAAGCAAGTGACAAATTTAACTGTAGCTTTTATGGGTTTTTTAGTGACCGCATTTTTCCCGTACAAGCATTATGCCAATAAGAATGTTATGTTGTTTCTTACCGTCGTTCTTGCCGTGCTATTTACTTGGTTAAAAGTAGCCGGTCATGGTGCGGATCAAGTAGGTTCTCAGAGTTGGATACATATTCCAGGTCTAGGGAATTTTCAGCCATCTGAATATGCGAAACTATTTATAATTTTATATTTTTCCGCTGCTTTTTATCGGAAAGGACAAAAATATACGTTTGAAAAGCTACAACCGACAGAAATTTTTTATCCAATATTTCTCTGGATTCTTGTTGTTGCTTGTGTAGCGTTTGAAACCGATTTAGGAGCTGTCATTATACTTTGTGGCATTGCTGTATCTGTTGTAGCGGCGAGTGGTATTCCATTTAAAACATTTTGGAAGTTTTTTGCGGTATTAGGGGCATTTGGTACAGCTATCCTTGGTATGCTTTGGTTATTTAAAGGGGAGCTATTAACAGGTAACCGTAAAGGCCGAATTCTATCTTATTTTAATCCATTTGATTATGAAAATGATATGGGTCACCAAGTTGTAAATAGTTATTATGCAATAGGCGGAGGCGGTTTAGATGGAAGAGGCCTCGGTCAATCCGTTCAAAAATTGGGGTATTTACCTGAACCACAAACTGATTTTATTATGGCGATTATAATGGAAGAACTAGGTATTTGGGGTGTGATAATCGTCTTAGGTGGTCTAGGATTTATTGTATATAAAGGATTTTCAATTGCATTGCGCACAAAAGATCCACTAGCACGTATGATTGCGGCTGGTATTGCGAGCTGGATTGGCTGGCAAACGTTTATTAACCTTGGGGGTGTAACTGGGTTAATCCCGTTAACCGGTGTAACGCTGCCTTTTATTAGCTATGGCGGGACATCTATAATTATTCTATCTTTAGCTATGGGAATATTAATTAATGTTTCTATGTTTGAAAAGGTAGAAAGAAAAAAATCACAATCATAAAGGGGGATATCTATGGAATCAATCAACAAAATTCTCGTAGCCAATAGGGGAGAAATTGCAATTCGTATTTTCCGTGCATGTACGGAGCTAAATATCCAAACCGTAGCCATATATTCGCGGGAGGATAGTGGGGCATTCCATCGCTTTAAAGCAGATGAGGCCTATTTAGTCGGGGCTGGCAAGAAACCGATCGATGCTTATTTAGATATTGAGGGTATTATTGCCATTGCAAAGGATGCGGGTGTTGATGCGATTCATCCGGGGTATGGTTTTTTATCGGAAAACGTAGAATTTGCACGTCGTTGTGAAGAAGAGGGCATTGTCTTTATTGGACCAACTTCCCAGCACTTAGATATGTTCGGAGATAAGGTTAAAGCGCGTGAACAGGCAATTGTTGCAGGTATTCCTGTTATTCCTGGTACAGACGGTCCAGTAAATGATTTAGCAGAGATAGAGGCTTTTGCTAGCACATATGACTATCCAATTATGATTAAGGCAGCGCTAGGCGGCGGTGGTCGTGGTATGCGCCTTGTTCATAGTCAAGAGGAGCTAGCTTCCTCCTATGAACGTGCAAAATCAGAGGCGAAGGCAGCATTCGGCTCTGATGAGGTGTATGTAGAAAAGGCAATTATTAAGCCAAAGCATATTGAAGTCCAAATTATTGGCGATCAACAGGGCAATATTGTCCATCTATATGAGCGTGATTGCTCGATACAACGTCGTCATCAAAAGGTTGTTGAAATCGCACCCTCTCATTCGATTTCAGAAAATTTAAGAAATAGTATTTGTGATGCAGCGGTTCAACTAATGAAAAATGTCTCGTACATAAATGCAGGGACAGTAGAATTTTTAGTCGCAGGAGAGGATTTTTATTTCATCGAGGTCAACCCTCGTATTCAAGTTGAGCATACAATTACTGAAATGATTACAGGTGTCGATATCGTGCATGCTCAAATAAAAGTGGCTGCGGGTTACGGTCTTCATAGTGAGGAAATCCATATTCCTCAACAGGCGGATATTCCAATGATTGGCTATGCGATTCAAGCACGTGTTACAACGGAAGACCCAGCCAATGACTTTATGCCGGATACAGGAAAGCTGATGGTGTATCGTTCAAGTGGTGGCTTTGGTGTTCGTCTAGATGCCGGCAATGGCTTCCAGGGAGCTGTGGTGACACCGTACTATGATTCACTATTGGTGAAAATTTCAACATCAGGAATGACATTTAAAGAAGCTGCAGCAAAGATGGACCGTAACTTAAAAGAGTTCCGTATTCGTGGGGTGAAAACGAATATTCCATTTTTAAATAATGTCGTGACGCACGAGAAATTTTTAACGGGTGCATTTGATACTAGCTTTATTGATACAACACCTGAATTATTTAATTTCCCTGTGCGTCAGGACCGTGGGACAAAGCTTTTAAGCTATATCGGTAATGTGACGCTCAATGGTTTCCCAGGAGTAGAGCAGAAGGCGAAACCAATTTTTGTTCAGCCGAGTATCCCAAAAGTTGATAAATTAATCGTTCCCTCTGCAGGGACAAAGCAAATTTTAGATGCTCAAGGAACAGATGGGCTTGTGAAATGGATTCTGGAGCAGGAGGACGTGCTATTAACGGATACAACTTTCCGAGATGCACACCAATCACTTCTTGCGACACGTGTACGTTCAAAGGATATGTTCGAAATTGCAGATGCAACAGCACGCATGATGCATGATTTCTTCTCACTCGAAATGTGGGGTGGCGCGACGTTTGATGTGGCGTACCGTTTCTTAAAGGAAGACCCATGGGAGCGTCTTGCCAAGCTGCGTGAACAAGTACCAAATGTGTTATTTCAAATGTTACTGCGTGGAGCGAATGCCGTCGGATACACGAACTACCCTGACAATTTAATTCGTGAGTTTATCGCTGAATCAGCGGCATCAGGCATTGATGTGTTCCGCATTTTCGATAGTTTGAACTGGGTGAAAGGCATGGAAGTAGCGATTGATGCCGCTCGTCAGTCTGGTAAAATTGCCGAAGCAGCAATCTGTTACACAGGCGATATTTTTGATGATACGAGGGCAAAATATTCAGTCCAATACTACAAGGAAATGGCGAAGGAGCTGGAGGCAGCAGGTGCCCATATTTTAGCGATAAAAGATATGGCTGGGTTATTGAAGCCAGAAGCAGCGTATCGTTTAATTTCCGAGTTAAAAGAGACGACAAGTTTGCCAATCCATCTGCATACACATGATACAAGTGGTAATGGTATTTATTTATATGCCAAGGCGATCGAGGCAGGAGTGGATATCATTGATACGGCGCTCGGTTCGATGGCGGGCTTAACGTCACAGCCAAGTGCAAACTCCTTGTATTAT
Source organism: Lysinibacillus sp. RS10 (assembly GCF_041956855.1). Lineage (NCBI taxonomy): Bacteria > Bacillati > Bacillota > Bacilli > Caryophanales > Bacillaceae > Lysinibacillus > Lysinibacillus sp. RS10. The sequence goes on along the minus strand of NZ_CP167122.1, from coordinate 3,923,612 downwards.
GCAATGAAGGGCAGTAAGCGTGAGGTTCGTGCCGATATTGAAGCACTAGAAAAACTATCGTACTACTGGGAAGATGTGCGTAAATATTATAAGGATTTTGAAAGCGGCATGATTAGCCCACATTCTGAAATATATGTCCATGAGATGCCTGGCGGTCAATACAGTAACTTACAGCAGCAAGCCAAAGCAGTTGGTCTTGGGGATAGATGGGAGGAAGTGAAGCGCATGTATTCCCGCGTGAACCTTCTATTTGGTGATATTGTCAAAGTAACCCCATCTTCAAAAGTAGTCGGTGATATGGCGTTATTTATGGTACAGAACGATTTAGATGAAAGCTCTGTACTGACAAGAGGACAAACTATTGATTTCCCGGATTCTGTGATTGAGTTCTTCCAGGGTTATTTAGGACAACCACATGGCGGCTTCCCTGAGGCACTTCAACAGGTTGTGTTAAAGGATCGCGAAGCTATTACAGTACGTCCAGGTGAGCTACTAGAACCTGTGAATTTTGAGCAGCTAGAGGCAGTGCTGGAGGAAAAATTAAACAGACCGGTGACAAAAAAGGATGTATTGGCGTATGCTTTGTACCCGAAAGTGTTTGAAGAGTATGCGAAAACAGTGGACTCTTTCGGCAATATTTCGGTATTAGACACACCAACATTCCTTTGCGGATTAAAGCTAGGTGAAGAAATCGAAGTCGAAATCGAAAAAGGAAAAACACTGATTATTAAACTCGTTTCGATCGGTGAGCCACAGCATGACGGAACACGTGTGATGTACTTTGAGTTGAATGGTCAATCCCGTGAGTTGGTGATTCAAGATATGACTGTCGAAGTAGATGGCAGTTTAGCATTAAAGGCAGATCCAAGCAATCCAAACCAAATTGGAGCTACAATGCCAGGTACGGTCTTAAAGGTAGTTATATCAAAAGGAAGTACTGTTAAACGTGGAGACCATTTGTTAATTACTGAAGCGATGAAAATGGAGACAACTGTTCAAGCACCGAAAGATGGAGTTGTAAAAGAAGTATACGCAAGTGCAGGCGACGCCATTTCAACAGGTGATTTGCTAATTGAAATTGAATAATTGAACCGAAAGAAGGTTATTAGATGGCTTTTATAGCATACTAATAACCTTTTTTATTTTGCTATTTTTGCTCACCACCATAATGCAGGGTTGATTTTCGTTGCGACTGAGCGCTTTGTTGCTGCCGCTTCGCTTTCGCACAGATAAAACATTTGCCGCTGCCGCTTCGCTTTCGCACAGATAAAACATTTGCCGCTGCCGCTTCGCTTTCGCACAGATAAAACATTTGCCGCTGCCGCTTCGCTTTCGCACAGATAAAACATTTGCCGCTGCCGCTTCGCTTTCGCACAGATAAAACATTTGCCGCTGCCGCTTCGCTTTCGCACAGATAAAACATTTGCCGCTGCCGCTTCACTTTCGCACAGATAAAACATTTGCCGCTGCCGCTTCGCTTTCGCGCAGATAAAACATTTGCCGCTGCCGCTTCGCTTTCGCGCAGATAAAACATTTGCCGCTGCCGCTTCGCTTTCGCGCAGATAAAACATTTGCCGCTGCCGCTTCGCTTTCGCGCAGATAAAACATTTGTTGCTGCCGCTTCGCTTTCGCACAGAGCAAAGCTTCCTGGGGGCGTCCGATGAGCCGCTTTGCTTGCGCTCCAGGGTCTCGGGCTAACACGATGTTGGTCACGAAGGTGTTATCACAGGACGTGATGCTTTTAGCCTTCGTTCCTCTATCGCTGATCCCCGAGGAGTCGCTCAGTCGGAACAAAGATCAACCACTTCACATAGCATGTATCTTCTAGCATTTTCTCTATAATATTGATTTTGTTATATTGTAAACTTGTCGATTTTTTGACATGTCATTAGTTGCTTAGTAATTGAAGTCGTTTAAATAAATAAAAAAGATTCGCCACTGATGTAGCGAATCTTTTCTATTATTCTTTATTTTTTCCATTATAATCGCTACGTGCAACTAGCAAGACCATGTAGCAAAGTAGACCAAATAATATTGAAATAAATAATGAATGCAGTAATGCGACTGTTAAATTCAATTTAGTTAGGACTACTAACATACCAGCAATCACCTGTAAAATTACTATAATAAAGGCAATAATCCAGCCATAGTAAATAACACGTTGATTTTTATATTCTTTTATAGCGTGCCAAGTTATGTATGCAATCCAAATAGAAAAGATCAGAACAGCAAATCGATGTCCCATTTGCACCCATTCATACATATTATTTAGTGGTGCGAATGGTGTTTCATTGTTGCAAAATGGCCAGTCAGGACATATTAAGCTAGATTCTGTATGGCGAACAAGCGCCCCTGTATAAACGACTAAATAAGAATAAATTGTGACAGCAATCGTATGCCAACGTAACTTTTTACCAATAAAAACGTTATCGGCATCAAATTTCCGATCCACTTCAAATACAATCATAGAGAGAAGGAGAACGGCAGCAAAGGAAATAAGAGAAATCCCAAAGTGGAGTGCTAGTATAAAATCGCCTTGCCCCCACAATACTTGAGCAGCTCCAATAAGAGCCTGTGCGATTAAGAAAAACATCGCTAAAAAACCTAATAACTTTACTTCGCGAATATGACCGAGTTTACGCCATGTCCAAATTGTTAACACAAGAATAGAAATCGATACAATTCCAGTTACAGCACGATGTGAAAATTCAATTAAGACTTCCGGTGTAATTTCTTTTGGAATAAGAGAACCATTACAATCAGGCCAGTTTCGACCACAGCCTAAGCCACTATCTGTTTTGGTAACAAGTGCTCCACCTAATAAAATAAGAAGCATTCCAATTGTAGCGGCAACAGCAAACCACTTCATATACCTGTTGTGTTGCATAAATGAGTCACCTACTTTATCTATAAACATTACATGAAAGTAATGTTTCTGCTACTAGATAATATCGAAAATACAGGAAAAAAACAACTTGTAAAGAGTAGGGAGTATTAGATGTTGATTCCATTTCACAAATTGTTCATAATTTCGTACTTTAACCTTCACAATTCATTTTAGAAAATGTTTTACTATAGATATGTTGTTTTTAATTATATTTCTAGACAAAGCTAATTTTTACAACTTCATCTAAATTTCACTTAATGTCTAGAAATCAATCGCAAATTTCGCTATAGTAAACATTAGCGGAATATGCTTACAAAAATGAAAGGAGAGGTATCATGTCAAACGGTCGTGCACTGACGGCTACTAGAAATGGTGGACCAGAATCAACATCTATTGTAAAAGATTTCTTAGCACTAATAAAAATTGGGATCGTAAACTCGAATCTTGTCACAACGTTTACAGGGATGTGGCTGGCATTTCAATTTACTAGTAGACACTTCTTGCAAGAGCTTGATGTCATATTGTTCACCATGCTGGGTGCGGCATTAATAATAGGTGGCTCAGGCGCAATGAATAACTTTATTGATCAGGATATTGACCCAATCATGAAAAGAACGAAGGCAAGACCGACAGTAACAGGTAGATTTAAGCCGAATTTTGTATTGACCATTGCCCTCTCATTTTTAATTGTAGGTGAAATTTTGTTATTTGCGGCATCGTTTGCAGCCGGCATGTGGGGACTAGTAGGAATATTTGCGTATGTCGTTCTGTACTCAATGTGGTCAAAGAGGAAGCATGTTAGTAACACGATTGTAGGAAGTATTTCAGGAGCGATTCCACCAGTTATTGGCTTTGCAGCTGTTGAGCCTGCATTAGGTCCAGGAGCACTTGCCTTATTCCTTATTATGTTTGCATGGCAACCTCCGCATTTTTACGCGCTTGCTATGAAACGTACTGAAGAATATCGTGCAGCTAATATACCGATGCTACCTGTAGTAAAAGGATTTAAACGAACGAAGTACTCGATGTTATTTTGGATTATTTTATTATTACCGTTACCATTCCTTTTACCAGAGCTTGGGGTAGGCTTCTTAATTCTTGCGACTGCATTGAACTTGGGCTGGTTGATTCTAGCTTTTAAAGGCTTTACCACAAAAGATGATTTAAAATGGGCAAATAAAATGTTTATCTATTCATTGAACCATATGACAATACTATTTGTATCCATTATCATATTTGCGTTGTTTAGCTAAATTCAGGAATTCTTTCTTATCCTAAAGAATTCATATAGACAGAACTAATGTCCTAGGTACACATGAAAATACAACAAAGAAAGAGGGGTTTAATTAAGCTATGATGAAAGGGCTTAAAAAATGGCGTCTTTTTTCACTTCTAACAGTGATGATGGTTTTCCTTTCTGGTTGTGGTGAAGATTATATTTCTGCACTGAAACCATCTGGTCAAGTAGGTAAAGAACAATTCAATCTATTACTGTTAGCTACGGGAATTATGACGTTAGTAGTAGTAATAGTATCCGTTATCTATTTACTTGCATTCGTAAAATTCCGCCGTTCAAAAGTTGGCGAAAATGTTATTCCTAAGCAAGTAGAAGGAAGTCACACTCTTGAAGTAATTTGGACAGTTATTCCAATTATTTTATTATTAATCTTAGCTGTACCAGTTGTTACCGCTACTTACAAATTTGCAGATGTTGCTGCTATGGACGAAGTAGATGAAAATGGTAACAAAACAGCACTTACAGTAAATGTAACTGCAAAATTATACTGGTGGGAGTTTGAATACCCTAACCAAGGTATTGTAACTTCTCAAGAACTAGTTGTACCAACAGGCCAAAAAGTTTACTTTAACTTAAAGGCTGCCGATGTAAAGCACTCATTCTGGATTCCTGCTATAGGCGGTAAAATGGATACGAACGTAGATAACTTAAACAAATTCTATCTAGTATTCGATAAAGAATCGAAAGACCTTAAAGACGGCGTATTCTATGGTAAATGTGCTGAATTATGTGGTCCTTCACACGCATTAATGGACTTCAAAGTTAAAGCATTAAGCCCAGAAGCATTCGATGCATGGGTAGCTTCAATGAAAGCAACAGAAGGAAAAGTGGCTGATAAAGCTTCAACAGATCTTGGTGAAGCAACATTTGCTAAAAGTTGTTTAGGTTGTCATGCTGTTTCTGGATCAGGAGCAGGAGGTACACCAGGTCCTAACTTAACTACATTTGGTGACCGTAACCGTGTTGCTGGTTTCTTAGAACATAATGAAGAAAACTTAAAAGCTTGGATTGAGAACCCTGGAGAATTCAAACCAGGTAACTTAATGATGAATCCAGAGGGCACTGCGCCTGTTTATGGCGACTTATCCGACGAAGAAATTGAAGCTCTAGCAACGTATATCATGGGCTTATCTGTTGAGAAATAATTTTTAGTTATTGTAACAAACTTTGAAGGAGGTAAAAGTTGTGAGCTCATATACACAGAAAAAGGGCTTTGGAGCAAATGTCTGGGACTACATTACAACTGTCGACCATAAAAAGTTAGCAGTAATGTATTTATTAGCAGGTACATTGTTCTTTGCTATCGCTGGTTTTGAAGCGTTATTAATGCGTATTCAGTTAATGAAACCAAATAACGATTTCATATCAGCTGGTTTTTTCAATGAATTATTAACAATGCACGGAACGACAATGTTATTCCTAGCTGCGACTCCATTACTATTCGCATTTATGAACATGCTTGTACCATTACAAATTGGTGCGCGTGACGTTGCATTCCCATTCCTTAACTCTTTAGGGTTCTGGTTATTCTTCCTAGGTGCAGTATTCCTTCACCTGTCATTCTTTATGGGTGGCGCTCCTGATGCGGGTTGGACGTCTTATGCATCATTATCTTTATATTCTCCAGGACATGGTATTGACTTCTATGTTCTTGGTTTACAAATTTCAGGAGCAGGTACATTAATTTCAGGTCTTAACTTTATCGTTACGATTATTACAATGCGTGCTCCAGGTATGACATTCATGCGTATGCCATTATTCACTTGGACTGCTCTTGTATCGAGTGCATTAATTCTATTCGCATTCCCTCCATTAACTATTGGTTTATTAATGATGTTATTTGACCGTATGTTCGGTGGTAACTTCTTCGACCATACAATGGGTGGTAACACAATTATTTGGGAACACTTATTCTGGATCTTCGGACACCCAGAGGTTTATATCTTAATATTACCAGCGTTTGGTTTATTCTCTGAGATTATTCCAGCGTTCTCTCGTAAACGTTTATTTGGATACTCTTCAATGGTATTCGCAACAATTTTAATCGGTTTCTTAGGGTTCATGGTTTGGGCTCACCACATGTTTACAGTTGGTCTTGGGCCAACAGCCAACGCAATTTTTGCTGTTGCAACAATGGCAATTGCCGTACCAACAGGTATGAAAGTATTCAACTGGATCTTAACTCTTTGGGGCGGATCTATTAAAGTTACAACACCAATGCTTTATGCACTTGGTTTCATCCCGTCATTCGTTGCGGGTGGTGTTACAGGGGTTATGCAAGCATCTGCACCTCTTGACTACCAATTACACGATTCTTACTTTATCGTTGCTCACTTCCACTACGTAATCGTTGGTGGTATCGTAACAGCGATATTTGGTTCAGCACACTTCTACTGGCCAATTTTCTTCAACCGTATGTTAAACGAAACGCTTGGTAAACTTACTTTCTGGATTTTCTTCATCGGATTCCATTTAACGTTCTTCGTTCAACACTTCTTAGGTTTAATGGGTATGCCACGTCGCGTATTCACTTACATGGAAGGTCAAGGTTGGGATCAGTTCAACTTTATCTCTACAATCGGTGCATTAATGATGGGTGTAGGGGTTATCATAATGGTAATTAACTGCTTATTGTCTATCAAAGGCGAACCAGCAGGTCGCGACCCATGGGGCGATGGACGTACTTTAGAATGGTCTATTCCACAACCAATCCCATTCTATAACTTCCGTCAAACACCACTTGTTCGTGGTTTAGATCCATGGTGGATTGAAAAACAAGAAGGAAATAAAGAAATGACTTTTGCTGAGCCAGTCGGTGATATTCATATGCCTAATAACTCAGCTATCCCATTTGTTATTTCTCTAGGTATGTTTATTGCAGCATTCGGTGCACTTTATCATCCAGATGCAGATAAACCTTGGTCTATTTATATTTTAATTGGTGGTCTTGCAATTACATTTGGTGCTATGATTTTCCGTTCTGTTAAGGATGATCACGGTTTCCACTTACACAAAGAAGAAATTCTTGAAATTGAAGAACATCTTTACGGCAAAGGGGGAAATAAATAATGGATTTCAATACTAAATTTACTCCTCATACTTGGCCAGATCATCCTGAACAAGCTACGATGGAAGGTAAAAATAAAGTTGTTGGTTTCTGGATTTTCCTTGCCTGTGAAGTTGTACTTTTCGCAAGTTTATTCGCTACTTACCTAGCGCTTAAGAACAAAGGGCCAGCTGGCATGGAGTTCACAACACAAAGTTTATTTGAATTACCTTTAGCTTTCGCGATGACGATGTTATTATTAACATCTTCACTAACATCTGTTTATGCAATTTACCATATGCGTAACTTTAACTTTAAAGCTATGCAAACTTGGTTTGGTATTACATTACTTTTAGGTCTTGGATTCTTAGGTCTTGAAATCTATGAGTTTTATCACTATGTACACAAAGGCTTCACATTTGACCAATCTGCGTTCTCAACTGCGTTTTATTCATTAGTTGGTACACATGGTTTCCACGTAACTTTAGGTCTTGTGTGGATTTCAACGTTAATGATTCGTAACGCTAAACGTGGTCTTAACTTATACAATGCACCTAAATTCTTCGTGGCTGCTTTATACTGGCACTTTATCGACGTAGTTTGGGTATTTATCTTTACAGTAGTATACTTGATGGGAGTGATCGGATAATATGTCATCACACGATACACCGATAGTTGCTAAGTCTCAGGCACAATACGAGTATGATCGTCATCATAATGCCGTTCATATGCGTAAACAAGTAATGAATTTTGCGATTATGATTTTCTTTACGTTTATCGCATTCGCAGTAGTTGCAGCTGATTTTTCTAAATACTTAATATTCCCGCTCATTTTATTGCTTGCTGGTGTTCAAGTTGTTCTTCAACTTTACGCTTTCATGCACTTAGAAGACAAAAAAACACACTTCGGTGGTGTAATTGGCTTCTTCATGTGGATGGGTATATTAATCGCATTTACATTCTTCTTAGCATTTTTAACAATTATTTGGTGGTAATCACCAAAAAAGCACGTTCTCTACCTAGCGTAGGAACGTGCTTTTCTTTTTTCTTCTTTTTAAAGCTAGATTGGTGAAGACTAATAATTAGTGGTGGATAGAGAAACCTACACTACTTGCAAATGAGCTTTTTTGGCTATATTGGAGTAAAGGCTCAACGCCAAATTGTTCTGCCTATATAATAAAGAAGAACACTTTATACAAGTTGATTGGAGTGGAGACTGGGCGACTCCTTGGGGATTAGCGTCACAGATGAGACCCTGCAACGAGCAACGCGAGTGAAGCGGCTCATCGGACGCCCCCAGGAAAGCGCCCAGTCGGAACGGAAATCAACCCCACGCTATGCCGATGAGTCACGAAAAATAAGATACTCTTCATGTGGTGATTTATAGTTTTTAACATTTTTTCAATAGATGCTCTAGCTTGTTCGAGTAGTAAACTGTGGATAGTTATTTGTTCACCTTTCGTTCATTGCAGAATAAGTGTAAGCGTTCTATAATAGGAGTACTGAAGTTAAAGGAGTGCGTTCTATATGCCACTTAGTATATTTGGTTTCCAAGCTTTATGGAGCCCATACTTAATAGGGGTTCTTGTTTTCATAACAGTCATCTATTTTTTAGTCACAACAAAGTGGCGCAAGGATTTTAAAGTAAGTGAGCCTCTGAAAAAGGGAGAGGCAATTTATTTTGTACTGGCAATGGTAACGATTTATATTATTAAAGGATCTCCAATAGATTTAATGGCGCACATTATGTTTACGATGCATATGGTGCAAATGGCTATACTATTGTTACTTGTACCGATTTTCTTAATTAAAGGGATTCCATGGTGGGTATGGAAAGTTGCGATTGAAGCACCAGTTGTTAGATCTGTATTTAAAGTACTAACATTACCTGTCGTTGCGGTAATTGTGTTTATCGGTCTATTTTCTTTCTATCATTTACCAGATGTATTAGATTACATTAAGTTAAATGAAACATTACATGGTACATATACGTTTGTATTATTTGTTTCTGCTGTTTTAATGTATTGGCCATTAATCCACACGGTGCCAAATGGTCCGCAAATGAAGCCTTTGTATAAGTTAGCCTATATCATTGCTAATGCGGTCTTAATTACACCTGCTTGTGGGCTAATTATTTTCGCACCAAACGCTATGTATGAAACATATACAAATGGTGAAGCATGGCTTAAGGCAATGGAGCTTTGTGTACCCGCTTCAACATTATCTGGTTTATCCCTATCAGGACCAGAGCTCTTTACAGATATGACACCTGTTGCGGATCAGCAACTAGGCGGCGTTCTAATGAAGATTTTACAAGAGCTTATTTTTGGCGTTTTAATTGGCACTATCTTTACAAGATGGTATCGGTCAGAACAAAAGGATCCTGATAAAATTACAGCTGATGCGTTAAAAGAACATCAAAAGAAATGGGAAAGTCAGCAGCAACATCAATTGTAAAATAGAAATTTACTTTGTATAAGGAGTTTTGTGAATGGAATTGCAAATTTTGCCTACTATAAGTACATCATTCATCGTTATCAGTGCTGTACTTGTGGCTATTGGTTGGGGCTTAATAATTAAAAGAAAGGTAGAAGCACATAAAAAAGTAATGTTAGCTGCAGGGGTTGCTGCACTTACCTTCTTTATCATTTATGTTTCACGTACAGTCTTTATTGGTAATACAGCGTTTGGTGGAGGAGAAGATTTAAAACCATATTATACTTTCTTCTTGATTTTCCATATTACCCTAGCGACAGTAGGAGCAGTATTTGGTATTGTTAGCATTATTTCTGGTTTAAAAACTAATATCAAGCTTCACCGTCGTATTGGACCGATTACAAGTATTATTTGGTTCTTCGTAGCGATTACTGGAGTTTTAGTATACTTTTTACTATATATTTTATTTGAACCAGGTGAAACAACATCTGCCATTAAAGCTATTTTTGGCTTCTAACTTCTTTCAGCGGGTATCCAAACCCTCCGCTGAAAAAGAAGAATTCAGTCTAAGAACGCCACGTCCTGTGGCAACGACTGAGTGACCAGCATCATCATGTTGTTGAAGTCGCTATGCTTTCGCACAGACAAAACTATTTTGCTGACGCTACGTTAGCACTACGCTTTCGTACAAAAAACATCTGTTAGCCTAAAGCTTCCGGACACAATTATGCCGAGGTATAATTGATAAAAAAAGATCTCCCTCCTTATTCTTGAGAAGGTGGGAGATTTTTTATAGATGTTTGATTAAATAGAGAAAGAAACACAACAACGAGTAAAGGACCAATTAAAATACCGAAAAACCCAAATATTTCATAACCGATAAACATTGCAATAAAAGTTGTCAGTGATGACAGTCCGATTTTATTTCCGATTACTTTAGGCTCAATCATACGTCTAACTAAAAATAGTACGATTGTGAGTATGACTAAAACAGCAACAAAGACATAATCACCTGTAAAGGCTTTGTAAATTGCCCAAGGAATCAGCAACATAAATGAGTCTAAAAAAGGAATGAAATCTAAAATGACTAGTAAGAGTGCTAAAATAAGTGGGAAAGGTGTTTTAAGAAAATAAAAGGTTCCAAAAGCTATAGCAAAAATGCAAATACTAACTAAAAATTGTGCTTTTATAAAACCAAATAATGCAAGTTTTACACGTTGTCCAATAAATAGTATTTTTTGATGGTAGTGGAAGGGAATAGGCGTTAATATTTTACGATTAATAGTTGGTAATTCTAAAAGGAACATGTATAACACAATCCAATAAACAAAAATATCAAACAAACGTGAAGCTATATACGTAAGTAAAGATGACCAAACATTCACACTTGTTAAAGAAAGTGCAAATTTTTCGATTGCGGATAGGCCCTGTGCTATCATAAGTTGAATTTGTATAACTAGATCTAAGGGCAATTGATAAGTATAATTGGAAAGCTTGGATTGTATTTGAATCCATATGGCTGATAGCTGATTAAGGTACTCTGGAATTTGAATGATAAATGTTGAAAATTGTTTCCAACTTATAAATATAACGAAAATACATAATAGTAATGTCATACTTAAAAAGAACATAAAAAAAATGGAAGCGACTACTTTGCGTTTTTTTCGGAATCGTTTACTGATTCGTATGATTACAGGTTCTAATAGTAAAGCTGTTACGTAGGCAAGTAGTATTGGTAATGACAAGGATATAATCCAGAGAGTTGCAATCGCGATAACTATAACGATTATTGGATGACGAAAAAAAGGACTTTTAAAGAATTGTAACATTTATCTCACCTACATCATGTTAAAGATATAGGTAGTATGAGAAGAAATAATTTTTTTACTCAAAATAAAAAAGACTGGACCACCAGTCTTTTCAGATATAGCTATTGCACTGTATGCTGTTGCCAACTTGATGTACTGTCACCGTCTGACAGATAAATGATAAAATGATTCCGAATGTTTAATCGACATGCACCGTGAAATAACTATCTAAAATTACGCATGAATTTTAAAAGCTTCTAGGTCTAATTTAACCTTTTTTAAGATTTCTTCACATTTTTTTACAAGATGAGCTGGGAAAACTTCGTCATCTCCATACTCAACGCCGTGTGGATAGTAGTACTTACCAAGTACTGGTTTCATTAATGTTAGGATTGCATCGTGTGCACCAACATCACCAGATTTTGCATATGCAAATACACGTAGGTAGTAACGTCCCTCGCGAGTATCGAAACGCTTATCAAATGTCATACGTTCGTAGTCCCAGCCGCCATCACATTCTAAACCATTTTGTTTCATGATGCTTACAATAAGTTCTTGATCAGCTGTTAAATTTTCAAGGTTAGTATTTTCAAAATACATCTATAATCCTCCTTTAGGTTCTCGTACAAAGTATACGCTCATTTTTATAATAGAGCATATTTAACATTGTTGCAATGACAACATTGTGTCAACCCAATTACAATTGATATAATAATTTACAGAATAATGGCGATGAAAAGGAGTCAAATATGAAAGCTTTATTTCGCATTTTTATGGCATGTGCTGCAATTGCGTTGATTGGCTTTATGTTTTTTAATACACCACGGGAAAACGAGCCATTAAAAGGTCCGAATGCCAATTCAAATGTTATTCCTAAAACCGAGTTAAAGCAGCCTGAAGTAGGTGCGGTGACACGCCCAAAAAGTGGGATGTCGACATTAATCGGTCAAGAAGCAAAGAAAGTTTTGGATAAATACGGTAAACCGGCTCGGAAAGAACCATCATCCTTTGGTTATGAATGGTGGGTTTATAATGCAAGTGCTTCTACATTTTTTATGGTAGGCGTTCAAAATAATGTTGTGACACAAGTTTACATAGCTGGTGAAGATATAGATGCTTATCCGTTTAAAATTGGACAGAAGCGCGATGATATTTACCGAATGACACTCATTGATTATGAAGTATCTGCGAATGTAGGTGAAAATATCTTCGTTTTCTCCATGAGTGAAGAAGATATGCAGACTCGATTGCTTGTAAAATTCGATGGGCTTTTTGCGCAACTCTATATAGATAGAGAAACAAGTGAGCTACAAGGAATACGCTTTACTAATAGTAAAACGCTTGCTCTTCATCAACCTTATGAAATGACTTATCAAGGCGAGCTTGTTACATCAACACCACCTTCCTCGTTTTTACAGCAGGAAATTAATGAAGCGAATGCTAGACAGTTAGACGATTTAATAAATGTAACAAGGGTTCATCATGATTTACCTGTAGTAGAAATGGATGAGTCATTAGAAGAAGTAGCAAAAATGCATAGTGAAGATATGAAGGTTCAAAATTTTCTTGGACATGAATCACCAACAAATGGAGATTTAAAAAAGAGATTAGAAACACAGGAAATCATCTATAGTGAGGCCAATGAAAACCTTGCAACTGATTATTTTGATGCGATTGAAGCAATGCATGGTTGGCTTAATTCTCCTGAGCATCGAAAGGTTATATTAAATGATAAATATACTACAGTAGGATCTGGCGTATTTTTAAACTATTATACACAAATATTTTTAGAACCTTCTTCTCAGGAGCTGGATAGTGAGAATAAAGACACTGAGGAACCAGTAGAAAATATTGATGAATCATCACCATAAAGTGAAACTTTAATCAGTGGGGTTTTCTTCATCCCCACTGATTATTAGTCTTCACCAATCGGGCGATTACAGGCAGTTTATATGGTACAGATAAATTACTGCCTGTTAACGCGGGATAAAGTGAAACTTTAATCAGAGGGGATTTTCTTCATCCCCACTGATTATTAGTCTTCACCAATCGGGCGATTACAGGCAGTTTATATGGTACAGATAAATTACTGCCCGTTAACGCGGGATAAAGTGAAACTTTAATCAGCGGGGTTTTCTTCATCCCCACTGATTATTAGTCTTCACCAATCGGGCGATTACAGGCAGTTTATATGGTACAGATAAATTACTGCCCGTTAACGCGGGATAAAGTGAAACTTTAATCAGAGGGGATTTTCTTCATCCCCACTGATTATTAGTCTTCACCAATCGGGCGATTACAGGCAGTTTATATGGTACAGATAAATTACTGCCTGTTAACGCGGGATAAAGTGAAACTTTAATCAGAGGGGATTTTCTTCATCCCCACTGATTATTAGTCTTCACCAATCGGGCGATTACAGGCAGTTTATATGGTACAGATAAATTACTGCCTGTTAACGCGGGATACATATAAATCTAAGACTGAAGATAAACTTGGCACAATCAAGTTTATCTTCAGTCTTTTCATTTTATACGAAAAAGATAAGCACAATGACCGCTTAGATTTTTCGTCACACTGATACATACGCCGTCATATGATAGAGAACTGAAAGGGGGAATGAACTTGCAATTAGCTGAACTATTGAAAGACTGGCCATGTAGCGTGACTGGAGGATCGATTCGCACAATTATTACGGGCGTTGAGGATTATGCACAGGCAATCAAGCCTGGAGATATTTTTATTGTTCGTAAGGGGAAGAAAACATCGGGAAGCCGCTTTGTAAATGAAGCAATAGCTCGGGGTGCTGCCGCCATAGTATCAGAGGAAAGTATCTCACTACCTAGTACCGATCAAAACATACCTTTTGTGTGGGTTCCGAATACACAGTTATTTTTATCGTATGCGAGTGCAAAACTTTCAGCCTTTCCAGCAGAAGCATTAACAGTAATTGCGATTACAGGTACAAATGGTAAAACAACAGTCAGTCATTTTGTGAGCCAGTTGTTAAGAGCCTTACATAAAAATGTAGCAGTTATTGGAACGGTAGGATTTTTCATTAATGAACAGAAACAACAAACAAAGTATGAGCAATTAACAACATTGCAAGCAAAAGAGTTACATCCGATTTTAAAGCAATGTATACGAAATGGTGTTACACATGTTGTTTTAGAAGCTTCATCGATGGGGTTACAGCAACATAGACTTGATCATTGTGATATCGATTGTGGCGTTTTTTTAAATTTATCGGAGGACCATTTAGAAGATCATGGAGGACTTGAGGCGTATAAACGTGCGAAAAAAAGATTGGCAGATTTATCAAAAAAGCTAGTATTAAATGGAGATGATAATTTTTGCCGTTCTGTCGGTATTTATGATAAGAAAAAATCCTGCTCATTTGGCTTTGATAATCACAATGATTTACATATCCAAATTGTCAGTGAATCCACTGGAAAAACAGTACTTTGTTTACAAACTTCATCAAGTGAGCATATTGTAGAAATTCCTTTTGTTGGTAAGTATCATGTGCAAAATGCTGTAGCTGCGTTAATGACTTTGTGGCGTCTAGGTTTTTCCGTTGATGAAATAGCAGCGCATATGTGGTTGTTGAGGCTACCAGAAGGAAGGCTTGAAAAAATAGACAATACATTTGGAATTGATGTGTATGTAGATTATGCGCATACTGCAGAAGCATTGCAGGCTGTTTTACAAACTTTTGATAGCTCGAAAACGCTTTACCTCGTATTTAGCTGTGGGGGAAATCGTGATAAGGCCAAACGATTTGCGATGGGAGCGGTAGCTAGTAAGTATGCGGATATCATTTATTTAACAACCGATAATCCACGTGATGAAGACCCAATCTTAATTAATGAAAGTATTATTGCTGGTTTTACTGAACAGCAATACTATGAAATCTATCTAGATCGAAACATTGCTATTCATAAGGCATTAGCAAAGGCTGAAAAAGGTGATATTGTATTAGTTGCCGGAAAAGGGCATGAACAGACTCAACAAATAAAAAATCAAAAACTCCCTTTTTCCGATCAACAATGTATTCGAGATTACTTTTTAAATCTTATGACTAAGGACGGCGTTGAATGACAAAGAAAGAAGCGGTCGCAATCGCAAGTTTTCGCCCAGTCTCATCTTCAATATCACATTCCATCACAAGTGTTTGACGTCCCTTATGTACGAAACGTCCTCGAGCGATTAGTTCTTTGTTAGTTGTTGTTGCAATATAAGAGACATTAATATTAGTTGTGACCACATTAAAGCCTTCTGGTACAGAACGCGAAGCAAGCCCTCCCATTGCTGCATCTGCAATTGTTGCAATAATTCCTCCATGTGGAACCTTAATGGTATTATGGATAACGGGTGTAATGGGGATACGAACCTCGCTAATCTCAGCTTCAAATTTGCCAACCATATGTAAGGCAGCATTAATATAACGGCGATGGATACCTTGTTGTTTATCACGAAGTCCTGACAATAAATGCAGTAAAACTTCCTCATCTTCAGCTGTACTGTTTTGTAAAATATCTGCTAATAATTCTTCTATTTGTCCTTTAGACGATGTGACCAATTAGAAAACTCCTTTATTTAAAAATATCAATAATGTAAAATTACCACAAAATCTGTTATGATGGGAAAGAGATTGGGGGAATTAAATATGATGATCACCTCTGACTGGGTAATCATTTTGGATGAGGCCGATGCGCTTTGTGAGATGATTCTTTCCTCTGAGCCTGCGAAAACGCTGCAACAAGCGTATGATGCTGTTTATAGCGATGCCCAATTAGTTCAAGCTATTTACTCATTTAATCGCATAAAAGAGCAGTACGAAGATGTACAACGTTTCGGAAAATATCATCCGGACTATCATACAATTATGAAATCGATTCGTCAGCAAAAGCGCGCGCTCGATTTAAATGAAAAAGTTTCGGCCTTAAAGATTGCTGAAAATGATTTTCAAGATTTACTTGACGAGATAAGTCTACTTATGGGGAAAACTGTATCAGAAGCAGTGAAAGTTCCTGTAAGTAATCCATTCTTTGCATCAGGTTCTTCCTGTGGCGGAGGATGTGGCTCAGGCGGTTCTTGCTCTTGCTCTGCATAAACTAAGTAATACTTCTTTTTAGACTGTAACAAACTCGATGAATTATGAGTTTGTATACAGTCTTTTTTCTATATACAATACTACTGCGACTGCGGGGTGTAATAGTTGCGGAAAAATTGTATAGGATTGAATAAGCAATATAGAAATAAAAGGAGGATAAACAAATGAAAACTTATCGAATTGCCGTTATACCAGGAGATGGCATAGGTAAAGAGGTTGTACCAGCGGCGATAGAAGTTCTTAATAAAGCTGCTCAATTGGATGGAAGCTTCCAATTTGAATGGACAACATTCCCATGGGGCTGTGACTATTATTTAGAGACAGGTAAAATGATGCCTGATAATGGTATTGAAATATTGAAAGGTTATGATCAAATTTTCTTAGGTGCGGTTGGCATGCCAGATTTAGTACCAGATCACATTTCATTATGGGGACTACTTATTAAAATTCGCCGTGAGATGAAACAATCTATTAATGTACGTCCAGCAAAGCTACTTCAAGGATTGCCTTCGCCGTTACGTAACCCAAATGGCTTCGATTTTGTCGTTGTACGTGAAAACTCAGAGGGAGAGTACGCTGAAAGTGGTGGCAGAATACATAGTGGACAAGATGAGATTGCTATTCAAAATGCCATTTTTACAAGGAAGGGTACAGAACGTGCGATGCGGTATGCATTTGAAATGGCGAAAACTCGACGTCAGCATGTTACAAGTGCCACAAAATCGAATGGAATTACATACAGTATGCCTTTTTGGGATGAAGTATTTGCGCAAGTAGGTAAAGATTATGAGGACATAGGACAAGTGTCTAATCATATTGATGCTTTAGCTGCCTTTTTAGTAATGAAGCCAGATCACTTTGATGTTATCGTTGCATCAAATTTATTTGGCGATATTTTAACAGATTTAGGTGGTGCAATTATGGGGAGCATCGGAATTGCTCCTGCCGCAAATTTAAATATTGAGCGACAATATCCATCTATGTTCGAACCAGTCCATGGCTCTGCGCCTGATATTGCAGGTCAAGGGAAAGCCAATCCGCTTGGACAAATTTGGACGGGTAAAATGATGCTTGATTTTTTAGGCTATCATGAGCTTGGCACAAGCGTACTAAATGCAATAGAAGCGACATTAGCACAAGGTGTTAAAACAGCCGATTTGGGCGGAACAGCAACATTACGAGATGTGACAGATACAGTATTAGATTATCTGAAATAAAAGCTTTGTTTAAAAAATGCATGGGGTGAGAGCTACAAACAAATTCTTTGAATATAGCGGGATTCGTGGCATCACGGGTGAAAAAGACCGAATATTTAATTTTAATGAGTAAAAGGTAAGGGCTGGTAAAAGTGGCCCTTACCAATTCATGTAGTGACCTAGTATCTATCTAGTACTAGCTTAGAAATAGAGAGTAAGCTCCATTCTAGTTTTCATTTTTTTGTAATAGTTCTACAGCGATATCAGGCCGATCTGTAACGATACCTTTTGCACCGTTGTGAATTAACTTATCCATTGTTGCCGCGTCATTGATTGTCCAATAGTGAACAGGGATGTTTAAGTTGCTTAAAAACTGAATAAACTTCGGTGAATCCAGTGCAATAACCCCTGATTTTGGCGGTATTTGGAATACATCTACCTTTGGGTGATATAAATGTCCAAATTGGCTTGAGAAAGAAGCGAATGCTTTACGAATATCTGATTCACCTGCACCAAGTGCTACTTGATTTTGTGCATATAGATTAAAGCGATCTATCTGTTCACCGTAAGTACTTGTGACAACTACTCGATTCTCTGCCCCAAGCTCTTCAATTAAACGCCATAGTTTAGAGGGCATTAAACTTCCTTCGTACGTATCTGGTGCATCTTTAATATCAATATTTATCAACATATTTGGATAATTTTCTAGTAGATCACGTAACGTTACGACATCTATTTTTTCATTTCGATAAGGAAATTCCCCATCCAAATCTTCAAATTGATAACCGTGGTTTAATGCATTTATTTCTGCTAAAGTCATGTCTGCAACAAGACCATAGCCATCTGTCGTACGCTCAACAGTATCATCGTGGAATACGATGATTTCCTCATCTTTAGTTAAGCGAATGTCTATTTCAAAGCCGTCAACACCTAACTGTGCGGCTTTTTCAAAAGCAGGCATTGTATGCTCAGGTGCTAAATCGGCACCGCCACGATGTGCAAGAATAACTGGATGATCGAATTGTAATGCTTGTTTACTTTCTCGTTGTTGAGGTTTAGAAATAGCTTTACTACCTGCCCAAGCAGCTGCACTTGCCGCTGCAATTGCGAGCGCAATCTTTGTTTTCTTACCCATATTCGTCCTCCTTAACAATAAAATAATATAAAAAGTACTGGCAAATTCACTTATAGAATTTTTTGTGAACAAACAAAATCAGTGAAGTTCAAACTCTAGTTCCCTATTAACTTGTATAAGTGAAAGTAAAACTCTGAAAATCAACGTTGTATGCTTTTTTATTATAACGGAAAAATGAGCGTTCTGTCAGCTAAACTCTGTTGCTATCATTTTCCGGTCTATGGTATTCTTTTATGTAAGAAATGAGGGAATAATATATGAACGAACGACAAGGGCTAATCGTTTACGTCCATCAATTAAAACATGCGAAGTCTCTTCGAAAATATGGGCATGTTCTTTATATTTCTCGGAGGCAAAAATATGTAGTGCTTTATTGCGAGCGAGAGGAAATTGAAACAATGACAACAAAATTACAACGCCTTCCATTTGTGAAAGACGTTGTGAAGTCTTATCGTCCATTCGTTAAAACTGAGTTTGAAAATGCAAAACCAGATAAAGCGAAGGAATATGACTATAAAGCAGGACTATAATATTACACTAATGCTGGAATATAGTGATGAAGTCTCATTATCCCGATTAAGTATTGATAAAATAGTTTTGATTCCGAAAATATAGATGAGTGCTTTATTTCTACAACAACCGCTTTTCGATCTAGTTGTTTAATACTTTCTTCGAACATTTTTTGTCGCTTTGAAGGCTGCTCCTCATTAAAAGGGATGCCTTCTCGACAAATATAAATCGGCATGAATTTACTGTCACCGACTGGTTTTAAAGCGACTGCTAAAGAAGCAAACTTTTTTTCTTCTTTTGTGGAGGTTAGTATAAAGGCTTGGTGGAAGCGATCTTGATTGGTTCTTACTATTTCAAGTAGCTCATAAACATCACCATAGCCCTCACCTAATTCTATAAATTGTTGTGGCATAATAATTGCACATCCTTTCCAATACACATAGTATCATGCTGCGGGAGGTCAAGCACATGAAATTTGCAATGAGTTTTTTTTCCATACTAGTACTAATCATTACCGGAACGTTATTTTTCCAGTACCATGCTTATTCATCTGATTTAGAAACAGGAAATGGTGAATTCCATTATTCGCAAGAGATCGAAATTGTCTATCGGGAAAATAGCTTGGATATTCGCCAACATTTTAAAAATTTACCCAACCAAAAGGTGAATATTAAATGGCCAGAAAATGCGGTAAATCCTAGTTGCTTTATTGAAAATGAAAAAAGTTGTGGTCGTTTATCTGAAGAAGTCTCATACTTTAAAAAAGGAGAGACTAAATCGCAATCTGTTTCATACATAATTCCAATTGAGGGTGGCTTAAAAGATAAAATGCTCATCCAAAATGCTTTCGCTACATTAACGAATGGTGAAGCGTCTTATTCTGTTGTACATATTTCAACTGATAGTAAAATTGTTGGTCAGTGGATAACTGGCTTGCCTTTAGTAGGTCAGCAACAACTATCACTTGTTAACTATACAATGTTTAGTGGAAGTGGTACAGTTCGTGATATTTATTGGCAAGCGGGTAATCTAAAGGTACAAGAGCAAACCCCTGTGTTATCTATTTATGCACCGGAAGCTATTTCAAAGGATTTCTTAACGTCATTAGAAAATTTACAGTTTTTGAATGACGAACACGTTGCTATTATTCAAGAGAAGAGTCCAGCGAAAGAACATGATGATCGACTTTTATTTTTGCCAGAACTAACTGAACAAGCTGTTGAGCAAGAAGTTATAATGTCTCAAATAAAGTCACAATATAAGTTTAAAGATTCGCCAACATGGTTGCCGGAAGTTTTGGCATCCTATCTAGTGAAGGATACGATTGGTTCAGATAAAACAAAGGATATCGTGAAGACGTTAAAAGAATATATGACAGCTGATCAAGAGGCGGCATGGCAGGAGGCTCTGAATGAGCTTGGAGAAGAGCCGATTTCTCCTGATACAATGGACAAGCTTTTATCAGAGGTGTTAGAAGCAAAAACGTCTTATTTTAAGTTAAATGCGGCACAAGAACATGGCACATACCCATTGTTATTTGAGGATGAGCGAAGTGTTTACGTTAATGACGTTTTAAAAGAAGATGTTCATGTTATTCTCCATGAAGGACAAGTATTATATACTGCTGATACATTGTTGCCGTATCTAGGCTATACTGCTGGTGAAGGCAAAAATGGGTATTATGTAAATAGTGATAATCGCATTTTCCGATTCCCGAACGAGCCTGGATTTTATGTATTCAATCAACGTAGATATTCTACTATTTCAGAACCAATTATTAAAATTGCCAATCATTATTATGTTGAAGAAGCTTGGCTACAACGATTATTTTTAGTAGAATTACAAAAAAGTGATGATCGTATCCAAATTATAACTCAAGAACAACAAGAATAAATTTTTGCAGCGGAGGTTTGACTTTCGCTGCAAAAATGTTTTTTCTAAAGCTTCTGGCGGATGTCTCAGATTTTGGATTGTACAGGAACAATTCAAAATCTGGACGCAATTACGCCAAGGTGAAATTGATAGATGGAATAAAGAAAGTATGGTGATTTGACTACATGAGAGTTGTAGCAGGAGAACGTAAAGGGATGCCGTTAAAGGCCATTACAGGAAACACGACGAGACCTACAACAGATAAAGTGAAGGAATCCATTTTTAATATTATTGGTCCATTCTTTGATGGAGGCATTGCGCTCGATTTATTTGCAGGAAGCGGTGGCTTAGGCATCGAATCTTTAAGTAGAGGAGCTGAGCACGCCGTTTTTATTGAAAAGGATGCAAAGGCGTTCCAAGTGTTACAGGAAAACATAAAAAAATGTCGTTACGAGGATTATTCTGAGCTCTTTCGTATAGATGCGAAGCGTGCTGTGAAAGCGTTATTAAAACGTGATATTACGTTTAAATTAGTATTTTTAGATCCACCATACCATCATCAAGAGTATTATGACTTAGTGCAGGTACTTGTCGACAATAATAAGATTCAGCATGAAGGCATTATCTTATGTGAGCATGCAAAAGAAGTAGAATTACCACAAAGTTTTGGGGATTTTGTATTAAAGAGACAAGAAACTTATGGCGGAACGATTATTTCTGTTTATCTTCATTCAGTGGATGTCCAAACACCTACTGAATAGAGGGACTTAGGCTAAGAGCTTCACATTAACGAAGTGACAGCTACAATTACGCCAAGACGAAATGATTGTTGTGCAGAGGAAGAGGGAGAATAAGTTGTCAGAGAAAATTGCTGTAGTTCCTGGAAGTTTTGATCCGGTGACATTTGGCCACTTAGATATTATTAAACGTGCGGCAGATGTATTTGACACAGTTTATGTTGCTGTTTTAAATAATTCATCAAAGCGACCATTATTTTCAGTAGAAGAGCGCATGGCTTTAATGGCTGAGGTGACTAAAACATTGCCCAATGTACGCATTGAGAGTTCATCTGGACTGTTAATAGACTATGCTAAGGAAAAAAAAGCAAAGGCGATTGTCCGTGGTTTACGTGCTGTTTCGGATTTTGAATACGAAATGCAGATTACGTCGATGAACCGTTTTCTTGATGAAACCATCGAAACATTTTTCATTATGACAAAAAATCAATATTCATTCTTAAGCTCAAGCATCGTCAAAGAGGTTGCGAAATATGGTGGTGATGTCAGGGAACTGGTTCCTGTTTGTGTTGTGGCAGCCTTAAAAGAAAAGTATGATTTTACTAAATAAAATACAAAGAGGATGTCTTATTTTTAAGGCATCCTTTTTGTGTGTCATGTTAATTAGGAGACGCTGATTTTCGCTGTGAGCTACTCGTTTTCTAAGGGGGAATGTCGAGCGGATTTCTCCTCTTTCGTGCCCTATAGCGAGCCTGTAGAGGAACGAAGGGTAAAAACATCATTCGCCAATGCCCTTATGCCACAGTGACTCAGTCGGCACCTTGAGAAAGCCCCTAGTCGAAACGGAAATCAACCACACGTTATGGTGATGAGCCTTAGTTATTTTAAGAAAAAAAGAGCATAAATAGTGGGTACAATGATTATGCTAAGTAGGCGGAATTTTATATATGGTCGAACGGAAAGCTTGGCTGATTTCGCAATAACAAAAATTTGTAAGTGGATGCTTATACTTTGCATCGTTAACAAGATAACAACTAGTAATGGTAAATATGAAAGATTGGGAAAAGCCGAGACGGTCATTTTAAGACCATTTGTAACTTCGAGAATTGCGGCAATGGAAAGTTCGGCTATATAGGGAAGTTTGGGTATCAGTGAATCTAAGCCTTGCTGAACGATCGTCTGGATGGTAGTGAAAAAAATTATTGTCGTTCCAACTAATAGTATTGTTGGTGCTGTTTCTTTTATGCTTTCAGAGAATGGTGCTGTATGCAAAGGTGTATTGTGTATGGAGATGCTAGGAGGATCCGTTTTACGAAATAAAAAGTAACCCGTTATTAAACAACAAATATTAAAACTATGTAGTAAACATAAAAACAACCATCCGAACGTATTACTTTGTAATAAATCGAGGCTTACAAATCCCAACACGAAAAGTGGACTTGGCGCATGACATACAGCTAATAAAAAATTTGCTTCTTTTGGATGTAGTTGCCCACTGTTTTTTAAGTAAACGATTGTTGTTGCTCCAGATGGATACCCCCCGAGTGCGCTAATAATATAGGCTTGTACGTATAAGGAAGCTCTTTTTGTTTTCGTTCGCATAGGAGCCGTTAAACGGAGAAGCCATTGCGTTAAAATAAGATAGGGTAATAAATAAGGGAATAGCGCATCCATAAAAAGGGTTAAACCTAAATCAGTACCATGATGAGCTGTTTGTGGGAATAACAAGAGTAATAGAATAAGAACTATGCAAATCGCTATTTGAATTGTCGCATACATGTTATCATCTCGTTTCAACTTTTTGTCATTCACATAGGCAAATGCTAAAATCAATATATGTAAAAAAGGCAAAAACATGAACGTATGGATTTGCGAGCGTCCTAGGAGGTGTTCTTCTAAATGAAGAAAAAAATTAGTATTTATGCATTGTTACTCGTCTTGATTTGTTTTTTTATGTTATACCGTCTAGACGCTTATATTATGAAACCTGGAAGTGCTTATGATGTCAGTAAATTTGTTGCCGTTGAAAATGACCACACGGAAAACAAAGGATCTATGAGTTTAATGACAGTGGCTATGCAGCAAGCAACGCCTTTTTCATATTTGTGGGCGAAAACACAAAAGCATCAAAAAATAATGGATATTAGTCAAGTTCGAAATCCATTGGAGGATGAAGAAGAATATAATGTACGCCAGCTTAAATTAATGTCAGACTCACAATTTAATGCAAAGTATGTAGCTTTTCAAAAGGCTGGTATTCAAACAAAAGTTATCTTCAACGGTGTTTTTGTATTAAATGTCCTAGAGGGCGGTGCCTCAGATAGTCTATTAAAAGCTGGTGATGAAATTATTGAAGTTGATGGGCAAAAAATTAGGAACCAACAAATGCTTGTAGATCTTTTGAAGCCAAAGCAACTTGGAGATAAGGTGACTATTAAATTTATACGTAATCAAAAAGAACAAGAAGTAACGATTACATTAAAGGAAATTCCTAAATCAGAAGAGAAAAGAGCTGGTTTAGGTATTACGTATGCTGAAAGTAAGTCTATTGAAACGGATCCAAAGGTGTCTATGAAAACAGAGGATATTGGAGGTCCGTCTGCTGGGCTAATGTTTACATTAGAAATTTTAGATCAACTTCTCGAAGAAGATTTAACAAAAGGCTATGCTGTTGCAGGTACGGGGGAAATGTTGGTTGATGGCTCCGTTGGAAGAATTGGTGGAATAGACTATAAAGTCATTGCTGCGGATAAAGATGGTATGGAAATCTTTTTTGCGCCAGATGATGAAATTTCTCCAGAAATGAAAGCTAAATATCCCGAGCTTGAATCTAATTATGCTACAGCAGTAAAGACTGCTAAAGAAATTGGTACAAAAATGAAAATAGTTCCAGTTAAAACAGTTGATGATGCAATCGAATATTTAAAACAGTTACCACAGAAATAAAGTTTTATCATCGTAACGTGGGTTGATTTCCGTTGAGCGAGCGTCGAATCGCTTCCTCCGCGCTTTCGCAGGAAAAAACACGCTAATAATTAGGGTGATATCCTTGGCGACATAACAAAGTAAAAGGATTCACACATAGTTTTGTGTATGAATCCTTTTTTTTGCTCTTTGGAATGTGGATGTCGATAAAAACTTAAAGTTGGTTGATAAAACGTGAAAGTTAGTCGATAAAATTCAAAAGTTAGTCGATAAAATTCAAAAGTTGGTCGATAAAATTCTGAAGTTGGTTGATAAAGCGTGAATGTTTATCGATAAAAATTAACTTCTTTCAGCTGTCCAAACATCCGCTATAGAGAAACACTGCCTAAGAACGCCACGTCCAGAGGCAATGACTGAGTGCCCAACATCGTGCCACTGACACTACGTTAGCGCTTCGCTTTCGCGCAAAAACATCTCTTGGCCCGAAATCTGCCGCGAGTGAAGCGGCTCATCGTACGCCCCTAGGGAAGCGTCTACCCGAACGGAACTCAACCTTCGTTTTGCCCGCTAACTAATTTCATTGACGTAATTGTTTTCTAACAGCAAAAAAGGATGCTAGAAGATTTTCTGGCATCCTTTTGGTGTGAATTAGAAGTATTTTTCTTTAATTAATTACTTAAAAACGAATCGGTGGTGTTTGATAATCTTTAGGAAGACTTTGTTCTTTTGTTCCGTGTTCCATACTTAAATTGTATACCTCTGCTGCATGAATATCCACAGCAAGCATAGCATTGTCCATAGCTGCAACACGACTGATCAAAGGTAAAGGTATGTCTTTTTTATGCATTCCTAAATAGGCTTGTCCCTCTCTACTCATACCAAGTAAACGAATATTAGATGGTGCCTTAAAGCTTTGCAGTTGTTCCTTTGTAAATCCAGTATAAATGTGTGTGAGCATACGCTGAAGTCGTGTCCAAGTATAGCGTTTTGATTTAATCTTCTCCATAAAGCTGCTGAATGAATGACTTGTTTTCGCTGCTTTAATTAGAGCATGTTCAATTCCTTCTGTTACTTCAGCGTAGCGAGTAAGTTCCTTAGGTGTGTGCCGAATAAGTGTAAACTGTAAGAAAGGCCAAAAAGTATCCCAACTTGCAAATTTACTGTATTTTCCATGCCAATCAGTTAAATAATCAAACGATGCTTTAGGGAGAACGTCTTGGACACTTTGTAGAGCACTGGTTGTTGATAGAGCCTTACGTATTCCTGTGGCACTAGCAATGGATGAACCTTCTTGTAAAGCGTCGTGGTAACCTGCAGCAATACGAGGGATCGTTAAAGGTTTAATCTTACTATCTAATGCCATGGCTGCCTCAATATAATGAAAACCGAGTATATTGTTTGGTTGTGCCAAATCAATGTATGTAGCAGGAAACTTTTGAGAAAGCTGTTCATAGGCATAATGTAGACTTTTAGGATAGCTTGCACCCGTTTTAAGGCTTTCTTTAATAAAAGCGTCATATTCAGTGCGATGATTCTTAATGAGCTGAAACGTATTCATAAAGGGTTGAATGGAACCATCTTCGCTTCCGAAGGCAAAAGAATCGCAACCAATTGCAGATAGTAAGGAAATGGCTCCTTTTGCGAAATCAGTTGCAGGTGCGGTACTATAGACATAAGGTAGCTCGATGACGATATCAACACCACCTGCTAGAGCCATTTGTGTGCGTGTCCATTTATCGACCATGGCTGGTTCACCGCGCTGTAAGAAATTCCCGCTCATGATAGCGATGACTATATCCGCTTGTGCTACTTTTTTTGCCTGTTCCAAATGATAGGCATGTCCATTGTGAAAAGGATTGTATTCAACAACTATTCCGACTGCTTGCATTATTTAAGCCCCCTTTATCAAAATTATTTGCTTCGCGTTCTCAGTAAATTTGGAGTCTGTTGCTTATTTAGAACGGTTTGGAGCAAATACGCTTTTCATATATATATAATTATAGGTGGGTTTTATTGTGGTGACAAGAAATTATCTTGACATCTATTTTTACACATTATATAATCAACAGTGTTGTCTCGAGGTGATTAAACGAATGAAATGGTCAATTCATCAATTATCTAAATACCGCCAAAACGGGATGCCAATCGATGCCTGTGTCCAGTTGGACGAGGTGATGGAGCGAAACCAGGATATTCGAGCAATTTCGCCCGTTCATGTAAAAGGGCTATGTACTTTCGGTGCATCGCAAATGACATGTCAGCTAACTGTAGCGGCGACGTTAACATTACCATGTGCACGCACGTGGGAAGATGTTGAGTTTCCTATCGAAGTTGAGACAGTTGAAGTTTTCAGCTGGATTGACGAAGAAAAACGAGGGGAAGATGGCGGAGATATTCACTATCTTGATGGTGAAGTAATCGACATGAAGCCAGTTCTTGAGGAGTTAGTGCTTCTTGAGGTACCTATGCAAGTGTTCAAGGATAATACTGAAAGGCAAATGCAGGGTGGTAAAAACTGGTCTTACGCAACAGATGAAGACGTTAAACTACACAAAAAAGCTGATGAACAAAAAGTGGATCCAAGACTTGCTAATTTAGCTAAGTATTTTGATCAAACAGACGAATAGACGATCTGTAAGGAGGTGCCATCAATGGCTGTACCATTTAGAAGAACTTCTAAAACTGCAAAAAGAAAGCGTCGTACGCATTTCAAACTATCTGTACCTGGTATGGTAGCTTGCCCAAACTGTGGTGAAGCAAAATTATCACACCGTGTTTGCAAAGCTTGCGGACAATACAAAGGTAAAGAAGTAGTAAGCAAATAATACAGTGTTTGCTCACTTAAAAGGCTAGTAGAGAGACCATGGCTCTTTACTAGTCTTTTTGTTAGTTCAAAAAGACGGAATCTTTCGTCAATGACGAAGAGATATATAGTACTATAATAATTGTATGATACAATCTATCCAATGGGACAAAGGGGGAAATAGTATGGCTTATATAATTGATAACAAAGAAGGTATCATGACTTTTACGATTAATCGAGAGGAAAAGAGAAATGCTGTCAACGATGAGGTTATGGATGGTCTTCAAGAAGTCATTACATATATTCGGAATCATGATGATGTGCGTTTTTTAGTCGTGACGGGTACGGGGGATAAATCATTTTGCTCGGGTGGAGATTTATCTGAGTTCCATTCGCTTGAAACTGAGGATGAGGCGTTTGGGATGTTAGGTAAGATGGGCGAAATACTATATGACCTTGCAACATTGCCTGTGCCGACGATTGCATTGATAAATGGAACAGCAGTTGGTGGAGGCTGTGAGATTGCGACAGCTTGCGATTTTCGTCTAGTGGCAAGTCATGCGAAGTGTGGTTTTATACAAGGGACATTAGCAATAACGAGCGGCTGGGGTGGCGGCACGTACTTATTCGAACGAGGGTTACGCCATGATCGTGCGATGAAGATGCTGGTTGATGCGAAGCCTTATCCAGCACAATTACTATATGAAATTGGTTGGGCAATGCGTGTTTTTGAAGGTTCGAAAGAAGAGGCGTTGAATGATTTTATTGAACATATGCGTAAAATTCATCCTTCTGTTCATAAGGCCTATAAAGAAATTGAGCTTCGTAAGTGGCGTGAGTGTAATATGTATGAGCGTGTTATGGAGGAAGTTCGAACATGTGCAAAATTGTGGGAAAGTGAAGCTCATCACGAGGCAGTTGCTAATTTCCTAACAAAGAAGAACAATAAATAATGTATAACGACAGTGATTATAGCAAAACCTAATCGCTGTCTTTTTTAACATCAAGGCGAAATTGATTTCGGTGATTCTATTTTGCTCGCTCATGCATATAGTAGTAAAAAATGCGAGGGTGATAGATTATGGAATTGAAAAAAAGAAAAGATCAATGGACAAAGGAAGACGATGAAAGATTAGCAGAAATTGTGTTGCATAATGTGCAAAATGGCAAAACGCAGCTAGAAGCTTTTGAATTGGCAGCTGTTGAACTAGGTCGTACAAAACAAGCATGTGGTTTCCGTTGGAATAAAACGTTGCGTGGTCAATATAGTCAGTCACTACTAGCTGTACGAAATCAACCGCAACAATCTATGCGTAGCCATTTAAAATTGGCATTGACAAGTTTTGATGAATTAACAGAGGCCTATCAAAGTCTTGAAATGAGGCACCGTGAATTACAAAATGAGCATGAAAAACTAGTGAAATGGTTGCAACAAGGATATTCTTTAATGAAAGATTAAATGAGGTAGCGACTATTGAAAGTTAAAAGTGCTGTAGAGTAAGTTACTTAGAAAGAGTTTAAACTTGAATGAAAACATAATCCTACGCTAAGTGGTTCAACAATTATTTATCCCGCATTGACTGACCATAAAAGCCTGATTGGTGTATAATAAAAGAACCTGCATAGGAGGTGCCTTAGAAGTAAATCTAAGGCACCTCCTTCTGTAGAGAGGGGCAAAGACAGTGGCAGTCACGATGGTTTGTGATAGGGCTGTTTAGTAGGGTATTCTTTTATTTTGTGTGTCTATTTGTAAATGTGGGAGGTGTAGAGTGTTGTGAATGTAGCGATTATTGGTGCTGGGGCTGTAGGACAGTTAACGGCAAGTTTTTTAGTTGAGTCTGGTATCTCTGTGACATTGGTGGCAAGAAGGCAAGGACAAGCGGATGAACTTAATGCAAAGTATTTAACACGAGTGAATGTTGATGGAACGAAAACGGTTCAAAAGGTTGCTTCAACTACGAAAATAGAAGAGTTGCAACAGCATGATTTAATTGTAATTGCGGTTAAATATGGTCAATTACAAAAGCTTTATGAACAATTGTCTTCATTACCAAGTTCAGTACCGTTGCTGTTTATGCAAAATGGTTTAGCGCATTTCGATGAAGCACTACATTTACCGCAAAAAAATATAGCTTTTTGTTCTGTGTCATTTGGTGCTCAAATGATAAATCAGTCAACCGTACGACATAGAGGTGTAGGGGCTTGCAAAATCGCGATAGAGCGAGGGAGTAGTGATGCATTTAACGAGTTGTTACAACTTGGAAATTCTTTTTATCCAGTTGAATTGGCTGTTAATGCTGAACAAATGCTATTTGAGAAAGCTGTATTCAATTGCTTGATTAATCCATTAACGGCTGTTTTACAAGTGAAGAATGGAGAGCTAGTAACGAATAAGCAAGCATTTTTATTAATGCAAACTATCTATCAAGAGTTAACAGCTGCTTTTGAAGGTCTAGAACAAGCTATACCTTTTTTGGGAGTGATAGACTTATGTGAAAAAACAGCGAGTAATACATCCTCTATGTTAGCGGATCGGATGCAAGGAAGAAAAAGTGAAATTGACACGATTGTTGGAGTAATACTAGAAAAAGCTCTAGCGGGCGGTCATAATTTGCCTACTTTACGTACTTTATATCACCAAGTACTTGCAATAGAGGAGAGCGGTGAAAGACGTTGAAAGATTTTTTACATATTGTTATTAGTGTCGTTATTTTTTGTCCAATCCTCCTGTTTATGATTGTCTATTTAATTAGTCGAAAGGTTAAATTTCGAGGCACTCATGCTTTTGGAGCAGCATCGGACGTGACGACATTGTGTTTGTTTTTTTCAGTACCACTAGCGATTGATGTACTATGGAATATTAATGTTAGCGCTCTATTAGTAACGTTAGCGATAATGATGGCAATGGTTTTTACATATATTGATTGGCGAACAAAAAAAGAGATTGAAGTGAAATCGCTACTTAGGAAAATTTGGCGCTTTCAATTTTTAGTACTAAGTACGGCGTATATTGTTGTTTGTATAATAGGTGTTATTCAATCTGTAATTGAATATTTACAGGCTGTCTAAGCATTTTCTTTTCATGTTGAAGCCATAAGCGTTAAAATGATAGCATTATAAATTGTTTTTAATAATAACTCTTTATGTGCAAAAAATATTAAATAATTTCCAATGTACTTTAGCGATTGATAACATACTAAGGGTAAATCGCATAATAGTAAGTATTAGAAGAATTTATTTCGAATTTGCTTGTTAGAGTAAGAAGATGATTTAGTGAGTAGAGGAGTTTGTGTTAAATGAAACTGGAGTCAATCCGAGTACCCATAAAAAATCGTTTGCTAGCAGATTATTGGTCGCCAAATACTGCTATCCATGAGTTTTTTGAATATGAATATAACGATAAATCTTTTGAAAAACGAGCGCAATACTTAGATGAGCATGCGCGTGATCAAAAAGAATTAACGGCCATCATCCGTCAATTTATGGAGCCGCTTGGTATTTCAAAGAAAGCGAATGAACATTTACAGCAGCTAGAGCAAGGAGCTGTTGCGGTTGTCGGTGGACAACAAGCGGGTATATTAACTGGCCCTCTTTACTCGGTGCATAAGGCGATTTCGGTCATTACATTAGCGAAAGAGCAAAGTGTGAAGCTTCAGCGACCAGTTGTTCCTGTTTTTTGGATAGCTGGAGAGGATCATGATTTAGAGGAAATTAACCATACGTATACAGTCCATGGCGCTGACATTAAAAAAAGAGCGTACAGTGAACGTTCAAGACGTAAAACAATGGCTTCTGTAACAAGTATAAACAAAGAATCTATGACACAATTGTTAAATACAATTGTGAAAGATATTGGTGAAACAGAATTCACTGAAATACTTATTAAACAATTAGTGGATACTCTGAATAAGAGTGAAACATTTACGGACTTCTTTGCGCGACTCATGAACCAACTATTTGAAGATGAAGGTTTACTGATGATTGATGCGGCAGACTTTAAATTCCGTCGATCTGAGAGTGAAAATTTTACCCACATCATTCGTAATAATGAAGAAATTGCTAGGGTAGTAACGGAGAAGGAAGCTCAGTTAGCAAGTGCGGGTTATGGTAAGCCTATATTGGCAACGAATGAAGCGGCCAATCTATTTTTTGTAGAAGATGGGGAACGGCATCTATTGGAGAGAAAGAATCAGCTATTTGTTAATTTAGCTGCAAATATTAAGATGTCGCGTGAAGAACTTTTAGAAATGGCTAACAAGCATCCTGAGCAATTAAGTAATAATGTTGTAACAAGACCATTAATGCAGGAGATGACTTTACCTGTGCTTGCGTTTGTGGGTGGGCCAGGAGAACTTGCGTACTGGGCAACATTGAAGGATGCGTTTTCAGTATTAGGCTTACAAATGCCAATTTTTGCTCCGCGTCTTCATATCACGATTGTCACACGTCATGTAGAACAACTATTGCGTGAACATCATTTGAATGTTGCTGATGTGTGGGATGGGAAAGCGTTGCAACTTAAAGAACAGTTTATTGCTGAAGTACAAGATACTGAAGCGAAGCGTCAAATTCAAACGATGCAACAGATGCTTTTAGAAAAATATGATGAGCTTCGATCTTATTTAGAAGAGCAACATCTTCCGTTAGATAAAATACTTGGGAAAAATAAAGAGAATCATCTTAAACAATTTGAGTATTTACAGCAAAAGGTTGAACAAACAGTACTTAACAAGCATGAAACGACAATTCGAAAGTTTATGACGCTACACAATGAGTTATATCCAAATGAGGGATTACAGGAAAGAACTTATAATCCTTATCAATATTTCAATGAGTTTGGGCCAATGTTAATTACTGAAATGCTGAAGCAAAATTATAACATTGGAAACCATCACTATATACTTTACTTATAATTCCTAAAAAGTATATCTTTATACCTAAATGATGATTTAATACAATATAGATTTGATGATCAATGTCATATATTAATAATAAACGGTGAGCTATCCTACTAAGGGTAGCTCTTTTGTTATGTCATTTAGCACGGGTTGGATATTGAATTTGAGGTCTAATTTCATATTAAATATTTAAATGTCAAGTTTTTTTTAAAAAAAGTGGAGGAAAGTGGGGGGATGTGGTACATTATTTAATAAAGTGGGGTGAATAGCATGTTCATGGGAGAATATCAACACTCTGTTGATGCGAAAGGACGATTAATCGTACCCGCAAAATTTCGTGAAGCCTTAGGTGAAACGTTTGTTGTGACACGCGGACTTGATAATTGTTTATTTGGCTATCCTATGGATGAATGGCGAAAACTCGAAGAAAAATTAAAGGGCTTACCGATGACCAAAAAGGACACACGTGCATTTGCAAGGTTTTTCTTTTCTGGAGCAACGGAAGTAGAGATAGACAAGCAGGGGCGCATTAATATTCCTTCAACTCTTATGCAGCATGCACATCTTGTGAAAGAATGTGTAGTGTTAGGGGTTTCGAATCGAATTGAAATATGGGCGAAAGATGCTTGGGAGGCTTACTTTAGTGAGTCTGAACAATCCTTTAATGATATTGCAGAAAATATGATTGGCTTTGATTTTTAACTTATTAGACGCTTACGTGTCTGCTGTATATGAAGTTAAGGCCTGAGGGGAGCGAGTGGTATGTTCGATCATACAACCGTGTTATTAAAAGAAACAGTTGATGGGTTGAACATCGATCCTGATGGTGTATATGTGGACTGTACGTTAGGTGGGGCAGGACACAGTGAATATTTAGTACAACAATTATCTGAAAAAGGTCGTTTAATTTGCTTTGATCAAGATACGATAGCTATTAACAATGCAAAAATTCGATTGGCGCCATATATTGAGCGCGTGACATTTGTCCACTCGAATTTCCGTTATTTAAAAGAAGAGTTATTAGCTCTTGGTATCGAGCAAGTTGATGGCATTTTATATGATTTAGGTGTTTCATCACCACAGTTAGATACACCAGAACGAGGTTTTAGTTATCATCATGATGCACCTCTAGATATGCGCATGGATCAAACGGCATCACTTACAGCATTTCATGTCGTAAATGAATGGGCATATGAGGATTTAGTGCGTATATTTTTCCGTTATGGAGAAGAAAAATTTTCAAAGCAAGTTGCTCGTAAAATTGAAGAGGCGCGAAAGATGGCGCCGATTGAAACAACTGGACAACTTGTAGAACTTATTAAAGAGGGTATCCCAGCAGCGGCTCGCCGAAAAGGTGGACATCCAGCGAAGCGCATATTCCAAGCAATACGAATTGCTGTTAACGATGAGCTAGGCGCAGCAGAGGATTCATTAGTCGATGCGATTGATATGATAAACGTAGGTGGACGCATTAGTGTCATTACGTTCCATTCATTGGAGGACCGCCTATGCAAGACTATTTTTAAGGAAGCGTCATCATTACCGGAATTACCACCGAATTTACCAGTAATTCCTGATGACATGAAGCCAACTTTAAAGCTTATCACGAGAAAGCCGATTGTTCCTTCTGATGAAGAATTGGCAGTAAACAATCGTGCTCGTTCAGCAAAGCTTAGAGTGGTAGAGAAAATTAACGACAAAGGGCGTGAGTAAATGGCAGCAGTTCGTGTAAGGCAGCACCAACAGCAACATGTGCAACAACCGATAACACCACCTAGTCCACAACCCACTATCATACGTCGTAAAAAAACGAACCAGAAGTTTGAAAAGACAATGCTAATTATTTTAATTGGTATGATTGCTGTATTATCAGTACTGGTTTTAAATAAGCAAGCAGCAATTCAAACGACAAGCATGGACATTCAAAAAATCGAAGCTGAAGCAGATGAGATTGCGAAACAGAATGTTGACTTGACAGTTCGTGTAAGTGAACTTTCTACTTACGAAAACATATGGAAAAAAGCTAAAGAACTCGGTTTAACTCAAAATGAGAAAAATGTAAAGGTAGTGCCGGGAGAATGAAAAAAAAGAGATTTCGATTCCAATGGGGAGCCTTTCTATTATTAATTTTTTATGGAGGGCTCTTTTTTCTATTGTTCACGAGAATGGTTACGTTACAGGCAACGGGTGAAGCGGAAGGTCAGGAGCTTGCGGCTAGGGCAGCTGCAAAATATAGCAAAGAAAGTGCCATTACAGCAAGTCGTGGGAAAATTTATGATCACAACGGTCAAGTCATTGCTGAGGACACACTCAGCTATCGATTGATTGCAATTGTAAGTGACAAAGCCACGACGGATCCAAAAAACCCTCGGCATGTAGTAGATCCTGAAAAAACTGCAAAAATATTAGCAGAAAATCTTCCTAATTCAGACGAAGAAAAAATATATAAACAGCTTACTAAGGAAAATGCTAATGGCGAAAAGCCTTATCAAGTTGAATTTGGTAGTGCAGGTCGTGGAATTAGTCATGAAGTAATGAGTAAAATCAAAGAAGAAGAATTACCAGGGATTTTATTTGTGAAAGATTTAAAACGTTATTATCCAAATGGTATTTTTGCCTCGCACTTAATTGGCTTCGCAGTAAAAGAGGGAAATAAAGATGGAACGTTCACGACAAAAGGTAAGATGGGTCTTGAATACACCTACAATAAAGAGCTAACTGGAAAAGACGGTAAGGTAGAATATGAAACTGATGCCTTTAGTTATCTATTGCCAGATAGTGAGAAAATGATCACACCTGCGAAGGATGGCGACGATATTTATTTAACTCTTGATAAAACCATTCAAAGCTTTTTAGAGGAAGCGATGACGCAGGTGGAAAAGGAATACAACCCTGAATCCATGACGGCTGTTGTGGCAGATCCGAAAACAGGAAAAATCCTAGCAATGTCTCAACGCCCCACATTTAATCCTGATACACGTGAAGGCACAAATGTGAAGTGGTTAAATGAAGTTATTGAGGAAACCATTGAGCCGGGTTCGACGATGAAAACGTTTACGCTCGCCTCAGCTATTGATACTGGAGTATGGCAACCAAATGCGACGTATATGTCAGGTAGTTACAAAGTGCTTGATCGTACAATTCGAGATCATAACGGAGTCGGCTGGGGGCCAATTACTTATCTAGAAGGTTTCCAGCGTTCATCAAATACAGCGATGGCAAATTTGTTAAAACTTATTGGTGATGATGTCTTTATTGAATATTTAGATCGCTTTGGTTTTGGTCACAAAACAGGCATTGATTTGCCAAATGAAGCGACAGGTACGATTTTATCGCAATATCCTATCCAACGTGTTACAACGACTTATGGTCAAGGTTCTACCGTAACACCTATACAGCTTATTCAAGCAATGACGGCAATTGCGAATGACGGAAAGATGATGCAGCCATATGTGATTGATCGTATTGTAGACTCATCAACAGGAAAAACCATTCAAAATCATGAGCCTATTGAAAAGGGACAGCCGATTAAAGCGGATACAGCAAAACAAGTACGTGAAATTCTTGCGTCTACATTAACAGCAAAATATGGGACAGCGAAGGATTTTATACTTGAAGATTATCAAGTTGCAGGGAAAACCGGTACTGCCCAAATTCCATTAGGAAATGGTAGATATTCGTGGGGTTCAAACGAATTCCTGTATTCATTCCTAGGAATGGCTCCTGTAGATGATCCACAGCTCATTATGTATGTCTCAGTAAAAAGACCAAAATTAAAGGGTGAACTTGGTTCTGTACCAGTTTCAAAAGTATTTAACCCAGTTATGTTAAATAGTTTAAAGTACTTAAACATTAATCCTGAAGATGTACAGCATGTTAACAATGCAACAATACAGGATTACACAGGTCAAAGTGCTGAGGCTACTCAAGTAGAGCTTGCAAATGATGGTCTACAGCCAGTTATTGTTGGTGGTGGCGGCAAAATAATTGACCAGTATCCAAAAGGTCCTCAAAAACTTGTTAAAGGGAACCTTGTGTTTTTAAAGACAGAAGGTAATGTGACACTGCCAGACTTCACCAATTGGTCATTGCGAAATGTACTTGTCTTTAAATCAATGGCAAATTTAGAAATTGAAGTCGTTGGAGAGGGCTTTGTAGCTAGTCAAAGCGTATCGGCAGGTACCGTAATTTCAGATAAATCACCGATTGTCGTGAAGCTGAAAACACCAGCCGAAAGCTTTAAAAAAGATGTAGAGACCCCATCTGAGGGTGACATTGAACAAATGGATGATGAATAGACACTGAATAGAAGTCCACTTTATTTCATACGTTGTAAAAAACAAGGTGTGATGTCGAATGAAGTGGATTTCTATCCATTCCAAAAAGCGATTGCGTATTTTATACGTATTGTTTATGTTTGTAGCAGCTGCGATTGTCATTAGGCTTTTCTTCTTGCAAGTATTAGATCAAAAAGAACTGACCAAGAAAGCTGAAGAGAACTGGGACCGAGAAATTCCATTTGCCAACGAGCGAGGGCATATTACAGACCGTGATGGGAAAAATATTGTTACCAATAAGCTAGCGCCAACTTTATATTTTATGCCTTCTCAAAGTAAGGATATTGAAGGGGCAGCAGCAAAAATTGCACAAGTTTTAGGGGTAGATGAACAAAAGTTATTGGCAAAAATGAAGAAAAAAGAATACTTAGTAAAGCTGGCACCTGAAGGGAAAAACATTTCCTATGAGAAAGCAGTGCAGTTACAAGGGATGCAGATTGACGGATTGTATAGTGGTGTTGATTATTCAAGGGATTATCCATATGGTACCTTACTATCCCGTTTTTTAGGTTTCACAGGCTATGATGCACAAGGTTTAGCAGGAATTGAATATGAATACAATAAGCTGTTACAGGCTAATTCTTCGGCAATACGGCTCTTTACAGATGCGAAAGGGAATAATTTGCAGAACGTAGCAAGCGCTTGGAAAGCTGGTGAAGATGGCGCGACAATCGAGCTTACGATAGATGTAGATGTACAACAGGTTGTCGAGCGTGAATTGTCACAGGCGATGGAGCGTTATGAAGCTGATCAAGCATTGGCGATTGCTATGAATCCAAACAATGGCGAGATTTTAGCATTAGCCTCATATCCTACCTTCCATCCGGCAGAATATCAACTGGTGGAGCCTGCTATCTACAATCGGAATTTACCAGTTTGGATGACATATGAGCCGGGATCGACGTTCAAAATTATAACGCTCAGTGCAGCACTAGAAGAAAATTTAGTAGATTTAGAGAAGGATACTTTTTATGATCCAGGCTATACAATGGTTGCTGGAGCTAAACTACGTTGCTGGAAGCGTAGTGGTCATGGACATGAAACTTTCCTAGAAGTTGTAGAAAACTCTTGTAACCCAGGTTTCGTTGAATTAGGGCAGCGAATTGGTAATGAAAGATTACTGCAATATATTAAAGATTTTGGTTTTGGTCAAAAAACTGGATCTAATATTGCAGGCGAAGCTTCTGGGATTTTATTTTCAAAAGAAGCCTTTGGACCAGTTGAGCAGGCAACCACTTCATTCGGTCAAGGGGTAGCTGTTACACCCATTCAACAAGTGCAAGCCGTAGCCGCAGCAGTAAATGGAGGTAAGCTTTATACGCCATATGTTGTGAAGAAGGTTTTTAACCCGAATACTGGAGAAGTTATACAAGAGACTGAGCCGGTAGTTAAAAAACAAGTTATTCGAGAGGAGACGTCTGCGAAGGTTCGAGGTGCTTTGGAATCCGTTGTAGCAAAGGGCTCGGGACGTCAAGCCTATCGAGACGGATTACGTATTGGCGGCAAAACGGGTACAGCGCAAAAGGTAGAGAACAGCCGTTATATAAATGGTGAATATATCGTATCGTTTATTGGCTTCGCTCCTGCGGATAATCCGCAAATTGTCGTTTATGTAGCAGTAGATAACCCGAAAAAGACAACGCAGTTTGGTG
The DNA here is from genome assembly GCF_041956855.1 of Lysinibacillus sp. RS10. NCBI lineage: Bacteria > Bacillati > Bacillota > Bacilli > Caryophanales > Bacillaceae > Lysinibacillus > Lysinibacillus sp. RS10. The sequence continues at coordinate 3,884,957 of NZ_CP167122.1, read as the reverse complement.
GTGTTGTAGCAGCTCCAATCGTTGGTCAAATTATTGAAGATGTTGCACCTTTTGTTGGCATTGAAAAGTCGAAGGAACAGCTTGAAAAGGATTATCGTTGGGGTGACCCAATCACTGTGAAGGTACCAAGTTTTATTGGTCAAACGAAGGATGATATTGCCAAGCAACATTATCCATTCCGTATTGAATGGCATGGAGAAGGGACTAAAATTGGCAATCAACTGCCTGAAGTGGATAGTGTTATTAAACAAGATGGCACCATTCATCTATATTTAGAGAACTAATATAACTTTACCTTTAAAAAATGGGAAAGAACCACTATTATTATGAAGGGTAGTAATAAATAAATGAAAGTTTGTGCTTTTTTCTTGAAGAAGAAAGTGAAACAAGATTTAAAGGAGATTTATCAATGAAACTCGCAACAACGCTTACCATTTTAGCTCTTGCTTTTATAGTAACAGTTATCCTGGCACCAATTAGTATTCCACTTCTTCGCCGATTAAAGTTCGGTCAAAGCATTCGTGAAGAAGGACCAAAATCACATATGAAAAAAGCTGGTACACCAACAATGGGCGGCATTATTTTCTTACTTGCCATTATCCTTACTACTGTTGGTGTAGGAAGCTTTTTAGATTTATTTACAACACAAACCGTCGTATTGTTATTAGTATTAGCAGGGTTTGGGTTAATCGGCTTGTTAGATGATGGCTTAAAGGTTGTTTTTAAACGTAATTTAGGACTAACATCACTTCAAAAGCTGGTTGGTCAAATTGTCATTGCGGTCCTAGCATATTTTTTACTACATGTAGGATCGTTTGATACAACACTTGCTATACCATTTACTGAGTGGACGGTTGATCTTGGTAATTTCTATGTAGCCTTTTTAATTTTCTGGTTAGTTGGCTTCTCGAATGCAGTGAATTTAACAGATGGATTAGATGGACTTGTGGCAGGTACTGCATCCATTGCCTTTGCGGCATTTGGAGTTATTGCACTATTCCAAGATCAAGCTGATATCGCCTTATTTGCATTTGCGGTGACAGGTGCATTATTAGGATTTTTACTTTTTAATGCGAATCCAGCAAAGGTATTTATGGGAGATACAGGTTCGTTGGCATTAGGTGGCGCTTTAGCAATGGTATCTGTTTTAGTAAAAGAAGAATTCTTACTGTTACTAATTGGATTGGTGTTTGTTATTGAAACATTATCTGTAATTTTACAGGTAGGTAGCTTCAAACTTCGTAAAAAACGAATTTTTAAAATGAGTCCTATTCATCATCATTTTGAATTATCAGGTTGGTCAGAATGGAAGGTAGTACTTGTATTTTGGTCAACTGCATTAGCAGTAGCATTGATTGCAGTCTTATCGGAGGCGTTCTAATGAGAAACTATACAGATTTACAACATAAAAAAGTCCTTGTTTTAGGTCTAGCTAAAAGTGGTGTGGCTGCAGCTGAGATTTTACATGAGCTTGGCGCCTTTGTGACGGTCAATGATTCAAAACCATTTGACGAAAGCCCAGATGCGCAAGGCTTATTGCAAAAGGGGATTACAGTTATTTGTGGGCGTCACCCGGAGGATTTACTGGATGAAGGCTTTGAGTTAGTTGTGAAAAATCCAGGGATTCCTTATAGCAACAAGATAGTAGCAGATGCTATTAGCCGTGAAATTCCCGTATGGACAGAAATTGAGCTTGCTTATTTAATTAGTGAAGTGCCATTTATTGGTATTACAGGGTCTAATGGTAAAACAACAACGACAACATTAATTTTTGATATGCTGAATAATGGTGGTCCAACACCGTTAATTGCAGGGAATATTGGGACAGTAGCATGTGGTGTTGCAAGAGAAGCACAGAAGGATCATGTGATTGTTACGGAGCTATCTTCTTTCCAATTAATGGGGATAGAGACGTTCAAGCCGAAAATCGCTATTTTAACTAATCTTTATGATGCTCATCTTGATTATCATGGGACATTTGACAACTATGCAGAAGCGAAATTTGGTGTCACACGTAATCAAGATGAAAGCGATTATTTTATCTACAATGCCGATCAGCCAATTGTTGTTGGTTATGCAACAAAATCCAATGCTAAAAAGGTACCATTTAGTTCTAATGGGCGTACAGAAGAGGGTATTAGTGCAGATGAAACAACAATTTACTGGCAAGGTGAACCATATCTAGATCGAGCAAATATCGCTTTGCCTGGTAAGCATAACTTAGAAAATATTTTAGCAGCTGTAGCCGCTTGTATTTTAGTCGGCTGTGACAAAGCTAAAATGGAAGAAGTTTTAGCTAAGTTTGGAGGAGTTCGTCACCGTACTCAGTTTGTGCGCGAATGGAACGGACGCAAAATTTACAATGACTCTAAGGCGACAAACTGCTTAGCTACAAAAAGTGCTTTAGATGCTTTCCAAGCACCTGTTATTTTACTTGCAGGTGGTTTAGATCGAGGACATTCGTTTGAAGAATTACGTCCATGCATGAACCATGTAAAAGGTGTTGTTGCCTTTGGAGAAACAGGTCTACGATTTGTAGAATTTGCAAAATCGTGTGGTGTACAGCAAACTGTCATTGCTCAAAATGTCGAGGATGCCGTACATTATGCGGCACCGATGTCGACAGAAGGCGATGTTATTCTCTTATCTCCAGCGTGTGCAAGCTGGGATCAATATGACAGCTTTGAAATAAGAGGCGACGTTTTTATTGATGCTGTAATGAAGCTGTAATGAGCCTGTAACTATTTTAGAATATACTTGACTTGGAAGGATGGCATTACTGAGAGGGAAAGAAAGCTATTTATTGCTCGTCACAACATTGCTGCTTTCAATAATCGGCATTATTTTCGTCTATTCTGCAGGTACCTATTGGAGTGCCATTCATTATAGTGGAAAAATGCCGTTTTATATGAAGCAAAGTCTGTACTTTGCCGTTGCCATTGTAGTGTTTTTAATCACCATTCGATTAAATATTTTGAGAGAGCAGTCCTTTTGGAAAATGGCCTATATATTTTCGTTAATTTTACTGGTCCTTGTACTTATACCAGGAATTGGACTTGTGCGAAATGGTTCTCAAAGCTGGATTGGAGTAGGACCGTTAACAATCCAGCCAGCAGAGCTAACGAAAATTACAGTCATTGTGTACCTGAGTCATATTTTAGCGCAACATAAAACGGGTAAGCCGATTATTAATTGGCGTCATGGATTGATCTTATTATTACCTGTTGTACTTATTATGTTGCAGCCTGATTTTGGTTCAGTATTTATTCTAGTTGTTTCTGTGTTTTTATTGTTTTTTGTGGCAGGTTACCCTTTAAAGCTTTATGCGATGTTTATGGTTGCTGGAATTGCTGGGTTAGTGGGCTTAATTGTCACAGCGCCATACCGACTAAAGAGAATTGAAGCATTCATTGATCCATGGGTCGATCCTCTAGGAAGTGGCTTTCAGGCTGTACAATCGTTAATGGCTATAGGTCCTGCAGGGATTTTTGGGCATGGTTTTGGACAAAGCAGGCAAAAGTTTTTATATTTACCTGAACCACAAAATGACTTTATTTACGCAATTATTCTAGAAGAGGTAGGGTTGCTAGGTGGGCTAGTTATTTTAGCGCTTTTTGTACTGATCATTTATACAGGCTATAAATTCGCAATACAGGCTAAAACAAGAACATCTTATTACGCGATAATAGGACTTGTCACAATGCTGACCGTACAAGCATTTCTAAATATAGCAGTAGTGATTGGCTTAGTTCCTGTAACAGGTGTTACATTACCGTTTATTAGCTACGGAGGAACATCTTTAGTAACAATGTGGTTAATAATAGGTATTATTTATCAATTAGCGAAATAAATATAAAGGAGGAGTACTTTTTGGAGAAAGTAATTGATATAGAAGATCGCATACCTACGCTAAAAAAGCGACGAAAAAAGCGTACAAATCGGAAATTTATAGTGCTAATATTACTTTTCTTTATCGTGTTAGCAGTACTCCTTTATTTTCAATCTCCTTACAGTAAAATCAACAAAATAACAGTCAACGGCGCTCAGTTAGCAGATGCACAATACTACGTACAAGCCAGTACTCTTGCACCTGGAAAGTCGATGTGGGGATTTAAAGTAGAAGATGTAGAGAAATCATTACTAAAGGATAAATGGGTGAAAGATGCACATGTTAAACGGGATTGGCTTCAAGGCGTGACTATTGAAATTAAAGAATGGAAAAAAGTTGCGTACTTAGCCGGTGACGGTACTTATTATCCGTTACTTGAAAATGGCGAGCGTTTTGAACAAGCTGGAGATGACATTCCGATTGACGCACCTGTATTTATCGGCATAGCTGGCGAAAAGACAATTAAGAAGCTTGTTAAGCAATTAGCACAATTAAAGCCAGAAGTATTAGCATTAATTTCTCAAGTCAATATTAACAGTGATGGGTCAAATCCTAATGCAGTTAAGCTTTATATGAACGATGGCTATGAGGTACGTGCTGTTATTCAAACGTTGGCAGAAAAGCTAAATCATTACCCATCGCTCGTGGCACAAATCCCTAATTTAGAAAAGGGTGTTATCGATTTAGAGGTCGGCTCGTATTATAAATCTTTCAATGATGAGTACAACCAAGAAAGCATTGACTTAGAAGGAGATGCGGCCAACCAGGAAGTGAAAAAAGATGAACAACAAGAAAAAGAGTAGCAAAGGAAATTTCATTTCAAGAAAACAATTTGAGTTGCTTATTGTTTGTGTGACTATGGGGTTTATCGTTGGTTATTCGTACAACCAGGCAAAAGATAATCGAGATGCAGGTGCTAGTGATGCAGAGCTTTTTGAGCAAGAAGAGTCATACCGTGAGGAGTTAATTGCACAGCAAGAGCGCAATAAAGAACTGTCAGAAGAGTTGACTGCTTTACAAGAAAAAATTCGCAAGTATGAAAAATCATTTGTTGCTAGTAAAAAGGATTATACAAAGCTGGTTGAAGAAGCAGAGGATTTACGCTTGTTGCTAGGCGATTTAAACGCAGAGGGAAAAGGGATACGTATTACCCTTCAAGACGGTGATTACAATCCGAAATCTGCTAATCCTAATGATTATATTGTGCATGAAAGCCATGTATTTAAATTACTCAATGAGCTTAAAATTTCTGGTGCTCAAGCAATTGCTATTAATGGTCAACGCGTTTTGGCGAATTCTTATATTCGTTGTAATGGACCAGTCATTACGATAGACGGCAAGCAGCATCCAGCTCCATTTGTTATTGAGGCTGTAGGAGATTCAGCAACATTGATGGCTTCCTTAAATTTAAATGGTGGCATTGTGGATCAACTAGTAAATGACAATATTGTTGTGTCATTAGAAGAAGAACAAAAGCTTATAATGCCAAAAGTAATAGTAGAAGGTTAAATGATTTCCAGTTAATATTTGCAAACTAAACCTTAGTTATAGCCTCCAGATAAGTTATAGATTGTAACATGCATTTGCATAATTCAAGATATAAGGCAAGGCGTAAATCTGTGGGGGGTTACGATACGTCTAGGAGGGGCTATTTTGAAAAAAAATATGTACACCCGAATAACGATCGTGCTATTTATTATCGGTTTGATGATAGCGGTACAATACAATACCATAAAGCAACCAGCTGAGCGAGATACACGAGATATTTGGGCCATAAGAGAGGAATTAGCAGAAGAAAAGCAAAGGCATTCCACATTATTAGCAGAAATTCGCTCACTAAATGAAGTAGTGGGTCGCTATGAGCAATCTGAGAAAGCAAATTTACAGTCAGCATTATATGAAACATTGAATCGTTTAAAGCTACAAGCTGGGCTAACAGAAGTTACAGGGCCAGGTGTTGTACTTCGTGTTGAACCAGCGCCCGAATTAATAGAAATGGGCTATGAAATCAAAGAAATTTCACCTGATTTACTAACCCAATTATTGAATGCGCTGTTTAAAAACAATGCAGCGAGTGTTTCGATAGATGGAAATCGTGTTGTCCATACGACAGCCATTCGAGACATAAATGGAAAGACTACAGTGAATAGTATACCACTGTCCTCACCACCTTTTGAAATTTATATTGGGACAAGCTCTTTTAAAGAAGCTCAAAAAATGTACAATTCATTACAGGCCTCAACATTTATCGATTCCTTTTATTTAGATAATTTTAACTTAATAATAGAGGAACCGACAGAGCATTTAACAATCCCAGCATTTGATCAGCCATTGACAAATGATTATTTAACAGAGGTGGAAAAAGGAGAATAATATATGTGGCTACCATTTTTAGGTTTGATATTTGGACTTGCCCTTGGCTTGTTAACAAATATTCAAATACCCTCTATCTATGAAAATTATCTGTCGATAGCTGTTTTAGCAGCCCTGGATACATTATTTGGCGGTATTCGTGCTCAGCTACAGCAAGTATATGACGATAAAGTATTTGTATCTGGATTCTTTTTTAATATAATTCTTGCAGCAGGATTAGCCTTTTTAGGTGTGTATTTAGGGATAGACTTGTATTTAGCAGCTATTTTCGCTTTTGGAGTACGTTTGTTCCAAAATATAGCAATAATTAGGCGTATTTTACTAACTAAGATAGACGAAAAACGTCACGAGAAAAGGAAAAATACCATATAATTAGAGAAAAATTGTGCAAAATGCTCGATTTGCTTAGACATTATGCTGAATTTACAATAGAATGAGGATAAGAGCATTTTTCAAGGAGGTGCAGCTAATTGAATCAGCAAGATTTATATATTTCTCTTGATATAGGATCATCCTCTATCAAGGTATTAATAGGTGAAATGGGCGACGGTCAATTACATGTAATTGGCGTCGGAAATGTAAAATCGAATGGAGTTAGAAAAGGTGCAATTGTTGATATTGATGCAACAGTTCAATCGATTCGAAAAGCAATAGAACAAGCCGAACGAATGACAGGATATCAAATTAATGAAGTCGTTTTAGGTGTTCCTGCAAACCAGACGATGTTACAGCTAGTTAAAGGTGTTGTCGCTGTAAATAGTGAAAATAGAGAAATTACAGATGATGACTTAGATAGAGTGGTAGAATCTGCACAAGTCATGTCAATACCTCCTGAACGTGAATTAGTTAACATCATTCCAAGACAATTTATTGTCGATAACTTAGATGAGATTAAAGATCCACGAGGTATGATTGGTATCCGTTTAGAAATGGATGCCACAATGATTACAACCTCTAAGACACTTTTACACAATGTTCTACGTTGTGTAGAACGTGCAGGTTTAAGTATTCGAGAAATATATTTGCAACCATTAGCAGCAGGCTTTTTTGCATTAACGGAGGATGAAAAAAACCAAGGTACTGCTTTCGTTGATTTAGGAGGCGGTTCAACTACTATCACAGTATTCGAAGAGGGACTGTTGACACATACGGGTGTTATTCCTATTGGTGGCGATCACATCACGAAAGATATTTCGATCGTCTTAAAAACGCCAACAGAACAGGCAGAACAAATAAAACATCAATTTGGACATGCCTTTTATGATGACGCATCAGATGATGAACTCTTTGAAGTACCGGTTGTCGGGACAGATTCAACAGATCAGTACAGCCAGCGCTATATATCAGAAATTATAGGCGCTCGCTTGGAAGAACTATTTGAGTTAGTCATTGACGAGTTAGCACGTCTAGGTGTTCGAGATTTACCGGGCGGTGTTGTTTTAACTGGTGGCGTTGCAAAACTTGAGGGTATTGCTCAATTGGCACGTCAGATTCTGCAAACCCGTGTTAGAATTTATACACCCGATTATATTGGCGTTAGAGAGCCTTCATTTACGACAGCGGTTGGACTTATTCGTTACGCCTATTTAGAAGATGATTTTTATGGGAAAAGTACTAATACGCAGCCTATTGAATATGCAGTTGTCGGATCTTCAGCAGCCACACATAAAAAGCAAGAATATGTTACACCTTCAGAATCAAAAGGGAGCGTAATTGGGAGAGCAAAAAAATTATTTGATAAGTTTTTTGATTAACTTGAATGCGTAATGAATGATACAGAGTCGAGTTACCGTGGGAGGAAAAAGAAATGTTAGAATTTGATACAAGTGTTGATCAACTTGCAGTAATAAAAGTCATTGGTGTTGGTGGCGGCGGTAACAACGCTGTCAATAGAATGATAGAACATGGTGTACAAGGTGTTGACTTTATTGCAGTTAACACAGATGCACAAGCGCTAAATTTATCGAAAGCAGAAATAAAGCTACAAATTGGTACAAAATTAACACGTGGGTTAGGTGCAGGTGCAAATCCAGAGGTAGGGAAAAAAGCTGCAGAAGAGAGCCGTGAACAATTAGAAGAGGTTCTACGTGGTGCAGACATGGTATTCGTTACAGCTGGAATGGGCGGAGGAACTGGTACTGGGGCCGCGCCAGTCATTGCACAAATTGCTCGTGATTTAGGAGCTCTTACAGTTGGTGTTGTAACGCGTCCATTTACGTTTGAAGGTCGCAAACGACAAACACAAGCTATCGGTGGTATTGGTGGCATGAAAGAGTCTGTTGATACGCTAATCGTCATTCCGAACGACAAGCTATTACAGATCGTTGATAAATCAACGCCAATGCTAGAGGCATTCCGTGAGGCAGATAATGTTTTACGTCAAGGTGTACAAGGTATTTCAGATTTAATTGCAACGCCAGGTCTTATTAACTTAGACTTTGCAGACGTAAAAACAATTATGTCTAACAAAGGTTCAGCGTTAATGGGGATTGGTATTGCTACAGGTGAAAATCGTGCTGCAGAAGCAGCTAAGAAAGCTATTTCAAGTCCTTTACTTGAATCCTCAATTGATGGCGCTAAAGGTGTTCTTATGAATATTACAGGTGGCTCGAATCTTAGCTTATTTGAAGTACAAGAAGCCGCAGACATCGTAGCTTCAGCATCAGATGAAGAAGTAAATATGATTTTCGGTTCTGTTATTAACGAAAATCTAAAAGATGAAATTATTGTCACAGTTATTGCGACAGGTTTCTCGGAGGAAGCTTTACAGCAACAACGTAGTACTACACGTCCGACGATCAATACAAATAGACAAGCTGTACAGCAACAGCAAGCTCCGGTGCGTGAGCCACGACAAGATGTACATGTACAGCAAGAGCAACCACGTCAAAATCAACAAAATTATGCGCAGGATGACATGCTTGAGGTACCAGCATTTTTACGTAATCGTAGAAATCGCTGATAAATGAAAGCATCTGACTTATAAAAAACTCGTATTTTACATATGTAAAATACGAGTTTTTTATATTTCCAAAGTAAAAATTTTATCTTATTCGGCAAATGTTATTGTGGCGAAAGGAAAATTCAAATACCACTGTTGATTGATCGTTTGCCTAGAGAAACGTTAACAGGCGACAGCGCTACTAATTACGAGAAATTAATTGATTGTTCAGATTGTGTAAGGAAAGGATGTATTTTGTCAAAACATTTTAAGGAAATGATGCGATTGTTTGACAATATTTGTGGGTGTAACATGCTAACTTTGTATATAGGAGGCGGCTGTTATGTATGGAGAATGGCTGGTGCTCATTAATACACTTTTTAATCTAGCGATACTCAAGTTTACAGCAAAAGTAACAGGGGTTTTTGTAAAGAACACGAGATTATTAATGAGTTCTATTTGTAGTAGTTTTGTAGCTGTAATTGGTGGACAAATGCTGTTGACGACGCTACTAAGCTTTATCTTACTAATCGGACTAGCTTTTCGTTTCAAGATTCGGAGCTTTCAAAAGCAAGGACCAATTGTTTTGACAGCAACAATCGTTATCGGTGGATTGTTAACGGCGTTACAACCATATTTAAAAAATCTTTCTGCCGTCCATTTTATAATTATTTGCCTACTATTAGCTGTTGGTAATCTTATTGCTTTTTATAAGCAATGGGGATTTGTAAAGCTAGAGCGGTTAAGTGGTCAGTTTGTGTTTGAAACGACATTAAAAATTTTTGATGTAAAGATACCGCTTTCTGCATTTGTAGATACGGGAAATCAAGCGATTGAGCCACTATCAGGAAAACCTGTTCACTTTGTCTCTTATTCAGCATTACGTCCACATTTACCTGCAGCATTTTGCAAATCATTATTAGAATGGCAAGAAACTGATCCGTATAATGTATCCATGTTTTCAGAAGATTATCAGCGTTACATTCGATTTATTCATGTTAATACAGTACAACAGCAATCGGTTGTATTAGGTTTTCGCTTTGAAGAGTGGCATATCAAAGGGGAGCACTCACAAGTGAAAACGAATGAATATATCGTATTAACAAAAAAAGCTAAAAATTTTCCACATAGCACAGCAGCAATTTTACATTTTTCAGCGCTTTCAAATAACTCATAGAGGGGGAGAACTATTGCTTCTTAGGCTACTTGCTAGCTTGAAAAAATTATGGAGTAAGTTTCGAAGTCGTGAAACGTACTATATAGGGGGAAATGATTCATTGCCAGTGCCACTAAGTCGAGAAGAAGAAGTTACAGTCATTGCATCCTTTATGAATGGTGATTTACGAGCTAGAGATACACTAATTGAACGTAATTTGCGTCTTGTTGTTTATATTGCTAGACGTTTTGATAATACAGGTACGCCGATTGAGGATTTAATAAGTATTGGTTCGATCGGTTTAATTAAGGCGATTGAAACGTTCAATACAGATAAAAATATTAAGCTTGCCACATATGCATCACGTTGTATTGAAAATGAAATTTTGATGCATTTACGTAAAACAAGTCGCATGAAGGGTGAAGTTTCATTAGATGAACCATTAAACTCCGATGCTGATGGAAATGAATTGTTATTGTCTGATATTTTAGGAACGGAAGAACATATTATTTTAGATAATGTAGAGAAAAAAATTGAACGTCAACATATGTTTCATGCCATTAATTTACTAGGGGCGCGTGAAAGATATATTATGGAATGTCGTTTCGGACTAAATGGAAAAATTGAAATGACTCAGAAAGAAGTAGCTGATCATTTAGGTATTTCGCAATCATATATTTCCCGATTAGAGAAGAAGATTATTCAAGATTTACGTGAAAACTTGAATCAACCGATATCTTAAGTAGGGAAATTTAACCTACCTAAAATTGGTCTTAGCTTTTGTGCATATTCTCGTTTCTCTCGGACAAACTGATGTCACGGTTTAGTCAGAGAATAACATCCGGAGGAATCGAATATGCGAACTAAAGTAGATCTTTGCGGCTTAGATACATCGACTTTGCCAATTTTAAAGCACGAGGAAATGAAGGAACTATTCATCCGTTTACAAGCTGGAGAAACAGAGATTAGAGAAGAGCTTGTAATGTGCAATTTAAGGTTAGTGCTTAGTATTGTCGGTAGATTTGCCTACAGGGGTGAGCAGGCAGATGATTTATTTCAGGTAGGCTGTATTGGCCTCATGAAAGCCATTGATCATTTTGATTTGAAGCATAATGTGCGATTTTCAACATATGCTGTACCAATGATTATTGGTGAAATTCGTCGCCATCTGCGTGATCATCATGCATTACGTGTTTCTCGTTCTCTTAGAGATATTGCGTATAAGGCGATGCAGGCAAAAGAGCAATGGATAACCGATAATTTACGAGAACCAACAATTGAAGAAATTGCTGAAATGATTGACATGAAAAAGGAAGATGTATTATTTGCTTTAGATGCCATTCAAGATCCAGTTTCATTACAAGAGCCCATTTATTCTGACGGTGGAGACGCTGTTTATATGATGGACCAATTACGTGATGATGATGTATCAGAAGATCAATGGGTTGCCTACGTGTCGGTAAAGGAAAGTTTACAAAAGTTAGATGATCGTCAACAAATGATTGTTGCAAAGCGTTTTTATTACGGTGAGACACAAACTGAAATTGCAAAGGAATTGGGAATATCTCAAGCGCAAATTTCACGTCTAGAAAAAAATGCAATTGAAACAATGCAGAAAGATTATAAGTAAAAAAACAATGCGCATCCGAAATCCTCGGTGCGCATTTTATTTATTTCAATGAAATTAAAATGTCATATAAGATTAAGGTTGCTCTTCGGCAAAACGAGGGGTTGATTTCCGTTCCGACTGGGCGCTTTCCTGGGGGCGTCCGATGAGCCGCTTCGCTTCGCTCCAGGGTCTCGGGGCAACAGGATGTTGGTCACGAAGGCGTTATCACAGGACGTGATGCTCTTAGCCTTCGTTCCTCTATCGCTAATCCCCAAGGAGTCGCCCAGTCTCCACTCCAATCAACTAATTCATACAGTGGGCATTCTCTGACATGATGCTCTAATTGAAGCGATAAAAGGTAACTTTAACAAAAGGGTTTTGTCTGTGCGAAAGCTTAGAGACTGTAACAACAGATGTACAATCACCACACTGATAAAAGTCTATTCTGTTCGATTAAGGTCGTTTTCATAGCATCCATTTTTGAAATGTTAAGTTTATAAAAGTTCTACGCTATTGTTGATTGGAGTGGAAGGCTACTCGACTCCCGTGGGAAAGCGAGACAGCCGAGACCCTGAGGCCAACACGATGTTGGTCACGAAGGCATTGTCACAGGACGTGACGCACTTAGCCTTCGTTCCTTAAGCGAAGGAAGCGGCTCGACGCTCGCCCACAGGAAGCTTTGAGCTTTGCTCTGCGCGAAAGCGAAGCGTCAGCGACAAATGTTTTATCTGTGCGAAAGCGAAGTGACAGCAACAAATGTTTTATCTGTGCGAAAGCGAAGTGACAGCAACAAATGTTTTATCTGTGCGAAAGCGAAGAGTCAGCAACAAAGCGAGTAGCCTGGAACGGAAATCACCCACATGTTTTGCCAAAGAAAGATTCATTGATCATTTTCATTTAAACAACAATATACACATAAATATAAAGAGAGAACATAGTTTAACTTCTTTCAGCAGAAGTCTCCCATCTCTATAAGTGGTGAGATTAATGCGAATGTAAGCTATTTTTCAGCGGGTGTCCAAACGCCCGCTGAAAGAAGTTAAAGCCCCCGGCAGGATGTCATGGAATCGGAAATGAGTTCTTTGTGCAAGCACAAAGCCGATTCCAGACGCAATTATGCCAAGGCACAATTGATTGAGATAAAACGATGTTGAGAGTAATTGATTTAGTTAGGGAGGGAAAATATGCGTTTCTCGATGTTACAACAAAAGGAAGTTATTGAAGCAGGCAATGGACGCTTTTTAGGATTTGTGGTTGATGCAGAGGTATCCAAAGAAACAGGCTATGTAACGGCATTTATGATTGCAGAGCCTCGCAAATATCTGGGTTTTTTTCGTGGAGAAGAATCTGTTAGGAAAGTGTATATGAAAGATGTACTTGTAGTTGGCAAGGATGTCATTTTAGTAAAAGCATTATCCTAAAGTGCGCAGTTTTTACGCTTATTAAAACCAAAGCTGTTTTTAAGCTGCAAATGGTTAAAATGTAATTTCACTTAGGTCAGGCTATTCATTGATAATTCAAGCATTGCTTGTTACAATAAAAGAAACTATTGTTGTAAAGTTGGGAAAAACAGTGACAAAAATCATAACAAATTTGAATAAAATTAATGATCTTATACAAGCAGCAAAAAAACGTGCTAATCGAGAAGAAAACGAAGTCCAAATTATTGCAGTGACAAAAGAGGTTTCAGTAGAAAGAACACAAGAAGCAATTGATGCAGGACTGATTCATTTAGGAGAAAACCGTCCTGAAGGCTTAAATCGTAAAATTGAGGCGATTCAAGCTGATGTACATTGGCATTATATTGGGTCTTTACAAACACGTAAGGTAAAACAAGTCATTAACAGCATTGATTATTTGCATTCATTAGATCGTTTGAGTTTAGCAGAAGAAATTGAAAAAAGAGCAGACAAACCTGTCAAATGTTTTGTACAAGTTAATGTATCAGGCGAAGAGTCAAAACATGGTTTAGCAATCGAGGAAATTCTGCCTTTTATTGAATCATTAAAGAGTTTTACAAAAATTCAAGTTGTTGGTCTAATGACAATGGCACCAAATACAGATGAGGATACAATTATTCGCTCTGTTTTTAAGGAATTAAAACAATGTCAACAGCAAATAGCCGAGCAAGGATTCGTACACGCGCCTTGTACCGAGTTATCAATGGGCATGTCTAATGACTTTGAAATGGCGGTAGAGGAAGGGGCTACATTTGTTCGAGTTGGAACGGCTCTTGTTGGAAATGAAAGAGGGGAAGAGGATGAGCATGAAAAATAAAATTAAAAATTTCTTTTATCTTGAGGAAGAAATAGAAGAAGAAATCACGCAAGCTCCTGTTCAACAGCAACAACCCGTACAACAACAGCAACAAATTCAATCAGTGAAGCCAAAAAAAGTTATTAAGGAGCGAAAGGCACCTGTTCAGGAAATTTTTCCGCAGAGTACAAATACTACAAACAACATTGTAAGTTTACAGGCAGCTATGAATTCTAAAGGTGCAAAAGTTGTATTAGTTGAACCTAGAGTTTATGCAGAAGCACAGGATATTGCTGAACATTTAAAAAATAAACGCGCAACAATCCTCAATTTGCAACGTATTGAGCGAGAGCAAGGTGTACGAATTATTGATTTTTTAAGTGGCACAGTTTATGCACTTGGCGGTGATATTCAAAGGATTGGAAAAGACATTTTCCTATGCACACCTGATAATGTAGAAGTATCTGGAGAAATTTCGAATTTTATTTTAGACGATAATTAATAGCGAGGATTGTAGTTTATATGACTTTATGGGTAATTCTAGGTTATGCATCATTAGCATTTAAGATATATTCTTATATGTTAGTGGGATATGTTTTACTGTCTTGGGTACCTGCTGCCCAAGATTCAGCAATTGGTCGTTTTCTTAAAAAAGTATGTGAGCCTTATTTGGGGATTTTTAGGAAATTTATCCCTCCAATTGGTATGATTGATATCTCGCCAATTGTGGCAATTTTTATGCTTAATTTTATTCAAAACGGACTTTTTATTGTTATTGAAAAAATATATGAAATGTTCATCTAAAAGAAATCCTCACGAACGGTGGGGATTTTTTATTTATGGGGAATACTATATTTAACAAAAATAGTTGCTAACAATTTAGTGATGATTCCCTAGAATTCATAAGTGTGAGTAGGGAACGGTGTTTTGGCAATCTAAAGCAAATTCAACTGAAATTGAGGATCAATACTAAAATCTGATCTTGATTAAAAATGTATTTGCTCAACGGACGCCCCCAGGAAAGCGCCCAGTCGGAACGGAAATCAACCACACGTTATAGTAATGAGCCTTATTTTTCGATATAAATCCTTAAAATACCAATGAAATTAAACTAGTAAAAGAGAGATAATAGAGGTGGAGTAAACATGGAGCATTTAATTCAGCATTTTAGGAAAGATGAACAGCCTTTTATTGAACAGGTTGTGAGTTGGCAACATGAGGTGGAGGATCGATATGCTCCAAAGCTTACTGATTTTTTAGATCCTCGACAACGTTTTATTGTTACATCGATTATTGGCCAAGAAGACACATTGAAAACAGTTAGTGCTGGGCTCTTTGATGAAGCAGAAAGACAACGTATGCTTATTTATCCTACTTATTATGAGCCTGTGGAGGAAGATTTTCAGCTTACAGTATTTTCAGTTCAATATCCTGTGAAATTTGTGCAACTACGACATCCAGATGTTCTAGGGGCATTATTATCATTAGGACTGAATCGTGGCAAATTCGGTGATATTCGTGTAAATGAACACCAAGTACAATTTGTAGTAGCGAATGAGGTAGCAGAATATGTACGTTTACATTTAACAGGCATCGGCAAAGTAAAGGTACATGTAGAATCGATTAAAGAGATGGAGCCTCTGCTACAAAATGAGGAAGAGTGGCTAGAAGAGTCTCATACTGTTTCTTCCATGCGTTTAGATGTTATTATCTCAACGGTTTTAAAAATTTCCCGTCAAAAGGTTCAAGCGTTAATTACAACTAAAAAGGTACGTGTTAATTGGACTGAACGGGATACAGTTGCTTTTGAATTGCAAGAAGGGGATATTTTATCTGTACGCGGAAGCGGTCGAGTGAAAATTATGATGACTGAAGGCCGTACAAAAAAAGATAAGATTCGTTTACAAGTCGGTCGATTGACCCAAAAAAGCTAAAAACCAGGTTAATTTCATTAATTTTTACTGCTAAGTTGTTGGAACAATTGTATAATAGAAAATACGAATGTACATGTAAAGGAGAGAAGGATCGTATGCCATTATCACCTATTGATATACATAATAAGGAGTTTACTAAAACCTTTAGAGGTTATGCTGAAGATGAAGTAAATGAATTTTTAGATCAAATTATTAAAGACTATGAAATTTTGCTACGTGAAAAAAAAGAAGTAGACAGACAATTAGAAATGTACTTAGAACAAGCGAGACATTTTAACTCTTTAGAGGAAACCTTACAAAAATCAATTGTTGTCGCGCAAGAGGCAGCAGATGAAGTGCGAAGAAATTCTCAAAAAGAAGCTAAACTAATTGTCAAAGAAGCAGAAAAAAATGCTGATCGTATTATCAATGAGGCTTTAACGAAGGCTCGTAAAGTGACAATTGAAATCGATGAGCTGAAAAAGCAATCAAAAGTATTCCGTAATCGTTTTAAAATGCTTGTAGAGGCACAGCTTGATTTACTAAATGCAGATGACTGGGATCACTTGTTACAATATGATATTGATCTTACAGAAATTCAAGTATCTGTTGAAGAAGCTCAGGAGGCCGATCAAGTTTAAATGCAATAAGTGAAACTTGACGTGATTGTTTGATTTTCATATACTATTGTAATAGTAATTATTTTGAACAGATATGCATACAGGCAGAGACGAAGACAGTATTTGTTAGGCGTAGTTAAGCGATTTGGGGATAGTGTGAGCCCAAACATGCAAATAACAATGAACATCACTTCGGAGCTAAATAACTGAATGAAGTAAGTTATTTCGTGATGCACGACGTTAACGTGCTTTAAGTGGTAGTACAATTTTGTGCTACAATTAGGGTGGTACCGCGAGTATAAGCTTCTCGTCCCTTTGAGGGATTGAGAGGCTTTTTTATGTTCAAATGGTGGGAGTCTTCCATTTCTATAAGTGGTGAAATGGATAAATGCTTTGAATCCTAAGTTTGAACTTATACGCCTATTGTTAAAATTCGTTGACTTTGCTAATAACTGTTGTATGTAATGAGCGCTTAAGTGTATTTGTTCTTTGTTTGTAAAATTAAAGGAGGAATTGAAAAATGGTTGAGTATAAAGATACTTTATTAATGCCAAAAACAGATTTCCCAATGCGTGGAAACTTACCGGCAAATGAACCGAAGATGCAAGAAAAATGGGATGAAATGGACATTAACAAATTACAGATGGAGCGCACAGAAGGACGCCCTGAATATGTGTTGCATGATGGTCCTCCATATGCGAATGGCGATATCCATATCGGCCATGCTTTGAATAAAGTATTGAAAGACATGATTACACGTCACCGTTCTATGACTGGCTACCGTGTAAACTATATTCCAGGTTGGGATACACATGGTTTACCAATTGAGCAGGCTCTTACGAACAAAGGCGTAAAGCGCAAAGAAATGTCTGTTGCTGAATTCCGTCAATTATGTGAAGAGTATGCTTACGAGCAAATCGACAACCAACGTATACAATTCCGCCGTTTAGGTGTTCGTGGTGATTGGGAAAATCCATATATCACATTAAAGCCTGAATTTGAGGCACGTCAAATTGAAGTATTCGGTAAGATGGCTGAAAAAGGCTATATTTATAAAGGTTTAAAACCAGTTTACTGGTCTCCATCATCTGAATCTGCACTTGCAGAAGCAGAGATTGAATACCAAGATATTAAATCGGCGTCTATTTATGTAAGCTTTGCAATTAAAGATGCTAAAGATGTTGTACCAGCAGATGCTAAATTTATTATCTGGACAACAACACCTTGGACAATTCCAGCGAACTTAGGGATTTCTGTAAACCCTGAATTTATCTATGTAGTTGTAGCAGTTGCAGATAACAAATTCATCATTGCAAAAGAATTATTAGAAACAGTTGCTAACGAACTTGAGTGGGATGCATATGAAGTTGTTCAGGAAGTAAAAGGTGAGGCACTAGATCGAGTTGTTGCACAGCATCCATTCTATGACCGTGAATCGCTTGTGATGGTTGGAGAGCACGTAACTGCTGAAGCGGGTACTGGCTGTGTTCATACAGCACCAGGACACGGGGAAGATGACTATCATATCAGTAAGCAATATGGTCTACCAATTCTTAGTCCTGTTGATAATAGCGGCTGTTATACAGATGAAGCACCTGGTTTTGAAGGTGTATTCTACAATGATGCAAACAAAATAATCACAGAAAAATTAAAAGAAGTAGGCGCATTAGAAAAACTTAACTTCTTTACACACTCTTACCCGCATGACTGGCGTACGAAAAAACCAGTTATTTATCGTGCAACACCACAGTGGTTTGCGTCAATAGATGCATTCCGTGATGAGTTATTAGAGGCTGTAAAATCAACGGCATTTACACCTGCTTGGGGTGAAACTCGTCTTTATAATATGATTCGTGACCGTGGTGACTGGGTAATTTCACGTCAGCGCGCATGGGGAGTGCCAATTCCAATTTTCTATGCTGAAAATGGAGAGCCAATTATTACACCAGAAACAATTGCCCATATCTCAGCATTATTCCGTCAACACGGGTCAAATATTTGGTTCCAAAAAACTGCAAAAGAATTATTACCTGAAGGCTTCACACATCCAGGTAGCCCGAACGGCGAATTTACAAAAGAAAATGATATTATGGACGTTTGGTTCGACTCAGGTTCTTCACACCAAGGTGTATTAGTAGAACGTGGTATGAAATATCCAGCTGATTTATATTTAGAGGGCTCAGACCAACACCGTGGATGGTTTAACTCATCATTAATTACGTCAGTAGCTATTAATGGCTATGCACCATATAAGGGACTATTAACACATGGTTTCGTTCTAGATGGTGAAGGTCGTAAGATGAGTAAATCTTTAGGAAATGTCATTATCCCGAAAAAGGTTATGGATCAATACGGGGCAGATATTCTTCGTTTATGGGTTGCTTCGGTGGATTATACAGCCGATGTTCGTATCTCGATGGATATGTTGAAGCAAGTATCTGAGGTTTATCGAAAAATCCGTAACACATTCCGTTTCTTACACGGCAATGTAGCTGATTTCGATGTAGCGAAAGATCGAGTAGCGTATGCAGACCTTCGTGAAATGGATCAATACGTTTATATGCGTCTACAAGATGTGTTAAAAACTGTACGTGCTGCTTACGATCGCTATGATTTCGCTGCCGTTTACCATGCAGTGAATAACTTTGTTGCGGTAGAATTATCTTCATTCTATTTAGATATTGCAAAAGATGTTGTATACATTGAAGGCAATGACAACAAAGATCGCCGTGCAATGCAAACCGTTATTTATGACACATTAATGACGTTAGTAAAAGTGATGTCACCAATTATCCCTCATACAGCTGATGAGATGTGGTCTTATTTACATGCTCAAGGTGTTGTCGAAGAGGTATCTGTACAATTAACAGACTTCCCAGAGGTTGATGAACATGAAAACTTCGAAAGTCTACGTGCAAAATGGGTGAAAATCATTGATGTACGTGATGATCTTTTAAAAGCATTAGAGGAAGCTCGTAATGCAAAAACAATCGGTAAATCACTTGAAGCAAAAGTGACAGTTTATGCAAAAGAAGATGTGGCAGCTTTATTGAAAGATGCAAACATTGATTTTGCGCAACTTTCAATCGTCTCTGCCTTTGAAGTAGCACCAATAGAAGCTGCACCTGCAAATGCATTAGCTCTAGAACATGCATCGATTGTTGTAGAGAAAGCAACAGGCGAAAAATGTGAGCGTTGCTGGTCAATTTCTGAAACAGTCGGTTCAAATGAAGCGCATCCAACAGTGTGTACACGTTGTGCAGAAGTTGTAGAAAAATATTACGTTTAAGTTCTTTCAGCCGATTCCGGACGCAATTATGCCGAGCATAATTGATAAAAACAAACAGTAATGCAAACTAAGAACAAGAATTTGCATGCTATGTAATAAAAACGCAAGTCTCCTTGATGAAGGGGGGCTTGCGTTGTTTACTTTTATGGAGGTCTAGCAGATTCTTTTTATAGGTTTAGTTACGCAACGATGTGATATGAACTATTTAAATAATATTTCTTGCGTATTGCGGTAGTCAGTTGGAGATATGCCAACATATTTCTTAAACGTGATGCTGAAATAATTAGGTGTGTTAAAACCGCAGATGGATGAAATTTTTTCAATGGTGTAATCGTATTTTCGTAAATAGGGTAGCGTCTTGATGATCCGTGTAAAAGCTACATAGTCCACAAAGTTACGACCAGTCTCTTTTTTAAACAATCTACTAAAATGCGTAGAACTAAAGTTAATATATTTGGCAACATCACTAATCGTTATTTGTTCATCATAGTGTTCTTCGATATAGTGGATAGCCTTTTGAAGCGATTCTTGCTTTGTTAAATCTTCATAAAATCGTATATGAATATTATGGACAGGTGGTTTTCTCCGTGCCTTTCGCGCTTGACTATAAGATTCCTTAACTTGCATGGCGTCCTGAAAAACACCGCCAATCCCCATAAAAAGATGAATGCCATAATCTTTTTTTAACACTTCAATAACCTCAAGTAAACAAGCTACCCCCTCAGACCAATGCTTAAATGATGTGTATTCATTTGGAAGGCGCATAAGCAACAATAAATAACGTTCAAAATTTAAAAAGGATAGAGGTGCTTTGTTAGCAAAGTTTTGACGAAACACATTTGCTATAACACTGCTCGCATCATAAAGGATAGATCGATTTTCATTCACATCTATATAGCCCTGAATTAAAAACACGATATTTGGGATGCAATTTTTTGATAAAAAAGAGGCAGACTGGATAATTTCCTGCTCATTTTCAACTTCTCCCCGTATAAGTCGTTTTAAAAAGGCTTCTCGGAAAGGGGAAGTATGGTCTTGTGAAATTTGCTGTGATAGCTCAAGCATTGTTATAGTACTTGCCTGTTTTTCTTTATAGGACGTATAAAGCTTTTTAACAATTCGTAGAAATTTTGCTTTCTGTAATGGTTTTATGAGAAGTGCGGGCAAATTTAGTTCAATTGCTATACCAGTTGAGTAAGTAAGGTGTTCTGCAACAATAGGGACAATTATACTATCAGGATAATTTCTTTTTAACCGATTTATCTTTACCCAGTCAAATAAGCGGTTGATTTCATAGAAAATGAGAGCGACATCTTCTGTTTTGAGTTCTTCACAGTTCATAAAGGTATTAGGTAGAAATTCTTCTAACCAGTAGCCCATTTGTTGTTTTTCATTTGAATTTTCAATATACCAAACAATATTTAAAATGCTAACAACTCCCTTTCGTTGTAAATGAAAATAATAAAAATATTTTAACCTAAAATAGCATTTTTTTGTACTAATACAGCAATATTTTGTAACTAAATTATGGGTTAAATAGAATAAAATAATTGTAGTAAATAGTAATTTGAAATTTCAGATAATTATTTACCTAGATAGAAAGGGGGAGTTGAAGTATGGCAGAAGTAGGGAGTCATGATTATGAATACGTGGAAGCTGGAAAAGTAGATGTGAAGGATCTTCCACCACTAGATGCAACTACTAACCAAATTATGAAAGATGAGTTTACGACAGGTTTTGGCTTAACGGTATTTTATTTCATTTTAATTTTTAGTATTCCAGTGATGAACTGGTTTGCTCCAGAACTTGCTTTTAAGAAAATTTGGGGTGGTATAACGGTAACTTGGTTTGTGACAACAGTCGTAATGATGGCAATGGCTTTTATTATTGCCTATGTGCATACAGCATTGTACGAAAAACGCCTAAAGAAATACGAAATACTTAAGTAAGTAGCTTTAGCTTAGGGGGGATTTGTTAAATGATGAAAGCTCTATTAGAACCGAAGATGTTAATGACCATTGCTTTAATGGGAACAATTGTATATATTACGTATTTAACGAAAAGAAATGCAACGGCATCTGACTTCTTTGTAGGGGGAAGAAGTTTTGGATGGTTTACAAATGGTTCGGCAATTGGAGGAGATTATTTAAGTGCAGCGACTTTCCTTGGGATAGCTGGTTTGACTTTCCAATTAGGGTATGATGGTGCTTATTATGCATTTTGCTTCTCCATTGGATTAACATTGTTAGCAATTTTTGTGGCAGGTCCATTAAGACGTTTTGGTGCATTTACCGTTGCTGATTTTTTAGCTTATCGTTTTCATAGCAAACGAGCTCGACTAGTAGCAGTAGCTGTAGTTTTAGCGATTTCTGGTTTTTATGCGGCGCCACAATTATTAGGAGCAGCACAAATTTTAAGTATGTTTTTTGGTACCTCTTATGAATTTGGTATCGTCTTTACATGTATTGTAATGATTTTCTATGTAGGAATTGGCGGTATGAAAGGAACAACAATCAACCAAGCTTTAGAGCTTTGGATTCGCCTTGGTGCGTTTATTGTTATGTTGATCGCAGCGATGTATAGTGGTTTACATTATGATAAGATTTTAGCTGCCATTAATTCATTTAGCGGTCCTATTACAGGGACTTCACCATATGCTTTAGATGGAAAGGATATTAATTTTGATGGTGCTGCTTGGACAGGGACAGGCTTTTATTTTCCAACATTTTGGCAAACTATTAGTATGACAATAGGTTTAGCATTAGGTACGATTGGTTTACCACATATATTACTAAGATTTTATACAAATCCAAGTGCAAAGGCAGCTCGTAAATCAGCACTTATGGCGATTGGGATTGCAAGTGCGTTTTTCCTATTAGCTGTATATTTAGGTGTTGTAGGGCGTTCTATTTTTATTTCGGGTACTGCAAGTGAGGAAGTAATGCGAGATTTAGTACTTGGCGGGAACAATATGGTTATTCCTACAACAGCACTTGCACTAGGAGGCAAATGGCTTCTTGGGCTTGTCATCGCGGGGGCATTTGCGGCCATATTCTCGAATTTATCAGGATTATTTATCACAAGCTCAGGGGCATTGGCTCATGATTTATATGCAAGTGTTATGAAAAAGGATATTACAGAAAAACAACGAGTGATTGCAGGGAAAGTAGCAATTGTGATATTAGGTATTTTATATGGAGCATTGGGCTTACTTGTTAAGGATGCATCCATCGGACATTTAGTGGCTCTTGCTTTTACTGTTGCGGCGAGTACCTTTACACCAATATTTATTTTAGGTATTTGGTGGAGAGGAATGACAGAAAAAGGAGCCATAGCAGGCTTACTTATTGGACTTGGGGTCTCTATGTGGATGATATTTTTACCTGGAACGCTGCCAAGCTTTTTGCAATTTAAAATTCCTGGCATTGTGACAGTACCAGCTGGCTTCTTATCGGTTATTATCGTGTCGTTATTAGATCGAAAAGTACCAGCTGATGTGAATGATTTTATGAGACGTGTACATTCAAAGGAATCTGAAACAGTCTAGATTTTGAATAGAAATTGAAAAGCTATTGCCATTACTTCTGAAGTGATGGCAATAGTTTTTTTGTTGGAACAAAAGCGACGGAAAGAAGAGTTAAAGCGACGGAAAGAAGAGTTAAAGCGACGGAAAGAAGAGTTAAAGCGACGGAAAGAAAAGCCAGAACGACGGATAGAAAGGCGAAAGCGACGGAAGAAACCCAGAGTGACGGAAAGAAGAGTCAAAGCGACGGAAGAAACCCAGAGCGACGGAAAGAAGAGTTAAAGCGACGGAAAGAAAAGCCAGAACGACGGATAGAAAGGCGAAAGCGACGGAAGAAACCCAGAGCGACGGAAAGAAGAGACGAAGCGACGGAAAGAAGAGCCAAGGTGACGGATGAAAATCAGAGCGACGGAAAGAAAGCCGAGAGCGACGGAAAGAAGAGACGAAGCGACGGAAGAAACCCAGAGCGACGGAAAGAAGAGTCAAAGCGACGGAAAGAAAGCCGAGAGCGACGGAAAGAAGAGCCGAAGTGACGGAAAGAAGAGCCAAGGTGACGGATGAAAATCAGAGCGACGGAAAGAAAGCCGAGAGCGACGGAAAGAAAGCCGAGAGCGACGGAAAGAAAGCCCAGAGCGATGGAAAGAAGAGACGAAGCGACGGAAGAAACCCAGAGCGACGGAAAGAAGAGATGAAGCGACGGATAGAAAGGCGAAAGCGACGGAAAGAAGAGACGATGCGACGGAAGAAACCCAGAGCGACGGAAAGAAGAGTCAAAGCGACGGAAGAAACCCAGAGCGACGGAAAGAAGAGTCAGAGCGAAGGAAAGAAAGCCGAGCGCGACGGAAAGAAGAGACGAAGCGACGGAAGAAACCCAGAGCGACGGAAGAAACCCAGAGCGACGGAAGAAACCCAGAGCGACGGAAAGAAGAGTCAAAGCGACGGAAAGAAAGCCGAGAGCGACGGAAAGAAGAGACGAAGCGACGGAAGAAACCCAGAGCGACGGAAAGAAGAGTCAAAGTGACGGAAAGAAAGCCAAGAGCGACGGAAAGAACAGCCAAAACGACGGATACAAAGTCGAAAACGACGGATAGCAAAGCGAACGCCCACAAGAAAACGCCTATCGGAGCAAAAATCATCCCCACATAAAGCATTCCGCCATATTTTCATGCTATATTAGTTATTCTGAGATGGGCTGTTATGGTAGAATAGGTTAGATGTTGAGTGAACGGAGGAATGTCTGTGTATAAATATTATGGATTGGCCGCATTCGTTGTCCTATTAGATCAATGGACAAAATGGCTAATTGTGAAAAATATGGAGTTTGGTGAACGAATTTCAGTATGGGATCCATGGTTTGGGATATTGTCTCATCGAAATAAAGGGGCAGCATGGGGCATGCTTGAAGGACGTATGTGGCTATTTACGATTGTCACTGTAGTTGTTATATGTGCCGTTATTTACTATTATCATAAAGAGGCAAAGGGGAAACCTATTTTTCAAGTAGGCTTAATGCTCTTATTAGGCGGAGCGATAGGTAATTTTATTGATCGTTTATTTAGAGGCGAAGTTGTCGATTTTATAGATGTATTAATTCCAGTAATTAATTATGATTTCCCGATCTTCAATATTGCGGATGCAGCTTTAACAATTGCGGTAGTGGTAATAATGATTGGCTTAATCGCTGAAGATAAAAAAGAAAAGAAACAGGTGAAAGAATGACGCAAGTATCATATACAATGGAAGAACAGCAAAAGGGAGAGCGCATTGATAAGGCGCTTTCAAGTGTGCAATCAGAATGGTCGCGTACACAAATTGGTAATTGGATTACTGAAGGTATTGTTAAAGTAAATGGAGAAACTGTCAAGGCGAAGTATAAGGTAAAAGTAGGAGATCTAGTAGAAGTAGATGTACCTGAAGCAGAGCCATTAGATGTTATTGCTGAAAACTTGGACCTTGATATAGTTTATGAAGATGCAGATGTCCTTGTTGTGAATAAACCAAAAGGCATGGTCGTGCATCCAGCACCTGGACATATGACAGGTACTCTTGTAAACGGTTTAATGTATCATTGTAAGGATTTATCAGGCATAAATGGTGTTCTGCGTCCGGGAATTGTGCATCGTATTGATAAAGATACTTCAGGATTATTAATGGTTGCTAAAAATGATGCGGCTCATGAATCGTTAGTGAATCAGCTAGTTAATAAAACAGTGACACGTAAATATACCGCGCTAGTACACGGACATATTGCACATGATAAAGGGACAATTGATGCACCTATTGCACGCGATCAAAAAGATCGTCAAAAACAAGCAGTTGTCGATAACGGAAAGCATGCAGTAACTCACTTCCAAGTTATTGAACGCTTTGGCGACTTTACACTAGTGGAATGTCGTTTAGAAACAGGACGAACTCATCAAATTCGTGTGCATATGAAATATATTGAATATCCACTTGTTGGTGATCCGAAATATGGACCGAAAAAGACAATAGACTTCGGCGGACAAGTATTACATGCTGGAATTTTAGGATTCGATCACCCTGCATCTGGAGAATATATCCAGTTTGAAGCACCACTTCCTGCTGATTATGAACAATTATTAAATGATTTACGAAATAGGGATTGACGGATAGTAAAAGAAGGTCTATACTAACGACAGTGAAATGAACAACTTAACTAAATATTCACCTTTAATGGCAGTCCAGAGAGGCTGAGAAGGTATATGTGATTGTGTTGTGAAAATTTGTGCTGCAAATTTTTTCGACATGCTATTTAAACATGTATTCAACCCTCTCAGGCTATTCGCCTCGAGAGGTTTTTTTATGGACACATGACCAACAATAGATAGAAGAAAGGAGGAAATTTACATGGCACAAAATGAGCTATTAGATGGCCCATCAATGGCAAGAGCATTAACACGAATTGCTCATGAAATTATTGAACGTAATAAAGGGATCGATGAATGTATTTTAGTCGGCATTAAAACGCGAGGTGCTTTTCTCGCGAGACGCCTTGCAGAAAGAATTGAAAAAATTGAAGGTAAAGCAATTCGTACCGGAGAGCTTGATATTACACTTTATCGAGATGATCTATCAACAAAGCATGAAAACGAGCAGGCACATGTTGAGCAAGTTGATATTGATTACGTTGTAGCGAATCAAAAGATCATACTTGTTGATGATGTATTATACACTGGGCGTACAGTACGAGCAGCACTAGATGCAGTGATGGATTTAGGGCGACCTGGACAAATTCAACTGGCAGTCCTTATCGACAGAGGTCATAGAGAGCTTCCAATACGAGCTGATTATGTTGGTAAAAATGTTCCAACATCTGGATCCGAGCGTATAGTCGTAAATTTACAAGAGGTAGACGACGAAGATTGCGTCATTATTTATAAAGAAGACTAACAATAAAGTGAGGAAACACTATGTCAAAAGCAGTATTAGATATTCAGGATAAACCGACTCCAGTCCAACTAGTGACATTAAGTTTCCAACACATGTTTGCCATGTTTGGGTCAACGATCTTAGTCCCTCAATTGGTAGGTCTTAGCCCAGCAATTGCTCTTTTAACGAGTGGGATTGCTACACTTGTTTTCTTATTAGTAACACAGTTTAAAGTACCAGCATATCTAGGTTCATCATTTGCTTTCATCTCACCAATTCTAATTGCAGCGAATGGATTAGATGCAAATAATGCTAGTGTGAATCCGGGGAATGCTATGATTGGGGCACTAGCAGTCGGCCTAGTTTACGGAATTGTGTCTTTAATCATTTGGAAGACAGGCTATAAATGGTTAATGCGTTTGCTACCACCAATTGTTGTGGCACCCGTTATTATCGTAATTGGTTTAGGACTATCAGGTACAGCAGTAAATATGGCAATGAATATAAATGTAGAACAGGTGAATGAGACAACAGGGGTTGTTGAAACAGTATCTCAATACAGTGGATTACATTTTTCAGCAGCTTTAGTTACTTTATTAGCAGCCATTATATTCACGGTATACTTTAAAAATATTTTAAGTGCTATGCCTATTCTGATGGGTCTAATTGTTGGATATATCTACTCAGTGTTTATTGGAATCGTTGATTTCACTCCAGTAAAAGAAGCATCATTATTCGCTTCACCGGATTTTTTGATTCCAGGTGTGGACTATGAATTCAATATTACAGCTAAAATTTTACTTGCAATGGTACCAATCGTCATCGTAACGATTTCAGAACATATTGGTCACCAATTAGTTTTGGGGAAAGTAGTAAATCGAAATTATGTCAAAGATCCAGGCCTTCACCGATCAATTTTAGGGGATGGTTTAGGGACATTACTGAGTGCCTTAATCGGCGGACCACCGAAAACAACATACGGTGAAAATATAGGTGTTTTAGCAATCACACGTGTCTATTCCGTATATGTTATCATGGGAGCAGCAGTCATTGCGATTGTCGTGTCATTCTTTGGGAAAGCCATGGCATTAATTTCAACAATACCAACCGCAGTTCTTGGTGGTATTTCAATCTTATTATTTGGTATTATCGCGTCTAGTGGTTTACGTATGCTAGTTGAAAGTAAAGTAGACTTTGGGAATAATCGAAACATGGTTATTTCATCTGTAATTTTAGTAGTTGGAATCGGCGGTGCTGCACTTAGATTCTCTGAGTCATTTGCCCTTGAAGGTATGGCATTAGCAGCAATTATAGGTGTGATTTTAAACTTAGTATTACCAGGGCGAGAGAAAGAAATTTTAGAAGATTAATTAAATAAGTAGTACCTTTTAATGAATTGTCCAGAGAGGCAAAAAAAGGGAAGTTGTAGACAAGCTAAACGTAGGAATATGTTCTGCTCTAGTTTGTCACGCCTCCTTATGCCTCGCTGATGACATCAGCGGGGCTTTTACTATATTCAGCTTACTGAATACGGAACGTTTATACATAGACGTTCACGAAACACAATCTAATGGAGGCATATGATGAAGAACTTATTATCGATGGAACATTTAACAACTGAAGAAATTAACCACATTCTAGATCGTGCGCAAGCTTTTGAAAATGGTGAAGCATCATTGTTATCTAGAGAATACAACGTAGCAAACTTATTTTTTGAACCGAGTACACGTACGAAAACGAGCTTTGAAATGGCAGAGCGTAAAGTTGGCTGTATTGTTATCCCATTTGATGCGGGTTTTTCAAGTGTCACTAAAGGGGAAACAATGTACGATACGGTAAAAACGTTAGAAATGATTGGTATAGATGCAGTAGTCATCCGCGCAAAAGAAGACGAGTATTACAATGAACTGCTAGAAGGCATTAATGTGTCAATCATTAACGCAGGTGATGGTGCAGGTCAACACCCATCCCAATCATTATTGGATCTTTATACAATCAAAAAAGAGTTTGGTTCTTTTGAAGGGTTGAATGTAACAATCGCTGGGGATATATCCCATAGCCGTGTAGCAAAATCAAATGCATCAGCGTTACAGCGATTGGGGGCAAATGTTCATTTCCTTTGTCCAGAAGAGTGGGCCGGCGGTTTCGAAGCACATCACTCTTGGGATGATTTAATCGAAATAAGTGATGTGATTATGTTACTTCGTGTGCAGCATGAACGTCATAAGGTAAATAAAAGCTTCTCAAAAGAGAGTTATCATAACGAGTACGGTTTAACCATTGAACGTGAAAAACAAATGAAGGAAAAGGCAATTATTATGCATCCAGCACCGGTCAATCGTGATGTGGAAATTGCTTCAGAGCTAGTAGAAAGCGAGCGTTCTCGAATTTTCGAGCAAGTTCGAAATGGTGTCTATACTCGGATGGCTATTGTCGAAACAATTTTAAAGGGGAGAGAATAATATGACAAAGGTTCTTCAAAATGTACAAATGTTAAATGAACAAGGCGAGCTGCAAACAGTCAATATCGCTATGGTAGATGGCAAAATTACTGAAATTGGACAAAACGTAAATGTAGCAGGCGCAGAAATTATCGAAGGTAAAGGTTTAGTTGTTGCACCAGGCTTTGTCGATGTACACACACATTTACGTGAGCCAGGCTTTGAACATAAAGAAACAATTGCTACAGGTTCTGCATCGGCAGCTAAGGGCGGTTTCACAACAATTTGTGCGATGCCAAACACAAAACCAGTGCCAGATTCAGTAGAAAACATGCAGTTGATTAACGGTCTGATTAAAGAAAGTGCAGTCATTCGAGTACTTCCATACGGCTCTTTAACAAAGGACATCTCAGGTGAGGTTCGCACAAGTATTGAAGAATTAAAAGCACATGGAGCTGTTGCATTTTCAGATGATGGTGTTGGGATCCAGCTTGCATCAACAATGTATGAGCAAATGAAAGATGCGGCACAGCATGATGTGGTAGTTGTAGCACACTGTGAAGACAACTCATTAATTTACGACGGTGTTATGCATGAAGGGAAGCGTAATCAAGAACTTGGTTTACCAGGAATTCCATCGATTTGTGAATCCGTTCAAATTGCACGTGATGTTCTACTAGCAGAAGCTGCTGGCGCACGCTACCACGTATGTCACGTATCCACAAAGGAATCTGTACGTGCAGTACGAGACGCTAAGGCAGCAGGTATTCGTGTCACTGCAGAAGTTTGCCCGCATCATTTATTACTTGAAGAAATGGATATTCCATCAGATGATGCAAACTGGAAAATGAACCCGCCATTACGTGCTGCTGATGATAAAGACTCACTTCACGCAGCGATGCTAGATGGCACAATCGATTGCATCGCTACGGATCACGCTCCACATACAGTAGAAGAAAAATGCTGTGGCATGGTAGGCGCACCGTTTGGCATTGTAGGCTTTGAAACAGCCTTCCCACTACTTTATACACAATTTGTAGAAACAGGGAAATGGACGTTAAAACAGTTGATCGACTGGATGTCTGTAAAAGCAGCTCAAATTTTCGATTTACCATATGGCACACTAGAAGTTGGATCTTCAGCAGATATGATTTTAATAGATTTAAATAAAGAACAAACAATTGATGCAGAAGGCTTTGTATCTAAAGGGCGCAATACACCATTCAATGGATGGGTTGCAAAAGGATGGCCAGTTCTTACAATTTTTGAAGGCAATATCGTATACCAGGAGGCAGAGTAATGAAAAAACGTTTACTTATTTTAGAAGATGGCACATTATTTACAGGTACAGCGTTCGGTAGTGAGCGAGCTTCACAAGGTGAGGTCGTATTTACAACAGGGATGACAGGTTATCAGGAAACAATTTCAGATCCTTCTTTCTACGGACAAATCGTAACGTTAACTTACCCTTTAATCGGTAATTACGGTATTAACCGTGATGATTTTGAATCAATCACGCCTGCTATTCGTGGCTTTGTAGTTCGTGAATTAGCAAAAACACCTTCAAACTTCCGCTGTGATTTAACAGTTGATGAGTACTTAACATCAAAGGATATTCCAGGGATTGAAGGAATCGATACACGAAAATTAACGCGTATTATTCGTAGCAAAGGGTCAGTAAAAGCTATTTTAACAGCGGCTGATGAAGAAGTGAATGTGGATGAAATCGTGGCAAAATTGCAGGCAACACCAGCTATTACAAACCATGTACATGAAGTATCACCGAAAGCAGCCTACCCATCACCAGGTCGTGGCAAACGCGTAGTATTAATAGACTTTGGTATGAAACATGGTATTCTTCGTGAGTTAAACAAACGTGATTGTGATGTGCTAGTTGTACCTTACAATACTTCAGCAGCAGAAATTTTAGCGTGGCATCCAGATGGCATCATGCTTTCTAACGGCCCAGGTAACCCTGAGGATGTGCAAGAAGGTATTGAAACAGTTCGTAATTTAATTGGAAAAGTACCGATGTTCGGTATTTGTTTAGGGCACCAAATCTTCTCACTAGCATGTGGTGCACGAAGCTTCAAATTACCATTCGGTCACCGCGGTGGTAACCATCCAGTAAAAGATTTACGTACTGGCCGTACGGATTTAACATCTCAAAATCATGGCTATGCAATCGACATCGATTCATTAAAAGAAACAGATTTAGAGTTAACACATATCGCATTAAATGACGGTACTTGTGAAGGGGTACGCCATAAGAAATATCCAATCTTCACAGTGCAATATCACCCAGAAGCATCACCAGGTCCAGAGGATTCAAATCACTTATTTGATGAATTTATCGAAATGATGGAAGTAGAAGCAGGGAAGGGGAAACAACATGCCTAAACGTACAGATATAGAAACTATTTTAGTAATCGGATCAGGTCCAATCGTTATCGGACAAGCAGCAGAATTTGACTACGCAGGAACACAAGCTTGTCTTTCACTAAAAGAAGAAGGCTATCGCGTTATCTTAATAAACTCAAACCCTGCGACAATTATGACAGATACAGAAATTGCAGACAAAGTATATATTGAGCCAATTACACTTGAGTTTGTATCACGAATTTTACGTAAAGAGCGCCCAGATGCCATCCTACCAACACTTGGTGGTCAAACTGGTTTAAACATGGCCATTGAATTAGATCAATCAGGAATTCTAGATGAGCTTGATATTGAAATTCTTGGTACAAAATTAGAGGCGATCCATAAAGCAGAAGACCGTGATCTATTCCGTAATTTAATGTATGAGCTAGGTGCTCCAGTACCTGAATCAGATATTATCCATAACTTAGACGAAGCGAAAAACTTTGTAGCGAGAATTGGCTATCCAGTAATCGTTCGCCCTGCCTTCACACTTGGTGGTACAGGCGGCGGTATTTGCTACAACGATCAAGATCTAGAGGAAATTGTGACATCTGGTCTAAAATATTCTCCAGTAACACAATGTTTACTAGAAAAATCAATCGCTGGTTATAAAGAAATCGAATATGAAGTAATGCGTGATGCTGCTGACAACGCAATCGTTGTATGTAACATGGAAAACGTTGACCCAGTTGGTATTCATACAGGTGACTCCATCGTAGTTGCACCTACGCAAACACTTTCAGATCGTGAAAACCAAATGCTACGTAATATCTCTTTAGATATTATCCGTGCACTAAAAATCGAGGGTGGCTGTAACGTACAATTAGCTCTTGATCCATATAGCTTTAATTACTATGTAATCGAAGTAAACCCACGTGTATCTCGTTCATCAGCGTTAGCGTCAAAAGCAACAGGCTATCCAATTGCAAAGCT
This sequence comes from Lysinibacillus sp. RS10, assembly GCF_041956855.1. NCBI lineage: Bacteria > Bacillati > Bacillota > Bacilli > Caryophanales > Bacillaceae > Lysinibacillus > Lysinibacillus sp. RS10. The sequence goes on along the minus strand of NZ_CP167122.1, from coordinate 3,852,203 downwards.
AGCAGCAAAAATCGCAGTTGGTTTAACATTAGATGAAATCAAAAACCCTGTAACAGGTTCAACGTATGCTTGCTTCGAGCCAGCTCTAGACTACATCGTGGCGAAAATCCCACGCTGGCCATTCGATAAATTTGAATCAGCAAAGCGTAATCTTGGTACACAAATGAAAGCGACTGGTGAAGTAATGGCACTTGGTCGTACATTTGAGGAAGCGATGCTAAAAGCAGTGCGTTCTCTTGAAACAGGTCAAGTTCACTTAGAGCTGAAACATGCAGAAGAAAACACTGATTCTTGGATTGAAAAACGTATTCGTAAAGCAGGTGACGAGCGTCTATTCTTCATCGGTGAAGCACTTCGTCGCGGTGTAACAATTGAGCAAATTCATGAATGGTCAGCTATTGACTTATTCTTCTTAAATAAATTCAAAAACATCGTAGATATGGAGCAAACACTTGCTGACAATAAAAACGATAAAGACGTATTACGTACAGCAAAACGTCTAGGCTTTGCAGATAAGAAAATTGCCGAGCTTTGGGAAACAACTCAAGAGGAAGTATACGCATATCGTAAAGACCATGGCATTATCCCAGTATATAAAATGGTCGATACATGTGCAGCGGAGTTTGAATCTGAAACACCATATTTCTATGGCACATATGAGGATGAAAACGAATCGATTAAATCAGACAAGCCATCAGTTATTGTACTTGGTTCTGGTCCAATCCGCATTGGTCAAGGGGTGGAATTCGACTACGCAACAGTACACTCAGTATGGGCAATTCAAGAAGCGGGTTACGAAGCAATTATTATTAACTCGAATCCAGAGACAGTATCAACGGACTTCTCGATTTCAGATAAATTATACTTCGAGCCATTAACAATCGAAGATGTTATGCATATTATCGATCTTGAGCAACCGATTGGAGTAGTTGTACAATTCGGTGGTCAAACAGCTATTAATCTTGCTGATAAATTAGCTGCTTATGGCGTGAAAATCCTAGGTACATCACTTGAAGATATCGACCGTGCGGAAAACCGAGACAAATTCGAGCAAGCATTACGCGACTTGAACATTCCACAGCCACTAGGTCAAACAGCTATATCTACGGAAGAAGCACTTGCTATTGGTGAACGTCTAGGCTTCCCAGTGCTAGTTCGTCCTTCATATGTATTAGGTGGACGTGCGATGGAAATTGTCTACAACCAAGAGGAATTAAAACACTATATGGAGAACGCGGTAGAAGCCTCTCCTGATCATCCAGTTTTAGTAGACCGCTACTTAACTGGTCAAGAAATTGAAGTAGATGCCATTTGTGACGGTGAAAATGTATTAATCCCAGGTATTATGGAGCATATCGAGCGTGCAGGGGTTCACTCTGGCGACTCCATCTCTGTATACCCTCCACAAAAACTAACGCAAACGCAAAAAGATACGTTAGTGGATTATACGACTCGCCTTGCAAAAGGCCTTGGCATCATAGGCTTAATGAACATCCAATACGTTATTTCACAGGGCGAAGTATATGTCATCGAGGTTAACCCACGTTCATCTCGTACAGTACCGTTCTTAAGTAAAATTACAAACATTCCGATGGCGAATATTGCGACGAAAGCGATCCTTGGTAAATCAATTGTAGAACAAGGCTATCCAACAGGCTTAGCGGCTGAGCAAAAAGGTGTCTTCGTTAAAGTGCCAGTATTCTCATTTGCTAAATTACGTCGTGTAGACATTACACTAGGACCTGAAATGAAATCAACAGGTGAAGTAATGGGTAAAGATGCAACATTAGAAAAAGCACTTTACAAAGGCTTAGTTGCAGCAGGTATGGAAATCCGCACAGAAGGCACAGTATTGTTCACTGTGTCCGATAAAGATAAAGAGGAAGCAATTGCGCTGGCAAAACGCTTCTCAACAGTAGGCTATCGTATTGTCGCTACTGAAGGTACAGCTAAAGCGTTTGAAGCAGCAGGTGTACGTACAGATGTAGTTGGTAAAATCGGTGCAAAAGGTCAAACATTAATCGATTTAATTCAAAACGGTGAGGCACAGCTTGTTGTCAACACATTAACAAAAGGTAAGCAACCGGCACGTGATGGCTTCCGAATCCGTCGTGAGTCAGTTGAAAACGGCGTACCTTGCTTAACTTCATTAGATACAGCAGAGGCGATGGTACGTGTTATTGAGTCAATGACATTTACAGCAGAACAAATGCCAAAAGCGGAGGTAGTACACTAATATGATTCGTCAAGAGAAAATGACGGTCGTCTCTCAAAAGCAAATTGCGACAAACATTTTCGAATTGACACTTCGTGGTGAACTGGTTCAGGATATGACTCCTGGCCAGTTTGTCCATGTAAAGGTGTCAGATTCAATGGAGCCGCTTTTACGTCGACCAATCAGTATTGCAAATATAGATAAAGACAGCAACGAATTTACGATGATCTATCGTGCGGAAGGTCGCGGAACAAAAGTTTTGGCGACAAACCGCGAAGGGCAGCTCGTCAATGTACTCGGTCCAATTGGAAATGGTTTCCCTGTTGAGGCGGTAAAAGAGGGCGGTACTGCACTTTTAGTTGGCGGAGGAATCGGAGTACCACCATTACATGAGCTTTCTAAACAATTGAATGCTCGTGGTGTTAAAACAATTCATGTACTTGGCTTCCAAACAGAAGATGTATGCTTCTATGAGGAACAATTCAGTGCGCTTGGAGAAACACATTATGTAACGGTTGACGGCTCTAAAGGAACAAAAGGCTTTGTTACAAATGTATTAGAGTCACGAGCACCTGAATTCGATGTATTCTATTCTTGTGGTCCGCTACCAATGTTAAAAGCATTAGAAGGCTTCTATCCAGAAAAAGAAGGTTATTTATCATTTGAAGAGCGTATGGGCTGCGGTATCGGTGCTTGTTTCGCATGTGTATGTAAAACAACAGACCAAGTAGCAAAAGATTATGTCAAAGTATGCTCTGACGGTCCAGTTTTCCCGAAAGGTACGGTGGCATTATGAGTCGATTAACTATTCAATTACCAGGTTTAGAATTAAAGAATCCAATAATGCCAGCTTCAGGCTGCTTCGGCTTTGGTCGTGAATATGCGCAGCTTTACGATTTATCAAAGCTTGGCGCTATTATGATAAAAGCAACGACTGTAGAAACACGTCCTGGTAATCCAACTCCGCGTGTAGCAGAAACAGCGGCAGGGATGTTAAATGCAATTGGTTTACAAAATCCCGGCATTGAAAAAGTAATGAATGAAGAATTAAAGTTTCTAGAAGCATATGATGTGCCAATCATTGCGAACGTAGCGGGAACTGAGACAGCGGATTACGTAGAAGTAGCACAACGTATTTCGACTGCACCAAATGTGAAAGCATTAGAGCTTAATATTTCTTGTCCGAACGTTAAATGTGGTGGGATTCAGTTTGGTACAGACCCAGCAACAGCGCGCGAGTTAGTGAAAGCTGTAAAAGCTGTTTCTGAAGTGCCTGTATACGTGAAATTGTCTCCTAATGTAACGAACATCGTAGAAATTGCACAAGCTGTTGAAGCAGGCGGTGCAGATGGTATTACAATGATCAATACATTAATCGGTATGCGTTTAGACGAGCGTACAGGTAAGCCAGTGATTGCCAATGGTACAGGTGGCTTATCTGGTCCTGCTGTAAAGCCAGTTGCAATTCGCATGGTCTATGAGGTGTATAAGGCTGTCAATATTCCGATTATTGGCATGGGTGGCGTGACAGAAGCGCAAGACGTTATTGACTTTATGTCGGCCGGTGCATCAGCAGTTGCTGTTGGAACAGCAAACTTTGTCGATCACTTCGTTTGTCCTACTATTATTGATGAATTACCAGCAAAGCTTGATGCCTTAGGTATAGAGCATATTTCAGAAATTATCGGAAGGAGCCATCGTTCATGAATACAAAACCAATACTTGCACTAGATTTTCCTGGAGAAGCAGAAGTATTCAATTTTCTAAAGCATTTTAATGAGCCTCTTTTCGTGAAAATTGGTATGGAATTATATATGCAGGAAGGACCGGATATTGTCCGCAAGGTAAAAGATCTAGGTCATGATATTTTCCTTGATTTAAAGCTACACGATATTCCGAATACAGTTGGCTCTGCTATGAAAGGCTTAGCAAAATTAGGGGTAGATTTAGTCAACGTTCATGCGGCAGGTGGACGTCCGATGATGGAAGCAGCACTTGAGGGGCTTGAAGCGGGTACTCCTGCAGGGCGTGAACGTGCGGCATTAATTGCAGTAACACAACTGACTTCTACAACAGAAGAGCAAATGCAGGCAGAGCAAAAAATTGCTTTATCTTTACAGGAATCTGTATTACATTATGCAAGCGTAACAAAACAAGCTGGTTTAAATGGAGTTGTCTGCTCCGTACATGAGGCAAAAGCAATTGCTGAAGTATGCGGTGAAGATTTCTTACGTGTGACACCTGGTATCCGCTTAGCAGGCGGCGACGCACACGACCAAAAGCGCATTGCAACACCAGACGGCGCAAAACGTGACGGTTCTTCGCTAATCGTCGTAGGACGTGCCGTAACAGGTGCACAAGATCCAGTAGCAGCATATAAAATCGTAAGTGAATTATGGGAGGCATAAATATGACATTACAAAATGAAATCGCACACGCTATGTTAAAGGTAGGTGCAGTAGAATTAAATCCAACAGAACTATTCACATGGGCTTCAGGCATTAAATCGCCAATCTACTGTGATACACGTCTAACAATTTCTGACCCTGTAATTCGTAAGCAATTAGCAAACGGTTTAGCATCTCTTATTAAAGAAAACTTTGGTGCAACAGAAATCGTAGCAGGTACAGCAACAGCGGGCATCCCACATGCTGCTTGGGTAAGTGATATTTTAGAATTACCTATGGTTTACGTACGTTCTAAAGCAAAAGAACATGGCCGTGGCAACCAAATCGAAGGGAAATACGCAGCTGGTCAAAAAGTTGTAGTCGTAGAGGACATCGTTTCAACAGGCGGCTCATCCATTACAGCTGTAGAAGCCCTACGCGCAGCAGGCTGTGAAGTACTAGGTGTAGTTTGCGTCTACACATACAACCTTCCACGTGCTGAACAAGCATTTGAAGAGGCTGGCATTAAATATGTATCTCTAACAAACTTTGATTATTTAATTGAAGCAGCTAACGAATCAGGCGCTATTAATGAAGGAGACATCCCATTCCTTAAAGAGTGGCATGGCAAATTAAAAGCAGGCGAGCTTTAATTGATTTAAAAAAGGGTGGTATGAAAATTTCTCATACCACCTTTTCATTTGCTGAAAAACTATTGCGTCAAAATAAATAAAGCATGGCTCTTCAGGCAAAACGAGGGGTTGATTTCCGTTCCGACTGGGCGCTTTGCCGCTGACGCTTCGCTTTCGCGCAGATAAAACATTGTCGCTGACGCTTCGCTTTCGCACAGATAAAACATTTGCCGCTGACGCTTCGCTTTCGCGCAGAGCAAAGCTTCCTGGGGGCGTCCGATGCTCCAAAATGCCAATCGCTGATAAAGTGCCGAGAATCGCTGATAAAATGCCAAGAATCGCTGATAACAACATGAAAATCGCTGATAAAATTTCGAGAACCGCCGATAGCATCATGAATCGACCTGTAGTAAAGCGGTAGGCTGGAATGGAAATCATCCTCATTTTAAGCGCATCAACATTAACAAAGATTTCCTTGGCCATTTAAGACTGTAAACATACCCGAACAATATCGGGTATGTTTACAGTCTTTTATATTTTTTAACTTAAAGTAGGGGAGAAATGAGTCGCATAAGAGATTCGAGCATGCGTTTTTGAATACTTCGCTTTTGAAATGACGCCCATGTAATTTCTATGGAGTCTTTAAAATCTTGTTCAAAATCATTTTTTATATCTAGAACCGTGTTAGATTCATATAGGACCGCAATGAGTTCATAATTAAGCTCAAAGCTACGAATATCCATATTTGCTGTACCAATTGTTGCAACTTCATCATCAACAAGTACAATTTTAGCGTGCATAAAGCCATCTTTATAGCTGTAAATGGAGACTCCCGCTTTTAGAAGTGGTGTAAAGTATGATTGGGATGCTTGATCACTAATGACGCTATCGCCTTTTCCAGGATATAAAATTCGAACATCTACTCCGGAAAGGGCACTCAAACGTAATAATGTTAATGTTTCCTGATCAGGAATGAAGTATGGAGTGGCAATCCAAATTGACTTTTTGGCAGAGCCCATAATTTTCAATAGAGCATTTCGAATACTTGTATCATCTGAGCTAGGTCCACTTGCAATGATTTGAACGGCACCTTGCGCCTGATGAATTCCTTGACTTGGAAAGTATGCTCTATCCATAAATTGATTCCAAGAATAAGCATTTAAACTGTTAGTGGCATAAAGAAAATCTTCTAGGAAAATGGCCTGCAGTTTATATAATGCTTTTCCTTCTATTTTTAAATGACTATCACGCCAAATAGGAAACTTCTTCGAACGACCAAGATATTCATCCCCGACATTGAGTCCACCTGTAAAACCGATTGTCCCATCTACAATAACAATCTTACGGTGATTACGATAATTGACGGTTTCTAATAGCCAAGGTGAAAGTATAGAATCAAATTCGATTACTTCAATCCCTGCTTCTTTCATTGGTTGTAAGAAACTCTTCCGTAATTTATTACTTCCGAGCCCATCGTAAAGAAAGCGTATGATCACGCCAGATTTTGCTTTCTTTATTAAGGCATCTCGAATTTCTGTGCCGATTTCATCTGATCGATAAATATAGTATTGAATATGAATATGATGTGTAGCATTTTCAATCGCTTGTATGATTTCAGTAAATGTTTCATCACCGTTTGTTAAGAGCTTTGTTGTAGTTTCATTAGCAGCAGGACCACCACCAAATTTTTGTATAACTTGAGTCAAATAGGTGGATCGTTCATTTAAAGGAGGGGAGTTTTCTAAATTAAAACTTTTCCCTTCTAAAATCTCACGAAATATTATTCTCCTTTCTTCTGAACGATGTAAATGCTTCCTTCTTCTCCAGTGACTTCTTCCGAAAAGTAAGTACATAAATACACCAATACCAGGGAGAATAGCTAAAACTAAAAGCCAAGCTAATGTACTTTGCGGAGAACGGTTTTCAATAAAAATAACGAAAGCAATCCCTATAAGTGTGATGGGCCATAATAAGCCGATTAAGGTAGATAAGGGAATGATGGACTTATTTAAGAATATGAGCATAATTGCTGCAATTGTAAATAAAAATAGTAATTGGACAACCCGATTTTTCATATGATGCATTTTCACCTAGTCTTTCTTAAATATAATTTTCATAAGAGGAAGTTGTACTTTTATAGTTTTATGATAAATTGTTTTCTTTTTTTAACAATATAGGCATTTCCGCATGTGCCTTCTATAACGTATATTTTTACGTTTCTAGTTAATGAGCAAATCCACCTCCTCCTACTCGATTAAAATTGAACACTGAAACCGTTAAAATGATGGATTCCCGTACCGAATTTTACAAGATCCTCTTCTCTCAACGTAGTAACTGCCTGTTTTACTTCTATTAAAATAGAAGAATCAAGCCCCAATGTATTATGAGACCCGAAAATCTTCGTAATATTAGGTAAGTTCGCTATCTTCTCTAAGGAATCTACTAAATCTACTGGATTTGTTGTAGGAAAAAAAGCGTAAATCGGCGTTTTATCATACAGTAAATCACCAGTAAATAAATAACCGTTGTTATGATCTAAAATAGATATATGCCCTGGTGAATGGCCAGGAGTATGCAGTATAGTCAATTTTCTATTTCCGATATCTATAATATCTCTATCTTCCAAAATACCTGTAGGCTGTCCTTGGAAAGGTTTATATGTTTCAGGATTAAACGTTTTGGGCGTAGGTATCGTGATATCACGACTAACGTCTTTTCTGATCTGTTCAATCGATAATTTTTTAATGCCATTTACTAGCCAATCTGCTTCTTCCTTGTGTACGGAAATATGTTCAAATTGTCCATGACCACCGATATGGTCCGATACGAAAAACATATACATTTCTTAAAAAATGTAGACATCTCTACTGTGACACAACTTATATCTTCCGACTTTCGTATTTGTGTCTTCCTTATTCTCCGAGTCTGGTTTCGCCAAAGCTACTGCCATTTTGTATGACTCTCCAAAGGCTTAAATTCCGCAGTATCGTTGCGTACACATCTAAGGCTTAGTTTCAGTTAAGCTTCTTAGATTGAATAATTTGCTAAGTTAATGCTTGCGTTCAAATCCCTATCCAACTTTAATCCACAAGAGCAGATATATAATCTGTCTTTCAGTTTCAAATCGGTTTTGATTTGTCCACAAGAAGAACAAGTTTTTGATGATGGAAACCATCTGTCGGCTTCAACAAATTCAATTCCGTATTTTTTACATTTGTATTGAATTTGCCGTTTGAATTCATATAACTTTTGCCTGGCTACCGCCTTCGCCAGATGTTTATTTTTCATCAACCCTTTTACATTTAAATGTTCCATTACAATACGAGATGGCTTGGTTTTCACAATCTCATTAGAACACTGATTTAAATGATTTGTTCGGATGTCGTTAAGTCGCTTATATAAATTACGGATTTCAGTGTTTTGTTTTTGAATATTTTTCATATTCTTTAAAGGTATTTTATAGATTGGCTTTCGTTTTTTAGTATACGCTTTCGTGTTGGCTTCAAGCTTACGAGCTAGTTGTCGTTGTTCTCGCTTCAACTTTCGCTCTAATCGTTTGACTTCTTTGGTTTTGTTGATGTTCTCTTTGAACTCACCATTAGAACAAACTGCCAATTTTTTGATACCCACATCAATTCCTAAACTCTCATCTGTCAAATTAAATTGCTCAAATTCTTGCTCATATCCAATGGATAAGAACCAATTTCGTCCGTCAAATGAAATACGTGGATTCGAATATTTATGACCTTTTTTAAGCTTAGGAAGCGCATTGCAGGTTTTTACACTGCCAACCTTTTCACCTCTAAAACCTTCACCTGTTCGTTTTAAACTTTCATAATTTACATAAAAACTAACTTTACTTCTTCGTCTGCTTTTGAACCTTGGCTTTTCAGTCATGCCTTCGAACCAACGCTTTCTAGCAATATCGGCATCTTTCACCGCCTGTTTCATCACATTGCTTCCGACTTCCTTCAGCCATTTATGCGTTGTTGGTTTCAGCTCGTTATTGATTTTCTTACGAACTTCGCCCTCTTTGACTGTACGCTTCTCGTCGTTATAAATACGTTCGCTTTCAGCCAAGAAATAATTGTAAGCCCATCTCGCAGTCCCCGCAGACTTCCAAAACAAAACCTCTTGTTCTTTAGTTGGTTTTAGTCTGATTTTTGTCCCTAGCGTGACAACATTTACACCAACATGTTTAGCAAATTTCCCAATGGACATTAATTCCATGCGTACCACCTCTCTTTCACTAGGATAAAATCACTTTACCCTATTTAGAGAGGTTGTTAACATTTTTATATTTGTATATGTTTTTCTTGTTCACACAAAGGCGCAACCCTTCATGCAGTCTTTCTCTCACGAGTAGACCTCTTATGCTTTCACATAAGCGCAGACTATATCTTCATCTTATCTTCTGATAAGAGCCACAGTTTTCTTCCGCCATTCGCTTGCGGTTTTACTCTCCCTCAAGGAGATAGTCGTTGAACGTCTTCCATGTCTCAATAGAGATTTAGGAGTTCGCTGCTAAACATCCATTGTCAAAGCACTTAGCGCTACCGTTTTCCGTTGTCACGATGATCCTTTACGGACACTGAGTAATTTTTTTCAGCTTATGCCATCCTTGTTGTTTTTTCTACTTTCGCACCGTTACGTCTGCCGTTTCCAGCTCCGCGTTGGTCACAAGGCTTTAGGAGTTAAAAGCAATTAACGTGGAGTTCGCACCAATCGCTTGATACGAAGGGTATTCTGTTATAAATCTATATTTCTATACAGGTTTGTATAGTTTTGCCTAAATTTGTCGTAACAGTTTAGTTACCCAATGAACATGGGTAGTGAGGACCGTAATAGGTAAAGATGTTAGTTGGTTACATATCCTTTCGATGTTATCGATGCCTAATCCAGTATCAATTAAAACAGCTTTATCTGTCCCAATCAGTAAAAATGAATGAACTTTTTCCCAATGTCCATATTCACTTATTGCAAACGTTTCTTCATTAATTTCTTCTACTGTAAACCAAGAATCCTTAATAATAACCATTAAATATACGCCCCTTTAAATTAATTAATCTATTATAACTTCGAAAAACATCTGCGCTGACGCTTCTCTTTCGGCAAAAAACACTTGCAGCTGACGCTTCGCTTTCGCGCAAAAAACATCTGCTGCTGACGCTAGCAAAGAGCCGATTCCGGACGCAATTATGCCGAGGCATAATTGAATATAATGCTTTTATTCGAACTTTTATCATATTTTTCCTTTAATTCTACATATATTATTTATAAAGTTAATTTTTTTTTTAGAAAAAATATAATTAAGTGTAATCAAGAAGTACGTAAGTGGATAGGAAGAAGATATCCAAAAATTACTTACTTCAGTATAGCAATAATGATTTGTAGTTTTTAACGCTTTAAATGAGAAAACTATATATTAAAACGAAAATGACTTAATTGGAAATATATATGGGAATAAGAATTGATAACTTTTTACTGTTAAATAGAATTAATCAAAAATTAAAGTGTATTTTTACAAATAAAGAAAACATTTTTTGTGAAAGGAAATTATATTTGGATAATAAAAATCGAGGAGTTTAGTTAATAGATTAAAAAAGAAGCAAATAATCATGTAAAGAAAAAATTAAGCTTATAAAATGATTTGATCAAGATGTAAGGACTTGATTTGTTTATATATTTTTAATATTTCAAAAAAACTACTTGATTTAATGTATTATTTCTAGATAAAATAATGTTACATTTAATTTTCAGATAATTCCCGCATCGGATTTTGTTGTCTGAAGAAGTAAAAAAATTATTAAGGGTGTTTACAAATATAAATGGAGGTGTAAAGAATATTTCAAAGAATATAATTCTGAAATAAATTTATAGCCAAGTGAAATCATTTTTCAGAATATTGAATATGGGAGGGGAGATTGTTTGAATACAGCAAATGACCTACTAACAATTAGAAATTTAACTACAAGTTTTCGCATTAAAGAAACTTACCACGCTGCTGTAGAGGATGTCTCGCTTTCGCTTAAAAAGAATGAGGTATTAGCAATCGTTGGAGAATCTGGTTGTGGTAAAAGTACATTAGCAACTACTATTGTAGGCTTGCACAATGAAGTTAACACAAAGGTTACAGGGGAAATTCATTATAATAATCAAAATTTAACGCAATTAAATGAGCAGCAATTTAATAGTTTACGAGGTAATGATATTGGTTTTATTTTTCAGGATCCTCTTTCAGCTCTCAATCCGTTAATGCGGATAGGAGAACAGATTGAAGAGGGGCTGGTATATCATACAAAGCTCTCAAAGCAACAGCGCGCGGAGAGAGTATTAGAATTGTTGAATCAGGTAGGCATTTCTAATCCTGAACGTGTGGCAAGACAATTTCCTCATCAATTGTCAGGGGGGATGCGTCAACGTGTCATGATTGCCATTGCCTTGTCATGTAAACCATCTATTTTAATTGCAGATGAACCGACAACAGCTTTAGATGTGACGATTCAAGCTCAAATACTTGATTTATTAAAAGCACTACAGTCAGAAACCGAAACAGGGATTATCTTAATTACCCATGATTTAGGCGTTGTGGCAGAAATGGCTGATCGAGTTGCAGTAATGTATGCGGGTGAAGTAGTAGAAGAAGCACCTGTTCAGGAATTATTTAAAAATGCTAAACATCCTTATACTCGTTCTCTATTGAATTCTATTCCACAAACACATAGTGAAAATGAAAGACTTGAAGTTATTCAAGGTATGGTGCCATCGCTGAAGAATTTGCCTCGGGAAGGCTGCCGATTTGCAGCACGAATACCGTGGATAGATGCATCTGCACATGAAAGGAAACCACAATTACATGAAATTGCACCAGGTCATTTTGTTAGATGTACCTGCTGGAAACACTTTCATTTAGAAGGTGAAGAAGGAGGCGGGGCTGTATGAGCTTTATGCAAATTAATGATTTAAACGTTCATTACCCAATTCGAGGCGGGTTTTTTAATACAGTAATCGATAAGGTATATGCGGTTGATGGCGTCACAATGGAATTTGAAAAAGGAAAAACATATGGTTTAGTAGGAGAATCAGGATCAGGAAAATCTACTACAGGAAAGGCCATTATTGGTTTAGAGAAAATCACTTCAGGTCAAATTTTTTATGAAGGTGAGGATGTAACAAACCAACGCAGAAATCGTAATTCAGCTTATAACAAAGACATTCAAATGATTTTCCAAGATTCCCATTCTAGTATGAATCCTAGAAAACGGGTACTAGATATTTTAGCAGAGCCTATTCGGAATTTTATGAAGCTTAGTGATCAAGAGGAGCGTAAGCGCATAAAAGAGTTACTAGCAATTGTAGGGATGTCTGAAGATGTATTGTTAAAATATCCGCATGAATTTTCTGGTGGTCAAAAACAACGTCTAGGAATCGCGCGAGCCGTTGCTTGTAATCCAAAAATGATTATAGCTGATGAACCTGTATCTGCGCTGGATTTATCGGTACAAGCACAGGTGCTAAACTTTATGAAAGATATTCAAACTGAATATGGGCTTACTTATTTATTTATTTCACATGATTTAGGTGTTGTGAAACATATGTGCGATCATATATCCATTATGTATAAAGGACGCTTCGTTGAAACAGGAACGAGACATGATATATATAGGGATCCACAACATGTTTATACAAAACGTCTGTTATCTGCTATTCCAAATATTGAACCAGAGACACGCTTAGAGCGCAAATTCATTCGACAAAAAGTAGAAGAGAACTATCAAAAAGAGCAACATCAATATTATGATGAGCATGGAAAAGTATACCCGCTTAAATCCATTTCAGATACACATATGGTTGCGATGTCAGGGGGTATATAAAATGTGGAAAACGATTCTTAGACGAACACTTTTGATGATTCCTCAAATGTTTGTGCTAAGCCTAATTATCTTTATTTTGGCGAAGCAAATGCCAGGTGATCCATTTACAGGATTGATTACACCAGAAACAGACCCTTCACGCATTGAAGAATTGAGAATTCAGGCAGGATTTTATGACCCATGGTACGTGCAATATTACCATTGGGTAACAAATGCCTTGCAGGGGGATTTTGGACAAAGCTATACATATAAAATTGCGGTGTCCACACTGATTGGTGAGCGCGCATTAAATACATTTTGGCTCGCTCTACTTAGTGCAATTCTCGTTTATGCGATTGCAATTCCATTAGGAATGATTGCGGGGCGCAAGCAAGATTCATTGTACGATAAGTCGATTACACTCTATAGCTTTATAAGCTACGCGATACCGACTTTTGTCTTGGGTTTAATTTTCTTATATATTTTCGGTTATCGTTTAATGTGGTTCCCGACGAGTGGAACAGTTGATGTAGGTGTAGAACCGGGAACGATGGAATATTATTGGAATCGCATCTATCATTTAATATTACCTGCGATGACATATGCAATTTTAGGTACGACAACGATTATTCAATATTTGCGTTCAGAAATAATTGATGCTAAGACACAGGATTATGTTAAAACAGCACGTAGTAAAGGCGTACCGATGAAAAGAATCTATAGAAGACATATTTTCCGCAATTCCTTATTGCCAATTGCAGCTTTCCTAGGTTTTACAATTACAGGCTTATTAGGTGGTTCGATTTTTATAGAAACAATTTTTGGCTTCCCGGGCATGGGGCAATTATTCATCCATTCTATAACGAGTCGCGATTATAGTGTGATTACAGCTCTCGTTATGCTTTATGGCTTCTTAGCATTATTAGGTAGTCTACTGTCAGATATTATTATGAGCATTGTTGATCCACGTATCCGCATAGACTAACTGCTAAATTTAATGTTTAAGGAGAGGTGAATAAAAATGGAACAAAAAAATGACACAATGACAGTTGAAAGTACTCCACCAACAGGGATACAAGTTGTAATACGTGAATTTCGAAAAGATAAGCTAGCGTTAATTTCATTCATCGGTATGAATTTACTGATTATTTCGATATTAATTGCAGCAATGCTTATGGATCAGGAAGAAATTTTAAAAATACAATTGTTAGAGCGCTATACAGAGCCGGGTGTAAATGGTTATATTCTTGGAGCTGATGAAGCTGGGCGCGATATGCTAGGACAGCTTATTATCGGCGCGAAAAACTCCATATTAATTGCGATCGCTATTACGCTTATTGCCAATACAATAGGAGTCGTGCTCGGCATAGTAATGGGCTATTATGGTGGCTTTATTGATAATTTATTTATGCGTATCATCGATTTTCTCATGACATTGCCAACTTTAATGATTATAATTGTTTTAGTTACAATTATTCCCAAATATGGTGTTGCTGAGTTGATATTAATATTAAGTGCCTTCCAATGGATAGGGACAGCACGTTTAGTCCGCAGTAAAGCTTTATCAGAAGGACGCCGTGATTATGTGAGTGCCTCAAAAACAATGGGTACTAGCGATTTTGCTATCATGTTTAAGGGGATACTACCAAATTTAAGCTCGTTGCTAATTGTAGAATTGACATTAAATTTTGCAGGGAATGTTGGGATTGAGACAGGTCTATCATTTTTAGGCTTTGGTTTACCACCTTCTACACCTAGCTTAGGAACTCTCGTAAGCTATGCAACGAATCCAATAGTACTATCTAGTAAGTGGTGGGTATGGTTGCCCGCATCAATATTAATTTTAATTTTGATGCTTGGTATAAATTATGTCGGTCAAGCACTTCGTCGTGCAGCTGACGCAAAACAAAGAATGGGATAAAGGGGAGGATTTACTATGAAAAAAAATTGGTTAATACTATCCGT
This sequence comes from Lysinibacillus sp. RS10, assembly GCF_041956855.1. NCBI lineage: Bacteria > Bacillati > Bacillota > Bacilli > Caryophanales > Bacillaceae > Lysinibacillus > Lysinibacillus sp. RS10. Next base: position 3,837,151 of record NZ_CP167122.1, on the reverse strand, counting down.
TATTTTTGCAGTGATGCTTGTATTGGCAGCCTGCAATAATGCCGATAAAGATTCGGCTAAAACGGATGATGGTAACAAAGACAAACCAGCACAAACAGAAGATAATAAAGTGGATACAAACACGCTTCCTATGGATATAACAAATGAAGGGGATGCTATTAAAGGTGGTACTTTAAAAGTAGGTCTTGTAACAGATACGCCTTTCAAAGGAGTTTTCTCTTGGGAATTATATGATGATGCATACGATGCAGATATTATGGCATACTCAACAAATTCTCTTTATGAATTGGACGGGGATTTCCAGGTAAAAGATACAGGTATTGCGAAATTAGAAGTGGATAAGGACAATAAGAAAGCAAAGATCACTATTCAAGGGGACGTTAAGTGGTCTGATGGTAAACCATTAAAGGCTGAGGACTTAATTTACCCATATGAAATTATTGGTCACCCTGATTATGAGGGAGTACGCTATGATGACGACTTCAAAAATATTGTTGGTGCAGAAGAATATCATGATGGAAAGGCAAAAACAATTTCTGGTATTAAAAAAATCGACGAAAAATCAATTGAAATTACGTTCAAGAAAGTATCTCCAGCTATTTATTCAATTGGGGATGGGTTATGGGGTTATGCAGCACCGAAGCATCAGCTAGAGTCAATCCCTGTAAAAGATCTAATTTCTTCAGATGCAGTTCGTAAAAATCCTGTAACACTTGGTGCATTTAAATTTGACAAAATTGTTAATGGTGAGTCTGTACAATTTGTTGCGAATGAACATTATTTTAAAGGCAAGCCGAAGTTAGATAAAGTAGTTGTCGAAGTGGTTCCTTCAACTTCAATCGGTGAAGCTATGAAAACAGGGAAATATGATATTGCAACTTCATTCCCAACAAATCAATATGATGGTGTAAAAGATCTTTCAAATGTATCGCTTTTAGGCCGTCCAGAGTTAGCATACTCTTATGTAGGGTTTAAATTAGGGAAATATGATAAAGTGAGTAGTAAAAATATTTTTGATGAGAAGTCAAAAATGAATGATGTAAATTTACGTCAAGCGATTGGCTATGCGATGGATATTGAATCTGTTACAGAGAAATTCTATCAAGGTCTACGTGTAAGAGCAAACTCATTAATTCCACCAGTGTTTGCATCTTACTATGATGATACGCTAGAGGGCTATCATTATGATCCGGAAAAAGCTAAAGAATTACTAGATAAAGCTGGGTATAAGGATAAAGATGGAGACGGATTCCGTGAAGATAAAGACGGGAAAAAATTCACTATTCGTTTAGCAGCAATGTCTGGTTCAGATACAGATGAAGCAATTGCTGAGTACTATCGCCAAAACTGGAAAGATGTTGGGTTAAATGTAGAATTAACTACTGGTCGTCTAATTGAATTCAACAGCTTCTATGATAAAGTACAGGCTGATGATCCAGAAATCGATATGTTTATGGCAGCGTGGGGAACAGGCACAAACCCATCTCCGATAGGCTTATATAGTGAGGGTGCAGAGTTTAACATGAGTCGTTTCGTATCTGCAGATTTAACAAAAATGTTAGAAGATATTGATTCGGAAAAGGCGATGGATCCAAAATTCCGATCAGAAGCATTCCGTACATGGCAAGAATATATGAGCGAACAAGCAACGACAATTCCAATGTACTTCCGTACGGAAATCATTCCAGTAAACAAACGTGTGAAAAATTACGATTCAGCTTATGAGAATGGTTCTATTGAAAATCTTCACACAGTAGAATTAGTAGCTGACCAACCAGTAAAATAGTTTAAAATCAAAAAACAGCTTTTCTTGTCACAAGAAAAGCTGTTTTTTAAAAATAAAGGTACCAAAAGAATAGGTATAGTAAAAAAACTAAATCAACATCTTATATAAAATTTAACATCTGATAAATCAATGAAAATTAAAGATGATATCAATCATAATACCAAACAACAGCCTAATTGTATGTAGGTTGTTGACTGAAATTACTTTGTAGAAAAGGCCAGTCTTTGTAAGGCTTAAAACCAAATGCTGGAGTATAAGAAACATCCTTGACGCTGGGGCCTTCTATAAATGCAGTAAGACAAAAGCAGCGATAATCATTTCCACACTCTTTTCATATTATCTCACTTTATTGAATTAACACTATTGGTTGAATATAAGTTGCAGAGCATTGGAGCAATAAAAAACTCCCATCAACAGCACTTATACTGTTAATGAGAGTTCTGATAGTTATCGATTAGCAACCCAAGTTTTCACAAGATCTGCAGTCCCATAAACGTAATGCTGATCGCCTACTTCATGGTATGTTGCGCTATCGTCAACCTCTGTATGCTTGTACGGAATACGTTGACGGCGTTTTTCTGACATTGGATCAGGAAGTGGAATTGCCGATAATAATGATTTTGTATACGGATGAACAGGGTGATTGTAAATATCATCTGCTTTACCGATTTCCATAATTTTACCACGGTACATAACAGCAATACGGTCACTGATGTACTTAACCATTGATAAGTCATGGGCAATGAAAAGATATGTTAAACCACGTTCTTTTTGTAGCTGTTTTAATAAGTTAACAACTTGTGCTTGAATCGATACGTCAAGTGCTGAAATTGGCTCATCGGCGATAATAAACTTAGGATCTAAGCTTAGTGCTCGAGCAATCCCAATACGTTGACGTTGACCACCAGAGAATTCGTGTGCATAACGGTTTGCGTGCTCTTTGTTTAAACCAACAGCCTCTAGTAGTTGATTAATTTTTTCACGACGTGCTTTTTTATCCTTGTGTAGACCGTGAATATCAAAGGCTTCACCAATGATTTCACCTGCTGTCATACGAGGGTTTAAAGAAGCGTATGGATCTTGGAAAATCATTTGCATTTGACTATTAAATTTCTTTAATTCTTTTTTAGATTTTTTCCCATGAACGTTTTCGCCGTCGAAAATAATTTCACCATCTGTAATGTCATACAGGCGAATAATGGAACGACCAGTTGTTGACTTACCGCAGCCCGACTCACCTACAAGACCGAGTGTTTCACCTTCGTATACATCGAAGCTAATACCGTCGACCGCTTTAATAGGATTACTTGGTGAACCGAAATGCTGCTTTAAATTTTTGATTTCAAGAATTTTTTTTGCACCCGATTTAGTCATTTTCTTGTGCCTCCTTTGCTAAATAGCCCTCAATACGTTTAGCAACTGCATCTGGAAGCGGAATTTTTGGCGCATCAGGATGCAACAACCAAGTTTTAGCAAAGTGTGTGTCACTTACTTGGAACATCGGAGGCTCTTGTTCATAGTCAATAGCCATTGCGAATTCATTACGAGCAGCAAACGCATCGCCCTTTGGAGGGTTGATCAGATCCGGTGGTGAACCAGGAATCGTGCGTAATAGCTCATCTGTATCGTTATCTAAGTCTGGCATTGAACCAAGTAGACCCCATGTATATGGATGCTTCGGATTATAGAAAATATCATTAACAGTACCATATTCGACGATTTGGCCTGCATACATAACTGCCACTCGGTCAGCAACGTTTGCAACGACACCTAAATCGTGAGTAATGAAAATGATAGATGTTTTCGAATTTTTTTGGATTTCTTTCATTAGCTCTAAAATTTGTGCTTGAATTGTAACGTCTAATGCTGTTGTTGGCTCATCGGCAATTAGAAGCTTTGGATCAGCTGCAAGTGCAATGGCGATGACAACACGTTGACGCATACCGCCTGAAAATTCATGCGGGTATTGGTTAAAACGTTTTTCAGGGAAGGGGATGCCTACCTGAGTTAATAGTTCGATTGCACGTTTTTTAGCATCATCTTTAGATACTTTTTTATGTTGTAAAATAACTTCAGTTATTTGACGTCCGACCTTCATAGTAGGGTTTAAACTTGTCATCGGGTCTTGGAAAATCATAGCAATTTCATTTCCGCGTACTTTTGACATTGCTTTATCGCTTAACGGAATTAAATCACGGCCGTTAAATAAAATTTGTCCTGATGCATAAATACCAGGTGGCTGTGGAATTAGTTTCATTAATGCGTTACTCGTAACACTTTTACCAGAACCAGATTCACCAACGATTGCGAGTGTCTCACCTTCTTTTAGGTCAAAGTTTACGCCACGAACAGCGTGGACAAGTCCTGCATACGTTTTAAAGTTTATTCTTAAATCTTTTACTTCTAAAATAGTTTTATTACTCATTGTCGGCCACCTCCTTATTTACGTAGTTTTGGATCTAATGCATCACGTAAGCCGTCACCAACTGCGTTAAATGCAAAGATTGTGAGTGAAATGAACACTGCTGGGAAAATCAAACGCCATGGAGCATTACCAATCGCTTTATTCCCTTCAGAAGCCATTGTACCCCAAGAAGCTGTTGGAGCAGGAACCCCAAGGCCAAGATAACTTAGGAATGATTCTGTAAAGATAGCAGATGGAATTGTTAATGTCATCGTTACTAAAATCGCTCCAAGTGCGTTAGGAACTAAATGTTTAATAATTAGGTGACCAGTGCTAGCACCTAAAGTACGAGCAGCTAGAACATATTCTTGATTTTTAATCGATAATACTTCACCACGTACAATACGAGCCATGTTAATCCAACCCGTAATTGAAAGTGCGATAATCATAGGAACTAAACCAGGCTGCATAACAACTAATAGTACGATTACTACTAATAGGTAAGGTACAGCAGTTAAAACATCGGCAATACGCATCATAATATTATCAACGCGTCCACCAGCTAAACCAGAAATACTTCCCCAAATAACACCAATAATTAAGTCGATGATAGCTGCAGCGATTCCGATAAATAATGAAATACGTGCACCTTCCCAAATACGAACGAAAATATCACGGCCTAAATCATCCGTACCGAACCAAAATTCAGCAGATGGTGGGGCATTATAAACACCAAGTTGATCACTTGCTTTATATTGAGAGAACATAGGCACGAAAGTAGCCATTAAAATAATAATAATTAAAACGATTATCCCTAGGATGGCCATTTTGTTATGAGAGAAACGGAGAAATACTTCCTTCCAAAAGGAGACTGATTTATCAGCTAATTTTTCCGTTGCTTCATGATTACCACCGACAATTTTAAACTTATCTTTTTCAATTTGTTGCTGTGTCATTATTTTTTCGCTCCTTTCAGTTTAATTCGCGGATCGATCACACTATATAGAATATCAACGATTAATACCGCAAATAAAAGGATGATGGAATAGAACACAGTCGTACCCATAATTACTGTATAGTCACGGTTTGTAATACTTTGTACAAAGTGTTTACCAAGACCAGGAATAGCGAAAATTTGCTCAACAATGAAACTACCTGTTACAACACCTGCTGTTAATGGACCAAGGTAAGTCACCACTGGAAGTAATGCGTTACGTAAAGTATGACGGAAGACGATTGTCCATTTACCAAGTCCTTTTGCACGTGCCATTTTTACATAATCACTATTATTTTGTTCAAGCATACTTGAACGTGTTAATTTTGCGATAAAGCCCATGTGGCTGAAAGCGATTGCAAGAGCCGGCAATATACTATAAATAAAGCCTTTCCATCCACTTACCGGGAACAAGCCTAGTTTGTAGGATAAGAAATACTGCATTAAACCCGCTAAAATAAATGAAGGTACTGAAATACCTAGCACCGCAAAGGACGTTGCCAAATAATCCGGGAACTTATTATGATAAAGCGCGGAAACTACGCCTATTAAAATACCGAATCCAACTGCCAATAGCATAGCTTCAATCCCTAATGTTAAAGAAACAGGGAAACTTTCTTTGATCATATCATTTGTAGAACGCGCTTTATATTTCATTGACTCACCGAAATTGAAAGTGGCCGTATCGATTAAATAATCTTTGTACTGAATATACCAAGGGTTATTTAATCCATACGTTTCGTTTAACTTTTCCTCAATTTGAGGAGGGAAATTACGTTCACTCGCAAAAGGACTACCCGGAGCAAGACGCATTAAGAAAAACGTAACCGTTACGATGACGAAAAGCGCGAGAAGTATATACATCAGCCTTTTCAAAATATATTTAATCACATGAAACTCCTCCTTCTATTTGTCAATTTTCAGACAAATATATGCCTTCGTATTTTAAAAAGAGCTGACTCGCGCCGAAGTGGCTACGAGGCAGCTCTTCGCTGTAGAGCTAAATAAGCGATATGAATTAGATTATTTTTCTTCTACTACAACGTCTTTAAGTTGGATGTTACCAAGTTTATCTGCTTTCATGTTTTTCACGTTATCATGTACTACAGAAAGGTTCGTGTAGTAGTAGATAGGTGCAACTGGGAATTCTGAAACAGCAACTTTTTCTGCTTGTTTTAGAAGTTCAATACGTTTAGCAGGATCTGTTTCCTTATTAGATTGAGCTAATAATTTTTTGTACTCAGCATTTTCCCAGCCAGTATCGTTGTTACCGTTTGCAGCAGTATCATACATTTCTAAGAATGTATAAGCATCATTGTAGTCACCAATCCAGCCCATACGTCCAACTTGGAAGTCTGCTTGGTTAAGTTTTTCTAAATATACTTGCCATTCAGAGTTATCAAGACCTACTGTAATACCAAGGTTTTTAGTCCAGCCCTCTTGGATAAATTGAGCGATAGCAGCGTGTGCTTCACTTGTGTTGAATGAAACGTTAATTTTAATGTCTTTTGGATCTTTAATGCCAAGTTCTTTCATACCTGCTTCAAGTGCTGCTTTAGCACCTTCGATATCGTTGTCTTTGAAGTAACCGCGGTCTTCTTCAAAGCCTTGAACTGTGATAGGAACCATACCTAATGCAGGTTTTTGTTCACCTTTAGTAACGTTGTCAATTAATCCTTGACGGTCAATTGCTAATGTTAACGCTTTACGGATGTTAGCGTTTCCAGTGATTTTATCTTTTGTATTGAATTTGTACCAATAAACAGAAGCTTGGTCAGCAATATTTAATACTTTAGATTCTTTAAATTCATCAATTGAGTCAAGAGCTACAGATTGGAATGGTGCTCCAAGGTAGTCGATTTCTCCATTTTTGTACATTGTAGCTGCAGTTGCTTCAGATTCTACCATGTCAATATTTACAGTTTCTAAAGATACTTTATCAGCATCCCAGTAATTTGCATTTTTCTCTAATACAACTGTAGCATTGTGTTGCCAATCAGCTAAAGTGAAAGGACCGTTTGTTACATAGTCTTCACCAGCATCTGCGTACCAGTTTTCTTTGCCTTCAACAACTTTTTGATTTAACGGTGCATATGTTTTAAATGCTGTTAATTCTAAGAAGTAAGGTGTTGGATTTTCTAAAGTAACTACTAAAGTTTTTTCGTCTTGAGCTTTAATGCCTACAGCATCAACAGAGCCTTCACCTAAATTGTAAGCTTGAGCACCTTTAATAGGATAAAGGATTGAAGCATACTCAGATAGATTATCAGGGTTTAATGCAAATTTCCACGCATATTCAAAGTCACCAGCAACTACTGGATCACCATTTGACCATTTAGCATCACGTAGTTTGAAAGTATACGTTAATTTATCATCGCTAATTTTCCAGCTTTCAGCAGCTGCTGGAACTGGTTTTGCATCATCATCTAAAGTTGTTAATCCTTCAAAGATGTTTTTAAGAATAACACTAGAAGTTGAATCTGTTGCTAATTGTGGATGAAGTGATGGTGGTTCAGAAGCAACTACTAGATCTAACTCTTGAGAAGCTTTTCCAGATGAACCAGAATCTTTGCCTTCGTCTTTTGATTTTTCAGACGAATCTCCACCGAAGCCACATGCAGCTAGTACTAATGAAAAGACTGCAAGGACTGTTAATAATAAAAACTTTTTGTTTTTATTCATGTGAATCCCCCTTATACAATTTTTAAGCCTTTTGTGAAGCTCTTATTTAATATACCAAAAAAATCATTTGCACAAAATAAAAAAGATTCAAATTTATATAGTATTATCTGACATCTAATAGAATAATAATTTTTTTCGATTCATTACATTAACGTGTTAAAGTAATATGATAATAAAAATTTGATATTTATTTGTTCTGAATATCAAAAATAAAATAAAAATTAAAAAATGATTTATTATACCGAAAATTCATATTCTTTAGATAACATTATTGTTATTCGAAAAATGATTCAATAGTCACAGGTGTGATACTTTGAGAGATTTGTATGGATTTGTAGAAAATCATTGTAAAACTGAGTGATTTAGCTTCAAGTTCAGGTATATTTTTGTAATTTCTAATCGCGAAGAATGAATATTTTTAGCTATTAATGATATATAGGAATCTTGTTTTGTATTTATCTAAGGTTATCTGGTATAAAAGAGAAAAAAGAAGAAATAGAGTAAATGTTGAAAAAATGAACATTTATTAAGTGAAAAGTGTATTGTATTTTGGTTAAATATATTTTTTTGAAATAATTTACACATTGCTTGCATATACAACTATGTATGAAAAAACACTATATATTATTAATTATATGCGAACAGAATTTTGCGTATGTAAATGGAAAAACATACATGCTTCTAAGTACTTTTATGTTGCTGTTTTATGGAGAAAATCATTTGTCCTGCTTAGGAGGAAGGCTTCTACAGATAATTACTAAAAAACTGTGTCAGTAGAACTTAATGAGTAGAAAATTTACTTAACTTCTATATATGGTCGATTTTACCATATTATGATTTCTATATAAAAGGCTTTTTAAAAATAAACAGTAAATGCAGGTGGGTGAATGAGAAGCCGCCCAGGGCAATCTGATGTTGACCGTCGAGGTGATGGGGGCTCGGCATTTTTATCAGCGATTCATAGCATTTTATCAGCGGTTTTCTTGATGTTATCAGCGATTCATAGCATTTTATCAGCGGTTTTCTTGATGTTATCAGCGATTCACGGCACTTTATCAGCGGTTTTCTTGATGTTATCAGCGATTCACGGCATTTTATCAGCGATTTTCTTGATGTTATCAGCGATTCATGGCATTTTATCAGCGATTGGCATTTTGGAACATCCAGCCACTCCGCTTTCGCACAGATTTGCTTAAGTGACAGGTCAGAAAACATACGCTATGTGAGGTGGTTGATCTTCGTTCCCACTGAACGACTCATCGGACGCCCCTAGGAAAGCGCCCAGTCGGAACGGAAATCAATCAAATGTTATGGTGATGATCCTAAAAAAAGGAATACGATACATTTCATATCGTATTCCCACTTTTAAGATTGTTTTTTTAACTGTAAAATGACAGTTTCATCTGGATCGATGTATAAAGTTTTTTGTTCAAAGTAAATAACAAAACCAGGTTTAGCGCCATTTGGCTTTTTTACCTGACGTATTTCTGTGTAATCGACTGGGACAGAGGAAGAGTCTCTTGCTTTTGAAAAATAGGCAGCAAGAGTAGCAGCTTCTCGTAATGTTGTATCGTCTGGTTCACTCGTATGAATGACAACATGAGAGCCTGGAATATCCTTTGTATGTAGCCAAGTATCTGTACGTTTAGCCATTTTAAATGTAAGCATGTCATTTTGCTTGTTATTTTTCCCAACTGAGATGGCTACACCTGTAGAAGAGACATAGCGTTCAGGCTCAGGCTTCACTTGCTTTTTCTTTTTTCTTGCATGACGTAATTTTAAATAACCTTGCTCTGCTAATTCTTCACGAATTTCTTCTATATCCCCAGGGGCAGCTTGTTGAACTTGCTGAGCAAGCATTTCAAAATATGCTATTTCTTCCTTCGTTTTTTCTAGCTGTTCTTGAACCATAATAAGGGCATTTTTTGCCTTTGTATATTTTGTGTAATAACTTTGAGCATTTTCAATCGGTGTTTTACGTTCGCTCACTGGAATGGTGATTTCGTCTTCTCCAGTCTCACTATAGTAGTTAACGACAGTTACTTCCTTTACACCTTTTTCGAACGAGTAAATATTTGCCATCAGTAATTCTCCATATAATTGGAACTGATCAAGTTTAGATGCACGTTCGTAGTCTTTGTTTAACTTTTTAGTTTTTAATGTAAGCTTATCAATTTCATTTTGTAACCATCGCTCTAAATCACCTGCCTGCTGTTTGACGCGATCTCGCTCGGCTCGTGCAAAAAATACGCGGTCAAGCAGCTCGTGTACATTTGGATAAATCGTTACATCTCCTTGTAAATGTGTTAGAGCGATTGGTGAGAAGTAAGTTTTATTATTAGCGATGACATACATTGGCTCCGTTCCACCATTATTAAAGGAAGAAATAAAATTTTTAAAGCAATTTACTTGATCATCTGCATCTGTTAAACGGAACAATAATTCTTCTGCATGATTGGGTGAGAAGCCGACAAATTGCGCAACAATTTCCTTAGCGGTTTTTTGTTCAGAGAAAAAACTAGTAAGCTGTTCGTCCGTAACTGCTAAAGGATGCCATTTATTTTGGGCAGGCGGCGCGATATAAGGTTGACCAGGTAACACTGTTCGAAAACTATTCACAGAAGGCGGCAAATGTTTTAAGCTGTCGACTATTTTTCCCTGCTCCTTATCTATTAACAACAGATTACTGTGACGGCCCATAATTTCAGCATGTAACTCCCTGACAATAGGGTCTCCAATTTCATTTTTACTGTGAATTTCTACTATTATAATGCGATCAAAATCATGCTGTTTAATAGAAGAAATAAAACCGCCCTCTATATGCTTGCGCAACAGCATACAAAACATAGGGGGTTCTGCTGGATTCTCGATAGACTGCTCAGTAAGATGGACACGTGCGTAAGAAGAATGAATTGAAAAAAGTAATTTGTGATTGCTTCCGTTCGCACGAATATGTAGAACAACCTCCTGAGCGTTTGGTTGATGTATTTTAGTGATCCGGCCTGTTACTAATTGTTGTAGGTCGGCCGTCATTGCATAAGTAAATAAGCCATCAAATGCCATATGAATTCCTCTTCCCAAGAATATAAAGCATCTTGGTACTTTCGTCTTTTTAATATTTTAATGGTGCATTGTTACACAAGGTTAGTGTTTAGGTAGCACAAATGCACTTTTCTTATGTTTATCATAGCATTTTTTAGGTGAATATTAAAATATAGCTTCAATTGTGGTAGAATTATTGCTCTATCTAATTTTTTGCGGAGAGACGTCATAAATGACAGAGCTTATGTTATAATAATCCCAGTATGCAAAGAAAGGTGTGACGAACCTTGGTGCGTAGTATGACTGGTTTTGGCAGAGGTGTCACAACAACAAAAGACTTTCAATTAACCGTAGAAATGCGCTCGGTCAACCATCGTTTTTTAGAAATTCATGCAAAATTTCCGAAAGAATGGCTTGAAGCAGAAATTTTTGCAAAGAAGTTAATTTCACAAGCTTTGTCACGTGGCAAAATTGATGTGATGGTATACGTTAAGGACTTAGATAACGTCGAGCAAACTATTGAAATTAATTGGTCATTAATTGAAGCGTATCGTAAGGCAAAAGAGCAATTAGCAAGTAAAGTACCACTAGAAGAAAAATGGACGATGCAAGAGCTACTATCGCTTGAACAAGCACTTGTACAGGAAAAACCACAGCTTACACCTGAGGATTTACTTTTGGCTGTTGAAAAGGCTATTACGCAAGCAATTGAGCAGTTGATTCAAATGCGTGAGCGTGAAGGGCGAGAATTACAAGATGTTGTTGTACAATTTAAAGAACAGTTAATGGAACAAGTGAAACAGATTCGTTCATGCTCCTCTCTTGCTGTTAAAAAATATCGTACACGATTATTAGAACGAATTTCTGAAGTGGCGGATGGAGTGTTGTTAGAAGATCGCCTACTTGCAGAAGTAGCGATATTTGCAGAACGTGTGGACATCACCGAAGAATTGGACCGATTAGATAGTCACTTTCATCAACTGAAAGAAACGTTACAAGAAACGATTTCGGTTGGCCGTAAACTAGACTTTTTAATGCAAGAAATACACCGTGAGATCAATACGATTGGTTCAAAAAATCAATCTACAGAGGCGGCCATTGCAGTGGTTCAGGCGAAAACAATTTTAGAAAAGATGCGTGAGCAAGTTCAAAATATCGAATAGCTCGCATGTATCTGTTATAAATTAAGGGAGATATAGAGAAAAAATGATAAAAGAACGTGGATTATTAATTGTTCTGTCTGGCCCATCTGGTGTAGGTAAAGGGACAGTGCGTAAAGAATTATTTTCTCAGCCGAATACGAATTATGAGTATTCCATCTCGATGACAACACGAAATCCTCGCGAAGGTGAAGTAGATGGTGTAGACTATTTTTTCAAGACACGTGAAGAATTTGAAACGTTAATTGATCATGGTGGTTTATTGGAGCATGCTGAATTTGTAGGCAATTATTACGGAACACCGTTAGCCTATGTAAATGAAACACTTGATGCAGGACGTGATGTGTTTTTAGAAATCGAAGTGCAGGGTGCTGCACAAATCCGTAAAAAGGCACCAGATGCATTATTTATTTTCTTAGCCCCACCAAGCTTAACAGAACTAAAGGACCGTTTAGTTGGTCGTGGGACAGAAACAGCAGAAGTTATTGCAAAGCGTATTGCTACTGCAAGTGAAGAGCTCGAAATGATGAGCCTATATGATTATGTGGTTGAAAATGATGAAGTGACTAATGCCTGTGATCGTATAAATGCGATTATTAAAGCCGAGCATTGTCGTAGAGAACGTGTTGAAAAAAGATATTTGTCAATGTTGAGAGGAGAATAAACCTATGTTATACCCATCAGTAGATAGATTAAAAAAAGAAATCGATTCAAAATATTCATTAGTAAGTTTAGCATCTAAACGTGCTCGTCAAATGCAAGAAGAAGAAGGCACTGAACGTTTACACAAGTATGTTTCTTACAAATACGTAGGAAAAGCGCTTGAAGAAGTAGCGGCAGGTGTACTTACGAAAGTGTCACAGGATGAGTCAACTGTATACGAAGACGAAATCTAACATTGATAAATAAGCTGTTGCCAAATTAATGTTAACTTCTTTCAGCAAAAGTCTTTTGTACCGAAAGCCTAGCGACAGGTACAGAAGTCTCCCACCTCTCTAGGTGGTGAGATAAATGCCGATTTAAGCTACTTTTCAGCGGATGTTCAAACACAATTATGCCGAGGCATAATTGATCGTCAGCAGTGGATTTTTGATTATACAGAATGTCGAGAGCTCCCGAGGAATTTTCCTTTGGGAGCTTATCATTTGAAAGGACGATTGTGCATGAATAAAAATATTTTACTTTGTGTTTCAGGTGGTATAGCGGTTTATAAGGCTGTCGCTCTAGTTAGCAAGCTATCTCAGGCAGGAGCAAATGTAAAGGTTATCATGACAGCATCAGCAAGGCAATTTGTGAATCCGCTGAGCTTTCAAGTTATGTCCAAAAATGATGTTTTTTTCGATACTTTTGATGAAAAGGATTCGAGTGTTATTGCCCATATTGATTTGGCCGATTGGGCAGATTTAATTTTAGTTGCACCAGCTACTGCAAATGTCATCGGGAAACTGGCGAATGGCATTGCAGATGATATGGTAACGACGACATTGCTTGCAACAACTGCCCCTGTATGGCTTGCACCAGCGATGAATGTACATATGTATGACCATCCAGCGGTAAAACGAAATTTGGCTCAGTTAAAATCTGATGGCTATCAATTTATTGAGCCTTCGGAAGGATTTTTGGCATGTGGCTATGTTGGTAAAGGTCGTTTAGAGGAGCCAGAAAAAATAACGGCGATTGTGCAAGAATTTTTTTCAGAGAAGGCCAAGCGACTAGCTGGTAAAACGGTAGTGGTCACAGCTGGAGCATTTTATGTACCATTGGACGAGCACCATGTTATTAGTACACAAGCGAATGGTAGAATTGGTCAAGCAATTGCAGAAGAAGCAAAAAAACTTGGGGCAAATGTTATCCTGATAAATGAAAAAGAAGCAAATGTGCATAAGCTTTTTGAACAACTTGAGGATTATCAAAAACAATATCCATCTGCATATTTTATCCATGCTGCAAATACGCCTACAATTGAAGGGGCACCGATATTATCCGTAGAAGGAAAAACTGCTATAACCTTTGGACAAAAAGTTATTGGGGATCAAATGTTAACAATCGTATCTGACACGTGGATTGATTTTAGTGACACGGCAGAAGTAAATGGTCAATTTTGGGATACGACAGATGCCACGCAGTTTTCTAAAGCATTTTGGACATATGTTTTAGATGGTGAGAAGCAATGAGTTTTTTGATTGCAGAAGTTATAGTGGATGTTTCAACATATCATGTAGATCGTCCATTTGACTATGAAGTACCTACAGAATGGATAACTATTATAGAAATGGGCTGTCGTGTAAAAGTACCGTTTGGACCAAGAAATGTGCTAGGCTTTGTGGTCGGATTAAAAAATAACACAGATGTACCATCTAACAAATTAAAATCTATTGCGCAAATTTTAGATATTGAGCCTGTGCTAACAGAAGAAATGCTATCAATGGCAAAGTGGCTGAAAAACGAAACGATTTGCTATGAAATTGATGCCTTGCAGGTCATGCTTCCATCAGCGCTTCGAGCGAAGTATGAAAAAATCATCATGATGCAAGAGGACAAAGATGCTTTACCGGAAGAGGCTAAGGCTATTTTCGGTAAGCGACAACAGGCTAATTTCAAGGATTTTGAGCGTGCAGGATTACTCCCTTTATTAAAGCAGCTTATAACTAATAAAATTGTAAGAATTGAAAATGTTGTGAAGCAACAAGGGAATGTGAAAGAAATACGAATGGTCAAAATTTCAGATAATCAGCAAGATATCGACAAGGCGATGGAAGAGGCAGCGAGAGCAGCTAAACAGCGCCTGCTGATAGAATGGATGAATGCACACCTTGGAGAAGTTCTTTTGCCACAGAAAATCTATGAGGAAACAGGTGTATCTTCGGCAGTATTACAGTCAGTTATTGACAAAGGAGCCGCTCACTTTATACAAGAAGAGGTGTATCGTGATCCTTTTACGAAGGAGGTTTCCCGTACTCAATCTTTACAATTAACGGATGAGCAACATGTTGCCCTAAAGGCTATTACTACATCGATAGAAGAACAGACTGCGAAAACTTTTTTACTACATGGCGTCACGGGGAGTGGTAAAACGGAGATCTATTTGCAAGCAATACAAAAGGTGTTAGATGAAGGTAAGGAAGCCATTATGCTAGTGCCTGAAATATCATTAACACCACAAATGACGGAACGTTTCCGTAGTCGTTTTGGTGAGATGGTTGCTGTGATGCATAGTGGGTTATCTGTCGGCGAAAAGTATGACGAATGGCGTAAAATTCAGCAAGGAAAAGTAAGTGTTGTTGTTGGAGCTCGTTCAGCAATTTTCGCACCTTTTACAAATATAGGGCTTATTATTTTAGATGAAGAGCATGAATCAACATATAAGCAAGAAGATTCACCACGTTATCATGCTAGGGATGTAGCGATATGGAGAAGTGAATTTTACAAATGCCCTGTTATATTAGGTAGTGCAACGCCTGCACTTGAATCATTTGCGAGAGCAAAAAAGGGCGTTTATAGTTTGCTATCCTTAAAGCAACGTGCTTTGCATCAACCGTTACCAACTGTTTTTATTGCCGATATGCGAGAAGAACTTCAAAAAGGGAATCGTTCTATGTTTTCGGAGCAACTTATTGATGCTATACGTGTAAGACTTGAGAAAAAAGAACAGATGGTGATGTTTTTAAATCGTCGTGGCTATTCTTCTTTTGTGCTTTGTCGTGATTGTGGGACGGTTGTGCAATGTCCAAATTGTGACATCTCGTTAACATATCATCGAACAACAGAGAAATTAAAATGTCATTATTGTGGTTATGAGGAACGTGTTCCACAAATATGTCCACAATGTCAGAGTGAGCATATTCGCTATTTTGGTACAGGAACTCAAAAAGTCGAGGAAGAAATTTATAAGCTATTTCCTGAGGCAAGGGTTTTGCGGATGGATGTTGATACAACTAAACAAAAAGGTGCACACGAAGAAATTTTGCAGGCATTTGGGGAAGGGCAGGCAGATATTTTGCTAGGTACGCAAATGATTGCGAAAGGTCTTGATTTTCCTAATATTACGCTTGTTGGTGTACTTAGTGCTGATACATCTCTACATCTACCAGATTACCGTGCAGCGGAGCGTACATTTCAATTATTAACGCAGGTTAGTGGTAGAGCTGGCCGTCATGAAAAGCATGGTGAGGTTATTATTCAATCGTATACGCCAGAGCATTATGCGATTGAATTGGCAAAAATACAAGATTACGAGCCGTTTTACGAACGTGAAATGTTTTTACGCCGTCGCTCAGGCTACCCACCGTATTATTTTGTAGCGCTTGTTCAAATATCTCATGAAGATGTCATGATGGCTGCAGAGTATGCTGGACGAGCGGCAGATTGGCTCAGGGAAAACTTATCAAACCAGGTTGCCATTATTGGTCCAACAACGGCAAGTATTAGTCGTCTCCAAAATAGATATCGCTATCAATGTTTGATAAAATATAAAATTGAACCAAATCTAATTCCTGTATTACAGCGCCTGCTAGCGATGTATCGAGCGGAATGGATTAAACAGGGTATATTAATGACGGTAGATTTAGATCCGTCAACTATATAAAATAGTTCATCACCAAAAGTCAGGGATGACATTTTTAAATGAACTAGTTAGATTATGATGTGGCGTTACAATTAGACAAGGTATATGCCTTAAATATAGAAATGAGGAATAGAATATGGCAATTAAAAAAGTTGTTGAACATCCAGCAAAGGTATTATCAACACCGTGTGCGGAAGTAACAGAAATTAATGAAGAAATTATTGCTTTACTAGATGATTTATATGACACAATGGTTGAATATGATGGTGTTGGTATTGCAGCACCACAAATAGATGTAGGCTTACGAGTTGCAATTGTTGAGCTTGGCGAGGAACGAGATATTTTAGAAATGATTAATCCGACTGTTATTGTAACGGATGGAGCTGAAGTAGATATTGAGGGATGCTTAAGCTTCCCGGGATTATACGGTGAGGTTGAACGACCTGACTATGTAAAAATTGAAGCGTGTGACCGTGAAGGACGTGTATATGAGCTAGAAGCGGGAGGCTTTGATGCACGAGCAATTTTACATGAAATCGATCATTTAGATGGCGTGCTATTTGATTCAAAAATCAAACGTATTCTAACTGAAGAAGAGCTTGAAGCAATGTACGCTGAAGAGGAGGAATAACATGACTTCAATAATTTTTATGGGAACACCTGATTTCTCAGCGCCAATTTTGCGTATGCTACATCATGAAGGCTATGATATTAAAGCGGTAGTTACTCAGCCAGATCGTCCAGTTGGGCGTAAGCGTGTGCTAACACCGCCACCTGTTAAGGCAGCAGCTTTAGAATTAGGTTTACACGTTATTCAGCCTGAAAAGCTACGTGGTTCAGAGGAATTACAACAAATTATTGATTTACAGCCTGACCTAATCGTAACAGCAGCTTTTGGCCAAATTTTGCCGAAGGAATTGCTAGATGCACCACCGCTTGGTTGCATTAACGTCCATGCGTCACTTTTACCGAAATATCGCGGTGGAGCACCTATTCACCAAGCCATTATTGATGGTGAAAAAGAGACTGGTGTAACGATTATGTATATGGAGCAAAAGCTCGATGCTGGTGATATCATATCTCAAAAGGCTACCCCAATTGAAGAGGGAGATCATACAGGTGGACTATTTGATAAGCTAAGTGTTGTAGGCTGCGAATTATTAAAAGAAACACTTCCTTCTATTATAAATGGAACAAATAATCGTACCGTACAGGATGAAGCACAAGTAACCTTTGCAAGCAATATTTCACGTGAACAGGAACGAATCGACTGGGCAAACGATGCTACAACTTTATACAATCAAGTACGTGGTCTTCATCCATGGCCAGTTGCCTATACAACATTTGAAGATGGGAGCTTTAAAATTTGGTGGGCGAAGGTTGGTAACGCAAAACATGATACTATTCCTGGTACGGTCGTTGTGATTTCAAAGGATCATTTTGAAGTAGCGGCAGGAAATGGAACAACACTTGCCCTGTATGATGTACAACCAGCTGGTAAAAAACGCATGACAGCAGAGGAATATTTGCGTGGTACAGGTTCTAAATTACAGATTGGGGACCAATTTAAATGAGTAAAAAAAGCGTAGTAATTTGGGATGGAAATGTGCGTGATGCTGCACTTTCTATTTTGTTAGCAGTGGATAAAAATCAAGCCTATAGTAATTTACTTTTAAATGAAACGATAAAGCGCCATAAAATTGAAGCGAAGGATCGTGCGCTTTTAACAGAAATTACGTACGGCACTTTACAATTTAAAATGACACTTGACTACTATTTAGAGCCATTTATTCGTGGTTCAGTAGATCATTGGGTGCGCTGGCTTTTACGTTTATCTTTATATCAAATGCATTATTTAACTCGTATACCACCACATGCAGCGGTGAATGAAGCTGTAGAAATTGCCAAGCGACGAGGTCACAAAGGTATAGCTTCAATGGTTAACGGTATTTTACGCTCTATTTTACGTCAGGGTGTGGCTTCTACTGATGAGATTAAAGATCCGATCGAGCGTCTGGTCATTGAAACGAGTCATCCGGAGTGGTTAGTGCAACGTTTTGTCGAGAATTATGGTATTGAAATAGCGTCTGAAATGTTACATGAAAATAATGTACCTCCAGTGCAAACTGTACGTGTAAATACGACAAAAGTGAGCGTTGATCAAGCGATTGCTAGCATAGAAGCGGAAGGCTTAACAGCGAAAAAAAGCGATATAATGCCTGAATGCTTACATGTAACAAATGGTCAGCCAGCTCGAACAAAGGCATTCCAAGAAGGGCTTATTACTATTCAGGATGAAAGCTCAATGATTCCAGCAAAAGTCTTGAATCCATCCTCTGGCATGCGTGTCTTAGATATGTGTGCAGCTCCAGGTGGAAAGACAACACATATAGCTGAAATTATGAAAAATGAAGGTTCGATTTTAGCGACCGACCTTCACCCTCATAAATTAGATTTAATCGACCATAATACTGATCGTCTAGGGATTGATATAGTAGAGACTGCACCGATTGACGGACGTAAAGCACCTGATTTTCTACAACTAGAATCTTTCGACGCTATTTTAGTCGATGCACCTTGTAGTGGTTTAGGTGTCATGCGCCGCAAGCCAGATATTAAATATACAAAACGAGAAGAAGATTTAGAAAACCTCCAAAAGATACAATTGGCGCTATTAAATGCTGCAACAAAAGTATTGAAAATTGGTGGCAAGCTTGTGTACAGTACATGTACAGTCGATAAAAAAGAAAATGAAGGCACTGTAGAAGCCTTTTTAACTACGCATCCAGAAATGGAAGCTATACAACTAGAATCTTTACCAACAAAATTAGCGGAAAAGCAAGCAAATGGCATGCTTCAAGTCTTTCCACAAGACTTTGGCAGTGACGGTTTCTTCGTTGCCGCCTTTCGTAAAAAAGGAGAATCCAACTAATGGTGGATCAAGAGAAATTTAATGAGCGCATTAGCGACTTAGTTGAGGAAGCAGAAGACAAGCCTGTACAACGCGCGAAAAAAGAAAAACCAAATTTAAAGGAATCGGTATACTCATTACAGCCGGAACAGTTAGAAGAATGGTTAAAGGAAAATGGTGAAAAACCATTCCGTGCAGCACAAATTTTTGATTGGCTTTATAATAAACGTGTAAAAACATTTGATGAAATGTCTAACCTTTCAAAAGGATTACGTGACAAGCTTGAAGCAAGTTTTGTATTGACGACATTGTCAACAATTATTCAACAGGAATCAAAAGATGGTACTATCAAGTTTTTATTCCAGTTACAAGATGGCTATTCTATTGAAACTGTATTAATGCGTCATGAATACGGGAACTCTATTTGTGTGACGACACAAGTAGGCTGCCGAATTGGTTGTACGTTTTGTGCGTCAACTTTAGGTGGATTAAAACGTCATTTACTAGCAGGGGAAATCGTAGAGCAAGTTGTCAAAGTACAACAAACTTTAGATGAAGTGGGCGAGCGTGTATCACATATCGTTATTATGGGTATTGGAGAACCTTTCGATAATTATGATGCAATGATGAACTTCTTAAAAGTCATCAACCATGAAAAAGGGTTAAACATTGGTGCTCGTCACATCACTGTATCGACATCGGGGATTGTTCCGAAAATTTATCAATTTGCTGATGAACAGTTACAAATCAACTTCGCAGTATCCTTGCACGCACCAAACCAAGAGGCTCGTCAAAAACTAATGCCAATTGCACGTGCTTACAAATTGGATGAATTAATGGAAGCTGTCCGTTACTATACTAAAAAAACTGGCCGACGTGTAACTTTTGAGTATGGTTTAATGTCTGGTGAAAATGATTCAGTTGAAGTTGCTGAAGAATTATCTGCATTAATAAAAGGAATTAAATGCCACGTGAACTTAATTCCTGTAAACTACGTACCAGAACGTGATTATGTTCGCACATCTCGTAGTCAAATTTTTGCCTTTGAAAAAACTTTAAAGAAAAATGGTATTAACGTAACGATCCGCCGAGAGCAAGGTTCAGATATTGCAGCTGCGTGTGGACAGTTACGTGCGCAAGAGAGATCTGAAGAGACGAGGTGACCAGTGTTGAAATACACAGTCGAAAGTGATATTGGGTTAAAAAGAGCAATTAATGAAGACCGTGCGGCTTTTTTTAAACGTCCAGACGGGCTTGCACTTGCACTTGTAGCGGACGGCATGGGAGGTCATAATGCTGGCGATGTAGCAAGTGATATGGCAATGAAACAGATAGAATCCGTTTTTTTACAGGCAGAGGCACATCATTTTGCATCAACAACATCAAAAAAAGAATGGTTATTACAAGCAGTTAAGCAATTAAATAAAAATATATATGACTATTCTTTATCACATGAAGACTGTAAAGGAATGGGCACGACGTTTATTGCGGTGTTAATTGAAGATAATCATTGCTTTATCGCACATGTTGGCGATAGTCGTGTGTATTATTTCTTTGATGATGGTGCACAACAAATAACAAGAGATCACTCATATGTAAATGTTCTCGTTGAAAATGGTGAAATAAGTGAAGAGGAAGCGTTGACGCATCCAAAGAAAAATTTCATCTTAAAAGCTGTTGGTACAGAAGAAACGATTGAACCTGACTTTTATGAAGTTGATTTAGCATCAGAATCGTATTTACTCATTTGCTCTGACGGTTTAAGCAATAAACTAACCGTGTATGAAATGGCATCAATTATTACGTATCCAGATTCAATAGAAGAAAAAGGACGGAAACTTGTGGAATTAGCAAATGCAAGCGGGGGGGAAGACAATATCTCCCTCGTGCTACTCACAAGGCAAGATGAGGAGGTGTAAGTATGTTTGTAGGCAAACGAATTAGTGACCGCTATAAAGTTAAAGAGCTCATTGGTGGCGGTGGTATGTCCAATGTTTATTTGGCGCATGACATGATTTTAAACCGTGATGTAGCGATAAAAATATTGCGCTATGATTTTACCAATGAGGATGAATTACATCGACGTTTTCAACGTGAGGCACTTTCTGCTACAAGTCTTACACATCCGAATATTGTTAGTGTTTATGATGTAGGTGATGATGGTGATCTACATTATATTGTAATGGAGTATGTCCAAGGAAAAACATTAAAGCAGTACATACAGGAATTTGCACCAATTTCTCCTGCCAGAAGTGTGCATATTATGAAGCAGTTAACATCTGCAATTGCCGATGCTCATGAAAATCATATTATTCATCGTGACATTAAACCTCAAAATATTTTAATGGATGCTGAGGGCGATGTGAAAGTAACTGATTTTGGCATCGCGATGACGCTTAGTGCAACGTCATTCACACAAACAAACTCCGTGCTTGGAACTGTGCATTATTTATCACCAGAGCAGGCTCGTGGCGGTACAGCAACAAATAAATCTGATATTTATGCACTTGGAATTGTTTTGTATGAATTATTAACAGGGGAATTACCGTTTTCAGGAGAATCAGCTGTTTCGATTGCGCTTAAGCATTTACAAGCGGAGACACCGTCAGTTCGCGCATTCGATGCTACAATTCCACAAAGCTTGGAAAATGTTGTGCTGAAGGCTACTGCAAAAGACGCATCGCACCGATATTCAACTGTTGAGGAAATGCAAGAGGATTTAGAGACAGTTTTATCGCCAAATCGTATCAACGAACCAAAATTTGTCATACCTGTAGATAATGATGTTACAAAGGCAATTCCCATTATAAAAGAGTCAGTTGTACGTAAAGATGAAGATTTAACGAAGACAAGAGCGATCGAACCAATTACGCAATCAAAGCCTAAACCAGAAGTTAAGAAGCCAGTTGAGAAATCAGCGCCTATAAAGAAAAAGAAAAAATGGCCAATATATGTCGCTGGATTAGTAATAGCAGCCATTGCCATTCTCCTATTCCTGATATTTGCAACAGATGTATTTAGTCCGAAAAAGATTCCTGTTCCTAGTGTAGCTAATTTGACAATTGAGGAAGCTACTAAGAAATTAGAGGCTGAAGGTTTTATTGTTGGTGAACATCAGGAGCGTTTTGATGAGAACGTTGAAAAGGATAAAGTTATTGAAACAGACCCTTCGGAGGGGACAGAGCGTGTAGAAGGTACGGAAGTAGACTTAGTCGTTAGTCTTGGAGTGGAAATGACGAAAGTGGATGATTATAGAGGGCAGCAAATCAGCCAAGTCCTATCAATGTTAAAGGGGAAATTTTTAGAGCCACAAATTAGCTACGTGCATTCAACAGCACCAGAAGGACAAATTATTGAACAAGAGCCGCAACCACAAGAAGAGGTAATCGCTAAAGATACATCGATGAAATTTACGGTAAGCGCAGGTGTAAAAATGGTGACTGTAGATAATGTTGTGAATTACACAAAGGCTCAAATGGATGACTATGTAAGTAGAAAAGGCTTAAAATGGCGTGTTGCTCGTGAAGACTTTGATGATACAGTACCGGCTGGAAGTGTTATTTCACAATTGACAAAAGAAGGGGCAGAAGTTGAAGCGGGCTCTACAATAGCTGTTGTTTTAAGTAAAGGGCCCGCTGAAAAACCTGTTAAAACTTGGGTGAAAACTGTGGAAATTCCATATGAGCCAAAAGAGGAAGGTATGGAGCAAACCATTCGAATTGATATTCAAGATAAAAACCATTCGATACTAGAAACATTTAAGGAATTTACGATCACGGCTGATACACAATACCAAATACAGCTTGTTATTGAAGAGGGGCAGGAAGCGGCCTATAAAATTATACGTGATTCGGAAATTATCGCTGAAGAAAAAAAGGGATATGATGATATTAAATAAGGGGGAATTGGATGGCGCAAGGCCAAATTCGTAAAGCATTAAGCGGTTATTATTATGTATATGATGGAAAGCAGCTTATACAATGTCGAGGACGTGGGGTATTTCGCAATCGCGGGGAATCCCCACTCGTTGGCGACATTGTAGAATACACAGTGGAAACAGAGGGGTCAGACGGTACCATTCAAAAAATTATGGATCGCCAAAATGAATTAGTACGCCCTCCGATTGCTAATATTGATCAAGGTATTCTGGTTTTTTCTGTAAAAGAACCTAATTTTAATACCATTTTACTGGATCGATTCTTAGTTGTTTTAGAGTCATTTCATGTCCATCCGATTATTTGTTTAACAAAGATGGATTTGCTAGAAGAGCATGAACGTGAGGAATTACAAAGCTATATTGAAGATTATGAAAGCATGGGGTATACCGTGCTGCAAACCTATAAAGATGAGGAAGAATTAGTTGAACGCTTGCAACCTATATTAAAAGGGAAATCATCTGTTTTAGCAGGACAATCTGGAGTGGGGAAATCCACACTACTAAATACATTAATCCCAGATTTAAATTTAAAAACGGGCGTTATTTCACAAAGCTTAGGGCGTGGAAAACATACGACACGCCACGTCGAATTAATCGAGGTATGTGACGGTTTATTAGCAGATACACCTGGATTTAGTTCTTTTGATTTTGATGAAATAGAAAAAGAAGAGTTAGGCGCATGCTTCCCTGATATGGCACGAGTTGCCGAGGATTGTAAATTCAGAGGCTGTTTACATTTAAAGGAGCCAAAATGTGCGGTAAAGGCAGCAGTGGAAGCGGGAGAAATTCGTGATTATCGCTATAAGCACTACGAACAATTTATACAAGAAATTATGGATCGAAAGCCGAGGTATTAATGATGATACAAATAGCACCATCAATTTTAGCAGCTAACTTTGCTAAATTAGGGGAAGAAGTAAAGGAAGTAGAAAAAGCGGGTGCACAGCTTATTCATATTGATGTAATGGATGGTCATTTTGTGCCGAATATTTCCTTTGGCTCCATCGTCTTAGATGCAATCCGTCCTTTAACTGATTTACCGTTGGACGTTCATTTAATGATTGAAAATCCTGATCAGTATATAGAACAATTTGCAAAAGCAGGAGCAGACTATATTACAGTGCATGTAGAGGCTTGCCGTCATTTACACCGTACAATTCAGTTAATTCGCTCATATGGAGTCAAACCGGGTGTTGTATTAAACCCACATACACCCATAGAATCAATTCAACATGTTTTAGAGGATATTGATATGGTGTTGTTCATGACTGTGAATCCAGGCTTTGGTGGACAAAAATTCATTCATTCTGTAGTACCAAAAATTGAAGCATTAGCAGCTATTATTAAAGAACGTAATCTTGATATTGCTATCGAAATCGACGGTGGTATTAATGCAGAGACTATTATTCCTTGTGCAAAAGCAGGAGCAACTATTTTTGTAGCTGGCTCGGCAATTTATAGTAAAGAAGATCGTACAGCGGCACTTCAGGAAATATTAGCTGCTGGTGAGGCAGCGATAAAAGAATGACAACAGTCGTTGTTTGTGCAGGTGGACCAAAAGAGGAACTCTGTTCATTTAAACCGTTTAAAGAGCAAAATGATATCATTTTTATCGGAGCTGATCGAGGAGCACTTTATTTGGTTGAGCAAGGAATTACACCACATGCCATAGTAGGAGATTTTGATTCACTCTCACAAGAGGAATACGAAATGGTGATGACTCATACAAATGATAGTCAACGATTTCAGGAAGAAAAAAATGAAACAGATACGGACTTAGCGTTGTTAAAAGCCTTGACGTATACGCCGCTAGAAATTGTTCTTACAGGTGTTACAGGTGGGCGCTTAGATCATTATGAGGCAGCGGTTCGTTCGATGTATCGCTTCCAAAAAGAGCATCCACAGGTAGTGTTGAAGATTAGTAATCATGCAAATATGTTGCAATTTTTAATGCCGGGCAAACATAACATAGAAGCAAACGAGCAATATCGTTATTTGTCTTTTTTTGCACATGAAGAGCCGATTAAAGATGTGACATTAAGGCAAGTGAAATATGAAACAACAAATGAAGAAATCTCTCTAGGGACATCCCGCTTTACAAGTAATGAAATAATAGGGAATTCGGGGTCTATATCTTTCTCGCAAGGCATATGTTTAATGATAAGAAGCATAGATTAGCGTGAGGGGGAGAGGGTCCTGAAAGTATATACGTTCCAGCTACCGAAATTTGTGAGTAGTATTACGCGTACGTGTATCAATCTTTTTAAAAAAGAAAAGAAAGTAAAAAAATCCGACTAACACTAGTCGGATTTTTCTTTTAGTGTTGAAAAACAAAATGATGTGATTGTATACCTGTTGTTGCTGACACTTCGGTTTCGCGCAGAAAACAATTGTTGTTGCTGTCGTTGCACTTTCGCACAGATAAAACATTGTTGCTGCCGCTTCGCTTTCGCACAGACAAAACCCAGTTGCTGCCGCAACGTTAACACTATGCTTTCGCACAGAAAACAATTGCCGCTGAAGTTCCGTTTTTATCACTATAAATTAGAGTACCGTGTCAGAAGATACACACTATGTGAAATGGTTGATTGGAGTGGAGACTGGGCGACTCCTTGGGGATCAGCGATAGAGGAACGAAGGCTAAGAGCATTACGTCCTATGATAACACCTTCGTGACCAACATCGGTGCTGTTGCTGTCGCTGCGCTTTCGCACAAACAAAACCCTCTGCTGCCGCTACGTTAGCACTACGCTTTCGCGCAAAAAACATCTTGCTGCTGCCGCTACGTTAGCACTACGCTTTCGCGCAAAAAACATCTTGCTGCTGCCGCTACGTTAGCACTACGCTTTCGCGCAAAAAACATCTGTTGGCCCGAGACCCTGCAGCGTAGCGGTATGGGGAACGAAGGCTAAAAACATCACGTCCTGTGATAACGCCTTCGTGACCAACTTCCTGTCGCTGCCGCTACGTTGCACTGCGCATTCGCACAAAAAACATCTGTTGCCCCGACGCCCCCAGGAAGCTCTGCTCTGCGCGAAAGCGAAGCGTCAGCGGCAAATATTTTATCTGTGCGAAAGCGAAGCGACAGCGGCAAAGCGTCCAGTCGGAACGGAAATCAACCCTTTGTTTTGCCGGAGAGCCATACTTTAGTATATTGTAACTGCGGTTTCTCTAGATAAAAGGCGATTGTTGTGCTGACATGAGGCTGTTATATGTAAAGAAAGCCGCTAGTAATTACAACGAGATTGTAATTACTAACGGCTTAGTCATTTCATTGTATTTATGGTCGTCCACTAGAAGGATGTTTAAATACAACTTCTACTTTTATCTAAATATTCACAAAGGCGGTTGGTAGTCTGCCCAGTAATTAGAAAGAAAAAAATCGATTTGCGCCAAATGCCAAATCGATTTTTTGGAAGCAACGATTAAACGCGCTCAATTTTACCTGATTTTAATGCACGAGCAGAAACCCATACACGTTTTGGTTTACCGTCTACTAAGATACGAACTTTTTGAAGGTTAGCACCCCAAGTACGTTTGCTAGCGTTCATAGCGTGGGAACGGTTGTTACCAGTACGAGCTTTACGTCCAGTGATTACACATTGTTTTGGCATGTTGTATTCCCTCCTTACTGTTTATGCTGAAAGATTATTATTTCAGTTCGGTATTTCACATACCATAATAATTTAACATACGATGACGTTCAGTGCAACAGTTTTCACGTAACCTTTCAAGAAAAAAACCTTTACAGACATAAATAATTGTCAGATAAGAGGGAATCAATTTCTGGATACAGCAAATTTAAGCTAATATAATTAAAAGTCTTTCAATATTATTTTTCTCGATAGCCAAGCTTCATAGAAACACGTTTACCAGTTTCCACTAAACGCGCCGTAAGGGTGTTAATATGTTCTGTTGAAACGTTAAAGCTAACAAAACCTATACTGACAGCACCTACTACTTCATTAAAACCATTTAAAATGGAAACTGCAATTGAGGATGTTCCTGCTGTTCTTTCTCCATGACTAATGGCAAATCCTTGCAATCTTATTTGGTCAAGTTGTACCTCTAATTCAGCGATTTCTTCATGCGGGAGAAGCTGTTCAATAATTTCCCTTGCTTGAGAAACGGGCATTGTGGCTAAGATTGTCTTATTTGCGGCGCCAATATGCATCGGAATCCGAATTCCTAACTGATCATAAATACGAATTGGATTAGCTGCACTGTCTATTCTTTCGATAATGATCGTATCTAAACCGGCAGGCTTACTTAAATAGACGCTTTCCTCGACCTCACTAGCTAAACGCTCTAATTCTGGCCTAATTTTACTAATGTAGTCCATCGTATCATACACTTGTAGGCCGAGCTCCATCCATATTGTACCAAGACGATATTGTTTCGTTTGATCGTCTTGTTCAATCATTCCTTCCTTAATCATCGCTTTTAAAATTCTATGTAATGTACTTAGTGGCAAATCGCATTTTGCCGCAAGCTCTGAAATGGACAAGCTGCTTTCACTTGCTTCCGAAGCTAAAACTTTAGCAATTGTCATAGCACGTTCTAATAATTGCATTAATGTCCCACCTGTCCTTCACTCATTTTTATACTTTGTCTACGTCTAGCTTAAACATAGAACTATGGTTTAGTAAACCTCTCTCTCCGTATCATAAGTTGAATGAATATAAAAATTTTTCTAAATATATTGACAGTATAACATAAAACAAATATATTCTTCATATAAACTTTCCTCTTAACGGAAACGTTTTCCACTACACGGAAAAGGGGGTGAAGGGAATGCATTATTGTTCATCAATGTATGCACCTTTGAAACACGTAATAGTAAAACATCCAAAAGATGCTTTCCGAAGCCAAGAGCATCTTAGTGATGGATGGAAAACATTTAACTACCTATCAGAACCTAACTATAATGAGGCTCTTAGAGAATATGCTGAATTTACAAGTATTCTCAAAAAATATGTTGAAAAAATTGATTATCTACCAGAATCAGAAGAAGTAGGGTTGGATTCTCTATATGCACATGACCCTGTCAAATTTACGCCAAAAGGGGCAATAATCTTAAAATCTGGCAAAAAATTAAGACAGTCAGAAGCAGCTGTTTATAAAACATTTTTACAAGAAAAGGGCATTCCGATAATCGGTGAATTGACAGGAGATGCTGTTGCAGATGGTGGCGATATCGTTTGGCTTGATGGCCGTACACTTGTTGTAGGTCGAGGCTATCGAACGAATGATGAAGCAATTCGTCAGCTAAAGGATATGACGGCGGATATTGTCGATGAATTCATTATTGTCCAGCTATCCCATGATTTAGGTGAAGCAGAATGTTTACACTTAATGTCCTTTATTAGTATGGTGGATAAGGATTTAGCGGTTGTACATTCACGATTAATGCCAGTTTTTTTCCGTCAGCTTTTGATCGAACG
Organism: Lysinibacillus sp. RS10; assembly: GCF_041956855.1. NCBI lineage: Bacteria > Bacillati > Bacillota > Bacilli > Caryophanales > Bacillaceae > Lysinibacillus > Lysinibacillus sp. RS10. Next base: position 3,808,227 of record NZ_CP167122.1, on the reverse strand, counting down.
AGGTATTCAATTAGTTGAGGTACCGAAGGATGAGTATGATGCGCTAGGCTGTAACGTCTTAGCGCTTGCGCCTAGAGTATGTATGCTTCCAAATGGAAATCCAAAGACAAAGCAACAATTACTTGATGCAGGCGCAATAGTTTATGAATATAAAGGAAATGAAATTACAGTAAAAGGGACAGGTGGACCTACATGCCTAACTTGTCCAGTAGTAAGAGGATAAAAGAATAGAAGAATAAAAGGGGACGAAGTAAATGTTTAAAAATGTGATCGTAAAAAATCCAGGAAATAGTTATATAAACGGTTTAACGACTAGTGACTTAGGAAAACCAATTTTAGAGAAATTATTTGAGCAGCACGGAAAATATGTAGAGGCTTTAAAGAAATGTGGCGTAGAGGTTACACAGCTTCCAGCGAACGAAGCTTTCCCAGATTCGACATTTGTAGAAGATACAGCTGTTTTAACACCTGAGTTTGCCATTATTTCAAACCCTGGCGCAGATGCTCGTAATCGTGAGATTGAGGACATTGAACCAGCTGTTAAAAAGTTCTATGAAAAAATGTACTATATCGAAGGTCCAGGAACACTTGATGGTGGAGATGTATTGCAGGCAGAAAAGAAATTTTATGTTGGTATCTCTGATCGTACGAATGAAGAAGGAGCACGACAATTTAAAGAAATCGTTGAAAAAGAAGGCTATGAGGCAACGATTATTCCGTTAAAAGAATTTTTCCATTTAAAAACGGGTATCGCCTATGTTGGTGAAAATCGAATGGTGCTAGCGGGAGAATTTGTCGATCACCCTGCGTTTGAATCTTACGAAAAAATTATAATTCCAAAAGAGGATGAGTATTCAGCAAACTGTATTCAAGTAAATGATTATGTCATTATTCCAGCAGGCTATCCAGAAACAAACCGTAAATTAAATGATTTAGGCTATCAAACAATTGAACTTGAAATGTCTGAATTTAGAAAACATGATGGTGGGTTAAGCTGCCTGTCATTACGTTTTTAGTTTTACAAATACCCAATCAATTTAAATGGGATAAATTGGTTGGGTACTTTAGTAGTATTGATGTCAGAATTTTTAAACAACGACTAGAGGGTGGGGATGGATATTGAGTAAAGGGGAACAACGGCACGATGATCAATTAAATCGTTCAATGAAAAGTCGTCATTTATTAATGCTATCACTCGGTGGAGTTATTGGGACAGGCTTGTTTTTAAACGTTGGCTATACCATTAATCAGGCAGGTCCTGGGGGAGCATTAATTGGTTATTTATTTGGTGGTTTAATATTGTACATGGTTATGAATTGTCTTGGGGAATTAGCTGTTTATATGCCTGTAACGGGTTCTTTTCAAACGTATGCAACAAGATTTATCAGTCCTTCAGCAGGCTTTTCTTTAGGGTGGATGTATTTTGTCGGGTCAGCTGCTACAGCGGGGGTAGAATTTACAGCAGGGGGAATATTGATGCAACATTGGTTCCCAAATGTACCTATTTGGATCTGGTGTGCGGTTTTTATGGTTCTTCTGTTTGCATTAAACGCGTTAACAACGAAAGGTTTTGCTGAAGCGGAGTTTTGGTTTGCGAGCATTAAAGTAATTGCAGTGATAGCCTTTATCATCATAGGGGGCGCGGTAATTTTTGGTTTGATTCCATTAGCTGATCGCCCTACGCCACATCTAACAAATTTAGCGCCGACAGGATTATTCCCGGCTGGTATTGCGATTATCTTTGTCACAATGATGAATGTTATCTTTTCTTATCAAGGGTCTGAACTTGTTGGTATTGCAGCAGGGGAAACTGAAAATCCAGAAAAAAATATTCCGCGAGCAATCCGGACAATTCTTTTTAGAATAATAGTTTTCTATATTGCTTCTATTATTGTTTTATCTGCCATATTCCCGTCATCGGAGCTTGGGCTACTGGAAAGTCCTTTTGTCACATTGATGAGTTTAGCGGGCGTTCCTTATGCTGCTGGTATTATGAATTTTGTTATTCTAACTGCGATTTTATCGGTAGGTAACTCATGTCTATATGCTTCAACACGATTATTATGGTCGATGTCAAAAGAGGGGATGGCTCCAAAATTATTTGGACGACTAACGAAAAATAAAGTGCCATTAAATGCACTCGTTTTCACGATGCTTTTCTCACTGCTCTCTTTATTAACGAGCGTGATGGAAGCAGATGCAGTATTTGTTTTACTCATGTCAGTTGCAGGGATTTCTGTCACAATTTCATGGATGGGAATTTGTGCTTCCCAATTGATGTTCCGATATCGCTATGTGAAAGCAGGGGGAAATGTGGCTGATTTAAAATTTAAAACGCCATTTTATCCATTGATTCCAATATTCTGTATTAGTTTTTGTATGCTAATTCTTATCTTTTTAGCATTTGATCCAACACAAAGAATTGGTTTACTATACGGTATTGGATTCTTCATTGCTTGTATGATTTTCTATAAATTGAAATTGAGTAAAATAAATACAGTTTCTTCTGAGATTGAAGTGAAAAATGAGGAATCGTTTGATTTACATTGAAATGAAATGCATTCGATTTTGAGGCATCGGATAAAGGAGAATGATTATGACTAATTATCTTTGGAATACACCTGAAAAACTGCGTGCATTATTATGTGAAATTGTCAGTTGGGAAAGTAGGACATTAACGCAAGGTGAAAATGAATTTGCCTATAAATTAACAAATAAATTGCAAACGCTCTCTTACTTTCAAAAAAGGCCAGAATTGATTGAGTTACATGATGCAGGGCTTGGGCGCAATGCTGTGACTGCTTTGTACAAGCACCCATCTGCGACAGAAACGGTTGTGTTAATTAGTCATTTTGATACTGTTCATACGGAAGAATATGGTGAACTTGAGCCGCTTGCCTTCTATCCTGAAGAATTAACAAAAAAGCTAATGGAACCTAAATACAAAAAGGATTTACCTGAAGCGGCAAGAATTGATTTGGAATCAGGAAACTATTTATTCGGTCGTGGAACGATGGATATGAAAATGGGACTTGCTTTGCATATGCAATTAATAGAAAAAGCAAGCATTGAAGAGTGGCCAATTAATCTCATTTTAACGGCTGTGCCAGATGAAGAAGTGAACTCTGCTGGGATGCGAGCAGCAGTTGTTGAGCTTGTAAGGCTTCGTGACCAGCATGGATTATCTTATAAACTATTTTTAAATAGTGAGCCTTCTTTTTCACAAGGTCCAGCTGATACGAATGAATATATTTATTCAGGAACAATCGGTAAAATTATGCCTGCTGCCTTATTTTATGGAAAAGAGACACATGTAGGTGAGCCGTTAAAAGGAATGACAGCAAACTTTATTGCTTCATATATGACGCAGCATATGGAGTGGAATCCAGTTTTCCGTGAAACAGATCTTGGTGAAAGTACGCCATTACCTGTATCCTTGCAATTAAAGGATTTGAAAAGGGAGTACTCTACACAAACACCATATCGTGCAGCAGCTCTTTACAATGTGTTTTTATTAAAGCGCACAGCATCTGAAGTAATGGATATTTTTGAACAAGTTGCATTGGAGGCAATGGCAGCTTGTAATGAGCAGTATAAGCAAATTTGTGAGCGAGAAAAGGTAAAGGGTGTAGGTGAAGTAAAAGTACTTCGTTATGAAACGCTTTTAGAGCATGCGATCATTAAATTAGGAACTGAGGAAGTAAATACGATAAAACGTCATGTTCTTGATAATCATTTATGGGATGATCGAGAGAAATCCATTCGCATCGTGGATCAGCTAATGATCCGTTGCCAGGAACTGACGCCGGCAACAGTGCTGTTGTATGCACCACCTTACTATCCTGCAATCAATTCGTCGAACCATCCACTTGTCATTCAATCGATAGAGTTGATGAAGAAAACGGCAAAAACGTTTGATATTGAAGTGGAACAAATTCACTATTTTAATGGTATTTGCGATTTGAGTTATGTCAATTATTCAGATGACTCAAATGAATGGACATCATTCGAACGTAACACACCTGTATGGGGAGATACATATAGCATCCCGTTTGAAGCTATGTCTGCATTGCAGGGCCCTGTATTAAATGTTGGACCTTTTGGAAAGGATGCCCATCAAAAGACAGAAAGATTACATGTCGACAGCGCATTTAAGGAAATGCCAGTGATGATTGACACGCTTATTAAGAGCTTGATTTAGATCATAAAAATGGATTTAAGTAAGGAAGCTGATGCTAAAAATGGTATCAGCTTTTTTTAATGATTTGTACCGTTTTTGCCGATGTCCCTTATTATTTCAATGGGGCTAATTATTCAGCGTCACACTTATAAAGTACAAAGGCAATTTACGAAACAGCATATTTTATTAGATGAAGAAATGACAAAATCCAAGAAACTATCAAAATTATTAGCTGAGAAAAATGATGTACTATCAGAGCAAGCACTTCGTGCCACGTTGACAAACCTTCCAAATCGGCGAGCATTTAATAATAAATTGACACAAATTGGGCAACAATTTAGTAAACCAAAGTCTCTAGCAGTGATGATGGTGGATATTGATTTCTTAAAAGATTTCAATGATTATTATGGTCATTTACAGGGTGATGAAGCGTTAACAAAAGTGGCAGCTCTGTTAGATGGAATTTTAGAAAAGTATAATGCATTTGCTACACATTGGGGAGGAGAAGAATTCGTAATCGTTAGCCAACATGCCGCAAAATTTGCAGAGCATGTTTGTGAGGAAATTTTAGAGGAAGTCTGCAACTTAAACATTCTTCGCGAGCGTTTGAACATAGCTGATGTTGTAACAGTTAGTATTGGGATGTGCCATGCCAAAATCTCAATTATCGAGCGTTCGAAAACGTGTTGTGAATTAGCCGATCAAGCATTATACACAGCAAAACAAAAAGGTCGTAACAACTTTTATAGCAAAAATGAATATTTCGATGAAGTGGTGTGTTAACCTGTAATGTCAGTAAAACGTTGATACAGTGCGTTTTCGTCCCCTCCTAGGTTGCTTAATGTATAACGAAAGTGTTACAATATAGTTTAGTCAAAAAGAGCCAAGGGGGCATTTCTATGTCGATTGAATTAAACAATGAATTCGGCCAAATTGATATTTCAACAGATGTACTTGCACAAATTGCTGGTGGCGCTGCTGTAGAATGCTACGGTATTGTTGGCATGGCATCTAAACATCAAATTCGTGATGGTCTAACTGATATTTTACGTAAAGAAAATTTTGCAAAAGGTGTTGTTATTCGAAAACAGGACGACGATTTACATATTGATATGTACATTATTGTTAGTTACGGGACGAAAATTTCAGAAGTTGCTTATCAAGTACAATCAAAAGTGAAATATACAGTGGATAAAACATTAGGTATGAGCGTAAAATCTGTCAATATCTTTGTGCAGGGCGTTCGTGTAGCGAATGATTAAGAGGAGGAACTAAATCGAATGCAGTCTTTAGACGGAATAAAGTTTGCAGAAATGGTGCAAATGGGTGCCCATCACCTATTCCAAAATGCAAATTATGTTGATTCATTAAATGTATTTCCAGTACCGGACGGTGATACAGGAACAAATATGAACTTGTCGATGACATCTGGTGCGAAGGAAACGGAGCAATTTGCGTCAGAACATATCGGCAAAACAGCTCAAGCTTTATCAAAAGGTTTACTTATGGGAGCGCGCGGAAATTCTGGGGTTATTTTATCGCAGTTATTCCGTGGCTTTGGTAAGGCTATTGAAAAAGAGGCGACAATTGATGCCAAGGGCTTTGCAGGGGCCTTCCAAGCAGGTGTTGATACAGCTTATAAAGCAGTGATGAAGCCAGTTGAAGGAACGATTTTAACGGTAGCACGTGAAGCGGCTAAAAAAGGCGTGGAAGTGGCAGAAACTGAAAACGATATCATTAAGGTGATGGAAGCATTTACTGCTGAAGCACAGGCTTCGTTGGAACGTACACCTGAGCTTCTACCTGTTCTTAAAGAAGTAGGTGTTGTAGATAGTGGTGGTCAGGGTCTTCTATTTGTGTACGAAGGGTTCTTAGCATCTTTAAAAGGTGAGCCATTACCGCAGAAAAATGAAGCAACTTTAGATGATTTAATCAATGCAGAGCATCATAGAGCACAAGATTTTATGAATACTGCTGATATTGAGTTTGGTTATTGTACAGAAATAATGGTACGTTTAGAAAATGGGAAAGAGCCATTTAGCGAAGAACAATTCCGCAATGAATTAAACCCTCTAGGTGATTCTTTACTTGTTATTTCGGATGAAGAGATTGCAAAAGTGCATATTCATTCCGAGCAACCTGGCGCTGTGTTAGCTATGGGTCAAAAATATGGTAGTCTTATTAAAATTAAAGTCGACAATATGCGTGAACAGCATTCTGCCATCGTTGGTGAGGATCATAAAGTGCCTACTCCAGCCAAAAAAGTAGAAAAGCATCCGTATGCAATTGTAACGATTGCAATGGGCGAGGGAGTTGCTGAATTACTTCGTTCAATTGGTGCTTCTTATGTTATTGAAGGCGGTCAAACAATGAATCCTTCAACTGAAGATATTGTGAAGGCAGTACAAGAAATTGGTGCTGAAAAAGTGTTGATTTTACCGAATAATAAAAATATCGTCATGGCTGCAGAACAAGCAGTTGAGCTTTTAGATATTGAAGCGGCTGTAGTGCCAACGAAAACAATCCCTCAAGGTATGGCGGCGATTCTATCGTTTAATCCAGAAGCGGCAGTAGAAATGAACCAAGCAACAATGACGGAAGCTTTTGCAAATGTGAAAACAGGCCAAGTCACTTATGCAGTTCGAGATACATCTATTGATGGTGTAGAAATCCATAAGGATGATTTCATGGCTCTTGCGGAAGGAAAAATTGTATTATCTACTCCAGCATTAAAAGATGCTGCTGAGAAGGTAATTACTGATTTAGTAGATGAAGATGCAGAAATTGTAACAGTCATCTATGGTGAGGACACAACGGAAGAAAATGCCTCAGCATTAGTGAAATTTATTGAAGAACATTATCCAGAGGTCGAAGTAGAGTTATTTAATGGTAAACAAGGATTATATCCATATATTATTTCAGTAGAATAATTTAATGCTACTTTGCGCATAAGTAGACAAAGCAGTGCACACGCCGTGTACTGCTTTTGTTTATGGTACAAGGAGATTAGAGGATAATAAACGATAGAGATTAGCCAAAAATGAATCATTTGATGTATGTACCGGGAGGACGACGGACTTGGAAATACTGGAATATTAGCCTTTTGAAATTTTTGTGTATATGGAGTAGACAAAAGTTAAACAATATTTCCAATGTGTAAATTATAGTAGAGTAAATTTTCTGAAATTTGATAAATAAGTGCTTTACTTTTGTAGTAACAATCAAGCATGATATAGTAAAAATCGATTTTATTTATATGGATAGAATAGAGGGGTGTTTGTATGAAGTTTACTTCAGTATTTGATATTATTGGACCAGTGATGATTGGGCCTTCTTCCTCTCATACGGCAGGTGCAGCACGAATTGGCCGCGTTGCCAGAGATTTATTTGGAAGACAACCAAAGTGGGCGAAAATCCACTTATATGGTTCCTTTGCTGAAACGTATAAAGGACATGGAACAGATGTAGCGCTGATAGGAGGCTTATTAAATTACGATACATTTGATGAGCGGATTAAAACAGCTTTTGCCGATGCAGAGAAGGCCGGATTAGAGTATGAGTTTATCCCAGAAACAGCTAACACAGAACATCCGAATACAGCTCGCCTAGTGATTGGCGATGATGATGGAGAGATGTCTGTTGTTGGAATTTCTATCGGTGGCGGTAAAATAGAAGTGAGTGAGGTTAATGGCTTTAAGCTACGATTAACAGGAGGCATGCCGGCTATCCTTGTAGTTCATGATGATCGAGCTGGCTGTATTGCCAATGTAGCAAATTGCTTAGCAATGCATGCAGTCAACATTGGACATATGGAGGTTTCACGAATTGAACGTGGTTTAACAGCACTTATGGTGATAGAAGTCGATCAAAACATCGAGGATAAAGTACTACAACAAATTTCTTTAATACCACATATTACAAAGGTTTCTAAAATTAATAACAACTAAGGGGGTGTCCCAGTATGGACGTATTATTTCATAATGTTCGTGAGCTTGTTGAACGAGCCGAGCAAGAAGGCAAACTAATTTCTGAAATTATGATTGAGCAAGAAATGTTAATAACTGGACGTACAAGAGAAGAAATTATGCAGCAAATGGACCGTAATTTAACGGTGATGGAGGAAGCTGTTGAAAGAGGCTTGAAGGGTGTGCAATCTGTAACGGGTTTAACAGGTGGCGATGCAGTATTGCTTCAAAATTACATTGCGCAAGGAAATTCGTTGTCAGGGGATTTATTATTAGACGCAGTGAGTAAAGCGGTTGCAACTAATGAGGTGAATGCGGCAATGGGTACAATTTGTGCAACGCCCACTGCAGGCTCAGCTGGTGTTGTGCCAGGGACACTGTTTGCAGTGAAAAACAAGCTAAACCCAACACGTGAGCAAATGATTCGTTTTTTATTCACATCAGGTGCTTTTGGCTTCGTTGTTGCCAATAATGCTTCGATTTCAGGTGCTGCTGGTGGCTGTCAAGCAGAGGTTGGCTCAGCTGCTGGTATGGGAGCGGCAGCAATTGTAGAGATGGCTGGTGGTTCTCCACAGCAATGTTCAGAAGCATTTGCGATTACACTTAAAAACATGCTTGGGCTTGTTTGTGACCCAGTAGCTGGATTGGTAGAGGTTCCTTGCGTTAAAAGGAATGCTATGGGTGCAGCGAATTCGCTTGTGGCAGCGGATATGGCACTTGCGGGTGTAACAAGTCGCATCCCGTGTGATGAAGTAATTGGTGCGATGTATCGAATTGGACAATCAATGAGTCCGAATTTAAAAGAAACTGCTCGTGGAGGATTGGCTGCAACGCCGACAGGTAAAGCTATCAGCAAAGCTATATTTGATAATGGCAATTTGGAGAGTATCCAATCACTTCAAAAATAAAATTAAAAAACACGCGCCTAGTGCGTGTTTTTTTGTGAGCTTCTACATAGTGTAGATGGGTTTCATCCGTGACGTTAATTCCTAAGTTAATTTATATACAGGGCATCCCCTACTTTTGGCGATGATCCCTATTACAGCCAATAAAAAAAGAAAAAGCCTTTTGGAATTTTAGTAAGGGGTAGGGGTAGGATAACAGGCAACAGCATCGATTAATCCTTCATCAAATCCGTAGAACGACCAGTAGGCACCGTTCCATCTATATCCAGATACTTCACCCATTTCTATCCGAGTAGGATAAAACCAAAATTCTCTCCCGTTTCTAAGCCATACATAAGTATTTTGATATACACAATCAATGATATAGGACACAGAAGGTTTTGGTGGTTTGAAGTTTGGTGGAGGTGATTGTGGTCTCATGGTCCCTTGAGGTGGAAAATATCCCAAGTGATTTCACTCCTTTTTCAACAGTATATGCTGAGAAAAAATAAATGCATTTATTTAACGGGATTATTAAAAACCTAAAGAATGTAAAGCAATGTATTTCAACTAAAGGTTGGCTATATCTGAAGTTCGAAATACCTAAGAAGGCATTGAAGTGATTGATTCTTTATTTGCTAAAGGTGAAAAAGTTCATGTTCTTTATGTTGGCTACTTAAAGATATAACTATCAATCAATTATTGATGAATTGAATTGCTATGTTAGTGAAATTGAAAAGTTATATAATAGTATTGGAAATACAGATGAACAGCATGAACTGTTGGGAATAGCTAACCACAAGCAACATTATTATAAAAGCCTAGAGTAATCGTAAAGAAAGGGGAAAACTCATATGCTAATGACTACAAATAAAGCACTTGCGGTGAAAATCTTTGGAGGAGCTGTCGTGCAAGGTGACTGATTTAACGAGTGCCGTAACTGATTTAAAAGGAATCGGGAAAGAAACAGCAGGACATTTAGAGGCGTTAGGCATCGAGACGATCGCGGATTTATTATGGACGTTCCCTCATCGGCATGAAGATTTTCGTTTAAAGGATTTAGCGCAAACACCACATAATGAACGTGTCACTGTTGAGTGTAAAGTTGAACGTGAACCCACAGTATTGTTTTTAGGCCGCAATAAATCACGATTACAAGTGACAGTGCTGGCAGGTCGACATTTAGTGAAGGTTGTTTTTTTTAATCAAGGCTATTTGAAGCAGAAGCTGGTACCAGGAGCTATTATTACCATCACAGGTAAATGGGACCGAGGTAGACAGGTAATCAATGGAACGTCTGTTACATTTGGCCCGAAAATAGATCAGGTAGACTTTGAACCTGTTTATAGTTTGAAGGGTTTGATTCCGCAAAAACGTTTTCGTAAATATATGCGACAAGTGTTAGATGAGTTTGGTGTAGAGATACCGGATGCTGTTCCGCAACGTTTTCAGGCAGACTATAAGCTTGTTTCAATGCGTGAAGGGCTTGAGGGAATTCATTTCCCACTTGATGCGGGGCATGCAAAGCAGGCTAGAAGACGCTTTGCCTATGAAGAGTTACTAAACTTTCAGCTACGTATTCAAGCTTTACGTAAAATTCGAAAGGATAGTGAGCACGGTACAGTTATTCAATTCGATTTGCAAAAACTACGGGCTTTTATTACATCGCTACCTTATGAATTAACAGATGCTCAAAAACGTGTTGTCAATGAAATTTGCAAAGATTTAAAAGAGCCGCATCGCATGAACCGCTTACTTCAAGGTGATGTAGGATCAGGTAAAACCGTTGTTGCGGCAATATGTTTATATGCAGCTGTAACTGCTGGTTTTCAGGGGGCATTAATGGCACCAACAGAAATTTTAGCTGAGCAGCATGCTGAAAATTTGAAAGAATGGTTTGAACCATTTGGTGTACGTGTAGCTTTACTATCAGGATCGACGAAAGTAAAGGAGCGTCGGTTACTTTTAGAAGAACTAGCAAACGGGGAAATAGATATTTTAATTGGTACGCATGCGCTTATTCAGCCTGAAGTCATCTTTTACAAGCTTGGTTTTGTTATAACGGATGAACAGCATCGTTTTGGTGTTGAACAGCGTAGAATATTGCGTGATAAAGGGGAAAATCCAGATGTGCTCTTTATGACGGCGACACCTATTCCGCGTACGCTTGCGATTACAGCATTTGGAGAAATGGATGTTTCAGTGATTGATGAAATGCCAGCGGGGCGTAAACAAATTGAAACACATTGGATGAAAAAAGAGCAATTAGGCTCAGCTATGTCAAAGTTAGAATTAGAGCTTGCTGCTGGAAGACAGGCGTATGCTATTTGTCCCCTTATCGAGGAATCAGACAAGCTTGATGTACAAAATGCTGTAGAAATCTATGAACAACTTGCTACATATTTTAGCGGGCAATACAATGTTGGATTAATGCATGGTCGTTTGACGGCAGATGAAAAAGATGCTGTTATGCGAGCATTTAGTGAAGGGACTATTCATGTGCTTGTATCAACAACAGTAGTTGAGGTTGGGGTTAACGTGCCGAATGCAACGTTTATGATTGTTTATGATGCTGAACGCTTCGGCTTAGCTCAATTGCATCAGCTACGTGGGCGAGTTGGACGAGGTGAACATCAGTCATACTGTGTATTGCTTGCTGATCCTAAATCCGATGAAGGCAAGGAGCGCATGCAGTCAATGACGGAAACAAATGATGGTTTCCGCCTAGCTGAAAAGGATTTGGAATTACGTGGTCCAGGTGATTTCTTCGGACGTAAACAAAGTGGTTTGCCTGATTTTAAAGTAGCGGATTTAGTGCATGATTATCGAATACTGGAGACGGCAAGAAAAGATGCAACGACTATGCTTGAGACAGATGCATTTTGGCATGATGATGAGTATAAATATTTACGTAGTATGCTTGAAGAGTCGGGTGTTCTACAGGGAGAACGCTTTGATTAACTGAATTTTATACCCGATTTGGAATGTAAGCACTTGTTTTGAAAACAAGTCTTGCATTCTTTTTTTATACTCTATATACTGATATTAGTACCAAGTGCTAATAACAACTAAAAAGGTGGCGAATGATGTTGAGACGAACGAAAAAAGAGCGACAGCGACTATTATCTGAAACGATAGCTGAAAATCCATTCGTCACAGATGAACAGCTAGCAACGCAGTTTCAGGTTAGTGTCCAAACAATCCGTTTAGATCGTATGGAGTTAGCAATTCCTGAATTACGAGAACGAATTAAAGATGTTGCTTCGAAAACATATGAAAACGAAGTGAAATCACTTCCAATAGATGAAGTAATTGGTGAAATTGTTGATATTGAATTGGATAATCGTGCATTATCTATTTTTGACGTAAAAGAAGAGCATGTTTTTCAGCGCAATGGCATCGCACGTGGACATCATTTATTTGCACAGGCAAACTCATTAGCGGTAGCGGTAATTGACGATGAACTAGCTTTAACAGTACATTCAAACATTACCTTTGTGAAACCTGTTAGAGCTGGAGATCGTGTTATTACAAAAGCAATCGTTATTGGACGTGATGACGAAAATCATCGTACAAAAGTAGAGTTAACATCCACTGTTAACGGTGAAACAGTTTTTGTTGGTGAATTTGATATGTACCGCACGAAAGGTAAAGGTGAACAACAATGAAATTAGCGCTTGATGGAATGGGTGGCGACAACGCACCAAAATCAGTTGTTGAAGGTGCTTTATTAGCATTAGAGCAAATTCCAAATTTAGAAATACAATTATATGGTCAGCGTGAAAAGCTTGAACCATTATTAAAAATACATGATCGATTGACAGTAGTACATTGTGAGGAAGTTGTGGAAGGAACAGACGATCCAGCACGCGCTGTTCGTCGGAAAAAGGATTCATCGATGGCGCGAATGATGGATGCGGTTGAAGAAGGAAAGGCGGATGCTTGTCTTTCTGCGGGTAATACGGGTGCTTTAATGGCAGGAGGATTATTTAAAGTAGGACGTATTGAAGGGATTGCTAGACCGGCTTTAGCCACTACATTACCGACATTGGACGGTAAGGGCTTTTTAATGCTTGATTTAGGGGCAAATGCAGATGCGCGCCCTGAGCATTTATTGCAATATGCGATTATGGGCGATATTTATGCGAAAAAGGTTGGCGGCTTACAAAAGCCACGTATCGGCTTGTTAAATATCGGTACTGAGGATAAAAAAGGGAATGAATTAACAAAGGCTACTTTCGAGCTATTAAAAGAAGCGGACTTGAACTTTATCGGCAACGTAGAAGCTCGAGATTTACTTGAAGGGGTAGCGGACGTTGTTGTAACAGATGGTTTTACAGGTAATATGGTGCTGAAATCGATTGAAGGTACGGCTGGCGCGTTATTTTCAATGCTTAAAGAGGCGTTTATGTCTTCAACAAAAACAAAAATATCGGCAGCCCTTATGAAAAATAATTTACGTGACTTAAAAAATAAAATGGACTACACAGAGTATGGTGGTGCAGGTTTGTTTGGTTTACAAGCACCTGTAATTAAAGCGCATGGTTCATCCAATGCAAAAGCAATATACAGTGCGATTCGCCAAGCAAATACGATGGTAGAGCATACAGTCATCTCGACGATTACAGATACAGTACGCCACTCAGAATTTAATTAACTTCTTTCAGCTGGTGTCCAAACACCCTCTGAAATAGAGGAACTCAGTCTAAGAACGCCACGTCCTGTGGCAACGACTGAGTGACCAACATCATGTTGCTGACGCTACGTTAGCACTGCGCTTTCGCACAAAAAACATCATGTTGCTGACGCTACGTTAGCACTGCGCTTTCGCACAAAAAACATCTGTTGGCCTAAAGCCTCCGGCCGATTCCGGACGCAATTATGCCGAGGCAAAATTGATTAAAAAGGGGATTAATACAAAATGACGAAAATAGCATTTGTTTTTCCAGGACAAGGTTCTCAAGTAGTTGGAATGGGGCAAGAGTTTGTTGAGAATGCGGCAGAAAGTAAAGCATTTTATGATCGTGCAAATCAATCACTTGGTTTTGAGCTATCTAAGCTTATGTTAACGGGACCAGCTGAGGAGCTAACATTGACATACCATGCACAGCCAGCACTTTTAACTACTGGTGTAATGGTTGCAGAAAAATTACTTGCAGCAGGAATTAAGCCAAACTATGCAGCTGGACATTCACTTGGAGAATACAGTGCGTTAGTAATCGCCGGTGTGTTAACGTTTGAGGATGCTGTTTCTGTCGTTCATAAGCGTGGTCTTTATATGAATGAAGCTGTACCAGCAGGGCAAGGTGCAATGGCAGCCATTTTAGGGATGGAGCTTGAAGCACTACATGAGGTAACTGAACAAATATCTGCAGCAGGTGATGCGGTTCAGGTAGCGAATGTAAACTGTCCAGGACAAATCGTTATCTCTGGTACAAAGGAAGGGGTCGAAAAGGCTTCGTTAGCGGCAAAGGAAGCGGGCGCAAAACGAGCAATTCCTTTAGTTGTTAGTGGACCATTCCATTCAGAGCTAATGCGTCCTTCATCTGAAAAATTAAGCGGAGCGTTAGCTGAAATATCATTGTCAGCTCCGCGAATCCCTGTAATCGGCAACGTCATGGCGAAAGAATTAGAGGATGTTCCTGCTATTCAACATGAGTTAGTAGAACAAGTATATAGCGCTGTGCAATGGGAAGCATCTGTGCGTGAAATGATTGCACAAGGTGTGGATGTCTTTATTGAGTGTGGACCAGGCAAAGTGTTAAGTGGATTAGTGAAAAAAATCGACCGATCTGTTGCGACTTATTGTGTTTATGATGAAGCATCATTAGAGGCTGTGCTAGAAGCGGCGAAGGAGTGGACAATTAATGCGTAAATTAGAGGGGAAAGTAGCTGTTGTAACTGGTGCTTCGCGTGGAATAGGACGCGCTATTGCATTAAAGCTTGCTGATGAGGGTGCTAAAGTTGTTGTTAACTACAGTGGCTCACAGGCAAAGGCAGAAGAAGTTGTCGCGATGATTCAAGAAAATGGCGGCGAGGCTATTGCTGTACAAGGGAGTGTTTCAAAAACAGAGGAAGTTACAGCATTAATGGATGCAGCTGTGAAAACATTCGGTTCACTTGATATTTTAGTAAATAATGCTGGTATTACTCGTGATAACTTGTTAATGCGTATGAAAGAAGATGAGTGGGATGATGTGTTAGATACAAACCTTAAAGGTGTTTTCCTTTGTACAAAAGCAGTAACACGTCAAATGATGAAGCAACGTGCAGGTCGTATCATCAACATTTCATCGATTGTCGGTGTAGCTGGTAATGCGGGACAAGCAAACTATGTAGCTGCCAAAGCAGGTGTTATTGGATTAACTAAAACGACTGCAAAAGAATTGGCATCACGCAATATTTTAGTAAATGCGATTGCACCAGGATTTATTGAAACAGAAATGACGGATCAACTACCAGATGATATAAAGCAAGGAATGCTTACTCAAATTCCTCTTGCTAAACTTGGGCAGCCAGAGGATATCGCAAAGGCAGTAGTATTCCTAGCTTCAGATGATGCAAACTATATGACGGGGCAGACGCTACATATAGATGGCGGCATGGTGATGTAATTTCAATTAGTCATAAATAATAATTTTTTGTATAATCATTTGAGGGGAGGTGAATGTTTTGACTACAGTATTAGAACGCGTAACAAAAGTAATCGTGGACCGTTTAGGTGTTGAAGAAAGTGAAGTTACTCTAGAAGCTTCTTTCCGTGATGATTTAGGTGCTGACTCATTAGACGTAGTTGAGCTTGTAATGGAGCTTGAAGACGAATTCGATATGGAAATTTCTGATGAAGATGCTGAAAAAATCTCAACAGTTGGTTCTGCAATTTCATACATCGAAAGTAAAATAAACTAATTTCGTTTAGCTTTATTCAGCATAAATTTATCACCGCTATCGGTGTTGACATGAACGCAGTCATAGTTTTTATACAATAAGTGTTTATGAATTAGTTGAATAAAGTTAAAGCCTATGGCAGAGATTACTCCTGTTTTTTGCTTAAATGTGAAGAGCAGATACTATACTAAGGTGTATTTAAAAGGGTACGAAACGGTTCGTTTTTCGAACTGTGAACGTCCCTTTTTTATTTTGGATAAAAATTTGCGAAAAAATTTCCAAAACGTTGTATTTCAGCCGAAATACTTTTGCATAAATGCCGTGAAAAAGGTACACTAAAACGGTAGAAACTATTAGGAAGGCAGATTGTTCAATGGCTATGAAAAGAAGAGGAACTATGCAGAAATCTGGCGTACTTCCTGAAAAAGTACGCAATCAATTCGAGCTGTTACAGCATGAATTAAATATCACATTTATTAATAAAAATCTATTGTATCAAGCATTCACACATTCATCTTATGTGAATGAGCATCGCCGTAAATTGTTTACGGATAATGAGCGTCTTGAATTTTTAGGAGACGCAGTACTTGAACTGTCTGTTTCTAAATACCTTTTTGAGAAATACGCTAATATGAGTGAGGGTGAGCTAACGAAGCTACGAGCATCCATAGTATGTGAGCCATCACTTGTGATCTTTGCAAATGAATTAGGATTCGGTCGCTTTGTATTACTCGGAAAAGGTGAGGAATTAACAGGTGGACGGGAACGCCCAGCGCTACTTGCAGATGTATTTGAGTCATTTGTAGGTGCCCTTTATTTAGATCAAGACTTACAAACGGTTGTGTCCTTTTTAGAACGAATCGTATTCCCGAAAGTAGAAGTCGGTGCTTTTTCGCATGTGATGGATTTTAAAAGTCAATTGCAAGAAATGGTACAGCAAACAAATAACGGTCTTCTTCATTATGAAATTATTGATGAAAAGGGTCCTGCACATAATCGTACCTTTGTATCGAGTGTCCTATTAAATGGACAGGAGCTTGGTATTGGGCGTGGGAAATCAAAAAAAGAAGCCGAGCAGCAAGCTGCGCAATGTGCAATGCGTGCAATGCGTGACCAAACTGCAAAAGAGGAGGCTTAATAGATGTTCCTAAAACGACTCGAAGTGATTGGCTTTAAATCTTTTGCGGAGCGCATTGGAATTGATTTTGTACCCGGTGTTACAGCGGTTGTTGGACCAAATGGCAGTGGAAAAAGTAATGTCACTGATGCTATTCGTTGGGTACTTGGGGAGCAATCTGCAAAGTCGTTACGTGGGGCAAAGATGGAGGATGTTATTTTTGCTGGGAGTGACTCACGTAAGCCACTAAACTTTGCAGAGGTAACGTTAATTTTAGATAATACCGATGAACAGCTTGCTTTTTCATATACAGAAGTCAGCGTAACAAGACGCGTATACCGTTCAGGTGATAGTGAATATTTATTAAATAACCAGCAGTGTCGCCTGAAGGATATTACGGACTTGTTTATGGACTCAGGACTTGGAAAAGAGGCCTTCTCCATTATTTCACAAGGCCGTGTAGATGAAATTTTAAATAGCCGACCTGATGACCGTCGTTCGATTTTTGAAGAGGCAGCTGGCGTATTAAAGTATAAATTACGAAAGAAAAAGGCAGAGCATAAACTTGTTGAAACAGATGAAAATTTGTATCGTGTTTTAGATATTTTACATGAACTAGATAGTCGCCTGGAGCCGTTAGAAATTCAGGCATCAAGTGCAAGAGATTATGTGCAAATGTCAACAGAGTTAAAGGATTTTGATATCGCCATCCTTGTGCACGATTTGAAAAATTGTGCACAATCTTTGCGTGCTTTGAAAAATGAGTACACAGAGCTATATGAGATAGAACAAAAACAAGCACATAATATTTCTTCAATTGAAAAGCAAACTGTAGGCATTCGTAAGCTTTTAAAAGAGCTAGATAGCTATTTAGATACTACTCAGGCTGAGTTTGTTAATGCGACGATGGAGGTAGAGCGTTGGGATGGTCGTAAAGCGTTAATGGCTGAAAAGCGACAAAATACTTCTAATCAACTACTACAATTGAATACAGCATTACAAGAAGCAAAAAATGAGGTTGAGGCTCTCGTTGTTCAAGAACAAGAGAAAAAAGAATTGTTCGCTGAAAAACAACAAGAAGTATCAGAGCTAAAACAAAGCCTCAAGCAATTGGAACAATCTTTAAACCGCTCTGTTTCTGAAATTGAACAAGAAATTGAAGAACAAAAAAACCGATATATTGATTCCTTAAACGAAGAAGCAACAATCAAAAATGAATTAAAAAATATCGATCAGCAATTAGCACAACAAAAAGCGACGGCAGCACGAATGACAGATCAAACTGATGAAATCGGGCAAGAGCTTGCGCAAATTTTAGCGGAGAAAGAGAAGCTAGTGGCTGCCCATGCAACAACAACTAATGAATTGCAGGAAAAGCTTGAGCAATATGAAACATTGCAAATACAGCTTAAGAACGTCAATGCATCGTTTAATGAAAAGCAGGATATGCTTTATAAAGCCTATCAGCATCAGCAGCAATTGAAGGCTAGAAAAGATACGCTAGCTGAGCTTGAAGCAGATTTCTCTGGGTTCTTCCATGGAGTAAAAGAAGTATTGTTAGCACGTGATAAAGGTGAATTAGTTGGAATTGAAGGAGCTGTTGCGGAGTTAATCCAAGTTGGTGGAAAATATTCTCAGGCTATTGAAACAGCATTAGGAGCAGCCTCTCAGCATATTGTGACAACCGATGAACGACATGCTCAGCAAGCCATTCATTGGTTAA
This sequence comes from Lysinibacillus sp. RS10, assembly GCF_041956855.1. Taxonomy (NCBI): domain Bacteria; kingdom Bacillati; phylum Bacillota; class Bacilli; order Caryophanales; family Bacillaceae; genus Lysinibacillus; species Lysinibacillus sp. RS10. The sequence continues at coordinate 3,789,470 of NZ_CP167122.1, read as the reverse complement.
AACAAAAGAGAGCTGGACGCGCAACATTTTTACCTAAAACAGTCATAAAGTCACGTAAAATCAATCTTTCTGCGATTCAGGTAGCTACTGAGCACCCAGCATTTGTCCAAATGGCTGATGCACTTGTTACGTTCGATGAAGACAACCGCACAATTGTCGAAAACCTCCTTGGCAATGTAATCGTTGCATCAAATTTAGAAGGTGCAAGCCAAATTGCTCGTTTATGTGGTTTTCGATATCGTGTTGTAACACTGGAAGGTGATATCGTCAATGCAGGCGGTTCATTAACAGGTGGTGCTGTGAAGCAACAATCTTCACTCTTTACTAGAAAAGCGGAATTAGATGGTTTAATCGTGAAGCTACAATCGTTAGAAGCTTCCATCTATAGTGCTGAACAGGCTGTTGTAGCTGAAAAAGAGAAACTTGCAACATTACGAGAAAAAGTGGAGCAATTGAAGCTTGACGGAGAGCAATTACGAAAAGATGAAATGCAGCAGGCAAGTCGTATTCGCGAGCTAGAGGTTGTCGAGAAAAGCTTATCTGCTCGAGTATCTTTTGCTTCTAATGAGACACAAGATGTAAAAACACGAGAAGAAGCATTGTTAGCTCAAAAGGAAGCAGCTACAGAGCGTTTAGTGGCACTAGCAACCGAACTGTTAGAAATTAATGAAACAGTGGAACAACTAAGTAAGGCGAAGCTGCAAAGTGAGACGGAGAAGGATGTACTTCGTGAGCAATCGGCGGAAAAACGCTCGCAGTTAGCGGTTATGCAGGAGCAAATGTCGCAAGTGCAAATTGCTACTGCTGAGTTAGACCTACAATTAAACAAAGCTCGTCAAAAGGTCGAAAAAATTTCTCGGGAAATAATATGGCTTCAATCTGATGAATCGACAAAACTTTTAAGCGATGAAGAAGTGGATGAGCAGGTTGCTACATGGAAAGCGAGAAGAGATTCACTACAGGACATAATTTCACAGAAAAAAGATGAAAAAGTAGCACAACAACAAGAGCTTACTACTTTAGAAGAACAGCTGAAGGAATTGCAACGTACACATAAAGGCTATCTTGAAGCAATACGTGCTAATGAATTGAAGCGAAGTCGCGTAGAATTTGAAATAAATAATTTCAATGAACAGCTAGAAGAAAACTATCAGCTAACAGTAGAGGAAGCTGAGGAGTTGGCCCTTGTTATTGAAGATGAAGAGCATATGCGACGTCGAGTGAAACTGCTGAAGAAATCTATAGAGGAGCTAGGTCCTGTTAATTTGAGCGCCATTGAGGAATACGATCGAGTGCTTGAACGTCATTCATTTTTAACAGAGCAGCGTGAAGATTTACTTGCTGCACAGGAAACGTTACATGAGGCTATTAAAGAGATGGACGAGGAAATGACGCTACGCTTTAGCGAAACCTTCTATGCCATCCGTGAGCAATTTAAACATGTATTCCGTGAATTGTTTGGTGGAGGACAGGCAGATTTAGTGTTATTGGACCCTCAAAATCTGCTAGAAACAGGTATAGAAATAGTAGCACAACCACCAGGAAAAAAATTACAAAATCTAAGTTTGCTTTCAGGTGGTGAACGTGCACTAACAGCAATCGCTTTATTATTCTCTATCTTAAATATACGACCTGTACCATTCTGTATTCTTGATGAGGTAGAGGCGGCATTAGATGAGGCAAATGTTGTTCGATATAGCCAATATTTAAAAAGATTTAGCCGTGACACGCAATTTATTGTGATCACACATCGTAAAGGAACGATGGAGGGAGCGGATGTGTTGTATGGTATTACAATGCAGGAATCTGGCGTATCTAAACTTGTATCAGTAAAATTAGAAGATGAACCCGTACTTGCGGAGCAAAGGAGCGAACAAGCATGAGTTTTTTTAAACGTTTAAAAGACAAATTGGTTGGCAACCCAGCCGAGGAAGAAAAAGTAGTTGAGATAAATGAGGAAGAAGTTGCTGAACAGAAGCTAGATGATGCAACAGAGCCTGCTCAAATTGAAGCAGCTATAAATGAAGTAGAGGAGACTTCTGTAACGGACAGTCCAATTGAAACAGAAAATCCTGTAGTAATTGAAGATCAAGAACAACAAGAACAAGAACAAGAACAAGAACAAGAACAACAAGAAGTGCAAGAGGTCGCGATAGTGGAAGAACCTGTGAAGGAGAAAAAACCTTCTGCATGGTCTATTACACAAAAATTCAAAGCCGGACTAGAAAAAACGCGTAATTCATTTACTTCAAAAGTGAACGACCTAGTTGCTCGTTATCGAAAAGTAGACGAAGATTTCTTTGAAGAATTAGAAGACCTATTATTACAGGCAGACGTAGGCTTTGAAACAGTAATGGAGCTGATGGACAAATTACGCTTCGAAGTCCAGCGTAAAAATATAAAAGATACAAATGGTATTCAAACGATTATTTCTGAAAAACTTGTAGAAATTTATGAGCAGGGAGAAGAAGATTTAATCGACCTTAATATACAGCCTCAAGGTGAGCTTACTGTTATTTTATTCGTTGGCGTAAATGGAGTTGGGAAAACAACAACAATCGGTAAACTTGCCCATCGTCTAAAATCACAAGGTAAAACGGTTGTCTTAGCAGCAGGTGATACTTTCCGTGCTGGTGCCATCGATCAATTACAAGTTTGGGGAGACCGTGTTGGGTGTGAAGTGATTAAACAATCGGAAGGCTCCGATCCAGCAGCGGTTATGTATGATGCAATTCATGCAGCGAAAAATCGTAAAGCAGATGTGTTAATTTGTGATACAGCTGGACGTCTGCAAAACAAAGTGAACTTAATGAATGAGCTTGAAAAAGTTCATCGAGTAATCTCTCGAGAGGTACCGAATGCTCCGCATGAAGTACTATTAGCATTAGATGCAACAACAGGTCAAAATGCACTTGTGCAAGCACAAACGTTTAAAGAAGCTACTAATGTAACGGGAATCGTTTTAACAAAACTTGATGGTACTGCAAAAGGTGGTATTGTCCTTGCCATTCGCAATAAATTACACATTCCTGTGAAGTTTATTGGTCTTGGTGAAAAAATGGATGATTTACAGCCGTTTGATGCTGAACGTTATGTGTATGGCTTATTTGCTGATGGTTTAGATAAAGAATTACAAAATAGTGAGGATTAGGTTTATCATCAAAAGTTGTGAATGACTTTTGTTGAAACGTATACTATGTTAATAAGTTGATTGGAGTGGAGGCTGGACGCCCCAAGGAAAGCGCCCAGTCGGAACGGAAATCAACCACACGTTTTGGTGATGGTCCGAGGATTAACATTTAAGTAAGTAAATTTGTAATTGCGCTCGTCTGTGCAGGGGAATCGCATTGTTTAAAAGGGAAATACTAGCTATAGGTGAAAAACGCCTGTAAAGCAGTTAATTAAGGCTTTTAGACAAGGAGATTACCTTGACACATGCGGGCGCTTTTCGTTATGATACAAATGACTAATTACGGGAGGAGAAATATTCGATGCTACTTGAAAAAACAACACGCATGAACTTTCTCTTCGACTTTTATCAAGCATTATTAACAGATAAGCAACGGAGTTATATGGAGCTCTATTATTTAGATGATCACTCACTTGGAGAAATCGCTGAATCGTATGGAGTTTCACGTCAAGCTGTTTATGATAATATTCGTCGAACAGAAGCGATGCTTGAAGAATATGAAGAAAAACTATGTTTATTGGAAAAATTTCAACAACGTACACAAATGCTTGCGCAGCTAACAACGGGGATTACAGAACGAAGTATGACAGTTGAAGAGCAGTTAGCGCTTATAGAACAGTTGAAAGAATGGGATTAGGAGGCGAAAGCAATGGCTTTTGAAGGATTAGCGGAACGACTCCAAGGGACAATCCAAAAGATTAAAGGTAAAGGAAAAGTATCGGAACAAGACGTTAAAGAAATGATGCGAGAAGTCCGATTTGCTTTAATCGAGGCGGATGTTAACTTAAAAGTAGTCAAAGAATTCGTTAAAAAGGTCAGTGATCGTGCTGTCGGTGTAGATGTTATGCAAAGCTTAACACCAGGTCAGCAAGTTATTAAAATCGTACAAGACGAATTAACAGAATTAATGGGTGGCGAACAAAGCCCAATCAAATTTAATACGAAGCCGCCAACTGTCATTATGATGGTCGGCTTACAAGGTGCGGGTAAAACGACGACTACAGGGAAACTGGCAAATGTGTTACGAAAAAAATATAATCGTAAGCCACTACTAGTTGCAGCAGACGTTTATCGCCCAGCAGCTGTTCAGCAATTACAAACATTAGGAAAACAGTTATCACTACCTGTTTTTGCATTAGGCACTGATGTATCCCCAGTAGAAATTGCACGTCAGGCAATTGAATTGGCAAAAGAAGAGCATCATGATGTTGTGATTATCGATACGGCTGGTCGCTTGCATATCGATGAAGATTTAATGCAAGAATTAAAAGATATTCGTGCATTAAAAGAGCCAGATGAAGTATTCCTTGTTGTGGATGCTATGACGGGTCAGGATGCTGTAAACGTAGCAGAAAGCTTTAATGAGGCAATCGGCATTACTGGGGTTGTTTTAACAAAGCTTGATGGTGATACACGTGGTGGTGCGGCATTATCAATTCGTTCAGTAACACAGAAGCCGATTAAATTTGTCGGGATGGGCGAAAAAATGGATGCACTCGAACCTTTCCATCCAGAGCGTATGGCGTCTCGTATATTAGGAATGGGTGACGTGCTATCGCTTATTGAAAAGGCTCAGGCAAATGTTGACGAAGCAAAGGCTAAAGAACTAGAGGAAAAATTTAAAACCCAAACCTTTACTTTAGATGATTTTGTTGAACAATTGCAGCAAGTAAAGAAAATGGGGCCTTTAGATGAAATTTTAAAAATGCTACCAGGCGCTAACAAAATCAAAGGCTTAGACAATGTTAAAGTTGATGATAAGCAAATGGGCCACGTAGAAGCGATTATTTATTCGATGACAACTGCCGAAAAGACGAATCCAGAAATTATTAATGGCAACCGTAAAAAGCGCATAGCGAAGGGTTCTGGGACTTCAATTCAAGAGGTGAATCGTCTATTAAAGCAGTTTGATGAAATGAAGAAAATGATGAAACAAATGACAGGCATGGCGAGCGGTAAAGGGAAGAAAAAGATGAAATTGCCGGGCTTTGATTCATTGTTTAAATAATAATTTATAGGTGTTAAGAAAAAACACTTTACAAACAACCTAAACATTGATAATATACTATCTTGTGTGAAACTTATTCGGAGGTGCTATTAAAATGGCAGTTAAAATTCGCTTAAAACGTATGGGAGCTAAAAAATCTCCTTTCTATCGTATCGTAGTTGCAGACGCTCGTTCACCACGTGACGGTCGTTCAATTGAAACAGTTGGTACTTACAACCCACTTACTCAACCAGCTACTGTAAACATTGATGAAGAGAAAGCTCTTAAATGGTTAGCTGACGGTGCAAAACCATCAGATACAGTGCGTAACTTGTTCTCAGAACAAGGTATCATGGAAAAATTCCATAACCAAAAATTCAGTAAATAATCGGGGGCGACATTTTTGAAGCAGCTGATTGAAGCAATCGTTTTACCGTTAGTCGATTATCCAGAAGAAGTTCGTATAGAGACGGATGAAAATGCAAATCGAATTGTTTATAAACTTTTTGTTCATCCAGAGGATCGAGGGAAAGTCATAGGCAAACAAGGGCGAGTAGCAAAAGCGATTCGTACAATTGTTTATTCAGCGGCGGGTAGTCACCATCAAAAAAAGACCTACGTCGATATATTGGATTGATAGAAAAGATTTTCACGCTCTTTTACATGCAACAAGCACTTGAGAGTCCTGATAGGTATGTTTACATGCATTTAGGAATTCGAAGTGGCTTTGAGGTGAAGCGTAAAATCTGGACTAAGAAGGAAGGAGCTTGCGAGTTCCTTCCTTTTTTTATCTTTATTCATTATTGTAATTACATTGAGAGGTAATTGACCATAATGACATGGAGGAAGACTGGTCAACGTCTTAGCTAAAACATCATCCGCCAAAAGTTAATCTGCTTTCTTAGATAAAAGTGAGAGATGGTTACTTTTGATCTGGCTAGCTAGTAGCTTGACGTGGATAGCATTTTTTATATGAGGTGAGATTTAAATGGAATGGTTTAATGTAGGTCGTATTGTCAATACGCATGGTATTCGCGGTGAGGTACGTGTATTATCAACAACAGATTTTGAGGAAGAGCGCTTCGTAGTAGGAAATAAGCTTGCGGCGTTTAAAAAAGACGATAAAAAGCCAACATGGGTAACAATTGAATCAATGCGTCGTCATAAAAACTTTATTTTATTAACTTTTGAAGGAATGCACAATATTAACTTGGTAGAGCCTTTCAAAGAAGGTATGCTCAAAGTGACGAAGGATCAAATGTCAGATGATTTATTAGCGGAAAATGAATATTTTTTCCACGACATAATTGGTTGTTCAGTGGTTTCTGAAGAAGGTGAAACAATCGGAACGGTGATTGACATTCTTCAAACAGGTGCAAATGATGTGTGGGTAGTCAAAGGTGCTAAAAAAGAGCATTACATCCCGTATATCGAAGACATCGTCAAGGGAATTAAAGTTGATGAGAAGAAAATTGTGATCCACGTAATGGAAGGCCTGCTATGATGAATATTCATGTGTTAAGTCTGTTTCCTGATATGTTTACAGGCGTTTTTGGTGCATCAATTTTAAAGAAAGCACAGGAAAAAGGTGCAGTAAAGCTGGAAGTAACTGATCTCCGTGGATTTTCGGGTAACAAGCATAATCAAGTGGACGATTATCCGTATGGTGGTGGCGCGGGAATGGTGTTGAAACCGGAGCCGATGTTTAGCGCTGTCGAGGCCATTACTGCAGGAAAAAATCCTCGTATCATTTTGATGTGTCCACAAGGTGAACGCTTTACGCAAAAAAAGGCAGAAGAGCTAGCACAAGAACAAGAACTAGTATTTTTATGTGGTCATTATGAAGGCTATGATGAACGTATTCGTCAGCATCTTGTCACAGACGAGATTTCAATTGGAGATTTCGTCTTAACTGGTGGAGAGCTAGGGGCTATGACGGTAATAGATAGCGTTGTACGACTTCTACCGGGGGTTTTAGGACAAGAGGACTCTCACATACAAGATTCGTTCTCAACGGGTCTTCTAGAGCACCCGCATTATACACGCCCTGCTGAATTTCGCGGAATGAAAGTACCTGATGTTTTACTATCGGGCAATCACGCAAAGATTGAGCAATGGCGTACGGAAGAATCCTTGAAAAGAACATTCGAGCGTCGTCCTGATTTACTCGAGAATTATCCATTAACAGACAAGCAAAAAATGTATGTAGAAAAACTTAAAAACAACAATAAAGATACTTGATTGCTATCTATATTTATGATAACATCTAATCTGTACTTCTATGTGAAGTACTGAATTACGGTGTTCCGCTGTGGCATAGATTGCGTGCAAGAGCATCTGTCTAAGGAGAGAAAAACAATGTCAAACATTATTACAGAGATTACAAAAGCTCAGCTTCGCACTGATCTACCAACTTTCCGTCCTGGTGATACTGTTAAGGTACACGTGAAAGTAGTAGAGGGTACTCGTGAACGTGTCCAAGTATACGAAGGTGTAGTAATTAAACGTCGTGGTGGCGGTATTAGCGAAACTTTCACAGTTCGTAAAATTTCTTACGGTGTAGGTGTTGAACGTACATTCCCTGTACACACACCAAAAATCGCTAACTTAGAAGTTGTACGTCGTGGTAAAGTACGTCGTGCTAAACTTTACTACCTACGTAACCTACGTGGTAAAGCTGCTCGTATTAAAGAAATTCGATAATAATGACTTAAAAGTGAGGGGCTTGTGCAACAAGCCCCTTTTCTTTTTGCTTGTCATCTTAAATAACTATCATCTAAAATGAAGATAGACAAGGGGGCAAATCTCGATGGAAAAACAAGTGAAAGAAAAGAATGAATTATGGGAATGGACAAAGGCACTTCTAATTGCATTTGCGATTGCGGCAATTATTCGTTATTTTTTATTTACACCCATTGCAGTAGATGGCGAGTCCATGATGCCAACCCTTGAAAATGGGGACCGTATGATTGTCAATAAGATTGGTTATAAAATAAGTGAACCAAAACGCTTTGATATTGTGGTGTTCCACGCTCCAGAGCAGAAAAACTATATTAAACGTGTTATTGGACTACCAGGAGACACGCTAGAATATAAAAATGATCAATTATACATTAATGGTGAACCAATAGACGAACCTTATTTAGATGCCTACAAATCACAAATTACGGAAGGTACATTAACAGAAGATTTTACATTAAAAGACATTGATGTAAAACTAGATGTAATTCCAGAGGGTTATGTTTTCGTTATGGGAGATAATCGTCGATACAGTAAGGACAGTCGTCATATTGGACTTGTCGATCAAAAAGAGATTATTGGAAATACAAGTCTAATTTTCTGGCCGTTTAGTGATATAAAAATTGTAAAGTAACGCATGAAAGGGAGGTCTAACACTCCCTTTTTCTTTTAGTTTAGGAGGAAATGAAAGATATGACTATACAATGGTTTCCAGGGCATATGGCGAAGGCCCGCAGACAAGTAACAGAAAAATTAAAGCTCGTTGATATTATTTTTGAATTAATAGATGCACGTTTACCTCTATCTTCGCGTAATCCGATGATAGACGAAGTGATTAATCAAAAACCGCGTCTCCTCATCTTAAATAAAGCAGATATGGCAGATGAGCAGGAAACACGTAAGTGGGTAGAGTACTTTGCACAACGTGGTCATAAGGCAGTAGCCATCAATTCTCTTGAAGGCAAAGGATTACAGCAAGTGACAAAGGCTGCCCAAGAAATATTAAAAGAAAAATTTGATCGTATGAAGGCACGTGGGATGAAGCCAAGAGCCATTCGTGCAATGATTGTTGGGATCCCGAACGTAGGGAAATCGACGCTAATTAATCGCTTAGCGAAGAAAAATATCGCAAAAACAGGGAATACTCCAGGGGTAACTAAGGCTCAGCAATGGATAAAAGTTGGTAAGGAGCTTGAATTACTCGATACACCAGGTATTTTATGGCCGAAGTTTGAAGATCAAGAAGTAGGCTACAAATTAGCCTTAACAGGTGCTATTAAGGATACGATAACAAATATGGAGGATTTAGCTGTATACGGCCTACGCTTTTTATCCAATCATTATCCAGCACGTATGGAGGAACGCTACGGCTTCCAATTTGTCCATGAAGATTTAGTTGAAACCTTTGATCATATAGGTAAGCTACGTCGTGTTTTCGGTCCTGGAGGAGAAATCGACTATGATCAAGTAGCTCAACTGATCGTTCGAGATATTCGTGGATTACAATTAGGCAAACTAACATTTGACTTTGTTGACGAACAACTTGAAAAAGAAGCAGAGCAGCAATAAGTTAAAAACTGTCATACTCACTTTGCAGATCGTGAGCATGGCAGTTTTTCTTTTAGGAATGCCTCTTCTTGCCGATAAATGATATAGAGCGAGAAAAATAATGATAACTTAAAACGGGTGTTAACTCTTCATTTTGGTGAAGAACCACAAAAAGGGAATACATACTGGGAGAGACGCCCGAGACAAATTGATACGTAAAATTAGCGATTAACTTTTAAGAACCAAAAAGGGAGTAAATTTATGAAAACGATTAAAGAAATAACAGCAGCATTGAAGGAAGCTGAGGAATGGCAGGACTGGATGACAGAAGTAGCAACTGATGAAAGAGCAGGTGTGCAAAGGGCTTGGCAAAGCTGGAACAAGCGTCAAGATAAAAAACAACAGTTATTACAGGAGCATCAAGCAAAAGTTGATTTCGATCGAAGCTATGGAGGAGTAAGTGCTTTAATCGCAGGTGTAGATGAAGCAGGGCGTGGACCATTAGCGGGCCCAGTAGTAACAGCTGCTGTTATTTTACCTGCAGACTGTGAGATGCTTGTCGGATTAAATGATTCAAAGCAATTATCTCAAGATAAACGTAATGCCTACGCTGCTTTAATAAAAGAACATGCAGTAAGTTATTTTATCCATTTCCAATCAACACAACAAATTGATGAATTAAATATTTACGAAGCGACAAAGCAATCGATGAAGATAAGTGTAGAATCGTTAACTAGTAAGCCTAATTATGTCCTAGTTGATGCTATGACACTGCCAATCTCCATTCCACAGGATTCAATTATTAAAGGAGATGCAAAAAGCTTAGCTATTGCAGCTGCATCGATATTAGCGAAAACAGCTCGTGATGATTATATGGATCAATTGGACAAAGAATTCCCTATGTATGGTTTTGCTCAGCATGCAGGATATGGTACAAAGCAACATTTAAAAGCACTTGAAGAATTCGGTCCAACCATTCATCATCGCAAATCGTTTGAACCGATAAAGTCAATGTTTTAATAACTAGCATACTAAAAATAAAAAATAGGACACCAATTACGCCAAAGAGTAATTGATGAAAGGAGTATGTATATGACAGCGACATCTTTTAATCCGATTCAGATGCAACAAGCTGCTATAACCGCAACTAATCAGCCACTTGCTTTGAAACAGGGACAAGTATTTCATGGTACGATTAAACAATTATATCCAGATCAAATGGCAGAGATACAAGTTGGCCATCAGAAGTTTATTGCTAAACTTGAAGTTCCACTAAAAGCAGGTGATGCCCATTTCTTTCAAGTAACTGGTACAAACCCGCAAACCGAATTAAAAGTTGTTACGGGACCTATGACGCAAACGGCTTCCCAAAGTCAACAAATCAATCAGTTACTTGAATCGATGAATTTGCCTAAGTCAGCTGAAATGCAACAGCTTCTAGCCCATTTTATGAAAGCACAGCTACCGATTTCAAAGGATCAGTTGATGCAGGCAGAAATGTGGATAAAGGCATTACCAGATGGCATGACTAAACTAGATGCTCTACAAGCTATTCAAAAAATGGTGGAGCTTAAAATGCCAATGACAAATGACGTTTTTCAAGCTCTTATTAGTGGGCAAAAAACTACCGGCATGATTTCTGTAATGGAAAACTTTACACAGCTTTTAGCTAAAGATACAGCTTTACCAGAAAACATCAAGCAAAATCTAATGCAACAGGTACAGGCAATTGCAAAACCTTTTGAAGTAGAAACAGGTGGTTTAGTACTAGCCAAGTCTATACAAATATTAACGAATAATGCGTCTTCTATGAGTGAAAAGATTCAAGCTATGAATATGTTAAAGGAGGCTGGGATATTACCTCAGCAGGCAACCTTGCAAAACTGGTCAAGTCTCAGCGGTGTAAACTCCGTTCAGCCTAATCAGCTTCAACACGCTGGACAAGTTATTCAAACGATTCTAACGGCACAACCTGACAATACAAATCAGCTTGTCGACCAACTTAAATTATGGACAGCGAATCAAAGCTTGTTAACCAATGAACAAAAGCAACAAGTAAATCAACTGATCGATCGATTGAATCAGCTACCAGCAACTAAACAAACGCTAGAGATTTTTGCAAAGCAGATGCAAGAACAACTTATCAAAGCATTTGCTGAAAATTCCTCGGAGCGTTTATTTACACAAGACGCCAATGCTCTTTCAGTGAAGGACCACTTACTATCGCTTTTAAAGCATGGAGCAACTACCCCATTACAAAACGACGCATTCATGCGAAATCTTATGAAAAATAGTGTTGAATCGCCGCAATCAATGATTCAGCAGATTGTTACGCAAGCAGATGCCCATGTACAAAATTCCATGGATAGTAAAGCAATGGAACATGCACTGAAAACGGTATTAAAAAATCTAGGAATTAGCTATGAGGCGACACTTAGTAATAAGTCAGCCGATTTACAGGAGATTGCCCATCAATTAAAACCTCAGCTTCATACGTTATTGCAGGAGACACATACTACTCCACAGCTGAAGGAAGCGGCAGAAATGTTAATGGCGCGTATGAACGGTATGCAGCTAGCATCAGGCGAGAATGGTCATCAGCATCAGCTTGTTATGCAAGTACCATTGGAATTCTTCGGCAAGAAAATGGATGCAACATTACAGTGGAATGGACGCATGAAGGATGATGGTAAAATTGATGCCAATTATGCGCGTATATTATTTTATTTACAAATGGAATCAATGAAAGAGACGGTTATTGATATGCAGGTTCAAAATCGTGTCGTTACTGTGACGGTATTTAATGAAAATGATGATATTATTCCACTTGCAGAACCACTAAAAGCAGCTTTAAAAATAGGCTTAGCTGAAAAAGAGTATCAACTTTCAGGCGTTTTTATTAAGCAATTTGAAAAAGCTCAACCTGAAAAAACAACCTCTGTATTAGAACAGCAGGAGGAACATAGTGGGGTGGATTTCCGCGTATGAGTGAAGAAAAATTTACTCGAAAAGAGGCTATTGCGCTCACGTATAAGTTAGGAAGCTTTGATAGTCCAACGGTAGTAGCGAAAGGAAAAGGTAAAATAGCAGAAAATATTTTAGCGCGTGCGAATGAGTATAATGTGCCGATTTATGAGGATCCTAACCTTGTTCAATTGCTTGGACAATTAGATTTAAATGAGTCGATTCCTGAAGAATTGTACCAAGCTGTCGCTGAAGTTTTTGCATTTATTTATCGGTTAGACCAACAACATGCGCAAATATATAGAAAAGATAGATAATTCTAATTTTCGCAAAAATCTGTTTTAGTACACAAAGTAGAAGAAAGTGTAATATTAAAAGATAAAAAACGAACAAAAGACAAAGTGTAGACTTTATCAGAATCTTTAGTTAGAATAGATTATGTTAGTAAAACAATTTTATGCAAATGTTTGATGGGAGGATGTATTATGAATATCCATGAATATCAAGGGAAAGAGATTCTTAGAAAGTATGGTGTAGCTGTACCAAATGGAAAAGTTGCTTTTTCCCCTGATGAAGCAGTGAAAGTAGCGAAGGAACTTGGCTCTAATGTGACAGTAGTCAAGGCGCAAATTCATGCAGGTGGACGCGGTAAAGCGGGTGGTGTAAAAATCGCTAAAAACCTTGACGAAGTGCGTACGTACGCAAAAGAATTATTAGGAAAAATCTTAGTGACTCATCAAACAGGTCCTGAAGGAAAAGAAGTAAAACGCTTATATATTGAAGAGGGTTCTGATATTCAAAAAGAATACTATTTAAGTTTAGTATTAGACCGCGCAACATCCCGTGTAACAATGATGGGATCTGAAGAGGGCGGCATGGATATTGAGGAAGTAGCGGAAGCACATCCAGAAAAAATCTTCAAAGAAGTTGTGGATCCAGTAGTTGGATTAACAAGCTTCCAGGCACGTCGAATGGCGTTTAATATGAATATTCCAGCAAACCTAGTGGGGAAAGCTGTCAAATTAATGTTAGGCTTGTATCAAGCGTTTATCGACAAAGATGCTTCGATTGTAGAAATTAATCCACTTGTTGTAACTGGACAAGGCGAAGTTGTAGCATTAGATGCTAAATTTAATTTCGATGCAAATGCGTTGTATCGTCATAAAGATATTGTCGAATTACGTGATTTTGATGAAGAAGATGCAAAGGAAATCGAAGCATCAAAATACGACTTAAGCTATATTTCACTAGATGGCAACATTGGCTGTATGGTGAATGGAGCTGGTCTTGCGATGGCTACTATGGACACAATTAGTTATTACGGCGGAAGCCCTGCTAACTTCCTAGATGTAGGTGGCGGTGCAACAGCTGAAAAAGTAACAGAAGCTTTCAAAATTATTCTTTCCGATCCGCATGTAAAAGGCATTTTCGTTAACATTTTTGGCGGAATTATGAAATGTGACATTATCGCTGAGGGTGTTGTAACGGCTGCCAAAGAAATTGGCTTAGCTGTGCCGTTAGTTGTACGTTTAGAAGGTACAAATGTAGAACTTGGAAAAGAAATTTTAAATGCATCTGGTTTAAACATCGTTGCAGCGGATTCAATGGCTGACGGTGCACAAAAAATTGTGGGACTAGTAGGCTAAGGAAGGCAGGGAGAACAATGGCTGTATTTATAAACAAAGATACGAAAGTAATTGTACAAGGGATTACGGGCGAAACAGCGCTTTTCCATACGAAGCAAATGCTTGAGTATGGTACGAAAATTGTAGCAGGTGTGACACCAGGTAAAGGTGGTCTTGAAATCGAGGGAGTCCCTGTGTTCAATACTGTAGCAGAAGCGGTAGCTGCAACAGGCGCAACAACTTCAGTTATTTATGTACCTGCTCCATTTGCGGCAGATGCAATTTTAGAAGCTGTTGATGCTGAATTAGAATTAACAATCTGTATTACTGAACATATTCCTGTCCTTGATATGGTTAAGGTTAAACGATATATGGAAGGAAAAAATACACGCCTAGTAGGTCCAAACTGTCCAGGCGTTATTACGGCAGATGAATGTAAGATTGGTATTATGCCTGGGTATATCCATACGAAAGGGCATGTAGGAGTTGTTTCTCGCTCTGGTACGTTAACATATGAAGCAGTACACCAATTAACACAAGCTGGTATTGGTCAAACTACGGCTGTAGGGATCGGTGGAGACCCTGTCAATGGTACAAACTTTATCGATGTTTTGGAAGCGTTTAACAATGATCCAGAAACATATGCAGTTGTGATGATTGGGGAAATTGGAGGTACAGCTGAAGAAGAAGCGGCTGAGTGGATTAAAGCGAATATGACGAAACCTGTCGTTGGCTTTATCGGTGGACAAACAGCGCCTCCAGGTAAACGTATGGGTCACGCTGGTGCTATTATTTCTGGTGGTAAAGGAACAGCAGCAGAGAAAATTAAGGCAATGAATGCTGCTGGCATTGAAGTAGCGGAAACGCCATCTGTTATTGGTGAAACGCTTATTAAAGTAATTAAAGAAAAAGGGCTATACGAAAAGTGTAAAACCCATTAAAATGGAAGATGTAGCACGTTGTGGCTACATCTTTTCTATTTCCTTTTTAGACATTGTTTAACATGCTTCTAATGGAACTGTGTTCAAGCGATGCAATTTCTAACTTCCTACTTACTCTGTTTAAAAAGCCTTTCCTAAAAAAGTTGTGTCACGTTGTTTTTCAAGATTTGATGTTGTGATGTAAATTTATAATGCGGTCATTTAATTTTCTTCTATTAAAAGGAGGTTTTTAAATGATTTTTTCAGTCGATACACAGAGATTACTAGCTTTACATTATGTATACCCATTACCACTTCAAAAACTTCAGCAATTACTGTCCCCGGTGGATATATTAAGTTATTTTGAAGAAGCGCCCCCCTACGAGATTGCAAAAGCACTGCAACTATCATTGCAAAGAGCTTTGCAAATTTCTGAGAATTTTAGACAAATTATGACATTGTCGTTTGAAGATGCCTATGAACGGGCCGATATTTCCCCCATCCCTTTTTATCATCCTTTTTACCCGGCGCAATTATTTGAAATATCCAGTCCACCTACTGTATTGTATGTGAAAGGTCAGTATTCTCTACTAACGAAAGAAAAACAAGTAGCCATTATAGGCTCTAGAAAGGCTACAGTTTATACAAAAACTGCAATGGACTTAATTGTTCCACCTCTTATTGAACACGGATATACTGTTGTCAGTGGGCTTGCAAGAGGAGCGGATACGATAGCTCATGAAACAACTATAAAAGTTGGTGGTTCCACAATTGCAGTACTTGGTCACGGTTTTAATTATATATACCCTAAGGAAAACCAGTCACTCGCTGAGCATATGGCGGAGCATCAGTTGCTTGTCACAGAGTACCCCCCATATATGAAGCCTGAGAAATGGCATTTTCCAATGCGTAACCGAATAATTAGTGGATTGTCCAAAGCTTTAGTTGTCACAGAAGCTGCATTAAGAAGTGGTACGCTTATTACAACAGAACACGCATTAGAGCAAGGTAAGGATGTATTTGTTGTACCAGGACCAATTAATGCTGAGCAATCAAAAGGCACAAATAAATTACTATTAGAAGGGGCTATACCAGTGTGTAGTGGTCAAGAAATCGTTGAAACACTTGCGCTCTTTTCTAACAAAAATTGAAAAAAAGTTGCATTATCTTAAAATCTGTTATACATTTTGCAACAGGTAACTTAAAAAAATAAGCAATAGACCTCGCTAAGGGGGAGACATAGATGGCGGATTATTTAGTGATTGTAGAATCACCAGCAAAGGCAAAAACAATTGAACGTTATTTAGGTAAGAAATACAAAGTGAAAGCGTCAGTCGGGCATGTTCGTGACCTACCACGTAGCCAAATGGGCGTTGATTCAGAAAATAATTATGAACCTAAGTATATTACTATTCGTGGAAAAGGGCCTGTTTTACAGGAATTAAAGTCTGCGGCTAAAAAAGTGAAGAAAGTGTTTCTAGCGGCCGATCCAGACCGCGAGGGAGAAGCGATTGCTTGGCACCTTGCGACTGCGTTAAATATTGATATTCATTCAGATTGTCGAGTTGTTTTTAACGAAATTACAAAAGATGCGATAGTAGAATCTTTTAAAAATCCACGGGCTATCAACATGGATTTAGTAGATGCACAGCAAACAAGACGTATACTGGACAGACTTGTTGGTTATAACATTAGCCCGATTTTGTGGAAAAAAGTTAAAAAAGGATTATCAGCAGGACGGGTACAATCTGTAGCACTGCGCATGATTATTGATCGTGAAAATGAAATAAAAAACTTCCAACCTGAAGAATATTGGACAATTGAAGGCTCTTTTGAAAAAGGCAAAAAAGCGTTCGATGCTCTTTACTATGGCAATGGTAAAGACAGAATTAAATTAACAAATGAAGAACAAGTAAAATCTATTTTAAAAAATGTTAAAGGTACAAACTTTGATGTTGTAAATGTATCTAAAAAAGAACGTAAACGAAATGCAGCACCTGCTTTTACAACTTCTTCTTTACAGCAAGAGGCAGCACGTAAGTTAAATTTCCGTGCTAAGAAAACGATGATGCTTGCTCAGCAATTATATGAAGGTATTGATATTGGTAAAAAAGAGGGTACAGTCGGTTTAATCACTTATATGCGTACTGACTCAACACGTATTTCGGAAACAGCGAAAACAGAGGCAATTGCATATATTGAATCCAAATACGGCAAAGAATACATTTCTACAGAGACGAAGCAGACGAAAAAAGCATCAAATGCACAGGATGCCCATGAGGCTATTCGTCCAACTAGCACGATGCGAACTCCAGAAGAGTTAAAAGCGGTGCTTAGTCGTGATCAATTGCGTTTGTATCGTTTAATATGGGAGCGCTTTATCGCAAGTCAGATGGCACCAGCTGTACTCGATACAGTTGCTGTAGACCTTCAAAATGGTGATGTTTTATTCCGTGCAAACGGCTCGCAAGTTAAATTTGCAGGCTTTATGAAGCTATATATTGAGGGTACCGATGATCAGACAGAAGAAACAACTAAGCTTCTACCAGAGATGGCGGTTGGTGATCAGGTAAAATCCCTTGAAATCGAGCCTAAGCAGCATTTTACACAGCCACCACCACGTTATTCCGAGGCGCGTCTTGTAAAAACAATGGAAGAGCTAGGTATAGGGCGCCCGTCCACGTATGCACCGACCCTCGACACAATTCAGCGCAGAGGCTATGTCGTGTTAGATGCCAAACGATTTATGCCGACAGAGCTGGGTGAAATCGTACACCAACTCGTACTAGAGTTTTTCCCTGATATCATAAATATCGAATTCACAGTAAAAATGGAACAAGATTTAGATGATATTGAAGAAGGTAGTCGACAATGGGTAGAGGTTGTAGATGAGTTTTATAAGGATTTTGAGGTCCATGTAAAACATGCGGATGAGGCTATGGAAAAGGTTGTCATTAAAGATGAACCAGCTGGCGAAGATTGTGAGCTATGTGGTTCTCCAATGGTTTATAAACTTGGACGATATGGGAAATTTATGGCTTGCTCAAACTTCCCAGATTGTCGTAACACGAAGGCGATTATGAAGCCGATTGGCGTAAAATGTCCTTCCTGCGAAACAGGCGAGATCGTAGAACGCAAAAGTAAAACAAAGCGTTTATTCTATGGTTGTAATCAGTACCCTGAGTGTGAATTTGTCTCGTGGGACAAGCCGATTAGTAGACCATGTCCGAAATGTAGTGCATTATTAGTAGAGAAAAAAATAAAAAAAGGTGTGCAAATTCAGTGTACGAAATGTGACTATGAAGAAGCACCTACTCAATGATAGAAAGATGGTAAGAACATGACTGAACAAGTAGTAAATGTAATAGGCGCGGGTCTTGCAGGCAGTGAAGCGGCTTGGCAAATTGCCAAACGTGGTGTGAAAGTTAAACTTTATGAAATGCGCCCAGTAAAGCAAACGCCGGCTCACCATACTGATAAATTTGCGGAGCTTGTTTGTTCGAACTCACTACGTGCTAATGGATTAACAAATGCCGTGGGTGTGATTAAAGAAGAAATGCGCGTTTTAGAATCTGTGATTTTGAAGGCAGCAGATGCGTGTTCAGTACCAGCAGGCGGTGCTTTAGCAGTAGATCGTCATGAATTTGCAGGATATGTGACAGAGGCAGTGAAAAATCACCCTCTTGTTGAAGTCATTCATGAAGAAGTCACTGAAATTCCAGAAGGCGTTACTGTTATTGCCACAGGACCACTGACATCGAAAGCTTTAGCTGAAAAAATTCAAGGCTTAACAGGTTTAGACTATCTGTATTTCTATGATGCAGCAGCACCAATAATTGAAAAAGATAGCATTGATATGGATAAGGTTTATTTAAAATCTCGTTATGATAAAGGGGAAGCGGCGTATTTAAACTGTCCTATGACAAAGGAAGAATTTGATCGTTTCCGTCAAGCGTTAATCGAAGCAGAAGTTGTGCCGTTAAAAGAATTTGAAAAGGAAATTTACTTTGAAGGTTGTATGCCTATCGAAGTAATGGCTACACGTGGGGAGAAAACAATGTTATTTGGACCGATGAAGCCAGTAGGTCTAGAAGATCCAAAAACAGGAAAACGCCCTTATGCTGTTGTCCAATTGCGTCAAGATGATGCAGCAGGTACTCTTTACAATATTGTTGGCTTCCAAACACATCTAAAATGGGGCCCGCAGAAAGAAGTATTACAACTAATTCCAGGTTTAGAGAACGTTGAAATCGTCCGTTATGGAGTTATGCATAGAAATACGTTCATTAATTCACCAAAAGTTCTAGAGAAAACTTATCAGCTTCGCGAGCAAAAAAATATTTTCTTTGCGGGTCAAATGACAGGAGTCGAAGGATATGTTGAATCTGCTGGTAGTGGATTAATTGCTGGTATTAATGCAGCTCGATTAGTATTAGGTCAAGAACCGATTATCTTCCCATTCGAAACGGCGTTAGGGAGTATGGCGCGTTATATAACAGAAGCGCAATCGAAAAACTTCCAGCCAATGAACGTCAACTTCGGGATTTTCCCTGAACTACCACCGGGTCGTCGTTCAAAACCAGAGCGTGCAGAGATGCATGCTACACGAGCAATAAGTACAATTCAAAATTTTGTGAATTCACAAACAATTTAATTGCAAAAAGCCTCTAAAAGTTGATATACTCTTAGAGGCTTTTTCTTTTTTGTAGACAAAATGCTGATTTACACGTATTTTATTATTTTGTATGGAGATTTTCTCAAAATATAACCTTTTTCACT
This sequence comes from Lysinibacillus sp. RS10, assembly GCF_041956855.1. Taxonomy (NCBI): domain Bacteria; kingdom Bacillati; phylum Bacillota; class Bacilli; order Caryophanales; family Bacillaceae; genus Lysinibacillus; species Lysinibacillus sp. RS10. The sequence continues at coordinate 3,769,718 of NZ_CP167122.1, read as the reverse complement.
TGCTATATGATGAAGATAGGTATAGTGTCAGTATGTATGTTTATCTTCACTTTAGTCAGTGCAATTCCGGACGCAATAAGAAGGATAAACAAATTAGTACATCCTTTCATGCAAGTGTTAGTAATTTGAGACGGTTATCAATAATTCGTTGGTGGTGAATCTTTCATGTTAGTTTCGTCCCAAGATGCACTTGAACAGTTCATGCTTTATATCCAAGTTGAAAAGAACTTCTCTGTTCATACAGTACGAGAATATGAATCAGATCTACTAGATTTTTTAGCGTTTTTACAGGCTGAGGACGTAAATGATTTAGCTAGTGTTGAGTATATACATGCACGTCTCTATGTAACAAAGTTGTACGATGAAAAAAGAGCAAGATCATCTGTTTCAAGAAAAATTTCCTCAATACGCTCCTTTTTTCGTTTTCTAAATAGACAATACGGATTAGATGATGGAGCGTTTAGATCACTATATCATCCAAAAAAAGAATCACGTTTACCTAGTTTTTTCTACGAAGAAGAATTGAAGCAACTATTTGATGCGAATGCTGGCGATGATTTGAAATCATTAAGAAATACAGCTATATTAGAGCTGTTATATGCGACAGGTATTCGTGTAAGTGAGCTCACTTCCATACAAGTAGCAGATGTGGATTTCCATTATTCGATTATTAGGGTAATGGGGAAAGGGCGAAAAGAACGTATTATTCCATTCGGTCAATTTGCGAGTTTAGCCATGCAGGATTACATAGAGCAAGCTCGTCCACGATTGATGAAGAAAACAAGTCATCAGCAATTGTTTGTCAACATGCGTGGTGGGGAACTTACTCCACGAGGTGTACGTCATATTTTAACAGAAATGATTGACAAGGCCTCGCTTCATACGAAAATATATCCACATATGCTTCGTCATACTTTTGCCACACATTTATTGAATAATGGCGCAGATTTACGAACGGTACAGGAATTATTAGGCCACGCTCATTTATCTTCTACGCAAGTTTACACACATGTAACAAAAGAGCATCTTCGTCAAACATATATGAATGCTCATCCAAGGGCATAATAGAGCTAAGGAGGAAGGCAAATGGGACAAATTCATGCGACAACGATATTTGCAGTTCATCATAATGGAAGTTGCGCTATGGCTGGTGATGGTCAAGTAACCCTAGGGAATTCGGTTGTGATGAAAGGTACAGCAAGGAAGGTCAGACGTCTGTTTAATGGGCAGGTGCTTGCTGGATTTGCAGGATCGGTTGCTGATGCTTTTACGCTTTTTGAGATGTTTGAAGGAAAGCTAAATGAATACAATGGCAACTTACAACGTGCAGCAGTAGAAGTTGCCAAGCAGTGGCGCGGTGATAAAATGCTACGTCAATTAGAGGCTATGCTACTTGTAATGGATAAAACTACACTTCTTCTTGTTTCAGGTACGGGAGAAGTAATTGAACCAGATGACGGTATTTTGGCAATAGGTTCTGGGGGTAACTATGCATTATCAGCAGGTCGTGCTTTAAAAAAATATGCGGGTGATACAATGTCTGCTCGCGAAATCGCGGAGGCGGCATTAGAAACTGCTGCTGAGGTTTGTGTATTTACGAATCATAATATTATCGTGGAGGCGCTTAACTAATGAAACTAAATAATTTAACGCCAAGACAAATTACTGAGCATTTGGATCGTTATATCGTTGGGCAAAATGAGGCAAAGCGAGCAGTAGCTATTGCATTACGTAATCGTTATCGTCGCTCGCTGCTAAGTGATGATATGAAGGCTGAAGTAATTCCGAAAAATATTTTAATGATTGGACCTACAGGTGTCGGAAAAACAGAAATTGCTAGAAGAATTGCGAAGTTAACGAATGCGCCATTTGTAAAGGTCGAAGCAACGAAGTTTACAGAAGTAGGGTATGTTGGACGCGATGTAGAATCGATGGTACGTGATGTAGTAGAAGCTTCACATCGTCTTGTAAAAGAAGAAATGATGGAGTCTGTGAAGGAACAAGCAGAAGAATTAGCCAACGAAGCAATTGTTAAGCTATTGGTTCCTTCTTTACGAAAAAAACAATCCATGCAAAATCCGTTTGAAATGTTGTTTGGTGGTAAAGATCAGCAAACAAATGACGATACTTCATCTGAAGAGACCGAGGTGCGTTCTAAACGTGCGCAAATCACTATTGATTTACGGAACGGTAAATTAGAAAATGAATGGGTTACCGTTGAAGTGACGGAACAAACTCCTTCTATTTTTGATGCCTTACAAGGAACGGGCATGGATATGTCTGCAAACAATGGCATGCAAGATATGCTATCTAGTTTAATGCCTAAAAAGCAGAAGAAACGCCGTGTACAAGTGAAAGACGCGCGTCGTATTTTAACAATCGAGGAAGCAAATAAGCTGATAGATGCAGACGAAGTTGCACAAGAAGCCGTTTCAAGAGCTGAACAGTCAGGAATTATTTTTATTGATGAAATTGATAAAATTGCTAGTAAAGAAGGTAACTCTTCTGCAAATGTATCACGTGAGGGTGTACAACGTGATATTCTACCAATCGTTGAAGGTTCTACTGTAACGACGAAGTACGGTGCTGTAAAGACTGACTTTATGCTTTTCGTTGCTGCAGGAGCATTTCATATGTCAAAGCCGTCAGATTTAATTCCTGAGTTGCAAGGTCGATTCCCGATTCGCGTAGAGCTTGAAAAATTATCGAAACAAGATTTTGTGCGTATTTTGCAAGAACCAGATCAATCACTTATTCTGCAATACAAGGCATTGTTAGAAACAGAGGGTGTAGAAATAAACTTTACGGAAGATGCGATTGAACGAATTGCTGAAATTGCTACCGAAGTTAATCAGGAGACTGATAATATAGGGGCTCGACGTTTGCACACAATTTTAGAACGCTTGTTAGAAGAATTGTCATTTGAAGCATCTGAAATTGCACCTGCAAATATTCCAATCACAGCTGCATATGTCGATCAAAAACTTGCGGGTATAGTAAAAAACAAAGATTTGTCACAGTTTATATTGTAAAATAAGTCAAAATAGTATCATTCGGTTGTAAAAACCTTTAGAATATTAAGTAAATACTCTTCGGATTATTTATAGGAGGAACATATAATGAATTTATTAGAAAAAACACGTAAAATTAACTCAATGCTCCAAGCATCTGCTGGTAAGCCAGTAAACTTTAAAGAAATGGCAGATACATTAGGAGACATTATAGACAGTAATGTATATATTGTAAGCCGTAAAGGGAAACTTTTAGGTATTTCAATTCATCAACAAATTGAAAACGAACGTATGAAAAAGATGTTCGAAGAGCGACAATTCCCAGAAGAATACACACATAGCTTGTTTACAATTTCTGAGACATCTTCAAATCTAGATATTCATGACGAACACACTGCTTTCCCAGTTGAAAACAAAGAGTTATTCCAAAATGCGTTAACAACGATCGTACCGATTGTTGGTGGTGGTGAGCGTCTTGGTACATTAATTCTTGCTCGTTTAGCTGCACAATTCGAGGATGATGATTTAATTTTAGCTGAATATGGTGCAACTGTAGTTGGTATGGAAATTTTACGTGAGAAATCAGAGGAAATCGAAGAGGAAGCACGTAGTAAAGCGGTTGTACAAATGGCGATAAATTCTCTTTCATACAGTGAGTTAGAAGCTATTGAACATATTTTTGAAGAACTTGATGGGCATGAAGGTTTACTTGTTGCTTCAAAAATTGCAGACCGAGTAGGTATTACACGTTCAGTAATCGTAAATGCATTACGTAAACTAGAATCTGCAGGTGTTATTGAATCGCGCTCTCTAGGTATGAAAGGTACTTACATTAAAGTACTAAACGATAAATTCTTAAATGCATTAGCGGAAATTAAAATGAAATAATGATAAGTTCCCTTTAGATCATGGGAACTTTACAAGGCATCTGGAGCAATTTTGTTCCAGATGCTTTTTTTATGTGCTCGGCATGCGCAATAACTTGATGGTGACGGTCCACTGCAGGCTTGATAGTAGGAACTGTTAGCGAAAGACAAGGATGTGCATTCCGTTGAGAAGGAATGGACACTTAAGAAGCTAAACCGCCGAATACGGGATTGTATGTACGGGTGTGAGAGGTCGACTAGTCAATTAATGGCTAGTGTCCTACTCGGTTAGTTAAAAGAGAGCTGATACCTTTATGGATGATTGGTGTAAATTACATCATAGTAAACAAAACACTATAGTGAAGCTTTAATCAGTGAGTTGGTCTTTATCCCGACTGATTATTAGTTTTCATAGTCTTTTGTGTCGAATTTTGTGGTGGGGTCATATATCTGACGATTCGCTTTCGGTACAGCTAAATTACTGCCTGTTATTATGGGTAAAGTAGTGCTAAAAGATGAAGCGTAAATTAACTTAAATAATCCTGAGTTCTATAACTTGAATAACTCCGTTGCTTTCTCCCTAAATATTTTCACCAAAATCCCACTACTATTAGCATAAAAAACGAAAGTTGCGAATACCCCTTTTGTTACCTGCCTGGAATGGTAGAAAATTCTTTCGATAGTTAACAGAATATTCAGTATAATACTCAGAAGTAGTAAAAATGAACCTTAAATTAGACATCGTGTCGAATGCGATAAAGTGAAAAAAAGGGAATAATCTGATACTATGCCCTTAAACACTGTCGAAATAGTGTAAAATTACTAGAGTTTGTAGAATCCTCGCGAAAGCAGGCGGATCAAGGGTTCCGGCATTATTGTCCTGGTTAGGTGAGGTAAAAAATGGGTCGTATAGACTATCGAAAAGTGACAAAAGACAATAGACACAACGTATCATCTTAATTACAATTGTATTATTGGATAAAATAAGAAATACATAAAAAGAAATAAATGAGGTGAATGGTTTTGAATTTATTTGGAGGAACTATTAGTAGCCTGGAAAACGGACTTTCCTATGCAACTTTGAATCATAAAACAATCGCCAATAATATTGCGAATGTCGATACACCAAATTATAAGGCGAAAAATGTAAGTTTTAAGGATATGTTGGAGAAAGAACAACAAATATCAATTTCGGCATATCGTACTGATAATAGACATTATGATTTTACGATTCGACAATCTACACCTGGTGTAAATAATGTAGACGGCTTGCGTTATCGAAATAATGGTAATGCTGTAGATATGGATGCAGAACAGGTGAAAATGGCAGAAAATCAAATCTATTACAATGCATTAATTGACCGTATGAACGGTAAGTTAAATACATTAAACACTGTTATTAAAGGAGGTAAGTAATAAATGTCTATTTTTCATGGAATGAATACCACTGCCTCAGCTTTAACAGCGCAGCGTTTACGAATGGATGTCATTTCTTCTAATATGTCAAACATGGATTCAACGCGTGCTAGACAAGTGAATGGGGAGTGGGAACCATACCGCCGGAAGTCTGTGACATTGACAGCTCAAGAAGGACAGTTTTCAAAGTTCTATAATGCCGCACTTGGGAAAAATGCGAAAAGCGGCGTTGGCAACGGCGTAAAAGTTACACAAATAAAAGAAGATAGAGAAACACCTTTCAAACTTGTGTATGATCCAACTCATCCAGATGCTAACGCAGATGGCTATGTAAATATGCCAAATGTAGATCCATTAAAAGAAATGGTAGATTTAATGTCAGCCACTCGTTCCTACGAGGCAAACGTAACTGTATTGAATGCAAATAAGTCTATGCTGACAAAGGCTTTAGAGATTGGTAAATAAATAAGAAGAAAGGAAGATACATAATGGCAATTTCGTCCGTTTCACTAATGACACCTACACAGGTTGTAAAAGAAACAAATAAACTTAACACGACACCTTATGAAGCACAACAAAGCTTTGCGAACTCGTTAAAAGAAGCGATAGCGAAAGTTAATGACCAACAAATTACTTCTGATAATCTTACTCAAAAGCTAATTGCTGGTGAAGATGTAGAGTTGCACGAAGTGATGATTGCATCACAAAAAGCGAGTATTACATTAAATGCAACAATGGAAGTTCGCAATAAGGTGATTGAAGCTTACCAAGAAATAATGCGAATGAGTGTCTAACTTTATTAAACAAGTGATTCACTCACTATTGAAGTAAAGATTTTATCCCGCAATTTTGACTAAATGAATGTGGCGGGATATCACTGTTTTCGCAAATTATTAGATGGATAGGTTATTCACTATAACCGGAGGATTCATAATGAATGAACGATTGACGAAAATAAAAAACGACACCAGCCAATTTTGGACAAGTCGTAGTAAAAAACAAAAAATTGTAATGATTAGTTCAGTAGTAGGTATTTTAGTGCTGGCTGCCGTTATTACACTTTTTGCTACAAAAACTACATATGTACCACTTTATAAAGATTTATCGACTAGAGAAATCGGTCAAGTAAAGGAAGCGTTGGACTCCCAAGGTGTAAAATATGAAATTGCACCCGGGGGGACAGCAATTTTAGTGCCTCAGGAACAAGTTGATGCATTGTTAGTGCAATTAGCTTCGGAAGGATATCCGCAAACAGGAACGATTGATTACTCATTTGCGAACAGCTCTGGATTTGGTATGACGGATAATGAGTTTAACTTATTAAAAAAGGCAGCAACTGAAACAGAAATTGCCAAACTCATTAAAAATCTAGAAGGTGTAAAAGATGCAAAGGTAATGATAAATGTTCCTGAAGAAGGCGTTTTCTTGAATGATACAAAAGAGGAAGCGACAGCATCTATTGTATTGAATACAGACCCTGGCTATAAATTTACGGAGCAACAAATTGCTACTATGTACAACTTAGTAGCAAAAAGTGTACCAAATTTAAAAACAGAAAATATCGTTATATCTAACCAATTTTCTGAGTACTTTGATTTGAATGCTACTACGGCTGATGGAACTTCAACAACGACAGCTGAAGGTCAGTTACAGGCGAAGAAAATGGTTGAGCGTGATCTACAACGTCAAGTGCAAACTATGTTAGGTACGCTTATGGGACAAGACAAAGTAATAGTTTCTGTGACAACAGACATCGATTTCAAAAAAGAAAATCGTGAAGAAAACCTAGTTTCGCCAGTTGATGAAGAGAATATGGAAGGGATTGCTATTAGTGCCCAACGTATAACAGAGCAATATTCTGGTACAGGAGCTGCTGCTACTGGAACACCTGAAGCTGAAACGACGACAGATAACTTTACAACTTATAACGAAGGTGCAACGGGTAATGGGGATTACGAGCGTTCTGAAGAAACAATTAATAATGACGTAAACCGTATACGCAAAGAAATCCAAGAGGCACCATATAAAATCCAAGATATTGGTATCCAAGTAATTGTTGAACCTCCGACAGCAACTGAAGCAGCGTCATTACCAGATGGGGTTCAAGAGGATATCGAGAAAATTTTAAGTACTATTGTTCGTACGACGATTTCTAAAGATGTAGCAGCAGAGCTTACTCAAGAGCAAATTGATGAAAAAGTAGCTGTTTCAGTACAACCTTTAAATGGTAAAGCAACAGATGCAGTTAGCGAAAAATCTATTATCCCATGGTGGGTTTGGGTAATCGGCGGAATATTACTAGCTGTAATATTATTGCTTGCATTCTTCATTATCCGTTCACGTAAACGTGCGAAGGAAGAAGAAGAGTTTAGCATCCTAGAAGAACAAGAAGAACTAATGATTGAAGATATTAATGAAGAAATTGAAACGGAAGCTACAATGCGTCGTAAGCAGCTTGAAAAAATGGCAAAAGAAAAGCCAGACGATTTTGCGAAGTTACTGCGTAGTTGGATTGCGGAAGACTAACTAGGAGGTTCGGCTGTGTCCAAGAAAGAAAAGGATTTAACCGGAAAACAAAAGGCCGCTCTCTTGTTAATTTCATTAGGGCCTGAGGTTTCAGCTGCTGTTTATAAACATTTAACAGAGGAAGAAATTGAACGTTTAACATTAGAGATTTCAAGCGTTAAAAAAGTAGAAGCAAATGTTAAAGAGGAAATTATTGAAGAATTCCACAATATTGCACTTGCACAAGATTATATTACACAGGGTGGTATTGGTTACGCGAAGACAGTATTGGAAAAAGCACTTGGGGTAGAACAGGCGCAAACAATTATTAATCGTCTAACATCATCTTTACAAGTGCGTCCATTTGACTTTGCGCGTAAAGCTGATCCAGCACAAATTTTCAACTTTATTCAAAATGAACATCCACAAACAATTGCCCTTATTCTATCTTATTTAGAAGCGGGGCAAGCGGGTGTTATTTTATCGTCATTACCGCAGGAAGTTCAGGCTGATATTGCTAAACGTATAGCTGTAATGGAATCAACTTCACCAGAAGTTATTAGTGAAATTGAATCTGTTTTAGAGCGTAAATTATCATCGACAGTTACACAGGATTACACAGAAACAGGTGGCGTTGATGCAGTTGTTGAAGTGTTAAATGGTGTAGACCGACAAACGGAAAAAACGATTCTCGATGCACTCGAAATTCAAGATCCAGAGCTTGCAGAAGAAATCAAAAAACGTATGTTTGTATTCGAGGATATTGTTACGCTCGACAACCGCTCGATTCAACGTGTTATTCGTGATTGTGAAAATGAAGATTTGCTGCTTTCAATGAAAGTTTCAAGCGAAGAAGTAAAAGATATTATTTTCCGCAATATGTCACAACGTATGGCTGAGACATTTAAGGAAGAAATGGAAATTATGGGACCTGTGCGTCTGCGTGACGTAGAGGAAGCGCAATCTCGAATTGTTGCGGTTATTCGTCGCTTAGAGGATGCTGGTGAGATTATTATTGCACGCGGTGGAGGAGATGACGTCATTGTCTAGAATCATCCGTTCTGTATACACACAGTCCAATGGCGATCATGTCAAAAAGATTCAAATTCGTGACATGTTTGAGATGCAAGAGGTAGAAGATGGTGAAATTTCACCTCAAAAACAAATTACTATGGAAGAAGTGCTTGAAGAGCGTGAACGTTTATTTGCAGAGGCTAGAGCTATTTTACAGGCTGAGCGTGAGGCTTTTGAACAAGAGAAGCAAATGTTCTTTCAGGAAATTGATCATTTAAAGCAAGGTTGGGAAGAAGAACGACCTGATCGAGTGCAAGAAGCTTATGATGAAGGATTTGGTCAAGGCTATGAGGATGGGACAAATAAAGCGAATGAAGCGATGGCACATTCTCTCCAAACAGCCAATGAAGTAATCCTTCATGCGAAGGAAAATGCACGAAAATATATTGAAGATCAGGAAGCGATTATTTTAGAGCTAGGTTTAACTGCAGCAGCGCGAATTATTGATGCATCTTTAGAGCGAGACAATGAATTATTTGTTTCTATCGTTCGTAGAGGGCTTAAAGAAGCTAGAGAAATGAAAGAAATAAAAATTTATGTTTCACCTACCTATTATGCATTAATTACTTCAAATCGAGATGAACTAGCTGAAATGTTCCCAACAGACGTACCATTTATGATTTTTGCAAATGAGGATTTAGAAAACGCAACAGATTGTTATATCGAAACAAATCATGGGCGTATTGTTGTAAGTATTGATGAGCAATTAAATGAACTAAGATTGAAGCTACATGAAATATTAGAAAGTAAGGAATGATCTAGATGAAAACGGCTCAATTGATCAAACAAATTCCTCAAATGCCAACCTTTAAAAAATTTGGTAGAGTCACTAGAGTTGTCGGCTTGATGATTGAGTCGCAAGGTCCAGATAGCTCCATTGGTGATGTCTGTAAAATTCATGTGGAAACTTCAAAAAACGGCCATCAAATCATCTTAGCAGAAGTTGTCGGCTTCAAAGATGAAATTGTCGTCTTAATGCCTTATACATCTCTTCGAGAAATATCCATTGGCTGCCTAGTTGAAGGTACAGGAGCACCACTAGAGATAAAAGTGGGTCCTGAGCTCATCGGTAAGGTACTTGATTCTATGGGAAATCCAATAGATGGAACTGTATTACCAAAAGGATTAATGACAGTACCGACAGAGCAGGACCCACCAAATCCACTGACACGTCCACCGATTGATGAAAGACTTGAAGTTGGGGTTAAAGCGATTGATGGTATGCTAACAGTCGGAAGTGGACAACGTGTAGGTATTTTCGCTGGTTCTGGGGTCGGGAAAAGTACATTGCTCGGAATGATTGCGCGAAATACGCAAGCCGATTTAAACGTTATCGCACTCGTAGGAGAGCGTGGACGTGAAGTGCGTGAGTTTATAGAGCGTGATTTAGGAAAAGAGGGTTTAAGACGCTCAATAGTGGTAGCTGCTACTTCTGATCAGCCTGCACTGATGCGAATTAAAGGGGCTTTTACCGCGACAGCGATTGCAGAGTATTTTAGAAATCGTGGTTTAAATGTAATGTTGATGATGGATTCTGTGACACGTGTTGCAATGGCACAGCGAGAGATTGGCCTTGCGACAGGTGAACCACCAGCTCAAAAAGGATACACACCATCTGTATTTGCGATTTTACCTAAACTATTAGAGCGCACAGGTACTAATGAGAAGGGCACTATTACTGCCTTTTATACAGTATTAGTAGATGGTGATGATATGAACGAACCAATTGCGGATACTGTACGAGGGATATTAGATGGCCATATTGTTCTTGATCGAAACCTTGCTAATAAAGGTCAATATCCAGCTATTAATGTATTAAAAAGCGTCAGCCGTTTAATGAATCATGTGGCAGAGCCAGAGCATAAAAAGGCTGCAGAACGCTTAAGAGAGCTCTATTATACATATGACAAGTCGGAGGATTTAATTAACATCGGTGCTTATAAGCGGGGAACATCAAAAGAAATTGATGAAGCGATTTACTATGAACCTCTTATTACCTCTTATTTAAAGCAGGGCTATTTGGAAAAAGTGACGCTTGAGGAAAGTATGAATGAGTTAATTACATTATCGAACGGTGGTGGCAAATAGATGACAAGTTATATATATCGTTTTGAAAAAGTATTAACCATTCGAGAGCAGGAAAAAAATGAAACTGAAATGGCCTATAAAGAATCTGTACGTTCTTTTGAAGAGATAGCATCAAAGCTATATAGTTTGCTAAAAAAGAAAGAAGATTTACTAGACTTTCAGCAGGATCGTTTATCTGTGGGTTCATCAATAGAGGAGATTCATCATTATGCCCGATTTATTGATAGTCTCGAAAAAACAATTACTGATGTACAGCAAAAAGTTGTACAAGCTCGTGCAAAAATGAATTGGCACGAAGAAAAATTATTAGAAAAAAACTTGGAAGTACGTAAATTTGAAAAAATGCGAGAGAAAGATTTTAAGTTATTCCAGCAAGAACAGGATCGCATCGAAGGCATTTTTTTAGATGAGATTTCATCACTTACGTATAACAAGAGAGAAATCAGGTGATTTCATGGCAAAAAAAGATAATCGATTTACAACGGAGTTAGAAGAACAACCATCTAAACGAAAATCAGGTGGCTTTCGAAAGTTTTTTATGTGGTTTGTAATACCTATTATGTTTGTAGTAGCGATTCTACTTGTTGTTGCAACACTAATGAATACGAATGTCTTTGATTTAGGAAAGAAGGCATATGAAAGCTTACCATTCGTACCTTCAGAAGAACAACAAGCAAAAGAGGCTGTTGTTAGTAATGATTCGAAGGTAGTAAAATTACAGGCTGATATACAAGAAAAAGAAGCGGAAATCGCCCAACTGCAAAAAAAGTTGGATACGGCAACGACTGAAAAAGAAAAGTTAACGACAGAAATTGAGCAGTTAAAATTTGAAGTTGAAAAAATAAATAGGGAACAAGATGACGTAAAGGGTGATTTTAATGACATTTTAAAAACATTTGATACGATGTCTCCTAAAGCAGCAGCGCCAGTGCTTGTTAAAATGAGCGATGTTGAAGCACTTCGTATTTTAACGAACTTAAAACCAGATAAATTAGCAGCAATTCTGGAAAAAATGGATCCACAAGATGCAGCGAAATATACAGAAATGATGGCTAAGCAATAAGGAAACAAGAAAGGAGGTGAAATGATGGATGTGGCAATGATGCAAATGATGTCCAAGACTATACCAACTAAAACAGCAGCTACCAAACCTGGACCAGCGGGCAATGCCGATGTGAAAGCAAGTGAAACGTCGAAGAAAGAAAATCTATCAACGTTTGGTTCTGTTTTTGGACAAATTATGTCTTCTTCAAATCAAACACAGCAGTCTAAACAATCAACAGAAACAAATGATACTGCAGAATTAACAGAAGTTTTAAATGCTGAATCTATTGAAGATGTTCTAGATTTACTAGGTATTTCACACGACGATGGCTTATTAATGCTTCAAATTGGTGAGGGGGGCAAAGCTGTTGCAATCGATGAAATGCTAAATCTTGAAAATTTAATGGATGCAGTAGGAATTGATTCCGAGCAACTTCAAAAACTAGTTCAACAGTTGCTAGGAGAAGATAAAGCAGCAAGTGATGTTTGGGAGCTTTTAGCATTAGTAGATGCTCAGGCCCCGATGCTTCAAGCACAAGTTGTAACAGCTTTACAAGGTGAAGGTCAAGTAACGCCGAAAGAAGCAACACAATTACTTCAAGTGTTAAAGTTGGCACAACTGGTCGGACAAAAAACAGATTTAACAGCACCACAAGAAAGCTTGCTAACTAACATTAAGAGTCTTTTAACTACAATGCAAACACAAGTAGAGACGCTTCAAAGTGCTCAGCAGGTCACAACTAAAACAACAGTAACACTTCCGTTACAGGGCTTCCAGCAAGTAGTGCAGCAAGTTCAAGTTACAAAGCAGACTGACACAAGTGCTAATGAAATGGTGACTGCCAATACAATCCAAACAAAAGCAGACTCATTCCAAGTTACACTGCCAGCTGCAAAACCAGCACAGTCTGAGGCACTACTGAAAGAGATGCAAGCGATCATCAATAGAGCGCAAATCTCTAATGCACAAGGGATTACACGTTTAACATTGAAATTGTACCCAGAAAATCTAGGAACAATTCGTATCGAGCTTGTACAAAATGATGGAGTCCTAACAGCACGACTACTTGCTTCAACAGCTCAAGGACGTGAATTATTAGACAGTCAGGCACATCAACTTAAGCAAGCCTTTGTACAGCAAAATATTCAAGTTGATCGTCTCGATATTGCCCAGTCATTGCAAGATGCAGATCGCCAACAACGCGACCAAAGCTTCTTCAACAATTTCTTTAAGCAACAGCAGGAAGATGAGCAGGAGCAAAACAGCGAAGATGATGATGAAAGCAAGTCCTTTAGTGAATATCTAATAAGTGAGGAGGTGTAAGGATGGCAGATGCAATAACTAAAACACCGAATACACCTAAACCAATGAATACACCTAAATCAACAAATACACCTAAAGCAACAAATACAACAGTATCGGGTGACTTTCAGTATTCCAATTATAAGAAACCTACGAAGCAAACAGGAAATAGTGAACTTGGGAAGGATGCTTTTCTTCAATTGTTAATTACACAATTACAAAACCAAGATCCAACGAATCCAATGGATGATAGAGAATTTATTTCGCAAATGGCACAGTTTTCTTCCTTAGAGCAAATGCAAAACATGACAAAAGCGATGGAATCAATGCTCGCTTCACAGCAACAAACACAGATGATGAATTATTCAACATTTATTGGTAAGGAAGTTAAATGGCATGAGCTAACAGATAAGCTGGATGAAAAGGGCAAACCTGTTGTCGAAGAAGGAACAGGCATTATTGAATCGTTGAATTTTGTAGACGGTGATGTAGTGTTTAAATTAGCAGATGGTAAGGAAATTACCCCTGGCAATATTTCAGCAATTTTAGGTAGTTCAGGAACGGATTCGAATGATAATACGATACCAGAATCCCCGCTTGTACAGGCAAGTAAGTTAATCGGTAAAAAGGTTACTTATAAGGAAGGCGACCAGGAACTACAAGGACGAATCGTTTCTGTAACGAATAAAGATGGCGTCATTCATTATGTATTAGACAATGATAAAAAATTAATAGATAAAGATTTTACCGTAATAAGCGAATAAAGGTGGAGAAAAATGATGGATAAGTTTTCAATTCATCGTGTACCATTGCATCCATCTATTCGCCAGACACAACCTACGCCATTAAAATCACAGCAATCGTTTAAGGCTCATTTACAGGATGCTACCAATCAACAAGAACTAAAAGTGAGCAAGCACGCGCATGAACGTATTATCGAGCGTAATATAGCGATTTCTGAACAAGAATGGCAAGTTGTATCAGACAAGGTATTTGAAGCGCACTCAAAAGGTGTTAAACAACCATTAGTCTTGATGGATCAAGCAGCTTTAATTGTCAGTGCTAAAAACGCTACTGTCATTACAGCAATGGACCGCACGGAAGCAAAGCAGCAAATATTTACAAATATTGACGGCACAATTGTGCTGTAAGGGCTGGACCTTTGAAAGGAAGCCTAGGTGTGCTGATTGATAGAGGCGCACAATTTTAAATGAAGGGAGAACGGTATTATGTTACGTTCTATGTATTCAGGTATTTCAGGTCTTAAAAACTTCCAAACAAAGCTAGATGTTATTGGTAATAATATCTCAAACGTTAACACAATTGGTTTTAAAAAAGGTCGTGTTCAATTTAAAGATTTAATGTCTCAAACGCAAGCAGGTGCTTCAGGATCTACTGCAACAACTGGGGGTGTAAACCCAAAACAAGTAGGTTTAGGTTCACAAATAGCGGCTATTGATACCATTCATGGTGGTGGATCCTTACAACAAACAGGACGTGGATTAGATTTAGCTATTGAAGGTGATGGCTTCTTTATGGTGGCTGATGCTAATGGTGCACCAGATCCAGATAGTGGCTTTATTGATGAAGAAGGATTCAATAACACGTTATTTACACGTAATGGTGTTTTCTATATGGATAATAATGGCTATTTAGTAAATGCTGACGGTAAATATATGGTAGGTATTTCAGCTGGTGACGAACTTGTTATCGAGAAGGATGATACAGGTATCTTAGCAGACGCTGGACCAAAAGCATCTGGTGATGAAGGTGCTAACTTATTTGATGATACTGGGGAATTAACACCTGCTGACGGTACTGTAGGACCAATTCGTATTCCGCCTACAGCTAAAGAGGTAAACATTGCTCAGGATGGTACGATTACTTATACAGATTTAAATGGTGACCTACAATGGGCTGGTCAATTGATTATGGCTAAATTCCCGAATGCTGGTGGACTTGCTAAAGTAGGCGGCAATTACTATCAACAAACAACAAACTCAGGTGTAGCATATGCACAAGTAGGTACTGTGGCAGGTATGGGTAGTGTTCAAGCTGGGAAGGTAGAAATGTCTAACGTTGACCTATCTGAAGAATTTACTGAGATGATTGTTGCACAACGTGGTTTCCAAGCGAATACTCGTATTATTACAACATCAGATGAAATTCTTCAAGAGTTAGTAAATTTAAAACGATAGTCTGAAATAATTGGAATATTTTCAGTTTGGCTCGCCAAGTGTGTTAAGGAAAGCCATTGAAACGCTTATAATACTAGGACATAAGCTTGGTAGAAATAGCTGGCGTTCAGACTGTAGAAAAACATAATTTCATATGAGGGAGGGTCGGGCCGGCTCTCATGTAGACCCGGCCCTATTTCAATGATTGAACTAACACGTCTAAATGGCAAAGCATTTACATTGAATGCTTTATACATAGAAACGGTCGAATCTTTTCCAGACACGACCATAACATTAACGACTGGAACCAAAATCATTGTTTTACAGAGTGAAGATGAGGTGCGACAAAAGGTAAGAGCCTTTTATAAAAATATACAAATACTATCAAACCCGCATCTACGAGGTGATGAAGATGAAGAATAACAAAATGTTAACGATGATTATCATCGTACTAGTAGCAATCATACTTATCGGGGTTATTGCGTTTGTTTTGTTTACCCAATTTAATAAGCCAGCAGGACCTATTGAACCAACAATTGATGAAATCGTAGAAGCTTCTGTAGAAGTTCCCGAAATTACGACAAATCTAGCTGATAACAAAGTTGTACGTATGTCTTTAAAAATTCAAACAACAAATAAAGATGCAGCTGCCGAGTTAACAAAGCGTGACTTCCAAGTGAAAAATATTGTTATTCAAGAGCTTTCCGAAATGGAACAAAAAGATTTAGAAGGTAAGAAAGGTAAACAAGTTTTCCAAAAATCATTAAAAACACGAATAAATGAATTGATGCAAGAGGGAGAAATACAAGAGATTTATATTACCTCCTTCATTACTCAATAAATAAAGAAACTGCTTGAAATGGAGGTGGGCAAATGGCAGGAGATGTGTTATCTCAATCCGAGATAGATGCGCTGCTTTCCGCAATATCAACTGGGGAAATGTCAGCGGACGACATAAAAAAAGAGGACGAAGGGCGCAAGGTTAAGGTATATGACTTTAAACGAGCACTGCGTTTCTCAAAAGATCAAATCCGAAGTTTGACCCGAATACATGAAAATTTTGCACGATTACTGACAACATTTTTTTCTGCACAGCTAAGGAGCTATGTGCAGATTACTGTTGCATCAGTGGACCAAATACCATTTGAAGAGTTTGTACGTTCGATTCCGAATATGACACTCATTAATGTATTTGAAGTACCACCATTGGATGGTAATATATTGATGGAAATAAATCCGAACATTGCCTACTCGATGTTAGATCGTTTAATGGGCGGTAGCGGGGCGAGTCATAGTAATGTGGATAACTTAACAGAAATTGAAACGAAGATTATGACGAACCTTTTTGAACGGTCATTCGATAATTTACGCGAGGCGTGGGAAAATGTTGCGGAAATTGATCCGATTTTAGTAGAGCTTGAGGTCAACCCTCAATTTTTACAAATGATTTCACCCAATGAAACGGTTGTCGTTATTTCATTAAATACGATCATCGGTGAGACAAGCGGAATGATTAATATTTGTATTCCGCATGTTGTATTGGAGCCAATTGTTCCAAATCTTTCTGTTCGCTATTGGATGCAGACAAATACAAAAGAGATGTCCCCAGAGCAAACAAAAATGCTTGAAACACGTGTGAAACAAGCACAACTACCTCTTTCCGTCGAACTTGGTATTACAGACATCACCATTGAGGATTTCCTCACGATGCAGGTTGGGGATGTCATTCAATTAGAACAAAAAATTGAAGACCCGTTACTATTAAAGGTAGGGACATTACCGAAATTCACAGTTCAACCAGGAAAACACGGTAAAAAATTAGCAATCCAGATTATCGACCCTTTGAAAGGAGGAGACGAAGATGAGTGATGAAATGCTCTCCCAAGAAGAAATTGAAGCGTTATTAAGGGGCGAGACGTTGGAAGATAAAAACAGCGACACTGAAGCTTCTACAGATGAAGAAATAAATGATCTACGAGTGGAGGATTAT
The DNA here is from genome assembly GCF_041956855.1 of Lysinibacillus sp. RS10. Lineage (NCBI taxonomy): Bacteria > Bacillati > Bacillota > Bacilli > Caryophanales > Bacillaceae > Lysinibacillus > Lysinibacillus sp. RS10. The sequence goes on along the minus strand of NZ_CP167122.1, from coordinate 3,752,244 downwards.
CTCGATTCGTTTGCCCAAGATGCATTAGGTGAAGTAGGAAATATATCTTTTGGTAGCTCTGCTACAGCACTTTCAGCGTTATTAGGTCAAAAAGTAGATATTACTACCCCAAGTATTTCAATGATTAACCGTAACAAATTAGAAGAGGAATTTCCTCATCCTTATGTAGCCGTACAAGTTGAATATACGATTGGATTATCAGGTATGAATTTACTTGTTATTAAGCAATCCGATGCAGCGATTATTGCTGATTTAATGTTAGGTGGAGATGGCTTAAATCCGAAACCAGACCTAGGTGAAATTCAGCTAAGCGCTGTTCAAGAAGCTATGAATCAAATGATGGGTTCTGCGGCTACTTCAATGTCAACGGTATTCAATAAAAAAGTGGATATTTCTCCACCAACCATTGATTTAATGAATATTTCTCAAAATGAAGGGCGAGAAAATATTCCTGAAGATGATTTACTCGTAAAAGTATCCTTCAGATTGAAAATCGGTAATTTAATTGACTCAAATCTAATGCAATTATTACCGCTTAAATTTAGTCAAAACATTGTAAAATCTCTATTAGGGGAAACAGAGTCAATCGAGGAACCTGTGGCTGCAACTATAGCGCCTGAAGCACCAGTAGCGTCGCTTGTGCAACCACAAGCACCTGTAACATCAGCGCCGCCTGCACAGCCAGTTTATCAGCAGCAGGCAGCACCAGTACAGCAACCCATGTATCAAGAGCAACAACAAATTCCTCATGCAACACGACCTGTTCAACCGGTCAATGTTCAACAAGCACAGTTTGCTAGTTTTGATTCAAATGTTATCTCGCAACCTGAAGCTAGAAATTTAAATATGCTACTTGATATTCCGTTGCAAGTTACTGTAGAGTTAGGACGTACAAAGCGTTCTGTAAAAGAGATTTTAGAACTATCTAGTGGTTCGATTATTGAACTAGATAAATTGGCTGGTGAACCGGTTGATATTTTAGTAAATAGTCGTTTAATCGCTAAAGGTGAAGTCGTTGTTATTGATGAAAACTTCGGTGTCCGCATTACGGATGTTTTAAGTCAAGCAGAGCGTTTAAATAATTTAAGATAGTTTCAATTGGAGGAGTTAACCATGTCAAAAAGAATTTTGATTGTAGACGACGCTGCATTCATGCGCATGATGATCAAGGATATTTTATCGAAAAATGGATTTGAAGTTGTTGGTGAGGCAGCTGATGGTTTACAGGCTGTTGAAAAGTACAACGAATTAAAGCCAGATTTAGTAACGATGGATATTACAATGCCTGAAATGGATGGTATTGCAGCTCTTAAAGCAATTAAGGGTTCAGATCCAAATGCAACTGTAATTATGTGTTCAGCTATGGGTCAACAAGCTATGGTAATCGATGCAATTCAAGCGGGTGCGAAAGACTTTATCGTTAAGCCTTTCCAAGCCGATCGTGTAATTGAAGCGATTCAAAAAGCTCTAGGATGATTGCATGCGAATGTTAAAATCATTTCGTCTAACGATGATTTTCGCATTTCTTGTATCCTTCCTGTTTTTGTACCCTACAACGACTTCAGTGTATGCAGACTCTAACACGAATAGTGTAAATGACTGCATAAATAAAGGAGATTGTACAGAAGATAAAGATCCAGCTGCTAAGCAAGATGATTTAAATCTAGAAGCAGCTGGAGACATATCTGCATGGGAATACATAAAAATGGTTTTGGCGCTTATTTTTGTTGTAGCTTTATTCTATGGATTGATGAAGTTTTTAAATAAAAGAAATTTAAACTTTCAACGTAATCAATTGGTACAAAATTTAGGCGGTTTATCGTTAGGTGCTCAAAAGTCGGTACAGCTATTACAAGTAGGTAAAACACTGTATTTAGTTGGGGTTGGTGAGGATGTACAGTTGTTACGTGAAATTACTGATCCTGATGAAATTGCATCACTATTAGCACTTTATAATGAACGACAAGAACTTGCAGCAACATCACCGTATATTGCAGAAGTATTTTCGAAGTTTAAGAGAAAAAATAATGAGAGTTCATCAACAAAGCAAAATCAAAACGCTTTTGGTGAACTATTTGAAAAGAAGATTTCCGAAATTAAACAGGAGCGTAGTGAAGAACTGGATAAATGGAAGCAAAAGGAGAACGATGATAAATGAATGATGTAATCAATACTTTTTCCAACAGCGATCCGACAAACGTCTCAACTTCTGTTAAGCTCCTTTTAATGTTGACTGTTCTATCACTAGCACCAAGTATTTTAATTTTAATGACATCGTTTACACGAATTGTTATAGTGCTATCGTTTGTTCGTACGGCATTGGCGACACAGCAAATGCCACCAAACCAGGTCATTGTAGGTCTTTCCTTGTTTTTAACTTTCTTTATCATGGCTCCAACATTTCAAGAGGTCAATAAAGAGGCATTACAGCCATTATTCGCTGAAGAAATTGGGCTTGAGGAAGCGTATGATCGGGCAAGTGTACCATTTAAAGAGTTTATGAGTAAGCATACAAGGCAAAAGGACCTTGATTTGTTTTTAAAGTATAATCAGGCAGAAAAGCCAGCATCTGTAGAAGAAATTCCCCTTACAATGCTAGTACCTGCTTTCGCGTTGAGTGAGATTAAAACAGCGTTCCAAATTGGTTTTATGATTTTTATTCCATTCCTAGTAATCGATATGATTGTCGCAAGTACGCTAATGTCGATGGGGATGATGATGTTACCGCCGGTTATGATTTCATTGCCGTTTAAGATTTTATTATTTGTACTCGTTGATGGTTGGTACCTGGTGATAAAATCATTACTACAAAGTTTTTAGGGGATGATACAGTATGACAGGTGAATTGGTTATTTCAATTGCAGAGCGTGCCATTATGATTATCCTTCTAACAAGCGGTCCGCTACTATTAGTTGCTTTAATCGTTGGTTTAGCAGTAAGTATTTTTCAGGCAACAACTTCGATTCAAGAGCAAACGTTAGCATTCGTTCCAAAAATCATCGCTGTATTAGTAGCTATCGTATTTTTCGGTCCATGGATGTTATCACAGGTGACAAGCTATGCGAGAGACATTTTTGAGAATTTAACGCGTTATATAGGGTGAGTAGATGAATGAATTAATCCCGCATTTTACGGTTTTTTTATTAGTACTTGTGCGCGTTTCAGCTTTCTTTGTGAGTGTACCTTTATTCTCATATAGAACGATTCCGGCAAAAGTCAAAATAACTCTCGCAATAGTTTTAGCTTGGATGATGTATTATACAATTGACGTTGAACCATTTGTAGTTAATGGTGATTACATACTTTTAGTGGTGAAGGAAGCGCTCATTGGGCTGTTACTTGGTCTAATAGGCTACATCATCATGTCGGCAATTCAAATTGCCGGAAGCTTTATAGATTTTCAAATGGGGTTTGCCATTGCCAACATTATTGACCCGCAAACAGGTGCACAAAGTCCATTGATTGGACAATTTTTTAATACGCTAGCATTACTCTTTCTGCTAGCAATAGATGGACATCATATGATTCTCGATGGAATTTATTATAGCTATCAATTCTTACCGATGGATCAGGGATTCCCTAATTTCGCAAATGCCGATTATATCGAGTTTATCATCACAACATTTACGGCTGTTTTTGCGATTGCCTTTCAAATGGCTGCTCCAGTCGTAGCAACTTTATTTTTAGTCGATTTGGCGCTAGGAATCACAGCGAAAACTGTACCACAATTAAATATTTTTGTTGTCGGTTTTCCCATTAAAATTGGTGTTAGTTTACTAGTGTTATTCACAATGATGGCTGTCATGGTTCAAGTTATTCAAAAACTTATTACCATTATGATTTATGCTATGCGTGATTTAATGGCTATTTTAGGTGGTGGGTAAGATGCTGCTACTGCTGGATTTAGATTTACAGTACTTTGCGGGAGAAAAAACGGAAAAGGCGACACCCAAAAAACGACAGGATGCTCGAAAAAAAGGTCAGGTTGTCAAAAGTCAGGATATATCCAGTGCGATTGTCATGCTTATGGTATTTATCTTTTTATTCTTCTTTGCAGGTTCACTGCGAGACGAACTCCTAGCTTTTTTCAGGCAAACTTTCATTCATAACATACGCGTAGAAACACTAACAATTGATAGTGTGATGCGCCTATTTACAGAAACATTAATGCAAATGGCTATTATTGTCGTACCAATTATGGCAATTGCATTTGTTGGAGCATTGGCAGGTAACTTTCTACAGTTCGGCTTTCTATTTACATTAGAGCCGATGAAGTTTGATTTGAAAAAGATGGACCCGATTAAAGGGTTAAAAAAAATATTTTCTGTTAAAGCCATTGTAGAGCTTTTAAAGTCAGTATTAAAGATTGGCTTTATCGGTGGTGTTACGACAATTATTATATGGACAAATTTGCCAGAGGTTTTGGCGTTATCCTTTAAAAGTCCATGGATGACTCTAATTACAGTGGGTAAGCTTGTTGGTATTATGGGAATTGCAGCTTCCCTCGTTTTACTTTGTGTATCTATTTTAGACTGGGTATATCAAAAACTTGAATACGAAAAAAATCTTAAAATGTCGAAGCAAGACATTAAAGATGAATATAAAAATAGTGAGGGTGACCCGCTGATTAAATCGAAAATCAAACAACGCCAACGCGAAATGGCGATGCGTCGTATGATGTCAGAGATTCCAAGCGCTGATGTTGTCATAACAAACCCTACTCACTATGCGATTGCCCTCAAGTATGATGAGGAAAGTATGGAAGCCCCACGCGTCGTTGCGAAGGGGACAGACTTTATCGCTCAAAAAATTAAACTGATTGCCAAAGAAAATGATGTGATTATGGTTGAAAATAGACCATTAGCACGAGCAATGTACGATCAAGTAGAAATCGGCGATCAGGTACCAGATGAATTTTTCAAAGCAGTAGCAGAAATACTCGCTTATGTTTATCGAATTAAGCGGAAAATTTAAAGCTTTTAGTAGGAGGGACACAAATGAAAGTTCGCGATATAGGGGTTTTAGGTGCGGTTATTTTAATCGTTGCGATGCTCATCATCCCTCTTCCTCCGTGGATGTTAAGTTTCTTAATCGTCATTAATATTACACTAGGAATAATAGTACTGTTAACAGCAATGAGTATGAAGGAAGCGTTAGATTTTTCTATTTTCCCTTCAGTTATTTTACTGTTAACCTTGTTCCGACTCGGACTGAGCGTTTCCACAACACGTGCTATTTTAGCGACTGGAGATGCTGGTTCTGTTGTTGAAACCTTTGGTGATTTCGTAGTCGGCGGGAATGTTCTTGTTGGTTTAGTTGTATTCTTAATTCTTGTGTTAATTCAGTTTATCGTTATTACAAAAGGGGCGGAACGTGTAGCAGAAGTAGCAGCACGTTTCACTCTTGATGCGATGCCGGGTAAACAAATGAGTATTGATGCTGACTTAAATGCAGGAGTTATTTCTGAGCGAGAAGCACGTGAACGACGCGACAAAGTAGCGGGTGAAGCGGACTTCTACGGAGCAATGGATGGTGCCACGAAATTCGTAAAAGGGGATGCCATTGCCTCAATGGTCATGGTTATTATCAACTTATTATTTGGGATCATCATCGGGGTTGTGCAGATGGATCTTCCATTTGCAGAAGCAGCAACTCATTTTTCTAAGTTAACAGTTGGAGACGGTATTGTATCACAAATTCCTGCATTATTGATTTCCACAGCGACAGGGATTGTTGTAACACGTGCATCCTCTAAAGGGAGTCTTGGTGAAGATATTACAGGACAGTTATTTGCCCAAGCAAAACTGCTATATGTAGCGGGTGGCACAATACTTTTACTTGGATTCTTTACACCGATACCTCTCTGGGTAACACTTCCAATTGGTGTTTCACTAGTTGCTGGTGCTTATATGATGGAACGTAAGAAACCAGAGGATGCAGAAGAATTACTTGAAATTGAGGAAGAAGTGGCAACAGACGGCATGAAGAGCCCTGAAAATGTTGTGAATTTATTAAATGTGGACCCAATCGAGTTTGAATTTGGCTATGGCTTAATACCTTTAGTAGATGCTGCCCAAGGTGGCGATTTATTAGATCGAGTCATTATGATCCGTCGACAGTTAGCATTAGAATTAGGGATTGTCATTCCAGTTGTACGTATTCGTGACAATATTCAATTACAACCAAATGAATATCGAATTAAAATAAAGGGTAACGAAATGGCACGTGGTGAACTTCTTCTTGATCATTATTTAGCAATGAGTCCAGGAGACGATGATTCTATCGAGGGTATTGACACAGTTGAACCGTCATTTGGTCTACCTGCTAAGTGGATTACTGAGCAAGTTAAAGAGGATGCCGAAATGTTCGGCTATACAGTTGTTGATCCACCGAGCGTTGTATCAACCCATTTAACGGAAATGATTCGTGCAAATGCTTATGAATTACTCGGTCGTCAAGAGACGAAGCAGCTAATCGATCATTTACGTGAAACACATCCAATTTTAGTCGAAGAACTGACACCTACACCATTATCAACAGGTGAAATTCAAAAAGTATTGGGTAAACTTTTACGAGAAAATGTTTCAGTCCGAAATCTACCAATTATTTTTGAGACGCTAGCAGACTACGCAAAGTTAACGAGCGATACCGATATATTAACCGAGTACGTACGCCAATCATTGGCACGTCAGATTACTTCTCAATACGTAGGAGACAGCTCGTCATTGAAGGTCATAACTGTTTCGGGTAAAGTTGAGAAAATGATTGCTGATAGTATTCAGCAAACTGATCACGGAAATTACTTAGCGATGGATCCACAAGATTCTCAAACGGTCTTGGAAACCATTGCTGCAGAAGTAGAGCGCGTTTCCTTTATGGAACAATCTGCTATTATTTTATGCTCGCCAGCAGTTCGTATGTATTTACGTCAACTAACGGAGCGTTATTTCCCGCAAATTCCAGTTCTTTCATACAATGAACTTGATGCTTCGGTTGAAATTCAAAGTGTTGGGGTGGTGAATGTTGAATGAAAATGAAAAAATATTATGCATCCTCCATACCAGAGGCCATGAAGCTTGTGCGTGCGGAATTAGGTGAGGACGCTGTCATTTTGAATTCAAAAGTAGTGGTCACTAAAAAATTTTTTGGAATCATTAAAAAGAAAAGTTTTGAGGTTGTAGCAGGGATCGATTCAATGGAGCCAAGTAATACGGCTCCAGCACCTGCAGCTTTACCTATAACAAAAGAGAATGCAAGGTTACTAAAGATTACGAATGCTGTTCAAGCCAAGATACATCAGCCACAGCATCCTGCAGTCTTACATGAGGAAAGTGGCATTTCTGAAGAATTGAGGAAAGAAATTACAGATCTTAAGACTTTAATGCAGTCCATGCATAAGAAGACCACACAAGCTCAATATCCCGATGAACTCTTACCCTTCATTGAATACTTAAGACAGCAGGAGCTAAATGAAGAGCTCATCACAACGATTGGTGATGAGCTTTTTATGCATTTCAGAGAAGCGTCAGAAATCAATTTCTCTCAATGTAAGATGATTACGAAAAATTTATTGCGCAAAGAGCTTGAGAATCTTTCGGTAGGAGGCTTATCCTACGAAAAAAAATATATTAATGTTTTAGGTCCAACAGGTGTCGGAAAGACCACGACAATTGCGAAAATGGCAGCTAGAGCAGTTTTAGAGAAAAAGAAAAAAATAGGCTTTATTACAACCGATACTTACCGGATTGCCGCAATTGAGCAATTAAAAACGTATGCTGGACTATTGCAGGCACCTGTCGAAATTGCCTATAATGCTACTGATTTTGAACAAGCAATCCAACGATTGTCCCATTTAGATCTAGTGTTTATAGATACAGCAGGTCGCAATTATAAAGAGGTTAAATATGTAGATGATCTACAGCGTCTCATAAAATTTGATGATCAAGCAGAATCCTTCTTAGTACTTGCGATGACGACGAAAGAAAAGGACATGACAAACATTGTAGATCAATTTAAGCAATTACCAATTGAAAAATTTATTTTTACTAAGATTGATGAAACAAATTCTATTGGCACAATGATTAATTTAATGATTAAATATAATAAAGGACTTGCTTACTACACGAATGGTCAAGAAGTACCAGAAGATATTGAAGAAGCTGATTTAGAAGTAGTACTAAATTTAATTTTCCAAGGTGAAGAAAAATGAGAGACCAAGCTGAAACATTACGTTTGAAAATGTTGGGGCAGCAGGGTGAATTAGGTAGAGCAATAGCAGTTGTAAGCGGCAAAGGTGGGGTCGGCAAAAGTAACTTCACAATGAATTTTGCCACTACATTGGCTAATAAAGGGAAAAAAGTTCTAATCGTTGATATGGATATTGGTATGGGGAATATCAATATTTTAATTGGAAAAAATGTTTCTAATAGTTTGAAAGATTACTTGGATGGGAATAAGGTTCTAGACGATGTAATTTTTGAAGGCCCTTATGGTTTAAAATATATTGCAGGTGGATCCGGTATGTCGAGTGTCCTCGAGTGGTCAGAGGCGATGTTTGAACGACTTGTTTATGGATTTGAACAGTTTCAAAAAAACTTCGATTATATCTTATTTGATATGGGGGCAGGAGCTACTAGTTGGTCATTAGATTTACTAGCCTCAATAAATGAAATCATTGTTGTATCAACCGCAGAGCCGACCTCTATTACAGATGCATATTCGATGATGAAATACATTCATTTACGAGATGCGGACAAGCAATTTTATATACTCTGTAACCGTGCTTTTAGCAAGGAAGAAGGAATAGAAACCACTGAACGACTAAGGCTTACGATGAAACGTTTTTTGGAAAAAGAGGTTACTGTGTTGGGTTCATTACCTGAAGATTCTGTTGTGCGTAAGGCTGTGCGTGAGCAAGTACCTTTTTCACTTGCTTATCCAGACGCACTTATTTCAAAGACACTTCAACTTATAGTGGCGCGTTTTATAGAACACCGTGCGGAGGAAGTTCATGCACATGATCAGTCAGCGGGTAAATTCTTAACTAAATTAAGAAGTATTTTTTCGAAAGGACGTGATTAATTGGACTTTTTACATAAAAGCAAGCTGTTAGTTGTTGATGATTCTGCTTTTATGAGAAAGCTAATTAGTGACTTTTTTGTTGGCAACTCGAAGGTTGAAGTAGTTGGAACAGCTCGAAATGGGAAAGATGCGATAAAAAAAATTCAAACATTAAAGCCAACAGTTGTGACAATGGATATTGAGATGCCTGAAATGAATGGGCTTGATGCTTTAAAAGAAATTATGACTGTATGTCCAGTACCTATTGTTATGCTTTCTAGTACAACTCAACGAGGGGCTGAAAATGCTTTAACAGCAATTGAATTTGGCGCAGTAGATTTTGTCGCGAAGCCTAGCGGAACAATTTCTCTTGATTTACATAAAATTCAAACTGAGCTTGTCCACAAGGTTGAACAAGCAGCATTGGTACCTATTTCAAAATTAAAGAAACCTTCTGGTAGTAAAAAACAACAAGAACAGGCATTAAATGCGAGTACCATTAGAAGAGAACCACTTAGTGAAAGTAGGGTGACTCCTCCTGTCCATGTTTCTCCGACAAGGACAGAACTATCGAAGCCACATGTGGAATGGAGTAAAGTGAGTAAGAAAATTGTACTAATTGGTACGTCTACTGGTGGACCAAGAGCGCTGCAGGAAGTAATTACAAAGATTCCTAAATCAATTCAAGCACCCATTTTAATTGTCCAGCATATGCCAGCAGGATTTACAAAATCTCTTGCTACTCGTCTAGATCAATTGAGTGAGATTACCGTAAAGGAAGCTGAGCAAGGAGATATTCTCCAAATTGGAGTGGCGTATATTGCACCTGGTGGGTATCATTTAAAACTTAGAAAAGTAGGTACCTCCTTTGGCATAGTCCTTGATAATAATGAACCACCTAAATCTGGACATCGCCCTTCTGTAGATGTGATGTTCGAAGATGTGAGCCAAATTAAAGATTTTGATAAAGTGGCAGTTATTATGACAGGTATGGGCCATGACGGCTCTAATGGGCTAAAAGCACTGAAAAGTTCTGGGAATGTGATTGCCATTGCTGAGTCAGCTGAAACTTGCATAGTGTATGGTATGCCAAAAGCCGCAGTAGAAACGCAACTTGTCGATGAAGTTGCAGATGTAGATGATATTGCACAAACAATAATGAAATATTTGCCTTAAAAGGGGTGTCCTCTTATGGAAGTCAATCAATATTTAGAGATGTTTATCGAAGAAAGTAAAGACCATTTACAAGCATGTAGTGAACATTTATTAGAACTAGAAAAAAATCCAGATGATTTGGCAATTGTTGGAGAAATTTTCCGCTCTGCACATACATTAAAAGGTATGTCTGCAACAATGGGCTTTGAAGATTTAGCGGATTTAACTCATAAAATGGAAAACGTGTTAGATGCAATCCGAAACGAGAAAATCCATGTAACTCCTGAAATTTTAGATGTTGTCTTTGAGTCTGTAGACCATCTAGAAGAAATGGTAATGGACATTGCGAATGGCGGAGATGGAAAGCGTGATGTATCCTCAACTGTAGCGCAGTTAAAGCGTATTGAATTAGGTGAGTACGCGATTCCTGAAGTAGTAGCAACTACTGAGACACCAGTTACTGCTGTAGCTAGTGTTTTAGAGTATGACAGCTTTGAACAAACAGTTATTACACAATCTGCTGAACAAGGTTTCAATGCATTTGAAATATCAGTGCGATTACGTGAGGACTGTCTTTTAAAAGCAGCACGTGTATTCATGGTGTTTGAGATTTTAGAAAAAGATGGGGATGTTATTAAATCAAATCCATCTGTAGAAAAGCTTGAAGACGAACAGTTCGACCAACAATTTTGCGTAGCTTTCGTAACTAAAGAATCTGCTGAAGATATACAGAAAAAGATTATGAAAGTTTCAGAAGTTGAGGAAGTGATTGTCGCAACTATTGGGACAACAGTTACTGCTGTAGCAAGTGTTTTAGAGTATGACAGCTTTGAAGAAACAGTTATTGCACAATCTGCTGAACAAGGTTTCAATGCATTTGAAATTTCAGTGAGACTACGTGAGGACTGTCTGTTAAAAGCGGCACGTGTATTTATGGTGTTTGAAATCTTAGAAAAAGATGGGGATGTTATTAAATCAAATCCATCTGTAGATAAGCTTGAAGATGAGCAGTTCGATCAACAATTTTATGTAGCTTTCGTGACAAAAGAATCTGCTGAAGATATGCAGAAAAAGATTATGAAAGTTTCAGAAGTCGAAGAAGTGATTGTCGCTACGATCGAAGAAAAGCAATTTAGTAAAAAAGAACAAGCGATTCAAGAAGTAACAGCTACAGCAACGATAGAACCGGAGGCTAAACCTGCTACTGCACCTGAAAACACTACTCCAGCACCTAAACCTGCAAAAGCGGCAGCTCCTGCTAAAGCTGATAAAAGCCATGCGCCTGTTGGTAATAAAACAATTCGTGTTAATATCGAGCGTCTTGATATTTTAATGAACTTATTTGAAGAGCTTGTGATAGATCGAGGGCGACTACAGTCCATTTCAACTGAGGTTAATCACGGTGAGTTAAATGAAACTGTAGAGCGTATGAGCCGCGTCATGGGTGACTTACAAACAATTATTTTAACGATGCGTATGGTTCCGGTTGAAACAGTATTCAACCGCTTCCCAAAAATGATCCGTCAGTTATCTCGTGATCTTAATAAGAAGATTAACCTGGAAATTATCGGTGCCGAAACCGAGCTAGATCGTACTGTAATCGATGAAATTGGAGATCCACTTGTTCATTTAATCCGTAACTCTGTCGACCATGGTATTGAAAATCCTACAGCTCGCCTTGCGAAAGGAAAGCCAGAAGAAGGAACGGTTGTACTACGTGCTTATCATAGCGGTAACTATGTCTTTATTGAAATTGAAGACGATGGAGCAGGTATTAACCGTGAAAAAGTACTAGCGAAAGCTATTTCTAAAGGTATTGTTACACAAGAACAATCATACTCAATGTCAGATAAGCAAATTAATGAGCTTATTTTGGCTTCTGGATTCTCAACAGCAGATGTTATTTCTGATGTATCAGGCCGAGGCGTAGGATTAGACGTTGTTAAAACAACAATAGAATCATTGGGTGGAAATATTTCCATTGAATCTACACAAGACGTAGGCTCAATATTCTCGATTCAATTACCACTGACATTATCGATTATTTCTGTCATGCTAGTAGAAATTGAAAAAGAGATTTATGCAATTCCACTTTCATCAATTATTGAAACTTCCATTATCCGTTCATCAGAAATTATGAATGCGCATAATCAAAAAGTAATCGATTTCCGTGGCAAAGTAGTACCACTAGTATTCTTAGAAGAAATCTTTGAGGTACCTCGCAAAGAACCACAGGTTGACGAATTCCATTCAGTGGTCATCGTTCGAAAAGGTGAGAAGCTTGCTGGTTTAGTAGTGGATTCATTCATTGGTCAACAAGAAATTGTTCTGAAATCATTAGGAAATTACTTAACGAATATCTTTGCAATTTCAGGTGCAACAATTTTAGGTAATGGGAAAGTAGCCTTAATTGTGGATTGTAACGCACTTATTAAATAAAGTGAATGAATAAGAGAGGTGTAAACAATGACAAACGCAGTGGAACAAGAAAGTATTAAAGTGATTGTTTTTCAATTAGCAGATAAAGAATATGCGATTCCTGTATCGCATGTTCAAGGGATTGAAAAACTAATGCATATTACACGTGTACCAAAAACAGCGAAATTTGTAAAAGGTGTTATTAATCTACGCGGTGTCGTAACACCAATTGTGGACTTACGTGAACGATTTGAGTTACCGATCTCTGAGCATGAAGAAACAACTCGTATTATCATTATTTCATTAGAGGATATGGAAGTAGGCTTCGTAGTAGATTCTGCAAATGATGTGTTAGACATACCTGCAAACTCAATTGAACCACAGCCAGAAGTAGTTGGTTCACTTGGAGAAGAGTTTATTTCAGGCGTAGCTAAAATAGATAAACGTTTATTAATATTATTACATTTAGAGAAAGTACTAAATCCACTAAAGTAGGGGTCGATAATGATATTTAATCAAAAAATTACATCACTACATTTAGACGTATTGAAAGAAATTGGAAATATTGGTGCTGCGCATGCTGCTACAGCACTTTCCAATTTACTTGGTAAAAAAATTGATATGCGAGTACCAAAGGTTGAAATGGTGTCATTTAATGACATGATGGAGCTTGCTGGAGGATCTGAAAATGTCGTAGTTGGAATCTATCTACGCATTGAAGGTGATGCTGAAGGTAGTATGTTTTTTATCCTACCAATTGAACAAGCAAATCGTTTTATCCGTCGTCTCATATACGATGAATCATTCGACTTTAAAAAACAACCTGTTTCAGAGTTAGGTTTATCAGCTATGCAGGAAATGGGTAATATTTTATCTGGCTCTTATTTATCAGCGTTATCTGACTTTACAAATTTAAAAATTTATCCGACAGTCCCAGGACTAAGTGTTGATATGTTTGGTGCCATTATTAGTATTGGTTTGATTGAATTATCACATGTTAGCGATAATGTAATCGTAATAAATACATCCATTTTTGAAGACGGTGCAGAGGACCAAGAAACAGTAAAAGGACATTTTTTCTTATTACCGGATCCAGATTCATTTGATGCTATTTTTAAAGCATTAGGAGTTTCATAGATGATACTGAGTAATAGTAATGGACAAGTGATAAAAGTTGGAATTGCACAAATGGATGTAGTAAAGTTACCAAACACGATCAGAACATCAGGTCTTGGATCTTGTGTAGGTGTTATTTTATATGATGAGTCAAAAAAAATTGCTGGTTTAATACATGTAATGTTGCCAGATTCGAGTTTAGGTAGACAAGAGTCAATAAATGTGGCTAAATTTGCTGACACAAGCGTTGCGGCAATGATTGACCTATTAAAGTTAGAAGGCGTTCAAAAATTTAAGCTAAAGGCAAAAATTGCGGGTGGTGCGCAGATGTTTCAATTTACCTCTGACAAAGATTCAATGCGTATCGGTCCGCGTAATGTAGAAGCGGTAAAGTTTGAGTTAAAACGCCATGGAATTCCTTTAGTTGCCGAAGACACGGGTGGTAATAGTGGGAGAACAATTGAATTTTCTCCTGCGACGTCGACATTACATATTCGAACGGTAAACCAAGGAGTGAGTGAAATATAATGTTTGGTTCTATTTTTTATAACCTATGGGGTGCGTTAGCTGCCTTTTCTCTCTATTTTTTTAGTACATTTCAAAAACCTTTTACACCATTACGTATTATCATAGGATCATTTGTAGCGGGAATAATTATGTTTTTTGTCATGTATATTATAAGGTTTTTAATTGCCTACGTTTTATTCACACCAGAGGGCGATGAAGAAGTCGTTGAAGGTGAGCTAGAAGAAAGCGAATCTGTCAATTCCAAGGAAGATCAAGAAACACCGACGGCTAACTCAACCGTTGAGTTTCAGGATGAAAGCTCAGATGAAATTGCCCAGGTTGTACGAACGATGATGAATCGTGAGGATGAACAGCAAATAAATGCATAAACATACGAGTCGCGAATAGCGGCTCTTTTTTTGTGAAAGCTACTGTTCGGTGGAAAACCAAGGGCATAGTTTTCGTCTTGGCTAAAGAGCTACATCCTGATTCTCTTTTAAAACTAGACGGATTTTGGCTATAACCAAACTAAAATATGGCCGACAAATAAATTTAAAGAATCTGTGATAGAGTAGGAGAAACAAATGAAATTAAAGTCGATTCTTGTTATAATATAGGAAAGAAGGGCAATGTTTTTTATGTGAGAGGCTTATGGCTAACGCCCCTATCGATTGAACAGAATTTTGGCAGGAAAAAGAACAATAAGGTACATATTTCTTTCTAGAAGGTAATCGTAGTCAATGGCAAACAGGCGCGTAAATGCGTTTTTCTTAAGAGAGGTGGATTACATGACACAACCAATTCTGAACGATGAACAAAAGCTGTGGAATCGTTGGATACATGAGCGCGATCCAGATGCTGGTGATATGCTAATAAAAAAATATATTTCTCTAGTATCATATCATGTACAGCGCATTGGTACGGGTTTACCAAAGAGTGTATCTCGAGACGATTTAACGAGCTTAGGCATGTTAGGTCTTTTTGATGCATTAAATAAATTTGATATTAATAGAGACTTGAAATTTGATACATATGCTTCTTTTAGAGTAAGAGGAGCAATTATAGATGGTTTACGTAAGGAAGATTGGTTGCCGCGTTCAGCTCGTGAAAAGGCAAAGAAATTAGATGCACAAATTGAACATTTAGAACAAAAATATATGCGTCATGTAACACCTGAAGAGCTTGCGGAGCATATGGCTTTACCTATTGAGGAAGTTCACCAAACTGTACAGGAACATTTCTTTTCAAATGTTCTTTCCATTAATGAGCAGCAAGATCAAGATGAAACGGATGGAAAGTCATTTGTTATACGTGATGATACGACTGAGACCCCTGAGCAAGCGATCGTTAAGTCAGAATTACTGGAAGACTTAGCTGAAAATATCCAAAAGCTAAATGATAAAGAGCAACTGGTGCTTAGTTTATTTTATACAGAAGAATTAACATTAACAGAAATTGGGGAAATGTTGGAACTATCTACGTCACGTATTTCACAAATCCACTCTAAGGCGTTATTAAAGTTACGAAAATTATTATCTAACGAAATGATTAATGCGTAATGACCTTATATACCTACTATTGAAGGAGGAAGTCTAATGAGTTTAAAGGGTGTCGAACTACAAATAGCTATTCCGAAAACATTTGAAGCTGGGAAAATGGCAGATCAGGCACATCAACAAACTTTGGCTCAGCAAGCACATGCAAATGAAGCGTTAAAAAAAGAAATTGAACGCAAGCAAAAAGTTGTGAATACTTCTGAGGGTATGGATGAGATTGGTGAAGATGAAGAAGCGGGTGTCGAGTATATAAAAGGTACTCGAAAAAAGAAAAAAAATAATAACGAAGAGCCGAAAAAACAGGTTCAACATCCGTTTAAGGGTAATTTCGTGGATTTTAGTGGATAGGAGTTTACAATGACAACCATACTAATTGTGGTACTATTTTTTTTACAATTACTTTCATTTTATTTCCTCATCATTTTAAATACAAAACTAGCAAAATTTAAAGAATTAGAAAAAAAGCAAGAACGTTTAATGCGTGAAATGGATGATACTATAAGTGTCTATTTAGCTGAAATGAAAGATGAAAACGATCGCCTAATTCAAGAGTTGCAAAGTGTTTCAATGACTGCAACTAAAACGAATGCTGTTAAACAGGTAGAGCAGATTGCGAGACAAAAGGAGCAGGAGCAATCTCCTTCGCTGACAGAGGAAGAAAGCACAGTAGACGGTTCTAATAGTGTAGATCATGAACCGCGTATTTATGTGCCAAAAAAGATCGTAGCCAATGCTTATTCACGTCAGCAACAACCTGGAGTTAAGACTGAAGCAAAGGTTGTACATTCAGCCGAACAATTAAATGAAGCAAGACGAAAAGACGAAGTAAAGCCATTAACAATAGAACAACAAGTTATTGAATTAGCGAAACAAGGTAAAACATCAGAAGAAATTGCAAAGCAGCTTCAAAGAGGAAAAACAGAAATCGAGCTATTATTGAAGTTTCATAACTAAAACAGTTGCGAATGGGATAAAGCTATGATATAGTTGCAAATGGTGTTATTAATACACACGCATTTTGATGTAGTAAGTGGTGCTCTAAGCTTAGGGTAGCTTGTTGCAAGTGATAAATGCGGAGGATAAAAACCAAACATACTAGGAGGAAATACACATGTCAGTAATTTCTATGAAACAATTACTTGAAGCTGGTGTACATTTCGGTCACCAAACTCGTCGTTGGAACCCAAAAATGAAGAAATATATCTTCGTTGAGCGTAACGGGATCTACATCATCGACTTACAAAAAACTGTTAAAAAATTAGAGGAAGCTTATGACTTCATGCGTCAAGTTGGTCAAGACGGTGGTAAAGTTCTTTTCGTTGGTACGAAAAAACAAGCACAAGAAGCGATCAAAGATGAAGCTGAACGTTCAGGCAACTACTACATCAACCAACGTTGGTTAGGTGGTACTCTTACAAACTTCGGTACAATTCAAAAACGTGTTGCACGTATGAAAGCAATCGAAAAAATGGAAGAAGATGGAACTTTTGAAGTTCTACCTAAAAAAGAAGTAATCCAACTTAAAAAAGAACACGAACGTCTAATCAAATTCTTAGGCGGTATCCGTGATATGCAAGCTCTTCCAGACGTAATGTTCGTTGTTGACCCACGTAAAGAACGTATTGCTGTTGCAGAAGCTATTAAATTAAACATCCCTCTAGTAGGTATTGTTGATACAAACTGTGATCCAGATGAAATCGACTACGTAATCCCTGCTAATGATGATGCTATTCGCGCTGTTAAACTTTTAACTGCTAAAATGGCTGACGCATTAATCGAGTCAAAACAAGGTGAAGAAGAAGCTCCAGCTGTAGAAGCTGCTGCTGAGTAATTCACGTTTACAAAAAGGTGATAAGTGGCTCAGGACCCTTATCACCTTTTTTAGAACCTATCAATAAAATTTGTTCAACCAACTTAAGGAGGAAACACTAAATGGCAAACATTACTGCACAATTAGTAAAAGAATTACGCGAAAAAACTGGCGCTGGAATGATGGATTGTAAAAAAGCGTTAGTAGAAACTGATGGCAATTTAGAAGCTGCAATCGATTTCCTACGTGAAAAAGGACTTTCTTCAGCTGCTAAAAAAGCTGACCGTATCGCTGCAGAAGGTACAACATACATTTTAGAAAATGGTAACGAAGCAATCATCCTAGAAGTAAATGCTGAAACTGACTTTGTTTCTAAAAATGATAAATTCCAAGTATTAGTTGCTTCATTAGCTGAACAATTACTTGCTGCTAAACCTGCATCAATTGAAGCTGCATTAGAGATTGCAAATGCTGAAGGTGTAAAAGTTGTTGACCAAATTTCAACAGCAATTGCAACAATCGGTGAAAAAATTACTCTTCGTCGTTTCGAAGTGAAAACAAAAACTGATGCAGATGCATTCGGTTCTTACTTACACATGGGCGGCCGCATCGGTGTATTAGTTACTTTAGAAGGTTCTACAGATGCTTCTGCTGCTAAAGATGTTGCTATGCACATCGCAGCTATTAACCCAACTTATGTTTCTCGTGATGAAGTTTCTGCTGAAGAAGTTGAACGTGAGCGTAAAGTATTAACTGAACAAGCACTTAACGAAGGTAAACCAGAAAATATCGTAGCGAAAATGGTTGAAGGACGTCTTGGTAAATATTTCGAAGATGTTTGCTTACTTGACCAATCATTCGTTAAAAACTCAGATCAAAAAGTACGTGACTTCGTTGCTTCAACTGGCGGTTCAGTAAACGGCTTCGTACGTTACGCTGTAGGTGAAGGTATCGAAAAACGTGAAGATAACTTCGCTGAAGAAGTAATGAGCCAAGTTAAAGGTAACTAATTTAGCTTGCATTTGATCCTAATCAAATAATATCTAGATTTTCTAGACTAAAAATGGGGAACACAACATAGCGTGTTCCCTATTTTTCCGAAATGAGCAAAAAAAAGATAGCGTTGGTTCATCTACCAAAAGTTGTGGATAACATTTGTTAAAACATATGCTATGTATATAAGTTGATTGAAGTGGAGGCTGGACATCCTCAGGAAAGCGCCCAGTCGGAACGGAAATCAACCACACGTTATGGTGATGAGCCATATAATTTCCTATTCTGCCTTATTCACAACTAGCAATTATTGTTATATATATTATAATGGAAAAGGGAATAGAGATGTTTTAAATAAAGTCTGATGGAGGTTTACAATGAGTGTGCCACAATATAAACGAGTAGTTATAAAATTAAGTGGTGAAGCGTTAGCTGGAGAGGCGGGCTTCGGTCTATCACCAAAAATAATCAAGTCTGTTGCAGAAGAAGTAAAAGAAGTAGTAGATCTTGATGTAGAAGTTGCTGTTGTTGTAGGTGGCGGTAACATATGGCGTGGAAAAATTGGTAGCGAAATGGGCATGGATCGTGCAGCAGCCGATTATATGGGTATGCTAGCAACAGTTATGAACTCCTTAGCGTTACAAGATGCACTTGAAAAATTAGGGATTGAAACACGTGTACAATCTTCCATCGTGATGACACAAGTAGCAGAGCCTTACATTCGTCGTAAAGCAGTTCGTCATCTAGAGAAAAAACGAGTTGTAATTTTTGCGGCAGGTACAGGTAACCCGTTCTTCTCTACTGATACTACTGCAGCATTACGAGCAGCAGAAATCGACGCAGATGCAATTTTAATGGCAAAAAATAATGTAGATGGTGTTTATTCTGCAGATCCAAAGGTAGACACGACTGCCGTTAAATACGAAACACTCACATATTTAGACGTTATTCAACAAGGTTTACAAGTAATGGATTCTACAGCTTCAACTTTATGTATGGATAACGATATTCCGTTAATTGTCTTCTCGATTACGGAACCAGGTAATATTAAACGTGCCGTACAAGGTGAAAAAATTGGAACTGTTGTTAGGAGGAATGCATAATGACTAAACAAGTTTTAGAACAAACTACAGAAAAAATGAATAAAACAATCGCTGCTTTCACACGTGAACTATCTTCAATCCGTGCAGGGCGTGCAAATGCATCTCTATTAGATCGCATTTCAGTTGAATATTATGGTGCACCAACACCAATTAATCAGCTTGCAGGTGTTTCGGTACCAGAAGCGCGTTTATTAGTTATTGCACCTTACGATAAAACGATTTTAGGTGAAATTGAAAAAGCAATTATGAAATCAGATATTGGTATTACACCAACAAACGATGGTTCTGTCATTCGTTTAATGATTCCTGCTTTAACAGAAGAGCGTCGTAAAGATCTTGTGAAGCAAGTGAAAAAAGAAGCAGAAGATGCAAAAATCGCTGTACGTAACGTTCGTCGCGATGCCAATGATGATCTAAAAAAACTTGAAAAAGCTGGCGAAATCACAGAAGATGATCTACGTGGCTACGGTGAAGACATTCAAAAATTAACGGATGATTTCATTGTAAAGGTAGATCAAGTAACGAAAGACAAAGAAAAAGAAATTCTAGAAGTGTAAAAAACTCAATTTGCATGTCTATGATGGAACTTTTTAATGAGATGAAGGCGTCCTATAAATAACAGGACGTCTTTTCTCTTTACTGTTAAATTATTATGTAACAGAATATATTTAGTTTTAATGAAAATAACCTATCATCTATTTTTGCTTAAGATTTAAGAGGAACTGTTTTTTACGCGATTTGAGGGGAATGCCTCGGATTAAGTCTTCGTAGATGGTGTGATACAATTATCAGACTTCTTTACAGGCTTTTCTTTATAAAATTGTTGTTCTAAAATAAGATAGTTCATACATAGTCAATTTAGAGGGAAAAAAAAGACAAAAAGCGCTTTTGTTTGTTATGATAGGTTAGAATACGTCCGATTAGTTGTAGTGGGGGAGTTAGCATGTTTAAAAAGCTATTAGGTAAACAAATAAAAATGGATACACTATCATTGGAGGAACGTGTTGCCCATGCTAAAAACGAGCCGATTCCTGCCCATGTAGCGATTATTATGGACGGAAATGGACGTTGGGCGAAGAAACGTGCCATGCCACGTGTTGCTGGACACCATGAAGGTATGAAGACGGTGCGAAAGGTAACTAGATTTGCATCAGATCTAGGTATTAAAGTTTTAACGGTGTACGCGTTCTCTACGGAAAATTGGAAACGACCAAAAACAGAGGTCGATTTTCTAATGCGTTTACCTGTTGAATTTTTAGGTTCCTTTTTACCTGAAATGATGGAACGCAATGTACGTGTTGAAATGATCGGCGATTCATCTTTGTTGCCTGCACATACACAAAAAGCATTGTATGAGGCGATGGAGGAAACGAAGCATAATACAGGATTAATTTTAAATTTTGCTCTGAATTATGGAAGTCGTTCAGAAATGGTTGGCGCCATGAAAACAATGCTTCAAAAAGTGCAAGACGGTCAATTAACGATGGAAGACATAACAGAAGAATGCTTGACATCTCATTTAATGACGGCCCATCTGCCAGAGCCAGATTTGTTAATTCGTACAAGTGGTGAAGTACGATTAAGCAACTTTATGTTATGGCAGCTCGCTTATACAGAATTTTGGTTTACAAATACATTGTGGCCAGATTTTAGCGAGGGAAACTTACTGGAAGCGGTGGAAAACTATCAGAAACGTAATCGCCGTTACGGTGGGCTGAAGGGAGAAGAAACAACTTGAAACAACGAATTATCACAGCAATAATTGCAGCAGCGCTATTTATTCCATTCGTTATTTATGGAAAAGTGCCATTTACACTACTTGTGCTTGCAATGGCTGTTGTCGGCTTTTATGAAATACTAAAAATGAAAGGTATTTCACTTTTTTCAGTGCCTGGCTTTTTAGGGCTACTAACATTAATATTGCTTGTTATACCAAAGGACTGGTCTAGTGAAGTCGTAGAGGCAATTGGCTATTCGTCCACGCTAATGGTTGTTTATGGACTTATGATGTTATTGCTCATATACGTAGTCCTTGTGAAAAATAAAATAACATTTGATGAAGTTGCTTTTATATTATTAGGTGCGTTTTATGTTGGCCTAGGCTTTCATTATTTAAATGAAACAAGAAATGTCGGTCTTGAATATGTTGTCTACTGTTTGCTAGTTGTTTGGACAACTGACTCAGGCGCATACTTTGTGGGAAGAAAGCTAGGTAAAAATAAGCTATGGCCTGAAATTTCACCTAAGAAAACTGTAGAGGGCTTTGTAGGTGGGATTGTCATTGCGGTGATCTTTGCTATCGGAATGCAAGCGATTTATCCATTTATGAATAGCTATGTTTCACTTATTTTCGTGACAATCTTTGCCTCAATTATCGGTCAAATGGGCGATTTAGTGGAATCAGCTATAAAGCGTCATTTTGACGTCAAGGATTCAGGTAATATTTTGCCTGGGCATGGTGGTATTTTAGACCGCTTTGATAGTCTATTATTCGTCGTGCCATTACTACATTTTTTACATCTTTTCGGTAACTAAGAACAATAGAAGCATTGCTCTATATCGTACATTTTTATTTGCTTAGATAGAAAAAGGGGACAATTTGTCGTGAAAAAAATAAGTTTACTTGGTGCAACTGGTTCAATCGGTTGGCAAACCTATGATATTTTAAAAGAACAACGTGAAGCCTTTCATTTAGTGGCCTTTTCTTCTGGAAAAAACATCGATAAAACTCGTGAAATGATCGAAACTTTGAAGCCTGAGCTAGTATCTGTTCAATTAGAGGAAGATGCACTTACGCTCGCTAAGGAATATCCACAAGTCCATTTTACGTTTGGAGCAAAAGGACTAGTAGAGGTGGCTACACACCCTGATTCAACAGTGCTTGTAAACGCTGTTCTCGGGAGTGTTGGACTAGAATCGACATTAGCCGCAATTCGTATGGGCAAAACCATTGCAATTGCCAATAAAGAGACACTTGTCACTGCTGGACATTTAGTAATGGCGGAGGCAAAGAAATATAATGCAACAATTTTGCCGGTTGATAGTGAGCATTCTGCAATTTTCCAATCGATGAACGGTGAGAATCCGAAAAATATTGAACGTTTAATCATTACAGCTTCTGGTGGTAGCTTCCGTGACAAAACACGTGAGGAATTGAAGCATGTAACAGTTGCAGATGCACTAAATCACCCGAACTGGTCAATGGGGGCGAAAATAACGATAGATTCAGCTACAATGATGAATAAAGGGCTAGAAGTCATTGAAGCACATGTCTTATTCGATATGCCTTATGATAAAATTGATGTACTTTTGCATAGAGAAAGTATTATTCACTCATTAGTTGAGTATCATGATACTAGTGTCATTGCACAGCTAGGTACACCGGACATGCGTGTACCTATTCAATATGCCTTAAGCTACCCAGATCGTATGCCGCTACATAACGGACAACGACTTAATTTAGCACAAATTGGTCAGTTACATTTTAAAGAAATGGATTTTGAACGTTATCCAGCATTGCGTCTAGCTTATGAGGCTGGGCGTACAGGCGGTACAATTTTAACGGCGATGAATGCGGCGAATGAAGCGGCAGTTGCGGCATTTTTACAAGGGCAAATAACATTCCTTGAAATTGACGAAACGATTGAGCGTGTAATGCAGGCACATAACAACATATTAGTGCCAGATTTGCAAACAATTTTACATGTAGATGGTGAAACAAGAAAAACAGTGTTAGACATGGTAAAATAACGAGAGAAGATATCGTTAACTATTCGTTTTTAAAGGTGGGGTATTATGCAAACAGCTATTGCATTTATTTTAATATTTGGCCTACTCGTATTCTTCCATGAATTCGGTCACTTCTTGTTTGCGAAACGCGCAGGAATCATGGTTCGAGAATTCGCCATTGGTATGGGACCAAAAATTTATTGGAGAACACATGGTGAAACAATCTATACGGTACGTTTATTGCCGATTGGTGGATACGTTCGTATGGCTGGTGAAGACATGGATGGCGCCGAATTACAGCCGGGCTACCGCGTAGGGCTTATTGTAGATGAAGATAATGTGGTGAAGAAAATTATTTTCAATCAAAATAATAAGCAATTACCAGATTTATTATTTTTAGAAGTTGAGCGTGCCGATTTAGAAAAAGAATTGTTTGTAGAAGGCTATGATGAAGAAGAAAAATTAGTTCGTTACAATGTTGCAAGAGATTGTATGCTCGTAGAAAACGGTAGAGAAACGTTAATTGCACCATATGATCGTCAGTTTAACGCTAAAACAGTTGGTCAACGTGCCATGACAATCTTTGCAGGTCCATTGTTTAACTTTATTTTAGCTTTTGTTATTTATTTGTTAATTGGATTATTTTACGGGGTACCAACGTATGAGCCAATCATAACAGAAGTTGTAGCAAATGATCCAGCTGCACAGGCAGGAATGGTTGCCGGTGATAAAGTAACTGCCATCGACGGACAAGCGGTTGAAAAATGGCAAGATTTAGCTGGAAATGTACAAGATCGTCCAGGTGAAACAATTAATGTAACAATTGAACGAGATGGACAAACAAAAAATCTTCCAATGACGGTTAAAGAAATGACAGATGAAAATACGGGTGAGACGTTTGGTCAAATTGGTGTTAAGTACGAGAGCCCACGTGAATTTAATCCATTGAAGGCAGTTGTTTATGGCGCTCAAGAAACCTATAATATGACGGTTCGAATATTTGAGTTGCTCGGTATGTTAGTTACCGGTAAATTCACGATAGATGCTCTATCAGGTCCAGTTGGTATTTATAAAGCTACAGAAGCAGTAGCTCAATATGGATTCATGAATTTAATGAATTGGGCTGCAATGTTAAGTATTAACCTTGGAATTATGAACTTACTACCGCTCCCAGCACTTGATGGTGGTCGTCTATTATTCTTCGGCTACGAAGCATTACGTGGTAAGCCAATTGATCGTCAAAAAGAGGGTCTTGTGCATTTTGTAGGTATCGTACTATTAATGATTCTAATGGTCATCGTTACATGGAACGATATACAACGATTTTTCTTTTAACTAAATTATCAAGTAAAACATAATTTAGAAAAAGCCTAGCGAATATCACAATGACCGCCAAGGTGAAAACTGATTGAAAAGATAGCTTTGAGCGCAATTTTTTTGAAACATTGCGCTCAAAGCTAAATTTGTTTATGCTAATTAGAGTATAAAAACATATTTATTAAAAAAGGTGGAACACTGAATGAAGCAAAGTAAAACATTAATCCCAACGCTACGTGAAGTACCTGCTGATGCAGAAGTAAAATCACATAAGCAATTACTACGTGCAGGGTTTATTCGTCAAAATACAAGTGGGGTATACTCGTATTTACCGCTTGCAAAACGTGTGTTGACAAAAATAGAAAATATTATTCGTGAAGAAATGGAAGCAATCAATTCAATTGAGCTTTTAATGCCTTCATTACAATCTGCGGAACTTTGGCAGGAATCAGGTCGCTGGGAAAAATACGGACCAGAATTAATGCGTTTGAAAGACCGTCATGACCGCGACTTTGCATTAGGACCAACACATGAAGAAGTGATTACGACTTTAGTACGTGATGAAATTAAATCATATAAAAAGTTACCGTTAACACTTTATCAAATTCAAACTAAATTCCGTGATGAAAAACGTCCTCGCTTTGGTTTGCTACGAGGCAGAGAGTTTATTATGAAAGATGCGTATTCTTTCCATGCAACACGTGAAAGTTTAGATGAAACATATGATGATATGTATCGTGCTTATTCAAATATTTTCTCTCGCCTTGGTTTAAACTACCGTGCAGTTATTGCAGATGCAGGCTCAATCGGTGGTAAAGGGACACATGAATTTATGGTGCTTTCCGAAATTGGAGAAGATACAATTGCCTATTCTGACACGTCTAATTATGCTGCGAACATCGAAATGGCAGAAGTTCTTGTAGACTATCAACCATCAGGTGAAGCATTAAAAGACCTAGAAAAAGTGGCAACACCTGATCAAAAAACAATCGAAGAAGTATCGGCTTTCTTAAATGTTGAGCCTTCTACTGTCATTAAAACATTAGTGTTTGACGTTGATGGTGAATTAGTTGTGGTACTTGCTCGCGGAGATCACGAAATTAATGATATTAAACTGAAAAATGCGCTTAATGCTGATTCTGTTGAACTTGCTAGTGAAGAGGCAATCCGCAATTTATTAGGCTGCGGAGTTGGTTCAATTGGTCCTGTTAAATTACCAGTAGACATAAAAGTAGTAGCTGACAATGCTATTAAATCAATCCGTAACGGTGTAGCTGGTGCAAATGAGGATGGATTCCACTTAGTAAGCGTTAATCCAGAGCGTGATTTTGCAATAAATGAATACTTAGATATTCGTTTTATTCAAGAGGGTGATCCATCTCCAGATGGACAAGGTACTATCAAATTTGCAGAAGGTATCGAGGTTGGACATATCTTTAAATTAGGAACAACTTACTCTGCAAAAATGAATGGTACATTCTTAGACGAACAAGGGAAGACACAGCCATTTATTATGGGCTGCTACGGTATTGGTGTATCACGTATTTTAGCTGCTGTTGCTGAGCATTTCCAAGATGAAAATGGTTTTATTTGGCCAACACAATTATCGCCTTATGATATCCATGTTGTACCTGTTAATACAAAGGATGAAACACAAGTAGCCTTAGCTGATGAGCTGTATGGCTTATTGAAATCATACCGTTATGATGTGCTAATAGATGATCGTGCTGAGCGCGCTGGGGTTAAATTTGCAGATGCTGATTTAATTGGTTTACCAGTCCGTGTAACAGTAGGTAAAAAAGCAACTGAAGGTATTGTTGAAGTAAAATTCCGTCAAACAGGTGAAACGTTTGAATGGAAAAAAGAAGAGGTCATCGATCGCTTAAATGAATTTTTTCGCAGAAATTAACTCCTTTCAGCTGAAGTCTCCATCTCAATGGTGGTGAGATGAATACGGGTTTTAAGCTACTTTTTAGTGGGTGTCCAAGCACAGCTGAAATAGAGGAACTCAGTCTAAAAACGCCACGTCCTGTGGCAACGACTGAGTGACCAACTTCGTGTTGGCCTAATGCCTCCGGCGGATGTCATGGAATCGGAGAGGAGTTCTTAGGGGATGTTAGCCTAAAATCATCGCATCCATGCGATAACGGCTAACTGACCTGCGTCGTGCAGGCCTAAGCACAAAGCCGATCCCAGACGCAATTATGCCAAGGCATAATTGATTTTCCTTTAAATGCTTGTCCCAAAAGGATGGAAATGGCATTAAATAGATAATAAATTCGCGCCACTTCCCAGGGACAGCGAGCCAAGCATGAATTCATAGATGTTTAGGATTTGTGAGGCTTGACGGTCACCTGCGGAAAGGGAGCGAATTTTTTCTTTGATTCGTAAACGTTGGTAAGGAAATAAAATAAGGGGCTTTGATACGGCCTCTTACTGAAAGTAGGTGTCAATAGATTGGAACAGCAACAAGAAGCAAGAATGAGGTTTCAAATGTTCTTGCAGCAACTAGAGTTAACAGATGATGTGTATATGTCCTTTTTTGAAGAAGGTGAATTATCACGGCTAACCGTACACAAAAAGAACAGGCTGTGGAATTTTACCATTAAATTACGAGATATACTCCCTTTCCCGCTATACCAACTTTTTCGTACTCGTTTGACTGAAAAATTTTCAGCTATCGCTCAAATTCACACCACTTTTGATACGGTAGAAAAAAATGTTACGGAGGAGCTTGTCCAAGGATATTGGTTAACTGTAGTAGAGCAAATAGATGAGATGGCGCCAACTTTAAAAAATTGCCTCGTTTCGCAAATGCCAATGTGGAATGGGCAAAAAATTACATTATCCTGCATGCAAGAAATGGAATTTATGATGCTGAAAACAAAGTATGCAGAAAAGCTTTCCGAAAGCTATAGTCAATTCGGCTTCCCACACATTGCAATAGATTTCGTGCTTCAAGATCAATCGGAAGAAATGATTGCGGCGCAGAAAGCTTTCAGAGAACAGAAGCAATTAGAGGAGGCAGCTTTATCTCAGCAAGCGATACAAGATTACAAAAAGCGTGAGCAGGAGAAGAAAGAAAATCCAGCCATTGCTAACCTTGGTGACCGTCCATTCCAGCTCGGTATGTTAATTAAAGACGATGAAACTATGGAAATTAAACGCATTGTTGAAGAAGAACGCCGTGTTATTATTGAAGGATTTGTTTTTGATACAGAAGTTAAAGAACTAAAAAGCGGCCGTTCTTTATTGCAAATTAAAATTACCGACTATACGGATTCCATCGTTGTAAAAATGTTCTCACGTGATAATGATGATGCGGAACTTATGCAATATTTGAAAAAGGGTATGTGGGTAAAAGTCCGAGGCTCCGTACAAACTGACACATTTATTCGTGATTTAATCGTCATGGCAAATGATATTAATGAAATCAAAAAAGCAACACGACAAGACAAGGCACCAGAGGGAGAGAAACGAGTAGAATTGCATTTGCATACACCAATGAGTCAAATGGATGCTGTGACACCAGTTGATCGACTTGTTGCGCAGGCTGCAAAATGGGGTCACCCAGCCGTGGCTATTACCGACCATGCTGTTGTGCAATCCTTCCCAGATGCCTATGCAGCAGGGAAAAAGCATGGAATAAAAGTTATTTACGGCTTGGAAGCTAATTTAGTAGACGATGGTGTACCGATTGCTTATGCTCCTGAGCACCAATTATTAGCGGATGCTACCTATGTCGTGTTTGACGTAGAGACGACAGGTCTATCTACTGCTTACGATACGATTATTGAGCTTGCTGCAGTTAAGATTAAAGATGGAAATGTGATCGACAAATACGAAAGCTTTGCCAATCCACATCACCCATTGTCAGCGACGACTATTGAATTGACAGGCATTACAGATGATATGGTACGAAACGCGCCTGAAGTGGAGCAAGTCATTAAGGAGTTCCATGCATTTATTGGAGATTGTATTGTCGTAGCCCATAATGCATCGTTTGATATTGGCTTTTTATACACAGGCTATAAAAAATTTGGGCTAGAGGGAACAATTCATCCAGTTATTGATACGTTGGAGCTTGCCAGATTACTTTATCCAACGATGAAAAACCATCGTTTAAATACACTTTGTAAAAAATTCAATATTGAATTAACCCAGCATCACCGAGCTATTTATGATACAGAAGCAACGGGTTACTTGCTTTTACAGCTGTTGAAAGATGCAGATGAATTAGATATTAAATACCATGATGACTTTAATAAGCATATTGGTGGTGGAGATGCTTATAAAAAGGGACGACCAATGCACTGCACAATATTAGCAGTAGATAATGTTGGACTAAAAAATTTATTTAAAATAGTCACACACGCCCATACAAAAACTTTCTATCGTGTACCTCGTGTAACACGAGCAATCTTAGAGCAATATAGAGAAGGTTTATTAGTGGGCTCAGGTTGTAGCAACGGTGAATTATTTGAAACCATGATGAATAAATCCCCAGAGGAAGCAGAGCAAATTGCGAGGTTTTATGATTACATTGAAGTTCAACCTAAAGCAGTATACGCACCGTTAATTGAGCGCAATGTCGTACGTGATGAATGGACACTTGAAGATATTATTCGCAAGTTAGTGAAGCTCGGGAAGAAGATCGATAAACCTGTTGTAGCAACGGGTAATGTGCATTACTTAGATCCGATAGACGGGAAGTTCAGACAAATACTAATCGGCTCTCAAGGTGGTGCCAACATATTAAATAGATCGAAGCTACCTGAGGTTCATTTTAGAACGACTGATGAAATGCTTGAGGAATTTGACTTTTTAGGACCAGATCTTGCGAAAGAAGTAGTTGTGACAAACTCACAAAAAGTCGCCGATATGATTGGTGATGTTAAGCCAATTAAAGATGATTTATATACACCAAAAATTGAAGGCTCTGATGATGAGGTAACAAATTTAACGTATGAAATGGCCCACCACATATATGGAGAAGAGCTACCAGAAATCGTGAAAGCCCGAATTGAAAAGGAATTAAAGTCAATTTTAGGACATGGTTTCGGTGTAATTTACTTAATTTCTGCGAAGCTTGTGAAAAAGTCATTAGCGGATGGTTACTTAGTAGGTTCTCGTGGTTCGGTAGGATCTTCATTAGTGGCAACTTTTATGGAGATTACTGAGGTAAATCCACTTCCACCTCATTATGTTTGTCCAAATTGTAAGCATTCCGAGTTTTTTGATGATGGTTCAGTAAGCTCTGGCTTTGACTTACCAAATAAAGATTGTACAGAATGCGGTACACCTTATAAAAAGGATGGGCAGGATATTCCATTCGAAACGTTCCTTGGCTTTAAAGGAGATAAGGTACCTGATATCGATTTGAATTTTTCCGGTGAATATCAACCACAAGCTCATAACTACACGAAGGTTTTATTCGGTGAAGATTATGTATATCGTGCTGGAACAATCGGTACAGTTGCAGAGAAAACAGCGTATGGCTACGTTAAGGGCTATGCTAATGATAACAACCTACATTTCCGTGGCGCTGAGGTAGATCGGTTAGTGCAAGGCTGTACAGGCGTAAAACGTACAAGTGGACAGCACCCTGGGGGGATTATCGTAGTACCAGACTATATGGATATTTTCGACTTCTCACCAGTGCAATTTCCTGCGGATGCACAGGATGCAGAGTGGCGTACAACCCACTTTGATTTCCATTCTATTCACGATAATATTTTAAAACTTGATATTCTAGGGCACGATGATCCAACTGTGATTCGGATGTTGCAGGATTTATCAGGAATAGATCCAAAAACCATCCCAACAGATGATCCAGTCGTTATGAAAATCTTTAGTTCCCCAGAATCTTTAGGCGTAACAGAAAAACAAATAGGCTGTAAGACAGGGACACTTGGAATTCCTGAATTTGGTACTCGTTTTGTACGCCAAATGCTTGAAGATACAAAGCCATCAACATTTTCGGAGCTTGTGCAAATTTCAGGACTTTCACACGGAACAGACGTGTGGCTTGGTAATGCACAAGAATTAATTCAAAATGGTACATGTGTACTGAAAGAAGTAATTGGCTGTCGTGACGATATTATGGTGTATTTAATTTACCAAGGGCTAGAACCGTCACTGGCGTTTA
Source organism: Lysinibacillus sp. RS10 (assembly GCF_041956855.1). Taxonomy (NCBI): domain Bacteria; kingdom Bacillati; phylum Bacillota; class Bacilli; order Caryophanales; family Bacillaceae; genus Lysinibacillus; species Lysinibacillus sp. RS10. The sequence continues at coordinate 3,721,332 of NZ_CP167122.1, read as the reverse complement.
AAATTATGGAGTCTGTGCGTAAAGGGAAAGGTTTATCTGAAGAGTTTGAAGCAGAGATGTTAGCGAATAAGGTGCCAGGCTGGTATATCGAATCATGTAAAAAGATTAAATATATGTTCCCGAAAGCCCACGCTGCTGCTTACGTTTTAATGGCAGTTCGTATCGCATGGTTTAAAGTGCATTTCCCGATTCTTTACTATGCGGCGTATTTCACAGTACGTGCAGATGATTTTGATTTAATTGCCATGGTACAGGGTCCCCAAATGATTCGGGCAAAAATTGATGAAATCAATATGAAAGGCTTAGATGCTTCAACAAAAGAAAAAAACCTATTAACTGTAATGGAACTAGCACTTGAAATGTGTGAGCGCGGCATGAGCTTCCAAAAGGTGGACTTATATCGTTCGCAGGCTAGTGAATTTGTCATTGAGGGGAATACTTTAATTCCACCATTCGATGCGATTCCTGGACTTGGTACGAACGTTGCTAAACAAATTGTGGTAGCACGTGAGGACGGAGAATTTTTATCGAAGGAAGATTTACAGCAACGTGGTCGTGTATCCAAGACATTAATAGAATACATGGATCAATTGGGCTGTTTAGAAGGGATGCCTGATGCCAATCAGCTTTCACTTTTCTAATGTCCTTCAATATTGAAGCGGTCAGTCTAAAGACATCACCATTAATAATGAATAACTTATTTGATTTATGAACAAATTAAGCACAAATTTCAGATTCCAGACACAATTATGGCTTTGCCTAATAGATATCTAGAAAAAGGAAATTTGCATTGTGCTGTAAACTATGCTATCCTTATGGTAATAATTTGTTGATAGTTTTCCAGCAAAAGAGTGGGGCCTTCCCGCTCTTTTCTGTTGTTATACCGTAGCAAAACAAATTTTTTACTAACAGCAGGTAAGACCGTTAAATTTCACCAAAGCTACTGGTGGAATTTCTGTTTTATTACGCCAGAATTTGATAGATACAGGAGGAAACAATGAGCAAAGTACCATCTTTAATAGAAGAGCTCGCCAAACCGATTGTTGAAGAGTTGAATCTTGAGTTAGTGGATGTCGAGTTCGTAAAAGAAGGACGTAACTGGTTTTTACGTGTTTATGTGGATACACCTGAGGGTGGAATTGACATTGAACAATGTGCTCAAGTTAGTGAACGACTAAGTTTGCTATTGGATGAAAATGATCCAATTACACAAAACTATTATTTAGAAGTTTCTTCACCTGGAGCAGAACGTCCATTAAAAAAAGATGCTGATTTTGAAAAAGCGATTGGCAAATTTATTTATGTTAAAACCTATGAGCCCGTCAAGGACATGAAGGAATTCCAAGGCTACTTAACGTCATATGATGAACATACATTAGTGATAGAAGTACGCATTAAAACGCGTAAAATTACAGTAACAGTTGAACAAGAAAAAATCGCATTGGCACGACTAGCTATCGATTTTTAAGCATAATGCATATTTAGGAGTGAAAACAAAATGAGTAGTGATTTGTTAGATGCGCTCAATGCGCTAGAAGAACAAAAAGGAATTTCAAGAGATGTGTTAATTGAAGCAATTGAAGCCGCATTAGTTACAGCTTACAAACGCAACTTCAATCAAGCACAAAATGTCCGTGTTGACCTAAACTTAGATAAGGGCTCTATCCGTGTCTTTTCACGTAAAGATGTTGTTGAAGAGGTAGAGGATGATCGTTTAGAAATTTCTGTTGAAGATGCAAAGGCTATCAATCCTGCATACCAGTTAGAAGATGTGGTTGAACAGGAAGTGACTCCACGAAACTTTGGTCGTATTGCCGCACAAACAGCGAAACAAGTTGTTACTCAACGTGTACGTGAGGCAGAACGCGGCCTAATTTACGAGCAATATGTAGATCGTGAAGATGATATCGTGACTGGTGTAGTTGAGCGTCTAGATGCTCGTAATATTTACGTAGGTCTAGGAAAAGTAGAAGCTGCTTTACCACAAAACGAACAAATTCAAGGTGAAACATATCGTCCACATGATCGTATCAAGGTCTATATTACAAAGGTTGAACGTACAACACGCGGACCACAAGTCATTGTTTCACGTACACACCCTGGTTTATTACGTCGCTTATTTGAGATGGAAGTACCTGAAATCTATGAAGGTATTGTAGAAATCAAATCAATTGCTCGTGAAGCAGGAGATCGTTCTAAAATCTCTGTTCATGCACATAACGAAGAGGTAGATCCAGTAGGTTCATGTGTAGGAGCAAAAGGTGCTCGTGTACAAACAATTGTAAATGAATTAAACGGCGAAAAAATCGATATCGTTGAGTGGTCAGAAGATCCAGTTGTTTTTGTAGCAAATGCACTTAGCCCATCGAAGGTTTTAGATGTTCAAGTAAATGAAGAAGAAAAATCTACTACGGTTGTCGTACCAGACTATCAATTATCATTAGCAATTGGTAAACGTGGTCAAAATGCACGTTTAGCTGCAAAGCTAACTGGCTGGAAAATTGATATTAAGAGTGAAACAGATGCTCGTGAGTCAGGTATTTATCCATCTGCTACAAGCACTTTCATACCTGCTGAGGATGAAGAAAGTGATTTTGCTGATGTTGCAGTTGACTTATATCAAGACGACGAAGAATAAGTAAGAAAGCCCGTGTGACTAGTTAGCTGCCATTATTCAGTGGGCGTTGGGTTGCGCCGACTGAATAATGGCAGAGCCTACAACGAAAATTGTCATGGATTTATTGATTGTAAATCTGGACTCTGACCAAGGTAGAGCATGGCTAGTCCACCTCTTACGACAAGCTTCAGAGAGGAAAGGTGATTCTTATGGCTATTAATAAAAAAGTACCTCTTCGAAAATGTGTAGCTACTGGAGAAATGCTACCTAAGAAAGAAATGATTCGTGTCGTTCGTTCGAAAGAGGGCGAGGTAAGTGTTGATGTTTCCGGAAAAAAACCCGGACGTGGTGCCTATGTGTCTAAATCGGAAAAGGCAATTGAAATTGCCCGAAAGAAAAATGTTTTAGGGCACCAACTTGATGTGAAAATCCCTGAAGAAGTCTACGATGAGCTTATTATGCTAATTCGTAGGGAGTCTATTATATGATGAATCAAGCAGTGTTTAATTTGCTTGGGATAGCGGCAAGAGCACGTAAAGTTATTTCAGGAGAAGAGTTAGTAGTAAAGGAAGTCCGCAATGGGAATGCTAAGCTAGTACTGCTTGCAAACGATGCTTCTAAAAACTCTGGCAAAAAAATTCAAGATAAATGCACGTACTATAACGTTGAGTATCATGTAATTGGTGATCGTTATGATCTAGGACATGCTACAGGTAAGGAGGCCCGAGTGGCTTTAGCTATTACCGATAAAGGTTTTGCAAGCAAATTGTCTAGTCTACTCAACGAAAAATAATCGGGGGTGAGCAGATGACCAAAATCAGAGTTCATGAATATGCGAAACAAGTGAATAAAACGAGTAAAGAGGTTATTGACGCACTAAATCAATTAAATGTGAGTGTAACCAATCATATGTCAATGTTAGAAAAAGACATGGTATCAAAGTTAAACCAATCATTTAAAGCTACAAAAGAAGTGAAGAATCCTACTCAAAACGTATCGCAAAAATCACAAGCTAATGGCCAACAAAAACCACAGCAATCGGTGAAAAAGCAAGAAGGGCAAAGGCAGCAATCTGCTACTTCTAAGCCTAAAGTTAATAATCAGCAACAAACGCATCAAAACTCAAATTCGTCTAACGAAAAATCTAAGAATATAAAAGGTAACCAAAATCGAAATATGACACAAAATAATAATAATAATAATAATAATAATAATAATCGCAGAGGTGGCGGTGGTTACAACCAACGTCCAAAACCAGGAATTCACGGCGGAAAACGTCGCCATCCAAAAACACATCAACCAAGTCTACCAGTGAAACAAAAGGAATTACCAGAAAAAATTACTTTTGTTGAATCACTATCAGTAGCAGAATTAGCAAAAAAACTGCACCGTGAACCATCAGAAATTATTAAAAAATTATTTATGCTTGGTGTAATGGCAACAATTAACCAAGAATTAGATAAGGATGCAATTGAATTAATTTGCGCAGACTATGGTGTAGAAGTTGAAGAAGAAATTCGTGTAGATATTACGGATTTAGAAACACACTTCGAGCAAACAGAAGAAGTTAACGAGGCGGAATTATCAGAACGTCCTCCTGTAGTGACAATAATGGGGCACGTTGACCATGGTAAAACTACATTATTAGACTCTATTCGCAATACAAAAGTTACAGCTGTAGAGGCTGGGGGTATTACTCAGCATATCGGTGCTTATCAAGTAACTGAAGGCGACAAAAAAATTACGTTCCTTGATACACCAGGACACGCAGCTTTCACAACAATGCGTGCACGCGGTGCAAAAGTAACAGACTTAACGATTTTAGTGGTAGCTGCGGATGATGGCGTTATGCCACAAACAGTAGAAGCGATTAACCACGCAAAAGCAGCAGAAGTACCAATTATCGTTGCAGTCAATAAAATGGATAAACCATCAGCTAATCCAGACCGTGTAATGCAAGAGTTAACGGAGCATGGTCTAGTTCCGGAAGCTTGGGGCGGAGAGACTATTTTCGTACCAATCTCAGCATTAAAAGGTGAAGGCATTGACACATTATTAGAAATGATTTTACTTGTTGCTGAAGTTGGAGAATTAAAAGCGAACCCAGATCGCTTAGCACTTGGTACAGTAATTGAAGCACAACTAGATAAAGGTCGAGGCTCTGTTGCAACACTTTTAGTACAAGATGGAACATTAAAAGTTGGGGATCCAATTGTTGTCGGCCATACTTATGGGCGAGTACGTGCAATGGTGAATGACAAAGGCCGTCGTGTGAAAGAAGCTGGACCATCAACGCCAGTAGAAATCACAGGCTTAAATGATGTACCACAAGCTGGTGACCGTTTCGTTGTCTTTGAAGACGAAAAAACAGCACGCCAAGTTGGGGAAACTCGTGCAATGTCAGCGATTCAAGCACAACGCTCAGAAAAACAACGCGTAACGCTTGATAACTTATTCGAACAAATGAGTCAAGGCGAAATGAAAGAGCTAAACTTAATTGTTAAAGCTGACGTTCAAGGTACTGTAGAAGCTATGGCTGCATCATTAATGAAAATTGATGTTGAAGGCGTTAACGTGAAAATTATTCACACTGGCGCTGGGGCGATTACAGAATCAGATATTTCTCTAGCTGCGGCTTCAAATGCAATTGTTATTGGTTTCAATGTTCGTCCAGATGTCAATGCAAAACGTGCAGCAGAAGAAGAGGGCGTAGATATTCGTCTACACCGCATTATCTATAAAGTAATTGAGGAAATTGAACAAGCAATGAAAGGTATGCTTGATCCAGAATTCGTAGAAAAAATTATTGGTCAAGCAGAAGTTCGACAAACAATTAAAGTATCAAAAGTTGGTACAATTGCTGGCTCATACGTAACAGAAGGTAAAGTAACTCGTGATTCTGGCGTACGTATAATCCGCGAAAATGTAGTAATTTTTGAAGGTGAATTAGATACACTAAAACGTTTCAAAGATGAAGTTAAAGAAGTTGCAAAAGGTTACGAATGTGGTATTACAATTACAAACTTCAACGATATTAAAGAAGGCGACATTATTGAAGCCTACATTATGGAAGAAGTTAAACGCGTATAATGATTGTTTATGCAGAGGTTGAATTTATTATTCAAACTGCCCATTCTTTGAAGGAAAAACGTGCTGTTCTACAGCGTATGATTACCCGCACGAAGCAAAAATTTAATGTATCCATTGCGGAAATTGACCATCAAAATGTATGGCAACGCACGAAATTAGCGCTTGTTGCTGTTTCTTCATCAAAAGAAGCAGCAGAGCGGGAAATTAATCATGCGCTCCATTACTTACAGTCAAATCCATCATGGGAACAGCTAAATGTGTGGCGAGACTATTTATAAGTAACAAAAGATGTTGTGTTATGCGTGATTAAGCCTTACCTTGCGAGTAAATATTTGTGCAAGTGAAGGACACAACGATCTGTACATCGAAATTGAGGTGACAAACTATGTCTCTACGCTCAAACCGTGTCGCTGAGCAAATGAAAAAAGAGCTTGGTGATATTATTGGACGTAAAATAAAAGATCCGCGTGTTGGTTTCGTTACTGTTACTGGTGTTGAGGTAACAGGTGATTTACAGCAAGCGACCATTTATATTACAACTCTAGGCAATGAACGTGAAAAAGAGGAAACACTAAAAGCTTTAGTAAAGGCTTCTGGTTTCATTCGCTCAGAAATCGGTACACGAATCCGTTTACGTCGTACACCAGAACTAATCTTTGAATTCGATTCATCGATTGAATATGGGAACCGTATTGATTCATTGCTACGTAATTTACACAAAGAATAAGCCTAACATAAAAAGTCTGCCAAATGCATGTTTATGCAGGCAGACTTTTTACATTCATAGAAATGCTATTGCAGATTTTTCTTAGATAAAATGAAGCACAAAATTAAATATACGAAAAACAAATTGATTTTAGGAGGAAATTTATGAACGGTATTTTACCGCTGTGGAAGGAACGTGGCATGACGAGTCATGATTGCGTCTTTAAATTGCGAAAAATTTTACGTACTAAAAAAGTAGGACATACAGGCACGCTTGACCCAGGTGTAGAGGGCGTTCTTCCGATTTGTATAGGGCAAGCAACACGTATTGCAGAATATTTAACGGATGCAGGAAAAACCTATGAAGCCGTGATTTCAATTGGACGTACAACAACAACTGAGGATGCAGAAGGAGAAACGGTTGAGCAAGATCATACGATTAAAAAGTTCACTCGTACTCAATTGCAAGAAGTTTTAGCTTCGTTAACAGGTGTCATTACTCAAACACCACCAATGTTTTCAGCGGTCAAAGTAAATGGTAAACGCCTCTACGAATATGCTCGAAAAGGCGAAATAGTAGAAAGACCTTCACGTCAGGTTACTATTTATGCATTAGAGTTGCTAGAAGATGTAGAGATATATGAAGGTCAAGACATTATATTTCCAGTCCGAATAGCATGTAGTAAAGGGACGTATATTCGTACACTAGCTGTGCAAATTGGAGAAGCACTTGGCTATCCTGCACATATGAAAGAGCTCGTACGCACAGCCTCAGGTACATTTACGCAAGAAAATTGCTTTACATTGGCGCAAGTTGCTGAGCTGATGGAGGCTGAACAAATCGATACATGCATTTTACCAGTTGAGTATGCACTAACAGATTATCCATACATTGAGATCACTTCTGCCAATGAAAAAGAAATTTTCAATGGACAAGTACTTCCCGCAGATGCATTATTAAAGATACATGATAAAATTGTTTTTGGAATCAATGGGAAAGCAATTGCGGTGTATCAAGCCCATCCTACAAAGGAAGGGTTTATGAAGCCACATAAGATGTTTCCGACGATAGAGTAGGAGGATTTTTTGTATGGAGGTCATTCATTTAAAATACCCACATCAACTACAGCAACGAGAAAGCATGCAGCCGTATTCATTGGCACTTGGCTTTTTTGATGGTGTACATAGAGGGCATCAGGCAGTTATTAAAGCAGCGAAGGAAGAAGGAGACAAGCGTCAAATTCCAACAGCTGTTATGACATTCGATCCACATCCTTCTGTAGTGCTAGGCGGACGTAACGAAAAGGTTTTTTATATTACGCTACTACAGCAGAAATTACAGCTTTTTGAAGAACAAGGTGTAGATACAGTATTTGTTGTACATTTCACATCTGATTTTGCAAAGCTCTCACCTGTTGCATTTATTGATACATTTATTCGTGGGTTGAACATCCAACATGTTACAGCTGGCTTTGATTATTCTTTTGGTTCTTTTGGTAAAGGCACAATGGAAGATATGCGTACATTGAGTAATGGCGATTATGGTGTGACGGTTGTTGACAAGAAAACTGACAACATCGAAAAAATTAGCTCTACACGTATCCGTAAGCTTTTGCAAGAGGGAGATATGGAAGAAGCAAGATTGCTTTTAGGACGACCATTTGAAATTACGGGTATCGTTGTCCATGGTGATAAGCGAGGACGTACAATAGGTTTCCCAACTGCAAATGTTCAAGCATTAGAGGGTACTTATATTCCAGCAAGCGGTGTGTATGCGGTTCGTTTACTTGTCCAAAATAATTGGTATGATGGTGTATGTAATGTAGGCTATAAACCAACATTTAAAGATCCAAACGACAAGCAATTGTCCATCGAAGTCCATATATTAAACTTCGAAAAAAATATCTACGGTGAAGAAGTGCATGTCGCTTGGTATAAACGTATAAGAAGTGAAAGAAAATTCGATGGTATTGAAGCTTTGAAAGCACAAATCGAAAAAGATAAACAAGAAGCGATTGAATATTTTAAGGTTATTACCAAAAGTTAAAGCGTATACCATGAATATAAGTTGATTGGAGTGGAGGCTGGGCGACTCCTTGGGGATCAGCGAATAGAGGAACGAAGGCTAAAAGCATCACGTCCTGTGATAACGCCTTCGTGACCTACATCGTGTAGGCCCAAGCGGCTCATCGGACGCCCAAAGCCGGAACGGAAACCAACCCCACTTTATGGTGATGAGTCATATTTTATTGAGTTAATGCACATTAAAACTACTTTAACATATGACTAGGATGACGTTAACGCTTGCTTGACCTATTGATTTATGGTAACATTCATAAGTGCATAATATGCTTAACCTTAGCTCGGTATATCGATGACTCCAACGTTTACTGTGCTAATGGGGATTAAAAATTATTTAGGAGGTCCATACAAATGGCTATTTCAAAACAACGTAAAAATGAACTTATTGCTGAGTTCCGTACTCACGAAAGTGACACTGGTTCTCCAGAAGTACAAGTTGCAGTATTAACAGAGGAAATTAACGCTCTAAACGCTCACTTACGTACACACAAAAAAGATTTCCACTCTGAGCGTGGTCTTCTTAAAATGGTAGGTCGTCGTCGTCACTTATTAAAATATCTTCGTGAAACTGACGTACAACGTTACCGTGAACTAATCACTCGTTTAGGCTTACGTCGCTAATTGTCATCGAAAAGCGGGATTAATCCCGCTTTTTCTTTATGTTTAATAAACTTTATTATTGAGAAAAAAAGCATATATGACATTAATTTTAAGCAAAAGAACACTGTTCCAATAAAATACAGAAATAAATCCTAAATAAATTGGCAATAACTGAATTTAAATGTATGATTATTTCATGAAATATTTAGCATAGAACAAGCATTTTTGGTACACTTACTATTAGTACATACAGACGAAGTAAGTGTTTTTATAATAGAGAGGGGTTCATTGAATGAACGAAAAGAAAGTCTATTCCTATGAATGGGCTGGCCGTCCACTTGTAATTGAAGTTGGACAGTTAGCAAAACAAGCAAATGGGGCCGTATTAGTACGCTATGGTGATACATCTGTACTTTCAACAGCAACAATGTCAAAATCACCGAAACCACTTGATTTCTTCCCATTAACAGTAAACTACGAAGAACGTTTATATGCAGCAGGTAAAATTCCTGGTGGCTTTATTAAGCGTGAAGGACGTCCATCTGAAAAAGCAATACTAGCAAGCCGTTTAATTGACCGTCCAATTCGTCCGATGTTCCCAGACGGTTTCCGTAATGAAGTACAAGTGATTTCAATGGTTATGTCTAACGATTCGGATTGCACGTCTGAAATGGCTGCAATGCTTGGTTCATCATTAGCGTTAGCTATCTCGGATATTCCATTCGACGGACCGATTGCAGGTGTACAAGTTGGATATATTGACGGTAAATTTATTGTGAACCCAACAGTGGAACAATCTAATCAATCAACAGTCCATTTATCTGTAGCAGGTAACAAGGATGCTATCAACATGGTTGAAGCAGGTGCACTAGAAGTACCGGAAGAAATAATGCTAGAAGCCATTATGTTCGGTCATGAAGAAATCAAAAAAATTATTGCTTTCCAAGAGCAAATTGTTGCAGAAGTAGGGAAAGAAAAATTACCAGTAACATTATTTGAAATTGATGAAGCGATTCAATCAGATATAAAAGCAGCTTGTGAGACTGACATGCATGATGCTATTCAAACTGCTGAAAAACATGCACGTGATATGGCTATTCAAGCGGTAAAAGACCGTGTTATTGCTTCTTATGAAGAGCAAGAAGCGGATGAAGTAACAATGAAGCAAGTTTATACAATGCTAGATAAAATGGTTAAAGACGAAGTACGTCGTCAAATCACAGAAGATAAGGTTCGTCCAGATGGTCGTAAGTTAGACGAAATCCGTCCACTTTCTTCTGAAACAGGCTTATTGCAACGTACTCACGGTTCAGCATTATTTACGCGTGGACAAACACAAGCCCTTTCTATTTGTACATTAGGTGCACTTGGTGATGTACAAATTATCGACGGTTTAGGTGTGGAAGAATCAAAACGCTTTATGCATCACTATAACTTCCCGCAATTCTCTGTAGGGGAAACTGGACCAATTCGTGGACCAGGTCGTCGTGAAATCGGTCATGGTGCACTAGGAGAACGTGCTCTTGATGCGGTTATTCCAGATGAATCTGTATTCCCATATACAATCCGTTGTGTATCAGAAGTACTTGAGTCAAACGGTTCTACATCACAAGCTTCTATCTGTGCTTCAACGTTAGCGATGATGGATGCTGGTGTTCCATTAAAAGCACCTGTAGCAGGTATTGCAATGGGTCTTATTAAAAAAGGCGAACATTACTCTATTTTAACTGATATTCAAGGTATGGAAGACCACCTTGGAGATATGGACTTTAAAGTTGCAGGTACAGCTAAAGGTGTAACAGCACTTCAAATGGACATTAAAATTGATGGTTTATCACGCAATATTTTAGAAGAAGCATTAACACAAGCTAAAATTGGCCGTATGCATATTTTAGAATCAATGATTGCTACTCTTGCACAACCACGTGAAAAATTATCTGCATTTGCACCGAAAATTGTAATCGTGAAAATTAATCCTGATAAAATTCGCGATGTCATCGGACCTGGTGGTAAACAAATTAACAAAATTATTGAAGAAACTGGCGTAAAAATTGATACAGAGCAAGATGGTACAATTTATATCTCTTCTGCAGATGAAGAAATGAACGCTCGTGCAAAACAAATTATCGAAGATATCGTACGTGAAGCAAAAGTTGGCGAGTATTATTTATCAACAGTTAAACGTATTGAAAAATTCGGTGCGTTCTGTGAAATATTCCCAGGTAAAGATGGCTTACTTCACATCTCTGAAATTCAAGAGGAACGTACAAAACAAGTTGAAGATGTATTGAAACTTGGCGATCAATTACTTGTAAAAGTTATTGAAATAGACAAGCAAGGTCGTGTGAATTTATCTCGTAAAGTAGTTATACAAGAGGAAAAAGAACGCGCTGAGCAAGATAAATAAAAAATTGTAGAAAAGGCTGCGTATAATGCGTAGTCTTTTTTAAATCAAGCAATGTTGATAGGGGGAGATTTTTTGGTACAAGTACATACATGTCAGAATGGTGTGCGTATTGTCTCTGAGCAAATCGATCATGTAAGGTCTGTTGCGCTGGGTATTTTTGTTAATGCGGGATCTCGTTATGAGCTGCCTGAGGAAAATGGCATTACACATTTTATAGAACATATGCTTTTTAAAGGGACTAAAACTAGAACAGCTCGTCAAATTGCTGAAGAATTTGACCGAATTGGTGGGGAGTTAAATGCCTTTACATCCAAAGAAAACACTTGTTATTATGCAAAGGTTTTAGACCATCATGCTGAGCTTGCAGTCGCAATATTAGCAGATATGTTCTTTAATTCTACGTTTGCAGAGGAAGAATTAGAGAAAGAACGACAAGTTGTGCTAGAAGAAATATTAATGAGTGAAGATGCACCTGATGACGATGTCCATGAAAAACTATGGGAAGTTATGTATCCAAACGATGCACTCGGTCGTCCGATATTGGGCACTGCGGCTACTTTAAAAACATTTACAGCAGATATGATACGTAACTATATGGCTAAACATTATGGTCCAGAATCAGTTGTTATTTCAATAGCGGGAAATATCTCTGCAAAGCTCATCCAAACGATTGAAGATCTATTTGGCCATTATCAGCCATCTCCACTTGCTGTTGCACCTGTGTTAACGAATCCTCAATTTTATCCTGGAGAGATTTCAAAAACTCGCGATACAGAGCAAGCGCATTTAGCCATTTCTTATCCAGCTATGGGTGTAAAAGATCCAGATATGTATAGCTTTATTGCACTTAATAATATTATTGGTGGTAATATGAGTTCTCGTTTGTTCCAAGAAGTACGCGAAGAACGTGGTTTAGCCTATTCAATATTTTCTTACCAATCTTGTTATGCAGATGTTGGCGCATTTACGATTTATGGTAGTACAAGTCGTCAGCAATTATCACAGCTTCAGCATACAATTGATGCGACATTACTTGATATCGTGGCAGGTGGCGTAACAGAGGAAGAACTGGATAATGCGAAAGAGCAACTTAAGGGGAGTTTTGTGCTCGGTCTAGAGGGGACAGGATCGCGTATGAATCGCAACGGTACAAGTGAATTAGTGCATCGTAGACATCGATCAGTAGACGAAGTATTAGCGTCAATCGATGCAGTCTCAATGGAATCAGTCGATCGTTTAATAGCAAAAATCTTGAAAGCTGAGCCAGCCATTTCAATTATTGGCCCTGAAGCTTAAAAAAGGTTGCCCATTTAGGCAACCTTTTTTCGTTAAGGAAACTATAGATTTTTTGCTTGTGGATATATCAAAGGCTCCATTACGCTTTCTTATTATAGCGTGCTCTGGTATTTCGTTTAGTTCCTCATTACTTCCTTTAAATATGCCGTACTCACAAATCAGTACCATCTTTACTTTCATAATTGGGTCTAGTCCACTTGTTAGTTCATCTAAAAATAGTAGCTTTGGATGAAGTGACAGTGCTAATGCAATGGACAGCTTCATCCTCATTCCTCGAGATAATTCTCTTGCCTTTTTCCTCTCTAGAATTTTAAATTGTGCTAATCGCTCAAAATAATGTCTGAATCCCACGTTTTAAATACTTTTTTCGTAATTTGTCGAGTTGCGTCACATTGAGCGCTTCAAGTACATGAAAATCGTCAAAAACCACACCGATGTCGTTTTTTATCGATAATTCATGTTCGACAACATCCTTACTAATTAGCAAAATTTCGGCATTTTCTATTTTTAGTAAATTCCAGCATCATTTCGTACTTTGGGTAGGGGTCACGAATTGCAAAAACTCGGCATATATTGAGGTAATGGTTCAAGGAGGGAGATGAGGCATGTTACTATCAGAGATGGTGGATAAAGAGTTAATTCAAGTTGAAGGTGGCGTACACTTTGGCATACTGGCACATACGGAATGTCTCCTAGATGTGCAAACAGGAAAGATACATGGCTTTGAGATTGTTAAAGATAAATTGCCATTCCAAAAAAAGAAAGTGAAAGTTAGTGAAATGATCCCTTGGCATGAAATTATACTAATTGGTGAAGATCGGATTTTATTTAACAAAACAACGACGGTACAGTCAGAATTTTTACAGTGAGGTGAGCTTTTGAAAAACGAAAAATGGCTTGTTATCGGTGAAGATCTAAGATTAAAGGAATTAGCTACAATGCTAAGAAGCCCATCGAGAACTGTATTTTATAAAAGAACGTCAGTTTGGAATGAGGAGTTAAATAAGCTTGTATTAGAATTCCAACCAAATAGGATTATTCTGCCTATTCTCCCACTAAAAATTGAAGTAGAGCAACTATATGGCATATCCCAAGTTAAATTTTATACAGGGCGTTTGACGATGCATTGGAAGCATTTACTTGAGAAAAATGAAACAAATTGCTATTTACAGCAAGAATCTTTTATTTGGCAAAATGCCAGATTAACAGCGGAGGGATTTATCGCCACGTTTTACGGTCTTGAGCAGAAATGTATTTACGGACAAAACTTTACGATCGCAGGGTTTGGGCGCACCGCCAAAATGCTCGCATCTTTACTCGTTAAGATGGGTGCTAATGTCCATATTGTAGCGCGTTCGGTTGTACAAGTGAGTGAAGCAAAAGCATATGGTTATAGAGCTACGAATTTAGATGATCGCGAGTGGTCAATTAGTGATGGAATTTTTATAAATACAATTCCAGCTAAGTGGATTACTGAATCATTCCAAGAGCATGTCCCGACTGTGCTATATGATTTGGCTTCTGAGCCTGGATGTTTAGATATAGACGCTGATCAACTACAAACGTACGTGCTATTGCCGTCATTACCCGGGAAATACTTTGCACATGATGCGGCTACAATACTGTGCAAGGCAATAGAGGAGGAAGAAAATTGTTAACGGGGAAACGAATTGGTTTAGGTATTACAGCCTCGCACTGTACGTATGAGGATGTAGTACCTAAAATTCAAAACTTTATAGATGCAGGGGCAACAGTTATCCCAATCATTACGCACTCCGTTTTACATGCGGCTACGCGTTTTGGTACTGGGGAAGAGTGGATTGCAAAAATAGAAGAATTGACTGGTGAAAAGGTTATTTCTTCTATTAAAGAGGCAGAACCATTCGGACCATCTAATCCACTTGATGCGATGGTTATAGCACCAATGACAGGCAATAGTATTAGTAAATTTGCTAATGCAGCAACAGATAGCCCGGTGTTAATGGCTGCTAAGGCAACGTTGCGTAATGGTTCGCCTGTTATTCTAGGCATTTCAACAAATGATGCTCTTGGCTTAAATGGCTTGAATATTATGAAACTGCTAAATACCAAAAACATTTACTTTATTCCATTTGGGCAGGACTCACCACATTCAAAACCCAATTCTTTGATTGCTGATTTTGAACAAATGGTCGGCACTGTTCACGAAGCTATTACTGAGAAAAAGCAATTACAACCCCTGTTGATACAATATTTAAAATAATTCATGAATTACACACAATTTTCAGTATTTTTATGATACAATAGCACACATTATGTAACTTGTACTCAAGGAGAGATGATAGATGACAAAGCAGTTAACAGTTGCAGTGGTTGGGGCAACAGGAGCAGTAGGAACAAAAATGATGGAGCAACTAATTAAACGTAATTTTCCAATCGGAGATATAAAGTTTTTAGCTTCTGCTCGTTCAGCAGGAAAAACAATCGAGTTTAATGGTAAGACCTATACAATAGAAGAAGCGACACCTGAAGCTTTTGAGGGCGTGAATGTCGCTTTATTCTCAGCTGGTGGTTCGGTCTCAGCCGTGCTAGCACCAGAAGCGGCAAAACGCGGTGCAGTAGTGATCGATAATACGAGCCATTTCCGCATGGATCCAGAAGTGCCACTAGTTGTACCTGAAGTAAATCGAGGTGATCTTGCTAAGCATAAAGGAATTATTGCGAATCCAAACTGCTCTACCATTCAAATGATGGCAGCACTTGAGCCTATTCGTAATGCATTTGGCTTAACAAAAATTATCGTATCGACATACCAAGCAGTTTCAGGTGCAGGTGTTTCTGCTATTCAGGAATTAAAGGCACAAAGTGAAAACTGGGATGCAGGTAAGGATGTAGCAGCAAATATTTTGCCTTCTGGTAGTGACAAACGTCATTATCCAATCGCTCGTAATGTCATTCCGCAAATTGATAAATTTACAGACAATGGCTTTACATATGAAGAAATGAAGATGATTAATGAAACGAAGAAAATCTTGCATGCACCAGAACTTAAAGTAGCTGCAACTTGCGTTCGTGTGCCAGTCGTTTCAGGACATTCTGAATCTGTTTATATTGAGTTAGAAAAAGAAGCAACGGTACAAGAGATTTTTGAAGTATTACGCAGTGCACCAGGTGTGATATTACAAGATGATATTGCAACACAAACTTACCCAATGCCTATCTATGCAGAAGGGGAAGATGCTACTTTTGTAGGACGTATCCGTCAAGATTTAGACAACAAAAAAGGATTCCACCTATGGATCGTTTCCGACAATCTTTTGAAAGGCGCTGCATTGAACTCAATCCAAATTGCAGAAGCATTGCTTGAGGATAACTTACTATAAGAGGGGTGTAAGGATGAATTTAGGTCGAATTGGTACGGCGATGATTACGCCGTTCAAAGAAGATGGCACGATTAATTATCCAGAACTAGAACGTATTATTAATCATTTGATTGATAATGGTACAGATTGTATTGTTGCATGTGGCACAACCTCTGAGAATCCAACTATGTCCACAGAAGAAAAAATTGAAGTTGTACGCTTTACAGTAGAAAAAGTAGCTGGTCGTGTACCCGTTATTGCAGGTACAGGGGATAACGAAACTGCTTACTCTATTGCAATGACGCACAAGGCTGAAGAGAATGGTGCAGATGGTATTATGCTTGTAGCACCATATTATAATAAGCCAAATCAACGTGGTATTTTTGCACACTTTGAAACAATTGCTAAGGAAACAAGTTTACCTGTCATGCTGTATAATGTGCCAGGACGCACAGGCGTTAATGTTGCCTATGAAACATCCGTTGCTTTAAGTAAAATTCCTAATATTGCTTGGATTAAAGAAGCGAGCGGCAATTTAGTTCAAATGGGCGATATTATTGAAAATGTTGATTCAGAAGATAATTTCTTAGTGTATAGTGGGGATGATGGTTTAACACTTCCACTACTAGCAATTGGCGGAGCAGGCATTATTTCAGTGGCTGCCCATGTTGTTGGAAACGATATGCAATTAATGATTAAAGCGTTTGAAGAAGGTAATCACGAGCTAGCAGCCAAAATTCACCGAGCATTACTACCACTTGTACGTGCGCTGTTCGCACAACCAAACCCTTCGCCTGTAAAATATGCGATGACCAAATTAGGCTTTGATACAATCAATGTTCGTCTGCCAATGATGGAAATGACGGATGAAGAAAAAGCAAACTTTGACCGAATTTGGGATACGTATCAAGAAAAGGCGAGAAGCTTTAGAAAAATAAGTAGCTTTAGCTAAATTGTAATTGGGGCTAATTCATATTAGCCCCTTAAGACTTTAGACAAACTTGAAATTTAGGCTTGTCTAAAGTCTTTTTTCTTTTTAGGAATAGGACGTGAAAATCGCTCAAGCAACGGCGGAATTTGCTTGGGTAGAAAGAGACCAGCTCAAGTAACATCAAAAACCGCTCAGGCGCTAGTACCATCTATGCAAAAGTATATGAACATCCTAGCAATGATAAATCCCGCCTGCTTTAAATGGTTTTTGCATTTAAAAGACAAAATTTAGACCCTTCACTACACTATATCCTCACATTCATTTCCACCTAATGGTAATATAATTTCACAATTATTTTCTGTTCCCATTACAAAACATGTATTTTTAATTTGTGCAAAAGCTTTGCAAATCGTATAATGAATGTTAAGTGGTTGCTGTTCGGGATATTTTTTAGGAGGAAATAAATTGACAAAAAAGAAAAATGAATTAATTCGCATCATCCCACTTGGTGGCGTGGGCGAAATTGGAAAAGCAATGTACGTAGTAGAAATTGATGAAGAGCTATTTGTAGTCGATAGCGGCTTAATGTTCCCTGAAGACGAAATGTTGGGCATTGATATCGTCATTCCAGATATTGCGTACTTGGAGGAAAATAAAGATCGTGTAAAAGGGATTTTCTTAACGCATGGTCATGAAGATGCAATTGGCTCGATTGCCTACGTATTACAAAAATTGAAAGCGCCAGTGTACGGGTCAAAATTAACAATTGCACTTGCAAAAGAACATTTAAAGGATTTACCTGCACCACATCAGGTGAAATTCTTTGAGGTTACAAACCGTAGTCGTATGAATTTTAACTCAACGTATGTGACATTCTTCCATACAACACATAGTATTCCCGATTCGTTAGGGGTAGTGTTCCATACATCTGAAGGAGCAATTGTTCATACAGGTGAGTTTAAATTCGATCAATCAGCGACAGGTAAATTTAAGCCTGATTTAGCAAAAATGGCACAGTTAGGGGAAGAGGGCGTATTTATTCTGCTATCTGAGTCGTGTGAAGCTGAGCGACCAGGTTATACGACATCTGAGATTGTGATTGAAGAGCAATTATCAAAAACATTCCATTCAGCGCCAGGTCGTATTTTAGTTGCCGTTTATGCATCGAATTTTATTCGTATTCAACAAGTATTTACACAAGCTCAAAAATCGTTCCGTAAAGTAGCCATTGTAGGAAAACCTTTAGAGAAAGCTGTGGATTTAGGTGTACAGCTAGGCTACTTAACGGT
Organism: Lysinibacillus sp. RS10; assembly: GCF_041956855.1. NCBI lineage: Bacteria > Bacillati > Bacillota > Bacilli > Caryophanales > Bacillaceae > Lysinibacillus > Lysinibacillus sp. RS10. The sequence continues at coordinate 3,702,974 of NZ_CP167122.1, read as the reverse complement.
AGAGGAAGATACAATCATCCCTATCTCAGAAATGCAAAAGTATCAAGATGATGAGATTATTATTATAGCAACAGGTAATAAAGGGGAGCCACTTGATGCATTAGAAAAAATTGTCCGTAAACATCACCGAGACATTAAAATTAAGAAAAATGATACAGTATTAATTACTTTTACACCATCTCCAGGTATGGAAGTTCAGATGGCTAATACGATGAACTCCATCGCAAAAGCAGGTGCTGAAATTCTGACATCTAGCAAAAATGTACATGTGTCAGGTCACGGTAGCCAAGAGGATTTAAAGTTAATGCTTAACTTAATGCAACCAAAGTACTTTATCCCTGTGCAAGGTGAATACCGCATGCTGATTGCTCACTCTAAGCTTGCTCAACAGCTAGGTATGCAAAAATCACAAATTTTTATCGCTGATAAAGGTGATATTGTAGAGTACAAAAATGGTAAAATGCGAATGAGTGGTCGTGTACAAGCTGGTAATGTTTTGATAGACGGTATTGGTGTTGGCGATGTAGGTAACATTGTACTACGCGATCGTAAGTTATTATCACAAGATGGTATTTTCATTGTTGTAGTAACATTAAATCGTGCTCAAAAGAAAATTGCATCTGGTCCAGAAATTTTATCGCGTGGTTTCGTATATGTACGTGAATCAGAGGAATTAATGGTGGAAGCTTCTGATATTGCTAAAAATGTTATTGAAAAATACGTGGGTAAAGATACGTTTGAATGGACAAACATAAAACAAGAAATTCGAGATACACTGAATACGTATTTATTCCAAAAAACAAAGCGCCGCCCAATGATTATCCCAATCATTATGGAATATTAAAAATAACTCATCGTTGAAGCTTTGAGTAAGAAATGAATGAAAAAGGATTTTCTAGCCGAATGTGAACGGTGGAAAATCCTTTTTTTGGCCCATTACTAAAAGTTGGGGATTGTATTTGTCGTCACAGAAAACATATGTTGCCCCGACGACCACAGGAAAATACCTAGCCTGAACGGAAATCAACCCCACTTTATAGTAATGAGCCTTTTTTTTGAAATAATCAAGTTCTACATGTTATTATTCGCTACATATATAGAATGGACTGCAAAGAAGGTGGAATAGATGGCGACTAGTAAAAAGCGAAAAATTACTAAAGGAAAAGCAACAACAGAAAAAAAAGAAATGCACCCGCTTATGTATGAAATTTTAGGACTCATCTTAATTGCGTTTGCGGTTATTATGATTTTTGAATATGGCATGATTGGACGTGTCCTGCAAACAATAGCAATGTTCCTTTTTGGAAATATACATTTTGCTGTGCCATTTATGCTTATATTTATTGCACTGTTGCTTATGATTGGTCGAAAAAAAGTAAGCATGAAGGATCGTCTAATATTAGGTATGCTCCTAATCGTTATGAGTTTAACCATTTTTAGTCATGGTATTCTTTTTGAACAATTATCGAAATCTGGTGGTTTATTATCAGATTCTGTTTTGCGAGAGTCTTGGCGAATTTTAATTAATACAGAGGGTGTCATTCATCGAAGTGATGCACTTGGTGGTGGTATGATGGGTGCACTGTTATTTAGTGCGCTACATGTATTATTTGAGGCAACAGGAGCGAAGGTCGTCGCGTGGGTTATTTTCTTTATTGGGTTAATTTTAGTAACAGGAAAGGCGCTTGTTCCATATTTAGCGGAAAAAATGCCCGACCTTTTTGGCAAATGGCAAAAGAAAAATCGTGAAAAGAAAAAAAATGTGCCAAAGAAACCTAAAAATCGTCGTTCAAAAGTAGAAAGCAAGGATGAAATTGCTGCTGTCAATCAGACACCTGAGATACATGAGGAAGAAGAGGAAGAGGTTTCTCATGAACCAATTATTTCTGCTTTTACTCAAAATGTATCCCATGAACGAGAAGTATTTGCAACTGCTGAAAATGAAGATGTTGAACATGGAGAGATAGTTGATGATGTCCATATTGAAGGGGCAGATGCTGTAGAAAATGCAGATTATCAACTTCCTTCGTATAGTTTATTACAATTACCACCACAACATGACCAAAGTGGTGAATATTCTGTTATTCAAGCAAATGCAAAAAAACTTGAGCAAACATTGCAAAGCTTTGGTGTAAAGGCCAAAGTAACGCAAGTTCATTTAGGTCCGGCTGTAACGAAATACGAGATATTACCAGATGTGGGCGTAAAAGTGAGTAAAATTGTAAACTTACAAGATGATCTTGCCTTAGCACTTGCCGCGAAGGATATTCGTATGGAGGCACCTATTCCTGGAAAGTCTGCAATCGGCATTGAAGTACCGAATAGTGAGGTAGCCATTGTTACACTGCGTGAAGTGTTAGAATCTAAAGATGGAGCAAAGCCGGAAGCGTTATTGCAAGTCGCATTTGGTCGTGATATTACAGGGCAAGCGGTACTTGCAGAGCTTAATAAAATGCCGCATTTACTTGTTGCAGGTTCAACGGGCAGTGGGAAAAGTGTGTGTATAAATGGTATTATCGTGTCCATACTAATGCGTACGAAACCTCATGAAGTAAAACTCATGATGATTGACCCAAAGATGGTGGAATTAAACGTCTATAACGGAATTCCGCATCTACTGGCACCAGTAGTTACAGATGCACGCAAAGCGTCTCAGGCACTAAAGAAAGTAGTGTCAGAAATGGAACGCCGCTACGATTTATTTTCTCATACAGGTACACGTAATATTGAGGGTTATAATGGCCATGTACAAAAGGTAAATGAGCAAACTGATGAAAAACATCCGAAATTACCTTATATTGTGGTAATTGTAGATGAGTTAGCGGACTTAATGATGGTTGCATCCGGTGATGTTGAGGATTCTATTACACGTTTAGCACAAATGGCACGTGCTGCAGGGATTCATTTAATAATTGCAACTCAACGACCAAGTGTAGATGTCTTGACAGGTGTTATTAAAGCAAATATTCCTTCGCGCATTGCCTTTGCAGTATCGTCAGCAATTGATTCAAGAACGATATTAGATATGGGGGGAGCAGAGCGTTTACTCGGTCGAGGAGATATGCTGTTTTTACCTGCCGGTGCATCTAAACCAAAAAGGGTGCAAGGTGCCTTTTTATCAGATCAAGAAGTTGAATCGGTCGTTAATTTTGTTATAGAACAGCAAAAGGCGCAGTATCAGGAAGAGATGATACCGACCGAAGAAGAAACCATTTTAGAGGAAACGGATGAGTTATTTGATGAAGCTGTGCAATTAGTGGTAAGTATGCAGACAGCTTCTGTTTCCATGTTGCAGCGACGCTTCCGTATCGGCTATTCAAGAGCTGCGCGTATTGTTGATCAAATGGAACAACGCGGTATTGTCGGGCCTTCTGAGGGTAGTAAACCTCGTCAAGTGCTCATTCATCAATATGATAATTAACACAAAAATAATGACAAATTAGTGGATAATATTGTATTTTTGTCTATTAATTTGAAAAGGTTGTGGAGAAAGGGTGAATTCTATAACAGATTTTATTTAAAACTGTTTATTTCATTCTGCAAAAATGTTATATTTATGAACGATTAGTAGGAATGTTGTACATCAGATGTCTGATCTCTGATTTTGGTGGTGATATATGTGACTATTAAAGCAGATCATCGTCATCTCTATCTTCAAGTAATTGATCGTTTAAAGTCTGACATTGATACAGGCGTTTTTAAAGAAAATGAAAAACTGCCTTCAGAGTTTGAATTATCGAAATCACTAGGAGTAAGTCGAGCAACACTTAGAGAAGCGCTACGGCTGTTGGAAGAAGAAAATGTCATAGTGCGTCGACATGGGGTGGGGACGTTTGTAAACCCTAAGCCATTGTTTACATCAGGTATCGAGCATTTATCGAGCATTTCTTCTATGATCGAGTCAGCAGGTATGGAACCCGGTTCCCGCTTTTTAAAAGCGACGGAAAACATACCTTCTGAGGAAGATTTAAAACGCTTCCAATGTGATGGCGGAGATAAAATACTCACGATTGAACGTGTCAGAACAGCAGATGGTGAACCAGTAGTATACTGCATTGACAGACTACCTGCAAGCTTTCTGCCAACTGACTTTGTAGAAAAAAAAGAAGTTTCACTTTTCTCGGCACTTGAACAATCCGGTAAAATTCATGTTGCCTATGCTGTGACATATATTGATCCAGTTGGGTATCATGAGCAAGCATCACCGATTTTAAATTGTGGCCGTGAAACAGCTCTTTTAGTATTAAAGCAGTTGCACTACGATGATCATGATCAAGTAGTGTTATATTCAAAAAATTATTTCAGAGCTGATAAATTCAGCTTCCATGTAGTTCGTAAACGGGTGTAGAACATTTCTAAATATTTTTCCTGCTAATTACATTACCTTTGGGGGGTTATCAAAATGAAAAAACGTAAATTTGGCTTAGTATTAACATCAGTTTTAGCAGCTAGTGCAATCCTAGGTGCATGTGGTGCGAAAGACGAAGAAAAACCTGCAAAAGAAAATGAAAATGCAACATCAGGCGAAAACAACAAAGAAGAAGCGTTCTCAGTAGCAATGGTTACTGACGTAGGTGGCGTTGATGATAAATCATTCAACCAATCTGCTTGGGAAGGTGTTCAAGCTTACGGCAAAGAACACGGCCTAGAAAAAGGTGATGGTGGTTTCGACTACTTACAATCAAAAACAGACGCAGATTATGAAACAAACTTAAATAACTTAATACGTCGTGACTTCGATTTAGTTTATGGTATCGGTTTCATGATGGCTGACGCAGTTGAAGCTATTGCTACAGAAAACCCAGATAACAATTTTGCATTAATCGATGCTGAAGTAAAAGCAGATAACGTTGTTAATGTAATGTTCAAAGAGCAAGAAGGATCTTTCTTAGCTGGTGTAGCTGCTGCAAAAATGTCTAAATCAGGTAAAATTGGTTTCGTAGGTGGCGTAGATATTCCAGTTATCAACCGCTTCGAGGCTGGATTTGTTGAAGGCGCAAAAGCTGTAAATCCAGATATCGAAATCCAATCAAAATACACTGGTGCATTCGATAAAGCTGATCTTGGTAAAATTACTGCAAACAGCATGTACTCTTCAGGTGTAGATGTAATCTTCCACGCTGCTGGTGCAACTGGTAACGGTGTATTCTCTGAGGCAAAAGAACGTAAGAAAAAAGATCCTAATGCAAATGTATGGGTAATTGGTGTAGACGCTGACCAATACGAAGAGGGTAAAGTTGACGATAAAACAAATGTAACTTTAACTTCTATGTTAAAAGGTGTTAACACAGCAGTAATAGATATTTCTAATAAAGCGAAAAATGGTGAATTCCCAGGTGGTCAAACGCTTACTTATGGTTTAGCTGAAGACGGCGTGAAACTTGCGGATTCTCGTGGTGCAATCCCAGCAGATGTTCAAGCTGTCATTGACGAATATAAAGAAAAAATTGCTAAAGGTGAAATTAAAGTTCCAGAAAAAGTGAAAAAATAATTCATCTTTTGATCATCATAAGGGGCTTTTAGAAGACCCTTATGATGATTTTTCAATCTATCGTTATATTTCGACTATTTGCAATACTCAATTAGACTATATTTTTATTTACCATAGAGGTAGTAATTTTTCTATGAGTTTATCGTAAGAATAGTAATGATGGTAACAAGTTAATAGAAGAAAGGTTTCTAACGATGACCTTTCCTGTATTAATTTTTCTTCATTCAGAAGATATCTACCTCTATTGTTGGGTTAAGATATGCGTGAGTTTATGGTTAATTGGGTTTCATAATGCCCACTGAAAGAAGATAAAACCTTTGGCTGAAGTCAATGTTATACGATGTGAAAAACGTTGGGCTAACAGTGATCATGGCTAGCATTTAGATTAGTAGACTAGTTTATTAATATCAAATTAATGTTGTCTCAAACAAATCTAAATAACATTTCAAAAACTGGACGTATTGCTTATCTGTACCAAAAGTCAAAGCGGCAGATACTAATACGCACGGCAAATTTTATTTTACAAAAGTGCCTATTAAGGGAGTGACAAATTTGGAATACGTGATTGAGATGCTAGGAATCCGAAAAGAATTCGGTGGTTTCGTGGCGAATAATAACATCACCCTCCAACTGAAAAAAGGCGAAATTCATGCATTGCTAGGCGAAAATGGTGCAGGTAAATCGACTTTAATGAACGTCCTTTTTGGTTTGTATCAACCAGAGGGTGGCGAAATTCGAGTTCGTGGGAAGGCTGTAAAAATTACAAACCCGAATGTGGCCAATGATTTAGGGATTGGTATGGTCCATCAACACTTTATGTTGGTGGAAAATTTTACAGTGACAGAGAATATTATTTTAGGTTCTGAACCTACAAAAATGGGGATTGTTAACATTAAAGATGCGGCAAAGAAAGTACAAGCACTTTCTGAAAAATATGGTTTAGATGTTGATCCATATGCCAAAATCGAAGATATTACTGTGGGGATGCAACAGCGTGTTGAAATTTTAAAAACATTATACCGCGGTGCAGAAATTTTAATCTTTGATGAACCTACTGCATCTTTAACACCACAAGAGATTACAGAGCTTATTCAGATTATGCGACGCCTAATTGAAGAGGGTAAATCTATTATTTTAATTACTCATAAGCTAAAAGAAATTATGGAAGTCTCTGACCGTGTGACGATTATCAGAAAAGGTGAAGGGATTGGAACAGTTACAACAGCTGAAACAAATCCTGACCAATTAGCGGAATTGATGGTAGGTCGTCAAGTCGAATTTAAAACTGAAAAAACAGAAGCAAAACCGACTGATGAAGTACTTGCAATTGAGAACTTGGTTGTTACTGACTACCGTAATATCGAAAAAGTAAAAGGTCTAAACTTAAAAGTTCGTAAAGGTGAAATAGTTGGTATTGCTGGTATTGACGGTAATGGACAATCCGAGTTAATCGAAGCTATTACAGGCCTACGTAAAATTAAAAGTGGTAACGTTAAACTAAATGGCAAAGATATTACAAATATGAAGCCTCGAAAAATTACAGAGGAAGGCGTTGGGCATATCCCTCAAGACCGCCATAAGCACGGTTTAGTATTAGATTTCCCAATTGGCCATAATATCGCACTGCAAACATATTACCAGTCTCCAATCGCTAAGGGCTTTGTCATGGACTACAAGAAGGTCTCTGAAAAAGCACGCCAAATTATCGAAGAGTATGATGTGCGTACTGGTAATGGTGAAATGACACCAGCACGTGCCCTTTCAGGTGGTAACCAACAAAAAGCAATTATCGGTCGTGAAATTGATCGTAATCCAGATTTATTAATTGCAGCATTACCAACGCGTGGTCTTGACGTAGGTGCTATTGAGTTTATTCACTCTCGCCTGATCGAGCAACGTGATAAAGGAAAAGCAGTACTGTTAATTTCATTTGAATTAGATGAGGTCATGAATGTTTCGGACCGCATCGCTGTTATTTATGATGGTCAAATTGTTGATGAGTTAAATCCGAAAGAAACAACAGAACAAGAGCTTGGCCTATTAATGGCAGGACAAAGTAGTAAAAATAACATGAATGGTGCGAAGGAGGGGAACGACTAATGTCAAATCGTGTCATTAATATACTCGTTCCTATCATCTCTATCATTATCGGTTTAATTGTTGGGGCTATCGTGATGGTAGTCAGCGGCTATGACCCAGTACAAGGTTATATGGCCCTTTGGACAGGTATTTTTGGAGATTCATATTCAATTGGGAACACAATTCGTCAAATAACACCGTACATCTTGGCTGGTCTTGCAGTAGCATTTGCCTTCCGTACAGGCTTATTCAACATCGGTGTTGAAGGTCAGCTAATTTTAGGTTGGCTAGCAGCAGCTTGGGTAGGATATGCATTTGAACTACCTAAAGTTATTCATTTACCATTAGCATTACTGGCGGCTGCAGCTGCTGGTGCATTTTGGGCCTTTATTGCAGGTTTCTTAAAAGCGAAATTTAAAGTTCACGAAGTAATTGCGACAATTATGTTAAACTATACTGCGCTTTATATTGCGAATGCAGTGATTAGTAAATTGTCCGACGGTGGCTTTAAAACAGAACGAATTCATGAATCGGCTTCTTTACGTTCTCCGTTTTTAAGAGAGCTTACAGACAATTCAAGTCTTCACTATGGGATCATTGTTGCACTGTTAATGGTAGTTGTTATGTGGTTCATATTAGAAAAAACAACACGTGGGTATGAGTTAAAAGCAGTAGGATTTAACAAGAATGCTGCAGAATATGCTGGTATGAGCGTTAACAAAAACATTATTTTAGCTATGACGATTTCAGGTATGTTCGCAGGTCTTGGTGGTGCGATGGAGGCACTAGGTACTTTCGGAAACGCCTCTATTAAACCAGGCTTTACTGGTATAGGTTTCGATGGTATCGCCGTGGCCTTACTTGGTGCCAACACACCACTAGGGGTAGTGTTTGGGGCTTCATTATTCGGCTCACTTAAATACGGAGCGCTAAATATGCCAAATGCTGCGGGTATTCCAGAGGAAATCGTATCTATTATTATTGCGTTAATTATTTTCTTTGTAGCATCAGGTTATATCATACGAGTAGCATTACAAAAATTGAGCAAGAAAAAGGAGGGGCAATAACATGAGCTTTTTAGAAATGTTATATTTCATCATCCCTTCTGCAATTCTTTATGCAACACCTTTAATTTTTACGGCAATCGGTGGCGTATTCTCTGAACGTTCTGGTGTAGTAAATATCGGACTAGAAGGTTTAATGATTGTTGGTGCATTTGTTGGTATTTATGTCAATTTAGAATATGCTTCAACATTCGGTGAAGCAACCATTTGGGTGGCAATGCTGGCAGCTGTCATTGTTGGAGGTATCTTCTCTCTGTTCCATGCAGTTGCTTCAATTTCCTTCCGTGCCGATCAAACGGTATCGGGGGTTGCTATCAATTTATTAGGTTTAGCAGTATCCGTATTCTTAGTAAAACTGATTTATGATAAAGGTCAAACGGATATGATAACTCAACCAATTGATCGTTTCGCTATCCCTTATTTAGAGGATATTCCATTCTTCGGTCCATTGTTATTCCAAAACGTCTACAGTACATCGATATTAGCTTTTGCTGTAGCTATTGGAGCATGGTTTATCATTTTTAAAACACCGTTTGGTTTACGTTTACGTGCTGTTGGTGAGCACCCAATGGCTGCAGATACAATGGGCGTAAAAGTTAATAAAATGCGCTATATTGCTGTAGTAATCTCTGGGGCATTAGCTGGTCTTGGTGGTGCAGTATACGCGCAAACAATTACACACGATTTCTCACATGCAACAATTGCTGGGCAAGGCTTTATGGCGATTGCGGCAATGATTTTCGGGAAATGGCATCCAATTGGTGCGCTAGGTGCAGCATTATTCTTTGGATTAGCTCAAACGTTAAGTATTGCAGGGAACCAAATTCCTTACATTCAAGAAATTCCTGCTGTATACCTACAAATTTTACCGTATGTATTAACAATCTTTGCATTAGCAGGATTTATCGGTAAAGCGAATGCACCAAAGGCTAGTGGGCAACCTTATATTAAAGGTAAACGCTAATAAAATCAGATCTATCGAGGAAGACTGGGCGAAAATGCTCAGTCTTTTTTTGTACATAGCACTAATGTTTGGAAAAATAAGGGTTGGAGATTAATCGTTTATCAACAAACCTCATGTAATTTTACATATTTATATACATACTTTGGATTCTTTTTGCAATTATAGACAATAGACATGTATAGTATGTGTAGTACATTGTTATATTAAGAAAGATAGGAGGGTTCCCATATGTTTAAAACAATACCTTTTGCAAAAGGTGTCAATTTGCATATCCGACAAACAACCCAATTTAAAACCGTAAATTTTTCAATTAAATGGAGAAGAGCATTAACGGCCAAAAGTGCCTCTGAACGCACGGTGTTAACAAATGTATTGCAACACAGCAATGCCAAATATACAACAACAGCTGCATTCCGTAGTTTTTTAGATGACTTGTATGGCACAGTGTTGTATTTTGACACATCTAAGCGTGGCAATGAACATACAGTACTGATGAATGTAGAAGCCGTTAATGATCATTACTTGGCAAATACAAGTGTTTTAAATGAAGTGATTGGTTTATTGCACACAGCAATATTTGAACCGAATATAGAAAACGGTGTATTTAAGGAATCTATTGTGGAACGTGAAAAGAAAACGGTTATTCAGCGTATTGAATCCATTTTTGACGATAAATCTCGTTTTGCACAGCAACGCCTTCAGCAAATTTTACGACCGAATGAACCGGCGTCTATTTCTGCTAATGGAACTGTCGAGGACATTCAAAATATTACCTCAGCATCATTGTTTGAAGCATACCAATCCATGCTTGCTAACGATAAAATAGACATTTATGTCGCAGGTGATATCAATGAAGACGAAATCGTGGCGAAGTTGAAAAAAGCGCTACCATTTAATGATCGTATACCTGAAGAAATTCCTGCTGTACTTCCACAACAGCATCCACAAAATGATTATGTACGTGAACAACAAGAGATGAAGCAAGGAAAGATGCATATTGGCTTTAGTACACCAGTACGATTTGGTAATCCAGATTTCGCAAAAATGCAAATCTTTAACGGCGTTTTCGGTGGTTATCCTCATGCCAAATTATTTATGAATGTTCGCGAAAAGGAAAGTTTAGCCTACTATGCGTCTAGCTCATATGCATCACATTATGGCTTAGTCTTTGTTGTGTCTGGCATCGAACCAAAGAATGAAGAAAAGGCACTTTCACTTATTAAGGAACAACTTGCTGTTATGCAAGCAGGCGATATTACGAATTTAGAATTAGAGCAAACAAAGGCAATGCTGACGAATCAGCTAAAAGAATCATTAGATTCTGCCCGAGGACAAATAGAAATTTTTGACCAATATAAAGATTTACCTGAGGAATTCGCTGTTGAAACCTGGGCAAATAAATGGAAAGCTGTGACGAAGGAAGATGTTGTTGAAATGGCGAAGCAAGTACAGCTAGAAGCGGTCTATTTCTTATGTGGAAAGGAGCAAGCCGCACAATGAAAACAATTGAATTCAAACAATTAGATGAAACATTGTATTATGAAAAACTAGAGAATGGCTTAGATGTCTACATTTTACCGAAAAAAGGCTTTTCGAAAACATTTGTGACGTTCACAACAAAGTACGGCTCTGTTGACCGTACATTTGTGCCAATGGATGAAACAGAAAGCATTACTGTGCCAGATGGTATTGCCCACTTTTTAGAGCATAAAATGTTTGAAAAAGAAGATGGAGACGTCTTCCAAAAGTTTAGTGAATATGGTGCTTCGGCCAATGCCTTTACGTCATTTACACGTACGGCGTATTTATTTTCATCGACAGACAATATTTACAAAAGTACTGAAACATTATTAAATTTTGTTCAAGAGCCTTACTTTACAGAAGCTACAGTCAATAAGGAGAAGGGCATTATTGGTCAGGAAATTACGATGTACGATGATCAGCCAGATTGGCGCCTGTATTTTGGTACAATCGAAAACATGTACCATAATCACCCAGTGAAAATTGATATCGCAGGCACAATAGAGTCGATTGACGGCATTACAGCGGATCATTTATATACGTGCTTCAATACATTTTATCATCCGTCCAATATGTTATTATTTGTCATTGGTGCTGTGGATCCTAATGAAATGATGACGTTTATTCGTGACAATCAAAACAAAAAAGAATTCCCTGAACCAACTCCAATTCAACGCTTCTTTGATCAGGAGCCGACAGAGGTTGCTGTCAAAGAGCGTGAATTGCATATGGATGTACAAAAGCCTAAGGTCTATGTAGGCTTAAAAGCAAAAGAAACGAATCTTTCTGGTCGTGACATGTTAAAGCATGAGCTGTCTGTTCAAATTGCACTTGAACTTATTTTTGGACGTACATCTAATTTTTATGAGCGTGTCTATGAAGATGGTTTAATTGATGAAACGTATGCCTTTGATTTTACGTTAGAAAATGGTTTTGGGTTTGCTATGATTGGTTCGGATTCAACCGAACCTGTTGCATTGGAAAAGGCAATTAAAGAAGAATTGGCAAAGTATGAAGGAAATGCACAATTTGAAAGTGCCGATTTAGAACGAGTGAAACGTAAAAAAATAGGTTTCTTCTTACGTGCACTGAACTCTATTGAATTTATCGCAAACCAATTTACACGTTATTCGTTTAATGAGATGAATTTGTTCGATGTTGTGCCGGTACTTGAAGAACTAACGATTGATGATTTGAAAAAAGCATTTTCTTCGATTCAAGGTGAAGCTCAACAAACTGTCTTTAAAATTTTACCTACAGAGAAGGGCGAACAGTGAAAAAGTTTGCCCTCGTGTTAGGTGCATCGGGTGAGATTGGCCGTGCTATTTGTCGGAGTCTGGCAGATGATGGTTGGTCCATCTACATACACTTTTCAAACAATGAGAAAGCAGCTCAGGCTTTATACTGCTCACTTTCAGAAAATTTCCCTGTACAGGAGTTTATGCTTGTACAGGGGGATTTTTCGAAAATATCTGGGGCGCAATCGCTAGCATCTCAAATTTTTAATGTGCAAGCGATTGTATTTGCGAATGGTCAGGCGCATTATTCTCTACTTGAAGATACTACAGTGGAGGATATGGAAGCATTATGGCGTGTGCATGTACAAAATCCTATGCGTCTGACGGCATTGCTTTCATCAAAGCTTCGCGCTCATGATGTCAGCTACGTACTTTTTATCGGTTCCATTTGGGGAGAGGCTGGGTCTGCTGGTGAAGCACTTTACGCCACTGTGAAGGGAGCCCAGCATGCTTTTGTGAAGTCCTATGCGAAAGAAGCGGCATTGTCACGAATTCGTGTTAATGCTATTGCACCGGGCTTTATTGATACATCGATGAATGGTCATTTAAGTGAAGAGGAGCTTGTATATATTTTGGAGGACATTCCTTTAGGTAAAATTGGGCAAACTACGGATGTTGCTGAAATGGTTCGCTTCTATCTTTCTGGAAAAGCAGATTATGTTACGGGACAAATAATTCGATTAAACGGTGGCTGGTACATATAATTTTCTTTTTTGCACATACTACATGTGTAAAGGAGGAGGAACATATGACCATTTTAGAAAACTGGCAAAAATGGACATCGTTTTTAGGACAAAATGTTATGCAGGCAGAATCAAGCGGTATGCCAAAGAAATTGATTCAACAGGCTGCGGTACAAATTGGCGAATATTTGGCGACAAATGTCGATCCTAAAAATGAACAAGAGCGAGTGCTGTCGGATTTATGGGGCGTTGCCTCTGAAGATGAAAAAGAAGCATTGGCGAATTGTGTCGTTAAACTTGTACAAAATAAGCATGTGCAGTAAAAAAAGAGGAGAGTTTATCTCCTCTTTTTTCTATATGAAGAAGCAATTTTGGCATAGAAAAGGGAACGTATGTAAGCCTATTTTGAATGCTTTTTAAAAAAATAGTAAGTTTTTAAAAATAACGCCGTAATTCCATATATTCGAACTTTTCATTACATAAAAAATCAGCTATGATGGAACTTATAAAGGATTTATTACGTTAACTAATAGGAAGGGAACGAGTGTGTTTGAGCGATTGGTACTTTGAATATGAAATTCAGGTGAATCGCCCTGGATTATTAGGAGATATTGCTTCACTTTTAGGGATGCTTCGTGTCAATATTATTTCAATAAATGGTGTCGATGAGGATCGACGTGGTATGTTAGTGCATACAGACAACGATGAGGCAATTGAACGTTTTCGTACAATTGTTTCGACAATGGAACATATCAACGTTACCAAATTTCGACAACCTAAACTCCGTGATCGCTTAGCTCTGAGGCACGGTCATTATATTCCTCGAGATGCAGATGAAAAAAATACTTTCCGCTTTGTACGAGATGAACTTGGTATTTTAGTTGACTTTATGGCTGAACTCTTTAAAAAAGAGGGGCATAAGCTCATTGGAATACGAGGAATGCCTCGTGTTGGGAAAACCGAGTCGATTGTAGCGGCTAGTGTATGTGCCAATAAAAAATGGATTTTTTTATCATCTACAATGATTAAGCAGACCGTCCGCAATAAACTTGCTGGTGATGAATTCAGTGACAATAATATTTTTATATTAGATGGCATTGTGACGCGTCGTTCGTCTGATGAACGGCATTTGCAACTAGTACGTGAAATGATGAGTATGCCTTCTATTAAGGTCGTCGAGCATCCAGATATGTTTGTTCAGCATTCAGAATATAAGATTGAGGATTTTGATTATATCATTGAATTACGTCATCACCCAGATGAAGAAATTACGTATGAAATAATGGAAAAAAACCATATGATGTCCGAATCCGATTCATTTGGAGGATTTTAATTTTTAATTTAATATTAAAGTAGGTGTTATGAGTGGCAGAATTGGGGACTCGACTGAAAGAGGCGAGACTGTCTAAAGGCTACAGCTTAGACGATTTACAAGAAATAACGAAAATTCAAAAGCGTTATTTAGTAGGAATTGAAGAGGGCAATTATTCGATTATGCCTGGTTCGTTTTATGTACGAGCTTTTATTAAACAATATGCAGACGCTGTAGGTTTGAACGCAGAGGAAATTTTAGAAACCTATAAGAGCGAACTGCCAGGTACAAAAAATGATCAAGTAAGTCAATCGATGACGAATAGCCCAAGTAGAAGAAAAGTTTCAAAGGGACCTTCCAATAAAATGATGGAGTCAATGCCAAAAATAATCGTTGGTTTATTTATCATTGTCATTATTGTGGTGATTTGGGTGCTAATGCAGTCTAAAAATAATGCAATGCCAGATGTAAAAGACGATATTCCATCAGAAATAGAATATGATACAAAAGTAAAACCAATAGATACAGAAAAAGAAAAAGAAAAAGAAGATAAAAAAGCTCAAGCGAATGCTAAACAAGACTCAAAAGATTCAGCAAAGGAAACATCTGATGAAAAACAAACTGAAGAGGTTAAGCAATCGATTTCAGCGGGAGCTATTGAAGCGGATAGAGCTACGACTTCTTATTCGTTAACAGGTACAGATACATTTAAAATACGTATTGAGGTATCAGGCCCTACATTTATCGGGATTCGAAATCAACAGCAACAAGAATTACTAACAGATACACGTGTATATAATGCAGGAGAAGTAGTGGAATTCGACGCAACATCTCAAAATTATGCTCGTATCCGATTAGGTAATTCAGCGCAAGCTAAGATATATATTAATGACGAGCTTTTAACGTATGCACAGCAAATTGTAACGCAAAACATCGTCATCAATTTCAATAAAGAATAGTAGTCATCTAGTGATGACTACTTTCTTTCATCATGAAAGGTGTTAGAAAAATGAACATTCCAAATAAAATTACCATCTCTCGAATCTTACTTATTCCGTTCTTTGTCATTGTTATGATGTTTGATTTCAACTGGGGAACAATGTCACTATTCGGTGCGAAGATGCCTGTTCATCATTTTATAGGTGCACTTATTTTTATTTTTGCTTCAACAACTGATTGGGTGGATGGTTATTATGCACGTAAGTATAATCTTGTGACAACATTTGGGAAATTTTTAGATCCACTAGCGGACAAGTTGCTAGTTTCAGCAGCTTTTATTTTAATGGTAGAGCTTGATATGGCGCCTGCCTGGATCATAATAATTATTATTAGCCGTGAGTTTGCGGTAACTGGTCTTCGTTTAATATTGGCAGGTGAAGGAGAAGTTGTGGCGGCAAATCAGCTTGGTAAAATTAAAACATGGACTCAAATTATGGCTATTGCAGCAGCGCTTTTACACAATACAATCTTTACACTGATTGGTATTCCATTTGATGAAATTATGCTATATATTGCATTGTTCTTTACAGTATGGTCTGGATGGGATTATTTCTATCTAAATCGACGTGTCTTACTTGAGTCTAAATAAGAAAGGTCTTGGGGATCATGAATGCTGAAATTCTTGCAGTTGGCTCAGAGTTATTGCTTGGTCAGATTACGAATACAAATGCGAGGTTTATTTCTAACCAGTTGTCTGAGTTAGGGATAAATGTGTATTATCACACTGTTGTAGGGGATAATGCGCAACGTTTAGAAAAGGCTATTTCTGTTGCAGAGACTCGTGCTGATTTAATCATTTTTTCTGGTGGGCTTGGTCCTACAAAGGATGATTTAACAAAGGAAACGATTGCTCGTCATCTTGGCGTTTCACTCGAATTTGATGAGATCGCACTGACGTATATTGAGCAATTTTTTGCAAAACGAGGACGTCCAATGACGGAAAATAATCGTAAACAGGCTTTAATTCTAGCAGGTAGTGAGGTGCTTGCAAACCATCACGGTATGGCACCTGGCATGATACTAACAAAAGATGAGCGTACGTATATTTTGCTTCCAGGGCCACCCAAAGAACTTGAGCCGATGTTCCAGTTTGAGGCAAAGCCAAAGCTTAGTGTGATGTTAAATACTGGAGGGGTAATTGCATCTCACGTTATGCGCTTTTATGGAATTGGTGAGGCAGAGCTCGAAGTACGTGTCCAAGATATTTTAGATTCACAAACAAACCCAACTGTTGCTCCACTTGCTTCTGATGGCGAGGTTACATTACGTGTAACTGCCAAGACAGAAACGGAGCAAGAAGCGCAGCAGCTTATTGCCGCAAAGGTGGCAGAGATTCAAGCGCTTGTTGGTGACTATCAATACGGCAGTGATGATGATTCTCTTGCCTCTAAAACAGTTGAAATGTTACTAGATAATAAGTTAACAATTGCTGCGGCAGAGAGTTTAACAGCAGGGTTATTTCAGTCAGAGCTTGCTGAGATACCAGGCGTAGGGGATGCCCTTGTCGGTGGCGTTGTTACGTATACAGAAGGGGCTAAAATTAAGCAGCTCGGTATTTCTAAAGAATTATTAGATACACATGGGATTGTAAGCAGTGAATGTGCAGCGGCCATGGCTAGTACAGTACGTAAAAAATTCGGTACGGATATAGGTATTGGATTAACAGGTGCGGCAGGTCCTACGGCGCATGATCATCAACCAGTAGGGACGGTTTGGATTGGTATTGCAATTGGTGATGAAGAGCCAATTACGTATTTACTTCATTTATCGGGCATGCGCAATACAAATCGACTTCGCGCGGCGAAATTTACTTGTCATTATTTAATGCAGCTTTTAGTAGAAAGAGGCTTTAAAAAACGTTAATCAATTATGCCTCGACATAATATAGGTCATCCCTAAAAGTTGCGGATTACTTTTGTTAAAGCGTTACTATGTAAATAGTTGATTGGAGTGGAGGCTGGGCGACTCCTTGGGGATTAGCGTCACAGATGAGACCCTGGAGCGAGCAACGCGAGTGAAGCGGCTCATCGGACGCCCCCAGGAAAGCGCCCAGTCGGAACGGAAATCAACCACACGTTTTGGTGGTGATCCATAATATAGTTGAAAATAGAAATTTGGGTAATGGAAAGTTACCCAAATTTTTATTTTGAAGAAAAACGAATAAATGTTCGCTTTTTTCTTGCGTCCTATCTCAAAAACAAGTATAGTAGAGATAGAGAAAAACAGTGAACAGTTTTCGAAGGAGGAAAAGGAATGAGTGATCGTAAAGCAGCCTTAGAACAGGCGTTAAAACAAATTGAAAAGAACTTTGGTAAAGGTTCTATCATGAAACTTGGTGAAAAGACGGATTTAGAAATCGCTACATCTTCAAGTGGTTCGTTAGCACTTGATGCTGCATTAGGTGTTGGCGGTTATCCACGTGGACGTATTATTGAAGTATATGGCCCTGAATCATCAGGTAAAACAACGGTTGCTCTTCATGCCATTGCAGAGGTACAAGCGAATGGTGGACAAGCAGCATTTATCGATGCCGAGCATGCACTAGATCCAATTTACGCACAAAAATTAGGTGTCAATATTGATGAATTATTATTATCACAACCAGATACAGGAGAGCAAGCACTTGAAATTGCAGAAGCTTTAGTACGTAGTGGTGCTATCGATATTATCGTCATTGACTCCGTTGCAGCTTTAGTTCCAAAAGCTGAAATTGAAGGAGATATGGGTGACTCTCATGTCGGACTACAAGCTCGTTTAATGTCTCAAGCATTACGTAAGCTTTCAGGTGCTATTAATAAATCAAAAACAATTGCTATTTTCATCAACCAAATACGTGAAAAAATTGGTGTTATGTTTGGTAATCCAGAAACAACACCTGGTGGTCGCGCGCTTAAATTCTACAGCTCTGTTCGATTAGAAGTGCGTCGTGCGGAAGCTATTAAACAAGGCAATGACATAATGGGTAACCGTACAAAAATTAAAATTGTGAAAAACAAAGTAGCACCACCGTTCCGTACAGCTGAAGTTGATATTATGTACGGTGAAGGCATTTCAAAAGAGGGCGAAACTGTCGATTTAGGTGTTGAATTAGACATCGTTCAAAAAAGTGGATCTTGGTATGCTTACGGTGATGAGCGCCTTGGTCAAGGCCGTGAAAATGCCAAGCAGTATTTAAAAGAAAATACAGCAGTCCTTGATGATATCGCGAATAAAATCCGTGCTTCTTATGGCATGGCATCTGCTTCTTACACAATTGCTGCGCATGATGAAGATGAAGAAATGGACGAAGAGTTACAACTTCTACTTGAAGATGAAAAATAATTTTTAACTTATTGAAATAAGTTAAGATGCATTGTTCCCACTCTTAAGAGTGAGAGCAATGCATTTTTTTGTATTTATACATACTAGAAAATAAGGATGAATAGAATTATCGAAACGACGGATAGAACGTCATCATAAAAATGTGTTTATCTATGTACTACTTTTTATATTTTTAATAAAAAATTATAAATGTGGGTTAGTGTAAAAGTAGTGGGAATTAATTCTCTTAATGGAGGTGACTTACTTTTTTCTTAAGAAGGGCGAACAGATGCCCGACTATCCTTGACAGAGCTTGAGGCTAGCTATACAATTAAATATGTATAATTTCTGAATTATGACTTTAAATAGGCAATGCAATGTATGCGCCTACTGAAACTGTATTACCCAAATAGCAAGAGGAGGTGTTCATATGGATGGAATTACTATCATCTCCGCTTTGCTTGGACTCATCGTTGGTGCCGCTGTTAGCTATATCTACATGAAAAAAGTGAATGACTCAAAAATCACTGGTGCTAAACACGTTGCTGAAACAATCGTTGAAGAAGGAAAACGAGAAGCGGAGGCATTGAAGAAAGAAGCACTACTTGAAGCCAAAGATGAAACTCACAAATTTCGTACTGAAGCAGAAAATGACATTCGTGAACGTCGTTTAGAACTTCAGAAACAAGAGAACCGTTTATTGCAAAGAGAAGAGAATCTTGATCGCAAAGATGATGCTCTAAATAAGAGAGAAGCAGGCTTAGAGAGAAAAGAACAGGCTCTAGCCGAAAGACAACAGCATATTGAACAGATGGAAAGCAAAGTGGACGAGCTCGTTGCCTCGCAAAAAACAGAGCTAGAACGAATTTCTGCTTTAACTAGAGATGAAGCAAAAGCTATTATCTTAGGAGAAGTAGAAAAGGAGCTAGCAACTGATATTGCTGTGATGACGAAGGAAGCTGAAACACGTGCGAAGGAAGACTCAGATAAAAAAGCACGTGAAATTTTATCACTGGCACTGCAGCGCTTTGCAGCAGACCATGTTGCAGAAACAACAGTTTCTGTCGTGAACTTGCCAAATGATGAAATGAAAGGTCGTATTATTGGTCGTGAAGGTCGAAATATCCGTACGCTGGAAACGTTAACCGGTATAGATTTAATTATTGATGATACTCCAGAAGCGGTTATTTTATCAGGCTTTGATCCAATTCGTCGTGAAACTGCTCGACTTGCACTTGAAAAACTTGTACAGGATGGCCGCATCCACCCTGCTCGAATTGAGGAAATGGTGGAAAAAGCTCGTCGTGAAGTGGATGAACAAATCCGCGAAACTGGTGAGCAAACAACATTTGAAATTGGCATTCATAATTTACATCCTGATTTAATGAAGATTTTAGGCCGCATGAAATATCGTACAAGCTATGGACAAAACGTTCTAAAACATTCAATTGAAGTCGCGTATTTATCAGGCCTGCTCGCTGCAGAACTTGGTGAAGATGTAGCATTAGCTCGTCGTGCAGGCTTATTACATGATATTGGTAAGGCAATTGACCATGAAGTTGAAGGTAGTCACGTCGAAATCGGTGTGGAGTTAGCAACAAAATACAAAGAACATCCAGTCGTTATAAACAGTATTGCTTCTCACCATGGTGATACAGAAGCAACATCTGTTATCGCTGTTTTAGTAGCTGCAGCTGATGCATTATCAGCAGCTCGTCCAGGTGCTCGAAGTGAGACACTTGAAAATTATATCCGCAGACTTGAAAAGTTAGAAGAAATTTCTGAAAGCTATGATGGTGTAGAAAAATCATTTGCGATTCAAGCTGGTCGTGAAATCCGTATTATTGTACAACCTGAAAAAATTGATGACTTGGCTTCACATCGCTTAGCGCGAGATATCCGTAAGCGTATCGAAGAAGAACTTGATTACCCAGGTCATATTAAAGTAACAGTCATTCGTGAAACACGTGCAGTGGAGTATGCGAAATAATATTGAAAGTTAGAGGTTTCTCTAGATGAAAATCTAGAGAAGCCTCTTTTTTATTGTTTCTATCATAGGAGAGCCGAAGCGACGGATAGAAAGGCGGAGCGACGGAAAGGAGAGTCAAAGCGATGGATAGAAAGGGCAGAGCGACGGAAAGGAGTCAAAGCGGCGGATAGGAAGGCGGAGCGACGGAAAGAAGCCAAAGCGACGTATAGAAAGGCCTAACGACAGTTAGAATAGTCCGAAGCACCGATTGAACTTTAACATCTGATACATATCTAGAAAAAAGCACTATGTTAGTCATGTTTAACAAGTATTTTTCATAAAAGAGAAGAAGGCCAATTAGATAATCAGTCATTAAAGAAGAAAGTTGTGATATAGATGATTGATATACATGCTCATTTATTATTTGGTGTTGATGATGGGCCAAAAAATAAAGCGGAATCATTAAAGATGTTGCAGCAAGCATCCGGTGAAGGAATAACAGAAATAATTTGTACGTCCCATGTGATGCATCCACAATATCATGTTAATTATTCACTTGTAGAGGAGCAAACAATATATTTACGACAAGCATTAGAGGAGCATCAGATACCAATCATACTGCATACAGGGCATGAAGTGCGTTTACATGAAGAACTACATACTTTGATTATGCAAAAGCAGCTTCATACATTAGCGAATTCTAACTACATTCTTTTAGAATTACCCTCTAGCACAATCC
Organism: Lysinibacillus sp. RS10; assembly: GCF_041956855.1. Taxonomy (NCBI): domain Bacteria; kingdom Bacillati; phylum Bacillota; class Bacilli; order Caryophanales; family Bacillaceae; genus Lysinibacillus; species Lysinibacillus sp. RS10. The sequence continues at coordinate 3,681,555 of NZ_CP167122.1, read as the reverse complement.
CTGCGTATACGAAAAGAATGATTATACTGTTGAAGGCAGCGGGGTATACACCAATCCTTGCGCATCCTGAACGAAACTATGCCATTCGAGAAAAACCGACGCGACTTGAAATATTGATTCAAGAAGGTGCATTAACGCAAATAACGGCTGGAAGTTTAACAGGTCTTTATGGTAAAGAGGTACAGCGTTTATCGTTAGCGTTAGTGCGAGCGAATTATATTCATACATTTGGATCCGACGCGCATAACGTAACATCGAGGCCATTTCTTTATAACAGAGCTCTCAATTACCTTGAAAAGCAGAAGGAGCTAGATGCTGTTGATCAACTTTTAAAGAATAATGCACTTGTCATCGCAAACAAGCCGATATTTCCACTTGAATTGGACAAAATCTACACGAAGAAATGGTGGGATTTTTTTACAATCTAACTAGAATTGAGCGTGATTTTCAGATGAAATTGTGTTCCACGCTACTGTTTAGCGCCCTTATATTTATGAGCTTAATGCAACCCGTTGAAGGGATTTATCATAAATTAACATTGTTGATTAGCCTAGTAATAATCCTTCTATCCTTTCTAATGCATAAAAAAATAATCATCCAAAATGTACAAGCCAGCCTATTTTTTAGTTTATATACTTTTTTTTGTGTTATATCCGCAGGGGTCAACCAGGATATAGGGCTATTAAAAAATAGCCTTCAGTTATTTTGCATTTTTTTAGCTGTAGCGATTTTCTTTAATGATATCGTGAGAAAGCATGTGAAAGAAGTTGTCCTTAATGGTGTTTTATTAGCATATATACCATTTTTTATTTTATGTTTTCAAGAAAATCATTTTATGTTCGGTGCTTTTTCAGGGATATTTGAAAATCCAAATACATTAGGATTTTCTATGATTGGTTTGATGGTTGTGGTACTTATGAAGCTATATGAAATAATAGTGGCCATGCTGGAGGGGCACCGACAGCTGAAATTAACTATTCTTTTAGGGATTTATACAATTATTTATTTATTTGCTTTGTATGTCATTATGCTGTCAAACGCACGTACATCATTATTAACAATTGCCATTGTGACAATAGTTATGATTGTCTTAGTAGTAAAAAGGATGAAAAAAAGATTTATACCATTATTAAAATTTATTTTTTTATTGATAGCAGCTTGCTCAATACTAGTAATAGCTATTAATGAAGTTGAAATGATGCAGAAGGCGTTTCAAAGTATTCTTTTGAAAATGGAGAAAAAATCTACAAATATTACAGATGGTCGTCTTGAAATATGGAAATATGTATTTGAGCATATTAATTTTTGGGGACATGGTGCTGAATCACTATGGGCAATTGGCGTTTCCCATGCCCACAATACATTTGTCAATATATTGCAGGAGGCGGGCTTACTGTCGCTAGTATGTTATGCTGTCTTTCTTATTTCGATTGCGAAAGGCCATAGTCAAATGGACAAACAACTAGTGGTGTTTACAGTCTTCGTCGTTGTTGCTGCACTTGGTGTATCTACATTTGAAATTCTCTATTTTAATGTGCTTCATATACTTGTCTTCGTAGTAAGCGGATTTGACAGAAATAAAAATTCGACTTAGTTATTGTAAAAATATTTTCCCGAATAACTGTAAGGTTTACTTAATATACTTAATTAATAGTACAATAATCCGCATTTGTAGGAGGGAATCTATTTTTGTGAATGAAGAAATTACAGTGCAAAGTATAGTAAAAACATTGCAAAAACGCTGGTTCTTTATCCTGGTGCTTACAATGTTGTCGATGGGTATAGCTGCTATGTTAAGTTTTTTTATTTTAACACCCATATATGAAGTGGAAACACAAATAATAGTGAATCAAAAAAGCTATGATAATCAGCAACTAGTAGGGGCACAAAATGTTGATACGGATCTTCGGTTAATCAATACGTACAACGTCATTATTAAAAGCCCCGCTATTTTAACGAAGGTAATTGATAAGCTGTCACTAACGACCACACCTGAACGATTAATGAATCAAATAGACGTCTCTAGTGCGAGTAATTCTCAAGTAGTGAATATTCGTGTACAAGATGAGAAAGAGTCTAGGGCTGTAGAAATTGCCAATACTGTCGCCGAAGTTTTTAAAGAAGAAATTCCTGTGCTCATGCATGTAGACAATATCAATATTTTGTCTGTAGCGAAATCTAGTGAAAATGCAGCAGCTGTTAAACCAAACAAAATATTAAACATACTAATAGCAACTATCGCTGGTTTTTCTCTTGCCCTTGTGCTTGCTTATATGATGGAAACATTTGATAAAACAATCAAAACTGAACGTGATATCGAAGAAATTTTATCATTACCGGTTATCGGGGTGGTCAGTAATATAGAGTCGCAAATAAGGAAAAAGTCTAAGTCTAGGGGGAACCCATAATGTTTTCGATGCGAAGGAAAAAGAGGAATAAATCATTGATGGCTCGCAAGCTAGTTACTGTTTCTGATGCTAAATCAATTCCATCTGAGCAGTTTCGGACGATTCGTACAAATATTAAATTTGCACAGCCAAATCAAGATGTGAAAACTATTTTAGTAACTTCCTCTATTCCGGGGGAAGGAAAGTCTACAAACGCAGCGAATATCGGTGTAGTTTTTTCACAAGAGGAGAAGAAGGTCTTAATTGTCGATGCTGACATGCGTAAGCCGACTCTCCACCATACATTTCATCTCGCCAATAGTGTAGGCCTCTCCTCTATATTATCTAGGCAGGAAAAGTTTATAGATGTGATCCAAAAAACGTTTGTAGAAGGAATAGACATTGTTGCAAGTGGACCAATTCCACCAAATCCAACTGAGCTACTGGCATCTGAAACAATGATATCTTTTATGGCGATTGCAAAAGAAAAATACGATATCGTTATTTTCGACGCTCCGCCTTTATTATTTGTATCTGATGCACAAATTTTATCCAATAAGTGCGATGGAACCTTACTGATTGTCAATTCTGGTGCAGTTGGGAAAGCCGCAGTTTTAAAATCAAAGTCCATATTAACAATTTCACAAGCCAATATTTTGGGAATTGTATTAAATAATTTTAAAATGAAGCGCAATATGTATGATCAATATTATGGGATAGAGTAAGGGTGACTAAAAAATCTATGAAGAAGATTTTGCATATTATTCCGACTACAGATTTTGGTGGCATTACAACGATGATATTAGACATTTGGGCTAATACAAATAAGTCATTGTACCACTTTGACTTTGTCGTGTTTAATAAGGGAAGATCTCATGACTCTTTTATAGAACATGGTTCCCAATTGTTTTATCAAAAATTTATCACAAAGCAAGGTCCTCTTGCCTATATGATGAAAATATACAAAATAATTAAAGACAATGGATATGATGCAGTCCATGATCATACGGGTTATCGAGCTATTTTTACATTGCTAGCGGCACGTTTGGCTGGCGTCAAATGTAGAGTGTTACACAGTCATACAAATGTTGCTGAAGAATGGAGTAATAAATATCTTTTGTCTTTCCTAAAAAAAATGAGTGTCATGAATGCGACGAAGCTAGTTGCATGTAGTGCACATGCAGGGGAATTTTGTTTTGGAGAGAAACCCTTTGACATATTATTTAATCCAATGGATATCAACAAAATAAAATATCTCTCACAGGCAGAAAAGAAATTATTAAAAAAAGAATTAGGAATTCGTGATAATGATTTAGTTTTAGGACATATTGGACGTTTTGTTCCTGTGAAGAATCAGCAGTTTTTATTGAAACTTGCCACGAGATTAAAGCAAAAAGGTATTAATTATAAATTTATATTTATTGGAGAGGGTCCTTTAGAGGAAGAAATCCGTTTGTTGGTCGAACGCAATCAATTACAGGAATCTGTAAAACTGTTAGGGCAACGTGCTGATATTATCAACCTTCTTCAGTTGTTCGATAAATTTATTTTACCATCTAAATATGAGGGATTTGGAATTGTCCTATTAGAAGCACAAGTATGTGGCACGCCATCAATTGTTTCTGCAACTGTACCAAGAGCAGTAGATCTTAATGTTGGTCTAATTCAGTATTTAGATATAAACGGAAATATTGAAGATTGGCTACATGAAATTATTAAAGAAAACGAACCGATTGAACTAAGCAATATAATAAATGGGATTGACAATAAAGGATTGAATGCAGAAGATATTGCACAAAAGATGTGTACTTACTACATATAAAATGAAGCTATAAATACTCAAGTAATCTAAGCCTCGCTCGGAAAGGGCTCTTAACTGCTCAGGTAACCGGAGAAACTGCTCGGGTAAACCGCTCATGTACAAATTCAAAATCAAGTATTCGTTCAGCTAAAAGCACTACCCCTTTAGGCCCTGATGTAAGCTGATATAATCTAAACTCATAATTAAAAAGAGGATGATCGTATACAAAAAAAGATTAAAGTTACTCATATTATAACTGCGATTGGCTTTGGTGGAGCGGAAACTATGCTTTATCGATTATTGCAATCTGTTGACAGGGATTTGTATGAGGTAGATGTTATTTGTTTGACTGAAATGGATGTGTATGGCGAGTTAATTCAACAGCAATTAAATATGAATGTTTATATTTGTGATTTGAGATCTAATTTTCTACGCTCATTCCTAACGTGTTTTAAAGTATGTAAAAACAGCGACATTATCCAAACATGGATGTACCATTCAAACTTATTGGGTTATCTTATTTCAAGAGTTCGGAGAAAAAAGCTAATTTGGGGGATTCATCATAGCAATTTAGATAAAAAGGAAAATAAATGGACAACTATCTTAATTGCAAAGCTTTGTGCGAGATTATCTAAAAAGGTGGATATAATTATTTCCTGTGGTCCAAAAGTAAAAGAGATTCATGAAGAAATTGGCTATGATAGTCATCAACATAAGGTCATCGTCAATGGCATTAATACGGATTTATTTAAGCCTAGTGTTAAGAGGCAATATTATTTCGAGCATTTTAATGTAGAGAATCGACATATTTTATTACACGTTGGCAGATGGGATCCTTTAAAGGATTATAAAAATTTAATTGCTAGCTTACAGCTGTTAAGGGTTGAAAGACAGGATTTTTATATGTTTTTAGTAGGGCTTGAAATAGATGCGAATAATAGTGAGTTACTTCAAATGATAAAGGATGCCCATTTAGAGGATGTCATTTTTTTATTAGGCGGTAGAGATGATATATCTCAGTTAATGTCGGCAGCAGATCTGTTTGTTTTATCCTCCTCAGGTGAGGGATTACCAAATGTATTAGTGGAGGCATTAGCGAGTGGAACATGCTGTATCACGACAGATGTTGGTGATTGCAAATATTTAGTGAGAGAATTTGGTGAGACGGTCACTGCAAAGGATGCTCATGCGTTAGCTCAAGCCATTAATAAAGCATTAAATTATAGTTCAAAGCAATATGCTGAAAAGGCAAAACTCGGTAGAGAGCATGTACTAGCTAATTTCAATATTAAACAGGTAATAGAGCAATATCAATCTTTGTATCCAATGGTGTTGCCTAAAAGTTATTCAAAATAAAGAAAAGGTGTGTTTATGAAAGAAATTAAAATTGCAGCAGTTCTTTCATATATAACAATCGGTTGTACGATTATTTCTTCCATAATATTTACGCCAATCATTATCTCGAAACTTGGTCAAGAAGAGTACGGTTTATATTCACTTATGATTGTACTTGTTGGCTACCTTTCCATTTTAGATTTAGGGTTAGGCAACGCCATTGTACGCTATATTTCTAGAAACAGAGCGACGGATGATAAAGCATTAGAAGCATCGTTAAATGGTTTCTTTCTAAAATTATTTATTGGCATTGGTTTCATTACATTACTAATTGGCTTCCTTTTATTTTCACAAGTGGACGTTATTTTTGGAAAAAGCTTGACTGTTGAGCAGCTAAATAAAGCCAAGATCATGGGCTATATTATGACAATAAGCTTGGCAGCACAATTTCCACTAAGCGTATTTTCCTCTATCTTACAAGCCTATGAAAAATTCATTTTTATTAAATTAACAGCATTACTACAGGTCATTATACAGCCTTTAACGATGTTGTTTTTTCTTTTACAGGGTACAAGTGCTGTTACGTTGATTTACATTGTAGCCATCTACAATGTGTTATTTTTACTAATTGATGCGATATTCTGTCTAAAAGTATTGGCTATTAAATTTACGTTTAAATTGAATAATAAAGCATTTATAAAGGAAATCTTCGTCTATGCCATTTTTATTTTTATTACGGTTATTGTCGACAAAATTTATTGGCAAACAGATCAAGTTCTTTTAGGAATATTAAAGGGAACTGAGGATGTGGCAATTTATGCAGTTGCTATACAAATTGTCTTAATTTTTATGTCGCTGGCCTTGGCAATCAGCGGTTTATTTTTGCCTCGAATCTCGATGTTAGTGACACAAGAAGATGGGTTAGAGCAAATAAATAAGTTATTTATAAAAGTAGGATCCATGCAGTTTTTAGTAGTTGGCTATATTTTGGGAGGCTTTTTTCTTTTTGGAAAAGAATTTTTAACGTTATGGTTAGGGAAAGAATTTATAACCGTCTATTATATTGTGCTAATCATTATGATGCCTTTTATCATAGACCTCATACAAAACCTGGGATTAAGTGTGTTGAAGGCAAAAAATTTATTTAAATTTAGAACGATTTTATTAATAAGTGTAGCGGTGGGGAATATTTTTATGTCGATTCCTGCTATTTATTATTATGGGAAAATTGGCACAGCAATTATCACAGCGTGTTCCTTATTGATTGGCAATGTAGTGGTCATGAATATTTATTATTATAAGAAAATAAAATTAGATATTTATGGATTTTGGAAAGCAGTAGGTAGGTTAGCGCTAGCATTTGGACTTGCTATTAGTTTAATAAAGCTTTTATGGCTAGTGGCAAATCCTACGATTACTTGGTTTTCAATCATTCTATATATTTTTTACTATAGTGTAATTGTGGGCGTTAGTCTTTTATGTGTAGGCTTAAAAAAAGAGCAGAGAAAAAAATGGCTTGAGCAGCTAAAAGTCATTCTTGTTAATAGGGGAGGCGCAAAATTTTGGAACCCAAAATCTTAGTGAGTGTCATCCTTCCTGTTTATAATGCAGAAAAATATTTAGAAAAATGTTTAACTAGCATATGTCGGCAAACGTTAAAAAACATTGAAATTATTGCTATTAATGATGGTAGTAGTGATCAATCTTTGATGATCTTACGTAAATTTGCAGAAGAAGATGGACGAATCACTGTTTTTGATATACCAAATGGAGGGGTAAGTAAGGCAAGAAATTTAGGCATTGAGCATGCAAATGGTCAATATGTCACCTTTGTTGATGCAGATGATTGGATTGAGGTAACAATGCTCCAAGAATTGTATCTTGCTTGTCGGTTAACGGGATCGAATATTGCGAAGTGTGATTTATATTGGCAGGAGACGACTGGTAGTAGGCAATTGAATTATTCATCTCATGTTTATTGTACTGTTAGTGCAGTAGATTGCTTAAATCAGTTATTTACTGAAATAGGAGAAAGGCATTTCGGCTTTGCTAGCTGTAAATTATATTTAAAAGCCTTTTTAGATAAACATGCTTTACGATTTGATGAAGATATGAGTTTTGCAGAAGATACAGTTTTTATTACGAGAGCCGTCATTAAAAATAAAGCTATTTGCTATGTTCCGAAGCAGTTATATTACTATAATGTTGGTAACCAAAACTCGTTAACGAGAGGGACGAATATAAATGTACGTCAAAAGTACGATGTATTGTATGAAAAGCTAAAAATAGAGCTGAAAATAGGCAATGTATATAATGAAGTAAAAAACAGCTTTTTAAATTATCAATTTGAAGGTTTGCTTGTGATTTTGCATCGTATACAGACAAGTAGAGTCAGACAAGATATCAAAATAGAGATACAATCATTTGTAAAAAGGTATCCGGATCTATTAAAGGTCAAACTTATTAATAGGAATGTGAAGCAATTACTCTTTTTTAGGCTAGTAAAGATGAATTGGCTCAATTTATCCTCCACACTTATTTATGTTAATTTGAAAAAGAATAAAATAATTTAGAGAACTGCCGAATAATTAGTGTTTTATATTTTTTTTGCTTAATGTTCTTACTGAGGTTACAATTAATGATGATATTGATCGTCAATGAAAGCAAAGTAGCGGTTATTTTTGGTATGTGTAATGAAGAGTAGGTCTCACTATATCATTAGCAGGAAACCAAAATGACTGTAAGGCGTAATGGATAGAAAGAGTGGTATTGTAAAAATGAAAGTTTTATTTATAGGTGATATTGTAGGTTCAATAGGGCGAGATGCTGTAGAAAAATATTTACCTCGCTTGAAGAAAAAATACAATCCAAATGTTGTTATTGCAAATGGTGAAAACGCAGCAGCAGGTCGTGGGATTACGCAAAATATTTATAATGATCTATTGCAAATGGGTGTAGATGTTATTACGATGGGCAACCACACTTGGGATAACAAAGATATTTTTGATTTTATAGATGATGCTGATTATTTAATACGCCCGGCAAACTTTTCAAGTGAAGCACCAGGTAAAGGGATGGTGCAAATTTCAAAAAACGGTGTAACATTATCTGTAATTAATCTTCATGGTCGCGTGTTTTTACCTCCTCATGAGGATCCATTTGCGATGGCTGAGAAATTAATCGAAGAAGCGCATAAAACGTCACCGCTTGTATTCGTGGATTTTCATGCCGAAGCGACAAGTGAAAAGATTGCTCTTGGATGGCATCTAGATGGAAAGGCCTCGGCGGTCGTTGGGACACATACACATGTACAAACAGCCGATGCACGTATTTATCCAAATGGCACAGCCTATATTACTGACGTTGGTATGACAGGCCCATACGATGAAATATTGGGAATGACGAAGGAAAGTGTTATTTATAAATTCCAAACCAATATGCCATCCCGTTTTGAAGTGCCGAAAAAGGGACGCGATGTGTTAAGTGGGTTCTTTGTAGATATTGATGATAAAACAGGGAAAGCCAAGCATTGTGAGCGAATTTATATAAACGAAGATTATCCGTTTCAAGGATAAGGAGAGAAACTATTGTGTATGAAAAAATGCACAATAGTTTTTTTATGTTGAAAAACTGTTATGTCAATGAAATTAAAGTATGGCTCTTCGGCAAAGCGAGTAGCCTGGAACGGAAATCATCCCCTCGTTTTGTCAAGGAGCCCTCAGTTATTTAAAATGGCACCTTTATTTCATTGACATAGTAATGTTTTAACGAAAATTTTCAGTCTTTTTTGATTTATTTAAATATATAAGAAACGAAAATAGTCTATTTCCTTTTTACCGAGCATAAAATGACCTATCGACAATAACTTGAGGTCCAAAAAAGGGGGACATGAGTTGTTGAGCGTAAACACTATTCGCGAAACGGGGAGGAATAATTGTGGATTCATTAAAAGTATCGTCACGCTCTAATCCAAATTCAGTTGCAGGTGCATTAGTCGCGGTAATCAGAGAAAAAGGGCAAGCAGAAATGCAAGCAGTTGGGGCAGGTGCACTTAACCAAGCCGTGAAAGCAGTGGCCATTGCACGCGGATTTGTAGCGCCAAGTGGCACAGATTTAATTTGCGCACCGGCGTTTGCCGATATTTTAATTGCTGGTGAGGAACGTACAGCTTTAAAGCTTCTTGTAGAAAAACGTGTTCGATAATAAGTTATGAAGTAAAATGCCTTGCACAATAAGTTGCAAGGCATTTTTTTTGTTTGAGGAGCTTGATTGTTCAGGATTCATATTTGGATTGATTATGAAGAAATAAAGGAAATGTGAGTAACAACAAACATCTTTTATTACAGTCTGGGCTTTCAAATGTATAAAAGAGAAGGCATAGTAAAAATTATAGATGGTTCTAAAAATATCAATGAAATGTTAGGGCTACATTAGTCTGTACTGATCACGAATAAAGGGGATAATTAACATTTTTGTTTAGACTAATTTATTTTTTATTTAATGTACCCGGAGTAATAATAGCTGTTCACATATTATTTTTTGAAAATTACAACTTTATGAACAAGGTTTTCGGTCAAAGGTCTGAATTTCGCTGAAATCGTGGAATAACAATAGTGCAGAACGATTCTTCATGTTAAACTTATGAAGGAAAAAATAAATAGTACACATTGGATTTAAGGAGTTGTTGACATGTTACATCAGCTTTCATGGAAAGTCGGTGGGCAACAAGGTGAAGGGATTGAAAGTACAGGGGAAATTTTCTCAATGGCAATGAATCGTTTAGGTTACTTCCTATACGGTTATCGTCATTTCTCTTCTCGAATTAAAGGTGGCCATACGAATAATAAAATTACAGTTCGTCCAACAGAAGTACGTTCTATTGCGGATGATTTAGATATTTTAGTAGCATTTGACCAAGAAACAATCGACGTCAATTATAAAGAGCTAACAGAGACTGGCATTATTTTAGCGGATTCAAAATTCGATCCAGTGAAGCCAGAAGATTCAAAAGCGCCATTATTTGCGGTACCTTTTACAGAGGTAGCGGCAGAGCTTGGCACTTCGTTGATGAAAAATATGGTGGCAATCGGAGCAACAGCTGCATTGCTGAATTTAGAGGACGAAGTGTTTCAAAATGTTGTAGATGATATTTTTGGCAAAAAAGGCGAAGAAGTTGTTCAAAAAAATATGGAGGCCATTGCACGCGGTCATGAATTAATGAATGAGCTTTTAGGCGAACGTGTAGGTGAATGGGCATTAGCGCCAGCAGATGGCAAACGCCGTATGTTCATGATTGGGAACGATGCTGTAGCACTTGGTGCACTTGCAGCTGGGACACGCTTTATGGCAGCCTACCCAATTACACCAGCATCTGAAATTATGGAATACCTTATTAAAAAATTACCGAAATTCGGTGGTGCGGTTATTCAAACAGAAGATGAGATTGCTGCAGCGACAATGGCGATTGGGGCAAACTTTGGTGGTGTCCGTTCTTTCACAGCTTCCGCTGGTCCAGGTCTTTCATTAATGATGGAAGCGATTGGTCTTTCAGGTATGACAGAGCAGCCACTAGTTGTTGTTGATACACAACGTGGTGGTCCATCAACAGGGTTGCCAACAAAACAAGAGCAATCAGATTTAATGGCGATGTTATATGGTACGCATGGTGAAATTCCTAAAGTAGTAATTGCACCTTCTACTATGGAGGAAGCATTCTTTGATACAATCCAAGCGTTTAACATTGCAGAGGAGTTACAATTACCAGTGATTTTAGTGACTGACTTACAATTATCACTAGGTAAACAATCTGTTGAACCATTTGATTACAATAAAATTGAAATTCGTCGCGGTAAAATTGTTTCTGACAACATTGAAGAAGCGGCTGATAAAGCATACTTTAAACGTTTTGAAAATACGGAAGACGGTATTTCACCACGTGTACTACCTGGTACGTTAAATGGTATTCACCATGTAACAGGGGTTGAGCATGATGAAACAGGTAAACCATCTGAGGCAACGGGTAACCGTCAAGTACAAATGGATAAACGTTTCCGTAAGTTAGCTGCATTGAAATTTGATAATCCGGTATACTCAAATGCACCACACGAAGATGCTGATATTTTATTAGTGGGCTTTAACTCAACTCGTGGAGCTATTGAAGAGGTACAAGAACGCTTAAATGCTCAAGGTATGAAGGTGAACCATGCGCATATTCGTTTAATTCACCCATTCCCATCTACTGAGGTGGCACCGCTTGTAGCAAAAGCGAAAAAAGTAATTGTTGTAGAAAATAACTACACAGGTCAATTAGCAAATATTATGAAGATGAATGTTGGTGGTCACGATAAAATCGAGACTATTACAAAATACAATGGTACACCATTCTTGCCAGGTGAATTAGAAAATCGTGTGAAGGAGTTGACTCGCTAATGGCAACATTTAAGGATTTTCGTAATACAGTTAAACCAAACTGGTGCCCAGGCTGTGGAGACTTCTCTGTACAAGCTGCAATTCAGCGCGCTGCGGCCAACGTAGGTATTGAACCAAACGAACTAGCTGTCATCTCAGGAATTGGCTGTTCTGGTCGTATTTCTGGTTACATCAACTCTTATGGTTTCCACGGTATTCATGGTCGTGCATTGCCGATCGCACAAGGTTTAAAAATGGCAAACCGTGATTTAAAGGTGATCGCTTCTGGTGGTGACGGGGATGGCTTTGCGATTGGTATGGGGCATACAATTCATGCCATCCGTCGTAATATCGACATCACGTATGTTGTTATGGATAACCAAATTTATGGTTTAACAAAGGGGCAAACATCTCCACGCTCTGCTGCAGGGTTTATTACAAAATCTACGCCAGGTGGTGCGATTGAGCCGTCATTAAAACCATTAGAAGTAGCTTTAACAAGTGGCGCTACATTTGTCGCACAAGGTTTCTCAACGGATATTAAAGAGTTAACTGCTTTAATTGAAGCTGGTATTAATCATAAAGGCTTCTCGTTCATCAACGTATTCTCACCTTGTGTAACATACAACAAAGTGAACACGTACGATTGGTTTAAAGAGAACTTAACAAAGCTTGCTGATATCGAAGGCTATGACAATTCTGACCGCGGTATGGCGATGCGTACAGTAATGGAGCATGAAGGTTTAGTAACCGGTATTATTTATCAAGATACTGAAACAACTTCATATCAAGAAAAAGTACCAGGCTACTCAGAACTACCATTAACGGATATTGATATTAAAATGAGCGAAAATGATTTTAATGAATTAGTGAAAGAATTTATGTAAATCAAATTTTAAATAGCATGACAAAAAGCATTTGGGATGTTCTCATTCCAAATGCTTTTCGTGTGTGCGCCCGGCATGCGTATGAACTATAGGGTGCAAGTCCCGAACCTCGAAGACAGAAGTAGAGGTTAGCCAAGAGCAAGGGTGTCCGTGGCGACGCGGAATCTGAAGGAAGCTGGAGGCAAAACACCGGTCCGAGGAACACAAATCTCATATAAGGCTAGGTATGATTGGATGAGTGTGCACAACAACACAAAGTCCTTTCTGTCGAAGGTCATATCGAGTAAATGAGGCGGATAGATGGTGTGAAAGTGCATACGCTTACCCGGGGAGGTCTGATGGAAACGCAAAGTACACTTTGTAACCTACTTAGCGATAGGTAGCTGAACCATCAGAAGTCAGCAGAGGTCATAGTACCATTCACTTCTAGAATGAATGGAAAGGACCGAACAATTCGGAGAGAATAGCCCTTGGCATGCAGTTTTCTATGATAAACACAGAAAATCCAGAAGGACCGACTTAATGGAGGTAATGGTGAATCCCATGAGGGACATTGAGCGGGTGCAGTAGAAACTGTTATAAGAAGACAAGCTATTCACGGAGGAGTCGAACGAGATGTTAATGAATCAAATTTTATCACGAGAGAATCTGCTTCTCGCACTCAAACGGGTGGAACGAAACAAAGGGAGTCATGGAGTAGACAAAATGCCCGTAAAATTCCTACGACAGCATGTAGTCGAAAACTGGCTAACGATTAAGAAGCAAATTCTTGAGGGAACCTACCAACCACAACCAGTTCGCAGAATCGAAATCCCGAAACCTGACGGCGGTGTGCGACTATTAGGAATCCCAACCGTGACAGACCGACTCATTCAACAGGCAATTGCCCAAGTGCTATCCAACCTATACGACCCGAACTTCTCGAATCATAGTTACGGATTTCGACCAAAACGAAGTGCTCACGATGCAATCCGAGAAGCCAAAGGCTATATAAAAGAAGGATATCGCTGGGTAGTAGATATGGACTTAGAGAAATTCTTCGACAAAGTAAACCATGACCGTCTAATGAGTACATTAGCGAAGAAAATTTCTGATAAACCTCTACTCAAGCTGATTCGTAGATACTTGCAATCGGGTGTCATGATAAATGGTGTCGTTTATGATACAGATGAAGGAACACCCCAAGGGGGTCCACTGAGTCCACTTCTCTCAAACATTGTGCTGGATGAATTAGACAAAGAATTAGAGAAACGTGGTCATAAATTTGTCCGTTACGCCGATGACTGCAATATTTATGTGAAAACAAAACGAGCAGGAGAACGAGTGATGGCAAGTATCAAAACCTTTATTGAGAAGACGCTGCGATTGAAAATAAATGAGAAGAAATCCGCAGTGGCTCGTCCTTGGCAACGTAAATTCCTAGGATTTAGCTTTACCTCCCGCAAAGAACCACAAGTTCGAATTGCGAAAGAGAGCATAAAGCGAATGAAGAACAAAATTCGGGAATTAACAGCTAGAAAGAAGCCATTTCCAATGGAGTACCGAATTCAACAATTGAATCAATACTTAATTGGGTGGTGTGGCTACTTTTCATTAGCGGATACGAAATCAATATTTGAATCACTGGATGGATGGATTAGAAGAAGACTTCGCATGTGTTTATGGAAGAATTGGAAGAAGCCTCGTACGAAAGTGCGCAACCTTATTCGCTTAGGAGTTCCAGACTGGAAGGCTTACGAATGGGGCAATACTCGCAAGAGTTACTGGCGTATTTCGAAAAGTCCAATATTACACAGAACCCTTGGTAACTCTTATTGGAGTAACCAAGGGCTCAAAAGTCTGCAAGCTCGTTATGAAATCTTGCGTTATTCATCTTAATTGAACCGCCGTATACGGATCCGTACGTACGGTGGTTGGAGAGGTCGGGAGTTAGTCACTCCCTCCTACTCGATTTTTGCTAGACTGTTATGTCAATGGAATTAAGATGACTTATAAATAAATATGGTTCTTCTGCAAAGCGAGGGGTTGATTTCCGTTCCGACTGAGCGCTTTGCCGCTGACGCTTCGCTTTCGCGCAGAGCAGAGCTTCCTGGGGGCGTCCGATGAGCCGCTTCACTCGCGCTGCTCGCTCCAGGGTATCGGGCCTACACGATGTAGGTTACGAAGGCGTTATCACAGGACGTGATGCTCTTAGCCTTCGTTCCTCTACCGCTAATCCCCAAGGAGTCGCTCAGTCTCCACTCCAATCAACCACTTCACTTACCGTGTATCTTTTGGCATGCCACTTTAGTTAAAGTTAAACTTCAGCAATTATGTTTATCTGTACGAAAGTGAAGCGACAGCAAATGTAAATCACTTCACTGTAACAAACTATTCTGTTTGATTATGGTGAGTAGTCATAGTGTTCATTTTTGGAATGGACAAAAAGTTCTACTATATCGTTGATTTCCGTTTATTTAAAGCGTTACAACATTCACAAGCCTTGGCCAAATTGATTTTCATAGTGACCACAAAAATTTTCGATATCCTTATAAAATCCTTATAATCATTTTTTACACTATAGTCATCGAAAGGAAGATGATGACTTACTATGGATGATTTTATTTTAAAAACTGAGAATCTTAGTAAAAGCTTTAAAGGACAAACAATTGTAGAAAACCTGTCTTTGACTATACCACGGAATACAGTATACGGTTTACTCGGTCCTAACGGCGCTGGGAAATCTACAACGTTAAAAATGATAACAGGTATGCTGTGCCCAAATGCAGGGAAGATATTTTTTAATGGACATGAATGGAATCGCAATGATTTACAAGACATTGGCGTATTAATTGAAACACCACCACTTTACGAAAACTTAACGGCAAGAGAGAATCTTAAGGTTCGAACAATTGCCCTTGGATTGCCACAGTCACGTATTGATGAAGTATTAACAATTGTTGACTTGACCAATACAGGAAAGAAACGAGCAGGACAGTTTTCATTAGGGATGAAACAACGCCTAGGGATAGCTATTGCGCTTTTAAACTATCCAAAGCTGTTAATTCTTGATGAACCAACAAATGGTCTTGATCCAATCGGTATTCAAGAGCTTCGAAAATTAATCAGATCTTTTCCGGAGCAAGGTATTACAGTTATTTTATCAAGCCATATACTTTCAGAAGTAGAGCAGGTCGTTGATGAGATTGGCATCATTGCAGATGGTAAATTAGGATATCAGGGGGTTGCCCCACAAGGTCAGGAATTAGAATCATTATTTATGCAAGTAGTGTCAGCTAATAGAAAGGCAGGCATATAAAATGATTTCTATAATGAAGGCTGAAAGATTAAAATGGAAAAAGACTTTTATTCCTAAATTAGTTTGGCTAGCCCCCATCGTGACACTGTTACTGAGTGCAGTTTTAATGGGAGGGAGTTTTTTTCAAAAGGGTGCTTATAATTGGTGGTATTCAATGCTCCTGCCGGGTGCACTGACAATATGTTGTGCGTTAGTGGTAGAGAAAGATGCTAAATTAAAATATCATAGCATTCTCGCAATGCCGATTGACCTTAAAAAGATATGGTTTAGCAAAATACTTGCTTGTAGTGCCTGGTTGTTACTTATTACGCTCATTTTCTTTGCAGGTATTACTACTGGCGGAATACTTTTTGGTCATAGTTTTCCTTTAACAAAAAGTCTTGCAGGTAGTTTATTAATTTTCTTAACGATGTTATGGCAAATTCCACTTTGTCTATTTCTTGCGGCAAAATTAGGTACTTATATAGCTATTTTAATCAATCTAGTTGGCAATATTGTGGGGATCGTAGCACTTGCAGATGGGGATTTTTGGTTTAGCGTTCCTTATAGCATTACAGCAAGACTAATTTGTCCAACTCTTGAGATTTTACCAAATGGCTTGCCGGTACCTGAGGGCAGTCCATTATTAAACACATGGGTTATAGCTCCGGGTATATTAGTTGCCTTAGCATGGTTTGCTTTAATAAGCTTCATTACTGCACGTTGGTTTCAAAAAAGGGAGGCCAAATAGAGTATGGTAATGTTAAGATTACTTAGAGCAGAGCTTCTTAAAACAAAAAGAACGCCGTTTTTGCTTACACATCTAATTGTACCGATCATTATTTCAGGGGTGTTTTTAGCGTACTATACTTATTCACCATGGGATTTTAATGGGAAAGTATCGGCTTATTTTGAGGGGCTTTCGTGTGGGTTTCCAATTATTATTGGATTAGTTTGTGCAATGGTAGCGGAGCAAGAAGCAACGGCAGGACATTTTCAGGAGATGCTAAAAGCTACTAAAACAAAAATAGTGGCCTTTTTAAGCAAACTACTACTGTTATTGTTGTTTAGTTTTGGGGCAATATTACTGTCCGTCGGTATTTTTAGTGTTGGATTTATTGAACTTTTGCATGAAGATACGTTGGGTTTTCAATTTTATTTAATAGCTGGATGCATTTTGTTTGTAAGCTATGTATTTTTATATATTTTACATCTTTTTGTTAGTCTTCATTTTGGGAAAGGTGCCTCAATCGGATTAGGTATTGTGGAATCACTTTTAGTAACCTTACTGCTTACTGGCCTAGGTGATGGTATTTGGTCATTCATACCTTATGGATGGGGCGGTCACTTTGTTTCGTTATGGATACTAAAGGCGTCGGGAATTGAACTATCAATGGTGGACACAGGACTACAGGCTGGAATTTTGGCTGCTATTAGTGGAACATTGCTAGCATTAACCCTGTCTTGTTTATGGTTTTGGAAGTGGGAAGGAAGAAAATCTGAGAATTAGGGTATGAAGGAATGATGAGGGTAGTAGTATGGGGAAAATATTAGCAGTAGATGATGAAAAAGATATTTTAGTATTGATAAAAAATGCATTACTAAAAGACGAACATGTAGTAACGACAGTCTCTGATGCGACAGAAGTAAGTAAGATGGATCTTGGTGCCTTTGATTTAATTTTACTAGATGTGATGATGCCCGAAATAGATGGGTTTACAATATGTGGTCAAATCCGTCATGCGGTAGATTGTCCTATCCTCTTTTTAACGGCTAAATCATTAGAGGCAGATTTAATGTATGGTCTAGGCCTTGGCGCGGATGATTATATGATTAAGCCTTTTGGAATTGGAGAGCTCCGTGCCCGAGTGAATGCGCATTTAAGGCGCGAAAAAAGGGAGAGACGAAGCATTCTCTTTGCAGATCAAGTTCATTTCAATCTATCTGGTAAAGAGCTGTTTGTAAATGAGGAGAAGGTAATACTGACAAAAAGCGAATATGAAATATGTGAATTTTTAGCTCGAAATCGAGGACAGGTTTTTTCTAAAGAAAAGATTTATGAAACGATTTTTGGATTTGATGGGAGAAGTGACAGTACCGCTATTACTGAGCATATTAAAAATATTCGTTCAAAGCTACATGCCTTTGAAATTGATGTCATTGACACTGTTTGGGGGATTGGATATAAATGGAGACAATGAAGCCGAATAAAGGGACACGCCTTCATACTTTTTTCCTTCGATATCTCCTTTTCCTATGTATAGGCACTATTCTATTAGTAGTACTACTGTTTAGTTTATTTTTATTTTCCTTTTCTGCCAACATCGTTTTGCCAGCAAATTATGCAGAAACTCAAATTTCATTATCAAGGGATCGTATTGCGTCTAGTAGTTCGGTTACAGCTGATATTATCCCAGACCTTGTTGACTACGCTGTCATTTCTAAAGATGGACAATTTCTTGCAGGGAATCTTTCAGAAAAGGAAGCTTTTAAAGCTTGGGATGTCATGAAAAAAGGGGAAACTCAAGGTGGTTCCCAATTTTATTCGTTTATAGAGCGAGAAAATGAGATTTGTATATTACGGTATTATTTAGTACCCCAGTATCGTTCAGAAATTTTAAGAAAATATTTGCCTAATCCGCAGCTGTTAGTGTTCCTAGTGTTTATAGTAGGAATAGTGGCGTATGCAGCTGTGCTTGCGATCCACTTTGGCAGAAGTCTAAAGAAAAAAATGTTTGGTTTACAGGAAGCGATTGAAAAAATACAAAATCAAAATTTGGATTTTACGATTAACTCTTCAGGAATTCGTGAAATAGATGAAATATCGATTTCTCTTGAGCAGATGAAAGAGGCCTTAAATAGTTCGTTAAAACAGCAATGGGAAAATGAGCAGACTCGTAGAGAACAAATTTCTGCTCTTGCCCATGATCTGAAAACACCACTTACAATTATTCGGGGAAATGCAGAGCTCTTACAGGACACGGTTCAAGACGATATACAAAGAGAATATAATGACTATATTTTGAAAAATACAATTAAAATAGAAAAATTCACGAAAGAGCTAATTGATTTATCGAAGATGGAGAAAAATATCGTTCGTGAAAAAACAAATGTTAAAATGGATGCATTTATGGCAGAAGTAGAGCATCAAATGAGAGCTCTTTCCTTAGAGAAAAAGCTTCAAGTGGCTGTCCAAAAGGAAATGCTTCCTGCCCTTGTATTTATCGATGAAGAGCATTTCTATCGAGCAATTTTTAATGTCATTGCCAATGCTGTAGAGCACACACCTGAAAATGGAACGGTGACCTTAACTGTTCAAGGTGCTGCGGATTTTATGCAATTTACGGTTACCGATGGCGGTTGTGGATTTTCTCTGAGAGATTTAAATGAGGCTACCAAACAATTTTATCGCGGAGATCCAAGCAGAAATGCAGGAAATCACCATGGCATGGGACTTTATATTGCCCAATCAATTGTTCAGAGTCATGATGGAACACTGCAAATTGCCAATGATTTATCAGCTGGTGGAGGAAAAGTAACCATAACAATCCCAATCAATTTCTCTTTGGCATAATTGTGGCTGACGAAATAGAGGTATATTATTTATCGAAGGAAATTTGTGCCATCTAATGAAGTTCATTCACCAAAAGTTGAATATGACACGTATTCCATGTTTATGTGTTGATTGGAGTGGAGGCTGGGCGACTCCTTGGGGATTAGCGTCACAGATGAGACCCTGGAGCGAGCATAGTGAGTGAAGCGGCTCATCGGACGCCCCCAGGAAAGCGCCCAGCCGGAACGGAAATCAACCTCACGTTATGGTATGAGCTTTATAAAAATGGTTGGTTAACACTACTGATAAAATATCTTGAGAAAAGAATGATTTTGGCAAATTTGCTACTATCATTCTTTTTTTGTTTTGGCAGAAAGGAAAAAAGGGGGGAGCCTGTCCGGGCAATATTATTGTAAAAAATGCTACAATAAAAGAAAAAAGAAGAGGCGATGCACGTGGATAACGTCATTGATTTTGTCGCAAAGAAAAGAGAGCGTGAGGAAAGGCAACGTGCGCAGGATTTAGAAAGGTACGTTGCGACACAATGTAATTTTCAACAACCAGAAAAAATTGATGCACTTGTTGATGAAAAGATAATTGAAGTGAAAGATCATACATTATTTCTAGGTTTCTTATCCATTTTAAAAGATGAAAAAATTGACCCGCTTGATATTTTTCAGGATGTTTTTACATTAGAGCCTGCTCGCTTTGAGATGTCCTACAATATGAGATGGTGGTCGGTTGTGCAGCTTGCATTTACATTTTTAACAATTTTAAAGGAGAACGAGCCGCATACATATGCAGATTTTCTTGGTTTTTCTGAATAATCTAGAGTGTGTGCACGTCTTGAAATACTACACAAACGTGCGCATACCTAACTAGATCCTTTTTATCTTCCCCTCAAATAAATGAATATCTTTACAATTTCCCCATTAAATCAATAATTCCTAAATAATTTTTACTGAATATTTTAAAATCCTCCATACTTGCTTAATGTTTGTTTTATAACATAACTGTTGTAAGCAAATAAAAATAAACAAAAACAAATGGAGGTTCCAACTCATGGCAATTCAAAAGTTGTGGAAGAAAGGTCTAATCGGTGCATTAGCAATTTCGATGTTGGCAGCTTGTTCTGACAGTTCGTCTAGTTCCAAGGAGGTAAACAGTGATTTAACGCTTGAAGAAATTACGAAAAAAGCAAAAGAAGAAGGCACTGTAAATTCTGTCGGTATGCCAGACACGTGGGCAAACTGGGTGGAGACTTGGGAAGAACTTGGTACGGAATATAGCCTGAAGCATAAGGATACCGATATGTCGAGTGCCGAGGAGCTAGCAAAGTTTGAGGCAGAAAAGGACGATGCGACTGCAGATATTGGCGACGTAGGAATTGCCTTTGGTCCGATTGCTAAGGACAAAGGTTTAACATTACCTTACAAAACATCTTATTGGGATGAAATACCTGACTGGGCAAAGGATGATGAAGGGCATTGGGTTGTAGGTTATACAGGTACGATTGCCTTTTTAACTGATAAAAACAACGTCAAAAACGCTCCAAAATCTTGGGAGGATATTAAAAACGGAGATTACACTGTCAGCATTGGTGATGCACTTACAGCAAACCAAGCACAGTTTGCTATTTTAGCAGCTGCTATGGCATTTGGTGGCGACGAATCAAATATCCAACCAGGAATAGACTTTTTCGCAGACTTAGCAAAGCAAGGGCGTTTACAAGGTGATCCATCTGTAGCGAATTTAGAAAAGGGTGAAATTGACGTAGCCATCTTATGGGATTTTAATGCGCTTGGCTATCGTCACCAAATCGATGAGAAACGTTTTGATGTTGTCATTCCATCAGAAGGCTCTGTCACATCAGGATATGCAACGATCATTAATAAATACGCAAAAAATCCTCATGCAGCCATGTTAGCTCGAGAGTATATTTTATCTGATGCAGGTCAAGAAAATTTAGCGAAAGGTTATGCCCGTCCAATTCGTGACAAGGTTCAATTGTCTCAAGATGTTAAGGAGCTATTATTACCTGCAGAAATGTACAAAAACGCACAGCCAGTAAAAGATCAGAAGAAATGGGAAGAAACTACAAAACAAATTCCACAACTATATCAGGAGCAGGTATTGATTCATGCAAAATAATAAAGTTGTCTTAATTGTCGTAGATGCTCTTCGTTTTGATACAGCTTGTACCCATATGGGATTTATGCACCATTTAGTTGAACGCAATCTTGCAGCACGTTATAAGGTTTGTTCGGAGGTCCCATCTTTATCAAGACCTTTATATGAAACGATTTTAACGGGGACACCACCTATTGTACATGGCGTGACGAGCAATATGACCGTACGTTTGTCCACGCAAAATAGTTTATTTCATTTAGCGAAAGAAAACGGTCTGTCTACAGCGGCAGCTGCCTATTATTGGGTAAGTGAGCTATACAATCGTGCTCCATTTGTGCATATGGAGGACAGGCTACAATTAGATACGCAGTTGCCGATTGAGAATGGCTTGTTCTATTTTGAGGATCACTACCCAGACAGTCATTTATTTGCTGAATCTGCATGGCTAATGGATCAAAAGCAACCAGATTTCTTGTATATTCATCCGATGAATGTAGATGATGATGGTCATAAATTTACAGCTGACTCAGCACAGTATCGTAATCGAGTTTTAGCAGTCGACGCCTTATTATCATTATTTATTCCAAAATGCCTTGCACAGGGTTATGAGGTGATCGTGACAGCTGATCATGGGATGACGAGTGATGGTAATCATGGAGGAACAACAGCTGAGGATCGTCATGTACCAATGTTTGTTATTTCAAATCGCGTTAAAGCAGGCATTAAGGATGAAATTGTATCACAGTTACAAATTGCTCCGCTGTGCTGTCATTTATTGAATATCGAACCTTCTGATGAAATGGTGCCCCTGTTATTAGAGGGGATGCAATCTTTAAAAAGGGCTTAATTTTAATTATTTATTCAGACTTTGAAGATATATCGGAACAATTTTAGCATTTATCGGAACAAAATCACATTTTATCGGAACAATTTCAGTTTTTATCAACTATGGGCGACTTCTGGGGATTAGCGGCTCATCTGACGCCCCCAGGATGCTCTGCTCTGCGCGAAAGCGAAGCGTCAGCAACAATGTTTTATCTGCGCGAAAGCGAAGCGACAGCAACAATGTTTTATCTGCGCGAAAGCGAAGCGTCAGCGGCAAATGTTTTATCTGTAGCGAAAGCAAAGCGTCAGCTACAATGTTTTATCTGCGCGAAAGCGAAGCGTCAGCGGCAAATGTTTTATCTGTAGCGAAAGCGAAGCGTCAGCTACAAAGCGCCCAGCCGGAACGGAAATCAACCCCACGTTATGATGATGAGCCTTCTAATTAATAAAAATGATTAATCTAAATAGCCGCTATTAACTATAGAAAGAAGTGATTGTTTTGATATCGAAGCGGCAAACAGTTGCCTGGCTTTCTCCGTTCCTAGTACTTGTCTTGTTATTTTTTTTAGTACCGTTACTGTATATGCTAATAACAAGCTTTCAAAATAGTGATGGATTTACACTTGCACACTATCAATCTGTACTAACGAATGATTACATTTTACAAGGCTTTAAAAATAGTATTACACTGTCTGTCATTTCAGCAGTAATTGCCTTAATCGTTACTTTATTTGCGGTTTATGCGATTATGAGATTTTCTGAGCCAGTACGTGAGAAGATTCTAATATTAACAAACTTAACATCAAATTTTTCAGGAATTCCATTAGCATTTGCCTTTATTGTATTACTCGGAAATAGCGGACTCTTTACCTTGCTATTCGATCAATGGGGGATCGACGCATTATCGTCATTTTCTCTTTATAGCTGGGGTGGCTTGTTACTTATTTATATTTATTTTCAGCTACCGTTAGCGCTAATGCTTTTATACCCAATTTATGATGGAATTCAGCAACAATGGAAGGAAGCGGCGGCACTGCTTGGAGCGTCTACATGGCAGTTTTGGGTGAAGATTGGTGTTCCTGTTATGCTTCCCGGGATAGTTGGAACATTTAGTGTATTGTTTGCCAATGCAATGGGAGCGTATGCCTCAGCCTATGCGCTAACGAATAGTAGTTACAATTTAGTCGCCATTCGTATTGGTTCTCTTATTCAGGGAGATATTTTTGCCCAGCCAGAGCTGGCAAGTGCGATTGCAGTGATATTAGCAGTAACGATGGTGACGGCAATGCTGTTAAGTGAATGGAGTATTTCAAAAACAAGGAGGAAGTTATAGTGAAAAAAAGAGGTTTTGCTGATTTATTCTTCCTCCTGTTAGTAGTGTATTTGGTATTGCCAGTTGGTGCAACAATGCTTTATGCCTTTGCGACGAATTGGAATAAGACCATTTTGCCAGAAGGATTGACATTTAAATGGCTTGCTACCTTATTTCAGGATGCAGAATTTATACAGGCGTTTGGACGCTCTGTTTTATTGTCGAGTGGGGCTGTAATAATTGCATTGCTCGTGATCGTACCAGCCATTTTCGTCATCGTGTTGTATTTTCCAAAATACGAAAAATGGATTCAGATTGCAGTTGTTATGGTGTATTCATTTCCGGGAATTATTTTAGCAGTCGGACTCATTCGTGTTTATAGCCAATTTGATGTGCCAATGATTTTAGTCGTTTTAGGGGCCTATGTCATCGGTATCCTTCCGTACATTTACCAAGGGACACGCAATAGTTTACGCAATGTAGATGCTCGGCAGCTTTTAGATGCAGCGCAATTACTTGGAGCATCGAAATTGCAGGCATTTAGCAAAATATTGTTACCTACTGTTTACCCAGGCTTATTTGCAGGTGCATTATTATCGTTTTCCGTACTTTTTGGAGAGTTTGTACTGATTAATCTAGTTGTGGGTTCTCGCTTTGAAACGGTACAAATTTATTTAATGAAAAAACTTAGTACAAGTGGACATATTGCCAGTGCAGTTGTCTTTATTTATATCGTTCTTATGGGCTTATTAACGTTCGTGATTGCAAAATTAATGAAACGATCGAAAGGTGCTACAAATCTATGAGTTATCTTGTTATTGAAGGACTTCATAAAAAATATGGACAATC
The DNA here is from genome assembly GCF_041956855.1 of Lysinibacillus sp. RS10. Lineage (NCBI taxonomy): Bacteria > Bacillati > Bacillota > Bacilli > Caryophanales > Bacillaceae > Lysinibacillus > Lysinibacillus sp. RS10. The sequence goes on along the minus strand of NZ_CP167122.1, from coordinate 3,656,791 downwards.
AACAGTTTTGACAAATATAGATATGAAGATTGAAAAAGGTGAATTTATAACTCTTTTAGGTCCTAGTGGGTGTGGTAAGAGTACTATTTTACGTATTGTAGCAGGATTAACAGATGCATCGGCTGGCCAAATTGTCATTGAAGGCAAGGATATGATGGGTATTCACCCAAAGGATCGCCAAGTTGGCATGGTATTTCAATCATATGCATTATTCCCAAATATGACGGTGAAGGAAAATGTAGCCTTTGGTTTACGCATGCAAAAAGTAAATACTGCTGAAGTTGACCAGCGTGTTCAAGAAATGCTTGCGCTTGTCCACTTATCTGAAAAAGCAAACGCTTATCCGAAAGAATTGTCTGGCGGTCAACAGCAGCGTGTTGCCCTTGCTCGTGCTTTAATTGTCCGACCAAAGGTGTTGTTGCTAGATGAACCACTCAGTGCACTAGATGCCCAAATTCGTAAAAAATTACAGGCTGATTTACGAGCCATTCAACAAAAGCTAGGCATAACGATGATGTTAGTAACGCATGATCAAGAGGAAGCGATGGCTGTTTCTGACAGAATATTTGTAATGAACAATGGGATGATTGCGCAATGTGGAACCCCTACTGCGATTTATACAAGCCCTGAAAGTGAATTTATCGCTAATTTTATCGGACATTACAATGTTTTTACGCGTCCAGCTCTTGAGAATATGATTGGTGAGACGTTACCAAAAGAATGCTCAAAATTTGCAATTCGACCAGAAGCCATTCATCTCGATCAGAAACCGGGAGATGTTTGTTTTACTGGAAAGGCGAAGCAGTCGTTAATGAGCGGCAATGTTATTCGAACAACGTTTGAGGGTGAATGTTTCTTTACAATGGAACAGCTGCATCAACGAGGATATTCGTTTGAGCTGGGCAAAAAATATACGTGCTATGTGGCAAGAGAAGATGTGATTGCATTATCATGACGTATGCAAAAATTGAACGATTTGAGTTTATTTTAAAGCAATTAGAGGTTGATGAGAAAATTATTGTTGCCAATATTGCGGAAGAATTACAAGTGGCACCTGAAACGATTCGCAGAGATTTTGATGAGCTAGAGCAGCAGCATTTATTAACGAGAGTACACGGAGGAGCTGTCAAGTATACACACGTTAGAAATGAACCAGTATTTTTGCGCAAGCTGCAAATGCAAAAAGAGGCAAAATGCAATATAGCTCGTTTGGCAGCTAGACGTATATGTGATGGGGATACAATTGCCGTTGATACCGGTACAACGACGGTGCATATCGCAGATTTTTTACTGGCAGTCGATGATATAACGGTCGTAACGAATTCCATAGCTGCTGCAGTACAATTTAATTTGGCTATTGAAGAGCGACGAATGACGGGGAAGGTAATTTTACTCGGAGGAACGACGAATCCAAGGCAATCCTCAGTAGCAGGAGCTATGACTTTGGAGGTATTAGGGAATATGAATTTTGATAAAGCATTTATATCATGTGGCGGTATTTGTGATGGTATCGTATACGATTACGATTTGGATGAATCGTTAATTTCTAAAAAAATGCTTGACCGTAGCAAGATGAACTTTTTATTAGCGGATGCAACTAAAATAAATGGTAAGTCCTTTTATCAAATATGTCACATCGAGGAGTGCTCAGAAATTCTTTGTGATATCACTTGCCCAGTAGAGTGGCAAGCATACGAGGAAAAGTGGACGGTATGTAATGGAGGGAAGAGCGGATGATTGATTATCATGTACATTTAGAAGAAGGTCCATATTCATTTCGTTGGCTAGAGCGTACTTCTCAAGCTATTCGATTTTTTAATGAAGATGAAGCGGCAGCACAAGGTTCTAAAGCATTTGTGGAGTTGCAAATACAGCAGTTGGCAAAGCGATTACAAAGTGGCTGCTATAGTGAGGAATGGTTAGATTTATATCTACAACAGGCTAAACAGCTTGGTTTGCGCGAGGTTGGCATTGTCGACCATCTATATCGTTTTAAGGAGACGCGAACATATTTTGAGCGTTATATGCAGTTGGGTGATAATGAAGTTGGTAAAGTGCAGCGTTACTGGCTTGATCGTGTGATGACGGAAAGCATGGATGATTTTGTGTCAGCTATTAATCGAGCAAAGGCAAAGTGGAGTTGTCATGGTATTTCCTTAAAGCTTGGCATTGAGGCGGATTATTTTGTCGGTGGTGAGGAAGAATTAGCATCATTATTAGCAGCATACCAATGGGATTATGTCATCGGATCTGTCCATTTTGTGGAAGGCTGGGGCTTTGATAACCCTCAAACACAATACATATTTGAGGGTATGAATACAGCTACATTACAGCAGAACTATACGCGTTTTTTTGCCACAGTAGAAAAAATGATCCTCTCCAATATGTTTGATTTTGTGGCACATTTGGACAACTTTAAAGTATTTGACTATCAAGTGAAGGATACGGTTTTTCTTGACTCTTGGTATGAAAAAATTGCAAAGGCACTTATCACAACACAAACTGCCACTGAAATAAATGCCGGCTTATATTATCGCTATCCAGTAAAGGAAATGTGCCCAGGACCTCGTTTCTTGCAAATTTTAATTGACCATGGTGTAGCCTTTACAATTTCCTCAGATGCACATTTCCCAGACGATTTAGGCAAGTATACATTTGTCAATGCAGAATTACTTAAAAGCTTTGGTGTACAATCGATTGTAGGCTTTGAACAACGTAAGAAAAAATTAATTCAGATTTAGCACACTGTAGTTCATAAATAGAAAGGCACTGAAACAAAAATGAGGTTTCTTAAGAAATTCATTTTTGTTTCAGTGCCTTTATTTACTCTTAGTTACATAAGTACAAGACAAATTGCATACAAATGATTAAATTCATTTATAAATGAGAGGCGAGTAAATTTGTCAATAACAATAGATCAAACCTTTTTGCCAGTTATCATACAATCTGGCCAAAATGCATATGGAGTAGCCCGCTCCTTTTACGAAGCGTATCGTATAAAAAGTCTTGTATTAGAACCCGCATTGAAAACAAAAGGCATTCGAACACTCTTGCTAGGTGGGTCACGAGGAATAGCAACTCAAAATAGTCAAATCATCGACTTTCAATATGTGGACCGATTAGATGAACCAGACTATTTTGTACAAGCTTTAATAGACGTCGCGAAGCAGTTCAAAAATAAGAAACTGATCTTACTTGTAGGTGATTGTTACTATGCGGAGCTTATCATTACCAATAAACAGACGCTACAGCAATATTTTATTTTGCCTTATATAGATGAAGATTTAATGAAGCGGATTCGAACAAAGGAAGAGTTTTATAAGTGTTGTGATTTATATAATATTAAATATCCAAAAACGGTGGTAGTGACAAAGGAACATGCAATAAGTGATGTTCCATTTGATTATCCGATAATTATTAAACCATCGAATTCTGTCGAATATACAAGTTGTTCCTTCCCTGAGAAGAAAAAAGTATTTCTTGCAAAAAATGAAGAAGAGAAGCAGCAGATTATTCGCAGTATTTATCGTTCTACATACAAAGATTCTTTAATTCTTCAAGAATTTATTCCAGGTGATGATTCTTATATTCGTGTATTAGATGTTTACGTAGGGAAGGATAAGAGGGTTAAATTGATGTGTTTAGGTAACAAGCTTCTCGAAGATCCCTCGCCACAAAATATTGGAACTTCTCTGGCGATTATGACGGATTTCGACGAACAGCTAATGGACAATATCCGTTATTTTTTAGAAGATATTGGATATGTTGGGTATGCGAACATTGACATGAAATTAGATGTCCGTGACGGGGAATATAAAATATTTGAAATGAACTTACGATCGGGTGCTTCTAGCTATTATGTGACAGCGAGTGGTCATAATTTAATGCAGTATGTCGCTGATGATTATATATTCAATGCAAGTCAAGAGCTAACGTATGTTCAGACTAAGCATTTGTGGTCACTTATTCCAAAAAGTGTGTTGTTTAAAGGTTTGAAAAATGAAAAATTGAAAATAGAAGCCAAGCGATTAATAAAACAGGGCAAATATTCGAATGCCCTATATTTTAAAGAAGATATGAACGTAAAGCGATGGTCAAAGCTGAAACTATATAATTTTTATTTGAATCTAAAATATAAAAAGTACTACAAATAAGGTCGAGCTAAGTGCAGGGAAACCTTTGATACAGAATCCTATCAAAGGTTCCCTGTTTTTTTGGGGGGAAACACTGAAATTTAGAAAGTGAGGATAGCTAAGAGTAATTAAGTCTAAACCACGACATTTAGTACGCAAACCTTGTAGGATGTAGCAATTATTAAGTATAATAGTAAAATGGAATTCAAGTGTATGGAATTCGTTTGAAAGGAGTTACCTGATTGCGATGAATGAGGAACAACGTTTAGCTAATCAACAAGTCAATCAACCAAAAAAAGAAGACAAGCCTGAAAAGGATTATAGTAAATATTTTGAAACGGTCTTTACGGCACCTTCATTAAAAGATGCTAAAAAACGTGGGAAAGAAGAAGTTAAGTACCGTAAAGACTTTAACATTGCAGCAGAGTTTGCAGGTATGGGCATAGGACGTACATTTTATATTCGTACCTATGGTTGCCAAATGAATGAGCATGATACAGAAGTAATGGCTGGGATCTTTATGCAGCTTGGTTATACGCCTACAGATGTGATCGATGAGGCTGACGTAGTGCTACTGAATACGTGTGCCATCCGTGAAAATGCAGAAAATAAAGTATTTGGAGAACTTGGTTTCCTGCTGAAATATAAACGTAAAAATCCAGAAATGCTTATTGGGGTTTGTGGCTGTATGTCACAGGAAGAATCCGTTGTAAATAAAATTTTAAGAAGCTATCCTCATGTCGATATGGTGTTTGGTACACACAATATTCACCGTCTACCAAACATTTTGAAAGAAGCATATATGTCAAAGGAAATGGTCATTGAGGTTTGGTCTAAAGAAGGCGATGTAATTGAGAATCTGCCGAAAAAACGTCTTGGCTCTATCAAAGCTTGGGTAAATATTATGTACGGCTGTGATAAGTTCTGTACGTATTGTATCGTACCTTATACGCGTGGTAAGGAGCGTAGTCGCCGTCCGGAAGAAATCATTGCTGAAGTTCGTGAACTAGCAGCTTCTGGCTATAAAGAAATTATGCTACTTGGACAAAATGTCAACGCTTACGGTAAGGATTTCGAGGATATTGATTACCGACTTGGTGATTTAATGGACGAATTACGAAAAATTGATATCCCGCGTATTCGCTTTACTACGAGTCATCCACGCGACTTCGATGATCATTTAATCGAAGTCCTTGCAAAACGTGGTAACTTAGTAGAGCATATTCACTTACCAGTACAATCTGGTTCAAATGAAGTGTTGAAAATTATGGCACGTAAATATACACGTGAACATTTCCTTGGACTAGTAGCAAAAATTAAAGCGGCAATTCCTGAAGTAACACTAACGACTGATATTATTGTTGGCTATCCAAATGAAACAGAGGAGCAATTTGAAGAGACATTAGCCTTGTACCGTGAAGTAGGCTTTGAAATGGCCTTTACTTATATTTACTCTCCTCGTGAGGGTACACCTGCTGCCAAAATGGTCGATAATGTACCTGAAGAAGTGAAAAAAGAACGTCTTCTACGATTAAATGAGGTTGTAGGGGAATACTCTCGCAAAGCATTAGAGAGCTTGAAGGGTGAAATTGTAGAAGTTTTAGTCGAAGGTACAAGTAAAAGACGCGATGATGTGTTAGCTGGCTATACTCGTAAAAATCGACTTGTAAATTTTAAAGCCCCAGCAGATCTAATTGGTCAATTAGTGAAGGTGAAAATAGTTGAAGCTACTTCATATTCATTGAGTGGTGAATTCGTAGAAGTAGTAAAAAATGAAAAGGTGGAAGCGTAAATGACACAAGTATTATATACAAAAGAAGATCTAATCAAGAAGTCACACGAAATTGCGCATATGATTGCCAATACGCCAGAAGTTGAATTTTTCAAAAAGGCAGAAGCACAAATTAATGAAAACCAACAAGTACGTGAGCGTATTGCAAGTCTAAAAAGCCTACAAAAGCAAGCTGTAAACTTCCAACACTTAGGAAAAGAAAAAGCGCTGAAATTGATTGAAGACAAAATTGCTAAAATCGAAGAAGAAATCAACGCAATTCCAGTAGTACAACAATTTAAAGAATCTCAAGGTGATGTAAATGATTTGTTGCAATTAGTTTCGAATACGATTGCTAACAATGTCACAAATGAGATTGTTCGCTCAACAGGTGGCGATGTACTACGTGGAGAAACTGGCTCGTACGTAGCCAATACAACGCCAGGCAGTTGTTCATAAAAATAATAGAAGAAATAGCTCGAATGAATGATTTCATTCGGGCTTTTCCTATTGCTGAAAAAACTATTGTGTCAATGAAATTAAATAAAGCATGGCTCTTCGGCAAAACGAGGGGTTGATTTCCGTTCCAGCTGGGCGCTTTCCGAGTCGTCACTGTTATGAGTCTATTCCGTTTGATTAAGGTGAATACTTGTGGAAGTTATCGTGATTTAGACAACGTAATATGAAGTTAAAGCCTCTGGCGGATGTCACGGATTTTAAAAGGAATGAATTGTGCTGGCACAATTCAAAATCCGGACGCAATTTAATTCTATAAAAATATATGTTCACCCAATGGGCGCTACCTGCATATGATGGAGTGAAAAGAGTCGAAGGAGGAATTGCGCTGAAACGTTTACGACAAATCGTGACGAAAGCAGTAGTTGCCAAAGGGAAGAAGAGAACGGAAGAACGTGTAACATTATGTCCATCAAATAAACCGACGAGTATTCTGGGTTGCTGGGTCATCAATCATACTTGCTCCGCAAAAAAAGTCGGTAAATTTGTAGAAGTATCAGGGAAATTTGATGTCAATGTCTGGTATGCCTATAGTAATCATTCGAAAACAGCAGTGTTTTCTGAAACGGTTCACTATAAAGACAAAGTGAAGCTCCAATTTAGAGATGGCGAAGTGAGTGTTAGTGATGAAGTTCGAGTGCGTGTAGTTCAAGAACCAAACTGCATAGAGGCAATCATTTCTCCATGCGGCACGAAATTTGAAATTGTAGTAGAACGCGAAGTCGTTGTAGAGGTAATGGGTGAAACGACGATTTGCATTAGTGTACATCCACTAGATTTCGAAGAGGAATGGAACTTTAAAGATGAGAGCTCATCTTCGTCTTCATCTAGCTCAAGCTCTAGTTCAAGCTCATCGTCTAGTTCTAGCGGAGAAGGAAGGTTTGTTTTAGAGTCCTCATCGTTTCCTGGTGAAAAATCAAGATAATACTAAAAGCCATATTTCTTTCATACATGCGAAACGCTAACATCTTAAAAAAGGTGAATGAAGCGTTTCGCATGTATCTTTTGTTATAATAAAAATATCTATATGGCAAGAGCGAGGTAAATATAAAAAATGACAACTTACACACCAATGATGCAACAGTATTTGCAGGTAAAGGAAGATTATAAGGATGCCTTTTTATTTTTTAGACTAGGCGATTTTTACGAGATGTTTTTTGAGGACGCAATTAATGCCTCACAAATTTTAGAAATAACATTAACGAGCCGGGATGCTGGCGCAAAAGAGCGTATTCCAATGTGCGGCGTTCCTCATCATTCGGCGAAAAATTATATTGAAACACTTGTGCAAAAGGGCTATAAGGTTGCCGTTTGTGAGCAGACAGAAGATCCGAAGCAAGCAAAGGGTGTAGTGAAACGTGAAGTCGTACAACTTATTACACCGGGTACGATTATGGAAGGGAAAGCACTCGATGGTAAAACCAATCATTTTATTGGTGCGGCAGAGCAACTTGATGACACAACATTCGGCTATGCATATTTAGACTTATCGACGGGTGAGGCAGTTGCTTCCTCTATTGAGGGCGATGGCAAAGCACTCTTAATGCAAATGCAGGCATATGGTATTCGTGAACTGATTGTAACGGATAGTTTACAGCTTTTGTTAACGGAGCACGCAATCAATGCTAGTATCGTGCTTTCTGTTGAAACGGATGAAATGACAATGGACAAAGCAGCAAGCTATTTAGAAGCGGTGCCAAATGAGTTACATGTTGTTTGTCTTCGTTTGCTTGCTTACATCGATAAAACACAAATGCGTTCGTTATCACATATTCAAACATTTACGTACAATGAAATGAAAAATTATTTACGAATTGACTCTAGCTCAAAGCGTAATTTAGAGCTTATTCAATCTATACGCGGTGGCGATCAAAAAGGTACCCTATTATGGCTATTAGATGACACAGTAACTGCAATGGGTGGGCGAAAGTTAAAACAGTGGTTACATCAGCCTCTTGCAACATGTTCTGCCATTGAAGCAAGATTAGCAATCGTGACTGATTTATTGGAAGAGTATTTTGTAAGAACAGAGCTACAAGCCTCTTTAAAACAAGTATATGATTTAGAGCGTTTAGCTGGTCGTGTTGCTTTCGGGAATGTTGGTGGACGAGATTTAGCACAGCTACGTGATTCGTTACGTCAAGTACCTGCTATTCAGCAACAATTACTTAGTACCAATAAAGAAACATTGCAAAAGCTAGGTGCAGCATTGGATATGTGTGAGGATGTAGAGGCATTATTAGCTCGAGCTATTACAGATAATCCACCAATTACGATTAAAGAGGGTGACGTCATACGCGATGGCTACAATGAGCGATTAGATGAGCTACGCTATGCTTCTCGTAATGGAAAGGATTGGATTGCGCAGCTAGAGCAAGAAGAACGGACGAAAACTGGCATTAAAAACTTGAAAATCGGCTATAATCGAATTTTCGGCTATTATATTGAAATTACAAAATCGAACATCCATTTAGCTGATTTAACACGCTATGAACGTAAGCAAACTTTGGCAAATGCCGAGCGTTATATTACACAGGAGCTTAAGGAAAAAGAAGCATTAATATTAAATGCTGAAGAAGAGAGTTTAACGTTAGAGTACAACTTGTTTGTAGAAATACGCGATGAGTTAAAGGCATTTATTCCACGTGTACAAGCGTTAGCGGCAAGTATTAGTGAATTAGATGTGCTTTTAAGCTTTGCGAGCGTTTCGGAGAAATATCGTTTTACGAAGCCTGAATTTCATGAAGGTCGTTCCCTTGAAATTATTGAGGGGCGCCATCCAGTTGTTGAGAAAATGCTTAATAAGCAAATGTATGTACCAAATGATTGTGTACTTGAGGATACTAACAATATGATGCTTATTACAGGACCGAATATGTCCGGTAAAAGTACGTATATGCGTCAGGTTGCACTGATCGTTGTCATGGCACAAATGGGCTGTTATGTGCCTGCTGAAAAAGCTAGGTTACCAATTACAGATCAGATCTTTACACGTATCGGTGCAGCGGATGATTTAGCTGCTGGACAATCAACATTTATGGTGGAGATGTTAGAATCTCAGCACGCTATTATGCATGCTACGAAAAATAGTTTGATGTTGTTTGATGAAATTGGTCGAGGGACATCTACTTATGATGGCATGAGTCTTGCTCAATCGATGATGGAATATATCCATGATAAAATTGGGGCAAACACACTGTTTTCAACGCATTATCATGAATTAACAGCACTTGAAAAGGAGCTTCCTCGACTGCAGAATGTACACGTATCTGCTACTGAAAAAAATGGCACAGTTGTCTTTTTACACAAGGTGAAAAAGGGAGCTGCCGATCAATCTTATGGAATTCATGTAGCACAGCTTGCACAATTGCCAGCGGAAATTTTAACAAGAGCACGAGTTCTGCTTGAAAACTTCGAGGCTGGAAAGGTAGTAGCTGAGTCACAGGAGGAGGTTGCTGAACAGCCAATGCAAATGTCACTATTTGCGGAGGCGGAACCAATCGCTCCAGCAGAGGCAGAGGTGCTTAAAAGCTTAGAAAAGGTAAATATTCTGGGCACTTCACCAATGCAAGCGATGAATATTTTATATGAATTACAGCAGCAATTATTAAACGCAAAAAAGTAAAGGAGTGATGCGCTATGGGAAAAATACAAATTATGGACGAGTGGCTGTCTAATAAAATCGCTGCAGGGGAAGTAGTTGAAAGGCCAGCCTCTGTAGTCAAAGAGCTTGTTGAAAATGCCATTGATGCAGGAAGTACGTCCATTGATGTTTTTTTACTAGAAGCGGGCCTCACTTCAATTCAAATAATTGATAATGGTAGTGGCATGGATGAAGAGGATGCATTAATATCATTCTCTCGCCATGCAACAAGTAAAATCCATCAGGAGCATGATTTATTTCGAATTCGTACACTTGGCTTCCGCGGTGAGGCGTTAGCATCAATTGCATCGGTGTCGAAAATGACACTCATTACGTCAAATGGTGAATCAGGTACTTATTTAGAGCTTGAAGGTGGACACGTCGCTACACATAAACCTGGTCCTTTGCGTAAAGGAACAGATATTACAGTGGCACAGTTATTTTTCAATACACCTGCTCGATTAAAATATATGAAAACAATACAGACCGAGCTTGGGCATACCATTGACCTAATGAACCGTCTTGCACTTGGGAATCCACAAATTGCGTTTAGATTGCTACATAATGGTCAGCAATTGTTACAAACAAATGGACGAGGTGACGTGCAGCAAGTATTAGCTGCCATTTACGGTGTGCATAATGCTAAGAAAATGGTGTCCTTCAATGGACAGTCACACGATTATAAAGTTTCTGGCTTCGTGTCACTACCGGAGGTGACTCGTGCTTCGAAAAACTATATGTCGTTGTTTGTTAATGGTCGCTGGGTGAAGCATTATTTAGTACAAAAAGCGATTGTAGATGCCTATCATACGTATTTACCAATTGAGCGTTTTCCGATTGTGGCACTCTTTATCGAAGGTGATCCCTATTTAACAGATGTCAATGTTCATCCTGCTAAGCATCAAATACGTTTAAGTAAAGAACCAGAGCTTCTTAAACTAATTGAGGAAACAATACGAGAGCAAATACGCCATGTTATTCGAGTGCCGCAAATGGAAAAGAAGGAAAAAGTCGCGAAGCCTGCGACAGAGCAGTTAAATATATGGAAGCCGGCACCAAAGCTTAATGTGGAGAAAATGAATGCCATTGTAGAAAAGCTTTATGATGTGCAAACTGTTCAGGAACAAAAACAATTAGACCCTATAGTGGCAGAGCCCGTCCCTACTGTTATTGAAGATGGCTGGCAGCCAACACCAATGATGGAAGCAAATCCTCCTGAAGAAATGACGCTAGAGGAACCAAGAGAAATTTTACACGATGAGTCTATTAAAGAACCATTCCCTGCGCTTGAAGTAGTAGGGCAAATTCACGGTACGTACATTGTTGCACAGATGGAGGATGGCTTTTATTTAATCGATCAGCACGCGGCACAGGAGCGTATTAAATATGAATTTTTCCGTGAAAAGGTCGGTCAGGTAAACCCGAATGAACGACAGGCTTTATTGCTCCCATTGACCTTCCATTATGCAGCTGATGAGGCGCTTCTTTTAAGAGAAAATAGACAGGAATTAGAAGCTGTCGGTGTATTTTTAGAGGAGTTTGGACAGTCCTCATTTGTCGTGAGAGAGCATCCTAGCTGGTTTCCTAAAGGGGAAGAACAGGAAATTATTGAGGACTTAATTGAACAGGTGCTGACAACTAAAAAGGCGGACGTTAAAAAAATGCGTGAGGCAGCAGCGATTATGATGAGCTGTAAAAAATCGATCAAGGCCAATTATTATTTAACGAAAGAGCAAATGGAAACGTTATTACAAGATTTACGTAATGCTGATAATCCATTTACATGCCCACACGGACGTCCAGTACTTATTCATTTTACAACTTATGAAGTGGAGAAAATGTTTAAACGGGTAATGTAGTTGTAACGCCTGACATTTTAGAAAGGGGGACAATGTATTGCCACTCGTACATTGCTGTATAATATCTACGACTTGAAGTGGGATGAAGAACTTTGTACGCTATTAAATATTCCAATGTCAATGTTACTAGAGGTGAAAATTTCTCCAGAGATTTATACAAAGACTGCGCTAAGTATATTCTTTGGTGAGGATATTCCGCTAGCAGGTACAATAGGTCTTACGTCGAATAAGGAGACAATATCCGTATTATGAATGAATAACCAAACTTATCAATCAGAAATGGATGCACAATAAGGACCGGCTCTTTAAGCAATCTGGCACAAAAGTTGTAGAGGTTACATGTATTTTCAAATCATAGCTAATGGGGGAAAAAGGTATGTTTTCATTTGAACATCGTCCTAAAATTATACATTTTTTAGAGCAATATAGCTTTGACGTATTAGTCATTGGTGGCGGGATTACTGGTGCTGGCATTGCGCTTGATGCTGCATCTAGAGGTTTATCAGTCGCTTTGATTGAGAAGCAGGATTTTTCTGCTGGCACATCAAGCCGTTCAACAAAGCTTATTCATGGTGGACTGCGTTATTTAAAGCAATTAGATGTAGGTGTAGTAGCTGAGGTTGGTCGTGAGCGTGAAATTGTTTATGACAGTGCGGTTCACGTTACAACGCCAGAAAAAATGCTACTGCCATTATATAAGAAGGGCTCACTTAGTCCATTAACAACATCACTGGCATTGAAGGTATATGATCGATTAGCAGGTGTCAAAAAGCATGAACGTAGAACAATGCTGAATGCTCAGGAAGCAGCAGCACTAGAGCCTTTACTCAATCGAGATGAGCTTGTCGGTGGTGGTTATTACGTTGAATATCGTACGGATGATGCCCGTCTGACAATAGAGGTGCTGAAAAAAGCGGTTGAATACGGGGCACTTTGTCTAAATTATGCGGAAATGACAGAGTTTTTATATCAAAAGAAAAAGCTTGTAGGCATAAAAGTAAAGGATCATGTGACAGGGAAAATGATCGAAGTGCATGCTGCGCAAATCGTTAATGCTACTGGACCTTGGGTAGATGAGGTCCGACACAAGGATAAAGTAGCAGACAAAAAGCAATTACGACTCACAAAAGGGGTTCATATTGTTCTTGATCAAAAGGATTTTCCATTAAGGCAAGCAGTATATTTTGATATATTGGATGGACGTATGGCCTTTGCAATTCCACGTGATGGCAAAACCTATGTTGGGACAACAGATACAGTTTACGAGGGAGACCCTGCACATCCTGTCGCAACCAAAGAGGATGTTGATTATTTAATGGATGCTGCAAAAACTGTTTTTCCAACTGCAAATATTTCAAGAGAAACGATTGAATCGTCGTGGGCAGGTGTACGTCCCCTTATTTTTGAAAAAGGAAAGGATCCATCTGAAATTTCACGAAAAGATGAAATATGGACAGCTCCAAGTGGACTAATGACAATTGCAGGTGGCAAACTAACAGGCTACCGTCAAATGGCAGAAACGATCGTTGATAAAATTGTGAAAACACATAGATATAAGCACGCAGGTCCATGTATAACGCGTGAATTATCGCTTTCTGGTGCGAAAGGCATCAACGCTCTCAATTTCCCTGACTATACTGCGTATAAAGCAAGAGAAGGCGTTCAATATGGTCTTAATTATGATGAAGCGAAGACACTTGTTCAAAAATATGGCACGAATGTAGATGCGTTATTTAACCAGGTGAAATATTTGCATGAGCATGGAAGTACGATGCCCCTTGCCTTACATGCAATGTTACTTTATGGCATAGAAGCAGAAATGGTGTACACACCAAGTGATTTCTTTATTCGCCGTACAGGCTTATTATACTTCGATATTGATGCGGTAAAACGTTATAAACAGCAGGTCATTCAAGTTATGCAACAACATTTTCACTATACAGAGTCACAAAGAAATACTTATATCGCTCAACTAGAGCAAGCTATTTTAGATGCAACAAGTTTTGTATAGGAAGGAGTGTAGGTAATGGAGCGCTATATTGAAATGTCAGATGGCCATTTCCTGTTTACTCGAACATTCAAGCCGTCGAATCCATGTATTGGTCATATTCATATTTTACATGGTATGGCGGAGCATAGTGGACGTTATGTGAAATTTGCTCGTACTCTTAATGAAGCTGGCTATGCAGTGACAATGCATGATCATCGAGGACATGGAGAAACGGCAGCTTATAATGGCACTCTAGGTTTTTTTGCTGAACAAAATGGGTTTGACCGTGTAGTAGAGGATGCACATGAGGTAGTGACATTATTGCATGCACAATTTGCAGATGTACCTTTGATTTTATTTGGTCATAGTATGGGGTCGTTCATTACTAGAAGATATATTCAATTGTATAGCGAGCAAGTGGATAATGCGATTCTTTGTGGAACAGGGAATGTTACAGCATTGCATAAGATGGGGAATTTAGTAGCAAAAGCATTGGCCAAGCAATTTGGTAAAGAGACGGAGAGCAAAATATTAAATAAGCTTAGCTTTGGTAGTTTTAATAAGCAGTTCCCAAGTTCGAAGACTGCGTATGATTGGTTATGTTCGGCAGAGGATGAGGTGCAAAAATATATAGATGATCCATATTGTGGCTTTATCCCAACAAATCAATTTTTTGTGGATTTAACAACTGGTTTTAAGTCGTTAAATCGTAAAAAAGAGATAGCGAAAATAAAGAAAGAGTTACCGATATTATTGATAAGTGGTAGCAAGGATCCAGTTGGAGAACAAGGTCAAGGCGTATACTCTGTGGCAGAACAATTTGCAGCAGCGGGCTTACAGGATGTGACGGTCTACTTATTTGAGGATAAGCGTCATGAAATTTTGAACGAAGATAATCAAGAGGCAGTCTATCAAGTTTTATTACGGTGGTTAGAAAAATATGATACAAGATAAAATACAGCGAGCAGAGGTTGTAGCAATCGTAGGACCTACTGCTTCTGGTAAAACGGCACTAAGCATTGAGTTAGCGAAAAAATATAATGGCGAAATCATTAATGGTGACTCCATGCAGATTTATAAAGATTTAGATATTGGTACAGCGAAAATTACGGAAGAAGAGATGGAAGGTGTGCCACATCATTTAATTAGCTTCAAAGAGCCAACGGAACCTTTCTCAGTAGCTGACTATCAAAAATTAGTGCGTGCTAAAATTGCGGAAATTCAAGCACGCGGCAAGCTACCGATTATTGTAGGGGGCTCAGGCTTATATGTACAGGCAGTGCTCTATGATTTTCAATTTACTGAGGAGCAGGTAGATGAAGTAGCAAGAAAAGCCTATTATGAAGAACTGGAGAAATTAGGTCCAGAGGCTATGCATGCTAAACTTAAAAACCTTGATCCACAAACAGCAGAGACCATTCATCCAAATAATACTCGCCGTGTCATACGTGCGTTAGAAATGATTGAACTTAGTGGCGTTTCAAAGGCAGCAGAAGCACATAATCGTGGAGAAGTTCCACTTTACAATCATGTGATTATAGGGCTTGGGCAAAATATGTCACGTGAAGAGCTCTATGATCGTATTAACCTTCGCGTTGATATAATGATGGAAAAGGGGCTTTTGGAAGAAGTAAAGGGTTTATGGCAGCAAAATATTCGAGATGTACAGTCAATCCAAGCGATCGGCTATAAGGAATTATATGATTACCTAGATGGAAAATGTTCTTTAGAAGAAGCCATTGACAGTTTAAAACAAAATTCTCGCCGCTATGCGAAAAGACAGCTAACATATTTCCGCAATAAAATGGATATTTACTTTCTTAAAAATGAAGAACAACTATAGTTGATTGATCTCGCCTTATCGTAGATTTTGTTTTTATACTTTTGATAAATTTCTAAAAATTACTAATTGATAAATTGGTAGAACGTGCTAATATAGGAATGAAGAGGTAGGAAGAGAGCAAGGGGAGGCATATTTGATGAAATCAATTAACTTGCAAGATACATTCTTGAACCATCTACGTAAAAACAGTGTTTTTGTTACTGTGTTTCTGTTAAACGGATTCCAGTTAAAAGGGACTGTGAAATCCTATGATAATTTTACAGTGTTATTAGTAGATGTTGAAAGTAAACAGCATCTTATTTACAAACACGCTATTTCTACATTTGTTCCAGCAAAGCAAGTCGATTTTTTAGAGACAGAAGAATAGAAACATTAGAGTAAAACAGTTAGTGTTCATGACACTAGCTGTTTTTTTGCCTTCAGGCTATAATGTAAAAGGAAATCGATATATTGGAGGACTACACAGATGAAAACTATGGAGACAACAGAAATATTAGAACTATTAGATGCGAACGAAGATCTATACATTATTGATGTTCGTGAAGATGATGAGGTAGCACATGGTATGATTCCTGGTGCTCAACATATTGCTCTTGGGACAATCCCTGATCGCGTAAATGAATTAGATGCTTCAAAGCCATACATTATCGTTTGCAAAGCTGGCGCTCGTTCAGCAAATGCTTGCTCATACTTAGAAGCTCAAGGGTTTGACGTGACAAACCTTGAAGGCGGCATGCTTGCGTATGATGGAGAGTTAGAATTTAAATAATGACATACTTTAAAGAGAAAGAGCCTATTAATATTTGCTCTTTCTTTTTTCTTGTTCTTATTTTTTAGTGAGTTCATGATGAGGCTAAAAATTTTTTCGAAATTATTGTATGGATTATCCTTTTTTTGCTCATGAATCTTTAGGTTATAACTGGCAAAGTTTAAACTGGTATATCTAATACCTACGTCCGTGATGCTTCATTATTATCTCTTACACCTAATGATCCTTATATCGATAGACCACTCGCCCAAATCCCATTTAAACCAACTTCCTCTACAACTTTTGCGGAAAGACCGTTATAGGTATCCATTAAAAAATTAAGTGTGTCTGAGTATATTTTTTCATTAAAAAATTTTGTTGTTTTTCCGATATCTTCCATCTTGTGACTCGACATTATCATATGACTAAAAGTAAAGATTAGCAGGGCAGGTATATTAGAAACTAATGATGTTGAAATCAAAAAATGGTGTATTGAGAACAATCATAATGCTACTTTTCTAGTGTAGTAAATATAATTATGGGACTCAAAATGAAAAATATGAGATATCGCGTTACCAAGTCTCACTCACCTATGCAAGATAAATCTATTTACATACAATACAGTAACCTCCATAAGTGGAGAGGACTACACTATCAATACAAAAGAAATAAAAATATCTAACTAAATGAGGTGAGTTTATTGAAAAACGGACTTGGAAAATGGGAACAATGCTTACTTTTAAAACAAAATCCTTTAACAACTAACTGCATGCCAGAATCAACACTTTACAGTCTAGAAAACCTAATCTATTTATTAAATAAGTATGAGTATATTTATGTGAAACATAATACCACTGGACAAGGAAGAGCAATGTATAAAGTCTACAAAAGAAAAGATGGACACTATTGTTTTAACGGATTTACCATGCAAGGTGAAGAAATAAGTAAATGTGTAGCAGCAATTGAGGATTTCCACCAAGTTCTACATCCATATGAGAAACACGGTAGATTAAGCGGAATTTATATTATACAAGAGGGGGTCAAAAGTCTAACCCCTGATGGGAATTCAATATCTATTCGTGTTCATGTTCAAAATCTAAAGGGAAAATGGGTAATTGGTGGGATTTACGGAAGGGTGGCAACTGAGGATCATGGGATTGTCAATTCAAATCGGGGTTCTAAAGCAATATCGATTGAGGAATTATTATCAAGTTATTTGATGATGGATAATACAAAGAAAGATCAAACAATAGATTCTCTAAAAGAGGATTCAATTTTAGCAGCTGAAGTAATAGCATCCCACTTTCCTTGTAGAGAATATGGCATTGATTTTGGAATAAATCTTGAAGGAAAACCTATATTATTTGAAGTAAATACAACGCCAAGCATACGTAGTTTTGCCAAAGTTGATAGGGCGATCTGGAAGAATATTGTTGAGATTAGGAAAATGCAAAATGAAGGCTAAGTTTGAAATGTAGTTATTTTTCATGTTAGTCATCAGCATATTTTTATTCAATAGACATACATCAAAAAATTACTTTCCCTACTATATTTATAGGAAAGAAGAAACTTAATTGCATCCGTTACTTGTGAACGATTAGGAATTTACCTAGAAAAAATGGATTATGGTTGAGTAGGCGCGTTATGAATCAATTTTCTATTGGAGAAGATTCAGCATGGGCTCAATTTGCCAGCCCTCAGGAACCTGAATTCGCGTACGTTAGATTTATTTGGTTATTCGAAGTGTTAAAAGATTCCTTTGCTGGCATTCACTCCAAAAGAGTGAATGCCAGCAAAGGAATCCTTGGAACAATTTTTCATTTAATCAAATATATTGACACAAAAAACACTTTATCGTAAATTTAAAATAATTGCATAAAAGCATTAGGTGCCCATTGCGGGAGAATAGGGAATAAAGTGAAAAGCTTTAGCGGTCCCACCACTGTAAAAGAGAGTTTCATAGAGAATGCCACTAGCATAGTCTGGGAAGGTTCTATGAAATGTTGAAATTGAGCCAGGAGACCTGCCTAACTGCTTCGTATTATATAGACGATGGAAAAGTCTGTAGTTTATTTGTTATGAAATAAACTACAGGCTTTTTATTTTTTTCTCTAAATCATATCTTCGAGTAATGGGGCAAAAAAGAAAGGGGAAATTTTCATGCAATTATTACAACAGACGATACAAAACATTCAAAGTACTGACCACAAAATGATGGAGAAGGCAAGAGAACGCATAGATGCACTTTGCAAGCCTCCTGGAAGTTTGGGAAGACTAGAAACCCTTGCTGTGCAACTATCTGGGATTACAAGAGAACTATTTCCTGCGATTGATCATAAAGCGATTATTGTATGTGCCGCAGATCATGGTGTTTGTGATGAAGGGGTGACATCTAATCCACAAAATGTGACGGTCTTTCAAACATTAAATTTTCCTAGAGGTGGAACTGGTGTCTGTGCTATCGCAAGAATCACAGATGCTAAAATTGTCACAGTAGACGTTGGCGTAAAAGAAGATATTCCGCATGATGCTGGTGTTATCCTAAAAAAAATTAAATATGGAACGGACAATATGGCAAAAGGTCCTGCCATGTCAAGGGAAGAAGCCATTCAATCTATTGAAGTAGGAATTGAAGTAGCTACGGAAGAAATAGCAAAAGGGGCGAATGTACTCGGGACAGGTGAAATGGGGATTGGAAATACAACACCGAGTGCTGCAATATTATCGGTTCTTCGTGCGTGTCATCCGATTGAAGTGACAGGGGTCGGTGCAGGTGTTGGGCCAGGTGGAATCGACCATAAAATAGAAGTTATTCATAATGCTATTACATTAAACAAACCAAATCGTGATGATGCTATTGACATTCTTGCAAAAGTTGGTGGTTTAGAAATAGGTGCTATGGCTGGAGTTGTACTCGCTGCAGCTGCAAATCGCAAGCCTGTTGTGATTGATGGCTTCATTTCTACTATTGCTGCACTTATTGCATACGAACTCGAACCAAAAGTAAAAGACTATATCATTCCTTCTCATGCTTCCGAAGAACCAGGTGCTAAAATTGCTGCTGAAATGCTCGGAGTTGAACCGATGTTGCAGATGAATATGCGATTGGGCGAAGGCTCTGGTGCAGCTTTAGCGTTTCCTATTTTGGACGCAGCATGTTCCATGATGAAAAACATGACAACATTAGAGGAAGCTATGCTGCTGTTAGAAAAGTAATTAAATATTATGAGATTCTAAAAACAAGTTCTTATGAAAGTAGTTAGTCAGCAAGTACAAAGTTTACTTAGGCTAACATACTATTTCTATTAGGATATATTGTTTCTAGGCGCTGCTACACATAAACAAAAGTTATAGTTAAAGGATTTAAAATCTGCTATTGATAAAAAATAAGAGGCTGGGACAAAAAGAAAAAATGTTAGACCGATTGCAATTGGTCTAACATTTTTTTGATTTAGGAAGGAACACTCTACTCATTGAAGCGGAAAAGTTATTATCTGTTTTCGTTATTTTTCAAAATAATCGAGTTCTGTCCCAGCCTCTTGTTGTTATACGGTGATGTAAGGAAACTTGCTATGCCCGTTGCAACTTCCGCAACGGTAAACGCCATTTCTTCATATATGAAAGAACTCTTAGTGCTGTAATTACACCAAACAATATATATAAATAGATATCCCCTGAAAATAATTCAAGCCCGATGATAAGTCCAGCTAGTGCTGCCCACACACCATAGACTTCATCACGGAGAATTAATGGTTGTCGTCTAGCTAATAAATCTCGAACAATCCCACCACCTGACCCTGTTAAGACCGCAGCCACAATAACTGCACTAATGGGCATGTCGAGCTTCACGGCATAGAGAGCACCCTGAATTGCAAATGCCGATAAACCGATAGCATCAGTGAAATTGCCCCAGCGATGCCAATGTTGAATGAGTCGATGTGGAAATAAGAAAAAAATTGTAATGGCTGCAATGGCAATTTGGAACATCATATCCTGTCCCCACAGTGTTGTTACAGGCAAACCTATGAGCAAATTTCGTATAGCTCCTCCGCCAAAAGCGGTTACAATCCCGAGTATATATACACCGAATAAATCGTATTCTTCCTCCATTGCAATGATTGCCCCAGAAATAGCGAAGGCAATTGTTCCAATAATACTAAAAACCTCCCAAGCCAACCCTTTCACTCCCTATATGAATAAATCTTTTTGATTAGTTGTAAACCCTTTTTGTAGCGTAGAAGTGTTTGCTAAGAAAAGTATCAACTTATGCTTTGGAATTATCAGATATTAAATATCCTATTATAGTAGGACATAATAGATGAAGTCCGCAATTTAGATTAGCGCAAAATGCAATTAGAAACAATAGCAAGTTTTGCAGGCAAGCTCACAAATTGTTAAGATAAGATTTGAACAAATGTGAAATGGAGAAGGATATAATGACTTTTACAACTAATTTAATGGAAGAAACACTAGCGTTAGCTACTAAAATAGAAGAAAAGGTGCGCCCGTTTCATGCAAAGGTAGAAGACATGGCGTTCTTCAATCAACAAAAAGTGCTTGCTGCGTTCCGAAAGCATCAAGTAAGCGATTATCATCTGCATCCGTCTAATGGTTATGGCTATGATGATGAGGGGCGTGACAATCTAGAACGTGTTTATGCAGAGGTCTTTGGAGCGGAGGCCGCCATTGTACGTCCGCAAATTATTTCTGGAACACATGCAATCACACTTAGCTTATTCGGAGTGCTACGTCCTGGTGATGAATTACTTTATATTTCGGGTCAGCCGTATGATACATTGCAATCAATAGTCGATGGAGGAGACAAGGATACTGGCTCGTTAAAAGATTATAAAATCGGTTATAGCCATGTAGATTTAATCGATAACAAAACGATTGATTGGGAAGGTGTTGCCGCTGCTATTACGCCAAATACAAAAATGATTGCTATTCAGCGTTCGAAGGGTTATGCAACACGACCATCCTTTACCGTTTCACAAATTGCAGAAATGTGTGCGAAAATTCGTGAATTAGCACCAAATGCCGTTATTTTCGTTGATAATTGCTACGGTGAATTTGTGGAGGCACAGGAACCAACGGAGGTTGGGGCTGATTTAATGGCAGGCTCGCTCATTAAAAATCCAGGTGGAGGATTGGCGAAAATTGGTGGCTATATTGCTGGTCGTGCAGATTTAGTAGAAAAATGTGCTTATCGTATGACATCACCAGGTATTGGAGCTGAAGCTGGTGCAACGTTAAATACACTCGGTGATTTCTATCAAGGCTTTTTCTTAGCACCACATGTTGTTTCGCAAGCATTAAAAGGTGCGATTTTTACAGCTGCGATGCTGGAAGAAATCGGCATGGATACATCGCCAAGCTATGCTGCTGATCGTACGGATTTGATTCAATCTGTTTCATTCCAAACAGCGGAACAGATGATAGCCTTTTGTCGAGAAATTCAAGCGAACTCGCCGATTAATGCGCATTATGCACCAGAGCCAGCCTATATGCCTGGTTATGAGGATGATGTCATAATGGCGGCAGGAACATTTATTCAAGGTTCCAGTATTGAGCTTACAGCAGACGGTCCTATTCGCCCGCCATTTACAGCATTTATTCAAGGTGGGTTAACATACGAACACGTGAAATTTGCTATTTGTAGTGCAGTACAAAAAATTCAAAAATAAGAAATGAAAAAACTATTCAATACTTTCGTTTTGAATAGTTTTTTACAATTTTTCATCAATTCGAAAAAAATATTTTAATTCATGTCAGGAAACCTTACATGACTAGTTGACAGTGTAAAATTTTCGTTATATGATTAGCGGGTATTGGAGGGACTTAAATGAGTCGTGAAATTAGACGAACTATGCCGTTATTATCCATGAATATTGTGATGCAATTGACCGAGCTTTCGGCACGTCAAATTCGTTATTATGAAGAACACCATTTAATTGAGCCGCACCGAACAGAAGGCAACCGTCGAATGTTTTCATTAAATGACGTCGACATACTGCTTGAAATTAAAGATTACTTAGAACAGGGTATGAATATGGCGAAGATTAAAAAACTATTCGCTAAAAAGAATGACGCTGTTGCAACAGAAGAACCAAATTTAAGTGATTCAGAATTACGTCGCATTATGCGTGAAGAAATGCGTCAAGCACAGCGCATGCAAAAATCTTCCATCAGACAAGGGGATTTATCTCGATTCTATTAATTAATGTAAACGTACGCTTCTGGTGAACAGTTTAGATTATTTTAATAGGGTAGGGTAATAATAAAAGCTAGACAATTTATAGGAGTGTGGAAAACTGTGGGTAAATACACAAAAGAGGACATTAAACGCCTTATCGAGGAAAAAAACGTAAACTTTATTCGATTACAATTTACGGATATTCTTGGCACAATTAAAAACGTTGAGATTCCTGTAAGCCAATTAGACAAAGCGCTAGAAAATAAAATGATGTTTGATGGCTCATCCATTGAAGGTTTTGTTCGTATCGAAGAATCGGACATGTATTTACATCCTGATTTAGATTCTTTCGTAGTGTTCCCTTGGACTTCTGAAAAAGGGAAAGTAGCACGTTTCATCTGTGATGTATACACTGCTAAAGGCGAGCCGTTTGCTGGTGACCCACGTAACAACTTAAAACGTATCCTTAAAAAAATGGAAGAGTTGGGCTTCTCAAGCTTCAATTTAGGGCCTGAGCCAGAATTCTTCTTATTCAAATTAGATGCAAAAGGTGAACCAACATTAGAAGTAAACGACCATGGTGGTTACTTCGACTTAGCACCTACAGATCTTGGCGAAAACTGCCGTCGTGATATCGTATTAGAGCTAGAAGAAATGGGCTTTGAAATCGAAGCATCTCACCATGAGGTAGCTCCTGGACAACATGAAATCGACTTTAAATATGCAGATGCAATCACAGCTTGTGATAACATCCAAACGTTCAAATTAGTTGTAAAAACAATTGCACGTAAACATGGCTTACATGCTACATTCATGCCGAAACCATTATTCGGTGAAGCTGGCTCTGGTATGCACTTCAATGTTTCATTATTTAAAGGTAAAGAGAATTCATTCTACGATGAATCGACTGAACTAGGTCTTTCTGAAACAGCAATGCAATTCATGGCGGGTGTCCTTACTCACGTTCAAGGTTTCACAGCTGTAACAAACCCAACAGTTAACTCTTATAAACGTCTTGTACCTGGTTACGAAGCACCATGTTATGTAGCATGGTCAGCTCAAAACCGTTCACCACTTATCCGTATTCCATCAGCACGTGGTCTTTCAACTCGTGTAGAAGTACGTTCTGTGGATCCATCTGCAAATCCATATTTAGCAATGGCTGTTATTTTAGAAGCTGGTCTTGAAGGTATTCGTCAACAATTAACACCACCAGCTGCGATTAATCGTAACATCTATGTAATGACTGAAGAAGAGCGTAAAGCGAACGGTATTGAAAACTTACCACCAGCACTTGACGATGCTTTAGCATTACTAGCTAAAGATAAAGTAGCGCAAGGAGCTTTAGGGGAGCATATTTATGCAAACTTTAAAGAAGCAAAAGAAATCGAGTTCGATATGTACCGTACAACAGTACATCAATGGGAACGCGATCAATATTTAAAAATGTACTAATATATTAACCGAGTACCTAGTCAAGGTACTCGGTTTTTCTTTTGGAATTAATAATTTGATAGTAAATACTATAACAAGAACTGATAGGCGCTAGACATTTTCAATCAAAATAAAGAAGCGATGAGGCGTATTATAACCTCATCGCATATTCCATTTAATAGCCCATATATTTTTGATGGTGATGATGATGGTGGTGTGGCATGCGATGATGATGGTGCATATGGCAAGGATCAGGTCGCATATCGCAAAGTGTATGATTTTCGCAACATTCATTCACTACACATTCTGTGAAAGGGAAGTAATATTGATGATCAATCATATGTTTGTTAACTGTTGTAATATGTGCTGGTTGTACATGTGGCACGACCGTATGGATGTAATTGGTACGGATATATTCTTCTGGTGGTAAAAAATGTGGTGGATCAAATTGAGTTGGGCATGCTTGTGGTGGACAACAATGTGGACCTTTTGCATGGTGATGCATACGTTTAAACATGTTATAACCTCCTGTTTTGATAAGTTGTGGTTCATACTTAAGATATGAGATGAAAGACAATGTGGTCTATTTGTATGCCTATTAAGAGCTGGTTAAATCTCTTAGGCAATCAAAATAGGTATGATTATTGAAAAATTTCATCAAATGTTAATAATGTAAACTACTATCGAAAACCGAAGTGATGAAATGCATGTCGAAATTTAAAGTATTTATGACCTTTTCAATAATTTTTTTATGATAGGTATGCTTTATTATAGTTTGAAAGTGCCAGTATGTAAGGAAGATCCGTCCTTTGAACAAGGTTGGATACATTAAATGTTACATATATAATTTAGACAACATTTTAGCTATTGTAAAATTGAGCTTTGTTGAAAGGTAATGATACAAAGAAGAAGTGCTGGATGATATCAGATGAGAATTATAACAATAACTAATATTTTACATTGAATAAAAATTCATTTTGTTGTAGAATTAACCGGATGTGTTGTTGGGTTTACGATATTTTTGTAGCTCATAAATGTAAATTATGAATAATGTTGGGATTGTTAAAATTTTGCATTGCAGATGTTAATTATAAAAAAGTAGTGTTTAGGCGTTCCTTTATTACTTTTTAGAGGAATGCTTTTTTTATTTTATCCCTCATTAACCGCTCGTAAATGCCCAATTGGCGAATAATAATCAGGGAGGATAAAGAAATTTCCACTGATTAAAGTTTCGCTTTATACAGATATACTTCTTGGCGGTTGAACAGTATATAACTAACAAGCCTGATGTATACAACTTTGATAAAACTAGAGAAATGAGGCTTTTAATTATGAAAAAATATCCTACTTCTTCATACTTTTACTTCATAATCCCCTCTCTTATTGGTGTCCTATTATTCATGACACCAGTCTTAACAGATGAGGGATGGAAAGTTCCGATTGCTATTTTAGCAAATATATTAGCGGGTGTTGTTGCGCCTGTTATTAGTTATTTTACTATCATTATGTTTGCGATTTCGGCAATTGGTTCACTTATTGCCAAATTCATTCCTCGCGATAATACAAAGAAGCCTAGTATTTTAGATACATTATTTTATGTCAATTGGTTTTGGACAATAATACGAATTATCGGTTTAATATTTGCTTCAATGGTTGTGTTTGATTTTGGACCATCAGCGATTAATAATGAAAATACTGGTGGGTTATTAATGAACCCTGATGGTGGTTTGGTAACGTTTTTATTTACGATTTTCTTATTTGCGGGTCTACTATTACCATTTTTAACAAACTTCGGCTTACTTGAATTTTTCGGAACAATGATGGTGAAAATTATGCGTCCTCTCTTTAAAAGTCCTGGTCGTTCATCAGTTGACGCACTTACATCGTGGGTTGGTGATGGAACAATTGGTGTTCTGATGACGAGTAAGCAATATGAAATGGGGAACTACACGAAAAAAGAGGCTGCCATTATTGCAACAAGCTTCTCTGTAGTATCCATCACGTTCTGTATCGTCGTATTGGATACAGTGCACTTGTCACGCTATTTTATTCCATATTATATAACTGTTGTACTTTGCGGTCTTGTGTTAGCGATAATTATGCCGCGAATTTATCCACTTGCTAACAAGGAAGATACTTATATTGATGGTACTCCAGTAGATTTATCACGTGAGGAATTACCGAAAGGTTATAATTCGATGTCACATGGATTAGAAAATGCTTTAGCAGTCGCACATGCAAATCGTGATCCTCTTCAATTTATTAAAGATGGGTCTAGAAATGTCTTGGATTTATGGATTGGTGTAGCGCCCGTTGTTATGGCATTTGGTACCATTGCTTTAATGCTTGCTGAATTCACTAGTATTTTTACCGTTTTAGGGAAGCCGTTTGAACCTATTTTAACAGTGCTTGGTTTACCTGAAGCAGCTGAGGCGGCACAAACAATGGTTGTCGGCTTTGCTGATATGTTCTTACCTTCGATTTTAGGAGAAGGAATCGAAGCTGAAACTACACGATTTGTCATTGCTGTCGTTTCTGTTACACAGCTTATCTATATGTCAGAAGTCGGTGGACTAATTTTAGGTACGAAAATTCCGCTGAAGTTTTTTGATTTAGTTGTTATTTTCTTATTACGTACGATTATTTCACTACCAATCGCAGCATTAGTTGCACATTTACTTTTCTAATCTAAAAAGCAATTGTTCGCATTTAATGAGTGCGAATAATTGCTTTTTCTTTATTTAAATCCGTGTAACAGAGAGAATACTTCGCGTCAGAGCAGAATACCCGCGTACTAGAGGTGATTCTTTGCATATAGACTTCCTGTGCAAAAAAATATCTTTTTCACCACGCTTTAAAACAAGTTGGATCTAGTCATGATAAAAAAAGAATAAATAACTGTGAACATAATAAAACTTGCCGCATAAATTCATTGAGTTGGGAAAAACTACACCTAAAGTGATACTGAGGTGATAAAATGGACAGAATTTTTTCTCTCTGCTTAAGTTCCTTTTATTTGTTATTTTCTCAACCAAATAATGCCTATCTAAATGATTCGTTCAGTCCTTATGAAGAAATTTATCCTGAAATAGGCTATAAAACGGTTGAAGCAGCTGCCTCCGATTTTGAGCGGCACTTTCATCAAGAACTAAAGCTACCACTTCGAGTACCTCCTATTAGTTTTACACATCATTTTGGTCGATTTAATAATCTGGATGGTGAGAGGAATGATTTTTATGAAGTTACATTTATTAATAATCGACTTCCAGAGCATCATTATAAAATAACTGTTCGACCTAATCATTTTAAGTTACCGTCTAAAAAGGAATATATAGTAAAGACAGTCGAATTGAAAAACGGAACGACTTCAATCTATATGGAAATATCAGGTTTCAATGTACTCGCTTTTGAAAGAGGAGATTGGCAATATATGCTGTGGATTGATAAAAGGGTTTCAGAAAAGGTGACACCTGAAGTGTTAGTCGATATCGCCAATTCCATTGACTATACAACTCAAGGATGAGTGTGGTTAATTCTCCAGAAATTAATACAAAAATGCCAAGACCTTTAATTTGGACTTGGCATCATTTTTTTGAATAGCCTCTAGAATTATGCTGGATTGACAGAAGCATTTCGGATCGCCATTGTTATGATAGAGTAGATGAATGCACTAAAAATTAATAAACTACTTAATAGAGTAAAGGTAGATAAATTTGATAGTAGGTTAAACAAAGAAGAATACCACTTGAAAATGATTGTAAGAATTGGAATTAAGCAGAGTAACCCTATAAAACTGTAACCGCCAAGAATTCCTAAGCGATAAAAGACAACATTCAATAAAAGACCAGATGTAAGGAAGAAGAGCAGTAAAACAGTATCCAATGCCATCGTTTGTAAAAATGATGGGGAATTATCAATTAGTAAAATAGGGTGGATAATGAATAGGTTAGAACCGTAAGGAATTATTTTTTGTGTACAAGCAATAATGAAGGCACCTATTAAGCTCCATGAGATGAAAGAGAGTCCTACATTGAACATATATTGTAAGCGACTTAAACCAAGTTTTAAAAAATAGGGCAAAGTTTTATTTAGTAGCTTTGCCGCCATTATACTGTAAAAGATATAAACAGGTATAGAAACAGAGATGGCAATGAAAATCTTTTGCCCAAAGAAATTATCTAAGAATAGCGAAAATAGAACGATTGAAAATAAAATGCACCAAAAAGTTATAATCTGTTTTTTATAGCTTTGAAATAATACATAAAAGCTACCCTTTACTGTATTCATTTAATTGTCCTCGCTTTCTGCTGTTTACTTAAATACACCAACATATCCTGTAATGAAACACGCCCAAGAACAATGTTCTGTCCTTCGATGGATTGCCCATTAGCGTAGACAATTGCAGTTAACTCCTGCATAAACATATGCTTGTATATACTCTCTAACCCGTTTATTGCCTGCTCAACATCAGAAGCACTCCCTTTTACTGCAACAATATGCTCGTGCCATTCCTCCGCTGTTTTCTGAAGAAGTAATTGTCCTTCGTGTAAAATAAGTATTTCCTCAAAAAGCTCACTTGCCTCATCAATTAAATGTGTAGACAAAATAAAAAGTCTTGGATTGTCTGTTTGTTGTTCAATCAATAAATCATAAAATGTATTGCGAGCAGCAACATCAAGTCCGATGTAAGGCTCATCAAAAATAGTAATCGCTGCATTACTCGCAAAGCCTGTGATAATGCCTAACGCAGATACCATACCTTTTGATAAACTACGAACTTTATCTTTTGGATTTAGGGCAAAAACTTCTAAAAGCTCCATTGCTAGATTCTCATCCCATTTCGGATAAAAAAAGCTATTAGCCTTTAACGTTTGTGCAATTGTCATTTCTTCTTGAAAGTTTCCACTCTCTGCAACAAAACAAATGTCACATAAAGTTGCAGGTGCATTGAAAACATTTTCTCCATTGACAGAGATATTCCCGTTAGTTGGCGCAATAAGTCCTGATAATAAATTTAAGAATGTAGTTTTGCCAGCGCCATTATGACCTAAAAACCCAATGATTTTAGGTCCTTCAATTGTAAAAGTGACATTTCTCAAAGCTTCTCTATGTCTATATGACTTACTAACATTTTTCGCTTCAATTTTCATACGTTAACTCCCTTGTAACATATTTTGTAATTCTTCGACTGAAATACCTAATCTAATTGCTTCTTTCTTTAATGGCTCTATATGTTGCTTAAAGAAATTTTCCTTACGCTCTGTAATTAATATCTCGCGAGCATCAGAACTAACAAACATGCCAACACCGCGTTTTTTATAAATTACGCCTTTATCCACTAATTCGTTCACGCCCTTTCCAGCAGTTGCAGGATTAATTTGATATTCCTTTGCAAATTCATTTGTGGATGGAATTCGATCTTCGGGTTGTAGGTGGCCATCTAAAATTCCATCCTCTATTCGTTCGCGTATTTGCTGGAAAATGGGCTTTTCGTTGTTTAAAGAATGAATCACAATCCACCTCCTTGATTGGTTAATTACTTATGTAACTAACCATATAACGTCAGGGTATTTTTGTCAATGCACAAGATGTGAAAAAAATTTAGTTGACGGATTGCATTCATTAAGTTAAGATAACTAGCGAATATAAAAGAGGTTCATAGCGCATACCCTCTATAAAAAACTATGGATGACGTCATTTACGCCATGTCCCAAAAATGCGGATATGGCGATTTTTTTTTATTAGGTTTCACGCATAATGGACTTCTCACAACTTGAGGAGGCATTTTTATGGCAGGAAGAACAGATGATCAAGGATTACAGGATTTAACACTACTTGGTAACCAAAACACAAAGTATTTATTTGAGTACTCACCGGAAGTACTTGAGGCAGTCGACAATTTGCATACGGAAAACGATTTTTTTGTAAAATTTAATTGTCCAGAATTTACAAGTCTTTGTCCAATGACAGGGCAGCCTGACTTTGCAACAATGTATATTTCTTTTATTCCAGATAAAAAGCTAGTAGAGAGCAAGTCACTGAAGCTTTATTTATTTAGCTTCCGTAATCACGGAGACTTTCATGAGGACTGTGTCAATATCATCATGAATGATCTAGTTAAGCTGATCGAGCCACGTTATATTGAGGTATGGGGCAAGTTTACGCCGCGCGGTGGCTTGTCTATTGATCCTTGGTGCAACTATGGTCGCCCAGGCACAAAATATGAAAAAATGGCGGAACATCGTTTGATGAACCACGATTTGTATCCTGAAAAGGTGGATAATCGTTGATGCTGTATTATTTAAATGGGTTGTTTGTTGGCTTTTTAATTTTGGCAAATGTTTTAGCTGTTAAAGTGTTTAGTATAGGCGAATGGATGATACTTCCTGCAGCAGCAATACTTATTATTTTCACGTATCCTCTTATTGATGTAATTTGCGAGGTGTACGGTAGGGAAGCGGGCAGTCGCACGGTAAGAACGGGGCTTATGGCACAAGTGTTTGCGGCATGCTTTATTGCTATTGCCATTGAGCTACCACCGGCACAAGCCTTTGCTCATCAAAAGGAATTTGAGATAATTCTTGGTGGCAGTATGCGTGTCATTATTGCAAGCCTTGTAGCGTATACGGTTAGTGTAAATTTGGATGTCATGATATTTAGTAAATTTAAGGAAAAGCATGGCAACGGTAAGCTTTGGCTTCGAAACAATGCGTCTACGATGGTAAGTCAGCTCATCGATACGGCACTATTTATTACGATAGCCTTTTATGGTGTAATGCCATTTAAAGTATTATTGACATTGTTTATAACACAGTATCTTTTTAAATTTTTAGCGTCGATTGTAGCAACGCCACTTGTTTACGGGCTAGTTTATGTTGCACGGAAATTTGACAAGCGTAAAAGCATAGAGCCATCTCATTACTGAGATGGCTTTTTTATGTGTGCCTTGCCAATTAGATAAGCGCTATAAGGTAAAAATGAAATGATTTTGATAATCAACATACAGACAATTATGCTCGATAGAAATAGCGCGATGACTTGAAGAGAGGTAGAAGGTATTTGTGCTGTATACGGGACTAAAAATTCTTGAACAAGCCAATGAATCAAAAATATACCAAATGAATATTGACTTACTAAATTAATGATTTTTAGCTTCGGCGCAATTTGACCAAATGCTAAAATGCATAAAGTTATTGAAATAATAAGCAACATCATATCTAATCGTCTAGATGTGATTTCAGTGGCTCCCAAATAATAGTTGATCGCCAGTATAGATGTTGAAAGAACAACGAAAACTAGCGTAAGAAATTTATACTTACTAATATATAAGGCAACCCATCGATAATGCGTACCGATTAAATAAGCAATTGCAAAAAAAGGAAGCCAACCAACAAACAGTAACCGAACAACATTGTCGTTCACTAAAGAGAAATCAACATTCAGCTTTGCGAGCGTCATATATAAAATACCAAGTGCCAACATAATTGGTGTTAGCCATATGCTTGATAGCTGATATTTTTTTATGATAAAGAACAGAATGTATAATTGAAAGATTGTCATGACAAACCATCCCGAGAAATCTCCTAAGACAATATGGCGATACAGTGCATTCCAAAAGCTTTCATCATAATGAAGCGTTGCATATACTGCATACAAAATACTAGCTGCAACAAATGGAATATAAACAAATTGAAAACGTCGCCATAAAAAGTTAGGAGGTAGTTCGACTGGATAGCGCTTTGCTAAAATAATAATAGATAATAGAATAAATGTTGGCGTCGCAAAACATAATATTAATCTAAAAAATTGATAGTACGGATTTTCGATGTATCCGTTAATAATTTCTGTATTAGTTGTAGCATGTAATAATACAATAGATAAGCAGGCAATTGCCCTTAAAACATTCCACTCATACACCATTTCGATCACCCACTATATGCAAATTTGAAGGCATCAGCGCTAAGCAAGATGCATCCTAACTATTTATATGAACGTAGCATCTATGATAAAACATCAGGTGTGTAGATTAGGAAAATATATATTGACCGATAAAGGGTTGTTTTTTGTTGATATTTTACTAATGTATGACAATTTTTAACTGATTGTAGCACGCAGTGAAATTAGTGTTCTCGAATATATTTGAATGGATAAAAATGTTTAATCAACATACCTGATAAAACATATAAAAATGGAACCTTCAGCAAAATTTTAAGAAAGAAATCAATCAGTATAACTGCAAAGGGCGTTGTGTGGAAGCTGGTCAAGGTCATTATAAGTTCCACGTAGTAACCACAGAATAAATATGGTAAATGCATGGATTACTTATTTGAAGTGGAGAGTGGAATTTGTAGAATATTGTTTCAATTTCTTGTCTCTCGAATTATTATTAAGCATGGGGAGATGAAGTGATTCTCGTCTGAATATATAGAATTATAGCGGAGGGTTCAAATGACACCAGAACAAATTGTGAAGAAATTTTTTGAAGAAGTACGTTCAGGGAATAATCCAGATTACGCAACTGAGTTAATGGCAGACCAAGTATTGGCACACCAAGTTATTTCTGAAGAGGAGTTAACGGTTTTAAGAACTCCCCAAGATTATGCTGACCATGTAAAAGAAATGGTAGAAGCATATGGCGATTTTTCATTAGAAATCCAAGAGTTCATGGTACAAGAAAATAAAGTATATGTACGATGGAAACAAGTTGGTACACATGTTGGAGAAGTTGATGGATATCAGCCAACAAGTCTTCCTGTTATTGAAATAGCAAGCGCGGTTTATAGAATTGAAGATGAAAAGATAGCAGAATATTGGATTCAAATTGATCGGGCTGGTATTGAAAAACAACTCAACCGTAATAAAATTAATTAACATCCTTCGGGGTGTTTTTTTTTTGCCCTAAAAAGTGAGTATCAAGCAGAATTCCCTCCTAATTGTGAAGACAGCGGGATGAAGGAAAATTTCTGTAAATTCATGTTGGATGCTCCATTTTTGCATATGTGTCATGTAACCACGGAGCATATAATGTGGTTGAGAAGGGGGGAGGTGAGCGTTTATGAGAATTAACTGGAGAATCCGTCTTCTGCATAAACCATTTTTACTGTCGCTATTTTCATTGATATTATTACTCGGACAGCAAGTAGCAGCTATTTTTGGCTATGATTTAACGAGTGCAATGAGTGCGCAGCTAACGTATATTATTAATACTGTTTTATCGATTCTTGTTTTAATGGGAGTTGTCGTAGATCCAACTACAAGGGGAACCAGTGATAGTGAACGTGCTTTAATGTATCGTAGACCTAGATAAAAAGTAAAAATGAAACAAAAGTGTAATTTTACAATAATGGTAAATATGTTATAATGTTGAAAAACGATTAAGTGGGGTGGATGATTGAATGTCGCTTGAAATGGAGCAGAGGATTGCCAAACTCGAGCAAGAAATGATGGATTTACGGAAAGAGTTAGAGGACGTAAAGTGTCAACAATCAGTTGCAAAAACAAGTACACTGAGTGCCGAAAAATCCATGATTGAGCAATCTACGCTAAAGCCTGCGCCAAACCTAAAGCCAAAACCGAATCCAAAGCTAAATTCGGAGCCAAATCCAAAGCAAATGTCAGCACCAGAAAAAAAGGTGCAGCCACAGCGAACGTTAGAGGAACGTATTATGTGGGCACTACCAAAAGTATTTATGGTTATTTTAGTGATGGGAGTGCTTTGGGGTCTGAAGCTCGTAAGTGATTATGGCTATTTATCGAACGAAGTTAAAATCATCCTTGCCTATGTATTATCGCTTGCCTTAGCCGTAATAGCCTATGTTTTAGAGCGCAAAAAAGTAGGATCATCAGCTGTCACGATTTCGTTATATGGCGGAGCATTTATTGTTGGGATATTAACGACAGCGTCGGGCGCGATATTATATGAAATAATAGGTTTAACACTTGCGCTTGTGATAGCGATGGTTTATATCGGCTATGGTATTGCTATTAGTTTCTTAAAGAAAAATGAGGTGCTAACAGTATTTGTAGCATTTACCTCACTATTACTACCTTATTTACTAGAATATATGGATTTTAGTCCTGTTATTATATTAATCTATGTGATTGTCCTGTTTACGATGTTGCAATTTGTCATTCATCAACACAAGCAGAAGTGTGCACTCTATATCGCAACCTTTTTCTCTGTGCTAGCGATCAGTATAGAAACATTTATGAATAATGACAATCAAGTTGTTTTTGCAATAGGTTTGCTTGTTGTGCTAGTTATTTTTAACACTAGTTGGTGTCGTTTATATAATGTAGCGTCTATATGGAAATATATTCATGTTGGTATGCAATTTAGCCTTGGTTTATTTAGTTTATTGCTCATGAATTTTATTATTACACCAATTGAATATGGAGAAGCACTGTTACTCGTAATAGTCAGTTTATTTGCAATTTTAGCGGGTTATGGCTATAAGCAAAAATGGCAGGAGGCATTTGATAGTGCCATAACACTCGCATTTATTACACTATTTAATACGCTACTAGTTATGAATTTACCAGGGAAAGTGGATCACATATTGATCCCGTTCATCGTCTTTGCAGGTGTTATGATGAGTTTACGTTTACGAGCAAGTATCATGAAGGTTGTCGGCTCATTCTTATTTATGATTGTACTTGCCATAAACTTTAGTATTCATGAGCCGGCACCATTTTTCAGCATAAATCATGCGAGTTTGGTGATGCCTGGAATTTATCTCCTGATTATTTATCTATATGCGAGACGTCCAAAAGAGATATTGACTGTATTTGAACAGTTCATGAAGGATATGTATGTGATTGATATTTTAGCTGTAATAACAACTAGTTATTTCTTAGCTTATATCGGAAAGATTGATGCAACGTATTTTGCGGATGTTAGTAATATTCCGCATCTGATGTGTATGATAACCGCTTTATTATTTGTCGGATCGCTTCTAGTACCAATAAAATATAAAGGGCGTGCATTAACACCTGCTCTTAGTGTATTTTTCCTTCTCTTTACACTAATGCTTGTAGCTATACCATACAATATGCAAGGTGTAGCGTGGTTAAATATAGTGACAAGAATCGTGTATATTGCGGTTATCGTAGTAATTATTGTCGATTTACTAAAGAAGGGGCGTATTTATCAAATCTATCAAGTGCAACTAGAGAAACTTTTGGACCCAATTGTAAGTGCAGGCGTTGTGCTTACGATGATAGCTGTTAAGGGGCTAATATTCCAGCTTGCATATAATGGGATACTTGATTGGAAGCTAAGTATTGTGTTCTCAACAATTACATTATTCCTTACAGCAAGCGTTGCGCTATGGCTTAGCTCAGGTCGTCATTTACGAGCATTACGCCTAACTGGTTTTATCATCTTAATTGTTGCTTTTGTAAAACTTATATTCTTCGATTTGTCGGCCCTCGATTTACTAATTAGAGCAATACTGTTTATGACGGTTGGTGGAATTGGGTTGCTACTGTCGGGGCGATTGTTGAAAAAATAATAGAGATCGTTTGAAAAAGCCTGTTAGAAGTATTTTCTAATAGGCTATTTTCATTATGATTGTGATTAAATCTTCAAATCTTAAATTGCTAGAAATATATTTTTTAAAAATTCTAAAAATATGACGTAAAGCGTGTGATGAAATCTGATATAATTAACTTTAGCATACTAGGAGAACAGGAAAAACAGGTAACGACGTTCTATTTTGAAGAATCACAATAATTTAAATGGCGCGCATACTTGAAATGTATGGGCGTCTATTGGTATAGGAGGACATAAAGATGGAAATGGCTTATACAATTATCGTTTTACTTTTTGGCTTCGTACTTGGCTCATTTTTTAATGTAGTGGGCTTACGAATACCAATAAAAGGGTCAATTCTCCGTCCACCTTCGCATTGTATTCATTGTAAGAGAAAGTTGACTGTGCTTGATTTGATACCTGTGTTGTCTTATGTGTTTTTAGGTGGGAAATGCCGTAGCTGTGGTCAAAAAATTTCTGGGATTTATCCACTGATGGAACTTATAACAGGCATATTATTTGCCTTGGCTTATTGGAAATTAGGCTTTAGTGCAGAATTTTTCGTAGCACTAGTATTGATTTCATTATTAGTAATTATTGTTGTATCGGATTTTGCGTATATGCTTATTCCTGATAAAATACTCCTATTCTTTTTACCATTACTCATTATTGGACGCTTGATATCGCCATTGTCTCCGTGGTGGGATAGTATAGTTGGTGCTGTAGTAGGATTTTGCATACTATATAGTATTGCTGCTTTATCAAAAGGTGGTATGGGCGGTGGCGATATTAAATTATTCTTCTTACTCGGTCTTGTACTCGGCACAATACATACACTTCTGACACTATTTGTATCAGCTGTGATTGGAATGATTGTTGGAATAGTGGTGTTAAAGGTCCGCGGGCAGGGAAGAAAAACGCCTATACCATTTGGACCATCTATTGCGCTAGCAGCTATCGTTGTCTATTTTTATGGAAACGCGTTGATGAATTGGTATTTTGAATGTTGGTAAGTCGTAAATCTTGTGGATCATGGAGGGGATAAAGTGAAACCAGTTATCGGTATAACGGCCTTTGTGGAAGATGATTTGTCTTCTAGATTAAATGCCGCCTACAGCAAAAGTGTCATTGAAGCTGGTGGAATTCCATTGATAATTCCGCTTGGCGTAGAAGAGGATGTAGCACAAATTTTATCGTTAACGGATGGATTATTATTATCGGGTGGCTATGATGTACATCCATTCCTCTTTGGTGCAGAACCTACACCGAAATTAGGGAAAGTTCATCCAGAAAGGGATTCAGTGGAGCTTGCCTTAATTGAAGCGGCCTTTATTCGCCAAATGCCGATTTTTGGCATCTGTCGAGGGATGCAAATACTAAATGTCGCGCTAGGAGGTACGGTCTATCAGGATATTGATAGCGAATATCACAGTAGTAAATTATTAAAGCACAAACAACAAGCGGCTCGAGGCGTTGCTACACATTATGTTCATGTTACACCTGATACACTATTAAAAACGATTATTGAGGAAGCGCAAATTGCTGTCAATTCATTTCATCATCAGGCTGTAAATGTAGTTGCGGAAAAAATGAAAGTAGTAGCAAAATCAAGTGATGGTATCGTTGAAGCGGTAGTACACGAAGATTTACCATTTTGTCTGGGCGTACAGTGGCATCCTGAAGAGCTAGCCATTGTAGGAGATGAAGGATCGAAGAAATTGTTTACTGCATTTGTAAAGGCAAGTTTGAAATTCAAAGTAGAGGCATAAGACTTGATAACTTAAAACTGCTAGTTCGACGTTTCGATGCTTACAAGGAATCCATTCTAAAGTGGATTCTTTTTTCTTTTAAGCAAAGTTATGCTCAAAAGAAAAAAGATGTCCGAAAAGTCTCCTTCGACATCTTCATTTAGTGCTAATACTAGCAACACGTTTTCGTATTTTGATTTTTTCCAAAAGGACTGGACTAAATGCGTGTACTCGTTCTCATCTTGCTTAATTCTCTAGCCTTAAATTAAGAAAAAGAGGTATATGCGAACATAATATCCTCTTTTTCTACTTTAATATTGAGATACTTTTAATGTACACGACGATAGAGACCAACAACTTGCCCCAAAATAGAAACTTGGTCTACGATAATCGGCTCCATTGTTGCGTTTTCAGGCTGTAAACGAAAATGGTTTTTTTCCTTGAAGAAACGCTTTACAGTTGCTTCATCCTCTTCAGTCATGGCTACGACAATATCACCATTATTAGCTGTTGCTCTTTGTTTAACTATGACTAAATCACCGTCTAAGATGCCAGCTTCAATCATGGATTCACCCATAATTTCTAGCATAAATAACTCATCTTCGCTTGTACCATAAATATCTGGAAGTGGGAAGTATTCATCGATATTTTCAATAGCAGTGATTGGAGAACCTGCTGTAACCTTCCCAACAAGTGGGACATGTACAACTTGTTGCTTTTGAATAGAATCCTCTGGCTCTAGGATTTCAATAGCGCGTGGTTTAGTTGGGTCTCGACGAATGAAGCCCTTTTGTTCTAAACGAGCTAAATGTCCATGAACTGTTGAGCTTGAAGCAAGTCCAACTGCTTCACCAATCTCACGTACAGATGGTGGATACCCCTTTGTGCGTACTTCTTCTTTGATGAACTCTAATATGGCTTCTTGTCTTTTCGAAACTTTTTTCATGATTGCTCACCTCTTTTTTTCTAATCATTCTACTTATTAGTAGTATAACAGAATGCGAACACTTAAGCAAACATAGGTTCGAAAAGTGTTTGACAAAAACGTTTGTTCGCATTATTATAAGAACATACATTCCGAACAAACATTCTAAAAGGGGTTATGATGATGAACTGGTTAAAGAAAAATCCACATATTACTACTTTATTAGGGGCATGTCTACTATTTGCAGCATACCTTTTTATAACAGATCCAGGCGATGTTACTTACGCTGAAATTGAAATCGAACATGGTGATAGTTTATGGTCGTTAGCTGAACAATACTCTGGTAAAATGAAAACGGATGATTGGATTAAGCTTGTGAAAGTAGAAAATGAATTATCGAACGTTGATATTATTGCAGGTAAATCCCTAGTGATTCCAGTAGTGGGTGACCAGTCCATGCCCATAAATTCAATTGAAATTGCGAGAAATGAACAATGATAAATAAACAACAATCGGCTGTTGTCTATTGCCGTGTAAGTACAGAAAAAGAGACACAAAGTTCCTCGCTTGAGCGTCAACAGGAGGAGTTGATGCGCTATGCTAAAGAGCAGGGCTACGAAGTGAAGCACGTTTTTATGGATAAGCATAGTGGCTATGATGTGGAACGTGAGGGCTTACTTGAAATGCTCGACTTTATAAAAGAAAAAGAAGTTAAAGCATTATTTGTACAGGATGAAACACGTTTAGGACGTGGAAATGCTAGAATGGCAGTATTGCATTTATTACAAAAAACTGAAACGGATGTTTTTTCTATACGAGACGAGGGCCCTGTACAATTAAATGAAATGGATACGATGCTACTAGAGATTTTAGCGATCGTAGAGGAGTACCAGCGCAGAATCCATAATGCTAAAATACGTCGTGGTATGCGTCGTGCCGTTGAAAATGGCTATCGTCCTGAAAACAATTTATCTAATCGGGGAAATCCAAATGGTCAAGAACGTAAGGATGTGCCTGTAGAAGAGATTATCAAGCTACGTAATCGAGGCTTCACCTTTGATGAAATCGCCATGACACTAAAAGGTCTAGGCTTTGATGTAAGTAAAGCTACTGTACATCGGAGATATAGGGAACACCAAGAAAGTTTGACGGGTAAATAAAATGAAACTTCAATCATTAGGAGTTTCGTCATCCTGCTGATAGGAAGCCTCATCTTGTGGCGACGCTAGGGGACCAACGTTTTGTTGGCCCAATAACGGTCAGTTAATCGTACTGACCGTTATTTCGGGTAAAATTGCTCTACTAGTCTTTTCTTAATTAATACAAACTCTCAATAATAACATTGTCTGGTAGTTTAAATGGATTTTCTTTATTTATTCTGTCATAAAACATGATACCATTTAAATGATCTATTTCGTGTTGCATTAAGATGGAACCGTATCCATTGAAATGATAAATGGCTTCTTGCCCGTGTATGTCATATGCTTTAACTTTAATTCTTTCATATCTTGGAACAAAGCCATTAACGTTTCTATTGACCGAAAGACAACCTTCCCCCTCAGGTAAATAAATCATGTTTAAAGAGTGACTAACGATTTTTGGGTTAATTAACATATATTCATGATGTTTATCTCCATCTTTATAAAGTGCAGTAAACATTCGTTTATTCAGACCAATTTGATTGGCAGATAAGCCAACTCCTGAACGTAATTTATATTTTTTTGAAATATCCGGATCTTGGCTATTTTTTAAATACTTAAGCATACAAATTAATGTATCTTGATCTTCTTTTGAAACAGGTAACGTAACCTCATTCGTATTTTTTCGTAATATCGCAGCACTCTCCTTTACAAAATCTTTCATTGTTATCATATACTCAAGATGGAATTTACTCATATATAAACACCTCATCAACTTTTCTATTTAGAGCTTTAGCAATTTTAAAGGCTAATTCAAGCGTTGGGTCATACTTATCATTTTCAATACAATTGATAGTTTGTCTGACAACCCCACATTCTCTTGCAAGGGCTTCTTGCGTTAATCCTAATTTTTTTCTTAGTGCTTTTATTATATTCTTCAGACTTATACCTCCTTTTGTCTAAAGTGTTGGTTAATTTATTATATGAAAATTAATGTAAAACGTCCAATGTATTGGACATTTAGATTTTGAAAAAAGAAGTAGCTCTTGACTACTTCTCGCTATTTTTATTTCAACTAATAGCGTTTCCTACGATCTATTAACAAAAGTAAAAAGAATTGGTTATGCCCATTCTTCATCTAATACAGCATAATAATATTCATCCCACCACTCATCTCCGTGGGGAATACATTTTTTAAAATAACCTTCGCGTCTCATGCCGATTTTCTCCATCACTCGATACGATGGGATATTTTCTGGCTGGCATGTTGCAATAATTCTATGAAGTTTCATTTCTTTGAATCCATAGTCCAGTACAGTTCTTGCGGCTTCAGAGGCGTATCCATTATTGTAATAGTTCGGATTCAATACCCAACCAATTTCATACGTATGGTCACCAAAACATTGATGGAAAACAATATGACCAATAACAATATTTTCGCTTAGTAAAATAATAGGGAAGTATTTTGCTTTTTGCCCGCTATTTTCTGAAACAAACTTTCTGGCTTTCTCCTCATTAAAAACGCCCTCCGGAATATATTTCATCACATTTATATCTGAAGTATATTCATAGACAGCTTGCCAATCTTGAACCTCAAATTCTCTTATTAATAGTCTTTTCGTTTTGATAAACATTTCATTTTTCCCCCAAGCATACTTAATAAACCTTTAATATTAGTTTACACTTCTAACTTCACAAAGTCATGTATTGTGTGGCATTTATTGTAAATATTGAAGGTCACTAAAAAGGTTGGTATAACTGCATTTTAAGGGAATCCATGCTATACTTTGCATACCATATTCATTAAGATATGTATTGAAAGGTGTGTAACTATGTTATCAAAAGAAAAAATTAACCGAATCAATGAACTTTCTGCCAAGGCTAAAAGTGGACAATTAACAGAGTCAGAAGCTAAGGAACAAACAGCGCTTCGCAAGGAGTATCTAGATACATTTAGAGCAACGATGCGTGATACAATTGAAAATGTAAAAGTGGTAGATCCAGAAGGTAATGATGTAACACCAGAGAAGGTAAAACAAGCGAAAAAAAATAAATTTCTAAATTAATGTGTCACATTTAGATCAATTACGCCTCAGCGTAATTGCGTCCTGATTTTGGATTGTGCTTAGGCCTGCACGATGCAGGTCAGTTAGCCGTTTTCGCAGGATGCGAAGGTTTTAGGCTAACATCCTTATAATAACTCCTTTCAAAATCCGTGACATCCGCCGGAGGCATTATCTTTATTCAGTTAGCCTTATACGGTCCACATCTGTGAAAATATTATATTTAAATAAATATTATTTTATAATTAGGCTGTATTTTTCAACTGAATAAAGATAAAGTATGTTATAAAACGTAAATAGTATAACAAAAACATTGTTTTCTGAAGCAATGTTGACTAAACTGTAAAAGAACAATATATAGGACGAGAAAGGATGTCACAACATAATGACTCAACATGCGGATCAACTAGCGATTAATGCTATCCGAACTTTGTCAATCGATGCAATTGAAAAAGCAAACTCAGGTCACCCAGGTTTACCGATGGGGGCTGCGCCAATGGCTTATACGCTTTGGACAAAACAACTTCGCCATAATCCGGCAAATCCAAAATGGTATAACCGCGATCGTTTTGTACTTTCTGCAGGTCATGGCTCTATGCTTCTATATAGCCTACTTCATCTTGGTGGCTACGGCTTACCAATGGAAGAAATTCAAAACTTCCGTCAATGGGATTCATTAACTCCAGGACATCCTGAATATGGTCATACTGTTGGGGTAGAGGCAACAACAGGTCCTCTAGGTCAAGGTATTGCTATGACAGTTGGAATGGCAATGGCTGAACGTCATTTAGCAGCTACTTACAATAAATCAGGACATGACATCGTTGATCACTATACATTCGCACTTTGTGGCGATGGCGATTTAATGGAAGGTGTGGCAGCTGAGGCTATCTCTTTAGCAGGTCACTTAAAGCTTGAAAAATTAATCGTGCTTTACGATTCTAATGATATTTCTTTAGATGGTGACTTAGAAAAGTCATTCTCAGAAAACGTGCAAAAACGTTTTGAATCTTATGGTTGGAACTATTTAAAAGTTGCTGATGGTACAGATGTTGAAGCGATTAACACAGCTATCGAGGAAGCTAAGAAATCAACTGGCAAGCCAACACTTATCGAAGTAAAAACTGTCATTGGTTTCGGTTCACCTAACAAATCAGGTAAAGCAGATTCTCACGGTGCACCATTAGGTAAAGATGAGACTGTATTAACAAAAGCAACATATGAATGGGCACATGAACCATTCCAAATTCCAACTGAAGTATATGATACATTTACTACAGCTGCAGAGCTTCAAGGGGCACAACCAGAAGAAGCTTGGAATGCTAAATTCGAAGCATATAAGCAAGAGTTCCCAGAATTAGCAGCACAATTTGAAAAAGCAATGAATGGTCAATTACCAGAGGATTTCGCTTCAGAATTACCAGTATATGAAGCAGGTAAATCAGTAGCTACTCGTTCTTCTTCAGGAGAGGCAATCAATGCAATTGCGAAGAAAACACCATCATTCTTCGGTGGTTCAGCTGACCTTGCTGGCTCAAATAAAACAAGAATGAAAGGCGCTGGAGATTTCTCTGCAGACGATTATGCTGGCCGTAATATTTGGTTCGGTGTACGTGAATTTGCAATGGGTGCAGCTATGAACGGTATGGCACTTCATGGTGGTCTTAATGTATTCGGTGGTACATTCTTCGTATTCTCTGACTACGTTCGTCCAGCAGTACGTCTTTCTGCATTAATGGGTCTTCCTGTTACTTATGTATTTACACATGACTCAATTGCTGTAGGGGAAGATGGTCCAACACATGAACCAATCGAACACCTTGCATCTTTACGCGCAATGCCAAATTTATCTGTTGTTCGTCCAGCTGATGCAAATGAATCAGCAGTTGCATGGGAGCTAGCAGTAGCTTCAGAAAAAACACCAACAGTTTTAGTATTATCTCGTCAAAACTTACCTGTGCTTGACGCATCGATTGATACAGTACGTGAAGGTGTTACTAAAGGTGCTTATACAGTGTCTCCTGCTACAAAAGAAGTGGCAGATGCCATTTTAATTGCAACAGGCTCTGAGGTTTCACTTGCAGTGGAAGCACAAAAAGCATTAAAAGCAGAAGGTATGGATGTGGCAGTAGTTTCAATGCCTTCTATGGATCGCTTTGAAAAACAAGATGCAGCATACAAAGAATCTGTTCTTCCTAAAGCTGTAACAAAACGTCTTGCGATCGAAATGGGTGCATCATTCGGCTGGCATAAATACACTGGTTTCGAAGGAGACGTTCTTGCAATCGACAAGTTCGGCGCTTCTGCACCAGGTGAATTAGTAATGGAAAAATACGGATTCACAGTAGACAATGTTGTAGCGAAGGTAAAAGCACTATAATTTATAAAATACCGCAATACTCAGTAGGTTAAATCTCCTCTGAGTACTGCGGTATTTTTTCATGTTTAGAGGACTTCACTAAAGAAATCCAAACAGCTGCACAATGAATGAGAAGCATAACGACAAAACAGTAAAAGCCCTTGTTACTTCCTCCTAGATTTAGCTCATCAACAATAATGCCACTAAACCAAAGGAGCTGACCTGTGACAATTACTGAGAGGCTTGCAAAAAGTAAACAAAACCAAATAGATACTTTTTTTATAATGACAATAATGAGTAGTAAAACAGCAAAAAGTAGGGTAGCTTCAAAAATCGGGTCAAGAAGTGAAAACGCATTTCCATCTACGAAATGCTTATAAGTAAATCGAGTATCCACACAATCCCTCCTTAAAAATAATCAGCAACTTTTAGTGATCAGCCAAAATAATAACGTTTTTGGTAATAAAAGGTTCTGATAATCAAAAAACATATCTAGTATTAATTTCCATTTGATATACAATGATAAGAATAGGCACCGAACTAGAAAGGTTGAGGGGGATTTAAATGAATCCACAAGCTATACTTACACAAGTAAAGAAAACTTTCTCAGAATTAGATTGTACAGGTGGCGGAGTTATTATTATTAAGCATGGTCAAACTGTACTAGAAGAATATTTTGGTGTGCAAGGACAACAAAAAGGAGCAAAAAATGTTGGGCCACATACTCTTTTTCATCTTGCTTCTGTTCGTAAAGCTTACGTTGGTTTTGCTGTGGCATATGCGATTTATCATAACTACATTGCATCGATTGATGATAAACTAAGTGATTATTTGGGGAATGAAGAGTT
Source organism: Lysinibacillus sp. RS10 (assembly GCF_041956855.1). Lineage (NCBI taxonomy): Bacteria > Bacillati > Bacillota > Bacilli > Caryophanales > Bacillaceae > Lysinibacillus > Lysinibacillus sp. RS10. Next base: position 3,612,043 of record NZ_CP167122.1, on the reverse strand, counting down.
TTTTGGAGACGTTTCAATAAGACATCTACTCACACATACACACGGTTTACATTGGCAAAATGGAAAAATAATTAAGGAATATAAAGCAGGCTATAACTGGGCATATCGAGATATCAATGTAGAACTACTTGCCAAAGTCATTTTTGAAGTTACTGGAAAAACTATTGCAGAAATTGTGGATGAGCAAGTATTTCAGACATTGTCTTTTACTGAAACAAATTGGTTCAGTGAAAAAAACGAACAGCATATAGAAGTAATTCATAATGATAGTCCATTTTGGTATGAAAGTGATATATGCGATGGCAGCAAAATGAATATGTATAGTTCATTAAGAGAGCTAGCTAAATGGGGGCAAGTTCATCTGAACAAAGGGAAAATAAATGGAAAACAAATTATACCTGAGGAAATCGTACAGCTATCAACGACAATTCAATCCCCTAATTCTAAACTTAAGCACTCTCCAACTAATGGATTTTTCTGGTTTATTCAGCCTCAACAGAGGGAGGGGATTACAGAGTTAAGCCCGATATTACCTCAAGGAAGTTTTCAATTACTTGGTTATACAAGCGTAGCAGTACTGGTAATTCCAAAAGAAAATATTGTGGCAGTTCGAGGATTTAATAGCTTTGGTTCACCAGAAGGCTTTAATTACATCAAAGATATTCATGATTTTGGTTCAACAGTATATCAATCAATTTGATAAAGTAATTTTTTTATAAGGAGAGAGCTTGTGATGAAGAAATATAGCGTTGTTTTATTTGATTTAGATGGAACATTATCTGATCCGAAGATAGGGATAACCAAATCAGTTCAATACGCATTACAAAAGGCAGATATCGAAGTAAGCGATTTAGATAAACTTGAAAGTTTTATAGGACCACCATTACAAGTATCTTTTCATGAAATTTATGGATTTAATGATGCGCAAATTGAGCAAGCTATTAGCAATTACCGGGAGCGATTCAAGGAAAGAGGGATGTTTGAGAATAAACTGTACGAAAATATTCCAGCTTTGTTAGCCGATTTAAAACAATCGGGATACATATTAGCAATTGCTACATCAAAGCCAACTAATATTTGCCGAACAAATTTTGAAATATTTCAACCTTGAACATTATTTTGACCTTGTCGCAGGTAGCAATCTTGATGGTACACGATCCGCCAAAGGAGAAATTATCGCATTTGTACTTGACCATTTTAATGAAGTAGATAACAATCAATTTATGATGATTGGAGATCGAAAATACGATATTGTTGGGGCACATGAAAATCAAATTGATTCTATCGGTGTTACTTATGGCTATGGCTCACTTGAAGAGTTAACGGATGCACAAGCAACATATATAGTTAACAGTGTAAATGAAATTAAAGAACTTCTTGGTTAATAGATAGTCAGAAACTGCATTGGTAGAAATGCAGTTTCGTATTTTTAGGGAAAACAGACGAAAATCGCTGATAACCCAGGTAGAATCGCTGATAACCCAGGTAGAATCGCTGATAAAAGATCAGAAATCGCTGATAACCCAGGTAGAATCGCTGATAAAAGATCAGAAATCGCTGATAACCCAGGTAGAATCGCTGATAAAAGATCAGAAATCGCTGATAACCCAAGCAATATCGCTGATAAACTAGCAAAATCAGTATTAAATCAAACGACCCAAGAAAAATTTATTTCGCAAGCCCATTTTGAAAAGCGTAGACAACTGCTTGTGTGCGATCTTGAACATCGAGCTTCGCTAAAATATTGCTGACATGAGTTTTCACCGTTTTTAAAGCAATGAATAGTTCATCGGCGATTTCCTGATTTGCTTTGCCTTGAGCCATCAGCAGTAATACTTCCATTTCACGATCTGTAAGTTGCTCATAAAGTGGGGTGCTATTGCCGTGGCGCATACGATGCATCATTTTTGAAGTTACTTCTGGCTCGAGCACGGTTTCACCGCCCATCGTTTTGCGAATGGCATCCGCGATTTGCTTTGCATTTGAAGTTTTTAAAATATAGCTAACTGCACCAGCTTCTAATGCAGGATAAACTTTATCATCGTCTAAAAAACTTGTAACCATCATTATTTTTGCCTCTGGCCATGCTGCTAAAATTTCAGCTGTCGCCTCAGCTCCAGTCATGATTGGCATGACATTATCCATTAAAATAATGTCTGGACGTAGGGCGAGAGCTCGTTCCACTGCCTCTTTACCATTTTCAGCTTCACCGACGACAGTGATATCTGGTTGTGCTGACAAATAGGCAGAAACACCGATACGCACCATTTCGTGATCATCCACTATTAACACTTGAATCATTCACTTCTTCCTCCTTTTGTAGCGGGATTTTAACCTCTACAATTGTACCTTCACCAGGCACTGACACAATTTTATACATACAGCCTATCTCTACAGCGCGTTCAGCAATATTTTGCAGACCATAAGAAGCAGATTTATCAGCTTCGACATCAAAGCCGAGGCCATTGTCCTGGATACGTAAAATAGCTAAATCATCGCGGGCAACGAGCAGTAATTCAACTTCGCTCGCTTTGGCATGGCGTAGCGTATTGGATAACGCCTCCTGTGCAATGCGGAATAAATGATCCTCTTCTGCTTTTGATAACGACATTTCCTCCAGCTCATATTCAATATGAAAAAATACTTTTTGCTGCAACTCAATAATTAACTCCTCAAGACCTTGAGCAAGAGTTTTATTATGCAAAGCTACAGGACGTAAATGTAATAATAATGCGCGCATTTCAAGCTGTGCCTGTTGTACAATTTTTTCGACCTGCTTTAAGCTTGTGGCATTTTCGTCCGTTTCCGTTAAAGCGGAAAGTAACATCGAAGCGGCGAATAATTGCTGCGATACAGAATCATGCAGCTCACGAGCAAGGCGTTGGCGTTCAGCAATAATTCGTTCTTGAATAATTTTATCGTTGGCTTCTGCACGTTCATTGGATAAGCGCTGTAAGCTTTTTCGTTGAGTATCGATTAACTCACTTGTTTGTTCCAAAGCTTTTTTCAAAGGTTTCGGTAAAGGTTGTTTATTAGGTAATACAAAATCTGGTTCAATTAATTGCTTCACAATGCGGGTTGCCTGAGCTTCTCTTGCACGAGCAGTCATACTAATCCAGCTTGCAATCAGTAAACTGATCGCAAAAAGACTGAGGGCAATATAACCGCCAAGTGGTATATTATTATAATTCTGTTGCCATAATGGCCCCCATATTTTCTCATTTGGCTCGCCCCAGATAGCGACAAGGAGTCCAAATGCAGCACTCAACAAAATGAAAAATAGCGTAAATAATCTCGAGATAAAGGCTATCATTTACGTAGCACCTCCAAGTCCCCAAGCCATGTTGCAACATGTATAACGAGTGTACGCTTTGCATCCTCAGGGTTTCCATCTGAGAAACTTACACTTTCATTGAGTATGCGTTGTGGCCCAACATGTAGACATTTCAATTCACCAAATAATGTCGTGTATTGTAAACGGAATGGAACTTCATATGGAATATAAACTTGCACCTTACCAATGCCTTGGCGAATCGTTATGAGACTTGTGCCAGCAGGTAAAATGGTCTGTGTTGTATCAATCGTAATGTCACCTGCAAGTCGCTGAATTTGTACATCTTGCCATTTATAGGCTTCTACAGGTGCAGGCATTGTACCGATTAATTCGTTTTTCGTAGCGGGGAGCTTTTCGAAAAGCTCCAAACCAACAACTTTTGGTTGGTTTTCTCTTTGCAAGTATTGATAGAGCATATATAAGAGAATAATGACGATAAAGAAGCGTAAACTCCACATTGTAAAGAGTGCGATTGCGATAAAGAAAATCCCTGTCCATTTAAAGAAACGAACTTTTTTTGAGAAACTTAAATAAAGAAGTCCGGCTCCAATCAATAAACAAAAGGCACCACCGTTGTTAAAAATTGTGAGCTCCACAAAAACGAGTAAAAAGAAGCATAGTACCCAAAATGTGAGCTTATTAGTTGTGAAATTTTGCAAGAGGGTCACCCTTCTTTCTACTAAGAGTATAAGAGAGGGAATGGGTCCCTCTAGTTCAAAACGTGAAAGAATGCGCCGCTAAATATGGCGCATTTCCTTCATTATAACATGTTATTTGTTTTCAATAAGCAGTGGTGCGTTTTCTTCTGCGGCATTTTTTTCAAGCTGTGCAAGGCGAGTCTCGAAAGATGTTACTTCATGATCTTTGTCGATTTGGTAAGCAAGCTTATCGATATATGACTCTAAATCTTCAAAGTTCGTTTTATTGTTTTTAGCAATCATCCCGTCCATTTGATGGTGTGCGCGTGTCACGTTTTCTTTGCCCATAAGCTGTAATTGACGCACTTTCATGTCTTTAATTTTGTGTTTCATTGTTTCAAATTTACGCTCAAGCTCAAAGTATTCGCGTGTGCTTGCTTCAATACTAGCTTGTAATGTGTTGTTACGTGCTGTGTAAGCAGCTACTTCGTCAGTTGCAAAGTCGATTAAATCTTGCTCACCGCTAGTTGTAGCTAATTTTAGTTGAGCTTCACGTTTAGCTAGTAATTCTGCATTTTGCTTAAATTCCTGCTCAAGTTTTTCCTTTAGCTGACCTTGACGCTCTAATAATTTTCCTGTTTGCTCGGTTTGTTTTTCTGCCTCACGAATGTATTGATTTAACATCGCAATTGGATTTTTTTGTTCCTTTTTATCAAATACATGATGTAAATCTGCCTCTATTGTATATTTAAAACGTTGAAATAAGTTCATTTAAACTCGCTCCTTTTATTTTGTTAAGTTTGACCATTCTTTTTCAAAGTTTGTAAACGGATCTTCTTCTTTCGCTTCAATCGTTGGAATTTTTACATCTTCGTTATTCCATTTTTTGTAGATCACATAGATGATAGCGATTGCCGCTAAACCAACCATAGCCGGGATATTAGATATTGCTGATAGAACACCCATCAGACCAACTGTAAACCAAATGATTTTGCCGAATGTCGACTTGCTTGCAATGTAGAAGTGCATGCCAAGCGCTACAAATAAACCAGAAAATAGTAAGCCTGCGAGCGGTCCAACTAAAGCAAGTGCAACACATGCTGCGATGAAGCCTCCTGTAAATAAAAGAAATTTTCTCATATGTTCTAGCTCCTTTCGTTTGTACTTTTATATTACCTATTAGAAAGCTCTTCTAAAACGGACTGGAAATTGATTTTGCTCTAGGTCTTGAGGCTGAGAATAGTCTAAGCTGCTATAGAAGAGGTGCACATTTGCAGAAATAGAACACAGATAGGACATGTGATATCTAATAAGAAACGCATTATGCCATAAAGTAATTGATAGAACCGAAAGTAGAAAGTTTTCGACAAAAATAGAAGATGAGGGCTTCCTTCGTTTGACAAATTAAAGAGTTTGGATGAGCTATACTTATGAAAAAGAAATGAGCGAAGGAGGATTTCTAGTGAGAACCTATTCCATATATAAAATTAAAGAAGAGCATTTAACGTTTATTTTCGGCAGAGAGCGTAAGTTATTAGAAATGATGCAAGGCTGTGAAGACGCTAATGAGAAATCCTTAAAAGAGCTTGCATATATATGTGAAACGGTTCGCTTCGAAGAGATAGCTACAATGCTAGAGGCGCAACTAGATTCCAAGTATGCACATTTAGAGAGGGCTCGTAATGCTTTATTTTTAGAACATCCAATAAAAGGGAAAATGGCTATTTATTTAGTGGAACGTAAAATTTGTGTCTATTGTGAAGGGTCACGAATGCTCGATTTGGATCTATTTCAGATGCTTGCGAAAATGAGTGAGCGTTTTATTGCTTTTAATAAACAAGATAATGAGTGTGGGTGGTTAAAACCGATGAAGTATACAATGCATTAGGAAAATTCACTACAATATATAGTAACACGCTAAAATTTGGTGTATAATGGAGCGTGGAGAGTTTTTTTCTCGGTATATTGTAGTGGAGGAGGTTGGTTGTATGCCTACATGGGGCTGGATTATTATTGTTATTATCGCGTTAGCAGCGGGCGCAGCACTTGGTTTCTATTTCGCTCGTAAAGCTATGATGAAATATTTAAAAGAAAACCCACCAATTAACGAACAAATGATTCGTATGATGATGGCACAAATGGGTCGTACGCCGTCTGAAAAGCAAGTACGTCAAATGATGTCACAAATGAATAAATTCCAAAAATAGTAGGAATTTTTAAAGAGCAACTAGTCCAAGCCTTGGCTAGTTGTTTTTTTAATTTCTTTCAGCGGGTATCCAAAATCCCGCGTTAAAACTTCCGGACGCAATTACGCCAAGGTTAACTTTACAAACCATTTGAATAATTCTAAAAAATCATACAATTCTATCGGAAAACTCGTTATAATGGAAATATTCTATTTAAAGGAGTTGTGTGCATTGCAGAAAGAAAAAACAAATGTTGAAAGCTTTGATTTAGATCATACAAAAGTTAAAGCACCGTATGTACGTTTAGCGGGTGTAAAAACAGGGAAAAATGGCGATGAAGTATACAAATATGACATTCGTTTTAAACAGCCAAATAAAGCACATATGGAAATGCCTGCATTACATTCCTTAGAGCATTTATCGGCTGACATTATTCGAAATCACTCTGATCATATTGTTGATTTTAGTCCAATGGGATGCCAAACAGGCTTCTATGTATCACTTATTAATCACAATAATTATCAGGACTTGTTAAATATTTTAGAAAAAACTTTTACGGACGTAACAAAGGCAACTGCTGTTCCTGCCTGTAATGAAGTGCAATGCGGCTGGGCAGCTAGCCATAATCTAGAAGGTGCACAAGCGTTAGCCAAAGAATTTTTAGCAAAACGTGATGAATGGCACGTCGTTTTTGCAGAATAAAAACACTTTGAAAAACCTTGCGTGCATGTTCATTCATGCTCGAAAGGTTTTTCAAAGTGTCCGAAAATAAAATAGTCAAAGCAATCTTTGTAATGGTTATGACGCTTTAAATGAGGGGATTTCCATTCCAGACTACTTGCTTTCTTGAGGATATGAGTCATGCCGCTTTGCTTTCACACTGATATATTGTTGAATTTTCGTTTTATCACTATAAATTAGAGTGACATGTAATTGAAGTGGTGATTGTAGTGGAGACTGAGCGACTCCTTGGGGATCAGCGGTAGAGGAACGAAGGCTAAGAGCATCACGTCCAGTGATAACGCCTTCGTAACCTACATCGTGTAGGCCCGAGACCCTGGAGCGAGCAGGCAGAGGAACGAAGGCTAAAACCATCACGTCCTGTGATAACGCCTTCGTGACCAACATCCTGTTGCCCCAAGCGGGTCATCGGACGCCCCCAGGAAGCTCTGCTCTGCGCGAAAGCGAAGCGTCAGCGGCAAATGTTTTATCTGTGCGAAAGCGAAGCGACAGCAACAATGTTTTATCTGTGCGAAAGTGCAACGACAGCAACAACAAAGCGCTCAGTCGGAACGGAAATCAACCTCTCGTTTTGCGGAAGAGCTATATTTTATTTTTTGACACAAGAGTTTTTCATATGCACTAAAAATGAAATGGAATGACATTAGATGAAGAAGAATCACGCTTAATTCTTTGATAGATAAAATTTTCTAAAAAGTCATGAATTAAATCCTCATATTCAGCCATATTTTCATTAAAGGACTGTGCATGAGCACCGTTATCAAATAGCTTCAGTTTCTTTGGACCAGTCTTTTTATGGTATAAGTCCAGTGACATGGAAGCCGGAATAAATGTATCCGGAATACTGTGAATAAAGAGCACGGGCTTTTCAATATTTGTCACAGCCTCAGCAGGTGTAACACTTTTAAAGGAATAGCCGTCACGCAAACGGACAAAGAAATCTGCAAATCGAATTGGAATAATTGCGCCATATTTAAATTCTGTCTTCGCAATTTGTTTAAGCAGCATTGAGAAATCAGAAAACGCACAATCAGAAATATAGAAATCTGCACCGTCCTCTACAGTCCCTGCATAAAGTAACATTGTTGCGGCACCCATCGATTCACCATGAATACCAAGAATGGCGTTTTCTCCAATCATAGCTTTGACAGTTTTGACAACTGCGTCAAGGTCATTTTTTTCATAGTAACCGTAGCTAGTCGTTTTCCCGCCGGTCTCTCCATGCCTACGATGATCAAAAATAACGGAATTGTAGCCAAGTCGTTCAAAAAGTCGAGCATATTTAACTGAGTTGATTTTATTTTCTGTTACTCCGTGGCAAATGATGATGGTATTATTTGTTTCTAATGGCTGAAACATAATACCGCGTATCGTATAGCCGTTGGGAGAGTCAATATTTAATTCGCATTTTAAATTTTTATTGTACCAAGCTTCGTCAAAACGTTTAGCAGTAGTTTCGCGTTCACGAACAAATTCAGGATCCTTTTGCTTAATGTACATTAATTTATTAGAAAGAGCGAAGCCGAACAAACCTGTTGCTGCTGCGGCAAGCGTTGTCGTTATACCTGAAAATAAAAGCATTTTCTTTTTCATTATTAACACCTCCAACGTCCTGTGTATGCACTTTTCTTACTTGTAATGTTCCCAACTGAGATTGTTTAAAACACGTCAACATTTTACAATATCTTTGGCAAAAGTGCGATTATTTCTATCTATCGAAAATCGTCAAAATATTTGTTAAAATATATATATCTGCTAGTAGCATATGCATGCAGTGTTGATTTTGAACGGGGAAAAGGGGAGAAAAGTGATGTCAAAAGAGGTTGTAATAGTGAGTGCTGTACGTACAGCTATTGGTTCATTCCAAGGAACATTAAAGGACGTAGCAGCGACAAAATTAGGGAGTATTGTTATTAAAGAAGCATTAGCACGTGCTGGCGTAGCAGGCGAACAAGTCGACGAGGTCATTATGGGGAATGTCTTATCGGCTGGACTTGGTCAAAATCCAGCTCGTCAAGCAGCAATTGCAGCAGGTTTACCACATGAAGTATCAGCATTAACGATTAATAAAGTTTGTGGCTCAGGACTAAAAGCAGTTCACTTAGCGACACAGGCTATTTTAGCAGGCGATGCGGATATTATCGTTGCAGGTGGCTTTGAAAATATGAGCCAAGCACCGTATGTATTAAAAAATGCACGAGAAGGCTTCCGCATGGGGGATCAAAAAGTAGTTGATACGATGATTCATGACGGATTATGGTGTGCATTTAATGATTATCATATGGGTAGTACAGCAGAAAATTTATGTGATGCCTATGAAATTTCACGAGAAGAACAAGACACTTTTGCAGCACGTTCACAACAGCGTGCGGAAGCGGCAATTGCAGCAGGGAAGTTTAATGATGAAATCGTAGCTGTTGAAATTCCTCAGCGCAAGGGAGATCCTATTGTTTTCAAACAAGATGAATTCCCTCGTAATGGGGTTACTGCGGAGTCTCTATCTAAACTACGACCTGCATTTAAAAAGGAAGGCTCTGTAACAGCGGCAAATGCTTCAGGTATTAACGATGGTGCAGCGGCTGTTGTGGTAATGTCGAAAGAAAAAGCGGTAGAGTTAGGCATTCAACCAATGGCGCAAATTACAGCAAATGCAAGTGCAGGGGTTGATCCAGCTATTATGGGAACTGGTCCTGTAACGGCAGTAAAAAAGGCATTGGCAAAGGCTGATGTGACGTTAGATAATATAGATTTAATTGAAGCGAATGAAGCATTTGCAGCTCAATCTATTGCTGTAGATCGCGAATTAGGTTTCAATCATGATAAACTAAATGTCAACGGGGGAGCAATTGCTCTTGGTCACCCAATTGGTGCAAGTGGTGCGCGCATTTTAGTCACGCTTTTACATGAAATGGAAAAGTGTGATGCGAAAACAGGTCTCGCAACATTATGTATCGGTGGTGGGCAAGGCGTAGCAACAGTTGTCAAGCGCCCGTGAAGTAGATAAGAAGGTGAATTACAAAATGGGGAAGAAACGAAAACAGCAGCAACATGCAAATAATGGCATGACAGCCAGCTTACCAAAGCAGGAGGCCGTTACATTAGCGGATCAGCTTGGCGGTGACGTGCTTGCCAAACTAAAAGCTGCAAAACAAGATTTAACAGCGAAAGAACAGGCCGCTGAGGAAGAGCGCCAAGCGAAGCTAGCATTTGAACGCAAACAACGTGAAAAAAACAAATCGTTTGAAGAACTACTCAACGAATACGGCGATAAAGGCTCAAAATTTTAAAGAAAACAGTGAATCCAAATTTTGTGGATTCACTGTTTTTTTTATGTTTTATCGGATTCGAATTTGGATTAGATAAATTCTATAGTATTCAAAAATAGCCTTTCTAGTAGTTCTGTATTGGTAACAGATTGAATCATTGCTTTTAAGTAAGTTTCTTGATCCGTATTTGTAAAGTTCCAATTAACATCTTTAGATAGTGCATATGCTTGTACAAAAATACGAATAGTACGCCCATTTCCCTCTCGAAATGGGTGTAACATATTCAATTCGGATTTGTAATATGCCAATCTATTTGCAGCTTGATTAATTGTAGTCCAAGTAGGTTCATTATTTAATTGATAAAACAATTCACTGGCATAGGAATTAATATATTGAAATTGACAAAACCTAGTAGAGCCTTTCATTAATTGAACATCTCTAAAATGTCCAGCGAACGGATAAATATCTTGAAATAAATGGACATGCAAATTTTGGAAGTCTAGGAGGTGGAACGATTTGATTTTGTATGTTCCTTGTTCGATTTGTGTGGCCCTTAGTGAAAAAACAAATGCTTCTGCTAATTCAAGACTTTTGTAATCAGTAATGTCCAGAAGATTTGTTTTTAAAAGGAAGTCATCATTAAGTTTTTTATTGTACTTTTCCATTATTCAGAACTTCCTTAATAATGGTCGGTGAAATTTGTATACCAGAATTAACGATCTCAAGTACTTTTTTCTGAAGTGTTGGAGTTAGTGATAAATTTTCAAATTGCAAATTTTTAAGTACACGATTAAATTCAGGAGAGTTTAATTGGATTTGTTTCATTTTAAATTGCTCCCTTCTCTTACTTCTTATTATAAGCTGTAGTAACAACTTCAACAATCAAACACTTTCGCATAGTTTCTTTCATAACAACATGGAGTTCAATCAAGTAATTTTGATAAATTTTTTAGCGTGCCCTTTGTCTTTTGAAAATTTTCTTCACCAACACTACAATCCCTACAAAAACAATCGCTCCAGCTGTATCCAAAATAACATCCTGTCCACTCATCATACGTCCTGGTGTAAAGCTTTGACGAAACTCATCTAGTATTGCAATAAGGGCTGTTCCGGCAATAGCGATACCTGCAGCGAACCGCCGTTTTCCCCATGCAAAGTAAATACCAAGTGCGATACAACCAAATCCAACAAAATGCGTTAATTTTCGAATTAAAAATTCTAAAAATTTAAAGTAACCGCGCTCTTCAACAGAAACAACTGTGTCCCAATAAGGTATTTTTAAAACAGATAATTGCTTCTCGAAAGGTTTATTTGCCAATGCGTCTTCTAATTCTGGAAGTATACTTTGTTGTTCATAGGTCATGCTAGAGGAAATAGCAAGTATTACTAAAAACGTGATTAAGACAAGCCATTTCTTCATCGGTGATCTGTATACTGTTCTGTTTTTGTTAGTTCATTTACCGCTGTAAAATCTGTTATTGAATCTATTTTTTCATAGGCAGCGAGTGTTTGTGCAAGTTGTTCTTGTGAGCTTGCACCTATTACCGTTGAGGCTATAGTAGGCTCCTTTAAATTAAAGGCGATTGCTAGTGCATGTAAATCGTCATAATGTGTAGCTAAGTCTGTTAATGCTGTTGTTAATGCGTCCGCTGTATATGTGTTAAAGCCATTGACGCGCTGTAAACGTTCTTTCCAGCTATTAGTAAGTAAACCCTTTGCGACAGTACCGCGTGTTATAACGGAAGCCCCTTCGCCAGCAATAAAGTCGAGCCATTCCTCTGGACGACGATCTAAAGCACTATATTGCATCATGATACTTTTTGCAGAACTTGCTGGTAAAAAACACTTTAGTACATTTGGTCGAATAGAGGAAATGCCGTATTCTCTGATCAGTCCATCCTTTTTCAAACTTTCAAATGTATCAATAATTCCATCCCAGTCGTCTTCAATAGTGCCACCATGTAACTGATAAACATCTATAAAATCAGTACCTAGTCGTTTTAAGCTAGCGTGTAGAGCTTCCTTTATATAAGCCGGGGATGCATCCCAGTGCCATCCTTCTTTACCTTCTGTCCATCGGTTACCAACTTTCGTAGCTACGATTACATCTTGACGGCGCTTTCCTAAAATAGTGCCAATTATCTCTTCGTTAGTGCCAAAGTCATATAAATCGGCCGTATCGATATAATTGATGCCAGCATCTAGTGCCATATCGATAATACCAGCTGCCTTCTTCTTATCTGTCGAAAGAGACATGCCCCCTAAACTAATTTCTGAAATAAACAATTCGCTCGAGCCGAGCTGTCTTTTTTTCATGCAAATGACCTCCTTCGATTTCTCTACTTGTAATGGTACAATGAACATATCTGAAGAACAAGCGAGGTTATAGTCAATGAAAAAGTTTGAGGAAAAAACGACAAAGACTACACCCATTTATGACGGGAAAATTGTGAAACTACAGATTGATGATGTCACATTACCGAATGGTCATGTTGCAAAAAGAGAAATTATTAAGCATCCGGGTGCAGTAGCGGTTATTGCTGTTACTGATGCAGGAAAATTAGTGTTAGTAGAGCAATACCGTAAAGCTTTAGAACGTTCCATAATTGAAATTCCAGCTGGAAAGCTTGAACCTGGTGAGGAACCGATTGTTACAGCACGCCGTGAATTAGAGGAAGAAACAGGTTACGGTGCTCAGAGCTTTACCTTTTTACAAGCATTTGCAACGTCACCAGGCTTCGCAGATGAAATCATTCATCTATTTGTGGCAAAAGAATTATATAAAATTGAAAACAAAGCAGATTTAGATGAAGATGAATTTGTCGATTTATTAGAAGTTTCGTTGGAAGAGGCGGGGCAAATGGTTGCAGATGAGCGTATATTTGACGCTAAGACAGCGTTTGCAGTACTTTGGCTGGCGACACAATAAGAAAATAAACTTTAGCATAATAGAAGAGGACGAGCATAAGCTGTACAAACCTTGATAGAAAAGGAGCATGTTTATGTCTCGTACGGTGTCTATATTTTATCACGCTTCCATTATTGCAGTAAGTTTCGTTTGTGGCGTTATCTTCTTTCATATTATTGGTGGGCCGAATGCAGAGCCTTTTATTTTATTTATAGAGCCTCGTTTAGCAGACGGGGACAGGCATTCTATATTTCGTTTAGTATTACCTGTTGCTGTTTCAATAGCTCTTGTGCTATTGCTTGCAACACATAGTGTTTTGAAGGTATTTGTCCGTGTAACCGTAGCGATGCGTGCAACCTTTTTTGGCTTTAGCTCGGTTTTTTTATTACAAAAACTTGAAGCCTTTTGGGTTTATACGATTTGGTGGTTTCCATTTCAGCTCATCTATTGTATATTGTTGCTAGTCCTATGCAATTTACTTGTACCAGCTTGGTCAAAGCGAAAAATCGGAAAAAATGTACATGGTCGGACAATATTGTTGAATTTTATCGCATTTTTCATCATAATAGTGGCTGAGTTTATTGTTATTACTTATGTATTAAAATGATGGAGATTATTCGCGTAAATTAACATCAGCTAAAAACATACAAAAGCTTATTTGAAATCTATACACTATCTTGTAATAGGATTTACTCCTTTGGTATAATGGAAAGAGTTTAGGGGGGCGTCACATGGAAAGCCGAATTGATCGTATAAAAAAACAGTTGCATAGTGCTAGTTATAAGCTGACGCCGCAGCGAGAAGCAACAGTTGCTGTACTGCTTGAGCACGAGGAAGACCACCTAAGTGCAGAAGACGTTTACCTTTTAGTAAAAGAAAAGGCACCAGAAATTGGTCTTGCTACTGTCTATAGAACGTTAGAGTTACTAACTGAGCTCAAAATTGTCGACAAAATCAACTTTGGCGATGGCGTTTCGCGCTATGATCTACGCCAAGAGGGAGCTGCGCATTTCCATCATCATCTTGTTTGTATCGAATGTGGTGCGGTTGATGAAATTCAAGAAGATTTACTTGAAGATGTGGAAGCCGTTGTGGAAAAACGTTGGAACTTTATCATTAAGGATCACCGACTAACTTTCCACGGCATTTGCTGGCGCTGTCATGATAATAACGACGAATCGAATGAAGAAAAATAACAAGAAGCTGTCTGTTTTAATCTTAAGTTTTAGATTGAATCAGGCGGTTTTTTGTTTTGTTTGAATAACAAATTATTTGGTTCTACAATATTTCAATTCTACCGAAAGGCTGAAGCGATGGATAGAAGAGTGGAAGTGACGGATAGAATCAATGAAGCGACGGATAGAACCGTCGAATCAATGGTTAGAACGCCATAAAGAGAAGGGTATTCACTAAGCTTCATATTGTGTCTCTCCCAAACATTTGATATAGCAACTTTACACTAGCGTTTGTAGAGTATTTTAATCATCTTCAATTAGAATAAGAGGGTGATTTAGCACAATTCTATTAGCCGTGCTAAAATAGAGAATAATTGACAGTAAGGGGGCGCTATGATGAATGAATTTCAATATGCAATAGAGGATTATATCCATTTTATCCAAGTAGAACGGCAGTTATCCGATAATACATTAGCATCCTATCGCCGAGACTTAGAAAATTATGTGAATTTTTTGCGGGAAGCTGAGGGTATGTCTGATTTTCGTAAAGTGGAGAGAATGACCATTTTACGTCATTTAGAACAGTTGCGAATGCAAGGAAAGACAAGTCGTACGGTTGCTCGCCATATCTCCTCTATTCGTAGTTTCCATCAATTTTTACTGCGAGAAAAGCGAGCGGAAACAGATCCGACAGTCCATTTAGAAATGCCAACCATTGAGCAAAAGCTCCCAAATATCCTCTCTATTGAAGAAATTGAAGCTTTATTAGTAGCACCAAATCGCAGCAAACCACAGGGCGTCCGGGACGTAGCCATGTTAGAGTTATTATATGGTTCAGGGATGCGCATTAGTGAGCTGATTGCTTTGGATTTAGCTGATATTCACCTAACGATGGGCTTTGTCCGTGTTTTTGGTAAGGGCGGCAAGGAGCGTATCATTCCACTTGGAAAAAGCGCCTTATCCGCATTAAGCACTTATTTAGATGGTGCACGGAGTCAATTACAAGGAAAATACCCAAAAACAGATGCGTTTTTCATTAATCAAAGAGGAAAACGTTTAACAAGGCAAGGTTGTTGGAAATTAATGAAGGAGCACGCTTTAAAGGCAGGTATCCAACATGAGTTAACGCCGCATATATTACGTCATTCCTTTGCAACACATTTAGTGGAAAATGGAGCTGATTTACGAGCAGTACAGGAGATGCTTGGACATGCAGATATTTCCACAACACAAATTTATACTCATATTAGTAAATCCCGACTATCAGAGGTATATAAGCAATTCCATCCACGCGCTTAAGAGAGAAATTTACGTTAGTCGGAGGTCTGACCTTTATTTTTCGCTGTTTTTTGATAAAATAAAGACAAGAGATTAGGAGGCAACAATTATGAATAAACCATTTAAAAAAATCCATGTAGTAGTATTGGACTCAGTTGGAATTGGTGAAGCTCCAGACGCAGCGGACTTTGGAGATGTGGGTTCACATACTCTTGGACATATCGCAGAAAAAATGAATGGGCTTACAATGCCACATATGGAGTCTTTCGGCTTAGCGAACATTGAACCGTTACAAGGTCTGCAAGCTACTGATAAACCAAAAGCGTTTTACGGAAAAATGCAAGAAGCATCTGTTGGTAAAGATACTATGACAGGGCATTGGGAAATCATGGGGTTGAATATTGATAAACCGTTTAAGGTATATCCTGAAGGATTCCCTGCAGAGCTTATTGCAGAGCTTGAAAAACGTACAGGCCGTAAAGTGCTATGCAATAAACCTGCAAGTGGGACACAAGTGATCGAGGACTTCGGCAAGGAGCATATGGAGACAGGAGCAATTATTGTCTATACATCTGCTGATCCTGTTTTGCAAATTGCTGCACATGAGGAAATTATACCGTTAGAGGAACTGTATAAAATTTGTGAAATTGCTCGTGAGCTAACATTGCAACCAGAATATTTAGTTGGCCGTGTGATTGCTCGTCCATTTGTCGGTACACCAGGAAACTTCACACGTACATCTAATCGTCATGACTATGCGTTAAAGCCATTTGGTCGTACAACGATGAATGTCCTAAAGGATGCAGGCTTAGATGTTATAGCAATCGGGAAAATTTCTGATATTTTCAATGGTGAAGGTGTCACAGATGCAGTACGTACGAAAAATAATATGGATGGTATGGATAAGTTTGCAGAGGTAGCGCGTCGTGATTTCCATGGTATGAGCTTCTTAAACTTAGTGGACTTTGATGCGAATTTTGGACATCGACGTGACCCACTAGGTTATGGTAACGCACTACAAGAATTTGATGCGCGTTTACCAGAAATTACTGAGGCAATGACAGAAGATGATTTACTAATCATTACAGCAGACCACGGTAATGATCCAACATTCCCTGGGACAGACCATACACGTGAATATGTACCGTTAATTATCTATTCACCACGCTTTAATGGTGGTAGCGAGCTAACACTTCGTGAAACTTTTGCAGATATTGCAGCGACAGTTGCTGAAAACTTCCAAGTAGAAGCACCAGCATTCGGTAAAAGTTTCTTAGGTGATTTAAAATAAGGGGGATCTATCGATATGAATATGGCACAGCTGTTTGAAAAGAAAAAGCAGGGCAAAGCGCTATCACAGGCTGAAATTCAGTATTTCGTAGAAGGCTACACTACTGGTTCAATTCCTGATTATCAAGCGAGTTCCCTATTAATGGCAATTCGCTTATTGGGCATGACAGATGATGAAATATTCTATTTAACGAAGGCAATGATAGAATCTGGTGATGTTATTGATTTAACATCTATTGAAGGGTTTAAAATTGATAAACACTCGACAGGTGGTGTAGGCGATAAAGTCACACTAATTGTCACGCCAATAATTGCCGCGCTAGATATTCCAGTGGCGAAATTTAGTGGCAAGGGTCTAGGCATTACAGGTGGTACAATCGATAAATTAGAATCGATTCGTGGCTTTAAAACGGAGCTTTCATCACAGGAATTTATCGACAATGTCAATAAACATAAAATTGCAGTTGCTGGTCAAACAGGTAATCTTGTACCAGCTGACAAAAAATTGTATGCATTACGAGATGTGACGGGTACTGTCGATTCAATTCCACTAATTGCCGCGTCCATCATGAGTAAGAAAATAGCAAGTGGTGCAGACGGCATTGTGCTCGATGTTAAATGTGGCTCTGGTGCATTTATGAAAACAGAAGAAGAAGCGCAAGTTTTAGCTGATACGATGACGGCAATTGGTGAAAAGCTAGGGCGTAAAGTAGTCGCGCATATTAGTGATATGGATAATCCATTAGGTAAAATGATTGGTAATAAGCTTGAAGTAGTAGAAGCATATGCTTTACTAAGTGGACGTATGGATGAAACACATGAGGATCTGCTTGAGGAATGTATTATTATTTCTTCGCTTATGTACCAGGTTGCAGCAGGAGTAAATGAGGCCGAAGCAACGGCAGCTGTTAAACGAGTGTTAGAGGATGGTTCAGCAGCTGCAAAATTTGATGAATTTATCGTAGCACAGGGTGGCGATTTAGCTGATCTTGTGCAAAAAGACACAGCAAACAAAGTAGCTGTCAAAGCGTCTTCTGAAGGCACTGTCGAGACGATTAATGCATTATTAATCGGAGAAGCAAGCGTTAGTCTTGGTGCAGGTCGATTAACAAAGGAATCTGAACTTGATTATGATGCAGGTATTCACTTGATTGCCAAAAAAGGCGACCCTGTTCGTACTGACGAACCGATTGCTTATTTACATTCAAATCGTCAAATTGATGAGGAAACAATCGAAAAAGTACAGCAAGCTTTTACAATAATATAAACAATATGAAGCGAGGACTCTCTTTAACAAAGGGGTTCTCGCTTTTTGCTGTTTTAAAAGAGGAAGTCGAAGTGGCGGAAGGAAGAGTCGAAATCGTGGATAGAACCGGCAAAGTCGTGGATAGAAGAGTCGAAATCGTGGATAGAACCGGCAAAGTCGTGGATAGAACCGGCCAAACGACGGAAAGAAGCTAGTGCAACGGAAAGAATAGTCGAAGCGACGGAAAGAAGAGCCCGAGCGATGGAAAGAAGAGCCCGAGCGACGGAAGGAAGAGTCGAAGCGACGGAAGGGAGAGTCAAAGTGACGGAAAGTAGAGCCAGAGCGACGAAAGGAAAAGCTAAAGCGACGGAAAGAAGGCAGAGCGACGGAAGGAAAGGCTCCAGCGACGGAAGGAAGAGTCGAAGCGACGGAAAGAAGAGCCCGAGCGACGGAAGGTAGATTCAAAGCGCCGGAAAGAAAAGCCGAAGCGACGGAAAGAGACCAGAGCGACGGAAAGAAGAGCCCGAGCGACGGAAGGAAGAGCCGAAGCGACGGAAGGAAGAGCCAAAACGACGGAAAGATGAGTCGAAGCGCCGGAAGGAAGCCAGAGCGACGGAAAGAAGAGCCAAAGCGACGGATAGAACCGGCAAAGTCGTGGATAGAACCGGCCAAACGACGGAAAGAAGCTGGAGCGACGGAAGGTAGATTCAAAGCGACGGAAAGAAAAGCCGAAGCGACGGAAAGAGACCAGAGCGACGGAAAGAAAAGCCCGAGCGCCGGAAGGAAGAGCCGAAGCGACGGATAGAACAGCCAAAGTCGTGGATAGAACCGGTAAAGTCGTGGATAGAAGAGTCGAAATCGTGGATAGAACCGGCCAAACGACGGAAAGTAGAGCCCGAGTGACGGAAGGAAGAGCCGAAGCGACGGAAGGAAAAGCTAAAACGACGGAAAGATGAGTCGAAGCGCCGGAAGGAAGCCAGAGCGACGGAAAGAAGAGCCCGAGCGAAGGAAGGAAAAGCTAAAACGACGGAAAGAACCGCCAAAGCAACGGATAGAACCGACAAAGCGACGGAAAAAAGCCGAAGCATCGGATTGAATCACCAAATAGACGGATAGACTTCGTAATAAGAAAGGAATTCTTTGCGCAAGCACAAAGCCTCTGAACGCAATTATGGATTATGCCTCGGGATAATTGATCATCATAATAATTCTTGTGAAAAGTGTCTGTTATGTTTAAAAAATGTTGATTTATCCCATACTGCACTTAACCTAAAAAGCTATAAGTATGTCGATTTGACACTATTTCGGAAGACTTTGCACTAGTTCTGTCAGCCGCAAGGATTCACCACATTGAATGTGGAATTGCACGAGGAGGAGGCGATGTTCATGCATTTTCAATTAGAAATGGTAACAAGAGAGACAGTGGTTATACGTTTATTTGGGGAGCTCGATCATCATGCAGTAGAGCAAATTCGAGCTAAAATATCTGCAGCAATTTTTCAGGGCGCTGTAACGACCATTATTTGGAACTTAGAGGGGCTTTCCTTTATGGATAGTTCAGGTGTAGGTTTAGTGCTTGGTCGAATGCGCGAGTTAGAGGCGGTCGCTGGACGAACAGTTTTATTGAATCCATCGCCGACAAATCGAAAAGTATTTCAATTTTCAGGTTTAGGGCCGTGGATGATGGATGCAACAGAAGAAGAAGCGATTGAGCGAGTTAGGGGGATTGTAAATGGATAACGAAATGACATTAACTTTTTTAGCACTTAGTGAAAATGAAGCCTTAGCGCGTGTAGCTGTGACAGGCTTTATCGCACAATTAGATCCAACTATTGATGAGCTGTCCGAATTTAAAACGGTTGTCTCAGAGGCTGTTTCTAATGCCATAATTCACGGTTATGAAGAGGATGGTAAAGGCGTTGTTACAGTTCATGCAAAACGTGAGGATGATATTGTAACCGTGTCTGTTTTGGATAAAGGGATTGGCATTGAGGATGTAAGCCAAGCTATGGAGCCGTTATATACGACGAAAAGTGCGATGGAACGTTCAGGTATGGGCTTTACAATTATGGATAGTTTTTCAGATCAGTTGACAGTAATGTCCAAGTGGCATGAAGGTACAACTGTCACGTTTACGAAGAAATTTTACTCGGTTCGAACAGCGGTAATGTGAGGTTGCGATTGTGAAGCCGCTAGAACAGTCGTCCGATAAGCTTTTGTCACAGGAAGAAATGCGAGATTTAATTGCACGTGCACAGCAGGGCGATCATGAGGCTCGTAAACGAATGATTGAGGGGAATACGAGGCTTGTGTGGTCTATCGTCCAACGCTTTACAAGTAGAGGTGTGGAGCTCGAGGATTTATTCCAAATTGGCTGCATAGGACTCATGAAGTCTGTGGATAAATTTGATCTAACGTATGATGTAAAGTTTTCGACATATGCTGTACCAATGATCATCGGTGAAATTCAGCGATTTCTAAGGGATGATGGTATGGTGAAAGTTAGCAGGTCTATTCGTGAGCTTAATTTTAAAATTCGTCATGCAACTGATGAATTCATTAAAAAAAATGAGCATCCGCCAACCATTCATGAGTTAGCACAGGTTCTTGGAGTCACAACTGAGGAAATTGTAACAGCTTCAGATGCATTGAGAGATCCTGCTTCATTGCATGAGCAATTGTATGAAAGTGAAGGCGATTCTATTACATTAATGGATCAGATGAAGGACGAAAAATCCGAGCAGCCATTTGACTATATTCCACTAAAAGAGGTGCTCACAAGACTTGAGCCTAGAGAGCAATCAATTATTTATTTACGATATTTCTCAGATTGTACCCAAACTGAAATTGCTAACAGGCTTGGCATATCACAAGTTCAGGTATCACGATTAGAGAAAAAAATTCTAGCCCAATTGAAAAATTGGATGGCCACAAGTGCCACAGTTGAACAGGAAGAAGTAAAAAAAGACATTTAAGAAAATGGTGACAGCATGACAAATAAACTATTTAACAGCTTAGAAGAAGCCGAAAGTTTTCTTAAAGAGCAATTTGGTGACGGCGAATCATTTGACGTTAATATTAAGCATTTATTTGTCAAAGATTTGCCGGTTCTTTGCGTATATATAAGCGGACTTGTAGATGGAGTAGTGTTAACACAATTACTCTCTAATATGATGCCTGATGAGGACATTGATGTTGAGGATGAAAAGGAGTATTTTGAAGCCTATTTCAATTTCCAAGGCAGATCAGAGGAAACGGAACGCAAAACCTTTTTAGTAGATACATTAAGTGGACAAGTAACCTTTGTAACTAAAAGTGGTTATGCCTATGTTGCTGATATTCGAAATTATCCAGGGCGTTCACCTGAGGAGCCTGACAATGAAAAGGTTATTCGTGGTTCTAGGGACGGCTTTATTGAAGGTATTTCACAAAATGTTGGTTTGGTTCGTCGGCGAATTCGTAATAGTAATTTACGTTTCGAGCTACATAAAATATCCGAAATCGGTCAAACCGATGTCGCACTTGCGTATATAAAGGGTATTGCGAATGATGAAATGCTCGATAAATTGCGACAGCGCCTTGGACAAATTCACCATGATGGCTTGACAATGGCTGATAAATCACTAGAGGAATGGCTGTTTAAACAAAAGTTCCATCCAGTGCCTTTTGTCCGTTATACGGAACGACCGGATATTACCGCAGCGCATTTACTAGAGGGCCATGTAGCCATTATGGTTGATACGTCTCCTTCCGTCATTATTGTGCCTGCAACTATTTTTCATTTACTGCAACACGCTGAGGAGTATAGACAGGCACCGACAGTTGGAACCTTTGTCCGTTTTATGCGCTATTTTGGGGTAATTGTGGGTTTATTATTATTGCCTTTATGGTATTTATTTGCAACGCATGGGACATATTTACCGGATGCGTTATCCTTTTTAGGTGAAAAGGAAAAATCGCATATCCCAATTTTACTGCAAATACTGATTGGAGATATAGGGATAGAATTTTTGAGGATGGCCGCCATTCATACCCCATCACCTTTATCGACTGCGATGGGGTTGGTTGCAGGTATAGTTATTGGTCAGATTGCAATTGATGTTGGGGTATTCTCTCCAGAAGTAGTGTTATATACAGCTATTTCAGCTATTCTGACATTTATTATTCCGTCTTATGAGCTAGGTATCTCCGTTAAATTCTTTAGACTAGGGTTATTAATAATGACTGGTATTTGGGGAGTTAATGGGTTATTTATCGGGATCTTTATCTTATTTACGTATTTATGTTCATTGCGTCCGATGCAAGCGCCGTATTTGTGGCCGCTTATTCCGTTCTTTCCGAATGCGATGCTTCGTGTACTTATCCGTTTCCCAATGACAGTAGATGCATTAAGACCTTATGTAGTCGATTCTAAACAGCGAAAAAGATCGTAGAAGCCGTTGCACTCGTTTTTTTCATGTGATAAAGTTCATCTATAGTATTTTGTGATTTTTGCAAAAATTATTTTTATTCAACAAAATACGACACGGTATTGAATGAAGTAATCCCTCTAAATAAGGATAGTAGCCTAAGATTGCTACATTCATTCTAAATTTGAGGTGCAATTGATCACAAGATGGAACGATGTGAAAAGGGAGAGATGCACATGCATTTATATGGAACACAAGCGATTTCTGAAGATGGTCATTTAACAATTGGACAGGTAGATACACTAGAGCTTGCAAAAGAGTATGGTACACCTTTATTTGTGTATGATACAGCGCTCATTCGAAAGCGTGCACGAAGCTTTATTGATACGTTTAAAAAACTAGGTGTAAAAGCAGAAGTAGCTTATGCTTCAAAAGCATTTGCATGTGTAGCTGTGTACCAATTAGCGGCAGAAGAAAATCTATCTTTAGATGTTGTCTCTGGAGGGGAATTATTTACAGCTTTAAAAGCTGGATTCCCTGCAGAGCGCATTCATTTCCATGGCAATAATAAAAGCATTGCTGAATTAGAATTAGCTTTTGACTCGAAAATCGGTTGTATTGTCGTGGATAACTTCTATGAAATTCAGCTTTTACAAGAGATTTCAGAGCGCCGTCAACAAAAAATGCGTATTTTACTACGTGTCACACCAGGAGTTGAGGCACATACACATGATTTTATTACGACAGGTCAAGCAGATTCTAAGTTTGGCTTTGACTTAAATAACGGTCAAGCAGATGAGGCTTTCCAACAAACTTTTAACCATGAATACCTAGAGCTTCTAGGACTACACTGCCATATCGGTTCTCAAATTTTTGACACAGCTGGCTTTGGCTTAGCAGGGAAAAAACTAATTGATAAAATTTCTGATTGGAACAAGTCTCACGATTTCACATGTACTGTGTTAAACTTAGGAGGGGGCTTCGGAATTCGTTATACTGAGGAAGATGCACCGCTTGAGCCGCAAGTATATGTAGAGGATATGATTACGGTTGTAAAGAACAAAGCGACTGTACTTGGTCTAACTATGCCGGAAATTTGGATTGAGCCAGGACGATCACTTGTAGGTGATGCAGGAACTTCACTGTATACAATTGGTTCACAAAAAACAGTACCTAATGTTCGTAAATATATTGCTGTCGATGGTGGCATGAGTGATAATATTCGTCCAGCATTATATGATGCGAAGTATGAGGCGGTCATTGCAAGTAAAGCGAATGAATCAAAAAATGAAACATATACAGTGGCTGGTAAGCTTTGTGAATCGGGCGATAAATTAATTATCGATGCTAAGCTTCAGGAAGCAACTTCTGGTGATGTGCTAGCAATCTTCTGTACAGGTGCTTACGGATATTCTATGGCGAGTAACTACAACCGTGTTCCACGCCCAGCAGTTGTGTTTGTAGAAAATGGCAAGCATCAATTAGCAATTCGACGCGAAAGTTATGAAGATATTGTACAAAACGATCTCCCGCTAACGTTAAAAAAGGGTGAGTAAATTTGAGAAAAAACAAATGGGTATTATTGGCGTCCATTTCAACTTTTATTTTGTTGTGGGGCGTTGTCTATTGGGTGTTGGCGTCTAAGGGTATTCTCGGACCTGGTTCGTAAGACAGAAATTGACTTGCGATACAAGTACAAATCGTGTAGGATAATCAAAGATTATGTACAGCTAGAAAAAGAGGGAATAGACAAATATGTTAATTCGATATAAAAAAGCTTTCGAGAAAATAGCAATGGGGCTACTCTCGTTTATGCCTAACGAAAAAGACATAAAAAAGCTCAAAGAGACAATCCACTCCTATGAAAATGATGATAATTGGGTTTTATATTTATGGAAAAAGAACGATGAGTATGTAGGCATTGTTGGACTTGTAACAGACAGTAATAGCATGGCTACGATTCAACATGTATCCGTTGTCCCTTCCTATAGAGGTGAGGGTGTTGCGAAGGAAATGCTGCAGGAAGTAGCAGACCTTGGCCAGTATGAAAGTGTGCGTGCAACAGAGGAAACGCGTAATATTGTTAAAAAATGTATAAATTGTATCGATGAAGAAGCAGACGATCATTGACGTCTGCTTTTTCTTTGTTTGCTTTCTTGTCGCTCTGCAAGAATATGTGAGCGGTCTCGAAGCATATGTTTATGAAGAAGAAAGTTAGAGCTACTTGATGGTAAAAGCGGTATACGTGCTAACGCTAATTCCTCCAATACGGGCGAAAGCGGAAGCTGAAATGCTTGGAAGGACTTGCCCATTCGGATAGCAGAAAGTGCATCTGATAGTTGTATTAGTAGTTTATCGTAGTCGATTTCGTCAAAAAAAATATGCCCCATATTATGTTGAAAATTATTGAGTGCTTTTTCTAATATTCGTGCAGCACCTATATAATTGTCACGTCGCCAATGATATAGACCTGTTGCGAGCTGTACGTAACCAACGAGAGGGTGCTTTTTATCACCTGGAGCAATATCCTTCCAGAATTCCTCAAGTACTTCATGGCATTCAAAAAAATCTTGATGACCATTGAAGTATGCGCAGTAGTCTATAAATAAAGTATGATGCTGTGGATGCATTTTGGACTCCTTTCCACTATACTAAAAGAACATAGAATCTCAGGGTGGTAAAACAATGTCTTATGAAGTAAAATTAGAAGCCTTTTCAGGGCCTCTTGATTTATTATTGCATTTAATTCACAGATTGGAAATTGATATTTATGATATCCCAATGGCTGAAATTACTCAACAATATATCGACCATATACATGCAATGCAGGTACTGGAGTTAAATGAGGCTAGTGAATATTTAGTGATGGCTGCAACATTATTAGCTATTAAAAGTCGTATGCTCTTGCCAATTCATGAAGGTGAGCTTGAAGATGCCGAATTAGAAGTCGACGGCCCAGACCCTCGTGAAGAACTGGTGCAACGTTTAATAGAGTATAAGAAATATAAAGAAGCAGCGAGTAGCCTGCAAGAGCTTGAAACAGATCGGGCACAGGTATTTACAAGGCCGCCAGCAGATTTATCAGAGTTAGCATCAGATGAGCAAATGGCGTTATTTGATTTGAACGTCAACATCTATGATATGCTTGGGGCCTTTCAAAAACTGATGCGTCGAAAAAAATTAAAAAAACCACTAAAAACAACTGTAGCGAGACAGGAACGCTCAGTGAAGGATCAAATGCGTTCAGTGGTTGATTCATTACGGTCTACAGGTGGACGTGCATCATTTTCCGAGCTTTTCCCCTATGAAGATAAGCCAACGCTTATTCTGACGTTTTTATCTCTTCTTGAACTGATGAAACGTCAGGTCGTCATCGTAGAGCAAGACGGTAACTTTGAAGAATTAACGGTTACTTTACAGAAGGAGGAATGGGATTATGACGAAAACAATAATGCTACAGAGTAGTATAGAAGCTTTATTATTTGTTGTAGGAGACGATGGCTTAACTATTAAACAATTATCGCAGCTTTTAGGCGAAGCGGATGAAATTGTAGTACAGGCAATGGAAGCGTTACGTACAACATATGAAGAAGATTTAGCTAGAGGCGTTACAGTGAAAGAAATAGCTGGCGTTTATCAGCTGATCACAAAATCAGAACTTGCAGATACGATTCAAAGATTAGTAGAAAATCCAACGGTTCAATCATTATCTCAAGCCTCACTCGAAGTACTTGCGATTGTGGCATACAAACAACCAATTACACGTGTGGCAATTGAAGATTTGCGCGGTGTGAAATGTGAAAGACCAATACAAACGCTCGCTTCTAGAGGGTTAATTAAGGAAGTTGGTCGCTCGGAAGGGACAGGACGTGCAATCTTATATGGTACTACAAAAGAATTCTTAAACTACTTTGGTTTAAATAGTATAGAAGAAATGCCGGCTTTACCTGAAGATGAGCTAGTTGAAACAGAGCAAGAAACCGATCTATTTATGACGAAATTCCAAGAAACTTTTAGTGGAGTAAAATAAATGAGCAAGGCCTAATTAACTTCTTTCAGCGGGGGAGCCGCTGTAAGAAGTTAAAGCCTCCGGCGGATGTCACGGAATTATGTCGAGGCATAATTGATAGGTATAATGCTTTGCTTGAAACATAAATATAATCTAGATTTCCAATTACTTTTAATAAGGAGTGGCTCGTTGCTTCGGTTAGTACGTTTAATATTGTTCATGATAGTCGTGGTAATGTTAATGCTTCCGCAAACCAGTTTCGCACGAGGGGGTAGTGGATATGCTGTCTTAGATGGTGATACGGGGCGTGTTTTATTAGCATCAAATAGTGATGCACGGTTACCAATTGCTAGCTTAACAAAAATTTGGACAGCGCTCGTTGCTATCGAAAATAGCAATCTTCAAGATGAAGTAGTTATTTCTCCGAAAGCTGCAATGGCTGAAGGTTCGTCGATTTACTTGCAGGCGGGTGAAACAGTTACGGTGGAAACACTGTTATATGGTTTGATGCTACGCTCAGGTAATGACGCAGCAACAGCCTTAGCAGAGCATGCTGGGGGATCAGTAGAAGGGTTTGTAAAGTTAATGAATGAGCGAGCCGTTGTTTCGGGTCTCACAAATACAGTATTTATGAACCCATCTGGCTTGCACCATGATGAGCATTTATCGTCTGCAAGAGATACTGCTGAGATGCTGAGAATTGCTCTGCAAAATGAAACGTTCAAGAAGATTGCCTCAACAGTTTTATTTCGTGCCAATACTGAAAACGGGATGTTATGGGAAAATAAGCACCGATTATTACGAGAAGGGTCAGGGGTTGCTAGTGACATAGATGAGAGACAACAACCTGTCAGTGCATTAAAATCAGCAAAAGGCTCAGCATTTGCTGGAAAAACAGGCTTTACAAAGGTCGCTGGTCGGACCCTCGCAACCGCCTTCCAAAAAGACGGGCAAACCTGTATTGTTGTCACCTTGAATGAATCAGATGACTGGAATGTACATCGGGGATTAGCCAGCAAAGTGTGGGAAGATTATAGTCTTGAAACAGTAGTGAAAAAAGGTAAATATAATGTGAACAAAAAGCTTGCAATACGTTTAGAGCAGCCAATTCGTTTGCAGTTAACTAGTGAGGAAAAGGCTAAAGTAAGGCAGGTATTACATGTTTCTAGGAAACGTCAGGAAGCTGTATTATCCATTTTTATCGGTGATCAGCGTATTTATGCAACGCCAGTAACTGTTGAATCAGCGGATCGTTAAAAGCGATACGCTGATTTTTTTATTTTCATTCAGCAATTTTTTTGTCGAGAAGGTTTCAGTCGATGGCGGGACACTAACTGAAATTATGGAACTCAGTCTAAGCACAACACGTCCTGCGGCTAATTATCGTGCGCGACAACAATTACATCAGTCGGGATTTATTAAATTTTTTATAAATGAAAGCGATTTGCTATTTGACGAACAGAGTATACTAGAAATAAATGAAAAGGGATAAGGGTTTTGGATATAGTGAGACTTTAATCAGTGCATCCCAACCTGTTTCCTGCCTGTTAAAGTGGATAAATTGGAAGAAAAATAGTTGATGAAAAAGTATTTAAAATAGTCTAATTATTCGTGTGTAATTAGTTTTTCTTTAATAATGCACAAAAGTATGACATAATTTTCACAGATTAGCGGGAAAAATAATCTTATTCCTAATAAATGAATGAGGTTTAAATTTTGGTGTCTAAACCAAGGTGAAAGAAAACTAGAGGTGAAAGTATGGAAAGATTACAAAAGGTCATTGCATATGCAGGAGTTGCATCAAGACGTAAGGCGGAGCAATTGATTGTAGAAGGTAAAGTAAAGGTGAACGGAGTCGTAGTGCGTGAGCTTGGTACAAAGGTTTCCAACTCAGATACGATAGAAGTGGAAGGCGTTAAGCTTGAGAAAGAAGATAAGGTTTATTATTTACTATATAAACCACGTGCAACGATATCGGCTGTAACAGACGACAAAGGACGCAAAACTGTCACAGATTTGTTTAAGCATATTCCGCAACGTATTTTCCCAGTGGGCCGTCTTGATTATGATACATCTGGTTTGTTGTTATTGACAAATGATGGTGAATTTTCGTATATGCTGACACATCCGAAGTTTAAAATCGACAAGACTTACATTGCACGTGTCAAAGGTGTTCCAACGATTGAAGGTTTAAAAAAGCTTCAACGTGGGATTAAACTAGAAGATGGAAAAACTGCGCCAGCACAAGTTAGTATGACTTCTTTTGATGAAACAGCAGGTAAGGCAATCTGTGAAATTACTATTCACGAAGGACGAAATCGTCAAGTGCGTCGCATGTTCGAAGCAATCGGTACGCCTGTTGTTAAACTGAAACGTGAGCGCTTTGCCTTTTTAGATTTATTTGGGCTAACACCGGGGGAATATCGTGAATTGACAAAGCATGAAGTGAAACAATTGCGAGTGTTAGCAGAGACGGGGAAAATTGGATAAAGTGAAATTTTAATCAGTGGGGTTCCTCATCCCCCACTGATTATTAGTGTTCACCAATCGGGCTTTTACGGGAAGTAAACCTCCCATCTAACTTCTTTACTTTCGGTTAATTTTGAGGTGGGGGTCTTGTACCTGACGTTGCGTTTTCGGTACGGATAAATGAACATTTTCTCAACAAAAGTGAATATACCACTATGTGTATAGTGATGTTTTCACTTTCTTAGTGGTGAAATCGTTCATAAATCATTCATAATTATTAGCTAAGCGTTTTTGTTTTATTTTGCTATAATAGGTGAGAATAGTACATCAAGATTAACCTGTTGAAATTGTTGCTATAGTTTATCAGGTGGTGTTAGACGCACAAGCGAATGGCAAGTATAGAATATGACAAACATACATGTTGTAAATTAGACGGTAAAATCTATACATATATCAATGTTTGTATGAAAAGCTTAGCGTCAATAGGAGTTACTCTAAGCCGTAATTGATAGGGGGGTTTATTAACTTGGAGAAAAAGAAAAAACGTCTCGTAATACGTACCATTATTTTAGCAGTGTTAGTATTAGCAATTGGTTACACGGTATACGGAACAGCAACAAAGGATAAAGTAGAGTTAATAGAAGTAGGCTCTGAAGCACCAGACTTCACGTTAGTAGATTTAAACGGTGAGAAACATAAGCTGTCTGATTATAAAGGACAGGGAGTATTTTTGAACTTCTGGGGAACATGGTGTAAGCCATGCGAGAAGGAAATGCCTGCAATAGACCGTCAGTATAAAATCTATAAAGATCAAGGTGTACAAACATTGGCTGTCAATATTGCCCAAACAGATTTTGAAGTACAGAGTTTTGTCGATAGATACGATTTAACGTTCCCAGTTGTTATTGACAAAACAAAAAGCGTTATGACTGCCTACAATGTAGGTCAATTACCTGCAACACTCCTTATTGATCCAGATGGTAAGGTGGTCAAAATTATTACTGGTGAGATGACGGAGGAAAAAATTGCTTCGTATATGGAATTAGTGAAGCCGAAATAAGGAGTAATGACTATGGAAAACATCATTTGTGCGTGTGGTCATAGTAACCCATATGGCACGAAGCTTTGTGAGAAATGTGGTCGTCCTTTAACTGAGGAAGGTAAAGAAACAAAAGTTGTAGATATGCGCTATGACGGTATGGCGATTCGTTCAAAAACGTATAACAAAACATTTATTGATAAAATTTGGAATTTCTTCTCGAGTGTCAAAGTGGGAATTACCCTCATTATTATAACGTTAGTCGCTGCGTCAATTGGAACAATTCTACCTCAAGAAATGTATGTTAATGCTCCAGAAGCTAACAAAGCAGAGTATTATGAGAAAGTGTATGGTTGGTTTGGCAAAGTCTACAATAATTTAGGACTTTCAGATTTGTACAGCACTGTATGGTTCCAAATTTTGGTAGGGATGCTTGCAATCTCTATTATTGTTGCGAGTTTAGACCGTGGTATACCATTGCATAAATCTTTGAAAAATCAACGCGTTAAACGTCATGAAAGTTTCATGAAGCGTCAACGCATCATTGCGGAAGGACAAGTGCAAAACCCTGACGAAACCCTAGATAAAGTTGAGCAAAAAATGACTGAATTAAAATATAAGGTTCGTCGCGATGGAAGTGCACTGTTAGCAGAGCGCGGCCGTTTTGCTCGGTATGGTCCATACATAAATCATGTCGGTCTTATTATCTTTTTAGCAGGTGTTATGTTGCGTTTAGTACCTGGTTTTCATGTGGATGAGACGATTTGGATCCGTGAAGGAGAAACACGAGCTATACCAGGTATGGACGGCTATTTTATTAAAAATAATGAATTTACTTTGGAAACCCATGACAATAAGCCACAGGGCGAGCAATTGGCTCAAGGTGTAAATGTTATGGCGAAAAACTACCAAACAGACGTTACATTATACAAACAACCTGAGGGTGCTCTTCCAGGGGATTTAGACAATCTTGAAAAAGTGAAGGATTACTCGATTCGTGTTAATCATCCGTTAAAAGAAAATGGTTTTGCGCTGTATCAAATGAATTATCGTCTTAATGAATTGAAGCAGATGAATTTTAATTTGGTGAATAAAGCAAATGAAGATGAATCACTTGGTCAAATTGAAATTGATTTAACGAATCCTAAAAAAGAATATGATTTAGGAAATGGTTCATCAGTTGAAATTCTTATTTACACACCAGATTTTTCTGGTTTTGAAAATGGAGAACCACAGACAAAAACATCAATACCAAATAATCCAGCATTTTTATTTAGAATGAAAACACCAGAAACTCCAAAAGGTGAAGTAAGTTTTGTAGAAATTATGAAGCCACCGCTTGAACCACTTGGTGAAAACAAATATAGAATGAAATTTGCTGGTGCAGATACACGAGATTCGTCAAACTTTACAATTCGTAAAGATAGTACAGTACCAATTTTATTTGTAGGTGGTATTATTTTCATGATTGGTGTAGTGATTGGATCGTATTGGAATCACCGACGTTTATGGTTACAGGTGGAGCCGGATGGTCGAGTGTTAATGGCTGCCCATGTGAATAAAAATATGTTCAGTATGAAAAAGGATTTAGATGCCGTTACTTCATTTGCTGAACTGCCACAATATGAAGATCAATTAGAAAAGCCTGAAGACGACGAAAAGCCTAAAAAGCATGGCATTAAAAAAAAGGAAGGTGACAGCACCTTATGAGTTTGATTGATATAAGTGGAAACTTGTTATTTGTAGCCTTTATAGCTTATTTAGTAGCAACATTATTATTTGGTGGTTCGATAAAGCAATCGAATGCTACAGGTAAAAATACTGATAAATGGGGCAAGCTTGCAATTATTGTTACAATTATTGGTTTCCTATCGCAGCTTGGTTATTTTATTACTCGTTGGATTTATACAGGTCATGCACCTGTTAGTAATATGTTTGAATTTACCACTGCGTTCGGGATGTTCATCGTAGGGGCATTCATCCTAATTTATTTTATTTATCGATTAACAGCACTTGGCTTGATAGCGTTACCAGTTGCGTTACTGATTATCGCTTATGCAGCAATGTTCCCTAATGAAGTAAGTCCATTAGTTCCATCATTACAAAGTCACTGGCTAACAATTCACGTTATTACAGCTGCTTTAGGTCAATCGATTTTAGCGATTAGTGCTGTAGCAGGACTAATTTATTTATTAAAAGTAGTTGATTTGAAAAAGCCTTCTAAACAACGTTTTTGGTTAGAAGCAGTAATGTTCTTCCTTGTGGTAGTAATTGGTTTCGTAGTTGCTACTTCAATTTATAGTGCGATGGGCTACGAGTCAAACTATACTTATGTTGATAAAGAAGGCACTGAACGTCAAATTACCTACAATATGCCGCCGCTATTTGGGATGAATGAATATAAGGCAGTAGAAGAACATGGCATGTCTCCATTAGTAGAAATGCCAGCGCTCATAAATGCCAAGAAATTAACAACTGTTGTTTGGTCATTATTAGTAGGTTCAATCCTATACCTGTTAATTCGTTTAATTGCTCGACGTCGAATTAGTGCGATTTTCCAACCATTTGTCCAAAGAGTAAATTTACATTTAGTAGATGAAATCGGTTACCGTTCAGTGTTAATTGGTTTCCCAGTATTTACGTTAGGGGCCTTAATCTTTGCAATGATTTGGGCACAACAAGCGTGGAGTCGTTTCTGGGGATGGGATCCGAAAGAAGTGTGGGCACTTATTACATGGTTGTTCTATGCAGCGTTCCTACATTTACGTTTATCTAAAGGCTGGGAAGGTGAAAAATCTGCATGGTTAGCATTAATTGGTTTCGGAATTATTCTGTTTAACTTAATTGCTGTTAACTTGATTATTGCAGGTTTACACTCGTACGCTGCAAGTTAAACTGAAATGAATCCGTTTTAAAAAAACTGATTAATTTGAGCACATATGAGATTTTTTACGTCGCTAGTAATTAGAAAGAAAGCCTTCTTGCTGTGGCAAGGAGGCTTTCTTTTCTTTTCAATATGTGCTGTACGATGTACAATAGAGGGTAGAGAAAGATTAGAAGAGAGGGATCGTGAAAGTGTCAGAAAATATTTCAGTATTAGTAGTAGACGACGAGGATCGTATTCGACGCTTATTAAAAATGTATTTAGAGCGAGAAGGGTACTTTGTTGACGAAGCAGAAAATGGTGAACAAGCGATCGAAAAATCTTTAGAAAAAGAGTATCATTGTATTTTATTAGATATTATGATGCCTGAAAAAGACGGGCTTGAAGTATGTGCGGAAATTCGCGAACGAGCAGCAACACCGATTATTTTATTAACTGCGAAAGGCGAAGAAGCGAATCGTGTACAAGGCTTCGAGCTTGGAGCGGATGATTATATTGTAAAACCATTTAGTCCTCGTGAGGTTGTCTTACGTGTGAAGGCCATATTACGTCGTTCACAAGCATTCTCACCTTCGACAAATGCATCTTCTTCAAAAGATTTAGTTGTGTTCCAACATTTAATGATTGATCATGATGCTCATCGTGTAACAGCAGAAGGTATCGAGGTAAATTTAACGCCTAAGGAGTATGAATTACTTTATTTCCTAGCGAAATCGCCAGACAAAGTATTTGACCGTGAACAATTACTAAAAGAAGTTTGGCATTATGATTTCTTTGGCGATTTACGTACAGTTGACACACATGTCAAACGTTTACGCGAAAAGCTCAACCGTGTATCTGAAAACGCTGCAAAGATGATTGTTACTGTATGGGGCGTTGGCTACAAATTTGAGGTTGTTAATGAATAGAATATGGAATAGTGTTGTCGGGAAGCTATGGGTAACCATATTGCTTCTCGTTTCATTTGTATTGTTTGTTTTCACGGTTTTAATGCTCGAGTTTCTTCAAAATTACCATATGCAGCAAGCAGAAAGCTCTTTGCGTCAAATAGCAACAACTGTTGCAAGTATAGTAGATGATAATGAAACAGCGGAGTCGACTTCTGAATTATTAAAAGAAATTTTACCTGAAAGTACGAATGCGCTTATTGCAATTAACCATGAAGCAGTATCGTTTGCTTTGCAGGAAGGTGTAAATAAAAAAGAAATACAAGATACGATACTAGCTAATAAATCTTTCCACGAAATTTTTCAATCCGATGAACCTATCATTAAAGAAATGATGATGCCGTCTTCTACAGACAAAGAAACAATGGAATCATATGTCGTGCTTGGTTTCCCATTAAATGTAGAAAATGCAGTGCACGGAGCGGTCTTTATTTATCAAAGTCCAGATGTACTACATAAAACATCGAATGAAACGACGAAAATTGTCATTTTATCTGCTGTCATTGCCTTTGTCCTTACGACATTCTTTGCCTTTTTCCTATCATCACGAATTACATCACCACTGCGTAAAATGCGTGAATTGGCGTTTGAAATTGCTAAAGGAAATTTTGAAGCGAAAATGCCGACAACACAAAATGATGAAATCGGCCAGCTTGCTGTTGCTTTTAATCAAATGGGACGACAATTGAAACACAATCTAGAAGTTATCAATCAAGAAAATGAACAGCTATCAAATATTTTGACATCGATGACTGATGCGGTTATTACGTTTAATCGTGATCGTACAATATTATTAAGCAACCCACCGGCAGAGCGTTTAATGCAAAAATGGTTTGTCAATAAAGGCTCGCAAAGTGCTAAACCAATTCCACCAGAGCTTTATCATATGCTTGACCATGTCCTGATGTTTGAGGATAAGCTTGAAGAAGAAATCGAGATGGACGGAAGTTACTATACGTTTACGATTAGCCCCCTTTATAGTGGTGAATCGATACGTGGAGCCGTTGCAGTTATTCGTGATATGACAGAGCAACATCGTTTAGAAAAACTACGTTCAGACTTTATTGCCAATGTGTCTCATGAGTTACGGACGCCAATTTCGATGCTTCAAGGCTATTCAGAGGCCTTAATGGATGATGATTTTATTCAAGATCAAGAAGAACGAAATGAGATTACCAAAATTATTTATGATGAATCAAAACGTATGGGACGCCTCGTAACAGATTTATTAGATCTTGCACGTATGGAATCTGGCCATATGACTCTTTACAAGGATGAGCTCCCAATTAATTCAACATTTGAACGTATTACTCAAAAATTTGCACAGGTTGCAAAAGAGAAGCATGTACGTCTAATATTTGACAGTGAATTTAAAGACGAAGCTATGATTAGTATAGATGAGGATCGGATTGAACAGGTGTTAACGAATTTAATTGATAATGCTCTCCGTCATACTACTGAAGGGTCAGTAACGGTAAAGGTTGAGAAAGAGCCGACTTTTTCCAAAATTTCTGTTCAGGATACAGGGCATGGCATCCCACAAGAGGACTTACCATATGTTTTTGAACGTTTCTATAAAGCAGATAAGGCACGTACACGTTCCAAAGGTGGAACTGGCCTAGGTTTAGCTATTGCTAGAAATATTGTCAAGGCTCATTCAGGCAATATTATGGTAGATAGTGTGCTGAAAGAGGGTACTACCTTCACGTTTTATTTACCATTCGATTAATACATCACTACTAAGTTCTTTCAGCGGATGCAATTATGCCGATGTATAATTGATAAAGTGGTATTAATTGGATGTAACTTCTGTGAACATTTAGACGACAAATATAATTGAACGGGGGTGGAGTGCTTTGAATGACTCCGTGTTCCATCGACTATACGATGAATACCATCAAGACGTGTTCCAGTTTCTTATTTATTTAGTAAAAAACCGTACACTTGCTGAGGATTTAGCGCACGAGGTTTATGTTCGTGTATTACGTTCATATGATCAGTTTGCAGGAAATAGCAGCGAAAAGACATGGCTTTTTGCTATTGCTAAAAATGTCGCGATTGATCATTTTAGAAAGCAGGCTGTGCGTCAAAAACATTCACTCGATTTTTTTGATTGGGAAACGGAACAGCTACATTCAACCACACCATCACCGGAAGATATGCTACAAGCTAGTGATGAATTTATGCAGGTACAATCCGCACTTGAAAACTGTACAGGTGACCAAAAAATGGTCATTATTATGCGCTACTTTCAAGATTTATCGATTGCAGAAACAGCGCAAATACTAGATTGGACAGAAGCGAAAGTAAAAACCACTCAGCATCGTGCCATAAAATTTTTAAGGCAACAGCTACAACAGGTTAGAGAACAGGAGGCGAAACGGCAATGACGCATAATCAATTTGATGATGACCAACTTGAACATGTATTAAATAATGCCCCTAAGCTTTCTGACCGCCGTTCGAAAGAAGAAGTATTAAATAGATTATTGGCAGATGCTCGCTTACAGGATAATATCCATCTTCAAAATGCCATACAACAACCAATGGATGACGAAATAATATCCAAAGAGCAACAACAAAATATTCATACGCAACAAGAAAGTACCGAAACCGCTACAACAAAGAAGAACGTACGTAAATGGCCTATTTTTCTGAGTGGTGCAGCTGTTTTCGCCCTAACAGTACTTGTGGGGTCTATGTACATGAATAATAAAGAGGTAAATATGGATCAAGCTAATGCTCCTGATATTTCTCAATATTCTACAATACAAGATAATCGGGCTGCAAAAAGCTTTGAAAATGATGACGATATTATAGAATCTGACATTGTATCAAAATATTCACGTATGATGTCACTAAGGTCATCTGTTTATGAGGAAGATTTAACAAACGCAGTGGTGTTTCGCATTGGTTTGGCAAACCGTGATAAGGAAAGTGTGCCAATGACATACATTATCCCGAACGAACGAGTTGCTACTGATTTTGGGAAAAAGAAGCCTACAACATTGCAAATGTATGAAAAGTATGCACCGCAAATTGATGAGGAAGAAAAGGGCTTTACTAATTACCACCCGTATAAAGGTGAATTGAAAGAGAAGGACGATAAACTTGTTCATGTATTGCCGAAAGAAAATGACTATGATGTTGCTTCTGCGGATAATAGCGAATACGTTGGAACAGTACAGGATACATTCTCAGACTCAGAGTATAAAGATATTGAGATTGAAATTGAAATTGATAATCCGGATGATACAGCTGATGAGTCTCCTCAGGAAGAAGGGGAGCAAAATAAGTCTATCGCACTAACAAGACAAAATCATTATAATTATTATTTATATAAAGATGAAAATGGGGCTGAGTATTTATCACCTTATTCTAGCAAGACTTATACTACTGTAACAGAAGCTCTTATCGATATGGGAAATAAAAAAGATGATGGATACGTTTCGGTCGTTCCTGAACATGTGACATACACTGTGCAAGAGGTAGCTGAAGGTGTTGTCGTTTCATTTAATGAGCCACTTGATTTAACAACAATGGATGCCGTTCGCGCAACTCAATTAATTGAAGCGATGATGCTCACTGCTGCAAGCTTTGATCAACAAGTACGTCTAGATAATGTGGTACAGGAGAGCTGGGAGGGATTTGATTTGAAAAATTTCTTACCAAAGCCTGTGGGAGCCAATAAACAATATATGCCATAAATAGCATAACGTTAAACTTCAAAATAGAAGAACAAAAAACGTATAAGTAAATTTTGGGAGCATTCTCGCCGCTATATGTGCGTGAATG
This sequence comes from Lysinibacillus sp. RS10, assembly GCF_041956855.1. Taxonomy (NCBI): domain Bacteria; kingdom Bacillati; phylum Bacillota; class Bacilli; order Caryophanales; family Bacillaceae; genus Lysinibacillus; species Lysinibacillus sp. RS10. Next base: position 3,574,430 of record NZ_CP167122.1, on the reverse strand, counting down.
CTCCTGTCCATTTATGAGCTACTTATTTAAAGCTAGGGATGATACTTGTTAAAAAGTAGACCATTTAAATAACATGATGACTCCTTGGAGCAAATCATAGCGTCACAGATGAGACTTACAGCAAGCCGATAGAGGAATGGAAAGCAACCCTGAGTTATGGTGATGAGCCAGTTTATGAGGCAAAACATACAAGTTAAATCGGGATCTTTTAACTTCTTTCAGCAAATGTTTTTTGTAGCGAAAGCAAAGCGTCAGCTACAAAAGTCTCTCACCTCTATAGGTGGTGAGATGAATGCGGTTTTAAGTAACTTTTCAGCGGGTGTCCAAAATCCGATGGAGGCATAATTGTTGAAAAGCTATTTACTTTTCCTTAATAATTCATTATAGTAAAGTTATAAAACAAAAAATATTGATTCATCTTCGGGGCAGGGTGAAAATCCCGACCGGCGGTAATAGAGTTGTAAATCGCTAATGTTACTTTTAATACATTGGCTCGAATGATTTACTAAAGACTCTTCAGCCCGCGACCTGTGCAAAGTTTTTTGCATGGCTGACTTGGTGTAATTCCAAGGCCGACAGTTAAAGTCTGGATGGGAGAAGATGGAGGTACGATCGTCATTCATTGTTATGAATTTAGCTATGTACGAGCGTTTTTTTCGATGTGTCTTCACACAGTGTTTGCTCAAAAATAGCTAATTAATGGCGTTTATTAATCATGCCTATTCTCCCTTATGCTCTTTTGCATAAGGGTTTTTTCATAATAATAATTGATAAGGTCGTGGCCTTTCTTCTTGCGAGATTGAATCAGCAAAGAGGAGAGAGTTTTCAATGAAGAAAAATTTGAAACTTCAATCGTTTATTACGATTGGTATGCTGAGCAGTATTTCGTTTTTATTAATGCTTTTTAATTTCCCAATTCCGCCATTCCCAGCATTTTTGGAAGTGGATTTCAGTGATATGCCAGCATTACTAGCTGCAATCACAATGGGACCAATAGCCGGTATTTTAGTAGAATTATTTAAAAATGTGTTGGACTGGATTTTCTCAGGCACGCCAACGGGAGTACCGGTAGGACATATGGCGAACTTTACAACGGGCATTTTATTTATATTACCAGTGAGCTTTATTTTTAATCGCTTCAAAACGGTTAAAGGTCTTGTCGGAGGTTTAGCTGCTGGAACACTTATTATGGCAGTAGGAATGAGCCTTCTGAACTATGCAGTATTTTTACCTATGTACACTTACTTTTTAGGTATGGAGCCTGTTGTAGGTGATTCACTATATAAAATGATCGTAGCTGGAATCTTGCCATTTAATATTGTGAAAGGTATTTTAATAACGGTCATCATGGCGTTACTATTCACAACAATGCGTAAATGGATTATTAATCAGCGTTCCATGTATATGAGTTAATTTCGTGAAAAAAGTATGATTTAGGATAGTGTTCAAGTAATGACACCTTATTGGACTGTTAAAGTCTAGGAGGTGTTTTTTTGTTGCTTAAATTTGCAATTGCAGATTTTTTAGAAGAAAAAGAGTTACAGAATTTAAGCAAGAATACATTAGATGGCTATAGAATATTTTTTCGTGAATTCAAACGCTGGTCGGCTGAAAACGAGGTATTAGATGCTTCAGATGTCACACATGCCCATATTAAAAGTTACTTATTATATTGTAAAAATGAACGTGGGAATAATCCAACTACGATTAATGTTAAGCTAAAAAATCTCAATACCTTTTTTAACCACTTATTGGATAACGAGTATATTAAATCTAATCCATGCAAAAAAGTAAAACGTCAAGAAACTGACTATCGTATCGAAGTATTCAAAGATTCGCATATTCGACAAATGCTTTCCTATTACAGAAGGTTGAGAAGAAAGGATCATGAATACACGGCATACAGAAATCACACTATTATTATCTTATTGCTAGGTACTGGCATTAGAGTTGGAGAATTAAGAGGGATTAAGTGGTCAGATATTGATGAACAACATTTTCAGTTATATATATTTGGGAAAAATAGAAAGCAGGAAACAGTGCCATTAACAATCAAGGTTATTGATGAGTTAAACGAGTTAAAGGTTTTTTGTACTCGCTACTTTAAAGAATTGCCAGAATACGTCTTTGTTAACAGAGATGGCTCTCAAATGGCTTATGACTCAACTAAAAGCGTGTTTAAACGTCTGCAAATAGCTATGAACTTTAAAGATGTTAGATTGTCGGCTCATACGTTTCGTCATACGTTTGCTCATCGATTTTTAGTTAATGGAGGAGACGTATTCACCTTACAAAAGATTCTCAGACACTCATCATTAAATATGTCTCAAAAGTATCTCGCATTGTGGGGATCGGCTTTAAAAGAACAGAATGACAAATACAATCCATTAAATAATTTAGACATTTAGGAAGGAGAAATCACATGAAAACAATTTTTCATGAAACTTTAAACGGTATGCGTCAAATTACAACACAATACAATCTTGAATTTAAATCAGTATCCTTTGAGGAAAATACGGTGCTTTACGATGGTAGGCAATTTAATGTAAGTCGAATGACATTGAGAAAAGATGATGTACAAGCCATGCTTCAATATTTTAATACTTTAGAGAAGTAAGCAACAAAAAAGAGGGTCAGCACTCGCAATGCTCCCCTCCAACGCTTTTAGCCATACAGGAATACAACTAAATATGAGCGTTTAACATGCCTTCATTCTACTTCAAAAAAAGTGGAAATGCAAAGGTCTAGTTTCCTATTGTCTTTTTTAGGTAAAATAAGGTCATGTTTTTCTCGATGCTGGAAACCTAGTAACAGCATTTGTAAATAAACTTGACAGGTTATGACGTTCCCGTCGCACACAAACGTCTAGCACCCTCTATAAGCGTTCCTTGTTTCGCTTTGGGTGTGAATGGTGTTAGCGACCATAACGGCTAGGAGTGGAAGGTCTGAGTGGCTTCGGTTACACAGGATACATCACACATTGTAATTGTTGCCGAGTTTCTCATAACAGTAGAATAGGCATTTACGATATTTGCAGAAGGTGAATATAAGGATTGCAACAACTATCGGGGCAGAAGTAGATTAGTAGATGTATTGTTCGAGAGAGCGCATTTAAACAAGGGCATACGATACGGATACAAGGATATACGGATTCATGAAATTATGCTGAATGTCTTGTCTTATTCCTTTAAGTCATATTTGATTTATTGAGAACTAGGCAAGGCATTTTTGCATTGAGCCGTTTCAACTCAACCGCCTTCATGATAGGGAGGATGAAAACAGTTATCAACTCCAAAATATAAAAAAATTTTTTTCCATTTTTTCTTTAGAAGAATGAATTAGTATTCTAATTACTATTTTTTAAAAACTGCTTAGTGATTTGAATTTTCTATCTTAATCATTAATTTTATTTTTGATTACATATAATTTTTTATTATATGTAAAACAGTGGTTTGTTGTGTAAAAATAGTAATAAAATAACTGTAATATAGTATTTTACCATGGTACTTCACCCTTATTATGGATTTTACGGATTAGAAAATAGGTGATATTCTTAGTTCACCTCAGCGCTGATGGTAAATAACTACCACGAGGTGAAAAAATGACAAAAGAGTTTTATACTATTCCAGAAGAATGGTTTATCAATCAAATAATTCGAAAGTTTCAAGCTTATGCAATTGTAGATATTGAAAATAAAATACAACGATTATTGCTTGAAGACATTAGAGATGAATTTTTTGATGAGAGGATTTCTAAATTGATGGATGAACGTAATTATTACGAAAAAGCTTCAAAAGCTCAATTATTAGATGATCTATTGAAATCAGCTAGAGAGCGTTCCTTTGAAGAAGAAATGAGCTATGCTAAAAGCATATTTGACCTCGTTTTATCGAAGCGGGAGTTCAGTTCATACCATAAAACACTGTAGTTAAAAGTAGTTGAATAATAAGATATTTCAAATATAAAACCTACTATTTTTATGTGTTAAGTAGGCTAAAAGTGAGGGAATTGTATGGATAAAATTATTGATGTAAATTCAGCTGAACTGACTGTTGGTGAAAGTGTCAGAGAAATGGAAACCGTAAAGATTTCAAAGATGTTGGTTGTCAAAGAATTAGTAGAAAGTTATCGTTCTCGGTTATTAGAGAAATATAAAATGATGATTTTTGAAAACTATGAAGATAATTTTACTAACCAGCTAATGAAGGATGCAGTTATGATCATGGATGCATCCGAAGAAGAGATTTTGAAGATGTTCTTTGAAAATGCTCAAATTAAATATGCTGATATGAATTCCGATGAATATTTCAATCGGTTATTTAAAGCAGCACAATGTCTTTAATAACTAAGGAAAAAGTTTAACTTAAATTTTGTGAAGTTGAGAGTAAAATATCCATTTTACTTCATTAAAAAAATTAGAATCAAAGGAGCAAGACAAATGAATTTAACAGTTAAACACTTAGATACAGAGTTAATTGCATACATCGACGAGGCGAAAAATCTTTTCGAACGAAGAGCGAGAATGATAGCTGTGAAAGTTAAAGAGGTAGGTGCAATTCAAAAAGAGGAGCTACCTTATGCAACGGTATTAGCAAAAAGAACGATTGGCGAATACAATCGTACAAAAGGGAAAGTAGATGAAACATACACCGAAGAAATGTATGTTTATGGAACACCTTTTAAAACAGCATTTATGTATATCGTAGAAAACCAAAATCATTTCTTTACGTATTTTAAGTATTTAATTGATACTTATGGCGAAGAGAATATAGAGATTCATCGTACAGATGAAAACTATAGTGCTGAAAGCGTTGTAGCTCTTTTAATAGCAGATCATAAATCTGTTCATAGTGTTCAATATGTAACGTATGAATTTATTAAAGAAGGAAGTATTCGTACTAGCTTTAACGCTAAAGATGATTTAAGAAAACATTTTAAGCTTACAAAAAATGAACTTCAAAAGGCTTTAGAAGATAAGCAGTTTGTGTCTAATGGTCAAGTAGTTTTACTTAAAATTGTGTCTTCGAGCGTTGAAGTAGATTTCCTAAAAGAAACAGAACGAACAGAAGGCTTTATTTGCACCTTAGAAAGAGCTAAATCAAAAGCTCCCGATTTGAAGGAACAAAAAGCATTAGCTAAGCAAATTGCTAGTCTACGTCAAGAACTGAAGATGATTCAAACGCTTCTTGAGGAAGATAATCATCATAACCAAAGAGTTTTAAGCTTAAAGGGAAGAGATCTTGATGTTGTGTGGAAACAAGCTGCAAGCGAATTAAAAGATAAGTATCAATCTCAAAAACAGGCAGTAGCAGAGCTACTAGATGATGGTTTAATTGAATGATTTGAGGAAGGTAGAATAATTGAGTTCGAGAATTTCAACTATATTACATATGATATTATTCGTATGAAAAATATCATTCAAGATTTAAATCGGTATGAATGTGAGATCGGAGAATGTCGTATTTTAGTCAAACTTAAGAGAGAGGTAGTTTGATTAGACTGAATATTCAGTGTAAGGGATGCTGATTTTTAGAATCAAAAGGAGAGTAAATTTGAACTCTCCTTAATCTTGGAGGAATATGGTGTGAATGTTACTGAAGTAATACAACAAGAATATATAGAGTGGCAAAGAGGGGACATTATCACCATTTCCGCTGGTACAGGAAAAGGTAAAAGTCACTTCATAAAAAATACACTTTATGACTATGCCAAAAGCAAAGAGAAGCGTATTTTGTTTTTTCTTCATCGAACTAATACAATAGAACAATTTGAAGCTGAAATTGCTGCTGAAGGAAAAGATGATGTGATTGAATTAATTACATATCAAGGTTTTGAGAAAACTATTATCCTTCAAAATCAACTTGATCTATGGATGTATGAATTTATCATTTGTGATGAATATCATTATTTTGGGAATGATTCTTTATTCAATAAATACACCGACTTATCACTTAATGAAATTATTGAAGGTGCAGATGAACGAGTTGTAGTGCTTATGAGTGCTACTAATGAGTTTATTAAAGAATATTTGCATAACCGCAAATCAATTACTCCAAAAGAATACGTTCTACCAGCCAACTATGATTATCTTAAATCGGTAGAGTTTTATGATGATGAACAGTATTTAATTAATGGATTGAAGGAGCGAGTAGAGAATGGAGAAAAAGCTCTAATCTTTATTGAATCTGCTAATGATTGCTATGAGTTATACAAGCAATTTGAAGAACATAGTATGTTCATCTGTGGAAAAAGTCATAGTAATTATAAGTATGTCGATGAAGAGAAACGTGAGAAGCTGCTAACCAATCAGAAATTTGATAATTTATTCTTATTTACTACTCAAACACTTGATGCTGGGCTAAATATCATTGATGAGAATTTGCACTTTATTATAGTAGATATGGCTGATCCTGATGTGTTGGTTCAGTGTGTAGGAAGAAAGCGAATACGAGATGCAGAATCTGATTATGTGCATTTGGTGGTAAAAAATCGCTCAAATGGGCGATTAGGTCACGATAAAGGAAATTTAACCACTCGAATGAAACACGCCAAGTTTCTTGATGAACATTCTCAAGAAGAATATGATCGCATGTTTTATCGTGAACCTGATCCTTATCAGCTAGTTTACTACGAGCCGCTCCCTAATCAGTTGTATAAAATAGGTGTAAATGAACTTCTCTATGATAGCTATAAGTATAAATATAAGCGTCTTGAAGAAATTCAAGAAATGGCTGGCGGGTATCGTCAGTTTATTGTTGAGTTATTTGGAAAAGAAGGAAGCGTATCAATGGATGCTTATTTAGATTCGAACACTCGTACAGCATTAGAAGAAGCTCATTCTCAAGGGTTGCTATTTTATAGCCAAAAGGAAAAGCAAATTTTTGCAGAGCAATTGGGGTTGAAATCAAATGGCAGGCTTGTAACAGGAGTTAGGAAAATCAATGAGTTGCTAACTACTAAAGAAGCCTCGTTTCGTATTTTCCCACATGAGGCTAAAAAGGATGGAAAGCGATATAAAACAACATGGAGAATTATTCAAATGCCAAAGTGAGAGTGGTTAAAAATGTTGTGAGTATTATTATATACGGACACCAAATTTGACCATCTCGATTTGTATAAATGTAGTCATAAAAATAAAAGATATTTTCATGCACTTTTCGACACAATTGAATAAATGGCAAGCTTGCTTGCGATTTTTCAATGTCGAGAAAATGCAAAGCGAAGATTCAGATTAAAATTATTTATTTTCTGGAGAGCCATTAGCGCAGCGATTGGCGTGTAAGAAATAAATAATTTTTATTCTGGATGCTTTGCTTAATGGTTTTTGTTTGGTTTGTTAGAAAGTTGAAAAGCTTACTAATGGACAAGTAAAAAAAATTTAGCAAACGCACTTAATGCAAGAGTTTCAGACCTCTTAAAAAACACTTAAATAACTATTCTACGGAGGATTAAAGCATGAACAATGAAATTACGGACAAAAAACTAGAGCATTTCACAATAGAAGTTATGGAGTTCTATGAATTTATCAGGGCAATGGCACATAAATTCCACCAAGAGTCTTATGAAATTAATCAATTTGAAATTGCAAAAAAAATAGGTGACTTCTACGATAAAAACTCTACTAAATACAACAACACACAAATTGTTTATCAGTTTATAATGCATGTCAATAAAAGAGATAAGCACGTAATGGAAATGTATCGAGAATTTAAAAGAGCCAAGTCTAGTTTGTAAGATATTACGGATAGGAAATAAACATCCCTACATGATTCATGAAGCTAACTTGAATCATGACACTAAGTCCTTAGCAACCTCTTAGGAGCATATAACAAGCCATTGAGCATTGATAGTGGGGCAGAGAAATCATTTACACAGGTTGTTTGATTGGTGCTACGTAGTCATGTGGAAAGGTATAGGGTTAGTATGAGGGGATAACAAAAGGACTTGCATATATGAAGATTAATCATATACGCAAGTCCTGTTCTTCTTCAACTAAGCGCCTGATTGCGGAAATAACATCTTTATTATTTATAATTTGATTCTCGGTTCTTCTGTGCATTTTTAATATATTCAGATGGATTTTCTGAAAACAGAAACACATTGATTTCGTAGTGTTCTAAATCTTCTTTGGATAAGTTGTTTTTTAAATAACTTTCAACAACTGTGATGTCTTTTTCATCGAAAACTGATACCTCAAGAACAGGGTCAGTATCGCCTATCATGGTGCTTTGAACATTATGTTTAACCCATAAGGAATCCATCACTGCTTCTGTACTGTACGGTTCTTTTTGCGTAAATACAAAAAGTGCAATCCATATAACAGCACATGCTAAAATAAGTATTCCAAACTTACTTTTTACACCCATTTTACACCCTCCATTGCTCGGTATATCAAAGAAATAGAAGCCTTTTTTAACAATCTGACTTGTTAGTTGAACCACCGAGTAATCACTCTTTGGGTATAGTTTAACATATTTACAAATATTGGTGTAGATACGTGTAACACTAACAAGAAAGATAGGCTGTTACCGCAGGCGATACGATAGTGTTTTAGAAAATAGTAAGAATTCATGGAGAATATAATAGTAAAGCTTGATATTAACTAGAGAAGCTTTAAGTATTACATTATCTAAAGGTTCGGAAATGTAATCGAATTTAAATGATATCTTCCATTTGTTATCTGTATAACAGAATTAGCTCAGGGGCTAAAAATGATGTGAGTATTATTATATAGGGACACCAAAATTGACCAAGTATAAAACCCTGTTGAGGGGTTTGGGGACGGACAGAAAGCGTGGTTTTGAATTGCTTTTTATCGGGAGCGTAGCGGGAGATAAAAACACTTCAAAACACTCAGCGTCCCCAAGAATGTAATTCAATGGGTTTGGATGAATATGTTGTAACAGATATTAAAAACAGACACCAAATTTGACCACATGAGCATCATTCATGTGGTCTTGTTATATTTTCACGAGACGATGAGCCCTTTATCTATTTTGATATATTTCCTTTTTCTGTTATATTTGAATTGAGAAAAAATATATTCGTGGAGGAATGAAAAATGAGTAAAGAAAAAGAATTTCAAAGTCTGAATCATTTCAAAGAAAAATTAGCTTCTTTAAGTGACTATGGAAGTGAAGGTTGGGCTCTCTTTGCTTTACAGCTATATTTTGGATTTGAGGATATAGATGATGTGGCAAGTGTGTCTGTGACAGATGGAAAAAACGATAGAAAATGTGACTTAATATATATAGACAAAGAAAATAAGCGTGCTGTGATTATTCAGACTTATTGTTCTACAGGAGATAGAATTGCTAAGTCAGCAAAGAAAAATAAAGCTGGTGATTTGAATACGGCATTAACTTGGGCATTAAATATGGAGCTAGAAGAATTACATTCTTTAATAAGACCTAGAGTTTCAGAATTACGAGATGCTATAAATGAAAATGAGATAGAACAAGTAGATATTTGGTATGTACATAATTGCCATGAACACGAAACTATAAAAACTGAAATGCTTGCTGTTGAAAAAACAGCAAGATCTATCTTAAATACATATTATGCTGATATAAAATTAAAAGTATCGGCTTTAGAAGTAGGTATTGAGACAATTGAAGAATGGTATATGTCAACAAAAGCTAAAATTTTAGTTGATAAGCAATTTGAAGTGAAAACTTTGGGTGGTTATGAGTATGAAACGGATGATTGGAAGGTATATAGTACTGCTGTAACAGCTGAATGGATTCACTCTTTATTTAAAAAATATGGAGATAAATTATTTTCAGCAAACATAAGAAATTATTTGGGTAGTATGAAATCAAAAGGTAATGTTAATAATGGAATAAAAGATACTGTATCAAACGAGCCAAAGAATTTTCTAGTTTATAATAACGGTATAACAGCATTAGTAAATGATATTCAAGTTTTCAAAAGAACAAGAAGTAAGTCTAGCTTTAAACAAAAGATAAAAGTTAATGGTATCTCTATAGTGAATGGTGCGCAGACAACAGGTGCGATGGGGCAGTTTGAAAATGTTAGCTCAGATGCAATTATTCCAATAAGATTTATTGAATCCAATCAAAGAAAAGTAGTAAATAGCGTTATTAAGTACAATAATAGTCAAAATGTTGTACAAGTTTCTGATTTTAGAAGTACTGATATATTTCAAGAAAGATTAAGAGATGAGTTCCTCTCTAATTATCCAAAGTTAAAATATTTGGGGGGGAGAAGAGGAAACGGGAAAGACACAATTAGTAGGGATAGAAATTTATTAGTCTCAGATCAAGTTGCTCAATCTCTCATGGCATTTCATGATAATCCAACAGATGCAACACATTCTAAGTCGAAAATTTGGGAATATGACGAGTTATATTCTATTATATTTAACGAGAATACAACAGCAGATCATATTGTTTTTGTATACTCAATTTATAAAGCACTTATTGAATATAAACAAACATTAAAAGATAAAAGTAAAATTAAGGACAATTTAACTACAAAAGATGAGAATATTTTAAGTTTCTTTAGTCATACAGGTTCTATTTATTTAATGGTGACTGTTATTTCTACAATTTTAGAGGAAATAGTTGAAAAGAAGATTGCATCCAAATTTTCTATTTGCTTTAAAGAAGATATGGAATTTGAAGATTATGTGGATGAATGGAAGAAGGTCTTTCCAATGATAATGCCATTAGCTCCAAACGCTTTAACACCTGCATTTAATAATAAATTAAAAAATGTGGAAGAAGTTAAACAAGCAATTGCTCAAATAAAAAGTTTGGTGGAAGCTACTAAAGAAACAAACCAAGAAAAATATAATTCTCTGAAAGCTTTAATTCAATTTAATTAATCAATGGTCATGTGGGAGCACAGTATACACCTGCATATATTGTTTTGATTATTAAACAATATAAAATGATTTTGTGTCTATAAAACCATCGTTTAGTAGACATTTTGAAGACGGAGCGTAAATTAACGTTTATGCTCTGTTTTTTTATTGTATTTGTCTATAAACTCGTCTATTGTTAAAAGTGTATAAAACATATGAGTAAATAGAAAAGAGTGGTATTGTGGGAAGGGTTATTGGTTATTGTCGTGTAAGTACAGAAGAGCAAAATTTAGATATGCAAGAGCAAGCTATTGAACGCTATGCTAAAGAAAAAGGATTAGAACTTATTTTGTATGTTGAAAAAATATCAAGTCGTAAAGTGGAGAGGCAGGAACTTGAACATGCAATGAAAGCAGCAACTAATGGAGATCTTTTTGTTGTGCATAAATTAGATCGTTTAGCTAGAAGCACAAAAGAGTTATTTAAATTAACAGATGATCTAAATGAGAAGGGCGTAGAATTTGTTTCAATAAACGATGCATTTGATACAACTACTCCAACAGGTAAAGCTATGTTTGGTATGTTAGCGGTATTTGCAGAATTTGAACGTGACATTATTCAGCAGCGAACAAAAGCAGGATTAGAGAGTGCAAGAAAGCGTGGACGACTTGGTGGAAGACCAGCTATCGATGAGAAAACTAAGAAACATGTGAGAGCTTTATTTGAATCAGGTGAAAGTGCAAATGATATTGCTAAAGAATATGGGATAGGTAGAGCAACAGTATATAAAATAATAAAGGGAAAATGAGTGTAAAAATTCTGTTTAATGGTACAATTTAACTGTTGAAATAATTGGGTAAGGTTTTTTTCAAATGTTAAGTGGTTAGAAGCTAATAAGATTTTGTGAAATTTGGATAGAATTGAAACGCACGTTTATTGAAAAATGCTGAAGTAAAATCATTATTTTATTGTTTGATTAGGAAGAATTAATGGGTTTTTTTAGAATTTATGTATGCATCATAATTTGTTCTCAAGTGCCAAAGAATTTCAAATTAGTTTCTTTAGCTTATAAAGTTATACATATGGGCTATATTTCCGATATTTGAGTGCAACTATAAATGGGACTACCACTACCCAATTAATTCATGAAAATAAGATTAATAAATGAGACGACAGATTTTAAAGGAGATGAGACAATGTATACAGCATATCTACAAGAAAGATTAGAAACATTAAAATCTTTAATAGATGATACTGGTGTAAGACCTATTTTTTTTATTGGTTCAGGCATGTCAAGAAGATATATCAATGCTCCTGATTGGAAAGGTTTATTAGAATTTCTGATTAAAAATAATCCACTATGTAAATATCCAATAGCATATTATATTCAAAACAATTCAGATAACCCAAGTATAGCTTCACAATTAATAGAAGAGTATAAAGAATATGCTTGGAGTGTATATAAAGAAGGGATTTTTCCAGAAGATTTATATGAACCAAATTATCCTAAGAGTATTTTTTTAAAATATATGATATGTGAATATTTCAATGAATTAATGAATGGTTTTAATTACACCGCTAATGAAGAACTAATGTCATTAAAACAATTAAAACCACATGCAATTATTACTACAAATTATGATACTTTATTAGAAAATCTTTTTGAAGATTATGAAGTGGTAGTAGGACAGCAAGTAATTAAATCTAAAAAAGCTACTCAAATTGGGCAGATCCTTAAAATACATGGATGCGTTACTCAAATGGAAGAGGTAGTTATATCTTTAGAAGACTACGAAAAGTTCATAATTAAACAAAAGTATTTGATTGCAAAATTATTAACTTATTTTGTAGAACATCCAATTATTTTCCTAGGGTACTCTATATCGGATGATAATATCAAAGGTATTTTAAAAGATATTGCTGAGGTTGTATGTGATAGTCCAGAAAGAGTTGTAGAGAATATTTGGTTTATTGAATGGACAAAAGAAAAGATAGAGGAATCTTATAGACCTTTAAGCGATAAATCCATTGATTTAGGAGATGGTAAAAGTATCCGTATCAATTATATATTACTGAATGATTACTTAGATATTTTTAAATCTCTAATGAAGTTTGATCTATCTTCAATAGATGCCTTGAGAGTTTTTGAGGAAAGGGTTTTTAATATCGTGAAAAGCAAATCTATTTCTCAGTTAGAAGTTGATTTTCTAACCATTCAAAGAATAGGCAACGAGGAAAAACTAGCGGAATTATTAGGAATTAAGAATAATGATAAAACAGAGCCTATGGGTCATGGGGCAGTGAGTTTATTAGGTTTGGGTATAGTATCAGAACCAGAAACTATTAAAGTTCAATATTGTTTAACCCTTACTGATGTTGCCAAAGCATTAGGTTTTACTTATTGGTATCCAGCCAATGAGTTAATAAATAAAGTGTATGAAGAAACTGGTGTAAACATCAAAGAAAGTAGTAACAATTACCATGTAGATCTAGGTATTAAAGAAAAACAAGTACAACATAGATATTCTAAAGATGCGGTTGCGTTACTAAAGTTAGTTAGAGATGACGAAAACTATTTTGTATATGATGAAGCGAAAACTAAGATTTACCCTTCAAAATATCATTATAGTAAATAAGCCACTTAATAGAATATCTTATTTATGGAGGAAAAAATGCTTATAGTAATTGATTCTAACGTTATAAGAAAGAGTTTCTCTTTAAAATCTGATGACTTCAGGAATTTATTTGATTTTATAAAAAAAACTAATTCAAAAACTATTATAACGCAAATTGTTTATGAAGAAATAATGAACTTATATAAAAAAGAACTACAAAAAAGTTTCGAAGGATATGAAAAAAATTTTAGACAAGTAAATGCATTATTAGTAGAAAAACAAACACCAATTTCAATTGAAATTGATGAACAAGTTAATGAATATAGACAGTATCTACTAACTACATTAGATTTTTCTGAAGATGAAATTGTTCCGTATAAAGCAGACTATTTATTTGAAGTGACTAGAAGAGCAATAAATAGAATTAAACCTTGTTCAGATAAAGGAGAAGAATTTAGAGACACTATACTATGGTTAACTTTATTGGATATAGTAAGGTTTAATATAGATGAAAAAGTAGTGTTCATTTCACATAATATTAAAGAATTTGCCTCAGAAGGAAAGGAAACAGATGAATTACATAAAAGCTTAATTCTAGATTTAGAATCTTTTGGAGGGCAATTAGAATACTTTACTTCGTTAGGAAATTTCATCAAAAATCAATCAAGTAAGTTAAGTTTCATTACTGAAGAATGGTTTGATAGTGAAGTAGATATCGATATGATAAATATTGATGTATTAAATAATATTGAGAAGACTGATTATTCGTATTTACAAGATTATGCGCAGGATCGATATGAGTTAACACATGCAAATATTAATATAATCTCGATAGACCTTCGGATTTTTGATTATTATGTCTATGAAAAAAATGATGGAACCTTATATTTAGAACTTGTTTTAGAAGGTGAATGTGAAGTTGAGTGTGAAGTGCCACAAGTAAGGAGAATAAATTCTAAATATAAACAGGAGTATGTATTTAATGCAAAAACAGGAGATTTCGATATAGAGCTAGTATTAAATGAAGACTCGGATGACTATTTTGATGATTATAAATATGAATACTTTTACAAGAATTATAAAGTCACAATTTCAGCTGAAATCTACGAAGAAAAGATAGTAAAGTGGTTTGTCAAAGATTATGAAGTAGATTAAATTTTTATCTCATTGTAAATTTTGAGAAGGACGATTCTGATTCCTTTAAAAAAATTTTGTAATTGATGAATGTCTATTATGCACTTTCAAAGTTTGACCGAATCCCTAATTGGGAGTAAAAATGTTCAAATTATGGGTATAAATAACTTCTATAAGGTAATGGAGATAAAGTTACTAAGCAGTCGGTCGGGGTTCGAATCCGTATTGGGAATTACTAAACACTCTTCATTTTTGTAGGGTGTTTTTTTACAAATTTAAGAAGCTGATACATTTCGTTCTTACCTATTTTAACTAGCAGTTAATTATTAGATTAACAGTGTGTTAAGTGAATAGAAGCATGGCTGAAGGTAAATGTAAGAGCGTTGAATGGCTTGTGAGTGTATCTGTGAAGTCACATGAACAAAACGTTAAAGCAGCTAGGGTATAAGAATAGTAATAAAGCGAGATAGCTCAAGTATCTATCTCGTTTTACTTTTATATTGGGGAATGTAGTGAAATAAAGGGGGGCTATTTTCCGATAAATTAGTGTTTTATACACTAATATAAAGCGCTCCCAATACACGTATGGAAATTGACTTTGAAAACGGAACGACATGTCCATTATTTAAAATATAACGTTGTAAGCAGGGGGTCACCAGCTACAATTGAGGACAAGAATTACATGATTTAAACGGATTTTTCTGTTTTGATAAAAAGCGTAAAACCCGTATATATCATTGGTTGGCGAGCGTGCTGTATGTTATTACGAGTAAGCCACCAGCAACGATTGAGTCGGAATAATAAAAATAAGCTTAGAATCCTTTATTGAAACGGGTTCTAAGCTCTTTTCGTTTTCTTTTGTAAACAAACTGCAAACAATAACTTTATTTTCCTAATCCGATTTCATAAAATTCTCCACTTGCAAGCTTCTTTTCTAATAAAAGACCTTCATACTGTTCTTTGATAAAATAGTTTTGAAGATCAAATTCACCTTTAAGAAAAACGTCTATAATTCTTTTTAATAATGATTCCGCATAACGTTCTGCAAAATTCACTAAGTAAGGTACAAGGTTTTTTGCTATATAACCATTATGTACAATTTGATTTCTAGACTTATATATATAATCAATGGTTAACTTAACTTCATCTTTTTTATTTCGCAGTATATGTAAAGCCTTTTTATTATCTTGGTAAAAATCAAGAGTATCTTCAATAGTGTCTAGAAAGCTCTCTTTAGAGGTATAAGACATTAATTCATTCATTCGTTTATAAAAATTAACCAATGATACTTCTGAATCTTCAGACCGTGCTTTGTAAATACCAACATCTTCGATAAATTCTTTAGGTATATTTATAGAATTATCATTTGCAAATGAGTGGGTAGAATAACGATTTGTTAATGAGAAGAGGTCATGAATTGGTCTGAATTTTTCCCAAAGAAAATATATATTAGATACGGTTTCTTTAATAAAACTAAATTTAGACTCATTATTTTTTTTTGAGATGTTTGCTAAACTTTCAAGACAAATCCAATAATTCAAAAGCTTATTCTCATCTGTTTCCCAAATAGATTTAGACATTAATTCTATTACATTAGTAATGGAATTAGATTCTATAAACATATTTCTTTCTTGTAGCATATCAATTACTTTAGAATAATCTTCTAGTTTTTTATACTTTGCACTACTAAAAACGATTGGAGAATCTTTGCTAAGAATCCTTCTAAAAACTCTATCATCTCTATCTAAACCGAATGCTGTACCGAAATAACCATACTCAACATCTACTTTTTTCCCAATATACTGTCCATCCCAGTAAATTTCCTTATACTTATTGGCAAATTTCAAGTTTGCTAAACTTAAAAAAATCATATATTTTTCTTCTGCAATTTTTTTTGCAACAGTACTAGAAATAGCATGTACTTTAATTATTGCATTACATCTACTATTATTTTTATCGTTATTATCTTCTTCGGGGTCAGTGTTAAATTTTTCGTTAAACCAATCGTCTTTTGGCATTTTTTCCTCATGGGTAGGATCATATACATGAAAACCAAAAATTTTTTCCTCTCTAACTTTAAGAGAGGGAGCAATCATTCCCCATGCAGGGAAAATAAAAAAATATGCGCTTTTCTCTGATAGTAAATTATTTCTAAATATATCTAATCTATCTTCTAAACATAATTTATCGATATATTCTTTGGCTTGATAAGGAGACAAATCAGATGGAGTATATTCAAATAAGATTAAGGGCTCTTCGTCTCCCATTTGATACGTGTTTAATATATTACTAAATAATTTTTTTATATCTTCTATATCCCTACCTGAAGTTACTAGTTCTACAATAATATCTTTGGTTAAATTTTTTATTTTAATTCTATCTTTTTTTGAAAATAATTTCTTTTTAATGATTATTAATAATTCATCAAATAATAACTGTGCAAAATTCTCATTAGATAATTTTTGGGAAAGTTCCTTAGCGATAATATAAACTGCTTGACCGTCTTTTTTCTCTAATTTCTCTTTTAAAATTTGCAATTCAACTCTGTATAAATTCATATGTCTTTCACTAATGAAATTTTCGATTAATTTTATATAAACTTTGCGGTTGTTATCACTTTCGAATTTATTTAATTCATATTCATTAATAACATCTGATAAAACCACGTGAATATTAACTATCTCAATCCCTATTGAACCATTTTTGACTTTATTTGAGCACGAAGCCCATTCTTCATACCAATATACTAATGTTTTACTATATAAAGAATCGTTGTTAAATTGATCTAATTGCAAAGATTACACCCCACTTTGTTATGAAAAAAGGTGGTATTTTCCACCTTTTAAAATTATATCATTATTTAATTGTTTTCTTTTAATAAATTAGTGGCAACCTAAATTTGAGTATGATATTGGATTTTAAGTATGTAATTTTGTATGGTGATTGAATTAAGGGCAGGGGCATGGTTTCCGATATTGAGGTAGGGTATCTTCCTATTGATATGTAACCTGATAGACTCACACGAATTGAGGTTATGAATGAAACGAGAGCGACCTGAATATACTTGTAATTGGCTAACAACTCCATTACAATGGATACTAACAGTTGAACATATTAGTGTTCATTACTTTTTAAACTATTGATATTCATGCTTTTTCACGCTAATTCACTCATGAACTTACTTTTTAGGTATGGAGCCTGTTGTAGGTGATTCACTATATAAAATGATCGTAGCTGGAATCTTGCCATTTAATATTGTGAAAGGTATTTTAATAACGGTCATCATGGCGTTACTATTCACAACAATGCGTAAATGGATTATTAATCAGCGTTCCATGTACTTAACAAAATAATTAGGCGAAACCTCGAGTTGTTAATTGCTCGAGGTTTTTTATGTGAGAATGTTAAACAAGAATTGAAGTGACGGGTAGAAATTTATTATCTAGTCGATTTTAGTATTTTAGTGTAAAATAAGGAAGAGTTTAGAATGTTAGAGGAGTTTGAAGAGATGAGTGAACAAAAGAGTCAGTGGTCTAGTAAACTAGGCTTTATTTTGGCGTCGGCAGGAGCTGCAATTGGACTGGGGGCAATTTGGAAGCTTCCATATGTTACTGGGCAAAGTGGTGGGGGAGCGTTTTTCCTTATTTTTGTTTTCTTTACTTTGTTAATTGGTTTACCGATGTTATTATCAGAATACGTTTTAGGACGTGGTACACAGTCGGAGGCTGTGACTGCATATAAAAAAATTGCACCAACAAAAACAGGCTGGGCATGGGTTGGCCGAATGGGCGTGCTGGGCTGTTTTTTATTGTTAACTTTTTACAGCGTTGTAGGAGGCTGGATCTTTATATATAGTGGGCTTGGTGTAACTGGGGCTGTTATTGATCCTGCAAATGATCCAAGTGAATTATTTGGAAAGATTGTAGGAACGCCTTGGATTACATTACTAGGTTTAGGGTTGTTTACGCTGATAAATGTACTAGTCATTTCGCTTGGCGTGCAAAATGGTATAGAGAAGGCTAATAAGTGGATGATGCCTTTATTATTTGTCATGTTTATAGTGCTTGTTGTGCGGGCAGTAACGTTGGATGGAGCAATGGAAGGTGTTAAATTCTTCTTGTGGCCGGATTTTTCCAATATTAACGGCAAGGCTGTATTGGAAGCGTTAGGGCAGTCCTTTTTTGGTTTAGCAGTAGGATTTTCTTGTCTTGTGACGTACAGTTCATATTTAAAAAAGGATGTGAGTTTGCCTAACTCGGCGGGCTCTGTTGTACTCTTAACTGTGCTTGTATCGTTTTTAGCAGGATTAGCGATTTTCCCTGTTGTGTTTGCTTTTGATTTAGAGCCTGCAGCTGGACCGGGTTTGCTATTTATGGTTCTGCCAACAGCGTTTAGTCAAATGCCATTTGGTGAGATGTTCTTAGCGATGTTTTTATTATTATTTTTATTTGCAACGCTAACCTCTTCCTTCAGTTTATATGAAATAATCGTAGCGGCATTTATTGAAAAAGGTCGTATGTCTCGTTCTGCATTGGCAATGTTGTTAGGTGTAGTAGTCTTTATTGCCGCAATCCCAGCGGCGCTTTCATCAAGTACATTAGCAGATGTATCAATCTTTGGAAAAACAATTTTTGATGCAACAGACTTTTTAGTATCAAATTTAATGCTTCCGTTAGGTAACTTATTGATTGCGATCTTTATTGCCTATGTAGTGGATAAAGAATTTGTGAAGAAGGAATTGTTGATAGGTAGTCAAATGGGACAGGGGTTCTATTCATTATATCGTCTATTGATGTTAATCGTAGTACCTGTTGTGATTATTGTTGTGTTAGTAAATATGCTTTTACAATATTAAAGAGAGTAGGTTGTATTTCATTTAACTGGAATACAACCTACTTTTTATAATTGAGAATCAACGAGTGCTCTTGCATCCTATCCATCTAAAAATAAGATTACTATATTCGAAAAAAACGATGTGAGAAAACATGACATGTCTATTGCGTTTTTTGTCCTTTTAATGTATTTTTAAAACAGTTATAAAGAAATGATGTTAACAAAAATTACATTGGAGTGGTGAAAAATGAAACATTATACAAAAGAAGCCATTGTACGTCGAGTGAAGGAAGAAAATGTGAAATTTATTCGCCTACAATTTACGGATATATTAGGAACGATAAAAAATGTTGAAATACCAGTTAGCCAATTAGAAAAAGCATTGGACAATAAAGTGATGTTTGATGGTTCATCTATTGAAGGTTTTGTGCGAATTGAAGAATCAGATATGTACTTACGTCCTGACTTTAGCACCTTCGTGATTTTTCCTTGGACTGCTGAGAAGGGGAAAGTGGCACGCTTTATTTGTGATATTGCTAGACCAGATGGTACACCGTTTGAGGGGGATCCACGCTCAAATCTTAAACGAATTTTAAAGGAGATGGAGGAGTTAGGTTTTACTTCATTTAATTTAGGACCTGAGCCGGAGTTTTTCTTATTTAAGTTAGATGAAAAAGGACACCCAACACTTGAGCTAAACGATAGTGGAGGATACTTCGATTTAGCTCCGACAGACCTAGGTGAGAACTGTCGACGTGATATCGTATTAGAGCTAGAAGAAATGGGTTTTGAAATCGAAGCCTCTCATCATGAGGTTGCCCCAGGTCAGCATGAAATCGACTTTAAGTATGCAAATGCTATCGAAGCTTGTGATAATATTCAAACGTTTAAACTTGTTGTAAAAACAATCGCTGCACAGCATGGACTGCATGCAACCTTTATGCCAAAGCCATTATTTGGCGTCAATGGTTCCGGAATGCATTTCAACTTATCCTTATTTGAAGGGGATAAAAATGCGTTTTATGATGAAAATGCAGAATTACAATTGAGCCAAACAGCCCGTAGTTTTATGGCAGGAATTATAGAACATGTACATGGTTTTACAGCAATTACAAACCCACTCGTTAATTCCTATAAACGCTTAGTGCCTGGCTATGAAGCCCCTTGCTATGTAGCATGGTCTGCTCAAAATCGGTCACCACTTATTCGAATTCCAGCCGCACGAGGGCTTTCAACACGTGTCGAGCTTCGTTCTGTCGATCCAGCAGCAAATCCATATTTAGCGATGGCTGTTATTTTAGCATCTGGGCTCGATGGAATTCGCAAAGATCTAACCCCTCCAGACGCTGTAGATCGAAATATTTATAAAATGACACGAGATGAGCGAGAATTAAATGGCATTGACAGTCTCCCGGCATCATTGGAATATGCACTTATTGAACTCGAAATGGATCCTATCGTACGTGAAGCACTTGGAGATCATATCTTTGAGAAATTTACAGCTGCTAAAGAAATAGAATGGAATAAATACCGTACATGTGTCCACAATTGGGAGAGGGAAGAATATTTGAAAATGTATTAGAAGAGGAGTGTTGGAGCTTTGGTGCTCCAACACTTTTTTGATCCAAAATGTGAGGGATTGAGTGTCAAAGAAGAAGGCTATCCCTATTTTTCATTGATAGGGATAACTATTTTAGTTAGGTAGTTCACTTTGGATAATTAATTTGTATTTTTCATTTAGTTCTTGGTCAAAAATATAAATATCATTTTCAGCTGGATATCTAAACAAATAAGGTGCTTCCAACCAACCATCTTCGACCAATAAATGATCCTTTATCTTAAATTTTTTATAGTATTTATAAGCATTAGTATCTAAAAATACTTGATTATTAAAATCAGTGAGAAGATTATTTACATCTAACATATCCGAAACAACTTCTTGAGTATGATTGGTCGAAGCGTCATAAAAAATCAGCTTACGATCACCAGTTGGCGATTCAGAAGGTTCGTCAAACGTTAGGTAAACCCATTGTTGATCACTTAGTAGCCTTGCAGAACCAATAAATTCATATGAACTTTTAAATTCTTTTATTTCTTTATTTTTAATATCATACAAATAGAGGTATCCAACTTGATCTTTTTTATCAGTAAATAATATTTTCCCATCCTTTGCAGACAAATCCGTATTCATATAAGTATTTAAATTAAATATACTAATTGTTTCGTCTGTTTTGAGATTCTTAAGCATAACTTCCGCTTTTTCAACTTTTCTGTCGATTTTAATCCAAGCTGCATAATCCCCAATTAGTATGGGAAAATAATTAGTAACATTTTCTTTATTTTCTTTTGTCAATGGTTGAATTTCTTGCGTCTTTAAATTCATAAAATATGGATTTAGATACCCTCCATGTTCATCAGTATCTACCCACAATAACCAAGCATCATTTAATTCTACCCCTTGAACTGATGGCAATTTAAATTTGCTATTAAATATTGTTTTGTATTTCTGAGTCTTACGATTGTATTGAACAATTTTATTATCAAGAGAAGGGCTCTTTTGATCTACGCTCATATAAATATAGTCAGCATTCCCCCTATATGAGTGAATATTAGTAAAAGGTACGTCTACTGTTTTATTAAAATCTTTATCGATTATTTGATAATAATTTGAACTTTGGGGTTTAATCAAAGATCTATTTGCCTGTACACCATAATATACAGCTTTAAAAACAATGAATAGGAATATAGCTGCACAAGATAGTATTATTGTTCTCTCTATTATTTTCAATTGAATCTCTCCGTTTAGATTGATTAAAAGAAGATTTCTCTGTCTTGAATTTTTAGTAGCTAATTTTGTAACATCTACAAGAGCTCAATAGTTTGTCCTGTTTTAAAAGATTGTAATTTTTCCTTTAAAACGGTTTTGAGAATGTTATATCCTTTTGCTCCAGTACAATGGCAGGAAAAGATACAATTTATTTGCATTTCATTTAATGTTTTACCAATTGAAATCACTTCTTCTTTTGTCTTCCCCACAGTGTTAACTATAGGAAGCCCAATTAAATGAAATCCCCCAATGATTGCGTTGATATTCTTATTTGGAAATTTTTCAGTTATAGTTTTAGTTATGCTTACAATTCCATGATGACTACAACCGCTAAATAAAACTAGCCCATTTTCGTTTTCAATCACTAACACGATTTCGTGATTAAAATCGTCTAATTCCTTCTTCTCTCCTTTATAAAGATTTTTCGTGTATTCATTCGTTGGCTCTAAATGAATAATATGAATTCCCTTTGAAATTTCTATATCATCATCAACAAACTTCATACGATTATCATAATTATCTATAGTATCCTTAGCTCCTACATGATGATAATAGGGTCCAATTTTTAACCAATGCGATTCTAATGCATTCGAAGATAAATAAATTGGAGCATGTTTATTTACTTCATCCAAATAACGTAATCCTCCAATATGATCAGAATGACCATGAGAAACAATTACTGCATTTGCTTTGTTTAAATCGATACCTAAAGCTTGTGCATTTTTTATATAGGAGTGATCGGGGCCAAAATCAAAAATTATGTTCATTTGTTCTGTTTCTATATACAATGATAAACCATGCTTTGCTGTTAATTTTTTATCTAACTTTGAATTTTCGAGGATAGCAGTAATTTTCAAAAAAAAACCTACTTTCTATTGAAGATTTATATTTGAATACTAGACATTCTAATCTTGTTATAGTGTATTAAAGCTTTAATTTTATTTTTGCATTTTAAGTGGGAAATGTTCCGGGCTCATTGATTATATTTTACCATGTAAATGGTTTGTTACCTATTTTCGGGTTGTGTCTGTGGATGACATTTGTTGTACGTATTGTATATAAGTTGATTTCCGTTCCGACTGGACGCCCCCAGGAAAACGCCCTGTTGGGAACGGAAATTAACCACACGTTAAGTGATGAGGCTATTATTATCATTTGAAATAAGGGAAGGTAGTAGTATAAGTTAAACGGCCTTGTAAATTATCTTTGGGATTATTTGATTTCTTAAAAATTTGGGATGAAATGAACTACTTTAATTAAAATGAGCTATGATACTTTAACACTTTTTATGAGCTACTCTTACTAAAGTATATTGTTGTGACAAATACTTCCTCTTAATCTATGATTAGAAGAAAAGGGGGAATATATGATGCAGGCGACTCAAGTAGTAACCATCCAAAATAATGAAATTGTACAATTTGAAAATGATATTAATAAAGCTCTTTTAGATTTAAGTGATTATTTAATAATAGACATAAAATATAATACTCTATACATTGGGGAACAAACTGTAATTCATTCAGCTTTAATTATTTATAAATAGTGAGTGGGAATTTCCTGGAGTGTACTCAAAAGGGGATGGGGAAGCTTGTCAAAAATATATTTTTAACAATTTCTAAAAGAATTGACAAGCTTGATGTAGGGAAATGTAATTGAAAAAATATTCCCCAGGCAATCTGAGCTAAAGCGTTTTCTAGAAAAACAAGGCTAGTCCACAAAAAATCAATATATTAAATTCGATGATGAATCGATATACGATGCGGTGATTGAGAAAATAAAAATCAATTAAACATTGTTATGGGAAAATACCCGCGCAAAACCGGCAGATGTTCTGCTAAAGAAGTAAATCTAATAATCATATTTGCTTTTGCTATAGTTAATTCTAAGTCATGTTCACTTGAGCATGGCTTATTTTTATAAAAATAATGATAAAAGAAATTGCCTATCTTCAGGGAAGGTTAGTGTTAAATCCGTTATTTCGTCTTTTGATTTCCACGCAATTTCATAAATCAATTCATCAGGATCTTGTATCGTCATTTGTCCGCCAGTAATGATTGTTTCAAAATAACGAACTTCTACTACGTCATTATTTTTATGTAATACTTCTCTGACGATGTCTACTACAAATCCAGTTTCTTCATATACCTCGCGTTTACAACATGACTCAAAATTCTCAGTAGCTTCTATTCCACCTGATGGTACGGCCCAAGTTTTAGCTTCTTCTTTAGTACCTTGCAAAACCATTAATAATTGATTGTCTTCATTTAAGCAAATTCCTGCAGCTCCTTGCCATTTAACCAATATTAAAACCTCCAATCTAATGCCATCTCTTAATTCTATTTTTAACCAATAATACGGATTGTGTAAAATAAAAGGCTCATCATCATAACGTGGGGTTGATTTCCGTTCCGACTGGACGCTTTCCTGGGGGCGTCCGATGAGCCGCTTCACTCGCGCAGCTCGCTCCAGGGTCTCGGGCCTACACGATGTAGGTCACGAAGGCGTTATCACAGGACGTGATGCTCTTAGCCTTCGTTCCTCTTTCGCTAATCCCCAAGGAGTCGCCCAGTCTCCACTCCAATCAACCTATATACATAGAATACGCTTTAACAAATGTCATCCCTAACTTTTGTGTGATAAGCAAATAAAAAATAAAGCTATCTTTTTAACCAGTCCAAAGTTAGCATAAAAAGACAGGAATAACTAATTTAGATGTTTTAAGCTATAAACAAGGAGTGAGAGCAATTGAGTTGGATTGAGTCGATTCAAAAAGCAATTAATTATATCGAGGAGCATTTATTAGATGACATCGCAATGGAGCAAATTGCACGAGAGGTAAATTCTTCGGTCTTTCATTTTCAACGGACTTTCTCGATTTTAACGGATATGTCTATTGCAGATTATATAAGACGTAGAAGGCTAACATTAGCTGCACAGGAGTTAATAAATACAGAGCAAAAGGTAATCGATCTCGCCTACAAATATGGCTACGACTCTCCTGAAGCTTTCACAAAAGCGTTTCGGAAGCAGCATCAACTAACGCCTAGTGAAGCAAGAAAGAAGCAAGGACAACTACAATCATACAATCGCCTGGTCATCCAGGTAAGCCTGAAGGGAGCAGAACCAATGAAGTATAAAATCGTAGAAAAAGAAAAGTTTCAAGTGGTAGGGGTAAAAAGAACATTTAATTGTCAAAATGGTGAGAATACGCGTGGCATTCCTCAATTTTGGGATGAAATAAACAGTGAAGGGATGGATAATCGTTTATTTACATTAAATAATGGAGAAATTAAAGGAGTACTTGGTGTATGTGTACCAAATGCTGGCGAAGAAAAAAATGGCCTAATTGATTATTGGATTGCAACAGATCATATTGGGGATGTCCCGGAAAATCTATTGGCAATGGAAGTACCAGCCTCCAAATGGGTTGTGTTTGAGGTGCATGGTCCTATGCCAGATGCTATGCAAAATACTTGGAAACAAATTTACTCTGAATGGTTCCCGTCTAATCCATACGAACCTACTGGAACGGCTGAGCTTGAAGTGTACTCAGACGAAGATCCATTTAGTCCTGACCTTTATTCGGAAATTTGGATTCCGATTAAGTAACAATGAATGAAAAAGCCAAGAATGTTCATAGGTAACATTCTTGGCTTTAATATTTTTCACATCAATTTTTTTAATAAAGAATAAACATTAATGTCATAAAAAGATTCTTTTGATTCTTCAAATTCTTGAAAGGTTCCTTCAAAAGTAAAATTCAATTTCTCTAATACTTTTATAGAATTTATATTGCCAGGCTCTACTTTTGCTTCAATTCGATTTATGTCCAAGGTGGTAAAAGCGTAATCTATCAAAGCTGAAATACTTTCTGGTGCATAGCCCTTTCCCCAATAAGCTTTAGCAAAATCATAGCCAATTTCTGCTGTAGCGCTCTTAACATCAAAAGAATTGAATCCACAAGAGCCGATGATCTCATTTGATTCCTTCTCAATAATTGTTAAGCGAATAGCCTTGTACTCCTTGGCAAATTGATCAAAAAGCTCAATCATTTTCTTCGCTTGTTCTTCATGAGTAAAATTAATGATATTCATAAATTTTGTAACTTCCGGGTCAGACCAAATTTTAAATAAACTATGTGCATCAGCCATCTTCATTTTTCTTAAATATAATCTTTTTGTGTAAATTTGTTCTATCAATACTTTTACCTCCAAGTTTTTATTAAGTTAGATGAAAAATATTGCCATCTGCGCATAATTCAGTCCCTTCAAATTTTATGTACCTATTATACAGTATTTCAATATTAAACAGTAATTCTAGTAATTGTTAAAATGCTATACTGTATGAAGATATATCAAAAGAATTGAGGAAATGATAATGATCAAGGTAACCACCGAGAATTATTCGATTATCAAAGAAACAATAGGAAGGGTGCCAACATTTGTCTACAGCATACTAGATGAGGTAATAGAAGGCGCTGTCTATGCTGACAACGCGAGCTTTCATTCACTACTATTTCAAACCAACTCAGGAATATACCATGTTTATGGCGATTCGTTCAGCGAGGCATTAGTAAGTAAACTCGTGACTTTACTTCAAGAATCTATTGAACAAAGGAAACGTTTCACATTATTCTCTTATTCAGATGATTGGAGCGCAAAAATAGAGCAACGATTAAATGGTTGTGTAAAAAAACTAGAAAGATACACTTTCAGCTTTGATATAAATGCTTATAACAATAGAGAGAAACGAAATTCACTTGACTACGACTTCATTAAAATCAATCAACAACAAATTGATCATTGTTTAGAATTTGACAGTAAATATTATAAGGAATACTGGGGTTCTACTAGTAATTTTCTTGAAAATGGTTTTGGTTTTTGTCTGCGGCATGGAGACAAAATTATTAGCGAAGCGGTTTCCATTTTTAAATCGCATCAATTTGCAGAGATTGATATAGTTACTGATCCGAATTATCGAGGAAAAGGATTAGCAAGCTTCATTGCAGAGAAATTTATTGATTATTGCCTCATACATGATTTACAGCCTTGTTGGGATTGCGATATTCAAAATCAAGGATCTTATCATTTAGGCACTAAGCTAAGCTTTTCTAATCCAAAAAAATATACAGTTTTTTATAAGGAGAGGCTCACGTTGTAGAAATAACATCGTGAGCTTTCTTTATTGTTTAAAAAAATCTTTTACGCATTTCGAAAATATTGTAAAACAATTTAGCATCTCTAGCCATTTTATTATTAGCGTTCATTCGTGGCAGTAAGCAGTTTTGGAACATTTCATCGCAATATCTTGTTCTACCATATCGAGCGTAACATTCGTCGTGTAATTTGCAGCATGAATCTACAGCATTTATGGGTTTACCTGGTCCTGAACATCCTGGTCCACAGTATCTATAACCAGGGTAGCAAAAACCAAATTTGCGTTGTCTGAACATCATCTAATCTCCTTTTCTAAAAGATAATTGTTACTATAAAATATGGAATTTTTGCTTTTAGAAGGGGATTAAAAACTAATGTATTTGAAAAAAAGGTACTAACTGATGCACCAATCTATAGTTTGTAAGGTTACTGTAAGCTTAAAAAAAAACTGTTGTAAGGATGGGAAGCTATGATAGCTATAGCGCAGTAAAGTATGAAAGATAAGGAGTTTTAAAAAATGAATCCATCTGTTACTCAAAAAGAAAGAATCGTTTCCTTAGATATTATTCGTGGGTTGGCGTTATTCGGAATTTTGTTTATAAATGTAGCGGCCTACCAGGTAATAGTAGAGGGGGGACCGATGCCTGACTATAGTGGAATAAATGGTATTATTAATACGTTTATAGATATCTTTATAGAGAAGAAATTCTTTTCGATTTTTTCATTCCTCTTTGGTGTAGGTTTTTATATTTTTGCTTCACGTGCAGAAGCTCGTGGAGATAAGCCAAGATGGCGTTTTGCGAGACGTTTATTAGCATTATTACTAATTGGCATTGTTCATATTTTTATTTTCTGGGGTTCAATCCTAGCTATTTATGCAGTATTAGGTTTTTTCCTTTTACCTTTTTATAATGCAAAGATTTCAACGATTAGTAAATGGCTATTTGCTATTATTTCAGTTCATGTATTCTGCATACTCGGACAAATGTTTATGCCAAATCAAGGAGCCTTTTCAACTATTTTTAGTTTATTAGGAAATGATGCAGTCGCTATCTTCATCATGTTTTTAAGTGGTTTTTTAGTAGCAAAAGCTGATTGGATTGGACATATTAGTGAACATTTTAAACAATTAAAATGGATACAATTTGTGACATTCCCACTTTTTGCAGGCATCTCTCTTTGGATTTGGTTTGCTGCTCAAGGAGAATATCAAAATCTACAATTAATAATTGGTTTAGGGGTAATTCCGACAACGTATTTTTATTTAGCTTGTCTCTTTGTTATTTTAGAGAATAAGAAAATTGCGAAGCTTCTTAAGCCAATTGGACGAGTTGGTCAAATGGCCTTTACAAACTATTTAGCTCAAAGCTTTATTGGCCTAGCTCTTATTTCGTTAATGGGGCTTGAAGTTGTCTCTCCTTCTGATGTTGTTATCATTGCAACTTTAGTTTTTGTCATTCAAATAATCTTTAGTGTCATCTGGTTTAAATTCTTTAAAATGGGGCCATTTGAAAAGGTGTGGCGTTTTATGACATATGGAAGAAAAGCAGTGCCAAATAAATAAAACAATTTTGTGCGAAACTCCCTGATGGTAAGATGATTTCAATCTGTCAGGGAGTTTTAATGCTATTATGAAATGTATGTAATTGTAAAAAAATGAAACTTAAAGTATGAGGAGCCCGTATACTAGATAACAAAATAAAGGAGAAATGGATATGGCAATACAAATGAAAAAATATATAGCAGTGACTACGGCTTCAATTATGGCTATGCAATTAGCAGCGTGTGGGAATACAGAAACACAGACTGTTGAGGAGACTTCTACTACTTCAACTACTTCAGCTAATTCACATAATTTTACGGAACAAAATAATACGACAACAGCTGGCGAAGATTTACAAAGTGTCTATGATAGCGACATGGCAAATGCATGTGATGAATGGAAAGAAAATGATGATGGTTCTTTCGAGTGTTTAGATGAGAATTCGCCTCATTATGCACAGCATTTCTTTAATGGACTTATGTATGCATCTGCCGGAGCAATGATAGGAAGTGCCATTTATAAAAGTCGCAATTTAAAGAATGGTACAAATAGAAAGGATGAAAGTCAAGGTTCAGCAGCACCACGTACGACTAAAAGCAATACTAGCGAAAGTAAAAATACGAAATCAAATGGAATGACAACGAATGGCTCTCAAAAAACATCTGGTACAACATCAGGTAGCTCAAATAGCTCAACAACAAATAGCTCAAATTCAAATACAAGCGGTTCCAAGTCTTATTCGAGTGGCAAGCGTTCGTACTCAAATAGTTCAGGTTCATCGTCGAATAGTACTAATTCTTATTCAAATCACTCGTCATCCAGCACAGGAAAATCAGGCTTTGGGTCAGGTGGTGCCTCTCGAGGCGGCTCTTCATCTTCGTAAAAGGAGAAAACAATATGGACAATTATTTTCAACAACGCCAAGCATTTTATTCTCAATTTCCTAATTTCTTTCCAGACTTTGAGGATTTAGAGTATGCCTTATATGACGTCCTAGATTTACCTAAAGAGAGAATCGATGAAATCAACTATGCATCTACTATACTTTGGAAAATATTTTTGAAGGTTGGCAAACAATTTAAGTATTTATCGGATGAACAGCTTTTAGCACTGGGCATTCGTTCTGAGATGATACCCTATATCGAATTAGGTTATTTACAACAACAATCGGTACTTGCTCGCTTTGATTTTATTTGTACTGAGGACGGGCAAATAAAATGCCTTGAATTAAATGGTGAAACGCCATTTCTTGTCCAAGAAACTTTTGAGATAAATGAAGTGCTCTGTCAGCATTTAGGGTTCGATAGTCCGAATGATGTTTCAGCATTACATAAAACCTTGTCCGGTGCACTTTTTGCGGCTATGCATTATTTAAATGATTTGAAAAAACCTAAAATCGTCATTACAGGGAAAACAGCTGCAGAAGATTATGAGGAATATTGTCAGGTACAGTTTTTAAAGAAATGTATACCTTTTGATGTGGAATATGTGCCTATGCATGAGCTCATTATTTTTTCTAGTGACACTGCTAATATAGCTCGAGGCCTTTATACGCCTACAATGGAGAAAATTGATATTTTGTATCGTCCTGCACA
Source organism: Lysinibacillus sp. RS10 (assembly GCF_041956855.1). NCBI lineage: Bacteria > Bacillati > Bacillota > Bacilli > Caryophanales > Bacillaceae > Lysinibacillus > Lysinibacillus sp. RS10. Next base: position 3,543,899 of record NZ_CP167122.1, on the reverse strand, counting down.
CCCAGTAGAGTTTTTAATAGATGATGTGTCTTCCGATGGTGATCGTATAGGTCTGCAATTACTGGAACTTGTAAAAGATGGACAGCTTGCTATTATCAACGCACCCGCTGCATATATACTGCAATCCAAAATTTTATTATGGCTAATTTGGGAACGAAAAAATGATCCTTTTCTTTTTAATGCAGAAGAACGAGCGGCTATTCAAAAATATATGTTGCCAACGTATCTTTCGGCAGAGCCATTTGTTCGGGAAAATTTGCCGTTTGTCAAAAAGCCTGTCTATTCGCGGGAAGGGAATACTGTAGAAATTTATGCAGGGGATGGTACGAAAACGAATGCCTCTGCGTATACCCATTATGACGATAATTTGTTTATTTATCAGCAGTATGTAGAAATGCCATCTATAACGATAAAGCTAAAGGATGGATTACAGACAAAGAAATGGTTAATCGGCTCATTTATTGCTGATAATCGTGCATGTGGCTTATCCTGTAGAGTAGGCAATCAAATTACAGAATGGGATTCGCACTGGTTAGCCATTGGATATAAGAAAGAGTCTAATTAAAAATCGGCGAAACTTTTCATAAAGTTTCGCCGATTTTTATAGCTGGATTACTCATTCCAGCCTTTACAAACGTCAACCCATTCTTGATAGGGGGTATAGGTTTCTAATTCAGAAATAGTAAGTTCAATAGCGGAATTACTACTACCACATGCAGGGAATACCGTTGTAAAGCGTTTAAGTGATTCATCTAAGTAAATAGCGACCCCTGCATTCACGCCGAAAGGACAAACACCTCCTACTTCATGTCCAATTTTTTCAAGTACTTCATCTTTTCCAAGCATCTTCGCCTTTGTGCCAAAGATGGCTTTATATTTTGCATTGTCGATTTTGGCATCGCCCGCAGCAACAATTAATATAGCCCCATCATTCACTTGAAAGGACAAGGATTTTGCAATACGTTCAGGCTCACATCCGAGTGCCTGTGCCGCAAGTTCAACAGTCGCTGAGCTTTCGTTTAACTCCTGTATTTTGTGTTCCACATTCCATTGTGCTAAATATTTACGAACTTTTTCAATAGCCATATGTAATACCTCCTTACAATACTAGGTTTTATTTTATCATAATTTTCAGAATATATTGTTGTTTATCTTTCGGAAATAATCTAGTATAAATAAAGTTAGTATAAAATTACACTTTTTCATAACGGTACATTCCACTCATATCTGAATCTTATGCTGTGACAGTAGGAACAGATCATCTGAATGTAAAAAAGTTATCAGGTGAAGGACAAGTACTAGTTGGAAAAGTAGAATATGTACTAGTGGAAAATGACAAAATAGTTTGCTATACTAGTAACATAATCATATACGATAGTTTTCTAGGGTTCCGTAGCAATTGCTAGTCTGGTCCGAGAGAAAACCACAAATTGAATTTGTGACACGGAAGGATAAAAGCCTGGGAGAGAGTACTGTTTACAGCAGTGTTCCTTAGGCTTTTTTTATTTGACTAAATTGAGGCGTGTTCAGAGGGAAAGAAACGCTCATGGAGAGAAGAAAACTGCTCCGCTTCAAAAGAGAAGTAATCAGGTAGGGTAGAAAACTGCTCGGCTTCAAAAGGGAAGTGATTAGGTCGGCCAGAAAATCGTTCTGCCACTAATAAGAACTAACCAGGAGGCAAGAAAATCTACTCCACTCTCGCCAAGTATAGAACTGCTTAATGATAGTCATTCCGTTCGTGTTTATCAATAAAATGGAGGAATTCGCAATGAACAAACAATGGTTAAGTGTTATAATTGCTGCTTTTTTTGAAGTAGGCTGGGTCATTGGTTTAAAGCATGCAGGAAGTGTACTTGAATGGATGGGTACCGTTATTGCAATTTTTGTTAGTTTTTATTTACTAATTAAGGCGGGAGAAAGTTTACCAGTTGGTACTGTTTATGCGATATTCGTAGGCTTGGGTACAGCGGGAACTGTGTGTGCGGATAGTTTGCTGTTTGGAGAGCCGTGGAAGCTAGCCAAAATTTTATGTATCGTCGTTTTACTTGTAGGGGTCGTAGGCTTAAAGCTTGTGACGGGGGAACCTAAAGATAAAGAGGTGAATGAATAGTGGCATGGATTGTATTAGTAGTTGCAGGCTTATGTGAGATGATGGGTGTTTATATGATTAGTAAATATAATGAAGTTAAGAGTATGAAAAATTTGGCATTATTAATTTTTGTATTTACGCTAAGCTTTGCTGGTCTAGCGTATGCTATGAAAACATTACCGATGGGTACAGCATATGCAATTTGGACAGGAATTGGAGCTGCAGGTGGTGCTTTGCTTGGTATGCTACTTTTTAATGAATCCAAGGACTGGAGACGTGTGGTTTGCATTGCCCTTGTTTTAGGGGCAGCGATATTTTTGAAAATACTATCTTAACTAATATTGATAAAATGTTAATCAAGTAGAAAGATAAAAATTTAAATGTAAGCATGATGTCCTTCATTATAATCTATAGGTAAAGCTGAACTTTTTCGGAATTTGAAAAAGTTCGGCTTTTTATTTACAAAAAAGACAGACAACCATTCATCGGTTGTCTGTCAATTTTTGAAATTATTTTTTTACATCCTTCGTCCATTCAGCCACTTTGTCTGCATTGGCTTCTACCCAGTCTTTAGCAGCTTCTTTTGGGTCTTTGCCATCCATAATTTCTAGCATAACAGTCTCTAAATCTTCAGCTGTCCAGTGGAAGTTATCTAGTACAGAATAGACATCTGGTTGATCTTCTTTTAAACCTTTTCGAGCAAATGTATTTATCGTTTCTTCGCCGCCATAAACACCTTTTGGATCTTCTAAGTATTTAAGATCATATTTAGCGAATTTCCAGTGAGGAGACCAGCCTGTTACGATAATGTCTTCTTTATTTTTAATTGCTTTAGCAAGTGAAGTTGTCATAGCACCAGATGAAGAGGTTAATAGATTCCAATCTGCTAAGTTATCATATTCCTCTAAAGCTTTTTCTGTAGCAGCAGTAATCCCAGCTCCTGGCTCGATACCTGTAATCGTATGATCTGCTTCATTTGTTAAATCCTCAATCGAATTAACGTCCATATAGTTTGGTACGACTAAGCCTATTTTGGCACCAGTAAGGTTTTCACCTAGCTCATCAAGATCATCCTTATATTTTTCATACTGAGGGCCATGTGTATTTGGTAACCATGCAGCCACCATTCCGTCTGCTTCACCTTTTGAAACTGCTTCCCACATAATAGCGTTATCGAGTGGTGTTAATGTTACATTGTAGCCTAAATCCTCGAGCACCTGCCCAACTACATGTGTTGAAGCAATTTCTGTATCCCATTCTACGTAAGCTAGATTGACGTCCTTTGAGTCACCACTGCTCTTACTAGAATCATCGCCGCTACATGCAGCTAGTAAAAAACCAAGTCCTAAAGCCATTCCTAATTTAGATAATGTTTTCAGTTTCATCGAATCTTCCTTCCTTATTTTAATAAACTTCGAAACATAAATCCTAGTAATAAAAGTGGAAAACTAGGACTTTCACTAATGATTTTGCCTCTTTTAAACGGCTTTCTTCTTATTAAAGCTTTGTGTTAAGCGGTCTATAATGATAGCGAAAATAACAAGACTTAAACCGGCAACAAAGCCATTCCCAACCTGTGTACGTTGGAGTGCAGTTAATACTTCACGTCCTAAGCCAGGTGCACCAATCATTGAGGCGATTACAACCATGGAAAGTGATAGCATAACTGTTTGGTTGATCCCAGCCATAATAGTTGATTTCGCAAGAGGGATCTCCACTTTAAATAGTTTCTGACTTGCCGTACTACCGTATGAATCCGCAGCTTCCACTAATTCTTTTGGTACTTGGCGAATACCTAGGTTTGTCATACGTACAGTTGGTGGTAGGGCGAAAATCACGGATGCAAATACGCCAGGTACTATCCCAATTCCAAAGAATGCAACAGCGGGGATTAAGTATACGAAGCCAGGCATCGTTTGCATGAAATCGAGTATAGGTTTAATAATGTTTTCTGCTATTGTTGATTTGGACATTAAAATGCCCAGTGGAATACCGATTATGATTGAAATAATACTTGAAAAGAGCACGAGCGTAGTTGTTTCCATAAGATGTGTCCATAAGCCTTGATTATAAATAAATAGCAAGCCTAATAGTGAAAACGTTGCGAGCCCGAATTTTTTACCAGTAACGAAAAAGGCGAAAATAACCACAAGTAAGATCAGAACAATGGCAGGGATGCTAACTAATAAATCCGTAACCTGATTCATGAGTAGTTTTCCATTTTTTTGAATTGAGTCAAAGAATACTGAAAAATTACTCGTCAACCAGTCCATAGCTGATTCTACCCACGGAGCCAGTGGTATAGCTGGTATATTATCTAAGAAATTATACATGTGTAGTTGCCTCCTCATCGCTAGTTGAAAGTGCTTCGATAACAACGCCACGGATGAGAACACCTAGTAAGCGTTCATCTTTTACAACTGCAATAGGAGTAGGAGAATTATGAATCATACCTAAAATATCCTGTAAAAGCATATCTGGTGGAACGGTTAACACCTCTGATTGAACTATTGAATGCACCGTTTGTTCATGTTTTTTAGCAGCAGCTAATGCGTCGTCAGCGGTAATATAACCTTTTAAATGTCGATTTTTGTCAACTGCCATCAGCAAACTAACAGCTTCTTGACGCATTCTTTTAAGTGCTACGGTCGGTCCATCTAAATCTACATTGACATATACCGGTCGAACCATGACATTTTCAGCTGTTAGTACTTTAGAGCGATCGACATCTTCCACGAAAGTTTTTACATAATCATTTGCTGGATTCGTTAAAATTTCTTCCCCTGTACCAATTTGAATGATTGAGCCATCTTTCATAATGGCGATACGATCACCAATACGCAGTGCTTCATTCAAATCGTGGGTGATAAATAAAATTGTTTTCTTTAATGTACGTTGTAAATCGAGTAACTCATCTTGCATTTCTTTTCGAATTAATGGATCAAGTGCAGAAAAAGCTTCATCCATTAGTAATATTTCAGGATCATTAGCAAGTGCGCGTGCTAATCCAACACGCTGTTGCATACCACCTGATAGTTGACTCGGATATTGGTCTTTATAAGCAAGCAAGCCTGCATTTTCGAGAGCCTGTTCCGCTTTTGCTTGACGTTCTTCCTTTGAGATGCCTCTGATTTCAAGGCCATATTCAGTATTTTGAAGAAGTGTACGATGGGGGAATAAACCGAAGTTTTGAAAGACCATACTCATTTTGTTTCTTCTTACATTACGTAAACTCTCTTTACCCATTTTAGAAATATTATCTCCATCGATAAAAATATTTCCGCTTGTAGGTTCTATAAGACGGTTTAAAAGTCGGATAAGTGTAGATTTTCCGCTTCCTGATAATCCCATAATAACGAAGATTTCACCTTCATTCACAGTAAAACTTGCATCGTATACACCAACAGTTGCACCTGTTTCTTTTAAGATATCAGTCTTGCTTTTTTGTTGCTTGACGAGTTCTAATGCTTGAGGAATATGTTTTCCGAAAACTTTAGAAACATGTTCCACTTTAATTTTTTCCAATAGAACCACTCCTTTCATAGTTCAAATTTCGCCTTGGCGTAATTAACATGATGTTGTTCACTCGGGCGTTTTCACAGGATGTGATGTCCTTAGTCTGAGTTCCTCTATTACAGTAGGTGTTTGGACACTCCCTGAATGAAGATAAATACTATTTGAGGATAATGATACCCAAAAATAAACAAGTAACAACTTAACACTAACAAAGGGTTGTTACTTTTGTCAAATCGACAAATGAGAAAAAAACCGCTTAAACGCTGTTATATCAGCGCTTAAGCGGTTTTTAATTTGGATATAAAAAACTCTGAACCCGAGCGAAACATTCGTCATTACCGATAAAGTAAATGATATCTCCTTCTTCAAAAGATACATAAGGACCAGGTGACAGTAATAATTCATTTCCACGACGAATACCAACAATCGTACTAGATGTATTTTGCCAAAAATTTAATGTTTGTACAGTCTGATGGATACAAGGACTTTCAGCTGTCATCTCTAATTGATACGGGATAAATGGGTTGACGGATCGGAAATGTTCAGTTCGACTAATTAGTTGTTTAGTCTTTTCCTGCAAATTTATTAATTCTAGGTGCTGTTTCTGAATACTAGTCATAAGTTCATTTTGTATTTCATGAACAGATTGAACATCATGGAATTGGCGGACAAAATGCGCAGCCTTTTCGTATGATTTAATGATGACCCCACTGCCTTTAGAGGCCTCCACAATTTCCAAGTCTTGCAAAACAGCAATCGCTCTTCTTGCAGTTTCTGCAGAAACATTATATTGGCTAGCAAGCGAGGATCTCGCATAAATTTTATCCCCGATTTGATATTTTCTTTCCACAATTTTTGAGGCTATATCAACAGCTATTTGTTGGTACTTTGGCTGCTTCACCTGAACATTTTTTTCTAAGTTCATTCTAAACTTCCTTTCGTCATTACAGTTACCACAGCTTATTATAGACTAGCCTGCACAGAAAAAATAGCATCTCCATAAGCTATTAGTATATGATAAAAATGTCTTGTAGCAGTTTTTTATACTGATTAATTTTATAATAGATTAGAAGCAGTTGTTTGACAGCTTTCAGTTATTATTATAAACTAAGTTACATTATGTAAGTGTTGTGAAAATACAAGTGCTCAGTTAGTAGATTTAGCTAGCTGTTAACATATAGAAGGTTGGAGAAAAATATGACAATTACAACTAAAGTTATGGATATAGTGAAAGACAAAATGACAATCATGAAGCAATCTGAAACTGAAAATATTTGTCTAGTTGGTCCGGTAAAATTACCGATAAAACAAGGTGATTTTTCAGCAACATTTCAATGGTACAACTGGTTAAAAGTAGATGCCGAACTATCAAAAGAAGAAATTATTGATGGATTAGCATCTGCGAATTTAGCGTTTTTACAACAATCGTCAGTGCTTGTTTATGGAGATTTCGCAAATGCGGAGGATGCTTTAATTCGTATGCACAGCATTTGTCATACAGGTGATATTTTTGGAAGCCAGCGCTGTGACTGTGGTTATCAATTACATGAATCGATGAAAATGATTGTGGAGCATGGCTGTGGAGCTATTTTCTATTTAGCAGATCATGAAGGTCGTGGCATCGGGCTATTCTCGAAATCTCTTGCTTATTTATTACAAGAAGAGGGGTTAGATACCGTTGAAGCAAATCATGCTCTCGGCTTCCAAGACGATACTCGTTCTTATGAAGATGCCATTACTGTATTAGCTGCACTTCGTTCAAAAGCAGTTACACTCATTACCAATAATCCGAAGAAGCTTGCTGCATTGCAGGCGCATGGCTTAGCAGCGGACGGACATGTCCCATTATGGGGAGGGGTAACGGAGACAAACCGTTTTTATTTAGACACAAAAGTTGAAAAATCTGGACATATACGAGAAAAGAAGTAAGTGGAGGATTTGAAGATGACGACAGATGAAAAATATATGCAGCTAGCACTCGATTTAGCAGCTAGTGCTAGAGGAAATACGAACCCTAATCCACTTGTTGGGGCCGTAATCGTGAAAGATGATGTAATCGTTGGAACCGGTTTACACAGAAAAGCAGGTGAACCGCATGCAGAGGTACACGCATTCCGGATGGCTGGTGAACATGCTAAAGGTGCGACACTTTATGTAACGCTTGAGCCATGTTCACATTATGGAAAAACACCTCCATGTGCAAATTTAGTGAAGGATTCAGCTGTTAGTCGTGTTGTTGTAGCCATGCAAGATCCTAATCCGGCTGTAGCTGGGCGTGGTATTCAACTGTTACGAGATGCGGGCATAGAGGTTGCGGTAGGTGTGCTTGAAGCCCAAGCGCAACGCTTAAATGAACGCTTCATTCACAATATGCTAACAAAACGACCGTTTATTATTTCAAAATTTGCGATGACTTTAGATGGAAAAATAGCTGCCCATACGGGTCATTCCAAATGGGTAACTGGTGAGGCAGCACGTGAGGATGTTCACCATATTCGTCATGAGGTGGATGGGATTTTAGTGGGTGTTGGTACAGTCATAGCCGACAATCCATCATTAACGACAAGATTAAAAGAAGATTACGGAAAAAATCCAGTACGCATTATTATGGATAGCTTACTTCGTACACCAGCACATGCTAATGTACTAAATGTTGAAGAAGCTAAAACGATTATTGTTTGTAGTGAGAATGCCAGCCACGAAAAAATAACAGCGTTCGAAGAAAAAGGCGTAACTGTATTACCAGTTCGACATGAATCTGAGGGGCTTGTTGTGGATGATATGCTTGAAAAACTATATCAATATGGCATTACTGATATTTTGGTAGAAGGTGGAAGTGCCGTAAACTCTTCATTTTTACAGCAAGGTGCTATCAATAAATATGTGATTTACATAGCGCCAAAGGTACTCGGTGGTCGTTTATCATTAACACCTTTTGCTGGTCATAATCCGTCTACCATGGATGAGGCATGGGATGTAGAATTTGCTTCGTTTGAGCAAGTAGGGCAAGATTTACGTATTATTGCTTATCCGAAGAAAACTGAGAGAAACTAACGGTCAAGCAGAAGTATGGATCGTAGGGGATGGGCCGAGTGGCGTGGTCATTACTTTCGTCACTTGCGCAGGTGTTAAAATGAAGAAGACGTTGGCAATTTGTTGGGGAAGTTTTAGTGAAGCAAAAAGAAAAAGCTTCATAACAAGGCTTCTTGAAGGGAAGAAAAACTAGATGAAATTTGGCTTTGATATAGATGACACACTTATTGATTTACGAGCACACGCTTTTTCACTCTATAATAAAAAGCTTGGTAAAAATGTTGCATTAGAAGCATTTCAAGCCTTACAAAGAGTAGAAATCCACGAACCTTTTGGATTATCAGACACAGAAGGAGCGGCGATGTGGAATCGTTCATTAGAGGATATATATTTTACGGACTGTCCTTCTTTTGAGGGAGCGCTAGAAACACTCCAAGCTTTGGCACAACAGGGACATGAGATTTACTATATTACTTCACGTCCTAAACAGTATTGTGAGCAAACACGTGAATGGATGAGGGCACAAGGTTTCCCAGTCACAGAAGGTCACTTTTTCTGCGGCATGCAAGATACAGAAAAAGTAGCAATCATAAAAGAACTTGCTTTAGATGTTTATGTAGATGATAAACCAGCTGTATTAGAAACACTTCAAGATGTGAAGACAAAAGTAATTTTAAAAAATCAATCGTATAACAAGCATGTTGAACTGCCACGCTTAAATCATTGGCATGATTTTTTAAGATTAACAAATAATTAAAGCATTAAACCCGAATAGAGGACACTTTAAAAGTGAACCTATTCGGGTTTATTTATTGTTCCTATTAATACAATTGCTCTTCGATTTGTAATACAACGCTCTGAATAGTTTCAATTAATAAATTTTCATCGTAGTCACTATATCGTACTTCTGGTATAACGAGTGACACCGATGCAATTATTTGGTTAGAAGCGTTTAAAATTGGTGCAGATAAAGAACATGCTCCGCGCACACGTTCGCTATTACTTTTTGCAAAACGTTGTAAACGGATATGCTGTAATTCCTTCAATAGCTGCTCTTTTGAAAGTATTGTATGATCAGTGATGGACTCAAGACTTATATTCTCTACATATTCATCAACATTGGGCATAAAAGCGAGCAATATTTTAGATGATGCACCTGCATAAAGGGGGGAGGTGTCACCAACAAACATTTTCGTTGAAAGCGGATATGTTGAATCATAGTTTAAAATACATCGTCTCTCCAATCCATCAATAATATTCATAGAAACACTTTCACCGATTTCTTCGTTTAGCTTTTTCAAGATAGGTTCAGCGACAATAATAAGGCTTGATTCTTCTTTTACTAAATTTCCTAAATATAGAAGTGAATGACCTAATTGATAGCGCTTTGTACGTTCATCTTTGTGAAGAAAGCCTTCGTATACAAAGGTAGAAACGAAGCGCTGTAAACTGGAAATGCTTATCCCTGTTTTTTTACTTAACTCAGTTAGGGAAAGGCTAGGCTCATCTTTTGAAAAAGCTTTTAACACTTTAATAGCTTTGTGCAGCGATGACATTGTATAGTTTTTTTCGAAAATTTCCTGATTCATCCCGTCACCTACGTAATAAAATTTTCTTCGACTTCCGCCGGAGGATTTATCTTCATATATGCATGCCGTTATGTTTTTGAGCATAGAAACATTTATTAGTTGAAGATAAAATTTACTTCTATTATAGCGCAATTTTATTTTGGTAGAGAGGACTTTTGGAATTCGTTTGTATGTTCTCCAAGTATCGGTGGTGCTAATTTATATTGAATATTTAAATTTGAGAACTTTAACGGGTTTTTGATGAATTTGATTGTACCATATTGTTTATGCTCTATTTCACCAATCATGTCACGTGCAATAAATTGCGGTTGTTCTAGTGCTTCAGCAATCGTGTTCACACGTCCACCTGGAATTTTGTATTGTTGTAATAATGTAATCCATTCATCCCGTGTTTTAGTCATCGTAATGTCAGTAATCATCTCAACAAGCTCAGCTTCATGTTGCTTGCGCATCGTATTGCTTAAAAAGCGTGAATCACGTGCCCATTCCTCACGTTTCAACATTGTGCAAAACTTTTGAAATTGTCCATCTGTACCAACACAAATCATTAATGGACCATCCGCACAGTGAAACACTTGATACGGCGCAACATTATTATGACGATTACCTAGACGTTCTGAGATAAAACCTGTATTTAAATAAGCGCTAGCTACATTCGCTAAGCTACTCATTTGAACGTCTAATAAAGCTAAGTCAATAAATTGACCTTTATTTGTTAGATCGCGCATTCGTAGAGCGGCTAAAATACTAATGACAACATAATTAGAGGTTAAAATATCCGCAATAGGGACGCCGACTTTTGTCGCTTCACCTTCAGCTGAGCCAGTGACATGCATTAAACCACTCATTGCTTGAATAACTGGGTCGAAGCCTGGTTCATGCGCAAGAGGACCGGTTTGACCGAATCCCGTTACAGCACAATAAATGATTCTTGGATTCACTTTTGTTAGTTCCTCATAGCTTAGCCCCATCCGCTCCATGTCCCCAGTCTTAAAATTTTCGAGTACGACATCAGCATCTTTGACAAGCTCTTTAAATCTTTCTCTACCTTCTATTGTTTTTAAATCTAAGGTGATCGATTTTTTATTGCGATTAGCACATAAATAATACGTGCTTTGATCATTTACAAATGGCCCCCAGTCACGCATACTATCAGAGCCATTAGGATGTTCTATGCGTATTACTTCTGCTCCTAAATCTGCCAACATCATGGAGCCAGCAGGAGCAGCATAAACACGAGATAAATCTAACACTCGAATATTTTCAAGAGGTTGCATTGTCCTTCCTCCTACACACATCATTTATATACAGGCTTACGTTTTTCTACAACTGCGCTTACACCCTCTTTAAAATCATCTAGCTCTGTTACAATGGCCATTTGTGATGAAATATAGTCAAGGGCAGAACGTAAATCCATCCGTTGACTTTGATAAACAGCACGTTTAATGAATTGTAATGTCGTAGTTGGACGACTTGCTAATTCCTTCGCATAATTCAATGTATATTCCTCAAGCTCATGGTCTTCCACAACAAATGTCACAACGCCTTTGTCTTTTGCTTCATCAGCAGTTAATACACGAGCTGTCCAGAACATGTCCAATGCTTGATCGATGCCTATTAATTTTGGTAAATAATAAGCACCACCATCACCAGGAACAATTGCTACGTTAATATAGCTTTCTGATATTTTTGTAGATTTTGCAGCAATCCGAATGTCACACATTAAGGCCATATCAAGACCGGCACCCATTGCAAATCCATGTACTTGTGCAATAACAGGCTTATCAATTTCCTCAAGTAGTAGGGGAATACGTTGAATCTTTTTCCATAGTGAATTTTTTCTTGCTAAACCTGTGGAGGAGATATCTTCTTCACTCTTGAAAAACCCTTCACCGGCTTGCATCGCTTTAATATCGCCACCTGCACAAAAAGATTTCCCATTGCCTTTAACAATGACAACGCGAATATCGTCTGAGTCACGAACAACCTCAAGAGCTTTAATCCATTCAGAAATCATTTCTTCACTGAAAGCATTATACGTTTCAGGTTTATTTAATGTAATTGTGGCAATATGGTCTTGTACTTCAAAAAGTAAATCAGTCATTGATAACCCTCTCCTTATCATGTCATGAATGTTTTGTCACAAATTTAGTCATTACAGCATTTTTCACTATCCTTCTACTTTGAGAAGGGGAGTGCTTTTACTAGACGAAGTTATATAACCCCAAAGGCTATTACCACTTTCCATAAGCTGTGTTGCGACCAAATTAGTCCAATATGAGGTGCTGGCTCCTTCATCGCGCCAAGACCAAAGTCTGCGTGTAAATTGATGCAAACTATGTTCGTGTGTTGTACCAATTGCAGCGTGTACTTGATGTGCAATTGTTGTCACTGTTTGAATGATTTCTTCAAAACGAATGCTAGCGTAAGCAACCTCACTATTTTGCTTGTTCATCAGAAGGGCTTCGGTTACATTATTGAATGCTGCTAATGCTATAGCCGTTTCACCTGCTAAATGTACAATATGTTGCTGAACGAGCTGAAAGCGATGAATCGGACGACCAAATTGTTCACGTTCTTTCGTATATTGAACAGTTAAGTCATTTATTTTATCGATGGCACCAGTCATCAGTGCTAATTGAAAAGCTGTATGGAGTGTTGTTATAGTGTGTATCTTGTCAGGAGATAACACTGCAGACACTTGTGAAGTTGTACCATGATGGAATATCACGGTATCACGCGGCTCGCCTGCCAAATTCGTAGCTTCTTTAATTTCAGCTTGGCTTAAATCTACTTCTACAAGATGTATACCATCCTTGCTACGGGCAAGTGTCACTAGATTTTTTGTATGGCGTGCCCAAGGAATATGAATCGCCTTTCCCTTTAATTTGCCGTTCTCTAACGTAAAGGCTTGGTCAGGACATAGCATATACGTAGCCAAATCCTCGATTACTTGTAAGTTCGTAAATTCCAATAAATAATTCGCAAATGTTGTTTCAGTAAATGGAATCGGTGCAGCATATTTTCCAGTTAAACGAACAATATTCAATAAATCCTCTATGTCGCCACCTGCACCGCCATTTTCTTCTGTAATGGCTACCGCAGTCATCCCATTTTCTTTAAATAGATCCCATAGCTCGGGTGCCCAGTGACCTTGTTCTACTGTATCGACTAAATCTTTATCTACTTTTTCTTTTAACATGCGCTCTACAACATCAACGATCATGTCTCTCATTTCACTCATTGTGCTATAACCCCTTTCGCTACAACGCCATACAATACCTCTGAAGTTCCTCCTCGAATAGTAAAGCCTGGTGCATGTAAAATGGATTCAGCCATAAAGCGATCAATTTTACGATGCGCGTCAAGTGTTGGATAAGTCTGTACGATTAAACGTGTGATTTCAGGAATACTTTGCTCGAATTTCGTCCCAAGTGCCTTCACAAGTGCAGCCGGAATAGATACGTCTTCACCATTACCAGATTCTAAAAGCTGGGCTACTCCAAGTGACAAATTTCGTAGACTCCAAAGACGAGCTACAATTTTTGACGCTTGTTTTAACCCTTCTAAATTGTTTTGGCGCTTTAACTCTTGAATAAGCTCATCAATTAATGGGAAAGTACTCAATATTCGCTCTGGACCACTACGCTCAAAGGCAAGCTCAGCTAATCCTTGAGCCCAGCCATTACCGATTTCTCCAACAACCATATTGTCAGGTACAAAAACATTTTCAAAGAACACTTCGTTGTAATGATGTTCCCCGGTTAAAAACTTAATAGGAACAACGGTTACGCCTTCTGCATGTAAATCGACGATTAGCTGACTAAGGCCTGCATGTTTACTTTTTCCATCAAAAGGACTAGTACGCACTAAAGTCACCATATAATGACAAAGATGAGCATTGCTCGTCCATATTTTTTGACCATTTACTAACCAGCCGCCTTCTACTTTTTCTGCACGTGTACTGACCGAAGCTAAGTCAGAACCACTATTTGGTTCACTTAACCCTATGCCAAAGTAGCATTCACCTTTCACGATTTTCGGTAAGAAATATTCACGCTGTTCTTCTGTCCCATATCGTAAAAGAAGTGGTCCTGTTTGGCGATCAGCAAACCAATGTGCTGCAACTGGAGCACCAACGGCTAAAAATTCTTCCGTTAAAATGTATCGATCTATGGTACTGCGCTCTTGACCACCATATTTTTTTGGCCAAGTTAAACCAATCCAACCTTTTTGACCAATTAGCTTAGAAAATTCAGGATCATCTCCACTTAACCAAGAGTCACATTTAGATGTGAAGGTTCCTTTTACTAATTCTTCCTGTAGAAACGTTCGAACATCTAAACGAAATTGTTCTTGCTCTGGTGTAAATTGCACAGTTGGTAAATGAAACATTTCATCATTCCTCCTTTTTTACCGCAATGTGGTAACTAATATTGTATATGTGTATTTTATGATTACTTATGAGTGTAGTCAATTACTTTTTTGGAATTATTAGAAAATTAGAAGGGGTAATTGATGAATGTCTAAATGAAATAAAAATTTAATGAAAAAATGGAAAATCAAAGAATAAACATGTTACTATGTAGAAAATTCTGTTAAGGAGGTATGGGGTATGCAAATGGCTATCAAAACTTCCCAAAAAGTAATGCAAGTTTTATCAGCACAACTAGTACAGCATTTAGAAATACTGCAATATTCAACAAATGAGTTAGAACAGTTTATTTATGACAAAGCAAATGAAAATCCGCTGTTAGTGGTCACTGACGCGACGGTGAAAAGTCAATATGAGGAAATTCTGCAGTT
The DNA here is from genome assembly GCF_041956855.1 of Lysinibacillus sp. RS10. Lineage (NCBI taxonomy): Bacteria > Bacillati > Bacillota > Bacilli > Caryophanales > Bacillaceae > Lysinibacillus > Lysinibacillus sp. RS10. The sequence goes on along the minus strand of NZ_CP167122.1, from coordinate 3,528,866 downwards.
AGCAAGCTATTCCTTTAAAAATTTTTCTGCGCCATATTGTGGACGGCAAAATGATTCATTTAACCCTATTGAGATGAAGCTTGCTGCAAAAGAAAGCTATGAGCAGTTTTTATTGGAACAAGTGCCTATGCATAAAAATCTATCTTCGTTAGATTTAAAAATCTTAACGTTTTTAATTCGTTCCTTAGATGATCGTCTATTTTTAGATGTTGATTTAGAAATTGTCGCAAATAAATTTAAGACAAAAGTTTTGCACATAGAAGCACTATTGGATTTACTTCAAACTTTCGAGCCAGTAGGAGTAGGAGCACGGAATTATAAAGAATATTTACTCATTCAAGTAGACAGGGATGCGCTTGCACCAAAATTGACCTCTCAATTTATCAAAACGGATTTAGAGCTAGTGGCAGCACAGTCCATTAAACAGTTAAGTAAAAAGTATAAAACGCCTATACAGGAAGTGAAGAAAACTGTCCACTATATCAAAAATTTAAAACCAGTGGCGACAGGAGATAAATTTGAAACGATTCCATATGTCATTCCTGAAATCGAAGTAGAGAAATTAGGAGAGGAATGGATGATTAATTTAAATCGTGGATATTTACCAATCGTTTCAATCGATAAACATTATGTTGAGATATTAAAAAATGATCCGAATTGTAAAACCTATTTCAAAGATACAATGAAAGATGCTCTTTTATTGTTGCAAGGGATTGAACAACGTGATAAAACGCTTTACGAATTAGCTAGATTGTTAGTCGAGTTGCAAGAGGATTTTTTCAATAAAGGAATTGAGGCAATAAAGCCTATGCGGTTAAAAGATGTAGCTGACATTTTAGGTCTACATGTGTCAACAATTAGTCGAGCTGTTCGTGGAAAATATATAAAAACTTCTCAAGGTGTGTATGGTTTACAATCGTTATTTACAAAAGGAGTAATGAATATTTCTGGAAAAATGGATTCTATTATGTATATTAAAAAGCGGCTCAAACAGTTGGTAGAGGAAGAGGATAAACAAAAACCTTTAACTGATCAGCAGATTACAAGTATTTTATGTACGGAAGGTATCCAAATATCCAGACGGACAGTAGCGAAGTACAGGGAAGAGATGAATATTGTGAGTTCATTCAATCGAGTTTATGGATAGGCAAGATGATGCAAACAAACTGTCGTTGATGTATTTTTGCATCAAAATTTGAAAATCGCATGTGAAAAGATTTGTTGCAGCAGCTTCGCTTTCGCGCAGAAAACATTTGTTGCAGAAAAATGACTTATCACCAAAATTCTGGGGTGAGGATGTTTAGACACCCGTTGAAAAGAAGTTAAAACGTATGCCATATAGGAGTTGATTGGAGTGGAGGCTAGGTGACTTCTTGGGGATCAGCGATAGAGGAACGAAGGCTAAGAGCATCACATCCTGTGATAACGCCTTCGTGACCTACATCGTGTAGGCCCAAGCGGCTCATCGGACGCCCCAGGAAGCTCTGCTCTGTGCGAAAGCGAAGCGTCAGCAACAAATATTTTCTGTAGCGAAAGCAAAGCGACAGCTACAATGTTTTATCTGTGCGAAAGTGCAACGACAGCTACAAAGCGCCCAGCCGGAACGGAAATCAACCTCACGCTATGCTGATGAGCCTTAAAATTACTGAGTTAGAAAAGTCCCGAAGGATGTACAGATAAATTTTTTTGAAATTTTTAATAATTTAATAGGTTTGGCATCGGAATTGCTCATTAAACGGTAGACATTGAATTAGAGGAAAGGGGCTAGTAAATGTCTACATAAAACACAAAAGGGGTGGTTTAATGGGAGCTTTGCAAAAATCACTGAAAACAAGGCATATTACGATGATTTCCATTGGAGGGGTTATTGGCACAGGGCTATTTGTCGGAACAGGGAAAAATATTTTAAGTACCGGTCCTGCAGCGGTGGTTTCATATACGATTGCATGCTTACTCATAGTTTTAATCATGCAAATGGTTGGGGAAATGGCATCAGGAGAAATAGTTTTAGGGAAGAAATCTGGTGGTTCAGCAGAGTTAGGTTCATTTGCTTCATATGCAGGAAAGTATATTGGTCCATGGGCAGGTTTTACAGTAGGCTGGCTTTATTGGGCAAGCTGGGTGTTTATTGTGGGGTTAGAAGCCGCACTCATAGGTGGGATGCTGCATAATTGGTTTCCAATGATCCCAACTTGGGCCGGAAGTGTAGGCATAACATTATTGATGACAATTATTAATATTTATTCAGTAAAATCATTTGGTGAATTCGAATATTGGCTTTCCTTTGTTAAAGTTACAGCTATTGTCGTATTTTTAGTAGTAGGTCTAGCGATGATTTTAGGAATTTGGCCAAATTATGAGCCGAAGGGGTTAGGTATTTTAACAGAATTTGGTGGATTTGCACCAAATGGTATTGTTCCCATTTTAACGGGAATTGTCTTTGTCATTTTCTCTATTTGTGGTGCTGAGGTTGCAGCCATCGCGGCAGCAGAGTCTGAAAATCCGGCGAAAAATATTGTTCGCGCCATTCGCAACGTTGTATTTCGGTTAGGTTTATTTTTTGTAGGTTCAGTAGCCATTATGATTTTAATCATACCTTGGAATGATTCGAAAATATTGGCAGCACCTTACGCAAATATTTTAACGATGGCTGGGCTTCCTATTGCTGCTCAACTTATTCAAATCGTTATTTTTATTTCACTTATCTCTGTTTTAAATTCCGCTCTTTATACAAGCTCACGTATGTTACTTGAAATGTCGCGTCAAGGAGATGCACCGAAAATATTCTCACAAATTAAAAATCGTCGAGGTGCACCTGTACCAGCTATTCTTGGCAGTACAGTGGTGGCTTATATTTGTGCGATGCTATACTTCATTTCACCTGAAGTCATTTTCTATTTTTTGGGTAATTGTGTTGGAGGATTAATGATAGCTGTTTATATTTTCATTGCCATTTCACAAATTCGTTTCCGGCGGTATTATGACAAGGTTTCAGATGAGCCATTAGCGATAAGAATGTGGTTATTCCCATACTTGTCGTATGTCACAATTGGAATTTTAACAGTCGTTTATTTATGCCAAGCACTCATTGAATCTTTACGCTCCCAATTTTATTTAAGTACATTAGTATTGATTGGCTCAGTTGTGTTGTTTATGATTATGCGAAAACTGTCGACAAGATCAGCAGAGCAAATAGAGGAAAAGCTAGCCTCAGAGTAGAATACTGTAAAATATAAAAAATTCGCAATGTTTCTCCGAGATTTCAAGCCATTAAAGGATGATTTAACACCTTTTAGGCTTGCAGATGCCCCGTAGAAAGTGAGCGAATTTTTTTAGTTCGAGAGGAAGTGGTCTATATGTCGATAACTGAACTTCATAAAGAGGAACATTTTTTTATTGTGAAAAATGAGGAAGTAATGATTAAAAGTGATATCCAACGAGAGCTTCTTGAAAAAATAATAAAACAATATCAAAAAGGAACAGAAACGTTCGAGATAGAAGGCTATTTTATTCACGTATTAGAGACTTCACAAGGTAGCTTATTTCATGTCAAACCATTCATGCAGTATAGCCATATTGATTTTATGAACCCACTGTCAATTAAAGTATTAAACTCTATATCAGATGGCGTTACAGTATGTGATTGTTACGGTAAAATTTTATTTCAAAATGATATTGATATTGAAATTGTTGGCATCGATTTAATGGGAAGATATGCAAAAGACGTAATCGCTGAAGGTTTAATGAGTGATTCCATTTCGATGAAAGTCATTGAATCAAAAGAAAAAGTAACTATTTTGCAGACGTTCATTAATGGAAAATGTTTTTTAGTTTCTGGTAAGCCAATATTTGATGAACACGGTGAATTACAATACGTAGTAGCAATTACTCGTGATATGACACAATTAAAACTGTTAGAGAAGGAAGTAAAAAAATTAGAAGTTCAAAACGAGAATTTTAAAAATAAGCTACATGCCTTACATACTAAAGAATCAACAAAAAGTAGTTTAATAGCTGTGTCTGCCGCAATGATGCAGGTAGTAAAGCGTGTTATGAGGATTGCAGAGGTAGACTCTACTGTATTAATTGGTGGTGAATCAGGCGTAGGTAAAGAGGAAATTACAAAGCTTATTCATGCAAACAGCCGACGTAACAATAAGCAAATATTAACGATTAACTGTAGTGCAATTCCTGAAAATTTATTAGAATCCGAACTGTTTGGCTATGAGGCAGGAGCATTTACGGGAGCGGCAAGAGGTGGAAAGGCAGGGTTATTTGAGATTGCGTCAGGTGGTACAGTGTTTTTAGATGAAATTGGAGAGATGCCCTTACTACTACAGGCAAAATTATTACGTGTGCTCCAAGAATCGGAGGTTCAGCGTATTGGGAGTGGTAAGCCTATACCTATTGATGTACGCATAATCGCTGCAACAAATCGCAATTTAGCGGAGATGGTGAGGCAAGGTGAATTCCGTGAGGATCTATATTATCGTTTAAATATTATCCCGATTGAAATTCCACCATTAAGGCAACGTCGTCAAGATATTATTCCGCTTATCAACCATTTTTTAGCTGTAATTGGAGAAAAATACGGCATCCACCGGACGATTGATTCATCTGCTATGAAAATATTAGAGTCTCACGATTGGCCGGGAAATGTACGGCAGCTTAAAAATATGGTGGAACGTATTTGCTTATTAGCAACGCAGCCAGAAATAACAGTATATATTGTGCAACAAGAGTTAGATAGTAGCCCAACGATTGCACGTGATTTAGAAAATCCTGTACAAATTCAAAATATCCAGGAAATGGTTATCGATCCAAAGTTCAGTGGCACATTAAAGGAACAAGTAGCCGCGTTTGAAAAACAAATTATTAAGGAAGCTTTATCTAAATATCCAAGTATAAGACAAGCGGCCAAATCACTTGGCTGTGATCAGTCAACATTGGTACGTAAAATTCAAAAGTTCCAATTAACGCGACAAATTTCATATAAGGACTAGTGATGTACTTTTGCATCAAAATTTCATTTATGCAAAATAAGCTGTAATATCGCAATCCTCACTAAATAATACAAGGAAAATGATGAAATGCATCATTAATATGTTAATTGTTTAGAAGAAAGGGACATTTTCAAACAAGAAAGCGTCTCTTTTTCATTTTGTTGCAGTTTTGTGAAGCAACGATAAATAACGAAAAAAATAATGCTACATTTTCATAACGTGGGGGTTGATTTCCGTTCCGGCTGGGAGCTTTGTAGCTGTCGCTTTGCTTTCGCTACAGAAAACATTTGTAGCTGACGCTTTGCTTTCGCTACAGAAAATATTTGTAGCTGACGCTTTGCTTTCGCTACAGAAAACATTTGTCGCTGCCGCTTCGCTTTCGCACAGATAAAACATTTGCCGCTGCCGCTTCGCTTTCGCGCAGATAAAACATTTGTTGTAGCTGTCGTTGCACTTTCGCACAGATAAAACATTTGCCGCTGACGCTTCGCTTTCGCGCAGATAAAACATTTGTCGCTGCCGCTTCGCTTTCGCGCAGATAAAACATTTGTAGCTGACGCTTCGCTTTCGCGCAGATAAAACATTTGTTGTAGCTGTCGTTGCACTTTCGCACAGATAAAACATTTGTCGCTGCCGCTTCGCTTTCGCGCAGATAAAACATTTGTCGCTGCCGCTTCGCTTTCGCGCAGATAAAACATTTGTCGCTGCCGCTTCGCTTTCGCACAGACAAAACCCAGTTGCTGCCGCTACGTTAGCACTACGCTTTCGCACAGAGCAAAGCTTCCTGGGGGCGTCCGATGAGCCGATTGGGCCTACACGATGTAGGTCACGAAGGCGTTATCACAGGACGTGATGGTTTTAGCCTTCGTTCCTCTATCGCTATCCCCAAGGAGTCGCCCAGCCTCCACTCCAATCAACTTATATTATTGGCATACATTTTAACAAATACTATTCCTATCTTTTGGTTATGAGTAAAAAAATTACAACGCATTTAAGAATTTTTTCATTAGATGGCATGAGAATTGCTATTAAAAAAGTGAATGAAATTATAAACGAAAAGAGGTTGGGATTTATGACAATTCAACTAAAAGAAGAATTAAAAACGTTAGATCAAAAGCATTTTCTACATCCAACAACGTCGATTGAGCAACAGCAAACACAAGGTCCAGCAGCCATTTTTACAGAAGGGAATGGCATTTATTTAAAAGATATAGAAGGGAATATCTACATTGATGGGATGTCTTCTTTATGGAATGTAAATGTTGGGCATGGTCGTAAAGAAATTGCCGAAGTTGCGAAGGAGCAAATGTCTACATTAGCATTTAGTTCCTGTTTCGCATCGTTTAGCAATGAACCAGCTATTCGTTTAGCGACGAAAATTGCATCTTTAACTCCGGGAGACTTAAACACTGTATTTTTTACTTCAGGCGGCTCAGAGTCGAACGATACAGCGATTAAATTAGCACGACATTACTGGTTACTAAAAGGACAGCCAGAGCGCCAAAAGATTATTTCACGTACCCATTCATACCATGGTGTAGCTATGGGGGCTACAAGTGCGACAGGCTTACAAGCGTTTCGTGACTTTACTAATTCACACGCTCCTGATTTCCACTATGTATACAGCGAATCCGTACGGAATTTACGTGAAACTATTGAAGCGTTAGGCCCTGAGACTGTGGCTGCTTTTATTTCTGAGCCTGTGCAAGGTGCAGGTGGGGTTAATATTCCACAAAAAGATTACTTTAAAGAGGTACGAAAAATTTGTGATGAGTACGGTATTTTATTCATTGCAGATGAAGTCATTACCGGGTTTGGTCGTACAGGTAAATTTTTTGGTATGGAACATTATGGCGTAGTGCCAGATATGATGTCATTCGCTAAAGGAGTATCGAGTGGCTATGTTCAGCTTGGTGGTGTGGCGATATCCGAAAAGCTTCATCAAGATTATTGCGAACTTTCTAAAGGAACATTAATGCACGGATATACTTACAGCGGTCATGCGCTCGCATGTCAGGTTGGGTTGAAAAATATAGAAATCCTTGAGCGTGAAAATCTCGTTGGAAATGCTGCAAAGATGGGGGACGGCATGTTAGAAGGCTTCCGAGCACTGCAAGAAAAATATAGCTTTATCGGACGCGTGCGTACTCTTGGATTACTTGGAGCCATTGAATTAGTAAAGAGCCGTGAGACGGGTGAATTATTTGAGTCTCCTCTTAGTCCAATTTTTGTACAAGAAACGATGAAACGAGGATTGATTTTACGAACAGTTACGTATGATCAAGATACAGTTGTTTTTTCTCCACCTCTCATTCTATCAAAAGTAGAGCTAGATGAAATGTTACGTATTTTAGACGAGACATTTGAGCATATACGTAAAACAATTGTTGAAAACGAGTAAGGTCAACGCAAACGATTATTAAATGAAGGAGGAGTTTTATGACAACCATCGTTAGAGAAATACGAGAACAATTTAATCCAGCGAGACCATCCCAATGTATAGGCCAAGTTGAGCTTTTAACTATAGATGAAACGAAAGACGTTATCGTTGCAGCTCAGGAAGCGTTTGAAGGTTGGAAAAATACATCTTCTGTAGCACGTGGAGAAATTTTACGCGTGACAGCAGACCTGCTCGAGAAAAATATAGATAAAGTAGCTGAAATAGCTTCGAGTGAAATGGGAAAAACGAAAAATGAAATGCTTGGTGAAGTTAAACGTGGCGCTTCCATTTTGCGGTATTTTGCCCAAGAAGGGATGCGCGCTACAGGTGAGGTGTTACCGTCAGCCAATGAAGCGAAATTACTGTACACAATGCGGGTGCCTCTTGGTGTCGTTGCCGCCATAACTCCTTGGAATTTCCCTGTCGCTATTCCTCTATGGAAAATTGCGCCTGCATTAGTGTATGGCAATACAGTTGTTTGGAAGCCGTCTATTGAAAGCGCTTTAACCGGTAAATTAATTGGCGAATTATTCATACAAGCAGGCCTACCAGAAAACGTATTAAATGTTGTGCAAGGCCGTGGTTCAAAAGTGGGGCAGGTATTATTGGAGGCACCTGAAGTAAAGGCGATTACATTTACAGGCTCTAATAGTGTTGGGCAAAGTATTCTAGATACTGTTGGATCGACTAATAAAAAAGTTCAGCTCGAGCTTGGGGGCAAAAATGCAGCGATCATTTTAGCTGATGCCAATATCAATCAAGCTGCAAAATTAACGATTGAAGGTGCGATGAAGCAGACTGGACAGCGTTGTACAGCAACTAGTCGAGTGTACATCGAGGAAGCGGTTTATGAACAGGTATTGGAGCAGTTAATTGCAGAAGCTAAAAAAATCGAAGTTGGTGTCATGATGGGACCTGTGTCATCCAAGGGGCAGTATGAATCTATATTAACGGCCATCGAAAAAGCTAAATCAGATGGAGCTGAGCTTGTATTTGGCGGTGGTCCTACAAAAGGTATGGTAGAAGGATACTATATAGATCCGACCATTTTTACGAATGTAACACATGAGATGTCGATTGCCCATGAAGAGATTTTTGGACCAGTGTTAGCTGTCATAAAGGTAAAAGATTATGAAGAAGCGATTCGATTATCGAATGATTCCGATTTTGGATTGAGCGCTTCTATTTATACAAATAACATTCCAAAAGCCTTTGATTTTATTAATCGCAGTGAAGTTGGACTTGTACAGGTTAACGATGAAACGGGTGGTGCTGAGCCACAAGCGCCGTTTGGAGGAATGAAAAATTCAAGTACCGGTGCCCGTGAACAAGGGCAAGCAGCAAAAGAGTTCTTTACAATATTCAAAACGATTACAATCGGCACAAAAAGCGAGTAGAAAAACTTAATATCTAAGCAAGTGATTGAATAAATCACAATATAACCTTGTATGCCTCGGTGTAATGATTACAGAAACCTGCGCAATAATTTAAAAAATCTGTGACATTCGCTTGAGGCATTCATTTCATAAAAAATACGTTTAGGAAATTTATTAAACGAAAGAAGGTAGAGCTATGACACAAAGTCGTTTAGCAATTGATGTTGGTGGAACGTTTACAGATGTATTTGTTTTTAATGAAGAAACAGGAGAAGTATTTGTAACAAAGACCTCATCCACACCTTCAAACCCAGAGCAGGGAATTTTAAATGGAGTAGAAAAAGCCGGATTGAATGGAAAAGATATTAAAATTTTTTCTCATGGCACAACGGTTGGAACGAATGCGTTAATTGAGCGAAAGCTACCGAAAACAGCTCTTATTACGACAAAGGGCTTTAGAGATGTCATCGAAATTCGCCGGGGAACGAAAGAAGATATATGGGACACTTATAAGGATACTGCGAGGCCTTATATTCAGCGACGAGATCGATTTGAAGTGACAGAACGAATAGATTATGAAGGAAATATTCTTCAAGCTATTGATGAAGAAGAAGTTCGTTTATTAGCAAAAAAATTAAAACGTCGAGGAACAGAATCTATTGCAGTGTGTTTCCTCAATGCCTATGTGAACGGGGAAAATGAGGCAAGAGTTAAAAAAATTCTAAAAGAGGAACTACCTGATGTTTATGTTTGTATTTCAAGCGAGGTGCTTCCAGAAATTTTCGAGCATGAACGTATGAGTACAACGATTATCAATGCTGTTCTTGGACCAATTATGAGTAACTACATTAGGAAGTTAAGCTATGAAATGCAGAACAAAGGTTATGAAGAAGAAATTTTAGTTTTACATTCCGGTGGCGGGGTGATGACTTCAAGTACAGTGCCCCGCTATGCTGCTAGATTAGCAAGTTCCGGGATAGCTGCTGGAGCAATTGCAAGTAAGCATATCGCAAAGTTGTGCGGGTTTGACAATGCAATCGGCTTAGATATGGGTGGTACAAGTACTGATATTTCGCTGATGTATAAGGGTGATATACGGATCACAAAGGACTGGTCTATTGAATATGGCTATCCAATTGGTTTCCCGAGCATTGAAATATTAACAATAGGAGCCGGTGGAGGTAGTCTCGCATGGAAAGATGAAGGCGGTTCTTTACGCAATGGACCACAAAGTGCAGGGGCAGTACCAGGTCCTGCATGCTATGGCCGAGGAGGCACTGAACCAACTAACTCAGATGCGAATTTAGTGTTAGGACGTCTGGGTGTGGATTTGTTGGATGGTACGATGCAATTAAACAAAGAGGCAGCAAGTGACGCTGTGAAAAAAATCGCAAATGCATTCGATCAATCAGTTGAGGAAGCGGCAAGTGCCATTATAGAAGTTGCAAATGCCAATATGAGTGATGCAGTTCGATTAATATCAGTACGGAGAGGCTATGATCCACGAGATTTCGCACTCGTAGCTTTTGGTGGTGCAGGGCCATTACATGGTGCCTATTTGGCGAAAGATTTGAACATTCCAAAAGTCATTATTCCTACTCATCCAGGTGTGGCAGCAGCAATGGGATGCCTACTTGTAGATGTACGCCACGATATTTCTAAAACGTACGTGAAAAAACTTGATGAAGTAAATGTAGAGGAACTGACAAATCAATTTAGTGAATTGCGAGAAGAGGCAAGAGCGTTATTAGAAGAGGAAGGAATAGCAGAAAATTCATCGTCATTAACGAATTTTATAGACCTTCGTTATAAAGGACAATGGCGATCTCTGGCCGTTCTCGTAACCGATCAAATAACTTCCTTAGATGCTATTTTGGAAGCATTCCATCAAGAACATGAAAGAGAATTTGCATTTTCCGATCAGGGCCAAGCTGTAGAGATTTTTGGTCTACGTGTCACGGCTATAGGAACAGTTCCTAAGCCAAATTTCCCGCAGTATGCTCCTGAAGGTTCGCTTGAAGATGCTTTCAAAGAAACACGTCCTGTTTATTTTGAAGGTAAATATATTGAAACGAACGTATATCATCGCGATAAAATACCAGTTCATACGCAATTTGAGGGTCCAGCCATTATCGATCAGTTGGATACGACGACTGTTATTCCACCAGGGTTTACAGCGGAAGTAGATGCCTATAAAAATATCATTATTACGGTGAACTAATACGCGATAAGGAGGAATCAGGCTATGAGTACTACGAAATTGGAGATGAATGATAAGGTTCAAAATCTCGACCCGGTAACATTTGAAGTCTTAAAAAACGGCTTTGTGAACTTAGTCGATCAAATGGCGGAACAAATGCTGCGTACGTGCTACTCGTTTGTTATTTATAATCGAGACTTCAGCTGTGCATTATGCGATGCACAGGGCAATACGGTGATGCAAGGAACACAAGATATTTCCGTACACGTAGGGACATTGCATTTAACTGCAAAGGCTGTATTAGAAGATTTCGCTGATGATATTCATCCAGGAGACGTATTTTTAGTAAATGATCCTTATCGTGGAGGGACGCATTTCAGTGATGTACGTGTAATTTTACCAGTGTTCCATGATGACAAACTGATTGCACTGATGCAAACAAATGGGCACTGGGCGGATGTCGGCGGTTCTAACCCAGGTTCTTTTGATATCACAGCAAAGGAACATTACGGGGAAGGGCTACGTATCCCACCTGTCCGTATTTATAGTAAAGGTCAATATTTAACAGATGTTGTGAAAATTATTGTCATGAACATGCGTATTCCGGAAGAACGTATAGGAGATTTACGTTCTCAAGTAGAAGCGGCGAAAGTGGGAGAAAAACAACTCAAGGAAATGATAGGGAAGTACGGTATTCACACGGTGTTAACAGCTTTTGAAGAAGTCCAAAATTACGTTGAACGATTAATGAGAGCGAAAATTAAAGCTTTACCTAAAGGACAATGGGAAACAGTGGACTATATCGATATGGACCCACAATTAGGAGATGGCTTAATCCCAATTCGTGTAAAAATGACCATTACAGATGATGAAATAGCTTATGATTTAAGCGATTCACATCCTTATATCAGTTGTTTTTTAAATGCGGGCTTTGGGTCAGCACTTTCGGGTACTTATGCAGGAACGAAAACATTTTTCCCGGACATTCCGTTGAACTCAGGGTTTTATCGTGTTGTGAAAATATTTCTTCCTGAAAACTCTGTCGTCAACGCACCTAGCCCAGTAGCTGTCTCTGGCTATTGTTCAGGCGCATTTGAAAAGATTATGAATGCCTGCTTCGAACTATGGTCAAATATTATGCCGGAACGCGCTATCGCATGTTCATTTAATTTAGAGTATTTACTAATAGGCGGTTATGATCAACGACGAAATAGTAGTGAATATTTTATGTGGTATGACTGGATGGCGGGTGGTCATGGTGGACGTATTGACCGCGATGGTGCGAATACAACGTCACCAGTGTTCGGAGTAGGATTGAGTGTTCAGCCATGCGAAGGGCAAGAGCGTTTGTCACCAGTTGTAACGACGAAGCATGAAATTATTATAGATTCTGCAGGTCCTGGGCAATACCGTGGTGGTTGTGGTGTAGAAAAGGGCGGTATTTTAACAGAAGTTAACCAAACCGTGATGTCCTATTGCTGTGATCGTTCTCGCTCCATTACATGGGGGATTATGGGTGGCTTACCTTCTATCGCACAAGGAGCTATTTTAAATCCAAACAAAGAGAGTGAAGAATTTTTAGGCACGATTTTCTCCAATATTGAATTAAAGAAAGGCGATACCTTTACACGTCCTTCAGCTGGAGGAGGCGGTTTAGGCGACCCATTAGCACGAGATGTCAAAGCTGTTTTAGAGGACGTTATTGATGAATATGTTTCGATTGAACGTGCGAAGCTTGATTATGGCGTAGTGATCCATGAAATTGACCGCGATTTGGATGCCTACGAAATTGATATGGCTGCAACAGTAAAAGAACGCGATTATATTCGTAAAAATCGCCATAGATGGCTGGAAACAGAGCCAATAGAAGTTGAGCAGATGTACAACAAAGGTGAAATTAATCAAATGGATGTTGTTCGAAGATATGGTGTTATTATGGATTATCAAACAAATAAAGCATTGCCAATCTCAACCGAGCAATACCGAGAAGCGATGAAGAAACGATCTTTGGCATATTGGGGATAGATATAACGTTTAGCGAGGTATAATCAAAATATTAATATAACTTTAATCATAAATAAGAGGCTGGGACATAAGTATATTTACAAAGTAAAATTAAAAAATTACATCAGAAAAGCTTGAGAAATCAACGTTTCTAAATGGATTTCTCAAGCTTTTTAAGGTTTTGAGCATTATGTCCTAACCTCTCTGCGAAAACGTATACAATGTTTTAATGTCAAGTAAAGCATATATTGTAGAAAATATTACTAAAAAAACTAAAGGTAAAGAGTTGTTATTTAATATTCCTATTTACTTGAAATATTTTGAATTATCGATGCAAGAAGCATAGATAATTTAATTAAAGATAACGGAGAAACTGAGGGAGACTTGAAGACATTTTAGGCTTAAATCTGATTGGATTCTTAAAATAACCTCATTTGTTCGGATAAAGTTTCATCAATTGATTTGTTTTCCAACAATTTATACCCCATCGATTGATAACCTTTTAATCTTTTTTCAAACATAACTTTGAACATTTTCTCCTGACAATCTACATAATCATAGACCTTCACTATCGATTTTGAATCGTGCTGACGATGTAGCCTCCCAACATATTGTTGTAAGGTACCTTTCCATGAAAAAGGCATAACTAAAAATAAGGAATCTAATCGAGCGTAATCAAAACCTTCCCCTATATATTTTCCTGTTGCAATAATCAGCCTTTCTTCATTATCAGTAAGCACATCTAAGTTTTTAAGATTTTCTTTCTCTTCTTTTTTACTTAATTTCCCTGTTAAAATAATAACGTTCTTTACAAACCCTTTAAATTTAGATTCTAAATAAAAGGCATGCTCAACTCTTTCGGTTAAAATAATAGGTACTGAACCGTTATCTAATTCTTTTAAAACATCGTCAAAAATCATTTGGTTTCGGCTCTCATCTTTTGTGATTTCTGTATATATTGTTTGGATGTCCTTTTTATCGGACTTAAACTTCGTGTAACGAGGGATCAATGCTTGTTTAAAAGGCCTGATTTTCGCTTGATCTTTGGCATTTACTTTATAACGAACTGGCCCTAACTGCATTGCCATGATTGGATGTAACCCATCTTTTCGTATAGGGGTAGCGGTTAATCCAACAATATACTTGGCATTCACCTTTTTTAGTACTTGCTCAAAACTGAACGCTGCAATGTGATGGCATTCATCGACGATAATCTGACCATATTGTGTAATCAGATCTTTCACTTCTCCTTTATAATTTAGACTTTGTATGGTAGCGATATCAATGATACCTGTTTGCTTATTTTTGCCACCGCCAATTTGACCAATTTGTTTTTCTTCAAGATTATGAAATGTAGATAAACTTTTTTTCCACTGTTCAATTAGTTGATTTCGATGAACGATAATTAAGGTATTTGTCTGTCTTTTTGCAATTAACGCAGCAGCGATTACAGTTTTTCCGAATCCAGTCGTAGCAGATAAAATACCAATTGGATTTTCTAATAATTTTGTCACTGCTTGTTCCTGTTCTGTTCTTAAATTACCTTCAAATTTTAATGATATTTTGGTTCCTGGATTTGTACCATCAACAAAATCATAATCCATAGAGAGATCATTTAATAAGCTTAGCAAATCATCTTTGCATCCACGCGGCAGTATTAAATACTCCTCTGTATGATCAAAGCAAGTAATGTTTCGTGGTATATTATGAGTCGATAATCGCTTTGCTTGGGTTTTATAAAATTGAGGATTTTTGAAAGTTACGAGTTGCATAAGTTTATGAATGAAAGAAGAAGAAAGACCTTTTTTGGGGATATATAAACCGTTCTTTTCAATCACTGTGACGTTAGTTGAGAGCTGAACTTTATCCTCATTCGATAAAGGTTGTCTATTTTCTTTTACAGACATAGAAGAATCATTGTTTTTGTGATATGTTTTTATAATTTTGTTAATATCCTCTCTTTTCATTTTTCGTATTTGATGTAAATAGTGCCATTGATCTGGGTAAGGAATAAAATGCTCATCGACAAAAACACTATTTCCGTTCTTCCTTGGGCCATTCTGTAAAGGCAGTGCAATTAAATTCCCAAAACCTCCCTTTGGTAGTGTATCTTGATTTGGGAATAAACGATCATACGAATTCATGCCAACTTCATAACATTTTGAAAGTGTGCATGATAATAATACATTTCCGAGGTTACGAGCTACGGAAGCAGGGACAGCTTGATTGAAGAAAATCCACACGTGGCATCCGTTTCCGGAACGTGAGCGCTCAATACTTGCTGGAACATCTAATTCCTGACATGTTTCCATAAATGATTGAACGTCTCTTGACCAGTTTTTCTTATCAAAATCAACGGCTAAAAACCAGCTCGTTTCATCTTGTAAAAGAGGATAGAGCCCAATAGTGTGTTTACCAGATAGATGGTCATAAATAACTTGATCTGTTAAAGGGAGTAATTTTCGATTCTGACAATTGGCACATTTTATTGCTGGTTTCTGACATAAAGTTGGATGCCATTCATTTTCACACGCAGGCATATAGCCAGACTTCCCGTTTTTAGCTTCCCATCTTACTGCATATAAATCTGTCCTCCCTTTGAAAAGATTCCGATATATTTGCATTCTTTCCTGTATCTTTTGCTCTTTGGTAATAGCAACTTCTTTTGTTTTTTGAAAATAAGGGACCGTATTAGGGGTTATATTATGGTATTTCAGAAGTTTTTTTAATGTTTGATTTTCCAACCTTAGTCGTTCGCACTCTTTTAATGCTACCTTAAGTTGTTCCTCGAGTTTTTCCAATTTAACCACCTCAACTTCCATTTTTAATTTTTAGTAACTTGTCATGTATTACGCTTAAAAAAATATCAGTAGTATTGCATTAAAAAACTTCAGTATTAAAAACACTAGAAATGTTCGTTGATTTATTTTTGATATATAGTAGATTATTAAGTCAGGTGAATCCACTGAAAAGGACTTACGCATGGACAAGGTTAGGAACTTCATTTGGACAATGGTTGTCACCCATTTCTTTGTTTTGCGAAATTATAGCCCGCTACTATTCCCATTAATCTCTGCCTTATTACAATAGCGTTATATATAATTATAATCCCTACTTTTTTGCTATTGTATAACAAAACAAAAGGAAATAAGGCAGAAATTTCAGGAAATAATTTAATTAAGAAAATGCACAACTCTTCGTATAAAAATAGGAGAGTTGTGCATCGAGTTTAAAAGCTATTTCACACTAGGTAATAATTTATTCAACAATATAGCCACTATAGCAGCTGTTGCGATTGGAGAGCCGAATAAATATTGAACTGTTGTTGGTAATGAGTATAAGAAATCTTTAGGCAGTAATGTTAGGGCTAATGTTAAAATCACTGGTATTGCGATTACATACATTTCCTTTTCACCAATGTGTTCATTTTTCATTACTTGTAAACCACTGATCGCAATAATGCCACAAACGATAACGAATACACCACCGATAACTGCTGAAGGAATTGCAGAAATAAGAGCAGCTAATTTACCAGAGAAGCCGAATAAGACAAACCAAAAACCTGCAGCAATAAAAACACGGCGACTTGCGATACCTGTGATCGATATCACACCTGCATTTGTTGAATAGCCAGTGACAGGAGTTGAGCCTAGTAAGGAAGCAACGAAACAGCCAATTCCTTCCCCGATAACGCCTCGATTAATTTGTTTATCTGTTAATGGTTTGTCGATGACGTTACTCACTGCAAACCATGTACCTGTTGTTTCTGCCATTAAGACGATATAAATAATAACCATTGTAATGATGGCTGAAAAATTGAACGTAAAGCCGAAATCTGCAAATGGAATTTGAGGCATACTAAACCATTTTGCTTGTGATACCGCTGATAAATCTAAGACACCCATAAAATTCGCGGCAATACTACCTGCGATTAAAGCAATGATTACTGAAGTGATACGAAATACGCGACCTTTTTTATGAAAGACTGCACCTAACATAACGCAAACGATAAGAACGGTAGCTGAAATGAGAGCCAAATAGATGTTTTGGTTAATAGATGCACCCGCTGCGTTAAAAATGTTATTACTTAAACCTACAGGCATTAATGAAAGACCGACAACAAAGATAATTGTCCCTCCGACAAGTGGGGGAATGAAAGTATGGACGATTTTATTGAATATACCTGTATAACCTAAAATAATGACTAAAATGGCGCCGATTAAGCTTGCTCCTAGCACAGTACTCCAGCCAAGATCTCCACCACCACTTGTAGCATAAATACCTACAATGGCGCCAAGAGGAACATATGAAGGACCTTGTGCGATCGGTAGCTTCATACAAAAATGAGTTTGGATAATCGTTGCGATCCCTGCCGCAATAAATGTCGATTGAATCAATGCGCTTGATTGACCTGATTGTAAACCGATTAACATGGCAATTAAGAAAGGCACTACATAGACGTCCATTGCCATAACGTGCTGTAAACCAAGTAAGGCTGATTGACCGAATGACACCTTTTCATCTGGTAAAACTGTTAATTGCTGAGTTTTCATTTTATCGTTAGCTAATTTGTTATGTTGCGTTTCCACTAAGATGTACACCTCAAAATTGTAATTTTTTTACGCAAGAGACTATCTATGCTCTAGCGTGAACCTTATTTCCTTGTACCCAAACTTCACGGATATTTTCTGGGCGCACAAGATACATAATTTTTTGGAAGATATCCTGTAAATCTTCCTTGCTATCAAATATAGGAAGTTTTGCAGATGGTATGTTAGTATCGATGATTTGTACATCCCACGTGTAGTCTTCTTGTAATCGACCAATTGGTAGGCTCAAGCTTTCTCCGCCACCTGCTGTTGCTAAATAAAATGCTTCATTAATCGTAATACGTGAATTTGGGACACCACGTTTTTCAGTAGGAAGAGATGGATCAACACCGTCTTCTAGCATTCTAGATGACATAACTGCTTGTCTAGCATTATCGAAGAGGCTAGGGGAGAAACCGCCAGAAATATCTGACCCTAATCCGATATCAACGCCTTTTGCATGGAAGCGGGCAATTGGAATGACACTATTTGCAAAATAAGCATTGGAAATTGGACAATGACCAATTGCTGTGCCTGTTTCAGCAAATAACTGGGCATCGTCATCATTTAAGAAATTGCAATGTGCCATCACAGATTTATCGCCCAGTAGGCCAAAATCATGTAAGGCAAAGGCATCATTTTTCTTAAATCGTTCCTGTACGTAGCCATGCTCCCAATCACTTTCACTACAATGAGATTGGATATGTGTATCATATTTAGCAGCTAACTCTCCCAAACCTTTTAAAGCATCGTCTGTACAGCTTGGGATAAAGCGTGGTGTTACAACTGGATAAACACCCTGTTTCGTTGATTTGGCTAATTCTTTTACAGCTACAATAAATTCTTCTGTATCTTTTAATGCAGATTGCGTAGTTGCATCACGATAATAGTCTGGATTTTGTTCAGGATCGTCCATCACGACTTTCCCAACTAGACCTCGTTGCCCTTTTTCAGCGCAAATATTTGCTAATAGCAGGCTCGCTTCTTTATGGACTGTTGCAAAATAGAGTGATGTAGTAGTTCCATTTGCAAGAAGAGTGCTTACTAAATCTCCATAGACCTCTTGTGCAAACTCTAAATCGGAGAATTTTGATTCGATAGGGAATGTGTATGTATTTAGCCAGTCATAAAGTGGAATATCTAATGCAGTTCCAGCTTGTGCCCATTGTGGTGCATGTACATGCAAATCGATAAAGCCTGGTAAGAAATATTGACCGTCAGCTAATTGATGGAAATTTTCTTGATGTTGATATGTAGTTAGTAGATTTTGATAGTCTGCTTGCTCAGGAGCTACAGTCTTCTCAATCATCCCGTCAGCATTAATGAAGAATAGATGATCCTTTAAAATTTGTACTTCAGTAGGAGATTTACTTGAAAAAGCTGTCCCTTTGAAAATTAACGTATAATCAGTCATAAAAACCACCTTAATGTTCGTGTATTGATGTATGCATGGATTATTATAGG
The DNA here is from genome assembly GCF_041956855.1 of Lysinibacillus sp. RS10. Taxonomy (NCBI): domain Bacteria; kingdom Bacillati; phylum Bacillota; class Bacilli; order Caryophanales; family Bacillaceae; genus Lysinibacillus; species Lysinibacillus sp. RS10. The sequence continues at coordinate 3,509,790 of NZ_CP167122.1, read as the reverse complement.
TCATTAAAACTGTTAAGTCTATATAAAAACGAATATTAATGAGGGTGGTTTTAGGTTTTTTAAAAAGTTTTGTCTGTTTCTACCTCTTTTTGGAATTATCGAGATGGTTCTTTTTTGTTAAAACGTATGCTTTGTATATTAGTTGATTGGAGTGGAGGCTGGGCGACTCCTTGGGGATCAGCGTCACAGATGAGACCCTGGAGCGAAGCGAAGCGGCTCATCGGACGCCCCCAGGAAAGCGCCCAGTCGGAACGGAAATCAACCACACGTTTTGGTAATGAGCAATTGAGATATAGTTAGTTACAAATTTTTGCAAAAAAAGACTACACTTCAATTCGTTGTTGTACAAATTTTGTGTAGTTCAAGCTTTAAAAAATGACTGTTATGAAATGGAGTCATTTACGATGTTAATAAAAGTATTAAAGGTCGAGGAGGTATTTTGTTCATTTTTCCGTGTGCATAGATAAATAGGACGCTGAATGTCGATGTCTTTTATAAAAACTCGGGCTACTTGCTGCCGTTGAAGAAAGCTTGAAGCTGCTATAGATGGGGCTAGCATCGTACCATATCCAGCAGCAATGGCGTGAATTGATTCATTGATACCATCCAGTTGCAGCCCTACTCTTGGTGGTGGGATTTTATGCACCTTACATAAAGCGTTTAAATATTCTTTTGTAGAGCTACCATCTTCTCGTGAAACAAATGGCTCTTGCATTAATTCCGCTAAAGTCACTTTTTGATCTGTCAACGGATGTCCATATGGGACGATAAACCAATAATCGAGATTCATGAGGAATTGATAATTAATATCTGGATGATGACCGTCCTCTTTTACGATAAAAGCAATATCAGCCTTATAGTGAAGTAATTCTTCAATAACTTGTTGGGAATTAGCCGATTTTATGTGGATATTAGTTGCCGGATAGGCATGCTTATATTTTGCGAGCCATTTCGGTAATAAAAAATGGGATGGAACATGGGTAGAAGCAATTTGTAATTCTTCATTACCGGTGTTTTTTAATTGCTCTAATTTGTGTTCAATATCCAATTCTAAATCAAATAATCGCTGAGCCTGTTGAAATAAAAACTCCCCATTTTGTGTTAAGGTAATTCCTCTACCTTTCGATTCTAAAAGAGTTAAGTCTAGTTCTTTTTCTAAATTTTTAATTTGAATGGTAACGGCAGGCTGACTAATCATTAGAGCTTGTGCTGCCTTTGAAACACTTTTGAGTTCAGCTACTTTTGTGAATAATCTAAGAGCATGTAAATTCATTAAGTATCCACCTTTTATAAAAAAATTTTATCCTTTTATATAAATTATATATTAGATTTATTAATTTTCCCTCTGTATCCTTTTAATTACAAAAAGTTTTTAGGGGGTGGGGACGAGATGAATCGACAGCATGTTGGAATTTTATTTGGAGGGGTGCTATTACTTGTAGTGGCAATGGGAATTAGCCGATTTGCATTCACACCAATTTTGCCATTTATGCGTAATGATGTCGGGTTTTCGTTTGAAGTTGCAGGATTTTTGGCATCAAGTAATTATATTGGCTATTTTATTGGCGCGTTGTGGGCAGGATTTATCAATCGCCAAAAAAAGAACTTTTTATTGTTAAGTGTTATTTTGAATGTCCTTTCTATTGTTCTTATGGGAATCATTGAAATATATAATGTTTGGCTTGCACTTCGTCTGATTGCAGGCATCACAGGGGGACTTATTTTTGTCTTAACATCGAGCATTATTATGGATTATTTAGCAAAGCATTCCCTTACACGATGGTCAGGCTATTTATTTGGTGGTATTGGATTAGGAATTGCTATTTCAGGTTTATTCGTACCTGCATTTGAAGCGCGTTTTGCTTGGCAAGGTACATGGATCGGCCTAGGGGTTTTATCTGCTGTGTTTTTAGTGATGACATTTATACTTTGGAGAGATTTGGATGTACAGGAAAGTGTGAGGACCGCAAAATCCTCCGATGCAAAAATGACAACGGGCTTTATGCCATGGCTGATTGTCGCATATGGCTTAGAGGGGTTAGGTTATATTATCACAGGTACTTTTTTAGTGGATATCATTCATAATATTCCTTCACTGCAAGAGTACTCTTCGTATAGCTGGGTCATTGTTGGGGTAGCGGCCATACCGTCAGCACCTGTTTGGACTGTATTATTAGAGAAATTCTCAGCAATTAAAATTTTGTTTGTGGCATACATATTGCAAGTTTTAGGTATCTTGTTACCAGTATTTTCACAAACAGCATGGAGCGTATTATTATCGTCCTTTTTATTCGGCTTAACATTTGTAGGAATTGTGACGTTAACGACATCTTATGCACGTCAGCTATTCCCAACGCAAAGTGGTCCAGTAGTATCATTGTTAACAACGTTTTATGCATTTGGACAAATTATTGGTCCAATCATCGCTGGTCAGCTTGTGGCCGTTTATAATAGCTATAAGGCAGCGCTTATCTTTGCAGGAGTCATTGTATTTTTTGCATTGATTGTGATGGTATGTGGAAGATGGATCACTGTTAAACGACAGGCGACTTTAGATCATGCATTGCCTATCAAAACTCAATCTAGTCCTTAAATTAGAAAAGCCAGAAATCCAATTAGGATTTCTGGCTTGAATATTTACCTAAAGATGGCGTGCCTCTATCTACATGATATAAAAAAATAAAATATAAGTCTATATCTTTTTTTACATATATGAAAAAATATTGATGTGCACAAAAGACGTAACGTTACGATCCTATAAAGAAATGAGGAAATAGAATGAAAAGAACAGTAACAACGGAAGAGGCGATTAGACGCTGGAATCAAAATGCAGAAAGGTTTACAGCAGACTATGATGAGCATGGTGGTATTCACCGTGAAGTATTATTGAACCCAGCTATTTTTTCTTTATTGGAAGAGGTGGAAGGGAAAAGTCTATTAGATGCAGGATGCGGAGAAGGTTATCTAAGTAGAATACTTGCTCAAAAAGGAGCTATTGTCACAGCTGTTGATTATTCAGAAAAAATGCTGGAAATTGCTAGGGAAAGAACACCTGGGGAAGTCACTATACAATATGAATATGGAAATTGTGAAAAACTAAATTTTTTAGCAGATGAACAGTTCGATTGTATTGTTTCCAATATGGTACTGCAAGATTTAGAGAATTATCAGGCAGCTTTGAGTGAGATGTATCGCCTGTTAAAGCCAAATAGCACATTCATCTTTTCGATTCTTCATCCTTGCTTTATTACGCCTAATAGCGGATGGATCAGAAATGAAAAACTTGACCAACAGTATTGGAAAGTTCAGCGATATTTTTATGAAGGTGTATATGATCAAAAGCTTCCGCTAGATTCTGATGAAAAAATTGTCTTTTATCATCGAACATTAACGAACTATATGAAAGCAATTATTCAAGCAGGATTTACGATAGAAGACGTTATCGAACCGATGCCTTCAAAAGAGATGCTTACAAAGTATCCACAATTCGAGGAAGATTTACATTGTGCAGATTTTATCGTATTTAAATTAAGAAAATAAAGGAGGGAAACATGTGCGCATATTTCATGTCAGTGAGGAAAATGATATTACAGTTTTTCATCCCCGATTACCTGATCGACCAGATTTAGATCCGAAAAAAGGGCTAGTATGGGCAATCAACGATACATGTTTGCCTAACTTTTTAACACCTAGAAATTGCCCGCGTGTTTGTTATCATATTGGTGCTACTACTACGGAACAGGATAAACGAGCTTTTATAGCATCGACACAATGTTCACACGTTATTGTTATTGAAAGCAAGTGGTTTGAGACGATGAAAAATACGAAACTTTACTTATATGAATTTGATCGTAATGGATTCACACTACAAGATCAAAATGCTGGCTACTATGTAAGTGAAACAACACAATTTCCTATTGTTAAATTTGAAGTGGAAAATTTATTTGAGGAACTGTTTAAGCGCAATGTTGAATTGCGGGTAGTCGATAATTTGTGGGATATTCATGATGAAATTCAAAAAACATCATTTAACTGGTCGATGTGTAGAATGCGATTTGCACAGCCAAGAAAATAACAGCCAAGCCTCGTAAACGTTACAGTCGCGTTTACGAGGCTTGTTGTATCTAAACAATAATTGTTTGTGCTAATGGAGTAGAAGTCACGTCAATCAATTTGCTTTCTTTATATGTAAATATATATTCATAGTTGTTTGTTTCTTCTAGCATTTTCGGTAAGTAATATTTAAGATCTGCTATTCCAACATTTTGAGGGTGGAAAATCCATGAGAGATCTTTCCAATCGAGAATGCCTTCTGCGACTTTAATCGGTGTCACATATGAATAGGACTCTGGTAATTCCGCAATAAAGGCATACATGCAGCCAAAGTTGATGGTACCGTCAGTCCACGTTATTTTTCCTTTGTATGTAATATCCTGAAGTGCAATGCCTGTTTCTTCTTTAATTTCTCGTAATGCACCAGCCAGTGGAGTTTCATTTTTCTCAATCTTTCCCCCTACACCATTCCAAGCTCCCATCCACTCTGGAAAATCCCTATTTAGCAATAATATTTGGTTACCCTTTTTAAGAAAACAGATTGTAAATTCAACCAAGTCTTTTTCCTCCTTTTAAAATGGCAAAGCGAAAATTTCAAGCATCTGAATTTGGCAGATTCCAGTCAGTACGCTTCCTCCATTTATCTGCTTTTAAATTAAATATATTTGCATTTTTGATAACTTCTCGTTTTTTTCATGCATGTATTACTAGTTCAAAAAATCTAGATAAAGAAATAGTAGCACAAATCTGTGAAATGAATGTGCTACTTAAATAATAAAAGTCAGTTAAAAGAATCAATATCGCTTATTAAAAATGAATAGAGGGGCAAGGAAGCAATTTAAGTCATTGTAAGAGCTGTTGACGGACTTTTCTAATGAGTTATAGTGATACTTATACGAAATTGCTAAAAAATGAGGTGCGCATATGATTTTAATAAGCTCCTGCTTAGCAGGATTAAAGGTACGTTATAACGGAACAGATAGTTTAGATGGAAGAATTCAACGGCTTGTGTTAGAAAATAGGGCAGTAACTGTGTGCCCTGAACTTATGGGCGGTTTTTCGACGCCTCGTGAGCCAGCAGAAATAGTTGGCGGAGATGGTGAAGACGTTCTTGATGGAAGAGCGAGAGTGATTGAAAAATCTGGAAGTGATGTAACGGAGCTTTATTTAAAAGGTGCATATGCAACATTACAGAAAGCACTCGAACTAGGTGCAACTAAGGTTATATTAAAAGAGTATAGTCCATCCTGTGGCAGTGCAATGATTTACAATGGAGATTTCAATGGGACAAAATTAGTTGGCGTAGGCGTAACGACTGCATTGCTCAGAAGAAATAATATTGAGGTCTTTTCTGAAGAAGATTTTTTCTCAGATATCAAATAATTTTATCATTGTAAAGTTATGAAAAGTTGAATTCCTTTCGATACAAAAAGGAATTCATTTTTTTTGAGAGAAATGCAAAGTATTTTCGTTGTATAGTTTGATCTATTGATATCGTTTGTTTTATCTCCTTACCTGTTCTTTGCTAAAAATTTTCGCTCTGTTTGATACTAGTTTTCTTAAAGAGCCTTCCAGACGAACCGAGATGGGGAATCACACGTCAACTTGATTTAAAATACGTCTGAGAGCTCGTTTAATTTTTAGTGGTTAACTAAAAAAAACTCTTGTTAAAGAGGTGAAATTTGGATTCGATTTAAAGGCGAAACCCTCACACATCGGGATGAAAGGTTTGCCAGGTGGATAGTCTTTTTCATTGGATAATAGGCTAAGCCCGTTATCGAAAATAGGCGTCAGCTCCCAAGTTTTTTCTTTTGGATCGTATAAAAATAAAATGTTATTTGTATGCCGATCTTCATTTAGAATAAGGGCATCAAAAGCAAATAGCTGTGCAATCTGATCATGTACAACGAGTCCTGTATACTGCTCAACCTGCGCCATTAATTGCTCGAATTTTTCTTTAGTAGAAAGTGTTTTGTTATTTGTAATAGGGTCCGTAGAGCTGAAATTTGCTTCAAACAAGCGCTCAAGTGTCACTTCCTGTTTTGTACCACGAAAGTCGAGTGAATTGCAGCCTTCAAATTGTTCACCGTCAGCCAACTGAATGATACATGGCTGATAGACGACATATTTAGAGCGATCAAGAGTTGAGCATTCAAGAATGAGGGAAGCTAATACTTCTGCTTGCCCCTCATAACCTCGTGCATTTTGTTTGACCCACTTGTTGCCGATACGCCATTTCGATTGATTGCCTTTGCTAGAGGTACTAATAATATGTTGAGCGTCGATAGGAATATGAACTGTTTCCATGTCATCACAACCAATCTAGTTTGAATTTCTTTTATTATATAGTGGCAACATCATTTAACGCACGAAAAATTGCCACAAACCAGTATTGTTTGAAACGTCGATCCAATTTACTGTTTGCAAATTCTGACATACCGTATTTAAATCACCTTCATCTTCTATAATTAGCACTTTAGCTTTTTTAACATAAAATGTCTCCCTTTCTTTAAAATCTTATTTCCTTTTCCGATTTGACAGGAGAAAGAACAACGCTATAACTAGGCTTGCATAGATAAATATCCAAGCAAACTGCCAATAAAAGTTGTTCGGTATTGTTTTTATAGAATCTTCTGAACTCATCATTTCCAATGACAGGTGGACAGGTGGAAACAGCCAAATCAGTCCCTTTATCTGAAGAATCGACTCTTTTAAGGTAGCGATCACAACAGAAACAATTAAGATGCTAAGTACACCCCACCAAGTATTTTGATTGTTTTTGACGAGTTCTCTTGTAAAGATAGCTGAAAGTGCAATGGCTAGTACAGATAAACTAAAATGTGAGAGGATTCCTAGTAATTGATGGATAAATCTTGGATCTTCTCCAAAGGCACCGATTAGAGTAGGGTAGATTACGGATACACAGCTTAAGCCTAAACCGATTAGGCCACAGATAATAAAAATCCCTAAATTGTACTGTTTTCGACTTTTTGCATGAAGCGTGGTAATTACTTTTTGCTCTTCATCTTCTGCGTGAAATAGTGTGATTGTAAACCATCCCATTAGAAAGAAGAGAATGATAGCTGTAAACGAATAGCTATCTAAAATTGGATTGGGGACAAAGGTATAGTTTACAACAAGACATAAAATGAAAATTGAAAAGGGTGGAACATATTTATAGGTTCTTAAATAATTGATAAATTGATAGCGTAATAAACTAGTCATGTCGGCGTCTATTCTTCCTCATTAAAAATGGGTATAGAATTGTTCCTCCTTTACGTTTATCGGGATTAATTGTTTAATTGAGGCTTTTTTATGTAGTAGCTCTAATAATACTGGGTCTGTATCCTGTGCCTTAATAAAGGTAATTACCTCAAAACAACCGTTGTTTAAAAGACTTTGTTGTTGAATTTCAAGAATAGGTAATAGGTTATCTACTAATTCCTCACTTGAAATTTCAAAAATTAATTTATTTTTCGATGTATTCCACTTATGTGTTGAATCACTTTGAATGACTTTGTTATTTTGAATAACAAGGACGGTATCAACAAGATGTTGAAGTAATTTTGTTTCATGACATGTTAAAACGATACTTAACCCTCTGTCCTTTAAAATAGAGAGAGTTTCTTCTAAATCGCTCTGTGCTTTAGGATCCAGTCCTGACAATGGTTCATCTAAGATTAGTAGATCTGTATCTTCAAGCATTGCCTGCATGATCATAACCTTTTGCTTCATACCTTTGGAAAAATTATCAATCCGGATATTCCGTGCATCCTGTAAATGAAATAATTCAAGTAAGTCATTTATTCTTTGCTGTAGTTGTTTTTTGGTCATACCTCGAATGCTGCCCATATGATAAAGATATTCTTCAGGTGTAAACAGAATATGTGAAGGCGTCACTTCTGGCACATACCCAATTTTTAATGATTGTCGATGTTTCACAATAGAACCACTGTCAGCATCGACTAATTCTGCAATGATCTTTAGAAGGGTACTCTTACCTGACCCATTCTTTCCTACAAGAGCTATTATTTGATTGGCACAAATAGAAAATGTAGCATTCTCTAAAATTTGCTTACCTCTATACTGTTTAGAGATGTTCTGGATTTCCATAATCGTATTCATCTTTACACACCTTTATTTTTAAGCATTCTTATTCTAAATCACTGCTATTTCTATATATGTATACTTACGGTTTATCACCAAAGTTGTGGGTGACTTTTTTAAAGACGTATGCTTTGTATATAAGTTGATTGGAGTGGAGGCTGGGCGACTCCTTGGGGATCAGCGGTTCATCGGAGGCCCCAGGAAGCTCTGCTCTGCGCGAAAGCGAAGTGTCAGCAACAAAATGTTTTATCTGTGCGAAAGCGAAGCGACAGCAACAAAGCGCCCGGTCGGAACGGAAATCAACCACAAGTTATGGTGATGATTCATACTTACGATGTACAAAGTCCAAGACCAGTAACTGTAAATTTAGTATAGATGAATATTAGTTCTATTGCTAATGAAAATTGGTTTAATTTCCTGTTTTTGGTTAGTTTACAATAAAGGGTCTGCCCAATTTTGAGCAGACCCTTTTGATTATAATGATCGATATTTTTTTAGACTGACAATATTTAATGTAATAAACACAAGAGCGAAGGAAGCGAGAATGGCTAAGTCCGGTAAAATGTCACTAAAGGAATATCCTTTATACATAACCCCATTCAACGCGTCAGCTGCATAATATAATGGCATGATTCGACCTATATTTTGTAGCCACTCAACCATGTTATCGAGTGGGAAAATACCTGAAAAGAAAATTTGCGGTACAATGACAAGCGGAATAAATTGCATCATTTGAAACTCTGAAGCAGCAAAACTTGATAAGAGAGCTCCTAATGATAATGAAACAAGTGCAACGATAATATTGATTAGTAGAACGAGCCAGATGGAGCCAACGTGCACGATATCCAGGACATAAATCCCGAATAGAACAATAATAGTCGTTTGAAGTAAGGCAAACAAACCATAACCAATCATATAGCCAGCAACAATTTCAGAACGTTTAATCGGCGTAGCTAGTAAACGTTCCAGTGTCCCTGAAGTTCGTTCTTTTAACAAGGCTATACCTGTGATTAAAAAGACGAAGAAGAAAACAAAGAAACCTATAAGCATCGGGCTAAAAATATCAAAAATAGCGGTATTTTCATCACCGTATACATAGTCAGTCGTCAACTTCATCTTTGAAGATTGCTCTGGCTGCAAAACCTGAGAAAGCTTCATCTTTAAAGCTTTGGCTGTAGATGGATCATCATTTAATAATGTGAGCTTCAATTGAGTTTGATCGAAAGCTAACCAGCCATCATATTCTTCTTCTTTTAAGTTGGTAATAGTAAAATCATTGTTTTCGATGACATGAAAATCTGCAGCCTCAAGTTTTTCAATTAGCTGTACAGGACCATTTGAAACAACGAGTGTTACTTCAGGCTCATCACTATTAAAAACAAAATACATTAGCGAAAGTACAAGAAGTGGTGCCAAAAATAATAAGGCAAGTGTACGTTTATCGCGAACCATTTGCTGAATAATTCTTGTAACAATTGCGCCGATTCTCATAGTGCTTCACCTCCAGCCTTTAAAAATACTTCATCAAAATCTTTTGCTTGATAATGAGCTTTCAAATCATGAGGGGTTCCATGTGCGATGATCCGGCCATTGCGTAGCATAGCCAACTGGTCGCAGCGCTCTGCCTCATCCATTGCATGTGTCGTTACTAAAATGGTTTTATGCTCATCGTTTTTTAAACGAATTAACTCCTGCCAAATTTCTTTTTTTAGTACGGGATCAATTCCAACAGTTGGTTCATCTAAAATTAACAACTTTGGATTTTGAATAAGGGCAATTGCAAGGGATAGTCTCCGTTTCATCCCTCCAGAATAATTCATCACCTTACTGTTTAAATCATCCGTTAAATGAACAAGGTTTGCAGCATAATTTACACGTTCAGCTCGCTCCTTTTTCGATAATCGATATAGCTTTGCAAAAAAATGGAGATTTTCATGACCTGTTAAGTCTAGATACAGTGCATCAGATTGTGCCATATAGCCAATATCCATCAGCAATTGCTTATGAGGAACGACTAAATCTAATACTTGAATACTACCATTATCCGGTTTGATCATGCCCATAATCATTTTAATCAATGTCGTTTTCCCACAGCCAGAAGGGCCAAGCAAGCCAATAAGTTGCCCCTTTGGAATTTCTAAGGAAAGCGGGGCAATTACTTGTTTTTGATGAAACTTTTTTTCAATCGAGTTTAGTGAAATTGCGTTGTTTCCCATGTATTCATCTCTCCTTTTACTGAACACAGTGTTGATAACTGAAATTGTAAGGCAATGATTAAGCGATTACAATAAACAGAATAACAAAAAGTGTTCATTGATTACGTTTTTGAGTTAAGAGTAATCATCCCGCCTAACTTAAACAGAAATGGAATAAGCGTTAACAAACTTAAACCTACCAGAATCGTTGAAAATACTAGCTCTGTCCATCCAATTAAATGAGTCTCGAACATCCTATGAATGATTAGGGAGTTGATTGGAATATTAAGTAGTAATGCTGTTACAAGTCCAGGTGCATATTTTTTCATTACTAATGTTGCTAGAAGATGCGGAAAAATAGCATTGATCATCATCGCGCCTAAAAATCCAATGAAAAACCATTTCGCAAAATTAGATTGGGGCAAAAAGATAAAGAAAAATGCCGATAAATAAGCTAAAGCTGTAATCACAAACACTGCGAAATGAAATTCATTTGGCGTCACAGCTTTTTGAAACTTTGAACCGTGCTTTGACCATTGAGGTAACCATATAGCTTCTTCAATATTGTGTAGGGTAATGGCTAAACAAAAGAAAACGACTAAAGCTTCCATAAATTTTCCTCTCCTTTACTGAACACAGTGTTGATACTAATGAAATTTTACGTTAGCATATTGGCAATTACAATGAACAAGTTGGTATAAAGTGTCAATAGAACGGAGGGTATACATGTCTATCCATAAAATGATGAATTTTGAAACAAAGTCAGCTATAAAAAATGCATTAATTATACAAATAGAAGAGGTAGGCTTTGAACGAGTAACCGTTAAAAATCTGGCTTCTACTGCAAACATTAATCGAGGAACGTTTTATTTACATTATAAGGATTAGTTTGAAGTAATGGAGGATTTGCAGCAGGAGCTATTAAATGAACTAGAAAGTTATGTTAAACATGTGCAACCATTAGAAGCCTTTCACATATTAAAAACGGGGCAGCTATATCAACCATTTGTTGAAGTCATTACATGCATTAAAGAGCATGCCACAGCTTTTCGAGTTATCTTAGGGGAGCAGGGAAGCCCAGCATTTAGCAAAAGGATGAAGGAAGTATTTAGTAATCAAATATTAGACAGACTATCCGTTATTGGAGAGGAATTACAAGATTCAGGTTTCCAGCAATATTTAAAGGCTTTTATAGCTTCTGCAATTTTGGGAGTTATTCAGGAGTGGCTAGACAGAGGAAATGAGGATGTAAGTGTGGAGGAATTGGCAACAATTCATTCCCGTTTAGTGCTGTTTATTTGTAATTTAACGTCTACGCAGTATTGAATGTTAACACAGGTTTCACGTGTATTAGCAATAAAAATCTGCTTGTTCAGAGAAAGCAAGCAGATTTTTACATTATAAATACAAATCCCTTTTAACAAAAACACGAATAGCCAACATATAACATAGCATCCCGATTAAAAATAATGCTCCTAGCATCCAAATGGACGAGCTATCTTGAGCCATTAATTTTTCTGGGTCAAACAACGAATAAATCGTAAAGTACTGAAGCTTTTCTAAAGAGCCCCCCATATTGCCAAGTGCCTCAATTAAGTAAAACAGTATGGGCACTCCGGTACTATACGCGTAAGTAGTTCTTAAATCCTTGCTACTGCACGAAACAAGAAAACAGTAGCCACTAATGGCAAAGTGTAAGAAAAAAAGACCGATATTTAATGTCAGAAAAGCAGTGATATCCAATTCATTTGGAAATAAAATCTCGGAAAATATAATTGTAGCCAAAGTTGTCGTCGAGAGAAGTATAAAGAGGCTAGCAACTAGAAAGAAAGCTTGTGTGAAGACAATTTTAAAACGTGTATTCGGTGTTGCAATTAAGTATGCCATAGAACCATTATCTATATAGCCCATTATGAGCTTATTTGCTAACATGATCATGAAAACTAACGGAAGAATTAGTAATAAAAATCCATACAGATAGGTAGATAAAAACTCAATTAATGAATCACCTATATTACTCATACCAAAAGCCGCCATCATTTCGGGCATCGTTTCAGTAAGTTGTTTAAGGGTATTGCTCATTTCAGGGTTATACATATAGACAATACTAATGATATATAGCATTAATACAGCGAGTATAATACTAAATAGTTTTACAGTAGCTAGCATTTCATGTTTTAGCAAAGTAAAGTTCATGATTCTGTACCTCCTTTTTCGTAGTAATGCATGAATATATCTTCAAGAGATTGAGAAATCACATCAAGGTCAATAATTTGATAGTTTGCTAATGTTGGAAGCAATGTTTGGACATTACCCTGAACTTTTACAATGGCTTGTGTTGGCCCGATTTGTTCAATTTTAAATGGTTCTTTTAGGAAACGAGATAGCTCCTGCTCGTTGTGCAATTCGATTAAAAACTTTTTTGATTTGCGTTTTTTTAAGTCAGCAATTGTTTCGGTTGCAACAATCTTCCCAGCATTAATTATGCCTACACGATCACAAGTTTTTTCGATTTCCTCAATCATATGAGAGGACATAAAGATCGTCGTTCCTTTTTCTTTTTCAGCTAAAATAAATTCAATAAATTTTGTTTGCATTAGAGGGTCTAATCCACTTGTTGGTTCATCTAGAATGACGATCTCAGGGTTATGCATAAACGCACAAACTAAGCCAACTTTTTGTTTCATCCCTTTTGACATTTTTTTTATAAGCCCTGTAGCATTTAATTCAAAGTATTGCATGAGTTCGTGTGCTCTTGTTAAATCGTTTAATCCTCGCATTTGCGCAATAAATTTAATAAATTGTTGACCCGTCATTTTATCAATAAAAGCTATTTCACCTGGTAAATAGCCAATAAATTTTTGTATTTCAGCCGTAGATTGACGACAATCTAATCCTTTAATGAAACAACGTCCTTCTGTCGGTTGTAAAAAGCCCATTAAATGCCGGATTGTTGTAGATTTACCTGCACCATTGGGACCTAAAAATCCGAACACCTCACCTTTATTAATTTGTAAGTCCACATTTTGTATGCTATAAAATTCTCCAAATTTTTTAGTCAAATTAGTGACCTCAATCATTGTCATACAATTCACCTCTTTGTGTTTTTGTATACTAATTGCTTTAAAAATTGAAAATAATCGTTTGCTTCCTCCATGCATTGTTCTAAAAGTTGGTTAAAGGCCTCACTGTTATCTACATTACTTTTTAATTGTTCTTCATATCGATCACTTATTCCATCCGTAACCCACCGAATGGTATCTATTGCTTTTTTACTATCTATATTTTTATGAAACAAATCGTAATCAATTCCTGCAAACACACTTTCATAGGAACTATTTTGTAAAGTTAAATTATATTGATCGAGCTCACTTCTTACTTCTAAACTTGTTTCGATATACGTCTTTTTAAGAAAATCAAATAAAGTATGGTACTGCATAATTAATTCCAATTTTATTTTCATGATTTGTTCATAGCGTTTAAATATGTCAGGCTCTTCTAAATCTAAGCGGCTATTGATTGCATCAATGAAAATCGTTGTAACGTATTCATATAAGTAAAGATATAAATTTTTTTTACTACCAAAATAGTGATATAAAATACCTTTTGAAATTTTGGCATCTTTAATGATCTTATTTGTTGAAGCGGTATCGTAATTATTGATGGAAAATTCTTTGAGTGCAGAGTTGATAATTTTATGTTGTTTTTCAACCTCTAAATTAAGAAATGTTCGATACAAGTTTTTTCTCCCTTCAGTTTATTATAAACACGATTATATATGAGTTGACCATGGTGGTCAATTGAAGATATGGATATTTTTTCAAAAGGGGTCAAGGAGTTATCAAGTGAATTTTAGGGTGGGGTGCCTTGTGTGTAACAGATAGGGGAGAGAGGGAAGGAAAATATCGTGATATTCTTCGGAAATAAGGAGAAATGCAGAAGGGGTGACGAGTCCTGTAGTTGAAGTAAACAATTTCCGATACAATGTTTTTCGGGTAAAAGCGGGTAATCGAGACCCCTCAGGTAGGATTAAAAGTAACTTCCTATGACAACGCCTTCGTGACCAACATCACGTTACCTGAGGAGGCTCATTATTTTCTCACGAAAAACTTCTGACTGGAATCAAATGTCTTCTAGGTCAAATGCTTTTAAGTATTTAAAGAATGATGATTTGGAAAAAATCATGTGATTTCTAAAGAACAGGTATTTAATTTCCATAATAATTATGCAGTGCTACCTCTAAACGTTCTTCCAGGTGCTTCGAAATATAGCTCAACACAAATTGCTCTTTTTCCATCTCAATTTGTGAGGAGCGGAAAATTTTTGTAAAGAAACTTACCTTGTTTTCCGTAGAAAATTGCTGTAATGCTTCTGTCCGCAATGTCGACACAATTTCATTTTCAATATGACGCTCACGAATTTTTTGGACAATATCCTTCACGCTATCCTCTTGCAGCTCTGAAATTTGCCTTTGTAGATTTTCGTTTTCTTCTTTAAGTTCAGCTGTTTCCTTTTGAATTTCTTCAACTTGAAGACTAGATTCGGAGGATAGTAATTGAAATTTTTGCGCAAGAAAATCTTGATTAATCGTGACTTGTAATGCTCCGTGCTCTTCAGTTGGAAAGATATTAAAGAGTCCTGTTTGTATCATTTGCTGTAGCACGTTTCCGAGAACATCGACTTTGTTGGTTAAATCATCAGTACCTAAAGTTGTTGCAGTTATTTGATGGTTAATGAGTTGAGCATGATCATCAAGACCAAGTAAAAGCTTCAAACCTTTGACGCGATGTTCATCCTTTAGCAGTAATATCATACGAAGTCTTAAAATGGAAGGAAGGTTCAAACGAATATTGGTGTTTGGGCTATTCGTAGCATTATCAAAAATATATTGTTCAAATGGTTTAATGTAATAACGAAGCTTCGCATCAGTTATTTCAAACCAGCCAGCGACATCTGAAGTAGAATAATAATTTGATTCCTCAACATGCGCTAAATAGTCGTCATTATAAAGTATTTCTTCTAGAGGCGGCGTATTTTGTATTACGACAAATAATGGGTCATGTTGCACAATTCTGAGTACCATTTCTTTTGCATCATTTACTTTAAGCATCCTTTCACACCCCACTTTATTTTTCCGTAAATGTATCTATATAGGTTTCTATTCCATTGGAAGCAATTGTATGCCTATTTTCTTGAGGAAAATATTATTAGAACTAGTGACCTTTTATGACTCTTAAGAAAAAGTTAAGAAATTCCCTCGCAATTCTTTAAGAAATGCTCGGTATATTTAAAACATTCAAATATTACTCATGAGCGGGGAGAAAAAAGTAATGCAATTTATAACGTTTCTTACTGAATTTATAAAAAATCCAAAAAATATAGGCGCAATTTCACCTAGTTCTAAAAAATTAGCAAAAAAAATGGTTGAAACGATTTGCTTTGAAAAAGCCCAATGTATTGTTGAACTAGGCCCAGGCACTGGCTCCTTTACAAAAGAACTAATGAAAAGAAAAGAGAAGACTACGAAGCTAATTCTTATTGAATATAATGAGATTTTTTGTGAAAGGCTCCGTCAACAATTTGAGCATGAGCCAAGTGTAATTGTTATACATGGATCAGCTGAGGATTTATGCATGTATATGGCAGCATTAAATATCGAAAAAATTGACTATGTCGTATCTGGGTTACCTTTTACATCGTTGAATCCAGCCGTTTCATCACGAATTTTACATAATGTAAAGGATTGCTTAGAGGATGGAGAATTTATTACATTCCAATATTCACTTGTAAGAAAATCCTTTATTCAACAATTTTTTGAGAACATTTCACATGAAAAAGTGTGGGTTAATCTTCCGCCAGCTTATGTGTTGAGCTGTAAACTAGGAAATAAGAGGGCTAGCTAATGGGGTTACAGGATCTTTTATCATTTATTGAGCAGTATGGTTATTTTGCTTTGTTTTTTAGCTTATGGCTAGGAATTGTGGGTATGCCGCTTCCTGATGAGATGATCGTTATGAGTGGTGGATTTCTATCATCATTAGAAAAAATGAGTGTGATTAAAGCATTTATATTAACGTATTTAGGTGTAGTGTCAGGACTTTCTTTAGGTTATATCCTAGGTAAAGTATTTGGTCATAAAATACTTGATAAATTGGTGAAGAAGAAAAATGCTAAACATTTATTGAAGTCAAAAGAACTAATAGATAGGTACGGGCATTTTGCTTTAGTCGTAAGCTATTTTATACCATTCGTAAGACATATCATTCCTTACTTAGTGGGTATGAATAACATGTCATTTAAAAAATATGCGATGTATTCCTACACAACAGGTTTTGTTTGGACATTGATTTACTTTACACTTGGTTTGTTCTTTGGAAAACATATGGAATATATTTCTGCGCTAGCTACGAGATATGGAATATATTTTGGGGTTTTCGTCGCTATTGTAGGGTGTTTTTATTATTTTTATATACGAAAATTAAAAAAATAGTTAAAATTAGGAACGGAAATTATTGTAAAGGAAATAGTTTAACAGGTAAAAAGCGCTCAGTCGGAACGGAAATCAACGTTATGGTGATGAGCCTGGTTAACACATTTGATAGTTTAATATATTTTGAAATTGGTGGGATTAGATGAGTAAAGAAACAATTCTTATTGTGGATGATGAAAAAGATATTAGAAATCTTATTGCTATTTATTTAAAAAACGAAGGCTTTGATGTACTAGAAGCAAGTGATGGAGAGGAAGGTCTTAATCTTTTAAAGAAGCATAAAGTACATTTAATTGTCCTAGATATTATGATGCCAAATGTGGATGGTATTGAGATGTGTATGAAAGTAAGGAAAATAGCCGAGATGCCAATTATTATGTTGTCCGCAAAATCACAGGATATGGATAAGATTACTGGATTAACTTTAGGGGCAGATGACTATGTAACAAAGCCATTTAACCCTTTAGAGCTAATTGCTCGAATAAAATCTCAGCTTCGTAGATACATCAAAATGAATCGACTTGATATGATGGACGAGAATGAGATAGAAATTGGCGATATGCGAATTAATACTGCCACACATGAAGTAATCGTTAACAATGAAAAAGTGAAGCTGACGCCAAGGGAGTTTTCAGTACTTGAATTACTCGCAAGAAATCAAGGAATGGTCATGAGTGCTGAGCAAATTTATGAAAGGGTTTGGAAGGAAGAAGCCATACAGTCTGAAAATACGGTCATGGTACATATTCGTAAAATTCGAGAAAGAATTGAGACAAATCCAAGAAATCCTCAATATATTAAAACCGTATGGGGAGTAGGTTATAAAATTGAGAAAGATCATTAAGCCATTTAAATACTTACTAAGCAAACTTAAATTATTTTTAGTGAATACCATTACAAAAGTTCGGGAAAGTATTAGAATTCAACTTTTAACAACCTTTATCCTTTGTGCATTTCTCGGTTTACTTGTTGCACGATTTACTCTACCGTATGTTGGGAATCCAACACCTACCATTGACTACAGTGGAGATATGCAGCAAATAAATTTTCAAGCAAAGCAAGCGGCAGATTTGGCTGTTAGTGAAAATAGTGTCGAAACTATACTGCAAATGATTGAAGCAGAAAATGAAAAACTGAAATCGACAGAGCGAGCGCTGAAAGTGTTAGTTACCGATGAGCACGGTAAAGTTTTGTATAAAACAAAGCAAGCGGAAGAGGAACAAATTGATGTACATAATAAGATTCGTCAGGTAATGGATTTTGCAATCAATAATCCACTCTATAATTTTAATTATGATATACCTACAGTCGAGCAATCGCATAAAGAAATTATCGCCTTTAATCCAATAACTATAGAAGATAAAAATTTATATTTGTTTGTCAGTGGTATTCCAACAGGCGTACTTATTACAAGCATTACGGAGGGTCCTTTTCCCGTATTAATTGGTATTGCTGTTTTTGCCCTGTCATTCTTTTACTTAACAAAACGAAAAATGAAACAAATTGAGTCGTTGGCGGAGGGGGTTAAGGAAATCGCAAAAGGTGATTTAACTTATCGAATTGAAAAAAAGGGGATAGATGAAATAGCTTTATTAACAGAGAACGTCAATCATATGGCCGAAGCAATTATGACGAATATAGAGATGGAACGAAGGATTGAAAAACAAAAAAATGAATTAATTACTAATGTTTCGCATGACCTACGAACACCACTTACTTCGATTATGGGCTATTTACGATTGTTAAGAGATGAAAGGTATGACACGAAGGAGCAGTATGATGAGTATTTAAAGATTGCTTTTTCAAAATCTGAACAATTAAAAAACCTAATTGATGATTTATTTGAGTATACGAAGCTAACGAATGAAAGCATTGTCCTTGTGCAACAAGAGGTATGTATCAATGAGCTTCTCGATCAATTAATTGAGGAGTTAATCCCGCAGGCAGAGGAAAACCATCGTTCATTTATAAAAAATTTCTCTGAGGAACGGATCTTTACTACGGTCGATTCCGAAAAAATTGTCAGAGTTTTTGATAATTTATTAATGAATGCCATTAAATATAGTACAGGTGACGGTAAGATTTTTGTTTCTCTTGAAAGACAAGAGGGCAATGTTCGAATCTGTGTTGCAAATGAAAGTGATGAATTTACATCCGAAGAGCTAATGAATTTATTTGAGCGATTTTATAAAAAAGATCAGTCTAGAACAAGCGTAGCGGAAGGTTCAGGACTTGGACTTGCTATTGCAAAGAGTATAGTAGAACTACATGGTGGTAAAATTGATGCAAAATATGCAGATCACTTGCTGAAGTTTTTCATTGAATTACCTGTTACACCTGCTGAATAGTGATCGTGTGATTGGTCAACGTATTGTTAGTAAGCATGTCTTGGATATTAGTTAAAATATATGTGTCTTTTATTAGTATTTGAATTTCTGTTTGTTTGTACTGTCGTTGGAATTCAAAAATATATTCGATTATTATTTGTAAGTTTACACGGTTTTTAATTTCCACCTCGACAAAAAACGGTAATGTTAGTTGGGGAAGTTTTGTACTGCCGCCGCGACGAATCCAAATTGCTTCATTGACGTAATAACGTATAGGTAGTTGACGATTACTTGCGATAAATATATCCATTTAATACTCCTTTGTATAAACCGATTTAATAAAAGCCTATAGGAAATTAGATTAATCGTCAAAAGATATACTACGTGGAAAATATTTGGATGTTTTGTCAACCGAACTACTAAAGTGATTGTAGAATTTAAAAAAATGGCAATTAAGCAAGCCTAGGAAACTAGTAGAAACTATAATTACTCAAAAAGAGAGCTGTTCAATGTTGAATAGCTCTTTTTTGAGTGTTGGGTAGCCCCTCAAACTGATGAAAAGTCGTATTCATCAATCGTCTCTAAAAAATATGTAAGCGCAGGTGACTGCACTTCGTCATTGCGGTAAATAAACCAAGTGGGGATTTGAGCCTGCTTTGTCGTTAAAATATGCAATGAGAGTGACTGTGTCTCCATATATCTTTGAGCAATTGCACGGGGCAGTAATGTTACACCTAGTCCAGCGGCTACACAGCCAATGATTCCATCAAGGGTGCCAAATTCCATGCGTTTTTGTGGTCGTACACCATCCTCATGCAACCAATGCTCTAAAATGGCTCTATATGAGCAGCCATTGGGAAAAGTAATAAACGTACTGTCCTCTAAATCTCGTAAGCTATCAATCCGTCTATGCTTGTTAGATGTGATCACAACAAGCTCTTCACAGATAAATTCTTTCGCAAGGATATTTTCTTTGTAAACGGGTCCCACTACAAATGCACCATCTAATTCATAGTTTTCTAACCGTTCTATATTTTGTAGAGAAGGGCTTGTTAGAATCGTTATATCTATCTGTTCATGAGCTTTATGGAAAGTTCCTAATAGGGCAGGCAAGTGTAGTGCTGCGGTTGTTTCCATCGAACCGATGCGTAAAAGCCCTCTATTTTCCTCTGTATCATTAAGTATTTCAAATGATTTTTCATAGAGGTGTAGCATTTTTAACACCATCTCATAAAATTGTTCTCCTTTTGGTGTCAATCGGATCCCTCGATGTCCTCGATAAAAAAAGGTCGTATGATACATGGCCTCAAGATTTTGTATTTTCATAGAGATATTGGATTGCGTGTAATTAAGTTCTGCAGCAGCCTTAGAGAAGCTACCTGTTTGCACGACCGTCCGAAAAATAGTGAGATCATTAATATTCATATTTTTCCTCCAGACATCAATTTATTTGATATCTATTATAAAGAATTCGTGTTATTTGTGATACCTGGACTTTTGTTATAGTGAGAAGAAGGGGAGGGAAAGTATGCACAAGCAGACGTTTCTATATTTAATAGGGGGTATTTTGGCATTAGTCATCGCCATGAGTATTGGTCGTTTTGCATATACGGTTATCCTACCGTATATGCAAGATACTTTTGCCTTTAATCGTGCCACAGCAGGTTTTCTAGCAACAAGTAATTATTTAGGATACTTAGTAGGAGCATTAATTGCCGGTCGCTTACAAATAGGAGATAAGCGTATTCCTTTTTTACAATTAGCACTCGGTATTAGTATTTTGACAACAGCTATGATGGGCTTTACCGATGCCATTATCGCATGGTATGCACTGCGTTTTATGTCAGGGGTTATGAGTGCATTTATCTTTGTAGCTGCTGCTAGCCTTGTGCTCGATCAGTTAGCTGGGAATGGAAAAGCACATTTATCAGGGCTTTTTTATAGCGGGGTAGGTACAGGAATTGCCCTAAGTGCGGTTATTGTGTCACCCATACATGCTATGTTTGATTGGAATGGAACATGGATTGCTTTGGCGTTGTTTTGTGCCGTATTGTTTGTATTCATCGTATTATTAATAAAACCAGTTATTCAACAGACACAAGAGAAATCAAGTCAAACCATAGTACCGCAGAGAGTCCCACCTACGACATGGATGAAGTGGCTAATTTTAGCCTATAGCTTAGAGGGACTTGGCTATATTGTTACTGGAACATTTATCGTGTCAATTGCTGAAGAGTCAACAAGCTTTCATGGTGATGCAGCCATTGTATGGTTTGTTGTTGGGATTGCAGCGATTCCATCGTGTATTGTTTGGTCAAAGCTTGCTCAGAGATATGGCTATGTGAGAACATTATTTATTTCCATGTTATTCCAAGGGCTTGGCATCGTTTTGCCAGCATTTGCGACAAATACGATGACACTTTATGCAAGTGCCTTTATTTTTGGGGCAACCTTTATGGGGATTACAACTGTGGCTACAACGTTAGCAAGACAAATAGTGCCGGTGAACAGTCATCAAATATTAGGTTATCTAACTGCTGGTTATGCTTTAGGTCAAATGCTAGGTCCCTCACTTGCAGGAACATTAGCTAATTATACAAATAGTTATCAGAATGCTTTATTTGGAGCAACAGCTGTTGTAATCGTTGGAGCTTTATGTCTGATTAGCGGATTAAAATATGAAAAAGTGAAAGTAGGAGAGCTAGATGTCATTCGTGAATTTTAAAAATACAACAGAGAAAAAGCTGAGCTAATTGCTGGGCGCCATAACTTTTGAATATGCAGCTACAAATTGAAGAGGTAGTGAATTGTAGCAAAAGAATCATACAAGATGTGTAGCTAGCTAGTCTCTTTAAGTGTCTTAACGCCTAAGTTCATTTTGAGTATTTTTTTGGTGATGAGGTGGGTGACAGTATCTCTTAATATAAAAAAAGATCCCCAAACGGTGCAGTGAACTAACCAAAGGGGATCTTGTCATTCCAAATTATAGTATTGGTCAAAACAGTTAAATTATGTCCTGTTTACTAAAACTTCTCAAACCATAAACTAGTAAAATGATAAAAGTTCCACCTAATAGTGTATAAAATAAGAAATAAGATTGAATAGGTGATTCGTCCTTAGGTGACATTGCTAACATTGGCTGTGTCCATGGATAAATCTGGCCTAATGGTGTGCTGGCAACAATAATCGCTGGAAGTGTAAAAACAATACTAATGGCCAATGGTATGCCAAATGTTTTAGCTCTTATGGAAATAATTAGTTGTAAAAGAATTAAAGGTAGACACGCTATAATACCGTTAATTATATACCCCGATATTGTAAAGATCGGAAGGGTGTCTTTGATTCCGTTTATATAACCAAATCCAATGAAAAAGATTAATAAAATTAACATCGTAATGATTACCATGTGAACCACTGTAACAAATTTACCTAGAAAGATGTCTGAGTGTTTAACTGGTAAAGCTAGTAGTTGTTTCCATCCGCCTCCCGCATGTTCACTTCTACAAATTAGTGCTGAATATATTCCTACTAAAATTGGTAATACAAAAGGGCCAATAAATAATGCAGCTTGTGTCCACACTTCTATCCAAGCATTATCTCCAGGTTGCATTAGGAGATCATAGTTTTTAAAGAAATTAATATAAGCTAATGACACACCTAATATAGGACCAATAAAGTAAAGTAACCATGAATTGGAGCGTTTTAACTTTAATCGTTCAACAAATAAGATATTTTTCAAAATTAGCCCTCCCTTATTGGACATTCCGTTTGGCAAAATGCATGGACCCCATAAAAAACAGGATGATACCTAATATTAGATTAACAACAAGAAATGCCGAAAAATCTGGGTTATACCCTATTCCCTCATACTGCAATATAACCGTTGATGATTGAATTGGATAGGCAAATGGTAACCATCTAGTCGTTTGAGCAGCTGCTAAAAACAGACCCATAATAGAGGAAACTGATCCGATAACAATAGA
This sequence comes from Lysinibacillus sp. RS10, assembly GCF_041956855.1. Taxonomy (NCBI): domain Bacteria; kingdom Bacillati; phylum Bacillota; class Bacilli; order Caryophanales; family Bacillaceae; genus Lysinibacillus; species Lysinibacillus sp. RS10. The sequence goes on along the minus strand of NZ_CP167122.1, from coordinate 3,486,635 downwards.
GAAGGCCTGATTTTTAATGCTCATAGATAGCCAAAATTGAAAAGCCATAATTGGTAATACTGTAATTAACATACCGTAACAATCGCCTATCAATAAGCCCCAAGGAATATCCCCTTCAAATGATAGTACCTTTCCTAGAAAAACCATGCCAATCAGAAAAATGGTAGTGGAAAGAAATAGACTAATCATTAACCAAATAAATTTACTCAAATAAATTTTTCCTCTTTCTATAGGCATTGAAAGGGTTTGTTTCCATCCATTTGCCTGATGTTCAATATTTGCAATCACTGATGCAGCAAGTGTAACGGCTAATGGAAAACCTAGACCAAATAACAAACTATTGTCATACATTAAATACATCCACATTGAACCTGCACCGAACATCTCAGCTTGTTTTTCCGCAAAATCAACGCGATAGGTGAGATTCACCAACTCATATGCAAAGATAAGTAATGGAACCAATGAAACAATAATCAATATCGACGAACGTTTTAATTTGATTTTATCTGCCCATAAGATATTTTTCATAAGCTTCCCTCAGTACCAGTTAGTTCTAAGAAAATATCTTCAAGTGTTTTTTTCACTTCCTCAAGTCGATACACAGATAGTCCTGAGTGAACTAGAATGGAATTGATTTCCGAAACAAACTCTGGCTCTGTTTGGTGAAGCCACAAAAAATCTTTTTGCAAATCAGTCTTTAATCCTTTTCCTTTTAATAGTGTATTTGCTTCAACTAAATCACTAACTCCTACTTTTAATAACGGTTTCCTTTTTCGTCTTAATTGCTCAATTGAATCTTGAAAAATCATTTTTCCGCAAGTAATAATCCCAACTTGTGTAGCCATCTGGTCTATTTCACTTAATAAGTGACTAGATAAAAGGACGCTCATGCCAGACTCAGGCAATTTTTTTATTAACTCTCTTATTTCTTGAATACCCGACGGATCCAAACCATTTGTCGGCTCATCTAAAATTAATAAATCCGGCTTGCTTAATAGTGCTGTAGCAATCCCAAGGCGCTGCTTCATTCCAAGTGAATATTCTTTTGTTAATCTGTTCGCAACTTTAGTTAATCTTACTACTTCCAATACTTCGTTAACGCGATTTTCTGAAAGATTTCTTAACCTACGAACAGCCTCTAAATTTTCACGTCCGGTTAAGTTCCCATAGAATGTTGGAGACTCCACTAATGATCCAATTCGTTGTAAAATTTGTAGCCGATCTTTTTTTAGACTTTGACCAAAAATTTCAATATTTCCCTTTGTCGGTTTTATTAAACCTAGTAACATTCGAATTGTTGTAGTTTTTCCAGCTCCATTAGGGCCAAGGAATCCATAAATTTGTCCACGTTCAATTTGTAAGTTTAATCCTTCGACAGATGTATGCTTTTTATACTTTTTGGTAAGCTCATTTGTCACCACTATTTGATTCTTCATCTATTTCCTCACCTCATTTCAATCGTATATGAAACTTAATGAATACGAATGAAACTCTTCCTAAACATTTGCTAAACGGCTAGTTCTAAAATTTTTATCTATTTTAATCAACCTACATGGAATGCTAAGGAATTTGCACTCTGATTTTTCAGAAATTTAAACGGAGTATTAATTCTTTTATTAACGACTTTTTATATTTCTGTTTAAGGTAAAATAATAATTGAGATAGAGAGGATGATATAGGTGACTTTTAAAATCGAGAATCATAAAATTCTGATGGTTGATGATGATCATTACATTTTAGATTTATTAGTAACAGTCTTTGAAAAGGAAGGTTTTCAAAATATCTTAATTGCCACTAATGGAGCAGAAGCACTTTCTATAACAACTCAAAAAAAACCAGACATTATATTGTTAGATGTAATGTTACCTGATACAGACGGCTTTACTTTATGCAATAAAATTCGTTTCGAGACAGATGTACCAGTACTGTTTCTTACAGCTAAAACTACCGATTTAGATAAATTACAGGGGTTTAGTTTTGGAGGAGACGACTATATTACAAAGCCTTTTAATCCATTAGAAGTCGTTGCTCGTGTAAAAGCACAATTAAAACGTTTTACTAAAATTCCGTCACAGTATGTAAGAAAACAGATTTACGATTTTGCCTACTTTTCTCTAGATCCCAATATGGGCAAACTTATTGTTAATGGCGAAAGAATAGAGTGTCCTACTCAGGAAATGAAACTTTTGCTATATTTTTGCGAGCATCCCAACCGAATTTTAAGTAAACATCAAATCTATAAGGATGTATGGGGTGAAATATATGGTGGAGATAGTACAGTGATGGTACATGTACGACGTTTACGTGAAAAAATAGAAAAAGACCCTAGTAGACCTAAATGGATAAAAACCATTCGAGGATTAGGCTATATTTTTGAAGTAGACACAAAAGAGGACTTATTGTGAAATTAAAAAATCGTGTTGCCTATTATTTCATTTCACGCATTTTCTGGTTAATGCTTACTTGGAGCTTACTTATTGTAATAACCATTGTTTTTTTCAGTTTCTTTCTTGGATATAACAAAACAGAAAGTACACAACTATCAATTAGCGATGTTGTTGAACATACCAGTGTCGTAGATCAAAAACTTACAATAAGTTCTAAGATTAAAGATGCTTTATTAAAAAATAAAATGTGGATGCAAATATTAGATGAAAATGGCGATGAAATAGTTTCCTTTAACAAACCCCAAAATATAAAAGAACATTATACTCCAGGAGAACTAGTTTCTGATTACCTGTATCCCGCTAAAAAAGGATATCAGCTGTCAACATGGTATAAAACTATTGATAGCCAGAATCTCACATGGGTTTTAGGAAAGCCGATGTCAAATAATAATCCTTTTTTCTATTGGGTAAATAATCTATGGATTCTCTCAATCATGATAATTGGAATACTGCTTGCTTTATTTTTTGGAAGACAACTTGGTGCTCCTTTACTACATACTGTATCGTGGATTGAAAATCTATCTAATGAAAAATATGAAGAACCTTTTTCTAAATGGAAATTTAATCGAAAAAAACGGTGGAGGAATAAAACTAAATATAGTACGTATGAAGAATTGACGCAGGCTCTTTCTAATCTTACATCAACTCTTCAAAGAAATTCAGAAGAACGGAAGTTATTAGAAAAGACTAGGGAAGAATGGCTGACAGGAGTCTCACATGATCTTAAAACCCCATTGTCTGTTATTAAAGGTTATATTGTTTTATTATCTTCACGTGAATACGAATGGGAACAAGATAAGATACGTCAATTTTCCAGAATCATGGAGAATCGTGTAGAGTATATGGAACAATTAATTGAAGACTTCAACTTAACATTTCAATTAAAAAATGATTCTATTCCAATACAATTTGAACAAAATAATCTTGTAAATATTCTTAAAGATGTTCTAGAACAACTCTATAGATTGCCTGAATCGAAAAATAAGATGTTTTCATTTGAATCAAGTAAGAAACAAATCATCCTTAATATGGATACAAGATACTTGAAGCGGGCATTTGAAAATTTAATTGCTAATTGTATTAAGCATAATCCCCCTGAAACCAACATTGAAATTTTCCTACATGAAGACTTGTCATATCCAAGACAAATTCGTGTTGTAATTAAAGATGATGGAGTCGGTATGGATCAAGAAACGATTGAGCACTTATTTGATCGATATTACCGTGGAACTAGTGCATCATCTAATAATCAGGGAACAGGGTTAGGAATGGCAATTGCAAAACAAATTATTATAGCTCATGGGGGAGAGATTGATATAAAGAGTAAACCTCAATTAGGAACCAAGTATAATATTACTTTTCCTCTCGAGTGTACTAACCTTGAAAAAATTCCAAAATAATTTTGTCCGTAAAACAAAACTATGAATTCTAAAAAATAGATTTATTGAATATCCTATTTATTAAAAATTAATATACCACGCTATAAAAAAATATCCTCATTGGACGTAATCCAATGAGGATATTTTTTATCAAAACATTACTTTTGATTTAGTGAATATCACGTTTTTTGAAGTTACCACCGCGTACCTCTGAAACATCAGAAATGACGACAAAAGCACTTTCATCGATACCTTTAATAATTGAAACAATCTTATTTTCTTCCATACGGTTAATAACACAGTTTAAAATTTCAGTTGGTTCATTTGAAAAACCACCACGCCCCTGTGTATAAGTAACACCACGACCTAAACGAGCTTGAATCGCATCTCCAATCTCCTCTGACTTCGCACTAACAACACGAACGTCTTTTGATTTTTCTAAACCATCTTGGATAATATCGATAACGTTTTTCGCAATATAGTACGTTAAAGCTGAATACAATGCGCTCTGCAATCCAAAAATAAAGCTTGCCCCTAAGAAAATAAAGGCATTAATAAATAATATAATATCCCCGACTGAAAATGGAATCTTTCGAGATAGTAGCACGGCTAAAACCTCAGAGCCATCTAAAGCTCCACCGTTACGTAAGACAATCCCAATCCCAACACCAAGTAACATACCACCAGCTAAAACAATTAGTAAAGGATCTTCTGGACCTAAAATTGTTTTAACATCGTGTAAAAGGACTGTGGAAACAGATAAAGCTGCTATTCCAGCACTACTCATCAATGCAAAAGTTTTACCTACTTGTTTGTAGCCAATCCAAATAAAAGGAATGTTTAATACAAAGAGCAGTACGCCTAATGGAATACCAAAGAGTTCTGCTCCCATAATACTAATACCCGTTACGCCACCATCAATGACATTGTTCGGTATCAATACCGCTTCAAGTCCATATGCTGCGATGACAGCGCCAATGACAATCAAAATAAATTTTCGTGTGTTTTCAACTAACTTTCTTTTTTTCATTCATCTTCTCCATTTCTGTATGTAAAATAATACTTAAGGTTTTGGAATAATATTTACAGCAATTGTTTTTGTCTCAGTCTCTTCAGTTGAGTCGGCCATATTATAGTATTTAGTTACTAAATTGTTCAATTCATTTTCAAAGTTCTTAAATTGATCATTCGTTAATGACAAGTCAAGAAATGAAAAAGTTGCAAAATCTGCCGTGCTTTCTTTTTCATCAAGTGAATTTAAATAATTTTGATATTGAGATAGTAAAGCTAATTGATAGTAGGAAACATAATTTAATTTTTGTTTGATTGTTAGTTGTGACCAATCCTCCTTACTCAGTTTTGCTGCTCCTTCATTTAATGCATAAAATTTCTCTGTAACAGAACGTACTTTTCGCTCTTTTACAATTTTTATAATGTTTTCATCCACCAAAATTTGGATATGGCGATATAAAGTAGCTTGAGGTACATCCTTAATGACAGTAATCATCTCCAAAGTGCTTAAGCCTTCTTCTTTATTCAGAGCTTGTAAAATTTTCATTCTCACAGGGTGCATTAAGACCTCTGCTTTATTACGCATAAAACGATCCTCCTATAGAAAAAATGAGATGGTATCAAGGGTAGTATTCAAATGTTATCAATATGAGAACATTCTCAAAAATATAATATATATTTTTTAAAAGGATGTACAGTAAAAAGGTAGTGAAATTTTTAAATCCTTCTGTTATCATTATCGATAATGATAATGAATGGAGGTTTTAGTAATGAAATTACACTATGGTTTTGATGATTTAAATCAACTGGATTGGGCAAGTATACTGCCCATTATTTTGCCATTTTTATTCGTAGGATTTGTTCTAATCATTGTTGCTTTATTCGATTTATATCGGCACCGAGATACAAGAGAAAACATTCTTATGTGGGCGATTATTATTTTGTTCTTTAATACGATTGGTTCTGTTCTATACTTCATTATTGGTAGAAAGGATGTAAATAAACGTGCGCTTAGAAATTAAAAATATTACGAAAAAATTTAAACATAAAACGGCTGTGAATGGTTTTTCAATGGTCATTGATGCTAATGAGTGTGTTGGGTTAATTGGTCCAAATGGAGCAGGGAAATCTACATTAATTCAAATCATTGCCGACATTTTGTATGCGGATGAAGGGGAAGTTCTACTTGATGGTCAAAAGAATTCATCTATGAAACATCAAATTGGTTATTTACCTCAGTATCCTAATTTTTTCTCGTGGATGACAGCATTTGAAACATTGTCCTTTATGGGGACACTTTCTGGCATAGCAAAAATCGAATTGCAGAAAGAAATTCCATTGCTTTTAGAAAAGGTAGGCTTAGGGAAAGAAGCACATAACCATGTCGGAACATTTTCAGGTGGTATGAAGCAACGCCTTGGCATCGCACAAGCATTATTGCACAAACCAGCTTTAATGATTATGGATGAACCGGTATCTGCACTAGATCCAATAGGTAGGAGGGAAGTGTTAAATCTATTAAAAGAGATAAAAAAAGAAACGACCATTTTAGTATCAACGCATATATTGAGCGATGCAGAAGAAATTTGTGAGCGCTTTGTGGTGATTAAAAATGGTCACAAAATAGAGGATGCTACAAAATCAGAATTGCTTAAGCGCCATCAAGAATCAGCTATCTTTTTAATGATTCGAAAGGAAGATTTTAAGTGGGTAACAATGATTGAACATTTGCCATATGTGAAGAAAATCGAAAGCTGTGGAAATGGCTTTAAAGTATTTGTAGATCATTTGGAAGGTGATGCCCACCGATTATTACAGTATGGACTCGATTCAAAAGTGTTGTTTACTAAATTTGAAGTGGGTATTCAAGACAATCTAGAAGAAATATTTTTAGAATTGGTGGTGTAAGGGAATGCATGCTTTTATCGCGTTAAGCAAAAAAGAAATAAATCAAATGACAAGAGAATATAAAATATTTTGGCTCCCAATTGTCTTTATCTTACTAGGGCTAACTCAGCCGATTATGATGTATTATTTACCAGTTATTTTACAATCGGCTGGTGGGGTTGAAGGTATAACGATTGATCCTAACATGGCAAAGCCCGAGGGAGGTGAGGTACTTGCCTCAACATTAAATTCACAATTTGACCAACTAGGCATTATTATTCTGGCAGTTGCCACGATGAGTATTATTCAAGGGGAAAAAGCGAATGGCATGATGGCATTTATCCTAACAAGGCCAGTATCGATATCATCTTATTTAAATAGTAAAATCATTATCCATTATATATTGGCAGTTATATGTATGGCTCTTGGCTATGCAGTGTCTTATGGCTACTCAGCGTATTTATTTACTACTGTTCCTATGACACAAGCTATTTGGGCATTAGTATTCTATTGTGTTTGGCTGTTATTTGTCATAACGTTTGTGGCGATGATGAGTACATTTTTTACTAGTCCTGCATTTATTGCATTAATAAGTATCGTTGTCCTATTAATATGTCGTTTCACTGCGGGGTTACATCCATTCTTAGACGTTATTAATCCTGCAGGTAATAGTATGTATGCAACAAATATTTTGATGACAGGTGAAGTGGGAACTTGGTATGGCATTAATGTTGTCGTAACATTGCTGTTGGTTTTATTGATGATCATGACTATGCAAAGTTTTATTGCTAAAAAGAAATTTTAACTTCTTTCAGCAAATGTCTTTTGTACCAAAAGCATAGCGACAGGTACAGAAGTTTCCATAAGCACAAAGCCGATTCCGGACGCAATTATGCCGAGGCATAATTGAGATGAAATGAGGTGAAGAAAATGTTATCAATACAAAATTTACGGAAATCGTATGGACAGCATGAGGTACTAAAGGGAGTAGAGTTAAAAATAGAAAAAGGAGAAATACTGGGGTTTGTTGGTGGGAATGGTGCAGGTAAAACAACGACATTAAATTGTCTTACTGGATTAGTTGAGCAAGATTCAGGAAAAATCATGATTAATAATGTGCCAAAATCGCAGTCACTCGACTATAAAAAACAATTCTATTTTATTCCTGATACCATTCATGTATTTCCAAATATAGCTGCATATGATTGGATACATTTCGTTTTAAAGCTATATGAAAAGACTGATGATGAAAAATTACAAAGCTTCATTAACGTCTTTGATATGGAAAAAAGTATTTATAAACCAATTGGAACGTATTCTTATGGAATGCTTCATAAGATGGCGTTGATTACTGCTTTTACAATTAGTCCGCCCATTCTAATCATGGATGAGCCGTTAAATGGTCTGGATCCACTTGCGGTCGTTGCTTTTAAGAAGTGTATGAAGGAGTATGTTGAAAATGGTGGGACCGTATTCTTTTCTACTCATTTGTTAGATGTTGCAGAAAAAATTTGTCAATCAATTTCATTTTTAAAAGATGGAAAGATTGTCTTACATGAGCGTGTTGAGAATTTGCTAGTCGATGGGAGCTTAGAAACTATTTTTATGGAGAAACAAACCAATGAAGGATAATATGCAATTAATTAAATTCTTTTTAACATCTTTTTATGCAAAGCCAAAGCAGCCAGTAATTCAAATACTCCTAATTATTGCATTTATTTATGTAGCGATTCAGTATTTTGCACTTACTCTCATGATCTACTTTATAGCGACCCCAGAGGAGTATTTATTATACAATGTTCTTCTTTCTAATGGTGTGACGTATTTATTGATTTCATATTTTGCCATTTCGGTAGTGTTTAGTCAAAGCGATTTTGCTATTTTTGCTCATTTGCCCATTTCAGCAAAGCGGGTTGTCATGTCGAAGATAATAAGTGGCGTAGCTTTACCGATAATGGTTGTCAGTATCTTAACAATACCGACATTTTTTATATTACTGATAGAGTTTAAGCTAGCTGTTGCTGTAAAATCAATTGCATTTTTACTTGTCATGAACGTTTTAATTGTACTGTTCCTTTTGTTAATGTTATCCATTTTAAATCATTTTCGGAGTGAATTTACCAATACATCCGTGTATTTGCTTGTTAGGATGATTCTTATACTAAGTATTGGAATAAGCCCAATAGTGTACTTTTTAATAAAAAATTATCAAGCAATCAGCATTGTTTTAGCAAAATTAGATGCTTCAACAATAGCATCCTTAAGTGCTTCCATTTCAGATTTTCTCGATATAGGTTATCGTTTTGCAATGCAACAGTCATTGGTGGAGACGCTTTTGTCATTAAATACTGTCATAAGTTTTATCTTATTATTCGCACTATGTTATTTATTGTTAAAAGTAACGATAAAAATGATTGCGTCTAAGTATTATGAACATGGCTTGCTTGTCAGCAGAATAGAAAAAACGACTAAAGTTTGGGGGAGAGATATCAAAAGTAGTTGGTTCAATTATTTGCAGCGTGAATATTGGATTATTCAGTCTGAACCGTACTTTAAAATGCAAGCTATTTTGGGGATTGTTTTAACCCCAATCTGTACAATCATTTTTTTAATGCTCGTACAGACAAATATCTTAAGAACTGAATGGATTGTTAACTATGAATCTTTTATTTTTCCATATATGGTTTTGTTGATGAGTTGTATGAACAATATAAGTGGAACTCCTTATTCAAGAGAGGGAAAATACTATGCATCTAGCATAACATTGCCATTTGATACACAAAAAATTTATATGGCAAAAGTCGTGATTTCATCATGCATCAGCACAATATCGGTCGTAATAAGCTATATCATTTACATGCTATTTGGCAGAGGCGATATTATTACGGGACTGCTTTTATTGATTACAATACTATTAGTCATTACTTATAATTTATTGTCTCCTCTTTATGATAGAAGGCATCCATTACTTGAATGGTCTAATCCATCGGAGGCAATAAAATCAAATCCTACAGTATTAATAAGCCTGCTATATGGATTACCTTTATTAATTGTTATGGGACTTCTTCATTTTAGCTTACTTACTTTCAATGTTTCTCCATTAATGACAGCCGTAATCATTTTGATTGTTGTAACTCTATGTACGATTACATTAATTTATAAAATATTTGATAAGAAAAATTCGGAATGCTCATCACCATAACGTTGACGAGGTCTATTTTGAGATGACCAAGGATGTATTTAATGAACTATATATAGAAAATACATTCTAACAATAAGAGATGGCATCTGTACTTTACAGAAGTCATCTCTTTCTTTTCTTTTGGACGACGTTGTTTACCTGCACAATGTTAAATCAAAAACACCGCCACAATGGTTGTAATAACAAGCCCGATTATCACGGGCAATAAATTACGCCTTGCAAGTTCGAAGGGGCTGACGTTACAGATTGCAGCGGCTGGAATTAATGCCCAGGGAATGATCGTTCCGCCTCCAACCCAAATTGCAGTAATTTGCCCAAGTGCTGTTAAAGTTGCTGTACCTCCACCAATAGCATTGCCGAACAAACTACCAACGGAGCCTGCTAAGGAAATGCCTGAGAAGCCTGAGCCGTCTAATCCTGTAATGGCGCCAACGACTGTTAAAGTAATGACCGCAATTTCCTTTGTTAATGGTACGACAGCAGCTAGACCAACGCCGAGATCGTTGACGATACCATGTGAAGCGGCTGGTAAGTAGTCGCCGATAATTTGTGTGAAGCCAGAGTCCCCTAGATAGAAGAAGGCCGCAATGGGAATAACTGGCCCAAACACTTTAAATCCGAACTGGAATCCTTGAATTAAATAGCTTGTTGTCTTTTCAAGGCCTTGGTTTTTATGAGCTACAACACAAAGCAACAATAGTATAAAGACGGATGTTCCACCTATTAAAGCTGTAGCATCTCCACCTTGTAATTTTAAGATGGACATGGCAATGACATCGAGGACAAAGGCAATTGGAATGAGAACTGCGAAAAAGCGTTTTTGTCCAAGTGTCAGCAAGTGTTCAGCGGTTACTTGTTCAGCGTCTTCACTTGTGTTGTTTGTAGCGTTCAAATATAGTGCTCCACGTTTCATATCGCGTCGTAATAAAATATAGGCGACTAATGTTGTGACAACGCCCATCGTAATGACAAGAGGGATACTAGCAGCTACTACCTCACCAACTGGAATACCAGCAGCATCAGCAGTCAGTTTCGGAGCCCCCTGTATAACAAAATCACTCGAAAGAGCAATTCCATGACCAAATAAATTCATCGCCATTGCCACTCCAAGTGCTGGCAGACCTGCGCGTATTGCAACTGGCAAGAGAACGGCCCCTAAAAGCGCCACAGCTGGTGATGGCCAGAAAAACCAGGAAATAAACATCATTAACAGACCAATCGTCCAATAAGCTAGTGCTGGTGTTTTAATGATTTTCGTAAAAGGAGCAATCATGACTTCGTTAATACCTGAAGTCATTAAAACGCGACTCATGGCAACGATAATAGAAATAATTAGAATGGTTGATAAAAGCTCTGTAATCGCATAAATAAAGCTGTTAAAAACACCGCTTATAGATGAAGTTAAATCACCTGTAGCTACGATTGCTAGCATGAAGATGCCAATAATACAAATGAGGGTGGTATCGCGACGTTTAACCATAAAGCCAATGATAAGGATAATAAAAACAACGTAAATCCAATGGAGAGCAGTAAATTCAATCCCCATACGTTTCCCCCTCAAAATTCGGTCTGATTATAGAATATGAAGAGAAAAAAAGTTGGTGATGATTTTGGAGAACTAATTTGATGATTAAGTTTTAACTTCTTTCAGCCAATTTTTTTGTACCGAAAGCGTAGCGGCAGGTACAAAAACTTAAATTGGCTGTTTGGAGAAATATAGAAGGGATTTGTCTGTGGGTGTCGAACTAAACGAGAGTACAAATGGAGAGCAAATCGTTTGCTTTTTTTAATTGTACGGTTTAACGTTGACAATCCATCTTATGAGGAGTGATGTGCTATGTATATCAGAACAATAAGTTATTTTATCGGCAAGGGAAAACTAATTTTGTAGAGAACTCATGACAATGGATTTCTCTACTACTAGGGGAGGAATCTGAAATTTGATTAGTTTAAAATCGATTGATCAAAGTAATTGGGAAGCTTGTATTAAACTGAAACCTAAGCAAGAACAGCAAGGGTTTATTGCCTCAAATCTGTATTCAATTGCAGAAAGTAAATTTTTTCCTCACATGAATATAAAGGCGATTTATGGTGGAGAAAAGCTTCTCGGTTTCGCGATGTACGGGATAGATTTGGATGACGGAAACTATTGGATATACAGATTTATGATTGATGAGCAATATCAAGGGCGTGGACACGGCAAGAGCGCGATGAAGTTAATTATTCAAGACATTGAGAGTCGAGAAGATCGCACTGATGTCATATGGCTTGGATATCAGCCGGACAATGAGCAAGCAAGAAAACTATATGCTAGTGTAGGTTTTAAAGAAGCAGGAATGGTTCCCTGGGGAGAGATGTTAGCAAAGTATAGTTTGAAATAAAGTCGTACTGTTTTAGATAGATACACCGTTTAATTCCTTTTCGATTAAAGGATGCTAAGTGAATATTAATCAAACTTTTTAACTTAAATCAGCAGAAGTCACCCACCTCTATAGATGGGAGACTTCTGCTGTTATAAGGGTTACTTTTCTCCTCAAAGAGTATTACGCCCGATGTTGTTGAGATAAAGTCAAGACGTGTAAAAAATAACGCGCTGCTGTATTTTTTACATTTAGAAGTAGAAATGAGTTTTAATGTGAAGATATGTACTTAAACTCCCATGAAAGAACGTAATAATCTTTCATTTTCTGTGGTGTAGCGTTGATTTTACGCGACATGGATGGCTAACGGAGTTTAGTTGAATAAGGAAGGATATTATAATTGTTAAAATGAGACTAATTGGAGGCGAAATTACACTTGAATAAGACCCAAGTAAAGATTTATTTCAGCTTGTTTGGAGATGACTTTCCAATAGATGATGTAACAGAAAAGTTAGAAATTACACCTACCGACACCTATAAAAAAGGCGATTTAATTCAAAATCGTTCGACTTTTATTAGAAAAGAGACAGGGTGGGATTTAGGAACAGGCTACCAATTTTCGCTTGATGTAAATGACCAACTAAAGCAAATTATAGGTATGCTACAAAATAAGTCATCAATAATTAACGAAATAAAAGAGGCTTATTCCTTGGAGTGTAAATTCTTTATTGTAATTAAAATAGAAAAGGGAAATACCCCTGCTTTATATCTGGATAAAGACATCATAAAATTTGCTTCAAGTATTGAAGCTGAAATTGATGTAGATTTGTACGCTAATCCTTATGATGATTTTGGCGAATAAGAGTATAAACTTTATTACACTCCCATGAAAGAACGTAATCATCTTTCATTTTCTGTGGTGTAGCGTTGATTTTACGCGACATGGATGGCTAACGGGTGCTTTACTTCAAGATGGGATTCCACAGAGATCCCATCTTTTTCTTAGGCTGATTTCGAAAAGATTGTTGCTATTCAATTAAAAGTCAGAATAGTTAAATTGATATTATGGTTAATTGTGGTAAAATGATGCGAGAGGGGTATTGTGGAAAATTTAATTTTGATATTATATGTCTTGATCTTAGTATCACTTAACGTTGTTTTCTTTACGTTGTTTAGAAAAGGAATATTAAATCGTATGATATCGGGCATCATTATGATGGTACTTGCTCCAGTGATTGGTTTTTCAAGTGGTGCTTTATTTCTTCATTTTTACGATTGGAGTTCTGGGGGAACAGGAGATGGTGCAGGCTATGGTGGGGCATTTTTAGGATTTATAACAATAGCTAATGGTATTCTCATTCTGGGATTGGAGTTATAAGGTGGATTTTAAATTTCGTAAAAAAGTGAAATGATGTTTCGTTATTCGAGTAATCGGAGGGATTTTGTTGAATGGTAAAAAAGTTTTAGTTATAGGTAATGTTATATTTACTGGTTTTGTTGCATTATTTATTTCTTGGTTTTTTGCAGAAGGGGCATTAGGTGAATCTGATACTTTGACACCAGAATTCTTTTTAGTCATACCGATATGGGCTTTTGGAGTACTACTGATGTGGAGATTCGTTTCCAAAGACAAATTAGAAAATGCTTCTCATTTTAAAATAATATTGGGTAATTCTCTGCTTTGGTTAACTATCCCTTTAGGTTTAATGTTTGCGTTTGAATTCATATAAGAATATTGGGAAGAAAGATATTATTTCCAATTCACAAGAAAATTCAACCGTTCATTTAGGTGGAGAAGGTAATGGAGATGTCTTTGAATTAGGGGATGAAAATTACTACTGTTTTGGTGGTTTTAGTATAGTTAGTGCTGATGATACAAATCAAATTATAGAGTATAACGCTATCGTATACAACTATGTGGAAAACTATATTGAAACTAACTATGGCATTGGTAGAGAAGATTTAAAATCTGAAGAAAACAATTACCGAAGAGGAATGGCGTTGTTTGAAATAGAAGTTAAAGATAATAGTAACTAAAAATTATTACTTTTTTGAAGTGAAAATTAGAGATGACTATTCATTAATTTCTATAAAAGATCTTTCTGAGCTTAATCGTAAAAATCATCATAAAAATCAAGCTGATTAAAGAAAGTTTATTTCAACAGGTATCAGCAATATTTTGAGAAAGATATAAAGTTTTACATACAACAATATATCCTGACTTATAAAGCATTCTTGAGAGAGTGCTTTTTTATTATGTTTAAAATTAAGAAGTATAATTTTATAGGTGGGGACAAAATGAGGAAACCAATTGTTAACTTTACTGATTATAATCTTAATTGGGAAAATGAATTTGAATATGAGAAAAAAAGAATTGTTGATGTTATAGGTGATAAAGTTGTTGGAATTGAACATATTGGAAGCACTTCTATAAAGGGTTTAGAAGCGAAACCAATAATTGATATTATTGTGGGTGTACAAGATTTAGATGAAGTATCCAACTTTGTTATTCCTCTTAGTGAAATTGAATATGAATATGTTCATAAACCTGAGTTTAAAGATAGAAGGTTTTTTAGGAAGGGTTTATGGGGACAGGGTACTTGTTATCTGCATATCTGTGAAATTAACAACAGTGAGTGGATTGAAAAATTATTGTTTCGAGATTATCTTAGGTTACACCCCATGTAGCTAAAGAGTATGCTTCATAAAAAAAGAACTTGCTTCTAATATAAGTTCGATAGACCAATATATACAAAGAAGAAAGAACCGTTTATTAAAACTATTATCGAAATAGCTATGAAGGAAATGTACAGTAAATAAACATCTCTTATTAAAGTAACGGGGGCTTTACTTGGTGCGACACGTTCCTGGCTCAAATGAGATGTGGATAACACAATCTTGGTAAAGGTCAGGCAATTTACGATTTAAATTGAAGGATATTATCAAGGAGCCGAATGATGAGGTAACGCTCAGAAAGGCTCCCCCTGCGTCGAATAGCACGCTATTTAGTAAGGGAAAGCGTGTTATAAGCTCGGCTAATAGGCGTGAGAATTTACCGTAACAGTTCGGCTGACGAAAGCCTACCCGATGGGGTGGTGTAAATCATGGTGCTTGGGTTGAACAAATATGGTGAGAATGCAATGAAATACAATAAGATACTGTATTACTGACGAACTTCTGAATGTACGGGTCTAGACGCGCGTTATATAGAAATGTATTTACTACTAAATGTAGGGTTAGCTATGGGTGAGTAAGAATCAAGAATATAAAAATCCATCTTGTGTTACAGGCACATGCGATGCTAACAGGCTCATAGGGAGCACCTAAGTTTGTTCCATAATAGATAATGTTCAACGTGGTAAGCTGATAACGTGGAGAGCTTACTCTTGATGAAGCGTTGAGAAGGAAAATAATCGTGAGATTAGCGAGTGTATAACTTCTCTTTATATCAGTGAAAGTGGTGGTATAGTACCGTTGAAGCGTGTAATGAACGTGGAGGGATAGCCACTAGACTAATGAAGAATCACTTAATCATGCATGGCAAATCTTTATCGGTTAATAAGGTTCTCGTGAGACTAAAAGAGGTTCACCTCCCAAGGGAGGCACCGACTTATTGAAACGGAAGAATTGAGACATAGAAGGTATTCTGATATCAGAAGTGTTGATGATTAATTGAATTGGATTAGTTGGAACGCCGTATGCGGTGAAAGTCGCACGTACGGTGTGAACAGGGGGAAAAGCTGGCGATAACTTCAAAGGCTTACCTATCTGTATAAGATCATTGAGTTGCATAGGCAGCTCTTTTTTCTTTATTAAGCTAACGAGGCAGTTTGGTTGAACAAACTATTTGAAAGAAATACAATTAACCTCAGTTAAGAAGGTTCGTTAAAGTTAGGAGTATTAAATGGAAAATTTAACTTTATTATTATTTGGACATAAACTTCCACCACATCGACATTTGCATAAACTATCAAATAAGTTCATCAATATTTTCCTTAAGGAACGAGAAAAAGAAACGTTTAATGAGTCTGATTATTATGTAGTAATTATAGAAGAACGTTATTTTGGAGATGAACAACGAGAATATTTATATCGGCCTGTTATTCCTGTACACAAAGATTTTTTATATCAAGTTCAATCAATTTATGGGAAATTAAATGCTGAGACGATTCTTTGCACAATGCAACACGAACATCCATTTGTAGCAATCAATAATATCGAATACGAAGGATATTGCTATTATGCGAAAAATTCAAATGAAAAAATTCTATTTTTTGATACTGTCAAAGAACCTTTAACAAAATCTTTCATAAAGATGCCAAAAGAAGTGAACGCAGAAAAAGTTATGAGAAATTGGTTGAATGACCAAAATATAAATAAATTTAATTAAACTAACGGTGCTTTACTTGAAGATCATTGAGCTGCATACACAGCTCTTTTTTCTTTATTGAACTAACGAGGCAGTTTAGTTGAATAAGAACTTTGGTTTTCCTTCTTCTGTAAAGTATGTTTATAATTAAATACATTTTTATCCAATGAATTAATTATATACTTTTTGTTAGTATTGTTTATGTAATTATTCATAGGAGTGAAAAATATATGGAGCCACTTGTTTACAGAGGTTTTTCAGTTGTTCCAGAAACGGAAGCTGATGGTTTTATTTATGGTGATATTACTGACCATTTTTATTTTGACACTGAGGAAGCCGATGGTTGCATATCAGGGGACGGGTTTGTTCAAGCTCCTGATGGGAGTAGAGCAGGAATTGTATGGGAGTTAAATAAGGAGCCCTCTGTATCAGTTATTCTTGAACCAGAAGAAGATAGATGGGGAGTTTACAATGTAGGCTTTGTTAAACCAATAAAAACAATGGATGATTTAATATTCAATTTTAGAACAGTAATACCATTGTTAAAAGAGGCGTACTATGATGCACAATTTAGAAAATAAATAGTAAGTTCTAAAATAAAGGGAACCCTGTATAGGTGTTTCCTTTTAATATAATCAGAAATATGAGGTGTACGAGGTGAAAAATAATGTATCAATTCCAACACGAGAGACAAAGAAAAGAAAAGATATATAAAGTATATGTCATTTTATTTATTATATCTGTATTGATAAATGCAGTTTCATTATTTGTAGATGGTCGTATCCTTCGTGGAATACTCTGTCTTTTATTTTTTTCTATTGTTCATCACTATGGTTTACGAAAGAATGTTTGGGCGGTATTAATCGTAAAATTTATAGTATGGATACATATATTTTTATTGTTTATTATAGTTCTCAATATATTAATCGATGTTATAAAGTAAGTACCTTATTCAACTAACGGAGTGCTTTAGTTGTGCGAAATGTTCCTAGTTCAAATGGATGATGGTTACATCAATCTGGTAAAGGCTAGGCAGTTCCTTTCGGAATTGAAGGGTTATATCGAAGAATCAAATGACAGGGTAACGCCTGAAATGGTTCTCTCTTAGTCGAATAGCACTTGATTTAGTAAGAATGATGGTGTTATAAGCTCGGCGAAAAGGTGTGAGAAATTACCGTACCAGTTCGGCTGACGAAAGCCTACCTCGATGGAGTGGTGTAATTCATGGTGCTTGAGTTGAATGAATATGGTGAGAATGCTAATTATAAACCTATAAGAAAAGGTTAAGCTGACGAACTTCTGAATGTACGGGTCTATAAGCACGATACATAGAAATGTGTATATCACCAAATTGTGAGGTTAGTTGTGGGTGAGTAAAACTAACTAATATGAAAATCCATGATACGTTACAGGCGTATGAATACTAACAGGCTTAGAGGAAGCACCTAAGTTCATTCCATAATAGATATAATTCAACGTTGTAAGCTGATAACGTGGAGGACTTACTTCCATTGAAACGGTGGCAAGGAAAATATTAATGATAATAGTTACTGTATAACTTGTCTTAATATCAGTGAAAGTGGTGGCACAGTACCGTTGAAGCGTGTAATGAACGTGGAGGGATAGCCACTAGACTAATAAAGATTTATTCAACCAAGTAAGGCAGTTCTTTATCGGTTAATAAGGTTCTCGTGAGACTAAAAGAGGTTTAACTCCGAAAGGGGTCACCAACTTATTGAAACGGAAGAAATTGAGGCATAATGAGTATTATAGTATGCAAGATTGTTTTGATACACTTTATGCTCAAAGTGTCAGTGGTCATCACTTCTATGACTTAACAGAATTAATGAGTTCTAAAGACAATATACGTCTAGCCTACCGAAACATCAAAAGAAATACAGGTAGCAAAACTGCTGGAACCGATAAATTAACAATCAATGATATCTTGCATTTAACTGTAGAAGATGTAATAGCAAGAGTTCAAGCTATGTTTAAATGGTATGAATCACAACCAGTAAGACGGGTTCTCATTCCTAAAGGAAAGGATAAAACTAGACCTTTAGGGATACCAACGATTTGGGATAGAATCTTTCAACAATCCATACTGCAAATTTTAGAGCCAATTTGTGAAGCAAAATTCCATAAACATAGTTATGGGTTTAGACCGAATCGGAGCACTCATCATGCCAAAGCTAGACTTGAGTTCCTTATCAATCAGACTGGGCTTCATCATTGTGTTGATGTAGATATTAAGGGTTTCTTTGATAATGTTAATCATAGTAAGCTTTTAAAACAAATATGGTCTCTAGGCATAAGAGATAAATCACTCCTCTCTATTATATCTAGGCTACTAAAAGCAGAGATTGAAGGAGAGGGTATTCCTACAAAAGGTACTCCGCAAGGAGGTATTTTGTCACCGTTATTATCCAACATTGTATTAAATGAATTGGATTGGTGGGTTAGTAACCAATGGGAAACGTTTGAAAGCAGATATACATACTCCACTAATGGCAGTAAATATCAGCATTTAAAGAAAACAGCTTTAAAAGAGTGCTTCATTGTCCGATATGCGGACGATTTTAAAATAATGTGCCGAACTAGGTCAAACGCAATAAAAATGAACTACGCATTGAAAGACTTCTTGAGAAAAAGGCTTCATTTGGAGTCAAGTGAAGAAAAATCAAAGGTCGTTAATTTAAAGAAAAACTCATCGGAGTTTCTAGGCTTTTCAATAAAAGCCATAAGAAAGGGTAAGACCAGATTTGGTTATGTAGCAAAGTCTGATATGTCTAAAAAAGCTAAAGCAAATGCTTTCCAAAAGATAAAAGAAGCCATAAGGGTTATCAAGAGAAAGCCTTGTATTCAGACAGTTTGGAATTTTAATACCGTTGTGATGGGAATACAAAACTATTACTCAGCTGCAACTCAAATTACAATTAATCTGAATGAGTTAAATCTCCACCTACGCAAGACGTTATACAATCAACTAAAGAATATTAGAACCGAGGCAAGGTTCCATGAGATGACTAAGACTTTACAGAAGAGGTACAAGGGATACAAGGCTAAACTGTATAAGATACAGAACATGGTTTTTGTCCCTATCCATGCACAACGATGGAGAAAGACACTAGGTTTTTCACAAATAATTTGTAATTTTACAGTCGAAGGTAGAGCGAAAATTCATAATAGCTTAAAGGCTATCAATAAAAATACTCTTTCTTACATCATGAGAAACTACATTCCAAATAGATCTATTGAGTACAACGACAACAGAATCAGTAAGTTCATTGCCCAGTATGGCAAATGTGCCATTTTAGGTGAAGAATTAGGTATTAATGATTGGCATTGTCATCATATCAATCCGTTGAACATTTCAAAAGATGATAGTTATTCGAACTTAATAATTTTGAATAAGACTATACATCAACTTATACATTTGAAAGACAAGGCAAAAATTAAAACACTCTTAAAAGCTGTAAAGCTTTCGAATAAGCAAATAGAAAAAGTAAATAATTTACGACTGAAATGTAACAATGAAATAATCTAATAATGGAAGAAAAGCACTCGTCTGCTTAAGACATAGAAAGAATAAATTGGATTAGTTGGAACGCCGTATGCGATGAAAGTCGCACGTACGGTGTGAACAGGGGGAAAAGCTGGCGATAATTTCAAAGGCTTACCTATCTGTATGAAGATCATTGAGTTGCATAGGCAGCTCTTTTTTTATTGAACTAACGGAGTTTAGTTGAATAAGATTCATACCAGATGGTATTGTAAATATTAGGAATATAGTAGAATAAACCATATAAAACATATTAAAAGATACGGAAAATATTGGCGATTTGATAGGGGGTTGAACATATGAATGATAAGAAGAAGGGGAAATTACAAGTCTCGGTAATAGTTATAATGATATTACTATTGGTTGCGGCGTTTGTTTTATTTTTCAAAGGTCATTACAGTGTGGCGTTTGTTTTATTTGGAATTTTTATAGTGATTATTAATTTTATTAGTAATTGGACCGGATTAAAAAATGCAGATTACGTTTATAGAAAAAATCATAAGAATAATGAGAAGTGGTAATGACGCTTAGGTACGCCTAAGCTTTCTTAGAATTAAGTTTGTGAATAAATGTACTTAAACAAACAGGGTACTTTAATAAAATATTCGATTCACGAAATATCTGAACAAAAAGACAGAGTTCATTATACAAATTTTGTAGATTAATGCGGTCTTTTTGTTTTAACAGCAACAACATTTGAGAAAACGGGCTCTAATTAATACTAGGATTACTTTTAAAAAGTAGGTGTGAAAATGAAGGAATTGTATACGTGTGTATTAAAAAACGGTGATGTTATTTCTTTTAAAACAGATATGCCAAAAGAGAATATTAAAGATTTACCGACTTTTTCAAACCAACATAACTTTAATAGTTATTTTAAGTCGAGTGGTTACAACTTAGAAATTGATATAATAACAAAAACTCTTTGATTAAAAAGTTGTTTTCGAAAAGATTGCTGCTATTCAACTAACCAAGCAGTTTAATTGAAGAAATATATAATAACGGTTTCCTGAAGTATGGGGGTGAACAGGATGAAAAAAATCATTTCAGGAATGATCATAGGAATTGTTATCGGATTCGGTCTTTATTGGCTATTCACTCACAAGGTCTATGACGAAGCATTCTATTTCCAAGATGGTTACGAAGGTTGTGCCTATGTTGTTTACAATATAGAAGGTACTCCTCAACTAGAAATTGAAGATGACACGATCCAATACCATTTTGATGAAGATGGTTTAGTGCTTACTAGTTCTCCTGAAGATTTTGGTTGGGAAGGGAGAGAAACTTCAGGATCTCATGAAACCAAATACTTCTACGTAAACGAGAATGGCGAGAAAATAAAAGAAATCCCTGAAAGTGAAATCGGGTTTGTCTCTTTAGGTAGTTATAGTCAAGATGGAAGAGTTCAAATTACTAGACTGTCTATCCCAGTGGGTAATAAGGCTAAGGCTTGTGACGAGAAGTACGAAGAATTAGAAGAGAAATTGGATGAAAAACTAAAAAATAGTTGAGTAAAAGCGGAGAATTCAACTATTAAGGTGCGTTTCTACAATAAGTGGAGACGCTTTTTTACAAAAGTTCAGTTTAGTGTTATGGATAGGCTACACGAACGCTTTTGGAATGGGATAGCAATAAAACGGTGTTATGAGAATGAACAAAAGGTTATTCAATCGAATTTACGCAAAGTAAAAGTTTTGATAGAAAATACTTAAGCTAGTAGGGGCGTTTGTGGGATAAAACTCATTGAAATGATTTCACTTTTTTATAAAAATCTTATACTTCAACTCCATTTTGATCTATTTTTCCAAAATGGAGTTTTTCCATTTGCTTTTTTTGTTCATTAATTAGAAGTTTTGTCGAAAAAATCCTGCTATTTAATAAAAGTAGTATGATTTATTTAATTAGAAAATATTTGTTAAAAGGAGATTCCCATGCTAAAGAACATGAGAATCTATATCTCATCAACATGCTTAATAGAAAAGTAAACGGCTCCATCGATATTTTTCTAATTAGTCAAAAAATAAAAAGTAAATGTGAGGTAGTCTATGGGCTTTTTCAGAAAGAAAAGTAATTCTAAAATGCATTCCAATTCTATTTCAACTAGCCAAATGATGAAGACAAATTTAGCAAACGAATTAAAAACAAATCTTCAAGAAAATTTACAAAGAATAAAAGATTCCCTTGGGAAAAGCTCGGATATTATCATTCGAGAAATTCGAGTAGGAAAAGAAGAAACTATTAAAGCCGGTATTATCTATACAGATGGATTAACCGATACAATCTCATTACAAAATTTCATTTTAGAAACGCTCATGCTAGATGTCGAAGGTACTGAATTACAGAAAAAGCTATCTCCTGAACAAAATCTGATTAGCATATTAAAAGATTTTGCCATGACAGTGGGAGAAATTAAAGAACTAACTAATTTTGAAGAGCTTCTTACTGGACTATTATCAGGGGATACGATTATTTTAATCGATGGATATGCCCAAGGTTTAATTATTTCCAATAGGCATTGGGTTGAGCGTGGAGTTACGGAAGCATCAGCCCAAGTAGTTGTAAGAGGACCTCGCGAAGGATTCTCCGAAAATTTGCGTGTCAATACCGCCTTAGTTCGTAGAAGACTGAAAGACCCAGATCTCTGGATGGAATCAAAAGTTATTGGAAAACGTACGAAAACGAATGTTGCTATGATGTATATTAAAGGAATTGCAAATGACAAAATAGTGAAAGAAGTCCGTTTGCGTTTGGATAAAATAGATATTGATGGAATTCTTGAAAGTGGAAATATCGAGGAATTGATTCAGGATGCACCTTATTCACCTTTTCCAACCATATTCAATACGGAACGTCCAGATGTAGTAGCTGCAGCATTATTGGAAGGACGCATAGCCATTTTGGTTGATGGAACACCATTTGTCCTAGTAGTTCCAGCATTGTTTGTTCAATTTTTTCAATCTTCGGAAGATTACTATCAACGAGCGGATATTGCGAGTCTCATTCGACTCCTTCGTTTTTTTGCATTTTCAATTGCAATGCTTGCACCTGCATTATTTATTGCAGTTACAACTTTTAATCATGCAATGCTACCCACTGGACTCCTTATAAGTCTGGCAGCCCAACGAGAAGGTGCCCCATTTCCGGCATTTGTTGAAGCCATCATAATGGAAGTCACCTTTGAAATCTTGCGTGAAGCAGGCTTAAGAATGCCACGAAGCATCGGTTCAGCCATTTCTATTGTAGGAGCATTTGTAATTGGAACAGCAGCGGTTGAAGCAGGCATAATCTCTGCTGCGATGGTAATCGTGGTTTCAATAACCGCCATTTCTAGTTTTGTTTCTCCAACATACAACCTAGCTATCTCGGGAAGGATGCTACGCTTTGGATTTATGGCATTAGCTGCTTCTTTTGGTTTATTAGGAATAACGATTGGTTTAATCGCTTTACTTCTGCATTTATGTAGTTTGCGTTCATTTGGCGTGCCTTATATGTCTTCACTAGCGCCATTTAATCTTTCCGATCAAAAGGATACGTTTATTCTCTTGCCTATATGGAAAATGTTTACTCGGCCTCGTCTAATCAGTCAACAAAATATCGTTAGGCAACAAGATTCAGCCTCTGCAAAACCACAACCGCCAAAAAATGAGGGGGGTTAAACGATGAAAAAGTGCATGTTTGTTCTCTTAATTCTTAGCCCCATTCTTACCGGATGTTGGGACAAGAGGGAATTAAATGAACTTGGTATTACGTTGGCAATAGGAATCGATAAAGTAGAAGATGAATACCGAGTAACTGCTCAAGTGGTTGTACCTTCGGAAATTTCCACGAAAACAAGTACTGGGCGTTCACCAGTTATTCTGTTTCAGGAGAAAGGCGAAACGGTATATGAAGCTCTTCGAAAAATTACAAAGACATCGCCTCGAAAAATATATCCAGGACATCTTCGAATGCTTGTGCTTGGTGAGGATTTAGCTGAAGAAGGGATAGCGAAATCCTTAGATTTTCTGTCAAGAGATTGGGAACTTCGATCTGATTTCTTTGTTGCAATTGCTAAGGATGGGACCGCAGAGGAAGTACTGAATGTTAGAACAACGATTGAAAGTATACCTGCCAATAAAATGTTTAACAGCCTGCAGACGTCAGAACATTATTGGGCTGCAACGAACGGCATTAAGTTAGATGAGTTAATCGCTTCTCTGACAAGTGATGGAAAGGAAGCTGTATTAACAGGGATTCTAGTAACAGGGGATCCAGAAATAGGATCAAGTAAACAGAATGTAGAATCGATTAATCCTCCTGCGCGAATTGTATATGATGAAGTAGCAGTGTTTAAAAAAGATAAACTGGTGGGCTGGTTAACTGAACGAGAAAGCAGAGGGTTTAATGGCATCATCAATGAAGTGCAAAATTCTGTAACTGCTATATCTTGTCCGGAAGAGGGGAAAGCCACTATAGAAATTATTCAAGTAGATTCTAAAATGAAAGGCAAAATAAACAAAGGTAAGCCTGAAGTAGATGTCAATATTAAAGTAAAAGGAACTGTTGGAGAAGTAGAGTGTCAAATTAATCTTAATGAACTAGATACGATTGTTGAGCTAGAGAAGATTACTGAAAAACAGATGGAAGAGACCGTTAACCTGGCCATTGAAGCGTTACAAAAACAATATAAATCAGACATATTTGGATTTGGTGATGCCATTCATCGATCTAATCCGAAAGAATGGAAAAAGATGAAAGAGCAGTGGGATGAGGAATTCGCTGAGATGAAAGCGAATGTTAAAGTAGACGTAGAACTTAAGCATACGGGTACAGAAGGTAATTCCTTCTTAGAAAAGATAGAGGTTGAATAATAATGATAAAAACTATAGGAATACTTCTGATTGCGGCAGTTATTGTGTGGATTGAAGTTCCGCCTCTCTTGGAAAAAAAGTATAAAAAAGAGTTATTTGTATTTTCAATACTTCTTGCAATTGGGGTAGGTCTAAGTATTACACTTTTTGGATTTGAAAGACCTATTCCAAATCCATTTGATTTACTCACTTTTATTTTTAAACCGCTTAATGATTTTATTTCTCATTTGTTGAAATAAAAGAAAAGTGTAGAGGGGAAGGGATGATATGAAATGATGCAAGACGTTAAAATAAATTCGTACCAATTTCTGGTTTTAGTTATTTTATTTACGATTGGTACGAGCATCTTAACTGTACCATCGGCATTAACAACCGGCGCAAAACAAGACGCCTGGATTGCGGCAATAATTGGTACGGGAATCGGTTTATTATTCATCTGGCTATTCATCACTATAGCACTTTGGTTCCCTCACCTCACCTATGTCCAAATCATAGAAAAACTATTTGGGAGATGGATAGGTAAAGCCTTAGCTGCTTTTTTTGTATTAATAGTTCTTCTTTATGCTTCAGAACTTTTGTATTATTTTGGGCTATTCCTAAACATCCATATGATGCCAAATACTCCAATGGTAGTCCTTAATATTCTTATGGCGGGGATCGTAGTAATGGGCGTCCGTCTTGGATTGGAAACCTTCGCTCGTACTGCAGAAATATTAATTGTCGTGTTCTTTGTCTTTTTTTTCATTTTAGTGGTGTGTCTTTCACCTGAAATGAAGATTGAAAACATACAGCCTGTATATGAGATGGGGACAAAAAAAATTATTCAATCATCCATTTTTTATGTCATTGTATCTTCAGTAAATGCCGTGGTTCTCTTAATGATTTTTCCTTCTTTTGTTAATAAAATGAAACAAGGGAAAAAAACATTTTTAATTGGAAACTTAATAGGCGGCATCGTCATCATCATTATT
This sequence comes from Lysinibacillus sp. RS10, assembly GCF_041956855.1. NCBI lineage: Bacteria > Bacillati > Bacillota > Bacilli > Caryophanales > Bacillaceae > Lysinibacillus > Lysinibacillus sp. RS10. The sequence continues at coordinate 3,460,597 of NZ_CP167122.1, read as the reverse complement.
ACATTTTTATGTGTTACAGTATTAGGTTCTGAGAAAACTGCAGGAGAGATTTATCCAAGCTATGAATTGACCAAAAGGATAAATATCGGGAATTTTATACAGCGTATTGAGGGATTAATGGCTTCTCTTTGGGTGATCACTCTCTATTTTAAGACGACCCTCTATTTTTACGCTTCCGTTTTAGGAATGGCACAAATTCTGAATTTGAAAGATTACCGCCCTTTAACTTTACCGTTGGGCATGATTGCCGTTGTCCTTTCTCTCGTGATTTATCCTAATATCATCTACCAAAAACAATTTGACGATACAACGGGTAATTCTTTAACATTGTCAATCGGATTTTTGTTACCTCTTTTGTTGGTAATCGCATATGCAATACGAAAAAGAATGGAAAAGAACGAAATAGAAATATGAGATGCTTCTTATTAGATAGACAGTTTAATAAAGAGGGAGTGCCGTACTATGCGGCTATCAGATGACTTCGGTATGCTGCCGGCGTCATCTTGTTATGTCCATTGCTTTCGAGTGGTTGTTTCGTAGGTTGATATGTATAATGGTTGATTTAGAGATTGAATAGTTTTATTATTCAGTCTATAAGTGTGTTTTTTACAGGGGGGACATAGATGGCATTACAAGTAGGAGAAAGAATTACATTTGAGCGTAAGTTTACAACAGAGGATGTTGAATTATTTACGAGGGTATCAAAAGATGAAGGGACTCATCATATCACACCAGACAAACAAGGTCGGTTTGTCATACATGGGCTTTTAACAGCAACGCTTCCAACGAAAGTTGGAGGTGATTATAACGTGTTAGCGCGTAGAATGGATTATGAATTTTTACGTCCAGTTTTTAGTGATGACACGATTCGTTGTGAAGTAATAATTGAACAGTATGAACCAGATGGAAAAAATCGTACGGCAATTACTGCAACATTTATGTGTACAAATCAACTTGAAAAAGAAGTGTTAAAGGGAAGCTTTTCAGGTATTATTCTATAACATTTAAAGGAGTTTACCATATGAAAACTGCAGAAATCCTATTTTTTGAGCGTCCATTTCCGAGTGCCAATAGTATTGTTATTCAAGATAATCAATCATTTTTAATTGATACCGGATTTGGTAGCGATATAGTTCGAACTGAGAAACTTTTAATCGAAGCAGGGATATCACCAAAACAGTTAAATGGCATTATTAACACTCACTATCATAGCGATCACGTTGGAGGAAATCATTATTTTCAGCGGCAATATAACCTACCGATTGCAGCACATCTTTGGGAAGGAAAAATGGTTAATCGTTGTGATTTCGAAACTTGTAGTGCCCACTATTTAGATCAACCAGTGGAACAATATGTTGTGCAACAGTTACTTGTAGATGAAGAAGAGATTCATACGGGTCATAGTGTTTTACAAGTTTTACATACACCAGGACATACATTAGGACACATTTCTTTATACGAGCCAAAACAGCAGATTTTAATTTGTGGCGATTTATTTCATCACAATGATGTTGGATGGTTAAATATTTTTCGAGAAGGTGCAAACAGTTTAGGACGCTCTTATGAAAGTCTAGAGCGACTCGCTAAACTTTCGATAAAAAAAGCATATCCTGGTCATGGGCGTGCTATCGACGACCCATTAGTAATGATTGATAAAGCAAGAGAACGCATTGAAAAATGGATGGAATCACCAGAAAAAATGGCTTGGCATGCATGTAAACGAATTTTTTCCTTTACGCTAATGTTGAAAAATGGATTAACGAAGCAAGATATTGCGCCTTATTTACTCAGCTGTGGGTGGTTTTACGATTTTGCTGTTCACGCTTTTCACACTGAGCCAAAGGAATTCGTGCAACCATTGCTTGATGAAATGATTCGCTCAAAAGCTGCGATATGGGCACAAGACAAATTAATGGCGTCAGCACCATATGAAGAGCCAGATCCACAATGGATAGCAAACGATTGGAAACCAAATAATTGGATTAAATAAATTTGCAATTTTGTACGATAAGGTTTTAAGAAATAGATGTAATCATTCAAAGAGATAAACTTGAAAGGGAGTTTACTCGTGAATATTACATCTTTTTTAATTTACTGTTTTATTATAATAATATAACAGGTGTGTTGATAAACCATTTTTATCCGCCACAATTAATTAGAAAGCTCTAATTTCCGCTACGGGCTACTCGCTTTGTCGCTGACGCTTCGCTTTCGCGCAGAGCAAGGCTTCCTGCGGGCGAGCGTCGAGCCGCTTCCTCCGCTAAAGGAACGAAGGCGAAGCGAAAGGAGCACTCGAGTAGCCTACGCTACAATCAGTTAAAAACTAGAATGTATCAGGGAAAATAGCAAAAAAATCCTTTTATCGCTCAATTAAACTCTAAATTCATTGGCCAGTAGTTAAAGGTGGGGTTTAGTTGAAAAATATGAAACTATTTATCATTCACAGTCGTATAAAAAATTAAAAGCCAATGGATAAGAAAATCTACCATAAATATAAAAATACATGTAGTTATTTTTAGTAATGGCAATTCGAAGAGATAACAATATTTATAAAGGGAAGTGTGTTATGCAATTTGAAGGTGCAATGTTAGAATATCGTTTGCAAAAAGATAAAGACAAGTTTGAACCAATCTATTACTATACTAATATTGATTTACCACAAATTTTAACAAGAAGAGAATGTGAATTTTTTATTAAAGAAGGGAAGACCTATAAACAGCTGTCTTCTGCGATTGAGGGTGAGCTCTTCGTCATTTATGTACAATTATACGAAGAAACACCAATTGAAATGCCAGAACACGTACATGAAGGGATTAAACTTGAAATTCGTGAATTAAATGCCTATAAAAATTATCCGCTTATTACATTTGAATATATGACCAATCATTTAGATATTTTAAGCATTATTGGCAGCGTATATACATATATCGAAGGCAAGGAGTGGGAGCGGGACTCAGCTGAAATTGATGAAGACCAAGGTGTGTATGTTTTATATGTTAAGCCAACAGGATATACGCTTATAACATAGGGAGGGAATTTTTAGCATGAATAAGACTAAGAAAATGATGACAGGAGCATTGGCAGCTGCGGCTTTGTTAACGTTAACTGCTTGTGGGGAAGAAAGGGGATATGCAGAGCCAACTGGAACAGATTGCGATGATTGGGATTGGGATGATGAAACGGGTACGTATTATTGTGATGATCATCATTCCACTCATGCAGGTAGCTACTACTATGGTGGGAAATATTACGGAACAAAAAATTCATTACAAACAAGTGCTGACTATAAAACTTATAAAACGAATTACAAATCAGGGATAGGTAGTGGTTCAAAAGGCAGCTTTGGAGGGTAAAGATGAACCGATTTCGTGAGAATCGACAACAATTTTTTAGCCAGATAAAAGATTTTTGGCATGATATATATGGTATGGAATATGCTCTATTTGATATTAAGAGAGAAAGTGCTGAAACGATCAATAAGATTCGCCAGGCGACCGAACAGATTGGCCATATTTTTTATAAATCGGCTCCTTTGTTGCGGATGCTAGATGATGAGACGTTGTTGCGTCTTGGATTTCCAACTGAAACGCACTCTTTCATCCGTTTGCAAACACTCCCGGTAGAAAGTGTCATCGCTCGTTTAGATTTAGTAGTGACGGATGAACAAGTGAAATTGCTGGAAATAAACGCAGATACACCTACATTTATAAAAGAAACCTTTTTTGTGAATGGAAAAGTGTGCGAACAGTTTGAGCTGAAAAATCCAAATGACGGATGCGAAGATCAGTTAAAACAAGCAATGTTGAAAGCTGTAACGTCGTCGCTTCGTTCGATGGGAAGATCTGGAGCTAACAATATTGTTTTTGCAGCCCATTCGGAACATGAAGAGGATAAACTGACAACCATGTATTTAAAGGAGCTCATTGGATTAAAAAGTCAGTATATGGACTTTCATCAATTACAACTTGTAGATGAGCCGATTTTAAAAAGTGAAGAAGTTGTTATAGCACAAGGTCTATATGATATACACGGAGAAAAAATCGATGTTTTATATCGACAAACGTATCCTATTGAACATTTAATACATGATGTAGATCCTATAACGAAAGACAAAGTAGGTCAATCGTTAATGAAACTAGTGGAACAACAACAACTAGCCGTTGTGAATCCTCCTTCTGCTTTTTTACTACAATCCAAGGCAATAATGGCGCTTATATGGGGGCTTCATGAGGAGCAACATTCTTTTTATACGCCTCAAGAACATAACGCAATACATAAATACTTTTTACCAACCTACCTAGATTCAGATGTTTTTTTACAACAGGGACAAAGTTTTGTGAAAAAGCCTACATTTGGTCGCGAAGGAGACACTGTCGAAATTTTTTCAAATACAGGTAAAAAAATTGCGGAAGATTTTCATAAAACATATAAAGATGAACTTTCTGTTTATCAACAGTTTATCGAGTTACCACAAACGATTATTCAAACAGAACAAGGACCCAAACGAGCGCATTATATGTATGGTAGCTTTTATATTAATGGTCAGGCAAGTGCAATTGGCATTCGCGCAGGGGGACAAATTACAGATAATGGATCTTATTTTTTACCAATAGGCTATTAGAAAATAGTAAGAATTTTCTGATATAAAAGGAGAGTGTATGGAATGGGATTTTTCTCAGCAGATAGTTTTTTAAATTTTTTATTATATACAGGAACCGGATTTATTCTCATTTTGATTGGTATTGTTGCATTTGCTTTTACAACAAAATTTTCAGAGTGGAACTTAATTAAAGAAGGCAATATGGCTGTTGCATTAAAGCTATGGGGAAAAGTGATTGGATTAGGCATCACATTATATACAGTATGGTCTTCAAGTGTTCATATACTGGATGCTATTATTTGGGGGTTAATCGGAATTGCCACACAAGTAGTTGTGTATTTGATTATTGAATACGTGTTAACACCAAAAACAAGCTTGGAGAAAAAAGTGGAAGAAGGAAATACTGCAGTAGGCTTCAGCTTATTTGCAGTGGGCATTACGGTAGGGTTAATTATAGCAGGAAGTTTGTCATATTAATAAAGTATATTTGAGAGAATTATAATAAAACATTAGAGAGAGCATGTTAAGTGAAAAAACATGCTCTCTCTTTATGTGATCTGTCCAAAGTAAAAACTCTACAATAGCACATGATCTAGCGTGTTGGTTAGGAAAACATAGGTTTATTATGTCCTCAATGGACAGTTCTTACAATATGGAATATCCGCTTTTGTATTTACTTGATAGTATCGGCAACATGTTTTTCGAACTGGTACTTCACTCCATGTCTCTTTTCGCTGAAGAAAAGTTTGCAAAGGATTTTGTTCCATACCTATCCAACTAGTTTCAGCACATGTAAGTTCATTAAAATGTTCATTTAATTCATTTAAAGTATATGATTCTTCATTTTTACGAAGAGTTGCAAGTAGCCTTACAGCGATATTTTCCCATAGGATCTTTAAGGAAATTTTACATTCTTCGCTGATGATGGTAATCATTGGTGTTAAATGTTGAGCGAAAATGCGATTTTTCCAACAGTCATCAAAAAGTGCTGTTGGATTTTCTTCAATTAGCAATTTATATGATGTTACATCAAGTCGAGCTGTAGACCACCAATCCATTTTTTTCTTTTGTAGTCCATAATAATCCAGACTCGAAGCTGCTACTAAAACAGCATAACGTTTTAAAAATAGAGAACCTGCTACAGCTAAGGAAGAAGTATTCAAATGATTTCCATACTGTTTAATGATTGGTAGTAAAGTATCCTTATTTAATAATTGATGTAAAGGAATACCTTGAGGTGAGGGGTGCTTTTCCACGCCATAAGGCTCTAAATTCATTTTATATACCTTCCTTTTCCTTTCGGGATACATAATGGAGTTCCAAAGAAAGGATCCTCCGATACTGCTACTTCCATACCAAATACTTCTTGAACCATTTCTACTGTGACAATATTCTCTGGAGGGCCTTGTACAGCCACTGTTTGGTGATGAATGGCAACTAAATGGTCTGCATAGCGACAAGCGAGATTCAAATCATGCAAAACCATAACAATTGTTCGTTGTTCAGAGCGATTTAATTCAAACAAAAAATCTAATACTTCAATTTGATGAGTCATATCCAAATAAGTAGTTGGTTCATCTAATAACAAAATGGGTGTTTCTTGTGCGAGTGTCATGGCAATCCATGCGCGCTGGCGTTGCCCCCCAGATAACGAATCTACTGCACGGTCCTTATGTAGTTGGAGCTGTGTGGCGGCTATTGCTCTTTCCACCAGATCTTCATCCTTTTCTGACCACTGTTGAAACCATCGTTGGTGAGGATAACGCCCTTGTTTGACTAATTGTTGTACTGTGATACCTTCAGGTGCTAGGGGACCTTGAGGTAATATCGCTAATTGTTGTGCTATTTCTTTAGAAGATAAAGATTGCAACTTTTGTTCATCTATTAATACATCGCCTGTCTGTGGCTTCAATAAACGAGCAAGTGATCGTAAAAGTGTTGATTTACCGCTTCCATTCGCACCGACAAGAACAGTAATTTTCCCTGCCGGAATCTGAAAGCTCAAATCTTGAATCACTGAATAGTCACCGTATTGTAATGATAAATTTTTCGTCTGTAATCCAAGCATGTTTCATCCTCCTATCGATGCCGATTTTGAAATAATAGATAAATAAAGAAGGGAGCTCCTATTGCAGCAGTGAATACGCCTGCTGGAATATCAAGTGGTAAAAACAATGATCGTGCTATTAAATCTGCTAACATAACAATAAATGCCCCAACAAGTGCTGTTACAGGAACAAGCCCAATAAAGGATTTACCAACTAACCGTCTTGCAATATGAGGTGCCATGAGTCCAACAAATTCAATACCACCTGCAAATGCTGCTGCTGTCCCCGCAAATACTACACTACACATTAAAAATAAAAAGCGTTGCCTTTGTACATTGATCCCCATACTAGTAGAAATATCATCGCCTAACTCTGCTACATTTAAACTTCTTCCCCAGATTAATAGGACGGGTAAAGGGATCAGAAGCCATAGACTCATCGCCAACACATCGCTCATATTTGCTCCATATAAACTACCTGTTAACCATATGTAAGCCTTTGTTGTAGTAGCTGTTTCACTTAAGACAAGAAAGAATGTAATGCTCGCTTTTAAAATAGCAGATATACCAATACCAATTAATACAAGTCGAATTGGGGTAACTCCGTTATTCCAAGAGATGATGTAAATTAGCATTGCTGCACAAATACCTCCGACAATCGCAGCAAGCGGTAAGAACTTCATACTGACTATGCCAGTCCCAAAAATAATAAATAATACAGCACCTAATGAAGCACCACTAGTGATACCAATAATATCTGGTGAAGCTAATGGATTACGTACTAGATTTTGCAAAATAAGACCTGCTATACCTAATGAAGCACCTACTAACATTGCTAATAATACTCGTGGTAATCGCAGCGTCTCTACTACGTAACTATGTTGGTCAATGTATCCTGTCAATTCTAAAAATACGTCCACAATGGGAATCCAGTTACTTCCTATTGAAAGGCTTAAAACAAATAAAGTTCCGACAACCAAAAAGCACACTAACATGATGAGTAACCATCTTAGCGACAGTTGAAAAGATACTTTTCCATTCGATAGTCGAAATGTCCAATGTTTCATTGTTTAGACACTCCTTTTCTAGCTAAGTAAATAAAGAACGGTCCACCGATTAAGGCTGTCATTACACCAATAGGTACTTCTTGAGGAGCAATGATAAAGCGTGCCACTACATCGGCTGCTAAAAGTAGTGCTGCTCCTAGAAGTGCCCCATATGGTATCATCCAACGATAATCCATACCAACAAGACTTTTTGCCATATGAGGTACAATGAGTCCTATAAATCCTACAGATCCGACAATTGCAACAGAGCCACCTGCTAGAATAATTATGAGAACGCCCATCACCACTTTAAGTAAACCTACATTTTGCCCTAGACTTTTCGCAACATCATCACCGGAACTAAAAATGTTCATTGCTTTTCCTATAAATAAGCTAATTATTAAGGCTAAAAGGATGTAAGGTAATACTGGCAATAACATATCCAAATCTCTTCCAGCAACAGAACCTGACATCCAAAAAAGGACTGTTTGAATGGATTGCTCATCTATGACTAGTAGACCTTGTGTTAAGGATATAAATAATGCGGATAAAGCAGTACCAGCTAAGATTACTTTTATAGGTGTCATACCGTCTCTTCCTATACTACTTAAGAAAAATACAAGTACACCGGCAACAGTAGCCCCCAAAAATGCAAACCACATATAGTGCATTAACGACTGGACATCAAACCAAGTAATAGCAAGTACGATAAAAAAAATAGCGCCTGAATTGACTCCAACTAAGTCCGGTGCTGCTAACGGATTACGTGTTAACGTTTGGACAAATATACCGGCAATCGCTAAATTCATACCGATTACTAAAGCGATAATAGCCCTTGTTAAACGTGACGTACCAATAATCATATGATCTGTATTATCCGGGTTATAATTCGTAATCGCTTCCCATGTTGTGGAGAATGGGATGGTTGTTTGTCCAAATGCAAGGCTAGAGAAAAACAAAACGATTACGATCCCTAGAAGTACAATCAATCCAAGTGTTCTTGAGAGAGTTGCTTGTAACATTATGTATCCTCTTCTTTCACAGAAAAAAGGGAAGCGAATTGCGTTCCCTTTGTTTCATCCTATTTTTCAAGTTCAAAATGCTCATAAAGATTATCTAACATTAGGTTAGCCGCTTGTAAGCCACCACCAAAATTCCAAATAATCTCATCAACTGTATACACTTGATTATTTTTCACAGCATCTAAGTTTTTGTATAAAGGATGTGCTGTCCATTCTTCATGTGTCTTTTTCACAGCTGCATTATCCTCCATGAATTGGAAGATAACATCGGCGTTCATTTGTGGAATACCTTCTTTATCTGTTAATTTTACAATTTCTAAATTCTCACCTTTTAAATCTTTCGGACCTTTAAAGCCTAATTCATTTAAAATAGAACCAGCAAAGCCTGTCACATAAATACGAGCGTGGTCTTCACGGTAGTTTAATACTGCTGCACTTAATGGCCAGTTCTCAGTAGAGGCTACTTTAGTTTTAAAGTCTGCCACGCGTGCCTCCCAATCTCCAATCAATGATTTTGCTTGTTCTTCTTGACCTAAAGCTTGACCAATTATTGTAGCTGTCTCTTTGAAATCATAAATAGTAGTATTTACAACAGTTGGCGCAATTTGTGATAACTGATCATAAATTTCTTCATGACGAATTTGAGTTGCAATAATTAAATCTGGCTTTAGCGCTGCAATTTCCTCTAAATTTGGTTGTGTTTCTTGACCAACAAACTTTGTATCCTTTAAGTCATCTTTTATGTAATCATACATTGGTGCTTGAGCCCAAGATTCTACTACTCCAACAGGTGTAACACCGAATTCTAAAATTGTATCTGTTGCACCTTGATAAAGTGTGACAACACGTTTTGGTGTACCTTCAATTGTCGTTGTACCAAGAGCATGTTTAATTTCTCGTGTTGTTGACTGTTCTTCGGTTTTTTTCTCCGAAGTCTCTTTTTCTTTGTTGTCTGTTGCTTTATCTCCACATGCAGCTAATACAAATAGCGCTGCAAATATTGTGAAGAATAAAAGAAAATGCTTTTTATTCATCTTTTCTACTCCTTGTAATTAATAATGATTTTCAATCTCAATGAGAATTGTATTACATAAAATATACAAAAACAAGAAAAATTTTTAATTTTGATTATTTTAATTTGTTTTATTTTGGTACACTCTTTATCTAACTTCGTGTTGTTGTTGCTGTCGCTACGTTTTCGCACAGAAAACATCTGTTGGTCTAAAGCTTCGGCGGACGCTCAGAAGTAATTGGCTCTGCACATCTTATAGCAATTAGTACACCACAAGATATTGTGAATCAGATTGTAACTTTTTATGATAAGGAAGCATGGGATGGCTTTATCGCTGTGCCAGGTGGTCCTGCAAAATCTTTAGATTTATGCTTTAGCGATGTTATTCCGAGCTGATTATGAGGGGTGCACATTTCGTTCACACTTAGGATTAGATGCATAATTACCAATTGAAACAACTAATAGGAGCAAAGGGTATGAAAAGATCCAGGTGTTACGGATAAACACGCTTTGTCCTTTTGTTATTTTTAACTTCATTCAGCAACTGAAGGACTGCACTTAAACTAAACGAACGGAGCGGGTTAGTGTGAATAAAAAGTGAATTAGTCCATTATTATGTGTATTATATTAACTGCATAAATCAGTTGTACAGAGGTAATAAAGTTGTTTGATTTGCAATTATTTTGCGGTAATGAAATTAAATATCAAATAAAGGAAATATCTTCTTGACTGTTGAATATTAGTCTAGAATCATAATTAACTATTCCCGATGAGGAGGATTCTTGTGCGTCCACGACCATTATTTATTGAAAATCCAGAGTATGCTAGGTATGTTAGTCTTGTGCCAGATGGAGATATTGAAGAAATACTTAGTAAGCAACGAACTAAGACCATTACCTTCTTGAGCAGCATATCAGAGGAGTCAGCAAGGAAGGCGTACGCACCAGGGAAATGGACTTTAAAAGAAGTAATTGGGCATATGACCGACGTGGAACGTGTGATGTCGTATCGAATGCTTGCCATTGCACGAAATGAAAGTGCGCCACTCCCAGCAATGGATCAGAATCAATACGTTTCTGCGGCAAACTTCAACAAATTATCCTGGGAGCAGCTACTAGCTGGTTTAGAGACGGTACGCTCCAACACGTTAAGTCTTATTTCAACCATTGATGATGCAGTATGGGATCGTAATGGAACTGTAATGAACAGCCCAGTTTCGATAGGTACCTTTGCATATGGCATTGTCGGGCACGAGTTACACCATTTGAACGTGATTAGTGATAAATACTTATAAGTCTTTCTCTATAAATTAAAAAACCTAATTTCTCATTTAATGCTGAGAAATTAGGTTTTTTAATATTGAAACTTCCTTTACGTTGTAAATCCGCATTTTCCTGACGCTACTGTACAGAGATAATAATGTTTAATTTACAATAAAGTCATTAAAAATAATAATGTTGTTTAAAAATCCTTATGTCACTCCCATGAAAGAACTTAATCATCTTTCATTTTCTGTGGTGAAGTGCTGTTTATTGCGCTACATGGATGGCGAACGGGGCAGAATAATGAAATTAAGCTAAAAATTGCCAAATTCAATTTTAATATCGAGGAATTACGCTATTTAGAATTAGAATTTCCCTAACATTGTAATTCCGCATTTTCTTAAACTACATCAAGTAGTATGTGTAAAATATCGCTTAAAAAAGTGCAAAATACCTCCTGAAGCAACCCGTCCTAGATTAGAACGGGTTAACTTTACTGAGATTATAAAATTAAATAGCTATATTGTCACTTTATATTACTTCATCTGGTGGTTGTGTCTTTCTCCACCCATAAAACTGCATAACGTCTTTTGATCATATAAATCATCTCAATTCCCACCTTTCATGTTTTTTAGTTAACAAAATTAATATTGACGAATACGAATATAATTTTCTACTTTTCTTCGGTTCTCTTCAAAGATTTTCTTCACATTTTCATTATGAAGTGCTTCCTCAAGAGAGATCTCACGTTTTGTAATAGTTATCGTGAGAGCAAAAATGTTTAATATCATTTATTATCACCTCCTTAAATTACCATGAAAAATGAAAAAAACCGTAGAGAGACTCCCCTACGGTGAAAAAAGGCACAAAAATACCGCAGGGGCACACTTCTCCCTGCGGTATGGGTATGCTTAATTACAAAAAAAACCTTAAGCGATCCATTCCGATCTGGTCGAATGTGTGATTTTCATTTTTACTGAAGTTGTAACTACCAATGACATCAATTTAACGATAACGAGCATTTCATTCGACCTCCTTAAGAATTTTTTGTTTACTTTGTAAGTATACCTATCTTTAAGTTGTTTGTAAACATCTTTTACTAAGTTTTCCTTATTGTGTTAATGACTAGAGAAACTCATTGCTGCTTTACATTGTTAGTTACCTGATTTTTTCGGAGTAGCAAATAGAAGATATAGAAGACTTAAAGCCAAAAAACATAATTATTATTAAGGTAGGGATTTTAATATACTTTTAAGGTTGTTGAAATCCAAATATACCTATTAATAGTGCATATAGAAAAACTATAGAAAGGAACGAATTAAACAGTATAAGAATCATTCGGATATTACCTTTAATTCCAAGGAAAGCACTTATTATACCCAATACTCCAATAATTAATGGTGTAAAAATGCCTTTATCGTAGAGAAAATCAAAAAAGTCAAATCCAATTATAAGAAAGTTCAACATAAAACAGAAGAAAGATAAACCTGTGAAAAATTTTCCTTTCAAAATTATCACCACCATCTAAGTTATTTTCAGTTCTTGTTAAGTGAATTATTTGATATTTTTAAACATCCAATATTTGGAGCGTTATTTAATGAAAGGATAACATAGCTAAATGTGATTTAAAACTATGAACATATTTTAATGCTGAACACTTTTGAGGAAATTAATAAAGTTTGTGAAAAATTGCACTTAAACTCCCATGAAAGAACTTAATCATCTTTCATTTTCTGTGATGTGGCGCTAGTTTTTGTCGCTACATGGATGGCTAACGGGGTGCAAGAGTTAAACAAGGTGTTGCACATGACAGCATCTTTTTTCTGGTTGAGCTAACGTTGCAGATTAGTTGTGCGAAACGTTCCTAGCTCAAATGGAGAATGGTCACATTACTCTGGTAAAGCTAGGCAGTTCCTTTCAGAATTGAAGGGTTATATCGAAGAATCAAATGAAGAGGTAACGCTTAGAAGGGTTCTCTCTTAGTCGAATAGCACTGAATTTAGTAAGAATGAAAGTGTTATAAGCTCGACGAAAAGGCGTGAGAATTTACCGTAACAGTTCGGCTGACGAAAGCCTACTCGCGGGGGGGGTGTAAATCATGATGCTTGAGTTGAATGAATATGGTGAGAATGCGAATAAACCTAAAAGAAAGGGTTAAGCTGACGAACTTCTGAATGTCTTTATCATTACTGCCTAATTCGTGTAGCGTTTTATTCAAGCAACTTAAGATATATTTCTTCTGTCTAGAAAGGTTGGGATGTTTTATGAAAAAACGGATTCTGATTGCTGAAGATGAACGATTATCACAATGGACTTGAAAATGATGCTTCGGAATCATGGTTATGAGATTGTCGGAGAAGGAGGAGATGGAGATCGAGATCGAGCGATTGAACTCGCTTTTAATCTAAAACCAGATCTTGTATTAATGGATATTGAAATGCCAAAAATCAATGGTTTAAAAGCAAGTGAGGTGATTGGTCGTCAGCTGGATATCCCAGTGTTGTTGATTACTGCATATAGCCAAAAAGAATTTGTAGAAAAGTCTAAGTAAGATAATATAAGGGGTTATCTAGTTAAACCGGTTTCTGAAGCTAGCTTAATCCCAGCAGTCATCATTGCACTTCAACAAGCTAAGAGGACACAGACGCTAAAACAAACTTTACAACTTACACAAGAACAAATTCAAAAGATGATTGAGCAAGCAAAAGGGCAAGGTAATAGAAAGTATAAATAATCGAGCGATAGTATACTGATAACCAATTTCACAAAAGAAAAATCCCGAATAGACCACTTTTTAAGTGTCCGCTATTCGGGATTTTTCAAAGAAACTAATGATGATTATTTTACTTTATAATGTGAATTTTTTAAGCTCTACAGACAATGTATTTGTCATTTCTTGAAGGTCAGAAACCTTTTCACTAATTTTCTCGAATGACAGTAGCTGTTCGTGAGTAGAGGCGGATATTTCTTCTGTTCCAGCTGCTGTTTCTTCGGTGATCGCTGAAATGTTTTCAATTGTACTGTTTATTTGCTGACTCATTGCAGTTGTTTGCACCATATCTTTAGTAAGGTGCTGTAACTGATCATTAATGTCTAAAACATGGGCTACAATCGCCTCAAATGACTTTTCTGTATCGGTCATCGATTGTAATTGTTCGTTAGAAAGCTGATGTCCATGCTCAGCAGTAGAAAGAATAAGCATAATGCCATCTTCTATATGGGTAACCATAGAAGAGATGAGAGTAGTTGCTTTTTCTGTTTCAAATGACAGTTTTTTGACTTCTTGTGCTACAATGGCAAATCCTTTTCCGGCTTCTCCAGCACGTGCAGCCTCGATTGCAGCATTTAATGCCAAAAGATTTGTTTGTTCAGCAATCGTGTGAACTACATTAGCTGCGCCTTCAATTTCTGTTGTAAATTGAGAAAATTGAGTAACAGCCTCTTTAATGTTATTCGATGTGGATGAAATATCCTTCGCGATGGAGGATTGCTTTTCTAAGGAACTACGGCCATTTTGAACAGCAGCAAGTGCCAGTTTACCGTTTGCCGCCGATTGTTCGCTAGTCTGTTGAACAGTAGTAAATTGATCTGTCATCGTATTCATAAGGATAGCCGTTGATTGGATATCTTCTGAAATTGTTAGGCTTCCTTTCGCCAATTCGTCCGTTGATGAAGCAATCTGTTTACTTCCTGCATTAACGGTTTCAATATAGCTTGTCACATCTTTTGTAAATAGGCTAACATTTTTACCTACATCGTCAATGGAATGTACGGTGCTTTTTAGATTGTCAATCATTATGGAAAAGTTCTCAGTCAGTTGATCAACTTCATTTCGACTGCCCTGCTTAAAGGATAGGGAAGATGTATCTATAGTTAAATTCCCTGCAGCCACTAATTGTGCACAATCCACAATTTGATTAATCGGATTTGTAATTCTTTTCGCTACAACATACGAAAAAATGGACGTAACAATAATCAATAGAATACTTCCTATGATTGTAGTCGTGATAATAAAAGTAATTTTTTGCTTAGTCTTCTGATTTATTTCTTTATACCATTCATTTGTTTCTTTTTTCAGTAAATGCATATCATTTAGAATGCCAGAAATTCTTATTGCTTGTTTTTTTATTTCAGGACGGTTGTTCGCAAGAAAACCTGTCTCTGTAGCTTTTGCTAGTTCTATGTATTTACCTTCGATTTTTTTGATAATGGCCTTATGTTCAGGTACCTTCGCAACAGAAGAAAGTGCGTTTAAATTCGCATCTGTTACTTTCAAATTTGCAAGAGCTTCATTTTTATTGGCCTCGCTGTCTAAATAAGTGTAATTGTTTAATGATAGACTTGTTACAACTAAACTTTGTTCAAGTTCTTTTACTGCAAGCAAAAGTGCTGTATCATCTTGTGCAGTTGTTTGAATATCAGATGTTTGAACGATAATAAAGCCAATCATAGCCATTGCAAGCACAATTGGAATAAGGATGTTCATAAATAATCTTTTTCGTAACGTCACTGGCTATTCTCCTTTTCTGCGGTAACTTTTATTTTACCTGAGACAATATCTTCTTCGGCTTGTTCAATGGCCGCCTGTTGTTCAGATGTTAATCTGATAATACGGATATCTGCAAGTCCGACTCCATTATCAGCTAGACCGAATGAAAATGATTTTTCGGAAATTTGCCCTTCCTCAACTAATGTTTTACACATGTTAAAAACAGCTTGGTCGACATTTTTTAACATAGATGTTACGACCGTTTTTTCTGCAATGTAAAATTGATCTATATCTACACCCGCTGCATAAACACCCATTTCTTCAGCTTTTTTAATGGCGCCAAAGCCTGTGAATCCCGCTGCATGATAAATAAAATCTACTTTGTTCTTTATGTAACGTTCTGCGATTGCGGCACCAGCCTCGGTATCATCAAATGAGCCGGCATATTCACTAATGATTTCGATATTTGGATTATAATATTTAGCTCCCTCAATAAAGCCGTTTTCAAAGTGATGGATAACCGGAACATCTGCACCACCAATAAATCCTATTTTTCCAGTTTTACTCGTCATTGCAGCAACCATTCCAAGTAAAAAGCTTCCTTCCTGCTCTTTAAATGTTATGGAAATGATATTTTCAACTTCTGATTGCGCATCGATAAGGATGAATTGTTGATCTGGATGTTGTTTTGCTGTCTTTTCCAATGCTTCCTGTACAGAGAAGCCAAGACCAATAATGACGTTATAATTTTCTGAGACAAGTTCCTCAAGCTTCTCTTCGTAATTGCCATCAGGTGCCTCTTTATAATCAAACAAAATACCTAGCTCATCACGTGCTTTCTCAAGCCCTTTAAAAGCGGAGTCATTAAACGACTCATCACCAAGACCAGCATCTGAAAGCAGGATCCCTATTTTATATTCTTCTTTCGATTTTTCTGTCTGAGCCGTTGAGCAGCCTGTTAATAACAAAGCTATCAAACAAAAGCCAATCATTAATTTTTTCAATAGTAGTACCCCCAGTTGTTGTATCATGCATATCGGTAATAAGTGTTATTTTGTCTGATGTCAGACGATATTTTTTGAATTCAACTAGTAAACTTGTACAATCTACAGATTTACAATAAAAATCTATAATACCAATAAAGTCACTAATGTCGCATTGATTTTAATTGAATTTTCTGTTTTCTGTTTCTTCCGTTTTTAAAGAAAATGAAAGATACTTAAATAGAGATAGTAAACATCCATTTTTTTACTATAACCTTTGACTGGGGCAACTGACAGTTCTAAATCCTTATGGTACCGTAGTTCCTTCGATTTCCCGAAGCCAAATACGTGCGGGCTTCCATAGTGTTGCTTTTAAGTACCTACTAATTTGTAAGTACGTCAGTGAACTGTTTGTGTAAAGCTGTGCTAGCACGTTTAAGCAGTAAACGATCATCGCAATGTACACCTGATTATGCACAGCTAGCTCGCTTTGCCCGTAGAACTTTTTAATGTTCAGATGCTGTTTCATCCACTTGAAAAACAGTTCGATTGCCCAGCGTGACTTATACAGTTCAGCGACTTCATCTGCGCTTAAATCAAAACGATTCGTAATCAGATGTAGCTCTTTACCGTTTGGATCTAGTACTTCGATACGGCGAAATACATTTTCAGCACGATTTTGCGTGTTGCCAATCAGAATCATTTCATCCGATAACACCGATGACTGTTCAGGTACTTTAAATGATTCAATCACACGTGTTACGGCGTTTTTTCGTAAGCGTGAGACAAAGAAAAGTCCGTCATCTGTCATGCGGTCAAAGCGCTCATAATCTAAGTAGCCTCGGTCAAACACGTACATGCACTCCTTGTCATCAACGAGAATTTCAAGCTGACCACGATCATGTTCTTTCGCATTCGTCAGCACCGCTTTATCAGGGTACGAACAACCTTTTTCTAGGTAAACAAGGCGCAAATGTAACTTCACACCTGATTTTGTTTTACGGAATTCAGCCCATCTATGGTTGTTTAAGTTCAATGGCAATGTACTAGAATCAATGATTTTTAGTGGTGTTGTGGTTTTTCGGCGCTGCTCAAAATGCGTTTTCTCATGAATTTGCCCGACTAAGTCTAGAAAAATTTGTTGGAAAAACTCAGTTGGCACTTGGTTTAATCGCCGACCTAACTGCGAAAAGCTGATGGACTCTAAATACGTTGCTTTTTGTAAGTCGTCTGATAACAGCGTGTCACTAATGGCACGTAGACTTTCGGTTTCATTCAGTTGCGCAAACAGTAATAATTTCAAGAATGAAGCGATGTGAAGCTTCTTTGTATAGTAATTTAATTGATGAATTTCAACTAATTTCTCCATTTGTGTAGAAGAAATAGGTGAAAACCATTGTTCAAATGAAGTTTTTCGTGTAAACTTATCCATGCTTATGTCCTTTATTTTGGATTTGGATGGTTTACTACCACCCAACCATTATAAAGGCTTTTTTTATGCACGGATAATATTGCGGAAAATTCAGTTTTTTAAAATCCGTTGAATTATTTTAATGCGACGCTAGTGCAATAAAGTAAGTAAATTATTCATTTTACCATTAAATACTATCAGATTTTTTACATTTTACTACAGGAAAATGGGTTCAAATTGTCCTGAATATTTTTAAATTACTAAGTATTTAGTCTGTTATGCAATGAATTTTCTCTATATTTATAGTGAAAAAGGAACTAATATTTACCTTTTTTAAAGGAGAAGCTGGACTGTGTTCAAAAGAGGGTAGGAAGCTAAAAGAAAGGCTATACGTCCTATCTAAAACATGAACTAAACAAAAGCACCGTATCAGCGTTTATAAGCTATACGGAGCTCTTTTCGTGTCAATTTAAACATGATAAACAAAAAGTATACGAATAGCTTTCTGTTTGTGTATTTACAAAATTTATGAATTGTGTAGGATATCTTTTGTCAGCAATTCAGATAGCTATAACAACTCTCATTCCATGTTTATTAAGGGTATGACATAAGTGGATATATTTTTATTGTTTAGCTAAATCATAAATTGCAGCTTTTACAAATGAATCCATTTTAGTTTCTAGACGAGATTTAGAGTAAATAAGTTGAATCTTTCTATTAAGCGTCACATCGTGTAAGTCCTTTTTGATCAAAAGTCCTGATTTTAATTCATCCTTAATGAAGGCAACTGATAAAAAGGCAATTGTTTTTCCGAAAGTAAGCATCTTCTTAATCGTACTAACAGAATCTAGCTCGATTGTATAAATGGATGGGTGAAATGGATCCATCCATTTTTCTATAAAATGATTCGTTGAACTAGAGGAAGTGTGCAATAATACTTTGTTTTTTAGGACATCTGCTTTTGAGATGTCCTTTTTTGCTGCCAGCTCATGGGTAGGGCTTAATGCCAATACAAGTTCGTCTTCACCAATTGTTTCGTAGACAAGGGACGAATTTTCTTGTTTTGTTTCCATAATTAGCCCGAAATCTAATTCTTGAAGAGCTACCATTTGTTCAATTTCAGGAGCTGTTTTTACTTCCAGTGATATTCGGATATCTGGATAGGTTGTTGAAATTTGATGGATGATATCTGGCATAAAAATATGTGCAGGTAGCCCGCTTGCTCCAAGCCGAATGGCGCCGATATTGCCTGCTAAAAGATTTTCGACAAAGCGGTTCATGTCTTTTTGTAGCTGTACAATTTGGCGAGCGTAATGATAGAGTCCTTCTCCCGCTTCTGTTAAACGGTATCCACCTGCATTTGTCCGAAATAAACGGATGCCATATTCCTCTTCAATTGAGCGAATATGAAAGGATACTGTTGGTGCTGTAAGACCAAGCTCTTTGGCAACAGGAGCTAATTTTTTTAATTCTACAAGTAGGCAAAATGCCTGTAATTTCACATTATTCATTTTATCCTCCTAAAGTAAATTAGAAAAAATCTTGTATTTGCTTTAGTTTATTAGATTTTTTTTAACGAGTTATTAATAGTAGATTAATATTTTCTAAATATCTGGAATTTATAGTTGTAATTAACAAGGAGGATATTATGAAAATCTCATTAACGAATATCGAGAAAAAATATGGACAGTCTCAAGCGCTATGGCCTATCAATATTGAGTTGGATAGCAAATTCATAACAATCTTAGGACAATCAGGCTGTGGTAAGACGACGTTATTAAAGATATTAGCAGGTCTTGAACAACCGACAAATGGAGAAATTCGTTTTGATGAAACAATTATTTATTCATCCAAACTCCGTAAAAATGTAAAACCAAATAAGAGAAATATGACAATGGTTTTTCAAGATTTTGCATTATGGCCTCATATGACGATTTTCCAAAACATTGCTTTTGGCTTGAAGGGAATTGTTCCAAAGTCAGAAATTCCGGCACGAGTAGAGCACGTTATGCGATTGGTGAAAATGGACGGATTTGAAAAACGTAAACCTGGTGAGTTATCTGGAGGACAGCAGCAACGGGTAGCGCTTGCGAGGGCACTTGCGACAAATCCAAAGCTTATTTTGTTTGATGAACCTTTATCGGCGCTCGACGCAGTACTAAGAGAAAAAATGCAAGATGAAATCATGCATATTATTCATGAGCTAGATTGTCAGGCAATTTTTGTCACACATGATCAAACAGAGGCTATGGCAATGTCCGATCAAATTATCGTGATGGAGGCGGGGAGAATTGCACAAGTAGGAACGCCAGAAGAAATATATCACGCCCCAGCAACACCGTATGTAGCAGATTTTATAGGCAAGGTGAACTGGTTTGATAAAGGTAATTATATTGTGCGCCCTGAAGGAGTTTCCAGAGTAGCACGCCCAGGAACAATTGCGAAACAAGCGATGATTGTAAAAAGTACCTTTGTTGGAGATCGATATTTAGTGCAGGCACAGGTAGATGGTAAGCATTGGAGCTTTTACGAGGCAGAACCTATAGAACATGGAAAGCAGCTTGAGGTTTTTATTGATGAAAAACAAATCTATCAATTGGAGGGTTTACATTGAAAAAACGAAGTGTAAAACTATTTGCTACAGCTGGCATTCTTTTAACATTAGCATTAGCGGGCTGTGGAAATAAAACAGTAGAGAGCGATAAAGAATCAAATGCAAAGCCAAAAGAAGAACAAACTTTAACGGTATATTCTGCTGGTCCAGATGGTTTAGCAGCGAATATACAACAAGCTTTTGAAGAGGAAACAGGAATAAAAGTAGAGATGTTCCAGGGGACAACAGGCAAAATATTATCACGTTTAGAAGCAGAGAAAAATAACCCTGTAGCAGACGTTGTTGTACTAGCCTCTGTCGCTTCAATGGATGGCTTAAAGGAAACGGATCAGCTTCAAAGCTATAAAGACGCTGCAAATGCAAAGAACATCAATAGCGATTGGTCAGATGCAGAAGGTTATTATTATGGTTACAGTGCCTCCGCTTTAGGAATTGCTTATAATACAAAAAATACGCAACAGGCTCCGGAAGAATGGACAGATTTAGCAAAAGCTGAATGGCAAAATAAAATTAATATACCAGATCCAAGCTTGTCAGGCTCTGCTGTAGATTTCCTATACGGATATACAGAAGCGGAAAAAACGGCTTGGACTACGATGGAGAAGTGGAAGGAAAATGGTTTACAGGTGAATGGTGCTAATAAGGAAGCGTTAGATGCTGTTATTACTGGTGACAAAAATGCCACAATTTCAGGTGTAGATTACATGGCCTATAAAGCAAAAGCTGATGGTGAGCCAGTAGAAATTGTTTATCCAAAAAGCGGGACAGTTGTCAGTCCACGAGCTGTTGGTATTTTAAAGGATGCAAAAAATGTAGAGAGTGCAAAAGCATACGTTGATTTTTTACTGTCAGATGAAGGGCAAAAGCTTGTCGCTGATGCCTACTTGCTACCAGGCAACAAAGATATAGCTGTAAAGGATCGTGCATCTTTAGATGAAATTCCTCAGCTAAACGTGAACTGGAAGGGTGCAGAAGCGAAGCAACTTGAAATATTAACTAAATTCAATGATATTTTTCGTTAAGTAGTTTTGGGAGGTTTTTTAGCCTCCTTTAAGTTTTTCTAGGGAAGGATTGAAATATCAATGATTATGGAAGGCAGACGAACTTTTGGATTATTACTGACACTTGTCATCACGTTTGCTATCGCACCGTTAATTGCCATTGTGTTTTATACATTTATGAAAGATGGGCAATTAGACGTTTCACAGATTAATAGAATGTTTACCAACGAGAGAGTGTGGCATACGCTTGGAAACTCTATACTATTAGGAGTTTTAGTTATTATAGGGACAACAATTATAGCATTCCCCATGGCGTTAATAAGAACGAAAACAAGCTTGTATAAATATAATTGGCTAGATATTGTTCTAACGATTCCGTTTATGACACCACCGTATATTGGCTCGATGGGCTGGATATTGTTTATGCAGAATAATGGTTTTCTCCAACAGCTATTTCCAAGTGCTGCTTGGATGACGGAAGCGTTCTTCTCCTTGCCTGGGATGGTCATGATTATGAGCCTGCATCTTTTTCCTTTTTTATATTTAATGCTAAAAAATACGCTATTAAGAATCAATGGATCCTTTCTTGATGCTGGATTAATTTTCGGACGAAGCTCTTGGAGAAATTGGACGAAAATAGTTTTGCCTTTATTGGTTTCTAGCTACGTACTAGGAAGTTTGCTAATTTTCATCAAAACGTTAGCTGAATTTGGAACACCTGCAACATTTGGTAGTCGAATTGGTTTTCAAGTTTTTACGACTGAAATTCACTCTTACCTATCTAGATGGCCAGTAGACATAAGTATGGCGACTTCGCTGTCATTATTTTTACTATCAGTTTGTCTCATTATCTGGTACTTTCAAAATCTTATTGGCCGCAAATATACATATAGCGTGCTTTCTGGAAAAACACCAGCTATTCGTGAAATCAAAGATAAGTGGTATGTCAAGCTTGGTTCATGGCTTTTTGTGGGGATCATCATTTTGCTATCGATCGGTATTCCTTACTTTTCGATTATCGTGACATCTTTGCAGAAAGTTAGGGGAGATGGTTTGCAAGCAGGGAATTTTAGTTTTGCCTCCTACCAGGAAGTGTTTACAAGTGGAAGTGCTGGATTAGAGGCATTTTTAAATAGTGTTGTGTTCTCTATCATAACAGCTATCGTTACAGCGATTATTGGTTTGGTCATTGCCTTATACATTAAAAAAGGAGAAACGAAAAAGCAGCAAGTATTAGATTTCTTTAGTTTAATGCCTAACATTATTCCTGGAATTGTTTTTGTAGTTGGGTTAATTATGTTTTGGAATGCGCCATGGCTACCTGCAACCATTTATAATACGAAAACAATGGTTGTGGTCACGTATTGTGTACTTTTTTTACCGTATTCTGTGCAATATATAAAGTCCTCTTTATCACAATTAGATTCTTCGATATTTCAATCAGCAGCTATTTTTGGGAGAAGTAATTGGGCTGTTTATCGACAAATCATTATTCCATTATTAATGAAGGGAATTCTTGCTGGGATGACGATGACGTTTATTATCTCAATGCGTGAGCTTGTCGCTGGATTACTTATTTTGCCCCCTTCTGTAGAGACTGGCGCAACATTTATTTACAGTCAATTTGAGCAAGGAAATGTCGGGGAAGGAATGGCTGTTGCAGTCATAACAGTCATCATGACCGTTATTTTCATGTTGCTGTTTGCCTGGCTTCAAAAAAGGGGAGGACATGCGGATGCTTAATGTAGAGATTTTAGGTGGGGTTGGTGAGTATGGCCGTAACTGCTTTTTCATTGAAAATAATGGACATGCTATTTTACTCGATTGCGGAGTGATGAACACTCGACAGAAGACTCCTCCGAATTTAACGCAAGCTCATGTAGCGAAGCTTGATGCAGTATTTATTTCCCATTCACATTCAGATCATGTAGGTGCTCTTCCTTTACTTGAGACATGGGGATACACAGGACCGATCATTATGAGTAAAATGACTGCGCAGCAATTAAAACAACCATGCCAACATACAAGAACCTTTCAACCAGAATCTATCGGAAAGTGGTTAGTTGTTAGTAACTGTCTTGCCTTTCAATGGGGCTACAGTGGACATCTAATAGGAAGCGTTTGGTATAAAATTCGGTTTTTTGAGGAGGTGATATTTTACTCTGGCGATTATGTGGTGGATTCCTTTTTGTTAAAAGCAGAGCTGCCGATAGAGGACGAGACCGTATATGATGTAGCCATTATTGATAGCGGTCATGTTGAGAAGCGCATCAATAATTTAGAAGTATTGCAGCAAATGACAGAATATATTCATGCAAATCCGGGCTGCCCAATTATTTTCCCATCTTCTTTTTCAGGAAAAACAGTCGATATTGCTACTTATCTTTTTCAGCATACGACAAGATCGATATGTATACATGATAATTTGTTGTCGTTATTTGAAAACTATTATGAGGAACCTGAAAACTTATTGCCTACAAAAACAATATTACCATCGTTTAAACGACAATGTTTGATAAAGACGACAGATAGTGAAAATGCCATCTATTTTGTGCCTGAGCGTGATGAAACGAAATTAGAGGAACTACTTCATAAAAAGTCTAATGCAATAGTGATCTTTACGGGATATTGGAATAAAGGGAAATATAGCATGCAGTTCAGCCGAAATCAACATAAGGAATTTTTTTATAAAACGCATCCAGATTATCATGACATCATCACACTTTCTAAGAAAATACATGCACAAAAGACCATCTATTTTCACAGTTCATTAACGACTAAAGAAACGACTTTCTTGCAATTAATAAAAAATGAGGAGGAAGTATTATGATGAATCAAATGAAGAAATGGGCACTAAATTTGTGTTTAATTGGAACTATCCTTGTTAGCATTATGTTTGTTGGATCCCTACAAGCAAAAGCAGCAATCGTACCAGAGCATGAAATTAAATTTAATATTAAATCAGAACTTTTCACAGAAACGGATATTTTGAATATTTTCCAGGCTACAAAAAAAGATGAAGTAAAGGTTTATTTCTTTGATACACCACAGAGAGCCTTTCTAAATGAAGACTATATCCAACGTTTGCGTGTCTATAAAGGGAGCAATAAGATGGATATTACCTATAAAAAGAGATTCTTAAATACACCTCTAGATGAAGCAATCGCTATTACAGAAAGTCATGGTTTCACTGGAGCAGAGTCTAATTATAAATTTGAAATGGATATTAAGGGTGGTAATCGGACATTCACGATTAGTCGTAAGGAATCATTAAAGACTACATCTAAAGTGTCCTATGATGCAGTCGATACAAACGCTGCTAAAAAAATTATTTTTGAAAATGCACCAAAAAAAATTTTAAATTGGGATTCTGAAGAATGGTATCAAAACACATTATCCCAAGCCGTAATTTACGGTCCTGCAAAGGCTACAACATATAAAGGAAGCTTTGCTGGCTATGCGGCGGATATTGAAGTTTGGCAATATCAAGGAGAAATTATGGTGGAACTATCGACGAAGGAGGAGGACGCATTAAAAGCCGCAGTTATAGAGAAAGATTGGCATGATCAATTAATGTCAGCCGGTTATTTAAGTGATGATCAACGTGGCAAAACGGCATTTGTCATGGATATGTAATTTTTAAGTTCATTAGCGAAAAATACGCTGAAAAATTCGCAACTTTTCTAGGAACCGTGACAAGCTGTAGTGTATGGCATCTACAAGACTTGGCATTCGTTTGGAGAAGGGGAGTGAATTTTTTCTTTTTGGAAACAGGTTTAAATGATGTGTGAAGTGGGATAGAAGGTAAATAAAACACAAAAAATTTGTTCTAACTTTTTCAATTTAGCTTACACTTACTATAGGACGAACTTAGCTTTGAACAAGGGAGGAAATGACATAGCGAAAAAAATGGGAATTGTCGCGCTACTATTGTTCGGCGTTTATGTGCTGTGTATGTATTGGTATATATTCCATAGCGGCGGTGGTACAATACCACGAGCGATGCAGGGAACAGCTGCGGATCCAGTGATGTTTATGTCTGAAAGAGAACTATATTTAAGTGGTGAATATTCAAAAATACGCAACTTCCTGTTTTTTGTTGCTACACCCTTGGAATGGTTAGTCTATTTCATGATTTTATTAATGGGCGTATCTCGTTATTTTGAAAAGGTGGCGACGTCTCAAACAAAGAGGAAGCTGTTACAAAATGCAAGCTATTTATTCTTATTATCACTTTTATTATATGTGGTACTATTCCCACTCGATTATTATCGTTATAATTTAAGTAAAAATTACGGTATTAGTACACAAGGATTTTCGTCGTGGATGCGAGATGGTCTTATCGATTTTTGGGTTAACTTTGGCATGAGCTTTATTATTGTGTCTGTTATTTACTGGCTTATCAAAAAAAGTGCTAAAAGATGGTGGCTATATGCTTGGTTTTTAACAATTCCATTTACAATATTTGTGATGTTTATCCAGCCTGTTGTAATTGATCCTTTATATAATGATTTTTATCCGTTGAAAAATAAGGAGCTAGAGGAGAAAATCTTATCGGTAGCAGCACAAGCCAATATACCGGCAGAACATGTTTATGAAGTTAATATGGCAGAAAAAACGAATGCCCTAAATGCCTATGTAACGGGAATTGGCAGTAATTCGAGGATTGTGTTATGGGATACTACATTAAATCGTCTAACAGATAATGAAATTTTATTTATCATGGCACATGAAATGGGACATTACGTTGAGAAGCATATTTATTTTGGTATTGCAGGCTATCTTTTGTTGACCTTGCTAGGATTATGGCTAACAGCAAAGTGTATGAGACGGATTGTTGGCCGTTATAGACAGGTATTAAAAATTAAAAAAATAAGTGATATAGGTTCGTATCCATTGTTTTTACTTATAACATCTGTTTTATTATTTGCTTCAAACCCTTTGTCCAATTATATCTCAAGGTATCAGGAAATGAGAGCAGATCAATATGCGATTTCACTTACGGGTGATCGTGAGGCAGCTGTTACGGCGTTCCAAAAGTTAACGATATCTGGTTTAAGTGAGGTAAATCCACAACTACTTGTTAAGTGGTTCCGATATACACATCCGCCAATGCTAGAACGGATTTCTAAAGTAGCGGAGAAAGAAGGGCAGAAAGAGGGAGTGCCTTTAAAAGAGGAGCAGAAAAAAGAACAACAGAAGAAGTAAATCGCTTTGGTTAACGGCAGTGCAAAATCTAGGTTTTTAGAAAGAATAAGTTGGGTATTCTAAGGAAAAGATGTATCAAAATTCGTTTGTTTTACTGATAGGGGAATCGTTATGCGTAATGTGATCATTATTACACTTTCATCGATATTAATTGCCTTTGCCTACAATTTTTTATTAATTCCGCATGAAATTTTAAGTGGTGGATTAAGTGGGATTGCTATCATGCTTGGTATTATCACGCCCTTGAATACAGGGGTTTTAAATTTACTTTTGAATTTGCCATTGCTTATTTTAGGGGTTATGAAGTTAGGGAAGCGGTTTATTGGATATACGATACTTTCAGTCGCCGTTTTGTCAGTGAGTTTGTATATTATTCCTATTTATAAAGCTACGCAAGAGCCGATTCTTGCCTCTTTATTTGGCGGAGTTATTGTGGGCTTGGGAACGGGGTTGATTTTCCGTGCATCTGGTTCCTCTGGAGGTTTTGATATTATTGCGATGCTACTAAGTCGTAAACGTGATTTTCCGCTTGGTACATTAATCTCTACGATGAATGGTATTGTTGTAGCGATCAGCGGATTTGTTTTTAGCTGGGATGCGGCATTACTGACGCTCGTATCGATTTATGCTACAGGGAAGGTTGTCGACACTATTCATACGAGTCATATTAAATTGACGTTGATGATTATTACAAGTAAGGGCGAAGAGGTAAAGCAGCAACTGCTATCAAAGTTTTATCGAGGTGTTACGATTATGGACGCAAGGGGTGCCTATTCAGGGGAAAGTCGTAAAGTATTAATTACGGTTATAACACGCTATCAGCTTGCTGAAGTAAAAGGTACGATCAAAGAAACGGATGAAAAAGCTTTTGTCAATATATTGCAAACTACAGAGGTCATCGGCATGTTCGATCGAGGGGTTAAGTAAAAATTATTGAATTGGAAAAAATTTATAATGGTTATTTTCTCTACACACGTTATGGGTTATACTATGTATAATCGAACGTGTGTTTTGTTTTTGCCCAAGAAATGTTATGTAGCGAAAGTGAAAACGTCAGCTACAATTGCACCAAGGCCATTATGGGGAGGAAGTATTGAAATGGAAAAAGAAAAAATTCACGCCTATTGTTCAAAGCTTCATGGCACAACGCATGATTATAAAATAGAGTGGGAAGCTGATCGCTACCATATTGGGGGAAAAATGTATGCGATGATGGGCGGAGATGCTACTGGAAAGCCAGTACTTACATTGAAATGTGAGCCTAATCGAGCTGAAGAAGTAAGAGAAGCTTATGAAGGAATTATTCCTGGCTACTATATGAATAAAACACATTGGAATTCAATCTATATGGATGCGGATGACGTACCTTTGGATTTAGTTGAAAATTTAATCGAGCATTCCTATAAGCTAGTTTTCGGAAAGCTAACGAAAAAAGCTCAGCAAGAAATTGAATTATTGAAAGAAATTTAGTGATGCCTATATTCGCGGGAGAGAAGTGAATCCCCGCGCGGTGAAGTGAAACCTTTGGGGAATCAGAGTGACCACCCACGCGCAACAGCATGAAAAAAGAATCTGCCATTTCACCAGCTTAACTGTGGAGATAACAGATTCCTTTTTCATTGTGTAGCTTGTTGCTTAAGAATTATATCCACGTTCGCCAAAAGGCTGTAGCGTGTCGAGCCATTTTTGCTCTAGTTTTTCTAATTCTTTTTTAGCATCGAAGTAGCCCTCTTCTTTTTTCTTCAAATATTCTACTACTTCAATTTCAAAAGCATCTTTGCCGAATGAGTTGTAATCGGTTTGGAGCTCTTTATTCGTGTGTGTATTTGTTTTTAACATAAACTGAAAGCCGTTTAGGCGTTTTAAATTATTGAAGCTGCCAACAAATACTTTACTATTTTGTTTATTGGTCATTGTAAAAACGCCCGCTTCAATTTTCATTTCTTTATACATTTCCTTTAATTCTTTTTTATGGTCCATTGAAAACCCTGCCTTCTTATTTTTTTACCCAATAGGCACTACCATCATCTGTACGGTCTATAAAACCGTATTCGATTAAATAGCGACGTATTAGTACATAATCCTCGTAGATCGGTTGGATGATGGCATTTAATTCTTTTTCTGAATACTGTTTCGCTTCATCGAAAAGTTTTGTGATTGCGCGGAGTATCACGATTTTTTGCTTTTCGCGTTTTGGGAAGCGGGCTAGCTCTTTACCGATACCATGTGGAAAGTGTTTTTCTAGTAACTGCTGTTCTTCAGAAATCGTAACATCATAGCGTTCGTCGACCATTGTAGCCGTTTTGTGTATGGGGACAAAGCTCTCTTCCTTTTGATTCTGCTCCTTTAATAACTCCATCATGGCAAGAAAAGTTTTTGCCTGACGTTCCTTCTCTTTAAGGGCAAAACGATGATGACGGATCGTTGCTGCACTACCTATTTCCAGCTCTTCTTTAATTTCTTGATCGGTTTTTCCTTCATAAAATAAGCGCAAAATATGACTTTGATGATCAGTTAATCCTGTCATTTTTTTATTTAGGCCATTTAAATAATGGAATACAGATTGGTGTGCTGAAGTAATATGATGCTGTATAAATTTTTCTGCCTCGTAGAGTACACCTTCATGTGGATAAATAATTCCTTTTTCAATCTTTTCTCCACAAAGTAGACAAGTGAAGTGTGTGGTTTTATCAATATAGCCCTTTTTTATGTTATCAATTGAAGCTTGCCAAAATAATTCATTTACATCCATTGAACACCCTCCTAAAAAACAAACGAAAAATAATTTTGTTTGCTTATTTATATTTAAAATAACAAATTGTTTAATTAAAATCAATAAAAAACACATCGTTTTATAAACGATGTGTAAATATGTTTACTGGCATTTATTTATTCTTCTTTTTAAAAAGGATGATGGATAAGGTCGCTAGCACAATAATTGTGACGAAAATAATGATTACACTAGTTGACGTACTTAGTATATTCCCATGAAGCTCATAGACAATACCATAATTGATTTTATAATCTTCCACGTAAGAAGCAGGTACGCCGTCAAAAACTTTAGAAATGGAGCTTTCCATAAAGGAATTGCGTAATAGTAATGTTGTATGGCTGATAGGGAAATACATAATAAGGTTTTGAGCAAAGGTTGGCAGTGCTCCTACAGGTACATAAACACCGCATAAAAAACCAATTGCTGTTCCGACGATTGTTCCTAGCGTCGAAAAGGAATTTTGTGTATTAACAAATAACACAAGAAACAGATTAAAAACACTGGCAAGTAAAACAGATAAAAATAATATGCCTACGACGTAAACGAAATTTCTAAAGCTTAAAAGCTCACCGCCTGTAGCAACGATAAAAATTTCACAGCCAATAAGGGCGATAAAGGAAAAGATACAGCCTACGATCAATGCGTTGATTACATAACTGAATTGAATTGTTGCTCGGGAAATGGGCGCAGTTAAAAAATCAGCCTGTGCTTTTGATTCTAAATCTTTTACAGCGATGCCATATGCAGCAAGTGTTGTTGAAACGGCGATCATAGATAGTAAGCCAGCCACTAGCCATTCATTGACCATCGTTACTAATTCTGGCGTAGCTTCCGTCATTTGCTCAATGGCATCTACTTGCATTTTTTGAAGGAATACAGCGTATAACACAATGACGATAAGGACAGAGAGCAGGGAGAAGAAGACTTGCGTTTTATCACGTCTGAAAACCTTGCTATTTCGCTGTACTAAGCTAGATAATGCTTCCATTAAGCTACACCTCCCTCGGCCATGATATGAAGAAAGACATCATCCATAGTACCTTTGATTACTTCAAATGAGGCAATAAGCGGCTCGGCTTTTTTTAATAGTGTTAAAGCATGAAGTGTTGATTCAACCCGGATGGAGAAAATACCTAGCTTTTCTGTAAAGGAGATGGCATGTTCCTCAAGCCACTTTACCCCCTCATCGCTATTATGAAAAACAAGTGCCATTGCATCGTAGGCGTATTTGGTTTTAAGAGCATCCGGTGTACCTTCTGCGACAATTTCACCTTGCTTTAAGACGATCACTTGATGAGCGACTGCCGCTTCCTCCATATAATGGGTTGTCAAAAAAACAGTCATATTTGTTTCCAGCTGTAGCTGCTTAATGGCTTGCCATACGAATTGACGAGTTTGTGGATCAAGTCCAGTTGTTGGTTCATCTAAAAACAATATTTTCGGTCGATGGATAAGGGCTCGAGCGATATCAGCACGTCTTTTTTGACCACCCGATAAAGTTCCATATTTGCGCTTTTCTATATCAGCTAAATGCAAATACGTTGAAACGAATTGATAGTTTTCAATCAACTGTTTTTTAGATAATCCATATGTTTTACCACGATGAAGTATATTTTCCTGCACCGTTAATCGTTCATCCAGTAAACTTTGCTGGAATACGACACCAATGGATTTTCGGATTTCCGCATTGTCGTTGCTTGCATCAAGTGTATAGCCATTAATTTTAACTGTACCGCTTGATTTTTTTAATAATGTACAAAGTATTTCAATGGTCGTTGATTTTCCTGCACCATTTGCACCTAAAAAGGCGAAGAGGGAGCCTTGCTCAACGGTAAATGAAATACCTTTTACGGCCTGATGATCCCCATATTGCTTACATAGGTTTTCAACTTGTATAGCAAAGGTCATATTGTTTATTCCTTTCTTTTTTGAATTACTTGATTGATTTTTGCAATATCATTTTTTTGAAGTACATAAATAATGCACCAAGCGAAAAAGAAAATAATAGCTTCACTTATAAAAATAGACGGAATGCTTGAATGTTCAAACCAGCGTCCGAAATAACCTGCAATCAACACACACAGAGTAACTGCAATTACATGCAAAATAAACTGAGCAATAAAAGGTAAACGCTCGATATCAAAAATGATGGACAGCAAACCAATTACAGCTCCAAGTATGGCTGCGATGATAATTTGTTCAAGTAATTCCGATCCTGACATTACAGCGTTATTAGATATGACGCTTAATGTTACTAAGACGTAGGAAGAGCTAAGTGATATGAGTAGTCCGATAATCATCATGCGAATAAATTTCATATTATGAGTCCCTCCCAATACCTAAGTGGTGTTTTAATTCTTTTAAATATTTGCGACTAACATGGACGGACACATCGTTTTCTAAAATCAGTTCTGTTGTACCGATTCTCCCCATTTGAATAGAGGCAATTTTATTAATGTTAACGAGTGTCGATTTACTGATTCTGGCAAAGTCCTTCGATAATTGTGCTTCCAGCTCATACAATTTCCGCTTCGTTTCGAATTCCTGCTCTTCCGTCTGCAAAAAAACCTTTGCACCCTCTGCGTAAATGGAGTAAATATCAGAAATTTTTAGCATATGAATTTCCTGCTGGAAGTAGCCATCTAGCATCGTAGTTTGGGACGCTTGTAGCTGTTTCATCAGTCGTTCGATTTGCTCGGTGTATTCCTTCGCATGTATATGAACCTCAGTTTCTTCTAGCTCACTATTGATTGTTAAATGAATTTTCATTGGAGGCCTCCTTTACATATCTCCGCTATGGAGAAACACTGATTCAGGTAATAATAATGTAGCATAGAAAAATTTGGCTTGGAGAATTTCTTGGATAAGAGGTTAAATTTCATGAATAACAGGTTCATTTTTGACAATATAGAACCTCGCAAAAAGTGATGAAGTAGAAAAAATGGCAGGTTAACGGCATAATAAAATTATTCAGTCATGAGGGGTTGCTGCTATGTTTATTTTTGATAAGCACATGTTTATTACATTATGTATTGGTTTAGCAGGTGCTGTTTTATTTCAACTTTTACATATTCCGATGCCGTGGTTGCTTGGTGCTATAACAGCGGTACTAATTGTTCAGTTATCGACCAAAGTACAACTGAAATGGCATATATATTTTCGTAATTTTGGTTTAATCGTCGCTGGGTATTCTATTGGTTTTGCTTTTACACCCGAAGCCGTGCAGGATATTCAACTATTTTTAGGGAGTATGGTCGTTTTAAATGTACTTTTCATTTTACTGTTTTTTTGCATCAGCTATTTAGTAGCAAAACGTACGGATTTAGATTTTGCGACCGCGTTGACATGCTGTGTACCTGGGGGAATGTCACAGGTTGTAGCCTTTGCTGAAGAGCAAGGGGATATGGATATGGTCGTGATTACGTTTTTTCAAATATTACGGGTTCTTTTAATTGTCGGCTTTGTACCATTAATGGTGTCAGGCTCTGGTGGAAATGTGTTAGTGGTAGACGGAGCGTATTCATGGAGCCTAATAGGTTTACTTGCTGTGTGTGGAGTGGCGGGGTGGCTGGCGCAAAAGGTGAAAATACCAACAGGCTATATGCTTGGTCCAGTGTTTTTATTGATGGGCTTGAATATAGCAGGAATGGATGTACCAAAATTACCGTTGTCACTACTTCATATTGCGCAACTAATGCTTGGCATTTACATTGGGCTTTTATTGAAAAAAGAGGATTTACATTTATCGAAGAAGCATGTGTTTTACGCATTTGTATCAGCGGGCATCTTTATTGGCGCTGCATATGGCTTAACATTTATCATGAAGGGTTTGTACGGTCTTGATTTTCAGACAGGCTTTTTAAGTATCGTACCAGGAGGGCTTGATCAAATGGGGATTATCGCCGCTTCTGTTCATGCGAATGTGACAATCGTTACTGCATTTCAGCTATTCAGAGTGCTAGTCGTATCCATTTTCCTCGTACCGTTTGTCAAAATGTTTGTGAGAAAAGTGAAAGTTTAAAAAAACTAGCACAAGTATTTGTATATTTATAAAAATTCGAAATGTGCAAAATTTTTCTTTACCAAATTTCCTGAATTATGGTATTATAAGTTTAACTATGATGAACGGAGGTGAAAAGGAATGAATAAAAACGCTACGAAAACAGGTGTAAAAGATGATAAAGCTATGTATTTTGCACGTGTTATTACTTTCGATTTTGCGAACAACGGGAGAGGTCTGTCCATTTTTAAGCAAAATCAAATAACAAACGTAGCGAATTAACCATTCTTTTTCACAAACTAATGAGGAAAAGACTGCTTGTTAATCGAGCAGTCTTTTTTGTGTCTATAGATGTTTTTCGCACGTTTCATTGGAGGAAAAAACGATGCAAATTAAGGCTGAACAAATACAAAAAATTATGGGTGGAAGCGTATTATTTGAAGGGCTTCAATTAGAAGTAAATACAGGCGAGCATGTTGCCATTGTTGGCGTGAATGGTAGTGGGAAAACGACTTTATTACAGTTACTAGCTGGGTTGGATACGCCAGATAAGGGACGAATCATAAAAAGTAAGGAAGCGACGATTGGTTATTTACATCAAATTCCGGATTATCCTATGCTCTCAGTTAAGGAAGTGCTGGAGGAAGCATTTGCGGAAATCTATGCATTAAAGGCAACAATGACAAAGTTTGAGCGGGAAATGCAGTTAGCGGTAACAGATAGGGTGCTTCAGCAATATGGTCATGCGCAGGAACAGTTTATGCTACAGGGTGGCTATGAAATTGATGCGCAATTAGCGATGATTGCCAATGGTTTAGGCATTACGCCATTGCTTGAGCAACCATTTACTAGCTTAAGTGGTGGGGAGAAAACAAAGGTGATGCTTGGGCAAATCCTTTTAAGTAATCCTTCTATTTTGCTATTAGATGAACCAACGAATCATTTAGATATGCAGGCAATTGAATGGCTAGAAAACTATGTCCGAAACTTTGCAGGAATTGTTATTGTCGTATCACATGACCGTCATTTTATGAATCAAATGGCTCAAAAAATAATTGAAATTGAAGATGGAGAAGCATTTGCGTATAGTGGCAATTACGATGCATTTGTTGAACAAAAAGAAGCTAAGGTTGAACAGCAATTTGCTCAATACGAAGAACAGCAAAAGAAAATTAAAAAAATGCAAGAAACGATCAAACGTTTAAAGCAATGGGCAAATGAAGCGAATCCGCCGAATGCTGCCTTACATCGACGTGCTAAAAGTATGGAAAAAGCATTAGCCCGTATAGAGCGTGTGAAGAAGCCTACAACGAAAAAGAAAATGAATCTAGCCTTAACGATGGCTGAGCGTAGTGGTAAAGAGGTTGTACAATTGAAGGGCATTAGCCATGCATTTGAGAAACCATTATTTAAGGAAAGTAATTTAGCGGTTTATTTCGGAGAACGACTGGCGATTGTAGGTGGTAATGGTAGTGGGAAATCAACGTTGTTAAAAATGATGCTAGGCGAAGTTGAGCCTAATAAGGGGATCTGTCATGTCGGTAGCAGTGTGAAAATTGGCTACCTTTCACAGCAATTTGAGCATAAAAATCCTGCGATTCGTTTAATAGATGCCTTCCGTGAGCGTGTCGCTGTGTCAGAGGCAGAGGCACGTCATATTCTTGCTCAGTTTTTATTTTATGGCTATGACGTTTTTAAAAAAGTGAAGGATTTAAGTGGGGGCGAAAAAATGCGCTTACGTTTAGCGCAGTTAATGCATGAGGATATTAATTTATTAATGTTAGATGAGCCGACCAATCATTTGGACATTGAAGCGAGAGAGGTATTGGAGGATACATTAGAGTCCTTTGAAGGGACCATTATTGGTGTCTCGCATGACCGTTATTTCTTACAAAAGATTTTTACAAAAGTTGCATGGATTGAGCATGAAACGATTCAAGTATTTGAAGGCGATTATGAATGGGCAAGGCAAAAACGTTTAGAAATAGTTAAAGAACCGGTTATAAAGGAAGCACCTGAAAAGACCTACGCTGCTAAAAAAGAGTTACCCTTTGAAGATCAGATTGAAAAGCTTGAAATAAAATTAAAGGAGCCGACACTTGCCAAGGAGCAACGTCAAAAGCTTGAACAGCAGTTAGAGGATTTATATGGAAAATGGATTGAGGGAGGAACAGAGCATGCATAAAATTGAGCACATCATGCAGCTAGATATTGATTATATTAAAAGTTTTAGTGAGATGGAAACATGTCATGAAGGAGTATTATTTTATAATAAGGAAATGCCGACATATTATGACGCCAATCATGCACACATTTGGAAGAAGATTAGCAATCCGGATTTATTTTTGAAACACATCAAGAAGTACTATCAAGCAAAATCTCTCATCCCAAGATTGTATTTATACAATGTGGAGGAAAACCAGTCATGTATAGATGCATTAGAAATAAACGGCTTTCAATATGAAAGTTTTACAGATGATGTACAGTGTTGGAATGGTGAATTCTCGCCACTATCACATAATCCAGCAATACAAATTGAACGTGTAACAGCTGCCAATATGGAAGAAGCATTAGCCGTAGAAATGAGTATCTCTACATTTGGGGAGCCTGCATTAATTAAAAAAGCTTTTGAGCAAACATATCGTTCCCCGCATTTTACGTATTATTTATTAAAATTGGACGGCAAAGCTTGCTGTACTGCCAATATTTTTATCTCAGGAAATCAAGGGAGAGTCGAGAGTGTAGCAACATTAGAAAGCTATCGAGGACGAGGATTGATTGGCTATATTCTGCAACATATTCAGCAAGAGTCGGTAAAGCAAGGGTTAGAATATCTTTGGATTTTGCCTATCAATGAACAGGTTGGAAAAGTCTATGACAAGGCAAATTTTAAATCAGTAGGCAAAGTAGAATCCATTCATGCCTTTACTGAAGGAAAAAGCATTAAGCAAATAAGACAAGATTCTTAATGAAGATAAACAATTTCGCCATACTCCTATGGGACTGTGATCCAAGCTCGGATTCTCCCATAGGAAGAGCGAAATTTTTTATATTAAAAGCTAGAGTGTTACTTGCCAATTGTCATTACATGTTGCATGAATGGATGGGTGTTTTAAAATATAGTTTGCAATCAGCTCCGTCATATCAAATTGTATTTCTTTTACGACCGGACGATTTCTTAAAAAATCAAAGTTTCCTGCCCCAGTTGCACGATAGCTACTCATCACAACTTCGAATTCTTCATCCATCCTAATAGGAACATCATTAATAGTAAGCTTAGTTACACGCTCACCAATAGGCTTTGAAATATCGAGCATGTATTCGATCCCCTCCCACATGTCATAATTATAAGGTTGCGCCTTTGGATACAGAAAAGACTCGGCTACTGTCAGCTTGCCCGCCTCTACAGTAAAATAGGTGGCTGATTGTTCAAGGGCGAGTAAGATATCATGCCCTGATAGACGAAGCACCTTT
This sequence comes from Lysinibacillus sp. RS10, assembly GCF_041956855.1. Lineage (NCBI taxonomy): Bacteria > Bacillati > Bacillota > Bacilli > Caryophanales > Bacillaceae > Lysinibacillus > Lysinibacillus sp. RS10. The sequence goes on along the minus strand of NZ_CP167122.1, from coordinate 3,423,655 downwards.
AAGGTATTTGCATAAATATAGTTTGTGACGATATCACGCATCGTAACCTCTTGATTTAAACCACCACGCTCATTATGAAAGAGTGCTGTGCAAGAAATAGCAGCTCCAGATGCCTCCATTTGGATACGATTTATAAATTCGATATATGGATGCTCTTGAATGCGTGCAAGAAATGAATCCTCGATTTGCATATTTCCATGAATAATCCCAATTGTTTTATCTAACCATGTCTCTGTTTTATCTAACCATGTCTCTGTTTTTTCAAAAGTAGGGGAGATCATGTTGCACACAGATGTCTTAGGTTTAGTATCCGCTGTAACATAAATCAGTGAAGGTGTATGGGTAATAGAGTGAATTTTTTTCTGGCTGTCCATCATCATTTTTAGTTCAATACTAGCTAAGCAAGTCCCTTTCGTGCCGGGCTGAACTACTGATTTTCCCATAATTGTTGTGCTAATTTCACGATGCTGATGACCAGAAATGACTATATCCACTTCTTCTATTTCCGTACACATACGATACCCTTGATTTTCCCCATTTTCTGTTTCGAGTAATTCTTTTGTTTCAAGGTTTCGCTCAAAACCTCCGTGGTAGCACAGAATGAGCACATCAATCTGTTCATTTGCACGTATCCATTGTGCCCAGTACTTAGCGCTCGAAAAGGCATCTTCAAAACAAAGCCCCTGAATATGCTGTGGCTCTTCCCATTTGGTCACAAAATGTGTGGTCACACCTAAAATGCCTATGCGAACATCTTCTATTTCTTTGATCATATAGGGCTTGGTAAAATGCTTACCATCATTAGTTAAAATGTTAGCACCAAGCCATGGAAATTGGGACTGGCTTATAACAGATTGTAACGCAGGTAGCCCGTAATTAAATTCGTGATTGCCAAATACCATCGCATCATATTGAAGATCATTGGCAACTTGTATTAATGGATTAGGCTCTTGCACTTGAAATTTTTGATGATAATAGGTCAACGGACTTCCTTGAATAAAATCACCGTTATCAATTAAAATTGTTGGTCCTTCAATCCGTTTTTCCTGAATGATTGTTGCTAGCTTGGCTAAACCAAGTGCTGCATTGTGATCGTTGCGGAAAGTGGTCGGCATTATATATCCATGAATATCACTAGTAGCAAGTATTTGTATTGTTTTTTCAGTCATTAGAGGTCCTCCGTTAGTTAGTATATCCATAGAACATATTATAATTTTCTATCTCGCTATTTATTAATTGGAACAACGGCAATTGCCTTTCTTGGTACGATTGTAGGAACATTATTAGCGATACCTTTTATTGGGAATAGATTTAGTCATGGAATATGTTTCGAAACAGGGTACAAACATAGCTTGTCATAGTGTAAAATGGTAAAATTTCTATGATGATAAATGGAGTAATTCTGATTAGTATCGACTATTCGGAATTTTTGAATTATTGTTCAAAAGAAGGATTTTCAATCTTTAAAAGTTTTTTACTTGAAAAAATAGCGTATTCGATTTATTGTCTTTAGAGATACTTGTTTAATGGACTTGGAGGATATGGAATGCACGGAATTTATATACGCTATAATGTCTCAGAAGAAACCTCAGCAGCACAATGGCCCAAAAAAATGGATGCATTTGCGTATGTTCAACGAGGAAAGCCACAACAAGACAATGACAACTTGCTGTCAACAGAAGAGCTAAAAAACCACGCAATTCGCTATATTAAAAGCTTAAAAGACAATGCAAGTGAACATTTAGTAGAGCAACGCAATGGTGAAATTGAGCACTTTGATCGACGTTTTTTGGAGTCCTTGAAGCTAAAGGAAAACATTGATTCGCAGCTTATTAATCTAGAAGAAATTCGTTTACTATTACAGTTAATGAATGTACTGAATTTATCGCATGGTTTCGGTGAAAATGCTGGGAAGCTACTACGCCAAATTACCCCATATGCAAAAGAGGTAGAGCATCCAACATTCCAAACAACTCGTGTAGAGCGACATTTTTACTCAGAATTAATTGAACAAATTGAAGCGGTATATGCACGAATTATACGTCAACACAACCCATCAACAACAGAAATGCAGCACTCAGAAAAGCTATGGACAGCAGTTTGTGAGCAAGCGATTGAAAAGGTAGAATCACGAATTGAGCGTTTGTCTTCTATCAAATTAAAGCATGAGAAAAATTTGTTAGAGTTTAGTCAATTAAAACAGCAAAATATCGAGGAAAAGGAACGTCTGGATCTTGCTGTTAATGAACTCGATGCTATTTTAAATGTATTAGAATCTTAAAGGCTTTGTTACTGCCTATATAATGCGGTTTGAGTGGGGTTAGCTATGAGCTAGCCCCACTTTCAATAAAACGGCCATCTCTCCACCTTTATAGAAAAAGGGCTTAGGGGTACTATTTTCATCATTATTATGAATACCTCACTAACGTATTCTTAGCCTTACATTAAATATGGAATTAAAGCCTTTCTCCAGATGAACTGTTCTAAATTCAAATTTATCCGTCTATGCAAAATTTAGACCCTTAGCGAGCCACGGAAGCCCCTAGCAGCATAGTAGGAATCTGCTCCATTGTGGTACACAAAGACAGTGTCGTAGCGATAATCACAAAAGATAGCCCCACCAAGTTTTCTAATATTAGCAGGTGTTTGCACCCAGCTCGACGTTTTCATATCGAAATTTTCAAGTTTCTGCAGCTCACGGTATTGTTCCTCCGTTAAAAGTTCAATGCCCATGGCAGTTGCCATATCAATAGCGTTATTTTCTGGTTTGTGTTTTTTTCTTGATTCTAGTGCTTCACGGTCGTAACAAACACTTCTGCGACCTTTAGGACTTTCCGCTGAACAATCATAAAAAATGTATTCGCCCGTCTTTTGATCATGGCCAACAACATCCGGTTCTCCGCCAGTTCCTTCCATTTCATTGAGCGACCATAGTTTTTCAGTATTAGCTTCGAGTTTAGCTTGTACTTCAGCCCATTCAAGATCTTTATGGCGATTCATATTTTTTTCAAAACGTGCTTTCAAAGTTTTGAGTAGTTCCTCACGTTGTTCTGGTGATAACTCGTTATTTTTCTTTGTCATAGTAGTTTCCCCTTTATTGTTTTTACTCATAATGGTTTAAGAATTAAACTGCTCAGTTCAATTAGAAATTCAATTTTTACTAAAGAATTTAACGTGCTTATGATAGGGTTCTCCGTTTAACGGGGAGTATCCTGCTTATTATAAATCACGAATCATTCCCTTTATTTCATCACGAGTTTGAATAATTGTATCGTTTTCGTTTGGAAAAATCGATATGGCACCACCGTCATTTTCAATATCAACAACTAAATCGTCTAAAAAAATTCGCAAGTGGCATGTTGAACGCTTCGAATGACTCATCCAAATTGGCAGCCACCATTTCAGCAAAGCTTCGAGTTGGCCAAACAGGTAGTAAAAATGGATAGCCGTCTTCGTCTTCGAATAGCAACAAATCGTCATTTTTGTCGCGTAGCAACCAAACCTGTTCATCCGTAGCAACCATTCCATAAAAATATGCAAGGCGCTTTTCTGCAGAACGGTTTAAAATAAATCGTTTCATTAGTTTCATATTGGTCATTCCTTTAAGGTATCATTCTAAAAAAGATATCAAATGAAATATAAAATTACTATATACAACTTTTTCTAAGTACTGTTAATTACATAATCCTTAATCCTTCTTCTACTAACATGCAACTTCGTTAAATAACAACAATCCTAAAGAAAACACCCATTAATAAAATACACTCCCTTTTATTAAACTAATCTACTGCTATAGTAAAGAAAAAAATCCTACCTTGCCTAGTTTTTTAGTCTAATCTAGCCCCAAAACAATTCAATTTTATGTTTGATTTTGCGTAGTTTAAAATGAAACAAAAATCACAGATTGCTTTTAGATCGTGCATGCATTCAAGCCACAATAAATTTATTAGAAACAATAGAAAGCATGTCTACTGATTAGAACTTTGAATTAATTCCAATCGTTGACATGCTTTTAATTTCGGTTCTATTTAGGGTATCGATACAATTTATAGGGGGTGTAGGAAAGCGTCACTTTGTGCCTGTAGAAACAAAGTGACGGATAGAATGACATAAAGTGACAAGGAATTCTATGTATTTATTCCTGCTTTGCTTTTTCCTCAGACTGTTCACGCTTTGATTGACGATAAACACGTAGTAAATCAAGCGCAAGTAACAACACGATCAAATAAAAAAAAGGACTGTTATAGGATAAACCTAATTGAGATTCGCCGCCAAGTAATGTTAAAACAATCCAAAGCCCGACTGTATATACTGTTAAGCCAACATATGCTTTTTTAGAAAGCTTTTTATATTTTCCCTTATCTGACGCGATTTGTATGATGACAAGAGCGATTAATATAACAAGGATGATTTGTTTAGACAATATCTCAGCTAGTGTAGTGTGCGGGAAAAAATCATTGACGAAAAGTAAGGTGAAAAATACAAGAATAAAAAAGTTTAAAATAGTTGAAAGCTTCATGCAATATCTCCTTAGTTGCCAGTATTCATTTTATTGTAACATGGTTCTGTTTGAAGAGAATGAAAATTACTAATTTAACTTATTTTAGCGGGTGTCCAAACATCTGTACCTGTCGCTACGCTTTCGGTACAAAAAACATCCGCTGAAATAGAGGAACTCAGGCTAAGAGCTTCACATCCTGTGAAAACGCCTGAGTGACCAACGTCGTGTTGTTGCCGCTTCGCTTCGCTTCGCTTCGCTTCGCTTCGCTTTCGCACAGACAAAACCATGTTGCTGACGCTTCGCTTTCGCACAGGCAAAAACCATGTTGCTGACGCTGCGCTTTCGCACAGGCAAAAACCATGTTGCTGCCGCTTCGCTTTCGCACAGACAAAACCATGTTGCTGCTGCTGCGCTTTCGCACAAAAAACATCTGCCGCTGCCGCTGCGCTTTCGCACAAAAAACATCTGCCGCTGACGCTGCGCTTTCGCACAAAAACATCTGCAGGCCTAAGCACAAAGCCGATTCCGGACGCAATGATGCCGAGGCATCATTGATAACTACCCATTCAAAAATTTAAAAATATGAAAAATTATGAAACTTTCTATTGAGTACAATCGTATAGTAGGTAATACAATGAAAAGGGGTGAACAACTTGACGCTATTTGGCTATTCACTTGAGCAGATCTTTTTAGTGGTATTAATTTTCGCTGGCCTTGCAACGCTCTTATTTATGTTTTTTGGCGATGCTGTCGAGGGCATTGGAGAAGGACTGCCGATTTTTAATCCAAGTGTCATTCTATCTTTCATTACGTTGATGTCAGCAGCAGGATTTATTTTAGAAAAGTTAGCCTTATTCTCTAGCGTTTGGAATATCGTTGCTGCTAGTATCATCGGAGCTATTTTAAGTGCACTATTTTATTTGTTTGTTCTTGTCCCACTAAGATCGGCCGATGTTTCTTTAGCTTATACGGAAGAATCACTTGGGGGTCAGCTTGGAAAGGTAATTGTCCCAATCCCAAGTGACGGTTTTGGAGAAGTTGTGATTGAAACGACAAGTGGTATGATTTCGAAGCGAGCAACAGGCTTTGACAATGAGGCTATCGATTATGATACGACAGTACTTATTGTGGAAGTAAAGGAAGGAACACTTTTTGTAAGATCCTATGAGAAGAAATTTTTATAAAGGAGAGATACTTTTATGCCAATGGAGATTTTAATTGTTATAGGGATCGTAGCTTTTATATTAATCGCACTAGTTGCACTGTATGTGACCAAGTATAAAACAGCGGGTCCTGATGAGGCACTTATTGTGACAGGTAGCTATCTTGGCTCAAAAAATGTACATAAAGATGAGTCAGGAAATCGCATAAAAATTATTCGTGGTGGCGGGACATTTGTATTCCCAATTTTTCAGCAAGCACAGCCATTAAGCTTATTGTCTAGTAAGCTTGATGTGACAACACCTGAAGTGTATACAGAACAAGGTGTACCAGTGATGGCAGATGGAACCGCTATCATAAAAGTTGGTGGTTCTATTTCAGAAATTGCAACGGCAGCAGAGCAGTTTTTAGGAAAGCCAAAGGAAGACCGTGAAAATGAAGCGCGTGAAGTGTTAGAAGGTCATTTGCGTTCGATCTTAGGTTCAATGACGGTTGAAGAAATTTATAAAAATCGGGATAAATTCTCTCAAGAAGTACAACGTGTTGCATCTCAAGATTTGGCGAAGATGGGTCTGACAATCGTTTCCTTTACGATTAAAGATGTACGCGATAAAAATGGCTACTTAGAATCGCTTGGTAAGCCACGAATTGCACAAGTTAAACGTGACGCAGATATCGCAACTGCCGACGCTGAAAAAGAAACACGTATTAAGCGTGCTGAAGCATCGAAGGAAGCACAAAAGGCTGAGCTTGAACGTGCAACAGAAATTGCAGAAGCGGAAAAAGAAAATCAGTTAAAAGTGGCAGAATTCCGTCGTGAACAAGACATCGCAAAAGCGCGTGCAGACCAAGCGTATGAGTTAGAAACGGCGCGTGCAAAGCAGGAAGTAACCGAACAGGAAATGCAAATTCGTATTATTGAACGTCAAAAGCAAATAGAGTTAGAAGAAAAAGAGATTTTACGTCGTGAGAAGCAATACGATTCAGAAGTTAAGAAAAAGGCTGACGCGGATCGTTACGCTGTCGAGCAAAATGCAGCAGCGGCCAAAATGCGTGAACTTGCGCAGGCAGATGCGGAGAAATACCGTATTGAATCATTGGCACAAGCTGAAGCGGAAAAAATTCGTTTGGATGGTCTTGCTAAAGCAGATGCTGATCGTGCCAAAGGGGAAACAGATGCAGATATTATTCGCCTTCGTGGTCTTGCGGAAGCAGAGGCGAAACGAAAAATTGCAGAAGCCTTCGAATACTATGGTCAAGCAGCTGTCCTTGATATGATTGTACGTATGATGCCAGAATATGCGAAAGAGCTAGCGAGTCCACTTGGCAATATCGATAAGATTACGGTTGTCGATACTGGTGGAGGAGAAGGAAGCGGCGGTGCCAATAAAGTAACCGCTTACGCAACTAATTTAATGTCAACATTACAAGAATCATTGAAGGAAACTTCGGGCATTGACGTTAAAGAACTAATTGAAAGCTATGCAGGTAAGCATACATTGCGCCCTGAGCTAGAGCAAATAGCGGCTGGCTTAGAAAAAAAGCAAGAACCCGTTACAGCTGATAAAACACAAAAAGAGATGAAAGAAACAGTTGAACAATAATAACAATAGCCACCTGATGAGTGTCATCAGGTGGCTATTTATCGGTTAAGAGCAAGAAAAGTCCTCATTAATTTGTTTCCACTCACTAGCGAGTATGCCGTATGCAGCATGGTCAACATAATGATCGTAAAGCCATTCTGCTTCACGAATCGTCCCTTCTTTTGTAAAGCCTAGTCGTTCAGGGATGGCCTGGCTTTTTGTGTTGCCCAAGGCAGCACGAATTTCGACTTTATTGAGCTGTAACTCTTCAAAAGCATATTGCAATAAAGCCTGTACGGTCCTCGTCATAATACCATGTCCTTGAGCTCCTTCACTGAGCCAATAGCCAATAGCAGCAATTTTATTGCTATAGTTTATAACATTGAAGCCCGCAATCCCAACGATTTCATTTTGAAAAATGATGACAAGAGAAAGGCTGCTTTTAGCTTCATGTCCTTTTATACAACCTTCAATATAAGCCGTTGTGTCAGCTACATCTCTTGTAATATCTAACCACGGCAACCATTCGCGTAAATAGGCTCGTGATGCATCTGTTAATGCAAAAACTGTTTTGGCATCTTCTAATGTTAGAGTACGTAAAGATAATTGCTGATCAATTGTAATTTGCAATGTTTTTCACCTCGTTATTATTTTAAGGAATCATGCATAAAGCCTTTCATTTCACGACTCAGAACGGTTAACTCTTTCACTGAAATCTTGAACGAGCTGTACCTGTTCATTCGTTGGCAGTCCAAATGCTAGGGTACCTACGACTTTACCATTTTCACGGATTGGAAATGAGAAAGCATTGATGGCAACTCCGTAGACATTCAGTTAATGCCTCGATAATCTTCATGGAAATTCCTCCAAGTCTGTGCAACGAAAATAGTATGGTCAACGGAGTTCGTATTACCAATGATTTCTAGATGATTACTTTCACTGTATCACAATAACTGTCAATTCAAAATAGATTTAATTTTAAATTTTCTTAAAATTAATGTGACAATATTTAAGTAAACTGTTGTTGAATAAGGTGAGGTGTTGATTCTTTGAAGAATCTTTGAAAGGAAAACGAAGTATTGGCTCTTAACCTATCGTTTGTTTAAAAAAATTGTATTAGAATAATAGTAGAACTGCCTGTACGTAAGGAGAGAGAAATGGATACTATTCAAAGAGGGACTAAGGCCTTTAATAAAGCTAATTGGGCTTTATTTTTAGCAGGCTTTATAACTTTCGCTAACTTATATGTGACACAACCGCTGCTACCAACATTTGCAAAGGAGTTTCATGTTTCACCAGCCGTTGCGAGTTTATCGCTTTCTGTGACAACCTTTGCGCTATCGATCAGTATGATTATTGTTGGCTCCTTATCAGAGGCATGGGGTAGGAAATCTTTGATGACGATTTCTATTTTTGCGGCATCTATTCTTACACTTGCACTTGCCTTTTCTCCTAATTTTGAAACGATTTTAGTGTTGCGTGTGATACAGGGAGTTGTCTTTGCCGGCTTGCCAGCAATTGCGATGGCTTATTTAGGGGAGGAAATGGATCCTTCTAGTTTAGGTATTGCGATGGGCTTGTACATAAGTGGTAATTCGGTAGGGGGGCTTAGTGGACGAGTTATCATAGGGACACTAACAGACCTTTACACGTGGCAAGTGGGGATGATTGTCCTCGGTGTCATCAGTCTTATGATTAGTGTGTTATTTATCTGGATGCTACCTAACTCTAAGCATTTTACAGCACGTCCATTGCAAATAAAAGCATTGACGACATCACTTATCCAACATGTAAAGGACCCATCCATGCTATGTCTTTTTGGTATTGGCTTTGTATTAATGGGAAGCTTTGTGACTCTTTATAACTACATTGGCTTTAAATTAATGGCACCGCCTTATAATTTAAGTGCCACAATTGTTGGGTGGATTTTTGTTATTTACTTAGTGGGTACTTTTAGCTCCGCTTGGTTTGGTAGTCTAGCGGATCAATATGGCCGCCAAAAAATGTTGTTATTGTCCATTGCTATCATGTTAACAGGGGCAATACTTACATTAATCGGGCTACTTAGTTTGAAAATTATAGGGATTACAATCTTTACGTTTGGTTTCTTTGCGGCGCACTCGATTGCTAGTGGCTGGGTGAGTAAACGAGCCACTCATGATAAGGCACAAGCATCTTCTCTCTATTTATTTTTCTATTATTTTGGTTCAAGTGTTGGGGGAACAGTAGGGGGAATATTTTGGATGCATTACGGCTGGGGAGGCGTTATTGCGATGATTACTTTATTTTTAGTCGTTGCATGCTTACTGTCATTTTTATTAAAGGGTATTATTGCCAAACAATGTATTGCAGCGGGGCTTTAAGAAGAATGATTTGTCGTAAACTATTTGATAGTCTTATAATGAGTAGAATGGTTATAAAGAGGAGTTGAAAGAATATGTTCACGCGTTATAAAGGATTTTCATTTGTCTTTGCTTTGCTAGCTGTAGCCTTTGTTTTGACAGGCTGTGGAGCAGCTAAAGAAAGTGGGCAATCAGAGGGAAGTAAGGAAAAGGAATCAGAAGAAAAGGTGGATTATTCATCAAATGTGAAGGAAAATCCAATTGTGACGATCACAATGAACAATGGAGAAAAAATCGTTATAGAATTAGAGCCTTCAGCAGCGCCGAATACGGTAGCTAATTTTATTTCCTTAGTGGAAGAAGGTTTTTATGATGGTCTTATTTTCCATCGGGTTATCCCGGATTTTATGATTCAAGGTGGAGATCCTTCAGGTAATGGTACAGGTGGTCCAGACTATTCCATTGAGGGTGAGTTTTCTTCAAATGGTTTTAAAAATGATTTGAAGCATGAACGCGGTGTCATCTCAATGGCTCGTTCGGGTGATCCGAATTCTGCGGGATCTCAATTTTTCATTATGGTAGAGGAAGCCTCACATCTTGATGGCAAATATGCTGCCTTTGGGAAAGTAATCGAGGGGATGGAAACAGTAGATGCTATTGTTTCTGTTGAACGAGATGGTGAAAAACCATTAGAAGATCAGCAAATGAAAAAGGTGGAAGTGGATACAAAGGGCTTTGATTACCCAGCTCCAAAGAAACTAAAATAACTGATGTGACAATCAGTATGAAGACGAAGAAGCATGAGAGATCAAGGATGATCTTCCATGCTTCTTTGTAGTTAACCCATAATATTGTAGCCAGCGTCGATGTAAATAGTTTCACCTGTCACACCACGAGATAGGTGAGATAGCATCACAATTGTCATATCTGCTACTTCGTCTTGTTGAACATTACGTTTTAATGGAGCTGTTTCCTCGATTTTGTGTAAAATTGTGTTAAATGAAGGAACTCCTTTTGCAGCAAGTGTGCGAATCGCTCCTGCTGAGATCGCATTGACACGAATATTATCTTTACCAATATCTGCAGCAAGGTAGCGCATAGAAGCCTCTAATGCAGCTTTCGCTACGCCCATGACGTTGTAGCCATCAAGCACGCGTTCTGCTCCTAAGTAACTCATTGTCACGATAGAACCGCCTTCAGTCATATAAGGATGTGCGGCTTTCGCTGCTGAAATAAGAGAATATGCACTAGTATCTTGTGCAAATGCATAGCCGTCACGAGTTGTATCTAAGAAGCGATTGTGTAAATCCTCAGCATTGGCAAATGCTACAGAGTGCACAATACCATGGATCACGCCTACTTTTGTACCGATTTCATTGAAGGCTGCTTTTGTGCTTTCGTCGCTATTGACGTCACATTGTACGATTAGTGAATCAGATTGTCCGATATTTTCTAATTGTTTTTGTAATTTTTTTAATGAACGTTCTTGACGATATGTGAAAATGACATTTGCACCTACGTCAAATAAACGTTTTGCGATACCCCAAGCAATACTTCGGTCGTTTGCCACACCCATTACAACAATATTCTTATCTTTTAATTGTAATAAATTATCCATCATTTATAAGAACCCCTTTATGAAATAATATCTGTTATTAGTACCACCTACTAAAATCTTATCATACATAAATAATGGATGCAATAATAAGATAAAAAAGAGTGTCCGACGTTACTAGGATAGGCACAAAAAAAATTCATCTCCACTTACTTAGAGACGAATCCAATAGATGTATTTAAATTTGTGCTACCTCATACATATCTAAGGCATTGTAGACCGCGCTGTGTACTGCAATCATAAAGCAGTTTTGCGTACGAATAGCCTGTGCCATAATTTTGATGGCTCTTGTTTGAACTTTATGAAATGTTTTGTCACTAGATAGAAGATCATCATTCAAATGCGCTAGAAAATAGGGTTGCTGGATTATTTGTTCAATAAGATCTGCAGCATCATTTTGACCGAATATGTTATAGGCCCAGAGGTCAATATCATTGCCTAGTTGGAAAGCGACGAAGTAGAATAAATCGTCATCATTTCTCTCGATAATTTTATGAATAATTTGAATCTTTTTGAGCTCTTCTATTAAAAAAATGTTAATTGAATAGTGCATTGCCTTTGAAGAATTTAAAAAAAGACTATCTTTTTGATGTGATTTTAAAAAGAACCAGCAATTTAAAATAACAGCCCAAGAATCTAATGCATTCATACACTTAAATTGATAATTAGGGAAAATAGATTGCCATTTTGCTGCAAGATTTTTAAATTGATTCATCTGGACTTCGTCAATATCATATAAACTATGATTTGTTTCTAATTGATTAAACATTATCATTCATTCCTCCAATAGAGTTTATATATATTCTGAGTAGGGAAATCAACCATATAATCAACTAAATTTAAGTGTTGCGTTTCTTTTGTGTTTCAACGTGAAGATTCTAATTAAGTAAGAAGGCACCCAGTTAAGGATGCCTTCAGGGTACGAATAGAGTTATAAACTATTCGAATTTTAATGAGTCGCCATCAAAAGTTTCGTCTGCTACTTTGATTGAGTCAGTTGGGCAGCCTTCGAAAGCATCTTGCATGTCTTCTAATAGATCATCTGGAACTTCAGCAGTTCCCATGTTATCATCTAAAATAACGAAGGCAATACCTTCATCATCATAATCATAAATATCTGGGGCTGCGGCTCCGCAAGCGCCACAAGCGATGCATGTATCTTTATCAACAATTGTGAACTTAGCCATTTTTCATTCTCTCCTTTTACATGTTCCTACAAAGCTTCATACTCATTTTAAAGATGTTTATCTTACTTTTCAACATAAATACTATTAAATTGGAGGAATTTGCGTCTATGTTTCATCAAATTTTATTGCAAATCTTTCAAAAACTCAATAACGAACGGTCTATTTCTGCAGCTTATCATGTATTGAGAGGAAAGCGCTCAGGACAGACGATTCAAGACATTGGGTTATTTCAGCTACATAATTATTTCGGGCTATTACCTAAGTTACCGCGAGCGACATTTGATGAAGCCGTATCCTTATTTTCGCAGGATAGTTGGTTAATAATACAAGAATCTGGTCACTATTCCATGAAAAAGCTAGGTTTACAGCGAGCGGAGCAAACACCTGATTTTTTATTTGATGGGTGGCACTATAGGGGAAATGAGCATATATTTTTTGCGAGATTGTCATTAATTGTACAAAGTTTATCCTATCAGAGTGCGGGAATACGTTCCTTTTCTCCAATAAGTAGGGATATGAATATTCAGTCTTGGGTTCGTACATTTTTACTTGAACATAACTATCAAGATGGGCATTTACAGCAGCAATTACTGGAGGAATGCGAAAGCGTGCTTTCTGAGTTATCTTTATCTGAAGCCAACAAACAGCTTGTCCTCTATCGATTGAGTGGCTATGGTTTACCAGGATGGACATGGCAGCAACTTGCTAGTGAACGAAAGGAAGCAGTTTTAGATTGTCAATTAGCGTTTATAGAATTGCTGCATGTATTTTTAAATGAAGTCCATCAAACAACTGATTATCCGTTACTTGGAAACATAGCAGAGGAACTAAGAGTAAAGGCGTTATTAACCGATTCAGCTCAGCAAACAGCGTATTTATATGAGCAGGGCTATTCGCTTGAACAGATTATGCAAATAAGAAAGCTAAAACAAAGTACCATTGAGGATCATTTAGTAGAATTAGCCATGTATGAACCAAACTTTTCGATTGGTCCATTCGTCTCTTATAAGGAAGCGGAAAAAGTTTGGCAGGCATCGAAACAATATCAAACAAAAAAATTAAAAACATTGCATGAAGTGGTTGAAGGTATGAGTTATTTCCAGTTAAAGCTTGTCCTCGCGAAAGGAGAGGTATAAATGGAACTTGAACAAATATTGGCAAAGCAATTTGGTTATACAGCTTTTCGTCCAGGGCAAAAAGAGGTTATTGAAGCAATCCTAGAAGGAAAAGATGTTATTGCTCTATTACCGACAGGAATGGGTAAATCACTTTGTTATCAATTGCCAGGGTATATCTTGCATAAGCCGGTATTAATTGTTTCTCCACTGCTTTCGCTAATGCAGGATCAGGTAGAGGAGTTAAAACGCTTTGGTGAAAAGAGGGTAGTTGCTTTAAATTCATTTTTAACCGTAAGTGAGAAACGATATGTATTACATTTTTTAGAGCAGTTTCGTTTTATTTTTACGTCACCAGAAATGCTATTGCAGCAACAAGTTCAGGACAAGCTTTCACAAATGCAGTTAGGTCTTATTGTTGTGGATGAGGCACACTGTATTTCTCAGTGGGGCTTTGATTTTCGACCAGATTATTTACGAATTGGGCAGTGGTTTTCACAAGCAAATCGTCCACCTGTTTTAGCTTTATCAGCGACTGCGACGAATAAAGTAGTCAATGATATACGGGATACATTGTCGCTAGATTCACCTTTTGAGTTTTTATATAATGTGGATCGATCTAATATTCATCTCGGCCGTGTTGTATTTGAGGATCGGGAAGATAAAGTACACTGGATTAAACAGCATATAAAAGAGACAGCAGGACCAGGTATTTTATATATGTCCTCGCGAAAGCGTGCTGAACAATATAGTGAGGTACTAATCCAGGCAGGTATACGAGCGGCTGCTTATCATGCAGGCTTTGGTGCTGAGGATCGCCAGTTTATTCAGCAACAATTTATTGACGGGGAACTCGACTGGATTGTGGCAACAAATGCGTTTGGGATGGGGATCAATAAGTCGGATATTCGTCAGGTCATTCATGAAACGATGCCTGCCAATGTAGAAAATTATATGCAGGAGATTGGTCGAGCGGGGCGTGATGGTCACCCGGCGCTTGCAATTTTACTTTATTGTGATGATGACGTAGAACTTGCAAAATTTGTTGTAACAGGCGATTTGCCAACATCTGGTCATGTCGATCGATATCAGGAACTACTAAATCAGCAAATACAACCCTCTCAAATGCTGAAAAACGGAGAGTTGAGTGAGACCGCTTTTCGTGTGCTTGATTATTGGTTACAACAAGAAACGATGGAACAAGTTAAAGTACGACTAAATCATTTGGCACTGGAAAAATACCGTGCTGTCAATGAAATGCAAAAAATTACTCAGACAAAAGACTGTATTCGCAAGCAGCTAGTCAGGTATTTTGGGCAAGAATTGTTGAAAAAACCGGAAAACTGTTGTGAAAATTGTGGAATCAATTATGATGAAATCAATAAAGCACGCTTGAAGGAAGAGAAGAAAATAGAAATGATTCCTTGGAAAAGTCGATTAAAGCAACTTTTAATGGGCTTTTAGACTATAACTGACGGTCATTTACTTTTTGCGCAAAATTCGTCATAATAGAATGATAGAAAGCGTAGTAAGGTTGGAGGAAAGGCGAATGAGTAAAGAAGATTATCGCGATAAAATCGAAGAGCATCGTCAATCTTTTGTAGAAGAGCAAACAGAGCAGCAAGATTTATCTAGAGTTTCAAGAATGAATAAAAATGGGGGCAATAATAAAAAGCCGAAAAAAACAAAAAGAAAAACGCCATTAATGACGATTCTTTTTGTCATCTTTATCTTAATTCCATTATCAATATTAATCTATTTTTTAAAATTCTATGAACCGGGTGAAACAATTGAAGAGGCTGAAAAAAATTCTACGGATACAATTGTAGAAATTGATAAGTCTGGAAATAAAGCTGAAGTAGCTGACAAAAACAAAGAAGACGATAAAGCAAACAAAGACAAAGCTGAAAAAGAAGACAAAGCTAAAGATCAGTCTAAGAAAGATGCTGAGAAATTAGCAGCTGAAAAAAAGGCAGCTGAAGATGCTAAAAATGCTAAAAATGCTGAAGAAGCTAAGAAGGCCGAAGAAGCTAGAAAAGCCGAGGAAGCTAAAAAAGCTGAGCAAGCTAAAAAAGCTGAGCAAGCTAGAATAGCACAAGCTGAAGCGGCAAGAAAAGCAGAAGAAGCTAAAAAAGCTGAGCAAGCACGCAAAGCCGAGGAAGCACGTAAAGCAGAACAAGAGAAACAAACTGCAAAAGCAAGTACCCATACTGTAAAGGCAAATGAAAATCTATATCGTATTGCATTGAATCACTACGGTGATGGAAGTGAAGCAACCCTAGCGAAAATCCGTGCAGCAAACGGTATGTCTTCAAATGATGTAATGGTTGGGCAAGTTATTAAACTACCATAAGAAAAGCAGGTGTCATTCTTTGGCAATGATGTTTTTCTAGTATAAAATAAAGGACAAACGTCAACAACAAATAAAGTTGAGGCGTACGTCTGATTTAGTAAAAAGGCGATTCTTCATTATAACGAATCGTCTTTTTGCTTTCATAAGGAGATGTTAGGGAATGATTTATATTGGACTATTCGTTTTAGTAGTCATCGCGTTCCTGCTTTATATGTTAAAGGTGGCACATGAGAACAATGTTTTACATCATCAATTGCTATTAAAGGGTGAGCAGGAAAAGATTAGACTGTTTTTTATTTCGGATACACACTTACGAAAAATTAACCACCAGATGATTGAGCAGTTAGATGGCCAATTTGACGCGGTTATTATTGGTGGAGATTTTGCGGATGGACGCACCCCTATTGAGCGTATTCATGACAATTTAAAATTATTGACTCCTTTAGGACCGACTTATTTTGTATGGGGAAATAATGACAGAGAAGTAGGCGAGGAGCGGCTACAAGGTATTTTACAGGAGCATGGTGTTCAGATCGTAGCCAATGATGCAGTATTACTGCCTAAAAAAAACCGCTTTTGGCTAAGTGCAATTGAAGATACCTCTACAATGAAATATAGCTTTGATGAAGCATTTGCAAAGGTAGGAGAGAAAGACTTGGTTGTCTTTATTTCACATAACCCAGGTGTTTTCGCAAGAGTCCGTGCAAAATTTAGAGCAGATTTAATGATTGGTGGGCATTTACACGGAGGTCAAATAAGAATTGGCCCATATGGTGTGCATCCAAATGGCTCCTATCGAGAGCGTGAGGGTGTGATGACTTTAGTAAGTAACGGTTATGGTACGACATTGTTACCTTTCCGACTTGGTGCGAGGCCACAATGTCATATTATTGACATTGAAATTTCGGGTAAATAAACAACCAAAACTCGATAGAAGGCGTATAATGGAGCGATAAGGATTTATTCGAGTATTAGCAAATCGCTGATACAAAGTTGATAGGAGTGTCAAGAAATGCAGCAAGCAGATGCAATTATTGTTGGAGGAGGTCCATGTGGTTTAGCGGCGGCAATAGCCTTGCAAAATATTGGATTAAAGCCAATTGTAATTGAAAAAGGAAATATCGTAAATGCGATTTACAATTATCCTACGCATCAAACTTTTTTTAGCACGAGTGAACGTTTAGCTATTGGTGATGTGCCTTTTATCATAGAAGGACGTAAACCTAAGCGAAATCAAGCACTAGTTTATTATCGAGAAGTTGTGCGTTTGAAGGATATTCAAGTAAACCGCTTCGAGAAAGTAAATAGCGTTGTAAAAAATGGAGCGGAGTTTACAGTAACGACAAATAAAGAGGTTTATACAACACCTTATGTTGTGATCGCCACAGGCTATTATGACCATCCAAATTATTTACACATTCCAGGTGAGAAATTGCCGAAAGTCTTCCATTACTTTAAAGAGGGACATGAATTTTTTGATACTGATGTTCTTGTAATAGGTGGGAAAAATTCGGCAGTGGATGCGGCGCTTGAGTTGAATAAGGCTGGGGCTCGCGTCACGGTTGCCTATCGTGGTAGTGAGTATTCACCTAGCATCAAGCCATGGGTTTTACCAGAATTTGAAGGAGTAGTACGAAATGGAGAAGTCCAAATGTATTTCAATACAAATATACTGGAAATCCGTGAGCATGAGGTCGTAGTAGAAATTGATGGTAGCAAAAAAACTGTAAAAAATGATTTTGTTTTTGCGATGACAGGCTATCATCCAGATCATTCATTTATTCGAGCAATGGGTGTCTCAATTGATTATGAAACGGGTCGTCCTTTCTTTCATGCAGAAACTCTGGAAACAAATGTGGAAGGGTTATTCATTGCTGGAGTTATTGCAGCTGGAAATAATGCCAATGAAATTTTTATTGAAAATGGCCGTTTCCATGGTGATTGTATTGCAAAGACAATTGCCAATAGAGAGAAATAGTAATAGGAGCTGTATAAGCGTGTATGCTTATATAGCTTTTTTTAAGACGGTGGATAGAAGAGAGAAAGCGACGAAAAGAAGGGTCATGACGACGGAAAAAAGAGCCCAAGCGACGGAAAGAGGTCGAAGCGACGGAAAGAAGAGCCAGAGCGACGGAAAGAAGGGTCATGGCGACGGATAGAAGAGCCAGAGCGACGGAAAGAAGGGTCATGGCGACGGAAAGAAGTCGAAGCGACGGAAAGAAGAGCCAGAGCGACGGAAAGAAGGGTCATGACGACGGAAAGAGGTCGAAGCGACGGAAAGAAGAGCCAGAGCGACGGAAAGAAGGGTCATGGCGACGGAAAGAGATCGAAGCGACGGAAAGAAGAGCCAGAGCGACGGAAAGAGGTCGAAGCGACGGAAAGAAGAGCCAGAGCGACGGAAAGAGGTCGAAGCGACGGAAAGAAGAGCCAGAGCGACGGAAAGAAGGGTCATGACGACGGATAAAAGAGCCCAAGCGACGGAAAGAGGTCGAAGTGACGGAAAGAAGGTCCAGGGTGACGGATGAAAGAGTCGAGGCGACGGAAAGAAGAGCCAGAGCGACGGATAAAAGAGCCCAAGCGACGGAAAGAAGGTCCAGGGTGACGGATGAAAGAGTCGAAGCGACGGGAAAAAGGTCCAGAGCAACAGAAAGAGATCGAAGCAACGGATTGAAGAGCATACGCAACTCATCGGACGCCACAGAAAAGTGCCCAGTAGGATCGGAAATCTAACCCATGTAATGGTAATGAGACAAAAATTCATCGAAGTTAATTAAAAAGGTGTGAATGAATGCTTGGTTTATACTGGATATTTAGTTATATCGTAGGGAACTTTATGACGGCATATTTCGTTGGAAAAGCGTATGGTGTTAATTTACAGGAACAAAAGAGTAGAAACTTAGGTGCTCGAAATGCTGGCAATGTTATTGGGAAAGCTGCATTTATATGGACCTTTTTAGGGGATTCTTTAAAGGGTGTGCTTGTTGTTGGTGTAGGACATTTATGGCATTTTGAAGAATGGGAAATCGTTCTAGGTGCTTGTTTAGTTATGTTTGGTCATTTGTTTCCATTTTGGCTGAAATTTAAAGGGGGAAAAGGGGTAGCAACTTTTATAGGTGTAGGTTTGGCATTGTCACCAAACTTATTTTTAATGATGGTTGTAGGGACAGCTATTACGCTTAGTGTAACGAGAAGTTTAACGCTTAGTATGTTAGGTGGCTTTGTTTTATATAGTGGAGCAATTGTTTATACCGATCAATTACTGTTATACATACCAATACTAGTAGCAATAATCTTTATAATTATGAAGCATATGTCGAATATTAACGAAGTTTTAGGGAGAAGGAAGTGATGATATGTATTGGTGTAAAATTGCGCATACGGAAGCGGAGTTTGAGGAAATTGCACGATTAAATTATGAAACCTTTGTCGAAGAAATTCCACAGCATCAACCTAATTCCGCTAGAAAAAAAATGGACCGATTTCATCATGAAAATACGTATATCGTTGTTTATAAAGAATTAGAACTTATAGGGATGCTTGCCTTTAGAGATCAGAGACCGTTTTCAATTGATGAAAAGATAGGAAAGGTTGAGCAGTATTTATGCTAAGCTATGTGAAATTCGATTGCTTGCTGTGAAGAAGGCATATCGAACAGGAAGAGTACTGCTGAAATTGACACAGGCATTAACTGCTTTTGCATACGAAAAAGGTTATTCGGCAGCCGTAATCTCAGGGACTACTCGTGAAGAGAAACTGTATAAGCAAATGGGTTTTACCCAATTTGCATCTGCAACAGGGACAGAGGATGCTTTATTTTTACCCATGGTATTAACAAGACAGCAATTTGAAAAGTCTTTGCAGCAAAGACTCGCGAAGGAGTGCCATACATTTTATCCAGGACCAGTGAAACAAAACGAACCATTTAATTATTCTGAGCTTTCTCATCGTTCGTTGGGCTTTCAATCGCTATTTGAGCAAATGAGAAATAAGTTGCTTCAATTATCAGGAGCAGAACATGTAGCTACGATAGTAGGAACTGGGACATTGGCTAATGAGGTGATGCTAGGGCAATTGAAGGCTCAACAATTAGGACGTGGACTTATTTTAATAAATGGTGAATTTGGAGAACGTCTTCGGAAGCAAGCTGAGAGATGGTCATTGGATTTTGATGTGGTTGAACAAGATTGGGGCAGTACGTTTGCTATAAATATTTTGGAGTCTTATTTACAAAAGGGATCTTATCAATGGCTTCTTGTAGTACATGGAGAAACGTCGACTGGTACTTGCAATGACTTAAAGGGGATTTTACAGCTGACTAAACGTTATGATACAAAGCTTTGCGTTGATTGCATTAGTTCGTTCGGAGCAATGCCATTTACTTTAGAAGATTGTTACTTAGCAACTGCGGTAAGTGGAAAAGCTATTGGTGCGCTTAGTGGCTTGGCTTTCGTGTTTTCGCAAAACATTGTTAAATCTTCAACAACATTACCAGCTTATCTCGATTTAGCTAATTACCAGCAAGGTGCGATTCCGTTTACGTTACCAGCAGTACTTGTAGCAAATGTTGAAACAGCATTACAAGCATATCCAGAAAGATATGGACAGCTACAGCAACGCTTTAATACATTACTGCAGCTACCATTTATGCACTATCAAGTTTCAACTAGACAATATCCGATGTTAATTACTTTACAACTTCCTAAAGCTTTGGCAAATCTACAGAGCGATTTAAAGTTAAATGGGTTATATGTTCATGCAGATATCCAATACTTACGACGAAGAAATTTTATACAGCTTTCTGTTATACAGCCAGATTTTGAGTTAGCAATCGAACGTTTACATAATATCTTAAGTTATTATAAGCAAGTTGCAGATGCATAAGTTAAAGTGAAGATTGAATACATTAGCTTTACATGAAAAATTCCTTTAAATCAAGAGGAGTTCCTGTTTTGTTGAGCCCAATTAATAATTTTAATCGTGCCTTTTGACCATTAATACCAGTTGCAAATATGGCTCCTAAGTCTTCGAGCATTTTACCACCACCTACGTAGCCATATACGCCCTCGGCAATACCATTAAAGCAACGAGAGACTAGTACAACAGGAATTCCTCGTTCTATTAAGCTTTCGATGCCTTTAACAACTGATGGAGGAACATTGCCCTGTCCGAGTCCTTCTAAAACGACACCATCATATTTGCATGCGAGTACTACTTCAAGTAAATCAACCTCCATGCCAGCATAAACTTTTAACATGGCTACACGTTTTGATAATGCATGAATATCTACATATTGACGGCGAATGGGTGCATGATGGAATAAAATACGTGTTTTTGTAATAAGTCCAATAGGTCCATATTGCGGTGATTGGAATGTATTTACAGAGCTGGTGCTTGTTTTGGTTGTATTTACGGCAAGATGAACTTCGTCATTCATCACAACAAGCACTCCTTTTTCACGTGCTTCTTGATCAACGGCCACTCGAACAGCTTCCACTAAATTGTAAATTCCATCTGCACCTAGTTCATTGGAGGAGCGCATTGCACCAGTTAGCACAATAGGAATTGATAAATCAGTTGTTAACTCTAAAAAATAGGCTGTTTCTTCTAATGTATCGGTACCATGGGTGATGACAATGCCATCAATTTGCTCCTCTGAAACTTTTTCGATAATGAGGTTACGTAACTTAAGCATTTCTTTTGGCGTAATATGTGGCGATGGGAGGTTAAAAGCCTCCATTTCAATAATTGTGGCAAGCGTGTCGAGTTTGTTGCTTTCTTTCATTAAAGGATTTTCCTTGTTAGGTATAACGGCACCTTCATCCGTCATCGCCATAGATATTGTTCCACCGGTATGAATTAATAAAATTGTTTTTTTCATAAAAAATAATGTCTCCTTTTAAAAAGTTTTATGTCATTATACATGGTATAATAATAGCAGTTTATGTTTATTCAATAGCTATTTTTTGTTGAAAACGAAAGCTTAATACTACAGAAGTTTTCCACCTAAAATATGTGAATGTATTTTTTTCAGTGGTCTCCACTAATTGACTGAGAACTTGGGCTAAGAAATTTCATCCTACGAAAACGCCAAATTAACCAACCTTATGTTGGCCTAAAGCCTCAAGACGATGTCACAGATTTTGAATTGTGCTAACATAATTTAAAATTTGATCATAATTATGTCAAGGCGAAATTGATTTTTGAAAGGAGCCGGCAACATGATCATTTTATTATCAGCTGCCATTGCTCCCGGTCTAGCGCTTTTTAGTTACTTCTATTTGCGCAATCAGATGGCAACGGAGCCAAGAAGAACCTTACTTCAAACGTTTTTGTATGGCGCATTTTTAACGTTCCCAATCTTGTTTTTACAATATGTTTTAACAGAGGAAGGGATTTTTCGATCTCTTTATCTACAAGATGTAGTTTTTTCTAGTGTCGTTGAAGAATTTTTTAAATGGTTTGTTCTTTTAATCGCAATCTACAATCATGTAGAATTTGATGATCCGTATGATGGCATACTCTATGGTGCAAGTGTATCTCTTGGTTTTGCCACGATTGAAAATGTTCTCTACTTATTTTCGTTCGGTTTAGATACGGCATTTATGCGAGCGTTATTACCTGTATCAAGTCATGCATTGTTTGGCGTTGTAATGGGTTATTATTATGGACGTGCCAAGTTTTCGAAACACGCAAAGACGACAGAAATGATTGCTATGGCGCTTTGTGCACCGGTAGTATTACACATTCTTTATAATACAATTTTATCATTCAAAGGGTATTGGGTATATTTAATGATACCGTTTATGCTATTTTTGTGGTGGTTTGGGCTTAGAAAAGTCAAACTTGCTCATTATCACCTTGTGCAACATTTGCATATGCATAAAAAAATATAAAGCGTAGAAATCTAAAAAAAGATTTCTGCGCTTTTCTTTTTTCACTTCTTTCAGCAAATGTTTTCGTAGCGAAAGTGAAACGGCAGTTACAAATGTCTTTTGGAGCGAAAGCAAAGTGTCAGCTACAGGAATCTTCCTTCTCTATAGGTGGTGAGATGAATATAGATTTAAGTTACTTTTCAGCGGGTGTCCAAACACCTGTACCTGTCGTTACGCTTTCGGTACAGAAAATATTGTTGAAAGAAGCTAAAGCCTCCGCCCAATTCCAGACGCAATTTTGCCGAGGCAAAATTGATATGTATAAAATGAGTTGTTTGTTTCAAGCTATGAAAAAAGGAGTGATAATCATGCGCTTAGGAAGCTTAATTTTTGCTTTGATGTTGGGGATTAGTATATTTGCTATTCCGCAAAATGACGCCATTGCATTTACCGAGCAACAGATTTCTCGTGGTGCTTATGGAGATGATGTAATTGAACTGCAAGCAAGGCTACAATACTTAGGATTTTATAAAAGTAAAATTGATGGCAAGTTTGGCTATAACACATATTGGGCTTTACGGAACTTCCAAGAGAAATATGGTTTACCAGTGGATGGGATAGCTGGCACTAAAACAAAAAAAACGTTATCTGGCAATTCAGATTACGATGAAGCCTGGGTTAAAGCTCAACTAAATGCGGGTAATCAATTTACCTATTATGGGGGCAAGCCACTTGAACAGCAAGTGAAAACAAACACTGGCGGTGGCGGTGGAGGTAAAAGTAGTGGTAGTAGTAATAATAATGGCACTAAAACTCAAGTACCTCCAAAGTATACTGAAAAAGATGTACAGTTAATAGCGAATGCGGTTTATGGTGAATCAAGAGGAGAGCCTTATGAAGGTCAGGTAGCAGTAGCGGCTGTTATTTTAAATCGTCTGGAAAGTCCTGAATTCCCAAATACAATTTCAGGTATTATCTTCCAACCTTTGGCGTTTACAGCGGTGGCAGATGGGCAAATTTGGCTTGAACCAAACGAACGTGCAAAAGAAGCCGTAATTGACGCTATGAATGGATGGGATCCTTCAGAAAATGCACTTTATTATTTTAATCCGAAAACAGCTACAAGTAAGTGGATTTGGTCAAGACCTCAAATTAAACAAATTGGAGAACATATTTTCTGTTCATAGAAAGGAGGAACATAAATGAGAACTATGCTTGTTATACTTACTGTAGCAGTTATTGGTTTAGGGGCATATAGCGTTCATATGCACAAAGAAAACACTAGTTTACAACGTACTGTGCTAGCTCAGTACACAAATAATTTAACGGATGCTTCTGAGAAATTAACTGGACTACAACAAGCTGTTTCACAATCTCTACTGTTTCAAGATGACCAAGCGATGAACAATGAGTTAGATGCTGTGTGGCGACTAAGCTCTGAAGTTCGATCTTCTTTATCTAATATTCCTGTCGGGCAAGAAGTCTCGAACGAGTGGCTAAGTTACTTAGGGCGCCTGGGAGATGAAGCCAAGAGAACAGAAAAAACAGGAGATTATCAAGCTTGGCAAGAAAAAATGCCACAGGTCTCTACAAATTTACAATCACTTTCAGATGAATGGACAGCCGCGACAGTAGATCTTTATAAAAATAACGGTAATATGGACGTCTGGGTGCAACAAGTAGATAATAAGAAGCCAAATACAACATTTGATAATGTGCAAAAAACATTAAAGGATTACAGCGAAAAAGATTTCCCACTTACATTAAGTGAATCTGATTGGCAGAAAAAAATAGAACTTAAAGCATTACAAGATTCGGTCATTACTGAAAAAGAGGCATTGGAAAAAGTAAAAAATTTATTCCCTATTATTAAAGATGCAACATTTACTGTTACGAAAAGTAGTGATACTGCACCATATCCGTTTTATCATATCCAATTCCACCAAGGTATTCGCTTAGGATATGTCGATTTAACAGAAAAGGGTGGACATTTACTATCCTACTTAGTGGAACGTCCAGTAGATGAAGCAAGATTATCACAAGATGAAATTAAGAAAAAGGCTGAGGAATATTTAAAACAACTTGGCATGAATGATGTTGCATTTGTGGAATCTCGTGAAAACCATCAAGCATGGCATTTGACATTTGCACGTGTTCACCCTGGTGATAATGCGTTGATTTATGCAGATGGCGTTCAATTAAAACTGGCTAAGGATACAGGCGAGTTACTTGGTGCCAATGCAATGGAATATATTCAGGAAGAGAAGATTAAACCACAAACTGCAAAAGCAATTGATTGGAAAACTTTCTTCGATGATGATGTGAAAATAGAAGAAGTGAAAAATATTTATACAGATAACGGTCAATTTGAACAACGCCTTTGTTATGAAGTGATTGCGGTCCGTGATAAAAATACACAAGAAACATTCAGGGTTGTTATTGATGCAGAAAATCACAATGTTATAAAAGTGGAATATTTAACGTAATTTAATAAAAAACACCAGTTCATATAGCCAAAATGGGCATCTCATGCGATAATGAAGGTATATTTGTGTTCGAGGAGATGCTCATGGAAATAAAAATTGGTACACAATTAGAACTTGAACCAACTTATACAGAGCGTGTTGAAGTATTCCGCTGTAAAGTTGTAGAACAAAAAGACAATATTATTTACATCGATTATCCAACAAATGTTGCTACAAAGAAAACAGCATTTCTAATAGATGGTTCTGAATTTAGAGCATCTTTTCGTACGGATGACAAACAATCATTTGCTTTCATTACAGAAGTAATTGGACGTAAAGCTGGCAATATACCAATGATTATGTTGCACTGTCCAAAGGCAGAGGACTTTATCAAAGTTCAACGTCGTGAATATGTACGTGTAGAAACACCTGTGGATGTAGCGATACAATTTAAGGATTACAAATATCAGCTAGTAACAGTAGATATTAGTGCAGGTGGTTTGGCAGTTGGCTTAAAAGGGGCAATTGCTTTCCAAGATGGTGATGAGGTTAAGTTAACGATCGTCTTACCGTTTGCTAATGGAGATGTTAAATACGTAATCACGGATGCGACGGTTGTTCGCATATCCGAAAACGATAACAAAAAAATAGCAACTATACAGTTAACAGATACAGATGATGTAGACAAACAGCATATAGTTCGTTTCTGCTTTGAACGTCAGTTAGTCAATCGTCGTAAAGAAACGAATCCTTTTGATGCTTAATTTTTTTCGCTTAAAATGTAGCGAAAGCAAAGAACTAAAGTGGGAGCTGAACTGCCCGTAAAACCCCCATTGAGTAAGTTTCACTTCATGCAGTAAGGTTACATCCTTCATATCGATTAGTATTTTATTTGAGAAAGCCCTCTGCTAGAAGAGGGCTTTTTTATGGTACAATGTGGTGTGATAGAAAGTAGGGAAGAATATGAAGAAAAACATTCAAATTGCGATTGATGGACCTGCTGGCGCTGGTAAAAGTACAATCGCAAAAATTGTTGCAGAGGCACTTGGGTTTACTTATATCGACACTGGAGCAATGTATCGTGCTGTGACGTATAAAGCACTGCAACTAAACATATATTTAGATGATGAAGAAAAATTAGCAGAAATGTTAGCATCTAGCACAATTGAATTAAAACCTTCTCCTCAAGGGCAGCTTGTCTTTTTGGACGGGAAGAATGTGTCGGCAGAAATTCGATCAAATGAGGTAACTTCATCTGTTTCACAAGTATCGGCTCATGCTAAAGTGCGTGAACTATTAGTAGCACAGCAACAAAAGCTTGCGGCTAATGGTTGTGTTGTTATGGATGGGCGCGATATTGCTACGCATGTGTTAAAGAATGCAGAACTAAAAATCTTTATGTCTGCAACGGTAGAAGAGAGAGCAAGACGTCGTTTTATTGACAATCAAAAGCGCGGAATTGAATCTTCCATTGAAAAACTTCAAGAAGATATTGCTCTACGCGATAAAATGGATAGTGAGCGTGAAGCATCACCACTAATTCAAGCAGCAGATGCCATATTTTTAGATACGACAGCATTGTCAATTGATGATGCAGCACAGGCCATTTTAAAATTAGCGCAAGAAAAAATGAAGTAAATCCAAAAATTTCAGACATTTTTTGAATTTAAAGGATTTATTTTTGTCTTTGTCTTCAAAATCGAATAAAATAGTAAGGGAAGATGCGAAGGAGGGTTACATATGTCTGAAGAAATGAACTATGCAGAACAAACATTTAACGAAGGTGATATCGTCAAAGGGATTGCAGAGCAGGTTGATGAAAAAGCAGTAACTGTTTCAATTCCAGGTGCACCATTTGACGGTATTATACCAATAAGTGAATTATCAAGCTTACACATTGAAAAAGCGTCTGACATAATCTCTGTTGGAGATGAGTTAGAGTTGGTGATTACAAAGGTTGAAGAAGGAAACTATGTATTATCAAAACGTAAAGTAGACGCATTAAAAGCATGGGATACACTTGAGCAACAATTCAACGCTGAGGAAGTTTTCGAGGCGGAAGTAAAAGATATTGTTAAAGGTGGACTTGTCGTCGATTTAGGAGTACGTGGCTTCGTTCCAGCATCCCTTGTAGAAGATTACTTTGTTGATGATTTTGAAGGCTATAAAGGCAGATCTCTTAGCTTTAAAATTGTTGAGCTTGATAAAGAAAAAAATCGCTTAATTTTATCACATCGTGCTGTAGTAGAAGCGGAAAAAGCTTCTCAAAAGAAAAATGTCATTACCCAAATTAAAACTGGCGATGTGTTAAACGGTAAAGTGCAACGTATCGCATCATTTGGTGCATTCATCGACCTTGGTGGTATTGATGGCCTTGTGCATATTTCACAAGTGTCTCATGAGCATGTGAGTCAAGTGAGCGAGGTTTTATCAGAAGGGCAAGAAGTGACGGTTAAAGTCCTTTCTGTAGATCCTGAAAATGAGCGTATTTCGTTATCTATTAAGGAAACGATTCCTGGTCCTTGGTCGAACATCGAAGATCTTGCAGCTAAAGGTACAGTATTAGATGGAAAAGTAAAACGTCTTACTTCATTCGGAGCATTTGTGGAAGTTTTCCCAGGTGTTGAAGGTTTAGTGCATATTTCTCAAATCGCGCATAAGCATATTAACACGCCACACGAAGCTTTAAAAGAAGGACAAGAAGTACAGGTGAAAGTGCTTGATGTAAACGCTGAAGAGGGCCGCTTAGCATTAAGTATTAAGGATTTACTTGAAAATCCTGATGCCGAAGAAGTAATCGACTATAAATTACCAGAAGAAAACACAGGCTTCTCTTTTGGTGATGTCATTGGCGATAAACTAAAAAACTTTAAATAAACTTGACAAGCGAGGATACAGTTTGTGTCCTTGCTTTTTTTTATGGAGGCGACGGATAGAGGAGGCGAAATGACGAAAAAATTTAAAAAGAGATGGATAGAACCGTACATAGCGCGCACTATTATGGATATGATATGATATAATGGCATTTTTCGTGTATAATAGCGAAAGACAAGAAGTTGGAAGGATGAAGTACAGATGACGAAACCAGTAGTAGCCATCGTAGGTCGTCCGAACGTAGGTAAGTCGACGATTTTTAATCGTATCGTTGGAGAACGTGTATCGATTGTGGAAGATATTCCAGGGGTAACACGCGACCGTATTTATAGTTCGGCAGAGTGGTTAACACATGACTTTAATATTATTGATACAGGTGGTATCGAGATTGGGGACGAGCCGTTTTTAGAGCAGATTCGTCAACAAGCAGAAATCGCCATTGATGAAGCAGACGTTATTATTTTTATGACAAACGGACGTGAAGGTGTAACAGCTGCAGACGAGCAAGTAGCAAAAATTTTATACAAAACAAAAAAACCAGTCGTTTTAGCAGTGAATAAAATTGACAACCCAGACATGCGCGAAATGATCTATGACTTCTATGCGCTTGGCTTTGGTGAGCCTTGGCCTATTTCAGGCTCTCACGGCTTAGGTTTAGGGGATTTATTAGATGAATGTGCTAAACACTTCCCAAAAGAAGATGAAGAGCAATATGGAGACGAGGTCATTAAATTCTCGTTAATTGGTCGTCCTAATGTTGGGAAATCTTCATTAGTCAATGCATTTTTAGGTCAAGACCGCGTTATTGTTAGTAACATCGCTGGTACTACTCGAGATGCTATTGACACGCCTTATGAGTATGATGACCAGGAATATGTCATTATTGATACTGCAGGTATGCGAAAAAAAGGGAAAGTGTACGAAACGACAGAGAAATACTCTGTATTACGTGCGTTACGTGCAATTGAACGCTCTGATGTTGTTTTAGTCGTTCTTAATGCAGAAGAAGGCATTCAAGAACAAGATAAAAAAATTGCAGGCTATGCACACGAAGCTGGAAAAGCCATTGTCATTGTTGTGAATAAATGGGATGCGATTGAAAAAGACGAGAAAACAATGAACGTCTTTACACAACAAATTCGAGAGCATTTCTTATTCCTAGATTATGCACCAATTATTTTTGTATCGGCCAATACAAAACAACGTGTACATCAAATTTTACCGATTATACAGCGTGTTAGTGAAAACCATGCAATGCGTATTCAATCATCGATCCTTAATGAAGTGATTGAGGATGCTGTGGCGCGTAATCCAGCGCCAGCTGATAAAGGCCGCCGCCTTCGTATTTACTATGCAACTCAAGTTGCGATACAACCACCGACGTTCGTGGTATTTGTCAATGAACCAGAATTAATGCATTTCTCTTACGAACGTTTCTTAGAAAACCGTATTCGAGAAACATTTGATTTTGAAGGAACGCCAATTCGATTAATTTCCCGTGCTCGTGCTTAGGAAAAATATACACTAACAGTACGCCGACCCGACATTAATTGTTGGGTGGCGTCTTTTTACAAGAGAGGAAAGTATAAATTTTCTAATGTCTACTTTAAGGTTGCGTGAGTTCAAGTGCATTGTAAGCCTTTCTCTAGCATTTATCGTAGCTAACAAGGAATTATCTTTTCTTAATAAGGGAGGATTTTGAATGGAAAAAGTTTGTGTGTTAGGGGCAGGCTCATGGGGGACAGCACTAGCGATGGTACTTGCAGAAAATGGGCATGATACGCTTTTATGGACTCATCGAACTGATCAGGCTGAAGAAATTAACAACCTGCATACGAACAGGAAGTATTTGCCGGAAACGATATTGCCTGCAAATTTGCAGGCAACAAGTGATATTGCTGAGGCAGTTGCTCATTCGGAGATAATTGTCGTGGCTGTTCCTACGAAGGCCATCCGTGAAGTGTGTGAAAAAATGACAGCAGCACTTGATAAAAAAGTATTGTTTGTTCATGTTTCAAAGGGGATTGAGCCTGATTCGTTAAAACGAATTTCAGAGATTTTAGTAGAAAGTCTCCCGGCTGAATTTGTAGAAGAAGTTGTTGTACTTTCAGGCCCAAGTCATGCAGAAGAAGTTGTTCTGCATCATCCTACAACAGTGACAGTGGCTTGTGCTAATATTGAAGCTGCGGAAAAAGTTCAGGATTTATTTATGAATCAATTTTTCCGTGTCTACACAAATGAGGATGTGGTCGGTGTAGAAATAGGTGGTGCGTTGAAAAACGTCATCGCATTAGCTGCCGGTATTACAGATGGTTTAAATTACGGTGATAATGCCAAAGCTGCACTCATTACTCGAGGATTGGCTGAAATTACACGTCTTGGTGTCAAAATGGGAGGAAATCCATTTACATTTGCAGGGCTCACTGGTATGGGAGATTTGATTGTAACGTGTACAAGCGTGCACTCGCGTAATTGGCGCGCAGGTAATTTGCTGGGGCAAGGCATGAAACTACCAGAGGTACTCGACCAAATGGGCATGGTCGTTGAGGGCGTTCGCACAACTAAAGCGGCCTATCAATTAGCAGAGAAATATGACGTTGCTATGCCAATATCAACGGAGCTCTATAGTGTTTTATTTAATGATATAGAACCGAAAGTAGCAGTTGATGCATTAATGATGCGTATGAAAAAGCGAGAAATTGATGACATGATGCACTAATAATATAAATTTAATTAGTTTTGTCATAAATTGGACATATATAAGGTGTCTCAGTGAGTAACTGAGACACCTTATTGTGCGCTTTTAGTTGAATAATCCATACCGTTATAAGGTTGTCCATTTGATGATAGTTACTGGACAACTATTTCTTTTTAGCGAAAGCACATAGTATAATATATTTTGATTGTTTTCTGACATTGAAGAAAGGTGGTTGTCTTGAATGGGTCCGTTAGCACATTTGCCTGCGCTTGATGTAATGTGGGTATCATTTTATTGTATCGGTTTTATGATTATATCAGTCGGTCTAATTTATTTAGGTCGTAATAAGGTTTCAAACGTTTTTTTACGTACAATCGTAAATTTATCTGCATACATACTGTTTGGACTTGGCACATTTTTAATGGTACTAATTGTTGCCACATGGCCAGCATAAAAAATAATGAGGTGGAAGTGACATGAAAAAACTAAATGCTTTTCTTTTGGTAATAGCATCTGCAGTACTTTTAGTTGGTTGTGTATATCCAGAAGACGAAAAAAAGGCAAAATTAGTGCCTGATGTTGACCAATTAGCAGCGGTTCAGCGTGCGGTTGACGAATACCGTGAAGCAACTGGTGGATTAGTTCCAATTAAAAATAGTGAGCTAGATACTGATATATATATAAAATATTTAATTGATTTTGATAAACTAGTGCCTAAATATCTTGCACAAATTCCTGGGAATGCCTATGAAAAAGGTGGTATTTTCCAGTATATTATTTGGGATCCTGAGAATGAAGCGAAAGTAAAATTGGTAGATTTAAATGCTGCAGAACGTATTCGTGAAATTAATATTCGTAAAATGTCTACCCAATATTTACCGATAAAGGATGCAACTTCAGATAATGTATATCAAATTAACTTTGAAGAATTGGGATATAAAGAAGACGTAACTGTGAAAAGTCCCTATTCTGGTGCTGAATTGCCAATGTTTATGACAGGTGATGGCGAAATACATGTTGACTATTCAATCGATTTAGGTCAACTACTAAAAGAAGACAAGCCTGATGTAAAGCCTGGAGATGATATTCGTCAGCTACTTGTCGATAAATATCCAGTAGTACCCGCATATTCTGTACCATATACAGTAGATGAAAATGGTGAGCCAGTTTACTTTATGGATGCTTATAATAGTGATGCAAAAAAAGCTCGAGAAAAGGCTATAGAACAAGCTAAAAAAGAGGCAGAAGCCCAATCTAAAAAAGAATAAATCAATAAGCCCCTTACATTTGTGAGGGGTTTTTCATATTTATCTACCTGCTCGCATATAGTGAAAAAGCGTAGATAAAGGAGGCAGAAACCTTGAGTGAAGCAGTATTTAGAGAAATTGCAGAGCGCACAAATGGCGATGTTTATATTGGTGTTGTCGGTCCAGTACGTGTAGGTAAATCAACATTTGTAAAAAAGGTTATGGAATCGGTCGTGTTACCGAATATTGTGGATGAAACAGAAAGAATGCGCGCACAAGACGAGATGCCACAAAGCTCGCCGGGGCCAGTCATAATGACTGCTGAGCCGAAGTTTGTGCCTGCTCAAGCAACACGTATTGCGGTCGGTGAAGATGAAATGACGTTCCAAATTCGTTTAGCAGATTGCGTTGGTTATGTCATTGAAGGTACAAAGGGATATGAGGATGAAAATGGGCCGAAATATGTGCATACACCTTGGCACACTGAGCCTATTCCATTTCAGGAAGCGGCGAAAATAGGAACAGATAAAGTGATTCGTGACCATGCTAATATTGGAATTGTTGTCACAACGGATGGTACGGTGAATGGTATAAGTCGTCGTGCGGCAGAGAAGGCCGAAGAGGAAATTGTTGAACAACTAGCGGACATCGGAAAACCTTTCGTTATTGTGTTGAATTGCCAAATGCCGGCAAGGGAAGAAACGGTACAGCTTCGAAATGAGCTATTTGAGCGCTATAATGTCCCAGTGATTGCTACTTCAATTGATCAAATGCGCACATCTGATATTCAGTATATTTTGCAAGAAGCGTTATTTGAATTTCCAATCCGAACAATTGAGGTTGAGAAACCAGATTGGTTAGATGTTTTAGATGCAACACATCCATTGAATGTAGCACTAATTGATTCGATGGAAGAAGTATTATCATCTGTTATGAAAATTCGAGATGTGCAACAGGCGTCAGATGCCTTTAAAGCCATCGATTTTATTGACCAAAGCGAAGTGGTACATGTAGATGCTGGAGTTGGTACCGCGGTCATTCGAGTGTCATTGCAAGGTGAGCTTTATAAGTCGGTTTGCAATGAATGGCTAGAAGAACCAATAGAGACGAAGCGGGATTGGCTACTCTTTATTAAAGAGTCAGCAGAAGCAAAAGAGGCGCAAAAACGCTTTAAAACTGCCATTCATGAAGCGGATTCGACTGGCTATGGCGTAACATTGCCGATGATGCAGGAATTTGAACCAACAGCCCCAGAACTCATTAAGCAAAATAATTTTTTTGGTGTGCGTATGAGAGCGAAGGCACCATCTTATCATATCATTCGAGTAGATATGGAATCAGAATTTGCGCCATTAATAGGCTCAGAATTCCATAGTCAACAATTACTTAAAGATTTAAATCATGCTTATTTACATGATCGTGAAGCTTTATGGAGTACACAGCTTTTTGGAACGCCATTGCATGAAGTGTTAAAAGAAGGAATTCGCTATAAAATGGATGCTGTCCCATCTACAGCCAAAAAACGCATGCGTCAAACAATTGAACGAATGGTGAACGAGGGTGATAGAGGATTAGTCACATTTATTTTGTAGTGTTGAAAATTAAAAAAAAGAGCAAAAAAATATTGCAGGTCTTTTCGTTTTTATGCGAAAAGTCCTGTTATTTATATTTTTTGGGTGAAAAAATGATTTTTTGGTTATAATCATGAATGAATACAGTTGCGTAGCGGTTTTCTATGTGTTACTCTTTTTACAGAATTGATTCATGACCCTTTGAGAGGAGGTGAATGGTGTGAATAAAACAGAATTAGTAAACTCTGTTGCTGAAGCTGCAGGTCTTTCTAAAAAAGACGCTTCTAAAGCAGTTGAAGCTGTATTTGATACAATTCAAGATGCTCTTGCAAAGGGTGACAAAGTACAATTAATTGGTTTTGGTAACTTTGAAGTACGTGAACGTGCGGCTCGTAAAGGTCGTAACCCACAAACTGGTAAAGAAATCGAAATCGCTGCTAGCAAGGTACCTGCTTTCAAACCAGGTAAAGCGCTTAAAGATGCTGTAAAATAATACACGTCTAGTAGTTACATAGAGCAGTCTTCATGTAAATAACATGAAGGCTGCTCTTTTTAACGTCACGCTGAAAAGTATGCGTAATAAGTTATAGTACATAAAAAGATGCAAGTAAATTAATTTTATAAGAGATGTTCGGTAGTGAATTGAGTAGTATAGTTATCATATGCACAATTATAAAATGTGCCCCTAGCTAGAAGTCATTTAGTGGCTATTTTGCTCATATAGCGTTGAATTTCTTTTGAATCAAGTAAGTCGTTTTGCGCTTACCTATTGGATATGCTACGATGCATAAAGAAATGTGTTATGTATAGATACGCAGGAGGTTTTTACGGATGTCGAATATTGATTTATTGAAAATAGAAGAAGCAGTAAAAATGATTTTAGAAGCGGTAGGTGAAGATGTAAATCGTGAAGGTTTACTCGATACACCGAAACGTGTTGCAAAAATGTATGCGGAAATGTTTAGTGGCTTACATGAAGACGCGAAAGATTATTTTAAAACAGTGTTTCATGAAGATCATGAGGAGCTAGTACTTGTAAAGGATATTCCGTTTTATTCGATGTGTGAGCATCATCTAGTTCCTTTTTACGGAAAAGCTCATGTAGCATACATACCAAACGACGGCATTGTTGCCGGACTAAGTAAATTAGGACGTGCAGTAGAAACCATTGCTCGTCGTCCGCAATTACAAGAACGTATTACTTCTTCAGTGGCAGATACAATTATGGAAATGCTCACTCCTAAGGGTGTCTATGTAGTGATTGAAGCAGAACATATGTGTATGACTATGCGAGGACTTAAGAAGCCAGGATCTAAAACTGTAACATCTGTTGCACGCGGCATTTACGAAGAAGACGAAGTGAAACGTAGAGAAGTATTATCATTTATTCAAATGTCTTAAATTGCGAGTGTAATTATGTTATGATGGACTAAGAATTTGTCGGATTTAAGGAGCGTACAGACAATGGCACAAGATTATATTGTTATTCAAGCAGAGGAAGATGGCGTGCACGTAATCGGTTTAACACGAGGTACAGATACAAAGTTCCATCACTCTGAAAAATTAGACGCGGGCGAAGTTATGATTGCTCAATTTACTGAACACACATCCGCCATGAAAATTCGCGGAAAAGCACAGATTCATACGGCTCATGGTGTCATTAATAGCGAGGCTAAAAAGTAATAGAGAATAATCTATTCTGAAGTGCTTTTTGAAAGTTATGATGACACATATTAATCGAATAGATGTGTAAAACTAGTAATGTATTTGATTCGATTTTTAGGCAGTTGGATTTATGATGATTTTTAACATATTTTAACAGGTGTTTAAACATTTGCTGAAATAGAGGAACTCAGGCTAAGAACTTTACATCATCGAATCAATTATATCTAGGCATAATTGATGGGTGAAGCTCTACTGCCTATCATGTTGAATGCAGCAAAAATTTTTTATTCCGAATCGTCGCGTATGCTATAATGACTCAGTAAGCAAGCGTTAGATCATGAATGCGACTAACGTATTTGAAAGTGAAATGGAGTAAGGTCTATGAATGCAACATACATTCAAAATTCAATTGCACAGTTAAAAACAGAGATTTTCATGGATGTTCGTCATAGAACTTTGCAAAAATATACAGGGGTACCTGTGCTCGATGAAAATCAATTATTTTACTTGTTAGTTCCCTTTTTGAATGGTGAAGAGTGGCAACAAGAGCAAAGAGAAGCTGCTATCACTGTTGGGATTGTGTACGCGGCCTTAGCGGCGCACGATCATATAAAAGAATTTGACGCCACATCAAAAGAACAGCAGCTAACCGTTTTAGCTGGTGACTTTTATAGTGGCCGTTATTATGAAATATTAGCAATGTCAAGAAATGTCGTATTGATTCGAAGTTTGTCGCAAGGAATTGTGGCACGTTGTGAACACCAAATTAAAGTATATGAGACAGAAAAACGTACAATCGAACAATGGTTTGACTCAATAAGTAATATTGAATCAGGATTAATCTCAAAATTTTTTGAGCTCTATTCATTTAGTGAATATATTCCAATTATGGAGAAGAGCTTATTAATCTTGCGTTTAGAGAGAGAATGGGCGACATATCGACGTGGCCAAGTAACTTTAATGAGTAAGGCCCTTGAAGAAAGTGCGAGATATGCTGGGTCGACATATAGCAACGTCATCCAGGGCAAAATTGTGCAATTAAAAACAGAGCTGTTACAGGTGATAGAATATGCATCGTTTTTACAAAGTGATGTAAAACAGGCTCTACAAGCACGTGTAGAGGCATCCATTGCTTCTACTAATGGATAAGAGAGGTTTTTCAAAATGGCTAAAACGAAAGAAGAGCACGTGCACGAAGTATTTGAAAGTATTTCGGATAACTATGACAAAATGAATGGTGTGATCAGTTTCCAGATGCATGTTGGCTGGCGCAATGATACGATGAAGCATATGGCAGTAAAACCTGGAGCGAAGGCACTAGATGTTTGCTGTGGTACGGCAGATTGGACAATTGCCTTAGCTGAGGCTGTGGGTGAAGGCGGAGAAGTCAAAGGGCTAGACTTTAGTCAAAACATGTTAAAGGTTGGCGAGCAAAAGGTAAAGCCTTATCCACAGATTGAACTAATACATGGAAATGCTATGGAATTACCTTTCCCAGACAATACATTTGATTATGTAACGATTGGTTTTGGTCTTCGCAATGTACCAGATTATTTACAAGTATTAAAGGAAATGCATCGTGTTGTAAAACCAGGTGGAATAGTTGTTTGTTTAGAAACTTCGCAATCTGAAATTCCGGGCTATCGACAATTATTCCGTTTTTATTTTAAATATATAATGCCGATATTTGGTAAAATATTTGCGAAAAGCTATAAAGAATATTCTTGGCTACAGGAATCAGCAAATGATTTCCCAGGTATGAAGAAGTTAGCGGCATTGTTTGAGCAGGCAGGTTTAGAAAAAGTAACGTACAAAGCATACAGTGGCGGTGCTGCGGCAATGCATATAGGCTTTAAAAAGGTACGTTAATGGGGGAAGGTTTTCACACGTGGAAAAGATCAAGTTGAAACTACTCTATTCCGATTTGAAATCAGATATCGATATTATTGAACAAGAGTTAGAAAAAGCAGTGAACTCTTCTTCAGATTTGATCAACGATGCTTCTCTCCATTTATTGCAAGCTGGTGGTAAACGGATACGACCAATTTTTGTGTTGCTTGGCGCGAAATTTGGCGAATATGATATCGATAAGATGAAGGATGTAGCTGTGCCTGTAGAGCTTATTCATATGGCGTCACTAGTGCATGATGATGTAATTGATGATTCCAATATGCGAAGAGGACGCCCGACTGTCAAATCACAATGGAATAATAGAGTAGCGATGTACACGGGCGATTTTATTTTTGCACGTGCACTTGAATATATTACAAAGCTTGAAGACCCATTAGTTCATCAAATTTTAGCACGTACAATGGTGGAAATTTGTAACGGTGAAGTCATTCAAATCGAAGATAAGTTTAGATTAGATCAAGGTTTAAAGGATTATTTTAGAAGAATCAAACGAAAAACGGCATTGCTGATTTCTTCTAGTTGTGAGCTTGGTGCTGTAGCAGCAGGTGTTGATACCAAAACAGTGAGACATTTGAAACGCTTCGGCTACTTTGTTGGCATGAGCTTCCAAATTATCGATGATGTTTTAGATATTATGGCGACTGATAAAGAATTAGGAAAGCCAGCAGGCAGCGATTTATTGCAGGGCAATATTACATTACCGATTCTATTATTAAAAGATGATCCAGAGATGCAACCTTATTTAGTAAAAGTATTTGCAGGGACATTGACGGAGACAGAGCGTCAAGAAATGTTGCGGTATGTGCGTAAATCTGACGCGATTGAGCAAGCTAATAAAATGAGTGATAAATATTTGAAAAAGGCATTACAGGAAATAGATGCTTTACCAAAACATCCTGTTAAGAAAAAATTGCGTGATGTCGCCTTATTTATGGGCAAGCGTAAATTCTAGCTTTTTGTTGTACAAATGCTCATTTTTTGTTAATATTTATCGGTAGGTGTAAAACCTGTTAGACGAATTTAAGGAGTGTTTTAAACATGGCAATCGAACAAACTTTTTTAATGGTTAAGCCGGATGGCGTAGAACGTCAAGTAGTAGGAGATATCGTAGATCGTTTTGAACGTCGCGGTTTTATTATGAAAGGTGCTAAATTAATGGTAATTCCTAAAGAATTAGCAGAAAAGCACTATGCTGAGCATGCTGAGCGTCCATTCTTTGGTGAATTAGTTGATTTCATCACTTCTGGTCCAGTATTCGCTATGGTATGGGAAGGCGAAAATGTAATCAAGCTTGCTCGTACAATGATGGGAGCAACTAAACCAGAAGAATCTAACCCAGGTACAATCCGTGGTGACTATGCAACAACTGTTTCTCACAACATCATCCACGGTTCTGACTCTCTTGCTTCTGCAGAGCGCGAAATTGGCTTATTCTTCGGTGAAGATTTAGCTTAATATGCAAATAGATTAAGCAATCTCAAATTAGTTTGAGATTGCTTTTTTTTGTGCTCTGATTTATGAGATGAACGGCTAAGATACACGCGATGGATGGACGACTAACTAGAAAATAGCAACATGCTAGTCTATTAAAATTGTTAATATCTTCTTATTCATGTAAAATAAATGCTATAATATTCTGATAATTAAATCAGTATATATTTCATCGCGCCCAAATAGACTTTAACGTGATGGATGATAGGGAATGAGAATCAATGAAGCAAAGGGGTTTTAATTATGAGAGAAGTGGTAATTGTAGCGGCTGTTCGTACAGCAGTTGGCAGGAGTAAAGGGGCGTTAAGCAATGTGCGTGCTGACGATTTAGCTGCAGATGTGCTACAAGAGGTTGTCCATCGAGCTGGGATTGGAAAGGAACAAGTGGAGGATGTTATTTTTGGCTGTGTGACGCAAACGGCTGAGCAGGGAGCAAATATAGCCCGTACAGCATTGTTAATGGCAGGTTTTCCAGAGACTGTCCCAGGTGTGACAATTGATCGTCAATGTGGTTCAAGTCAGCAGGCTGTACATTTTGCAGCACAGGCCATTTTAGCAGGCGATATGGACATTGTTATAGCTGGTGGTGTTGAAAGCATGACGAGGGTGCCGATGGGTTCTAACATGAAGGGTTCTCATGCAGGTAAACGCTTGCAAGATAACTATACAATTATACATCAAGGGTTATCAGCCGAGAAAATAGCGGAAAAATGGAGTTTGTCGAAGGAACAGCTAAATAACTATGCTTACAATAGTCATAGACGAGCATTAGCTGCTATTGAGGCGGGGCGTTTTGAAAAGGAAATATTGCCTGTCCAAGTTACACAAGAAGACGGCTCAGTTATCACGTTTTCTGTTGATGAGGGACCTCGGGCAGAAACGACAGTTGATAAATTAAATGGACTAAAAACTGTCTTCCAGGAAGATGGTGTAATAACAGCTGGAAACGCAAGTCAAATGAGTGATGGTGCCTCTGCTGTAGTTGTTATGTCTTTAGAAAAGGCACAGGAGCTTGGTATACGACCGCTTGCTAAAATTGTTACTAGAGTGGTCGTTGGCTCAGATCCGATGTTAATGTTAACGGGTCCAATTGAGGCAACTAGACAAGCATTAGAAAGGTCAGGTCTTACGATTGAAGAAATTGATACGTATGAAGTGAACGAAGCTTTTGCGCCTGTACCACTTGTTTGGTTGCATGAAACTGGTGCAGATCCAAATAAATTAAATCCAGATGGTGGAGCAATTGCTTTGGGGCATCCATTAGGAGCGTCGGGTACAAAATTGTTAACAACGATGCTGTATCGGATGGAGCGAGAAAATTTACGCTATGGTTTACTTGCTATATGTGAAGGTATGGGGATGGCGAATGCCACTATTATTGAAAAAATGTAAAAGGGGCTGTGTTTAATGAAGTGTCATGAAGTAATAGCGGTTGTAACAGGTGGAGCGTCTGGTTTAGGAGAGGCAACTGTTCGTAAAATTGTTGCAGAGGGTGGCAAAGCAATAATTTTTGATCTAAATGACGAGCGAGGACATGCACTAGTTGAGGAGTTAGGGGAGAATGTCCAGTACGCACGTGTTGATGTCACAAAAGAAGCTGATGTAGCGGCAGGGCTAGAGCGAGGAGTGGCGAAATTTGGGTCCATTAACGTCACAGTGAATTGTGCGGGAATTGCTGATGCAAAAAAAGTACTTTCAAAGCGTGGTGTACATGCACTTGGTTTATTTGAAAAGGTCATTTCTGTCAATTTAATTGGCACTTTCAATGTTATTCGCCTTGCAGCTGAGAAAATGCAAAATAATGAGCCAAATGAGGATGGTCAGCGTGGCGTTATTATTAATACTGCATCTGTGGCAGCATTTGATGGGCAAATAGGACAAGCGGCATATAGTGCCTCAAAAGGTGGTGTGGCAGCGATGACCTTGCCAATTGCTAGAGAGCTTGCTGAAATTGGTGTACGTGTTATGACTATTGCTCCAGGAATAGTAGAAACACCAATGTTTGCATCGTTACCAGAGCCAGCAAGAATTGCGCTTGCCCAAATGACTCCGTTCCCTAAACGACTTGGGAAACCATCTGAATATGCGCTATTGGTCGAAAGTATTATCCAAAACGGTTTATTAAATGGTGAAGTAATTCGTTTAGACGGCGCAATCCGAATGCAGCCAAAATAGGGGATATCCAGAAGGTGCGACTCCTACTAAAAAGCAAGACCTTGTACAAAGCTTAGTGGATGAACGAATGCAAAAACCATCTTCTTGTGATTACCTTCACGGTGCTCGGATGTAGAAAGGTGTTTGCAGATAGTGAGAAAAAAGTTTAGGTTCTTCAGCATATTTTGTTTCGTATATCTTGTTGGTATCAGTAGTCCGACTTGGGAGATTTAAGAAAATTTAAGAACAAAGGGGAACGTTATTATGCATATGATGGATACACCTTTATTATTAACTAGTTTTTTGGATCGAGCAGAACGATTTTTCCATGCGAAAAAAATATATTCGCGGACAAGCCCTACAACAATTCACGAGATTACTTATAAAGAATATGTAAAACGGACTCGTAAATTAGCAGATGCCCTTACAAAGCTGGGGATGGAGCGAGGTATGAAGGTGGGTACTTTTGCTTGGAACCATCATCGCCATTTAGAAGCATATTTTGCAGTTCCGTGCGCAGGAGCTGTATTGCATATGATTAATATTCGATTATCGCCTGAGCATATTGCTTATGTCATTAATCATGCCGAAGATGAAATATTGTTAATTGACGATAATTTAGTTCCCCTTATAGCACCAATCGTCTCACAGCTTAAATCAGTAAAGCATTTTATCGTAATGGGAGATGATATCGCGCTAGAAAACATTCCATTACCGAATGCTCTTTCTTATGAGGCATTACTTGCAGAGGCAAATGATGATTTTAAATTTCCAGAGGATCTAGATGAAAATACACCTGCTGGAATGTGCTACACAAGTGCGACTACAGGAATGCCAAAGGGTGTAGTGTATACTCATCGTAGTATTGTCCTTCATAGTATGGTATCGGGACTCTCCGAGGGTGTTGGTATAAGCGAAGCAGATGTAGTACTACCTGTCGTACCAATGTTCCATGCGAATGCGTGGGGGTTTCCGTTTGCTGGTGTATTATTTGGTGCTACACAGGTGCTACCAGGACCAATGTTTACACCACAGTTACTACTGGATTTATTTGAAACATATAAGGTCACGTTGACTGCAGGAGTACCTACGATTTGGCTTGGTGTATTACAGGAGCAACGCAAAAATCCTCGTGATTTGTCTTCAATACGGTTGATTGTATGTGGTGGTTCAGCCTCGCCGCTCGGTCTAGTGCGTGGCTTTGAGGAGGAGCTTAAGATTCCATACATGACGGGCTTTGGCATGACCGAGACATCGCCACTTGTTAGCCTATCGACGTATTTAACACATATGCGAGATTATACAAACGATGAGAAAATGGATGTTCGTATTACACAGGGGCTAACGGTGCCACTCATTGAAACACGGGTGGTCAATGAAAATGGAGAAGTACCTTGGGATGGCAAAACAATGGGCGAATTAACAATTAAGGGCCCGTGGATTGCTGGAGAATACTACAACGATGAGCGAACTACAGAAGCCTTCAAAGATGGCTGGCTCTACACGGGAGATATTGCGGTAATGACAGAAGATGGTTATATAAAAATAACAGATCGTACAAAGGATTTAATTAAAAGTGGTGGAGAATGGATTTCTTCAGTGGAACTTGAAAATGCTTTGATGTCACATCCTAAAGTGTTTGAGGCCGCAGTTATAGCAATTCCGCATGAAAAATGGATTGAACGACCTCTTGCATGTGTTGTACCAAAACCTGAATTTAAGGATTCTATTACGAAATCAGAGCTATTAGATGATTTACGATCACAATTCCATAAAACATGGATTCCTGATGATGTTGTGTTTTTAGATGAGGTACCGAAAACCTCTGTAGGAAAATTCATGAAGATAAAATTGAGAGAAGAGCTAAAAGATTATCGAGTTGAGGTTTAATAATCTAAAAACTTTGAAGGTAGTGACTTACTACCTTCGTTTTTTATGTGAAAAATTTGTGAGGTTTAGTGCATATTTTGGTGAAGAGTCAAAAATATCAATAGGAATAATTTTTATAGATTAACGAAAGATTGAAAGAAAATGAAACTATTTTTCCATTTTGCCGTATAATCATTAGTAATGAAAGGATGTGGATGCATTGTCAATTGCGGTTATAGCCATTATTGGGGGCGTACTTATTTCTTTAGCAGGTATTTTTACTGATGCATATACACGAAAACAAAAAATTAAATTAAAGGCTCTTGAAAGGGAAGTGGAGTTAGAAAAGCTCCGATTAGAAACATACACGATGGAAACCGAAAAGATGCGCTTAGAATTAGAACATTCGAAAGTTTTACTATTAGAGGAAAAACACAACTCAACTAAGTAACTTAGTTACATGTGAAAGACTATTTCAGGAATGGCACTTTTCCGCTATAATGGAAATATGACGCTAGAGGGGAAGAAGACCATATGTCTGATTATGAACAATTTATAGAAGGTATAAAGCGCAAAACAGGAATAGATTTAGCTTTATATAAAGAAGCGCAAATGAAAAGACGATTAACATCTCTTTATGAGAAAAAGGGCTATCGTAATTTTGTGGACTTTCTAAAGGCACTTGAGCAAGATCGTGATTTAATGAACGAGTTTTTAGACCGCATGACGATCAATGTTTCCGAATTTTATCGAAATGGTAAGCGTTGGGAAGTTTTGCAGAAAAAAATATTTCCGAAATTATTGCAATCTAATAAGCGTTTAAAAATTTGGAGTGCTGCTTGTTCAACTGGTGAAGAACCTTATTCTTTAGTAATGGTATTATCTCAATTAGTACCATTATCTCAAATTCAAATAATTGCCACTGATTTAGATGAGAATGTAATCCAAAAAGCGAAACTTGGTGTCTATCCAGAGCGTTCCTTAGCAGAAGTGCCAAATGATATAAAAGCGAAGTATTTTGAGCAAGAAGGTTCTTTCTATAGAGTCAAGGATGAAGTTAAACGCTGTGTGACGTTTAAGAAACATAATTTACTGAAAGATCAATACGATTCTAATTATGATTTAATTGTTTGTCGCAATGTTATGATTTACTTTACTGAAGAGGCAAAGGATCAGATTTATACGAATTTTAGTAAATCATTGCGTAAGGATGGGATTTTATTTGTTGGATCAACAGAGCAAATCTTTAATCCATCTCGTTACGAGTTTGAAGTAGAGGATACATTCTTCTATAGACGAAAAAATAATTAATAATATAAGAAAAGCAATCGTACAGTAGACAACGCGAATGTCATGTACATATTTTAAGGCTTAGATATAGATAATCGTACGCTTTTCGCTTGTTATAAGCAAAAAGCGTATTTTTATTAAAAACAAATAAACCTTTTTAAATGCTTCTATCTACTAGTGATAAAAGTTTTTTTATCCAAATCGTTCAGAATATTCTTATTTAAATTCGGGAGTTGCTAGAACAATTAGAAATTTGCAAACGATTAAAGCGATACATTAATGACATTTGCAAAAGGACTGTTTTTTTAGAGAATATATGTTATAGTGAAAAATACATACTTTAGCGAGTTGAAGGGAGAAAGCGTTTATGCGTTACTTAACAGCGGGAGAGTCACACGGACCCCAACTAACAACAATTATTGAGGGCTTACCATCACTCTTACCAATTACAGCAGAAAAAATTAACCACGATTTAAAACGTCGCCAAGGAGGACATGGACGCGGTCGTCGGATGCAAATCGAAACGGATACAGTGGAAATAGTTGCTGGTGTTCGTCACGGACAGACACTTGGTTCTCCTGTAGCACTCGTAGTCACAAATGATGACTGGAAGCACTGGACTAAAATTATGGGAGCAGAGCCATTGGCAGAAGATGTGAATCCTGATGATATCAAACGCCAAATTTCACGTCCACGTCCAGGGCATGCGGATTTAGTAGGTGGCATGAAATACGGACACCGTGATTTGCGCAATGTGTTAGAGCGTTCTTCAGCACGT
Organism: Lysinibacillus sp. RS10; assembly: GCF_041956855.1. Lineage (NCBI taxonomy): Bacteria > Bacillati > Bacillota > Bacilli > Caryophanales > Bacillaceae > Lysinibacillus > Lysinibacillus sp. RS10. The sequence goes on along the minus strand of NZ_CP167122.1, from coordinate 3,378,913 downwards.
GAGACAACTGTTCGAGTAGCAGTAGGTTCTGTTGCAAAGGCACTATTAAATGAATTAGGTATTTCCATTGTGTCACATGTAACAGAAATCGTTGGTATTAAGGCAGATTCTTCCTTAGTTGAAGGGAAATCTGCAGATGAAATTCGTGCCATTGTTGAAGCAGACCCTTGCTATTGCGTGGACCCAGAGGCTTCTGCAAAAATGGTAGCAGCGATTGATGAAGCGAAAAAAGCGGGTGACTCAATTGGTGGTGTTGTTGAAGTCATCGTTGAAGGACTGCCGGCTGGTGTCGGTTCATATGTTCATTATGATCGTAAGCTAGATTCAAAACTAGCAGCTGCAATGTTATCTATCAATGCATTTAAAGGTGTTGAATTTGGAATTGGCTTTGAAATGGCACGTCGTAAAGGCTCTGAAGTACATGATGAAATTATTTGGTCAGAGGAAGAAGGCTATACACGTGCAACAAATCGACTTGGTGGTTTAGAAGGTGGGATGTCTACTGGAATGCCTATTGTCGTACGAGGTGTAATGAAACCAATCCCTACACTATATAAACCATTGCAAAGTGTTGATATTGAAACGAAAGAGCCATTTAAAGCTAGTGTAGAGCGCTCGGATAGCTGTGCAGTACCAGCAGCATCAGTTGTTGCTGAGCACGTTATTGCCTGGGAAATAGCGAATGCAATATTGGAACAATTCCATAGCGATCAATTACCTCAACTAAAAGCTCAAATCGACGAGCACCGTCGTTATACAAAGGGGTTCTAACTTATGCGAGTACCAGTAGCGACGAAATCACATCAATATGAGGTTGTCCTTGGTCATAATTTTTTAACAGAAGCGGTTAAAGAATTTGATGATAAGCTTCAAAAAGCTGATAAGCTCATCGTTTTTACGGATGCTAATGTGTGGACGGCGCAAGGAGATTATTTCAAGGCTAATTTCCCTTATCATTTTGAGGTTTTCATCTTACCCGGGGGTGAGGCATGTAAAACCTTCGAACAATACAATGCAGCTCAAACATTTTTACTTGAACAAAAATGCTCACGTAAATCATTTATTTTTGCATTCGGTGGAGGTGCTGTAGGTGATTTAACAGGCTTTGTAGCTGCCACTTACATGCGTGGGGTACCGTTTATTCAAATCCCAACGACGATTTTAGCACATGACTCAGCAGTAGGCGGTAAAACAGCTATTAATCATCCACTAGGTAAGAATATGATTGGTGCGTTTTATCAACCTGAGGGAGTAATATATGATACCGTTTTTACCGAAAGCTTACCTGAGCGCGAGGTCCGTTCGGGAACAGCAGAAGTGATAAAACATGCGATGATTTCTAATGCAGCATGGTTAGAGGAATTAATGGCTGAAGAGACAGTTATTCATTTCAGCACAGAAGAATTAGCAAAGCAACTTAAAAAAGGGATAGAAGTGAAGGCGCAAATTGTAGCAGAGGATGAAACCGAGCAATCCGTGCGAAAATTTTTAAACTTAGGTCATACTTATGGACATGCAATTGAGGCGGCTGCTGGTTATGGAAAAGTAGCGCATGGAGAGGCTGTCATGATTGGGCTCGTATATTGCTTATTATTAAGTGAACGATACGGTGAGTTAAATCGTAATTTCACTACAGCATTTTTGCAATTTGCATTAAAAAATGGCTATCCTTTTGAAGCTGTGAAAGAGTATTCTTTTGAACAGTTAACAGAGTATTTAATGAAAGATAAAAAAGCGGAGTATGGTATTTTACAATTTGTATTATTAGGAAAAATTGGTAAACCTTTTGTGCGACCAATTGATCTAGCGGAGTGCAAAGAAGTAGATGCCGAATTCCGACAGCTATTAGCGGAGGTGCTTGTATGATTCGTGGACTTAGAGGAGCAATTACAATTGAATCTGACAAGCCAGAGCTTGTATGGGATGAGACAGCAAGGTTAGTGCGTGAAGTGGTAGCAGCAAATAATGTAGAGGTAGATGATATTGCTTCCATACTTATATCCACAACACCTGATATTACGTCAGCATTTCCAGCACGTGCAGTACGATTAATGGACGGGTGGCAATATGTACCTGTTATGTGTACGCATGAAATGGACGTGCCAAACGCATTGCCACTTTGCATTCGTATATTAATACATGCGAATGTGGAGGTAGCACAAAAAGATGTAAAGCACTTGTATCTTAATGATGCAGTGAAATTAAGACCAGATTTAGCCCAAGCTAAATAATTAGAGGAGATGTTTGAGATGAAATGGAAACAACAACTGGACGGTATGCAAGCATATAAGCCTGGTAAACCAATTGAAGAAGTACAACGTGAATATGGCTTACAAGAAGTCGTAAAATTAGCATCTAATGAAAACCCATTTGGATGCTCACCTAAGATAACAGCTTATTTACAAAATAATTCAGCAAATCATGCGATCTATCCAGATGGCTATGCACAAAATTTACGTACGGCTGTTGCAAATCATTTAGGTGTCAATGAAACACAGCTTCTTTTTGGTAACGGCTCTGATGATATTATTGCAATTATTACTCGTGCACTGTTGTATCCTGGTGTGAACACAGTCATGGCAGACCCATCATTCTCTCAATACTGGCATAATGCTGAAATTGAAGGGGCAGAGGTACGCAAAGTTCCTTGTATCGAAGGTGCGCATGATTTAGATGCAATGGTAGCAGCCATTGATGATAACACATCGGTCGTTTGGGTTTGTAGTCCAAATAATCCAACGGGCGTTGTGATTCCTGATATTGAATTACGTGCATTTTTAGCTAAGGTACCAAGTGATGTACTAGTCGTATTAGATGAAGCTTATATCGAATACGTAACGCATCCTGGTCACAAAGATACTCTACCATTAATCGACGAGTATCCAAATGTACTATTATTGCGTACATTCTCAAAAGCATATGGTCTTGCGTCTTTCCGAGTTGGTTATGCAATAGGGCAACCAGGAGTAATTGCTAAGCTGGATCCAGTAAGATCGCCATTTAATAATACAATTTTAAGTCAAGCAGTTGCGACAATTGCTATAAGTGACCAAGAATTTATAAAAGCTTGCCGTGAAGCAAATGAAAAAGGCAAAAAACAATATATTGAATTCTGTGAAAAATATAATTTAAAATACTTCCCTTCTGATACGAACTTTATTTTCTTTGATACGAATGCTGATAGTGATGTTGTTTTCAATGAGCTTATGAAGCGAGGCTTTATAATCCGTAGTGGAAAAGCGTTAGGATTACCTGGGTTTATCCGTGTGACAATCGGAACAGAGGCTCAAAATGAAGCATTGATCGGTCATCTTGAAAACGTCCTAAAAGAGCAAGGAGCTTTTGCATGACACGGAATGTCCTCGTTATCGGGCTTGGCCTAATTGGAGGCTCCATCGCCTTGGCATTACAAAAGGCACCTGAAACAAAAATAATAGGCTATGATATGGATGCAAAAACACGTGAACATGCGAAAACGTTAAATATTGTTCATGATATTGTGACAGATCCCAAAAAAGTTGCTGCCGACGTAGATGTCATTATTTTTGGAACTCCCGTCAACGCAACACTTGAATGGATGGAACAATTAAAAACATGGCCGTTAAAAAATAAAGTAATCGTAACAGATACAGGTAGTACAAAGAAAACGATTATGCAAAAGGCTGGGGAATTACGTGAGTTAGGTATTACCTTTATTGGTGGGCATCCAATGGCAGGCTCACATAAAAGTGGTGTATTGGCTGCGAAGGCCCACCTTTTTGAAAATGCGTATTATATGCTAACACCACTCGCTGGTGAAGAAATTGTCAATATGGCACAGCTTGAAAGTCTTTTGAAATTTACACATGCAAAAGTTGTAAGTGTATCTGCTCGTGAGCATGATCATATGACAGCTGTAGTTAGTCATTTTCCACATGTCGTTGCTGCTTCTCTTGTACATCAGTTGGGCGGAGAAAATGGGGAATATCCGATGACACGTTCACTTGCTGCAGGTGGCTTCCGTGATGTAACGCGTATTGCCTCGTCCAATCCGATTTTATGGCGAGATATTACATTGCAAAATCGTGAGGAGCTTATTGCGCAACTAGAATGCTGGGAAAAGGAAATGACTCGTGTTAAGGAGCTGCTATTAAATGGTGGTTCAGATGACATTGAAAACTATTTTGCGGTTGCCAAGGAGCTAAGGGATGAATTACCGATAAGTGCAGGAGCTATGTTTACATCATTTGACTTATATGTTGATGTTCCTGACTATCCTGGGGTTATTTCCGAGGTGACAGGATTGCTTGCAGACGAAGCGATTAGTATTACTAATTTACGTATCGTAGAGTCACGTGAAGATGTTTTTGGGATCCTTGTTATTAGCTTACAAAGCGAAAGTGACCGTGAACGTGCAGCAGCGTGTATACAAAAGCGTGCTAACTATGAAACTTATATTTCGTAGACGATCTATATTGGAAATGTCTGTTTAAAAGAAAGCGTCGGAAATTACGGCGCTTTCTATCTTCATATTGGAGGGAAGAAAAAGATGAGTGAAAAAGTATTACAATATGATAAACCTTCCTTACAAGGGACTTTAACGATTCCTGGCGACAAATCTGTTTCTCACCGTTCTGTTATGTTTGGGGCTATTGCCAAGGGGAAAACGACAGTTGACGGCTTTTTATTAGGTGAGGATTGTTTAAGTACAATTGACTGCTTCCGAAAGCTCGGTGTAAAAATTGATGTGGAAGGAACAAATGTATCCATCGACAGTCCAGGTATAGACGGGTGGCAAGAACCTTCAGAGGTACTATACACAGGGAACTCTGGTACGACAACGCGTTTAATGCTTGGGATTTTAGCTGGTTCTAATGTGCACACAGTGATGACAGGGGATGCGTCTATTGGAAAACGACCAATGCGCCGTGTTATTGATCCATTACGTCAAATGGGTGTCCATATTACTGGAAGGGCAAATGGCCAATATACGCCACTAGCCATTCAAGGTACAACATTACGGGCTATAGATTATCACATGCCTGTTGCGAGTGCACAGGTGAAGTCTGCTATTTTACTTGCAGGCTTACGTGCTGAAGGTACTACAATTGTTCGAGAAACTGAAATATCTAGAGATCATACTGAGAGAATGCTTCGTCAATTTGGAGCAAAGGTTGATGAGGTGGATGGTGTTATTTCAATACAAGGAGGGCAAAATCTAACGGGGACGCATGTTTCTGTTCCGGGTGATATTTCATCTGCTGCCTTTTTCTTAGTTGCAGGAGCTATTTGTGAAGGTAGTAAAATAATGCTAAAAAATGTCGGAATTAACCCAACAAGAGATGGTATCATTGAAGTGCTTCAAAATATGGGAGCAACTATGACACTTATGCCGAACGAAGATACCCAATCAGAGCCGACAGCAACAATTACAATTGAAACGTCAGCATTAAAAGGAACTACAATTGAGGGAGATATTATTCCTCGACTTATCGATGAAATCCCGATCCTTGCTTTATTAGCAACGCAGGCACATGGAAAAACTATTATTAAGGATGCCGAGGAATTAAAAGTGAAGGAAACTGATCGGATAACGGCTGTAGTGGATGAATTAAAAAAACTAGGCGCTAATATTGAAGCAACCGAAGATGGAATGATTATTGAAGGACCAACGCCATTACGAGGTGCTAGTCTTAAAACCTATGGTGATCATCGTATTGGAATGATGGGCGCTGTTGCAGCACTTATAACAGATGGGGCAGTAACTTTAGATGATGCCGATTGTATTGCTGTTTCTTATCCACCATTTTTCGAGCATATAGAGGTAGTAAAGTAAAGTAAAAGCTAATGCTAGACTCTCCAAGCCTTTTGGGGAGTTTTTTTACTTGTTTCGGTTGAAAATGTTTTGTAGCATAAAGGTATCAATGAAAGAATAGGTGAAGACTGTGAACAATGCGATGACTGAAATGATGCAAGCACTTGAACAAGGGGACTTAGCATTAATAGAACAGCTACTTGAATCATTTTTAATGAATGAGTTACCCGAGGAAATTTATGAGCTAGCTGAAATTTTTATGCAGTATGGATATATGAAGGAAGCAGACCGTGTACTGGAGCATTTACAATTTTTATTCCCAGAAGAGGCACAGTTAAAAATTGATCGTGCAAATGTTTTAATGGAACTTGGCGATGAAGATGAAGCGTTAGATTTTTTATTAGAAATAGAGGAGACCTCTCCAGAATATCCTCAGGCATTATTAGTATTAGCGGATTATTATCAAATGCAAGGGTTATTTGAAGTAGCGGAAATGCGCATCAATGAGGCGCTAGCTATATTACCGGAAGAACCATTATTACAATTTGCTAAAGCAGAACTATTGTTTGAAACTGGTCGTTTTTTAGAGGCTGCGAGACTGTATGAGGAATTGAATGAACAACAAGTTGAATTTGCAGGAGTAAGTCTTGTTGAACGACTTGCTGAGGTGTATCGTGCAGGGGCTGCCTATGAAACAGCTTTAGATTACTATTTAACGGCACTTGAGGGTGAAATAAAGCCAGATATTTTATTTGGTGCAGCATATTCTGCTTTCCAATCACAAAAATTTGAAATGGCAATTAAACAATTAGAGGAATTAAAAGAATTGGATCCGGATTATTTTTCTGCCTATTTATTGCTAGCCGAAAGCTATGCTATGATTGAAGACAATAAAAAAGCATACGCTGCCATTATGGAAGGATTAACACGTGACGAATACGATAAGTCCTTATATTTATTCGCTGGTAAAATGGCTTTAAAAACTGGTTTGCCAGCTGAGGGTGAACAGCATCTACGTGAAGCCATTGCGTTAGATCCTGAATACATGGAGGCAGTGTTAGCCTTAATCTCTGTGTTGGCACAACAGGAGCGTTATGAGGATGTAATAGAATTATTTGAAACGTTGCAACAAAATGATTTTGAATGGAGCACATTATACCCATTTGCTGCGGATGCATATGAAAATTTAGAATTGTACGACCGTGCATACGAATTTTACCATTTGGCATATAATGATTTTAAGGAAGACGCAGCATTTTTAGAAAAATATGTTTACTTCTTATTAGAGGAAGGGAAGCGTTCAGAAGCTAAAGAAGTACTCGGTCAATTAATAACTATTCAACCGGGTGAACTAGAGTGGCAAGAGAAGTTAGAAACCTTAGAATTAGAGTAAAGGAGGGAGTGGGTATGACTGCTTCTGTATCAGTTGTCGATAAAAAAGCATTTGTTAGATGGTTCTTAAAAAATTATCAATTGAAACGTCGTGAATGTGTATGGATTTTGAATTACTTATTAAGTAATGATGAGTTATTAAAACGAATTCGATTTGTTGAAGAAGCTCACTATTGTCCTAGAGCGATGGTAATGTCAACCGTTGACTCAACGGGTGTGCCATTTCGTTTTTACAAAGGCAATGTAATGACAGCAGATGCTGAGAAATCTTTCCATGATTTACGCTTACATGAACAAGAAGATATGTATATACAATTGAATTTTCCAAATGTACCACCAAGTGCACAATACTTAGCAGTTCTTGAAGAAAACCCTTATATGCCGGAAGCACTGATTGTCAGTGAAAAAGATCGTTTACTGGCAGAAGAGCTGCTTTCCAACAGCTTACTCGTATTCCAAGAAGAAAAATTACTCGCACAGATTGATGAGGCTCTCGATCAAGGAGATGAAGAGCGCTTTTATGAATTGTCTAATTTGTTACAAGCATTAAAGGAAACAGCTAATTTACGTTAGACAGAGTTAAAAATTGAATGTCCTTTATCCACCTCGATATGGTAACATAACTAGTGAATGATTGTTTTCGCTTTTTATTGGTTATCCTTTTGAAGAGTGGAGAAGGGCATTTTTTTTTCTTCATTCAGTGGATGTGCCAAACGCCTACTGAAATAGAGGACCCATACTAAGAACACCACGTCCTGTGGCAATTGATCTGTGCGAAAGCGAAGCGACAGCAACAATAATTACGCCAAGGCGAAATTGATTTATGTAATATTGGGAGGTTTGTTGGATGTATTTTAATGCAAACGATATGACATCGTTTATGGCACAGAAGGAATTTATTGATACAGCAATTGTTCCACTCGTATCCGTCGATTTAACTTCTGAAAAAATGAAACAGAGTGGTTCAGAAGCAGATTTTTTGTTATCGCTCACATCTTTTGTCGAACAACAATTTAAAGGTCGTCTACTACTGATGCCGCCATTTTCGTATAGTGTAATCTTAAAAGACGAAGAAATGCCAAAGCAATTAGAAGTACAATTACATAATGCTGGTTTTAAGCATGTGTTCTTCATTACTTGTGACCATTCTTGGACAAATATTGGAGATGAAGTAAATGTTATTTGGTTACCAGCGATTCCGTTAGAAAGTATGGATAAAGGTGTGAAAAACTCTATTCTCGAAGATCAATTGCGACAAGTGATTCCGATGCTCTCGACCAAATGGGCACAGATTTAACAATTTGTTTCAATAAATGTTCACATTCTCCAGCTTTCCACAGAATGCTATATTGACCAAGCTATGGACTTGATATATCATAGATATGTCCTAGTATTACTATTTGTAAAAGTATGTCCGTTGGACTGACCTTTAAGTTAGAGGGGGGAAAAAAATGAGTAATAATCGAGTTTCACGTCGTCAATTCCTAAGCTATACACTAACTGGTGTAGGTGGCTTTATGGCGGCAGGTATGCTGATGCCGATGGTTCGTTTTGCAATTGACCCAGTATTACAAAAGCATGATGGTGGGGATTTTATAAAGACAGAACATAAAATCGCTGATATTACTGACAAACCAGTTAAAGTTGACTTAAAATTTGAACAAGTTGACGCATGGTACAAATCAGAAGTAACAAACGTAGCTTGGGTTTTCAAAGAAGGCGATCAAATAGTTGCGTTGTCTCCTGTTTGTAAGCATTTAGGATGCATGGTGAACTGGGGAGAAGATTCTGCACACCCAGATCAATTCTTCTGTCCTTGTCACGCTGGACGTTACGAGAAAAATGGTAAAAACGTAGCAGGCACACCGCCTTTAGGTCCATTGGATGAATATGAAGTTAAAGAAGAAGACGGTTACTTATCGCTTGGTCCAACTAAAGCAAATACTCTAGTTAAGTAAGGGGGTACAAAACAGTGCTAAATAAAATTTATGATTGGGTCGATGAACGCTTAGATATTACACCTATTTGGCGTGATATAGCCGACCACGAAGTGCCAGAGCACGTGAACCCTGCACATCATTTTTCAGCATTCGTTTACTGTTTCGGAGGATTAACGTTCTTTATCACAGTAATTCAAATACTTTCTGGTATGTTTTTAACAATGTACTATGTACCAGACGTAGTGAATGCTTGGAAATCAGTTTATTATTTACAAAACGAAGTAGCATTCGGTGAAATCGTACGCGGTATGCACCACTGGGGAGCTTCATTAGTAATCGTAATGATGTTCTTACATACTCTTCGTGTATTCTTTACAGGTTCTTATAAGAAACCTCGTGAATTAAACTGGATGGTTGGTGTAGGTATTTTTGGTGTAATGATGGGTCTTGGTTTTACAGGATACTTATTACCATGGGATATGAAAGCATTATTCGCTACAAAAGTAGGTATCGAAATTGCTGCATCTGTACCGTTTATCGGTGAGTATATTAAAATCTTATTAGCGGGTGACTCAACTATTCTTGGTGCTCAAACGTTAACACGATTCTTTGCGATTCATGTATTCTTCTTACCTGCAGTATTGTTTGGGTTACTTGCAGCACACTTTATCATGATTCGTCGTCAAGGAATTTCAGGACCGTTGTAATAGTTCTTGACGGTTCGATGATTTTTTAAAGGAGGGGACATAATGCATCGCGGAAAAGGAATGAAATTTGTTGGTGATTCTCGTATTAAAGCGAATCATAGAATGCCGAACGTTCCAAAGGATTATTCCGAATATCCAGGTAAGACGGAAGCTTTCTGGCCGAACTTCTTACTAAAAGAATGGATGGTTGGTGCGGTATTTTTAATTGGTTATTTATTATTAACAGTTGCACATCCATCACCACTTGAAGGGCCAGCTGATCCAACAAGAGCATACGTGCCATTACCGGACTGGTATTTCTTATTCATGTATCAATTATTAAAATACACTTATGCTTCTGGTCCATACAATGTTATTGGAGCAATTGTAATTCCAGGTCTTGCATTTGGAGCGCTATTATTAATGCCATTTTTAGACAAAGGTCCAGAACGCCGTCCATCTAAACGTCCATTACCGACAGCGTTTATGTTATTAACTTTGGCTGCTATGTTCTACTTAACATGGGAGTCAGTTGTTAACCATGACTGGGAAGCTCAAAAAGCTATGGGTGCAATTGTAGAGGAAGTTGACGTTGATATTGATGAATCACTTCCTGGATTTGCAATTTGGAATGGTGACACTGGTGAACAAGCTAAATCTTGTATCGGCTGTCATGCTGCTGACTTAAATGGTGGTCCAGCTGCTCCGAAATTACTTGGTAATACATTAACAGCTGAAGAAGTTGAAGATGTTATCCATAATGGTCGCGGCGGAATGCCACCTGGTCAATTCACTGGTACAGATGAAGAAGCGAAGCAATTAGCTGAATTTATTGCGAGCTTAAAGGCTAAAGAATAAGCTTAGTTTAAAAGAGTCAGGAAACTGGCTCTTTTTTTCTACTTCTATAATAATGTGACTGTTCCTGCATCAAAATGGTTCCCGAAAAATAATAATTTTTAGGGGGAAATGTCGAAAAAGACGGTCGGATGAACTAGACATGATCTAGAAAGCTGTTTTTTCGGCATTAATAAAGAAATGTGATTGCAATAAGTGAGATTATTTATACATAATAAAAATAAAAAAAGACATCTTAGTAAAGACGGAAAATAAAGGAGTTTTAATCATGCAAATTACTCGTGAAAACATTTGGTATCTCCTTACGCACAAGTCATTCTTAATATTATTACTCATTATCAATCTATTAGGAACTATTTACGGTTATTATTGGTATGGAGGGCAGCTTGCCAACACGGAGCCGATTTTTTATATTTTTGTGCCAGATAGTCCGACAGCCAGTTTATTCTTTTGCTTTGTATTGTTAGCGTGGATTTTGGGCAAAAGTTGGCCGCTGATGGAAGTGCTAGCACTTGTTACACTAGTGAAGTATGGGATCTGGGCTGATGTCATGAATATATGGACACTGATTGAAACTGGATCGATTGGTTGGCAGGGGTGGATGCTGGTAGGCTCGCATTTTGCGATGGCTGTCCAAGCAATCCTTTATATCGGTAAATATGTCTTTTCATATTGGCATGTTGCTGTGGCAGCAGTATGGACATTGCATAATGATGTGATTGATTATGTATTTGGACAAATGCCAATGTATCGTGATCTAGCAGAGTATACAAATTATATTGGCTATTTTACTTTTTGGTTATCAATTGCATGCATTGTTCTAGCCATCTGCTCAATTAGGTGGCGTAAATATTTGCCGAATTAAGTAATTGATTATAGAATTATAGTATAGAGGTAGAAAGGGGTTAGAAAATTGTCAACAAGCATGTATATTGTTTACTTTGCAATTATTATGCTACTGCCACTTTATGCACAGATGAAAGTAAAGGGCACGTATAATAAGTTTGCAAAAGAACGTACAATGAAGGGACAAACAGGTGCAGAGGTAGCGCGTGCGATTTTAGATGCGAACGGTTTATATGATGTACGAGTTGTTCCAACGCAAGGTGTATTGTCTGATCACTATAATCCGGCGACAAAAACAGTTGCTTTATCGGAAAGTAACTTCTATGAGGCTAGTATTGCAGGTGCTGCAGTAGCTGCCCACGAGGTTGGCCATGCCATCCAACATAAAGAAGCTTATTCAATGCTTACATTACGTAGTAAGTTAGTTCCTGCAGCAAATATTTCATCAAATATGTCATGGATCTTTGTTATGATTGGTATTTTTGCAAGTAGTACGAATATGTTGCTTTTAGGTATCATATTGTTAGCAGCAGGTGTGCTTTTCCAATTAGTAACGTTACCAGTTGAGTTTGATGCTTCAAAGCGTGCGTTAGTGCAAATGAATTCTTTAGGAATTATTACAAATGAAGAAGAGCGTCCAGCACGAAAAGTGTTAAGTGCCGCAGCATTAACATATGTTGCCGCAGCAGCAGTAGCTGTATTAGAATTATTACGTTTAGTATTAATCTTTACAAATATGCGAAATGACGACTAATGAAAAAACTTGTTGTAGTGGTATGTCACTATAGCAAGTTTTTTCATCCGTTAAACTATGGTTTTACTGAAATGCTCTGTAACGCTGATTCCCAAGGAGTCGTCCAGTCTACACTTAACTTATATATAAGGCATACGTTTTAACAAATATCATTCACAACTTTTGGTGATGAGGCCTATTAATGGAGCGGTTGTTTTTGTTCGTCGAGGGTAAAGCCTTCTCCTGCAACATCTCGTACTTCTATTATAGATACGAAAGCATGTGGATCAACCTCATGAACAATAGATTTTAAACGTACAACTTCATTGTGACCAATAACACAATAAATAACTTCTTTTTGTTGCTTTGTAAAATGACCATGACCTTCTAGTATAGTGATACCACGTTCCATACGTAATGCAATCATCTCAGCAATGGCGCTAGACTTTTCAGAAATAATAAGTGCTCCACGTGCTGCATATGCTCCTTCTTGAACTAAATCAATGACACGCGCGCCCACAAAGACTGCAACAAGGGTATACATCATCGAGCGTGCATCTAAAAACGTTAGCCATGATAAGATAATGACGACAGCGTCAAAGATGAACATCGTTTTACCCATACTCCATCCAAAATATTTATGCCCAAGACGAGCCAAAATATCTACACCACCAGTTGTACCTCCGAAGCGAAAGACGATACCGAGCCCAAGTCCTACAAAAACCCCAGCAAAAAGAGCAACGAGTAACAAATCGTCCTCTAAATGAATAGTAAATTGATATTTTTGAAAAATTTTAAGGAAAACGGAAACAGATAAAGTTCCGACAAGCGTATAAATAAATGATTTTTTCCCTAGTAAGCGATACCCAATAATAAACATTGGAATATTTAATAGTAAATTCATTAAGGCAGGGTCCCAGCCTAGTGTAAAGTAAAGTATGAGTGTAATCCCACTTAAGCCACCTTCACCAAGTTGATTTTGCATGTTGAAGTGGACAAATCCAAAGCTAAAAATGGCAGCACCGAGCATTATTGCGATGATATTGCGGATTTTAATCTGTTTTAGCATATGACCTCCTGAAGTTCTAAACAAATGAAGTAGTGATATCTATTATCTGACATTTTATTGTTTTTGACAACAATGGTGTAAATTTTATACGATGGTATGTAGGAGCGTGATTTTGATGACTGAACAAGTGACAATGCAAGCTTTACAACAGCGTGTCGATGATTATATTGGACAATTTAAGGAAGGCTATTTCCCGCCATTCGAGTTACTGGCACGTTTAACTGAAGAGCTTGGTGAATTGTCTCGAGAAGTGCAGGACGTTTACGGGCAAAAGAAGAAAAAGAGCACAGAGGAAGCGAATAGTATCGAAGAAGAATTGGGTGACTTTTTCTTTGTTTTAATTTGCTTTGCAAATGCACAGGGTATTAAATTAGATGAAGCACTTTTACGTGTCATACATAAATTCGAAACAAGGGATAAAGGTCGCTGGACTAGAAAGGATGAGGAATAATGTCGATTCGTGTAGCAATAGCAGGACCTAGAGGTAAAATGGGAGCTGAAGCTGTACATACGATCATGAAACATGACAAAATGGAATTAGTAGCTGTACTTGATTATAAGGAAGTAGGAAAAACATTAGCTGATTTAGAAATGTTTCCAGCAAGTTATACAGCACCAATTTTTACAGATATGCATGATCTTGTAGAGGCCACTGCACCAGACGTATTAGTGGATTTAACGAACCCGCATGCAGTTTATAAGCATACGAAAGAGGCCTTGAATTTAAATGTACGACCTGTAATTGGTACAACAGGCTTTACAGATGCACAACTAGAAGAATTATCAGCAATTGCTAAAGAAAAAGACCTAGGCTGCATTATTGCACCAAACTTTGCAATCGGAGCAATTCTAATGATGAAATTTGCCAAGGAAGCAGCAAAATATTTACCTGATGTTGAAATTATTGAATTGCACCATGATCAAAAGTTAGATGCACCATCTGGGACAGCTGTTAAAACAGCACAATTGATTCAAGAGGTGCGAGCAACAAAAATGCAAGGACATCCAGAAGAAAAAGAAACAATTGAAGGTGCAAGAGGGGCAGAATTTGATGGCATGCGCATTCACTCTGTTCGCTTACCTGGTTTAGTGGCACACCAGCAAGTGCTATTTGGTGGAGATGGGCAACTATTAACAATTCGCCATGATTCATTAAATCGTAATTCTTTTATGTCCGGTGTTACTTTTTGTGTAGAAGAGGTCATGAAAATGGATCAACTAGTATATGGTTTAGAAAACATCATCTAAAGATTGGGATGGAAGCATTATGAAAATCGCATTAATTGCACATGATCGCAAAAAAGATAATTTAGTACAGTTTGCTATTGCTTACCGAGAGATATTAAATGAGCATACGCTGTTTGCTACAGGTACAACGGGGCAGCGTGTGATTGAAGCTACAGGTTTAGTAGTAACACGTTTTTGCTCAGGTCCACTTGGTGGCGACCAACAAATTGGCGCAATGATTGCCAATAATGATATGGACATGGTTATTTTTTTCCGTGATCCTTTAACAGCACAACCGCATGAGCCAGATGTTTCTGCACTTATTCGTCTTTGTGATGTTTACCAAGTGCCACTGGCAACAAATATGGGAACGGCAGAAATATTACTTAAGGGTCTACAGGAAGGCTTTGTGGATTGGAGATTGATTCAAGAAAGACGAAATTAACAAAAGACGTGATTTAGAAAGGATGATAATCGAATGAGAAAGCTAAAAATCGGCATTACCTGTTATCCAACAGTTGGAGGCTCTGGTGTAATTGCAACAGAATTAGGAAAAATGCTTGCAGAGAGAGGACACGAAATTCATTTCATCACCTCAAGCGTACCATTTCGATTGAACAAAATTTATCCAACCGTCTTTTTCCATGAAGTAGAAGTTAATAATTATTCAGTATTTCAATATTCGCCATATGATATAGCATTAGCGAGTAAAATGGCGGACGTGATTAAGGATGAAGAACTAGATGTGCTTCATGTACATTATGCAATACCACATGCTGTTTGTGCGGTTTTAGCACGAGAAATGAGTGGACGTGACATTGGTATTGTCACAACGTTACATGGTACAGATATTTCGGTGCTTGGGCAGGATTCTACCCTTTCACAGGCGATTAAGTATGGCATTAACAAATCTGATATTGTTACGACAGTGTCAGAGGCATTAAAGCAACAAACATACGAGCTTATTGATACAGTAAAACCAATTACTACGATTTACAACTTTGTTGATGAACGTGAATACTTCCCACGCAATCCAGGAATCTTAAAGGAACAATTTGGAATTGAGGAAGATGAAAAAGTGATTATTCACGTATCTAACTTCCGTAAAATTAAGAATCTTCCGCATATTATTGACGCCTTTATGAAAATTCGTGAAAACATGAAGGTAAAGCTATTGCTTGTAGGTGATGGTCCAGAAAAGCATCGTGTCATGGATCAAGTAAAGGAAAGTCCCTATATGAAAGATGTTCTATTTTTAGGTAAACAAGAAAACTTGGCTGAATTGTATGCTATAAGTGACCTTAAATTACTACTTTCACAGCAGGAATCATTCGGGCTAGTCTTACTTGAAGCAATGGCTTGTGGTGTACCTTGTATTGGATCAGCTGTTGGCGGTATTCCAGAAGTCATTGATCACGAAGTAGACGGCTTTATTGTGGAATTAGGAGATACAGATGCAGTGGCAGAATATGCAGTGAATCTATTGAATGATGAAGAGAAATTGCAACGGTTCCGAGAAGCAGCTATCCGTGCTGTTGATGAAAAATTCCACTCATCTAAAATTGTAGAACAATATGAAAAATTGTACGAAAAGGTTGCTGAAAGAAATCATGCAAAACAATAAAGAATGGCAAGCAGCCTATTCAGTTATTGAACAACTTGAAAACGCTGGCTTTGAAGCCGTGGTCGTTGGTGGTGCGGTACGAGATGCGATACTCGGTCGTCCTGCCCACGATGTAGATGTTGCAACAAATGCCATGCCAGAAGAGGTAAAGTCTGTTTTTAATCATACGGTTGATGTAGGAATTCAGCATGGAACGGTACTTGTAATCGTGCCAGCTGGACCTGTGGAGGTCACGACATATCGCACAGATGGAGATTATATTGATCATCGTAGACCAGAGGAAGTGCAATTTGTACGTTCGCTGAAAGAAGATTTACAGCGCCGTGATTTTACGATGAACGCCATAGCGATGCGCCGTGATGGTACTTTTATTGATTATTACGGAGGGCGCCAAGATATTGAGGCTGGTGTCATCCGTGCTGTTGGAAATGCACAGAGACGCTTTACAGAAGACGCTTTACGAATGCTACGAGCTGTGCGTTTTTCAGCACAGCTTGGTTTTGTGATTGAATCAGAAACGTTGGCAGCCATGCAGATCAAGGCTGCGGATATTTCTTGGATTGCGAAAGAGCGCATAAAGGCAGAGCTCGATAAGTTATGGATAGGGAAAGATGTTTTTAATGGCATTCAAAAGTTAGAGGAAAGTGGCTTAGCAGCCTATTTAAATGGTCATTTTCAAGCGAATCACTGGCGTGAGTTTAACGTTCAGGACAAGCTATTAGGCTGGGCATATTTTGCATTGTTACAGGGTGAGCAATGGCGAGAGGTGCTAGGCAGCTATCGTTTATCGAATAAGGAGATGGCGTTTGTAAAAGCTGTTTTAGCTGCTTTAGAAGCTTTAAAAAGTGGCTGGACGAATATGGATTACTTTTTGTATGCACAACAGGAACTAGAGGTAGCTTGTTATTTTGCAGAGCTTAGACAGTTAGATGTTCAAATGCCACAGCAAAGTATTCAGGAAATACAGACAAAGCTTCCAATTAGGCATAAGCAGGCGTTACTTGTAAACGGTACGGACTTGTTAAAATGGTCTGGAAAAAAGGGTGGACCTTGGGTAAAAGAAGCGTTGCAGGCAATGCTTGAAGCGGTTGTGAATGGCGAGCTTCAAAATGACCGACAAGCGATAAAGAATTGGATCGCACATGAATATTTCAACAAAGAATGAATATTTCTGTATGACAAGGAGCCGTCTCAAAAAATGCATGAGACGGCTCCTTATTAATTGATGCTCTATTTTTTCGCCAAATATAAACAGCACAACATGTTAGTAGATGGATAAAACTAACTAAGAGTAAAAACAAATACACTCCTCTCTGTGTATTTGACCTTAGTAACAAAGTTGGTTCTACTCAGCGAACCTTTAACGGAACTTTATCTTTCGATGTAATGTTAAAATAGAGTTGAAAGTCTGGTGATTATATGAAATATTCTTGTCCGTGTTGTGGATATAAAACAATTGATAGTGATGGCCATTACGACATCTGTCCAATTTGTTTTTGGGAGGATGATCCTTTTCAGAAAGTAAATATAGATGAAGAGGGGGCTAATAAAATCTCTTTGGTAGAGGCACAAGCAAATTATTTTCGTTTGGGTGTCTCAGAAGAGCGATTTAGTCATCATGTTAGAAAGCCTAGAATTGAAGATAAAAGAAATCCTGATTGGAAACCGATTAAAGAATCTTTATGGGGGGTGTTATGAAGTACTTTGAAGAAGCTAAATATATTTGGGGAAATTATGTTCCAAATAGTGAGCAGGCAGATACAGTTGAAGGTGAACTAATAAGAGCGATTGAAAGACTTCAGTGCGAAATTGATTTGACAGAATAATTGACCATATTATTGAATGGGCTTTTACGCATAAAGGACCTAATAAAAGAGAAAACGATCCGACATAATATAGGGAAAAAGTGGATAATTGGTAGCTGAAAGATATTTGATGATAGCTTGTAGTCAATTGTCATAATTTACAGTATGATTATTACTAATAAGAGGATGAGAATAGTAGAACTTACTAAAGGATTGATTTGAACATGAGTATTTCCATGAAGGATGAAATTTTAAAAAGAATATTAGCTGCTAATGGTGAAGCAGTTTCAGGTCAGGAGCTAGCAGATTCTCTTGGCGTATCACGAACAGCTGTATGGAAACATATGCAGACGCTACAGGAGGAAGGCTATACATTTGAAACCGTAAAGAAAAAAGGCTATGTACTTACGGGTGTGCCAAATAGCTTAAGTCCAACACAAATTGAGCTCTTTTTAAATACAGAACGATTTGGGCGTGAAATTCACTATTTTGATGTTGTTGATTCAACACAAACAATTGCCCATAAGCTTGCACAGGAAGGTGCACCACATGGCACGATCATCATCGGTGAGGAGCAAACTGCTGGTCGTGGTCGTATGGCGCGTCCTTGGGAGTCTGCAAAAGGTACAGGTATTTGGATGACCATTATCGTGAGACCTGACGTGAGTCCTCAGCAAGCTTCATCGTATACGCTTGTCGTAGCAGTTGCGGTTACAATGGCTATTAAAACATTATATAAACATGTTGAGCCAGCCATTAAATGGCCCAATGATTTACTCATTAAAGGTAAGAAATGCACAGGTATTTTAACGGAAATGCAGGCTGAGGCAGATCTTGTTCAAGCACTACTAGTAGGCATCGGTATAAATGCAAACCAAGTCGAATCAGATTTCTCACCTGAGATTGCGAATATTGCAACATCTTTACGCTTAGAAGCGGGTGAAGAAATTAATCGTGCAGCCCTTGTCGCATCTATTTTACAATACTTAGAACAATTTACGGAATTATACGTGAAAGAGGGCTTTGCTAGCATTAAAAAGCTATGGGAACAAATGTCATGTACCATTGGGCAACGTGTTGAAGTGACAACTTTACGTGGACGCTTTGAAGGCATTGCCAGTGGAGTTACGGATGAAGGTGTACTACAGCTGATTCAAGATGATGGCACAGTCCGAACAATTTACGCTGGAGATATAAAAATTTTATAAACCAAAAGCTGCAAGAATCATTATGAATCTTGCAGCTTTCTTTCGTGTTCAATGCAATTTATAGTAAGAGTTTTTAGCAGCGCAAAAGGGAGTACAAGCGGCGGACCCCCCGACTTTAGCGGCGGAAAAGGGAGTACAAGCGGCGGAATTCCCGACTTTAGCGGCGGAAAAGGGAGTACAAGCGGCGGACCCCCCGACTTTAGCGGCGCAAAAGAGAGTCCAACCGGCGGAGCAGCAAACTTTAGCGGCGGCCCCCCCGACTTTAGCGGCGGAAAAGGGAGTCCAACCGGCGGAGCAGCAAACTTTAGCGGCGGCCCCCCCGACTTTAGCGGCGCAAAAGAGAGTCCAACCGGCGGAACAACAAACTTTAGCGGCGCAAATAAGAGTCCAACCGACGAACAACCACTTCTATCATCTAAATTGCCGATGCTCACTTTATTTCAACGTTAACATTAAGTCACCATGTGAAATTGTTGCTTTTAGCTGGTTGTCCCCTTTATATTCTTGTGATACATTGCCGTTTTGTTCCTTCTTATCAACTGTAAGATCCCCAAAGTCCGTGTTTAATTCATAGCCAATTTCACTTTTTTTGTTTTGCAAGTCAAGTGTAGTATCTCCAAAGTTAGACGTAATAGTGGACTGACCTTTTAATGTACCATCGATGTTAATATCACCATTCTCACTTTCGACAACGAAGCCATTGCTTGAAAATTGCTGTAGCTTCATATCACCAAACGATTGAGTAATCTCTGTTTTATCACCAGTAGTGTTTTTAAATAGTATATCTCCATAATTTTCAATCAGATTTAACTGCTGATAGTTTAGATCACGAATGGTCATATCTCCAAAATTGCTATCGATGTCAACGATTTTCAATGTCACATCTTTAGGAACATAGATTGTGATGGAAGGAGTATTAAAGCTACCAAACCCTAATTGTAGATCATTTTTTTTCTTACCCTTCGTTTCGATAGTTAATGTATTATCTTTAATGCTGTACGTAATATCATCATCTTCCACAACATTCGTTTCTAAGGCATAACGATCGCTAGTAACAATTTCAACATCGCCATAGTCATTGACAATATTGATGCTAGTAAAATCATCTAGTTCATAAGAATGGTTTACTAGATTATTGTTCTTGGGTACCTGGATGCCTTCATCAGTTAACACAAAACTCCATTTTCCACCAGAGAAATAACCAACTAGAGCTAACAATATGCCAAAAGCAATCATAGTCATAGCGATATGTGTATGTCGAGACATCATTAGTAACCCTCCTTCCGCTTTTTCGTTATTTTATGGAATAGTCTAGCTAGTGCTTCAACACAAATAACGACTATTTTTTTAATAAAACGAGCAACGACTGGGAAAAGTAAGATGCCTAGACCTGTAACAATAAAGCCAACACCCATAAAGAGTAATGCTGTCGGCCAGTCCTCCGTTAAAATGAAGAAGCCTGAAATAAGTGCAACGATTCCACCGAAAATGATACTAAGGACAGTTGCAATAATAGCTAAGACAACGCTGAAAATGACTACACCAAATGAAAAAATAAGTGCTATAGCAACTGCCAATAACGGTATTGAAAGTGGGGCAGATAGTATTGCTAGAATGATGAGCCAAATAGCAGTCACATTCTTCTTAGTCGAAGTCGAGGTTTCATCTAAATCCCTTAATGCAGAGTCCGCCATTATTTGTGATGCAACATGAGAAGGGGAGCCTAGTTGTTGAATGATCTGCTGCTCGTTTTCTTCTCCTGCTTCATCGAAATATTCCTCATAATAGGCAAGCGCAGCATCAATCTCATGCGCTGGAAGACGTTGTAATTTCCCCCGTAGCTTTTTCAAATAGCTTGCTCTATTCATTATATTTCCCTCCTAAAAGTACACAATCGATATTTTCTTTATACAGTTGCCATTCTTTTAATAGCTCCAGTAATCGAATTCGACCTTGCTCGGTAATTTGGTAATAGCGTCTATTTCTACCTTGATAGGGCTGATCGTAGGTTGTTAAATAATTTGCTTTTTGTAAACGACGTAATACTGGATACAGCGTAGATTCTGATATATCCATCACAGATTGTACTTGCTGTGTTAATGAGTAACCATAAGCATCCTCTTTATCGACGATGGCAAGTACACAAGCGTCAAGTAAAGCTGAGCCAAGTTGAAATGTCATTTTCCTCACCTCACAATGTAATACCTATACAGGGTCTTATATTATATATCGTATAGTATGGTGGAAGTATATTACATATTGCATTGAATTGTCAAATTTTATAAATAAGTACGCTCCGGAAATTAAAAGTGACGATCATGTCTTTAAAATAGTAACAAAAACCAATTTTTTGATACTTTTTTTAATGAACAATAAATTAATTGGCGTCATTATTAGAAAATAATATTTGAAGATTACTAGAGGAATCTGTTATAGTATGTGCTGAAGGGCAGTATCCTTTTGTGAACGGCACCTTCAAAAGCGTAAGACCTATTACAATAAATATCTGCCTTGATCTTTTAATGACAGGGACGGAAGAAAACAAGCGTTCAAAAATAGTACTTGATTCAATGAAATAGGCTATTCTCTCAAAGAATTGGATTGTGTATGCCTATGAAAAATCAAGATACGGCCTCTTATCAAAATTCAAGACAAGAGGTATTTTTGATGACGAACGAAACACTACCCTTCTGTCCATTTTAGGTACAGAGGGGTTTTTCTGTTTTCTTCCCTTAAAAAAGGAGGACTACACAATGAAAACGACTTCAGATTTTTTAAAGATGAAGGCAGCAGGTGAGAAAATCGTTATGCTCACTGCCTATGATTACCCTGCTGCAAAATTTGCCGAGGATGCAGGCGTCGATATGATTCTAGTGGGAGATTCACTAGGCATGGTCGTACTAGGTTATGACTCTACAATGCCAGTAACAGTAGCGGACATGGTTCATCATGCAAAAGCAGTAAGGCGCGGAGCAAAGGACACATTTGTTGTTGTTGATATGCCATTTGGTTCGTATCACGGTGATGTAAACGAAACGTTGAAAAAGGCAGTATTCATGATGCAGGAGACGAGAGCCGATGCACTTAAGGTAGAGGGTGCTGGAGATGTTATTCCAGTAATTCGTAAATTAACGTCGGCGGGCATTCCGGTGGTAGCACACTTAGGTTTATTACCACAATCGGCAGGGGTGCTTGGTGGTTACAAAGTACAGGGCAAAACAGCTGAGCAGGCAACGAAACTTATCGAAGATGCGAAACAATGCCAAGAGGCTGGTGCTTGTGCAGTTGTTTTAGAATGTATTCCACATCAGTTAACAGAAATGGTATCTGCTAATCTTATTATTCCAACGATTGGTATTGGTGCTGGTGTAGAGGCTGATGGACAAGTATTGGTTTATCATGACATGCTAAGCTACGGTTCACATCATGTACCGAAATTTGTGGAACAGTTTGCTAATATGGGCCAAGAAGCAAGCAGTGGAATTGCTAGTTACGTAGAAGCGGTAAAAGCAGGCACATTCCCAGCACCGAAGCATTCCTTCACAATGAAAGAGGAAGCATTGGATCAGCTATATGGGGGCGTAAAGTAATGAAAGTCGTAACTACAATCCAAGCACTAACCGTAGAAATCCAAGCAGCCAAACAAGCTCAAAAAACAATTGGACTTGTTCCGACGATGGGTAACTAAACTGTTACAACAAATTTAGACAAAACTATACAAACCTGTATAGAAGTATAGATTTATAACAGAATACCCTTCGTATCAAGCGATTGGTGCGAACTCCACGTTAATTGCTTTTAACTCCTAAAGCCTTGTGACCAAAGCGGAGCTGGAAACGGCAGACGTAACGGTGCGAAAGCAGAAAAAACAACAAGGATGGCATAAGCTGAAAAAAATTACTCAGTGTCCGTAAAGGATCATCGTGACAACGGAAAACGGTGGCGCTAAGTGCTTTGGCAATGGATGTTTAGCAGCGAACTCCTAAATCTCTAATGAGACAAGGAAGACGTTCAACGACTATCTCCTTGAGGGAGAGTAAAACCGCAAGCGAATGGCGGAAGAAAAATGTGGCTCTTATTAGAAAATAAGATGAAGATATAGTCTGCGCTTATGTGAAAGCATAAGAGGTCTACTCGTGAGAGAAAGACTGCATGAAGGGTTGCGCCTTCGTGTGAACAAGAAAAATAGATACAAATTTAAAAAATGTTAACAACCTCTCTAAATAGGGTAAAGTGATTTTATCATATTGAAAGAGAGGTGGTACGCATGGAATTAATGTCC
This sequence comes from Lysinibacillus sp. RS10, assembly GCF_041956855.1. Classification (NCBI taxonomy): domain Bacteria; kingdom Bacillati; phylum Bacillota; class Bacilli; order Caryophanales; family Bacillaceae; genus Lysinibacillus; species Lysinibacillus sp. RS10. Next base: position 3,355,452 of record NZ_CP167122.1, on the reverse strand, counting down.
ATTGGAAAATTTGCTAAACGTGTTGGTGTAAATGTTGTCACGCTAGGGACAAAGATCAGACTAAAACCAACTAAAGAACAAGAGGTTTTGTTTTGGAAGTCTGCGGGGACTGCGAGATGGGCTTACAATTATTTCTTGGCTGAAAGCGAACGTATTTATAACGACGAGAAGCGTACAGTCAAAGAGGGCGAAGTTCGTAAGAAAATCAATAACGAGCTGAAACCAACAACGCATAAATGGCTGAAGGAAGTCGGAAGCAATGTGATGAAACAGGCGGTGAAAGATGCCGATATTGCTAGAAAGCGTTGGTTCGAAGGCATGACTGAAAAGCCAAGGTTCAAAAGCAGACGAAGAAGTAAAGTTAGTTTTTATGTAAATTACGAAAGTTTAAAACGAACAAATGAAGGTTTTAGAGGAGAAAAGATTGGTAGTGTAAAAACTTGCAATGCGCTTCCTAAGCTTAAAAAAAGTCATAAATATTCGAATCCACGCATTTCGTTTGACGGACGAAACTGGTTCTTATCCATTGGGTTTGAGCAAGAATTTGAGCCATATGATTTGACCGACGAAAGTTTAGGAATTGATGTGGGTATCGAAAAATTGGCAGTTTGTTCTGATGGTGAGTTCAAAAAGAACATGAACAAAACCAAAGAAGTCAAACGATTAGAGCAAAAGTTGAAGCGAGAACAACGACAACTAGCTCGTAAGCTTGAAGCCAACACGAAAGAGTATACTAAAAAACGAAAGCCAATCTATAAAATACCTTTAAAGAATATGAAAAATATTCAAAAACAAAACACTGAAATTCGTAATTTATATAAGCGACTTAACGACATCCGAACAAATCATTTACATCAGTGTTCTAATGAGATCGTGAAAACCAAGCCATCTCGTATTGTAATGGAACATTTAAATGTAAAAGGGTTGATGAAAAACAAACATCTGGCGAAGGCGGTAGCCGGGCAGAAGTTATATGAATTCAAACGGCAAATTCAATACAAATGTAAAAAATACGGAATTGAATTTATTGAAGCCGACAGATGGTTTCCATCATCAAAAACTTGTTCTTCTTGTGGACAAGTCAAATCCGATTTGAGACTGAAAGACAGATTATTTATCTGCTCTTGCGGATTAAAGATGGATAGAGATTTGAACGCAAGCATTAACTTAGCAAATTATTCAATCTAAGAAGCTTAACTGAAACTAAGCCTTAGATGTGTACGCAACGATACTGCGGAATTTAAGCCTTTGGAGAGTCATACAAAATGGTAGTAGCGTTTTGCGAAACCAGACTCGGAGAATAAGGAAGACACAAATACGAAAGTCGGAAGATATAAGTTGTGTCACAGTAGAGATGTCTACATTTTTTTAAGAAATGTATATGTTTTTCGTATCGGGTATTTACATGACGGTCATTTAACGCTAGCAAAAACAGCCCGTGCCGAAAATGATTTAGTCGTTATGAGTATCTTTGTAAACCCAACACAATTTGGGCCAAATGAAGACTTTGAAAGCTATCCGCGTGATTTGCCACGAGATACTGCTTTGGCAGAGTCTGTTGGTGTAGATATTGTTTTCGCACCAAGTGTTGAAGAAATGTATCCTCACGATGGCGGTATTCGTATTCATGCGGGTGAACAAGCAACAATCCTTTGCGGGGCGAGCCGTCCAGGCCATTTTGATGGCGTTTTACAGGTTGTATCAAAATTATTTCAACTAACACAGCCGACACGAGCTTATTTCGGCCAAAAGGATGCACAACAAGTTGCTATTATTGCTACGATGGTACGCGATTTTAATTTCCCTTTGGACATGCGAGTAGTGCCAATTGTGCGTGAAGAGGACGGCTTAGCCAAATCTTCTCGTAATGTCTATTTAAGTGAAGTAGAGCGTAAAGAGGCACCAGCAATTAATGAAGCACTGCAGCTTGCTCGTCACAGCTTTTTAGCGAATGGTGATGCAGTCAATGCACTTGCTAAAGCAAAGAATCACATTGCAGCACGTACACACGGAGAAATAGATTATTTTGAGCTATTAGCGTATCCAGACTTAACACCAATAACGGCTGAAACGGAGCAAGTACTGTTAGCAGCGGCTGTATATATGGGTAAAACTCGTTTAATTGATAATTGTATCTTTAATGTGAAAGAAGGATTATAATATGTTGCGAATGATGATGAATAGTAAAATCCACCGTGCTACAGTGACACAAGCAGATTTAAATTACGTTGGATCAATAACAATAGATGAGGATATTTTAGATGCAGTAGGTATGCTTCCGAATGAAAAGGTCCATATCGTCAATAACAACAATGGGGCACGCTTTGAAACCTACATTATTGCAGGGGAGCGTGGATCAGGCGTTATTTGTGTGAACGGTGCAGCAGCACGTCTAGTACAATGTGGAGATATTGTGATTATTATTTCTTATGTGTATGTAGACAACGAAGAGGCAAAGGATCATAAGCCTACGGTTGCCATTATGGGACAAGGTAATACGATTAAAGAAATGATATCCTATGAGCCAGAAGCAACGGTGATGTAGTGTGATAAAGTTGGATACTACTTTATAACTTAATATATTGAAAGTGTACATTACTAAATTTATTTTAATGATGTACACTTTTTATTATGTCAAAAAATTGTTAAAGAGAAGGCATATCAGAGATTTGTAATGAAAATCTAACAATGAAGAATGGACACTACTGATTCTAAGTGTCATTGATTTGCCACATGAGCATTAAAGTGTATTTAAAAAGTTTTCCAAACTAAAATATTGCGTTAAAGATACCTTTCTTCCTTCTTTGTTCCAGCGATGATAAACTTCAAAAACATGATGCACATTGTTATTTGAACGTTCCTCCACTAAGAATTTGATGGTTTGGAAGCTACGCCAGTAGTCATACATAATACTAGTTAAACTTTCAGATTCATAACTAGCAGTACCAAAATCATCTAATGAATGTTCTCCATATTTATCTTTAAACAAATGAATCAATTCTAACTCAATCTTTGCAATTTCATTGAATTGATTTTCATTGAGCGTTAATTTTTTTGATAAATATTCGCACATTCCTTCTTCAAACCAAATGCTATCCATTCGATCATCATCAAATTCATCGAGAAATAAATCCGAATGATGCGTTAGTTCATGGGCTAAAATGCAAAAAATATGGTCATTACTAATCGTTTTATAGTATTTCTCTATCTCCAAATGTTGTTGATCTTCTAATTGTCTTAAAAATAACTGTCTCCAATCCTCAAGGTTCGGATTCATATAGATACTATCTTTATTTGTATATGCAGGAATAGGTACATTTGAAAAGATATTTGTCGCAATTTCTTCTGAAGTCCATACAATCGCCTTAGGAATATCATGAAGTTCATATTCTTTTTCTAATAGTTGACGATAAATCTCTAATTTATCAACAAAATATTGAGTTGTTTGTATATTCTTTTGATACTGTTCTATATTTTTATACGCAAAAATTTGTTTCATTTCTGAAGTATCCCCCCTAATTGTACCTTTTAAATTGTATATGTTTTTGGCTCATCACCAAGAGTTGTGGATGACATTTGTTAAGACGTATGCTTGTAAATAAGTTGATTGGAGTGGAGGCTGGGCGACTCCTTGGGGATCAGCGTCACAGATGAGACCCTGGAGCGAGCAACGCGAGTGAAGCGGCTCATCGGACGCCCCCAGGAAAGCGCCCAGTCGGAACGGAAATCAACCACACGTTATGGTGATGGGCTATGTCTTTACAAATATTATATATAAATTAAAAATTCTTACTATAAATCCTGGTAATCGTTCAGAAGTCTTTTTTTATGACCAATCAACAATGGCAGAGGGATGCCGCTAAGCCAAATATATGTTAAAATTCATCTATCTAATGTGAACTGTGAGTTGAGATGTATGATGGAAAGTCAAAAGTATGCAATTGTAGATTTGGAGACGACTGGTCATTCACCGGCAAATGGGGACCGAATGATTCAAATAGCCATTGTTATTATGAAAGATTGGAAAATTGAGCGCACCTTTACGAAGTTTATTTATCCAGGTAAATCCATTCCAACTTTTATTCAGGATTTAACGCATATTACGGATGAGGATGTAAAGGATGCCTTGCCGTTCGAGGCACATGCCGACTACATATATGAATTACTTGCTGACTGTGTATTTGTCGCGCATAATGCGGATTTTGACTTATCTTTTTTACAAGCGGAATTCAAGCGTGCTGGTTTACCGAAATGGCAGGGTAATAAGATGGACACGGTTGAGCTTGCCAAAATATTGTTCCCGATGTCACTCAGCTTTAAGCTAGGTGATTTAGCGGCTGATTTAAATATAGAGCTAACAAACGCACACCGAGCAGACGATGATGCCCGTGCAACAGCTGAGCTCTTTATACGTTGCTGGAAGGAGCTACTCTGTCTCCCGCAGCTAACGCTTGAACAAATGCATAAACGTTCATTCAGATTAAAATCAAATTTATCCCAGCTGTTCTTCGAGGCGCTTCAAATTAAACGACAGCATGTCACTACTAATGAAAATGTCTCCTATTACCGCAATTTGGCTGTTTGTGATGGACGAAAAAAGTATACAAATAATGCAGAGATTGTAGCGTACCCACAAACGGCAGCTGACAAAATATCATTAATGACAAAGGCGATGCCGAATTTTGAGCAACGACCTGCACAATTCGAGATGATGGACACTATTTGGCAGGCGTTAAATGACAAAAGAGAGTGCGTTATTGAGGCTTCAACAGGTATTGGTAAAACAGCAGGCTATTTACTTCCTGCGATTTTGTATGCTCGAGCAGTCGATAAAAAAATTGCGATTAGCACATATACGTCACACTTGCAGGAGCAGCTTGTTGAAGAAGAGCTACCCAAGATCGAAAAAATCCTTGGCACTAAAGTAAATATTGCTGTTCTAAAGGGCATGCAGCACTATATTGACCTTACACGTTTTGAGCAATGTATGGCATATGCAGATGAATCCTATGACGATACCTTTACGATTTTACAGATTCTCGTTTGGCTTACTAAAACAGAAACAGGTGTGTTAAGTGAGCTCAATGTTTCTGGTGGCGGACAGTTATTTTTAGAGAAAATCCGAAAAATGCCTGATGAAAAACCTTCAAGGGGCTTTGATTTCTATGAGCAAGCGTTAAAAAATAGTGAATTTGCCGATTGTATTGTGACCAATCATTCTATGGTACTCAGTGATTTAGTCCGCCAAACTCCGATTTTTACACAAATCGATGGATGGATTATTGATGAAGCACATCAATTTGTACAATCCGCCATGCAACAAGATGAAATTGTATTCTCTTATACGCAGTGGAAGTATATTTTCGGCCAAATCGGAACGATGGAGGAAACGGCTTTATTCCAGCAATTCAGTCAGGCAGCTAAGAAAAAACAACGTGTTCCTATGCAAAGTTTACAACGACTAGATGCACAATTGATACGCCTACAACGGACATTCGATGAAACCATTCAGCGAGCTGTGCAAAAAATGCAGCAACAAATAAAAGGGAAACAAGCTAGTAGCAAAAGGACTTTGTTTTTAGAGGATGTATCGTTAGCAAAAGAACCGCTTTTGCAAGTGAGTAAGCTCACACAGCAGTGGCTTGATCTTGCGACAGAGGTAGGTCATACCTTTGAAAATAATATTGAGCAATTAGATAAAAACGAGCTCTATATATTATCAGAATGGCATTATTGGATCCGTGAATTGAAGGTGAAAATCGCTGAGTGGGAGGAAATTTTCCTATCGCAACAAGATGATAATTCAGTGTGGCTAGAATTTGATTTACGGAGTGTTCCTGGAAGCTTGCATGTCTTTAAAAAGCCTGTTAATGTCACGCCTATTATCGAAAAAGTACTTGCACCACTTCGTAAGCAGGCAAGTATTGTTTGGACTTCAGGGACTTTAACTGTGCCGGGCAATGAACGTTTTGTGACCCGTCAGCTTGGTATTTCTGATCGTGTGCAGGTAATAAAGCTTCAAGCACCACCAGCCTATTATGCAGGAGCGAAAGCATTTATTGTCACGGACATGCCTGATATTCAACATGTGTCACAGGATGAATATATTGAAGCGGTTGCCCAAGCCATTACCCGTACGGTGCGGATGACTGAAGGACGTTGTTTCGTTTTATTTACGGCGCAGGACATGCTTCGCAAAACAGTAGAACTTATTCAAGATAGTGAACTCCTGGATGACTATATGCTTTTTGCACAAGGCGTTACGGGTGGTAGCCGTATGCGAATTCTGAAATCATTCCAAAAGTTTAGCCATTCGGTACTCTTTGGTACAAACAGCTTTTGGGAAGGTGTGGACGTTCCAGGTGACGCACTGGCATCGGTTATTGTTGTTCGTTTACCGTTTTCTTCGCCAGAAGAGCCTGTATTTAAGGCGCGAGCAAAACACCTTACTGCACAAGGTCTTAATTCCTTCAATGAGTTATCATTACCGGAAGCCATCATGCGTTTTAAACAAGGCTTTGGTCGTTTGATCCGTTCATCACAAGATAAAGGAGCCTTTATAGTTTTAGACCGCCGCATTTCAACAAAGTCGTACGGTAAGGAGTTTATCAAGGCATTACCACCGATTGATGTGAAAAAATTGCAGCTACCTGAGTTGTTAAAGGAACTTAATAATTGGCAGAAATAGATGAAACCCCTTTTGGCAAAACTGCTAAAAGGGGTTTTTCGTAGAATAGAATCTAGCTAAAAAGTAACGGTTGGCCAAAGAGTGCAGGGAGCGGAGCGAAAAGCAAAAAGCGAAAAGCAAAAGGCGTCAAGACAAAATGACTGTCTTTGACGCGTCTTTATTTAATAGAGACAGGGACATCATCTATTAAAAATTCAACACAATTTCTGCCTTGCTCTTTTGCTTGATATAAAGCTTTATCACATCTAAATAATAAAGTATTTAGTGTATCACCATCTCCATAGCTAGTTACACCAAAGCTACTAGTTTTTCGGTGCACGACAGGGAATTGATGATTTTCTAATCGTTGACGAAGCTTTTCAGAAAGCTTAACAGCAACATCTAGTGTAGTTTGAGGGCAAATAACTAAAAATTCCTCACCACCCCATCTTCCAATTGTATCTTGCGGTCGAATCGTATTTTGCAGGATCTCGGCTACGTTCATTAAAACTAAGTCGCCTACTTGATGGCCGAACTCATCATTTACTTCTTTAAAATAATCAATATCTAGTAGAATTATAGAGAACGGAGCGTCATGATGTTGGGCATGTTCTATAGCTTCCGCTAACACATAGTCTAACCTTACACGATTAGGGATTTGAGTAAGACGATCTGTATTTGCTAATTTTTCAAGGTCAAGTTTTGCACTTTCTAGCTCTTGTGTTCGTTCTTTTACTTTATGTTCGAGCGTTTCAGTGAGCAATTGTTGCATTTCCTGATGCTCTTTTTTTATTATATTAATTTTATCGCCTAAGGCTAATGACAAAAATATAGCTTCGACAATAGCACCCACTGCAGGAACAGCCTCAAATATAATTGGATGGAAAGGAATAATATTTAAAAAAGCGAATGCTTGTACAATGATGGAACCAAGCAGAACAGTCCAACCGACTATATAAAATCTAGCCATTTTGTGGCCTTTTAACCACACAAATATTCCTGATAACCAAAGAAAAATAAAGACAACTACAGCAAAAATACTTGTGAAATTATTTGCAATCGCAACATCAGGGATGATAAATGAAGTAATTAAAGAAAATATCGTGATCCCTAATAGTATATTTCCTATTTTGTGGAATCGAGGTAAGTATTTTTTTAGTTCTAGAAACTCTTTACTAAATAGAATCATAAATAAAAATAATATATTGCCACTTATGGCTGCGGATTTGATTAACAACCATTTAGGCAAAAGTTGTCCTACTAGTTCAATATCTAAAGAATTCAAAGTAGCTTGATAGAGAATAAAACTAAACATATACAAAACATAGTAAAAGTAAGCTTTTTCTTTTAACGAAAAAAATAGAAATAAATTGTAGATTAATAATGCGGTTAAGAATCCATAAAAAATCCCTGTTAAAAATTTATAGTCAATAATCTTATTGGCAAAGCTATCCGTTGTGAAAAGATAAGAAATTGTATTTAATGGTAATTGTCCATCTAATTTTATATAAATTTCTTTGACGGTTGGATCTTCGATTTCAAATAAATTAGAACGAAAATGAATTTTTTGTTCATCAATATTTGCTATGCCTCTTTTTTGAACACTATAGGAGCCATCTTCTTTCACTAAAAACATGTCAATGCTATTTAATTTGTCTGTTACCTCTAACCAGTAAGACTCCTGTTTATCCTTTAATATTTCATCGGCATCTAACCGTAGCCAAATCGTATCATTCGTATGCCCAAAAGATAAATAATTGTCTTTACTAGCGACAAAGGAATTGTCATATGTACCACTTAATATATCTTCTATCGTAATTTTTTTTGACGGGTCACGAAAAATATCATAATGCTTACCCAATATTATAGGTTCTGATTGTTCTGTCGCATGACATGTTAAGTTGAATTGTGTAAAAGTAAATATAAGTACGATAAAAAAATAAAATAACAGGTTGATTTTTTTAATTTTATTTTTCATCATTCATTCTTTCTCCTATCCTAATCCCTCTCCTTCAGTTTTTAGTAAGGGTGCTGATGGAAAGGTTTAATAAGGTACTCTAAAAATAGAGTATTATGTAAATATATCACACTTTATTCTAAAATTAGGATTTTTTCTGATAATATATAAAATATTTGAAAAAAGTTACGATAATTGTTAACGAAAGAATTCGCAAAGCCATAAGAGCAAGAATGATGGTGGCTCATCAACAATATGGAGGCATCATCATGTCAAAAATCAAGGAATTTAATGAACTATATTTAGCGAAAAAGCGATAGTCTATAGGAAATGTGCCCAGTCGGAACGGCAATCAGCTAATGCTACGGTGATGAGTCATTAAAGAGTGGCTCAATATCTGTGATTCACTAACATTTCTTTTGTTTGTAGTAAAGACTTAGCCTAGTCAGCCTTTTGTATAAAAAAGCGGTTATTGCAAAAAATAAGACCGTCAAAATGGGCAATTTAATTACAATAAGTGTTTGTAATTTTATCACTTGTTATGACAGTTTTTTTCTGCAAATCGAACGCTTTATACATGTGAAAAATGGACCTGTATACTGGCTTCGTATCTACAAATGAAGGAGGTGTAAACATGAGCGTAGTTTATAGAATCGCTTTAGTGTTAGTCATCATTGGAGCAATCAACTGGGGATTCATTGGATTCTTTGGATTTGATTTAGTTGCCTATTTGTTTGGTGGACAAACTGCGGTATTGTCACGATGGATTTATGCATTCATTGGGTTAGCCGGACTAATATCGTTACCGATTCTTGTTATGCGATTTGATGAGGATGAAGATCTTCTTGATACAAATGACCTGGATCCTTATAATCGTATAGACCGAAATCCTAGCTATGGTATGGAGGCTGGGGAAGAAGCGGATTTTCTTGAAATAAAAACAACTGAAGTGAAAAAAGTAGAAAAAAAGGATTCACAAAACAAGAAAGATTACTGATATTCCCTCAAAAAAACTGGTGACCATTGATCTGACCCAAAAAAGTTAGACATATTTAGTTAAGTAACTTTTAAGACCTGCGTTTACCCGATTGGTGAAAACTAATAATCAGTGGGGATGAAAAAACCCCACTGATTAAAAGTTCACTTTATGGCTGTTGTAGAAGTGTGTTTAACGCAGTCGTCAATTTCTCCACAATAAAATCTTTTTCGTCCGAAGTGATAATCAGTGGAGGAGACAGTGTTAGGATATTGTTAAAGCCCGCAACAGTGACTCCATTTTTGCCGATAATTAATCCCTGATCTTTACATAAGCTAATCACCTTGTTGACATCAGCTATATCAAGTGGCGTCTTACTATTTTTATCGCTTACAAGCTCAATACCTATTAATAAGCCCTTGCCACGAATGTTACCTACATATGGGTGATCTTTTAACTGCTCTTGTAATTCAGATAGAAGAAGAGATCCCACTTCCGCAGAGCGTGTAAATAGATTTTCCTGTTCCATAATTTCAATGTTTTTCAATGCAACCGCACAGGCTGCTGGAGAGCCACCAAACGTGTTGACATGACGGAAAAAGTCATACTCCTCGCTACCTGCAAACGCCTCATAAACTTCACGTCGTACAGCTGTGGCAGATAGAGGCATATAAGCGCTCGTTAAGCCTTTTGCCATTGTCACAATATCCGGTTGAATCCCATAGTTTTGGAAGCCAAATGCTTTTCCAGTACGTCCAAAACCACAAATTACCTCATCGACAATTAGCAAGGCACCCTGTTTTTCACAGACAGCTTGTACTCCTCGTAAATAATTTTCATGTGGCATAATGACACCACCGCCTGTAATAATAGGCTCCATAATAACAGCGGCGATAGTATCTGACATCTCCCAAGTCATCACATTGTCGATGGCCTGCACAGATGGTAATGAAGTAGGATCGTTACTTTTGATAGGATCTTCATTAGCACGATAAGAGTCAGGTGGCGAAACATGAATAAATCCAGGAGCAAATGGCTCATATTTATATTTGCGCTGAGCTTGTCCTGTTGCAGCTAATGCGCCCATAGAGCTACCATGATACGCACGATAACGAGAGATAATTTTTGTGCGGCTAGCATTGCCCTTTTGCTGATGATATTGTCGTGCAATTTTAAATGCAACTTCATTTGCTTCAGAGCCACTATTTGAGAAAAATACGACATAATCATCGCCTAGAAGTTCACTAATTTTTTCACTCAATTGGATGGCAGGTATATGACCTACCGATAAAGGTGTATACGTATTTTCTAGTAATTGCTCATAAGCCACTTTTGCAATTTCCTCACGTCCATAACCAACATTTACGCACCATAAACCAGACATTGCATCGAGGTATCGTTTCCCACCAATGTCTGTAATCCAAGCTCCTTTTGACTTTTCAACAATCATCGTTGCATTCGGATTATAGGGCTTCATAGCATGCCAAACATATTGCTCATCTTTGACTTGCCAGTTTTGACCTGTTAAATTTGCCACTAAGGTTCAATCCTCCTAAACAATTAGTTTTGCAAACATTCATCTATATGAGGCAACAAAATGCAAAGTCGACCCCATTTGTACTTTATATGAATGCATAAAGTGATTTAGAAGGTGAATGTATTAATCGAAAATTCAGATAGATATAATTGCGTTTATTGATGCGTCAACACATCTTCAATCAAAAATGCGATATAGAGATTTGTTTTTGTGAATGGGTTACTTAAGTCCATATCTAATAGCGTTTCTATTTTTTTTAGTTTATAAAGGACTGTGTTGCGATGAATAAATTGGCGTTCGCTAATCTTGCTAGTACTACCATTTTCCTCGAGAAAAATGCGTAAAAATTGTACATAATCTGTGTTATGCAATTCATCATAGCGGTAAAGCTGACCTAAGATGTCTTGATTATAGGATTTGATTAATGTTTGATTTTGCACGGCCATTATTATTTTATAGGCACCAATTTCTTTATATTTGTATAGGAAACGGTTGTTATGAAGTTTTGCTAATTGGATTACTGTTAATGATTCATCATAGCTCTTGCGAACATTTTCAAGTTCTTTATGATAATTTCCTTTACCAATGATAATATCCAAGTAACCATTTTTTTGCGTTATTTTGTCGTATATTTCTTCAACGATTTTTGAGAAGGGAGTATTTGGTGTATTGATTTGTGCTCTGTCGATTAAAAAGATGAGGTGATTTTTATGCTTTAGTTTTAAGAAGCGTTTATATCTATTTTGAAATGCAAATTGAATCATGACCTCATAACGGTCAATACTAGCTTGTGCACCATTTGTTGTGCATGAAATGATGGCAAATTCTCTACCTTGTGGAAAACCTAACAGTGTTAATTGATCTTTAATATAGTGGGCGTTTTGTTTGTAGTGAAAAAGTAAGTTGTAGAGAATCTTTTCTTCGATGGAAAGCTCTTGATGGTGGTTGGAAATAAATTGAAATGTTGTTTTTAATAGATCTGCTATTCGATAACTCCATGGCATTTGAAAAATAGGGAAATCATGTTTGTTGGCAAATGTGATGACTGATTCTGGTATTTCCGGAATATATGGACCAGTATTAATAATGAAACCTGCTACTTTTTTAGAGAAAGCTAGTTTAACAAGCTGCTCTAAGTCTCCTTGTGAAGATAAATTAATACCTGTAGTCACAACTAATTCATTAGGTCTACAAAACATAATTAAATCGATGCTTTCTACTACGTTAATCCCTGTAACTCTTCGATATGTTCCGCTTTGTCCGGCTACTAATGTTAGCATTGGGAATTGAACTCCCTCTACAATTTTGCGAATCGTCCCCATTTTTCCCCCCCTTATTATGAACATAACTTACCATATATTATGTGCGGATGCACATATTTTTTTAGTTTGCTATCCATATCTCATCATTTTTATCTCTTATAGAATGTGTATTAACTACTGTGAAAGAGAGGACTTGCATATGTATAAGTGTAATAGTAGACGATTGCAAGAGTTAATTGAACAATTTAGTCAATTTGGAGCTACTGAAAATGGTGGCGTAACCCGTTTATCTCTTTCGAATGAAGATGTTTTAGCAAGAAACTATTTTTGTGAGTGTTGTGAAGAATTAGGGATGGATATTAAAGTCGATGATATGGGTAATATTTATGCCATTCTACCTGGGAAAAAGGATGTCCCGCCAATTGTCATGGGATCGCATTTAGATTCCGTTGAAAAGGGTGGGAAATTTGATGGTGTGTTGGGCATTTTAACAGCCATAGAGGCAATTAGAACGTTAAAGGAAAACGAGATTGAGCTAGATATACCGTTAATGATTGTTAATTTTACGAATGAAGAAGGTGCTCGTTTTGATCCAGCAATGATGAGCTCTGGCGTCATCTCATCCAAATTTGAAAAAGAAAAGATGCTGCAATCTGTCGACAAAAAGGGCACTAGTTTCGAAGAAGCATTGCAAGCAAGCGGCTATGAGGGAGATCAAGAAAATCGCTTAAAAGAAGCACTTGCTTATATTGAATTGCATATCGAGCAAGGACCAGTTTTAGAGGCGAAACAACTGGAAATAGGAGTTGTTGAAGGTGTTTTAGGCATGGTTTGTTATGAAATTAAGGTTACAGGTCAATCCAATCACGCGGGGACAACTCCAATGTCCATGCGTCAAGATCCAATGATTGTGACTTCGAAAATTATGACGCATTTACATGAAGAGCTCGGAAAAATTGATGAACAGTTAGTGTTTACCTTTGGTCGAGTGAATGTTTCTCCAAATATTCATACAGTTATACCAAACAATGTGACTTTTACGATTGATTCACGTCATCAAAACCCACAAATTATGCAAAAGGTTGAGGACATACTGAATAATCTTCCTACAGAAGAAATGGGTTGTAGCATTAAGCCAGTTAAGCTGTGGGGTAGGGAAACAGTCTATTTTGATACAAAGATTTGTAATGAGGTGGAAAGGGCTTGTCAAAGCTTCGGCTATACTGCTCATCGAATGTTTAGCGGGGCAGGGCATGATGCGCAATATATTGCAAGTATCGTACCTTCGGCGATGATTTTTGTACCAAGTATTAATGGTAAGAGTCATTGTGAGGAAGAGGAAACAACATTTGAAGATTGTGCGAAAGGAGCAGACGTACTACTGGAAACAGTGTTAACGCTGCAAACAAAGTTCAGTATGGGCGAGACATACACGTTAAATTAAGACGGGTATTGTAAATTCTACATTGTGAAGTACATTTTCCATTATTTTACGAAGGGTGAGGGGCAGCATGAAGAAGATTATTAAAGGTGGACGAGTAGCGACGGCTGCGGATATTTTTGAGGCAGATATTTTAATAGAGAAAGGAAAAATTGTTCAAATTGGCAAAAACTTAACGGACGTAGGGGCAGAAATTATTGATGCTACTGGTAAATATGTGATGCCAGGAGGAATCGATCCGCATACACATTTAGATATGCCATTTAATAATACAGTGACAGATGATGATTGGAAATCTGGTACCATTGCAGCAGCTTTCGGTGGGACAACCACAATTTTAGATTTCTGCTTAACTGCTGGTGAAGAAAAACTTTCAGCTGCCGTTGAAAAGTGGCATGACAAGGCGAAAGGAAAATCAGCCATCGACTATGGATTCCATTTAATGATTGGTGATTTAACCCCTGAAACGGAAGCTGAATTACCGCAAATTTTAGAGCAAGAGGGTATTACTTCCATAAAGGTTTTTATGGCTTATGCAAAAGAATTTCAAGCGACAGATCGCACGCTTTTCAAGGCGTTTAAAATAGCGAAAGACCTTGGTGCTGTTGTGATGGTGCATTGTGAAAATGGTTCTGTTATTGATGAGCTTGTAGAAGAGGCTAGACGTGCAGGTCATAAGGAGCCAATTTATCATGCACTCACTCGTCCAGCTGAGTTAGAGGGCGAAGCGACAAAACGTGCGATTGAGTTAGCCCATATCGCCGGCGCTACTCTTTATGTCGTTCATGTAACTTGTAAAGAGGCAGTAGACGAAATCATTGCAGCGCGTGAAAAGGGCTATAACGTCTATGGTGAAACTTGTCCACCGTATTTAACTTTAGATCAATCTGCTTTAGCACAACCAGGCTTTGAGGGTGCGAAATATGTTTGGTCCCCACCGCTTCGTCCAAAATACCATCAGGAACATTTATGGAATGCGCTAAAAGCGAAGCAGCTACAAACGATTGGCTCTGATCAATGCTCGTTTAGTTTTAAGGGCAAAAAGCAATTAGGATTAAATGATTTTTCTAAAATTCCTAACGGTGGGCCTTTTATTGAAGATCGCTTCAGTATTTTATATTCAGAAGGTGTAGCAAAAGGAAAAATTTCTATCAATGAGTTCGTCGATATGATTTCTACTAGTGCGGCAAAAATATTTGGTCTATTCCCTCAAAAAGGAACAATTGCCATCGGATCAGATGCCGATATCGTTATTTTTGATCCAGAGGCAAAACGAGAAATCTCGGCTAAAACGCACCATATGAATGTGGATTATAACCCATATGAAGGTTGGGAAGTAACAGGCGAACCAGTCAGTGTACTCGTACGCGGCGAGTATGTCATTAAAAATAAAGAATTTGTTGGTGTACTAGGTAGTGGGCAATATATAAAACGTCCATTAAAAACAGCAGCTGCAGAAGCACTAAACATTTAGCTTCTTCTTTCAGTTTATGACCGAATGGCCGATTGCTTTGGATGGAGAACAAAGCAATCGGTTTCGTAAATTACTTTACGGAAAAGATGAACACATGAGGGGGATGTGGAAATGGTTCCGATTCAAGAAAATCCAATGGCCATACAGCTAAGACGTAATTTTGTGGAATTGACGAGCAAGATGACAAAGAATGAGGCAATGGAGGAAGCTAATCGTTGCCTGTATTGCTATGATGCACCATGTATTAAAGCTTGCCCAACGAGTATTCAAATCCCAAATTTCATAAAAAAAATTGCTTCTGGTAATATGAAGGGCTCTGCTACGACTATATTAGAAGCAAATCCAATTGGTGCAAGCTGTGCAAGAGTTTGTCCAACGGAGGAACTATGTGAAGGGGCGTGTGTGCTAAATTCCTCAACAAAGCCAATTAAAATCGGAGAGTTACAGCGCTATGCAACAGATTGGGCAATGGAAACAAATACTCAGCTATTTAAGCAAGGGCAAAGTAATGGTCAGAAGGTAGCGATTATTGGTGCAGGACCTGCTGGCTTATCTGCAGCTCGTGAACTTAGTCGTTTAGGCTATGCTGTCACAATCTATGAAGCTGAATCGAAAGCTGGTGGTTTAGGTAGCTATGGTATTGTGTCGTTCCGCCTACCAAACGAAGTCGTTGATTGGGAAGTCGAGCAAATTGAAAAGCTTGGTGTGGAAATCAAAACGAATACAGTTGTCGGTGTTGATATTTCTGCGGATGAGATTTTAGAGCAATATAATAGTATTATTTTGGCGGTTGGTATGGGAGCTGTACCGAATTTGGGCATTGAAGGGGAAGAGCTAGATGGCGTAAATGATGCCATCGAGTTTGTTAGGAATACAAAAATGGGAACGCTTACAAAAGAAATAGTTGGGAAGCGAGTAGCTGTTATTGGAGCCGGAAATACCGCGATTGATGGTGCTACATGTGCTGTACGTTTAGGTGCTGACAATGTTCAAATTCTTTATAGAAGAACACAAAAAGAAATGACTGCATACAAATTCGAATATGAATTTGCCAAGCAAGATGGTGTTGAATTTAAGTGGCTAACAGCACCGAAAAAAATTATTGGTAATGAGGTAGGCAAGGTAGTAGGCATTGAATGTGTAAAAATGAAGCTCGGTGAAGCGGGGGCAGATGGTCGTCAAAGACCTGAGGAAGTTGAAGGCTCCAACTTTATTATTGAAGTGGACACTGTCATTAAGGCAATTGGTCAAACACGTTTTGTGTCATTGATCGAAGCTTTTGGTTTACAGCATACAAATGGTGTTGTGAATATTGATGAAACGACAATGCAAACCTCGAATGACAAAGTATTTGCATGTGGAGATGTCGTCTTCGGAAATGGACAGGGCGAGGCGATGGTAGTTACAGCTGTACAGCAAGGAAAAGACGCAGCATATAAGATCCATGAACGTTTAACTTCTTTCAGCGGAAGTCTCCCACCTCTATAGGTGGTGAGATGAATGCAGATTTAAGCTACTTTTCAACAGGCTGAAAGAAGTTAAAGCCTCCGGCGGATGTCACGGAATCGAAAAGGAGTTCTTTGTGCTAGCACAAAGCCGATTCCAGACACAATTATGCCGAGGCATAATTGATAAAACCAAGTGAGATTGCATAAGGGAGGAACTAATATGGCAGACTTACGCATTGACTTAGCGGGCATCAAATCGCCGAATCCATTTTGGCTTGCCTCAGCACCACCAACGAATTCAGGTTATCAAGTACAACGCGCATTTGAAGCGGGGTGGGGTGGAGCTGTATGGAAAACATTAGGGGATCCGATTTTAAATGTTTCTTCACGCTTTGCAGCTGTTAGTTTTAACGGACAAAGAGTAGCTGGCTTCAATAATATTGAACTGATTACGGATCGACCGTTAGAGGTAAATTTACAAGAAATCTATGAAACGAAAAAAAGGTTTCCACATCACGCAATCATCGCTTCTTTAATGGTGGAGCCAAAACAAGAAAAATGGCATGAGATTGTTAAACGAGTAGAAGATGTGGGAGTCGATGGCCTTGAGCTTAACTTTGGTTGTCCACATGGGATGGCAGAACGAGGAATGGGCTCTGCCTCTGGTCAAGTGCCTGAGTTGGTGGAAAAGCAAACGTACTGGGTGAAAGAGGCAGCGAAAACACCAGTCATTGTGAAGTTAACGCCAAACATTACCGACATTACAGTAACAGCAGAAGCGGCCACAAGAGGTGGAGCAGATGCCGTTAGTATGATTAATACAATTAACAGTTTAGCCGGTGTCGATTTAGATACATGGAATACAGTTCCTCATGTAGCAGGAAAGGGTGCACATGGAGGCTATTGTGGTCCTGCCGTGAAACCAATTGCACTCAATATGGTTGCAGAGTGTGCTCGTAATCCATTAATTAATGTTCCTATTTCGGGCATTGGTGGTATTTCCAACTGGCAAGATGCTGCTGAGTTTATATTGATGGGAGCTACGGGCGTTCAAGTTTGTACAGCAGCGATGCATCATGGCTTTAGTATTGTTGAGGATATGATTGATGGACTCAATAATTATTTAGACGATAAAGGAATCGCCTCTGTTATGGATTTAGTAGGACGCTCAGTTTCTAGATACTCCAATTGGGGTGATTTAGACTTAAATTATAAAATCGTGGCTGAAATTAATAACGATGTTTGTATTAACTGTAATAAGTGTCATATTGCATGTGAAGATACTTCGCATCAATGTATCGATTTATATTCAGAAGATGGTCGACCAATGCTGAAAGTTCGAGAGGAAGATTGTGTAGGCTGTAATTTATGCTCAATCGTCTGTCCTGTAGATGGTGCTATAACAATGGTTGAACGTAAATCTTCTGTTCCACCAATGACTTGGAATGAACGTCAAGCTCTAATTAGCAGTCTATCTAAGTAAATAAGCTTTCAAATAAACTGAAATTCCACCTTCCTGTTGAAATGTTGTTGAAGGAAGGCGCCTCATGTAGTTGTCACGGAAATTGAACAAAAAAGGAGAGAGTATATGGAACGTGAAGGGAATTATTTAAAATCCCCAGATTTACTTCCAGTGACACATCAACAAAGAAATATTGGAACATTTGGTTTTGCAGTAATTTGGATAGGAATGGCCATTGTTTTAGCAGCTTTTGCAATTGGTGGTTCAGCAATCATGAGCTTACCATTACCAATGGTGATTTTAGCAACATTGATTGGCTCTTGTTTAATTGGTGTATTTATGACGTTAATTGGTGATATAGGGGTCGAACATGGTTTATCATTCCCAGTGTATATGCGTGCTCCATTCGGTACATTTGGTACACATATTCCGTCACTTGTCCGAGGGGTAACGGCTGCATGTTGGTTCGGTCTGAACACTTATTTTGGAGCACTTGCAATAAACGGCATTTTAAATTTACTTTTTGGTTATGATAATTGGTTTATCTGTTTCATTGTCTTTGCAGCACTCCAACTCTTTAATACGTCACTAGGAATTAAATCGATTGAGCGATTTGCGGATTTAGCAGCGCCAATTATTATCTTAATTTCCTGCTGGATGTATTATACATTGGCAGATAATGCTGTAGCTCAAGGAAAGAATATTTGGACGTGGGTAGAGACGCCGACAACTGGTTTCGCTGCTTTTACCGCATTTATGGTAGTCATCATGGCAAACATGGGCTTTTGGTCCACGTTAGCAGCGGATATGCCTTCACTTTCACGCTACTTTAAAGCACCAAAAAATGAACGTAATTGGTTTAAACGCAATAAAACACAGTTAGTTGGTTCATTAATCGTCATGCCGATCACAAATACCTTTATCGTGACGATTGGTGCCGTGTGCTATATGGCAGTTGCCTCTGCGGATCCGATAAATGCATTACAGCAAAGTGCTAGTGGCTTTATTTTAGGAATCTTACTGTTAATGATTGTGTTAGCCCAATGGTCCACTAATACTTCTGCAAATGTTATCCCAGCGGCAACAATTTTCTCAAATATCGGCGGCCCCAAAGTACCGTTTTGGGTTGGGGTTGTTATTGCGGGGATAATTGGTATTCTTGCACAGCCATGGAGTTTATTTGGTGTATTAGTAAATGCACTATTAATTATCGGAGGTATTTTAACAGCGATTGTCGGTATTTTATTTGCTGATTATTATTTAATCCGTAAACGCCGTGTGCATGTAAGAGAGCTGTATGAATTAGAAGGTCAATTTAAGTATTGGAATGGCTTTAACTTAGCTGGTTTAATCGCTTGGATTATTGGTGGGGCAGTTGCCAATGTTTTCGCCACTTATTCTTCCTTAGTAGGGTTCTTTGTAGGAGCATTTGTATATTTTGTATTAGCGAAGTATTGGTGGTTTAAAAAGTACCCTCAAGCTGAGCTAGAAGATCCAAGTGATGCAAAGTATTTAGGTATTACAGCTGGTCATAATTTGGACGAATTATTTGGGCAGCAACAAGTGCCTGTGCCAACTGAGGATGATATCATTGAGCAACCAGATCCGCTATTAGAAGTAAAAGGTGCCGATTAATGTAGACACCCTAAATCGAAAGGTGAGGTGATGGCATGTCAGAATACCAACAAAGCGCAGAAGAAATAAAAAAGATAGATCATCATTTGGATAGCGGCTTTAAAATCCAATATGTTTATGAAAATTTAAGTGGAATGTTTGTAGAATTTGCGCGTCAAGAAGAGGTTATGCTATTGCAAATTTTAACAGCAGATGCACGCAAATACTTCTCTGCAAAGCTCCAAGAACAGACGTTATTGCAGTAACAAAGTAAACTCTATCCTATTCATCTTTGGATGATGCGATAGAGTTTTTTTACGTAATGAAAATAGAGAGCGGTTAGACCCTTTAAAGTGGTGGATAGCCCTGCTAAAGTGGTGGATAGAACCGTCAAAGTCGTGGATAGCCCTGCTAAAGTGGTGGATAGAACCGTCAAAATGGTGGATAGCCCCATCGAAGTCGTGGATAGAACCGTCAAAATGGTGGATAGCCCTGCTAAAGTGATGGATAGAACCTTCAAAGTGACGGATAGAATTTGCAAAGTGATGGATTGAAATTGCACAGTGGCAGATTGACTTTGCAAAGTGACGCTTAGAACTTGCAAAGATGGATAGAACCCTCAAACTGATGGATAGAATTTATAGAATCCCACGAAAGAATGGATTTAAATCCTTGTTATATAGCCCTCAAGCGTGTTTTTCCTAAAAATACAATTGTATTTTTCAAAATAATTTATTATTATTAAAAAATAATTCATCGTAGAAAGAACTTCAGAGAAAGAGGCGTTATTTGAATGGCAAATAAAGAATTAAAAAGGGGTTTAGAGGCACGTCATATCCAGATGATTGCTCTTGGAGGTACAATTGGCGTGGGTCTATTTATGGGTTCAGCAAGTGCCATTCAGTGGACAGGGCCTTCCGTGCTCCTTGCATATGCAATTGCAGGTATTTTTATTTTTTTCATTATGCGAGCTATGGGAGAGATGCTCTATATGGAGCCTAGTACAGGTTCCTTTGCAACATTTGGCTATAAATATATTCATCCATTAGCTGGTTATTTAACGGCGTGGAGTAATTGGTTCCAGTGGGTTATTGTTGGGATGTCAGAAATTATTGCAGTAGGAACATATATGCAATATTGGTATCCAGATTTACTGGCATGGATTCCGGGTTTAATTGCAATGGTAATTTTAGGTGTTGCCAACTTTATTTCTGTTAAATCTTTTGGAGAATTTGAATTTTGGTTTGCTATGATTAAGATTGTCACGATTATATTAATGATTGTTGCCGGTTTTGGTCTCATTTTCTTTGGGATTGGTAATGATGGCATTGCAATCGGATTATCGAATCTATGGAATCATGGAGGCTTCTTTACAGGCGGTTGGTCGGGCTTCTTCTTCGCTCTATCATTAGTCGTTGCCGCTTATCAAGGTGTTGAACTTATTGGGATTACAGCAGGGGAAGCGAAAAATCCTCAAAAAACGATTACGAACGCGATTCAAAGTATTATTTGGCGTATTTTAATATTTTATATTGGTGCAATCTTTGTCATTGTGACCGTTTATCCGTGGGATGAATTAGGTACGATTGGTAGCCCATTTGTTGCAACGTTTGCAAAGGTTGGCATTACTGCTGCGGCAGGGATTATTAATTTTGTTGTCATTACAGCTGCAATGTCAGGTTGTAATAGTGGAATTTATAGTGCGGGACGTATGCTATATACGCTTGCGATGAATGGACAAGCACCTCCATTTTTTGCGAAGCTTTCTAGTAATGGGATTCCGATATTTGGTACTGTAGGTGTGCTAGTTGGTTTGGTCATTGGGGTTATTTTAAGCTATATTGCACCAGAAAATTTATTTGTCTATGTATACAGTGCTAGTGTGTTACCAGGGATGATCCCGTGGTTTATTATTTTAATAAGTCAAATACGATTTAGAAAAATAAAAGGTGAACAACTGTCGAAGCATCCATTCAAAATGCCACTTTCGCCACTTACAAACTATATAACAATTGCTTTTTTAGTAATGGTGCTTATTGGTATGTGGTTTAATGAGGATACAAGAGTTTCTCTCATAGTAGGAATTATTTTCTTAGCGATCGTTACAATGAGCTACTTTGTTTTTGGTATTGGAAAAAATCGTTATGAAAATAATAAAAACTAATAGCGGTTTAATAAGAGGAACAAATACGAGCGCGATGTAAGAGAATATCCGTGAAAAAGACACATCGAAAAGGGACAATCCAGTTCTCAATGGATTGTCCCTTTCTTTTACTGTTCTTTTCGCATAATAAAGCTTAAATGTCTACCAGCCTGTTTATCTTGACGGTAGGAAAAACCATCTGGGCTAAGGAATGTGCACGTTGAATCAATCAAAATCTGCTTAGAAGGAATACCTGCAAGCTCACATTGTTTTTTGACAGTTTGCTGATTATCGATATGATATTTATTCGTTTGTGCATTGAAATACATAAAGTCCTCAGCGTAGCCTAGGTTGTTGAATTTTTCATAAACATCTGCATCCACTTCAAATTTCTGCTGACTGAGTGCCATTCCAATTTGTACATGAAAATCTTGTGGGTTACAATGCTCATGCTCCATTAAATGTTGGAAAAGCTTTAAGGTCACTTCTTTGACAGTCCCTTGCCAGCCTGAATGAACCACGCCAATAAGACCATTCACTTCATTATAAAAAATAACAGGTACGCAATCTGCTGTAAAACTACATAAAAATAAATTCGGCTCTAATGTGTAAAGGGCATCGGTATTAGCAATGGCAGTGTCCATTTGCTCAGCGCCACGTCCTTTATCAGACATCGTGACTTTATGGAAATTAGCACTATGTGTTTGTTGAGTACAAATAAAACGATTCAAGTCACAATGCAAAGTAGCTGCCAATTTTTTTCGATTTCCTAGTACATCCGTTTCATTCACACATGTATGCAGAGCCATATTGTTTTGTTCTAGCTCGATGTTATCCTTTAAGGTAGTACCCGCGATCAATCGGTCGTTATCAAAATAAATCTTTGTTTTCATATCATCACCTCTTTTTACTATATAGGATTGATTAATGAAAGTATAGGCGCTTACTCTTACTCTTTTTTTAAAGCCTTGAATATTTACATACCCTTCTTTAGATCTTTTAGACATAAAAAATAGAATTCTTCACATATAGTATCGAAGAATCATTAATAGAGGGAAGGAGTATGTATAGATGACTCAAGAGAAATTCCTACTGATTTGTCAATTAGGCATGGGGCTATTTTGGATTATTACTTACATACTAATTATCAAACAAGGATTTCAGGATAAGAAATATGGCATGCCAATGGCCGCAATTTGTGCCAATATTTCTTGGGAGTTTATCTTTGCCTTTATGTATCCACAAAATGATCTGCAAAGGATCATTACTTTCTTATGGTTTATGTTAGACGTCGTTATTATGATGCAATTTTTGCTTTATGGTTATAAAGAATATAAAAAAATGATTCCAAGAAAGATATTTTACTCATCTTTTTTCATTACGCTCGCGGTAAGTTTTTTTATTATTTTAGCGATGATCCATGAATTCAATGATATAGCAGGTAAATATGCTGCATTTTCACAAAATCTGATGATGTCTGGGCTGTTTATCGCATTATTTATCCAAAGAGGGAATTTGAGTGGCCAATCAATGGGCATAGCAGTATGTAAAATGATTGGTACTATGTTTGCAGCAGTAGGCTTCTATATGTACTTTAGAACACCATTGATCACTATTATTTCGCTTGCCACCCTTATATATGATTGGATTTATATCGTATTAATCTATAGGTTCTATGTGAAATATGCTAAATAAGATTTTTCTTTTTACTTTATGATTTTATTAGCATTAAAAATGGATGACATTTGTTAAGATATATGCCTTGTAAATAAGTTGATCTCCGTTCCGGCTGGACGCCCTCAGGAAGCGCACAGCCGGAACGGAAATCAACCACACGTTTTGGTGATGAGCCATTAAAAACATGTATTGGTAATAATAACTATTATTCTGCTTGTGAAAACTATAGTAATATATCCCAGTTACAATAGTGTTGCAACTATATTACAAGATTAGAACTTAAGAATAGCGCTATATTGGTAATTGTTTAGTCTACTGTATCTCTTGTAATACAACTGTAAAAATCCTTCCAAATATTTAGTGATGAATATTGCTCTAAAACTATTTACGATGTTTATAGAGCGAATCAGGAAGGAATGAATTATATGTTTAACAAAGTAAAAAAAGTAGCATTAGCTTCAGTATTATCAGCATCATTATTAGTTCCAGTAGCGGCGATGGCAGCCGATTCATATACAGTAGAAACTGGGGATACTCTTTGGAAAATAGCCTCAAAAACACAAACAGGTGTACAAGAGCTAATTGATGCGAATCCGCAACTTGCCAATCCAAATCAAATTAATCCAGGAGAAAAAATTAATATTCCTACAAACGAACAAGTAAGCGTGGAGCAAGAGGTTGTGAAACTTGTCAATGCTGAACGAGCGAAGGCAGGTCTTCCAGCATTAAAAGAAGATTGGGAGCTTTCACGAGTAGCAAAATATAAATCTCAAGACATGCATGATAAAAAATACTTTGATCACACAAGCCCAACTTACGGTTCACCATTTACGATGATGAAAAACTTCGGTATTTCTTATAAATCAGCTGGCGAAAATATTGCAATGGGTCAACCCTCAGCAGAAGAAGTTGTGAAAGCATGGATGAACAGTTCAGGTCACAGAGCGAATATTCTGAACGAAAGCTATACACATATCGGTGTAGGATATGTGAAGGATGGCAATTACTGGACACAAATGTTTATTCAAAAATAAGAGCAATGAACTGTTCCAAAATCAGTTGAAACTGATGGGGCAGTTCTTTTTTTATGCTAAAAATTCTAGTGGAGGAATCGAAATTTTATCGGCTAGTGCACTACCGATAATTGTTACATTTCCTTTAGAGGTAAGATTTGACCTAATAGCTGTTCAATACAAACTCCGTCACTCAACTTTGTAAAATGTCATTTTATATACAAATAAAAACGATAAAAAGAAACACACTATCATCAATACACGAATAAGATGTCTCTGTAGTATTACAATAGAGGTAGGTGTTTGATGTTGAAGAAAAAGTGGATGGCCATACTGTGTATGATCGGCACAATTGCACTAGTTGGCTGTCAGGAGAAAACGGATGATGAGAAAAAACTAGAACAACAAATTCAAGAGTCAGAGCGAGAAGTTGGGGAAATAAAAAAGCCTGTTAACTTTGAGCAACAAACAGAGCCCGTTGTTGTTGAAATTGTGGACCCTTCTACCAAAGCAATCATACACACAATTTCACCGAACGAAATGGACTATGAGCGTGATGTACAATCCTATACAAAACAAATTGAGCAAATAGCAAAAGAGTTAGCGAGAGGAAATGAACAAACAGCCGGCTATGATAAGCGTATGATCCTCGATAAACTGGATGATCAAGGAAAAGTAATGGAAGGGAGTCCATTAATTGTTTTAAAAGAAAGTGAATTAGTAGAGAGAATATTAGAAGCATCAGCGACCGGTGGTAAAGTGGAGTTGCCTCTTTATATTACCGAAAGCGGTTATTCTTTTGAAGATATTCCTTATTTAGAAGAAGTAGTTGTCGCATCTTATACAACTTACTTCGGTATCACTGATATAGGAAGAAATAAAAATATTGAACTTTCTGCGGAGGCCATCAATAATGTTATCGTTGGGAGTGGAGATAATTTCTCCTTTAATACAGTCGTTGGACCTAGGGACGAAGCGAATGGTTATCAGCCCGCACCAGAAATCATCAACAAAAAGGTTGTGATGGGCATTGGGGGAGGCATTTGCCAAACGTCTTCAACCCTGTTTAACGCGGTTGATCAAATACTAGTAAAATTTGTAGAACGTCATCACCATTCCTTAGATGTTGGGTATGTTCCAAAAGGAAGAGATGCTACGGTTTCCTATGGTGGTTTAGATTTTAGATTCCAAAATACAAGTGACGTACCATTTTTAATAAAAGCTAACTATAGTAAAAATTCTCTTACTGTTGAGATAAGAACTGCAGAAAAATATGTAGAAATCTTGAAAAAGTCATAGTGTTTTTTCAAAGAAACGTATCAAGCTTTGCGCGAAGAAAATGAAGTGACAGCGGTATTTTAGGACACCTTAATTTCATTGCCACATTAATTCTTTCAACAACAAGAGGATCATAGCGAATCTTTAATCGCTATGATCCTTTTAGTTTATATGATGTTTAAAATTTCCTGTGGTGTAGCAACTTTGTACTCGGGTTCCTCTTGTTGAACAACTTCAATAGCGTCATATCCCCAACCAACCCAAATAATAGGCACTCCCACTTTTTTGCAGGCCACAATGTCTCTTTGTTCATCACCAATATATATAACTTCTGATGGTGTAATGTTTGAGTCCTTTAAAAACTTTTTAATTACTTTATCTTTACCAAAAATACGGTTTGAACAAAGAACATTTGACACACAATGAATGCCGTTCATATTTAGAAATTCTAAAATGTTCTCCTGTGAATTGGAGGAAATAATTAGGATTTCAAAGCCCCTTTTATCAATTTCCATAAGAACATCTTTAATACCATCATAAAGATGGACATCATTTAATGATTGACGATACAATCGATAAAATTGTGGTAAAATCATGGGCAATTTATACATAGGAAAGTCGAATAATTTACTTCGTTCCGCTATAGATAATTTTTTCAATGATTCAATTTCCTTTAACTCTATTCCTTTAAATTTATATTTTTGCGCAATTGTATTCCAAGCGGATGCTAACACTGCCGTAGAATCTGCCAATGTTCCATCAAAATCAAAGATAATATATTTCATGTAAACTTTCTCCTTTATAATCTAGTTGTAAAGACGTTTTTTTTTTGAAAATGTTACTAGGAATAGGAAAGCCTATTCTTAATATAATGACATGATTATACAGGATATGAAACAACGTATTGTAAATAACCTTTGATAAGCATTTTTTTCACTAATGCTTAAATATTTTTTCAGGTAAAGGGGAACAAAGCATTTTCTTTGTATGCATCTTAAAGCTAAGGGAGTTTAATAGCATCTAATTACGGAATTTTCTGATAATTATATTATGTAAAACTCCACGAATTTTTTAATATAATTTATCAGGCGTGTTGATTAGGAAAAAATAGGTTTATTATTGAGTGATTAAAGGATCTTTTTGTAGCTATTTTGCTAATATATTCTCATTTTAACTAGATTGTAGCTCCGGGCTACTCGAGTGCTCCTGCCGCTTTGCTTTCGTCGCAGAGCTTAGCTTCAGCCTGGAGCGGAAATCAGCCTCTTTGTATTAATTTGAATGTATAAAATGATTAATCAACACACCTGATAACTTATGCTAATAGGAAAATACCTGTCATCCGTTAGTATTGAGACAGGTACAAACAAATACCCATCCCTTTCTCGCCAAAGCATCAAGAGGTGCAGCCAGT
This sequence comes from Lysinibacillus sp. RS10, assembly GCF_041956855.1. NCBI lineage: Bacteria > Bacillati > Bacillota > Bacilli > Caryophanales > Bacillaceae > Lysinibacillus > Lysinibacillus sp. RS10. The sequence goes on along the minus strand of NZ_CP167122.1, from coordinate 3,328,092 downwards.
ATTTTTTTAAGAATTATCTGGATAATATAATAAAATAGTGTTATCGTAAGAAATAGCTAAATAAAAAAATCCTTCGGGGTAGGGTGAAATTCCCAATCGGCGGTGATGAAGTAATTCAAAGTCCGTGAGCGCAAGCTGATTTGGTGCAAATCCAAAACCGACAGTTATAGTCTGGATGGGAGAAGGGTAAAAGTATGAGCTTTTTAAATTCGCTTGAATTTACAAGGTTTATTTGAGTATGCTTTTGTTAACTACTTCCCATCATTTAAGTTGGGAAGTTTTTTTATTTTCATTCAGTAGGTGTTTGGACACCCACTAAATGAAGATAAAGCCTCCGGACACAATTACGCCAAGGCGAAATTGATTTATTATTTAGCTAACGAATTGAATAGTAGTATGTTCTTCGGGGTAGGGTGAAATTCCCAATCGGCGGTGATGAAGTAATTCAAAGTCCGTGAGCGCAAGCTGATTTGGTGCAAATCCAAAACCGACAGTGACAGTCTGGATGGGAGAAGAACAATGAGATGATAGCCTATGGAAAAATTTTGTATCCATTAGGTTTGTTTGTTGACGTCTTATTTATATGAACTCCCAAACCCCTTTGATGAAAGGGGTTTTTTGTTTGAATGAAAATTTTTTATTGCTGGGAGGAGGGACAACCGCAAAAAATAGGAACGCTCAAAGCATAGGAAGTAGGTGGAAAATTGTTTACAGGGATTGTTGAAGATATTGGTACAGTAAAAACTTTGCAAAGCAATCGACAAAGTATGAAAATCACCGTTATTTCATCGAAAATGGTGGAGGATGTAAAGCTCGGGGACAGTATAGCGGTCAATGGCGTTTGTTTAACGGTGATACATTTTAATGAACAGGAGCTAACGATGGATGTGATGCCTGAATCGGTGAAAGCAACAAATTTACAGCAGCTTGCTGTAGGAGATCCGGTAAATTTAGAGCGCGCCATGTCTGCTAATGGACGATTCGGTGGACATTTTGTATCAGGACATGTAGACGGAGTAGGAAAAATATTGCGTAAGCGAGCATTAGCAAATGCAGTCTATATTGATTTTGAGTTGTCAGAGGAGTTAACGGGCTATTGTATTCCAAAGGGTTCCATCACCATTGACGGTACGAGCTTAACACTTTTTCAAGTCGAGAAAAATAGTGTCACAGTAGCACTGATACCGCACACTTACAAGGAAACAATTTTAGGTATGAAGAAAATTGGAGATCTCGTCAATATAGAAACCGATTTAGTTGGGAAATATATTTGGCATCAACTGAAGCGTGGACAGGGAATGCCGACCATTACGAGAGACTTCTTAGCACAAAACGGGTTTTAACTAATACTGAACAGGAGGTGGCGATATTGCTACATTCAATTGAAGAAGCAATAGAGGATTTAAAACAAGGTAAGATGATTGTTGTTGTAGATGATGAGGATCGAGAAAATGAAGGAGACTTACTGGCGCTCGCGGAGTTTATGACACCTGAAACGATTAACTTTATGGCGACCTATGGAAGAGGTCTTATTTGTACACCGATTTCACAGCAACTTGCACTGAAATTAGGCTTGCACCCAATGGTCCGTCATAATACAGATAATCATCAAACGGCATTTACTGTTAGCATAGATCATGTGAATACAACGACAGGAATCAGCGCCTTTGAACGAGCGATGACGATAGAAAAAATGATAGAACCACAAGCAAAGGCTGAGGATTTTCGTAGACCTGGCCATATATTTCCATTAATAGCGAAGGATAATGGTGTCTTAGAGCGTAGAGGTCATACTGAAGCAACAATTGATTTAGCCAAACTTTGTAATAGTATCCCTGTGGGCATTATTTGTGAAATTATGGGCGACGATGGTAGAATGCTACGCTTTAATGACCTCATCAAGTATGCAGCTCAACATCATTTAAAAATGATTTCAGTAGAGGCATTGGCAACCTATCGACGTCAACAAATAATTGAAGAAAACAAACTGACAATATAAAAGAGGAGAGAAGAAAAATGGGTAGAACATTTGAAGCACAATTAATTGGTACGGATTTAAAAATAGCAGTAGTAGTAGGACGTTTCAATGAATTTATTACAAGCAAATTATTAGACGGGGCGTTAGATGGTTTAAAGCGTCATGGTGTGGATGAAAACTCGATCGATGTAGCATGGGTTCCTGGTGCATTTGAAGTTCCTTTCATCGCAAAACAGTTGGCTGAAACAAAGACGTATGACGCAATTATTGGATTAGGTACGGTGATTCGTGGTTCAACAACACACTATGACTATGTATGTAATGAATCGGCAAAAGGTATTGCAAGTGTGTCATTATCTACAAATGTACCTGTTATTTTTGGCATTGTTACAACTGAAAATATCGAGCAAGCAATTGAACGTGCGGGCACTAAATCAGGTAATAAAGGCTATGATGCGGCAATGTCAGCTATCGAAATGGCAAACTTAAAGAAGATGATTGGATAAAGCATTTTGTTCAACATCCTGTATTCTTGAATATTTTTAAATAGTAAGGGAAAAATATGCATAAGTGTATTGATTAATGTACTAATTTGGAGCTGGCTCAGTAGGAGATGAGGAATATTTCGTCGATGAAACAAGAGTTAAATTTGAAATCTTTGATGGCACTATTTCAACGCTCTGCTGATGTGGTATTCCAAGAATATGTCTTTCAGCAACAAAAGGTACATGTGATAAAATGTGAAGCGATCATTAATGAGCGGTTACTACACACCGTTATTGTGCAACGAGTTCAATCACTATTTACTGCATCACCGGATGAAATGTTAGAAGAACATATACAAAATAATTTACACATTCCTCAACTTCAGAAAATTTCAAGTAAAGATGATGCCATTACAAAAGTCTATAGAGGACATGTATTACTGTATTTTGAAGATATGAATTTGTTGTATTCAAGTAATATTGCTAAAAAACCTAATCGGGACATTAAAGAAACAACCCTAGAATTAGTTGTCAAAGGCCCGAGGGACGATTTTATTGAGGATGTTTTTATTAATATTGCTTTATTACGAAAACGACTACCTACTAATTCATTAAGTGTTGAAACGTATGAACTTGGTAAACGTTCCAAAACAACGGTAGCTGTGCTTTATTTAGAAGATGTCGTAAATCAAAAGATGCTCGAGCAAATAAAATTACAGCTGCAGCGAGTGGATACGGATGTTGTATTTAGTGGAGATTTATTGATGGAAAGAATGGAGCCGAGTGCAAAAATTCTACCTAGACATGATTATACAGGACGTCCTGATTTTGCCTTACAAGCTTTAAGTAGTGGGCGTATTCTCATCATCGTTGATGGTGTATCCTATGTCATTATTACTCCTGCTAATTCAATGTTACTATTTAAATCAGCTGAGGATAATGAACAGCCGATTATTGTAAGTTCTTTGGAGCGTTCATTACGAAGAATAGCTATCTTTTTAAGTGTACTTTTACCAGGTTTTTGGCTTGCGCTAACGACTCATCATCAAGAGCAATTGCCATTTATTCTTTTAGCGACGGTTGTTGAATCAAGAACGGGGCTCCCATTTCCAACGATTCTTGAAATATTAATGATGCTTTTTATGTTTGAATTATTTCGAGAAGCAAATATACATCTACCCAATGTGATCAGTGGTTCAATAAGTGTTGTTGGAGGATTAGTTATTGGAGATGCGGCAATTAAAGCAGGTGTTACGAGTCCTTCCATGATTGTAGTTATTGCTACTTCAAGTATTGCAGCTTTTACACTCGTCAATCAATCTATTGTATCCGCAATGAGTATTTTCAGGATAATTATTATTGTAGCATCTGCTTTTTTAGGGTTATTTGGATTCTTTATTTCGATGTTCTTCATACTGCTGTATATGGCAAATTTACGAGTATTAGGTGTTCCATACTTAAGTATGGGAGCAGATTTAGATTGGCAGGATATTAAAAAGTCTTTATTTCGTTTATCTATAGACGGATACGGTAAGCGGCCAACATTTTTAAAAGTACAAGATAAGTCAAGAACATCTAGTAAAGAAAAATAAATACTTACTTATACAGAGATCAGGTATTATATGCCTGGTCTTTTCAATTGCCCAATAAGTAAGTGGGCGATGAATGTCAGTTGGTGGTAGCCAAAATCTTCTTGTAATGATAAACTAGGAACAAATATTCTCTTTCGGGAGCCGAAGAATCCTTGGTTGTGAAAAAAGAGTAAAATAGTATTTATCTAAGTGAATGGGAACGATGCTAATAAGCCGAAAGTACAAATCCGCTTGTTTCACTCAATTAGCACGATGAAAGAAAGTGATTAAAGTGGATAACAATGCGTCCAAATCTTTCTGAAACATCTTGCGAAATTTTTCAATGGGTACGAACCACTAAGAAAATGGCTAAAAAAAACGAATCGAAACAACTATAAAAAATAAAGTTTACTATAGTATAATAGTATTGTTGATTTGAATTGTTGCAATAGTAAAAAGTATGACAACATGTCATTTTCAGCTATCAATTTTTGTGTTTAATGCGAAAGTCAGCTCAAACTAAATGAATGCATCATTATATTTCTATAGATGAGGAAGTACCAGTTTGTATGAAAAACCGAAAAATAAAATTAATTTTAATATTATCAACGATCTTATTATTATTGTTTACTAGTTTAAATATCTATACATCTTATTTAAAAATGAAGAAGACAGTGGAAGAATCGATAGCAAACCAAAGTTTGGAAGCGGCGATTTCTATTGCCTCTTCAATGGATATCGAGGCGTACAAACAATTTTTAAATAACCCGCAAAAAAACGATTATTATTGGGAAATACGAGACTACTTAAATGATGCAAGAGAAAAAATTGGAGCATTATTTGTTTATACATTGGAGGTTGAAAATCCAAAGGTTTCTACAGCAATGATTATGGGGTTACCTCCCAATTTGACGAACAGTTTCGATATTGGAGGAGTCTGTACGGTTCCTGAGTCGGAAGTACAAAAAGCTTATAGGGGAGAAACCTATGTAACGGAAGTAATACATGATTCTGTTCATGGTGCCTATGTGTCTGTTGGTGCACCGATAAAGGATGATGGAGGAAATGTTATTGGATACCTAGGGATCGATATAAGTGCAGATAAACTGAATGGCATTAAAGGGAAAGTGATAGAGGATAATCTTTTTACCTTGATTTTTAATGGTGTTTTTATTCTAATCGTTATTGGTTCTTTTTTATTTTTACAAAGATGGTATCAAAAAGAAGTGGCGAAGGAAGTTGGAGCAACAGAAGATACATACCAAGCAGAAATTAAAGCTTTAATTACTTCGGTGTCTTCTATAAGGCATGATTTCACAAATCATATACAAGTATTACATGGACTTCTTCAATTAGATAAACCTGAGCAAGCAAAACAATATTTATCTTCTCTTTCTAAAGAGGTTCAAGCTATTGAGTCACTTAAATTAGATATTGATCACCCAGGCTTATCAATATTGTTGCAAACGAAAAAACTAACAGCTCAAAATCATACTATCGATATGGATTTTACAATTTCGGATGATGCATTTAATAAAATTAAAACAACAGATTTAATTAAAATTTTGTCGAATTTAATTGATAATGCCATTGACGCGGCGATAGAATTACCAGAGAGTCAACGAAAAATAACGATTTACTGTAATGCAGATGAAACACAGTATGAGTTCAAAATTACAAATACTGGTCCTAATATTGAAAATGTCTCACAAATATTTAAGCAAGGATTTTCTACAAAGAAACCAGAAAATGAAAAAATTAGAGGGCAAGGCTTATTTATTGTGAATGAAATTGTCAATAAATACAACGGACAAATTTCTATCGACTCATCAAAACATTTAGAGACAACAGTAATCGTAAACATTCCGATAAAGTAAATTTCTAAGCTTCCTACAAAAAATTGTAGGAAGCTTTTTTATCTTTATCGATCGAAGTCCGCTACCGGCGAAGTAAAGGGATTTACTGGATAATATAGCTGTTCTACCTGTGAAGTATTGGTTCACAATACGAAAAGTTGTTGCGACTTTCACTTTTACATTTTTTGAGCAATTCATATCATATAGTACTAATAATTAGAATGGGATTATTGGGAGGAGATGAAGGATTTGGATAAAATCCTTGATTTATTGAAAAAAGGTGGATACATTTTGTATGCAAGGCATGGAGAAGCAACGGTCGGTGTAGATCAGCCATATTTAAATTTTCAAGATTGTTTTACTCAAAGAAATTTGTCTGAAGTCGGGCGAAGAGGGGCAATTTACTTTGGACAAATGCTACGCTATTTCCAAATTCCGATTAGTTCACCAATTGTCGTAAGTCCTTTTTGTCGCACACTTGAAACGGCACAGCTCGCATTTCCTTATGCGTATGTAAGAATGGATCCCTTCTGGTATGAGATCTATAAATTGGGTAGGAAACTCTCTATCAATGAACAAACGAATATAGTATCAAATTTGCAATCCGTGTTAGAAAGAAAGCCGCCGCAAGGAATGAATCAAGTAATTATTGCCCATAGCTTTCCTGAAGGTGTTGGATTAGGGAAAATTTCAAACATGGGAATGGTAATTGTTAAGCCAAAAGGTCCTGGAAAGGGCTATGAAATAGTAAAAAAATTAAATTTAGAAGATTTAGCGCATTTAGATCGTGGCTCAAGTGAAAGCTGAATGAGGTGAAAAAAACTAACACAGTCTTACAGTGAATAGATAGAGGAAACTTTGAAAATATGGAGGGAATTTGTTAATTATGATAGTGGCGACGATCGAAAAGCGAGATATTACATCGAGCTTTCACAAATGAAAAGCGGGGGAAGATGTAACGAAGCTGGATGAGCGTTATCACTAGGAGGTTGAATCGCCCAATACTGAACTGTGCGTACGGTGGTGGGAAAGTCTTCTACTCGATTTTGTTTTCACAAAAAAAGCCACTAATGTGACTACATTTTATTATTTATTTACTTCAATAGTATGAGTAACATCTTCACCTTGCTTATCAAAATTAGAATTTGTAGGAGCACTCACACGAATTTCAATATTTTTCAAATCCTCAACCTTGGAATTTTTTAAAACATATACATTATAGCCTTCATGTTTTACTTTCCCAAGATAGTTACCCTCTATATGTTCAGATAAAACCAGATCAGGCTCTAATTGTTCTTTTGTATTTGTTATAATCACGGCTTGCCCAAGATAAAAATTCATATCTTCAGTAGATGTATTTTCACCACTCATAGAAATAGTTAAAGCATCTACTTCTTCTCCTACAGCTACATCAAATAAATTAGCGGCTTCTTCAGTTTTGGGTTTAATTTTCTTTAATTGAACAGCTTCGATATTGTATAGTATTGGTCCAGATTGGCCACTGATGCCTACTTCTTTGTTAGTATAAGTATTAATGGCTTTTAAATTTGCATTCTCTTGTACGTCATCTTTTTCTGATGAATCATTAGTTTTATCTGATGACACAGATTTTTGTGTTTCCTCTTTTGGCTTCTCTTCTTTGACGGCATCATCTCCACAACCAGCCAATCCTAAACTTAATACGAATGCTGCACTAAAAATTAATTTTTTCATTTTATAATTCCTCCTATATATATTTCCATTTTAGGTAATATGAAGTAAAAAGTACATACAAAAAACAGATAATTGTGATTTGTACCTGTCCTAAATGTTCAATGGCAATGCTACTGGCAAAGTAATAAACAAGGAGAAGCCAAAATTTATTAAAACGAGAAAAATGAAACGATTGGAGAATGGCAACGTAGAAGATCGTCCACACTTTATCGTAAGCAATTCAGCCCTCAAGCAATTTGATGGTCAATGGGGCTAACAGTGGCGATGGAGCAGCTGCAAATGAAGAAAAAAATAGATTCCCACATGCTAAAAAGAAATTTAAGCTATATAATTATTTTTTTTATAGTAAAATTATTATGGATAGTTGCTAAGTATTTGATAAAAAAGGATGAGTGTTAGATGAAGTTTGAAGAAATATTACCACGCTTAAAAGCAGGAGAAAAAGTAATTCGTAAAGGTTGGGGCGGCGTAGAATTATATGTGAAGCTTGTTGGGCAAAGCGAGCATGATGGTGAAACTTTAAATCCGTATTTTTTAATTAATGTACGTGGTGAGGGCTACACAATGTTTACACCAACAGTCTGTGATTTGTTAGCGGAAGATTGGGTCATTGTCAATTAATCCAAAGAGAAGCCATCTCAAATGAGGTGGCTTCTTGTTTATTTTTTGAGGAGAGATGTTATGAAGTTTGAAGAATATAAAGGTAAGACGGTATTTGTAACGGGGGCTGCTTCAGGTATTGGACAGGCTCAAGCTAGTGCATTTTTAGAGAATGGAGCAAACGTATTCGGTTTTGATTTGGATGAGCAAGGGTTAATAACACTACATCAGCAATATCCTCATCATTTTGCATATAGGGTAGGTAGTGTATGTAATATGAACGATGTTGAGCAAGCGTTTGAAGCCGTAGTTTCAATATTTAAGCAAGTAGATATTTTATTAAATACTGCAGGCATTTTAGATGGCTTTGCAAAGACGCTTGATACAGATGAAGCGCTTTGGGATAAAATCATGAATACGAATGTAAAGGGCACTTTTTATGTGACGAATACGGTATTACCTCATATGGTAAAACGAAAATCAGGCATAATCGTCAATATGGCATCTATTGCAGGGCTTGTGGCTGGTGGTGGTGGAGCTGCATACACAGCGTCCAAACATGCAATTGTTGGCTATACGAAGCAAGTAGATTTAGATTACTGTCGGGAAGGAATTCGTGCCAATGCCATCGCACCAGGAGCCATTCAAACACCGATGAACAAGGCTGACTTTGAAGGAGACGGGGAAATGGCGAAATGGGTAGCAAATGAAACGCCTGCAGGTCGCTGGGCCCAACCAAGTGAAGTGGCGAATCTCACACTTTATTTAGCTAGTCAATCGGCTGATTATATACATGGTGCAATCATACCAATTGATGGTGGCTGGCTTACAAAATAAGATTGTTCATTAGTAAATTCTTCTGCTATAATACGCAAGTAAGCAAAAATTAGCTTGCACTACGGCACTTCAGATAGGGCGAAATGCTCTCTTCCTTTGGTCGTAGTTATGACTAAAATAGCGGATGTGCTATTTTACAAAGGAGAATAAAATTGAATACATCTATTGTAAAAGATTCAAGCCGTACTTCTGTAACTGAACTTACAAAGACGGCACTTGTTGCAGCTTTATATGTGGCTGTAACTGTTTTATTGTCAGTTATTAGTTTTGGGGCAGTACAGCTACGTTTGTCAGAGATGTTCAACTATTTGGCATTGTACAACAAGCGATATGTAGTAGCCGTGACATTAGGAGTAGTACTTGCAAATTTCATGTCACCAACATGGATGTTAGATGTACCTATTGGTGGTATTGGGACATTTCTTGTATTAATTCTTTGCCGTAGAGTAACGAAAAATATAACAAATGATATTGTGAAAATGGTTATAACTGCATTGATTTTTGCTGTATCAATGTTCACCGTTGCAGGACAATTAACAATCCTCTATGATCTTCCGTTTTGGGCAACTTGGTTTACGGTTGGGGTTGGGGAATTGCTGTCAATGACTGTTGGTGGTGTGACTATTTATTTATTAAATAAAAAAATTGATTTATCGAAATAATTTAAATGCAAAAAAAGCAAGTCACCTTGTAATAAAAGGGGACTTGCTTTTTTACATTATTCAACTGTTACAGATAGTTCCTTCACAAGGAGGGATGAGGAGCCATACCCATTTGGCAGGAAGTAAAGCTCTGAGCTAGTTTCTTCGATATTGTTTAAGAAATCAAAGAAGTTTCCGGCTATTGTCATTTGCTTCACAGGTGAGGCAATTTTGCCATCTTGAATATGGAATCCTTGTGCCGCGACAGAAAAATCGCCAGAAATCGTATTCGTACCAGAGTGAAGTCCAGATAATTCAGTAATAAGTACGCCTTCAGATAGCGAGGCAATTAACGCCTCCTGTGATCGCTTACCTGGCGAAATATATAAATTTTGGGGTGCGATTGATAAAGTGTCCTTGTAAGAATCTTTATGTGCATGCCCACTCGTTTCGCAGCCCTCCTTCTTTGCCGTTTTTCTGTTATGCAATAGTGTTTGCAGTGTTCCATCTAAAATTACTGTCTGCTCTTTTGTTGCAACACCTTCACCATCAAAGCTTGCTCCAGACAAAGCTTCAGGGTGGAATGGGGCATTAAGCAATGTAAAAGTATCTGACGCCACTTTTTGCCCAACTTTCCCTTTTAACAAAGACTGGTTCTTTTGTGCATTTTCAGCTGACAGTACAGGCATAAAAGTACTTAGTAAAGAAGCAGTCGCATCAGAACGTAGGATGATTGGATATTTTCCGGATGGAATCGACTTTTCACCTAGATTCGCAAGTGCTTCCTCAGCGGCTGCTTTTGCAATTTCATCTGCATTGAGAGAATGAAAATCACGTGTCATTTTTAAATAACTACCCGTTTTCAGTTCCTCGCCTTCTTTGACAACTGTGGACAGGAAGATAACTAAGCCATTCTCCTTATGTGATAAGGAAAGGTCTTTACTATTCGCTAATGAACGTTCGGTACCATATTCTTGAAGAATACAGTAATCAAGCGTTACAATGCGCGAATCGTACGCACGAATTTTTTGTTCTATTAAACGAAGTAGCTCTATTTTTTCAGGAATACCGATCGTCTCTAACTCTTCATTGTAAAATTCATAGGACGTGTATTCGTTACTGCCTTCAAAAATATCTATGCCCTCATCCTCATCTAGAACATCTGCATTTGTTTTTGCACTGTTGATTAAAAAGGAAATTGAATCATCGTCTAATTTTTCCGTATAAGCATAACCCATTTTTCCGTTATACAGCCCACGTAGACTTAGACCCGCATCCTCAGACGTTTCGTAGCTATCAATCTGTCCTTCGTAAAGCATGCACTGGAAAGAATTTTTTCGTTCATAATAAACTTCAGCCTCTTTAAAACCAGCTTCTATCGCATTGTTTAGTAGTTTTTCCTGGTATTCAGCAATGTTCATAAATTATTCCCCCTTCGTTCCTCCAACTGTCATTTCACTAACACGGATCATCGGTTGGCCAACATTGACAGGAAGACTACCACTAATTGATCCACACATACCTGCACCATGCGCAAGATTATTTCCAACACGATCAACGAGCTGCAATGTTCTTGCCCCGTTGCCTATAAGTGTTGCACCACGTACAGGACGATCGATTTTTCCATCCTTAACAATATAAGCTTCCATAACCGCAAAGTTATAGTCACCAGTCGAAGGATTTACTTGACCGCCACCCATATATTTTGCATAAATACCATATTCGGTAGATGCAATAATTTCTTCAGGTGTAGAACTGCCTGGAGCGATATATGTGTTTGTCATTCGGGATGTTGGATTGAAGCGATAGGATTGGCGACGAGAAGAGCCGGTTGGTTCAGCATTCATACGGCGCGCATTAAATTTATCAATCAAGTAGCCTTTTAAAATACCATTTTCAATTAAGATGTTTTTTCGTGTTTTTTCCCCTTCATCATCAATGTTAAGGGAACCCCATTCGTTTGGAAGTGTGCCATCATCAATATATGTAACAATTTCAGGGGCAACTTTTTCACCAATACGATTTGCAAAAACGGAATTGTTTTTCGCGACGGCTGTTGCTTCGAGACCATGACCACATGCCTCGTGAAATATAACACCACCAAATTCATTATCAATGATGACTGGGAATTTACCGCTAGGACATTCATCGGCATGAAGCATAGTGACTGCAATTCGTGCAGCTTCACCAGCATAGTGCTCCAGATCTAGATTTTCGATAAATTCAAAGCCTGCATGTGCACCAGGACCATAGAAGCCCGTTTGCATTTCTTTGCCCTCGGAGGCGGTTGCCTGGATGGCAAGTCGACTATGAATGCGCGTATCTTCTACAAATTTCCCTTCTGAGTTGGCGATTAAAACATGCTGCTCTTCGTCAAGATATCTTACTTTAACTTGATTGATGCGTTCATCATAATTTCTAGCAATGTCATTAGCCTGTCGCATGATTGTTGCTTTTCTAGCATGCTCCACACTGTTTGGTAGAATGATAATGTTATGAATTGGCGTAATAATGTCTTTTTTCAGTGGGTGGATCGTTCCGGTAGCACCTCCGTTAATGGCAAGTGCTGCTCGTTTTGCTGCTGCTAGTAAGCCTTCCTCTGAAAAATCATTTGTGTACGTATAGATGCTTTGAAGTCCAGAAAAAATGCGTATACCAATGCCGAAATCACGCCCTGAAATACTTTGTTCAATTTTTCCGCTTTGCAATGCTAATTCATTGACAAACTTATCCTCGATGAAAATTTCCGAAAAATCGCCACCTGTCGAAAGGGCAGCTTCAAGTACATTTTCAATAACTGATTGTTTAATCATATTTCTCCCTCCTTTTCTTGATTATACCAAATAATTCAAAAATTCTGTATTTGTGAGGTGAATCACATGATTATTTATATTCTATTTGTGACATTTTATGATTAGGGAGTGTTGTTAGTAGGGAAATATTCCAATGAATATCTACATGAGAATCAAAAATTAATTATATTTAACATCTTCTTACACCAAACTAGTGGAAAGGCATAGGAAGGTGATGGAATGAAACAACAACAATATAATGCAGGGGATATCGTTTATATTTTTTATCAACATCCACATATTCAGGAAGTAGTAAACATACAGGAAGCGGTAGTAGTGAACAATCCGGATAATCTAAAGGAGCTGGCGCTATTCCTCTTTGAGACGTATTATCCGCTAACAAACGATATGTTCATATTTACAAGTGAAATGGATGCTGAGCAAGCTTATCATCAGTATTTTCATTGATGGAGACTGACAAGTAGCATTTTTACTTAAATCAGCTTTTCAATACTTTAATGAGAGAAGACGTGATAAGTTTTCTCTCTAAATATTATTCTATAACTAACTGTGTTACATATGGTTCAATATATTTGCTATCTAATCCCTCCGGCGGATGTCACGGAATCGGAAAGGAGGTCTTAAAGGATGTTAGCCTAAAATCATCGCATCCATGCGATAACGGCTAACTGACCTGCATCACGCAGGCCTAAGCACAAAGCCGATTCCGGACGCAATTATGCCGAGGCATAATTGATAGTATTCCAAAGTTACACTCATTTCTTTAATTGTTTTTATACTTATATATATGAATTATCTAAATAACAAAAAAGTCCTCCTCTAATTTGTATAATCCCAATCTTGGTGGTAACGCTAACAGAGATAGTTATGAGAGGGGGGAATACATTATGAATTCATTCCAAGTAAATTGTTGGTCGGAGCATGATGAACTTAAGGTTGTTATGCTTTGTGCACCTTCAAAATTAGATGTACCAGATTTAACAATAGCTGAAAATGTAGGATGGGATGCTACTGTCAATCATGTGAAAGCAATGGAGAATTTCATGGAATTTAAGACAGCCCTAGAAAATGAGGGTGTCCATGTTATTGATTATTCGAAGGAGCTAACAAATGAAGAGAATATAGTAAGTGAGCAGCTTATTAATAGGTACTTTGTTCGCGATCTAGCCTGTGTTTTAGGAAATAGTATTTTATCTGGAGAAGCAGGGAGTTCGCTAAGACGTCCAGAGTATCCACATGCTCACTCATTATTAGAAAAGTGGTTTCCAGAAAAATTAAATAAGCCACCTTCTACTGCTTTAGAATGTGGAGATGTAATGATCCTAAATAAGGATGCCGTACTTATTAATATTGGAATGAGGACAACGTTAGAGGCTGTGGAGAGTATCAAGGATCGTATCTTCCAAGAAGGATTTTCGGAAATTGCAATCATTGATTTGCCAAGACGCTCCGATACACTTCATTTAGATATGAATTGTAATGTAACGAACGCTAATCTGCTAATAGCTAAAAACTTTATGCGTTATTTTCCTGTACACGTCTTCACAGCTCAAACTAGTCGTTTTGAAATGACAGAGCAATTTTTAAATCACCATGGCTTTGACGTTTACTTTCTTGAAAAATATAATACAATCCCTGATATCAATTTTATTAATCTTAATCCCGAGACACTGTTGATTAGTAAGCAAGCAACGAAGCAACACTGGACGAGGCATCCATTATTGCAAAAAAAGAATTTGATAGAAGTTGATGTCACAGAGCTTGAAAAAGGCGGTGGTGGCATTCGTTGTATGACATTGCCATTGTTAAGAAAGTAAAGGAGGGTTGATCAAAATGACATCTAAAACAAGTAAAGGGCGGCTGTCTTGGTGGCAACTCTCGCTACTCGGTATCGGTTGTACACTAGGAACAGGATTTTTTCTTGGGACTAGTATGGCCATTCATAAAAGCGGTCCTGCTGTAATAATCCCCTTCTTGTTAGCGGCGATTTGTACCTATATTGTTTATGATGCACTTGTTAAAATGTCTGTTGCTAACCCTGATAAAGGCTCATTCCGTACCTATGCAAAGCAAGCTTTTGGAAGATGGGCAGGATTTAGTAATGGTTGGGTTTACTTGATTTCTGAAGTGCTTATTATGGGGAGTCAATTGATGGCACTTGGTATTTTTACAAAGCTTTGGTTTCCAACGCTTCCATTATGGGTGGCCGCTTCTATTTATGCTGCACTTGGATTGGCCGTTATTCTTACTGGTATGAAGGGCTTTGAAAACTTTCAAAATATTTTTGGTGCGTTAAAGGCAGCGGCGATTGTGATGTTTATTGTAGTGGCTGTTCTATTAATCATAAAAGGGATTAACAATGATTCAACTACATTGGATTCTTTGCATGCAAACTACGAAGAATTTTTCTCACAAGGTATTAAAGGGATTTGGCTTGGTTTGTTATATGCTTTTTATGCATTTGGTGGTATAGAGGTTATGGGTTTAATGGTCGTAGATTTAAAAAATCCTCAAGAAGCACCGAAAGCTGGAAAAGTGATGCTTATTGCCATAACGATCATTTTCTTAATGGCTATTATGCTTGCCTTGATGCTTGTCTCTTGGAAGGATTTTAATATTGAGGAAAGTCCATTTATTACAGCCCTTCGTGATTATCACATTCCTTTTGTTGCAGATATTTTTAATGGCATTTTAATTATTGCCGGTTTTTCAACAATGGTAGCCTCCTTATATGCGGTCGTAACGATTCTCATTACACTTGCAGAAGATCATGATGCCCCAGCTTCACTGGCTAAAAAGGGAAAAATGAAGGTTCCATTTCCTGCTTTGCTCTTTCTAGCCAGTGGTTTAATCATTACAATTGTTATTGGTTTCCTCATGCCAGAAAAGATTTTTGAATATTTGATGACAGCTGCAGGTCTCATGTTAATTTATAACTGGCTCTTTATATTAGTAACATATGCGAAGCTAATGGAGCTATCGAAGTGGGATCATGTAAAAAATGCTATCGGGATGTTGCTCATTGGTGTGACAGTGTCTGGAACGTTAGGGGAAAAAACTAGTAGACTAGGGTTTTTCGTGAGCCTGCTTTTTATCGTCATAATAGGAATTGCCACTTGGATTGTGATGAAAAGGCAAAAACACGATAAACATGTTTAATGTTCTTCGTTGTGTGATGAAAACAGAGAATTTTGCATACGTAAAAATGGACATTTCGATGGACTACCGTGATCATCACTTAAAAAATATTGCTTCCATTCATAACTATCTTCTTGCCCATACCATTTTAAATCAGGATGAGCTGGAATGGCATCATATTCAGAAATGCGTTGACGAATTAGTTTTTTTAATTTTCGACCAAATACAGTAGAGTCATTGATTTCTTCAAATATCCAGCGGGGCTGAAATGCCATTAATAAAGTAGAAAAATGACGGCTCTTTCGCGATTTATGGGCTGGCGTTGCACAAGAGATAAAATAAGGTTGACCGTTAAAACAAAATTCCCAATCATGATGAGATGGATCAGTTGGAATTTCCTCTGGCCAATCGCAATCATCAAATTTAGTTAAATTGTTTAAAACCAACCAAAACAAATTTCTATAATCCTCAACATCGAAGTTTTCCAGCATATCGTCAGGGGTTTTAAAGAAAATGGCGTGGGTTGTATATTTTCCAAATGTTTGCGAGCATTTTCCGTATTCCTTTAAGCATTGTGCTAACGTCTTTATCGATTGCTCCTCCCGTGGATCTCCGATAAAACTATAACGAAGATGGTTTGATAAAAATCCTGTTCTAGCTGGGATACAAGGGAAAGTATTTACTTCATCTTCAACCGTGGCAGCGAAGTCTGTATATGCTGACTGTTGCCATAATGGAAGTGTTTCAAAATGTTCTTCTATCCACTTCTTGTCTACTACTTCCATTTGAGTCTCCTCCTTCTATACATATTATTAAAAAAAGTGCAGATGAGTGACGATGTATGGGTAATAATGTTTTCTAAATAGCGAAAATAAGGCTCACCACCATAATGTGTGGTTGATTGGAGTGAAGGCTAGGCGTTTGTAAGGAGTCGCCCAGCCTTTTCTGATTTTTGGTGATAAGCAAATTAATAGTTTCAATTTTATTGATAATAGAAAACATGATTAATGATATGATAAAGTTCTACTATTTCAGTTATTTAACATAGAGATTAAATTGAGAAGTTGAAGAAAAATCAATGGAAGGATGTCAGGCATTTGAATTCATCTACTATAAAATTAACAAATCGCATGTTAAGGATTAAAAAAAATGCAGAAAAAGAAGCTTCCTCTTCACAACATAATATGTTACTACCAATTCATTTCCTACTTGCTTGTTTAAAAGAAAAAGAGGGGGTCCTTGGCGAAATAGTATTAAAATGTACTATAGATGGAGCTTCTTTAAGAAACAGGGCTAATGAGTTTAGTCTAAAATCAGACAAGCAAGTTACAAGTCATCATTTATTTAATGTTCCCATAACAAAGGATGTTGTAACTGTATTGGAACAAGCAACTAGCTATATGCAAAACTATAACCAGGTTTATTTAAATGAAGGTCACTTGCTTAAAGCATTAATAAAGACGAATATGCTTGAGGAATTCGTTTCAGAAGAAGATATGAAATTGATTTTAAAACTTGGTACCACATCAAGAGATATGGTTACTCATCTTGAAAATTACAATTTTCCAAAAGTGAATTCTAGCAATATTCGTAGGGTAAATCGTGATGATCAGAATAAGCTAATTCAATTTGTAGAAAATCATTTTTCACAAGAGTGGTCAGATACAATTAATAGTGCATTTTTAAGTACTACACCTTCTATATATGTAGCTTTTGATAATAAGGGAGATCTTGTTGGATTTGCTGCATTTGACGTGTATCAAAATAAAAAATGTTATTTTGGCCCTATGGGTGTAGCGAAATCGAATCGAGTGAAAGGGATAGGATACTCTCTACTCCATCATTGTTTAAAAGATATGCATGATATTGGGTATGAATATGCAATCATTGGAGGAGCAGGTCCGATCGAGTTTTATGAAAAAGCTTGTCGTGCTGTTGTTATTCCTGCAACCACAATTTAAAGGAGATCGTTATGAATATCGTTCAAGCAAACACTATTTCTCCAATTATTAGAAAGCTACTTTCTTTTGCAACGTCGGATGAAAAAGTTCTACAAGTGTATGAAAAATATATCCTTTTATCGAATAGGACATTATATAGCTTCGAAGTTGAGGGTGAAATAGTCGGTTGTATTGGGATAGAACAAATCAGTTTATCAAAATGTGAGATTAAGCATATTGCCGTATTAGTAAATCAAAGAGGAAAAGGCATTGGCAGTAAAATGATTAATTTTGTGGCAAATGAGTACACATCAATAGTTGCTGAAACAGATCATGAGGCAGTAGATTTTTATCGACGCTATGGTTTTTTCATAACTAGCCTAGGGGAGAAATACCCGGGTGTGGAACGCTTTCTATGTCAATATACTAAACAGTGAAAGAACCTGCAATGCTTTTCCTAATGAAAGCATGCAGGTTCTTTTTATAATTTTGGATGAAAGACCTTTTTGTTAAGAATGTTTAAAGCATATTGAATGTCCTCTAAATCTTTCTTTGATGCATGTTGTATTAGTTGTTGAAAGCGCTCTTCTATACAGGCAAATGCTTCTTTCATCATTTTTTCTCCATCTGCTGTAAGGCAAACATAGTGCTTTCTTCGATCTTCGGTATCAATCATTTTTTCTACTAGCTTTCTTTCCTGTAATTTGCGTAATTCACGGCTTGTATTAGGTAATGACATATGCAGACAGTCACTAATTTCAGTAGGCGTGACTGGCTGGCTTACTTTTATATGTTCAAGAATTTTATATTGTACTTGGGTAATATTGTCAATTTTAATGTCTTGTGTTAATTCGTGTGTTACTTGGTGTACAGCTGTTGTAAATGCTACAAACTGATCGAATAATTCTTTTTTGTCCACACTTGTTCACCTCTTACTGACAAGATAACAAAAAACTTATCTTAAAACAATTATCATTTGACAACTAAAAATAGAAGGTTTATTATTTTGTTATCAAATGATAAGTAATGGGGGTATATAATGAACGCATTAATTATTTATACATATCCGAATCATAAAAGTTTGAATTATGCTTTTTTACAGGAGGTTATGAAGGGCTGTAATGACAATCCTTCTATAAAGGATATTCAAATAGTAGATTTATACGAGGAGCAATTTAATCCGCTTTTAGTATTTCATGAGCATAAACGCCGTCGGGATATGTTTCGTGATCCAAAGCTTGAGAAATATCGAGAACAAATTAGGTGGGCTGATAAAATCGTTTTTGTCTATCCGATATGGTGGGGAAGGCCACCAGCAATGCTTTTAGGGTATATTGATCAATTGTTTGCGGCCAATTTTGCGTATAAAGATAAAAAGGGGCTATTTCCAGAGGGGCTTCTAAAAGGAAAATCAGTGGTGTGTATTTCCACAATGAAGGGGCCAACAAAATATCCTCTATTATGGCTGAATAATGCTCATAAAATATTAATGAAAAGGGCGTTATTTAGTTTTGTTGGCATTAAACAGGTGAAGTTTTTTGAATTTGGTAATATGGAAAGTAAAAAGGGGAGACAAAGTAAAAAACTTGAAAAAGTTTATCAGTATTTTAGAAAAGTAGCTTACTAGATTCTTTGTTTAATAGACCCGTGCCAGACGAAGAAAGAAGCTATTATTCGTTTGCACGAGTCTGATCTGTCTGCAATGGCAGTGTGACAAAAAATGTTGTAAATTCAGCAAGCTTGCTTTCGACAGTGATTGTTCCGTTATGCATATCGATAATTTTTTTGACAATGGATAGCCCTAAGCCACTTCCACCATTAGCAGCTGTCCTCGATGGGTCAGCCTTATAAAATCGCTCAAATATATGCTTTTGCTGTTCTTCTGTTAGACCAATACCATTATCATGAACGGCAATAGTAATCGTATTGATTTGCTTCGTCATAGAAATTGTAATGGTGCCAGTAGCATGTATGAATTTAATGCTGTTGCTAAGTAAATTCATCCATACTTGATTCATTAAGTCTTCATCAGCCATAACCGAAATATTTTCTAATTGAAGATCCATCTCTATATTTTTAGCTAACCAATTCGGTTCAAGTGCTAGCACTACATGGCGTAATTGCTTATCGAGTCGGTAGTGCTTTGGCTCGAATGGGTGATGCTGTGATTCTAATGACGTTAGCTTTAGTAAATTGTCACTAATTTTCGATAAACGATTACTTTCCATCTCAATAATTTCTAAATAATGCTGTCGCTTATCCTCTGGGAGATCCATGTTTTTCAATGCTTTAGCAAAACCATTAATAGATGTAAGGGGAGATTGGATTTCATGAGATACATTCGAGATAAATTCTTGTCTCATTCTTTCTAATTCGCCTAATTCGACCGCCATATGGTTGATACCATGTATTAATTGACCGAATTGATCTTCATTTGTTTTAAGGTCTAATTTTACAGTAAAGTCACCTTTAGCAAGTCGGCTTAATGCATCTACAACCGTATCCCAATAGTTTCGCTGTTTATTTAGTCCAATTAAAAAGAGAATAATAATAGTGCAAGTAAAGAGAACAAATACGCCAACTACGGTCCATAACTGAAGCCAAAAACCTTGTGGATGTTTACCTAACCAATCATAAATCCATGAAGTAATGTGGAATGAAATAAAAGCAAATATGATGTTAACGATAAGAAGGACCGTTAAAGATAACAAAAGCTTTAAAAAGTATTTTAGTCTTCTCATGAAACAAGTTCCAATCGATAACCTAAGCCACGAATTGTGCGAATAACAAATCCACTTGTTTCTTGTGGGAAACGTTGACGAAGCCTCTTAATGTGAACATCGACTGTACGTTCATCACCTTCATAGTCATATCCCCAAATTTCTTCAATGAGTTGTTCGCGTGAAAATGTTTTCCCAGCATAGCTTGCTAAGGCAAATAATAATTCAAATTCCTTTAAACGCAGTGTTAAAGATTTCCCATTATATACGACTTCATGTGTATTGCGATTTAACTTTACATTGCCAGCTTCCACGAGTTGAGATATGGAAATACGGTATCTTTTAAGTATTGATTTTACACGGACGATTAGCTCTGCTGGCTCAAAAGGTTTCACAAGATAATCATCTGTTCCAAGATTAAAGCCCTTCACCTTTTGTGAGGTTTCTCCCTTTGCGCTGAGCATCAGGATGGGGAGTTCATCGTTAAATGAACGTATTTCTTCACATAATTCCCAGCCATCCATTTTTGGCATCATAATATCCAATATGATCATATCCACTTTATCAGAAGCTAATTTGGACAGTGCATCCACACCGTCCGTAGCCTCAATTATCTCTAAACCTTCATTTTGTAAAAATATTTTTATTAATTCTCGAATATGCGCATCATCATCTACAACTAAAAGTGTTGTCATGCTAACAAATCCCTTCGTTATTCCTCTTTAATACGTAATTGTTGCTTGGCAAACTCTCGATACATGTCATGAGTCTCAAATAGAGTATCATGTGTGCCACTGCCCGTTATATGTCCTTTTTCCACAAAAAGTATTTGATCTGCATCCACTACTGTTGAAAGGCGGTGGGCAATGACAAGCGTTGTTCTACCTTGCATTAAATTATCTAAAGCTTTTTGAACATAGATTTCCGAGTTACTATCCAGACTAGATGTTGCTTCATCTAGCATTAATATTTGAGGGTTGCGTAATAGTGCTCTGGCGATAGAGATGCGTTGTCGCTGACCGCCAGAAAGTTTAATGCCCCGTTCTCCGACTTCCGTGTCAAATTGCTCTGGCAGTTCGTTGATAAACTGATCGGCATAGGCCATTTTAGCAACTCTTTCAAGTTCTTCATCCGGCACCACTCTGTCGATGCCGTAGCAAATATTTTCACGAATCGTACCAGATAGCAGTGCACTCTCTTGAGCAACGTAGCCGATTTGGCTTCTCCAAGAATGTAGGGAGTACGTGTCGATCGGAGTATCTCCGAGTGTGATCCGTCCGTTAGTAGGTTGATAATATCTTTCTAACAGAGAAAATGTCGTTGTTTTTCCTCCGCCACTTGGTCCAACGATGGCCGTTACTTTACCTGGTTCAATTGTAAAATTGATATTCGATAAAATCGGTTCTTCTCCATAAGCAAAGTCAACATTTTTTACATAAATCGGCTGATCCACTTTTTTTAAGGTTATTCCTTCGAAGATATTCTCCTCTTCATGCTCAAGTAATGCACTGATTCGCTCTGTAGCACCCATTGCTTTTTGGAGCTGCGTAAAGAACATCGTTAATTGAGTCATCGGCATAATGATTTGAATTAAATATAAAATAAATGCCACCATGTCACCAGCAGTAAGCTCTCCTGAAGAAACTCGTACGCCACCATATCCAATAATGGCTACAAGGACTGACATTAATACAAACGAAATAAGCGGAGAGATAAGGGCGTGGATTTTCGCTTCTTTTAAACCAAACGTAAAGAGGTTGGTAATTCCTTTCTTGCCACGCTCGTATTCCATACGCTCGGCGTTAGAAGCCTTTACTAATCGAGTTTCAGGTAAAACTTGATTTAACACAGACGTAAATTTTGCCGTCTCATCTTGCATACCTTTGGAAATGACAAACATCCGTCTTCCTAACAGCATCAAAATAATCATAGCAAGTGGAACAGCAATGAGCATCACTAAAGTCATTTTCCAATCTAAGATTAATAGAATGATGACTGATCCTATAATAGAAATAACGCCCGATAAACAGTTCGCAAGGTGTTCTGTAATAAGCTCCTTGACGACAGCGGTGTCATTCGTAACACGACTTAATGTTTCGCCTGTATCATTTTCATCGTAATAGGGAATTGGTAAATGAAGTAACTTTCTCCAAAGCTGATCTCTTAAATTCGCGACAACATGATGTCCGACACGATTTAAATAATAAATGGAAAGCCCTCTCGCAATAGCCTGCACGATAAAAGCAATACCTAACAAAATAATTTGCCAATAATCAAGGGACTCTACTGAAAAGCCATCCACTAATTTTTTTGTAAATAACGGAACGATAAATCCAACCCCGGTAGTCGCTAAACTCATCATTAATGAGATGATTATAAGCCATATTGGCGGCTCAGCTTGTTTGACTAAGCGAACAAAACGTCGCCAATCATTCTGTTTTGTCGTATCTTTTGAAGTTTCCTGCAACGTAAAAATCCTCCTTCATTTTCATCAACAATAAAATAGGAACCTTTTATGTTTCTTACTATAGCACGTCTTTGTGAACTGAATATGAAACGAGTAGTTCATAGTAAAATAGGATGATTGTGATAGAGGTTTATTCTTGAAATGTATCTATTTCTAAGTTTTTTAGGGGAAGTTCCAAACAGGTTCATTTTTTGGAGAAGCAACATACAATATTATAAACCGACAGTCGGTCTATTGTGGTTTATTTCGGAGATACGCAGAGGGGGAAAGTCATGATTAAAGGGAATATATCTCTTTTTATCATCGAAAAGCTAAAGAGACGGAACAGAAGATAATAGAAAAAGTTTATCTTATTCTGGGTATTACGTTAAGGAAAAACTTCGTCGGAAAACAAAAATTAGTCGCACTGGAAATTATGTATCTATGATCGTGGGACTCTTGCTGCTACTGATATCTTGGAGCACGCAAAGTGAGTGGCTCATGTGGTTAAGTACTATGAGTATTTTTTGTAATGTCCTTCTTCTAACTATACAAAAAAATAATTTATTTTCTTAGTCCTTCAATCTACTCTTTCAAGAGGGGCGTGAATGGAATAGTTCTAAAAGGAAGGGGTCTTATGCATGGAATCACAGATTAAACGAAAAGGCTTTTCAAAAGATTTTAACCTCATGGTCATTGGGCAAATTATTTCTATTTTAGGATCTGCTCTCTTACGATTTGCCCTATCACTATATGTACTAGATATTACAGGGCGTGCAGATCTTTTTGCAGGACTATTTGCGATATCGAGTATGCCAATTTTACTAGCACCGTTTGGAGGAGCTATTGCTGATAGGTTTAATAGACGTAATTTAATGGTAATATTCGA
Organism: Lysinibacillus sp. RS10; assembly: GCF_041956855.1. Lineage (NCBI taxonomy): Bacteria > Bacillati > Bacillota > Bacilli > Caryophanales > Bacillaceae > Lysinibacillus > Lysinibacillus sp. RS10. Next base: position 3,304,465 of record NZ_CP167122.1, on the reverse strand, counting down.
TTTTACTAGTAGCATCATTGTTTTTGCTTTCTTTGTAGTACTAGTAATTGGTCATAGTTCTATTTTGCTTATTGGTGTTGTGATGGTGCTGCTTTCTTTCGTTAGTGCCATGTATGCACCTACAGTGATGGCCAGTATTCCAGTCCTTGTAGAGGAGGAAAAACTTGAGCAAGCAAATGGAATTGTCAATGGTATTCAAGCGTTGTCTAATGTAGCGGCTCCTGTACTAGGGGGGATACTATATGGCATGATTGGCTTAAAAGTGCTTGTTATAGTGAGTGGTCTGTTCTTTTTCCTCTCTGCTATATTAGAGATGTTTATTAAAATACCATTTATGCAACGAGAACAGAACGGACATATTATTTCAACGCTTGTAAATGATTTGAAAGAGGGCTTTAGCTATGTAGTGAAGCAATCTTTTATTTTCAAATGTATGATTTTAGCGGCATTATTAAACTTATTATTAACACCCTTATTTGTCGTGGGTGTACCAATTATTCTCCGTGTCACTTTGCAAAGTAGTGATACATTGTATGGCTTAGGGATGGGGTTAATCGATTTTGCTACAATCTTAGGGGCTTTATCAATGGGGTACTTTGCGAGAAAAATGGGCATCAATAATTTGTATTTTTGGATTTTCATCACTGCTTTATTGATTGTTCCAATGGCATTATCGGTTACCCCGATCATGCTTAATATTGGCTATTATTCATCCTATACTTTATTTGTTGGTAGTGCACTTTTAATAGCAATGATTATGACGATTATTTCCATTTACGTTATTACAGTTGTACAAAAAGAAACACCTAATGAAAACTTGGGGAAGGTGATGGCGATTATCATTGCCGTTTCACAATGTATGGCACCAATTGGTCAAATATTGTATGGGCTGTTATTCGAAGGTTTTAGTGTTAACATCTATGTTCCTATTTTAATAATTAGTGTTGTCATGGTTGTGCTGGCAATAGCAACAAAGAGGATTTTGCGATTTGAAGTGAGCGAGGCTGTAAAATGATGCTCAAGAAAATCTTTGTGAAATCGCCTCTGAAGGACCTTTCGCGCTTGCTTACGATATTTTTCCGAATCCAATAGGAAGTGGGTTGTGATTAATGGCCGCAAATCTCCGAAATACACGGGCCATTAACAGAGAAATAGGGTAAAGAAGATTGAATGACTTGGTCAAACAAGAAAAAAGAGAAATCGATGCTGTTCGATTTCTCTTTTTCCTTAGGCAAAGGGGGCAATAATGGAGGGAATTGTGTAATATATAAAATATCGGCATTTGCGGAGACTGATTCGGCATGAACAAAATAATACTTACAAAAACTTGTCAAGAATATGCATGTCTATTTACTTACTTTAGCAATTGTTCAAAAAGATAAAAGCAGTCTCTTAAAAGTGAGAATGGGTGTTTGTCTCAGTGACCAGAAAAATTAACAATACAATAATTTATTTGAGCAAGCAGATTAGTACTTGTATCGCGCTAAAAATGGGGGTTGTGGAAACTATCTGATTTGAGAAATATCATTCGTTTTTAATGGCGTAGTTGATTTCCTATTTGTACTAGTGAATAGGAATTTGTACTTTGAAAGGGTTAATATATTTCTGATTATTCTGTCGATTCGAAAACGTTGTTTTATCAACGTACAATATATAAAATTAAGAAACACGACAGCACAAAATTGTTGTATAATGTTGTGGTATGAGGAAAGAAAGCAGGTTGACAAAAATGGAAAGCAAAATGAATGTATACACAGTTATAAACATGCAAAAGCATCCAGCATTCGTATTGAAGAATAAGCTAGATGTGAAACTTAAGGTGAATATATGAAAAACTGGTTGATTTTCATTTCTGTCTTTATGGTTTCATTGTCACTTGTCATTAGTATTATAGTACTCTGGAAAGCCGAGGCTCCATTCCGTTCAATTGAAGAGCAGGCTGAACAGTTGGCACTCGATGCCAAAGCCCTCGCAATTGTCTCGGAGTCATACACATATAATGGCAAACATTCGTACGTCACTGTGTTCGGGGTAGATGAATATGGTGAGAAAAAGGCTGTCTTTGTTCCGACGAATCTAAAAGCTGATTCAATTAAGGAAGTGTTTTTGAAAGATGGTATTACGGAAAAGCAAGCATTATCGGTTTTAAAAAAAGAAGGAAATGTACAAAAGGTCCTCAATGTAAAATTAGGCTATGAGGAGCCCGGTGCTGTTTGGGAAATTACATACCTAAACGATCAAGATAAGCTCAACTATGTCTATATTATGTTTAAGGACGGCGACTGGTGGACGCGCATTACGAATTTATAAGAGGAGTAGATCCCGTATGAAAAATTTATTAGCAAACCGTGTGAAAACTTTAACACCATCAACAACTCTAGCAATTACTGCGAAAGCAAAAGAGTTAAAAGAACAAGGAATTGATGTTATTGGTCTAGGTGCTGGTGAGCCAGACTTCAACACGCCACAAAATATTTTAAATGCTGCTATTGATTCGATGGAAAAAGGTCTAACAAAGTATACACCTGCTGGCGGTCTTCCAGTACTTAAGAACGCTATTATCGATAAACTACAACGCGACAACAACCTTACATATAAGCCGAATGAAGTAATTGTAGGTGTTGGGGCAAAACATATTCTTTACACTTTATTCCAAGTTATTTTAAACGAGGGCGATGAAGTTATTATTCCGATTCCTTATTGGGTATCTTATCCAGAACAAGTGAAATTAGCGGGCGGTGTACCTGTTTATGTTGAAGGCACAAGTGAGCAAAACTATAAAATTACTGCAGATCAATTAAGAGCTGCTGTGACAGATAAAACAAAAGCAGTTATTATAAACTCTCCTAGCAACCCATCAGGTATGATTTATTCTCGTGAGGAGCTAGCTGAACTTGCGGCTGTTGCAGAAGAAAAAGATATTTTAATCGTGTCAGATGAAATTTATGAGAAGCTTGTATACAATGGTATTGAGCATTTTTCAATTGCACAGTTATCTGATGCAGTGAAAGCACGTACAATCGTAGTAAATGGTGTTGCAAAATCTCACTCTATGACAGGCTGGCGTATCGGGTATGCTGCAGGAGATGCGGACATTATTAAACCAATGACTGACCTTGCATCACACTCTACATCAAATGCAACAACAACTGCACAATATGCAACAGTTGAAGCGTATAATGGGCCACAAGACGCTGTAGAAGAAATGCGTCAAGCTTTCGAATCTCGTCTTGAAAAAATCTATCCACAACTAAGTGCGATCCCTGGCTTCAACGTATTAAAGCCTCAGGGTGCATTCTACTTATTACCAGATGTAGCAGAAGCTATGGCTCATACTGGTTATGATTCAGTAGATGCGTTCGCTGCGGATATTTTAACAGAAGCAAACGTAGCAGTGATTCCAGGCTCAGGCTTTGGTGCACCAACTACAATGCGATTATCTTATGCTACATCTTTAGAATTATTAGAAGAGGCAGTCCGTCGAATTGATGCATTTGTAAAATCAAAATGGCAAGACTAATCCTTTTAACGAACTTTGGAGGATTTCTATGAAAAAAATTATGATTCAAGATATGCCAAAGCATATCGGTGAAACCGTCAAGCTAGGTGCTTGGTTAGCAAACAAACGATCAAGTGGGAAAATCGCTTTCTTACAATTACGTGATGGTTCTGGCTTTGTTCAGGGCGTTGTTGTAAAAGAAGAAGTAGGCGAAGAAATTTTTGCTATTGCAAAAGGTATGTCCCAAGAAACATCAATGTACATTACGGGAGAAGTTAAAGCAGATGAGCGTTCAAGCTTTGGCTGTGAGCTAGCTGTTACTAGTATTGAAGTACTACATGCTGCAACTGATTTCCCTATTACACCAAAAGAACATGGACCAGAGTTTTTAATGGATAACCGTCACTTATGGCTACGTTCTCGCAAGCAACATGCTATTATGAAAATCCGTAACGAAATTATTCGTGCAACTTACGAGTTTTTCAACAACAATGGCTTTACAAAAATGGACCCACCAATTTTAACAGGTTCAGCTCCTGAAGGTACTTCTGAGCTATTCCATACAAAATATTTTGATGAGGATGCATACCTTTCTCAATCAGGTCAGCTTTATATGGAAGCGGCTGCGATGGCATTAGGTAGAGTATTCTCATTCGGTCCAACGTTCCGTGCTGAAAAATCTAAAACACGCCGTCACTTAATCGAGTTTTGGATGATTGAGCCAGAAATGGCATTTGTAGAATTTGAAGAAAACCTAGAAGTGCAAGAACAATATGTAGCGCACATCGTACAATCAGTGCTGGCAAATTGCAAATTAGAATTAGAGCGACTTGGCCGTGATACATCAAAACTTGAAAATATCAAAGCGCCATTCCCTCGTATTTCTTACGACGATGCTATTAAATTATTACATGAACAAGGATTTGACGATATTGAATGGGGCGATGATTTCGGTGCACCACATGAAACAGCAATTGCCAATTCATATGATAAACCTGTATTCATCACTTGCTACCCAGTAGGCATTAAGCCATTCTACATGCAACCACATCCAGAGCGAGATGACGTTGTATTATGTGCAGATTTAATTGCACCAGAAGGCTATGGAGAAATCATTGGTGGTTCTGAGCGTATTCATGACTATGATTTATTAAAATCGCGTCTTGAAGAACATAACCTATCATTAGATGCTTATGCATGGTATTTAGAGCTACGTAAACAAGGTTCTGTACCACATTCAGGCTTCGGTCTAGGATTGGAACGTACAGTGGCATGGATTTCTGGTACTGAGCATATCCGTGAAACGATTCCATTCCCACGTTTACTAAACCGCTTATATCCATAAGCATTACTACCCGTTAATGTTAAGGCGGGATAAATTAAAAGTCGCGTAGTGATATGTCTACGCGGCTTTTCTACTTACGATGGAAAAAGGAGTCAAGTATAAGATGAACACAAACAATAATCGACTCCGTACATGGACTGAGCAGAGAATGGTTCAAATTCCTCAGCTTTTTTTTCAGTTTTATAAGGAGTTAAATATTGAGGATGAAGAGGCACTGATTGTCATACATTTACTCGCGTTCCATATGGAGGGCAATGATTTCCCAACACCTAATGATCTGATGAATCGTCTCACAATGCCTGACAATGACATTACTTCACGTCTACAACGATTAATGCAAAAAGGCTTCCTTGAAATTACAAGCGACGTCGATGTAAATGGCAAGCTATATGAAAAATATTCGGTATACCCACTGTGGGAGCGTATTATGCAGATTATTGAAATGAAGGAGCACCAAAAATCAGCAACAACACTTCGACAAGAAGAAGGTGAGGTATTCCGGTTATTTGAAGAGGAAATGGGGCGTCTTTTATCTCCTTTAGAGCTAGAAAAAATCGGTTTTTGGCTAGATGAGGATAAGCACAGTCCAGCGCTTATTAAGGAGGCGCTGAAGGAGGCTGTGTTTGCTGGCAAACTGAGTATTCGTTATATTGATCGAATATTGCTGGAGTGGAAAAAGAAAAATATTACGACACCACAGGCTGCACAAAAACAAAGTGAACAGTTCCGTGAAAAACAAACTTTTAATAGACCGCCAGCCCGTACAATGCAACAAGATATGCAGTCGGCAAATAAAGTACCATTTTATAATTGGTTAGAAGAAAGAGAGTAGGGGGCTTACGGATGTTAACAAAAAAACAATGGGAGCATTGTCTAGCGGAAATGGATCATATGTTTCCTGATGCACATTGTGAGTTAGTGCATGACAATCCGTTTGAGCTGACTATTGCCACGTTATTATCGGCACAATGTACGGATGTTCTTGTAAACAAGGTAACAAAAACATTGTTTCAAAAATATAAAAAGCCAGAAGATTATTTAGCTGTATCCTTAGAGGAATTACAACAAGATATTCGCTCTATCGGCTTGTATCGAAATAAAGCGAAGAACATTCAAGCATTATGTCAACGACTACTAGAAGAATACAACGGCGAAATACCAGCAAGTCGAGAAGCACTAGTTACATTGCCAGGGGTTGGTCGTAAAACAGCGAATGTTGTATTATCGGTAGCCTTCGATATTCCTGCACTCGCTGTAGATACACATGTTGAGCGCGTATCTAAACGATTAGGGCTTTGTCGCTGGAAAGATTCAGTGCTTGAGGTGGAAGAAACGATTATGAAAAAAACACCGATGGACAAGTGGTCGAAGACGCATCATCAGTTAATCTTCTTTGGTCGTTATCATTGTAAGGCACAAAATCCTGGCTGCCTTACATGTCCTTTACTTGCTGATTGTCGTGAGGGCCACAAGCGTTTGAAAAAAGGACTGGTGAAGGAAGCGTGAATGTAGAGGCAATCGCAAAGGAAAAAATTGATGCTTGGTTTGCAGAGTGGACAGTGCTTGAAGCGAAAATTCATGCAGCTCATGATGCTAGAAACGGTGAAGCAAAAGGCTTAATGGAAGAAGCTATTGTATTGTTTGACCGTTTAGTACAAGAAGCGGGTGACGAGGTATTGCCCATTAATGGTATTGAACGATTGGCTTTTATTCAAGCAAAGCCAGGTCAATATGCTTGCTATCGTCAGCTTGATGAATTATTTAAAGAAACTAAAAAACGAACTGCACGATTACGGCTCCAGGTAACCAAAGGCTAGAGTAGGCGGAACGTGATCAAAATGATTGATAGAAAATACGAATCGACGGTTTGCATCACAATAGTGACGTGAAAGAAACGCTGATACAAATGAAAAAAGCAGAGAAGTGAAAACTTCTCTGCTTTTTCTTTATTCTGTGCTTTCGCCATTTTCATCCGGAGTCACTGGTTCGGTAGGTGGAGTTGGTGGTTGGCCACCATTATTGTCGCCATCGCTTCCGGTGCCGGTATCGGTATTACCTCCACCACCGTTATTGTTACCATTTCCATTTCCGTTTCCATTGCCATGATGGCCATTGTTGCCATTTTCCTTGTCCTTATCTTTGTCCTTGTCTTTGTCCTTGTCCTTGCCGTTATTGTCACCTTGTTCAGGTTCCGTTGGTTCCTCGATTACAGGTTCATCTGGATTCTCTGTTTCCAACTCTTCATCAGTCGTACCCGACACCTGGAAGGTTGTTGTACCTGGTTTACTGCGTGTACCATCTACAATCGCTACGACAGAAATCGTATAATTGCCATCTTCCAATGCGTTGCTGACTGTTAAACCTTTGCTTTCCGTTGTGCCGAGAGAAATAGTCTCTCCACCTTCTCGTGTAGCGGATACTTCAAAGGTTGTTGGTAGAGGTTTATCTGTTTCTGGATTAAGCATTGCATCATGCTCCCAAGAAATATCAATAGATTGACCTTCTAAATCTAGGCTTGCACTTACATTGTAAGGTGTAGTAAGTTCTGGAACTTCGTATTTATTTGAAACTTCGTTAGGTTCTGTACCACGAACAAATAGCTCCGTTTGACGTAATTCTTTTGGTGTGTAATCACTTGCTAATTTAAGTGGCTTTGACCCAACTTCAATTGTTGCTTCCACAACTGAGCTTGGCTTTTTGAAATTTGGTGTTTCAACATCCGCCGAAATCTCGGTCATAATTTGTTTAAATAATTGTTGTGGTAAACGACGTTCATCCCAAGTTGTAATTGGATCAAAGTGTTTTTCGTAACCACTCCAAATAGCGATTGAATAGTTTGATGTGTAACCAGCGAACCATGAATCCGGCACACTCGTATCTGGTAAATTATGCTTGTTAAAATCAGCTTTTGAGTAGTTTGTTGTCCCTGTTTTACCCGCGATATCTAATCCAGAAACATTGGCAGCAGTACCTGAAGCATCAGGCTTATTACTAACAACGTCACGTAGCATATCTGTCACCATATAAGCCGTATAATCGCTCATCGCAACATTAGACTCTGGTGTATAGTCTTTTGTTGTTTTACCATCACGGTAAACGATTTTTGTAATCGCATGAGGGTCAGTGTAAACACCATTATTCCCAAATGCTGCATAGGAAGCTGCCATTTGGATAGGAGACATTGTAATATCCCCACCACCGATTGCATCAGATTCATACACATTTTCAGCTTCAATACCTAAACGACCAATAAATTCTTTTGCTTTATCAGGTCCAACTTCTTTTAACGCTTTTACAGCTGGAACGTTACGTGAAGCGTATAAAGCTTTACGGGCTGTGATTGCCCCCATATACTTACCATCCCAGTTCGTGATGGTTTGTTCCGAACTTGTGTAATTCATCGGTTCATCCACAAGTGTTTGACCCGTTGACCATTTTAAATTTTCGATTGCAGGTCCATAATCGAGTAATGGCTTCATTGTAGAGCCTGGTTGTTGTTTTAAGTCATATGCATAGTTCCAACCACGATCAGCTCCGTACTCGCGTCCGCCGCCAATCGCTTGAATTTGACCAGTTTTTGTATCAATGACAGCTACACCGGATTGAATCTTCTCTGTTGGGAAGTTGCTGTCATCATTCATAATGTTTTCAACAGTTTGTTGTGCTTTCGGGTCAAGTGTTGTATAGACTTTAATACCTTCCGCCATTGCATTACCATCACCGTTATCCTCTAACTCATTAATAACGACATCAAGGAAGGCGTCATATTTAGAGCCAGCAAATTTTTGACGTGTCGCATCGTCAGCTAGACCAGCTTGAACGTCTACTTTCTTTGCTTCCTCCATCTCAGCTTTTGTAATTTTACCATGTTGATACATTAATCCTAGAACTGTATTCCGACGTTTTTCTGCAAGTTCAGGATTTTTTAATGGATTATAAGCATTTGGACGTTGTACTAAACCTGCAAGTAATGCTTCTTCATCTAAAGTTAAATCTTTTAATTCTTTACCATAGAAATATTGAGCTGCTGTACCGAAGCCGTAAACACGACCTGACATCAGCATTTTGTTAAAGTACATTTCAAAAATTTCTTCTTTTGAATACTTGCGTTCTAATTGGAAGGCCAGCCAAGCCTCTTGCGCTTTACGTTTTAATTTTTTCTCATTTTGTAAAAATGAGTTTTTAACAACTTGCTGTGTTAATGTAGAGGCCCCTTGTGCCCCGAAACCATCACGGAAGTTGGCGATTATTGCGCCACCGAGGCGATAAAAATCCATACCACCGTGTTCGAAAAAGCGTACATCTTCCGTTGCAAGAATGGCATTAACCATATCCTCAGGTATATCTTCATATTTTACATATTTGCGGTTTTCTGCACCAATTGTTGCAAATAAATCACCGTTTTTATCATAAAACTCAGAGGAAACGGGGTCCTTCAGTAAGCTTTCATCTAGTTCAGGTGCGGTACTTGCATAATAGGCGAATAACCCAGCACCTCCAATAAAGCATGCAGCTATAATTGCCACAAGTGTTAGCGTAATGCGCTTGAACCATTTTTTCTTCGATGATTTCGGAGGCGCACTTTTTTTATTTTTTTGAGCGAGAGCCTTTTGATGCTCACCGCGTGTACGACGACGTTCAGTCATTCTACTATCTCCTCACTTTCAAAACCATGACTTTCTGCTCCAATGAGCTTTTGGATAATCGGTAAATAGTCGATACGTGGATAATAGCTTGCAGGAATTTCAAAAGCTTCCTCTTCAATCGTTGAAAAGGGTATCGATTTACGTTCACCGTTTTCCATCGCTAGCCAGGCCTTTTGTAAAACTTCGTATGGCACAATAAAATATCGTTCATAAGCTGAGAAACGAACGATGATAAAAGCCACACCATTTTGTTCCGTCACTTGCTGCATATGTGTCATTTGATGTAAATGAATATTCTTTAGGGGAAAACTGGTCTTTGAAGCAGTTTCCTTTGCATCAAAATCAATATAATGCCCGTTCCAAACGCCGTTGTAATCTGTTGTCGAGGGCGTTCGGAAATAAGCCTCACGAATAACTGCAGCACTTCGTGATGGGTACTCTACTTTGACGATTTGCACGGGAACAGGTTTCTTATGAATGATAGCAAGTTGCCTTTTTACATAATAGTCATTTGCTTCATTAATTTCATCCTCTAGTGTTTTTCCTCGATTACTAAAAGAAAAATCTTTATCTTTTCCCTTTTTAGCTGTTTTTTGAACAGCTGGATTAGGAGAATACAATTTCCCATTCGGATAACGAATTGTCACTTTAGTTCACCCTCTATAATACTGCTATTATACAATAGTTTACCATGATTCAGTAGCAGTTCTCCACTTCCATTGATAGCATGGTTGATGCTAGATTAGCAATGGTCAAAAATACCAAACAAATAATCAATCATTGGGCAATTTTCGCCTCTTAAAGTCGAAAAATATCATATAGCACAACTAGTTCTATCACTTGAATCGTCAAAATAACAGATGGAATTTCCAAGCGCATTTTTAGAGAAACTGTACTCCACATTAGTCCCGCTACTTGATCGACGATTTTGAAGACAATGTTCTTACTACAATAGTTCAATTAATCTTTATCGAAATACTTCTTCTTTCAGCTAACTTACGCTTATTTTGTCACGCATGAAGGTAATTTTATACACGCGAGGAATACATAAGTAAAGCAAAAGGAGGCGTTAATTTGAACAAGTTAGGACAATTAGTTGCGCAGTTGGATCTGGTCAATCAATTACTTTTAACGAGAGTGTCTTTGGAAAACAATGCACAGAGCATGCATTTTTTTATGCAGCTCAAATCTGTTAGCCAGAAAGTAAGCTTAGCAGAAAAGAACTGGCAAGTAAAGAATGCTTGTTCGCCTATAAGTAGTGAAAAATGATAGACTTTGGTACACTTATCTCATATGCAATTTAAATAACTCAATATGAGTATTTTTAATGCAATATTTACCACATTAAGAGATATGTCTTGGAGTAAAGTAAGGCATTTTTGCTCATATAATGTGTGTGATTTAGCAGACGATTTTGTTGGTTGGCACGAATTTTAAAAACGTTGTTTCGGAAAAACATCCTAAAATGATACTATGCGTTTATGTTCATGTAGATGAATCTTCAATTTTAAGGATGAAGCAACAGTTAAAATTTGAACTTCTTTTTAGAGGTAAACGAAATTGTCAGCTATTTACGATAATATTGTAATTGATGAGATGAGGTGCAAAATTGTTATTAATACAGCAAACTTCCATATTAATAGATGAATGTGAAAAATGTGTTTCACGCTTCTGGCAAATGCGTGAGGAGGATCGTACTCCAGACTTTTTTACTGAGGTTAAGCCACACGCTGATGTTATTCACCAGCTTTTAAAGGAATGGCAGCAAGAGGCGAATAGTTGGATTCAAAAAAATCGTCCAAAATATATGCATACACAACAAATTGCTTCAGCGGTGGAATCGATGGAGCAATTTGTTGTGCAATCTTTTTATAAAGAAACAAGTAAAAAACGTTTTTTAGATGCGATTCATTCAACCTCTTATACATTGAAGATTTTTGATGGGTTAGTGAAGGAGGTATAAACGGATGTTATCTAAAAAAAGGTCTATTAGCGAATTGTTAAATGAGTGGAGATACGATGAGGAATTGAAGGAACGTATTTTACATTGGCAAACGCTTGAGGGGCGTGAAGCTAAATATGCACCTTTCCCGGAAAATTTACATCCTTCACTTGTAAAGGCTCTTCAAGCAAGAGGGATAGAACAATTGTATACGCATCAACGTCAGGCATTTGATTACGCAATGGAGGGTGTTTCCTTTACAGCCGTTACACCAACAGCATCTGGAAAATCATATTGCTATCATTTACCGGTACTTCAAAAAATAGTAGAAGATAAAAATGCACGGGCTATTTATTTGTTTCCAACGAAAGCTTTAGCGCAGGATCAAAAAAATGATTTAAACGAACTAATCGAACAAAGTGGTGAGGAAATTTTAAGCTATACGTATGATGGGGATACTGCGCCTGGTATTCGTCAGAAGGTTCGTAAGGCAGGGCATATTGTAATGACAAACCCTGATATGCTTCATTCAGGGATTTTGCCTCATCATACGAAATGGGTATCACTATTCGAAAATTTGCAGTATATCGTCATTGATGAGTTGCATACATATAAAGGTGTGTTTGGTTCACATGTTGCGCATGTTATTCGAAGGTTAAAGCGTATTTGTGAATTTTATGGCAGCAACCCAATTTTCATTTGTACGTCAGCAACCATTAAAAATCCTAAAGAATTGGCTGAGACTTTAACGAATGAAAGCCATGCCTTAATTAGCGATTCCGGAGCGCCAGTTGGGAAAAAGACATTTCTTTTTTATAACCCACCCATCGTCCATAAAACATTTGGCGTGCGTAGAAGTGCTGTTTTAGAGGTGAGCGATCTCGCGAAAAGATTATATACAGCAGGTATTCAAACCATTATTTTTGCTAAAAGTCGTGTACGGGTAGAAATGATTGTGACGTATTTGAAGGAACTTACACGCAATAAGCTTTTAGATGAATCCGTGCGCGGTTATCGAGGTGGTTATTTGCCTTCTGAACGACGTGTCATTGAACGAGGGCTTCGTGATGGTACTATTCAAACGGTAGTTAGTACAAATGCGCTTGAATTGGGCGTGGATATTGGTCAATTACAAGCATGTATCATGACGGGTTACCCAGGAAATATCGCAAGTGCCTGGCAACAAGCAGGTCGCGCAGGTCGTCGTCAGGACGAGGCGCTAATCATTTATGTTGCGCAATCGGCAGCACTTGATCAGTACGTAGTAAACCATCCGCTTTTTTTACTTGGTAGTGCACCTGAGGAAGCGCGTATTTATCCTGAAAATATGTTGATTTTAATGGATCATTTGAAATGTGCAGCGTTTGAGCTACCATTTTCCGCACAGGATACGTATGGTGAATATGAGATTCAGGAACTACTTGAATATTTAGCGGAGGAAGGCGTAGTTTTTAAAACAAGTGAGAAGTGGCATTGGATGAGTGACCGTTTTCCAGCACATGATATTAGTCTTCGTTCGGCTTCACAAGAAAATGTTGTTATTATTGATATGACTGTCCCTGGACAAACAAAGGTTATTGGTGAAATGGATCGCCACAGTGCGATGACATTATTACATGAAGAGGCAATTTATTTGCATCAAGGCACGCAATTTCAAGTTGAAAAGCTTGATTGGGACGAGAAGAAAGCGTTTGTACGAGAAGTAGATGTCGATTACTATACGGACGCAAATCTAGCAGTTGAGATGAAAGTGTTAGAGGAAGACCGGAGTCGTGATTATAAGGGTGGCATGATTAGCTTCGGCGATGTGGGTTTAGTCGCACAAGCTACGTTATTTAAAAAAATACGCTTCGGGACGCATGATAATATCGGTTCTGGTCCTATTTATCTACCACCTGATGAAATGCATACAAGTTCATCATGGCTATCATTCTCCGCCCCGGAAAAATGGTCTGAATCAGAGCTTACGGACGCGATGACGGGAGCTGCATATGCGATGAATGCGTTCATCCCTCTGTTTATTCAATGTGATAGCAGCGATGTAGCAGTTGTCCCGCAGGTAAAGGCAACACATAATGAGCAACCGACGTTTTTTGTTTATGATAAGTATCCTGGCGGTATTGGGCTAAGTGAAAAAGTCTATGAATTATGGGATGAACTATTATCGAGGACACAGCACCATGTAGCGAGCTGTGCTTGTGAGTCGGGTTGTCCATCTTGTATTGGGGCTCAAGATAGTTTACAGCAGGCGAAGAAAAAGGTACTACAAGTATTAGCAACTTTACAGGCAGAAAATGAGTGAAATAAATGTCTTACGAAAATAAAATTTTACAAATGAAAAAAATGCTCGGTAAAAAAACGACAACTACTATAAAAAAAGAGGATAAACCAGCTTATCAAAAGCCTGCTGCTCCAAGTTATACTGAACGGTGGGAAAAAGCCGGACTGACAGTTGTAGAAAATGAGTTCGGTACTTTTTTTAAACGACAGGTGCATTATCCATTTAGTTATCAGCATGGTCATTATAAGTTGCAGTCATTTTTTGATGCATTAGAAAAATGGCAAGAGGCAAAGTTTGAACATCCATATGCGCTGGAAATGAATGAAAAGGTTTTATTTTTTGATACGGAAACAACTGGTTTAAAGGGTGTAGGCACGCAAATTTTTCTTCTAGGTTTTCTAGAAGTATCAGAGGAAGAAGAAAGTTTTATTTTAACGCAATATATTCTTGCTGATCCTGCTCATGAGGCAGCGTTACTTTTTGCATCAATGCTTTGGCAAAAAACAGCAACGATTATTACCTATAATGGAAAAAGCTTTGACTGGCCGCAACTTGAAACACGTTGGACACTCCACCAAAAAGAATTACCAAAATTACGAACACAGAGACATATCGATTTGTTGCATAGTTCAAAGCGTTTATGGAAAAATGATATGGAACGAATGAAATTAAAATCTGTAGAAGAAGAGAAGCTAGGCTTTTCCCGCATTGGAGATATTCCTGGCTATCTTGCACCTATTATTTATTTAGATGCAATCAAAAGTGGTGTTCCAGATGCACTTATAAAAGTTCTTCTTCACAATGAATGGGATTTACTTTCATTGATAACGCTTTATATACATTCGACGAAGTTGCTGTTTGAAGAGACAAGTGAAGAATCTGCAAAAACGTTCACGAATATCGGTAAATGGTATGCTGATTTAAAGGAAAGTTCACAGAGCGTAAAGGTTTTAGAAAAGGTTACAGCTCAATTTAATGAACTTGAAGCAGGGAATGCTCAATATTATTTAGCAATACAACATAAAAAAAATAAAAAATTTAGTGAAGCAATCGATGCTTTTGTGGCTTCTCTACATTTTGTTGATCCACGAAAAAAATTACATGTATTAGAACAGTTAGCCATGTTATATGAGCATCAAATAAAAGATTATGAGCAGGCCCTTTATTATACGCAAGAAGGCATACAATTAATTAAAAAGAATGAGCAATGGAGAATGGAACAAAAGCAGAAATGGGAAATTTCTTGGGAAAAGAGGTTGCACAGATTAGGAAATAAGAAATAATTTCCCGGGTAAGTACAAGAAACGACAAGTTTAGCCTTACATTTAATGTTTTCAGACGTTATAATATGTTGAAGTATGCTATAATGGATTCGTGTATGTAGTGTGAGGAAGGGCGATGTAAATGGACATTAAATTAACGTCAAAAATGATCCTTGAAAAGGAATTTAAGAAAAACTTTAAAGGCTACAATGTAGAGGACGTCGATTCATTTCTTGATGAGATTATTCAAGATTATGAAACGTTCGAAAAAGTGGTGGCTCAACTACGTGAAGAAAATAAACAGTTAAAAGAAGATATGGATAATACACCTAAGAGACAACCTGTCGCAGCTGCAACATCTGGTACGACAAACTTTGATATTTTAAAACGTCTTTCAAATTTAGAAAAACACGTGTTTGGTAGTAAGTTGTACGAATAATTTTCATCAAATTATATTGTATTTATCATAAAACTCTAGTATAATGATTCGTATCATCATGAAATTCGAGTAATCGCTGCGGCGCTTGACGTCGTAGAGGAAAGTCCATGCTCGCACGGTTCTGAGATGACCGTAGTGTTCGTGCTTACTGAAAAAATAAGGTAAGGCAGCTGTAATGGCTGACGGCGGAAGGAAAACCTAAGTCTTAATGATATGGTTGAAACTTCCTGAAAGTGCCACAGTGACGTAGCTTGCTTGGAAACATGCAAGGTGGAACGAGGTAAACCCCACGAGTGAGAAACCCAAATTATGGTAGGGGCACTCTCTAGAAGGAATTGAACGGATAGAGGGACAGAGTTCGCTCTGTAGATAGATGATTGCTACCCGGTCGTACGAGGCGCAAGCTGATTGAGTACTCGGGAACAAAACATGGCTTATGGAATTTTTTGATGCTTATCTATGAAATAACAAGCGCTCTCCAATTTGGTGGAGAGCTTTTATTTTGAATTCATTAAGAAAAAGTTACTTGTCAATCATGTTTAGACATGCGCGATATACGTTTGAGAATAAGGCAATACTCTGTTGTTCATGCCTCTGTCGCTACGATTTTAACTTCTTTCAGCAAAGTTTTTTTGTACCGAAAGCGAAGCGATAGGTACAGAAGTCTCCCACCTTCATCGATGGAGAGATAAATGCGGATTAAAGTTATTTTTTTATGCCGAGGCATAATTGATACATAAACATCTAAAAAACGGATATCGCAACGATGTACATATTTGTCTACTTACAAGTAGACAGGCGCAAATGCGCTTATCTAAAAAATGAGGGTAGTAAAGAGAGATAGGATGGAGCGGAAACATGAACGGAGTGAACGGATTGAATAGTCTGGAAAGGCTAAATTCGATTTCCAAATATCCTACTGCCTTAATAACGAAAATCTTCGAAAATGTATCTGAAGGCATCATGATTACGAATAAAAATAAAAAAATAGAAATGGTCAATCCTGCTTTTGAATTTGTAACTGGCTATAAGCGAGATGAAGTGATTGGCAAATCGCCAGCGGTTTTACAATCTGGTGTACATGAATTGCAATTTTATTTAGATATGTGGCAAGAGATACGACAAAAAGGCATTTGGCAGGGAGAAATATGGAATCGTCGTAAAACCGGAGACTTATATCCCGAATGGTTAACGATTGTCGGTATAGCCAATGATGAGGGAGAAATTACTAATTACTGCGGTATTTTCTCAGATTTGTCTGAAAGAAAAATAGTAGAAAATGAACGGGAAAAGCGTTTATTAACTGACTCATTAACGGATGTATCAAATCGATTTGCTTATATTGAAAGAATGGATAGTCTATTAGAATCGACTTCTACTATTTCTCATTCAGTACAGCATGCAGTCTATTTTTTAGATTTAGATCGATTTAAGCAAATTAATGATACGTTGGGACATGCAGTTGGAGATACCATTCTAGTAGAAGTGGCTAAGCGCTTAAAAACATTGTTGAAAAATAAAGATATTATTGCAAGGAATGGCGGAGATGAGTTTATTATTACGTTAACAAACGTGAAAAATGACAAAGAAGCCGCAAACTTTGCTGAATTAATTATTGGGACTATTGAACAGCCTTTAGATATTAATGGTCAGGATATTTTTATTTCTACGAGTGTTGGTGTCAGCATGTATCCAGCGGATGGAGAATCAACGGAGCAATTGATTCGTTGTGCTGACAAGGCAATGACTTATTCCAAAAAGAACGACCTTAACGGCTATGCGTTTTATTTTGATGAATTGAAAACTGACTCTCAACGTGTTTTATTATTAGATTCAGAACTACGGAGAGCAATAGAAAATCGGGAATTTGAGCTGCATTTCCAACCTAAAATCTCTGTGGAAAATGAAGAGATTCAAGGCGTAGAGGCACTTGTTCGTTGGAATAGTGAAAGGCTAGGGTTTGTTTCTCCAGTAGAATTTATCCCATATGCAGAGGAAACAGGATTAATTATTCCATTAAGCGAAGTGATTATAGAAAAAGCTTGCGAGGCAGTTATTGAGATGCGTCAATGTGGTTACAAGATTCCAGTTGCCATTAATATTTCTAGCATTCACTTTAAGCAACAAAACTTTTTAGAATCTATTCAATCGATATTAGAGCGCTATAACACACCTGCGAACAATTTTGAAATAGAAGTTACAGAACGTACTGTGATGAACAGTGCAAATGAAACGGTTAGCAAGCTCGTGAGACTCAAAAAGATGGGCTTTAAAATTTCTATTGACGATTTTGGGACAGGCTATTCGTCTCTTAGTTATTTAGTTCGCTTCCCACTGGATTGTTTAAAAATCGATCGAAGCTTTATTCAGCATATTGGCTCACTCGATGAAAAACAGGCAGTAGTGGATGCAATTATCCAAATGTCGCATCGTTTAAAAATGAAAGTTGTTGCTGAAGGTGTAGAACATGCACAACAAGTGGATATACTACGTAAAATGAACTGTGATATAATCCAAGGTTATTATTACAGCAAACCATTACCGCTTCACGAACTCATTGAGTTTATGGAGTATTGGAAAATTGAGCATCAAGGAAGGAATTAGAGTATGGCAAACTATAAATTAGTAGCAACTGCTGCAATGGGTTTAGAGTCGATTGTGGCACAAGAGGTAAAAGCACTCGGCTATGAAACAACAGTCGATAATGGCAAAGTGTATTTTGAAGGTGATGAAACGGCCATTGCACGAACAAACTTATGGTTACGTGTAGCAGATCGTGTAAAAATTGTTGTAGGACAGTTTCCTGCCAAATCTTTTGAACAGTTGTTTGAAAGTGTAAAAGCTCTACCTTGGGAAAAATACTTACCAGTTGATGCAGCTTTTCCGGTATCAGGGAAGTCTGTCAAATCTAAATTATTTAGTGTACCAGATTGCCAGGCAATTACTAAAAAAGCAATTGTAGAGCGCATGAAACAGCATTATAAACGTTTAGGATTTTTGGACGAATCCGGTGCAACCTACAAGATTGAAGTTTCAATTTTAAAAGATGTGGCTACACTTACCATTGATACATCAGGTGCAGGCTTGCATAAGCGTGGTTATCGTCAAGCACAGGGTGAAGCACCATTAAAAGAAACATTAGCTGCGGCACTTGTACAAATTTCAAAGTGGAATCCGAATCGACCGTTCGTTGACCCATTCTGTGGTTCAGGAACAATTACATTAGAAGCAGCGATGCTTGGGCAAAATATTGCACCAGGCTATAACCGTGAATTTATTTCAGAAGATTGGCCATGGATGAAGGCAAAAATTTGGGATGCAGTACGAGATGAAGCAGATAGCTTAGCGAACTATGATCAACCTCTGGAAATTATCGGGTCTGATATTGACCATCGAATGGTAAGTATTGCCCAAGAAAATGCAATAGAAGCTGGGTTTGGTGATATAATTACGTTCAAGCAAATGCAAGCACGTGATTTCACGACACAGCTTACAGATGGTGTCATGGTCGGCAATCCACCATACGGTGAACGTATTGGCGATGTTGAAGTCGTAGAACAAGTGATTCGTGATTTAGGTACAGTCATGAAAAACTATCCGACTTGGTCTGTGTACATGCTGTCCTCGATGAAAAACTTTGAAGAATTGTATGGTCGTCAAACGACGAAGAAACGAAAATTATTTAATGGTTTTATCGAAACGAATTATTACCAATACTGGGGACAAAAGTCTAAAAGAGATTAACGAAGGATAACGGAAGATAAGATTTTTTCTTATCTTCCGTTTCGTCGCGTATAATAGGACCAGATAGTTAGAGGGGGAACGTCAATTGCGTAAATCTTTACCATTTGTATTATCAAAGGATCGCTCATTTTTTGAGTCATTAGGTGACTGGATGGGGGACGTCCTTTACGATGAATTACCTGAAAAGGGCTTTGAATGTCGTGACGAGCAAATCTTTATGGCCTATCAAATAGAGCAGGCCCTAAAAGAGAAAAACGTGCTTTTTGCAGAAGCAGGGGTAGGAACTGGGAAAACAATTGCTTACTTACTACCAGCTGTATCCTATGCACGCTATACTGGTAAACCGGCCCTTATTGCATGTGCTGATGAAACCTTAATCGATCAGCTAGTAAAAGAGGGCGGCGATATTTATAAATTACAGAAAACATTAGGTCTTGAAATTGATGTCCGCTTAGCAAAGTCAAGAGATCAGTATCTGTGCTTAAAGCGCTTTGAGGAAGCAGAGAAAGTAGAAACTGATGAATGGATCGATGATATTGCGTTTTCTATACCTGATGGCGTATATGCACAGGGTTCAATGATTGCGATACAACCTTATGGTGAACGCAGCAATTATCCAACTGTCAGTGATGAAGATTGGCAAAAAGTAAACTATAACTCGATTATGCAGTGTTCAGTATGTGATCTACGTAATCGATGTGGGCAAACGCTACACCGTGCGCATTATCGTAAATCGACGGACTTGATCATTTGTTCGCAAGACTTTTTAATGGAGCATTTAGCTACAAAGGAGTCTCGTGAGCGTGAAGGGCAATTAGCTCTATTGCCTGAAGTATCAATGATGGTGCTAGATGAAGGGCATTTATTAGAATATGCTGCACAAAAAGCAATGACGTATAAAGTACAGGCGACAACAATTGTTAGACTTTTAGAACGTTTAATGGTGGATGGGGTACGAGAACGTACACTATATGCGATGGAAAAATTACAAGATGATCATGAGCTATTTTTTGACCAGCTGCGAGATGATTTAGTCGTTTCTAAAGAAGAACGTAAACGTATTAATAAATCGAAGGCGCTGTTAAAATACGGTAAGCAGCTTGTTGATGATGTGGAAACATTACTTGAAGAATTGGTTTTTGAATCTGAAATGTATATGATTCCAGAGTATGAATTGAATATGGCGGAAGAATATTTAGAACAATACGAAGCATCTTTACGTATTTTCATAGCACAAGGGGATGCTGTAGATTGGTTAGAGGAAACGGATGGGGAAGAAACGCTTGTCATTATGCCTCGTCTCATCACAGAAGTTTTAGCAGAAAAATTATTCTCTAAAAAGCTTCCGATTGTATTTTCTTCAGCAACTTTATCCGTTAATAAAGATTTTTCATACATTGCCTATAGTTTAGGAATTCGTAATTATCAATCGTTTTCTGTTCCATCGCCATTCGATTATGAAGAAGTTATGCGAATTTATTTACATGAGCTATCTCAAAAGGACAAAACTTCGCGTGTTCAACAGCTATTACGTGATGGTGAAAAAACGTTAATTTTATTTAAATCAAAACAAGCAATGTTAGATTTCAAAGCGGAGTTACCTCTTATGGAGCGAATGTATGTAGCATTTGAGGGGGACCGTGAACTATCAGGAATCGTTCGTGATTTCCAAGAAGGCACAGTCAAAACATTATGTTCCTATCATTTATGGGAAGGTCTTGATTTGCCTGAGGAGGCATTAACACGTGTTATTATATACGACTTACCTTTCCCACCGCATGATCCATTATTTGATGCGAAACGTACGTTTGCAGAAAATCCATATGAAGAAGTTGAATTACCATTTATGCAGCTTCGTTTGCAGCAAGGAATGGGGCGATTAATTCGTACTTCAAACGACCATGGAGATATTCATATCTTGTTAAATGAAGAAGAAGCAAAACAACGTGAAACATTTGAAAATATATTAGCTGTCACACCAGAAATTAAGTAATTAAAAGCGAGTTTGCATTCATTGCAAACTCGCTTTTTGATTATATTGAAATAATAATTTTGTCGTAAAATGTAGATGAGCTTGAAAAAAGTGTTGAATATTTCTCTTTTAAGCTATATAGTTCTTTGTAATGCAACGGAAATTATTAAAATAAATTATTTTTTATATTGAAAATGATTTTACAAAAGGTTTATAATGATGACAAGAAATTTTAAGAATAATTCAATTCTGATTATTCGGTGATAGGGGGTTTGAACCTGTCGAACATTCAATCATTGTGTAGAAAATATACGAACTTATCTACAACAGATATAGAAAAGTTAATAGAAATAGAAGCTACACTAACGTATTATGCTGAGTTGACAGATTGTTATATGTTCATAGATTGTATGTTGGAAAACTTACCGCATGCAATTGTTGTGGCAGAGGCATTCCCAAAAAAAGAAAAGAGCTTATACGAAAAATCCGTAATTGGTAAATTTGTATTTGAAAGCTTTGAACCAGCAGTATTTGCTTCTTTTAAACATAAAGAAAAATCGTCAATTACTAGAGCAATCACACAGGAAGGAATAACTGTTGAACAAAACGTTATCCCTCTCCTTAATGATCAACAACAGGTCATTGCAGTGTTAATACAGGAAAAAAAGGTAGAGATGCAAACAACACCTAAAGATGATTTTCGGAATATGCCATTTGCGTTAATTGAGCATAGCGTAGAGCACAATTCTCAACCGATTCCAGTCGTTTCTGATTTGTTAGTAGAATCAATTATTCTCACAAATCATGAAAACAAAGTCATCTATAGCAATCCTGCAGGTTACCGATTTATATCAGAGCTATCGGGGCTAGAATGTTTTGACAACGTTCCATTGAATAAGATTTTACCTTTTTTACAGGAAGTCTATGATAAGGGCGATGATGTCTTTTTCTTAGAAATTACGATTGATCGTAAATCCTTTATTGTAAAGAAAATTCCTATTCGTGATCAAAACGATAAAGTGACACTTCTCATGATTCATGATCTTACAGAGCTTAAGCTAAAAGAAAATGAACTAATGATGAAAACTTTTGCAATAAGAGAAATTCACCACCGTGTGAAAAATAATTTACAGACAGTTACAAGCTTATTACGTTTGCAAATGCGAAATGATTTGTCAGCTTCGAATGCAAGTGCTTTTCAAGAAGCATTAAATCGAATATATAGTATTTCATCCGTCTATGAACTTATTTTAGAAAATGAGGATAACGCTGAAGAGAAAGTAGACGTTATCGCGTTGTCTAAAAAAATTGGACATAAAATGGTTGGGACATCCAACACAGCATCTATTCAATTAACCTTTCTTCACGATAATGTACAACTATTTTGTCATGCTAAAAAAGCTGTGTCGCTCGCGTTAATCATTTGTGAGCTACTGCAAAATGCATTGAAATATGCTTTTACTGGTCGTGAGGAGGGAACAATCGAAATACAATTTCAGCAGGATGCGTCCACTATTTCACTTGATATTTCTGACAACGGCGTTGGAATGCAAGAGGTGAAGGCATCATTTGGAATGGAGATTATTACAAGGCTTGTTGAATATGATTTAGCTGGTACATTTACAATTATCCCTAGTGAAAAAGGTACACATACTCAAATTCAGTTTTCTGTAAGTGAGGAGGTATTTATCCTAAATGACTAGGAAAGTTATGATTGTCGAAGATGAGTCACTAATTGCGCTTGATTTGAAGTTAATGTTAGAAGATAATGGCTACGAAGTGGTAGCACAAGCGAATAATGGAGAAACAGCAATTGAGTTGGCTTTTACACATAAGCCTCAGTTAATCTTAATGGATATTAAAATGCCGAAGCTGGATGGATTAAAGGCAAGTAAAATTATCGAACAACAGGTCGGTATACCGGTACTATTTATTTCAGCTTATAGTGAAAAAGAATTGTTACTATACATGAAGCAGGACAATATTTTAGGCTATGTTATGAAACCGTTTTCTGAAAAAAATGTCCTTCCAGCGTTGGAAGTAGCTTTTCATCAAATTGATAAGTTCAACCGTCTTAACGGGGATTTGCTGCATAAACAAACAGAATTAGAAAAGCGAAAAATAATCGAACGCGCAAAAGGTTTGCTGATGCAGTCAGAGAATCTTAGTGAGGACGAAGCTTATAAAAAAATTCGAAGTGAGAGTATGCAGACTCAACAGGAAATGGTGCTTATTGCAAGGCGCATTATCAATACTTTACAAGTAAATAGTTGAAGCAAAGACGCTTTAAAGAGATTTTCTCTTTAATGCGTCTTTTTTCATATAGAAAGATAAAAAATAAAGGGGTGGTGAGTAGGATGGCAATGATAGGAACGGTAATCGTTTATATTATTATGATTTGTGCAGTTTTAGGGGCAATCGGAGCGATTCGGGATGCTGAGTATGGTATCGGTAAAGAGTTTATGAAT
The DNA here is from genome assembly GCF_041956855.1 of Lysinibacillus sp. RS10. Lineage (NCBI taxonomy): Bacteria > Bacillati > Bacillota > Bacilli > Caryophanales > Bacillaceae > Lysinibacillus > Lysinibacillus sp. RS10. The sequence goes on along the minus strand of NZ_CP167122.1, from coordinate 3,280,867 downwards.
GGTATTCATACGGTTGGACATATTTTTGTACCTGCTGCAGGGATCATGGCAGCTATACCTTACTTAACGTGGTTTATAAGTCATTTTATTAGTCCAATTTTTGAGTTGATTGGTGCTGATCCTGCCATTGCGGCAACGACAATTTTAGCTTCGGACATGGGAGGATATCAATTAGCAAATGCGTTAAAAGAGTCCTATGAAGGATGGGTCATGGCTCTAGTTGTCGGATTTATGTCTGGTGCAACAATCGTCTTCTCTATTCCAATGGGTCTTGCCATGTTAGATAAGCGTGATCATAAATATATGGCTTTAGGTATTATGGCGGGTGTTTTAACAATTCCGATTGGCGCATTTATTTCTTCCATCATGATTGTGACGTTTAATACAGAGGTTCGTGATGTGATTAGTACAACAGCGGAACCAACATATGTTTTTGCCATTTCAGTTTTACAAATATTAATAAATTTATTGCCTTTATTTATTTTCGTCGTGTTAATTGCGTTAGGTCTCAAGCTAATTCCAAATGGCATGATCAAAGGCTTCATGATTTTTGGACGTGTGATGGATGCTGCTATCAAGCTTGTGCTAGTGTTCTCGATTGTAGAAATTTTCACAGGTATTTTTACAAAGGTCTTTGGTGCATGGGGCTTTGATCCAATCATGGCAGATAAAGTCGATCAATTCCGTGCATTAGAAACGGCTGGATATATCGGTATTATGCTAGCGGGTGCATTCCCAATGGTGTATTTGATAAGAAAATATGCATCAAAACCTCTAGAAGCAGTAGGTAAAAAATTAGGCTTATCGTCAGTAGGAAGCGCAGGTCTTTTAGCGACAATTGCTAATATTTTGGCCATGTTTACACTCGTTCGACATATGCCACCGAAAGATAAGGTTATTAACATTGCCTTTGGTGTTTGTTCAGCATTCCTTCTAGGAGATCATTTATCCTTTACAGCGAATTTCCAGCCGACAATTATTTTACCTGTTATTGCTGGTAAGTTTTTAGCTGGTGTGATCGCTATTATTTTAGCCTATAAGTTATCTGTTCCAACAGCTTTAAGGCTAGAACAAGAGGATCGCGAGGCAGGCATTATTAAAGAAGGTGAATATCTGACGGATCAAAAGTCTTAATTAAATAAACCTAAAAGAGGTGATGACGTGTGAGTGAAGAGAAGAAACGGTTTATTCAGGAGTTTGTGCCCGGTAAGCAACTAACATTGAGCCATATAATAGCCAATCCTGACCCTGATATGTTTCAAAAGCTAGGCATTCAAGAAGCGGGTGCACTTGGCATCATGACATGTACACCGAGTGAAACAGTTATTATCGCAGGAGATTTAGCAACAAAGGCGGCCAATGTAAGACTAGGATTTTTAGATCGCTTTACTGGCAGTCTCGTTATTGTTGGCAGTGTGTCAGAGGTTGAAATGGCGATGTTAGAAATTAATCGTTTTTTATCAGAGATGCTAGGCTATACGCCATCAAAAATAACTAAGTCATAGGATGTGCCATATGAAAAATCGAGTAATGATCGTAGGTGGTGTTCAAGCAGGGAAGTCGACACTAATGAATGCATTATTAGGGAAAGATGGACAAGCCAATAAAACACAGGCACTCGTTTATGATGACTGGATTGTTGATACACCTGGAGAATATATAGAAAATCCGATGTATTACAGAAACATTATGGCAACATCGCTTGAAGTGACACATGTGATTTATTTGCAGGATGCCACGTCAGCAAAGAGTGTTTTTCCTCCGCAATTTAGCTTAGGAATTCCGAAAATTCAAATTGGTGTCATTACAAAAATTGATGCACCTCTTGCAGATGTAGAAAGAGCAACAGCATTATTACAAAATGTCATGACACATGGTCCTATTGTGAAAACCTCTTCGTGGCAAAAGCTTGGTATTGAGTTTATTGCGCCACTTATTCAGCTCAAGTCTGACGAAGAAATTCGTCAATTTGTGATGGATCGTGATAGTCCTTATCTCATGTATAGCCATTAGTGGGGAGAGGGAGGAGTAAATTGAAGACAGAAAAAATTTATAGTGCAGGCATTGATATTGGTACAAGTACAACAAAAATGGTTGTGAGTAGTTTTCTGTTGAAAAATGTTGCTGGTGTAACACATGTGCCGCGGATAGAAATTATTGAAAAAACGGTACTACATCAAAGTCCTATTATTAAAACACCGTTTATCAATAAAGAAATAATCGATATGGAAAAAATTGAACAATTTATTTTTCAGCAATACCAATTAGCCCAAATTGCACCAGCAGACATATCAACGGGTGCCATTATTATTACAGGTGAATCTGCAACAAAGGAAAATGCCAGCGAGGTTGTTCATGCGATTGCAGATACAGCCGGCCACTTTTTAGTGGCCACTGCTGGTCCCGATTTGGAAGGCATCATTGCCGCAAAGGGTGCAGGTACCGTACAACAGTCTAAAAATACTGCCAAAGTAATTGCCAATATCGATATCGGCGGTGGAACAGCAAATATTGCGGTCATGCAGTTCGGAGAAGTAATTGGTACGTGTACATTGCATGTCGGTGGAAGACTAATAGAATTTCAGAATGGAATTGTCCATTCGATTTCACCACCGATTATGAAACTTATGGAAAAATGGTCAAACCCATTAAAAGTTGGTGATTCAGCAGAGGATGCTCGTGTCACACAACTTATCCAAGAAATGGTGGCGACATTAGCGATGACGCTAAGTGGACAATTAACAGATGAAGAGCATCCGTTATTGTTAGGGCATTTGCCAACTTGGGATAAACCAGTTGAAGCAGTCGTCTTTTCTGGTGGAGTAGCAGCCTGTATTTATGAAAATGATTGCACAAAACGCCAGTATGATGATATCGGCGAAAGATTAGCAAAAAACCTTTTACAGCACGAGCAATTGCAATCCTTTTTATGGCTAAAGCCAGAGGAAACAGCCCGGGCAACAGTGACGGGTGCAGGTACCCAAATAACTGAAATTAGTGGTGCAACAATCCAGGTAGATGCGGATGTATTACCTTTAAAAAATGTGCCTGTTTTCAATTGCTATATGGACACGGACAAAAATAAGTTCGACTATACGATAAAGACAGCTGTAGAACGAGCCGATGCTTTATTTTCTACACAAGAGAATCGCTCTCCATTTGCACTCTATTTTAGTCAGTTACCATATTTAAGTTTTCAAGATGTCCACACATTAAGTAAGGCCATTTTGCAGCACTTAGCGACGAGAAGCTCCAAGGAAATACCAATTATCATAGTCATTCAATCAGATTATGCAAAGGTTATTGGACAAACGATTCAAGCACTGAATCCAACTGTTCACATTATTTGCATCGATCAAATCAAAGTAGAAACGGGTGATTATATTGACATTGGGGAAGTACTACCATCTGGTGTAGTCCCAGTCGTTGTAAAAACACTTGCTTTCCACTCAAAGTAAGGAGGATGAATGTGAAATTATCGGTGATATTTGGTGGAGAAAAATATAATTTTAATTCATTAAAAGATGTAATGGCCAAAGCCAATGAAGAAAAATCAGGTGATCAGCTAGCTGGCATTGCAGCTGAATCTGTACAGCAGCGAATTGCAGCAAAGGCTGTTTTAAGCGAGCTGTTAGTGAAAGATATAAGAGAAAATCCATTAGTTCCTCAAGAAAATGATGAAGTGTCACGCATTATTGAAGGTGATATTAATGAGCAAATTTATGGAGAAATAAAAAACTGGAGTATCGAGCAGCTAAGAGAATATATTTTATCCAATGAAACAGGCGACCGGGAATTAAAACGGTTAAGCAAGGGCATGAATTCAGAAATTATTGCGGCAGTTACAAAGCTGATGTCCAACTTAGATCTCGTACATGCTGCTAATAAAGTTGAAATACTGTCAACTTGCAATATTACGATTGGACAAAAGGGTACACTTTCCTCGAGATTACAGCCGAATCATCCAACAGACAATATTGACGGTATTATTGCTTCGTTAAAAGAAGGATTGTCCTATGGTATTGGTGATGCAGTTATTGGTATTAACCCAGTAGATGATTCCGTTGAAAGTGTGAAAAAAGTATTGCATGCGACAAAGGAGTTTATCAATGATTGGTCGATTCCTACACAAAACTGTGTATTAGCACATATTACAACCCAGATGAAGGCTATTAAACAAGGTGCACCAGCCGATATGATTTTCCAAAGTATAGCGGGGACTGAAATTGCCAACCGTTCATTCGGTATTTCTGCAGATTTAATCAGAGAAGCAGAGGAACTTGTAAAAAAACAAGGAACAGGTACTGGCCCGAATTTATTCTACTTCGAAACAGGTCAAGGCTCAGAGCTTTCAGCAGAGGCTCATATGGGGATTGATCAGGTGACACTTGAATCTCGAAATTATGGGTTTGCAAGACATTTTAATCCATATATCGTGAACACCGTTGTTGGCTTTATTGGACCTGAGTATTTATACAATAACAAACAGGTAATACGTGCTGGCCTTGAAGATCATTTCATGGGTAAAATGCACGGTCTCCCAATGGGTGTGGATATTTGTTACACAAACCATATTAAGGCAGACCAAAATGATATTGAAGATTTAAGTGTTTTGCTAACAGCAGCGGGTGTCAACTTTATTATCGCTGCAGCTATGGGCGACGATATCATGCTGAACTATCAGTCAATGAGCTTCCATGATGTCGCAACATTACTTCAAACGTTTGGTAAAAAACCAGCTCCTGAGTATCTAGTATGGTTAGAAAAAATGGGCATTTATGAAAATGGTCGTCTATCTGCAAGAGCTGGCGATTTATCGATATTTGAAAGGTAGGTGAATCCATTGAATGAACAACTAGTTTCGATGATCACACAGCTCGTAATGGAAAAGATGAGTAAAGATACGTCAGTTAAATCTTCACCAGAAACAGCTGTGGCAACAGAAAACCAAAAGGAAACACTTATTAAGTTTCACAATACGGTAGCTAATACTAATTATGCTGATGAAGTAGTAAGCCCGAGCACAATTGAACAATCAAATGAACCATTAATTAAGCTTTATCATACTGAATCAAGTAATCATGAACAATCATATTACAGCGCAAGTAATGATGAATCGACTTATACTTCAGTACCTATCACAGAATTTAAATTTGAAGACGACGAAGTGTCTGAAAGTGTCCAAGCTGCTAAAAAACATACACCAGCAAGAATAGGTGTTGGGAGAGCTGGGACAAGACCAAAAACAAAAACTTGGCTAAAATTCCGCCTCGATCATGCAGCAGCAGTAGATGCAGTATATGGAGAAGTGACAGAAGGGCTATTACAAAAGCTTAACGTCTTTCAAGTAACAACTAAAGTGACAGATAAGGAAGAATACATTACTAGACCGGATTTAGGTCGCCGTTTATCAGATGAATCGAAGGCACTTATTCAATCAAAATGCCAAATAAATCCTAAAGTACAAATCATTATTTCTAACGGATTAAGTGCAAGTGCGATTGAAGAAAATGTGCAAGATGTTTATTTAGCGTTACAGCAAAGTCTTAGCAATTTAAATATTGAAATAGGTACTACTTTCTATATTGATAAAGGGCGTGTTGCTCTCATGGATGAGATTGGCGAGCTTTTACAAGCAGAGGTCATCGTGTATTTAATCGGTGAGCGTCCTGGACTTGTATCAGCTGAGTCAATGAGTGCCTATATATGCTATCAACCAAGGATAGGCACAGTGGAAGCTGATCGAATGGTCGTTTCGAACATCCATAAAGGTGGTATCCCGCCGTTAGAGGCAGGTGCTTATTTAGGAACAGTCATTCAAAAAATATTGCATTACAAGGCAAGTGGAGTAGGTCTTGTGGCAAAAGAAGGTTAGGGGGCCCAACAATGAATCCTCAAAAAATTATGGCTGAAATTTTGGCAATGCAAATTATTCCAAGAGTAAATAGTGAATTAGCAGAGCAATTAGATTTAAAGCCATATCACAATAGCATTGGACTCGTAACTCTCACAATAGATGACGTTGGATATGTAGCATTAGATGAAGCGACGAAAAAAGCAGATGTTGATGTTGTTTACGCAAAAAGCTTTTATGCTGGAGCGGCACATGCATCTGGACCATTATCTGGTGAGGTCATTGGCATCATTGCTGGTAGATCACCTGATGAAATACGAAGTGGTTTAGATGCGATTCAACAGAAAATTCAGTTTGATGCGTATTTTGAAGCTATTCTTCAAAATGAAAACCACGCTCTCTTTGCACATACTGTAGCAAGCTGTGGTACGTATCTGGCAGAGTTGGCGAATGTTAAGGCTGGAACTGCTCTTGCTTATTTAATAGCACCACCACTTGAGGCTGTCGTTGGTTTAGATGCTGCATTAAAGGCGGCAGATGTAGAGCTAAAGGTTTTCTTTGGTCCACCATCTGAAACCAATTACGGTGGCGGTTTATTAAGTGGTAGCCAATCTTCCTGCCAAGCTGCAGCAGATGCTTTTAGAGAAGCTATTGAGAATTTAGCGAGAAACCCAGTTGTATAGAAAGGAGGGGCTTTATGGCCACATTAGATAAAGATTTATTAGCAATTCAAGAAATGAGAGACGCCGTGAGACGTGCCAATCTTGCACAGGCTGCTTACATGCAGTATTCACAGCAGCAAGTAGATAGTATCGTCAAAGCTGTTGCTGATGCCGCATTTAAAGAAGCAGAACGTTTGGCAAATATGGCCGTTCAGGAAACGGGGATGGGTATACCTAATCATAAAAAAATGAAAAATGAGGTTGCCTCTCGAGATGTCTACGAAGATATAAAAGATTTAAAGACAGTTGGTGTCGTAGGTTTCGATCGCATGAAAAAAGTCACAGAGATCGCTAGTCCGTTTGGCGTGATCGCGGGCATTGTCCCAACGACAAATCCAACATCAACAGCAATCTTTAAAACACTTATTTCATTGAAAACTAGAAATGCTCTAGTATTAAGCCCACATCCTTATGCAGTCGACTGTACAAAGGAAGCTTTAGAGATTTGTAGAGTTGCTGCAGAAAAAGCAGGAGCACCAGAAGGATTGCTACACTGTTTAACGATGTCTTCTATGGAGGCTACACAGCAACTAATGAAGCACCCAGATATTCATTTAATTTTAGCGACTGGTGGCGGTGCGCTAGTGAAAGCAGCCTATAGTTCAGGTAAACCTGCTTATGGTGTAGGACCAGGAAATGTTCCGGCTTACATTGAAAAATCAGCTAATATTTCTAAGGCTGCTCGTCAGCTTGTACAAAGTAAATCTTTTGATAATGGCACAATTTGTGCAACGGAACAATCCATTATTGTAGATAAAGTCATTGCTCAACAAGTTTTAACAGAGTTAAAGAAAAACGGTGCTTATCTTTTGAGTGATGAAGAGAAAGTGAAGATGGAGAAGCTAATTTCTCCTATCCCAGGAAAAGTAAATCCTCAAATTGTAGGGAAATCAGCTGCATGCTTAGCGGATTCTGTAGGTATTACCGTGCCAGAAGATACGAAAGTACTCGTTGGGATGGAAACGATGATTGGCAAAAACATTCCATTTTCACTTGAAAAATTGTCACCGATATTTGCATTATACACAGTTGAGGACAGCACAGAGGCAAAACAAGTGATGATTGATTTACTAAACATTGGTGGACGTGGCCATACATGTTCGATTCATACAGAAAATGCGGCTTTAGCTGAGCAGTTTTCAGTTGAATTGCCAGTGTCCAGAATTGTGGTCAACACATTATCTTCTATTGGCGCTGTTGGTGGAACTACTGGACTAGCACCTTCCTTCACATTAGGATGTGGCACGTTTGGTGGCAATATTACGTCCGATAACATTACAGCGAGACATTTATTAAATATTAAACGTATGGCTTATGGCATTAAAGATGTAGAGGTGCCAAAACCAGAATTCTTAACAAATCCAGTTGTAGAAAGTATCAAGGAACAAGATTCATCTATTGATACAGCTATGGTACAGCAAATTGTGGATCAAGTATTAAAACAAATAACATTAAATAAATAATTTGGAGGAATGACAAATGAGTACAGCATTAGGAATGGTAGAAACAAAAGGATTAGTAGGAGCAATTGAAGCAGCAGATGCAATGGTGAAAGCTGCTAGCGTTAATTTAGTAGGAAAAGTACATGTTGGTGGCGGTATTGTTACTGTATTAGTTCGTGGTGATGTAGGCGCAGTAAAAGCAGCTACTGATGCAGGAGCTGCAGCGGCACAACGTGTAGGAGAACTTTTATCAGTACATGTAATCCCACGTCCACACCATGAATTAGAAATGATTTTACCAAAAGCAGAAGCTTAATTTTAAAGATAGAAGAGCCGAAGCGAAGGATAGAGAAGTCGAAGCGACAGATAGAAAAGCCGAAGCGAAGGATAGAGAAGTCGAAGCGACAGATAGAAAAGCCGAAGCGAAGGATAGAGAAGTCGAAGCGACAGATAGAAAAGCCGAAGCGACGGAAGGAAAAGTCAAAGTGACGGAAAGAAGAGCCGGAGTGACGGTTAGAAGCCGAAGCGACGGAATGAAGGTCCGAACCGACGGAAAGAAAAGCCGAAGTGACGGATAGAAAAGCCGAAGCGACGGATAGAAGCCAGAGCGACGGAAGGAAAAGCCAGAGCGACGGAAAGAAAAGCCGAAGTGACGGATAGAAGCCGAAGCGACGGAATGGAGGTCCGAACCGACGGAAGGAAAAGTCAAAGCGACGGAAAGAAGAGCCAAAGCGACGGATAAAAGCCGAAGCGACGGAAGGAAAAGCCAAAGCGACGGAAAGAAGAACCAAAGCGACGGATAGAAGCCAGAGCGACGGAAAGAAGAACCAAAGCGACGGAATGAAGGTCCGAACCGACGGAAGGAAAAGTCGAACCGACGGATGAAATCATTGGAGCGACGGAAAGAAAAGCCGAACCAACGGATAGAACACATAAAGAGAAGGGCAGGATGCATCACATTGTGCCTCATCCTGCCCATTCATTTTCAACAGTAATTAAGATATAGAGGTGGCTAACGTGAAAACAGCGACAAAATCATTTCCTGTGGCCATTTCAGCTCGGCATATACATGTAAGTGAAGAGGATTTACAAGCACTTTTTGGTCCAAATGCGGCGCTAACAAAGGATTTTGAACTTTCGCAGCCAGGACAGTTTGCAGCAAAAGTGCGTGTCTCCATAGAGGGACCAAAAGGTGTCCTTCACAATGTACGTGTATTAGGTCCTGTAAGAGCGGCAACACAGGTGGAAATCAGTCGAACAGATGCAATGAAATTAGGATTAACCCCCCCTTTAAGGCAATCGGGTGATATCGAAAGTTCAGCTGGCATCAAATTAATCAATCAAGAAAAAGAAATAATGATCGAGCAGGGTGTCATTATTGCACAGGCACATATTCATATGACGGAAGAAGATGCGTTGGCATTGGACGTACAAAATAATGAATTAGTATCTGTTGAAGTAGATAGTGCGCGACCGGTGACATTTCGTGGGGTTGTAGTTCGTGTGTCGAACGATTTTAGTTTAGAGATGCATATCGATACAGATGAAGCGAACGCGGGCTTTATTGAACAGCAAGCGCAAGGAAGAATTGTCAGATCATTGACGTAAGGAGGAGGTTAGATGCAAGAAAATCTAGTCCAAAAAATTGTTGAAGAAGTATTGCAGCAAGTCTTGAAAAATCAGCCTTCCCCTCAACATGACGGAAAAATTCCTATTGGTGTATCAGCACGACATGTACATCTTGCACAAGCGGAAGTGGAGAAGCTTTTTGGTGAGAATTATCAATTAACACCGAAGTTTGAGCTTTCGCAGCCAGGCCAGTTTGCTGCTGAGGAAACAGTTGTTATTGCTGGTCCAAAGGGTTCCATTGAGCGGGTACGCATTTTAGGTCCAGCTCGTTCATTATCTCAAGTAGAAATTAGCTGGACAGACGCAATGAAATTAGGGGTTAAGCCACCTTTAAGAGTATCAGGAGATATAAAAGGCTCTAGCCCCGTTACACTTATTGGTCCAAAGGGCAGTGCCGTGCTAAATGAAGGACTCATTATTGCTCAAGCTCATATTCATATGTCACCAGCTGACAGTGCACGCTTCCAAGTAGCGGATGGACAATCAGTGCAAATCAAAGTTGAGGGTATAAGACCCATTATTTTATCAAATGTAATAATTCGTGTTTCTGAGCGTTATCGATTGGAGATGCATATCGATACAGATGAAGCAAATGCAGGTTTAATCCAACAAGGTGCCTTTGCAGAAATTGTCAATGCTCAAGCGAATGAACAAAAGAATATCAAAGAACTTCCTCCAGTCGTAAGTCAAGCTGACAAACCATCGATCTATCATTTTGATAAGAAGCTACTTTCGCAGGTAGAAGTACTTGAAATAGAAGCAAAGGAAATTGTGGTTACTAAAAAAACAATTGTGACAGCATTGGCTTATGACAAAATAAGAGAGTTGAATAAAACGTTAACAATTCGCTCTAGTAATTAGAAAAGTTCATGCAGAATAAAGAGGGTGATGTTCATGCTGATGGGAAGAGTGATAGGAAGTGTATGGGCTACACGTAAAGAGGAAGGGTTGAATGGCTTAAAATTATTAATCATTCAACCAATCGATTCCAATCAACAGCCGATTCGCACAGAAATTGTAGCAGCTGACCGGATCGGAGCGGGAATTGGAGATGATGTGCTCATTACGAGTGGTGGATCATCACGATATATTATGACAGACAATCCATTACCTATCGATGCAGTTGTTATAGGTATTATTGATTCTACGGAAGTTATGCGAGGTGAAGAGAATGAGTAGCGCTATTGGAATGATTGAGACAAAAGGATTAGTAGGCTCTTACGAAGCTGCTGATGCGATGATTAAGTCATCAGATGTAACCATCGTCAAGCAAGAGTTTGTTGATGGTGGGATTGTGACAATCGTCGTGAAAGGTGATGTTGGTTCTGTCCAAGCAGCAGTAGAAGCTGGAAAAGCCGCAGCAATGCGTGTCGGTGAATTGTTAGGCGCTCATGTTATTCCGAGACCTGATGAAGATGTGTTCCAAATGATTAAAGGACCAGAAGCACCAAAGAAAAAGCCAGCACCGACTACAACATCAACGCGTGCTAAAAAAACGACGGAAACAGCAGCTACTGAAAATCGAGGTGAGGCTTAATGACATTTCGGAAAAGTAAAATCGCTGTGATCGGAGCTGGTCATACAGGCGCGACATTAAGCTTATTTTTAGCCCAAAAAGAGCTAGGAGATGTTGTTCTGTTGGATATTCCAGAAGCGGAAAATCCGACAAAGGGAAAGGCGCTTGATTTATTACAAACAGGACCAATCGAAAAGTTTAATGTTTCCATTAAAGGAACGAGTAATTATGAGGATATAGCTGGAGCAAATATTGTCATTATTACAGCTGGTATCCCTCGTAAACCTGGTATGAGTCGTGATGACTTAGTGACGACGAATGCGAAAATCATTCAACAAGTTTCTAAACAAATCAAACACTATGCACCTAACAGCATTGTTCTTATATTAAGCAATCCTGTAGATGCTATGACTTATGTTTGCTATAAGGAAACAGGCTTTCCGAAAAATCGTATCATTGGCCAATCAGGTGTGTTAGATACAGCACGTTTTAATACATTTGTAGCACAAGAGCTTCAAATTGCTCCAGAAGATGTTTCAGGATTCGTCTTAGGTGGACATGGCGACGAAATGGTCCCTTTAATTCGATATTCCTATGCTGGGGGTATCCCATTAGAAAAACTAATTCCTCAAGACAGACTGCAGCAAATCGTAGAACGTACACGTAAAGGTGGCGGAGAAATTGTTGGGTTGTTAGGGAATGGCAGTGCTTATTATGCACCAGCTGCAGCATGTGCTCAAATGGTAGAAATCATTATGAAAGATCAGCGAAAAATAATTCCTTCTATCGCCCTTTTAGAAGGTGAGTACGGTTACCATGAATTATTTTTAGGGGTACCGACAATATTAGGTGGCAATGGCATTGAATCAGTCATTGAATTGCACCTGACAAATGAAGAAAAAACGGCGCTCCATCATTCAGCAGAAGCCGTCAATCAAGTAATACAAATTTGCCAAAACATCTAAATAAGGTAATCGGACCTTATTCGTCAATAGGATATATTGGATCCCCAACTATATATCTATTGTCATAAATTTTAGCTCTTAAAAATGTTTGATTGGAAACCGAACAGTACACTTAAAAGCTAGTTAAAACTCCCCGTATATATAGATTTAGAAGCTCTCTTTAGTTCGTGAAAACGATTTAGGAGAGCTTCATTTTTTTAGTTGTTGGGAAAAGCAAACGGTTAGTTAACAAAGTGACCGATTGAACATTTGGTAAGAGAGAGGAAGTTGCTGGAACACACTTGATGTGGTACCTGTAGCTTTGCAAAAAGACCTTTAGTATTCCATTTTGTCTAATCCCTACAGGGGAAATATCTACAGAGGATTGAAGTGAAACAGATGCGATTATTCAATTAGAGCAATCACTTTTTGTGCTAACGGAGCAGCTTAGTGGAATAGGTTATGCTGTAAAATTAGGAATGGAGTTGAAATGATGAAAAGGTTAGTAATTATTACAGTAGGCAAAACCCATAGTGGAAAAACTACATTCGCAAGAGCTTTAGAAAAAGTGTTAAATAACTCTTTTGTTATGGACCAAGATAACCAAGCAGAATTTATAAACACTTATTATAAGAACTTACAACCAAAACGGGGGCCAAATACTCTTAAACATGCTCTCTCAAAGCTAATTGTCGATTATGCCAAAGAAAACACTGATTTCAATCTTATTATTTGCAACTCAAATCGAAGTCGAAATGGACGTTTGTATTTGCTTGAAGAGTTGTTTAACAAAAATGAGTTTGTTCGTATCTTGGTTCATTTTGATATTCCTGACGATGTTCTTCAAATAAGAGTTACTCAAAGTAAAAGAAGTACAAATATATTTAGGGGCCCTTTTTCTAATTTTGAGGAAGTTCTTTTGAGGCAACAAGTTGAATCTCAAAAGGAAGATGTAACAGGTCCAGAAGAAGGAGAAGCAGACCATTTATTTGTTATTAAAGACAATGCAGAAGTTAATTCAGTTATTCAAAAAATTGTTCATATTGCTGAAAGTTATTAAATTAACGAGAGCGATTATTCAATTAGGAAATTGCTTCTTGTGCAATCGCAACAGGTTCGTTCAATATTAGTTGAGGTATAATGAATTAATTTAATGGTGGAGATGATTTAGTGTTTAAATATAATGTATGTTTTTTGAAAAGTAATGACCGAATCTTAATGCTGAATCGTGAAAAGCCACCGATTATGGGGGTGTGGAACGGGGTTGGCGGTAAATATGAAGCAGGAGAAACAGCTGATGAGGGTGCAATACGTGAAGTATTTGAGGAAACAGGTATCAAAGTAACCAAATATTACTCAAAAGGTGTAATTACATGGGATAAAAGTGATGGGGAAAAAGATGGGATATATGTGTACTTATTCGAAGTAGATGCGACATTAGGGGATGAATCCATACAAAAAACAAGAGAAGGGATTCTCGATTGGAAACAAATAGATTGGATAATGAACCCGAATAATTTAGGGGTTGCTGAAATGGTATGTCAGTACTTACCTGTTCTGTTAGAAAAAGATAATAATTATTTATTTGAGTACAAAGACGGTATAGTAAAGCTTATAGTGTAAGAAGTAACATATAAAAATTTATTTACAAAGAAGTTAATCTGCCACATTCAAATAAGAGCATGTTTTGATCAATCTTTTTCAGAACATGCTCTTTAAATTTTCTCTTATATCAAGGTTAGTATCATTAATTGAATCAAATTTTATTACAAAGCTACAGTTTCCATTAATTACGTCAATCCATTTAAAAGTGTAAAGATTGTTGATTGACTTTGCCCTTAGGGGAAGGTGTATAAATGAATTGAAGCAAAGTATCAAATCAATGCGTGGGGTGATTTTGTGTTATCGATTGGGGAATTCTCGAAGATATGTGGTGTATCTACAAAAACACTTCGATATTACGATGAAATTGGATTAATTAACCCAGATGAGATAAATATAGAAAATGGTTATAGATATTATTCTATTAAGCAATTAAAAAGGATGCTCTTTATAAATCGACTAAAATCCTATCAATTTTCACTTGAAGATATTAGGGCCATTATAGAAATGGAAGAACATCAAGGAGAAGAAAAGCTCTTTTTAATGCTCCGTCAGAAGAAAAGAGAAATGCAGGAAAAAATAAAGGCTTATGAAAATACGTTGAAACAAATGAGCGAAGATATTTTATGTTTAGAGAAAGGTACTTCCATTATGTCTTACCTTGAAAATATTCAAGTGCAGCTTGTTGAAACAAAGCCAATGAATATCCTTTATAAGCGCCAGATGATGAGTAGCGATGACTATGCATCGGGATATGGCAATTATTTTAGTGAAATATATCAAAAGATTGCGACGGAGAAGCTCACATTACTTGGTAAGCCGATGACGATTTACCACAGCCCTGAATTTAATCCTGCTGGCAATGATACTGAGTTTGCCATCCCAATAGCCGAGGCTGTCAAAGGAACGAGAGATTTACCCGGAGGACTTTGTGCTAAATCAATTTTAGAAGGAGCTTATCCAGAATTATCATCAGTCTATGCTAATTTAATTGAGTGGACTGAAAAAGAGGGGTATGAATTGATACTGCCACCCTATGAAATATACATAACAGATCCAAATCAAGCAAATGTTCCTGAAAATTATGTAACTGAGGTATATTTTCCTGTAAAGAAGAAATGACAAAACCAACATTGGGAGGTTCCTATGCAAACAACAATCAATTGGCAAATGGTAGAATCGAAGAACGTAAAGATGGACAGTAATAAGCTATCCGAGCTAGAGCAGACGATAACAAGTGAGTATAGCAATATAAATGGCATTGTTATTGTCAGAAATGGTTGTTTAGCTTATGAAAAATATTTTCATGGCAAAGGTCGTGAAGACACTCATCATGTAGCATCTATAACAAAAAGTGTCCTATCTGCACTTATTGGTATTGCAATTGCTAAAGGTTATATTAAAAGCGTTGAACAGAAAGTGTTGGATTTTTTCCCTGAATATATTTTAGATGCTAAAAAACATGACATTACTTTACGTCATCTTCTTACGATGACGGTACCATATCCTTTTGAGGACTGGCATGAACCATTAGATATACTTTGTCAGCAACAGGACTGGGTACAGTATACGCTAGATATTATGGGGGAAAAGGGGAATATGGGCACGTTTAAGTATTCCACAGCAGGGGCTCATTTACTGTCAGCCATTCTTACTCGGAGTACAGGCAAGAGTGCTCGTGCGTTCGCAAATGAACATTTATTTTCACCGCTTGGCATGAAAGAAATTCCTGACTATCGAATGGATGCATATGGGTTTGATGATTTATTCGGGAAAAACGTAAAAGGGTGGGTTCATGATCCAAACGGTAACTCGACAGGTGGATGGGGGCTAACTTTAACTACTCGTGATATGGCACGGTTTGGCTACCTCTATTTAAACAATGGCGTTTGGGGTAATAACGAGGTTCTTCCAGAGAGATGGATTCGTGAATCAACAGAGTTGAACGATAATCATTACGGTTATTTATGGTGGCTACGACAAGAAGATGGATTTTTTACATATGCAGCAATAGGGGATGGAGGCAATATGATTTGTTGTATGCCGAAAATGAATATGGTTGTAGCAATTTCATCAGAATTTATGATGAATCCACGCGATAGATGGTTATTAATTAAAGAGCATATTATTCCTGCGGTAATAGATTAAATTTTCTTACCATTTATACAAAGGAAGTTCGTCCATAATATACAAAATATTCGAAAATATGATAAAATAGTAGCGTGAAAAAGGAGGATGATAGTATGACTGTACAACAATTTACAGACTATGTGAAAAAAATGCAGCACTATGAAGAAGCGCTCAATGTGATTTATTGGGATATGCGCACTGGTGCACCTAAGAAGGGATTAGCACAACGCGCAGAGGTAGTTGGAACATTATCCGCCTCCTTGTTTGAGATGCAAACTAGTGAAGAATTAGGGGAGTTATTAACTGTTCTAGAGGCACAAAAGGCAGAACTCGATTATGTTACGCAGCGTTTAGTGGAAGAAGTACGCAAAAATTACGATCAAAATAAAAAAATTCCTGCTGATGAATATAAGGAATACGTTATTCTACAATCAAAAGCAGAAACAGCTTGGGAAGAGGCAAAAGCAACTAATAATTACGCTTCATTCCTACCTTATTTAGAGGACATCATAAGCCGGCAGAAGAAATTTATTCAATATTGGGGTATTAAAAACGGTTCACCATACAATACATTATTAGATTTATATGAACCGGATATGACGACAGATGTTTTAGACCAAGTATTCGGTGAATTACGTGAAACAATTGTTACTCTTGTGCAAAAAATCACAGCGTCACCAAATACACCAGATACAAGCATGTTATTTAAGCATTTCCCGCGAGAGTCACAGCGTGCATTATCATTAGAAATGTTAGCGCAACTAGGCTATGACTTTGAGGCAGGTCGCTTGGATGAAAGTGTGCATCCATTTATGATTGGGTTGAATCATGGAGATAATCGTATTACAACGAAATATGATGAAAATGATTTCCGTTCAGCAATTTTTGGCACAATTCATGAGTGTGGACATGCTATGTATGAACAAAACATCGATGCTAAGCTTGGTGGTTTACCATTAGCAACAGGTACATCCATGGGTATCCATGAATCGCAATCTTTATTTTATGAAAACTTTGTTGGTAGGAACGAAAAGTTCTGGGAGCATAACTATGAGCGCCTTCAAAAGTATTCACCTGCACAGTTTGGAGATATAGCATTAGCTGATTTCCTTCGAGCAATTAATATGGTAGAGCCTTCTTTTATTCGTATTGAAGCGGATGAGTTAACATATCCACTACATATTATGATTCGTTATGAAATTGAACGTGACCTATTCAATGGTGATCTTCAAGCAAAGGATCTTCCGCAAGTATGGAATGATAAGTACGAAGAATATTTAGGTATTCGTCCTGAAACAGATGCAATAGGCGTATTACAAGATATGCATTGGTCAGGAGGCATGTTTGGTTATTTCCCATCCTATGCTTTAGGCATGATTTATGCTGCGCAATGGAAGCATGCCATGGATAAAGATATTCCAAACTTTGATGAGCTGTTAGAAAAGGGTGAGCTTCTGCCAATTCGGGAATGGTTAACAGATAAAGTCCATCAATATGGTGCACTGAAAAAGCCTTTCGAATTACTACAGGAGGCGACAGGGGAAAGCTTAAATGCTAAATATTTAGCAAACTATTTACAAGAAAAGTATACGAAGCTGTATCAACTCTAAAAGAAAAAGCGATTTCTCAACAACAGAGAAATCGCTTTTTTGAAGATGCTAAAGATTGTTACCAAAGTTGATAGCCTTTAGAGCCAGGTGGGGAATTAGCAATGATATCGAAAATTGGGATCGTATAGGCAAATAAAATTAAGGCTACTAAAATCACAAGCCATACTTTAAAGTTTTCTAAGATGGCCGGTGTCGTTCCGCCATTTTCATGTACTTCACCAACTGGGAATTCCTCTTCGCCTTTTGGCGCAAACCAAGCTAATTTCACCACAATATAAATAATGACTAAGATGGCGATGAATAGGATCGTGCCACCAACTGCTTGCGCAATTTGATAAGGAATCCAATCATAAGCTTGTTGAGCACCACCATACTCAGAGTAATCAGAACGGCGAGGTGCACCGAATAGACCAGCAATATGCATAGCGGAGGACATAATTGTCATACCAGTTGCCCATAAAATACCAGCAAAATTACCGAGATTGTTTAAAGATTTAGTTAGTGTACGACCTGTTAAATGTGGAATTAACCAAAATGCCGCACTGAAATAAGTTAATACGACGGCTGTTGCAATTGTTAAATGGAAATGACCTGTCACCCAAATGGTATTATGGATTAATTGATTCATTTGGTAAGAGGCATTGACGATACCACCTGCACCACCAGGAATAAATGCGACCATACCGATAAATGGTACGAAGAAACGAGCATCTTTCCATGGTAATTTTTTAAACCAACCGAAAAGCCCTTTACCACCTAATTCACGACCTCGTAATTCAAACATTGAAAACATCGAGAAGGCGGTCATTAAGGATGGCACGATTACAGCAAATGTTAAAACAACTTGAATGAATTTCCATGTGCTAGAAATACCAGGCTCTGTTAATTGGTGATGGATCCCAACCGGTACAGAGAAAATTAAGAATAGCATAAACGAAAGTCTTGCTAAAGAATCAGAGAAAATTTTTCCGCCAATAACCTTTGGAATAACAACATACCAAATCATATAAGCTGGTAATAACCAGAAGTACACAAGAGCATGACCGAAATACCAGAATAATGTACGTGATAATGCTACGTCAACACGTTCGATGAAGCCTAAAGACCATGGGAGTAGCTGGAATAGAACAGAAACAGCTACGCCTAGAGTTGCTACGAACCACATGAGATTGTTGACAACAACCATAAATGATAGTAATGGGCTTCGTTGTCCGCTTCCTTTGTTTTCTTTCCGCCACTGTGCATATCGTAAAATTTGACCTGCGCCGCCAACCCAAGAACCGACAACGACTAATGTAAGGCCTAAATAGAAAATCCAGTGAGCTTTCAGTGGTGCATAGAACGTATATAAAACAGTTGCTTTGTTAAGTAAAACCATTGTTGAGGCAGCTGCTGTACCAATTGTCATTAACCAGAAGCCGATCCAGCCAAGACGACGTTGACTAGCTGTAAATGTCCCCGACGTACGGCTAACACTAGCAATTTGGAAACCATAAATAAAGAACGTTGTTAAAATAAGTCCGAGTAAAACACCGTGTACGGTTAAAATTTGATAGTAACCAATGCCTGCTGGTAATGTGAATTGACCAGAGCGTACGAAAACTTGTAATAAACCTGCAAGACCTCCTAATAACAATGCGATGAATGCCACGTAAATATGTGCCATTGCAAGCTTCGCATCACGATGATCCACCTTTGTCAAATTATTATTTAGACTCATTTGGATCCACCACCTTTAGCATAGAGTGCATCATCGTATGTCCTGTACCACAGTATTCATTACATACAATTAAAAACTCGCCTACTTTATTTACTTCTGTTACATATTCAGAAATATAACCAGGTTCAAGCATCATATTAATATTTGTACCTGCAACCTCAAAACCGTGCATCACATCTTCACTAGTTGCGATAAATTTCACCTTCGCGCCAAGCGGAACTTCAATTTCAGGTGGGTTGTAATAAAATGCGGATGCTAAAACAACAACTTCATAATCCCAATCTTTACCTTCGACTTTATGAACACCGGGATTATCGAAAGGTGGAAATTCTTTTACTTTCTCATAATCTAGTGTTTTTTTACCAATGTTCGGATGTGAACCTTGATGAAATGCACCGATGCCTAGAATGATCAGGAATGCTACTAAAGTAGTAACTCCAAACACAAGCCAATATTTCTCATACTTATGTAAGTGCATAAGTCTCTGTCCCTTCTTAGTAGATTAAAAACGTTCGATGAACAAATTGAAGCAGTACACCCAAAGCAAGATGATCATGATGCCTACTCCAAATACCGCATAGAGTGAACCTTTTAAATTCTCATCAGGTTTTTTTTTATTTGCCATTTTTGCTCCTCCTACGCTTTTATTGTGGTCTTTCTAATTGACATGATATATAAATAAATTTTCTTTCGATGTGAAAAAAATCACACATATTAGCGAATTATGTGAAGAAAATGTGAAATATTGAGGAGGGGAATTAAAAAAGCCACCTCAATAGTCATTGAGGTGGCATGAATTAAAGTTGAAATTGGAGTAATTTTATTAAAATCTCTTATTTTTCTAGAAATTTTACTATTAGTTAATTTGGCTCAAGGCTTATGATGTAGCCTCTACTAATTAATGCGAATGATAATGCGTATTCATAGATGCAAATTGCAGTACATAGGATATATTATTTGGAAGAGTTCGATATCCTATCGTTCTATTATCCTTCTTCAATCGTCAATAGAACTGTCAGTGCACCAATGTTTGGAATTGTAACAGGGAGTACGAATGCCTTATCGAAGCCATATAGTTTTGTGTTACCAACCATTACTGTTGGCGGTGTGATATCAATTTCTAAGTTTTCTTGTCCTACGGTTGTACATAAATTACCTGCAATCATATTTCCAAACTCACCGGTGAAAGATTCTAGCATTTCTCCTTCAAGAGGCATGCCAAACATAGTATTGCCGATGCCACTAAATACTTCAGGCGAAGAATCGATGATTACACGGCCTTTTAAATCTCCTATTAAGCCAATTAAAACACCCATTTGCTGTTGTTGAAAGGGTTCTGAAATTATATTTGGCGTTTTCACTTCAATATCCACAGGGAGGATCGATTTTAAAGCGTGAATTGTCCCGTTTAAAATAGTTTGAAAGTACTTCGAATTACTCATCATTACCGCATCCTTTTTCCGACTTTTCTACATCTTACCATGATAAATAGGTAAGATGAAAGTATGTCTTGACGAATTACTGGGAAATTTATATTATATTAATGAGAATGATTTTCAAATTCAATAAATGGACGCTTACGTCTACATAAAAATAATTCTTTAGTCCAAATTTTTTATAAAAAAGGAGCGGTCGGCTATGACATTCGTATTTATTGGAGCAACAGTAGCTATCTATATAGGAGTAGGAAAATACGTCATGAAACAGGCTACTGCACATTTAAAATAAGCAAACTAGGCATGTTGATTAGGGAACTATAGGTTTATTGTTGGCTTATTAAAGTTTTTTCTATTTTGCTTATGTATATGCTGATTGTAGCGGAAGCTAGCGGTTCTAATATAGTAAAAATGGGCAATAATACGTGTAAATAACGACCATTTTCATACAGGTAGAGCATGACCCGAGTAATTTTTGGGTTATGCTTTTTTATTAATTTTGAACCTATCGTTGCAATGAAGTGCGAAAAAAAGTTGTTTGTTTTTTCTGAAATTTATTTTAAAATTAAATAAATCCTTACGGTTAGGAAACAATGAAAAAATGTTCAATAGAAAATTAGGTGAAGAAAATGACAAAAATATTATTAACAGGGTTTGTACCATTTCTTGAATATAAAATTAATCCAACAATGCAAATTGTAGAAAATTTAAATGGAGAGAAGATGGGTGGCTATGAAATTGTAGGAAGGGTTTTGTCTGTAGATTTTCAGCAATCTGCTCAGCAGCTGAAACAATATATTGCTGAGATAAAGCCGCAAATTATTATTTCATTAGGATTAGCTGGAGGACGTTTTAAAATAACGCCAGAGCGAATTGCGATTAATGTTAAAGATGGTGAAGCAGATAATAATGGTTATACACCAGTAGATGAGCGTATTTATGATGGCGGTGTAGACGCCTATATAACGAATTTACCGATCAGAAATATGGTGAATCGATTATGCAAAGAAGGGTATCCAGCGGAAATTTCAAATACGGCAGGTACCTATTTATGTAATAATATTATGTATGAAGGGTTAGCTTACGCAAAGCAATTTAAAGGGGTCCGTGCTGGATTTATACATATTCCTGCGTCATTTGATTTGGCGATTCAGCATGGAAAAATACCGGGATGGAATATTCAAGATTTAATAACTTGTATTAGACTTTGCATCGAGGAGACAATTCACGTAACAAATGATTGATTTGCCTCATACGATGTTGATTAACCAACACACAATTCGTTTTGCATTTAATGAAGAAAATCAAAATTTCCGGGCAAATAATATGTATACACGGAGAAGACTCATATGCATTGGACGATTAAATCGTCAAGCGATATAAGTAGTATGGATGGATGCCCTAAAATGTAGGGCATCCACTTTTAATTATAGGAAGGTATCTTATTGGAAAGTAGTGTCTCTATACGATTGTAGTATTCGATTACATATACATCCCAACCCAATGTATTCAAGAACACTAAATTGTAGTCACTAACTCTACAGCTTCAATAACGATTGGTGTTCCAGCGGAGATAGCGCCTGTAACAGTATGAAACGTTAATTGTGTAGCAGAAACTGTATAGGATGCACCTTCTTGAAGCACACCATTTATATATAAATTATAGTAACCATTTGTTACGATTGGAAAAGTAGTTGCAGCATTACCGCTATCAGTTAAGAAGGTAGTAGCAGCAACCGTTGTACCATCCGTGATCGTTAAGGGTGTAGCTAAAACATTGAAAAATCTTGTCGAAGTAGCTGAAACATTTACATGGATATTAATAATGGAAAGCGCCACTTATTTTCACCCCCTTTCAAAGCGATGATTCTTATCTTATTTTGTAGAAAATCCTAATGATTCTATAATAATGGGTGTTCCTCTATAAATTGTTGAATTATAAGAATTCAAGGTTAGGGAGGTTGTAGTTATGGTATATATCCCACCCTCCTGCATAACACCATTGATATAAAGATTGACGTAGCCATTTGGATTGAAAATTGAAAATTCGGTTATTGAATTCCCATTGTCATGGAAAAATAGGTTAGCTGGTAGAGTTGCCCCATTAGTCAAATCAATGTCTGATGTAACAATATAGAAATATCTATTGACTGTTGGAATAATTTTTCCATTAGGCACAATGACTGGGGGAGGGGCTACCGTAGGAAGGGTGCTAACTTTTATACGGGGCCATATAAAACGATCTTCACAATCACATGCCCCTTGTCGCTCGATTTTTCGGTGTTTCCTATAATTCACCATATTTTTATCACTCCATTTATTTATTGTTACCCCCATAGCTTTGTTGCTTAACTTTCATTGTTATTAGTGATGCAATCGCTCATCAAACATTTTTTTAACCTTATTTATCCTCACCTTAAAATATGAAGAAAATTATTTGCTTCTTAGATATGCATCCTTTATGAAATAGAAATTAGTAGTTTTTTTAGAAGTATCATGCTTTCTTACAACACCGTGTGTACAAATATTACGTCTGAAACCCTGATATATATGCTTTTGAAAGTAAATTAGTGTTATACTTTGCTTGTCGAATAAGGTAGAATACTAATTATGACTATCTTCATTCAGAGAAACTACCACCTCTGAAATGGTAAGATGAATGCGGTTATAGTTCCTTTCCAAACATTACTGAATGAAGATCAAGCCTCTGGCGGATGTCGCGGATTTTTAAAGGAGTGAATTGTGCTTGCACAATTCAAAATCCGGACACATTGTTTATCTGCGCGAAAGCGAAGCGACAGCGGCAAATGTATTCTGTAGCGAAAGCGCAGCGACAGCTACAATTACGCCAAGGTTAAATTGATTAATATGAATAAAGGGGTTACTGGTTTTATGAATGATTTTGAACAACAGTTGGAGGGGCTTTTAAAGCAAGCCGCGTTACAATACATAATTTATCAGCATAATGATGATACAGAGCGTATGGATAAGACATCACTTTTTGCACGTAAAATACAGCAAAAAGAATATGTTATTGGCTTTGCAGGTCATTTCTCTGCTGGTAAGTCGAGTATGATTAATGCATTATCAGGTGAAGACTTACTTGCGTCAAGTCCAATTCCAACGAGTGCCAATATCGTAAAAGTCCATAAATCAGATGAAGACTTTGCGATTGTCTATATGCACAATGAAAAACCTGTGAAATTTGAAGCAGGCTATGATTTTAAAACGGTAAAAGAGCTAAGTAAAAATGGGGATCTCGTGTCACAAATTGAAATTGGACATAGCACATCGACATTACCACTAGGCGTCACTGTAATGGATACGCCAGGTGTCGATTCAACAGATGATGCACACCGTATGTCAACTGAGTCAGCACTTCATATTGCTGATATCGTATTTTATACAATGGACTACAATCACGTGCAATCGGAATTGAATTTCCAATTTACTAAGCAATTAATGAAGTACAATCCAAACGTTTATTTAATCGTTAACATGATTGATAAGCATAAAGAAAATGAATTAAGTTTTGAGGAATTTAAAGCAACGGTTCACAATTCTTTTGCGGCTTGGGGAGTAGTACCAAAAGGCGTATTTTTCACTTCCTTAAGAGAGCCTGAACACCCTTATAACGATTTTGAGGTCGTAAAGAAAATCGTTATGGATAGTATGAATGATTGGCAGGATCAGCTTGTACAGACTGCATCAAATACATTGCGTTTATTACAAAGTGAGCATGACAATTATTTAACGGAAGAAAGACAGGATCGTTTAGATATCGATGAAGAAGTATTAAGTGCCGATGACTGGGCACACCATAAAGATATTTTAGAACAGTACAATAAATTAAATCGTCAAGTTGAATTGTTCTCAGTAGAGGCATGGAATGAAACGTTTGAAGAGCAACGTAAAGAACTACTTGCGAATGCAGCGATTATGCCTGCAGATTTACGCGATAAATTACGTCTGTTTTTAGAAAGTCAGCAAGAAGGCTTCAAGGTGGGAGGCTTATTTACCGCCAAGAAAAAAACAGAGGAAGAGCGTAAGCGCCGCAAAGAAGACGTCTATAGCACTTATCAAAACGTGGTGCATGCACAGATTACGGGACATTTAAAAGGGTTGATGAAAAAGGTAATAAAGGATGTTGGTGCGTTAAATGAAGAACGTGCTACAGCTATTGATGCCTACGCCTTTGAATTACCATTTTCACTTATTGAGCAGCATGTACAAGTTGGTGCAATTTTAACGGGAGATGCTGTGTTAAACTTTGCTAATCGTGTGGCAGAGGCGACTAAGCGCTACTATATCCAGGAAACAGATAATTGGAAGGATGCGCAAGCAACAACATTACAGGCGGTAGCAACAGAAACAGCTGCTCCATCTAAATTAAAAATGGCAGGGATGCAAGCGAAAGTTGATGCTATTCAGGCAGTGCTTGAAATTGAGGGTTACCAGCATTATAGTGCAAGCATTATGCATCAGGCGAGTATTGAAATTCGTAAGCTGGCAAATCAACAGCTTTCAAACTGGGACAATGCCTTTAAGAAAGATTTAGCAGATATTCGATTATTTGATGAATCGATGTTAAAGCCAAAAGAGGAAGCGTTACAGCAAGAAGAGGCACAGCAAGCAGTTAGTGCAACAAGTCTTCCTATTGAAGGTGTAGTTAAGCGTGCACTTCATACGGCAAATGCGGTAAAAGATGTACAAGGCTTTGCGGAAGTAGCAACTTACTTAGAAAATAAAGTAGAACGATTACAGAAAAAGGATTTCACAATCGCGCTGTTCGGTGCATTTAGTGCAGGGAAATCTTCATTCTCTAATGCGTTAATGGGTGCTAAAGTTTTACCTGTATCACCAAACCCTACAACAGCGGCTATTAATAAAATTCGTCCTGTGACACCAGAGCATCCGCATGAAACAGCAGATGTACTGTTAAAAACAGCTGACCAAATGCTAGAGGATATTCAAGCTTCTTACGCGGCAGTTGGTTTATCCGTTTCTTCTCTAGAAGAAGCGTTTAATCGTGCCGATGAAGGACTTGCGGTGCAGCTAACGGACGAACGCTTAAATGTGCATAAATCATTTATTCGTGCATATAAAGAAGGATTCCCAACATTTAAGTCTGAGCTTGGGAAAGTATTACGTGTTAATCGTGAAGAGTTCGAAAAATTTGTTGCACAAGAAAATAAATCATGCTTTGTTGATAATATTGATTTCTATTATGATAGTCCGTTAACACGCATGGGTGTGACACTTGTTGACACACCAGGAGCAGATTCTATTAATGCGCGTCATACAGGTGTTGCGTTTGAATATATTCGTAATGCTGATGCAATCTTGTTTATTACTTATTATAATCATGCTTTTGCTAAAGCTGACCGTGAGTTTTTAATCCAGCTAGGACGTGTGAAGGATGCCTTCGAACTTGATAAGATGTTCTTTATCGTCAATGCGATTGATTTAGCAACAACGGAAGAAGAACAGGAAGATGTAAAAGGCTATGTACGTTCAGAACTACAACGCTTTGGCATTCGCTTCCCTCGACTTTACGGTGTGTCGAGCTTAATGGCTTTAAAAGAAAAAGTAGAGGGTGCTGATTTAACATCAGGTATGCCACCTTTCGAAGATGCCTTCCACACGTTCTTAAATGATGAATTAAGTGCATTGGCTGTGCAGGCACTTGCAGAGGAAGTCGATAAAACTGAACAACGTTTAGGTGATTTGATTGCACAGACAGAAGAGAACTTAAAGCGTAAAGACGAGCGTTTAGAGGAATTAACAACACTAGAACAGCATATTAAATCGAAGTTCAATACGCTCAATACAAGTATGCTAGAAAGTGAAACGAAGCAAGAGCTTGATGAATTACTGTATTATGTCCTTCAACGCGTGTATTATCGTTACCCAGAGTTCTTTAAGGAAGGCTACAATCCGTCAACATTTGCAGCAATGCCAGCTCAGCAAGCTTTAGAGCATGCATTAAAGGAAGTAATGCAAAGCTTACGATTTGATTTTACGCAAGAAATGCGAGTAACAAACTTCCGTTTATCACAGTTTATAAGTAAGAAGATGCAACTGCGCTTTAAAGATGAAGTACGTGAGCTTAAAGAATTAAACCGCAGCTTCTCATTTTTAGCGTTTGAACCTTCTGAGCCAGATTTACTTGATTTTGAAGGACCATTTGCAGATATCGCGAAATATGCAGGGGTGAAATCACACTTCCGCAATCCGAAGGCATTCTTTGAAAAGAATGAAAAAGTGAAGCTAAGTGAGGCGCTTGAGGTATTAACGAAGCCAGATGCACAAAACTACTTAGATGCACAGAAAATATCTCTCATGACATGGGCCATTACTTTTATTGCTGAGGAAGCAGAGAAATTACGTCTGTATATTTACCATCAGGCACTTGAACAAATTGCCACAGAAAGACTTGCACTTCAAGAAGAAAGTCGTTTAGCTTCTTGGAAAGCTATTTACACTCAATTACAATACGTGTGAGGTGATTCACTTGGGAAAAGTATTCAAATTAGTTGAGGAAATTCAATTAGACGGAGCCCGTTTCGTAGATGCTCGCTTTGATTTACAAGACAAAGAAGCAGGTAAAAAAGCATTTGAAGAAGGGCATGCACCAGGAGCAATTTATGTTGATTTAGAGCAAGAGCTGTCAGATATGGAGTCCAACAATGGTCGTCATCCAATGCCAAACAAGGAAAAGCTAGGGGCCGTATTTCAAGGATTAGGGTTACGCTATGAAGACCAAATTGTTGTTTACGATCAAGGAGCTGCACCATTTGCACCACGTGCTTGGTGGATGCTGACGTATGCAGGCTTTCCAAATGTAGTGATTGTGAATGGCGGTGCACCCGCTCTTGAGGAAAAGGTATCGTTCACAAAAGATATTATTAAATACCCACCAACTACGATTGAATTTACTTGGCAAGATGAATTGTATGCTCCACGTCAAGCGGTAAAAGCCATTGTAGATGGAGAGGTGAATGCGACGTTGTTAGATGCGCGTGCCGCAGTTCGCTACCGTGGTGAAATAGAGCCTCTTGATAAGGTAGCTGGGCATATTCCAACGGCGAAAAACTTTGACTGGGAGCAATTAAAATCCGATGGTCAATTGCAAGCCAATGATGCGTTACGTAGCAAAGTTGCACGCGACGAGCACGTAGTTGTTTATTGTGGCAGCGGTGTTACAGCATCACCGTTGTATGCAGTGCTAGCAGATGAAGGTTATGAAAATATTCAACTGTATGTAGGCAGCTTTAGTGACTGGATTACAGAATATGATGTAGAAAAAGGTACAAATGAATAATTGATTGAAGACGAAACGCTCACTTCGGTGGGCGTTTTTTGTTTTTATTGGAGTGGAAAGGGGAGTAAGAGCCAAGGTGACGGATAGAAATTAGAGCGACGGAAAGAAAAGCAAGAGCGATGGAAAGAAGAGTCAAGGTGACGGATAGAAATCAGAGCGACGGAAAGAAAAGCCGAAGCGACGGAAAGAAAGGCAAGAGCGATGGAAAGAAGAGCCAAGGTGACGGATAGAAATCAGAGCGACGGAAAGAAAAGCCGAAGCGACGGAAAGAAAGGCAAGAGTGGCGGAAAGAAGAGCCAAGGTGACGGATAGAAATTAGAGCGACGGAAAGAAAAGCCGAAGCGACGGAAAGAAAGGCAAGAGTGACGGAAAGAAGAGCCAAGGTGACGGATAGAAATTAGAGCGACGGAAAGAAAAGCCGAAGCGACGGAAAGAAAGGCAAGAGTGGCGGAAAGAAGAGCCAAGGTGACGGATAGAAATCAGAGCGACGGAAAGAAAAGCCGAAGCGACGGAAAGAAAGACAAGAGTGACGGATAGAAAGGCAAGAGTGGCGGAAAGAAGAGCCAAGGTGACGGATAGAAATCAGAGCGACGGAAAGAAAGGCAAGAGTGGCGGAAAGAAGAGCCAAGGTGACGGATAGAATCGTCAAAGCGACGGATAGAAATCCAAAGTCGTGGATAGCACCGCCCAAATCGTGGATAGAACCGTCAAAATGATGGATAGACCCACCAAAATCGTGGATAGCACGCCAGAGCGAGCAATTATGAAACAATATATGTGGATTGTACCCTCTGCTACAGCAAGATGGACTTTTTTTAATGATTGTAAAATACGATGCCATGGTCTCTCTATTAATACTGAGAGTTTTAATGGTAATCATCAATCGATGCGAATTGTTATGTACTCTTAAAATGACTGACTATTCATTTTGTGCTACACTCTTTTTACAAAGGACAAAGGGGGAGAAAGGATGTTTAAACGAGAGAAAAGTATAGAAATTCAACGAAATCGAGATGTGCAATGTTCACATGGTAAAGTTGCGGTTGAGGGTTTTGGATTGAGTGTTTATTGCTTTTTTGTCGATGGGTTATTAATTGATACAGGTTCTTACTCACTGACACAGGAGTTCCAATCCTTTTTTAACGAGATACCGATTGAACAAGTGGCACTGACACATTCCCATGAGGATCATGCAGGAAATGCAGCATGGATTCAACAGCAAAGGGATGTACCAATCTTTGTTCATCGTGATTCGGTTAGCATTTGTGCGGAGAATGGAGACTATCCAATTTATCGACAGGCATTATGGGGAGAACGACCGGCTTTTGTAGCGCAACCATTTGGCGATACATTGCAAACGAATTCAGCAACATGGGACGTTATTGCAACACCGGGACACACAACAGATCATGTATCATTTTACAATCGTGAAACAGGTGCTATGTTTACAGGCGATTTGTATATACAGACGAAAACGAAGGTTGTCCTTGATGAAGAAAATATCGTACATACCTTGGCGTCTTTAAAGAAAATATTAAACTATGATTTTGAGGAAGTGTATTGCTGTCATGCAGGCTATATAGCGGATGGTCGAGCAAAAATACAAGAAAAAATTGCTTATTTAGAAGACATGGAGGGTAATGTCAAGCAATTATTTAATAAAGGTTATTCAATAGAAGAAATCACAAAAGCAATCTTTGTTCGTGATTATCCGATTACTAAAGTATCAAGGGAACAGTGGTCTTCCAAACATATTATCACCGCTTTTATCAATCAATTTAGGCAAGAGTCCTTTATATAAGGGCTCTTTTTTGTGTGCGCCCGGCATGCGTATGAACTATAGGGTGCAAGTCCCGAACCTCGAAGACAGAAGTAGAGGTTAGCCAAGAGCAAGGGTGTCCGTGGCGACGCGGAATCTGAAGGAAGCTGGAGGCAAAACACCGGTCCGAGGAACACAAATCTCATATAAGGCTAGGTATGATTGGATGAGTGTGCACAACAACACAAAGTCCTTTCTGTCGAAGGTCATATCGAGTAAATGAGGCGGATAGATGGTGTGAAAGTGCATACGCTTACCCGGGGAGGTCTGATGGAAACGTAAAGTACACTTTGTAACCTACTTAGCGATAGGTAGCTGAACCATCAGAAGTCAGCAGAGGTCATAGTACCATTCACTTCTAGAATGAATGGAAAGGACCGAACAATTCGGAGAGAATAGCCCTTGGCATGCAGTTTTCTATGATAAACACAGAAAATCCAGAAGGACCGACTTAATGGAGGTAATGGTGAATCCCATGAGGGACATTGAGCGGGTGCAGTAGAAACTGTTATAAGAAGACAAGCTATTCACGGAGGAGTCGAACGAGATGTTAATGAATCAAATTTTATCACGAGAGAATCTGCTTCTCGCACTCAAACGGGTGGAACGAAACAAAGGGAGTCATGGAGTAGACAAAATGCCCGTAAAATTCCTACGACAGCATGTAGTCGAAAACTGGCTAACGATTAAGAAGCAAATTCTTGAGGGAACCTACCAACCACAACCAGTTCGCAGAATCGAAATCCCGAAACCTGACGGCGGTGTGCGACTATTAGGAATCCCAACCGTGACAGACCGACTCATTCAACAGGCAATTGCCCAAGTGCTATCCAACCTATACGACCCGAACTT
Source organism: Lysinibacillus sp. RS10 (assembly GCF_041956855.1). Lineage (NCBI taxonomy): Bacteria > Bacillati > Bacillota > Bacilli > Caryophanales > Bacillaceae > Lysinibacillus > Lysinibacillus sp. RS10. The sequence goes on along the minus strand of NZ_CP167122.1, from coordinate 3,250,267 downwards.
CTCGAATCATAGTTACGGATTTCGACCAAAACGAAGTGCTCACGATGCAATCCGAGAAGCCAAAGGCTATATAAAAGAAGGATATCGCTGGGTAGTAGATATGGACTTAGAGAAATTCTTCGACAAAGTAAACCATGACCGTCTAATGAGTACATTAGCGAAGAAAATTTCTGATAAACCTCTACTCAAGCTGATTCGTAGATACTTGCAATCGGGTGTCATGATAAATGGTGTCGTTTATGATACAGATGAAGGAACACCCCAAGGGGGTCCACTGAGTCCACTTCTCTCAAACATTGTGCTGGATGAATTAGACAAAGAATTAGAGAAACGTGGTCATAAATTTGTCCGTTACGCCGATGACTGCAATATTTATGTGAAAACAAAACGAGCAGGAGAACGAGTGATGGCAAGTATCAAAACCTTTATTGAGAAGACGCTGCGATTGAAAATAAATGAGAAGAAATCCGCAGTGGCTCGTCCTTGGCAACGTAAATTCCTAGGATTTAGCTTTACCTCCCGCAAAGAACCACAAGTTCGAATTGCGAAAGAGAGCATAAAGCGAATGAAGAACAAAATTCGGGAATTAACAGCTAGAAAGAAGCCATTTCCAATGGAGTACCGAATTCAACAATTGAATCAATACTTAATTGGGTGGTGTGGCTACTTTTCATTAGCGGATACGAAATCAATATTTGAATCACTGGATGGATGGATTAGAAGAAGACTTCGCATGTGTTTATGGAAGAATTGGAAGAAGCCTCGTACGAAAGTGCGCAACCTTATTCGCTTAGGAGTTCCAGACTGGAAGGCTTACGAATGGGGCAATACTCGCAAGAGTTACTGGCGTATTTCGAAAAGTCCAATATTACACAGAACCCTTGGTAACTCTTATTGGAGTAACCAAGGGCTCAAAAGTCTGCAAGCTCGTTATGAAATCTTGCGTTATTCATCTTAATTGAACCGCCGTATACGGATCCGTACGTACGGTGGTTGGAGAGGTCGGGAGTTAGTCACTCCCTCCTACTCGATTGGTTAGAATGAAATCTCAAAGGAAAAAGAATACTTTTGCAAGAATAATAAAAAACTTTGTGAAAAAATGTGAAGAAAATGTGACGAAACTAGATGTAATAATGGATGCGCTTACATTAGTTTGTGAAAAATTTCTCATTTACATAAGAAAAATACTATGTGAAAAGTTGAACAGGCTGAATGGCGATATGTGTACATTTTTTCAGATGGAAACCAATTAATTAATTATATTGAAATAATTGATTGTGAAAGTAATAACAAGATGAAAAAGTGGTATTATCGATAGTAAATGCCTTTATTTCTAACGAAAAATAAAATTGACAGAAAATTCGTTGACTTTACTTTCACAAAGTATTATGATTCTAAAATATATAATAATTCATAAGAAAAGGATGGGATTGAATGGATGTTATGAAAAAGGCTTTAGAAATGCACGAGCATTATTGTGGAAAATTAGAGGTGATTTCAAAGGTACCTGTGCAAGATTCCTATGATCTAAGTCTTGCATATTCTCCAGGGGTAGCTGCACCTTGTATAGAGATTGAAAGAAATCCATCGCTTGTTTACGACTATACTATGAAAGGAAATATGGTGGCAGTTGTTTCAGATGGTACTGCGGTATTAGGTTTAGGAGATATCGGTCCGAAGGCAGCATTACCAGTAATGGAGGGGAAGGCGATTTTATTAAAGCGTTTTGCCAATGTTGATGCTTTTCCTATTTGTTTAGATACGAAGAATACGGATGAAATCGTCAGCATTGTGAAGGCGCTTGCTCCAACTTTTGGTGCTGTAAATTTAGAAGATATTTCAGCACCAAGATGCTTTGAAATTGAAGATCGTCTCCGCCAAGAATGTGATATTCCTGTGTTCCATGATGATCAGCATGGAACGGCGATTGTCGTAGGTGCAGGGATGATTAATGCTAATCGTATTGTAAAAAAAGATGTGGCAACAATGAAGGTTGTCATTAACGGCGCAGGCGCAGCGGGGATTGCAATTTTACGTATTCTTGTGCAAATGGGTTATAAAAATATTTATATGTGTGATACAAAAGGCCTTATTTATGAAGGGCGTGCTGAAGGGATGAATCCAATTAAAGAAACGGTGGCCCATTTAACAAATCCAGAAAAATTGCATGGAACATTAGAGGATGCCCTAATGGGTGCTGATGTCTTTATCGGTGTATCTGTTGCAAATTTATTAACAGAAGCGCATATTGCTTCTATGAATGAAGATCCAGTCGTGTTTGCACTAGCAAATCCAAATCCAGAAATTACGTATGAAAATGCTAAAGCGTGGGGTGTACGTGTAATGGGAACGGGACGCTCAGATTATCCAAACCAAATAAACAATGTGCTTGCTTTCCCTGGTATTTTCCGTGGGACATTGGATGTGCGAGCAACGGATATTAATGAAGCCATGAAGTTAGCCGCAGTTGAAGCGATTGCATCCCTTGTAAGTGACGAGGAATTAACAGAGGAATATATCGTGCCTAAATCATTAGATGAGCGGGTAGTTGCAATTGTTTCACGTGCTGTAAGTGGTGCTGCTGTTGAGTCAGGTGTATCAGAACTATTCCAACAAAATACAGTACTTTCAGTTTAACAATTGCTCAAATTAAATGAAAATCTCCCACTCTGTTCATCAGAGGGGAGATTTTTTTACATCATACTAATGCCGATTATGCCGAACATAAGAATGATAAAGAAAACAAAGAAAATAATAAACAGAATAATAGAAGGGATAATAACAGTCAATATTGCTTTCCAAATTTCAAATTGATGAGCTTCTGCCACAACACCTACTGTGATAACTAATGACCAGATTGCTAGAACAAAGCTAACAAAACCAGTTATTAATAATAACCAAGGTATTGTTTCAATAGAGCTAGTGTTCATTAACGTTTCAGGTGATGTAATCAACCAAATTAAGTAAAGTGGTATAAGAACGATGAATGGTATAGCAGTTAAACTTAAAGCTTTAAATAAATCAGAGAATGTACTAGTCCCGTTGAAAATCTTACCAAACAGCCATAATATTAGCGTTGAGAAACCTGTGCCTATAATCCCTACAATTGGTGCAAATATCACACAAAGTAGTGCCATAAACCAAGGAGAAAAATCAGCTATAATTTTTTGATCAATAAGCCCTGATAACGAAGAACCGATATAGCCAATTGACATAATAAGAATCGCAAATCCAATTGATTTTTCATCAATCATATAACGTGCAGTTTGTTTAGGGTGTATCCAAGCCGATAGAAATGGATTTAGTTTTGTCCTCGCCTGTGGTGTGTCATTATAGTTTTCCATTAAACTACCTCCAAAAGAATAGAAAATTGCATTATGCGTATAGTTAGTATACGGCTATGCTAATGAAAAGTTTCGAAAAAAATTATTTTTTTTTATTAAAAAAGGGTACTCAAACATTAAAAGTCAATCATTCTGTCAGGTGTGTTGATTAAACATTTGTATCCATTCAAGAACCCTTATTTCCGCCAAGGGCTACAAGTAAACCTGTCTTTTGTTGGAGCATTAAAATAGCCCTGTTAATAGTAGATTAACAAGGCTAATTTTGAATTTCATGAATGTATTATTTTTATTCAGCAAGCATAATTTTTTCTAGTTCTAAAGGCTCGATATATTGTTCGCCTTTGTAAGCACGCATATTTCCGCCAGAAATTTCATCTATTAATAAAATTTCATTTGTTTTAGCATCGCGGCCAAATTCTAATTTGATGTCGTACAGTGTTAATCCTTTTTTTGCAAGCTCGGCAGCAACAAATTTAGCAATTTCAATTGTACGTTGCTTTAAAATTGCATACTCTTCGTGTGATAACAGGTTTAACATTGCTAATGCATCTTCAGAAATAGGAGGATCTAGGCGATCGTCATCTTTGATGGTAACTTCTACGAAAGAATCTAAATCTTGTCCTTCTTTTACGTAAGCACCATAGCGACGAAGGAAAGAGCCAACTGCTTTGAAGCGGCAAATAACCTCTAAGCCTTTTCCGAAAACTGTAGCAGGTTTTACTGTCATTGTTGCATTGTTAAAGTTTGCATCAACATAGTGAGTAGGAACACCTTGATCGTTTAGTTTTGAGTAGAAATAAGAAGTTAAGCGAAGTCCAGCAAGTCCTGCACCATCGATTGTTAAGCCTACAGTGTTAGCACCAGGGTCGAATACGCCGTTTTCACCAGTTACATCATCTTTGAATTTTAATAAGTAGTGACCATCTTCTAATTTGAACACATTTTTCGTTTTACCTGTATACAATAATTCCACAAAAAACCCTCCAATATTTCATAGTACTCCATTATTATAACACGAATATTTTAAATGTTTAATAATAAAATTGTTCGTTTTAGGAGCTATTTTTGTGTATATTAACTTTCTTTATACTAAAAAAATAAGATGATAACGAATATTCGCTATCATCTTAGGTGGGGTTGAATGGAAAAAGAATGTGATTAATATACGCCTTCAGCTAGCATACCATCTGCTACTTTTACGAAGCCGGCAATGTTCGCGCCTACTACTAGGTTCCCAGGGTAACCGTATTTTTCAGCAGCAGCTTTACTGTCCGCGTAAATATCTTTCATAATTTGATGTAATTTAGCATCTACTTTTTCAAATGACCAGAATACACGGCTAGAATCTTGTGCCATTTCAAGAGCAGATACAGCAACACCGCCCGCGTTAGCTGCTTTGGCAGGTCCGAATAAAACGCCAGCGTCTAAGAATTCGTTAATTGCTTCAAGATCAGATGGCATGTTAGCTCCTTCACCAATCGCTTTTACACCATTAGAAATTAATGTGCGAGCTGATTCACCGTTAATTTCGTTTTGAGTAGCACATGGAAGCGCGAGATCACAAGGAATAGTCCAAATACCTGTGCAACCTTCTGTAAATGTTGCATCTGGACGATAGTTTACGTAAGTTGAAATACGATCGCCTTTTACTTCTTTAATTTCTTTAATTGCGTCAAGATCTAAACCATCTGGATCGTAAACGTAGCCTGAAGAGTCGGAGCAAGCAACAACTTTTGCACCGTAAGCTTGTGCTTTTTCAATTGCATATATTGAAACGTTACCAGAGCCAGAAACTACAACTGTTTTACCTTCGAATGAATCATTGGCATCTTTTAGCATTTCGTTTACAAAGTATACTGTGCCATAACCTGTTGCCTCTTTACGAGCCAAAGAACCGCCATATCCAGGAGTTTTACCAGTTAATACACCAGATTCGCTTGCATGTGTTAAACGCTTGTATTGACCCCATAAATAGCCTACTTCTCGAGCTCCAACTCCGATATCACCTGCAGGAACATCGACATCTGGACCAATATGGCGGTATAATTCAGTCATGAATGCTTGACAGAAGCGCATGATTTCAGAGTTTGATTTACCTTTAGGATCGAAGTTTGAGCCACCTTTACCACCACCGATTGGTTGGCCTGTTAAAGCATTTTTAAAGATTTGTTCAAAGCCTAAGAATTTGATAATAGATTCGTTAACGGAAGGGTGGAAGCGAAGACCACCTTTATATGGTCCCATTACATTGCTGTATTGTACACGATAACCACGGTTTACTTGAACTTGGTTGTGATCATCTTGCCAAGCAACACGGAAGGAAATGATGCGGTCTGGCTCAACGATACGAGATAAGATATTAGCTTTAATATATTCAGGGTGTTGTACAAATACAGGCACTAATGAAATGAAAATTTCTTCAGCAGCTTGTAAGAACTCCGCTTGATGACTGTTCTGTTGTTTTAATTGCTCGAATACGCCATCTACGTATTCTTTTGCTAATTGTTCGTTGCTAACAGTTGTAATTGTCATAGTAAAAAACCTCCAGTTAGTTGATAGTTGTATCGTATATCTATTTTTCAAACTATTCAATAAAATACTTTTTGCAAAGACCTTGAGTTTGTGAAAAAATGAGCAAGGGATGTTGGGGATTTATTATATTTAAATAATAACTGACTGCTTGATTGATCTAATTATGAGAAAGGAATGATGCTTTATTGTGAAGGTTTTAATTGACGCTGATGCCTGTCCAGTAGTGGATTTAGCGCTATCTATATCATCTGAGTTTGAGATGGAAACAATCTTGTTTTGCGATACATCTCACCGTATTGAACGTGATAATGTAATAACAATTATGGTTCCGAAAGGACCAGATTCGGTTGATTTCACGCTAGTGAATGCGCTTTCAAAACATGATATTGTCATTACACAGGATTACGGTTTAGCAGCAATGGTTTTAGCAAGAGGGGGCTATCCGATTGATCAAAATGGACGAGAAATGTCCGATGAAAATATCGAACGTTTGCTCGATATGCGCCATGTTGGACAGAAGATTAGACGTGCTGGTGGACGTACGAGGGGACCTAAAAAACGAACGCAAGAAAACAATATTTCGTTCGAATTGAAATTTCGACAAATTTGTGAACGAGCAATTTCAGCCCAAAAAATGGAGGCATCTGAAGATGAAAAATAAACTAAAACACGAACTATTAAATCAATTTCCGAGACTAAATGAGTTAGCAAATAAAGATACTGTACTTTGGGAGAATACGAATTGGCGAAAAAAGGCGAGCACAAATCTTTTTTCAATGGAGGAAGTCGGGGAGGCAGAAGAGACACTTAAACGTTTTTCTTCCTATTTAAGTGTAGCATTTCCAGAACTTTTGGAAAGTAAAGGACTCATTGAATCATCAATTCAAGAAATACCATTGATCAAGAAAGCACTTGAGAAGGAATTTGATCTTCTAATACCAGGTCAATTTATCTTAAAATGCGATCATGCTTTGCCAATCTCAGGCTCCATTAAAGCTCGTGGTGGTATTTTTGAAGTATTAAGACATGCAGAACGGCTTGCGATTGCTAGTGGAAAGCTAACAATAGAGGATAATTACGCGGTGTTGGCCACAGAGGATTTTCAAACGTTCTTCCAGCAGTACACAATTGCCGTAGGTTCTACTGGTAATTTAGGACTAAGTATCGGCATTATGGGCAAAAAACTCGGCTTTAATGTCGTTGTACATATGTCGAGTGACGCAAAAGAGTGGAAGAAAGCATTACTACGAGAAAAAGGTGCGACAGTTATTGAATATGAGGCCGATTATAGCGTGGCTGTTGAACAAGGTCGCCGAGAGGCTGAACAAGATCCTATGTGTCATTTCATTGATGATGAGAATTCGAAAGACTTATTTGCAGGCTATGCGGTAGCAGCAAAGCGTTTAAAATCACAATTTGAAAAGACGAACATTACAGTGGATAATGCGCATCCATTGTTCGTTTATTTACCGTGTGGTGTAGGAGGGGGACCGGGTGGGGTTGCGTACGGCATCCGTGAAATTTTTGGAGAACACGCTCATATTTTCTTCGCTGAACCAGTAGCATCCCCTTGTATGACAATGGGCTTGATGACAGGCTTACATGATGAAATCAGCGTAGAAGACATCGGCTTAGACAATAAAACGGAGGCAGATGGTCTAGCTGTAGGTCGTGCTTCAAAATTCGTAGGAAAAGTGATGGATACGTATATTAGTGGCTGTTATACAGTGAAAGATGAAGAATTGTTTACGTCACTTGGCTTGGCTATGGAAGTTGATGAATTATTTTTAGAGCCATCTGCACATGCAGGGATGTTCGGACCCATTCAGTTAATGAAAAATGGACAAAATTATTTAGAAAAGCATGATTTAGTTGATAAGATGGAGCAAGCTACCCATCTTGTATGGGCAACAGGTGGCAGTATGGTGCCGGAGGAAATGCGTGAGGAATACATGGCAAAGGTAGTGCGAGTAGGAAGAATTAATGACTAAGGTAGTTAGTTAATAAGAAAACGCAAGAATGCAATCGGAATCAACATTCTTGCGTTTATTACTTTTGCTCATCTAGAGTTATTTATATAAATAGTCCAACGCTTGATAATCTTGCTGATAGCGTCCACCGTCCGCTACTTCAGCGTGATATAGAGCTTTTAAAGCATAATTTTTTTGCAAATCCATTTCGGACATTAACTCTTTTAGGCGATCATGTAATTCACGGTTTTCTTTCACAAGTTGCTGCATTTGTGGTTTAAAATATTTCATACTGTCTAACTCCTCAATTTATAACGTGCTTATTAGTATAACACTTTTAGCTTTTGAAAATGCACTTATATTCATAATTCTGGCGGTAAAAGATTATTCAGTCGATCATGCCGCGAAGTATTGGCTTAAATTGCAATTTTACTTCAGATTTCCTAAGTCCTTGTTTTAGGTGTATCGGCTTGGCAACAAATCAACACTGCTAATATTTCTCACGCAAGGAGGAAAGGGTGGAGATTTGTATAAATCCTCCTGTTAAATAATGAAATCTTAAAGAAATGAATTTTCTTCTAGTGCCATTTCCGCCTCCCATTTGGCAACTTCCTCACGTACTCGAGGAGCAACTTTTGTTCCGAGCAATTCTATAGCTTGCATAACTTGATCATGTGGCATTGTGCTTAATGGTACGTACAGCATAAAACGTGTAATCCCTACATGTTTACGAAGATGGATGATTTTTTCAGCAACTGTATCTGGATCACCTACATATAACGCCCCTTCAAAACTGCGTGCAGCATCATAGCTAGAGCGATCATAATATCGCCAACCTCTTTCTTTGCCCAATTTATTCATACCCGCCTTCGTTGATGGGAAAAATGTATCCGCTGCCCAGTCAGTATTCGGGCCGACGAAACCTATTGAATGAGATCCAACCTGAAGTTTTGATAGATCATGCCCTGCTTGAGCAGCTGCCTTTTTATAGAGTTGTACGATAGGTGCAAACTGCATTGGACTGCCACCAATGATTGCTAGCATAAGTGGTAATCCTAAAAGTCCTGCACGGATGGCAGATTGTTGATTTCCTCCACTACCAACCCATATTGGTAAGGAGTTTTGAACAGGCCTTGGATACACACCTAAATTATTGATCGCTGGTCGATGTCTACCTTCCCATACTACTTTTTCTGACTCGCGAATTTTGAGGAGTAAGTCCAAATGTTCCTCAAATAGTTCATCATAATCATTTAAATTGTAGCCAAATAAGGGGAAGGATTCGATAAAGGAACCACGACCTGCCATAATCTCAGCACGCCCATTTGATAGTCCATCTAATGTGGAAAAATCCTGAAAGACACGTACTGGATCAGCTGAAGATAGAACTGTTACCGCACTAGTAAGTCGAATCTTTTTTGTTTGTAGAGCTGCAGCAGATAGCACCATTGCTGGAGAGGATGCAGCATAATCTTCTCGATGGTGCTCACCAACACCAAACACATCCAGCCCCACTTGATCTGCAAGAATGATTTCTTCAACCACTTCACGCAAACGTTGTGCATGACTAATCACTTCACCACTATGAACATCTGGTTTTGTTTCTACAAAAGAAGTAATTCCTATTTCCATATGTTATCTCTCCAAATCAACTTTAATATTTTGTTAACCGTTTAGTCGTAGCCCAAAAAATAAGAGCGATTGTACTGATTGAAGCTCCGAGGAAACAAACCCCTCCCCAGCCAAAGTGTGCATACATCTGTGTAGAAGTAATTGAGCCGCCAGCACCGCCGATGGAATAAAACATCATATATCCAGCAGTAAGTCGACTCCGTGCCTCTGTACGTAATGGAAGAATCATCGTCTGATTCGTGACATGTACTGCCTGCACGGCCAAATCGAGCAACACAATACCTACAATTAATGCCAATAACGACTGTTCTAGATAGTTGATAAACAACCATGAAATGAGTAATAGAACTAAAGCAATACCTGTCGTTCTTTGTCCGTAACCTCGATCGGCCAGTTTCCCGGCCTGTGCTGCAGCTAGTGCACCAGCCACTCCAACTAGACCAAATGCGCCAATTACACTGTGTGAAAGAGCTAATGGTGGCGCACTAAGTGGTAGAACAAGTGAAGTCCACAAAATACTGAAATCAGCAAAAATTAACATGGCTAGAACTGAGCGGATGCGTAATGTTCTTTCTTGCATAAACAGAGTGAATACGGATTTAATTAGCTGATGATAGGGGAGTGATTTTACTTCACGCTCCACCTTTGGTAACACCTTCAGAAATATACAAACCATTACAAGCATGAGGGCAGCAGAGACTAGATAGACGGAACGCCATCCTGTAAGGTCTGTTAATAGACCAGCGAAGGTTCGAGCGAGCAGAATGCCAATGACAATCCCGCTTGTGACAATGCCAACGACACGTCCGCGTTCTGTAGGGGAAGCCATAGTTGCTGCAAACGCCACAAGTGTCTGCGTCACAACAGCAAGTAGACCTACTAAGGCCATACCAGTAAAAAGCAACACGCTAAAAGAAGCAGTACCCACTATAACCAAAGCCGTTGTGGATAATAGCATCTGTCCGATAATCAAGCGTCGTTGGTTAAGTAAATCTCCAAGAGGCACTAGAAGTAATAAGCCCAATCCATAAAAGATCTGCGTGATGGTAATTACAACACCTATTGTCGAGTGATCAATATTAAATTCATAAGACAATTGATCAAGCAACGGTTGTGCGAAATAAATATTGGCGACAGACATTCCGCAGGCTGTTGCGAATAATAAAGTTACAGTTCTAGACATAGAAGGTTGTAGATTCATCACAGATACATCAACTTCTTGCTTCAGATTATGATCCACGCCATATCCTCCGTTCATCATTGAATTTTAATTATAACATACCGTTCGGTACAATATAATTATTGGTAAATATATCTTAGTGTTGTTTATAATGTCAAGGGTTTATTTTAAAAAAATTTCCTCCGTAGTTACCTAATACAACGAAAATTGACAATGAAAGCAGCTGATTATACAATGTTTACATACTGTTTGGTATTTAAAATTTTATAGTAACAAACTCGCAAACTCTTAAACAATGGAGGTGGAATTTTTATGGCAAGAACCCGTGAATTTGATGAGGAAAAAGTTTTAGAGGCTGCCATGCAGTTATTTTGGGAGAAGGGCTATGAAGCTACATCTTTAAGTGATCTCACTGCTAGAATGGGGATTCAACGTCCGAGTATTTATTCAACCTTTGGAGATAAAAAGGAACTATTCGAAGCAGCACTTCGTAGATATACGACATCTCGTGCAGCTGATATACGAGCTAGACTTCAAGGTCATACCTCTGTAAAACAGGCATTTGCTATTTTTTTTGAAGAAGTGATTGCTGCTGAATATACGAAAGATATTAGTAACGGCTGTTTTTGCATCAATACAATGGTTGAACTAGCTCCTCATGATGAGAGATTTGAAATCTTAACGAGAGAGCATCAACTTTATCTAGCCGTCATTTTTCAGGAGACAATTGAACGAGGAATCCAATCGGGTGAGTTAGAAGAAGGCACGGATGCAAAGTCTATAGCACAGGCTCTAATTGTGGCGTTAATTGGATTAACGGTCATGATGAAATCTCAACCGCAAAAATCATTTATTGACAATGCAATCGCAACAACTCTCACATTACTTAAATGAATTTTATGAACTATTAACATCTTTTTTCCTCAATATAAAAAATCATACGAAAAGTTTGTTTCAGACCCATTGAAATAAAGGGATTAAATTAACTTAAATAAACAAACCTCCAAATCAATGCATAGATTTGGAGGTTTAAATCTTTATCCCACATTAGCAAACAGTAAAATGGAGAATAACTACCCATATAAGCCCGATTGGTTAAGACAAATCATCGGTGGAGATACAGAAGACCACACTGATTAAAGTTTTACTTTATCGTGGCATTGTTTTCGCTGAGCGGTTAAAAATACTTCTTGTGCTGCCCGCACACCTACACCTGGTTCAAAGTCGTATTCAAAGTCTTGGAGAGCAGCTTCCATTAAAGAAATGGCCTGTAAAATATCGCTTGGGAAACAATAGCCCATGTGGCCGAATCTAAAAATTTTGCCCTGCAAATCCCCAAGTCCTCCAGCGAAATCTAAATGATATTGCTGCTTTAAATGTGACAAGAAGTCACCGAGTGCAATCCCTTTTGGAGCCATAATCGCTGTAATAGTCGGAGAAGCATGCTCTTCATTAGTGAGAAGTTCAATATTGAGGGCATTCATTGCATTGCGCACCATGTTTTTCATTAGTTCATGGCGGGCAATTGTTTTTTCAAAGCCTCCTTCTTCCTCTATAAGTTTACATACTTCGTAAAGTCCATATATAAGTGTGACAGTAGGTGTGTTTGGAGTCATCCCTTTTTCTGCCCAATTACGATAGCTTAATAAGTTTAAATAGTAGGACGGTGTATTATTTTCTTCAATAACTTTCCAAGCTCTATCACTAACACTGACTAGAGAAAGTCCAGGAGGTAGCATCATCGCTTTTTGAGATCCAGTAACAAGAATATCGATTCCCCAGGCATCCATTTCAGCAGGAGATCCACCAATGCAACTTACACCATCGACAATACATAATGCATCCGTTTCCTCACGAACAACTTGTGCTAATTCAGCAATTGGGTTTAAGATACCAGTCGAAGTTTCATTGTAAGTTATAAAAACAGCTTTAATATCTTTTAACGGCTGCAAGAATTCTCGTAGCTCGTTAGCTGTGCAAGCTTGCCCCCAATCTTTTTCAAGCTTATGTACATGAAAACCGTATTTCTCACAAATCGAAACGAAATAGTCTCCGAACGCTCCAACAGTTATTACAACAACATTTTCACCAGCAGAAACAGTATTAACCGCTGCAGCCTCTAAAGCAGCAGTACCACCTGATGGAAGGAGTAAAATATCCTGTTTTGTCCCGAAAACAGGTTTTACTAATTCAATAGTTTCACGGTAAAGCTCCACAAATTCATTGCTTCGATGACTAATAATATCGCGATTCATCGCAAGCTGAACCTTTTTCGGAATAGGCGTTGGCCCTGGATGTCTTAAAATATTTTCATACACAATCATCAAACCCCTTTGTTTTAAAAAATAGAAATTCTAAATTTTCTAACTATAATATAGCATATTTTTTCTGTTATCTAACTTCTTTTTCAAAAAGCTGGTGGCATTTGATAAGTAAAGTGTCGTAAGAGAGTAATTATAATTGAATAGCGGAAATTGGAAATTGCGTGTGTGCAAAGATACAACGATTAGTTCCTTATATTTTTATGTGGTAAAATTTTTTAAAAAAGGGGGATAAGTTATGGAATGGAAAGTAAATTATCCATTTATTTATTTTTTATTGGAGTCAAATACGGTTTTTGTCTATAGAATTACAACACATAATTATCTAAACGCATCAGATGTGATAGATAGTAGTAAATGGGAGACATTTAAAATACAGCAACATGCTCTATTAGAAACATTCAACCATGAAGAAAGTGATGCAATTGAGGGCTGGGGATTCTATCTAGAGCAAGATGAATTATGCAACATAGTAGAAATCATAAATGACTGTATTCAAAAACATCGTGCAGTAGATCAACGATTAACAACGCTGGCAGTTCATATTGTTAGCTCTGAATCTACAGCAGGTTCGGTGAGAGTAGCGCTTGCACCACCTAAACATGTGATTGGATTCCCTGATTGCTTTTCAATTGGACCATTGTGGAAGTTAGAAGAGAAAAGGGGACAAGTATTCCGAAATGATTGGTTATTTGAAAATATTAACGATGGCCAGGAAGATGTTTATCAAAATAAGTTTACAAATACATTGCGTGAAATAGAAGATATTTCAAATCATGTACCTATCTATATTTGGTATGGTAATAATGCCAATGAACAATGTGGGCTTCGTTTTTTCCTCTATTTATTGCGAGATAAATCAAATGAGATTTTTCTTATTAATACAACAGAACATAATAAGACTATTTGTGCGACAAGTCAGCTTGATTCACAGCAATTAGCGCAGCTGTTTGAGAACATAAAAGAAAAAAAGCCATTAACTACTCAGGACCGTCTTATTTTCCAAAATGAATGGGGAACATTATCGAAAACTAACGATGTTCTGCGTTTATGGATTGATAATGAAATAAAAGTGGTACCAGAAAATTATTTTGATCTACAAATTATAAAGACAATAGAAAAGCTACATAATGAGCAAGAATCTAAAGATTTTATAAAGACGGGAACAGTGATTGCGGAACTCTTACCTTTAATGGACGAGCTTCCAAGTGTCTACTTTTTAGAATGTAGAATAAGATTTTTAGTTTATAGTGGGATACTTGCATTAAAGGGTATTCCTAAGTCCATGGGACATTATAGTGTAAAATTACGTGAATAAGTTGAAAACCTCTTTACCCTTTTAAGGGTGTAAAGAGGTTTTCAATTTTGCATATGTAATTATGCAACAAAAGGTTTATTCATTTTCATTAAGCCGTAGATAAAATAGAATAGTCCGAATGTAATGAACGATAAAATAATATAAAGTACAGCTCTTCCGGGCTCACCAGACCAACGATAAAAGAGGCGATATGTGAAGTACATAACATAAAAACAAAGACCTAAGGAAGCGAGTATACCTATAAATGGAATGATGAATGAAACAAGTAATAATCCAGCATAAATTAAAACATTCTTTTTCGCTTCCGCACGAACTGTTACGTCATCATCACCCTTTGCTGTTAATAAGAAAAGGCTATAAACGTTAATAATAGGAATCCAAGAAACATAGGCAAGATCATCAAAGCCATTTGCTTTAGATGCCTGATAATAAATAAGTGAACTAATAACATAGCCTGCAATACCCATCACAAGAAAAATCAACATAATGATAAGGAAAAAACCAGCGAAGAATGCATCGGTATCATTAAAATAATAAGAATCGTACATTGGAAAACCTCCTTTCTAAAAAAATACTTCATTATAATAACAGTACTAAAGTGTTAAATCTATAGTGATAAATACAGGCAACGTTAGATAATCATACATATATACTATTTTTATGGAATATTTATATTGTTTTAATGATGTTTTTTTTGATATAAGATTGATCGAATTGTAAAAATGAATTTGGTACTATTGGGAATCTAGTGGTGAAGAATCATTTTATACAAATTTTTCTGTTTTAGATTCTACTAATATTTAATAGAGTATGACAAAGTACATCATATGCTGTATTAAATGCTTCTTTCCCTGAAAATCGCATAGAAATATGAAGGAAAGATAGCAATTAGTTATCCTTTAATTTTTCTTTTAGGGTATTACTTTAAGTGGTGAATAAATTAAAATTAATGGAATTGTTAGAGACTTTCCATTTTTTCTTTCTTCGATGGATTTAAATAGTGAACAAAGAAATTGTAATGACTTTAAATTTAATTACAAACGGAAAAGATGAATTAGTTTGAAATTATTTGAAGTATTTATTTTGTACATCCTATGATATCTAACATTACGAAATACGTTTGCGATGGTTTTATTTAATCTTAATTTTGCTAAATCTGACTGGGACGTTTGATTATTGTTTATTGATATACAAATAGAAAAATCGAGGGGTAGTAAGGAACAGCATAAATTTGCTTTTTCAAAAGTAATATTAGCATGCACATAATAAAGCCTTTTTTGAATTTTTATAGTTACGTAGAAATAACCCTTTTAACCTTTTGTCTAAAAAAAAGTAAAATTAATTACCTTTTGTAAAAATAAAAGACAATCTATTTTTAGTAAAATAAATGAATAGTGCAACACAATTAATGTTTTCTGAATATTCAATTTATTTAACGAGGAGGATCTATATGAAAGCTAATATTGCTTTTTTAAATGGTGAAGTAATTACTGTAGATGGACAAGATTCTATCCGAGAGGCTCTAGCGATTTCTGATAACAAAATAGTAGCAGTTGGTTCGAATGAGGAGATTAAAGAATTAATTGGTGATTCTACACAAGTAATTGACTTGGAAGGAAAGTCCATTCTACCTGGAATTATTGATGCTCACTTACATTTGGTCACGTATGGTACTTTCCATCTCAGTATCAGCTGTAAAGAGCCCGGGTTGGATTCCATAGATGCGATTTTGACTGCTTTAAAAGACAAAGCTGCTACTACACCAAAGGGTCAGTGGATTCGCGCTAGCGGTTTCAATGAACGAACGGTGAAGGAAAAACGATATCCTACTCTTGAAGAATTGGACAACATTACGATCGACCACCCGATTGTCATTACCCGTACTTGCTGTCACATCGGAATTGTCAATTCGGTTGCTTTACGTCTAGCAGGTATTGACGAAACAACTCCTGATCCTCAAGGAGGTTTAATTGAAAGAAATGCAAAAGGTCAACGCACTGGACGATTGATCGAAACTGCATATATGCAGTTTAATGAGTGTGCATCTTATTCAAATGAAGAAGTTTATCAAGCCATTCAAATCGCACAGCAACATTTCTTAAAAGGTGGCATTACAAGTATTCATGAAGCAGGAACGTTTACAAAAGATAGTTACCGAATATTACAATTAGCCTCCCAAAAAGGAGACTTGAAAATTCGTGTCTATGCGATGATTGCTATTTTAAATGACTGTAAGCAGTTCACATTAAATATGATGGAATCTGGGGTATTAACTGGAACTGGAAATGAATTTTTTAAAGTGGGTCCTGCTAAATTGTTTACAGATGGGAGTAGTACTGGCCCGACTATTGCTACCCGTGAAGGTTATACAAGTAATCCTGACGATCATGGAATCTTATTTTACACCGAGGATGAAATTTATGAAGTACTTGGTAAAGCACATGAATTAGGCTATCAAATTACTGTACATGCACAAGGTGATCAAGCAATTGAATCGTATTTGAATGTTGTAGAACGCGCTTTAAAAGAAAATCCTCGTGAAAATCATCGACATCGTATTGAACACGCTGGAATTTCAAGCCCTGATTTACAGCAACGAATGAAAGAGTTAAAGATGATTCCAATACCTAATCCACCATTCCCATATGAATTTGGTGAAAGTTATTTAACGAACTACGGTGAACGTACGGACTTTATGTACCCTGCACGAGACTTTATTGATCAAGGAATTATTGCTGCTGCTGGGTCAGACTCACCAGTTACAACCTACAATCCGTTTATGGGAATTCACGCAGCGGTCAATCGGCTCACTGCCAATGGAACTTCATTTGGTGAAAGACAAAAAATAGATGTTCTCGAAGCCATTCGTCTATATACCTATAACGGTGCATACGCAAGTTTTGAAGAGGATATAAAGGGTAGTTTAGAACCCGGTAAATTAGCAGATATGATTGTACTTGATCGCAGTATTTTGAAAACCCTTCCACAAGATTTAAAAGATATTCAAGTCGAATTAACAATACTAGATGGCGATATTCTTTTCGAACGCTCTAAAACGAAAATATAGGAATGAGGCTGGGGGCTCTTATGACAATAAAAATTTCAAGCTGTCAATTTGAATTGCAAAAAGTTGATCATTTCTCTACCTTTAAAGATCGAATTTTACATGCATTCAATGATGTGCCACTTACAAGTGATTATGTACTCTTACCAGAGTTATTCACCATGTCTTTACTAACAACTTATAACAATTACAATCAATTCACAGAAAAAGATCATGAGAAATTAGGTTTCTTTTTAGATGACTACCTTGAATTTTTTAATAATCTTTCACAGCAAAGAAAACAGATTATTATTGCAGGTTCTACAATTGAACCGACCAATAAAGGAAATTACAATACGACTTATATCTTTGATGGCAATGGCAATGTATTAAAACATCGGAAGACACATATTTTTCCTGCTGAATCTGCTTGCAACACTGTAGAGGGAGATGAATTAGAAGTTTTCAAAATTGGACCAGTAACATTTGGTATTGCTATATGCTATGAAATAGAGATTCCAGAAATTGCACATATATATAGTCAAAAAGGTGCAGATATTATCTTTTGCCCTTCCTATACGTTCTCTGAATATGGTTTCTGGAGAGTTCGTCATTGTGCTCATGCACGAAGTATTGAAAACCAACTTTATGTCGTTCATTGCCCTACGATTGGTGAAATCCAAGGACCCATTCAAAATGGATTTGGGACCACCGCTATTATAGGACCTGCTGACTTACCTTGGACAAAAAATGGCGTAATTGCAGAAACTACAAGTAAATCAAGTACAGTTGTTACAGCTGAACTATCTATTGAAGATCTTTACGAAAATCGTAAAAATGGGGCTGCTACAACTTATAAAGATCGTATCCGTAGAAAAGATATTTATACATTATGAATCGGTATTTGAACTCCGAATTTCCAGGATTATGCTCGTTAAACTGAGGGTAACACTACTTTTTTGGACGATAAAAAGAAATTCCAAGGAGGCTTATATGAAAAACATTAAACTGTTATTGTTGATACCGTTTGTTGGAATGTGCTTATGTTTGCCCTTTGCAAATAAAATAGAGCCGTATATTTTTGGTTTACCGTTTCTCCTGTTCTGGATTACTTTATGGATGATATTATCGTCATTAGTGTTAGCGATTGTGTATAAATTGGATCCTGAAAACCAAGGAGGCGATGAATAATGAATATAGCTTTACTGATAATCTTTGCATTTGCATTGATTGCTCTTTTCCTTGGTATACTAGCAACACGTGGAAAAAAAATGAATGTCGATGAATTTGCTGTTGGTAATAAGGGTTTTGGTACATTATTCATTTTCCTACTAATTGCAGGAGAAGTTTATACTACTTTTACATTCCTTGGTGGTAGTGGTTGGGCTTATTCGAATGGAGCCGCTGCTTTTTATGTACCCGCATACATTTGTTTAGCATATGTTTTATCTTATTGGATTGCACCAAAGATTTGGAACTATGCTAAAGATCATCATATAATTTCTCAACCAGAATATTTTGCTTCCCAATATAAAAGTCCGATATTAGGATTAGTTGTATCGTTTTTGGGTGCTATCGCATTGATTCCATATTTAGTTATACAATTAAAAGGGTTAGGTATTATTGTTTCGGAGGCTTCCTATGGAGGAATTAGCCCAATTATGGCTAGTACTATTGGTGCTATAATTATTACAATTTATGTTACTATTTCGGGTATCCATGGCTCTGCTTGGACAGCAGTATTAAAGGATATTATGATATTAGGCGTCATTGTATTTTTAGGAATTTATATTCCATACCATTATTTTGGAGGCATACAACCTCTATTTGAAGCTGTAGAAAAAATAAAACCGGAAAGCTTAACTCTCGCTAGTTCTGGTTTAAGTATTTCTTGGTTTGTCTCAACTATTTTATTAAATGCGTTCGGATTCTATTTATTACCAACCAGCTTTTCAGTATTATTTTCATCTAAGAGTGCAAAAGCATTGAAGAAAAATGCCATTACCTTACCTTTGTATACTCTATTACTCTTATTCGCATTTTTCATTGGTTTTGCAGCCATTGTAGAGATTCCAGGATTACAAGGGGCTGAAGGAGATTTATCATTACTCCGATTAACGATTCAAACATTTGATCCATGGATAGTAGGCGTTGTCGGTGCTGCTGGGTTATTAACGGCTTTAGTACCCGCATCAGTTATGTTAATGTCTGCTTCAATTGGATTAATGACTGGATTTTACAAGCTTGTGAAACCAAAGGCAACAGATCGCCAACAGTTATTTGCTTCAAAAATATTTGTGTTCGCTATAATATTGGTTGCATTCATCTTCACGATTACTGGAGGGGATGCATTAGCAATCTTAAACATTATGTCATACAGCTTAATCACACAACTTTTCCCAGCACTCCTGTTTAGTTTCTATAAAAATCGCATTCTTAACAAAATCGGTGCAATGGCAGGGATTTTTACCGGTGTAGGAATCGTACTATATAGTGCTATAACATCACATAAATTAATTGACTTTTTCCCGAACATCCCACACGTAATTAATGACATCAGCACAGGAATGATTGCTGTTATTATTAACTTTGCAGTAGCTATTGTAGTAAGCCTTGCAACCAATCATTTAGTTACGAGAGAGAAGGGCGATATTGATACACTTGTAGAGGTAGACGCGTAGGGGGAAGCTGAGCTTTTTTTGAATAGGTGTAGGTCCTGGAAGTCTTAAATCCTTTACTAACGGGCAGTAATTGATCTGTAACGAATGCGAAGCGCCACGTATAAAACGCCCACCTCAAAATGCAGAGAAAGCAGAGAAGGGTGAAAACTAATAATCAGTGGGGATGAAGAACCCCCACTGACTAAAATTTCACTTTATAGGTGCATCAGTAATTATGCAACGAATGGTTTATTCATTCTCATTAAGCCATAGATACAATAGAATAACCCGAAAGTAATAACCGTTAAAATAATATAAAGTACTGCTCTTCCGGTTTCACCTGACCAACGATAAAAGAGTCGATACATGAAATACAAAGCATAGCCAATAAGACCAAAAGAAGCAATTATACCAATAAACGGAATAAATGAAACAAGTAGTAATCCAGCATAAATTAAAACATTCTTTTTGGCGTTTGCACGAACTGTTGCATCATCATCACCCGTAGCAGTTAATAAAAATAGGCTATAAACGTTAATAATAGGAATCCAAGCAATATAAGCTACATCACTAAAGCCATTTGTTTTAGATGCATTATAATAAATAAGAGAGCTAATAACATAGCCTGCAATACCCACCACGATGCAAATTAACATAATAATAAGAAACAAACCACCTAAAGCCGCATCGAGATCATTGCTACTATAAGAATCGTACATAAGAAAACCTCCTTTCTAAAAAATACTTCATAATAATAACAATACTATAGTGTTAAATCTATAGTGAAAAATATCCGGTATTTAGTGGTAACAATACATTTGTACTATTTTAGTTGAGGATATATGCTGTTTTGATAATAAATTTTTGATAAAAAATTGATTGATTTGCAAAAAAAAAATGGAATTAATGGAAAACTAGTGGTGAAGAATCATTTTATACAATTTTTTGTTTTTTACTTTGGATTCAAGCAATATTGAAATGAACATATGGAAGAGTACATCATATGCATTAAATCGGTTAAGAATGTGTGGTTCAACTTAATATTTGGGAATAGATGGACATCACAGGAGCTAAGAATCTGTGAAAAACGAGAGCGTTTTGTGATGGAACCTCAGATAGAAATCACCTCCCAATATTTGAAATGGTGATACTGCAAAAGACAAAAAAATACATCCAACATTTATGAAGTGAAAAACCTCTTCAGTCTTAGATAGACGTGAAGAGGTTTTGTGATGTATTTTACCTTTATTCAGCAAGTAGCATAAGCAAAGTGTTAACGAAACGTCAGCAGCAATTACGCTAAGGTGAAATTGATACTTTAGGCTACGCTTTGAAAGGTTGATTCATATGCATTAAGCCATAAATAGCATGGAATAATCCGCCTGTGATCAACGATAAAACGGTGTAAAGTACGGCTTTACCTGTATCACCAGACCAGCGATACATTAAGCGATAAGAATAATAAATCCATAAACAAAACATGATAGGGAGTGTAATAAGGCCTATTAAAGGGATGAGAAATAAAAATAATATTAATCCCGTAAAAATCAGGGTAGGCTTTAACGCTGCTGCACGTATTGCTTTATCATCATCGCCACTGGCAGTCAAAAGAAAAAGACTATAGATATTTACAATTGGAATCCAAGCAATATAAGCTAAATCACTAAAGCCATTTTTTTCAGAAGCCCTATAATAAATTAGTGCGTTAAAAATATAACCTGCTAATGCTAAGACAAGAAGAGATAACAAAAAAATGGCTAAAAACAAATCAGAGATTGCCTCATTATACTCAGTAGCCTCATAGCTCATTTGAAAACCTCCTTTCAAAAAAATTCCTCCTTATCATAACAAGTCAAAAGTGTTAAATCTAGAATAGTTTGAATGTAAATTTTAATTGAAATCGAACATTAGTCCTAGGATATTTTTAAAAAATAATCTTTTGATGATAAATATTTGAATAATAATAAAAAAATGAAAAAAATATCCTTGGAAATATTGGTATAATAGTTTTGAAGAATCATTTTTGAATTTTGTCCGTTTACGTGAGATGAAAGATTAGGGAGAAGGTTGTTTATATTTAAAGTGATTAGTTTTTACTGTACACAAATATCCAGAGCAAGAAAGACACAACTTATTCAAACGATTCGGTAGAAATACGGGATATAATCTTATATTAAGAGGAGGCAGTAAAAATGCCTGTATACAATAAATTAGTACGTGATTTGATTCCACAAGTAATTGAAGCAGGGGGAAAAACATGTAGTATAAGGATGTTAGATTCCAGCGAACACTTAAAAGAAATAAAAGTGAAAATGCAAGAGGAGGCATTAGAATTTATCGAGGCAGCTTGTCAAAAAGAGGCCGTTGAGGAACTTGCGGATATTTTGGAATTAGTCCATGCAGCTATACATATGTACGGTGTATCCTATGAACAGTTGGAACAGATACGAACACAGAAGAAAAAACAGCGCGGAGGATTTTCTCAAGGTATTTATTTAATTGAAGTGAGGGAGTAAGAAGAGTATGTCTCATGATTTAAAGGTTGGTGAAATACGTGAACAATATGTAACTGAACATCAGATTTGGCAACATCTGAATAATTTTTACTATCGTTCATCAGTGTCAACTTCTTATAAGTATGTGTTTTTCAAAGCATTACTCGAAAATTTATACAATGTAGACGATAAGCTAGGACTTAGCTACAATCAAATATTTTATTCGTTCACAAATATTTATTGGAATTTAGTAATCCATCATAATCTAGTGCAGTCTCCTAATTATAATCAATTTCGCCTTGGCGTAATTGCGTCCGGATTTTGAATTGTGTTCGCACAATTCATTCCTTTCAAAATCCGTGACATCCGCCGGAGGCATTATCTTCATTCAGTAGGCGTTTGGACACCAACTGAAAAGGAACCATATTCTCATTTATTTTACCACCTTCAGAGTTGGGAGACTTCTACTGAATGAAGATAAACCGGCTCGTGCACAAACCATTTTACAGAAATATGCAAATGACAACGCTATTCCTTCCGAATGGCAATTCGATCAACTTGTGGATTCTTTACAACTAAAAATCGTCAATGAAGTGAAACGGGACTGTAAACAAAATGTAATCGGCGCATTTTACGGAGATACAGCGGGGATATTCTATGAATTTGACATCAAACAAGCACATTTTCGTTTCAACAATCCTGTCTATCAATTCATGAAAAAGTATCAACGAATTTTAATAAATCTAACAAATTATCATTTAGGCAAATATCTTGAAAAAGTGAATGAAGCCACAAGTACAATGGCTTTACTCTCAAAAATAGAGGTAATATCAAAGCGTAGTTCTTTAGAGACATTTTACAAAGTTCTTACCCAATTTGAACAAAATCGATGTTTCTATTGTAACTGTGATTTATCAACTAATCGCCGAAAAACGCACGTCGACCACTTCATTCCGTGGAGTTTTGTTCAAAATGATAATTTATGGAATTTAGTGTTGGCATGTAATGAGTGTAACTTACAAAAAAGCGACAAAATCACGGCTCGTTTTTATTTAGAGTCGATGCTCGAAAGAAATCACAATTTAGTGTCAATTGTGAGGGAACCAACTTATTTTAGTACATATGAAAATAAAAAGCTTGTGGATTTATATGATTATTCAATAATGAACGGATATACGACGTTATGGGAGCCAAGGAAGGTACACGGATTGAAGAATTAATTTGATCATATAACAGTCGTGTTGATTAGGAAAAAATAGGTTTATTATTGAGCAAAAAAAGATTTTTTTGTTGCTGTTTTGGAATATTCCTATTTTCAACTGATTGTAGCGTAGGGCTACTCGACGCACGCCCGCAGGAAAGGGAGTAGCCCGTAGCGGAAATCATCGCCTTCTAAATAATTTGGATGGATCAAAAATGGTTAACCAACACACCTGATCATATAACGGAAGAACATTGAATACAGATTTCGCGTTTCCTAGAAAGTATAATTATTTCAAGTGTTGTCACGTTTGATAATCCTATTATTTCAAGATATAGTTCTTATTACAGATACCATAAGGAGGAATGTATATGGCAGAAGTTAAATACGAAATTATTGAAACAATTGCGGTATTATCGGAAGGTGACCAATCTCTAATATCGTATTTCGGTTCACGACCATTCCAGCTAATTAAATTCAATTCTTTTTTCCAGCCTTTATTAGCTCACTTTTCTCATTGTGCTAACGCAGCAGGTTAGTTGTGCGAAATGTTCCTAGTTTAAATGGATGATGGTTACATCAATCTGGTAAAGGCTAGGCAGTTCCTTTAGGAATTGAAGGGTTATATCGAAGAATCAAATGATAGGGTAACGCCTAGAAGGGTTCTCTCTTAGTCGAATAGCACTGGATTTAGTAAGAATAATAGTGTTATAAGCTCGGTGAAAAGGCGTAAGAATTTACCGTAACAGTTCGGCTGTCGAAAGCCTACCCGCGGGGGTGGTGTAAATCATGATGCTTGAGTTGAATGAATATGGTGAGAATGCGAATAAACCTAAAAGAAAGGGTTAAGCTGACGAACTTCTGAATGTACGGGTCTATAACTGCGATACATAGAAATGTGTATATCACCAAATTGTGAGGTTAGATGTGGGTGAGTAAGACTAACTAATATGAAAATCCACGATACGTTACAGGCGTATGAACGCTAACAGGCTTACAGGAAGCACCTAAGTTCATTCTATAATAGATATAGTTCAACATTGTAAGCTGATAACGTGGAGGGCTTACTCCTAAAGAAACGTTGATAAGGAAAGCAGGAGTGAGAGTAGCTGTTGTATAACTTATCTTTATATCAGTGAAAGTGGTGGAACAGTACCAATGAAGTGTCTAATCAACATGGAGGGATAGCCACTAGACTAATGAAGAATCATTTAATCATGCAAGGCAAATCTTTAACGGTTAATAAGGTTCTCGTAAGACTAAAAGAGGTTTACCTCCCACGGGAGGCACCGACTTATAGAAACGGAAGAATTGAGACATGGAAGAGTTTACGATATCAGAAGTGTTGATGATTAAATCGAATTGGATTAGTTGGAACGCCGTATGCGATGAAAGTCGCACGTACTGGTGTGGACGGGGGGAAAAGGGAGAGATAACTTCAAACCCTTACCTATCTGTATGAACAAGAAAAATAAAAAGCATTCTATATAAGAATTCTTTTTATTTTTATCATAATTTGGTGATGTACTAGAGTTTGTTAATGTGCGTTCCAGTGGTAAAAGGCATAAAGTAATAATATTAGCCCCCCCAAGCCTCTTTTAAAAGCTTCACACCTTTTTGAATTTCATCACAGGTAAGATTACTGAATCCAAGTTTAATAATTGCTTCTGCAGGATGGTTTTTTATGAAATAGATTGAGGTAGGATAGACTTTCACCCCATAAATGGAAGCACGCTCGATTAACCATTCTTCTGAACGATTTAGATGTACCTTAACTAAAACGTACAAACCAGACTGTTCCCCAATAATGGATATATTTTGTTTGAAGTGTTTTTTTAATTCTGAAACTAAGCACTGCATTTTACGCTTATACACAAGTCGCATTCGTTTAATATGGCGATTCCATTCTCCCTCTTGCATAAATTTAGCCATTGTAAGCTGGCTTAGGAGTGAAGTGGTACTCTCGAAATGAAGAAATTGGTTTTTATAACGATTTAATACTAACTGCGGTAGCACCATATAACTTAGGCGGATTCCTGGAAGAAAGGACTTTGAGAAACTCCCTAGGTAAATGACTCTTGTTGAATCAATGGATGCAAGTGCTGGAAATGGTTGTTGAGTGTAGCGAAATTCACTATCATAATCGTCTTCGATAATAAATCCATTTTTGTTGTTAGCCCAATGAATAAGCATTTGCCTTTGCTGAATGGACATACTTACACCTAGTGGACTTTGATGGGAGGGGGTTACATAGATTAACCTTGACCTCAATTTTTCTAATTTTGAAAAATTAGCACCTGTCTCATAAACTGGTAAAGTCTCAATCGTGAAACGATGAAATCGAAAAGCTTCCATTGCTCCATCATAACCTGGATCCTCTATAATAATGCCAGCAATATCATCCTTCAGGATTTGTCCAAGATGAATTAACATTTGTTGAGTACTACTGCCAATTATAATTGCATTTGGCTCTGTTTTCACTCCACGAGATTGGAATAAATAATCGGCGATTTGCTCACGCAAGCATACTTCACCAAAGGGTTCCCCGTATCGAAAGCTCTCCTGTAATGTTAAAACTTGATTTGATATTCTTCTCCAAATTTTTAGGGGAAAATCGGTTTGATCCACGGCCCCTGCTCTGAAATCAATTTCGACTGGCGTTACCGTCTCTTTATGCTTTTTTTGAGGTGGGATGAAAGTATCTTGAAATAAAACCGGCTCTAATTCATTTACAAAATACCCTTTTCTCCCTTCTCCGCGGATATAGCCTTCCGCTACAAGCTGCTCATATGCCATCAATGTGGTATTGCGACTGACTTGAAGGGACTCTGCAAGTTGGCGGATGGATGGTAATGGATCATTAGGATGTATGTCGCCACGCTCAATAAAAGACTTAAACTGCTCGTATATTTGCTTGTATTTTGGGGAATCATCCTTCAAAACAAAAATAGTGTTTTTCATCTACACCCCCCCTTGACATGATTATTTGTTTATAATTGTACCTTTTTATATGTCAATTTGCATAGTAGGATACTTATATAAA
The DNA here is from genome assembly GCF_041956855.1 of Lysinibacillus sp. RS10. NCBI lineage: Bacteria > Bacillati > Bacillota > Bacilli > Caryophanales > Bacillaceae > Lysinibacillus > Lysinibacillus sp. RS10. The sequence goes on along the minus strand of NZ_CP167122.1, from coordinate 3,223,528 downwards.
AAATTTATAAAACCATAAAGGGGTTGTTCAAACATGTTTATTCCTAAATATTTGAAAGTCACGGACATGGATGAAGTCAAAGAGTTTATTCAAGGAAATTCTTTTGGGACCATCGTCACAACAAAACAAGGGAAACCAATTGCCACTCATATACCTTTGGAGTTTAGAAAAAAAGGCAATGAATATTATATCACTGGACATATGGCCTATGGGAATCCTCAATGGAGAACATTTGAAACGTGTGTGAACGCACTTGTTATGTACCAGGGACCGGATGCGTATATTTCTTCTTCATGGTATGGTCATGAAAATGTTCCAACATGGAATTATCAAGCTGTCCATGTATATGGCAAACCGAGTATTTTAGAGCAAGAAGAGTTAAAACAAGACCTGATTATATTACTAGAAAAATATGAAAAACATCGAGAAAATCCAATTTTATGGGACAAGTTTTCGCCTCAGCTATTGGAAAGGGAACTTAAAGGTATTGTGGGATTTAAGATTAAAGTACAAGAAGTTCAAGCCGCTTATAAATTAAGCCAGAATCGAAATGAGGAGGATTACCGCAACATCATTGATCAACTACAAAAGGAAGAAGATGTAAATTCTCATCAATTGGCAGAAGCGATGAAAAAAATAAAAAATAAGTGGAATTGAGAGGTTGGTTTGTGAAGATTTTCACTTAAACTTACGGGTGCTTCGTATTATATAGTTCAGCCAGAACTTTCTGGTTGAACTTTTTTTATTTAGATTTAATCTAAAAGTAGCCAGGGTAGAACGTACAGGGGCGTGGGACATTGATCCCGTCAACTAAACTGTTCACCCCCTACTTGTAGAAATATGTTTGAGGCTGGTTGGGACTTAGATTTCGTATAACAAGCGAAGCTATAATACTACTTGGAGGTAATAGGGGTTACTGGTGAATACGCTGTAGGAGGAGAAAAAATGAACCCAGTAGTGGGCGGAATTAGAGAGCCAAATGATATCCCTGGCAAGTGAAATAGAAGAATATAAGATTATCCAATCAATCCCTGGAATCGGTGAAAAGATCGCTGCAACGATTATTTCTGAAATTGGGGAAATTGATCGGTTTAATCACCCTAAGAAATTGGTGGTCTACGCTGGAATTGATCCGAGTGTTTATTCTTTTGCATAGCTTCAGCTTCGGGAAGATTTTCATCTGAACCTTGCCCACCATGATGACAACAGGTCGTTTGATTGGTTTGTATATTACTATTCAACAAAGATGTAATAAGTAATCATTTAATTGAGTGCAACACTTCTGTGTTTTTAGCAAAAGGTTATTATGGATAAATAAATGACAAAAACCAGGTATTCTCTTTTAATTAGTGAGCATGGTCGTTTTTTATTTCTTAGCTTTGTTAAAGAATCTTGTAGAACTGGTTCGAGACTGTTTAAGGCACATGGTGATCGAATACGCCTTTTATCCAGTAACTTACTTGAATTCTTTTTGATACTGTTTTATAATAATTGGAATGAATATTCATTCAGTATGGAGGTAGGATTCTGTGGCAACAAATAAAAGAGAAGATATTTTGCAGGCAGCATTACTTTTGTTTACTGAACGTGGTTTTGATGCAACAACCGTACCTATGATAGCCGATAACGCAAAAGTTGGGGCCGGCACTATTTACCGGTATTTCGAAAATAAAGAGGTACTTTTGAATTGTTTATTTCAAGAATGCGTACAACGTTTTTTCAACAATATAAAGCAAGGTTTTCCTGATTTCGGAACGGTACGCCAGCAATTTCATCACATTTTTGATCAAATGGTTCACTTCGCAAAAAGGGAAAGAGAGGCTTTTTCATTTATTGACTCCCATCTAAATCCCCGTTTATTAAATGAAGAAAGCCAAAAGATGTTCAATGAATTTATGGATTTTATGCGCGATTTCTTAATAAAAGGGCAGGAACAAGGCATTATTTACTCATTACCTCCTGATGTGTTGATTCCTATTTTCTATGGTGCTCTTGTCAAATTAATTGAAGCAGCAAGAGCAGGAGTAATAGAGGAAACAGACGAACTTTTTGCGGGTGTGGAAGAATGTTGTTGGAATGCGATACGAGTCCATTAACTCAATCAGTTTCGTACAATTTCCATATAGGAGAAATTTATCGAATTTGTTAACCTTTTCAAGCTCGTTGATTTCTCTCATAAGACTTACAAGTTTTTAGTTTAGGCTGAATGTACCTCGACGAATTAAAGGATGAGTAATGTCTTACCAATCAAAGCTAAGCTCTTTTGAAAATGTATCGTAGCCAACCTATTATCCAGTAACCTCCAAAAGCTGTAAATCATCAACGATTACAGGATCAATCTTAATATGGCTGAGAATTTTGTTTTGACCAAAAGAAACGAGATAATGAGGGTTGGCGATGTTGATATTGAATACGTCGTTTGGCTGTCTCACTTTAGCGATGCACTTTTTATTTTGCTGTGCACATAATTGTGATTTTTATGACGTATATATATTAGATGTGTAGACCGAACATTAGAGATTAGCTCTTGAATTAATAATGAAAAAGATATATTCTATGATTAGGAATGAATATTCATTCTGTACGAAGGCGAATTTTAGCCTTCGAAATAGAGGGAAAATATATAAAATTAAAGTGGAAGGCGGTGTAGGAATCGAACGAATTTCTTGTTGATGTGGAGGAATGTCGTTGGAATACGATTAGAGTCTGCAGACTCTAATAACTTCATAGCCTAACAGGAATGAATATTCATTCCTGTTAGGCTGAAAAATATTACTAAAATGAGGAGGTACAAAGTATATGAATCAAGTAATTCAGAAACATGAAGATGCGGTACAAGATAATAAAAATTTTGACGTCGTAATTGTAGGCGGCGGCCCAACAGGTTTGATGGTGGCTTGCGAATTGAAGATAGCAGGCATCAATGCGGTAGTATTGGAACGAAGAATCGAGGTTGTACCACAACCTCGCGCATTGACTTTGCATACGCGTTCTATAGAAATTTTAGCGATGCGTGGTATTCTGGATCGGTTCATGTCCCAAAGCCAACCACAGTCTAAGATTGAGTATGCATTTCTAGAAACTTGGCTTGATGTATCAAAGTTGGACTCAGATACTCCCTACACCTTGTATATTCCACAAAATATAACTGAAAGTTTGTTAAAGGAATATGCTGAGGAATTAGGCGTGAAGATCCTCTACGGACATAATGTTGTATCGTTACAGGAGAATGAACAATTCGTGTTGTTGGAAGCTCGTGACGAAAATGGAGATAGTTATGAGTTGCAGGCAAGTTATGTAGTTGGTGCGGATGGAGCACGAAGCATTGTTCGCGAGTATATGGGAGTTGCTTTCTCCGGGTGGGATGAGAATATCACTGCTATGCAAGGTGACGTCTACGTTCAGGAATATCAAAAAATAGCGACCCCGACTACAGTGTTCAATGAACATGGGTTTTGTGTGTCTGTCCCGCTGCCTAACGGCAGTCGCCGCTTCGTATTAATCGATTCGACTAGACAGCATATTCCGGGTCGTACACCGGTTACACTCCAAGAGTTCACCGAATCCATATATCGGATTACAGGAACGAAGTATGAATTTGAATCTGTAATTTGGCTGACTCGCTTTGGCAATGCTACACGGGTGGCCGATTCTTATCGGATTGGACGCGTTTTACTTGCTGGAGACGCAGCACACATTCATTTCCCGTCTGGAGGACAGGGGTTGAACGTCGGCCTGCAAGATGCATTTAATCTTGGCTGGAAGCTTGCAGCTGCAGTGCGAAGTGATTCGGCTGATTGGTTGCTTACAAATTATAGTGACGAGCGGCAACCCGTCGGGAAGACGTTTACACAAGGCACATTAGCACAGTCAAAGTTATCGAGCGATTTCTCACAAGCTGGACTGGCACTGCGTGACGTTGTATCACAATGGATTGCTCACCCTGAGGTGAACTTATCGCTTGCGGAGAAGATCGGAGCTACCGGAGTGGCCTATCCACCAATCTTGGAAAATGGTTCTGAGCAATTGTTTGCAGGACGCCGTTGTCCTAATTTTACACTTAGAGATACGAACCAGAAAAAGCATACACTCTATGAAATGATGCCTAACGGTCGTTTCGTACTGATATTATCTCCTGATCACCAATCATTGGCGGATAAACTGCAACGTTTTGCTCACCGTGTGAATATTACTGCCGCACGCATTGAAAGGAGCGAGTTCACAAATATGAATGCAATGTTAATCCGACCTGATGGTCACATTGCCTGGACACATTCAAGCAATGAGAAGCAGAATCTGGAGGAAAAAACACTCGCTATGCTTCAAGTATGGTGCCCACTGGAGAATTCAGTTGCCGCTGAGTCATAAGCAGCTAGATTAGACAACTTTAGCTGTACAAGAGAAAGCAGGCATCTCTCACATTTATCTTTGTACGCGAGATGCCTACTTCTTTCTAGAGGCTAATTTAGTGATTGGCCGTTTTCTGCTTGATAACTTCCGGTTGATTGTGTATTTGTTGTTGGATCTGGATAAGCAGTAATCTACGCTTTTGCATTCAGTAAGGGAACTTTACATGGATAAATAGTTGTTCCTATAAAGTAAAGTTAGTGGTTCTTGTTCTTGAAAAGATAATGGATTAACTGTTTCTTTTTAATCAATCTTAAAGCTACAGTCAAATATCAATGAAGAAAATACGTTTAAATGAACCTTTGGATAATGTCTATCCTATACAACAGCCTGTAATTATGAAAAAGAGTATTGAATTATTATTAAAATCGAAAGTTAAGACAGCTCAGGATATTTTATATGACTTAAAACTTCCTAGAGAAGATATAGAAGTGTTATGTAGTTTAGAACGCGATACATTAGTTTTGAACCAAGGAGAACCAACAGTAAGATTGGTTAAAGAATTAAAAGAAGAGTAGTAAAAAAGCGAATGAGCTAAGGAATTAAGTTCACTCGCTTTTTCCTATGTATAGACTATTAATCACAGGTTATTGTATCTTTGAAATAAAGTTTGATCGTAAGCCCGTATTCAAATAACGCATATAAACACGCAGCAGTTCAAAATGAAGGAGGTGCTTTTCCTATGCTACAGCTCAATTAACCATCGTTCCTGTGACATTACATCCAAATCATGAAAATCGCTCTAGACCATTCAACTCCATCGACTTTCAGTCCTAGCTGCACAATCAAAACTCCTACAGCTGAGATTTCCTTCTTTAATGGCGTAGATGAGCGCATTATCCAAACCATTATGAAGGAGTTGAATCATCGATGAAACTTTTGTGTTAGCTTATTTCTATTAGCTTTCTAGCGGTAATACGATAAATGAGCTAAGAGGAGAGAACGAAATTGGATAGACCTATAGGGTAGCCGTCTTTTCGGCAGGCTTTCTTAAAAGAGAGAGGCTCCAAAAAGCTCAATTTTGTACCTTTTATTCCTCGAGAAATGTTTCAATGAAATGACGTGCTGTAGTAGTCATATATTGATTTTTCATCCAAACAATAGCCGTCTGAGTAAGTAATGATTCATCAGCAATTTCCTTATATTTAAAGTCATCATTTTCAAAAAATTGTAGCCAATCTCTCTGGACAATTGCAATACCAATACCTAAATTTGCCCAAAGTAAAATTGATCTAGTATCATCGATTCTGCCAATTATATTTGGTTCAAATCCTGCATTTTGACATACCAGTGTTATCATTTTCTCATATCTATTGTGTACGAGTAATGGTTGTTCAAATAAGTCCGATATTTCTATCTTCGAAGATTCATTTTCCTTCCAAAATGGTTCTCCAACAGTAACTGCAACCATTGGTTCCTCTGGTAGTAAAATAGAATCCAAATAATCTGAATTAATAGGGGTTCTGACAATACCGATATCTATTAATCCCTTTTTTAACATATCCAAAATCTCAGGTGTGTTACGGTGTATAATTTGAAATCCAATATTAGGATATATTTGATTGAATTTATATATTTGTTCAGGAAGTATTGCATCACCCGTAACTGCAAGAGTTCCAATTTTTAAAATACCACGCTTGCCTTCGTCGAAATCCTTTAATTCTTTAACTGTAGTTTCGAGTAAATCAATAATTTGTTTCGCTCTGTAGTGTAATCTTTTCCCTGATTCTGTGATTTTTAAATTTCTAGTATTTCTTTCGAATAACTGTATACCCAATTCTTCTTCTAATAATTTCAATTGTTTACTAAGTGGTGGTTGTGCCATATGCAATCTTTCTGCTGCCTTCGTAATGTTGCCTTCATCAGCAATTGCAAGGAAATATTTAAGTTGTTTGATATCCATAAAAAGAATCTCCAATTTTAATTTATTCCTAAATACTATTAATGATATATCATTTAGATATTTTTATTATATATAAGTGTTTAGTAAAATAAAACTATTCTTTATTTGGGAGAGAGTTTTATGGATATAGTATTTTCACTTTTAATAATATTTATTACATTGATTATTTGCATCCTTAAGAACATTTACATCTTTTATCCTCTTTTATTTGGTTTAAGTATTTTAATATTACTAGCATTAAAACGAGGATATAAAATAAAAGAAATATTAACTATGTTATTAAAAGGTGCATTAAAAACAAATCAAATTTATATTCTTTTGATATTAATTGGCGCATCTACTGCCATTTGGATGAGTAGTGGAACGATTTCAGCTTTTATATTTTATGGAATAAAAATTATTAATCCAAATCTTTTCATCATCTCAGTTTTTTTTATTACTTTAGTTGTTTCATTCATTATAGGATCATCTTTCGGAACGGTAGGTACAATTGGGATTGTATTTATTACTTTGGCTAAAGCAAGTAATATAAATCTTGATTTAATTGCAGGTGCCATAATAACTGCTGCTTTTATTGGAGAGAGAATTTCTCCATTATCGTCTAGTGCTAATTTGATTGCGGTTTTAACTGAAACCAATCTTTATAACAATTTAAAAAGAATGACTTTATCAACAGTAGTTCCGTTTATGTTGACTGTTAGTATTTATTTAATACTATCAATAAAAAATCCACTTAGTATTAAGTCGCTTAATATTAGTACTGAACTTCAAAATTCCTTTAATCTAAATTTAATGGTTCTAATACCTGCACTTATTATTTTGATATTTGTAATTTTTAAAATTGATGTGCGTATAGCCTTGTTAGTTAGTATTATGATTGCTTGTATAGAAAGCCTTTTGCTCCAATCTACAACATTTGGTGAAATAGTTCATTTTATAATTTTTGGATATGAAATGAATTCTTACAATAACCTTTCAAATATTTTACATGGTGGTGGAATACTACCAATGCTTAAAACAATTTTGATCGTGATAATCTCATCATGCTATGCAGGAATCTTTGAAGGGACAAAAATGCTTAAGGATTTCGAGACCATTTTAGAAATGACAAGTCAAAAGTTTGGAACATTTTTTTCTATGGTCTTAGCAAGTATTGCTGGTTGTTTTATTGGCTGTAGTCAAACATTTGCAATAATAACCGCTCATCAACTTATGAGTAAAATCTATATAAAAAGAAATATAAAAAAATCTGATCTTGCACTAGATATTGGAAATACTGCTTTAATTATTGCTCCTTTAGTACCCTGGAATATTGCATCAACTTTTCCTGCACTAATTTTATCAGTTGGTGCAGGATATATACCGTATGCCTTTTTTCTATATTTAGTACTGGATGTATTATAGATGAGTGGACATACCTCGGTTAAATCAATAGAATTGAGTATAAGAGAGGACGTGTCCGACCATGAGTCAAAAAAAGTACAATAAAGAATTCAAACAAACAGTAGTCGAGCTTTATCGCGCGGGTACACCGGTCAATCAATTAGCTAGCGAATATGGTGTGTCAGAAGTCACAATTTATAAATGGATTAAACTCCATTGTCCAATTGAAGGAACTGGGGAGTTAACTGCAGCTGAAGTAGCCGCCATCCAGAAGGAAAATCTTCGATTAAAACAAGAGGTAGATATCCTAAAAAAGGCTATGACCATATTCGCGAAAAAATAGATGACCAAGAGCTAATCGACCACATTACGAAAGAAAGCGAACATCAACCCGTTCAATTGATGTGTCGCATTTTAAAGATGCCTAAAAGTACGTATTATCAATCATTTCATAAAAAGCCGAACAGCTATCATGCTGCTAATGAAAAGCTACTCGCACGCATTCGCGTCATTCATAAGGAAAGTGACGGTCGTTATGGTGCACCGAAAATATTTCAAATCCTTAAACAAGAGGGCTATACAGGTAGTATTGATCGCGTTCAACGCGTTATGAGAAATGCAGGCATTCGTTCAAACATCACAAAAAAGTACCGTCCGACGCCAACACAGAAACCCGTGGAAGAGCGTGAAAACGTGTTGGGACAAGACTTTACAACCGAAACTATCAATGAAAAATGGGTGGCAGATATTACGTATATCCACACAGTACAAGATGGTTGGTGTTATTTGGCGTCGGTATTAGATTGTCACACCAAGAAAATTATTGGGTATAAATTTGGTCGTAAAATGACGGTTGACCTAGTTTTAGAAGCCCTTGATAACGCAGTAGCAGCGCAAAATCCAGCACCAGGACTAATTGTACACACTGATTTAGGCTCTCAATATACAAGTGAAGTTTTTGGTGAACGCTTAAAGAAATACGAAATGATCCCATCATTTAGTCGAAAAGGATGCCCGTATGACAATGCATGCATCGAATCATTTCACGCAACACTCAAAAAAGAAGAAGTATACCGAACACGTTACGACCGCTTTGAAACCGCACGCGTAGCTTTATTTAAGTACATCGAAGGCTGGTACAATCGCAAGCGAATCCACGGTAGCATTGATTATTTCACACCCGATGCGTATGAGAAAATGTGTCGAGCAGCAGCGTAAAAAAGGGGTACAAAGAAATCTACCCCTCCACATTTTTCGGGCGCAACTTCCATACATTTTCCGCTCTACATCCCGAGTAGGCGGTCAAAGGCTCTTTTCACTTTGACGGGCTACTCGGGATGTGGAACACTCCAAAAATGGACGTTGCGCAACACAAAAAAAATTAACTTGAGTGTGTCTATAAACTTGACGTAGATCCATACCTATATTTGGGTTAATTAAAGTCATTGATTTAAATTATAAAAAATATGTATTCGATACAAAAAATTAAAGCAATAACGATAAATTATAACCATTAGGGAAGTCACCTTTTCTTAAGTTATGGGAATTATGCTAGTTATACAAGTTATCAATAACATAAAAATTTTTAGCTTCTCGAATCTTTAACTAACGGAGCAGCGCGACAAGTTTTGTTATAAGCACTAATGTGTGAAAAAACAAGGGATTCCTTCGGAAATCCTAACTTTATAACCGAGGATAGGAATGACAAAACCATGTATTTTGAAACTATCCCATTAATACTCCTGCATGCGTCATAATGGACAGATTATGGGGTCTGAAGTTTTGTTACGCTAACGGGTGCTTTAATTGGTGCGACACGTTCCTGGCTTAAATGAGTTGTGGTGAACACAATCTCGGTAAAGGTCAGGCAATTTATGATTTAAATTGAAGGGTATTATCAAGGAGTCGAATGATGAGGTAACGCTCAGAAAGGCTCCCCCTGCATCGAATAGCACGCTATATAGTAAGGAAAAGCGTGTTATAAGCTCGGTTAATAGGCTTAAGAATTTACCGTAACAGTTCAGCTGACGAAACCCTACCCGATGGGGTGGTGTAAATCATAATGCTTGGGTTGAATAGATATGGTGAGAATGTATGAAAGACACATAAGATTAGTGTACTACTGGCGAACTTCCGAATGTACGGATCTAGACGCACATAATATAGAAATGTATTAACTACTATATGTAGGGTTAGCTGTGGATGAGTAAGAATCAACTATATGAAAGTCCATCTTATGTTACAGGCATATGCAACGCTAACAGGTCCATAGGAAGCACCTAAGTTTATTCCATAATAGATAATATTCAACGTGGTAAGCTGATAACGTGGAGAGCTTACTCTTGATGAAGCGTTGAGAAGGAAAATAATCGTGAGATTAGCGAGTATATAACTTCTCTTTATATCAGTGAAAGTGGTGGTATAGTACCGTTGAAGCGTGTAATGAACGTGGAGGGATAACCACTAGATTAATACAAGATTTATTCACCATGCAAGGCAGTTCTTCAACGATTAATAAGGTTCCCGCGAGACTAATAGAGGTTCAGCTCCAAAAGGAGCCACCGACTTGTTAAAACGAAAGAAATTGAGGCATAGCGAGTATTATGACATGCAGTATCATCTCGATACGTTATATGCTCAGAGTGCTAATGGTCAAAATTTTTATGATTTAGTAGAGCTGATGCAATCGGATGAAAATATCCGACTTGCCTACCGTAATATTAAGAAAAATACGGGTAGTCAAACTTCTGGGTTTGATGGGCTTACCATCAATGACGTAAAAAGCCTTCCCATTTCAGAAGTCATCGAGAATGTACGGAAAATGTTTTCATTCTACCAACCGCAAGCTGTTCGACGTGTCTTGATTCCAAAGTCAAATGGAAAAACTCGCCCGCTAGGTATTCCAACGATTTGGGATAGATTGTTTCAACAATGTATCTTGCAAGTGTTAGAGCCAATATGCGAAGCGAGATTTTATAAGCATAGTTACGGATTCAGACCGAACCGTAGCACACATCATGCCAAAGCACGCTTTGAAACATTAATTAATCGAGGATGTTTCTATCATTGTATAGATGTTGATATAAAAGGCTTTTTCGATAACGTGAACCATGCGAAACTGCTTAAACAAATGTGGGCAATAGGGATTCGGGATAAAGCTTTATTATCCATTATTTCTCGATTATTAAAAGCAGAAATTGTTGGTGAGGGTTTACCGATAAATGGTACACCACAAGGTGGGATTCTCTCTCCATTGTTATCAAACATCGTATTAAACGAACTTGATTGGTGGGTTAGTCATCAGTGGGAAAACTTCCAGACAAAAAAAGTCTATAAAACACCACCTAACAAGATGCAAGCCTTAAAAAAGACCAACCTAAAACCTTGTTATATTGTCCGTTATGCGGATGACTTTAAAATTTTATGTCGAACTCGTTCACAGGCGATAAGAATGTATTATGCGGTAACTGATTTTCTGGGAAATCGCCTCCATTTAGAGGTTAGTGAAGAGAAATCAAAAGTAGTAAATTTAAAGAAAAACTCCTCAGAATTTTTGGGGTTTCGCATAAAAGCCCATCGAAAGAAAACAGCGAAACGTACGCTATATGTCGCACACTCTCACATGACGGAAAAAGCATTGAAAAACGCTCAACTAACGATTAAACAAGCTGTTAAAGCGATTCAGAAACATCAATCAGTAGAAAATGTATGGCGGTTTAATACGGTTGTAATGGGGATTCAAAATTATTACGCCGCAGCGTCACACGTCACAAAAGATTTAAATAAGCTGAACCACTGCACACATCGAACTATGCATAATCGACTGAAAGAAATGAGAAAAGAAGCAACGTTCACAGACTTCACGAAATCATTACAGAAACGGTATAAAGGATACGAATGTAAGTTGTACAAGATTAAAGAAATGATGCTCGTTCCTATTCACGCCCAACGTTGCCGAGTTAATCTCAATTTCTCACAGGACATTTGTAATTATACTACCAAAGGTAGACACAAAATCCATCGCAATCAACGAGCGATTCCTAAAGAAACCCTCACTTATGTGATGAAACAATTTATTCCACAACGCTCTATTGAATATAATGATAATCGCATTAGTCGGTTTATTGCTCAATATGGAAAATGTGCTGTAACTGGTGTCTCACTAGGTTTAAATGGTTGGCACTGTCACCATAAAACACCGTATTATTTAACACAGGATGATTCCTATGGCAATTTAATGATTATCCACGAATCAATTCACCGACTAATCCACTTAAAAGACCTCGAGAAAATACAAATGCTCCTCAAAGCATTGAAATTAGATGAAAAGCAACTATTGAAAGTAAATGAATTGCGTAAGCAATGTCTGAACGCCACAATCTGACTCTAAGTAGTAACTTAGCCTACACATAAAATCTGAATGAATTGGATTAATGGGAACGCCGTATGCTGGGAAACTCGCACGTACGGTGTGAAGTGGGGGAAAAGCCGGAGATAACGTCAAAGGCTTACCTATCACTATAATATTCGCATCCCGAAATAATCAAACTTTTTTATAAAAACCAAACTAGATAAATAAAGAACCAACTGTTTTGATCAAACTTTGTTTCAAAACAGTTGGTTTCTTTCTGTATAAAATCAGCGTTTGCAAATTACTTTTAATCGAACTTTATTAAAAAGCTACATCTATATAAAAATAAAAGCAGAATTAGTCCTTCAACTAATTCTGCAAAAAGCTATTATTTTGTGTAACATTCTATTTGTCATATTGTTAAATCTTTAACAGTAGAAAATAACTTGACTTTTAATAAAACTTTGAGGATAGCTTTTTCTTATTACTAACAAGAGTTAGTTCAAATCTTCTCTCTTCAAGAATGGGATACGATAATAAAAAATCATCCTCCATGGTTATTAAAAGAGGATGGCTTTTAAGGCTGAATCGGCAGTAGAGTTTTTTCAATTACGTATTAGATGTTTAAAGTATATAATAAAAAATGCAGTTGATTTTATAGAGTTTATTACTTGTTATATACACTTTACTTAAGATAACCAATGACAGTATTTGAAGCATTCAGTTTGATTGTACAGTGTAGCCTTTTGCTAATTGCAGTACTTACACTGATGCTTAGCATTATTGTCTCACAAAATAAAAAGAAATAGCCACCCTGCCGGCTAAGTAAGGTGACTATTGCTATAACTTTAACTTGGTCAGCCGCTATGGTGCGGCATGATTGTTGCTGTTTTGACTGGATGTTGACGCATCCAGTCTTTTTTAGTGTGCCGGGCATGTCCGTCAACTAGGTGATGAAAGTTCACTGTGGGCGTTGGGATATGCGAACCACTAGCCAAGTGCAAGGGTGTCCATGGCGACGTGGAATCTGAAGGAAGCAGGAGGCAAAACCTTGGTCCGAGGTATACGAATCACATTCGAGGTTGTTCTGACTGGACGAGATTGCTAAACAAATCAAAATCCAAAATATCCACGGGAGTCAGTGCAATAAATGTGGCGGATAGATGAGGTGAAAGTGGACGGACTTACCCCGGGAGATCTGATGAATACCTGGAAACAGAACCTATTTAGCGATAGATAGCTGAATCATCAGAAGTCAGCAGAAGCCATAGTACCAATAAGGGGAAGGGCTGAACGAAAGGAGTGAACATGGAAGGGCACATTATATGACAGTGAAGACACAGCCAATCATAAGACTTTACGTTGCCTTGAAACGCAGAACGTGAATCGCGCAACGAAAAGAGTGGAACTGTTCATATGCATACCTATACCATGAGAACATATGGATTCAAATGGACTAATTTATTTAATAACAGACCGAGATAATCTAAACGAAGCTTTTAAGAAGGTACGTAGAAATAAAGGTGCTGCTGGAGTCGATGCGAAAGATATAGAAGCAACACGCCAATACTTAAAAGAAAATAAAGAAAAGATTATTCGTCAAATCCAAACAGGGCAATATACACCGCAACCGGTAAGACGGGTAGAAATTCCAAAAGGAAACGGTAATACGAGAAAATTAGGGATTCCAACTGTAACAGACCGCGTCATTCAACAAGCAGTCGTTCAAATCTTAACACCAATCATCGACCCAATTTTCAGTGACTATAGTTATGGTTTTCGGCCAAATAAAAGTGCTCATCAAGCAATTGCACAAGCGCAATCTTATATGGATGAAGGCTACAAATTCGTGGTCGACATGGACCTTGAGAAATTCTTTGACCGCGTTCAACACGATAAACTGATGTCCCTAGTTGCGGGATATATTAAGGATAAGCCAACTTTAAAGTTAATCCGTAAATTTCTCAACGCTGGTACTATGGCAAATGGCGTTGTAGTACATAGCCAAGAAGGCACGCCGCAAGGTGGTCCACTGAGTCCACTACTTAGTAATATTCTTCTCCATGAACTAGATAAAGAGCTTGATAAAAGAGGTCACAGATTCGTTCGTTACGCGGATGATTGTAATATCTATGTCAAAAGTTTAAAAGCAGGAGAGCGTGTAAAAGTAGGGATGACAACATTTATCGAAAAGAAACTAAAGCTTAAGGTAAATGAGGAGAAATCCGCAGTGGGAAAGCCGAGCGCACGGATATTCTTAGGAGTGAGTTTCTATCGAAACAAACGACAAACAAGGATATACGTGCCAAAGAAAAGTAAACAGAAATTTGAAGATAAAATCCGCCGCCTCACGAATCGTAATCGGAGCATGCGAATGGATGAAAGAATTAAATACCTCAACTATCTGATTCAGGGGTGGGGTAATTACTTTAAAATCGGAGAGCTTGGTAAATACGCTAAAAAGATGGATGCCCATATACGCCGAAGACTGCGAGCGTGTCGATGGAAAGAATGGAAGAAAACCACAACGAAGTGTCGCAACCTTAAGAAACTTGGTATCCGACCGAACGACGCCTATAGAATGGCAAATACAAGAAAGGGATATTGGCGAACATCTAATAGTCCAATCATAGATAGAGCCCTAAATAATAAATACTGGGAGAAACAAAATTTAAAAAGTCTCTCCCAAGTCATTTTAAAACCATAAAACTTTTGAACCGCCGTATACGGAGCCGTATGTACGGTGGTGGGAGAGGTCGGAGGTTAATCACCTCCTCCTACTCGATTTCTATATTTAGTGTATCATATTTATTCTAAAAGAAAATATTTTGTACAATTTCTATCTTTCGATTAAATAAATTTTGCAATGTCATTTAGTGCTAAACGAGATGAGCCGTGAGCGGGTACTGCAGCTTTTCCGATGGCAATTAAGACGATTGGCACTAGATTATCTGTTAATTCAAAGCGTTGCGCAAAAGCCTCTTTATTGAAGCCGCCCATTGTTACTGTATCATAGCCCATATCCTTTGCTAAAAGCATGATTTGCATAGAAATTAAGCCTGCATCAAATGTAGCTATATTTTTTAAAACTTCTTTAGGAAGGTTTGAATAAAGCTTTAATGAATTTTCAATCATCATATTTTTTGTTGCTTCATCCATATAGCCGAGTTCGAAATTTTTTGTGTAGACTTCCTCTACATTTTTGTACATTGCCGTATCTCCTAAAACCGCAATGATGGCAGAGGCAGTTTCCACTTGCTCCTGGTTATTAGCAATTGAACGTAATTCTTTTTTTACTGTCTCATCTTGGATCACTAAAAAGCGCCAAGGCTGTAAATTGCTTGATGATGGCGCTGTTGTTGCCTCTACAAGTAATTCTTCTAATTCTGCTTGTGGGATTTTATAGTTTTCCTCATATTTACGAACAGATTTACGTTCATGCATAACTTTATTTAAATAACTTTTTGTTATAGTCATCGTGAAAAATCTCCTTTATATGTGATGAGATTTTACTATACGATAAACTTTTCAATAATCCAAGTAAATTGCTTGAATTAAAGATTCTTGAATTCAGGGGTTCTCTTACAACTATAAAATTAAATTCTTCATCTAATTTTAAAGGCTTCATATTCGATGTCTGCACCTGTATTGAAGGACTTCAATTGCTTGGCAAAACGTTTCACCATTTTTTCTGGGCCACACATAAAAATGCTTGTCTTTGCTGGCACCGAAAAATTTTCAAATGAAAGCCTGTCCATTTGAGCGGTATCAATAAAGTTCACGTTAAAATATTGGTTAGTTTTTGCATACTCCTGTAAAAATTCTTGATAGATCGCATTGTCTTGACCATGATAAGTGTAAAATAATTCAATGTTACGATCGACGGGTTGTGATTGCAAATAGGATAAAAAAGGGGTAATGCCTATGCCACCTGCTATCCAAACTTGTTGTTGTGTTCCTTTTTCAAAGTTTAAATGACCATATGGACCATCAAGTGCGACTGGCGTATTCAGTTGAACTGAATGAAATACTTTCTTTGTGAAATCACCAAGCCCTTTAATGGTAACAAATACTTTTTTTCCATCACCACCTGAAATAGAAAAGGGATGAGATGCCTTTTCTAAGCCATCTTGAAAAATCTTAATAAAAATAAATTGTCCATGTCGATAGGGGATTTTTTTATCAAGTGTTAGCTCCAGTTCAATAACATTGGAGCCTAATTTTTTGATCCCTGTAATTTTACCTTTATATTTAAAAAACATATCCTGATACATTGTCAGCATATACAATGCCGACATAAATCCAATAGTCGCTGTGAGTGCGGTGAAAATTCCTAATGGTGTAGGCTGGAATAAATCGTATCTACTTGAAAAATAGGCATGATAAATACCGAATGTATAAGGAATAAGCAATAGCCGATGAACGACCCGCCAATGCTCATATTTTAGAAATTTAGCAAAAAGTGCTATTAAGATAAGGGCAATAAAGCCATATTGTCCTAGCTCCCCTAACTCCTTGGCAAATTCGCTGAGCGGAGTTTCTTGTGCTTCATCCCAATCAGGTACCATATCTTGTAATTGACCATGTAAAATTACTAATCCTAATGAAAAAATGGCTAACCATTTATGATGAAAATATAGGCGCTCTAAACCATGGAACCAGCGCTCAAGGATTTTCATTCTTGTTGCAAATAAAAAGACAAGAAAGAAGCCTGTAATGGCCAAGCCTCCGATGATGTGACTAAGCCTGTTAACGGCATGTATAGGCTCTATAGGTGTAGCAAAATACCATAGTAAAGCACTACTACTCATCGTGAGTATGATAAACAAAATTCCTTTGATAGATTTCATAAATAACCTCCAGTACTCATTTTTATCGCTAATCATCCTACATATACAATAAGAACCTGAAATGTTTCTGATATTTTGTTGAAATGAATATTTGATGGTGAAAAAGGGAGTGTGTGTTCGGAATATATGTTCCCTTTTAAGGTCGGATGTGTTAAATTAAGAAAGGTAAAAATAGAGATATAAGGAGTGGAAGTAATTATGCAAGGGAATACACATATTATTGGAGGCATCACTGCAAGCCTTGCCTTTGCACAAGTTTCTAATGATAATCCGCTTGTTTTAGTAGGAGCAGGCGTTATCGGTGCATTACTTCCAGATATTTGCCATGGTGGTAGCAAAATCGGGAGGAAGTTTCCCATCATTTCAAAAATTGTCAATTCGCTGTTTGGACATCGTTCTTTTACACATAGTGTGCTTTTTTTATTTCTAGTTGTGATGTTACTACATACATTTATACCTTACGAATCCATTTCAATAGGTATATTATTAGGAATGGCAAGTCATATTTTCCTTGATATGGGGACGAAGAAGGGTGTTAAGCTGTTTTTCCCAGTATCCATTTCGGTACGTTTACCATTTACAACAAAAACGGGTAGTAAAGCTGAAAAGGTAGTGTTTATGTTGTTAACAATGCTTTCCATCTATTTTAGTTATGAAATTATGGTTAACCTTATTGATAGCGTATAAGCAAAGAAACTCAGTCAGTCAGTGAGAGAGTGAAATACTCCTCCTAAGGTAGGCAGATAAAAAATCTGTTTATCTTAGGGGGAGTGTTTTTTATGTAGCGAAAGTAAAACCAGTCATAGTTACTTGAAAAGGGAAAGCTTGTGATAAGGGTAATTGTTCATATCTTTCATGATTACTTCATTTAAGATTGTAATGCCTTGCTTTTTTTTTTAGATGAAGAATTCTTTTGTGAGGTTAAACTCTTTCAACAATAAAAACCGTATGTTCTTCAAGGTCCTCATTTTTTCTTGCGTTCGTAGAGCGAATAATAATATTTGGTCTTCATTTATTGCTTCCTAATTTTTTTGAGAAAATGCCACTTATAAAAATAACAAATCCAATAATTTTATGGGAAATTTCTCTATTGACAGTAATGCTCATAAAAAACAACCTTCGTCGAATAAGTAGCTTTCCCTCGCTAGAAACCTTACATACAGCCATCCAAATTGATGCATTTTCGGTATTCATAAGGAGTTTTTCCCACTAAAGAAAATCTTAATCTAGCTATTGACCTTTGTGTAACAAAAACCTTTATATTCATTATTAATAAAAAGAATCTTCAGAAGATTCGAATTACATAAGGGGGCGGGGGAGCTATTATGAAACGACAAACATTAATGCGAACACTGACTTTGTCTCAAGTTGTATTTTTAGGGATTGCATGGAATAACCCAATGGTATTCTTCAATACTTATGGAATTGCAACCGTCACTTCCCAAGGTGTCATCATGGGGGCGTATATCATTGCATTTCTCGCAATCATGTTTACCGCATTTAGTTATGGAAAGATGGCAAAAGCATTTCCAATCGCCGGCTCGGCTTATACATTTACACAAAAATCAATTAATCCACAACTTGGATTTCTGATTGGTTGGACAATCATGTTGGATTATATGTTGACGCCAATGGTCACTTGTTTAATGTCTACTGTTTTTTTACATGCAGTTTTTCCAGGAGTCCCTCACGCCCTGTGGATTATCCTATTAACTGCAACCATTGTAATACCTAGCATCTTGGGTGTTAAGTTCACCGCATCTACGGGTAAGATTTTTGTAATTGCTCAAGTCGTTTTTGTTTGCATTTTCTGGATTTTGACCATCAAAAGTTTATTGGCAGGTGAAGGGGCAGGTACACTTTTCTCAATGCAACCTTTGTTCAATGCAGACATCGATTTGCCTGTAATTTTGGCAGGAGCGTCCATTCTTTGTTTCAGTTTTCTTGGCTTCGACTCCCTTACTACGTTGTCTGAAGAAACAATTAATCCTGAAAAAACAATACCAAGAGCGATTATCGTCATGTTGCTGATCATAGGTGTCCTCTATATCGGATCAGCCTATTTGGCACAATTGGTTCACCTGGGCTTTGCTTTTGAAAGCACTGATTCTGCAGCTATGGAAGTTGTCTATTTGGTCGGCGGGAATTTGTTCCAATCTTTATTTGTGACAGCAGTAATTTTAGGGAATTTCTCTTCCGGTGTTGCTGCGACTACAAGCGCATCCCGTGTACTGTATGCAATGGGGCGAGATTCTGTACTGCCTAAAAAAGTGTTTGGGCATATCCATTCACGTTATAAAACACCGTCAACAGGAATTATTGTAATCGGTTTCATTTCATTGCTCGGTATTGTGCTGACACTCGACCAAGTCATTAAGTTTATTAATTTTGGGGCGCTAATTGCGTTTGCTTCAGTTAATTTGTCTGTCATCGCACATTATTTTATTCGGAATCGTAAGCGCTCTACTTTCACCGAATACATGCGTTATCTGGTTATGCCACTAATTGGAGCAGGATTTACGCTTTGGCTATGGTCTCACTTAGAGTTGGATGCATTGATTCTTGGAGGCATCTGGATGGCAATTGGCATTGGGTATTTAATTTATATGACAAAGTTTTTCAGACAGGGATTGCCTGAATTCAGTTTCGATAAAGAGATTATTCCTGAAAATGTTCTTATAGAAGACATAAAAATGTAAAGGCTTACATGCGATGATTCTCGTGTTATTTTGCAGGTAGGATAGGCAATTGAAAGGGGTGAGGTGATTCGAAAAGGCTGATTTTGGAAAATGGGTACAGCTTTTTTGGAAAAAAGAAAGATCGTAAGCTTTGAAAATGATATGACGAAACGATTATTTTGGGGAATGTAGTTCTTTGACAATTAATCGGAATAGAGACGTCATGCAATTCCTCCCACTTATAGGTGAGGCTAAATATGAATTTAATAAAATATGGATAATAAATTAGGGGGTTTTTAGAATGCTAAACTTGAAAATGTTAGATTTGAAAATGTTTATTAATGGTAAATGGTCGGATTCTGTGAACATGGAAAAACGTAATATTATCAATCCAGCGAATAACGAAGTGATTGCAGAGGCTCCGAGAGCAAGTGTAGAAGAAACGCGAAATGCCATTGATGCAGCGCGAAATGCATTTGATTCAGGAATTTGGTCAAACTTGCCGGCTTCAGAAAGAGCCTCCTATTTATTCAAAATTGCAGATAAACTTGAGGAAAAAGCATCAGAGCTGAGTGAACTTGAAATGTTGAATACAGGAAAGCCCCTTAAAGAAGCAGAGTTCGATATTGGGGATGCTGTGAGTTGCTTCCGTTATTATGGTGGCCTTGTCACAAAACCAAACGGTCAAACATATCCAGTTGCCGATCCAGTACAGGGGCTTATTGTTCGTGAGCCTGTAGGTGTATGTGGTCTGATCGCACCTTGGAATTTCCCATTATTGACAGGAGCGTGGAAAATTGCGCCTGCACTTGCAGCAGGAAATACGATTGTGTTCAAGCCATCGGAGTTAACACCAATTACTACTTTTAAGCTCTTCGAAATTCTTGAAGAAGTAGGGATTCCAGCGGGCGTTGCGAATTTGGTAACCGGAGGAGGTTCGACTGTCGGTAATGAATTGGCTGAAAGCGATAAAGTCGATATGGTTTCCTTCACTGGCAGTACAACAGTAGGTAGATCAATTATGAAAGCAGCATCAGGAAATATTAAGAAAATTGCTCTCGAATTAGGTGGTAAATCGCCGAATATCGTCTTCGCTGATGCAGATTTTGAAACAGCAGTCGACTATGCGCTTTTTGGAATATTTATGAACGCGGGTCAAGTATGTAATTCAGGTTCACGTTTACTTCTTGAAGAAAGCATTCATGACAAGTTCGTTGAAAGCCTGATTAGTAAAGCCAAAAAAATTCGTGTAGGTCGTGGTGATGATCCGTCGACTCAAATGAGTGCCCTTGTCGGTGAAGATCATATGAACTCAGTGCTAGATTATATTCAAATCGGTATCGATGAAGGAGCAAAATTAGTTTGTGGCGGTAAACGGATTACAAGTGGTGGGCTTGAGCATGGCTGTTTTGTTGAGCCGACAATCTTTGTAGATACAACGCCTGACATGAGAATTGTACAAGAAGAAATATTTGGCCCTGTACTAGTTGTCCAAAAGTTCAAAGATGAAGCGGAGGCTATCGAGCTCGCAAATGATACGCCGTACGGTCTTGCAGCTGGAGTGTTCTCTCAAGATGGGGCTAAAGCTTTACGCGTTATTAAAAAAATTAGAGCAGGTATTACTTCAATTAATGCATACAATCTTGCTTACAACGAAGCTCCATGGGGAGGATACAAGCAAAGTGGACTCGGTCGTGGGTTAGGCACGTTCGGTTTGGATGAATTTTCGGAAGTGAAGCAAATCAATATCAATTTAGAAGTTAGTCCGACGAATTGGTTTGAAAATTAACATCTCGTGAAAGAAGTTCGCTGGCGTAAGGACGTGAAAAAAGGAAAGGGGAAATGATGAATGATTTGGGATTTCAATTTCAATTTACCGACTTCTATTGAGTTTGGTAACGGGACAGTAAACAATGTAGGGAAAAGAGCGAAAGAGTTGGGCGGCAATAAAGTACTAATCATTACGGATAAAGGGCTGGCACAAACAGGGATTTTAAAAAGGGTAACAGATTCATTGGAACAAGAAGAGGTTTCTTTCCTTGTTTATGATGAAATTACTCCGAATCCGAAAGATGTAGACTGCGTAAAAGCCTACGAAAAATTCAAAGACGAAAATATCGACTTGTTATTGGGCCTTGGTGGTGGAAGTTCAATGGACACTGCTAAAGCAATTGGGGTACTTTTCACACATGAAGGGGAGCTTAAAGATCGCTATGGTTTCAATCTGCTGGAGCGCGATATTACACCTCTTATTTGTATCCCTACCACATCGGGTACAGGAAGTGAGGTGACGACGGGATCTGTCATCACAGATACAATCACTAAACAGAAAGAAGCAATCCTTGATTTAAAATTAGCGCCGAAACTGGCAATAGTAGATCCTGAATTGACCCTAACTTTGCCTAAATCGATTACGGCTGCAACTGGAATGGATGCATTGACGCATGCAATCGAAGCGTATACGAGCAATATTGCTGAACCGATTTCTGATGCACTCAGTCTTTATGCGATTGAAATTATTGCTAAGTATCTTCCACTCGCTGTAGAAAACGGCAACAATTTAGAAGCAAGACAAAATATGCTTGTAGGAAGTTTGATTGCAGGTATGGCATTTACGCACGCCGACCTGGGTGCGGTGCATGCAATGGCTGAACCGCTTGGAGGGCTATATGACACACCACATGGAGTGGCAAATTCCATCTTCCTTCCTCATGTATTTGAATATAATATTCCTTCCAATCCGGAAAAACATGCGACGGTTGCTGTGAAGCTTGGCGCGAAAGCGGAAGGGAAGACAGTAGAGGAAATTGCTCAAGAAGGTGTTGTATTGCTACATGAACTCGCAAGTAAAATTGGCATTCCGAAATTCCGAGATTTAGATAATGTTGACCCTGAAGATTTCGATTTCCTTGCTGAAGGAGCATTCAAACATTTATGTACAATTACAAATTCTCGTAAATTATCGAAAGACGACTACTTGAAATTGTTTCAAATTACTTATGAGATGAAAATGCAACATTCATCTTAATCACCTCACGATACACTGGAGGGCTCCCGTGTACATAACGTGAGAATCAAGAATAGTAGGGGGAAATAATATGGTTAGTCGCGATGAGAAACAATTTTTGAATTTACCATTTACAGGGATATGTACGTTTGGGAAATATCCAATTTGCTCAGATTTAGACCAGCTGAATGCCGACGTAGCGGTTATTGGGGTTCCGAATGACATGGGTACCCAATGGAAATCAGGTGCCAGAATGGGACCGCGGGGGATCAGGGAAGGTTCAACACTTTACAGTTTTGGATTAGATGGTGCGTATGACATCGAAAATGATATTACGTATCTCGGGCCAGATTGGAAAGTAGTGGATTGCGGCGATGTCGACATGGTACATGGAGACCTCATGCAATGTCATGAAAATACAGAAGAGGCAATCCGCAAAATTGTTTCTAAAGGAGCTATGCCAGTAGTGTTAGGTGGAGATCATTCTATCACGGCTGCAGTAGGAAAAGGACTGGAAGAATTGGGTCCATTTCATGTTATTCAGATTGATGCGCATCTAGATTGGGCGGATCACCGCTCAGGAATGCGGTATGGCCATGGGAACTGTATCCGCCGTTTATCGGAGCTAGATCATGTACAGCAAATATTCCAATTAGGTATTCGTGGTATTAGCAGTAGTAAAAAAGAGGATGTTGATGCTGCAAGAGATTATGGTAGCGTCATTCTATCTCCACGCCAAATGAGAAAAATGGGAATTGAAGAAGTGTTGGAACAAATCCCAGCAGGAGAAAGATATTATGTGACGATTGATATTGATGGATTGGATCCATCAATCGCACCGGGGACTGGTACTCCTTCCCCAGGCGGCCTTCTTTACGATGAAGTAAACGAATTATTGGAAGGTATCGCAAAACGGGGAGATGTGATTGGATTCGACTTAGTCGAAGTGGCGCCTCCTTATGATCCTACCGGTATAACGCAGCAAGTAGCGGCTCGCATCATGCTAGATTTGCTCAGCTATGTTTTAAAAGAGAAAGAGACTAGAGGACTAGTAAAAAAGGAAAATAGTACGCAAAACACGATGGTTGCTGAACTGAAGTAAAGTATACCTGTTTAACCGTTTGGAAGCGCTTCTGAGTATTGAAAGAACGTCCATGAAAACTTGAAAGCTTTACTTGGGCTTTTATCTACTAGCGGAGATGGGATCGGAATTGTACTTGACAAATAGTCAGAAAAGATTGCATATTTTGAATTAGGGACTCGCTGAAAATTCAATCCACCTGTAAAAGGGTTCTAATAGATTTTTGCAGAAATTGAAGTAGGCAGGAAAACAATTGAGGATACAACTTTTCACTTGTTTTTTGAAGTTTGTTGTATGTATGCCAACTTTAGATTTGGTGAGTTTTAAATTCCTACTATAAAAACTTTAGCAGTCCTTAAATTTTGTAGGAGGTATGCTGATTGAAAGAAAAACTGACAATTGGTGAAATGGCAAAACTGCGAGGGGTGACTTCGGAGACATTACGCCACTATGACCGGATCGACTTGTTCAAGCCACAATTTATCGATCCTCATTCAGGGTATCGATACTATTCCATTTTCCAATATGAAATTCTAGGTACCATAAAAGAACTAAGGCAACTTAGGATGACTACAGATGAAATAAAGGAATATCTTAATGAACGTAATTTCAGTAAATCATTGGATATTATGAGAACCAAACACGAAGAACTCGTTTCAAATCTGAAAGAATTGAACGAGATGGAAGAAAATATCAGGGAAAAGATCGCCTACTTGGAACAGGTGGAAAAAGAAAATGAACTTCAGAAAGTCATATTCCGTGAGATGAAAAGTAGGCGATTACTTACTCTGCATGAGAAAATTAATGATAACTTTGAACTCTGTTATGGTGTGTTGAATTTAGAGAATATGCTTACAGATAAGACACCTATTCTAGCTACCAATAGACTGGGCATTATGATCGAAGAGACGAATCTTAAATTGGAACGTTTTGAAGAACCTTCTACAATTTTTATTGTCGCAAAGAATAAAGAAGTTATTCCAAATACATATCAATTGACGATTCCAGGGGGATTATTTGCCTGTATCAGATACAATGGAGAATTGTTGTCGAGTCGCAGCGAAAGTTTAAAAAAAATACTTCATCATCTTAAAACAAACAACTATGAAATTACTGGTGATGCATTGCAAATCATGCATCTAGATATCACGATTTCGGATAAACCAAATGAGATCACCTTTGAAATTCAAGTTCCCGTTCGAAAACTGTGATTAAATCCATTTTGGTTAACAAAATGGATTTTTTTGATGGAAGGAGTGTCGTTCAGTCCGTTAAGAGTATGTTAAATCGAGGGGAGTAAAATGTATTAACACGTAAACGATCGTAAGTGGCCTAACAGCAAGACTTACCATAGCGCAAATTTCCAATTGTTATAATAGGGGCAGGGTTGTCGAGGGGATTGCTACCAGATATTTGTCACGGTGACAGTAAAATCGGGTGGATCATTTCCTTTATTTCAAAAAGATATGAGAAAGAAGACGGTAGTTGAATTGTTTTCCTATTTCTACCATAAAAGCAATGAACCCCAGTATGAGAATTACCTCATTACTGGGGGTTGTGTTCAAGTACAGTTTTAGTCAGCCTGTACTTCTTCGACCGTTTGCTCAACCTCTGCACGTGACATTTTTTCACGACCATCTTGCATTGCTTTTAATGTTTTATGGGCAAGTGCAAGTGGGAGTCTGCAAAATAATAGTACAGTACGCTTATTAATATCTTTCATATAAAGATCAGCTTTCGCAAGGTTCTCCTCCGCGTAAGCAAATAAATCCTCACGTGTCCAGCCGTCTGGTACAAAACTCACACCACGTTCATCCATATCCTCATGCTGATTTCGTAAAATATTAACTGCTTGGAGACCTCGACCATAGCCAATAGCTAAATCACGATCAGTTTGAATATCTGCACCCCACGCCCAAAGCTCGGACAGCATTGTCCCAACAAGCCCTGCCACATAGTATGTATAATCATCTAAATCCTCACGTGTATGCACTTGCCAATTTGCCTTTGCCCACTTGCCCATTCCATAAGCCATTTCACTCGTTGAAGATTGGACAATTTTACGTGAACCTTCAGGGCAAAATGTTAACCAATCCGCTAAGCGAAGTGTAACCTCAGGTAGCTGATCTGCATATGGGGCTAATAATGCTTCGTATGCCTCAACATTAAATGTATCTTTTAATAATTCGCTTGTTCCATTTAATAAATCATATTTTACATCGTTTGAAAGCTCTTCATGATCTTCAATTTCATCTATAGCACGCATTGCTAAATATGCGGCTGCCACTGACAATTTTAAATCATTTTTTAAAAAAGTAATCGGTATATAAAAAGTGCGGCTTGTTTCCTTTAAAACTTGCATCGCTTCTTTATAAAGTTTCTTTTGATCTTTCACTTGTATTCCTCCGTTCAAATGGTAACACCTCTATAGTATATCGTATCGTAAAAGTGCTGAAAGATAAAACAGATTGTTCAATTTTAAATCATATTATTTGAAAGCTAGTAAATAAAATAGTATGGTTTAGCGGTAAACTATTTAATACTATACTATTTAAGGCGTAGTATTTGTAAAGAGAAGGAGTTTTTTTGATGGGACGTTTAAGTAACAAGATTGCAATAATTACAGGTGGTGCATCAGGGATGGGCGCAGCTATGGCAAAAGTGTTTGCGAAAGAAGGGGCTACTGTAATTGCTGCTGACATTAACGAAGAAAACCTAGCAAAAATTTCTGAGCTAGAAAATGTTGAAGGGATGAAATTAGATGTTTCTTCGGATGACAACTGGGCAGAAGTAACGAAAGCAGTGGCTGATAAGTATGGGCGGATTGATATATTAATTAATAATGCAGGTATTTCATCTGAAAAAGATCCAGACCAAATATCTCTAGCGGATTGGACAATTATGCATAATATCAATGCTTTTGGTCCATTTTTAGGCATTAAACATGCTTCAAAATATATGAAAGAAGCTGGAAAAGGCTCAATTGTAAATACGTCTTCATATACAGCAATCATTGGTGCGGGCTTAAATGCTTATACAGCTTCTAAAGGATCATTACGCGCAATCGCTCGAGCAGCAGCTGCTGAATTAGGAGCTTACAATGTCCGTGTAAATACCGTCTTCCCTGGTGTTATTGAAACGCCAATGACAGCAAAATTGTCCGAAGCAAAAGAAACAATGAATAGGTTAGTACGAGCTACACCAATGGGCAGACTTGGGCAACCAGAAGAAGTTGCAAATGCTATATTGTTCTTAGCATCAGATGAAGCTTCTTATATTACGGGTGCTGAACTAGTGATCGATGGTGGTTATTCAGCTCGTTAATTGATAAAGAAGTGAAAATGCATTGAATGTCAGTGCATCTTCACTTCTTTTGTTTTTTTAGTAGAATAATGTTAAAGTTATAAAAATGCGTTGATAATCGTGTGAATAATAGAAAAAATTTGATATTTTTTGCGTTTTTTTCATGAAAGTTTGCTAAGTTATTGCACAATCATTTCAACAGCGGTAAAGTTTAGGAAGGGCAAATATGCAACTACATTTTTCGAGTAATTGTAGCTGACGCTTTGCTTTCGCTACAGAAGACATTTGCTGCTGACGCTTTGCTTTCGCGCAGAAGACATATGCTGCTGACGCTTCGCTTTCGCGCAGAAGACATTTGTAGCTGTTGATTAGCTATAGTACTAAATACAATATGTCGGATTTGGCACAATAACTCCTTGCAAAATCCGTGACATCTGTGGAGACATGAACGTTATTCAACTGGCATCTAAACGCCTCTTGAATAAAGCAAAATCTAGTATATATCTCATCATCAGAAAATAGAGATTGTACGTTAATTCAAAGGAGAATGGTATGCCAAAGGCTATAGGTATTGATGCAGGCGGCACATTGACAAAAATTGCTTATTTAGATGAGCATAATGAGCTTATTTTAACAACTTTTCCGTCAAATGATTTGCTGGCTGTAAAGAATTGGATTATTAATCAACCTGATATTGAGGACATTGGTGTTACGGGGGGGCGTACAGAACAATTACTGGATGTCATTAAAACAATGAAATCGATTCATTATATAGTAGAATTTGAAGCTACATTGAAGGGCGTTCGATTTTTGTTGCATAAAGAAGGATACTTCTTCGAGCGTAGTATGATTACGAACATTGGTACTGGTACTTCGATTCATTATATGGAAGGAAATACGAATATTCGTGTTGGTGGGACAGGCGTTGGTGGTGGAACATTGATTGGATTGTCAGCGCTTACAACGGGAATTACGGATTATAATGAAATACGAGACATGGCTTCTAAGGGCAATCGAGAGGATATTGATTTACTGGTTAGGGATATTTACCAAGGAATGGATACACCGATTGATGGACATTTGACTGCCAGTAATTTTGGGAAAGTCGGTATTACGGAGTTTGTCAAACACCCAGCTGAAGATATTATTGCCACTGTACAAGGGCTTGTCGGTGAGGTTATTACTACACTTAGTATTCAATATGCTGAGGAAAAAAATGCCCAACATATCGTGTATATAGGCTCAACTTTAAGCAATAATGAACATCTTGCACGGGTGATTGCTAATTACACACGCACAAAAAAACATACACCGATCTTTATTAATGACCACGGTTTTTCAGGTGCGGTTGGTGCATTACTAAATATAACTGAATATACAATTGTCTAAAGGACAAATAAAAATGTACATTACTAATTTTATTGGTGATGTACATTTTTTTTTGGTAATGTCTGCCGTAATCCCCAAAGCATAAATCGTTCTATCCTGAGCACATTACAATTAGGAGGTGAATATCCGTGGGCAATAGAAACACCAATAAAAACAACAAAAATAACAATAAAACAATGAATGTTAGAACGCATAATCCTTTTGATACCTACAAAAAAATAGACCTCGATCAATCAAATAGCAATAACAATAACCCGAATGACAATCTAAACGAAGAATTCGCTGCAGAATTCGATGCGAAAGCGAAAAATAAAGATAATAAAACGAACCATGCGAAAAATCAGCAGTCCAATAAAAAGTAATAATCTAAATTTTGGAGGTGTCAATAATGGCTAAGAAAGGGAAAACAAGCTTTAAAAAGAAAAAGAAAGAAGATACACATAAAAGAAATGATCGTGAAGAATACTCAGCAGAATTTAATCAAGTGATTCATAATAATCCTCAACAACCAAAAAAATAATGACGAAAACTGCTCCTTAAGTAGGTTGAGAATACTTAGGGAGTACTTATTATTTGTTGTTTTAACGACTTTATGCAAAAAGAGTACGAGAGGTGGATACATTTGCAAAAATTTTTTGTAATACTAGGAACTTTTCTCGTATTTCTTACTGTGCAATTACATGTACCAACAATTGCTTATGCTCAACAAGAAGTGCCTGCCTATGCTAAATGGGGAAAGTTAGCGGTAAAAGAGGCACAGGCCAAATATCCTGAAGCAAAAATTCTAGATTATTTGCATGAGGGAAGCGAGGTTCATGAAGATTCAACTATTGAAAAATTTAAGCTTTGGCTAAAACAAAGTGATAAGGAATTCGGTCTACATGTAAGAATCAAATATGTAACGAATACGAACAAAGTGGTAAATATTGAATTTCAAGAAACAACTTCATAATAGAAGAGGATGCCTAATCTATGGCATCCTCTTTCTTTTAGCTCTCTAACTTCTGAATAAATTCGCGCATTAATCCAGGTAAGTCTGGCCATGCATGACCACTAATTAAATTGCCATCTGTATGAAGATTAGCATCAATATACGTTGCTCCTGCTACTTGAACTTCTGGCTTACAGGCAATATAGGCTGTTAGCTCACGTCCATTAAGTACCTCAGGAATGGTCGCGAAAATTTGAGCTGCGTGACATACAGCAGCAATTGGTTTATTTGTTTCAAAGAAATGGCTCACTAGTGTTGGAACATGCTCATTTAAACGAATGTATTCTGGCGCTCGCCCACCAGGAATGATGAGTCCGTCAAATTGTGCTGGATCTACATCTGCAAATGAAGAGTGTGCTTCTAAGCCATATGCTGTACGTTCGATGTATGTATCGACTCCATCAACAAAATCGTGTAGTACAGTTTGTAATTTTTTTACTGATGGTGCTGCAATCGTCACATCATAGCCAGCCTCTAGACAACGGTAATAAGGATAAAAAATTTCTAAAGCCTCAACAGCATCTCCTGCAAGTATTAAAACCTTTTTCCCCATGATTCCATCTCCCTTTTATTGTAATCTAGTAGCTTAATTCGACACTTTCAAAAAATTTCCTTCTGATTTTTTTGAAAAGATGATAGAAGTAGAGAAATCGCTGGTAGTGTCAGGAGGATCGCTGATAAAAGTGAAGAAATCGCTGATAATGCCAGGAGAATCGCTGATAAAAGTGAAAATCGCTGATAATGCCGGGAGAATCGCTGATAAAAGTGAAGAAATCGCTGATAACGCCAAGAGAATCGCTGATAACAGCATGAAGATCGCTGATAAAAAAGAAGAATCAATCACAGTCAATCTATAAAGGAACTTTAATAAAACTTCAAAACTTGCTTTACAATGAAAAAAATGAAGCGTATAGTAATTATTTAACTAGGTAAGTAAATTTCAAGGAGAGATAAAATGAATCCTATATTTCATGCTTTATTCCAAAAAAGTCGTTATTTAACGAATTCTTTAAATGAAGTACTGAAACAGCATAATTTGTATAGCTCACAATGGGCTATTTTATACTGCTTACATAAGCACGGTCCAATGACGTTAACGCAAATCTGGAAGTATTTAAATGTGGAGGCACCAAGTATAACAAGAGCAATTACTCGACTCGAGTCTTTAGGGTGGGTACTAAGAATGGATGGTGAAGATAAGAGAGAAAAAATTGTTACCTTATCTTTATATGCAGAGGAACAGTTGCCAACTATTACTGAAACCATTTTAGCTTTTGAAGAAGAAATGGTAGGGGCATTGACTGTTGAGGAACAGCAGCAATTAATAATTTTATTGAAAAAAATGAAAGGTTGATTACATGCAACAAGAAGAGAATACAAAAATTTGGACGAAACGGTTTATTAGTCTCTTTTTAACAAATATCTCGGTATTCTTTGTTTTCTATGGGTTGGTAACGACTTTACCACTATATGCGATAGGTGAGCTGCATCAAACAGATAAGGAAGCTGGATTGTTACTGTCGGTATTTTTATTATCAGCCATTATCGTTCGTCCGTTTTCAGGTAAACTATTAGATGTCTTTGGGAAGAAAAAACTTCTAGTTATTTCGATTGCCGGCTATTTTTTATGTACGGTTTTATATTTATTCATTCATCCTTTTGGACTTTTACTAGGCTTACGTTTTATTCAAGGGATCTTCTTTAGTATTATTACAACAGCAGCTGGCTCTTTAGCTGCAGATATTGTGCCAGCAAACCGTAAAGGTGCCGGCCTTGGCTATTTTACAATGTCTACTAACTTAGCGGTAGTTATTGGGCCATTTATCGGCTTACTGCTTATTCAATATAGTAGCTTCAATGTACTTTTTATTGTTATGAGTATTTGTATATTAGCAGGGGGTATCCTAGCTGTAACGGTGAATACCGATGATTTACCCAAGCCTGCATATCAAGGGAAATTAACCTTTAAATTTGATGATTTATTGGAACGTAAAGCACTCCCAGTAGCTGCTATCGCTAGTTTAGTAGCTTTTTCATATGCGAGTGTATTATCGTTTTTATCAGTGTACGCACAGCAAAAAGATCTAATGGCTGTAGCGAGTCTATTTTATGCAGTTTTTGCTGCAGCTATGCTTATTACACGTCCATATACAGGTAAGCTTTATGATACAAGAGGACCGCAATTTGTTATTATTCCTGGTATTATTTCCTTTGCCATTGGGCTTGTTATGCTCGCATTTGTCTCAGGACCGGCATTATTTTTATTTGCCGCCATTTTTATTGGATTTGGCTATGGAGCAGTGACGACAAGCTTACAAGCACTAGCTGTACAATCTACTGTACACACGCGCAGTGGTTATGCAACTGCAACGTACTTTACGATGTTTGATATTGGGATTGCTCTCGGTTCTTATATTTTAGGGATAGTGGCAGTAAAAGCGGGCTATTCTGCTGTTTATCTAACGGGTGCAGGTTTACTGATCGTTGTTTTTTTCATTTATTTAGCACGATTAGCCAAAATAAAAACAAAAAAAGTAGTACACGTTTAAGCATAAAAAAACAGTTGGTCAAAATCGCCAACTGTTTTTTCTTTCACTATATACGACCATAGCCAACAAAGTGCTTCTTCCAATAAGAGCTACTAATGCTAGCGATATTAACACCACTATTACTCGCATTAATCATTTGATTATTTCCAATATAAATGCCCACATGTGAGATACCTGCTTTATATGTATTGGCAAAAAACACTAAATCACCCACTTTAGGTGTGCTAACTTTTTTAGATGTATTGTAAAAACCTGCTGCTGTTTTACGAGCTGTCGGAATACCGGCTTTATTAAAAACGTAAGTGACATAGCCGGAACAATCAAAACCTGTGCCCGGTGTATTTCCACCGAATGTGTATTTAACACCTACATATTGTTTAGCGATTTGTACTAGGTTAGTTGTTGGTTTAGGTGTAGACACCGGGGTATTGAGGTTTAACTTTTGTCCAACGTGAATTGTTGGAGAAGATAAGTTATTCCATTTCATCAATGTTTGATAAGAAACACCCTGTTGATTGGCAATCTTCCATAAAGAATCACCAGATTTTACTGTGTAAGTTGCCGCTGATGCTGTTTCAATCGTTGAAAAAAGTACAGATGTACTTAATACCAATGTAGCTAATTTCAATCCCCATCGGTACTTTTTATTTTTTTTCATTATATGTATCCTCCTAAAAACTTTAAAGATTATCAATTGGTATATAAATGATATTAACATTGTAATATTACAGTTATATGTCAACAAAATAACATTAAGGATACAATTTATACGGATAATAATTAGAAAATTACTACACATTATAGCATTCATTGGTTGAATACATTTTTTTGAAATTACTCGTTAATATAAGGCTCTGGTTTTTGAGTGGCAAATTCATAAAAATCTACCTTTCTAACGTTTCAATCTTTTGAAAAATCTCTTTGTAATCATTGTTATTATAGGTAATATATATACACTAAAACTTTTGCGAGGGTTAGCGTCAGAAAAAAGCGGATTTACAACGTTAAGAAATATGCATAATATTATTCATTAAAGTCGATAGTGCAGCAGTGTTCCAAATACCACTAAAGCAATGATATGACTTACTTTTAAGAAAGTGCATAAAAAGCTGTATCAACAATGTGCCATAAAAAAAGCGACAAACGCCGTTGAATCAACGTTTGTCGCTTTTTTATATGTTTCCAAACTTGCGTTTGGGTTTTGTATACGTTATAAGTCCTTGTTGCACTAAAGCACCCGTTGGTTTAAGTGCAATTCTTCACAATATAAGAAGTAAGAATAAATCCATAAATCGCTTTCCGTCATCTTTAAACAACAAAGAAGGTTATAAGTCCCATATAAAGAAAAAAACTTAAAAGAAATAACAATCCGAAAACTAATCCTTTTATCTCTTTGTAATAATTACGTATCAAATAGAGTAAAGGTATTCCAAAAACAAGTGATATATCTTTACCTGTATTACCGTAAATATCAATTAAAAAATCACTTTCCATAGAACCTAATACAAGACCATTTAAAGCAAACAAGGATAAAAAGCAAAAGGAAATCTGCATACAAACACCTCCTATGATTTATCCTTCCCTTTTCTATTTGTGTTCTTCATACAGATAGGTAAGCCTTTGAAATTATCGCCAGCTTTTCCCCCTGTTCACACCGTACGTGCGACTTTCACCGCATACAGCGTTCCAACTAATCCAATTCAATTAATCATCAACACTTCTGATATCAAAATACCTTCTATGTCTCAATTCTTCCGTTTCAATAAGTCGGTGCCTCCCTTGGAAGGTGAACCTCTTTTAGTCTCACGAGAACCTTATTAACCGATAAAGATTTGCCAAGCATGATTAAATAATTCTTCATTAGTCTAGTGGCTATCCCTCCACGTTCATTACACGCTTCAACGGTACTGTGCCACCACTTTCACTGATATAAAGTAAAGTTATATAACCGCTAATCTTACGATTATTTTCCTTCGCAACGCTTCAAAGAGAGTAAGCCCTCCACGTTATCAGCTTACAATGTTGAATTATATCTATTATAGAATGAAATTAGGTGCTTCCTGTAAGCCTGTTAGCATTCATACGCCTGTAACGTATCATGGATTTTCATATTAGCTAGTCTTACTCACCCACATCTAACCTCACAATTTGGTGACATACACATTTCTATGTATCGCAGTTATAGGCCCGTACATTCAGAAGTTTGTCAGCTTAACCTTTTCTTTTAGGTTCATTCGCATTCTCACCATATTCATTCAACTCAAGCACCATGATTTACACCACCCCCGCGGGTAGGCTTTCGTCAGCCGAACTGTTACGGTAAATTCTCACGCCTTTTCGCCGAGCTTATAACACTTTCATTCTTACTAAATCAAGTGCTATTCGACTAAGAGAGAACCCTTCCGAGCGTTACCTCTTCATTTGATTCTTCGATATAACCCTTCAATTCCGAAAGGAACTGCCTAGCTTTACCAGAGTAATGTGACCATTCTCCATTTGAGCTAGGAACATTTCGCACAACTAACCTGCACCGTTAGCACAAGAAGCGACTGCTCTAATTGAACAATCGCACCCGTTAGCCATCCATGAAGTGCAAAAATCAGCACTTCACCACAGAAAATGAAAGATGATTAAATTCTTTCATGGGAGTTGAAGAAGAAACTCACATATTAAAAGTTAAATACTATTTCATTTACTTAAATTTTAACTCAAATTCTTCTACCTTATCGTTCCACTCAATTTTAAACGGGATAACTGTTTGTTCATTAATGTAATCAGCGTTTGTACTTTCATTATCTTCATATACGATAGCCTTTTTTGAAGATAACCCATCTGGTCTATTTTCAGAACGTCTTCGTTCTTCTGTACCGTATTTATAACTGTAACTTATTTGATGTACATATTTTAAATCTTCTAAATCACCTTTGTATTTAATACTCAAGGTGAAATCTGTCCCATCTAAATCTTCTTTAACTATTGTAGCTCTCCAGTAATCTGCCTCTCCAGAAAAAGTTACTTCCCTAGTAACATTAGAATCGCCGTTAGAACAACCTCCTAAAATAATTAGTGCAAATAATAAAATAACCATCGTCTTCTTCATAAACTCACCCCCTCGAATTTATTTTATAAACTCCATAAATTGTGAAATAAATACATAATCATAACACTAACCTGCACCGTTAGTTGAATAAAAAACGCACCGAAAGCGTCCTTTGGTAACATTTCATTGAGATTCTATTTATATGTTACTGCCATTCAGAACAAGTGGATCGAACAGTCTTCTTTAAAATTATTTTTCGCAGCGTCTCAGAGTGTTATTTTCTATAAAAATCAGCGACAAACACTATTAAATCGGTGTTTGTCGCTGTTTGAAATGTTACCAAGCTTGATTTGGGAACGTTTATTAGTATTGTTTTGTATAGCTTATAAGTCCTTGTTGCACTAAAGCAACCGTTAGCGTAACAAAATACTGCCGATTGCGGAGCAATAACGATACCTATGGTTCACAACGTTCTCGACCAAGTAAAAAAATATTAGGTATCTCTCTTAATTCGGTTTCCTTCTCGATGGAAACATGGGTTGGAGCGATAGTTGAACATGAACGTTATCAGAAGCGTTCTACTAGTCATATTGTGAGTACAGCGCAAGCATATCATCAGCACAGCCAGCTGTGATCGTATTTGCTTGTTCAGCATGTTTTACGGCCTCAGCGTAAAGTTGTAGATTAAAACTAACAGAAGCCATTATTAAATGCCATTCAGCGTCCGTAATTCCCTTATCAGAAACAGTTTGCAGCAGCCTGTATGCTTGCTCAAATGGATTGGTCTGGTTAGAATAATCTTGCAGATAATTCAATGCCCTTGCAAATGCTAAAATCATTTCATATGACCACTGTTCCTGAGGGTACTGCTGCAGGATTGATTTTATTTCATTATAATTACCTACAAGCTTCATTACATCCATCTCTGCCTCAAGATCGTTTATATACTGTATGTCAATCATTCAGCTTGCTCCCTTCTATATTCATATGCCAATTTTACTAATTATTGATACATGATGTAAAAGAGGATTTCGCCTTATTTTTTGCAATCCTGCCCGTTAGCTTAATGCCGTTCCCAGTCTAGTGCTATATTTTCTCAGTCTACAACTTTATTTTCCAAAGACACCTGCTTGTTCAACTAACCTGCTGCGTTAGTTGAAGTGTAACCTTCCCAAAGCGAGATTTGGGGACATTTTGCTCTTAACGTTGTAAATCCAAATGAACAACAATAAGTAATTATTTTTTATTTTTTAGTTCTAAAAGTATAGGTGCTATATTTAGTAAGATAGAAACAATTGTCAGAAACCAAAACGCCTTATTCATATTAGGTACTTCCCTTAAAGCCGACCAATCTTCACCTTTTATCCAATTAGATACAAGGCTATGTTCTGCACAGAGTGTCAATGCTGTAAATGATAACCCCATTGCCATCGCAAGTTTATAATCTTTACCTGTTGTATACATATAAAGATTTATAAAAGTTGCTACTATAGCAATAAGACCTAATATTAACCACATAATGACACCTCCCTTTTTCAATATAGACATAAATTGTAATTAAATTGTGCTCAAACCCTCGTTTGGGCACTTAAATTGCTTAGCGTTGTAAATCCGCATAAATCTGTCACGTATTCAGCCTTAAAAGTTGCATGCCCTTCATTTTAACTCTCCCCTGAGTATCTGGAATCCAACCTTGATGAGATAGAAATTCTTCGGAAACGGCATGCTCTAACGCGCTAGTTCGTTCTGCACCCTAGATCTTAGAATGAATGTTAGTAATAGTCGAATATCAACACCTTAATTAAACAGAGCCTAATAAAAAAAGAGTAAAAAATAACATATTGGGGGATAGTAAGTACCTGAACGAATTGAAGGGACTGACACTTGATGGATGTAGGCAAGGGACAGTCCTCATAATGTGGTTTATTTTTTTTCTTTTTGAATTGCGTTTCGTGCAAGTGCATCTGCAGCTTTATTTTGCGTATCTGGAACCCATTTGATGAAAAATAAATCGAAGCTGCGTGCAAGTGTAAGTGCCTGCTCAAGATAAGGTTTAAATTCCTCATTTTTGACATATTCTTTTTCCATAGAGGCTACAACGATTTTTGAATCAGAACGTACTGAGACAATGTTTGAACCGAGTTTTTGTGCTTCTTCAAGGCCACGTACTAAGGCAGTAAACTCAGCAATATGGTTATTGGCTTGCCCTATATACTCACTGATTTGTATATGTTGACCTTCTCCTTTAATAAATATTCCAATACCACTAGGGCCTGGATTTCCTGCACTGGCAGCATCTATGTTTACTTCTAACATAAAATCCCTACTTTTTAATTTAGATTTTACTTTAATTGTACATCAATAGTGCTTTTACACAATATCTTAATGAGATGAAGATCAACAAAAACAAAATAGTTGCTTGATCAAAACGTTCACTTCATAATAGTAAGAAGTGAAATTTGGACGTGAAAGGAGCAAGAGCTCAAAATGGATAAAGTGACGGTTATGAAAGATATTGATGAACTGCATGATACGTATTGCGCTGATTGCCTAGTGATAAAGCAATTACGAAAAGAGCGTGGTAAGCCTGGAGCTCATCGTTTCTGTATTGAAGCTTGCTCAGTAGGGGAGAGACTACAGTTTCTAGGGGAAGAGCTTCTAAAGGTTTACAGTAGGTAATGTCTGCGAATTTTAAAGGCTTTGACAAAGTAATCATAAGTACTAAATTGAGTACGTTAAAATAATAGTGATAAAAGTTTTATTTTTGCATAAAAAATAATCATATTTACTAAATACAATGCATAAATAACAATATGTTCGGAAATAATGGAATTGGTTGGTTACCATAGAAAAAGCTACTTTGTTGATAGGTCCTTACTTATTACAAAAGTAGCTTTTTTCTATTTATACACAAAGAGCCGTACACTTTAAGAAAAAAGGTGTACGGCGTCTTTTTATTTTTATGCATTATTTAGTTGCAACATAGTGACTTAAGTCTTGATAATATTTTGTCAGAGAGGAAGCTGAAATATCAAACGTTGCTGCGATTTCTTTTACTGTCATTGATAGCGACTCGAATAACTCTTTTTCCTGACCATATCGAATCGCACCAGCAGCAATGGCAGCCTCTTTACGCGCAGCTGGTTGTCCTTCAATTAAATAGTCCTCTAAAAGCTCTAACATAGGAGCTGTTTCACGATCATTTTGCTCAAGGAAATCTTTAACTTGTGTAAGTACATTGCTTTCAAAGTTAGTGAATTCCTCGCCTTTATAACCATTTGAAACAAGTAATTCCCAGAAGGATAAATGATCTTCTTTTAAGAACGCTTCAACCTTCTTGTCAGAAGCCTCAAAATTTTTCTTGAATTGCTCAAATACTTTTGCATGATCTTCTGGGAAGAAAATCAGCGTTGAAACAGCTAAATAATACTCTGATTTTTTTGTACCATCTGGTAAAATGAATGCAAAAACATGCATGCCTTCAGGAATTGGCTTGTCATTTTCTCGACGAATATAAATTTCTTCATTTGTTAACACATGTATAGCCTTGAAATATTTTTCTTCTACAACTGACACAGAACCAATAAATAAGTTTGGTTGTGACCAGCCTTCTAGTACTTTTAACGTAGAAGGTCTTACCGCTTTTTTCTTCGTTTTCTTTAAGTAACCTTTCCAAATAGATGGCTCTTGATGGAAGAAGAAGTCGTCTAACGCGATTGCCTCAATTAGCTCTCTTTGTAGTACGCTTTCTAATTTTGGCTGCCATGTGCCTACATGTTCGATATAGGCACGAACATCTTTGCGTTCAGGATATTCTAAGTAAAATGTTTGTAGTACACGCTCTAATTCTTCGATTGCTACAGTTTCTACTGTAACCTGCTGTTTACCTTCACAACATTTTTTATATTTTTTGCCGCTACCGCATGGGCATGGATCATTACGTTTTACCATAATTAGAAACACTTCCTTTGAAAATTGTTAGTCGAATTTTGCTAAATAATTTGCTTACACTTAATAATAACGGTACATTAGTACGAAGAAAAATGATAGTCTATTTAGAAATATCTAAAAAAGGTAGATGGACGCCCTGATTATAGTATATGTACATATTTTCTAACTTAGAACTAAAAAAAGAAACCATCTACGCCTTAAAGCGTTGGATGGTTCTTGTGTGCGCCCGGCATGCGTATGAACTATAGGGTGCAAGTCCCGAACCTCGAAGACAGAAGTAGAGGTTAGCCAAGAGCAAGGGTGTCCGTGGCGACGCGGAATCTGAAGGAAGCTGGAGGCAAAACACCGGTCCGAGGAACACAAATCTCATATAAGGCTAGGTATGATTGGATGAGTGTGCACAACAACACAAAGTCCTTTCTGTCGAAGGTCATATCGAGTAAATGAGGCGGATAGATGGTGTGAAAGTGCATACGCTTACCCGGGGAGGTCTGATGGAAACGCAAAGTACACTTTGTAACCTACTTAGCGATAGGTAGCTGAACCATCAGAAGTCAGCAGAGGTCATAGTACCATTCACTTCTAGAATGAATGGAAAGGACCGAACAATTCGGAGAGAATAGCCCTTGGCATGCAGTTTTCTATGATAAACACAGAAAATCCAGAAGGACCGACTTAATGGAGGTAATGGTGAATCCCATGAGGGACATTGAGCGGGTGCAGTAGAAACTGTTATAAGAAGACAAGCTATTCACGGAGGAGTCGAACGAGATGTTAATGAATCAAATTTTATCACGAGAGAATCTGCTTCTCGCACTCAAACGGGTGGAACGAAACAAAGGGAGTCATGGAGTAGACAAAATGCCCGTAAAATTCCTACGACAGCATGTAGTCGAAAACTGGCTAACGATTAAGAAGCAAATTCTTGAGGGAACCTACCAACCACAACCAGTTCGCAGAATCGAAATCCCGAAACCTGACGGCGGTGTGCGACTATTAGGAATCCCAACCGTGACAGACCGACTCATTCAACAGGCAATTGCCCAAGTGCTATCCAACCTATACGACCCGAACTTCTCGAATCATAGTTACGGATTTCGACCAAAACGAAGTGCTCACGATGCAATCCGAGAAGCCAAAGGCTATATAAAAGAAGGATATCGCTGGGTAGTAGATATGGACTTAGAGAAATTCTTCGACAAAGTAAACCATGACCGTCTAATGAGTACATTAGCGAAGAAAATTTCTGATAAACCTCTACTCAAGCTGATTCGTAGATACTTGCAATCGGGTGTCATGATAAATGGTGTCGTTTATGATACAGATGAAGGAACACCCCAAGGGGGTCCACTGAGTCCACTTCTCTCAAACATTGTGCTGGATGAATTAGACAAAGAATTAGAGAAACGTGGTCATAAATTTGTCCGTTACGCCGATGACTGCAATATTTATGTGAAAACAAAACGAGCAGGAGAACGAGTGATGGCAAGTATCAAAACCTTTATTGAGAAGACGCTGCGATTGAAAATAAATGAGAAGAAATCCGCAGTGGCTCGTCCTTGGCAACGTAAATTCCTAGGATTTAGCTTTACCTCCCGCAAAGAACCACAAGTTCGAATTGCGAAAGAGAGCATAAAGCGAATGAAGAACAAAATTCGGGAATTAACAGCTAGAAAGAAGCCATTTCCAATGGAGTACCGAATTCAACAATTGAATCAATACTTAATTGGGTGGTGTGGCTACTTTTCATTAGCGGATACGAAATCAATATTTGAATCACTGGATGGATGGATTAGAAGAAGACTTCGCATGTGTTTATGGAAGAATTGGAAGAAGCCTCGTACGAAAGTGCGCAACCTTATTCGCTTAGGAGTTCCAGACTGGAAGGCTTACGAATGGGGCAATACTCGCAAGAGTTACTGGCGTATTTCGAAAAGTCCAATATTACACAGAACCCTTGGTAACTCTTATTGGAGTAACCAAGGGCTCAAAAGTCTGCAAGCTCGTTATGAAATCTTGCGTTATTCATCTTAATTGAACCGCCGTATACGGATCCGTACGTACGGTGGTTGGAGAGGTCGGGAGTTAGTCACTCCCTCCTACTCGATTAAGCAGAGTAGGGTTGCTTATCCTTTAATAGCTTCAATTCCCATTGTTAATCGTTCAAGCTCATCAACGAGGTGACCGATATAAGAAATCGTATCTCGAAGCGGCTGCTCTGTTGTAATATCAACACCTGCCATTTGAGCTAGCTCTACAGGTGATTTCGTGCCACCAGCTTGGAGGACAGCTAACCATTCATCTACCGCTGTACTGCCTTCCTTTAGTATACGCTGAGATACTTGTGTAGAAATCGTTAAGCCTGCACTATATGTGTAAGGGTATAAGCCCATATAATAGTGTGGTTGACGCATCCAAGTAAGCTCTGCACCTTCAGAAATATCGACAGTATCGCCCCAGAAATCTTCAAGGACAGAACGTTTTAATTGATTTAAAACTGTAGCATTAACAGCTTCACCAGCGTCAATTAATTCATATACTTTTCGTTGATAGGCTGCTTCTAGTAAGTGTGTCACGAAGTTATGATAATACGTTTTGGACACAATATTAGAAATAACCCAGCGTTTGAAACGAAGGTCATCGTTATGAGTTAATAAATAATTTGCTAGTAGCATTTCATTCATTGTGGATGGTGCCTCAATAAAGTATAACGAAGGACGACTGTTAAAATAAGATTGATGTGCATGCGCATTCGCAAAATGACCTGCGTGTCCTAACTCGTGGATCAGAGTGAATACCTCATTCATACGTTCATTCCATGACATTAAAATATATGGATGACTGCCATATGGACTCGAACAGAATGCGCCCGTAGATTTTCCTTTGTTTGGTGCATAATCAATCCAACGCTCGTTAAAAGCCTTCTCCATTAAGTTCTTGTATTCTTCACCCATAACTGCTAACGCTTTTTCTACATAACTCTTTGCTTCAGCCATTGTTATTTTAGGATCGTAATCTGGATCAAGTGCTATCTTTAAGTCAGCAAATGTCATTTTCTCGATGCCATTCGCTTGTTGAATAAGCTTTGCGTAACGGCGCATATGAGGGGCAAGCTCTTTTGTAATAAGATTTATTTGACGATTATATAGCGATCGATCAACATCCTGATCAAACAGTAAATAGTCAATGACAGAGTCAAAGCCTCGTAAATCAGCCATTGTTTTTTCTTGTTGGATATGTGTGTTATAGATTTTGGCAGTTGTGTGCTGATAATCGCGTAATTTACTGGAAAATGCCTCAAATGCAGCGCGGCGTACATTTGTATTAGCCTCAAACTCCCAGTTATTTTCGTATAATACAAAGCTTAGTGGATGCTTTTCACCATTTGCCTCAAATTGTCCAAAATGCATATCAACTAGCTTTGCCGTATTATACGTTTCATATGGTGCCTTAAAAGTTGAACTGAATGAAGCTAATGCTTTTTCCACTTCTGGATGTAGCTGATGAGGCTTTTGCTTTAACAATTCTTCTAAGTAAATCTTGTAAATAGGGCTAGACTTCGCAGCTTCTTGTAAAATCACTTCATCTAATGCTAGTAATTCACTGCGTACAAATGATAGTGCACTACTAATTTTTCCGACTGCGGTACTGAATTTTGCAGAACGCATTTGGGCTACGTCATCCGTACGATCTGCTTGAATATTTAAGTTTGCATAAGCGCCAATAGGAACAATGCTTTCTTGTAATGCTTCAGAAGCTGTTAATACAGCAATCACCTGTTGGGCATCTGTAATTGTACCTTGATACTTGCGTTCAAAGTTTAGTGCATCCTCTACAAGCTGAGCTAAAGCAGGCTCAAAATCCGCATCATTTTCAAGTAAACCCTTTAAATCCCAAGTTTCTTCTACTGGTACATCTTTTCGTAATGGTAAAACCTCCATCAATTAACACCCCTTTTAATGTAACTGTCTCCATTATAACGAAACTATTTCGGAAAGTGAAATAATTATAGAGAATAGTTTTAATATTCTTAAATAAAAAACAATAAGATTGTAGAAACTTATGTTCGTGTTAGCTATAATGGTTTTAAGATAAAGGGGGAATGAAATGATCATGCAATTAGTTTTGGAAAAACCGGACGTGTATAAGGTTAGCCAGTTGAATCAAGATAATCTATAGAAAAAAATAATTGCGGATTTGTTTGAAGATTTTTTGTTGTTCTTTTTGCCAGAGTTACATGCAGAAGTGGATTTTTCTAAGCGAGTGGAATTTTTACAGCAGGAGCTTTTCAAAGAAATTATTGAGTATCGTCAAGGACGCAAAATAGCCGATCAAATAGCGAAGGTCCATCTCAAAGATGGAAAAGAGCAATGGATCTTCGTTCATACGGAAGTACAAGCTATAGATGAAGTGCATTTTGCGAAGCGCATGTTTGAGTACTTCTATCGTATAAGTGATCGGTATGGTAAGAAGGTTGTTGCTATTGCAATTTTCACCAATAAGAGTACTAAAAGCACGAACCAGTACCATGATAAATAGTACGGTACGGAAATAAAGTACACTTTCAACTTCTTTCAGCGAATGTTCAAACATTTGCTGA
Source organism: Lysinibacillus sp. RS10 (assembly GCF_041956855.1). Lineage (NCBI taxonomy): Bacteria > Bacillati > Bacillota > Bacilli > Caryophanales > Bacillaceae > Lysinibacillus > Lysinibacillus sp. RS10. The sequence goes on along the minus strand of NZ_CP167122.1, from coordinate 3,180,045 downwards.
AAGAAGTTAAAGCCTCCGGCGGATGTCACGGAATCGGAAAGGAGTTCTTTGTGCACAAAGCCGATTCCGGACGCAATTATGCCGAGGCATAATTGATTCAGTTTGCTGTGTCAGATTTTGATGAAGAAGCATTGAAAAAATCACCTAAGCTGTTTAGTAAAGCGTTACTAGCTTCTATTTATTTGAATCGTACTAAAAATAAAATGAGCTTGCGTACTGCATATAAAAGGGCTCTCCTAAGAGAAGTGTGGTTATTAAATAATATTGAACGAACAGAAATAAGAGCACTTCTTTACTTTATTGATTACTTATTGAAACTACCAAAATCTATGTCAGAGCAGCTTGTAAAAGATATTAAAGATGAGATTAGTGGGGAGGAAGAAATTTTGAATCTATATAAAGAGGATTTACCACCAACACTTGCTGGTGTTTTAGAATTAGAGAGACAGGAATGCTTTAAGCAAGGTATCGAACAAGGTATCGAACAAGGCATCGAACAAGGCATTAAACAAATAATTATTGGTTTGATTGAAAAGGGTGCTGAAGATGAGTGGATTGCTGAAGTTGCAAAGCTTCCAGTAGCAAAAGTACAAGAAATTCGTAAGGAGCTTAAATCCTGTTAATGAAAAAACTGTGCGTATAGCCAACATGCATTGTTACACATACTAAGGGATAGAACAAGTGACATAATTGGAGGAGAAATAATGACGCAAAACTTAAACAAACAATTGAATAAACTTGTCGCTACATGCTCGGTACTTTATACAAAATTGCACAATTATCATTGGTATGTAACAGGTAACGCCTTCTTTACACTACATGCAAAATTTGAAGAATTATATAATGAAACAACATTAAATCTAGATGAAATAGCAGAGCGCATTCTTTCGAAAGATGGCAGGCCTGTAGCAACTTTAAAAGAGCATCTTGAACTATCATATGTTGAGGAAGCGACAGGAAATGAGACAACCGAGGAAATGGTAGTTACAACCATTTCGGATTTCCAAAAGCTAATGAAAGCTTTAAACTCAACAATGGAGCTAGCGGCTGAAGAAGGAGACGACCGAACAGAGGATTTACTTAATGCCATGTTTCAGTCCCTTGAAAAGCATACTTGGATGTTAAAAGCATTCCTAGGTGGCTAATAACCAAAAGGTAAATAGTAAAAGAGGCAATGCATAACTTATAAGTAAGTGCCCATTGCCTCTTTTTTCATTTAATAAAAACGCCAAACCATTGTAACAAGACGTGAATAGGTAGCAAAATGTTTTTTTCTTGAAAAATAGGGTAAATACCTAGTAAGCCATATAAATTAGGAGGAATTGAACATGATGAATGAACAAAACTCACAAATTGAAGTGGCCCATACTAGGGAAGAAATGCTTCATATTTTAGAAAGTATGCGATTAAAAGCATTTCAAATAGAGGACATTCACATTATTGCAAAGGATCCAAGCAAATTAGAGGATGTAAAATGGGATACTGACGTTAAAACACATGAGGTAGGGAATTGGGTGGATCAATTTAAATCATGGTTTACTGGTGAATCAGCTGTAACAGAAGGATTAAAGAGATTTGATCTTACTGAGGGACAAACAGCATACTATGCTCAACTCGTAGAACTAGGTGCTGTTGTATTATTTACTGAGTGTGGGACTTAACTGAGTCTATGATGACATCAACTATTTAGAAAGATAATCATTATCGTCATGATCCGCTTAGTCCTCGTCTAACTGTACCAGAATCTACTCTTTATAATGTAGAAACTCCTGAATATTACGAGGAGCGTATGTATGAATGAGGCAGAACAAATTTGAAGATATCCACACAATACAAAAAACCGAGTGAATGTACATGCATCACTCGGTTTTTTGTATTGTGTGGATTCAATATTAATGAATAGCTTTCTCATGTTCTTGTTTTTTAATAAAGCGTAAAACATGAAGATGCTCTAATTGCGCAACAAGGTTACCAATCAGAATAAAACTACCACCAATTAATAATTTTATCGTTATTCCTTCGCCGATAAACATCATTGCAAACATCGCTGCAAAAATCGGCTCTAAAGAAAAAATAAGTCCTGTATGTGTAGCAGAAGTATACTGTTGTGCAACAGTTTGTCCTACGAAGCAAAATGCACTACAAATGACACCTAGCCCTATAATGGCAATCCATGCAGTCGAGGTACTTGGAAGTGTTGGTGTTTCAAAAATGAATGTTAAGATAAGTGCATAAAGTCCTGCAAAACCAAGCTGGTAAATACCATAGGAGATTGATTCTACGTTTTTTGTAAATGTACTATTTAATAATAAGTAAATTGAATAACATAGTGCTGCGATGGCTACTACAATATCCCCTTTTTGAAAGGAAACTGAGCCATGAGTAGTTAAAATTGTAATGCCAATCATTGTGCAAATGATCGCAAAACTAACTGCTTTTGAAGGTAATTTTTTTTCAATAAAACTGCTAAAAATAGGTACTAAGACAACTGTTAAACTTAAAATAAATCCAGCGTTGGATACCGAAGTTGTTTCTAGTCCGATTAAGCTAAGAGCGAACACAATGAATAATAGTAACCCTTGAATAGCTGCATATTTTAATGTTTTTGCATCGACCTTAATTATTCGTTTATAAAAGATAATACCTGCTGCCAAAAATGCGATGATACAACGCAACGCCACCACATTATAAACTGCCATTGTTTCAAGTCCCATTACCATAAAGGTATAAGATAATCCCCAAAACATTGTCACAATAACCATCAATAAATTTGCTTTTCCCTGGATCCCCATTGTGCCCACCTACAATCTGTGTACTAAAACAGTTTTCATTCTAAAAATTACTATATATCTTGTATTGTGATTAGTAAAACGAATGTTTATAATGATTAGTATTAAAAAAATTCATGTATATAGAGGGACAGGCAATGAGTTTAGTGAAATATGAGATTTTGAATAAAGTGGCTGAGGTAGCAAGCTTTACAAAAGCAGCAGATGCTTTAGGTTTAACTCAATCCGCTGTAAGTCATGCTGTTTCAAGTTTAGAAAAGGAGTTCGGCTTTGCGCTCATTCATAGAAGCCGCGCGGGTGTCACGTTAACGAGCGAAGGGGATACCATGTTAAGAGCAATGAGACATGTCCTTGATGCAGAGGAATTACTACAACAGGAAGCTGCACATATACTTGGTGTTACTCGTGGAAAAGTGCGAATTGGCGTCATCTCAAGTATTTCCTCAAACTGGATGCCTGAAATTGTTCGTATTATGGACAATCAATTTCCTGGCATACAAGTCGAAATGCGAGAGGGAGACTATTATGAAATTGAACAATGGCTACTGAGTGGGGAGGTTGATGCTGGATTTTTAAATGGTCAAAAGTCTGGGCAATTTCAATATATCGAACTCCAGCAGGATCCATTGTTGTGTATTGTCTCCGATAAAAGTCTACTTTATGATAAAACAGAAATTGATATAGTGGAATTAGAAGACATGCCATTTATCATGACTTCTTATAAAGGGACAAATGATGTAAAAGTACTTTTAGAGCAATATCACGTAAAGCCAAATATTCGTTTCGAACTATCAGAAGAGGTAGGGATAATTTCGATGATTTCTCACCAGCTTGGCATTAGTATTTTACCGAAATTAGTTACGAATAACTTGCCTACTACGATAAAAGCCATTCCTTTAAAACAAGGTGGTTATCGTACAATTGGAATAGCAATGAAACACCAGGCATCACCCGTGACCAAAAAATTTGCGGAAATATTAAAAACCTGGTTGAAAGAACAAAATATGGAATAATTTTAGCTCATCACCGAAAGTTGTACCCAGTCGGAACGGAAATCAACTACACGTTATGGTGATGATCCAAAAATTTTGAGCTAACTTATAGAGAAGAGCAATATGCCCTATAAAAACAACATTGAAGCTTAACATATCCTTAAGTTAAAATAGTATTTGTATATTTTTTAGAAAAAAGGTGAGTGTATGGGGACATTACGAGGTAAGACCGTACTCATTACAAGTGGGGGAACGCTTGAAAAATGGGACCGTGTGCGAGGGCATACGAATTTATCAAAAGGGTCGATGGGCTGTTATTTAGCTGAGGCGGCACTAGCGGCTGAAGCTAACGTCTTGTATATGCATGGTTATTTCGCACAACTTCCGACAAACAAAGATAAAATGCGTACCATTCGATTTGAAGGTATAGAGGATTTAGGCGAGAAAGTTCGACAGGCTGTTCAGGAAGAACAGGTGGATATCGTTATTATGGCGGCAGCTGGCTCAGATTGGCTCATTGATAAAGTATATGACCAATCCGGAAATTTAATGGAGGAAGCAGGTAAAATGCCATCTGACGAGCCACCTATCATTCACTTTAAAAAGGCACCTAAAGTATTAGGTCAGATAAAAGAGTGGCAACCGAATGTTACTTTAGTGGGCTTTAAACTCGAGGCAACAGATGATGAGGAATTTTTACTGTCTCGCGCACGTCTACGGATGGAATCGGCTAACGCTCAGTTTATGGTAGCAAATAGCTCGCAGTCATTATATGGTGGAGATGAGCCACATTGGATTGTACCAGCTAAAGGCGAACCAACAAAGGTAGTGGGCAAGCAACAAACAGCGAAAGCATTAATAGATTTTTTACAAAATACGTAAAGTGAAAACTGTGTAGAGAAAATGATCTGCACAGTTTTTTTGTTTTGTTTAAATTATTTAGTGAATATTTAAAAAGAAGTTGTATGCGTTAGGTTTTCTGAAAATGCATTTCATTCTGTAATAAGTGAATGGTGGGAGTAATACTGCCTTTTAATACGGAATAAAATAACTTGTGTATAGTAAGCTTCAAGGAAAATAAACGTCTTAACTAAAATATTCGAACTTTAAATAATCCTTTTTACTTAATTACAAAGTATTCGACTAGGAATTGTAATATTTATATTGACAATAGGTTTTCTGAATTATAGAATTATTTCCAAGAAACATAATACTCTTATCGAGAGAGGTGGAGGGACTTGGCCCAATGAAGCCTCGGCAACCAATAGTGTAGGTGCCAAATCCAACAGGGCTATCTGAGAGATAAGGGGGCTATAAATCAATTTGATGCGTTGGCCTCTTATGTACAAAAAGTATGTAAAAAGAAGGGGTGTATCGGATGACTCAACAGGCAAAGATCGATGACAAAAAGCTAGAGGCAATTGCAAAGGCCATTCAGAATTTAGAATATGGAGAAGTGAACATTACGATTCAAGACGGTGTCATTGTTCAGATTAACAGACTTGAAAAGCAGAGATTTCCACAGAAAAAGTAAATAATAGGATGTCAGTTTGCTAGATATTTGAAGGCCACAAAGAAAGCAGGGATTATTTTCTTTGCTTATTTGTGGCTTTTTTTGGAAGTTAGCCAGAGGTGCTGGATTATTGTAGAGGTCCTGCTGTGCAGTATCTCCGTTAAAATTGAACATTCTTCTTTAAGATATCGACATTAATAGCGTTTCATCATATGGCTCAATCTTCAGCAATTGTTTATGATACAAAAAAACAGGAGGATTACGATGAACCATCCTGTTTTTACATGTAGTCAATTCTAATTGCTTATGAGATAGTATCTTAGCTATAAAAACTTTTAGGGATTTCCCCAATATGTCTACGATGATAGAGTAGGGGCTCCTTTTGTGCATGATCAATGGCTAGGACCTGCCCAATAAATATCGTATGGTCTCCTGCATCGATTTGTTGAAAGGTTGTGCATTGTAAAGTGGCTACAGTATCGTGTAAAACCGGTAGACCATGAACGGAAGTTGACCACTTTGCCTGAGCAAAACGATCTGGGATTTTACTTGAAAATAGTGTACATAAATGTTCTTGATTGCTCGCTAAAATATTCACAGCGAACTTTTTAGCTGCTGTAAAATATGGATGAAGCTGTGATTTTTTATCGAGCGACCATAAAATAAGCAGTGGATCTATGGAAACTGACGCAAAGGAATTGACAGTTAAGCCAATAGGTTCATCAGCGTCATTACAAGCTGTGACAACCGTAACGCCTGTTGGATAATTACCCAATGCTAGTTTAAAAGCAGCTACTTTGTCTGTCATTCTAATCACCTCTTGTTATTTTATGTGAATATAACATCGATTTACCTAAATGAAAAACTTTTTTCTTTGATGATCAGCAAATAGTAACTTCCTTGCTGAGCATCTTGAAATAGTTAGCATAAAATATAGCAACTTCTTAACAAATTGAATATTCTTAATTTTATTTTAAACCAACAAAACTAACAGGTAAAGTATATAATGGTGGGAGAAAAAAGGGGGGTAGTCATGACTTTATATTTTGACCATCTAGTTCATCAAGTTCAATCACCAGACAATGCAAAGGTTTTTTTAAACAAACGTAATATCCATACAGTTAACGGCGGTCAACACACAATGTGGGGGACATATAATGCGCTAAGCTACTTTGGATTAAACTATATTGAGCAAATAGCAATTTATGATCGTCATTTATTTGAAAATGCAGCGGAATTGCCTTATTCCCTACACTATACGTTTAAGCGGGCGCAGGAGCATTATGGATTTTCACGAATTGCATTACGTACAAAAAATATTGAAGAAGAAGGACAACGTTTGCGTGCACTTGGTTTTGAGGTGTATGGTCCTGATGCTTGCAGTCGAACAAGACCAGATGGCTCCGTCATAGAATGGAAGCTATTGCATTTTGGGAAGTCAGAGCAGGCAATTGATTTTCCTTTTTTAATCGAGTGGGCTGCTGATGATGAGGACCGTTTTGCACAATTACAGGCAAGTGGGGCAATCCATCCAAAACAATCGATCACAATGGAATCGGTGCAATTTTATGTAAAGGATGTGCGAGCTACAGTGAAATTATGGCAGGAGGTATTGCAATTACCAGAGCCTGAGCAACATTCACAGTATATGTCCTTGCGCTTTCCGAATATTCGTTTAGATTTTTATGAAAAAGATGCTGCAACTGCGATGGCACTTGGTCATTTAAGTGAGGGACCATTTGGGGTGACACTTAAAGATCCTGAAAAAATAAGAGAAACAATAGTATTTCCAGGAGCTTTTTATTGGATCAATCGTTGAAGTTTTAGCTAGTAGTAGTCAATAGAAAACAAAACATCAAATATTTAAAAAGGAGCCGTTCAGCAATCGAACAGCTCCTTTACGCTTATAATTTCACAACATTTGACGCCTGTGGTCCGCGATTTCCTTCCACTACATCAAATGTTACCTTCTGACCTTCATCAAGTGTACGGAAGCCTTCCTCTTGGATCCCCGTAAAATGTACAAATACATCTTCTCCATCATCACATTCAATAAAGCCATAACCTTTTTCATTATTGAACCACTTTACGATTCCTTGTTGCATAAGCATTCGCCTCCATTGCGCTTGAATGTAAAACTAAATCAATCAAGTCGTGATAGTATTGAGAAAATGTGAAAAAATGCATTTTCACTTAGAACATACATGAATTGAGCAAAGTTGTCAATTGATTGTCGAAATGCTTGTATAACTAATTAGGATTTCTTGTACAATAAAGTCTATAATGGAATTTAACAACATAGAAAGTAGGTATGCCATATGACAACGAAAAATCAACCTTTAACAGATTTAGAAATTGCTAGTCAAGCGGTTATGAAGCCTATTACCGAAATTGCAAAAGCTGCAGGTATTTCAGAGGATGCACTGGAACAGTATGGTCGCTACAAAGCGAAAATTGATCCTTCAAAAATAACAGCACGTGGTGATGATGCGAAGGTTGTATTAGTAACAGCCATTAGCCCAACTCCAGCAGGTGAAGGGAAATCAACTGTAACTGTTGGACTTGCTGATGCACTTCATCAATTGAATAAAAATGTTGTTGTAGCTTTACGTGAGCCGTCACTCGGTCCTGTTATGGGTGTAAAAGGTGGCGCAACTGGTGGTGGATATGCACAGGTTGTACCAATGGAAGATATTAATTTGCATTTCACTGGAGATCTTCATGCAATTACGACGGCGAATAATGCATTATCAGCCTTTATTGATAATCATATCCACCAAGGAAATGCTTTAAACATTGATCCTCGTCGTATTATTTGGAAGCGTGTAATGGATTTAAATGATCGTGCTCTTCGTAAAGTAGTTGTGGGTCTCGGTGGTCCTGTGCAAGGGATGCCACGCGAGGACGGCTTTGACATTACTGTTGCATCAGAAATAATGGCAGTCTTCTGTTTAGCGACAAGCATTGATGATTTGCGTGAACGTTTAGCAAACATTGTGTTCGGTTATACATTTGATCGTGAGCCTGTATTCGTACGTGATCTTCAAGTAGAGGGGGCATTAACATTATTATTAAAAGATGCCTTCAAACCAAATTTAGTACAAACACTTGAAGGGACACCTGCTATTATTCACGGTGGACCATTTGCTAACATTGCACATGGCTGTAACTCGATTATGGCAACACAAACAGCACGTAAGCTAGCTGATATCGTCGTAACAGAAGCGGGCTTCGGTTCAGATTTAGGTGCTGAAAAGTTCATGAACATTAAAGCACGTAAAGCAGGCTTCAAACCAAGTGCAGTAGTGATTGTGGCAACGATTCGTGCATTGAAAATGCATGGTGGTGTAGCGAAAACAGCACTCGTTGGCGAAAACGTAGATGCACTTTTACAAGGAATTGAAAACTTAGAGAAGCACGTTGAAACAGTTCGTACATTTGGGGTTGAACCAATTATCGCGTTAAATCGCTTTATTACAGATACAGAGGCTGAACTTGAAGCAGTATTAAACTGGTGTCAAGAGAAACATGTACGTATTGCTCGTACAAATGTCTGGGAAGAAGGCGGAAAAGGTGGCCAAGCCCTAGCAGAACAGGTGCTAACTGTACTTGAGGAAGAAAATAATTTCTTACCATTATATGATGTAACAGAATCCATTGAAGAAAAGGTACGTACGATCGTGCAAAAAGTGTATGGTGGGAAAGATGTTCAATTTACCGACCAAGCGAAAAAGCAAATCGCTCAAATCGAAAAATTCGGCTGGGACTCTATGCCGATTTGTATGGCCAAAACGCAATACTCATTATCGGACCAACCAAGTTTACTTGGTCGTCCTGAAGGATTTACAATCACAATCCGTGAAGTCATTCCAAAACTAGGTGCTGGCTTCTTAGTTTGCTTAACTGGTGACATTATGACGATGCCAGGTTTACCAAAAGCACCAGCAGCATTGCGTATGGATGTTGATCATGAAGGACATGCGGTAGGATTGTTCTAAATAGAGTTTGAATTTATCATTAATTAATAGAAGATATTGAAAATAAATGTATGAAAGCTGCTCTTTTTATCTGAGAAAGGGCAGCTTTTAGCTTATTTTTGCGGAATTCTCCCACTGTAGCACATTATTTTAAAGAAATTTCACTTTTGTACTAGACATTTATAATTTTATATTATAAAATGAATGTAATAAAATCGTTTACAAAGAAAACAATGAATTCACATATTACAAAGAGTAATCGTGTTTTATTAGATGCTTTTTGTAATATGTGAATTTTTTTTCTTATAAAAATGATATTTATTTAATACAATTAATGGAGGTCATTAAAATGACACAAGGTACAGTAAAATGGTTTAACTCAGAAAAAGGTTTTGGATTCATCGAAGTAGAAGGCGGAAACGACGTATTCGCTCACTTCTCAGCTATCCAAGGTGACGGCTTCAAAACACTTGAAGAAGGTCAAAAAGTTGAATTCTCAGTAGAAGAAGGCCCACGTGGACCACAAGCTACAAACATCGTAAAACTTTAATTTTAATGATGTAACCATAAGAAAGAGGCATCCTTACATGAGGATGCCTCTTTTATAGTGTCGACAAAGCCGTTTTTAGACTTTGTCGACATTTTTTATATTTGTAGTAGCTTTTTTGTAAATAAAGAATGCAGCTAGTAAAAGCTGTGAATCTTAGTAATTTGTTTCAAAATTCTGTTGTCTACAGTTTCAGTTGCTTCTTTAAGTTATAAAAGAAAGCTTTTAGGGTCATCATCATATCGTTTGGTTGATTTCCAAATGATAAAAGATTGCCTTTTTACTCAAGGGTGTTGATAGTACTAAGATGGTCAAGTAAATTATGCACCATAATGAATAAGTAGAAAACTAGCTAACCATAAAAAAATCGCAATTCGAATGATTAAATACATTGTATATTCAAAGGAAGAAAGTTTTCTTTCACGCTTTAAATTTTTTAGAAGTCTAACGGAAATAACAGAACATAAAAGTAGGACTGCTATAGATAATTGATATACGTTTTCTAATAGGTCTTTCACATAATCATCCTCTCATACTGAAGATATGAGCTGTCATTTCTTATTATGCTGGCCCTTTAGTTGATTGAGAGGACTGCTATCGATTGTAAGTTAGTTGCAAGCTCTTTCGTTTTAGGACTGTGGTGAATAGCCAGAGTTTATTTTTATGCTCTTATAAAGAAAAAGGAAGAACAATACAATGAGTTTTATTGAAAGTACTTGCCGTGGATATCCAACTGGAATTAGTTTTTTGAATCTGCATGAATAGATGGGCAGCTTTTACAGTCTCTTCGGCAGGGGGATTACATAACATTCGTTCCTATAATACCTCAACAGCAGCATTGTGTATTAACATGGATAACGATGGTCATGTATTAGGGCTATTAGAATTATTTTTAATAAACTACAGAAGGCTTGTTTTTTATTTCTTGAAGTTGGTCCTACAATTGAAGCATGTTAAAATAATATAAAATATGAAGATTTATGACCAAACTTTAAGTGAATGGGGTGATGGTTGTGAGTGAAAAGGCTTTACGTAGAATTCCGCTAACGAAATTGATGGATTTGAAAGTAGACTATGCATTTAAACAAATGTTTGGTAGCGAAAAAAATAAACATATGACCATTGTTTTTCTTAATGCGATTTTAAATCGAACTGGTCGAAATACCATCCAAGAAGTGGCTTTTATGAAACAAGAATTTGGTGGCGAATATAAGGATGATAAGCAGTCAAGATTAGATATTGTGGTGAAAACGCAGGATCAGCAAATGATTAATATTGAAATTCAATTGTCTAATCAGCACGATATGTTTAAGCGTACATTATTTTACTGGGCTCAACTATATACATCACAATTGCAAAAAAGGTATGGGGTATCATAAATTGCTACCGACTATTACCATTAATATAGGTAATTTCACCGTATTTCCTCAAAGTGCATATTATCACAGTACCTTCCATTTATATGAGGATAAAACATTAAAGCGATTAGTTATACAGGATGATGCTTTGGAAGTGCACTTTATTGAAATGAATAAATTCCTTGAACAATGGCATAGGGGAGTTCTTAAGCCACTGGATGATATTTTAGCACGTTGGTTATTGTTATTAGGAATGGTCGATGCACGAAAGAAAAAGGTTTATGAAAAAATTTATCATGAATTGGAGGAACTAGCGATGAAGGACGAACATCTATTACAGGCATTCAATGTCTGGGAAGAGCTAAGTTTATCACAGGAGGATGTTATTGCCTATCAGTCACGCTTAAAGTATATCCTTGATGAAGAGGCGAAGCTAGACTATGCGAAGCATATGGCAGAGCAAAAGGGTATAGAAGAAAGGAAAAAAGAAGGGAAAAAAGAAGGGAAGAAAGAAGCAAAGGAAGAAATCACCAACAATCTTTTAGTGAATAATATGGATATTGATTTTATTAGTAAAATAACAGGCTTATCTATGGAGCGTATTGAAGAAATTAAGAAAGAGCTAATCCAAAATAATGACAATCAACAACGGTAGGGTTAACGAAGTTATAATTTCTGAGAAGAGCTAATGCATGGAATGTAGAGTGGTAAGAGCAACAGGAGAATCTGCTTTAATTAACAAGCTCATTACCACAAGAGTTATTAACTTCTATGCGAATATATCATGGTCTTCTAAGGAACATGTGAAAAAAAGAAGCAGAGAAAAGTGAGATAGGATAAATGTCTTTAAAATGGAAATGGAAGAAACAATAAAAGCTGCCATCATCTACATATAGTAAATGGGCAGCTTTTATTGTTTCTTCAGCGGGTGGGTATTACATAACATAACGATCGTTCCTACTTCCTTCATAACTTATTACTTCATTTACGGCTTAAATGAAATTCGGAAAAAAAGTTGCCTAAAAAAGAATGATCTAGTTTTGTTAGCACGACTCTGATGATTCAGCTTTTCGCACTATGTTAACAAATTGGTGTTCTCTTTGCCATTAATGGGAGGAGTTACGTTCACATTATACTTAAAATAATAGAAGAAGGTAACATCAATTAATGATAAAAAATGACACGCTTGCAACAGTTGGTCAAAGCATTCTTGGTCGTGAAAACAGGCTAACTGTTTGTTCACTCATCTCATCATGTACGTTTACTATGCGGGTTAAAACAAAGAATTTACTAAGGGAAAGTGTTCACTTTTATTTGTTTTCTTAGATGATGGATTTACACTATACGAACATCATCTTTCAACAAAATATTCAATTGTAAGCCCGCTGAAGTTGTTTAATCTGTCAAAGCATAGTTCTTGTACACTAATGAAATAGTGAGCTTACAGAACATAATTAGCTGTTCTGTATGTTTATCTTATAATATTCTGAAAAATTAGTCAATTGAAATATGCATATTATTTTAATTTTAATTTTAAATCTAAAAGAAAGGTGCTTCGCTACCAACTCCTCTAAGCTATACAGTATAATCATAAGGGAAAGGACTGAATTAAAAATATGAACAATTTAATGAATAAAGTACGTGGGATTTATGAACAGTTTGATGCTAGTCATGATTTTCAACATATTGAACGTGTTTATCAAAATGCGTTAGCGATTTTACATACAGAGCCGAAAGCTGATGCAGAGGTCGTGAAAATTGCTGTGCTTTTGCATGATGTAAGTGATAAAAAGTATACCGATAGTAAAGAGCAAGAAAATAAGTTAATTGCTGAGCTGTCTTTAAACGAGGAGAAAAAGCAACATATCCGAGATTGCATTGCACAAGTATCGTTTAATGGTGGGAATGAGCTAGAAGCAACTTCTCTTGAAGCAAAAATAGTAAGAGATGCAGATCGCTTAGATGCTATAGGAGCGATTGGTATTGCACGCACATTTGCTTACGGCGGTGCGAAAGGTCGAAAGCTTTACGATGAAACGGAAGAAGCACGTATGAATATGACAGAGGAGGCATATCGCAATAAAAATACTGCCTCTGTCACACACTTTTATGAGAAGCTTTTATTATTACAAGATTTAATGGTAACAGAGAAAGGCAAGCAAATGGCTAAAGAACGCCATCAATTTATGGTACTGTTTTTAGAGCAATTAAAACATGAAATAGGAAAGTAAATGTACATTCCAATTCTAAGTAGCTGTAAATGCAATCTTTAAAACTTTAACTTCTTTCAACAAGATAAAAAGGTATAAGCGCCGCTGGATTAATAGCGAGCTTATACCTTTCTTCATATTGTCTTACTTTGTACTTGATACCTTTAAAAATTCTTTACTCCTCGGATGTTATTTCAATCAGAATAGATGGCCTTCACTAAGTGGTTGTTCTACGTTTTGTATGGTAGTGCCTATATAATATATCTATTTCTTCTGTTCTCCAATGGTTAAAGGCAGCAAGTTAATGGGGGAGAGCATGTTTTTTGATAGGGAAGCTCGGTTTGTTGTCCTTTGTTTACCTGTCATTTGATGTTATGATAAAAATGGATATCAATAATAAACTACATATTCAAAGTAGTACGGACACTAACAACACCTAAATGAAAGAGATGGACAAGTGTAATGAGTCATTTAATTGTACAAAATTTAACGAAAACAGTGGGCGATAAAACGCTCTTTCAAAATATTGAATTTACCATTTATGAGGGAGAGCGTGCGGGGCTAATTGGTATTAATGGTACTGGTAAATCCACGCTGCTTTCTATTTTAGCAGGTGAAATCGAAGCGGATTCAATGAATGTTGACCGCCCAAATAAATACCGTGTAGCATATTTACCACAGGAGCCTACTTTTGAAAGCGGAGAAACTGTGTTACAGGCAGTGTTTGCAGGGGATTCACCTATTTTAAAACTTAATCGTGAATATGAGGAAACGGTTGCTGCACTTGCATTAAATCCAACTTCAGAAAGTTTACAAAAAACGTTATTTAGCATACAGCATCGCATGGATGAGGAACAGGCATGGGATGTCAATGCACTTGCTAAGACAGCACTTACGAAGCTCGGCATTGAAATGTTTGATAAAGAAGTATTAACACTGTCAGGTGGTCAACAAAAGCGCGTCGCCTTAGCTAAAGTATTAATAGAGCCAGCAGATCTTTATTTATTGGACGAGCCGACCAACCATTTAGACGTGCAGTCAACGGAGTGGTTGCAAGAAATGGTGTTACGATTAAAGGGAGCCGTCATATTTATTACCCATGATCGTTATTTCCTAGATGAATTATCTACTCATATTTATGAGCTAGCTGACCAAACATTATATCGACATACAGGGAATTATGGAGATTATTTAGAAGCACGTGCTATTCGTGAGGAAATGAGAGCAGCCTCTGCACAAAAAGACCGCAACCGCTATCGCTCAGAGTTAAAATGGATTCGTCGTGGTGCGAAGGCGCGTTCGACGAAGCAAAAGGCACGTATTCAACGCTTCGAACAGTTAGAGGAAGGCTTGGAGCGTAATTCAGAGGATGTTTCGCTTGAAATGGGGCTAGCTACAACGCGTCTCGGTCGAAAGGTTTTAGAGGCAGAAAATATTTCAAAGGCTTTTGGCCAACAAAAAATCCTTGAAGACTTTTCATTTTTACTACAACAGGGCGACCGTATTGGTATTATCGGAGCTAATGGTGTAGGAAAATCAACATTATTGAACATGCTAGCAGGTGAACTTACACCGGATATAGGTGAAATTCATGTTGGCTCGACAGTGAAGTTAGCGCATTTCAAACAAACATTACCGAAAATGAATGAAAATGAGCGTATGATTGAATATATTCGAGAAGCTTCAAATGATATAACAGATGCAGAGGGTGTGCGCTATTCGGCGGCTCAAATGCTGGAGCGTTTCTTATTCCCGCTTCATGGGCATGGTACACCGATCGGTAAATTATCGGGTGGCGAGCGTAAACGTCTACATTTATTACGTTTATTAATGGAGCAACCAAACGTATTGTTACTAGATGAGCCTACGAATGATTTGGATATTGAAACACTAGGTGTGCTAGAAGATTTCATTGAGCATTTCCCTGGAGTCGTTATGACTATTTCCCACGATCGCTTTTTCCTAGATCGTATTGCGAAAAAACTATGGATTTTAGATGGTCTTGGACATGTTGAGGAGACACTTGATATTTACAGTGATTATTTACAAAAGCGTGAACAGGAAGCTGCTGTAAAGGTAGAGGCGCCAAAGGTAGAAAAACCGAAAACCGAAAAGCCTAAGTCAGACAAGAAAAAATTATCCTTTAAAGAGCAAAAAGAATGGGAAACAATTGCTGATGAAATAGAAAAGACAGAGACAGCAATTATGGAGACAGAAGAAGGTATTGCTCACGCAGGTGCTGATTTTACAAAATTACAGGAATTAACGGCGAAGCTTGATGAGTTGAATGCACATTATGAACACCTTATTGAAAGATGGTCGTATTTAGATGAAATTGTAAACGGGTAAGGAGCGATATGCGTGAAGATTATTACAATTGAACCGACACCAAGTCCTAATTCAATGAAAATTGTCGTCGATACAGAGTTACCTTTTGGCAAAAGCTATAATTTTACAAAGGATAATAAAGATCAAGCAACTGGTGAAGCTGCAGCGATTTTAGCAATTGAAGGTGTCAAGGGAGTTTATCATGTAGCAGATTTCTTCGCTGTAGAGCGTAACGCAAAATATGCATGGGAAGGTATTTTAGCAAGTATTCGTCAAGTGCTAGGTGAAGAAGTACACGAAGAAAATGAAACGCAAGTAGCCAGTGAATTTTATGGTGAAGTGTACGTTCATGTGCAGTTTTATAAGCAGGTGCCACTACAAGTAAAAGTATTTGATAATCAACGTGAGCACCGTGTGAGCTGTGGCGAGCGATTTGTGGAGACTTTCAATAAAATTATTGATACAGCAGTTGATGAAAATTATATTTTCCAACGTAAGTGGATTGACTATGGCGTTCGTTATGGAGAGCTCGAGGAAATTGCGGAAGCCGTGAAGCAGGAAATCAATGTGACATATTCTGAGGAGCGTTTAGCAGAAATTGTCTCAACGACTAATGATTCTGAGAAAACAATAGTGAAACCTGCTAAGCTAAAAGTGACTGTTGAACAGTTCACACAACCTGAATGGGAAAAGCGTTTCCAATTACTTGACCAAATGGCAGATCCAGAACTAGATGATTTACCACTTTTAGATTTAGCGTTACAAGATGAACAAATGTCCATCCGTCGCCTGGCAACAGTGTATTTAGGAATGATTGAAGATGTTGCAGTTGTTCCCTATTTAGAAAAGGCATTACAAGACAAAAGTGCAGCTGTACGACGAACTGCTGGCGATTGTATGAGTGACCTTGGCTTAGTGGAATTTGAAGATGCGATGCAGCGAGCATTACAGGATAAAAATAAGCTTGTTCGATGGCGTGCAGCTATGTACTTATATGAAGTCGGTACTGAAAAGTCATTAGTGGCATTAAAGGCTGCCGAAGAAGATAAAGAATTCGAAGTGAAACTACAAGTAAAAATGGCGGTTGCCCGCATCGAACAGGGTGAAGAAGCAAAAGGCTCTGTTTGGAAGCAAATGACAGAATCACGCAAGCAATAAAATGAAAAAACCAGCATCTATTTGAGCTATTCAAATTAGATGCTGGTTTTTTATCTTCATTCAGCAAATTTTTTTGAAAGCGCCCAATCGGAACGGAAATCAAACCCACATTTTGGTAATTATTTAATCTTTTTTTATCGAAAATTAACATAAAATAGATTGTTTTGTTCTTTTCTAACTTTTTACTACTAAACAAAATGTTAATAGCATTAAATGTTTTATTAACAAATTGTCTAATGCTTATCTAAAAGGACAATGTTAAAATAATCTGAATTTCGAATATTCTATTAAATAAGGGGGCCTTTAGATGACAGTACTAAATTTAAAGACAACAGAATCTTATTTGCGTGACCGAGAGGTAGTTATTGAGCTTACTCAAAAGCTAGTTCGTATTGAAAGCGTTTATCGAGAAAATGATCCAAATGGCAATGAACAAGAAGTGGCAAATTTTGTTGCTCAATATTTACGTGATATCGGGATTGAAACATATGTAGAGGAAGTTGTGCCAGGCAGACCGAATGTGATTGGTATTATTGATTCGGGTAAACCAGGGAAAACGCTACTCTTTGAAGGACATACAGATGTTGTGACTGAAGGTAATCGTGAAGCATGGACGTACGATCCATTCGGTGCAGAAATTATTGATGGTCGAATGTATGGCCGTGGTACAAATGATACAAAAGGAAATCTTGCATGTATGATTACAGCTTGCCAGTCGTTATTACTGGATCAGGAGGAATTTACAGGCAAGATTATTTTATGTATTCCTTGTGATGAAGAAGGATTGATGCTTGGCATTAAACATTTTATAAAAAATGGTTGGGCAGATGGTGTAGATGGGGCCATTATATGCGAACCACAGGAAAATAATGTTAGTATTGCACAGCGTGGAGCGATACGTTTGAAGGTAGATATTTTTGGTAAGATGGCGCACGGTGCAATTTCTTGGAGCGGCATTAACCCGAACTGGCGTATGGCACGTTTTATCGTGGAGCTAGAAAAATTAGAAAAAGAAGAGCAAGCACGTTTGGGACGAGATCCCATGCTTAATTGGCCATCTATTACACCGACTATTTTGCGAGCACCAGTCAAAGGGGATGCACAAATTAATGTGATTCCTGATCATTGTATGACGACGCTTGATATTCGTACAGTACCTGCTCAGGATCATGATGAGCTTCTCGGCAAAATTGATGCGATTATTAAACGTCTGCAAGCAGATGACCCTGATTTTAAGGTAGAACTAACGGTGCTTGACAACCGACCAGCCACAGCTACTGCAAAGGAGGAACCTGTAGTACAAGCCATTTATGAGGCAGTTGCTGAAGTAACGGAGAAAGAACCAAAATATAACGGTGTTCCAGGGGCTACAGATGGAACATTCCTTCATGTGCACGGTGTCCCAATTGTGACGATTGGTGCAGGTGATCGTGATATTCCCCATCAAATTGACGAATATGTCGATATCGAAGAATTGGCAGAAACAACAGCTATATATCGTTTGGCAGCACTTAAGTTTTTAACAGGTGATACACAATGACTCACGCAAAAATCGCAGTCATTCCAGGTGATGGTATTGGAAAGGAAGTTATGGAGGAAGCGCTAAAGGTACTAAATTTTCTTCAGGAACATGATTCGTCTTTCCGAATAGAAACAACCATTTTTCCTTGGAGCTCCGATTATTATCTCAAGCACGGTCGTATGATGCCTGAAAATGCACTAGACATTTTAAAAGAGTTTGATGCGATTTTATTCGGGGCTATTGGAGATGCTCGTGTTCCAGACGACGTTACGGTATGGGAATTAATTATGCCGATACGAAAAAACTTCCAGCAATATGTTAATTTCCGTCCGATTAAATCGCTACCTGGCATAGCCTCACCGCTTGCCAACGAGCGTGATATTGATTTCGTTATCTTTCGAGAAAATGCGGAGGGGGAATATTCCGATAGTGGTGGACGAATGTATCATAATCAGCTACAGGAAATGACGATTCAAAATACGATTATGACACGGATCGGTATTGAAAAAATTGTACAAGCCGCCTGTGATTATGCCTATAAATATGGCAAAACAAAAATTACGAGTGCAACAAAATCGAATGCGATGATCCATTCGATGAAGTTCTGGGATGAGCATACGAAAAGAATTCTTACTCAAAGTTTACCAACGCTAGAACTAGAATCTATTTATATCGACGCATTAGTAGCTTACTTTGTGGAGCGACCTCAGGATTTTCAAGTTATTGTTGCCTCCAATTTATTCGGGGATATTTTATCTGATTTAGGGTCAGCTATTGTCGGCGGTCTAGGATTATCACCATCAGCCAATTTGAATCCAGAAAAGGAATTCCCCTCTATGTTTGAGCCTGTGCATGGTTCAGCGCCAGATATTGCAGGAAAGGGAATTGCAAATCCAATCGCTCAAATTTGGTCACTCGCTTTATTGCTCGGACATATTGGAAGACCTGATTTAGAGGAGCTCATAGTCCATGCGATTGAGGCGGTGCTACGAGAGGGAATTGTGAAAACGGCTGATATTGGTGGACAGGCGTCAACAGCGCAAATGGGTGATGCCATTTGTCAGGAGATTGTCAAAATGAAATTAGCAGCAGGGGGTGTATAGCATGGCAGCAGAACAACAGGTTATTATTGTCACAGGTGCTGGCGGCGGTATGGGGAAAGCCATTATTCAGGAGCAGCTTGAGAAGGGCCATATTGTAGTAGGGCTTGATCTTTCTGTAGCATCACTAACAGACTTAGCGCAGGATGCCTTGCAATGTTTTGAAGTTAATGTTTTACAGGAGGAACGTGTGAACGACATATGCAAACAGGTTTTTGAAAAGTATGGCCGGATTGATGGACTTGTCAATGCACTTGGCATAGCGCAGGCTGCAACACCGATTGAACAAGTCTCGATGGATGAGTGGAATCGGTTAATGGATGTCAATGTGAAAACTTTATTTATAACAACGAAGGCGGTCGTTTCTTATATGAAGGAACGGCAAAAGGGCTCAATTGTAACAATCGCCTCGATTTCTGCTGTCCGCCCGAGACCAGGTTTACAAGCGTATATTGCTTCTAAA
Source organism: Lysinibacillus sp. RS10 (assembly GCF_041956855.1). NCBI lineage: Bacteria > Bacillati > Bacillota > Bacilli > Caryophanales > Bacillaceae > Lysinibacillus > Lysinibacillus sp. RS10. Next base: position 3,160,088 of record NZ_CP167122.1, on the reverse strand, counting down.
GGGGCGGCAGAGAGCTTTGCACGTGGAATGGCGATTGAATTAGCGCCGTTCCAAATACGTGTCAATACGATTCATCCAGGACCAGCGGATACACAGATGCTGGGTCAGTTCGCTGCACAAGGAGCGGACATCGAGCAAACAAAGCAAAGTGTCTTTGTTCAATCAGTACCCCTTGGGCGTTTAGTGAATCCGTCAGACATTGCAGGTGCAGTAAGTTATTTACTTTCAAATGAAGCAAGTATGGTTACAGGAACGACATTACATGTAGATGGTGGTCGCGGACTTTAGGAGGGATCAGGTGAAAAAAATTCCGATGTTTATAAACGGTGAGTGGGTTCACGCTGGCTCGGAGGAATTATTGGATGTCATGAATCCCTCTACCGGTGAAATGATTGCCCAAATTACGAATGCGAATAAAGCGCACGTCGATGAAGCTGTTCGTGCTGCCCGAGTAGCGTTTGAAAGTGAAGAATGGCGGAAAATAAAGGCGCATGAACGAGGACAGCTACTTGTTGAGTTCGCACACTATATCCGCAAGCATGCAGAGGAATGGAGCTTATTAGAATGTCGTGATGTTGGCAAGCCGTTATCCCAGGCAAGAGCAGATATTGAGGCAGCAGCTCGCTATTTTGAGTTTTACGGAGGAGCAGCTGATAAAGTGATGGGGGATACAATTCCAATTGAAGATGGTATTTTAAATGCGGTAGTGTTAGAGCCTGTTGGGATTACCGTACATATCGTGCCCTGGAATTATCCTATTCAAATAACAGCGAGAAGTGTAGCAGCTGCCATTGCAACGGGCAATGCAGTGATTGTCAAAAGTGCTGAAGATACGCCATTGACAGCACATGCCATAACTGAATGGTTTGCAGATAAACTGCCAAAAGGTATTTTTCAGCATATTACAGGTTTAGGTCGTGAAGTCGGTCCATATTTAACATCACATCCTGATATCAATCACATTACGTTTACGGGCTCTGTCCCAACAGGCATAGCTGTTATGAAATCAGCAGCTGAAAATGTAGTACCTGTGACATTAGAGCTTGGTGGGAAATCGCCTAATATTGTTTTTTCGGATGCAAACATGGAGCAGGCGCTGGATGGAGTAGTTCGTGCGATTATTCAAAATGCAGGACAAACATGCTCTGCTGGAGCAAGATTGCTGATAGAAGCGCGTGAGAAGGAAACATTTATCGCGCAACTAGTGCGAAAATTCCAAGCATTAAAAGTTGGTCCAGGTGAAGCAGATGTTGATATGGGACCATTGTTAAATGAACGACAATATACGAAGATCTCAACACTATTGCATAAAGCGAAGGAAGATGGCTATGTGGTTACTGGTGGCGAAACATTGACGATTGAAGGCTATGAAAAAGGCTATTATATACAACCGACCATACTAGATGGCGTAGATGTGAACGATCCGCTAGCACAAGAGGAAATTTTCGGACCAGTGTTGACTGTTTTTACGTTTACAACTGTCGAAGAAGCGATTGCCTTAGCGAATAGTACAGACTACGGTTTAGTTGCGGGCGTTTGGTCAAAGGATATAGATACTGCTCATTATGTCGCAAGCCGAGTACAGGCCGGGCAAGTATTTGTCAATAACTACGGGGCAGCAGGCGGTATACAAATGCCTTTTGGTGGCTATAAAAAGAGCGGCATTGGGCGAGAAAAAGGCTTTGTCGCGTTAAGGAATTATACGCAAATGAAAAATATCGCCATACGCTATGCTCCACCTAATCAGTGAGATGGAGGGATGCATTTGGAAGAAAATCAAGTGCTGCTAGAGGTAAATCATTTAAAAATAAGTTTTTATTTAAAAAATGGCAAACAGGCAAAAGTTGTTGATGATGTGAGCTTTACGATTCGAAAAGGCGAAACAGTTGCACTTGTAGGTGAATCTGGTAGCGGAAAAAGCATTACATCGTTATCCATTATGCGTTTACTACCAATACCACCAGGAGAAATTACAGCGGGTACCATTAAATTGAATGGCAAAAATCTACTAGACTATAAAAATAAAGAGATGAGCCATATAAGAGGCAATGAAATTAGTATGATTTTTCAAGAGCCGATGACCTCTTTAGATCCTGTTTTTACAATCGGTAATCAAATGATAGAAGGAATACGCAGGCACCAAAAGATGTCTAAAAAAGAGGCGTGGGAGAAATCTTTACAGTTTTTAAAAGAAGTCGGTATTGCCAATGCAGAAAAGGTTATGACAGAATATCCGCACCAATTATCAGGCGGTATGCGGCAGCGTGTCATGATTGCAATCGCCATGTCCAATAATCCTCAGTTGTTAATTGCAGATGAGCCAACAACAGCACTTGATGTAACCGTACAGGCACAAATATTAAAGCTCATGATGAAGATGAAGGAAGAGCATCATTCGGCTATATTATTTATTACGCATGATATGAGCGTTGTTGCACAAACGGCAGATCGTGTCATGGTCATGTATGCCGGGCAAATCGTAGAGGAAGCACCAGTGCAGGAGCTCTTTCAAAATCCAAAGCATCCGTATACGACTGCCCTTTTAAAAACAATGCCGAGTCTTGAGACGGATGTTAAAAGATTACCTTCCATTCCAGGCACCGTCCCGCCAGCTTATGCGTTACCAGAAGGCTGCCGATTTGCACCACGCTGTCCATTTGCGATGGAACAATGCCGTGTCACTCAGCCAGAGGTCATCCATATTCAAGAGGAGCATAAAGTGTCCTGCCATCTATTCACAGAGGAAGGGGAGCCTGTTTATGACGAAAAAAGAAGTTTTGCTTGAAATTAATCATTTAAAAGCCTACTTTCCTGTGAAACGTAAGTCGATGAAGGAAGAGAAAAAAGTCATTAAAGCAGTCGACGATATTTCCATTGAGATTTTCCGTGGCGAGACGCTTGGCATAGTAGGCGAATCTGGCTCCGGGAAATCAACGTTTGGACGGACAGTTTTGAAACTTGTTGAACCGACTTCGGGAGAAATTTTGTATAAAGGGCAGCCTATCCAGCATTTAAAAGGCAACAAGCTTCAAACCTATCGCAATCAAATGCAAATGATTTTTCAGGACCCTTTTGCATCTCTGAATCCTCGTATGCGAATTGGTGCCATTATCGAAGAACCGATGAAGCTGCAATTAACATTAACGAAGGAGCAACGCAAAGAACGTGTGAAGGAGCTTTTACACAAGGTAGGTCTATCAGAGGATGCGATGCAAAAGTTTCCGCATGAATTTTCTGGAGGTCAACGGCAACGAATCGGTATTGCACGGGCTCTTGCTATTCATCCAGAGTTCATCATTGCGGACGAGCCTGTATCTGCGCTAGATGTATCAGTGCAGTCACAAGTTTTGAACTTAATGATGGATTTACAGGATGAATTTCATTTGACCTATTTATTTATCTCACATGATTTAAGTGTTGTGAAACATATAAGTGATCGAGTGGCGGTGCTGTATTTAGGGAGAGTGGTGGAAATTGGCACGAAGAAAGAATTATTTGCTAATCCTCTACATCCATATACACAAGCATTACTGTCAGCGATTCCAGTAGTAAATTTTGATAAGCCGAAACAGGAAATACCGTTACAAGGTGAATTGCCGAACCCGATGAATCCGCCTATTGGCTGTGTGTTCCATACACGTTGTCCTTTTGTGATGGAAAGATGTCATCAGGAACGACCAGTACTTCAAGAGAAAAATAAAGATCAACGAGTAGCCTGCTTATTATATGATTAATAATCTGAATATTAAGTCTTTTTTGAGGGTGAGGTGTATAGTATGTTTGGCAATATTACAGATGTGCCCGGAGTTAAGGTTGGGCATGCAGAAAATAATGAAGGCATTACAGGCTGTACAGTAATCTTAGTCGAAAATGGTGCAGTTTGCGGTGTCGACGTAAGAGGCTCTGCACCGGGCACTCGAGAGACGGATGCACTTGATCCTATGAATGAAATAGATCGAGTACATGGGATTTGCTTGTCTGGAGGAAGTGCATTTGGATTAGATGCAGCAACAGGGGTCATGCAATATTTAGAGGAGCAGGGTGTTGGTGTGGATGCGGGTGTTACGACAATACCAATTGTCCCTAGTGCTGTGCTTTTTGATTTATTTATCGGTGATCCAAAGACTAGACCTACAGCTAAAATGGGTTATGAAGCGGCCAAAAGTGCGATTGTTGGGCCATTCGCAAATGGTAATACAGGTGCTGGTTATGGTGCGACTGTAGGCAAATTAGCAGGACCTCAATTTTGTATGAAAGGGGGGCTTGGTAGCGCCGCTATCGCTGGCAAAAATGATCTTGTTGCTGGTGCAATTGTTGCTGTCAATGCTGTTGGGGATATAAAAGACCCAAATACAAGACAAATACTAGCAGGTGCGAGGAATCCAAAAACAGGGGAATGGTTGGATTGTTGTGCTTATTTAGAAGAACATGTGCAATCAGAAGCGCTGTCTGGTACGAATACGACAATTGGTGTCATTGCAGTGAATGCCAAACTAACAAAAGCAGAGGCGAAAAAAATAGCGCAGCTGACACAAAATGCCCTCGCACGCACCATTTATCCTGTTCACACAATGCTAGATGGAGATACGGTTTTCGTGCTAGGTACAGGAGATAAAACATATCCAGTCGACTATTTGGGACATTTGGCTACAACGGTTATGGAGGAAGCGATATTAGTGGGTGTGAAAGAGGCTGATAGGTTAGCAGAAGTAGAGAGCTATAAAAGCATTCAAATAAAGAGTATTGAGGGAACAGGGGGAAATTGACATGAGGCTGAATAAAAATTGGTTGCTGCTGTTGTTGGTATTGATAGTAGGTTTACTAATAAGTGCATGCTCAAGTGATGATGGGAAAGAAGCCAGTTCAGGTGAAAAGTCAGTAGCAGAGTTACCTCAAGAAATTGTAGTTCGTGTAAATGATGACCCAGACTTTTTAGATCCACATAAAGCAACAGCATCGATATCATACCAAATGATTCTTAATATTTTTGAAGGACTGATGGCACCAGAAACCGATGGATCTTTAAAAGAAGGGCTAGCAGAAAGCTATGAACTATCTAAGGATGGCTTAACATATACCTTCAAAATTCGCCCAGGTGTGAAATTTCATAATGGTGAGGATTTAACGATTGAGGATATTCAATATTCATTTGATCGATTAATGGGGAAAAACGGTGGAGAAAAGATGTCAAACAGCTTTGATAATGTTGCGTCAACAGAAGCACCAGATGCCAATACATTTGTCATAAAGCTGAAAGAGCCAAACTCCAATTTCCTCTATTCATTAACTGCTCGACAATCAGCAATCGTACCAAAAAGCAATGATGGCAAGCATAATGAAAATCCAATAGGTACTGGGCCATTTGCTTATGTAAAATATTCTCCTGGTACAAATTTAGAGCTAAAGAAAAACGAAAACTACTGGAAGGAAGGTCTTCCATACTTAAATAAAGTGACGTTTACATTCCAATCAGATGATCAAGCAGCAATAATGAGTTTAATGGCCAATGAAGTAGACTTAACGAGTGTTCCTTGGCATCGTGTAGGTGAAGTGAAGGGGAACTATAATGTATCGCATCAAAATAATAACTCATCGTTAATTATTACATTTAACGAAACAAAAGCACCATTTGATAATGTCAAGGTCCGTCAGGCAATCAACTACGCAATAAGTAAGTCCGATATTATTGACTCCGTGTTTGCTGGCTATGCTGTACCACTCGGTTCAAATATGAGTCCTGCGATGGGAGACTATCAAAAGAAAGGCCTAGAAAGCATGTATACGCGAGATGTGAAAAAGGCAAAAGCATTATTAGCGGAAGCGGGCTACCCTGATGGCTTTAAAACAAAAATTACAGTGTCTTCGCATAACGATATTTATTCGAATATCGCTCAAATCGTTGTAGATAATTTAAAGGAAATCGGTATTGACGTGGAAATTGAAGTTGTAGAATGGGGAATTTGGCTAGACCGAGTTTATTTTGGCCGCGACTATCAAATGACAACGATTGATTTAACAGGTCGAGCATCTGCCTACGAAGTATTAAATGATTACATTTCAACGAATGAGAGTGAAAACTTCTTCTTATTTAAAAATGATGAGTACGACAAAATGATGACAGATGTTTTGAAGGAAGCAGATCAGGCAAAGCAAATGGACTATTACCATCGTGCACAGGAAATTTTAGCTGAGCAGGCAGCAGCGGTTTACATCGCGGATTATCAAATTGTTTGGGGCTCCGACAAGCAAGTTACAGGATTAAAGAACTACCCATTCTGGTTCCACGACATGTCTGAAGTGAAATTTTCTAACTAGAAAGGGATGAGTGTCCAATGATGTATATGATACGTCGATTCATTCTGTTAATAACAACCATCCTTTTAGTGTCGATTATTACATTTGGTGTTTTTCAAATTTTACCTGGTGATCCGGTTCGGACAATGTTGGGGACTGAAGCCGATCCCACACAAATTGAAAATTTGCGATCAGAGCTTGGCTTGAATCGACCCCTTTATGAGCAATACACGGATTGGATGAAGGGATTATTGACAGGGGAATTAGGAAATTCTATTCGTTTTTCAATGCCAGTAAAAGACTTATTATTTGAACGACTTCCTGTAACGATGTCATTGGCTGGGCTCACACTCATAATTGTGTTATTCATTTCCTTACCATTAGGGATGTTTGCGGCGAGAAGACAAAATAAGCTAAGTGATGTGTCATTATCGACAGTGACACAAGTTGGTATGGCCGTTCCCTCTTTCTGGCTTGGCATGATGCTTATTTTATATATTGGCATGCAATTTAGCTTTTTTAAAATTAGTGGATATATTCCGTGGACGCAAAGTGTAACAGGAGCGCTAAGCACGCTTGTTCTCCCTGCATTAACCATTGCGATTCCGCAAATTGCGGTTAATTTCCGCTATGTTCGTACTGCTATTTTAGAGCAAGTTCAGCTCGATTACGTGCGTACGATTCGCAGTAAAGGAATGTCAGAGCACAATGTTATGTATAAACATGTTTTAAAAAATTCGATGATTCCGATATTAACGGTCTTTGGACTGATCATGGCAGAGGTCGTGGCGGGAACAATTATTGTGGAGCAAGTATTTTCATTGCCAGGTGTTGGTCAACTGCTGATCACAGCTATTAGCAATCGAGATTTTCCATTAGTGCAAGGAATCGTCATGTATATTACTGTAGCGGTGGTTATGATTAATTTTATGGTCGATATTTTATATTCTGTGATAGATCCTAGAATCCGATTACGATGAGGGGTGGATACGATGAAAAATAGACAAAGGTACACGAAAAATATCAATTTAATCATTGGTCTACTAGTCATTGTCGGTTTTCTAATCGTGATGATTGTCAGCTTTTTTTATACGCCACATGATGTGAACGCTATGAATATACCTCAAAAGTTACGCAGCCCAAGTAGTAACTATCTTTTTGGTACGGATGAATTTGGTCGTGATATTTTTAGCCGTATTATGAAAGGAACACAAACTGCCTTTGCAGTCGGTTTACTGACAGTATGTATAGGAACAGTTTTTGGTATTTTAATTGGAGGTATAGCGGGCTATGTAGGTGGCTGGATCGATGAAATTTTTATGCGCATGATGGATGCATTAATGGCCTTTCCAGGTATTATTTTAGCTTTAATGCTCGTTGCCGTATTTGGACCAGGGATCGTCAATACTGCTATAGCATTAGGCATTATTGCCATACCGGCCATTGCCAGAATTGCACGTAGTGGCTTTGTTCAACATCGTGACGCCGAATATGTATTAGCTGCAAAGTTAATTGGCGTAAAGCCCTATAGCATCATGTTCCGCCATATATTACCGAATATTTCATCGCAGATTATTGTCGCAGCAACTGTGACCTTTGCAACCGCAATGCTTGCAGAGGCGGCACTGAGTTACTTAGGGCTCGGCGTGCAGCCACCAAACCCTAGTTGGGGGCGAATGTTAAAAGACTCACAAGCCTATTTAGTTGGGGCCCCTTGGTATACTTATGCGCCAGGTGGAGCTATTACAGTACTTGTGCTAGGCTTATATATGCTTAGCAATGCGTTACGTGATTTTATGGATCCACGTTCAAAAGCGTAGGATATCGGATGCTGTTTTTTTCACTGCTATTTCTATATTTTAAAGGTGGTCCTACCGGCGGGGAAAGGGATTTAGCGGCGGAAAGAAGGATCTTAGCGGCGGAAAAGGTGGTATTAGCGGCGGAAACAAGGATCTTAGCGGCGGAAAAGATGGTATTAGCGGCGGAAACAAGGATCTTACCGGCGGAAAAGGTGGTATTAGCGGCGGAAAAAGAGATTTTACCGGCGCAAACGACGATTTTAGCGGCGGAAACAAATTCCGTAAATTTGGATTAGGTAAAGTCATTATCCAAAGTTCAGAGGGAATAGCTCCTGATAAATAGCAAACTAGGTAAGAGGCTAGTTTGCTATTTTATTTTACTGTAATAGCTCTTTGATTTTTTCCCATAATGGTTTAATTTCTTCGTGATCTGGCGCATTATCGAATATCCAACTTGATTCATAGTGGAAAGTGTTCACTAATTTCTTTACGGCTACCCCATGTGTTACAAGGCTCGTACAATTCATAATATCGACAATCTCATTTAATGGGTTAGGAGGTAACGAATGATGTAACGTTTTAAGTCCAAGTGATGCCCGTTCAGGACAATATTTATGGAGTAGTACTTTGGCGAAATGTTCTAAACTATGCCGCAGTAATTGAACGCACCAAATGTCATTTCCACGCGAAGCACTCTTATAATATTGATACAAATACCAAACCGTATCATCTACAGCATCTTGAAATTCAAGTGGACTTAATGACAAAGTTGTATTCCTCTGTTTAGATGGAAGAATTCCATTTGGATCAAATAAGATTTTAACTTCTTTCAGTGGAAGTCTCTCACCTCCATAGGTGTGAGATGAATGCGGTTTTAAGGTAACTTTTCAGCGTGTGTCCAAACAACCACTGAAAGAAGTTAAAGCCTCCGGCGGATGTCAAGGAATCGGAAAGGAGTACTTAGGGGATGTTAGCCTAAAACCATCGCATCCATGCGATAACGGCTAACTGACCTGCATCGTGCAGGCCTAAGCACAAAGCCGATTCCGGACGAAATTATGCCGAGGCATAATTGATTTACATCTTTATTACTTATTTCAGAGGGGGTTACGGTGAATAAATCGATATGAATCATATCTTCATATACGACTAAGAGCTGAGGCGCGATTATATAGATGTCATCAACGAATAATATTTGTTTATAAGCTTCAATATGGCGGATACGTTGTGGCAAAAATGCCTCGATATGTTCTTCCTCCACAACACAATACATATCAATATCTGAAAATTCATCATGCTCATCTCTAGCGATTGACCCTCTTAAAAATACAGCTTCAATATATTCATTATTTTTTAAACTTTCAAGTAAAACATCAACAACATGATCCAATTTCAATTGTAAATTTCCTCCCTAATTGATTCTCGATCTATTAAAACAGGCTACTCAAAATTATATTTGAGCAGCCTTATCTTCTAGATTTCCTTTACAACTGTACCTGAAAAGTTGTCGTGAGGAAGAAGTTGACCGTTTTGTTGTTCAAACGCTTTTGGACTTTTTAAGTAATGAAATGTGCTAATTGTATCTCGATAAGCCATCCGTTTAATAATTTGAGGGGTTGTTAGCTTTGACCCATTTTCATTTGCAAGTTCGAGTCCCATTGTTTTATAGCCAACTGTTTGTCCATTTTTACGTAATTGTGCAAATTCAAGAGACCACATAACGACTGTTGGTGTGATCATTGCATGGATTGCCTCGTTTTTCACTTTTTTTCGCAGGACATATTCTACACCAGCTCCGACAACTGTTGATATTGCCAAATCAATGAAAAATGCTTTCGTACGCTTTTTCGTAATAGATTTCACTTTAGCTCCTCCTCTTATCCAACGTGTCACTACCTAATACGAATGACATTAGAATAAGTTCCGAAATATTCAAAAAATAATATCGTTTTTAAGTGACAGTTCATGCTTGGCAAGATAAGATGCAATGGCACCATGTTTTTCTGTCGATGCTCCTGCATAATGATTCGCGAATGTAAGGAGAGGGGGAGCCTGCTGTTTACAAAAGTCGAGTAGATTGATGGCTGTAATCTGCTTGCTAAGGAGAATAGTTAACACCGCTCCAATAAAGGCATCGCCCGCTCCAGTTGTATCAATCGCATGAACCTTGTCAGCTGGTACTTTCATATGGTGCTTATTCGTATAAAGACTTGCTCCTTCTGCTCCACGTGTAATGATGAGTACTTGTACTTTCCCCTGAAACAATGATTGGACTGCTGATTCTTCATCCTCAATCGCCGTTAAAAACAAAAGCTCTTCCTCGGACAATTTAACGAGATGGGCTTTTGGTAAAAATTCTAAAATGGTTTGACGACAGGCCTTCTCATCGTTCCATAGAGGCAATCGAACATTGGGGTCAAAAGATACAAGACTACCTGCCTGATGAGCCTGTTCTATCAAAGCTATATGTGCATGCTTCATTGGACTTTCCACTAAATTAACTGAACAAAAATGAAGAATATCAGTACCTGTTAATATATTCGGTGGTAGTTGCTCTTTGTTGTAAAGTAAATCTGCTGCATGGCGACGATAAAATAAGAAGTCACGGTCCCCATCATTTGTCAGTGACACAAAGGCCAAGCTTGTTTCACCTTGATCCGTTTGACTAATATAGTTCGTATCGACACCAGCCTGCCTTAACGTGTCAACAAGGAAATCTCCAAAAGCATCCTGACCTACTTGTGTGATAAGAGCTGATTGTTGCCCAAGCTTTGCACAAACAGCTGCAACATTGGCAGGGGCCCCACCAGCATTTTTAGTAAATTGCTCTACTGCAGCAAGGGAGGTATTTTGTTCAGTAGGCGTAAAATCAATTAATAATTCGCCAATTGCATAAAGTTTACTCACGGAATAATCTCCTTTACATCAGTCTGAGGCACACGCTTTTTCTTTGGAACGTAAATGGTGTAAAAAATGCCACCGAAAATTAATACAATACCAAGTGTTTGCATGAAGCTTGGCATAAAATCAAGTAATAGCATATCGAGAAATATAGCAACAACAGGGTCAACAAATACTAATACTGAAACTAGAATTGTAGAGAGACTACGAATGCTATCAAAAAATAAATAGTAAACAAATCCTGTATGAATAAAACCTGTCCCTAAAATATAAAGCCAGTTTGTTGTCGTTAAGCCTTCAAATAGTGAAAAATCAACAAATGGTAATAGTATGACAATTCCAACTGTTGTTTGGATATACGTTAATGCATAGGAGCTAAGGTTTATGATCGTTTTACTTGTGAGCATCGTAAATGCATAAAATAGTGCAGACAGTAATGCCCAAATAAAACCTGATTTCATAAATTCAGAGAGTGTCAAAAAATTATTTAAGCCGATAATGAACATACTACCGATAAAACAAGTTACTGTTGCTAGCAATGCTTGAATAGTCATCTTCTCTTTTAAGAACAATGCGCCAAAAATTAATACAAATATAGGTGCCAAATTATAGATAGAAATAGCAATGGAAATCGACATTTCTTCAAAGGCTTTAAATAAAAATACCCAGTTTAAGACGATAAAGACGCCACAAAGAAGTGTTTGTAATATTTCTTTTTTATCCCATTTCTCTGTTTTATGCCCGCCAGTAATGAGCCACATTCCTCCTAGAAAGAGGGTAGCGCAAATACATCTGACAAATACTAGCTCGATAGCAGGTACGCCCGTATGAACAGTAAAAAAACCAATGGAGCCAAAAAGAGCCATGGAAACCGTTAATTTTATGATGGCTGAAATGTTCATTCTAAACCTTCTTTCTATTAAAAGTATTATGAGGACAGACGATTATGTATACTAAAACCGCTCAACTAGCAGCTCAGGACACGCTACTCAAACCACTACAACCCATCTCTCCGCTTTAAAAAGTAAAGAAAGCCGACAGAGGAGTAAGATAACAACTGCCGGCTTTTACTTAATAGTTCTACCTTTATTCTCGGATTTGTCCGTTACCGTGAATGAAATACTTTGTAGATGTTAACGCAGGTAAACCCATTGGTCCACGAGCGTGTAATTTTTGCGTACTAATACCAATTTCTGCACCGTAGCCAAATTCAAAGCCGTCCGTAAAACGAGTTGAGGCATTATGATAAACAGCTGCAGCATCCACGCTATTTAAGAAGATGTCCGCTACTAGTTGATCTTCTGTAATAATGGCTTCAGAGTGGTTCGTACCATATTTATTAATATGTTCGATTGCTTCATAAACGTTTTCCACAATTTTAACGCTGATCTTTAAATCTAAATATTCAGTGGCATAATCTTCTTCGGCTGCTGGATGAGCAAAATCAAGTTTTTGACAAACGATTTCATCACCGATAATTGTCACACCTGCCTGATGCAAAGCACTTAGTAGCTGTTTGCCATGCTCATTAAACCAATCAGGATGAATAAGTAAGCTTTCTGCCGCATTACAAACAGAAGGGCGCTGTGTTTTCGCATTTAGACAAATTTTTTCTGACTTTATGTAATCGGCAGTCTGGTCCACATAAATATGGCAGTTGCCAGCACCTGTTTCTAGTACTGGAACAGTGGCCTCATTAACGACTAAGTCAATTAGTGCCTTTCCACCGCGAGGGATTAAGACATCTAAGTAATCTTTTAAATGGAATAATTCTTTTGCTGTTTCCCGATTCGTATCCTCAATTAATTGAATCGCGTCTACAGGGATTGCTGTTTTTTCAAGTGCTCGATGGATAGTTGCTACAAGGGCTATGTTTGAAAATTTTGCTGAAGAACTGCCGCGTAAAATAACAGCATTTCCTGTTTTCAATGATAATGTTGCAGCGTCGACTGTTACATTAGGACGCGCCTCGTAAATCATCCCAATCACACCTATTGGCACCATACGCTTTTCAATCAATAATCCATTATCTTTTTCAATTCGCTCTAGAAGGCTGCCGACTGGGTCATCTAATTTTACGAGTAAATGAATGGCATTTGCCATAGCCTCTACTCGTTCTTTGTTGAGCATGATACGATCAAGTGTAGAAGCAGGCATTCCTTGTTGCTCACCCTGAGCTAAATCTTTTGCATTTTCAGCAATAATAGAATCTTGGTCGATTATCAACTGCTCAGCAATTTTTGTAAGTGCATTATTTTTTTCACAAGTCGTTTTAATGTTTAAGATATAGCTTGCGGCTTTTGCCAGTTTTCCTTTTTGTTGAACTTCACTTGTCATGTAAATTCCCCCTTAATTTGTTTAAATTTTTAGCCATTTGTCTCGGTGAATAACCTCAATTGGATAGTTCGCTAACTCATTTGTACGTTTTCCCATCGCATGTGCTAACTCAAGGGAAGAATATAAGACCTCACCCCGGCCAAGTAGCCTATTGTCACTATAGACCTCGACTACGTCGCCATTTGCGAAATCACCTTCGACACGACATACACCAGCAGGCAACAAGCTTTTCCCATTTGCCAATAGCGCATGTTCAGCACCGCTATCTATAAAAATTTTACCAGATACTTCCGTGAGTGCAATCCACTGTTTATTATTTGTTAAAACAGCAAGAGCCTCATGCTCAACATACGTACCATCACCGCGTCCTTCCATAATATCGACAAGCTTATTCGCGCCGTGACCCGTTCCGATAAATACCTTAACGCCTGCATTTAAAGCTGCTCGAGCTGCCAGTAATTTGGATTCCATACCACCTGTACCTACCTTAGAGCCTGCACCATCTGCAAAACCAAGCATTTCATCGGTTACCTCTGTTAAACGATCAATACGTTTGGCATGTGGGTCTTTATTTGGATTTGCGTTATAAAGCCCATTTATATCTGTTAAAATAATGAGCTGATCTGCATGAACAAGTCCACTTACAAGTGCCGATAGCATGTCGTTATCTCCAAACGTTAATTCGCTGACAGATACCGTATCATTTTCGTTAATAATCGGAAGCATAGAGCGCTCTAGTAATTCCTCAAATGTAGCGTATGCGTTTTTATAGCGCTCCTTTTTTGAGAAATCAGTACGTGTTAGTAAAATTTGTGCAGGCACAATATCATAAATGCTAAATAAAGCGTGGTAGATTTGGATAAGTAAGCTTTGCCCAACAGCCGCCGCAGCCTGTTTACCTTTGACCGTGATTGGACGAGTAGGGTAGCCTAGCTGCTTAAAACCTGCTGCAACTGCACCTGATGAAACAAGTAACACTTCATGGCCACATTTTTTTAATTCAGCAATCGCTTGAACATGGTCCATTAAACGTATTTTATCAATTTCACCTTTTGCATTTGTTAAGGAGCTACTTCCAATTTTAACGACGATTCTTTTTCTTTCCATCACAATTCCTCCAATTCGTCATTTCATTAGCATTATTCGCTACTAGTTTTTTTCAAAATAAAAAACCTCTTCATCCTAACAATTAGGACGAAAAGGTTTGCTTTCCGTGGTACCACCTACATTGAACGTCATTGACATTCCACTTTGCTCATAACGCTTGAGACTGCGCCTAGTTTAGCTAGGACGTTTTACGAAGTAGGTTCTTTAGTCTTTCTTGTACAATGCCTTACAGCCGATGGGCATCGCTCTCTGATCAAGCAGTTTCTAGGTACTAGTCTTCGCACGTTTTTATTGTATAATTCAACATCTTTTGTATAGGGGCTCTTTAGTTGATGCCCCAAACCTTAAAAAGTAATTGAATAAAGAATGCACTACTTCAACGTGTCTGTCAAGCTGATTAGAAAAGTTAATAGAAAGTTTTGAGTAAATAAGTAGGTAATGCCGAACACACGAGGGGAAAGAGTGAAGGGGAACAAATCTTTGTTTACTTGAACCACCAAATTGCCATTACTAGTGGGAGCATCGCCATGACAATGACGAAGAAACTCCATAATATTTGTTTTCCAGAAGACATATTTTTGGGTTTGATACTCATTTGTTCATATAGTTTGTTGATAGCACCTTGTTCTTTCGAATAAAGCATGGCGTGAAATTCATCGTAATCTTGAATATAACTTGAGGGAGGACGTGGACTGAAGCGCAAATTTCGAATATCGTCCGTAATCTCTTTTTCACCCATCCAATAAGTAATAACAGGCGCTAAACCTGATGTTTGCGTAGCCTGTACTTCGATATCATGTGTTTTCATTTTATAATAAACATTTCCTTGCTCGTCTTCATATTGCTTGACAATATCACTTACTGCCATCGACAAACACCTCTTTCTCCAAAACTATACGACTTACTTTTATTATAAGGTATTAAAAGAGAAAAGTATTGTAATTACGAGCATAATTGGTTGGTGAATTTTTCTAGCGAAGTTCAGGAGAACCTATTGTCATGTAGTATAATAGGAATAAAACCATTTTATAATGGTTCTTTCTGAAAGAAGTGGCTCCTCACCAAACTGTGTGCCTAAGTAGTCGCCTAGCCGGAACGGAAATTAACTTCACGTAATGGTGATGAACCTTTGTACTGAAGAGTAAAAATGGATAAACATCTTAAAAATTTTCCCAAAACTATTTAAACATAGAACAAAAGCGAGTAACAATTACGTTGAGGTAAAATTGTTACTCGCTTTTGTTCATTAGTCCAACAGGAGCTCTCAATTATTTTTTTCGTAAAAATCGAATACAAATTGCTGAAATTGTCGTGCAGATGGTGGGAGATATCGGTTTTCTATCCAGGCCATACCTATTACACGTTCACAAACCATATCCTCCACATGTATTTTTGCCAATTTATTTGGATTTAAGTCTTCGTCAACAGGCAGTAACGATACGCCAAGTCCAGCACCTACAAAGCCAGCAACTGTCGATACCTCATCACCTTCAAAGGTAATCTTCGGCTTAATACCTGCAGCATTTAATAATCGATCAGCGGTACGGCGCAATGCGTAGCCTTTTTTCATCAGAACAAAATTTTCATTTTCTAGTTCCTTCATTTTAATACTTTTACGGGTGGCGAGGGGATGGTCGATCGGCACCATAATATAAAGCTCATCACGCCATAGCTCCTTCCAGCAAACAGGGGGCTCCGTGTCAATCGCTGCAAGTAAACAAAGGTCTAACTCTCCCGCGAGCAATTGCTTCAGCTGGGAATGTGAGTAATTTTGTGTAAAGTGAAAGCGAATATGCGGATGGTTTAACCGGAAAGCGCGGATTAAATCAGGTACGATGCTAGTCCCCAGAGTATGTAAAAAGCCGAGTGACACATCACCAAGCTCTGGGTTATTCAGCTCCTGTAATTCAATAACTGCTTTTTCATATTCCTTGCGCATACGTAGGACACGATACAAAAAAAGCTCGCCATATCGGTTGAGCATAATCGAACGTCCTTGTCTGTCGAACAAGGGTACTCCTAATTCCTCTTCAAGCTTTGAAATCGAGCGACTTAATGCTGGCTGAGAAATCGCTAATGCTTCAGCCGCACGTGTCATATGCTCAAGCTTTGCTACTGCTACAAAGTATTCTAATTGTTGCCATTCCATATATTCACCCCCCATTCCTTTTATTTTGAGTTATCTGCATTATAACGGTAAAAGGGTAGGAAGTATAGGAGCCGTTAAAATTTTTAAACAGACGGAGAACTAAAAAGCAGAATGCAAAATTTAAAGTCGCAGAAAGTGTGATATGACAGCTATTAACCTCACATCATTAATGCATGAAATACATCAATATGATAAAAACTATAAATTGTACATTATGAATAAAGGGTGTTAAGATAGACACATAAAATACACAATTACGAAATTTCCGTGAAGGGGATATTATAAAATGAAGTTTTCAAAGCCACAACCTCTAACAATTGAGGGAGGCAATAAAGCCGTACTATTACTGCATGGATTCACAGGTAGCACAAAAGATGTGAAAAAGCTAGGAGAATTCTTAGCTCAACGAGGATATACTGTTCATGCACCGATTTATAGTGGGCATGGCGTAGAACCAGAAGCATTACTTGAAACAAAACCAGAAGATTGGTGGAACGATGTCGTGGAAGGTTATAACTTCCTGCAGAGTAAGGGTTATGAAGAAATCGCTGTTGTTGGGATTTCACTTGGCGGCGTATTCTCGTTAAAAGTAGCAGAGACGTTTCCAGTGAAAGCATGTGTTGCAATGTGTGCACCAATCACACGAGACAATTCAAAAGGCTTATTTACGCGTTTATATCATTATGCTCGTTTATATAAACACTTTGAAAATAAATCGAAAGATCAAATTATTTCAGAGTTACATGAACTTCGTATTACACCAAAGGATTCATTAGATGGTGTTACACGTTTAACTACAGAAACACGCGATGAATTATCAACAATTAAAGCACCTACATTAGTATTACAAGGTTCTTTAGATGATGATCTTTATCAAGAAAGTGCACCTTTCATTCTTAATACGGTGGAAACAGATGATAAAGAAATCATCTGGTATGAAAACTCTGGTCATATTATTACTTTAGACAAAGAACGTGATAAAGTGTATGAGGACGTATACAAATTTTTAGATCATATAGAGTGGTCTGTAGCAAACTAAGAGCTGTCAGCAGACAGCTCTTTTCGTTTTGCCTATTTTAAGCTAAGAACAATACAATTAATATTTATAAAAGAAAAAACTATTGTTTTTAATATAAATGCCTGATACCATAGTGGAATTGTAGGGAGAAATCCATTCTATTTAAATTATTTGCAAAAGTTAAATACATCTAAGGAGTACATCAAAATGCAACAAAAAATACCTTTTTCAACATATGCAGTCATTGGCACGATGCTTTTCGGACTGTTTTTTGGAGCAGGGAATCTTATTTTTCCAATTCAGCTTGGACAATTAGCAGGGACCAACTTTTGGTTTGGACTAATTGGATTTTTAATAACAGCTATCGGTTTACCGTTTCTAGGTATTTTAGCTATTGGTTTATCAGGTAGTAACGGTTTGCGTGACTTAGCGAGCCGTGTTCATCCATTATTCGGCGTCATCTTTTCATTAGCGCTCTATTTAACGATCGGTCCTTTTTTTGCGATTCCTCGTACAGCGACAGTTCCGTTTGTTGTTGGCTTTGAACCATATATTCAAGCAGAGCATACAACACTTCTACTTGCTTTATTTAGCTTTGTATTTTTCGCCATTGTTTATTATTTCTCATTGAATCCTGCGAAAATTATGGATTATATCGGTAAATATTTAACACCAGCTTTTTTGATTATGTTATTTATTTTAATTATTATTAGTATTTTAAAGCCGATGGGACATTTCCAGCAGCCAATGGGAGACTATATTGATTCAGCATTTATGACGGGCTTTAAAGAAGGCTATAACACAATGGATGCGCTAGCGTCATTAGCTTTTGGTATTGTCGTTATTAACGCGATTAAAAGCGCAGGAATTTCTGATAGAAAAGAAATTGCTAAGGCAACGTGGAAATCTGGAATTTTTGCCATGGCATTAATGATGCTAATATATGGTTTAATAACATATATGGGGGCATCGAGTATTGAGGCTGTTGGTACATTTGATAACGGTGGTTTAATATTTGCTGCTGTTGCTGAACACTATTTCGGATCCTTTGGTGCAATTTTATTGGCATTTATTATTGTCCTTGCGTGTTTAAAGACAAGTATTGGCTTAATCACATCTTGTAGTGAATTTTTCCACGAAGTGTTCCCGAAAATAAGCTATAAGTGGTTTGTATTCATATTGTGCCTTGTATCATTTACCATTGCGAACTTCGGTTTAAATAATATCATTAAATTCGCCATTCCAGTACTAATGTTCTTATATCCTCTAGCGATTGTTTTAATTCTACTTGCTTTAAGCTCATCGCTATTTAACAATAAGCAATCGGTTTATGTAATAGCGATGATTTTTACATTTTTTATTAGTTTAATTGATGGCTATAAAGCATTAGTGAGTAGCATTCCAGCGGCGAAATTAAGTATTTTTGATGCGGTTGAGAAAGTTTATTCAGACTTTTTACCTTTTTACGATATTGGCTTAGGATGGATACTACCAGCGTTAATTGGTGCTATTATAGGAAGCATGTTCCCAGCGAAAAGGGCGTAATATAATTCATTTATTAGAAAAATAAGCACGCACATGAAATTTTTTTTATTAAAAGTCAAGTGATTAGTTGAAACTATTTTAAATAGTGAATTCTTATTTAATGTCACACAATATGTATAGAAATTAAAAGGATAGAAGAGCTTAAATAAATTCGCTCTATCTATCCTTTTTTTTACCACAGATAACCCTATTTACTACAACAATTAAATCAATCTAATTGGATGTATTATAGATGAATGGACATACCTCGGTTAAATCAATAGAATTGAGGATAAGAGAGGACGTGTCCGACCATGAGTCAAAAAAAGTATAATAAAGAATTCAAACAAACAGTAGTCGAGCTTTATTCGCTCGGGTACACCAGTCAATCAACTAGCTAGCGAATACATTTTTCGGGCGCAACTTCCATGCATTTTCCGCTCTACATCCCGAGTAGGCGGTCAAAGGCTCTTTTCACTTTGACGGGCTACTCGGGATGTGGAACACTCCAAAAATGGACGTTGCGCAACAAACAAAAAATTAACTTGAGTGTGTCAATAATCTTGATGTAGATCCAAATGTTGCAGTAATTTAAACGGAGCTTATATCAATTTTTAATTGTATATTAAAGCCTATTTCTTAAACTTCTAAGTAATAAAAGAATAGGTTGTTTTCTAAAAGATTGTTGCTATTCAACTCCCATGAAAGAACGTAATAATCTTTCATTTTCTGTGGTGTAGCGATGATTTTATGCGACATGGATGGCTAACGGGTGCTTGTGCAACAAAGTTTTATAAAGTAGAATCAATTTCATAAATCGAAAGCCTTACTGGGCTTGAAATTTTAAGGCATAAAAAAAGGAGTACCTCCCCAAATCTCGAAGTGTTTAGTACCACTACCACACACTAGAGAGAGAAAGGAAGAACTCCAGATGTATTGTATTCGACATTACAACCATGAACACATTCATTCATCAATCGGATACAGCACGCCATCTGATTTTGAATGCCAGTACTACTTTAATACGTTAAATCATTAAATTTTTTGTCTGCTATCTTGACAGAGGTCCAAAGATAACAAAAGTAAATAAAACACGGATTTTATTAGATTGGAATGATAACATGAATTTAATGGAACTAAGAATACCACAAGGTTTCGCTATTTATTATAATAGGTTTTATGATGTTGAACCGATATCAGACCCCAATGAAGATGATTTCTTAACAAATTGGACATTCTTTACACAAGACCTACTTCAAATAAGTAAAATGGAACTTGAAAAAGGGAGTTGGAATGTACCTAAAGATGAAAATAGAAGGATACATATTGTTTTAGGGTGGTATCCAGATTCAAGAGCGAGCGGCGAGTATGGATTAGCAATCACTAATGGGAAATGGGATACGCTAATGGAAATTAGTTCAAGGGATAGGTTTGAGATAAAACGGACGCTTGAAAAATGGTTAGAAAAGTTGAACGAAGATCAGAATTTTTTAAAAAATGGTTGATGTTTAAGTTGACTTAAGCTTTATTTATCTTTAGAGGAAAAGGTTGAAGCCATTTAGAGGTAAAAAGGCTCAAAAAGTAGCTGCTTAACTTCCTGCCAGAGGAGGCCATAGTTACAAAGAATTATACAAAAAGCATACGGCTGTTGAACGAGTAAATGCATACCTCAAAGAATTCTTCCAACTCGACAACATCCGCCATCGAGGAGGTGCATTGGCTAAAGTAGACTTTGATATTTCTTGCCTCGTTTATACGCTCAGTAAATTGGCCGTTGATCGTATTAACAAACAGATGAACGAAATGAAAGAAGCAGTCTAAAATCTAAGAATGAATCGTAATGTAAAAGTTTTGAAAAAAAGTTGTTCAAACTTTTATTTGGTGTGCTCGTTTTTAGTTCTTTAGAATGTTGTTTTTAAACTTTTTTTAAAAATGGATAATAATAATTCTGCGAGAATTAGCTAATGAAAAATCTATTATGAAATTGACTCAAGTATACAAAATAAATCTAATAAGCATTCCCAAATCAAAGTTAGGTAACAAAACACCCTATTGAATTGAGTAATTTGTTTTGGCGCTTTATGATTATTAGTTCCTAACCTCACTTTAGGAAGCTTTTTTCTCCATCAACATTTGAATGAGTGAATTATTTTAATCCTTATTTATTTGGATTTCGATTGATAAACTCAATAATATCAATTTTCATAAAAGATATAGCATAATCGTAATAAAAGTGACGGTCAATTTCCCCTTTATTTAATGCTTTATCTAGTGCTTCAAATTGTTCTTCCGCTAGGTATGATATCAATTGTTGGGGATAGATATTACGTTTTTCGGCAATTTCAGATATTGTTCTTCCGCTATTCCATTCAGACCTGTATTCTTTTTCACTTATATCAAGGAACCGGTAAAGTTTATCGCAATCATACTTATAATGGAAAGTTTGAGGGACTTTTCTCTCGTAAATATCTTTAAATTCTTCGTTGTCTTTATTAGCAAAGACTCCAACAACATTTCCAGTTAGATTCAAAGTAGCAAAAGCTATTTTCAGCTACTTCTTTTACTTTAAATTCTTTCAAGCTATTGCCTCCAAATCGAATGTATGTTTCGAGAATATATGTTCTATTTTACCGCAACGTTTAATTGCTGTAAATATTTCCTTTCGTAGGTTAGTTGTGGTAGTTAATGAGTTCATTTAGAGGTCTAACAAACAAAAAAAGTACACCACTATATATAAGTGATGTACTAATTATTTAATATAATGTGTGACATTAAAGACAACCTCTTGATATGAATGTTTTATAATACATTCACTTGTCTTTAATTTTACAGAGTAATTCTGTGCGTGCTTATTTATTTTTAGTAAGCCGTCCAGCCACCATCAACAGCAATGACTTGGCCGTTGACAAAGCTTGCTTCATCTGAACCAAGGAAAATAGCTAGTTGAGCGATTTCCTCTGGTTGTCCAGCACGTGGATTAATGGACATACCTAGTGCTTGGCGAGCTGCACCAGTTTGACTCATATTTGTCATGGAAGAAGCAATGTTTGTCATAACTGCACCTGGAGCAATACCATTACAGCGAATATTTTTATCTGCATACATAAATGCTGTGTTTTTTGTTAAACCAACGACAGCATGCTTAGAAGCAGTATAGGCAGCCCCAGCACGAGCACCATATAGACCGCCAGCAGAAATATTGTTCACAAAGACACCATGACCTTGAGCAAGGAAAATCTCAGTTGCCATACGCATCGAACGCATAACAGCAGTCGTGTTTACCGCAAATACTTTATCCCAACGTTCATCAGAAATTTCACCAACTGGCTCCATACCATCCATAATGCCAGCATTATTGACTAAAATATCTAATTGACCATAAGCATTTTTTGTTTCATCAAATAAGCGTTGTAAGTCTTCTGTTGATGCGACATTTGTTTGAACAGCGATCGCTGAGCCCCCAGCTGCGTTTATACCTTCAACAACAGCCGCTGCACCCTCTAAATTTAAGTCAGAAACTACAACCTTTGCGCCTTCTTTTGCGTAACCTTCTGCAATTGCTTTCCCCATACCTGATGCTGCACCTGTTACGATTGCTACTTTACCTTCTAATCTCATCACAAAGACCTCCTATTATTTATGCTTGTTCACTTTGTATGAACATTACACGGATGTATTACGTTAGATATTGAACATGTGTTCATTAAAATCATATAATAATATTGTAAGCGATTTCAATATGCAAAAAACTAAGAACTGTTCAGTAATCAACACATATACAAAATCTGTTTAGTAAGGGGATGAAAAGTTTGAGTGCGAACGATTTAAGAATTGTCAAAACAAAGCAAGCATTACATAATGCTCTGTTAACTTTATTGAGTGAGAAACCTTTGGAAAATATTACGATTGCAGAAATTTGTCGGGTGGCAAAGGTGAATAGAGGTACCTTCTACTTGCATTATGAGCAAAAAGAAGGGCTATTTGAGGAATACTTCCAGGAAATTATGGAGGATTTGTATAATTCCTATGAGGAACCATATCGTGCAGTAACAACATTGGATAAGAATCAATTAGATCCAAATACGATTCGTATTTTTCATCATATAGAGCGTTTTAAAATGTTCTATCGCATTGTTTTTTCAAAAAATGTGCCATTGACTTACTATTACATGTTATTTGATGGAATTCATGCGCTGATGAAAAGAGACCTAACCACTCATTATAATATGCATGATGAAATATCTATTGAATATTATAGTGCTTATCAAGCAAACGCAATCATCGGTCTAATCATCCAATGGTATCGCCAGGATTTTGAGGATAGCGTTAGTACCTTGAATAAGCAACTTGCGGCTATTTTGAGAATTGACGAAAAGTAATGAAGAACCGGATAGAAGCGTGGAACAAAATAGTCGATTTAATGAGCGATGCACTAACTTGTCATTAGTACATCGCTTTTTGACAATATTATTGAACAGAAGCAGTGACGATTTGCTTGCTTTCGCTTTTTACTTTTTCTCTTTTTAAAGCAACGACCGTAGTAGAAATGGCCAAAGTTACAGCGATGATAATTCCTAACGAGCTACTATTGCTTATTAGATTGTCAGCGCTTCCTCCAAAAATAATTGTGTAATAGCCATCAGCTCCATACGTTGCTGGAAGAAGAGAAGCTAATTTATTGTAAAAATCAGATAGCATTGTTTGTGGAACAAGAACGCCTCAGGAAAACTGCTCAGGTGAGGTCAAGAACAGCTCGGGTAGCCAAGGAAACGGCTCAGGTGAGATCAAGAACTGCTCTGGCATCATTCGAAAAATAAACAAAGAACCTTGTTTAAATAAAGAAGCATTTTGAAAAGCTTATAATGTGAAGAACGGAATTGACAACTATATCGACTGCTGATATATTTTAAATATATCGTTGGTCGATATATTGTTAGGCGATATAGAGGGGGATGTTGTATGACACAGGAGCACCCGCCGTTAACAGAGGGCGTTTATTATATTTTATTGGCATTATTTGAGGCAAGGCATGGTTATGGCATTATGCAATTTGTAGAGGAAATGAGCAATGGTCGAGTTCGACTTGGAGCGGGAACAATTTATGGGGCGATCAAAACATTACTCGAGCGAGGGTGGATTGAGGCACTAGATGATGATGGGCGAAAAAAGGAATATATTATAACAGAGAGTGGAAAAAAAGTTGTGGAATATGAAATTTTGAGATTAACGGAACTTTTTGACAATGGCATCCGTATAACACAGAGGGATGGGAAAAATGCATAAATATCGATTACTCGTCAACCCGTATGATATTGAGAAATGGGTTAATGAAATGGCTAGCCAAGGCTGGTATTTGCAAAAATTCACTTGGATTCGTTTTACATTCGAACGTGGTGAACCAGGTAGCTATATTTATCGCCATGATGAATTGGAGAGATTTGGTGCCTCCTATGAGGAAGAATACTTAGAATTTCTAAAGTCCTCGGGAATAGAGCTGGTGGACCGATCTGGCAATTTTGTATTTTTTAGAAAGCCAGCATACGAAGGACCATTTGAACTATACACGGATAAAAAAACAAAAATCAGTAATCTTTCCAAAAAAGTAACGGTACTATTATGGGTTATCTTACTTAACTTAATGGTCGGGATCATTGGACTTAGTGGGGATTTTTCAGAGTACGAAGTAGACTGGTTTGGATTGTCCCTTAATATAGGGAACCTCTTAGTAGTTTTGGTATTTTCTATACCATTGTTCAAACTCATTCGATTACGGAAACATTTAAAAAGAGACTTAGATGTATTTACAGATTAATAGGAAAGATACATTTAAAATTAATCGACCACAATTGTGTGTTTTGAAAATTCTGTTTTAAAATTGCAGCTTTGGTGAATATATTTATTGCAAAGAAATTGTGTTAAAACGAAAGAATATTAAAATATTTTGAGTGTAGGGATACTTTAAGAAAAGAAGGAAATGCCATTAATTTATTTTCCGGGAAATTAGAAAAATTTAAATATTTTCAAAATAAAATTATCTTTATATGAAGTTAAATGCTTGTTTACCCATTTAACCAACTATGTCGATAAATTTTCTGGGTGTATTTCTAAAAGTCTTAAATTCATTTCTTTCAGACTAAGTGAGGAGATTACATGAAAAAAAGAGTCTATCGCATTTTTCTAGATTATGAAAAAGAAGAGGCATGGGTCAACGACATGGCGGCACATGGATGGGATCTTAAGAAAACAATTTTAGGTTACTTTGTATTTGAAAAAGGGGAACCTGGTCAATACATTTATCGCAACGAATTAGTAAAAGGTAAGAAAAAAGACTATTTTGAATTTTTAGAGACAATGAATATAGAGCGTGTTTCCAAGTTTGCAGGCTGGGCCTATTATCGTAAAAAGGCATCAGAAGGACCGTTTGAGTTATTTTCAGACAATTCTTCGAAAATACATTATTTACAATCACTAAACCGTCTCTTTATTCCTCTAGCATTATTCAATCTTTTTATGAGCATTACTAACTTTTCACTTGGATTAACAGTAAATCTCCTAAATTCAGCGATGGGATTTATAAACTTTTTAGTAGCGATAACGATGTGCATACTTATTTTGAAAATTGAAAAGCGAAAAAAAGGATTACAACATGAATTACATATATTTGAAGGGTAGGGAGGAAATAAGATGACATTACAATTACAACATGTCACGAAGAAGTATAAAGATTTTACAGCAGTCAATGATTTAAATTTCACCATTGAGAAAGGTGAAATTTTTGGATTGATTGGACAAAATGGTGCGGGTAAAACAACAACGTTCCGCATGATTTTAGATTTACAGGAAACAACAGCCGGCACAATTACATGGGATGGCAAGTCGGTTAATGCTATAAACCGTGATGTACTCGGTTATTTACCAGAGGAACGAGGGATTTTCCCAACTATGAAGGTGGAAGATCAGCTTTACTTTTTTGGCGAGCTGCGCGGCATGAAAAAAGCTGAGCTAAAAAAAGAAATTGATTTTTGGATCAGTCGTTTCGAGCTAGAAGAAAAGCGAAAAGATAAAGCCGAGACATTATCAAAAGGAAATCAACAAAAAGTACAATTAATAGCAAGCTTTATTCATAAGCCACAATTCTTGATTTTAGATGAGCCGTTTAGTGGTCTTGATCCGGTAAATAAAGATTTACTAAAGGATGCGATTCTACTGTTAAAGGAACAAGGTACTACCATTTTGTTCTCTAGTCACCAAATGGATAATGTTGAAGAGCTTTGTGATCATCTTTGTTTATTAAAACGCGGTGTTTCTCTTTTTTCAGGTAGTTTACTAGATTTAAAGAAACAATACGGCAAAATAAAGCTAGCGGTACGTACAGACTGGTCGACAACACAATTGCTGGCACTTGAAGGAGTTCAAGATGTTCGCGTAGAGAAAGAGCAAACGGTGCTGACTTTAGAAGATGAAAGTTTTGCACAGAGTATTTTTGATCAGCTTTCAAATGGGAAGTACATTGAAAAATTCAGCTTAGATTATTTAACACTAGATGAAATCTTTAAAGATAAGGTAGGTGGGAACGTTGTCGAAGTTTAATTTATTGATGACACAATTATACAAATCAAAAATAAAATCTAAATCCTTCGTCATAATGACATTACTGTACGTGGCCATTATGTCCGTCGCCGTTTTTTGGTCGGATATTAAGGAGCTTTTTACAGGCGATGAAGAGGCACAGAAAATCGCCATTGTGAATGAAACATCAGCGGATTTTAGTGAGATCTTTGTGTCAAACGGGGACATGGAGTTTATTCAGGACGAAACGGATAGTAAAGTGTTAGAGCAAAAGGTTAAAGATGAGAAGCTCGCAGCAATTATTACAATAAGTGATGAAAATGGTCAATTACAAGCTGAAATTGCAACTTTTACTCCTTTAAAATTGAATGATCAAACAACGATTTCTTCATTATTGCAATATGCAGGTAAAAATTATGCTGTTCAGCAGCTGTCGTTATCATCAGAGCAGGCTGCGCAAATTATGGATGCACAAACAGTTATTTCAAACAAAAATTTAAATGAAGAAACAGCAGGCGGTAAAAGTGAGGAAGAAAAACAATCAGGGTTAGTAGTATCATATGCTGTCGGAATTTTAATCTACTTCTTTATTTCTACTTTCCTATCAATGATTACAACTGAAATTGCCTCTGAAAAAGGTTCTCGAGCAATGGAAATGCTCCTAGTAAGTGTCAAACCAGCAACCCATTTTAAAGCAAAAATTGCGGGAGTATTACTACTCGCTTTAACACAGATGGGCATTATTGCAGTGGTATTCCTTGTCTATGCGAAATTTGTGAAAGGTGGAGCTGTTTGGGATATGGCAGCCGGTATTGTTAAAGAACTTTCGGTTGGCTATGTCATATATGCTGTAGTATTCCTATTATTAACAATTATGCTTTATTTAATTATTGGCGCATTATTCGGCTCGTTAGTTTCAAAAGTAGAGGAAGCCGGTCAAGTTTTAATGCCAGCAATGATTATTACAATGATGGGATTCTATGTAATGCTTTCAGGAATGGGCAATCCAGATACGATTTTAATCAAAGTTTTCTCTTATATACCGTTAACTTCTGGTATGATCATGCCGATGCGAATTGGTGCAACAGATGTTGGCGTGATGGTGCCACTTATATCTTTAGGTATTTTAGTGGCGACAATTATCGTGGCTTACGTATTTAGTTTATCGTTCTATAAACGCAGCGTGCTAACATATAGTACAGGTGGCGTTATTCAGAAAATTAAAACCGTGTTAAAAGTGACAACATGATATTAAAGCAGCTACATAGGTGGCTGCTTTTTTTGTCCAAATAAGGCTCATCAGGCATACATCTTCATAAATGTCTCCCACATTTTTGCTGATTGGGCCCAAATATGATAATACTAGAAAACAAAGTATAGTAATTCGCGTATTCAGTCGAATTTTCTAATGAAACAAGCTATAATTTATAAATGGGATTGAAGCTATGTGATCTCAAGCAAAGATTGAAGCTTTAGTAAAAGAATCGTCAAATTATCGTCCTGCAACACAAGAGGAGAAAGAACAATTCTTTGTAAAGCTCGAACGGCAACTTCCTATGAGTGATGAATTGCTAGAAATCTTAAATAGCCGTGAGCGTATAACACTTATTGTCGATAGATTTGATCCAGCTCATTATTGCTTTCAACTACAAAATCATGAGAGTTCATATATAGTAAGTGACTCTTATTTTGCAATGCTTGAATAAACGAAACTTTTTCGATTTGAAATCGTATGTAATAGAAGAGATAAATCGCAGGGGGTAAAACTTTATGTCTGAATTCGACAACGACCTATTAAAATCAAAAGATCCATTTGCATCAGAAAATCCATTATTACAGCCTAATCCACTATTACAGGTGGAGCAAGAGCAAAAACAAAAACCTGTACTTGTTTCTGAGCAAGAGCTATCACAAATTGCTCAAAATCAACTTGCATTAAAGCAAAATCCTGAGATCCATGCACTAGCACAAAAAATTGATGTAAAAGACCAAATCGCCATGTTAGAGCTTGGAAAAGAAACAGCGAATGGTATTTCTACTTTTTCAGATAAAATGCTAGCAACGATGAAAACAAGTAAGCTAGAGGAATCGAGTGTATTATTAAACAATTTAAATAGAATTATGGATAAATTTGATCCTCAAGATTTTGCAGAGGATAAAAAAGGTGGCTTCCTGACAAAGCTGTTTAGCAAAGGGAAAGAACAATTAGAAAGGTTCTTATCCAAATATGATAGTATGAATAAAGAAGTAGATGTTATTCACCGTGAAATTCAAAAATACGAAGTTGAAATGAAACGTAATACAATTGATCTTGAAAACCTATATGATCAAAACTTAAATTACTTCCAAACTTTAAGTAAGTTTATTGCGGCAATTGAAGTAAAAACAGATGAGGTTCGAGCGTCATTACCAGCACTTGAACAAAAAGCACAAACTGGTGATCAATTAGCGGCAATGGAATATGAAACGATGCTACGTGCAGTGGATTTACTGGAACAACGTCGTTATGATTTGGAAATGGCGCAGCAAGTTTCGTTCCAGTCTGCACCACAAATTCGTTTAATGCAGCAAGGCAACAACCATTTAATTGCAAAAATTAACTCTGCGTTTGTTACGACAATTCCTATATTTAAGCAAGGACTTATTCATGCAGTAACGTTAAAACGCCAAAAGCTTATTTCTGATTCTATGAGTGAACTAGATCGTCGTACGAATGAAATGCTTGTACGAAATGCAGAAAATATTAGTAAAAATAGTGTTAATATTGCACGTGTGGCAGGTAGTCCAAGCATTAAAATTGAAACAATTGAAACGACATGGCAAACAATTATGACCGGTATTCAAGAAACGAAGCAAATTCAAGCGGAAACGGCGAGAAATCGTGAGGAAGGACGTAAACGCATAGAGCGTTTGCAGCTTGAATACGAAAAACTGAAAAAGATGTAATCGTGAAGCTTCTTGCATTCTCTCTTACGCAAGAAGCTTTTTTTGAGCTCTCTACTATTTGTTAGGTACCGAAAAACCGCCTAAAGTGATGTATTTCGGTAAGAATCGTAGTATGCTTAACCTCCAATACAAGAATAGGAGCTTAATTTTTTTGACAAAATAATAAATACTCATTATGATGATTTAAATGAGAATGGTTATCAAACACAAAGGAAGAAGAACGATGTTAAACAAAGCAATACCATTACACGAATTATTTAGTAATGGAGTGGAGAAAAGACGATGAAGAAAATGAATTTAACTACATTATCGTGTGAGCATTTAAAGGATGGAACGCTTGCCATTAATATGACAGAAACGCTTATGCTAGTATCGCAAAGTCGCTATCAGGAATTAATGCATAGTGAAGAACTTTACAATGCTTTGCATACAGATTTAGATGAAAAGCATCATGTTTTGGAGCAGGAGCGAAAAACTTTAAAGAAACAAAATGTCCAGCTTGTAGAAGAAATGCAAAAAATGAAGCAGCAAAATGCGGTCTTGCAAAAAAAGCTAACGGAATATAATTGTGTCGTAAATGAACTAAAGGAGCTTCGTCAACAAAATACAGAGCTATTAATTGAACTAAGTAAACATACAGCTTTGTCGAGGGAGTCATTGTCGGGGCCGTTAAAATCTATGATACGCGATATGCGAGAACAGGGCGTAGGTATTAAGGAAATTCATATTCGAATAAAACGTCAAATTAATCCAGATATTAGTTATAGTATGGTGCGTAAATATATTTCTGAGCTAGAATCTGAAAACAAAGAGTAACGACATTGTTGCCTTAATTCAAATTTGGCATTTACAGTTACAAAGCAAAGTCCTATAATTAGTCTATTCTTTAAGATGTATGCATAGTCGTAATGGATACAAACAAGAGTAGGAGAGTTAAAGGCAATGTCAAATGAGAAAAAAGGTGTTTTGTCAGCATTTTTAGCCTATGCTTTTTGGGGTGCATTTCCTCTTTATTGGAAATTACTTGAGCATGTACCGAGCATGGAAATTTTATTATCACGTGTCATTTGGTCCTTTGTCTTTACAGTACTAGCAGTAATAGTATTTGGAATGCGTAAGGATCTAATCGCAGATTTAAAATATTTATGGTCACACCAAAAGCATTTCTGGCAGCTTGCTGGAGCTTCATTCGTTATTTCGATGAACTGGTATTTATATATTTGGGCAGTTAACCATAACCACATAATTGAAACGAGCTTAGGTTATTATATTAATCCTTTGCTGTCAGTTATTTTGGGGGTTATTTTCTTTAAGGAAACGCTTAGCCGAGCACAATGGATAGCTACTGGAATTGCCTTTTTCGCTGTAATTATTTTAACGGTTAATTATGGTTCAGTCCCATGGGTAGCTTTACTAATTGCCGTATCATTCGCAATTTACGGTGTACTAAAAAAGAAAATTAAGCTTGATGCGACAAGAGGTCTAGCCATAGAAACGTTATTTATTCTACCGTTTGCATTAGGCTATTATGTGTACCTCTTTACAACGAATCATGCCTCATTTTTACATGTTGATGTGAAAACAGACATCCTCATGATTGTAAGTGGTATCGTGACAGCAGTACCGTTAATTTTATTTGCGAAAGGTGCACAAAATATTCCACTCTATTTATTAGGCTTTATTCAATACGTATCGCCAACGATTACGTTAGTTATAGGGATCGTGCTTTATAAAGAACCGTTTAGTCAAGTCGAGCTATTGGCATTCAGCATTATTTGGGCAGCCTTACTACTGTTTTCAGGCTCGAAAATCATTGAAACGAGAAGGGCCCATCATAAATCAGCTTAAAGTTATTATGAATAATGTTGATAAAAAATCCTGTTAATGCAGGATTTTTTTATTTATCAATATAATTAAAGGCTAACGAAATAGGGTTCTATAATATTTGTTGGGGTATCCATACAATTTGAAGATGGAGGTGTAGTCGCCGAAATGTTTGTGAAAGCACCACATTATGGCTCACCTCAATATTGAGTAGGAAACTTTACTTTTTTGCCAGCATATAGTAATATGGTGGCAGTCAATTAGATAACAATGATTATAAATTATAATAAATGAGAGGTGCTTTTTGTGAGTGCGGTAGGTTCTAAATAGGAACAACTTAATGAAATAAATTTAATGACGACAGGGGATTTTTGTCATAAAGTCACCCCTTATTTAGTCGTGGATTTATTTCAACACCTATGAAGATACCTACAATACTTTATAAAGCGTGTAATGTTCTGAATGTGCTTCATTATATGAAGTCTTTTTCACGATGCTTTTTTACACATGCCTTGTAATGTAAAAGCTGTGGGATCCCCACAGCTTTTTTGTTTTATTTTTGAAAATAAAGGTTCCATACTATTTGTTGAGGTGCCCCAATAAAGGGGAGGGCAATCGCCGTAGCCTTTGTGAAACTTCACATAGTGCTTCACTCTAACCTTTGATGTAGAGCCAATAAAAAATCATTGCTATCTAATAAGTAGGTATCTTCATGAATGATGATGAAAAAAATCATAGTGAGGAGAATCAATAATGAATCAAGCTACTCTTGAGAAGTTACAATACAATGAATTAAAGGATATCGTAAAATCATACTGTGTCAGTGGATTAGGTAAACAGTTATTAGATAAATTAACACCGAGCCCCAATTTAACAGTTGTTAAAAATCGTTTAAATGAAACGACGGAGGCACGAGCAATTTTAGATGCGGAAGGCCATGTCCCGTTTTTAGGCGTTTCGAATATTGACAATACGATTAAAAAGCTAGAGAAGGGTATCATCTTAGACCCAAGTGAATTGGTGAGCATCTCAGACTTTTTACGAGGCTGTAGAATAATTAAAAAATTTATGCTGGAAAAGGAATTTTTTGCGCCAGTACTTGCATCCTATGCCAATTCGATGGCTGAATTTAAAAGTGTAGAAGAGGAAATTAATTTTGCTATTAAAGCAAATCGAGTTGATTCGGCAGCGAGTAGAGAACTAAAACGTATCCGAAATCATATCGAAACAACTGAGGAAAAAATTAAAGACCGTTTAACTAAATTTTTAAATAGTAGTGCCAATAAAACATATATCCAGGAATTCTTTATTAGTAAAAAGGATGATCGATACACAATCCCTATTAAGGCTTCTTATAAAAATCATGTGCAAGGGACGGTAGTAGAAGTTTCATCTAAAGGTGCAACGGTCTTTATGGAACCAAGTGCAGTTGCGAAATTAAATGTAGAGTTGGGTATTTTAAAAGCAGAGGAAGCGGTCGAGGAATATCAAATTTTGGCGACATTATCAGGGCTCCTGATGGAAAATATCCGTGAAATCAACATTAACATGGAGTTGATTAGTCAATATGATATGGTGTTCGCCAAAGCCAAGTTTAGCAAGCATATTGGGGGCGTCGAACCGAGTTTAAATGATTATGGCTATATTAAGCTCGTCAATTGTAAGCATCCATTATTAACAGGTGAGGCAGTGCCACTTTATTTTGAAATTGGCCAAGATTATCGCAGCTTAATCATTACAGGGCCTAATGCTGGCGGAAAAACCGTTGTGTTAAAAACAATTGGCCTGCTAACATTGGCGACAATGTCGGGCTTCCATATTGTTGCGGATAAAGGTACTGAAATAGCTGTATTTACTAATGTTTTTGTCGACATTGGTGATAATCAAAGTATTGAAAATGCACTTAGTACGTTTTCATCGCATATAAAAAATCTTTCAGATATTATGAGGGCATCCAATAATAATACGCTTTTACTATTTGATGAAATCGGCAGTGGTACTGAACCAAATGAAGGTGCTGCATTAGCTATTTCCATTTTAGAGGAATTCTATCATATGGGATGCATAACAGTGGCAACTACTCATTATGGTGAAATTAAACGTTTTTCTGAAATGCATAGTGATTTTATGAATGCGGCTATGCGCTTTAATAGTGACACATTAGAACCGTTGTATCAATTAATCATCGGAACGTCTGGGGAAAGTAATGCGCTGTGGATTTCCAAAAAGATGAATATACGCGACACAGTTTTACAAAGAGCGAAAGGCTATATTGACAATAAGGATTATCATCTTGAACGAGTAAATAACAGTAAAATCAGGAAGCCCCAGATTGAAAATAGGGGAACAACAGTAAAGTATGAATTTAAAAAGGGAGACCGTGTGAAGCTGTTGGATCATGATGACGTTGGAATTGTTTATGAAGAAATGGATAATTTCTATAATGTTGTCGTGTTCTATGAGAGAGAATTCATAAAGGTAAATGTTAAGCGACTGGCATTAGAGCTACCAGCAACAGAATTATACCCAGAAGGATATGATGTAGAGACATTGTTTGTGGACTATAAAGAACGAAAGCTACAGCATGATATTGAGCGTGGTTCAAAAAAAGCCCTACGAAAAATTCAGAAGGAAATAAGAAAAGATAAATTGAGCTAAAAACAGGGATTGCACATAAGTGTTAAATGTGCAATCCCTTTAATTTATTGAAGCGAATTAATTTGTGCTTTAATCGCAAAATACGTTTCCTCAATTTTTTGTTTATAAGGAAGATCGATTAAATCCTGAGAATCCAAATAGGCCATTTTGGCAATTTCATAGGCAGTTGTTAACTCACCGAAATGTGCATAGCAAAGCGCTTTATAGGAAAAGCATTCATTTATGCCTAATATGTCAAATGGATGCACAATGAATGATGGAATCTTTGTAAAATGTTCAAATGCTTCCTTAGCTTCTTCATATCGACCTAGCAAATATAAGGATTTTCCTTTTTCTGAATAATAAAAGTTTTTATCAAGTTTAATCGAGTCTTCGTGCATAAGCGTTCCAAAACGTTCTATTTCCTCTAGTGCCTGCTGATAATCGTGAGTGTAACTGTTATAATAATGCGCACGTAATCCGAAAATAAAAGCATCGACATCCACTTGTTCGACAAAAATCCGATATTGCTCAAGCTTTTTCAACATATGCTCTGCTTGCTCGAAATCATGGTCAATCATGGCACAAAACGCCCCAATACGATACATATCATCTATATAATAGTAAAATTGGTTTTTATGTGCATAGGTAATGGTCTCGTTAATGAGCTGTTTGCCTGCTTCAAGTTCGCCAATTGCTACCTGAAAAACGCAAATATAATAAGCCATTTTCCCTGCATCACGCGAATCTAATTGGTAATTTTCCTGCTCAGCCTCTTCTTTCGCCTGTAAAATACAGGAATAGGCCATTTTGTATTTTCGATTTTCTGATAATATACCCAACTGTAAAATATAGGTTTCAAACCAATGACTTAGTAAGTTAATTTCTTTAAACATAAAGCGTGACTCTTGCAGCGGTGACTCCCATGTCGTTAATCCCGCAAAATATTGTGCTGCAGCGTATATATACAGTAAACGACCTCCTTCATAACTAAGCGGAAGCTCTTCTACATAAGGCTTAATCATCTCGACGATTTGCTGCGCATTATCCGTATCACCAGTTTTTAATTCCGCAAACAAAATTTCTACCTGCTCTAATAGTTGACGTAGCGAAGAGGGGGTTACTTGTTCTAGTAATTCACTTGCCTTTACTTCTAAACGTTCTGCTATATATTCAAGACTTTCCATCGAGGGCTTGGCCTTATCATTTTCAATTTGACTTAGCATACCTTTTGTTAGACGATCACCGGCAAGTGCCTCTAATGTTAATTTTCGTTCTTTTCTTAATTTGCGAATTCGTGTGCCTAAAGAGTCCACTGCCTCGTCTCCTTTTTATTATAAGTAAATACAACTATTTTGTTTAATTATATTAAACTTTTTCTTGCGTGAAAAGTGGGAGCTGTGTTATATTTTGTTTAATATAATTAAACTTTTTAATTTAGTTAAAAATATGGAGGGGTTTTGGATGACTGAAGCGGAAAAATATAAAAAGGCGACGTATCATTTATGGACATTTACAGCTAGTAAAATGATTTCTATGCTTGGGGCACATGTGCTGGCATTTGGGTTCAGTTTGTATATTTTAGCTATGACGGGGTCAGCAACGAGCTTTGCGACGAATATGATTTGTTCTATTTTACCACGTGCACTGCTAGCACCAGTGGCTGGTTATGTAGCGGATCATTATTCGAAAAAGCGTACGATTCTAATGGCACAAGCTGGTACCATTTTGACAGTAGGGGGCTTACTTCTTTATACAGAAACAGTTGGAATGTCAGTTTATGCTATTTACGTGACAACAATATTCAATACGATTTGCTCTGCCTTTTCAGGTGTAACGTTTTCATCTTCCATTGCAACTTTGGTTAACCCAGAACGGTTACAAAAAGCAATGTCATTTAATCAATTGTCTACGTCTGTGGCTATGATTGGTGGACCGGTAATTGGGGGAATGTTGTACGGATTTTTCCCAATGGAAGTATTTTTAATGATCAATATGGTAGCATACGCGCTTGCTTTTTGCTTAGAATCGACAATGAATTTTAATCTGTATAGTACAAGAGGGGAAGATGTGAAAAAGGAAAAAATTTGGGCAGGGCTTGGTAGTGGTTTTCATTATATTAAGCAACAAAAAGTCATTAAAACAGTCATGTGGATTTCACTATGGATTAATTTGTTTTTCTCCGCCATCGTTGTTGGAGGGACGTATATTATTATTGAATTACTAAAAGTAAAATCAACTCATTTTGGTTTTATTGAGGCATCAGGTGCAGTTGGTATGTTAGTTGCCTCCCTTTACTTCGCTACACGGGCAGAGGTTAAAGTGCCACTACGTTTCTCTAAAATCAGCTTAATACTGTTGGCTAGTAGTTTAGGTCTGGCCGTTATTCCGTTGGTTTCAAATTTTTCTTATTTAGGAATTGTTACTTTTTACATTGTGTTTTATTTTATATTCGCTATTTTTGAAATGGGGATTAACATGCCAATTGGCGTTTATATGCAAAAGCTGATCACAGAAGAATATCGTGGACGTGTATTTGGACTGATGGAAACAATGGCAATGTCAATGATGCCGATGGGTATGATGATTTTTGGCTTCTTGTACGATACATTACCAGCAACGGTTATTTTACTTGTCACGAGTGCAATTATCGTGACGATAGCGTTAGTTATGCTGCGAACATCTGTCTTAAAAGAAGCACATCCAGAGTTTTATGAACAAAAGATAGTAACGGAGAGTGTAGTAAATTAATATCCTGCGTTGAAGGTAAAGGGGGTCACCACGTTTGTGAGGCTTTTCAGCGATAAAAACAGTCTCGTCAGCGATTCGTGAAATTTATCAGCGATAAAAACAATTTTATCGGCGATTATTGAAAGTTTATCAGCGATTCGGAACCATCCATCAACGAGATTATTCGTTTTTATCTTATTAAGATAACGAAACCAGGCATTTCTTCAACGTGAAGTATGCCTGGTTTATCTTCAATTAGTAAAACTTCCACCTCTGAAAAGGGTAAGATCAATGCAAACAGGGTTCCTATTGATGTGTGCTCAATGCTGAAATAGAGGAACTCAGTCTAAGAACGCCGAGTCCTGTGGCAATTTATCAGCGACAGCGGCAATTACGCCAAGGCGAAATTAATTTACTGATCCTCAATCACAATGTAAGTTGCTTTAATTGGTCCATGTACACCTATGACTGGAATCATTTCGATATCCGCCGAGTTACTTGGACCTGTTATAAAATTGATGCAGGAGGCAATTTGCTCGCCATTTCTTATTTTTTCACTAATGAAGCGAGCGGCTTGGGTCATTCTTGGGACAATTGTACTTTTCGGAATCAAAATGATAGAGTTTTCTGGTAAAAAGCTGACTGATCTACCTTTATCCTTGCTACTAAACAGTACAGCAGTTCCTGATTCTGCTAATGTTATTTCACTAATCGTGATGCCAATGTTAGCTTTCTCAGCCTGGCGGATATTTTCCTCTGGCTGTTCAGAATCCCATTCGTACAGTTGAATATTCGCTTGTGGCCACTGCTCAGTCATTAATGATGAAAGTCCATAGCTTTGAAAACGCTCGTCCTTCCACGTTATAACAGAATGACCCCCATAATTTTCAACTACTTTTTGTAATGCATCTGAAAGATTAGCTGTATTTGTCATGACGATTTCCGTATCAATGTTGTTGCATTGATCAGCTAAAACCTTTACTAATTCATCTTGTGTTGCACCTTTTAGGACGCGATCTTGTGGTTGATATTGCCATGTTGGTCGTGTAAGTTCTGTTTTTGGGGCGTGCCCAAGCTGTTGCGCGATTTTTGATAAAAATAGATCTCTATTTTGAATGCTACCTGCCATTATTCCTCGCCTCCTTTTTCACGGTGTTTAAACCAGTCACGGAAACGATCTTTATTTGGAGCGGGAAAATCTCTTGCTTCCGTCCATGCTTTTAGTGGACCTGGACCATTTGAAATTTGATCTTTTGTAAATGGGGACATTGCTGGTGATGCCATTTTTGTCGCCATTTTATATAAGGTAGGGGAGGAAGCACCTAAACCAAAGGCCTTCATTAATAGCTTTTCCGATATAGGCGCTTTTCCTTCGTTTTCAACAATTACTTGGCGATGTCTAAGAATAAGCTGATGTAATGGAATTTTGACAGGACAAGCATCGGTACAAGCTCCACATAAAGTGGACGCATACGGAAGCTCCTTAAAATCATCATAGCCCCCTAATAACGGTGAAAGAACGATACCTACTGGCCCTGAATAGATAGAGCCATACGTATGCCCGCCAATATGACGATAAACAGGACAGACGTTGACACAAGCTGCGCAGCGAATACATTGTAAAATAGGCTGGAATTCACTGCCTAAAATATCCGATCGTCCATTGTCAACGATTACTAAATGGAATTCCTCTGGTCCATCAGTGTCACCTTCATCTCTGATTCCTGTTAATGTTGTAATATAGCTTGTTAGCTTTTGCCCGACAGCGCTTCTTGTTAATAGACCTACTAGCACTTCCATCTCTTCGAAGGTGGGAACGATTCTTTCCATTCCCATTACCGTAATTTGTGTTTTAGGCAAAGCTGTTACTAAATCTGCGTTCCCTTCATTGGTAACGAGTGTAATCGAGCCGCTTTCTGCAATAGCAAAGTTACAGCCTGTAATGCCAATATCCGCTGTTAAATATTCATTCCTTAATTTTTCACGTACATACAGGGCTAGTTCCTCAGGTTTTTCTGTTTTCTCATAGCCTTGCTTTTCTTTAAAAACGTCACGAATCTGCTCCTTATTTTTATGCAATGCCGGAACAACGATATGAGATGGCGGCTCGTGATCGTCTACTTGCAAAATGTATTCACCAAGATCTGTTTCAATGACTTCACACCCTAGTTGTTGTAAAGCGGCGTTTAAATTGATTTCTTCCGTGACCATAGATTTCGATTTTACAATTTTAGCAGCATTTTTCTGTTTAGCGATACGTTGAATATAGTCTGTTGCGTCTTTCGCTGTTTGCGCAAAGTAAACATGTCCACCTCTTTTAGAGACATTTTCACTCAACTGATATAAGTAATAATCTAAGTTGGCAAGCACATGCTTTCGAATTTCCTCTCCATGTGATCGCCATTCTTCCCAATGTCCTAGCTCTTCAGCTTGTTTTAGCTTACGTGTTTGAAAGCGTTCTTGTGCGCTTGACACAGCTCCACGCATAAAGGTATTTTCTAATTCTTTCGTTAATCGATGTTGAAAGTCTTCATCACTTGTTTTCATTGACATCTCTTTTACCCCCTTTTAGCGGCAGTTTAATACTTCCGCAATATGCATGACTCTAATAGGCTTTCCTAGTCGATTCAGTCGACCACCAATATTGATTAAGCAGCCAGCGTCAGCACCGATTAGAATGTCTGCCCCTGTTTCTTCAACATTCTGTACTTTTTCATTGACCATTTCTCCTGAGATATCGCCCATTTTTACCGAAAATGTTCCACCAAATCCACAGCATCGTTCTTTCCCTGGAAGTTCTACATACTGTAATCCTTCGACATGATTTAATAGTTTAAATGGAGCTTCCGTAACACCGAGCAGTCGTGTCATATGACAGGAGGTATGATAAGTAGCTTTGCCCTCTAAACGCGCGCCTACATCCTCGATCTTTAATACATCTACAATAAACTCTGTAAACTCATATGTTTTATCGGCTAATGCTTGGGCTTTCGGCTCCCAAACAGGATCTCCCTTAAATACTTCTGCATATTCCTTAAACATAAAAGCACAGGAACCAGAAGGGGAGACAACATATTCGGCATGTTCAAAGGCTGTGATCATTTTCTTCATGGCATTTTTAGATTCTTTTACATAGCCACTATTGTAGGCAGGCTGTCCACAGCAAATTTGATTTTCTGGAAAGTCAAGGTCACAGCCGAGTCTTTCAAGAACTTCGACAACAGCTTTTCCTACATCACCTTGAAACATATCAACTAAACAAGTTGCAAATAGAGTTACTTTCATAATAATCGCTCCTTCGTGTCTCCATTTCCGTTCTAAACAACGAATCAACAGGTCATCAGATGACTTAGTGGGTAATATATTGCTACTACATCTTTTTAATTTCATAAAAGGCAATGCTCCTATTGTGAAAACTTGGCATTTGCTGTTATTTTATCCTGTAAAAAATCAGTGGGGATGAAGTAACCCCACTGATTAAAGCTTCACTTATGGATTCGGTCTTTTCAAAAACCTTCTCCACATCACATAAA
This sequence comes from Lysinibacillus sp. RS10, assembly GCF_041956855.1. Lineage (NCBI taxonomy): Bacteria > Bacillati > Bacillota > Bacilli > Caryophanales > Bacillaceae > Lysinibacillus > Lysinibacillus sp. RS10. The sequence continues at coordinate 3,119,720 of NZ_CP167122.1, read as the reverse complement.
TGCGGAGCCATCGCATGCTTTGCTAGCTCCTCATTTTGCTGTTTAATTGCGAGGAAAATTTGTCGATGTTCATCATACAGTTTTTCACTTGTTGTTTTTTTAGAGTTTAACCAAATTCGGCGTGTTTCTTTCATCGTTTCGGTCAAGAAGGTAGAGACCTGGTCTACTATTGTTGAATTAGGATGAATATGAAAAATGGTTGAACGTCAGTGTTTACTATTCAACTAAAAGCTACAAAGAACCTTACTGTATGAACGGTGGGAGTAGTCACATAACATGATGTGTAGAATTATGGTGAATTTTGTTGACAGATAATACGAGGGGGCGCATAATGCAGAAGTACATTAACAAATACACCTTGGTGTAATGGCATTTGAAAATTTCATTGCGTATGATGTTTGATGGGACTTCACTTTTTCAACACCTTTTTGTCAAGAAACGTTCACAAACAGAGAGGGAGCAATTTACAGTGATTTTTGGTACGATGAAGGCAGTAACTGTAAGGAGCGAATGAAAAATATGGAAACTGATATTAACGTATTTTTAGCTTTTGGTGCAGGGTTTTTAAGCTTTATTTCACCGTGTACCCTTCCACTGTATCCAGCATTTTTATCATACATAACAGGTATGACATTAGATGAGCTAAAATCGGAACGAGGCATGATGCAAAAGCGTGCTATTTTGCACACACTATTCTTTTTACTAGGATTTTCAATTATCTTTATCACGATTGGATTAAGTGCATCTTTTGCTAAAGAGTTTTTCCTAAATTATCAAACATTATTACGTCAGGTTGGTGCGATTTTAATCGTTGTATTTGGTTTAATGATTGTGGGATTACTACAAATTGACTTTTTAATGAAGGATCGAAAATTCCAATTTAAAAATAGACCATCTGGTTATTTTGGATCAATGTTAATCGGAATAGCCTTTGCGGCAGGATGGACACCGTGTACAGGCCCGATCTTAATGTCAATTATTATGTTAGCTGGAACAAATCCAAGCGCAGGCTTTAGCTATATGTTAGCTTATTATTTAGGCTTTGCGATTCCGTTTTTCGTGTTATCTTTCTTTATAGCACGTATGACTTGGATTCGTACGCACAGCCAAAAAATTGTAAAAATCGGCGGTTATATTATGATTGTCGTTGGGGTATTGTTATTCTTTGATGGATTAACGTATTTAACACGCGTTTTAATGCCTATTTTTGGTGGATTTAAGGGCTTTTAATCTGCTAATCATAAAAGACATACCGTACTTTAACGTGGAGGGAGATGAACATGTGCCTACAGTTCTAGTAGTAGATGATACGCTATTTATGCGTGTTGCAATAAGTAATATGTTAACCGAATGGGGTTATGAGGTAGTCGGCAAGGCTGCCAATGGTAAAGAAGCTGTAGCTATGTATCGTGAGTTACAACCAGATCTTGTAACGATGGATGTAACAATGCCCGTTATGACAGGTATCGCAGCAGTAAAAGAAATCATCCCTGAATTTCCAAATGCAAAAATAATTATGATTACGGCTTTAGGACAACAGAAGTTAATCGTGGAAGCGATTGAAAGTGGTGCGAAGGATTTTATCACAAAGCCTTTCGAGCCAGCAAGATTAAAAGCTGTAGTTGATCAATTAATTGGACAAAATTGTTAATTTGACATTAGAGGAGGAATTTTTATGTTTAGCAATATCCCTTCTCAATATTATGTTATAGGTTCAACTATAATGGCCATTGTTATGGGTTGCTTTGTCATGGTTATACGTATGCGAGCATCCAAGAAGCCGACAAATGAGAAGAAAATTATCATTCCACCTATTGCGATGTCTTCAGGTGCGGTAATGTTTTTATTTGAACAATTTCGAGTGTCGCCTATGGAGATTCTGGAGGCGTCAGCAGTCGGTATTTTGTTCTCGACAATCTTAATTGCCACTTCTAAATTTGAAGTGAAAGGGCAAGAAATTTATTTAAAACGTTCAAAAGCATTCGCCTTTATCCTAATAGGGTTATTAATATTCCGTATTGTTGCAAAAATGATATTAAGTAGCTCCATTGATGTTGGCGAATTAGCAGGAATGTTCTGGATTTTGGCATTTGCCATGTTAGTCCCTTGGCGAATCGCAATGCTGATCCAGTTTAAAAGAATTAAAAAGACCATTCCACTGAAGGGTTAATAATAGAAAACTACACTAGAGGCTTAATCTGGTGTAGTTTTTTTGTATCTAGTTAGTTTTTTTATTAGAATCGCGTGAAAGAAAAGGGCTAAACTCTTAACTATCCAATTCTATCAGGATGAATATTGAAAAACTTTTTTGTATGATGAAACTTCACGAAGGATAGTAAAAACGCTGCACAGATTTTTGTGCAGCGTTCCCTTAATTAAATAGATGTTCATATGGAGCGATGTCAATTTGCATTTCATCTAATTTTTTACGTAAAAATTTATGGTCGCGCTTAGGCGTTGCTTGAATATAGCCTCGAATAATCAAATCATGGTTAATGGCAGATGCTTTTTCTTCTAAAGCAAGCTCGCCAATTTTTCCTGCTATTTTTTCCTTTGCTACTTGTCTAAATAGCTCAGGTACAGGGCTTACAAGTTCATATAAAAGCTCTTTCTCAGGTTGTCCCCATAAATGAATGGTCTTATCTAAATAATACTCTTGCCAATCTAAATCAGATTTACCGTCCTGCTTCGGTAATGCCTTTAAAAATTTTCGGAACATAAAAAATCCGCCTATCCCCATAAACGTAATGAGCACAACTACCCAAAATAGGATAAACCATAAAAACCAACCTTCTAACAAATCGTTCACCTCTTTGCCTTCTCTCACTCTATTATAAAAGCTTACATAAAAAAATTCATCCTTAATGTCCCTTTTTTAGCAATAAGTCTGTATATATTGTGTAAGAAAGGAGGTGATCCTCATGGCAAATGTCAATTTCTTAGGTGCAACTTTTCGCTTAAAGTATGTCACTGGACACAATGATCAAAATGAGCCAATGTTCACAACTCAAACGTACCGTAATTTAAACGGCTCGCATACGGCAGAGGAATTAGTAGCGGTAGCTTCTGGAATTGCTAGTCTTTCCTCGTACACACTAGATAGTATTGTAAAACAAGAAACAACAGATTTATCCTAAAGGAGGGAAAAGCTATGACACAAGTTTTAGAGATGCAATTTGAAACAGCAACAGGGAAAACAGCAACGATAGCGATTGATGCACCGAAACCGAAAGTAACAGCGGCAGAAATTCAAAAGGTAATGCAAACGATCATTACTAAAAATGTTTTTGGTGGACAAGCTGGTGCTCTGGTTGCCATAAGCCGGGCACGAATCGTTGATCGACAAGTGACGGAATTTAAATTAGAAGTAGAATAATCAAGAAATGGTCTTTGCAGAATGTTCTGTAGAGACCATTTTTAGCAAAAGTAGAGGAGGAATTCACATGGAACAGTGGTTAAACATGATATCGGATGTCGGCTTTCCTATCTTAGTGTCGTTTTATTTAATACACCGGGTAGAGGTTAAACTGGATGCTATTCATGATGCACTTGTCTCCTTAGAGTGATATGGATTTGTGGAGGACAAAGCGCATAGAGAACGTCCCGTGCCTTTCTATAATTGGTTAAATGAGCGTGATAGTCTTAGGAACAGGATCAAAGTGAGGTGAAAACGATGGCATTTGAATACTTAGCAACTTATAAAACATTTGAAACAGTAGCAGATATGGATAAGAGTGTGGAGGACCATATGGCGGCACATTATTATGACTTAACAGAATCAGAACGTGCCATCGTTTTCAAGTTAGCTTCACACAGTTTGGAACATCCAGGAGTGTGTCACCTTAAAGCAAGTACCATTGCTACAGCATTGGAGATCAGTACAAAGACAGTTTATCGTGCTATTTCAAAATTGGAATCGCTAGGCATCGTAAAAAAAGAAACGACTGTAAGAAGTAAAGGTGGTCAAGGTGCAAGCATTTATATCATTTTGCCTTACAATGTCTCACCGTCAATGTCCGACCGTGAAAATGCTGAAAACCCTTGTGAGAGTAACGTTTGTCCTCCACAATCTGAAAACCAATCTTTAAACTCTTTTAATCTTTTAAGTTCTAAACAAGCAAATAATATTATGAGTCTTGGAAATGAATTAGCTTTGGAAGCTGAAAAGAAAAAAGAATACATGAATGAGTATCAAGTGATGCTATTTGATTTCATGAGTATCTTGCCATTAGCAGATAACTTAAAAGATGAGTTGCACAAGGTGGTATTAGCTGCACAGGTTCAAAGTGCAACTGACTTCATTAAAGCTAAGAACGTTCTATTCAAAATTGCAATGGATATTAAAGAAGGTGTATTAACTGTTTCTAGTACATTAAGAGCTGTATTTGTAGGGGCTTATAGTAAGACTGTAGAACGATTAAATAGTAAGACGATTAATTCGTCATCTGTGGAGGACAAAGCACATAGAGAACGTCCAGTACCTTTCTATAACTGGTTAAATGAACGTGATAGTCTTCCACAATCAATTAGTAATAGACCATATAATTTAAAGAATTGGGTAGAATGGTAGATGGGAGAAATAATGTTATGGAAAAACACTATACTTTTGTATGGTTTTAACATCCGTTGGTAGAATATTAAGTTACTGGTATATAATACTAAGAAATTATGTTTTTAAAACTGTGTAAGGGGAGAAAAATGAAAAAATTATTTATTGTGTTACTAGCAGCATTTTTATTTGCGGTAGTAAATCCAACGAAATCAGAAGCGAAAGTGATGTATGATGGAGCGGAAGTTGTAAAAGGGCAAACCGGAAAAATGACCTTTAAAAAAGACATCAAGGTGTACAAGAAAAATCTAGATGGTACGTTTGATTCTTTAGTGGTAAAGCGAAATAACTTCTATAGAACGTATGATATTGAAAAATATGATGGCAAAACATTCTACCAGATGGGGCAATATCGGGTACAAGCAACGGATTTGGTAGTTTTTAAAGAAGTACCAATAAAAATTCGTTCATCTTTCTATAGCAATCCAACTTATATTTATATTAATCGTGATGGTACTACTAATAATTACGGAAGTTACTTCAGAGAACAAGACCAATGGTATATTTCTTTCTCGGATACAAATAATGGACAAAAACTTAATTATTGCGCTGCCGATAATGATGGTACTTACGATCCGTGTATTTATTATCTTGGTACAGATCTTAAGATCTCTGAGACAATATCGAGAGAAAGCAATGTACGTTATGAGATAACCAAAGATGCCGAAGGAAAAACCTTTCCATTAAAAGAATCAAAAACTGAAAAGATTATGAAAAAGGGAAGCATTGTTTATTCATGGAGTGATGAAATTAATGGTTATCTGCATGTATACAATGGCTTAGAAGGAAATGACAGAGAATATATTTGGCTTCCAGTAGATTTATTAAAGCCAGTTGGAAATAAGTGATAGATTAAGAATTATATAAAGCCCTCTTATTTATTTGATAGGGGGCTGTTTTTTATGGTTGGTTGACATGTGGATAGGATGTTTATCGATGTCTTGGGCTTAGATGAAAAGACCACTCCGTGATGGGTGGTCTTTAAATTTGTATTTGTTAATTTTTCTGTGGAGGACAAAGCATACAGAGAACGTCCGGTGCCTTTTTATAACTGGTTAAAAGAACGTGATAGTCTTCCACAATCAATTAGTAATAGACCATATAATTTAAAGAATTGGGTAGAATGGTAGATGGGAGAAATAATGTTATAGAAAAATACTATACTTTTGTATGGTTTTTAACATCTGTTGGAAGAATATTAAGTTACTGGTATATAATACTAAGAAATTATGTTTTTAAAACTGTGTAGGGGGGAGAAAAATGAAAAAATTATTTATTGTGTTACTAGCAGCATTTTTATTTGCGGTAGTAAATCCAACGAAATCAGAAGCGAAAGTGATGTATGATGGAGCGGAAGTTGTAAAAGGGCAAACCGGAAAAATGACCTTTAAAAAAGACATCAAGGTATATAAGAAAAATCCAGATGGTTCGTTTGATTCATTAATGGTAAAGCGAAATAACTTCTTTAGAACGTATGATATTGAAAAATATGATGGCAAAACATTCTACCAGATGGGGCAATATCGGGTACAAGCAACGGATTTGGTAGTTTTTAAAGAAGTACCGATCGATATTCGTGCATCTTTCTATAACAATCCAGCCTATGTCAATATTAATCATCAGGGCTTGAAATTTGAAGGAGTGTATAACCTTGACTATGGTGAACTTTTAACAGTTGGAAAACGAGAAGATGCTTGCAGACCAAAAATATTTGTAGTTTCTATTGGGAAGGGCAAATTAAATTACCATCTTTGTGCTGGAGATATTGAAGGAGAGGATGTAATTACTCCTGGTATTCTTGATAGCACTGATATTCGAATTTTTGAAAAGATAATAAGAAATAAAGGCTCGTATATATTAACAGAAGATACAGAACAATACAGTGGTCCGATGATAACAAAATACCATGGAAAAGAGTTGAAGGGAACAGTCTTTTATTCACCAGGAATTGAGATCAATGGTTATTTGATGGTGGGAGAAGTGAATTTTGGTTTTATTCCAGCAAATCTATTGAAGCCAGTTGAAGATAAGTGATATATTAGGAATTATATAATGCCCTCTTAATTATTTGTTAAGGGGGCTATTTTATATGGCTTGTTGATATGCAATATTAGTTGATTAAATTAGCTGAATAAACTATTTAAAGACCACTCCGTGATGAACTGCTCCCCAATTGTTAGACACACAATCTAACAATTGGAGGTGCAGTTCAGAATGGGTGGTCAAAAAAATAAAACACTAAATAGCAGCCTTAGTTATAACGAAGTTGATTTACTTTTTTTCGCATTTCTAACGTCTCCAGGTGGGCGAGTGGGTTCAGTATGTTCATCACGCTCATTAGGTTTTTTAATATTTGATTGTTTTGTTGACTCGTCTGTTGCAAATTCTGTATCTTTTTTATCCCTTTTCATTTCGACACCTCCTAAAGATATTATTTAACTTAACTAATAAAATATACTTTGTTTATGAGTGGTCTAAAAAGCGAGGTAAACAAAAGGTAAAGAATATAGTCATAAACCGTTGATATATCAATGTTTTAGTATGTCCTCCTGGGACGTATCAAGGTTCAGAAAGAATAAGTTTGAACCAACTGGAAAGCGCTTCAAAACCTTTAGTATCAAGGGTTTGAGGCGCTTTTCCTTTTTTTGAGAATACGTTAGAAAAGGATAGAAAATGAAAAGTTTCTACACATTTTCTACACAAGAAAAAGTATTACTAAGTCGCTTCGTGACTGTTATTACACGGAGGCGCAAAAAGGTTAAGTGTAACTATTCGCATACAATTAGTCGAGCAGACTTCTGGGCAACCCATCGTTTGAAAAATAATAAATGTATTTAAAAATGTGAGTTAATTTATTCAAAAAACGGGCCATATTCTTGAATAAAGGTTAAAATAAGCAGGTCTTAGGGGGTGTTTATATCCTAAAACATTAAAAAAATAAATTTAAAATTAAAAGACCCGATTTAGATATTGAATATTTAAAACTGAATATTCATACTTGAAAAAGACAGTTACTATTACTAATAACGTAGGTTGTAAATTATAGTATTACAAGGTGGGGTAAAAACCAATTTAAAAAGCCCGGAGGAATAGAATATGAAACAATTGGGGACTCTATACTTTTTCTGTGGAAAAATGGGAGCAGGAAAATCAACTAAATCAAAACAATTGGCTATAGAAAAACATGCGGTACTGTTATCTGAGGATGAATGGCTTTCATCTCTTTATCCCAATCAAATCACATCATTTGAGGATTATCTAAAATTTTCAGCGCAGCTCAAGCCGATGGTGAAAAAGCTTGTCCAAAACATATTAAGTGTTGGTACAGATGTAGTGATGGATTTTCCAGGTAACACTCAAAAACAGCGAAAGTGGTTTTTGGATATAGCATCAGAGGTCAATGCAAACCATCAACTAATTTTCCTTAATTTAAATAACGAGCAATGCTTAAGTCAAATTGCACAAAGGCGTAACGAACAACCCGAAAGAGCAGCTTTTGACACGGAAGCGACGTTTATTCATGTTACTAAATTTTTTGAAGCACCAGAAGCATCCGAGGGTTTAAATATTTTAGAGTTTAGTAGAAAAGAATAACAAGGAGATCAACATAGCGTTATAGTACCAGAAAAATAATTTGCTGAACTAACCCGCCAATAGAAACCCCTTTGGAATTCCACAATCAGCTAATAGAAGCTAACTGTTATTTAGTTATCGGGCGCGTTTATTTAGGAACGCGTCTTTTTCTTGTAAAGGGCCATATTGTTGGTGCGACACGTTCCTAGCTTAAATGAGATGTGGCTAACACAATCTCGGTAAAGGCTGGGCAATTTATATTTAATTGAAGGATATTAACAAGGAGTCGAATGATGAAGTAACGCTCTGAAAGGCTCCCCCTGCGTCGAATAGCACGCTATTTAGTAAGGAAAAGTGTGTTATAAGCTCGGCTAATAGGCGCAAGAATTTACCGTAACAGTTTTGCTGACGAAATCCTACCCGATGGGGTGGTGTAAATCATGGTGCTTGGGTTGAACGAATAAGGTGAGAATGCAACATAATAGGTCAATAAACTAAATTGCTGACGAACCTCTGAATGTACGGGTCTAGAATGGCAATACATAGAAATGTGTATATCACTAAATGTGAAGTTAGCTATGGATGAGTAAGAATCAACAATATAAAAGTCCATCTTGTGTTACAGGCACATGCAATGCTAACAGGCTTATAGGAGGCACCTAAGTTTGTTCCATAATAGTTAATATTCAACGTGGTAAGCTGATAACGTGGAGAGCTTACTCTCGATGAGACGTTGGAAAGGAAAATAATCGTGAGATTAGCGATAATATAACTTTCCTTTATATCAGTGAAAGTGGTGGCACAGTACCGTTGAAGCGTGTAATGAACGTGGAGGGATCGCCACTAGATTAATACAAGGTTTATTTACCATGAAAGGCAGTTCTTCAACGATTAATAAGGTTCTCGTGAGACTAATAGAGGTTCAGCTCCAAAAGGAGCCACCGACTTGTTAAAACGAAAGAAACTGAGACATAACGAGTACTATGACATGCAAAAACAATTTGATATGTTATATGCTCGCAGTGTTGATGGTCAAAATTTTTATGATTTAGTAGATATAATGCAATTACGTGAAAACATTCAATTAGCGTACCGTAATATCAAGAAAAATACGGGTAGTAAAACGACTGGGTTTGATGGCCAAACAATTGAAGATATCAAGCGATTACCAGTAGAAGAAGTTGTATCTACGATACAAAAGATGTTTAAATATTATCGCCCACAAGCAGTACGACGTGTTTTTATTCCAAAGGCAAGTGGAAAAACACGACCGCTAGGTATTCCTACAATTTGGGATAGGTTATTTCAACAGTGTATTTTACAAGTATTAGAACCAATTTGTGAAGCAAAATTCTATAAGCATAGCTATGGATTCAGAACCAATCGTAGTACACATCATGCTAAAGCACGTTTTGAAACTTTGATAAATCGAGCGTGTTTGTACCATTGTGTAGATGTTGATATAAAAGGGTTCTTTGATAATGTTAATCATGCGAAACTGTTAAAACAAATGTGGACATTGGGGATTCGTGATAAAGCACTACTTTCTATAATTTCACGACTTTTAAAAGCAGAAATAATAGGCGAAGGTTTTCCGATAAAAGGAACCCCACAGGGAGGAATACTTTCACCACTTCTATCGAACATTGTATTGAATGAACTTGATTGGTGGGTTAGTAATCAATGGGAAAACTTTGAATCAAAGAAAGCTTATAAAAACAAAGCGAATATGAATCAGGCATTAAAGAAATCGAACTTAAAGCATTGTTATATTGTGAGGTATGCCGATGATTTTAAAATTCTCTGTCGAACACGTTCACAAGCAATACGTATGTTTTATGCAGTTGAAGATTTCCTCACAACACGTTTGCATCTAGAAATTAGCGATGAAAAATCGCAAGTCGTGAATCTTAAGAAAAATTCTTCCGAATTTCTAGGTTTTCGTATTAAAGCTCATTCTAAGAAAACTGCGAAGCGTACCCTATATGTTGCGCATTCACATATGACAAAAAAGGCTCTAAACAATGCACAAATAAAATTGAAAAAAGCGGTAAAAACAATACAAAAACATCAATGTATTGAAAATGTCTGGCGATTTAATACGGTTGTTACGGGGATTCAAAACTATTACGCCGCAGCGTCACACATAACAGATGATTTAATTGAGCTGAACTACCGTATTCATAGAACGCTACACAATCGTTTAAAAGGCATTAGAAAAGAAGCGACGCTTCAAGACCTCACGAAATCTTTACGAAAAAGGTATAACGGATACAAATGCAAAATTTATAAAATTAAAGATATGGCACTTGCTCCAATTCATGCCCAACGTTGCCGAATAAATCTAAACTTCTCGCAAAGTATCTGTAACTATACTACCGAAGGTAGAAATAAAATTCATCAGAGTTTAAAAGCAATTAACAAGCATACGCTTATAAATGTGATGCAACAGTTTATTCCTCAACGATCCATTGAGTATAACGATAATCGGATTAGTCGATTTATTGCGCAATATGGTAAATGTGCTGTAACTGGGGTTGAACTTAGCTTTGATGACTGGCACTGTCACCACAGGACTCCATATTATTTATCGCAAGATGATTCTTATAGCAACTTAATCATTTTACATAAATCAGTTCATAGACTAATCCACCTTAAAGACCTCGAGAAAATTGAAGTACTCATAAAAGTACTTCAACTAGATAAAAAGCAACTAATGAAAGTAAATGAATTGCGTGAGCAATGTCTGAACGAAGCAATCTAATTCCACATTACATCTTGTCCTTACATAGAAATCGAATGAATTGAATTAATTGGAACGCCGTATGCTGGGAAACTCGCACGTACGGTGTGAAGTGGGGGAAAAGCTGGAGATAACTTCAAAGGCTTACCTATCACTATAATAATACATGTTAATTAAATACGGTTAGTGTTTATATTTGAAACCTTTCCCACAATTTTTTATATTTGAAAAATATAATGCAATGGACTCTACTAATCTTTATTGGAATTTAACACTACATACTTCGTACTAAGTATCTACTGTAATAAAATTAATATTGTAATATACTATTTTAAATAGGTTAACAATGTTAATTTATGTTTTATTCAAAGATCGCTAGAATGATCAGTAAAAAAATATTTTAAGGAGTCCTAAAATGAAAAAGAAAATAAACTATTTAATCTTACTTTTAACTGCCATCTTTATAGTTGGTTGTACTAACGTAGAAGATGTATCGAATACTGATGGGAAAGCTGATTCACAAGAAGTAACTACAAAAAATAGTGAAAAAGAAAAAACTACGACTGAAAAACAAGTAGTAGAGGAAACATCAACTCAATCAAAAGATCAACTGTTCAAAGGTTACAAACTAATTGAAGTTGATGGTGGTGATTTGTCTGGGCATCGCGAACCTAACGTCGTCGTTGACATTGGTTTTGGGGGCCGTGAGTATTGGTCCTTTACGAATGAACAAGGGCAAATAGTCCGTGTCATTGCTAACGAAATCGTTCTACAAGATGATCGTACCGAACCTGTAACATCGTCTGGCAGATACTACGCAGATGAAGCAAAAGTTCCTGGTGTCGAAAGAGCAGATTTAGATGAAGGACATATTATTGCAGATTCTCTTGGTGGGGTATCAAATGCTTATAATATTACGCCACAAGATAGTACGCTTAACCGACATGGTGATCAAGCATATATGGAAGACGCTATTCGTAAAGCTGGTGGAGCTACTAATTTTGAAGCAATAATCACATATCCTAATACGGAAACGCAGATTCCTTCTCATTACAAGTACACTTACACTTTAAAAGGGAATAAAATTGTAGATGAGTTTGATAACGGCAACCCTGATGAAATAAATAAATCTCTAGGATTAACTAAAAGTAAATCAAATAACTCAAATAAGTCAACAAGTTCTAATAAGTCCAATGCTTTGAATGGCACTGAAGATATTTCTAGCGTGGATACAGATGGAAATGGTCAAGTAACGATTAAAGAAGCAAAAGCAGCAGGTTATAGCATGCCAATATCGAGTGATCACTGGTTATACCCATATATGCAAGATAATGATAACGACGGTATGGTAGGGGAATAAGCACCTAGAACTCAAGGCAAAGTAAATGAATGAAATAAACGGATGACTTTAAAGAAACAATCGGGCGCGATTGTGGTAGAACCGTTAGATTTAAACAACTTTATTATTATATTTTTCAGTGCATAGAGCATCTGACATCAAAAATTGAACAACTATATTTTAACCTCGTCCAAACTTAGAACGGGGTTATGACACTTAATGTTACCAAACGAAGGTTTGGTAACGTTTGGTTTGCAATCATTTATTTGTATATCATGTGGTGATATTCGAATGTTTCAAGAAAAAAAACGATTTGACCATGAGTTACAAAAACATGTATCTATTATTGAGTACATGGAAGTGATAAAAGAATGAGTGGCACAGATGAATCTTTACGCCCCCAAAAAAGTCGTATTACGATTTTTGATGAGCCTATTATTTGTAATTTTTGTACACATGATGTGTTTATTCCTTATGAAATATATGTAAATGTTGAACAGCCAGGTATTGGTGTACGTCATGTTCGATACATAGCAATTTGTCAGCATTGTGGTCAAGCGAAAAATTTTAGCGACCCTAGCTATTACGATGCCGAAAATGATACTTTCATTTGGGCATTGAATCAGTATTTAATTTCCTTTAGAGAATATAAGATTAAAATTATATTTTATATCGGGAAAAGAAGTGATGATAAATTAACAGCTTTTCTAAATAAGCTTATTGAACAAAATATAGAGGTAGAAAATGTTCATCGAGTAAAAACTGAAGTAATAGTACTAGCAACAATATCTAGCCTAAATGAAATACAAACGGTTAGGTCTACAATAATGAATTCTGCGATGCGATTAAATGTAACGATTAAGAACTTAATCATTAAATAGATTCTAATAGGTCTTGATAAATTATAGAAACTTATAAGGTAATTATACAATTCAATTCAAAATAACCCCCCATTCAATTGAATGAGGGGGTTATTTTGGCTACTAATGATTGTTATGTTCCCTAATGAAGCTTGGGAACAACTCAAACAGCGACAAACACTGTTAAATCAGTGTTTGTCGCTGTTTTTTATAGAAAATAACACTCTGAGACGCTGCGAAAAATAATTTTAAAGAAGACTGTTCGATCCACTTGTTCTGAATGGCGATAACATATAAATAGAATCTCAATGAAATGTACCCAAAGGACGCTTTTGGAATGTTAAACTTTAATTACACGAGGGGGCGAAAAAATGGATTATACTAAAATCTATAATGAGGAACTGATTGCCTTAGTAAAAGAGAAAATAAAGTCAGTCGGTGAAATTAAAGCTGTGAAATTTTTGAGAGAGCAAACAGGTATGTCCTTAATACAGGCAAAAAAATTTGTAGATTTTTGTAAAGAATAGACATAAAAATTAGAGTTATACAATCGGGCGCAATTCTTGAAGGTAAATTGTGCCTTTTCAGCAACTGGGCCAGATTCTTGAACAACTAAAGGAGGGAAAATAATGTCCTATGAAGTAGGAACAAGAAAAATAATTTTAGATTTAGCTGTTTCCCTAGACGGATTTATTGAAGGGAAAAATGGTGAAGTTGATTGGTGCATAATGGACCCTGAAATGGAGTTTACTAATTTCCTAAATCAAATTGATACAATTTTGTATGGAAGAAAAAGTTACGATTTATGGGGACAATATACTCCAACAACTGGGGCTCCTGATGACGAAAAAGAAATGTGGGAGTTGGTTCACGGCAAGGAAAAATATGTGTTTTCTAGAACGCAAAAAGGGTCTGACAGTAAAGCAATATTTGTAAATAAAAATATTCCCGAGGAAGTAAATAAATTAAAGAATAATCCTGGTAAAGACATATGGTTATACGGTGGGGCAAGTCTCATCACGACTTTTATTGATTTAGGGCTTGTTGATGAGTTTAGATTATCTGTTCATCCTGTAGTATTGGGAGAGGGAAGACCGTTATTTGTTGATATAAAACAAAGATTGAATTTAAATTTGATGAATACAAGGACTTTTTCCTCCGGAGTTGTTCAACTAATCTACCATTCAAACAGAATTTAAATATCATTTGGGGATACCAGACTATAAATTTCATTACTACAGCAAACGGGCGCAATTCTTGGTGCGACACGTTCCTGGCTCAAATGAGATGTGGATAACACAATCTTGGTAAAGGTCAGGCAATTTACGATTTAAATTGAAGGATATTATCAAGGAGCCGAATGATGAGGTAACGCTCAGAAAGGCTCCCCCTGCGTCGAATAGCACGCTATTTAGTAAGGGAAAGCGTGTTATAAGCTCGGCTAATAGGCGTGAGAATTTACCGTAACAGTTCGGCTGACGAAAGCCTACCCGATGGGGTGGTGTAAATCATGGTGCTTGGGTTGAACAAATATGGTGAGAATGCAATGAAATACAATAAGATACTGTATTACTGACGAACTTCTGAATGTACGGGTCTAGACGCGCGTTATATAGAAATGTATTTACTACTAAATGTAGGGTTAGCTATGGGTGAGTAAGAATCAAGAATATAAAAATCCATCTTGTGTTACAGGCACATGCGATGCTAACAGGCTCATAGGGAGCACCTAAGTTTGTTCCATAATAGATAATGTTCAACGTGGTAAGCTGATAACGTGGAGAGCTTACTCTTGATGAAGCGTTGAGAAGGAAAATAATCGTGAGATTAGCGAGTGTATAACTTCTCTTTATATCAGTGAAAGTGGTGGTATAGTACCGTTGAAGCGTGTAATGAACGTGGAGGGATAGCCACTAGACTAATGAAGAATCACTTAATCATGCATGGCAAATCTTTATCGGTTAATAAGGTTCTCGTGAGACTAAAAGAGGTTCACCTCCCAAGGGAGGCACCGACTTATTGAAACGGAAGAATTGAGACATAGAAGGTATTCTGATATCAGAAGTGTTGATGATTAATTGAATTGGATTAGTTGGAACGCCGTATGCGGTGAAAGTCGCACGTACGGTGTGAACAGGGGGAAAAGCTGGCGATAACTTCAAAGGCTTACCTATCTGTATAAGATGAATTGTGCCTTTTCAGCAATAGGGCCATTTATTTGAATAACTCCTTTTGGAAAATTTGATTTTTTGTTAAAATTTGGGTTTAGGTTGTGAAGTAATGTACTTAAACTAAAGGGACAGGATTGCAAAAAATAAGACGAAATCCTCTTTTACATCATGTATCAATAATTAGTAAAATTGGCATATGAATATAGAAGGGAGCAAGCTGAATGATTGACATGCAGTATATAAACGATCTTGAGGCAGAGATGGATGTAATGAAGCTTGTAGGTAATTATAATGAAATAAAATCAATCCTGCAGCAGTACCCTCAGGAACAGTGGTCATATGAAATGATTTTAGCTTTTGCAAGGGCATTGAATTATCTGCAAGATTATTCTGACCAGACCAATCCATTTGAGCAAGCATACAGGCTGCTGCAAACTGTTTCTGATAAGGGAATTACGGACGCTGAATGGCATTTAATAATGGCTTCTGTTAGTTTTAATCTACAACTTTACGCTGAGGCCGTAAAACATGCTGAACAAGCAAATACGATCACAGCTGGCTGTGCTGATGATATGCTTGCGCTGTACTCACAATATGACTAGTAGAACGCTTCTGATAACGTTCATGTTCAACTATCGCTCCAACCCATGTTTCCATCGAGAAGGAAACCGAATTAAGAGAGATACCTAATATTTTTTTACTTGAGTCGAGAACGTTGGGAACCAGAGGTATCGTTATTGCTCCGCAATCGGCAGTATTTTGTTACGCTAACGGGGTGCTTTAGTGCAACAAGGATTTATAAAGTATACAAAATAAACACAATAAACGTTCCCAAATGAAAGTTAGGGAATAACCCCCATTCAATTGAATGAGGGGGTATTTTGGCTGCTAATGATCAGTATGCCACCAAACCACGCTTTGGGAAGGTTGTTATTTTCCAAGTTTTTAAACCCTGAATTTGTTATAATTATCTAATATATAGAAAAATTAATTGTTCTATTTACTTAATACGTACTAAAATTTAGGGGGATTAGATGAACAAGCTAGGATTTCTTTCTTTTCTAATGGTTATTGCCAGTATAATTGCATTTTTAATTATAAGAGGACCTAATGCAAATTTGATCATGGCTATTATCATTCTAGGGATACTTTCGCTATTCGGCATTGTATTTGCCGTACTATCAAAGAAGTGGTTGTCGGGAATATTGGGTGTTTTATTAAATGGCGGAGTCTTAGTTTTTGTATATTTCCTAGTACTAGCTAGGGGAATTGCTGGTTAGATTCTCCATGGATGTATTCAACAAAAAGAGTATTAATCCAACAAGGATTTATAAAGTATACAAAATAAACCTAATAAACGTTTCCAAATAAAAGCTTGGTCACATTTCAAACAGCGACAAACACTGTTAAATCGGTGTTTGTCGCTGTTTTTTATAGAAAATAACACTCTGAGACGCTGCGAAAAATAATTTTAAAGAAGACTGTTCGAATCCACTTGTTCTGAATGGCGGTAACATATAAATAGAATCTCAATGAAATGTTACCAAAGGCGCTTTGGTAATGTTTGTGTGCGCCCGGCATGCGTATGAACTATAGGGTGCAAGTCCCGAACCTCGAAGACAGAAGTAGAGGTTAGCCAAGAGCAAGGGTGTCCGTGGCGACGCGGAATCTGAAGGAAGCTGGAGGCAAAACACCGGTCCGAGGAACACAAATCTCATATAAGGCTAGGTATGATTGGATGAGTGTGCACAACAACACAAAGTCCTTTCTGTCGAAGGTCATATCGAGTAAATGAGGCGGATAGATGGTGTGAAAGTGCATACGCTTACCCGGGGAGGTCTGATGGAAACGCAAAGTACACTTTGTAACCTACTTAGCGATAGGTAGCTGAACCATCAGAAGTCAGCAGAGGTCATAGTACCATTCACTTCTAGAATGAATGGAAAGGACCGAACAATTCGGAGAGAATAGCCCTTGGCATGCAGTTTTCTATGATAAACACAGAAAATCCAGAAGGACCGACTTAATGGAGGTAATGGTGAATCCCATGAGGGACATTGAGCGGGTGCAGTAGAAACTGTTATAAGAAGACAAGCTATTCACGGAGGAGTCGAACGAGATGTTAATGAATCAAATTTTATCACGAGAGAATCTGCTTCTCGCACTCAAACGGGTGGAACGAAACAAAGGGAGTCATGGAGTAGACAAAATGCCCGTAAAATTCCTACGACAGCATGTAGTCGAAAACTGGCTAACGATTAAGAAGCAAATTCTTGAGGGAACCTACCAACCACAACCAGTTCGCAGAATCGAAATCCCGAAACCTGACGGCGGTGTGCGACTATTAGGAATCCCAACCGTGACAGACCGACTCATTCAACAGGCAATTGCCCAAGTGCTATCCAACCTATACGACCCGAACTTCTCGAATCATAGTTACGGATTTCGACCAAAACGAAGTGCTCACGATGCAATCCGAGAAGCCAAAGGCTATATAAAAGAAGGATATCGCTGGGTAGTAGATATGGACTTAGAGAAATTCTTCGACAAAGTAAACCATGACCGTCTAATGAGTACATTAGCGAAGAAAATTTCTGATAAACCTCTACTCAAGCTGATTCGTAGATACTTGCAATCGGGTGTCATGATAAATGGTGTCGTTTATGATACAGATGAAGGAACACCCCAAGGGGGTCCACTGAGTCCACTTCTCTCAAACATTGTGCTGGATGAATTAGACAAAGAATTAGAGAAACGTGGTCATAAATTTGTCCGTTACGCCGATGACTGCAATATTTATGTGAAAACAAAACGAGCAGGAGAACGAGTGATGGCAAGTATCAAAACCTTTATTGAGAAGACGCTGCGATTGAAAATAAATGAGAAGAAATCCGCAGTGGCTCGTCCTTGGCAACGTAAATTCCTAGGATTTAGCTTTACCTCCCGCAAAGAACCACAAGTTCGAATTGCGAAAGAGAGCATAAAGCGAATGAAGAACAAAATTCGGGAATTAACAGCTAGAAAGAAGCCATTTCCAATGGAGTACCGAATTCAACAATTGAATCAATACTTAATTGGGTGGTGTGGCTACTTTTCATTAGCGGATACGAAATCAATATTTGAATCACTGGATGGATGGATTAGAAGAAGACTTCGCATGTGTTTATGGAAGAATTGGAAGAAGCCTCGTACGAAAGTGCGCAACCTTATTCGCTTAGGAGTTCCAGACTGGAAGGCTTACGAATGGGGCAATACTCGCAAGAGTTACTGGCGTATTTCGAAAAGTCCAATATTACACAGAACCCTTGGTAACTCTTATTGGAGTAACCAAGGGCTCAAAAGTCTGCAAGCTCGTTATGAAATCTTGCGTTATTCATCTTAATTGAACCGCCGTATACGGATCCGTACGTACGGTGGTTGGAGAGGTCGGGAGTTAGTCACTCCCTCCTACTCGATTGATATCTAACAACCTTTATTGATTAAAAACGTCTATGTAAGAAATAGAGGGACCTTTTAATATATATTTGTTGATAAATGTTCATCTTAATCAAAAATATAATGGAGGTATAATTATGTGGTTAATATTAGGACTAATTGCTATAGTAGCAACTTTTATAAATCTTTATATGTATGGAACAGGCAAAGATTATAAATTGGCAATGGCAATGGGGTTATCATTTACAGCACTAACACTTGTTGCAGCACACAGTATGGTGTCCGATTGGGTAAAGGTGGAAGATAGGGCTGCTTTATTAGATGTAGTGCCTACGATGGAAACAGTGTTATGGATTTTGACGATTATATCGATTTTATTAAATATATCTCCTATACTTTTAGAACTAAAAAATAAAAAATAATTACTTTTTGTCGCATCATTTATAACGTATACATAAATAAAGCTAATAACGTTCCCAAATGGAAGTTAGGTAACAAGCCCCCATTCATTTTGAAGGGGGGATATGGAATGGCTGATTTATTTATATTTTATTATTTTTAGCTATTTGTAATCACTAATGTCGCATGAATTTTAATTGAATTTTCTGTTTTCTATTTCTTCCGTTTTTAAAGAAAATGAAAGATACTTAAATAGAGATAGTAAACATCCATTTTTTTACTATAACCTTTGACCGGGGCAACTGACAGTTCTAAATCCTTATGGTACCGTAGTTCCTTCGATTTCCCGAAGCCAAATACGTGCGGGCTTCCATAGTGTTGCTTTTAAGTACCTACTAATTTGTAAGTACGTCAGTGAACTGTTTGTGTAAAGCTGTGCTAGCACGTTTAAGCAGTAAACGATCATCGCAATGTACACCTGATTATGCACAGCTTGCTCGCTTTGCCCGTAGAACTTTTTAATGTTCAGATGCTGTTTCATCCACTTGAAAAACAGTTCGATTGCCCAGCGTGACTTATACAGTTTAGCGACTTCATCTGCGCTTAAATCAAAACGATTCGTAATCAGATGTAGCTCTTTACCGTTTGGATCTATTACTTCGATACGGCGAAATACATTTTCAGCACGATTTTGCGTGTTGCCAATCAGAATCATTTCATCCGATAACACCGATGACTGTTCAGGTACTTTAAATGATTCAATCACACGTGTTACGGCGTTTTTTCGCAAGCGTGAGACAAAGAAAAGTCCGTCATCTGTCATGCGGTCAAAGCGCTCATAATCTAAGTAGCCTCGGTCAAACACGTACAAGCACTCCTTGTCATCAACGAGAATTTCAAGCTGACCACGATCATGTTCTTTCGCATTCGTCAGCACCGCTTTATCAGGGTACGAACAACCTTTTTCTAGGTAAACAAGGCGCAAATGTAACTTCACACCTGATTTTGTTTTACGGAATTCAGCCCATCTATGGTTGTTTAAGTTCAATGGCAATGTGCTAGAATCAATGATTTTTAGTGGTGTTGTGGTTTTTCGGCGCTGCTCAAAATGCGTTTTCTCATGAATTTGCCCGACTAAGTCTAGAAAAATTTGTTGGAAAAACTCAGTTGGCACTTGGTTTAATCGCCGACCTAACTGCGAAAAGCTGATGGACTCTAAATACGTTGCTTTTTGTAAGTCGTCTGATAACAGCGTGTCACTAATGGCACGTAGACTTTCGGTTTCATTCAGTTGCGCAAACAGTAATAATTTCAAGAATGAAGCGATGTGAAGCTTCTTTGTATAGTAATTTAATTGATGAATTTCAACTAATTTCTCCATTTGTGTAGAAGAAATAGGTGAAAACCATTGTTCAAATGAAGTTTTTCGTGTAAACTTATCCATGCTTATGTCCTTTATTTTGGATTTGGATGGTTTACTACCACCCAACCATTATAAAGGCTTTTTTTATGCACGGATAATATTGCAGAAAATTCAGTTTTTTAAAATACGTTGAATTATTTTAATGCGACGCTAGTGATTTGTAATAAATAGTGGAATTTAATAAGCCATTGATAGAAAATGTTCAGCAGAAGATTGAAAACATTTGTTCAAACAGAAAAAACAACCAAAGATTGGCTGTTTTCTCGGTGTTTAAATAAAAAGATTACTAGCATCCCTTTCAAAATATCTTTCATTTAGGCATCTCCATTGAATTAGTTATGTATGTATTTACGAAAGAGTGATTTTTCCAAATCATCCTAACGCTCATTGATTTATATTGTTATTAACCTCAATTTGCGGATTAATACTCTTTAGTAAAGATGCAAATTTTTGTTTATCCTTTGGAGAAACCAGTGCCATTGCAAAATCAGAGCCATAAATTATTTCAAGCCTATCAATCGAAAGTGCGGAAGATGCTAACGGATTTTTTGTTTTTGAAATTTTTTTAATATCCTTTATTGATATTTTCTTTTTTATTGGCCCATTTTGGATAATTAGTAATTCGTTATTTACTTTATATCCTGTCGTAAACCAACTCAAAACTAACAGGATTGCTAAAGGTATAGTGAAAAAAAGTACTTCAAAGTCTCTTCCTATAAAAATTGGAGTGAAACAAGCAATTATACAACCCCAATTAATAGGATATAGCCATAAATCTTTTTTTGATGGAAAATACACATTAATACCTCTCACTTTCTCTAATAATTGTATGTAATATATGTAAATTATAACATAAAAAGCTGTAGGGGCGTCACACGCTACAGCAAACTAATGAACAATATGGTGAAATTAATAAATAATCATCCACTACTTTTTACGAATATCCAAGAATTTGTGAAGAATCATACTTTAACTAACGGAGCAGGTTTGTTCAATAAGAAATCACAAAAGGAATGAGCATTTGCTGTAAAAATAAATTAGATTATTAATGTCTAAAAAAAAGTAATGCAAAAAATGAGGCACATTAGAACAAAACCGTTCAGTGATAAAAAGCTGATGAGTTTAAGAAAACAGAATTCTACATTATGTTCCTAAAAATAGAAATACCCCTCAAATCTAATTAAGGGGTCTCTCGAAAATTAATTCAAAATAGGCTGCGGAACCATATCCTTTAGTTGAAGGAGCAAAAATTTGAACCAATCTCCATCCGTCAGATGCGAATTGGTGAATTATATTTTGATAATCTTCTTTTGGTTTACTACCCCAAGCATTTAGTTCCACTTTAACGAAATGGTATTCGTACATTATTATCACCTCGAGAATTAGTTGACTTAGTTAATATACGAAGAAAGTAGAAGATAGTTTCATAATTAGATTTTCAATCCGAATAAACGACCAAAGCCAATATTGAGTTGAAGATAAAGCCACTTAAAAATACAACTCTTTTAAAGAAAGCCCAATAATATTCAGACAAACCTTTTTTCGTTGATGTAGTTTATTGAACAATACGTAGACATTATGCAGTTGTTGAATAAGCGTCGCTGTTCTTATTAAAAGAACGGGGTGCTTTACTTGAACATTGGGTTGCATATGCAACTCTTTTTTTCTTTATTGAACTCCCATGAAAGAACTTATTCAACTTTCATTTTCTGTGATGTAGCGCTGGTTTTTGCGCTACATGGATGGCTAACGGGGCAGTTTTGTTATAGAAGGAAATTTTTAAGTGAATGGCGAATTGTTATAATGGAGTATATTACCAAATAAGGGAGTTATGATGAAGAAGTTGGAGGTGATTTTTTTTGAAGAAGGTTATTATTGGGCTATGTATAGTTGTAACTGGATTTATCCTCTTTATCGCACAAGATGAATTTGAAGGGAATGATACTGCAAAAGGTATTGAAAAAATGTTTTCTGGTCAAATTTTTGATGTTGCACAAGAGAAATTTACTGTACACTCTATGGGATTTAGCCCAGAAGAAAATGTCCTTACAGTTAGAATTGGAAAAACACAATACAAAGAACAAACAGAGGAATACTTTAGAGACATTTTAGATTCTCTTGATATGGAAAGTTATGAACTTGAGGTAGTCCCTGTTGATTTAACTTTAAAATAATGAGGTTTGTGAAAAATTACACTTAAACGAACGGGGTGCTTTACTTGAAGATCATTGAGCTGTTTTAGACAGCTCTTTTTTCTTATTGTACTAACGGGGCTGATTAGTTGAATAGCGTTGTTTAACTTTTGTTCAACAATCTGGCCATATTGTTGAATAACATTCTTTTTGGGGAATTGGATATTTGTGTTAATATTTTACAGAAGTAATGTTTCAAAGGGGATTTTCAGAAAAAAATAGAAAGCAATTTCAAACGGAGTTTAAAAAACATTCACTTACTAATATAAAAATGACAGAGAATGGCTTGAAGTCAATTTTCCTACACAACGTGATACCTTGCGCACACAAAGGCATCCAATTGTTACTGTAAATGATGCAAGATAAATTTGAAATTTAGAGAGGGGGATGTTACTTGAAAAGAAGCGTGTTATATATTGAAGATAATGAGAAAATAGGCAGTTGGGTAAAAGGAGAATTGGAACAGCGAGGATTTTCAGTTCAGTGGCTGCTTTCTGGCGAAGGAGCTGAAAAAGAAGTAAATCAGCATGAAATAGTTATCTTAGATATCATGTTACCCGGTTTAGACGGATTTACTGTGGGAAAACGTTTAAAAAAGGCAGCTCCTGCTGTTCCAATATTGCTGTTATCTGCTAGAACATCAATAGATGATAAGGTAGATGGTTTACAATTTGCTGATGACTATTTAACGAAACCATTCCATACGGATGAATTAGTTGCAAGATTAGAAGTATTAATCCGTCGAAGCGGTGGTATACATTCCGAACGAATTGCATTAGGAAATCATATTGAAGTAGATCCAGAAGTCCAAATGGTATATGACAAGTACACAGGAGAAGAAATTATATTGACAGGGAAACAACATCAAATTTTAATGTATTTCTTACGCCACCCTAATCAAGTGTTACCAAAAGAGCAAATTTATGAAGCGATTTGGAACGAAACTTACATAACTGGTGATAAAACAATAATGGTGCATATCCATCGATTGCGTCAAAAGTTGGAACGTCATCCAGATTCCCCAGAAATTATTGAAACGTTGAAGGGAATAGGTTATCGGGTGAAACTATGAAACAGAATCGATCATTATTTCGTCGTTTTCTAAAAGTGCATTTTCTATTTATCTTTTTTCCTCTTTTTGTGCTTATTTTCTTCACTGCGTTCGTTCCTGTTAGCAATGAAAAAGAAATGAATATGTTAAATCTGTTTTACTTTACCGTACTTTTGTTTGGTTTTATTATTGTCGCATTTGTTGTAATATCTTGGCTGTTCTTCTTGAGACTTCGTAAACGTCTCACCCGCTTACAGGAAGTCATGTCATTTTCAGCTAATAATAATTCATTTCCCAAACCAATATCTGTTCAAACGGATCGTATGGATGAAATAGACCAGTTAGGAAGTTCTTTTAATTGGATGATTCAGCAGCTTGAAGACAGTCGCAAGCGAGAATATGAAGAGGAATTATTACGCCATCGACTCATTGCGAATTTATCTCACGACTTACGAACGCCACTTACCATTTTGAGAGGACATATCACCAGATTAAATAAAGGATCAATGAGTTTTGAAGGGCAAGACTCATTAGCAGAAATGAACCATACGATTACAAGAGTCGGAGATCTAATGGATGATTTACTTTCCTATACATTGCTTACATCAGGGAAACATCCTTTTCATCCCACTTCAACAGATATTGTACGATTAGTAAGAGCATCTGTCGCTGAGTGGTATCCTGCATTTGAAGAAAAAGAAATTCAGTTAGATGTTGATTTACCGACAGAGAAGACTTTTTATTGGGAAGCAGATCCTAAATGGATGACACGAGTTCTGGATAATTTATTTCAGAATATTCTTCGCCATGCAGCAGAGGGAAAATATACAAACATTGTGGTTGATGTAGAAAAAGAACTGATCATTGTTGCAGACAGAGGTCCAGGTATGGATAACTCTTCCTATGAGGGTGGGGCGGGGATTGGTTTAACGGCTTCAAATTATATGTTGAAAAAAATGAAGCTGAAAGCTAACTTTACATCAAATAAAAATGGTACAAGAGTAGCTATTGGTAGAGCTTAACCTAAAGTTAACCCAGAAGTAAACAGCAAGATAACCGAGATTTAACTTTGCTTTTTTATAATTAGAACCATAACAGAAAGGGAGTGTTGTGGTTGCTTACGATTAATAACTTAGTCAAACATCGTGGAACTCAAGAAATCTTATCAGGTATCAGTTTTAAAGCTAGACCAGGTAGAGTAACTGGTTTTTTAGGTCCGAATGGCGCAGGTAAAAGTTCTACACTTCGCATCCTGCTTGGATTAGATCGTGCCACCTCAGGGAGTGCACTAATTAATGGAAAGCCATTCGCAGAATTACATAATCCTCTAGCAACAGTGGGTGCCGCACTTGATGGATTTGGAGCTCATCGTATGCGAACAGGACGAGCACATTTGCGTTG
The DNA here is from genome assembly GCF_041956855.1 of Lysinibacillus sp. RS10. Lineage (NCBI taxonomy): Bacteria > Bacillati > Bacillota > Bacilli > Caryophanales > Bacillaceae > Lysinibacillus > Lysinibacillus sp. RS10. The sequence goes on along the minus strand of NZ_CP167122.1, from coordinate 3,094,524 downwards.
GATTGCTCGTGCCTCAGGATTATCTCGCTCACGTGTCGAGGAAGTTCTGGAAATAGTAGGTCTTACGAATGTAGCTGGTAAAAGAATTGGAAATTATTCCTTGGGTATGGGGAGAAGACTTGGAATGGCAGCTGCACTACTTGGTGATCCAAAAATATTGGTTTTAGATGAACCTGTAAACGGGCTCGACCCAGAAGGAATTCGTTGGATTCGGACATTTTTACGTGAACGCGCTGAGTCTGGAAACACGGTGTTACTATCCAGTCATCTAATGGGAGAGCTTGAAGAGACTGTTGATGATGTGGTGATTATTAATCATGGAAAAATCGTTGCAAATGGAACATTGAAAGAAGTAATAGGTAATCATTCCACGCTGGAGGAAGCCTTTTTTGCCCTGACATCTGAAAATTCAGGTGATGTTGTATGAGAGCATTTAACGCGGAACTATCTAAATTGTTCTCCCTGCCGGGTATTTGGCTTGCCTTTCTTATTGGAGCATTTGCCCCAGCGGTCATTGCTGCCTTGGACAGTACAGCACAAAAAGAGAAGATTATAGCTGGAGTTAGCACACGTCTATCGGAAGTTGGCTATATTGGTTTAGGTCTTGGTGTGCAAGGTGTCATTATTCTTGGTGTGCTTGCTGTCAGCAGTGAGTATTTGACAGAGAGCAGTGAATCTGGTGGAGGGAATCAGATTACAACGAGTTTAACCGTTGTTTCATCCCGTTTCCACTTTTTGCTGGCAAAAGCAAGTGCAGTGACAGTGATCAGCATACTGCTTTCCGTTGTTGCTATTCTAACAACTGTGTCAGCAACAAATCTTATTCTTGGTGAATACGCCCCTGCATTTGAAGCATCTAGACTGATCGGCGCGGTTTGTTACTGGATATTTACTGCTCTTTTAGCATTTGGGATTACGGTTCTAACTAAGAATGGCATTATCCCGCTTGCTGTGCTCATGATAAATTCATCTGTTGTGACAGTCTCTTACCTCCTTTCTAAGGTTACAAAATTAGCGTTTTACTTACCAGATAAGGCTGGCTTTGATATGTTTATGTTTACGAGCGACAGTTTTCACACCCCATTCACAGGTGGTTTAATCATGTTTGCTTGGGTAGCTGTTCTTTTCATTGTCGCAGCCATTGTATTCCATAGGAGGGACGTTACATCATGAGTGTCTTTTCTAGTAGAAAGATAACACTAATCCTTGGTGCTGAACTGGAAAAATTAGTTACATTACCATTGGTATGGCTCACTCTTATGGGGACATTCATTCTAAATTTAGCTTTAGCAGCAGCTTTTACTTCTGCTGGTCTACAAGGGGCAGCAGGAACGCAAAGTATACTGAAAATAGGACTTGCTTCTATGGGATATCTTCAAGCAGGGTTCATTATTCTAGGTATCTTAGCTACTTGTTCAGAGTATACGGATGGACAGATTCGAACTACTTTAACTACGATCCCTTGGCGAGGGTTTCAACTATCCACGAAGCATTTAGCTTTGGCAATTGTAACTATTCCTATGGCGTTTATTATTGCTGCATCAGGTGTACTATATGCTTTTATTATGATGAGAGACACAGCATTAGTGATTGAATTAGACGCTATGATAAAAACTTTAGTAGGTGCAACCGGCTATCTAACATTAACCACCCTTCTCAGTGCAGCTATAGGTGTTCTACTCAGACGAACCACTCCTGCTTTAGTGGTACTGCTTGGTCATTATTTCATTGTCAGTCCATTATTGAGAGATTTTTTACCCAGTATTAAAAATTATTTTCCGGATACGGCAGGATATTATATGTATATGCCGCCTTCCTCTGATGAAATAAATTTCCTTACACCAATGCAAGGGACAGGTGTTTCAATGTTATGGACACTGATCTTTATTACAGTAGCTATTGTATTTTACCGTAAACGAGATGCCTAAGTTTAGGTTTTACCATTTATACAAAATAAGGAAATTGATTTATAGAGATGGAGAAAGAATCATTCCTTCATTACCTGTTGTTGAGTAATAATATAGTTCTTTAATTATAACGTTCCTAAATGCAAGCTTGGTAAATATTCAAAAATAGGGAATAACTCATTAATGGAGGTAGAAATGGAATCGCAATTAAGTGTTGAAAGTAAAGTGAAAAATAATGATGTAAAAACAATGATAGGGTTTCTACTCATATTTTATTTGGTATGGACAATTAAAGAATTATGGTTAATTGACTACATTTATTCGTTCGGTGAAATAATCTCCCCATTATTAGAGGCGTTGGTTAAGGGGTTCGTATGGATTGTTCCAACTTGGTTATACATAAAATATTATTTACATACTAACCCATTTGACTACTTAAGAGTGAACGTTAATGTTAAAAAAGGTTTATTTTGGGGAGTAGTTCTTTCACTGTTAGTTGGCTTATATTTTGTTTTTGAAACATATATCATTAATCAGCAATCATTTCAATTTTCAGTATCCATTGATGATTACCTTAATGGTTTTCTTATGGCAGGGCTAGCCGAAGAAATTGTTTTCAGGGGATTAATTTTACAAGAAATCAATAAAAAAATGGCTTTTTGGAAAGCAAATATTGTAACTGCTTTACTATTTTTGGTCATTCACTACCCAATTTGGATTTACAATGCTGGATTCTATGATTTCTTTATAGCTGGGACCCATATATATGTTTTTGCAATAGGTTTACTTTTTGGTTTTGTCTATAAAAAGACTGGTTCATTATGGTCGGTTGTGTTGTTGCACGCATTTCATAATTTTTTCGTTACTATTATTTAGTGAAAAAATATATTATTAATTAACTAACGTGGTACTTTAGTGCAACAAGGATTTATAATGTATACATCCGTTCCCAAACGCAAGTTAGGGAATACCCCCCATTCAATTGAATGAGGGGGGATTTTGGCTGCTAATGATTGTTATGTTCCCTAATGAGACTTTGGTGACTCTACAAAGAAAGCTTTCCAAACGACGCTTTGGGGACTTTATTATTTACAAAAAGAGATAATAAATTAAAATTAAACCAAATATTGTAAACTTTGATTAGGAGTAGTAAGGAACAATTATTGTTTAGAGAGCTGTTGGTTGGTGCAAAACAGTCAATAAATTCCCTAACTCGTCCAGGAGTATGTATACTGAACTTAAGTAAGTATGAACGGCAGCTACCGTTATAGTCTAAGTGGATTAATGTAGAATTAATCAATTAGAGTGGTACCGCGAATCGAACTTCGTTTCTTTATCGAGACGGAGTTTTTTTATTTTAGGAGGAGAAAATATATAGAATTAAAAAATGATAAATCTATTTACAAGGTCGGTATCTATGCTTTGCTAGGTTCAGCAGTCTTAACATTTGTTAGTCAAGTGTGGGACTACATCAAGCCTTTCGACTTACACCTCGTATCCGAGACTGGAATTGAAAAGAGAAAAGCATTTTATGGGTGGTCTTAAAATTTGTATTTATGGAGTCATTTAATTGGCTGGAATAGAAAAGAAATCAATGCACCAATAAATGTTAATTTAAGTTAATATTAATCTGAAAGAAGTAGGTGATAGTGTTTGAAGTAGATTTAAAGGGGGCTATATTTTGAATAAGAAAATTAGTTTGATCATTACATTTCTACTATGTTGCGGTTTATTAATTACATGTAACTCAAATAGGAACGTTGAAGCAACTTTTATAGGGGTGATTGAAGAAATGATAAATGATCGGGAAGCTTTTGTTTATGTAACTGAAACTGAAGACAGTCCAGTTTACGGAATAATTTATGTAAACCTTGCAAAGAATCCTGACGAAACATTTCAGGTTGGTGATAAGGTAAAAGTTGGTTATGATGGTACAGTTCAAGGTACAGCACCACTTACGATTACTACACTTACTGTAGAATTAGTTGAGTAATTTCTAATATAGTAGTTGTATAATGTAGAGTTGCTCTTTGGATAAAAAGATCACTCCCTGATGGGGCTATTTTTTTGTCTAAGGGAAGATGAATATAATAGAAGTAAGACACTTTAATAAAGAAATGGTCTTTGCAGAATGTTCTGCAGAGACCATTTTTAGCAAAAGTAGAGGAGGAATTCACATGGACCAGTGGGTAAACATGCTATCGGATGTCAGCTTTCCTATCTTAGTATCGTTTTATTTACTACACCGAGTAGTGGTTTAACTGGATGCTATTCATGATGCACTTGTCTACTTAAAGTGAAATGGATTTCACAAAGATGTACGAAAGATGTCACGTAGGTTCCTTGTCAACGTTGATATCGTGCGATAGGATGAGGGTAGTGTATGTAGGTTGTAGGGAGAGTGTTTAAAATGAGAAATAAAATAATTGGGCTTGTTTTACTTTTTGCACTAACAGCTGTGCTCAGTGCATGTGGAAATACAAAGTTTAAAGCAGATTATAATTTGGAATTACCAGATTTTGAACATGTCAATCAACGCGGAGAAAAGGTTTCTTTAGAGAGTTTAAAAGGAAAACCTTGGATTGGGATGTATATTTTCACGAATTGTAACTCAATTTGCCCACCAATGTCCTTTAATATGACACAAGTTCAAGAAAAGCTAAAGAAAAAAGGTGTCGAAGATTATAACATTGTTGCGTTTTCAATTGACCCTGACGTTGATAAGCCTGAAGTATTAGCTGATTATTTAAGCAAATATAATGTTCCTGATGAATCTAAATGGAATTTTCTTACGGGTTATTCACAAAAATATATTGAGCAGTTTGCTGTAAAATCAACAAAAATAATGGTAAAAGATGATCCGAACAGCGACCAAGTGATACACGGAAACCAATTTTTCTTAGTTGATAAAGATGGCGTCTTAGTAAAAATGTATAGTGGCTATGCTCAGAATGCTGAAGATGTACCGATTGATACAATTGCTTCAGATATAGAAACATACATTGATGAAAATTTATAATGGATACTAGGGAACCGTCTCGACAATCAAGAGACGGTTTTTATATTGGCAAAAAATAATCTTAAGCACTATTAGCCTCGTTTATAGTACAGAAGGACAGAGAAATTTTGTCTGATGCTTATACTTATTAAATAATTAAGAGTTAAAATTAGATTAAATGATTTAAAAGGGGCAATAAATCCATTGGTTAGGATTTATTGCCCTTTATTTTTTTGAAACTATTACTTAATATGGAAAGTGTGTAAATGCAACAAGAACCAATTAGAAATGAATTGAATCTTAAGGAACAAGGCAAAACAATATCTGATTGCAGCTTTGTAACGTTACATTACTTAGTCAAGATTTGAGAGCTGCAATCGTAGAAACAAGTACTCATTAACATGGTGTTGGAAAGTAATAATACATAGTCAATTTGAAAGAAATACACCACATCTTATCCGATAAATAGCACGAAATATGATGGCGATACACGAGAACAATGGAATATAAAAAATACTTTCTAGAAGAGGTAGAAAGAATATGCATGATGTGAATATATTGCGAAATAAATATAGAACTTTATACGATATTGATGGAATTTCTAAAGAGTGCTTGGATAAAATTGAACAAAAACTTCAAATAAAACTACCTAATGACTTTCGTGAAATATCTAGTTTCTACAGTGGAGGAGATGTTGGGGGGATAGATATTCATTCTTTTATATTATCTGATCCAACTAATTTTATAGGTGAAACTTTAAGAATCCGAGAGGCGGTTGGTTTACCGAATAGATTTGTTGTTATTGCTGAACAAGCCGAAAGTATTATTGTTATGGATACTGAAAACAAGCCAGCAATCATATGGCTTGATTCTGTAGAAGTAACTAAATTAGAAAAGCAAGATTTTATTTCAAAGCCAGATGTATGGCAAGGTTTTTCTGACTTTTTCAATTACTTACTAGATGAAGAAGAGGAAGAACGTAAATATTAAAATAAAGAAACAGTATTTCTTATAGTCAATTCCATAAGGATTACAATGTTATGATTGGATGATTTTAGATGTGATCAAGCAATTGAGAACTTGTAACTAGAAATAACATAGAGCACCAGAACCAGTACAATCAAAGCTTCATCTACCAACAGGATGGATATAAAAAACTTAATAAAAGGGGTGTTATGGATGAATAAAAATATGAATTTAATAAGTATTAGGGATGTTTTGCTGTTTCCAGAAAATAATCCAAATACGTGGTTTTATCTCCCGCCCAATCAAGCTGAATGGAGTTTGGATACAGAAGGAGTGTTCTCACTAGATAGTTCTGATTTTTCACCTGATTCCGATGCGTATTTGCCAGAACAGGCTAGAAAAAATGGCTGGATAGAAACATTAGATGGTGCAAGTATTGAAGATGTATTAGAAAATGTAAGGGCTCAGTTGGGCAAACCATCATTAGACCAGTTGCTAAGTGCATTTATTTTTTACTATGAAAATGATGCGTTTCTAGAATTTTAAAATGGGTTTCTGCGTGATTTATAGTTAGGTGATGTTGTAACTCAGGTAGTGTGAATAAAGAAGGAAAAATTTAAGGTGGATATTCTCGTGGTGAATTATTGAAATATTGCGAATGAACAAATTGGTTTAATATAGATAATTCAATATAAAATGGCGTTAAATCCATTAATTTAGGGTTTATTTCCGTTTGGTTTTATAAACTTAAATGCCTGACCTAAAAAGCGAGGTTGATTATTAATGAACGAGGATATTAAAAAAATTGTTGATTGCTTAAAAGAAAGTTTAAAAGAAGATCCTTCAAATATTGTTTTTGGAAAATTAAATGATGGTATCGAGGGAGATAGTGAGGTTAATTCTTTAAAGTTAGGAAAATATTTCGCCTTATTAAATTTAACAAACGGAGCGCGTTGTGGTGATATTGATTTATGGAGTTATAGTGAATTAGAAAGAAATCAATATGTTCTCTCAGATATACAAGATGAAAAAGAATCATGGTTATCAATAGGCCAAATTCTTTATGAACCATTGATAATGAACAGGTTTGATGGGAATGTTTATAGATTTATCACGGATGAAGATGATACTCTGATGAATTGTTTTGGAGAATTAGATTTCTTTTTAAAAAATTATGTTTTTGGATCTAGATATTGTAAAGCTATCCCGAATTCTGAAGAGGATGATTGGTTCTTGTTTCTGAAAAAGAAAGGAATGATTTCTGATTAACTTGGTGTATAAAGTAAAAATAATATGGAAAACGAAAAATGAGGGAATGGAATTTTAATGAACAACAATTCTAAAGGAAACATTAATGTCTTTCTGAATAACGATATTTCATTTGAGAATTCTTGGAAGGGAATATCGGTTTCCCAAATAAGTGAGATTGTATCTGATGAGTTTCCAGGAAAAAAAGATTTTATTGAGTTTTATGTAGCTATGAATGGTGGATTGTTTACTAAAGGGGCATATATTTACCCTGATAACTTTTATGAAATAACAAATAAGGATTATTTCTCGATTGAAATCGGGAGTTTTTTTCATATTCCGTTAATAGAAGATGAGGATGATTCTTATTACACTATGTCTATTGAAAGAGCTAGAGATAGAAGGATAGATTATTCTGAGGAATTCGAGAACTTTGTTTTATTTCATATCCCTTTTGCTGATAATCATGCGGATAATGATTTTTGGATTGATATCCAAACTGGGGAAATTAAATATATGGATTACGAAGAAAGTTACGACCCTGATGATGCAATCGTTGTAGCACCTTCATTCTTAGAATTTTGCAAGCACATTCAGGCAAAACTTAAGTAGACTGTAATGTAAAAAAGAAAATTGGCACTTACAAGTGAATTTATTCCTAATCTAATATTGGGAAGGTGATATTTTGAATTATGAAAGTAAAACTATAAAACTTGCTATGAATGACGGGAAAATATTTGAAGGTATGTTGAAACTATATGAGGAACCTCCAGGTGATGAAGAAATGGTTTTAATAGAACTATTAATATTAGGTGACACAATAAGTTTCAAACATGAAAACTTTTTCCTAGCACTTCAAAGCCTGCGACAACGTCTAGAGGATAAACATATACAGATTATGTGTAATGGGGCTGCTTTAAATGTTTATCCATCTACAATGCAGCTATCGATGGGTACCGGACGTTTAGCATATAAAGTAAAATTTGGAGAACCAGCGAAATTAAAAGATGTAGTTGACATATTTGAGTTTGACAATAGTTTGAGGTTCGTAAAAATCGAAGAACAGTTCAGCTACTATATTAGGTGGTCAAAAAGTTTAAAAGGTTAGGTTTATTAGTTAAAGTAGAATTTTGTATCTCTAAATAACGGATATTTCTTTCTACAAAGTAACCGAGAAATATTATTGTTTCTGATTTAACTTTCGTTTGGGGTGTGGAACGTACGAGTTAAGATAAGGTTACTGGTGTCAAAATAGATCTTAAAAAGCAATTTTCTCATTGCTGAATGGACTCGATAAGGAGTGGAAGAATGCGTACTAATAAATATTGGAAGTATTTTAATCGAGTGATGAAAGAGTACAAAAAACGAGTAATTTCAGATGAAGAAGTAAAAGAATTACTAGATAATCGACTGAATGAAATGAAAGATTTAATTCAAAAAAATGAACGAAATCGTTTAGCTGATCGCTTAAAAATATTAATAGGTGTTCACCTTGAAATGAATGCAAAAAATAGAATACTAAATGGAGAACCATCAGCATGGATTTTATTAGAGCAACAACTTTTTTGGTTGAACCAAATGGTTAAAAGTAATCCAAGTGGAAGAAATGTATCGGACAGGCAAATAGGAGGACTTATTGGGCTTTCTTTATTATGGGGTTATGAAGATATTGCAGAGCTAACATATAAATATGCAACTAATATGTTCAAGAAAGATCGAGATTTTTATTCTGAGAATAAGACTCATCATGTTTTCATGACATGTCTATATCACAAATGGAAAACTGGAGAAATGCCTGAATTGTTTGGTATTTTACCGGAAGAGCATGTTTACCAAAAATTAATGAACAGTTGGAACGATACAAATAATTTTGGAGAGCATCTTTATGAGCTTTGTGATTTTCACATCTATAGTTTAAGCGACACACCAGATAAATCAAGTGAAATTTTATCGTTCGACTGTATTCCTTACGATTATTATTGTATTCAATTAATAAGAGAAAAAGAGGGACTAGCCACACCTAATATAGAGCATCCGTTGCTTCAAACACCTCTGTCTGAAATTCCAAAGGATAAACCAGGGTATAAACTTGATGAAGATGAGATATTGCAGTTCGTCATTCAAAATGAAAAAGTACCTGATTCGCAACGCCTTATACGTTAAAGGCACTTGATTGTGAAATTTAAAAGAATATGAGATACCTTCAATGGTTAGGTGGAATATAAGTGGTGATATGATTGATTGCAATGTTGGTACTTGTACAGAAACTTCATGTGAGGCGGAAGAACAAATTTTCTATATGAGTTAGGGAATTGATGCAGTAGATAATAATTAATTTGAATTTAAATGCGGCAATAAATCCATTAGTTAGGGTTGATTGCTTTTTTTATAACCTTATTCATGATTTACTTAATATGGAAAATGTTCTAGGGGTGTGTTGACTGTGGATGCAAGTCTTATTAGAAGAATTGAATCTTTTTTGAACAAAAGTGAGTTTGAAGGGCTAAAAGGAGAACCAGCGACTGACGAAGACATTTTGAATGCTGAACAAGTTTTGAATGTAAAATTTAACGAAGAGTATATTCAATTCATTAAATTATTTGGGGGTGCTTTTGGAGGGTTTGCTATACATGCATTTAAAAACGGTAGTTCATTGGGAAAAGCCACTGTAGTTGAGCTTACTCATCGGTTTAGAAAAGGTGGAGAAGATATGATTCCACAAGAATTGAAAGAGGCTTATGTGATTTCAGATGATGGTTCAGGGAATCCTGTTTTAATGAATAAAGAAGGAAAGATATTTATTTTTTGGCATGATTCATGGGAAGTAGAATTACTACACAACTCGCTACAGGAAATGTTAATGGAGTATTTTCCGCAATCAGGAGGTTATTACGTATAATCGGCGATAGAAGTAATATTACATTTTATATGAGAAAAATAATACAAGGTGTTTATACTTACAACAACTTTTTCAAATGATTTAGATTTCAATCTGGATAAATTAACACATGGCTATAAATCCATTAAGGGTTCATTGCTTTTTATTTTTAATGTTAACATTTACTAATGATGTAACAAGATTACATGTACTAACAGGGAATTTGAAGAGGGCATCTTGAATACTCTTAGGGAGATTTTTGTAAATTAATAGATTTTCTAGATAAAAAATGTGTGAAGAATCTAAAAAGTGAGATATAATAAAAATTGGATGAAATTATGAAAATATTTAGTGCAGCACCAGAGGGTAATGAAGCTGCAGAGCTAGAAAGCATGCTGTAAATTGAACTAGGTAATCATGTAATTTAAAGTGTTATGAGAATGTTACCATGTATTCAGTGATAGCGTGACGTTACGATGTGTAAAAAAAATTTTAATTTGCAGGAGGATTAAGATGAATATTATAGATGATAAACAGAAAATAGCTCCGTTTTTTTGGGTGGATCATGATGGAGGTTCTGCGTCCTTATGTTTAAATGTTGGTGCCTATAAACACGAGCTTTTTGATACGCGATCTGATGAGGGATTCGAAGGGAATGGCTATGATTGGTATTCTTTAGCAATAGTTTTTCTTGAAGAAAAAATGCCCGAATTAAAAGGTATTGTCAATTTTGATCCCGAAGCCGATATGTTTTGTGCATATTCTTCTGATAAAAAAGCATTAGAGAAGTTTGCTATTTCATTTAAAAATACATGTGAAGATGATTCTACCATCAAGGATTTATTTTCTCGGGCCGAATTGGACTGAATTTAATATTAAAATTTCTCTCAGGCGAAATATTGGTATCAAGAGGATTATACGCCAGTAGAAATAGATAAATTTATATTTGATTTTCATTTCAGAAGAGGTAGTACGAGAGATACCTTCTTCAAATGATTTGAAGTTTGATTTAAAACGGCAATAAATCCATGAATTAGGGTTTATTGCCGTTTTTTTATGCTTTGTTACTGATCTACTATAACGTTTATGGATTTAACAATAGGTATAAAAGAACAACAAATATTTCAAATCACGCTCAACGCATAATAAAACAAATTGAGAATAAGGTGGTTGTAAAATAATGATGAACTATGCATTTAATGATAGTATTGGTTTTTTTGAGATAGACCCACTTTTCCTTGAGGAAGGAATACAGATTGCTGAGAAGGAAAATCACTATTCAATTCGAATCCGTAATTTGAATCTGGCAACAGATTTGAAATGTCACTTAGATTTTTCATCTTTCAACAACAAAACATTTATCAATAAATTACGGATTAGCGATAATTTTAAATTATCCAAGTATCAAAATATTGAAGCATTATCTACATTAACTAATCTTACAGAAGTCACACAATCTCAGCCAATAAAGCTTGATTTGAACTATTTTAAAAAATTAGAGGAGGTTGTTGTTCGAAAAGATTACTATCTAAACTTAGATAAACTGGTAAATTTAAAAAGCTTATACGCTATTAAATATATTAAACAAGATTGTACAGAGTTTTGTTCACTAAAATCATTAGAATTTTTGCGTCTTGACACCTCGACTAAGCTAATTTCTTTGACTGGAATAGAGGATTTAGATTCCTTGAAATGGTGTTGGCTCCAGTATCTAAATAATCTAGAAGATGCACACGCTCTAAATAAACTAAAAGGACTTGAAAGACTCCAAATTGAAAAATGTAAAAAACTAACTGATCTAACATTTTTGGCAGGGAATAGTACTATAAAAGAATTACAGGTTTCAGATGTTGATTCTCTTGAATTTGTGAAATCTATGAAAAATTTGCATAAAATAAATTTTTGGAATTGTAAAAGTGGAGATTTATCACCTTTGTTAGAGTGTCCATCACTAAGAGAGGTTGCATTTCATCCTGAAAAAAGACATTACTCTCACAAAAAAGATGAAATAAATAATTTGTTACAAGAAAAGCTTCAAAGCCATTAGGATAGGTATCTTCTAATAAAGGTTACATTCCTAAACCTGGTGAAAGAACTTTTGAAGGTTATGTAAGAAATAATGTTTCAAAGCCGCAAAAAGTTTTGTTATTAAAGAGTTTGGAACACTATTAGAAACGTGACATTGAAATGACATGATGTTGCCCGCTCACTGGAAAAAGCTGCTTTAGATTATTTGATAGGTGAATAGGTTTCTTGGACAACCGTTCACAGTTTACTAGTAGACTGGGTGTAAAAATCTATATAGCTCGTAATGAGATGGGAAATGTACGCAAATTACGACTTCTCACTTAACTATTTTACTTAGTTTCCATCAAAGAAATGTAATCCTTTTAATAACGAATTAGGAGTGATGAAATTGTTTAGTTTTTTTCGTAAAAAAAGGTCATTTGAAATTGATATTGACTGGTTTAATAAAATGCTAATAGCAGTTTTAGAAAAACTACCGAGTGAATATTCAATTTATTTAAATCAAATAAATGAAGGAATTTTACAAGGTGTTTTTCCGGTAACTGGATATTTAAATCATTATATTGGTGTTTCATTTCATAGGGAAGTTATTAAAAAATATGAAAAAAAAGGTGAGAAAAATTTTTCTATAACTGGTGTTAAAATATTTAATGAAAATATAAGAAAAGATGTAAATCTTGAGATTTTTTTTAACAACGGAGTAATTGCAGGTGTCTCCTCTGATGTTGAATTAATCCAATCTGAATTAGACCTAAGTAAAATAAACGTTGGCTTTGTTAAAGTAAAAGAAATAACGATAGAAGGAACCCTAAAAAGAAAACTATTGTCTTGGGGAATTCAAAACTTTAATGAGAGTGAAGTATTTGAAGTAAAAGTAGAAGAGCGTAGTATGTTACATTTAAGGGATTTATCTGATGGTGATTTCTTGGCTATTGAAGATGGTGATTTCTATTTAATCAGTATTTCTCTCAAAGAAGTATTAAAAATTTCATCTATACATTATGAAAATATTAAGATGAATTTATTTGATCTATCAGAGGACGAGATATATTCATATATCCAAGAATAAGAAATTTATAGCATGAATTATTTGATTCATTAGATAAACGAATTGAGAAGGGCTCAAACGAACAACGAGATGCAGCGTATAACCCATCCGACTATAATAATTATCTGACAAACGTTATCGTGATTTAAGTTAGGGAAGTGGCTGTAAATTACCAACAGCCCAAATCATATTTTAAATGCGTAAGTATTAGGAGAACATTATGAGAAAAATAAAATTCATTAATAGATATCATAAACGAGCAGTGTTAGAGGATGATTTTGTTAAGTTAGAAAAAGCTCTAGAAAAAAAGTTGCCAGATTCTTATATCGAATTTTATAAATTATCAAATGGTGGGGTACCAGAAGAAAATACTATCTATGACGAGGATGAGGAAGTATTTAATATCAGCTTTTTATATCCATTATTGGCAAAAGAAACAGAAAGTACAATTTCGGAAAATGTATTTTTTATGATTAAGCAGCATGTTTTAGGAAATAGGTTATATCTTCCTTTTGGAGAGAATGGATCAGGTAACATATTATATTTGGATTTTAATTTCAATGAACCCACAGTTTGTGCATGTTTTTTTGATGAGCCGGATGAAGAAACTGGTTTGCCATATACTCACATTGAGATTGCTGAAAATCTATTCGAGTTTCTTGAAATACTAGAAGAATACAGGGAAGAGTAGTATAAATTTAAACGGTTGCACGGGATTCAACCGAAGCGACATAGAAGAAATTCTACAATTTTTTAGCTTGAATCGAAGGAGCTATTAGAGACGATTTGGGATATTTGTTTATTTTTTTGACAGTATCTAAGGAATACATGGGGGACTAAAATGTTAAAAAGTTTGAATTTTCCACAAATATATTTAGAAATGAATAGACTTGGATGGTTAGATGTAGAAAGTAGAGATTATTTATGGCTCAATGAAATGAAATGGAAAAGCCAAACAGAAGTAATGAATTATAAACATGAGGAGGAAGAAATAGACTCGATTACCCCTTTTGCAGTTAGTGGTAGAGGTGACAAATGGGTTTGGAAAGAGGAGTCTAATCGTTTGTTAGTTGCATTATGTTTTCATGATGATTACGAGGGAGTTATCTATGCAGAAAATTTGGAGGGTGCAATATTTAGGAATATATTAGAATATGTTTCAAGTGCACACTTTTATACTGATGAAAAAGAAGCAGAGTCTTTTCAAATTGATATTGAAGAATTAAGAAATTATCTGGTTAATTGGAGAAAAAGATTCAATAGATGGTTTAATGATGAATGGCTGAACGAATTGGATGAATTAGAAAAATTGGAGTTAAAAATTTGTGAAACACAGTATGGTAGTTATTTCGCATTACTTACTCCAGATGAGGCTAGGAGTAAAACTAAAAAATTTTTAGATTTCGATAGAATTAACGAACCATTTAACTGGATCAATAAATAGTGTGGATGCTAGCGTAGCGAGATAGGTGCATAGTCGGCTAGCAGCATAAAAAACTTATGAGAGTGAGTTGTAAAAATAGAAATGGATATGTCTAAAGTTCATATATGGCTAGGAATCAATGAATCTGATGATGAAACATTCGAGAAATATTTTGAATTGGACTACAATACTTATGTAGAAATGGACGACCCTGAATATGAGGCGTGTCAATTTTGTGTTGATATCAAAACAGAATGGTACGATGAGGACATGATAGGTGTTTATAAGATTGATCATTTATTAAGTGTTGAAGAAGCATTAGAAGAAATACCCGTTTCTAATGAGACGTTATTAGAAATCAACACTATCTGCGTTGGAAAAGGGATTGAAAATGTAAATGCCATGTTCTTCTACACAGATGCAGATTTGAAAATAACTGACACTGATAAGTTATTTAATGGGTTAGTTTACTTAGGAGGATTTAAGACAAATATCTAAGACATCAAAAATACCTTTCATTTTTGTTTTCATTAGCGATCTCACAAAAAAAGAAACCCTTTTGTCATTCACAAAAGGGTTTCTATCAGTAAAGGAAGTATAGTAGATTGTGTATACTTTAAATTATTTAGCTAATAAAATTTCTTCTAAGTTTTCTAATGCTAATTTGTTACCATAAGCAGAATAGTCTAACCAAGGGTTTTCTTCAATTACGATTACTTGTTTATTTTGAACGGCTTTTAAACTTTGCCAAATAGGGTCGTTTTGTAATTCATCAAAGACTTGCTGACTACCTTCATCCACGGAAGATACTAAAACGAACATCGTATCCGGATTGTAGTCAGGTAGTACTTCTTTTGAAATGTTCTCCCAGTTTTTATCGATTGCTTCGATACCAGGTGCTGGTGTAAATCCTAAATCTTCAAATAAAATCGGACCTAATGGACGCTCCATTCCATAAACTCGGATACCTTTTGCAGATACGCGAACCGCCATTACGTTACCTTCGCCAAGCTTTTCTTTAGCTAATACTTTTACTTCTTCAACTTTTGCATCGTAGTCCGCAATGAATTGTTCAGCTGTTTCAGTACGATCAGTAATTTCAGCAATGTTGTTTAAGTGATCTTTCCAACGGCCTTCATCTAGATTAATGACATGCGTTGTTGCAATTGCTTCATATTTATCTAAACCATGTTTTTCAGCGAATTCAGCATCGATGAAAATTTCATCTGGTTGTAATGCGATTAAAGCTTCCATATCAGGCTCTTTTGTGAAACCTAAATATTCAGTTTCTGGGAAACGCTCTTCTTTTAATGGTAAGAAATCACTTGTAGTTGTTCCTACAGGTGTAATTTCTAGTGCTTGTAAGTTACCAGTTAAGAAAATAGAAATTGATGCTACGTCTTTGTCGTATGTAACACTTTCTTTAATTGGTGTAGTTTCTTTCTCAGTTGTAGTTTCTTCTGCTGTTTTGTCATTCCCACATGCAGCTAATGTAAGTACAGATAGCGCAGTGAACAGACTTAAAATTGTTTTTTTCATAGGACTCTCCTAAAAAGTGATTTTGATAATCATTATCAATTAAATGACCACTTTGGTAGTATATTATTATTTTTAGTAAAAAACAATCTATTTTTTTGATTTAAATAAAATATATAAGAAATATGGGGCACCAACTGCAGACACAATAACGCCAGCAGGTATCACACTAGGTTCAAAAATGGAACGGGCAAGCGTGTCGGATAGAACAAGAATAACAATTCCCACAAATGCAGAGATCGGTAATAAATGTTCATGAGCAGGTCCGACTAAGCGTCTTGCAATATGTGGGGCAACGAGACCAATAAATCCAATACCACCAGTCATTGCAACACTTGCACATGAAAGAGCAACAGCTAAAAATAAGAGTTTAATACGCTCGCTTTGAACCTTTGTCCCAATACTTGTAGAAATAGAATCGCCTAATGAAAAGCTATTTAATGTTTTACTCTTCATAAATGCTAAAGGCAGGAGTATACAAATCCATGGAAGTAATGCGTATACATGAATCCAATCACGTCCCCAAACATTTCCCAAAAGCCAACTTGCTGCAAAAGAATATGTTTTCTCATCAAGCTGTAATGATAAATACAGTGTTAATGCATTAAATCCAGCAGCAATGGCAATCCCTACTAATAGTAAGCGGGTTGGTAATACCCCTTTTTGTCGCTCATATGAAAAAAACATAATCAGCGAAGCAGCGATGATCCCACCTGCAAAAGTAAATAAAGGAATAGCTAAGGCAGGTATTGTATTAATCGTTGTAAAATACGTCATGTAAATCATTAAACCTGCTCCAGCACCAGCATGGATGCCGAGTATCCCTGGATCTGCTAAAGGATTTCGTGTTATTCCTTGAAATATTGCGCCGGCAACACCAAGCCCAGCTCCAGCAAGGATTGTAATGATAATACGAGGCAAACGATATTCAAACAACACCATTTCCTCAATTTCTGTTCCTTGACCTAAAAAAGTTAATAGTACATGGATAGGTGCAATTTTTAAAGAACCCGTATTTAACCCATATAAAACTGTTGCACATGTCAATAGTGTAAGGATGAGCATAACTTGACGAGTACGTTTTTTTCGTTTTTGAAAAATATTCATAGTGCTCGTTTCTCCTTTCGTGCAATCATTAAGAAGAATGGCACTCCAATCATAGCGACAATGACACCAATGGCAAACTCTTTAGGTGGATCTATTGTACGCGCTACTAAATCAGCGATAACTAATAATAACGCACCAAGCAAAGCGCTAATTGGTAATACAAAGCGATAGTCAACACCTACAAATTTGCGTGCAATATGTGGAATCACTAAACCGACAAAGGCAATAGAACCGACCGCTGCTACAGAAACGCCTGCTAGTAAGAGGGCGAAAAGGATAGCTAAAATGCGAATTCGCTTCGTATTCAAACCTAAATTTATAGCCATCTCTTCACCCATCGCCATAATCGATAGGGATTTCCCTAATAACATCGCAGCGATTAAAACAGTTACGATAATAGGTGCTATTGCAATAAGTTGTGGCCATTCAACACCAGCAACCCCTCCTGCGTACCAAAAGGCAAGGTCTTGGCTTAATTCGAAGTAAATGGCAATGCCAGCTGTCAGTGAATGCAACATAGAGGCAATAACTGTTCCAGCTAGCGTTAACTTAAGCGGTGTTAATCCACCTGGTGCATTCATCCCAAGAAAAAAGATAAAAAGTGTTGTGCACGTTGCCCCGATAAATGATAGAATCATCAATAAAGTAAATGGAATATTTGGGAATATTACGAAGCTAATCGCAACAACAAAGGTTGCCCCAGCATTGATACCGAGGACTCCTACATCAGCGAGTGGGTTTCGTGTTACGCCTTGCATTAAAGTTCCAGCTACAGCAAACGCCGCTCCTACTAGTGCAGAAGCTAATACCCGAGGAAATCGGACTGAATGTAAAACTTGATGTTCCACATTTGATTCATCAAATTGCCTAATTGCTTCCCATATTGTTGATAAGGGTAACGATTTTGCGCCAAATGAGAGTGCGAAAAAAAGACTACATATTAATAAGATGGTGCTAATTAGAAGCGTTGTATAAAATGCTTTTGAATTTGTTTTGCAAAGAAGCTGATTAGTATTCATATATTCTCCTCTGCAATTGAATCTGTAGGAATACAAACAGGTAAACCTGTTTTAGGTTCATTTAATATCGTTGCTTCAATGTGAAATACTTCTTTTAACATAGGTTCAGTGACAACTTCAACAGGATTGCCTTCCGCACGAACTTCACCATTTTTAATACAGACGATGTGATCAGCAAAACGAGTGGCGTGATTCAAATCATGAACAACCATAATAATTGTACGTTGCTGTTCTTCATTTAACTTACGAATAAGCTTTAATACGTCCAGTTGATGTCCCATATCTAAAAAGGTTGTCGGTTCATCTAAAAGTAAAATCGGTGTTTTTTGTGCAAGAGCTAAAGCAATCCAAGCACGTTGCCGTTGACCACCTGAAAGTTCATCGACGGGGCGTTCTTCAAAAGCAGTTAAACCAGTAGCTTCAATAGCCCAATTAATAATTTGAAAATCTTCTTTTGAATGTGTGCTAAAGGATTTTTGGTGCGGGTAACGCCCATAAGCTACGAGCTCACTTACAGTTAATCCATCTGGTGCAATTGGATTTTGAGGTAAAATAGCTAATTTTTTTGCAACTTCCTTCGTTGAGTATTGATGAATTTTCTTGCCATCGAGGAAAATATGTCCATTTTTAGGTTGTAGAAGACGAGCTAAAGTCTTTAGAATGGTTGATTTTCCAGAACCATTTGCTCCTACGAGAGCAGTGATTTTTCCAATAGGTATTGAAAGATTTAAATTCTCAACGATAATTTTTTCATCATATGAAATGGTAAGGTTTTCAGTTTGTAATGTTTTAATCATAGTTGTCCTTCTCTTTATGAATTTTTAATTGATAAATATTTTCAATAGAGGTTTAGATTATACAGAATTAGAGAGATTGTCAATTTCAATAGAGTAGTTAACCTGGATAGTTCTTCGAAAATCATCACTATGAGCGCTGATCCGTTATGGAGCTACAAAATAGTTTACATCAGATGAAGAGTGTTTTTTACAGGACAACCCTTATACAAAGTAGGATAGTTTAGGCGAGGAAATATGCTGAGTACATGAAATTTAAATTCGACAATATGAGCCATGGAGATGGAATTAAAAAAATGTCAGTGAGAGGATGCCCATGATGAGAAAATATCATTTTAATGACAGTGTAATTGAAATAGATCCAAGATATTTAGAAGAAGGAGTCCGTGTTGCAGAAGAAGAGCGGTTTGAATCGATTAATATTAGTGCATTTGTTGATGATGTTGATTTTAAGTGTGATTTAGATCTTGCCCCTTTAAAGGATAAGAAATTTATTAAACACCTGGCGATTGACAACGATTTCAAATTAAAAAGTGTTGCCAATATGGAAGCTCTTTATTCTTTGGTGAATATGATTGATTTTAAGGTATCCTTGCAAATCCCTATTGATTTTTCACGATTAAAACAACTAGAAGAACTATATCTCTTTAATAGTTGTTATGAAAACTTAGAAACATTTACAAATTTAAAAAGTCTTTATATTTTTGGCTATTCAAAACAAAATTGTCATGAGTTGAGAACATTAAAAGAATTGGTTTATCTACGACTAAGTGGGTCTAAAAAACTGGAATCACTTGAAGGTGTTGAAGACTTAGAAAACTTAGAAACTTGCTGGTTGGCAAAAAACAATTGCCTATCTGAAGCAAATAGCATTTCCAAATTAAGTAGACTAGAGTGGTTGCATATAGAAGGTTGCAAACACCTAATGGATTATTCTTTTTTGAATGATAATGGCTCGATAAAAAAATTGTTGATTTCTGATCTAGCATCATTGGAGTTTGTAAAAACCATGAGTGCATTAGAGACCATTAACTTTTGGAACTGTAAATCAGGGGACTTAACGCCATTACTAGAATGTCCGACATTAAAAGCGGTTTCTTTTCATCCAGAGAAGAGGCATTACTCTCATAAAAGAGACACGATAAACAATTTCCTAAAAAACAAGAGCTAAGCCAAAAAGATTTTAACATGTTCCAAATACTTATTTGATATATTGGAAGTAAGAGGAAAGAGATTTTAAAAAAACATTATTAAGGTCAATTACGAGGTGGAAGTTTATGGGGAATGAAGTTGAGGATTATATTTATGAATTAGAAAAATTAATAGCACTAGCTGATCAGGAAAAAGATAAATTTTTATTCATAGACCCAGATATGAAATAATCGATGAGATTGAAGAGTTAGGTAATGCATTTGATTTTGTAGAGCCTATATTCTTATTAGTTGAAAGAAGCCCTGATATTGATTTTGGTGGTCCAGGGCCATTGGGTAGTTTTTTAGAAAAGTTTTATCACAATGGTTATGAGGATATATTAGTAAAATCATTACAACGTAAACCTAAAGAATATACGATTTATTTATTAGAACGACTTTGTAATGATGAAAGTAATCCAAAAAGAAAAGAATATTGCACCTTACTAGATTCGTTAAAATAGAAAAGTTATAGTAGACTCAAAAAATTTAATGATGAACCATGAGGTGAGTAAAGTGGAATTTGAAATAATAATCAACCCCAATTTTAGGATTGGAATACGTGATCCAGAAGATACAACGATATCCGAAGCACTAGATAATAGGCATGTTAATACTCAATATTTTACAATGAAATGGAATAATATATCATTAAGTATCAATTATGGAACACAAATAGCTGAAGGCATAAGTGATGTTATTAAAATGTTAGAGGCAATAAAAAAAGAGAGGAACGGTTTGTCGTCACTTTCCCAAGTCAAGCATTTTTCGAGACATGGATATGTAAAATTGAAAAATGTGATATTAAAATTAATTGGGATAGTCGTGATAACTATCGAAGTATCACGATGAATATTGAATTATTTATAAAAGAGTGGCTCAAGCTATTGCATCAACTACGACAGGTCTTGGTGGAAACTGGATATAATGATGCAAATCTAATGGATTTTTATTTACTTAAAAACCTTGAAAGATTTCATTCTTAACAAAATAAAAATTAGTATTTAACGTTCTAGGAGAAGGTTCATTGCGAGTACCGCAAACAATATAGATAGATCATTTAGCTGGTGAGATTATTTATCCACTCTCAAAGTTTATGGGGGAAATTTTTATTAATTTTTGACTAGCCCTTATTATAAAACAACTGTGCGTCATTGGAGGTATTAATAACACTATGCCATTATGGAATGATTTTATAGCTGCCGAAATTCCCAATGCAGGAAGCGGTAAATGGTTACAAATAATAAACAATTCAAAGCAGTATTGTGTTGGAATAAAAAATGAAGAATTAGTGATTTCCAGATATCATGAAAAGCACAGTATACAATATGAATATCTTGATTTAAAAATAATTGGCACAGATTATGGAGAATGGGGAGGAGAATTAAAAGTAATTAATGCTGACTCGACTGAAATATTATTAAAAAAATGCAATGTAAAATCAATATTTGAGTATAAAGGGGATCTATATTTTCTAGAAGGGTTAGAACATACGTTTCTGAATGAAGGTAGTTTGTATAAATTAGTTTACGATGGTACTAGCATTTCTTTTAGCGAGTGCCTTGATTTAAAAGAGTGTCCAATTGCTTTATATATATTCAATGAAAACTTATATGTAATATCTAGCGAAAATTTATTTACAATATCTAATGAAGATGGAACATATAAAAAAAATATTGTATTCAAACACTTTCCATTTAGTGCATTTGTACCGAACTCACTAGTTGTGTATAAAGGAGATTTTATAATAGGGATGAGAGGAGGATTAGGGCGAATAGAATATTCAAATACTGATAATGTGCAGTATATGCGATTGAAAAAATGAAGAGGAATACAGACAAAAATACATATTGTATGAGTATGTCATGATCCGTTTGGATTAACGAGAGGTCATATTCAAGCATTCACTGAGAATAAAGGTGAATAATCGGAGGTTCAACTCATTACATAAAAACGATCGCTATACGGAAGAAAATGGATATTACCTTAGAGGCATTACTGGAGCATCAGCAAATAGAGCAAAAGAACTTAGGAAAGAATCTGAAAAATTCACAAAAACCTTGAAAGTAAAAAATGTAGAATATAAGGATGGTGTCGAAAAAATGTCAGTTGAAATTATTTTTAAAGATGTTGAAATTGAATCTATTAAACCTCGACTTGGCGGATATAGCTTTTTGCCTGAAAATATTGATTGGCCATTAAATCCAAATGGAGATAAATTAACACTTGTATTAAGTTTACCAACGAATTTTCTTAATAAAACGCTGAATTTAAACTTACCACAAGAACACGTGCTATCCGTTTTTACAACGTATAAAAAAGATGATTATTTTTTAGATTTAATTACTTTTCATGGAGATAAAGAAGAATTAAAAAACATAAAAAATGGATTTACAAAAGTTTTATTACACGAAGCTGGTGATATTCGAAATGAATCAGATTACTTAATACCAGCACAAGAGTTCATTTTTGGGGAGGAATTGAATTTAGATTTAGAAGCGGTAGATGATGAAGATTTGGATGAAATAGAGATTTACTGTGGTTCATTGATTGGCAACAAACCATCTCTGTTACAAATAGAAAACTTGGGTTTGGATGATTATCAATTTTGTCTACAAATATATGGCGGTGATTTTCCTGAAGGATTTCATGATATATTTAGCCTAAGTGACTCGATCGGATATTTGTTTATAAATAAAAATTATGATCATGATGCAGGTGTTTTTTTTACACAATGTACATAGAAAAATGACTTTCAACACCCAGGTGAAATAATAATCTGAAAATGAATGGGAAGATAATAATAATTTATTTGAAAGTAGGAATGCTCAATGAAATTTTCATTTATTAAAGATAATCCTCGTTTTCAGTTTGGCCCAATAAAAAGTGGTGAAGTTGAACAAGTGGAAGATGAACTGGGCATTGTTTTTCCAAAAGAATTAAAGCTTTTTTTCACGGAAATCGGTTATGGGTCTTTTATTGGCGAGGATGAACTAGACGAAAATTGTGTGTTAAGTCCAGCATACATTAGAGATTTTCGATTAAGACGAGGTTTTTTTGATGCTTATCCAAACTACGATGAAGGAAATAAATTAGTCTTCTTTATTGGATGGGAATCAATACCTTTTTCAATTGAATTAACAGATGGAGAACAAAATGCTGTCTATGATAACGAAAAGAAGATTGCAAACTCTCTTGAAGAATTTTTATCGAAGATTATCGAAAATCCTGAATACTTTCAACAGGATTAGTCCGTTACAATATAGAACTTATTTATAGATATAATGATTCTAGTGAACTTTTATTTGATGAAATGAGGGGGCGTTTACGTATGAACATGGGGCAGACTTATTTAGAAATTGTTCAAAAAAGATTTAAAAGTGTGAAAGAGTTAGGGGATCAAACACTCTCACAATTGGATAATGAACAACTGCACTGGGCTATTAATGAAGAATCCAATAGCATTGCCGTTATTGTAAAACATGTTAGTGGAAATATGATATCGAGATGGACAGACTTTTTAACGACGGATGGTGAGAAAGCAACTAGAAATCGTGATGATGAATTTACTGATAGCCTGCAAACAAAAGAAGAGATCATGACAGTATGGGAACAGGGCTGGCAAGTATTTTTACATGCTTTACAAGGATTAACGGAAGCTGATTTACAAGGGTTAGTAACGATAAGGGGAGAACAGCATTCCGTGATAGATGCTATTGAAAGACAAATGTCCCATTACTCACTGCATGTTGGACAGATCGTGTATATTGCTAAGCAACTAAAGGGCACAGAGTGGCAAACATTAAGTATTGCAAGGGGACAATCTCAGGCTTTTACAGAGTCAATGTTAAAAAAACATCAATAATCATAAGAAAATCGTAGCACTTGGGTTGCTACGATTTTTTGCTGATTTGTCTTCTATGCAAAATAAAGTTGATACATTGAGGTTACTGGTGGCGTCTGATACAGAGCCTCTACAGATTTGGCATGACTTACAGGAAACAGTTTAGGCATTTAAATACTAACAATAGAACCCCTATGCATCATAGCTAAAGTATGATTCATAGGGGTTCTATGTTTAGTTTCATGACAATAGAAAAATTATGATTCGAAGATCAAAAAAATGAAAAAAAAGGTTTGAATTTATCTATTTCGTCCGATATAAGAAGGGTAGGGAAGCGGCATTCTTATCGAGTTTTTATCATCGAGTATAGTGCAAGTAAAAGAAAACACAAAATTATACAAAAACACACATCTAAAGAATTAATGAAGACAAGAGAGGAAATGTTGCATGAAAAAATTATTTGGGAGTTTTAAGGGCAAGCTTTACACATTATTTGCTCTTATCTTGTTAGTTCCAGTTATTACTGTTGGAAGTTTTGCGTATCTTTCAGCAAAAGATTCGATAAAAGAAGAAATATTATTTAGTGCAAATGAAAGTGTCAATATGTTAAATACGGTTATTGATAAAACCATAAGTGAAAAGGTAAACGACATTAAGGTTCTTAGTGATGAAATAGATGCTTCCAAGTATGATCAGAAGGGAGCCGCAATATTACCAGAATTCCATGAATATATGGAGATGAATCCAAATGTTTTAAGCGTTTATATTGGAACGAATGATGGAGAAGTCATTCTAGAACCACAATCGAATAGCGCGGATTACAATGTTTTAGAAAGAGATTGGTATAAAGAGGCTACGGCTTTAAAGGGCGAAACTTTAATAACAAATCCTTATGTTGATGCAGGAACTGGAGATATGGTCGTTACCATTGCTCGCCAAGTAAAAGATCAATCTGGCGTAGTGGCTATTGATATCAAATTAACAGATATTCAAAAAGTCGCAGATTCAATTAGTATCGGAAAAAATGGATATCCTTCTGTTTTTGATGAAAATAGAATGGTCATATCACATCCTACTTTAGAAGTAGGTACGGAATTAAAAGACAACTTCATCGATAAGATGTACGAAAGTGAATCTGGCACGTATGAATATGTCTTTGACGGTGATGACCGTATTCTGTTCTTTGCAACGAATGAATTGACAAATTGGAAAATTACAGGAACAATTTTTGCGGAGGAAATTGATAAATCAGCATCTCCCATTTTATATAATACATTGCTTGTACTAATTGCTGCGATTGTCATAAGTACCATTGTTATTTACTTTGTCATGAAGAGTATTATAAAACCGATTCAATCACTAAAGGATAGTGCCGTTACTATTAGTAAAGGTGATTTAACAGAGAAAGTGACAATTACCTCTAAAGATGAGATTGGACAGCTTGGCGAAGCCTTTAACGAGATGCAAGATAGTTTAAGAACGCTCATTCAAAAAATAGAACAAAATGCTGAGGAGGTAGCATCGTCGGCAGAGGAGCTTACAGCCAATGCTAATCACACGAGCATTGCCACAGAGAAGGTTGCGATTTCGATTCAAGATGTTGCGACGAGTGCAGACACGCAAACGATGAGTGCCAACAAGAATGCAGAATCTTTACATGAACTGTCTAAGGCCATTCTTCATATAGCGGATATCTCTTCTACTGTGACGGATCTTTCGCAGCACGCGACGTTACAAGCGGATGAAGGTGGAAAGGCAGTACAAGATACAAAGAATCAAATGCAATCGATCCATTTATCAGTAACAGATTCAAACATTAAAATTCAAACATTACACGAACGCTCACAGCAAATTACGTCCATTTTAGATGTCATTACAAGCATTGCAGATCAAACAAACTTACTTGCTCTGAATGCAGCGATTGAGGCGGCAAGAGCAGGGGAACATGGAAAAGGCTTTGCAGTGGTAGCCGATGAAGTAAGAAAGTTGGCGGAGCAATCTCAGGAATCTGCTAAACAAATTTTTGAACTAATCCATGGCATACAGATAGAAACAGAACAATCTGTCAACATCATGGCTAAAGTAACAGAGGATGTTCAAAATGGTCTACATGTATCTGATGAAGCTATCTCGAAATTCCAAGTGATTAAGGCAAGCATGGATAAAATTACTCCTCAAATGGAAGAGGTATCCTCTGCCTCTGAAGAAATGTCAGCGGGTGTACAAGAGGTAGCAGCTATTACGGAGGATTTGGCATTCTCAGCGAAAGGAAATTCAGCTGCTTCAGAGGACGTAGCGGCGTCTACAGAGGAACAATTAGCTTCGATGGAAGAAATCAATGCTTCAGCACAAGCTCTAGCACATATGGCAGATGAGTTAAAACAGCTAATTAGTCAATTTAAATATTAGTAGAATAAGACATACGAATAAACGAGGCTAGGACATAACTAGCTGATATGAAAGAAAAAGAGAAATCGAACAGCATCGATTTCTCTTTTTCCTTGTTTGACCAAATCATTTTATTTTCTTTACCTTATTTCTCTGTTAATGATGTCAGTGTATTTGTGGAGATTTAATACCATCAATGCAAAGCCCATTTCGTTTTCAATTTTTGATGATCCATGGACAGAAAATCGGATGAAACGCAAATTGGCCTTCTAGAATCCAAAACAGGTTCTACATCGACTTTTCATGGTCGATAGGTGGCACCTTTTTTTCTTCCCATTTTTATGTTTTCTGAACGAAAGCGAAGCGACAGCAATCATCATATCTAAAGAGATATACTATGTTGTTTAGTTAGACGATGAAAAAGTGCGAAATATTTATGTTAGTTAAACAAAAAAATGAAAAAAGGGGTTTGAAATGAATTATTTCTTCCGATAAAAGCAAAGGGTGAAATTCCATCGATAATAGAAGAGTAAATTATGAGTAGAGAAGGGAAGTGGCATTCTTTCTGAGTCTAAATCATTGAGTATAGTGCCAGTAAAATAGAATACAAAAATACATATCTTAATAACTAATTGAGACAAAAGGAGAACTGTTGCATGAAAAAATTATTTGGAAGCTTTAAGGGCAAGCTTTATACATTATTTGCTCTTATCTTGTTAGTTCCAGTGATTAGTGTTGGGAGTTTTGCGTATCTTTCGGCAAAAGATTCGATAAAAGAAGAAATATTATTTAGTGCAAATGAAAGTGTCAATATGTTAAATACGGTTATTGATAAAACCATAAGTGAAAAAGTAAACGACATGAAGGTTCTTAGCGAGGAAATAGATGCTTCTAAGTATGAACAGAAGGGAGCCGCAATATTAACAGATTTCCATGAATATATGGAGATGAATCCAAATGTTTTAAGCGTTTATATTGGAACGAATGATGGAGCTTTTATTAAAGAACCAAAAACGAGTATGGTAGATTATAATCCTTTGGAAAGAGATTGGTATAAAGAGGCTACGGCTTTAAAGGGCGAAACTTTAATATCGAGTCCTTATATTGATGCAGTAACTGGAGAAATGGTCGTTACAATAGCTCGCCAAGTAAAAGATCAATCTGGCGTAGTAGCTATTGATATTAAATTAACAGAGATTCAAAAAGTCGCAGATTCAATCAGTATCGGAAAAAATGGATATCCTTCTGTTTTTGATGAAAATAGAATGGTCATTTCACATCCTACTTTAGAAGTAGGTAAGGAATTAAAAGACAGCTTCATCGATAAGATGTACGAAAGCGAATCTGGCACGTATGAATATGTCTTTGACGGTAATGACCGTATTTTGTTCTTTGCAACGAATGAATTGACGAATTGGAAAATTACAGGAACAATTTTTGCGGAGGAAATTGATAAATCAGCATCTCCTATTTTATATAATACGTTGCTTGTCCTAATTGCAGCGCTTGTCATAAGTACCATTGTTTTTTACTTTGTCATGAAGAGTATCATAAAACCGATTCAATCACTAAAGGATAGTGCCGTAACCATTAGTAAAGGTGATTTAACAGAGAAAGTGACAATTACCTCTAAAGATGAAATTGGACAGCTCGGCGAAGCCTTTAACGATATGCAAGACAGTTTAAGAACGCTCATTCAAAAAATAGAACAAAATGCTGAGGAGGTAGCATCGTCGGCAGAGGAGCTTACAGCCAATGCCAATCACACGAGCATTGCCACAGAGAAGGTTGCGATTTCGATTCAAGATGTTGCGACGAGTGCAGACACGCAAACGACGAGTGCCAACAAGAATGCAGAATCGTTACATGAACTTTCAAAGGCAATTATGCATATCGCGGACATCTCTTCTACTGTGACGGATCTTTCACAGCACGCGACGCTACAAGCAAATGAAGGTGGACAGGTAGTACAAGAGACAAAGAATCAAATGCAATCGATCCATTCATCAGTAACGGATTCAAACACGAAAATTCAGACATTACATGAACGCTCTCAGCAAATTACGTCCATTTTAGATGTCATTACAAGCATTGCAGATCAAACAAACTTACTGGCTCTGAATGCAGCGATTGAGGCAGCAAGAGCAGGGGAGCATGGAAAAGGCTTTGCAGTTGTTGCCGATGAAGTAAGAAAATTGGCAGAGCAATCTCAGGAATCAGCCAAACAAATTTTCGAGCTTATTCATGGAATCCAAACAGAAACAGAACAATCTGTCAACATTATGGCAAAAGTTTCAGAGGATGTTCAAAATGGTCTACGAGTAACAGATGAAGCGATTGCTAAGTTCCAAGTAATTATGACAAGCATGAATGAAATTACACCTAGGATGGAAGAGGTGTCTTCTGCTTCTGAGCAAATGTCAGCGAGTGTACAAGAAGTGACAGCTGTGACGGAGGATTTAGCTTTCTCAGCAAAAGGCAATGCAGCTGCTTCCGAGGATGTAGCGGCATCTACAGAGGAACAATTAGCTTCGATGGAAGAAATCAATGCTTCAGCACAAGCTCTAGCACATATGGCCGATGAGCTAAAACAACTAGTTAGTCAATTTAAATATTAAAAGAATCTAACGTAAAAAAAACGCCATTCCTCTTTTGAGGATGGCGTTTTTGTATCATTATCGATCTTCTTCCCAACAATCTGTATTTTTCAATGTTGGAATTGATTTTGCATAAAATACAGGATTTTTGCCTGCATTCCGTTGCTCTGTAAAGTCGTCTAAAACAAGGAACGCTATTTTGCCAAGTAACATGATGATGGTAATATTGATCAAAGCCATTAGTCCCATGAACAGGTCTGCTAAGTTCCAAACAAGCTGTACTTGCGCGACAGAACCAAACATCACCATAGCAAGCACTAAAATACGGTAGCCGAACATCCAACCTTTATGAGCATTGATAAACTCAATATTAGATTCACCGTAATAGTAATTTCCGACAATGGAACTAAATGCAAAGAAAATAATAGAAATAGCGATAAAGTAAGGAGCCCAATCACCAACATGTACAGCTAAGGAATTTTGTGTAAGAATAATTCCATTACTTTCACCAGTATTATATAGATCCGCTAAAATAATGATAAACGCTGTTGCTGAACAAATCATGATTGTATCAAAAAAGACGCCTAAACTTTGCACAAGCCCTTGCTTTGCAGGGTGTGAAGTATTAGCTGTAGCGGCAGCGTTAGGCACACTACCCATCCCAGCCTCATTTGAAAATAAGCCACGTCGAACACCTTGACTAATTGCAGCACCAATCGCACCACCTGCAGCTTCCTGAAGACCAAACGCTTGAGTGATAATCAGTTCGAAAACGGCAGGAATTTCAGATAGATTCGTTACGACAACGTAAAACGCAACAGCTAAATAGAAAACAGCCATTACAGGTACAAGTACTTGCGTAACTTTTACAATTCTATGTACGCCACCAAAAATAATCAAAGCCGTTAACACAACGAGAATAACCCCAATGACTGCAGGTTTTACATCAAATGCTTCACCTACAGAAGTAGCAATCGTATTAGATTGTACAGCGTTAAAAATAAAGCCAAAACTTAACGTTAAAAGAATACTAAAAATGATTCCTAATTTTCGTTGACCTAACGCTTTTTCCATATAATAGGCTGGTCCACCACGAAACGCATCGCCATCCTTGACCTTGTATACCTGTGCAAGTGTACTTTCAATAAAGGCAGTCGCCATTCCTAATATGGCGATCATCCACATCCAAAATACAGCTCCTGGTCCACCTACTCCGATTGCTAATGCAACACCTGTAATATTTCCAGTACCTACACGTGAGGCAGCGCTAATAGTAAAGGCTTGGAACGGGGAAACTCCTGACTCCCCTTCTCTTTTTTCAACTATTAAACGGAACATTTCAGGAAAAAGACGAATTTGTACAAACTTTGTACCAAATGAAAAATATAATCCTGCAACTAATAACAATGCAATAAGGATATATGTCCATAAAATATTATTCATATCATTTACGATATTCGATATCCATTCCATCAGCTTTCCTCCTTTCACAATACGTTTTAGTCTACACTTTTTTTTTATAAAAAAGCAACTTTTAGAAAATAAAAATTATTAAAAAAATGTTTTGTTCACTTATTATTTGTTTTTTGGAAATATTTTTACTATTAGAATGTCTATTTTAGGATATTATAAACATTTATTTTGAATAAATTGCCATGAGGTTCTCCGCTAAATTAGTTTCAATCAAATAAATTCCCTTATCCAATATAAAGTTAAATTTTGAAAATTCTCTTATTTAAGGTAAATTAATAATAGAATAAAAGGAGGAGATTTTATGGAGACGATTGGCATGATTGGTGGAATGAGTTGGGAGTCTTCTGCGGAGTATTACCGTCTTATGAATGAAGAAGTAAAACGACAATTAGGGGGCTTACATTCCGCAAAATGTATTTTGTATAGTGTTGATTTTCAAGAAATCGAGCATTATCAGGCAAGGGGAGATTGGGATCAGGCTGGACAAGTACTTGGCGAAGCGGCGCAATCTTTAGAGAAAGCAGGGGCAGATTTTATTATTATCTGCACCAATACGATGCATAAGGTTATAAATATCATTCAGGAGAAAATTGTCATTCCGATTTTACATATTGCAGACGCCACAGCACATCAAATCACGGAGGCTGGTTTACAAAAAATTGCTCTTCTTGGGACAAAGTATACGATGGAGCAGGATTTCTATAAAGCTAGAATAGAAGGATTTGGCATTGATGTCCTTGTGCCGCAGACTGAGGAGCGTACGGAGATCAATCGTATCATCTATGAAGAATTATGCTTGGGTCAAATTGAGACAACATCGAAAGAATATTATTTGCAGGTGATTGAGGATCTTGTCAATTCAGGAGCACAAGGAATTATACTAGGCTGTACAGAGATTGGATTACTCATTAAGCAGGAAGACGTTAACGTACCTGTTTTTGATACAACTGTGATTCATGCACGAGCTGCCGTAAATAGGGCGATTCGTAAGGGGGAGTAACATGCCGGGAAAAGTACGAGAAAAGGGAATCTTCATCGGAACGTTATCGACGGGTGAGAAAAATTGTATTACCGATGTAGCTGGTGTGCGTGTAGGTCATGTAACGCTTGATGAGAAGATGAATGAAGAAGGAGCTTATGCATGCACAGGTGTAACAGCGATTTTGCCGCATGAGGGCAATTTGTTTCAGCACAAGGTTACGGCTGCAAGCTATGTCTTAAATGGCTTTGGTAAAACGACAGGGCTTGTGCAGGTGAATGAGCTCGGGGTTATTGAATCACCCATTATGCTAACGAATACATTTGCTGTTCCAGCTGTAACACAAGGGACGCTGCAATATATGCTCGCTACGAATAGTGAAATAGGTCAATCGACAGGAACGATTAATATTGTTGTTGGGGAATGTAATGATAGCTTTTTAAATTCAATTCGAGAATGTCCTGTCACACCAGAGCATGCGAATGAGGCGATTCGCAAGGCGTCAAATGAAACTGCAGAGGAAGGAGCAGTTGGTGCAGGTAAAGGGATGATGTGCTTTGGCTACAAAGGTGGAATTGGCTCATCTTCCCGACTTGTGACACATGAATCAACGAACTATACGATAGGATGTATGGTCCTTAGTAATTTCGGGCATAGCTCAGAGTTTTTAGCACATCAATATCATGTTTCAAAAGATCAACATGAATCGACAATAGCACCTACAGATGGCTCCATTATCATTATACTTGCCACAGATGCTCCACTTAGCAGTCGTCAACTAACACGGGTCATTAAACGCTGTGGTATTGGACTAGGGCGTACTGGCAGTCATTTTTCACATGGCAGTGGGGATATTGTTATTGGTTTCACAACAGCACATCGTATAGCCCATACATCTGATCAGCTTGTCGAAACACGCACGCAGCTACGTGAGGATCATCCTATTATGAACCAGTTATTTGCAGCAGCTGCAGAAGCAACTGAGGAAGCCATTGTAAATTCACTATCACAAGCGCAGACTACAATTGGTCGAAATGGACATAAGGTTGAAGCTTATCAATTTTAATAGGGATGTGAAAATATCATTACAGATCAATCATTAGATGAAATTGCATTGTTGTCAGGAGAACTAGATTCTAGTTTCTTGCTAGCATTTATTACAACTATTGCTATTATCATTGTCGTTCTCATCTCGTCCATACAAATCTTCAAGAAAAAAGAGTTATTGGAATAAAAAGGTATACTACCGTGTGATTCTTTTTATATAATGTTTATGAAACACTGATAGCCTTAAATCCATTCTTTATGGAAAAGCGACGAAATCAATACGGCTTCTACAAAAAAGTTTATAAACATAAGTATTACAAGAGATAAAAATAAGTTGAGCTCCACTAATTTCATATGGTACTGACGAAAGGCAGCTTCCACAAATTTTACCATCTGTTTACTTTATTTTTTCTTTGATTTGGTTTTGTTTATGTATACTGCTAAACAAGGACCACAATAAGCAATGAAATCGATCACTTATCTAAGGAGGCAGTTCTTTTATGAAAAATAAACTATCTGCGGTGTTAGCCGCTACATTAGCGTTAACGATGAGCCTACCAACAGGGGCTATGGCGCTTTCTAGCAATCAAACTACGGTTGTGGCTAGCCAAGAATTAGCTAGTCAAGAACTAAAAAAGATCGCGGCAGAGAAAGCTACTTTACTCACGAAATCCTATGAGACGACTAGCGTGCAGTATGCGCTAATTGATAATGGTAAACTTATTTTATCGGGTCAGACAGGCAAGAACGATATGAAAGGGAAACAGCCGCTGACCAAAGATACCCTATACGGGATTGGTTCAGTCAGTAAAATGTATGCAACGGCGGCTGTGATGAAATTGGTCGACGAAGGAAAAGTCGATTTGGATACTCCTGTTGTCCACTATGTTCCTGATTTCAAAATGAAAGACGAACGTTACAAAAGCATTACGCCACGTATGCTGTTGAACCACTCCTCCGGCTTACAAGGTAGTACGCTTGGTAATTCATTTTTATTTAATGATAATGATACCTATGCCCATGATAACTTGTTGCAGCAATTGGCCAACCAGCGATTGAAGGCGGATCCTGGCGCGTTCTCTGTATACTGTAACGACGGTTTTACGCTAGCCGAGATTATGGTGGAAAGAGTCAGCGGTATGAGCTTTACCGAATTTATACATCAAAGGTTTACAGAACCCTTAAAGCTAAATCATACGAAAACGCCGCAGGACAAATGGGAAGACGATAAGCGAGCTGGTCTTTATTTTCCAACGTTCCAAGGGCAGCTTCCTACTGAATCGGTGAATGTGATTGGTACGGGAGGGATCTCTTCCACAGCAGAAGATATGGTGCGATTCTCACAAATATTTATGGGACAGGAAAAAGGAATCCTCTCTGATAAAGCAGTCAAGGCGATGGAGCAAGAGGAATATAAACAAGGAATGTGGCCAGGGGATGGAGATAATATTGTCAACTATGGTCTTGGCTGGGATAGTGTAAAACTATATCCATTCAGTGAATATGGGATAAAGGGCTTGGCTAAAGGTGGCGACACGGCACTGCAACATGCTTCACTGGTCGTACTTCCTGAACAGAAGATGGCAGTGGCTGTATTGTCCTCCGGCGGTAGCAGCACTACAAATCAACTGATGGCGACTGATATACTGCTCGCCGCGCTTAAAGAGAAGGGCACAATTAAGGATATCAAGCCAAACAAATCCTTTGGCAAGCCGGTCAAGGCCAAGATGCCTCAAGACGTAGCAAAGCAAGCGGGTTTTTACGGCAATAGTTTCAGTCAATACAAAATAGAAATTACGAAGAATGGAGAACTGATCTTACCATCTAATCCAGAAGAAAAATATGTATATACTGCGGATGGAAGCTTTATTAATGCGGAAGGTACCTCCAAGTTCAACTTCGTCACAGAGAAGAATAGACGAACATATTTGAGGCAGAGCACATTTATATCGCTGCCAGGCTTAGGGCAAGCAGTGATTACTCAATATGCAGCCGAGAAACTAGAAGACAATGTGCTATCGAAGGAAACCACTGCCGCATGGGCAAAGCGGGAAGGCGTCAACTTCTATCTTGTGAACGAGAAATTTAGTTCTATGCAATATTTAATGATGGCTACCACACAAATTAATAGCAAGGAAGGCAAGGAGGGCTATTGGGAAAGCAGAAAAATTACAGGCCCTAACACGGCGATGCATCAGTTCCAAATACCTGTGATGGGTGGCCGGGATACGTCGGAAGCCCGTTTCCATACAGAAGGCGGCGATGAATATTTAGAGATGTCCGGATCTTTATACGTAAGTGAATCCAATGTAAAACCGCTAGATGCAGGCCAATCATCCAAAGTTACGCTGCAAGCAAATGGGCATGCGAAATGGTTTACGATCCCACAAACGGCTGCAGGGAAAACGATGACCGTGGCGTTGCCATCAAAGAGTTCGTTCGCGGTGTATGATGAGGAGGGGGTATGCGTCAATTTTACTGTTGTAAGCGGCAATAACAA
The DNA here is from genome assembly GCF_041956855.1 of Lysinibacillus sp. RS10. Lineage (NCBI taxonomy): Bacteria > Bacillati > Bacillota > Bacilli > Caryophanales > Bacillaceae > Lysinibacillus > Lysinibacillus sp. RS10. The sequence goes on along the minus strand of NZ_CP167122.1, from coordinate 3,059,554 downwards.
AGTAAAACTGCCGAAGAACGGAACGGTTGTATTTGCTGGCGCGCCGAATTCGGAATTTGCAATCAAGTTGAACTAACGACATTTGAAGATGTACTTCAACAAAACCAGTACGACACCGAAAAGGTGTTTTGCTGGTTTTGTTTGTATTTACGCATGATCTTTACGAAGAGGCTTACCGAACTCTTATCATTTCCCCCCATAAACAAAACGGCTTTGCTTTAAACTGTATGAAAACAAACAATTAATTCGTTCAATTTATTTATGCATGTTTTTTACTTTTTTATGCCAAGCAAGTGCTTTTTTCTCCATTGCTGAAACAAATGCTTTTTTAGCAGGGCTATAATCACGAGTTGACTCATATTTATTCGCTAAAGCTTCTTTAAATTGACTATATCTACTAGCTTCTTCTGGATTTGCAAGAAGATAATCTCGAAAAACTATGTGACGCTTAATTTGCGGGTTATCAGATTGATAAAAATGAATATGGTGTGTCCTGTTTTCTCCACCTTTACGGAATAACCTTCTCCCCTCAATTCCCCACTCACCAGCTATATCATACTGCATTAATTTCATTTGTTCGTTGTATGAATCTATTTTTTCGATTTCATTTACTATACACATCATATCTATTACAGGCTTTGCTTTCATACCTGGAATGGAAGTGCTACCAAAATGCTCAAAAGATGTTATTTCATCACCAAAAATAGCTTTTAATATTTTTACTTCTTCTTCAAACATCAATTTCCAATCTCCAGTGTAATCTGATAATCTAACTTTCATTAAGCATTCTCCTCAACTTCTATTTTTCGCAATCGAGTAAATCTTTGTAACTATCATACTATAAAAAGTAAATTAAGATTTTATACCAAGAAATTACAATATTTAGAAGGTATTAGATTATATAACCGATTAAATTTGATTCAATTAACTTAAGCTCATCATCGAAAGTGTGCAGGACATTTGTTAAATTGTATACATCTAGCTTTTGTTGGATGTAGAAACTCAAAAAAGCCGATTTGCATCACATTTTCTGTGGCAAATCGACTTTTTCAATACCCTTCGACGCTAATTCCCAAGAGTCCCCTAGTCTACACTCCAATCAACTTATACACAATGCATACGTCTTAACAATCATCCACAACTTTCGGTGATGATCCTATTTAATTATGATATAAAAATATAAGAGCCTTGCTAAAATTTATTGTAGTGAGACTCTTTAAAGTTGTGTAATTTTTATTCAATTTAAGCTCCATTAGTGCAATAAAGAATTAGTGGTTTTTTAATCTTTTCACCAAATCCAATGCTTGTTTAGTAGAATCAATTAAAGTAGGATCACCTTTAAATTCTCTTAGCTTGAATGCTTGTATAAAGCATTTTTCAGCTTCAATAAACTTTCCCAATTCCATCAGAGATTTTCCCTTATGTTGTAAAGCAAAATCTGAGTACGCGTCTATCTTATTGGCTTTACATTTATTGAGAGCTTCATCAAAACACTCTAACGCTTCATTATGTTTCATATCATATTTTAACGCTTCTCCAAGTCGTATTAATGTAACGATTTCATTTCGTATGTTTCCTTTTTCTAATGCGTAACTCAGGCAATGGTTTAAATAATAAATTCCTTTTTGAGGCTCCCCGCAAATTCTATACAAATTACCTATTGTTCCATAAAGAAAATATTTATCTTCTTCATTATTAATTTTCAATAAATTTTCAGCTTCAGCGATAACTTGTTTTAACTTCAAAGGATTCGAGGTCTTTTCTCGTAGATAATCGTTTTTATCAAAATAAATAAACTTGCTTAAGTCAGAAATCCTTTTTTTAAAATCTACAATGCTCATCTCTTATCACCTCATATTATAGATTATCATCTTCAAACCTACTCTGTTCCTTCAATAAAAAATTCAATTTTGATTATTGATCAATTAAATATAAGGGATTACTTTTATAAGGTCTAGAAAAACCGAAAGCGGCATATTGAACGCTTTGAATGACTCGTCTAAAATTGGCAGCCATTATTTCAGCAAAGCTCCGGCTTTTTCAAACAGGTAGTGAAAGTGGATAGCCGTCTTCGTCTTCAAATAGCAACAAGTCCCCATTTTCGTCTTGTAGTAACAAACCGTGTTTTAAAATAATCTAATACAAAGAGCTCACCTCCATTTTGATTAATGTTTATTCAAAATGGAGGTTTTAGTTTTTAATATAGAATTTTAGAACTACATGAGGATGAGCCAAGCGTCATTCGTCATTTTTTGTGCTATTTCAGTAATCTTCTATTCGATCCATGAATAAAATTCCTAAATAAGTGAAAAAACAAGGCTTTTCGACTTTAATGACTTACTTTGTAAAAAAAGAAGAGAATAGCCGTTATTTTGTAATATTTCTTTTTTTATCTAGTCAATAAATTTAAGGTGTGATACATTCAATGAAAACTGAATTATCTAAAAATTTTATCGAAACCTGAAATTGGAGGTGGGTACTATATATGACGCCGTTTTTCGACCTATTGAGGAAAATATAACTTCAATGAGGGAATCAACGCCAGCAATTTGTGAAAATGGCGAGCCATTAATTCAAATTGGAGAAGAACATTCTAGGATTTTTATTGAACCAATTTACTATCATCAAAAAATACCAAACAGTTTACAAGCGATTTATTTACGTCAGAGTGTGTATGAACGATTAACACAAGCGCTGTTATTATTGTCTAAAAATTATAGCCTGATCTTATATGATGGCTATCGTCCGTTCCAAGTGCAGCAATATTTGTTTACGAGTTTTTCAAAGCAAATTGCAAAACTTTCTCCACATTTTACTGAACAAGAGATTGTTAGAGAAACACGGAAGTATGTTGCGCTTCCTAGCATTGATCATGCTCATTTTGCCCCACATTTAACAGGTGGAGCGATTGATGTGACGCTAGGAGATTTAGATGGCAATGCTTTAAATTTAGGTACAGCATTTGATGAAATCAGTGAAAAGTCTGCGACACGCTATTTTGAACAACATCCAGAGGAAGATTGGGAAGCTTGTGTACATCGACGTCTACTGTATAACTGTTTGACAATGGTTGGTTTTACAAATTATTCAGAGGAATGGTGGCATTTTGATTTCAATAATGCTTCATGGGCAAGACGTGTAGGTGCACAAGAAGCTAGTTATGGAGCTGTGGAGGCAATTATCCAAGACAATAAAGTAAAGGAGTTTCGATTTCTATGAAGGTCTATATTAGTGCAGATATTGAAGGAATTACAGGGACAACAGCTTGGAGTGAAACGGAGCTAAATGCGCCAGATTATCAATTTTTCCAAAAGCAAATGACAAAGGAAGTAGAAGCAGCTATAGAGGGGGCTATTCTTGGCGGAGCAACTGAAATTTTATTAAAGGATGCTCATGATTCGGCACGTAATCTTGATATTTCTAATTTGCCAGTAAACTGCAAGGTCATTCGGGGTTGGACGTATGATCCGATGTGTATGGTTGCGGGACTTGATAAGAGCTTTGATCGCGCCGTTTTTATTGGCTATCACAGTAAAGGTGGAAGTGCAAGGAATCCATTAGCACATACGCTTTGTGTTTTTGCTGATGTGAAAATTAATGGTGAGTATGCGAGTGAATTTTTAATTAATACGTACGCGGCTGCTTTACATGGTGTACCAGTGTCGTTTGTTAGTGGGGATGTGGGGTTAACAGAAGAAATTCGCTCCATCAATGACAGTATTATGACATTTGCTACAAAAGAAGGGATAGGAAATGCGACGATTAGCGTGAGTCCACAGCTGACAATTATGGAAACGAAACGACTTGTTGAGGAATCGATGAAGGTGTCACGTGGAGATTTACAAGTGACATTGCCTGAGCGCTTTGTAGTGGAAATCATTTATCGGGATCATACGCGAGCATATCGAAATTCATTCTATCCGAACGCTACGTTTAAACCACATAATACTGTGGAATTTGTAACGGATGATTTTTATGAGGTGCTTCGACTTTTACAGTTCTTAACATAAGTAAACAAACGGTAGGTGAATGGATGAAAATAAAACAGATTGTCGTCGGGAAGGTAGAGGCACCACTAATAACACCGTTTAAAACAGCACTAAGAACCGTGCATAGCATTCACAATATTGGCGTCTATGTCCACACGGATGATGGGCATATAGGTATCGGCGAAGCGGCGCCAACTGCAGCTATTACTGGTGAAACATTGGGGTCTATTTCACATGCTATAGAAGCGTATATAAAGCCAGCCATTATCGGGATGGATGTTGAGGACATGACAGAAATTATGGCGCGAATCGACAACAGTATTTATCAAAACACCAGTGCTAAAGCCGCTGTAGATATGGCGATTTATGATTTATTTGCGAAACACTATCAAACACCTCTGTATAAATTATTAGGGGGCTATCGCAAAGAATTAGTAACGGATATTACGATTAGTGTCAATGATACTGAAGAAATGGTGAAGGATAGTATAGCCGCGGTGCAGCGGGGGTTTCACATTTTAAAAATCAAGGTTGGGAAAGATCCAGTAGGTGATGTGGCGCGAGTTGTTGCCATTCGTGATGCAGTTGGACACGCCATCACATTGCGAGTTGATGCGAATCAGGGCTGGACACCGAAGCAAGCTGTACAAATTATTCGTGCACTTGAAGATGCAGGTGCGAATGTCGAATTGGTTGAGCAGCCTGTTCATTGTCATGATCTTGCGGGAATGCAATTCGTGACGGCCCATACTTTGACAAATATTTTGGCAGATGAAAGTGTGTTCTCCGCAAAAGACGCCTATACCATTATTGAAAAGCGAGCTGCAGACTTGATTAATATTAAGCTCATGAAAACAGGGGGCATTTATCAAGCGCAGAAAATTTGTCACATTGCTGAGGCAAACGACATACCATGCATGATTGGCTGTATGCTAGAGTCAAAAATTAGTGTCAGTGCCGCTGCACATTTTGCCGCATCACAGAAAAATATCACGATGGTAGATTTAGACGGACCCAGTTTATGTTTGAAAGATCCTATTGCAGGTGGTCCAATATTTGAAAATGATCGAATTAGGATGACGGATGCAGTTGGAATAGGATTTTCATAATAAAGTGAAACTACAATCTAGGGGGTTTTCCTTATCCCCATAGATGGTTAGTCTTCATCAATCGGGCATTTACGGGCAGTTAATCGCCCATATATATAAAGGAGTTTCTTGTACCTGATGCTTCGCTTTCGGTACAGATAAATTACTGCCCGTTAATGCCGGATAAAAAGATTACTAGGGGGGGTTGTTTATTATGAAAAAGTATTGGTTGCTTTTCGTGTGTCTTGTTGTAATGCTTTGTGCAGCATGTAGTGATGATTCTTCAAAGGAAAAAAAATCAGAGTATCGCGTTGTTTATTCGGGGGAAATAAAAACGTTAAATTACTTAAAGACCTCTGAAACGAATGAGTTTGCTGTGGCTGCGAACTTAGTCGATGGATTGATTGAATATGATCAGTATGGTGTCGTACAACCAGGCTTAGCCAAAGAATGGTCATCAAATGACGATGCTACAGTTTGGACATTCAAGCTTCGTGAAGATGCAAAATGGGTTACCCATGATGGTAAAGAGTACGCAGATGTTGTCGCTCAAGATTTTGTAGATGGCTTACATTATGTGCTGGATGCCAAGAATGAATCATCGACAGCTTGGATTGCTACAGTTGTAAAAAATGGGAATGCCTTCTTTAATGGTGAGATGACAGACTTTACGAAGGTCGGCATAAAGGCGATTGATAAACATACGGTAGAATATACTTTAGAAACGCCTACACCTTATTTCCTTTCTATGTTGAACTATGTCTGTTTCTTCCCGGTTAATGGTCAGTTTATAGAAGAAAAAGGAGATAGCTTTGGTACAACTCGTGAAAATTTCCTTTATAATGGATCCTTTATTTTAGATAAATTTGAACCGCAAAATGAGCGCGTACTTGTGAAAAATGATAAGTATTGGGATAAAGACAATGTACTGATTGATCGTATTCGCTATAAATACAATAAGGAAGCGGCTACAGTGGCACCAGAACTATTTTTACGAGGAGAAATCGATTCAGCGAGTATTCCAACATCGATCATTGATGAGTGGTTTAAAGACGAAAAGAAAAAATCTCAAATTCGTCAAACACAAAATAACTTCTATACGTATTTCTATGCACTAAACTTTAACCCGCAATTTGATGCAGAATACGAGCCTGAAAATTGGAAAGTCGCGGTCAACAATAAAGATTTCCGAAAATCACTATTCCATGCGCTCGACCGTGAATCTGCAATGCTAACTTTAGAACCTTATAATCCAAAAGATTTGCTGAGCAACACAATCACGCCTAAAAACTTTGTGAATGTAGAGGGTGTTGACTATACACAATTAACGCCATTCGCTGATATTTCAAATAATGACACCTTTAACAAGGATATGGCATTACAATACAAGGAAAAAGCGAAGACAGCTTTAGCAGGAAAAGCAACTTTCCCAGTAAAAGTGCTAATGCCTTATAATTCTGGCAGTCCAGATTGGGCAAATCGTTCACAAGTAGTTGAACAGCAGATTGAAAAATTATTAGGTACTGATTATGTAGACATTATTATAGAGGCTGGACCATCAACAGGCTTTTTATCAGAAGTTCGTAAACCTGGTAAATTTGCATTACTTGAAGCAAACTGGGGTCCAGACTATGCCGATCCATCAACGTATACGGATCCATTCACTGTCGATGGTACTTATAATAAACCAGAGCTAGCTGAAGGTTATGCAGAAGCAAATGGAAAATCAAAATATCAAAACTTAGTGGACGAAGCAAAGGCAACGATCGATCCAGCTAAACGTTACGAGCTGTTTGCCAAAGCAGAAGCCTTCTTAATTGAAGAGGCATTTGTCATTCCTTATTCAGTAGGGGGGAGCGGCTATGTTGCTTCTAAATTAAATCCATTTGAGGCTCAATACTCTCCATTTGGTGTGACTGCCGAGAAATTTAAAGGGCAACGTATTTTAGAAAAACCAATGAGTAATGAAGAGTTTAAAGAAGCTTTAGCGAAGTGGGAGCAGGAACGTGCGGATGCATTAGCTAAAGCAGCAAAATAAATTGCAAGATAAATGTTAAAAGTGGGGAGTATTTATGAAGGAGATACCGAATAAATAGTCGGCATCTCCTTTAGTCTTTCTGAGAAACGGAGGGATGATAGGATGCTGTGGTATATAGGCAAACGATTATTACAATCAATTTTCACACTTTTTATTATAATCACGATTGTTTTTTCTTTATTACGTTTAATGCCAGAAGAAGGTTATTTAGGGTCAGCGGCGGATAAAATGTCACCTGCACAACAAGAGGTATATTTAACGAATTTAGGTTTACGTGATCCTTTGCTTGTGCAATTGGGAAATTTTTATACTGATCTGTTTCAAGGTGATTTAGGTAAATCCGTTACATATCGGACAGATGTACCAGTCGTCACGATTATTGCAGATAAGATGATGTATTCGGTGCTATTTGGGTTAGGTGCGGTTGCGCTGTCTCTTCTTATTGGGGTCCCGCTTGGCATACTAATGGCTCAGATGAAGGGACGCTGGTTGGACCGCTTAGGGACGGGCTATATCGTCGTTGTTGTTGCAGTGCCAGCTGCCGTTTACTATTTAGTCATTCAAATGTATATTACAGAAATTTTTCATTTACCAATGCTTTTTGATGAGTATAATCCCGTTACTTGGATATTACCACTGTTTTCAATGGCGTTAGCACCGACTGCCTCCTATGCCATGTGGATGCGCCGTTATATGGTAGATGAACTAAACAAAGATTATATTAAACTTGCACGAGCAAAAGGAGTGAAAGAGCGGACATTAATGTTTAAACATGTACTACGAAACGCTTTTATTCCGATGGCACAATATTTACCTGCAACTATTCTTTTTACCATTACAGGTTCCATCTACATTGAATCCTTATATTCCATTCCTGGGATGGGGGGCTTACTCGTAGATGCTATACAGCGACAGGATAATACGATTGTACAAGGCTTAGTGCTTGTGTTCTCTTCGCTTGGAATTATCGGACTAATTTTAGGCGATATAGCAATGGCCCTTGTTGATCCAAGGATTAAATTAGGGAAAGGGGAGAGTGTACGTTAATGGGGATGTATTCAGAAGAAATTAACAATATTTCAAACAAATCACGTGAAGCATTGTTCGAATTTGCGGAAGTAGATGAACGTCAAGCTGAAGAAACTGCCTATTCGAATTACTCCTATTGGCGTTCAACATGGAAATCCTTTTTGAAAAATCGCATCGCTGTTTTTTTATTGGTGGGCGTGCTTATTATCGTAACCTTTACCATTTTACAGCCGTATTTACCAGCACAAAAATCGCCTACTGAAATATATATCGATGAGCAGACAGGTCTCCAAGCACGTAATATTGCACCGAACGCTGAATTTTGGTTTGGGACGAACTCTATTGGACAAGATTTATGGTCACGTATTTGGGCAGGGACAAGGACCTCGTTATTTATTGGCTGTGTCGTTGCTTTAGTAGAAGCAATCGTTGGTATTACAATCGGTACACTTTGGGGCTTTTCACGCAAATTAGAGGTGCCTATCACACAGCTTTATAACGTTGTTGATAATATACCGACAACCATTGTACTCATTTTAATGTCCTATATTTTGCGACCGAGTATTTTAACCATTATTATTGCCATGTGTATTACCGGTTGGGTAGAAATGGCAAGGTTTATCCGCAATCAAATTGTTATTTTACGTGATCGTGAATATAACTTAGCCTCAAAATGTTTAGGAACACCTGATTACCGCATTATTTTAAAAAATCTATTACCCTATCTAATTTCAGTCATTATGTTACGAATCAGTCTGGCTATACCATTTGCTATAGGTGCCGAAGTTTTTTTAACATATATCGGGTTAGGACTACCGATTAGTGAACCGTCTTTAGGAAATTTAATCAATGAAGGGCGGGTACTCATGATGTCTCCCGATTTACGATATCAGCTCATTTTCCCAAGTATTGTATTAAGTGTCATTACGATTGCATTTTATATTATAGGAAATTCATTTGCAGATGCAGCAGATCCGAAAAATCACGTATAAGGGGGATGTTGGAAGTGATACAAACGAAATCACCTATTTTAACGATCCAAAACCTAGTCATTAAATTCACACTTCGTGGCAGAGTGCTAACGGCCATTCGTCATATTTCCCTTGATTTATACAAAGGCGAAAGCCTTGCAATCGTTGGCGAATCGGGTTCAGGAAAGTCTGTGCTGATGAAATCAATCATGGGCTTACTCGATAAAAATGGCTACATTGATCAGGGGAAAATCATCTACAACGACCGGGATTTAGCACAGTTTAAAACCGAGCAGGAGTGGCTAAGCATTCGTGGAAAAGAAGTGGCAATGGTTACACAGGATCCAATGACATCCTTAAATCCACTTAAAACAATTGGCAAGCAAATTGAGGAATGTGTTGTTTTACATCAGAATGTAAAGGGCAAAGCCGCATACGAAGAAACATTGAAATTGTTAAAAGATGTTGGTATTCACGATGTGGAAAAGCGCTATAAACAATATCCTCACGAATTTTCAGGCGGCATGCGTCAACGAATTGTGATAGCTATTGCACTAGCTTGTAAGCCTAAGATTTTAATTTGTGATGAGCCAACAACTGCATTAGACGTAACCATCCAAGCGCAAATTTTGCAGCTTTTAAAAAATCTCCAGCAAAAATATGGACTAACAACTGTTTATATAACGCATGATTTAGGCGTTGTAGCGAAGGTTGCTGACCGTATTGCCGTCATGTATGCAGGTGATGTCATCGAGGTGGGAAAGACGCATGAAATTTTCTTTAATGGCAAGCATCCCTATACATGGGCACTCATTTCTTCATTACCGCAACTTGGCTCAAAAGGGGAGCAGCTTTATTCGATCAAAGGTACTCCACCAAATCTTTTTCAGGAAATCAAAGGGGATGCTTTTGCACCTCGCAATCAATATGCATTAAAGATTGATTTTGTAGAACGTCCGCCATTTTTTCAGGTGAGTGACACACATTATGCTCGGACATGGCTATTAGATCCACTCGCTCCTAAAGTAGAGCCTCCTGAAGCGCTACAAGCATTTTTCGAAGAAGGGAAACGATACGCGTATGAGCCATAAAGAAGTGTTACTCGAGGTGAAAAATTTAAAGGTTGTTTTTGGTAAAGGCAAAAATAAATTTATAGCTATTGATGATGTCAGCTTCGATATTTTCAAAGGTGAAACATTTGGCTTAGTTGGTGAATCAGGCTCAGGAAAAACAACGATTGGCAGAGCTATTATGCGTATCAATGAAGTGACTGAAGGCCAAATACTGTATCACGGTAAGAAAGTAAATGGCAAAATCTCAAAAGAGTGGGATCGAGAAATTACACAGAAAATCCAAATGATTTTTCAAGATCCTATGGCATCTCTAAATGAACGCGCCAAGGTTGACTATATTATTTCTGAGGGGCTTATGAATACTAAAAATTTCAAAAATGAGGCTGATCGCCAACAGAAGGTACGTAATGCCCTAGTAAATGTAGGATTATTACCGGAGTTTTCTAGTCGCTTTCCGCATGAATTTTCAGGAGGACAGCGACAGCGTATTGGCATTGCACGAGCATTAGTGATGGAACCAGAGTTTATTATTGCGGATGAACCGATTTCAGCATTAGACGTTTCCATTCGTGCACAAGTATTAAACTTACTAGCAAATCTCCAACAGCAAAATGATTTAACCTATTTATTCATTGCACATGACTTATCTGTAGTGCGTTTTATTACGGACCGAACTGCTGTTATTTATAAAGGCAAAATTGTTGAATTAGCTGAGACTGAAAAGCTATTTTCTAATCCGATTCATCCGTATACAAGGGCATTATTATCGGCAGTACCAGAGCCGAATCCTTATAAGGAGCGTGATAAAGTCGTAGAATTCTATGATCCGTCACAGCACCGTTATGACATTCAGCCACCGTCATTGATCGAAATGGAGGAAGGTCATTTTGTATTAGCCAATGAAGAGGAATTGGAAAGATACCGAACTTCACTAAAAATGGAGGTAAGCAAATGATTCGTCCAAAGGCATTGAAAAAAGGGGACACAATTGGTCTTATAAGTGCTTCGGGTGCCACGCCGCCTGAAAAATTTCTTCCTGCAATAGAAAGTATCGAGAAGCTAGGTTTTAAAGTTGTTGCAGGGGAGACCTGTCGAGCAAGGCATGGCTACTTAGCGGGCTCTGATGAACTACGTGCCTCTGAAGTGAATGAGATGTTTAGGGATTCAAATATTGACGGCATCTTCTGTATACGTGGAGGGTACGGGGCAACGAAAATTTTACCCCTGCTGGATTTCGAGATGATCAAGGCGAATCCCAAAGTATTTGCTGGCTATAGCGATGTGACGGCACTACATATCGCCTTTAACCAACAATGTGGCTTTGTCACGTATCATACACCTATGCCCTCTACAGAGTTTATTCAGGAAAAGATGGATGAATATACATGGAATTCTTTTCTCCAAAGCGTGACAGCCACAGACCGAAGTGATTACTATCTTGAAAATGCACCTGGCCGTAATATGACAACACTTGCAGCTGGCAACGCAACAGGACAGCTGATTGGAGGGAATTTAACACTCGTTACAGCATCTCTTGGGACACCATATGAAATTGATACAAAAGGAAAAATATTATTTTTGGAGGATATAGACGAGAATGAGCAGCGAGTAGACCGGATGCTTACCCAGTTAAAATTGGCAGGTAAGCTAGATGATGTAGCCGGTTTATTATTAGGGGCTTGGACAAATTGTGGTCCTGAAAATCCTAAGCGTCCTGAACATAGTCTATCCCTACGAACAGTTTTTCAAGAAATAGTAGGTCCACTAAAAAAACCTATTATCATGGATATCACTTGCGGTCACTGTTTACCAACGATGTCATTGCCTTTAGGGCGAACAATAACAATGGACACGGTAAATCAGACGATTAAAGTTGTAGAGTAGGTGAAATATGGAGCGGACAATCAAACAAATGCTACAAGAAACGCCTTATAAAGTGCATATGTTTGTGAAAGAACCGAAGACAGAACAATTTTTCATGAACGAAAGGCTAGAAGAGGTGTTCCAAAGTGCTAGCTTAATAAAGGTACCTATACTGCTTGCTGTGCTGAATTATTTAGAAAGCCACAATAAATCCTTAGAGCAAGAAATGAAGATAGCACCAGAAGAATGGGTTGACTTTAGTGTTATTAGTGAACAGCGCCTAGAGCAAAGCACCATCTATGAGCTTTTAGTGTGGATGATTATTACGAGTGATAATACCGCAACAAATGTCCTGATCGATTTTCTAGGGATGGATGTACTCAATCAATATTTTCGTGAAATTGGGCTTCTGCATACAACAATCCAACGCAAGATGATGGATTTTGAAAGGCTTGCAAAAGGCTTTGATAATACGACATCTGCACGTGATATGGCACATCTATTTTCGCGAATTTATCGCAGAGATCTGTTATCACCAGCATTTAGTGAGCTTACGCTAGATATTTTAAGCCGTCAACGTGTACACGAATCATTAAAGCGTTATTTAGTAGATGATGTGAAACTTGCTCATAAAACAGGTGGTCTTGATACGATAGATCATGATGTGGGCATTGTCTACAGCAGCTCTGGTGATTATCTTATTGGTATATTCATTACCGAGGTTACGAATAATGATCAGGCAAGACAGTTAATCGGTCGGATTTCCAAAGTTGTTTATGATGATTTGGTGAAGCGGAAGGGGATGATAAAATGAATGCCATTGTGACGTCAATGCTTGCAAATTTACATGCAAAGCCAGATGCATCTTCAGAATTAGTGGATGAGGTACTATACGGAATGACGGTTCAAATCATGGAAGACATAGATGAGAGCTGGGTTCGTATACAAACCGCTTATCGCTATGAAGGTTATTGCCAGAAGGATAATTTACTAGTGGATGAAGCAAAACTGGATACTTGGCTACAAGAAGCAAACCATTTCATTACCCAAAGCTTCGCCGATGTTTTGCAGCAGCCTCTAATTCAAAGCACGAAAATGATGACGCTTGTTAAAGGCTCATTCATCTGTTCTTCGGCTGTTGAAGAGCTAGATCCAGAATGGGCAGCCGTGCAATTAGTGTCAGGTGAGATCGGTTATGTACGTAGCAAATGGCTAGAAGAAAAAATACCCGTAAACAGCTTATCCGAACAACAATTACGAGAAAATGTTGTCCAAACAGCGCTTAGCTATTTAGCAACACCCTATCGTTGGGGAGGAAAATCACCACTAGGAATTGACTGCTCAGGTCTATGTTCTATGGCATATCTGCTAAACGGGGTATATATTTATCGCGATGCCAAAATCGTTGAAGGTTTTCCTATCAAGGAAATCTCTCTAAAGCACATACAAAAGGGAGACTTATTATACTTCCCAGGACATATTGCTTTATATATAGGAGATAACCTTTATGTACACTCATCGCTTGATGGGAACGAGGTTACTATAAATAGTCTGGACGACCAGCATCCGCAATATCGAAAAGATTTGGCAACATCTATTACCGCTGTCGGTAGTTTATTTAAATAAGAAGTAATGAAAAAATCTCCATGTCAAAAATTGTACATGGAGATTTTTTCCGTTAATATTTATAAATGTTTAATTGTTGGCCTGCTTCAATTCTATCAGATCGAAGTTGATTCCATTGTTTAATGGACGTCACATTCACGTTATGAGCCTCCGCAATATGCATAAGGGAGTCACCGTCGGCTACGGTAATCGTCTTTTTATCTTTAACAGGACTGTCATACTGTTGTAAGTCATATTTTGCAATTACTGCATTAAGCTTTTCATTGTATTTAGAATCTGTTGCATAGGAGCCTGTTAAAAACTTCGTAGCATCTGTATAGGACTTCGTCTTGCTTTTAAAAACACCGGCATAGAAATCTTTGTTCCAGGAAACACCATTGCGCATTAATTTAACATAATCTTGTAGGGATGCCTCGTAAGAAGGATACTTGCGGAATTCAGCCATTACCGTTGTCATATTACCCGAACCATCATCCTCAGATGTTTCCAATGTTACGGAGTTATTTTGGTAACTACCTTTCATGCCAAACAAATTGTTATTAGGAGAAGAGCCAAGGCCACTTTGCCCATGATCACTTTCTAAAACGGCTTGCGCAATAATAACCGATGCGTATAAGTCATTTTCAGCACCAAGTTCCCGAGCAGTTTCTGCTATGGAGCCGATAAACTCTTCAACACTAGGATTATCATCAACAACTACAGGTTCTTCTGTGTTGTCATTCGTATTGAACACCTGCGTCACCATAAAAAACGAAATACAGATAACTACGATTGTAATCATAAGACCTTTTAAAAAATTTATTACGTATTTCATTGTTTCATTGATGTTGGTAGATTACAACATCTCCCTCCTTTCGTATAAAGTTAATATATTTATAATTATTACAGAGTCATAAATAGAAATAAAGTCATGTTTATATTTTATAGAGTACATAATTCATAAAACGAAAAAAAACTTAATTAGTTCCTCATTTACCAGCATATTTTAGAAATGAAATGATCGTTACATATAGTGGGGATGGTTCCTTGTGAAAACAAATAATGGTATTATGAACTTTTAAAAAGCTATTAATTTCTTAAAAAATAGTAATTTCATGTTACTTATTCGATTTTCTATTCATCATGCCTAAATTGAGGATCCTTCCTATTTATAACTCAATTCCAACATTGGATGTAGAATCAAAAAAAGTTTGAAAGGATTTTAGTTTGTGAATTATAGAGAAGAAAAAGGATGTTTCTTTAAAAATAATGCTAGTTCTAGATCTACTATGTTTACCGTATATGAAAATGAAGAAGAAAAATAATGTACGTAAAAGCATACCTAAAGGAGCATATACAATGATAACATTTGAAAATGTCACAAAAAAATATGTAAATGACCAAGTCGCAGTGAAGGCTATTAATTTGGAGATCAAGAAGGGAGAATTTTTTGTTCTTATTGGACCGAGTGGCTGTGGAAAAACAACATTATTAAAGATGATTAATCGTTTAATTCCTTTAACGGAAGGGACCATTCGAATTAATGAAAAAAGAATAAGTGATTATAACATACATGAATTACGCTGGAATATTGGCTATGTGCTTCAGCAGATTGCCCTTTTTCCTCATATGACCATAGAAGAAAATATAGCCGTAGTCCCTGAATTAAAGAAATGGGGTAAACAGCAAATCCAAAAGCGAGTGTATGAATTATTGGAGATGGTCGGACTTGAACCAGACAAATATAGCGAGCGTAAGCCAAAAGAGCTCTCCGGTGGTGAACAACAAAGAGTGGGCGTTGTTCGAGCATTAGCAGCTGATCCCGAGATTATTTTAATGGATGAACCATTCAGTGCCTTAGATCCGATTAGTCGTACGAAGTTGCAAGATGACCTTCTTGAGCTTCAACGAGCCATACAAAAAACAATCGTCTTTGTGTCGCATGATATGCAAGAGGCTTTAAAATTAGGTGATCGCATTTGTGTGATGAGGGATGGTGAAATTGTACAAATAGGAACGCCGCAAGAAATTATACAAAATCCTGTTAATGATTTTGTGAGAGAGTTTATTGGGGTAAATAAACATAGTGAGAATCCATTCCATCTTGAAGCTGTAATGAAACCAATTACGGATGAAGATAGTGAAAGAAATTGTAAAGAAAGCATTTCATCTAAAGATTCTTTACAAACGATTCTTCAAAAATTAGCTCAATTTGAATGTTTAGGTGTAGTCGATAACGGAAAAATAATTGGCATGGTCACAAGAGCATCGATGCTACAGTATTTAGCGCATGATTCCTTAGAAAGAGGTAATGCAAATGACTAATTTTTTTGACGTTTTTAGCGAACGAAAAGGCCAGCTATTGGCATCCTTATTAGAGCATATTCAAATTTCCTTTATAGCGCTATTTTTTGCAGTAGTCATTGCTATACCACTAGGAATCTATTTAACGAATAAAAAGAAAATAGCGGAAAGTATTATTGGGATTAGTGCAGTTTTACAAACGATTCCTTCATTAGCACTATTAGGGTTATTGATTCCGTTGTTTGGCATCGGGAAAGTTCCTGCAATTATTGCCTTAGTTGTTTATGCTCTTCTTCCTATTTTACGTAATACTTTTACGGGAATAAACGAAGTGGATCCTTCTTTAAAAGAGGCAGCAATGGCTATGGGGATGAATAAGCGTAAGCGGTTGGTGAAGGTAGAATTACCGCTTGCTATGCCAGTGATTATGGCAGGGATTAGAACAGCAATGGTATTAATCGTTGGAACGGCAACTTTAGCAGCATTAATTGGAGCGGGAGGATTAGGGGATATCATTTTGCTTGGTATTGACCGAAATAATACAGCACTCATTATTTTAGGAGCTGTTCCTGCGGCGATTTTAGCATTAGTGTTCGACTTCTTGCTAAAAAAACTAGAATCACTGTCCTTTAGAAAAACGATGACAGCATTGAGCGTTATTAGCATTGTAGCATTATCACTAATGATCTTGCCGCTACTAAACTTCAAAGAGCAAGAAGAAATTGTCATTGCAGGTAAGCTTGGCTCTGAGCCTGAGATTCTTATCAATATGTATAAATTGCTTATTGAATATGAAACGGACTTAACGGTGCAATTAAAACCGGGTCTTGGTAAAACTTCCTTTGTATTTAATGCACTTAAATCTGGCAGTATCGATATTTATCCAGAATTTACTGGAACGGCAATTTCTGAGTTTTTAAAAGAGGAAGCCATCAATAATAATCAGGAAGATGTTTATCATCAAGCAAAAGAAGGAATGATGAATAAATTTGGCATGTTGATGCTAAGTCCCATGAAATATAACAATACGTATGCATTGGCTGTATCAAAGGAAATGGCTGAAACGTATGATTTGCAATCAATTTCTGACATTAAGCCTCTTCAAGAAACGATAAAAGCTGGCTTCACATTGGAATTTAATGATCGAGAAGATGGTTATTTGGGTATTCAAAGCAGTTATGGTATTACATTGTCTAATATAACAACAATGGAGCCAAAGCTTAGATATCAGGCGATCGAAACAGGAAATATCGATTTATTAGATGCTTATTCAACAGATAGTGAAATACGTCAATACAATTTGCAAGTTTTGGTAGATGATCAGCAACTATTCCCACCTTATCAAGGAGCCCCTTTACTAAGGAAAGAGACGGTAGATAAATATCCAGAGATCGAAACAGCCTTAAATAAGCTGGCAAATCGGATAACAGATGATGAGATGCGCGAAATGAATTATCAAGTAAATGTAGAAGGTAAAAATGTAGAAGATGTGGCACGTGAATATTTAATGAAAGCTGGACTGTTGTAACACGATCATCATATGAAACAGGTAGAGACTGGGACATAAGTATATATTCTAAGCAAAATTAACAACCTTCGTATCAGAAAAGCGCGAGAAATCAACGTTTCTAAAATTGATTTCTCACGCTTTTTAAGGTTTTGACCAGTTATGTCCCAGCCTCTATTTTTGTTAGTTTTAGGATGGATTTGCATCAAAATGTAGTGACAGCCGCCATGACGTTAAGGTGAAAATACGTGATTTCACATGTGTCTATGTTCTTAGGTATATTATCCTTATTTTCTGAAAGTTATAAAATATAAACTTTTTTTAGTACATTTATAATTATTATTCAAAGAAAATAGTTTAAAAAAGCTTGAATATGCAAATTAATGGAAATTGAAAAATAAGATTGAATTATTAAAAAAACAAAATTTGGATTGTCATTGCTTCGATAGTATAATTTCTTCCAATGTACGTTGTTTTGGAACTAAATGTGGATTAAAATGGGTATCAGCTCAAAAAATTGCTTTTATTAGTATAAATTGTTTTTTATTGAGCTTAAAAAATGATAAAGATACATCTTGGAGGAAGAAATGAAAAAGAGTTTATTTTTAATATCTTCGCTAATTTTATCCACTTCAATTATTCTAGGTGGCTGTGGAAACAATGAAGATGAAGCAAAAAAAGATGAAAATTCAAAGAACACACAGGAAGAAAAAGGTCAAGAACAAGATAAAGTTAAAAAAGACGAGCCTAAAAAAGAAAAAGAAACTACTGAAGGATCAGCCGACTTTGCTTCTTTAATTTCTTATATGGAGAAGGAAACTCAAGGGAAAACGAAAGTTCTATTTGAAAACAATGAACCCCAAGTACATAAAATGGAAAATGTTTCGATTTCACTGGATGCATATTCAGTAGTAGAATTGAAGGATTTCCATACTGATTTTAATATTCCATTTAACGAGGAAACAAATGGTGGTGTCATTTTAGCTAAATATACAGTGAAAAATGACATGGATAAAGATGTTTATTATATGCCTAGTTTAGATATCACATTTACGGGTGCAGATAAATATTATACGAACTATAAAGAGTTAATTCCTGAAGAAGATCAATTACCAACAAAGCTAAGCTACTCAACAGATTATTTGCTAAAAAAGGGTGAAGAGGTAACAGGATATATTGCTTATCCATTCGGTGCAACAGATTTAGCAAAAATCAATGAACTGGGCACTGTAGCGGTAATGGTTCCACTACCGCTTACTGAAAAAGAAAAATATGATTCTACGATCGGTTCTGAAGGAAGATTTAATCTAGCTTTACATGCTGCTGGTTCGGAAAAAGTATCAAGTAACGCATCATTCTATCAAGATAAAGCAACGATGGAAAATATGGGTGAAAAGAAGATGCTGAAGGAAAAAAGCGACATCAATGAAAGCAAAAAAATTGGTGATGTCAATGCTACTTTAGAAGGGTATCAGTTTACAGCATTTACACCAAATGAGGTGGAAGCTCCTCGTTTCTCCAATTTCACAAATGGTGTGACGTTATTAACAGTGAAATTTAAACTAGACAATAAAGCTGCTAGTGAAATTGGCTTATCTGCTATGTCTTCCAAATTAACGGTTAATGATGGCTCACAATATTTATTGAGCGAAGGTATGTTATTAAATTACAGTTATAATGACATTATTAAAGCTGGAGAAGCTGGCGAGCTATTGCAAGTATACGTATTAGACCAAGAGCAATATGAAAAAATTTGGAAAGACAAAGCCTTTGAACTTGAATTAGGTCCAATTCGAGATAAAGGTTCAAAGGATACTTCTAAAGGCCATACAGTCACGTTTACATTACCAAAATAAATTGTAAGAGCCCTCTCAATCTAATTTGAGAGGGCTTCATTTTTTCGTTGTTGGGGATTCATACAAGACGAGTATTTTGTCCTAAAGAAAATTATTATATTTTCTCTGACAAAATATGCACAACCAAATAAACAGATGGCTCATCACCAAAAGTTGTGGATGACATTTGTTAAAACATATACTATGTAAATAAGTTGATTGGAGTGGAGGCTGGGTGACTCCTTGGGGATCAGCGATAGGGGAACGAAGGCTAAGAGCATCACGTCCTGTGATAACGCCTTCGTGACCAACATCCTGTTGCCCCGAGACCCTGGAGCGAGCAACGCGACTGAATGCATAAATGCTTCGGGCAAAGGATAATTTTGATAAAAAGATAGAATAAGTAGTGTAATGATAAAAAACAAACTATAAAAAATCATTTTTTTTTTCATATTCCACCTCTAGATATTAGATGCTATTCCACCTAAGATAATATAGTGACTATAAGGAATTAGAACATTTGTCATAAAAACCACAAGTATTTTTTAAACGATTTTATTGTAAATGAAACAACTTTTTTATCACTTCTACGTTTCATTTGTGCTTTGTGGCATCCATTTTACACATTTGTAGCCATGTTCAATATACTGGATGCTCATCATTTTTGCTTCTTCACGCGCAATAGTTGTACCGGCTTCGGTCATTTGGCCAAGGCAACAGTCGGGCTTACTGCTTACCTTAACACTTTAAGTACCACTATATATTTACCACCCTCTTAACCCTAATCCTTTTCGATGAGACGTTTCTAGTAGGGCAAGTTTTTCCACCCAGTCATCACATTTTTTCTCCCAATAGTGTAAAGAATTATTTTTTGAACATAGTATAGTAGAATCAATTTTTCGTAACTTCGTCCTTAATTGATGAGGAATTGCTAATATTTCATCACTAAACTTCATTTCCTCTTGATCTCGAAAATCGTTATAGTATTTAGTAATTTTATTGACGTACCGTTTATAGATCGCTAGTGAAAGACAAAAAGTTTCTATTGATGAATTTACATAGATGCGTTCTTTGTTTTCTACATGGCTATAGTCTAATAAAACAATTTCAGCATTAAGTCGATTGAGCACAAAGTATTCATGATTGATATGCTCTTTAATCAGATAGAAGTTCTCAAAATTTACATAATTCGGTAGTTTATTGATAATATCAGCAAAGTACCAGTCATTTTCAAGTTTCGTTAAAGGTGCCTCCTCACCAGACTGTTCTAATTTTAATACTTCGGTTTTTAATTCCATTTCCTTTAGTGAGGAGTAGCTTCTTAAAAATCCTTTTGAAATAGATAAAAATTTATATTTTCTGCGGAACTTTTCAAAGTCATCCCCAATGTGTTCAACTAAAAAATCAATTGAAGCTGGAGAGATTCCTTTTTGGTCCATTTGCAAAATGGTTCTGTATGTATTTAAAGAATCCAAAATTATATATCCTCTCTTTCTGTCTTTTGTAATAGTATACAGAATTTTATTGGAACGGATAAAATGAAGTGTATAATGAACAAAGCATATCAATATACAAAATTCGTGTCTACGTTAAATGTAATATGCAAGGCATTAAAAATTCAAATTAGGCAATATGATCATTTATCTATCTCATCAGCTTATGAATGCTTGCTAGAGGAGTTATGTATGGATGGATTGGAGGTTTCTATTGTACATTTGATTCGGTTAACGATTGATGGATTGTATTATGCAAAACGATTAAATATCGCACCGATTACGGATGAAGCTGCAGAGGGTGTTTTTGAACAATTAATGCAAATGACATGGAAGGACTAACATAGATGAGTGCTTTTGGTTTTTTATTTATTTCAATTATCTCAGAAGTTTTTGCAAGCTCCATGCTGAAACTTACAAATGGCTTTAAACGAATACTACCGTCAATTGGTGTAGTAGTTGGATACGGGACTGCCTTTTATTTCCTATCCTTAACCCTACAATCTTTAGCAATTGGCACAGTCTACGCGATCTGGGCGGGGGTAGGAACGGCGCTAACAGCGATAGTCGGCGTAGTGTTTTATAAGGAATTATTCAATGTGAAAAAAATGATTGGTATTTTGTTCATTATTGTCGGTGTGGTTTTTCTTAACCTTGCTGGTGGTGGACATTAAGGAGGAAGTTGCCAATGAAAGGTTATCTATTTTTAACGTTATCCATTGTTAGCGAAGTATTTGCCACAACGATGCTCAAGCTTTCAGAAGGATTTACAATTTTAGGTCCATCCATTGCTGTTGTATTTGGATATGGCATTTCGTTTTATTCATTATCTTTATGTTTAAAAACGTTACCATTAAGCCTAGCATACGCCATTTGGTCTGGAATAGGCACAGCATTAACAGTCATTGTGGGAATCGTTATATGGGGAGATATATTTAATCTTTACTCAGCCATCGGAATTACATTCATTATTGGTGGTGTTCTTCTTCTAAATCAAGGAGACCGACATAATGCGACAACATAACGTTCATAACAAGAAAACGTCTAAATGTTAAATGATGGACGTTTTCTTTTTTTTGTAGAATTCTTTCATTTATATAAATTTATCCCGCATGAACATCCCCTTCTTTCATGAAAAAAGTCGTCATATTCCTAAGTTCTACATATTATAACGAGAAGGTGTTAAACATGTTGAAATTGGTTCATTGATAATAGATGTCTCACAAGACTTGGGAGGGGCTGGGGGAAATGAATAATGAAAACAGAAGAAATCATTTTTTATGTGAAGCACTCTACGACATAAAAACACTCCAGGATATGATGAATGATTTTCATTCTAAATACTTTGGACAGCTACTTGTGAATATAATTGGAAGTGATACGATACCCTTTTTTTTAGTTACACATAAAGGTGCTCATTTAAAATTATTAGATACAGTAAAGAAGTTTGAAACAGAGTTTTTTCGTATAGAGGATATTGATAGGGAACGTTGTCGTGGAACTGTTTCGCTTTTACGTGCCTATGATTATGAAGGGCACGATACGAATTTGTTACCAGAGGTTGTGAGGTTAGAGAAAACATCCACAAAAAAATCTATTGAATTAAGTGGTATTTCGGCAATTCAATTATTGAAGCCTGATATGTTAAAAGGGAAATACATCATTGAGCCCAAATGGTGAGGATCATTTTTTTACTATTCAAATGAAACAATACTAAAATCTGTTCTTGATATAAAAAGCAGGAGTGCCGTCAAGTACATATTTTGGTGCGGAGCCACTAAAATAACAGAATGATTAGAGCATCTGTCTGTATGCACGCTGGATTGATTGAATTTATTAGAAAGAGAATTAGAATTACAGGAAAGGAAGAGATTAATGCATGACACTTATTGGGATGTTACATCACCGTTTAGATCCTAGAACTGTTATTAAGTCGTATGCATTTGCAGCTGTGGCAAAAGCAGAAGGAGCTCAATTTTTTTATTTTACACCAAGAAGCGTGAATTTTAATACACGTTCCATAAACGGGAAAGTATATGAAGATGGCGAATGGCACGATAGGAAAATGCCCTTTCCAGATGTAATATACAATGCAGGAAGTCCTGAAAAATTATCGGTATCAAAGAGAATTATTAATAGATTAAAAAAAGAAATACCTTTTACAACACATTCAATCGGAAATAAGTGGAACGTTATGGAACGTCTTAGGGAAGCTAAGAAATTTGACAAGTATTTAATCCCAACAAAGATTGTGAAAAGTGCTGATTTGTTCCATAAGTTTATGACTACCTATAAAAAAGTAGTGTTTAAACCTATAGATGGCCGAAAGGGAAAAGGGATCTATTTTATTTCGCAAGCAGGGAGTACTAATTTTGAGGTAAGGAAGGATAGCGAAAAGAGTCTTTATTCGAAGCCCCAGTTAGATAAATTATTAGCTGATCAACTTTCTACTGGAACCTTTATCATGCAGCCCTATATTCAATCAGTAACAAAATCAGGGCAAGTTTATGATTTTCGTCTGCATGTGCAAAAAAACGGGGAAGGCAAATGGATTATTACGACAATCTATCCGCGCATTGCACCAAATGGCTCGATTATACCTAATATTAACAATGGTGGTTTTACAAATTATTTAGATCCTTTTTTGGAGCAGGAATTTGAAGAAGATGGCTATAATATCCGGCGCATGCTAGAGCATTTTTCTTTGTCATTAGCCCATCATTTAGATGATATTCAAATAGTGCAATTTGGAGAGGTCATTGATGAAATTGGCATTGATATTGGATTAGATGAAAATCAAAAAATTTGGATGTATGAGGTAAACTGGCGGCCGGGCTGCCCACCTGCCTTTTATTTAGAATTAGATGTGGTGATCAATTCTATTAAATATGCAATGTATCTTGCAAAGAACAAGAAACAACTTCAAAGTGAAATTACTCAACAGAAAAATAAACATCTAACCAAAAAACAAAATTTACCAATCATTGCAATTACCGGTAGTGCCGGAAAAACGACTTCTAAAGCATTTCTTGCCTCTATCTTATCGGTAAAATGGAACATTTTTGAATCGAAAGATTATTGGAATACGACAGAGCATACAAAAAAACACGCCGAAGAAATCAATGCTTCACATGAAGCGGTCGTGCTTGAGTACGGAATGGCCTATCCTGGAATCATAACAAATCACTGTAGCATTATCCAACCGAATATTAGTATTATCACAAATATCGGTTTGGCTCATGTCGGTAATTTTGATGGAGATATTAGAGGGGTGGCAAAGGCAAAATCAGAATTAATACATGGAATGACTCAAGGCGGTTTACTAATATTGAATAAAGATGATGACAATTCTAAGTTTTTAGAAACACAGAAGTTTAAAGGAAAGGTTTTAACAGTTGGTATTCATGGCACAGCAGACTATAATGCCTATGATATTCAATATAAAGATATTGGTATGACATTTAAAATAAAGCTGCAGGGACAAGAAACTGAAATGTATATCCCGATTTTAGGGGAACATCATGTTTATAATGCGCTCAATGCGATTGCAGTGGCCGATCATTTAGGATTTAGTCGATTAGATATTAAAGCGGGACTAAATTTCAAAAAGCCGCCAAGAAGGTTAACAATTTATAATTGTCGCGATGAAATCACAGTTATTGACGATACTGTTCACTCTCACCCTCAAGGTGTACGGGCTGCAATTGATGTTCTGAAGAATATTGCAAAGCAACGGAAAGTAGCAATCATAGGTCAGATGCGAGAACTAGGGGATTTAAGGGAAGAGGAATATCGTAAAGTTGGCGAGTACATTCAAGAGCAAGAGATAGATTTACTCATTACTTACGGATTTAGAACAGAGGAAATGGGAAATGCTGCAATAGCTAAGGGGATGAATCCTTCTAAAGTTTATCACTTTATTAATAAGGAAGAACTGCATGTACTATTAGATAAAATCATAAAACCTAATGACACCATTTTAGTAAAGGGTGCAAGTAAAACGAATATGTTTGAAACGGTAAAATTTTTAGACCAAACTTTTAAAGAATAATTTTTAAGCCCGAGTAACTGTCCACTAGAACGTGACAATTACTCGGGTATTTTTTTGGAAATATATTCTGTTTAGAAAATTTATTTTACACTTTTAGAATAAATTTTATCTCTTTTGCTGCGGTTGTTGCATTTTTTTTAGCTTCGGCTAAAGTGTTACCTTCCGCAATGACATATGCATAGCGATGACCCATTGATAAAGGTGGAGTTAGTAATGTTCCTCTTTTCGGCTTTACATATACCTCTACAATACCTGGTGATTTTGTTGCTCTATTTTTTCCAATTACCCTTTCTAAAATACCTTTACTGTCAACAATGATGTATTTTGTATAAACAGATTTTCTATGCCTCGGTTTGACATTAGGGGCTTCACCTAAAAATAACTTAAGCGTTTCTTCCACTAAACTAAATCCAAAAGCAGCTTGTAGCATATTGTTCATGGCGCCGCCTGAAATTCTAGGATTAATCTCGATCAGCTTCCAACCATTTTGTGTTAAACGAAGCTCTAAATGAAGGGCACCATTCTCAATATTAAACGCCTTAACAATGGAATGGAGTACTTCTTCGATCCCAGTTTGAATGTTCGCAGGAGCTTTGACGACTACGCCATAACCGGTAATGATAAAGCGTTTCCCCTTGGTAATTTCTTGTTCAATAATGCCTATTACATGAGCTTGGTGTTGAAAAACGATGGCTTCCACTAAATATTGAGGGCCATCAAGGTATTCTTCAATCATAATTGTTTCATTTGGATTCTTACTTCGAAGAGATTTGAGGTGATTATTAAGCTGAGCTGAATTTTTTGCTAACAACACATCTTTGGAGCCCGTTGATTTTGGAGACTTCACAATCAATGGAAAACCCATATTATTAGAAATGGTTTCGTCTGGTTTAATTAGGGCAAATTGAGGTGAATAACTTTGGTCCCTTAAATGATTTCTTGTTTTTTCTTTATCTTCCATTATTTCGATGGCGGATGAAGATGTATAGTTTTGACAAAATTCATCACATAAAATAGAAGCAATATGGACAAATGGATCAACAAAACTTACAACACTTTTAATCTCAAATCCATTTTTAGATAATTTATCAATTTCTTCTTTCATTTTTTCTATGTTCAAAGTGTCAATAAGAATCATTTTATGAATGTCGGGGTAGGCTTTTCGCTGTTGAAGTTGTTTTTCATTGTTGGTGAAAAGTATTGTAAAATAGCCTAATCTTTCTGCTGCTCTTGTTGCTTCACGACTTGACCCGGATTTATTTGTACCGATAAATACAATGGCTTTCAGAGATATCACTCCTTCTAATGGTACTTAGTTACTTATTCACTTAATCATCTATATATATATGCAAACACATAGTTTTCTTCTAGTTATGTATCATGTCTACATCCAAGCAACTTTAAGCATGCTTCATATACTAGAAATAGAAAGGAGGGAGAGAAAATATGAAGCCTCTTTCGGTGAAGAATTTAACCATGATTACTGCAGGTAAACTAGTGCATGGGTCAGATAAAGTGCTCATTCAGTATGGTGCTTATCGACTAAAGCAAGTGAAAAAAACAAATACAGCCCTTTTTACGGATAAACATATTGTTAATTGGAAAAGTCTAGAGTCGCTTTTTCCTCTAGTGCTAGTAACGGATTGGTCTTATAGTCCAAAAGAGATTCCTAGTCAAGTAATCATTATTAACGTAGCGAATGTAGATGAGGCCTATTGGAAATTTGTACATTTTTATCGAAGTCAGTTTAATATCCCAATCGTTGCGATTACAGGCACTTCAGGAAAAACAACGACAAAAGAAATGATTAAACATATTCTTTCTGCTGAAAATAAAGTGGCAGCCACTACGCTTAGCAGCAATTCTAGAACAGCTTCTTTACAATATTTACTGAGCATTGATGATGAAACTGAAGCGGCTGTTTTTGAAACGGCTGTTGGTTCACCAGGGGATGTCAGAAAAGCAGGAAAATATTTTAAGCCATCCATTGGTGTTATTACCAATATAGGAGCACATCATTTGAATTATTGTAAAACGTTGGAGGGTTATATTGAGGCAAAGGGAGAAATGCTGGACATTATTGATCCCGCTGGCTCATTAATCCTTAATGCTGAGGATGTCAACACAAGCAAAATAGATTTATCAAGGTTTCACGGAAAAATCATTAAAGTAGGTAAGCATCAATCCAGTGATTTTCGAGCAAGTAATATTCGCTACCACAAAAATGGTATGTTGTTTAACGTTCATCACAAAAAGATGAGCTATGAAATCTTTGTACCAGGATTTGGTGAGCATCAAGTATATAATGCGCTTGCAGCCATTGCAGCCGTTTATGAAATAGGTATTCCTATTCCAATGGCTGCTGAACAACTGCGATCATTCCGACACTTAAATAAGCAGCTTCAGCTTTTTGAGGGCATTAATGATTCCGTGTTATTGGATGATACATGGAGTATTACGACCACTTCTTTGGAAGCCGCATTAAAGGTTTTGAATGAGCTTGGAGTAGGTAAGAAAAAGATTGCAATAATTGGAACGATTACAGATTTAGGCTCTTGGGGATATACTATTCACGAGCAGGCGGGAGAGTTAATTAATCGCATTGGGGTCGATGTACTCATTACAATAGGGGAGCATGCACGCATTATGGCGGACCATGCCATTGATTTAGGATTTAGTTCACATGTTTATACATTTAGAAATAGTACGTTCGTCTATAAATTATTACAAAATCTTATTGATGAAAATACGATTGTTCTCATTAAAGGAGATATGTATAGTAAACAAATTTTTGAATTAGCTGCAAAATTAAAGGTAAAAACTGTACCCCCAGCTGAATAGTCTCAACGAATCGTGTGGGATCATGCCTGTGTCACACAGAGTGTTTCTCTACAAATGTATAGTATTCTGCTAGAAAGGAGCGCTCTGGAAAGAAGATAAAAAGGGATAAAACAGAAGTCCATACGAGAAATGTTGGAAGATTGGCCAAACAACAGGTTCATCACCAAAAGTTGTGGATGACATTTGTTAAAACGTTTGCCATCTATATAGGTTGATTGGAGTAGAGGCTGGGCGACTCCTTGGGGCTCATCAGACGCCCTCAGGAAGCTTTGCTCTGCGCGAAAGCGAAGCGTCAGCACCCAAGCGCCCGGTTGGTACAGAAATCAACCACACTTTATGGTGATGAGCCAAACAATACCCAATTGATTAGAGACATATATTATTGGATAAAGAGAGGGGGAATAATTACCTTGCAACATATAAGTGTGAGTGATATTAGGAAATTACTACAGGGGGAATTGATAAGCGGTTCTGAAAATTGGTCTGTCAAACATGCCATCTATTATAATCGACACGATTTGACGCAAAGTCATACACTAATGTTTGTTAGTAAAAATGATGAAATTAACTGGCAAGAGATCAATCGTATGGGTCCGTCTCTAGTGTTATCAAATAAATCAACAACAGAGCTGAAAAACGCACTAGAGAATACAACTGTTATACAGGTTAAAAGTATTGTGCAGGCATACTGGAAGTTTATCGAATATTACAGAGGTCTGTTCCAAATACCTGTTGTTGCTTTGACAGGTACATGTGGAAAAACAACAACGAAAGAAATGATTAAACATATAGCAAGTAAAGAATGGAATGTTCAAGCATCCATAAGTAGTAAAAACGAACCTCGGCAATCATTACCTTATTTGACAGGTATCGATGACACAACGAAAGCAGCAATATTTGAATTAGGTTTAGGAAATACAGGGAATATTAAGCATCAGTGTATGATTTATCAGCCGACAATTGGCATCATTACAAATATTGGTGTGCATCATTTAGATGGCTGTAGAAACCTTGAAGGCTATATTAAAGCGAAGGCAGAAATTGTAGATGGAATAAGGGATAACGGCATCTTGATTATCAATGGCGATGATGAAAATATCAAGAAGATCCCTATGCATACTTTTAAGGGAAAGATGATTACTGTTGGATTACAGGAACAAGCAGATTACAAAGCTTCTAAAATACAATTTCAAGATAACGGCATGCGGTTTGTTTTACATGTATCCGATGCAAAGTACAATGTATTTGTCCCTGGCTACGGTGAACACCAAGTATATAATGCATTAGCTGCTATCGCGGCCATAAAAGAAATGGGACTTTCCATTCGTCATGCCATCTCAAGTTTGCGATCATTTAAACCGATGGCAAGACATTTAGAATTTTCGAAAGGTATTGGTGATAGTACGATAGTAGATGACACGTGGACAAATAACCCGACATCTGTTGAAGCAGCTTTAAAAGTGATAGATACGATAGGAAAAGATAAAAAAGTCATCCTTATTTTAGGAGATATTAAGCGATTAGGTAATTTCGAAGAAAAATATCATCGGGAAATAGGCTCCATGGTCGCCCAAAGAAAAATTGATACACTGATTACGATTGGCAAAAGAGCAGAGACTATTGCAGAACAAGTGCTAAAGGAAGGAACAAGCGCAGAAGTTCATCAGTTTAAAGATGTTACGGGCGTTTTAGAAATTTTGAAACCAAAGCTTGATCAAGATACGATAGTGCTTATCAAGGGACCGATGTCTAGTAGATCTATGATTGAATTTGCCAATAACCTAAAAAATAGATAAATAGAAAAAAAGAAGCTTCCCCTGTCAAGTAGACAGCTTTAAAAGAGACTAAGCAACCATCTGGTGTCGATATTCTATCGGTGCCAGATGGTTGAGTCGTTTTTGGAAGCGTTAGTAATTATAAAAGTATATATATTCTTCAACGGCTTGTATCACTTCATCCTCCGAATTGTCAGCTAAGAGATATAAACATTCACTCTTAAAATGTGAGAAGAAGGATTCGATACAGGCATTTCATGGCAGATCTCTTTACGTGAATGGCTGCCGATTATGCCCAGTTGTTCAACCTGTTAATGGTATTTGATTGACGTGTACTGGTATCCTTGATCAGAAAGAAGGAAACTGCGATACACGTTTCTTTTTGTGGCTAGTTCTATAAAAATAAAAGATATACTATTAATCACTAGCGTCGCATTAAAATAATTCAACGTATTTTAAAAAACTGAATTTTCTGCAATATTATCCGTGCATAAAAAAAGCCTTTATAATGGTTGGGTGGTAGTAAACCATCCAAATCCAAAATAAAGGACATAAGCATGGATAAGTTTACACGAAAAACTTCATTTGAACAATGGTTTTCACCTATTTCTTCTACACAAATGGAGAAATTAGTTGAAATTCATCAATTAAATTACTATACAAAGAAGCTTCACATCGCTTCATTCTTGAAATTATTACTGTTTGCGCAACTGAATGAAACCGAAAGTCTACGTGCCATTAGTGACACGCTGTTATCAGACGACTTACAAAAAGCAACGTATTTAGAGTCCATCAGCTTTTCGCAGTTAGGTCGGCGATTAAACCAAGTGCCAACTGAGTTTTTCCAACAAATTTTTCTAGACTTAGTCGGGCAAATTCATGAGAAAACGCATTTTGAGCAGCGCCGAAAAACCACAACACCACTAAAAATCATTGATTCTAGCACATTGCCATTGAACTTAAACAACCATAGATGGGCTGAATTCCGTAAAACAAAATCAGGTGTGAAGTTACATTTGCGCCTTGTTTACCTAGAAAAAGGTTGTTCGTACCCTGATAAAGCGGTGCTGACGAATGCGAAAGAACATGATCGTGGTCAGCTTGAAATTCTCGTTGATGACAAGGAGTGCTTGTACGTGTTTGACCGAGGCTACTTAGATTATGAGCGCTTTGACCGCATGACAGATGACGGACTTTTCTTTGTCTCACGCTTGCGAAAAAACGCCGTAACACGTGTGATTGAATCATTTAAAGTACCTGAACAGTCATCGGTGTTATCGGATGAAATGATTCTGATTGGCAACACGCAAAATCGTGCTGAAAATGTATTTCGCCGTATCGAAGTAATAGATCCAAACGGTAAAGAGCTACATCTGATTACGAATCGTTTTGATTTAAGCGCAGATGAAGTCGCTAAACTGTATAAGTCACGCTGGGCAATCGAACTGTTTTTCAAGTGGATGAAACAGCATCTGAACATTAAAAAGTTCTACGGGCAAAGCGAGCAAGCTGTGCATAATCAGGTGTACATTGCGATGATCGTTTACTGCTTAAACGTGCTAGCACAGCTTTACACAAACAGTTCACTGACGTACTTACAAATTAGTAGGTACTTAAAAGCAACACTATGGAAGCCCGCACGTATTTGGCTTCGGGAAATCGAAGGAACTACGGTACCATAAGGATTTAGAACTGTCAGTTGCCCCGGTCAAAGGTTATAGTAAAAAAATGGATGTTTACTATCTCTATTTAAGTATCTTTCATTTTCTTTAAAAACGGAAGAAATAGAAAACAGAAAATTCAATTAAAATTCATGCGACATTAGTGACTATTAATGTATGAAATTTTTGATTGAACTTATTTTGCGCTTATTGCTTCGTATAAAACATTTAAAGTGAGGAATAGAGATTATATGAAGATTTTTATATTTATTCTTTTAACAATTACAACATTATGTAGTTGGTTCAAATATAGAAAAGAAATAAAAATAGCTGAAAGTAATGAAGAAATTAGACATGCATTTGTGCGATTCATGCTGATGCTATTTTTATTTTTAATTTTTATAGTTAGTGTTGGTTTCTATTAAAGAATAATAAAATGCAAATAAAAAACTTCTACTGTAGACAAACTATTTTTTCTAGGCATAGAAAAATCCCCTTTAAGTAGAATGTTAATTACAGATTACTGTAGCTCTTTTCTACTTAAAGGGGATAATATCATTCCGCATAAAGGAATGCTTCTTGTCTTCTATTTATTTAAACGTGCGTGCGTGAATAGGAGAGAAATATCGGTCCACTCCACTGTTTAGGTAGTAGAAATGATCAGCAGTTAGAGTTGAACTTTTTTAAAACACACGTTTTGCTGTAATAAAGTGGTCTTTATAATAGTCAACTAATAGTACTCTTGTCATTACACCATCAGAATTTGGAATGATGATACGATGATCACCAGCATAGATAGCTACCATTGAAGGGGTTTTAGAGCCTGTTGAACTATTAAAGAACACCAAATCGCCCTTTTTTAAATTGGCACGTGAAACCGTTGTTCCGACATTCATTTGTTGTTTTAAATTGGTTGTACCAAGATTAACGCCACTCTTACGATAAATAAACTCTACGTATCCTGGTGCTGTAAAACGTAGATTCTTTTCATTATTCGTTGAGCTAATTGTTACTTTATTTTTATAATTTAAGGCGTTTTCAACAATTTTATCGCCTTTCGTTGCAGGGTTAGCTGAAAGTAAAGTAGGTAAGACTCTGCGAGCAGAGACATAATTTTCTGTGTAATATGGCTTGCTATTTAAATCAGAAATAACAATATTTTGTTTAGAATCAGCCATGTGGATCATCTTGTTATTTCCGATATACATACCTACGTGATCAGGGTCTGTTCCTGTCTTTTTACTCTTAAAGAATAGTAAATCGCCTTTTTGTAATTGATTTCTTGCTACATATGTTCCTTGTTGAATCATATAATTTTCATTGTAAGTGCCTAGGTCAACACCGTTCTTCTCGAAAATGTACATTAAAAATGAAGCGCAAGAAAATTTATAAGGATAAGTGGGCTTATATACAGTATTGCTGTATGTTGCCTTACCAATTAAGCTTTTACCTGTTTGAATTAATTGATCTGCTTTCAAAGAAACGGCCTGTGCGTTATTTTGGGCATTTGTTGTTGCAGCTTCTACTTCTATTGGATGAACAGTAGGTTGTATCATCCCCACTGTGCTAAAACCGATCGTCAATGCTAATGTTGTAGTTAAAAATCGTTTATTCATGTTGTTAATTTCCTCCTGAAGCTTTTTTAGGATAAATCCTGTTTTGGCTTGCCATTGGAATTAATCGTAGCATGAAAAAGTAGGGCTTCTTTGAGGTAATTGTTACCACGCCTTTTTGAAATAGGCTTTCAACGCTTGATATAAAAGGCTTCATCGCGAGAGTTTACAGTTTCATTACAAATGTTTCAGTAGGATGTATTATTTGTAGATTGCATGAAATCATAAACTGCTCCAACGATGTTAGAGGACTTCCTAACATCGTTGGAGCAGTACAAAAAGGGCTTTTTAATTTTCCTGAATCATCTCAACTCTATTACCAAATGGGTCTCTAAATTCAAAACGTTCAAAATGAGGGATAGGCACAGAATCGTATATTTCTACATGATGTTCGACTAATACCTGTTTCCAGTATTCTATATTTTCAACTTGGTAGGCAATATGAGCCTTCGTCGTTAATCGATCGAAGCCATCCTCGGTTCCTATATGTACCTCTTTATTGCCGACTTGTAACCAAAATCCACCTCGTCCTTTAAGAGAATCCGGTTTTTCAATCTCATTAAGCCCTAATATCGTACAATAAAAATGTTTGGCCTGATCTTCCTGGCCTTTTGGAATAGTAATTTGAACATGGTGTAAGCCAATAATCATTTTTCTTCCTCCCTAAAAGAATTATTCTATATTTACTTCTAGAATAATATTGTTAAATCCTTCTAAGTATAGTGTTTTTTGCTTTATTAGAAGCTTTCATAAAACCAGTAAGAAGAATGAGGGAATAGGCCCATAACATTTTGTTGTGGTTCTTACTTCTTTTGTCGATAGAAAAGTTAACCTTTCTTGATACTACGCCAATATATGCTATAATTTTCCTAAATAAACCCTATCAATCTCTAATATAATAGTAGTAGTATCCATTCTACTTTATTGGAGGTGATAGACTGTGAAAGAAAGGGATGATAAAGATATGTTAGAAGTTCTAAAAGAAGAAAAATTCGATACAAAAGAAAAGATTCCTAAAAGGTATGATCTTGATAGTAAACGAATTAAGGAACTTGTAGCAAGTAAAGAAACTGTAATAGTCAAGAATGGAGTCATGCAAATTAATCCTTCTCATCCTGATTATGACTTTTGGATGGAGGATTGATTGATTTATGAAAGCAAGAGAAATATACAGACTTAACCATCCTTACGAAGAAGGACATGGTGATAAAGTTCGCCCTGTCCTTGTTTTTGTTTTGACTTCAACGCCTCATGAATTCCTCGCATTAAAAATAACTACAAAACCGAGACCTCAAAATCGAGTAGAAATTAGATATTGGCAAGAAGCTAATTTAGATTGTGAGTCATATGTTCAATGTGACCGATTTACATCTTTCATTTTAGATGGAGAAGCGGAATTTATTGGAACGCTAGAACAAAGTGATTACGATAGTGTTGTCTTGAAATTTAATGAATTTTACCCTATCTTAAATATGCAAAAAGATTATGAGGAAAGTTTAAAACGTACATAGCATTTAACTAACTAAGAAAAACTTTTATATACCTAACTCGCCCATTTTATACTGTGATGGGAGGGTTTTATTATTTCTCAAACCAATTAAATATTTCAAAATAAAAGAAGAAGGTAATTTTGGTACGCTCTTTTTTTGTTTGTAAAAAATAGTGAAAAAGTTACAACAAACAAAAAAATCCTTTATCGCTCAATGATATACCTATTTTTTCTAAATCAACACGCCTGTAAAATGACTTTAAAAATTGACTTCCATACAATAGATTATTGTAATCTTTTAGGATATTGTCTGTGTGTACACACATAATGGAATAATAATTAAAACGGAATAATAAGATAGAGGTACGGATCATAAATTCAATTTGTAGCAATTACGCCAAGACGACATTGATTCGTGATGGCGATCAACATATTATGCCGTGTAGTTGTCATAGTAGACATCTTTTTAAAGAGGAGGCGTGTTACACATGAATCCACAAGTAATTGAGTATTATGAAAGTCTGTTGAAATTTGAAATCATGCAAAAGCAATATACAAACGCTTCTCAAACATTAAGGGAGCTAGTTGAACAGTATGTAGGGCAGGATGCTGTTCATAAAAATGACATATTTACTGCTTATACGAATGTAATGAAAGAACTAATTGGATAAAGTAAAACTATAATCAGTGGGGGGGTTCTTCATCCCCACTGATTATTTATTTGTCTTCACGAATCGGCGGGCGGTTCATGTGGATCTATCAGTGTTATAAAATTTTACTAGGACTTCATTCTTATTTCACTTTTTCTTTATATAATAATTCTGCACTTATCTTCATTCAGTAAAGACTTACTGAAGATAATGCCTCCGGCGGATGTCACGGATTTTGAAAGGAATGAATTGTGCGTGCACAATTCAAAATCCGGACGCAATTACGCCAAGGCGAAATTGTATTTTATAGATTGGAGAACTAGACATGAAAAACACGCTTTATCAGAGCTTTTGGCGAATGCACTTTTATGCCGCTTTATTTATTACTCCACTACTTATTTCGCTAACGCTCAGTGGTATAGGTTTTTTATTTTATACCGATGTAGAAGATCATTTATATGATAACTACTTTTTTGGTGATAGCGGAAAAACTGAGGTACTAACCATTGACGAAGCCGTTAAACGTGCAGAAGAATCATATGCTGGCTATAAAACAAATAAAATTATAGAGTTAGAAGAGCCATACAATACACGTTTAACGATGAAAAATGCAGATGGTGAAGAAAGATATGTGTTCTTAGATGATCATAACCAAATTATTGGTGGTCAAGATGCTGGTTACACCTTTGCAAATATTATGAGAAATCTGCATAGTTCTTTATTTATAGGGGGAACTTTTGTTAATTATTTAGTAGAATTAGCTTCGTGCTGGGCTGTTTTTTTACTGCTTTCAGGTGTATACATGACATTTAAAGCAAAACTACTAAAGAAAACAAAGCAGACAAACAAACGTCAAAAGAGTAGGAAATTTCATGCCATTGTCGGAACAATTATTACGATTCCAATGCTTGTAATCATTTTTACAGGTTTACCATGGTCTGCGTTTATGGGGAACTATATTTACCAAGCTTCACAAGATCATCCTTCTTTCGGCACGCCAGTATTACAGCAGCAGCCTCCTACATCGGATGTAAGTGAGATTCCTTGGGCTACTCGACAAGAAATCCCTCCAACGTCAGATTCAGGACATGCAGCACATCATGGTATGGAAGCCAATACGGGCTGTGGTGTTAACCCTTACCAACTAAGCGTAGAAAAGCTACAACATGAAATTGATGCAATGAATATATCAAAACCTTACGCGATTATCTATCCTACAAGTGAAGTCGGTGTCTATACAGTTGCAAAATCTAGTAACACAGGTATAACAGGACTTGATGTTAGTCCGGATGAAGAAACAACAATGTATTTTGATCAATATAGCGGGAAGTTTATTGACAAAGTTGGATATGAGGACTATGGCATTCTTGCCAAATGGTTCACGTGGGGAATTCCTTTACATGAAGGTCATTTGTTTGGCTGGCCAAATAAATTAATAAATTTACTAGTATGTCTAGCATTTTTAGTGGTTATTGCTTGGGGAGTTAGAACATGGTTGCTAAGAAAGAAAAAAGGTCTTCTATCAGCACCACCTAAAATCTCTCAAAAAGTATCTATTCCTTTCATCGTTTTCATGATCGTTTTAGGTATACTGATGCCACTATTCGGACTTTCTTTAATTGCTGTTGTACTGATAGAAATCATAATAAATTTGGTATCTAAGAATAAAAAAGAAGTCAATTAAAATACTAAGCGATACTGTATCCTTTCTAGATGAGGAAGCAGTATCGCTTTTCTTTTTCTAAAGCCAGCCTTTATCACTGGCAACTTGGGCTGCTTGTTGTCTAGATTCGACATGCAGCTTTTGAATGGAGGTTGATAAATAGTTTCGAATCGTACCTTTCGTTAAAAATAATTTTTTACTAATCTCATTCGTTGTGAGTCCTTCTTTTACAAGTTGTAGAACAGCAATTTCACGTTCATTTAATGGATTTTGTTCCTTCATAAATAAGGTAGCAGCTAAATCTCTGCTAACAACCTTTTCACCATTCATTACTTTTCTGATGGTTTCAATTAAATAATCGATCGGTTCATCCTTTAGTAAATAACCGTGTACCTCACAGTCCATTGCTTTCTGTAAGTAGCCAGGACGTGCAAAGGTTGTGACAATCATCACCTTGCATGGTAAATTTGCCTGTCTAATTTTTTCAGCAAGGTCAAGTCCAGTAAGGTTCGGCATTTCGATGTCCAATACACAAACATCGGGTAGCTCTTGTTGAATAGATTCCCACGCTGTTTGACCGTCTGAAACTTCTGCGATCACTTTGATATCTGGCTC
This sequence comes from Lysinibacillus sp. RS10, assembly GCF_041956855.1. NCBI lineage: Bacteria > Bacillati > Bacillota > Bacilli > Caryophanales > Bacillaceae > Lysinibacillus > Lysinibacillus sp. RS10. Next base: position 3,022,401 of record NZ_CP167122.1, on the reverse strand, counting down.
AAACGACAACAAGGAAGTTAAGGCGCCGCGTAACATTTGTTGATCCTCTGCTAGTAATACTCGTATCATGTAGTTGGCTCCTTTCTGTAGTGTTGGATAGGGAGTGTTAACGTCACAATTGTTCCGTTTCTCGATAAATTTTCAATGGAAGCACTTCCGTGAAGGGCAGTCATTCTTTCTTTCATTGATGTTAGTCCATTTCCGAGCCCTTGGTTATGTAAGCCCACACCATCATCCTCGATGTTTAACGTCAAAATGCCATCAATATCATTCATTTCAATGCGACATTTTTTCGCTTGACTATGTTTAATAATATTTGTAGTTGCTTCTCGAAGACATAAAGACAGCATCGTTTCTTCCACACTGGCTAGTAGTAGTTTTGGGCAGTTGTTTTTCATTTTTATGGAAATATTCGCTGTTTGTAAATGCTGTTTACAATGTGTGAGCTCACTTTCTAGAGAAATAAAATTCATATCAGAGACTAATTCTCTTACTTGCTTTAATGCCGTCCGCGTTGTTGCTAAAATATCACTTAATTCATCTTTTACACGCATCGTATCTTTATCGACTAATTTTGATGTTAGTTCTGTTTTTATTTTAATCATTGTCAATGTATGACCAAGCGTATCGTGGAGGTCTCTGGCAATCCGTTGTCTTTCTTCTTGCTGAACTAATTGCGTATTGACCTCTGTTAATTCCGATTGTAATTTTTTGGATTTTTCCACATAATAGATTAACATTGGAAATAGTAGCTGAATGATCATGATAGGTATTAAAGCTTCGGTCTCTAATTGGAAAGATGTTTCGGATTCAAACAAAATAACGATTAAAAACATAAGGGCAATTGCCTTCATGCCTACTGCAATATGCCACTTCGTTTTAGCTCTTCCAAGTAAATCAGCAAATGTAAATCCAAAAATCAACATAGAAGATCCTTCATAAATACCTAGTATGATAATAAGAGTAAAGCCTAGTAAAGAAGCTACAAGTAAACGCCAATCTTTAAACCATAAAGCAATATAGAACGCTACTAAAAATAACAGTAGGATTATTATTTTAGCCAATAATGGTAATTGAGAATTTGACCCTAATACCATGGTGAATAAAAAAATGAGCGATACTACATCGATAATTAGATAATGCTTTGCTTGATCTCTTGGATAAATTTTTATATGCTACACCAGCCCTTTTTGATTATTTACGTGTAATAGCTTGAATAGTACTTTTACGAATCCATTCCAATGGTCCAAAATGAAAGTGTTTTATGCACAGTTGGGCGATAAAAATTTGTAGCAGGGAAATCGTCATCCAAATGGCAATAATCTCAATGCTATTTAGCTTTCCTCCTAAACCTAAACCCCAGCCATAAAAAATGATCGATGCCATTATATTTTGAAGGACATAGCAGCTTAAGGACATTTTACCGACGTCTCCAAGCTTCTTCCATAACCAATCTACCTTCTTGTATTCTATCAGTTTACCTAAAATACCAATATAACCAATTGATAGGATTGGTGCAAATAAATAGCGAACTGGAAAATCAAAAGTTCCTCCTGGAATAAAAATAAGAAGATTCAATGGTACCCCAATATAAATCCCAATTAATAAAAGCTTTTTTCGTACCTTGCGACCCTGTTCACTTTGAGAAAAGACACCGTTACGCATAAATTTCACCCCAAGTAAAAATAAAAAGATGTTCATTGGAATAATAAAGATTGCTTCCGTTCTATAGTAGAGAAAATTTGCTAAGCGATATTGTATTTGCTCAAACCAAGTACCGTGTTGATAAAGTGAAACAACTAAATCGCTTTCATAAAGTACATTGGTACCTTGCAATGTACTGAATAAAATTAAAAGAATCATCATGGCATGAAAGCCACCGAACACATATAAACAACGATTGATCGCTTTATCACCAATTTTGACGATAAAGGCAACGATGACCCCTGTCACAGCATAGCTCATTAAAATATCGTATTCCATGACTAAGGTAAAGTGGATAAGCCCTTCCGTAAATAAAAATAACAGTGTCCAAATATACATACCTGGCCAAGCATTTCCTTGTCGCATGGATTGCTGATATTTTAATTCCAGACCAACCCCAAACATAATAGTTAATAACCCTAGGAGCTTGCCGTTTACTAAAAATAAAACGGACATTCGTAAAAAGTCATTAAATGACCACCAGCCTGAATAATTACTGGTCATAATAGATGATGGGTCCCCAAGGTAAGCAAAAATCCAAATATTTGTACCAAGCGTCCCTAATACAGCAAAACCTCGTAATATATCGATTAATGGTAGTCTTTGATTATTTTGCATGTTTCAAATCACTCTTTCTTTGTTTTCTTACTAAAATCATATGGAAAATCAAAGGAAAAAAACATTCACACGAGTCAAAGGTTCTTTATGACAGGTGTCATTTTATGGTGTATCCAGCGCTCGAAAAGTAAAAAACCAGCAATGCTTTGGCTGCTGGTTTCTTACATTTATTTGTTTAACAGTAAAATCTTTTCCTGCCGTTTGTTTTGACTATTTGGTACATGAATAAATTCTATAGTTTAAAATCTCTTCATACTTTAAGTTCATATCCAAATGTTTATCCATTACCTCATAAAGTTCAGGTTCAATATCCTCCGAGTAATGAAATTCAGGTACCGATGAGATTGATTTGTTTTTTTGAATACGAATATTTTTAAAACCAGCTTGTTGAAACAAAGCGATCCAATCCTTTTTCATTGAGAAAGAGTCAAATCCATAAAACTGTTGGACTTCCTTTTCAATCTTCGCTTCAAGTGGTTGCGTAATAGTAAATTCAATGGCGATAAAACGACCGCCATTCTTTAATACACGAAAGATTTCTTTTAGGGCACTAGGTTTATTGACAAAAGAAAGAACTGATTCGGAAATAATGACATCAAATGTATGATCCGGAAAAGGCATTTGTTCTATAGAACATGGGTATATTTCTACTGGTAGGCGGTTTTTTTTCATTCTCCTTTTTGCTTTTGCAACCATTATGGAATTGCTATCTATACCAGTTACTTTCGATTTATATTTGTCAGCCAAATAGGCAGCGGTTTGACCTGTACCACACCCTACATCTAAAATGTGAGAGGTTTTACTAATGTTCTCCGTCTTGAATATTTCCTTTGTTAGATTAATACCACCAGGATGCGCACCACCAACACCAAATTTGGACAGAAAATCGAGATATTTAGAATTTTGAATAGGAATCCCTTCTTTAATCGTCTTTTTCTATAATATGAAATAAAAAATAGTATGGTTCCTGTAAGAGATCAAATCCGCTTGCAGTGCGCCATTTTAGGCTCCGAGAGATAGAATAAATTACTAGATTTCGGGGCTTTTTTAAGGCATATATATGTATGTTTTTTTCACAAACATCTGTGAAAGTCTAAGTGTTGAAAAAATACCAACATATACTATTTAAAAGTTATTTGTTAGGGGGTGAATGAATGCCGTTTTTTCCGCCAAATCCTAGAAGGGGACCAATCCAACCAAGATATCGACAAGGCTATGGCCCTTCTCAAGGTAGATTCGTGCAGCCCTTCTATTATCCTAATCAACAACCTCAAACTTCTAGAGTAGGAAGATTACCACAGCATCTCAATATGCTTATGGGCCATGCCGGAACCATAACAAACGGAGTAAACATGATCAGGCAAATGGGATATTTTTTAAGTTTATTTAGGTAGTTTTTCTAGATTATAGACGAATAGTAATAAAACCCTCTTAGAACAAATTCTAAGAGGGTTTCTTTAGATTGAAAGAAGACAGCAAACTAATTTGCTACTATCGCAAGGGTTTTTGTGTTTATTTTACTTGTATCAGGTGCTTTTCAATAATAGAGCGATTTTTCTCTTTGAATGCCTCGTTATGTGATGAAACGATGCCATGGCGATAGGCAGTAGGCTCTAAAAATGTTTTGATGGAGTTCACGGCATTGGCTGCATCCTGGAAGGTTCCTAGGAGAAGATGAATTTTCCCTTCAAATGCTAAAATATCACCTGCTGCAAAAATTCCAGGCTGTGCGGTTTCTCCTGTAGCTCTGCCTTCGAAATAGTAATCATCCTTTTTAGGAATAGTGATGGCTTGATCAAATTCTAATGATGCTTCGCGGTTATAGCCATGACTCACAATGACTTCATCAATTTGACGTGTATAGCTTTGCTTCGTTTTTGAGTTTTCGCACGTTACTAATTGAATAGCCGTTTTGTCAGCATTCGCAGTTAGTTTCGTAATAGTTGTATTGCATTCAATCCGGACACCGACATCTAAAGCTTCTTGAATTGTGGCTTCGTGGGCAGATAACTGATCTTTGCGATAAACAACAGTAACGTTTTTAGCGATACGACTAAGCTCAACTGCCCAGTCAATCGCCGCATTTCCACCTCCCGAAATAATAACATCCTTGTCCACAAAACGTTGATAGGATTGCACGGTATAGTGTAAATTGGTCATTTCGTATTTTTCTGCGCCATCTAGAGTAAGCTTTTGAGGGTTAATGATTCCACCACCAACGGCTATAAGAACAGTTTTAGAGTAATGCTGATCGCCTTGGGCACTATGAAGTATAAAAATATCGTCTTGACGCTCTATGAAATCGATTTTTGTGTCTGTTAAAATAGTTGGATCGAACGTTTTAGCTTGCGCAATTAATTGTTGTACAAATTGTTCGCCTAACACAGGAGGGTGACCACCAATATCCCAAATTAGCTTTTCTGGATAAAGCAATACTTTCCCTCCAAGCTGTTGCTGACTCTCGATTAATTTCGTTTTTAATCCTCGTAAACCACTATAAAAGGCACTATATAGACCAGCAGGCCCACCACCAATAATTGTCACATCATATATTTGTTGCATTTTCTCGCACATCCTTAGAAAAATAATAAAAAAGTATTTGACAAAACTTGATCTGATTACTAGACTAATCTAGTGATAATGATTATCATTGTTAGTTGTGAGTATCATAGCATGGAAAGAAGTAAAAAGGAAGAGAGGTTACATTTTGCGTTTACAAGTTGAATCGATTCGTATTGGCTATGAGAACAAAACGATTGTGCATGATTTGTCGCTGGAAATTCCAGACGGTAAAATTACAACGATTATCGGCTCTAATGGCTGTGGTAAATCTACACTTTTAAAAGCTATTACAAGAATTTTGAAGCATGAGAGTGGACAAGTCATTTTAGACGGTCAAAATATTTCCAAGATGAAAACGAAGGAATTAGCGAAAGAGCTTGCTATATTGCCACAAAGTCCAGAAAGTGCGCATGGTTTAACAGTGGAAGAACTTGTATCTTACGGTCGATTTCCATATCAAAAAGGCTTCGGCAATTTATCACAAAAGGATAAAGACGTGATTGACTGGGCCTTAAAGGTAACTAAAACAGATGACTTTCGGTTAAATACAGTGGATGCCTTATCTGGTGGACAGCGTCAACGAGTGTGGATTGCGATGGCATTAGCACAGGAGACCGCTATCATTTTTTTAGATGAGCCAACAACCTATTTAGATATGGCCCATCAGTTAGAAGTTTTAGAACTACTTTACAAGTTAAATGAAGAAGAAGGACGCACAATTGTCATGGTGCTACATGATTTAAATCAAGCAGCTCGTTTTTCAGATTATATTGTTGCTCTTTCGCAAGGAGAGCTTGTGAAGTTTGGTACGGCAGAGGAAGTGATTGTACCAGAAGTATTAGAAAAAGTGTTTAATATTGATGCAGTCATTGGCAAGGATCCACGAACAGACAAGCCAATGTGCATTACATATAACTTACTAGAAACGGTGTAGAAGGAGAATTATGTAATGAAAAAGTGGTTATTACCAATGTTTATGATGGTTGTAGTAGTGCTAGCAGCGTGCGGCAATAAAGAAGAGAAGGTAGAAGAGGGCTCTAAAGAAGCATCATCAGCAGAAACGATTACGTATCAATCTGAAACAGGTCCCATTGAAGTACCTGCTAACCCTAAACGTGTCGTAGTATTATCTTCTTTTGTTGGGGATTTATTACAACTTGGAGTAAATGTCGTTGGCGTAGATTCATGGGCTGCGAAAAATCCAAACTTCCAAGATGATATTAAAGATGCAGTGGTTGTTGAGAATACAGATATTGAAAAAATTCTTGAGCTAGAACCGGATTTAATTATTGGTTTAAGCGGTATTGAAAATGCGGATAAATTAGCAGAAATCGCTCCGACTGTATTATTTACTTACGGAAAATTTGACTATTTACAACAATTCATTGAAATCGGTAAGGTTGTTAACAAAGAAAAAGAAGCTACTGAGTGGGTTGAGGATTTTAAAACGCGTGCTGCAGAAACAGGTACGAAAATTAAAGAAAAAATCGGTGAAGATGCAACCGTTACTGTTGCAGAAAGCTTTAATAAGCAATTGTATGTTTATGGTGATAACTGGGGTCGTGGAACAGAAATTTTATATCAAGCAATGGGCTTAAATATGCCTGAAAAAGTGAAACAAGATGCTTTGAAGCCAGGTTATTTTGCAATTTCACAAGAAGTTTTAGGTGAATATGCAGGAGACTATGTGATTTTTAGTATGTTCCAGGATCAAGATAATTCATTTACAGATGCTGCGTGGTTTAAAGATTTAGAAGCGGTGAAAAATGGACAATTATTTGAAGTGAATGCCAACGCATTTTACTTTAATGATCCGATTACTTTAGAGTATCAATTAGATTTCTTTGAAGAGAAGTTTTTACAATAATTTTTAGTAGAGAGTAGCGAAGGCAAATGACAAAGTTTCGACAATTCCCATTTTGGCTTCAAGCGCTGTTTGCCCTGATCTTATTAGCAGTGACAGTGACGATCTCGCTTTGTGTTGGCGCGGCTAATACTAGCATTCAGGATGTCTATGAAGCTGTTGTCGGACAAAGCGGTGGCAAGCATTATACGATTTTACGTGAAATTCGATTTCCACGTATCATTGCGGCTATTTTTGTAGGCAGTGCACTTGCGGTTGCTGGTGCTATTATGCAAGGAGTTACAAGAAATCCATTAGCAGATCCTGGGCTTCTCGGTCTAACAGCGGGTGCCAATGCTGTACTTGCTTTAACAATGGCATTTATCCCCAATGCCTCTTATATGATGCTTATTTTTGCCTGTTTCGTAGGTGCTGGGATCGGGATGATGATTGTATATGGTATTGGTGCTTCTACAAAGAATGGCTTTTCTCCATTAAAGCTTGTCTTAGCCGGTGCAGCTGTATCTGCTCTTTTACAAGCAATTGCAGATGGTACGGGAATATTATTTCAAATTTCAAAAGATGTATCGATGTGGACGAGTGGTGGTTTAATTGGCACAACATGGCAAGCGCTAATTATTGTTCCTTTTATTATAATAGGCTTAATCGTAGCGTTTATATTTAGTCGTCAGCTAACCATTTTAAGTTTAAACGAAGAAGTTGCTGTAGGGTTAGGACAAAATACAACAGTAATTAAAGGAATTATGATGTTTGTAGTTGTTGTACTGGCAGGCTCTGCAGTTGCCCTTGTTGGGAATCTTGCATTTGTTGGTTTGATGGTGCCGCATATTGTGCGTGCTATTGTTGGGACAGACTATCGATTTGTCTTACCGATGAGTGCCATTATCGGTGGTTGGTTTATGGTAACAGCGGATTTCGCAGGTAGAATGATTAATGCTCCATATGAAACACCGGTAGTTGCAATTATTTCCATTATCGGCCTTCCATTCTTCTTACTTCTTGTTCGGAAGGGAGGTCGTCAGGTTGTTTAATGACGGGCGAAAAAAACAACGTAAATGGTTAATTGTATGGATATTGTTGACAATCGTTATTTTTGTGATGGGCATATCCATGGGAGCTGCTTCGGTTTCTATTGACCGCATCATACCGATCTTGCTGGGAGACGGCAGCTTTAAAGAATCATTCGTATTGTTTTCTGTTCGTTTGCCAAGATTGTTTGTATTGGCAGCAGCAGGGATGGCATTAGCATTAGCAGGTGCCGTGTTGCAGGGAGTGACCCGTAATGACTTAGCGGACCCCGGTATTATTGGGATTAATGCTGGGGCGGGTGTTGGGATTACACTTTTTTATCTCCTTGTAGATGGTAATCTTCCTAACTTTGCGTATATATTACCACTTGTCGGATTTGGTAGTGCTTTATTAACTGCAATGTGTATCTACTTTTTCGCCTATAAGCGCAATACGGGTGTACAGCCAGTCCAACTAATTTTAGTCGGAGTGGGCGTAGCCTCTGCCTTATCTGGAGTTATGATGATGTTAATTTCTTCAGCGGAGCGTAGTGATGTGCAATTTATCGCGCAATGGCTTGCGGGCAATGTTTGGGGAACGGATTGGCCGTTTTTCTGGGCGTTATTGCCTTGGCTGGTGCTAGGCATTCCATTTATTTTTTATAAGGCCAATGTGTTAAATGTACTGGCGATGAACGAACAAACGGCAGTTGGTTTAGGCATGAATATTGCACGCGAGCGCTTGCAATTATTAGTGGTCGCTGTTGCATTAGCTGCGGCTGCTGTTTCAGTTACAGGAGGAATTGCCTTTATCGGTCTAATGGCTCCACATATTGCGAAACAGCTTGTCGGACCACGCTTCCAGTTCTTTTTACCGCTTACCTTGTTTATAGGTGCAAGTTTATTAATGCTAGCGGATACGATTGGCCGCGTAGCGATTGCCAGTGCGACAGTGCCAGCTGGTATTGTCGTAGCATGTATCGGTGCTCCTTATTTTTTATATTTATTACGAAAAAACGACTGAATGGCTTTGGCTGTTCGGTTGTTTTTTTATTTTGAAAGGCTTTTTCGGAATATTTATTGAATATGATAAATGGGGAGTGATGGTATATGAAGAAATTATTAATCGTCTTATTATGTTCAATAATTGTATTGTCAGCATGTAATTCAACAGTAGCAATTACTAAAGTAAAATCTGTACCAAAGGATTTACAAGAAACTTTAAATGTCCTTGGAATGGAAGATTATGCCCAAATGATAAATAATGGTGAAAAGCGCTCGTATATTGTGATCAATACAAAGGAAACTGTTACGGTCAGCGTGGAGAGTAAGGAAGATACGATTGTAATAAACATTGATGAAATTGAAAATCAAAACGACGAAGTTATGAAGCAGCATATTTATAAACTAACGAAAGATGCTAATTATGAATATATTTATTTATATAAAAATGGCGAACAGATTCCGTTTAATACAGTTGCGGCTTTTTAGTTAAAAGGAGTGGCGGAAAGAATAGCGACAACGACGGATAGAAATAGCTGCGACGGAAAGCAAGGCCTTATCGACGGAAAGAAGTCTCAGAGCGACGGAAAGAACCCCGGCACAGACAGAAAGAAAAGCCAAGGAGAAGGATAGAAATAGGGGCGACGGAAACAATGGAGTGATCGACGGAAAGAAGTCTCAGAACGACGGAAAGAACCCCTGCACCGACGGTAAGAAAAGCCAAGGAGACGGATAGAATAGGGGCGACGGAAACAATGGAGTTATCGATGGAAAGAAGTCTCAGAGCGACGGAAAGAACGCCAGCACCGACGGAAAGAAAAGCCAAGGGGACGGATAGAAATAGAGGCGACGGAAACAATGGAGTGATCGACGGAAAGAAGTCTCAGAGCGACGGAAAAAACCCCGGCACCGACGGAAAGAAAAGCCAAGGGGACGGATAGAAATAGAGGCGACGGAAACAATGGAGTGATCGACGGAAAGAAGTCTCAGAGCGACGGAAAGAACCCCGGCACCGACGGAAAGAAAAGCCAAGGAGACGGATAGAAATAGGGGCGACGGAAACTATGGAGTGATCGACGGAAAGAAGTCTCAGAGCGACGGAAAGAACCCCGGCACCGACGGAAAGAAAAGCCAAGGGGACGGATAGAAATAGAGGCGACGGAAACAATGGAGTAATCGACGGAAAGAAGTCTCAGAGCGACGGAAAGAACCCCGGCACCGACGGAAAGAAAAGCCAAGGAAACGGATAGAATAGAGGCGACGGAAACAATGGAATGATCGACGGAAAGAAGTCTCAGAGCGACGGAAAGAACGCCAGCACCGACGGAAAGAAAAGCCAAGGGGACGGATAGAAATAGAGGCGACGGAAACAATGGAGTGATCGACGGAAAGAAGTCTCAGAGCGACGGAAAAAACCCCGGCACCGACGGAAAGAAAAGCCAAGGGGACGGATAGAAATAGAGGCGACGGAAACAATGGAGTGATCGACGGAAAGAAGTCTCAGAGCGACGGAAAGAACGCCAGCACCGACGGAAAGAACAGTCAAGGAGACGGATAGAATAGAGGCGACGGAAACAATGGAGTGATCGACGGAAAGAAGTCTCAGAACGACGGAAAGAAGTCTCAGAACGACGGAAAGAAAAGCCAAGGAGACGGATAGAATAGAGGCGACGGAAACAATGGAGTGATCGACGGAAAGAAGTCTCAGAGCGACGGAAAGAATCCCGGCACCGACGGAAAGAAAAGCCAAGGAGACGGATAGAAATAGGGGCGACGGAAACTATGGAGTGATCGACGGAAAGAAGTCTCAGAACGACGGAAAGAAAAGCCAAGGAGACGGATAGAATAGAGGCGACGGAAACAATGGAGTGATCGACGGAAAGAAGTCTCAGAGCGACGGAAAAAACCCCGGCACCGACGGAAAGAAAAGCCAAGGGGACGGATAGAAATAGAGGCGACGGAAACAATGGAGTGATCGACGGAAAGAAGTCTCAGAGCGACGGAAAGAATCCCGGCACCGACGGAAAGAAAAGCCAAGGAGACGGATAGAATAGAGGCGACGGAAACAATGGAGTGATCGACGGATAGAAGTCTCAGAGCGACGGAAAGAATCCCGGCACCGACGGAAAGAAAAGCCAAGGGGACGGATAGAAATAGAGGCGACGGAAAGAATAGCTACAACGACGGAAAGACCAACGACAACGATAGCGGCTCTAAACTAGAGGAATTCTCGCTAATTCCCTACTAGACAAATCGCTATTTTGGGTATATAGTTACCTAGGCTAACTAATTTATAAGGAGTGGTAACTGTGACGGTTGAACAGAATTTTTTTAATCAGTATCGCTTAATGTACAGACCTTTAATCAATCAAGTGAATGTGCAATTAGAGAAATATCAGTTGTATAGCTCGCAATGGGCTGTTCTTCGATTACTTAATGATAAGGGGCGACATTCATTCGTGGAGATTGCGAATTATATGTCAATTGAAAAGCCCAGTGTCACAAGGTTTGTTCACAAGCTTGTAGATCTAGGCTATGTGGAAACGGTAGCGGGCAGGGATAAGCGCGAAAAGCTTGTACAATTAACGGCTTATGGTGAAGAACTTGTGCTAGAAATAAAGGCGCATTTAAAACCGTTGTTTGAACAGGCACTTGAAGGCGTATCAAAGCAGGAGATAGAGATTGCGACACAAGTTTTAGAGAAAATTTGTGCAAACATAAATCGGTAGGAGAGATGAAAGTGGAAACAACTAGAGATAGACTATGGACAAAAGACTTCTTAATCGTCTCACTTATTAACTTTACGATTACATTAATCTTTTTTTTATTGATGGTAACAATTGCAGGCTATGCGGTTGAGCACTTTGGAGCTTCAACTAGTACGGCAGGGCTTGTATCGAGTATTTTTATTATAGGTACATTAATAGGGCGTCTTGGGGCAGGACGAATCATTGGGGATTGGGGTAGTAAAAAAACATTATTTTGTGGATTATTATTGTTTATGCTATCAACGATGTCATATTTTTTCGCGGTAAATTTGACACTTCTCATGCTCAATCGTTTAGTACAAGGAATTGCACTTGGCGTGGCGAGTACGGCAACTGGAACAATTATTGCACAAATTTTACCGTCAAATCGACGTGGTGAAGGTATTGGTTATTACAGTTTAAGTGCCATCTTAGCAACTGCTATTGGACCGTTTGTAGGTATTCTTTTAACACAACTGTTTGAAGATTTTCGTATGATTTTTGCAGTCGATTCAGTATTAGCTATTATTTGCTTTTTGATGTATTTTATCGTGACAGTTCCTGACGCACCGAAGAAAGCCAAAGAAATGGCAGAGAAAACAAGCTTTAAGCTAAGCCATTTTATCGAAATGCGTGCTGTGCCAATTGCTTTTGTGGGGTTAGTTATCGGTTTTGCTTACTCAGGGGTTATGTCATTTATGACGTTTTATGCGAAAGAGCTTGATTTGGTCTCAGCGGGAAGTTATTTCTTTATTATTTATGCAATCGTGATTCTAGCGACACGTCCATTTACAGGAAAGCTTCTAGACTCAAGAGGCGCGAATATTGTTGTTTATCCGTGTTTAGTTATTTTTGCAATCGGTATGTATGCCTTTAGCTCGGCTACAAGTAGTGTTGTATTTTTACTAGCTGCTGCTTGCATCGGTATTGGTTATGGTAACTTCAATTCTGTAGCGCAAGCAATAGCTATTAAGGTTACACCAAATGAGCGATTAGGACTTGCGACATCGACCTATTTTATTTTATATGATTTAGGTTTAGGTGTTGGTCCTTATTTCTTAGGGTTCTTCGTTCCAACGATGGGCTACAGTGCGATTTTCTTTGCGATGGTATTCGTAATTTTACTGTCAATTATCCTTTATTATTTCTTATATGGAAAATATGAAAATAACAAAAATTTCGTAGATTAGAATCGTTATATTGTAGGAAAAGCGTTATTTTTCTAGTTATATTAAAATATCAACTAGAAAATGACGTTTTTTTCTTTAAATAAAAATACTTCTTGCAATAGAGTGTGATAATCATTATCATTCTCAATATAAACTATTTCGGAAGTAGGTACTTAGCATGAAAAAAACATCAATATTGTCAGTATTAGTTGCAGGTGGCATTCTAATGACTGGCTGTGGCAATACAGAAGAAACAAAAAAAGAAGAGAAGCCCGCAACGGAGCAAGCAGATAAAGCAGAACAAACAAAAGGGGCTGATCTTACAGCTGAACTATCAGCTTATAAACAATTTGCTTTAGAACAAATGGATCAATTTTTACTAGAAACAGAGAAATTTGTAAATCTAGTTAAAGCTGGCGATATTGAAGGAGCAAAAGCAGCCTATGCACCAGCTCGTATGTATTTTGAGCGTTCAGAGCCAATCGCAGAAAGCTTTGGAGACCTTGACCCACGTATTGACGGTCGTTTAGCCGATATCCAAGAAGAAGGTAAGGGCGAGGAAGAGTGGACAGGTTATCATAAGCTTGAACATGCACTTTGGGTTGAAAATAAAACTGCAGGCTACGAAAAAGTAGCAGATCAACTATTAGCCGATGCAAAAGAATTACACGCATTAGTTCAAACTGTTGAAGTAACACCAGATTTAATGATTACAGGTGCTGTTGATTTATTAAATGAAGTATCAACATCTAAAATCACTGGTGAAGAGGAAATCTATTCTCACACTGACCTTTATGACTTTAAAGCAAATATTGAAGGCGCAGAAAAAATCTTTGAAATCTTACGTCCGAAATTAGAAGCAAAAGATAAAGAATTAGTAGCAACATTAGATGAAAAATTCAAAGCAGTGGACGATTTATTGGCACAGCACGCAACAGCTGACGGTGGATATGTTTCTTACGAAGAATTAACAGAAGAAAACACAAAAGCACTTGCAGCAGCAGTTAATCAACTAGGAGAACCATTAAGTCAAATGGGGATTATTTTGGAGTGATAATAAATGACAGAGTCAAATGATGGAAAATGGATCAATAAAAAAATATCTAGACGTGACATGTTAAAGCTAACTGGCATCGGGGCAGCAGGTGTAGCGATCGGTGCTTCAGGCTTAGGTGGTGTTATGAAAGCAATGGGCTATGATGTGTTTGAGCCCGTTGCGGATAGCACGACAGCACGTAATAAAGTTGATTTCTATGGAAAACATCAATCTGGCATTGTTACACCCGTTCAAACGAATATTTATTTTGCTTCTTTAGATGTTTTATTCACATCAAAGAAGGAACTACAAGAGTTGTTCAAACAATGGACACCTCTTGTTGTACGTTTAATGAATGGTGAATTAATGGTAGATTTAACAACAAATACTAGAGTTCCAACAGGAGATACGGGTGAAGCTGAAGGATTAAACGCCTCAAATCTCTCCATAACTATAGGGGTTGGTCCATCTCTTTTCGAAAAGCTTGGTATCCAGCACTTAAAGCCAGCTGAACTAAATGATTTACCACATTTCCCGAAAGATCAGCTACAAAAAGAATACACAGGTGGAGATATTTGTATTCAAGCATGTGCAGATGACCCACAAGTGGCGTTTCATGCAGTACGTAATTTAGTACGTGCAGCTTCTGGTAAAGTAGAGGTTAAATGGTCACAGGCAGGATTCAACTCTTTCCCAACAGGCGGAGGAACACCTCGAAATTTATTTGCGTTCAAGGACGGTACGGGCAATCCTACTGATGAAAAAGATTTAAACAAAGTGGTTTGGGTCGATAAAGGTTGGTTAAAAGGTGGCTCTTATTTAGTTGCTCGTAAAGTTCAAATGCATCTTGAAACATGGGATCGCACATCTTTAAAAGATCAGGAAGCAACATTTGGTCGTTATCGCGATAGTGGGGCACCGTTTGGTAAAAAGAAAGAGTTTGATGATTTCGACGTAGAAGCGAAGGATAGTAATGGTGAGTATATTATGCCAGATACATCTCATGTGCATTTGGCTCGTAAATCGGGTGCGCGTATGTTACGTCGCTCATACTCTTACGCATCCGGTGTTATGACGAATACTGGCGCGCATGATGCGGGGCTAATGTTCATATCTTTTCAAAAAGACCCGGCCCAATTTACAACAGTGCAAAATAGTTTAGGGCGTATGGATAAAATGAATGAGTACATTACCCATCGAGGCAGTGCCGTGTTTGCTTGCTTCCCTGGTGTACAAAAGGGGAGTTATCTAGGTGAAGCACTTTTTAACGCGCTGTAGTTTAATTTTATGCTTGTTATTTGCACTTGCTGTACCAGTGCAGGCAGCGCAATCTTATAGTCATTTGTACATCTCGATTAGTGATGCACTGATGAATACGAAGCAGGATAAAGAAGCCGAGGCAAAACTGGCACTTGAACAGTTTACTAAAGACTGGGCATCCGTAACATCTGAACAGACAGAAGCAAAAGAAAAAGTGGATGAACTTCTTGCACAAGCAGTTGAAGCTACTTCAAAGGATGAACGTTTAGAGGCACTATCGGCTTTGTCAAATGCTTTACGTGCTCTAGAAGAGCTTGAAAACCCTGTGGATGAAGCGGCGCAACGTGCAGAATTTGGACAAAAGTTTAAACCCATCATGGCGGACTTTGAAAAAGCATTAGCCAGTGGGGACATTGCAGCCATCGATGAAGCCTATAAAGACTTTAATATCAAATGGAATAAAAATGAAAGACCTGTGCGTGAGCAAAGTATTGCGATGTATGGGCAAATTGAAACACAAATGGCGTTTTTACGCATTTCCATTTCCGCTGAGGAGCCAGATGTAACTCTTATGAAGTCCCAATTTGCAGAGTTAAAACAAACAATTGAGGATTTTGTAGCTGGTAAGGAAACAGCGAAAGCAGTTGAAGGAGAATATTCGTTATCTACATTAATTGCCTATATTGATGAGGCAAACGATTTTATCGATGCAGGTGATTATAAAGCTGCCTCTGATAAAATTCTTGAATTCATTACGATATGGCCAAGTGTAGAAATTGAAATTTCGACTCGTAACGGTAGCCTATATACTAAAATTGAGAGTGATATGCCGATTATCGCTAGTGATTTATTAAAATCAACAGTCGATAAAGAAGCTATTAAAAGTAAATTAGATAATTTCCGCACTGAAATAGAGTTGATTCAAGCTGATTCAGATTATACTTTTTGGGATTCAGCGCTTATCTTATTGCGTGAAGGCTTAGAGGCATTGCTAATTATTTTGGCATTAGTTTCATTCTTAGAGAAATCAGGACAAAAGCCAATGCGCAAATGGATCTATATCGGTGCATTTGTAGGGGTTCTATTATCAGCAGTAGCGGCTATTTTAATGTCGACAATTTTAAATTCTCCGACAGTTGATACAAACCGAGAGCTGATGGAAGGCTATATTGGCTTACTAGCTGCTGCAATGATGGTAGGAGTTGGGATTTGGCTCCACAGTAAATCAAGTGTGGCAAGCTGGAATCGCTATATTTCTAAACAAATGGGCAATGCGATCTCCAGTGGTTCAGTGTTTGCCATGGCCGCAATTAGCTTCCTATCTGTCTTCCGTGAAGGGGCAGAAACACTTGTCTTCTATGCAGGAATTGCACCTAAAATGGAGACATCGCAATTTGTACTAGGTATCGTAGTAGCACTTCTAGTATTAACGATTTTTGCATTTGTGTTATTTAAAGCAAGTGGAAAAATACCAGTTCATAAATTTTTCGCAGTGGCAACGGTGTTAATTTATGTACTGGCCTTTAAAATTATTGGTGTCAGTCTGCATACATTGCAGCTGAGGGATGCAGTTTCAACAACAATTGTAGATGGCTTACCAGTTATTAGCTTCATTGGTTTTTACCCAACTGTTGAGACAATGATTGGACAAGCGATTTTACTTGTACTAGTTGTAGTTACGATCATCTTTAAAAAGAAACAAAAATAAATAGAAGGGCAGATGAAGATATTTTCATCTGCCCTGTTTTAATTAGTGATCCCAATGAGACGGACGTTTCAGGTGGGAGGGTAATTTTGTTTGATGATTGCCTTGTGCTGAATTAAGTTGCATTTGGGTTAAAAACATACTTGTTGAAAGGTCTGCGCCACGTAAATTGGCATCACGTAAATCCGCACCAATAAAATCAACACCTCTTAAATCTGCATTTTCAAGATTAGCGGCAATTAAATAAGCTCCTCGAAGGTCAGTTGCTCTTAAATCCTTACTTTTTAAATTCTTCCCCATCCAATCGACCCCTCTATTGTCATACTTTCGAGAGTTTTTTCCATTCATCTTTGCGATAAGATTTTGGCGAATTTGCTCACTTGTTTCTAATAGTAAAATGTTCACTGGCAGTCGATAATTAGGAATATCTACTGCTAGTAATGCATCTGCTTCCAGCTCTGTTGCACGCTGTAGTTGTTCTAATTGCAAACGTAGCTTGTTAAATAGAGATGAATCAACTTTGTGGGATAAAGCCTCTGCTACATACGCAATCATTTCATATAACTGCTCCATAATCGGAAAGACACGAAACATTTTCTCAGAAATTTCAGGGGATTGTCGCCAGTCCTGCCCATGAAATGTTGTTTGGGAAACCTTTTGACCTGCTCCTAAACAATCAAAAACTGTACATCCTTTAAACCCTTGATCTCTAAGTTTACTATGAATTTGACAGCTAAAATCTGCTTGTAGATTCGGGCATGGTGTCCCAGCTGCCTTATTAATGGCGAAGTCGCTAGAAGCAACAATATTTAAAGCCGTGCAACAAAGGCCGAAACAACTTTGGCAATCCGCCTGTAAGCTTTCGCGTATCTTTTTTTCCATTGTATTATCTATTTTTTTTACTTCGGACATCATTGATTTCCCCTCTTAACGATCAACTTACATATGATTCTATCACTAATTACCTGCGTAAGGATATTTTTTCCATCGTTTTTATTAAAGATAAAAGCGAAGCGACAGTCACATTACTTAAATTAGAGTTTGTAATTCATCTTTTACAAAAATCAGTTCATTATATTGGCAATTAATTGTAAAACGCTATAATTTAATAGACAGACAGTCGGTCTATAAGGAGGGGTAAAAATGAGAAAAGAGGCGCAGGAACGTAGAAACGAAATACTTGATGCAGCGGATGAGCTGTTCGGTCAGAAGGGCTTTGATGGCACAAGTACAAATGATATTCTCGAAAAGGTCGGAATTGCGCGAGGAACATTGTATTATCATTTCAAGTCGAAAGTGGATATTATGGATGCGCTAATTGAGCGATATAATGCCCAAATTTTAGGGGCTGCTAAGGCAATTGCCGCAGATAAGAGCATTCCCGTTAACGAGCGTATTGTCCGTGTTGTCATGGCACTAAATATAAGTGACGGAAACGGCAAGGAAATTATTGATCATATACATAAGCCCCAAAACGCGCTTATGCATCGGAAAATACAAAAGGTTATCATAAACGGCCTTCCGCCAATCTTGACGGAAATAATCCGTGAGGGTATCGAACTGGGGCTATTCAGTACGCCGTATCCATATGAATGCATGGAAATGGTTGTTGCCTATACGAATACCGTTTTTGATGATGATCTGGTTGAAATGTCCAAGGAAGAGCGTGCTTCACGTATTCCTGCTTTTGTATTCAACGTAGAAAGATTGCTCGGTGTTGAAAGCGGAAGTCTTATGTACATGATGAAGATGTTTGGCAGCGGAGATGAGAGTGGAAGAATTGGAAATGAAGATGGTTAATTGAAAGGGATTATTCTTTCTGCTACGGTCAGGACAGCAGATTTCAGCAATAGGAAGCAAGGTTCCGTCGTTTTGGCTAGATATTTTGTTAAGTATTACAGAATCATCCGTAATGACATCTTAAAATTATTATCGGTGAACATGTTGTAAAGTCTTTTGGCGAGGGCGATGATTAACGCCTTCGTGACCAACATCCTGTCGCTACGTTTACACTACGCTTTCGCACAGAAAATATTTGTTGCCCTGAGCCCTAGGAAAGCGCCCAGTCGGAACGGAAATCACCCCCATATTGCCGAGGATGCATACTTTATTAAACTTAATGTCATTACAACATGAAGGAAGAAGCCTGTAATTAAAAGGCCCTTCCTTTTTTTTGCATTTAATACTTGCAAACTTAAAAGTCATAGTGTAATATTCAACTAGTACACTATAACACGAGGTGTTTGCATGAAAAAATTTGCAGGGTTATTCAAAAAGGAATGGGTGCTTTTTAGGGCATGGCTATTTGTTGCGATTTTTGCAGGGATTATGTTGTCATTGGTGCTTCCATATTTAATAAAGCGATTTGTTGATGGCTTTACATTACCGGAAAATCAGCTATCATTTGCACTCACAATGGTCGTGATTGTATTAGGCGGATTTTATTCGATATTACAATTTTTAGCTAGTATACGACACGATTTAAAGGTCAAAGAAATATGGCTACACTCCACTAGCTCTATTACACAGCTTGTGGGTGTAAAAGTTATTTTTTCACTATTTGGATATGCTATCTTCAATTTATTTTTTATTAGTATAGCCATGTACAATGTAAAAGATGAATTTGTAGCCAATTTTGGACAAATAGTATTATCATTAATACTTTCTGTAGGAATTTTAGTCATTTTCCAATGGATAATGTTTGTCATACTGCTACTATTTTTAGCATTTTATCTCCAAATAAACCACTTAATTGGTCGCTTTGCCATTGTTATTATGATGGGTGCTTTTTTCTTCAGTATGAATTTATGGTATAAATTTACTGAAAGCCAGCTATATGCTTCTATTTTTCATCATATTGAAATTCCATTAGATTGGTTGGCACACTATTTACCAAAGGCAAAAGTATCGACTATTGAGATTATCTATAATCCGCTTTATGTTGTGGAGGAAGTAGTGATGATAATTTTGATTGTCATTCTATTTATCGTAGCGACGAAGTGGCTTGAAAAGGCGGTTTTACGATGACAATCGACTTTTCACGTGATAAGCCCATATATAGCCAACTTGTAGATCGGATATGTGGAGATATTTTGAAAGGAAAGTTAGAGCTAGGGGATCGACTTCCTTCTGTTCGAGAATATGCAGTTGAAACAGGTGTAAATGTAAATACCGTACAACGCGTGTACAAGGAGTTAGAAGCCATGAATATAACGGAAACGAAACGAGGTCAAGGTACATTTATTACAACCAATGAAGAGCGGATTGTACTTTTACGAGAAGATATGAAAAACCAATTAGCTGAAAATTTTTTAACATCTATTGAAGCACTGGGATTTTCAAAGGAAGAGATGCTTGTCGTGTTAACAAAAAATCGTGAGGTGAAATAAATGTTACAGCTATCAAATGTTTCTTTTCGTTATATGAAAAAGCCAATTTTGCAAGATGTGTCTTTTTCCATTCCGGTTGGCCGAATCATTGGGCTTGTTGGAGAAAATGGGAGTGGCAAGTCGACACTTTTAAAAGTATTGGCGGGCTTATTACGTCCATCTAGTGGTGAGGTCTTGCTAAATGGAACGCCTGTAACACGCAGAAGTGCTGATAAAATTGCTTATTTACCAGATATTGATTTGTTTTTTGATTTTTACACAGGTGAGCAGCTTTTTCAGCACTATGCCTCACAATTCGAAGATTTTTCGTATGATAAGGCATGTATCGTAGCAGAGTTTTTAAACGTTGATAAAAATATGAAGCTACGACAATTATCAAAGGGGAACCGTGGTCGAATGAAAATGGCCGCAACTCTTGGGCGAGAAGTACCCTTTTATTTAATGGATGAGCCATTTTCTGGTTTAGATCCAATCGTTCGTGAACAGCTGATTAAAGGGTTAATTCAATTTACAGATATTGAAAACCAAACAATATTGTTATCAACGCATGAGTTATATGAGGTAGAACCTATTTTAGATCAAATTATTTTACTGCAAAATGGTTCGATTATTGCACATGAGGAAGTAGAGACGATTCGAGATGTTACGAATAAAGATGCTGTGCAATGGATGAAAACTTATTATAAGAAAGGATGAAATTAATGACAACACAACCAATAGTTCAATTGCAAAATTTATCAAAAACCATTCGTGGTAAGCAATTAATTCAGCAACTGAATATCGATTTATATCCAGGTCAAATTACTGGATTTTTAGGACCAAATGGTGCCGGGAAAACGACGACTATTCGTATGATGACAGGGCTTATGCATCCAACAGAGGGGAAAGTCATTGTAGATGGCCTTTCCTTACAGGAGAATTATGAAGAAGCGATTAGTAAGATTGGCGTAATTGTAGAAAACCCGGAAATGTATAAATTTATGACGGGCTATAAAAACTTACTGCATTTTGCGCGTATGCATAAAAACGTTACAAAAGAGCGTATTGAAGAAGTGGTTAGACAGGTCGGTCTAGAGAAACGCATTCATGAAAAGGTATCGACGTATTCACTTGGGATGCGTCAGCGTTTAGGACTTGCTCAGGCACTACTGCATCGACCAAAATTTTTAATTTTAGATGAACCAACAAATGGTTTAGATCCAGCGGGCATTCGTGAGTTTCGTATGTATTTGCGTAAAATTGCGGCTGAGGATGGCGTATCTGTTTTTGTTTCTAGCCATTTATTATCCGAAATTGAGTTAATGTGTGATCGAGTAGCGGTTATACAAAATGGTAAACTCATCGATATTCGTGATATTAACATTGAAACTTCTTCATTTTATTATATTGAAGCTGCACCAAAAGATGATGTTGCCATTCATCTGCAGAAGTTCGATTATAACTTTACTGTAGAAAATAATGGTTTCGTGGTGGAAATAAAGAAAGAAGATATACCGAAACTGATTACGCAATTTGTGAACGCAGAAATCCAATTATTCGCCGTACAACCACATCAAAAAACGTTAGAGGATCAATTCTTAGAAATGACAGGAGGTGGCCAAATTGCTGAAGCTAATACAAAATGAATGGATGAAATTGTGGCATAAAAAAGGAACTTGGGCAATGGTCGCACTATTAATCCTCGCTATTGTTGGTCCTGGTATTATGATGAAATACTATGAAACAAAGACTGCAGAGGATATAACGTGGCAGGAAAATGAACAACAGGTCATTAATAGTTATAAAGACATGTTGAAGGGTGACGATGTTTCAGAAGTAGATAAAAAATACTTTGAAGAGCAAATTGCTATTTCTGAGTATCGATTAGCAAATGACGTGCCTTCTCAAACAGAGGGAAGCCTAGCAAGCTTTATGACATTTGCAAGTAATATGCTATCTTTAATCACATTGTTCACAGTGATTTTAGCAGCGAGTATCGTATCAAGTGAGTTTTCAACAGGCACGATTAAAATGTTGTTAACACGTCCTATGTCTCGGGCAAAAATATTAACTTCAAAATTACTGACAACTTTCATATTTGGGCTCTTTTTGATTGCTGTCAATGTAGTAGTTAGCGCTCTAGTAGGGTTCATATTATTTGGTGGTGCAACGGGCGTTGAGTTAGAGATGGTCAATGGTCAGGTTGTTGAAAAAGCAGTATGGAATGATTTGGCCTATCACTATTTACTTTCTGGCGGAGATTTTGTGATGTCGACATTATTTGCTTTCTTAGTGGGCTCAGTATTCCGTTCAAGCTCTTTAGCAATTGGTTTAACGATGTTCTTATCTTTTATGGGCGGAATGATTGTGATGTTCTTAAGCCGATATGAATTTGTTAAATATATTTGGATAACACATTCAAATTTAACACAGTATGAAAGTGGTAATTTAATGATAGAAGGTATTACAATGCCATTCTCTCTTACAATTCTCGCGATCTATGCAGTTTTATTCTTAGCAATAAGCTATATGTCATTCATGAAACGTGATGTGACAGCATAAAAAAGACACGGTGTGAAATCGACTTTCATACCGTGTTTTTTTAATTCTTAGATTCATCAAGGGCTACAAATGTTTAGAGATAATTTGCTGTAGCTTTGCTTGAATAGTTGGTAAGTCCTGTATCGTAATCGTTGTTCTAACATTGCTTTCGTCCATATCTAAAGCTTCAGAGAAGAAGCTACCAATACCTCTTACTTTTCGATCAATTTGCATGAGTAATTCTACTGAATGATTAGTTTGAGATAAAAAGACGATTTCAAGCTCATCTAAATGTCCTCTAAATTGCCCAGTTGGCACAAATTCAAACTCTTGGATGAAAGGATAGTACCCACGGAATCGAGCTGGCGCCTGCTCACATTCTGCTTCGCGTAAACGGAATCCAAGTCCATTAATGGCATCGAGAATATGTGCTGCGAGGTCTGTAGGCTGGACACGAATATAATCTTTATCATGAGGATCTACTGCGTTTTTAATATCAAGCCCTGTTTGAATCCATACTTGTGTTTTGCCCGCTGTAATAGGTGTTTCGAATGGCAATGTTAAAGAAAAGGGAATTACTTTCTTTTCACCAGCAGCAATCACAAATGGCTCCGTTACTTTAACTTTTTGTAGCGCTACGACTTCCGTATATTTATGGTCATTAGATTCTCGAATATAAGTAGTATTCACCGATAAAAAAATGGTATCGACTTGCTGCTCAACATTCCCACCTTGCACAACGATTTCACCACGCATAACTTCTCCTGCCTGGTATGTAGACTTTTCTAGCATTGTATCGACTGTTGCCGAGCCAATCCCAATACTTGCAAGTGCTTTGTTAAAAAAAGACATTTGTATTCCTCCTATTGACTTTAATAATTATACATACGAAAATTTTTGGAAAAGGTTTCAAGATGTAAAAAAGTTTCGTCTTCATAACTGAAAACAAGAGAGGCATATTTATCCGTCACCATAAAAAATACCGAAAAGGCACTAGAAGTAGATTCTATCGACGTTTACAAGATGAATTATACAAGGGATATACATATTGAAAATTCAGAAAAACATTTATTTTTCGCAGGATGAAGATTATAATAGACAGTAAATTAATTGGTATAGACAACTATACCGAAGGGAGGCATAGATACTGTCAACTTAAATGGTGAAGGCTTTGAAACGTTGGTTACAGCTGGTCAAGTCATTCAATGCGGCGATCCGTTATTAATAGTAGACTTAGAGACTATTAAAGACAAAGTGCCTTCTATCATTACACCAGTTGTTTTCACAAGTTTAGTTGGACAGGAAGTAACACTTACTAAATCAGGTTTCCAACGAGCAGGTTCTACTAATATTATTTCGATTAATAAATAGCAAACAGCCTAAAAGAGGGGGAATAAGGAATTGAAATTGGAACGTTTTTCTTCAAAAGAAGATGTATACACGCGTGCAGTAGATATTATAGAAAAAGCTAAAATAAGCGGTGCCACAACGTTCGGTCTAGCTACAGGTGGTACGATGGAACCGCTGTATGCTAAAATCCGTGAAATCGATGTTGATTTTTCTAATTGTATTAGCTTTAATTTAGACGAATATGTTGGACTATGTGCTAAACATGAACAAAGCTATGCATGTTATATGGATCACCATTTATTTCGTCATAAACCATTTAAAGAATCCTATTTACCGAATGGTTTAGCGGATCATCCAGCAGAGGAAGCTGCACGCTATGAATCTTTATTACAGCAGCATCCATTAGATTTCCAATTGCTTGGCATCGGACAAAACGGTCATATCGGTTTCAATGAACCAGGAACGCCATTTGATTCTTTCACACATCTTGTGACGCTTGCACAATCAACTCGCCAAGCAAATGCACGCTTCTTTGAATCAATCGATGAAGTTCCAACCCAAGCATTGACGATGGGGATTCAATCCATTATGCGCGCAAAGTGTATTTTGTTAATCGCTGTCGGAGAAGCAAAACGTGATGTATTAGAACGTGTGCTTGCGTCTGAATATACAGAAGATGTACCAGCAAGTGTTTTATCGAAACATCCAAATGTTATTATTCTAACAGATTTGCAAGAAGAGGAGAATTCACACAAGTAGCCGTTAACTAAACGTTTTAGACGATGAGATAAGATAAAAAAGTAGTTGAAGATACAAGTAAATGTAGAGCTTCAACTACTTTTTTTCTTAGATTTTCTGATAGTAATAAAATAAATCGACAAACGGACGGTTAATGCTTTGTTGAAAAAAGACATAAAAAGGTTTCAATACGTAAATAGATTTCGATATAATGAATGAAAAACTAGAGAGGCCTATTTATGGAAACAGAATGGTTACGAACTTTTATTGTTGCTGCGAAAACAGAGAATTTTCGAGAGACGGCAGAACAACGTTTTATTACGCAATCGACAGTATCGAAGCATATGCAGCATCTAGAAAAAGAACTTCAAACAACACTTTTTGAAAGACAGGGTAAGCAGGTGAAATTAAATCATATTGGTGTCCATTTTTTACTACAAGCAGAGAAAATGATTGCAACAATTGATGAAGGATTACAAAATACTGCGTCCTTTATGGATGGGTATACGTCTCAGTTAACAATTGGTGTTGCACCTCAAATCGCCAATTCCACATTACCAGTAATTATTCACGCATTTCAGCAGCAAAGACCTTCCATTCAAATCACGATCGAACTGTTAAAATCCAATGAAATCGGAGAAGCGGTATATGCAGGCGTAGTAGATATCGGTTTATCAAAATTGACATCGACTCGAGACATTCTAGCAGTCCTTCTCACGCAGGAACCACTTCAATTAATTGCTTCGATGTCAAAAAGAGCGACAGATGCACTGACTCTTTTACAGCAGGAAATCATTTTAACACATGAATACGCACCGTACTGGCAAGACATACAACAAGTATTGCAACAATTCCCAAGCTATAAAAGCATGCGTATCAATCAAACAGAGGTCATCAAAAACTTTGTCAAACAAGGATTAGGTATCGCTTTTTTACCAAAGAGTGTGATCGAGGCAGAATTTCAGCAGCAATTGCTTCATAGCTATTCGGTACAGGAGTTTTCCCATATTGTATCGAACACTTATTTTTTATCAAAATATTTGTCAGCGGATATTGAGGCATTCTTAGCCGTTTGCCATTCCGACTACAATGGGGCGGCTTTAGACTAGCGTTCTTAATGAGCCTTTTTACTTAGACATCATTTGGTCAACGTTTTTCTTCAAACAACATTGTAAAGCAAATCTGCATCATTTATTCATATATTCCTTTTATACTAGATCAAGCGGAAAGTTATATAATTAAAAATAGAAGGTGTTTCTAAATGTATAGTATGATGTCGAACATAAGCGAGTTTATAAGCGGACCTATTTCAATATTTTTAAATTCCTATGAACATTCTCCGTTCATTATGGCCATTCTACTTGGATTAATAGGCGCATTAGCACCTTGTCAGTTAACGGGGAATATGAGTGCTATCACTTTTTATGGGAATCGAGCGATTCAAATGAAAAGTAATTGGCAAGAAATTATGTTTTTTATATTGGGGAAAGTCGTTGTATTTAGTTTTATCGGCTGTTTTGCTTGGTTATTTGGTCAGTCCTTTGAAACGAAGATGACTAAGTATTTCCCTATTTTTCGCCAAGCAATTGGTCCGATACTGCTGATCACAGGACTCGTGCTGATTGGCATTTTAAAACTAAAATTTCTGAATCGAATTCCCTCGTTTTTTCCGACTGTTTTAAAAGAGGGGAAAGTTGGCTCCTTTCTGATGGGTGCTAGTTTTTCCATAGCGTTTTGTCCTACGATGTTTGTTCTGTTCTTTGTTTGGTTAATGCCAACAGTCGCAACCTCTTCGTATGGTTTAGCCTTTGCCAGCCATTTTTGGTTTAGCAACCTCTGTGCCACTTCTGGTAATGCTGGGGCTTATTCATTTATTCGATGCAAAAAGGCTCATTATGCGGACAAGCATGAAAATGGGGAGAGTGATTCAGATGGTTGCGGGCTTTATTTTAATCATTTTAGGTATAACCGATACGATTACATACTGGGGATTGTACTAAAGGCTAAGGAGCGCCTTTGCTTATATAGTCTCTAAACATCGAAATTTGATTTCGAATCAATATATTATCTAAAGGAGGAAATATATGATTGAACAATTATTGAATGAAATGCCTTTGCTAAAAGACTATAAAGAATTCAAGAAAATTAATAAGGGATTTTCTTCAGATGAAAAGTATTTCATTTCTCTAAAAAATAGCGATGAAAAATATATGATAAGATTTTTTCCAATCAGTCAATTTGAAGATAGAGAAAAGGAGTTTGCAATACTAAAGACAGTTGAGACTTATACAAATAAAGCAATAAAAGCATGTGAGATTGGAAAAATTCAAGATCACGGTTATTTGGTAACCACTTATGTGGATGGGAATGATGTTGAAGCTGAGTTGTTAGTATTAACAGAAAAAGAACAATATCAATTAGGTTTTGAAGCAGGACAAGAGCTTTTGAACCTACATAAGATACAAGCACCTAAACATATAGAACCATGGTATGAACGAAAAAGTTTAAAGCATAAAAAATATGTGGAGGGTTATCTAGCATGCCCAATAAAAATTGATCAAGATGAAAAAATCCTACAATTTATAGATAATCATATGTTGTTGATGGAAAATCGCCCTAATATATTTCAGCATGATGACTATCACCCAAGTAATTTAATTGCACAGGAAGGGAAATTAAAAGGAATTATTGATTTTGGGAGATATGATTGGGGTGATCCGATTCATGAATTTGTGAAAATCGGTATTTTCACACGAAATATTAGCATTCCTTTTTCCATTGGTCAAATAAAAGGTTATTTTAATGGAGAAGAACCAAGTGATGAATTTTGGACTTTGTATAGTTTATATCTAGCCATGTGTGTTTTTTCAACAGTTGTATGGACATTAAAAACAATTCCAGCAGATATGGATAATATGCGAAATAAAATTAATATCTTCCTAGATGATCATCAGCATTTCAAAAATGTAAAACCAAGTTGGTATAAATAAAAGACAGACAGCTAATATGAAGCCTTCTAAAGACTGCAACATATCTAAAATTATGTTACAAGTAAGAGGAGTATAGTAAAACATAATAGCGATATCAACGTTCAATATTTTGCATCCCTCCTTTTATATATCTTACCCATCGTTACACAGGAGAAAAGCGAAATTATTTGATTTCATTAATTAATAGTAGCGTGCTTTTATGTAAAATAGAGCAGATAATGCAAATCTACTTTTAAACATATATAGAAAGTGTGAAAAAAATGATTAGTGCAACATTATTATTTATCCTCGCAGGAATAGGCGAAATTGGAGGCGGCTATCTAATTTGGCTGTGGTTAAGAGAAGGTAAACCATTTTATTGGGGTATTATAGGTGGTATTGCCTTAGCTTTATACGGGGTTGTCGCAACTTTTCAATCCTTCCCGACCTTTGGAAGGGTTTATGCAGCCTATGGAGGTGTCTTTATTGTCCTTTCCATTTTGTGGGGTTGGGGAATAGACGGCAAAAAACCAGACGTCTTGGACTGGGTTGGAGCAGGCATTTGTTTAATTGGCGTAATGGTTATTTTATTCCCTCGTTCATAACAAGGAAAAAGGTTACCTTAAAGAAAGTAACCTTTTCCCTTATTATTTTTTTATAGTTTCACTTAATAGCAACAAATCGTAATCGCCTATAATCAGCAATCCATTGATTATCCTGATAAGACACAGGCTTTAATAATTCTTCACATTTTGCATAGATCTGTTCTTTTTCAGCTTCTGATAAATGCTGGAGCATATTATTGCTGAACATCATTAGCCAATTGCGTAGCCCATCGTCACCTTGAAGTGGGGTTGGGCGCTCATATAACGTAATCATTTCAACCGTAAAACCAGCATCTTCTAATTTCGACTGGTATTCTTCTAAAGTAGGGAAGTACCATGGGAAATATTCCTCTATATAAGACAGATTTAAATCCTCCATACTTTTTTGTAATGCCCATACAATAGAAGCAATATTACCGTGTCCACCCATTTCTGCAACGAATCGGCCACCTTGTTTAAGGGAGTTGTAAATATTTTGAATGACTTGATCCTGCTGTTTCATCCAATGGAGTGCAGCGTTTGAGAAGACGGCATTAAATTGATTTGTTATGTGAAGTGCGGCAGCATCCAGTGTGTAAAACTTAATGTCTGGATATTTTTGCTGTGCAGCGATAATCATGTCGTGGGAGGCATCTATCCCTTGCACATTGGCACCAAGTCCTGCAATATCACGTGCTAAATCACCTGTGCCACAACCAACATCTAAAATTTCTTCATTTTCTTGAGGGGCAAGTAAGTCCACTAAGCTTCCTCCAAATTTTGAAACAAAGTCATGCTTTTGATCATATAAATTGGCATTCCATGTTGTTGACATTTCTCTTCATCTCCTTTGTTTGAGCATAACAGAGAGTTTAGGTGAACAGAAATGCGGAAAATGATCAGTTTTGATTCCACATTGGAATATAGAAGGGGGCAGGCTATGTACGATATCGCCATGATCGTTTACCTGCATTAGCAATAACGGCTCCTTCATTAAATAGTCAATTCCGTTTCAAGAAAAGTTGCTACATCATTCCAATCTTCTATTGGAGAACTTTTTTCATATTCAAATGTGCCAAAATTCACATGAGCATCTGGTTCATCTTCATAAAGTGAAAATTCTCGTATTAACTTGCCATTTTCTATTACTATTAGCTCTGCATTAAAATCCTCATCGTAGTATGCATAAGTAACAGAATGATCCATTGCAAGTTCCATCCAAGATTCATTTGTTAAACCAAAGAACGCTTCTCCTTCTAAGTCTACAAAATATGTCCATCCATCTTCATGTTCTGCAATATGTACTGATTGATCAATTTCTTCATCTATCCAATCGCAATATCTTTTTTTAGCATCTTCTAATGGTAAATTCATTTTAAAACAACATGTTCGCATTTCTATTTAACACCTCAATTTCAAATACGGCTACTATTAATTTACAGTTTAACATGAAAGATACTCAACAAAAAAGGTAGCTGACGTTTTCATCAGCTACCAATCTTATTTTTCAAGCTTCGTTAATGTTTTACCACTCCAACCAAAGATGATTGTTAAAATTGGTCCGAGTAGACAGAAGAAGGTATATGGCAGGTAAGAAGTTGTTGGTATATCTAGTACACTAGCAATAAAAATACCGCAAACACTCCACGGAACAAGAGGGTTGACTACAGTACCTGCGTCCTCCATGACACGAGATAGATTTTTAGGGGCAAGTCCGACCTTCTCAAATTGAGCTTTAAATGCTTCTCCAGTAAGAAGGATGGATAAATATTGCTCACCAATTAATGTGTTGACACCAATTCCTGTAATGGCAGCGCCTGTAATAACAGATCCAGCACTTTTAAAGAAACCTTCCACCTTCGATAAAATACTTTGAATAATGCCGAGCGTAAATAATAGACCACCCATTGTTAATGCTAATAAAACTAAGGCAATTGTAAATAGCATACTGTTCATACCACCACGTGTCAGCAATGCATCTACTTCCTTATTACCAGTATTAGAGACATAGCCATCAAAAAGCATTTTGAATACATTCGACAGTGCAATCGGTTCTTGTATGTAGGCAATTCCAACACCAATAATTGAAACGACTGCAAGTGTAATTAGTGCAGGTGCTTTATAAAATGTCATAATAACGAGAACAACAATTGGTAATAATGTATACCAATGAACAAGTCCTGTTGACAGTAATCCTTCTTTAAATTGCTCAACTGTGTCAAATGAAGTATCTGCTCCTGTTGGCGATAATATTGCATAAAGAACAAATGATATTAAGAAAGCTGGAATCGTTGTCCAACCCATATTTTTAATATGCTCGAAAAGGTCTACGCCAACTGTACCAGATGCAAGATTTGTTGTATCTGATAGCGGAGACATCTTATCTCCAAAGAAAGCTCCGGACACAATCGCACCGGCTGTTATAGCTAAAGAGATGTCCATTGCACCTGCAATCCCCATAAAAGCAACGCCCACAGTCGCAACTGTTGTTAATGAACTACCAACTGAAATACCAACGATACTACAAATCAAAAATACGATGGCAAAGAAAAAGCTTGGTGAAACCGTTAAGAAACCGTAGTAGATAAGCGTTGGGATTGTACCACCCATAATCCAGCTTGAAATTAAAATACCAATAAAGAAGAAAATAAAAACAGCTCCAAGACCAGCACTGGCACCTGCCACCATACCAGCTTCAAGCTCACGAAAAGGAACTTTTTTTAGTAATCCATAGGCAATTAAAAGCGAAATGACAAGTAAAATAGGTATATGGGGTGTCGCTTGTAAATACCCAATACTGAATGCCATCGTGGCAATAATTAATAATATAATGAAGCTTGCCTCGATAAATCGAGGGTTACTTTTTGCTTCAATTCGAAACATGCTAATCCTCCTAACAGTCACTTCTCCGCTTCAATGCGGTGAAGCCCAAAAGTATTATAGCATGCACATGAATTTTGTCAATTGATTGAAAATTACGTCAGTTCAATTAGTATGGTCCCAAACTTTCTTGAAAACCGTATAAGTTGCAACTAGGAAGAGCATAACAAGCGTTAGAGGCTTTAAAATAGCTGGTGAAACAAGGTGTATGGTGTATGCACCAATGAACGAGTAAAAAAAGTATTATTTTGGCAATCTTTTCAAAGTCAACCTTACTTGCAAGTAAAAATGTTAGCCATTTTTTGTCATAACACGACGAATGGTAATAAGTAACAATGGAAACTCGACATGTTTATGTAAAAACCGTTTACAATCCCTTAACATTTGTAAAGGCGAAAAAAATTGAAGAGAAAAAAGTTTTTTCAAGTATTTTTATAAAAATAAAAGAAAAAACGGTAATATTTAAAGAAAATATGGTGATTTTTATTAGTAGGTTACCAACGTTTTCAACTTGAAAAAGCACTTAAAAATAAATGTGTCGAATTTTATATTACATTTTTGTAAATTCAACTCGTTTATGTTTAAAAATATGTAGAATTGTGTAAAAGTTTTGTTATGATGATTGCAGAAATCCACTATATTCTTTCAACAGGAGGAACATTATGTTCAACTCAAACAAGCAAGATCCATTTTTTAAGGCGTTATTAAACATTTCTAAAAATGTTAATGAAGGCATCTACTATGCACATAATGCACGTATTCAAGATATAGATGCGCTGAAAGAGATCGCAGATACAATGAAACAATATGAAAAAAGTGGAGATAAGTTGATTCATGAGCTGATCGTCATGCTGAATAAATCATTTATGACGCCTATCGAGCGCGAGGATATTTTAGCTCTTGCTAATAAATTAGATGATGTCATTGACGGCATGGAAGGCTGTATTGCTCACTTTGATATGTATAATTTAACTGAAGTGACAGAGCCAATGCGTCAATTCCTAACATATATTGCGAAAAGTACAGATGAAATGGTACAAGCAATGGAGCTATTAAATAGTAGAAAGCTTGTGGAAATGCGTAAACATGCGATTCAAATTAAGGATTATGAGCGTGAATGTGATGAAATTTTCCGTTCTTCAATGAAGCAATTATTTATCCAGGAAAAAGATCCAATGCGTATCATCGTGTTCAAAGATATTTACGAACAATTTGAAGATATTGCAGACTACTGTCAAACAGTAGCAAATACAATTGAAACAATAATTATGCGTAACGCGTAAGATGGAGTGTACGAAATGGATACGATATTACTAATAACAATATTAATCGTTATATTCGCACTTGTGTTCGATTTTATTAACGGTTTCCATGATACAGCCAACGCGATCGCAACTTCTGTATCAACAAGAGCTTTGAAGCCGCGAACAGCAGTATATTTGGCTGCGGGTATGAACTTCATCGGAGCTATTACATTTGTAGGGGTAGCGAAAGCATTAACAAAGGATATTGTTGACCCATACAGCTTGAATGCTTTTGATGGAGATACTACAGGTTCTGTCGTTATTTTAGCGGCATTATTTTCAGCGATCACATGGAATTTAGTAACGTGGTACTTTGGAATTCCGTCTAGTTCATCGCATACATTGATTGGGTCTGTGGCAGGGGCTGCCATTGCAGCGGCAGGCTTTGATGCTTTAAACTATAGCGGCTTTATAAAAATCCTTCAAGCGCTTCTGTTCTCACCAATAATTGCGTTTGCAGCTGGTTTCTTAATGATGTCTTTATTTAAAGTTATATTCAAGGATATGAATTTATATCGAACGAATAAAGGTTTCCGAACGATGCAAATTGGTACAGCCGCTTTACAATCATTTACTCACGGTACTAACGATGCGCAAAAGGCGATGGGGATTATTACGCTCGCTTTAATTGCAGGAGGCTTGCATCAAGGTGATGATATTCCTTTCTGGGTACGTTTTGCAGCAGCATGTGCGATGGGTCTTGGTACATCAGTAGGTGGTTATAAAATCATCAAAACAGTTGGTGGTAAGATCATGAAAATTCGTCCAGTAAATGGGGTTGCAGCTGACCTTGCTTCTGCATCTATCATTTTTGGAGCGACATTAATTCACTTACCAGTATCTACAACACATGTTATTTCTTCATCCATCATGGGGGTAGGAACAGCACATCGTGTAAAAGGTGTTAAATGGGGCATGGCACGAAAAATTGTGACAACATGGGTGATCACAATGCCAATTTCTGCAGTCATGGCAGGAGCTATTTATTATTTCTTAAGTTTATTTTTCTAACATAATGAGAGGGAATGCACAATTCGCGTGCATTCCTTTTTTTGATTTTATTTAGTGATAGAGACGAGCAGAGTGACGGGAAGATAGGGCGAAGTGATGGAAAGGCTGAGCAGAACGACGGTTAGCAAAGCCGGAGAGACGGAAAGGCCGAGCAGAGCGATTGAAAGAAAGGGCAGAGTGACGGAAAGAAAGGACGAAGCGACGGAAAGCTCGAACAGAACGTCGGATAGAAAAGAAGGCGACGGAAAGTTCAGGTGGAACGACGGAAAGAAAGGGCGGAGTGACGGAAAGAAAAGCCGAAGCGACGGAAAGCTCGAGCAGAACGACGGATAGAAAAGAAGGCGACGGAAAGTTCAGGCAGAACGACGGAAAGAAAGGGCAGAGTGACGGAAAGAAAGGACGAAGCGACGGAAAGCTCGAACAGAACGTCGGATAGAAAAGAAGGCGACGGAAAGTTCAGGTGGAACGACGGAAAGAAAGGGCGGAGTGACGGAAAGAAAAGCCGAAGCGACGGATAGCTCGAGCATAACGACGGATAGAAAAGAAGGCGACGGAAAGTTCAGGCAGAACGACGGAAAGAAAGGGCAGAGTGACGGAAAGAAAAGCCGAAGCGACGGATAGCTCGAGCATAACGACGGATAGAAAAGAAGGCGACGGAAAGTTCAGGCAGAACGACGGAAAGAAAGGGCAGAGTGACGGAAAGAAAGGACGAAGCGACGGATAGCTCGAACAGAACGCTGGATAGAAAAGAAGGCGACGGAAAGTTCAGGTAGAACGACGGAAAGAAAGGGCAGAGTGACGGATAGCTCGAGCATAACGACGGATAGAAAAGAAGGCGACGGAAAGTTCAGGCAGAACGACGGAAAGAAAGGACGAGGCGACGGATAGCTCGAGCATAACGACGGATAGAAAAGAAGGCGACGGAAAGGCCTGGTAGAACGACGGAAAGAAAGGGCAGAGTGACGGAAAGAAAAGCCGAAGCGACGGATAGCTCGAGCATAACGATGGATAGAAAAGAAGGCGACGGAAAGTTCAGGCAGAACGACGGAAAGAAAGGGCAGAGTGACGGAAAGAAAGGACGAAGCGACGGATAGCTCGAACAGAACGACGGATAGAAAAGAAGGCGACGGAAAGTTCAGGTGGAACGACGGAAAGAAAGGGCAGAGTGACGGAAAGAAAGGACGAAGCGACGGATAGCTCGAACAGAACGACGGATAGAAAAGAAGGCGACGGAAAGGCCAGGCAGAACGACGGAAAGAAAGGGCAGAGTGGCGGAAAGAAAAGCCGAAGCGACGGATAGCTCGAGCATAACGACGGATAGAAAAGAATTCGACGGAAAGTTCAGGCAGAACGATGGAAAGAAAGGACGAAGCGACGGAAAGTTCAGGCAGAACGTCGGAAAGAAAAGACAAAACGACGGAAAGTTCAGGCAGAACGACGGATAGAAAAGACAAAACGACGGATAGCTCGCCCCGCTCGACGGATAGCCATATCGAATCGACGGATAGCAGAATCTATGGTAATTATAAAGAAAGTGTAAAGTTCGGATAAAAAGACTTTTTACATAGTAAGGTTAGTACAGGAGGAAAACAGATGAGAGAAAAGCTATTACTGATTGAGGATGATACGGCGATTGGACGTATTGTAAAGGATACGCTTGAACAAGAGGGTTACCAAGTTACTTGGGCAACGACAGGGCTTGAAGGACTAGCAGATTTTCAAGTAAATACATTCGATTTAGTGTTAGTCGATTGGATGTTACCTGAGATGGATGGCCTAACTGTTTGCCAAAATATTCGCTGGCAAAGTGATCTGCCAATTTTAATGATGAGTGCGCGTAAGGAAGAGGCAGATAAGGTTGAGGGCTTGCAGGGCGCTGATGATTATATAGCAAAACCGTTTAGCTTAGAGGAGTTAAAGGCACGTGTAGCTTCTCACTTACGTCGCTGGAAACGTTATAACAAAAAGGAAATATCAGAAGATGTTACATCCTTTGCACACGGCTTAAAGATTGATTGGCAAAAGGAAACAGTGCGCCTTAATGAAGAAGAGCTTGCCTTAACACAGAAGGAATTTGCTCTATTAAAATTACTGGCGAAAAATCCAAGCCAAACTTTTTCAAAAGAAGAGCTCTATCAGCATATTTGGCAACAGGCGAGCGTAGTTGAAACACATACAGTCACTGTACATATAAAGGCGCTACGAGAAAAGCTAAAAGACCCAGTCAAAACGCCGTATTATATACAAACGGTATGGGGCAAGGGCTACTGCTTTATTGGGGAACCGCTATGAAAATTAAAACTTGGTTACTCATCACTTTTTTTATCGTGATGATTTTACCTATAGCTGGTGCATATGGCCTTTATGTGTGGATTAACGCCTATTATCAAGATAAAAACTTTAGTGAATATATCGAAAAGTGGACAGAACTTAATCAGGTAAAATCTGTACTCAACAATCCTGTGTATTATAAAAAAAATGCAGATATAAAAGATATTGAAGTACTAACCAATGATCAGTTAGCCATTACACTGTATTCGAAATCTGGCTATGTTTTGTATTCCTCAAATCCATTGAATTCGGGATTTGTATCGAAAGACCGTATATTTAAAGATTTATACGATTTAAAGCAAAGGTACAATGCCTTTACGTATAAAGAACCTGTTTATCAAGATGAGGAATTGCTTGGGGTATATGAAATTCAATTAGTTAGGACGGATTGGGTAAAAGGCGTAGAAAGTCGTTCTTGGCTTGTAATAGCTGGCTCTATATTATTATTTCTCCTAATATATTTTGCAGTAATGATGCTGCTTAACCGTAAATTAAATCGACCGTTGCATGAATTGATGCGGCAAATGCGAGCTTTTGCAAAGGGAGAGCATGCGGAATCGAATTTAGGGGTAAGAAAAGATGAAATTGGGGAGCTTGCTCAAACCTTTCTTGCTATGCAGGATGAAATAGAAACTGCGCGAGCTCACTTAAAAGCTGAACAACAGCAAAAGGAACTAATGATTGCTAGCATTTCCCATGATTTAAAAACACCTCTTACAGCTATTCAAGCATATGCAGAATCTTTGCAAGGCGAGGCGTTATTAGAGGAACAGCAAGTCGAGTACCGACAGATTATTTTAACGAAGGCTGACATAATGAAGCAGATGTTAGAGGATTTACTAATGTACACTTTATTGCAATCTACAAGCTATCATTTAGAGCTAGTTGAAGTAGATGGGGAAGAATTTTTTGAAATGGCACTGTCGGATTACGAGCATCTATGTGAGAATGAAGGATTTACGCTTTCAGTTACTTGTGACATAGAGGGGATCTATGCAGTACATCCGAAGCAGCTTCAACGTGTGATCGACAATTTAATAAGTAATGCTTGGCGCTATGGGGAAATAGGTACAACGATAGGTTTAGCAGCTGTAAATGTAGGGAAATGTCCTATATGGTGCTTTGATTTTGTAGTACCAGCACTGGCAAAGCAAGATGGCATGTATATTATTGTGCAAAATAGCGGGCAAGGTGTAAATAAAGAAAATATTGAGAAGTTATTTGAGCCGATGTACCAAGCAGA
Organism: Lysinibacillus sp. RS10; assembly: GCF_041956855.1. Lineage (NCBI taxonomy): Bacteria > Bacillati > Bacillota > Bacilli > Caryophanales > Bacillaceae > Lysinibacillus > Lysinibacillus sp. RS10. The sequence goes on along the minus strand of NZ_CP167122.1, from coordinate 2,985,408 downwards.
TACAGCGCGAACGAAGGCTGGGGAGCGAGGCACTGGACTAGGCTTAAATATTGCAAAACAAATAATAGAAAAGCATGGTGGGACAGTAGAGCTTATATCTAAAGAAGGCTATGGCACAGCTGTATTATGCTGGTTGCCACCATTTAAAGGAGAAATATGATCATGAATTGGAAAAAATCATTACGTGCAGCAGGTTTAGTTGCCGTACTAACATTTAGCTTGGTAGGTTGTAACACCGAGGCATCGTATTCACCACAGGAAATTATTGATCAAGCGTTGCAGGAAACGAAAGAGCCACTTACTTACTACGGTGAATACACAATGGATATGGGCGAGGCTGGTGGAAAAGCTCAAATCAAAGAGTGGACTAAAGATGGGAAACGACGTATTGAGATCATAGGTGAAAATGGAGAGAACAGCATTGCAGTCAACGATGGTTCACAAATTATTACGTATGATGTCAAAGCAAATAAAGCTTTAAAGATGGATATTTCTAAGGATGCATTGAACGCGTTTCCGTCACCTAGAGAACAGGCAGAGACATTGTTTAATTTAGTAAAAGATACGCATGATATATCGATTGCAGGCGAAGAGAAAATTGCTGGAAGAGATACTTTCAAACTTGTAGCGAAAGTCAAAAAAGATGATACTTTATTTGGCGATATGGAAGTTTGGGTTGATAAAAAAACATGGCTGACATTAAAAATGACAATGAACAGCGCAGGCAATAAAACAACGACTGAATATACAAAAATAGATGAAAGTGCAAAAATTGATGATACACAATTTACAATTGATTTACCAAAGGATGTAAAAGTGGAAGAAATAACTGTCGAAGAACCTGAATCAGTGACACTGGATGTAGTGAAAGAACAGCTTGGTGAATTTTTAATGGTGCCAGAAGAAAATGGTATTACTTTAGAAGAGATTTCATTAGATAAAGGGCTAGAAGATCGACCAGAGTATACTTTCAATTATGTAAAGAATGGTCAACAAGAAATTTCAGTAACGGTTTTTAAAGCGAATAGTAGTGTTTCTGAGGAAGAGCCTATTTTTGGTGAAAAAGAAATGGACATCCGAGGTCAAAAAGGTACTGTCATGGACGAGAGTAAATTCCGTTATATTGGCTGGCAAGAAAAGGGTTATCAATATGGCATTATGATGGTAAACCCTGAGCTAACAATCGAAGACCTTGCCGCTTATGCAAAACAAATGACCGTCGTAAAGTGAGGTGAATTGTATGGAGAGGAATGAATTTATAAAATGTCTCGCGTTGTTTTTATTTAGTACAGCTTTTTTATATGGTGTAGGTGAAACATATGACGTTTCATGGCTGCAATTTCATTTCTTTGGACAATACAATGAAGAAGGGTTTTATTTTAACTTTAGTTCTTTAATCCCTATACTTGGTGGCATACTGATTGTGGCATTATATGAAACGATGATTAAGCGACTTATTTAACTTCTTTTAGCGGGTGTTCAATCATCCGCTGAAAGAAGTTAATGCCTCCGGACGCAATTATGCCGAGGCATAATTGATCCTGTTGAGAAAATCCATTCTGGAAAAGAGTGGGTTTTCTTTTTTTATGTTTCTTTAATTAATGTTATAATATGTAAAAAACTTCAAAGGGGGGAGGGTTGTAAATGGCTTGTGAGAGAGTAGAAACCGAATATTTTACTTTGCATACTTTAGATGACGGTGTATTTGCTGCCATTGCTAAACCAGGTCAAGGTGCTTGGAGTAATGCAGGAATAGTTGATTTAGGTGAGGAGCTTCTTGTTTTTGACTCATTAAGTACGCCTTCTGCTGGGAAAGAGTTAAGACGCCAAGCAGAAAGTTTAACTGGTAAGAAGGTAAAGTACTTGATTAATAGTCATTATCATGGAGATCACGTTTTTGGGAATCAAGTATTTTTTGATACAACGATTATTTCAACATATGAAACACAGAAATTGTGTAATGAAAAAAATAATATTGAGGATTTAGAGAAAGAAGAGAAGGACATGAAACAATATCTTCTTCAGCTAAAAAATCAAATCGATTCAACAGAAGACAACAATTTAAAAGCAAGCCTAATCAACCAATATCAAGAAATGTCGAAAGTATTGGATGACTTATCGCAATTACAAATTGTGTTACCATCCTTGTTGTTTGAAGAAAAATTGACCATCAATGGTGCCGAACGAATGGTGGAATTATACTGTTTAGGCGGGGGACATTCACCGAGTGATACATTTATGTACCTACCAAAAGAAAAGATAGCTTTTATGGGTGATATAGCGACAGAAGACTTGCATGTACCGATTGATAACCCTGTGGAATTTTTGTCTATTTTACAGCAAGTTAAACAAATGGATATAGATACAATTATACCTGGTCATGGTAGCGTTACTAATATGGCTTTGTGTGATACATTAATCGATTATTTATCTTTTTTGATTCAAAGCTCAAAAGAGGCGATTCAACGAAAATTGCCAGTGGAAGATTTTATTTCTGCATTTGAAATCCCTAAAAAGTATAAAGAATGGAAGGGTGTAAACGGTATTAAAAAGAATCTTAAAACGATCTACACGTACCTTCAAAAAAACTAAAAAATCCACTGATAAAAAAGTGGATTTTTTAGCGTCAGCGGAATAAACACGATTGCATCGCTGATAAAAGTAACAAAATCGCTGATAAAAGCGTTCGCATCGCTGATAAAAGTAACAAAATCGCTGATAAACCCGCTCGCATCGCTGATAAAAGTAACAAAATCGCTGATAAACCCGCTCGCATCGCTGATAAAAGTAACAAAATCGCTGATAAACCCGCTCGCATCGCTGATAAAAGTAACAAAATCGCTGATAAACCCGCTCGCATCGCTGATAAAAGTAACAAAATCGCTGATAAACCCGCTCGCATCGCTGATAAAAGTAACAAAATCGCTGATAAACCCGCTCGCATCGCTGATAAAAGTAACAAAATCGCTGATAAACCCGCTCGCATCGCTGATAAAAGTAACAAAATCGCTGATAAACCCGCTCGCATCGCTGATAAAAGTAACAAAATCGCTGATAAACCTGCTCGCATCGCTGATAAAAGTAACAAAATCGCTGATAAACCTGCTCGCATCGCTGATAAAAGTAACAAAATCGCTGATAAACCCGCTCGCATCGCTGATAAAAGTAACAAAATCGCTGATAAACCCGCTCGCATCGCTGATAAAGGAAACAAAATCGCTGATAAACCTGTTCACATCGCTGATAAAGGAAACAAAATCGCCGATAAACCTGCTCACACCGCTGATCAATCTATAAAAACCGCTGATTTAAGCGATTTGCTGTAAATGAGTTTTAGTAAAGGCTTCATCATATTTTAATCCATAGCCTAGTGCACGATCTAAAAAGATATGTGCCAACCAAATAATAGAGCCCATTAGTAGTGGTGTAGATATAGTGACGAAGCCAATAATCAGGAGAATGGCTGGTAGCATGAAACTATGACCAATATTGTAAAATAAAGCGCCAACTTTTGTGTTGACGATGTAGCCTAACATGCTTACATCAGGCAGTAATAAAAACAAGACAAAATATACGAACGAAAAGTCAAAATGCCAGTAGAAAAATACAGTTACTAAAAACGCTATTACATATTCGAAAGAAATAATTTTACGTAGTTTCATAATGACCACGACCTTCCTGTAATTTTTTATACATATCCTCGATAAGTGAGCCGATCACCAGTTTATTTTCCGCATATTTCCCTTCAGCTAATAATGTTCGAGTGAGCTGTAAGGACTGTAATGCCTGCTGATAAAACAGCAATTGTTGTTCAATGTGAGTGATCTTGCTAGAGAAGAGCTGTACCGTTTCTTGATTGCAGGAATCTGAAACAGGCTTTTGCTCTAGAGAAAGTAGTTGTTTGATTTCTTGTAATGTAAAGCCAAGCTGCCTTAATACTAGAATAAATTTAATTGTATGTTCACACGTGACATCATACACTCGATAGCCATTGTCCTGTTTATTTGGATGTAGTAATCCTTCTTTTTCATAGTAACGCACGGTATCAGTAGATACATGATACTTAGTTGCAAACTGCTTGATTTGCATAATGAACACCTCCTGAATTTATCCTAACATTGGAGTATGCTCCAAGGTCAAGGTTATATTTCAAATTTTGTGAAAAGAAGTGAAACGGTCGTTTAATGGGAGCGTGGAAGGCGATAGTAGGTATTGAAGAATCTTTGCAAGCCTCTATAAGAAGGGGCTTGTTTTTCTATGTCAGGAAATTTTAGTTTTTGTACGGTCATAAAAATACGAGTCTATTTACATAGGCTAAAAAAATTTTATCGGGAGAAATTAATCCTTATATCTTATTTTTAGGTAAAATTTGCTTATTAAATTGAAAAAAATGTGCCAGAAGAATTGTAATATTTTACACATGAAGATAGTATTAAAGAAGTGAGGATTAATATGAGGGGGCGCGGCATGAACACACAAGAATTTGAAGAATTATGGATTACGCTAAATGAATTATATAATGCGAATCGCTTTTTAGAATATATAGAATTAAGTAGCGCCGCAATTGAAAGTGCCATTGAGCTTGGTATGTATAAAAAAGCAATCCTTTTATTACGTTATCGCTGTGCAAGCTATTTTCAAACAGGTGATTTGCAAGTCTCCATTAGTGTACTTGAGCAATATCGTGAATTAACCTTTCAATATGGTGATGAGATCGATTTAATCCATCATTATATTTTAGCGTCCATCTATTGGGGGACATTTGGTCATTTAAAGAAATCTGAAGAGTTTATGATCAAGGGACTAAATATTGCCGAGCGTATTCAGCATGTAGAAAGCATGGGAAAAATTTATAATAATTTAAGTGATTTAGAAATTACATCGGGAAATTATCATAAGGCAAAAGAGTTTGCTTTAAAGAGCCTAAATTACGTCAATGCTTTAGAGACGAAGGATAATAGGCCTTATACAGGAATTATTTATCCCAAATTAAACTTAGCAGTTGCTAAAATTTGGTTGGGGGAATTTTATGAAGCATATGAAATATTGCAAGAGTTACTGATGAAGATTCAGAAACCACCATATTCCAAGGTTCAATTGGAGGTTATGAATGCCTATGCTTTACTTTGCGAAAAACAAGGAAGCTTTGGTGAGGCAATTGATTGGTATCAAAAATCGAAGTATTATGCCTTAGAGAATAATGATTTATCTTTGCTTCAAACGATCTACAACTCATTAGTGAGACTAATAGAAGAGCAAGGTAATAAAATTGTCTTGTACTCGATACAAAAGGAATATATTAACATTTTACTGGAAATACAGAGGGAGAATTATGCACATGTGTTATTTGAGATGGAGTACAATGACCAGAAGAAGCAATTTGAAAAAACTTCTTATATTGATCCATTAACAAATATTTATAATCGTCGTTATTTTGATGAGAATGCAGAAAAAATGGTGGAAAAAGCTTCATTAGATAATCAGCAACTAGCGCTATTGATGATTGATTTAGACCATTTTAAAGTAATTAATGATACAAATGGTCATTTATGTGGGGATGATGCTTTAACCATTACCGCGACTACATTAAAGGAATTTTTTCATCCGTTTGAGTCGATTGTCGCTCGCTTTGGAGGAGATGAGTTTATTGTCCTTATCGAATTAAAGAAAAACGAGTCTGTTCAAACGATGGCAGAAAATCTCTATCAAGCATTAACTTCTTTGTCCTTAACAATGAATGATGAGGTCGTTCATTTGGAATTTAGTATCGGTGTAAGCACAAATAAAAAAGGGCAAATTACTGAGGTTGGGGAACTAATTCATAATGCAGATCTAGCACTCTATACGTCAAAGCGAAATGGACGAAACCAAATTACAATCAATAATCATTATAGTGAAGTGGGGAATAGTAGATAATAGAGAAGGGGCATGCCGAATATGGTGCCTCTTTTATCTTTTGTCCAATTATGCAAACGATAATAATCTCGCTAAAATAAATAAAAAATTATTGTTAAACGATAAATAATATGTTAAATTCTAATTGACAATAAATAGTGAGGTGCTTTTTATGAAACGGGAAACACTCTTTTTAAAGATGGCTGTTTTTCTTATTGGAATTCCGGTTCTTGCTTTGTGTATATTTTGGTTGCCTTGGTTCGCTAATGAAGCAGCAGAACATTATCCAAAGTTAGCTTATTTGCAATATCCCACTTTAATTGGTGTATATGTGACAGCGATCATGTTTTTCGTTGCATTATATATGGCTTTAAGACTTTTAAGCTATATTGACAAGAATGAAGCTTTTTCGGATTTGTCTGTTAGAACTTTAAAAAATATAAAATATTGTGCAATCATTATTAGTGGCATGTATGTGATAGGCATGCCTGTATTTTATCTCATGGCGGATCTAGACGACGCTCCAGGAATTATTGTAATCGGAATGGTCATTATTTTTGCTTCCTTTGTAATTGCAGTCTTTGCGGCTGTTCTTCAAAAGCTGTTGAAAAATGCCATCGATATAAAATCAGAAAATGATTTAACGGTCTGAGGTGAATAACATGCCAATGATAATTAATATTGATGTGATGCTAGCTAAAAGAAAAATGAGCGTAACAGAGCTTTCGGAGAGGGTTGGAATTACGATGGCTAACCTTTCTATATTGAAAAATGGAAAGGCAAAAGCGATTCGTTTTTCAACTTTAGAGGCAATTTGTGAAGCCTTAGAATGTCAGCCAGGAGATATTTTGGAATATAAAAGAAACGAAGACACACAAGAATCATAATACGGATTAAAAAACATAGTTAAGAATCTGCTTTATTTCAGCGAATCATCGTTGGAATTTTGCAGATTCTTTTCTTTAAAAAAATTTTTTTAAAAAAGTGAATCGGAAATGAATTGGGGTCCGTCAGTAGTGTAGAAAGAAGGTGAGGACAACCATGAATATCGAAAAAATTATTGCTGAGCACGGTGACTATTTACTAAAGGTTGCTTATTTATATGTGAAAAATGAAGCAACAGCTGAGGACATTGTGCAGGATGTGTTTATCGCCTTTTATCAAAAACAGGAACAATTTCGGCAAGAATCATCATTACGTACATATTTAGTAAAAATGACGGTCAATCGAAGTCATGATTATTTACGAAGCTGGAAAAGTAAACGACTGACACTATTTGAGAAAATTACAGGACGTACGACAGCAGTCACGCCTGAAAAAGTATTTCTTGCTAAGTCCACAAAACGAGAGCTAGTGGAAGCTTTGTTTACATTATCTGTGGCATATAGAGAAGTACTGATTCTCTATTATTTTGAGGATATGACAACCGTGGAAATCGCACAACTCGTAAGTTGTCCAGAAGCAACGGTACGCACTAGATTACAACGTGCTAGAAAGCAGCTTGCAGTAGCCATCGGTGACTATGATTGGGAGGTGTTACGCCATGAATCAATTTAAAGAAGAGGTACTTGAAGAACTTCAAGATGTAAAACTCACAGAAGCGCGAAAACAAGTGATTGCCGAAAAAGCTCGAAGTAAAAATAAACGAAAAACGAGTAGCCAGTGGCAATATCGTGTGGTGCTAGCAACGTTTACGATTTTTGTGATTGGTTTTAGTTATTTATTATCTCAGAATAAAGACCAACATAGTGGAAGTCATCAGGCTGCTAGCTTACAACAAGAAGCGGAAACATGGAGCATTTGGACATTTTTACAATACGATTTAGTAAGAGGTATATTAATTTTTAGCTTTATGGTGGGGATTGCTCTTATTGTTAAACGCGTATTAATTAAGAAAGGATATGGTCTACCAGTGTGCATTGAGTGTGGGGAAACTTTGTCGGAGAAGCAAGCTCGAAAAATGTACCGAAAAAATGGACAACTGGAATGTCCTTATTGTGGGAAAAAACAATATCGCACAAGAAAATCAATGCAAATGGGTGGTATTTTAGCTTTTCCAATTCCTCTTATGGCTTTGATGCAACATTTTATTGATAATTTTTCTATAGGGATTATTTTCTTTTTAGCAGGTGTTTTTATTTATTATCGTCTATTAGCACCATATGTATTTGATTTACAAGAAGATGATCCTATGAACGATCCGCTTTGGTAATCATTTTATGAAAGAAATTACTAGTTCAAACTCTTGTACGTTAACTGCAAATGAGTGATTTAGCAAATAAAAACTGTTGTCAATCTATTTTGATGTCTCCAACTATATAAGGCGCTTCTTTAAATGAATAAACGATATGAAAAAGCCCCTCCCAATCACTCGGCAATCGAGCGATTAGGAGGGGTTTGATTATTCCTATTTTTCGAACAATTCAATAACCACATCCGTGAAACGTTTAGCGGTTATTACTCTTACGAATTAACCTTGCTGCGGTCACTCTCCTGGTCCTGTGCCGGTTGCTCTGACTCTGCTAGCTGTTCCGGTTGTGTCGGTTGTTCCTCCGACTGCTCTTTCTTCGATCCGATTCTTCTGCGAATAAAGCCAAAAATCGCGCCACCTACTATCACAAACACGATCCCAAACTTCTTCAATAGAGGGATGAGCACAGCAAACAATCCCGCTTTTTTGGCAACTGCTAAACCCGCGCCTCCAAGAATTAATCCAGTCAAGCCGAATTCAGCTTCCTTATCGGTTTTGCTGTCAAAATCCTCATACCGCTGGCCCTGCTTTAGATGAAACTGCGACAGGATCATGTCGTTAAACACTTTACGGTCCGCTTCCAAATTCGCCGGATCTGAGACAAGTATTGCCGAGATATTACCTTCGCGCGTTAGAATTCGCACGTTGTAGTTAATAACATCGTTGTTCTGATAATCATGTGCCAATAAAGACCACGACAAACTGTGTAAGTCGTTGTCGTAGAATGGAGCAACATCCCATTTGTCAACGAATAGCTGATTTTCAGGACTTACCTCTTTATTCATTTCTTCTGTGCCTTCTTTGTAGCTTTTCAGCAAGGCGTCAGCATCGATTTCCGCTTTCTCGTCGTCTTTTATATGTCCAGATTCTTCATATTCGAAATAAACGGTCCAACTCTGTGCTTCATCCTTTGGGAAAACCACACCGATTTCTAACCCGCTCGCTTCCATTCCGTTCTGCGTAATGTACTTTTTCGTATTTTCTTCATCAAGAAAAAGAAATTCGCTGCCTAACTGCAGTTCCGCTAAATTGGTTCCCACGTCGACTTTCTGTCCACCTTCTATCCATTTTAGCTCCTCTTCGGCGAATGCGGGAACCGCACACACCATCATCATAAAAGTTATAATAGTTACTGATTTTAATAGTTTTGCAATTAACGATTTCAAAAATAGCTTCCTCCCAAACCATGTTTTCTTACGCTGCAGACGACTTGTCCTTCTTGGCTTTAAATAAATGAACGCCTATTAGAACGGCGCCGATACATGCAAGCGCAATTTCGGCATAGGTTTCGCCTCCGCCAAAAATCTTGCCAAAAACGGTGAATAATTTGAATTGCAGACCGAATAGCGGTAGTATGAATGCCCCTAACCCCAAAACTAAAAATAAGATACCAAGATTTTTCATAATTAACCTCCTTAATAATGGAAAAAAATACTTCTGTAGATTATCATATTACCCAAAATATAACAACCCATTTTTTTCTAGAAATGAAAACATAATGGTACAATTTATGGCGCTTGCTCACGTTGGAGACTGAGACACCCATTCTTCGTATTCTGGATACGGGTCTTTTTCCGAACAACTTTCAATCTAAAAAGGACTAATTATTATTAAATCACGAACACTAATTGGAGATTGTTAACGAATCGTATATTTAATAAGCATATCAACCAAACAAATAAGGGGGTTATCTGGCACATCACCAATAGTTGTGGATGACAATTGTTAAAACGTATGCCATGTATATAAGTTGATTGGAGTGGAGGCTGGGTGACTCCTTGGGGATCAGCGATAGGGGAACGAAGGCTAAGAGCATCACGTCCTGTGATAACGCCTTCGTGACCAACATCCTGTTGCCCCGAGACCCTGGAGCGAGCCACTAGAGGAACGAAGGCTAACAACATCACGTCCTGTGATAACGCCTTCGTGACCTACATCGTGTAGGCCCAAGCGGCTCATCGGACGCCCCCAGGAAGCTCTGCTCTGTGCGAAAGCGAAGCGTCAGCAATGTTTTATCTGTGCGAAAGTGCAACGACAGCAACAACAATGTTTTATCTGCGCGAAAGCGAAGCGTCAGCGGCAAATGTTTTATCTGTGCGAAAGCGAAGCGTCAGCAACAAAGCGCCCAGTCGGAACGGAAATCAACCACACGTTATGGTATTAAAAGAGGACGATCCTATGAATACACCACTTTGGTAATGGATATTATGAAAAGAAATTGCTAGTTCACTATAGTAATTTCTTTTTTTATAGCAATTTTTCGAAATAGATTGACAACAGTTTTCATTTGCTTTATCTTTGTGTTAACTTATTTATATTTAGAGTTAACGCACAAAGGGAGGCAATTTAGTTTGAAAAAGAGCAGTACATATAATTATGTGTTGGCGGCATTTGGTGCAGCGATTATCGCCGTGTTAGCACAAGTAAGCATTCCATTACCATTTTCACCTGTACCGATTACAGGACAAACATTAGCAGTAGGCTTAATCGTAACAATTTTAGGGACAAGACTTGGTACGTTTTCAGTACTGATATATATTTTACTTGGCGCAGTAGGTCTTCCAGTATTTAGTGGCATGTCGGGAGGATTTGCAATTTTGGTTGGTCCAACAGGTGGCTATATTGTAGGCTTCCTCGTTACGGCAGTTATTATGGGCTTATACTTAGATAAATTTGGCATTACATTGTTCCACGCTATTATTGCGAACCTGATCGGGATGGTTGTGACATTAGCATTTGGAACGGCTTGGTTAAAAGTTGCAGCAGACTTAAGTTGGACTGCAGCATTTATGGGCGGTGTAGCACCATTTATCGTTGTCGGTATTCTGAAAGCTGTTCTAGCAGCATGGGTTGGCGTAACTGTTCGTCGACGTTTAGAAAGTGCACATTTAATTTCTTTCAGCGGGTTACAAACACCCGCTGAAAGAAATTAAAGCCTCCGGCCGATTCAGGACGCAATTATGCCGAGGCACAATTGATTAGAAGCGATTGCATAGGAGGAGAATTGTTTTGGCAACGTTATGGACAGGTGGAACAATTTACACGATGGCGCAAGTTGGCGAAACAGTTGAAGCAGTCCTTGTAGAAGATGGAAAAATTGTGGCGACAGGCTCAGTAGATAGCCTGTCGCCACATGCTACTTCTATTCAAGATTTGCAAGGAAATGTGATGTACCCAGGATTTGTTGATAGTCATTTACATATTATTGGCTACGGGGAAAAATTAAAGCATATTGATGTATCGAACGTTAGACGTAAGGACGAGCTGCTGGCAATTATTCGTGAGCGGATGACAGACGTTCACGCTGATCAATGGGTCATCGCAATAGGGCTTAATGAGACACAATTTGAAGTTCCTATGTTCCCAACATTGGCGGAGCTTGATGCTCTGGGTGAAGCGCATCTCATTATTAAGCGGAGTTGTCACCATTTAATCTTAGCAAATTCTAAGGCATTAGCATTTGCAGGCATTACAAATGATACCCCTTCACCAGAGGGGGGCGTGATCGATAAGGTGAATGGACAGCTAACAGGTGTATTAAAGGATGTTGCCTTGTATATGATTGTTAACCATATGCCCCATATTACGCCTGAATATATTGAGGATGCTCTCGAGAAGGCAGTAGTATCACTGCAATCATACGGCTTGGTTGGTGGTCATTCTGAAGATTTAAGCTATTATGGGCCACCGATTCAACCAATAAAAGCTTTTCGAAAGATCGTCGAGGCGCAGCAATCATTTAAAGTTCATTTATTGCAACACCATACAGTATTTGAAGAAATTGCTCAGATGCAGGAAACATCTTCTCCATATTTGGAATTTGGTGCAATGAAGATCTTTATCGATGGTGCCTTTGGAGGACGTACTGCTGCATTACGTCAACCGTATTGTGATGAGTTAGACAATTGCGGTATGCTTGTGCATTCAACAGAACAATTACAGGAATATGTTCAACTTGCTCGTCAGCATGGACAAACAGTAGCGGTGCATGCCATTGGAGACTTAGCCATTGAGACGATTTTAGACGTATTTGCCGCCTATCCGCCTCGAGAGGGTCAAGTAGATCGTGTTATTCATTGTAGTTTGGTTGATGAAGATCTCTTAGAAAAACTTGCTTCATTACCGGTTGCAGTGGATATGCAACCGCAGTTTGTGCAGGGAGAATATGCAGCAGAACTAGCTAGACTAGGGGAGGAAAGAGCACAAGGCTTGCATCCGTTAAAATCGCTGCTTGATCGTGGGCTAGTTGTTGCAGGTGGCAGTGATGCCCCGATTGAAGTGCCTAATCCCTTGTACGGTATCTATGCTGCAGTAACAAGGAGAAATTTTGGAGAGACGCATGATGGCTACAACCCACAGGAGAAAATTTCACGCTTTGAGGCAGTAAGGCTTTATACTGTAGGAGCTGCACAAATAATAGCTCAAGATCATGTTCGAGGTAAGATTGAAAAGGGCTATACAGCAGACTTTACAGTACTAGAAGAAGATCTTTTTACAATAGATATCGAAAACATTCCTCAAGTTAAAGTTACATATACGGTTGTTGATGGCCGTATCGTTTATAAAAATCGCTGTAAAGAATAAACTTTACAGCGATTTTTTTGTGATGTTAGACCAAAAAGAAAGGGATAGACTTTAAAGGCTTTTCCCACTATCCTCTTTCTGATAAATCTTTCACTTGTTGCTCTAGTCTTTTAACTTGTAATGTTAAATCTTCAACTTTTTGCTGAAGTGTTTGCTGAGGAGGTAAGGGAGCTGTAGACTTCATTTTTTTAATCATATTAATCATCACGAAAAAAATGGAGAGGAAAATAACAAAAAGTACGGTTGTACTAATGATATCTCCGAAGTTATAGATTGTTTGTCTCATAATGGTTTCTCCCCTTTCAAATAGTATCAATTATATTATCTACTGAGTTACATGCAAAAAAGTTTCAAGAAAATGTTTGGAGCCACCATAAATACATAAATCTTATTCATCATCCTCGCATATTATATGGGACAAATTGTATTTCTATAGATAAAGGTAATTTAAAATAAGCAGATTATCATATCTTATAAAAAGCGTAAACATGCTGAAGTTGAAGTGCGACAGCTATGGACTGGGGTGAATGAATGCATAAAGCCGGACAAGTAATGCGACAAGCCATCTACAATATTTATAAGTATCGCATTGATTATATACAGGTTTTCGCACTGATTAGGTTATTTCAGTTTTTATTAATAATGCCGGTGACAACGATCGTATTTAAGGTAATGCTACAAGTAACAGGCTATACACATATTACTGAGCAAAATATTCAAAGCTTTATGGCGCATCCTTTTGTGATCTCGATGATTATTCTTTTGGTCATGGTCATTTTGTTATGTATTTATTATGAAATGGGCTTTCTTTTTTTAATGGCCTTTCACCAACAAAAAGGTAATCGTTATCGATTTTTACACATATGGCAGCAGCTCAATCGTAAGGTCCTTTCTTTTTTTAGTGTGCAAGTTCTTTTTTTAGTTGTCTATATAGCCCTTTTACTCCCATTAGCTTCATGGATTCTACCGCAAACAATATCTCAAACAATCTCACTTCCACATTTTTTAACAAATGAAATAATGAACAGTCGCTCTGGTAAGCTACTCTATGCTGCTGTTGTGATTGTCTTAATAATAGTAGGTATTCGTAGTTTTTTGACCTTGCCGATTTTTACAATCCAACCAAAGATATCAATCCTTCGATCCTTGATACAAAGTTGGCGTTTTTCAAGACGTGGTTTAGTTTTACTCCTTATAGTATTAGCCGTGCTTTTAGTGGGTCATTTACTCGTAATGCTAGGAATTACAGTGATAAGCACATTGCCATTATATTTGTTGGAGCGTTTTATGCCGAGTGCAGCACTTGTTACAGCAGGGATGACGCTCGCTTTTTTAGAAATGGTTTTCGTCGTGCTATTTAGTTTACTGCAAGCAACATTTTCACAAGTAATGGTAGCTATTACTTATAATACACCTATTTTAAGTAAGTTAAGGTTTACGCCGAAGTTTAAAAAAAGGAGCTATAAGCCATTATCCATCATTATTTTGATTGTTTTCATCGTATTAAGTGTCATGAACACTATTTCACTTGAGAAAAGTGTCTATGCACCAGATACAAAAATTATTGCTCATCGGGGTTATACAACAGGTAATGTGGAAAATACGATTAGTGGTCTTGTAAGTGCCGCGAGTGCTGGGGCAGACTTAATCGAGATTGATATTCAGCAAACAGCAGATGGAGAATTCGTTGTCTTCCACGATCGAACATTAAGAAGATTGACAGGTAAAAATGGTGCCATATCCAATATGACGCTTGGTGAATTAAAGACGCTGACAATCCATGCTAATGGCTTTAACGATAAAATTTCATCTTTAGATGATTTTATTGAAGTAGCAAAGGCTCTAGACGTTGCCTTGCTGATTGAATTGAAAGTGCATGGTAAAGAAACGGAAGATGTATTGCCAAAGTTAGTAGAAAAGCTAAAAGTTTATAAGGTACTCGATACACACTATGTGCAGTCATCAGATCTACAAATGATGGCACAACTAAAAAAATTGGCACCCAACTTACGTGTGGGTATTGTGTATGCATTAAATATCGGACCTATGGTAGAAACTGTAGATTTTATTTCACTTGAGGAATCTTGGATAACAGATCAGCTAATCGCAGAGCTGAAGCAACAAAAGATGGATTTGTTTGTATGGACATTGAATAAAGATCATTCATTACAAGAATTTATCGAGAAAAATGTCAACGGAGTCATTACCGATCTTCCAGATGTCGCCTTGGATATCCGAACAAAGCAAAGTGAGCATCAATATTTTTTACAACGTGTTTTAAATCGGCTTCAATCTATATTTTAAAAAAGACGCTTTTAATCGGAGCAATCCACGCGGGAGAAGTGAATTCCGCACGAGAGGAGCGAATATCGGCGCGGAGCAAGAGAATACCCGAGGAATCGAGGTAAATACCCGCGCGAAGGAGTAGAATATCCGAGAAAGCGAGGTGAATCCCCACGAACCAAACAAAACACCCGTCCAAACAGCAAAAGTAAAAAAGCCGTGATTCTTCATCATAAAAAGAATCACGGCTTTTTGAGTCATTATAAAAAAATGTTGGTAATCTTGTAACCTTTTTCATTTATAACCGACTACTACTATGAATTTGTAAAATGAGGGAGAGGCTTTATTATGAAAATGAAGAAAGTTGTACCATTTGCTATGACAGCATTACTAATTGGGGGTGCTGTAGTAGCTCCATCCGCATCAGCAAACGAAGGAAATGCAGGTGTAACGAACACTACTGAAAATAAGGAGCAAAATCCTCAGGTTGAGCCGGTTTTTATTAAAGTAGCTGGAACAGTTGACAATGTTGAACAACGTGATAAGGCAACGTACTACACTGTTAAAGAGGGCGAAGATACAAATGTTTTAGTCGTAAATGATGATACACTTGTATTCGATAATACGGGTAAAGAAGTAAAACTACAAAAAGGTGATAAAGTCACAGCATATACATATGCAAATAAACCAATGCTTACGATTTATCCACCACAATATAACCCAGAAGTAATCATTGTTGAAACAAAAGAAATGGGAACTGTTGAAGTAGACTTCTTTAATAAAGAATTAGTGAATACGGATAACACGTTAAAACTAAATGTTGGTGAAGAAACAGAATTACTTAGCCTATCTGGCAAAGAAGTAAAGGCTGAGGATCTAGCAGAACAACATTTACTAGTGTTCTATACAATCGCAACTATGAGCATCCCAGCACAAACACCGCCTTCAAAAGTAGTCGTTTTAGATACGATTGCAGAAGAGTCGGGTGAGGTGGATCCATCTGAATCTGCTATACAAGAAATCATTAACAATGACTTTTATGAAGTTGAAGGTACAAAAATGGTACCACTACGTTTAATTGCCGAAGAATTGGGCTATAAAGTAGAATCAACAGGAAAAGGCGCAATGATCTCTAAAGGTGCAGTATCTTACACAATTACACGTGGTCAAAAAGAATACGGCTATAATAAAGCAATTCGTCACTTTAAAGTAGCACCAGCTTTATTAGAACCAACGAAAACATATGTACCAGTTGAATTTGTTGAGGAATTAATGAAATAAAATGTTGTTTACCCCTTCATATTATCTATGGAGGGGTTTTATTGTGATTATTGATTGGAGTGTTGTGGTTTTATGTGTATTTGAGTGTGGTTTGTCATTAATTTAAAATTGCTAGGTATAGCTTAGTGTAGCGAAATAATGTTTTAATTAAGATTAATAGTATGAAAATAGCAATGGTAGAGCTTATTATGCCACAACAGCATCTATCGTCAAGCTGATTGAAGCCATTGTTAAAGATATACGAAGAGTTATGCCAGTGATTGCCTTTTGCAGGGGGAGTATCGTCTTTATTCAATAATAAAGACAACTAAAATGTCATTGATTTAGGTTGGGGCGTAAGAAAAAATATTGGATAGTTCTTCAATTGATTGTTCAATAGAGTTGCCGCTTTTTCACTAACGAACAGTTTTTAGTAAATGGGAAGGAGAGGAATAATTTATGTTATTTTTGCTTTGGCTTGTCATACCTTTATTAGGAGTTTTATGGTTTTTAAATTTTACTACTTTTTTGAAGAACTTAAAGAATGGAAAAAGCACTCATAACCAAAATGTTTTAGGAGCAGTCATAACTTTTATTTTTATCTTAGCTCTCATGTACTGCTATGCTGGAACCCACTAAATAAAAAAGAGCACTTAACATACTTATCAGCTGAAGAATTCATAATTATCCCAAAACGAAAAATGAACTAAATTCTCAGAGACACCTACGAAAAGAAGAAAGTTTCGTTTTGGGGCGTCTCAAAATGTTAGCTTGATGGACATGTGGTGCTACTCCATACCTAAATCATTTCTTGGAACGAATCAAATTTATTCATACGTTCCTATGATCTCGTCTATTTTATCTTTAAACCGGTCCGGCGTATCTATTCTGATCGATTGAAGTAATTGAATAAGAGGTTGTCTTTGATCTGGTTCAAATGTATGGAGATATTCTTTGTACCATATACGAGATTGATCATGATTTAGAATTCTACGATGCATCGTATCTGCCCATTCTGCCGCTCTTTCCATCATTCGCGGAGTAGCTAACATGACTTGTTTTAGTGCATCCTTCCATTCAAATGCTTCAATACAATGAATCAAACCATACATAACCTCAGGGGACTCTGTTTCATCATCAAAAACGAGACAAAGATCATAAACCAACACAGGGTTAGACAGGTCAACTTGAGCAAGTGTAGCTTCGAATGTTTCGAATTCCTCTATGGAGTAGAATAGCCTATTCTGATATAGTATTTCTGCAATTTTGTGCATTTGTCATCATCCTTTCTTACCTTTACAAGAATATGTTTTGTCATATGAACAGTAGTATCGTTAAATTTGAATCTACATTACATATTCCAGAATCAAAAATTGATCTAAAACTTTAAACTCTTATCCACTTTATTTTCAGTTAGAGGAACTTCTTTCAAATTTAAAGATTTTATCTGTTTACCAAATTGTACCGCATATTATTTTATTACACAAAAACCATTGTTGTAAAAGGGCGATACAAACTGATCATATAACAACTGTCTTTTTTTGTTATAATTAACAAAAAAGGTTATTCACCATAACGTGTGGTTGATTTCGGTTCCTCTGACACTGACCCCAAGGAGTTGCCCAGCCTCCACGCCAATCAACTTATCTAAGGCCTTGCGTCATTCAGATGTCATTCGCAATTTTTGGTGATGAGCCCAAAAAGTGAGGTATTATATGAAATTAACCGTTTTAGTAGATAATAATACTTTAATTGATCGCTATTTTTTAGGGGAACCTGCGCTATCCTTTTTTATTGAAGAAGATGATAAACGTATCCTTTTTGATACCGGATATTCTGATGTCTTTATAAAGAATGCAGATAAAATGAGAATAGACTTAAGAAATCTCGATTATGTTGTCTTATCACATGGGCATTTGGATCATACATGGGGACTGACACATTTAATTAGACTACACATGGAAGCTAAAAATGAAGCAATAATATCCAATACGCCCAAGATTATTGGGCATCCATTGATTTTTAACACTAAACTAGTTGATCCTGTAGGAGAGATAGGGAGTATCATATCTCATGAAAAGGTAAGTAGACATTTTCCAGTCCAATTAACTAAAGAACCCTTATGGTTAACCGATCGACTAGTATTTCTAGGGGAAATTAAAAGAAGATTCGATTTTGAAGGAAAAGATTCTATAGGGCAAGTTGTTACAGATCAAGGGAGCGTTAACGACCTCGTTAGGGATGACACAGCAATAGTTTATAAATCTTCAGAAGGGTTAGTTATTATCGTTGGATGTGCACATTCTGGGATATGTAACATTATTGAATATGCTAAAGAGGTATGTCAGGAAGAGAGAGTAGTTGATATTATCGGAGGATTTCACCTATTAAATCCGACTAAAGAGCAGTTAGATCATACAGTTCGTTATATAAAAGATCTTAAACCAACTAAGCTTCATGCTTGCCATTGTACAGATTTACATTCGAAAATAGCTCTTTCAACGGCTGCTGTTTTAGACGAAGTTGGGGTAGGATTACAACTTTTATATTTATAGTTTTAACTTAGTTAGCAAATAAAAGTGCTACCTATATTCCACTCCGATGAAAGAACTAAATCATCTTTCATTTTCTGTGGTGAGTGCTAATTTTTGCGGCGCATTTATTTCATTGGCGTTATATTGTCAGTCGTACTACTTATGTTTATGGGCGAAACATAAAAATCTATAACAAACGTTTATAGGTTTATTTTTATACTTTTTTATATTCATTCACAACAGTAGAGTCCATTTTGATTACACTTTTTCAAAATGGAGTATTTTTATTAGTGATTAATCAAGGAGCAGGTGAGGTGAAAAGCGAAGCGGTTCATCAGACGTCATGCTGAAAGCGCCTAGATAAAAAGGGAACCTTCCTCATTTCTCGAAATTTTCTTTAAATGGAAAATGAATTTCTATACAATAAGATAATTAAAGTCAGATTCTTAAAGGAGAATGAGATGAAGCAGACATTAATTATTATAGATATGCAGGAAGCCTTCTTTTTGGATGACCAAAACTACTTATTTGACTCTAAAAAAGTAGTAGAAAACATTAATTCTTTGATTACTTCGGCACGACATAGCGAAGTCCCAATCATTTTTATCCAGCATACGGATTCAAATGAAGACGATGATTTTGCGTTTGGCAAGCCAGGCTGGGATTTATATCATGAGCTTCTACGACAACCGGAGGATAAAGTCATACAAAAAACAACGTGGGATGCATTTTATCAAACAGAATTGGCGCAATATTTACAAGAACAAAAAATTGAGCAGCTTATTTTTGCAGGAGCTCAAACAGAGTTTTGTCTTGATACGACCATTCGAAGTGCTTATAGCCATGGTTACCACCATAATATGTTAGTCGAAGATGCACACGCTACATTGGATAGTCAGGTATTAGAGGCCCAACAAATAATAAAACACCATGAATCCATTTGGCATAATCGATTCGTGAGCATTCAGCCGAGTACGTTTTTTATAAATAAGTAGTAGAAAGGATTTAACAATGCTAATAAACAGCCAAGAATTTTATGTAAATGAACTTCATTATACAATTAGATCCGCCAAAATAGAAGATGCCGAAGCATTATCTGCAATAAGATTACAACTTGATGGAGAAACGGAAAACTTTGATAGAGAACAAGGGGAAGCTGTTATCGATACAAAAGGTTTCGAGCAGATCATTAAAGTTGACACAGAAAGTCCAAGGAATTTGTGTTTAGTAGCAGTGGTCGATGATCGCATCGTCGGATTCTCTAGATGTGAGGGGTCTCCATTAAAAAGATTTGCTCATAAAGTAGATTTCGGCGTAGGTGTATTAAAGGAATTTTGGCGCTATGGGATAGGGAAAAATTTCTTAAAAGCATCGGTAGAATGGGCTGACGCTAATGACATTAAAAAAATGGCCTTGAATGTTTTAGAGACAAATGACAAAGCGATATTGCTCTATAAAAAGCTTGGCTTTGAAGTTGAAGGCGTCTTAAAAAATGATAAACTCCTTTCAAATGGTAACTATTATAATACGATTGTCATGGGAAGAATTAAGGCATAATTTTATAATAAACCCAGCTAAGCAAATAGGTGCTTAGCTGTTTTTTTTACAACAAAAACAACTTGCTTCTCAAATTGGCTACGAAAAAATGAACTGGATAAAAGATCCTTTGCAAACACGTAATGCCTATTTGAATATAACGAAATTACATGGAGTTTGTGATACGTATATTGAGAATTGCTATGGCAAGATGGAAGTCTAAATGGTGGTCTCCCATCTGATCGTTTCCAAATAGATTGATGGATTAATAGTGATTATGTAAATCAATTTGAAAAAAGAATATGGCAACCCCTCTGTACTTGTTACATGGTTTTACAATAAGCAGCGGGGAATCAATGTAAAACGTTCAAAGGTAAAGTCTCTTGTAGCAAAAGCAGCATAATAATTGAGGTTAAGACTAACAATTATTTTATGAGGCGTGCTCTTTAACTAACGGTGCAGGTTAGTGGAAGAAAGGATATTTTAATAATGTGTAGAAATAAACAAATATAAATAATTTTAAACAGGGGGTTTTATGAAGGATATTAGTTTATGTGTTAAAGAGTTTGATGTCCATTATTACGAATTTGGAAAGAACACTAAACCCACAATAGTCTGTTTACACGGACTTGGAAATAGTGGGGCAGTCTTTTCCGAGTTAGCTGAATACCTAGAAGATGATTTTCATATATTATCTTTCGATAATCCAGGTCACGGAGGCACATCTCCTTTTGTAAATGAAGATGGTTATCTATTTTCAAGTCTTGCAAAATGGTTTAACGATGTATTCGAGCAAGTCTTAAAAGAACCCTTTTATATTTTGGGCCATTCTTGGGGAGCTGATATAGCATTACACTATGCTAAAATGTACCCTAAAAAAATTAAAGGGGTTATCTTACTGGATGGTGGCTATACGTTTCCAGATTTCCAAGAAGATATGACCTTTTCTAAAGTATATGGTGGGTGGAATGATTATATGGAGCATTCCTCGGTTTTTGACACTTGGACCGATGTAACTGGGGAGTACCGACAATATACTGACCGATGGAATGAAAAAATTGAACAAATGGTTCAAACACTTTTTATTAAAAGAGAAAAATATGAACTTATCAGTTCAAAGTTTACTATATTATCTATTATTAAAGCATTTTTTAGAGAAAGTTTTACAACAGCTTATCCATACATAAAATCACCATTGATTCTTATCCACGCAACTCATCCTAAAGAGTTAATAAACGCTAGAAGAACTGGAATCAACAAATTAAAACAGCATATAGAAAATGTCACCATTGTTTCAATAGAAGCAACTAATCATATGGTTCATTGGGATAACCCCAAAAAAGTAGCTAATGAAATTAATACCTGGGTATCTAAATGTTGAGCTACGTGGCGATTGCAAAAAAGAGCAGTCGCATCGATGAACTTTTCTTATGCTGCTAACGGGGTGCTTTCCTTGAAGATCAAGAGGCTGGGACAAAACTGGTTAAAACCTTAAAAAGCGAGGGAACTCAATTTTAGAAACGTTGATTTCCCTCGCTTTTCTGATGTGAAATTTTTTAATTTCGCTTGAAAAATGTACTTATGTCCCAGCCTCTTTCTAATTGTAATAACGGGGCAGTATAGTTGGAAGAGGAAAAAATTACATATATAAATTAAGGCAATACATAGTTATGATTTGATAGGTAAAGTATTCTATGGATGAGAATACAATCTAAACTTGGTTAGAAAATTAAAAGAGGTAAACATTTATCTTGTTCAATTAATGAGGTGCGTTAATTAAAGACATTTATAGAGCAGGAAGGTGTTAATGTGGATGAGTTTGAGAATATTATGGCGGAATTTAATGATTGGTTAGTAGATGCAAAAAAGCAAATAAAGAATTCGGGTCAAATCGATCAATCAAAGTTAGATGCTTTTGTAAAGGTTATTGCAGTGTTGGTCAGTATTAAACAGAAGTACGCGGACAAATTGTTAGAATTACGCTCTGCTGCGGAGGAGAAAATTGTAAGGTTAGAGTATTCTAAAGGAGGAGAAATAATCCATCGTGGATACTACTGTCCGAGCCCCGTTTTAGACTTAATCGTTGGTGGGATGAAAAGGGGTAGACTGTTCAAAAAGAAGAAACCTGAATTCGGGAATTACTCTTACGAATATGGCTTTGATAAGGCCGGCAGGTTGCTTCGAGTAAAGGGTGTGAATGAGTTTACAACACCAGACAGTAGATTTGACGAAGAGTATTTGATATACATTGATGATATTGTTTATGGTTTAGAATTTGATAATTCAAGCGAGTTAGTAGTAGTGTCCAAGTGCATTTACGAAAACGAAAAATTGATGAAGTATGAACGAAGTGGTTGCTGGATGGAGGAATTTGCCGATCTTCAGTATGAGGAATACAAGTACGAAAACAATTGGCTTTCTGAAGTTGATTACTTTTATAATATTTCACCACTATTGGAATCGTACGAGGAGCAAAGATTACGCGTAGAACACGATGAAGTTGGCAATATCATTAGGATAATTGGCAGTACAATTGTTAAAGGAAAATCAGAGACGCATATATATAATGTTAAACCGCTTAAAAAATAAGTGGGTGACCTGAACTATAACGGGATTGAGACTTTTGTTGAGCTAACGAGGAGCATTCCTGTAATAGAGAATTTGCTCGCTCCCCTTTAGTTTGTGAAGAAATTCACTTAAACTCCCATGAAAGAACTAAATCATCTTTCATTTTCTGTGGTGAAGTGCTGATTTTGCGCTTCATGGATGGCTAACGGGGGCAGTTTTGTTATAGAAGGAAATTTTTAAGTGAATGGCGAATTGTTGTAATGGAGTATATTACCAAATAAGGGAGCTATGACGAAGAAGTTGGAGGTGATTTTTTTTGAAGAAGGTTATTATTGGGCTATGTATAGTTGTAACTGGATTTATCCTCTTTATCGCACAAGATGAATTTGAAGGGAACGATACTGTAAATGGTATTGAAAAAATGTTTTCTGGTCAAATTTTTGATGTTGCACAAGAGAAATTTACTGTACACTCTATGGGATTTAGCCCAGAAGAAAATGTCCTTACAGTTAGAATTGGAAAAACACAATACAAAGAATACAAAGAACAAACAGAGGAATACTTTAGAGACATTTTAGATTCTCTTGATATGGAAAGTTATGAACTTGAGGTAGTCCCTGTTGATTTAACTTTAAAATAAAGAGGTTTGTGAAAAATTACACTTAAACTCCCACAGTGTTCTTATTAAACTCCTATGAAAGAACCTAATCATCTTTCATTTTCTGTGATGAAGTGCTGATTATTGCGCTTCATGGAGGGCTAACGGATGCTTTTGTTAAAAAAGGATTTACTAAAGACCAAGTTAATCTACAAAATGTGTAGAATTAACTTGGTTTTTATGTATTAATAGCAACAATCTATACGAAAACAGCCTTACTAAATAACCTTTCTATTTAAAATAGGAGGGTTTTGTTGTTTTAATAGTTACTAAGCTGAACGATAAACAGCTCAATTGGTATTTTTTTATAAAAAACACTTGAAGTAGAAAATATTATCTATTTATAGCTAAAAATAACTTATCTATAAAAATGCCGTTATTTACAATCACTTCACCGAATTTTCTGATTATAATTAAAGAGATCAAATTATAAGGGGTTGATAGAATGTCAGTAAAGGTTAATCCAAACGTTGAGCTTAATCACCCATTATCACCATTATCTGAAGTAGAAATTGAAAAAGCTGTTCAAATAGTCAAGGAACAGCAACAGTTGTCTGAACATGTCCGATTTATGTCGGTGATGTTACATGAACCTAAAAAATCAGAAGTACTAAATTACAAACCAGGTAATACTGTAGATCGCCAAGTATTTTTAGTGATTTTAGATGATAAAGAATTGAAAACATTTGAAGCAGTTGTAAATTTAACTTCAGAAAAGGTTGATTCCTACGAACATATTCCTGGCGTACAACCAAATGTAGCCTTAGAGGAATTTGAACAATGTGAAGAATTAGTAAAGAACCACCCTGATTTTGTAGCAGCTTTACAGAAACGTGGCATTAACAATCCTGAATTAATCATGGTGGATCCTTGGTCAGCAGGGAATTTTGGTGTTCAGGAACATGAGGGTAAACGTTTACTTCGTGCGATTTGTTGGCAAAAACACTCACTAGAAGATAACGGATATGCTTACCCTTTAACAGGTATTGTAACGTATGTAGACCTAAACAAAATGGAAGTTTACAAAGTAGAAGATCACGGGGTACGTCCAATTCCAACAACATCAGGTAATTACCATCCTGAAGTTGATGAATCAATAGTGTTTAGAAATGACTTAAAACCATTGGAAATCATTCAACCTGAAGGTCCAAGCTTTACAATTGAAGGTAATTTGATCAAATGGCAAAAGTGGAGTTTCCGCTATGGATTTACACCACGTGAGGGCCTTGTATTATACACGATTAATTACCATGACAAAGGCAAGGATCGTCCAGTTCTTTATCGTGCAGCATTATCGGAAATGGTTGTCCCTTATGGTGAACCAACATTTTCGCATAACACACAAAATGCCTTTGATGCTGGTGAATATGGAATGGGTCAATTAGCCAATTCGTTAGAACTAGGTTGCGACTGCTTAGGCGAAATTCAATACTTTGATGGTGTCGTTGCTGATGTTAAAGGGAATGCACGTACGATCAAAAATGCGATTTGCTTACATGAAGAAGATTACGGGATTGGTTGGAAACATACAGATTGGCGTACAGGCCATGTAGAAGTACGGCGCTCACGTCGACTAGTGATTTCATTCTTCTGTACAGTTGGAAATTATGATTACGGATTCTATTGGAGTTTCTACCAAGACGGTACGATTGAAGCTGAAGTCAAACTAACAGGTATTTTAAGCACTGGTGCATGTGAAGATGGCATCCAAACAAAATATGGATCTGAGATTTCTCCAGGATTAAATGCATCACATCATCAACACTTCTTTAATTTCCGACTTGATACGATGTTAGACGGTGAAAATAACTCAGTAGTTGAAACAGAAACCGTTTCAGAAACATTGGGAGAACACAATCCAAATGCCAATGGTTTCTATCCTGTTTCACGTATCTTTAAAACGGAGAAGGAAGCATTACGTAATTTAGATTTAAAAACGCAGCGTACTTGGAAAATTATTAATAAAAGCTCACTTAACCGAGTGAATCAACCTGTTGGATATAAAATTTTACCTGGCGAAAATTGCTTCCCATTTGCTCATGAAGAAGCAAGCGTCATGAAACGAGCTGGTTTCCTTAAACACCATTTACACGTTACGCAATTTGATGAAAATGAAAAATATGCAACAGGTATGTATCCAAATCAACATGCTGGGGGAGATGGACTTCCAAAATACGTTGAGAATAACCGTTCAATTGATGATGAAGATATCGTCGTTTGGTACACAATGGGCCATCATCATATCCCGCGCCCTGAAGATTGGCCTGTAATGCCAACTGCATACATCAACTTCCAATTAAAACCAGTTGGATTCTTTGATCGAAACCCAGCGATAGACGTTCCTAGACCGGACAAGAAGTGTCACACAACTTCGTCTTGTCATACGCAATAAAACTCTTACAGGAGTGATTATATGCTACCATTCCTAAGCATGTTGGTGATTGTTACTTTTACGGTAATCACTAACCGTTTATTAAAACAGCGTTTTGCTAATCATGGCATGGCCAAGTGCTGTATAATGCTGATTTCTATGACAATGAGTACTGCTGTTGGGATGAATATGGCTACCTGGCTTCCCGATATGGTACTTGGCGCAATAGCATCTATTATTATTTCTATTGCTTTAGGCTATTTACTGTCAACAGGCTTACCAATGTACCTATTCATGGAAAGTGTAGGATCTAGTTTTATGGGAGCAATGATGGGCGCGATGCTTACATTAATGACCACCCAATATTTAACGTTAAGCATTATCTTTTTTACAATGATGTTTATTGTAAGTGCTATTATTTCTATTGGTGTATGGAATCGTGAGATGTTTCCTATCTTTATAAAAGCCATTCCAAAGCATATTTACATTGTGGCTGGTTTAATGATTTGTGTACTAGTAGTAAGTAGTTTTGAGATTCATAACGAGGTACCTGTAAAAGAGGAACAACAGCATCATAATCATCATTAAAGGGGTCGATCATTATGGTAAAGGTAAATGTTAAACCGAATATTGAAGAATCTGGCATTCAATTCAAAAAGAAATATGACAATTTTATTGGTGGTGAATGGGTAGCACCTGTAAATGGAGAGTATTTCGATAATAGTACGCCTATCACGAAAGAAGTATTTACACGTGTAGCTGGTTCAACAAAAGAAGATGTAGAGCTAGCATTAGATGCCGCTCATGAAGCCCAAAAAACTTGGGGGAAAACACCCGTAGCAGAACGGGCACGTATCTTACTAGCCATTGCTGATCGTATGGAAGAAAATCTTGAAAAAATTGCAAAGGTAGAAACTTGGGATAATGGGAAAGCGATTCGTGAAACGATGTATGCTGATATTCCATTGGCAATTGATAATTTCCGCTATTTTGCAAGTGCCATTCGCACACAACAAGGCCAAGTGACACCTGTTGATGAGGATACAGTAGCTTATCATTACCAAGAACCTATTGGTGTAGTTGGCCAAATCATTCCATGGAACTTTCCTGTTTTAATGGCAGCTTGGAAATTGGCGCCAGCACTTGCTGCTGGAAATAGTGTTGTATTAAAATTGGCAGAACAAACGCCGGTATCATTCTTATTCGTAGTTGAGCTTATTCAAGACCTATTACCAAAAGGTGTATTGAACGTCATTAATGGTTTTGGTGTAGAGGCCGGGAAAGAGTTAGCTTCAAGCCCACGTATAGCCAAAGTGGCCTTTACGGGTTCTACAGCTGTCGGCAAACTGATTATGAAATATGCATCTGAGAATCTAATTCCTGTTACACTAGAGTTAGGTGGCAAATCTCCTAATATCTTCTTTGAAGATGTCATGGATGCTGATGACGGATATCTAGATAAGGCGATTGAAGGATTAGTTATGTTTGCTTTCAATCAAGGAGAAGTTTGCACTTGTCCATCTAGAGCATTGATCCATGAGTCTATTTATGATCGTTTCATGGAAAAAGCCATTGAACGAGTAAAGCAAATTAAAGTTGGTGATCCATTCGATCTTGAAACAATGATGGGTGCACAGGCTTCAGAAGAACAACATAAAAAAATCCTTTCTTATTTTGAAATTGCCAAACTAGATGGCGCAGAATGTTTAATCGGTGGCGCCGAAAATCACCTTGATCATGTAGATGGTTATTTTATTAAACCAACTATTTTTAAAGGCAATAACAAAATGCGTATTTTCCAAGAAGAAATTTTCGGTCCTGTATTAGCAGTGACTACGTTTAAAACCTTCGAGGAAGCGATTGAAATTGCAAATGATACTATGTATGGATTAGGGGCAGCTGTATGGTCACGTAATACAAACGTTACCTATAAAGCAAGTCGAGAGATCCAAGCAGGACGTGTTTTTATTAATGCGTATCATCAATACCCTGCTGGTACAGCATTTGGCGGCTACAAAAAGTCAGGCTTCGGTCGAGAAAATCATTTAAAAGCTTTAGAATCGTATCAATCGACTAAATGTGTTTTTGCAAGTTACAATGAACAGGCGCAAGGGTTCTTTTAATTTTACCTAAGAGTGAAGTGAGGGGGCGGCTTATTGAGTAGCTATTATCCAATCCAACCTGAATTGGTCCAAAAAACGTATTCTTATAGAGAACTGACTCCAAATAGCGAGTTAAACCAGGATATATTATTTTATTATGAGTTTGAACCAATAGGCATTAATAGTGATATTCATGTCATTCCTGATGCTTGTCAAGATTTAATGTTTTACATGGGCAAGGATCAAAAGGTTGTCTTAGGGAATACCCCGACTACACGTGGAATTTATTCATTTACCCCAAAAGGTAAATATTTTGGTGTTCGTCTAAATCCAAAACAAACAGTGATTCAATACAATTGCGCATTAAAACAAATTGTTCAACAACCGTTTGTTAATGTTGGATTAGGCTGCACACTAGACCCTAAATTTATACAAGCTGTTTTTGAAGCAGGAGATTTCGAACAAAGAGTGCAGATTTGTAATGAGTATTTTTGTTCTCAAAAAAAGGAAAAAAGTTTGAGTGATGAAATATTCGCTACTTGTTTTGATTCTATTATTGAAAATAATGGGCTGTTCTTACCAGATGTAATTCAGCATAAAACAGGTTATTCTGAGCGATATATCCGAGAACTTTTCTACAAAAAAACAGGTTTTGGACCGAAAAAACTAAGTAAATTCATACGTATTCAACTCTTGCTTCAACATTTTTCTTTTGAAGAGACACCTGTAAACATTGACCAATATGGTTACTATGATCCTTCACATTATTACAAAGAATTTAAAAGCTTGCTTATAATAACACCTGCTGAATATATAAAAGAATTTTTAGGTTGGAAAAATATAAAACGAAAGTTTCTATCTTATTAGCCCCTCAAAGCGTTCACTCTTTCTTATAAAAAACATACTGATATGAACTGCCCCGTAAAAGTTAGACACCAATCTAACTTTTACGGGGGTTTTTTATTTATTCATGAACAGTATACTTTCTTCCAGAAAAAAGCATATCAGTTAGTCTAACTACATTAACGATTCGCTACTCTAACTTTATGGAAAAATCCTATTAGCTATAAAAATTCAGATAATTGATCCAGTTACAACAGATACTCTCAGACTTAAAAGTAATCCTTTTGATTGGATAATTGTTTTGTAGGTAAAGTACAAAAAAGAGACGTATCCTGGCGATGAACAAAACAAATAACATGACATAATATAGAAACATCAAATATTATTTAAAAGGATGATGTATTATTTCTGTAGTAAGAACCGGTACCCTTCCTAACGGAGAAATACATGACGGCTGGGAAGATGTTGATGTTATTTGGGACATTGATCGTTGGGAGAATGACGGGGGTAGAAGTGTTGGCACATGACTTGGCTACGGCCGTTGAATGAAAAAATTTTTGCATTAAAAGGGAGGCAAGCCAGTCTCCCTTAAAAATATTTGTACGGACAAGAATCGAAAAAAATTTTTTCTATTGTCTTCTACAATCTTCTGTGGAGGGCTTTTTTTAGCTCGCTTAAAGCCTAATCATATTTAGGTTGGATAGAGCCACACACACTCGGTTTTTTGCGGGCCTGTTCTTTACAATTGTTGGGGCATGTCTTGCGCCTATAATTTGTGATGAATTTCCTGAAAAATAAAATATTTTAAGAGAAAGCTGAAACTATTTTCCTTGTTTAGCGTATTAAATAATAGAACACTAGGAGGTGAAAGTTTTGGAAGAAAAAATACAGGGAAAACAAAAAAGTGAGTTTTGGGAATGGGTAAAGGCAATTGCTTTCGCTCTAATGCTTACGTTTGTAATCAAGCAGTTCTTATTTACTCCAGTACTTGTTAAAGGTGCTTCTATGATGCCGACACTTGTAGACCACGATCGCGTGATTGTCAATAAAATTGGTCCAACACTTCAGTCATATGATCGATTTGACATTGTTGTTATTGAAATGAATGAAGAAACAAATTATATAAAACGTATCATTGGTCTACCAGGAGATAAAATCGAGTATAAGGATGATCAATTATACATAAACGGTGAGAAGTACAATGAACCTTATTTAGACCAATATAAGAATGAATTAAAGGATACTGGGACACTCACTTATGATTTTACGCTAGAGCAAAATTTAGGTGAAACTACCGTACCAGAAGGGCATTACTTTGTATTAGGCGATAATCGTCGAGTAAGTAATGATAGCCGAAATCCTGAAGTTGGATTCATCTCTGAAGAACAAATAATGGGGACAACTAATATCATCTGTTGGCCGATGGAGCATATTGACTTAAGGTTTAACTAGATTCATCTTGGACATCGTTGACACACAAAAAGCATCTATCATAAAGTTACTTAATCAAACTAGTTATACCGAGTAAAATCAGTACGATTAAGTATTATTTAAAAGAATATAGGAGTTTCGTAAATTAGGTTCGAACCCTTTGGGGACGTATCAAGGTTCAGAAAGAATAAGTTTGAACCAACTGAAAAGCGCTTTAATTCCTTTAATATAAAGGGTTTGAGGCGCTTTTCCTTTTTTGAGAATACGTTAAAAGATGATATAAAATAAAAATATCTACACATTTTCTACACAAGAAAAAGTAGCACGAAGACACTACCAGACTGCCAATGCGAGAAAGTTTTATTATGGCGCACAGGGAACGATGTCTATTTCGCAAAGCCTTTAGCTCTTTTTACTACGATTATCTACAACTCTTCTAGCTTTGAAAACAGTTTCAGGGATAATTCCTTGTTCTACGAGATTCACGCCTACACGAACCCCAAATTTATTTTTGAACAACTTTGCTGCTTCACCTTCAAAGGATTGTAGATTATCATTTTTATATTGGTTTTGGTATTCAATGTTAATTGTCATTTCATCTAATGACCCTTTTTTATCCAGAATAATTTGATACTCCGCTCCACTCCAATCTAATGATCGAACGGCATTTTCAATTGCACTTGGATAAATATTTACCCCTCGAATGATTAACATATCGTCTATACGGCCAAGCACGCCTTGTGGTAAACGTGGATATGTTCTCCCACAGGAACATGGCTCATCAGTCATATAACTTTCATCTCCTGACCAAAAACGAATCATTGGTTGAGATTTTCTCCATAGATGCGTGTACACAACTGCTCCTTTTTCGCTCATAGGCATTGAGCTATGGGGATCCTCTGAATTTACAATTTCAGTGAAAACCTCGTCTTGATAAAGATGGACTCCTTCCTGGGCTTCGCAAGATGTATTCGTCATGAATGGGTACATTTCCGAAGTAGAGCCAGTATCAAACAAACTAGCACCCCAACCTTTTGTGACGATTTTTCTCGTATTTGGCAAAGATGCGCCTGTTTCTCCAGCTGCGATGATTCTTTTTACAGAGCTTTGGGATAAATCGATGCCTCGACTTCGTGCTTTATCTAGTAAGTGCATACAATAGGAAATTGTCCCAACAAAAGTAGACGGTTGCAATCTTTCAATCAAATCTAAATGTTTGTCTGATTCTGTAGCACCTAATGGAAATATCGTAGCCCCTAGTTTTTCAGCTCCTTGTAATATTCCCCAACCGCCAAAAAACATTGAAAAAGCAAAGCCGAATTGGATTGTGTCTGTTGGTCTCAATCCAGTTGACCATAATGCCATCGCATGCATTTCGGATGCTCTCTCCCAATCATCTTTACTCACTTGATAAAAAGTTGGCGTTCCGGAGGTCCCACTCGATCCCTGTATACGAGCAATTTCTTCCGGTTTAAATTGACCTGCGTAACTTCCGAAAATAGGATTGTTTTTTTGATCTTCAACGAGCATCTTTTTTGTGATTATAGGAACCTTAGTCGTGAAATCTTCTAAGGTTTTTACATCAGATGGCTTAAAGTTATGATTATCATAATGTTTTCTGTAAAAAGGTAAGTTGTTATAGACATATTCCAATTGGTCTTTAATTCTTTTTAATATAAGTTTATTTCTCACCTCTGGATTTAAAGTTTCCCTTTCTTCATTCCAATACTTTTTATAATTAACAGAATTTATACTAAATCCTCCCTTGTATAAATTGTAGTTTTTACATTTTGGTCATTATAATTCCATATCTTCAATTTCTAATCTTCACTCGATTTTTTGAAATATATGTCTAAAACTAGCCGAGATTCATTATGTCTACAGCAATAATCACTACATCAAGAAATTCTATTCACCACCTTTATTGATTTCAATTCCTTGGATTTAAATATATGTTCAAATTTCTAATAATTATTTAATAGATATTATGAGTTAAATATTCAGAATATTCGTTCTATTATTTGTATTATTTTTCATTGAAACATTTTTTTAAAAATACAAATGGAGGAAGTTAACATTTTAAGTTCCAGGTAAACCTCAAAATTGATTATTCTTTTTGGGCTAATACTATATGTAAATTACTTACTGATTAAAAAATAAATATTCGAAATGTTCTGTTAATGAGGTGATTTGAATATATAGTTAATAACATACTATCTGTTCAAAATTTAAATTAATAGTTCTTTTTTTACTGAAATGAAAGTATGTATAGGGTGCCGGCTACTCCTTGGAAGGTGCTTATGTTTAGTGTATTTAGATGTTCCAACTGTTCGGCACTTAAAGTTTTAATATAAGAATAGCTTTTAGTTAATAATTGCGGAGGGGGAGCCGGAATACTTATGAAAGATGTAGCTGTAGTATCTTTTGCCCGAACACCTATAGGGAGGTTCGGATGTGCTTTTAAAGATTTGACAGCAGTTGATCTTGGGACAATTGCAATAGAAGAGGCAATCAAGAGAGCGGGTGTAAGCACTGAACAAATTGATGAAGTTGCTATGGGAGTGGTTTGGCAAGCAGGCTTAAAGGCAAACCCTGCACGTCAAGCAGCCATCCGAGCAGGTGTTAACGTGGAAGCTCCAGCAATTACAATTAATCAACAATGTTCTTCCGGGATACGCGCAATCGATATTGCGTCTGATCAAATAAGATTAGGAAAAGCCCGTGTCATTGTGGCCGGTGGGTTTGAAAGTATGAGTGGTGTTCCGTTTCTCGACGTTTCAGGACGCTGGGGACATGTAAGAGGAAGAAAGAGTTTAGAAGATGGACTTTATTATGATGGTTTAGATGATGCTTTTTCAGGAATAAATATGGGAAATACGGCCGAAACCGTGGGCAAAAATGCTCTCCTCACAAGGGAGGATGCGGACGCATTTGCTTTAGAAAGTCAGCAAAAAGCTGCGAGAGCAATTAGCAGTGGACGTTTTAATCGTGAAATCGTACCGGTTAAAATAGCTGATAGAAAAGGCGAAGAAATGATTATTAGTGAAGACGAGTGTTCTCGTCCGAATACGAAAATTGAAGATTTAAGTAGATTGCAACCTGTGTTTGATAAAGTTGGGATTTCGACGGCAGGGAACTCTCCGCCATTAAGTGATGGAGCTGCGGCACTTGTCTTAATGGAAAAAGAGTATGCGAAAGAAAACAATTTCCCGATTTTAGGATTTATTAAAGATACAGTTTCTGTTAGTGTTCCGCCGGAGATTATGGGATATGGGCCGGTACCAGCAGTGAAACGATTATTAGAAAGAAATAAACTAGCGGTCGAAGATATTGGTTTATTGGAAATCAATGAAGCTTTTGGTGCTCAAGCATTGGCGTGTATAAAGGAACTAGGTTTTCCAACGGATATTGTGAACGTCAATGGAGGAGCCATTGCACTAGGTCATCCCCCTGGAAATACGGGTGCTCGATTAGTAGGAAGCCTTCTTTTGGAACTGGGGATAAAAGGGAAGAGATATGGCATTGCTACATTATGTGCTGGTGGGGGACCAGCCATAGCGATGTTAGTTAGCGTTGAAGAGTAGCGAGAAGGGGGCGTTAACAATCAAACATCTTGATGTTGACCAAATGGTAGAAAATATTAAGTCTAGGAAAGGAAGCGCTTTAGCTAGGGCCATTACTATTGTTGAAAATAATGATGAAGACTATTTAGAAATTATCTCTAAACTTTATTCGAGTACAGGAAAATCGCATATTATTGGCATCACAGGTTCTCCTGGAACTGGAAAAAGTACACTTGTAGATAAAGTTGCTAAAATGCTGAGTGATAACGGGAAAAGTGTTGCTGTTCTTGCAGTTGATCCGAGTAGCCCATTTTCAAGAGGCGCGATTTTAGGAGATCGAATCCGAATGATGTCAGCTCAAAAAACGTCTGATATTTTTATTAGAAGTATGGCATCTAGAGGAGAAGTTGGCGGTTTAGCTAAATCCGTGCGTAATGTGATTACACTCTTTGAAGCATTCGGGTTCGATGCAATATTAATAGAAACAGTAGGCTCGGGTCAAACAGAAGTGGAGATCATGAATTTGGCACATACGACGCTGGTAGTAACAGCTCCTGGATTAGGTGATGAAATTCAGGCTCAAAAAGCAGGGATTATGGAAATTGCTGATATTTTTGTCGTTAATAAAGCTGATTTACCAACTGCTAAAACTACCGCCTATCAAATTCAAAAAATACTTAGCACAGAAGCGGCTGTTAATCGAAAGCAAGTGCCGATCATCATGACATCACCAGTAAAAGAAACAGGCATCACAGAACTTGTAGAGAAGGTTGAAGAAAGGTGGCAGAAGATTAATGACTCAGGAGAGCGAGAGCAGATTGAAAAGTCACATGCCTATTATAAGTTAATGGAAAGTATAAAAGATAAATTTTGGGGATTTATGAAAGAAGAAGTCATGAATAGTGCGAATTGGAGTACCGTTGTTGATGAAGTTTATAAGAAAGACATCTATCCGGAACAAGCGGCAGATGATTTATTTTCAGAGTTTTTCGTCAGTGTGAAAAAGTGAAACGATGGAGAGGGGGAATTTGTACTATGAACAGACCGATAAAAGTTCTGGTAACAAAGATTGGACTAGACGGACATGATCGAGGTGCAAGGGTTGTAGCAAGTGCTTTTAGAAATGCTGGAATGGAAGTGATTTATACAAGTCCATGGCAGCGTATAGAAGATGTCGTCAATATTATCCTACAAGAAGATGCGGATATTATTGCCATTAGCTCATTAGCGTATGATCACTTAATTATTCCGAAGTTAATGGACGCCTTGAAAGAAGAAGGGCTTGAGGATAAAAAGGTGATTGTAGGTGGAATAGTTCCTGATGAAGATGAGGAACTGTTGTTAAAGGCTGGGGTTGAAAAAGTGTTTCATCCAGGCGAAACATTAGATTCAATTGTTAGAAGTGTTGAAGAAATGATGGGGAAAACTATTGAGAAATGAGGTGTTTATTTTGACAAAGTCCGATAATCTCCAGCATGAAGAATGGAGAAAAGAATATGAGAAGGTTAGGAAAGTTGCGCCAGAGCAAGACCTAAAATACAACAGATCAGAAATTCCAATTAAACCATTATATACAGTAGAAGATATAGCGGAACCGGAAAGTTCTTTTCCAGGTCAATACCCGTTTACACGTGGATTATATCCAACGATGTATCGAGGACGCGGGTGGAGTCGAAGGCAATTAATAGGATTAGACACACCAGAAAGATTCAATCAAAGGCAACGAGAATTGATAAGAGCAGGTTCCAACGCGGTCAGCATCATTTTTTGTAATAGCTTTTATCGAGGCTATGATGCGGATATGGTTGATTCGCTTTTAGTGGGAACATGCGGGACGCCGATTAATACAATGGAAGATATGAGAATAGCTTTTGACCAAATCGCGATAGAGGATATTAGTGTTGGCTTAAATGATCCGATTGGTTTTACGGGTTTAGCGATGCTGCTCGTTTTAGCAGAAGAAAGAAACATTCCATATTCCAAAATAACAGGAACGAGTAACCAATCTGATTTTATCTCGCATTATGTTGCAAACCACATGTTTTATCGAATTTCATTAGAAGGAAGTTTAAGAATTTTACTCGATCATATTGAATATACAAATAAGCATGTCCCAAATTGGAATCCTGTCAGTATAGTTGGCCAGCATATGCAACAAGCCGGAGCAACTCCAGCCCAAGCATTAGCATTTACCATTTCAAGTGGAGTTACGTACATTGAAGAAACTTTAAAACGTGGATTACCGATTGATTCGTTCGCACCACGATTTACTTTCTTTTACGATATTAGCATTAGTATGTTTGAAGAAACAGCAAAGTTTCGTGCGGGTAAAAGAATTTGGGCAAAGTTGTTAAAGGAACGTTTTGGAGCGCAGGACCCTCGTTCGATGAGATTTAAGTTTCACGGGCAAACTTCGGGAGCGGACTTAACGAGACAGCAACCATTAAATAATATTATTAGAGTAACCGTCCAAGCGATTGCAGGAATTCTTGGTGGTGCCCAGTCTCTACACACGGATTCATATGATGAAGCGTTGGGTACGCCAATCGAAGAAGCGGCAAGGATTGCGATTAACACACAAAATATTTTAGCAGAAGAAGCGGGACTTGCTGATGTGATCGATCCACTTGGCGGTTCCTATTATATGGAGAAGTTAACAGATCAAATGGAAGAAAAAGTATGGGCATATATTCATGAAATTGATGAAATGGGAGGCATGCTTGAGGCAGTAAGGACGGGATATATTCAAAGAGAAATCGGTGAATCTGCAGAGAAACATCAGCGCGCCATCGATAACCTAGAACGAACTGTTGTTGGTGTGAATAAATACCAAATTGATGAAAGTCAAGATAAACGACCTCCATTAACAAGAGTAGCGCCAGAACTTGTTGAAAAACATTTACAACGTTTAGAAAACTTTAAGAAGAATCGGGACCAAAGTAAAGTCCAGAAAGCACTTGAACAAATTGAAATCGCAGCGAAAGATCCGTCTATCAATATCTTTGAAGCGACCATTGCTGCTGTGAAAGAGGGCTGTACTCATGGCGAGATCATTCATGAGCTTAGAGAACATCTTGGGTTTGGTCATCCAAATATAGTCTAGAAATTGGAAACAAAAGCGGATGCTAGGGAATAGCATAGCCTATCTTCCTCTTTTTACACGATTAAAGGCCCCTCTCGTTATAAAGAGTGTGGGGCTATAAAGTCGATACGGACAGGCAGGAATTATTAATAGCTGTGTTATGTGAAAGGGGTACATTTCAGAATGTATGTAAAAGGTGAAAATCAAATCTTTAGAACATCTCTAAAAAAGTTTTTGG
This sequence comes from Lysinibacillus sp. RS10, assembly GCF_041956855.1. NCBI lineage: Bacteria > Bacillati > Bacillota > Bacilli > Caryophanales > Bacillaceae > Lysinibacillus > Lysinibacillus sp. RS10. The sequence continues at coordinate 2,948,209 of NZ_CP167122.1, read as the reverse complement.
AAAAAGAGGCTTATCCCTATTACGATGAATGGGAAGCTGAACGTATAATTCCACGGGATTTTTGGCGAAAGATGGGCAGTAATGGATTTCTTGCTCCTCACCTTAATGAGGAATATGGTGGAATGGAAACTGACTTTGGATTTTCAGTCATATTAATTGAAGAGCTAGAGCGAGTCGGCGCTGGTTTAATTGGTGTTTCGAATCATAACGATATCGTTGTTCCTTACTTGGACACGTTTGGAAGTGAAGAACAAAAAAAGCGGTGGTTACCGGGATGTATTACTGGAGAGAAAATAACCGCAATAGCGATGACGGAACCTGGAACAGGTTCAGATTTGGCGAATATTAAAACAAAGGCAATTCGTGACGGTGATCATTATATTGTCAATGGTGAGAAAACTTTTATAACGAATGGGATTCATGCAGATTTGGTAGTCGTTGCTTGTAAAACAAGCACAAATGAAGGTCATAAAGGGATTAGTCTTCTTGTAGTTGAACAAGGAACGAAAGGTTTTACAAAGGGAAAAACATTAAATAAGGTTGGTCTTCATTGTCAAGATACGGCAGAATTAATTTTTGAAGATGCAAAAGTTCCAGCTAGTAATCTTTTAGGTGAAGAAGGACGAGGCTTTTATTATTTAATGGAAAAGCTACAACAGGAAAGATTAGTTGTCTCAATTCAAGCCCAAGCTGCGGCAGAAAAGATGTTAGAATTGACGGTTGACTATGTAAAGGAAAGAAGTGCTTTTGGTCAAACTATAAGCAAGTTCCAGAACACACAATTTAAGATAGCGGAATTGGCTACTGAAATAGAATTAGGACGTACATTTTTAGATAAGCTAATCGTAAATCATATGGAAAATAAGCAGATTGTGAAAGAAGTTTCAATGGCAAAATGGTGGGTAACAGAAATGACGAAAAGAGTTGCTGCTCAATGTATACAATTATTTGGGGGATACGGTTATATGGAGGAGTATGAAATCGCTAGAAGATATAGAGATGCCCCAGTTTCGGCTATTTATGCCGGGACAAATGAAATTATGAAGTTAATCATAGCGAAGAAAATGACTTTGTAAAAGGAGTTAATTCTGTATGATAATGAAAAATATGATTGAAAATGTTGTGATGGAGTATGGAACGAAGACAGCCACGGTTTTTGAAGAAGTGGAACGTACTTACCAACAGTTTTATAACAGAATTAATAAAGTTTCGAACAGTCTTATAAATTTAATGATTAAAAAAGGCGACCGAGTCGTACTTTTACTCAACAACAGACCTGAATATTTTGAATTGTATTTCGGTATTTTTGGTTTTGGCGGAATTGCAGTTCCTTTAAATACGAGACTAGCAACTACTGAACTGATTTATATAATTAATCACTCTGGTGCAAATACGCTCATTTATGAGGATGTCTTTAAAGAAAAAATAGCTACTATAATAAATGACTTACCAGAGGTTAAAAATTTTGTTTCGGTGGGCGAAAAAGATGAAAAGAGTCTTAATTATGAAGAAATGCTTCAGGATGCAGAATCTACTGAGATTGACTGTGACGTAGTAGAAGATGATATCGCCTTTCTTTGCTATACGAGCGGGACAACGGGCAGGCCTAAAGGTGCGATGATTACACATAAAAACATGACACAAATGTGTAGTTATCAATTGATTGAATTACCACGTTTTCGTCACTATATCGGCATGTGTTTATTTCCCTTTTTTCATATTGGCGTGATGATGGGCTTGAACAAAATAGCAATGGGCATGACATGTGTTTTCGCTAACTTCTCAACTGAACGAATAGCCAAAGTCATCGAACAATATAAGGTGAATGATCTTGATATCACCGCAACCCAATTGAAAATCTTTTCAAATGACCCTGTCATTCAAGAATATGATCTGACAAGCTTGAAAACAGTTTCAACTGGTGGTGGGTTTTCTTCAGCAGATACACTGGGAAAGTTTTTTGAAAGGTTTAAAAAAGATGATGATGTTGTCGTTGCCAATATCTATGGGATGACTGAAAATACAGCACATGTCATGAGTAATATTATTTCTCCCAAAACATTAGGAAAAGAAATTAAAAAGATGGATCTTCTCCCAGGAATTAAAGCTTCTGGTTTAGGGGCAGGAAAACCGATATACGGAATGCTTGTCAAACTGGTAGACAATAATGGCAATCAAGTATCGGAAAACGAAGCGGGTGAACTTATCGTTAAAGGTGATACCGTAATGAAAGGATATTGGCAAGAACCTGACAAAACAGCCGAGGCCGTCATTGATGGTTGGTATTACACGGGGGATATAGGGGTTCGTTTAGAGACTGGGGAATATTTTGTGGTAGATCGAAAGAAAGATATGATTGTGAGTGGCGATGAAAATATTTATTCAGCAGAAGTAGAAAATGTATTAGCGACGCATCCAGAAATAGAAGAAGTGGCGATGATTGGACTTCCCCACGAAGTGTATGGAGAAGTTGCCATTGCGATTGTTGTGTTAAAGGAAGAAAGTAGTGTGAATGATCAGGAATTGCAAGACTTTTGCCGTGGAAAACTTGCGGGTTATAAAATTCCAAAACAAGTTCATTTTGCACAACAATTACCACGGAATGCTTCGGGGAAAATATTGAAGCACAGATTGAAAGCAACCTATTCCGAATGAACGTACAGCGTACTGACCTCCACTTCGAAAAGATATAGAGGCATAAGGAGTTGAGAGCATGCAAGAAAAAAAAGATGAATATGAAAAAAGAATAGAGAAACTTCAACAGCAATTACAAGCGGAAGAAACTGATGGTGCAATCTTTTTTCACCCTGAAGAAATCTTTTATTTCACAGGGAGTGGTGTTCATAGTGTTCTTTTAGTGCCAAGTCATCAACCACCGATTTTATTAGTACGAATTAATTTTGAACGTGGCAAAAAAGACAGTTATATAGCAGATATTCGTCCTTCTCAGGGAATGAATACTTTAATCGATGTCATAGAGGAAGTATATGGAGAGAAAAAAGTAGTACTTGGACTTTCCTTTGATGTGACAACTCTTCAGTTTTATTCAAGATTGAAGAAAAGCTTACCTCAAGTAACATTTGTGGATGTTCAAAAAATTGTATGGTCACTCAGATTGATCAAATCGAATTGGGAAGTTTCACAAATGAAAAACACAGCCCTAATTTCGCGTAAAGGGTTCGAACAAGCAATAGAAGCCTTGCAAGAAGGCATGACAGAAATACAATTTTTAAAGACAATTGAAAAGATTACTAGCTCTTATGGTGATGAAGGTAACATGATTCAAAGGGGATCGAGTAATCGCTTGCCATTCGGAGTTGTTGCATTTGGTGAAAATACAAGTGTCATTTCTGGTAACTGGTTAACGATGACAGGTTCAGGAAGCAGTCCAAGTCGACCTTATGGTGCAGGCAATCGAAAAATTGCCCAAGGGGATCTCGTTGTCATTGATAAAGGAACAGTTTCCAAAGGTTACCACGTGGACGAGGCACGGACATTTGTTTTCGGAAAGGCGAATCAAAAGCAAAAAGAGCTACACAAAATCGTAAATGAAATATTGGATCATACAATAGAGTCAATTCGGCCTGGAAAAAGAGTGGCCGACATTTATTCAAAAGCTGAGGAAATTGCTTTTTCTTATGATTTGAATAAAGAATTTATGGGACTAGGACAATATGGATTCAAATATGTAGGGCATGGTGTCGGATTAGAAATGGATGAACCGCCACTCGTTTCTTCCTTCAATGAAATGATCTTAGAGCCCGGTATGGTGTTAGCAATTGAGCCAAAAGTTATTTTTCCTAATCAGTTTGGATTAACCATTGAGGATACAGTCTTAGTTACTGAAACAGGCGTAGAAATCTTGACGAGTTCTTCACGTGATACACTCGAAATCTAGAGGCAATGAAAAGGAAGAAAGAAGAGCAATCGGATAGTTGCTCTTCTAATATTTAGTAGACTGTAAATCCCTGTGGTAATAGCCGCTCTCCTAAGCGGAAAAAATAGCGTTAGAAAAATGGTATAATTTGGTGGTGTGCTAAGGTGGATTTGAAAAGGGAGGAATAAAATTGGGGAGATTTGATGGTAGAGTAGCAATTATTACTGGGGGAAGCCGTGGAATTGGCTATGCAATTGCAGAAAAGCTTGCTGAAGAAGGCGCAAAGATCGCACTATTTGACATTGAGGAACAATCATTAGAAGTTGGGGCAAATGAACTTCGTGAAAGTGGTTACCAAGTTATGACCCGAGTCACAAATATTGTGGAGGTTGACCAAGTAGAAAGTGCTGTAAAGGCGGTCGCGAATCAATTCGGAAAAGTTGATATTCTTGTGAACAACGCTGGGATTATTCGCGATAACTATTTGTTTAAAATGACAGACGAAGATTGGCAGTTTGTCATGGATGTTCACCTAAAAGGTTCATTTAACTGCTCTCGTGCTGCTCAAAAGTATATGGTGGAAAATAAATATGGACGTATTGTTAACATTTCATCAACATCTGCGCTCGGAAATCCCGGACAAGCAAACTATTCTGCTGCGAAAGCTGGACTTCAAGGGTTTACAAAAACACTAGCACTTGAACTCGGTCGTTATGGGATTACCGCAAACTCGGTTGCACCGGGCTTTATCGAAACAGACATGACGAGGGCAACAGCAGAAAGAATTGGCGTTCCTTTCGAAGAATTTATGAAAGCAGCTATTTCTCAAATTCCAGTTGGCTTTGGTGGGAAGCCCGCTGATATTGCAAATGCAGTTGCATTTTTCTGTGATGAAGCATCAGGATTCGTTAACGGTCAAGTGATTTATGTTGCTGGTGGACCACAAGCCTAACAAGGAAATTCGAATATCGCTAACTGTTAATTGAGTATGATTAGTAAATTGAAAGGGGAATGATTATGTACCGAGAGATGATTGGCAAGCGTTCTGTGAAGGTGTTGAATATCGTTGAGCCTAGTACTGTAAGTAAGTTTGCACATGCGATTGGAGATGCTCACCCAATTTATTTGGATCCGGAATATGCAAAAAACTCACGACATAGAAGAAATATCGCCCCTGCCACATTTCCGCGTACGTTTGACGATGGAAAAATCGAAGGGCTTGATCTTCCAGAAAAAGGGCTGATTCATGGGACACAGAGTTTTTACTATGAGCGGCCACTTTATGTTGGGGAGAGTGTCTATTGCTACAAAGAAATTAAAAATTACTATGAAAAGAAGGGTGGAAGTGGAGTTATGGGCTTTCTAGTCATAGAAAGTAATGGTGATGATCGTGATGGTCATACAATTTTTACGTCGACCGCAATTATCGTGATTAGTGAGGCAGTTAGAAAGGGAATCAATCCATGATGACACTAGCAAATTTGCAAGTTGGTGGATCATTGGAACCAATTGAATTACCTCCAGTTTCACTCTCGGAGTTAATCGAGTACTCTGATGCTTCCGGTGACTTTAACCCGATACATACAGTCGAAGCAGAAGCCAAAAGAGTAGGACTTCCAGGCGTCATTGCTCATGGGATGTGGACGATGGGTAATCTCGCGAAGTTGTTCACGCCTTACTATGAAGAAGGTTTTATTCAAGATTATGCCATTCGTTTTGTAACGATGTTGTTCATTGATGAAGTTGTTACGCTTAAAGGAAAACTTGTTGAAAAGAACGATGATATTTTAGTATTCCTGGTTGTCGTAGAGAATCAAAAAGCAAAAGAAGTTATCAAAGGTTCAGTAAAATTTAAATTATTTAAGTGAATAGATACAAAATAAATCAATCATAATGACCTTTGGTGTAGACGTTAGTGTGCTTGAAATACAAATAGTGGGGACAGTTAGAGTCTCTCTATCATGACTCTTGAGGAGAGTGTCATTCTTCGTTAAGATACAAATAGTCAAAGGAGTTGTTTTTTATGTCAGCATTTCGAGAGGAAAGGGCTATAGCAAAAAAGCTTGAAATTTTAAGAACAGCAGCAAACCTTTTTAATAGAAACGGATACTTCCAAACAACAATCGAGGACCTTGCAAACGAACTTCGTCTTACAAAAGGTGCGATTTATTATTATGTTGAGAGTAAAGAAGATTTGTTATTTCAATGTCATACGCTAGTAGCAACTGAGTGTATCGAAAGAATTAAGGAAATTGTTAAAAGCAACAAAACGCCAGTTGAAAAGTTAGAAGCAGCGATGGAATCATTAATTATGTTGATGGTTGAAGATGATGCTGTCTTCAGCGTTGTGAACAGAGCTAATATGCTTTCTGGAGATATGCGTGCAGAGGCTCTTCGACAAAGGGATGAATATGAAAGTATTTTTCAATCTATTATTGAAGAAGGAATTACTGAAGGATATTTTCATTCCGAGAATAAAAAATTGGCGAAATTATTAATTTTAGGTGCGATAAACTCCATTCCTTATTGGTTTAAAAAGCAGGATGAAGAATCTGATCAAGAAGTTGTAAAGTTTTTCTCACAGAATTTAATTAAAGTGGTCATGAAGTGATCAGTATTGCACTTGTGTTGCAGTGTATGGAAAAGAAGTTATCTTGAACAAGATTTGCTCAGAATAGCTTCTTCTATCTATAGTTAAGTTGATTTATTGTAGTTGAGTTGTTTAGAAACGATCATATTTATCCTTCTTTCTTCGTCCTATTTTAGTTTTGGGTTCATTATTCAAGCAGAAAAAGAAGGCAAAAGAATTAAATAGCAAAGCGGTAGATGCAAATCAGCTTACAATCAACAGTTTCCGATTCCAAAAGGTTTACTTAATATTATATTTACGTCATACACACGCATCTATCCTAATTTCTAAAGGTGTAGATATTGTTAAGGTGGCACATCGATTAGGACATGTTAATCCTAAAAATACATTAGAAACATACGCTCACCTTATTCCAAATCAAGAAAATGAAGTAGCGGATATTTTCCATTTCGCATTAAGTCGTTCCGTGAGCAAATGCAAAAATGAGAGTAAGAAGCTACTAAGTGAAACGGCCAATAAACATTATTATATTAACGTTTATTGGCTGGGTTATATAATGATTTAGAGTTAAGAGCATTAATCCACAATGAATTGATGCTTTTTGTATTGTATTTCATCTTATCTTCTTTTAAACTTAATCATTTAATCCCTTACCATCAAGAATTTGCTGCGTGTATTTTTCAATCCTTGACACTCGCGTTTTGGATTGTTTAGGCTGAGAAAAATATAAAATATATGCTCTTTGTCGCCCTGGCGTCAATTCTTCAAAAGCAGTTTTCAAAGTAGGCATTTCATCGAATTTATTGTGAAGTTCTTCAGGAATTATGTATTCCTTATGCTCTTTCATGGGCACTTCTAAACCTGCTTTTTCAACTTCAATGGCTTCTTTAATATAGTCTTTAATGATGGCTTCCATTGCAACTATTTCTTGCACATTGGTGAAACGAATTTGGCGTGCAGCTTGTACATTTTCCGTTTGTTGGATTAGTATCCCATGTGTATCCTTTAACAGGGCTCCTTTGTGAAACAGAAGTGCACAATACTCTTTAAATCCGTGTATTAACACGATGTTTTTGTTCTCCAATGTGTAACAAGGATGCATCCACTTAAAATCCTCGGTCAGCTCACAGTCACAAACGATATTTCTCAACACCGAATATTCTTCCTGCCACTTTTTAGCTTTACTTAAAAATTCATCAACCTTCGGATTCATTCTATTATTTGTCATCAAGGAACACCCCTCTACAATTTTTTAATCAGTTGATATCAATTACTCTAATCGATTTATAATAAAACATAAATTAGTATCATGTCTAGCTAGAAAACACTCTAAATTTGGTTTACATTATTATGGCTCATCACCATAGCGTGTGGTTGAAATCCGTTCCGATTGGGCGCTTTGTAGCTGTCGCTTCGCTTTCGCATAGATAAAAATCGTGGATAGAACCTTCGAAATGATGGATAGAAAGTTTAAAGTCGTGGATAGTACCTTTGAAATTTGTCGCTGACGCTTCGCTTTCGCCCAGTCTCCACTCAACTTATATAAATGGCATATGTTTGTCATCCAAAACTTTTGGTGATAAGCCATTACTATTCCTTCATTGGTAGAATATAGGATTAATAGTATATAATACTGAGGGATTATGTTTAGTAAAATTAAGCTGAGGGGGAGAATAATGAAAAAATTTTTTATTGTGTTACTAGCAGCATTTGTACTTGCAGTAATAAATCCAACAAAGTCAGAAGCAAAAGTGATGCATGATGGAGCAGAAGTTGTTAAAGGGCAAACAGGAAAAATGACCTTTAAAAAAGACATCAAGGTATACAAGAGAAATCCAAATGGTACATTTGATTCGTTAGTGGTAAAACAAAATAACTTCTTTAAAACGTATGATATTGAAAAATATGAAGGCAAAACATTCTATCATATGGGGCAATATCGAGTACAAGCAACGGATTTGGTAGTTTTCAAAGAAGTACCAATAAAGATTCGTGCTTCTTTCTATAACAATCCAACTTATGTTGTTATTAATCGTGATGGTAATTATAATTACGGATATTACGGAAAATATTTCAATGAAACGGGTGATACTTCATACGTGGATTTAAATAATGAACAATTTAAGTATTGCGTGAGCAATGGAGTAGGTTGGTTATGTGAGAAGTATCCTGGTACAGATCTTAAAATCTTTGAGACAACAGTGAGACAAATTGACGTGCGTTATGAGCTAACAGAAAATGCAGAAGCGAAACACACTCCATTAAAAGAAGCTAAACCTGAAATAATGTTTGAAAAGGGAAGCATTTTTTCATCAGATAGTATTGAAGTTAATGGTTATCTATTGGTAAGATTTGAGGGAGAAGTCAGATATCTTGGTTGGCTCCCTGTAAATTTATTAAAGCCAGTTGGAGATAAGTGATAGATTATGAATAATATATAGCTCTCTTAATAAATATTTATTAAGGGGGCTATTTTTTTGGTTTGTTGACAGACATACGGATAGGATGTTTGTCGATGTCCTGGGCTTAGCTGAATAAACGATAATAAGGTTTGAATTGGCTCATCACCAAAAGTTGTGGATGACATTTGTTAAAACATATACTATGTAAATAAGTTGATTGGAGTGAAGGCTGGGTGACTCCTTGGGGATCAGCGTCACAGATGAGACCCTGGAGCGAGCAACGCGAGTGAAGCGGCTCATCGGACGCCCCCAGGAAAGCGCCCAGTCGGAACGGAAATCAACCACACGTTTTGGTGATGAACCTTTGAATTATATTAAATGGAAGAATTTATCCAAATGATTCTGGTTTGAGGTATTATTATACTAGCGGAGCAGGATTGTGTTCCATTTATGACCTATACTTTCGATAGATAAAGGGATGGTAGGGTGAATATGAAAGGATTTTTGAAATTATTTATAGGATTGTGTTTAATTTTTATATTAACAGGGTGTATTGGTGAAGATTATGATGTAGGGGTGCCAACTGCCCATATATATTTCGAGGGTTTATCTTCAAATTTTCAATTAACAGAGGCAAATATCAGTTGGAAAACGGCAAGTGAAGAAGTGGAAAAAACAAAAAAAGATATTATCACATACGCATCATCACTGGATGAAATAAAGGTTTTTCCAGGTCAAAAAGTGTCTTTGGATTTTAGAGAGAATCCAAAAAATGGTGGGGATATATGGACTGATCCAAAGATAACTGTTGCCTTATTAAAAGATGGCGAACGAACAGAACTTGCTTTGGATGATTTTAGAGAATTTCAATTCCCAACAGACAAAGGAAATTATGTTTTAGAAGTTGAATTTATTAGTTCAGCAGGCAATGCTCAATATTTAGGAAATATTCTAATTCAGTGATTAAAACATAGCTGAGGAGTTTTGTATGGAAGAAATTACGTTAAATGATTTTATTGTAAAAATAGATACGGATAAAACTCTTGAATTGTATGAAGCACTTCCGAAAGTTTCCGATAAAGCGCATTGTGGTTGTGATGATTGTCAACTTTTCGCTAAGCAAATTCAACATGCGAGCCCAGAAGTTTTAAAATTCTTTAAACAATTTGGAGTTGACCCTACAAAAGAGGCAGAAGTTTGGAGAGCTCTTCCTAATGAAGATGGCTTTGATACTTATACTGCAGATTATCATTTTATAGGCATTATACAAGGGACAGATGAATTAGATTGGATTCAAATAGGAGAAGCATCTTTTGGACTTGCAAATCATGATGGAGATTTACCAAGTCCAATGATTCCAAGCACTTTTTCAAAGCCGATTGTAGAATTAGCTGTGAGAATAACAATGCCTCATATAGCGATATAATATAGAAAGTAATTATTCTATAAATATTTCCACTATTATGGTAATAGAAAAACACTTTCAGCTGCATGATTAGCTGAAAGTGTTTTTTGCCCGATTTATTCTTTAATGGACATATAAATTACATCTTCTACTTCGAACTCTAAGTAATCACATAATTTGTCTATTACACTAATGATCACTTTACATTTGGATAAATCATCGTCGCAGGATCCACATCTTCATCGAACTGTTCCTCTATTAGTTAACCAGTTGCAATCACTGCTTCTTTTAATGTTGTACCTTCTTTATAGACTTTCTTTGCGATTTTTGCCGCATTTTCATAGCCGATATAACAGTTTAAAGCTGTTGCAAGCATTAAAGAGTTTTGTAAATTATGGTCAAGCACTTCTTTATTTGGCTCAATTTCGAAGTGCATGGAATTTATTTGCTACAGAGTAATTGCCGCTGCTACACGCTCACCAAATTCAGGATGTGTGTTAATACCAGTACCTTTTGTAATAAAGATTGATATTTATGTTAAAGTCACTCAAAAGATAAGGTACGTTTGAATTGGGTTGTATATTAAGATTAGCAAAGACGAGCTAAATAAGTAATGACATCCTCACTTTTTTGGTATAAAATGTGTAAAATATTATTTACTTGGAAGTGGGGGGTAAAAAATGTTTCCTGTTTTAGATACTGAACGATTAATGTTAAGAGAACTCAAAATTAATGATGCCCAAGCTATTTTAAATTGCTTTTCTAATCCTGATGTATTACGTCACTATGGGCAGAACCCATTGACAAGTTTGGATCAAGTGAAGCACATAATTAATAATTTTTCTAAGAACTATGATGAAAAACGTGGCATTAAATGGGGAATAGAATTAAAAGGGCAAGAAGGTATAATTGGTACTATTGGTTTTCAGGAATGGTCAACTGAGCATAGTAGAGCCGAAATAAGCTATGCACTTTTTCCAGAGAGTTGGGGAAAAGGATATGCAATGGAAGCTGTTAATAGAGTTATCTCATTTGGCTTTCAAGAGATGGATTTAGTGCGTATTGGAGCAATTGTTTTTACTGAAAATGATGCTTCAAACAAGCTATTAACTAAAGTTGGTTTTGAAAAAGAAGGAATATTAAAAAAATATGTGCATCAAAATCAAGTTCCATATGACACTTATATTTATTCTCTAATAAGATAAAGTCATCATCATTATTATTAACGACAAAGACCAAGCTTGATTTGGTCTTTTTTTACATCAATGTGAGTGAAAAAAATGATGAGGGAGGGAAACACTTATGATTCTAGGGCCTCATTATATAGAAAGCGATCGGAAAGGAACAGTTGATGAGTTATACCAAAAATCGGAAATATATAATAGAAAATAAATTTCATATAGAGGTGGAATTATATGCCTAAAATTGACAATATGTTAGCAATTCTATGGATGCTTCGTTCAGGTGAAAAAATTACTGCAAAACAAATTTCAGAAAAGTTAGAGATGAATATAAGGACTGTGTATCGTTATATTGATACAATTTCAACAAGTGGCGTACCTATAATTTCAGAACCAGGACATAACGGTGGATACACTTTATTGAACAATTTTATTGAGGCTCCTCTTTTTTTTGATTTTGAAGAGCAAACTTCACTATTTCACGCTGCTGTTTTTGCAGAAGAAGCCGGATATTATGGAGGTGAGGCACTAAATAGGGCCATTTCAAAACTAAGTAACTACTCAAATCAAGAGCAGGAAACAAAGATAAACCAACATTTAACTAGTCTTGAAGTAATAAGTCGAGTAAGTTCAGTCTCAATGGAACCTTTTTTGAAGGAGTTGGAGCAGGCCGTAGCTGACGGGTACTCAGTAAAAATTCTTTACCATAAAAGTGGCGAAAAGCAATTAAATGATAGATTGGTCGATCCGTACAGAATTATCTATTGGAATAATAAGTGGTATGTGATTGGATTTTGTCATCTTAGGAAGGATATCCGTAGTTTTAGAGTAGGTCGAATTGAAAGTCTAATGCTAACCGAAAATAAGTTTAACCGGCCAGAAAATTTTTCAGCACGTGACTTTTTTATAAAAAATCTTCTTCCAACTATAGAAGATAAGGAAGGGATTATTTCTTTGGTTATTAATGGGGATAAAAGTGTATTGGCTGATATTTGCCAACATTGGTTTTTAGGACATTATTTACAAGAACGGACTTCAAATCAAGCAGTTTTTCTTCTTGAAAAAGATATATTACATACATATGTACCTTATTTACTTTTACCGTACAATAAATCTATTAAAGTTATTGAGCCAATCAGTCTTAAGAAAAGACTGATTGAAGTTCTGTCGGAATTAATAAAATTTCATCAAGTATGATAACTTCCCTGACGTTAACTGTCAGGGAAGTTATCTTATAATAGCCATATCAATTGTGATTGGAGTGTTATTGGATGCAAACAAAAAAAGTTTTTCTATATGTATTTAATACAATGTCGGACTGGGAATATGGATATTTAATTGCTGAACTAAACTCAGGAAGATATTTCAAAAAAGATTTAGCACCTTTAAAAGTAATTACAGTAGGAGCTAATAAAGAAATAATTACTACTATGGGAGGACTGAGCATAAAACCAGATATGTCCCTTGATGAATGTACTCTTGAGAGTAAAGATCTTTTAATTTTACCAGGAGGGACTACTTGGAGTGAAGAAATTCATCAACCTATCTTGGAAAGAATAGGCCAAGCTTTAAAACTTGGCACTATTGTTGCTGCAATTTGTGGTGCAACTGAGGGCCTCGCGAATATGGGATACTTAGATACTAGAAAGCATACAAGTAATAACTTAGAATATACTAAAATGGTATGTCCTAACTATAAAGGAGAAAAGTTTTATGAGTTGGGATCTGCGGTATCTGATGCGAATTTAATTACTGCATCAGGAATAGCTCCTCTGGAATTTGCAATGGAGGTACTGAAAAAAATAGATGTATTTACACCAGATGCATTACATTCATGGTATAACCTAAATAAGACACATAAACCTGAATACTTCTTCCAGTTAATGAATTCAATAAATAAATGAAGTAACTGAAACGCTCAATTTCTCTATTTTGATTTGTAGAGAAGTTGGGCTTTTTAATTTGGAATTTCCTTATCGTTGTAAATCCGCATTTTCCTGACGCTACCCCAATAAAAAAAGGTGATATTAGCTTAACATTTAGCGGCATATTTTTTGGCTAATACAACTGCAATCCTATCCAAAACGAGGGTTTTAAAAGCACTTGCTACGCAGGTGTTTTTTTGTGGGGGAAAAATAAAAAGGACTGGGGAGTTAACCCCAATCCTTCTTACACATTCCTGTAAACATGCCACCAAAGCGTATTAATTAGCCCACTTATCCTCAAAAACATGCTGTAATATATACCAACTTGCTAAGAACATAAAGGGAGTTTATTATCTAAAAACGTTGATATATCAATGTTTTGAAGGTGTTGTGTGTTTCAACTTGCACCTACATCATTTTACGTTTGGATAGATCATCGTCGCAGGATCCACGTATTCGTCAAACTGTTCCTCTGTCAGTAAACCTGTTGCAATTGCAGCTTCTTTTAATGTAGTGCCTTCTTTGTGAGCCTTTTTCGCGATTTTTGCTGCATTTTCATAACCGATATATGGGTTTAATGCTGTTACAAGCATTAATGAATTTTGTAAATTATGGTCAAGCACTTCTTTATTTGGCTCAATTCCTTCAGCACAATGATCATTAAATGATTTCATCGTGTCTGCTAGTAGGCGAGTTGATTGTAAGAAGTTATAAATAATTACTGGCTTGAAGACATTTAGCTCAAAATTACCTTGGGAAGCGGCAAAAGCAATTGTTGCGTCATTTCCAACAACCTGTGTGACAACCATTGTCATCGCTTCACTTTGCGTTGGATTCACTTTACCAGGCATAATGGATGAACCCGGTTCGTTTTCTGGAATTGTAATTTCACCAATACCAGAACGAGGGCCACTTGCTAACCAGCGTACATCATTGGCTATTTTCATTAAGTCAGCTGCAAGAGCCTTTAATGCGCCGTGTGCGACAACGGCTTCATCATGACTTGTTAGTGCATGGAATTTATTTGCTGCAGAAGTAAAATGTTTTCCTGTCAATTCACTAATTTCCGCTGCTACACGCTCACCAAATTCAGGATGTGCGTTAATACCAGTACCAACTGCTGTTCCACCAATTGCTAGTTCCTTCATATATTCGATATTTTGGATAATCATATGTTCAGATTTAGCAAGCATTGCAGCCCAGCCACTAATTTCTTGACCTAAAGTTAGTGGTGTTGCATCTTGTAAATGTGTACGTCCAATTTTAATAATATCTTTAAACTTTTCTGCTTTGTCATCAAGTGTTACTTTTAGAAAGCGCAGACGAGGTAGTAAATAATCCTCAACTTTTAACACGGCAGCAATATGCAAAGCAGTAGGGAAAGTATCGTTTGAGCTTTGAGATTTGTTGACATCATCGTTAGGATGAATACAATCAGCCTCTCCAGCATTTTGTAAAATTTGGTTTGCTCGGTGTGCAATTACTTCGTTGACGTTCATATTTGACTGTGTACCACTACCAGTCTGCCAAACGACAAGAGGGAATTGATCATCCCATTGACCATTTAAAATTTCATCAGCTGCTTGCACAATTGCATTTGTTTTTATAGCTGAAAGCTTGCCTAGTTTACTATTGGCGATAGCCGCACTTTTCTTTAAAATTGCCATTGCTTGAATAAGCTCAATCGGCATTTGTTCTGTACCGATTTGGAAATTTTCTTTACTGCGCTGCGTTTGAGCACCCCAAATTTTATCTGCAGGTACTTTAATTTCACCCATAGTGTCTTTTTCAATACGATAATCCATGTCAAACAGCTCCTTTATTTATGTAACTCTTCTCTATCTAAATTAAAGTTAAAAAAACGGATATTCTTAGTCTGATGTAAGAATATCCGTTTGATACATGCTTATTTCAAAAAAAAGGGGGGATTCTGATTTAAGCAATTTGGAGAAAAGAAATAATCTATTGATAATGATAATTGTTATCAATTAAAAAGTCAATCATTTTGCTAGAATAAATTTAATGTGAATTGAGAATAGCTTGCAATTGATTATTTCTTATAATTCGATCCCCGCTTTTTAGCGTTGTTACATAAATCGGAAGGGGCTATCTCTTTTTCTTCCCAAGATCTTTAAGTGGTACTTTTTTAGGCACTTTCTCAAAAATGATACGCACATGATAGTTGTTGTTGTCTATTTGAGCAACCTGAACAACTTTTGCTTTACGTCCTTTAATTTTTATGTTCTCTTCAACAGCAGGTAAACTTACAAGTAGCTGGCTTAAAACGGACGTTTTGTTTTCGTAAAAATGAGTTACAAACATATTATTTCTCCTTATAACTTTTTTTTTTGCCTAGAATAAAGCTTGATCTTTTAAAACTTAATAGAGTCAGGGGTGTTACAGGGGTATGAGCATGGTGAAGGTTTTACTCAATGTATGAAAAGGACCTTTTGTATAGAACAATTATGAATTTAAGGCAAGCTACTTGGATTTTGAGCTTTTAATCGATAGAAGCTTAATGAAAAAAAGTAGTAATGAATGTAGTTTCGTTGTGATGAAGGCTTGTGAAAATCATCGCAAACCATTTATGAAGGCGTTCAGGATTTTTTATTTGGGAAATTTTCGATTGTATATGCGGAATTGGTGAGACGCTCAAGTAAATGCTCCAAAACGGAATCGCTTCGGTAAGCTAGATTAAAAGCACGGTTTGAAGGGTTTACGGTAAGAAAAAGAGAGGTAAAAGAATGGGAATCACAAAAAAGTCAACGACGATTATTTTAGTAGCGTTTATTTCGAAAAGCCAGTAGCACATTAGAGAGTGACAAGGGTACACTCAGTGTTTGACTATTAGTAGTTGTTAATGGGAAATTAGCAAGGGTGCTTGATAGAGCGGTTTGTTGCACAATGTATTTTAAATGGGTAAATGAGGATAATTGGTCTTCTTCAATGTTTTTTTGTATATCGCTATTATATGGCATAATTTTATTATTTTTTATTGCAACTTTCGACATGTTTTTTATTTATTTCTCGGGAAATATTTCACAGGTTCTTATAGTATCAGTAAGGGATTTGCATGCAATATATCGTATTTATACAATTAGGGATTCTACAGTGTTCAATGTTAATGATAATGTTGAGTTTATGATGAGTGGTTGAAATATTCTGATTTTTAATTATCGCAATGCTTTCCTGTATCGTCATAAACTTTGGGTGAAAGGGCAGTTTCATAGTAGCATAAGCGCGTTATAATAGTAGTAAGGGAGGAATCGAAATGTATTTAAAATCATGTAAGGTATTACAGGACAACATTGCGGATAAAGACCAGTATCCGTTTAACATACCGAGTTTGCAGGATTTACAGGAGCTAGAGTTTCCTACGAATGTGACCTTCTTTGTGGGGGAAAATGGCTCTGGGAAATCAACACTATTAGAGGCTATTGCGGATCGTTGTGATTTTAATACAGCGGGAGGCGGTCGCCAAAATTTATATGAAGTACATAAAGCGGAATCGTCACTTGGGGATTATATTCGTTTATCCTGGTGGCCGAAAATTTCAAATGGCTTTTTCCTTCGCTCAGAAACGTTTTATCAATTTGCGAGTCATATTGATTTATTAGAAAATCATCCAAATAAGTATGCTGCTTTTGGTGGCAAGTCGTTACATCATCAATCACATGGCGAGTCCTTTTTATCGTTATTTATGAATCGATTTAAAGGGAAGGCAATCTATTTATTGGATGAGCCTGAAGCGGCGTTGTCACCAACGAGACAGCTTAGCCTATTAAAAATTATGAAAGATTTAGAGCACGAGGCACAGTTTATTATTGCCACACACTCACCCATTTTACTTGGCTATCCCAAAGCTACTATCTACAGTTTTGATCATGGGGAAATTGAGTCTATTCGCTATGAGGAAACGATCCATTACATTGTCACAAAACGTTTTTTAAGCGCACCTGAAACTATTTTTTCAGAGTTATTTGATGAAGAAAATGAAACATAAGATTATCGTGAAAATGAGTAGCCATAACCATTGCGGTTATGGCTTATTTTTGAGTTAGCCAAGCTTTTTTTAGCAGATCTACACCGAGTATGATCTCCTCCATTTTTAATTTACTAAAGCCTAATTGTACAATTGGTTCAGAGCTAGGCTGTTGTAGAAAATAGGGGCTCGTAGGGTAGACTTTGACTCCGTATTGTTGTGCATTCTGAATGAGCTGCTCTTCTGAAAGTTGTGTATGCACCTTCACCAATATATATAACCCAGATTGCTCTCCTAATATCGTAATTTTTTCTCCGAATTGCTTGTTAAGCTCATCTACAAGGCCGTTTATTTTATGTTTATAGGTGATACGCATTCTTTTAATATGTCGTGTCCATTCACCCTGTGCCATGAATGTGGCCATTGTGAGTTGATGTAAAGACGAAGCATTATGTTCAAATTGAGCAAAGCGTTCCTTATATGAATGAACAAGTGTTTTCGGTAGCACCATATAGCTCAAACGAATGGCTGGTAAAAACGATTTTGAAAATGTCCCCATATAGATAACACGTGACTTATCAATAGAGGCGAGAGCAGGAAATGGTTGCTGTGTATATCGAAATTCACTGTCATAATCATCCTCTAAAATATAGCCATCAACATTTTTTGCCCATTGAATTAAAGTTTGTCGTTGCTGAATGCTCATGGAAACACCATACGGAAAATGATGGGATGGTGTGACATACATTAAGCGCGAATAGAAATGTGCTAGTTGCTGTAGCTGTGCACCGTTTTCTAACACTTGTAATGTCTCTATTTCAAAGCCTTGCAACTGAAATGCCTCTCGTGCACCGTTGTAGCCTGGGTCCTCCAAAATAATACTTGTAAAGTCCTGTTTTAACAGAAAGCCTAGATAAATTAACATTTGTTGCGTACTACTACCGATAATAATGTCCTCTACATTGACATGAACGCCACGTGCTTGTAGCAAATAATGCACAAGCTGTTCTTTTAAAAGTGGTTCACCGAAAGGGTCGCCATATTCATAGCAATTTTTTAAAGGTAAAACTTGATTGGCCATTTGTCTCCATGCTTTCAAGGGGAAATGCTGTTGATCGACAGCACCTGCTCGAAAGTCAATGATGAAATCTTCACGATTGTTTGCTTTTTGAATAAGGTTTGGACGTTCCTCATCATGTAAAAAAACTTGCTCAATTTCATTAACGAAATAACCTTTCCGTCCTTCACCACGTATGTATCCTTCCGCTACGAGTTGTTCATAAGCAGTCAATGTTGTATTCCGACTGACATGTAAAGTATCGGCAAGCCTTCGAATAGAAGGGAGCGTATCATTCGTTGTCAACGTCCCTTGCTCGATTAACGATTTGATTTGCTGGTAAATTTGTTTATATTTTGGCTCTTCATTCGTCAATAAAAAAATAAAATCATCCATATAGGACCTCCTTGACATGTTGAAATATTTGAAACTGTTTCTTTTTAGATGTCAGATTGTTTTTTATCATAATACAAGAATTACATAAAAATAGAAATGGAGAGAAAGTCAATGGAAATTAGCACAGTAACATTAGCAACAGTCGGAGAAGTGGTGCCATTATTTAATGCATATCGCGAATTTTATGGTCAACAATCCGATTTAGAACAAGCAAAGCACTTTCTTACGGAGCGTTTAAAGAAGGAAGAATCAATTATTTTTCTAGCTTATGTAAATGAACAGCCAGTTGGGTTTGTTCAGTTATATCCTATTTTTTCATCTGTAGCGATGAAAAAGGCATTTATTTTAAACGATTTATATGTGGTTGAACATGCCAGGAAACAAGGAGTAGCACAGGGCTTATTTGAACAGTGTTATTCGTACTGTATGAAGGAAGATGCTCGTTATGTCGCTTTAGAAACAGCGACAGATAACATCAATGCACAAAAGCTCTATGAAAAGCTCGGAATGCACATAGATCATGGAGTATTTCACTATATCAAATATTGGTAATAGAGAGAAGGGCGGAAAAATGACTATTAAACAATTAACAACACAAGAAGAATGGGTTGAAGCATATGCCATAATGGTACAACTCCGCACAGAATTGACGTTAGAAAATTATCTTCAATTATTAGAAGAAATGATGAAGGATGGCTATAGCTTGTTTGCATTATACAAAAACAAGGAAATGGTTGTTGTAGCCGGTGTAAGTTGGCGCATTAATTTTTACAATAAACGTCATATTTTTGTTTATGATTTAGTAACGCATGAGGCTTATCGTTCGTGCGGCTATGGTGAGAAATTATTAGCACATATTCATCAGTGGGGTAAAGAAAACGGCGCACACTATATTGCTCTAGAGTCAGGAGTTCAAAGAAATAATGCACACCGCTTTTATGAGGAGCGATTAGGATATGAAAAATGGTGTTATTCTTTTCGCAAAGAATTGTGATTGCTTATTTAAATTGAACGAAATCTGAATATAGAATGAAGCAGCGACTAGTATAGTTCTAGTCGCATTTTTGGGGGAGAAATCGTTAAATGAATCTTGATATTAAGTCTGCTGTTTAATATGCTTAACATGAAGAGGGGCAGCAATATTGACTATTGGCGATTTTTTTCGAACATCAATCGGTGCAATTGGAGCGTAAACCGGCGGAAAAGCGTGAGTTAGCGGCGGAATTGGAGAGTTTGCCGGCGGAAAAGCGTGGGTTAGCGGCGGAACAGGAGAGTTTAGCGGCGGAAAAGCGTGAGTTAGCGGCGGAATTGGGGAGTTTACCGGCGGAAAAGCGTGAGTTAGCGGCGGAACAGGAGAGTTTAGCGGCGGAAAAGCGTGAGTTAGCGGCGGAATTGGAGAGTTTAGCGGCGGAAAAGCAGGAGTTAGTGGCGCAACAGGAACGAAAACCGATGGAAAAGCAGTAACCACCGGCGAAATTCGAACATCAACCATTGAAAAGGATCTTTTAACAAGTGCTAGTCATTCTACATGTAAAGCTTCATAAAACAGGAGGGAAAATCATGGTTATGGAAAGTGCAATAAATGCAATTATTCAGGTCATTTTATTTTCACTTATACCGTTTGTTTGGTGGTTTTTTACAGCGAAAAAGGAATTATCATTTTTAAAATGGCTCGGCATCAAAAAGCCTGTCATTGAAAATAAAGTTACTTATTTTGCGTGGTGTCTAGTCATTATTGTTTTAATGTTCGTACCAATTAATACAATTATCTTTTTCTATATAGACAGTTCACTATTAGCTTCAAATCGTTTTACAGGACTTGGTTTTTCGGCGCTCGTACCAGCACTATTCTATGCAATTGTACAAACAGGGTTATCAGAGGAGCTGTTTTTCCGTGGTTTTTTAATGAAAAGATTCATGCATAAGTTTGGTTTTCAAATAGGGAATATCATGCAAAGTTTACTATTTGGCACAATACATGGGTTGATGCTGTTTTCTTTTATTCCTTTTGGAGGTGTTGTGTTAGTTGTTATGGCTACTGCGTTGGCAGGTTATTTAATGGGTTGGATCAATGAACAAAAATCCAATGGCTCCATCATAACGAGTTGGGGCATACATGGCATGACCAATCTGATTGCCTCCTTTGTCGCAATGTTTAATGTGCTCTAAAGACCAGAACCAATTTGCATTAAATCGTTTTCGATTGCATAATAGCTAGAGGTGTTTGAATGAAATTGATTGAGAACATTGCAAAAGGATGCTTAATTGTTGGTTTTTTATTACTTGGAGGGCGTTTTCTCACTGCAATATGCCATTATTATAATATAGCATTTACGACTTTTTTTGTTGATTATCATGTCGTTTCACTAGCTATACTATTAATAGGTATTTTAGGAGTTGAGATACGCAATAGACGCAAAAGGAAAGGACGAGCATACATGACGGAGTGGCCAAAGGGAGTAGCGAAGCCTGCTATACGTGCATTAAATGCGGCGGGATATACTCAATTAGAGCAATTGGAAAAAATTGATCTTTCAACATTGAAAAATTTACATGGGATGGGACCAAAAGCGCTAGCGGCCATTGAAACAGCACTGAATGAAAGTAGGAAGCACAGTGAATAAGCTGACATTATTTTTGTTGACAATGGTCGTCTATTATATTTTCGTTGTTTTCGTTATTAGCAAGCTATTTATTATCCCTATCATGAAGTTTATGGCACTTGTATTCTTCCTGGGAGCAGGCTTTATTTTTTCTCGAAAGATCCGAAAGAGATTACAATAGGAGGAGTTATGAAAATCGTAAAACTTAGTATATTTTATTTGATCATTATCATGCTAGCAATAGGGCTATCACTAGCAGGAGTTCGTTTATCCTTGTCACTTGGTATTTTTGCGCTAGTTGCTATCGCCATGGTTTACAGATATATACATATTTTATACCGCACAAATAATATGAAGTTAGTTGATGTACTAGTAAAAGATCGCAAAAAAGAGCCCTTTTTTGCCTACCTTTTTGCAGTTGCTTACGGTACAAGAGAAGACCAGTTACGTTCACTAGATGTAGTCATTGCAAAGTATAAGCAGCCAGCCATGAAGTATAATTATCAATTTTTGAAGGCAATTATGGAAAATAATTTAGAGGAAGCTAAGGATGCGGCTGATAAAATAAATAAAGAGCCATTAACAAGCTATGCAAAATGTTATATCGCTGCACTTGAGGGGCGAACAACAGATATGCGAAGTGAACAGCTTACTCAGCCTTGGATGCAGCCTGCCGTTGAAGCGGTTTATGCGCATAAAATGAAAAATGAAACAGCCTTTCAGCAATTTGCCCAAGAAAGTATGGAAGTGGCTCGAGGTGTACAAAAATATGCGTTAATACATACGTTTGAAGAGATGAAAAAGGATATGTAAAAATTTTGGCTACTTGATACTATTTGTGTCAGGTAGTTTTTCTTTTCATATATGGTTAGTTGTTGAGGGACATGTAATATTAGGGATTGAAAGAAGTTGTTTATTTGGATATTTATACCATGTGATGTGATATAATAACAGTAAGCATGAAACAAATATAGGAGTGAATGTAGTGAAATCGAATTTATTCCTTACAATTGTTCATAAGGGGACGAATGCCTAAGTTAGTGATTATCAAAGAGCACCGACTAGTGGAAGGTGGAGATGTCCGTCTTACAGTGGTTGATACAATTTAACTTCTTTCAGCGGGTGTCAAAGTCAATCGTGGTTCGGATAAAGAGATGAAAAAGGCTCTTTTGAAGTCGGAACTAGAAGTAATCGTTTTGTAGAGCAGAACGGTGAATGGGTCAATCTTGATAAAAGCCTAATGCTACTTACGTAGAAAAACTAAACGGAACCCTTTCTCCAATGATGAAAAATATCATCTTGGAGGAAGAACAATTGAGTAGAAAAACTGAAAATACAGCTTTTCAATGTGAACATTGCGGATTTACTGTTTTACCATTAAATAATGGTAGCTTCCGAAATCATTGTCCAAATTGTTTATATTCTAAACACTTGGATATTTTACCCGGAGATAGAGCTAGTCATTGTAAAGGATTAATGAAACCTATTGATGTAGATTATTCATCTAAAAAAGGTTATCAATTAATTCATCAATGTATTAAATGTAGGTATACGGTTCGAAATAAAGTTGCAACTAATTGCAAGCAAGAAGATCAGCTTGTTCAATTTATGCAAATGCAAACAAAATAATCGTTTCATGCAATGTAAAGACATATTAAAGATTATCGGATCTTTAATATGTCTTTTTAACTTCTTTCAGCGAGTATCCAAACACCCGTACCTGTCGCTACGCTTTTGGTACAAAAGACACCCGCTGAAATAGAGGAACTCAGTCTAAAAACATCTGCAGGCCTAAGCACAAAGCCGATTCCGGACGCAATTATCCCAGGCATAATTGATTTCTCGCCTACGCGTTCTGTACAGCTGTAACTATTTGACCTTATTTATCTTTCTTGCCCAACGTAATACCTCGTACGATGCCTATGATAAATATAGTACTTACTACAAATAGAAATAAATAAGCATGCCATTGCTGTAAAATACGGTTATGGCCTAAAGCAACTGTTAAGTCATTGAAAAGTGAATATGTAAAGTATAATAGAATACTATTTTTGATAAGACAAAAGGTAATAATTCCGTTTTGTCGTTGGGTATGAGATAGAGTAGGCTTATTTTTTCGTAGTATAGGATAAGCTGCTTTCATCTCTAAGTAATGTAAAAGTAAAAATAGCATGAAGCCGATAAAGGGTAAATAAAAAATAGCGATTTTCGGGCCAAATTGTGCATGTTCACTCTTAAAGCTTTGTAAAATTGGTATAGATGCAGGGAGCTTATTATATTGGATAAGCGTTGCTGTCATGCCAGCAATAAAAATGGTTGCGACTATTAGTGTAAGCTGCTTACAGAAACGCGGTGTAGGTGTTTTTTGTTGTTCAGGCATCGATTCACCTCATTTTTCTTCTTAAAAAAAAGCATTCTGTTATACTGTATCATAGAATAACATCATGTGTGTCATAGAAAGAAGGATTACATGGAATACTTGTTGTTTTTAGTCATTGGAATCGCTGGAAACGTCATTGGAACGTTAGTTGGTGGCGGGGGATTAATTACCTTACCGACGATGATGTTAATGGGTGTACCCGTTCATTCAGCGATAGGGGCAAATAAGGTTTCGAATATGGTCAGTGCCTTTTCAAGCTTCTACACGATTTTTAGGAGAAAAGAATTATTATGGTCAGAAATGCGTTCCCTATTACTCGTTTCTCTAGTTGGCGGTACACTTGGCGGACTATTTGCATCGTTCATCAGCAGTCAAACACTCACACTTATTGCCATTATTTTATTAGGTTTTGCACTTATTATGTCCTTTATAGGTGGGGCTGAATTTGGAGAAAAGGACAGTTTTACAATGAATCGCAAAAACGGCCCGATCCTTCTTGCTGTAGGTTTTTATGATGGGTTGTTCGGTCCTGGTAGCAGTACGTTGGCACTTTATACATATGCTCATGAGAAAATCTCCTATTTGAAAGCTGTAGGTTTGTCGCGTGTAGGTGTTTTTGCGATGTGCTCAGGAGCAGCTATTACGTATATTGCTACAGGTAAGATAGAATGGCCGCTGACATTAGTATTAATGATCGGTTCTGTCATTGGTGCGCAAATAGGCATTATCCTTGCAAGGAAGGTCAAGGCAAATCAAGTAAAGCTATTACTTCGTATTGTGACAATTGTACTGATACTGCAGCTTGTCTATGATTTTATCAAACAGTTATAAGGAGGCGATATTCATGTTTGAAATCACACCTTATCCATCTTTTTCGTGGTCATTGTCACGTCATAAAACGTTAACAAGCTGTGCGCGAAAATATGGCTATGAATACTATTTTTCTCATAACGGCTGGCTTAGTTACAATGTGGAGCCCTATCATCAACATGTCTATCGCTTAAAGAAGCTACAATCCATGCCGATTTTATTTGGGCAAATTGTCCATCATTTAATAGAGCAATCGATCAATGATTATTTACAAACAGGCAAGGTGCCGACTTTGGCTGAGTTAGTAAATCGTGCGCGTGGACAACTTAATGCGGCTTTTATTGATTCTACACGCCATGTAGATTTATGGAGACATAAGCCTAATAAATTTTATATGATGCAGGAAATTTATTATGTAGGGAAGCTAAATCCTGAACTTATACAAGATTATAAGGAGCGACTGGCGGCTGTATTTGAAAACTTTCTAAACAGTGAGACGTTTCAGCAAATTACTGCACAAAAAGGCTCCCTACGAATCGGTGAGCCTGAACAATTTCGCTCCATGAAAATTGAAGGTATTCAGGTTTTCGTCGTAATGGATTTTCATTATTATGATGAAATAGCTGACAAGTGGATTATTATCGACTGGAAGACAGGCGGGGAGTCTGATGATGATCGCCAGCAATTAGCACTCTATGCTTACTATGTTCAGCAGAAATACCGTGTAGCTCTTGAGCAGATTGATGTCTATAATGAATATTTACTGACTGGTAAACGAAAAAAATATTCATTTACTGCATTTGATATGGACAATATTTTACATACGTTTCAGCGGAGTGTGCTGGAAATGAAAAAATATCAAGCCGATATTTTTTCCAATGAACCAGTGGACGTTGAGGATTTTGAACAAACCCTTGATAAATGGCACTGCAAAGGGTGTAATTTTAAAGAATTATGTGCTCAGAAATGAGTTGGAAAATGGAGAAGGAGACCAAAAAGAGACTATTTAATAATTTTCTGTGACCTAATTGCACTTGAATTATTTTAATATTCCATAAGAATGATGAAGTGCATGAAAGCTAATTTTCTTAGCCCTACATTAGGAGGGAGTACGCCTTACAAGAGCTACTGAATAAAGATTAACAGAAGGAAGATAATATTTAATGACAAATCTAATGTATGCATTTTGTTTAATCGTATGGGGTCTTAATTTTATTGCCGTGAAAATTCAAGGGACACCAGTAAGTTTAGAATTATCATTGACCTATAGGCTAGTTATGACTGCAATTTTATTTACTGTTCTAGTTTTGTTTCTCAAACCAAAAGGGAAACCGAAAAGTAAAGATATACCATTTATCGTTGTCTTTGGTGTGTGTAACTTTGCTTTAAGCTATTTATGCCTATATTACGCAACCATATTAAGCTCAGCTGCCATTGTAACATTAATCTTTTCATTGAAAGTGATTTTGACGCCACTAGCTCTTCGGATTTTTTTAAAAGAGGAACTACATCCACGCGTTTTATTTGGGGGAGTACTAGGGGTATTTGGTGTATGCGTTTTAATTTATCCTACTTTAAGTAATTTTTCTGGCTTAGATGATTTAAAAGGCATAATGATTGCTCTTTTAGGTACAGTACTTACAGCAATTGGTGATGCCAGTTCTGCAAGGAATGCCAAAGTAAAGATTGATCCAATCTATGCAAATGCTATTGGATTTGCTGTAGGAAGTATATTAATGTCAATCATTGTATTGCTGCAAGGGCAAAAAATTATGATTCCTATATCAATCACATATATTTCAGCTTTATTATACTTAACATTAATCGCATCTTTCCTAGCATGGCTATTTTATTTAAAGCTTGTTGAAAGAATAGGCGGTGCAAAAAGTGGCTACATGGTAGCGTTATTTCCGGTAATTGGAGGTATTGCTTCTGTTCTAATTGGTGAATCACCTCTTTCAATGTATTTGGTAATCGGATGTCTATCTAGTTGTATAGGTGCTGCTATAGCTTTAGGGTTTAGAATTCCAAGAAGAATTTATACGCCTGCTAAATAGGAGAATCAGCCAAAGTTGTGAAAGCTCAACAGTGAACTTCATAGCGGTTGGCAATACATAATTAAGTATTTGCATTGTAATTTTTATTGTGTCTTGAAAAATATCCCATGGTTGCGGCGGGATTTTGATAGAAGTGAAAGCCTCCTGACGCAATTATGCAGAGGCATCATTGATAGGCAATTTTGTCCCCTTTACTTACTTTTATTTAATTCTACAGTAAATGGAAATTACGTATACGGAATAATACTTGAGCCAATAATAAGGGGGAATAAAATTTCCTTAAATGAGGTGAATACATGAAAAAAATAATAAAAGGTACGTGTACAACAATGCTTTCTGCAGGATTATTGTTCGGTTGTGGAACAGCGAATGATGAACAGGAGCCAGATCCAACTGAAGAACCTTCTGAACAACGAGAAGATCAAAATCTAAACGATAACGAAAAGGATCATAAAGACGATAACCATTAATTAAGATTTTGCATTTTTAGCGAGTGCTCCAGTTTTATATTTCATTAAAAGACCATTCCGTAAAAGGATGGTCTCTTATTAATGTTAAAAGGATGGAATAATAAAGAACTATGTAATCTAATTAACCTGATTAGAGGAGCGGTAAATAAAGTATAGTTTGTGCTTAAAAAGATTACGTAAATTTCGTCAGAAAGCCAAGCAAAGAAGATATATACAAGGTCTGAATTGATGAATGTAGATTTCCATTTTATACATAAAAATTATAAGGTGCTGCTCTATCGTCACAAAGACAATAGTGACAGCACCTAGTTCATATTTAGTGGAAATATTTGTCGACACGCTGAAGGACTTCATCAGCAGAAAGTCCATTAGCATCAATAACAGGTCCTGCCAAAACAGGATCACTAATGCCCATAATATCTCTGTCTTGCCCAGTGATTACACAGGCATCACATTTTTTTGCATCTTCTTCAGTACGAAGTTGAATAACTTCATAACCTTTTGACTTTAAAGCGTCTTCAACGTTTGTTAACGATTGTTCCACACCAATTATTCTAGACATTATTCTTCCACCTCCTATATGTAATGTGTCATATAGGATTGCTATTTATTCACTTAATTCGCATTTTGTTAAACATCAATGGATTATTAACAATAACTAAAAGTGAACCACAGTTATGACGGGTAAGATCAATCGCTTAAATCAAAATCAAATCTCTTAGTCCACATTTGTCTCCAAAAGGAATAATAGTAACATTACATATTCTGTCATTTATTGAAAATGAAGGCTCATCACCAAAAGTTGTGGATGACATTTGTTAAAACATATACTATGTAAATAAGTTGATTGGAGTGGAGGCTGGGTGACTCCTTGGGGATCAGCGATAGGGGAACGAAGGCTAAGAGCATCACGTCCTGTGATAACGCCTTCGTGACCAACATCGTGACGCTGACGCTGCGTTTGCACTACGCTTTCGCACAGAAAACATTTGTTGGCCCGAGACCCTGGAGCAAGCAGGCAGAGGAACGAAGGCTAAAACCATCACGTCCTGTGATAACGCCTTCGTGACCAACATCCTGCTGCTGCCGCTACGTTAGCACTACGCTTTCGCGCAAAAAACATCTGTTGCCCCAAGCGGCTCATCGGACGCCCCCAGGAAGCTCTGCTCTGCGCGAAAGCGAAGCGTCAGCGGCAAAGCGCCCAGTCGGAACGGAAATCAACCACACGTTTTGGTGATGAACCAAAACGAATCCATGTTGCCGTACTCCATTATAATTTTTTTCTAAAAACGGAATAGTAGCCTATCCAAAGTCAATCTTCTTTACTGATGGGATGTCATCTGAAGCGTTCAGTTATTGCTTCATTGAAAAATATATAATCTAATGGATAAGGGGAGTAATAATATCATTTTCGAATTTGTTTTTTTCCATATCTAGGTAATTTGTTATTGATAGTATGATGCTTAAGTACAGAGAGGTGAAATGAATTGTTTAAAATTAAATATGAAATCTTTGAGGATGATGTAGAAGAATTAAGAGTTATGGATATGTTGACATTTGATAAAGAATACAACCAAATTTATGGTTCTTTTACCGTAACATTCGGAGGACACGATTTTATTCCGTACCCGCCTGATCATATCCCTATGTCAGCTAAAAGACTGTATTCTGAACTGATTCTTACTTACTTTGAATTATTAAATGAGGCTGTTACATTATTAGATTATCACCATTATATCGCTATAAAATATATAGAAAATAACTCTACTTGGTTAGAATTACGGGTTGAAAAAGATTGCATCAAAGTAAGTGAATTGGAATGCGAAATAGGACCTTCATGGAATAGCCTTATTTGCACAGAGGAAAAATACTTTACAGATGCTAAATTTGGATCCTTTCATGATATCACGATTTTAAAAGAACAGTTTGAGAATGAAGTGAAGGAAAAGACTCAAATGTTTATTGAAGAAATAAAGTGTATTAATCCAATGATAGTAGAATCGAAATTTTTTAAGCGTATTTTTTATTATTCCGCTAAGATGCTTTAGTCGAGTAACCAAAAGAAAGGGGGTATTTCAAAAGCCATTTTACAATGACTTCTGAAATACCCCAAATTCCATTACTTATTGAGCAAGATATTCTTGGCCGTTAATTGTTACTTTAGAAGCGGAGATTAGAGTGTCTTTATTTGCTTCAAAATATGGGTCTAAAATTTTGTAAAATGCTTCCCATTTTTCCTGAGCTTTTTCAACATCCTCTTTTTTATCAAGGGCTAAAGCTTCTTCATAAAGTGATTTTAATTGCTTTTGATCGGCTTCACTGATTTCAAATTCGAAGTCAGACATGTATTCTTCAAATGTTACTGGTTTGATGAACGGAATAATCAATTGATGGAATTCTTCCCATAGCTTTTCAGACAACTCCACATCTTCCTCTTTCTCTGCTTTTTGAGCATTTTCATAGATCGTTTTTAGTTTGGCTAAAGTTTCAGTAGGGATATCTAATTCCCAGCCTTCCATGTACTCTTCAAAAGTTTGTGGTGGATATAGTTCATCTAAATATGGTTGGAGGATTTTATAAAATTCATCCATTTTTTCAGTAGCTTTTTCATCATCACCGTTTTTTTGGAGCTTTACCCATTCTGCATAAATAGGTTTAAGCTGTGTAATATCGTTTTCTTTAATAACGATATTTTTCTCTTTAAACCCGAAATCTTCTATATACTCTTCAAAAGTTTGTGGCTGCCAATTAGCCAAAATATAAGGTTTTGCAATTTTATACATTTCTTCGTGAATCTTTTCTATTTCTTCATATTTCTTTTCGATCTCTTCTTCAGTCGCTTCTTTTTCTATTTCAGCAGACACTTCTTTTTCTAACTTCTTGATATCATTAAACATTTTTTCTAATTTTGTTAAATCTTCTTTAGTTACTTCTTTAGGCAATTCTTTTTTAAAAACTTCAAACGTATAAAAGTCTGAATAACTCTCTACAACACTACCTTCTACAGAAATTTCCTGTCCTTCTACTAAGTTCATTTTTTCTAGCTGTTCGGCAGGAAATTTATAGAAACTGATAAAGTAATTTTTACCATCATTTCCTTTAAGGTTCATTCCATCGCCGTAGATGTCTTTAATTGTTCCTGTAATTTTGTGTTCAAGTTGAACAGTAATACTACTACTACTATCTGTTGTTTTTATTTCTTCAGCTCCTGCTGAAAGTGGTGTCAGAACAGCCATTCCTATTGTTAGTGCAGATGCAAGCATCCAAGTTTTTTTAATCGGTTTGTTCATATTTATTTCTCCTTTTATTTTTAAAATTGGTTGTTACCAATAATTAGACGATTTACCATTTGAAAAAGTTCATTGTTTTAGAAAAAAAGTTAAAAAGTAAAAAAGGTGAGTGGATGAAAAGACATATTTCATGATTGGTGCTTTAATAGTTGTAGAACAAAAAGCTTTAGCATTCTAATTTAAGTACAGACTTCATCATAAAGTCTGAGGCATGACGAAATTCAGGCATTCATTGGAGAGACTTTATATTTGACAGGTGGTGTGAACATGGGAGTCGCTGAAGTATTAACAATTGTCTTGGTAGTGTTAAAGCTTACAGGTGTTATTGCATGGTCTTGGTGGTTAGTGCTATTACCAGCAATCATTTCCTTCAGTATTTACCTATTAATTTTCGTGATAAAGTTAATAACGGTCATAATTGCTGCGGTAGCCGTGAAAAAACGTAAAGAGGTGTAGTGAAAGGGGATAAAGGACATTGATTAAAGCGGTAATATTTGATTTAGATGGAACATTGTTAGATCGTGATCGTTCTGTACGTTTATTCATTGACCAACAGTACGAGCGATTAAAGCCACATCTGTCACATATTTTAAAGGAGACCTATGTTCATCGCTTTATTGAGTTAGACAACGGAGGCTACGTTTGGAAAGACACAGTTTATAAGCAAATGGTTGAAGAATTTTCTATTGAGCTTTCTCCAGAAGCATTGTTAGAGGATTATTTACAACAATTTAAACATCACAGTGTTCCATTTGAAAACTTGCATAGTATGTTACACAATTTGAAAAAGCAAGGCTTCAAACTTGGCATCATTACAAATGGTTATGGGCAATTTCAATTAGACAATATACGGGCATTAGGGATTGAAGATCATTTTGACGTGATTCTTATTTCTGAATGGGAAGGCATCAAAAAGCCGAATGCTGAAATATTTCATCGAGTACTATCCAAACTAGGGGTGTCAGCAAACGAAAGTATGTACATAGGGGATCATCCTTTCAATGATGTGGAAGCTGCTAAAAAAGTAGGAATGGTGGCTACTTGGAAAAGAAATGATGGATGGCAAAGTGTTGAAGCGGATTACATCATTGATCATTTAATTGAAATTCAAGACATTTTAAAAGTTTTGTAGGCAACCTAAGGAGTTTATCCTGGTGGTAAAGTATATAGAGAGGATGGATAAAAATAGTTCAACACACTTGATATGAAATAGATGACTAATAAACTATTTGATATAGGCGGTAGATTTAGTGAAAAAGTTTGTAATTACATATGAAATTTTTATGATTGTTTTAATCCTTATCTCAGTAGTCCTTGCTCTCATGGTTGATAAACGATTTGTGATTTTTCAACAAACTATTTGGCTCATCTTCGTAGTGGATTACATTGTTCGTTTTGCTCGAGCAGAAAACAAGTGGCACTATGTAAAGAAACATCCCTTAGAGTTAGTAGCTATAATCCCTTTCGATTCCCTTTTAAGAGCAGCTAGACTCGTCCGTATATTTAAAGTTCTTCAATTGCTTGGCATTAGTTCTCGTTATTTAAAACCTTTTTATGAGGTGTTAAAAACGAATGGATTAGACACAGCTTTCAAGTTTGGTGTCGCAATGTTATTTCTCATACCAATACCGATTGCTATAGTTGAACCGGCGATTGAAACTTACGCTGAAGCGTTGTGGTGGGGTTTGATTACAATTACTACAGTTGGATATGGAGATATTGCGCCTGTTACCGTAGTAGGTCGATTAATGGCTGCTGTATTATTAATGGTAGGGCTTGGGATTATCGCTATATTCACATCTGCAGTGACTAATTATTTTAGTAATAAACCTAAAGATTCTCGAGATAAGCAAGTTATGAAAGTCATTCAGTCGATTGATGAGATTGAAGACATAACAAAAGAGGATATTGAGTTTATCCAGTTATTCTTGAAAAGGAAATTATGACTATACGCAAAAGGGTTACCCATCGGAAGCGCCCACTCTTTATTTAACAGAGGTTTGTTTTCAGAAATCCATTAATTCACCTTTTAACGTTTTTTGGGTCACCTGGTTGTATGCTTATGTTAATAATATGTATCATTGTCTTTTTTCTTCTTAAAGATTACTTTGGAATGTGAAAAACGATTTGTTATATGTACATAGACTTTAGTTAGAAATTAAAAAAGAAACAAGAATCAGTATGCAGTATTATACATGCTGCATCTGATGATCTAGCCGAAAAACAATTGTAATGGAGTAACAACAAGCCCGACAACACATTGGTGGGGGAAAAGTAGGAAACTTAATTCATGTGATGCTAATAAATTTGCAGCTGATTTAGCTAGTGTAGCAGTAGGTGGTGGTAGTGCTGCTCTTTTAGCAGTTTGGATTCCAGGAATGGGATGGGCAAGTATAATTGCAGCAGGATATGCTGGTCTATTTTCAACACGTGTTTATGCAAACAATTCATATAGTACTGGAGTAATATGTAATCTCACTAGGGATAATTATTTTTGTTTTAATACTAAATCACCTCTTTATGGAATTAAGTTTTCTGATTGATCTTTACATCATAGGATAAACTTCGTAATTAACAATTTATTAGTACTAGATTGTTAATTACTAAACTCTTTTAGAATAAAGAATCATTGTTCCTGGAATAGTCAGGGCCATGATACAAAATAGAACACTAAGTGCTTGTGTCGAGCTAAGCGTTAAAGGTCCTAAGGAACTTGTTAGTAAAAAAAGAACGCTGATCGTACCGAATAAAACGAAATAATTAACTGTCATTGCTTTTCCAATAATTTCTTTTGCACGTTCATCCTTAGGGAAAATATGTGGTGAAAGGTATGCTAGCATTAGCTGATTTAACCCCAAAGCTAGGAGTATAATATAATTAGGAAATTCTCCCTTGAATATAGCCTCATAATTTAAAAAAATCCCCATTCCAGTTGCAAAAAGTCCAGAAGTTAAAAATGATATTTGATTTTTCTTTGCATCAGACATAAAGTTCATTCCTCCTGATAAATAAATATCTCTTCAATTCTACAATTAAATATACGAGCTAGTTCAAATGCTAATATGATAGATGGGTTGTAGCGTTCTTTTTCGAGTGAAATAATTGTTTGTCTTGATACATTAAGTAATTCAGCCAATTTATCTTGAGTTAAATCATGCTTAGCGCGTAAATTCTTTATATTATTCTTCAAACTTTGCCCTCCCAAAAAAAGTAAACTTAACTTTACGTAAAGCTTACTTTACTTTCTGGAGGTCGTCAAGTACAAAAAGCACTTCCGATTTGAGTGTTCTTTAGTGTTCCCCCAGACCCCTGGCGCGCTACCTATAAGGTAGTTACCAGAGATCAGGATTGCCACCCTGCTAATAACTTTTAAAGCAACAAATCCGTGTTGCAGTAGATCCATGCAAAAAATACGTACGGTTCAACCGCAGCACTCCTTTTATTCTCTCAAATAAACTATTGCCAATCTCCAATGATTAAATGCTTTCACTCCTCAAAAAGGCGTCTTAACTTTAATTTGTCAGTTTTGACTCACACAAAAAAAGAATCCAACTATTATAGATGAATTTTAGAAACATTAAAAAGTATAATCTTCGTCATTTTCATACCATTCCCGATCATGGGGTCCCGTCAGATTAATGCGGATAACGTTACAGAAATATACACGATTTTATGCAAAGTGAAGAACAAACCAAACAAGTAAAAATACTGCTACATCAACCGTTTACGTCACCTGTATAAAAAGACGTATAAACAATGTTCAAAAGAAAATCCACGAAACGTTGATTTAACAACATTTGTGGATTTTTGGTGTATGTCCAAACTTCGATTTGGGAACGTTATTTTTAAATGAAATGTATATATACTATTTTAAATTGATAACAATTTTAAATGTGATTGAAGGTCTTGAAGTGAAATTTTTTGTTCTTTTACGATTTGATTATCCCAAAAGTTATCATTAACATACCTAGGGATTAAATGAACATGAAAATGTGTCCCCTCATCCATAATTGGACCATTATTTCGAATTACACTTACACTTGTTATTGAAAAATGTTTTTCAAAGATATTAATTATGGATTTTTCTAATTCTATTAATTCAATAAGTTTGGCAGTAGTTATTTCTCTGATATCCATAATGTGATTTTTAGAGATGATGAGTAAATGTCCAAATTGAATTGGGTCAATATCAAAAACAACTTTATAGTTTTTAGATTCAACTAGTATTTGTTCGTCTGTTATTGCATTACAAAAAATACAGTTCATAATAAACACCTTCTTTTTAGTCCAATGATATTGAATTTACATATTAAGTCAAGAATTATTCCAAGCAACTAAAACAACGCCTATTCAATTGAATAAGGGTGTTGGTTCCCTAAGTCTTATTTAGGAATGTTTTTAAGTATATATGTGTATATTTTATTCGACAATTTTTGCTTGGCTATTTAATTTATAAGAGCGAATAAAATTTACTGTGTACTTTACTAAAAATATGCTTAATACTCCGCCTGAAATATTAAATAACAAATAGAGAATATCTGTATAAGTAAAGCTACTTATAGTAAAACCAGTCCACCCAAGTAAAAGACGAGCTAAATCCAACACTAAACAGCTTAAAATGACCATTGAAATGGCTTTCTTATTACTTTTTAAATTGAATAAAAGGAATAAATAAATGCCTAATGGTACAAATAAAATGACGTTATAAACCATAGCTGAGTAGCTCCACATAGAAATCTTAAAGTTCATTGTATCGAATATTCCAAACCAATCATTCGTTGAAATAAAAGTTCTACTATTATCTGATGAATTTTGATGAAGTGTAAATCCACCAAATTTAATTTGAATAAGGCTGATTAAGTAAAAAATAAAGCTATACAGAATAACTCGTTTCTTATTGCTTTTTTCTGCTTTTCTAAAATAATCAAGAAATATATCAATAAAAATATATACCAGCAAAATAAAAAATGCTACGGGAACAATATTGTAAAGAATATATGTTGAATCCACATTTAACCCCTCCCACCGTTTATAATATTTTATAGCCACTATTAATTTTACTTAATTCACCACCTTAAAACAAATGCAATTCATTATATTAATCAAAGTACAAAACAAGTTACCAGCATGGATTTGATCCATCGCTTCCCTTGCATCTGCAATAGATGCTTATCATGTTCGCTCAGAATACCATAGCTGCCGCGCGACCCATTTGAAAAAGGAGAGTCCGAACATGCTGAGAACGAATTAGAAAATGGTTCAAAAGAAGATGAAAAAGAAAAATTTGTATCGACGGTGGAAACGAGCGGCATGGGGTGGGAAACTCCTACTTTTTCCAAGAGGATTGATGAATGGAAAAGTGGAGATGAACCCTTCGTTGGCAATCTAGTAGAAGAAGTGATTCAACAGATGGCGCACCAAAAGATTATCGCTGAAATGAAAGAAGGTTCTATTATGAATACGCCAGAAAGAATCGACATTTTATTACAGATGGTAGAAGAAAACAAAGATAAATATGAACGTCATGAAACGTATCTAGATATATTAAAGCGTTGGAAAAAGGTCGATTTTTCAATAGTTGACGATGATCATAATGTTTTGATGCGTATGCAAGGGGGGGAACGGCCTGAAGGTTCAGCGATAGGTATTGCTTCAGAAGAACAAGAGAAAGACTATATATTCCAAGTCATCGCTAAAGAGGTAGATGAAGTCTTTGGAACGACAGAAAAACGGAATTAAATTATGTTATTTTGCTATTTGAAGTTTTTGTTAAATCATCAATGTATAAAATGCAGAATAAATAGTCCAAGAATACACCAAAAAAACATCTGTTGCCCCAAGCGGCTCATCGGGCGACCCCAGGAAGCTTTGCTCTGTGCGAAAGCGAACCGACAGCACTCGGTCGGAACGGAAATCAACCCCCGCGTTTTGCCATAGAGTCATACTTAATTTAATATGACACCTCAATTCAATATGAAAAACAGCTGATGAACATATTTCAGCTGTTTTTTGAGTATGTAAGATAGTAAAGAATTTTTATTAAAACCAATACAATATCTTATAATTTCAAGCCACTTTTATCAATCTAATCATTTACTAGTTTGATATGTTTTAACTGCAGGAGGAACATATGCTGCACATTTGTCCAAAAGCGCTACAACGTCTTCATCGACAAGCAATGCGTTTCGATATTGGGCTTGTAAAAATTGTTCGTTTTGCATATGATCAAATAACCCAATGAGTAAATCGTAATAATGATTAATATTTAAAATACCGCATGGCTTTTGCAGAAGGCCAATTTGATTCCATGTGAATACTTCGAAAAATTCTTCTAACGTACCAGGTCCACCCGGTAAAGCGATAAAGCCATCAGCTAGTTCCATCATTTTGCTTTTGCGTTCATGCATTGAATTGACAACAATTAGCTCTGTTAAATGTTTATGTGAAATTTCTCGTTCCTCTAGCAAAGTAGGGATCACGCCAATCACTTTACCACCTTCACGAAGAACCGTGTCTGCAACTGTACCCATCACACCTACACTAGCTCCACCATAAATTAAGGTAATATTACGTTTAGCTAATTCTTTTCCTAGAAGAATAGCCCCTTCTTTATATGCCTCAGAAGCACCGATGCTCGATCCGCAAAACACTGCAATACTATTCATCATCTTTCCTCCATAACTGATTCTTTTCTTATATAGTATAATTTAATTTTAAAAGGAAAGAAATGGAGGAAGATGAAATGGAATTAAATGAATTTCAAAAATGGGTGAAAGATATGAAATTTTCACAGCTCATCAGGAAAAGCTAATGGCGCGTTATAAAGCGTAAAAATCTGTATCGAAAGGGGATTCATATGGATTATCAAATTGAGGTTTTATTAGAAAATCACGATGACTTTACTACGTTTTTAAATACAAAGTTAAAAGAGTACAATGACGAACATTCACCGTATCATAAAGAAAGTAGACAAAAAGGTTCTGTACGTCCTTTAAACTTAATCGTCACAGATCACCAACATCAATGGATTGGTGGTATCACTGCTGAGGTTTATTGGGGATGGGTGGAAATCAACAAGTTTTGGTTTTGTAAAGAATACCGTGGAAAAGGAATTGGTGGACAGCTACTAGCGAAAGCTGAAGAAACAGCTAAGCAAATGGGAGCTACAAAGGCACTGTTAACTACATATGAATTTCAAGCACGCACGTTTTATGAAGCGAGGGGCTACCATGTTGTAGGAGAAATAAAAGACTATCCTCCAGGAAGTAGCTATTTCACAATGGTAAAACATTTAGTTTAAGGTTAAAGGGCTGTCACATTCTTTCGTTATGACAGCCTTCTGTTTTATTAATTTATATCTCCTAAATAGATGGGCGTTGCTTGACCGCTATCATACTGCTGGAGATACTTTTTTAATTCCTTTGGGTAAAGTCGATAATTAGATAAATCCTCAATCGTTACCCATTCTAGTCCTATTTGATGACTATCAGGATTTGTTGGCTGAAAGTTCGTGTCTTTTCCCTGTGATAACTGACAAACAAAATAAAATTCCGCTTGATGAGCATCAAAATCGAAAGCTGCATGCTCATGATTTTTCCCAATATATTCCCGAATGAACAGTAGATCTCCGATTTCAACCGAGCAACCAATCTCTTCGATACATTCTCTTTTTAAAGCAGTGTGAAAAGTTTCTCCATGCTCCTGACCACCTCCAGGAAAAAGATAAAAGTAGCCTTCAGTATCTTTATTTTTTGTCAGTAAAATTTTATTTTCTTCTACTATTACAGCTTTAATGGAATTCCTAATATGCATGTATATCTCTCCTAAATTAGATTGTGTAATGAAAATATATGGCTTAAAGATGACTAAAAAAACGCCCGAATGTCAAACTTATAGAAAAGGGGAGATTTAGTGTGTACTCTATGTCAAATTTTAAATTACTCGTTGAAAAGCAGGCTGAAATTGATACTATTTATCAAAATTGCGATACATTAATACAAAATAATGTAACGCCAAAATTAGATGCTGAAGTCAATACATTTCTTGATAGCATAAATAAAAAATTAACAGAACAAGGCTTTACAATAACTGTAACATCTACGGGACTAATTGCCAATTATAATGAAGCTGTTATTAATGTTGATAAGTCTTCGAAAAATCTAGAAGAATGTTTTTTCATTAATTTAAATAATTACGTGGAGGATCAAGTTTCCATTAAGCTCGACATTTCGGATTCAATGCTGCCGAAAATATCTAATAATCTTGATGGCTATTCTGATATGATCGAGCAAATGACCGATACGTTGAAGCAAGCAAAAAGTCTCGAAAAAGCCTGTACTTCACCAAAGTTTATTTATAAAACCAAAAATAATATCGTGTTAAATTCTGCGGACGAGGCCGTCAATTA
The DNA here is from genome assembly GCF_041956855.1 of Lysinibacillus sp. RS10. Classification (NCBI taxonomy): domain Bacteria; kingdom Bacillati; phylum Bacillota; class Bacilli; order Caryophanales; family Bacillaceae; genus Lysinibacillus; species Lysinibacillus sp. RS10. The sequence continues at coordinate 2,909,377 of NZ_CP167122.1, read as the reverse complement.
CTATTTTCAGTAAAAAGGAAGCGCTAATGATTATTTGGATTGGAGGCTGGGCGACTACCTTGGGCTCATTTGACACCTAAGGAAAGCGGTCAGCCAGAACGGAAATCAATCTCACGTTTTGGTGTTAAGTAAAAATTTTCTGGAAATTCCACTTGAATAGAATAATCTATATATATAAAATGGAAACAAATGTTCTTTTGAGGAGGAATAAATGAGTTGAATACACATAATCCATTCCAGTTAGTGTTATTTGATGCAAATGATATTCCAGGATTAATAGCCCTTTCTGACTCTGTCGGGTGGGATTACGATGAATTCGAAATAACAACGGTTATGTTGTCAGGTAAAATATTTGGTCACAAAAATGCTGGGGGAAAAATTGTATCAAGTGCGGCCATTACTACATATGAAAGAAATTTAGCTTCAATTGGCATGGTCATAGTTCATGAGAATTATAGAGGACTCGGTCTAGGTAAATTAGCTACTCAAAAATGTATCGACAGTGTTTCAGAACATACAGCAATTATGCTCGTTGCGACCAAAGACGGTGAGCCCTTATATAAGAAAATGGGCTTTACTACGGTTGATTGTGTTCATAAATATCTTGCAGACCATTATAGCGGGACACATAGCTTAGCTTCAAATGAGTGGGCAATAGATGATTTTCGTGAGCAGGACTTTGCCGATATTGTCAGCTTGGATGCAGCAGCCTTTGGAGATCAAAGAAGTAATTTCCTAAAGAACAGAATTCAACAATCACAGCGTTGTATCGTTGTGAAAGACCATCAGGCAAATATTATAGGCTTTGGCATGTCTATTGCGGGGCCAATCAATCTAATTTTAGGTCCTATTGTGGCGCCAGATTCAAAAACGGCTACCTATATTTTAGATGCTTTAGCGAAAGACCATCATGGAAAATTAAGAATGGATGTACCATCTGGACATGCTGAATTCACTAAACTTTTAGAGCAAAGTGGCTTTAAAAAGGCAAATACACCTCCAGTTATGATTCTTCATGCTGAAAAAATGCCAGCAAGAAATAATACGTTATTCGCCATAGCTGCGCAAATTTTTGGATAAAACCTATGAGGGCATCATTCTATTGGATGTGCTCTTTTTTTATTTTTTAAAGGGTTTTAATGGAAATATAGAGAAATAGATAGTAAAGGGGGAGAATTGAATGTTTCCTAATTTAGAGACAGAAAGACTTATTTTAAGAGAGCTTACACAGGATGATGCAGAGAGCATTTTTAAGTGTTTTTCTAATGAAGAAGTCACTCGCTATTATGGACAAGAGCCATTCCTAGAAATACAGCAAGCAGAAAATCTAGTAAAATTATTTTCAAAGAACTTTGCTGAAAAAAGAGGAATAAGATGGGGAATTGAAAGAAAAGGAACGAATGATATAATCGGAACAATTGGCTTTAACGCTTGGTCGCCTATATATAAACGAGCAGAAATCGGTTATGAAATTCATCCTGATTATTGGAGAAAAGGATATACGTTAGAAGCGGTTACCGAAATTGTAACTTATGGCTTTGAGCACATGGGACTGACTCGTATAGGGGCTGTTGTCTTTATAGAAAATGAAGCCTCAAATAAATTACTAACTAAAATTGGTTTTCAAAAGGAAGGGATTCTGAGAGATTATATGTATCAAAATGGTCAAGCGCACGATACGTTTGTCTATTCATTTTTACAAAGAGATATGGAAGGTGCATTTTCTCGATAATAAATCCTACGGAAATATATTCTTGTATAGCTTTAAATTGGATAATAGATGCTAACTAAGACCCGGTTTTGTATTTGCTTTTTTCGGTTATAGTACTAGTAAAAGCATGTATTTTATTAGTGGTGAAAAAGTAATATGTAAGGGGCTTTGAGTATGGAAATACAATATAGTACAGCTTATTTTGAAAAGTTGGATTTACTAGAAATTCTATATGCAGGGCAGGCAGCGTTAAAAGAAGCTATACCAACGGACAACCTCAGCAAAAGTCATTTAGAACGCTTTGAACAAATGGAAGCGGCAATTTCTAAGTTAAATCAGGAAATTCGAATTCTTGAGCTAAACATTATCCAATCCGTAGATACTGCTGAAAATGAGGAAGAAAAATGAATTTAATAAGATTAACTCATGCAAAAATAATTAATTGCATGAGTTTTTTTGTTAAGAATTTATGTACTTATTCTAATACACATTCAAAAACAATAGAAAACTCGGTGGGAAAATCGGAATTAAACAATTTTTATTATCTATTTTTGAACAATATTAATTCAATTGATCTCTATTTAAACACCTTTAAAACAGCATTCTACGTAGTATAATTAGTGAATCTTTCGTTTTATTTGAGGAGAAATAAATGATTTTATTAGATCTATATATGAGTTATAGGGCTAAGTGCCTGTGAAAAAATAATAATAACGGGGTAGCTTTTATGTCTAATCCTTTATTCTTATATAAAAGTAGTTTTTTCGCTTAATTAAAACAAGCTTTTTAAGCTTTAATAATTATTGTTAGGTGTTATTAGTAGTGTTAGAGTAAATAAAGAATTAAAACCGTCTTTCCCTTCTGCACAAAGGGAAAGACGGTTTTAATTCTTGTCATTCTATCACTGGTAGCTTTTGCTTCATCGACGTCAAAAAATCTTGTGATATAAGGAGAACTTATATGTTAGAAAAATCAATGAAAATATTTGCAACTTCGGCTATTTTAACAACTGCACTATTTACACCTATCATGACTAATCATGCAGTTGTTCATGCTGAAACAGCTGCTACGCAAACCACAGCTCAATATGAACAAAGAGAATTTGATCTTCCAGGTACAGGGAGCTATGGGGAGGAAGCAAAAAGAGAAAGAAGAGGACAACAAAAAACATTTACTCCAACTGGAATCTATGTAAAGCCAAATGAACAAGTTACAATTGAAGTATCAGGATCACAACCAATTAGAGCTATTATTGGTACACATGGATACGATAAAGAATGGGGAAAAGAATCTACTCTTGTTCCCGGCTCTAATACCATTTCCTCTCCGAACGGTGGTTTATTAGGATTTGATAACTATCAAAATACAGGAACAATTCACGTGAAAGTAACACAAGGTGGAAGCCCTGTTCCATTCTTTGAATTAGGGAAGCATACGAAAGAAGACTGGATGGCTATGATGAATGCATATCCTGATGCACATGCCGTCCAACTAAAATCAGAGAAAGCAGTACTTACTGTTACTCAGGCTAGTGCTAGAAAATATATCGTAGATCAAGACCCTGTTCCCTTACTAGAGAAATATGATGAAATGATTCGAGCACAAGATAAGATATCAGGGTTATCCGAAACAGACTCTAACCCATTACATCGACCAACTCGCCGCCTTTGGGCTTTTGTAGAAAACCCTAACAAACCAGATTGGGGAATGTATGCATCTCTTGATGGAGGCTTTTTTACTACTGCTGGGAACGCAATCGAAAGTGCTTTGAATGTAAATAAGTTTGGGTGGGGACAGATGCATGAAGCAGGACACGCAAGACAACAACACCCGTGGAAGTGGAATGACCTTAGAGGTATGGGTGAAGTAACGGTTAATCTATATTCTTTAGCTGCGCAAAAGCAATTATTCCCGAATGAACCAACACGTTTAGAAAAAGAAGGGGATTATGAAAGAGCCTTTCAATACTTAAAACAAACAGATAAAGATTATAAAAATATTGATGACTTGTTTGTGAAGCTTGTGATGATTTGGCAACTTCAATTAGCATATGGTGATGATTTTTATCAGAATATTCATAAAATATACCGTGAATTACCCGAAAATCAACTTCCAAAAACGGATGAAGAGAAAATACAAGCATTTATTTATAACACATCCAAAGTAGCAAAACAAAATTTGCTTCCGTTTTTTGATCAATGGGGACTTAAAGCATCGGCAGAAACTAGACAGAATATAGAAGCTTTACATTATCCAACATTAACTGCACCTATTTGGGAAGCGACGGATACTAGACATATTTCGTTAAACACATTATCTAAAGAAAACATGAAGGTAATTGCAAGTAGTGAAGAATTAGGTGTGGAACCTGCAACGAATGCGATTGATGGAAGAACTAGTACGATTTGGCATAGTAAATGGAGCGAGCAAAACAAATATCCGTTCTATTTAACAATTGATCTTGGCAATACTCGTACGATTACACAATTAGCATATGTTCCAAGGCAATCTGGACCTGCAAACGGTCGTATTCTTAACTACAACATTTACACAAGTACAGATGGTGTTAATTATCAAAAAGCAGCTTCTGGAACATGGGAAAATAGCACGAAACAACAATTTGCAACATTTGATCCCGTATCTGCTAAATATGTGAAATTAGAGGTAGTAAACGGAATAAATGGATACGCCTCAGCAGCAGAAGTAGATATTTTAGGCTATTAATTTATCAATAAAACGAAATAGACGTTATCCTTTCTATAGAGTTAATTGTTTGTGTAATTAAAGGGGTTGCTTATTTATTGTTCGGGTAACCCAAGTCTATCAACTTTTTAAATTATATACATTTAAACAAAAAACCAGGACTCACTTTACAAATGAGTACCTGGTTATTTTGTGCTTACTAAGGTCTATATTTTGATTAAAGCGCCATTTCTTTTTGAGTGAATAGGGAACCTGCTGCTAAAAATACCATAGCTGCTACGTTAATGACAAGGGCAACAATATTTAAAAAGTCATTTGTCTGCATAAATACAATAATCAGTGATGTTACTGCGACAAATAATGGAATTACTTTATTGATGTTTGTGACTAATTGTAGCTTGTGGTAATGTCTTAGGATGAAATAAATACCTATTAAGATTGGTGCCGTTAGGAATACGCCTAAATATCCCCATGCGTCTTCAATAAACCAAGGGAAAATGGGCATACGTGAAGTAAAGATAAAAAGATTTAATAGGATTGTTCCTACTAATAGGCTGTTTAAAATAATGACTTTCTTGTTTTTTTCCATGTTAATTGCTCCTTTAAAATTTAAATAGTATAAACTCTCTTCTTTCGTGGTCTCATTCCAAAATAATTTCCCCCAAATGTTTTTCCTTTTTGACCTCCGTGACCTAATACGTTCGACCAATCAAAAGATGTTCTTTTTTCAACTTAACCAGTGTCTTTATAGAACAGGATCTAATTGTTTTTGAGAATATCTTCTTTCAAGATGGATAAGTCGAACATTCTTAGAAATCAAATCTTTATTCAAATAACATTATCCTTATTAATAAAGGTGACTTATAGTGTAATTTTACACTGAAAGTTACCTTTTTGTAAAGAGTTATTATAACGGTAAATATTCACATTTATTAACGGCTGTTTATGTCTCGGTAGGGGGATTTCTTGGAAAATGTCTTATTTTGCAGCATTTTATGCATATGAAAAACTAAAATTATTAGAGTGGATTTTATATCGATAAGGAGAGCTTATTGAAAATTATAATTAACATTAATTTTACTTATGTTCCATAATAGGTGTAAAATGTAGATAACAAAAATATCCATAAAGAAAAGAGTGATAAAGATGGGAATTGATTTTCACAATAAGGGCAATCAAACTTCTTATACAACTCGACATGCTGACAACTCATGGATGGAAACCTTGAAAGAACTTGTCCCAATCACGAGTATTTCTAAGGCTGCAGACATTGGCTGTGGTGGAGGAATTTATCTTCATTCAGTAGAAAGATTCCCACCTCTGAAGTTGTAAAATGAATAAATATGTGGTGCCTCTCCAGTGAGTATTCAAACACCTACTGAATGAAGACAAGCCTCCGGCGGATGTCACGGATTTTCAAAGGAATGAATTGTGTCGGCACAATTCAAAATCCGGACCCAATTACGCCAAGGCGAAATTGATTTAAAAGCACTAGCAGATATGGGTATACCATCTGTGATTGGCGTGGATTTTTCGGAGGCAATGCTCGTAGGGGCAAAAGAAAATTGTAAAGACTATCATAATATTACGTTCAAACAAGGGAATGCGTTGGATACAGGCTTAGAGAATGACAGCTTTCAGTTATTACTTGAACGAGCTTTAATTCATCATATCCAAGATTTAAAAACTTGTTTTCAAGAGGCCTATCGAATTTTGGAGGATAAAGGGGTCTACATTATCCAAGACCGTACACCAGAAGATTGTTTATTAAAAGGTGATGACTGCCATATAAGAGGTTATTTCTTTGAACGTTTTCCAAAATTAAAAGAACAAGAAATTAAACGCAGACATAGTAGCGACCGAGTAGTTGAAACACTGAAGGAAATAGGATTTAGCGAGATTAAAGAAGTAAAACTATGGGAAACCAGGGAAGTGTATGAACAGAAAGAGCAATTATTAAAAGATTTAAAGGAAAGAACAGGAAGAAGCATTTTACATGAATTAGACGATGAAGAATTAAATGCATTAGTGACTTATATGGATAAGTCAATTTCAATAGAAAGTACTATAGTTGAAAAAGACAGATGGACCATTTGGAAAGCGGTAAAATGATTAATTGTTTTCCGAAAATGAAGGTTCTATTTCAATTTTTGGTAGATTCAATCCGTCGCTACGGAGATTCAATCCATCACCTCCGTACTGTTAACGGACTGTTTAACTTAATCTAAAAAGCTCTCGTTCTGATTATCACACGAGAGCTTTATCTTCATTTATTCGCCTGATAGAGCTAAAAGGTATTTGTCCCGATCCGCTTCCTCCTGCATTTTATTGTCAACCAGCATGGCACCGTACCGCACATTAGTCATGTCACGGTCAACTAAAAATTGAACATTCACCTTTTCCGTTTTTTTATTAACGGGACAATCACCTTTAAATTCAACAACATCTTGTCCTTTTTGTGTTTCAAAATACACCCAATACGGATTTTCACAAGCACTTGCAAAGCCCGATTCTATAGTTTTACTACTATTTTCAAATGAATAGTTTTTAACATATGTAATATATTCATTATCTGTAATGTCCTTTTGTGGACCGTAAAAATACCAAAATACCCCTAAAATACCGATTGGCACAATCCACAGTATATTTCTTTTGCTTAATTTCCCCATATTTGTAGCCCCCTTTATTAGTATATTTTATCATCTTTATACTAATTATTGCTAGCTTACAATAATATTTTCTGTTTAATGATTTTATCTTGTCGTGAATGGAAGGGGAGAATATGAAGAAGAAGGTAGTTATTTTATAAAGATTTAGCAAGAATAAATTTGATTTAGTTCGAAATGAATGATTTCAACTTTTCCCAGAGATTTTTTAAAGGAATTGTAAAGGGAATGTTTAAAAGGTTAAGTATTTATCGGGAACTTTCATTTGCTGGGTAACTTAATTACAATAGAATTAAGGATCAATACATTTTGGGTGAAGAGCCTTTAAGGTTAAAGTATATTGTGGAATACAAAGAGGTGTTATGATGAAATCTTATACACAATTTGAGCGAAGAAAATACATACTTGATGAGCTAGATCAATACAATCGTGTGATGGTCAATGATTTAGCAAAAGTGTTAAATGTTACGACAGAAACCATCCGAAGAGATTTAGATTTGTTGCATAAAGAAGGCAAGCTAACGAAAATACACGGTGGAGCTCTAAAGAAAAACGATCATACCGTGGAATTATTTTTTAATAAACGTCGCAATGAAAACATTGATAAAAAACGTAGTATAGCAATGGCAGCAAGTAATTTGGTAGAAGATAATGATATTATTGCCATTGAAGTTGGCACAACGACGATGCAAATATTGGACTATCTATATGACAAAAAAAACCTCACTATTTTGACAAATTCTATACCTGCTGCGAATAAAATTATTGAGCTAAAGGAACAGTATGAGTCATTTGATTGCAAACTGATAGTAGCTGGTGGAATGTTAAATACAAATTCATTAGCATTATCGGGTGATATGACATTAAACTTACTTGATCATTTTACAGTGAATAAATTATTTGCTTCTTGTGATGGAATTTCATTGGAAAAGGAATTAACATGCACGTATATTGAGGACGCTCAAATATTTAATCGATTAAAGAAAAATGCAAGACAAGTTGTCATGATGGTCGATGAATCAAAATTCAACTTAATGAAGTTTTATAAAAGTGGGAGTTTTGATGATATCGATCTATTATTTACGAATGCTAAGCTCGATGCAGAATGGCAAAGTGCTTTAATAGCAAAAGGTGTTGAAATAATAACCGTTTAGAGGAAAAGAACATCCAACTGCCAAGAACAGAATTTACTTCACGATATCGATAATGGAATAAATTGCAAAGGGAAGAGCGAAATAGTCGGGGACACACACCAATTAGATGGGAACAAGGTTGACGAAGTCGAATAGTTTCATCTATTAAATTGCCAATCAGGTTAGTTATATAACATTTATTGATTAAAAAGAGCTGAAAAAATAAGCAAAAAAGGACCGAATCTGGTTCTTTTTTGCTTATTAAAAGGATTCAAAATCACCTTTTTGTACATATATGAAATCCTAAGAATAGGATGGAATTAGAATTGTTAGTTTAAGATTGTTACCTTTAATTTTTTTACTCCAAAATTGATTGCATCTTGTTGAGAAGGGAAAAAGACATCGATTCGATTTCCTTTAATGGCTCCGCCAGTATCTCCTGCAATTGCTTCACCATAGCCTTCAACATAAACTTTACTACCAAGTGGGATTACAGTAGGGTCAACTGAGATGACCTTTGCATTTGGGTTTGTTTTAAGGTTAATTCCAGTAGCGGTAATACCGGTACATCCCTCACATGAAGCCGTATAGGCTGAAGCTTCCACTGTAATCTCCTTTGAAGCAGTCTTACTTGTTGATGGAGCAGTTGCTTCAGGTGTACGATCCTTTGAAGCGGTATTACTTGTAGATGGAGCAGTTGCTTCAGGTGTACGATCCTTTGAAGCGGTATTACTTGTAGATGGAGCAGTTGCTTCAGGTGTACGTTCCTTTGCAGCAGTATTACTTGTTGCTGGAGCGGTTGCTTCCGGTGTATTACCCTTTGCAGCAGTATTACTTGTTGATGGAGCGGTTGCTTCCGGTCTATGATCCTTTGCGGCAGTATTGCTTGTTGCTGGAGCAGTTGCTTCAGTTGTACGATCCTTTGAAGTTGTTTTATTTGTTGATGGAGCGGCTGCTGAAGTTGTAGCTCCCTTTGATTCATTTGCTGCAGGCATTATTGATTTTTCAGTTACAGCCGTATTATTAGTTTTCAAACCATCAAAAATGAATAGTTTTAAACCTGGATGAATGAAATCAGTATGTAATTGGTTCCATTCTTTAATTTGCGAAACTGTTACTTGATGATCTAGGGCTATGTCCCATAATGTATCACCTTGTTTAACGGTATATTGTTGTGCAATGGTTAGGACATCCCCTGGGTGAATAAGGTCGGTAGTAAGATGATTCAACGTTTGGATATTTTCTACAGATGTATTATTTGCACGTGATAGATCCCAAAGGGTATCTCCTTTTTGTACGGTAATCGTTGCAGCTTGAGCATTAGCACTTAAAGTTGCTGAGAGCATTGCAACTGGTACAATTGAAATAATTTTTTTAAGCATTTTTTTATCCTCCATGTTCTTGGTTGCTAATTCTAAATAATCGTAACATAGATTTTTCTGAGAAAAAGAACAAGGAGATGTTAATTTGTTTACGTCCATGGCATTTATATTGCAATAATATTGCTACTATTACTAAGAAAGTATTATTATTTCTTGAGCCGCTTTCAATATCTAAATATTTTATAGCCACTAGAAAAAAATCAATATGTTTCTTTGGGAGTAAAATGTCCTTTGTCTTTTAACTTATTGTCAAAAAATTCAAGAATGAGTTCGTTTGTCTTTTCAATACAGTAATATTGATCAATGTCGGCCCTTCCGCCTTGCAGAATATTTGCAAGTATAGGAGAGAAAAGTGGTAAATCGGTCAAGCTTAAATGTTTTGCCCCTTTTAAATGAGTAGTATATGCATCTTTGAAGTGTTCGTTATTGAGTTTGTTTGCTACGTAAGTAGAGTTGCTTTTGAGTTGTTCCCAAACATCGTCAGAATAAATGTTAAGAAGTGGGATTGTAAAGTCTTCGTCTCGCGCTACAAAATCATTCATTTCTCTATTATAAATAAGCTCACTAAAGAACGGTGCGTCAATATTTACAACTGCATCTACATCATCACGTTCTTTACCGATCCAAACACTTGCAGCACCGCCCATTGAATGCCCGAACACACCAATTTTCTCTGTATCGATATGTTGATAAATGGGGTCATTGTCACTTTTGGCTTTTGTAAGTATTGTATCAATGACAAAATTCATATCGTCTGTTCGAAGTTTCATCCATTTTTGAATAAGTCCATAGACTTCTTCCTTCGTGAAAATGCCTTCTTTATTAGAATTGCTAATTTCACTGTTATAATCAGTATTGATTAAAGCCTTCGTTCCATCATTTGAAACGGTATAAAAAGAGTGATAAGGATGATCGATTGAAGCGACTACATAACCGTGACTTGCAAGTTCAGTATAGGTAGACGTATTACTTGCCTTAATACCAGTTGCTCCATGTGAGAACACCAATAGAGGGTATGTTTCATCTGCGTTTTTTGGATACCAAAACTCCACATTAACAAATCTGTGTTCCCCCTTGTCAGTAAATTGCTCAATACGACTCTTGTCAATATATGTGTAAGTAGCGGTTGCGACTTGATATTGACCAGTCACTTTTGGCGATTTATACTGTGGAAAAACAATTGCAGGTGTAAATGCAAATACCAATGCCAATATCGTAATTATGGTTTTCCACATAATCGATGAAGTTTTGTATTGTTGGTTATTTGTTTTGTTATGGATAAGAGAAATCGTTCCCTGTACTGCCAAAATGAAAAGTAATATTGTAAGCATTAGCCAGCGGAAATTCCACACAATCACCAATGAAAGTGTGAGTATTACAAAGGCTATAAATACAGCAATCCTCATCCAACTCTTCATTTTTTTGTGATTTTGCTTCGTTATAACACAGTAGATGGCAAAAGCAATCTCGAAAATCAAAGTGATCAATAATAATAAAGTTCCCATAGTAGTTACTCCTTTCTTTCGATTCATTTTTATTGAACTCATCATATGTAATCGCTGAAAGGAAGTATATAGAAAAACGGTAAGTTGTATCCACGAGCAACTAAGTTGTAAAAAAGGGGCAGGGACATAAAAATATTTCAATGCAAAATCAAAAAGTTTCACATCAGAAAAGCGCGAGAAATCAACGTTGCTAAAATTGATTTCTCGCGCTTATTAAGGTTTTGATTAGTTATGTCCCAGCCTCGTAATATACTGCTTGCAGATAACTGCTGCTTTATGATTTTATTGACTACTCAAATGCGTCTTTCTTAAATGCTTTTAGTTTTTCGTTGATTTTTTTGGCTTCTTTTTTATCCTTTTGCCATGACAGCAAACGAACTAGAAGATAGATTACGGAGATTTGCAGTGCCAAAAAGATGCAATCTAATACACTATTCACAATACCAAAAATGCTACTAAGGGTAATCAATAGAATCTCTAAAGTGAAAAAGTGAATGCCTATTCTTATACGCATTTTTTTCTCACTTATAGCATTAGGAGAATACAAAATAAATCCAATTGAGGCGCTTAAAAAAGAAAATGCCATAATGATATAAATCGAATTCAAATCAAAGGCCATATTGGGATAAAACATTTGTCGCAAAATAGTAATGATAATGATGATGGATGCGAAGATAATCAAGAAATCTTTAACAATCTTTTGTACAAATGCGCTAGTTCTCATTTTTATCCCTCCTTTTATAATCCAAGCATATTTTTAAGGACTGGCACATACTGTCTTGATACAACAGCCCGTTCCCCATTATCAAGTACCGCTTCAAATCGGCCACTTATGGACGGATTAATAGAAGAAATTTTGGCTATGTTCAAAATTGTTGATTTAGATGCACGAAAACAGTTCTTCCCCTGTAATAATTCTTCAAGCTCATAAAGCTTTTGTTTTACCTCAAAAACGTTTTCCTTGCAGTAAAGAAAAACCTTTCCATCAACTGCCTCGAAATAATAGATAGCACTAAGCTTAATACGGTGAACTCTATCATTTTGATATCCAAGTAAAATGAGGTTTTCAGTTTTCAGCTTATTTACGATTTCGTATATTTCATCATTCACTTCATGACATCTGATGAGGATTTCTTCTTTCATTTCTTTGCTTATTTCTTCTATTCTAATTTTCATATTATCACCTGCGAAAATTCAAATTATTTCAGGTCGACTAAGGATTCTTGTTTTTCATTGTTTTCAAGTTGTTCGCGTGTTTAGTAGTACAATCTGATCTGGATAATACTTACATCCCTCAGACTACTTTATTATAACACTCCATATACAGTTCTATTTTACATTTTATTTGATTATTGGGATATATACTAAGATATTAGCCAGAGGAGAAAAGGCAGCGGTACAGGAAAAGTGTAGTGCAGCTTAAAACAATGTTAAAGTCAAACGATTAGAGAACTTGTGGGGCAAAAAGGAATCATGGTTGTGTTTAATCGATTATTATAATAATTTCTGATCTTACTTGACTAACAAAGATAGAAGTTGACCAATACAAGGTAGAATACCGACAAGGGGGAGTACATGTTGAGCAAAAGCTGAGAACATAGGTGAAATACATCCTACAAAAAAAAAGACCATTTAGGACGTTGAATTTGCAACGTCTTAGGTGGTTTTAATTTATTGAGTAAGAAAATATAAATTTCTTCAGAAGGAAACATTGAAAATGCTATTATTTACGTTTATGGCAAAGCGCTTTTGTTTATGATTTTAATTGATAGCCCCAAAAAATTTCATGGAAACAAAAAAGGCAACATCTCACAAGGAGATGCTGCGGTAGAATTCTTTGTTCCTGAAGAACTCTAATGGGTTTGGCACCCAATAACGCTAATTTGTTCAATCTAAAATTACCATTATTCGGTGTCAATAATTGTTGTTTACTACTTATATAATATAGCATAGCAACCTGTGATATATTAATTAATTATGTATTCTGTGTATACGTTACACAGAATACATAAAACTGAGGACACATTTGATTTATATTTAATCGTTGTATAAAAATCGCACTTAAGCCTATTACGGTGAACCGTATCATAAGTAAGTGAGATTCTATTCATTTCATGGAGCGTTGATTAAATAGAAAAAATAGACCTAATAGTATGAACTAAAAGAAGAGAGTCAGTTCTTTATGGACTAACTCTCTTCTTTCAGTTCATATGCAGTTTGCAAGGAAAAAAATCTCTACTTAATTGAAATGGGTGAATTCAATTGTAAAGTAGAGAAATAGACGTGAGAGATAGAGCCATTTCGTTAAACAGGAAATGAATAATTTGAACGAACGAATATTATTTTTCATAGGAATGATTAGGACAAAGTGGCCGTATATATAGATTGTATGAATTTATGATATAGGGGAGGAATTGCAAGTGTTTGGAAATAGAGCTGTGGCCTATATGGGCTCCGGAAAAGTAGAAGTGCAAGATATTGGTTTTCCAGATTTGGTTTTACGAGATGGACCAGGGGTAAATCCACTTAATATAGGACGTAAATGTGATCATGGTGTTATTTTAAAGGTAGTAACAACTAATATTTGTGGAAGCGATCAGCATATGGTGAGGGGGAGAACTACAGCTCCGACAGGATTAGTTCTAGGCCACGAGATTACAGGAGAAGTGATTGAAGTAGGCCGAGATGTTGAATATATTAAAAAAGGTGATTTAGTTTCTGTTCCATTTAATATAGCTTGCGGTCGGTGCCGTAGCTGTAAGGAGCGGGATACTCATATTTGTGAGAATGTAAATCCAGATCGTCCTGGTTCAGCATATGGTTATGTCGATATGGGAGGATGGGTTGGAGGACAATCTGAGTATGTAATGGTGCCATATGCCGACTTCCAATTATTAAAATTTCCTGATAAAGACCAAGCAATGGAGAAAATTAGAGATTTAACAATGCTTTCAGATATATTTCCAACTGGATATCATGGTGCCGTAAGTGCAGGTGTGAAACCGGGATCAACTGTGTATATAGCAGGTGCAGGTCCAGTTGGTCTCGCTGCTGCTCATTCAGCTCAGTTACTAGGAGCTGCTGTAGTAATTGTAGGAGATTTAAATGAAGAAAGGTTAGCTCAAGCTAAAAGCTTTGGTTGCGAAACAGTTAATTTACGAAATCATTCAAACCTAGGAGAGCAAATCGACCAAATACTTGGAGCACCTGAAGTAGATTGTGCTGTAGATTGTGTAGGATTTGAAGCATCTGCACATGGAGCTAATGCAGTTGAAGCACCTGCTACTGTTTTAAATTCTATTATGCAAATAACACGTGCTGGAGGACGTTTAGGTATACCGGGTCTTTACGTAACCGGGGACCCTGGTGGAATTGATGAGGATGCAAAAATTGGTACGTTAAAAATTCGTCTTGGCTTAGGATGGGCTAAAGCACATACTTTTGTAACTGGTCAAACACCTGTTATGAAATATCATCGCGATTTAATGGCGGCAATTTTGAGTGGAAGAGCTCAAATTGCGAAAGCTGTTAATGCTACAGTAATATCATTAGAAGAAGCTCCAAAGGCATATCAAGATTTTGATAAAGGGGCTGCCAGAAAATTCGTCATCGACCCACACGGTCTAGTAAAGTAAGAGATTTCTACAGGGGTTAAGGGGTTAAATTGAAATAAGCATAGAGGACAAACCTTTGGCTACTTTTCAATAAGAACTAGATAGCATGCTGATATTCTAAGGAGACTTTGAACTTCATTTCTCAAAGTCTCCTTTTTTTCGTTGCTTACATAAGTAAGTGTGTTTTCTCTGTAAAAAAACAATAAGCCTATTTAAGATATAGCAGTCTTGAATAGGCTTTATTTCCATGTTACAAGTAAGAGAGTTATTTAAAAGGTGAATATATATAAAGAAAATATATTTCTCCTAGGCAAATTTCATTAAATATTATACATATATAACCCACTTCTGTGATTATTATCTATGATAAAAACGGTTTTAGTAATATGCTATTAAAAAGGAGGCGTAGTATGAAGCAACTTTATATAAAGCAGAAGGTATTCAGTTTAAGTGGAAAATTTACGGTAAAGGATCAGCAGGAGAAGGATGTTTATTATGTGGAGGGCAGTTTTATGCAAATTCCAAAAACGTTCTCCATTATGAATGCAGCAAGAGATGAGGTCGCGCTTATTACGAAAAAGGTGTTCAGCTTTTTACCGATTTTTTTTGTTGAAGTAAACGGTCAAGAGGTGTTAACGATTAAGAAGGAGTTTTCTTTCTTTAAAGCACGCTATACAATTGATGCGGCAGGCATTGAGGTAGAAGGTAACTGGTGGGATATGGATTTTCAAATCTTACAGCATGGTGAAGTCGTCGGTAAAGTGAACAAGGAGTGGTTCACTTGGGGTGATAGCTACAAGGTACAAATATTGAATGAAGAGATGGAAGCGATCATTATTGCGCTCGTTGTCGCAATTGATTGTGTAAAGGCTGACCAAGCTGCTGCTTCCTCAGCAGCGGCGACTTAATTGAGCCAATACCAACTAAAGAAGCAGTGTGTAATTTACCAAGTCTTAATAGAAATAGAGAATTTCGTCGACCTTCATTTTTAATTATAAGCGCGAAAAGATATAATTTAAAATTAGCATAGAATTTGAGATTAAAAACCGCACTTACACATGTTACGGTGAACCGTATCAAAAATAAGTGCGCTTTTTTAAAAGAGTCGTGTAGTCTTAATAAGTAACAGGTATACTTAATTTTATCTACTGAAACAAAGGAATAGGGATTTATATGGAAAAAAGACGTAACGTTATTTTATATATAGGTACTTCAATAGATGGCTATATTGCAAAAGATGATGGAACATTAGAGTGGTTGGAGTCTACGGAAGTAGAAGGTGATTCCGGGTACAATTCCCTTCTAAAAAGAATTGATACTGTTGTTATGGGAAAGGGAACATATGATATCATTCGTGGATTTGAAATGGATTATCCTTATAGTGATTATACAAACTATGTGTTTTCTAATTCTGTTAGCGGTTCAGATGAATATGCTTCATTTATTAATGAAGATGTAAAAACTTTCATTAACAATATAAAACAACAGCCTGGTAAAGATATATGGTTAATTGGTGGAGGAAACTTAGCCCGCGAGTTTTTTAAGGAAAATTTAATTGATGAATTCCAACTAGCCATTGCACCTATTATTTTGGGAACTGGAATCTCCCTTTATAATGGGGATGATATTACTCAAAAATATAGGTTAACCAAAGTTGAAAAGTTAGGTCAACTCGCTATGCTTCGTTATGAAAAACTGAATAAATAACAAAAAAACTCGCCAATTATAGTGGCGAGTTTTGCCTTTTTATAAGCTGATTTTTGAGAAGTACCCTAAAATGGAACAACTTACGCCTTCTTATTTATCGTTAAATTTAACCTATACGAACGCATAATGTTTAGCGCATTATGCGTTTTTTCTCGAATTTATATTTTGTTTATATTTGCGATATATGCAGTTTAGTACTGGGCCTCATAATTAAGTTTAAGCAAATGATAAGGGAGAGAATATCTTATGAATAACAAATTAAAATTCGCAACACTCGCTATTTTCAGTTCAGTCACAATATTAACGGCATGCACTGATACAGGGGAAGATGAGGCGGACAATGCAGTCGTGCAAAATGAACAGGCGGAAGCCAATAAAGCTGAGCAACCACTTACAAAAGGCCAAACAATGGCGAATATTTTAAGCAGTACAAATTGGCAAGGTACACGTATTTACGACAAAGATAACAATGATTTAACTAAGGAAAATGCTGGATTTATCGGTTTAGCAAAATACGATTTTGAGTCAGGTCGATATGAATTTTTTGATGCGAAAACAGGTAAGACACGTGGCGATGAGGGTACATTCTTTATGACGAATGATGGTCAGCAGCGCATTTTAATTTCCGATACGATGAAATATCAAGCCGTTGTCGATATAATTGCTTTAGATGAAGAAATTTTCACTTACAAGCGTATGGGGAAAGATACGAAAGGTAATGACATAGAAGTGTTTGTGGAGCATATACCATATGAAAATGATTTAGCCTTCACTACACAAACTCAAAAGTTAACTACTTCTACAGGAGATATTAATACGCGTGTAGATGGTGATGAAATTCTTGGTAAAACATTATGGCACGGAACAAAAGTACTGGATGAAAAAGGTAATGATGTCACGCAGTATAATGCGAATTTTTTGAGTGTCGCAAAATTTGAAGAGGACACGAATAAATACGAATTCTTTAATACCGAAACAGGAGAAAGTCGTGGAGATTACGGTTACTTTGATGTCGTTCATGACAATAAAATTCGCGCACATGTATCGATAGGCGATAATAAATACGGTGCAGCGTTGGAACTTACTGAATTAAACGATAACAAGTTTACTTATAAGCGTGTAGGTAAGGATGCAGATGGCAATGATATCACAATCTTTGTAGAGCATGAGCCATATAAGGGAGATTTGAAGCCAACATTTAGTTTTTAAATCACAGTAAAGTCCATTACTTGAAAAAGTAAGGAATCTCCTTTATAAATTGAGCAAAGGAGATTAATATGACAATCAAGAATAGATTTTTAACTTCTTATATTGGCGGTATTATAATTGCGAGTGTCTCTATTCTCTCAATCTTATGCATTGTTTTTTATGTGACAACAGGATCCGTTCCGACACCAAAAATATTGTATAAAACTTTTACGAAGCAACGCTCCTTGAGCCCGGAAGAGGAGCTTGCTTATTAGAGCTACGTAATATTGCCAAGCATGATCCAGACAAGCTTTTAGTGCAAGACATGCAAAAAAAAATGCAACAGATTGAGGAGAAGTCACTTGAGGTTGTCATTCGCCATGAAGAGGAAATTGTATATTATTCGGAGAGGCTAGTAGAAAAGTCACTAGTCGTTCATTTCCCCATGTTTGACACGAATAATATTGAAACGAAGGGCACAATAGATAATGCAGGGGGACTCTATCGTTATATTAAGTTTGATTTCTATTATAGCGACAAGTCGAAGGGTAGCGTCTTAGTGCTGAAAAAAGAAAACAGCTTTTTAGAGTTCCTTACAAAATGGGGAATTATTATTATTTTCTTCATCCTTCTTGTATCCATTGCAGCTATGCTCTTTTTAAATCAACTTTTACACAAGACGATTATTAATCCTTTAGAAAATTTAGGACATACCATGTCTGAAATAAAAGAGGGAGATTTAATGATCAAGGCACCCACTATGCCTGCTAATACAGCAAGGGAAGTACATGAACTGACAGCTAATTTTGAGAATATGCGATCAGCGCTTTTGGTTTCAATCCAGGAGCAGCGAAATCTTGAAAAAAATCGTAAAGATCTAATAGCAAGTATTTCTCATGATTTAAAAACACCGATTACAACTATTATTGGGTATATTGAAGGATTACAGGAGGGAGTTGCCGAAACACCTGAAAAGCGAGAAAAGTATTTGAATACCATTCATTCTAAATCACTTGCATTGAACAGATTAATTGAAGAACTCTTCCTTTACTCTAAGTTTGATGCGGAGGCAGTTCATTTTCATTTTGAACGAATACAGCTTGCAAAGTTCCTTACACATATAGTAGAGGAGTTTCAGTTATACAATCGAGAAGTTCAATTAGAGTTGAATGTAGTGGAGGATGTGTATGTTCATATTGATCGTATGCATATGAATCGGGCAGTCACTAATTTAATTGAAAATAGTATGAAGTTTAAAAAGCCAACTGAACCTTTATGTATGATATTAGAAGTAGTAGTAGTCGATGATCTAGTTGAAATCGTCATAAAGGATAACGGGCAAGGAATTTCGGACCTCCAACTCCCATATGTATTCGATCATTTTTATCGTGGGGAAGAAGCGCGTACCTCGACGACAGGCGGTAGCGGCTTGGGGCTTGCAATTGTGAAACAAATCGTTGAAAAGCATAATGGTCACGTAAAAATTCAAAGTAAGCTACATTATGGTACAACGGTAACAATAGTCTTGGGTAAGGCTTAAAGGAAGTGTCAATGACTGGTGCCAACACGAATTTTAATCATTGAAGATGATATTAGCATTGCAGAATTACAGAGAGATTATTTAGAAATTCATGAAATAGAGGCGGAAATTGTAACGGACGGTTTTGAGGGGTTGAATCGAGCATTAACTGAGCCTTTTGATTTAATTGTTGTTGATTTAATGCTCCCTTCAATGAACGGTTTTGAAATTTGCCGACGCATTCGTGAAAAGAAAAATATTCCACTTATAATTGTATCTGCAAAAAAAGAAGATATTGATAAGATAAGAGGGCTTGGCTTAGGTGCGGATGATTATATAACGAAACCATTTAGTCCGAGTGAGTTCGTCGCACGTGTACAAGCTCATAGTAAGCGTTATAGGCAACTAACAGGTACTGGACAAACACAGGATTATTTAGAGATTAAAAATATTATAGTTGATAAGGCTGCACGAAAAGTATTCGTTTTAGGTCAGGAAGTTATTTTTACAACGAAGGAATTTGATTTACTCGTGTTCTTTATGGAGCATCCCAATCGTGTTTGGACAAAGGAGCAGCTTTTCCGTCAATTATGGTATATGGATGATTTAGATGGAGATGTTTTTACAGTTGTTGTTCATGTAGGTCGCATTCGAGATAAATTAAAAAAGGGAAAACTATCAGAACTGCCAATTGATACAATTTGGGGCAGTGGATATCGCTTTAATAGTTGAAACATCTCCTTGTGAAAGGAGGATATTACATGAAATATTTTATGATCATTGTAGTAAGCACATTATTCATATTGACCGGGTGTTATGATAAGGGGGAGGAAGAGAATATGAAGCCACAATCAGATCATCTTATTCAAGCAGTTGAAAACAATGATTTAGAAAAAGTACAAGAAATTTTGCAGGATCCATCATATCCAATTAATGAATCGAATGATAAAGGGGAAACGCCTTTATTAATTGCTACTCATGAAAACTATATTGAGGTGGCAAAACTTTTAATTGAAGTGGGAGCCGATATTAATCAACAAGATAATATTCAGGATAGTGCCTATCTGTATGCAGGTGCGCAAGGAAAAACAGAGATTTTAAAGTATATGATTGAGCATGCGGAGCCAAATCAAAATATTGTTAATCGCTATGGAGGCAATGCCTTAATACCTGCAGCAGAAAAAGGACATTTAAACAATGTGAAGCTACTTTTACTTGATGGGAAAGCGGATATCGATCATCAAAATAAATTTGGCTATACAGCATTAATTGAAGCGGTAGCATTAACTGACGGTTCAGTGGTATATCAGCAAATTGTACAAGAATTATTAGCACACAATGCGAATAAAGAACTTCGTGACAATTCAGGTAAGACAGCACTTGAATATGCCAAGGAGATGGGCTATACAAAAATGATTGAAATGTTAGAAGACTAGTAGATTTTACGAAGAACGTATCATTAAAAAGGACCAAAATCCAATCATCAAATAACGATGATTGGATTTTTATCATAAAGACAGAATAGGACCGAATATTGCAGAAGGCATATTTTTTATAATTCTATTTTCTGGTCAACCACGTTTCTCTAGATTTTTAGCAGTTTTACTTTGGTCAACATCCTTTTGGTTTTTAAAGGTACCCATGAGAAAATCATAGGCAGGATTCGTTACACCATACCAGTAATTTTCATTTTTGAAATGATGCCATAAATGAACCTTTTTCATCCAACGCCCCCATGGAGATATTGGCTGTATAGGGCGATGGGCGATATAATGCTTCCACTCATAAAATAATAAAAAGAGCATGATACCTGCAATAAATGCGTTTGTCATGACAAAGCTAGATGAAAGAAAATAAAAAATGGCTGCTACAATTACAATGTTTGGCACACTATACCATAAAGGTAAAAATAATAAATGTAATTCATTCGGACTTGAATGGTGGTCATAATGTAAGCGTTTAAGCATTTTTAACAAAAAAGCATTCTTTGGTGGTTTCAGATGAAAAAGAAACCTGTGTGTAACATACTCAGCTAAGGAATACATAATCATTCCCAGAATAAAAGCACCCAAAATTCCGAAAGAGGTTAAATGTAGAATCATATAACCAAAGCTAATGAGGAATAGACAGCTCATGATTAATATATCAGGGTAGGAAAAATATTCTTTCATATATTTCATTTTCATTGATCACGCCTCCAGCATTCTTTATTTTTTTCTATCTTTCCAGAGAGCCAAGCTTTTCGCCATTGTTGTCGTAGTTAACCTTTCCGCCTCCATTGCATCTCCCTTTAATGCAGCTTTTAATAAGTCGTGGTAATAGTTGAAGGACAATTCACGATGATCTTTTACAGAAAAAAATCTCTTCGCCATATCTATATAAATGGAATCGAAGCTATTTAAAATGAGTAGAAAGATTGGATTGACAGCCAGGCCAGCACACCTTTTTTGCAAATCCCAATCAAATGCTGCGTAGCTTTCTGCACAATCTTCAAGCTGCTCTAAATTGGCAAGGAGAGCAACCACTTTAGGCTGATTAAACGTAACAGCATTACGAATATAAGTAGGAGTCAAAGAACTTCTTAATTCTAATAAGTACATGACGAATTCATCTGTTATGGTATGATGATTCTCAACAATATTAACAAGTGTCGATAGATTCCCATTGCGCCAATAATCATTTACAATCGCAGGCATTCCTTTTCTCCCTGTTATCCATCCACTCCTTCCTAAACGTTGAAGTGCCTCCCGAATAGTTGGACGACCAACCCCAAATTCTTTTGCAAGCTCTCTTTCCGGCGGTAAAGTACTTCCTATAGAATAAACACCAGCCAATATAGATCTAATTAATTCATTCTCAATTTTATCTGAGGAGCGTTCTTTTTCGTTCAAATCCTCGTCTCCTTTGTTTTTGGTAATACAAATTAAATACAGTGGTAATACCAAAAAGTATATATCAAATTTGAATTTTCTGTCAATGGAAAATGGCGAATTTTTATTAGAGAAGCAACGATCCAATCAGATCTAATGGTTTCCCTAAGATTATGGAACCTTACACAAGACAATTCGACGAATATTGAAAGAAAACGAAACAGAGAATTACTATTTTTGAGAAAGAATTTGATTTAGACTACAAAATTGAAGTGAAGGAGAAAAAGAAGACATTAAAAAACGAGAAGAAGGGATCTTAATGTGGTTAGATGGACTTTTTCGTAGCACTGAATAATCTCAAGTTTTTGTTCTATAAAAATTTCCCAATAAAAAATACTCCCAATAGATAGATTTTTTTAAAAATCTGTCTATCTATTGGCGAGCATAGCAAACCGTATATTCTGGTGTTACCATTATTTTTGAAAGCAAAACAATTATTCATGAAGGTAAGATGTTTATCCGATTACATCAAACCATAACGGAGATTTATCTTCAAGATCACCATTGTAATTAATCGTTAATTGTTCGCCCATCGAAATATCATGTAGTGCATAAAAGTCAATTGATAAATTTTCTTGATTATTTTCATAATTAATATTTGGGGTATATGAATGATTAAAAAGTGATCCCAATCCAAGTGCAATGGCTGTATCATCTTCCCCCCAATAAAAGCTATAATAAAGAAGGGAAGTCTTTTCTAAATATCCCCAATCCTCTTTAGGTAATACGATAACTGGTGATACCTCAATAAGTTCATCTTTTTTTATATCTCGTGTAGCATATAAACCTCTACCATATTTCCCGGTATCTTTTATACAGATAGGTCCCAAAATGAATACTCCTTTCCCCAATCCCTATTTCTCTCTAATCAAAAAAAACATTATTGATTAGATTTTTAAACTAAATTCAAGAGTTGATTTTTTAAATAATCATTGCGGTCACGAATGAATTGGAAAATTAATTCTGGTTCATTATCAAAAATATCAATCTTCTTTTTTTTATAAGGATCAAGGAGGATTTGGGGACGTATACATTGATGTAGTGGTAATACTTTGTTTTCCATATAGTCAACTGTAAACATAGTTTCAAGGATTTCTTCTAATGTTTCTTTGTAGAGTTTTCGGAATTCGGGCACTTGCAATAGAACATAATTAAGATGGTTTCCTGATTTACCTTCAATTGGGACATACGTATGATCCATGATCCCACCATTTACTTTCCGTCCCCAAGTTGCATCGTAGTCCCATGGAAGTATTTCGAATAAGCCAGTGTCACTATTACGATAGAGGGCATAATTGTGTGTAAAACCGTCGTTATTCATTGTACAAACTGCTCCAGCGAGCCACCGGAAATATTGATCAATATTAATTTTCTGGGAGATTTCATCTGGAAAATTAGATGGAATTGTAGTATTTATGGTTGTAATCAAATCATGAAGAAAGATATCGTCTGATGAAGCGCCACACACTCGTTTATAGCCCGACAAAAGTGATTTTTTGGGTTTGTCATCACACACTAATGAGAAATTTGCATCATTGTTGATGGCGTAGTAAATGGGACCGGCGGGAAGCCCTCGCTTTTCTAAAAATAAATCATCAACTGATTCCAAGTGCAAGTAGACACCTTTAAATGAGCCATTTCTGTAAAAATTGATATGTTGACTATCTGGTGAAAGGACTTCGAGGTCTTGAAAGAAGTCAAGGGAAAGCTTATTGCGAATTAGGGAGGGGTCTTTGTATTCTGCATTGAGGTGAATTCTACGTACGCCTAAGAATTTTTCGGCATCATCGAAATCAATCATATAGGATCTTTTACGGAATTTTCGTGTATAGTCTCCACGATAGGCAATCTTAATATTGTAGGTAATGCTATCTACCAACAACTTGGCGGAAACAGGGTCATCTTTTGATACTTTTTTCCTTAAATCATTTAATTCATCTTCTTCAATCATTAAAAAATACAAGGGTAGAATGTTTGACATATACTCACCTCCCTTATGTACTCTATCAGTTATCAAATGTATATACGCTGACGCTAGTAGAAAAATGAAATAGCTTTGATTAAGGAGTAAATGCCCCACTAACCTTTTGGATAGTGATTAATGGAGGCATTTCACCGGGTACGTTTACAATTGTTTCTGGTAAATGTACTTTAGTTAGAAGTACTACCAGAGGAAGTACTACCAGAGGAAGTACTGCCAGAGGAAGTACTACCAGAAGATGTACTACCAGAGGAAGTACTACCAGAAGATGTACTGCCAGAAGAAGTACTACCAGAAGAAGTAGTACCAGAGGAAGTACTACCAGAAGAAGTACTACCAGAAGAAGTAGTACCAGAAGATTTGCTTCCTGTAGACGAATGACTACCCGAACCTTTTTTTCCTTTTTTTCCAGGCACAACAGACCCTCCTTAAAAATAGTGTTAAATTTATAGTACGCAATGAATGTTTCTGTACTTAGACTATTATCACAATAAATTCAGGGATTATATCGACCCTAAACATAGTGATTTTTAAAGCTAAGATGCGTACCCGCCATGCACAACAACTTGGTGCTGAAAGTCCACAACAGGCTTGGCAGTAGGAATTGTTAACGATAGTCAAGGGTGTCCATGGTGACGTGGAATTTGAAGGAAGTAGGACGCCAAATCTCAGATTGACGACCAGAAATCAGATATAAGGCTGAATGGGGATGGACGAGTTTGCATCACAATACAAAGTCTAATACTCCCCGAGTCTCACACAGTAAATCTGGCAGTTGCATGAGAGGAAAGTGGTTGCACTTACCCGGGGAGGTCTCTTGAGGGATATAAAATTTAACAATCGGATTCGTGATAGTCAGATGAATCAAGAGAAATCAGCTCATTTTTAGGCTGATTTCTTTTGTTTTTGGTCTAAAAGATGACAAAAGAAAGTTAGTAGACTTGCACAGACTGCAACTATTCCACCGACCCATGTTACATTCATCAAATTCCCTTGATGGTATACAATTCCGCCTAATGCAGAACCAAAAGCGATGCCTACATTGCTTGCCACTGGCATAAGTGAAGCCGCGAGTCCTGTAGCATTTGGCTGATAAATTCCAGCGAGGTCTATTAAATATAGCTGAGTAGATGTTGTTAAGAGGATGGCCATTAACGACATTAAGCCAATGTTTACCAGTCCTAAAATAAAATGATTTGTTGTCCAAAATAAACTTGTCAGAACAACTGCCTGCACGAGAAAAACAAACCGAAGGCGACCGATTGGATTGTGGCTGGCAATTTTACCGGCAAGGATGTTGCTGAAAATCGAGATAAACCCGTAAGCAAATAAGATTAAACTAATTGAATGATCGGGTGCACCCATTCCCTTTAAGATCGGAACAAGGTAAGTAAAGACGGCATAAGTTGCGCCAAATCCGAGAGCAGGAATGAAAAAAGCCATCAAAATTCTTGGCTGGGCCATTAAAGAAAACTGATCTCGTATCGAGCTGCGTTCTTGGCTGAGACCATTAGGTAAGACAAAAAAGGATGCCAAAAACGCCAATCCTCCTAGGAAAGTGGTTAACATGAAAGTGGCATTCCAGCCGTACCGTTCGGCGATGACAATACCAATTGGCACTCCAACGACATTTGCAAGTGTGAAACCACCAAAAACGAATGATATCGCAAGTCCGCGTTTTTTAATCGGCATGGTTTCACTTGCAACAATCATAGCTAGAGAGATTAATACTCCTGTTACAATCGCTGTCATAATCCGAAGTACAAGGAGCATGATATAGCTCGTCGAAATGACGCACAAAGCATTCAGGACGATGAAAGATCCTATCAAAAACAACATCCATTTACGCTTTGGTAAATGACTTGTTGCTGACATCACTAGGGGTGTGGAGATGGCAAACGTAATGGCAAACGCAGAAACGAGTGTGCCTGCCTTTGCATTTGTCATATGAAGGCTCGAAGAAATATCTGTTAAAATTCCGACAATAACAAATTCGCTTGTCCCGAGTACAAATGTTAATAAAGAAAGTGTTAAAATGAGCAACCAATGTCGCTTGGTTAATTTTGTGGGGTGCATAAATACCTCTTTTCTTAGATGTATGTAAATGTGTCACAGAGTAAATACACAACCTGAACATCATACCATAAAATTTTTAGCGAGAAAAACCCTTTCTGAATCAATAGATCACCACAATCGACAAGGCTGCAGAGTTAGAAGAAGATTATTAAAGTAAGCATATTTTTGTTGAATGATTAAGAAACGGACTAAGTACATGGAATGCAATAGTAAACATTAAAAGCTTTACATTGACGTTGCGTAAAGGATTAAGCTTTTAAAAAAGGGGGCGATAACATGGGAAAAGTAAGAATCAATTTAATCAATAGCTTAGATTTCTATGAAAAATGTTTACTAGGAAATGTTAATGAGAATGCATTCCGCTATGAATTGATGCAACCAATGAAAACAATGTGGGATTATTTAAATGTACCGTTAAAAGCAACGCAACCTAATGGATACGATGTTGTTATGGCATCAGAGATGTTAGGGATTTGGACGCCTAGAAAATCTATTCAACAAGTTGAGGATAATCTTCCAGAGCTTATCGAATCTAGAATTTTTGATGAATATCAGGAAGTGATCTCAAAAGGAATGGATGCATTTGAAAAGATCGGTTATTCTATTCCACTAGAAAAAATCGACATAACTATTCTTTTAGGGGATGAAGATAGTCAAGAAATGAAAGTAAATAAAGGATATTCAGGTTTTGGTGGAATACCGGGATATATTTTGCTAATGGCTGTTCCTAATGATTTTAATAAGAAACGATTAAAATCCGCTTTAGCTCACGAGTTTAATCATAATGTTCGTTTTACATTTGAACCATTTAATCATGGTGACGTGACTGTAGAAGAATATATAGTATTGGAAGGTTTAGCTGAATGTTTTGCTGAAGAAATGTATGGGAAAGAATTGATCGGACCTTGGATTGAAGATTTTGATCAAGAAGAGATGGCGTACTCAATCAAAGTGATAAAAGAAGGACGAAAGACGAAAGGTTTTGGAGAAGTATCAGCTTATATGTTTGGTGATGAGGTTGCTAAGAGACAGGGGCATAGTCCAGTTGGTTTATCAGGGAATGCAGGTTATACTATTGGTTACCATTTGATTAAGAAATACTTGGCTAACAGTAACAAGAGCATTGCCGAAGCGACACTGACGCCTACTGAAGAAATAGTGAGCGTCTCTAAATTTTTCGATTAACCTCACTTACAACTGATCGGTAGTGCAACAACGGTTTTATAAATAATCAAAATTTATTACAAAACTACACCTAATAATCAATCAAACTATTTCTCAACGAAAACGAGAAATAGTTTTTTTATGATAAAAATTGGTTTTTGTGTTGTTTTACTTTGTTTATATGTTTATTTTTACAACATGTTAATAAAAGTACAACATCTGATTAATAATTTGGCTTTACAATGTGAAACAGGAGGTGACACTGAATGCAAATAAAATTTTCAAAGGCTGCGTTCTTTTTATTACCGGTTGGAATACCTCTTATACTCTTTTGGATTATTCCGAATTTGTTTAGTTTAGGTATTAGTTTTACAGACTGGGATTTCATGACAAATGATTTTCATTTTGTTGGTTTAGATAACTATTTCAATTTGTTTACCCAGTCATCATTTAAGCAGGCATTGCTAAACACTCTTTATTTTGGATTTGGGACAGTTATTCCAACAACTGTATTAGGATTAGGTTTTGCTCTGTTCTTTAGAAAAAATTTCAAAGGCTCTGCCATTTATAAATTGATGATTTTTTCACCATGGGTAACACCAACAGTAGCTGTATCGATTGTATGGTCACTTCTATATGAACCGGAACTAGGTGTTATCAATAAGCTGTTAGGTTTAGTAGGAATACCCGGTTTGGAATGGCTTAAGAGCAGTGAAACCGCAATGCTAGCAGTTATTATTGTAACGGTTTGGAAACTAGTTGGATGGACAATGATTTTCTATATTGGTGCATTAGAGAAAGTACCTGATAGCTTATATGAAGCGGCGAGTATCGATGGAGCAAATGCATGGCAAAAGTTTCGACATGTCACACTCCCAATGGTTTCACCAACAACTTTTTTCTTAATTGTTGTGAATACAATTGTATCGCTGCAAGCATACGATCAAATTAAAATCTTAACACAAGGTGGGCCGAGTGGTTCGACAAGAACATTACTCTATTTATTCTTTGAACAAGCGTTTGAACAATTTGATATGGGATCAGCGACAGCCATCGCATTTATCATATTAATTATTACAATCCTACTATCGTTCTTAAACAAGATAATAGGTGACAAGTGGGTGAATTATTAAGACATGAGTAATCGAAAAAAGACGCCATTGATTTTCAAGCATCTCTTTTTAGCTGTATCAAGTATCTTGTTTGTCTTTCCTTTTATATGGATGATCCTTAGTTCGTTTAAAACATCCAGTGAAGTACTACAAGGTAGTTTTTGGCCTAAAGAATTTCATTGGGAAAATTATTCTGAAGTATTAGAAATCATTCCTTTTCACACGTATATCTTTAACAGTTTCTATACTTCTTTGTTGATTACAATCTATGTTCTTATTTCGTCAGCGCTCTTTGCTTATATGTTGGCATTTTATAAATTTAAAGGGAAAGAATTAACGTTTGGCGTTGTCATGGCAACATATATGATTCCAGGTGCTGTATCATATGTTCCTGTTTATGTGATGTTAGCAAAAATGGGCATTCTTAATACCCATTTCGGATACATTATTTCTTTAGCAGTTAGTGTATTTGGGATTTTTTATTTAAGACAAGCGTTCCTTAAAGTTGGTTATGAAATTGTAGAAGCAGCCAAAATTGATGGAGCTAGTGATTGGAAAATTCTTTGGAAGATTGTCTTTCCGGTGACACGTTCATCATTTGTGACACTAGGTTTAGTGACATTTATAGAAAACTATAATAACTATATTTGGCCAGCGCTAGTATTAAAAGATAACGATAAAAAATTAATCACAAATGGGATTGCTGATTATTTCATTAATAGCTCCTTAGGTAGGGATTGGTCACACATTATGGTTGCAAGTACAATCGCTACAGTCCCACTTTTACTTGTATTTTTAGTATTGCAAAAATGGTTCCTCTCAGGTGTTTCTGATTCTGGAATAAAAGGTTAACTAATTTTAAAGGAGGCATTTCATGATGAAGAAATTATTAACGCTTTTTATGGTTGTATCATTATTTGTTAGTGTACTAGCAGGTTGTTCTGGAGGAGAAGGAAATACAGTTAAGGTAACGAAAGAAGGGGAAAAAATCGTTGTCCCATTTATTAACGGAGTTGGGGGGTCCCTTGCGGATCGTTTAGATAAGATTGTGATGGAATTCAATGAAAGTCAGGACAAGTACGTTGTAAAAACGACAAAAGCAGGCAACTACGATGAGTCTTATCAAAAGCTTCAAAGTGGATTTGCGGCAAACAATCAAGAAGCCATTGCTTTACTAGGTTCAGACGTTATTCAAAACTACATTAACAAAGATTTAGTTGTACCCATCGATACATTTATCAATAATGATAAAGAATTGAAAATAGAGAATTATGGTAAAGGTTTTGTTAGTCAAGCAACAGTTGATGGGAAAATATATGGAATTCCTCTATATGGTACAACTCAAATACTTTATTATAATAAAAAAGTATTAGAGGAAAATGGCTTTACTACGGATGACTTAAAGACATGGGAAGGGCTAGAGAAGGTAGCTGAAAAAGTATCAAAACGTGATGAAAATGGCAACGTTCAATATGCAGGGTGGATGCCAATTTGGGGTACGACAAATTTAATTGATTCGGTTCGAAGTGCTGGAGGAAATGTATTAAGTGAAGACGGAACAAAAGTTTTAATTAACGATGAAACTTGGGTAAAGGTATGGGAGAAATACCGTACATGGCTTCATGAAGATAAAATCATGAACATTCATACAGGTGGTACTGGATGGGAATATTGGGATAACACTATTATTGATTTTGTTGAAGGTAAAACGTTAGGATATACAGGTTCATCTGGTGACCAAGGATTTGTCTATAAATCGTTAGGTGAAGGAATGAATGAGGCAGAAAGACTAGCTACGTTTGGAGCAGTTCCGCAACCAGGCTGGGGTGATCATAAGCCAGCACCGAAATTAGAAGCATATTTTTTCACATTAACTAGAAATATTGATCCAGAAGTAGCACAAGGTGCATATGAGTTTATGAAATTTGCGACAACTACTGAAAAAACAGCTGAATGGTCAATGGAAACAGGCTATATCCCTGTTCAAAACAATGTCACTGATTATGAGCCTTATGCAGAATTCGTAAAAAAACAACCACAGGCGTTAGTTCCGTTAGAGCAAGCGAATGAATATGGAGTTTCACCATTTATTGATCCAACAGGCGGAAAAATCTATGATGCACTAGATATAGCGAAAGATAAAGTAGAAATCGAAGGGATCTCTGCTAAGGAAGCATTAAATGAAGCAGCAGCAATTGCCCAGCAAGAATTAGACAAAGTAAATAAATAAAACTTTTCGAAGAGAAATGGTGGTGCTTCTCTTTTGGATGGAAGAAGTACCTTTATTCGTCTTACAGAAAGAACAAAAAATAGGCTGTAAGTTATAGGAGGCAAAAAAATGAAAAAAGGAATTATTTTCGATAAGGATGGCACATTAATACAGCTCGATTCGGTTTGGTATAAAATCGTTGATTGTGTACTTCATGACGTATTTCAAAAGTATCCGAATGAAAAGAACAAACGAAATGAATACATGCAGATCATTGGAATGGACAACAATGATTTTGAGAGTACGAGCTTACTAGCTAGTCAAACGAATTCCTTTATTGCAGCGGCATGGTATTCACTATTAGAAGAAAAGAATATAAAAAAAGGGGAATTTATCCATGATGTGTGTGCATCATTCAAAAAGCATTCAACATCAGATGACCTCGTATTTACAGAAGTACAAGGTGCACAAGAAACACTAAAATATTTAAAAGATCATGCGTATATTATCGGTATTGTGACAGCAGATGATATTGATGCAGCTGTTCATTCACTAAAAATGACTAGGCTTTACGAGTATATAGATTTTTTAAGTGCTGATGATGGAATCAACAAACCTAAACCTTATAGTGATTGTTATCATATGTTCAAAGATAAATTTCTACTGAATGATGAAGAAGTTTTAATGGTAGGTGACACATTAACTGACATTCGATTTGCACGAAATAGTAATATTGAAGTTGCCGGAGTTCTTTCTGGTGCATGTAGGAAGGAAGATCTTGAAGGAAAAGCGGATTATATTATAGATAGTGTTAAAGATATTCAAAAGATTTTATAGCACATTGTTACCAAACGAGAGAGGTCAATTCATCTAAAAACAATGACTATTTTAACTTCTTGCAGCAAATGGTCTTTGTAGCGAAAGCAAAGCGTCAGCTACAGAAGTGTCCCACCTCTAAAAGTGAAAAGCTAGACAATGGGCTGAAGCTAAATTTTCTAGAAAGACAGCAAAATAGTAAGGGATTAGGAGTACTTTAATCACCCCCTTAGTAAATGTATTGGGTTATTGTCTGAAATTCAAAAATTTTATTACACAGAAGGTGAAACGGATGAAATTAGGCTTAGAAACGGAAACCTATCACTTACTTTTTCAAAATGGTCGAATGGATATTTTTGATTTTATTAGAACAACAGCAGAACACGGTTTAGATGGCGTCATGATTAATGTCATTGCTTATCCTGGCGATAAATATTTACATCCTAAGTGGGGAGCTCTTGGTGGCGCTGAACTGGATCATTTACAGAAGGTACGTCAGGAAATCGAAAAATATGGATTATACGCTGAGATTGACGCAAGAGGAACAGAACCTGACCATTTATCAGAGATTATCGAAGTAGCACATAAAATTGGTGCAGATGTGATTCGGACGTATTGCTGTCCAGGGAAATATGATAAAGAGTTACTAGATCAAGCGCCAAATAATATAAAAAAAGTTGTGCCACTTCTAAAAAAATATCGAATTAAACTTGCTGTTGAAAACCACGAGGAAGAAATAGCTGATGAAATCATACAAATTGTCAATGACGTAAACAGCTATTGGGTAGGCGCTCATTGTGATTTTGGAAATTCAATGATGGCATGGGAAGACCCGGTGGAAGCAGCAAGAAAGCTTGCTCCGTATACGTATACAACCCACTTTAAAGATCATATTATCATCGAAGCAAAAGATGGTTATAAAGTGTGCGGTGTTCCAGCAGGGCAAGGGAATATTAATTTAGATGAAATCTTTAAAATTATGGTGGAGCATTCTCCGTTAACAAGAATTAATATTGAAATGTGCTATCCATATGTAGCTCAGTTTAAAAGGGAAAAAGGTACTGGAGGGGTTTTTGAAGTAGGCGAAGGTGCGTTTAAAGTAGAGGATCCTCCATTTGATCGACATGTGATCGAGCCAGAAAATTATTATTATCCTGCTGAAGAACATTTAGAAGAGCTGATTGAAAAACAAATTCAAGGTGCTGAACAATCGATTAAACATGCAATAGCGCTAAGAGATAAGTATTGTAGATAACGTCAATTTTAATAGAATATTGGCCTAAGCGTAGGGTTGATTTCCGTTCCGACTGGACGCTTTCCTGGGGGCGTCCGATGAGCCGCTTGGGGCAACAGGATGTTGGTCACGAAGGCGTTATCACAGGACGTGATGGTTTTAGCCTTCGTTCCTCTGCCTGCTCGCTGCAGGGTCTCATCTGTGACGCTGATCCCCAAGGAGTCGCCCAGCCTCCACTCCAATCAACTTATATATGGTGAATGTTTCAATAAATGTCATACCCAACTTTTCGCGATAATCCGGAAAAAATCACAATATTAGGAGGCAATGATGGCTCAGCTATTATTCGAACATATTTATAAAAACTATGATAATGATACAACAATCGTAAAAGATTTTAACCTAGAAGTGCAGGATGGAGAATTTATCGTTTTTGTAGGACCTTCAGGTTGTGGGAAATCGACGACATTACGTATGATTGCAGGTCTTGAAGAGATTACAGATGGAAACTTTTATATTGATGGACAGCGGATGAATGATGTTGCACCTAAAGATCGAGATATCGCAATGGTCTTCCAAAATTACGCTCTTTATCCACATATGACGGTTTTCGAAAATATGGCATTCGGTTTAAAACTTAGAAAGTATAGCAAAAAAGAGATTGAAGAACGTGTAAAACATGCAGCGGAAATCCTTGGGCTTGAGGAATATTTGGAGAGAAAGCCAAAAGCTCTTTCAGGTGGACAACGTCAGCGTGTGGCATTAGGACGTGCGATTGTTCGAAATGCAAAAGTTTTTTTAATGGATGAGCCGTTGTCAAACTTAGATGCAAAGCTTCGTGTTCAAATGCGTGCTGAAATTTCAAAATTACACCACCAATTGCAAACAACAACGATCTATGTTACGCACGATCAAATCGAAGCGATGACGATGGCTTCACGTATTGTTGTGTTAAAGGACGGCATCATCCAACAAGTGGGTACACCTAAAGAAGTTTATGATAAACCAGCGAACGTATTTGTAGGAGGTTTTATTGGCTCTCCTGGAATGAATTTTTTCAAAGGTACATTAACGGAAAGTGCTTTTATTGTTGGAGATTGGAATCTTCAGGTGCCAGAAGAGAAGCTAGAGTGCTTTAGAAATAACGGGTATATGAATAAAGAAATCATCTTAGGTATACGACCAGAAGACTTCTCTGTTAGTCAAACATCTGTAGATTTCCCACATCAAACGAAGGTAACAGTCCAGATTGAAGTGGCAGAATTAATGGGTTCGGAAACATATCTCTATTCGAATCATGATGGTCAATCTTTCGTTGCACGTGTTGACTCCTCAACCGATGTGCAAAGCCAATCAAAGATGGACCTTATGTTGAATATGGAAAAAGCTCATTATTTTGATGCTCAAACTGAAAAAAGAATTATTTTATAAATCAGCATTATTGAAGTAGCTTACTATCATAAGATATCAAAAAAGAGATTTAGGTGATCTAAATCTCTTTTTGCTTTATCAAACACTACTTTATTACTTTTGCGCATAATCAGGTATGGGTTACTCCTTGGACACGATTGAATGCATCAAGTTTGCGAATGGTAGAACGAACATAATTTTGTAATGTAAACTCACTAATCCCAATAGATGCTGCCATCTCCTGTAGATGATCCTAACAATCAACTGTTTCATTATTTTCTATAAATATTTGAATTTGACAACTATAAGATTCTGTATTAAAGAAATCGTTATATAACTCTACTTCAATGAAGCTTCTTACTGTTAACTTATTCTCTTTTACAAATTTAATTATTTTATTTCTACGCTCCTCTTCATTTTCTTTACTATAAGCTATCGTTAAGTACTTTCCTTTTGGTAATGTTTTTATATTTTGTTCAGCTTCTAAAGCAGCATCTCCTTGAAGTCTACTAAAAACATACATTGGTATTACATTCGACTCTGCATTAACGTTGTAGAGGATCCCTCTTTCAAGTGACATTTTTCCGCCTTTATCTTGTATGCTCTTCTCTAAGTCTGAATAATATAGTAACTCCTGTAAACTTCCTACTTCTTTACATGGTGCTACAACTACATAACGCTGTTCAAAGAACTGAATAGATATGTCATCATTAATTAAAATATCTTTAGAAGTCTCTACCTTTATATTTAAACGATCAATGGTTTTGATGACTTCCTGCATTTTCTTTATTTGTTCTTCAGCTTCATATTTTTTTAATTGTAAAAATGCCAGTAATTCATCAGTATTACAGTTCTTAAAAATTTCTTGAAGTTCGACGATGCTTGTTTTTAATTCTCTACAGCTTTTTATTATATCTATATGAATAAATTGATCTATAGAATAGTATCTATAGCCTGTTGTTTCATCAATATATTTTGGAATAAGAATCCCCATTTTATGATAATAGCGTAAAGCTTTTATTGTAATGTCCTTCATTTTCGAAACTTCCCCAATAGAAAATAAGTGTTGCACCATCATCACTTCCTTTATATTTTTTCTTACAGAATCGTTGACTCTCCTCTTAGGGGAGACCTTATGATCATTATAGGGCATTTGCAAGAAATACTAAATGAATTTACCAGGTGTGTTGATTGGGAAAAAACAGGATTATTATTGGGCGATAAAAGGATTTTTTTGTTGCTATTTTGCTGGTATATTTCGATTTTCAACTGATTGTAGCGTAGGGCTACTCGACTCCCGCGGGAAAGCGAGACAGACGAGACCCTGAGGCCAACACGATGTTGGTCACGAAGGCATTGTCACAGAACGTGACGCACTTAGCCTTCGTTCCAATAGCGGAGGAAGCGGCTCGACGCTCGCCCGCAGGAAAGCGAGTAGCCCGTAGCGGAAATCAGCATCTTCGAATTAATTCGAATGTATAAAAATGGTTAATCTACACACCTATAAATTTACTTAAATAACAGGGAGTTTTTAAATATGGAAAAAGTCATATACAGAAGTCTAGTTAAAGAAGATTACGAAGCGGTTAAAGAATTGATTGGTGAAGCATTTGGTTTCAATGAATTTATTAAGGATAAGAAATTTTTAGATTCAGTATTAAACATCTACTTACACGGTTGCATTTTAGAAAGCTCATTTAGCAAAGTAGCAGAAAAAGACAATAAGGTTATTGGTATTATTTTGGGCCATGCGAAAAAGGACAATAACCGTTTAAAAAAAGCGCATAATATTTTCAGTTTTGCCTATTCCATAATAAAAGTACTCTTAACTAATAAGGAAAATAAAAAATTTATGAAAGAGTATGGGAAGGTTCAAAAGGCATATAAAGAACTGATACACGGAAAAGAAGATGATTTTCAAGGTTGTATAGAATTATTTATTGTATCGGGGGAATCTAGAGGTCTTGGGGTTGGTAAGGCTCTAATGAATGATTTGTTTAATTATACGCAAAGTATGGATGTGAAATCTTTATATTTATATACAGATAATAGATGTAACTATGGATATTATGACAGTCAAAACTTCGATCGTATAGGTGAAAAAGAAATTCAATTTGATTCAACAAAGGAAAAACTTAACGTGTATATATATGGTTATGATTTTTAATTAATAGTGATAAGGAGCTGGACTAATCGCTGCCAACACCTATAGAACCAAGCGCACACCGTATGACAGGTGTGCGCTTGTTTTCATTCAAAATGAACAACAAACTCATACGATACAAGATTATGAATTCCAATTTTTCACGGACAAGGATGAATAATTATCATTGAGGACAATTAATGGGAATAATTGATCGAAAAAGATATAGGAACAATAGCTACAAATAATTCATAAATTGCCCCCCTAGAGATCGAACACTAAACAAACCTCCAACTGTCCGATAAAAACCCCAGGTAGAGAAAACATTCATATATTGTTTTTCTCATGTAATACTGGTATAATTTTGGGAAATTTTATATAAAAGAATAGTTACATCGGGGGGCCAATTTGCTTAAAAGAAAAATCTGGTGCAAAATTTTATGCTCCATGTTAGTGATAATGATCTTGAATTCATTTTCATTAAACAGAACAGGTGACGATGAGTATAAAATAGATGAACCTAGCGAGAGGGTTTCTCTAGCATTACCGAATTCCACACAATTACATTTGGAAGCCAATGGTTTACTACTGCAAAAAACAACAAGTTCGTATAAAACGTATATTCGTTCAATGGATCAAACAACGGTCTATAATTTATTTGAAGATGGAGAAAACATGGGCTCCATCAAGGTTACTGTTCGAGAAATCGATAATGGGGATTTTTTCATTTTCACTCAATTCCAAAACAAAAGCAGTAAAGGTTGTAGTGCTACAATCTCATACCCTATCAGCGGAAATGTACGGTATGATTTGATAGATTTCGAACGACAGGAAATTCAACATGAGCACGATAATGTATCTGGCGTAGATCCAACCACTTATCCTATCGGTCTGTTAAAAATAAAGGAAAACGAAAACGAAAACGAAAACGAAAACGAAAACCTAGTTACTAATATGATGATAAGCCGAAACTACGTAACGAAAGAACTGATTAAAAAGTATGAAAACGGAGACAAGAGTGTGGTCCGGGAATTGACGAGTGAAAATAAGTCCTTGGAATTAATTAAAGATAATAAAGGCCTTACTGTAACTCTTCCACTTCACTCAGTAGGAAATGATTTATCTGAAAACTGGATGTTAGTTTCACAAGAGCCTCTGTTTAAAAAAGATAAAGCTCTCGATGAATGGATAAGTCAAAGTACCAAACATTACAAAGAAACTAACAAATGGTATACAGCCGAAGGGCCTTATACAAAACTCCCGTGGTCGATCGAACCTGAAACAAAGTTAGGATATGGGAGAAACCTAGTGAGGGTCCAAGATAGAAAAGTATTAAATTACTATGAAACTACACAGGAGCGATACTTCTACGATTTGCTATTAAATTCTATTGCTAACTTATTTATTTTTCAAGAAGATAAAAAAGGGTTATGGCAAACGGAATATACGAGTACGTGGTTGAAAAAGGATTACGGAATCAATGCTCCCTATATCGATACTAGGCATAACGAAAAAATCGCGTTATTCCTAAAAGAAACTGGGGACATGCTTGACATCAAAGAACTCAAAAACTCAACCATCATCTATGCGGATTTCTTGGTCAATCAGGCGAAAAATGGAAACATAATTGAAGTTCCCAAAGGTGGTTACCTTGTGACCGATTATTATTCTCCTCTGCAGACAAAGAAGACACATGTATCCTTAAATCACGCTTTAGGAGAAATGAATTTCTTACTAGAAACCTATCAACAAACAAAAGAAGAATCCTATTTAGACGTAGCCAGAAATATGAGACGGGGCGTTGAAAACATCGGAGAAAAATGGTTACGAGAGAATGGGGATGTGTGGTATCAAGTAAATGGTGATTTCACTTTTGAAGGAACTGATTATCCTCTCTTGACATTAGAAGATTTACTGAAGTCTCAACAATCATGGGAGGCAGTTGGAGAAAAACGAAGTGAAATATTTGATCGTCTCATTCGTTCGAAGGCACAATATCTTGTGGAAAGCAAACAGGAAATTCTTCGACCGGTAGCGAATTCTCTCATCAATCAAGGATTTGGAGATATCATTGAAGGATACAATCATATTCCTAAGTTCTAATAAACCTCATTATGCAAATAAATTAGGAGGTGATACGATGAATAAATGGCTAAGAGGTTGGAGCATATTCATTTTTTCAATTGGAGGAATAGTGATATTACTAATATTCGGGACTGTCTTTTCATTATTTAATTATAAGGCATCGTTGATACCAGATGAAAAAGAGGAGGAAAAGGTAATTTCACAAGCAAAACAATATATACAAGAGAAATATCCAACTATGAAATACGAAATCTCTCATGTCCTTTATGATAGTGATGATCAATACCCTGATTTTGAATATGCTGCAATCATTTTAAATACAGAAACACAAAAAACGTTCAAGGTTTATGAAAATAAAAATACGAAACAAATAGAAGACGATGTAACAATTCAAGAAGAAGCAAAATTCATAGAACAATTAAGACCAAAAGTTCATAGTTACATAACTAAAACATTTGGGGAACCGGAAAGTATTTCATTTACGCCTACCTATCATACAAGAGGTACACCTACGCTTAATATTAGGTTAAATAACAGAAAAGAAGAAGTAAACGAAGAAATGTTTCAATCTTTTATTGATTATTTACAGCATGAATTGAATGTTGAACATGCATATGTAAATTTTTTGTATGATAATGAAACTGAAGAATGGAGTACGGAATATTAAATAAAGCAAAATATAGCAGAATGAATGTGGATTATAAAAAGAAAGGAACAAAGTACAATGAATATTGAGTGCACGCGATATCGAGTGAAACAAAATAAAACAGAAAAAGTAAATGAGTGGTTGGCTTTCTTGAATGAAAATATGGAAGATGTACTAGTTACCCTTGAAGGCGAGAAAATGTACGTTGAAACGATTTTTCGAGAAGTTTTAGGTGGAGAAGAATATTTGTATTGGTATGTTGTTCAAGGGACAGGTGGAATTGATGTCGATGAATCAGAACATTGGATTGATAAAAAACACATTGAATACTGGGATGAATGTATTGATGAAACCTTTAAACCTGTAGCTTTACAAACTGAGGTAGTGATGATTCCTGAAAAGGTACGAAATTCTATGAAGTAAGCACTTCTTATACTAACGAGTGCTTTACTTGAAGAACCATGAGTTGCATATGCAGCTCTTTTGTTCTTTCTTGAACTCCCATGAAAGAACTTAATCATCTTTCATTTTCTGTGGTGAAGTGCTGATTTTTGCATTTCATGGATGGCTAACGGTGCAGTTGAGTTGAACAAATTTTTTCGGTATGTAGGGTCATACTATTGATTTATTTTGAAAGACTTATAAAAGGGTTATCAGAAACCATTCGTTATATAAAAGTTTTTGAAACATTACACTTAAACTACATGAAAATTAAAACATTAGTAAGTACATCATAATCTTGCAAGTAAAGCTAGCAATATGTGTAAAGAAATCACCTCAAATAAAAAGTACACTCAATAAGAGGTGATTTAATGTGTATTTAAAAGTTATAAAAAGCAATAGAAATGTATTACTTTACTTATTAGGAGCTGGGACTTCTAGTTTGGGGAATGTTATATCTGGGTTAGCCTTCCTATTTTTAGCTTATCAGATGACAGAATCAAATATACATACAACTGGTGTTGCAATTTCACAAGTAGTCCCTTATCTTATATTTGGGTTAATAGGGGGAGTAATTGCTGATTGGCTAGATAAAAAAAGGATATTACTAATAATTGACCTTATAAGAGTACCTCTAACATTATCACTAGTGCTATTTCACCAATTTGAGTTGCTGAACTATTGGCATTTAATAGTAGTGAGTTTCCTTATTCAGTGCCTAGGCTGTTTTATTAATCCTGCTCATAGGGCTATATTACCCATTATTACAAAGGACGAGGAAAGATCTTCTGTTAACAGTTTGCTTGACACAGTTACAAGGGGCATTACTGTATTAGGACCTATTGTTAGTATAGGTTTAATGAATACAATTAACGTTATACATTTTTTTACTTTCGATGCACTAACATACCTCATAAGTGCGATTCTTATTTATAAAATTCAATTTACAGAAAAAAATATCACAAGTGAAAGTTCAAACCAAAGAAAAATAAGTGAAATATTTATCTCAATAAGGGATTTTTCAATGTGGGTGAAAAAACAAACGACAATTCGAACCCTATTTATAGTTACAGTAATCATTGTGTTTTTCAATACCTGGGTATGGCAAGTCGGTTTATTATTGCAACTAAAGGAAACAACCCCAAATGGAGAGGAATTATATAGCTTACTTTTAGGATGGTATGGTGCTGCCGTTATTGCAGTAAACCTACTTATCCCATTAATTTGGAAAAAGTTAAGTGTGAAAATTTATTTGTTTGGCTCATTGATTTGGGGTATAGGCATTCTCCTTTTAGGATTTGCGTATACCATCCCATTGTATTTTATAGGGATATTAGTTGCAGCAATAGGCTTACCTATATCTGGCTTATCGCGAGTATATTTGTTACAAAAATATCTTCCCACAGAAAAACTAGGCAGGGGCTTTAGTTTTAATGCATTTCTTCTATATTTATCAAATGCTATTTCTCTTGGTGTATTTGGATTCATTTCTTCATTCTTGTCTACAAGAATCTTGTTTATAATATGTGGAATTATGATGATCATTTGTTCAGTCGCTTACTTATTAACCATCTCTCGAAAAGTACCAGGAGTAATGCCATATAATCGCTTAAATAATTGATTATAAACAGTAACAGATGAAAAACCACAGTCCATTGCAATTTTTAATATAGTTTTATTTGTTTTTTTAAGCATTTCCTGACTTCTGACAACTCGGTAAATTTGTAACCAAGAGTAAGGGGAAATCCCTAAGATGTCTTTAAAGTAATGGGCAAATTGAAATTTACTTAATCTCGCTACTTTTGCCATTTCATCCAAGGTCCAAGAATGCTGATAATCTTCTTTTAAAGCTAGTATTGTTTTGTAAATTTGTGGATCTATTGTTTTGTATATATTTGTATTTATATCCTGTGTATGGGTTCCAACAGCGCTTTTCAGTAACATTAAAGCCAATTGAGTGAAACTGTGTTCCAAAAATATTTCCATGGATCTTGTGTTATCTTTTTCAAGTTTTACGAAATCTAATACGAACTTAACCCAATTTGATATCTGAGAGTTTTTCTGGATACTTGTAGCAAACTGAATATCATTGTGAACAGGATATAGAGCTTGAGAAACTTCACTAAGAAAAGAAGGGTTTAATTCAATTAAAAATTTACTGTCATCTATTGCTAATTGTTTATGTTCATCTTGAGGGTTAAATAAAATAAATTGTTGATTATTAAGAGTAATCTGACTTCTGTTAGTTTGGTAATCTATAGTTCCTTTTAAAGAGTAAATAAATTTATAGCAATCATCTGAACGCCAGTTGCTCTCTTGGCTGAAATCTTTTTTAAATAAGAAAACTCCGTTTTTGTTTTCTAGTAGTAATTTTGTTGAGCGCACATAATCACCTTCTTAGTTATTATAAAAAATTGTATCACAAAGAGCAGGAAAATAAATGAGGCACGCATTAGTAGTTGGTGGAACAGGTATGTTATCAGGGGTATCACTCTGGTTATTAAATCAAGGGTATCATGTTTCAATCATCGCTAGGAACTCTGATTGCATGAAGGTTTAATAATACAGACTGACTTAGATAGTCATATCACACGACTATCTGTTGATTATAGTAATCATGATGAATTACAAAAGAAAGTGCATGCAACAATAAATAAAAATGGTGGTATTGATATTGTAGTAGCATGGATTCACTCGAATGCTCCAAATGCACTTAAAATAATTGCGAAAGAGGTTTCAATTAGTAAAAGTGAATGGGAGTTATTCCACGTTTTAGTCAGTAGTTCAGATTTAAATAGAATTAAGAGAGAAGTTACAATGTCTACGGGTTGTTCATATCATCAAGTTTAAGGTGGTTAACAAATAAGGAAATTTCTGATGAGGTAATTGAAGCTATTAAGAAAAGAAATAAATACTAACTATTGGACAAATTGACTCTTGATAGCATAGATGAAATTGACCGTTATTGGTATGGAAGTGGTTCATCACAAGATAACGGATCTGATAACTTTACGGAATATCAACAAAAATTTGTTTTTTACGCAAAAGGATTATCTGAAGAGGATATTGAAAGAGTTTAGTGATGCAAAGATTACAGTAGCGTGGACTGACAGTAATAATCAACAAGAAGAAAAACAATACAAAAGTAGATTTAATAGAGTTTAGTACGAATAAGAATTATTAGGAGTAAGTGATGGAGACTAAAATTTTGTATTACAAAATATTTGAAAAGAAAGTGGAGCCTATTGATTATGTTAATTGGGCTTGTGAAATGTTGGCAAATGGTATTTCATCTACATCCTTAAATATCCTTTCTTCCTTACGTGAACCTCTAAATATTTTTGAGGTAGAAGATTATTTTTATAGGGCAGTAAAGGAAATAGACATACAGGAACCTTCACATGAATATTGTGCCAAGTACTTCATAAGGTATTTATTAAAACAAATTATAGATGATGAATATAAAGCAATAGACAATGCATATGAAATTTATAAGGTGATTCGTGAACACTTTATTAACGATGAATGGAATGTATGGTATGAAATAAGTGAAATGATAGATGATTATCAGTTTGGTGATAATGTGATGAATATTACAGGGAAATCCCTAATCTCAAGCATTGTAAACGAAGCTAATAAACAATTGAAGTTAAACTTCTTATTGAACTAACGGGCCTTTACTTCAATATGGTTCACTTTTTTTCACCAATCCCTAAATCTATTAGAGAAACGAAGTAAGACGTAAAAACAAAAAAAGGCTGGGACATAACTGACCCAAATCATAAAAAGCGTGAAAAATCAATTTTAGAAACGTTGCTTCTCACGCTTTTTAATGTGAAATTTTTAAATTTTGCTTTGGAAATATACTTATGTCCTAGCGTCCTTATTTTTTTCTCAACAGTGTATCCCCAAGA
The DNA here is from genome assembly GCF_041956855.1 of Lysinibacillus sp. RS10. Lineage (NCBI taxonomy): Bacteria > Bacillati > Bacillota > Bacilli > Caryophanales > Bacillaceae > Lysinibacillus > Lysinibacillus sp. RS10. The sequence goes on along the minus strand of NZ_CP167122.1, from coordinate 2,866,088 downwards.
GGGATTCCAATTACAACAACCAAAACCGTTAGAATTACCAGGGCTTGAAAAATAAAATACGCAACTTGATCGAACATCATATCTCTCCTTCTTTTCTTAATAATTCCTACCTTATATTCTGTAATTATCCAACTCCTATTGAAGAGTCAAATTAAACTAATAAAGCCCAAAATCATTTGTACTTTATTAGTTTAGTTTAGTTTATTTCATTACAACGTATGTATGCAGTCGTCACTTTTTATATTTTGTGATCTTCAACAATAGGGCACGATTGTTTAATAAGCTTCGCTGTTCTTCTTAAACTCCCATGAAAGAACTTAATCATCTTTCATTTTCTGTGGTGAAGAGCTGTTTATTGCGCTTCATGGATGGCTAACGGGGAGTTTAGTTCAATAAGAAGTGGTACAATACAAATAAAATAATCTGGGATTGATTAAATGGAAATAACAAATGCGGTTTTGGATAAAGTATTTTTCAATGATGGAAGTCTAAGGGATATTTATGTTATTGACGTTAATTTAACCAATTGGCAAAAATTTTTTGATTGGATTCGGACTTCTACTTGGGATATTGTTATTTACAAGGATGGACACGTAACAGTGTATGATGAAACTGATGTTGCCCATTTTTTTGAGGAAAAGGATAACCACAGTATTTTAATGTCTATTCACACCAATGGAGTTTTGATTAATTGCCATTTCTTTTCAGAAGAAGAGTTAGAATTCGATATTGACCCAAAAGAAGTTAAAAGTAAATCTGAGGCTAATGCTGTTTTTGAATTTATGAAAAATCTATCAAAAATTCTTGATAAAGATAGTATTCTTACTGGAGAAAACTCACCTGAATATCCATTGGTCACAGTTAATCCAGATGGAACATTGAATATAAGTGCTTGTTGAACTAACGGAGTGCTTTACTTGAAGATCAGTGAGCTGTTTAGACAGCTCACTTTTCTCATTGTGCTAACGGTGCAGGTTAGTGAAATATCATAGGTGTATCAAGAGGGGGAATTAATGTGACAAATATTCCGTATTCTGTTTGGATTGAAGCTGAACAGTGGGAACAGTTATGGAATGAAGATGATGATAATGCTGATGTTGTCGTAAGGTTTGATGGTGGTTCCGCATGGAAGGCAACCTTCTTTACTTATCAAAACATTTTTAGCATGGCAAAGAAAAATGAGGAAACAGGAGAATGTTTAAGAGGTAGTTATTTTTGGGCAAGTGAAATGATTTAGTTGAGGGAAATCACTCGGATTGATATTGAAGTGGTTATAAAAAACTAGAGATAGTAGAAAGTTTTAATGAACCAGCTGCTGAAACTGAAATTGCTAAAGCTGAACAAAAGATGGGAATTACGTTTCCCAATAGTTTTAAGGAATTATTGCTGCAACGAAATGAATATTTAGAGCAACGATTCGAGTACGTAGGAGTCGTAGGCAATTATGATTTATAGGTTAATTGAAGAAGGAAATAATGAATGGTTAGAGAAATCAATTTTATACGAGGAGGAAAGGTTAATGAGTAAAAGTTTACAACCTTTTTCTATTGTGTTCTTGGGAATATGTATTGTTTTAAGTTCATGGTTAATTTCCCAATCTTTAATAACCAATCATATAGCTATTGAAAAGACTGATAACGAACAAAATAGATATGATTTTATTACAATAGCATCCGATTACTTTATCATTTTTGATAAACAAAAAGGGGAGTATTGGATGAAAATCGGTTCTTCTGATTGGGAAAAACAGCAATCTTTTTCTAATCCAACAGAATAGCTTCTTCTGATGTTAGCTTTTTCAACTAACGAGGGCTTTACTTCAATAAGAAGTAGAGCTTGTTTCATATTGAGCTAACGGGGCAGGTTAGTTGAATAGTGTTGTTTAATTTTTGTTCAACTTTCGTGCCATTTTTTAGTAAGATATATAGAATTAACGTTAGCAGAATAATTGTGAAAGGAATTGTAGCCATTGTTAATTAATAAGTTCTATACAAAAGAGGTGATGTTATCACAAAATTTATTACGTTTTTTATCACAATTGGACTTGTATTAGGCGGGTGTAGTCAAGATGAAATAAATGATTCGACGAAACAGAGGGTTTATAGCAGTTCGTGGGATAGTAATCCCATAATTATTAAACAAAGAACCTATAACGGAGATTACGAAACAGTAAATGAGATAACTGATACCGAAAAAGCTGAAAACCTTATAAATGCTTTGAAAAATGCAGATTGGCAAGAGAATATTAAAGTAGATATACGCCCCCCAGACTATAGTTTCTCTTGGAATTCATTTGAACATGACGTATGGATAAATCAGGAATCCGAGAGAATAGCACTTTCGATTCATGGACAATCAAATTATGGAACTTTGACTAAAGATGTTACTGAAACTGTATTTGAGATATTAACAGATGAAAAATTTGAAAATTACAAGTAAAGAAAATGTTGTTTTTTTAATACAAACGGACGCAATTGTTGAATAAGCTTCACTTTTCTTCCTCAACTCCCATGAAAGAACTTAATCATCTTTCATTTTCTGTGATGTAGCGCTGGTTTTTGCGTTACATGGATGGCTAGCGGGGTGCTTTACTCGAAGATCATTGAGTTGCATAGTGAGTTCTATTTAATTATTCAATTAAAGGGGTGAGGCAAGTGAGTGACCGATTTGAACTAAGTTTTAAAAACAAGGAAGTTAGAATGTGGTTTGTTATTATGGTATCAATTTGCATAGCAGGAATATTAATTGCGATTTTCACTGAAATCCAAGACTTATATATTACAGGTTCGATTCCTTTAATTGCTTGGATAACATATTATATATGGAGGTATCTTTATAGAAGGAAACAGAAAAAGGAATCTTCTATTACTTAGTGGTTTTAGTTCAAAAGAATTGGTTAATTATTATTTCTAATTGAACTTGAACTCCCATGAAAGAACTTAATCATCTTTCATTTTCTGTGATGTAGCGCTGGTTTTTGCGCTACATGGGTGTCTAACGGTCAAAAAGAAGGATTTTAAAGGGAGGTGTCCAAATGGTTGGTTTAGTTATTGTACTTCCAATTATCTCGGTTTTGGTTGGACTATATTTTATAACTTTAGGGCTATGGGAATTAAAAGAAGGCGTAAATAGAAAACAATACATAAAGTATATGTTTACTGGCTTATTTTTGCTGGTAGTTTTACCCCCTATGATTTGGCTATTTTGAAGTAGCTTTTTTATGCCAATGGGTTAAGTATGTGAAAAAATATAATGTAATCACGGTTTCAAAATTGAAGTATTAGATTACAAACATTTATCTCAATAAGAATTATTACCTTTAATTCAACTAGTGAAGGTTTTACTTCAATAAGGGGTAGAGCCTTTTTCTACTTAAACTAACGGTGCTGGCTTGTTTAATATTGCTGTTTTATCTTTTCGCAAAGAAACGGGAAAAGTCGATATAAGTATTTAATTATTCTGGAGGATATTTATACGTCTCTAGGTGAGTGTGATTTATCAATTTAACCTCAGATCCAGCAGATATTTCATAAGTCATTCGATCCTTCCCTAATGAAATATTATGACCGCCATCAGTTGGTTCAATTTCAAAAGTAATTTGCAAATCAAAGCCTCGGAAATGATTTCTTTTAGTTTCAATCAATTCAATTTTCCACGGAGTTACATGAGGTGAAACATCCTTAAAAATCTTCGGATAATAATAGTTAGTCAAATCTTTTTCAATATAAGGAGTAAGCATCAGCATAAGCATATCCTGTAATCTAAGTTCCTCAGAATCTTGAGTTGGTTTAGCTGATGAAACGATTATTTTTTGAAAAGAAGTAATAAGAAAAAGGGATACTATAAAAACGATTAACATCTTTTTCATTATTCTTCAACACACCTCTTTGCGACTTTATCTAATTAATTGTATTGTTTCCTTTATTGAATAAAGTATGTACTTATTGAAGTAATGGGTAGCTTTACTTCAATAAGAAGTAGAGCTAAATTAAAGGCGCGGTTTAGTTAAACAAGATGATAAAATAATGTTAGTACAAGCAAACAATCGAGGTAAATTATGAAATTAACATTGGCAACAAACGAAGAAATCAATATCCTGCATTCAAAATATAAAAGATTTAACACTCACCTTCTTGAAAAGCCAAGTGAGTTATACAATCATATCGGTATTATGGACGTATTCAATCGTGTTCTTACTGAAGAAGAGGCATCTGAGTTATTGGGAAAAAATCATAATTTAAAGTATGGTGCAAATTTCTTGGATACTTTTACGCAACTTTTTCATCTAAAAGAGAGTGGAGTGTATATACATATTTATAAAAAAGGACTGAGTAAAGAAGCATTCAAATATAAATTAAGTTGCTAAAATCGATCGGAGGCGAATCTCTTTCGAAAACTATTTTCCCATAGTAAGGGTATTTATAAAATAGGAGATGTGGAAGCCCTTGTCTTTTTAACGAAACTCTCAGTAACTGAACTATATTTCGTAGATTTTTTCTTTCCTTCTCTGGATACAGTGATAATAGGGAATTATGATTTGTCGTTTCCTATTTATTCTAAGACGCTAATAGGTTTTAATAAATGCAAAGAAATTATTGAAGAAAACGGCTTATTTATACGACAATAGGAAATGAACAATGATAGAAGTATGGATTTCTTGTTTTACTTACGAAATGCGATTGTTCAATAGAGCAGTCGCTTTTTCACTAAGAAGCAGTATTGTTCAATAAGAATAATTTAATAATATTATTGAAGTATTAATTAAAGGGAGAAGTAAAATGTCATTTGATTTAACAATAAATTCTAAAAGAAGATATGAAAAATTTATCGAAAGAGTTTCGAAGAGTAAATTGGTTTGGGGTTTGACGAATGAAAAAGGTTGGTGTGTATGTGAATCAAAGGAAGACACTGATGTAATGCCATTTTGGTCAGATGAAGCGTATGCACGCCAATGTGCGATAGAGGGTTGGTCAAATTATCATCCAACTCTCATACCATTAGAAGAATTTATGAATAGCTGGCTTTATGGAATGAATGAAGATGGTTTATTAGTAGGCGTTAACTGGAATGCAAAGTTAATTGGCTTAGATATAGAGCCTGCTGAATTATTTAGTGAATTAGAACGTAAGATTAGCTAGAAATAATTGTTACTATGCAACTAACGGAGTGCTTTACTTGAAGATCAGTGAGCTGTTTTGACAGCTCACTTTTCTCATTGTGCAAACGGCGCAGATTTGTTGCTAGCGAAAAACAGTAGAATCCGAAGCCATTTTATCAAGCATATGAAGAAGTTGAAAAGCAGAATTATCGTTGTTTATATAAGTGGAAAAAGACGAAGGTAAGTCCGAATCGTCCGATATTTTTCCAAGCATTTACTACCCCTGAAAAATAATATGTAACTGGTAAAAAAGTAATTGTACTTAGAAGCATGTAAACCCAAGAGCGCTCAACTATTGCAAATATTAAAATTAGAATTGAGTCAAAGAATGAAGCACTTCAAAAGTAATAGCATTCCATCCATCACACTTCCTCCTGAAAAGACCTGAATCTCATTAATTAAGTGAGTCCCAGTCTTTTTTGTAGCTTTGAAATTAAGCCGTACTTCAGTAAATCGAATTTTTTATTCTATATTCAAATCGAAAACATAAGTTGATTTTCCTTCATTCCACTTGGCAACAACTTCGTAAATATAATATCCTTTTTCCGTTGGAAGGGTTATTTCATTATTTTGAATTTCAAAATTATCAATTGTACCATTTTCATTCTCCTGATATACAATTATTGAAGATGGATTTTGATCAATTTCAATTTTTATTTTATCTCCTTTTTCAACAGTTAATGTTTCAAATTCTTCTGCTAAGCCATATGTATCGGATGGACTAATTTTTCGAGCTTCAAAGTCATCATCTTTCCATTCGAATTCGCCAATCATCATCGGGTAACCTTCATGATCTACAATAACTTTTCCCTCTGGTTGTCCAACAGAATCGGACTGTGATGAAGGTATTCCGTTACAACCAGCTATAATCATCACAATGAACATTAAATAAAACAAATTTTTCATTGAATATCCCCCTCTTAATATTAATTATTTTATAATAAAGACTTATTTTAACTTATTTTTTATTATTTTATCCAAAAGTATTAAAATTTACCATCATTAGTGTTGAGGTTATCTACAACCAAGGAGTACCCTAGCAGTCTTTCCGTGTTATTAAGAAATCCTGTTTATTCACAATCTACACCTTCAGATAAAATTGAATATTTATATCCTGCAAATAAGGAAACAGTTTTTGATGAGACTGTAGATGAATTTTACCAGGCATTAAGAGACCTAAAGTATCCTGTACATCAGGAGCTTTATCAAAGACATAAGCAGGAGCAGAGACATCTGGATACTGTTCTTTTTAAAGAAATGCCTGATGCATCTGTAAATATTAGAAAAAAGTTATTGTTTAATGGGATAGAAGGATTAAATTATCTAACTTTTGATGGAAATATTCTTCGTCCCTACCCTGATATAGATATTAACTACCATCAGGCTGTTAGTCCTGATAGGCAAGTTTATTTCTTTTATTAAGAAACTGAAGAAGAATTTAGAGGTAGATATGCAATTTATGATGTTGAAACAAAAGAAACAGTCGCAGGCGGAAATACTTATACGCCAAAGTCTCCAACTTATAAGGAACACTTACGATAAAGAAGGATAAATTTAGAGCCAGAAAAAATAGCAAAAAGGTTGTGGTCGTCTTGTTCAACTCCCATGAAAGAACGTAATAATCTTTCATTCTCAGGGTGTAGCGCTGGTTTTGCGCTACATGAATGGCTAATAGGGGCATTACTTGAAAATCATTGGGTTGCAGAGGCAGTTCTTTTTTTCTTATTGAACGGAGCGGGTTAATTAAATATGAAAATAAAATTAAATATGTTAAAATATAGCAGAAATAATGTGGTTTATAAAAGAAAGGAACAAAGTACAATGAATATTGAGTGCACGCGATATCGAGTGAAACAAAATAAAACAGATAAAGTAAATGAGTGGTTGGTTTTCTTGAATGAAAATATGGAGGATGTACTAGTTAACCTTAAAGGCGAGAAAATGTACGTTGAAATGCAACCTTTAAACCTGTAGCTTTACAAACTGAGGTAGTGATGATTCCTGAAAAAGTACGAAATTCTATGAAGTAAGCACTTCTTAAACTAACGAGTGCTTTACTTCAATCAGGAGTAGAGCTTTTTTTACTTCAACTAACAGGGCAGATTAATTGAACAAGATGTTGGTACAATATGTATATTATTTAAGAAGAAATTAGATGAAAATTAGAAAAGATATGAGACAAATATGTCCTAAGTGTGGTTATGAAAAATGTATAACAAAGGTTGTAGTGATAATCCAAAGTATCCCTCAGGTGTTATTTTAAGATATAAGCAGTGCAAATCTATATTTTCATTGGACAATGGAAAGTGGGTATTCTTCAAAGAGTGGTATTAGAGTTTAATGATTTTTCACTAACGGGGGCTTTACTTGAAGATCATTGAGTTGCGTAGGCAGCTCTTTTTTTCTTATTGAACTAACGCAGCAGTTTAGTTGTGCGAAATGTTCCTAGCTCAAATGGAGAATGGTCACATTACTCTGGGAAAGCTAGGCAGTTCCTTTCGGAATTGAAGGGTTATATCGAAGAATCAAATGAAGAGGTAACGCTCGGAAGGGTTCTCTCTTAGTCGAATAGCACTTGATTTAGTATGAATGAAAGTGTTATAAGCTCGGCGAAAAGGCGTGAGAATTTACCGTAACAGTTCGGCTGACGAAAGCCTACCCGCGGGGGTGGTGTAAATCATGATGCTTGAGTTGAATGAATATGGTGAGAATGCGAATGAACCTACAATAAAAGGTTAAGCTGACAAACTTCTGAATGTACGGGTCTATAACTGCGATACATAGAAATGTGTATGTCACCAAATTGTGAGGTTAGATGTGGGTGAGTAAGACTAGCTAATATGAAAATCCATGATACGTTACAGGCGTATGAATGCTAACAGGCTTACAGGAAGCACCTAAGTTCATTCCATAATAGATATAATTCAACATTGTAAACTGATAACGTGGAGGGATAGCCACTAGACTAATGAAGAATTACTTAATCATGCTTGGCAAATCTTTATCGGTTAATAAGGTTCTCGTGAGACTAAAAGAGGTTCACCTTCCAAGGGAGGCACCGACTTATTGAAACGGAAGAATTGAGACATAGAGGGTATTTTGATATCAGAAGTGTTGATGATTAAGTGAATTGGATTAGTTGGAACGCCGTATGCGGTGAAAGTCGCACGTACGGTGTGGACAGGGGGAAAAGCTGGCGATAACTTCAAAAGCTTACCTATCTGTATGAACAAGATCACATCCAGATTTCTGGATTACACTAATTTTCGAAGGGTAGGTATAGTTGATATGGCATTTGAGAATGTAGTTTATCCAGCATTTATAAAGCAAGAAGAAGAAATTTTCGGTATTCATTTCCCAACATTACTTCCGGAAAATGGGTGGGAGCATTACTTAACCTCGGGCCCAACGAAAAAGGAAGCTATCCAAAATGCAAAGAAGGCCTTAGCTTATTTGTTAGCTGGTTATCTATATGATAATGAAGATTTACCAAGTCAGGCACCCATTCCTGCTAATCTTGTTACGGAAGAGATGGAACTTGTTTTTATTAAAACATCTTATAGCGATTATGCGAAGGAAATTAAGGAGCATTTACCTGGACGTCATTGGCATATCAATTTTAACAGAGATTGGGAAAGCGATTTTCTAGCGGTTGCATATAAGAATAAGCAAGGATTTTGGGATGTAAGGATAGATGGTGATTTACCTATCGAAATGGAACCGGAGAAGTTGTTACAACTTTGTCCTACATATCCTGTAATTTGTACTGTACGACGTCGAGTTGAGGCGGAAGAAGCTTTCGATAGTTTTGTACTCAGAGTAAAAGAGATGTAAAAGCATTTGTAGATATTAATCATATTGCTTCAAAAAAAAGAAACGTAATAATTAGAGAAGAAAATATGGAGAAAACAAATACTATCGGAGAAGTTTTTAAAGGAGACATATTGCCATAAAGGTACAGTTGTTTTATAAGATTGTGAAAAAATGTACTTAAACTAAACGGGGTGCTTTAGCAGAACAAGGTGCTGCCTTTAGGGTAGCCTTTTCTTATTGAATAACGGGGCAGTTTAGTTATACAAGATGAAAGCAAATTATTGTTCATTCATAATTACATAAGGAACATCGTAATAATATTTATATAAAATCAAAGTGGAGGTTTTCAAATGAAACATACTACGAAAGTAACAGAATGCCCTAAATGTGGTGGAAAAGAATTGGGGGAAGGTCATCAAAGTAGTTATTGTGTTATGATTCCATCTAATAAGTTAAGCTTTGGGTATGATGTTGAATATATTATTTGTACTGAATGTGGACTAATAATTGAAAGTTATGTAGAAAAACCAGAGAAATTTAAGGGGACACTTTAGATGTTCTTCAAGTAACGGGGGGCTTTACTTGAAGAACAATGAGTTGCAAATGCAGCTCTTTTTTTCTTTATTGAACTCCCATGAAAATTAAATCTCTGGCTCTAAAAAAGTCCATGCTAAAACAAACGCGACCTTTATATGCAAAAAATGGTAGCGCCTAAAATAGAGATCAGATTTAGATTGTATTAGGAAGCACCAAGTTCAGTGATGGTCACATTGTAACCCAAACTTTCAAGTCTCCGAACAGAATATCGAATAATGGATTGTTCTTTTAGTTTATCGAAGTAGTCTTCACCTAAGTCTACATACATTTCTTTCCGTGTTAAAAGGTAATAAGCAATGCGTAAGATGGCATGAGCTACGGATATGCCTGCTCGTTTTTTCCCCTTTCGAGCTGCAGTCCGTCTATATAATGCACCTAGATAGGTTTTAGATCCTCTGACGGAATGAGCTGCTTCGATTAGAGCCGATTTCAAATATTTATTGCCTTTCTTCATAGCGGAGGATTTCCTTTTTCCTGCACTTTCGTTGTGTCCAGGTACTAGTCCTGCCCAAGAACAGTGATGTGCTGCACTTGAAAATTGCTTTTCTACATTAGTTCCGATTTCAGCTAGGATTTGTTCTGCCATTCGAGTGGCGATACCAGGAATAGAATCTAATCTTTCGATATCTTCTTGGTGTGTGGAAAGTCGGCAAGCAACTTCTTGATTTAACAGTTCAATTTGTGCAGTCAGAAAATCAATATGAGTAAGAATGGTTTTAATCATTAGTCGTTGATGTGGTTGGATATAGCCACGAAGTGCGAGTTCAAGCTCTGCTTTTTTCTTTTTCATTGAACGTCTAGCGAAGCCAGCCAACTTTTCTGGATCATTTTCACCTTCGGCAATGGCACGAAGCATATCAAGAGAGGAAACACCCATCACATCTGACACAACAGAACCAAGTTTAATATTCGCACCTTCGAGTACCTTTTGAATGCGGTTATGTTGTCTCGCGCGTTCTTCAATCATACTCCGGCGATACCGAACCAATTCTCGCAATTCACGTTGTGTTCGATCTGGAATGAAGCTAGCTTTGAGCAATCCGTGACGAAGTAACTTGGCGATCCATTCCGCATCTTTAACATCAGTCTTACGACCAGGAACTGCTTTGATATGTTGGACATTTACAACTGAAAATTCGATACTCTCAGCCTCGAGTATGTTTACAATAGGCTTCCAAAATACACCTGTACTTTCCATAGCTTCGTGCGTACAGCCGTGTTCTTTAATCCAATCAATTAACTGCAATAGAAAAACCGTTTTAGTAGAAAAGGTTTGAATCACTTTGCCCTCAATGTCATAATACATGCGGTAATCGAATCCTTATGAATATCCATACCACATGCACGTTCAATGATGACTTCCATTAGAAACATCCTTTCTACGGCCAATCAAATTAGAGGCTGGTGCAGCAACCTGAGTAGGATGAATCTCCCATGAGTGCTTCCCGTGAGGGAGCGACAGTCAGTGATACACCGTGGTCGTTGGAGTCAGACTAACGGAAGGGCTCAAGGCACCATAGTTTATCGACCTTCCTCTCCCAGCCGTAGTATACTATACCCGTTCTGAGTACATTTTCATCTTCTGTGGTGTAGCGCTGGTTTTTGCGCTACATAGATGGCTAACGGGGCAGTTTAGTTCAATAAAATAAGTAGAATGTTATATTTTGTTAAATGATATAATGTATGTATTACCTTAGGGGGGGTATTGTTTACACGTGGATTTTTAAAACAGTAAGTGACCAAGTTCAAAAATAGACAACAAAAAAGTAGCATAAAAGCTATTCTTATTAAGCTAACGGAGTGCTTTAGCAGAACAAGGTGCTGCCTTTAGGGTAGCCTTTTCTTATTGAACTAACGCTGCAGTTTAGTGGAAGGAAAATAATTGTATAGGGGGAGAGAATTTGAAGAAGAAACATTGGGTTCCTATTCTAATTTTAGCATTAACATTAACATTTGGTGGTGTTTATACCTTTGTACTATTTAATCCACCTTTGGAAATAGGTACGCTTGGTACTGCTGTTGGTAATAAATCAGTTGTTATTGGAATTGGTAATAAAGGCTTTCGTGAAGTGAAACTATTAGAAGTATCAGTAAATAATAATGAAAAGCCATCAAAAACAAAAGTACAAGTTAGTAATGCTTTACAAGGTTTCATCATAACGGATGATTATAATAATAATAATGAGTCAAAAAAATATGGTTTTAAGGATATAAAGGATGTATCAATTAAGCCAGACACATCTCCTTCTGCTACCTATAAAAAATTAGATGATGGCACTGCTTCTAAGAAGGATGAAATCTATGGGATTAGTGTTTTTCATAGTGAAGAAATCAATCAAGTTATTATAAAATATAGCTATTTTGGGATTTCATTTAATAAAACTGTGTTGTTAAACTAACGGATACTTACTTGAAGATCATTGAGTTGCATATGCAGCTCTTTTTTTATTGAACTAACGTTGCAGGTTAGTACAATAAGAATTCAAGTTAATAATAGCTTTTAGAGGAGAATTATTGGGGTATTATGCTAAACTGAATAAAAGGGGATTAAAGGACTGATACAATTAATGGATATTAGAAAACCTAACGATTTTGAACTTAAAAAGGTATTATCGCTTTCTCCAAAAGCTGTTTTTGATGGCACTTTAGGTGAAGTAGAACCTACGAAAGAAAAAATTGACCAACTTGTTAAACCACTGTTGGAAAAGGGAAGCTATTATTTAATAGCAACAGAAAACGATAAATTAAAAGGCTGGATTCTTATAGGGACAAGCAAAGACCAATTTACTGATATGATGAATGGATTTATTTACGAACTATTTGTTATAGAAGAATATAGAGGGAATGGGATTTCCAAACTGTTAATGATAGCTGGTATTGACCATCTAAAACAAGATGGATACTCAGAAATCCGTCTAAGTGCATTTGCAGGGAATCAAGCAATTAAAATGTATGAAAAATTGGGATTTAACATCAGGACAGTTACTATGAGTTTGAGGTTATTATAAACTTTCACTAACGAAGTGCTTTAGGTTAATAAAAAGTATGAGGTATCCATAGCGAACTGAACCCTGAATAGTGGACACTATAAAAAAAGTGCCTCTGTTTGGGGTTTTGTGTTTTTTTAAAACTATTATATTTTTTTGAAGTATAATAAATGGAAAATATTGCAACAAAGGGGATTGGATGAAGGTGAGAAAACATTTATATGTAGGGATTTTATTAACAATGTTCGTATTAACGGGGTGCAATGAAAAGGTAGAAACAGAGGAACAGGTTAAGAAAGAGGAGGCAAAGATTTCACCTGTCAATCAAGCAACAGAAGATAAGACTGTATCTGATACGAATGAAGAAAAACCAAAAACTCCTTTAAAATTAACTCAAGAGCAAAAGGAAGAATATCATAAGCAATATGTAAAAATCGCAGAAAAAGTGAATCAACAGAAGTTAGGAATGCAGCTGGGAGTATCCGCAATAGATGAATTTAAAGCAGAAGATTGGGTAGATCCGAAAGTGTTTGCAGAAAGGGTTCAGGAACACGTAGATGGGTTTTGGGAAGAGGAACGGAAAGCGTTAGCTACTATTCCAACGAATAAAAATCAAGATGCTACCGAAGTAAGCGATGGTTGGACATTAGATAAATATATTTATGTTGCAGGTATAGTAACTCAAATTGAGGTTATAGGAGATTTTGAAACGCAATACAGCGAATCTAGAAAAGGCCAAGTATTTGCAGGAATAAACAAGATATCAACGCAGGTAGCGAAAGGTTCTAAAGGAACGTGGGAGCAAACGTCATACAAAGCCTCTTTGATAGATGGTGGCCAAACGTATAGCATTCGTATTGAAGGTATTTATCATTATAATAGTTTATCAATTGATAAAGTTCTTACTATAGAATTTAACTGTGATAAATTCGGAAATATACATTAATATATATAGAAACATTTTTTGTGAAGATCAAGCAGCACGACCAGTCGCACGCATAGGGGATATACCTCCTGGTGCAAAATTTAACGATTTGAAAATTAGAACACAATATCAGACGGTGTGGTTGTTGGGTTAGTTGCTTGTATCAAAGCTATCGGAATGACTATAAGAGAAGAAGTTATGGTTTACGTATATACACTAAATGAAAAGACTGCATTAGAAACCTTGAAGAAACACAAGTATCCATTTCAGGTATGAATGGAGCATTAAAAAAACACTTTAAAAACCTTCAAACTAGCGCGGAACAACTATAATTCATAAAGAATCCCTAGGAGAGCGAAACTTTCTAGGGATTTTTTATATTTTAAAAGGTTGAGATATTTGAGATTGCTTGCTTCTATATACCATATGAATATAATTGGGGGTGTTGGAGAATGAATGATACTCAAATTAAATTAAAAGTAGGGCCACATTCTTTTGCTGAAGAGAAATTTAAAGATGAGGTGACAAATAATATCTCTAGTATTGGTGCTAAACATCTTTGGGATCAAGGATATACAGGGAGAGGTGTAGTTGTTGCTATATTAGATACTGGTTGTAACTATCATCATTTAGACTTAATGGATTGCATTATTGGTGGCTATAATTTTACAAAAGAATCTAATAGAGAAATAACTATATTTGAAGATTTAAATGGATATGGTACACATGTAGCTGGAATAATAGCAGTCTCATCAAATGAATTGAGATAGTCGGAGTAGGATCTGAAACAAATTTTAAATATTTTCTTTTACTATTTTATCACTAACGTCGCACGAATTTTAATTGAATTTTCTGTTTTCTAATTCTTCCGTTTTTGAAGAAAATGAAAGACGCTTAAGTAGAGATAGTAAACATCCATTTTTTTACTATAACCTTTGACTAGGGCAACTGCAGTTCAAAATCCTTATGGTACCGTATTTCCTTCGATTTTTCGAAGCCAAATACGTGCTGGTTTCCATAGTGTTGCTTTTAAGTACCTACTAATTTGTAAATATGTCCGTGAACTGTTTGTGTGAAGCTGTGCTAGCACGTTTAAGCAGTAAACGATCATCGCAATGTATACCTGATTATGCACAGCTTGCTCGCTTTGCCCGTAGAACTTTTTAATGTTCAGATGCTGTTTCATCCATTTGAAAAACAGTTCGATTGCCCAGCGTGACTTATACAGTTCAGCGATCTCATCTGCACTTAAATCAAAACGATTCGTCATCAGATGTAGTTCTTTACCGTTTGGATCCAGTACTTCGATACGGCGAAATACATTTTCAGCACGATTTTGCGTGTTGCCAATCAGAATCATTTCATCCGATAACACCGATGACTGTTCAGGTACTTCAAATGATTCAATCACACGTGTTACAGCGTTTTTTCGCAAGCGTGAGACAAAGAAAAGTCCGTCATCTGTCATGCGGTCAAAGCGCTCATAATCTAAGTAGCCTCGGTCAAACACGTACATGCACTCCTTGTCATCAACGAGAATTTCAAGCTGACCACGATCATGTTCTTTCGCATTCGTCAGCACCGCTTTATCAGGGTACGAACAACCTTTTTCTAGGTAAACAAGGCGCAAATGTAACTTCACACCTGATTTTGTTTTACGGAATTCAGCCCATCTATGGTTGTTTAAGTTCAATGGCAATGTGCTAGAATCAATGATTTTTAGTGGTGTTGTGGTTTTTCGGCGCTGCTCAAAATGCGTTTTCTCATGAATTTGCCCGACTAAGTCTAGAAAAATTTGTTGGAAAAACTCAGTTGGCACTTGGTTTAATCGCCGACCTAACTGCGAAAAGCTGATGGACTCTAAATACGTTGCTTTTTGTAAGTCGTCTGATAACAGCGTGTCACTAATGGCACGTAGACTTTCGGTTTCATTCAGTTGCGCAAACAGTAATAATTTCAAGAATGAAGCGATGTGAAGCTTCTTTGTATAGTAATTTAATTGATGAATTTCAACTAATTTCTCCATTTGTGTAGAAGAAATAGGTGAAAACCATTGTTCAAATGATGTTTTTCGTGTAAACTTATCCATGCTTATGTCCTTTATTTTGGATTTGGATGGTTTACTATCGCCCAACCATTATAAAGGCTTTTTTTATGCACGGATAATATTGCGGAAAATTCAGTTTTTTAAAATACGTTGAATTATTTTAATGCGACGCTAGTGCTATTTTATAAATATTTATAATACATAGTCCCAATAATAATGAAACAAACATTTAAGTTTTGGATTGTTAAATAATAAACAATATGAAAACTGAGATACAACGGCAATAAGAATAAACGATTCGCATATCTGTTGAAAATTGCTTATTCTCTTACTTCCAGTCGCTATATTCCAAGCAAAAAGAGGAAATGAAAGTCTTCCTATAATCAATAATATCGGATTGTTAAATTGATAAACATAATTTTATGATCAATTGTCATCGCTATAAAAGCAATGTAAGCCCGTAATCAAATAACGCATATAAACAACCAGGCACCTCCGGTACGATGATAAATGTATCAAATTAGAGGAGGTGCTTCTTTATGTCAACTACCAAACTGACAATTGTCCCTGTGACACTAGATCCGATCACTGACAACTCTTCATCAACAACTTCACCACAAAACTCTCCTGAGCCGAGCTGCATCATTAAAACAACTAGTGCTGAAATTTCCTTCTTTAATGGCGTAGATGAGCGCATCATCCAAACGATCCTGAAGGAGTTGAATAATCAATGAAGCAAGATTTTACGAGCGTGCAGAACATCTACATTATTTGCGGTAAGACCGATATGCGTAAAGGTATCGACGGTCTCGCAGCACTCATTCAGGATTCTTTTAAACTCGATCCATATAGTGATTCCATCTTCTTATTTTCTGGAACGAGTAAAGACCGTTATAAATGTTTGTATTTTGATGGAGATGGCTTCGCCATACTTTATAAACGATTAGATAATGGCAAACTGCAATGGCCAAAAGATGAAAAGGAAGTACGTAACCTTTCACAAAAGGAACTTCGCTGGCTTTTAGAAGGTTTATCGCTTCAGCAGCCAAAAGCGATTACGAAATCTGAAAAAGGTGTCTTTTAAACTCACCTATTAAAATGGTATAATCATCCATAACTTATACTGAACGGAAATGTGGTGAATACAGTGGGTAACGTATCTTCTGACCAAAATGAACGATTCATTCAATTACTTGAGCAACAATTGGCTCATTCAAATCAGCAAAACAATGAACTGACAAAGAAGTTGGATCAATCATTGAAACAAATCGAAGTGTTAACAGAACAAGTTCGCCAATTAACCAAGGCTTTGTACGGTTCAAAATCGGAAAAATCAAAGTATCAAGCACCAGACGGACAAGGCTCTTTATTCGATGACGATCCGTCTTTTAACGAATCTGAGCACACAGAAGAACAAAGCACAGCGACGATTACTTACACTGTTAACCGTAAACTACATAAGAAAAAACGGAATGATTCTTTTCATGAAGGAATTGAAATAGAAGAAATTCATCATCACCCCACCAATACACAATGCGACTGTTGCCTTGGCCAAATGACCGAAGCCGGTACAACTATTGCGCGTGAAGAAGCAAAATTTATTCCGGCAAAAATGATGCGCATCCAGCATATTGAACATGCCTACGAGTGCAAGCACTGTAAAATGGATGCCACACAAAAGGCACAAATGAAACGAGGGAAAGCTTCACAAGCTGCCATTCAGCGAAGCATTGCGGGACCTACCGTTCTAGCAAAACTCATCTATGATAAGTTCATCCAATACTTACCTCTTTACCGTCAGGTAAAGGAGTGGGAACGATATGGCCTGCTTACGAATGATAAGAACTTATCAAACTGGGTAATCCGTGCAGCTGAAGATTGGCTTCTACCGATTTATGAACAGATGAAGCAGACATTAACAGCAAAATCTGTTCTACATGTGGATGAAACCTATGCGCAAATAATCAATCGTTCAGACGGAAAATCCGGTCAATCGAACGCCTATAATTGGGTGTTCCGAAGTGTGCCAAGTCAAGGACCGATCATCGTTCTTTTTCAAAGTGCATTATCGAGAAGTCGTTCTGTACTAGTAGAATTTACAGAAGGCTTTAAAGGAACCGTGATTTGTGATGGTTATTCGGCATATGGTAATCTACCTGATGTCACGTTCGCCAATTGTTGGGCGCATGTGCGGCGTTATTGGCTGAAAGCCAATAGCAAAAACGGGCAAATTGGCGTGGATTACTGTGATCAACTGTATCACCTAGAACGTCAATTCAAGCATCTTTCACCAGGTAAACGCCGAAAAGCAAGGCAAAAACATTCAAAGCCGATTGTAGAGAAGTTTCTAAAATGGGTTGACGAATCGCCTTTCTTCGGGAAAAATGCGCTCGCAAAAGCAGCCGAATACACATTAAATCGTGTACACGGATTAAAGGCTTTTCTATACGATGGTCGAATTGAAATCGATAATAATCCAGCTGAAAATGCGATTCGTCCAAATGTGATCGGTCGTAAGAACTGGCTTTTCTCTGTTAGTGAAGCAGGCGCTAAAGCAAATGCGATCTGTTTAAGTTTGGCTGAAACGGCAAAAGCAAACGGCATCGATTTCTATCAATACCTAGTGACGTTAATGACAGAATTGCCAAATTTACCGATTCACCAACAACCAGAGATTTTAAATAATTACATGCCTTGGTCGAAAAAAATCCAAGTCACATGTGCAAAATAGCCATCTATCCGAAAAAAATAGGATAGATGGCCATTCGTCGTGCGTACCGAGAAGGTGCGCTTTTTTTATATTTCGGGCTTACAAAGCAATTACCTTAATCATAGTAAATTATTTAATGAATACAATAGTATTATTCTCTCCAATATAATCTTCAAAACCAAGCATTTGGCATTCGGAAGGTTGAGATTTCAAAGTATTAGTAGAACAGAATGATTATGGCCCAGTGATTTATCAATTGAAAGAAGATATGATACATACACTTCCCAAAGTGTAGGATCACAACAGCGTATTTCTGGTACTGGAGTTGCTGAGATAGAATACAGAGATTTTTCAAGTTATGACGATGGAGATAATAAGTTTGCTGAATTTTATATGACAAAGTTAACACGTAAAAATAATGGTTAATTCATGGCATTTTACGATAAAATATTCAAACAAACGTAATTTTTCCGCGCCTCTTTTTGATTGAAAGAGGCGTTTTTATTGTCTAAAATAATTAATAACTCTTTCCTAATTTTTGATTTATTTAAGTCATGCAACAATCTAGAATTTTTCAATAGTAGTATAAGATAAGTACTAAAATAGCTAATACAGCGCAAATATTTACAATGACTATTGCAATTTTATTGACATCTTTATCTTCTTTCTGCTGCTGTTTTGTCTTTCTATATATAACTTGAATCTTTTTTTGTATCTGTTTTTTAGATTGATTTTTTGGGCTCAATCATTTTTCCTCCTTTTCAGATAAGATTATAGGAAATTGATATATAAAATTTTATATTGAAATAAATTCGCGGTAGCTTAAGTACAAACTATTGAATTAATATTAACATAAATATCCAATAACAAAAATAGAGAACAATCCCGAATACCTTTACCTGTTATGAAACGAATTGTTTTGCCATCTACCACGTATTCGATAAACGGAAGCATAATTTCAACTGATGTATACTGAGGAAAAAAGAGACGGCACCACCCAAAAAACGTGGAAGAAAATCAAAAGAAGGACGAAACGCTTGGCTTACGAAACAAGCAAAAGTCAAAGGCAATAAGTCAACTTATGAAAAAGAAATCAAGGAAAAAAATACTTATCTATAGCTTCTTTGTAATACTGTTTTTATTATCAACAGTTTGGGATTATTTCAGAAATAGCGATTTGGATTTACGGGAACACTGCTAATTAAAAGTAAAAAAGATGTAACTTTAATCAATTTCATAAATCATATTTTCCAAAAGCTTAGACTGCTCCT
The DNA here is from genome assembly GCF_041956855.1 of Lysinibacillus sp. RS10. Lineage (NCBI taxonomy): Bacteria > Bacillati > Bacillota > Bacilli > Caryophanales > Bacillaceae > Lysinibacillus > Lysinibacillus sp. RS10. The sequence continues at coordinate 2,846,580 of NZ_CP167122.1, read as the reverse complement.
ATTAAGATAAATTACGTTTTCAAAATTTTTGCTGCTTGAGTTTGTGTTTGTAATAAAGCATTGGGACGATCTATTGCTAATTTGCAGGCATTATAAATAAACGTCAATAGGTTGAAATGAAGTTTAGCTTTTCTCCTGTTCTTTGACGGACATTGTTTAACTGAAAAAATTATGTTAGAAATAATTATCAACAACGCTTAAAACAATGGATAAAGCGTTTTAAAGGAGTTGCTACAAAATATTTGCAACAGCATTTGTCGTGGTTTAATTTCTTAGATACACTTGCGTTCGATTCTGACGAACGTAGTATTCGTGCATTTGCGGTGGAAAGTTGCTTATACCCAATAAACGAAACAAACGCAACGATACCATTAAGAAAGATGATAGCATAGCAAAGTTTTTGGGAATATTTGTAGAATGATAATATATAATTAAAGAAATACAAGTAGCCTTAGATAAAAAATGGGCAGAATTACGATAAAAGGGGAATAAATTTGAGAAAAGTTTTATTAATATTATGTTTGTTATTATTAGTTGGGTGTTCAAATGATGAAGTTAAATATGATGGAGCACCTTTAAATATTGCTGTAGTTGGTGATACTCCGGAATTAAATAACGAAAAAATTCATTTCGAACCAATTTCATTAGATGAATTTAGTGAAGATACTTTGTATATTTCAACAAATTTTGATGCGGTTATGATAACACCAGTGATGTTTGAAGAAGCATCAGATGATAGATTTGTTAAAGTTTATGATAATTCTAGAATGCCTATTATTTTTTTTGATTCAACAAAACGTCATTTTCCATTTACAAGAGAAGGGACTACCTTTGAAACGGCTCATTGGGAATCATTAAATAATGGTTCTCATACGACAATTTATTTATCGGATTTAGATGCAAATAGAGAAGATGCTTGGTATTTCTATCTAAAAGATGAAAAAGAGTTAGATATCCTTTACAAAGAGATTTTTCAAAAGATTGAAACGTTATAAAAGTAGATTTTTATGTATTTGCCACTCGAAAAAAGCGTATTCGAAATTTCTTGAATACGCTTCTAATTTGAAGAAATACAACAATCAAGTTAAACAGAGCCAAAGAATAAAAAGTAAGATAGGAACAAAATTATAAGGTTGTGAAGAATTACACTTAAACTAAAAACTGAACTTAAATGATAAAGAGTATACACTTCAAGATGGTGCAAAAGCCATTTATTTTGAACATCAACTATTTAATTTTTTTGTCTTTGAAAAAAATAATTTGCAGTATATGCTTGGAATTTATAATAAAGTAGCCAATAAAGTAACACCTGAAACGTTTGTTCTAATAGCTAACTCAATTTAATAATTAATGTAACTAATGGATACGCTTTTGATTACATGTCACCACACGATAATAATCAGGAATTTACAGTAAAATAAAAATAGAAATGTTAAGGGTCACTTTAAATGAGCGACCCTTTATTAGTTTCTCCTCATAATGTACCCCCCTTACTGCCCAAGCCGAAATTGAAAATTTCGTGTATTAAGCAGATCAAACATAATTCATTTCACCCCTTTTCAAATTAGAGGATGCAAAGAATTAGAAAATGTTTCTTGTTGTTTTCACTGAGTTATTAAGTTTATTAGACAGATTTTTAACTGAACGATATGAGGGAATTAATAAATAATAATCCACTACTTTTATCGAATATCCAAGAATTTGTGAAGAATCATACTATAACTAAATGCGCAGGCTAGTTTAACAAGAATTTTCTAATGTACATATGGAATATATATATTAATGGGAAATTAAGATCTTAATATTTGATGCAGGAAAGGGGTAACATATTTTGAAGAAAATGTTGTTTATTTACTTTCTGAGTATATTTTTATTAATAGGTTGTTCTGAGGTAGTTTTTAATCCCCATGAAGTACCAGCTGGAAGCCAAAGTAATTATAATATGAAATTAAGTATGGATACCAATGGGCTTTTTAGTGCAGATATATCAATAGATATTCTCAATGTTTCTAATGAAAAATGGGACGAGTTAAAACTTTATTTTATTCCTAATATGTTTACGTCCGAAAATTCTCCACAATTAAATACTCCTTCTGAAATTGGGATTGAGTCAGTTAAAATTGACAATCAAGATGCATCATACTCACTAGAGAAAGACACAATTAACATCCCTTTAAGAACATTAGTTTCTCCAAATGAAAGTGTTAAATTTCAAATGAAATATCACTTCACCTTACCAATCGACGGGTTTAGATTCGAAAAAATCGATAGTAATTATCATCTCGCTCAATGGTATCCAATGGTCCCTACCTATCAAAAAGGATGGAATAAACAAGCTTATTCTTCCAAAGGGGAGTCATATCACACAACTTTTAGTAACTTTAATTTAACATTTGATATTCCTAATGAATACACTCTTGTTACGACTAGTGACGAAGATAGATTGCTAAGTGTAAACAATAATTCATTTCGAATTGAAAATGTAAAAGAAATATTTGTTGCTATATTAAAAGACCCACAAGTTATCCAAAAAAAATCTGATAACGTAAATATAAGAGTATTTGGAAAGGGCGAATCAGAGGAGTTTTTAGATGAAGTGGCAGAGACTGCTGTTGAATCTTTCAATTACTTTCAAAGTAATATTGGGCAGTATCCACACAAACAGTTAGATATTATTTTAGATGGGCCAGGAATGGAATATCCAGGAGTAGTAACAGTAGGCTCCATCTATGAGCGTTTTGTCTCAAACGAAGCAATAAAAAATATTGTAATTCATGAAATTGCTCATCAATGGTTTTACGGAATAGTAAGTAATGACCCATACACCGATGCGTGGTTAGATGAGGGGATTGCAGAGATTGCAACTTATTTATTTAAATATTCTAATGAGAAAGAATTTAGTTATATAGACTTTTCAGACAAAATGGAACCGTTGCCATCCAATTTACCATTACACGAGTATTCAAAAAGTCCACAAAGTAATTATATCTATGGTCAATCTTACACAAACTTAGCTAAGATTTTCAATCAACATGGTGGAAAACAAACAGCAAAGGATTTTTTAAGCAGTTATTTTACTCATTTTAAGTATAAAGAAGTAGATACAGATGAATTCGTAAGGTTCATGAAATTCTATTTAGAATTAGAAGATGATTCCTTATTTGAAGGTTGGTTAGAACTGGAAAAGACTAAAAATGAATAATTAATTATTCAACTAACGAGGTGTAAGAGTTTAAGATCAAACTGCCGAAGTCAAAGGCCTTTCCATGGTCCAAAAAACAATTATAAATGGTGAAGGGATTGTTGTTGGTGAAATATGTTATGCCTGGGGGAGAACGATTTTACCGCAATCAAAGTAACCCATAGATCATATTTCTGAACATTATGATCCTTGTAATAGCAACTTTGCGTTATGGATTTCAGAAACGTTCAAACCCGAACATATTGTCCGGTACCCGGAAGTATGCATCAAAAGAATCGAAAATCCTCTAAAAGGGAGTAACTGCTCTTTTTGTTTTATATTATTGAAGTAAATATCTTCACTATTCCATCTACCGTAATTGTATTATTACTAGCTTTATCAACAATAATTGTATATTCAAAATCATTTGCCACAGTTCTATAAATTATAAAATCATTACTTTTAAAATAACCCATTTCCTGACCATTTCCCAGATAAACTTTCTTTGCATCGTTTGGATATGACATATCATTCTCGTTAGGTATGATAACTAAAGTGTAGTGTTTTTTTCCGTTGTTTTCATCTAAATAATATATAGTTAATTGTGAACCTTTTTGGTTAAACGATGCGAAAACATGTGTAAATGAAATTGGGGGAAGTCGAGTAGGCAAAGGAATGTCCTTTTTTAAAAATGCCTTTGCCTCTTGAATAGCTTTGTTTACCTCAGTATATTCTCCGTTTTCTAAATATATTTTTTCTAAATCAGTAGTAATAGAATATGCATTATTTATATGAAAAGTTAGAATCAAAAAAAGAAAAAATACTATTTTTCCCAAATTAAATCTCCTCCGTTTAATTAAAAATTATATTATTTAATTTTCCCGTAAAAGAAGGATTTATGAATGGGCTAGAATAGTTAAAAAAGCTAAGCACTCAAATAGGAAATCCTGTTTATTCACAAATTACACCTTCAGATAAAATTGAATTTATGGGGTAGAACGATTTAACCGCAATCAAAGTAATCCATAATAGGCTTTATTTTGATTTTGTTATGATAATAACAATGAAATATTAATAAGTCGGATAGAACCCGTTTCAAGAATGACCATATTGTCATCTGAAGCGGGTTTTTTCTTTTTATAAAAATTTGTTATAGGAAAAGAGAGGTGTTTTTAATAGATAATAGACTATAAACCGAAAGACCTTAGGGAATTTGAAAACAACTCTATTAATGGTAAAATTAGATTATATATGAAACTAATTCATTCGGAGGGGAAAATTTATGAAACGTGGTACTTATAGAAAAAAATCACAAAAATTAATGATGGCTACTTTAGCGTTAGCTATTGCTACGCCTGTAATTGCAGTGCCAGGCAATAATTCTCATGCGGAAGCGGCTACATACAAAAATCCATTTAAGGATATTATTAGCGCGCATCCATATTACGATATTCTACATGAAATGCGTGACAAAGGTATTATTACAGGTTATGGGGATGGAACTTTTAGACCTAATGAGAAGATCAGTAGACAACATGCTGCGGTATTAATTCAACGAGTTAAAACACTTACACCTAAAGTTGGGGTTAAGGCTTATAAAGATGTACCAAAAACGTATCCATACTATGACGCAATTATGCAGATTCAACAAACTGGATTGATTAAGGCCGATGCAAACGGAAACTTCAATCCGAACAAGGATTTAACACGTGGGGAAATGGCGTTAATTTTAGCAAATGCCTTTAAGCTAGAAGCAAAAGGAAAGCATCCATTTAAAGATGTTTCTCAAACGACTGAGGAAGGTAAAGCTATCGCGGCTCTTTATGAAGCGGAAATTGCAACTGGCTATACTGAAACTACTTTCAAGCCAAATGAACCACTATCAAGAGCGCACTATGCCGTATTCTTATATCGTGCACTAAACTACGAGAAGACTGCTGGAAAGCCTACTGAAAAGGATATTCCAAAAATGAGTATGGATATGAGTTTCAACAATTTTCAAAAGGTAGTTACTAACGATAAATCATTATACGATGTAGCTCCTGATTACAAAGTAACAGAATTTGCTTTTAACGACCCTCGATTTAAAAAGCTATTAATCGAAGGACAACAGTTTGTTAAACAAACTAACTTTAAGTATAAAGAAGCGGGAGCGTATATACATTTGGAGGAACCAAATTGGGTAAATACGTTACCACCGGGATATATGTCAACTCAAATAGGTATTCAATTAGATAACAGAAATGGCAATATCGATTTTCATATTGACTATACAAGTGAGAATGCTGTTAATTTAACTCTTCAATTATTTAAACTAGCGTATCCTGAACTATCATCTTTAGAGCTTAAAATTGCTGAACTTGCAAAAGAAGCACGTGAAGCTTATGCCATTGAAAAAAATACTCCACCAGGTGAACGAGATTTCAGAGGGAATATTACTGTTGAAGAAATTGGAGGATATAAGGTTAACTTCGGAACAGATTCTAGAATGGAGTTCTTCTGGATTGAGGTAGTAAAGAAATAACAGGAGTGATTGAATGCTCATGAAAGCACAGAAGAAGGTATGGCTAACCTTTTAGCCGTAAAAAGTGAATGCTTGTATACTATGCAAGCAGTAGAAGAATAATTTTACATAACTATCATCGTAGCCATCTGGCGCGGATTGAATATCTGCAACAGATGGCTACTAGTGTTTAAAGTTGAGTCGACTAATTGATAAGGAAAAGATTGAAATCGATTTAATAATTTTATATACAAAATTAATCTTTGTATTGAAGATCTCATTGAGCTTGCATTTCTTGCTCCACATCTTCTTTCAAATATAAAACATAATCCATAACAAAATGTAAATCAACCTGGCCTTTATTGTATGCCGATTCCAGAGCTTCATAATTTTTAGCGACCAAGTAATAAAACAGGTCATCTTTGTTTATTCCTTGAATTTCAGCCATTTCTATCATACTTTTATCTTCCCGCATTTGGAAATATTTATTTTCGGTAAGGTTGAAAAAACTTGCCAAAGATTTGAAATCTTTTTCGTAAATAAAAACAACTTTTCCTTCATCTTCTTTTTCTATGTGTGAAGATGAACAATACTTTACTAGTGTTTCTATTGAAACTGCAAATTCGAGTGTAGATTTATGTATTGAAGTTGGAGCGATGTGTGAAGCACATAAATGCAATGTAGGTGTAACCCACTGTTTATGTGTTGTAAGAGATGATGAAACTAGTCCTTTTAAGGTACTTTCGCCTTGCGGGTTATGTCAAGAAAGATTACGTTTCTGGGGTGTAGATGTCAAGGTCGGTGTCACTACTCCCGATAATACGTTAAAATTTGTGACCTTAAATGAATTACAGCCATACCATTGGACAAATGCATATCCAGCAGAAGAGTTAGAACATTATCATAAATAATTATTGTAGAAAATGATTGTGAAAAGATGTACATAAAATTAACGGAGGCGATTGTTCAATTAGAGCAATCGCTTCTTGTGCTAACGGTGCAGTTTAGTTGAATAGTGTTGTTTAACTTGTGTTCAACAATTGGGCCATTTAATGGAATAATATTACCAAGAGAAACTAGATTTATATTTTTGTGTTAATATTAGTATTATATTACAAAAATACTAAACCTAGGTGATAATAGGAGAGATTGAGGTGATTTATTTGAAGAAAGCAATGACACTTCTGGCTTTCATTTTTATTGGTATTTTTATGATAGGCTCTTTTCCTTCGATTACAAGTGCTAGTTCGTGTGCATATTTACCAAGTGTAGAAGAATTTGAACGTTCAAAAGCCGTATTTAGTGGGAAAGTCGTTGATATAAAAGAGAGACTAAGTTTAAAAGGATATACAACTAAATCAGTTCTTTTTGAGGTAACGAACGCCTGGAAGGGTGTTGAACGATCACAAATTATCTTTACTACTGGTCAAGGTGGTGGAGATTGTGGATATAATTTTATAAAGGGAGAATAAAGGGAGGACAAAAGAAATGGGAATTGAAATGGTAATCGGCCTAGTTATCGGTGTATTTTTAATTTGGGCTGGCTATATTGTTCGGACAAAACAGGCATTTGCATTTCTTGCAGGTTTCAGGGAAACATGGGAACCGGTTAATAAAGAAAGACTAGGGAACAGAGTCGGTATTCTCTTAATTATTATAGGTGTTATAGCCATTTTTACATCTATTTTTACCATATGGTTTGGGGCTACAGTTGGAAAAATCTCTGGGGTCTTGGCTATTATTGATACGATTATGATAATTATAGTAATCGGATTAGATCAAATAGGATATTGAAAGGAGAGTACACGTGGGAAACTGGAGAATAAAACTAGTCCTGTTATTTACGATATTAAATACAATAGGAATATTCGCTATAATTCCATATGAGATAACTTTAATGGGCGATCAACCTGTACCGGGAGATATACCAACTTCATTAATAGTTATTATAAATTCAACTTTTCAAGTTTTATATATGTTTGTATTGATATTGGTTGGTTTAAGACTTCAAAATCGTACAGGGTTAAATGCTCGACTATTAAATGGAATTGTTTATCCTAAGACACGAGTACATATCTCAAAAAAGTGGTTAATCAATAGTATTGTTGGAGCATTAATTGGAAGCGTTATTATAATTCTTCTTGATTTATTCGTATTTAGCCCTTTGATTGGAGCACCCATGAATCAAGTTCCTTCACCAAATTGGTGGCAAGGTTTACTTGCTTCATTATACGGAGGATTTACAGAAGAAATAATGCTTCGATTGTTTGGCATGACGTTCATTGTATGGTTATTGGCCTGGATAACAAAAAAAGAAAAGGATAACATTCCTAATAGTTTTTACTATGTTGCAATTTTTCTTGTAGCAATAATATTTGGATTAGGGCATTTGCCAGCGACAATACTAGTATTCGGCGATCTATCTACAATTATTGTAATACGGGCATTGGTGTTAAATGGGCTCTTAGGCTTGTGGTTTGGTTATTTGTACTGGAGGAAGGGCTTAGAATATGCAATGATTGCACATATGTCAGCAGATATCTTTCTTCACGTTCTATTTGCGTCAATACTCTATTAAGCAATCGGGCGCGATTGTTGGTGCGACACATTCCTGGCTCAGATGAGATGTGGATAACACAATCTTGGTAAAGGTCAGGCAATTTACGATTTAAATTGAAGGATATTATCAAGGAGCCGAATGATGAGGTAACGCTCAGAAAGGCTCCCCCTGCGTCGAATAGCATGTTATTTAGTAAGGGAAAGCGTGTTATAAGCTCGGCTAATAGGCGTGAGAATTTACCGTAACAGTTCGGCTGACGAAAGTCTACCCGATGGGGTGGTGTAAATCATTGTGTTTGGGTTGAACAAATATGGTGAGAATGCAATGAAATACAATAAGATACTGTATTACTGACGAACTTCTGAATGTACGGGTCTAGACGCGCGTTATATAGAAATGTATTTACTACTAAATGTAGGGTTAGCTATGGGTGAGTAAGAATCAACAATATAAAAATCCATCTTGTGTTACAGGCACATGCGATGCTAACAGGCTCATAGGGAGCACCTAAGTTTGTTCCATAATAGATAATGTTCAACGTGGTAAGCTGATAACGTGGAGAGCTTACTCTTGATGAAGCGTTGAGAAGGAAAATAATCGTGAAATTAGCGAGTATATAACTTCTCTTTATATCAGTGAAAGTGGTGGTATAGTAGCATTGAAGCGTGTAATGAACGTGGAGGGATAGCCACTGCGATTGTTCAATAGAGCAGTCGCTTTTTTACTAACGATGTAGAATACTTTAATAAGATTTGAATTACGTTGTTTAGAAAAGGAATATTAAATCTTATGGTATCGGGCATCATTGAGAATTCTTTTTAGTCATCCCAATATGGGCTTTTGGAGTACTACTGATGTGGAGATTCGTTTCCAAAGACAAATTAGAAAATGCTTCTCATTTTAAAATAATATTGAGTAATTCTCTGCTTTGGTTTAACTATCCCTTTAGGTTTAATGTTTGCGTTTGAATTCATATAAGAATATTGGGAAGAAAGATAAAGAATTAAGTTATTTTCTTGTTAAACTCCCATGAAAGAACGTAATAATCTTTCATTTTTTGTGGTGTAGCGTTGATTTTACGCGACATGGATGGCTAACGGGTGATTTAGATATATTCTTGATACTTGATATGGCGGAAGGAGAGGAAAATGAAAAAAAAAATAATTATTTTTAATCTGTTATTTTGTATAGTAGTTATTTTTGTTAATTACAATTATTTTAATTCTAAATCTCGAAACGCTATCGCATACAACTATGTGGAAAACTATATTGAAACTAACTATGGCATTGCTAGAGAAAATTTAAAATCTGAAGAAATCGATTACATGAGAGGAATGGGTTTGTTTGAAATAGAAGTTAAAGATATAGAAACTAAAAATTATTACTTTTTTGAAGTGGATATTAACGATGACTATTCATTATATTATATAAAAGATCTTACTGAGCTTCATCGTAAAAATCATCATAAAAATCAAGCTGATTAAAGAAAGTTTATTTCAACAGGTAGCAGCAATATTTTGAGAAAGATATAAAGTTTTACAATACAACAATATATCCTGACTTATAAAGCATTCTTGAGAGAGTGCTTTTTTATTATGTTTAAAATTAGGAGGAAAAGATAAATGAATCATCCATTAAATAGGCATATTAATCATATGATTAGTATGCCTATTTAGTTATGGGATGGTGTTAATTTTGAGTTTCTTAAAAAAATCTCCTGTTTGTTAGTGTTTACTTAAGCTAAAATGCTCTCTGACTGGATAATAGTTGGTTTATAGGAATTTCGCAACTTCATGTATCTACAATAATTTAGATTACAATTATGTTTATATAGTAACTAATTCAGCTTTGTTTTGCTTAAGTGGTGCAAGCGCTGGTAGACGTACCCAACTTAAACCAAGCGTTCCTTCACCTGCATGAACCGCTACACAAGCACTTAGTGGTAATACGGAGAAGTTTATGAGCGGATATTCGTTCTCTAAAGCTTTTTTCCAAGCGGTTGCGCCTTCTTCATCATTACAGTGAATAATTGCAACTTCAGGGATAATACTTTTTTCTAGATCTGTATTTAAAACATTTTGTACATATGTTTTAGCTCTAGTCGTAGCGCGTACTTTTTCTTTCATAACGGGCTTCCCATCTTCAAATGATATGACAACTTTAATATTCAACAAGTTACTTAAAAATGCTTGAGTCCCTGAAACTCGACCACTTTTATGTAATTGTGATAAGCTAGCCGGAATAAATGAAAGCTCACTGTTATCTGCCATCTCATTGATTCTTTCAACAATATAGCCAGGTTCAAAACCTTCACGCTCTAACTGCTGACCGAGTTCAATCATTTTCATCATCGGAAATGACCCGATTTTTGAATCCACTGGATATACTTCAAATTCAGCTTGATCAGCTGCTGTGAAAGCGCTTTGATAAGTGCCCGAAAGATGTTGAGAGGTATGAATTGCAATTGCACATGTATACCCTTGTTCTTTTAATGATTTATATAAGTCTACAACTTCACCAATAGCAGGTTGTGATGTCTTTGGATTTTTTTTAGCATTTCGTAGCTTTTCGTAAAACTGATCATGTGTCATATCAACAGTTTCGCGTAAAGCCCCTTCTTCGAACACTATATTAAGTGGTAATACGTGAATTTGATTGTCCTGTATGAACTTTTCATCTAACAATGCTGCTGTATCTGTAACCCATGCAATTTTCTTTCCCATTTAAAAGTAATCCCCTTCATCTATCGTAGAATATTATTCATTTTATATGTAACTATACACAGATAAGATCATCATGAGTAGTGACATTTATAATGCTGTATTTATTTTTTTGCAATCTTCGACATTATTTCGACAATAATTGCGATAAAAAAGTAAGCCCGAAATATAAAAAAAGCGCACCTTTTCGGTAGAAACATCCTTTCTACGGCCAATCAAATTAGAGGCTGGTGCAGCAACCTGAGTTGGATGAATCTCCCATGAGTGCTTTGTAAGGGTGCTTCTGGTACAAAGATCTTAGTAAGTGATATTTTAAATTGTTTAAAGTAAAATAGAAGTAAGGTATTTCACAATAAACTCAACTAATCTGATTAGTTGAGTTTTATGTTTTTATATAAAAATCTACTAAAATATTTTAAAGAAGATGTGATGATTAATGGGAAAAATCGCAATTTTGGCAGAGAAACCATCTCAAGCAAGAGCTTATGCAGACGCATTTAAAATTAAACAAAAAGAGAAAGTATTTATAGAATTGGAACCTTGTTCTACTTTTCCTGAGGGTGCAGTAATTACCTGGGCAGTTGGTCATCTTGTTGAATTAAAGGAACCAAAAGAATATCAAAAAGAATGGGAGAAATGGTCGCTTGGATCATTACCTATCCTTCCACAAAAATTTGAAGATAAAGTTGTCTCTAAAATGTATTCACAATTTAATGCAGTAAAAAAAATCTTTAGTGATCCGCAAGTAACAATGATTTATAACTGCTGCGATAGTGAACGTGAGGGCTCAAATATCTTCTACTCACTTTTAAAAATGACGAAAGTAAATAAGCCTGTTAAACGATTATGGATCAATTCATTAGAGGTTGAGGAAATACGAAAAGGTTTTAATACTATGCAAAGTAATGAGCGTGATTTGCTCATGTACCAAGAAGCAAAAACACGTCAAATTAGCGATTGGTTAGTTGGCATGAGTGCGACACGTTAGATAGTGAAAAGCTATCTTATTCCAAACGTGCTGTGAAAAGCTTAAATGGAATAAAGTCCTATTTCGAATAGTGGAATGATAGGGTAACTCCTTGAAACGCTATCTTTAATACTCCGACATGCTATAAGTAGAATGTGTAATCGAAAGTAGTGTGAAGCTCGGTGAAGTCGGGTGAAGTATACCGTAGTAGTCAATTGAATAACCGAAAAGGCAATAGAGGTATTGTCCGTATATGATAGCTCGGAAGTCGTTAAAAACTTAGTATGGTGAGAATGTGGTAATACACTGACGAACTGGCGAATGTACGTCCCAACGACTGACCTTGAGAAATCTAGGTTTATCATTTTGTGGTTGAGTAAGAATTCATGCTATGAAAGACCATGCAACGTTAAAGGCGTTGGATAAAATGGTGGGGCATAGTCAGCACCTAACCTAATGTAAGTCAGATAGAAATAGGGCAACGTGGAAAGCTAGAAACGTGGAGAGGACACACTCGGTGAAGCGTTACAAGGAAATACGTGGTTTGCGAATAACCTTGTTTAGTTCTAGTGAGAGCAGTGGCATGAGCGTTGATGTTCTTGTAATGAGAACGGAGCAATAGCCACAAGTCAATTTAGTTTAGTTATCAGAAACCCTAATCATTTTTTCATAGGTTCGTGTAAGACAACTAAAACACGTCCAAATAGGAAGTGATTAACTATGAGTAACGAGCTAAAAGAGGGATTGAAAGATAGCAAGTTAAGACATGCCGAATATTATGGCATGACTGATATATTTGACTCGCTTTATCTCAATAGCTCTGAAAACGCAAATTTCAAGAATCTTATGCAATATATTATTTCTGATGAAAACCTACTGCTTGCGTACCGCAACATTAAACGCAATAAGGGTAGTTATACAGCAGGAATTGATAAGCTAACAATCAAAGACATTGAAAAACTTAGCACCAACGAATACCTAACTATCATGAAAAAACGTTTTGCTTGGTATCAACCTAGGAAAGTTAAACGTGTCGATATACCTAAGCCAAATGGTAAAACAAGACCCCTTGGAATAGGTTCGATATGGGATAGGTTGGCACAACAAAGCATTCTTCAAGTGCTTGAACCAATCTGTGAAGCGAAATTCAGTGACCACAGTTATGGTTTCAGACCTAACAGGTCAGTAGAGCAGGCAATTGTAGCTTGTGGAAATAGGATTAACTTCAACCAATGTCAGTACGTAGTTGATGTCGATATTAAAGGTTTCTTTGACGAAGTATGCCATAGCAAACTTATGAAACAACTATGGACTTTAGGTATCAGAGATAAAAAGTTATTATCCATTATTGGTAAAATGCTCAAATCTCCAATAAAATTACCTAACGGCAAGGTGGTAATTCCAACAAAAGGGACACCACAAGGAGCTGTGCTATCGCCTCTACTTGCCAACATTAACCTTAACGAGTTCGATTGGTGGATGTCTAATCAGTGGCAAGACCGTCGCTGTAAAGAAATCATCAACCAATATGCTAAAGGTAAAGGTGAAGTAAAATCTAACCACTACCGAAAACTTAGGTCAAACACATCACTTAAAGAATTCTACTATGTCAGATACGCAGACGACTTCAAAATCTTTTGCAAAGACAAAGACACTGCTGAACGCATATTCAATGCTAGTAAGTTGTGGTTGGAGGATAGATTAAGACTTCCTATTTCGACCGAAAAGTCAGGAATTACAGACTTACGGGCAGAACGAAGTTCGTTTTTAGGGTTTGAAATTAAGGCTGAAAAGAAAGGCAAAAGATATGTCATGCACACACATGTGTCGCAAAAGGCTATCCAGAGTATCCGGTTTCAACTCAAAAATCAGGTACGAGCAATTCAAAAAAGCCCAAACTCAAATAAAACAGTCGCCGAAATTAGTAGATACAACGCTTTAGTGATAGGTATTCATAATTATTACGGAATTGCTTCACATGTTTCAACTGATATAAACGGAATTCACTACTCTATAGTCAAAAGTATGAAAAGCCGTCTACGTGGGTTAAGCAAAACAGGTGAAATCAAAACCAAAGATAAAGGTATTCGTAGATACATGAAATCCAGCAACATGAAATTTCTTTGTGGTGCACCTATCATTCCCATTGGATATGTGAAACATAGGAAGCCAGTAGGGAAAAAGAAAAGTGTATGCAAGTATACCCCTACGGGGAGGGCTGAAATACACAAAAATCAAACCCTAATATCTGAATACGTACTTCAATGGTTACGAGAGAATCCTGTTATTAACGACAGAGCAACGATTGAATATAATGACAACAGAATATCTAAATTTGTCGCCCAACATGGTAAATGTGCAGTTTCTGGACGTGAGTTACTGTTCAATGAAATTCACTGTCACCACATCACACCTTACCATGTGTCCAAAGACGATAGATATAACAATCTAGTGATTGTTCATAGTGATATTCATAAATTGATTCACACCCATGAACCAATGTTGATTAATTCAGTGTTAAACTCGTTCGACTTAAACCAAAATCAGTTAGAAAAACTCAACAAATTCCGTTTAAAAATTGGTAACGAAGCTATTCAATGTCAAATAGCTCTATAAGATGCAAATGAAATTCTGCGTACCAAAAATGTTACTAGATTAGGGGAAACTAAGATAAGACTAAATTGAGGGAACGCCGTGTGCGGGGAAACTCGCACGCACGGTGTGGAGCGGGGGAAAAGTTGGAGATAATTTCAAAGACTTACCTATCGCTATACTGTAGTCGTCTATATACGCTACTTTTACAAAAAAAAGGCTTTAAGGGTAGTATCTCCATCGGACGTGTGCAATCGCCAACCGTATATTTAATTTATAAAAGACAGCAGGAAATCGAACATTTCAAGCCTGAAAATTTTTATGAAATTGAAGGGATTTTTAAAGCACAAAATGGTGTATATAAAGGGAAGGCAAAGTTAAAAACAAAAGAGCGTGCAGAGGCTGTGCAATTATTGCAACACCATGGGGTTGAACCGGTGGATACGGGTCTAATTACGAGTGTAACGAACAAAACGAAGCGTATTGCACCACCCAAACTACATGCGTTATCAACATTACAAGCCGCCGCTAATAGACGTTGGAAATACAGTCCGTCACATGTGTTGAAACTTACGCAATCACTTTATGAGAAAAAGCTTGTTTCTTACCCACGTACCGATTCACAGCTCATTACACATAATGAGTTTGCCTATTTAAATGAATCATTGGCAAAATATCAGCAGCTCGTGGGAAAGTCATTTAATGCGTTGAATCGAGGGAATAACAAACGCTACGTCGACAGTGCCAACGTTGGGGAGCACTATGCTATTATTCCAACGAAAAAAGTGCCGACAGAAAAAGCGTTACAATCAATGAATGCTGATGAACGCAATATTTATTTCGAAATAGTCAATACGACACTCGCCATGTTTCATCAAGATTATGAATACGATGAAAAAACGATTATAACGAATGTCAAAAATTTAGAGTTTAAAACGGTAGGGAAAACAGAACTTGTAAAAGGTTGGAAAGAATTGTTTTCAAGTGAAAAAGAGTTGCAGGAGCGTGAAGAGTCGTTACCTGTCGTTTTCCAAGATGAGATGGTACAAAGTAAGGTTTCTATTCTAGAAGGCACGACAACGCCTCCTAAACCTTATACAGAAGGGCAACTCATTACGATGATGAAAACATGTGGTAAATCAGTTGAGGATGAAGAAGAAATCGAGGTGCTGAAATCGATTGAAGGTATTGGTACAGAAGCAACTCGGAGTGGCATTATAGAGACGATTAAAAAGCATGGATTTATTGAAGTACGAAAAAACATAGTACACATTATGCCGAAAGGGGAGCTTTTATGTCGGTCAATTGAAGGGACATTACTCTCAAGTCCATCTATGACTGCAAAATGGGAAATCTACTTAAATAAAATTGGTCGTGGGGAAGGCTCTGCTAAACATTTCATTGAAAGTATAGGCAAATTTGTTAATCAATTAATAGCGGAGGTGCCTAAACAGTTAGAGTCACTCACAATTGATGCTGAGCAGTTTAAACCAGCTGTTGTGAAAGATATTGTGATGTGTCCGACATGTAAAGTAGGAAAAATAGGTTTGCGTAAAAGCTTTTACGGTTGCTCGAATTATAAAAATGGTTGTAAGCAAACGTTCCCAGGAAGGTTATTAGGAAAAAAACTAACTGAAAAGAACATTAATGATTTATGTAAGATTGGTAAAACAGCTGTGGTTAAAGGATTTAAATCAAAGAATGGTAAACAATTTAATGCGTCACTCCGTTTGGTAGAAGGAAAAATTGAATTTGAGTTTAATGAAAAGTAAAAGCGGAAGAGATTTATCATCTATTCCGCAAAAAAACTTATAAATTGAATTTATCTTGTAGTTTTTGAAATATTAAGATGTGACACTCAGCGAAGTAACACGAGCGAATGCCCATTATGTGCTCATAGCGTAATCGAAGGGCAAAAAGGCTTTGGCTGCAGTAACTGGAAAAAGGGCTGCAAATTTGTCATCTGGAAAAACGATAAATTTTTAGCCACGATGAAGAAGAAGTCTAGCAAAACTATGGTGAAGAAATTGCTAGCTGACGGAACGGTGTTGGTGAAAGGCTTAACGAGTAAAAAGGGTCTAAATTTGATGCTCATTTAACATATGAAAAAATCTAGATAACGAATATTTTAGCTGGAAGGTGGAGTTTGCTGAAAAGAAGGATTAATTTTACATTAATTCTCTACTACCCTAAACTTCCAAAATGAAATAGGATAGCGTGTTCACTATAGAACGTGCTATCCTTTTTTTATATGAAATAGATATAATGTTCAGATATTCGAAAAATTACTATTAGATATAATATCATTAGTTGTTTTTATTCGTCAGGGGACAAATCCCGCAGGCATAGTATAGTAGGTAGACTAAGTTACTATAAATCTTTAAAAGGAGATATGTGATGACTACTATTAGAGAAATTGGAAGCTTATGTGTTACTGATAGAGATGGCTACATTATTAACCATTCAGACTGGAATAAAATCAACCCAATTTTTCTTCCTGTGATATACGATGTAGTTAATACGTATTCCACTCATCTTCAAGATGACTTACATAGTGTATACATAAGAGGTTCCATTCCAAAAGGGATAGGTATTGAAGGAGTAGCTGACTTAGACACAATAGCGGTTACGAAAATAAAATAAATAGTTTCATACTTAAAACCCATGGAATATGTGTGTTTGGAGAAGACTTGATACCTCAATTACCAAGATATAGAGCTGACGAAGCTTTAGCAAATGACCACCTTATTCATTTACAAGGTCAAATTAAAAATGCCTGTGACGATCTTCAAGATAATTTTGATATAGAAGATATTAAAGATTGTTGCAAGTGGATTATGAAAATTATAGTAAGAGCTGGACTTGCACTTGCCATAACCAAAGAAAACATATATACAAGGGATTTATACCCTGCTTATAAATTGTTTTCGAAATATTTCCCTGAAAAGGAAAATGACATGAGAAAAGCACTTGAATATGCAATAATACCCATAATAGATACAAACTTATTGTTATCGTTTTTAAATGAATTTGGAACGTGGATGGTTAGTGAAGCTGATAAATGGCTACAGTTCTACAACCCTAATAGAGAATTAAACATGAAACTATCATCTAATTAAGATTCTGTATAAGTAGCTAAAAATGGAATTAGCTTTGTTATTTTAGCCTACATTATCCACGTTATAACAGACGGAATTGATTCCACATACAGAAAAAGGTAATCACATTTTAGTCATGTCTCATATGGGATTACCTTTTATTTTTAAGCATTTTTAGATTTTAGGTCAATCGTATAATACAAATAAGGTTTGATCAAAAATACTTCTTTAAACTCAAATTTTACGATAAAAAAACTATTCGAGATTGATCATTTTCTTCGTATGTTGCTCAACAATTACGAACAATCAAATATTTTTATTTATGGATTTGTTTTTAAATTTTTTCCAATATATTGGACAATCTTGCGAAGTTCTGTAGATGATGGGCGCCCAAATGGACTAGTTTGTTTTTGTTGATATAGCAGTTGTCCATTTTCATCAACTAGGAAATAAGCCGGCTCTCCATGCTTGCCATGATCCTCATAGGGTGCATCTTCTCCATGATAAAAAACATCATATGCTTTTAATGTTTTTAACTCTTCATCAGCCAAGACAGTAAAAGTAAGATTGTGCTCATCAACCATTTTCTTTAAATTTTCCAATCGATCTGTTGAGAGGGTAATTAGATGTACATTCTTGCCTTCAAAATAACTTTTATTTTCTTCAAGCTCTTTTAATTCATGAAGACAAACAGGGCACCACGATCCTCTGAAAAAGATAATGAGATGCCAACTTCTATGCTGATTTTGATGAGATTCTAAAGAGAATTTTCCTCCATTAACTGCTGGAAGAGTGAAATCGGGTACTTTATCACCCAAATTAAATATAGACATGCGTATCCTCCTTAAAATTGAAAATTCTATTCCTCCTTAATAGTATTTCCTGTTTTGAATTTGCTATGTAAAATAAAAAAATACATATACCTTCTATATTCATGATAGTAGCTAAAATTTCGAGTCATCTTTGTCGGTATATCATCTTCAATAATTCGTCCTTCATTTTGATTGTACGAGCTATCTAATTGATTTCTCGCGCTTTTTAGCTAAATAGACTAAAATGGGATTTTGATCTAATATGCTGAGTATGTAAGAATAATATACTTTTCCTTTTCCTAAAATTAAGTGTGAAAAATCCATTTTTATTATTATTAATATCTATAATGGAATCGCCACTTGCACTAGAGAAAAGGTAGGGAGGCATGAATATATGAAAAACCTTGAAGATTTAATAAATGCAATTATTAATGAGTCAATACTAAGGGGAAGAACGTATACCTATTTAATTTTAGGGACTAAGAATTTATTTACGAGCGGATATTTTACTATTGTTAATAATGAAGCATCATATGATGGTGACATTACGATTGCACTTTTTAATAAGTATCTCAGCGAGATTAAGACTTTTATGCAGGGACAGGGCATTCTTTGTATCAAAGTAGATGCGGGTACATTAGCTGAGCATTGCTTGGTGAAAGATATGAACCCTGAACTCCTTGATATGGATGTTTTTGAGTTACTTAATTATCAAAGGTACGGTTGGGAACCCATGGAGGGGGAAAGAAAAGAAGTTTTGCAGAAATCGTTACGGGCGGAAAAAATTAAAATTACATTAGTCTTTGCGTGTTATATGAATGATTTGGACCGAATTAGAGAGTTAGTTATCCGTGCAAAAAAGTCTGATTTGGATAAGATCTTGGAATCTCGGGGCACTCCATTACAGTTTTGCAGTATGCACAATAATGTTGAGGCATTTCGATTATTAGCCGAAAGAGGCGCAAACGTAGGTAAACGAGCTCTCGCACAAACACCTCTTGAAATTGCTTTTAAATATTCAAGCGATATTGTTAATTATATTCATTCGGAATATCCAGATACTTATGAGAAAGAGGTAAAAAAGAAAGGTTTTGGGATCGCTCTTCATTGTCAAGATATAGTTCTACTAGAGGACATTTTAAAATTAGGCTGCGACATGGACAAGGAAAGAAAGCCATTCCCTCCACTGCACAATTTTGCGGATACTAATAACGTTATCGGAATTAAATTCCTTTTGGATCGTGGAGCTAATATTGAATGCAGGAATCAGTACAAACAAACAGCGCTGCATAGGGCAATTAAGGCTAGAAATACTGCTGCTGTTGAAATGCTATTAAAATACGGAGCGGACATTTATGCTAAAGATCATGAAGGAAAAACAGCTTTAGATTTAGCGGAAACTTGTGAAAATAAAGATGTTTTACATTTTATAGGAAAATAATAGTGGGGATGTACGAAGACGATTTAATAATAAAGGCAAAGATACAGCAATGCTTTTGAAAATAAATGAGCTGAGTAATCCAGTTGAACTACGTATACAACCGATTTAAATTCAAATGTAATCAATTCAAAGCCACACGATTAATGAAACATTAATTTATAAGGTTATGGGGAATTTTATTAGTGTTTATACAGTAGAATTAATCGATGGTGGATTCTATATAACTGTATTAAACCCATAATAGTAATGTATAAAAAACCGTACTTAGACTAGTCACGGTGAACCGTATCATAAGTAAGTGAGGTTTTTTTGAAAAATAGTACAGCACCTCCCCAAATAGTGGAATAAGTGTTTTTCTGTTGTTTGACCGTATAAAAAGAATGAACTCCTTATGAGAACAGAATAGTGGTAAAGCAGAGAATAGAAGTTCCTCTGGATAGCATTGATGATTCGCACTTATTGGAGCGATACGTGAACAATTTATTGGGTAATGCGGTTAGACATACTCCTCGCCATGGGAAGATTTTTGTATAATGCTATACACAAAGATATTATCCACATAATATTTTAGGAAAATTAATGTATTTGACTAAATCTAAATTTCTTCTTCGAATAAGATATACTATTCTAAATCGAAAAGAAGGTGGTATAATGTCAAATCAACGAGGTAATAAAGATAGTAATGATGGGTCTAATTCCAAGGAATTACAAAGCAGTGTGGAAAGTAAAAATGAAAAAGTAAGGATTATTGTAAAAAAAGATGGAGAAGAAATTAGGACTGATTCTCCTGTATCGGATAAGTTAAAGCTTGTAATTGTTATAAATAATCAGTTCACTAGTGCACCTAATACCACGCAAATTGCAAGTGGGGCAGGAAGAAATAGTGCAGCTGGTAGTAATGCTGCAATAGATTCCTCGAATACCGATCAACAGCAAAGTGTTGGAGCACAAGGGGTAGCTAGAAACAGCGGTATGAAGGGAGAGCAGACTCAACCTCACGAACAGCATGAAGACTGTGATGGTGACGAGGAAATTGTTATCATCATCAATAATCAGGTAAATAAGGGTCAAAGACAGTCGTCAGCTACTCAGGTAGCAAGCGGAAGCGGTTTAGATAGTACGGGAGGAACTAATTCAGCCATAGGAAGTTCTAATACGAAGCAGCAGCATGCGGTTGGTGGAGGCGGTCGTGCAATAAATAAGGGTGAGAATGGTGATCAAGAGGAAAAGTAACAATTCATTGGAAAAGTTAAAAAGGATTAACATATAATTATCTACGTAAACTAAAAGAGAAGGGATCCCATAGCTTATAGATAGTTAGGAATCAGTTTTTTATTTAATCAGAAGGATAACATCTGAGCGATATCATATTTCTAGTTTTTTAGACTCGGCAGTAAAGTTAACCATTGAAAGAATGGGTAGCAAATATTTATTCGCCTTTTTCATAGAATGAATAGTCTATAGTTTTTACCTATAGGAAACGTAAATACTGTTCTGTTTTATCTCTCTTTTTAGATGATAGTAAAGCAGCGACTAATAGCGAATAGCTGACATGCGTAGGGCCAGAGTAATGTATGAGTACATTTGATCGAAAACCTCATTAAAAGGGAAAAAAATAGAGTTAGTCTTCACTTTTGGTTTAACTTCTTTCAGCAAATATTTTTATACCGAAAGCTTAGCGACAGGTAAAGAAGTCTCCCATCTCTATAGGCGGTGTGATGAATGTTGATTTAAGTTATTTTTCCGGGCTCAATTATGCCTCGATATTATTGATCGAAGTAACAAATTTTGGAGGAAAACTATGGATGAATGGAAAAGGCTAAAATCAGAGTATTTGCATAAAAGTCCATTCGGGAATATCAGAAAAGATCGTTGTCAACTTCCGAATGGCATATTGATTGATGATTATTATGTCAATGAATATGCTGATTGGGTAAATGCAGTTGTAATAACAAAAGAAAACCAGATTGTGCTGGTTGAACAATATCGTTATGCCGGGGAAGACTTTTTCTTAGAAGTCCCTGCTGGTAAAAAAGAAGGAAATGAAACAGACGAAGAAGGGTTAATTAGAGAAGTAAAAGAAGAGACAGGTTACACTTCTTTAAGAAGGCCGATTTTCTTAGGTGAATTTATGGTGAATCCAGCAACACAAAATAATAAAGTAAAAACCTTTCTAATCCTAGAAGCATTCAAAGCGTATGAACAAGACTTAGATGATACAGAAGAGATAAAAGTTAAATTGTTTGAATTTGATAATTTTGGCAATGAAATGATTACAAATAAAATTAAAACACAGCTATTTACTGCAAATGCTTATTTTATGGCAAAGAATTTTATTGCAGAAAACCTAATGAAAAATATAAAAAATTAACAATAATTAGTAAGTTAAAGGGGGTGTTTCTACAACAAGTGGGGACACCTTTTTAAAACCATTCTGGTTAAATGAGTGCAATAACTTGGAAAGTAAATAAAGAAGAGTTTAAGATCAAGCTGCCGAAGTCAAAGGGTCGATGAGC
Organism: Lysinibacillus sp. RS10; assembly: GCF_041956855.1. Classification (NCBI taxonomy): domain Bacteria; kingdom Bacillati; phylum Bacillota; class Bacilli; order Caryophanales; family Bacillaceae; genus Lysinibacillus; species Lysinibacillus sp. RS10. The sequence continues at coordinate 2,824,190 of NZ_CP167122.1, read as the reverse complement.
GTTATGCGATTACGGGAGAAGAGAAAGAAAAAGTACTAGCGACATACTTTAAACATGGCTTAGATGGTTCTATTGAAAGCTTTCCGAGTAAGGAAAAACGAAAAAAATTTTACTGCAACACATCGTAACTAAGTTTGAGGTAGGTCGCAAATATAGCGATTATGTTTCAATTCGAAGATACTTAATTGAATACGGTTTCCTAGATCGAAGCGATGATTGTACAACCTATTGGGTGAAAGAGGCTTAAAACATAGATAATTATTGTTACCTAAATATTCCCAGAAATCACTTTAGTTGTTACTAATTTTTATATTAACTATACTTACGTTGTAGTTATATAGAAAGGGTGGTTGGATGAGTAAAAACTTTATTATATTTGGAGCAAGCCAAGGATTAGGTGATGCATTTGTAAAGGGTTTACCAACTGAAGGGGATACAGTATGGGTGGTGTCACGTACACGACCAAGTAGTTTAGATATAAATGATGGCGTAAATCGTAAATGGCTGACTATTGATTTATCTAGTCAACAACAAATTCCTGCTTTAAAAGAAGCTTTAAAAGGCGTTGCTATTGATGTATTAATTTACAATGTTGGAGTATGGGAAAAGCGTGGTTTTGAAGATGACTATACGTTTGATAACGATGAAGTTGGGGATATTGCAAACTTAATTAATATTAATTTAACTTCCACAATTACATATATTCAGGCGCTTTTATCTAATTTAAGACAGGCGGAGAATGGAAAAATAATTTTAATAGGATCGACAGCAGGTTTAGATCATACAAATAATGCGCAAGTTTCGTTTGTGACATCTAAATTTGGCTTACGAGGCATTACAAATGCTTTACGCGAGCATGTGAGAAAAGATAAGATCTCTGTAACGTGTATTAATCCAGGAGAACTTGCTGCTGAAGTACCTTTTGAAGAAGGTGCTGAAAAGGCAATTAAGTTGTATGAGGGTACACGTATTCCTGTACAAGATATTGTAGCCATTGTCCAATGTGTGATTAATCTATCACCAGTTTCATGTGTGAAGGAAATAAATATTCCTGCCATTACAGATATGAATGTATAATTCAGTATAAAAAAAAGGCTCACATGTTGAACGATTCTGTTCAACGTGTGAGCCGTTTAAAATGGTGCTTATAATTGTGATTCATTCGACGTGTAAACTCAACTCAATTGATTGAAAATGAGTTCGAGCAAAGCATACGGAATTATTGAAGATCTGTTTGGTGTTCAAATCCAATTAATGTTTGATGATCGACTAAGCATTTAAAGCTTCAGGCATTGGATATCTATAAATATGTTTTTTAAGTGGGTCTTTTCTTTTTCGATGGATGTTTTCTTAAAAATAGGATTTCTTGATGTCTAATGATTGGGGTGATTGAAGAGGGAAATAACTTAGAGAAATCAAAAATAGAAAGTGAACCAGAAGTTCACTTTCTATTCGGATTTATTTTGTTTTTGGGTGTTTCATATCATATGCTTTCCAATCAGATGTTGAATTTTCTTTTATCAAATACAGGTCGCTGTAAAATCCATTGTGCGAAGATACCACACTTTCATAAGGTTTGTTATATTGAGAGATAAGTAGATATTCTTTACCATCCTTTTTGCTATAAGTTACAGTAGGTTTTTTAACGTATTGATTTTCTTCTCAGGAATCTATAAAGATTGTGTTTGGATTTGCTGTTATAACATCAGTGCCTTTAAATATATATTTGTTATTATTTTCCAGAAGCATCATATCTTCTTTAATATACTTATCAATATATTCCGGTGTGAATCCAGGAGATAAGATTTTAATTATTTCTTCCTTTGTGAAATAGTAGGTTTCTCCAAGTCTTATCTTATCTTGCATTTCTATTAGACCATCAACTATTTTCTTGGCTTCAGAAAGTTTGTAAATGTTTTTTTCTAGTTTCCTAATGTGAGAATTGCGGTTTATAGAAGAAGGTTTTATTAGCTCTTTGTTATCGCTAAACATCTTATTTAAGTACGTAACTAAGCGTGGGTTACTCTCTGAAGTTGTTTCTTCTTTAGTAAGATTTTCGGGGTCAAGATTTGGTATAGTTTCTGCTTTTGTTTCTTGTGGTTTTACACCGCTAAAAATGACTGATAAAATTGTGGTCATCATTAAAAGATACAAAAAATTTCTTTTCAAAAAAATCCTCCTTTATCCATTTCAAACAATTATATCATGAATCTTCCAATAAACTCAATTTTTGCAGGTGATTATTCCTGTTTTTGGAGAAAGGTAATTCTTTTGTACGTCTAAGTGTATTGGATACCTATAAAATATCTTTTTTGGTGGCTTCGGTGATGTTAAAGAAAGAGAATTAGACAGCATAGAAAGTTTAATTGTTTATCTGAATGAGAATCAATCCATCAGCTTAGACAACATGAGAGAGATGTTGACAGATCTTGCTACTTCAAGCTAGATGGTGTTTTGGGTAGTGATATTGCTAAAGAAGGGCGTTTGGTGATTGATTATACGAATAGAAATTTTGAGGTTGTAATTAACGAATGATGCTTTAAGGAGTCAAGCAATTATTAAGACCTCTTTATGGATTTTACCTTACCACTCTTATCACATTTATGAGGCTATCAAAATAAAGCATGAGAAAAATGTATCCTCATGCTTTATTAAAACTCTTTATCCCAATGTTCATTTTCATACATAATAGTTACATGTGCGTGTTCGACTTTTAATTCATGCTGAAGATAATCAATTAAAGATTCAAACATTGCTTCGTTTACCTCTTCTTTTTTGTTATTTAATTTTATAGTAAGCGAAGAGGGGGGATCGATTGAAGGCGTAAATGCTATACCTTGTGGCTCTCCGAATGTTTCAGTTATATAACTATAAACTTTCGGTTTTACTTGTTCTATGAATGTTGATAATTCTTGAAATGCTAGATCATCTTCCATTTGGTTCGTATGTCTATTTTCATAAACCATGAACGTATTTTGTGTTTTTGTATTTAAAATCACTGCAGCATAATCAAATTTATCGTGTTGCGACTCTGTATCATACTCGACACCGGAGATTTCGTATTCCATGGTTGGATATTTCTCTTGTAAGTATTGTTCGGCTTGTGAAAGTACCTTTGCTTCTTCTTTTTCATCTGGTATTAACGATGCCCTAAAATTAAAAATTAATAAGACAGTCCCGAATATTAGTAATATCGCTATTCCTCCAATTGAAAAAATGAATATGCTCCAACCTTTTAACCACTTATTCATCTTTTTCTCCCCCTCTCTTTCAAAGTATATCGATTTAGTGATTGAATTTCCAAGTATTTGCAGTATCAATGTCAACGGTGTAATAAAACAGACTCTTTGAGCATGGCGAGACGATAATCCGGAGGTCTTTGCTCCCTACTGCACTGTCGGAGAGACCCGGTAGGATGGGGACATCTTTTCTTGATGAATAAGTTTTATAAGAGGGCGGCTTACATATGCTCGCGTTTTTTATTCAGGAAAATGCTTCGTTACAAAATCCTCATTAATACGAACAGTCATCATTTTTTATATCCTGCATTTATAATTTATGGCTGTTTTCTCAAAGATTGTTGCTATTAAAACCAAAAAGGCAGATTTAATCTACACGTTTTAGATTAAATTCTGTCTTTTTGGTTTGATATTTCGTGAAAAACACTACTTCTTATAAGGATAAATTATGTTTATTGCTGTTCGCTTTTTTCTGTGCTCGCCAAGTATTAATCATACTAGGAACCCCTACAAGCATACTCACCATAAAACTCCACATTACAAACCGCCAATTTGTTGTGAATATCGCCACTCCTATGAAAATTGCTAACTGCCCCACAAGTGCAAACCATGAAGCTATCCAAGCAATTTTTAAATTTTCTTTCATTCCCTTCACTCCTCTTATCTATTGTAAATAGGATTGATCCCAAACCAAACTACTGTTTAGTTATATACCAATTATTTTATATACCCTTATTTTAAGCAATTGCTATTCTTCATTTAACGGTCATATTTATATATAAAGAATATATTTACAATTATAACATATTAAACTATTTTTTTATAAGGCTCTACTCCTCATTGAAGTAAATGCTCCGTTAATTGAATAGCAACAATCTTTTCGAAAATAGCCTAATTTATAAATAAGTAATGGTATTATATGGTTATAAAGATAATGAATAGGAGAGTAACATGTACACCATAGGACAAGTAGCTAAATTTTTAGGAGTCTCTAGAGATACCTTGAAATTTTATGAAGAAAAGAAATTAGTAAAGCCAAAGCAAAATATGGAGAATGGATATAGAAAATATGATCATTTCGATATTTACGATATAACAATAGTAAATTTCTATCGAGAAGTTGATATTGAAATTAAAAAAATTCAGGAATTAAGAAAAAGTAAGAGCATAGAGGGAATAAAGTCATTGCTAGAAGAGAAAGAACAAGAGGTTTTAGAGGAGATAGAATATAAAAAGCTGCTTTTAAAAAAGCTCCAGACAGTAAAAGAGGATTGTGAAAAAGTTAAACAATTCTTAGGCGAATACATAGTAAAAGAAATGAAGCCTTTAGAAATAAAAGGAGAAATAGAACATTTTACTGCGTTTGATGAATATGAAACGCTAAAAAAGAATGCAGAAAACCTAAAAAAAGCAGTAACACTAACATCTTTAAGAAGAGTCATAAGTTTCAATGAAGAAGGTATTATAGACGATCAGTTTTTCGTCGTAAGAAAAGTAGAGGACGTAGATAAAGAATTAGAAGGAGAAATTCGATCTCATCCAAAATGTATTTATACCGTTATTGAAGATGGAAGATGGTCAACCGGTGGAAAAAGTATTGACCATAACGTGGAAGCAAGTTTAAGAAAAGTAGCAAAAGACAAAGGGGATGAACTTTTGGGGCTAGTATATATTAATCAACTACTGACCACTTATGAAGGTGGGCTTGAACGTGTATTTTTAGAAATTTATGCACCTATCAAGTGAAACTGAACTTGGATTTTAGTGCCTGTTACTGCGGGATAAAATAATACAAGCATGTATTGACCTGTGAGTAACTCCTAGGTTTAAGCTGATGATATTGGTAAATATGCGCGTTATTATATTTACGAAATACTTAGTTTGAAGCGGGGAATATGTATGAAAAGTAAAAAGAAATTAAAAAAACCAATAGCAAGTTTTATTTTACTTACCAATCTCATTTTTTTGCCACTTTTTTGTCTAATAGGGATCATAAGCATGTTAGGATTTCCTGCATGGGTTATTGATGTAATGTTTTGCCTATCAGCTTGGTCCTCAACCTTTGCTTTTGCAGTACTATTTAAAAAAATTTATCCTGGGCAAAGTTTTATCCAATTTGTAAAAGATAAGTTCAACAATAAACTAAAATTTTCTGTGATTCTTACTGCAATTATGATTCAAGCCTCCATATTTTTGATGATTTTATTTCTCGTATCGAAAAATAGTGAAGTAGACGCTATTTTTACTATTTCTTCATGGGGAATGTTGGTTTATTTCTTTTTTAAAAACCTCCTTTCTGGACCACTAGGAGAAGAATTAGGGTGGAGAGGTTTCGCTCAAATGGAGCTCCAAAAAAAGCATTCGCCATTAATAGCTTCGATCATTATAGGGTTTTGGTGGGGGATGTGGCATCTACCTATATGGTTTACTACAGGGCTTGTGGGCATTGATTTAATCAAATATATTCTATTCTTTATGATTGCAATCATGTCTACAAAGATCGTCATGACTGCATTTTATAACTTAAACCAAAATTTAATCGTCCCAATCATCATCCACCAATTCTTTAATTTTTTTATTGGCTTAATAAACGGAAACTTACTCGATTTAATCATGTATAACGCTATCCTTTATTCAGTGGTGGCAGTTTTACTCATCGTGATAAATCCAAAGAACGTATTGTATGGAAAGGAAGAAATCAACGTTATTCATGGAGAAATCAATTGTCATTAAATGTGCAGTAGATGGGGTATTGGAATGCCTACATTAGATGAATTATCATATAAGGACTTAAAGTGTAAAGGATAGAAAGTAGGAATCTAAATGGAGTTGAATAAAAAGGCTTTAAAAATTTTATTGGAATACGATTTACTTAATCCTGATAGAACTGCAAAGGAAGATTTTGAATTTGCTAAGGATGCAGGTTATATGTTTGATAGTATTACACAAACACATGATGAAACAATAGAGTTTGCTTTGCAAGAGTTGAATAAGTGTGAAAAGAAGAATATGACAGATTTATTTCTATCGAGTTTAAGTTCAGGTCGTTTAGATTGGAGAATTGGATTATCTGCATATAACATTTTAAGGATGTTTCCAAAACATTTCATCGAATCAAATGGAGTAAATTGTATTATTTGTTCAAGTAATCCGTACGAGTTAGTGGATTTTTCGTTTATTAATAATATTCGGTTTAATATAGGCGGAATTATCAGCGGAAGAATATATCATTTGGCTTTTATACTTCAACAGCACAATAAACTTCCGCATGTAAAGCCGACAAAAAAAGATTTTGATATTTTTCAATCTATAGTTGAAATTGTTAGAAATGCAGAAAGTAATGATACGCCATCTAAAGTTCAAAAAAAGATTGGAAAAATTGATGGATTTAAAACAAATGCAGAACAAAGAAAAGCATTGCTGGAGACACTTGGTTTCTGTAGTATTTTGGAAACAGAAAAGCATAAAGGTTTTTTACATCAATTCACAAGTCTTGGTTTAGCTCCAAGATCTAGACATAGCTCAGATTGGTTATATCCCGCGGTATAAATCAAGATGCACTAAAATTTTGGTTTGGTGAATATGAGGAATTACGAAGTTTGTTTAAATGAAGCTTTTGGAAATCCGGCCTATAGGTATGTAGCGAAAGATGCGGAGGTTCTCATACAAGGTGAAATACCTAAAAGTGCCTATGCTATTCATAAAAAGGGAAGGGGTCGTTAAATTATGAAAATAGATTATCGAAGTGAAATCAATAAAATTAAAAATTCTTTAAAGAACTACTACAATGAGCAATTCAAAAGTGAAGAAGAAGAGTACATTGAAAACAAAAAGGTCAAAGAACAAATCAAAAAATTAATAATTCAAGTTTATAATGATAGTACTCTGTCTGAAGAAGACAGAGAGTATCTGATAAAAGTAGGGGTAGAACTTCTGGCAAAAAATACAGGTTGTGCAGAAGACCTAGAGATTGCTGAAGAGATTCTTGATAGTCTTTTTGATGATATGAAAATACTAAGTCAGGAAAATAGTGATAATTTTTACGAGCAATATTTATGCAAAAGATGGGAGTAGGGGCTGGACCATTCTCAAAAAAGTAGACGTCCGTTTAGAAAAGTAAAAACGATGCCCATGTACAAATAGAAAATAGACTCGCCATGACTTTTCATGTCATAACGAGCCAATTTTCTATTATTTTGTTTTAGCGATGAATTAAATATCGAAAATTAGGTCTTTTGGTGAACAAGGAGATTGCGAATATTGTAAGAGCGAAAATGTCAACAATATTAACATTCACGAACTAGCAGATGATTTTAAAAAGTAATGGATTATTATCAGGAACAGAACCATATCATCATTTAATGACAGGAACTAAAGAACCGAGAATGAATTCACTTGTTGTATAAATTCAAGCACATGGAATTGAATCGGATGGAAAATATAATGGGATTTGGTTACTGACACGAGAATAATGATAAAGTAATAGGTGGAGCAGATACTTCTCATCAACAAGATGGTCTACATAGAAAAGATAGCAAATACGAACTATTCGATAGTTTAGATTAATAAAGAAAAGTTTGAGAATGAACTGAAGAAAAATAAAGAAGGAACTAAATAAAGGACGGACTTGGGAAACAAAAACAACTAAAGAATTAGGGGAGTGTATAAGATGATAGAAAAAGATTACGAGATGATTGTAAAAATATTCGAGGAATATCGTTCCTCATATAATGTGTTGCATCATCAAGTTGAAGACGTTGAAAATGAAACGATTATTTGGAGCAATTCTTATCTAGAAATACACCCATATCAATATGAATTAGATCAATTACCAAAACCAAAAATTTATAAAAAGGAACCGAAATCTAAGGAAGGAATTATAGTGAATAAGTTGAAAAACAATGAACTATATTTTTCTTATAACGCTGAAAATAAGGGGTGGGGGAGTTCTTTCATAATAAATGAAACTGAAAAGAAAATCTGTCTTAGATTTCTAAATAACGATGATGACGAAATGGTTTTAAGCCAAGTATATTGTATAATATATGAAGGATCTGTGATAGAAAAAATATTATTCTACACACAGGACGATGATGTGGACGAAGAAACGTTTATGGTTGACAGATATTCTTATAATGACAATTTGACTGCTCATACTATTATTAGAGATGGTTTCTTTGAAGAAAAAATAAGAATTTTATCCACAAGGACATTTAGATTTGAGTATGAAAATGGAGATGTACGTATTTACTCGAAACAATTGAAAAAAAATCTAAAAGTTGTTGAAGATCTATTGTATACCTCTAGAAAGGCAAAAAAAAATAAACAGTGAAATCAGAGACAGGTAATGCGAAACGAAAATAGGGAATTAAGATTAGAGTGTAAGGAATTGTAATTAGCGGATGCGGTAGGATCTGATTCCAAAACTCCATGTAGAGAAGAATAAACTTTCTTTTCTACATGGTTTTTTTGTTAGAAATGGAAATGGTTTAATTCATGTATTTCGTGAACACCACACCATCATTCGGAGAGTAAGTATATATAACCCGAATAGACAATCGATATATAACCAATGCGAACAGAAAGATTAACAAGAAAATATTGTAGATGAGGCAGATGGTATGAGAAGAGAGTTAAAAATATTACCTAAAATCGGGATAAACGAAGTAAAGCTATCTATGACATCTTCAGACTTAAACAATATCATAGGTGAATTGGATAAGAAAAATGTCAATGGAAAAGAATTTTCTCAATATCAAGATGATTATGTATTTCATTTTGTAGATGATGTTTTAGTAAGTATTTCTGTGAACAACCCAAAGATTATTTTCTTGAATAAACAAAAAATTGATTTAATGAATGAATCAAAGCAATTTTTATTCAAAGAAAATCCGTATATTGTTGATGGATGTTATATATTTCCTCAGTATAACATGTTGATTTACGGTTTAGATTTTCCTGATGACGGAATCCAATTAACAATTTATTCAGATAATCAAAAAAATATATACGAGAAAGATATAAAATCAGGTTTTCCATTCAGAAGTATTGAAAATCAGCTAATAAACTTAAAATATGAAATTACTCCGTATCAATCTGTAGGATTATTGACATTCGGCATGCAACCGAGTGAAATTGAAAAAATATGGGGAATTCCTTTGAAAATAAGCAAGAATAATAAAAAGGGTATAACTACAGAAAACAGGAAGAATAGTCAAGCAATGTATAATGAAAAAGGTCAGTTAATTCAACTAGCCTTAAATTGTAAAGAGGAAGTTTTTATTGATCATAAATTGGTATCAAAGCTCGGATCTAAATTGGATAGTTTAAAAAATGAAGAGTATTTTATAAACAGAAACTATAAAATATATTTCAAGTTTGGAATTGCATTAGATAATTTAGGACACCTATCTTCTAATGATTTCATTTATATTTTTTCAGTAGAGATGATTCCTTACTGGAAAGATATATATCGCCCTTTAATCTAACGAATCATCAGAAGTGACATGAATACTTCGCCCCTAGTTGTTTATTGCAAAATAAAAAATGTATATGAAGGTATAGTCGGAGCAAAAGCGAGAGAAGCAGTGCTAGCTGAGCTAGAGAATATCAAGAATGCTTTGTCGGGGATAAATAAAAGGGGTTAAGGAAAAATGAAAGAAGAACTGATGAAAAGAATTGAATGTTTTCTTGAAAAACATCCTGAATTAAAAGGAGTACCTGCTACGCTTAATGAGATTGCGAAAGCGGAGGAAGAACTTCAAATAAAGCTAGATGATGATTATAAAGAATTTATTAAGCGATTTGGAGGCTCTTTTGCAGGAATAGCAATTCATGCATTTTCTAATGGGTCATCCATGGGGAATGAAACTGTTATTAATTTGACGAATTGGTGCAGAGAATCATTTGAAGGAGATGAGTTTTCTCCTGAAATTAACAAAAGCTTAATTTTTTCTGATGATGGTTCAGGTAATCCAATAGCAATAAATGCTAACGGGGAAGTCGTAATATACTACCACGACTCAGGAGAAAAAGAAATTTTATCGAAATCTTTCGAAAGTTTCGTCGAGGAGAATTTTACTGAATGGTAATTTGATAATTATTACCAACCAATTTGCCGTTATTTTTTATCAGAACAGAAATGGGATAGAAGTAACCCCCTGAAATAAACATACGTTCGTTCTGATTGAGTATGGCATTGTAAATGAAGGGTGTGAAATATTATGAATAATACGTTATTAAATATTGATGAAATAACAACAATTTTAGATAGAGATTTTATTCCTATAGAGTCAATTGTTACAGGATTAAGACTAAAGAAACAAGCTGAGATGCAAAAAAATGTGGAGCAAGTAGAGCGAAGACTTGGGGTGAAATTCCCTGCTGATTTTGTTAATTTAATTTTAAATTACGATTTTGGTGATTTTAGTATTTTAGGGGTACATTTTGGGAGTGAAACAAATTATCTAGAAAAGTTAATAAATTTCCATGAACATTTGTCAAATGAAAATGTGGTTAATTTTTCCAATCAATTTATATGTATAGCAATTGGGGATTACTTTACATTTATTATGGATGTAAATTGTGGGAATATTTATGTTTTTGGTTCAGAGACACCCTTTAATAAAAAAATAAAAATAGCTGAATCTTTTACGAAACTAATTCAAGTGTTAGGAACAGCATATTTTCATAGAACTCAAAACACCCAAACTGAGTTTTTAGATATAGTAATAAAAACATTCGACTCAGATAGTATAGACTTTTGGAAAGAAGTAATCAAATAAATACTAACATGAGCCATATTAAGCAGTTAGTTAAAAGGAGCTAAGTTGAACGAGATATGAAAGGGAAATTCATTAAGGAAATCGGCTTTGATGAGATGACAAAAACGTATGAGAGAAGTTAGGCAGGGATGGTTCAGAGGATCACTTGGTAGGTGAAAAAAATGGATTATCTTTATCGGAGGTTAAATTAAATGCCAGTTAAGTAGGAACTTTGCGCTTAAATTTTATTCTATCTATAAAATATCAAGTTTCTATGAAAACGAATTAAAAGAGAGACTTTATGCAGTCCGTTTTGATAGAAAGACTAAATTAATACCAAAATCAAAGTACATATAAAGAAGAGCCTTTCTTACGTGCTGATTCTTAATTGGACTCAAACGCAATCTAGAGATGAAATTAAAAAGTTAATTAGAGACACTAAAAAATTTGAGGGATGGAAAAATTCAATAATTGTAAAGGAAAGTGGTGCGAATGAAGTACTATAGATTAGTGGAGTTTTATAAAAGGGATGTTTATTTTTACCAAGATGATCAAAAGAATCAGGTGAAATCATATGAATTAGAATCAGGAGTATCATCTTTTAGTATAGAAAGTATTTATTACAAAGTTGATAAACTTGATAAATATGTTAACAAATACGACTTGTTACCATCCGTTGGTGCGCCTTTAGTAAGCTTAAAAATGAAGTGTTTTTTAGAGGAAATCGCTAACAACGCCTGTGAATTTTTTCCGGCTATTATTGTAGACGAAAAAGGTGAGATGAACACAGATTTCTTTGCACTGAATATATTGGCTGTTTCTGATTGTTTTGATGAACAGAAATCGGAATACGATATGACTGCAAACGATCCTAAAAAAATTGGCCGAATCACAAGTATATACTTTAATTATCAAAAACTTGGACAAGAGCATATTTATCGTATGAGCATAAGACCTTCCATGATTGTTGTATCTGAGGCTTTTGTTGAAGAATATAGAAAGAATAAACTAAAAGGATTACTCTTTGCAAAAGAGGGAAGTCGCCTAAGACCGGAATTTTTGGATTAGATCGTTTATGTTTGAACGTGATAAAAAGGATCAGAATTATATCATGCATTCCAAACGGATGCTAATGTACGTACGAGCAGTCTTCGAGGATAAGGTTCATTACGAGCACCGAAACAATATAGATAGACCATATCATCAGGATAGTCGCTAAGATGGCCCAACTACAGGTGCATGAGTAATCCAAACATGGGGAGATGGCAATGTCCTTTAGATGAACTTTCATATCATTAGGGTTATAACGAAATTATGAATAGTTTAGGTCATAAGAGTTATTACTTTTTTAACAAAGATAGGCTGTGTACGAAAATGTTCATCCAGTGGGTAGTGAAGTCAGCTATGAATATAATGAGGACTTAGAATTGACGTTTTAGCACTGAAACAGACGATAGGACGAATTGAAATTCGTTGCTCTATGTAAAGAAATGGGGGGCATAATGAGAACCAGATTTATTGATACAACAGTGGGTGTAATAAATGCTAGAGATGCGTTGATTTTAAATAAGTTAATCACGGAACGATTTCCAAGAGAAGTTGAACTTTCGTTAAATTTAGCAACATCGTTGGCATCAAATATTTCCATAGAAGAACGATACATAGATATTTCTTTCATTTTTAAAAATGTAGTCAAGTTTGGACTTTGTGGTCTTGATTATTTTAACGAAAATTTATTGGATACGTGTTTTTGTGAAGTGATTGATTCCGACTTTTTGAATCAGCAAAAGACACTGGTTGAAAAGGGATTTAAGCATTATTTTCTTGAATGTTATGATGAAATTATTGAAGTTGTGGCCCAATAATACAATCTTATTTTGCCAGATGGACTTAGAATAGCTGATGAAAAAATGGATAAAAGCAATTGAAAAGAGTTTGAATTGTAAGCACGTAATGATGATAGGCGAACGTAGCCTATCCATATACAAAAAAATGATTCCAGTTACTCAAAAAGAACAGAAAATCTAACAGAAACTGAAATTGCTTGCTGAACAACATGATATGAGAAGAAGTCTCAATAATAGAATTACATATAAGGGATGTGGATAATTGAATGTATTATTACTTGAAAACTATTTTAAAAAAAGAAGAAACTTTAATTGTATTTCAGGGAAATACAGATAGATTATTTGATTATTTTGTACGAGATGCGACTAACGGGGAGTTCTTGAATTATGTTGAATTGAAAGGAACTGCTCAAGAAGGCATGAAGGAAGAAGACCTAGAGAAATGTGATTTTTTAAGCGGTAAAGTTGGTATACCGATATTTTCTGAACGTTTTGTTGAAAAGTCCTCCTCTTTTTTAAATCAAGAATGTATGTTTTATCCAATAGAAATAAAATGTAAAAATAGAGTAAAAACTTTTTATCTAACTAAAATAAATTGTTATCAAGAATGGATTGACTATGACAGTTCTGGATTTCGAATTTTAGTCGATGGTAGTAAAATGTTGACCAAACCAATTGTTACTAAGGTTTGTGATAATGAATTTTATTTAACTAGAGATACCATCACAAAGTCTAGATGGGCTGCTAGTGAAAATTTCAAGAAGTTTGTCGAGGAACATAAACTTAATGTTGAATTTGAAATTGTTCGATGAGTTAAAGCACACTCGAACTTTTGCGGTAACAAATAAATTTATCGACTTTCAAATTCGAACGTATCCAAAACTTGGTTGTAAGTGGCGGTAGGTTAAAACTGACAACTTAACGAAAAAAATCTTTATTAAAATGTCAGTTTTCTCCCATTCTGTATTTAAAATAGAATTGCAGTATCTTTGTATTTACTGTATAGCTTTATCAGAAAAAATGTTTTTCATTGTAATGAAGTAACAACACACAATTAATTAATGGAGGGCTATTATGGAAAATTTACAGAGTGTAAAAGAATTAGTTCAATCACAAGAGTATAATGTAATTTTAGAAAAAGTAAGAAAATATAAGGAGGTAGATGAAGAAATTTGGACAGGGGGTTTAGACCAAAACATTAAGCGTTTATATAAAGCTGAGTTGTCAGCAAAAGAATTACATAATTTAATGGAGTCAGACACAGAAGAATTAGCCAAATATGCTCTACTTAGATCTAAGGGGAAAATTAACTTTGAACAAGAATATCCAGAAAATGAAGAACCTGATCCTGATGATGAGGATGAAATAGTTGCCATACTTCCTCCCAATAAAGATTTCCTACTTTCTTTTTTTATCGAATACTTTGTCATCAAAAATAAATCCAATGAACTTCTTTCTTATTTAAAAGCATTACGAATACCAAAGGCTAGTGAAGAGGCAAATTTATTGAGAGAATTATATCATAAATCAATTTCTTAATTTGGTTCTGGAATGGGTTCTAAGGAGTAGTCAACATTCCACATTAAGAGATTTTCCGAAACAAAATAAAGGTAATTAATAGTTTTTTAGTAAAAATTACGAGATATCTTGATTAATTTTGAATAGGGTGTCTAAACTTGCAAAATAGTCTTTACATTTTTCGAATAATTTCGAAAAAAGTGATGCAAATCACTGCTTCTCACTCAGAGTAAGAAATAGAGAGGATTTTATAAGGAGTTGTTATGAGGAAATAGCAGTATGATACGACATTTCGCTGTTTATCCATGGGATTTTGTTTGTTGGAAAATCATCAATTGAAAATAAAATAATTGGGGAAAGAACTTCTAATATACAAATGCTAAAAGATTTTGATTTGATAGAAATTACATATTTAGGTTTGTTTGGTACAATTAATTATGCAAATAGGTTAGATGAACTTAGTGCAAAGAAATATTTTAAGAAATACAAATAAAACTACAAATAGTAATTCTTCTTTCCGGAAAAATGTCCTTGATGAAAGTTGGTGGATTTTTGCAAGAGTCTATCAATGATAAATTTCATGATGCAGAGATTTATTGTATAAAGATAAATAAAAATAGTCTAGACTTATATCTTTCGCTTATTAACAAAATTGATAAGGTAATTATTTTTGTTAGTCCTGTATTTTGGGAGTTTACCTCCTTTGAACAACAAAATGTCATATTTGAATTTTCAACGTTTGATAGAAAAACGATCCCAGACTTTTTATTGGAAGAATATCCAGAGTTAAATAATTTTAAAATGAGTAGTTATCAAATATCTTATCTTGATTCCTCAATAGGACTTGGAGGGATTATTGTACATGAATTACTTGAAATACTTGAAATTAATAAATGAGATTCCAAAACACATGTAAAGAAAACACATAACCCTTTCTTTATATGTGTTTTTTGTGTTAGATATATATATTTCATCTGGGCAAAAGTATTTTTACACGAGAAATCAAAACAGATCAAGACATGAACGATTTATCGCTATGATAATGGGCCAATCAATAGAAATGCCGTATTAACAAGACTTGGGATTGTGAATGAACTCATTACTAGAGGTTGGGACATTATGAAAGTTAATGGACTAAATTACATTGAATTGGAGGAAATCAATGATTTTAAATTTTAAGTCGACACCATTAATCACTAGAACAGAAAGAAACATTGATGCAAATGAGATCAATACCAGTTTTCAAACTAGTATACATACGAGACTAATTGAGTTTTGGGAATTTTTTAAGGAAGTTACATTTGAAAACGGAATAAATATTTATGGTTTTGACATTGCAATGGAAAGGAACGGGGTGTATGAAGTAAGTGTTTACGCATCAGATTATATTTTGATAGGGAATGATGGTGAGGGTCAAGGAGTATTTTTAAAAAAGAATAGCGACCAACTTAACGTATTCTATCAAGATTTGGGTGCATTGTCGTCGCCTTTTTATTCTTTAGATATTGATTTATTTAGTTGGCTTGAAAATAATCCTGTTATAGATGACGAAGAGTCACCTTCAAACGAACTTGATTTAATAGATGCGGTAAAAGTGTATATAGTCAGAATACCAAATGATGTAAACAAGTTTATTATGGAAATAAGAAAATATTTTAATTTGAAACTTTCTATTAACGACATTAGAGAAAAACTAAATGGTTTACCTTTTTTGATTATCCAAGATATCACACTTATGAAGTATGGCAAAATAATTGAAATTTTAAATCGAAAATACAATTGTTTAGAGGTTCTCAATTCAAAGAATGAGATTTTAATTAGGCCAGTAAAAAATTAGGGGAGTGTATAAGATGATCAAAAAAGATTACGATTTGCTGCTCGAAATTTTTGAAAAATATTACGATTCATACGAAGAAATACTTGAGCGAGTGAAAGACATAGAAAATGATACGGTTATTTGGAGTGATTCGTATTTGGAATTTTTCCCATATCAATATGCACTGAATCAATTAAAGAAGCCAAAAATCTATAAAACTGAACCTGAATCCAATGAAGGTATTATAGTAAATAGGTTAAAAGATGGTGAACTGTACTATTCTTATGATAATGAAAATAAGGGATGGGGCAGTGTTTTTGTAATAAAAGAAGATGGAATGAAACTGTATCTTAGGTTTCTAAATAACGATAATGATGAAATCGTTTTAGAACAAGTATATTGTGTAGTTTTTAAAGAGACTGTGATTGAAAAAGTATTATTCTATTTAAAGGACGTTGACTTGGACGGAGACGAAGAATTGAACGAAGAAACTTTATTGGTAGATACATATTCATATAATAGCGATGAGTCAATTGATACAATTATTAGAAATGGTTTCTATCATGAAAGTAAAAATATTATCCCAACTACCACATTTCGATTTGAGTATGTTAACGAAGATATATTCATATACACAAAACAATTGAAACTAAATCAAATGGATGTCGAAAAGTTAAGGTGGAAGATGAAAAAATCCAGAATCAAGTAGGAAACAGATAATGTGGACTAAACCCCATTTTAAAATCAGCTGTACCTCAAATACTTATTGAATTTTAAGGAATGCTGAAAAGGACGTGTTCTTTCTGATATAGGTAGAAGAATGAAAGCTGGTAGTTGGAAAAACATGTGAAATGTCATTAGTTTAAAGGGTGGAGTAGAAATGAATTCAACAGTATTGGAAATTCGAAAAGAATTATTAGATAAGTGGAGTGAAGTAGAACAAAATATAGACAGTATGATTACTACAAAGTTATCAGAGGTTTCTTATTGGAAATATGCTTCAGATGAATATTATACTCACCTTCCTTACTTTCATGAGATAAATAAATTTAAAAAGGGCAGAATTTTAAAAAATATAACGGAAAGCGAAAGATTTAGTAAAAGAATGATTCATTCTTTTGGATTTAATGAATTAGATCAACTAATTATGATGCAGTATCCACAAGCTGACAATGATATAAAACTTGGTACAGGTACTCAAATTTATATGATAAATTCAGATGAAAGTGTGAATACGTATGTAACAAGGTGGTATCCGGAGAATAATTTCCCTACGAAATTATCAGCTATTAGCGTATTTAAACCTTTAGATGAGCGTAGTTGGATAGATGTGGGAATTGGTGGAAAAAAAGATTGGTCAGCAATGAACTATATTTATAATGACTCTAACAAAATGGAAAAAGTAGTTTCTTGTAATTCTAATGTAGAGACACCATTATGTTATGATTTTATCTACGATAATGAAGAAAAATTAGAAAAGATTATGATTGGTGAAGTTGTATGGTGGAAAAGAAAAAAATAATCAAAAAGTTGAAGATTATAACCCTATTAAAGACGAGCATAAACCTTAGAATTTAGAGATTATGCTCGTTTTTTCAAGAAATAAAGATCGGTTAAACAGTAAAAAAGACATGTAAGTTACTAAGGAGCGAAGAGGATGTTTATAGAATGTTCTACTCAACTAATAATAAGTGATTTAAACGATGTTGAAACTAAATTGGGATTTAATTTACCACAACAGCTTAAAGAACACTATTTACAATTTAATGGCGGGATTCCAGTTAAACCTTGTTATTATGCGCAAGAGATTGACCTTGAAACGGAAATTGCCGTGTTTTCTCCAATAAAATATAAGAATAACTCAATATTGAGATTAAAGGAGTAAGTATGAGGATAATAGAGATTATTAAAAAAAGTGAACAAGATAGTAATTGCAAACTTATGAAAAGGATCACAGATTTCACAAGTGAATTAGCTCTTCCAAAAGATTTGAATTATTTTTTTAGTAATTATGACTCCTTACAAATGTTTATAGATAAGCCTTATGGAATAAAAATAGTTTCTTCAAATGAGTTTATTCCAACTAGTAAAAGACTTTACCCAGAGGATGATGTTATTTGGGAGGAACTAGAGGGGGATATTAGTAATGAGTGGTATCTTATTGCTGAATCTGAACAAATAAACCAATACATTAGCATGGACATGAGCAAGTTGCATTTAGGTTATTGCTATGATAGTTTCTTGGAAACCCATGCAACACCAGGAGACAGTCAGATTATTGCTAAAAGCTTTACGGAACTGTTAGAGCATTTATACTCTAGTAAAGGTGAAAATTGGTTTTGGTTGGCTGAAAATTTCGAGCCGTATGGGGATGCTTATGATAGCAGGTAAAAAAGGAGAAAGGGATAATAATTAGTTGGATCGTTGGATGACTTTAATATTTTGCTAAAAGCTAATTACAAAAATTCTAAAACATATGTAAAGAAGATGTCTCAATCTCTTTCTTTACATATGTTTTTTTGTTAGATTCCTTGTCTTAAAGTTTTAAAGATATGAGTATAAATCAATGCCTGGTGGTCCAATTGGTACAAAATCTATTACTTATATTCCAGATGCACCTAATGGATACCATATGGATGTAAGAAGCAGAAAAACCACTCTTTGCATTAATTTTATTTAAAACTGTATAAAATGGTATTATATGTTATGAGGTATTTGGTGACACCTGAGAGATGTTTGACTATGACAAAATGGATTGTAAGTAATAAACGAGAGGATTGAGCTTTTGTGAAGCAAATAGATGATTCGATATTAAATTTTATAGAGACTATGAATAAATATCCGCAAGAAGAATGCACAATTGTAAAGAATGGTGGAGTACGTTATAGATCAGAATTAGTAAAACTACAGGTAGATGAAAAAATAAATCTTTCTCCTGAATTAAAATTTTTTTATGAACATTGTGAAATAATTTGTGATATTCGTCATGATGGTCACAAGCTAAAAAACACGAGTGTGGATTTAGGAAATTCACTTCTTGATCTTTGTTCTCCTGAAAATCTTATTTATAGGCAAGAGGGGTTTCGTTGGATTGGAACGGATTTGAAAGAAAACCCAGAATGGAATCCATTTTGGCTTGTCATTGCAGATATAAATGATGATCCTGTCGTGGTTGTAATTGATAAAGAAGGCTCACCAGTCATGGCTTCTTATGAATCAGGTACCCTTTTTCCGATTGCAAACTCATTTTCCGATTTTCTGGATTACCTCTCAATTACAATAGAATTAATACAGGGAAAATATAATGGGGAAATAATAGATGATGAATCTTTTGAATTCCTAGAAGGCTTTATAGAGGACTTAAAAGAGAGGATAAGTAAGTTAAATCATAACGATGAACTTGTTGGAAATTTTATCGATTATTTATATGGTTAATAAATCAAAAATTGTTTGACTCATTTGGTATAAAGGTAAACCTGCCTTAAACACAAAAAATAAAAGGAAAAATTCAACTGTGACTAAGTTCAAGATGACGATGATTAATATACATATAGGCTTAATTTCGAATATCGTCAATCTAGCCATTGAAGAAATTAAGCTGATTCAAAATTGATGTCAACAGTGCAGATAATGGGGTTCATTTGAGGATACCTATTTAAAAAATGTGGCTAATAGGTTGGAGGCAGCTGAACGTTTTGGTGGAGAAAAAAGCGAGAGAAGCAGTGCTAGCTGACTAGATTTAATGTTAAAATTTAGTAGGGAGAGGTGTTGTTTATGAAAGTATATAGATTTGAAAATGACTATGATTATAAAGATTTAACTTTTTTGAATAAAGAAGATGTTCGTCTTTTTTCAACTTTTAAGGGACAGAAGATTACTCTGGATTGGAACGAAGAGATTTTTGGTATCTCAGACGATAAACATACAAAAGGAAAATTGTTAGATTTTGATTCACGTTGTTATGGAGCTACATTTATAATAAAAAAGAAATTTGAAAAGCTTTTTATTGAGGAGTTTTCTGACATTATAGAAACCTTCCCAATAAAAATCAAAGGAATTTTAGAAGAATATATATTTATAAGTGTAACGAATGTGGTGACAGCTATTAATTTTGATGGTTTAGATATGCAAGAATCTCTTTCAATGATGCGTAGTGGAAACATCAGATTTAATTTAGAGGAGATAGAAAATGAAACTTTATTTAGAGACGGTAAAGTTAGTTCAAACTATTATTGTACACAAAAGTTTATAGATTTTATTAAAAAAAATGGATTTAATGGATTGTATTTCGATGAGGTAGGAACAGCTACGTGAATCATGTAGTACCACAAATACGAACTATGTCTTGCTAGGTGTTAAAGATTGTTTGATCACTTTATGGATATAAATAAGGAGCATATTAATGGAAAATATAGCGTTCAGAAAGCCATATAATTTAAGTCAGATAATCTATGTGATTTCAAAGGATATTGAAAAAAACGGTTTTAAAAATACTAACTTCTGTTTGTATACTAATGAAGTAGAAATTGCCAGTTCAGACCTAATTTGTTATTTGGATCTCAATCCAACTATTACAGATGACGATGAGGAAGTATACCCGGATTTTGTGATTAATGAATCATTAGAATTCTTTTATGACGGACAACAATTTGAAGATGTGTTAATGAATGTGTTACACCAGAAAAAACAAGCTTCAATTGATGACTTTATATTGGGACTAAATTATTATATGGAACACGATACGTTTATGGATTTTTAATCTACTGAATATTAACATTTTCATGATTCGTTCAACGGCTTTAGCTAATAATATTTTTTGAGCTAAAGTCGTTTTTTCAATGGAAAATGAAATTGTTTGAAAGATATTTTTGTGGTTAGGCAATGAAAGAAGTTACTAGAAAGGTTGTTAAATCAGAAATTAATGCAAAAATTCACATTCAGAATGCCTGTCGAAGCTTATGATGGAAAACCCTGATTTAACCATATCGAGGATCCGGTCTTGAATCAATCTCACAAGAACAAAAATAAAGCAGATACACCATGTAGGGAAGGGATGAAAAGAAAATGAATAAATTCGATGATACACAGTTGTATGCGTTACTACATGAATCAAATTATGAGAAAATCAATGCGTTTTTAGAAAAATATGGTTTAGATAGTGTTGATAGGGACGGACGGACGTTTTTGATGTCCGCAATCGTTGAAGGAAAGGAGGATATTGTTAATTATCTTGTGAATATAGGATGTAATGTTAATACTAAAGATAAATTAGGCTTAACCGCACTGCATTTTGCAGCTATTTATGACAGAAGTAATATTGTTAAGGTTCTTATAACTCATGGAGCTGAAATTGATGTAGTAGACAACGTAGGTAATACTCCCTTATGGAGAGCGATAATGGAAAATAGTAATGAGACATCAACAATAAGGTATCTATTAGAGAATGGAGCGGATCCTAATAAGACAAATAATCGTGGGATAGCACCAAAGGATTTACTTGAATAGTGTGATATGGAAATGAAAGACTATTAGTATAAAGAGCATTAGCATTAAGGAAAGCAGGTTTAACTTTAGATTAAGCGAGTATCCTTGAATCAGATAATATTTTAAAACGATTTTGTAACAACCTATAGGAAATAGACGAAGGTGCATATGAGTTTAACTATTGATATGTATATTCCAATGATAAGTGAAACTATAGCAGATCTTTCGAAAGAAAATTATAACAAAATTGAAGAGGATGGTAGGTTGGGTAGAATAAATATTGATGATTTAAAAAGAGTAATAACTGAGTATGGCTGTGAAATAATTCCTTTACCGGATAGAGCTTTTAATCTAGTGGAAATTTACTATATTGCAGCAGAAAAACGACTTGATATTTATTTGCCTTTATGGACAAAAGAAGAAGGTAGAAGCGATTTGACTTTATCATTGTCAGGACAAAGAAATAATAATCAACTTAAAATTGAATTTAATGACTTGAGAGTCTTGTAAAGTATGAAATAAAAAATGAAGAATGGGGAGAAAACACAAAATATTAGTACTCTTCAAAGAAGGAATATAGTAAGGTTTATTTCTAAATACGGTAAAGAATAAAGCGGATATTGAACTTGATTTAACAAAATTTTAATCTGCTACACCTTACAGAATTTTAGATTTAGCTTTTTACTGCCGATGAGAAACCGTCTCTCTTATGGATTTGGCCAAATTATCTTCAAATCAATAATAGTTTGATGGGGAAACTACCCATTTAGTGTGGGATCGAAATATGATTTTTGTTTGAATGGGTTGAAGTTCACCGACGCTAACGGATGAGGTATGGAAGAAATAAGTCAATACGAAGGAACAGAAGCTGATTATATTCGAATGCTTAGAGATGTAAAAGAAAGGCCCGACAATACTGATATGAATAAAGTTTACTAATATCAAAGAACAACAGGGTTTACAGGAAGGAAATCATTTCTATGAATGACATAAAACTAGAGGTTGAGGGATATTATGAAATTTTAAACTTGCATAAAGCTTTACTTGAGGCAAAATTTCATAAGGATCCAGATAATCTCGATGTTGCGGGTAGTCCTATTATTGCAAAAATCTGCAACAATATTGTAGACATGTTATCAGAATACGAAATAAATGAAAAAGGAAAAGATTCATGGTGTGAATGGCGGAAGATTGAAAACCACAATTTCTTTAAAGAAAGAGCGGTAGAGAATGCCCAAAATTCTCGATGGGAGGAATTAAATTACGAAGAAAAAGAGTCGTTAACAAAAAGTATTTTTAGTCCATTTACCTTTACGGATAAAGATGTAATAGATTTTATAAAAACGGTGGATGGAAAATCTACATAAAAAAATAGCTGAATTTAACCCTTTCTGTATATCGCTTCCAGGTGGAAATGGAACTGCTTTATCTCGTGTATTTACTCCATACTTCATCTTAGGGGAGCAGTATCTGAACCTAATGTAATAAAGGTCTATTTCGTTATTCTTACAGGGAAAAACCCCAACAATGCATTTCAAAATGTCATTGTTGGGGTTTTAGCTTTATACATTATAGATCTTTGTTAATATTTAACATGGATTCCGACATGACACTCAGGTATTTAGTTCAGGTCTTGAATTAGAAAGAGTTGGAGGTTTTATAGTACCTAAATTTGTGCGTCCAAATCAATTTTCAGTGCAGCTTTGTTGTCATTTAAATGAAGATGGTAGCATTGTGGTGGATGAGGCAGGGCGTACGTCACAAGAAAAAGTTTATGCAGCGGGGGGAACTGCTAATTTAGTCGGGTCTTCATTAATAGTAGCTGTTGCTGAAGGATATAAAACGGCAATAGTAGGGTCTAATCATAACTAAAAGCATATTATATCTTCAAGATTCATATTTCTTATTTCTACAAAGGGAGGAAGGGATTATGTCAATTGTTCATGTAATAACAAAGAAGGAATTAAAAGAACAATTAAAAACTAAAAAGATGGTGTTAATAAGTTTTTGGGCTGAGTGGTGTGGGCCGTGTAAAATGTTCGCGAGGGTTCTTAATCAACTCAATGAAGAATGCAATGGTAAGGTGAAAATTGTAAGGGTGAATATTGAAAAAAGCCCAGAGATTGCAGCGGAATATAAGGTAATGGGCATTCCTCATACTCGATTGATTATTCATAATAAATTACGCGAACCAATTATTGGATATGTTCCTTTTGAAAACTTAAAGCAAATGATTGGCATTTGATTCGCCAAACAGGAAGAAACTTGATTGCATATTTTATTGGTGGAGGACCAGCAGAATAGTTCTTTCTACAGTTTACTTAAGACTTTGAGAATTTCGGGAAGAAGGCACTTGTAACATTAGAAATGCCGTCATTAATAAAATGAGGGGGAATATTTTTCCTTCATCATAAAGTGATTGAATCCGTTGATACATCAATGTTTGTAAAAGGATGTTAGTCAAATACGATACATTCAATTTGTTTAATTATATACGAGCTCATGTTATAATGAGGAACTTAAGGTAATGAATACTTTTCCTTATAACGGAACGGATGCCAAGAAAGCCTCCGCATAGAGATAAAATATAGAGGTGTAAGAGATTGAATAAAAAATGGACGATTGATAAAATTAAAGAATTTGTTGAGAATAATTCGGAAAGTAAGTTGCTAACGACGGAATATCACGGTTTTTCTCAAAAGTTACTATTTAAATGTGCATGTGGTAGCAACTTTGAAAAAACATTTACAAAATTTAAAAATAAAAATCAACGTAAATGTGACGTCTGCCAACCCCCAAAAGAGTCACGCTAAACGAAGTGCCAAAAGAGAAGTTGGCGTCTTGATTAGAATCACCTCATACCTATTCTTTATAGAGATGAGGTGATTTTTTATGGATATTAATATTACTGAAAAGATAGTGAATTAACATAGTTTTTAAAAAACAATAAGCCTGTATCTATGATTACTTATTATGTTTGAGAAAGATTTATTAAATTCTATATCAGAAGAGTTAACCACATTTAACTAAAAAATTCGGAATTTTTCGGAATTTTTATAGAAATATTTCTGGATGTAATTTTATACCAAAAGTAGATAAAGGTGTGTTAATGAAATATAGATGAACGCACTTTTTAACATTTGATGTAAAAACAGATGGGGTTACTGTAACTGAAATTAAAGAGTGATGTGATTGGGTGCTTTACTTCAAAAGGGGTAAAGCTAGACTAACAGCGCAGAATACTCCAAGAAAAAATTATAAAGTAATATAGATTTATTTGTGGTAAAATATGGTTGTTGTTGCGAATTAAAGATATATGGAGGTATTTATATGAAAAGGAAGTTAGTCTTAGCCCTTGGTTTAACAGGAGTTTTAGCATTACCTTTTGGTTTTGCAAAAGACTTGCAAAGCATAAAGGTATCTGCAGCAGAACAAACAGTAGTTACTTCAAAACAAACAGACATTACTACGGTTATAACAAAAGACGAACAAAATACGGTGGAAAATCTGTCAGCTGAAAAGGGGTTTGTACCACAAGAAAATGGAACTGGCTTCTTTTTTATAAAAGGGGAGCCAATTGAAAGAAAGGATATTACCACTGTTATCACAGCAGAGGAACAAAAAATGGTGGAAAAAATGTCCGTTAAAGAAGGATTTGTAACACAGGAAAATGAAACAGGTTTCTTTTTTATAAAAGAAAAATAATTGTTAAATAAGGTTGCGTTTCTGTTATAGGCAGGAATGCTTTTTCATTAACGGGGGCGATTGTTCAATTTAAGCAATCGCTTTTTGGTGTGCCGGGCATGTCCGTCAACTAGGTGATGAAAGTTCACTGTGGGCGTTGGGATATGCGAACCACTAGCCAAGTGCAAGGGTGTCCGTGGTGACACGGAATCTGAAGGAAGCAGGCGGTAAAACCTTGGTCCGAGGTACACGAATCACATTCGAGGTTGTCCTGACTGGACGAGATTGCCAAACAAATCAAAATCCAAAATATCCACGGAAGTCAGGGCAATAAATGTGGCGGATATATGAGGTGAAAGTGGACGGACTTACCCCGGGAGATCTGATGAATACCTGGAAACAGAACCTATTTAGTGATAGATAGCTGAATCATCAGAAGTCAGCAGAAGCCATAGTACCAGTAATGGGAAGGGCTGAACGAAAGGAGTGAACATGGAAGGGCACATTATATGACAGTGAAGACACAGCCAATCGTAAGACTTTTCGCTGCCTTGAAACGCAGAACGTGAATCGCGCAACGAAAAGAGTGGAACTGTTCATATGCATACCTATACCATGAGAACATATGGATACAAATGGACTAATTTATTTAATAACAGACCGAGATAATCTAAATGAAGCTTTTAAGAAGGTACGTAGAAATAAAGGGGCTGCCGGAGTCGATGCGAAAGATATAGAGGCAACACGCCAATACTTAAAAGAAAATAAAGAAAAGATTACTCGCCAAATTCAAACAGGGCAATATACACCGCAACCGGTAAAACGGGTAGAAATTCCGAAAGGAAATGGTGATACGAGAAAATTGGGAATCCCAACTGTAACAGACCGCGTTATTCAACAAGCGGTTGTTCAAATCTTAACACCAATCATCGACCCAATTTTCAGTGACTATAGCTATGGTTTTCGTCCAAATAAAAGTGCCCATCAAGCAATTACACAAGCGCAATCTTATATGGATGAAGGCTACAAATTCGTGGTAGACATGGACCTTGAAAAATTCTTTGACCGTGTCCAACACGATAAACTGATGTCACTAGTTGCAGGATATATTAAGGATAAGCCAACCTTAAAGCTAATCCGTAAGTTTCTCAACGCTGGCACTATGGCAAATGGGGTCGTAGTACATAGCCAAGAAGGCACGCCACAAGGTGGTCCACTGAGTCCACTACTTAGTAATATCCTTCTCCATGAACTAGATAAAGAGCTTGAAAAACGAGGTCACAGATTCGTCCGTTACGCAGATGACTGCAATATCTATGTTAAAAGTCTAAAAGCAGGAGAGCGTGTGAAATTAGGGATGACAACATTTATCGAAAAGAAACTAAAGCTTAAGGTAAATGAGGAGAAATCCGCAGTGGGAAAGCCGAGAGCACGGACATTCTTAGGAGTGAGTTTCTACCGAAACAAGCAACAAACAAGGATTTACGTGCCGAAGAAAAGTAAACAGAAATTGGAAGATAGAATCCGCCATCTCACGAATCGCAATCGAAGCATGTGAATGGATGAAAGAATTAAATACCTCAACTACCTGATTCAGGGATGGGTTAATTACTTTAAAATCGCGGACATTGGAGAATACGCTAAAAAGATGGATGCCCATATACGCCGAAGATTGAGAGCGTGTCGATGGAAAGAGTGGAAGAAAACCACAACCAAGTATCGCAACCTTAAGAAACTTGGTATCTGCCCGAACGACGCTTACAGAATAGCAAATACCCGAAAGGGATATTGGCGTTCATCCAATAATCCAATCATAAATAGAGCCCTAAATAATAAATACTGGGAGAAACAAAATTTAAAAAGTCTCTCCCAAATCATTTTAAAACCATAAAACTTTCGAACCGCCGTATACGGAACCGTACGTACGGTGGTGTGAGAGGTCGACTAGTCAATTAATGGCTAGTCTCCTACTCGATTGCTAATGGCGCAGTTTAGTGAAAGAAGGACTTAGAATATTGTTGCGATATGGACGCAAAACAATGGGGGGAAGTAGTATGTTTATAATTAGAACAGCTATTTTATGGATTATTATATCAACGATCATTAATGCATATTTAATGACTTTACCCATACCTGTTTTACGAAAAAGAGATTATCCGGCTAACTTTCTCATTAAACGAAATAATAGGATAGATAGTCAAAACAAAAGGGAATGTGCAGCATTTTCAACAGCATATGTGTTGCGTCATTTCGGAATAGAGGCAGATGGTGAAGAGTTATATACTAATTTTCCTAGTAAAGTGAGGTCAGGTAATGTATATCCAAAAGGAATCCGTACGGTGTTAAGAAAAAAGGGATTTAAAACAAACTATTATAAAGGAAATATAAATACATTAAAGTACGAAGTTAGTAAAGGAACTCCCGTAATTGTTTTTATTAAAGTACATAAGGATCGTAATAATTTGCATTTTGTCCCTGTCGTAGGATATGACAAGGAGTATTTCTACCTTTCAGAATCATTAAGGCAACTGGTGAATTGTAATGATGATAACAAAAGCTATAATCGAAAAGTTCCTATTAATGAATTTAGGAAATTGTGGAATGTAAAAAATATTAATATGCTTCTTTATAGCAATACTTACATAACCGTAGACGCCACACAGAGCTAATGTTAACGGCGAAGAATTTTATCTGGATACATGGAGAAAATTAAGATACTGGATGTATTATAGATGAGTGGACATACCTCGGTTAAATCAATAGAATTGAGTATAAGAGAGGACGTGTCCGACCATGAGTCAAAAAAAGTACAATAAAGAATTCAAACAAACAGTAGTCGAGCTTTATCGCGCGGGTACACCGGTCAATCAATTAGCTAGCGAATATGGTGTGTCAGAAGTCACAATTTATAAATGGATTAAACTCCATTGTCCAATTGAAGGAACTGGGGAGTTAACTGCAGCTGAAGTAGCCGCCATCCAGAAGGAAAATCTTCGATTAAAACAAGAGGTAGATATCCTAAAAAAGGCTATGACCATATTCGCGAAAAAATAGATGACCAAGAGCTAATCGACCACATTACGAAAGAAAGCGAACATCAACCCGTTCAATTGATGTGTCGCATTTTAAAGATGCCTAAAAGTACGTATTATCAATCATTTCATAAAAAGCCGAACAGCTATCATGCTGCTAATGAAAAGCTACTCGCACGCATTCGCGTCATTCATAAGGAAAGTGACGGTCGTTATGGTGCACCGAAAATATTTCAAATCCTTAAACAAGAGGGCTATACAGGTAGTATTGATCGCGTTCAACGCGTTATGAGAAATGCAGGCATTCGTTCAAACATCACAAAAAAGTACCGTCCGACGCCAACACAGAAACCCGTGGAAGAGCGTGAAAACGTGTTGGGACAAGACTTTACAACCGAAACTATCAATGAAAAATGGGTGGCAGATATTACGTATATCCACACAGTACAAGATGGTTGGTGTTATTTGGCGTCGGTATTAGATTGTCACACCAAGAAAATTATTGGGTATAAATTTGGTCGTAAAATGACGGTTGACCTAGTTTTAGAAGCCCTTGATAACGCAGTAGCAGCGCAAAATCCAGCACCAGGACTAATTGTACACACTGATTTAGGCTCTCAATATACAAGTGAAGTTTTTGGTGAACGCTTAAAGAAATACGAAATGATCCCATCATTTAGTCGAAAAGGATGCCCGTATGACAATGCATGCATCGAATCATTTCACGCAACACTCAAAAAAGAAGAAGTATACCGAACACGTTACGACCGCTTTGAAACCGCACGCGTAGCTTTATTTAAGTACATCGAAGGCTGGTACAATCGCAAGCGAATCCACGGTAGCATTGATTATTTCACACCCGATGCGTATGAGAAAATGTGTCGAGCAGCAGCGTAAAAAAGGGGTACAAAGAAATCTACCCCTCCACATTTTTCGGGCGCAACTTCCATACATTTTCCGCTCTACATCCCGAGTAGGCGGTCAAAGGCTCTTTTCACTTTGACGGGCTACTCGGGATGTGGAACACTCCAAAAATGGACGTTGCGCAACACAAAAAAAATTAACTTGAGTGTGTCTATAAACTTGACGTAGATCCAGATATAATACCACCTGTTTAGGTTTTTTTCCACTGGTTTGACTAAAAAATAACAAAGGGGTAAAGTTTTACAACTTTTTTATAAACGTCGCGACTTTATTTTAAACATCGCGTCTTTTTTATAAACATTGTGACTTTATTTCAAAGTCACACCGGGTTTTTTGTGCTTTAAGAAATTGAAGGAGATGGATCATAGGCGATGTATTTACAGAATAAGAAAAGCCCCAATACACACCTTTTTCTAAAGTGAATATTGGGGGTTAGTTCAAAATTATCTTTAGATTTTACTACTAACGTTTATTTTCATTTTGAATATTACTGAAGTCTACTTCCTCAGCGAACTCTTCTCTGTTTTTATTTTTACGCTCTCTGTTAGCATTTTGATTTTGATTCTGCTGTTTTTTGTTGTCTTGAGTTTTATTATTTTTATGTTTATTATTACCCATTATCATCTCACCTCCACCATTAGTGTGAGTGAAAGATGATTTTTTATCCGCATAACTTACAATTAATTAATGAACTATATGTGATGAAACAAAGTTTATTTTTGCTTCTTTCACAATATTTATACTAGCAGGTGTATTTTGTGGAATCGGCGTTATACTAGCACTATTTATTATTCGTGATGCCTTTGCAGTATTCAATGGGCTGAATATTGCCTACGATTTGCTAATAAATAGTCTTATCGTATTTGTTATTGCCATTTTAGTTACTATAATTAAAAAATATAACAGAAAAAAATTGTGATTCACCGAATATACAAAGAAATTATTGCTAAAGGATATGCTGTCTCCGAGTAATCAATATAAAGTTCTTAGTGAGGGGGCCAAGTTGTTTATTATTTGATATATTTGTATCCTTCTATACATATGGACAAAAAAAGTAAACCGCCTCCGCCTTGCAAGCTGTGAGTAGGTTTACTTTCTTTTTTAATGATAGAAAGTACGTGCTTTTATTTACATAATAGAATTTGGCGTAAAAATGATTGCTTTTTAGCAATGCATCGATCTGCTATCACAAAACCTGCATCTTCTATCAAGTCATCAATTGTCTCAATTGTAACAACCACAACTTTATCGGCAATCCGGCGAGCTTGTTTTATAATATCAAATTGATCTTCGATTGATGTATGCGTAAATAAGTTATAAGGTAAATCAATTATGGCGACATCATAATGTTCCGTTACTTCTGAAATTGGACCTAATGTAATGTTACCTGTTAATCCAAAATAAGTGATGTTTTCTCGGGAACCTTTGCAAACATTGTAATTAATATCTCGCCCTTCAATATTAATTCCCATGGAAAGGGCTTCAATGATTACGGTCCCTATACCACAGCAAGGATCGATTGCATGAATATTTTGAGGCTGGGGAACGGCGATATTTGCAACAGCACGAGCGACTCTAGTACTAAGTGCCGTTGAATAACTGTTAGGTTTGTGTAAATGTTTAAGCCAAATGGATTCACTCTTCATATGTTTTCCAAAATACCATATTCCATCTATTAAAATCATTCCAAATACAATTTCGGGAAGATCTAGGTCTGGTTCTCCCTCAATACATAATCCTGTCTCGCGTTCTATTAATCGACGCTCTGGCTGAGGAATTTTCTTCGTTTCACCTATATCCATATTATTTAAACAAACCACTTTAAAAGTTGCTTCATTTATGTTTACATCCTTCACCAATGTCTTGATGTTCTCTAAGCTATTATCTGCATATAGCACTTCAAGTCTCTCTTGTATAAAAGGGCTACGGCTTGGATCAATTTTAACATTGCTTATTATATAGTTTGATTGGGAATCAAAACTAAAAAATGAACGCATCTCCATTCTACACAAATCGTATTCGTCAACATGATGTACATATGTGTATATAAATTTACTCTTATTTTGTTCGTTACTCAATTGACTATCATCCTTTTATATTGTTGTTCACTTGATTTCACTAAAGTTAATAAAAACCAAATGAAGTTGTTTATTTTGTAATCGTATCATAGGTGACACTATCAAGCCACTCGATATCAGTATCGAAATTAGATAGTATTCAAATAGAGAAGAGGTCAATGCCTAAAGAACGCTACCCAATTGTTGGTTTTCATGAAAAACTAACAATAATATATTCAGCAGTTATGCATTCTGCCATCACGTTATCCTGTTAATTGGTTGCAAGGGAGATTGTGGATCATGTACTATCGGAAGAATTAGGAAGTTGTAGACTATCTCAATTTTATCCAGTAATTGGGCGGAGGACTTTATCCCGCATTAACTGCCCGTAACGATCGCAACCTTAAATTTTTCACTATAACAATCACTAAGTTAAACAAGCAAAAGGTATTAATCCTGTTGCTTGTTTATTTTGTTATGCTTGATTGCTAAATGTAATGAGAAACTAATCGCAACGAACATTATTACAGAAAAAGCAACCGAGAACGTGGCTTTATAGTAGATTGATGTAATAAACATGACGATCGAACTAATGATGATGGCTACACGTAGTAATATATCTGTTCTTTCACTTGGATTAAAAAAATCTTGAAGAATAGCAAAGAAATAAGCTATTCCGAAAAATACAAGATACTCATAAACAAACACAGGTTTTACATAATCCGGAATGCCAAAATGAATTATTTTAAATATAAAAATGAGTAGTATTACATATTTCGAATATTTGCTAAAGAAGTTTGACAAAGTATCATCACCTTTCAATACTTATTCTAAAAAAAATAGAAATTTTTGCTATGAGCATTTAGTTTCAATCTAAAGGGATTTTTCTGAAAGGTGATGGTATTTATCTCCGGTACTTCATTTTTAATAGAGGAAAACAGTGGAAATAATTTGCAAGAGAAAATAATATAGAGAGAGACATCTAATAATTTCTAGGATTTTTCCATTATTTCAGGGGGTGTGACATGGTTGTAAAAGAAGATATTTTAAATAGAAAGGGAGCTAGAAAGGCTAGCGATATCCCTAATGA
Source organism: Lysinibacillus sp. RS10 (assembly GCF_041956855.1). Classification (NCBI taxonomy): domain Bacteria; kingdom Bacillati; phylum Bacillota; class Bacilli; order Caryophanales; family Bacillaceae; genus Lysinibacillus; species Lysinibacillus sp. RS10. The sequence goes on along the minus strand of NZ_CP167122.1, from coordinate 2,791,736 downwards.
CGTTTTAACGTTGTTGAATCAAGGCCGAATCGAGAGTGTTAATTTAACGGAATGGCAAACTGTTAACCATATTACTTTAGTCAAAAATGTTCTACCATCAATGGGGCTAGATGAAGAGTTGGAAATTATTTTAACTGAGATAGAGAAGCAAAAAGTTGAAACGGGAATGAAGGCTATACGTTTAATAGGTGGTTTATTAGACACAGTCATGGTTAATGAAAGTGCGACTAAAAAAGAGGATGTAATCAAAATATGCTCCCAACATGTATCTGATAGCGTCCGCTGTTGGGCAGCATTTATGAATAAAAACAACGATCATTCTTTAGAAGAGAAATTGTTGTATATCCGATCTTTCGCAGCAGATCATCATTTTGGTGTACGAGAAATTGCTTGGATGTCAATTAGGGAAGACCTTTCAGAAAATGTTGAGAGAAGTGTAGACTTGTTAACGGAGTGGGCGAAAAGCGAAGATGAAAACATTCGTAGGTTCAGTTTAGAATCAATCCGTCCTCGCGGGGTATGGACAAAGCATATTGAAAGATTAAAGGAAGAACCACAAATCGTACTTCCTATTCTAAATTTGCTAAAATCAGATTCGTCAAAGTATGTTCAAGATTCTGTCGGCAACTGGTTAAATGATGCTAGCAAAACTCAACCAGAGTGGGTAATAAACCTTTGTGATGAATGGCAAAAGGATTCTCCAACTAAGGCAACTGAGAGAATTATTACAAAAGCTCAAAGAACAATAGTAAAAGGGAAATAACGTTTGTACAAAATATATAATCAAAACCATCCTTTTAAATAAAATGGACCCATTATAAATGGACATTTTAAAACTGAAGGATGGTTTTTAAGCATTATCTCCTAAAAGGATTGTCAACATAAGTGCCCTTCCACGCGCAAGAGGAGAATATCCGCAGAGGATAAGAATTCCAACGCAAAACAGGTGAATCAACTTGAAGAGTGAGCGACTTTCAGCAATCGCGGGTAGCACAAACATCACAAATTTTTCTGCATATGATAATAAGGAAGCGTTTTCATTAATTAATATAGAAGAAAGGTAATTTAATTTCATTCAAATTGGAAACAATATAGAAGGAAAATTTGGCTGAAAAAAATTGTTAAAATGACGGGTTTAAGTTGGTTCGAATTGGCATGTTTTATCGCTAAAATTGATTACTTAAATCCTGTACTTTAGATGATTTAAGCTAGTTCAGACAAAGATTTGTACGATTATGTGAATTCTACAAAAAAATTTTGTAAAAACCTTAACTATTTCATATGAAATCCGTATAATAAATCAAACAGTGCGGAAATTGTCCATATTCTATCGGTAAATTGCGTGAATTTTTTAAATTGTATTGACGTAGAGAGCGATAATTTGTACACTGTGTACATTCAATTGTTTTGTGGGGGAATACAATTAATTTAAAAAGTTAGGATTTGATAGATATGATCGTATGTAAATTTGGTGGAACATCTGTAGCAAGTGCAGAACAAATTCAAAAAGTAGCAAACATTGTAAAATCTAATCCGGCACGTAAAATCGTAGCCGTTTCTGCACCAGGGAAACGCTCCGGTGACGATATAAAGGTAACTGATTTATTAATTAATTTAGCAATGGCAGCATTAAAAAATGAAGATATTGAAGAGAAAGTGCAAACCGTTGTGAATCGTTTTAAGGCGATTGCAGATGGTTTGCAGTTAGATCATACAATTTGTGGCGTGATAGCTGAAGATTTACGTGAACGTGTGCAAGGTGATAAATCAAATGAAGAATTATTTATCGATAGCATTAAAGCAGCAGGGGAAGATAATAACGCGAAGTTAATCGCAGCGTATTTCAATTCTATCGGTATGCCGGCTCGTTACGTAAGTCCGAAAGATGGTTTAGTGGTCAATGATTTACCTGAACGCACGTTTGCTTTACCAGAGGCTTATGCAAATTTAGCACCTCTAAAAAATACAAAAGAAATTATTGTGTTCCCAGGTTTCTTCGGTTACACTAAAGCGGGCATATTGCGAACATTTGACCGCGGTGGCTCTGATATTACAGGCTCTATATTAGCAGCAGCTGTTGAGGCAGAGCTTTATGAAAACTTTACGGATGTGGATTGTGTGTTCTCCGCGAATCCGAAAGTCGTGAATGATCCAGTGGAAATTAAAGAAATTACGTATCGCGAAATGCGCGAATTATCCTATGCAGGCTTTTCGGTGTTCCATGATGAAGCGTTAATGCCTGTCTATAAGATTGGGGTGCCAGTTAACATAAAAAATACAAATAATCCATCAGCCCCAGGTACTCGTATCGTACCAAGTCGTCCTGCAACAGGTCGTCCAGTTACAGGTATCTCGGCAGACAGTGGTTTTTCAACTTTATATGTGTCAAAGTACTTGATGAATCGTGAAGTAGGCTTTGGACGTAAGCTTCTACAAATTTTAGAAGACGAAAATATTTCTTATGAACATACACCGTCTGGTTTAGACGATATTTCAGTCATTATGCGTTCAAATCAAATAACACCAGAAAATGAAGCGCGTATTCTTTCTCGTGTAAAACATGAATTACATGCAGATGATGTGCAAATGCGTCATGGTTTCTCTATGATTGTTATCGTAGGTGAAGGCATGCGTAATAATACAGGTTTAGCGGCACGCGCTGCAACGGCCATTTCAAAAACAGGTGCAAATATCGAGATGATTAATCAAGGTTCATCTGAAGTAAGTCTAGTATTCGGTGTGCTACAGGAATTTGAAAACCAAATTTTACAAGCACTTTATGAAGAATTTTTTGCACATGTGAGAGTATAAGTAAATAAAGTGAAACGATAATCAGTGGGGGTTTTTCTTTACCTCCACTGATTATTAGTCTTCACCAATCGGGATTTTACGGGCAGTTAATCGCTGACCTAAGTACTTTGCTTTCGCTACAGACAAATTACTGCCCGTTCATGCGGGATAAACACTAATCCTTGAACGGGATTAGTGTTTTCTTTTTCACTGGAATACGGTAAAATCGAGGGCGTACATAGATTGGAGGTTTTTCTTTTGAAAAAATTATCGATTGGTATGTTTCTATCAATGATTGGCATACTATTTGTTTGTTTAACGATTATGGATATTTTACCGGCCTCGACAAAAACAATGAAAATTGTCTACATCGGTATTGGCTGGGTATTTATCATTGCAGGATCCATTGTTCGTTTTAAACACTTAAAACAAAAGCAATAACGGAATATCTCGAAATTGAATTGTTATAAAACGTGAATTTGTGATACAATTTCAAAAAAATAAATAATTTGAGTATTAGGAAGTTGTAATGCTGTACAAAATTCAAAAAGTTCAAATTTGGGAACAATCATAAATTTAAGATTGAACAGTACAAATTCTTCTTTGTAAGAATTTGTTTTTTTATTTTCTGAATGGGAGGCGAGATAATGCCAGTACTACGCAAGGAAGATATTCACATTTCTGAACATTATGTTGCTTTCCGCACAGATTCACCAATGAAGGTCGTATCCTCGGCAGTACATAATCCGGGATTTGGCTATTATACACATCTAATAAATCGTTCAGTGCCGTATACGTACGATGAGCGAAAACCGCAGTTAGAATTGCAACGGTTTTTACAGTCCGAAGGCTTTCCAATTGATAAGACGGTTGCGATGATGACGGCTGTCTATGCCAGGTACGCAACAATTCGTGAGTTTACATATGAAGGCATTCATCTTGTCATTATGATTACAGCTGGGCTCGGTAATGCCGTAGATATAACGCGTGCCTTTCATCGTCAAGAGCAGTATCATGCTGGAACCATCAATACGTGGGTACTTATCAATGGGAAATTGTCAGATGAGGCTTTATTTCAGGCAATGATCTCTACGACAGAGGCAAAGGTCAAGGCTCTCATTGATGAAGGTATTACAGATCCAACAACGGGCACGCAAGCTACAGGTACTTCAACAGATAGCTTGTTAATTGCTTCGACGCAGGAAGGTGATTACCATCAATATGCTGGTCCGATTACAATGCTTGGGAAAGTCATTGGTCATGGAGTTTACGAAACGATGCGTGAGGCTGTTCAAAAATATAAAAAAGATAAAGAGGAGAATCCTTTATGATGGCATTGATGATTGCCTGTATCATTGGGCTTGCTTTTGATTTAGTAGTCGGTGATCCTCCTAAAATGCCTCATCCAGTACGCTGGATTGGAAAGCTCATTCAATCTCAAACGGAATTATGGAATAAAGGAAGAATGAGAAAGTTTCGTGGTATGATCATGGCGCTCACTGTAGTCGGCACAACGATGTTTGTTGTGATGGTCATTTTGCTACTAAGCTATAAGATTAGTCTATTATTTGGCATACTGGTAGAGGGATTACTAATTGGTATAGGATTAGCACAGCGTAGCTTAAAGGAAGCTGCGATGGCTGTGTATGAACCACTTGTTAAAGGGGATTTTGCTGAAGCTCGTGTGAAGCTATCTTGGATTGTCGGACGTGATACGGAGAAGCTTGACGAGGATGAGATTGTTCGTGGTGTTGTAGAGACGGTCTCAGAAAACACGAGTGATGGTGTAACAGCTCCATTATTTTATGCCTTTTTATTTGGCGCAATAGGGTTATGGGGCTATAAGGCAGTCAATACGTTAGATTCTATGGTTGGCTATAAAAATGAGAAATATAAAGATTTTGGTATGTTTTCTGCAAAGCTAGACGATGTATTGAATTTTATTCCTAGCCGATTAACAGGCTTACTCATGGTACTAGGGACTAAAAATGAAACAACAGTATCTCTTGGTCAGCGATTAAAACGTTGGTTACAGGATGCAAAAAAGCACCCAAGTCCGAATAGTGGTTATTTGGAGGCGGCTACAGCTGTTCAGCTTGGGGTACAGCTTGGAGGGAAAAATACATATCAGGGTGTCGTTTCTTATCGAGCAATTATGGGAGAAAAATTAGTTCCATTAACTAAAGAGCATATTGCAACGTCTATTATTCATATGCGTTTGGCTACTTTGCTCTTTACTCTTGTTATATTAGCAGTGGAGGTGTTAATTTTTGCAATTACCTAATCATGGAGCAAATCCGCAAAATGTCTATCATCAACTTGGGCTGAACATGCCCAAAGAGGTGTATGATTTTAGTGAAAATGTCAATTCGGCAGGACCACCTCAATTTGTTGAGGCACGTTGGCGCACATTTTATCCGCTCATTCAACGTTATCCAGATCCAGATGGAGAGCCATTTTTAACAAAGGTGACAGCTTTTCATCATGTACAGAAAGATTGCGTTTTACTAGGCAACGGTGCCTCAGAGCTTTTTAGTGTTCTGGCTAAACGCTATGCCAATAAACGTGTGATTATCGTACATCCCACTTTTTCAGAATATGAACGAACATTGCGGGCGGCAGGTGCTGAAATTGTGCCAATACTTGTAGAGGATATTGTCCACTACACATTGCCGATGGAGCGTCTAAAAAGAGAGATGGCGAATGCAGATGCTTTATATATTTGCACGCCGAATAATCCGACGGGGGTACTTCCAAATATGGAGGAGCTCCTACAATTAATTACTCACGGTGCACAAGTGAATTGCGAGCTTGTTATTGATGAGGCCTTTATTGACTGGATCGATGAAGCCTATTCATTGATTCAATATGTGGTAGATAATCCTCATATGATCGTCGTTCGTTCGATGACAAAAATGTATGCGATTCCAGGTTTGCGACTTGGCTATTTAGTTACGAGTCCTATCGTTGTTGCTGAGTTAAAGTCCAGTCTACCGCATTGGAATTTGAATGCCTTTGCTCTAGTTATAGGGGCAGGTTGTTTAGATGAAGAAAATTATTGTCAACAAGCGATTGCCTATGCAACAACACAGCGGGAATTGCTACAAAGCTATTTACAAGAAAATGGTTGCCAGGTGACAAATAGTGTAACCAATTATGTATGTTTTAAGTTGCCTGATAAACAGCAAGCAGATACATTTTTTACTTATTGTTTATCAAAGGGCGTCGTACTACGCCATACAAAAAACTTTATGGGCTTAAATGGTGAATGGTTCCGTATCGGGATTAAAGATATTGCGGCCATGACTTATTTAAAAAACTGTTTGCAGGCATGGTTTAACTTATTTCAGCCGAAGTCTCCCACCTCTGTAGGTGGTGAGGTGAATGCGGGTTAAAGCTACTTTTCAGCGGGTGTCCAAATATCTGTACCTTTCGCTACGCTTTCGGTACAAAAAACATCCGCTGAAATAGAGGAACTCAGGCTAAGAGCTTCACATCCTGAGAAAACGCCTGAGTGACCAACGGCGTGTTGTCGCTGATGCTACGCTTACGCGCAAAAAACATCTGTTACTGTCGCTACGTTAGCACTGCGCTTTCGCACAAAAAACATCTGTTGCTGTCGCTACGTTAGCACTACGCTTTCGCACAAAAAACATCTGTTGCTGTCGCTACGTTAGCACTACGCTTTCGCACAAAAAACATCTGCCGCTGCCGCTACGCTTACGCGCAAAAAACATCTGTTGCTGTCGCTACGTTAGCACTGCGCTTTCGCACAAAAAACATTTGCAGGCCTAAGCACAAAGCCGATTCCGGAAGTAAATATGCCGAGGCATAATTGAATATTAATTAGGGGTGAGAAAAGTGACAACTTTTTATTTAGTGAGACACGGTGAAACAATGTGGAATAAAGAACATCGTCTACAAGGATGGTTAGATTCGCCATTGTCTGAAAATGGTATTTCAAATGCGAAAAAACTGCAAAAACATTTGGGGGAAATTGCATTCGCTGCAGCATTTAGCAGTTCGAGTGGTCGTGCCAAGGAAACATTGCAGATTCTTGTCGGTGATCGACAGCTTCCCATTTACCATGCGGATGATTTACGCGAGATTTTTTTAGGGGATTGGCAAGGTAAAACGGTCGAGGACATCGTAAAGACACAACGCTTAGATTATGAATTATATACCGATTATCCTGCACAATTTACCGCAACTCATACCGAAAGCTTCGGCGCAGTAACAGAGCGAGCTATGTATATGTTGAAAGAAATTGCAGATAAATTTCCTGAGGAAAATGTATTAATTGTTTCCCATGCTGTAACAATTAAATGTGTTGTTAACGCCATTTTAGGCAGAAGCATTGATCAGCTTTGGTCAGAACCATTCATTCATGGTACAAGCGTAACGATTATTGAACGATTAGAGCATCAATTGTTCGTTAAAGATATCGGTAACATTCAACATCTACAATAGGAGGCGTAATCATTGCCACTGATTTTCATTACAGGGGGAGTACGCAGTGGTAAATCCCACTTTGCTGAACATGCGGCTGTTACTCACTTTCAAACAAAGTCCATGCATGGACAACGACTTATTTATATTGCTTCAGGCGTAGCGATGGACCGTGAGATGGAGAAGCGAATAGTGCGACATCGGGCTGACAGACAGGCGCAAACTGTTAAATGGCTAACGATAGAAGCACCTTATGAAATCGTTGAAACATTGAATAACCTGATTGATGGAGATGTCGTGTTATGGGACTGTGTCACGACATGGCTGACAAATGCTTTTTACGAAGGGTTTGAAACAGGGACTCCGTGTGTGGCACAACCAGGCTGTTTAGAGAAGAAGCTCCGTGTTGTAAAAAGGGCGGTAGAGACGTTACTTGAGAAAAGGGTGACGTTTTTTGTCGTCTCGAACGAATTGTTTGATGAGCCTCCATATACAAACGAGGAAGTTGAATTATACCGACAAATGCTCGGGAAGTTCCATCAATGGTTCGTTTCTATAGCGGATGAGGCGTATGAAATCAATTATGGAATCGTAAAGAAATGGAAATAATGAAACGCGCTTTGAAAATAAAAAGAAAGAAGGCAAGGCGATGAAAAATTTCTGGCAGAGCATACAACTTGCATTTCAATTTTTTACAGTTTTGCCGGTACATAAAGAAATTCCTTTAACCAAAGTAACCATTACGGGGATGTTCGCCTTTTTGCCGTGGATAGGTGCTCTGATGGGTACCGTAGTGGCAGCGGTGATATATGGTTTAACAGAATGGACGACGAGCAGTGAAGTCTTGCTTTCCTTTATGATTGTCGGATTATTCGCTTTGTTTACGGGTGGTTTACATTTAGACGGTTTTATTGATATGGGGGATGCTTATTTTTCATATCGGGATCGTGAGAAGCGGCTTGAAATTCTAGATGATCCACGTGTTGGCGCATTTGGAGTGCTTTCAGTCTTATTTTTAGTGCTTGGTAAACTTGTTATTTTACATGAGCTATTTGTGCAGCATAAATTAGCTCTTTGGATGCTGATTTTTATTCCATTATTAACACGAGTGGGTATGAGTTTTTATTTTATGTCGCTACAGTGCTCAAAAGAAAAAGGGCTTGCCTACTTTTTTAAAACGCATATTAAGCCAGGATTACTTATCTGCTTTATGCTTATAACATTGGTAGTGGCGTATAGTAGCTTATTGATCGTAATAGGCTTTTCGTTTGTTCCGTTCGTGTTGATGGCTGTATTAGCGATTGCCTTTTTAGTCTTTCGACAATTTACGGTGCGCAACTTTGGTGGCGTTTCTGGGGATTTACTCGGTGCATCAATTGAAGGAATGGAGGTTGTATTGTGGGTGACGTTGTTAATGTGCGCTTAATGAGACATGCACCAACAAAGGAAAATTTAGAAAAACGGTATATTGGCTGGACAGATTCTTCATTAGCCGATGTATCTTCGCTGACTGTTGTAGATAAAGATATCACGAAAGTGTATGGTAGCGATTTACTGCGCTGTAGAGAAACGGCTGCTCATTATTTTCCGAATGCAACTTACATGGCAGATAAAAGATTCCGAGAGTCGAACTTCGGAGAATTTGAAGGGCGAACATATGAGGATTTAAAATCTGATCGTCGTTATTGTGCATGGTTAGATGATCCGGTACAGTCACCGCCTCCAAAAGGGGAAGGTTTTGATGCATTTTGTGCCCGAGTCATTGAAGGATTTACAGAGTTACCAAAAGGAGAAGACGATTATCATCTTGTTGTGCATGGTGGAGTCATTCGAGCACTTCTTGTTGCATTTGCACCGACTGAGCAATCCTTTTGGACGTACCATACACCGCATGATAAAATGTTTTCTTTAACGTTTTCAAGAAAGGCTTGGGAGGAGGGGGAGAGATGCATGTCTTTATCGGAGGAGCTTATAGCGGAAAAACCGACTATGTCATGAATTTACTTGCAGATCAAAAAGTTGAGCTAGTAGATGGCTATGTACCTGATGATACTCCTGCCAGTGATGTACTGGTTATTAAAAACCTAGAGAAGTGGCTCGTGACACAAGAACTAGAGGATGATGAGGTCATTGTCAGAACCATTTTGACAAGACTAAAGACTCTTGAAGAAAATTGTGCACTCTATATAATTGTGACCGATATGGGACGAGGGGTTGTGCCGATGGAAAAACAGGCACGATTATTGCGTGATACATGTGGGCGTTTGTACCAGGCTTTATTTGCAGAAGCCGAACGTGTTGTACGCATTTGGTATGGTGTCGGGGAACAGATCAAATGATATAGTTTTAAAAAATTTTTATTAGGCTTTTCGTTTTGTGGATAAGATTTCCAAGGACGTATGCTTTGTAAATAAGTTGATTGGAGTGGAGGATGGGCGACTCCCTGGGGATTAGCGCTAGAGGAACGAAGGCTAAGAGCATCACGTCTGTGATAACGCCTTCATGACCTACATCAGTGCTGTTGCTGTCGCTGCGCTTTCGCACAAACAAAACCCTCTGCTGCCGCTTCGTTAGCACTACGCTTTCGCGCAAAAAACATCTGTAGGCCCGAGACCCTGGAGCGCAGCGGATGTTTTCTGTGCGAAAGCGAAGCGACAGCAACAAAGCGCCCAGCCGGAACGGAAATCAACCTCACGCTATGATGAACAATGTTAAAAAGAAAAGAGGGAATGGAATGGATCGACAAAGATTAATGAAGTTGACACTCGTTGCCATGGTAGCGGCAATTTGTGCAGTTGGGGCAGTTATTAAAATTCCAACACCATTTATTACAACTGCTGCGCTGGACGCTGCTCCTGCATTTTTGAGCGTTGTATTTTTATCTCCAGTATTGGCTGGGGTTGCAGGGGCAATTGGGCATTTTATTACGGCCTTAACCTCTGGCTTCCCACTTGGACCACTCCATATTATTATCGCAGTAGAGATGTTTATCGTTGTATGGATCTTCGGAGTGATGCATAAAAAAGGAATGCATTTCTGGAAATGGCCTGTGGCACTGATTTTAAATGGCGTTGTGGCACCATTACCGTTTTACTTTATCATTAGTCCGGCATTTTATTGGGCATCTCTTACTAGTCTTCCGTTGGCAACACTAATTAATTTAGTCATCGTTGCAGTTGTAATGCCAATTTTATCTAAAGTATTTGTGCGTAAGGCAGGGCGATTACATTGAGAAATGCCATAAAAGTAGGTGAGCTGATTGCTACGACAGATAATGCCGCAGCCATTGGTGAAAAACCACAAGATGTTGTGTCTGCCTCAGATCAACTCACGGCATACTTGACAGCACGTGTTACTTTTTTAGAGCAGCTTGCCGCAAATGCTTTACCTACACATGTCCTACTCGCTAATTTTTCAGGGGATGCGGCATGGTCTCGTTATGTGGCAGGTATTCAGCAAGTTTTTGATGAAGCTGGTCTTATTTGTCCACAAATAGACGGTAGCACTGAGTCCAATATGCCGACTGTACAATCTGGTTTGTCCATAACGATGCTTGGTGAACAGCAGCAACGTACACCATATAAGCATGAACATCTTATTTGGTATACATATGGACTGCCGCTTGTTGGCAATGAAGTCCTTGCACAGCCTGAGGATGTTGCCCAGCTACAGCCTATTTTTCAGGCATGGAAAGAGGAAATTGTACAGCAAGTTTGGCCAGTTGGATCAAAAGGTTTGCAAGCAGAATTTACCCGTCTTTTTGGTAATCAACAGGTCAAAAGTTCGTTAAATGTTGAGAAAACGGCTGGTCCATGTGCAGTCATTTTACTCGGAATACATCCAGAAAAAGAGCAGCTGGCACAAAAAATCTTTCTTAGAAATTTTGAGAAACTACGTAAAACTGCATTGTAATTGGGCTTGCTTCGAGAAAAAGTAGTGCGTAAAAAAAATCAAGGGGCAAAACACCTATTGCAACAATAAACACAATATGTTAGATTTGTTTAGAAATTAAAACACAATATATAGTATTTTGGACGAGCGGTACCAATGTGGTTTAAAAGGGAATTCGGAAAAAGAGTCATCTTATGCCGAAGCTGTCCCCGCAACTGTAAGTGCTGACAAATGATGAAGAGGCCACTGTTAACAATGGGAAGGCGATCATTTGGAGGAAGCATGAGCCAGGAGACCTGCCGATTGTTCAAGACAGCGACACATTCTTCGGGGATTGAGAAGTGGAGGCGAGAGATTTGTTCACTTCTTTGTGTGCATGTCCTTCATTTCCATTTCCGATTTTACAGCGATCACGCAACCGATAGAGGACGCGTGATCGCTTTTTGTGTTGTCTGGAGAAAGAAAGGGAGAGTATGTGTATATGACAATTCAAATCGAACAGCAAATTGCTAAGCTAAAGAAAAGTTACACGGAGGATGAACTTGAAAGTTTTGTAAGGTTATCGGATCGATGGCTACGAAAAAATGACGATGCCACATTTGAGGCATGGGCGGATGCGATGATTTTACAAACGCTTAGCCTAATTGATGAAGAGGAGCCATATTGGACATTTGTTGCAGCGCAAATTTATTTAGAAAAATTATATGACCAGTTTGCAATGCGTCGCGGTGTTTCAGTAAAAGATGTATATCAGGTTTTCCCAGCACAATTAGCACGCTATACAGAGGCTGGTTTGTATCATGAAAGTTTAACAACAAAATATAGTGAGCAGGAGCTTCAGGAACTTGCTACATATTTAGAACAAAGTCGAGATGAGTTATTTACATATATTGGCTTAAAAACATTAATGGATCGCTATGTTGTCCGTGATTATACGAAAACTCCTGTAGAGTTACCACAGGAACGTTGGATGGTCATTGCGATGACATTGATGCAGGATGAAACAGAAAATCGTTTACAAAAGGTGCGAGAGTCTTATTGGGCGATGAGTAATTTATATATGACTGTAGCCACTCCGACATTATCGAATGCAGGGAAAACGCATGGCCAGTTATCTAGCTGCTTTATCGATACAGTAGATGATAGTTTACAAAGTATTTATGACACAAATACAGATGTTGCAACATTATCGAAATACGGTGGGGGCATTGGCGTTTATATGGGCAAAATTCGTAGCCGAGGCTCATCTATTAAAGGTTTTAAAGGTGCATCAAGTGGCGTATTGCCTTGGATTAAACAGCTTAATAATACGGCAGTTTCAGTCGACCAGCTTGGTCAACGCCAAGGAGCTATTGCGGTCTATTTAGATGTTTGGCATAAGGACGTCTTTACGTTTTTAGATTTACGTTTAAACAATGGGGATGAGCGTTTGCGTGCCCATGATATTTTCACAGGATTATGCTTACCGGATTTATTTATGGAGACAGTTGAGGCACGTGGGGAATGGCATTTATTTGACCCACATGAAGTACGAGAGGTCATGGGCTTCTCATTAGAAGATTTCTATGATGAGAAAAAAGGTGACGGCTCCTTCCGTACAAAATATGCAGAATGTATCGCCAATCCTTTATTAAGCCGTGAAGTCGTACCAGCGATCGATATTATGAAGCGTATTATGCGCTCACAGCTTGAAACAGGCGTGCCGTTTATGTTCTATCGAGATGAAGTCAATCGCATGAACCCGAATAAGCATGAGGGGATGGTTTACAGCTCGAACCTGTGCACAGAAATTTTTCAAAATATGTCACCCACTGAATTCGAATCTATTACCCTTGAAGATGATGTTATCGTAACACGTCGTAAGCCTGGAGATTTCGTTGTATGTAACTTATCATCTATTAATTTAGGCAGAGCTGTACCGGCTGGTGTTCTAGAACGATTGATCCCGGTGCAAGTACGTATGCTAGATAACGTTATTGCTCTAAATACAATTCCAGTAAAACAAGCAGAACGTACGAACTTACGCTACCGCGGTATCGGGCTTGGAACATTTGGCTGGCACCACCTATTAGCTTTGAATGAAATTCAATGGGAGTCTGAGGAAGCTGTAGAATTTGCGGACAAGCTATATGAGGAAATTGCCTATTTAACGATTCGTGCTTCTAACGATTTGGCAAGTGAAAAAGGTGCTTACCCATTATTTGAAGGCTCAGATTGGCATACTGGTGCGTATTTTGACAAACGTGGCTATGACAGTGATAAATGGAATGCGTTACGCGCAGCAGTTGCTGATAACGGTATGCGTAACGGCTATGTTATGGCAGTTGCCCCTAACTCATCAACATCTATTTTAGCGGGTAGTACGGCAACGATTGATCCAATCTTCCAAAAGAGTTATTCAGAGGAGAAAAAGGATTACAAAATTCCAGTAACCGTACCAGATCTATCACCGACGACGACTTGGTATTATAAATCAGCTTATTTCATCGATCAAAATTGGACAATCAAGCAAAATGCTGCACGAGCTCGTCATATTGACCAAGGCATTTCACTTAATTTATATGTTCAAAATACGATTAAGGCAAAGGATTTACTAGCACTACATATGAACGCTTGGGCGAGTGGTGTGAAAACGACTTATTATGTACGCTCAACGTCTGTAGAATTGCTAGAATGTGAGTCTTGTGCAAGCTAGGAGGAAGTAACGATGACAACGATTACGAAACGACAAATTATGGATAAAGAAGCGCCGAACCGTTCAACAGGGATTGTGAACGGACGCTCTTCTAACATTTTAAACTGGGATGATGTGCGTTTTAGCTGGGCTTATCCAAAGTATAAAAAAATGCTTGGTAACTTCTGGACACCATTTGAAATTAATATGAGCAATGATGTCAAGCAGTTTCCTGAGCTATCAGCAGTTGAACAGGAATCATTTTTGAAAATAATTGGTTTACTAGCACTTTTAGATAGTGTACAAACAGATTTTGCTGGTAAAGTAGCAGATTATTTAACAGATTCAAGCTTAAATGCATTAATGATTATTTTAGCGCAGCAAGAGGTTATCCATAATCACTCTTATTCCTATGTGCTATCAAGTATTGTAAACAAAAATGAGCAGGATCGTACGTTTGACTTTTGGCGTACGGAGCCTGTGTTAGAGCGACGCAATGATTTCGTTATTAAAGGCTACCATGCATTTTCGGAAGAGCCATCTGTTGAAAATATGCTAGAAGCGATTATCTATGATGTGATTTTAGAAGGTTTATTCTTTTATTCTGGCTTTGCGTTCTTCTATCATTTAGCACGCAATCAAAAAATGGTGGCCTCGTCAACGATGATTAATTATATTAATCGCGATGAGCAGCTTCATGTCGATTTATTCATCAAAATTTATCAAGAGCTATTAGCGGAATATCCTGAATACGATACACCTGAACGAGCAGCACGTGTACAGGAAATATTCCGTGAGGCCGTACAGCTAGAGGTAGATTGGGCCAATGAAGTGATTGGCGATAAAATTGATGGCCTCGATGTGGAAGATGTCCATGATTATGTGCACTTCTATGCCAATGTTCGTTGTAATCAGCTTGGCGTTGAGCGTCCATTTGAGGGCTATCGCAAAAATCCATTGAAGTGGGTTAAAGCTTACGAGGATGTGGACTTAGGAAAAACGGACTTCTTCGAGCAACGTTCGCGTCAATATGTGAAGGTTAATGTAGAAGATAACGGGTTTGATGATTTGTAATGCTAAATACACCTCAATGTTGAAATAACATTGAGGTGTATTTTTTTGAGAGTGCTCAGGGTAGGGGAAACGCTTAGGTAAAAGAAAGAGCTGCTCGGGCTAAACTGCAATAAACAGTAGGCGTAGATTTATATTATCGTACTAAACTATTTCTCACTAAAAATCGATCATTAAATGTGATCGGTACGCCTTTCCCGTTCTTTTCGGCGTGAATATGTAAATGTGGTTCGCTTGTATTTCCCGAGTTTCCTACTTTCCCAAGTATTTGGCCCGTTGTTACTTTTTCTCCTTTTTCCACCACTATGCTGCCTTTTTGCATATGGGCTAATAAAACGGTAGCATCATAGTTCTCACATAATAAGGCGACCTGATTGCCCTCAGGGTTTTCCGGATCAGATTTAGGAGGAGGGAGATCAGGTAAACCATTTTGTATGTTGACTACTTTTCCGTTACATGGACTATACAAATCCTCTGTGAATATTTGATACTTATCCAATTCTTCTGGATATAGTCCACTTGCGCGGGTTCCAAGCGTATTTAATTTTAAAATGTCTAACGCATATTTTTGGCCTGGATGGCCTTGATGATAGTTCATTAATACCTGATTGCCACCCTGTCCGACATAATAGGTGCCATTCTTAAGTGGGAAAGATAACTCAATTCCTTTTTCGGCTACTGTATAGCTTTTTACAATCAAAGCATTATAAGTACCAAAAAACAAAATAAGGACAATAGATATACCAATTGAAAACTTTTGATTTAGTGTATATTTTATTGTAAACGGTAAATTCCTTACCCTTTTCCAAGAAAAAATGAAAGTGACAATCAAGAGAATCAACCAAAGAAAGCGAACATAATATCCGACCCAACCCCAGTTTCCTGCTTGAAATAACCAAACGATTAGTGCTGTAGTCACCAATGAGTCCAACAACCATTCGAGTTTACTTTTAAAAGCAGCTTTCCATAGCGAAATAATAAAGCTGGCAGGCAATATGATTAGCAAACCAATGGAAAAAAAGATGGGAAACACTATTTCTCAACCCCCTTTTGATGTTCTGTATGAGTTATAACATTTTTGGTAATATTTACTTCACCCTGATTTTCATTCTAACATAGTGATAATAGTAAAAGAACCTTTGCCACTGATCTTCCTTATAAGATAATCGAAAGCTGATAGCCTGAACAATTGCTACAGTAACTATAACCTACATAATATATCACTCGTGTCCCAAATATTACGAGACACGAAATTTAATAGCCATTTGAGAATGTTTTTCAGTTATAATTAGAGCAGATGTGATTTAACTTCTTTCAGCGAAGTACCTAACCTCTACTGGTGGGGGGGAATGCAGTTTTAAGTCACTTTTCAGCGGGGTGTCCAAACATCCGCTGAAAGAAGTTAAAGCCTCCAGCGGATGTCACAGAATCGGAAAGGAGTTCTTAGGGGATGTTAGCCTAAAACCATCGCATCCATGCGATAACGGCTAACTGACCTGCATCGGTAATAACGCCACGTCCTGTGGCATTACCGAAATGACCGACATCGTGTCGGCCCTCGTGCAGGCCTAAGCACAAAGCCGATTCCAGACGCAATTATACCAAGGCATAATTGATAAGAAACGGAGACGAAAGAATGCAGGCAATTAAACAGTTAGGAGGGTATTTAGGGCCCTATAAATTTTTTACCTTGATTGCACCGCTTCTTATGGTGCTTGAGGTGACGATGGATTTGCTTCAGCCGACCATAATGCAGCATATGATTGATACGGGCATTGCCAATGGCGACAATCCATATGTACTGAAAATGTTCGTGTTGATGCTGATAAGTGCTATGCTCGGACTTGTTGGCGGAGTTGGTTGTTCTTATTATAGTTCGAAGGCAGCCATCCATTTTGCCTCTGATGTACGTCAGTCACTTTATAAGAAAATGATGACGTATTCGGCAAAGGAACGGGAGGCTTTTACGACAGGGAAGCTCATTACGATTTTAACAAGTGATGTGGAAAGTATTCAGCGCGCCTTTATGATGACGCTACGTATTTTTGTGCGTGGGCCTCTCTTATTTATTGGAGCGGTCATTATTGTTTTTGTGACAGCGCGTGAGCTATTTTCCATACTGCTTATGATCGTCCCAATTTTAATAATAGCGATGTACTTTTTCACCAAGTATTCAGGTGTCCTGTATCGCAAGGTTCAAAAGGCAATTGATGGAGTGAACACGAAGCTTCAGGAGAATTTAGCGGGGATTCGTGTCGTGAAGGCGTTCCGTCGTGAAACACAACAAACTGAACAATTTAGTGAACTCAATAATACGCTCACGAAACGTTTTATTACAGCCGAACAAATTGTTGGTGTTCTAGTGCCATTTACGATGTTTGTTGTGAATATCGGAATCGTAGCTGGACTTTGGCTAGGTGCTATTAAAGTGGAAGCAGGGACTTTGCAAGTAGGGGTTATTCTCGCTTTTATCAACTATTTAACGATCATTTTAAATGGACTTATGTCATCAAGCATGGTGCTCATGCATATAGCCCGTGCGATCCCTTCAGGTGAGCGTATCGTGGATGTCTTAAACAGAGAGGTAACGGTTAAGGAAACTGAAAATGCGCTTACTACACCCATTCAAGGGGCTTTGGACTTTCAAAATGTAAGCTACCGTTATTATGAAACAGCTGAGGATGTCTTGAAAAATATTTCATTTTCGGTGAAAGCAGGGCAAACGGTAGGTCTAATCGGTAAAACAGGAAGCGGAAAATCAACGCTAGTCAAGCTTTTACCCCGTTTATTTGATCCAACGAGTGGCGAAATACGCTTAGATGGAAAGCCACTTAAGGAATATGCATTACCAACTTTACGAAAACATATCGGCTTTACTTCTCAAAAAGCACTACTGTTCTCAGGTGCCATTGAAAACAATATCCGTCTTGGGAAGGAAGATGCAACTTCAGAAGAATTACAGCAAGCTCTTGATGCAGCATGTGCCACAGAATTTGTTGCGCGACTTGATAAAGGCTTAGCGCATGAACTTTCACAGGGGGCAACAAATCTCTCTGGCGGTCAAAAGCAGCGACTAGCATTAACGCGCGCACTCGTAAGACAGCCAGCTATTTTAGTGCTGGATGATACAACATCTGCTCTTGATAGCGCCTCTGAAAAACATGTCCAGCAAGCCATTAGCGATCAATATAAAAACACAACAACGTTTATCGTAGCGTCTAAAATTGCCTCTATTCAACAGGCAGACCTCATTTTAGTATTAGAGGACGGTGAGATTGTTGGTCAAGGTACGCATCAACAATTATTACAGAATAATAATTTCTACCAAGCAATTTACGCTTCACAGCAAAAGGCTGGTGAACAATAATGAGTCAAAATCAACCAAAGCAAATGAGTTTTGGACGTGGACCACGTATGGCAGGACCAGCTGAAAAGGCTAAAAATTCAAAAGCAACGATCAATCGCGTGTGGCAATATGTGAAGCAACAAAAAACAGGGCTTTATTGCTCTATATTTTTTGTTGTGGCCTCTACATTTTTAAGCTTAGCAGGACCGTACTTAATCGGACATATCGTTGACGAATACATTATGAAAAAGGACATTGCTGGAACCATTCGTCTCGGTATTGTACTAGCAGTTATTTTTACAGTAGCGTCTATTTTTACATGGTTACAAACATATGTCATGATTCATGTGGCCATGAAAACCATTCGAACACTGCGTCTTGAACTATTTGAGAAGCTGCAAACGTTAACACTGAGATTTTTTGATCAGCGAGCACTTGGTGATTTAATGAGCCGTGTAACTAATGATATTGATAATTTAAATACGGCACTTGCACAAAGTGTAACACAAATCGTATCGTCACTTTTAACAGTCATTGGTGTTAGTATTGCCATGTTCTCTTTAAGCTGGCAGCTCGCAATTGTGACACTTATCATTATTCCACTAATTGTTTTTACGACGAAGCAAATTGTGAAACGTAGTAGTAAAAACTATGCGACGCGTCAACGTGATTTAGGAAAGCTTAACGGTTATATTGAGGAGATGATTACGGGAGCGGAGGTTGTGACGCTTTTTGGGAAAGAGCAACAGACCATCGATATGTTCCATCAACAAAATGAAAATCTCCGTAACTCGGCACAGCGCGCAGAAATTACTTCAGGTCTACTAGGTCCAATTAATAACTTTATGAATAACTTAGGCTTAGCTGTTGTCATTGGCACAGGAGCGTTTTTATCGGTAAAAGGTATTGTTTCTGTTGGGGTAATCGCTGCGTTTGTCACATATACACGACAATTTTTCCGTCCGTTAAATCAGCTATCCAATCTTTTAAATACATTCCAGTCGGCAATTGCTGGGGCAGAACGAGTCTTTGAAATTTTAGATGAACCCTCAGAAGTAGCTGATAAAAAGCATGCCATTGATTGTCAAAGTTTAAAAGGGGATGTGGCATTTCAACATGTGTCCTTTAGCTATGTGCCAGAGAAGCCAGTACTGAAAAATATTAGCTTTCATGCCAAGGCGGGTGAAACTATTGCACTTGTAGGGCCGACGGGATCAGGGAAAACGACCATTATCAATTTGTTAACTCGTTTTTATGATGTGGATGCAGGTGAAATATTAATTGACGGTCATAACATCGAGGATTATAAAATGGCAACAATTCGTCAAAGAGTAGGTGTCGTATTACAGGATACATATTTATTCTCTGGGACGATCCGTGAAAATATTCGTTTTGGTAAACTTGACGCTACGGATGCAGAAGTGGAGGAAGCGGCGAAAATAGCCAATGCCCATAATTTTATAAAATATTTACCAGCACAGTATGATACACCTGTACAGGCAGGCGGGGCAAACCTTAGTCAAGGTCAACGACAATTACTTGCTATTGCCCGGGAAATTTTAGAAAATTCCGATATTTTAATTTTGGATGAAGCTACGTCTAGTGTGGATACGCAAACAGAGGTTGATATTCAAAAAGGCCTACAGCATTTGATGCAGGGACGCACAAGCTTTGTCATTGCACACCGCTTAAAAACAATCGAAAATGCCGACCAAATTCTTGTTATTCAACAGGGGGAAATTGTTGAGCAGGGTAATCACCAAGAGCTCATGCAAAAACAAGGAATTTATAGTCATCTACAGCAAAAACTTTTGCTAGAGCAAGTGGAGTAAGATATAGAAGGCGGTCTATTAAAATCTTTTAGACAGCTTTTGGTATAGCAGTTGTGGTAAACTTCTGTAAACGTTATGATGCACTAAAATGTAGAAGGTGAGGCATAAACATGTACGAATTAAAAACGAAAGAAACGGATGACAGTGTTATTGAATTTATAGAAAACGTTGATCATCCTAAGAAACGTGAAGATGCTTACCGACTATTAGATATTTTTGCTGAAGTAACAGGGCATGAAGCGAAAATGTGGGGGCCAAGTATTATCGGATTTGGCAGCTATCATTACAAATATGAATCTGGACATGAAGGCGATGCACCTTTAGTTGGATTTTCTCCTCGAAAGGCTAAAATTAGTTTATATTTTGCCCCTGGTGACAGTGAGCGAGACCATTTATTACAAGAATTTGGCAAATATACTACAGGAAAAGCTTGTGTTTATATTAATAAACTAGCGGATGTTGATGTAGAAGTGTTAAAGTTGCTTATTAAACAATCTGTATCTTTTTTACAAAAAACGTATCCCCAATCATAATTCTCTTCGGGTCAAGGGCTGTCTAAATGGTGTAAAAACTTTTAGACAGTTTTTTTATTTCTTGAAAAAATTTATTAGAAATTTATTTTTAACGTGTATCCTTTCAAGTATCAACTGAGAGGAGAATTGTATGAAAAAACTAGTTAAGAAAATAGGAATCTACTTTATTGCGTTTATGCTACTTGGGCTTGGCGTGATATTTAGCTATCATCAATACGAGTTAAGTAAGGAATCTGATATTTTGGAAAATAAAGGAGTGAATGTAGAGGTCGATCATAACAAAATGAATGTGTATACTGAGGGCGATGGTGAGGACACTTATGTATTTATGGCAGGTTCAGGGGTTGCGGCTCCTATTTATGAGATGAAAGGACTTTACAATAAATTTTCACATGAACATAAGATTGCTGTTATTGAAAGAGCGGGATATGGATATAGTGATGTCTCAAACGACGAACGAGATATTGATACAATTTTAGCCCAGACAAGAGAAGCACTTCTGCAAAGTGGCAATAAGCCTCCTTATATACTAGTACCACATTCCATTTCGGGGGTTGAAGCAATTTATTGGGCACAAAAATACCCTGAAGAAATAAAAGGGATTATTGCACTTGATATCAGTTTGCCAAGCCAATATATAGAGCATAAAATGGGAGTAGCCGATTCTTGGACTGTTAGAGGAATGAATCTGTTAACGGACATGGGCTTACACCGTCTAGCACCTTCGAAAGTGTATAATCCAGAAGTAATCAAGCAAACTTTTTTAACGGATGAAGAAAAAGAAATCTATAAAGCACTATCCTTTAAACAATTTTTGAATGATGATATGAAAAATGAGCTATTACATGTATACGATAATAGTATGAAATCAGAAAAGCTTCCAAAACCAAAAGACACTCCTATTTTATTGATTGATGCCATTGCTGAACAACATAAAGATTCCAAATATACGAAGTACCATCGCCAAAAATATGCGGAATTTGCTGAGCAAATACATATAGCAGATGTGAAAGAATTAAGTGGTACCCATAGCATCTATTTGTATAAACCGGATGAGATTTATCATTTTGCTATGGAATTTATGAAACAAACGAATGAAAGGCTGATGGAATGAAAGGATTTACGATTTTAATTGTAGAAGACGATCCGATGATTGGTGATTTGATGCAAAAAATACTACAGCGTGAAGGTTACGATGTTGTATGGAAAACAGATGGGCAAGAAATGATGAGCATTATTCATCAAATTGATTTAGTGATAATGGACATTATGCTCCCAGGGGAAGATGGTTATCAGCTGACAAAGAATATTAAAAGCTTAGGCTTAAATATACCTATTATTTTTCTGTCTGCTCGTAATGATATCGACAGCAAGCTTCAAGGCTTAACGGTTGGAGAAGACTATATGACAAAGCCTTTTGACCCTAGAGAGCTGCTATTAAGAATACAGAAAATGCTAACGCAGCAATATGGAACATTTACGCAAATCCAGCATTTGTTAATTGATGGTGAGCATCGTAAAGTTTTTATAAATACGATTCATGATGAAATTTCATTGACTGCGATTGAACGTAAAATCTTCTTTTATTTATTTGACAACAGGGACAGAGTTTTAACAAAGGATCATTTTTTTGACTATTTATGGCCACTTGAGGATCGAAATCATAATATTATCAATGTTCACATCAAAAAGATCAGAACAAAAATGGATGATCCTTCAGGGTACATCCTTCAAAATATTTACGGAGAAGGGTATCGATTAAATACCTACATAAAGAAATGACATTAAAAACAAAATATCGAATGTTATTATTTTCTGCCATTGTTAGTGTGCCAATCGTTTTGTTAGGGATCAGTGTGTCAATGTCCATTATTTATGACGTTGCCTTTAAAACGCATAATAAAGGCACGCCATTCCATGAATCGTTTGCCTATCCAGCCATGCTGATTGTATTTTTTCTATCATTATGTTTGCTAGCGTTTTTATTTTCGAAATCAATCAATTCATTACTTTCCAAAATTAATATGCTAAACAAAACGATTCGTGACTTAGCAAGCAATGAAAGAACACTAAGTACATTAAAGGTTGATAGTGAGGATGAAATTGGACAGCTCATTCAGTCTGTGAATATTTTAATTGAGCGGACTACTTACCGGGAATTAGAGCTTAAGCAACAACAGGAGTTGCAAAAAGAGCTTCTACAAAAGCTAAGACACGATATTAATACACCGCTCACGGCGATCCGTTTACAATTATTTTATCTAGAAGATCACTATAAGGAACAACCGAAAATGATAGAGTCTTTAAACGAGCAAATTCAATACATGGCTAACTTAACGAATGAATTTAATGTGCAGTCCTTAGATACAATCGAAAATTCGTATGTTGTGAATGAAGAAGTGCAGCTCACGATATTGTTGGAAACGATGATAAAAAAGTGGAGCTACTTATATCGAATGCATAACATCGAACTAATCTTTCATGCAGACGATCTCGATTTAACATGGACGAGCAATGAGCTATGGCTACAACGCTTGTTCGATAATGTGTTTCAAAACACAATGAAACATTCAAAAGCTACAAAACTTGAGGTAACGATTAAAGAAGGCAAGGTTTATATGAGCGATAATGGGATTGGTTTTGATCAGCATAATGCAAGTACTGGTCTAGGGTTAAAAATAATAGACGATATCACAAGAATATTGACTATTACCTATACGTTACAATCAACTGGTGAAGGAACTTTTTATTGTTTTTCTTTCGCTGAATATCGATAAATTATGAAAGTTAGGCGATAAATTCTAAAATTGTTCCGATAAATCTGTAAATCGTTCCGATAAATATAAAAATTAGAGCGATAAATCTAAAAACAGTTCCGATAAACTGATAAAGCCCCTATCGAACTAGCTTTGTTCAATAGGGGCTTCCAGTAATGATTCAATAACATTTTTTAGTTGATAAATGGGTGATTGTTTACTGTCGCTCTTTTTGTAAATAAAGACTGTTTCTATTATGTTGTGGAGCTGCTGTAAATCGTAATAATGAATGTTGGTATAGTTATATAAATCAATTAGTTTTGTATTTAACACAGCAATCGAATTGTCAATTTGAAGGAAATCAAGAATACTACTCACTGATTTTATTTCTTTCATCGTAAACGGAACTTGATGCTTTTTCAGCCACTCGGCCATCGCGCGTGAATACATACATCCTTTACTTAGTACAAGTAATGTAACGGGTGAACGTTCCTCAAAATTAATGATATGTGTATTATTCGATATGACTTCAAATGTTTCGGATGCAATCATGTCATAATTTAAATCAGGATAATGTTTAATAGGGTTACTTGTTAGTGCACAATCCGTTTCGGCATTGTGTACTTTTTCATTTAAGGAAGTACTAGATTCTACTGTGAAATCGACATCTAAAGGTATATTATTTGTTTGCAAGCTATTCATAATGGATGCGCCATAAATTTTGATCGTTGTATGGGAAGTGCCAAAGCTAATTTTTGTGTTCGTTTGTGCTGCTCCAATGGCTTGCAAAAACTCATCGTACTCCTCTGTAACCAGCTTTAAAAAGTGTAAATATTGTATGCCTACATCCGTAATTTTTAAGCCTTGAGGTGTACGCTTAAAAACTTCCTGACCAATTTCAGCCTCCATTTTTTTCACTTTAGACGTTAAGGCAGATTGCGTATAATTCGTCATTTCTGCGGATTTACTGAGATTTTGCCTCTCCAAAATTTCAATTTTTAATGCGATTTCTTCTATGTTCATGTTGTATTTCACACACCTATTAAATTTTTTGATAGCCACTATCATTTTCCTCCATTTTACGCGTTGCTATGGCAAGCGTAAACTCTAGATACATAAAGTTATACTGCACAAAGGAATCAGTGTAATGGTATTGGAGGAATTTTCATGAATACATATTATAAATGGATCATCGTATTGGTAGCTACGCTTTCCCAAACAGCAGCAACTTTTGTGACGTACGGCATGGGGCCAATTGCTACATTTTATCAAACTGAATGGGATTTATCATCGTTCCAAGCAGGATTTATTGTTTCGGCTGTTAATATTGGACCCATTTTCTCGATGATTGTTTTTGGCTATTTAATGGATAAGAAAGGGGAAAAACAAATCATCGGATGGGGCTCTATTTTACTAGGGTTCTCAGTTTTACTGCTCATGTTGGCGAATAGCTATACGGTGTTAATCATTTTATTAGTAGTCGTAGGGATATGGTATGGAAGTGCGCAAACAGGAGGTAGCACGGCCATTGTGAAATGGTTTCCGGATAAACATCGAGGGCTGGCGATTGGTATTCGGCAGACAGGTATTCCGATTGGTGGCGCTTTAGCATCAGTTATCCTCACATATATGTACCATCAATATAACCTAACATCGGTGCATCTTGTGCAAGGCTTGGTAGCGATTGCTGGTGGATTAATTTTTTTACTGATCTATCAGGAACCTAAAAATCATATCGCAGCGGCGGCATCATCTGTAACCTTTAAAGAAAAGATGAGTGCCATTAAAAAAAACAAAGAATTATACCCGATTTATATTGTAGGTATCGTCATGATGACCTTACAAATGATACTTGTCGCCCATTTTATGAGTTATTTACATCAAGAGGGTGATTATTCATTAACTGAGGCTGGGCAGTATTTAAGCCTTGTATTATTAGGAGGAATGATTGGAAGAGTAGCTATTGCCTGGATCAGTGATCAATTTTTTGCACAGAAGCGGGAGCATTTATTAATCATGGTGATGGCGAGTGCAGTTATTTTCACAGTTCTATTGCCTTTTATCCTGCAGGAGAAAATATTAATGCTACTATTCTGCTTTTTATTAGGCTTTGTAGCGCTTGGCTGGTATTCATTGTTTATTGCCTGTGTGACAGAGCGATCAAATCCACATTATGTCGCTCTAACTGTAAGTGCAGCCTTAACGTTAAATCAACTATTTATTGTGATTGCCCCTTCATTATTTGGCTTCATGGTAACGGTTTTTTCAAGCTATCAATTGGCGATGGACATTGTCGCGATCTTTATAGCGCTAGGTGCAGTTAATTTATTTAGATCTTTAAAAAGGTAAATTTTGTTCTATTCCCTAAAATAGGATAAAATCATTTGAAAAGGCATGAATTCTGCAAACGGAGGAGCGCAATGATGAATAAAGAAAAAAGTTCGATTTGGATTGATGCAAGTATTGCTACAGTTTGGCAAGCAATTACGGATGAAGAGCAGCTGTCGCAATGGTACGCCCCAGGTTCAATATGGAAGATCCCTAAATTAGAGGCTGGTGAAAAAATAACTTTCACATTAATGCCGAATGCACATAATCAGCTCTCCGAAGAATTACCGATGATGTTAACGATACAACAAGTCCTTCCGAATCGGGAGTTTTCGTTTTACTTAGAAGTGCCAGAAACATTAATTGCTATTGTCCTGAAGGAAGAACAAAATGGCACCACCGCAACTTTTAATATGAGCGGCTATGAGGCTTCTCTTACTAATTTGAAGGCGTTAGTAGAGGAAAAAAATATACCAAAATTTTAAAAATGAACCCTGTATGAAGGCAAATGTGTCACAATACAGGGTTCATTTTTGTTTGGTCATATTCATGAGTAAAGTCCTCACTACGTCTTAGGTCGTAGATGAATTTAAATCTGAGGGGCGTATTTATAAATTGGTATTTTGATACAATTTAATGAGTGGTATATTATGCGGTAGGAGGAATTATTTTGAAAAAGTTTTTCGGTTTTGGATTAGTCATAAGTGCTTCATTACTTGTTTTATCAGGGTGCAACTCAGTTATACCAGGTAAAACTAAAGATGAAACGATCTTAGTTGAAAAGGATAAAGCAGAGAAATTAGATGTTGAAATACAATTTGGTGTTGGAGAAATTACAGTTAAAAAAGGTGCTAAAGATTGGGTTGAGGGTACGGCTCAATATAACATTAATAAACTGGCACCAAGAGTTGAATATGACTTACGCGGCAAGACAGGAGAAGTGGTGATTGACCAAAAAGGTTCCGCGAAGGTGCGTTTGGGAAAAATAAAAAATACATGGGATATCGAATTGAATGAAGATATGCCAATGGATCTTTTCGTTGAAACAGGTGCCTCGGATGCAGAACTTGATTTACAAGGTCTTCAGTTGGAAAAATTAGAGATCGAAACAGGCGTTGGCGATCTAACTGTGAATTTAGGTGGGGATTGGAAAAAAAGCTTCAAAGCGAACATTGAAACAGGTGTTGGTGAAACTACTGTCATTTTACCATCAAAGGTCGGGGTAAAGCTGACGACAGAAGAAGGCATCGGCTCTTCCAATATAGAAGATTTTATTTCAAAAGGGAATGGCGTTTATGTCAATGAAGCATATGAAAATGCAGATGTAGTGCTAGAATTGCACTCGGAAATCGGTGTAGGCGATATTTCTTTTGAATTGGATAAATAATGAAAAGTTAAGTAGGCTACTTTGGATGAAGTAGTCTATTTTTTTGTTCTATAATAATTGGCGAGTACTAGTGACGGATAAAAGGGTCGAAGTAGCGGATAGAAGAGCGAAAGCGCCGGAACGATTATGGAAACTTTACATTGTACCTTATTTCAACATTGGAGGTAGGACCGCTTTGTTCTATAAAAAAAGAAATATTTAAAAGTGAAACCTTTTGATAGGGTTATTTACTCTAAGTATTGAAAGGAGGAAACAGCATGGAACATGATCTATCTATTGTCAAACAGGCTATTGCAGGGAATAAGGAAGCGTTTGAGCAGCTACTCATTTTAGAGGAAGAAAAACTATTTTATACTGCGCTTTCTTATGTTGGCCAAAAAGAGGATGCACTGGATGCGATTCAAGAGGCAGCGTGTAAAGCCTATCTAACCGTTCACCAGTTAAAGCATCCGGAATTTTTTTCCACATGGCTGTTTCGCATTTTAATTAATGAGTGCTACCGATTACTAAAAAAAGGGCAAAAAATCATTCCTTATGAAGAAAGCGAATTATTAAATCGTTTACAAGAGCAAGAAAATGTCACGGGTAATCCTATTGATTTATCGGAAGCTATACAGCACCTCAATCATTCTCAACAAATGGCCATCATCTTATTTTATTATCACGATTTACCGATTAAAGAAATTTCAGAAGTAATGGAAAAGCCAGTAAGCACGATTAAAACGTATTTGCATCGTGGAAAAAAACAGTTGAAGCGAGAATTAGAAAGGAGTGCAACGTTCAATGAAAAAGTCATTTAATGTAAACGGCCCCCTTCCAGAATTCCCAAGAGATGAGGTACGAGGAGCGATTGCAAAAGGAATACAACAAGCAGAGGAGCAAACAAATATGAGTCAGCCACCTGTACAAATGAAAAGAAAAAGCAAACGTAAACCATTATTATATATAGCAAGCACGGCAGCCGCATTTAGTATAATGATAGGTTCTGCAGCCTATGTATCACCAACCTTCGCAAGCACTTTATCACAGCTACCGATTGTTGGATCGGTATTTAGTAACTCTGGCTTACTTGGGCTAAAACAAGCTAGCGAACAAGGGTTAACAAGCACGATTGGAGAAAAGCAGACCATTAACGGTATTTCCGTAACCGTAGATGAAGTACTTTATGATGAATCAAATATTACGGTAGGTATTACAATTGATTCTGAAAAGGAATTAAGTAATGAATATTTTGGTGCAGGGTTTGATATTACTATAAATGGTAAAAATCCTGAGGCGAGTTCTGGTTCCTATGGTGAAAAAATTTTAAGTCCGACGGTTCGTACAGGTATCGCGACATTTGATGTGAAGGACAACATGCCAGATTCCTTTGAAATGGGCTTAGTGCTAGAGGGCAAAGGAGGAGAAAAATGGGAATTTACGGCGCCAGTTAAAAAAATTACGGATATTGTTCATGTTCCTGTCAATCATCACCAACAAGCAGAGGGCATTCAATTAGATGTTTCCGAAATTTCATTGAGTCCCTCAGGCGTAGCACTAACTTACGAAGCGACTGAAAAGGGAACAATTGATAACGCACAAGTAGGCGCATCGTTTATAGAATTCCGTATGACGGATGAGCATGGCAAGGAAATCACGTCACATTCAGGTGGCGGAGAAGGACATTTTAATGATGGTCAATGGAAGTTTAGTAGCAACAAATCCTTTGACCCGATTTCAAAAGATGTTCAAAAATTAGTCATTACACCGTATTTAATGCTTCCATCAGACGGTGGTGGAGTTCAAATCGATTCTACGGGTGTAGAAACAAAAATACCATATGATAAATCAGCCCTTAAAGAAGTGAAGTTCCAACCATTCACAGTAGAAATCCCTTCACAACAAAAATAATGAAAAAAGCGTCAAATACAATCTTTGTATTTGGCGCTTATTTTATGGTAGCTTTAAGAAAGCATAAGTATTGAAGGAGCGAAGGTATTGAAAATCTATACATATCAGCAACCAGCGGCGATCGAGTCAACAGAAAAGGTAGCAGTATTAAATGAAGCGGGGGAAGTATCGTCTACTGTTCAACGTGTATATTCAAACGCACTAAAAAAAGCATTCGACCGCTCAATGGACTATCGTTATTTTGTGCGTTTCGACGTCAGTGATGTCGCTGGTCAGCCTCTTTTCACCTGTAAAAAGATGTCGCGTCGTGGGCGAGTGCATTTCAAAGGCAAGGATTTCATCACAGGAAAGGACTATATGATTGCTTATGATGGCTGGCAAATTATGATCCCTGATTTAATCATTACAGATGGCGTCCAAAAAATAAATCTGAACAAAGAGATGGAGGACTGGTCCATATTCTCTCTAGACGATCAACCCATTGCGCGCTGGCAGGCCATTTTTCAGGAGACTCATTTTGAAATTACCCTGCAAATCGAAGACAACAGCCCGATACAGCATGAAGCCTTTTTTATTGCGATTGGACAGGCCGTGTTGTTTGTAGGCGCGTAATATGTCGATAAATTTGAAAAGTTGGTCGATAAATCTAAAAAGTTGGTCGATAAACTTAAAAATTTGAGCGATAAATCTTTGTCATAAAGTTTGGAACTAATCTAAAGAGCATGTTTTGAAAAAATTAATCAAAACATGCTCTTATTGATGTTGCAAATCAGGTCATTTCAATTTGAAGCGTCAACAGCCGCTCTAATGCTTCTTTTAATGGCGGTTGTGCCTTTTGGGTTTCTGCTACAAGATTTTCTATGCTCTCAAAAATCCGGCACAGTACCATTTCGCATTCATAAATTTCTTTGCCTTTCAGCGCCTCGAATAGCGCCTCGGCAAGCTCAAGGCTGTCGATGGTTAGATTTTTGACCAGTGTGCCTTCATCAATCCCACCCTGCAAAATGGATACAATCACGGGCATAAGCTCTACCTTTACGCCATGCGCCTCAATAAACGCCTCTGCATAGCCATCCTGCGCTAACTGATGTTCTGTATCTACTAGTTCCATATAACGGCAGACTAGCGGAAAATACTCTTCGCTGTACAAGCCAAGACCCATTACTGCATAAGTGCCCGGCATGACCGATTCCTCGCTCGGCTCTACATCCTCGTACCATGCGTATTCTTCCATCGCTGTATCCGCATATTCTGCAAGCTTCGGGAACAAAGCAGGGTAGCTAAGCGCATTGGCAAAAAACTGATGTAGCTCGGACCTCGCTAGTTCCTTCAAAGGAAGGAAGTTCTTTTGGCTACTCTCCAGCTTAAGCTGATAACTTTTGGAAAACCCTTGCTTCAAAAGGTCAATAATATAATCCAACGCTTCTTTATAAGCAAGTTCTTCTTCGGAAAGAATCCGGATTTCTATCGTTTGTGTAATATCGTTGTTTCTTCCTTCTATCAGCTCTCCTCGATATGTGCGAGCAAATTTTCCGCTACCATTTTTCAAATATTCTGCAGCCTCCTTAGAACCCAATTGGATCGCCAGTTCCATATACTTCTGCGGGATATACGGATCTGATTTGCCAATCTGCAATGCTGTATAAAGAAAGAACTCCATTTCTATGGCATCTACGGAAGGATGAACCTCCTTCAAAGTCCAATTCATTCCATAATTACTGGATCGAGTAAAATGCTGCAATAAAAAGTCAATCGCCCATTTGTCGAAGGCCGAGGTATACCGGCGAATCCAGTTGTTTTTGAGTTCTTGATTATTATTTAGCTTGTCGGAGAGACGACGGATTAACGGA
Organism: Lysinibacillus sp. RS10; assembly: GCF_041956855.1. Classification (NCBI taxonomy): domain Bacteria; kingdom Bacillati; phylum Bacillota; class Bacilli; order Caryophanales; family Bacillaceae; genus Lysinibacillus; species Lysinibacillus sp. RS10. The sequence goes on along the minus strand of NZ_CP167122.1, from coordinate 2,760,939 downwards.
TCAATTACTCCCACTTCCTGTTTCATTAGATCAGGATTGACCAAATGCTTGGCGAAAAAGAAAATGTCTTTCTCAGGTAACATGAGCGAATCAGAAAGAACCATTGTTTGAATAAAATGATCCAGCGTCTTTTGGAGTTGGATCAACTTGGGCTCATTCAACAGTTGTTTGTTAAGCGTTAATTTCGATTTCTCCCACTCAAACTCAAATACAACTTCAAACTTGTAATCAAAGAAACGAGGTCCCAATTCCTCTGAGCGGAACAGGTCATCCACAAGCCCGCACAAAGCTGGAAAGAACTCCTCAGTCAGAAGTTCATCGGTCAACTCCATGATGTAAGTATCCACTTCCAATTTATACGAGCCAGAGTATGACGACTTGGAGAAATCAATATGAATTTTACCTTTAGCCCAGGTAAACTTGCCTTTTCTCCACGTCACTCGGAGGTAATTGTGAACGCCAGCTTGCAATGTTCTTTCACCGTTAAACTCATTAATCCTTTTGCTTTCTTGTGCGTAAATCGTAGTGATTTCCTTCCATACCTTATTCAGAAAAGCTTCCACAGCCTGATTCAAAGGTTTCTCCTCCTAATATCACATTCTAGTTGCTCATTTAGTTAATATAAGTAAAAGGTGTAATGTTACTACTCTATAGTTTCAATCTTCATACATATTACATAATTTTACACTAAAAGCGAACATCTTTTTTACGAATCGAATCCGTTCGTTTAGTTCAAGTTCAAAAATTTATAATCTTCACAGTCAGGTTCGCATAAATCTCCAATAAAAAGATATCTATAGAGGTAAGATAATTTTAATTAAACCCTTTCTTAGGGGGCTACTTTCGACTTGTAGACTTCGTAAATTGTCATTTCCATTCAATTATTTTTATTTTATTGAAATGTAACGGGTAAATCCTAATTTATGGTGATTAATCAATTTACTGCTATAATAGTATAAATCGATATTCAAATGGAGGTAGGATGTATCTAGTGATTAAAAGAATATTAGTAGCTGTTGCTTTCATTATATTGATTTTCGCAGGGTATAGTTTTTCTATTAATAAAGAGCGATCGATTGAAAGTGAATTTTCAATGGATCTTTTTGAAGAACAAATTAGAAGCATTGATATCGTAAGCACTCAAAATGACGAGGTAAAAATTATTTCTCTAAAGGATGAAAAAGAGGTTCATGACTATCTTAAACTATTATCAGATAGTAGATTTACAAAAAAAGACATAAGCTACAAGGATAATAAGGAAGATATTCAATCTTATGATGTCAGTCTTACCAGCTATAAAAGAGGAACAACTTTTCATTTAACGGTTGATCATGCTGGAGGATTTTACTTTGATGCAGGTGGCAAAATGAAAAACAGCGGGAAAAATTATCGTTTAGTAGACCAGCTGCTATTTGAAGCAACTGCTAAGATTATGAAAGAAAATATGACTGAATAGTGCTTTCCAACGAGGAGGGAAGAAAGCGTGAAGAAAAAGCCGATTTTTGTGGAGATAGAGATAAATGCACCTATAGAGGAAGCATGGACGTATACGCAAAATCCAAAGCTACACGAGCAATGGGATTTACGTTTTACCTCTATTACATATATGGAGAAAAATTCACCAGAAGAGCCTCAGCATTTTACTTATGAAACGAAGGTAATGCCAGGCTTAACAGTTAGTGGATGGGGAGAAAGTAAGGGGGAGCATCAGAAGGGAAATGGCAGCAAAACATCGTCATTACACTTTGGCACGCCTCAAAAAATATCACCAATTGCAGAAGGGAAAGGGTACTGGCGGTATATTCCTCATGACAAGGGACTTACATTTTTAACACAGTATGACTACGATGTTCGCTATGGAAAACTAGGAGAGTTATTTGATCGAGTGTTTCGTCCAATAATGGGCTGGGCAACAGCTCTTAGCTTCGATGTCTTAAAAAGATGGCTTGAAAAGGGAGAAAATCCTTCTTCTCAGTATCGTCGCTTTTTTTTAACAATCCTGATCAGTGTCTTATTTTGTTTTGTGTGGTTGTACCATGGATTTGTACCGAAAGTCATGATGCAGCATCCTACTGAAGTGATGATGATTGAGGAATTACTTGGTGGGGAGAACAGCTATGCTAGTCAAATTGTAAAATGGATTGGCATTGCAGAGATGATCTTTGCACTTTTTTGGCTGTTACTTCGAGGGAAGCGTTTCTTGTTTGGAACTCAAATTTTACTATTTCCGCTATTAACATGGTGGGTCATTTTAGCAGATAAAACGATTGTCACTGCTCCGTTCAATCCAGTGACATTTAATCTAGCATTATGGGTATTGTCCATTATTGGCTTTGTTCTTTGTCAAGATATGCCAAGTGCCAAAAGCTGTAAACGAAAGCGAGGGAAGTAACATGACGATTTATCAAACTTTGTTGGGCGAGGATTTTAGACGGCTGCATCCAATGCTTCAGAGGCGTTATACATTACCTGTCGATCAACCTTTTTATGCTACGGGTGTGATGCGCAAAATTGAGTCTGGTGCCAAGTGGCTGCGTCCCTTTTATGCGATTGCTACAAAAACGAGATTTTTGTTTCCTGAATCAGGTGAGGATGTTCCGTTTTCAATTTGTAATACTTGTCGAACATTGCCAAGTGGGGAACATGAAGTGTTATGGGAGCGTACCTTCTATTTTTCTAATAAAACTAGACATTTTGATGCGAGGATGACAGTTGATCCAGTTCAAAAAATAGTGAAGGACTATCTAGGTTCACCAGCTCTTTTTTATTCAGACTTACATTTTGCGGTGACAAGTGAGGGACGATTAGTTATTCGCTCCGGTGTTCAACGATTTGTAGTCTCGAAATTAGAATGTTCGATACCCAATATTTTGGAGGGACGTGTTGTTGTCGAGGAAGGATTTGATGATAGCAGGAATGTCTTTACGATTCATGTGTCCATTCATAATCCGTTGATTGGGAGGCTGATGATGTATGCAGGCGAATTTACGCAACAATCTAGGTAGCCCCGTATTACTCTTAGGATTTGTGCTGACGGTTGTTTGTTTTGTCTTTAGTGTTCAACCTAACTATATGTTGTTACTGACAGTTGCCCAGCTGATCTTCGTTCCTGCGATGGTGAAAATGGTCATAGATGTTACCAAAGTCGGCGATGCTATTGTTGTCGTAATGATGCTTGCAGTTACGATGCTCCACTGGTGGTCTGAAGGTTGGGTGGCAATCGCTCTAGCACTTATCTATGTTCTTTATACCGCGTTTATCGCTGTGCAAGGTGTAAAGCGATTTTTACAGCGAGGCTTTACCAATATGGCAGAAATTTCGATTGATGTTGGACTCATCTACATATTTATTGGGGGACTATGGTTTTTCGCTTTTATCGCAAATATTGATACAGGTTTTTCATCATTGATAACGTGGTTAACAGCTATTCATTTTCATTACTCAGCTTGTTTATTAGCGATTTCAATTGGTCTTTTTGGGCGTATTCATAAGGGTAGCTGCTACAATATGGTCGTTGTAATTTTAGTAACAGGTCCGCTTCTTGTTGCACTCGGTATCACGTTTTCGACGATACTAGAAATTATTTCAGTGGCACTTTATATAGTGGCTATTTACTGTTTATTTTTCCTTGCTCTAAAAACGAAACTTCCTCGTCAACAAAGCTTGCTTTTACTCATTTCCTACGGTGCTTTATGTATCACGATATTATGGTCGTTTATGTACGCATTTAGTAATCTTGTAGGTAATTCCTATGTAGGGATACCAGAAATGCTAAAATTTCATGGAATTATGAATGGTGTTTTCTTCGGTGGAGTAGGGGTGCTGGCTTGGGCTTTAGCAATACCAGACACTACACATCAACCATTTCATTTTCCAGTTAGCCAAATTCGGGGGAAATGGCAAGACCAAAGTAATCCGCATCCAGGTTTAGTCGATGCGCTTAGTGACTTTGTTGATACGACAAAGCTACCTTACACGATTCCACATTTTTATGAAGAAACCAATCAGTATCGTTTGCAGGCCTCTGTACAGTGGAAAACTTGGTTTAAACCGTTTGCGTTGATTTATCAAGCTATAAGCCGTGTCATGCAACAGCTGAATTTACCCTTTTCTAGTAAGGAAATTGAGATGACAGGTAGGATTGTTAAAGTGGATGAACTGCAAGATGGGCGGCTTGCTCCACGTGCTTGGATTCGTCAAATCGATAAACAAACAATCTTTGTTGCAATTTATTCTAAGCACACGACAGGGCAAACAACCTATATGAATATTGCGCTACCATTGCCTTTTTCAACAATGATCGGGGTGTTATATTTATACGAGGATCATGGAGAGTTATATTTAACGAGTAATCATGCTGGAGATGCGGGCATTTATTTAGCCATCAATCGATTTTTATTCAAACTACCTATACATGAACATTTTACGATTACTGCAAAAGACGAAAAAACACTAACCGCCGTACATAAAATGCGGATTTTTGGTGTACCTTTTTTACAAATCAACTATCGAATTACCCGAAAATAGATAATGTTAAAGGAGTCAGTTTGCCTTTACGAGAAGGAACATTTGGACGCAATAAAGGGGGATCGATAATCCTCATTTTGTTTATATGCAAGCAGTGATTCAACTCGCGGATGAATAATTTATGATTCTTCATCACAGACTTATGCCCTATGTTACGTTAGTGAAGTATGATGAGGAACTAAGTTTGGGATGGATGATCGTTTTTCTAAAGAAGGGAGCAGCTTACTTTTGAGGCTGTTCCTTTTTTTAGAACGAAAGTCTTGTTTAAATGTTTTAAGATAGTTCATCTGTTTAGTAAATTTGGTTTTGGAAGATGCTAGAAAATACATAAAAATTAACTATTTATTTCTTTAACTATTGGAAAAATTCATAAATCATCCAAGACCAGTTTGAGAATGGTAAATTAATATTGATGAGCAAAATAATATGTAAATTGGATTTAGAAAATAAGGAGAATTTGAAATGAATTTTAAGTCAATTAGTAAAAGAATCGTTTTTTCCTTCAGTATTGTAGTAGCGGTAGTAGTTTTATACATCGGTTACAATTTTTATGCGGTCACGCAAAGTAACAAAGCAACGGAACAAATTATTGATGAAGAATTGCAATTACTAATTACTGAGTATGAGGAAGCTCAAACGATAGGGCTAAGAATTGCCGCAGCTAGAGGGTACATCCTTTCTGGTGAAGAAAAGTACAAGGAGATTTTTGAGAATAACGTAAAGCATGCTGAAGAAAACGAAAAAATACGTTTAGCATTAACAAATTCAGGAGAGTTCAACAAATATACTGAAATGGCTAAGGAATGGAGCAGCTATGTTGAAAAAGAGGTATTTGATGTTTATGATCAAGGCCAGGTTGAACTAGCGAAGAATAATTTAGCTACTGTGAGTGAAGAGGCTACGGAAATACGCGAAGGCTTTGAAGGGTTAGCCGAGGATCGTAAGCAATCGATAAATGCGTTGGGTGCAGACATTATTAAAGCGGGAGAGACTAAGCAGCTTACAGGTATGATCGTAGGTGCTGTGATTGTGATCATTGCAATGATCATTGCATTGTTTAGTGCTCGAATAATTTCAAGACCAATCATCACAGTGACAAAACGTATGCAACAAATTACGGAAGGTGATTTAAGTGAGCCTCCACTTATTGTGAATTCAAAAGATGAGGTAGGGCAACTTACGGAAGCGACTAATACGATGTCGGATATTTTGAATCGTTTATTAAAGCAAATTCAAACAGTATCAACTGACGTAGCCGCGCATAGTGAAGAGCTCATGCAATCAGCGACAGAGGTGAAGACGGGTACGGAACAAATTGTTGATACAGTAAATGAGATTGCGAGTGGTACAGAATTGCAGGCAAGTAACGCATCTGATGTAGCCTCTACAATGGCAGAATTCACCCAAAAGATGTCAGATGTCAATAACAGCAGTAAGGATGTTCATCAGTATTCCCAAAATGTCATGGCTTTAACGAAAGAGGGGCAAGGATTAATGGACGCCTCCACTGAGCAAATGACATCCATTCATCATATTGTGAAGGATGCTGTTTATAAGGTAGATGAACTAAGTAAACAAACACAGGAAATCTCAAAAATCGTAGCTGTTATACAGGATATTGCTTCGCAAACGAATTTACTGGCGCTCAATGCTGCGATCGAAGCGGCGCGTGCAGGGGAGCATGGAAAAGGTTTTGCGGTCGTTGCAGATGAGGTTCGTAAACTTGCTGAACAAGTAGCTGTCTCAGTGGACGATATTACGGGCATTGTTCAAAGAATTCAACAAGATTCAAACATGGTGACATCTTCACTGGAAACTGGCTTTGGAGAAGTTGAAAAAGGTACAACACAAATCGCCGCTACAAATGAAACATTCAGCCAGATTGCAGAGGCTGTTTACTCGATGTCAACGAATATTGACAACATGTCGACGAAGCTAGAAGACGTTGTACAAAATACGATTAATATTCATAAATCAGTGGACGAAATTGCAGCTATATCAGAACAGTCCGCAGCAGGAATTCAAGAAACCTCTGCAACGATTGAACAAGCAGCAAGCTCTATGGATGAAATCAACAATAGTTCAGTAAATTTAGCGGACATGGCGGAAAATTTAAACGAGCTTACGAGAAAGTTTAAATTATAACTCAGCAACTACAGACACAACTCTAGTATTGTATGGATGGTAGTAATATTTGTATTACTAGCTGTCATTTCATTTTTGTGTTTATGAATTGAAAAAATGATATTAATAGAAATAAAACCAGCAATTGACGACAATGAATCGTGTAATTGCTGGTTTTATTTTGTTTGAAAAGATGAGATGCGGCTTATAAGGGTGGGTGAATCTAGAAGATATTTAATACTAATTGAATGTAAAATAATAGTTTTTATTTAGATTTATAATACAATTTTTTGTTATAATTAGGTAAGGTGCGGATGTTAAGCTAACACAATTTTATAGAGGGATCCGCACCAGAATTCATTTAAAAATGATTGTTTAATTTATTGTTTTATTTCATAAAGCATGGATGTATAAATGTTCATGTTAATAAATTGATTTATTTAATAATGTTATGTTGAAATTTGCAGTCTCTTCTCATATGAGGAGAGTGGATTGAAATAAACGTCCAATTTAATCGTGTAACCCCTTAAAATCTCAGTCTCTTCTCATATGAGGAGAGTGGATTGAAATAAACGCTAAAGCTAATAGCATAAAACCACCTATGTCTCTTCTCATATGAGGAGAGTGGATTGAAATATCCATCCGTACTACCTCCTCACCGCATTGCTAGTCTCTTCTCATATGAGGAGAGTGGATTGAAATAATCTTTTGATAGTGATGATAATATGACGCCAGATCGTCTCTTCTCATATGAGGAGAGTGGATTGAAATAATAAATAATTGACGATAGATAAACGCTCTATAGTCTCTTCTCATATGAGGAGAGTGGATTGAAATAGTGAAAACTTTACTAAACACCACATCTATCATGTCTCTTCTCATATGAGGAGAGTGGATTGAAATACAATCAAAATTACCTGTAAACGTAAATGTTGAAGTCTCTTCTCATATGAGGAGAGTGGATTGAAATCCTAATATTTAGGATTTTATAAATACCAAGGGAGGTCTCTTCTCATATGAGGAGAGTGGATTGAAATTACATCTTTCCCATTTTGTTTAATCTTTAAATTTGTCTCTTCTCATATGAGGAGAGTGGATTGAAATGCTATTTTTAAACACAAAATGCTTAAAAACCTAGTCTCTTCTCATATGAGGAGAGTGGATTGAAATTCCGACTTAACGATAACTACACCTGGCGAAGATCGTCTCTTCTTCTCATATGAGGAGAGTGGATTGAAATGGAGTATTTCCGTTGAGGTAGGCGAGTTTTCTCGTCTCTTCTCATATGAGGAGAGTGGATTGAAATAGTAGAACAATGTAATGCAAGATTGCAAATGTGGGTCTCTTCTCATATGAGGAGAGTGGATTGAAATAAACGGAACCTATATTCACAACACCGGCAAAGAGTCTCTTCTCATATGAGGAGAGTGGATTGAAATTGAGGGTGTTGTTAAGCGTGCTACAACTGGTACAACGTCTCTTCTCATATGAGGAGAGTGGATTGAAATTCTCGACCCCCAATAGCAAAATATTTTTAGGACAGGTCTCTTCTCATACGAGGAAAGTGGTTTGAAAAATGTATTATATGGGTACTAAATAATTTGAAGAGGTGTCTTTTCTAGGGTGAGGAGAGCAGATTAATAAATTTTTAAAAACGAGAAGGTGAATATTAATGACGGTTAAAGACTTTGTTGCCCATATTCGAACTAGTGACGGCGCTGAACAATTGTTAGTAGATCATTTAAAAGAGGTACAAAATATTGCTGAAGAAATTGGAGCGAAGATTGGTCTTCAACATGTAACAGGACTTGCGGGTATGTTGCATGATATGGGGAAATTTAGTGATTCGTTTCAGGAATATATTCACGATGCGATGGCTAATCCTGATAATCCACCAAAACGTGGGAGTGTTGATCATTCTACCGCTGGTGGTAAATTTTTAATAGTGCATTTTCAACGAGTAAATCCAGTTGCACCTTTTTTAGTGGAGTGTGTAGCGAATGCTATTTTTTCACATCATGGACAATTACTTGATATGGTAGATATGGATGGATTGTCGCCTTTTGTGAATCGACTGACATCTGAGAAAAACATTAATTTTTCACAAGTAAAGCAACGTTTTTTACAAGATATGTATGATCTATCCTATATGAAAAATTATGTTATTAAAGCTACATGTGAATTGCAAACGTATTTCGAGAGTAAACTGAAAAATGCGAAAACAACAGAAGAAGCGGCTAGTGTAATGCAAAAAGCAACAAGTTTTGTCACGATGTACATTTTTAGTGCGTTGATTGATGCTGACCGTAGCAATTCACGTGCTTTTGAGAATCAGGAGAAGATAACGCAATTTGAGGTTCAATCACTTTGGCAGACTTTTGAACATCATTTAGACAAAGACTTGCATGAAAAGCAGCAAAACGCATTACCCAATGAAATTACACGTTTACGTAAACAAATGTCGATGAATTGTTTTGAAAAAGCATCACTTCCAACAGGTATTTACACACTGTCTATTCCGACAGGTGGTGGAAAAACCTTAGCAAGTCTTCGTTTTGCACTGCGGCACGCTTTACTTTATCGGAAAAATCGGATTATTTACATTGTACCCTTTACAACAATCATAGAACAAAATGCGCAAGAAGTACGCGAGGTTTTGCAGAACGAGGATACTATATTAGAACATCATAGCAATTTAATTGATGATGAAGGACGTTTTGAATATTTATCCTTTAAGGAATATCAAGCGGCAAGAAGGCTGAATATGGCTAAGGATGATTGGGACGTGCCGATAATTTTCACAACAATGGTACAATTTTTAGAAACGTTTTATAGTGGGAAATCGCGTAATGCAAGAAGATTACATAACTTATCTAATAGCATTCTTATCTTTGACGAAGTGCAATCTTTGCCGATTCACTGTGTATCGTTATTTAATGAAGCTTTGAATTTCCTGAAAAATACATGCAATACAACTTCAATTATGTGTACAGCGACACAGCCTGCACTACAACATGTATACAATAATATTGAGGTCGATGGAGAGCTTATTGAGGACTTGCCAACAATTAATCAAGCATTTAAACGTACAGTAATTACACCGTTGTTAAAAAATGAGGGATGGAAAACCGAGGAGCTAAGAGATTTTGTCGAGGAAACATTAACTGAGCACAGCAATGTATTAGTAATTTTAAATACAAAAAAGGCTGTTCGGGACTTATTCAACCAGTTTAAATCTGCTGATTTCGATGTTGTCCATTTAAGTACAGGTATGTGTCCAGTACATCGCAAGAAAAAAATAGAGAAAATGCGACAGAGACTTCAAAGTAAGGAGAAATTTGTTTGTATTAGTACGCAGTTGATTGAAGCAGGTGTAGATATTAGCTTTGAATGTGTAATTCGTTCATTAGCTGGACTAGACTCCATTGCACAATCCGCTGGGCGCTGTAATCGAAATGGTGAGGCAGTAATTCAGGATGTATATGTCTTTAACCATGCAGAGGAATCGCTAAGTAAGCTACCCACTATTAAAAAGGGTGGTGAGTTTTCCCGTTTTATTATAAAAGACTTGCAGCAAAATCCATCTTTGTTTGGTGGATATTTATTATCTTCTGAGGCGATGACACATTACTTTAATATCTTTTATAAAGCCTTTGATTCGACACTAAATTATCCATTGCCAAAACTAAAAACCTCAATTTATGAGCTACTTTTTCAAGCGGAAACAGAGTGGAGTAAATCGTATATTAAAGGACTTGGCAGACAATATCCGCTAGCTACTCTTGCTAGTTACAAAACAGCTTTTACACATTTTGAAGTGATTGATGCCAAAACACAGGGGGTACTCGTTCCATACGATGAGGGGAAGAACCTCATTAGCCAGCTTATGAGCTATGAGCTAATTGATGATTATCAAGTATTTTTGAAAAAAGCGCAGCAATACAGTGTCAATGTGTTCCATCATGATTTTGAAGCATTGAAACAAAACAACCAACTGATTGTTGTACAATTTGGGGCATTTAATATTTATATCGCAAAAGAAACAGCATACGATGATCAATTTGGAATAAGTGTTCAGGGAGAAGCACAATTAGACGATTTTATTATTTAAGAGGTGAAAAGCAGCTCATTGCTTTTCGGGTAGTGAGCTGCATTCAAACTTAAATGATATAGTATATTTTTCAATCCACGCTATCAAGCGACATTAATAATAATAGCATAATTTTTTGAGAATTGAGTTAATTTCATAATTTTAATCCCTTTAGTATCAAGGATTCTGAAACAATAAAAAACGGGCACCTCCCCAAATTCGGTATAATGGTAGCGACGAAACTAAACCATACTGAATGAGGTGAATGCCCTATGACTATTGTAAAACAAATGAGCCTATTTGACATCCAAGAATTATTGAAAATGGAAAGTTCCCATCGATTTGATGCGATTTTTGCCACTTTCGACGTACAGCCGATTTTTCAGCTATTTTCAAAAAAGACGTTACGCGGTGCTCCACGTGAATTAAATTACGGTGCTATGATACAGTCACTCATTGTTCGCATTGTCGAACGTATTCCAACAATCAAGGATTTAAACAAACGTTTGGTCAATGATCCTTTATTCCGCTTGGATTGTGGATTTCTTGTTTCTGATGTTGTGCCTTCTGAAGCGTCTTATTCTCGAATGATTGATGTCATTAGTCAATCCGATGTACTTGATGTGATGCAAGATACATTGATACAAGTAGCCATGACAGAAGGCTTTCTAAACGATGTACATCTCGCTATAGATGCCACACATTTTGAATCATGCGATGCAGCGAAACCTTCGGTGAAAAAAGGGACGGCACCACCAAAAAAACGTGGACGAAAATCAAAAGAAGAACGAGATGCTTGGCTGACGAAACAAGTAGAAATCAAAGCCAATCAGTCAACTTATGAAAAAGAAATCAAGGACCAACTCGACACACCACTGGAGACACTGTGGCAAGATGCCCCCATCGAACCGAATTGGGGCATCAAAAAGAACAGTGACGGTAAAAATACGTTTTGGTTTGGCTTTAAAGGACATCTCGCGGTGACGACCAAGAGTCAATATATCGTTAGACGCCTCATGACATCTGCTAATTTGTCAGATAGTAAAGCAGCGATTCCTCTTTTAAAGAAAGCAGAAGACCAATTTCCAGGGCATTTTACAACCGCTATTTTGGATGCAGGGTATGATTATGAACCCATTTACCGTCAATTACACGAATATCAAATGCGTGCAGTCATTCCCTATAATGTCCGCAATGAAGGCGAGTATCTCGGATTTGATGAGCATTTCAGACCGACTTGTGTACGTGAACACAGCTACCGCTATGACAGCTTCGACGAAAAATACCGAACACTAAAATTCACAAGGCCAAAGGAATGTGCAACCTGTCCGTTACGTGATGATTCCCTCTGTCAGAAGGTTTTCAAAATCAAATGTGACATAGATTTACGAAAATTCACGTATCCAGCACGAGGCTCCGAACTATGGAAGCAACTTTATAAGGAACGTACAGCCGTTGAACGTGTAAATGCATACCTAAAGCAATATTTTCAGTTAAACAATGTCCGTCACAGAACAGGAAGAAAAGCTAAACTACATTTCAACCTGGTGACGTTTATTTATAATGCCTGCAAGTTAGCGGTGGATCGTCTGAATGCTTTATCACAAGTACAAATTCAAGCAGCATAATTTTTAAAAACGCAAGTTTTCTTAATAGGAGTAGTCTAGGCTTTTGAAAAATATGATTTATGAAATTGATTCAATTAAATTTTAATTTAAAATATTGTTCATATATTATATTTATTTAATGTTTGTTATGTTACTTAATAAGATGTTGACAAAATAGGTTAATATTGGAATGATTGGATATGGATAATTCTTAAATAGAATTACTCACTAAGAATTTTTGAGTGAGAGATTCTCCTTTCTAATTTTCTCGCTTTCATTAAAAAGAGAATTTTCCTCAAGAATCCATAAAGAAGTTCGTGCAATTATTTTATTAATTCAAGGGGGTGACAAAATGACAAAAATACGAAATCAAATTGAGTTTGAGTTACATGGTGCCTATGCATTATTTACAGACCCACTTATGAAGCTTGGTGGTGAAAAGATGACAACTCAAATTCCAAGTTATCAAGCACTAAAAGGAATTGTGGAATCAATCTATTGGAAACCTTCTATTATTTGGTATATCGATGAAATTCGTGTTATGAATGCTATTCGTATGGAATCGAAGGGTGTACGACCAATTGACATGTCAGGTGGAAATACGCTTGCCAATTACAGTTATTTGCGAGATGTACGTTATCAAGTAAAGGCACATTTTGAATTTAATACAAATCGTATGGATTTGGAGCAAGATTTCAATGAGAATAAACATCACAATATCGCTAAACGTTGTGTCGAAAAGGGTGGACGTCGTGATGTCTTTTTAGGCGCAAGAGAATGTCAGGCTTATGTAGAGTCGTGCATTTTTGGTTCTGGGGATGGTTTTTATGATAATTATGATGAGGTGCACTTTGGTACGATGGTGCATGGCTTAAATTATCCTGATGAAACTGGACGTAATATGCTAGAAACAAGACTTTGGCAGCCAAGAATGAAAAATGGCTATATTTCTTTTATTCGCCCAGAAGATTGTTCGCTCGTCCGTCCAATTAAGGAAATGCATGCAAAATCGTTTACTCTAGGAGAATCCATGACCGCTGTGGATGAAGAACACGAGGAGCTGGAGGTGAAAAAATGAGTTATTTACGTGCTTTGTTTAAAACTTATGAGGAAAATGAAGCGCAAGTAGGCGAGATTTTCTCTAAAGAAACAAAAGATAAAAAAGTGCTTGAATATACACTATTGCCGATTTCACATACAACTCAAACCGCACATATTGAGATGATTGTTACGCTCGACAGTACATTATATGATGCAAAAGTTATTGAAAAAATAAATACTATTTTACCGTTCACAGAAAGCTCTGGTAGTCGTTCAGGTAAAAACTATGTGTCACATATGCTGCAAGACAAGCTGATGTATGTGGCAGGCGATTATTTTGCATTTACACAAGAAGAAGATAAGAGAGATGCACATTTATATTATTTAGAACAGCTCGGAGAATGGTGTAAATCGCCTTATAGTCACCCACATGTACAGGCAATATACGAATATGTAAAAAAAGGAACGCTCATTCAGGATTTGGTGGACCTCTCTATTTTACACCTTACAGATGCAGGACTACTGCGTTCAAAATGGGATACAAAGCAAGATGGGGACAAGCCGCTTATTTTCCAAATGCTTGCAGGTGCGCAGGAAAGCGCATTTGTTCGTTTTAATGTTCATGTGCCTGGAGAAAAAACTGACCCTGTCTGGAGTAATAAGGATATTTATAATGCCTATAGTCAATTTTATAATACAAAGCTGCAGGAAAGCGATATTTGCTATGTGACTGGTGAATATTTACCATTTACTGTGCGTCACCCTAATAAACTACGAAATTCGGGTGATAAAGCTAAGCTAATTTCAGCAAATGACAGTACCGGTTTTACATACCGTGGTCGTTTTAAGGATAGTTTTGAAGCGGCGAATATTAGCTATGATGTCTCGCAAAAAGCGCATAATGCATTAAAATGGCTGATTGAACGGCAAGGAAAGCAAATAGATGGACGCATATTCCTTGTATGGGGCTCAAAAAATCCTGATATGCCCTATGTAGCTGATGATTTATCAAGCGATGTTTTTAAAGGCTTGAATTTCTTTTTGGAGCAACGTGATGCAATGCTTTTGCAAAAAGCGGATACAAAAAAGGTTTTAGCCGACCAGCATAGCCAAATTATTAGCGGCATCAAAAAGAATATGGATATTCAGGAACATGATGATGAAAAAGTATATATATTAACGCTTGATGCTGCAACACCAGGACGATTGGCAGTACTCTATTATCGAGATTTAGATATCAAAGAGTATTTTGCTAAGCTACTAATCTGGCATGAGGATTGCAGCTGGCGCCATACTAGGAAAAAGAATGATGAATGGGTGCAGTACTTCGGCTCTCCATCCTTTTATACAATTTCACATGCTGCATATGGCCCGAGACCTAGTGATAAGGTTGTCAAAGGTGTCATGGAGCGAATGCTGCCTTGTATACTTGATGGACGAAAAATTCCGATTGACATAGTACGTAGTTCTGTTGCACGCGCCTCTAACCCACAATTTTACAATCAAACGTGGGAATGGGAACAGGTACTAGGAGTTGCATGCTCACTGGTGAAAAAACATTACTATGACAAAGATGAGGAGGTTTATACTGTGGCACTCAATACTACAAACCTAGAGCGTGATTATCTATTTGGTCGTTTACTTGCGGTTGCGGATGTATTAGAAAGGAATGCGTTAGGTAAAGAAGAGAACCGACCAACAAATGCCTTACGTTATATGAATGCATTCTCTCGACACCCTGCAAGAACTTGGTCTACAATTCAGCGAAATTTACAACCTTATCAAATGAAGCTAAGAGACAAAGGAATTTATTATACGAAGCTTATTGATGAGATTGGTGCGCAAATGGATATTAACGACTTCACCGATGTACCACTGACTGGTAAATATTTACTTGGGTACTACAGCCAGCGACAAGCGTTGTACACAAAAAAAGAGAAAAATGAAGAGGAGAGTTAATTGATGACAACATTAGATCATAAAATTGATTTTGCGGTTGTATTTTCTGTACAAAATGCCAATCCGAACGGTGATCCATTAAATGGAAATCGTCCGCGTCAAAATTACGATGGTTATGGTGAAGTATCAGATGTTTGTATTAAGCGTAAATTACGCAATCGCCTACAAGATATGGGTGAAGCAATTTTTGTACAATCTGATGATCGTAATAATGATGGCTTTAAAAGTTTAAACGATCGTGTAGATGCGATTCCAGAGCTTAAAAAGATTAAGGCTGATAAAAAAGGCAATGCAGATGTGTATGCAACGATTGCAAGTACTACTTGGTTTGATGTACGTGCATTTGGGCAAGTATTTGCTTTTAAAGGAGATTCTTTGTCTGTCGGAGTACGTGGTCCAGTATCTATTCACCCAGCTATTAGTCTTGCTCCAATCGACATTACAAGTATTCAAATAACAAAAAGTGTAAATTCTGTGACGGGCGATAAAAAAGGCTCTGATACAATGGGTATGAAGCATCGAGTTGATTTTGGTATCTATAAATTTTTTGGAAGTATTAATACACAATTGGCTGAGAAAACAGGCTTTACAAATGAAGATGCTGATAGATTAAAAGAAGCATTAATTACATTATTTGAAAACGATGCTTCCTCTGCTCGTCCAGAGGGATCACTAGAAGTACATAAAGTGATTTGGTGGGAGCATAATTCAAAACTTGGCCAATACTCATCAGCTAAAGTTCACCGTTCATTAAAGGTAGAAGGGGAATCTATAGATGATTTAACAATCTTAGTTGCGCCATTAGAGAGGCTGAAGGTAAATGAGCTGGACGGTAAGTGATGATGTCGATTATTTAATGTTATCGGGTATTCAGCATTTTCGCTTCTGTCCACGACAATGGGCGTTAATTCATATAGAACAGCAATGGGCAGAAAATGTTTTGACGATTGAAGGCCAACATGTTCACGAAAAAGCAGATCAACCATTTTTACGTGAAAAGCGGGGAAGTAAATTAATTGTGAGGGCGATGCCTATTCACTCTCGTAGTTTAAAGACGAATGGTATTTGTGATGTTGTAGAATTTCATGAACATAAGGAAGGTGTTCCCATACATGGCGAGACAGGCACTTATATACCAATTCCAGTGGAATACAAGCGTGGAAAACCAAAGAAAGGTCAAGAGGATGTTGTTCAACTTGTGGCACAAGTAATATGTTTAGAGGAGATGCTATTATGTGACATTTCTTCTGCATATTTATTTTATGATGAAATAAAACGTCGTGTTAAAGTTGATATTACAGATGAAATGCGTGATGAAGTACGGCTTATATTTAAACAAATGCATCAATATTTTGATAGAAGACATACGCCAAAAGTGAAAACAGGAAAGCACTGCTCAAGCTGCTCTTTACAAAATTTATGCATGCCAGAGCTCATGTCATCGACTACGATTCGGCGCTATATGGAAAGGTATTTATAATGAAAAAATTACTAAATACATTATTTATTACAACTCCTGATATTTACCTGTCGTTAAAAGGTGAGAATGTTGTCATAACAAAAGAAGAGCAGCAACTTGGTAGATTTCCACTACACAATTTTGAGGCAATCTGTACTTTCGGATATGCTGGAGCAAGTCCTAAATTAATGCATGCTTGTGCAGAAAAGAACATTAATTTAACGTTTTTGTCACGTTCAGGAAGATTTCTGGCGCGAGTAGTTGGAGAAAGTAAAGGTAATGTAATCTTACGTAAGACGCAATATCGTTTATCAGAAAGTGAGGTCGAAAGTGCCAAAATTGCTCGTAATTTTATATTTGCAAAGATTTCTAATCAAAAATGGATTTTGGAGCGAATGGCGCGTGATTATCCCCTTCGTATAGATGTACCAATGTTTAAGCAAGTTTCTAGTGAATTAACTGGAACCATGAGGTCGATTTTAGTGACTGAGGATTTAGAACGTTTACGTGGACTAGAAGGACAAGCTGCCACAGCGTATTTTAAACTGTTCGACCAAATGATTTTGCAACAGAAAGATGTTTTTTACTTTAAAAATCGTAATCGTCGTCCACCAACAGACAACGTAAATGCTTTATTATCTCTTGCCTATACATTGCTTGCCTCAGATGTTACAGCTGCTTTGGAAGCGGTAGGTTTAGATGCTTATGTAGGCTATTTACATCGTGATCGTCCTGGTCGTGCATCACTTGCTTTAGATGTCATGGAGGAGCTTCGTGGAGTTATGGCAGATCGCTTTGTTCTTAAAATGATTAACAAAAAAATGATGCAGACTACTGATTTTGTACAAAAAGAAAATGGTGCTGTGCTTTTAACAGATGATGGACGAAGAAAATTCATTAAAGCATGGCAAGAACGTAAACAAGAAAGTCTTACACATCCATATTTAAACGAAAAAATAAATTGGGGCCTTGTTCCCCACGCACAAGCAATATTGCTTGCACGTTTCTTGCGGGGTGATTTAGAAGAATACCCACCATTTTTGTGGAAATGAGGATTTTACATGTTAGTATTAGTCACTTACGATGTTGTTACAAAAACAACTATTGGTCAAAAGCGATTACGTAAGGTTGCGAAAATATGTGAAAATTACGGAATGCGTGTGCAAAATTCAGTTTTTGAGTGTGTAGTGGATGCAACTCAGTTTAAGCAACTACAACTCGCTCTTCAGGAAATTATTGATGTGGAAGAAGATAGTCTACGCTTCTATCAACTAGGCAACAATTACAAATCAAAGGTTATTCATATTGGAGTAAA
The DNA here is from genome assembly GCF_041956855.1 of Lysinibacillus sp. RS10. Taxonomy (NCBI): domain Bacteria; kingdom Bacillati; phylum Bacillota; class Bacilli; order Caryophanales; family Bacillaceae; genus Lysinibacillus; species Lysinibacillus sp. RS10. The sequence goes on along the minus strand of NZ_CP167122.1, from coordinate 2,742,817 downwards.
AGAAACGTTGAATGTTGAAGATACGTTAATTTTATAAACAAAAATCGGTGCGGATATCAAGCAAACATAAATTCCTAGAGAGATCCGCACCGAATTGTGCTAATAAATCAATCATTAGAATTGAATAGTGTAGTACGAAGGTATTAGGGTTGAATGAAAAATAGTGAAAATCGTTTATAATTACTATTTTTTTATGGATTTTTGCAGTCACTCTCTGTATGGAGAGTGTGGATTGAAATTCAAAAGCTTCAGTATCTGCTGTTAAAGAGGCAAGTCACTCTCTGTATGGAGAGTGTGGATTGAAATGATTGTTTAATTAACGGCATACGTTTATGTTTGGTGTCACTCTCTGTATGGAGAGTGTGGATTGAAATTAGAATTCCAAAAAAAAAATGACTAAATTTTATTAGTCACTCTCTGTATGGAGAGTGTGGATTGAAATACTTGCACAGCTGCAGGTCGGTGAAAATACGATTGTCACTCTCTGTATGGAGAGTGTGGATTGAAATCACCACCAAGTGAGTACCATCCATTTTTTTCTTCGTCACTCTCTGTATGGAGAGTGTGGATTGAAATCTCGTGTACATAGCAACCTCTGTAGCTATACCTTGTCACTCTCTGTATGGAGAGTGTGGATTGAAATAAGAAACTTTGAACCAAATCTTTTATCAATGGTGTCACTCTCTGTATGGAGAGTGTGGATTGAAATTTTTCCAGTAAGCGTGGTGTTATCGCATACGTTAGTCACTCTCTGTATGGAGAGTGTGGATTGAAATTCATATAGAGAAGGTGAGCTTTGTTACAGGGCAACGTCACTCTCTGTATGGAGAGTGTGGATTGAAATGGGAAAAGTTTAGTGCTAGTGAAAAACATATTAAGTCACTCTCTGTATGGAGAGTGTGGATTGAAATGACGATTATTCAGCCCATCCTCAAATACTTTTAGTCACTCTCTGTATGGAGAGTGTGGATTGAAATCTACAAAGGCAGCACCTAAAGTTATCGGAGAAACAGGTCACTCTCTGTATGGAGAGTGTGGATTGAAATTGTTGATTTAAGTGGTTATGCAAACGATAAATTAACGTCACTTTCTGTATGGAGAGTGTGGATTGAAATAGTAGCATCAATCTTTATGATGTTGGTGTAGCGAGTCACTCTCTGTATGGAGAGTGTGGATTGAAATAATATGACGGTGATCCTTTTTACTTTAAGGTTGAGTCACTCTCTGTATGGAGAGTGTGGATTGAAATTTTGCAGACTTAATGAGTGTTATGCCAACGCCGGTCACTCTCTGTATGGAGAGTGTGGATTGAAATGCACATTGGAAAGTAGCGTTTGAAACAATAACTTTGTCACTCTCTGTATGGAGAGTGTGGATTGAAATTGGATAAGCTAAAGGCAATGCATAACTTAACACGTCACTCTCTGCATGGAGAGTGTGGATTGAAATTAACTTTCAAATTCAGCATTTTTTTCATTTCTGTCACTCTCTGTATGGAGAGTGTGGATTGAAATATATTCAATATTTTCGTTATGATCGGACGTACTGTCACTCTCTGTATGGAGAGTGTGGATTGACATATGACAATTTAGATGGTAAGCCCGTAATCAAATAACGCATATAAACAATCAGGCACCTCCTCCGAAAAGGTGCACTTTTTTTTATATTTCGAACTTACAAAGTAGATTAAATAGTTTCAATTATATATGATTTCTTCTGCAATTATACGTGTTAATTAAAAATGTTAAAATTCGACAAAAAAGCTAATATTTTTTATGATAGAATTATAATAAGACAAGCAACGATATAGTAACTTCAATGAAAATTATTATTAAATAATATTAATGTTTTTTTAGAGAAGTTAAAATATTATTAAAATAAAATTGATTTTGGATTGATTAATTTCCATGAATTATCCTATAATTAGTATAAAATGTTCATGGGATGTAGTAATAGTGCATTGTTTTAGAAGTTAGCGTAATGTTTATGAAATAATAATTTCCGATGAAGTTGAGGTGAAAAAAGCATGTTTGGGCTTTCAAAAGAAGAAATTATGTTAATGCTAGAAAAAGTAGATTTAAAAGAGAATCAAAAAAGTGCCATAGCGGAGATCCTTCAGATGAACAATTTGCGAATTGAGCAACAGCTAGCATTTATTATCCATCTAGTAATCGATGAGCGAGAAAAAAATATTTCACATAATACATATTTAAATTAGAAAATGTCGAAGGAATGAGAAAATTGACTTTGACACATAGAATCCGAAATATTTGGACTTATAAGATTTATCAAATCCAAATGGTAAGGTAGCAGAGAACCCGGCCGAGCAATTTGTACGTGCTATAAGTAGTGGCACTAGACAAAAATCAAGTTTACAAGATGAGTATAAACGATTGGAAAAAGAAATTGGCGGAGCTGATGGGTTGTCAGTAAATTATCTTGTCATTTATGGGGCTGTCGTCACTGGTAATAAGAAGACACTCACAAGCTTACAGGATCTTGATTTTATTAAAGCATCTTCAATCGGAGTAATAACGGATAAATATTAACATCTAAATAAGAGACTATATTTGGTCAAAACCTTAAAAAGCGCGAGAAATCAATTTTAAAAACGTTGATTTCTCGCGCTTTTCTGATGTGCTCTTATGCTTATAATCTTTTTGTAAAGCAAATAATACGATTAGCTTCTGAGAAACCTAGTTTAAGATGGACGGCTAGACTTTCGAGATTTTGTAATTCACAATCACTTGCAAATTCAATACATCCCTTACGTTTAGCCCACTGCTCACAACTCTCGACTAGGAGCTTTGCAAAGCCTTTCTGTCGATTTAGTTCTTTGACAAAGAGTCCTTCTAAATAGCCGACTGGGCTTGAGTGGGTACCTTCCACATAATCTGTTCGGAGTTGACATTGTGCAAAACCGACTGCTTCATCTTCTTCATAAGCAAGATAGATCGCAGCGTTTTCTGCGTTAATTAATTGCGCCATTTCCTCGCTAAATTCTTCTAAAGTATGATTTGGCCAAAGTTGTAGTGCTAATAATGCGGCTGTTTGTACATCTTCTATGACGGCTTGTTTAATCATATAGAGTCTCCTTCTTCAATGAAATGGTAAAAATTGAAACTTTTTATTATTCAGAACGTAAAAAGATATAAGATATAAAATACAGGGAGGTTAGTACTTCTATTATCTATATTAGGAATGAATTTGAGCGAAAGCAATTACTTTTGTATTTTTACGAAGATTCACTGCTTTAAAAGGTAAGGTGCTAAATTGGATGAACACCTAACAATGCAAGCGACACAAGACACCTTAATTGTTAGTTCACAGCAAATTTTTGAAAGGAAGATGGAAAGGGGGGAACCTGAATGACAATTTTACAAAAACTGATACAGCAAGCTAAAAAACCAAAAGGATTCGTAGGGTCATTGATGTTGCGAATTATGAATAAGGCACACAAAGGTATGAACACTTGGCTAATGCGTCAAGAAGTTATTAAAGATGGCGATACAGTATTGGATATTGGATGTGGAGGCGGGAATACACTTCGATCATTATCGAAAATGAATCAAAGTGGTACAATTTATGGTATAGATTTTTCTACGCAGGCTGTGCAAGAATCTATAAAAACAAATGAAACAGATGTAGCAAATGGAAAAGTGATCGTGACGCAAGCAAGTGTTTCAAGCATTCCGTACACGGATAAGTTTTTCGATACGATTACAGCCTTCCAAACACATTATTTTTGGCCAGACTTAGCAAATGATGTGAAAGAAGTATTTAGAGTGTTGAAGGACGGGGGTAAATTCATCATTATTTCGGAGCTCTATAAAATTAATTATCATATGAAAGCGTATAAAACAAAACTTGAGATACAGCAGTTATTTGAAAGTGTTGGATTTCAAAGCGTTACTATACAGGAAAACACACAAAAAGGCTGGCTTTGTATTACAGGGCTTAAATAATACATAAAAATGGGGGATTTATAAATGAAAAGATGTGAATGGGTCAAGCTAGATGAACCTTTATATGTTGAGTATCATGACAAGGAATGGGGAAAACCGGTCTATGATGATCGGCATTTATTTGAAATGCTCTGTCTAGAAGGGGCACAGGCTGGACTTAGCTGGTGGACGATCTTACAAAAGAGAGAGGGCTACCGGGCTGCTTTCGACCAATTTGATGTTTCGAAAATTGTTCTCTATACGGAGGACAAGCTACAGGAGCTAAGTCAAGATTCTCGTATCGTGCGTAATAAATTAAAAATTGCCAGTGTTGTGACGAATGCCCATGCTTTTCTACGAATACAAGAGGAGTATGGTTCGTTCTCTGAATATATTTGGGGCTTTGTGGATCATCAGCCGATCATCAATGAATGGTCGTCAATTGCTGATGTGCCTGTCACGACGGAAATTAGTGAACGGATGAGCAAGCAATTGAAAAAAGACGGCTTTAAATTTGTTGGTAGTACTATTTGCTATTCATTTATGCAGGCCATAGGAATGGTTAATGATCATGTCGTTGATTGTATTTGTCGCAGTGAGGATTAGCTGATGAAAATCATTGACATCAAGTCACAGTTGGTGAGACAGGCAACGATCTTTGAAACAGGTGGGATTAGACCTACACATGACTTACTAGAAAGTTGGATTGGCTATGTAGTGTGGTCATTACGACAGGAACAGTGGCCAGAAGGATTTCAGCCACTTGCTACTTTATTTTTAAAGGAACTGCCATTTGTACCAGCATCACTGCAACATTTTAAACTGCTAACGATATTTATTAAAGAAGAAATATTTAATCACCTTATAGAAGATGATCTTAGCCGTTTTTTTGAAATAAGAGCATATACATCTCTAGAAGGGTTAATCCAGCAAAGTTGGAAGCATGAACATATTCGTGCTTTCCCACTTATTCCAAAGCATATTGATAATGATTATCCAGCATGGGATGGGGGAGGGATTCCATCCGATATGGAGGATGAAATTTTGAGTCTAGAGCACGAGGAACATATTGAGTATTTCGATGATATCGTAGAGGAAATATACGCAATTCATAAAATAGGTGGCTATCCAGCTTTTTGCCAAAGTGGTTATGATTTCGGTGAGGAGTTTCCATTTGTATTCCAAATTTCCTCAGACGAAAAGGCATATTTTAATATCGTCGATAATGGAAATTTCTATTTCTTTTTTAATCCAGAGCTAAATGAGTGGCGAGTTCATTGTGATTTTTATTAGCAGTAAAATCATTTCTCCTTCACAGCTAGCAGCGTCAATTCAAAGGTCATAAATACGGCATTCTCAACAATAACTTGATAAATAGACATGTAGCGAATCACCAAAAAAGTGACAGCAATAACAGTAGCTATAAACTCTAATAAAATTTTTCTTATTTATGCTGTTAAGGCTTGAGGGTACTTCCTACTATGTGTCCTTGATAGGATGGAGGCTACGGAAGAGTGAAATGAGGGCGCATCGCTCTTATTAATTGATCTCATGAAGAGGAGGAATGAAGATGAGTCGGCACATACCAGAAAAAAACGGAACAAAGAAGGTGAAAAGAATGGAAAGTAAAACAGTGGTAAAAAACGGTATTGGTTTTGGCTCGGTATTAGCCATTACTATTTCTTGGAGTGTAAATCATTCAATATTATGGGCAATCATTCACGGTTGTTTTAGTTGGTTGTATGTAATCTACTATGCGATAACAAGATAAATTGTGGGTTAACGTGTGAAAATACAAGCAAAGAAGCGGGATAGATGTGAAACCTGATACTATGCAATTGTTTAGAAAAAAATTGCAACATTACATACAATAGTGAATGTATTTTCGTTCATAACTTATAGGCATTTAGCATAAATAACTAAGTGCTCTTTTTTCAAAGAAAAGCTCCTATTATGAATGAAAGTTCACTTACATCATTGCATGTATCGTAGAAGAAAGGTTGATCGGATGACACATCAAGTAACCGCCACAAGCAATATTAATTTTAATGCTTCAGGCGTTGATGAAATATTACAAAATGTAGCTTTTATATTATCTACTTTCGTAATACCTTGCCCGTTATACAGAGATTTTGGTTTTAGACTAGATACTCTCCCGCCTTTTCAGCTGGCAAAAAGACGTAATACCGCACGTCTTATTGAAAGCATTCAACGTTTCGAGCCACGAGCTGTAGTAGTAGATGTAGATTACCTTGGAGATACTTTTGTAGGAAAATTAGAACCAGTTGTGAAAGTAATCGTAAATGAATAAAATTACAAAAAATTGCCAGGCTATTTAACGGTTAGCCTGGCAAAATATAAGTAGATAAGTTGTCAAAAAAAAATAGTTATTGCTTTGATCTCAGAGCTTTTTGTATTGATCGAACAATATGCATTTGCGTTAGAATGCTAGGATTAATTATGCAGCTCTTCTGATTGCATCAACTTTTTGGCAATCAATAGTAAGAGTAGTGTAAGCATTACCTACTTCTTCTAGGAAGTATGCACAACAATTTTTGGGATTAAAGGATAAGAAAATTAGACCTAAGAATCTACCACCGCCAGTTAAGAAAACATCTACATGTCTACCTGGCTCTAAATGTCTTAAGAAATCACATGCACAACCTTTACAGTGATGGTGTTCAGACTTTTCTTCATGACAATGACATTTCTCGTGTTTCATTTCATGTTCACGTTCGCATTTGCATTTATCATGTTCGTGTTCCCACTTGCATTTGTCATGCTTACATTTACATTCGCACTTGCACTCTAACTTCTCATGTTCCTGCTGCCATTTGTCGTGCCAACTACCACAATGGCATTTCTTATGATCCCAGTTCATGTGTTTTCCATATCTATTATCTTGCATATTTTAGTCTCCTTTTAGATTAGTTTTGTTGTATTGGTAGCGCTAACCTTTACACTTATAATCTATGTTTGAAAAATGTAAGGAGATTGGTAAGATGCCCCTGAGTCAGAATAAAAATAATTTTTTTCTAGAAATATGAATAGCTCAATATATATAAATGTTAGAAAAAGATAATTTTTAGAGATGGATAGATAGACTTTCGCCTGAAAAAATGTTTCTGAAGAAATAATCGTCATCAAGAATATACAAGAATAAAAACAACTTGCATGTTGTAACATTGTATAAAATATATAGTATGGAGCGGAAAAATAAGATTATTTATTTTGAAAAAATATGAAATGGAGAGAATAAATGGGGAGATTAATAAAAGGTATTTTTATTTTATTTTCCTTGATATTAATGACTGTAGCATTAATAAAGTATAATCAACCTTCATTTGAATATACCATGCAAAAAAATCCCGACCTAGTTTACGCTGAAGAAATTGGTGGGAAATTACAACAAACGAAGTTTACGCAAAAAATTATCGTAGCATTACGAGCGGCAGGTTATTCTCCAGATAGTACGATAGGGTATTTAATTGAATCTCCAAACAATCAAGTAGTAACTATACAATTACATAATTTAGATGAATTTGATAAAAGTACAGAAAGTGAAATTCAATATATCGTCAACACGATAGCGAAAAATAATAATCTTCAGATGTTTATCGTTGATGTCAAACTTATTGATGTACATTAACAAATGGCACGAAAATTAGCGCAGTATCGGTAAAGACATCGAAATGGGTACAGAAAATTGTGTGCTATAATCAAAAAAAGAGGTGATCATGCTGAGGATTTTAGTTTTAGGTGCTACCGGGCGCGTTGGTAGCCACATTGTTTCCCTAGCGTTACGGGATAAACACATCATTACAGCTGTAGTGCGCAACTCAAATAAGGTAAAAGTAGATAATGAAAATTTGCATATTATACAAGGTAATGTGTTGGAAAAACAAGATATAGAAAATGCCATGAAGAATGTAGATGTTGTGATTAGTGCATTAAACACAGATGGTACAAATACATTAACGAAAAGCATGTCTCTGATTCTGGAAGCAATGAATAAAATGAATGTGAAAAGAATAATAACTGTTGGAACGGCTGGTATTCTACAAAGTCGGCTGATGCCAAGTATCCTACGTTACCAATCGAGTGAATCAAAAAGAAAAACAACCTTTGCAGCACAGGAACATCATAATGTCTATGAATTATTGAAGAAATCTGACACTGATTGGACAATCGTCTGTCCTACATACTTACCTGATGGTGAATATACCGGCACCTATCGTATCGAACGAAGCTTATTACCTAAAGGTGGGGTAGAAATATCGGTAGCAGATACAGCAGAATTTACCTATCAACAAATTCAGTGCAAGGAATATTTGAAATCGCGTGTTGGGATTGCGTACTGAACCCTAAAGGATAACGATCAAACAGTAAAGACGTCCAATTGACGTCTTTTTTCTTTTCATGTCCATTTCGCCACATAGACTCAAAAAAAATTAAAGGCCACCTTCAGCGATAGAAAGAGACCTGTTGTAATAAGACTAGATTTAAGGACATAAATAAACTATTGCGTAGCCAAAGTCTTAAAAATTGAGTTGAATCATACTTTTTTCTGCATTTCGATTATTTGCTGATAAATAATATCTTGATAGTTTATGTTTCGCCATAATGTAATAACATCCAATTCTGCTAGCTCTTGAAGGAAGCTTTGTATTAACTCATATGCGATAAAATAAGCTAATCGGTTAAAGCCAAATCGTTTACCGCCATTAATAGAGAACCATTCCAGGAACACAGCTCTTGCATCGAGCAAAGTTAAATCGTTTAAAAACGCTTCGATAATTTTTTGTTTATTATTTGTAGCAAATGATAACCACTCTAAATCATCTTGAAACGCAAAATACTCATCTTTCCGGGCATTTACCACCTTTATAGAAAAATACGTTGCAATACCTTCCTGTAAAAGCCAAGTGAATGGGCTCTCCCAGTCTACTTTAGCCCAATCAATACCTCTTTTTTCGGATAATAAATGGTGTAAAGAATGCCCAAACTCATGAGCGATAATAATTTTTAAATGGTGGTTTTGAGGAGAAAGTTTCTCTAAACAAAATGCGATTTCTGGAATAATTTGTCGGTAAGTAAAAGCATTACTTCCATATAAACCTACGATCAGGTGTACATCCTTTGTAAATGTGATATTGTACATCCGTTCATAGTTACTAACAATTTCACGAATAAGCTTAGGCATTTTATCTTTTATTTCCATTAATGCTGGCATCTTTTCTTGATGTTTTGGGATAGCAGTTTTCATTTTTTCATCTACATTATGGCAATGATACCGAAAGTATTCTTCAAAATGGCTCGCATGTTTTTCATAATATCCCTTTAAATAATCAATGGTAGGCAAATAGTTTTCGGTAAAATCTGTTACTGTATCATGAATTAACATGTTCGTCTCCCTTCTAGTAAAGCAACCTTCAGATCATGTCTTAACATACTTTTTTTGCTTAATACTCTTTTGTAGCCTAAAAGTATAAATAATTGAGTATCCATCCGGCGATCCCACCTATGATCCCTACAATAATTAAGGTAAGCCCATGTTTTTCCGCATGATAATCACTTTTTAAAACGATACCCATGCAAACGGCAATAATTCCACAAAACAATTGAAAAAAGACAAATGCAAACAAAGCATTAATCCAACCAATTGTTATTAGTAAGGACTTGCAGTTTTTTTCATTTCTCATGAAGATTCCTCTTTTCACAATCATTTGGCTTTATACATACCATTTTATTGGAAAAAGCTCTTTGAGTACATGATATTCTTTGGATATTGTCAGTAACATAAAAAGAGCATTTCGATTTAAAGATTATAGGGTAGCAGGAGAGAAGGCTAAATTCTTGTGTAGATTTTAAACAAAGTTACGACGTTTTAAAAAAGGTCGCTACGCATTTGCTCAAGATAATATATCTGGAGCTTTTTTATTCAATTAATGTACGTAGGTTATTTGAAGAAAGATATTCAAATAGGAGGAGTGGTGATTAGATGGATCTAGTATTTATTCGTCACGGTCAAGGTGAACATACATTAGATATGCCAAAAAGCTTACAGATAAAAGACCCTTCATTAACACTTAAAGGGGAGAAACAAGCAAAACTGTTAAGAAGTCAATTCCCTTTAACTAATGATGATATTATAGTCATTAGTCCTACTAGAAGAACTCTGCGAACAGCATTTATTTGGAGTGAAAATATAGATTGTCGCAAGATTGTAAGTCCTTTAGTTTCACCACGATTGTTTCCTTTATTACCTGATAAAAGCACATTGCCTTGTGATAAAATACTCGATTTAGAAATAATCCAAAAAGATTTTCCAACTTTCGAAATTGATATTAACGTCCCCCTAGATTTATGGTCAAATGGAATAAATGTTATGCCAGAAAATAAATTCATAAAAATTGCAGAAGAATTTATTATCAATTGCCAGCTATTACAAAAAGAAAAGATTTATATTGTTTCCCACGATGGTACCATTACTTCTTATCGTCAATTAATTTCAGGTCATAATTTATCCAGAAACGATTTCCCATCAGAAACAGGATGGTTTCAAATTACTTGTTAAACTGACGGGGTGCTTTAAGGATCATCTAATTGATCAAACTTTTTTATGAAAATCGCATACTTAGCTAGATAGATTAACTCCATTTATTGCTTTAATTTCATCTTCAGCTATTTTATCAATAGTACATTTAATGGAATAATATGACCAAGCAAAACTAGATTCCTGTGTTAATATTAGTATTAGATTATAAAAAATACTAAACATGAGTGATAGTGGGAGAGGTTGAGATGATTTATTTGAAGAAAGCAATGACACTTCTGGCTTTCATTTTTATTGTTATTTTTATGATAGGCTCTTTTCCTTCGATTACATGTGCTTGTTCATGTGCATATTTACCAAGTGTAGAAGAAGAATTTGAAAATTCAAAAGTCGTATTTAGTGGGAAAGTTGTTGATATAAAAGAGAGACTAAGTTTAAAAGGATATACAACTAAATCAGTTCTTTTTGAGGTAACGAACACCTGGAAGGGTGTTGAACAATCACAAATTATCATTACTACTGGTCAAGGTGGTGGAGATTGTGGATATAATTTTATAAAGGGAGAAGAATATTTGGTTTATGCTAATGAATCAATTATGTACGGGGCAAAATCGCTTGTATCAGCCATTTGTAATCGTACTGAAATGTTGAGTTCTTCACAGGAGGACTTGGAGGTACTTGGAGAAGGACAGCCCCCGATTGAAGAAGTTAATTTAAGAGGTAAACATAATGGAAATCATATGTATATTTGGGCTACAGTGGCAGTAGCCATTGGCATTGTTGTGTTTTTCATTTTAAATAAAAGAAAAAGGTTGAATTAGTGGTTGGAAAAAGGGTTATTGCAGAAAGAATTTTTGAACATTGCGATTTATGGTGATGATTTTGGTACCTCTCCAACTGCTGTATATGGTAGCGACTTCTCGCTTTATATGGCATGGTTACGTATAGGCTCTACTTGCAATTATTACTTTAATCTCTGGAATTAAGTTAATTACTAAATAGAGAAAATTATCGTTATTCTTATGAAAACTTATTCCATTATCGGGCGCAATTGTGGAAGAAGCGACTCTTATCTTAAAAGCTCTCATTTTGATCAATGTTTTTTCAAAATGATGCCTTTCTTCTGTCATTAAATCAATGTTTGCAGCACCTTCTTAATCATTTTTTTTACAAAGTAACCAACAAAAGAGTTCAAACATATTTAATATATAAAATATGTTTGAACTCTTTATTTACATATGTTTGAATGTCGTTACCCGAAGATAAATTAGTAATAAAGTTTGTGATTTAAAGATTGTGAAGAAATGTACTTAAACTAATATGAACTGGCGGGATAGTTCAACAAGAGTTTGGGAATTAAAACAATAGAAAGAGACCAAAAGGGGGTAATTCCAATTTTAAAATTAATCCACTTCTGCTCTAGATAATTTGCCCTTAATATAGCGGGGGTCTGGCGCACGAATAATTCTATGCCAAGCAGTACGTTATTCACGTACTCAGGCTTAGACTAACACTATGTACTTTATTATTTTGACATTTATAAGCATACTTTATTTCAAAGCAAAACCACTTATTTTTATAACCAGTAAGTGGTTTGGTTTTATTGTTGCATTTTTTGCAAACAATATGGCAAAATTAATACGTCTGTAAGTGACCTATTTTCACCTAAGGACATAAGCATCTTTACGAAATATTTGCTATGTCTTGAGTTAAATACGCCATTTGTGGAGGATGCTATTTTTAAATACTATTGTTTAGACGTTAACATTTTGGAGGTAGAAAAATTGAGTAAAAGGAGATCAGTTGGATTAGAGTTGCGTACATTGTCTCTCTTAATGAGAAGACAATTGGATCAAACCACATGTACTACATTACCGGAAAAAGATAACCTTACGGCCATGCACGGTTGGACGATTAGTTATCTTTACAAAAACCAAGATAAAGATGTGTTTCAAAAGGATTTTGAAAGAGCATTTTCTATTCGTAAATCAACAGCGTCTAGAGTACTAAAATCCATGGAAAGTAATGGTTTGATTACAAGGCAATCAGTTCCTTACGATACAAGACTAAAAAAAATTGTCTTAACAGAAGAAGCGCTGAGAATACATGACGGTATCGAATCCCGTAGAGCAATACTTGAACAAAAATTACTAACAGGTATCCCGGAAGAGAAAATGGAAGTTTTTTTTGAAGTGATGGATGCTATGAAAGAGAATATTGAATCTTGAAGAAGATGCTATTTTGATGTTTTTATTACTATATAGTTAGCACGCTAACTAAATAGGGAGGACTGCAAACATGTTGAAAATATTTAAATACTTAAAACCAAAAGAATGGACGCTAATCGTTGCCAGCATTGTGTTCATTGTAGGGCAAGTTTGGCTGGATTTGAAGTTGCCAGATTATATGTCTAAAATTACGACACTTGTCCAAACAGAGGGCAGTAAAACGAGCGAGATATGGTCAGCTGGAGGAAAGATGCTTTTATGTGCCCTTGGCAGTATGATATTGGCAGTCGTTGTTGGTTATTTTGCGGCAAAGGTAGCAACGTCTCTTTCAAAGGAATTGCGAAAAGGAGTATTTGACAAAACTTTATCTTTCTCTATGGAGGAGATTAATGGTTTTTCAATCGCAAGTCTTATTACTCGTTCTACAAATGATATTACGCAAATACAGCAAACCGTTGCAATGGGTCTTCAAGTTATGATCAAGGCTCCTATCCTTGCAACGTGGGCTATTTTGAAGATTATGGGGAAAAGTTGGGAGTGGTCAGCGGCAACAGGAGTAGCTGTCATTGTTTTACTTATTTTGATAGGTAACCTGATTATCTTTGTGCTACCGAAATTTAAAGTCGTTCAAAAACTGACAGATAATCTTAATCGAGTAACAAGAGAAGGTTTAACTGGTATTCGTGTTGTTCATGCTTATAACGCACAAGGGTATCAGGAAGAAAAATTTGAACAAGTAAATAAAAACTTAACGGATACAAATCTTTTTGTGAATCGCCTTATGGCCCTTATGCAGCCAGGGATGGGTCTGATTATGTCAGGTTTAACTCTTGCAATCTATTGGATTGGAGCGCATTTAATTAATAATGCAGCGGGTATGGATAGAATCGGTAAGTTTAGTGATATGGTCGTATTTTCATCTTATGCAATGCAGGTAGTTATGGCATTTATGCTATTATCAATGACGTTCATTTTGCTACCGAGAGCAGCAGTATCTGCAGCACGTATTAATGAAGTACTAAATACACCTCAGACAATTATTGATGGAGACATAAAATCGTCGCCTAAAGGAATCGAAGGTGAAATCGAACTGCGTAAAGTTAGTTTTAAATATCCTGATGCAGAAGACTATGTTTTAAAGGATATTAGCTTTACAGCACATAAAGGCGAAACTGTTGCTTTTATCGGTTCTACGGGTAGTGGTAAGAGTACGTTAATTAATTTAATCCCAAGATTTTACGATGCTACGGAGGGAGAGGTATTAGTCGACGGAATCAATGTGAAAGAATACGCACATGAAGCTCTTTATAATAAGCTTGGCTACGTTTCACAAAAAGCCGTATTATTTTCAGGTACGGTAAAATCTAATGTTGCCTACGGTGAAAACGGCCAGATCCCTTCAACAGATGAAGGAATCAAAAAAGCAGTGGAAATTGCCCAAGGTAAGGAATTTGTGGAGACAATGGAAGGCGAATATGAAGCGGCGATCGCCCAAGGTGGTACAAATCTTTCGGGAGGACAGAAACAGCGTATTTCTATTGCAAGGGCAGTTAATAGAAATCCAGAAATCTTTATTTTTGATGATTCGTTCTCTGCATTAGATTATAAAACGGACCGTCAACTTCGTTCTACATTGAAAAAAGAGACAAAAGGTGCAACCTCTTTAATTGTGGCACAGCGAATTGGAACAATTAAAGATGCTGATAAAATTATTGTTCTTGATGAAGGTAAAATTGTTGGTATGGGAAAACATAGTGAATTATTGAAAACTTGTAACACTTATCAGGAAATCGCCTATTCTCAGCTATCGAAGGAGGAGTTGGAAAATGACTAATACACAAAATAAGCCCCGAAAAGGTCCAGGTGGTCCAGGTCATATGATGGCTCCTGGAGAAAAGCCCAAGAATTTTAAAAAGCCTTGGGGGAAGTTGATTGCCTATTGTAAACCTTATTTGCCTGCGATTATCTTTGCGCTTGTATTAGCAGTTGTAGGAACAATTTTTACGATCATTGGACCCAATAAACTTAGTGAGATCACCGATTTGATAATGGAAGGCATGGCTGGTGAGATTGATCTTACGGCTATCGGAAAAATTGGTCTGTTCCTTGCTATTTTGTATGGGTTGAGTTTTATCTTCAATTATATTCAAGCGTTTATGATGGCTACTATTACGCAGAGAGTTTCCAAAAGATTACGGACAGATATCTCGAACAAAATCGATAGATTACCGTTGAAATACTTTGATTCTACAACCAACGGCGATGTGTTAAGCCGTGTCACGAATGATGTGGATATGATTGGACAGTCTCTAAACCAAAGTATCGGTTCGTTAGTATCAGCGGCAGTAATGTTCTTTGGATCTTTGATAATGATGTTCTATATTAATGTTACGATGGCTCTTTCTGCCATTGCTGCAACTTTCATTGGATTTGTATTCATGACTTTTATTATATCCAAATCTCGCAAGTACTTCGTTCGTCAGCAGCAAGACCTTGGTAGAATAAATGGTCATATTGAAGAAATCTATTCAGGGCATAGTGTTATGAAGGTTTATAACGGTGAAAATGTAGCGAAGCAAGAATTTAATGAAATCAATGAAAGTCTATTTAATAGCGCTTGGCGAGCACAGTTTATGTCGGGCATGATGATGCCTCTCATGATCTTTATTGGAAATTTAGGTTATGTTGTTGTTTGTGTAGTAGGTGCTGCACTAACAATGAAAGGATCCATTACATTTGGTGTTATTGTTTCATTTATGGTCTATATCCGCTTATTTACGCAGCCGTTGTCTCAATTAGCACAGGCAGCTACAAGCTTGCAGTCAACTGCCGCAGCGAGCGAACGTGTATTTGAGTTCTTACAAGAAGAGGAGCTTAAAGATGAAAGTGATAAGGAAGCCACTTTAGATGCTAAAGATGTTAAAGGTAATGTAAAATTTGAAAATGTTAAGTTCGGATATACGAAAGAGAAACTTATTATTAAAGATTTCTCTGCTCAAATAAAAGCCGGACAAAAAGTGGCAATCGTCGGACCTACAGGGGCTGGGAAAACAACACTTGTTAATCTACTCATGCGTTTCTATGAAATAGACAGCGGGGAAATCATGATTGAGGATGTACCGACTAAGTCCATTACTCGTAAAAATGTTCATGACTTATTTTGCATGGTGCTGCAAGATACTTGGTTATTCGAAGGTACCATTAAGGAAAATATCATTTATAACAAAGAGCATGTAACCGATGAAGAAGTAGTTGCAGCTTGTCGGGCAGTAGGTTTGGACCACTTTATTAAAACGTTGCCGAAAGGTTATGATACAGTTTTAAATGATAATACAAGTTTATCTGTCGGACAGAAACAGCTTATTACGATTGCTAGGGCAATGGTTAAAAAAGCACCGTTGCTTATTTTAGATGAAGCTACTAGTTCCGTTGATACGCGTACTGAGGCACTTATTCAAAAAGCAATGGATAAGTTGATGGTGGGCCGAACATCATTTGTCATTGCGCATAGACTTTCAACAATTAAAAACGCCGATTTAATTTTAGTTATGAAAGACGGAGATATTATTGAAAGCGGTAATCATGAAGAGCTGATTGCCGAAAAAGGATTCTATGCGGATCTATATAATAGTCAGTTTGAAGATGCTTCTTAAAATCAATGCCCATATACTCCCTTCCGGTTACTAGGGGAGAGAGTAGCTTTGTAAAGAAGATTGATCGTTAATAATAAAGATTTATAAAAAGTACCTCGTTTTCCTATGAACTGCACCCCAATTATTAGACACACCATCTAACAATTGGAGTTGCAGTTTTTTTGTCTAAATTTACTGCAGAAGAAAAACTATAAGCTGTTGAACGCTATTTGAACGGTAATGAAAAACGTATGTTAGAACGCTGACGATGACAGCTAAAGGCTCTTAGTTAATAGTCTAAGTTTACAAACAAACGTTCCTTTTTGTTGCAATGGTCTATTTTTTTAGTATCTGATTATCTAACATAACCCATTCAACTAGAAGCGGCGTACCAAAAAAGGTAGTACCACTTCTCATGTCGAATAGTTAATTACAAATATGCTTTTAGACAAGAAGGGGGAACTTATACATGGGGGCGAATAAAGAAAAGATTATAAATAGACTTGAACATCATTTGCGAATGACATCGAGGCAATTGATTAAAATGGGGACGGAAGAAGAAGCGATTCATTATTTAATAGAGTCATTTAAATCAGAGCTATATTGTGATTTTGTTGGTGTGATTTTGGTGGATGCTGATGAATTCGTACCGAAAGCATGGGGTGGAAATGCTAATGAGTTTAGTCATGTTTTTCCTATGGAAATAGAAAAATGCTCACCGCTAATACTTGAGCAAAGTTTACATAGTAAAGAAACGAACAAACAGGAAGACTGTCTATTAATGGCTAAGTTAAAAGAAACGGGTGTAAAAACATGGTTTACAGTGCCTCTTACAGATGATGTACATCGATTTGGATATTGTATTATCGGATTTTTTACCTATGTACCTTTGCTTGAAATGGATAAAATATTTGATGAGTTCGGTAAAGATGTTGCGATTGCGATTTCTTTGGCAAGACGTAAGGACCAGCAATTAAGAAAAATTGAGGGAATTGAGTGGATTAGTCGAAACTTATCAATTAATCAGTCACTCAAGGAGAATATAAATGAATTTACTACCCAAGCTGGACTAGGGACAAATGCACAATCTGCCTGTATCTATTTATTTAATGAAAAAGAAAATTGTTTTGATTTACAAGTCCCTATATTTGGTATTAAAGATTTCGATGAAAAGGTTATAGTGGATCATAAAAATACATTTAAAGAGTATTTTCCATTCATCGAAAAATCGGGTGGTCATCAAATAACAATCCCGATTATCGTTGATTTGAAAACAATCGGTGTTCTGCAAGTAGGAAATAAGAATGGCAATCTCCTATTTTCAGAAGACGATGTAAATACACTGAAATTATTAAGTGATCATATAGCGATTTTGCTCAAAAATGCGCTACTTTACAATTTAGAGAAAGATAATCGTAAACGTTTACAAATCCTCCTCGATTATCAGCAAGCTCTTGTGAAAGAAACGGTTGTCACTGATGATTTTCACGGTGTAACGAAAATGTTAGCTGAATTATATTGTGGTTCAGTGATTTTATTAGATCGTTTTTTCCATCCTTTATCATACAAAATTGAAGAAAGTGAATTAGGGGATATTGGTAAGTTGAGAGAGGTATTGGAAAATGAGCGTATAAGGACAGGGACGTTTAAAATATTGGAACAAGGCGGACCCCCCTTTTTGATTTCGCCAATCAATGGTGTGAATGCGCTATTGGGCTATCTGGCAATTTGCATAAATAATGGAGATTTAGATGAATTTGATCAATTGACTGTGGAACTTTCAAGAAATATTTGTTCCATTCAATTCATCAAGCAGAAACTTGTGTTGGATGCCGATAAACAGGCGAAAGATACATTGATGAGTAAATTACTTGTGAAAAATATTGAGGATGACCAAAGTATTTTGCAATATGCAAATCTTTTTCAATGGGATATTTTTAAGCCTCATCGTGTAGCAAATTTGTCAATCGACTTGGCTGAATCTGAAGTAGCTGGACTGAATTTATTTGAGCAAACAGTAAAAAAATCGATTGTATGGGATTACATTAATGAAGGAATTACGCTGAAATCGAAGAAAATTTTAATGGCTACATTGAGTGAACACTATTTATTCATTGTGCCGATAGAGGATGAAAAAAATCGTAAACAGTTTTGGGTGGATTTTTATAAAAGAGTAAGAAAAGCAGTATCCAAAAGTATGATAAAGTGTGAAGTTTACTTAGGCATTGGGAGTAAGGTAGAAAATATGAATGAGTATTTCAATAGTTACGAACAATCATTGCAAGTATTAAATGTCGTTAAAAGCCGATTTAAATCTAAGGGCTATTCATTGTTTGAAGAAATAGGATCATACACAATCTTGCATGATCTAAACTCTTCAGTTGTCACTACATTCATTAAAAGTCAGTTGGGCATATTGCTTGATTTTACAGATAAAAAGAATATTGATTTGCTTCAAACACTCAGCACTTATTTGCAGAATAACGGCAATGCAAAAGGTACCTCTGATGAGTTATTTATTCATCGAAGCTCGTTACTTTACCGTTTAGAAAAGATTGAGAGTCTACTGGAAATAGATTTAAATGATTCAGAGACACGTTTTAACTTAATGATGGCAATCAAACTATACGATTTAAATCGACAGATCTTTTAAGTGGCCCTTGTAAGTGTGAGCTAAATCAAAAAAAGGCAATTCGTTCAAAACCGAACGAATTGCCTCTTTTCCTTTTCATATTTTTTACACCGTCATCTTCATTAAAGTCCTAATTCTTTTGAGATTTACTGTCAATATGGCAGGGTACCTTGCATTTTACATACTAAATAGATTCACAGATGATGCCACATCATAACCGTGCCTTTGAACTCACTATTTTTCGCTTCAATTTTATAGCGTGATTTCGCATTCCCTTAAAATTCCTCACTATTTTGAATCACTTCTTGATTTTTTTGTTTAGTCGATTTAATTGTCGCAGAATAGTTTTTTTTTTGCCCCCTGATTTTTTTATGGGTCGGTCTCTTTTTTATTTAACAATTTTGATGAAAAAAATAGAATGATTCCTACAGAGTGTACGTTTCAAATAAAATGATTGAAAAATATAATTACGATAACAATAAAAATTGTTACATTGTTACAAAATAGTTACAAAAAAGTGAAATATTGAAAATGTTTTATGGGGCATGAAAAGACTATTGGATTAAAGAGTAAAATCGATGCAAGTTGTTTGTAGATACATGATTTATTCAAAATCAGGGGGGATATAATGGCTGTAGATTACTCGTTTAAAGTAAGATTTGGCGATACGGATGCTGCGGGAATTGTTTTTTTTCCAAATTTTTATAGGTGGATGGACGAAGCAATGCATGAATTTTTTACCGAGTTGGGACATCCAACATCTGAGTTATTATCCATAGAAAAAATTTCGACGCCACTTTTAGATTCTAAATGCGAATTTAAGACGCCACTTTTTTTTGAAGATGAGGTTATTGTGAAAACGGAAGTCATCGAGCTTCACAATAAAGTATTTAAATTATTTCATACATTTTATCGTGGAGAGACATTGATTGCTGAAGGGTACACATTACGTGCTTGGACTTCATTTAAAGAGAAACCAAAAGCATTTGCAATTCCAGAACATATTCGTGAAAAACTAACAGTACATCAAAAAATATGATCAGGTAGGAATTGAGATAGTCTTTTAATGCGGAAGACAAACGGATCCTACAAAAGTTGAGGGTTTGAGTTTTTCAGAGTCTTCTATATTAGGAAATATAAAAGAGTCTAATTGCTTTAATTTTATTTTTATGAAAGCGTTATCTTTTTGAAGGTGTCTTGTCGGAACCGTAGCACCAATAACTTAATAGTGAAAGAGAAATGGACGGATATTAAGAAAGTGATTTTTGTCATCATTTTCAAAACCGACAATAATTTAGAGCTATTTCGAAAGGGGTTATATCAGATGGATTTGTTTTTACAATACTTAATTACTGGACTAACTGTGGGGAGTATTTATGCATTATTAGCTATTGGGTTTGTAACGATTTATAACGTTACAGGGGTATTGAATTTGGCGCAAGGAGAATTTGCAATGATTGGAGCATTATCTTGTGTCACATTTGTCAATTTGGGTATCCCAATCTTAGGTGCAATTCCACTTGCGATTTTGCTTACGGCCTTTATCGGCTTAGCGGTTGAAAGATTCGCTATAAATCCTGCTGGTAAAGCAACGCCGATCGTGTTGGTTGTTATTACATTAGGTGTTTCAACTTTTTTAAAAGGAATGGGTTTGATCATATGGGGAACATCTCCAAAATCTCTGCCACCGTTAGTTGAAAGTAAGTCAATCGAATTTTTGGGGGCTGTCGTAAATTCGCAAAGTTTATGGATTCTTGTAGTATTACTTGCACTTTTAATAGTGCTTTATTGGTTTTTTGAAAAAACATTTCTCGGTTCTGCTTTACGCGCAAGTGAAAAAAACCCACGTGCTGCAAGCTTAATGGGGATTAACACAAAAACGATGTCTATGATTGCTTTTACAATTGCTGCTGGATTAGGCGCTATAGCAGGTGTCATGATTGCCCCACTGACAGATGCAACTTATGAAATGGGCTTTTTTCTCGGTATAAAAGGTTTTGTAGCAATGATTTTCGGCGGAATGCACAGCATACCTGGAGCTGTTGCAGGCGGATTATTATTGGGCGTCATTGAAGCATTTTCGGGCGGGTACATCTCTACTTATTATACGGACGCATTGGCATTTGGTTTCTTATTGCTCGTTTTATTTTTCAGACCACAAGGATTGTTTACAAAGGCAACTGGAGAACGTGTTTAATAGGGGGGATATATAGTGGAGAAAGTAGAAACGATTTTATATGGAAGGCGCTGGAAAAGCTTTTTAGGATTTATTGCATTGATTTTGATATTACCACTAGTTGTAAGTTCGCAATACGTATTTACGCTTTTGATTTTAATCGGGATTTATTGCATCATCACCATTGGTCTAAGTTTACTTATAGGTTACGCTGGGCAAATTTCCATAGGACACGCTGCATTTGTCGGAATTGGCGCATATGTTTCCGGTGTCTTAACAGTTAAATATAGCGTATCACCATGGGTTGCGATGGGAATTGGAATGGTCGCGACGTTCATCATTGCTTATTTAATAGGGATGCAAGTTCTAAAACTAAAAGGTCATATTTTGGCATTGGCTACCATTGCGATTAACATCATTGTATACATTTTATTGGTGGGGCTAAGCGATTATACAGGGGGAGCTGGTGGATTAGTCGGTATTCCAAATTTATCATTACTGGGACTGGACTTAGGAAACCAAGTGAACTTCTACTTCTTTGTTTGGAGTATTGTCTTTGTTGTTATCTTGTTTTCTACTAATATTATTCGTTCGAGTGTTGGGAGGATATTACGAAGCATTCATGATAGTGAAATTGGAACGGAGACACTAGGCGTTAATGTAACAAAATATAAAGTAGCTATTTTCGCATTAAGTGCTGTGTATGCTTCATTGGCGGGTAGTCTGTACGCGCATTACATTAATTTTATCGCACCACCAACATTTTACATTTCATTTTCAATTTTACTTCTTGTCATGGTGATGGTCGGTGGTGTCCATTCCATTTGGGGAGCGATTATCGGAACGGCTTCGATCATGTTTTTAAATGAAGTAATTCGTTTTGTAGGGCATACGTATTTCAATATTAATGGTGAAGTCGAAATTGTAGTTTATGGTTTAATCATAATACTTGTTATGATCTTCATACCTAAAGGCTTGGTTGGAATACTAGACGTCAGGAAAATATCACCTGTTAAAAGCTCTATAAAAAAAGATGTAACCATTAAGAAAAATGTTGCTTCTGAGAAAGGGGTTTAGATATGGGCAATTTACTCCAAGTAAATGGTTTAACAAAAAAGTTCGGTGGAGTGACAGCGGTGAATGATGTTAGCTTTCATGTCGGTGAAGGAGAAATTGTAGCTGTTATCGGCCCTAATGGAGCGGGTAAAACGACATTGTTTAATATGATTTCTTCATACATTCAACAGACTGACGGAGAAGTTCTTTTTAAAGGAAAAAAAATATCAGGGAGGAAAATTTTTGATTTGGCTCACCTTGGGATCTCCAGGACGTTTCAAAACTTGCAAATTTTCAGTAATATGACGGTATTGGAAAACGTGATGATGGGGACTTCAGTGAATATAAAAACGAACGTTTTTAGTGCTGGATTCCGTCTTCCAACGGTAAAAAGAGATGAAGAATATGCATATAAAGCAGCTTATGAAGTATTGACGATGATGGAGATGAGTGATCTATTACATGAACAAGCTGGACAACTATCTTATGGATTGCAAAAGAAGTTGGAGTTCGCACGGGCAATTGTTTACAAACCACAGCTCATCATGTTGGACGAACCAATGGCAGGCCTGAATGATGCCGAGACAAATACAATGGCAGGATATATTAGTGATTTAAAAGAAAAAGGGCATTCATTTTTATTTGTAGAGCATAAAATGGCGACAATTATGCAACTCGCTGATCGGATTGTGGTTCTTGATTTCGGGACTAAGATTGCGGAAGGTACCCCCGATGAAATACAAAAAAATGAAAAGGTAATTAGTGCTTATTTAGGAGAGGAGGCAATTTAATGTTCAAAGTTGAAAGTCTTAGTTCACGTATCGGGAAGATTCAAATTTTACATTCGCTCGACTTTCATGTGGACAAAGGAGAAATTGTATCTATTATTGGTGCTAATGGCGCAGGGAAAAGTACGTTATTAAATACATTAGCGGGCATTTACACACCAGTCGAAGGAAAAGTAATACTTCAAGATGAGTTAATTAGTGGTCTTCCTGCCCACAAAATAGTTGGGAAGGGTTTATGTCTTGTTCCAGAGGGGCGTCAAGTTTTTCCAGGACACACCGTAAAGGAAAACCTGACGTTAGGGATTTACTCGAAATACTATAAAGACCGGAAACATGTAGAGGAGAATTTGGAAAGAATGCTGGAGTTATTTCCAGGATTGAAAAAACATTATCATAGGATTGGCGGGAATTTGAGTGGCGGGGAGCAGCAGATGCTTGCGATTGGACGTGCGCTTATGTCTGATCCTAAAATAATTCTCCTAGATGAACCATCGATGGGGTTAGCGCCAAAAATAGTGAATGAAATTTTGGAGATTTTAGTGCGAATTAAAGAAGAAATGGGAACAATGGTCATTTTAGTAGAACAAAATGTTAAAGCAGCGTTAAAAGTGGCGGATCGTGCATACGTAATGGATCAAGGAAAATTCATAATGGACGGCACGAATGAAGAAATTAGTTCGAATCCCGAAGTGAAATCAGCATATCTAGGAATAAAGGTAGGGTAAGTGAACGAATTGTTTTGACAAAAAAATTGGGGGAGTGAAGGGTTTGTATGAAAAAATTTTTTATGGGTAAACTAGTTGCTATTTTATCTTTAGTTTTTCTATTAGTTGTTGCGGGATGTGGAATTGAGAATGCAGAGGAGACAAGCGGTGGGAAAAGTGAGGAAGGAGTTATAAAAATTGGTGTGATTGTAGCTGAAACAGGTCCAGCATCAACACTTGGTAGCGCACAAGCAAAGACTGTGGAGTTATTACAAAAACAATTAGATGAAGCAGGTCCAATTGATGGTAAGAAAGTTCAGCTTATCAAACAAGACTATGAAACGAATGATACAAAAGCGGTAGTCGCGATGGATAAATTAATTTCAGAAGATGTTGTAGCGGTTGTTGGAGCGACTCAATCAAGTACTACGATGGCCATTATACCAAAAGCAATTGAGAAAAAACTACCATTACTTACAATTGCACCGATTGAATCGGAAAGTGAGTATGTATATAGCATGGCACAAAGCACAACGGTCATTGCAATGCCGATTGTTGAATATTTAAAGAAGAATAATATTAAAAAAGTAGCGTGGGTGAATGCTTCTGACGGCTTCGGAGTAACTGGTATGCCAGCATTTGAAGCGTTGGCTAAGGAAAATGACATCGAGATTATTGCTCATGAAGAGTTCGATGCTACTGCTACAGATATGACAATTCAATTGACAAAAGTTCGTAAAAAGAATCCCGAAGCGATCATCGTTTGGTCGAGAACACCTGGAGCTGGAATTATCGCTCGTAATTTTAAAGCGATGAATTTTGACATTCCGATGATTCAAAGTACGGCTGCTGCAAACCAAGGGTTCTTGGAACAAGTGAAGGATGACAATGAAAACATTATGGTAGTTGGTAGTAAACTAAGTGTTATAGATCAATTGCCAGATTCGGATCAAAAAGAAATGCTAAAGGCATTCAGTGATGCATATAAAAAAGAATTTAATAGTGAACCAGACTTATTCGCTGCGCATCTTTTGGACGGTATAAATGTTGTCGTAAATGCGATTAAAGCAGGAAATGTAACATCTGAAGATATTCATACTTATTTACAAAACGATTTAGGAAAATACTTAGGGGCTACGGGAACTTTTGATTTTGGTGTATCACAAGCAAGCCCTGAGCCTGATGGAATATCTGTTTTAAGTATTGAAAATAATGATTGGAAGTTTACTGAGTAAATAAAGAGACCTATAACATTAAAAATTAATATAGGTCTCTTTTTTAAAAAAAGATAATGGTATTATAAAGTATTTTTAGTTTTTTTAAGGTTCTTTACCAAAAGTTGTGTAGGATATTTTTAAAAATATATGCCATGTATATTAGTTGATTGGAGTGAAGTCTGGGCGACTCCTTAGGGACAGCGTACAGATGAGCCTCTGGAGCGAGCACCTAGGGACGTCCTGTGATAACGCCTTTGTGACCAACATCTTGTTGCTATCGCTACGTTAGCTCTGCGCTTTCGCACAAAAAACACTTGCTGCTGACGCTGCGCTTTCGCGCAAAAAACATCTGTTGCTCCAAGCGGCTCATCGGACGCCCTTAGGAAAGCACCCAGTCGGAACGGAAATCAACCACACGTTATGGTGATGGACCTTTTTTATAGAAGTTTGATCACTAAAATCAGATTGAATACTATTTCAATTGCTTAAAAAAGGGGATGTAATAAATGGTGAATGTGAAAAAAAGAAATGTAATTGTTGTAGGAGCTGGACCAGTTGGACTTACTGCGGCATTGGCCCTTCAAAAAAAAGGTATATCATGTGTAGTAATTGAATCGCAAGAAAAGGATACTCCGCGAGCTGGTAGCCGAGCGATCTATATTCATGGGGCATCGTTAAAGTTACTGGAAGAAACATCAAAAGGTCTTGGTTTTGAATTGTCGAAAGATGGAGTTATTTGGCCAATCAAAAGAACTTTATTCCGTGGAAAAGAAGTTTATGTGCGTAATTATGGGGTAACCAATACTCAAGATCCGACTAAATTACCACATTTTGCATCGCTTCATCAACATAAGATAGAAAAGCATATTTACAATGCTTGTTCTGAGGCAGGTGTTGAATTTGTATGGGGAGAATCTGCAAAGGATCTAGACATTACAGATGGAGGCGTCAAGTTAACAACGGCTTCAGGTGAGATTTGGGAAGCAGATTATATAATCGGCTGCGATGGTGCACGCTCTGTCGTGCGTGAACAGTCTGGTATTCAATTTGAAGGTCCGCGTACGAATGATACATTCATAGTCGTTGATATTGAAGAGGATGAAAATGATCCAATGCCTATTGAACGGATCTTCCATTATCAGCACCCGGCAATGGAACGCCGTAACGTAATGTTTGTTCCATTTAAGGGAGGCATGCGTGTCGATCTTCAATTGCTAGCTGAAGATAAGGTCGAAGATTACGGCACAGAAGAAAGTGTGAAAGAGTGGCTTCCAAAAGTGATGAATCCAAAATATGCAGAACGAGTTACTTGGGTGTCCTCGTACCGTTTCCATCAAGTAGTTGTCGATTCATTTACGGATGAAAAGCGCCGTATCTTGCTAGCGGGAGAGGCAGCTCATTTATTCGCTCCTTTCGGTGCACGTGGATTGAATTCTGGGATACCTGATGCAATTATTGCGGTTCGTGGTATCGAACAGGCAATAAAAGCAACTAGTGAAGCAGAACGTTGTCAAGCTATTGTTGCAGCGGCCACTGAACGGAGAATTGCAGCATTGTGGAATAGAGATGGATCGACAACTGCGCTTCATCACTTACAGGGCGATTCGCGAGAAATGAATATGAAGCGCGAACTTGCAGCTTCACTCGTTTCAATCGTTCCGACTCTAGGACGCTGGCTCGATGAAGGTCCATATGGTCCGAAATTTGGTCCACCTGAACTGACAACAAAATACTAATGGTTATTAAAACTTGAAGTTGAAAAGGAGGATTATCGCATGGTGTTGATTAGTGAGAATAAGTTTGGTTCGAAAGCGCAGTCAATCAATGAGATAGCTGAACGATTATCTGCTATAGACTGGTACGAAAAAGCAGGATTTAAAGAAAAGATTGCCGAAGAAGCATTACAACGCTTAATGCGGAAGTTGCAAGTGGATGATTACGAAATTCAGTGGGTAACCAAAGAGCAGACATCAGAAACAATTAGTAAACTGACATTTGATAATAGCAATCTATGGAAAGTTTTGAGTGGTCTTCCAGATCAATTGAAAAAAAATATTGATGAAGCAGGTCAAGCAGATTTGCTTAAAATAGCAATTGAATCCGTACCGCAAGCAGTTTTTCATGCAACATTTCAAAAAGCATTCCAAGAATTCGGTGATGAAAAGCAGGTTAATTTCTTTGTAGGACACGCCATGTACATTGCAGTTCTCGTTTGTACAGCAGAACTTGCAGGTGAGGAAGATTTGTTTATTCCTTTGCTTGAATTGCTTGAAATGGGTCACGTACCTGTGGGTCTAGATGGAAATAGGATTTATCTATTGTAATATGAAACAACATATTTATACATCGTAACTTACAACAGAAAAGCTGTACCGGAGCTACCTCCAGTACAGCTTTTTTTGTATTTATTATTGTAATAGAAAAAGATAATCGTAATGTGAAATGTTCTATTTTGAGAAGGAGGATGACTTGAATAAGTGATTTATGTGAGTTAAAACTTATTTCCTTTGTCGATTGTCTCTTATTTTCCAGGCATTCTTTATTCCTGTAGAGGTTTACCTATGGCTAATATGATCAGGGAGAAGGTGGTATGAAGACTCATGGATTTATTTAAGGGATTTCAAAGGTAACACTTATGAATGAAAAGTAAGAAATTCATATTATTTGATGAAAGAAGATCTCGTTTTCCTACACTATGTAGATACAATGCGAAAAATTGTCTGTATATAATGAAAATATAGAAAAAAGTTAGGGGAGATAAATAATGATCATTAAAACAATTGGTGTAGTTGGCGCTGGTTCTATGGGTGCAGGTATTGCAAATCTTGCCGCATTAAATGGCTTTAACGTAGTTTTGCGAGATATTGAAGACAGGTATTTAGAAGGGGCCATGGCTCGGCTTAATAAATTTATGTCAAAAAGTGTTGAGCGAGGAAAAATGACTGAAGAGCAAAAGCAGGAAACACTTACGCGCATCCAGACAACTACAAAGCTTGAAGATTTGAAAGATGTCGATGTTGTTATTGAAGCAGTTCTTGAAGATCTCGATTTAAAGAAAGAGGTATTCTCACAACTTGATGTAATTGTTAGAGAAGATGTCATATTAACGACGAATACATCATCCATGTCCATAACAGAAATTGCGGCTGCAACGAAACGTCCGGATCGTGTCGCAGGTATGCATTTTTTCAACCCTGCACAATTAATGAAGCTAGTAGAAATCGTACGCGGTTACGAAACGAGTGATGATACAGTGTCTGCTTTGAAAGCGCTGTCACTTCAACTAAGGAAAGAAGTTGTGGAAGTCAAAAAAGATACGCCTGGATTTATTGTCAATCGCATTATGATCCCTCAGTTTATCGAGGCGATTCGTCTTTTAGAAGAAGGTGTAGCAACTGCAGAAGATATTGATAAAGCAGTGAAATTTGGCTTGAACTACCCCATGGGACCGTTTGAATTACAAGACTATGCTGGTGTCGATATCGGCTACCATGTAATGGAATATTTCAACAATGAATTTAACGATCCACGCTTTGCACCACCTTTACTAATGAAACAAATGATGAGAGCTGGTCGTTTCGGTAAGAAATCAGGAGCAGGATTTTACGATTATAAAGAAAAAAAGGAGCTGGTGAAAAAATGATATATAAATCTTTGTTAGTGGAAGTTGAAAATAATATAGCTACAATAACGATTAACCGTCCGCCTGTAAATCCTCTAAATACTCAAGTTTTCAATGAGTTATCTGATGTGTTCAGTAAGTTGGATGAAGAGGATGATGTTCGGGCAATTGTTTTAACTGGCAGTGGTGAAAAAGCATTTGTTGCTGGTGCAGATATTTCCGAAATGGCGGGATTGGATCTTGTTGGAATCAATAAGATGAATAAAGTATCTAGATCAGTATTCACACAAATAGAAAATTCAACTAAGCCAGTCATAGCAGCGTTGAATGGAATGGCACTTGGCGGTGGACTAGAACTTGCTCTGGTGTGTGACTTACGTATTAGCACTGAAAAAGCAAAGTTCGCATTCCCAGAAGTAGGTCTTGGAATTATTCCTGGCGGAGGAGGCACTCAGCGATTACCTAAAATTGTTGGGCAGGGGATAGCGAAAGAACTCCTCTATTTTGGAGAAATGTTCGATGCTGTTCGTGCACTTGAACTGGGTATTGTAAATAAAGTTGTGCCAGCTGAAGAAGTAATACCTGTTGCAAAAGAATGGGCAAAAAAACTTGCTCAAAAGCCACCAGTTGCCCTGCAAATGGTAAAACAGGCCGTCAATGCTGGAAGTAATACAGATATCGATTCTGGGTTAATCATTGAAGCAGCATGTTTCGGTAATGCATTTTCCACAGAAGATCGAAAAGAAGGCTTGAATGCATTCGTTGAGAAGAGAAAGCCAGTTTATACTGGTCGTTAATAAAACTAATAATTATAGAAACGTTCATATACAAAGTCATCAGGTTCTTTATTTTCTACAAAACTTTGGTAAGACAAACAGTGAATAACCAAATTTCTAGATGGAGGGAGTGAAAGAAAGTGTTTATAGAAGAAAAGGAGACTAATAGCTTCTTATCCAGAAGTATTGTTCTGGAAGATATATTCACACCGGAAGATTTTAGTGAAGAGCATAAAATGATTGCCGATATGACTGAGAAGTTTGTGATGAATAAAGTTATGCCTGCACTAAAAAAAATTGAAAATCAAGAATTCGATGAAACGGTCCGTCTTATTAAAGAAGCGGGAGAACTTGGATTAATCGGTGCCGATATTCCGGAACTAGATGGCGGATTGGACCTTGGGAAAGTGTGTGGCGCAATCATTTCTGAGAAGATGGCTATTAGCCGTTCTTTTTCCATTACATTTGGGGGACAAACTGGAATTGGTGCACTACCAATTGCTTACTTTGGAAATAAGGGACAAAAAGATAAATATTTGCCTGTTTTATTAACTGGAGAAAAGATTGCTGCGTATGCGTTGACGGAGCCATCTGCTGGAACTGATGCAATGGGATTGAAAACAACTGCTAAGTTATCAGCTGATGGAAAATATTATGTGCTGAACGGAGAAAAACAGTGGATTACAAATTCGGCATTTGCAGATATCTTTATTATTTATGCAAAAATAGGCGACGCTAAAATAACGACATTTATCGTTGAAAAAGAGTACGAGGGTTTAACGACTGGTCCTGAAGAGAAAAAAATGGGGCTGAAAGGATCGTCAACTCGTTCACTCATCTTGGAAAATGTAAAAGTACCGGTAGAAAATGTGATTGGAGAAATTGGTCGTGGTCATATCATCGCTTTTAATGTCTTAAATATTGGTCGTTTTAAATTATCTTCAGCGACACTTGGTATTTCCAAGCGATCGATTGAACTTGCGACAAAGTATGCCAATGAGCGTAAACAGTTTCACAAGTCAATTTCTAGTTTTAATTTGATCAAACAAAAAATTGCTGATATGACGATTCAAATATATGCCAATGAAAGTAGCGTCTATCGCACGGCTGGTGCAATGCAAAAAGGTTTTGAGGAAATGAAAGACAACGGTGCGAGTTACGGTGAAACAATTGCAGGTTTTGCTGTCGAATGTTCGATGAATAAAGTTTTGTCTTCTGAAACGCTAGATTTTGTCATCGATGAAGCTGTTCAAATTCATGGTGGGTATGGCTATATGGGGGAATATGAGGTAGAAACTCTTTACCGTGATTCACGTATCAATCGAATTTTTGAAGGTACAAATGAAATAAACAGAATCATAATAGCTTCTACATTGTTGAAAAGTTATGTTGCAAAAAATCATTCAGTACATCCTGAAAATGGTCCACTTCAACATGAAAAACAGACACTCCGTCTTTTGAAGGATTATTACCATGTGACAATCCAAGCGATTCATCAGGCTAGTATCGATAATATGAATGAAGAGCAAGAAATTGCGGCATTCCTTGCAAATCTTGCAATTGGTATTTACACAAGTGAAAGTGCCATCCTGCGTGCTGAAAAAGCAATCAAGCAGTCTGGGGAAGAACAAAATGGACAAAAATTAGATTGTGCAAAAGTCTTAATTCATGAAATTGCGCAACGGAGTGCAATTGTAGGGTTAAATTTACTTAATCATCTTAACGATCATGAGGAGTTCTCACATGCAACGGGACGCCTGATTGCAAGTAGTAAAGAAAATATAGTTGAAACAAAGAGGCGTATTGCTGATCGAGTAATTGCGATAGAACGCTATATGATTTAATTAATACGAAGTAGAGGTACTGAAAAACTGAAAAGGAGAATTTTTAACAGGTGTGTTATTGGGAAAAAATAGGTTTTTCATTAAGTGATAAAAGGAATTTTTTTGTTGCTTCATTTGCCTGTATATTCCTATTTTAGCTGAGTATAGTGTAGGGCTACTAGACTCCCGCCCACAGGAAAGCGAGTAGTCCGTAGCGGAAATCAGTCTTTTTTTAAATGTATAAAAATGCTTAATCGACACACTTGAATTTTTCTTAATATTCAGAATGAGAGAGAAAGTCGAGGCCCTACACGAAGCGAAAGAGAAGAAGGCTTGCTTAGGGTCGCGTCGTCCTGAGTCGACCGAAGCCTTCATGACCAACTTCCAATTGGCTCAGGAAGCTCGGTACCGCTCAAAGATAGCGTATGCCAGAGTAGTGAATCCAAATAGTAGATTTTTCATTAATATTTTTTAGGTAAATCATTTTTTTTCAGTGGCCTCAAGAATAGTGAAAGGAATGTATAGAATGACAGACATTGTTTTATTAGAAGGTGCACGTACGCCATTTGCAAAAATTTCAGGTTCATTCCGTGACATTACGGCTACAGAACTAGGTGTAATCGCAGCAAAAGAAGCAATTCGTAAATCAAATATCAACCCGGATGACATCGATCAAGTCGTATTCGGGAATGTTCAGCAGTCGAGTAAAGATGCTCATATGTTAGCAAGACATGTTGGTTTGAAAGCTGGTACATCTCTTGAGGTACCTGCAATCACAATCAACCGTGTCTGTGGTACTGGTATTGAGGCAATTTTAACTGGTGCACGCTATATTCTTACAGGAGAAGCGAATGTCGTTTTGGCCGGTGGTACTGAAAATATGAGCCAAGTACCTCACGTTATTCGCGGTGCGAGATGGGGAAGCCCTCTTGGAGGACCGATAGTTGAAGACTGGGTATGGGATGGCTTACTTGATACGAACGCTGGATACACCATGTCGCAAACCGCAGAAAACCTTGCAGAAAAGTATAAAATAACACGCGAAGAAGTGGATGCCCATGCACTTTCCAGTCATAAGCGCGCTATCAAAGCGAGAGAAAAAGGCTATTTTAAAGAAGAAATTGTCTCTGTAAATGTAAAAGGAAGTAAAGGTGATAGCATCGTTGAACATGACGAACATATCCGTGAGACAACTATGGAAAAGCTCGGGAAGCTGGAATCCCGTTTTGTTGTGGGAGGGGTTGTTACGCCGGGAAATGCAAGTGGAATGGTTGACGGTGCAGCGGCAGTGATTATTGCATCTAGCCATTATGCAGAGAAGAATGGATTGAAACCGATTGCGCGTCTTGTTTCATGGGATGTTGTTGGTGTTGACCCCAAATATATGGGGATTGGTCCGGTACCAGCAATTAGAGGAGCTTTGAAAAAAGCAAATTTACAGTTGGAAGATTTGGATTTGATCGAAATTAATGAGGCTTTCTCCGCACAATATTTAGCTTGCCAGAAGGAACTAGGATTTGACTTGGAAATAGGAAACGTTAATGGTGGTGCTGTTGCTCTTGGACATCCACTTGCAGCAAGCGGAACAAGAATCACACATTCACTTATTTACGAGTTAAAAAGACGTAATAAAAGGTATGGTGCAGCAGCCGTTTGCATCGGCGGCGGCCAAGGAATCGCAGCAATTTGGGAATCATTACAAAAAATATAAGTAATTCTAAGTGTTGTCCGTGGAAGTCGATTTGAGCATTTAATTTCTAGCCAGTTTTTGGGACTATCTATAGTAGGAGAGGTGGATAATTTGGATAACATTGTAATGCATTCTAATGTCAGTGATTTATTGAAAATCAAAGCTAATAAATTGCCGAATCGGGAAGCAATCTATTATGAAAAAAGAAGAATGACATACGGACAATTAGATCGTGAAGTGACAAAACTTGCACAAGGACTAATAAATAGTGGTATTAATAGCGGGGATCGCGTGGCGGTTGCACTCATAAATTCAATTGAATTCGTCACATCATTATTTGCTATTGCACGTGTTGGAGCTGTTTTAATTCCACTTAATCCATTTTTCACCAAGGAGGAAAGTTCCTATATAGTGCAGCAAACAGAAGCCAAAGCGTTACTTTGTGGAGAAGTAAGTTTTTATTCAGAGCTTCGTGCAGAAATAGAATCGTTGGAGATCCTAATTTCCGTTGGTTTTCAGGCAGAGGAATATCTTTATTATGATGATTTATTAGTTGGTAATGAATTTGAAGATATTCGCGTTGAGCCGAAAGGTAATTTATTTACAATTATGTTTACATCAGGCACAACTGGACGTCCAAAAGGTGCGATGCTAACGCATGAAAATGTATTATTTAGTTCCGGTTCAGCTTCAAAAATTATGGAATGTACAGAGGATGATGTGTTTTTAATTCCAAATCCATTATTTCATATTATGGGTATCACATTTCTCCTTCGGGCAGTATTTTGTGGTGGGAAATTAGTAATAATGCGGAAGTATTCAGTAACAGGGGCATTGGCACTCATCGAATCAGAAAAAGTAACTGTACATCCAGGTGTTCCAACGATGTTTATATTGGAACTGAATTCTTCTGATTTAGAGAAATATGACTTAAGTTCCCTTCGAACAGGTGAAATGGCTGCTGCACCATGTCCGGTGGAAGTTGTAAAAAAAATACGGACGAATATGAACTGCAATATACTAATCGCATATGGCTCAACTGAAACGTCTGCAACACTTACGCTGACTGGATTTGATGCCGATGATAAGGCTCGTTCAGAGACAGTGGGTCGACCGATACCTGGCGTGGAATTAAAAGTGGTCGATGAAAATCGTCAGGAGTGTAAGGTCGGCGAGGTTGGTGAACTTGCTTGTAAAGGTCCTGGAGTGACTAAAGGTTATTACAATATGCCGATAGAAACTGCTCAAGCGATTGATCAGGAAGGTTGGTTTTATACAGGAGATTTGGCTACAATCGATGAAAATGGTTACGTTCGTATAGTCGGTCGGAAAAAAGAAATGATCATTAAAGGTGGATTTAATATTTATCCGCGGGAATTAGAGGAAACGCTTCATCAACATCCAGCTGTTTTGGAAGCGGCAGTCATCGGTCTTCCAGATGCGATATTTGGCGAATTGACATATGCCTGTGTTGTCCTTCGTGAAGGGGAGACATCTAACGAAGAGGAATTACTTGCTTTTATGAAAGAGCGGTTTGTCAAATACAAAATTCCAGACAAGTTCCTCATTCTAGATGAGTTACCCGTCACAGCGTCAGGGAAGATAAGCAAAATAAAGTTGAAAGAAGAGCTAGTTAAGTATAATAAAGCATTTACACGTTAGTATGAGATAGCCATATTACTACGTCTAATTCGCAGACATATTGTATTAGTATTTTGGCAAGATTGCTATTACTACTGTTCTGAGCTAGTAGATTGAGCATCATTGCTAATAGAATTGGAGTGTTTAAATAAAACATTTAAAGGGAGATAATTATGAAATTGATAACATTTACAACTGCAGGTTTTTCTCGTATTGGTGCAATTGTTGAAGGGGAAAAGGTAGTCGACCTCAATTATGCGTACCAAGCACAACTTCAGAGTGAAGGTAAGTATCGCTATGAAGCCATTGCCGAAGCATATGTACCAGCCAAAATGGAAGGCTTCCTCGAGGGAGGAAATGACAGTATGGAAATTGCGAAGTCTGCGATTAACTATGCACTTTCCAATACTGGAAACTTCAAGCACCAGCTGATTTATGATAAAAGTGAAGTAAAAGTAAATGCACCAGTGACAAACCCTGGGAAGATCTTCTGTGTAGGGCATAACTACCGTGAACATATTTTAGAAATGGGGCGCGACATTCCAACTAATCCAGTTTTATTTGCTAAGTTTGCGAATACAGTTATTGGACCAGAAGATGATATCCCATTCCACCCGATTTCTGAACAACTCGATTACGAAGCTGAATTCACAGTTATTATCGGTAAACAAGCGCGCAATGTAACTGAAGAAGATGCACTTGCTTACGTGGCAGGTTACACAATTGCCAACGACGTAACTTATCGTGATTTACAAAGGCGAACACTGCAATGGCTACAAGGAAAAACAGTTGATGGCAGTGCACCAATGGGACCTTGGATGGTTACTTCTGATGAATTAACAAATCCATCTGGACTCGGTGTCGTACTGTCAGTTAATGGTGAGGTGAGACAGAAAACGAATACAGAAAATCTCGTTTTCTCTGTTCCACATCTTGTTTCATTTCTTTCGAAGTTAGTTACTCTTGAACCGGGTGACATTATTTTAACTGGAACGCCAGGCGGTGTAGGTGTTGCAATGGATCCTCCCACATTCTTAAAAGATGGCGATGTCGTGAAAATTGAAATTGATCAAGTAGGAATACTGGAAAATAAAGTAGTTCTACAGGGAGAAGGTAACTAACATGACTACTACAACAAATAAAGACTCGATTCAAGCTATTAATAACTCAATCTGTGACATTCTCAAAAGTGTAGAAGGTTTAGATGAAAAGGTTTTTCGTTGGAATCCAACTGAAGAAGAATGGTCAATAATGCAAATTGTATCGCACTTAAACGAGGCGATTCCGTACTGGCTTGGCGAAGTGGAACGCGTAGTTGCAGAGCCGGGTTCGAAGTGGGGACGTGGTTTAGAGGATGAAAGTCGACGTGCTGCAGTATTTAATCCAGATGAGCTGAGTATTGAAGAAGAAATTGCGACGTTGAAAAAGATACAGCAACAAGTTTCAGACCGTCTAATCGGTTTAAGTGAAGCACAACTTAATGCAGAGAATCCGCATCGTAATTTTGAAAAGTTTGGCCACAAACCAGTGTCGTTCATCATCAATCATTTCCTGGTAGAACATGTGAACGGACATTACGTTCAAATCCAACGTAATTTAAGTAAACGTAACTAAGTAGACTACTAAAAGAAAAGGAGTGTTTTGAATGGCTGAAATGAAAGAAGAAGTCAAACAATTTATGAGTAGTGATACAGTTAAAGACTTTACGAAAGATATTCAACAATACAATCTCGGTCCCCTTTGGGAAGCCATCCCTGAAATTATGAATAAAACACCAAAACCGCAAGCGGAGGCATATCTTTGGAGCGGGGAACTGTTGACTAAGAAATTGATGGAAGCAGCAGAAATATTCACACCAGAACGCGGTGGCGAACGTCGTGCGATTTATTTTCAAAACCCTGGTTTGACTTACCGTCAGCCTTGGGGTTGGGCGTCGACAACACAAACATTGTATGCAGCGGTTCAACTTTTACTTCCTGGAGAAGAAGCACCATCGCATCGACATACACAAAGTGCAATTCGTTTTATTACAGATGGTGAAGGTGCGTATACAATCGTTCAAGGTGAACGGATTTATATGCGAGAAGGTGACTTCTTGACGACACCGAAAAACCTATGGCACGGTCATGGTCATGTCGGTGATAAACCGATGATATGGATGGATGCGCTCGATATTCCAACCATTTATTCGATTGGCGGGACATTCTTTGAGCCACATAAAGATGGACTCCAACAGCCTAATGTACCGGATAACTTTTCGGAACTTCGTTATAGTGGCGGTATGGTTCGCCCGGTTGGTGATGTCAATTATACGATTGCACCTTTGGCAAATTACAAGTGGAATCGCACAGAGGAAGCGATTAAAGGTTTAATGAATTTTGATCCTGATCCGTATGAAGGTTTTGCGATTGAGTATATCAATCCATCTACTGGCAAGACGGCAAACCCAACGATAGGTTCAAGGATGCAGTATCTTCCGAAAGGATTTCATACGAAAGCTCATCGGCATACGCATTCGACAATCCATCATGCTTATAAAGGATCTGGTTATACGATTATTAACGGAGTACGTTTTGATTGGAAAAAAGGCGATTATTTTGTCATACCAAACTGGGCATGGCATGAACATGTAGTTTCAGAAGATTCTTATCTGTTCTCGGTGAACGATCTGCCAATTATGGATCGCTTCGAACTAGAACAAGAACAAGCTTATGATGTGGATAACGGGCATCAGAAAATCACTGGTGAATTCAAAGCGGCTTTTCGTTAATAGCTTAACAATTGGATAAATGGGAACCTCTTCTTCAAAAATGATTTAAGTGTTTTTTAGAAGATACTAGGTTCCTTTTTTAGATAGCAGTTCAAAATCATTTGGTGGAATATTCTAGTCATTTATGGGGTAGTTTCAGATACAATTTAAAATTCAAAGGTAAAGGTCTACTACGTTTATTATCACCATTCAATATAGCTACTTCAAGAATTTTTTTGCTTCCGCATAAAAGCTTTTCTTAAAGAAAACTGCGAAAGTTGCACATGCTAACATGACGGAAAAAGCATTAAGAAATGCTCAACTAACGATTAAACAAGTTATAAAAGCGATTCAGAAGCAGTAAAAGACGCCTATAATTCTCAAGAATTTTAAAAGTACATGGATGAAAATAACAAAGATAATTATTGGTTCATACTTAAAAATGATGAATCCTAGTATGACTAATGGAGAATTATTTCCTACGAGTGTGGTAAATATTTTAAAAATATATATTACACCTTGAAGTAAAAAAATAAACATGTCCATCGTTCTGTTTATTTCTATAGATGATTTATCCGCTGAACGGAGATATGATTGAAAGTGGGAATCATGAAGAACTGATTGCCGAAAAAGGATTCTATGCGGATCTTTATAATAGTCAGTTTGAAAATGCTTCTTAAAATCAATGCCCATTTACTTGCTTTCGGTACTAGGGTAGAGTGTAGTTTTAATGTAAAAAAGATTGATCGTTAATAATAAAGATTTATAAAAGTACCTCTTTTTTAGAGGTGCTTTTTTATTGGATATATATGTTAAAATGAATTTAAATTTTGTGAAGAAATGTAGTTATACAAGAGTTTAGGAATCAAAACAACAGAAAGAGACCAAAGGGGGTATTTCTAAATGAATAATAGCTTTATTGAAAACATTCAATCCTGTTATTCCGACCTTTCCATTGAAAACTTTTATCTTAATGAAATCGGACAGAATAATGATGTATTAATTGTAAACAAATCTTTGGTTTTTAGATTTCCAAAATATAAAAATGGCATCATTCAATTAAGAAGAGAGACGGAAATTTTGAAATACATTAAAGGGATCGTTTCCACTCCTATTCCGAATCTAATTTATCAGTCTTTTGAAGAATTAGAACCAGGGAAGGTCTTTACTGGCAATAAACTAATAGATGGTGTTCCTTTGTGGAAGGAAAGTTTAACAGATGTTAAGAGTGTTGAATTGATGAAAGGGTTGGCAAAACAACTAGTTTCTTTTCTTGTAGAACTCCATTCTATTTCAGGAGAAAAAGCAAGTCGAGAATTGAAACTAAAGGTTCGTAATCCTAGTGAAGAGATGTATAACCTGTATGATAAGATTCAAAATACATTATTTCCTTTTATCAGAAAAGACGCTCAAAAGGAAATATCACAATCCTTTGAAACGTTCCTAAAAGGGAAAGCATTCTCAAATTTAGAGATAACACTTATACACGGAGATTTCGGAGCATCTAACATCTTGTGGAATCCAGAAACAAGTATGATTTCAGGGATAATAGATTTTGGTGGTTCTGGTTTAGGAGATCCAGCGTATGACTTTGCTGGCATACTCTCTAGTTATGGTGAAGATTTCTTTGATATGTGTATGGACCTATATCCTAACGGTAATGAAATATCTGAACGAGTTAAATTTTACAAGAGTACATTTGCTTTACAAGAAGCCTTGCACGGGATTGAGAATGACGATAAACAGGCTTTTGAAAGTGGAATAAAAGATTATAGATAGATTACTTGTTCAACGAAAGAGTGCATTGATCACAGAAGGATTAACGCTTTTTTGTTGAACTTTTTGTATTAACGGTGCAGTTAATAAGGAGTAGAGCTTTTTACTACTTAAACTTTCGTTGCAGGTTAGTTTTACTGGTTGTCTTTTTAAATATTGAGAGTTGTTTCCATGGAATTGATTGACATATAAAGTGTATTAAGCCTATAATACATTACGAAGAGTGTATTATAGGCTTAATACACTTTTATATTTTTGAGAATGGTGTATTAAGCAGTTGATACATCAAGGCTGATTAGCGGGGTAATGGCTAAATATCAAACAGGGTGGTTCTTTAAAAGTACTAAGCCCACCATTATGCTCAATCTGTATTAAGTGCTTAATACGCGAAAATATGATTTTCTGGGAGTTGAGTTAATTGACTGTAAAGTTTAATAATCGGGATCCAGTGTATGTCCAGGTTATCCGGCATTTTAAAGAGCAAATCGCCAAGGGGTATTTTGAACCTGGTCAGGAGATTCCATCAAGAAGAGAACTAGCCAACCAGCTGAAGATTAACCCAAATACTGCACAACGAGCTTATAAGGAAATGGGGGAACAAGGATTGATTTTTACTGAGGGGAATATGCCGAGCTGCATTACTAAAGATGAAGCGGTCCTTAAAAGTGTCCGCGAGGAATTGATTATTGAAGCGGTTGACTTATTTTTAGGTTCTATTAAATCCATTGATGTGCCGTTATCCGAAGTGTTGGAACTAGTGAAGAAAAAGCATGATGCCGAAAGCGGAGAAGCGGAGGAATCGAAATGATCGAAGTAAAAAATGTCATGAAAAAATACGGCAGGAAACAGGTATTAAAAGGTCTTTCTTTTACTGCTGAAAAAGGTGAAATTACTTGTTTAATCGGAATAAACGGAGTAGGGAAGACGACAATCATGAAAGCTATTATGGCGCTCACTCCGATTAATAGCGGTGAAATTTTGATTGATGGGGAAAAAATCCGGAAAGAAAGCTTTGAAAAAGTTACCTTTATTCCAGATACGATTACGATGTTGCCGCAAATGAAAATTTGTGATGCCTTTGCGTTCATGGCCGATTTTTATAAAAACTGGGATCCTAAAAGGGCAGAAGAGCTGCTGCAATTTTTTAAACTAGACCCTACAGAACGAATTGCCAATTTATCAAAGGGGAATATGGCTAAAGTCAATATGATATTAGGTTTGGCACTGAATGTGGATTACTTACTCATGGATGAACCATTTTCTGGTATTGATA
The DNA here is from genome assembly GCF_041956855.1 of Lysinibacillus sp. RS10. Classification (NCBI taxonomy): domain Bacteria; kingdom Bacillati; phylum Bacillota; class Bacilli; order Caryophanales; family Bacillaceae; genus Lysinibacillus; species Lysinibacillus sp. RS10. The sequence goes on along the minus strand of NZ_CP167122.1, from coordinate 2,702,534 downwards.
TTTTCTCCCGTGAGCAGATTGCAGAAGTGTTTACAAGCCATTTAATCGAAGATCGTGGTGTGATTATCACAACCCATGAAATTAGTGATATTGAACACTTGATTGATAGAGCGGTGATTATTGATAACGGTGAAGTATTAAAGGAATTTAGCGTAGAGGAAGTACGTGAAAAGGAAGGGAAATCAGTCGTTGATGTCATGAGAGAGGTGTATCGTAGATGAAAAACTTTTTCAAACTTCTTAATTTCGAAGTAAATCGATTTTTCAAATTGTACCTAATCTTAATAGGGATGATAATTGTCAGTCAGTTCATTGGGGCGATTGTCGTGTCAAAAGAATATATGAATGACGCAGATCAAGTGATGTATAAAAATCAACTATCAATGAGCCAATATATTAAGGAAAACGGGGTTTCTCCTTTTCATCGTTTCATTGAGTCTGGTTGGTTTCTGATGCCAATCTTTTTTAGCATCGCCATGTTGATGATTTATGTTTTCTTTATTTGGTATCGGGATTGGTTTGGAAAAAATACGTTTATTTATAGATTATTAATGTTACCAACTGAAAGAATTACTATTTATTTCGCAAAATTGACGTCTATTATGCTGTTGGTACTTGGGCTAGTTACCTTGCAAATATTGTTAATTCCTATCGAAATACAAATTGTTAATAGTATTATACCAACAGATTTACAATCGTATTTTTCATTTTATGATATTAATAGTTTAGAAATGTGGGGCTGGCTGTATCCGAAAACCTTGACAGAATTTATTCTGATTTATGGAGTCGGGCTAATCTTTGTAGCAGTTCTATTCACTGCCATTTTAATTGAACGAAGTTACGGTATTAAAGGCATTTTTTTCGCAATCGTTTATGGAATGCTTTCGTTCGGAGTCTTTTCTGTACCAATACTAGTGAATGAATATGATGGTGGCTATTTTTACGCACTAGAAGTCTTTTTAATGGAACTGGTAATGAGCGTCATCGTATTAGGCAGTGCCATTTGGATCGCAAATCATTTGCTAAAAAATAAAATCAGGGTCTAAGGGGGGAATAACAATGAAAAAATATTGGAATACGATATTGATTAGTTTAATCATCGTGACGACAATCAGTTCTTACTATATTCAACAGGCAATGGCAAAGGGTATATCCTTTAAAATTGAAACAACTAGCGGAAATAAGGGAGAAATTGACAATCTTATTCTTCAAGCGAGTTATCAGAGCGGTGATATTATTCGAGGGTTGCATATATCAAAGGATGGTTCGACTAATCAGAGCAGGTCTTTCATTGGAGAGTTGATAGGACGAAATAACCCTTTGATGTTTCAAAAATATATTCAAGAACACCGTAGTTTTATGCGTGGAAAAGAATTAAATCCTGGTCAGTATTTTGAAGACGAAGACCGTTTGATTTACACCACTTTTCAAAGTAATGGTCGAAAAGACGGCCGAGGAAATTTGTTCACTCTTCAAATCGATACACTTGATAAACATACAAATGACAGTTCTTCATTTGAAATCAATATGCCAGACCAAGTGAGATATGACTGGATCAATGAGAGAGATGTCTATGTAGAAAATGGTAAAATAAAGATTTTAGGAACTAGCTATCTCAATGGTGATGAAGAGCTGCATATATATACGGTTGATGAAAACAAAAAGGAATTAGAACATGACTCAATACTTGCAAAAAGAGAGTCAAAAGAGATAGGCCAGGCCAACATCAATATATTGAATGACAATAATAAAGTACAAAATGAAAATTATATCTTATATATGGTTGAAAAATACAAATACCAAGATGATGATGAGCTTGAAACGATCCCTAGCAAAATATATTTTTATAACTATCTCAATAATGAAGTGAAGGAATTGACAATTCCAGACGAATTAAAACCATATATGAAGTCGATGATTCTACATGGAACAGATATATTCATTCCTGTTCATTCAGCCATGGGGTTAGAGCTGAAGCGTTATAATATAGAAAAGAAACAGTGGGAAGAGCATTTAAACTTTAAATATCCAAGCATTGCAAATGATGAAGAAGCACCTTTTTTACAGATTACAGATGATAAGCTATATTTAGTCAGTCGTGTTTCTGACGGTCATTTCTTCTTTATCGGTGATGTACGTACAGGTGAATCATTATATGAAGGTAAAATCATCAGCGAAAATAAAGAAAAACGAGATGCAGATTACTCACTTTATATCGGGCAAATATATAACAACATGAATTAAATTAAAGAACATACAATTTAGAAAAATAGTGTAAGAAGCTTTGGCAGGTATGAATTCTATGATTTATATCTGCCGATTTTTGACCCTTGGGCTGATGATTGTGAAATGATATTAGATAGTCTAACGATCATGAAATTTGTCACTGTGCGAAGTATATAAAACTTAGCATTAGTATTATCTTTTTAACTTTGAAGTAACGGTTTCAAGAGTTTAAGTTCCAGAGCCATTGTCAAAGGCAACTTTTCTTATTGAGCTAACGGAGCAGAATAATCGAACAAGGTTTGGAAATAATATCACTAAAAAGGGGGGCGAGAAATTGAAAAAAATGGTGTTTGTTGTCTTGTTTTTGTTAATTTTAACTGGTCAAGTTGAAAAAGTATCTGCTGAAGATACTTTTGAAGTAAATGAACACCAAGAATTATCAATAAGGCAAGCGATTGAATTAGCATTTCCTCCTGCATTGAAATGGAATGAAGATGCTCAGTTATTACAGGCAATAAATATAGATTTGGATAAACCAGGGAAGTCAATCGGAAGTAACGGTAAAAGAAAACATTGGAACATTTCATTTGGAGTACCAGATACGAATAAGTATTTCTTAGTTACCATTCACGATGGAAAAATTGATATGGTCAATGATTTAACAGGAGAGGGTACATCTCCTTACCCTAAAAAAGAGTTTGTACTAATGAAGGATATCAAGTATGATTCACCAGAGTTGCTGAAAAAAGCATTAAAAGTTGGTGGTATTTATCCTGGTAAAGATTGGGCTAAAGGTTTTAATTTTATGCTTAGAAAAGATACAGAGAGAAATATTAACCTGCTATTAGTAATAGGTTGGAACAGTGACCAGACAAACATGGAAGCTGCGGGCTTTAATGCTTCAACAGGAGAATACATTAAACCTAATTAGTAAGTTTTGTCCTTTTTAAGCTAACGGGGGCGTTACTTGACGATCATTGAGTTGCATAGGCAGCTCTTTTTTCTTATTGAACGAATGGGGTTAGTTGAATAGGAATTAGGTGTGACTGGAAGAATTGTCGATGATATAAAAAAACACCGAAGTGTCTTATGTATTTTCAAATTAAGCTTATGGACAACTTGGAATTTGTAGGGTTAATCATAATAGTGAAATTCAAAACCGTCTTCTGGTTCGCCAACTTCATATCCCAATAATTTTGTAGCTCTATTCTTAAATAATGTAATCCATTCATTCCATTCTTCTGATGGTAATTTAGCATAGAATTGTAATCCGCTTGGTTCAACACTTACTTCTATCAATTTACCATCTGAACCATACCACTTTGGACAGCCGTTTACAAAGTTGTTCCAGTTAGGCATTTCTCTATATAAACGCTCCAACTGATCCCAAACTTCTTGAGGGGCAGAATAATGAATATTCAAATTAATGTTGTATATTTCCATATGTTCTCCTTTTAATATTTAGATTTAAAAGTTGTTAATTCTTGATTTTATTCGCTAATTCAACCAAAAGTCGAACTTCTGAATCTTTGATCAGGTCATACACTGAATTGGAATATCCCATATCTACTTATAACCTTGCAGTAAAATAGTCATACTATTTTTATCTGAGTATTTAGAAAATAATATCTAACGCTTTTTTAACACTTTCAATTAATTCTGCGTAACCCATCATTTTCATAAAATCTAAAGTTCAATGTTTCTTTTTATAACCTAATAGTTTTAGAACTCATTAATTTTTTTCATTAATTCCTTGAATTCATCATCTATATTCTAGCGTTTCTTTCGAATTATTGTTTTACTGTGGGTCAACTGTGATAAAAACACTTTTTAATCCGTCATCCGTATATAAAAACTCCATTTGTAAACACATATCTGCCAATTCTGAATTTGAAGTTAAATCATAATCAACAGCAAATCCACTGTGATCATTGAATTCATAGAAGTTGATTTGTGAATATTCGTATTTTGGGTGGAAATTACATGGAGCGCCATATTCATCAAATGAATCAAATCCATTTAAGTTTAATGTTTCTTGGACATAATAGAATAATTCACCAATATCATCTACTTCAGATTCATCCACATAATTTAAAATGTTTTCATATTCTTTACTGTGCATTACTTTTAATATATTAGTAATAACAGTTAAAGCATATTGTTTATCTTCACTTTTCATATTGAACCTCCAAATTCTAATTTGTCTTTCCATTCAACTGTATAATATCATACATTTGTGAGAAAATTTACTTAAACTAACAGGGGCATTAATTGAACAGAGAAACATTTATTCAAAAGCAGGTTATGAACACATTTCTGTCAGAAAGCAGTTTCGTAATAGGCAGTCTGATTTCCATAAGGATAATGTAGAAGTCACATTTTGCTATATAACCCATTCCGTTAATGGAAGCCTTATTATGAACGGATTACTTGAATGGATATGGCGAGCAGACGCCCTGTTACCCCAAAGTTTTATGTTGCACGGAATATCAGCAAATGTCTTAAACCCAAAACAACTTTTGGAAGAAAAAGAAGTCTATAAACAAATTGGTCGGAAGCCTCGACTAAAGGATGTAGAAAGCAAAAAGATTTTGCACCGTATAATATCGGATTTCAGTTAGATTGAGAAATAGTGTACTTAAAGTAACGGGGTGCGTTAATTAAAGATCATTGAGTTGCATAAGCAGCAATTTTTTTACGAAGCATTTAGCTTAACAAGTTATAAAATGAAAAGAATAAAATAATTTAAAAAAGCATTCAGGGAACAGTTCGCCCTTGAATGCTTTTTCACTTTTTTTACAATATCAACAGCTTTGCCTGGTAATATGTCTTCCCGATATTGTCCGTATATTAGACGCCCATTTTTCTACGGGTATTGCTTGTTTTTTTCGTTTGCTGGCTTTTCATTTTTTTTGTTGAAAGGTCGACATTCTTTTTTCCTTTATTAGAAGAGGAATGGTTCTTTTTGTTTTCAAGCTGCTGTTTCACTGCCTCATGCAGGCTGATTTTTTTCTTTGGTACTTCAGAATGATTATTCTCGGTCATAGAAAATGCTCCTTTTTGAATATGATAGTTAGTCCAGTATACTCTATTTTCTATCATTTGTGAAACTTTCCACTTTAACTTACAACAAGTAAAGACGCTTTTTTCCTAACGATGCAGGATAGTTGAAAAAGCGTGGGTACTTTTGTGTTTTAATTTCAAACAAAGGAAATTAATGTTAATATTAAAATGGAATATCGGCAATAATTAGAATAGTAAAAGAACACGACTGCTATTAAGGTGGAGGTAAAACTTATGAAATACAATAAAGGCTTATATGTATCACTTGTACTAATGCTGTTTGTTATTTTGGTTAACACAACAATATTTGATGATGAATATTCAGGGATTGCAATGTTCGTTTGTTTAGGCATATTTATAATGGGAACAGCATTTTTTATAAATACTAAACAATTAAAAAATTAGGATGCGTAAAGCATAAACTAACGGCGGTTTTACTTCAAGATGGGATTTAACAGGTCCCATCTTTTTCTTCTTCAACGGAGGAGAATAGTTTTACAAGGAATATCTATAGAAATGTAAGGTTACATGGTAAAGTAGCGAAAAAAGGTTGTGTCAAATATGAATGTTTCTTTAATTGTTGGTATGGACAAGAATAGAGTAATTGGCAAAAAAAATGATATTCCATGGAGGATTCCAAAGGATTGGGAGTATGTTAAAAATACTACAAAGGGACATCCAATTATATTAGGTAGAAAGAACCTTGAGTCAATCGGAAGGGCTTTGCCTGACAGAAGAAATATTATTTTGACGAGAGATAGGGATTTTGACTTTGACGGTTGTGAAATTGTCCATTCAATCGAAAATGTATTTGAGTTATGTAAAAATGAAGAAGAGATTTTTATTTTCGGTGGAGAACAGATTTATAATATATTCTTGCCTTATGTTGATAAGATGTATATTACAAAAATTCATCATGAATTCGAAGGAGATACATTTTTCCCAGAAGTTAATTTCGATGAATGGAAAGAAGTATCTGTTGAAAAAGGGATAATGAATGACAAAAACCCTTATAACTACTATTTTCATGTTTATGAAAGAAAACTTTATTAAGCTAACGGAGGGCTTTACTTGAAGAACATTGAACTGTCCAGACAGCTCTTTCTTATTATTCAACTATAGGAGAAGGTTAGCGAAAGAAGGAGTATTCAAAGATAGTCCAAAGATAGTATAGACATAAAAAGCGAAAACACAAATTTTAAGTGGAGAAGGCAATATGAAGAACCTTTTATTAGAGTCACACTGTATATTTCCAACATCAGACATAGTTAAAACTGCTAATTTTTATGAACGAAAAATGGGATTTAAGGCTGTACAGTATTTGGATGCAATTGAACCTCATATTTGTCTGTATCGTGATACAACAGAAATTATCTTAACTAAAACTAACGGTCAAAATGTAATTCCGAATAGGGAACTATATGGCTATGGGTACGATGCTTACTTTATATCAAAAAATCAAGAGGAACTTCAAGAAGAGTTAATCAACGCTAATGTGAAAATCGTCCGTACTTTAGATAATACTGATTACAATAATAAAGAATTTGTAATTGAAGATATAGATGGGAGATGGATAGCGTTTGGCATTAAAGTAGGTTAAAGAGAAGAAGCTAAGTTTTGCATAAATGTACTTAAAGTACCGGGGTGCGTTAATTTAAGTACATTGAGTTACATAGGCAATTCTCTTTTTCTTTATTGAACTAACGAAGCAGGTTAGTTGAACAATCGACTTCTGTAGAAGGATATTTTTCATCCCACAGAGAAGTAAGAAGAGATATAATTAATACTTTTATAAAGGAATGAAAAATAGTAGGGCCTCTCTTAGTCAATATTTAAATATTGATGCATGTAAGAAGTTAAAAGGAGTTGAAGATAGTGATAGAAGACCTATCCCAAGAGGAACATGGTATGAGTGGAACCATCCATTCCAAATTGTTTGATAAAAACTTAGAGGTGTGGATTGAAGAAGATGTGAGCATTGAATATGCCAATTTATGTGCAAAGTCTTTAAGCAGTACGGATGATAATCTTATAGATGACATATGCAAAGCAGCCATCACCTACTCCAAAGACTTCTGTGAAATGGTTGGACAAGAACCTCCTAAGATTGAAAAGGTTAGGGACATCCTTCAGTATATCGAATTTGGCTCTATGCTTGTAGATGAGCCAGAGGATAGTGCGGTACCAGTTGTCCATTTAGCAGGTGGTTGTGAGTGGGAACCAGAGCATGGGATTGAAGTTATTATCCGCAATGGAGAATTAATCTATCTGGGAGCTTACAATGGTGAATGGGCGTGGGGAGAACCAGAACACTATGAGGAAGACTATAACTATGCCTTTGTGATAAAACAAAGGATAGATATAGAAAAAGAGAGCTTAGATTAAAGGTTAACATCAGCAACTTGTCCTTTGTTAAACGATTACTTGAAAGTAGTTTTATAAAAAAGTTTATAATTTAAAATAAAGTTTGATTAAAAATCCTGTGTTGATATGCAGGATTTTTTCTAATTCCGCAATCACAACTTCTTTGAATGATATGGATATTTATGTAAATGCCAGTCGGACTTGTGAAGTAATGCACTTAAACTAAAGGGTGGACGTTATACTTAAAAGAAATTGTTAAAATCGATGTTCAGCTATTTATTTAAAATCTAAGAATAAGTTAGTGAGGTATTCAAAATGATGAAAATAGTACCCCCTAAGCCTTTTTACTATAAAGGTGGAGAGAAGGCCGTTTTACTATTACATTCTTTTACAAGCAATACGATTGATATGAAAAAGTTAGGGAAGTATTTGCAAAGGAACGATTATTCTTGCTATGCACCATTGTACAGTGGACATGGTTTAACAGCAGAAGAACTTCTCACATACAGACCGTCAGATTGGTGGCAAGATGTACTAAACGGTTATCAATTTTTGAGGGATGAAGGTTTTGAAAAAATAGCTGTGATCGGTCTTTCTCTTGGTGGTGTGTTTGCATTAAAAGCTGGTCAAGAGTTAGAGATAAATGGTGTTGTGACAATGTCTGTACCAATGCATAGGGAAGCTAGTTTTCTACAGAAGCGGGTCTTTCATTATGCAAAAGGCTACAAACAACTTGAAGGGAAAAATGAAGAACAAATAAATTTAGAAATGAATCGTCTTCAAAATATGTCAATCGATTCATTAGTGGAGTTCCAACAGCTAATTAATAAAACGATGAATAAATTAGCACTTTTAACGTCACCCATTCGTATATTATATGGTGAATTAGATGAACCATTGTATAAAGAGAGTGCAGAGGTGATTTTTCAAAGCGTTGCGACGAATCAAAAAACAATGAAGGGGTATCCGAACTCTAAACATTTAATGACAATAGGTACGGACATTAACGACGTGAACAAAGATATTCTTACATTCTTAGATGATTTAACTTGGTAGTTTTAATGATCTTCAACTAACAGTAGCTTTACTTCAAAAAGGAGTAACGCTGTTTCCTTATTCAACAAACAGGGGTTTTACTTTAAATAAGTTTCTTAATAATACAACTGCAATCAGCGCAGTTGCAATTGACTGGAATACATATTCATATAAAAGGAGGTTTGTTGTGGTCTTGACGGCTTTATGGAATGAACAGGGTTTGCTTGCATGATCACTAAATTGGTACAGAATACTCTGATTGTTGTAGATTTCATAAAGTTGTATTAAATCCGGAGTTAGTATACAACTTATTTAAGATTTACACTCGTTCCTTATTAAACTGACGGTGCAGTATAGTGGAAGAAGGAATAATTCTTAGTAATGTAGAACCTATTAAATAACATTAATGTTAAAAAAGTATCAAAAGGATGAATTTTATGAAAATTAAATATCCAGCATCCCTAAAGACAGGCAGTTTAATAGGTGTAACTGCGCCCTCAAGTGGCGTCGAAGAATCATTACATATACTTGTGGATGAAGCAAAGCTACAAATAGAGAAAAAAGGTTTTAAAGTCTTAATTGGTGAAACTGTGCTAACTCAACACAAAGGGAGAAGTGCTTCTAAAGAAAAAAGAGTAGAAGAATTAATGGATTTTCTTCAAGATCATAGTATTAGTGTAATAATGCCTCCTTGGGGAGGTAGTTTTGCAATGGAAATCTTACCATTTATCGATTGGGAAAAACTAAAAGAATTGAATCCGAAATGGATATTAGGTTACTCAGATATAAGTACATTCATTTTTGCTTACACTACAATAACGGGTCATGCTTCTGCTCATGGTGTAAATTTCACTGAACTATCAGCGCCTGAATGGGATAGGCTATCTAGTATGTGGATAGATGTACTTAGTTGCAATAAAAATGAAGAAATTACACAATATTCGTCTGAAAAATATCAATCCAGTTGGGATAAAGTGTATTCAAATCCTGCCAAAGGATTTTATCTCGATTCACAAACAGAATGGAAAACTTTAAATAAAGAAGATGAAGTGACATTTTCAGGGAGATTGATTGGAGGGTGTTTGAATACTTTACAAGTTTTGGTTGGCACTCCGTTTGATAATGTTAATAATTTTGTGTATCAATACTGTCATGAAGAAGGTGTCATTTGGTATCTTGAAATGGTTGGAATGGATGCAGCAACAATTTATAGAGCTTTATGGCAAATGAAACAAAATCATTGGTTTTCAAATATTAAAGGTGTGCTTTTTGGACGAACGAGTGGATATAAAGATATGGGGGATTTTACATTAACTGATGCTTTAAAGGATGTTTTTGAAAGTTTTAATATCCCTGTTATTCTAGATGCTGATGTTGGTCATACACCCCCACAAAATATTTTGGTGAATGGTGCATATACGACAGTAAAATATAGTAATGGTAAGGGTTCTATCATAATGAAATATATATAGATGTAGAGAGTAAGATGACAAAATAGCGGAAAAGTAATGTCGCCTGAAGATGAGAGGCTTTTAAAGTTTGTAAGGAAAAACACCTTCAATTCTTTTTTTAGTTTCATATGTTTCGCAGTTGGAGTTCCGTCTGCATTATCATATAGTGTTTTTGAAGATATTACCATCTTCTCGAAGAATATATTTGATGCCGCAGATTATTTAGTTAGTAATATATTAATGCCACTCGGCGTATTTTTAATCTCTATTTTCGTACCACTTAAGATTAAAAAGAGTAAATTACGTGAAGAAGTATTACAGCATTCTAGTTTGGGTGCTACTGTATTTAACATTTGGTTCTTTATCATGAGATATATTATTCCGTTAGTAATTATCATCGTATTCCTTGATATAACTGGAATACTAGATAAAATTATTTCTATCTTTTAAATAAGAAAACTATTTAAAGAAACCCAACAAAAAGTGCTGAAGCTAGATAGCAGAAATTCTGCTTAACTTCAGCACTTTTTTTGTGCGCCCAGCATGGGAAATAACTAGTAGGTGAAAGTCCGATACAAAAGGATACTGGCGCATCTCAAAAAGCCTCATATTACACAGAACCCTCGGCAATTACTACTGGGAAAGCCAAGTACTGAAATGCTAGCAAATTCTTTACGAAATTTTGCGTTGTTCAACTTAATTGAACCGCCGTATACGGAACCGTACGTACGGTGGTTTGAGAGGTCGGGAGCTAATCACTTCCTCCTACTCGATTTGTTACATATTTTCAAATTGGAGGTATTCAAAAATATTTCCGAAAGGGTCTCTAAAACTAATATATTTTCCTGGAGGACAATTAGTTGGTACATCTACAATAAAATTCACTTCCTTCTCGTTTAAGAATTTAACCGTTTCAAAAATATCTTCAGTTTGCAATCCTAATACAACTCCTGTAATTTTATTATCTTGATTATAGGTTGTATGATCGTTCTCTTCTAAAATAATTGGTAACTCTCCGTGAACAAGTGATGCAATTTTAGGACCATACTGCTTGTTTAATTCAAACCCTAAAGTATTAGTGTAAAAGTCTATTGCTTTGTTTAAATTTGGCACATAAATGCTTATCACACAAATCTGATTCACTATTTTAGACCACCTTTTTTAGTATTATAGTAAATATTCTACATACATTAATATCAATCCTTTTTTGAAATTTTATTCAGTAGTCTTAATAAACTAATTGGTGCGATTGTTCAATTAGAGCAATCGCTTTTTCACTAACGGTGCAGTTTAGTGGAATAAGGTCTTTAGAAACACTAAGGGGGAAAGTGTATGAAAAAGGTTTTTATTTCTGTAATAGCCGTAGTTGTGTTAGTAGTTGGGATTTATTTTGTACTTAACATTAAACCACCCAAACCAACCATAACTATTGAAAATAATACAGTAGAAGTGGCACGAGGTTCTTATTGTTGGAGTGGGCTTATTAACGTTCAATGTGTTGATAAGATTTCCCCGCCAGATCTTATTAAACATCAAGAACTTAAACCTGTTGTTGTTTCACCTGGAGCTGAATTAAAAATAGAATTTAATCGTAAACCACAAGAAAATACATTGGGCGCATATATATGGTTTAGTAACGATGAAATAGAAAATGCTCCACTAAATGACAATGTATTATTAGTGCCAAAAGAAAAAGGTGTATATATTTATAGTGTTTCTGCACATTGGGAAAAGGGAAGTTCGAATTATGCCTTTGTAATTGAAGTTAAGTAAGTCTTTTTTTACTGACGGAGGCGAGTGTTCAATAGAGCAGTCGCTTTTTTACTAATGGAACAGATTAGTTAAATAATGTATATTTTGGTATAATGTTTAAAGTAATCCGATGAGAATAAGTGAATATTATATATTAGGAGGATCTAATGAAACAGTTAAATTTATTTCTAATCCTTCTACTTTTGGCTTTAACAGGTTGTTCATCTGAGACTGGAGCGAAAAGTGAAAAAGTTGAAGGAACAACGGTTAAATCTAAAGAATTACAAGTTGTGTATACTGCAAAAGATGAAGATTTAAATACAAATGGCACATTGTCGGATGGAATCCATAACACCTCAATTTGGCTTGATGCACTTGTAGGAAATGTTGAATCCTTTGATGAAATGGGAAATACTGACCTTCTTATGGATTACGTAAAAGGAGCAAATAAATTGGCGGAAAAAGTTAACGCTTCTAAGGAAATAAAGGAAGTATTAAACAAAGTTTTGAAGCTAACTGAGCAAGGATTAGCAGATAAAGATATTACAAAATTACATCAAGCGAACGATATTCTTATAAATCTTGATTACAATTACAACATTGAAATATTTAGAGAGGATGAACTGGAACAAATTAAAGCTAAACTGAAATAAAAAAGGGAACAAATCAATTTTACAATTTTTTCTTCATACTCGATTCCTAGTTCCATGAAAAAATTAATTGAGCATGCATTATACATAATAAGATTGTAAATAAATGTACCTAAACTCCCATGAAAGAACTTAATCATCTTTCATTTTCTGTGGTGAAGTGCGGAGTTTTCCGCTACATGGAAGGCTAACGGGGTGCTTTACTTGAGATCATTGAGCTGTTTTAGACAGCTCTTTTTTCTTATTTTACTAACGGAGGTTAGTTAAATAAGGAATTCCATTTTTATTACGAATTTAATATTAGTTACGCTGAACCGTATCATAAGTAAGTGCGGTTCATAATTTCACAGAAATAAAAATCGTCGTATTAATTATATAAGATTTTTTATTCAAGAACGCAATAGGTTGTGTTCTTATTTTGTTAAGTGAATTAAAGTAGTTGCATCTGACGTAACGGTAGATTTTATACTAAAGAAAAGGGAGATGAAAATATGTATTCAATAGGTCAATTTGCTAAAAAGACGGGGCTAACGGTACGAGCGTTACGATATTATAGTGAAAAGGGATTGCTAGAACCATGTTTTATTTCAGATTCGGGTCATCGTTATTACAATGATGATAGCATTGAAACAATTCAAAAAATAGTAACATTAAAATATTTAGATTACTCATTGGAGGAGATTGAAGATCTTTTACGGAATGGGGAACAGCAGCTAATAGAATCATTAATGTTTCAAAAACTACAACTAGAGAAGAAGCGAAACCAAATTGATCGTGTTATTGCTAGTTTGGATCAGGTGATTGAGATAGGAAAACAAAGTGAAGTAATTGATACATCAATTTTTTTAACGGTTATTTTTAACTTACTAAAAGAGGATGAACAAAGGGACTATTGGCGAAGTATATTACCTGATGAGTTGGTAGAGCGCCTATATGACTTTTTCGGAATGAATATTATTGAAATAAATCAAAAATACATAGATTTAGCAAATCAGTTGAAGCAGGCATACATTCAACCGACTCAAGACGAATATTTGAAATCGTTAATCGAGCAGTTATTCTCACTAATTCCACAAGATATGATAGAAGAGTTAGTAGAAGTATTAATGGAATATGAGGATATTCAACTAAATGAATGGTTATTTCCTACGCCCTTTACAAAGGAAGAGGAAGAGTGGTTGATTTCGCAGGCTGAAAGACTTGGGGTGTATGGAGATGTGGATGATGAATAATTCTGTACGAGGAATTTGGCAGCTTGTTAATAGTAATCGATTGTCGAAGAAACTCACGATAGGCACTCTTTTACTAAGTATCGTTGAAACACTTATCGGGTTGGCTGTTCCCTTGGTTACGATGAGAATGATTAATGATTTTTCAACGATTGGCTTTTCATTGCAGTCGATTTTATTAGTAGGTGCATTTCTAATTTTCCAAGCTGTACTGAGTGGAGTAACGTTTTATATGATGCGTAAGCTTGGGGAAAGAATTGTGGCAAATTTGCGCAATACAGTATGGGCACATGTTTTACGGTTACGTATTCCTTACTTTGATGCACATGAATCTGGTGAAACAATGAGCAGAATTACGCAAGATTCTAATGTTATTAAGGAGCTTATTACAGATCATTTGATTAGTTTTATTTCGGGTTTATTTGCAATTGTCGGTGCAGTAATAATACTAATCATCATTGATTGGAAAATGACACTACTGATGCTAACTGCAGTTCCAGTAGCAATTTTATTGACACTGCCTCTTGGACAACGTATTCATAAAATCGCAAAAGAAAATCAAGACGAGCTTGCTAGTTTTACAGGACAGTTGGGGCGTGTATTAACGAATATTCGACTCGTGAAAACTTCGCAAACAGAAAATTTTGAGCAGCAAAATGGAGAAGAAAAAATTCATCATTTGTATCAATTTGGGTTGAAGGAAGGAAAAATTTTAGCAGTTTTATCACCGATTATGACGTTCATTATGATGGTTGTACTCATTTTATTATTTGGCTATGGTGGCGCGAAAGTAGCAACAGGTACGATTTCAGCGGGTGAACTAGTAGCAATTATGATTTATCTTGTGCAAATTATTATGCCATTTACTCAAATGGCAACATTTTTCACTGCATTTCAAAAAGCGATGGGTGCAACAGAACGATTACAAGAAATTTTGAACGAACCAATCGAAGGGCACGGGATGAATGTTATTTCGTCTCCCGATGAGTCGATTGTTTTTGAAAATGTTGCGTTTCAATATAATGACAACCCTATTTTAAAAGGTATTTCCTTTACGATCCCAGCAGGAAAAACAACCGCATTGGTTAGTGCCAGTGGGGGAGGAAAGACCACAATGTTTTCATTAATAGAACAATTTTATGATGTAACAGATGGTACTATTCGATTTGGAGAACAGCCTATTGAAAGTATCGATTTAAAGCAGTGGCGCAGTTTATTTGGGTATGTATCGCAAGAAGCACCACTCATGAATGGAACAATTCGAGATAATGTAACTTATGGCAAAAGTGAGGTTTTAGAAGCAGATATTATAGGGGCATTAAAAAACGCTTATGCATGGGATTTTGTCCAACAATTTGAAAAAGGGTTAGATACAGAAGTAGGGGAGGGAGGAATTAAATTATCAGGTGGGCAAAGGCAGCGGATAGCGATAGCACGTGCATTATTCCGAAATCCAGCGATATTATTATTAGATGAAGCAACATCTAACCTTGATAATGACTCAGAGAGAGAAGTACAAAAGGCATTTGAGCATGTAATGAAAGAACGTACAACGGTTATTATTGCACATCGTTTATCGACAATTACACATGCGGATCAAATTCTAGTATTTGAGGATGGTCTGATTACTGGTTCTGGAAAACATGAGGAGCTTCAAGAAAACCATACTTACTATAAACAGCTAATTAAATTAATGACGACAGAAGCTATATAATAAATGATTATCGAGTTTGAATAAAGTCGTAAATTTGCCACATAGTGAAACAAATTGAATCGCACTTACCCATAATACGAAAAACCGTAACATAAGCAAGTGCTGTTTTTAGAGGAGTATCATTCACATATAAGAATGATGCTCTTTAATTTAGTTTTTAGTCTCTTTTAGAAAGAGATATAAGTTGAAATAACTATTTGTGAATGTATACACTTAAACTCCCATGAAAGAACTTATACATCTTTCATTTTCTGTGGTGAAGTGCTGATTTTGGTACTTCATGGATGGCAAACGGGGGCTTTACTTGAAGATCATTGAGTTGCATAAGCAGCTCTTTTTTTATTGAGCTAACAGGGAAAATTATTCAGTAATTTACCCACCTGAATATAAATATAAAAAGGTATATCGGATTTTTTTACGAATAAAATTCCTTATACTAAGGTAAATTGATATGCGGTTGCAATGAACAAATACTTAGGTAATAGGAGGTTTTTATTTGTGACACAAACATCAAGAATTATTCCTAGATTCGCAGTACATGGAACGGCAACTGGTGTATTTTTCATGGCGTTTTTCGGTACTCTGTGGGCGTACACAGGAATTATGGGATTACAAGGCTGGGGCGTTCCATTATTGTTAGTTACTGCTGTTGCCATCGGTATAGGGCTGTTCATCGGCGGTGTTTCATTAATACGCGCATCGCGAGAATTGACGAATCAGGTTTCAAAAACAGACTTAAGTCATGGGAAGCGTACGAGGTTTTGGTTTAATATTATTTTCGCGGCAGAGGGTTTGGCAATAGCAATTACGATTGCTGTCTGTAACGCTACTCGTCACACTGAACTTTTACCTGTCTTAATAGCTATTATTGTCGGTGTTCATTTTATCCCATTGGCCCCTCTATTCCAAGTTAAATTCTATTATTTTACAGGTGCACTCCTTTGTTTACTTGCTATTATTACATTACTGTTTGTGCCTGCGAAGATCACACTAGGGGAACATCAAATAAATGCATTTATGTCTGTGGTAGGCTTTGGCTCTGCCCTGATCTTGTGGGGAACTGGTCTGGCAATATGGTTAATGGGTAGAAGATTGCTAGGTATCGTCCCGAAATAAATAACTAAAGAAGTGAGATGGTACTTTACAGCGAAAAAATATGCCCTATACATTGAGGGATTAGATTTTGTTGAGGTAAAAAAAGATTATGAAGATTTTCACTTCAACTCCCATGAAAAAACTTAATCATCTTTCATTTTCTGTGGTGAAGTGCTGATTTTGGTACTTCATGGATGGCTAACGGGGGCTTTACTTGAAGATCATTGAGTTGCATAGGCAGCTCTTTTTTTATTGAACTAAAGCAGCAGTTTAGTTGAAGAAGGACATTTATATTATTTCTAGAATAAAAAGATAAATAACTGGGATTAAGGAAGCGGTGAGATTAATAGCACAGAAAATCAATTTATTTTTAGATAATAAAACTGAAAGAAGTATAATCAACAGACTACGGAGTGGGGGTTGTGTCTTCGCTGAAGAAGAAACGCAGTTACTTACCACTGAGGCAAGAAGTATAGAGGATTTAATGAAAATGGTAGAAAAACGAGTAAGTGGTTTACCGCTTGAATACGCACTTGGGTTTACGAAGTTTTGTGGGCTACGAATAGAAGTAGAACAAGGAGTTTTTATACCACGTCGACGTACGGAATTTCTAGTTCAGCAAGCAAAAGTTTTAGCCCGCCCATATGATATTGTTTTGGATTTATGTTGCGGGTCTGGTGCTATTGGTGCTGCAATTGCAACCGACCTTAAAAAGATTTTATTACACTCCGTTGATATTGACCCTGTTGCTGTACGATGTACTTCCCGTAACATAACTAAGGTTGGTGGTCACGTTTATCAAAGTGATTTATATGATGCCTTATCCGATTCATTGAGAGGTCGAGTGAACATCATAGTAGCTAACGCACCTTACGTTCCTACTGATTCAATAAAACTGCTTCCCCAAGAAGCACGTTTATACGAACCAAAAACGGCACTTGATGGTGGGTTGGATGGACTAGACCTTCAGCGAAAGGTAGTAGAAAAAGCATCTCACTGGCTTGTTTCTGGAGGACATCTATTGATAGAGACGAGTGAAATTCAGGCTACTCAAACTTCAGAAGTTTTTGCTAATGTTGGCCTAATTACCAAAATAGCTAGGGATGATGAATTAGATGCAACAGTTGTTATTGGAAGAAATCCTTAAACTACCGATAACACGTAAATTTGAAATTAACTTCAAATCCTTGTTCAACTAGGAAGCGATTGTTCAATTATAACAATCGCTTCTTGTGCTAACAGTGCATATTAGTTGGAGAAGGATTTTTTGGATATATTACCTTAAACAGTCTGGAATTGATGTATATTCACATTGTGATTAACCAGACAGTGGGAGGAGTAAAAGAGCTGCAAATTCCGATTCCCCTCCAATCACTCCTCTTACTGTTCTCCTAATTTTCTATAAGCAACTGCACCACCGACTGCTGCCTTGATAGGATTAATTAATGAATTACTGTAAATCTTTCTCGTTTGAAAGTTCTACTTTTTTATTAAATTTCCAGGAAGATAGATTTAATCTATATTTGATAAATTGATACTAATTATCAATATTTTAAAATGTTTAAATATTCCGATATTCGTATTGGTATCTTTGTGATAAATTTGAAATATCGCACTAAACTGAAAAGTGTGACAACTAAAAGCAGAAGGGGGAAATGAGATTTGAAAAAGTTTAAGTTTACGAAGTTCTTAAGTAGTATTCTAGCTTTCGTTATGGTGCTTTCTCTATTGGTGCCATTGTCGAGCGCTAGTGCTGAAGAATCGAAACCATTCAAGCAGGATAGTCAAAGTGAAAGTATAATTCAACAAAAGGCGGCTATCGCTGAACAGCTAAGCTTGTCTAAAGATGGTCCAACTCTTCACGAAAGCTTACAAAATGTATCAGGCAATCAAGATGTTGCAGTCATCGTTCATTTATCTGAAAAGCCTGTGGCACTAGAGCAAGGAATGAGCCAAGTCAAAGGCAAAAAATTCTCTAATGCCCGAGCAAATGAAGTTCGTTCAAATGTAAAAGCACAACAAGCAGAGGTTAAACAAGAGTTAGCTGCTAAAAAAGTTCAGATGACTCAAGGATACACATTTGATACTGTTTTAAACGGTTTTGCGGCAACTGTAAAAGCAAATGATCTCCCGAAACTGCTTACAGTAGAAGGAATTACATTAATCGAACCTGATGCAATTGTTTACGCATCAGAAGATAATACAATGAAATCATCGGAACTTATTAAAGAAGATCAATTAGAAGCTCAAATGAATACAAGTAATTCTTTCCTTGGCATCGAACAGCTTTGGAAGGAAGGACTTGAAGGACAAGGGATAAAAGTAGCAGTATTAGATACGGGTATTGATGCAGATCACCCTGAGTTTGCCGGAATTTATAAAGGTGGAAAAAACTTCATTCCGAATTCAGCAACTTACACGAAGCCTCGGGCAGATGACGATGCATCGGAAACATTGCCTTCGGAGCGTCCAGTCGGGACACCTGAATTTAATGAAAAAGGAAGCGCGTTCTATACTTCTCACGGTACACATGTTGCTGGAACAATTGCAGCAATCGGAGCTAACGAATTTGGTATTAAAGGAATTGCTCCAAAAGTAGACCTTTATGCTTACCGTGTTCTTGGGGCATACGGAAGTGGATCTACATCTGGTATTGTGAAAGCAATTGAAACTGCTGTAAACGAAAAAATGGACATTATCAACCTTTCACTTGGCGGGGGAGCTAACTCTGAAACGGATGCTGGTTCATTTGCTATTAATAATGCAATGATGGCTGGAACAATCGGAGTACTTGCAACAGGGAACGAAGGCCCAAATCGCGGAACAATGGGCACGCCTGCAACCGCTCGTTTAGGAATTGCTGTTGGTAACACAACAAATCCTGAAACAATGTATAACGGTGAAGTGAATGTTACAGTTGGCAACTACAACTTAACAAAGCAGCTTCCATTAATGGGAACGACCTTTGCGAAAAATTTAGAAACACAGCTTCAAGGAGAATTTGACCTAGTTGCTGTTCCTGGAAACGGGGAAGTAAAAGACTATGCAGGAATTGATGTAAAAGGTAAAGTGGCATTGATTTCTCGTGGCAGTATCGCATTCGTTGATAAAATTGCGAATGCAAAGGCAAATGGAGCAGTCGCAACAATTATTCATAACTTTGCCGGTGGAACGAATGCACCGAACATTTCAGGTACATTCCTTGGTGATTCATTTGAATTTCTGCCAACATTTGATATGTCCCAAACGGATGGCGATGCAATTCGCGCTGCATTAGCAAGCGGAACCGGAAAAGTAAGCTTTAGTAAATTTGCTTCCACAAAGACACTGGGAGATGATGTAAACTCTTCAAGTTCACGTGGACCATCTACACCAAACTTTGATATTAAACCAGATGTAAGTGCACCTGGAACAAACATTATGTCAACGATTCCAATGTATAAAAAAGATTTCCCTGATGCAGATTATGGGGAAGCATATGGTCGTAAAACAGGAACTTCTATGGCAACACCGCATATTGCAGGTATTGCTGCATTAGTTAAACAAGCAAATCCGGATTGGAACGCGTTCGATGTAAAAGTGGCGCTTTCTAATACAGCAAAGGTTATAGATAAAACAAAATACGATGTGTTTTCTCAGGGTGCAGGGCGTGTAGATGCTTATGCAGCAGCTCATCCGGAAATTCTTGCCTATGCACTTGATAGCGCAATTTTAGATGGAACTGGTATAGTTACAGAAAACTTGAAAGGTACAGTTACTTTCGGTCCACAATCGCTTAAAGACCGGGATATTTCTGTAACGAAACAAGTTTTAGTAAAAGATATTAAAGGGAACGGTGGCAATTATAACGTATCAATTGATGTAACAAAAACATTTGGTGATGCAACGGTTACAGTAGATCAGCCGACATTTAATCTAGATGGTGAGCAACTTTTAAATATTACATTAACTGCTTCACAAGCTACGGCACCAAACGGCTCTGAAATACTAGGGTATATTAACATTAACGGTGGAGATACAGAAATTTCATTGCCATTCGCAGCCGACTTTGGCGGCGCGGCAGCAACTGAAATTAAAGATTTTAAGATTACAGAAACAGACCTATCCTTTAACGGAGATGGAGTAAAAGACTCAGCTGTACTTTCATTCACATTAACTGGAGATGTAACAACTAACTATATCGAGCTTTGGGATATTATGAATCCTGAAGGTGGAGAATACGGAGACGGCTACATTGGTTATCTACATGCAGGTACTGCGCTAGGAAAAGGCTCTTATACGCTGAATATTGGTGGGCAGTACAAGCCATGGGGAACAGCACCTGCCACAAAGATTCCAGATGGTCTGTATACAATTGACTTCACCGGCCTTGCAGCATCAGGAGTAGTTTCCGATTATGTTGGACCAATTATCGTGAAATCGACTAAACCAGAAATTACTGGTTCAGTAGCTGAAGGTGTCGCTACAGGACAGGTAACAGATAAGTATATCGACTACAATGAAGAGTTATATTTATATGGTTTAAATTACAATTTAAATGATAAATTAAAAGCTTCCTATATTTCGACGGTGAATGGCGAAGTACAAGCTCCAGTTGCTTTTGAATTAAATCAAGATGGTAGCTTCACATTCCCAGTAACAGCAGAAACAAATGCTGTATCAGTAATAATTAAAGACGCTGCTGGGAATGTTGGTGAAGCGAAGATATATGAAAAAGAAGTAGTAGAACCAGTAGTAACACTTTCTGTAAATCCAACTGAGCTAGCCCTAACAGCTGGAGAAACTGCACAACTTACGGTAACAGAAACGTCAACGCCTGTAGAAGGTGATGCAACAAAGGAAGACGTAACTTCAAAAGCAACTTATGTTGTTGGAGATGAAAATGTTGCAACAATAGTAAATGGATTAGTAACTGCAGTAGATGAGGGCACGACTACAATTACTATTTCATACGGTGATAATGAAGTTACTATAAATGTTACAGTTAAAGCACCTGATGTAGAACAACCAATAGTAACACTAGAAATTGACCAAGCTCAGGTTGAAACTAGAATAGGTAAAGAAGTTACAGTTAAGATTACTGAAGTAACTACTTTTGATGGTAAAACAACAGAAAAAGATGTTACAAATCTTGCAACCTACGAAGTAGCGAATGATAAAATAGCTACTGTAAAAGCAGGGGCTGTAAAAGGAAAAGGTCAAGGGAATACGACGGTTACGGTAACGTATGGTGAGCATACACTAACATTTGATGTGTTGGTTGTAAAGCCAGGGAATGACAATGGTAACGGCAATGGCAATGGCAACGGCAATGGAAATGGAAATGGCAACGGCAATGGAAATGGCAATGGCAATGGCAACGGCAATGGAAATGGAAATGGCAACGGCAATGGAAATGGCAATGGCAATGGCAACGGTAATGGTAACGGTAATTAAATAATAATGAAGTTACCGAGGATGAGTTATAATTAATTTCAGTTCAAGCAAAAAGAGAAATTGCACAGTGCAATTTCTCTTTTTGGCTTTGCTTGGTTAGTTCGTCTTAGGTAAATCGAAATCAGTCCTGGTTTTTTGATTAACAAAGTTAATAAGCAACTCTTCACCTGTAAGATCCGTTAATATACATTTAATCAAATGCATATAGTGATTTTCAAGCCAGGCTCGAGCAAACGAATTTGGCGCAGAAATCGTCACAGTTGAGTCACTACTATTATAGGACAGTAATTTTGTAGACTTTATCCACGTTTCGAAGCTTGGTTTAGAAATTTCTTGTCCAACCCGAACCAGGACATTTTTCCAAAGTTCTTCTAAATGTTCCAAGCGGCCAGTCTCTTGTACTGAGTTCATTAAGATTTCATCTGGCATTTGTCCATTTAATTCAAGTTTTTGCTTTGGCTTGTTCATGCATTGTCTTGGCTGTGATTAACCATCTATCTATGTCCTTCTTCATGTGACCAACGGAACAATGATTTCATAAAACGAATTCGGTGAGCAAGACTAGAGGGTTTAAGATACACATTAGATTTTGCTAAGTACTCTTTTAGTTGAACAGTCGTAAGTCTCTCAATATCAATATCTTCAAAATAGCGAGTAAGTAATGTCGCCTGAAGATGATATGCTTTTAAAGTTTGTAAGGAAAAAACCTTCAATTCACTTTTCTCATGCTTTTGACATTAACAAAATACACTCCTCCAAAAATAGTATTTATAGAGAAGTTATTTCCAATTTGCTAGAAAGAGTATACATAGAAAAAATACTTCACTCCCATGAAAGAACTTAATCATCTTTCATTTTTTGTGGTGAAGTGCTGTTTATTGCGCTTCATAGATGGCTAACGGGGCTAGAAGGACATTAAATCAAAAAAAAGAATAATAACATATAAGAGCTATGTTCTTAGGAGGAGAAAAATGAAAAAAACATTGATCATTATTAGTATAGTTTTACTTATGCTTTTAACAGCCTGTAATTCCTCTTCAAAAGTAGTTGATGACTATGATACAAGCCAATTAAATGCTGATTTTGGTGACGATGAAGCTTATGAAATAGGAGCCTAATGCTGATGGCATGCCCGTTTTTAAAAATCATCAGAAAGCATTACAACAAGCTCAAATTGATTATAAAGAAGGGTTTGCAGCCACTGCCAAAGAACATGATTTAAAGCCTATTAGCCAAAAAAATTATAAAAATTATATGACCTATGCTTGGCAACTTGAAACTAAAGATGAAACCGTTGTTCAACAAGGTGTAATGATAGCGAAATTCTTGGATATTTATGAAAATAGTTTTGAATAATTAATTATACTAACTGAACTAACTGGGGTTTTACTTCAATAAGGGTAGAGCATTTTCTTCTTAGACTAACGGTGCAGGTTAGTTCAGCAAAAATATAAGATATTATTGAGTTATATGAACTACAAAGGAAGTGTACAAGTGTTTTATTACTCAAAAAAGAAGAAAATACGAGGTTGGAAAAGACATAGGAGAAAAATTGAAAGATGGAAGCAAAACGCAATAAATTTAGATATGGACTATTTAAAGAATTACCAAAGACAATACGAAAAATTGTGGATTCATCCCTTTTATGTATGGGTACGAAAAAACCCTCCCAATTGGTATAATCGACTTTTACTTGATGCAATGATTGAAGTTTACCTGGAGTGGCATCGAAAAATGATGGATGAAAATGAAGAGTTTTATTTAAAAATCTGGCTTTATGACCCTAATTTTATCAATTCACAAATTGTCGTTGCATATAGAGATTGTCTTGATTTCTATAATAAAACCTTCAAAATAAGGGAAGAAAACAAGGAATTCCCTTTCAATAAATTTCATTCCTTGAGGGACAAGTTAGAACAATTCCAATGGGATTTGCACATAGAGATTGATTATTACGATGAAAACGACTTGAATGAATGGTTAGAAGAAGGAAGTTTAACTGAAAAAGAAGTATCAAAAATTAAGGGAAAAGCCTTTGAAACCATTAAATTTGAAAATGAATTTGGGGGTTTCTTACAATATAGTCTCGACAAAGGAGATGTTTGGATAGGGACTTTAAAGTGAGAAAGATAATACAGTAATTGTTGAACTAACGGAGTGCGATTGTTCAATAGGGCAGTTGCTTTTTCACTAACGGTGCAGATTAGTTAAATAAGAATTAGAAATAAAAAAACTACAGCATATTGAAAAAACCACCTTATAGTGTAAAATTACACTATAAGGTGGTTTTTCTTAATCAATTTAATATGGAGGTATATATATATTGAAGATTTTTATTAGAAGTATTTTGTCTTTATTTCCAGTTCCTTTCTTATTTCATTATTACGAATATAATAGTCATCTTGCTAGGCAACACGCTGATTTTTTGTTTCCGGTATTTCTAGTGTTAATAATTGTTGTAGGTATATCAACGAGAAACATTAAATTTCCTTTGTTCTTTAGTTTGAATTTTATCATGACTGTTATTTCTTTGATATTTGGTTATTTTTTTATAGTTGATGATGGAGGTTGGTTTAAACCTTTTGGCAGAGATGCCGCCATTATATTTGTTTCAATTATTTATATTTTAGGGCAATTAATTATAAGAGTATTTAGCAAGCAAGGTCATACGAACAGCCAAAGTAATAAGTAAATATGAAACGAAAAGAAGTAATTCTTCGTTTATGGATTGCTTTTTCATAGCTGCTAACGGAGTAGTATTTCTGTAATATATAAACTGTTTAATGTTGCTAAATCAATAAAGTTTGTGAAAGAATGTACTTAAACTCCCATGAAAGAACGTAATCATCTCTCATTTTCTGTGATATAGCGCTGGTTTTTGCGCTACATGGATGGCTAACGGGGGCTTTACTCGAAGATCATTGAGCTGCATAGAGAGTTCTTTTTTCTTATTCAATTAAAGGGGTGAGGCAAGTGAGTGATCGATTTGAACTAAGTTTTAAAAACAAGGAAGTTAGAATGTGGTTTGTTATTATGGTACCAATTTTCATAGCAGGAATATTAATTGCGAATTTCACTGAAATCCAAGACCTATACATTACAGGTTCGATTCCTTTAATTGCTTGGATAACATATTATATATGGCGGTATCTTTATAGAAGGAAACAGAAAAAGGAATCTTCTATTACTTAGTGGTTTTATTTCAAAAGAATTGGTTAATTATTTTTTCTAATTGAACTCCCATGAAAGAACGTAATCATCTTTCATTTTCTGTGGTGAAGTGCTGATTTTGCGCTTCATGGATGGCTAACGGGTGCATTCCTTGAAGATCATTGAGTGGAATAGGCAGCTCTTTTTTCTTATTGAACTAATGTCGCAGTTTAGTTGAATAAGCAATTATGAAAAGTAAGAAGTTGTGGTAGGGTTTATTAGGGGGAGGAATTATTAATGCAAAATGTTGTTCGTTTATTACAGAGGCTTTACTTGAAGAACATTGGGTTGCGTATTTTAGAACTAAAAGGTAAGAGATAATTACTTATTGTCACACCATTTATATAATATGCAATTATTGTGTAAGTCTGTTTGTATAACTAACAAGGGCTTTAGTTAAATAACGATCATCCACAATCGGGCGCAATTCTTGAAAAAGAATAGGCGCCAATTTTTCATTTAAGAGCCATTTAATTTAATAGGGAAAGAATATAGTATACCTGCAAAATAAACATATACATTTTTATTTCTTTTTTTCTAGGATATTTTTTAATGGCTTTTGAAGTACGTCCATAATGGCAGCGATGATAGCTGTTGCTAATATCCCAATTAGTCCAAGTGCTATTGGACCTGCTGGGTCATCACCCGTGAACATGGCATACACCCTTAAGTAAACTATTACTAATAAAATTAAGAAAATAATTGTAAAAGCGCATTTTTTTATAACCTTCAAGGATTTAAGGGATAACTCGGAAAAAGCGTTGTTACGATCGATATAACTCAATAGTTTATATGCTTGATACAAAGCTACAGAAAACGTAATGCATACTCCATACGCGCATATTAACAACGGATATATCGAGTAATCTCCTGGACGCACTATAGCATCTCTTCTGGCTGCTTCAGGCAACAAAAATATACACACGGCAAGTACCGCAATTCCAATAAGAAATGCAACAACCTTTAAGAAAAAAGTTGAACCTAGTTTACCATTCATTTAAAGCACCTCACTGATTTAATAATTATATAATTGTAATACAGTATTTATCGATTATCAATAAAGTTATTTTGTTTTTTATTATATTTTTATTGTTTTAAATGTTAGTTTGATTGTTATGTGGGAATCGTACTTGAATTATTGTAAATTTTATGATGAAGGAACCTAACAATCGTGCGCAATTCTGTAGCAAGAATTGTGCTTCTTCTATTTGAAAAGGTTAGATTGGAAATCGAAAAAGGTTTCTGATAAATAGAAGGAAAAATACACATGTATGGCTAGCAACACAAAGATAAATGTCTTATGAAATTAGCGAGGCAAAATGAAGCCGAAGAATGTTTTTTAGAAGCCTTGAAATTAAGAAAAACAAAAGAAGATTTCTCATTGATTGACTCAACTCAAAAAGCATTGAATCTGTTAAATGAATTGGAGTGGAAAGCCTCTAGTGAAAATCCTGATGGATAAGAATAAAAGAAGAGTATAGGTTTATTCAACAATCGTGCGCATTCGCGGAATAAGAATTGCTCCCTTTTTGCTTTTAAGGGCCATTTAATTAAAGAAGAATGGTATGATCAGCTCATATGTTAGTCGTAAATCGAAGGAGCGAAGTCTGTTTGGAACAAAATAAAAAATTTGAAAATACGATTGAAACTGAAGAAGAATTACGTTCAATTATTGGATTTCCTAGTGAATTAGTAATAAGAAAGGTGATTACAGATTTAGACCATCATTGTTATGATTTTATTTCTAAGTCACCTTTTTTAGTGATTTCAACTTCTGATAATTTAGGTTTCTGTGATGTTTCACCAAGAGGGGATATGCCTGGTTTTGTTCGTGTACTAGATAAAAAGCATTTAATTATTCCAGAAAGACCAGGAAACAAAAGAATAGATTCTATGCGTAATATTTTATTAAATCCGAAAGTGGGTCTTTTATTTTTTATTCCGGGATTAGGGGAAACACTCAGAGTTAACGGTAAGGCTTATTTGGTAAAAGATGATGAACTACTTGAAAAGATGGCTGTTAAAGGACAAAAACCTATTGTAGGTATTGGAGTGGAAGTAGAGGAATGTTTCATACATTGTGCAAAAGCTTTTAAGAGGTCAAAATTATGGGAACCGTCCTCTTGGGCTAATAAAGAAACATTACCATCTGCTGCTAAAATTTTATTTGAACACGCTAAGATTCCAAACTCTAGTGTTGATATAATTGCTGAAAGACTTCAGGAAAGTTATATAAAAAGACTTTATTGAAAAGTTGTTTTTCTTAATCAATGCTCAGCAATGATCTTCAACAAACGGGGATCTTTACTTGAAGATCATTGAGTTGCATGGGCAGCTCTTTTTTCTTATTGAACTAATGGTGCAGGTTAGTTTTATAAGGAACTAGTTAACAAAGCATAAGATTTGATATTTTGAGATAATTAAAAAGGTATCAAGGTATGGGATAAAACTAAATCTATTTAGATGATTAAAATGATGGAGGTGGAAAATGACAAGTATTACTGGATTCACTTGTAATTGCTGTGGGGAATATCATGAAGAACTTCCTACAAGTTATGGAAGCCCTGCACCAGTTTATTATGATGATGTTGCACCTGAAGAACGTAAGGATAGGTTTGAATTAGATGATGACTTATGCATTATGGACAATGAACATTTCTTTATTCGTGGATGTATTGAAATTCCTATTATCAGTACAGATGAACATTTAATTTGGGGTGTATGGGTATCGTTAAGTGAAGCTAATTTTAATAAAACAAATGCCCTCTGGGACAAACAAGAATTGTTGGAACCAATGTTAGGTTGGTTATCTACCGCTTTGCCTTGTTATCCTGATACTGTGAATTTAAAAGCAAGGGTTCATTATAGACCAAATGGAATTAGACCTTACATTGAACTCGAACCAACCGACCATCCATTAGCAGTGGAATATAGGAATGGAGTAACCATTGAAAGGGTACGAGAGATAGCTGGTGTACTATGTGTTAATAGCGATAATCGAGAAAAAGAGTGATCGTTTTTGAATCTATGCTTCTTAAACTCCCATGAAAATTAAATCTCTGGCTCTAAAAAAGTCCATGCTAAAACAAACGCGACCTTTATATTCAAAAAAATGGTAGCGCCTAAAATAGAGATCAGGTTTAGATTGTATTAGGAAGCACCTAGTTCAGTGATGGTCACATTGTAACCCAAACTTTCAAGTCTCCGAACAGAATATCGAATAATGGATTGTTCTTTTTGTTTATCAAAGTAGTCTTCGCCTAAGTCTATATACATTTCTTTCCGTGTTAAAAGGTAATAAGCAATGCGTAAGATGGCATGAGCAACGGATATGCCTGCTCGTTTTTTACCCTTTCGAGCTGCAGTCCGTCTATATAATGCACCTAGATAGGTTTTAGATCCTCTGACGGAATGAGCTGCTTCGATTAGAGCCGATTTCAAATATTTATTGCCTTTCTTCATAGCGGAGGATTTCCTTTTTCCTGCACTTTCGTTGTGTCCAGGTACTAGTCCCGCCCAAGAACAGAGATGTGCTGCACTTGGAAATTGCTTTTCTACATTAGTTCCGATTTCAGCTAGGATTTGTTCTGCCATTCGAGTGGCGATACCAGGAATAGAATCTAATCTTTCGATATCTTCTTGGTGTGTGGAAAGTCGGCAAGCAACTTCTTGATTTAACAATTCAATTTGTGCAGTCAGAAAATCAATATGAGTAAGAATGGTTTTAATCATTAGTCGTTGATGTGGTTGGATATAGCCACGAAGTGCGAGTTCAAGCTCTGCTTTTTTCTTTTTCATTGAACGTCTAGCGAAGCCAGCCAACTTTTCTGGATCATTTTCACCTTCGGCAATGGCACGAAGCATATCAAGAGAGGAAACACCCATCACATCTGACACAACAGAACCAAGTTTAATATTCGCACCTTCAAGTACCTTTTGAATGCGGTTATGTTGTCTCGCGCGTTCTTCAATCATACTCCGGCTATACCGAACTAATTCTCGCAATTCACGTTGTGTGCGATCTGGAATGAAGCTAGCTTTGAGCAATCCGTGACGAAGTAACTTGGCGATCCATTCCGCATCTTTAACATCAGTCTTACGACCAGGAACTGCTTTGATATGTTGGGCATTTACAACTAAAAATTCGATACTCTCAGCCTCGAGTATGTTTACAATAGGCTTCCAAAATACACCTGTACTTTCCATAGCTACGTGCGTACAGCCGTGTTCTTTAATCCAATCAATTAACTGCAATAGAAAAACCGTTTTAGTAGAAAAGGTTTGAATCACTTTGCCTTCGGGTGTCATAATACATGCGGTAATCGAATCCTTATGAATATCCATACCACATGCACGTTCAATGATGACTTCCATTAGAAACATCCTTTCTACGGCCAATCAAATTAGAGGCTGGTGCAGCAACCTGAGTAGGATGAATCTCCCATGAGTGCTTCCCGTGAGGGAGCGACAGTCAGTGATACACCGTGGTCGTTGGAGTCAGACTAACGGAAGGGCTCAAGGCACCATAGTTTATCGACCTTCCTCTCCCAGCCGTAGTATACTATACCCGTTCTGAGTACATTTTCATCTTCTGTGGTGTAGCGCTGGTTTTTGCGCTACATGGATGGCTAACGGGGCAGGTTAGCTAAGAAGTTTAGGCTGCCGTATTACAGCAATTAATCGAGTTTCAAAAAGATGCTACAAATAAGACCTATAAGAAAATCAAAAAGCTCTTTCAAAGTAAACTTGAGCAATGGATTTCGGGTCTTTCTAGTTATATCAAGACTTATTTGCCGATTTTACTGTGCGAAAGTTGAGTTATAAAAAAATTTTTCTATGTATAAAAACATGTATGTTAAATAAGTAAAGTGAATGGAATTCCAATATACCTATTTGAAAAACAGTTAAAAGTACTCTGTTTGAGTGATTTTCACTGTTTTTTGTTGTTATATAAAGATGAATGAAATGGAATAAATATAGAAATTTTTTTGAATTATATGAACGAAAAGTCCTAAAGTGTTTAGAATTTGTTAAGTGGTTTCGTTTATGATGAGTCTGAGTTCTTAAAGGCGGTGAGTTCTGTTATTAAATGCGTAACAAAAGTAGGGCTGATACACAGAAGTTTGTACACCGTCAATTCGTAAGTAATTACGATTACCTAATAAGTGAATTGAAAGAAAGAGGGACCAACCTATTTGTTTGTGACATACCTTTCCGACATTATGAAAGGATGCACGTCGTCAGCAAACACTAACAGGTATCTCTCTAGATCTAGAAAAGGAGAGAAACATGAAAAAATTAAACATAGCAGTATTATTATTGCTACTCGTATTCCAAACAGTACTATCACCAATTTCAGTGTTTGCGAGTGAAGTGGATCCTAGTAATGGACCACATGAAACGGAAGGAATAACTGAAACAAAAAGTGAAGAACCAGCAGTAGTAGAAGACGGAGCACATGCCAATCAAGCCGCAGATGTAAGTGATGAGACAGCAGGAGAAGAAAACAGCATTAATACATCTGAACAATCAGAAAAACCAAGTGCTCCTACAGAACCGAGTACTCCTGAAGACAAACCGAGTACTCCTGTAGACAAAACAAATGAGCCTTTAGACAAACCAAGTACTCCAGCAGAAGAATCTAAAACTGCCGGAGAAGATAATAACTCCGCAAAACCCGAACCAACTGAAGGAGATGCTTCACCAGAATCAATTCAAACAATTGCACCTCCACAAGAACTAAGCCATACAGGATTTCTTGATAGTGCGGAAATTATAAAAAAAGAGTTAACATACGGTGAACAAACAAAGATCCATGTAACTTTTAGTGAAAAGTCTAATATCAAATTAAAAACAGGCGATACACTTACAATGACGTTACCACCTGAATTAAAAGGTTTTAATAAGACTATTGATCTAGATGGTTACGGTTCATGTGATGTAACTAGCGGGCAAGTTGTATGTACATTCAATAGCATAGTAGATGAACGTGAAAATATTAAAGGTTTCTTTGAATTTACTATTCAAGCAACGAATGTAGAAGCTGGAAAAACAAAAGAAGTTAAGACAGACTTTGAAACAGATTTAAGTAAGCAAGCTGTAACAATTACTCATCCAAGTGGCGGTTCTTCGCCAGGAGTCTTCTTCTATAAAACAGGAGATATCCAGCCAGAAAAATCAGATGAAGTTCGTTGGTTCCTAAACTTCAACTTAAAGCAGGAAGAGCTTGCTAGTGATATCGATTTAAAAGACTCTTCACAAGGCGGTCAACAATTACAGAAAGATAGTTTCTATATCTACACAAGTGGCCCATTAGGTGATAATCAATATACACCTGAAGAGTTTAAAAACATAGGGTATGGATATGTGAATCTTAATGGTGATAATTCATTTGAGGTATTGATTAAACAAAGCTTTGCAAGTAAAACATCGATCACTGTAGGTTATAAAACGACTATTACAGCTGATGGTGTAAATCAAGAATATTTCGAGAATGAATATGATTTGAGTTACCAAGTTAAAGGTCAAGACCTAGTAGAAGAGAACAAAGTGGTTAAAGTAAAAAACATTTCATCCGATGGTGGGGCTGTGGGAGATTTGCCAGCCAAAGGTACATTAAGAATACTGAAACATATAGATGGTAATAAAGAGCAAGTCATTCAAGGTGTTCAATTTAAAGTTTTCTCAAAAGATGGTCAACTAATTGGCGAGAATTATACAACCAATGAAAAAGGAATTGTAGAAGTACCAAACTTAAAAGCTGGTGAGTACTATGTACAAGAAGTATCAGCTCCTGAATATGTAACATTTGACCCGGATAAGAAAATTCCATTTACAATAGTAGCTGGCGCTGAAAAAGGTATTGAATTACCAATTGCTAACAGTGTGGAAAAAACTTTGATTAAGGGAATGAAAACGTGGATCAACGATCGTGAACAAGATCGCCCTTCAGAAATCAAAGTAGATTTACTAAAAGATGATAAGGTCATTTTGACGGAAACAGTAACACAAAAAAATAATTGGGAATATCAATTCGATGATTTAGACAAGTACACAGTAGACGGTAAAGAAATCAAATATGCTGTGAAAGAGCAACCGGTAGTAGGGTATGAGTCTAAAGTTGATGGTTACAATATTACAAATACAAAAATTTCTAAAGAATCAGTTGTTTTAACGAAAATAGATGCCGATACTAAAAACATTTTAGCGGGCGTTGAATTTAAGTTAATGAACGATAAAGGCGAAGTAATTGCAGAAAAATTAGTAACTGACAAAGAAGGTCAAATTAAAGTAGATAACCTAGATCCGGGTAAATATGCGTTTGTGGAAACAAAAGCATTAAAAGGATATAAACTTTTAAATGAAAAAACGGAGTTTACAATTGAGAACGGTCAACAAGAAGCTGTTCAAATAACAGTAAAAAATTCCAAAGAAACAGAAAAACCGACAACACCAGAAAAACCGGTAGAACCAAGTGAAAAACCGACAACACCAGAAAAACCGGTAGAACCAAGTGAAAAACCGACAACACCAGAAAAACCGGTAGTACCGAGTGAAAAACCAACAACACCAGAAAAACCGATAGTACCGAGTGAAAAACCGACAACACCAGAAAAACCGATAGAACCGATTGAAAAAACATATGACCCAAAAGATGCGGGTAATGTAGAAGAGGAACAAAAAATTCCAGAGAAACCAGAACAACCAGTAGAACAGATTGAACAGATTGAACAGATTGAACAGATTGGAAAAACATATGATCCAAAAGATGCTGGTAATGTAGCAGAAATGCCATCAGTAGAAAAGAATAAACAAACTTCAAATAAAGCTGAACGCTTACCTCAAACAGGAGAAAGTGACACAACTTTATATCAAGTACTTGGTTTAATCTTAGTAGCTTTAGCAGGCTGCTTGTTATTACGACGTAACAGAAAAGAAATTTAAAATATAAACCCCCTGTTCAACATGAACAGGGGGTTTATTATGTCGAAAATGTTCTTTAGTAATACGTTCGTTTGGAATAAAGTTTAAATTTTAGCTACGTTTATAATTTCAATAAGAAATAAAATGAAAACTTAATGTTATAAACTCAACTTTCGCAGAGTGAAACCGGCAAATAAGCCTTGATATAGCTGGGAAGAGCGGAGATCCACTGCTCAAGTTGACTTTGAATTAAATTTTTGATTCTCTTATTTGTCTGTTTCAAGGCATCCTGAAGAGAAGAAACTCAATTAACTGCTGCAAAACAACAGCCCAATCAAGTTCATTGACTTCATCACATAATTCATAAAATAGTCCACCTAGCGTGCGTTGATCGGAGTGACAACGATTCTTCCAAGCGAGTATGATAAATGTAGCTTTGAAATAAAGTTGCGATGTTTATAAAAAAGATACGATGTTTAAAATAATGTCGCGACGATTGTAAAAAAATTGCGATGAAATAAACCTGGGTATTGGCTCAATGGGCCACTGGAAAAATACGTTACTGAGCCACCAAAAAACTTCAAAGCCAAGAGCAAGACAGATATTTATGTTCCGATTGAGTAAAAATACAATATTTAGGTAGCCTTTAATGTTAGTTGATACAATGTGAATAATACACATAAACTAATAGGTGCTTTATTTGAAGAAGGCTCATTGAAATGATCAAACTTTTTTATAAAAATCAACTGTAGGAGGAATGTCCATGTATTTTGTCAGTCAGCCTAAATCATTTCAACATGACTTTCTTGTGGAGATTGAGGCAATATTTTTTCCGCCAGGCTATCTAACATTTCTGCAACAGTTTGGAGCAGGAACTTATAGAGGATGGATATATGTTCACTTACCCGATAGTGAGGTACTAAAGCCTTTTGTTGAATACGATTTATGGGAGCATAACGAAGGGAGTCCGATTACTCAGCAACAAATCGGTGAGTGCATAGTTATTGGCACAACAATTGATGGTGATTTTCTAGCTGTACATCCTGAGGTCAATCAGCTGCTCTGGTTGCCTCGCCATGCTGATCACGTACTAACTGTGCAAAAGAGCGGGGTTGAAGATGATGAAATATTTACGGTAGTGCTAGATAATCTATATTATCAAGTTTACGGCGAAGCTCAAGAAGGCCCCATGTATTACGAGCCTTGTTCTGACTCACAAAATTATCTTTTTTTACGTTTACCACCAAAAGAGGAGGGGCCTACACTACAAGAGCTAGCTAAAATGTTTAAAGCTGCTTTTCTTCCAGATTTGATAATGGAGAACTCGTATATTTGTAAATTTTTCTATCAGATGTTAGGTGGCTATGTAACATTTAATTATGCCTACGGGCAAGAGATCGCCATTATATATGAGCAAGATAAACAACAGTTATACAACGATATAGAGGAATGGCTCGTAACAAAAGGATCTGAACGTATATAACTTACATAAAGATCCCAGGAATTGAAGCCGCCGGAATGATCCAATTTCTAAATAGAATGCGTTCACCGCTTTGATATGTTGGGCATTTACAACTAAAAATTCGATACTCTCAGCCTCGAGTATGTTTACAATAGGCTTCCAAAATACACCTGTACTTTCCATAGCTACGTGCGTACAACCGTGTTCTTTAATCCAATCAATTAATTTCAATAGAAAAACCGTTTTAGTAGAAAAGGTTTGAATCACTTTACCTTCTGGTGTCATAATACATGCGGTAATCGAATCATTATGAATATCCATGCCACATGCACGTTCAATGATGACTTCCATTAGAAACATCCTTTCTACGGCCAATCAAATTAGAGGCTGGTGCAGCAACCTGAGTAGGATGAATCTCCCATGAATGCTTCCCGTGAGGGAGCGACAGTCAGTGATACACCGTGGTCGTTGGAGTCAAACTAACGGAAGGGCTCAAGGCACCATAGTTTATCGACCTTCCTCTCCCAGCCGTAGTATTCAATACCCGTTCTGAATACATTTTCATCTTCTGTGGTGTAGCGCTGGTTTTTGTGCTACATGGATGGCTAACGGGGTGCATTACTTGAAGATCATTGAGTTGCTGTAGCTTTAAAATAAAGCTTGATCAAAAATATCACGAAAACCCAGATTTTACGAAAAATAAAAAGAATCCATTTTGAAAAAAGATTGATCAAAATGGATTCTTACCCAGCAGATTTAAGTTTAGTTTTTATAATAAAGTTTAATCATTTTCGAGGTGCCTATAGTTTATTTTCGACTTGGCTTATAAATGATATAGTGACTCCTATTACGTAGCGTGAAGGTCAAGCATTTATCTTTTTTTAAATGGTGCAACTTTTTAAAGAATCGCGACATTATTCAATACATCGCATCTTTTTTATAAAGTAACGGTATGCTTATTAAGAGCATAACAATCCCTAGTGCTAAAAAATATAGTGGCATCGCAAGGACTGTTCCGTTATGGAAAACGCTCATACCATAGATTGTAGCGCTGACGAGTAGATAATAACCTAAACTAAATATCGCACCCGCAGAACCAATGACATCTTGAAAGTCAATCAGCGCTAAGCTTAAACAGTTTGGTAAAGCGGTACCTGTCCCAAATAAAATAATAAATACACTAACAATCATGGTTGGCATTTGTAATGAAACCTGTAAAAAATGTACCGATGTAGCGAGCAATGTACCGATGAGCATAATGGCTAATCCGCGTACGATAATCATCTCCGGTTTTGTGTGGTTAACGAGTCGTTTAGATAGCATCGCACCTGCGATAGAAGCGAGCGCAACGATAATGCCTAAAAAACCATACATCGCACTTGATAGTGTAAAGTATTGCGTAAAAATAAATGGCGCTTCGGTATAATAGCTAAATAATACACCGTTAATACCGCCAATTAATACGCCGTAGCGCCAGAGACGCGTATTTGTAATCATGCGCATCACTATTGGTAGTATAGGTTTCATTTCGATTGTAGTAAGCGCTGTTTCAGGTAAGCGTAAAAACGCATAGCAAAATACAATAACGCTCATAGCAACTAACACCAAAAATACGACTTTAAAGCCAAAATAATAATCGGTAAAGCCACCGATTAACGGGCCAATGGCAGGTGTGAAGGCAAGGGCAGCTGAGATTTGAGCAAACAATTTATGACGCTCAACACCAGAAAAACTTTCGCGTAAAATCGTTTGTGTTACGACAGAGCCAACACTTGCACCAAACGCTTGAATAAAGCGTGCGACTAATAAAACCGCCATTTCATTTGCTACTAAACAAAGTATGTTACCAACAAAATATAAAAACAGCCCATAAAGCATTGCCTTGCGACGACCGATTTTATCGGATAAACGACCAAAGAAAAACACTCCGAAGGCAAAAGCGATAAAGTACACACTCATCGTAAGCTGTGCATCACTCATAGAAGTTTCAAATGCATCTGCGATAGAAGGTAATGATGGGCTAAAAATAGTTTCACTAATTTGTGGGAAGCCTACTAATACAATCAGTAATAATAAGCTAGGTGTTTTGTTTCCGATGTTTTTCTTCAAAATAATCCTCTCCTAGATAATTATAGGTTTGAAAGAAAAACATCGTAGCTTGGGAAATGGTGGCTTCACGAGTTTAATTTTTTCCAAATCACTCATGAATTCACTTCCTTCTAATTAAAATACGTAAAAAATTATACCATCCAAAGGGATAAAATGGTCCAACTTTTTTATTAAAGGTTAATCTTTTTTACAAACGATCGAACTTTATTTCAAACCAACAGTTGCATAGGCAGCTCTTTTTTCTTTATTAAACTCTCATGATAGAACGTAATTATCTTTCATTCTAAGTGGGATAGCGCTGGTTTTTGCGCTACATGACTGGCTAACGGAGTTTAGTTGAAAAGTGGTATTAACAAAAAACAAAGAAATATAGTTTTTTTCCATTATTAGTATAATCATTTTTCTCGCAACCACGATGAAGTATAATTAATTATGGGGAAAATTCAAATCTCGTTTTAAAAAAACACACGACGGAGGATGGAATGAATAGAAATAATTTTTTAGAGATGATAGAACAGTCAAATATTGCTAATCATAAAGAGTATTTATCTCAAGTGTTAAGGCCAGCAATTGATATACTTAAGAATAAAGATGCCGAACCACGATTAGGCTGTAGTCGTTTTGGAGGAGCACCTGATTTACCAGTTGGTAGCGAATGGCCAACGTATGAGAAGAAGCCGTATCGTTTCCTTGGCCAGATCAATTTCTCAGAAATCGCTTCACCTGAAAGAGGTCTGCCATCGAAAGGGCTCCTAAGTCTCTTTGTAGCAGATGATAATGATGATGATGATGATGATGATTATCTAGAGGTGTTTGAGGACGGATATATTCATGGTATCTATATTCCTGAAACGACGAATCTAGAGACGATAATGCCTCCCCATTCAGATATTGGCAAGACTACAGTGATTGAGTTTTTCCCGACTATTGATATTCCTTATGACGAATACCAGTTAAAGGACTGGCCTTTCGATGAAGTTCAGAGCGACATATACACAGAAATCCGGGATTCTCTACATAAAAGTTCGGACTATCTTCTTGGCTATCCTTCTCATTATTCACTAGCGTATGATCCAACGCCTGAAGCAGAATGGATCTCACTGTTAACGGTTGATTCGGATGATAGTCTTGAGTGGTGTTGGCATGACGGCGATAAATTAATGATATTTATTGAAACAGAACGACTGAAAAATTTGGACTTTAGTAGATTAAGGTCTGATGCAGGTTAAAGAGCAATATATAGTGTAAAAGATGAATCGTTACGCTAAACTAAATGAGCGTAAATACCATGTTACAAATGAAGGTTAAATCAATATTTATCAGTGAGAACTCTTTTGATAAACGAGGTCTGACCCGGCGTTTTGTTCAGAAAAAGGATAAATTTAGAAGAGAACCACTATATGTTTTTCTAATATTTGTGGTTATTTATTTTTATTTTTTGAGGGTTATTCTTTTTTCTTATTCAACTAACGAAGCAGGTTAGTCCAATAAGGAAATCTATTTTTATAACGAAATTTAATATTAGTTTCGGTGAACCGTACCATAAGTGAGGTTTTTCAGTATTTAAAATTGTCTTTTATAAAATTTATCTATTAAGGATTTAATGTCGTTTGCTTTTAATATATTCTGTTTTTACAGTAAAATCTGAGCAAGTCAGTTAATAATTAAGGTTAAGGAGGGGGTTTTACATGCATTCGATCGAGCAAATAGGTAAGTATTTTTGGTATATCACACCAGTCTCGGAGACCGACCGTCCAATACTTGGGATGGTTGTTGGTAGGGATAAGACATTAATGATTGATGCAGGTAACTCGGAAAAACATGCCAAGTATTTTCTAGATGAACTATTAAAAAGAAACGTTTCAAATCCAGATATGGTTGTCCTTACACATTGGCACTGGGATCATATTTTTGGTCTCTCTACTCTAACAAATGCATTATCAATTTCCTCAATAGAAACAAAAACGGAAATAGAAAAGTTAAAGCATCTGTCGTGGTCGAATGAGGCATTGGATTCTCGAGTTAAAGAAGGAACGGAGATTGAATTTTGTGCAAATGCAATAAAAAAAGAATTCCCTAGTCAAAGGAATATCACGATTGTATTACCAGATTTAATCTTTGAAAAACAACTGGAAGTAGATCTTGGGGAGGTGACTTGTGTCATACAACATGTGGGAGGAAGTCATGCTTCAGATTCTGTAGTTGTGTACATCAAAGAAGAAAAGATTCTATTTTTAGGAGATTGTATTTATTGTGATATTTTTTCCGAAAAGAGGAATTACAAAGTAAACGAAACTCTTCAACTTTTAGATAAACTAGAAACATTTGATGCAGAAACATATATTCTCTCTCATTGGAAACCGATTTCAAAAGAGGAATTTAATCAGGAAATTACAATGCTTAGAACCATTGCAACATATACAGATATTTTTAAAGGTGAAAAACAAAAAATAATAGAAAATTATAAGAAATACGTAAAAAGGAAACCGACTGATGACGAATTGGTAGTAATAGATGAATTTGCTAATGGTTATTAAAGTAATGTATTTTTGTGTAATTACCAATGCATATTGTAACAGCACCATTCCATTAGTCTAGTAATCATACATGGTATATGTCATAGGCAAACTACGGTTGATAGCTGAAATAAGTGTCGGTTTTATAGAGGGCATTTGTATGCAATGGAAGAACGCTTACTACGTCAATAGGTTTCATAATTGCCGTGCTTTCAATAGCCCTCATTAAAACATCTATTGTAACAATTTATATTCCAATATTTACCTTAGCACTACCATTCACTTTATATTATTTTATTCAAGATAAATTTACGAGTGTATATTCAATTACAGTTAGCACTTTAACAGCTATATTATTTGGTGTATTAATGTACATAGTTCCTTTTCATATAATGTGGTATCTCGTTGTTGGGTTAACGATTATTTTGGTTATCACACAATTTTCACGTAAATATCGCTTTATTTAGACACTAAACTTCTTCTTAGACCTGAATTTGATTAATGAAAACGATGGTACGGGGGCAAGAGTTTAAGATCATGCTACTGAAGTCAAAGGCAACTTTGCATATAACGGGGAAGGATAGTTGAAAAAGTTAGCGAACTTATCAAATTGGGTAGTTAACTAATTCGACCAAAAAGGATAAAAAAATGGAAAAAATAGATGAAATTATTGAGTTAATCACTAATAAAGGTTTTGTAAAAAATGATCATCTAGAATTGCAGAGGTTAAAAAGTGGTACAACTGATGGTATTTTATATACTATCCTGTTGAAAAATAGGCCAACCTATGTGGTAAAGATAGACCATCCTAAGGTAATAACAGCCACTGAGGAATTCCTACTTGCATATAAAAATGTGAAATTGTTGCCTGATGTTCTTTACACGGATAATAAAAAAGAATTTATTATTTACTCTTATATACCTGGAGAAACTCACTATAATCGGGGATCGAAATTAGAATGGATGAAAATTTTAACTAAAAGATTATTTAATAATTATGAAAAGGTAGACAAAGACATTCCTTGGGGAAGAATAAACGGGATTCATAGAAACTCCTGGTCAGACTTTAAAAAAGTAGTTTTGAGTTTGCCAAAATGAACATAGGTAAGCTCTTACCGAGCGAGGACCATAAAAGAGTAGAGTTGTTGGTAAATATATTAAAAACTTATCACGATCAAGAGGAGAAGTACTATCTTCACGGAGATACAGGTGTTCATAATTTTGTATACGCTTGTAATCAGTTAAAAGGAGTTATTGACCCATCACCATTAATCGGTCCCAAAGTTTACGATTTTACCTATGCTTTTTGTTCTTCACCAGATAGTCTAGATGTAAATACACTTTTTTCATCGTTTTCTTTGTGGAACGGGAATGCATCCTTTACTAAGGAAAGACTTTTGAATGAAGTTGTTTTTCAATTATATACACGTATTGGAGTGTGTATTGAAGTTCATCCGCATGACCTAAATGGTTATATGGAGGCTTGGAAGAAATGGAGGAAGTATCTTCCCTTTAACTAATAGTTACTTTGGTGGAGTAAGAAGAATCAAAATAATCAATTTTTTATAAAAAAAATAAAGGAAAGCCAACGTTTTGATCAAAACTTTATTCAAAATGTTGGCTTTTTAAATACAGTGAAATCAAGAGTTTAGAATGATTTTCAATAAACTCAACTATCACAAAAACCTTTTCGCAAAGAGGCTTACCTATCTTTAACTAATTTTAGTTCCATTTGGCACATGTTGTTCAGGCGTTAGTAGAATTACATCACCATCTACGGGCACTCCACCAATAACTAAAACTTCAGATTTAAAGCCTGCCACTCGACGAGGAGGGAAATTAACAATAGCTACTACTTGCTTGCCTATAATGCCTTCTGGCGTATAGCGTTTGGTAATTTGAGCAGAGGATTGTTTAATTCCAATATCTTCACCAAAGTCAATTTTCATTTTAATAGCAGGAATTCTTGCTTTCTGAAGTTCTTCAGCTTGGGTAACTGTCCCAATTCTAATATCAAGATTAACAAAGTCTTCTATAGTTGCCATAAAGTATCCCCCTTTAGTGAATGTAATTTTGTATAATGACCCAATTCAAAAAATGAAAGTATTTGCGTTTATTAAATGAAATTCAGGAGATATGTACCTCTTAAAAGTGACGGAATTTACCATTATTATAAAAAATAACTATACTCCTTTTTAATAATATAACATTTGGAATTGGCATCTGCAGGTTTTTTGATACCTGAGAAAAATACATCATTACATTCATTTTGGATTGTAATTGGTTTTATATACAGTTAATAATACAAAAATACAAGCATTTTTTTAGTTTAAACCTCAAATAATAATGATTAGAAATAATTATTTGCAGGAGGTGAAAACTTGAGGAAGTATTATCTGTTGATCGCACTTTGCATTCTTGGGATCTTTGTATTTTTTGTAAGTGAAAAATCTTTTGCCGACAAAGGAAGAAAATATTACGAAGAAGCAGGACAAATTTTGTGGGATATCAATACGGATGAAAAAGTTATTGCCTTAACTTTTGATGATGGTCCTCATAAAAAGTATACCCCTGAAATTTTAGATATATTATCCAAATATAATGCAAAGGCAACTTTTTTTATTGTGGGTGAAAATGCAGAAAAAAATCCTGAGCTTGCTTTACGTGTACACGAAGAAGGACACGAACTAGCTATTCACACATATACACATCCTTTAAGAACGAACGTTTCCAAACTAATGAAAGAAATAAAACAATCACATGCAACGATTTTTGGAATTACTGGATATTCGCCTGTTTTATTTAGACCAGTAGAAGGTCAGTATACGGATGCCATGATTGATGCAATTATCCAAGAAGGATATAAAGTTGTCATGTGGTCATGGCATTTAGATACATTCGATTGGAAAAATCCTGGAGAAAAGAGGATTGTTAACACTGTTTTAAAAGGTGCTAAGCCCGGAAGTGTAGTGTTATTTCATGACGGTGGAGGGAATCGTGCGCAAACCGTGAGAGCATTGAAAAAAATCTTACCAGAACTTGAAGAGCAAGGATATAAATTTGTAACGATTTCTGAGCTGCTGGAAATCCAAAAATTCAGTAATAAAGAAGGAAAATAACTATTGATTAGAAAGCGTAAATAGGGCAGGGCTTGGTTTCTACTGAAAACTAAGCCTTGCTTTATGAAGTTGGTTGAAATTATTATATAATTAAGAAAAGTTTGGCATTTACAAAAAATCAATAAAATGGAAGGAGCATAAAATGAAACAAATTATTGCATTAGGGGGAGGGGGCTTTTCTATGGAGCCTCACAATCCATTATTAGATACATATATTTTACAGCAATCTAACAAAGCTAATCCTAAAATTTGCTTTGTTCCGACTGCAAGCGGGGACTCGGAAAATTATATTTCGAGATTTTATTCTTTTTTTGACTCACATCAATGTATTCCGTCCCACTTATCACTTTTTTCTCCACCTACTCAAGATTTGGAAAGTTTTATTTTGGACAAGGATATAATTTATGTTGGCGGAGGAAATACTAAAAACCTTTTAGCTTTATGGAAAGAATGGTCGTTAGATCGCATTTTTAAGACAGCTTGGCATGAAGGAATCCTTTTGACAGGCATTAGCGCGGGCTCAATTTGTTGGTTTGAAGAAGGAATAACAGATTCATATGGTGGTGGAAATTTACAGCCGATAAACTGTTTAGGGTTTCTTCCAGGAAGTAATTGCCCTCATTACGATGGTGAAATCAATCGAAAACCAGCTTATCAAGATTTGGTCCAAGCAAAAAAGCTCTCATCTGGTCTTGCCGTTGATGATGGAGTAGCTGTTCATTTTATCAATCAAGAAATCCATAAAATTGTTAGTTCAAAGCCTAACGGGAAAGCATATAGGGTCTCTTTTGATGAGGAGATGAATGAGCAAGAATTATTTGTAGAGTATTTAGGACGTATGAAAAAACTATAACTTTAAGGGGGCACTACCTATTTGAATAGGCTTATTTACATTTTGAAGAAAACAACATCATTAATTATGAATCACTAGCGTCGCATTAAAATAATTCAACGTATTTTAAAAAACTGAATTTTCCGCAATATTATCCGTGCATAAAAAAAGCCTTTATAATGGTTGGGTGGTAGTAAACCATCCAAATCCAAAATAAAGGACATAAGCATGGATAAGTTTACACGAAAAACTTCATTTGAACAATGGTTTTCACCTATTTCTTCTACACAAATGGAGAAATTAGTTGAAATTCATCAATTAAATTACTATACAAAGAAGCTTCACATCGCTTCATTCTTGAAATTATTACTGTTTGCGCAACTGAATGAAACCGAAAGTCTACGTGCCATTAGTGACACGCTGTTATCAGACGACTTACAAAAAGCAACGTATTTAGAGTCCATCAGCTTTTCGCAGTTAGGTCGGCGATTAAACCAAGTGCCAACTGAGTTTTTCCAACAAATTTTTCTAGACTTAGTCGGGCAAATTCATGAGAAAACGCATTTTGAGCAGCGCCGAAAAACCACAACACCACTAAAAATCATTGATTCTAGTACATTGCCATTGAACTTAAACAACCATAGATGGGCTGAATTCCGTAAAACAAAATCAGGTGTGAAGTTACATTTGCGCCTTGTTTACCTAGAAAAAGGTTGTTCGTACCCTGATAAAGCGGTGCTAACGAATGCGAAAGAACATGATCGTGGTCAGCTT
Organism: Lysinibacillus sp. RS10; assembly: GCF_041956855.1. Classification (NCBI taxonomy): domain Bacteria; kingdom Bacillati; phylum Bacillota; class Bacilli; order Caryophanales; family Bacillaceae; genus Lysinibacillus; species Lysinibacillus sp. RS10. The sequence continues at coordinate 2,658,575 of NZ_CP167122.1, read as the reverse complement.
GAAATTCTCGTTGATGACAAGGAGTGCATGTACGTGTTTGACCGAGGCTACTTAGATTATGAGCGCTTTGACCGCATGACAGATGACGGACTTTTCTTTGTCTCACGCTTGCGAAAAAACGCCGTAACACGTGTGATTGAATCATTTAAAGTACCTGAACAGTCATCGGTGTTATCGGATGAAATGATTCTGATTGGCAACACGCAAAATCGTGCTGAAAATGTATTTCGCCGTATCGAAGTACTAGATCCAAACGGTAAAGAGCTACATCTGATTACGAATCGTTTTGATTTAAGCGCAGATGAAGTCGCTAAACTGTATAAGTCACGCTGGGCAATCGAACTGTTTTTCAAGTGGATGAAACAGCATCTGAACATTAAAAAGTTCTACGGGCAAAGCGAGCAAGCTGTGCATAATCAGGTGTACATTGCGATGATCGTTTACTGCTTAAACGTGCTAGCACAGCTTTACACAAACAGTTCACTGACGTACTTACAAATTAGTAGGTACTTAAAAGCAACACTATGGAAGCCCGCACGTATTTGGCTTCGGGAAATCGAAGGAACTACGGTACCATAAGGATTTAGAACTGTCAGTTGCCCCAGTCAAAGGTTATAGTAAAAAAATGGATGTTTACTATCTCTATTTAAGTATCTTTCATTTTCTTTAAAAACGGAAGAAACAGAAAACAGAAAATTCAATTAAAATTCATGCGACATTAGTGATTATGAATAAATATAAAATTCTATATAACCCCTATCTTTACTAATGTTAGATTCATCACCGAAAGTCAGTATGATATTTGTAAAAACGTATACCATGTATTTTAGTTGATTGGAGTGGAGACTGGGTGACTCCTTGGGGATCAGCGATAGAGGAACGAAGGCTAAAACCATCACGTCCTGTGATAACGCCTTCGTGACCAACATCCTGTCGCTGACGCTACGTTTGCACTACGCTTTCGCACAGAAAACATTTGTTGCCCCGAGACCCTGCAGCGAAGCGGCGCATCGGACGCCCCCAGGAAGCTCTGCTCTGCGCGAAAGCGAAGCGTCAGCGGCAAATGTTTTATCTGTGCGAAAGCGAAGCGTCAGCAACAAATGTTTTATCTATGCGAAAGCGAAGCGTCAGCAACAAATGTTTTATCTGTGCGAAAGCGAAGCGTCAGCAACAAATGTTTTATCTGCGCGAAAGCGAAGCGTCAGCGGCAAAGCGCCCAGTCGGAACGGAAATCAACCACACGTTATAGTGACGAGCCTAATGTTGCAAAGATAGGGGTTACGTGTTTTCATTCTAAATTTTAAAGTTAAGAAATAATTCGTCCTTTACCGAAAGGAATACATAATGGTGTGCCAAAAATAGGATCAGCCGTCATTTTACAATCTAGATCAAAGACATGCTTTACTAATGTAGTGGTCATGATTTCTTCAGGTCTTCCTTCTTCAAAGACGCCGCGATCTCGAACGGTAATAATATGATCAGCATAACGACAGGCCAAGTTTATATCGTGTAGCACCATAATAATTGTCCGGTTTTGCTGTTGATTTAATTCAAATAGTAAATCTAGAACCTCAATTTGATGAGTTAGATCTAAGTAGGTAGTAGGTTCATCTAATAAAATAATATCTGTATCCTGGGCAAGGGTCATGGCGATCCAGGCACGTTGACGTTGACCACCTGAAAGCTCGTCGACCGGTTTATCTCGTAAATGATCAACGCCGGTTGCCTTTAAGGCGTTTAACACGACTTCTTCATCTTTCTCTGTCCACTGTTTGCGCCAGCTTTGATGAGGGTAACGACCTTGTTTAACAAGTTGTAAAACGGTTAATCCTTCTGGTGCTACTGGTGATTGCGGAAGAATAGAAAGTTTTTTTGCTACTTGTTTAGTGGATAATTTAAAAATATCTTGGCCATCTAATAATACAGAGCCATTTTTAGGCTTTAATAATCGAGCAATTGAGCGTAAAAGTGTAGATTTTCCACAACCGTTGGCGCCAATGAGCACCGTAATTTCATTCATCGGAATAGATAAATTCAGATTTTCAATGATATTGGAATCACCATAGTTTAGTGTAAGTGATTTAGTTTCTAACGTAATAGTCATGACATTTGACTCCTTTATTTTCTAGGGTTTCTAAATAATAAATAGATGAAATAAGGAGCACCAATGGCAGCTGTAAACACACCAGCTGGTACTTCTAAAGGGCTAAATGCAGTTCGTCCAATAATATCTGCAACCATTACTAGTAATGCGCCAATTGCAGCAGATGTCGGAATGAGAACACCGTATGACGGTCCTACAATGCGTCTTGCAATATGTGGTGCCATTAAGCCGACAAAACCGATCGCTCCTGCAAAACAAATAGCACTTGCTACTAGACTTGAACTCAAGAGTAATAAGAATAAACGAGTTTTTTGTACAGATTGTCCTAAACTAGCAGCTGTATCATCACCCAATTCTTGGACATTTAGCTGTCGAGTAATAAAAAATGTTATCAGTAGAAGAACTATGATCACTGGAACGATAATTTGAATTTGATCCCAATCAGCACTTTTGACGCTCCCTGTAATCCACTTATTTGCTTCACTGGCTTGATAAATAGGACCGATAATCATTAACATCGTCGTTATGGCTTGCATAAATGCAGAAACGCCGATACCGATTAATACAAGTCGAGAGGGTGTTACACCATCTTTCCAAGCAAATATGTAAACAATGACACCAACGAAAGTTGCTCCGATAAAACCTGCAAGGGGTAACCATTCAATACTAACAGTTAAAGAATGATTGGAATCACTAAAGATGGCTAAAAAACCAACGACCGCTGCTCCGCCACCGGCAGAAATACCGATAATATCAGGGGAGGCTAGTGGGTTTTTAATGATTCCTTGCAATATAGCACCCGCCACTGCTAAAGCCATACCAGCAAAAGCAGCAAGAAAAATTCTAGGCATTCGGAAATCCACAATAATTAATTGATCAAACTCAGAGCCTTTGCCGAACAAGGTTTGGATCACCGTTAATGGATTTATAAATGAATCACCAAATGATGCACTAAAGAAAAAGACGGCTAGTGTCAGGATGCTAATAAAGGTAAGTTTTTTAGAAGCTTTGACATCAAGTAAAAACGAGATTTTATTTTGTAGTAAACGTATTGTTTTTAACTGTTTCATTATTTTTTTCCACCTTTTCGCGCAAGGTAAATAAAGAATGGCGTACCAATCATGGCTGTCATTACTCCTACTGGAACTTCTTGAGGCATAATGATATAGCGTGCTGCTACATCGGCTATCAGTAAAAGAATGCCACCTAATAGAGCGGCCATTGGAATGAGCCAACGATGATCTGTGCCAACAAACTTTCGCGCAAAATGGGGTACCACAATTCCAACAAACCCTATTGGACCAGCTACTGCAACTGAACCACCTGCTAATAAAATGACAATAATACCTACCATCAACTTCATGAATCCAAGGGGTAATCCTAGGCCTCTTGCTACATCGTCCCCAAGAGCAAGAATATTCATTTTAGTAGAGATCAACAGAGCGCCAATCCATCCAATGATAAAATAAGGTAATACAGATATAAGAATTTCAATCTTTCGACCTTGTACGGAACCAGCTAACCAAAACAATACTTGTTCGAGTGCTGCTTCGTTTGTTGCAAGTAATCCTTGCGTAAAGGAAGCAAATAATGCACCGATAGCGGAACCTGCTAAAGTTATTTTGACTGGCGTAATCGCGTCTCGTCCAGCTGCGCTAATACCATAAACAGATAGAGCAGCTATTGTAGCACCTAAAAATGCAATCCATGCAAATGCTTGCAAACTTGTAACATTGAAGAAAATCATAGAAAAAACGACCGCAAAACCAGCTCCCGCATTAATTCCTAATATGCCTGGTGATGCTAAAGGATTTTTCGTTAATGTCTGCATGAGTACGCCTGTAATAGCTAGGGAAGCACCCACACAAGTAGCGATTAGTGCTCTTGGAATGCGAACATTTTGAATAATAATATGCTCGTTAGAATTATTAAACTGTGTAAAAGATTCAATAGTCGTTTGAATGGACGTATCTGCATAGCCGCATACAATACTGATTCCCATACAAAGGAGTAGGAGTAGTGTTCCCACTATTAGTGCAATTGTTTTTGAAAAATTATTTTTTAAAATCATATAAATTCATACTCTTTCTTTGCATATTTATCATGTGTGTTGATTAACCATTTTTATCCTCTATTATCAATTAGAGGCTCATCACCATAACGTGGAGTTGATCTCCGTTCCGGCTGGGCGCTTTGTTGCTGACGCTTCGCTTTCGCACAGAGCAGAGCTTCCTGGGGGCGTCCGATGAGCCGCTTTTGTTGCTGCCGCTACGTTAGCACTACGCTTTCGCACAGAAAACATTCGCTTCGCTCCAGGGTCTCGGGCCTACACGATGTAGGCCACGAAGGCGTTATCACAGGACGTGATGCTCTTAGCCTTCGTTCCTCTATCGCTGATCCCCAAGGAGTCGCCCAGCCTCCACTCCGATCAACTTATATGTATGACAAACGTTTTAACAAATGCCATTCCCAACTTTTGATGATGAATTTAATAACAAGAAGCTGATTTTCGCTAAGTACAACTCTCTTTAATCAGTTAAAAACGGGAATATAATAGCAAAATAGCAACAAAAATCCTTTTATCGCTCAATAATAAACCTATTTTTTCCTAATCAACACTTCTGCATATTTATAAAAAAATATTGACAGTAATAGATTCTTACAATATGATTAATTTCGTTCTTAAGTAAATGAAAGTGATTCTCATTATCGCTTAATCTGCTTAAATATTCTATCATATACATTGGAGGAAGAAAAGATGCAAAAGGCATTTAAAAAATTACTTGTTTTGCTTGCTGTTGTCGCTGTATTTGCTTTAGCTGCATGTGGCAATGACAAGGAAAACAAGAAAGAAGAAAGTGCAACTAAGAGCACTGCATATACTGTAGAACATGCAATGGGGACAACTGAAATAAAAGACACGCCAAAACGTGTTGTTGTTTTAACAAATGAAGGAACAGAAGCACTTTTAGCTTTAGGTATTAAGCCGGTAGGGGCTGTACAAGCATTTTCAGGTAACCCTTGGTATGATCATTTAACAGATAAGTTAGAAGGCGTAGAAGTTGTTGGGTTTGAAAGTGAAATTAACCTTGAAAAAATCGCTTCTTTAAAACCAGATTTAATCATTGGGAATAAATTAAGACAAGAAAAAGACTATGAAAAATTAAGCAAAATTGCACCTACAGTTTTCTCAGAAACATTACGCGGTGATTGGAAAGAAAACTTTACACTTTATTCAAAAGCGGTAAATCAAGAAGCTAAAGGCAAGGAAGTTTTAACAGCATACGAAGATAAAGTTCTAGCTCTTAAAGAGAAGCTTGGCGATAAAACAAACCAAGAGGTTTCATTCGTACGCTTTATGGCCGATAAATCTCGAATCTACTATACAGATTCATTCTCAGGCGTTATTTTTGATTCTTTAGGATTCAAACGTGTACCAGAGCAAGCGGAATTATTTAAAGATAATGCGAAATTAGGTAATTTAGCGGTTGAGGTAGGTAAAGAAGCAATCCCTAAAATGGACGGAGATGTACTTTTCTACTTCACTTACATGCCAACAAGTGATGAAACAGGATTAGCTACTGAAAAAGAATGGACAGAAGATCCACTTTGGAAAAACTTAAGTGCCGTACAAAAAGGCAATGTCCATAAAGTTGACGATGTCATTTGGAACACAGCAGGCGGTATTCTTGCAGCTGATATTATGCTTGACCAAATTGAAGAAATCTTTGTTAAATAACATCGATATCCAGAATACTAATTAAGAAAACGCTATACTCTCATCGACATAAGATGATTGTATAGCGTTTTTTGGGCGCTAAAAGTAACTAAATTTCATCAAGTACTTTTCGATGGACGCTTTTTCGAGAGTTTCACTTTCTTCTATATAATACCCGGAATATTAAATTCTCTGTCACTCACATTCCCCAAGGAAAATTTTACTTCAATATAAAGGGGAGTCACCAAAAGTTGTGGATGAAAACGTATGCCTTGTATTAAGTTGATCTTCGTTCCGACTGGGCGACTCCTTGGGGATCAGCGGCTCATCGGACGCCCTCAGTCGGAACGGAAATCAACCACACGTTATTGTGATTAGCCAATTTGAACAAAAAATGGTGATTAAACGTAAAATAAGTAAGGGGGTGTTGAGTTGAGGTATTTTTTAATGGGTATATTCTTATCATTATTCGGTGTTTTAATATCCATGATTTTTTGGGGAATGGAAAAAGTCTATTTAGTTACAGGGACGGTCGGTTGTATTTTCATTGGCATATCCATGATTCTTTCGGGTTCCATGGTAAGTGGAGATAGGATGAGGGCAAACTTCGCAACCGAGACAACTGATGAGAGGGACGAACGCAACAAAATTACTGTAAATGCATTACTAATTGCTTTACCAAATATTTTTGTAGCGATTTTATTTTACTATTTAAGTAAATAGAGGATATTGAATAGACAAAATGCTAAAAAATTTTTGGGCGTTTTTTGAACTTTTAATTAAAATAAAAGGTCACTCGGACAATAGTGACCTTTTTGTATTACCTGTAGTGGGTAAGGCTGGTGCATGATCCTACTATTACTATGGTGTGATATTTAGCAACAGCGATTTTGGAAATAATTAATTGTGACAATGATAAATAGCATTAACTTCTTCATGAATAATTGTATACGTAATCATAAGAAAAAATCACCAATTAATATAAGAATGTTGCACCGACAATAATTAATAGAATGAACAGAACAACAATTAATACAAATGTTGAACCGCCGCCATAGCCTCCGCCACCGCAATTGTAGCTACCAACATTTCCACCTTGCCAGTATCCCATAGAGCATCCCTCCTTTCTACAATCTATAATATGTATAAGTGTAGGAAGGAGGGGTGGTAATCATCTAAGTATTATTTCCATTTGGTAATAAAATTTGAAAATTGTATTCAAGTTATAAATTTAAAAAGGGTCACTTACAAAAATGACCCTTAGTAACAAGTTTAGGAGGAGCAAAGCTAAATTAGCTTTACACTACTATTATTATGATGAATTGCTTTTTTTCTATAGTGAATTGCCTGTCAAAAAATTTTATTGGGAAAATCAATTCCGAAATGAAGAAACAACTTGAAGAAAATATTGTTCGAAATGATAAAAGAAAAGTATCATTTAGATGAGACTTTAGGACAAGTTATCCCCATTAAATAAACATGTCTATTTAATGGGGATTTTTTGTGTGCGCCCGGCATGCGTATGAACTATAGGGTGCAAGTCCCGAACCTCGAAGACAGAAGTAGAGGTTAGCCAAGAGCAAGGGTGTCCGTGGCGACGCGGAATCTGAAGGAAGCTGGAGGCAAAACACCGGTCCGAGGAACACAAATCTCATATAAGGCTAGGTATGATTGGATGAGTGTGCACAACAACACAAAGTCCTTTCTGTCGAAGGTCATATCGAGTAAATGAGGCGGATAGATGGTGTGAAAGTGCATACGCTTACCCGGGGAGGTCTGATGGAAACGCAAAGTACACTTTGTAACCTACTTAGCGATAGGTAGCTGAACCATCAGAAGTCAGCAGAGGTCATAGTACCATTCACTTCTAGAATGAATGGAAAGGACCGAACAATTCGGAGAGAATAGCCCTTGGCATGCAGTTTTCTATGATAAACACAGAAAATCCAGAAGGACCGACTTAATGGAGGTAATGGTGAATCCCATGAGGGACATTGAGCGGGTGCAGTAGAAACTGTTATAAGAAGACAAGCTATTCACGGAGGAGTCGAACGAGATGTTAATGAATCAAATTTTATCACGAGAGAATCTGCTTCTCGCACTCAAACGGGTGGAACGAAACAAAGGGAGTCATGGAGTAGACAAAATGCCCGTAAAATTCCTACGACAGCATGTAGTCGAAAACTGGCTAACGATTAAGAAGCAAATTCTTGAGGGAACCTACCAACCACAACCAGTTCGCAGAATCGAAATCCCGAAACCTGACGGCGGTGTGCGACTATTAGGAATCCCAACCGTGACAGACCGACTCATTCAACAGGCAATTGCCCAAGTGCTATCCAACCTATACGACCCGAACTTCTCGAATCATAGTTACGGATTTCGACCAAAACGAAGTGCTCACGATGCAATCCGAGAAGCCAAAGGCTATATAAAAGAAGGATATCGCTGGGTAGTAGATATGGACTTAGAGAAATTCTTCGACAAAGTAAACCATGACCGTCTAATGAGTACATTAGCGAAGAAAATTTCTGATAAACCTCTACTCAAGCTGATTCGTAGATACTTGCAATCGGGTGTCATGATAAATGGTGTCGTTTATGATACAGATGAAGGAACACCCCAAGGGGGTCCACTGAGTCCACTTCTCTCAAACATTGTGCTGGATGAATTAGACAAAGAATTAGAGAAACGTGGTCATAAATTTGTCCGTTACGCCGATGACTGCAATATTTATGTGAAAACAAAACGAGCAGGAGAACGAGTGATGGCAAGTATCAAAACCTTTATTGAGAAGACGCTGCGATTGAAAATAAATGAGAAGAAATCCGCAGTGGCTCGTCCTTGGCAACGTAAATTCCTAGGATTTAGCTTTACCTCCCGCAAAGAACCACAAGTTCGAATTGCGAAAGAGAGCATAAAGCGAATGAAGAACAAAATTCGGGAATTAACAGCTAGAAAGAAGCCATTTCCAATGGAGTACCGAATTCAACAATTGAATCAATACTTAATTGGGTGGTGTGGCTACTTTTCATTAGCGGATACGAAATCAATATTTGAATCACTGGATGGATGGATTAGAAGAAGACTTCGCATGTGTTTATGGAAGAATTGGAAGAAGCCTCGTACGAAAGTGCGCAACCTTATTCGCTTAGGAGTTCCAGACTGGAAGGCTTACGAATGGGGCAATACTCGCAAGAGTTACTGGCGTATTTCGAAAAGTCCAATATTACACAGAACCCTTGGTAACTCTTATTGGAGTAACCAAGGGCTCAAAAGTCTGCAAGCTCGTTATGAAATCTTGCGTTATTCATCTTAATTGAACCGCCGTATACGGATCCGTACGTACGGTGGTTGGAGAGGTCGGGAGTTAGTCACTCCCTCCTACTCGATTTTTATTAACGCTCTGTTAAATTTAATTGTTGGTTTTTAAATCAATAATTAGGGGAACCTAATCTGTTAAGTTTCACCGTTATTTCGGGGGTTCGTCTTAATAATGCGAATCTATAACGCAAAGAAAAATACGTGATTTTATGCAAAAGGAAGAACAAGTCTATCGAGTGAAAATATTGGTATATCTGCGATTTACCCTATTTGTATAAATGTTGTATAAATGGTTTTCAAAAGCAATACCGCACGTGTAAAATTTTATCTGAGTATACGTGAATTAATGATAAAATATTAAACTATCAATCTATTGGAGAGCATAATGAACACGAAACAATTAAATGAGCAATATTATTCAAAGAGAGAACTTGTTGGTACTGACGATCATTGCATATGTGAAGATTGTGTTTTTTATGCGGAGCAAATTATGAAAAATGATGCGGTTGTCGAGTTTTTGCATACTAAAGGCCTCGATCGACGAAAAGCGAATGAAGTTTGGTGCTACATGGAAAACGACGGATATAAGTATTACACGGTCGATTTTTTTGAAGTGTATGCGGATAAAGAAGAAACACATACTTTTGGCAACGCAAAAATTACATTTTACGTCAACATTTATGCTGAAAAAGAAAAGCTACCACACGTATGCACAATCGATGTCGTTTTTAAAATGTAGTGTTCCGAATGCAGTCAATTAAAGCACCTCTATATGTAATGTTTCACTAAAGCATCCGTGAGCTCATCCATGAAGGGCAAAATCAGCACGTCACCACAGAAAATGAAAGATGATTAATTTCTTTCATGGGAGTTTAATTTCGCTATTTGTGAGTTAAAGGTGTTTCTGGTCGATTAGAGCAATATTTGCAAGTAGGGTCACTACATTTTGATTCAATCCAACTATTACATTTAGGACAAAAATAAGAATCAAAATCATCGTAATATACTAAATTAAACTTGCATTTAGAACATTTTTCTTGTTTAATTTCACCATAAAATGCAAAGTCATCTATCATCACTTTGCCATAGTCTTCTGTTATTTTCATAAATAACCTCCTTGAAACTATTTAACTGATAATTATGTAATTAATAACTATATTAATATATATTATCCATACATCTGTTTCGACTATTTTACATTCCTTTTTCAACTTTCTGCTTCGTTAGTTGAATAAAAAAAATTATTACTGATGAGAACTGAACAATCTAAAGGAAATGCACAGTAATCAATAAAAAAACTGACAACTAATGTTATCAGTAAAAAATGATATTACCTACCTCTATGTTTATTTTTAGACTTTTGAACTTTGATATTTCTAATATAATTTTTTCGTTCTTCTTTAAGTCGTTTGCAAGTAACTGATTTTTCTTTTTTTCTAAGTTCAATTTCAGCTTTAATCGCCTCTTCGGCCTTAGAAGAAATACTAGGTTTTTTAAGTTCTTTTGCTACTTTTCTTTGAAGTCTTTTAGGGTTGATTTTTTTAACTTTCTTTTGTTGGATAGGTATTCCATCATGTTTTTCATTATTCTTGATGAAATCCAACAAGTTCATGTTTACAAAATCAAAGACTTCTTGATCTTTAGGTTCATTTCCGAAGATATACTTGTACGCTTTGTATTTGTTTTCAGAAATGTTTTCTATTAGTCCTATATAAAATTGTCCATCATAACAAATGGTTAGTTTCATAGTAGGTCCCTCCTCATAAATTAAACTCGAATGATGGACATCCCGAGGAGGGGAAGGTTACTGACATCAAAATTGTGATGCATTCGGACTACCAACCGAATCGTGTTTTTTCATTCAACTATGTATTATAAACGATTTCATATTTTTTGTAAAAAATTTCCCTAACGCACCTTGGATAATTAGTGTAAACAAAAAGAATTGACACCAATGTTTGTAGTTTGACGAACCAACAACAATTTCTGTTTATACAGTTGAAAATGGTAAAGTCATTCAATTATATAGAATTTAAGAAGAAGAGAATCGAAGTTAATGCAAAATCTTAATCGCCACCTAGATTAGCAGTATTGGCACGAAAAAATAGGGGGAATTCGGATAACCATGAGAGAGACGTAAAAAAAGGGTCACTCGAACCAAAGTGACCCTAAACCACAAACTAGGAGGGCAAAGCTAAGTTAGCTTTACACTACTATTAATATGATTTAGTAGCTAGGTTTGTATAGTGAAATGCCTGTGAATTAGATTAAAAAAATTAAAGTTGCAAGGGATTACTGTATGTTTATAGATATCTATATGCTCTTCTTATTATTTTAAGATGATTTAAGTGGTCAACATCGCTAGTGATACCGAGACCTAAAAACTGTTATTGTTACTTTATCCATTCGAAAAAGAGGTAGGTAAAATTTTTCTGCACTCTTCCTCATAAATAAAAATTTCTTTTCAAGTCGCTTCGAAGTACCGTACAAATTTGCAAGAGATTACTGCCATCATATAAACCAATTTCAATTACTATTCTAGACATTTTATATGTATAATAGAATAAATTACATATGAAGGAAATTTAGATTATTTCAGTAAATGTTTTGTTACGAAAGTGAAACGTCATCTATTAGAAGTCTTCAAAAAAACCATTACCGCTTCGCTTTCGCGCAAAACCCCCATGCTGCTGCCGCTTCGCTTTCGCGCAAAACCCCCATGCTGCTGCCGCTTCGCTTTCGCGCAAAACCCCCATGCTGCTGCCGCTTCGCTTTCGCGCAAAACCCCCATGCTGCTGCCGCTTCGCTTTCGCGCAAAACCCCCATGCTGCTGCCGCTTCGCTTTCGCGCAAAACCCCCATGCTGCTGCCGTGGCATAGTTGAATAGACTAAGGAGATGTTGAAAATTGGAAGAGAATTTAAACATAGCAACTAATGTTTATAATAATGAAAATGATAGATATCCTGAATTCGAGAAAAATTTAAAAAGCTATTTTGATGAAGCGATTAGTAGTAAAAAATTATTTAATACAAATGTTCAAGGTCTGTTTGATTTGTATGTAGATAATTTACCAGTAGAAGCTAGACAACATTATACTTGTAGCGCTTGTAGACATTTTATTGAGCGATTTGGTGGTCTTGTAACGATTGATGAAAATGGCATTATGGTATCCGCTATATGGGATGAGGATATGGCTCCTCCATTTTTTAAAGCTGCTGTTTTAGCAATGAAAGCAGAAGTTTTAAACTCAAAAGTGATGGGTGTATTTATTTCAAACTCCCCAGTATTAGGAAAGCCTTGTACTGGAAAGTGGAATCATTTATCCGTTATAGTTCCTGAAGAAATGGTGAACCACTCTAGATTACAAACTGCGGGACAAGTGATGGCTGAGAAATTAGAAGAATTCAAGATGCTATCAAATGCATTGCTTGATTATACGATCGAGACAGTGGAACAAGCTGTAGTTTTATTACAATCAGAAGCATTATACCGTGCAGATAGAGTATTAGGGATTGCAGAATGGTTTAAAACATTGCATGACAAACGAAATAGCGTAGGAAACAATAATCAGAAAACAAATCTTGTTTGGTTAGCAGTTGCGACAGCTCCTGCTGGATTCTGTCATGTAAGAAGTTCGATGATCGGTACATTATTAGATGACATAGCTTCAGGAATGTCCGTTGAATCGGTTGCTCGTCGTTTTGCAGAGAAGATGAATCCAGCGAATTACATGCGCTCACAAGCTGCTCCAACGCAAAATGCAATTGTAGAAGCAGAAAAAATAGTTGAAAAATTAGGAATTGCCAATTCTTTGCGAAGAAGATATGCCACTTTTGAAGAGATTCCGTCATTTCTGTGGGAAAATCAATCTGAGCCTAAAGTTGTTGAACAAAAGAAGGGCATATTTTCAAACATTCTTCCTAAGGAAAAAGCCTCATCAAAGGTATCTCTTCCGAGTTCCGTAATGACGTGGGAAAAATTCCAACGAACTATTCTACCAACGGCTGAAAATATGGAAGTATTAATCGATAATCCTAGTCGTTTTATGGCGGTAGTAACTGCGTCTGATGAAGCAGCGCCAAATATTTTACAATGGGACAATACTTTTAGTTGGTATTACCACGGAGGAATAGATGGCGAAATTAAAAGGAGAGTGGAAAGTGCCGGTGGAAGATATGAGAATAATGAAATTCGAGCTTCATTAATATGGGAAGGCTATACCGACTTAGATCTACATTGCCAAACACCAAAAGGGGACCACATCTACTATGGAGATAAAAGTGATAAATTTGGTGGGTTTTTAGATATTGATATGAATGGTGGCCATCATAGAAATCCCTCTCCTGTAGAAAATATCAGGTGGAGTGAAAATGCGCCGGGTGGTCATTATAGATTTTATGTTCATAATTATTGTGAAAGAGGAAATGGAAGTACGCCGTTCAAAGTTGAACTCGAAGTAAACGGGAAAACCTACTCATTTACCGGTGTTGCTGGTGGGACTGGTTATGTAACGGATGTATTTGAATTTGATTATGTCAAAGGGCGTCAGCCGAATATTAGTAGCCATTCATACGCTAGTGATGATTCATGGAGTGTTCAAGTAAATAATTTTGTGAAGGTCAATGGTATTACAACTTCGCCAAATTTATGGGGTGAAGAGCCGATTTCTCATTCTGGAAGTCATATTTTCTTTCTATTGGACGGCGTGAAGGACACTTCGGAAGGAAAAGGTAGAGGATTCTTTAATGAAACGCTTAAAGCTGACTTAAGACAAATTAGAAAAACGCTAGAAGCCTATACTGCTAGTACACCAATTGAAGGTACTGAGCATGCAACAGCTTGTGGTGTGGGATACTCGAAAGATCATGAATGGAATTTAACGGTTAAAGTAACAACAAATAATGCTACTAGAGTCATTAAGATTGATAGATGGGATTAAAAGTGAAAAGAAAGTAAAATAAACTCTCCCAGTCAAAAATTGCGACAGGAAGAGTTACCTTATAGGATTTTCAGTGGCAAGTTTATCGCATAACCGTTTTTTTATTGTTTTTTGCGATGAATTTGCTTCTGTAAAACCCAAAGTCCTACAAATAATATAATTGCTCCAAAAAGTTTATAAAGAATATTTCTTATTAAAAAGGTTTCGCTTGTGATGCTCATTAACAAACTTCCAAATAAAATAATTAAAACACCGAAAAAGCCTATTAACAATCTCATGAACTAACCTCCTAACTGAATCTAATAGGAGCAAATGGGAGTGTGCTGCTAGTCTATATGGTAAGAAAATTTGCAATTTACAGCTTCTTGTATGATTAATTGTGAAATCTCATGGTCATTGATTACATAAGCTACTTCTTCTGGCTCAACCCAAATACGTGAAATCGTTTCATGCTCTCGAAGAAAAGGGAGGCACTTTTGAATATCGATCCTATAAAACATTTGATATCCGATTAAAGGATACTTACCAGCAGCATTAAATAAAGGATTCTCTTCGTGACTGACTTCTATTGCTCCAATATAGTTGATATGACCCTTTACATAACCTTCTTCAAATGCTTCTCTATGCATTGTATCTTCAGGGGTTTCTCTTTTTTCTATATGACCTCCAGGAAAGTTAAATCCTCTCCCGTCTACATGAACTAACAAAACATTCCCATTATAAAAACAAACGCCATGTACACTTGTTACTTTGCTGTAATCGTCAATTTTCTTATGTGGTAGCCACGTTAGTTTAACATGATGCCCGCTCCAGTTCGCATAAATTTGATTGTTCATATGCTTCTTCCCTTTTTCTCATATTTTAAACCATTACACTTCCATTTTAACAATTATAAGGATTTTTACCAAAAGTTGTGGATGGGATTTGTTGGGGTATATGCATTGTATATAAGTTGATTGGAGTGGGGGCTGGGCGACTCCTCGGGATTAGCGATAGGGGAACGAAGGCTAAGAGCATCACGTCCTGTGATAACGCGCCTTCGTGACCAACATCGTGTTGGCCCGACACCCTGGAGCGAACAGGCAGAGGAACGAAGGCTAATAACATCACGTCCTGTGATAACGCCTTCGTGACCAACATCCTGCTGCTGCCGCTACGTTAGCACTACGCTTTCGCGCAAAAAACATCTGTTGCCACAAGCGGCTCATCGGACGCCCCCAGGAAAGTGCCCAGTCGGAACGGAAATCAACCACAAGTTATAGTAATAAGACAATTGTAAGATGTATGTATATATAAATCGCAGCAAACGTTTTGAATGAGATACTTTGTATATATATTTCTATTTTGGCTAACATCGCAAAAAAAATCAAAAATCACTAAATATTATTCGATATGATAGTAAATGAAGGGGAGGTGTAATACCGTTGAAATATGAATGGGTCATTCAAAAAACAATAGATTGGATAGAATCTCATTTACATGAGCAAATTTCCGCTAATGACATTGATGAGGTTACAGGATTTTCAAAATATCATTTTCACAGGATTTTTCAAACTTCTGTTGGAATGTCTGTCTCAGAATATATCCGAATGAGGAGACTTGCAAATGCGGCAAGTACACTTCTCAATACTGATGAAAGAATTATTGATATCGCATTCTATTATCAATTTGAGTCACAAGAAACCTTTACACGTGCTTTCAAAAAATTGTACAGTTTGCCACCAGGGCAATACAGAAAAGTAATGGGAACTATGAGGAAAAACAAGGAGGAATCAATAATGGAAGAAAAAATTAAAGGCTGGTTCATTAGTGGAAGTCATCCTTATAATTACGAAATAGGAATAGATCAGAAAAATATACATCAAGGAAAAGCATCGGGCTATTTAACATCAAAAACTGTTCAAGCTCCAGACGAATTTGCAACAATGATGCAACAATTCAAGGCTGATGAATTTAGAGGGAAGAGAGTTAAACTTTCTGGATTTATTAAAACGAATAATGTAAAACAATTCTCGGGACTTTGGATGCGAGTTGATAGTGCATCGGAGGATATCCTACAATTCGATAATATGAGTAACAGACCAATTATTGGTACAAATAGTTGGAATCAGTATTCTATCGTTCTTGATGTCCCAGAAAACAGTGCAATCGTATCGTTCGGTATTTTATTGGCAGGAAAAGGGGGAATTTGGCTGGATGGACTTAATTTTGAGATAGTAAATAACGATACCCCTACAACTCATATTAGTTTTGAAAACCATCTTTTAAAAGGTCCGACAAACTTATCATTTGAAGAATAAAATATGTTAAGGATCATTTTGAACCTAAAATTTAACAAGTTGTCTTGTTATTGATTATATAAAAAATACAAAAAGAGGTCACATCTAACTAGGTGTGGCTTTTTCTTATGCATTTAATAGCTAAGAGTAGATGGAATGAAGGTATTCGAATTCTGCAGTCATATTTGTTATCAACTTTACGGAACTAAAGAGGTGGTACTATGCAAATAACAGATGGTGCATGGACTTTTGATACAGAAGTGATCGATAGGGTCGCAAATAAAATAGTAAGAGATGAGCAGGAGCGAGAAATGTTAAATGCATTTGCTCGCTATGCTTATCGTCGCTTCAAACAGATTAGAAATGGTGTAAATCCTCGAAAGTGTAAATATATGTGGATTGATCAAGTGCGTGAACAATTAAAATCACCAGCAAAAATACAAAAAGTTTGCAAGTTATTAAAAATGACAGATGAAGAAGTGCATTACGTTGTAGATTTTGTTAAAGAGTATGTGAAGTATGTAAAATAACAAACAGCTCCCGGTTAAAATTGAACCGGGAGTACCATTTACTATTCTCTTAGATTTTCAATTGCCAAAGCATAAACCTACCTGTTAAACGTTTTGGCTCTGGCAGATTGTTTCGCGAGCTAGTATATGAGTTTCTTCCTTAAATAATTGTAAAAAATTCATTGCGTGCTTTGCTAAATAGCGATCTTTTGGCCAAACAATGTTCGCTTTAGATTGGATATTACAATTTGCAAATTTAATGATGTTAATACCTTTAATTAAAAATTTATCGAGACTCGTTTTCGGTAAAATAGTGATCCCCAAACCTTCACTTATTAACGAAATAACCATCGCAATATCAATACACTCACAAATAATATTAGGTTCAAACCCGTGACTTTTAAATTCATCGATAATAATGCGAAACGTACTACAACTACGATGACGATAAAAAGAAAGAAACGGTAAATCTTTTAAGTCTTCCATTTGAATAGGGTTCGGTAAATGCCATTGTGCAGGTGTGGCAAGTACAAACTCCTTTAATGCTAACCCAATCGAAGAGAAATTTTCATCTTCAATCGGTTGTTGCAGTATAGCTAAATCGATTTCTTTATTTAAAAGACTATTTGTTAAGAAAAATGTATCTCCTTCAATAATTTTGAAGTTTAAATTAGGGTATCTTTCACGCATCAGTTTAATTTTTTCAGGTAAGTAAGATAAACAAGTTTGATCTGCACCAATCGATAATACCCCCCTTAGCCCTTCTCCAACTTCTTTTATTTCCGAAATCGTATCTTCGAAATTAGCTAATAATGTTTTGCCTTTTTCATATAAAATCTTTCCAGGTTCAGTAAGTTCTAATGTTCTACCATTTCGATCCAATAGTTTACAGTTTAATTCTTCCTCCATTACTTTCAATTGATTGCTAAGTGGTGGTTGTGCCATATGAAGCTTTTTTGCAGCTTTTGTAATTTGTTTTTCTTCAACGATTGTAATGAAATAGTTTAATTGTCTTAAATCCATCTTTTTCACCCCTATACTTAAAATCCACTAGTTTATGCAATTCATATACTTATTCTGTATAGTAACATTTTTTAGAGTGTTTTCGTTAAATTTGTAAGATATTTCTGATTTTTTAGATAAATAATCTATAAGAACCTAGAAATAGCAAGGGTTTCATAGGAAATTAAATTACATAGTTTTGGTGAAATATATATAACAATTAGAATACGGGTATACCAAAAATGTATATATAACGATTTAAAATATATATTTTTGGTATTTATCATTTTTTAACATACATGCTATTCTTTTGATTAACTAAAAACACGAATATCTGCTTTGGGTATCGTTTAGTCTGCAATAATCTATTTTTATCTTATTTGTTTTATTATTTCCGCAAAGGTTGATATTACAGATAATGTTAATTTTATTTATTTTTGTTACAATGTTTGTTTTTATTTCAGGGGCTATACATACCGTCATTTTAACTTCTTTCAGCAAAATATCCGCTGAAAGAAGTTAATGCCTCCGGCGGATAAGGAGATGCGGTTTTATAGGTATAAAAATAATGAAGGGGTGTAGTGCTTTATGAAAAAGACTTTATTGTCTCTTTTCCTATTAGTGGGTGTATTAGTGTTGGCGGCATGTAGTTCATCATCTGGAAAAGGTGATGCATCATCCGCTAGTTCAGGTACAGATACATCAGGTGATTCAATCAAAATGGCTGGGATTTTCTCAGCATCTGGTGGGGCGGCTGCTTTAGGTGAACCGGAGATGCAAACGCTTAAAATGTTAGTCGATCAAAAAAATGCGGATGGTGGCATTAACGGTCGAAAAATCGATTTAGTCACATATGATGATAAATCTGACCAAAATGAAGCTATTCTTGCCATGAAAAAAGCGTTAACACAAGACAAAGTATCAATCGTTATCGGAGGCACTACAAGTGGGAACTCATTAGCGATGTTACCTTTGGCAGAGCAAAATCAAGTGCCTTACATTTCAGTTGCTGCTAGTAAACAAATTTACATGACTGAAGATGGACAAGCACGAAAATGGGTATTCAAAATGCCGCAAGACGATCAACAAGCGGTGGAGCGGATTTTACAATATTTAAAAGATAATAATTTAACGAAAGTTGCCTGGTTGAACGTTGCGAATTCTTATGGAACTGGTGGTCATGAAGAATTTGGTAAACACGCTGCAGATTACGGTGTGGAATCAGTTATTGAAGATGAATTCGAGGCGACAGTGAAAGATGCAAAACCTCTGTTAACTCGTGTGAAAAAAGAAAGTCCAGATGCCATTATTGTTTGGGGAACAGTGCAAGAGTCAGCGGTAGTGATTAAAAATATTCGTGAATTAGGGCTAGATATACCAGTTCTTGCAAGTCATGGCGTTGCAACGGACCAATTTATCGAAGTAGCCGGTGCTGCAGCTAACGATGTAGTCTTGCCAACGGGGAAATTATTAGTAGCTGATAAATTGGAGGATTCAAATCCACAAAAAGAATTATTAAAAGCGTATAACGAAGCGTTCACAGCTAAATACAATAAACCAGCAAGTACATTCGGTGCATATGCAGCAGATGCTTTCGCGATTGCGACAAAAGCAATCGAAGCAAAAGGCAGTGATAGCGCTGCGCTCCGTGATTACATTGAGCAAGAGCTAGGTGAATATGTAGGTCTAACAGGCGTATTTAACATTAATGCAGATAATCATATGGGATTGAGCCCAGATAGTTTTGCGATGGTACGAATTGTTGATGGTAAGTGGACTTTAGAAGACTAATAAAATAATAGATCAGGCGTGTTGATTAGATAAAATAGGTTTGTTTTTGAGCGATAAAAGGATTTTTCGTTGCCATTTTGCTATTATATTTCCATTTTAACTGATTGTAGCGTAGGGCTACTCGACTCCCGCAGGAAAGCGAGTAGCCCGTAGCGGAAATCGGAGCCTTCAAATTAATTAGGTTGGATAAAAATGGTTAATCAACATACCTAAAAAAATAATACAAATCCAATGAACAGTGGTGTCTTTCCATCACTGTTCATTCATTATCAGCTTAGTAATCTCGAAAAGAAATGGAGTGAACGACAGTATGGAAATATTCTCTCAAATGTTGCAATTATTATTTTCAGGTTTAACAATAGGAGCCATTTACGCATTAATTGCGGTTGGATTCGTCATTATCTATAACGTGACCGGCATACTTAACTTTGCACAAGGTGAATTTGCGATGTTTGGTGCTTTAATTAGTATTTCACTTGTAAAGGCAAATCTACCCTTATGGTTAGCCATTATTTTAAGTATCGTCATTGTGGCGGCAATCGGTGCTGTATTTGAACGAACGGCCATTCATACAGCTCGTAAATCATCCATGACAACACTCATTATCATTACAATTGGCGTATCAATAGCCTTCCGAGGCATTGCGATTTTAATTTGGGGAACACAAGCCCAAACATTACCGCCGTTTACAGATAATACACCTATTGAATTTTTAGAAGCCGTCTTACTTCCACAAAATCTATGGGCGATTGGCCTTTCGATCGTTATTTTAATCGTGATGATGTACTTCTTTAACTATACGTTTACAGGAAAATCATTAACAGCTTGCGTTGTAAATCCGTTTGCTGCGCGTTTAATGGGCATCAATCCAAATAAAATGTCATTGCTTGCTGTTGTGGTAAGTGCTGGGTTAGGGGCACTAGCAGGTACAGTGATTGCACCTATTTCCGGTGCTTCCTACGATATGGGTATGATGCTTGGCATAAAAGCGTTTGTAGCAGCAGTTGTTGGTGGTTTAACAAATGCCCCAGCGGCAATTGCGGGTGCCTTTCTAATTGGCATTATTGAGGCGTTTACAGAGGGGTTATGGTCTTCAGGATTAAAAGATGTAGTGAGCTTCTCTTTATTGCTATTAATTTTATTTATAAAACCAGAAGGTCTATTTGCTAAAGCTTCTGGAAAACGTGTGTAAGGAGGCTGCAACGATGAATAAAAAAAACTTAAAGCTGATCTACAATAACAGCTTAGTTGGACCAGGCATTTTTTTCGCGCTACTATTTTGTCTTCCGCTTGTTGGATCTAATTATACACTCGCTATTTTTACGATGATTGGGTTTTATGCATTAGTATGTATAGGTTTAACGATGCTAACAGGTTACGCTGGACAAATTTCATTAGGGCATGCGGCTTTTTATGGAATTGGTGCCTACACATCTGCTTATATGACAGCAACAGTAGGTTTATCTCCCTGGTTAGCGATCGTAGTAGGTGCACTTATTTCTGCACTTGTTGCTTTATTAATCGGCATTCCTACATTTAAGTTAAAAGGCTATTATTTAGCGTTAGCAACACTAGGGTTTGGAATTATTGTTTACACCGCCTTTAAAGAATTATCATCCATTACAGGAGGCTCGAATGGCTTCTTCGGTATACCGAGTATCAGTTTATTCGGCTTTGAATTCATGACAGATCAAAGTTACTTCTATCTTATTTGGCTATTTGTTTTTATGGCTCTCATTTTCTCGCGCAATATTATTCACTCAAGAGTTGGACGTGGCTTACGTTCGATTGAGGGGAGTGAGATTGCAGCGGATGCCGTTGGTGTGAATTTAATGAAATATAAACTACAAATCTTTGTGATAAGTGCTATTTTCACATCCATTTCAGGTTCGCTCCTAGCACACTATGTCTCATTTATTAATCCAGATTTATTTACAGCTAATACGTCAATTTATTTATTAATCATGGTTATTATCGGTGGATCAACTAATATTTGGGGTGCCATTGTCGGTTCAGCTACTTATGTTTTATTAGGCGAACTGTTAAAACATTATGTACCAGTCATCTTACCTAACGTAGGAGGGGAGTTCGAAATCGTCTTCTTCGGATTATTGCTCGTGTTAACTTTAATTTATATGCCAAATGGATTAGTCCCTCAATTTATGAAAATTGCCGGAAAACTTCACAAGAAGGAACGCTCTACACCGATTGCGTTCTCCATCGATACACGTGCTACTGGAGGTAAAACAAATGACTAACAAAGAGCTGATCTTACGTGTAGAAAACTTAACGAAAGTGTTCGGAGGGGTAGTTGCTGTAGACAATGTATCCTTCACTATTAATAAAGGTGAAATATTCGCTGTTATTGGTCCTAACGGTGCAGGTAAAACAACACTTTTCAATATGATTACAGGCGTATTGCCAAGTTCATCAGGGAATGTCTATTTCCAAGGTAAACGCTTAACGCGAAAAAAGCCTTACCAAATTGCACAAGCAGGTATCACTAGAACATTTCAGAACTTAGAAGTATTCGATAATATGACAGTCATTGAGAATGTAATGACCGGTGCACATATTGCGATGAAAACAAATATTTTAACGGCTGGACTACGCTTACCGACTGTCGTTAAAGAAGAAGTTCGGATAATGGAAAGAGCGTTGCAATGTTTAAAGGATGTAGGAATTGCTGAGTTTGCCTATGAAATGTCCGATAAATTACCTTATGGCAGTCAGCGACTCCTTGAAATTGTACGTGCAGCTATTTCAAAACCGCAACTCATTTTATTAGATGAGCCAATGGCAGGTCTGAACGCTGAGGAATCAAGGCAATTAGTCGAAGTCATTTTAAAAATGCGCGCAGAAGGCATGACTTTTTTATTCGTCGAACATGATATGGAAACGGTTATGTCGATTTCAGATCGTTTAGTTGTTGTAGATAATGGGGTCAAGATTGGGGAAGGTACACCAGAAGAGATTTACAAAAATCCAAAGGTTGTGGCAGCGTATTTAGGCGATGATGAAGCGGAAGAAGGTGTGGCATATGCTTAAAATCGAAAATTTACATACCTATCATGGCCATTTACATGTGCTAGAAGGTATTGATTTCGAACTATTAGAAGGGGAGTTATTATCAATTGTCGGGTCAAATGGAGCCGGGAAAAGTACTCTCCTTGGTACATTAGCGGGTGTCTATTCACCGAGTGAAGGAAAAATTGAATTCAAAGGTTTAGATATTACGAAAGATGGTGTACAGAAGACAGTTGCTAACGGGATTTGTTTAGTGCCAGAGCGAAGACAAATTTTTTCTTCATTATCTGTCAAGGACAATCTGATGCTCGGTGCTTATCATCGCTATAGTAAAGACAAGAAAACGGTGCATCGAGACTACGAGGAAATTGTGGAATTATTTCCACGCTTAAAGCAAATGCTTAATCGCCCAGGTGGATTACTTTCAGGTGGAGAACAGCAAATGGTGGCTATAGGTCGAGGTTTAATGGCCAATCCGAAAGTTTTGATGCTGGATGAGCCATCATTAGGACTCGCTCCGCTAATTGTCAAAGACATTATGAATATATTACGTAGATTATGCGATGAACGAGGTGTCACGATCATTTTGGTCGAGCAGAACGTGAAAGCTGCATTGAAGGTGGCTGACCGTGCCTGCGTTTTAGCTCATGGTAAGATGGCCATTTCAGGTACAGCACAAGAGTTGTTGAATGACCCGAAAATCCAAGAAGCGTACTTCGGAAAACCGCAGTCAAAATCGAAAGATGGAATACAGGTATAAACTAGCTTCGTCAAAGATTCCTCCTAGTTGCATGAAGGGCTTCTTGTAACTAGTGAGGGATTTTCGCGTGTTAAAAAAGATGTGAGAAACCTAATTAAAGCTTAAAAGGTCTCTCACATCTTTTGTTATTGGATGAAATTTTCATTTTTACGATAAACCATTGCTTCCATTGTTGCACATAATTCATCGTTGGTCCAAACATTAATACGATACCAGGCTAAACGACGAGTTTTTTTAACTTCTTCAGCGATCGCTGTTAGTTGGTGTTCTGCCAAGCCTGCGCTCATGTAATGTATGGTATTCGTAACACCGACAGCTGTTGTACCGTAAGAATTACTAGCTGCTGCAAAAGCGTAGTCTGCTAAAGAAAAAATGATCCCTCCATGTACAGTCCCATGAGTGTTTAGCATGTGGAGTGTTGGAGAAAGTGTGACTTTTGCATACCCTGCTTTTAATTCTACTAACTCCATCCCTAAATAATTTGCGAATGGTTCCTGTTTTAACGTTTCAAAAATTTCGTCATAATGTTTTTCGTGTTGTTGAGCCTCGGTTAACGTCATCGTAAACTCCCCTTTGCATTTAGTTTGCCATTCGTCTGTTTGTAATTAACATCCATATCGTTGATACAAAATAAAAACGAATGAGAATAAAGTGAAATATAAAAATAATTTAACATCTATCATTTGGAAAGTAAATGTATTAACGTATTTTTGTAAAATTATTTTAAATTTTCGATTATTTTTTTAATTACGTTTGATTATCCTTGATTAATGGCGGATTTAAAAGGTTATCTAATAAATACCACTTTGTATTTCAACATACATTTCAACTAAGATAAATCATCTGAAATCGAATTAATTAATTACACAAAATAGAGAAAATAAAATATATTGACAATTCGGACAAATAAGTTTATCGTAAAATTAATTACGGAATACAAACTCTCGTAATTTATTTGTTACACAAAGATAAATATAGTTGTACCGAATTGGAATAGCATAAGGGGGGCTAGGAAAATGTATCATCTAGAAATAGAAACAGCTTCAAGGGGAGAAATGGAAAGGATTCAACTAGAGCGTTTAAAAGCAACGGTTGAAAATGTCTATAACAACACACCTTTCTACAAGGAACAGTTTGATCGGCTCGGGGTAAAGCCGGCTGATATTCAAAGTTTAGAAGATATTTGCAAATTGCCATTTACGAAAAAAATAAATTTACGTGAGCAATATCCATTTAAGCTTTTTGCAGTACCGATGGATGATGTAGTGCGCATTCATGGTTCTTCGGGAACTAGTGGAAAACCAACAATTGTCGGGTATACAAAAAATGATATCGATATGTGGTCGGGACTTTTAGCTCGCGCTATTGTTACCGCAGGGGGACGCAAATCAGATATTTTTCATAATGCATATGGATATGGTCTATTTACTGGTGGGATAGGTTTACACTACGGAGCTGAAACATTAGGAGCGGCCGTTGTACCAGTCTCAGGAGGAAATACAGAACGTCAAATTACATTAATTGAAGATTTTAAACCGCGAGGCATCGCAGGTACTCCTTCTTATATTCTGAACATCGCTGAAAAGATGGAGGAAATGGGCATTGATCCAGCGACGAACGGGATTGAATATGGAATTTTTGGTGCAGAGCCTTGGTCAGAGGAAATGCGTCGTGCGATAGAAGATAAATTAAAAATTCGTGCAATGGATATTTACGGTTTAAGTGAAGTGATGGGTCCAGGTGTTTCAGTTGAATGCTATGAAGCACAAGATGGTTTACATATTGCAGAAGACCATTTCTTCGTAGAAATTATCGATCCAGATACATTAGAACCTGTAGCTGATGGTGAAGATGGTGAATTGGTTATTACTAGTTTAACAAAGGAAGCGCTACCAATTATTCGTTATCGTACAGGTGATATTACATCGATTACACGTGAAAAATGTAAATGTGGACGTACAACAATGCGGATGGCGCGCGTGAAGGGACGAACAGATGACATGTTAATTATTCGTGGCGTTAATGTCTTCCCGTCTGAAATCGAACGTGAGTTGTTACAAATTGAAGGTTTGGCACCACATTATCAAATCCATTTGTTGAAAAAGGGCAATATGGATGCGATCGAACTCCATGTTGAGTTAACGCCAAAACTATGTGAAAAAGTAAAAGGTGATCTAAATCATCCGCTGATTCAATTACTGACAAAGGAAATCAAGCACGATTTAAAAAATGCCTGCTTAATTTCTGTTAGTCTGGTCATTGAAAATATTGGTACAATTCCACGCTCTGAAGGAAAAGCAATTCGTGTCATTGATAGAAGAAAGGAACAGAAGGAGGTTCTTCAATGATTGATACTGAGCAAATAAAAGATGTGACCATTATAGGTGGGGGTCCTGTTGGTATGTTTGCTGCCTTCTATGGTGGTATGCGAGGCATGAGCGTCAAAATTATCGAAAGCCTTCCTCAGCTGGGCGGCCAACTAGCTGCGCTTTATCCGGAAAAATATATTTATGATATTGCAGGTTTTCCGAAAATTCGGGCGCAAGATCTTATCTATAATTTACGACAGCAAATGAATACTTTCCCAGTAGATGTTTGTACGAATGAATCTGTACAAACAATCGAAAAAGACGAAAACGGTATTTTCAAACTTGTCACGACTACGGGTACTCATTATTCACGTACAATACTAATCACTGCCGGAAACGGTGCGTTTAAAGTTCGTACGCTAGAGTTTGATGGGGAAGACAAGTATGCACAACATAATTTACACTACTTCATTAATGACCTCAATGCTTTTAAAGATCGTAACGTGATGGTTTTTGGTGGCGGTGATTCAGCGGTTGATTGGGCAATGATGCTAGAACCAATTGCTAAAAAGGTCTCTATAGTCCACAGACGTGATAAATTTCGTGCACATGAACATAGTGTAGAAAACTTAATGCAATCTTCTGTTGAGGTGATTACACCTTATGTACCCGAAGAATTGATAGGGGAAGAGCACATTACACATGTTAAATTAAAGCATGCAAAAGACGAAACACAACAGCCCATCTATGGAGTCGATGATATAATCGTGAACTTTGGTTTTGTCTCCTCTTTAGGTGCTATTAAAGACTGGGGCTTAGAAATTAGTAAAAACTCTATCGTCGTTAATTCTCGAATGGAAACGAACATTCCGGGTATTTATGCGGCAGGTGATATTTGCACATATGATGGGAAAGTAAAATTAATTGTCAGTGGTTTCGGAGAGGCGCCTACTGCAATTAGTAATGCGAAAGTATATATTGACCCAACATCGAAAGTGCAGCCGTTGCATAGTACGAGTGTAATGGAAGAAAAAAAGAAACAGCTTTCCTAATGCTGTAGGTTTGTGAAAGGAGTGAGTATATGGCGAAATTCACTAGAGTAGATCAAGATACATGTATTGCTTGTGGTGCATGTGGCGCATCGGCACCGGATATTTTTGATTATAATGACGAAGGAATTGCATTTGTTATTTTAGACAATAACCAAGGTTGCCAAGAAGTTCCGATAGATTTATATGATGATTTAGAGGATGCAATGGAAGGCTGTCCAACAGAATCCATTAAAGTAGCAAATAATAATAAGGTCTTGTTAGAAGTGTGATTTTTTTTGCACTCCAACATAACATAATAGTAACGATTATCAGAAATCGGTTATATAAGGAGGCTTTTACTATGAGTGTCGTTACACAATTATCTGAACAAGAATTACAGGAGCAATTTGAGGCACGTATTGCTGCTGGAGAGAAGATTGAAGTAGATGATTGGATGCCGGAAGAATACCGCTTAGCGCTAATCAAATTAATTTCAATGCATGGTATTAGTGAAATTATGGGCGCTCTACCTGAAAAAGAATGGGTTCCGAAAGCACCGACTTTATATCGTAAGTTAGGAATTATGGCAAAGGTTCAAGATGAGATGGGACATGGTCAATTATTATTACGCGTAGCAGAAGATTTACTTAAGCCATATGGTAAAAATCGCGGCGATTTAATGATTGATTTATTCGAAGGACGCCTTAAATTCCACAACGTATTCCATATGGAAGCAAAATCATGGGGGGATGCGGGGTTAATCGGCTGGCTTGTTGACGGCGCTGCCATTATTTCACAAACAAACATGTTAGGTTCTTCATACGGACCTTATGCGCGTGCCTTACAACGTATTTGTGCGGAAGAAGTATTCCATGCACAACACGGTGAAGCCATTATTATGGCATTAGCAGAAGGCACAACGGAACAACGTGCACTTGTACAAGATGCGTTAAATCGTTGGTGGGAATCATTGTTATTTTTCTTTGGCCCAGCATCAAAAGATACAACAGGTACTAGTAAACAAGATCTAACGATTAAATATAAAATTCGTGTCTTAACGAATGAGGAGTTAAGACAAAATTTCTTAACAAAATATATTCCTCGTATTCAATCGATCGGTTTAACTGTGCCAGACTCAACTTTGCACTTTGATGAAGCAAAAAATAAATGGATTTACCAAGAGCCAAACTGGGAATATTTCAAAAAAATCCAGCGCAACGAAGGTCCGTGCTCACAAGAACGCTTAGCACTTCGTCGTTCATCTTACGAAAATAACGCTTGGGTACGGGAAGCATTAACTGCTCTAGTAAATTAACTAGTAGAGAGAGGAGGTTCATCATGAAAAAGCAATCTTTCTATCAAGAATTTGAAGTATTTAGTAAACGAACACCAACATCAAATTTTCAACATCAGTTTAGTCTTTTAGCGCCGAATGGAGAAATGGCGCTAATTATGGCACAGGAAAACTTTATGCGTCGGGAGCCAGTAGTGGACATTTGGGTCGTCAATCGCAAACATTTACACGGTCTAACTCAAGACAATAAACAAGCGCTGCAACGCCTAGACAATAAAGATTACCGGACAACAAAGGGCTATGGCTATTTAAAGAAAAAATGGCGTCACTATGAACAAGTCATGCTGGATGAAAAAGAAATCCTATCTTGGGCAGGAGGGGGGAAGGAAAATGAATAACGAAGTAACGCCTGAATATAAAAAAGCCGTCATTACGCTACTTTATCAATTAGCGGACGATGATTATTTATTTTCTTATCGTGGCTCCGAGTGGCTTGGATTAGCGCCGCATATTGAGGAAGACGTAGCGTTTTCATCCATTACACAAGATACGATGGGGCATGCGAAATTATTTTACTCACTTCTAGAAGAACTTGGTGAAGGTACTTCAGACTCGTTAGCACAGCTTCGACCTAAAGAGGAGCGTTGTAATAGTTTACTTGTAGAACGCCCGAATGGAGAAGGTTACTACAAGGAAGCACCGAATTACGACTGGGGATACGCCATCGCACGCAATTTTGTCTATACCACGGCGAAAAAAGCGAAAATGGATGCACTAAAGGCGAGTAGTTATGCACCTATCCGAGAAGTGGCTGTGAAAATTAGTACGGAGCTTTATTATCATCAGATGCATTGGACAACATGGTTTACTCAATTATGTACAGCAACAGAGGAATCACGTTCACGCATGATGACAGCATTACAGGAAGTGATAAAGGATGCTGGTGATTTATTGTCTTTTGGCAAGTCCGCTACGCATCTAGCAACATGTGAATTAATCGAGTCAGAAGCGGCCATAAAAGAACGTTGGTTGGCTATTGTAACACCAACTTTTGAAGCGGTAGAAATCACAATACCTGGACTACCTGCACCGAAGATCAATGGTCGCAACGGGCAACATACAGACGATTTAACATCGGCAATCGAAACGATGTCAGAGGTGTATCGTTCTGATTTAGCGGCAAGCTGGTAAGGAGGGTAACGATGCCAACTACTGATCTGCACGAAGCGCACATCTATGAGGTGCTCGATACAGTGAAGGACCCAGAAATTGATACGGTGAGTATTATTGACCTTGGCATGGTTGAACGTGTGCAAGTGAATGATGGCCATATCCGTATTGAAGTGCTACCAACATTTTCGGGATGTCCTGCACTGACAATCATTCAACAAAATATAAAAAAAGCAGTCGAACAACTAGAAGACGTTCGTGAAGTAAGTGTCGTGTTTATAAATAATCCTACCTGGACTTCGGATCGTGTAACAGCGAAGGGGCGAGAAGGACTAAAGCAATTCGGTATTGCTCCTCCACCTCGTTTTTTACAAGAAGATGGCTCTTGGCATGTAGATTGCCCGTACTGTGGCTCTACGTATGTAACACTTGAAAATATTTTTGGTCCAACAGCGTGCCGCAGTATTTTATATTGCAAAAGCTGTAAAAATCCATTTGAGGCAATGAAATTAATTTCTACTTCGATGTAGACAAAGGAGCGTATTTTACTATGGCAAAATTAATCGCGTTATATAAACACCCAGTTGATAAGGTAGCATTTGATGAGCATTACGAAAAGGTTCATACTCCGATTACTGCGAAAATCCCAGGCTTACGTGAAATGAAAGTGACAAAATTTAATTCAACGCCGATGGGCACAGAAACGCCATACTACTTAATGTGTGAAATGACCTATGATAGCACAGAAGATTTAAAGCTTGGGCTACGTTCACCAGAAGGGAAAGCATCTGGTAAAGATTTAATGAGCTTTGCAAGCGATATCGTCACATTAATAATCGGTGAAGATGCGTAATGACAGCATTCACATTTATTGAAATAACAATGGACAGTGGGATCGGGTATATCTACTTAAACCGCCCTCGCCAATACAATTCATTAAATCGTGCAATGGTACATGAAATTGTGCAGGCAATGGAAATGTTTGATCGTGATGAGCACGTACAGGTCATCGTTTTAGCTGGAAATGGAAAAGCGTTCTCATCCGGTGCAGATATTGATGAGATGGCGGCAGACAATACGATTCGTTTAGAGTTATTAAATCAATTCGCCGATTGGGATCGTATTGGGCAAATTAAAAAGCCTATTATCGGTAGTGTTAAAGGGTTTGTTTTCGGAGGTGGCTTTGAATTAGCCCTGTGCTGCGATGTATTAATTGCCGCAGAGGGTAC
This sequence comes from Lysinibacillus sp. RS10, assembly GCF_041956855.1. Taxonomy (NCBI): domain Bacteria; kingdom Bacillati; phylum Bacillota; class Bacilli; order Caryophanales; family Bacillaceae; genus Lysinibacillus; species Lysinibacillus sp. RS10. The sequence goes on along the minus strand of NZ_CP167122.1, from coordinate 2,628,088 downwards.
AGAATTTAGTTTCCCTGAAATAAACCTTGGTGTAATGCCTGGCGCGGGTGGTACACAGCGCTTAACAAAATTAGTAGGGCGAACAAAAGCATTAGAGTGGATTTGGAGCGCGGCGCGGATTACTGCCGATGAAGCGCTCGCATATGGGGTCATCAATAAAATTGTACAGCCAGAAATTTTAATAGAGGAAACACATAAAACAGCGTTGATGCTCGCGCAAAAACCTGCCCTAGCTTTACGACTCATAAAGGAAGCAGTCAACAAAGCTGTAGACTACTCGCTCTATGAAGGTATGCAGTTTGAGCGTAAAAATTTCTATGTATTATTCTCTTCAGAAGATCAAAAAGAAGGCATGCAAGCATTCGTTGAAAAACGTCAAGCGAACTTTAAGGGGAGATAATTATGTTTGAAACGATTCTATACGAACTAAAAGAATCTGTAGCTTATATTTCATTAAATCGTCCTGACACATTAAATGCGTTCACGGCACAGATGAATCACGAAATTCGTACGGCTGTCAAACAAGCATCTACAGATGATTCGGTACGTTGTATTGTACTGCGTGGTGAAGGGCGCGCATTTTGTTCAGGTCAAGATCTTTCGGTTATTGATGAAGGTACTAAACTTGGTGATATTTTAACAGATTACTATGGTCCAATGGTACAACAACTACATAGCTGTGAAAAACCGATAATCGCAGCTGTGAGTGGTGCAGCGGCGGGGGCTGGTTTTAGTTTAGCCCTTGCTGCCGACTTTCGCGTGATGGCAGAAAAGTCCTTCTTTATGAATGCTTTCATCCATGTAGGGCTAATTCCTGATTCAGGGAATTTATACTATTTAAAACGATTAGTAGGCGACGCGAAAGCTCTTGAAATTTCTATAATCGGTCAACGCATTAAACCAGATGAAGCCAAACAATTAGGGTTAGCAACAGCTGTTTATAGCAATGAAACATTTGAAGAGGATGTGCATACATTCGCTCAACAGATTGTCCAGTTACCGACAAAAGCAATAGGTCTTATTAAACGTAATATCAAGGCGGCAGAACATTTAAAGTTCGAAGACTTCCTTGCTTACGAAGCACAAAGTCAAAGTATTGCTGGAGCGACAGACGATCACCAAGAAGGTATGAAAGCATTTGCAGAAAAAAGACAACCTCAATTTAGCGGACAATAAAAAAGGAGTGAATGACAATGGCACAACAAGTACAAGAGCAAGTTTCAGTGAAACGTGATTTTTATCATTTAATTATTAATGGTGAAAAAGTGGAGAGCAGTAAAGGTGAGACATTCCAAACGATTAATCCTGCGACAGGAGAAGTCGTAGCGACTATCGCTAAAGCCTCGCAGGAAGATGCGGAACGTGCAGTACAAGCAGCTCGTGAAGCATTTGATCACGGGAAGTGGAAACAATATCCAATTAATCGTCGTGCACAAGTGCTTCATAAAATTGCTGCTATCATGCGTGCTCGTTTTAATGAAATCGTCGAGCTAGAAATGCTTGATACAGGAAAATCACTTGGCACAGCGCAGGGTCAAGTAAACCAAGCAATAGAAGATTTCGAATTTTATGCAGGCGCGATTGTTGGTCATCGCGGAGCAGTAAATAATATGCCGGGTCAATTCCATAACTACACGGAAAAAGAGCCTGTTGGCGTATGTGCACAAATTGTTCCTTGGAATTACCCACTTATGATGGCTGCTTGGAAGATTGCTCCAGCCATAGCCGTTGGTTGCTCCGTTATTGTGAAACCAGCATCTTTAACGCCTTTGACAGCAATCGTGTTAGGGGAGATTTGCTTAGAAGCAGGTGTACCAGCAGGGGTTGTCAACATCGTTCCTGGTTCAGGGAAAGATGTAGGGAATTACTTAGTAGAACATCAGCAAGTCGATAAAGTAGCCTTTACAGGTTCAACACCAGTCGGCAAAGGCATTATGGAAAAAGCTTCACAAACATTAAAACGCGTTACATTAGAGCTAGGTGGAAAATCTCCAAATCTAGTATTCGAAGATGCAGATATCGATGCGGCGGTAGATGGCTCACTATACGGCATTTTCTATAACTCAGGCCAATCTTGTGAAGCGCGTTCACGCTTATATGTACACAAAGACATTTACGATGAGTTTTTAGAGAAATTTGTCGCGAAAACAAAAGCGATTAAACTAGGTGATCCATTCGATAAAGGGACTCATATGGGAGCAATTATCGACCAAGACCAATTAAATACGATCGATGGCTATGTAAAATCTGCCATTGAAGAAGGCGCAACGATTTTAACAGGTGGCAAAGTGGCAGCTGTAGAGGGCTTTGAAAATGGTTTCTGGTATGAGCCAACTATAATTGCTGATGTCAATCAATCCATGAAAGTCGTTTGTGAAGAAATATTTGGTCCAGTAGTGGTTGTCATGCCATTTAGCGATGAAAAAGAAGCTATTAGACTAGCGAACGATTCAGAGTTTGGTTTAGGCTCAGCGGTTTGGTCAAAAGACGGTGCACGTGCTACGCGTGTAGCCAATCAAATCCAAGCAGGAATCGTGATGGTCAATTGTCCATTCTCTGCAATGCCGGGTACTCCTTTTGGCGGGTATAAGCAATCTGGTTTCGGACGTGAACTATGTATCGAAACATTAGACTTATATACAGAGACAAAAAGTATCATTTCATATTATGGAAGCCGCCCACTAAATCCACTAGGCGTCTAACTAAGACAAAAACCATATGCGATGAGATATCTCCACTCTTCGTATATGGTTTTCACAATAAGGAGGCAGTTTGAATGAAAAAAGTTATTGTCATCGGATCAGGGGTTATGGGACGTGGAATTGCCTACGTAAGTGCAGTTAGTGGCTTCGAAACAGCTATTATAGACATTAACGAACAGGCGTTACAAAATGCTCAAAATGAAATTATCTCCATATTCGAAAAATCCGTTGTACGCGGAAAATTAACAGCGCAACAAGTACAAGAAGCGATGTTACGTCTGACTTATGTAACTGATTTAGCGACTGTTGCAAATGAAGCAGACTTAATTATTGAAGCTGTACCCGAAAAAAGCGACATTAAACGAGCCGTCTTTGAGCAGATGGAACAGTTTGCATCCCCTCATTGTTTATTTGCAACAAATACGTCTACAATGAGCCCAACAGAAATTGCTTCCTATGCAAAGCGACCTGAACAAACAATTGCGATGCACTTCTTTAATCCTGTCCATAAAATGGAACTCGTTGAGGTGATTAGAGGTTTGGAAACAAGTGATGAGACGGTCCAAACTATTTGTGAAATTGCGAAACAAATGGGCAAACAAACTGTCGTCATTAATGAGTTTCCGGGTTTTGTTACAAGTCGTATTAGTGCGCTTGTTGGTAATGAAGCCTTTTACATGTTACAAGAAGGCTTAGGAAGTCCGGAAGACATCGATAAAGCGATTAAGCTCGGCTTGAATTATCCTATGGGGCCATTCGAATTGGTCGATTTAGTCGGCCTTGATGCACGTCTAAATAATTTACGCTATTTACATGAAAAGCTCGGTGAAAAATACCGCCCAGCACCACTGCTCGAACAATATGTACAAGCTGGACGTTTAGGGAGAAAGAGTGGGAAAGGTGTCTATGACTATAGCGAGCAAAAAGAGGTGGTAAAAAAATGACGGAAGTCGTTATTGTAGATGCTGTACGTACACCGATTGGACGTTATAAAGGTGCATTAAAAACCGTTCGGCCGGATGATTTAGCTGCTATTGTCATCAAGGCACTTATAGAACGAAACCCAAAAGTGTCAGCTGAACAAATTGAGGATGTTATTTTCGGAAATGCCAACCAAGCAGGAGAAGATAATCGAAATGTCGCGCGGATGGCTGCATTACTTGCTGAACTACCAATTGAAGTTGGAGGAACAACCATTAACCGACTTTGTGGTTCGGGAATGGATGCAATACATTTCGCAGCACGTGCTATTAAAAGTGGTGAAGGGGATATTTTTATCGCAGGTGGTACGGAAAGTATGACGCGTGCGCCATTTGTAATGGGTAAACCGGAAGTTGATTATCCAAGAGGCGATCAAAAGATGTTTGATACGACGATTGGCTGGCGCTTTACGAATCCGAAGTTGCAAAATATGTATGGCGCAGATACAATGCCACAAACTGCTGAAAACGTAGCCCAGCGCTTTCACATTAGCCGTGAGGAACAAGATGCATTTGCATTTGAAAGCCAACAACGTGCGAAAAAAGCGATGACCACAAATCGATTCGCAGAAGAAATCGTGCCCGTCTATTTGAAAGATAAAAAAGGAAATGACATCATCGTAGATACAGATGAACATCCACGCCCGGATACATCATTAGAAGCACTTGCTAAACTACGACCTATTTTTGAAAATGGGACTGTTACAGCCGGTAATGCTTCTGGCGTGAATGATGGTGCCTCAGCATTATTACTAATGAGTGCAGAAAAAGCAAAAGAGTTAGGTATAACACCATTAGCACGATATGTAACAGGTGCTGTTGCAGGATTAGAGCCTGCTGTTATGGGGTTAGGTCCGATCCATTCTTCAAGAAAAGCATTACAACGCGCTGGCCTAACAACAAATGACATCGGTTTATATGAAATCAATGAAGCATTTGCGTCCCAAGCATTAGAATCGATCAAGCAACTTGAACTAAATCCAGCGCAAGTGAATGTCAATGGAGGCGCGATCGCATTTGGTCATCCACTTGGAGCAAGCGGTGCCCGAATAGTGACAACATTAATTTACGAGATGAAAAAACAAAACGTACAATACGGTCTTGCCTCCATGTGTATCGGAGTTGGGCAGGGAATTGCAACGATTATTGAAAATATTGAATGATCATTAATAAGAACAAAGTATGACTCTCAGAAAACATTTGTTGCAGCCGCTTAGTTTTAATATATTAAAGTGACATGCCAGAAGATACATGCTAGGTGATATGGGTGATTGGAGTGGAGGCTGGGCGACTCCTTGGGGATCAGCGTCACAGATGAGACCCTGGAGCGAAGCGAAGCGGCTCATCGGACGCCCCCAGGAAAGCGCCCAGCCGGAACGGAAATCACCGCCTCGCTTTGCCAATGCGAAAGCAAAGCGGTCGCAACAACAGAATTACAATCGTTTCACTGTTTAATAGGACAGCTTAATTTTATTGACATAATAGTTTTTTCAACAATATGAAACGGCGCAATCGATGTGCCGTTTTTTTAAATAGACAAATGAAAAAGGAGAGTTTGCAAATGAAAAGTATTTCATTTAGAATAGAAAATTATATTGCTTATGTAACAATAAATCGTCCAGAGGTGTTAAATTGTTTCAACTATGATGCGTTGTCGCAACTCCAACAAATAGTGGACGAATTACATATAGCTGAGAATGTCCGCGTCGTAATTTTTACAGGTGCGGGTGATAAGGCATTTAGTGCAGGGGCAGATTTAAAAGAACGAAAAACATTAACAATACAAGAAGTACATCGGAACGTACGAGCAATTCGAGACGTGTTTAATAGTATAGCGAATTTACCACAACCAACTATAGCGGCAGTCAATGGACATGCACTAGGTGGGGGATTTGAATGGTTATTAGCATGTGATTTTGCGATTGCAGTAAACGAAGCACTACTCGGACTAACTGAAACAAGTTGGGCAATAATTCCTGGGGCAGGTGGTACGCAACGACTACCACGCTTAATCGGTGAAATGAAGGCAAAAGAAATGATACTAACAGCAGCGAAAATTACAGCTTCTGAGGCAACATCACTAGGCATCGTGTTAAAAACAGTGCCCCGTGAATCGTTGCTAATGGAATGTGAATCACTCGCAATGCGGATGATGCAAAATGGTCCTGTAGCTGTTCGTCAAGCCAAATATGCCATTTCACAAGGGATGAATACCGATATTCAAACGGGTCTTGCCATCGAATCGAAGGCATACGAGCTAGTCATTCCGACAGAGGATCGTCTTGAAGCATTACAGGCATTTAGTGAGAAACGCCAACCTGCATTTCAAGGAAAATGAGTAAGAAAGTAGAGGGATAGAATGGGCGCAAATACACAGTCGATGATTTTTACGCTCTATGGCGATTATATCATGCATTACGGTTCAAAAATCTGGATTGGTAGTTTGATTCGTTTGTTAAAAGAATTTGGTCACACAGAGCAAAATGTACGCGTTTCTGTATCTAGAATGGTCAAACAAGGATGGCTGCAATCAGAAAAACGAGGGAATCGTAGTTATTATTTTTTAACAAAACGCGGTGAAAAGCGGATGCAAGAAGCGGCAAATCGTATTTTTAAATTGAAACCGACGAAGTGGGATGGAAAATGGCGACTTTTGATGTACTCTATTCCAGAGGATAAGCGTCAAATACGGGATGAATTACGGAAAGAGCTATTATGGAGTGGATTTGGCTCCTTTTCGAATGGCTGTTGGATCTCTCCGAATAATTTAGAAGAAGAGGTTAAACTACTTATTCAAAAATATGATGTTGCTAATTATGTAGACTTTTTTACAGCTGAATATATAGGCCCTCATGATCATGAAACGCTTATTGAAAAAAGCTGGTCGTTGGCTGAGATTGAAGCACGTTATGAGAAGTTTATGGATCAATATAGTAAGCAGTACATTATCCATCAAAGTGCAATCTCACGAAAAGAAATGTCGGATGCGGAGTGTTTTGTAGAGCGTACAAATCTCGTTCATGAATATCGTAAATTCTTATTTATCGATCCAGGACTGCCGCAAGAATTATTACCGCCTATGTGGAGTGGAAATCATGCTGCGCTCTTATTCCAAGAATATTATAATTTACTAGAAGGTCCATCATGCCGTTTCTTTGAAGAAATATTCCATGCAGATAATTAAAAAGCGAAAAAGAGCTTGTCCATATTTTTTTATGGATAAGCTTTTTTGGTATTGAAAAACTATGGAATCAGTAAAATTGAGGTGTCGTATTAAAGTATGGTTCTTCGGTAACGCGAGGGGGTGATTTCCGTTGCGGCTGGGCTTCGCTGCGGGGGCTCGGGGCAACAGATGTTTTTTGTGCGAAAGCGAAGCGACAGCAACAAATATTTGTTTTTAAACATTTTGAGAGCTTTCCGATATTGGATAAGTATTTTTGTTTACAGGATCATGATAGAAGATGTTATTTTGGCGATACACTGCTCATTTTGGAAAACGGATGCCTCAACATAGCATGTTTTTCGCCCTTGTTTGACAATTATTGATTCAATCAAAGCAGTTCCGATATGAAGTGGTCGTAAAAATGTTGTTTGCAGATTAATCGATGCGAATCCTTGATTATTTTCTAATATAGAAGCCATCGAATAGGCCATCGTGATATCTGCTGCAGAAGTGATGAATCCGCCCATTACGACTTGATGACCATTTAAAAAACGTTCGTCCACCTCCCAAGAGCAAACGGCTTTTCCTGCAATAGCCGATATTACTTGGATACCTAACGTTGTATCACATGCTGGTGGTTCAATTTCTCCAGTAATCACTCGTTTTAAATCGATTAAGGTCACGATTGAACACTCCTAACTGAGTCTTTGAAATTATTCAGTAATGTACGATTTAGACAGTTCTTAGCTTCTTCCATCATCTTCTCGATAAGAGTTGCAACAGTCGGCAAGTCTTGAATGATTCCTGCAATTTGACCGCTATTCATAAAACCAGCTTGTTCCTGACCTTCAATAGCCCCTTTAATATGAAAGATTTCGGATGTACGTTCTTGATAGTCAACGAGAGTTATACCTTCAGCTTCGTCAGCAAGCAGTGAGGAGGCGTACGGTGATTGTAACACACGGCGAACCTGTCCAATAGAACGTCCTAGAATAACCGTTTCCACATCAGTAGCATCGAGTAGCCTTTGTTTATAGGTTGGATGTACAGGCATTTCTTCTGTTGCAATAAAGCGTGTTCCCATTTGTACACCTGCTGCTCCGAGCATGAATGCAGCAGCCAAGCCACGTCCATCACCAATACCACCAGCGGCCACTACAGGTACAGAAACGGCATCAACTACTTGAGGAATTAATGTAAGGGTTGTTAATTCTAAATTGGAGTTAATTCCTGCAGCTTCATAACCTTCCGCAACAATCACATCTGCGCCACCTTGCTCCGCTTTAAGAGCTTGTTTCACAGATGCTACAACAGCAATCACACGAATTTGATGAGCATGCAATTTCTCTATATATAATGTTGGATTACCTGCCGATAATGAAACGACCGGTATTTTATGTGTAATAGCCAATTGCAATAATTCTTTCGTATGAGGATTAACATTAATTGGTACATTGAGTGCAAATGGTTTTTGTGTAAGTTGCTTCGTTGCTACAATGCGTTCCTCAACTTCAGCTGGTGTCATTGTTCCACAGCCAATTGTTCCTAAGCCACCCGCATTTGAGACAGCTGCCGCAAGTTCAGGGCTACTGATATTACCCATTCCACCTTGAATAATTGGAAATTGAATTGCTAATACAGAACATAATTGATTCAAAAATAGCACCTCCGTTTAAAATATGTTATACTAAATTCTAGCAAAATATTCAGATGAATGAAAGGATGAATTTAATGGAGATTACATACGCTTTAAAAAAGCCAAATGTTCATGATTCAGTATTTCAAGCACCAGGTACGTATATTATTGGAGATGTTACGATTGGTGAACAATCATCTATTTGGTTTAACGCCGTACTACGGGGCGATGAAGACAGCATCACGATCGGAAAACGCTGTAGTATTCAAGACAATGCAACTATTCATTTATATGAAGGGGCACCGGTAGTTGTAGAAGACGATGTAACAGTAGGCCATCAAGTAGTCTTACATGGTTGTAAAATTGGTCGCCGTTCGATTGTTGGTATGGGTTCTGTTATTTTAGATCATGCTGAAATTGGGGAAGAGTGTATTATCGGTGCAAACACACTTATCACACAAGGCTCTAAAATACCGCCACGTTCATTGGTCGTGGGCTCACCAGGGAAAGTCGTACGCCAACTGCAAGACAAAGACATCGAGTTAATCCAGCTATCAATCGACACATACGTACAAAAAGGAAAAGAATTTAAAGAAATAATAGAGGACTAATTTTAGCCGAAGTTCTCTTTGAACAGTAAAGGTTATAAACCCAAAAAGGTAAACATTTTGTAAGGATTGAGTTCAGTATCGTCTTGAACTTAGTCCTTTTCATTTTGTCTTCATTCGAGTTTGATTGCTATCAAAAGAAGTGAAAACTTGATGAGCTTGGATTTATAAAATGAGGAATGATCTATGCAAGGTTATCATTTCTCATTTATCCACACTATATAGTATTATAAAGTTTCAGGCGTGTTGATCCTGTCGCTTCGCTTTTATCGCAGAGCAAAACTTCCAGCAGGAAAGCGAGTAGCCCGTAGCGGAATTCAGAGCCTTCTATTTAATTAGGGAGGATAATACGTACCTGATAAAGTGTAGAATTAAGGAGTGTGAGAATATGAGATTCATGAAATTCCTTCTGATCATTTTAATTTTCCTAGGTGTTATTGGTTATGGGGTTTATCATTATGGTACAAAAATTGCATCTGATAAGATAGCAGATACAGTAACAACAGAATTAGAGAACAGCGGACAAAAAGATGAAATTAAGAATGTGATTGAAAGTGACCCACAACTAAAAACATATATGGAAGAGGCTAAAACTGCAGATAGCAGCAAATTGCCGTTTACGACTAAAGAAGAAGCTACAAAAGTATTAATTCAAAAAGTTGGTATTTCGGAGCTTAATAATATAAGAGTAAAAGTACAAAATGGTTCGATGACAAAAGAACAGGTCATTCAAGAAATGGAAGGTAAATTAACTGAAGAAGAAATTATGGCACTGAAAGTAATTGTTTATAAAGAGTTATATCAATAAAACGTTTATAGACCGTAAAAAAGAAAAAGCAACGTTGCATTTAATTGCAAAGGTTTAGGACATGCCCCTGAAGCATGTCCTAATTTTTTTTGCTTTCTAAAGCAAAGTAGTTCATCTTGCAAAAAAAAATAGTAAAGCTTTGTCCCTTATTGTTGTCAAAACCTGTATATAAGTTAATAAAGCGGAATTGCGATGAAGTGTGATTGGTTGAAACGCAATTGTCCATAGATCTCAAAGACAAAAGGAGGGGCATCATGGTCATATTTAGAGTTCAGAAAAAAGAAAATTATGTTGTGTTGGATAAAGGATTTTTGAATGACAGTCATTTAAGTTGGAGAGCAAAAGGTTTGCTGGCTTACATGTTGTCATTGCCAAATGATTGGTTATTTTCTATTTCTGATTTAGCCATTCGAAGTAAGTGTGGTCGTGATACAACGGCTAACATTATCAAGGAGCTAACGAATGCTGGTTATATTCACAAGGAGCAGGGCAGAACAAACCTTGGAAAGTTTGGCAAAATGGATCTCTTAGTTTACGAAACACCACAATCTGCACCGTTTACTGAAAATCAGGTAACGGAAAACCCGCTGACGGAGAATCCGCTGACGGAAAACCCGCTGACGGAAAATCCGTCACTACTAATTAATAAATCACTAAATAATAATTTACTAAATAATAATTTACTAAATAATAATAACAATGAAGATAGGAGCCATTTGTCAGCAGAAAATCATTCAAAAATACAAACGGCTTTCCAGTTTTATGAGCAAAATGGCTTTGGCGCTTTAGCTGCTCATGTTGCATACAAAATCGGTCACTGGATTGATGACCTTTCGGAAGAGCTTGTTATTCATGCTATGAAACTAGCAGTAGAAAACAATATACTTCGTTGGAATTACGTTGAGAAAATTCTACACGATTGGACTAACAAAAAATTTAGAACGATTGAGGAGGTAGAAGCGAACCGACTTCGATATACCGCTCAAAAAAAACAACGACATCATTCAATCCGATCCAATCAACAAGGGCGTCAAGAAATTGTTCCTGAATGGTTCCATCAACGCCATGAGGATAATAATGATACGGAAGCGGGCAAAGCTATTGATTTTGAAGCTGAACGTCAAAAAATTTTGGCAACTTTAAGGGAGGCTAAAAGGAGTAAAAGGTGAGATATTTTCAATTCAATCCCAAAGCAAAAGCTTTTGTATCAATGTAGGAAATATACCGACTTATGCATAATATGATACTATAAAATGGAAGTTTACTATAAAGCAAAGGGGCACTTTAATGAGCACAAATTTTACTTTTACAATTTTTCCTGAATTCGAAACGGCACGTTTTATTGTTCGAAAAGCACAGGAAAATGATTGTTTTGACCTTTTTGAGCTTTACTCCGATGAAAGTGTTGTGAAATACATACCATTGGCACCGTTTAAGTCAATTGAGGATGCAAAACATGAAATGAATTGGTATGAAAAAATTTTTAAAGAACAGATTGGGTTAAGGTGGGTAATTGAAGATCCTACGACTAAAAAAGTAATTGGAACATGTGGATTTTTACATTATGAAAAGGCCCATAATCGTATAGAAATTGGTTATGATTTAATGCCTACTTATTGGGGTAAGGGCATTATGAAAGAGACCTTAGAAAGTATCATACATTTTGCTTTTACAAAGATGAACATTAATAAAATAGAAGCAAAGTCGAACCAGAAAATACATCATCGCTAAGATTATTGGAAAAATTAAATTTTCAACAAGAAGGTATTTTACGAGAGCATGAGTTTGAGAAAGGTCAGTATGTTGATCTTGTTATTTTCTCAAAATTGAAAAGGGAATATCTATAATATGTTCTCTCTGTCAGAAGGTGTGGTTTTTTGAATATAAACCCTCAAGAATAGTACTACGATCCTTGAGGTTAGAAAAATTATACCATCACTTTCTGACATCCAAATTATCTGAGCAATATGATAATTGAATAATTAAAGAGCTTTATACCATAAAGGTTTAGCGGAAGTGAAATCATCATGATCTTGGATAATCAAATGAATTCTTTCTAAAGCATCGTCAAAAGATGAAGGATCGTATTGTTTAGTCCACACGATAGTGGAAAATATATTCATGGCTGCATATAAGGCGAATATCCGCCAAAAAGTATCATCAGGTGACGTTGGGAAATAACCATTAATTTGTCCAATGCAATAAGGAATACTAAGTCTTCTGCTAAACAAGGAAAGATTATAAAAATCATGATAGGGATCTCCAAAATCATACCCATTAAAATCAATTACGCCATTGAAATCACGATTGAATATGATGATATGTCCGAGATGAAAATCATCATGGAGTAAGGTTACAGGTCTATCTTTTAGCAGGTGAAAATTACGGTTAATAAAATCGAGTATTTTCTGCTCCTGTGGAATTTTAAAGCGATCCTTTTGATATTCACTTAAATAATAGTTGAATTTCTTTCGTTGTGCAGCTTCCCAATTCATAGGGTGTGGGGCTTGTAGTTGGTGAATTTTTCTTAATTCTTTGCCGGCTGCAAGGCCAATCGTAAATTGCTCCATATCTGAAAGATTCTTTATGATTTCATCTGCCGGAGTTCCTTCAATGTAACTTAGCAACATGACAGATAAATTTGCATCAGTTTTGTATTCAATCGCTTTATGCGTTTGTACACCTTGTTTTTTTAACTCTCTAAGCAATGAGAATTCTATTTTTCTCTTTTCATGATATTTCATGTCCGATAAGCGTATAAAATACTTGGTTTGACCAATTGTTACTATGTATTTTTCATCTGGTGAATAGCCTTTATCAATTTTCTCTAGCAATGAATAACCTTTAAGACTCGATATGTTGTTTATAACATCTTCAATTATCATTATTACTTCCTCGCTTTCACAATTCAGAAGGTGAATGATACTATGCATAGAAGTAATTGTCAATAATTTTCTTTTATTGTAAATTGAAGGAATGGATAAGTTGAATTTCTTTCGTTGTGCAGCTTCCCAATTCATAGGGTGTGGGGCTTGTATTTGGTGAATTTTTCTTCATTTTTTGCCGGCAGCGAGGTCAATAGTAAATTGCTCCATATCTGAAAGATTCTTTATGATCTCACCTGCAGGAGTTCCTTCAATGAAACTTAGTAACATGACAGATAAATTTGCATCATTTTTGTATTCAATCGCTTTTGCGTTTGTACCCCCTGTTTTTCTAACTCCAATAAAGTCGGTGATAGTATGTTTAAGCAAAGTATCAGATTGCCATTAATATATTTTGTAGTATTAACCGCGTTAAAGTTTATTTCTAACAAAGAGGTTAATTGGTTTGAAAACATAATGTCCAGTTTTATAATGTTCTTGTTTATTCTGTTATATAAATGGGCGGAAATTCCGTATAAGTGGAATAAGGACGATGAATGAGAAAATATAAACAATAATTTCCTATTCAACTCCCATGAAAGAACTTGATCATCTTTCATTTTCTGTGATGTAGTGCTGTTTTTTTCGCTACATGGATGGGTATGGAGCAGGTTAGTCAAAATCATTAATAAATTCTAAACAACCGGTGAAAGAGTTGCTGAACAAACATGATACGGCAGCTCTTTTTCTTCTTGTAGTAAGTCTTAATGACCTATTAGGGCAGAAATTACAAAAGAGGTATTTGTTATTTTATGTATAATTAGTATATATAGGGCTATTTAGTTTTTATAGCCGAAACTTAAGGAAGGGGTGACATATTGAAAATGATAGAATTTCAAAATAGCATGCTAATGAGAGGCATTACTTCTTAACTAAGGTTTAATCCTCTCAAAGGTAATGGGAGGAAAAATAAAAGATGATGAATTTAGGAAACATGGTAAGAGGAGTAGCTTCCGATGCTGTTGCTCAGAGTCTCGTTCAATTCTGGGGATATGACGAGGGAACTTTGGAGTTGTGGCGTGCAAGTTCAAACTTTGTGTATGCTTTTGAACGTAATCAAGTTCAATATTTTTTGAGAGTTAGTTTTGAGCAGGATCAATCTATTGAACAAATAAAAGCTGAGTTAGAGTTTATGCAATATTTGCGATTAAATGGATTTCCATCAGTAACGCCAATTCAATCAATAAGTGGAGAACTAATTGAAACACTAAAAACATCAGAAGGAACATATATTGCCGTTGTCTTTAGTGCAGCAAACGGAATCAATTTGGATGCCGATACTATTACTGCAAAACAGATGGAGAAATGGGGAAGATCACTTGCCTCACTTCATTTTTTGTCAAAAACTTTTGAGCCTGTGTCAGAAAGAAGAAAGAGTTGGCTGGACACAGTACAATTCATGGAAAGTGTATTTAAAAAGCATCCAGGAGAACAAATAGCCCTTCAAGAGCTAAGTAGGGTGTCGAATTGGCTTCAATCGTTACCTACTAACAAAGATGTGTTCGGATTGATACACTATGATTTTCAATTGGATAATATCTTTTTGGAAGAGGATAAGGATCATAGTTTCAATATAATCGACTTTGATGATGCAATATATCACTGGTATGCACTTGATATTGTAACAGCACTTGATGATTTTATTGACGATGACAATCCACATTCAAAATTACTGATTCAATCTTTTTTGAACGGATATCGTTCCAAAATGGATTTAGAAAATGATGTAGTGGCTCAATTTCCGCAGTTTCAAAGATATGCAAACTTATATAAGTTCTCCAGAATAGTAAAGTCTTTGGATTATGGTGAAATAAATGAAACGCCATCTTGGTTTGTTGGATTGAGGGGTAAATTAGTTCGTGTTGCAGACGAATTAAGACAAAGCTTTCAAAAACCATGGCAACAGGATAACATGAAATAAATTAATAAGCCATTCCAAACTTTTGGGAGTGGCTTTTACTTTTATCTCATAAATAAATGAATAATAAAGTAGAATTATTTTATTTAGATAATTATGTTAATTTTATTATAGGGATTGTGAAAAGATGTACTTAAACTAACAGGTGCTGTACTTGAATAATATTGAGCTTTTTAGGTAGCTCTTATTTTTTACTTCCAAATGGCGCAGTTTAGTTATAAAAGGAAAAACATGGTTTTTATTGAAGTTTATGAAATGATAGAGATGTTAAAAAAACATAATTCGGGGAGGTTTTTATGCAAACTGCAATACCAGATACTTCTATGTTTCTAATTATTGGATTGTTCATTTTAGTTCGTAGAATCCGTTCTATGTACAAACCAACCAAAGGCAGAGGAGGGCGATTAATTCTTCCTCTTCTATTTTTAACCCCAGGATTTTCATTTTTTCTAAACACCTCTGGGCACGTCACATACCTTCAATTATCTATAGCAATTTTTTTAGGAGTGGGTTTTTCTATTCCTCTTATTTTATGGTCAGATTATGAAATACGAAACGATGGTTTAATTTATGCTAAAAAAAGTTCCGCTTTTATAATTACTTTCTCCATTATGATTGCTTTACGTTATTATTTTCGACAACATATTTCTTCTATCGAACCAGGTACACTCAATATGCTAATTTACTTACTTATTATTTGTTATTTAATTCCTTGGAGAATAGCTTGCTATATAAAATATAAAAAGGTTCTTAAACAAAAAAATGTGGTCAGTTTGTAGAACTTCGTATATCTCTAATACCCCCAAAATGAAATAAGAAGTATAAGTTTTGAAGAGCTGAAGTGCGATGAGGAGTTGTCATATAGCATAAAATGCCTCGAAGAAGATATCCTGTATAAGGGATTTCTCCATGAAGTTTTCTCATGCGAGGAACGAAATGTTTAATCCACCAATTTCCGATGATGACGACGGTGTATCGTCATCTTCACTTTTCTTCTTTAATTTAATGGAGGATTTAATGCAACAAGTATTTATAACGTATATAAAATAAACATAATCAACGTTCCAGAATGAAAGTTCGGAAACACATTGAAATAAACCAATGTGGTTTTTTACCGCATTGGCTTATTTTCTTTTATGAAACAACTATGAGGTTTTTTCAAGTAAGGTAATCCGCTTATAATCAAATCAACACTTATAAAAAGAATAATAAAAAAGGAGAAATGAATAGTGAGTTTGTATATTACGAAAGAAATAAATAAAGAGGATAAACGGAAAATTAATGATGAGCTTTATAAGTTTAATTTAGAGCATTTTCCAGTAGATTTAAGAGGTCGATACGAAGAAATCAATTTAATTATTAAAGACGAAAACAGCATTGTACGTGGCGGTATACTTGCTGAAGTGTGTTGGAATTGGTTAGAAATTCACACCTTTATCATAGATGAAGATATACGAAAATCGGGAACTGGAACGAGATTATTAAAAGAGCTTGAAAAGATAGCTTTAGAAAAAGAATGTGATTTCATAAAGGTAGATACGTTAAGTTTTCAAGCGTTAGGTTTTTACGAAAAAAATGGATATCAAGTGTTTGGGATTTTGGATAACGTCGGTAGAGATTATAAGCATTACTATTTAAAAAAAGATTTAAATAAATGTTAATCTAATAGAATAAGAAGGGGAAGGATCGGTATGGATAGGGACGATTTATTTACAATTGACTGTGGTGAAATATTACTGAGAGAGTTTAGAGTTGAAGATGTTGATGCCATTTATGAACTTACATCCCAACCTGAAGTTTATGAATTTCTGCCTGATTGGCATTCGACAAGAGAACAACGATTGATCTGGGTTACAAATTATGAGATACCATCAAATAAAGAATTTTTGTCTGCCCTGCCTAATATCAGTGGTCAAAATTTTTTGAAATTAGGAATTGTATTAAAGGAAACTGGTGAATTCATAGGTTTCTGCAATACAGGTATTAAAGAAGAGCTATGTGAACCAAACCGGGAAATAGCTTATGCTATTTCAAAACATTACAGAAATCGTGGATACACAACAAAAGCAGTAAAAGGATTGATACAATATTTGTTTAACCATACAGATGTAGAACATCTTAATACAGTTGTTGTGCCCCACAATTTAAGCTCAAAAAAAGTAATTCAAAAATGCGGCTTTCGCTTTAATGGAAATATTGAAATTGAAGAGCGAACTCATTCTCATTACATGCTTAACAAAGATGATTGGAAAAGTGAAAATAATCACTAAGGCTATTGAAATTTTCAACTAGTGGGAGTTTTTCTGCAACAAGCGAGGCGCTCTCTTACTAACGAAATTACGAACGATAAGTAGACGGAATATTCTAAAATATTTAAGTTTGTGAATAAATGTACTTAAACTATTGGGGCTTTAGCAAAATGATTGGGGAGTTATTTTGTTTGAATATAACAACAAATGCCTATCAAACTTGTAGATAGGCATTTGTTAAAGTTTTTAAAAAATTATCGTACTGTTTTATTAAATGTTATTTTATAAAAAATAAACTTTTAATTTCGAGTATATTTTAGTGGAATGAGTTCTTCAATCGTAGTTTTGACTAACTCACCATTTATTTCTATTAACACAAAACAATCTGGTGCATAGTCTGAAATCAACTCCCTACACATACCACAAGGACTTACTACTCGAATACTTCTATCTACTTCATCAGAATAAGGGTGTCTAACAGCTACAATCGTGTCAAAATCCTTTTGTCCATTCGAAATCGCACTACCAATCGCAATGGCTTCTGCACAAACCGTTACTCGTCCTATATACGCTTCAATATGTACTGCCGAAATGATTTCTCCTGTTTTAGCACGAATCGCCGCTCCCACATGATGTTTATTATCCTCATAAAGCATTGTAATCTTCTCTGTTGCTACTTCTACTAATTCTAGATCTTGTTGAGAAATGTTAAATGTTTTCATATCTTCTCCCTCCGATTTCTACAAAAAAAAAATCGAATATCTAAATATTCTTAATTTCATTTTACAAAAATAGAGAGAAAGATAAAATAGAAATTCTATTTTATTCCATCTTTTATTGTCAAAATAACAACTGTTTTATCTCTTTACTTAGTTTACAGTCATCGTGTTTTTCAATAAACTACATCGGGGGCTATTTTTAAAAATATTGCTTCTATTTCAAGATTAGGACAAGGTTGTTTCTTAATCATTCCTTTAGCTACCCACATGGCTCTGTAACACCAATCAGATACTCGTTAATCCCCTCTAAGAGTTAGTAGTCATACAGATTCACATAACACCAATATTTGTAAATGTGCTACACTAGAATAAACATCTGATTATTCAGTGATTAAGCTAACAAGGTAGGATAAATTAGTAATAATGATATCTAAATCTAATGGTGAGCTCCCAAAACACAGCTTTTTGGGAGTTTTTCAATTTATACTTATATTAATAAATAAGAGGAGATTGTGTAATGATTATCATGATAAATGGAGCATTTGGTGTGGGTAAAACCACTATTGCAAATATGCTTCAAAACGACATTAAAAATAGTATGATTTATGACCCTGAAGAGATAGGTTTTATGTTAAGAAATGTTGTTCCAGAGGATATAAAAAGAAATGAAGCTTGTACAGGGGACTTTCAAGATTTAGAATTATGGAAAGAATTAACCGTGGATGTAGCGAGACGTTTAATTTCTAACTATAAGATTAATCTAATAGTGCCAATGACTATTCGGAAAATAGAATACTTACATTTCATTCACAACGGATTCAAAAGTATTGATGAACAAACATATCATTTTTGTTTGAGTGCAAGTAAAGAGACAATTTACGAAAGGTTAAGACTACGTGGAGAGGAAGAAGGTAACTGGTGTTTTCAACAAACTGATAAATGCTTGGAAGCCTACAATAAATATGATTTTAGAGAGTATATAGACACAGAAAAAGTTGATATCAATGTCATTGTTCATAAGATAAAAGAAAAGTTAAATATTTAAGTAGAGGACATCCAAGAAGAATCATCACAAGCAAGTAACGAGCCTACAGAAGAAGTTTTGCAAGCGTTAAACCGTAAGATTGCATTAATGCAAAGAAGTAGTTGTATACAGAAATGGAGAGATTACTTGATGTTGAAATTTATCGGCTCAGGAAGTGCATTTAATACGAAATTAGGGAACAATTCAGCTTATTATAAAGTAGGGAATCGAATGTTGCTAATTGATTGTGGAAGCAATATTTTTCACCGCATTAAGGAAAATAGTATTCTAAAAGGGATTGAGCACATCCATGTATTGGTCACTCATACGCATGCAGACCATGTAGGGAGCCTAGCTGATTTAATTTTTTATAGCTATTATTGTCATGGAGAATTTGCAATACCGAAAGTGACTGTTTATTACGTCGATGATGTGAAAATTAATGAACTGTTGGCCATCAATGGCATCATCCCTGATATTCATTGCTTAACAAAAAAATTACATGCAGATACACAGTACACACTTAATTTCTGTAAAGTGCTATTCGAGAAATCTAGTCATGTTGAAGAGATCCCTTCTTATTCAATTGAAATAAATATTGATAACAAGCATATTTATTACACCGGAGATACGAATAGTCTAAAATCAGCTTTAGTAAATCCTGAATCGAGTAAGGTATATGATTATGTTTATGTAGATACTTGTAAAGCAGATTATGATGGCAATGTTCACTTGTCATTACGAAAACTTAGTGAATTAGTCCGACATGAATTACGTTCGAAATTTTGGTGTATGCATTTAGATGAAGGTTTTGAGCGTCAAGAAGCGGAAAAGTTAGGATTTAATGTTGTGACGAATGAATTTTAGTTACTGGTAATAACGATGACATAATTCGATGTGATAAGGCAAAAGCATATATGACCAAGTTTCAATTAACGTTGAACTTGGTTTTTTAGTATGTCTATATCCAAATTTTATAAATTTAGGTATTGATGAACTATATACTACAGTGTATATTGTTTATATAGTGTATATACAATATACATTTGAGGATTTTGTAGTATTCAAATAAATTAGAAGGGGGGCTAGCCATCGTGGCAGATACAATAAAAAAAGATCGTCCTATTCGAAATCGAAATTGGATGAAAGCTTTGAGTGCATTTCTCGCGTTGTTATTATTCTTTTTCCTTTGTGAAACGTATTCATGGCCACTGTTCAGAAAATTTAACGAAGGAACCTTATTCGGGAGAATTTCTAATTCAGAACTTTTTGTGGAATGGTTTACTCCATATAACACACCCCAATTTAATCTATTCACTGCATTCTTTGCCATTACACTACTTCCAAGTGCACTAATAGGTGCCGTAAAAGATATCTTTTCTAGAGAATAAAACGATCAGACGTTGCGAATACCGAAAAAAGTGAAGAAATAGCAAACATCCCTCAAATCGTCTAAATATTTGAGGGATGTTATTGTCATAGCTATTCCTTAATAGTTTCGTCAAATGATTTTCGACCCGGATTCACTTTATTGACGGTAACGTTTATTTTACTGAGCGAATCTGCTGACAATGGAACCTTGCCATTTTTCTCTAACTTTTTCCACGTTTTTACGTCTTTTCGATATAGATGCTCCGATAAGCGGTAAATATCAGCATCTAATTTTAAACCCTCTTCATAGGTTGTTTTTATATCTTTTTTTACTGCCGCAACAATGCCTTTTCTTATTTCATCAGTGGTTATTTTTCCTTTAAAACCATTGATGATTGCATTAAATTTTACATCTACTTCAAATTTTACATCATCGTTTTTTACAATTGGTTTTACGTCTATACTTATTTTTTCTAAATCAACTGTTAAGTAATCTCTTTCTTTACTGTCTAATTTAAAGGTTACGTCTCCTCGAGCTTTTTTATCCTGCATCCATTGGACCCCTTTGGCAGCCTCATTCTTAACGAAGCCTTTAAAACCATCCTTAGAAAATACGCCAACACCCGTTAAGGCAGTTTCCTCTGTAGGTTCGTTTGTATTTTCCCAGTTTTTATTAATTGTCACGAATGGAATATTCACTTCATGACTCGGTTCATTTAATTTGATAACGAGGTTGCGTAAATCAACGGGCTCTACAAATGTTTCTAACTCTTTTGTATGCAATGGATTACTTAATTTTGAAGCTGTGATTGATTTATTTAATAACGGTGTCACTAGAAGAATATCTTTAATAGGGTCCTGTGTACAAAAAGTCAATATTTGGTATCTTGTTTCCCGATGACGCAAAAAACTGTCAATAACGGAAATCGCATTTTCACTTTTCAAAGCATCCTCAGAGAAAAGAAGGTAGGTCATATGTCCCCAAAAAACTTTTTGGTCGATCGAACGATACAATTTGAAAAAGGCTTCTTCCATCGTTTTTCCTTTAGCAAACCCAATCTCTGCCTGTGCAGTTTGAGGAGCAGGCGTTTCAGATTTAGCAACATTAGCAAAGTTGATGATTTGCATATATATTTCATATTGACCATCTTTAAAATCGATACCAATACCGTCAACATAGTACATTCTTTGAGGTTCAGCGACATCCCAACATCCAGAAAGCAATAGTACAACTGTTAAACTTACTATTAATGCAATTTTTTTCTTCATGTTTGATCCCTACTTTTAGCAATTCTTGTGTTATTAGGAGGAGCAAAGTGGTTTGTTTGATACAGTTTAAGCTTAGACAAAAGATGAAAGGATTATAAGTAGTGAAAAACATTGAAAAACTATGAAATAAAATATCAGGACTCAATCCCTAGTGTTCGAAAAATGGACAAGGGATTTTTGTGAATGTCGTGGCACTCTATTAAAGGTAATTTCCGTTCCAAGCTACTCGCTTCCAGTGGGCGAGTAGCTTGGAACGGAAATCAACAGTAGCGCAGAGATTTTTATGAATAATCAGAGGGGATGAAGAAAACCCCCGCTGATTAGTAGTCTAAACTTTAAATTCCTTTATGATCGCGAATTTCTATTATGGTTCCTTCGGGTGCTTTTAACTTACATAGTTGACCATTTTCAACCTTATAAATAATGTCACCATTTTTGTAGATAAAATTCACATTCATATCCTTCAGTCGATCTACCTCATCACTAAGATTGTCAACCCATAAACAGAAATGTACAATGCCTTGACCATTTGAATTGCATGCCTCAAGTTCTTCATTATATTTTCCTGTTTGGAGTTCAATATAAAAGGTTCCGAGCTTTAACCAAGTGTTAAAATGTCTATCGTGGAAATTTGGTGACTCTTGTACAAGTTCAAATCCTAATACTTCCGTATAAAAATTTACAGACTCAGCATATGTATTAGTTTGTATACATAGGTGATGCACATATTTTTCAACCATAAATCTAAATCTCCCTTTTATTTAAAAATGTTACGTTAATCAAAATGCATATCGATTAGGCTAAGATAGCAATAAAGTGGCATACGAATTCCATCATATTCTTATCTATCCTTAAAGACAACTGTATAATGCATTCCTTAGAGCCAGTTCTCTTGGTTCATTAGCCATGCCAAAGCCATGCTTATTCATTGCGTAAGCATAACCTAACCCCTCATCTGGATCAGCAAAGCAGAATGAGCCTCCAGCTCCAGGATGTCCAAAAGAGCTCTCACTTCGACCAAATGGCATATCCGAAAAGTGTTTCCAAAACCCTAAAGAGTAAGCGATGTTTATACAATTTACATGGTCATAAAAACCTTCTGTTGGGGGAGTAGGGCTCTTTCTTAATTCATTCGTAGTGGAAGAATTTAATCCCAGTATTTTCGCTCCACTTGCAAATGCACCATAAATTTTTGCCATCGCTTTTACTTGTCCAACGCCATTACCTGAAGGAAATTCAATAGATAGTATAGGACGATGATTAAAATTATCATTCGCAACAAACTTTTTAGGGTCAACTAAACTTCGAGCTACTAGTGACTTAGCATTTAAAAATCCAAGTAACATTTTGGGTGGCAATTTAGTTAGCCCCTTAAGTAATTGAATAGGATGATTTATTCCTTCAATCGTTGTCATTCTATCTTTTGAGATTTCTGAAGGCAAACCCATATAAAATTCAGCATTGAGCGGTTCTGCTATGTCTTCGTTAAAAAAATCTTTTAAAGTACGTCCTTTTGGATCCGTTCTTTTAATAAGTTCAGAAATTAAAGTTCCTATAGTCCATGCATGATACCCATGAAATTTTCCTACTTCCCAATCTGGTTTACGTGCAGCAAGGGAAGGTGATAGACGTGAAGTATCTAGGTCTTCTATATTTTCAATTTTAAGTTCATCGAGAGTGGATAAACCAGCTTGATGTGCAAGTAGCTGTCTAACTGTAATTTTCTCTTTGCCATTCTGAGCGAATTCTGGCCAATATGTACACACGGTCTCATCATAGTTAATGTAACCCTTTGAATGAGCTAGACTTAAAGCTAATGCAGCAAATCCTTTTGTAGCTGAAAACACTTGAACTAATGTGTCTTTTTCCCATTGTGCAGAAGTTTTTCGATCTCGATATCCGCCCCATAAATCAACGACAGGTTCGTTATTAATATACACAGAAAAGGCAGCTCCAAGTTCTCCTCGGTCTGTAAAATTCTTAATAAATTCGTCCTTCACTAATTCAAAACCCGGTGCCACAAAACCATGTATGGGAATATTATTTTTTGTTCTCATATTGTTTTCTCCTTCTGATATAATCTCCATCTCTTTACAAAAAAGAATAAATTTAATAAAATTAACTTAACAGATAAATGACTAAAAAACAATAAATAGTCAAATAAAGAGGTGCGTTAGAATGGCAAGAATTTCAGCTGAACAGAGAAAGCAGATACATGAAACACTTCTCAGCAAGAGTAAAGAATTATTTATTCAGTACGGATTTTCGAAAACAAGTATTGATGACATTGTAAATGCTTGCGGAATTGCAAAAGGTTCTTTTTATTCATATTATCCAACAAAAGAAGAATTATTTTACGCGGTGTTACGAAGGGAAGAAGAAATAAAAAATAACATCATTACTGAGGTAATGAGTGAATCTTTACCACCAAAGGAACTTTTAATGAGATTCTTTGACATCTCCTTTAAAGCTATTGAGGAAAATGAATTTTTCCAAAGTCTATATCAAAGAGGAGAGTACGAGCGAATAGTTAAGAGACTCCCGAAAGAACTTATCGATGACCATGCCAGGGAGGATTTAGAGAGTTCATTACAGTTTGTTAAATTTCTTCAAGAAAAAGGGGTTACAGAAGAAGATCCTGAAATTTTAATTGGCCTTTTTCGAATAATGATGCTTATACCTTTACATCGACAAGAGATTGGGGAACAAACGTTTTCAAAGACCATAAAAAAAATGATTGAATGTTTATCAAATGATTTAACTTCTTCCTAAAATCATCGCATCTATGCGATAACCGCTAACTGGCCTGCATCGTGCAGGCATAAGTACAAAGCTGATTCCTGACGCAATTATGCCGAGGCATAATTGATCAAGTAAAATAGTTGAATGGAAGGAACAACTTATCAAGACAAATGACCAGTGCTCACTACATTTTAAACAAGGTGTATCTGGTTTATTTTGCTTATTGGAGAAATTTATTGATTTAAATTTCAGTCATCATAAAAGTCTCATGAGTGATGAGGATCTGCTTAAATAATAGCAGAATAGCTTATTACCGAGGAAATAACGTGTATAAATGACACCAAAATGGATAATTTATAAATCGGAGGTGATAATTTTGACTAAAGAAAAGCGTAATAACCTTGAACTAGATCAAGTAGAACTTGGATCAGATTTAAGCCCAGATGATTTAGATGTACGTGAAGAAAATGATCTAACAAAAGAGCAAAAAAACAATTCAAGTAAAGATAAACAATGCAACGAAAACACTTCCTCAAGACGTAATAAATAATAACGTAAATCGCATAAAATTTATTACCACAATCTTTAGGTTGTGGTAATTTTTTAAAAGGTGATTTATGGGGAGGAGATGTCCATTTACAACTTGAAATATTTAATTACTTTTATGGGAATAATCTTGATTTTTATAGCAGGTTGTTCAGATGTAAGAAATGAAGAGCAAATGATAGAAGTTCAAATGCGTATTGGTGATGAAAATAATTATGAAGACTTCAAAGAAATCACGGATCATGAGCAAGTTCAAAAGGTGCAAAAGATATTAGATGATATAGATTGGGAAAATGCAAAAGTAGATATGGCACATCCTGCAGATTACATATTTTATTTTCAATTTAATAATCCAGAAATAGAAGCAAAAGCGGTGTTATATAAACTTTGGATAAGTCCAAATAAAGATAAGGTGGAACTCGTAATAGATGCTCAAAGTAAGTATAGTCAATTAGACAAGAAGAAGTCAGGAGAACTATTTGAAATACTTACTGGTGAAAAATTGGCTGATCTCAAATAATAAAAAACGGCTTTAATCATTACGATTAAAAGCCGTTTTTTATGTATGAATAACTGTCGTAAGCAGAAACAATTGTTGTTTGCTGAATTTGTAAAATTAGTTTTGTAATATGTCAGGAACAATTGATCACATACCGCATTGCGCGTCGGGTCAAATCCAAAGAAGATCGGTTTCCAAAACAAACATTAGAAGTAACGTAAAAATCTTATACAAACCAACCCATATCTTTATTTGATTTTATAATATGTACTAAAAAATGAAACTTTTGGAATTAATATTCGTATTAATTAGAAAATACTGATTTTTTCAGGAGGGAATATGTTAAAGTTTAGAGGTTTCTTTCTTATAATTATACTGTTATTAACAGCGTGTACGCAGGATACAGTTGTTCCTAAAGAAAAATTACAAGATGAAAAGAATGATGAAAACATTGTTGTTACAGCGGATGGGAAAATAACCTTTGAGATTATTAATACAATAAAGATTCCACAAGAAAAAGTAGAATCAATAAAAGATGAACTCCTTCATGCCTATGATGATATTCAGAATTCAATTCATACTGCATATGTTCCATCCGAGAGAATCAAGGTATATCTCAATGAAGGAAATGATGTTTCGTTGGGGTTGAAATCGAAAATCGAACTATTTGACATTAAGGAAAATCAATATCCACTTGTCCATGAACTAACACATTCCATACTTGGTTATGGCAACAATTTTGATACAAGCAGTGGCTATTTTACGCAAGAGGGTTTTGCTGATTATATGGAAGAAATGTATGGGAAAACGAAGACAAGTTCCCATCAGTTTATGAAGTATTTTATGGATTCAAACAAATTAATTCCAATTAGCAAGTTGATCGATCCGAATCAAGACGACTCTTATTTTCGCCCAAACCTTACAAATCCAGAAGAGTGGAACACCCTTAGATGGATGAGCTATACGCATGCAGCTTCATTTATAAAATATTTAATTGATACCTATGGATTAGAAAAGTTTGAACAGATATACAACGAAAAGGACTTGGCTGAAAAAATAGAGGACGTATATGGAAAAAGTGTGGGTGAGCTAGAAAATGATTGGTTAGTTTTTATTAATAATCAAACTGGGCTAACATATGAAGAAAAATCTAAAATGGGATATTTTTACAGAGTAAATTCTATTATTATTCAACTTGATCCAAAATATTTTACAAAGGAATAATTATATGGAACGATGCTATTTCCATTTTGGAGAACTCCCTTTATGAAAGTACATAAAGAGAAATTGTAATCAGTGTGGTTTTTCATCCCCAATGATTAGTAGTATTCACCAATCGAGCTTTTCGGGTAGTAAGACTCGCACCTAACTTATTGGCTGAATTTTTAGGTGGGAGTCCTACTGCCCGTTAATGCGGGATAAAACACTATTGGTAATTGTCGATAAAAATGAAAAGTATCGTAGGAGGGAAACGAATGAATTGTAGACTTTTAACTGTAGCAGATGCTGAGGCATATCGGAATTTAAGATTGGAAGGATTACAAAATAATCCTGAGGCATTTGGTTCTAGCTTTGAGGAGGAAAAGAATGATCAGATTGAGCTGTTTGCCAACCGGTTTGAATCACAGGGTTCCTTTACGTTAGGGGTATTTGATCATGAAGAATTAGTGGGCGTTACGACGTTAGTTCAGGAAAGTAAGCTTAAGTTAAAGCATAAGGCAAGCATCTTTGCTGTTTATGTTTCTCCAAGAATGCGTGGACTTGGCGTTGGCAAACATTTAATGATTGAAGCAATTAACAAAGCGAGGGAGTTAAAGGGAGTTGAGCAGCTTAATTTAACGGTTGTGTCAACGAATGCTTCAGCAAAAAGACTGTATTCTTCTTTAGGGTTTGAGGTTTTTGGAACGGAGAAGAGGGCAATGAAAATAGGTCAACAATATTTTGATGAGGATTATATGGTTTTATTTCTATAGCGTGAACAACTCCAATAGCTTTTTAGCAATTGGAGTTGTTTGGTTTTTATGGAGAGCTCCAACGAAATAATGTAATCAAAGCAATGATTAAAATTACCACAGCAATCATAAAAGCGACATAGGTACTAAATTTGCCCGTTTTATTTTTTAGCAGCTTTAAACTCAGTACTATATTGATTATTGATAAAGAGAATGCTAGCCAAATCCCTAAATTCCCTAAGCGTTCAATTTGAATGGGTGATTGATTGTAAAAATAATGATAGGTGATACCAAGAACAAGTAAAATTGTCAGCACAATATTGGTCGATGCAATTTTCTTGTTGCTAATCATAATTGCCTCCAATCGATCCTTTTATAGATGTATAGTATGCTTGAAAAAATAATCTGACAAAATTTCATGGTTTTGATTACTTTACTTAGGTACACAATATGAAAGGAGCACTTACAATCTAATGAACCCTAAAAAGGAGAGGGATTTATGTGGAAGATGATAGTTAAACAAGTTAATACAGGCCCATGAGAATTAGTGGGTGTAATTAAAGTTAAAGATAATTGATTTGCTGTCTAGTAATAATTAAGTCGTTTCATTTTGAAGTGTTAAACATGCATAAATACTTTCAAAAAAAACAAGCAACCAATAAAATCGGTCGCTTGTTTTGACCCTTACATTTAAAAGGGCAATAACATTTAGTTAATGAAATCTTGAGGAATACATTCACGAACACCAGAATTTCTCAATGAGTTAAATAAAGCTGCACCGATTCTTAATAAAACATTTGTATCAGTTCCATTTTCTAAATCATAGATGACATAGTATGCATTATCAACTGTAAAAATACATTTTCGTTCTAATTCAAATCCAGGTGGTACAGTTGGAAGTTTAATAACTGGTCGAATCACAGGTGTATCTCCTTCATCTCTGATAAAATTGAAAGTTTGTTGGTCAATCTCATAGATATTAACTGGATCAATCTCTATACCTTTCTCTGGAACTGTAATTTCATCTTCAACAAATAGGAAAAAGCGTTCGTTTCGGAAATTGAAAAGACTTCTCGAGCCTATTTCAAATGATGCCATTTTATATTCACCTCCTCTCCTATAAATAAGTTATTCATATCGAATACAATTGTTTGGACAATAAGGAAGGTAGAGTGAAGAATAATTAAAATAAACATTCATAGTAGTTGTTCCAGCATGACTGCTAAAGAAGCAAATGTTGAATACATGGAAGTTGTTTAGTTTTGATCGTAAGAAGATAATCCTCGAAATAGATATTAATAATGTTGTTTTAAATTGGACTATAAAGCCCTGATAATTTAAGGTTCACCCTTTTTAAACAACTATATTATGCTGACACATTTGCTGAATAATTTGAGGAAATTGGACCAAATGAAAAAAGCCGCAGCGTGATCAGACGCTACAGCTCAGAATTGATTATGCCCTTTGAGGTTTCTCAAAAGTATTATATCACAATGGCTAAAAAGAAGGCTTAAATTAACTAGCAGCATTGAACCAGTTACAGAAAAGATATTCCTAATCTCTGATGGCGAATATAGGACAAAAAAGAGATAGGTTTAGAACTTGATCAAATTTTATTCCAGATGACCATGAATTGTGCTGCTTCAGATTCAAGAGCAATTAGGTGATCTTCAGTGGAGGGGTTAACTGAAATTAGTTTACCTTTTTGGACGTTTAAAATTGCAGGTTTTACATCAGGAGCATGTTCAATGGTGAACTCAGATTGATTTAATAGTGTTAAAGAGGAGCGACATTTGTTTTTATCAATTCGTTCGTCCTTCCCTTTGAAATATAACTTGATTAAATGTGGAACTCCTTCAATCTTTAATCCAAGTTCTGGTGAAGAACGAACGGTTATATATTCGCTATTCCAATTGGATTTGCCTGGTTCAAACCATTCAATTTTTTTATTTTTAATAAATTTTAAATGTGCTTTGACTGCTTCAAGGTAATTCTTTTGTTTGGCTTCAGAAACCTTTTCAACAAGAGAAAGCAGGTAATCGTTACTAAATTCTTTCTCATGAAATTTTCGGATACCATCTCGTAATGGTTTCCAGTAATCGAAAGCAGGATTGTATTCATTTTGATATTTTATTTGTCTTACCATAGAGGTTTTACCAGTAACACCTTTAAAAGTAAAGTCTGTAAATTGTGTAAGACCGACAGATATTTTTTTTGAAGACATTCATTACAACTCCTTTATTTGTAAAAATTCCACATTTGTATCGTCCATGACAACCGTCGTGTATAAACGACAACCCAATTGGCTGAGAGTTACAAAACTGAATAATTAAGATCGCTATAAAGAGAGAAGGTAAAGGCCATTCATTTACAAAGTCAATTTCGGACGCATAATTGATAAACTTTACGAGTAAAAGCAAATTTCACACAACAACAATTAACAGACAAATTACATCGTAGCCGTATTTCTAAGTACGAAAAAGAATCAAACACAATTGATATGCCAATATTCATGCACAGACGGACAAGCTGCAACGGCTACCATGATGTACGGAATGAAGGCTATGTAAGATTACTATGTAGCCATTGAAAGGCCTATGACATTATTTGTAGTTTAGAAGCACTACAGGCTAGTTAGAAAATTAATGACAAGGAAGTGGGTAAGGTTATGAATAGCCTTCAACAGTTGAGGTGCTAAATGTAAGGACGCTTGGTTTTAGAGGGCAAGTGGCGGTTCAGAAGGTGGAGTGGTTAGTTGAATGATCTTTATATGCTAGAGGTTGGACAAGTTCAAAATAGTAGGAGTTTTGTTTTGTGCGATATGTGAGTTAACCATCATAGCTAATGGTGCAGTGATTAAGCGCGGCGTATTCTTGAATTAAACAAAAAGCTGCTTAACAGTTACCTGTTAAACAGCACATGGATATTGTAAATATAAAACAAAAATAGGTAAATGTCAACAAATTCATTAGACATTTACGAGTATGTTTCGCTCTCGTCAAGCAGGCAGAAAATGGTTGGTTAGCCTTAATCAAAATCAGTACGATGCGCTTGCTAGTTTTATATCCTAAAAATTAGCGTTCAATTAAAATACTTAAACTCTCGCCAATGGGATATGGCATGCCTCAGATATCATTTATTAAAATAAATAGAAAACCGAAAATTGGATTTTTCTCGACGTTTAAACAAGAAGATTCCATATGTATTTAATTCCATCCCATAAAGCTAAAGCTAAAATTACTGCTAAAACCCCTTTAATAAAATCCTTCATTAGGTACCTCCATAGAAATTGTTATTAATGTATTTACGAAAGATAGTTAAAAAAGATTCATTTTGACATTTCATTTGAACACAGTACGTTTTTTTGTAGTAATAAAAACTGTAAAAAGCCAATTGGATTATTCCGATTGGCTAAGAATTAATGTTTTAACTAGAAACGTTAAATGCCTAAAAATTTTTTATTTTAATTTTAAGTTGTCAAAAAGCTTCATTAATGATATTTAGAACATCTGGTATGTCAGTTAAGTTGTTTTCCAAGAAAAACACTCCTTTTTTACTTTTAAACGACGAAAAAATAATCAAATATTGTATGTACATTATTTGATTATTTTTTTTATTTGCTTTAATTCGTAAATAAGATGATCAATCTGTTTTTGCATATTATCTTTCTGCAAGGATTGTTTCGCATCATTTTGAGAATTTTGGGTATTGGAATTTCTTAACGCCTCTAATGCTAGACCAGCACCGATTGTTTGAATTCCATCTCCTAATGTAGAAATAGCTGCGCCGATATAGGACAACTTGGCTGCATAAATCTCAAGAGAATCATTGGATTGACTCGAATTACCATTACTGTTATTAATGTTCCATCCCTCCTTCTGAATAAGTCCGATATTGTATCATATGCTTCACGTTGAAAAAATGAAAAGAAAAAATTTATTCATATGAGGCAATCCTGTAGGGAAATTAGGGGTTTATTCCACTGTAATTGAACTGAGATATCATCTGATATTCAACAGAGCTGTACGGTAGATGAGTTTAAGTTGACTGTAGTTAAGTAATTTACATAACGGGCCGAGTGGTTACTGAACAATATGGAAGAAATGGGGGGAGCAACGAACGAACAGGTGTAAGTATAAGTATAATTTTTTTATTTTTCAGAAAAGTATTGACGTTGTTTTCGGGAATATTTATATTTTGTATAACCGAACAGTTATGTAAAAAGTGAGGGAATGATCATGCCAAATGTTTATCGAGCATTAGGTGATTCAACGCGACGCCAGATATTAAGTATGCTTAAACAGGGAAGCAAAACCCAAAAAGAGATAGTTGAAGCATTTGATATCTCTCAACCAGGAATTAAAAAGCACTTGAATATTTTATTGGAGGAAGGAATTATTTCGGAGAGCTTGAATGGGAAGTATCGTATCTATTCAATAAATCTCAATATACTCCAAATCGCCAGTCATGAAATACTTCAATACATCGGAGAACTACTTGATGATCAGCTCGTAAGTCTAAAAAATTATGTGGAAAAGGGAGAGTTTCGAGATGAAGAAGAGTAAGGATTCTATAAAGAGAGAAATTGTTGTTAATGCACCTTTGAAGCAAGTTTGGGATGCATTGACTAAGCCTGAGCATTTAAACCTTTGGTATACAAAAAATGCTGAGATAGAATTTCGTATTGGCGGAAGAGGTTATATGAATCATGGCTGGGGGGCAACCTCTGAGGGGGTATTCATAGAAATAGATGCGATGAAACGCTTTGTACTTCAGAGCCTTGATAAGGATTTTACTACCATTACTTCTTTAGAAAAAGTTGAAAATGGTATTCTAGTGAGTATTGAATATCAGGCTTCCTTTCTTGGTGAAATGAATCAATCTACAAAGGAAAATATGTTATTTGGTACAAGTCAATTCTTAGAAAATCTCAAGAGTGTTTATGAAACTGGTACTGATAATCGTGCAAAGTTTTGGAAATCGTGGATTGGTATTGCACACACATCAATCGATGGGGGCAGAGGTACAAGAGTTTTACAGGTGAAGGAAGATTCAGTCGCTGCAGCTGCTGG
Organism: Lysinibacillus sp. RS10; assembly: GCF_041956855.1. Classification (NCBI taxonomy): domain Bacteria; kingdom Bacillati; phylum Bacillota; class Bacilli; order Caryophanales; family Bacillaceae; genus Lysinibacillus; species Lysinibacillus sp. RS10. Next base: position 2,595,906 of record NZ_CP167122.1, on the reverse strand, counting down.
AATTAAACCTGAGGATATTATACTAGAAATAGATGGAGAAGAAATCGGAGGATATGAATCATTTGAAAGAACATTGAATACAAAAAATGTTAATGGCAATGTTACCTTAACAATAGAAAGAAAAAATGAAAAGTCACGGGTAAATTGTCTTGTAGATATTTATCCTGTACCTTATTAGTATTAAATTAAAAGTAATTAGAAAACCTGCAAATGTCTATTTGGATTTAAATGATTTTTACGAATGTTACTCTCCTGCTGCAACAATTTTTTTGCTGGAAAGCAGAAAGGTATGAAGCATTGAAAGATGCTAACCAAGGTTTATACTGAGGTCTTTCTTTCCAATCGTTTTCAAATACAGATACTGTTCCTACACATTGACCATCTACATTCGCTATGAAAGTAATTGGGAGTTCATTTGCATATGTTTCTTTAAAAAAATCGACCACTTCTTCATATGTTTTCTTACTGCTAGTTGGTACAACAAATTCCTTATAGACTAATTTTGCTATATCTTCTATATGTTCTGGATAATTTACTAATAAGTCGATATTCATAAATACCTCCTGTTTTTTTAATTCTTCACTGAATTTGTGTAAAAATCTGGTTAATGATTATTCAACCTACATTATAAACGATGTAAAGTATTTATAAATAGCAAAGATACACAAGCTACCATAACAATGGGAAGTAATAACATCGGTGGTATGAACTTGGCCGGCACATATTTTTAAGAGATTAGGATCAAAGACTAAAATCAATAAAAATAAATGAGTAGGGTAATTGGTATACAAACCAACCCCTACTTTTTATTTGTTTGATTAACTTTTTGTTACATTTTATTTTTATAATATTTAAAAAAATGAAACTTTCGCATTTTACGTCCGTATAAATTGGAAAATACTATTTTTTCTGGGGGTAAAAATGAAAAAGTTTAGAGGCTTCTTTCTTATATTAGTATTCTTATTAACAGCTTGTACTCAGGATACAGTTGTTCCTAAAGAAAAAGAAGAAGAAAAAAATAATGAAAATATTGTGGTTACACCGGATGGAAAAATAACCTTTGAGATTGTTAATAATATTAAGGTTCCTCAAGAAAAAGTAGAATCAATAAAAGACGAAATCCTTACTGCCTATGATGATATTCAAGATTCAATTCATACTGATTATGTTCCATCTGAGAGAATAAATGTATATCTCAATGAAGGAAATGAAATATCATGGGGTCTGAGATCGAAAATCCTACTATATGGTACTAGACAAGACCATTATCCACTTGTTCATGAACTGACACATTCTTTACTTGGTTATGGTATCAATTTTGAAAAAAGCAGTGGCTATGGCTACTTTACGCCAGAGGGTTTTGCTACTTATATGGAAGATAAGTATGGGAAAATAAACTCATATTCCCATCAGTTTGTGAAGTCTTTTATCGATACAAATAAATTAATACCAATTAGCAATTTAATAGATCCAAATCAAGACGATTCCTATTTTCGACCAGACCTTACAAGCCAAACAGGGGAAACCCTTATGATGATGAGCTATATTCATTCAGCTTCATTTACTAAATATTTAATTGACACTTATGGGTTAGAAAAGTTTGAAAAGATATACAACAAAAAGAATGTAGGTGAAAAAATAGAGGAAGTATATGGGGAAAATATTAGTGAGATAGAAAAGGATTGGATAGGTTTTATAAAAAATAGTCAAGAACCAACAAATAAAGAGAAAATAAAAATGATGAATTATTCTTATTTATCTTCTTCACTTATTGATCAAATTGATCCAAAGTATTTTACAAAAGATTAGTTTGACGAGCCTTATCACTAGCACGGTAAGGCTTTTTATTATGCTTTGAAAACTGCATCAAACAGCCAATTAAATGATAAAGGATTAGATTACGGGTGAGAAGTATCTCAGGAACATTAGATACTGAAGAAGGCCGGCATGTTCTAGTAGCCGATAGGTCCAGAGTTTGGTAGAGAATGAATCGAATGGAGCGTTCCATAAAAAAGAAACTGAAGCGGAGCAAATTTAAAGCTCAAACGAAAATAAATAAAGTTACCCTCTGCAGCACCTACTTTAACAATAACAATACAATAAGCGGTTAAATTAGTATTTTCGATGTGAGTAGTTATAGTAACTACGATTTCTTTAATGGCTCTAATATGACCAAATTGATCAACTGTTACAATACTCTCCTGGTTGCTATTGATTCTGATGAAACTTAACATTTCGAATTGTTAAATAATTCAGTAAAATGTATAATTATTTAAATGGAGGTAATAAATACCGTATAAATTGTTTTGGTGTCGTCAGTTTCCAAATAAATTAAAAACTATAATTCGCGGTTAAACAAGTAGGAGATGTTCAATCTTCATAAGAATCTTCCGCATCTATGTATATTCCCTCTACTTGACATTCTAAACTAGAAAACAATACTATATACCTTTTTTTCCAAAACGATCTATGCAGTATCTTCATTTTGCTTGTAGATAATTCTTTCAAAACAATCTAGGGATGCGGAAGGAGATATGTTATGGAAAAGAACTCAAATCTATGGAAAATTGTATTTGTAGCTAGTTTTATAGGTTTAACAGTTGATGGTATGGATATCCAAATGTTGTCATTGGTGATGCCTAGCCTAATTGACGAATTCGTCTTAGATACCAAGGCTGCTGGTTGGATCAGTACATTCTCTCTATTAGGGATGGCACTTGGTGGAATCTTAGGAGGTTGGTTATCTGACCGCTTTGGCCGCGTTAAAATGATGACCTATATGATGGTATTATTCTCAGTTGGAACCGCTCTCTTAGCTTTTGTACAAACATATGAACAATTTATTATTGTTCGTTTCATATCAGCAATTGGTATGGGGGCTGAATATTCATTAGCCACAATGTTAATGGCTGAATATGTAAAAATTAAAAATAGAGCAACTATTATGGGCGTATTAGGTTCTTCCTATTCATTAGGATATTTAGTCGCTGTTTTATTAGCGGGCGCGATTCTACCTGAATATGGTTGGAGACCATTATTCTTAATTTCAATCTTCCCGGTTATTGTGGCGATCTATATTCGAGTAAAAGTACCTGAACCTACCGGCTGGAGATTGGCTTAAGAACAAGCTAAGACATCTAAAGTTAAGAAATCAAATGAATGGCTTGCGTTGTTTAGGGATAAGAAAGTTTTTACAATCTTTCTATTATGGATTGCAACTTCTTCTCTATTGCAATTCGGCTATTACGGAGTAGGTACATGGTTACCGACGTATATAGTTAAAGAATTAGGCTTTAATTTCAAAGAAATGACAGGTTATTTAATTGGAACATATACAGCTTCGATTCTTGGTAAAGCACTTGCTGGTTGGGTTGCTAATGTAATTGGTCGTCGTGGGGTTTTCGTGATTGCAGGATTATCTACAGCGGTCATGCTACCAGTCATATATTTTTATCAATCACCAGGAAACATCATTATTTTAATGACTGTTCTAGGTTTCGTATATGGAGCGCCGTATGGTGTAAATGCTACTTATTTAAGTGAAAGCTTCCCGACTCATATTAGAGGAACTGCTGTAGGTGCGGCTTATAATACGGGAAGAATAGGTGCTGCTTTAGCTCCTATCCTTATTGGAATTATCGCTACTACACAATCAATTGGATTTGGACTAGCTGTGTTAGGTATTTCTTATGCATTCATGGGGTTAATTCCTGCATTATTCATTAAAGAGAAAATGTACGATACTTTTGAAAACGATACAAAAGGAGAAATGTTAGAAAAAGAGGGGGAGGTAGGAAAAGAAGGGGTTCTAGCAAAAGAGGTTCTAGTCCAAAAATCTTAAAACAAGGGATAAATCAGCCGCAAAGCGTTTCTTTAAAAAGGCTTTGCGGTTTATTTATGTTTCTAAGCAGGCGAATTCAACCTAAAATGGTTGGCGTTTTAATAGTGGATGGAGTAACACCTTGCATGAAGCTAAACAAATTGTTGGAAGTGCTATTTTAGCAGGTAAATTAAGTTTTGCTACAATACGTGGTACTTCTAAATAAATGTTAAAACCCAGGTCATAAATGCCGTCTTGGTCATTTTTAATTCATTATTAAAATTTTATATAACCTTCATCGCTGTCTATGTCAAGATAATAAAATTCCTGTATTTCATGCTTTTCCTGAAAATATTTCTTTACCCTTTCTATATCTTCTCTAAAAAAGGAGTAAGGGATAGAATAAAAAGAGATTTTATTTTGTGACTCTTCATATATTCTTCCATCAAATATTTCTTCATTGAAATGAATTTCAATATTGTGACCACTGTAGGCAATTTCATATGTTCCGTCTTCATTTAGCCCACATTTGTCTTCAAATGGAATAAACTTAATTTTATAAGTTCTCTCATTCGTAATTAGTGTTTCCATGATTCTTTAACTCCTTGTAATAAATTTATGTACAATTACATATTAATAGAATTCTATTTGATCACAAAATAATTTTAATACTTGCCGAAATATAAACGTTCGCGGAAAAGTAAATAAAGCTATTCATAACGACTAACTATTACAACCTGTGGAGAAGTGTGAGTGATTATTTTAGAGACTTGACCGTAAAATAATATAAAAATAGAAAACTATAATTATTACCTATTAAATTATTATCTGCTAAATCGTTAGTATGTATTAAAATCCATTTTTTATCACGAAAAAGTCACATTTCCCCCGAAAACCCATGAAATCAGGCAAAAGGCAAGTCTTTGTACATTCGTGAGAAACCTTGCTATAATAAGCTTTGCGAATACATATGAAAGAGGGTAAAAACATGAACGCTTACGATGAATATATGAAACAGGTAGTGAAGCCGATGCGTGAGGAGTTAGTGGAGGCTGGCTTTACGGAGCTGACTACTGCTGATGCGGTGAATGAATTTATGGCAGAGGCGAAGGGGACTTCCTTGGTTGTGATTAACTCGGTTTGTGGTTGTGCGGCTGGGTTGGCGCGTCCGGCAGCTCGTGAGGCAGTGGCGGCGGTGAAGCCGGATCATCTTGTGACGGTTTTTGCGGGTCAGGATCCTGAGGCGACTGTTGCGATGCGTAGCTTTTTTGAGGATGTACCACCAAGCTCACCATCGATGGCGATTTTAAAGGATGGGGAATTGGCTTACTTCATTCCGCGCGAGCAAATTGAAGGATTCCCTGTGGAGCAGATTGTTACACATTTAACAGGTGTTTTAGAGCAAACATGCGAAAAGTAAAAACCATTGTTACGACAGCGGGCAGACCAGACGATTTATCGTTGGCGCTCGCTGCTTTTGCATGTGAACAATTAAGTGCTTCGTTTGAGCCAAGGAAAAAGCGTTCTGTTCGGAAGATTTCTCAGGAATTGCATGCGCATGTGATCGTTGCGGGGAAAAATCGTTTTGAATATTATGCTTTTGGCGCGAATGAGCCGTTTTTCTTTCACCCGAATTCTGCAGCTTTTCGCTTAAAACGTGTAGCTCGTGGAGAAGCGGAGCCGTTTTTAGAAGCGGCACAGCTTGAAATAGGGGATTCTGTGCTTGATTGTACGCTGGGACTTGCTGCGGATGCTATGTTGGCGGCCTATACAGTTGGCGAAGCGGGCAGAGTTGTTGGGTTGGAAGCGAATCCTAATGTGGCATTTATTGTTGAGCAGGGGATGCAATCCTATGATACGACTGAGCTGCCGTTAACTGCATGTATGCGCCAAATTGAAGTGGTGCATGCTGAAGCGATTAGCTATTTGAAGACTTTACCAGACAATGCTTTTGATGTCGTGTATATGGATCCGATGTTTGAAGAGATTATTGAAGAAGCGAATAATTTTGAGGCATTACGATTAGCTGGGGAACATGTGACATTAACGGATGATTGGGTAAGTGAGGGGAAGCGAGTGGCGAGAAAACGGGTTGTGTTAAAGGCTCATTTTCGCTCAGAATGGTTTGCTAAATATCAATTTAAACAATTTGAAAGAACAACTGCGAAGTTTCATTATGGTGTTCTGAATGTGTAGAAATATTTTTAAGAGGCTTGTTCATTTTGAACTTGCCTCTATTTTTTATCTAAATATTAACTTCTTTCAGCGTGTGTCCAAACATTTAAGAGATTCACATCCTGTGAAAACGCCTGAGTGATCAAGTACAAAATCAATTCTAGACGCAATTTTGACGAGGCATAATTGATAATATGGTAATATGAAACAGTAATGGGTTGTTATTTTATTTGGAATGTTACTATTCCCTTAAAACGAGGTAGTTTTACATTAAATACCTTCATGTTGTGCAATAGGAGATTAATATACATATTTAGGTAAGGAAGTGAAGCAATGATTTACTACGAAGAAAATAGCGGGTATGTATCGATTTGGGTTGGCCATTTTAAAAATGATGAACAGCTTAATCACTATCTTGCCACGGTGTACCAGCGTGAGGACGAGACAGATGAAGAGTTCTCCCAAAAGCTAGAGCAGCTTTTCTTACCGCAAAATCTACACCGCGCTTGTGAAGTTGAATTTAAAGAGCTATATGATGAATTTTACAATCAATTTGAATATGATTTCGGCTTAACCTTTGATGAAGATTTTTGTGAAGCTGTTTGTTATGAGTCATCTACTATTAATCTTCATCAATTAATCAATGATGATTTCTCTTATTCTGAGCAATTTAAAGAAAGATTTATTTCAATGGTAGGAAATGAATTATCGACACCATACAATACGATTATTTTATTGTACGGTGTTGATTATGATGGGCAGATTTCAACTGTCAATCATGATACATGCCAGATTGACTTTATTGGTAAGATTGATTTCGATGATGAAAGGGGATAGCCATGAGAATTCTTTTTTGTAGTGATCCTTTAAACAGACAATCTGTTGATGTTGATTATGAATTAGAAATGAATACAGCGAAATCGCTTGGGTTTAAGGTTGATTTCGTTCATCTCGAAGACGTATTAGATCATAAAGTGAAGCAAGCATTACGTCTAATTGAGCCTTCGCATACGCTGGAAACGGTCATTTACCGTGGCTGGATGTTGAGTCCTGAACATTATGAAAAGTTATATCAAGGGTTGCTAAAGAAAAACTTGGAGCTTATTAATGACCCCACGCAATATGTAGCTTGTCATTACTTTCCAAACTCCTATCCAATTATTAAAGATTACACCCCTAAAAGTAGATGGCTTGAGATAGATGCTGTTCATCAAGATTACAATAGTATCTATGAGAGTGTTGCTGAATTCCATCAACAACCGATTCTCATTAAGGACTACGTGAAATCAAGAAAGCATGAGTGGGAAGACGCGTGCTTTATTCCTGATGCGTCTGATAAAAAACAGCTTGATTTTGTAGTCAAAAATTTTATTGAGAGACAAGGTCAGGATCTCAATGGTGGGATTGTCTTTCGTGAATTTATTTCATTAGAGAAGGTAGCTGAACACCCTAAGAGTGGTATGCCGCTGTCGAGAGAATATAGATTGATGTTTTTTAAGCGTCAGCTTTTACAAGTGCTCGATTATTGGGAAGAGGTTACTTATGATTATGGGCAACCTAATTTGGACATTTTTATTCAGTTAGCTAGTCAGTTTAACAGTAACTTTTTCTCCATCGATATAGGAAAAACGGTTGATGGTCGATGGCTTATTATTGAGGTTGGAGATGGGCAAGTATCAGGATTACCTGAAAATGCTGTTGATGTGGAAAAATTTTATAAGTCTTTGAAGGAGGCTATGTATGAGCCAAGTATATGAAGAAATCGAGCTATTTTTGAAAAATCCATCTGCGGAAGAAGAAAGGTTTTGGGGTAGTGAAGTATTGGTGTGGGTGGATTGGAAAGATTTTGACGATTCTATTGTTGAATATTTTAACGCTTTCATACCTGAAGAAGAGCATCTAAAATTTGAACTCATTGAAAATGATAAGCCTAGGGGCGTTGATATTTTCTTGATGAAAGATGGGATGAAGAAAGCAATCCCATATGATGAAGAAAGAACCGATAGAGACACAACCTTGAAAGCTATTCAGGACTTTATGGCTCCAAATAATCAAATCCGTTGGTACATGGATTCACTCGGCGGAGATACTTTAGCTTTTTGTCTGCTACCAACGGAAAAGTGGTTGCAGTTAGAGAAAGAATATGGGACAGAAAAAGTTACCTATTATTTTGCACCTATTTCACAAGACTCAGTGATGTTTGAAATGGATATGGACGGAGTTTTTAATTTGATGGAAAAAAGAAAACAGTAGAGGATGTAGCAAAATAAATTGGGGATAAAGAGTTACATCAGTAATCGACTGTCAGAACTTTATCGTCTGTGCAACATGGGTAAGATATGAAATGAAAGCTTTACTTTTCAAATTCACTATAGTATAATATATTACGTGCTATTTTAGGTGGCATATTTCTGTAATCTGGCATTCTACTTTTTGTTTTTGAGGATACTTATTCACACTGGCGCATGCTTTGGGGCTGCAAGGACGCAAAAGAAGGTTGGGTTTGCGTTGCTTAAGTTAGAAGGCACACAGTGGAATTTTACCGCGGCGATGAAACATATACGTTTCAAGATAACATTCCCCAGATGATTGGGTTGAGACTTTACAATTTACAAAAATGTTACCTATCAAATACTAAAGGGGTGGCTTCGCAAAGGCGAGGCTGCCCCTTGTCTAATTTTTCGGGCAGCGTTGGCTGAAATGACGGATAGAAGGGCTGAAACGACGAATATAATCATCGAACAGACATTCAGTAGTAGACAGATTTTGTCTACTTTTTTTGTATGTTGTTGAAATTGATATAGTACTTTATAACTGTTTTGGCGGATGGATGTTCCAATTTATTGGAACATATGTAACAATAATTACTATACATTGAACCTTACCATTCATTTTTGAGTGAAAAATAGCAATAAGCACGTTAGGTTCATGAGCAAAATTTTCAATAGGTGAAGATAATAGTACACGGTAATGGAGCAATTGAACGTGTATTGAAGTGATGGAAGTTCCTATGATGGAAAAGTGGAGGGGGATAGAAGCACCTTTACAACGCACTGAGATATTAATATATAATAAGAAGATTGAAAATTTAGACAAAAGGTACCGAATATTGCTGTTATGATAGTTAAGGCAATTACAGAGGAAATGATTGTGGAGGTGTTAATATGGCATTTAAGCAGACATTAACGATTTTAGATGTATTCGTTCAGCTAAAAGTGAATGGTGAAAAAGTGGTACAACTATTTGATGAATATGGAGAGGTAGAAGCCTCCTTTCAAACGGTACAAGGTGAGCAAAGGGCAACGGACTCTGTGAAAATTGTTACTGTTGAAGTAGCGAAGGAATTCGTGGGAGGTACAGCTAAGTTTTATAATGAAAATGTATGTAAGCATTTGCGGAAATTATATGGTTCAAAGACACATCTTCAAACTTTAGGAGTGGCTGCGAATGAATAAAGTCGGGATACTAACAATCGGACAATCGCCTCGTTCAGACATTACCCCTACTTTTAAAGAATTCTTTCATGACAAAATTGAAATTGTGGAAAGAGGAGCATTAGATTCTTTAAAAGAAGCGGAATTACTCAAAGTGATTGCGAAAAAAGAGAAGAATATCTCTGTTTCGCGATTGCGTGATGGTAGATCGATAATCGTTAGTAAAAGAGAATTACTGCCGTTATTACAGCATGAATTATCAAAGTTAGCACAAGAGGTTGATATGGTCATCATACTATGCACAGATGATTTTCCGACGTTAACATGTGAAAAGCCCATTTTTTACCCTGGTCGAATAGTTACACAAGTTATTGCTGCAATGGCCGATCAGCCGAAGATCGGTTTAATTGTTCCGCTAGAAGAACAGAGAAGAATCACACAAAATAAGTGGAAAGGTGTTACGAATGAAATTACTGTTGCTGTAGCCTCGCCTTATGATTATGCCAACTTTAAAGCAGCCGCTCAATACCTTAAAGATTACCAGGTCGATCTAATTATTTTAGATTGTATGGGCTACAATGAAGAACATAAGCAGCTAGTTAGAAAAGAAAGTGGTATTTTCACAATTTTGCCACGTACTTTAATTGCGAGAATTATTCTTGAATATTTATAAATATGGAGTTCGTTCTTCCTTACTTAAAGGGGATCGTTTCAGACTGTAGGAAATGTCACGCGGCTTTACCTACAGTCTTTTTATTGACAATAAATTAATGGGATAAGTTGGATGGTTTTTATTACCGTTTACTCCAATTCTAAAATACGCCATAATAAAGAAGGAATTTTAATAAAATTTTGACAAAGGCGAGGCTGACAATGGAAAATAAAAGCTCTATATCAATGAATGTTTTTGATCAATTAATGAATGTAGCTCAAGAAAACGATGCACACGTAGATGAACTGGTCGCACGATATATACAAGAGAGATTCATATATCGATTATCAGTGTCTTCGTATCAGGATCAATTTTGGGTGGGAGGAGATTTATTACTAGTTGCTTTGACAAATGGTTTCATAAAGCAGCCACAAGAAATATCTTTAACAGCAAAACCTATCGCACAAAAAATCAGCATGATGAAGCATGCATTTCAGGAGATTTGTGGAATTGAACTACTGGAGGATGGCGTTGTATTTTTAGGAAGTGAAATAGAAATATCTTTAAAAAAAGATATGATTCATTTGAAGATACCCGCTACTTTGTCACACATCACTACATACATATTAGCAACGATTCGTTTTACAGAGATTACTCCGTTGGCACCGAAGACAATTGTTTTTCCACCATTACTCGACATAGCTTCACCAGTGCTTGTAACAGCGTCACCTGAGTTTGCCTTGGCTCAAAAGTTTGTGGAAATGTATCAATATCCAACACTAGAAACGACGATAAAAACATTTAATGATGTTTTGGCGTTGTTAAAAACGCAGAAAATAGAAGGGCGTGTATTGCAACAATGCATTCTAGAAATGTTTGATTATCAGCGACTAATTTTGGAAAGAAATCATCCGCTTTTCATGAAGCAATTGGCAGATCAGACAGTAGCATTTGTGGATATCATAAAGCAGGTGCAACGATTCTTTAGACCGGTCTATGAAGTATTGTTGAATGAAGATGAATTTTTCAAACGATGGGATTGTGAATATCAGATATGGCAATAAAGAAAAGTCCGCGAGCTCAGTAAAGTTCGCGGATTTTCTTAGTAAAATAAATTAAATTAGTCCGTGAAGCATAAAGATGATAAATAACCTAACATTAATAAAAGACCAATACCCATTGCGATTTCCATGCTTGTACCTCCTTTTAAAAAACGACACATTTTTCCTATAAATAACAGGAAGTAAATGTTGAGTGAGTTTTCACTTTATACATAAATATTGTACAATGAAATATGGAAATATGAAACCTTTTATTGGCTTGTGCGTATATATTAGTAGTAGAGTTACCAATTTGTACATAAAGAGAAGGTGTTAATTAATGAAAAAGTGGTTTAAAAAGAGTATCGTCATCATGGTTGCGTTTTTAACATTAGGATTAATTACGCCAACACATGAAATATGGGATGCATTCGATCAAAATGCTTCAAATCGTTCTTCAATTGATTCACCACCAGGGACAAGCACTGCCGTTGCAGCTGAACCAAATGCAGCAATAGAAGAAAAGACCGAGATACATCAGGAACCGGTTGACTACGGGTCATTGCTTGTTGATGCCGCTAAAGAGCAATCCTACATAAAGTTCGGCACAAAAATTGGCCCAAAAATTAGCAATGAATTTGACGCCATTATCTTCCCTAAAATGGAAGAAGCAATTGCCATGACAGTAGCGAGCTTAGACGATGCATCATTAGCATCCTTATCAATTTCAGAAAAGCCAAGTGGGAATTATGGCGAAAAAATTTTTAATATTACTAGCAATGAAACAGGCAAGGATTTAATTCGCTTCCATGTCCGTACAGAAAAAAGACCGCAGGAAGGCTATTATTACAACTTCCACTACCACAGTGCAGAGGATAGTTTTATGGCACACAACAATTTAGGGGATATTTATTGGGAGAAAAATACACCTCCGAAGTGGTTATCCTAAAAGTTACGAAACACTCGTTTAAAATACGAGTGTTTTTTTGCGCGTAAATATTGAGATATCAACGTTTATACTGATTTGCTGAGTTATTATATTTACACATGATCTGGGTGGAGGAGGGAGAGAAGGAACGGGTGCCCCAAAAAGTACCCCAAATTCATTATTTTCTGATTTCCTCAGATTCTACAAATAAACTCAAATTGATAATTTCATCCATAAGATTAGGGGCGTGTACTATAAAGGCGCATGGGAATGGGCTATTAAAGAAGGCATCATGAAAGGTGATGGAAAAGATACAAATCCTGCAGGAGCTCTAACGCGTCAACAAACGGCAACGATGCTTAAAAGCGATCATGATAAAAGACCAGCTTGGCTAAAAAAATTTAGCCAAGCTGGTCTTTTTTATTGCACAACGCCAAACGAAATACCTTGTAAGTTTAATTGTATTCAAAACACCCTTCAAAGTGTTAAATGGTGTTTTGATTTTACTAATTTTATATTGAATTTCGATAAGCATTTAATGTTGAATTGTACTTAGAATTTGATAAAAATTTTTGGAGGTTGTGCTTCCCCCATGGTCCTAATTTATTCGTACTAGAGCCTAATAAACCATCCTTAGCAGCACTTTTAAGTGTTTCAATCTGTTTACTAGAGAGTTTAGATGTTTTACTTTCTTCGATAATTTTATTAACATTGTTTATTCTTTCTTGACTCTTGGGAGTACGGTTAATTTCGTTACTGTTTTTTTGAGTGAGCCCATATTGTTTATACGATCTACGTGACATTAAATATTGAATAGTTGTTGAATTTCTTGAAGTAATCATAAAAGTTTTCCACCTTTCTAGTTAGTTGAATTTTTAGTATTTACCATACTTATTATAATATCGGCCAGTATTTTAAATAAATTAGTCTTTGTGAATATTTTACTATTAAATATAATTATTGATATTACTATTGTGAAGCGGGGGACCTATTTTAAGTTTCTACTCATCAATTCTTACGTGTCCTATAGGGAAGAAAAATAGAGAATGACATTTCAAAAACAACATCGATTTTGATGTTGTTTTTAATTTTTACAGAGCAACTAGCACGGGGAGCTGACAAAACAAACAAATGTTGGATTTGATGTTTATGAGATTTGGCTAATTGGGATGAAATAATTGCCAGTTGCGCCTTTTCTAATTTCAATCTACACGCATCTTCAGCTGCAGCCATCTCCTCAAACTGACGATTAGAATTACGCAACTCTCTGATTGCTCTCGATCAAGCAGTTGCGCCTGTCTTTCCCATGCGAATTGGAAAGTATTCTACTTCATTTAATGTATGCTCATATTTCATTTCAGTTTTACCATCGTCCTAAGTGCTCTCATTTGATGAATTCCCATACTTAAAACTTAAGTGGGAATAAATTATAAAAAATATATTTTTATGAAACTATTTTCAAACTCAAAGCGTTATAAAATAACTGGGTATATAAACCATTTATACTTATAGTTGGATCTTAGCCAAAAGTTGTAGATGACATTTGTTAAATTATATGTCATGTATATAGGTTGATTGGGGTGAAGACTGGACGCCCCCCAGGAAAGCGCCCGGTCGGAACGGAAATCAACGACACGCTATGGTGATGAGCCGAATGATGGAGGAAAAAGAACTATGACAGTTAGTTATTGGACAGGACCAAATCTTACGCTACGAGCGATACAACCGGAAGATATCGTTGTATTTGAATTATTAGATGATGAAATTCTTCGCAATATGGATTCCATACATTTTCCTCGCTCTGCGGATCAAATGAGTGAGTGGGTGGAGGAACAATTATCTGAAGAAGATGATGAATTCCGCTTTATTGCAGTAGATAAAGACAATAATATTGTTGGTATGATTGAAACCTTTGATTGTGATTTGAAGAATGGTATTTTTGATTATTATTTAGCTGTATTTGAGCCATACAGAGGTAAAGGGTATGCAAAAGAAATGATTCTTATGGTTCTTCGCTTTTTCTTTTCAGAGCGTGCATTTCAAAAAGTCAATACAACGGTTTACTCTTTCAATGAGCCATCGATGCGCTTGCATGAGAAATTAGGTTTCGTGAAAGAGGGGCAACTAAGAAATATCCTTTTCACAAAAGGAACTTATCATGATGGTATTTGCTATGGGATGCTAAAACAAGAGTTTGAACAGAATCATGGAATTCTGTAAAAAGTAAAAATCAACAATTTAACAGTACCATTGGAATTGTTATTGTTGATATTCCCTTCCGTTGAGGAGGTTGACTTAGGAATGTGAAAACGAAATGTCCTGGATCATTTGCTACAGGAGCATCATATGATGAGCGTGGCTTTCCTCGTTTGCTTTGACGGTTACGTAAGTCGATAAATGTGAATGATCTATTTGTCGATGAAAGAATATCCTAGATTGCTCCTTTTATTGGCGGTAAAACAGCATTGGCTCGCGGATATTATTGGCTGTTTCATCACTAGCCATCCGACGTCCCTGGGAAAGCGCTCAGTCGGAACGGAAATCAATCAAACATTGTGAGCCGAATTTCTAACAATACTAACAAAAATAATAAATAACTATATTAACCAAACGATCATTATGATATACTATTTTTGTTTTACATATTTGGGAATAATTTAAAGTTTAGGGAGGTAGCATCTTAGGGTGTGGAAGGCATGAAAAAATTATTTGGAAAATTAAATAAAATCGATACATTTTCACCGTATTTCTTTTTACCGTTTATTTTAATACTCTATTTCTTTACGAGTATGTTTGATTGGCATAAGTTTGAGCAGTACAATATACATGTATCTATTTGGCCAGCTGTTATTTTAGCGGTTATTTGTTATTACATAGGTGTGTATGTTATAGACAAGCTGAATTGGACGATTCCTTCATTTGGTCTATCGTTTTTAAGCAAATATGTGATTCATTTTATTGTGTTTCTGACGTTACTTGGTTTAGGTGCTTTCATACTGATGACTATTGAAGGCGGCCTTGGAATTTCGGATGAGTCAAATAGACGAAATCTTGATCCAAAGCTAAACTTCTTTAGTCAATTACTATGGTTTGGCGTTTTATTGCTACTATCTTATAAAATGATTTTGGAAAAGAATATGACATGGAAAAAAGCGTTCGTCTATGGTTCTATCTTTGCAGGCGTCCTCTTTTTATTCTTGTTAATGGCCTATCGAACGCCATTAATTATTATGCTATTTACAGGAATCATCATTTTCCACTATGTAGTGAAACGAGTCAAATTAACGTGGTTTTTAACAACGCTGTTAGTTATTGGAGTAGCTTTCTCTATGTTTAGTTTTATTCGTGTGTTAACGGAGGATAGGTCATTAGAATTCAATGACCGGGAACAACCTGATGTAGAACTGACGGAAGACGAGAGAGAGAACCTGTTAACGGCTGAACAAAAGGTTAACCAAACGCCGTTATGGATACGTGCACTAAATGAGGAGAGTGTAACAGGTCATATCGTGTTAAGTACAATTATTGAGTATACACAGGAAAACGGGTATTTAAATGGAGAAATCCATAAAGGTATCTTTAGTACGTTATTACCTGGTGAGCAAACTTCACCTCGTATGGAGGTAACGGAGGTTGTCAATTCCGTAAGTGTGGAGAAGGGTAAGAATATTACACGTGAAAACCGAACAACGACACCAACCTTTATCGGTCAATTATTTTTAGATGGCGGCTATTTATTAGTGGCAATTGGTTTCTTTTTATACGGAGCTTTAATTTCACTTATTTACAATAAAGTGAAACAGGAAGGTATTCGTAGTTTCCATACTGTCGCATATGCATTTACTATTACGGTATTTACGGTGTCTATGCATACCGGTCTACTCGATTTAATCATTATACTAATGCTTGGTTTCGTCATTATTGCATCGTCTATTATTAATATGGAAAATAAAACAGCTTCGGTCATCTTGAAAAAGACGGCTTGGGCTAACAATATGAATTCTTGAGTCATTGTAAGTAAATTTGAAAAGTGGATATCAAAAAGCCTTCCCCGTCATTGGAGAAGGCTTAATTTTATTGAGTAATGCGCTCGAAAAACGCTTTTGTTTTTTCAATATCCGTAACATGCTGATTGCACTGTTGGCTATCTGCGCAAATGTAATTACTATAATTCGTGAACGTTCCAACGACTTGCCCTTTTACGGAAGTAGTAAATAGACCTACTTCGGAATGGTGGTTGCATATTGCACATATTCCTTTAATTGTATCGTTAGAGAAAATGCCCTTAATCGCTTTTAGCTGTTCATCTTGTTCAATTACGACATATTTTCGATGTGTTCCAGGATCATCCCAAGCTAAATAACATGTCTGTTGAAAATCCATGTTTTCAAGCTTTGGTAGCTTCAGCTTTTTTTCCTTTTTAAATAGGCTTTTCAGTGTGCTGGCAGTCAGTGCTTTGAATGGGATGACATATGGTTTTAATTGCTCTAAATATGCTTCACCTTGTGTACGATCTGTAACATCAAAAAGCTGTTCGATTAGCTGAGCATCCACAGCGGACAAAGCTACTTTTGCAGTAATTTCGCTTTCAACAATACCGTGTACGGCAAGGATGACGTCTTTATCTTTTGTCGTTGCAAGTGTTTTTATGATTTTATTCATTTGCTGTTCAAGTAAATTAAAGTTTGCGACCGTTAGAAACGGCTGAATTGTTTGATTTTCCATTTGAAATCACTCCTGTATATTAGGCTTTTAATAAAGGTTTGTGGCCTAAAGAGATCCTTCAATTTATGTTAACTTTTCTAGACCTCTTTGACCTGTAAAGTGTTTAGTCTAGAGCAAGCATTACAAAAGAATGCGTCCATTTCGATTCCTCCTTGAAAAGAAAACTACTATTATAATAGCATCTTTTGGGAAGTTGATAAATGAAAAAGGTGTAGTAGTTTGCATTTTTTTGTAAAGTTGGATATACAATAAATTGGTAAATTTGGTACAATGGTAGTATTGGTTTGAAAGGGGGAATTTTTATGAAACAGGTTATGTATGATAAAAGTTTAGTTGTTTGGAGCGGGATGAAAATTTAAGGAAACAACAGGAGGAACTATATGCTAAATCAACTAGGATTTAATTTATGGGCTGACGGTTATGATAAAACGGTTCAGCTTAGTGAGGAAAGTAATCAATACCCATTTGCAGGTTACAAGGCAGTATTAAATACGATTTTTAACGAGGTCATGTACAGTCCAAAATCAACTGTACTGGACATTGGCTTTGGGACAGGGGTATTAACAGCAAAGCTTTATGATAATGGCCATATGATTAATGGGTTCGATTTCTCCTCGAAAATGATCGAAATTGCGAAGGAAAAAATGCCGGATGCTAACTTAATGGAATGGGATTTATCAAAAGGCTTGCCAACAGCGCTACTGGATCAAACATATGATGCCATTATTAGCACTTATGCGCTGCATCATTTTACAGATGACATGAAAGTACAATACATCACAGCATTATTGCAGCAATTAACACCAACAGGAAAAATTTTTATTGGCGATATCGCTTTTGAAACAAGAGAGCAGTTGGAAAAATGTCGTCAAGACAGTATTAGCTATTGGGATGATGATGAGTTTTACTTTATCTATGAGGAAATTGGCCCCTTATTAAAAGGACTATGCCAACTAGAGTTTCACCCAATTTCGCATTGTGGTGGGGTTTTTGTTATTTCGAATTGTTAGTTTCTCGATAAATCTTCGATAAATTAACAATATTAGTCGATAAATTCACGAGTTTTCTCGATAAACGAAAGAGAAGGGGCTGTCTACTGGCAGCACCTTTTTTTATGCAAACATCGACATAATATACTTACCTGATAACATAAAAACGGCATAAACTGCGAGAGCGCTAATTACAGAAATGCCAGGTTTAAACCAACTTGTTAATAAAAATGCTAGAACCGTGAAAAGTAACATGCCTACAGCCCCAAACACAGTATTTTGTAAAACGCTATGGAAAGTATCTTCCTTCATATTTTTCATCTGCATGCCCATATGGATTAGTGTTAGGATAGGCAATGCCGTAATGATGCCTGATAAAAACAAATATTTTGATTGGCTTAACAGTAATGCTAATACCATGATAGTGCCGCCTACTATAAAATATAGAATATATAACATATAAAACCCTCGATCTTGTATTCAGAATAGTGTAATAATACTGTGCGGAATAACTACTTACAAGTCCCTGTTTTGCGTATTTAGCAAGAAGATAAGAAAGATAGGTTTTTATCAAAAATAACGAGAATATTTTGATATAATAGGACATGTCTTTTTTCTGCTATTAAAAAACTATCTGAAAATATAAACTTTATCAAATCTCTTTTTATATATCGTGTTATACGATATAATCGAATCGAACGATATATTGAAGGAGTAAATTTGATGATTACAGACATAAATAACTATTTTACATCAATTTTTTATCATCTACATACCACACATGAAGATGTGATTTCGCATCAAAGCGTACGTATTTTACAGATGATTCAGAAGGAAGAGGAAGTAACAGTTCGCGATATCGCAGGGTTACTGAATATTTCTCAAAATACTGCCTCTGAGCACGTAAAAAAGCTGGAGCGTAATGGCTGGGTGAAAAAAGAACGAGACATCAATGATCAACGCAAAGTAAATCTGCATTTAACAGCGGAAGGGCTTCAGATCGTCAAGAAAAACACAGAATTAGATGATGACAAACTACAACATGCATTAAATCAATTATCAGAACAACAACAACAAACGATTTTACAGGCATTTCGTCTATTAAGCGAGGTGTCTAAATAATGTATACACTTGTGAAAATTCTCTGCTCAGCAGCTATAATCGGTATTGTAACAGAGGTTGCGAGAAGATTTCCTTCCTATGGTGGCATGATCGCAGCACTACCTCTTGTTAGTATTTTAAGTATCATTTGGCTAACTGTGCAAAGTGAGTCGAGTGAGCATATTCAGCGATTTACTTATGGTGTAATCGTTGGACTACCAGCAACTATGTTCATGCTATTTGTAATATATATGGCGATGAAATCATCGATCCATATTGTTTTTGCCATTGGACTAGGAATTGTTTCGTGGGCGGTATTTCTTGGGGTTCAAAAAGCCATTGCTGGTATTTTCAATATTTCCATTTAGTTAGGAGAATAATAGATGACAGTAATTTCTATTCAACTGTTACCTCAAACGGATGTGTTGCAGTTTTTTACAGAACATTGGGGAAGTACAGAAATGGTTATTTCTAGCGGAGTTTATGACTGTAGCAAATTACATGGTTTTGCCTATGTAGATAAACAAAATACTATTTTAGGTCTTATAACGTATAGTATTCGTCATAAAGAATGTGAAATTATTTCTCTTGACAGTATTGTAGAGGGAAGAGGGATTGGTTCATTACTTGTACAAGCTGTTGAACAAAAAGCATCCGAACAAAACTGTACAATGATTACCCTCATTACGACCAATGATAATTTACACGCGTTAAGATTTTATCAAAAACGTGGCTATCACTTAGTCGAAATATTACAGAATGCTGTAGAAAAAGCACGAGCATATAAACCTGAAATTCCTTTAATCGGCAATGACGGGATTCCAATACGTGATGAAATACGACTAGAAAAGCAATCTGGCTCATAATGAGTCAGATTGTTTTTATCTTCATTCAGCATTTATTTTATGTAGCGAAAGCGAAGCGACAGCACAATTACGCCAAGGCGAAATTGATATTCTAGGTATCATCACCTGCCATTTCTCGCTATACTTAATGGAGAGCTAGAAAGTGAGGAATTTATATGAAAAAAATACTATTTGTTTTATTATTTAGCGTTCTTATGGTGGGAGCGGGCTTCATCATTTATTTAAAAAGCAATCCACCACTTGTCATGAACAGCTATACAAATCCTACTGATGATTCAACCATTAGAATTGTTGAAATTGAGAATAAAGGACTACATGAGATTCAGCTTCAGCAAATACTCGTTAATGATAAAATGCCTGAAAATGTCGAGCTTGTCGTTAGTAAGTCTGAACCGTTTGAAGCGGAAACGAAACTGGAGGATAACCCGAATATTACATATCATAAGTTAAGACAAATTAACATTTTTCCCAGTAAATACATAGATCGCGAAGACGTTGGAAAGCAGCCTCAGCATTATGCTGTAAAGGTTGAGGCACCAAATATTAAGACCATAAAGATTAAGTACAATTATTTAAAAATCCCATTTACATTAACAGCTGAGTTACAGGCTACAAAATAAAGTGAAACGATAATCAGTGGGGTTCTTTTCCCCACTGATTATTAGTTTTCACCAATTGGGCTTTTGCGGGGAGTTAATGCCGGAAAATGATTTAAGTGTCTAATGCACTATATACTAGTTTTTTGTCTTATCATTTATGCCCGTGTCATTTCATAAGATTGTTTGGTGAAAAAATACTGTTCCTCCTAAAACATGATAATCTAATAGTAACAGTAATGCAGTGTTAGGAGGGACCCGATGGAATTTGTCGTCATTGGTATAGTACTTGTTATCTGTATATTCACTGTGATTTTAGTGGTTATCAGGAAGCTTCCGAAGGGTGATGTTATGCTGACAGTAACATCTACATATGAAGGGAAAAATGAATTAGATCAAGCAATAATGAAGATATACTTTACGTTTTCAATTGGCAAACTGGCGCATCGTAAAAAAGACATAATAGGCAGTATTGATTGGTCAGAAGGATGGATGCCCGTTTGCTTTAATTTAAAGGAAAATGGAGCCTATCAGGAGAAACGATTACTCCATGCAACAAATGAGAAAACCTATACAACCTTCGAAATAAACGCTCCAAATGCAATAGATCATCTCGGTCGGGGAGAAGGGTATGTTGTATTCGTACTAGAAGGCCATATTTCTACAGATAAATCTAGAGCAGGTGTGATTCTTGCTGTAACTGCCAATATGGTGACCTATCAGCTGTCTGATTCAACAAGTTGGCATAATGACTTTGCTGTTCAGCATTAAATACTGACGAAAGCTATTCATCGGGAGAAAAGTCCTAATGAATAGCTTTTTTATTTAGCAGGAAAATAAAGGAACCTATTAAAGTGGATTTCGTAGAATATAAAAAGGAAGGGGTGTCTATATTGTATTCATTACTATACTATAAGGAAAAACCTTGGGAGATCGAAAATGAGGAGGAACTTACTCAATATGCCCAAAAGCTTCAAAAGCACATTGCCATCTTAACCTATGGTAATAATCTAGATGAAGAAGCCTTTGATGAGCTGATTGCAAACTATTTAACAGAGGAAAGTAGCGGAGATCCAACTAAATTAAATATAAGATATGATACATATGATGCTAATGTGGATAGTCCCCATAGGAATAATTGGCTTTCGGGTATTCAGATGGATGATGAGCAGTTTTTAGCGTTTGAAGCGGCTATCCAACGTTTAGATGGGACACATGTCAGAATTCACCATAGGAGTAGAGGCCATTATGAAGTAGGAATTGATGGGAAACTATATTCCACAAGGGTTTATCGTACTAGAGATTGCTCGAAAATTTATCGAGAGCCCGTAGAGGGGAGATACTTACTTTTTATCGACGAGGAGTCCGAAGATAATGAGTTGTTAAGAAGTAAGATGCATACGATACCAGAAAAATTGCAATCGCTCTCCTTATCAGTGACAATTCCTTATGAAGAGTGGGAAGTATATGTACGAGATTGGATCAAACAATTACTCAAATTTATACAAGAGTAACAGCCAATCAACAACAAAAAAAGAAGGTAAAATACTTTGGATATTTTGACAGATAAATTAATAATGATTGGTTTGTTTATTCTCATCATTCATTCGATAGAAACGCTTGCGTATGCAGTTCGATTATCAGGTGCACGTGTGAAATTATTAGCCTCTGCACTATCATTGTTCAACCTCTTTCAACGGGTTACAAACACCCGCTGAAAGAAATTAAAGCCCCCGGCGGATGTCACGGAATCGGAAAGGAGTTCTTTGTGCAAGCACAAAGCCGATTCCGGACGCAATTATGCCGAGGCATAATTGATTGTCATGGTCATGGTTTCAAGGCTTGCAAATATGATGCAGCAACCTTTTACTGGAAGTTTGACTGACACAGCACCAAAGGAAAACACACTGGCATTTGTGGAGCAGCAGTTTCGCGTACTTATTGGCGCCGCTTCACTAGGTACATTGGTAGGCATTTTTCTATTGCCGACATTTGTAGCAATTTTTTCAAGGGCTATAATCCATTTGTCTGAGGAAAGAGGCTCCATTCCAGCATTATTCAAAAAAAGCTTTAGTATCAAGTATGTCAAACGGG
Organism: Lysinibacillus sp. RS10; assembly: GCF_041956855.1. NCBI lineage: Bacteria > Bacillati > Bacillota > Bacilli > Caryophanales > Bacillaceae > Lysinibacillus > Lysinibacillus sp. RS10. The sequence continues at coordinate 2,573,486 of NZ_CP167122.1, read as the reverse complement.
GAATAAAACATATTCATATGCCAAGTTTTTCATACTTAAAGGGTATTAGTTGGCGTGATATACCTATTAAATTATTTATCGTTAATGTAGCCATTACGGCCATTTATACAATTGGTGTCCTATCTGCACTTTACGCCTCTTTATTAGTTCCTGAAAGATCGACAACCGCTGTGATGTCGTCAGGGCTTATTAATGGTGTAGCAACGATGTTATTGATTATCTTTATTGACCCTAAAATTTCCATTCTAGCTGATGATGTTATCAATCAAAGAGGCAGCTACTTAAGTCTTAAACGAGCTTCTGTGATGATGATGGGTTCAAGGCTGCTAGGCACATTCGTGGCGCAGCTATTATTTATACCGGGAGCAAAATATATTGCCTGGTTTACACAATTTATGACATAGAAGGATTCACATGACTCAAGAATCTTATGACCGTCCAACAGATAATTATGATAACCAGCTGTTTACTATTGATGAACAAATATGTGTTAAAACGCATGCCATGTATATAGGTTGATTGGAGCGGAGACTGGGCGACTCCTTGGAGATAGCGTCACAGATGAAGACCCTGCAGCGCAAGCGAAGCGCCCCAGTCAGAACGGAAATCAACCACACATTATGGTGACCAGCCATAAAATTTCAACTATTGACAAGTTTTAGTGTATTCGTTATAGTAAATAACAATTTCATCAAACAATGGAATTGGCGATGACGAGGACACGAGGTTTGAAAAGCGATTTACAGAGAGGGAGGCATTGGCTGAAAGCTTCCTAATGCAGCTATCAAAGCTTACTACCTTTGAGCTGTGCTTGGAAACTTGCACCGTTTTTGCAACGTTACTGCAAAATCAATGAGCCACTAGTGCATCTAGTGGGAATTTGGGTGGAACCACGGGTAATCAACACATACTCGTCCCTTTATGGGACGAATATGTGTTTTTTTATTTTAAAAAAGGTTAAAAGGAGTAGAGAACATGTCAAATCAATTAATTAACATTCAATTTCCAGATGGGAAACAACAAGCTTTTTCAAAAGGTGTTACACTAACCGACATTGCACAAGCGATTAGCCCTGCTTTACGCAAAAAAGCAATCGTAGGGAGTGTGAACGGAACCATCATTGATTTGACGCGCCCGATTTTGGAAGATACACAAATTTCCCTGTACGATGCTAGCTCAAAAGAAGGAATTCAGGTTATTCGTCATTCAACAGCCCATTTACTAGCCCAAGCAATTAAGCGTTTATACCCTGATGCTCAATTTGGGGTTGGCCCCGTAATAGAAAATGGCTTTTATTATGATATCGACATTGCGCATTCATTAGCACCTAGTGATTTACAACAAATTGAAAAAATGATGAAGCAAATCGTTCAAGAAAATATACAAATACAGCGCAAAGAAGTAACACGTTCTGAGGCACAGCAGCTATTTGCTCAGGATGCGCTAAAGTTAGAGCTACTAGAGGATATTCCTGAACATGAAGTTGTGACGGTTTATGAACAAGGAGAATTTTACGATTTATGCCGTGGACCGCATGTACCCTCTACAGGAAAAATACAACACTTTAAATTAATGCATGTGTCAGGAGCGTATTGGCGTGGAGATAGTAATAATCAAATGCTTCAACGTATATATGGTGTTGCATTTGCTTCAAAAAAAGAACTGGAGGAATACTTTGTTTTCTTAGAAGAAGCAGAGAAGCGCAATCACCGTAAGCTTGGAAAAGAGCTAGAGCTTTTTATGTTTTCAGAAGAAGCACCTGGGATGCCGTTTTATTTAGCAAATGGGCAGATTATACGCAATGAATTGGAGTCCTATTTACGTAATTTGCAAACGAAATTTGATTATCAAGAAGTACGGACGCCATTAATGATGAATCAGCGTTTATGGGAACAGTCAGGGCATTGGGATCATTATAAAGAAAATATGTACTTTACACAGGTCGACAACCAGAGTTTCGCATTAAAGCCCATGAATTGCCCTGGTCATATGTTGATCTTTAAAAATGATTTGCATTCATACCGAGATCTTCCGATTCGTATGGCAGAATTCGGTCAAGTTCATCGACATGAATTTAGTGGTGCATTAAATGGACTTTTACGAGTACGAACTTTTTGCCAAGATGATGCACATATTTTTGTCACGCCACAGCAAATTGAGGATGAAATTACGCTTGCTTTGAAAATTATTGATGAAGTGTATCAAGTTTTTGGCTTCCAGTACGACATTGAATTATCAACAAGACCAGATAATTATATGGGCGATATTGAACTTTGGAATCAAGCAGAAGCGGCGTTAGAAAATGTGCTTCAAAATTTAGGCTTCCCTTATACAATAAATGAAGGTGACGGGGCATTTTATGGACCGAAAATTGATATTCATATTAAAGATGCCATTCATCGTAGTCATCAATGTGCAACGGTGCAGCTCGATTTCCAGCTACCTGAGAAGTTCGATTTAACGTATATCAATGAACAAAATGAAAAAGTAAGACCTGTCGTTATTCATCGAGCAGTATTTGGCTCAATTGATCGCTTCCTAGGTATATTAATAGAGCATTTTAGCGGTGCGTTCCCAACATGGCTTGCACCTCAACAAGTAACAGTGATTGGTGTTGCCGATCAGCATCAACGCTATGTACAGCAAGTAGTAGATGCTCTCCAAAAGGAACAAATACGTGTAAAGATCGATAATCGTCAAGAAAAGCTCGGTAAAAAAATTCGTGAAGCGCAACTGAAAAAAATACCGTATATTTTAGTGCTTGGGGATAAGGAAATGGATCAACAAAATGTCACTGTTCGTCAATATGGTCAGCAAGCTTTATCCGAAAAATCAATAGCGCAGTTTATCGAGGAGATTAAGCAAGAGATACAACAAAAAGCTTTATCTTATGAAGGAAATTAAACTACTTTGATGCTTGTATAATAAATAAAAAGGCTTGTAGCTCGTCATCTAGGAGTTCATGTGAAACTAATCGAAATTAGTCACTGCCCTAGAGTCGAGCTAAAACAAGCCATGAAAGCAATGTTGTGAAAAACTATTTTTTTAAAATTTACTTAAAATTGTTAGTTTTTTCATTTATTTGCTACTATTAATCAATTTTCAAGCATACAATAAATTAAATAACAAACGAACTATATACGAAAAGGTGCTATTGTTTTGATGTTAATTTCTATTGGATGGTTTGTATCTCAGCATCGATGATAAGGTATTTAAAAAGGATGCTAAAAAATATACTTGTCAATTGGAATGAGTAAAAGTATGTTGAGAGGTCTATTTTTCATGTATACAATTTGAGTTTTTAGATGAAATGTTTCCTCAGCCTGCGGAACACCCTAAAGGCTATGTTTGACGAAAATTCAAGGTAGCATTTGTTATATTCCTCATCAGTACGAAATGATTGATATTGATTATTAGGATATTATTAAGATGTAGTTTCAGATGGTATGCTAAGTGTAGGTGCTGTGTTTTCTACTGAATCTTGAGGCTACGGTAGTAAAAAGCTTGAAATAACGACCAATGTTAATATCGATACTTAGTATTTTTAGGCCTCCTTTTTCGTGCTATAAAGAAGATTTACTGATTGTATTGATGTATACCTAATTGTAGACATGACATCAGGATCTAATGTTTCTTTATAACGGGAACCTAGTACAGGATAAAACTTGTCAAATCATTGAAATATTGGACTGGCTTTACTTTATCGATCGTTTAGTATTTCCAACAAAATGCCCCTTATAATTAGGAAGCTTTTAAATATTTATTTAATAGGACATCTAATTCTTGACTACAATCTACCACACTAGGATGGGTGAAACCTAAATCCATAGCCTTTCTATACATAATTCTTCTTTTAACTTCAATTTCCATTTTTAAAAATTGTTTACGCGATTTATTTCCCAAGATCTTTTCCTCCTAATTTCTTCTCAATATTCTTGAAATAAAATATTATATGACCTCGATTCAACTTTTTCATTGTATCTCACTTAAAATAAAAAATATGTCATATTGTGTATAGGGTGAGAAATTCGTAATATAGTCACAGGAAATTATCCTAATTCTTAAAAGAGGGGAAAGATAAAAGGTTTCAATATAAAGTATTTCGACCTATTTTTACTTACTTTTATTGTTATTGTAAGCATTCTATTGCCTTATATACGACTATATTAAAGTTTTTAATTGCTAGACTATAGAAAACGTGTAGAGATAGGTTTAATAGATTCACAACTTTTTTACTATAAAGATTTAACCTGTATTGAACTTCGTATCTTGTCATAATTTATCAAATAAACTTTTTTGTTGTTTGTTATTGAGGAGAATTCAATTTGTTTAATAATGTTGAGAATTTTCGAAATAAATGGAATAATAGGTAAATAGAGATGTAACATACATTCATTCCTAGAGGAGATTATAATGACCGTAATTTACTTTGTAAGACATGCTCATTCTTCTTATACAGCTGATGAGTACAACCGCCCGCTTTCTGAAAAAGGGTTTGAGGATAGGGAGCGTGTCACTAAATTATTTAAAGATAAAATAATCCACGCAGCCTATTCAAGTCCATATAAAAGAGCCATCCAAACGGTGGAAGGCATAGCGCAAGAACATAATCTACAGATTAATACGATTGATTCTTTAAGAGAACGAATACTATCTAATAGGGAGATCCTTGATTTCGACGATGCCATTTATCAATTATGGAGTCAGCCCAATTTTGCATTTGAGGGTGGTGAATCAAATGAATCCGCAATGGAACGAGCAATTACCACCTTGCAAAAAATAGTACTTGCACATCCAAATGACAATGTAGTAATTGGTACACATGGCAATATAATGGTTTTGATGATGCACTATTTTGATACACAATTTGATTACACTTTTTGGAAGGATCTTGCCATGCCAGATGTCTATGAACTTACATTTGAAAACCTCCTGTTAAGGGATGTTCAGAGAATTTGGAGAGAGTAGGATAAGAGAGAGAGAACAAGAATTATGTGAACAAATATTGAAGCTAGAAAAGCAATTAATGCATTATAGGAAAGCGGATTTTGAGAATATATTGGCTGATAATTATCGAGAATTTGGAAGTTCGGGCACAATGTATGATAAATTAATAGGCGTGTTGATTAGGGAAAAATAGGTTTATTATTGAGCGATGAAAAGATTTTTTTGTTACCACTTTGCCAATATATTACCATTTTAACTGATTGTAGTGTAGGGCTACTCGACTCCCGCGGGAAAGCGAGACAGACGAGACCCTGCACGGAGCGGATGTTTTCTGTGCGAAAGCGTGAGTGCTAACGTAGCGGCAGCAGCGAAGCGGAGGAAGCGGCTCGACGCTCGCCCGCAGGAAAGCGAGTAGCCCGTAACGGAAATCAGCCTCTTCGAACTCTTCGAATGTATAAAAATGGTTAATCAACACATCTAATAAATTAATACAATTAAATTCGCTGGAGAACGAAGGTGGATTTCAGAATATCCCATTTGTTGTTAGATTTTGCGATCCAGCAATGCTACATATTGTACAACTTCAATTGCAAGCGACAAAAAATCATTAAGAAGCTCTATTGCGGACTCAGAGTGGAAAATGTATTTCATCAGGGAACCCCAACTTTAAACGCTCGTATGTAATATGACATACGAGCGTTATTGAATTTGGCTGAAGTGGCAGCCCCTTATTTCGTTTTACCGAGAAAATCAAGGATTTTTATCTGGGCCATTCTTCTCGTAATAGACCAAATAATAGTAGATCATAAAACTTGCCGAAACGGAAAATCTCATTTCTTAAAGTACCTTCTTTTGTAAAGCCGCATTTTTCATAGGAACGTATTGCTGCTTCATTAAAGCTAAACACCTGAAGCTTAATCTTATTAATGGAAATGTAATTAAATATAAAATGAATAAGGGTTTTCATGGCATCTGTTCCAAGCCCTTTACCTTGCCATTGTTCACCGATTGAAATGCCTACAAAGCATGTGCTATTTTGCCAGTTAATTGCATATACAGCACAGGAGCCGATTAGTTCATTAGATGAATTTTCAAATATCCCGAAGAAAAACTCTTCCTTTTTCCCACTAATATTTTGAAAAAATGAGGAGTGATCCTCAAAGGTTTTTGGAAAGGGGATCTCGTCATTCGCAAGTAATAACGACTTTTTTTCACTTTCAATTTTTACAAATGCTTCTAAGTCAGAAGATGTCATTTGCTGTAAAGTAATAGAATGACCTGTAAGAAATTCTTTAAAATAATTTTCCATTAGTTTGGTTTTCTCCCTTGTTCAAGGGCTGCAGTTAGAGCGATATCCCTTGATTTATTTGTTGAATAAATAAAACATCTACTGCACTTTTCGCACTCATTGGCACATCTCCTTATGTTTGAATACCTTTATAATAGCATTTTTAGAAATTTATAGAAATAATTATTTTCACGTAGCTTTTTTGAAGGTCGCCAGTTTGTCTGATTATTAATATCTTGTTGCTCCTTCCACTGAAGAAAAGTTTCCGTGTCTCGAATATTGTGATCTAATACAGCTTGATAGACATAGATTGAAGGAAGTATTAAAGTTTTCTGTAGCAGGTCTTCTTTTATTTTTAAAATACACTTTCGACGATCAATTGTTAAAGAATCATTCATAAGCGAAACTAAATCTCTTGATAAAGGGCCATTTCGTGTTTCAGAAAACAGCCACATATCAATATTCCAAATGTCTGAAGGAGTATGCTGATATTGTATTTTAAAATAGTAACCATGATAGGCTGTTTCAAAATAATTACGGTACTTTAACTCTAAAACCTTAGGATGGTTAGTTAAATCTGATAGTATCGTCATGGCTTCAGCCGGATTAGGACTGACACTGAAGGTTTCGATATCGATGTCTTGATCTACTAGCAAATCATAGGCCGTAGCTCCAACAACATATGCTTGTCCGATTTTATTCCATTTTTCTAATAACGCCAATTCGTTTAGAATTGTCAAGGCAGTTTCTTTTCGCTCTTGCGCTCTCTTTAATATTTCCAAAATTTACACCTACCCTTAAATTTATTTCTAAATCATGTTAGAATACATTATATTTGTCATTTGTTCAATATTTTATTAGGAACAAAACAAGGGTTTTTTTTGCTGCTGTATGCCCATTTTTAGTTGATTAATAGAATATGATGTACTAATGCTATGAACAATATAAGACAGAAAGAAGGAATAATACATGCGTACTTTTACTCCATATTTTAATGGTCTAATGAAATACTTACCTGAAGAGGAGCAGCTTCAATTACAACGGGCAATCGGAGCAACAGAGTCTCAAATACAATTGTTGCTTGAAGTATTTCCAGAGTGTCCGGAGTCACTTATGAATCTATTAAAGGATGTTAATGGAACGTACTATTGTAAGCATGGTGATGAAACGATTTGTGTACTTGTACTCGGCTCGGGTCTTGATGAATATCCATATTATTTAAAGTCCGTCGAGCAAATCATTAAAGATTACCGAGTAGAAGATAGTGTAAGTATTTATGATCGTTATAAAGATTTTTTAGATTGGGTGGAAGTGGATGAGCGTATTAATCTTCACGTACCGCTAAAAGAACGATTATGCTTTTCGGATTGCATGAACAATGGGGGTACGTCTAGTTTATATATTGACTTCAAGCCGAATGATTGTGGGGTAGTAGGACAAGTGATTCGCTATATGCATGACCCAGATAGCTATGAAGTGATTGCACCTTCCTTTGACGCATATTTACAGCAGCTGATGGATGGGGAGTATGAATTTACTGCGCTCTATGAGGAGGACTACGACTAATGTCGGAAGGGAAAGCTTCTATGAGATTAAAGTTTCTAGAAGAAAATGATGATCACTTGCTTGAACGATATACCATAACAAAGGAGCAACTTCGCTATACGAAGTCTCCAATGGATTGCATTGAATTAGTGAAGCAGGACAAAAACCTCCATGCGATTTTGGCATTAGACGGAGACAAGCTCGTAACTTTCTTTGTGCTCCATGAAAAAGAAGGTGTCAAGCCATATTCCTCTAATAAACAAGCAATATTAATCCGTGCCTTTTCTACAGACTTTTTTGAGCAAGGTAAAGGCTATGCGAAAGCAACATTACAGCTTGTGCCGGACTTTGTTACGAAGCATTTTCCTCATGTAAATGAGCTTGTGTTAGGCGTTAATTTACCGAATACTGCTGCACAGGCATTGTATAAAAAATGTGGATTTGTCGATGAAGGCAAGATGGCTGTTGGGTTTACGGACATTAAAGTAATGAGTTATTACATAAGTGAGTCACAAGTAATCGAAGCATATATGGAGCAATTTGAGGAGATATGTGCGATTGATCAAGATGTAATTGGAGATTTCTCAAGAAGTGAAACTATTCGCACAGCCGTTCAAGAAAAACGTTGTCTTATTCAACAGTCCGAACAGGGGATTGCTGGTTTTCTCATTTTTACAAATGACTTTTTTGACAATAACTTTATTTCACTAATCATCGTCAAGCCATCTGAGAGACGAAAGGGTGTTGCTACTGCATTATTAGCTTTTTATGTAGAAATGGCAGACACACGAAAAATCTTTTCTTCGACGAACCAATCAAATACGAGTATGCATAAAGTATTTGAAGCAGCAGGATTTGTGAAAAGTGGCTATATTGAAAACTTAGACGATGATGATCCAGAGATGATCTATGTGAAAATGAAGTAAATGGCAAGTCTCGTAGAATGTTTACTGCGAGACTTGCCATTCGTTATTTTCTTGCCTTTATGAATAAAAAGGAAGGGCGACTAATCTCTTTTTTGAGAGAAGGCAGCTGTTGCATAGCTTCATCGCTAGGAATCGGTTCTAGTATTTTTTCAATCGTCAAGCCATGCGCGATTAAGGTATTGATGATTGTAGAAACACTGCGGTGATATTTGACAACGTCATCTACAAACCAAGTTTGCTCACGCTTGCCCTCATCGTGGTAATGGTCGACTGCATAATGGCTTCTATTGCCATGTTCATCATAAAACCAGTTGCCCTCTATCGTTTTACGAGCTGTAACAATCGGGTGCTCAACTGAGAAAATAAACAAGCCATTAGGACGAAGCATTCTTGTAATGTTTTCAATTACGCCATTGAAATCAGCTATATAATGTAAGGAAAGAGAGCTTGTAATACAATCAAAGCTTTCTGGGGCCGCATGATAATCCTCTAATGCTTGCAAATGGTAGTCTATGTTTGCATGAGCATGTTCACGTTGAGCAATTGACAGCATATTTTTGGAAACATCAATGGCTGTTACATGCTTTGCGCCATTCTCAATACAATAGTATGCGAATTCTCCCATGCCACAGCCGATATCAAGCATTTGTAAATGGATTAAATCAGGGAGCAATGATTTGAATGCTGGTTGCTCCAGTAAATGGTTATAGTTATAAGGTGTTTGCCGTAATTTCCGGTATTGTCGGAAAAATTCTAGATGATCATAAATGTTTTGTTTCATGTCAAACCTCCACTAGTTTTACATAACGTTATGTAACATTTGCGCATAATTATTGTCACATAGCTATTGAAAAAGAAATAGACTTATATTTCAAATTTTAGTAAGATGTAGATAGAGGCATGTCAATTTTTTACAATTGGAGCTGGCCTAAAAGTAAATATAGAATGGTTAAAGAAATTCTATAATGTAATTTTTGATTTAAAGGTAAAAATCTGCGTAGACTCCTGCGGGAAAGCAAGAGCAAGAGACCCAACAGGGAGCGTTAGCGACCGATGCGGCTCGTGTCTTGCCCACGGAAATCGATGCGGATTTTTACCTTTTACAATTATGCTAGAATTCTTATGAAGGACTTTTTAGAAAAAAACCTTATGATGAAATCGGGGAGGGAGTTAACTGAAAAAATATGTACTATTGTCTTCCACTTTATGTATATATGTCCTCACCATTGTGGTTCATTTTTTCTTGAATTCTTTTGAAAATGGAAGAGCCTTTTTAGGATTTACAATGATAATTCCACTCCTTGCCGTTTTCCTCGTTCAAAAAATGGGGGGAGGGCTACCTATTCTTAAAACATTTTCTTTGACATGGCCCTCGAATAAATGGGTATTCATAAGCATTATTGTGCCGATCATAATGGGCATTGGGCTTCATACCTATTTTTATGTCACACATGGAGATTTTTTTCTCATTACTAAACCTTCGCAATTCATAGCCTTACTACTTATAGGACTTACGATTAGTGCGTTTTCTGCATTAGTGGAGGAAGTGGTATGGCGGGGGAATTATCATTATTATTTGCGTCAACGTTTTAGTTTTTGGCCTACAGCTTTGTTCATAGGTGTGATTTGGTCATTATGGCATTTGCCCATCGCCTTATTATACAAATCCTATACAACACCCGTTCTTTCAGTTCCTGTATATTTGTTCATACTTTTTGCATTGTCACTAGTACTTTCTATTATAAGAGAAGTTGCTCAATCTATTATTCCAGTCGCACTATTACATGGCATGATGAATGTTTTTTATCTGAGTGATGGCCAACAAATGTCTGTGACAACAGATTTTCAAGAATGGCTAAAATGTATTGGCATAGTATTACTGTTCATTGTTTGTATCCTCCTTTCGCGTCATAAAATTGTAACAATTCAAAAAAATAAAAGTATTTAAAGGGAAATGATGGCACTTTTTTTTAATGAATGACGTTATTTTCATTGGGAGTAAATAGGATCATCGCCAAAAATTGTGGATGACATCTGTCAAAACTTATGGCATGCATATAGTTGATTGGAGTGGAGACTGGGCGACTCCTTGGGGATCAGCGATAGAGGAACAAAGGCTAAAAACATCACGCCCTGTGATAACGCCTTCGTGACCAACATCGTGTAGGCCCGAGACCCTGGAGCGAAGCGGATGTTTTCTGTGCGAAAGCGTAGTGCTAACGTAGCGTCAGCAAATGTTTTATCTGTGCGAAAGCGAAGCGTCAGCGGCAAATGTTTTATCTGCGCGAAAGCGAAGCGTCAGCGGCAATGTTTTATCTGTGCGAAAGCGAAGCGGCAGCAACAAAGCGCCCAGTCGGAACGGAAATCAACCACACGTTATGGTGATGCGCCAGTAAATATCTAGCCTCCCAAATAATATATTGGAGGATTTTACATTGAGTAAAGAAGAATTATTGAGTTTGAGTAGTAATTCATTGTTCGTGGCCTTTATTTTACTGCTAATCGCTATTATACCGATTGGACTTGCCGTGAAATCAAAAGGAAAAATGTTTGGTAAAGTAGGGCTTATACTTACCTATATTGCCTTTACTTTGCAACTAGTTTATTTTGTTCTAAGGTGGATTGCTGTTGACCACGCACCTGTTAGTAATATGTATGAGTTTATGACGTTTTTTGGTATCATGCTTACGGGTAGTTATTTAATTATTCATTTTTTATATAAGCAAATCGTTGTTGGCTTGTTCACCATTCCTGTGTCATTAATTATTCTCGGTTATGGAAGTGTTTTTACAAAAGAAGTTTCACCACTTGTTCCATCGCTGCAAAGCCACTGGTTAACGATTCACGTTATGACCGTTGCATTTTCAAGTGCCATACTATCGATTTCGTTCGCAACAGGTATTATTTATTTATTAAGAACATTAGATGTTTCTAAATTTTCGATTCGTACATTTGCCTTGGAATTTGTCATGTATTGTTTAGTTGTCGTGATTGGCTTTATTGGTGTGGGCACTTATTTTAACTTAGCAGCAGATAAACTTGAGGTTCATTTTGAAAATGTACAAGAAAAAGAAGAAACAGCCGTTTATACGATGAAGCCGCTCATTGTCACGAAAGACGCAGTAACATCTAGTGGGGAACCGGTTGGCGTTTTACAGATTACAAATAAGATAGACGCGAAGAAATTGAATTCGATCGTATGGGCATTTATAGCTGGAACGATTTTATATGCTGTCATTTTACTCATTGCGAGAAGACCGTTAATTGTTTTATTAAAGCCATTAACAAACCGTGTACAACCAGCATTAATAGATGAGATTACATATCGAGCCGTTGTTATAGGTTTTCCGTTGTTTGCTTTAGGAGGGCTTTTGTTTGCCATGATTTGGGCACAGATTGCCTGGAGTAGGTATTGGGGCTGGGACCCTAAGGAAGTATGGGCTCTAATTACGTTTTTATTTTATGCTGCTTTCCTTCATTTGCGACTTTCTAAAGGCTGGGAAGGAGAGAGGACAGCTTGGTTAGCGATTGTTGGATTTGGCATTATTGTTTTTAATCAGGTATTTGTGAATTTAGTCATTGCAGGTTTACATTCTTATGCATAAGAGGCTGCATTAATTTATGTTAGAACTTAAAAAGAGACATCCGCAATTGGGATGTCTCTTGAATTTGCATTTGTTTATTATAAAGCTGGAATTAAAGCTTTACAACATTCGTTGCTTGTGGTCCGCGGTTTCCTTCTTCTACGCCGAATTCCACTTTTTGACCTTCTTCTAAACTTTTAAAGCCCTCTGATTGAATTGCAGAGAAATGTACGAATACATCATTTCCACCTTCTACCTCGATAAAGCCAAAACCTTTTTCTGCGTTAAACCATTTTACTGTACCTTGTGTCATGTGAACACCCTCCTAAAAAAATTCAACAATCAAATTCCTTCAACGCTCGCAAAGAATCACGAATTCAAAAGCTCGTATTACTTTTGAATACGTGATTTTAATGATTAAGATGAAGTAATGTAATTATTTTTTTTATTATATAACAAATTCGTATATTTATCCAGTATATTCCGTTTTTAGAAAGAAAAATTTACATTGCATCGTTTTTGGCTCATTACAGCAAAAGGGTTTCGTCTGTGCGAAAGCGAAGCGACAGCAGCAGGATGTTGGTCACGAAGGGGTTATCACAGGACGTGATGCTCTTAGCCTTTGTTCCTCTATCGCTAATTCCCAAGGAGTCTCCCAGTCGGAACGAAGATCAACGTATAGACAAAGCATACGTTTTAACAAATGTCATCCACGACTTTTGGTGATGAGCCTCGTTTTTCTATAGTATTAATTGATCCATGCTTTCTCTTTAGCGACAATTACTGCCTCTGCACGAGATTCTACATTTAGTTTGACAAAGAGTTTGGATAAATAGTTTTCAACGGTGCGTTGAGTAACCCCGATGGCTGAAGCGATTGCTTTATTCGTACAGCCTTGTGCGACAAGCTGTAAAATTTCTTGCTCCTTGTCGCTTAGTAAAACGTCTTGCTGAGCATTTGATCGATTGGTGCGCTGATGTACAAAATCTAAAAAATCTGCTGCTAATAAGATTTCACCTCTTAATGCGGCTTGAATCGTTTGAATCACTTGCTCTTTCGTGGCAAGCTTGGATAATAGACCATCGACTTTTTTCTCGATAAGTAGTTCGTAATAATCGGAAAGTTCGTATCCAGTATAGAGTAAAATAAGTGCTTCTGGTTGCTTTTTCTTAATCATTTCTGAAAGCTGGATGCCGTTGAGTGGTTTCATATTAATATCAATCAAAAATAATTGGAAGTCTTGAGCATCCATTCTCGACAGTACAGAAGCACTATCCTGCTCAGTGTCTATACGAACATTTGTTAAATCCTGTAATAATGTTTTTGTACCATCTAAAACGACAGGATGGTCATCGACAATTAGAATATCAATCATTTGATTTCACGTCCTCTTGTATTTGAATAAATATATGCATTCCTTCATTTTGACTGGAAGTTATGGCGATATTTCCATTGAAAGCACGGACACGTTCTCGAATACCGTTAATGCCCATAGAAGTTGAAGATTGCAGTAAATCTTCAATATTACAGCCAATGCCATTATCGTCGTATTGGAGGATAAAACCGCGATGGGTCGCTTGTAGTTTTAGTGATACCTCGGTAGCCTCAGCATGCTTGATCGCATTATTTAAAAGTTCTTGCACTAGGCGATAAACGACTAAATGTAAGGTTGCATCATGGAATTGAACCCGTTCTATTTGCGTGGTTAACATAAAGTCGGCACGTATTTTCACTTTTTGTATCAGTTTTTTTAAGGCCATTTGTAACCCAAATGTGTCGAGCAAAGGAGGGCTTAGATTCTCGCAATATTCACGTAAATCTTTCGTTGCATTTAGTAATTGCTCCCGAATATTTAAGACTTTTTCCTTTTTTATCATCGATGAGCCAGCTAGCACATCTAATTCTCTCGCTATATGAAGCTGCTCTTGCAAAATAGTGTCATGTAATTCTTGTGCTAAAATACTCTTTTCTTTTTCAGTGATCGTCCATAACAATTTATCGAGCCAAGGAAGCTGTGTATCATGGTTATCCTTCATATGCTGTATTTCACACACTAAATCTTCAATGAGCTTTAAATTATTTATAAACATTGAAACATAGAGTGCAAGTAACTCCAACCAAAGACGTTCTTCTTTGTGTAGGGCATGTCTAATTTTTAAAATAATCTTTTCTTCACCCGTATCATGTAATAACAGATGAGTCCTGTCAGTCTCTGCGCTAACTTCACCAAGGCTAATTAGCACATCTTCCGCTATTGTTGTAATAGTAAAGGATGCAGTACCAAGCTTTTCTATTATTTCATATTTAAACAGATTAAGTAATTCTTGCTGATTTTTTGCTTTACCCATACGGTTAACGGCACCATATAAATTATGTACATAATTTCCAGTAGAAGAGAAGATAACTTTCCGATACTTATAATCAAGCTGCTCCTTAATATAGAAACAAGCAACGAAAATAAGGAAAGTAAGGATAAAGACACTCGTAATTTTAACAATCGACAATTGGTCTAAAAACACGATCATCAAGCTCGAAGACAATATTAATGTACTAAAAAAGGCTAGTGTTGAATAATAACGTAAACGAGATAATTGATATTCAATATCGAATAATCGTTCATTCATTTGAATGAAGATAAAAGAAAAAGGAATAAACAATAAAAATAATGCAGCTAAGTCAGATTTTAAAATAGGTTGATGTCCTAATATTTCAGGTATGACGAAAAAAAGTAAAAAGGGCAGAAATGGAGTTATAAATGCAATAGCGATAAGACGGATCTTGGCCAATTTCGTTCGTATGTAACTCGTTAGTAAAATATAGATGGCATAAAGTACAAGAACAGCAAACATAGCAAGGTTTACGATACCCGCTATATTAAATTCGGTATTAAATACTTCAATGAGAATAAAGCAAGGTATAAGTAGCAGTATTCCATATAGCCATTTGGTATTGATATAGGGCCATTTTATATGAAGATAGCGGAAATAGTATTGTAAAAAGTGAATAAATATCACAAGACATAAATCAATACAAATACCTATGATTAACCTTCCGATTACATCTCCTCTACCTGAGGCTCCTGTACTTATATAGGCTAGTGAACATGTTAATAAAAATAATATTAGTAAATTTGTTAGTTGATGATCTTTCTTACTTTGCCATAAGTAGATGGCAACGACAAAAGATAAGATGAAATAAAATAGTGGAAAGATAACTTGTAAATATAATTCTTCGGGAATATCTTTATGCTGAACTAAAATATTGTGAATATCGCCATTTGGCTTGGAAATGGTTAGCTCATTTGCACTTCTAGCGAGAGAATAGCGTTGAATTGAGCTAAAATCTTGTGCTGGCTTGCCATCGATTGTTAGTAAAATATCACCTTTTTCAATGTTTTGTTGCTGTGCCCAGTCAGGATAATAGAAATCAACAATCACTGGTTGTCCGCTAGTTGTGTCTACGGAAATACTAATAAAAGGTACTCGTATTGCTACTACGAGCACATAAATACCAAGAAGTAGGTATGTTATAAAAACACTATATGTCCATTTGCTCATCATTCTCTCGTCTCTTTGCATAATCGAAATGCCCCGTTCTTCATTATGTATGCTATATATTATCCATAATTTTTGGTAATTTTGGAATACCGAAATATGGTGTTTCGGAAAACCACTATTACTTTTTCGGAATAACGAAATAGTCTTTTCGGAGAAGGATATGATAGTGTAAACCTAGCATATGTGACGAAAAGGGGGAGCGTTGCATGAAAAAGCGTGGATTGTCACTGATCCTTTTTTTTCTAGTCGTCATAATGTCGTACCCAATGACAACGATCGCTAAGAACTTTGAAAATGATGTGGTGAAAGTAGATATTTGCATTAGCGGGGGTGACAATCATTTTGTCTATAAGATTCCAAAACATTTACATAATAATACGCCGTATTATGAAATGAAGAATAACATTGAAACTTCATTAGCGAGGCATTGGAAGGTCGGGGATGCCCATTATGAAGCCCAACAGTCGGAAGTTACGTATACTTTTTTTATTAATGATTTAATTCATGAACAACAAGATGGGCAGATGAAGGTAGCGATACCCTATAGTATTTTACTAGGAATGTTTGATGAAAATGATGCCATTCAATTACGTATTTTGGCGAGCAAGCTAACTAACTGGAAAGTCAACACAGCGGATTGGACAACTCTCGGCTTTGTGGAACCGCTTAGTTATTTTAGTGATCAGGAATATGTATTTGAGGGAGCAATTAACGAGCTATTACAACAGCGGGTAGGACATTTTAATGGAACAGTTATAAAAGGTCAAATGATTCTACATTGTATCATTTATTTTAACTTTATAATTGCACAGCTTATTGCCTGTATACTTTTATCAAGGCACTTTAAAAAGAGAATTATTGAAGATCCAGAAACGATGCATCAGTTCCGAAAGCTCAAATATATGTATCAAATCATTCCGTTAATGATTATTGTTGTGCAAATTGTTTTTCTAGTCATGTCAGGGTTAGTGACTGCGTTTGGGCTTTATTTTAACCCAGGCATGGATCTATTATTTGTTTTTGGCCCTATTGTATTTAATATTATTTTGTTGCCAATGTTTTTCTTCACGACTGCAAGCGAAATTTCAAAGGAGCTAGAATACAATTCCTTTGGCTCAGGCTTGTAAACATGGAATGATTGTTTTTATTTTTGGTCGACCAAATGTAGTTATTAGATTATAATGGTCAACAGCATACTTGAAGGAGCTGTTGATTGACATGACGCACCCAGAAATCGCGTACTTAAATTTACTACAACATATATTAGATAATGGAGTTAAAAGAGAAGATCGTACCGGAACAGGTACATATAGTGTATTTGGCTATCAAATGCGATTTGATTTAAGTAAAGGTTTTCCTCTTTTAACGACTAAACGTGTACCTTTCAAGCTTGTAGCAAGTGAGCTACTTTGGTTTATTAAAGGGGATACAAATATTCGTTATCTACTGAAAAACAACAATCATATTTGGGATGAATGGGCTTTTAAAAAATGGGTTGAGTCTGATGAATATTCAGGCCCTGATATGACGGATTTTGGACGTCGTTGCTTAGTGGACGAGTCTTTTAATGCCGTCTATCAACAAGAGTTAGCATCGTTTTGTGAGCGAATTTTAACAGACGATGAATTTGCACGTCAATACGGGGAGCTTGGGAATGTTTACGGTAAGCAGTGGCGTAATTGGACAACATCAACAGGAGAAAGTATTGACCAATTACAAGATGTGATCCACCAAATTAAGCACAATCCAGATTCACGACGCATTATTGTCAATGCATGGAATCCTGAGGATGTCATCAATGCTGGAGCGAAAGGCAGTAAAGCCGCATTACCTCCGTGTCATGTAATGTTTCAATTTTATGTGGCGAATGGTAAGTTAAGCTGTCAGCTAATGCAAAGAAGTCTTGATACATTGTTGGGCTGTCCATTTAATATTGCGTCCTATGCATTACTGACACATTTAATTGCCCATGAATGTGGCTTAGAAGTTGGCGAA
This sequence comes from Lysinibacillus sp. RS10, assembly GCF_041956855.1. Lineage (NCBI taxonomy): Bacteria > Bacillati > Bacillota > Bacilli > Caryophanales > Bacillaceae > Lysinibacillus > Lysinibacillus sp. RS10. Next base: position 2,555,644 of record NZ_CP167122.1, on the reverse strand, counting down.
TTTATTCATAGCATTGGGGATGCTCATATATATTTAAATCACGTGGAGCAAGTGAACGAACAGCTATCACGCGAGCCTAAGGAACTACCAACCTTAAAAATCAATCCGGATAAAACGTCAATTTTTGATATAGAACTCGAAGATCTTTCTATTGAGGGCTATGATCCACATCCTGCAATTAAAGCACCAATTGCCGTATAACCTGAAGCAGCAGCCGATTTTGGTTGCTGTTTTTTTATGAAGATCGAAGCAATGGATAGAAGAATTGAATCGACCGATAGAAAAGCCTGAGCGACGGATAGAATTCAGATCGATGGATAAAAAAAGCCAGTGCGATGGATTGAAGAGGCAAAAAAACAGATAGAACCTGCAAAGTGATGGATAGAATCAGAGCGACTGAATGCTGAGGCAAAGCAAGGGATAGAAATGAGAGCGGAGGATTGAAGAGTAGAGCGACGGATAGAACCCTCAAAGTGACGGAAAGAAGTGAGAGCGACGGAAAGAAAGGCCAGAGCGACGGAAAGAAAGGCCAGAGCGACGGAAAGAACAGGCCAAACGACGGAAAGAAAGGCCAGAGCGACGGAAAGAAAGGCCAGAGCGACGGAAAGAAAGGCCAAAGCGACGGAAAGAACAGGCCAAACGACGGATAGAAGAGCCAAAATCGTGGATAGAGCCATCAAAATCGTGGATAGAACCATCAAAATCGTGGATAGAACCATCAAAGTGACGGAAAGAAGTGAGAGCGACGGATAGAAAGGCCAGAGCGACGGAAAGAACAGGCCAAACGACGGATAGAACCCTTAAAGCACAAGATAAAATGCCAAAAGAATGAGGCAAATGCCAAATTTTCTAGCACTTCATATGAAGCATGTTTTAATTTATGAAATTTTTTCCGATATAAGTTTTAAACTGGAAATAGTTTATTAAAATGTAGAGGTGAGTGGTGTGGGGATGTCAAGGGTGTTTCAAATAGATGAAAGAGAAAGTGAGCAACGTTTAAGGAGGCAATTACTTTTGAGGACTTCTCAACAAGAGCAGGAATTTACTCAACGACATGAGCTAGCAAACACCTCTGCAACATTAACACAGGAGCAAATATTTAAAATGATGCAGGTCATTGAGGAGATCCGGCTAAAACGTAATGAAGAAACACTATAAATGTAAGCGCCTTCTAAGCTATAATAGCTGAGGAGGTGTTTTATGATGAACGTGATCTTTATAGAAGCGGTTTCAGGTGCAGAACTTTTACAAATGGTGTCACATGATGTGGCGGGCATATTAGCAGCGGCACAGGGCGAAAGTGTGACGTTCCCAGTTGGGCATTTTAAGTATGAGTTTCATAATTTAGATTTTTATGAAGAAGATGGAGAAATACGACAAGAATTAGTCATTTACTTAAATAAAATATAATCATCGAATAGTACTTCTCAAAACGAAAAATAAATACAGGTGCAAATAGAACAATTCATTTGCTTTTATTCAAACCTGTAACTATAATAGTTACAACAGGTGGTGATACATATGGTGAACAGTCGGTTTTCGGTAGCGATCCATATACTTTCTCTCATCGCAACAACATCTGATAAAAGTCAGTTGACATCTGATTATATCGCAGGGAGTGTCAATACAAATCCGGTTGTCGTACGACGAATGATCGGAGTGTTGAAAAAAGCGGGTTTGCTTACATCGCAAACAGGCATTGCAGGCTATGACCTATTAGTAGAGCCAAAAGATTTAACGTTATTAGCTATTTACCAAGCTATTAATGGGCCCGAGCAGCTTTTTGCGATTCATGATGAGCCAAATCCAGATTGTACGGTTGGTCGAAAAATTCAATGTACATTGGAAGGTGTTTATACATCTGTTTGGCATGCAATGGAAGAACAGCTTCAAGCACAAACTTTACAGGATGTGCTAGATCAACTTCGTTAAATAACGAAGTCGGTCTTTTGTATCTAACCTGTAACTGAAATGGTTACAAACAAAAGTGGGAGGAACTAAATATGAAAATTGCAGTAATCGGTGCAACAGGAAAAGCGGGACAAAAAATTGCAGAGGAGGCACTACAACGTGGTCATGAGGTAAATGCGATTGTACGTACTGCCTCAAAAGTAACAGCAAAAATTGACGTTATTGAAAAAGATGTTTTCGAATTAACGAAAGAAGATGTAAAAAGCTTCGACGTTGTTGTAAATGCATTCGGTGCTCCTTTTGGTCAAGAGGAATTACATGTAAAAGCTGGCCGTCATTTAATTGATATTTTCACGGGCATTGAGACAAAACTATTTGTTGTCGGTGGTGCAGGTAGTTTGTTTGTTGACCCAGAAAAAACAGTTCGCGTAATGGATACGCCAGACTTCCCTGAAATGTTCTTTGCAACAGCTAAAAACCAAGGTGAAAACCTACAAGACTTACAACAATCAACAATTACTTGGACATTTTTAAGCCCATCCGCTTTCTTTGATCCTGAAGGTCCACGCACAGGCAGCTATACGACTGGTGTTGACCATTTATTAGTTAATGCCGCTGGTGAAAGCTATGTTAGTTATACAGATTATGCCGTTGCTGTGTTAGATGAAATTGAAAATCCAAAGCATGTAAACAGCCGTTTTACAGTGACTTCAAATAAATAATCAATAGGTACCCCAAAAAAGGCAGAATCTTTATGATGCTGTCTTTTTTTATTCGCTAAGATCAGCAATCATTTGTTATTACAAAATTGGATGGATTTGGTGGATTAAGCATGCTTGATTGATATATAATTTTAGTTAAATAGGATTTCCATTAACTGTGCAATTTAAACTATAAATGTCTTATACGCAGAATATAATGTTAATGAAGGGGGAGACTAAATGAGGTATACTCGTTTTTACTTTGGATTAGTATTATTCCTTTTGATCGCAGGTGCATTCTTTTTTTATCTGATTAATGACACTTATGTAGAAGCTGTTTATCAAATTGGAGAAGAAAATTTGGTGGAGGAAAACGGTGATTATTACCTTATATTGGATAATCGTAAATTAACTTTACCTGAAAGACTGTATGACGAAATTAAATGGGAAAAAAATGATGAATACCATGTAGGATATGAATATAAAAGTTTTTCAAAAAATAATGGTGATGTTGTCATGTTAAAAAAATATGGCTATTCACCTTGAGTTCATATGCAACAATATGAGCAATTACTTGTTAATGTTACAGAGGAACAGTCATTTTTTAGCGAAAAATGAGCCTTTTTCACAGAATTTTTCATTTTACAGAAAAATGCCTGTTTACAATACTCCATTAATTAGCTACTATCAAGTGTGAGTATTACATCAAAGGAGACGACAATTATGTCCACACAACGTATAGAAAAAGACTTTTTAGGTGAACGTGTATTACCAAGCAATGCTTATTATGGAATTCAAACGCTTCGTGCAACTGAAAATTTCCCAATTACAGGTTACACGATTCACTCATCTCTTATTAAAGCAATGGGTATCGTAAAAAAAGCAGCTGCATTAGGGAATATGGAAGTACACCTACTTTCAAAAGAAATCGGAGATGCAATTGTCGAAGCTGCACAAGAAGTTATTGATGGTAAGTGGGATTCAGAATTTATCGTAGATCCAATCCAAGGCGGCGCTGGCACATCTATTAATATGAATGCCAATGAAGTCATTGCTAACCGTGCCTTAGAGATTTTAGGCAAAGAAAAAGGGGACTACCAAGCAATTAGCCCAAACAGCCATGTTAATATGTCACAATCAACAAACGATGCTTTCCCAACAGCTATTCATATCGCTGTTTTGAATTTAATAGATGAATTACTTTTAACAATGGAAAATATGCAAGTGGTGTTCCACCAAAAAGCGGAGCAATTTGCACATGTTATTAAAATGGGTCGTACGCATTTACAAGACGCAGTGCCAATTCGATTAGGTCAAGAATTTGAAGCATACTCTCGTGTTATTAGCCGTGATATTGTTCGTATTCGTCAAACTCGCCCAAACCTTTATGATGTGAATATGGGGGCAACTGCAGTTGGTACAGGCTTAAATGCATTCCCAGATTATATTCAATCAGTAGATGTTCATCTTGCTGAAATTTCAGGTTTGCCGTTAAAAGGCGCTTCCCATCTAGTGGATGCAACACAAAATACAGATGCTTATACAGAAGTATCAGGCGCATTAAAAATCTGTATGATCAACATGTCGAAAATTGCCAATGACCTTCGTTTAATGGCATCTGGTCCACGTGCAGGTTTAGGCGAAATCATTTTACCAGCTCGTCAACCTGGTTCTTCTATTATGCCAGGGAAAGTAAATCCTGTTATGCCAGAGGTTCTTAACCAAGTTGCCTTCCAAGTAATTGGTAATGACCATACAATTTCTTTAGCATCTGAAGCAGGACAATTAGAATTAAACGTTATGGAGCCTGTACTTGTCTTCAACTTAATTCAATCGATTAGTATTATGAATAATGTTTTCCGAGCATTTACGCAAAATTGCTTGAAGGATATTGAAGCAAACGAAGAGCGTATGAAAGAATATGTGGAAAAAAGCGTTGGTGTACTAACAGCAGTAAACCCACATATTGGTTATGAAGTAGCTGCACGACTTGCGCGTGAAGCAATTCTAACTGGTCGTTCTATTCGAGAGCTTTGCCTTGAATCGGGTGTATTAACGAAAGAACAATTAGATTTAATTTTAGACCCGTATGAAATGACACATCCAGGTATTGCTGGTTCAAGTATGATGAAATTAAAATAATGATGATTAAAGCACTTTGTGTAGAGCAAAGTGCTTTTTCTATGTCTTTCGCCTGACAAAAGTTGGGCTTTTTTTCTGTTAATTTTAGGAGAATCCAACTATAATAATTACATTGAAGTAATAAAATAGTTGGGGGAATATAGTATGAGTTTACGGAAAAGAAGTATCATTGGCTTTGCAGCTTTAAATGTTCTAATGATTGGAATTTTAATCATAGATCTATCGAATTCAACATCATTAGAATGGCTAGCTACCTTAGTAACGATCATAGGAATTGCGATGACAACATCCTATATATTCTATGTCAAATATAAAATTATTAAACCAATTAAGCAATTAGCTGCTTCTGCTCAAGCAATAACTGAAGGAAACTTCCATACTGCTTCTATTGAAGTGCATACCAATGATGAAATTTCTGAGCTAGCAACAGCATTTTTTGAGATGAAAGAACAATTACATATGATGACACAAAAGATTGCCAGTGGTTCAACAGACTTATCAGCGAGCATAGAGGAGCTATCAGCTAGTACAAATGAAATTACAGTTGCGGTTGAAGAGGTAGATGCACAAATAGTGAAAACGACAGAAGGTCTTAAGCAAGCTGCGCAGTCTGCAAATGAAAGTGCCGTTTCTATGCAAGAAAATGCTGACGGCATTGAACGTATTACCGTGGCAACACAAGAAGTTTTTAATCATGCCAAAGAAGCAAATGAAATTGCAGGGAACGGTGCAGAAATTTTACATGTAGCAAAAAATCAAATGCAATTTATTTCAAATTCTACTGAAAAAACAAGTGAATTAATGCAACAATTATCAAATAAAATGACGGATATTAAATCCATGACAGACATGATCACAGCCATTACAGAGCAAACAAATTTGCTTGCCTTAAATGCAGCGATTGAAGCGGCACGTGCTGGAGAACATGGTAAAGGCTTTGCGGTAGTAGCGGAGGAAGTTCGAAAATTAGCAGAGCAATCTAAGCATTCGGCTATTCAAATTGTCGAGCTAGTCGTTGGCATAGAAAACGATACAAAACAAGTAGCGTCGTCTGTCGAAGAAGATTTGAAAAACGTACAACAAGGCGTCTATGTTATTGATGAGGCTACAAAGTCATTTGGAACGATCTCTCAGCACGTTAGTAAAATGACGAATCAGCTAGAGGATATTTCCACAACGGCTGAGGAGCTTTCAAGTGGCGCTCATGAGGTAACCACATTCATGGTGACAATCGCCAACGAAATGGACAAATTGTCTACTTATACAGAAGCCGTTCTGCAGTCTATGGATGAGCAAAGCGCCTCCATGCAAGTTGTCAATACTGTAGTATCACAAGACTTATGTGAACAAGCTGAAAATTTACAAAAGCTTACACAGCAATTTAACGGATAAGAAATTGAAAAGAGTATAAGACGATATTCATCGAAAAAGGCTATTTTGCGAAAGATTAATTTTCTGCAAAATAGCTCTTTTTTATTTTTGGTGTTGAAAATCGATTTTGATTTACTTATTAAATTTTCTTAATTTTGGTATAGTATTAAAAAAATGGCTCATTATCAAAGCGTTAAGGCATACGTCTTAGCAAATGTCATCCACAACTTTTGGTGAAGAGTCAAAAAAATAGAAGTGTGAGGAACTTAGGATGGGGATAAATTTCAATAGCTTTTTCAGAGAAGAATTGTCAGTACAAGATATTCAAGTAGCTATGGAACAGGGGGAAATAACATCTAAAGAATTAACAATGTATTATTTACACAGAATCGCTAAGTATGATCAAGATGGGCGAAAAATTAATTCTATGCTTGAAATTAATCCTGAAGCGATATTTATTGCTGAAGCGTTAGATGAAGAAAGAGTAACAAGGGGTGCTAGAGGACCTTTACACGGGATACCGGTTGTTTTAAAGGACAATATTGAAACGAAAGATTTTATGCATACTAGTGCAGGTACTATAGCTTTAGAAAATTATCTAGCTGAGCAGGATGCATTTATAGTAAGAAAGCTACGTGAAGCAGGGGCAGTTATTTTAGGGAAAACAAATATGACTGAATTAGCAAACGCAATGTCGAGTACGATGTGGGCGGGTTATAGTTCTCGAGGTGGGCAAACACTAAATCCTTATGGTGATCCAAATCTTTATGTGGGTGGATCTAGTTCTGGATCGGCGGTTGCAGTAGCATCGAATTTTTCAGTTTTATCAATTGGAACGGAGACAGACGCCTCGATTCTAAGTCCTGCTATTCAAAATTCAGTAGTCGGCATAAAACCGACTGTTGGACTCATTAGCCGCCGAGGCATTATCCCATTTACATACTCTCAAGATACCGCTGGGCCATTTGCAAGAACAGTGACAGATGCAGCTATTTTATTGGGCGTATTAACAGGAGTAGATCAAGATGACGTCGCTACACATAAAAGTGAAAGAAGGATATATCAAGATTACACAAATTTTTTAGATGCTACAGGTTTGAAGGGTGCTAGAATTGGCGTGTATAATAATGCCTTAAAAGAGTACTATGAGTCAGCGGAGTATGATGAAACACTTTTTAATAATGCCATTCAGGTTTTAAGAGAGCAAGGAGCCGTTATTATTGAAGATATCAATATCCCTTCTTTTCATAGAGACTGGAAATGGGATGTAGGACGATATGAATTAAAACATAGTTTAAATAATTTCCTTATCAATCTACCTTCGCATATGCCTGTACATTCTATCGCTGAGCTCATTCAATTTAATGAACGTTCAAAAGAAAAGTGTTTGAAATATGGGCAGGATAAATTGGAAATGAGAGAGGGACTATCAAATACATTAAGAAATTCTGAATATTTACATGCAAAATTAGAGGATCTGTATTTTGCGCAAGATCAAGGAATTGATTTTACATTGAAAAAATATGATTTAGATGCGATTATCTTTCCGTCATATATAGGTTCGACAGTTAGTGCGAAAGCAGGGTATCCCTCTATTGCAATTCCAGCCGGGTATATGAAAAATGGGCGACCGTTTGGCATAACTTTCGCAGGAACTGCATTTAGTGAGGATGTTCTTATAAAACTCGCTTTTGCATTTGAACAAGCAACTAAATTTAGAAAAGCACCGAAATTGTAATATGATTTACTAGCTAGGATATAAAACTAGAAGAACGAGCTTGAAATTTCCGTAGCAACACTTCTTTTATAAAAATTATACTACTTACAATTATTATGCAGAGCAACTACCACTTCTCATCATTTCTAACATTTAATGAGAGGTGGTTTTTTTATGCAAAAAACGATCGTGGGGGCAAAACAAAAGGACGTGTGTATATAAGTTAAATCATACACACAAGTCCTTCCTTGATGGCGATGTTGTAAAATTCAATCCTATTTCGTGAATTGGATGTTACAAAATTGCGTCTTTTACTGCACTTGTTGAATCTCTTCATCAGATTTTTTTATCAAATCACCTATTTTTGCAAGTATATAAACGAATCCATAGGTAATAGTGAGGTAGCTGAATTTATTAGCAATATCACTAAATTGCACAATTGAAAAATTAGATACCAATAAATCCATAAAAAAGAGAAACAGGGTAAATTGAATAATTTGAATCAAAAAATAGATTCCCTTATTTTTCATACCTATATGCAGCGCAAATGATTCTAATATAATGCTTATTGGTATTAAAAGAATAAAACCAATGATGATTCCAATTGATAAAATAATTGAGCTATATATACTTGTGAATCTAAAATCTAGAATAAGACTCGCTATATATTGAACGCCCATTAGTAAACTTATAATAATACCTAACACAGCAACCAGAAAAGCAGGGATTAAAAAATAGTCTCTTGTTTTCATAATTTTTAGACAAACCCTTCTTAGAAGTATCATTATTTCACGTTTTAATTGAAATAGGGAATAAAATTTTTGAAAACTGCATACGTTTACTTACTTCTCGCAGCAATTAACATTCTATGTTTGCGTAAGCCTAAACCAATACTCCACGTCACAACAATCATCAAAATTAAAATAATGATAAAACGACTACTTGGAAAGGTATCACTCATGGCAGAGTTGATTAAACCTATACAGCCAAAATAAATAAGTAATAAAGTTCCTATGCCAAAAAACATATAAATCAATACATCTTTAAGGTTCATAATTACTCCTCGTTATTCCCTTTACTTAACTAATTGTAAATTATATCCACAAAGTAATCATAACATAGCAAAGCATTATTTGGTAGTTAAATGGAAAATATGCATCCTACAGAAAGTGACTATAGCACCTGTTACGTGTTGAGAATGAAGTGGAAAAATCGTTTGTACAGTCGTCTTATGGTTGCTACAGAGCTATATGTGGAACTATCGAAGCGTTTTATGTGAAAGTGTTAGTGCATAACAAAAGGACTTGCATTTATGAAGATTAATCATAAATACGAGTCCTAATCTTAATTAATCTATAGCTGGTTTCGTCGAATAAGGGGTATTTTTTTAGATTGTTTCCAAAATCTCTTTTGCGATTTCATCAATTTCTTCTGCGAGTTCATTATGTGTAGGTGTTTCAGCCACTCTTGTTAAATACTCGCTAAACTGAACCCTTGATTCTACTGGCAATTTTATAACTAAAAAGTGTAAAATAAACCACTTCCAATTATCATCATCTGAAGATAAAACATCTTGCACATGTGGGACAATTTCTTCTGGAAAAGTTAAAAGTAATCCTAATACGCTTGGTGCCACTGGCCAATTCATATCTTGAATCCATTCGAGGAGGTAAGGCAGTAAAGGCAATATTTTATCTCTATCCATTTTTTTAATCACTTCTACTCTATCATTATCAAATATATGTCTTGGTAAAAGATCTGCAAAGTTTTCCAAATGCATCCCTCCTTTAGATTTTTATACATGGCAATCTATTTATTATATCAGTCTTTATTAAACTAATTGTCGAGCGTGAATATAAACAATTTTTACAAGCTGTGATCGCGTATTAAAACAGGCAAAGAAACTGAGCAAGATTTGTAAATAAATTACAGGTAAAGACGATTACTCACGTTGAGCAGAGAGAATACCCGCGGAAGCAGAGCAAATATCCGCGCAATCAGACCAATCTCCCATAAATCACAAAAAAACAGGACATGCATATAAAAAAATCATGTCCTGTTTTAAAATGTGAATTATTTAATGCAATGCATCGCTGCCTCAGCTTCATGCCACGGAACGGAGTAGCCTTTGCCTTTTGCACAAAATATACTAGAGGATGTATAGTCAGGATCGGCATTTTTATCGTAGCCGATTTGCGCGATCACTTCTTCTGTATTATGGCACACATCATAGCCATCAAATTGTAGGGAGAGTATGCCTTTCCCATTAGTATAGGCGGCAAAGGTTGTGCTGTAGTTCATAAATGTTGCGACAGGGGCACGTCCAGTTAAAATGACGTCATTTTCAGTTAAGATTGGTGCGTCAAATGTACCTGAAGCTTGCTGAATATCGGTCATCATGCGGCCGATAAAATCACTAGGGGCTTTAAGTTTAAAGCGATAGTAAGGCTCTAGTAATATATTTTCTGCTTGCTCAAGACCTTGCCGTAATGCACGAAATGTTGCCTCGCGGAAATCGCCACCCTCAGTATGCTTAATATGCGCTCGTCCCGTTAAAAGTGTGAAACGAATATCCGTTACAGGAAAACCTGTTAATAAGCCATGATGATCCCGTTCGAATACATGTTTTTCTATGAGTCGCTGATTGCCAACCGATAAATCATCCGCATGGCATGCATTGACAAATGTAATGCCCGCACCACGTGTGTTTGGCTCCATCAATAAATGTACCTCGGCGTAGTGCTTTAATGGCTCAAAATGGCCGTAGCCTGTTACAGTTGTTGCGATTGTTTCCATATATAAAATTTGTGGCTCACCAAATGAAACAGCTAGTGAGAAACGTTTGTAAAGGACTTCGGCAAGTACCTCGAGCTGGATGACCCCCATAATATGGACATGAATTTCCTGGAATTTTTCATGCCATAGTACACGTAATGATGGTTCTTCTGCTTCAAGCATGCGAAAAACTTTTAACACTTCTTTTATATGCTGATTGCCTGTATATTGGACTTTTGCTTGCAAGGTCGGCACTAACTCATAGGGCTGCGGGTTAGTCGCACTACCGATGATATCACCGGTGTTTGCGAGACTTAGCCCTTTGACTGCGAAAATCTCCCCAGCTTCAACCTCTTGGACTGTTTCATAGCGATTTCCATTATATAATCGAATTTCAGTCACTTTTTCAGTTAGATCTCCAAACGAAAATTCATCACGAACACGCAGAGTTCCTTGTAATGCCTTCATAAAAGTTAAGCGTTGATGTCCATCATGACGAATTTTAAATACTTCTCCTTGGAACGTTCCATTGTCGTTAAAATGTGTCTCAGAAAGTAGAGGGAGCTGTGAAATGAATTCCTTTATCCCAGTATCTTTTAAGGCAGAGCCAGTAAAACATAAAAAGGCCTTTTCCTGTTTAATCATCGCTTGTATATGAGTAAGGCAGTTAACGCTATCCAACGTCTCGTTAAGAAAAGCATCGAGAAGCTGCTCATCACGCTCAGCAAGCCACTCCATCATGTAATTGGAAACATAATCAGAACGGAGTGGTTCATCTACTAATAGTACATCCTTAGAGCAATCTTTTTGAAGCTGTGCCATAACGGCTTCGACATCTGCACCTTCACGATCTATTTTGTTAATAAATAAGAAGGTAGGGACATGATACTTGCGTAAAAGTTGCCACACGGTTTCAGTATGACCTTGCACTCCTTCGACCGCACTAATAACAATGATGGCATAATCCATAACACGAATAGCACGTTCCATTTCTGGCGAAAAATCGACGTGCCCAGGTGTGTCGATTAACGTATATGTATCGTTTCCAATCGTCATGCGACCTTGTTCCGCAAAAATAGTAATGCCTCGCTGTTGCTCTAGTTCATGATTATCTAGAAATGTATCTTGATGATCAACGCGACCACGGGCTTGAATACTGTTTGTATGGAATAGTAACTGCTCAGAAAATGTTGTTTTTCCTGCATCAACGTGAGCGAGTACACCAATTGTTTTATGCATAAAAAATCCTCGTTTCTTTTTTTCGTCCAATATCATTGTAACAGAAATAAAATAAAGTAAAGACTACTAATCAGTGAGGGTTTCGCCACCCCAACTCGATAGAGGAACACCCTGTTGCCCCAAAGTAATCGGGCATTTCCGGGCTGTTCATCTTCCGTTAAACTTCTTGGCTGTCTGCTAGTTATGTGGGACAAAAATATTTCATGTAAAATAGTTAGTGTTTATGTCGAAATAGTGCTACTATATTCATAATACTTATTTTTCGATTTTTTCGAGAGATTGCGAACATAAATTTCTTCTGCTAGTCTAACAATATCATTTTAAAAAAATAATAGATGTATTGGTGCAAATGATTTGTCATTTGCTTAAAAGGGAAATCGGTGCGAATCCGATGCTGTCCCGCAACTGTAAATGGGGAGTCTATACAAGATGCCACTGTAGCCATGCTATGGGAAGGCGTATAGATGATGAACCTAAGCCAGGATACCTGCCAATATGTAATCTTTGCTTAAACCACGAGGATGGGGCTAGTGAATAGGTTGTAGAACCCATCTTTCACTATGCGAACCTCTTGGAAACAAGGGGTTTTTTTTATGCCCTTTTTAACTTATGTTTAGCGGGTGTGGATTCGGTAAGGTGTTCTTAGGGGATGTTAGCCTAAAACCACCGCATCCATGCGATAACGGCTAACTGACCTGCACCGGTGCTGTGTTGCCGCTGCCGCTACGCTTTCGCGCAGTTAAAACCCTTTTGCTGCCGCTACGTTAGCACTGCGCTTTCGCACAAAAAACATCTGTTGCTGTCGCTACGTTAGCACTGCGCTTTCGTACAAAAACATCTGTTGCTGTCGCTACGTTAGCACTGCGCTTTCGCACAAAAAACATCTGTTGCTGTCGCTACGTTAGCACTGCGCTTTCGCACATAAAACATTTGCTGGCCTAAGCACAAAGCCGAATCCGGACGCAATTATGCCGAGGTATAATTGATCATTCAGTAGCGAGGAAGTCAAGCGATTTCTTTCTATATATTTAACACAAAGGAGACGAGGACATGAAAAATTGGAAAAGCTTGTGGCTTGTCTTTGCAATAGCAATAATCGCTATTCTAGGAGCATGTAATGCAAAGGACAAACCAGAATCGGCTGCCCAAGGTGAGAAGGTAGAACCTTCACAAGCTGAAAAGTCAGAGATAACGATTGAAAATAATGGAACAACACAAGTATATAAGGAAGCCCCCAAAAAAGCGATTAGCTTAAATCAACATGTAACAGAAATTATGTTGGCATTAGGCTTAGAAGATTCAATGGTAGGTACCGCCTATTTAGATGACAAAATTTATGAGCCCTTACAAGCTGCCTACGATAAAGTGCCTGTGTTAGCTAATCAGTATCCTTCAAAGGAACAGGTTATTGATGCAGAAGCAGACTTTTTATACGGCGGTTGGAAAAGCGCCTTTGGAGAGAAAGGTGTTGGTACACAGGAAGAGCTTGAGGCATTAGGGATTCACACTTATTTACATACAGCCTCAAGTATGACGAAACCAACTTTAGAAGATATTTTCACAGATATCCGAAATATCGCAAAAATATTCCGTGTCGAAGAACGTGGAGATGCTTTAATTGCACAAATGACTAAAGATGTAGAGGCTGTACGTGCGAAATTACCACAAAATGGGGAAGAACTGCGTGTATTAGTGTTTGATAGTGGTGATAAAGATGTTCTTACAGCTGGACAAAACTTTATGAATGAGCTTGTGACGATTGCTGGTGGTAAAAATATTTTTGGTGATGTGGAATCAGGATGGACTACGGTATCAAAAGAAGATGCAGTAGATCGTAATCCAGAAGTCGTTGTTGTTGTTGATTACGGAGAAACAACGGCGGAACAAAAAATTAACTTCTTAAAAAATGATCCTGCCTTAAAAGAAATGGAAGCTGTTAAAAATGAACGCTTTGTGATCTTACCACTTTCAGCTGCATCTGAAGGGGTTCGTGCTGCAGAAGCTATTCAAATTTTAGCAAAAGGCTTTTACCCTGAAAACTTTTAGACTAAATAAGGAGCTAGCGACTTGCTAGTTCTTTTTTTATAAGGAGAGTTATAAATGAATGCATTTTGTGAAAATATACCAGACAAAACATTTGAAAAGCTAAATCATAATGGAGAGTTTACACGTCTTGCAGTTAGCCCGGGTATTATTAATAAACATTATACCCCTGCACAATTTCAAGCAATTGCAATGGTTGTAGGGGAAACAGGTGCAATCAAATACTCCGCTTCTTACAGTATATTATTATCTATTCCGACAGTAAATGTAGCAAATACGACTAAGGAGCTACAAGATGCTGGCCTGTATGTGGCAAAGCAAGGACCAATTGTTGCGATGAAGGCCTGCGATTTCTGCGATGGGGATAAGATGGAGGCAGCACCGATTACTGAACAGCTATTTCATTCATTGGAAGGAATATCTGTACCTACAAGATTACGTTTAAACGTAAATGGCTGTGCCTCTGCCTGCTACAATGCAGTGTATGATGATATTGGCCTTGTTTATCAAAAAGATAGCTTTGATGTTTATTTAGGGGCGGTGCCAATGGGGGCAAATGCACAAGCTGGGACGCTCTTTGCTAAAAGGGTGGCAGTTGACCGTATTGAAAGTTTTCTTCATGAAATCATTCGACTCTATAATGAGCATGCTCGTCCGAATGAACCTTTTTATAAATTTTATCGCAGAACAAATTCTGCTGAATATTGGAAAATGTAAAAAAAGTGATGATAAAACACGCTACGTTTTTTTCAGTGTATGTTTTTAAGCATCTCAAATAAGGTATAACGCGGCTATTTTTAAAAATTTTCTGTTTATAAGCAGGAATAATACTTAGGGCGTCGAAATATTGTACTATGTAATGCAATTTACAAAAAGGGGCGGGAAAATATGACATCCAAACAAGGGATTAAACCGGAAGATCTATATCAATTAAAATCAGTGGCAGATCCACAAATATCACCTGATGGAACAGAAGTAGTCTATGTAGAGACTCGTATTGACGACAAGAAAAAAGACTATGTGTCTAATTTATTTTACATAAAGTTGAATGAAAAAATTCCTCAACAATGGACATTTGGTGAAGATAAAACAAATTCACCTACTTGGTCTCCAGATGGCAGTAAAATCGCGTTTGTGTCAACGAGAAATGGCAAGTCACAAATTTTTGTGCTTTCTAAAACAGGCGGAGAGGCGAAGCAAGTGACTCATTGTAAAAACGGTGCGACATCACCTGTTTGGTCGCCGTGTGGCAAGAAAATTGCTTTCTCTGTAAAGCTTGGTAAAAATGAAAGCATTGATGATAAAGCTGAACATGATAAGAAAGAAGACAAAGAACTAAAACCACTTGAAATCGAAAAGATGAAACATAAGTCAGATGCAGCTGGATTTATGGATATGGAGCAATTTACTCAAATTGCAACCGTCAATCTTGAATCTGGGGAATTAGAGCTAATGACGGAAGGAAAACATCATTTCCAGCTTGGTACATGGTCTCCAAACGGAAAATATCTTTCTTACAGTGCAGACGTAACAGAGGATCTAGATTTTTCATTCATGAGTGATCTGTACTTATTGGATGTTGAAACGAAACATGCGCGCAAGCTAACGGAAGGAACAGGGGTGTTCTACCAAACTTCATGGTCTCCGAACAGTCGCTACATAACTTATGTTGGAAGTGAAAGAGAATTTGAAAATGCGACACATGCGAAGCTATGGGTTTATGATTTGGAACATAACCTTACGACATGTGTAACGAGTGTATTTGACGCGCCTGTCGGTGATTTTGTTGTGGGTGATTTCCTTCGAAATGTTGTTGCCCCGCGTGTCCAATGGTTGGAGGATAGTGAAAGCTTTTACTTCCAAGTGACAGATCGCGGAAATACAGCCATTTATTTTAGTAATCTTTCTGGAGAATTATATCCAGCTATACATGATGATCAGTATGTATATGGTTTTTCACTTGATCAAAAAAATGATAAAGCGGTAGTCGCAATTAGCACGACGACAAATCCAGGCGATTTATTTTATGTAAATTTAAATACTGGTGAAAAGGAACAGCTTACACAAGTTAATGAAGAATTTTTGAAGACGAGAGAATTATCTGTGCCAGAAGTAATTGAATATGAAGGGGCAGATGGCTGGAAAGTAAGCGGCTGGATGATGAAGCCAATCGGCTATGAAGAAGGGAAGAAATATCCACTTATTTTAGAAATCCATGGTGGTCCGCATGCTATGTATGCCAACACCTATTTTAATGAATTCCAAATCCTTGCTGCACAAGGCTTTGCGGTTCTTTATACGAATCCTCGCGGAAGCCATGGATACGGTCAGAAATTTGTAGATGCAGTCCGTGGTGATTATGGTGGCAATGATTATCATGATCTAATGGCTGCTGTTGATTTTGCATTGGAGCACTATGATTTTATTGATCAAGACCGTCTCGGTGTAACAGGTGGGAGTTACGGGGGCTTTATGACAAACTGGATTGTCGGACATACCAATCGCTTTAAAGCCGCTGTTACGCAACGTTGCATTTCTAACTGGATTAGCTTTTATGGTGTAAGTGATATCGGCTATTACTTCAATGACTGGCAAATCCAAGCGGGACTAGACAATATAGAGAAGCTATGGCATCATTCACCGCTTAAATATGTGGACAATGTGGAGACGCCACTGTTAATTTTACACAGCGAAAAAGACTATCGCTGTCCGATTGAACAGGCAGAGCAATTATTTATCGCCTTGAAACACCGTAAAAAAGAAACAAAATTTGTTCGCTTCCCTGAATCCAATCACGAACTTTCAAGGAGCGGAAAACCAACGTTAAGAATCAATAGACTAGAATATATTCGGGATTGGTTTGTGGAATATCTGTAAGAGAAAATTTTGGTGGTCTATGAGGTTGGGGGAGGAATATGAGTAATTATAGCATTGCAAATACAACTAAAGAAGAACGAGCAGAAAGATTGGCACAAGCAGAAGCAATTAACAGCTTAGGAGCTAAACAAGTAGCACCTGAAGACCAGGTATTATTCCAGAGACATATTGACGTGAGTTGGAAATTGAAGAAGAAGTAACACAGATGTTAATTAATAAATACAAAAAATCTCCTAAAGCTCTGAATGATTAATTTCGGAGCTTTTTTGAAATTAATTATTGTTCCAGGCCCGGTACCAGCGTTGCTGTAGCCAGGGGCAAAGTAGAAAATAATTATGTATGGATTCCTGACAGAAAATGTTCTACGCGCGTCATGCCAATGATTCTTACTTGGAGTATATGTCTCTCAAAGATCTCTCTAGACGTCTTACTCATCATATTCAGTTCAATGAATAACCGCTTGAATTCGTTGGTAAAGGTGATTGATTTTTCGCCGGTTTTACTTACATATTTATTATTAGAAAAAAGTTCACGATCTGCTTAGCTAAAACATTTCTTACTCACGCTAGCCTCCTCTATGCTTACTCCCAGTTTACAAAAAGATACCCACAGCTTGAACACCCTTTATTTCTAAAGTGTCCAGTCTATGGGTACCAGTTTATCTGGGTAAAGCCAGCTTAATCATTTAATTATTTAGCTGTTTTAAATTCACTTCGCACATCTTGGTACAAATCCTCAGACCCAGCGTTCGGTGATGGAGTAAAATCTAGGGTAACTTTATTATCGGTAATCAGCACAATCATTTCTTTATCGTTTGCCGATTGAATGAGTACTAATGATCCTTTTGATTCTTCGTTCTCATATGCAACAGTTTCTGCAACCTTCGGATCCTTCAGCATTTGGTCCTCCGAAACTCCCGACTTAGCATTGGTGCGATATCCACCTTGCATATCAGGGTGCACACTCTCCTCAACAAACTTCAATTTCTCCTCTTTTTTTTCATTGTTGTAGTAATCAGTAACATAGGATAATGCCAGCTTCTCATCAGCAGCTTCTTTCTCCGAAACCGTAGCATTATTACTTGAACATCCAGATAATATGATCACTGCGGCGAATGAAATAGATAGAAATTTTGTAAAGTTCTTCATGTTTTCCCCCTTGGAATAATTGAGTATACTTATTAGTCTATCAAATGCAGGAAGGATTTGGTAGTTGGATTCAAGGCGTTTTATATATTATTTTGAAAAATATGTTAATTTATAAAAATGCCGTTTTCGACACATATTGCTCCTGGTTACAGCAACGCTAGTACTGGACCATCCAGGATGAGAAGTATTATAGCGATTTTTGTGAAATGATAGTGCTTGCGAATCGAATGCAACGAAATCATAAGCGTATTTCTGTTCGTGTTCAAGATTTCGCACTAGGTGTTTATTTGGATAAGACTACACTGGAGTTAATGAGATAAGAAAATATTTCTTAGATAACCTTTTTTTTAATGGGAGGGGGATGCATAATAACATCACTTTACCTACTATTACTTTTAAAGAAAAATTTGAGATTGATTTAGGTGGTATTCGATGTATAGTCCAACATGTATCTTTTCTTTAATTTGGAGGAATGAAGGAACTAGATGGGCGGAAACACATTTTTGAGAATCTGGGCTGCTGCATTATTCATTAATTATCCCATAATAAACTATATCCTCGTATTTACCATCTTTTATGACGTGATCCTTTAAAATTCCTTCTTGTTTCATGCCAATCTTCTCCATTACTTTTCCTGAAGCGGGGTTTGATGAAAAATAGCGAGCAAACACTTTGTGCAGTTTCTTTTCTTCAAAAGCAAATTGTACAATCGCCTGCGCTGCCTCAGTAGCATAGCCTTTTCCCCAATATGGCTCGCCAATCCAATAGGCTAATTCTCCTTGGTTAAAATCTTTCTTGTTCGATAATCCAATTGTTCCAAATAAGTCCCCAGTTTCTTTATCTGTGACTGCGAACTCATACGAAAAATCCTCGATAAAATTATCATAATGGAATTCAATCCATGATAATGCATCATCTAAACTATACGGAAAAGGTAGGTACAACGTGCTTTTATAAATATTATAATTATTGCAAAGTGTCGCAACTGTTTCTGCATCGGATGTTTGAAATAATCTGAGAACAAGCCTTTCTGTTGTAATCATTAATTTTTCAGGAACATATGCCATTCAATCATCTCCATTAATTTATAATTTCGAACTCATCACCAAAAATTGAGGATGACATATGTTAAACGTATGCCATGAGATAAGTTGATTTCCGTTCCGATTGGACGCCCGCAGGAAAGTGCCCAGTCGGAACGGAAATCAACCCCACGTTATGGTGATAGAACTATAATTTGTAAATTACATTATATGACAAGAGGGGAATTCAAACAATGATACAAGAGGGGGTTATCATAAAAAATTTCTCCCAAACAAAAAAAGACAGAATGCTAAGAAAGCGATTCTGTCTGGGTTCATCTAGTTGAGTTTTTCTATAAAAACAACCTTTAAGTAATTGAATTCTGGATATTCACGTGAGGCACGGAAATCCTTTGGTAAGCTGTATTCTTCAACAATTTTATAGCGTGTTTTTGTTTCTTTAAAGGCTTGATCAATAAAGCTTTTGAACTTTTTCATACCGAAGCTTGCATTGTTCGTTGAAGCAACAATGATACCGTTTTTCTCGGTAATGGCGATTGTATCCATCAGTAATTTAGGATAGTCCTTCGCAGTTGAGAACGTTCTTTCCTTCGTACGTGCAAAGCTAGGTGGATCTAAAACAACAAGATCGAATTTTAAATTATGGCGCTGAGCATATTTAAAATAGTTAAAGACATCCATTACTTTAATATCCTGTGATTCGTAATCAATGCTATTGACGCTAAATTGCTCAATTGTTTTGGCTAAACTACGCTTTGCTACATCTACACTTGTTGTTTTTACTGCGCCTCCAAGTGCCGCTGCGACAGAAAATGCACCCGTATAGGAGAACGTATTTAGCATGTTTTTACCCTCTGCAAAACGTTCGCGAATGGCAAGTCTCACTTCTCGTTGATCGAGGAAAATACCTGTCATTGCTCCATCATTTAAATTGACAGCGTAATTCATGCTATTTTCAGTTACGATAATAGGGAATTCGCCAGGTGTACCCATGACGAAATCGTCCTGTTCCATATATTGACCTTTAGTATCGAAACGCTTTTTCTCATAAATGGCTTTGTAGTTTACTGTCTCTGAAAGGGCTTCATATACCATTTCTTTAAATGAATAAATGCCCGCGCTATACCAGCTCACCATATAGTAAGAATCGAAAAAGTCAATTGTCATACCGCCAATACCATCACCCTCGCCATTAAAGATACGAAAGGCTGTTGTCTGAGGATCATTGAAAAATGCTTCCCGATTTTGAATGGCCTTTTTAAATTTTTTAATGAAATATGCCGTGTCTATGTTTTCATTAGCATCGGTTGTTAGTACCCATCCAATACCTTTGTTTTGTAAGCCGAAGTATCCAGTGCCGATAAAGCGGTTATGAACATCCGTAAGTCTTAATAGTGCGCCTTCCTCTTTTGGAAGATGGCGTGCATCAACAGCATCCTTTGAAATAAGAGGATAGCCTTTTTTTAATTGATTAGAAAAGGGATTGTTAATTTGTAAAGCAATTGTTTGTGTCATGTTGTCATCCTTTAAAATACATTTTGCTCTATTATCGCATTCTTTTATGTGGATAGACAAACTTATTTCACGAAATGAGTGATTTTTTCAACTGTGTCAATCGTTGCTGCCTCAAAAAACTCCATTTTGCTGAAGTAACTATGAATTAATCCAGGCATATGAATATGCTCTACTTCTACATTTGCCTCTGCTAGCTTTTGCGCGTATGAAAGGCCTTCATCATAAAGGACATCTGCCTCTGCAGCAATAATAATTGTTTTCGGTAAAACGCTTAAGTCTTCCATATGAAGTGGGGAAACAAGTGGGTTTTTATAGTTTTGTTTATCTGTGTAATGATCCGCAAACCATTGCATTCCTTGTTTGTCTAAACCATAATGTTCCCCATAAGCACTGTAGGAATCCGTTGTAAAATCAACATTGACTACAGGATAAATAAGTGCCTGAGCTGTGATCTTTGGTCCATTTAATGTAGTGGCTAAGTAAGCTACAACGGTTGCTAAGTTTCCACCGGCACTATCACCAGCCACTGTGATCGTTGATGCATCTCCGCCAAAATGTTGGATGTTGTCGTCAACCCATTCTAAAGCGTCATAGGCATCGAAGAGCGGGGTAGGAAATGGGTATTCTGGTGCTAAGCGATAATCGACCGAGACAACGATGGCTTGGGCTTTTTCTGCTAATAGCTGGCAGCCTGCATCCGTAGAGTCTAAATTTCCAAATACCCAGCCGCCTCCATGATAATAAACAATGACAGGAAGTATTTTGTCTAACACAGGTCTATAAATGCGCACATTAATTTGTGCGCCATCTCGAACCGATATTTTGCTAGTTTCGATTGCCGCAAGCTGTGGGCTATGTGGTGACGTCCATTTTGGCACTACTTTTATTGCTCGCGCTTCTTGGGGTGTTAAATTATAGTACTTCATAGAAGAATCACTTGCTTTTATATAACGGATCGCTTCATCTTTTAATGTTGTCATCATCATCAATCCTTTTTCATTACATTTGTTAGTCTCATTATAAACTATTCATATAATTTTACTAGGATTTAATAAGTAAAAAAGAAAATTATTTAATGACAAAGTAGAAATAATCCGATTGTAAAGTAAAAATATGTTTATAATATAGTGAACAATGTATTTGGAGGGACAATAGATGATTTCTTTAATAGTGGCACATGATACGAATTATGTAATTGGATATGAAAATGGTATGCCGTGGCATTTGCCTGGGGATTTACAATATTTTAAGAACAAAACGATGGGCAAGCCTATGATCATGGGACGAAAAACATTCGAATCCATCGGTAGACCGCTTCCAGGGCGTCGTAATATTGTTATTACTCGTGATGAAAACTATCATGCGGATGGGATTGACGTGGTGACAAGTGTAGAGGATGCCCTCGCTCTTGCTGGAGATGTTCCAGAAATTATGATTATTGGTGGCGAGCAAATTTTCCGCTTATCCATGGAAATCGCCGATCGCCTATACATTACAAAAATCAATCATTCCTTTAATGGGGATACATATTTCCCGAACTACGAACAGGATTTTGTGGAAATATCCTCAGAAGAGCCTGTGACAGCAAAAGAAGGCTATACATTCCAATATCAGATTTTTGAACGTAAGAACTAATTAAATAGGAACTGGTAAGCACGGTGAGCTAATGACCGTGCTTTTTTGTATAACGGAAGGCGTTTGGAAATATTTGTGGAATAAATAATAATAAGGCTCATCAGCATAATGTGGTGTTGATTTCCGTTCCGACTGGGCGCATTCAAGAAGTCTAACAAAGTAAAAATTTTACCAGTAAATCCGTTTTACCCGATCGACGGAGTGAAACGTCAAAGTGCCGGATAGCTCCTGAGGGCAATCGATGAGCTTTTTTACTGCTTAACATTCCGACAATTACATTCAAAAGATGGGGAACAATTGTGAGAAAAATAACATTGGCAAATGGAAAAAAGGTAGAAGTGGAATGTTTGAGCTGTGCCATAACGAGTGGACTCAATCAATTATGCCTTGGCATAATTGCGTCCGGAATCGGTTTTGTGCTTGCACAAAGAACTCCTTTCCGATTCCGTGACATCCGCCGGAGGCTTCAACTTCCTTCAACGGGTGTTTGGACACCCGCTGAAAGAAGTTGAACCAGATGGAGGCGTGGTAATTGAAACGGACTATTTTCATGCCCATCAAGATGTTGCTTATCCGATAAAGGGATTAATCATTCTAGCTTCAAAGCGCCATATTAGATGTTTGGATGAGCTTAACGATGAGGAGAAAATGGACTACATAAACCTTTTATCAAAAATTAGAAAGGCTCAAAGGGAGGTATTGGATATAGAACATGTTTATTATTTCTATAATGAAGATACGACACACCATTTTCATACTTGGATGGTGCCGCGCTATGAATGGATGTCTGCATTCGGACGTTCCGTAGAATCGATGAGACCTGTTTTACCTCATGCTAGAAATGAAATGAATAACGAAGAAAATATTCAAGAGGTCATGCATGCAATCAAGGCATTAACCAAGGAATTAAGTAGTGAATAGTAAATACACCAATATAAAAAATCGCTCCTTTTGTATTATCTACGAGAGCGATTTTTTGTTAATACCTACAAGTAAAAATAAACACAAGCATACATAGAGCCACAACCAGCTAACACAAAGAGGTGCCAAATTGCATGATTGTAGGGCAGGGATCTCCATGCGTAAAAGATGGCGCCAATCGTATAGAAAAGCCCACCTGCTAACAGTAAAGCAAAGCCATTAAAACCTAAGTAAAGATAGACAGGCTTAATGGCAAAAATAATTAACCAACCCATACCGATGTAAAAAATTAATGAAAGCTTCTCAAATCGATTAATGAAGAAGCATTTAAAAATAACGCCTAATAACGCAAGTGACCAAATAATACATAATAATGTAATACCTAACGTGCCACCAATCGCAATTAGAAGAAACGGTGTATACGTTCCGGCAATTAAAATATAAATAGAAGAATGGTCAAGAATGGCGAAAATGTGTTTATATTTTTCAGGCATGCTATGTAGCAGCGTCGACATTAAAAATAAAATGATGACTGAGGCACCAAAAATACTAAACGTTGTAATTTGGAGCGCACTTCCGGTTTGTACAGCGGCTAAAATAAGTACAATTAGCGCTGGAATACTTGCGATAAATCCAATGCCATGAGTAATGGCATTCCACAATTCTTCCTTCCACGTTTTATAGTCAAATGAATCTAGCATAACGAACACTCCTTTCGTGCATATATTTATTATACGCCAATAATTTTCATCCTGCTATTTACAATTGTCATGTATTTATTATCAAAATTGTCATAGTTATGGTTATTTGTTTGAAGGTCTTTGTTAGACAAGTACTCGACAAAACGTTATAGTAACCAAGGTAGTGATTCAAAACAGACTAAATAGGGTGATGTCTAAATGACAAATGTCATGTTTACATAATGATTCATTAGTCTATATAATAAATTTTAATGAAGTAAAAGGATGTGTCGAAGTGGGACGAATTCATATTGTAACTGACTCAACTTGTGATTTAACAAAAGAGGAAGTAGTGCAGCATGGTATACATATTGTGCCTTTAACGATTCAAATTGATGGAAAAACATATACAGATGGTGTTGATATAGAGCCACAATCTTTTTTAAGCTTTATGCAGAATTCCGAAAATTTGCCTAAAAGCTCGCAGCCTGCGCCGGGGAAATTCAAAGAATTATACGATGAACTAGGAAAAGACGGAGATCAAATTATTTCAATTCATATGACTGGTGGCATGAGTGGTACAGTTGAATCGGCTCGTCAAGCAGCGCAAATGACGGATGCAAATGTGACTGTTATTGATTCACGTTTTATCGCCTTTGGTTTAGCTTTCCAATTACGAGAAGCTATTAAAATGCGTGATGCAGGTGCAACTGTCGAGGAAATTATGGCTCGTCTGGACAAGGTTCGCGAAAATACGTATTTGTATGTTGTTGTCGACACACTTGATAATTTAATTAAAGGCGGACGTATTGGGAAAGGTAAAGGCTTTATCGGTTCTTTACTGAACATCAAAGTAATTGCAAACTTAGAAGGTGGCGCATACAATCCCGTAACCAAAGTGCGTAGCCATAAACAGGTTGTGAACTACTTATTTAAACAATTCCAAGCAGATACTGCCGGAAAAACAGTTAAGTCAGTTGGAATTTCTCACGCCGATGGAATGACAACGATGGGTGGACCATTAAAAGAATTGATCGAGGGAACAGGTGTAAATGAAGTAGAAATTGCCTTTACTTCACCAATCATCTCTACACATACTGGCCCAGGTGCAATTGGTTTCATGTTTTTTGCAGAATAATATACGATAGCTACTACATAGGTTTTGTAGTGGCTTTTTTTATGTGGAATGGAAAAATGCATGCCTAAAAAAAGAAATACATTGTGAAAAAATGCGTACTTTTACGGAATACCTAGGTTAGTCACTTTTCATTGCAGCATAAACTATTCTATAATAGAAGAAACAGCAAATGATGGAAGGTGGTCAAATGAACATTTGGCGAATGCTAGTTTTGTCATGTTTGACCGTCTTAATACTAAGTGGTTGTGAAATATCAATAGATGAACCGAATCCGCAAGCTGAACCGGAAGGGGAGCAAGCAGGGACGGAGCAAGATATGAGCCAAGATGAGCAACAAACGGAAAATGAGGAAAAAACCTCAAGGAATGTATTGACGCAGATTTTTGAACATTTTTTTGAGCCAACTCCCGAGGATTTACGGCAAATTGATGAGGAAAACGCAAAGCAACTACAATATTTGGCACTCGGCGATTCTTTAACAGCCGGTGTCGGTGATGAGTATAGTGAAGACGGTTTTGTAGGTAGATTAACAGATTCATTGGAAGCTTGGCCCTCGATTTCTGAAGTTGAGGTCGATAATCGAGGAAAAAGAGGAAGACGTAGTGATCAGCTATTAAAATTAGTGAAAAAAGGGCATTATGATGAAGAGCTGCAAGAAGCACAACTCATTTCCGTTACAATGGGTGGAAATGATGTCATGAAGATCGTCAGGAAGGATCTGTTGAATTTAAAACGAGATGCTTTTGATAAAGAATTGCAGGCATTTAAGAAACGCTATAGTAAAATCATTGCTGGCATTCGAGAAAAAAATCCGACAGCGCCCTTATTACTAATCGGTTTTTATAACCCATTCTCGATCGTGACAAATGAAGCCAATGAATTTGATTCGATTATTACGGAGTGGAATAAAGTCATTGAAGATGTAGCGAGAGAAGATGTTAATGCTTGCTATATATCCGTGGAGGACCTGTTTGTTTCGAATAAAGAGCTCGTTTATCATACGGATTTCTTCCACCCAAATGCAAAAGGATATGAGAAAATGAATGAACGTATTTTAGAAGCAATGGAGAAATGTGGTATGGAAGAAAAGATTAACAAGGAAATAGGCTTCGAGGAGTGACAATATGAATAAATGGAAATTCGCATTTTTTGCCTTAGCGGGCACAGTGCTTTTTGCAATCCTCCTCGTCGTTTATTTAGCAACTAGACCAGTAGATGGAGTAAATTTAGCAGAGAGTTCAGATGGTGAAAATGAAGTGAAAGGGAATGTTCTCGTTGTCCAAACAACAACGAAGGAATTGGAATCTATATCGAAAAAGTATTTAAAGGATGCTTCTAAAGGATCACCATTACCGTTGGACTTTACCATTGATGATGATATTGAATTAAGAAGTACATTAACAGTGTTCTATACAGAAATTCCAATTTCAATGAACTTTGATCCCATTGTCGATAAGAAAGGTAATATTATTTTAAAACAGACAGGAATGAATGTTGGGCTTTTAAATATTCCGCCGGAGACAGCTATGAAGATTATGCGAGACTCGTTGGAATTCCCTTCATTTATTACAATCAATCCAAATAAGGCAGAAATCTATATTGATTTATCGCGCATAAATATTGCTTCAGGATCACGTATCAAAGCAAAAGAATTAGATTTACCAAACGATAAGATTTTACTGGAAGTTATTGTTCCTGGTGAATAAGGAGTGAAATGAATGGCAAAGCAATTCGGAACATTTGCAGGTGGATGTTTTTGGTGTATGGTCAAGCCCTTCGATGAAACACCTGGCATTGAATCAGTGATTTCAGGCTATACGGGTGGACATGTTATCAATCCAACGTATGAGCAAGTTTGCTCTGAAACGACGGGGCATATTGAAGCGGTTCAAATTACTTTTGATGATGAGTACTATTCGTATGAGCAATTACTTGCGACATTTTGGACAATCATTGATCCAACAGATGCAGGTGGACAATTTTATGATCGAGGGGAGTCCTACACAACTGCAATTTTTTATCACAATGAAGAGCAACGCGAATTAGCAGAACGTTCTAAGGCAGATTTACAGGCATCTGGTAAGTTCGATAAGCCCATTGCAGTGAAAATTGTACCAGCTAGTACGTTTTACCCAGCTGAAGACTATCATCAATATTATTATAAGAAAAATCCAATGCATTACGAGCGCTATGCTGTCGGTTCTGGTCGCAAAGCGTTTCAGGAGCAACACTGGGGGCAAAAAAATGAATAAAGAACAACGCTTAAAAGAATTAACAGACATGCAGTATTATGTGACGCAAGAAAATGGCACAGAGCCACCATTCCGCAACGAATATGATAAACACTTTGAAGAAGGTATTTATGTAGATATCGTGTCAGGCAAGCCATTGTTTAGCTCCTTTGATAAGTTCGATTCGGGTTGTGGTTGGCCAGCGTTTGCAAAGCCAATTGAACAGGAAGAAGTCACAGAGCATTTCGATACATCACATGGAATGCGTCGCGTAGAGGTTCGCAGCAGTGCAGCAGATTCTCATTTAGGACATGTTTTCCCTGATGGACCAAGTGAACGTGGTGGCTTACGCTATTGTATTAACTCCGCTGCACTTCGCTTTGTACCAAAAGAAGATTTAGAAAAAGAAGGTTATGCAGAATATCTTTCATTATTTAAATAATATAAACTCCTAGCAGGATTATATCGTGCTAGGAGTTTTTTTTATTGTTTTAAAATTGTTTCAAAAGCGACGGAAAGAGCCCTCGAAACGACGGAAAGAACAACTGAAGCGACGGAAAGAGCCCTCGAAACGACGGAAAGAACAACTGAAGCGACGGAAAGAGCCCTCGAAACGACGGAAAGAACAACTGAAGCGACGGAAAGAGTTCTCGAAACGACGGAAGAACAATCAAGCGACGGAAAGAGTCGTCGAAACGATGGAAAGAACAACTGAAGCGACGGAAAGAGTCATCGAAACGACGGAAAGAACAACTGAAGCGACGGAAAGAGCCCTCGAAACGACGGAAAGAACAACTGAAGCGACGGAAAGAGTCGTCGAAACGACGGAAGAACAATTAAGAGACGGAAAGAGCCCTCGAAACGACGGAAAGAACAACTGAAGCGACGGAAAGAGTCATCGAAACGACGGAAAGCACAATCAAGCGACGGAAAGAAACGTCGAAGTGACGGAAAAGATCGTCGAAACGATGGATAAACTTGTCAAACTGATGGATAGAACGTCATAATTGATTAGAAATATTAAATGATTGAACTAGCAATTCTAAATCCGATATCATCAATAAAGAAATCAGGCATACTCTTACGTCGACAAGTAGCTCCACATCCACGTTCTTCTTCAGCCCAACTGCCTCCTCGAATTATTCGGTAA
The DNA here is from genome assembly GCF_041956855.1 of Lysinibacillus sp. RS10. Lineage (NCBI taxonomy): Bacteria > Bacillati > Bacillota > Bacilli > Caryophanales > Bacillaceae > Lysinibacillus > Lysinibacillus sp. RS10. The sequence goes on along the minus strand of NZ_CP167122.1, from coordinate 2,527,407 downwards.
TTACCAAATATCTCTTCATCGTATAAGTCCCAGCACCACTCCCAAACATTTCCTATCATGTCGTACAAGCCCCATTCATTAGGTGTTTTTTCACCAACTTTGTGAACATGTTCGTTAGAATTATCTTTATACCAAGCAATGTCATCAATATTACCATAGCGATATCCTGTTGAATTTGCTTTACATGCATATTGCCATTCAGCATCTGTCGGTAATCGAAAACCATTAGAACGAGGATTGCATACAACTGATTTACTTTTCTTATCACAATCATAAAACTTATCATAGCCTAGAGCATCAGACAATGAATTACAAAAGTTCACTGCATCTATCCATGAAACATTAACAATTGGTTTTTGATCTTTTGTTGTTAAAAAACTCTTCCCCATAATAATCGAATAAAGTTCTTCTGTTACAGTATATTTGGCAAGATAAAATGGCTTTATCTCAACATTCCAAATAACTTCCTTTAAATTTTTTCTTATACCCGGTATTCCAAATTTATAGTTTGAACTAATCCATTTTTGCTCGTTTCGAAAATCTCGTAAGTGGATTTCTCCTTCAGGAATATACACCATTAATTCTTTTAAGTAATGATTTAAGTTCGTTATCATAGTTCTCTCCAAATCTTTAATGATTGTTTTTAGACACTACTTTCATAGTACAATCTCCATCCAAGGATTAAAATAAAATGCTCGTATATTGATCGTTCATAACCTAACATCCACATAATAATGATGAACGATATCTAAAAACTCCTGCGTTAGATTATGAATCTGCATCATTTATTATGAACATGTTTCAGGGACACTGTAAACTTTAAATTCGGAGACAAGATTCCGCAGACTATCAAATGTTAGGGTGATTGTGGCGAAAGGAGACCCTAGGAAAAGTGAGCAACCCGTAGCGGAAATGAAGAAAACCTTCCGAAATAAATGTTTCATTGTTATGACTAAGAAGATATTTTCTGATAAACTAGCGGAAAGTAGATGTGTAAAGAAGGGAAAATTAGTATGAAAAAGAGCTTTTATTTGTATGTACTGACATTCAGAGGTGGGGATTGGTCAGATCCGAAGGTACGATTTGCGGAGGAAATGTTCAATGAGCATAATTTTCCGAAGCAAAGCACAGACTTTGATGAGCTATCTACTTATATTGAGTCGTTCGCCACTGAAAACTTAACAACAGGTATGTTTGATGAATTATGGTCATTATACGTAGACCAGGGATGAAATTACGTTAAAACAATAGAATTTATTTTAAGTTGCTAGACGTCTAGCATTGCGAAATTATGAGAAACACAGTATTATTTAAAGTGATAACTGACAGAAAAGAGGGATTGCAGTATGAGTATTCATATTAATGCAAAAAAAGGCGAAATCGCTGACACAATTTTACTTCCAGGAGATCCATTACGTGCTAAATACATTGCTGAAACGTTTTTAGAAGATGTTACTTGCTATAACGAAGTTCGTAATATGTTTGGTTATACAGGTACGTATAAAGGTAAACGTATTTCTGTACAAGGTACTGGTATGGGCGTGCCTTCAATTTCGATTTACGCTACAGAATTAATGCAAGAATATGACGTTCAAAAATTAATCCGCGTAGGTACTTGTGGTGCAATTCAAAAAGATGTAAAAGTTCGTGACGTAATTTTAGCGCAAGCAGCAACTTCTGATACACGTATGAACCAAATCATTTGGGGCAACAATATCGATTTCGCACCGATCTCTGACTTTGATTTACTATTAAAAGCATACAATGCAGGTAAAGAAGCTGGTTTAAACCTACAAGTAGGTAATATCTTCACAGCAGATATGTTCTACTCTGATGAGCACCAAAACGAAAAATTAGCTCAATACGGCGTACTTGCAGTGGAAATGGAGTCTGCGGCACTTTACACATTAGCAGCGAAACATGGCCGTAAAGCACTTTCTATCCTAACAGTAAGTGACCACATTCTAACTGGTGAAGTTACATCAGCAGAAGAACGCCAAACAACATTCAACGATATGATCGTTGTTGCTTTAGAAGCGGCTATTCAAGAATAAGCATAACAAGGGTTTGAAGTTTGGAATAAATTTCAAAGGGACTACACTAAAAATTAAGAAGATTTTTAATCCTCAATGGGTGACTCGATAAATGAGAGCCTGTTGAGGTTTTTTTGATTATAAAGAGTTGAAAAGCTCCGTAGCACTTTTCTTAGGATATTTTTTTTGCTGAAGGTTGTTTGTATAAGCATGTTCCTGAAGAGGTTTGTAGCATTGCTTGCTTCTAACGAGATTGAACAGCGCTCAACGTAATCGAGTGACCAACTATTCATATGTTCATTTCTCGATTCGCCTAAGAGTGCTGTTCAGAACTTGAATGACGGCAGATAAAGCCATGCCACACGTATGCAGTTCAGCACATGAGGCTTTCACAATGCCATAATAGATTTGATCGCCTTAATAGAATATCATGAAAGCCGTGCTGACCATTCGTTAGATGGTTTGTGAAGTTAAGTTATGACATTGAACGCAAAGTACATTCCAACTAGGATAGCTAATGTAATAAAAGGTTTGAAAACCCACTGTGGGGCTTTAATTATTTTCAAAACCACCCCTATAGCAACACCTGCTACAAGCATGATTATTAGAATAAGAGCTAATTGAATCGCCATGTTATTTATAACTGAATTATCTATAAAAAAATTCATTCTCTATTTCCTCCTTCTTTACTTGTAATTGTAAATGAAGTAGTAAGTGATAGCATTAATGTAATTTTTGATATTAGTAGGATTTGTGCGACTTAATCGTTTGACCGTTACTCATAGCGAGACGATTAGGTCGAAACCATTTTAAGTTTGAGTTAGATTACAACAATAGCAAGCTTACAGAGCCATTTAACGAGCCTGTAACAGTTGATAGATTTGGCTTGGGCTTGTCTCAATGGACTTTAGGAAGCTTACATATTTAACAAAAAGGTAAAAATCCAACAATCACTATTTACAACCCTTTCACAGAATCCATATTAAACAATATATGTTAGGGCTATCATTTATCAATCAATCCTGTTAAATGAAAGAAACATTGACTATTACCACTATCCTAAATATTGGGTTTATGATAACATATATTTGAATCTTTTAACTTTAGAAAATATGAAAGGAAGTGTAATATTCATATATGAAAAAGATATTGAAACCATTGATTAGTGTTATTGCCATTGGTGCCCTCTCTCTATCTATAAATATAGATAAAAATGTATTAGCTAATAATATTGCAAATACATGTGATTATGATTCGGCATCGAAAGGAAATCCTGATTTTTCCACAATGAACTGTTTGTTAACCGAAACAGCACTGATTTATGATGTTCCTCCTGAAATTGTGAAGGCAATAGCGGAAGGTGAAAGTGGAAATTGGCGTCATTTCGATAAGAATGGTGAAGCGATTGTGACAGCTGATAATGGAATTGGTGTTATGCAAATTACAAATCAAGCCGGCTACAATCAAGATAGACTAAAAAGCGATATTGTCTATAATATTCAAGCTGGTGTAGAGACTCTAAATAATATGTTTGAGCGGAAGGATTTACCTAGCATCAACGGTGGGGAAAGAGATGTACTGGAACATTGGTACTTCGCTATCATGGCTTATAACGGTACTAAGCCAGTAAATAGTCCAATTGTCCAAGCAACTGATGAAAAAAATACAAATGCCTATCAAGAAAGAATTCTCCAAATTATTGAGAAATCGGAATTAATAGACTTAACGGAGCTACCTTTTTTACGCGAACATTTTCAATATGACTCTAACAGCAGGGAAAATATTAAATTTTCAGCGATGAACTATGATTTTGATTTACCATTAAATAAATCAAAGTATTTTTTTGAAACAAATCAAAAAGTTAGTGCAACAACTAATGTAACATTAAGGACAAGACCTACTACGGATAGTCCATCTATGGGTACTTTACGTGAAAGAGAAATTGTTACCATTACGGGTCCTTTTGTATATGAAGAAGTATCAACGAAGAAAAACCATTTTGTTTGGTATCCTGTGAAAAGAAGTGACGGGACAAAGGGGTATGTAGCATCAAGTTATTTAAACTACTCAGCTTCAACACCAACGCCTCCGGTAACACCGCCTACAACGGGAAACGTTGATGTATCAAAGTTTGCTGATTACAATGCAAACCAATACTGGGCTGAGGATTTTAAGTGGGCAGTCAACATCGGTATCATCAGTGGATACCCAAACGTGAAAAACCCATCAACAGGGAAGTACGAAAACTTACTTAAACCGTACAATAACTTAACGGAAAACCAAATGTTATCTATCCTATTTCGTTACTTCAAACCATCAGAACTAGCTTCAACGATAGCTAATACTTCATGGTATGGAGACGTAAACTATCAACTGGCTACAAAATACTCCCTACCAGTCCTAGGTGCAAACACAGCATCCAAACAAGCCATTGCAGGGAAGGATATCACACGGGGTAACTTCGCTCGTATCTTAGCTTCAATGCATTATGGTAAGACTGTATCTCAGTCAGAAGCTATTAAATTCCTTCGTGATAATGGTTTAACAACTACTAAAACAAATGAAGAGTTTAAACCAAATGATTCTCTAGCAAGAGCGCACACAGTGGCATTCTTCCACCGTTACGAACAAATATTCAATAACTAAATTGCTACTTACAAGTGAAAAGGTGACTATAAAAGTCATCTTTTCTTTTTTATGTTTAATAAATCCTTTCTTGATCCTCCTCGAACCTTTCATAACTAAATTCATTGACACAGATTGCTTGATGGAAGCTACAAAGCCATGTGAGAAGCTACAGGAGAGGTTGAGGAAGCATAACAAAAGGACTTGCATGTAATGAGGTTGAATCATACACGTAAGTCCTGTTCTTTTTGGAGAGAAGCACCTGTTTGTAGCACGACTATATACTTACCATTACGGAGTCAATAAATAATAATATTAAAAAGATACCGACAATATATTTAGAAACTTGCTTTAGCTTTTCATTTTCGTATGTTTTATTTAATAAGAAAAAGAATCCTATTACCCATATGCCATTTTGAAAAAAGGTAGCAGTAATACTTCTGAGCATATTAAGAATAAAGTATATGTCCATTGTTTCCCCTCATCTTTCTCTTGATATAGTTGTTTGGAAAGTTCTGCAATTTGGCTCGATTGTTGAATAACCGAATAATTAGTTGTTTGGTATATTATAGCGCATTTACAATTATTGGTTCGTCCTAATCTTAATTAAACTAAAGCCCCATTAGTCTAAGTTTAAATCTCCACAAAGTTCGTTTCTTCCTTCAAGAATTAAAGGTAATATAAATCATCAAAACTATGAAGAAAAATAATGTTTCAAGATTAATTAGAAGTGTATTGGCTTTTGCCTTTGAAAAAAACTTGATTCGTTTTACTAAGCTTGTATCCAGCACTATAAATAAATAATAAAAAATTAGTGAACTGAATAAAAACATAATACTTGCCATTAATAATTCTCTACTATTCCAGAAAGTAAATCCTAAAAATAATGCCCAAATACTTTTGAAAACATTTGCCAATCCTTCGAAAGGATTAGATAATGTTGCCATCATATAATCTCCTTGTTTATCTGTAATTGATTTATTAACATTATGTTTTACTATATATGTAATATGACCTGTTTGAAGTGTCATTGTAATCACTATCATAATTAAATAAACTAAGCCAAATATTGTCCCCACATGTAGAAATTCCGAATTTAATAATTGGTACAAAGCCAATGGTAAAGGAAACCACATTGCATACATCAATGCCATTAAGTTATGCAAAAAAGCAAACTCGTTATTTTTAACCAACTTTTGAAATGTGAAAACAATAATTAAAAATATCAATATTCCTATCCAGCCCAAAATTATTGTGGAAATTAACATAAGTCCCCCTTAGAGCTACTTAGATTATTTATGTTTTTGTTAACCTGCTTCTTTACGTTAATACGTTCGAAATAAGTTATTCTAATTTGTAATAAATTTTACATTTAATTTTTACATTCAATACAAACCAAAATCTATTTTGTTTATATTCTGCTAATCTGCTCCGTTCGTTGGATATCTGAATGATCAGTTGTTTGGACTAGTTTAACACATTTCCAAATGTTGGTATAGAGAGGTGTGTAAGTTGATAAAGTAATTTGTGAAGAAGTTGCGGTAGCTGATGTGCTTTGTTAAGTCCCGCAGATCAGCGCTCAGATGATTCGAGTAGGGGATGGATACTTGATGGCAGAACTGCTCCAGGGTCAATGCGAGAGCATAACAAAAGGACTTGTGTGAAATTTTATGCACAAGTCTTATAGTCGGTGAGATGGATTATTCCACCAACCCCCTGTCACTAAACTTATTGACAATATTAGTGAAAGTTTCATTGTATTGTTAATTACTATTACCGGATTGCTGAGGCACAGACGATAGAAGTAGAGAATTTCCGGGAGGGAGACTAAACAGGGGGCACGACTTTTCGACCGTCTGCTACAAAATAAGGAGGTCCCAATTTGACCAACCGAAGTTCACTGGTGGCAAATATAGGCGAATGCTTAGACGGTCAAACCTTACTTCGCATATCTTAAACCGAAATCGAAAGGGGGAAAATTATGCAATATTATGACCGAAACGATGGGGATTGGGATTATGACAGTTATGGAAGGCGTCGAAGAAGAAGGGACCGTTATCCGTTTTACCCATTCTATCCATTCTTTCCACCATTTTATCCGCCGTATTACCCACCGTATTACCCGCCATATTATCCATACTATCCACCACGCAATCGACGTCCATACGGCTACTAATAAATAATGGATCTACTAAAAAATTTGAAACGACAACATCTTCAATAGAGAGCCTGTCGTTCCAGTTCGTTCAAAATAATCATTTTAAACGTCCACAATTATGACGAAGTATTATTTCAAAGAAATTAGGACAATAAAAAGGTCACTCAGTCAAAGTGACCTTGAATGAAGAGGAGTAAGGCTAGAAAGCTTTACCCTCTTAATTTTTCTAGTCTGATCATTCAACAGTGGCATTTGAAGATTAATACATGAAAGAAGCGCCGACAATAATTAAAAGTATAAATAGAACAACAATTAGAACAAATGTTGAACTGTTATTGCCACCTCCACAGCTATAACCCCCATAGTAACAATTGTTGTTGTAATTACCCATATTTCCGCAGGATCCCATGAAGCATTCCTCCTTTCTATGTCTATAATATGTACCGTTATAAAAAGTGGGGGAGATATTTATCCAACTAAAAATCCCTTTGAATTAGAAATTTGGAAAACAATTATACTAACGTTCGATAAGAAATAAAAAGGGCCACCCGATCGAAGTGACCCCTCAGTAACAATTCAAGGCGGTGTAAGCTAACAATTAGCTTATATTATGTTTATGAGGAGATAGCCTTTTTTGCATAGTGTATTGCCTTAGAGAAAGAATTATTTTGCAAACTACAGCTAGAACAAAGAAATGATGCTTGGTACATAATTGTGTTGTCGATTCATCTTACAGACCACTAAAACTTATATTTTTCTGAAGAGCTTCATAAAAGATTGATTTGATGTACTATCCCTTTGGAATGCTACTAGCCAGCCTATTATTTTGGATAAAAAAGCGATTCTATTGATTTTCAATTCATCACTTTATAATAACCTAAACCTTGTGAATCATTTTCCATAACCTATTATTATCAATAGATTGAAAAGAGGGTAAAGCGATGATGGATTCTTGCAGCAATTGTGATTGCCACAAAAAAATATTTCGGTTAAATAAGGTATCTTCTTGCCCGGATTGTCGAGGTAGTTCAGTTCAATCTTCAGTTCCTAGCAATTTTACTTCAGGAGCAATATGGAGAAATCACGAGACAGAGAAAATAGTTGTCTCTCTATTAAATAAATCAGACGTAGACCGGACAGTGACAGTATCGGTAGTAGATTGGCAAAACTGTGCCCAAGAGGAGATGCCAAAAGAAGCGTTCTTATGTGGAGAATCTCAGTCTTCGCTTTTTAATGGCACACCAACGCCTCTTACGTTTACTATTCCAGCTAAAAAACTTCTCGTCATTCACGCAATTCCGCAAAATATTTGGCAACCAAATGATCCGATTTATGAGGTGCTTGTTATAACCCCAACGGATCCTGTCCTTCCAACTGATCCCGTCTTTCCAAATGATCCCATTATCTTTAATACATGGGGGATTAATGATTCAGGGGTGCCTCAAGTAGGAAATACAGTGTTACATCAACAGTTTCATCGAACGTTTTTTGTTTGAAATAGGGAACTAGAACAACTTCTTATGAGTTAATAAAAATGACTAGAACTTATTTTTAAAGTGAGTGACTAATCATTTTTTCTTCTAATATCGTTAACCAAATTCAAGTGGTGTTTACGCTTTGTTCAGAATGAAGTAGTACTCTTGCCAAACAAGCTCAAGGGGCCATGCACTCATATTATCTAATGTGAGCTCTGGTCTTTTTGTATTGTATATACTTGATAGTTCGTTTAGCCAGTAGTTGTAATGAAGGAGATGAATTTGATGATAATCGAGGTTTGTATTGTAACTGAGGGGGCAGGCCTGAATCTGATTATAAAGAGCTAATTGAAAACGTAGAACATGATCTTCTAATAGCGAAGGAAGATGAAAGTGTAGTAGGTTTTGCAGTGAAACTTCTCCATCTTTCAAATCGCTTATTTAACGTAAATTAGGGTCACCGGAGGAAAGTGACCCTGAGTTATACTTTGAAGGTGAAGGGGTAAATTAGTATATCCTTAGTGAAAATATGAGCAACAGAGATATTGGCGTTGGCGATTATTAATAATGCATGAAGCTTGCGCCGACAATAATCAATAGAATGAATAGCACTACAATTAGGGCAAATCTTGAACTAGAGCGGTTGCTACCTGAATAGTCCATTATCTTTTCCCTCCTTTCTTTAATCTATAGTATGTATAGTTGTAGAAAGGAGGAAAGGTAATCATCTAATCTATTTATTTTTTCGAAATTTATATTCATGAATAGATATAGATTTAAATAAAAAAAGGTCACTCTGATAACAGTGACCCCGAAATGAGGAAGGATAAATTAGTTTCCTTTCCTATTACAGCATATTTTACATAGAAGATCATGTTGAAGGCTTTAGCTTTATCCATTCATGAATATTTCGAATAAAAGCTAAAGCCTTTTTAACATTAAAAAAAGAATGTTAAATTAGTACATGAAAGTAGCGCCGACAATGATTAGAAGGATGAATAGAACAACGATTAGCACGAATGTAGATCCGTAACCTCCGCCAGAGCCACCAGAACAACAATTGTAATTACCCATATTTCCATAGTATCCCATAAATATTCCTCCTTTCTACAACCTATAATATGTATAGTTGTGGAAAAGAGGAGAGTTAAACATCCAATCCATCATTATTTAGTTGGAGCGGCCATTTCAGATGAAAAATTTTTCTCAAGATTTTCTTTTGTTTCAGCATTGACGGTTTTTTCCTTTGCTTCTGCTTGTTCGCTAGCTGGGGCTTCATCTTTAGAAGAACATGCGGTTAGGAGTAATGTAGCCATTGCTCCTATATACAAAAATTTCTTCAATGCTATAACCTCCGTTATTGTTAGTTACGTTTTAGCTTGCACACATTACACTTAGAATATAACGGAATTGGCAATGATAAAATTTGGATTTGCAGCAAAAAATGATGAATGGTCATTAAACAATACGCGGGAGTGTAACTAAATTCTGAGAATTCAAAGTGGAACCTGTAAATTAAAGAAGATTTATTCATTAAACAGTTATAAATAATGCAGTATAAACCGCATCCAATGTCCAATACTAAAGCTGTTTTAAAATATTCAGCATGAGAAAGGTGGATTTCATCAGTGAGGTTATTAACATTGGGAATTATAGGCGCTGCTGCTATTTTTGGTGTACTGAAACGCTTTGGGCTAACAAACAATGCACAACAAATGACACAGTCTATTCAGCAAGGAACGACACCAGTACAATTAGTAGCAAATAGTAATCCACTTACCGCCAATACACCAAAACAGTAAATTGAATAAGCAACAGCAAGCTTATAGACCTTTTTTTTTCAATGGTCTATAAGTTTTTACATAAAAAAACACATATGAAAATGAGGAGTAATTATGACGAATTATCAATTAATAAATGATTACAAGGACAATCAAAAATATAGAGAAAGTTTCAATGACTTAACAAGGTTAGTTTTTGGATTAGATTTTAGCCAATGGTATGAAAAAGGATGCTGGAACGATCAATACATCTGTTACTCATATATTGATGGAGAAAAAGTTATTGCCAATACATCAATAACTAAAATGACTGTAGTTGTAAATGATAAGGAATATAATGCTATACAAGTTGGAACAGTAATGACACATCCAGATTATCGTCATAAAGGCTTAGCAAGAAAATTAATAGATTATATCATTGATAAATATGAGGACCAATGTGAATTCATCTATTTATTTGCAAATGAAACAGTACTTGATTTTTATCCGAAATTTGGATTCTCGCGAGTACAAGAAAGTAGATATTTTTTAATTACTGATAATTTAAAGAAAAAATCAACTACAACAATCCGAAAATTAGATAGTAAAAATATCAATGATTTATCTTTATTGCACTTGTATGCGAAGGAAAGAATTCTAGTGTCATCGGTGTTAAGTGTGAAAGACAATGAGAGTTTACTTATGTTCTATTTTCTTATTGCGTATCCTAATTCAATTTATTTTATCGAAGAGGAAGAGGTTATTGTATTATTCGAAAAAGAGGACGAGGAATTACATCTTTTTGATGTTATTAGCCGCAGTAAAATTGATGTAAAAGAGGTTTTAAGGTATATTACTTCATCAGAAATAAAAAGAATTAATTTTCACTTTATCCCTGATTGTCAAGATACAGAATCAGAAGTAATAGATGCCAAGGACGATGTGTTGTTTATTCGACCGATGATAAAATTCGGGACAGACCGACCTTTATTTCCACTCACATCACATTCATAATCATAAGATCATACAAATTGACTTTAGAATAGGTACCCCAATTGTTAAACAAAAAATCTAACGATAGGTGTTTTGTGTTAGAAAGTCTGGCAAAATGTTTGTTTACAGTTATACCCATGTACAATACGATTGTCTAAAGAATGTAAATGAAAAGGATGATTAAAGTTGTTACAAATAAAAAGGATTTATAAAGAAGATTTTCCTAACGGTAAAAAAATTATCTATCAATACAGCTCCGATAACTATTATGATGTTTCCTATAAAGAGAGCGAAAATGGCTGGGCAATTGATTTTACATTAAAACCTTTTAACATACCATTTCAAAAATATTTAGAGGGAGAAATTTTTGAAGATTATATTGAGGATATTGAATGCTATATTGCTGAGTTTGATGGGAAAGAGGCGGGAATAGTTAGCTTCAGTCATGAGGAATGGAATAATGTGTTAAGAATTAATGATATTCATATTTATCAATCTCATCAACATAAAGGAATTGGTAGCAAGTTCATGGCTTTGGTCAAAAAGCGAGCAGCAGAAAAAGGGGTGAGGGCGATCGTTTTAGAAACGCAAACTTCTAATTATCCCGCCATACAATTTTATAGAAAGAATGGATTTCAGCTTATTGGATGTGACCTATTAAGTTACTCAAATAATGATATTGAAAAAAGGGAAGTTAGAGTAGAAATGGGCCTTGTTCTTGAAACATAATTATCGAAAAAAGGGAGGGGTTACTATGGCAGATGTCATTGTTTACGATAAGGCAAAATATCATTATGAAGGAGATTTTCCAAATGGCTTGGCAATTAAATATGCTTTCGTACATACTGGGATGTTCTTAGGGTGGATTGTCGATCATTACTTATTCAGTGAAGAATTTGAGGAAGATAGTATTAATGAAATTGAAAAGTTTAAGCAAAGAGCACTGACAGGAACACAAATATATGAAATGTGGGATGGTGTTCTGTCTGAAGATATGTTAAGCGATGAAGGAATGGAATTTGCGAATGATTATTTTGATTTCGAAAAGGGGATGTTTTTACATGATTATGAAGCAACGTTCCCGGGAAAAGAATCATTGTATTTTGTAGAGGATACGTGGGAGAACTATTTTAAGATTAAAGAGGTTATAGATCAACGTTACCATGAGTGGAGGCTAGTCAAAGTAGCAAAAGACCAAATTTAAGCACTTTATAGGATTAAAAAAAGGGGGAACATGTTTCAAATCGTGTTCTCCCTTATAAATCTATATTTACCGATTTTGAGTTTGAAGAGCTAATTTGACGCCTAATCCTATATAAACGAAACCGACAGCCTTTTCAAGCCAACGAGAACTATTATTTGTTCTCGTAAAGATTTTTTCACCAATAAAGCTTGTAATGATGGCTAATAAAATAGTATACAAAGCGCTCAAGACAACAAAGGTAATGCCTAAAATCAATAATTGTACAGTGACGGATTGTCCATTAGGCTGAACAAATTGAGGTAAAAATGCTAAGAAAAATAACGCCGTCTTTGGATTTAATATTTCCGCTAAAAAACCTTGTCGGAACGAAGTACTTGCAGGGCTTTGTTCAACAGTTGGTTTTTCAAGTTTTTGTGGTTTTGTTAGTAGCATTTGAATACCTAAATAAACAAGGTAAGCGACACCTATATATTTCACTATTTCAAACGCAGTGGCAGAATTCATTAAAATAGCTGATAAACCTAATACAGCAGCTAATGTATGAACTAAGTCACCTAGCCCAATGCCTAGTGCAGTGAAAATACCGTTCTTTTTACCACTTTTCAGCGTTTGCGTGACCGTGATGATAACAGCAGGGCCAGGAATTAAAAATAAGAGAAGAACTATTGCGATAAAAGATAACATGCTTGACCATCCTATTCTAATAAACTAAACATTCATTTAAGATGAATGCAAAAAATATTATATTCTATCTTCTGTATACCTGTCGATAATGAAATGCTGAAAAGTTATGAATGTAACAAATGAAGAAAAAGGTAAAAATAGTAATATTCATATAATGTTATGTATTATTGAATTATAGAGAATGGGTGGAGGTGATAAATTGAAAACAATGAGATGGAATTTATCTTTTGGCATTCAAATTATATTAACTGTTTTTATTATAATGATTAGTATTTATTGCATTAAATCTAAAGATTTTACTTTATTGCCTTTGTCACAGGTGTTGTTAGCGCTGACCTTTATCATTATTGGGCTTCGAGAATGGAAAAAAGCAAAAAGAACGTATGTAAGCATACTCTATTTCGGTGTTGCTATTTTTATATTATTTGTAGTTGTACAATCTTTTGTTGCTTATTAGAAACATGTTCATAGGAGGTGTAACAATGAAGAATGTGATTGAAATCGTTAGAAACGTAGATCAACTAATGATTCCAGAAAATTTTGTTGGGATAGGCTCTACTAGAAAGGTTTTTCGTTTTAAACATTGGGTCATTAAGAAGCATTTACACGAGATTGGTTATATACAAAGTCAAAATGAGCAAAAAATTCATCAAGCATTAAAAAAGGTAGGATTAGCCAATTACATAGCACCTATTTTGTACTTAGATGAAAAAATCTCCATACAACCTTATGTTCAAACATTACCTTTAGTTAATGGTGAAACATTCGACATAGATTATAAAACGGATTTGCGTATATCCGTAAATTTAAAGGAAGCAATTGAAGAAATTGAGCGAGCCCATGATGGATTTGACTTTTTAGATAGCAGTAATTATGGCGAAGATGACCAAAGTCAATTGATTTTAATAGATTATTGAATGACGAAAACTTTGTATGAATCAAAATGGGTTCCACTCGCAGAAGCAGGCGTGTTACCACAAATTTATTTTGAGCCATGTATAAAATGTGGTGTAGAAAAAGAGCTTAGAATTTATGGTGAACATGATACAGATAGAAGGTGTTACGATTGTGGAAAAGAATAAGCCGAATCCGTGCCACCCGTTGAAAGAAATTAAAATAGTACCAACTACTAATAATTAGTGATAGAATTAGATGACAAATACGTTGGAGGTATTAAAATGTTAGATATTCAACAAATACAAGAAGTCATTAGACATCGTTATCCTTTTCTTTTAGTGGATAGAGTACTGGAGTTAGAAGAAGGTAAAAGAGCGGTAGCGATTAAAAATGTAACGATAAATGAAGAATTCTTTAATGGACATTTTCCTAATTATCCAGTAATGCCTGGTGTGCTTATTGTGGAAGCGTTAGCCCAAGTCAGTGCCATTATTATGCTTACAAAAGAAGGTAATCAGGGAAGACTGGGATTACTAGCAGGTATCGATAACTGTCGTTTTAAAAAACAAGTGAAGCCTGGTGATCAGCTACGCCTTGAAGTAGAAATTACACGCTTAAAGGGTGTTATTGGTAAAGGACGAGGAATTGCAACTGTTGACGGAGAAATAGCTTGTGAGACCGAGCTTATTTTTGCATTTGGAAACTAAGCCAAGTTTTGTACTTGATAAAAGAGTGCTGCAAAAAATGATTGCAGCACTTTTGTTATGTATAAAAAACAATCCATTAAGCCACAGAATATACATAAAAAACCAATAATAAAGACTTGAAGCGAAATATATATAAATGATATACATAAATTAACATAAAGAGGACCAAAAATGACAAGAAAGGGGTATTTTATATGTCGGAATGCACACCATTTATAAAAGATATACCTGATAAAGATGTAAAGTTTTCCGTTATAATACCTGCTCACAATGAAGAAAATTATATTGGAGAGTGTCTAGAGTCAATTGCAAAGGCTGCACAACCATTTAAAAATCAAGTTGAAGTGATCGTTATGTTAAATCGTTGTACGGATAGAACGGAAGAAATTGCACAATCCTACAACTGCGTGACATTGAAAAATGAAGATAAAAATTTATCCAAAATCAGAAATGCTGGAGCTGTGTTAGCAAAAGGCGAAATCCTGATTACAATTGATGCAGATAGTCGAATGACAGAAGACCTGTTATCTGAGGTTGAAAAGCACTTAGTATCCAATCAATACATTGGTGGTGGTGTGAGCGGAAATTTTGAAAGAATGTCCTTAGGTATAGTAGTTTCTACCATGCTACTAATTGTTCCCTTACTATTCAAGTATGGTTTTATTTCTGTAGGGGTTTTTTGGTGCTATAAAAAAGACTATCAGGCAATTAACGGTTTTAATGAAAATATGCTAATGGCAGAAGATGCTGATTTTGCAAAACGGTTAAAAGAATGGGGCAAGAAAAACGGAAAAAAATACGGAACGATTAAAAACGGAATGATTACTTCCTGCAGACGATTTGATCATTATGGGGACTGGATGTTACTGAAACGGCCTGATATGATTGTAGCTTATATCAAGGGCACAAATCAAAAGGCTGCTGATGAAGCCTATTATGATGATCAAGCGAGATAATGTAATACTCAATGGCTAGTATCCCAGCTTAAAAATCATAGGACTACCACTATTAAATATCATTCACCTTTATTGCATTTTCAGGTATTATAGGAATTGAAAGGGTGATGAGTGTGAGTAATAGAACTAAAAACATAATCATGTTTCTTCTAGGCTTTTTCACATTTTTTATTTTATCCACTTTATATCGCTTTTTATTCTAAGAAAAGAAGTTAAAAATGCGAACTTTCCACAATAATTACTTATTTTGATATTTATTAAGTTAAGGTATTTTATTTCAACCCCCTACATCACGTACTACTTCATACGAAAATCTATCTAGTCAAATGAAAAATAAGAATCTAATCAATCTCAAAGAGCATACAGAGTCAACGAAATTTTAATTACTTGAGGTGCTATAAAAATAAAAGATGGATTTTGTCGAAAATAACATACAACGTTCATTCCTTCATATAATTTTAGTATCTGAAAGATTTGGGTGACTTTCAACAAATGTTCTCATTAAAGTACGGTGACATACGCCGGAGAGGCATTAGATCAATAGATGTTTTTGCGCGATAGCACCAGCTCTTTCGCTACAAAACGTTTGCTGAAAGAAGTTAAATATCAGGTAAACCAGTATGAGAGGATGAGGGGGTTTGAAACATCCCAGCGCAAATATTTTAGAAAATAAAGAGGAATTATTTATACCTGAAAAAGCATTAAATAAAGATTTTTGTGATCAATTAGTAACAAAAATTCATAAAAACATACTGAATGAAAATATAGCAAATGATGTTTACATGTCATATTTCGTTATTTTTGATCAACGATATACATTGAAAGAAATTCGATATTTATTAGATGTTTTAAAATTGCAAGCAGATGAAATTATTCGATCTAAGCCAATTTATATTACATTGAGTGGTGTGATAATATCATTAATGGTCATAATTGCTTCTGCCATAAATACGAAACTGGTCATTGGGATCTCGCTTGTCCAAATTTTTGCTTTAGCAGTTTTAAGTTTTAATGTAGCTATATTGTTTATCTCCTATAAAATAGAAAAAGAATATAAAAAAATTAATGAAGTCATTAAATTAATTAACTATTACTTAAGTTTTTATAAGGAGTAGCTGACTTCTATTTTCCAATTCCGTTACTATTCAAAACCTCTATCCTGAGCTCTCCAATTTTTACACAATGAAAAAATCAAAAATAAAGCATGTTATTTATAAATCCTCAAATAATAAAGTACGAAATATTTTATTTGGGGAAGTGAAGATTTGAAAAAGTTTTTCCTGTTGTTAGTACCTATTTGCCTTTTAACGGTCTCTTTTTTTTATGTAAAAGTTAGTGCAGCCACATATGAAAATAAAGGACGAAAGTATTATGAAGAAGCAGGACAAATTGTTTGGGAAGTTAAAACGAATGAAAAGTTGATTGCTATTACTTTTGATGATGGACCACATCCAAAGTATACACCTCAGATTTTAGATTTATTAGCCAAATACAATGCAAAAGCAACTTTTTTTATTGTCGGTCAAAATGCAGATAAAAATCCTGAAGTCATTTCAAGAATGTATAATGACGGTCATGAGCTGGCCAACCATACATTTACCCATCCATTAAGGACGAATGTTCCAAACTTACTTAAGGAGATTAAGCAAACGAATGAAACCATTCATACCATCACAGGATTTACTCCTACTTTATTTCGACCAGTTGAAGGGCAGTATTCTGATGCGATGATTGAAGCGATTGCAAAAGAAAAATATAAAGTTGTTATGTGGTCATGGCATTTAGATACTTTAGATTGGAGAAGTCCTGGTACGAATAGAATTGTTGATACTGTGTTAAAAGGTGTAAAAGAAGGAAATATCGTTCTTTTTCATGACGGAGGCGGGAATCGTCAGCAGACGGTCAAAGCAATGGAAAAAATATTACCCGAACTTGAAAAGCAAGGATACCGATTTGTCACAGTCTCTGAATTACTCGACGTGCAGAATAATCACTAAAAAAGGCAATAAAACAAGAATAATGAAGATCAGGCTAAACTGCATATAGCCTGATTTTTTATTGTTAAGGAAATGATCTTGAGTGTTGTATAACCCATAGTGGAAATCTGAGCCTTCTAATGAATTGTGATGGATAAAAATGGTTAATCGACACACCTGCGAAATTATAGATTTTTTTCCTGAGGTTCATCACAAAAGCTGTGGTGATGCGGCTCATCAGACGCCCTCAGTCGGAACGGAAATCAACCACACGTTATGGTGATAATCCTAAAAAAAGGTATAATTACTATCATATATAGGAGGGGTTGTCAGTGAGTAAGGTTGAATTGCTTGAATTAAATCCTGAAATTTTAGAGGGGGAAGGCAGCTTTTGTCTTAGAAGTAAGAAGAAATCAACGGGCTATATCAATAAAAATAAATGGCTACATAATAGCTTTGAAGAGGGCTTGAAATATGTGCAAGTAATCGATAATAAAAAACAAGTAGGATTTATTGAATATACTGAAGCAGAAAATTCCTCAAGAGTCGTTCATGCTGATGGTTATTTAGTGATTCATTGTTTGTGGGTTAGTGAAGTTGGAAAAGGTTACGGGACTCGATTGATCCATAAATGTGTAGAAGATGCAAAAAAGCTAGCAAAAAAAGGTGTTGTCGTAATCACGAATTCAAAAACATCTTGGACGCCCAGTAAAGAGATATTTTTAAAAAATGATTTTCAAGTTATTGATTCGGCGCCATATGATTTTGAATTACTAGTCTATCCATTGAGCATCGAAGCCAAACAACCATATTTTCCAACCGATTGGGAGGAGAGAATAAAAAAATTCAATCATTTAACGATCCTACGTTCATTCCAATGTCCATATGTTGAAATTGCAACTGAAAATATTATAGCTGGTGCCAATAAATTGAATATATCGGTTGAACTCATTGATTTCCAAGATAGAGGAGAGTTGATGGCATTATCGCCAACTCCGTATGGTATTTTTTCGGTCATTTATAAAGGACAGCTTATTTCATTTCATAGGCTAACAGTTCATTCAGTAATAAAAAAATTAAAAGCACTTACGTAAAAACTTAGTGCATTTACTATAAAAATACTAGTAAATTCGGTTGAAACTAGTGTGGTTATTAATGCTTATAAAAACACAATAGAAGTTACAAAAGGTGCATAATATATAGTGAAATCAATTATCTATCTTCGGCACGAATGATCAGATAGTTTGATTTTTTACAAAGTATTTTCAAACGTCCTGCTTTTTGGCTATAGAACAAAGAGAAGGGAGGGAAACCTTTTGGTAACGATTCGCCAAAAATTAGTATCAGCTTCACAAGCAGTTAAAATTACAAGTGGTAAAAATAATGCAAAAAAATATATTGTCGTTCATGAAACCGATAATACGGGCGTTGGAGCCGATGCGGATGCTCATGCTCGCCTACAGAGTAATAGCAATAGCAGGCAAGCTAGCTGGCACTGGCAAGTGGATGATAAGGAAGCTATTCAATCATTTGAACATTTTTGGGAGTGCTGGGCGGCAGGAACATATACCGGTAATAAGCAAGGCATTCATGTGGAAATTTGCGTAAATAGCGATGGGGATTATTATAAAGCTGTGCAAAATGCTGCGAGTCTTATTGCAAAAATAATAAAAGATGAAAATATCGCAATTCAGAATATTGTTCAACATAATTATTTTAGTGGGAAAAACTGCCCTCGTAATATTCGCGCTGGAAAAATATCTTGGTCTCAATTTATTGAAATGATTAAAAATGCTGGAGATATTCCAAAATCGCCAGCGGAAACGTCGAAATATCGTATCATGACGGGAATCTATAGTACACTGAAAGCAGCAGAAAGCGCGGCACAGGTGATGAAAACAACATTTGGTTGGGTTGTTTACATTGAGCAAGATGACACAAACTATCGAATTAGAACAGGAACTTTTACAGGGATCAATGCAGCGAAAAATGCTGAAAACAAAATAATAGCTGCAAAATTGGCGCAAGTTACGTATATAAATGATGCATAAGAGGATATTTGATTTCTATTAATCTATGAGGATTTTAGTTGACTGCTTCTAAGAAACGAGTAAAATAGAAAAGCAGTACCATTATATACCTTTAACTTAGCAGAGTGTAAAGGTGCCTTAGAAAGTGCTTCTAAAAGCACCTTTACTTTAACTAAAATCTAAAGCAATAACGCCTACATAGAATAAAGTGGATGAGCAATATAAGCGATTAAGTTGAAAAGTTGCTTTAATATGCTGGATTTTATGAAGATCGTTGAAGGTCGAGATTTGTCTTGAAATTTTGACAGTCTTTTTCTTTTCGTCTTCTCCATAACCTGTTAAGATGGTAATAGTGTGACAACAAGTTAGTGTATATGAGAGTGGTGACAATCAAGATGGATGAACAGAAAAAAGATGGTATAGAACAGCAGCAAGAACAAACACCAACTGAAGTAAAACCGGCAGGGAAATTTATTCAATTAAAACCGTTTAAATTTATCATGCTGATGTTCTTTACAATCCTTATTACTTCAGGCTTAACGATATTTGCGTTAACATTCGGTGATAAGAATGTAGTTGAAGTGAAAGTACCGACTGAACGTGCAGAATTTAAAAAATTATATGAAGCCTTTGATTTACTTGAAAACAAATATTACCAAGATATCGATGATGAAAAAGTGGTCGATGGTGCTATTAACGGCATGTTCGATGCTTTAGATGATCCGTATTCTGATTTTATGGTGAAGGAAGAAGCAGATCAATTTAATTCTGGTTTATCTTCTAGTTTCCAAGGAATTGGTGCGGAAATTCAAGAGCGTAATGGCTTTATTACAGTAGTGTCACCTATAAAAAATTCTCCTGCTGAAGAGGCTGGCTTATTACCGAAAGATATTATCTTAACGGTTGATGGGAAAAGCATTCAAGGATTCAGTGCTTCTGAAGCGGTCGCACTTATTCGTGGTGAAAAAGGAACATCAGTGGAATTAACCGTGAAACGTGGCGAAAATACTGAGCCTCTTAAAATGACAATTGTTCGTGATGAAATTCCAGTAGAAACGGTTTATGGTGAAATGCTTGATGGCAATATTGCTCATATCCAAATTACATCTTTCAGCGAAGAAACTACACAAGAGCTAGAAAAAATCCTTGCAGATTATGAAGGCAAAGGGATGAAAGGGATTGTCCTAGATTTACGTCAAAACCCTGGTGGTTACTTGCAAGCTGCAATAGAAATTTCGAATCTATTCGTTCCAGAAGGTAAACCGATTGTTCAGGTACAAGATAAAGATGAAGAACCAAAAATCACAAATGCAATTGGTGGTAAAAAATATGATCTTCCTGTGACAGTTCTTGTCGATAGTGGTAGTGCATCTGCATCTGAAATATTAGCTGCTGCATTAAAAGAATCTGTTGGTGCTAAAATTATTGGAGAAACATCATTCGGTAAAGGTACCGTGCAAAATGTGATACCACTAAAAGATGGCTCTAACCTTAAATTCACAACAGGTAAATGGTTAACACCAAATGGTAACTGGATTAATGAAAAGGGCATTGTACCAGATGTTAAAGTGTCATACCCTCCTTATGCATCATTACCATACTTGGATCCATCTATGGAAATGAAAAAGGGCGTGCAGTCTAACTCTGTAAAAGCGGCACAAGAGATGCTAGAAGTTCTAGGATACAAGCCTGGTAAAGCAGACGGCTTTTTTGGTCAATCTACAGAACAAGCAGTGAAAAAACTGCAAGCTGCAAACAATCTTGAAGAAACTGGTGTTTTAACTGGCGATACAACGTATGCTTTAATGGATGCATTACGTGTAAAAATAAAAGCAGAGGATCCTCAATTGTTAAAAGCAAAAGAGCTGCTTACTGGTACGCCAGCAAAAACTGAGTAAACTACAAACTAACAAAGTAGCTGTCGCAGCAGGCGTTTCTAACGACCTATGGCGACAGTTTTTTTCATAGGAGGAAATGATTGTGAAGGACGTATACTTATTTAGTGGATTTTTAGGCAGCGGGAAAACATCCATGTTAACAGATGTTATTCGACAACTGAAAGAAAAAAATTTAAAACCCGCTGTCATCATGAATGAGCTTGGAAAGCTGCCATTTGACTCACAGGCTGTAGAAAAGGATATCCCGCTTAAGGAGATGCTAGAGGGCTGTATTTGCTGCTCAGGCGCTGAAAAAACAGAGGCGCAGATTCAATCTCTTCTTTTAGATAGTGACTTTGATGTCCTAATTATTGAAACAACAGGTGCTGCACATCCTGTAGAAGCATTAGACGCTGTTTATTCACCGTTATTTGCGGAAAAGTTAAATGTCAAAGGAATTGTCACAGTTGCTGATTCAAAGCTGTGGCTGGATCGTGAGACCTTAACCCCACAAGTGCGTTCCTTATTTATGGAACAAATCCGTCACGCACATTTATTACTGGCCAATAAAACGGATTTACTTACAGAGGCAGAGCAAGCCAAAGTCGTCTATGAGCTACAAGGTTTTAATCCTCATGCCTTTATATTGCAAACAACAAATGGCCGAGTACCTTTGCATTTATTAGAAGATTTAAAAGCAACTGCACAGGTGGACACACAAGATATTGTGAAAGCTCCAATCGCATCGATGCATTTAGGCTCACGATTAGTTGAATTTAAGGACGTTGACTTTACGCAAGAGCAATTTGAGGATTGGATACGTACATTACCTGAAACCGTATATCGAATGAAAGGCTACGTGCCAATTGAAGGTGTAAAAAATCCAATGTTGTTTCAATATGCTTACGGCATGGTCCAATGGCTCCCAGAGTACGTAAAAATGCCTGCAAAACTTGTCATCATCGGTGAAAATGTAGCTTCTTTACATGTAATAGGGATGGACTAAGGGTAAAAAACAACGCTCAATTTTGCTGAGATCTACTCGTGGACTTCAATATTATACTTATAGAAATGGATATGCTCTCCAATAGGTAGACAGATGAAAAAATAAATCTGTTTATCAAGGGAGAGCATTTTTTTATTGGCTCGAAGTAAGTGCTTAAAAGATGAAAAACTAGACATTCTTAGGCTTCACTACAAAAGTCACAATTTCTAGCTACTAAGTTTTACGTTCCTTATTAAAGATTGAATAATGGAATGACAAATATGAATTAGATGAAGAAGTTGACCTTGAAGTATCTTCTTCTACTCTATCGAGAATGTGAAGGAGAATACTATAGCAATAAAAGGGCTTTCTTACGGAAAGTCCTTTTCCATTGATCATTACACAACGATCTTTTTGCTCCTACTGAAAAATCCTTCAAAAAACGACCGATTTCACTTTGAATAAAAGCTTTTTTACTCAATTTTAGTCTGATAGTATTGTTTGAATTTTGAAAATAATTACTAGTTTTCTAGGGGTGTCAACCCTATTTATAACGTAAGTATTTCATAGCTTGGTGAAACCTGTTAAAAAATATAGCAAAAGAACGCTTATTTTACGCGAATCTGTTTCTGTAATGGTGTTGTTAGCAGATGTTGGCAAGAAATTAAATAAAAACGTCCTTTACGATTAGTTGCAGAGAAGGAGGAATTGCAAACATGAAAAAAACACTAACTGCAATTTGTGCAACATTTTTATTAGCAGCTCCAATTCAAATGGCTTCTGCTGCTTCAAATACAACAGAAGGGAATACTGTTCAACAAACGAATAATTGTAAAGTCTATTATTATACTTGGTCAAATAATAAGTGGAATGTAAAACTACCACAAACATCAGCACCATCAAAAGGAACAACAAATAATAATACACAAACAACTCAAAAAGAAAATACAGCAACTGCACCATCTAAATCAACACCATCTACAACTACTTCAGATGTAAATGCTTTTGAACAAGAGGTAGTAAAATTAACGAATGCTGAACGTACAAAAGCTGGTTTAGCACCTTTAAAAACAGATAATCAATTGATGGCTGCTGCTCGTGAAAAATCACAAGATATGCAATCTAAAAAGTATTTCTCACATACGAGCCCGACATTCGGTTCACCATTCGATCGTATGAAAGCTTTAGGTATCAGTTATAAGAGTGCAGGTGAAAACATTGCACAAGGTCAACGTTCACCTCAAGAAGTAGTACAAGCTTGGATGGATTCACCAGGTCACCGTGCTAATATTTTAAACGCGAAATTTACGCATATCGGTGTTGGTTATGTGAAAACAGGTAACTACTGGACACAACAATTTATCCAAAAATAATAGTGTAAATTGAATAGCTTCATTGAATAAAAGGATGTCCACTAAGTCGTCAAATACTTAGTGGCATCCTTTTTGTTTTGACTGAAAAACAAGCGAGTAAATTACCGGGGATAATTGAATACATTAGATATGTTGAAAAAAATGGCTTCACTATGCGATCTAGCAAATAGTTGAATAATTTACTGTAGCGATGAACAAAATTCATTTAAGAGGCTATAGGGCTGCGTTAACAAACTGAAAAAAGGAGAGTGGTATATGATATTAATAAAATGTGGCGAATGCGGTAAATTAATAATAGATAGAGCAAAAAGTATTTATAACACTCAAGCTGATAAATTTTACTGTAATGAAAGTTGCGAAAAACAGGACTTGGAAGACATGAACAGTCGAGTTCCTCCTATTAAAAATAATAATAATGGGCAATTGTATTGGGATTTTCGAATAGAGCACCAGAGCGATGAGAAAAGCTTTTAAGGAAATACTAAAAAGAAATAAATCTTACCATTAGTTTTTAAAACCATATTCTTTACTATTCAAGGGGATGCAAATTAGAATAAAGATTGGGGAGTTTTGTAAATGAAGTTCCCTCTTTAGAAGAGGGGATATTCAATGTTGATGAATGTTTTGGGGTTTTTCTTCTATTATGCAAAATAGCAAACTAGAACAATGTCTAGTTTGCTATTTTTACTTTGGACGTGCTTGTAAATCTTTTTTGAACAAGTAATAACCTGATTAATAAAGTAATTGCTCCTGTTGTCAGGCCTGCAACAAGTCCAATCCAGTAACCAAACGGTCCGAAATCTGTATGCGTCGCAAGCATATATCCGACAGGTAAGCCGATCACCCAATACGAAATAATAGCCATAATAAAAGTGATCATCACATCCTTATAACCTCTCAAAGCCCCTTGTACTGGCGCTTGAATAGCATCAGATAGCTGGAAAATGGCTGCGAATACTAAAAATTGTACGGCATATTCTATTACTTCACGATCAGTTGTATACATATTGGCGACGGGTTCACGCAGTAAAAAAAGGATACAAGCTGATATAAAGCTAAATAAAATCGCAGTCGCAACACATAAATAGCTATAGATTCTAGCATCTTGCATTCGACCAGCACCTATTTCAAAACCTACTAATATCGTAACGCCCATTGAAATGCTAAGTGGTACCATGTATAGCAAGCTGGTGAAATTTAAAGCGATTTGATGAGCGGCAATGATTTCTGTACTAAAGCTACTCATCATCATTGTGACTGCCGAAAAAATACTTGTTTCTGCAAATAAGGATATACCGATTGGCACGCCGATGATTAAAATTTCCTTCCAACGAAGCCATTCTAATTTTGGCCAATCATGGAATATGCGAAAGCGTTCAAAGGGCACATGTTTTGCAATAATCCAAACGGTTATAAAGAAAATAAGCCAGTAGGTAATTGCTGTTGCAACCCCTGCACCGATTCCACCAAGCTCGGGCGCTCCAAATTTCCCGAAAATAAAAATATAATTTAACATAATATTAATCGGTGTAGTAAGTAGCGTGATCATCATTGTGACGCGTGTTTGTCCGAGAGCATCAATAAAGCAGCGCAATACACAAAATAAAAAGAGCGGTAAAATACCAGCACACATCGCGTAAATATAGGATTTAGCAATGTTATGTACAGAGGTTTCTAAATTCATATTCCCTAAAATCCAATCAATTCCAACTAATAGCACACTGAAAATAAGTACAGCTAATAGAATGGCTACATAGATCCCTTGCTGGACAGCCTTTTTAGCATCCAGTTCTTTTTTAGCACCTACAAGCTGAGAAACAATTGGTGTAATGGCAAGAAGAATTCCGGAAAGTCCTATGTAGATAGGCATCCAAATGGAAGAACCGATCGAAACCCCGGCTAGGTCTGCTGTGCCGTAGCGACTCGACATTAGAATATCGAAAAAAGAAATTAGATACATCGCTACTTGCGTAACTAAAATGGGTACAATCATTTTTAACATTAGTTTATATTTATCTTTTATCGTAGTGGTTTGATACATTTAGTCTAACTTCCTCCATTAACATAATGAATAAGTATAGCATACTTAAATAGGTATAAATTGAAAAATTAAAGGCTTCATCTATATCTTTTCGTTCGCATATAGTAAAATAAAAGACTGTAAACAAAAAGTAGTGACGGCTTTTTAAGGAATAGGAGAATTTACGTGAAACAACAAACAATCATTTTAACCGGTGGAGGGACAGCTGGTCATGTATCGCTCAATCAAGCGATACTCCCGTCTTTACTAGACCTAGGTTATGATGTCCACTATATTGGGTCTGATCAGGGCATTGAAAAAGAATTAATAAGCGAGGCATTTCCTGATGTTCCGTTTTACGGTATTTCAAGTGGAAAATTGCGTCGTTATTTCTCAATGAAAAATTTTACTGACCCATTTAAAGTGCTTGCTGGATTGATGCAGGCTTTTCGTATTATTAAAAAAGTGAAGCCGCAAGTTATTTTTTCAAAAGGCGGCTTTGTTTCTGTACCCGTTGTCATGGCTGCGAAACTTGCTGGTGTTCCAGTGGTCATCCATGAATCAGATGTAACACCAGGCTTGGCCAATAAAATTGCGCTACCATTCGCATCGCATATTTTTACGATTTTTGAAGAAACATTGCAACACTTACCGAAAGAAAAGGCAACTTGCACAGGCTCCATTATTCGTGAAGAGTTATTTATGGGTGATCGAGCGAAGGGGTTATCTCTCTGTAGCTTTACAACATTAAGACCTGTTCTTCTTGTAATGGGGGGGAGTTTAGGGTCAGTTGTTTTGAATGATGCACTTCGTCAAAATGTACCAGAGCTTGTCAAACAGTTTCAGATCATTCATTTGTGCGGTAAAGGAAATTATGACAAATCATTCGAGTCTATGTCTGGTTACAAGCAGTTTGAATATGTAACAACAGAATTACCAGATTTATTACATGCGGCAGACTTTATCGTCTCACGTGCAGGCTCCAACTCGATTTTTGAATTTTTAGCACTTCACAAGCCGATGTTGTTAGTGCCATTATCTGCACAAAAAAGTCGTGGTGATCAAATATTAAATGCCAACCTATTTAAAAGACAAGGTTATGCAGAAGTATTACAAGAGGAAGAGTTAACAAAGGAATCGTTTAAAAAATCGGTGCATGTGTTAACGGAGCGCAAAGAAGAAATGGTAGCAACGATGCAAAAAACACAAAGACCTAAAACGCCAGAAGAAATGGCGAAATTGATTTTACAATATAAAAAGTAAGCTCTTTACTCGATATGCTTTAGACAATACCCACAAAATAGGGGCCTTACTGCATGTAAAGCCCGAAAATAAAAGCTATGTGCCTGTCATTACGACAGAACACATAGCTTTTTTTATTTGTAGATTACATCGCTTGCTCTTCGCCTTCTTGCGTCTGATTGGCTGTTGTCAAATAGAACAAGTCTTTTGGAATTTTAAATAAATTAAATTGCGCTTCGCCTCTGTTTACCTGTGCTAATAACGTCGGGTGTTCTTCATTTGCACAAACGACATAAGGTAGCTTTAAGGCTGCACGCTGTGATTTTATATTTTCAACACGAATACGGAGAAATACCGTATGGAAGTTGTAATCAAAAAATAGTTCATTCAAAAAAAGCATCTTTGCCTTTTGGTTATATCCTTTACCTTGATAAGGGAGTCCAATCCACGTTCCTAAAAAGCCTGCACCTTCCTCAACATCATGAATGCTAATGGTGCCGATTGGTTGACCCCAATCATCGGTAATGGTCCTAGAAATAGCGAGTCCCTTCGCTTCCTCTTCAATCAGTTGCTTTGTCATAAACCAGTATTCATCAGCAGACGTGGCTTTTTGACGGACAAATGGGAAAACAGAAGGGTGTGATAATAGCTCATAAAGCTCTGTACATTCATGAAGGTCTCGATGTTTAAGCATACGAAACGCCTCCTTTACTAGGGTAGTTAAAACAATTCCGTTGAAACATAAAGAAGAAAACTACAATTCGTACTGGAATTAAAACCCAAAGAACTAGACGTTATAACTATGATATCCATAATTTCCCGCTGTCTTACTGATTTTTCGCCCATACCGAAAAAAGGCTAGCTTTTTTAATATAATATAACATTCTTACTGCTTTATGCAATCATTTTCCACGAAAAAACAAAAAATAAATATATTAGTCAGTAAATTCCGAAAGGTGAATTGTTATATTCTAATTTTTAGGATATTTAAGTCTAAAATAACAATTTTCTGTATAAAAATATTTAAATAGTGTTTCTTTAGAATTATATTTTTTCTTCAAAAGAGGTAAAATATCAAAAAAAACCCTGAAAAGGATACAATTTTTTCGATTTGGAAAATGTGATTCCTTGATATTATGTTATAATAGTAGTATTGATTTTTTTGTATAAACAAACAATATAAATAAATTTTATCAGTCGTGTTGATTAGGAAAAAATCGGTTTATTATGGAGTAATAAAAAGTTTTTTGCTGCTATTTTGAAATATATTCCTATTTTCAACTGATTGTAGTGTATGGCTACTCGACTCCCGCAGGAAAGCGAGTAGTCCGTAGCGGAAATCAGCACCTTCTTATTAATTAGGATGGATAAAAAATGGTTAATCAACACATCTGAAAATTTTATTTTAATATGATCGACTTATGGGGGTGACAGCATGGAATATCTATTAAGCGAAGATTTTTTTAATGAATTGTTTATTGGCAAAGATTTTGTCTTTCTAATGAAAAGAGTGGGAGACGATTATCAATATATTCGCTTAAATCAAGCAGCTCGAGCTTTGTTATCACATGAGGCGATTGGGAAAATGCTTTCTACCATTACCTCGAGTCGTAATTTTTCGATAATTCTAGAGAATTACCATCAAGCAATAGCGAAGCATAGTCAAGTTGATTATGTTGATTATGCTTATGTTAAATCTGAAGTTCGTAAATATGAGACATCTGTTCGTCCGTTTAAAAATAATAATGAAGACTATATTTTAGCCATAACAAAAGAGATTCTTTATGATCGCAGTATTGAAGATAAGTTTTTATTTATGCGCTCAATGTTTGATCATGCCTTTTTCTCTACGGTCATCCTATCAGCTGAAGGGGCTATTTATGAAGTGAATTCCAGCTTCATGGAGGACTTTAAATTAGATAATGAAACGGTCAAACACAAAGTATTCGTTGATTTACCAATTGTTCCTAAAGATGAGGTAGAAAACATTCAAAACTATTTACAAAGGGCAGCAATGGGCGAAAATATTGGAGAAAAACTCATCAAGCTTCATACACTGGATAAAAAAGAGCGCACGTATTTACTTTCACTCTCTCCTGTGATGCAAGGAGATAACTCTTTTGCTATTTTTCTTATCATGCAGGATTTCACACAATTCACTCAACAAAAAGCGGAGTTACGCTCTAAATCGCATGGTTTAGAGGTTTTTAAAGCTGCTCTAAATTCTGCAACGTCCATTGCTGTTTTTGATATAGATGGAAATATTGTGGAAGTTAATGATTTGTTTTTAAGTGCGTCTGGTTTCACGGCAGAGGAACTAATTGGTCAATCTTATCATTTAATCAAACCTCGATTTCAAACGGAGGACTTCTTACAATCGATCAATGCAACAGTTGGAGCGGGGGAAATTTGGCGAGGGGAAATGTGCTACCGTACAAAATATTACGCTGAATACTGGGTAGAAGTAGCTATAGTTCCATTAAAAAATGAATTTGGCAAGACAGAAAAGTACTTATCCATTAACTATGATATTACAGACAAGAAAAGAATGTTAACGGAATTGAAAAATATTGAACGAACATTTCGTCTCATAACAGAAAATACAAATGATTTGATTGTCATTACTAACGAGGATGGCATCATTATTTATGCCTCACCATCCTATAAGGTATTCTTAGGGTACGAAAATGTAGAATTACAAGGTCAGTTTTACAGTAACATCATCGAGGACGAAAGTAAGAAAGCATGGCAAACGTTTCTAAATAATTATTCGGGTCAAACAGATACGCAGTTTGAGCTACTGCTTAAAGCAAAGGATGGTACGCCTGTTTGGACTGAAGGAAATGTAACAGTTGTACATGATCCTGAACGCGAAAAAGTTTCACAAATTATGATGGTATCCCGTGAAATAACCCGTCGTAAGGAGCGGGAGAATGATCTATTATATTTAGCTTACCACGATACGTTAACACAGCTACCAAATCGTCGTTTTTTACAAAAGGAGTTCCCGAAATTACTGACACAAGCACAAGAACATCATGTGTGTTTAGCTATTCTCTATATCGATGGGGATGACTTTAAGAATGTTAATGATTGCTACGGCCATGATACAGGGGATGATTTTATCCGGAAGTTTGGCCAAGTTTTAAATACAGCTGTACGTAGTCATGATTTAGTTATTCGCATTGGCGGCGATGAATTTATCGTTGTCTTAACAGGTTTAACTCGGGATGATGACAAGAGGCATACTCAAATTATGCACATTAATAATCGGATCCGTCATGAACTTAAAAAAGGTTGGACCATTGAAAATCATCATTTTTCCCCAACTGCCTCTATTGGAATCGCTTATTATCCGGATCACGGTACTTCATTAAATGAATTGCTAGAAATAGCTGATCAAGCCTTATATAAAGCGAAGGAATTCGGGAAAAATAATTTCTATATTGCTGATGCACAGTAAAAAAGTCTGTACAAACAAGTAATTGCTTGTGGTACAGACTTTTTGTTTGATGTTATGCTATAACAGTGCTAAGGAGGAAATCCTTATCGTTATTTTTAGAAAAGAAGGTGATGGAATGCCTAAAAAGATACTTTTGGTGGAAGATGAGAAGCATATCGCGCGCTTTGTGGAGCTCGAATTAAAGCATGAGGGCTATGATGTATTGGTCGCATTTGATGGACGTGAAGGACTTGCACTAGCGTCATCTGAAAATTTTGATGTTCTGTTATTAGATGTTATGCTTCCGGGGATAAATGGTATTGAAATTTGTCGCCGAATACGTACGCAATCAAAGGTACCGATTATATTGTTAACGGCACGAGATGCTGTGATGGATCGTGTAGCTGGCTTAGATGCTGGTGCAGATGACTACATAGTAAAACCATTTGCGATCGAAGAACTACTAGCAAGAATTCGGACTATTTTACGTCGGGTAACACCTGATGAAAAAAGTGCAGAATCATTAAATTTTCGTGATATCGAAATCGATATAGCAGCCTATGAAGTATCCGTGCAGGGGGCTAAGCTTGATTTAACGAAGACGGAATACGATTTACTTAAACTATTAATCGAGCATAAAAATAAAGTTTGTACACGAGAGCTCATTTTAACCTCTGTTTGGGGGTATGATACGGATATAGAGACAAATGTTGTAGATGTATATATCCGACATTTACGAACAAAACTACCTGGAGATATGAATGCCTATATAGAAACCGTTCGTGGGGTTGGGTACGTGATGCGTGAATGAAAAGATTGAGAGATTATTTAGTTCATCAACCCTTACAAAGAAAATGGATGCTAACATCTAGTGCTGTAATATTTTTTAGCTATACGATTATTTGTATTGTCGTTTATATTTCGCTCCATACATGGCTATTACATGACGAGGAAAGTAAAATCAAACGGACAAGCGATGATTTGGTGTCTTTTTTAGAGTCACAAGGACCCAACCTTACAATTCAGCAAATTCAAAAAAACACAGGGCTATTAAATTCCATTGTGGATCGTGATCAAACTGTTAGAGTGTTTAATTTAGATGGTGTAGAGATTTTACGTATTAATAATGCTTCACAGGCTGCGCCCATTACCTCAATGCGAGAAATTATGGAAGTGACCATTGATAATGAGGATGCCTTTGTCATAAATGTACCAATTCAGCTAGGTTTCTTTCAAGGCTATATTCAAATTATTCATCCACTGACAGGGTTCCAATCATTGATGCATTATTTATTAACGGCGATGCTTATAGCAGGTTTAGGAGCATTGTTGTTATCAGCCTCGATTGGCTATTATCTTGCTAACTATTTAATGCAACCATTACATGCGTTACGTTCATCCATGAAAACGGTTATGGATAAAGGATTTAATGAGCCAATTCAATTAACATACTCTTCTCATGATGAGATTGGTGATTTATTGAAGATGTACAATGCAATGATGGACGAACTGCAAATTTCATTTACAAAACAACAGCAATTTGTCGCAGATGCTTCTCATGAGTTACGTACGCCAATTCAGGCCATCGAAGGACATCTCTCTCTATTGAAAAGATGGGGGAAGGATGATCCGGAAATTTTAGAAGAATCTATTGATACTTCCCTAACAGAAATTGCACGGATGCGTAAAATGATTGAAGAATTATTAGAGCTTGCACGTCGTGAAGAAAAAGATGACACGAGTGAGGCTGACGCAGTAACTGTTATTACAGGGGTAATAGAAGAGATACAGTATCTTCACCCAGAAGCTCGAATAACGCTGTCGAAAAATGAAGAAATAGGTCAGTTGTTCATTACGGAAAATGCACTCAGTCAAATTGTTCGTAATATAATAGAAAACGCAATTCGTTATTGTGAAATAATTCCAGAGATTCAAATTTCACTATTCGTCTCCGGGAAGGAAGCGCTGTTAAAAATAGAAGATAATGGAATTGGAATAACGGAAGAAAACATTCCTTTCATTTTCGATCGCTTTTATCGGGTTGATGAGGCTAGAAATCGTCAAATAGGCGGTACGGGCTTAGGGCTTAGTATTACCAAAATGTTGCTAGAAAAATATAATGGTACTGTAGAAGTCAAGAGTGAAGAAAACGTTGGAACCGTTTTCTTCTTAAAAATCCCGCTAAAATATTAAGAAAAATCCACGCTTTATTTAATTATTTTAGCCTTTGCGAAAAAATTTGCTTAATTTCATAAAAAGAGTTGTATTTTTTGTGAAGAGTAGTAAGATTGAGATGGAAAAAACGTTCTTTAAATAATGGATAAGTTGTGTCAAACATCCTTTTAAAGAACAGAAAAATATTATATAATTAATTGCAATTTAATTAATGGAACTGCCGAAAGGCAAAATTTGGAGGTCATTTTTCATGTCGAACAACGTTACAACTGTAAGTTCTCCATGGTCAGCTTTCTCTGGTCCTAACCTAGGATATGTGATGGAGCAATACGACTTATTCTTACAGTCTCCTGAAGAAGTAGAACCGGAGTTAGTATTATTATTCCAACAATTTGGTGCACCAGTAGTAGTTGAAGGTGAAGTAGCTGTAGCAAGTAATGCAGCAGCTCCTGCTGGCGATTACAAAAAAGTGTTAGCAGCTGTGAAACTAGCAGATGCTATTCGTACACACGGCCATTTAGCGGCAGATATTTACCCTCTGAAAAACCGTGAACTACAAACAGCTCAAATTGAAGAAAGCGCGTTCAACTTAAGCGCTGCAGATTTAGCTGAAATTCCTGCAGCTGTCTTCTTCAAAGATGTGCCAGCAAACGTGAAAAATGGTAAGGATGCAATCGATCACTTAAAATCTGTTTATACAGAAAAAGTAGCATTTGAATATAATCACGTAGTAACAACAGAAGAACGTGATTGGATTCAAGCACAAATTGAATCAGGTTCATTTAAACAAACATTAGCTTCTGATGAGAAAAAAGCATTATTAGACCGTTTAACTCGTGTTGAAAACTTCGAGAAGTTTATCCACAAAACTTTTGTAGGTCAAAAGCGTTTCTCTGGTGAAGGTTTAGATACTCAAATCGTTCTATTCGATGAAATTTTAAAAACATCTGAAGCAAATAACGTAGAAAAAGTACGTATTGGTATGGCTCACCGTGGTCGTTTAAATGTGTTAACACATATTTTAAATAAACCATACGACATGATGTTCTCCGACTTTGCACACGTGTCTAATGAATTGTTTTTACCAGAAGATGGTCGCCTTGAAATAACTAAAGGCTGGACAGGTGATGTAAAATACCACATGGGTGCTTCTTACAACCGTGAATCAGGTATGAATGTTAAACTTGCTTACAACCCATCTCACTTAGAAGTAGGAAACCCAGTTGTTTTAGGTACTGCTCGTGGAGCACAAGATGATACTTCTAAGCCAGGGCAAGCGATTCATAACCGTACAAAAGGATTAGGTATTCTTGTGCATGGTGACGCTGCGTTCCCAGGTCAAGGTATCGTAACAGAAGTATTAAACTTTGCAAAAACTGAAGGGTTCACGACTGGTGGTACAATTCACATCATTGCTAACAACATGATTGGATTTACAACTGAACTACAAGACTCTCGCTCATCTGTTTACTCTTCTGACCCTGCAAAAGGTTACGAAGTGCCAGTTGTGCACGTAAATGCAGATAGCCCTGAGTCTGTTGCTTTAGTAGGTCGTTTCGCAGCTACCTACCGTCAAAAATTCGGTAAAGATATCGTCGTAGACTTAATTGGTTATCGCCGTCACGGTCACAATGAAACGGATGATCCAACTGTTACAAACCCTGAAACATACAAATTAGTTGTTAAACATGAACCAGTTCGTGCTTTATATGGTGCACAATTAGCAGCTGAGGGTGTTGTTTCTGCTGATGATGTAGCAGCTTTAGATACAGCTATTTATGCAGAAATGCAAGCAGCTTATGACCACGTAAAAGAAATGGCAGCTAAAGATGAGCACAAACATCTAGAAATGCCAGAAGAGTTAAAAGTAGAATTCCCACAAATTGAAACAGCAGTTGGTGCGGAACGTTTAGAAAAAATTAACGAAGAGCTTTTAGTGTTTGAAGAAAACTTCGAGCCACAGAAAAAACTTGGCAAAATTTTAGAAAAACGCCGTGATGCATTTGCTTCTGCAAAAATCGACTGGGGTCATGCAGAAACTTTAGCTTATGCAACAATTATTCAAGATGGCACACCAGTACGTTTTACAGGTCAAGATGCACAACGTGGTACGTTCTCTCAACGCCACTTAGTGTTACATGACAAAAACAATGGTAACTTATTCACGCCACTTCACCATATTTCAGGTGCAAATGCTTCATTTACAGTGCATAACTCTCCACTGACAGAAGCAGGGGTAGTAGGCTTTGAATATGGTTATAATTTAGAAAATGACCATGTATTATCAGTTTGGGAAGCTCAATTCGGTGACTTTGCAAACATGGCACAAGTGATGTTTGATAATTTTATTTCAGGTGCACGTGCTAAATGGGGTCAAAAATCTGGTTTAGTAATGCTTTTACCGCATGGTTATGAAGGTCAAGGTCCAGAACACTCTTCTAGCCGTATGGAACGTTATTTACAAATGTCAGCTGAAAATAACTGGTTCGTTGCAAACTGTTCAAATGCAGGCAACTACTACCACTTATTACGTCGCCAAGCAGCATTATTAGGAACAGAAGGTGTTCGTCCGCTTGTAGTGGTATCACCTAAATTCCTACTTCGTCACCCATTAGCTGCTGCAAACGCTGATCAATTAGCAAATGGCTCATTCCAAGAGGTAATTGAGCAACCTGGTCTAGGTTCAAAACCAGAAGCTGTTGAGCGCGTTGTATTAGGAACAGGTAAAGTAATGATCGATATTGCGGACCGTATTAAAGATGGTGAAGGCTTCGATCACTTACACATTGTACGTGTAGAACAACTTTACCCATTCCCAAAAGAGCAAGTTGCTGGTATTATTGCTAAGTATCCTAACGTAAAAGAAGTTGTTTGGGTACAAGAAGAACCTAAAAACCAAGGTACTTGGAATTATGCATTAGAAACATTATTTGACCTTTCTGAAGGTAAAAAGCTACGTTATGTAGGTCGTCCTGCAATGAGCTCTACTTCTGAGGGTGATGCAGATTCTCATAAAGCAGCTCAAGCAGCACTTGTAGAAGAAGCAGTTGCTGAGCCTGTAAAAGTTAAATAATCAATCACATAATAATTTTAAAAGCCGGGCTACTTGCTTAGGCAGTAGCCCTTTTATGTGCACACAATGCACGTTAATCAAAGGAGGAAATGAAAGTGGCTGAAATTAAAGTCCCTGAATTAGCAGAATCGATTACAGAAGGTAGTATCGCACAGTGGGTAAAAAAAGTGGGCGATCGCGTTGAGAAAGGTGAATTCATCGTTGAACTTGAAACAGATAAAGTAAACGCTGAAATCATTTCTGAAGAAGCGGGTGTATTAACTCAAATTTTAGCTGAAGAAGGCGATACTGTACTTGTAGGTCAAGTAATCGCAGTTGTAGAAGCTGGCGAAGGCGCAGCTCCAGCTCCTGTTGCAGCGGCTCCAGTTGAAGCAACACCAGCTCCAGCAGCGCCACAAGCAGCTCCGGCTCCTGTTGCAGCAGCTCCAGTTGTTGAAGAAACTTCTGGTGAGCGTGTAATCGCATCTCCAGCAGCACGTAGACTTGCTCGTGAAAAAGGTATTGACCTTGCTGCTGTATCTCCAGTAGATCCACAAGGCCGTGTACGTGTACAAGACGTTGCAGCTCATGGTACAGCTCCAGTAGCAGCACCACAAGCAGCTCCAGCAGCACCTAAAGCAGTTGTAGCTGTAGATGAATCACGTGTGACAGTTGAAAAAATGAGCCGTCGTCGCCAAACAATTGCAAAACGCTTACTTGAAGTAAAACAATCTACTGCGATGTTAACAACATTTAACGAAGTAGATATGACAAATGTTATGGCATTACGTTCTCGTAAAAAAGACCAATTCTTCGAGTCAACTGGCTCTAAACTTGGTTTCATGTCATTCTTCACTAAGGCAGTAGTTGCTGCACTTAAAAAATATCCATATGTGAACGCGCAAATCGTTGGTGACGAAATTCACTTAAACAACTTCTTTGATATCGGTGTAGCTGTATCAACAGAAGAAGGATTAGTAGTACCAGTTGTACGTGACGCTGACCGCAAAAACTTCGCTGAAATTGAAGATTCAATTGCAGACCTAGCGAAAAAAGCACGCGACAAAAAATTAGGTTTAGCAGATCTTTCAGGTGGCTCATTCACAATTACAAACGGTGGGGTATTCGGTTCATTAATGTCTACACCTATCATGAATGGTACACAAGCTGCTATCTTAGGTATGCACACTATCAAAAAACGTCCAGTAGAAGTGAATGGTGAAGTAGAAATTCGCCCAATGATGTACTTAGCACTTTCTTATGACCACCGTATTATTGATGGTAAAGATTCTGTAGGTTTCCTTAAAACTGTAAAAGAATTACTTGAAAACCCAGAAGATTTATTATTAAATTCTTAATTCCAAAATCATATTTAAACCCTGCGAACTTTGTTTTGCAGGGTTTTTTTCTTTTTATGGAACATTTAAGGGAGCGATGGATAGGAAATTTAAGTGGATGGATGGAAAAATAGAAGCGGCTGATAGAAGAGCCGGAGTGAAGGATAAAGCAATCGAAGCGACGGATAGAAGAGCTGAAGTAACGGATAGGAAACGAAGCGATGGATATGAAGTGACGAATAAGCAATCGAAGGCGATGGATAGAAAGGCCGAGTGACGGGTAGTAACTGAAGCGACGGATAGAAATCAAAGCTACAGATAAAAAAGCTAAGGCAAAGGATAAAGCAATCGAAGCTACCGATAGAAAAGCCAAACTAAAGGATAAAGCAATCAAAACAACGGAGAGGTTGCCCCAAAGTTTGCAAAACCTTCACATAGTAAAAAACATATAGTACAAAAGGCGTTATCTTTACTGATCAACAATTTCTTTCCAATTACTAAAATGGGAGTTTAGTAATAAATAGTAAAGGTTTTACTAAAAAAAATAATGATGATTTTCAATTCTGAAAAAATGTACGATGGATATAAGAAGAGTAATACCCTAATATTGTAAATAATCAGAAAAATGATGAAATTATCTTGACGAATATCTTACTTTTATTGTAGTATCTTAATATCAATTAAATAAACAAACCTCACATTTGTTCTACGGTGAGGTAGAGGCGCGGTATTTATTAGTACATTGTTGAGTATAAGCAAGCGAAGACGCAATGGAGAAGGAACTACCGCCGAAGTATAAAAGGAGCTCGTACTTTTATGCTGGGTCTGCAGTGAATAAGTGCAGGACTGTCCTAGTGAATTATTTTCCAGATTTACTAGGTTGTGCTATCTCGGAAACATGGAAATTATAGTGAGGATTTGGGCAACTGTTAATTAAAATAAGACCTAAGTTCAATTCTTAGGTCTTTTTTCGTACAGTTGTCTTATTTTTTTACAGAAAAGGGGAGTTTTTCATGAAAAGAAAATGGTTGTTATTAATGTTAACGGTAATGACTGCAATTGTGATGGCAGCATGTGGTGCTGGCGACAAAAAGGATGAAGCAACAGGTGATGCTGGTGCAGATAAAGATGGCGGAGGTGAATTCCGTGTTGGGATGGAAGCAGGTTATGCTCCATTTAACTGGACGCAGCAAGATGATGCAAATGGTGCAGTAAAAATCGCCGACAATGCTGAATATGCAGGCGGCTACGATGTGCAAATGGCGAAGAAAATCGCTGAAGGCTTGGGCAAAGAATTAGTCATTGTGAAAATGGAGTGGGATGGTTTAGTACCTGCACTGCAATCAAATAAAATTGATGCCATTGTTGCTGGGATGTCACCTACTGATGAGCGTAAGAAAACAATTGATTTCACTGAAAATTACTATACTTCTGATTTTGTTATGGTTATTAAAAAAGGTAGCAAGTATGAAAAAGCAAAATCAATCCAAGATTTTTCAGGAGCTAAAATCACATCACAATTAAACACATCTAACTACGATGTGATAGATCAGATCAAAGACGTTCAAAAACAAACTGCAATGGATAGTTTCCCAGCTATGCGTGTAGCCTTAGAAGCTGAAAAAATTGATGGCTATGTAGCAGAACGTCCAGAAGGAATTTCAGCTGCTGCAGCAAACGATAAGTTCACATATGTAAAGTTTGAAGAAGGCTTTGATACAGATATTTCAAACACTTCTATCGCAGTAGGTTTACGTAAAGGTGATGCAAATCTAGAAAAAATCAATGAAATTCTAAAAGGTATTTCTGAAGATGATCGTCAAAAAATTATGGAAGAAGCAATTCATCAACAACCAGCAGCACAATAATAAGACTGCACGGACTACTTGCTTAGTCCGTGCAATATCTTTTCATCATTATTCAATGAGTACCTCTTTAAATAATGATAATGTCCTAGCTAATAGAATCATAAAATAATAAGAAAAAGTAAGTTGCAATGAAATAGCTAAGGCAAAAAAGAACAAGCAAACAACACGACGTTGTAAGGAGGCACATCATGAGTCTTGAATGGATTATTTCAATTGTTGAGAACAACTGGCAAATGTTTTTACGAGGTGCGTATTATACATTACTTATTTCGATTACTAGTACAATTATTGGTGCACTTATCGGATTTTTCATCGGAATTATGCATACTATTAAGGTTCGTAAAAAGGGTGTAAAATACTATAGCTTAAAGATCATTAATTTTATACTAACATGCTATGTTGAATTCTTCCGTGGTACACCAATGATTGTACAAGCTATGGTTGTATTTTACGGATTAGATATGGCATTTGGTATTGATATGCACTTTATTACAGCAGGTATTTTAGTCGTTTCACTAAACACAGGTGCTTATATGACGGAAATTGTACGTGGTGGTATTGTATCGATTGATAAAGGACAGTATGAGGCTGCTTCAGCAATCGGTATGAATCATTTTCAAATCATGCTATATGTAGTCTTACCACAAGTTGCGAGAAATGTATTACCTGCAACAGGTAATCAATTAATTATGAATATTAAAGATACAGCAGTATTAAATGTGATCGGTGTTACGGAATTATTCTTCCAAACAAAATCAATTGCAGGTAATAACTTCCGCTATTTTGAATCATTCTTCGTAGCTTGTGTCCTTTATTTCATCATGACATTTACAGCATCAAGGATTTTACTATATGTAGAAAGACGACTTGATGGACCAGATGCTTATCAAAAAGAACAGAAAGAAGCAATATAGGGGGACGAACAAGTGGCCGTTATTAAAATAGAGCATTTAAGTAAATCATTTGGGCGTAACCAAGTGTTAAAGGATGTAAACTTTCAAGTAGAAAAGGGTGAGGTTGTCTGTTTAATCGGTTCTTCAGGATCAGGTAAATCAACACTACTGCGCTGCATTAATCTACTAGAAACACCTAGTGGTGGTCAAATTATTTATAAAGGTGAAAATATTTTAGACGAAAAGCATAATATCCAAGAATACCGTACACATTTAGGGATGGTATTCCAGCAATTTAACTTATTCAATAATCATAATGTGTTAAATAATTGTACGGTTGGACAAGTGAAAGTATTAAAGCGTTCAAAGGCAGAGGCTGAGAAAATTGCTTTAAAATATTTGCAAATCGTTGGCATGGATCAATATGTCAATGCAAAGCCTCGTCAGCTATCTGGCGGGCAAAAACAGCGAGTAGCGATTGCACGCGCATTGTCCATGAACCCAGATGTGATGCTATTCGATGAACCTACGTCTGCATTAGATCCAGAGATGGTTGGGGAAGTGTTGAAGGTTATGCGCCAGCTAGCGGATGGTGGAAATACGATGTTAATTGTTACACATGAAATGGAATTTGCTAAAGAAGTAGCCGATCGTGTTGTATTTATGGATAAAGGTGTTATTGTAGAAGAGGGACCACCATCACAGGTATTAATAAACCCTCAACATGAACGTACAAAAGAGTTTTTAAAACGTACACTAAAATAATTTCAAAAAAAGTGAGTCCAGACGAATGGGCTCACTTATTTTCTAGAATTCCACTCTGCATATAAAACAAAGCAAATTGCAAATGCAACGGCAATGATAAAAAACCATTGCGGTACACCACCAAAGCTCATAATATCACCTCGAAGTTAAGATTTAAGAATATAAATGGTTGAAAAAACGGACTTCTATGGTTTTTTTCTCCACAAAAGTACAAAAATATTATAAAATAAGCAATAGACATTAGCTTCATGCTAGTAAAGAAAGGTAGAGATATTATGTTACATTTAAAATGGAAAGATGCACCAACACTACGCGCAGTTACTTGTAAGCATACAAATGCATCAAAATATTTAGTATCGAACGTATTAACAGTAGGGAAACAATATGATGTAAAAAATGAAACAGAAGAGTTCGTTTTTATTATTGATAACACTGGTAATATTGGTGGCTACTATAAAGATTATTTTGAATAAGTATAAAAATCAATTTCGCCTTGGCGTAATTGTAGCTGACGCTTTGCTTTCGCTACAGAAAACATTTGCCGCTGTCGCTACGCTTTCGCGCAGAAAACATTTGTAGCTGACGCTTTGCTTTCGCACAGAAAACATTTGTAGCTGACGCTTTGCTTTCGCACAGATAAACACTGCGTCCGGATTTTCGCAGGATGCGAAGGTTATAGGCTAACATCCTTTTATTCATTCCTTTTAAAATCCGTGACATCCGCCGGAGGCTTTATTTTTATTCAATTGGTTTGAATAAAAATAAGAGGGTGGTTCAGATGATTTCTGAGCCACCCTTTTTTCGTTGGAAGAACAGAATCAGTCCCTCTTATAGCCCTTTAATTCTGCTACATCCTGTAAATGCTGTTTTTCATGTTCTGTAGCTGTATGTAGGGCAAAGACGTCTTGGATAGCAGTTTGAAGCTCATGCTGTGTTTCTTTGAATTTCGATACTTGCTGCTCGAAAGAAGGGCTTGCAAAACGGTCATTCGTGCGAGATAACCGCTCCTCTAGCTGGGCATAGTGTTGGTCCATATTCATGGATAACATCATGGCCAACTGATTTTTCCAAAGCGGAATGAGGGTAACAATTGAAAATTCTATTTTTTCTGCTAGCGTTTGATTTGATTGCTGAATCATCCGTATTTGTGGTGCCGTTTGTAAAGCAACCTGCTGCGACACTTGTAAATCATAAATGCGCTGATCGAGTCGTTCGATTTGAGCGGCAAAGTCATTAAGCTGTTGGATCGCAAGTGGTTGATTCGTTGCCTGGACACTAGTCACCTTTGCAGGAAGCTCCACTTCGATTGCTTGCTGCTTCTTCATTTGCCCAGCCGCAATAGCAGTCGCTAACTCTTCAAAAAATCCTTTATTATGTGAATAAAGTTCTTCAAGCATTTCTACATCTTTAATCATTTGAAGCTGAGCACGCTCGAGCTGAACACCAATTCGCTCTACTTGGATACTAATACGTTCAAATTCCGTTAATGTTTGCTTAATAGGACGCTCAGTTTTACCAAATATTTTTTTAAATAAAGACTGCTTTTTTGGTTCTAACGCGTTAGGATCTACGCGGTCTAACGTTTGCATTAATGAATCTAACATTTGGCCAATTTTTGAAACGTCTTTTTGTTTTACTTGTACAAGCATTCGATCAGCAAATTGAGAAAGAGCTCGCTGTGAATCTTGCCCTAAAGATAGCACTGATTCGAAGCTTGTTAGGTCGATTTTACTAGCAAATAGAAGTGAACGACTTTGTGCAAGAGGCGACAGCGTTTCATACGTCGCCATCGCCTCGTTATTTGTAGTTTCTAAATAAGATTGTACAAGGGGGGAAAGACCTTGTATTGTATTTAGTTGAAATGCGTGATCATTTGCTGTCACTTATCATCGCCTCGCCACTCCAATTGTTCTTTTCGTCTACTATTTGAACGATTTGCAAATTCGATTTCCATTTGAAGATGGTCGATATCATTAGAAAGCGCATCCTTTAAATCGATTTGAATCGTATCATTTAAATCTGTCAGTGTTTCTCGTGTTTTTGATAATGTTATTTGAATTTCCTTATCTTTCACTGGCTGCTTCGATAACATCGTATATTT
Source organism: Lysinibacillus sp. RS10 (assembly GCF_041956855.1). Classification (NCBI taxonomy): domain Bacteria; kingdom Bacillati; phylum Bacillota; class Bacilli; order Caryophanales; family Bacillaceae; genus Lysinibacillus; species Lysinibacillus sp. RS10. The sequence continues at coordinate 2,484,779 of NZ_CP167122.1, read as the reverse complement.
TTCCGTTAATTCGACAGCGGAAGGTAGGTGAGCATAAAAAAATTGTTCAACATTATAAAATTTTCGTGGATCTGCCTTCACCATTTTCACGATATTTTTTGAAATACGTGTCATTTCGATTAATTGTTTAAATGCTGAAACAGAGCGTACACGTAAGTAGTTTTGGCTTAATGTTTGTATGTTTTTATTGGCTACTTTAAGTTGTGTTTCAATAAGTTTGTATTCTTCTTTTGTTATACCTGCAATTTGTCTGACTTTCTTTTTCTGTCTATGTTTCAACAACGCTGTACTTGGCGCGTAAGTTCCAGCAAACAATAAACCACCAAGGAAGAATCCTGGATCTGCGGCAATTGCTGCGATAGAAACAGTTGATAGCGAAATAAAGACGCTAGCGGTATGTCTAGAGAAAAACTGTCCGACACTGAGCATGTTTCTTCCTCCTAGCATTTAAATATGTCTATATTCTTATACGAAATAATCGACATAAAGTTTCAATAAAATAAAACCCTTACATAAATTTTACTGCTAATTGTAAAGTTTCTCAATGATAATACATAAAAACGAGGAAATCCGTTGCTTTATAATAGAGAATTGGGGCAAACGAAATAGAAGTTTTGGTAGAATAGTGGCGCATCACCAAACGTGTGGTTGATTTCCGTTCCGACTGGGCGCTTTTCTAGGGGCGTCCGATGAGCCGTTCCTCTTTCGCTGATCCCCAAGGAGTCGCCCAGTCGGAACGAATACAAGGCTATCTCTTAGCAAATGTCATCCAAAAATTTTGATAAAAACATAATATTATATTTGTGGTATATAATACTAATTAATTGTGTTTGAGGGGGAGAAAAATGAAGAAATTATTTATTGTGTTACTAGCAGCATTTGTATTTGCGGTAGTAAGTCCAACAAAATCAGAAGCGAAAGTGATGTATGATGGAGCGGAAGTTGTAAAGGGGCAAACAGGAAAAATGACCTTTAAAAAAGACATCAAGGTATATAAGAAAAATCCAGATGGTTCGTTTGATTCTTTAGTGGTTAAAAGAAATAACTTCTTTAAAACGTATGATATTGAAAAATATGATGGCAAAACATTCTACCAGATGGGGCAATATCGAGTACAAGCAACAGATTTGGTAGTTTTCAAAGAAGTACCGATCGATATTCGATCATCTTTTTATGACATTCCAACCTATGTCATGATTAATCATCAGGGTGTGGAAATCCCTGGACAATACAATGATATCGGATATGGTCAACCTTTAATAGTTGGAAAACGAAAAGATGTTTGTACTGGTCCAACATCAAGATTAGTTTCTATTGAGAAAGGCAAATTATATTACCATTATTGTGTTGGAGATATTGAAGGAGAGGATGTAATTGATAACGCCATTATTGATGGCACTGATGTTCGAATTTTTGAAACGATAAATAATGGTTCCTATGTATTAATAGAAGATACAGAACTTTTAAGTGCTCCAATGAAGGGGGCACCTAGTTATACAAAAATGTTGAAGGGAACGATCTTCCAGTTATCAGGGATTGAGATCAATGGTTATGTTGAGGTGGGTCTCAATAAATTTTATTTCAATTACATTCCAGCAAATCTACTGAAGCCGGTGAATGGCGAGTAAGGAACCCGGATTCAAATCTTAAAAAGAGAAAACGTGCTTGCGTTCTGAGCTAACAGCGGATAAACAAGAGCAACTTAGTCCTGTAGAAGGGGCTGTTCATAAGGGAATGTATGCAAAAGGAAGTGTTTTTTTCAGTGGAAAGGAAAGTATAGTTTTCAAGCGTATCCACATTAAAAAAGACATCAACTCCATGAATCCGATCATTTAAATGGCGTGTTAATTTCTCAGATTGGAAAATGTATTGAGCAAAAAATCGTCCAATACGAAGAAAGGTAAAATAAAAAACCGGCGGGACATAACTGGTCAAAACCTTAAAAAGCGCGAGAAATCAATTTTAGAAACGTTGATTTCTCGCGCTTTTCTGTTGTGAATTTTTTAATTTTGCTTTGAAAATATACTTATGACCAAGCCTCATTCTGTCGTTTGCTTATGAAAAGAGGAATGATACATAATGATCCAAGGAGAATGAACAGAATTAAGGTGTTGATTGGATTATCTTTTATAATTGTATCTTCTTTGTGGTTTTTTTCAAATTCTTTTACCTCTTCTATGGTCTTTACTTTATCATCTGGAAGAAATTCATTTTTATTTACATCATAGTAATAGAATCTGTGTTTGTTAAAGGTGAAAAAGTCATCTATAAGCGTTTTATATGAACTTGAAATCATTGCTAAGTTCACTTTTTCCGTATCAATCACTTTTTTTACATATTTTTCACTTTCTTTTTTAAACAATTCTTTTTCTTTTTTTAATAAGTTAGCTGCCTCACTTTTTACTTTTTCTACATCTTGCAGTGTTGTTGCTTTTTTCAATCCCTCTTCAATAAAGGCTATTTGTTCCATTTTCATTTTTTCTTCAAATTCTTTTGTTTTTTGCTCTAATAATGATTTATCTTCTCTTTCTGTTTTAATCAGCACCGTTTTTGTTTCTTGTGCTAATATTTTGGCGGAGTCGTTTTTGTAATTATGAATTTCATTTTTGTTTTTATTATTTACTGAATTCAGATGATCTTCTGTAACGATTTTTGTTGCCATGCTGGCAGATGAAAAAACGATACTCAATAGACATACTGACAGTCCGATCACACTTAATTTTTGTATAAATTTCATTTAAATCACCCCGTTTTTCCTATTATTATCCAAATAAACCCCTTTGCATTTTATCTTTTAAATTCAAATTTTTTCTATTTTATGATGGATCAAGGAACTATATGAAAGAAAGAATTTTTCTTAACCGAAGAACAACTAAAGCGTTCAGATACATTAAGACAAAAAATAATTTGGTATGAGAACAGGGGAGGGGCGGATGCATCCACTTTAGAAATGATATATTACACTTGATAATGCATTCTTTCCGTTAATCAAAGCTATAACAGAAGAAAGTCAAAACTCGTAACAACCACGCAAAAAAGTTACTATTTTGCTAATGTCTTTCCATTTTATCTGATTGTAGGGTAGGGCACTCGAGTGCTCCTGTCGCTTCGCTTTCGTCGCAGAACAAAGCTTCCCATAGGAAAGCGAGTAGCCTGTAGTAGAAATCTGTCTTGGTTAATCAACACACCTGACATGAGACAGTGATTAAAAGTGAATCAGAGCAACTATTTGAAAATCAAATTAATTGATGAAACTCTCTCATTCATTTATTGATCAAAATATCTAAATAGGTTATATGATTACAAGTAATAAGAAAGTAAGAGGAAACGAAAATTTCAATAGGGGGTAATCAATGAATCAACCTTGAGATGAAGCATTTAAAAATATGCTTAGATTTTTATTAAAAACTAGTGTTCCACGGCTAATCGCTAAAAGAATTAATAGAAAGAGAGCAATAATAAATCATCTAAATAATTATTTGCACTTGCTACGGCAGGTGTTTTTATGGGAGGGAAAAATAAAAAGGACTGGGTTACTATCCCAATCCTAATTGATAAAATATAAACTAACCTCCAGCAACTTCATTTTATAAAAACCGTATTCTAACACTACAAAAAAGGAGGAGCCAGACTAAACAATGTCTGACTCCATACGTACATAACCTTTTAAATCATCATAAAGCTCTAGCGTAAATGAATTAGAATCGGCTTGAGGGCTAACTCCTTTTTGAACAAACACTAGGAATTCGTCAATCGCTTTTTGTGCACCTTCAACTTCAACTTCTATTTGTTCATGATTGTTTAGTTTGCAATAACCTTTTAATCCTAGTTCAATCGCTTTTTGTTTAATAAAAAAACGGTAGCCAGTCCCATAAACATCTCCGAAAAATCTAATTAGCGCTCGCTTGTTCATGCTAAAACCTCCTAAAAGTTAAGGGGAAAGAGTTCTCCCTGTACTTAGTGCATAACACGTTCTTTTTCTAAATATAAAATTAGATTATTGATATAGTAGAGTACCTGCTTAGAAGCTTGGTCTACTTCTTTTAAATGAATTTCAGCCTGTTGAATTTGGCCAGCTTTGTGAGCCTCCGCCGCTAATTTTGCAGATTCATGAACACGTATATGATAGGCGTCTAATTCACGATAGTCTTGTAAGTGTCCAAAACGTTCTACAGAGCGTTGAGATGAATACCATTTACCTAGACGACATTCTTTATGAGAAGAAACATCACTTGGCTCTACGTTTTCGAGACCAAGGAACATATTATAAATTCGCCATTTCCATAAAATATGATCTGCTTTTGATAATTGTAAAAGCGCAATAGATGATAGCTGAACATTATTATTGGCAATAATATCATTGCGGAAACGATTAATTTCTTTTCCTAATAAGTGAATATCGCTAGAAGTGTTATGACTATATTCACGAATATCATCCTGAAGACTAGAAATCTCAATCATTCTTGCTGAAACTTCATCTATTGCAGCTGCTTGTTCTTGAGAGATTGCGGCTGTATTTGTGACATCCAGATTAATATCTTCAATTGCACTAACAATTGCATTTAATAATGGTAACGACTCTTTCGCTTCAACTGTTGCTTCTTTAATAATCTCTGTCGTTCCCGTAATGGAGTTGGATACATCATTTGAATAACTTTTTAAATGATGAACATTTGTAGTGACCTCGCTGAGTGCCGATACAGTTCCTTCAGCAAGTTTGCGAACTTCCTGTGCAACTACAGCAAACCCTTTGCCATGTTCACCCGCACGGGCAGCCTCAATAGAAGCGTTCAAAGCAAGTAAATTCGTTTGATCAGCAATTTGGTTGATTAACGTTACAACATGTTCAATATCATTAACCCGCTTTTGCAATTCTGAAAAGGATTCAACAATACTTGTGAATGTCTCTTCTGTTTTAAAGATTTCAGATAGGGCATGCTCAATGGCATTTTTTCCTTGTACAGCGTGATCAACAGACTCAGTTGTTTTCTCTGAAATACGAGAAGACATTCGAGCAACTTCATTAATAGAAGCGGCAATTTCTTCAGTTGCTGCGGTAGAGGATTGGATTTCTTCATTTTGTTTATCTAAGCTAAATACTAAATCTTTCATATACATGATTTTAGCGTTGACATCCATTAAAGAAGAAACCTCAGCAACTACATTTTCAATAATTCTTTCCGTTAATACTTCAACCAGTAATTCCTGATCGACATTGACAGCTGATTGAAAAGATTTCATATATTCAAAGGCTTTATAAGGTTTTAAACCGAAATTATGTAATATGTATGTAGTAATATAAAATGCGAATTGATTGAATACGACAATTAGTTTACCAGGCTCGTATTGATTTTTTCGGAATAAGTTGAAAAATTTAACGGTTTCATCCACATATTCGTCATCGCGAGTACCTAAGAAAAATTGCGTTAAGTATCGGTTAATATATTCTTCACTAATCGTTAGCTGAGAGGTTGGGGAAATTTCACTTAAATAATTATGAAAAATAGCATTCATAGAAGGTGTGATGTCTTTTAACTTATAGTAGAGAGTTTTTAAATTTTCCTCATCTTGAGAATTAAAATGGTTAAATGCAAGTGTTTTATTGAAACGGCCTGTTGCATGTAAATTTGTACCACGCTTTAATAATTCCTCAAGCTCGGCTTTCGGTCGAATACTTGAAAACATAAAAAATACCTCCTAAAAATAATGAATAATAAGGCAATAATAGCATATTTCAGGGGGTTTTAATAGACATTTCAGATGTCTTTGCTAAAATGAAAATATCTTATTACAGCAGGGAATGTGGCAAATATGTATACAATTATTTACATGAAAGCTGATTATGAGCCTTGGTGGAAATTCGAAGGCTGGGAGACTTTTATCCAAACAAATGAAACGTTTGAAACGGGAGAGCAATTTGAATTGGCATTACAAAGAAAGTTGCAACATTTCCGATTAACCTATGACAATGAGGCAACTAAAGATGGGGGATTTTGGGCCTTCTGGTCAGAGGAAGAAAGTGTTTTTTGCGAAGCCTGTGATGATGATGTACAAATATATCATGGTATTATTGCAACGAAATCTGAGGAATTGAAATAAAATTTCGAAATTAATTAAAAAAACAATTTTCTTTATTTGACAAAATTATGAATGCTGGTTATACTTAGGTTAACAATTTAATTGCTTCACCGGAAACATGAATTCACATATTACAAAAAGTGATCGCGTTAGTTCGGTACTCTTTGTAATATGTGAATTTTTTTCAATCGCTGAAGAAATTACATATTGTTCACTTTTATTTTTTGGAGGTTTTCTTAAATGAAACAAGGTACAGTAAAATGGTTTAACTCAGAAAAAGGTTTTGGATTCATCGAAGTTGAAGGTGAAAACGACGTATTCGTACACTTCTCAGCTATCGGAGGAGAAGGTTTCAAAACTCTTGACGAAGGTCAAAAAGTGGAATTCGAAGTTGTAGATGGCAACCGCGGACCACAAGCTGCTAACGTAACTAAACTTTAATTCTCAGTAATTAAAATTACTTTCGTTAATTTAAAGGCATCCTATGTAAATAGGATGTCTTTTTTTTGCATTCTTTGAATGTTAAAGGGTTAGAAATCTCTAATTTTGGTTAAAAGTATAAAGATGTCATTCTGGACTTTTAGGAAGCTTGCATTATGCTCGTAGAAACAAAAGGGACGGATAGAATCATCGAACAAATGGATAGAACGTTAGAGGGAAAAGGAGTTACAGGAACGTTTGAGCAAGCCTCGAATTGTGCCTTTCCGCAACATTTGATGTAAAATCAAGGAAGTGAAGGAGGATGAAAGATTGAATACATCAACACAAATTCCTAGTGAACAGGAGCAGCAAGATTTTTATAAAAAGCTACGTGCTAAATTAGTTTCTTATCTCACATCAAAATCCGGGAAAAAAAGTAAATTCACACAATATTTAATGTTTGTGCCCGATTTATTCCACTTATTAGTAAAAACTCTTACAGATCCTAAAATTGATAAGAAAAGTCGTACCTTAATAGGTGCCTCAATAGCATACTTTGTCATGCCAGTGGATTTTCTACCAGAAGGGTTACTTGGCTTTGGCGGATATTTAGATGATCTTGTTATTGCAACCTTTGTCGTTAATACCGTGATGAATAAATTAGGATCAGACGTTATTGAAAAGCACTGGACTGGAGACGATAAACTTCTAAACGTCCTTCAAAAAATTGCTGAAGTAAGTGATGAGGTTACTAGTAAAATCCCGGTAAAATCAGTTTTAGCTCGATTTATAAAACACGAAAGTAAAGATCTCAAATAATTTTATTATGTAAACTAAAATAAAGCTGCTTGTCTTTTTTAATAGAGGACAAGCAGCTTTAAACTGTTATTTTAATTTACGCTGTAACACTTCAACAGGAACAAATAAGCCCACACGACCATATGGATCCTTTTCTATCGTTGCAAAGACGATTCCGATAACCTCACCATCAGCATTTATGACAGGGCTCCCACTATTTCCTCGATAAACAGGGGCCTCCATCATCATAACAGGTTCCTGCCAATCTGTAAGATATGTTGATTCAAGTAAAGTTCCTTCATTAGCAATGCCTGTAAAAGCTAGTGGATTGCCAATGAAATAGACATGCTCATTGTTACCATAGTTCGGATCTTCTGCAAGTGGAAGGGATGGTAGCTCATCACCAGATACTTGCAATAACGCTAAATCAACATCTGGGAAGCTTTGTAGTAACTCAGCTTCCATTAATCCCTCCTCAGGAAAAATGACTAATAATTTTTGAGCATCCTCAACAACGTGTGCATTCGTTACGATAAGACCATCAGGTGAAATGGCAAAACCAGTGCCTTTACTAGAGCCTGTAGAGATCTCTACAACAGCCTTTTTATATGTTTGTATATCTTCTTGTGCTGATAGCCGTGCAGACACCTTTAAAAATTCAATAGCTGGGATGGAGTAAATTTGAAAGATAAGTGCAAATGTATTCAAAAACAACACAAATGCCATACTCCAGACTATCCACTTTACAATCGGTTTTAGCTTCTTTGGCTTTTTACCTTGCTGCCGCTGTTCTTGCTCTTCTGCTAACGCCTTTTGCTGTTCAGCAAGGACTAGCTCAATGAATTCTTCTTCTGTCAATTCATCTTCAGTTGCTGATTTATGTATATCATTCATAAAAACTACCTCCTTATCAAAAATGAAAGACGCCCAAGCAGGACGCCTGTAGTGTGAATATTATTCAATTTTTTGTAAGGTTGACGTTATGACAAACTGTTCTTTGTTAGCTGTCACCATCATATCTTCTGTACGGATAAGACCAATGTTTTTTACATAATATTTCGTTGTTGTTAGTGCATCTTCTGAGCGAGTAAGCTGAATAACGTCTCGATAAACCGTTGTTCCAATAGTAAGTGAAGCCGTATTCGATTGAATTGTCCAACCATTAAAGTTATTTCCTACTGTTAAAGGTTTTTGCAAAATTGTTTCGAGTACTGGAAAGGAAGCAGCTTCTTGTGCTGTAGGGAGGGTGGGGTTAGCGTCTACAGCTTCTTTATAGACAAGCTCAATCGCTAGATCCGTAATCCGGTACAACTTTAAAAGTGTGACACCGCCGTTATCTTCCACTTGTGCGATATGATTTGCACCGATGTAAGTTGTTTGAAGTGTGAAACTAGCAAATTCATTCCCTTCACCTTGAAAAAAGGCTGTTGAACCATCTGGTGGGAAAAAGGATGCGAGTTCGGCTTTTTCGTTAGTTTGTTGTTCAACAGGCTGTTTGACTTCAGGTGTTTTGTCCACCACGTTATGTTTAGGTTGATCCTCATGCTCTGTTCGATTTTCTTCACTACAACCAAAGAGTAATACTGCAAGAGAAAGTACGACTACATTAAGTCTCATATGCAAACTCCTTCAGCTATTTTCTATCATTATACGCGAAGTCCATAGGTTATACGAATGTTATGAAAACCAGTTTTCTAGCAAGGTAATCTGTTTATTAGTCGAATCGACGCGAACTCGTAAGCCGATAGGTATGGCATGAAGGGGATGCGTGTGGCAGCAATCGACATCAGCGATAATAGGAATTCTACGTCCATCTAGCTGCTCTAGCAACACATCATAAGGCTTTCTTCCAGAGCCTAAATCATCATATTGTTCATGTTTTCCTAAAATAATCGCGGATACTTTGTCAAAGAAGCCGTGTAACTTTAGCATGGCAAAGTTTTTCTCAACAACAGCAATGGTTTTAGATGTATCTTCTAGAAGTAAAATATCTCCTTCTTTAATTTGAGGGAAATAAGGTGTGCCAATAAAGCCGTACATCGTATTAATATTTCCGCCTATTAAACGACCTTCCGCTATACCGGGTTGGACGGTAATCCATGAGTTAGGATGCTGTGTTTTTTCAATCGTTTTTTCTAACCAATTTACTCGGTCATCTGTCCATATTGGTGGGATTGGTATGTCATAAGGAATCGATAATGAACGTAAAAACAAATCTTTAAAATATTGCTCTGTATAATGGACAAATGGTGGAAATTCGCCAAGGGTAGAAGCTACAGAAGGTCCATAAAAGACGGGAAGTCCAGTCTTTGCATACATCGCTAGAAGTATGGCAGTTACATCAGACAAGCCAACAAGTATTTTGGGGTTGTGCTGAAAGGCTTGGTAATCTAAATAAGGGAGCATACTATTGGCGTTCGTACCACCCATAGTGGGTAAAATCATTTTGATGTGGGGATCACGCAGTAGCGCATTAAGCTCTTCTGCTCGTTCCTTAGGTGTACCGGAGCGATAAAAATCTTCTTTTCCAGTTAAAGAACCTTCTTTTAATGTAAAGCCAAGCGCTTCCAGACGCGCTTTACCGCGTTCATAGCGAGCCTTTGCAATTGCTGTAGCTGGTTTGGAAGGCGAATAAATACCAATGATATCGCCTTTAGTCAATGGGGAAAACATAAACTACCTCTTTCTTTTTAACTTATTTCAGCCGATTCCGGACGCAATTATGCAGAGGCATAATTGCTAATAAGACAAAACTATTATACATGATTTTACAATTTTGTGATCGTAGACTCGAACTTTTGTAAAGAGAGGTAAAAAGTAACTAGAAAGCATTGTTATAATAGCTATCAACATAATTATATTATGTAAACTTGAGGTTGGAAACTTGTAAGCGTGTTTATTATTTAATATGATAGAGAAGAATTTTATGAAAATGGGGGCGTTTACATGTATCGACAAGTAGATGATTTTATTAATGAGTGGTCAGCTGCAACACAAGGTACGATTCAAGTATTAAAAGCTGTAACGGATGACAAGTTAGAGCAAAGCATCGTGGAAGGTCACAGTACACTTGGCTGGTTAGGCTGGCATTTAGTTGGTGCTGCTGGTTATTTCAGTTACTTAGCTGGTTTACAGGTACCAATGACTCGTCAAGAAGATCCAATTCCATCTACAGCTGCTGAAATTGTAGCTGCCTACGAAAAAGTAGCAAATAGTGTGAAAGTGGAAGCGGCAAAGCTTTCAAATGAAGACTTAGTAGAGGAAGTAAAGGGCTTTACTGGACCAATAGCTAGAGGTGCATTATTACGTGTACTAGTCGATCATCAAACACATCATCGCGGACAGATGACAGTGCTCCTACGTCAAGCGGGCTTGCCAGTGCCTGGCGTATTGGGACCAACGAAGGAAATGCAAAATAAATAAATGCAGCTTGAAAATGTACATGACTAAATTCAATTTTAGTGGTGTACATTTTTTATTTTATTGGAATTTTTTTAGCAAATTATTGCATAATGAAGCATTCATATTATTATCTCAAACAATGAACAAGAAAAAATTGACATTTAAATATATTTTATTTAGAATAGTTGGAAATAAAAGCGACGTAGTGAATGCAAGTAGTAAGGCTATTTATCTTCAATATAGAGAAATCGGTTGGTGCAAGATTACAAAGAAACTTCCTAAACTTGCTCCGGAGTGGTAGGACGAATAAGGTCTTAACCTCTGTCGTTCGTTATACGTTTAGAGTGGTACCACGTCAGTTACGTCTGTCGTCTCTTAGGTGATGATAGGCGTTTTTTATTACATGAATGAGGTGATGAAGGTGAACATTAGAGAGGCGACAATTCAGGATGCACAAGGTATTGGCAAAGTCCATGTTGACAGTTGGAGAACGACTTATAAAGACATTATTCCTGATCATTTCTTAAATAATCTTTCATATGAACAAAGAACAGAACTAGCGAAAAGGAATATTGCAAAAAAAGATAATCACATGCTAGTAGCAGAAAATGAATTTGGAGAAATAGTTGGCTTTGCTGATGCCTCGACTAGAGAATCAAATGTCGTACCATATTCAAGCGATTTAACGTCCATTTATCTACTAGAAGAATATCAAGGCAAAGGGATTGGAAAACTTTTATTGAAAGAGTTATTTATGTACTTTAAACAGAAAGAGTATCAGTCCATATTTGTAGAAGTATTGGCAGAAAATAAAACACGTAATTTCTATGAATATTATGGAGCGGAATATGTCAAAACAGTACAAATTGCTATTGGTGGCAAAGTATTAGAAGAATTTGTTTATGTTTGGAATGATATTGATAAGGTCTTAGAAACATTCGAATAAAGGGGCTAATGTCATTTGGTTCGCCACCCAAAATGATCAACCTTGTTTTATTCTCCTATAAATGTTGGGGGATATAATTTCTAATCTGGTTTGTTCATCAAACATCACTCCTATTAAATGATGTTCCCAAATATAAAATATTACGTAACAATAATATCAAATAAGAGGAGGCAATTCCCATGTAAAGTTAAAAAGGAATTGCCTCTTTTTATTTAGCGCAAATGATGAATCATATAGGTTATAGAATAGGTGTTATGAACATACTTCTTAATTAGAGATGCCCTTATATAAACCATCTAAAAATATTGATATAAAGCCTTTACTCTCTTGCAATAAATCGAAATCCTTTCCAAAAACTAGCCAGTCGTATAAAGAACCACGCATACAACGAGAAATATAAATAGCAGTTTGCTGAACGTCCGTTTGTACAGATAATTCGCCATCAGTAATGGCTTTTTGTATAAAAGAATGGAGGATTTTATAGAGTTTGCGTTCGGAATGTGTAAAGAAATTTTCTTCGTTTTCAATTAAGCCACTTTTGTAAACGGACCGCATTAAATCCATTCCTAAATCTTCTTTTAAATACTTCATTTGTGCCTCAATTAATGCAATAACCTTTTCCTTAAAGCAAAGATTTGCTGGTAATGTCGTTGTAAATTCCTCGTAAAAAAGATCAATTTCTTTAAATTTCTCTAAGAAAATATCGTACTTAGAAGAGAAATGACCATAGAATGCTCCTTTTGAGCTTTTGCTTTCTAAAACAATTTCATCAACAGTTACTTGATCAAAGCCTTTCTCTTGGAATAATTGAAGTGCTGTTTCGTATATATGTTTTTTTGTTTCTAACGCTTGTTGTTGTCTTGTCTTTTTCATTTTCTGCTCACCCAATTTTTATCAATTTCGCCTTGGTGTAATTGTAGCTGACGCTTTGCTTTCGCTACAGAAAACATTTGCCGCTGTCGCTTTGCTTTCGCGCAGATAAACAATGCGTCCGGCTGCATGCGCACTTCACTCATTTCATATTCCGTAACATCCGTCGGAAGCTTTATTTTCATTCAATAAGTGTTTGGACACCTGTTGAATGAAGATAATATATTCTACTTAACTTTAACATAATTTGCGTTTATGTAATAATTTTATTTTTTGAAATAATCAGAAAAATATTGACAACTAATTGTCTTGCCAATTAATATACAGACTATAGTCTATGAAACTATTTCAAAAGGGGTGTATATCATGGATTTAATTGGAAATAGAACATTGTGTTCTGTTTTAAGAGAGAGCGCTGAACAACAACCTGAAAAAAGTTTTCTTCATTTCGAAGATCAAAGTGGCATACTTTTTGAAAAAAATTATGGGGATTTTTTTCAAGAGGTCCTACGTTTCAGTAATGCACTTCTTAAGCTTGGCATAAAAAAAGGGGATCATGTTGTGTTACATTTACCAAACAACATGGAATTTTTCACAGCATGGTTTGCTCTTGCTGAAATTGGAGGCATTATGGTGCCAACTAACATTTTATCACCAGCAGATGAGATGAAGTATATGATTACACATTCAGAAGCTGTCCTTGTTATTACGGAAGAGGCTTACATCGAAAAGTTTGTAAGTATTAAGTGCGAAACGCCAACTATACAAAATATCATCATAACGAGACATCAAGGTAAGCTTGAGGGAGTGTTAAATTTCAATGAGCTTATTAATAATGAAAGCGTTAGCAATTCGCATTTTCCAACCGTGTTGTCAGAGGACATTGTGGCACTTCTCTATACATCTGGCACAACATCGAAACCAAAAGGTGTTCAACTGACACATGCCAACTATATTTTCACAGGTGAATTAATGGCTCGTACCATTGCATTAACACCGGAGGATCGAACATTTATTGTCTTACCGCTTTTTCATGGTAATGCACAATATTACTCAACGATGTCTGCCATCATGGTAGGAGCGAGTATTGCAGTGACTGAGAAATTTAGTGCTTCGCGATATTTTAAGCAAGCGAAGACATTAGGAGGTACAGTTGGTTCATTATTTGCGGCACCTATTCGGATGATTTTAGCAAAAGATTATGACGAAGATGTCAGGGATAATCCGTTACGACTTGTCCTGTTTGCACAAGCAGTAGCCGAACACCAGCTAATGCAATTTGAAGAACAATTTGATGTGAAATTATTGCAGCTGTATGGTATGACCGAAACAGTTGGGATACCGCTTATTAATCCTCTATTCGGTAAACGAAAAAATATGAGTATAGGTAGACCAAGCATTGGCTATGAAGTTCAGCTGGTTGATGAACATGGGTTACCGGTGAGACAAGGGAAAGTTGGTCAAATAGCTGTTAAAGGGATTCCAGGAAGAACTTTAATGAAGGGATACTTTAAAAATGAACAAGCGACTAATGACACACTGAAAGATAACTGGTTACTCACCGGTGATAATGCACGAATCGATGAAGAGGGCTATTTTTATTTTGTAGATCGTTTAAAGGATATGATTAAACGTTCAGGTGAAAATATTGCAGCGCATGAAGTAGAGGGGGTATTAGCGAAACATCCAGCTGTATTTGAAGCAGCAGTCATCGGTATACCAGATGAAATGCGTGATGAAGCTATTAAAGCTTATGTCATTTTACAGGCCGGTGCCACTGTTAGTGAAGAGGCGCTGATCGAGCATTGTCAAGAACGTCTCGCAAAGTTTAAAGTGCCAGATAGAATTGAATTTATGACGGATTTCCCTCGTACAGCTGTTGGCAAAATTCAAAAGCATGTTCTACGTAACTCGTATTTGATGACCAAAAATTGAATGTAGAGAGAAGGGGCTATATGAAAAATGTCAAAATATTATTAGCAAGTTTAGCAGGCTCGATCATTGAGTGGTACGATTTTTATTTGTATGGGACTGCAACGGGATTAGTTTTTACTACATTATTTTTCCCTTCGACTAACCCAGCAATCTCTATTTTAATTGCTTTTGCTACATTTGGGGCTGGGTATGCAGCACGTCCAATTGGCAGTTTGATTTTTGGACATATGGGTGACCGTGTCGGTAGGAAAGCCTCGCTAATGCTTACTTTAATAGGGATGGGTGGTAGTTCGTTCTTGATAGGTTTATTGCCTACCTATGCACAAGTGGGGTTACTCGCGCCAACGCTATTAGTCATTTTGCGACTTATTCAAGGAATTGCTCTTGGTGGTGAATGGGGTGGTGCGGTGTTATTAGCTACTGAATCCGCTACGAAAGGTGTACGTGGTTTTTTCGGTTCCATTCCACAGCTTGGTGTACCGATTGGCTTAGTGTTAGGAACATTTAGTTTTACACTTATTTCTTCATTAACGACAGAAGCGCAATTTATGGCCTGGGGATGGCGTTTACCATTTCTTTTTAGTGCAGTTTTAATTGTATTAGCCATTTGGATTCGAAGCGGGATCGAAGAAACACCTGAATTTAAACGCAAAAAGGACAATGGTGAATTAGCTAAATTACCAATTGTCCAAGTATTTAAATATAACAAAAAAGATATTTTTCGCATTATTGGCTTAAAAATAGGAGACGGATTTTTCAACGTATTTTTAATGTCCTTTATTTTAGTTTATGCGACTACGTATATTGGCTATACAAGAGATGTCGCACTGTTTGCTCTGACAATAAGCTGTGCCACAATGATTGTAACGATTCCAATTGTAGGGTATTTATCAGATTTTATTGGGCGTAAGAAAATTTATATTGGCGGACTTATATCGATGTTACTCCTAGCTATTCCATATTTCGTCATGATTCCGATTCATTCAACTTATTTCTTTATTATGCAAGTCGTTTTACTAGGTGTCGTTTGGGCAGCTATTTTCGCGACTCAAGGTACGTTTTTCTCTGAATTATTTCCAGCGAATGTTCGATATACGGGGCTATCCTTTGGCTATCAAGTCGCTGCGGCTATAGTCGGTTTCGGACCTATGCTATGGACATCTTTAGCAACAGAATATGGGGCATCACCTTATTTATTCGGTACATTAATGATCGCGGGACTCCTTCTATCACTGCTACTTGCCGTATTTTCACCTGATACACGTACAATCACGCAATATGAAGAACCTGTTGAGAAAGTACATGAAGATGAACAGATGTCTGATACTCAAGTAGAAGTGGCGATGACCTCGACAAAGTCGTAGTTTATTAAATGAAATACGAGACAAGTAAACAATTAGGGGTGAAACAAATGGAAAAAGAAGTGGCAATCATTACAGGGGCTGCAAGTGGTATTGGACAGGCAATTGCTATCGCTCTATCAGAAAGAAATATATGTACAATTCTAGTAGATAAAAATCCATGTACAGAAACCATTCAGCAGCTAACAGGTGATTTCTTTGAACATAATGGTGATATCAATAGTGAAGCCTTTATCGATGAGGTCATTACGAATACAATCAAGCGTTTTGGCAAAATTGATATTTTAGTAAATAATGCAGGAACGTGCGGTAGAAGTTCATTGGAAACAATGACACTCGAAGAATGGACACGCGATATTTCAACAAATTTACAGAGTACCTTTTTATTTATTCAAAAAGTAGTGTATCCGCATATGAAAGAACAAAAATATGGACGAATCATCAATATTAGCTCTATTTCAGGTATGAATGGCGGTGCTATTTCTGGGGGCGAAACAGTAGGGAGATCGGGCCCAGCGTATGCTGCATCAAAAGGTGGCGTCATTGCATTAACCAAATGGGTTGCAAAAGAAATAGGGGCCCTTCATATCACATGTAATTCTGTTGCACCAGGGGCTACTGAAACAGGCATCACAAAAGGTGTCAATTATGAAATTAGCAATCAGCCGATTAATCGTATGGGGCAACCAAGTGAAATAGCTGCTGCCGTTGCTTTTTTAGCAAGTAAAGAAGCAAGTTATATTACGGGGCAAGTGCTTGCGGTAGATGGCGGATTATATATGTAGGAAGGATGACAATCTAAGGAAGCGGGGAAGTAGTGATTAAAGATTGAAGGTACTAGTTACTCAAATACAATCATTCATAGTTCAACATGATTCATTTACTTCATAAAATAACATGATTCATTTACTTCATAAAATAACAGGGTTCTCCTTTTTGAATAGGAGAACCCTGTTTTGTGCATTAGTTTAAGCCTTGGCTATCTTTCCACTCTAAGAACTCATCATAAGTTAATAGTTTATCTAAAATTGTGCCGTCTTCACGGATTTCGATGACACGGTTCGCAATTGTTTGGATGAACTGATGGTCATGAGATGTGAAGAGCATCGCGCCTTTGAAGCGCATAAGTCCTTCGTTTAGTGCTTGAATAGATTCAAGGTCAAGGTGGTTCGTTGGTTCATCTAGTAAAACAACGTTTGCTGTGGCAAGCATCATTTTAGATAACATACAACGAACTTTTTCTCCCCCTGATAGGACAGAAGGGGATTTCTTTACTTCCTCACCAGAGAATAGCATACGACCTAAGAAGCCGCGTAAGAAGCTTTCTGTTTCATCATCAGGAGAGTATTGGCGTAACCATTCCACTAATGATTTCTCTGAACCTTCGAAGTATTTATCGTGATCATTTTCAAAGTAACTTTGAGAAGTTGTTACGCCCCATTTGAACGTACCAGCATCTGCTTTTCTTTCATCCATTAGAATATCAAGAAGAGCCGTTTTGGCCATTGGATTACCAAGTAAAATGATTTTATCATCTTTGTTCATTGAAAAGCGAATATCTTTAAATAGTGTTTCGCCTTCATTGCTTGCTGTAAGACCTTCCACTGTTAACACATCGTTACCGATCTCACGTCCAGTTTGGAAGTTAATGAATGGATATTTACGGCTAGAAGGTTTAATGTCGTCAAGCTCGATTTTATCCAACATTTTCTTACGAGAAGTCGCTTGGCTAGATTTCGAAGCGTTCGCAGAGAAACGAGCAACGAATGCTTGTAGCTCTTTAATTTTTTCTTCTTTCTTCTTGTTTTGGTCTGCCATCATTTTTTGTGCTAATTGGCTAGACTCATACCAGAAGTCATAGTTACCAACATATAATTGGATTTTAGAGAAGTCTAAATCCGCGATATGCGTACATACTTTATTTAAGAAGTGACGGTCATGGGATACAACAATAACCGTATTTTCAAAGTTAATTAAGAATTCTTCTAACCATTGGATTGCTTTTAAGTCAAGGTGGTTGGTAGGCTCATCTAGTAATAGAACGTCTGGTTTACCAAATAAAGCTTGTGCTAATAATACTTTGACTTTGTCAGAACCTTCAAGATCAGCCATTAACATATAGTGAAGCTCGTCGCCAATCCCTAACCCGTTTAATAATGTTGCAGCTTCTGAGTCAGCTTCCCAACCATTTAGGTCAGCGAATTCACCCTCTAATTCAGCAGCACGCATGCCATCCTCATCAGAAAAGTCTTCTTTTGCATAGATAGCGTCTTTTTCAGCTTTTACTTCCCAAAGACGTTTGTTCCCCATAACAACTGTATCTAATACATTGTATTCATCGTATTCAAAGTGGTTTTGTTTAAGGACTGATAAACGTTCGTCCTTACCCATTGATACGTGACCTTCTTGCGCTTCAATTTCACCAGAAAGAATTTTTAAAAATGTTGATTTACCAGCACCATTTGCTCCGATTAAACCGTAGCAATTCCCCGGTGTGAATTTTATATTTACGTCTTCAAATAGTTTACGATCGCCATAGCGAAGACCTACATTACTTACTTGAATCATGCAAGTTCCTCCTTTTTTTCACAATGCACCTAGTATATCATGAAATATGTTCCATAGTCTATAAACATTATTAAATCAACGTTTGACGTTATATAAATTATTTACAGTACGAATTACATCAAGATAAACCACATTAATATTATGCGTACGATGCAATACACTGAAAAAGTATCATCAAAGGCATGTACGCTTGCATGTGCTACTGAATCGGTAGTCTCTTAGTATAATTATAGTACATTCCATTTATACTATCGTGTAGGTGAATGGAGGTGTTGACTAATGGAGTATGAATATACAATGAAGTTTTACTTTGACGAAGGTCGTGAAGAAGATTATAAAATCAAGACAAATATTGAACAAGAAACATTTACAGAAGAAATGTCGAATAGATTCAATGAGAAACCCTGGTATTCATTTACGGAGACAGAAAATTATAAAACGATTTTAATTAGTACGAAAGATGTTTATAAGGTAGTAGTAGAAAAAGATGTTTTAACATTTGATTAATCCAATGTATTTAGTCACATCCAAATCAGGTGTGGCTTTTTATTATGTCTCGAAAGTTCGAGTATGATATAGAAAAAGAAAAGATATTAAAAGGGTTTTCGTTCCTTTAACAGATGCACATATAGCAAGTAATGTTTCGCCTTGATTTGTTAGCGTAGCATCAAACAATTGGATCTGTTTAGGCATTGCTCCTAATTTAGCAAATATTATTGTTTCTGTGATTGTGTCCATGTCATGCAATCCGGACAGTACATTAGTGCATATAAAAAAGCCACTTATTGAAGTGACTTAGAAAAACTAGTAAGAGCAACGCTGAGTCAAAATTGTCTTTTTGTTGAATTATTGCGTTGTACTTTTTCTAACAAAAAAAAGAAAAATCAGTTGAAACAGTACAACCACTATAAATACAATAACCAAAACTGCGAATGATATCATTTTAATTTCTGGCGTTTGAACTACTCCTGCAGCATCGACTTCTCTTACTCCTATAAATATTGCTCCAACAGCAAAAATAAATAGCCACACAATATTTATAGCCCACCACATGATTTTAATAATAATCAACCTCTCTCTATAATTGTATTTGGTTCATCACCATAAATTAGAGTTGTTTTCCGTTCCAGCGGGGCACTTTCTAAGGGCTTCCAGTAATCACTTTGGAGAAACCAGGAACGAAATCACCGCGCATTTTAAAATTTATACGCTTAAACAAATATCACCTTCGACTTTTGGTGATGAATCGCAGTGTTTTTTTCATTTTTTTCCTTTTGTGGTTTGATTATAATTCTTCTTCTTTTTATCGGCAACGAACTTGAGTCGGTGCTACCACTCAGCCTTAAGACTGATTTCCTTATCATTCACAAAAATAAATGCAAAAAACAGACAACCAATAGTAGTTATCTGTTCCTTAATCTTAAATATTTCATTTATGTCTGTTATTTAAATTAGTTCTTGCAAGACTTTGTTATTCAAGCACCCAAAAATCCTCGATATAGCTAGATGACAGCACTTATCTAATCCAATTCTGCGTTAACTTGATCGAACATCATGAAATATGTTCCTTACGTCTATAAACATTATTGAATGAACGTTTATCGTAAAATTAATGATTTGTCCTAGTTTCTTGTAAAATGTTACTGAATCAACCAATTTTGGAAACTATTTATGTATAATGAATTTAAAGGAGGGGAAATTTAACAAAAGTCTGACTGTAATGGTAAATGGATTGGCTTGTGACAAATAGCTGAGTTACTTCATTTCGAAATACGTATAGTTATTATGATAAGTATTCTTACATTATTTTCAAACAGACGCAAAAAGAAAGATAGCAAAAAATATACTAGACATAAATAGTAGGAGGAAACAATGAAACTGAAAACAATCGCAGCATTATTCGTTATGTTACTTTTAGCATTCAATTTTGAGGTAGCTGATGCGAGCTCATTTAAAGAAGTTAAAGTTATTACAAGTCCATCTATTGAAGTATATGAAAAACCCGATGCATCCTCAAAAGTATTAGGAACTGTGACAGAAGGAACGCTTGTAACACAAATCAGCGAGGGACATAATGGTACATTTTCACGTATATCCTATCTAAATAGAGATGGGAAAATAGTAAATGGCTATATAGCTGATATTGCACTTGATGATGCTCTATACGGTATTCAGATAGCTAGTTCTAAAAGTGGTTTGGTAGTGAAACAAACACCATCATTGAACGGAAAAACAGTTGCGACTCTACAACATAAAATGGTTGTGAAAGACTTCGGTTCTGTTGGAAACGGATGGTCATTGGTACAATACGGTAATGTCATTGGCTATGCTACTACAAGTTTTATGAGTGAATCTAAACCAACAACAAAATATGTCGTAACACAAGGTCTTGTTGTTAGAAATATCGCTAGTCCTTCTGGAGATAATATCGGAGAACTTTCGAAAAACGAAGAAGTTTTAGTTCATTCTACAATTGCTGGTTGGTCATTTGTAACAACGCCATTGTACGGAGGTTATGTAATAGATTCACATTTAACTTCTAAAAATCCATCGGCTAATACTAGTAATGGGTCAAGTAGCTCATCAAAACCTTCAAACGGAAGTAAGTCAAAATACAAAAATTGTACAGAACTTCGTAAGGATCATCCAAATGGAGTAGGTAGCGATCACCCAGCTTATGAAAAAAAGCATGATCGTGATGGAGATGGATGGGCTTGTGAAAGATAAAAAAAAAAGCTACCTGTAATTGAGGGCACTGAAAAACTTACGTTTTCATAAAAGCGAACCTTTCTCAGATAAAAATAAGGCACTTCTTGTTCAATGTTGAACAGGAAGTGCCTTATTTCTGTCTCTATTCCTTATTCATTTTCGTTTAGTAACTTTAATATCCGTTTCAAATTGACAGCGAATATCGTTGTAGCACCTTGAATTTCCATGCCAAATAGACCCGCAGTCGATGCCGTATCGTACCCGTGTCCGTTTTTTAATTCACTATTCTTCGCTTCTACTTTGTAGCGATTTGCGGCTAATTGCTTAAATGCTTCCGTATTTTGAAATGCCTCTTGTTCGGCATGTGTATCCGACTTAATTGTGACAGAATATGTTTTACTTTTTGCGCCTTTTTTATAACAGCCCTCTCTCATTGGACATACTTTGCATTTTTCAATGTCAAAATAATATGTCTGACTTTGACTCTTACTCGTTCCTTTTTTACCCGTACGTGCTTTTCTTGTCGCGAGATGACCGGCCTTACAAACAAACATTCCAGCGTCTTTATTAAACTCAAACTTGTCTTCTTCTTTTCGTGGTCCTTGTGTAAGAATAGGATTCAACTTTGCCACAAGCGCGATTTTCTCTTCTTTTGTATATTCGATATTTGCCTTTTCAGAGTAAGCTGCGTCTCCAATAACTGTATTAATTTTCATACCTGCTTGTGTGCTTTTTTCAATTAACTCTTGAAGATATTTTCCATCGCTTTTTTCACCTGTTGTAATGACAGCCGCTGTAATAATACGTTCATCACTCAACGCGATATGTGTCTTATACCCGAAGAAAGAAGATTCCGACGTCTTATGCCCTTTTTGCGCATCCGCATCAGAAGAGTAATTTAGATGTTCTTGGAAATCTTCTACGACTTCTTTTAAAACATTCAGCTTTTCTTTGACAGATGGCATTTGTGCAATTTGTGGTTCCTTTTCAATGACTGAAATAACTTCCTTACAGTAAGTTAACTCATCCTTTACTTCGTTAGAAGTGGTCTTTGTGGGGAATTTGTCTTTCATCGATTCGTCAATTTTGTAGACAGCTTTTCGAGCGTTTTTTGATTTCTCTTGTAAAAATTCTTTAGGCGTTTTTTGGTTGTAACGTGCTTTTGTATGTGTGGCATCCACAATAATCGTTTGACTGTTGATGATTTTTTTCTCCAATGCGATCTCAACTGTTTTCCCAATGAGCATGTCTAATAAGCTTACGTCTTGAAGACGAAGCCGACGAAATTTTGTAAGCGAACTTGAATCAATGACTGGATCTTCTGGCGCCATATCCAAGAAATATTTAAATGACATATCGTACTTCGAACGCTCTACAAGGTCGACGTCTGATACATCATAAATTGCTTTTAATAATAAGTACTTAAACATACGAATTGGAGGAATGGCATTACGTCCATTGTCTAAACAATATTTTGTTTTTAACTCTTCTAAAATGAATGAAAAATCAACAAGTTCATTGATTTGGCGAAGTATATTATCTTTTGGCACAACAATATCGTAGATCGCCATATATGGACTTAAATTAAGGGTTTCTTGATTTGAAATCATGGGGGGCACCACCTGCACATTAATTCTTTTATTATAAAGGAAAGCGTGACTAAAATAATAGTGTGAAACATTGCGTTGTTTGGAGAAGCATCGCTCGACTCCTGCGGGAAAGCGAGACAGACGAGACCCCGCACGAAGCGAAGTGTAGGAGGAGGCTCGGCGCTCGCCCGCGGAAAGCGAGCGGAATGCTTCGGAAAACAACAGTAGAGTCACAATGTGAGAAGATATAGACTTTTTCAGTGCCCTCCTGTAATTGGGTAGCTTTTTTTGATAAATTATTTAAGTTAATAATGCTCGATTTTTTAAATATATGATTTTCTTCGATAAATACTCAGCGTCAAGCCGATAGCAACGCTTCCTAGTAGCATTGGGAAAAGACCATAGCTAATAAATGGGATTGGCATTGACATAACGGGTACAAGGCCAAATAACATGAATACTTGGTAGACAATTTGTGTTGTTACAAAGGCAAGCCCACCTATAATTAATAAACGACCATATTCGTTATGAATGAAACCTAGTGTGTGTGC
The DNA here is from genome assembly GCF_041956855.1 of Lysinibacillus sp. RS10. NCBI lineage: Bacteria > Bacillati > Bacillota > Bacilli > Caryophanales > Bacillaceae > Lysinibacillus > Lysinibacillus sp. RS10. The sequence continues at coordinate 2,461,552 of NZ_CP167122.1, read as the reverse complement.
TATACGGTAAATAATGAAGCCAAGAATACATAAAACGATTACTCCTGCAATAATCCCATACGATTGTAAAATCGTGAGTAATACAAAATCAGTATGTGCTCCACCCGCAAATGTTTGACTGCTGGAGCCAAACCAAGTGAGGTCCTTCATCGCAGTTGAAATAAATAGTACGTTAGAAGAATCTTCTAAACCTGGTGTAAAGATCGTCTTCATTCGTGCAAGCTGATACGGTTCTAATGGCGCAACCATTAAGTATCCGATAAAAACAACAAATAGAAAACTAAATGCTGCAGTAATGGCTAGCTTGTGCTTACGAGAAAAGCTGCTTGTAAAAAATAATGTGGCAACAATCGCTGTATAGGTACTGAGTAAAGAAATGTCCGATAATCGCATGTAAAAATATACGCCTATCGCATAAAGAATAAGTAGAAACCATAATGATTTTTTTTGTTTAGCGAAAAGCCCAGCAAAAGAAATTAAAAAGAGAGGCAACGTCATCCAACCTTGAATTTCAAGAGGACCTGCTTTAAAGAAAATTACACCATTGATCGCTTCGTTCCCATTTAAGACAATGAGAAACAAAAGACATGCAAGTATATACATATGCGTGGAATAGCGCTCAAGCTTGCGACAATCGAATCGCATTAAGAACATCGCCACAGCAATGCCAGCAATAACAATAACGATATTACGCATGATAAAATCTCGTAACGAGAGCTCAGCTGGTAGGAGCGTTAAAAAGCTACACATCGCTGCCAGCACAAATGGAATAACTAGTAGCCAATCGATTTTCGGCTGATGTATCTGATTGAGCGAGATACCAAGTTTCGTTGCATTACCCATTTCAAGCACCGCCTGATGTTCCGCATCGGTATCGTTGTATCCATTTTCCTGCCAAGCCTGCTTCGACTTCGCTAAATGATACGTCAACTCCTTTTCAACCGAATCATGTGCCTCCTTATTGCGAATATGTCCCTTTACGTGTTGAATATAGTCCTTAATCGTTCGCATAGCGTGCCTCCTTCAATACTTGCTGAATAGAAGGGAGGTTGTGCGCTTCTTTGTTAAGCTTTGTCAATAGCTTGACGCCCTTATTAGAAAGTACATATCGTTTTTCGTTCTCCTGCCATTCACTAACGACTAGCTGCTGTTGTTCGAGGCGATGAAGCATGGCATAAATCATCCCTTCATTTAAATGGACTGTCTGTTTGTTGTTAGTATAAAGTAGCTGCGTGAGCTCATAGCCTGTGCGTGTCGTTTGTAGCATCGATAATAGCATTTGATCAGAAAATTCCTCATGAATTCCTTTACGTATCGCTTCCCGATGTTTTTCTGTAAACTGCACTTTTTTAAACTGATTTTTCATCGCTTGTTTAAAACGTGTTTCCGTCAAATGGATTCCCTCCTAACGCTTTTTGTAACAAAGTACGTGCCTTATGAAGTCTCGTTTTCACCGTATTTTTATTCATTGATAAAATACTGGCAATTTCCTGAACCGAATACTCCTCAAAATAATAAAAGTAAATCACTTCACGATACTTAACAGGGAGTTCCATCACAAAGTCAAACAACGCCTCGTCCTCACTATTTTGAACGACGTGTTCTAACAAATTATCCGTTTCCAGTGTTTCCGCTAACACATTCATTTCGGTAACATCAACGTTTTTCTTGTACCAGCTCTTGAGATAGTCCTTTGAATGATTAATAGCAATACGCCACAACCAAGTCTTCATACTGGCGTTCCCTCGGTAGCTAGGAAGGGCCTTATAGCACTTTATAAAAATCTCTTGTGTTAAATCCTCAGCAAGGGCCGCATCATGAACATATGTATAAACGAGCTGTAGAACCTCTTGACCATAATCTGTCATTAGCTCCTCAATTACCTGATTTCGTGATAATGCGCTTATTTGAATCGTTTCCTCCATTTTCATCCCTCCTTACCTGTTCATACATTAGACGACTGCCAAATAGTACCGGTTTTGTTTTTATTATGGATCATCACCATAACGTGTGGTTGATTTCCGTACCGACTGGGCGCTTTGTTGCTGCCGCTTCGCTTTCGCACAGAGCAAAGCTTCCTGGGGGCGTCCGATGAGCCGCTTCACTCGCTAAAGGAACGAAGGCTAAGTTCGTCACGTCCTGTGACAATGCCTTCGTGACCAACATCGTGTTGGCCTCAGGGTCTCATCTGTGACGCTAATCCCCAAGGAGTCGCCCAGTCTCCACTCCAATCAACTAATATACAAAGCATACGTTTTAACAAATGTCATCCACAACTTTTGGTGGTGAGCCTTTATTAAATAAAAAATCAACTACACTACTTCATTATTAAATGAATTGAATGATAGGCAATGATTTTATAGGCTTTTGTATAGGAATTGTTTTGGAAAGAATTCTAGATATTTGATGAGAGGGGTACAGTATTAGAAGTATGTTCCAATGGTAAAAGTTCTAATGGAAGTACCTCCAAAAGAGTGTATAAAGAATCAAAACTATTAGGAAGAGGGGTAAACTTTGAATAAATTTTTCGTTTTTTTGATAATTATTGTATTTATTTGTATAGTCTTTAGTAATAAAATATTTTCAATTGCTAATAGTCCTTCCGAATCTAAGCTTTACATAAATGTTTTTGATCCTAAAAGCTTGATGTTTACATTTTATCAATACGACCAGATTCAAAATAAAAGTAAATCATTATTAAGTAAGGAAACAGCAGATTATACTGCTTTCGCTTATTCTGAAGGTAATAATAAATTGTATTTTGCAGATGGTATATCAGATCGTACAATACAATTATTTGAAAATGACCTAAATACTAATCAAATGAAACAGTTAACCACGGTCTTTAATAACGTCGATTTTATCCAAATAGACAAAGAACAAAAAATGATCTTTATGAGAGTATTATTAAGAGATGAATTTAAAAATTTTCATATGGCTACCTATAATCTTGAAACACAGAAAATACAGATATGGGAAGAAGAAAATAAGGATAGAAGTGTTTTAGATTTTAATTATAACCCAAACAATAATCAATTAATTGTAGTATCTTTCTCCCAGGACGAACATCAGAAGAAACTTGACGTGGCTAATAAAAATCAAACGAAATTACAACCGACCAAATACAGTTTAGATATTTATGATATTGAAGGACAAAAAAAGAAACATATAGCCGATGTTGAGAGATTTATAAGTGGAGCATCATTGGCGCCAGATGCTAGTTCGGTTATCATCAGCTATGATGAAGCTGTAGACAGTCCTATTTCGCACGTTGTAGAAATAGATATTAAAACAAAAAAGGTAGTGCCTTTACTAGATCGTAGTGGTATTTATTCGAAAATTCGCTCCGAAATTCGATGAAAAAAAAGAAGGATTTTATTTCTTATCTAGTGTGATTGATGAAGAAAAGGGTTATAGCATTTTGAAAATACCTAAAGAGAGCGTACTTTCATACTATGACATTAAGAAAAAGAAAGTTAAAAATATATGGCGGGCTGAAAAAAGTGTCATTGTAAACTATTCAGCTGATAATTTTTAATGAGTAAAGAGTGCTAAGTACAACGCTCAAATATAAAGAGAGCAATCTAGCTAAATTTTATTTGCGCGAAAAACATTACAGAAATTACTCTCCATTGCCCTGAGAAGATGTTTTGGCGTTGTTTAATTAAATCGAATAATTCAGAAAAAACCATTGACTTTAGAAAATCGAGCATGTAAAATATTTCAAAATTACTGTTAAATTCGATGAAAAAGAGAGTAGTTTATGGTGGGACTGGAAAGCGAATTAGGGACGGTGTGAGCCTAATGCAGCAGCCATAAATGAAACGCACTTTGGAGAAGGTTCTCGAATGAGTTGTAGAGAATACCGGGGAGTCACCTCGTTAACAACGGAAAGTGGTCATATAATATGGCAACTAGAGTGGTACCACGGGATAACTATGCTCTCGTCTCTATTTTAGAGACGAGGGCTTTTTTTATCTTCATTCAGCAGAAAACGCTTATCTCTAAAGGTAAGAGATGAAAAGGGGATGTGGTTCCTTTTCAGTGAGTTTCCAACCCGCTACTGAATGATGATAATGCCTCCGGACGTTATTACGCCAAGGCAAAATTGATTATATATTGGGAGGAGAAAAAAACATGCATACACAAATCGCGAAAAGCATTGCTGAGGCATTAAAGAATGAGCTTTCTGTCAACGAAATTCAACATTTACTGGAGAAACCGAAAAAATTGGACTTATGGGATGTGGCATTTCCATGCTTTATACTAGCTAAGAAATTAGGGAAATCGCCTCACAGTATCGCTTCCGAAATTAAAAACAATATACGTTGTGAAAAAGTGCAAGATGTTCAAGTAGTAGGTGGTTACGTCAATATTTTTTACCATCAGCCGATGATTACAAAACAGGTGCTTAGTCAAATAGTAAAAGAAAAAAATTTATATGGAACCCAACAGGAACCAAAAGGAAATGTAGTTTTTGATTTTTCTTCCCCTAATATAGCGAAGCCTTTTTCAATGGGCCATTTACGTTCTACAGTAATCGGTAATGCTTTAGCAAACATTGCCGAGAAAAATGGCTATAAAGCAATTCGTATTAATCATTTAGGGGACTGGGGAACACAGTTTGGAAAATTAATCGTGGCCTATAAAAAATGGGGAGATCGACAAAAAATTGAAGCTGCTCCCATAAAGGAATTATTAAAAATATATGTGCAGTTTCATGAAGAGGCGGAGCAGGATGACACACTCAATGAACAGGCACGTGCCGCATTTAAAGCATTAGAGGATGGGGATGAAGAGACATTAGCTCTTTGGCAATGGTTTAGAGATGCATCACTTGTAGAATTCAAGACCATTTATCAACTGCTGGGCATTGATTTTGATTCATTCGATGGGGAAGCTTTTTACAATGATAAAATGGCTGCTGTTGTGAAAGAGCTGGAAGAAAAACAACTGCTAGTGAAATCGGATGGTGCGTATGTCGTTGAATTAGACAAAATGCCGCCATGCTTAATAACTAAAACAGATGGTGCTACGCTTTATGCTACTCGTGATTTAGCAGCCGCTTTTTATCGACAAAAAAAATATGACCCTAAAAAAATATTTTATGTTGTAGGGAATGAACAATCTCTTCACTTTACCCAATTATTTAAGGTTATTGAAAAGATGGGGTACAATTGGGCAAAAGACTTACAGCATGTTCCTTTCGGGATGATTCTGCAAGAGGGGAAAAAAATGTCGACGCGTAAAGGCAAGATTGTTCTTTTAGCAGATGTACTGAAGGAAGCGATTGCTACAGCGAAGCGAAATATCGATGAAAAAAATCCAATGCTTGAGCAGAAAGATAGCATCGCACATCAGGTCGGTGTTGGAGCGGTCATTTTTAACGATTTGAAAAATGATCGTCTACACGATATTGAGTTTTCCATTGAGCACATGATGAATTTTGAGGGAGAAACAGGGCCATATATACAATATACTTATGCACGTATTTCATCTCTATTAGAAAAAGCAGAATACAACGGTAACGAAGTTTCTTGTGAAACATTAGGTGAGCAAGCATGGCCAGTCATTTTATTACTAGAACAGTTTCCCAATGTAATTACCAACGCTTTTGAGCAAGCAGATCCAAAACAAATTGCTAAATATGCCATACAATTAGCGCGTCTATTTAATAAATATTATGCGCAAAATAAAGTATTGGTCGATGACAACCAAAGAAGTTCACGATTAGCATTTTGTCAATGTGTATCTGTTGTTTTAAAAGAATCGTTAGCAGTGTTAGGAATTGAAGCACCTAAAAATATGTAGGCGCTTCTATATCATCGTTGTAGATGCATTTTCAGTCATTTATTGATATGAAATTGACCGCAACTAGAAAAAATGGTACAAGGAAATAGTGTGAAATTTAAGGTCTTATCAGCATGTTAGACTTTAGTGGGATTTTTCGAAATATATAGAGAGAAGGTTTTTAGAAAGTATGAAGAAAAAGCAATGGCGTGTTTCCGCGCTACTTGTGATTGTCAGTATTTTTTTCGTTGCACTCAATATGCGGCCAGCAGTCACAGGAATTGGACCACTATTTAATGTACTTTTGGAGTCACTCCATGTATCCAATACAAAAATGAGCTTTTTAACGTCTATTCCGGTGTTTTGTATGGGACTCTTTGCACCATTCGCAGTACCCTTACAAAGGAAACTCGGAACAAAAACAGCAATCACGCTACTACTAATCATCATCGCATTAGCAAATGGGCTACGCTTTTTTAAAGAAAGCTATGGACTACTTGTGGTCACAAGCTTTGCTGCAGGGTTTGCCATTGCGCTAATTGGTCCCATGTTAAATGCCTATATAAAAAAGAAATTCCCGACCCGTTTTACAACAGTTGTAGGGATTTATTCATTTGGAATAGGAACAGGGGCGACATTAAGTGCAGCACTAACAGTAACATTTTATAATCGTTTTCATGAGAGCTGGACAATGGCGCTCGGCAGTTGGGCAGTACTAGCAATGATCGCTCTTGTCATTTGGTTACTGACAATACAAAAAGACCAGGATGAGTTATCAGAAACAGATGTATTGAGTGAAAATGATGCGCGAAATCCATGGAAAAATGTTCGTGCTTGGACTATTTTAATTTATTTTGGTTTACAAACATCGTTGTTTTTCTCAATGATGTCTTGGCTAGTACCGATGATACAGGATAAGGGCTATTCACTTGTCGCTGCAAGTTCTATGCTAACATTTATGTCAATCGTTCAAATGATTGGAAATATCTCTGTCCCTATACTAATGGAGAAGTGGGCGAATCGAATGGGTTGGCTTTTCTCTTTAGGAATCCTAGGTATTATCGGCTTTGCACTACTATGGTTAAGTTCAGGTGCTATGTTGTGGATTGCCGTATTAATAATAGGGATCGTTTTAAGTGGCTTATTTCCAATTGGTCTTTTGTTACCATTGGACGAGGCAAAAAATGATGAGGAGGCCAATAGCTGGTCATCAATGGTGCTTTCCGGAGGCTTTATGATAAGTGCCATCATTCCTATACTAATTGGCTATTGCTATGATGTGACGGGTAATCATACATTTACCTATGCCATATTTATGCTGTTAATGCTTGGCATAGTAGCTACTACAATATTTCTAAAGAAAAAATAATTTTGAGGCATGCGAGAATTTACGCGCATGTCTTTTTTTTATAAATAATATTTCAAACGCGATTTATAAGTCATTTTTCATAGCAAAGCTAGAAAAGAATCGTTTTTTATAGGTATAACGAATTGAATAAAAGGGATGAGTAGTATTTTCACAACAAGTCTAAACTAATAATATTATTATGTAAACTTGAAACGTATAAAAACCTTGTTTATGATAGAGAAGAAAGAAATTAACTTCTTTTAGCGATTGTCCAAACATCCGTTAAAAGAATTTATAGCCTCTGGCGGATGTCACGAATTCGGAATGGTGTTAATAAAGGATGTTAGCCTAAAATCATCGCATCCATGCGATAATGGCTAACTGACCTGCATCCAGCAGGCCTAAGCACAAAGCCGAATCCAGACACAATTATGTCGAGGCATAATTGATAGAAAGTTTTGGTGAACGTATGCGGAAAAAGATGCTCATTCTTGGAGCAACAGCTTTACTATTAACAGGCTGTGAAAATGATTCATTGGCAGAAATGTTTCATACTAAAAAGGCCGAGGTAAAATCGGAAAAAGTTGTTATGAAGAAAGAAGAAAAAATTGTACCAGAAGTAAAAATAGTTGGAGAGAACGGAATCGGTGCAGGCATTATTGTTAAAAAAGAGGACGCGAAGCTTTATATTGTAACAAATGGTGCGCTCGTAGCTTCAAAGCCAGCTGCTCTCGTCCAATTTAATAATAATAAGCTTGTGGAAGCCAATGTGCACTATATGTCTACAGCATATAATATCGCCATTTTAGAAGTTACATACAAGGCATCGGTAAAGGTGCCAACTGTTTATAACGGGGAATTAAATCAATTAGCTGTTTTTGTCGATAGTTTACCGCACGTCATTAACAAATATAGTGACAGAAAAGCAGCTTATTACATAGATGCAGAACAAAACATACCTTTAGGGAGCCCTGTTCTAGAAGCGGAGAGTGGTGAAATTGTAGGCATCTATTTTAAACGCCAGCAAAACGATGTTTCACAGCCGTACATACTGCCATTTAAAGATATTGAGCAGGTTTTAGATGAATGGATTGAAGAAGGTATGAAGACAAGAGATCGGCTATCTCAGTCAAAAAATTTATATCCATATATAGAACAGGGTGACAAAGAAGCCGTCCAGCAAGCTATTGACCGATATGGAAAGAACATTTTTGCTTATAATAGTGATGAAGTAAAACTATTTATAGATACATTTCATAAGCATTTACAAGCAGCTGTTGAGATTTATGATGCTAGTGTAATGAAACCTTTCGCAGGTACAGACGAGTTACAAAGCACACTGAATAATATGGTTGCGTATTATGAATCCAAACACGCGAAAATTCAATTTTCCAATACGACGATTAAAAACATCAAAATGGATGGACAAACTATTGTAGTTCGTGCAAAAACGGAATATGTACTAACGAATGCTGCTGGTCAAGAAGCACTTGCAAATTCTATGATGGTATATGAAATAAATAAAAATGAACAGGGCGAGTATAAGCTTATTCGTCTAACAACTGAGGAGTGAAAAGTTGGATGGAGCAAGCAAGACAAATGCTACAACATCATTTTGGCTATGATTCATTTCGCAATGGACAGGCACCAATTATAGAGCAAACATTACGAGGTCAATCAAGTCTTTGTGTGATGCCAACTGGCGGAGGTAAATCAATTTGCTATCAAATTCCAGCACTGATGCTAGATGGGCTCACAGTCGTCATATCCCCCTTAATTTCTCTTATGCAAGATCAGGTAGAAGCATTACGTGCCGCCAATATTCCGGCCGCTTATATTAATAGCACCTTATCTGTACAAGAAGTGAATGAAACAATCCAGCTTGCGAGTGCAGGTTATTTAAAGCTGCTTTATATAGCGCCAGAGCGATTAGAGAGTGCAACGTTTTTACAAGTATTAGCGAATTTATCTGTGCCATTGCTTGCTATAGATGAAGCACACTGTATATCTCAGTGGGGGCATGATTTTAGACCAAGCTACCGAGCAATTCAAAAATTATTTACATTATGGCCCCAAAAGCCTACAGTCCTAGCACTAACTGCAACAGCTACACCAGCAGTTTGTGATGATATTAGACAATTATTAGAAATTGACGAGCATTCAACGGTGATCACTGGCTTTTCGCGTGATAATTTAGCTTTCTCTGTGTTAATTGGTGAAAATAAAGAACGTTACATTAAAGATTATTTAGTGAAAAATAAAAATGAAGCGGGCATTATTTATGCAGCGACTCGAAAAGCAGTAGACGCCATCTATGAGCTTTTAAGTCGTTTGGGCGAATCTGTTGCTAAATATCATGCGGGACTACCAGAGGACATGCGTACGTCAGAGCAGGAGCGCTTTTTAAAAGATGAGGCGCGGATTATGGTAGCAACCAATGCATTTGGAATGGGGATTGATAAGAGTAATGTACGCTTTGTCATTCATTATCAAATGCCTCGCAATATGGAGAGCTATTATCAGGAAGCGGGGCGTGCAGGACGCGATGGCTTACCAAGCGCCTGTATTTTGCTGTATGCATCAGGGGATGTCCAAACACAACGCTTTTTAATTGAACAGACGCAGGATGAAGCTCGCATTACGCAGGAACTAGCAAAGCTACAAACGATGGTTGACTATTGTCATACAGAAGGCTGTTTACAAAATGCGATCTTAACGTATTTTGGCGAAGAAGCAGGCGTGCCTTGTAGTCGTTGTAGTAATTGTAATGATGGACGGGAAGTCAAAGATGTGACAGTAGATGCACAAAAGGTGTTAGCCTGTGTCGTAAGGATGGGGCAAAAATTCGGCAAGACGATGGTGGCTCAAGTGCTAATTGGCTCCAAAAATCAAAAAATGACTGAATTTGGCTTTGCAAGGCTGTCTACCTATGGCATTTTAAAAGGCCAATACTCCTCGAAGGATGTCTCAAGCTTTATAGAATTTTTAATCGCTGAAGGTTTACTGGCTGTTAAGCATGGCACGTTTCCAACTATTTATGTACCTGAGGAAGGCAAAGAAGTGCTAATGGGTAATCGAACGGTTATGCGAAAAGAAGCGGTTACTGTGCGTAAACTCGCAGAAAATGACCCGTTATTTGAGCATTTACGAGTATTGCGTAAAGAGATTGCTGATGAAGAACAGGTACCACCATTTGTTGTGTTCTCGGATAAAACATTACGTGAGCTATGCGACAAAAAGCCAATGGAGCTTGAAGGGCTGCGACATGTTAGTGGGATTGGTGAAGTAAAATTCGAAAAATACGGCAAGCGTTTCTTCGATGCCCTTCAGTCTTTTTTGAAAACAACACCAAATAGTTAGTTGAAAGTGATAAAGGAAAAAAGGCAGTGCTTAATTCAAAAGAATTAGGCACTTTTTTTTCTTGTAAAGTAGATGTGAACTTACTCAACTTGATGGTCGAATGTCATGATGTCCTTAAATCAACAAAAACAAAAAACCCGGAAAAAATTTTCCGGGTTTGATTCTCACTTACTTATAGTGCTCCATGACACACTGCCTCGCTTCCGCATTGAATCTTAAATTTTTTTAAGAAAACTGTGCTTTAGCTTTATTCAGCTTTGATGGTCCTTCTGAGTTACCGGTCAGCCCCACTCATCGGGTTAACCCTCCTTGTCATTGGATTTGAAGTGAAATCTTTAATAGTATAGACCGTTTATTCTTCAACTATACCGTTAGTTTAAGTACAATTTTACTTAATATTTATTGGAAAAATTACCTCAAATAAATCAAAGCTACAATATCGAAAAAAATAAAAACCCGGGAATAAATCCCAGGCCTGATTCTCACTTACTTAAAGTGCTCCATGACACACTGCCTCGCTTCCGCATTGATCTTAAATTTTAAGACAACTGTGCTTTAGCTTCATTCAGCTTTGATGGTCCTTCTGAGTTACCGGTCAGCCCCACTCATCGGGTTAACCCTCCTTGTCATTGGATTTGGAAGTGAAATCTTTAATAGTATAGATCGTTGATTATTTTTTATACACGCTTTTAAAAGAAAAATAAAAAATCTATTTAGAACACGTTTATACCCTGAGTAAAATAGGTGAGTTAGCAATCAAAATGGAATTTCTTTTGTCAGTATTTTTCCCAATGCTCAGTGATGAACTGATCTCGACCTGAAAGCGTACGATCTTTCTCATAATGCTCCGACTCTTTTTTATAATAGTCCTGATGATAATCTTCTGCTGGATAGAACTGTTTGGCATCGCGAATTGTGGTTACAATAGGTTTAATAAAGCGACCACTTTTTGCTAGTTTTTCCTTGGATAATTCGGCAATGCGCTTTTGCTCGTTTGAATAAGTGAAGATTGCCGTCGAGTATGATTCACCACGGTCATGGAATTGACCATGGGCATCCGTTGGATCGATTTGCATCCAGTAAATATCAAGAAGCTGCTCATAACTAAAAACGCTAGGATCGAATTCGATTTCGATTACTTCTAAATGCCCAGAAGTACCTTTCTTGACATCCTCATAAGTAGGATTTTTTAAATGGCCACCCATGTAGCCAGAAGTAACCTTATGTATACCATCCCATTCAACAAATGGCTTAACCATACACCAAAAACAGCCGCCTGCAAACGTTGCTTTTTCAATCATATTGATCATCCTTTCTACTCTATTTTGAAGAAATTATAGCATTATTTTGCTCGTTATTGGCATTTTAGGTGTAAAATAACGAATAGGTAGTTGATGATAGGCGCAGCAACGTTTAAAATGAAACTTTCCTTACGATGAATCGTTACATTAACTATAAAAAATAGAGGAGTTACTAGTTATGGAAGAGCAAGATTATACAAGACGCTCGCAACGTCCCAAAAAACGTCGATTGCGAAAAGGGAGAGTATTGTTCACATTGTTATTACTCTGTGTCATTGGCGGCGTGGGCTATGCTGTTACGCAATATCAAAATGGGCTAGAATTAGCAAGCGATACAAAGGTAGCTCAGGAAGATTTCAGCGGCGACACAGTAAAAGGCGATATTGAAAACTATTTATTATTAGGAATCGATACACGTGGTGAAGAGAAATCACGAACAGATACAATGATGGTATTGTCTTGGAACAAGAAAACAAATGATGTCAAACTCGTATCATTTATGCGAGATATTTATGCGGATATCCCTGGTTACCAATCCTATAAGCTAAACACGGCTTACTATTTAGGTGGTGTTCAATTATTAAAGGATACGATTAGCAATATGTTTGGTCTTCCGATTCATCATTATGCGATTGTCGATTTCAAAAATTTTGAATCACTTGTCGATATTTTAGCGCCAAATGGAGTGAAAATCGATGTAGAGAAGGATATGTCTGAAAAAATTGGCGTTTCATTAAAGCAAGGTGAGCAAAACTTAAATGGGAAAGAGTTACTTGGCTATGCACGATTCCGCCACGATGCTGAAGGCGATTTTGGTCGTGTCGCACGTCAGCAAAAAGTTATCGAAGCCTTAAAGAATGAAATATTAGCGCCTCAAAATATAGTGAATATACCAAAATTCGTTGGTGCGGCACAAGGCTATATAACAACCGACCTTTCATCTAAAGAAGAGGTTCAGCAAGTGCTTAAAATGGTGTCTAAAGGTAAAGTCAACATAGAAAAAGCAACGATTCCAATTGAAGGTAGCTTTAGTTACAAATACTTTAGTCATGCTGGTGATTCAATCGTTATTGATGTAGAGAAAAACAAAGAATTTTTACGTAAATTTTTAGGTATTTCTTTGGAGTGATGTTTCGCCAAAGCTAATATTTTCTTGTAAAATAAAGGTATAGGATTTGTATTGGGGTGAGTACATGGAAAAAGAAAGACCAAGAGAGCGATCCAATTTCTTTTCAACGAAGTTTATTCGCTTTTTAGGTGGTAAAAACTTATTTTTTACACTAATTATTTTAGTATTACTTGCGTGCGTTATTTTTATGTTCCAAAAAGTTGCCTTTATATTTACCCCGCTAAAGGTTTTATTTCAGGTAGTAATTCTACCAGGGGTACTTGCCGGTATTGCGTATTATTTATTACGCCCATTATTAGGGCTTTTAGAAAGGTGGCGTATCCCAAGAATTTGGGGTATTTTACTACTGTATATCGCTGTAATTGGCATATTAACGTTATTAGTATTACTTGTCTATCCGTTTTTGAGAGACCAGTTTACTAATTTAGCAAAGGAATTCCCAGAGTATTTTATGGCGTTAACGCAAAATACGGTTGATTATCTCAATAATTCACGCATTACTGAGTACTTAGATAAAATGAATTTTAACTATAATGAAGTAGTGAAGAACTTTACTACGGATATGGTGAAAACAGTAAAAGATACGGCTACCAACTTAGCGCAAGGCGTAGCATCTGGTATTACTGGCTTCGTTTCAACATTAACGGGTATTGTTCTGTCATTAGTGACGGTGCCATTTATTTTATTTTACTTACTTAAAGATGGTGAAAAACTACCGAATTTTATTTTAAAAGCATGCCCACCACGTATGCGTAAAGAAGTACATGAAATTTTCCACGATATGGACAAGCAAATTAGTTCATACATACAGGGGCAAATTTTAGTATCCATGTGTATCGGTTCAATGGTAACAATCGGCTTTTTAATTATCGGTATGAAATATGCTTTATTGCTTGGGTTCCTTGCGATGATTACGAGTGTGGTTCCATACTTAGGGCCAGTCATTGCGATTACACCGGCTGTCATTATCGCTCTTGTAACATCACCGTTCATGCTCTTTAAATTAGCCATTGTATGGACAGTTGTACAGCTGATTGAAGGGAAATTCATTTCTCCTCAAATTATGGGTAAATCACTAAGTATCCATCCAATTACAATTATTTTTGTGTTATTAACGGCAGGTTCATTATTTGGCGTACCAGGTGTTATTTTAGGGATTCCAGGCTATGCCATCTTAAAAGTACTTGTGACACATTTATTTAAGCTATTTAAGCAACGTTATAATCGTTACGAAGATGAGGAACAGCAAAAATATGAGGTGTAAGAAGAGACAGTTACTGCGAAAGTGCAGTAACTGTTTTTTGATTGAAATCAAAGTTCACAAGCTTATTCAAAGTGAAGGAATGAAAGCAACTGTGTCATTTTTTTATAGGGGGAGAAGTGTTTGAAGTTAGTCGATTTGTAAAAGTATGTAGTGCATCTAAAAATTTTTCATGTTCTTCAATAAAAGGGAAGTGGTTACTATTTTCGAATATTTGAAGGCTTGAATTAGGCAACAGGTTATGTAGTTCTTCAGAAAATTCAATAGGACATTGAACATCATATTTTCCGCATAAGATTAAAGACGGAACCGGGTTATTATTTATGGTTTCACTGACATCATAATAACGTAATTCAGATGAATAAGCTGCCATTCTTGATTTATTAATAGCGACGAATTGCATTTCTTTGTAGTATTCATCAACTTTTTCTTTAGCATGAATGCATAACTCGAAGAATTTTTTTGCTGCAGATTCTTTATTTTTCTTACTCATAAAAGGTAACATTTTAAAGAAGATTTTTATCATATCTTTTTTGTATTTACCATTTTCCACATTGAATAAATTGTTTTTAGATCGGTTTATTCTATTTGATACTGCTGTACCACATAAAATAATTTCAGATAGTTTGTCTGGATATATAGAAAGATAAGTTAAACCTAAAAAACCTCCTGTTGAGTGTCCAGCAAAAGCCCAATTAGAATATTTAAGTTCCTTACGAATACTTTCTAAATCTTTCACAGTTTCTTCCATGCTTAAATCTTTTTTTGATTTAATTTTAGTGGAAGACCCCGTATTTTTAAAATTTACTAATATTACTTTATAACATTCTCCAATTGCAGCGGAATAT
The DNA here is from genome assembly GCF_041956855.1 of Lysinibacillus sp. RS10. Classification (NCBI taxonomy): domain Bacteria; kingdom Bacillati; phylum Bacillota; class Bacilli; order Caryophanales; family Bacillaceae; genus Lysinibacillus; species Lysinibacillus sp. RS10. The sequence continues at coordinate 2,446,515 of NZ_CP167122.1, read as the reverse complement.
GGCTCTTTACCAGATAAAAATTCTTGGTATAAATGTGCTATGCAAATTGGGTCTTTGCCTTTTCCACCAATAAATACTTCAAATTCTCCACGATCTGTTTTAATCATTTCTCTCAGCAAAAGACTTCATCCTTTCTTATTTAGAGTGAAAAAAAAATATAGCAATAGCTATAAATACTTTTTAAATGCGTTGTATAGTTTGTAAGATACGAGTTCATGTAGAAGTTGTATCTTAGGAATATTGCATTTTGGTTGTGGGTTATACTTGAAACGTCAATTTTTTTGAGGTATTTTAATATTAAGGTTAGTAATGTTTGGTAAATATTCCACTTTTCTAAGGTTAATTATATCACAAAAATTGGAAATAAACAGTTGGTTCAAATCATGTCTTAACTTATAAGGAGGGCTTTATGGGATATATAAAGGATTTGCGTAAAGTAGTTGGAAGTAGACCATTAATCATGTGCGGTGCTTGTGTATTAGTCATCAATAATCTTCAACAAGTTTTATTACAGCTTCGAATAGACAACGGGTGTTGGGGCTTGATTGGTGGTTCAATGGAGCTAGGTGAAACTTTAGAACAAGTCGCCCATCGAGAATTATTTGAAGAAACAGGGCTTACAGCTAAAAATCTAAAATTAATGAATACTTATTCGGGACAAGAATTTTATTATCAATATCCTCATGGTGATGAAGTTTATAACGTAGTTACAGCTTTTGAATGTCAAAAATATAGTGGTTTACTCACTCATGATAGTAACGAGGCAACGATGCTTCAATTTTTCCCTTTAGATGATTTACCCAAAAATATTAGTCCACCTGATCGACCGATACTAGATGATTACATAGTAAGCTACAGCAAAAACCCTTCCAACAAGTAAAGTTAGAAGGGTTTTCAAATTGTTTACGTGTTTATTTTTGTAGTGTTACTTGTACTTGTACTTGTGCTAATCGATCAACAGCTTCCTGTAACAATTCTTTTGGTTGTACTAAGGCTAAACGTAAATAGCCCTGTCCAGCAGAGCCGAATACTGTACCAGGAACTGTCACAATGCCGGCTTGCTCAATTAGTTTAAAAGCTAGCTCTGTACAGTCAATGTTGTACGGATATTTTGCCCAGACGAACATGCCACCGTCAGAAGGGGCTGCATCCCATCCTAAATCACGTAAGCCATTCATTAGTGTTTTATGACGTTCTGAGAATGTTTCACGTAAACTTGCTGTAATTTCTTCTGCATTATCAAGCGCTACGACCGCAGCATCTTGAATCGGCTCGAAAATACCGAAGTCTAGGTTTGATTTTAATTGCTTGATGATGTCAATCATTTCAGCGTTGCCGGCGATATAAGCGATACGTGTACCCGCTAGGCTAAAGCTTTTCGATAAAGAGTTAATTTCCATCCCAACTTCTTTTGCTCCGGGAGCGGCTAGGAAGCTAATTGGGCCATCACCTGAAAAATAGAACTCAGAGTAAGCCGCATCATGTAAGACGATGATGTTGTATTTTTTCGCAAAGGCAATGACCTTTTCAAAATAAGCTAATGAAGGCATTGCAGGCACTGGGTTACCTGGTAAGTTTAAAATCAGTAGTTTTGCTTTTTGCGCAATTTCTTCAGGTACAGCGTCAAGATCTGGTAAATAGTCGTTGTCAGCTGTTTGTGGCATATAGTATGGAGTTGCACCTGCTAAATGAATCCCTGCATCATAGGCAACGTAAGCTGGGTTTGTGGATAGTACGATGTCACCTGGGTCACAAAAGGCGATTGGTAAATGCACTAAGCCCTCTTGAGAGCCAATCGTTTGAATGATTTCAGAAGCGGGATCTAAATCTACATTACTACGACGTTTATAATAGCGGCTAACGGCTTCATAAAAACGTTGTGTGCCTGTTAATGTATACCCGTAAGATTCTGCTAAACTTGCTCTATAGGATAAATGCTCACGGATTTTAGCGTGTGGGGGAAGGTCAGGGCTACCTAAGCTTAAATCAATCATTGTCATACCTTTAGCTTCTTGTTGTTTAGCATGTTTTTTTAAATCTCCGAAAATTGCTGGTGTAAATAAAGACATTTTTTTAGATGGTACGATTTTCAAACTAGTACACTCCTTATAGTTGTATAACAGAATAGTAGTACACATTTTATCATACTAAAACACATAAAGGGAAAGTTATTCTGAAAAAAGAATATATTTAAATAATGGACAAGATGTGTGCGTAGGCTAGCGGAAATAATTTTGCTAATGCTGGAAATAATATTTTTGACGGAAAATGAATAACATTTCTGCTATGATAATGAAATGGAAGGGAGGCTATGAAAACTATGAATGTTAATTCGTTAAGTGGCCCAAGCGGAACAGGGAAAAGTACAAGCGCACTTGTTTTTGCCCATAAAATCGGTGTAGAGGCTCTTATTGATGATGGACTTTTAATTGTAAATGGTGTGAAGGTAGCGGGAATCTCGGCCAAGTTTGAGAAAAATACGATTACAGCAGTTCGGAGAGCCATTTTTACTGACGATATCCACCGTGAGGAAGTAAAAAAAGCACTTGATACATATAAAGTACAATCGATTTTAATAATCGGCACGTCCGATAAAATGACGAAGACGATCGCTCGACAGCTAGATCTTGATCCTATCGAGAAATATTACTATGTCGAGGATGTACGTTCGCCAAAAGAAATCGCCAAAGCTCGCTTTATTCGACAGACGCAAGGGAAACACGTCATGCCAATACCATACCGCCAAGTCGAGCAAAACTTTTTTAAACGGCTCGTGCAAAAAGGGAAGGAGATTTTCTCTTCAAAACGTGAAAAAATAGGGGAGACGACAATTGTTCGCCCTGATTTCCAACAGGAATATATAGCTATTGACAGGCATGTTTATGTGGAGTTACTAACGTATTGCTGTGCAAAACAAAATATCGTACACAAGGTCGAGCAAGTACAATTTATCTTTGGTGAGCTAGCGCAAGCAACGATTACATTACAACTTAAGCTACCAATCAACTATTCATTACCAGACCGATTATATGAATTACAGAAAACGATACAGGCAGAATTTTCTCAGCATTTTGGTTATGAATTAGATGCAATTCATCTTCACATTAAGTCGGTAGTAATTAAGCGAAAATCATAAAAAATAGGTACTCCATTCGCAACGAAGGCGAGCAGAGTACATATTTTTTATTTTGATTGACGTGTAAATTGAGGCTGACGTTTTTCGACAAATGCACGGCAACCTTCTGCAAAATCGTTTCCTACAAACGGTGTTGAACCGTTCCATAATGATGGCACACTGTCCATGCATTCTTGAACAGATTGCTTCACGGCTAGTAACGATTCTGGTGACATCCCAGCCACAAGCTTACCCATGCGAATCATGTATTTATTTAAATCTTTTTCAGCTACTAAATAATTAAGCATACCAAGTTTAAAGGCTTCTTCTGCTTTAAACATGCGACCGGTAAAAACTAAATCCTTCGTAGTTGATGGGCCTACAAGTTGTACTAAACGCTGTGCAAATTTGTTATTTAAGGTAATCCCTAATTTACCGACAGGAATCCCAAGCTTTGCTTTCTCGGAGCCAATACGGATGTCACAAGCTAAAGCGAGCTCTAAGCCAGCACCCATTGCGGGACCATTAATGACGCCGATTGTTGGAATTGGTAAACGTTCAATAGTGGAAATCGTTTTTTCCATATGTACAAAGGCTTCTTCCGCTTTTTCAAGGGAAATGGCGTTGAATTCTTTAATATCAGAGCCAGCAGTAAAATTTTCACCAGATCCGCGTAAAATCAATACTTTATTTTTCGGATTATCTAATACTTGAAGGGCAATTTTGGCTAATTGATCCCACATATTCGCTGTAAGTGCGTTTTTAGCCTGGGGGCGGTGAATCGTAATAATCGCTAGCCCAGCTGTTTCTTGATAAATAATTTTTGCTTCTTCTGCCTCAAGTCGAGTTGTTTTTACTTGCATACTTGATAATCCCCCTATAGTTGAAATTTAATACACTTATTATATAACAGAAACCGTATTAAACACTAAATTATACGAATTTTCATGTAAATTATCCTTGTTATACAAGAATAGGGTCATTTCAAAGAAATTGTACTACTACAGAGTACGGAAAATTGCTATTGTAAGAAAACAAAAGATATGAGACACTGCTGTAGGAACATTTGTTTCTTCTTTGTAAAAGGAGCATTTGAACACTTGAAGTGGGATCGTGTTTGAATAATACAGATTATCCGACATTGCAATTTATATAAATAAATTAAACGTACGCACCCAAAATATAGTAAACTATTGATAAAACACGCACAGCTAACAAGGAGGGAGCCAGATGGTCACACTAGAGGCGGCATGGAACAGCTATTTATTACTTTTAAACTCTTTAAAGAAAAGTGCTGCTACAAAAAAGCAGTACAATATCGATGGACAGCAATTTTTAGCGTTTGCTCATGAAAAAAACTACTTGCATGTGGATCGTCATTTAAAAGAATTGTTATTTATATATAGTAATTATCTGAAGGAAACCTATGAAAATGTCAACACATTTAATCATAAAATTGCTACATTGCGAGGCTTTGTAGACTTTGTCTTTTTACGAGAGTGGGTGGAGCCTTTTGATTACGAGAGCATTTTACAACCAAAAAAGAGGCATAAAGAGGCATTAAAAGTACTGACAAAGAAGCAATTGATGCAAATTACAAATGTCTGGCCGACTTATTTTCAATTCGCGAAAACGATGGAACATGCGTGGCTAGCAAGACGTAATGGCTGCATTGTCCAAATGCTGATGGAAACAGGATGTAAACCAGCTGAGCTTGTTCGAATGAAATGGGCGCATCTAAACATCGACTCTTCCTTCATCTACATTTCTAACCACAACGGGCGTCGAGAAATAAAACTTTCTCCGATCTTAATGGACATGCTAACACATTATCAAGAGGCAACAGAGAAATTACATGAAGAAAAACTGGGGGAATGGGTTTGGGTTAGCGAGGCTAGTCAATCAAAATCCATCTCAACGAAAACAATTGAGCGAATTTTCCAAACGATGTCAAAGGATATCGGAACAAATGTGAGGGCAACAGATTTGCGCTACACGGTCATGCAAAAGGCATTCCAAAGTGAAAAAACAATCGAAAATATTCAGGAAAAGATGGGTAACTAAACTGTTACGACAAATTTAGGCAAAACTATACAAACCTGTATAGAAATATAGATTTATAACAGAATACCCTTCGTATCAAGCGATTGGTGCGAACTCCACGTTAATTGCTTTTAACTCCTAAAGCCTTGTGACCAACGCGGAGCTGGAAACGGCAGACGTAACGGTGCGAAAGTAGAAAAAACAACAAGGATGGCATAAGCTGAAAAAAATTACTCAGTGTCCGTAAAGGATCATCGTGACAACGGAAAACGGTAGCGCTAAGTGCTTTGACAATGGATGTTTAGCAGCGAACTCCTAAATCTCTATTGAGACATGGAAGACGTTCAACGACTATCTCCTTGAGGGAGAGTAAAACCGCAAGCGAATGGCGGAAGAAAACTGTGGCTCTTATCAGAAGATAAGATGAAGATATAGTCTGCGCTTATGTGAAAGCATAAGAGGTCTACTCGTGAGAGAAAGACTGCATGAAGGGTTGCGCCTTTGTGTGAACAAGAAAAATAGATACAAATATAAAAATGTTAACAACCTCTCTAAATAGGGTAAAGTGATTTTATCCTAGTGAAAGAGAGGTGGTACGCATGGAATTAATGTCCATTGGGAAATTTGCTAAACATGTTGGTGTAAATGTTGTCACGCTAGGGACAAAAATCAGACTAAAACCAACTAAAGAACAAGAGGTTTTGTTTTGGAAGTCTGCGGGGACTGCGAGATGGGCTTACAATTATTTCTTGGCTGAAAGCGAACGTATTTATAACGACGAGAAGCGTACAGTCAAAGAGGGCGAAGTTCGTAAGAAAATCAATAACGAGCTGAAACCAACAACGCATAAATGGCTGAAGGAAGTCGGAAGCAATGTGATGAAACAGGCGGTGAAAGATGCCGATATTGCTAGAAAGCGTTGGTTCGAAGGCATGACTGAAAAGCCAAGGTTCAAAAGCAGACGAAGAAGTAAAGTTAGTTTTTATGTAAATTATGAAAGTTTAAAACGAACAGGTGAAGGTTTTAGAGGTGAAAAGGTTGGCAGTGTAAAAACCTGCAATGCGCTTCCTAAGCTTAAAAAAGGTCATAAATATTCGAATCCACGTATTTCATTTGACGGACGAAATTGGTTCTTATCCATTGGATATGAGCAAGAATTTGAGCAATTTAATTTGACAGATGAGAGTTTAGGAATTGATGTGGGTATCAAAAAATTGGCAGTTTGTTCTAATGGTGAGTTCAAAGAGAACATCAACAAAACCAAAGAAGTCAAACGATTAGAGCGAAAGTTGAAGCGAGAACAACGACAACTAGCTCGTAAGCTTGAAGCCAACACGAAAGCGTATACTAAAAAACGAAAGCCAATCTATAAAATACCTTTAAAGAATATGAAAAATATTCAAAAACAAAACACTGAAATCCGTAATTTATATAAGCGACTTAACGACATCCGAACAAATCATTTAAATCAGTGTTCTAATGAGATTGTGAAAACCAAGCCATCTCGTATTGTAATGGAACATTTAAATGTAAAAGGTATGATGAAAAATAAACATCTGGCGAAGGCGGTAGCCAGGCAAAAGTTATATGAATTCAAACGGCAAATTCAATACAAATGTAAAAAATACGGAATTGAATTTGTTGAAGCCGACAGATGGTTTCCATCATCAAAAACTTGTTCTTCTTGTGGACAAGTCAAATCCGATTTGAGACTGAAAGACAGATTATTTATCTGCTCTTGCGGATTAAAGATGGATAGAGATTTGAACGCAAGCATTAACTTAGCAAATTATTCAATCTAAGAAGCTTAACTGAAACTAAGCCTTAGATGTGTACGCAACGATACTGCGGAATTTAAGCCTTTGGAGAGTCATACTAAATGGCAGTAGCTTCGGCGAAACCAGGCTCGGAGAATAAGGAAGACATAAATACGAAAGTCAGAAGATATAAGTTGTGTCACAGTAGAGATGTCTACATTTTTTAAGAAATGTATATGTTTTTCGTATCGGCTATGTTCGAAAGTGGGTGCTTACTGAAAGACAGGGGCGTTTTGAATAGAAATGGATAGTTTTTTCGTCTGTATTGAATTGTTATTAAGCGTCCTTAAGGAGAACACATCATAAATAGTTGAGGTTATTCTGTTTGAAAAAATAGTAATGAATCTAAGCTCAGCAAAGTGTTTAGTGTACTACTAAAATAGAGGGCAGTATAACAGTAGTTTTTCCAGAGAAGCATTTATGAGAAGACTTTATAAAAAAATCATTTGACGTTTTGTACTATTTTATGTATTATATTGAAAAAAGAATGCCCGAACTAGAACGGGAGAGGTTCATAGCTGATACCCTCTATAAAAAACTATGGAAACATGATAATATGCCATGTCCATATCGGACGTGGCTTTTTTTATGTTTTTACTTATGTTTTATTAGAATGATTGGTGATGCCTCTCTTGAAAAGTGTTGGGAAACATTTTACAAGGAGGTTTTTTGTTTGACCAAAGCCATGAAGAAGGACTGACAGATTTAACTTTATTGGGTAACCAAAGTACACTATTTTCATATTTCGTTTAACGAATCACAATCTTAATCCAGAATAAATTGAAATGCGGACTTGAATAGTTCAATGAAGAAAGAGGTATTTAGCTACCCTCTAAAAAAAACTAAGAAGAAAGCAGTACTTTTCTTAGAGTGCTGGTTTTTGATACAAGGGAGTTTTATAGATGAAGCAGGGAAAAGCAATTGTTGTATTTAGTGGAGGTCAGGACAGCACAACTTGTTTGTTCTGGGCAAAAGAACGTTTTGAAGAGGTTGAGGCAGTAACTTTTGATTATGGTCAAAGGCATCTTCTTGAAATTGAATGTGCGAAGATGATAGCAGGGGAGCTCGGTGTCAAGCATCACATTCTTGATATGTCACTCCTAAATCAGCTTGCTCCGAATGCATTGACACGACAAGACATAAAGGTAGAAGACGGAGAAAATGGTGAGCTTCCATCTACTTTTGTACCTGGCCGAAATCTTCTCTTTCTTTCATTTGCAGGCGTTTTAGCGAGCCAAGTAGGAGCTAAGCATATTGTAACTGGCGTTTGTGAAACAGATTTTAGCGGATATCCAGATTGCCGAGATGTTTTTATTAAATCCTTGAATGTAACGTTAAATTTATCGATGGATGATTCCTTTGTGATTGATACACCATTGATGTGGCTGAATAAGGCACAGACATGGGAGCTTGCTGATCAGTTTGGGGCACTTGAATTTGTTCGGGAAAGAACGTTGACTTGCTATAACGGTGTAATTGCAGATGGCTGTGGTGAATGCCCAGCATGTAAACTGCGAAAAAATGGGCTTGATGAGTATTTGAGTTACAGAAAGGAGTCTTAAGGCATGCCAGATTTTAGAATCGTCGATAAGCTCCAAAAAATAGATGAAGATATTCAAAGAAATCAATTAAACTATCATGCAAAGCGTGTTCTCGTAAGCAAAGAATTTACCTTTGATGCTGCCCATCATTTACATAATTATGAGGGGAAATGTAAAAACCTACATGGTCATACGTATCGCGTAGTATTAGGACTGAGTGGATACACAGATGAACGCGGTTTGATGATTGATTTTGGCGATATCAAAGGAATATGGAAAGAAAAAATAGAGATACATTTGGATCACCGTTATCTCAATGAAACGCTTCCACCCATGAATACGACGGCAGAGAACATTGTTGTTTGGATTTACGAAAAGTTGGCTGCGGCCTTACTTGATGAACAAAGATATAACGGTTCGCGTGTAGAGTTTATCAGGCTATATGAAACCCCGACAAGCTATGCAGAAGCGAGACGGGAGTGGATGGAAGTTGAGTAAGATACCGGTTATCGAGATTTTTGGACCGACGATTCAAGGTGAGGGAATGGTAGTTGGCCAAAAGACAATGTTTGTGAGAACTGCCGGGTGTGATTATTCCTGTTCTTGGTGTGATTCATCGTTTACGTGGGATGGCAGCGGAAAGCATCTTATTGTCCATATGACAGCGGAAGAGATTTGGTCTGAGTTGAAACGTCTTGGAGGCAATGGCTTTTCATTTGTCACGATTTCAGGCGGCAATCCTGCACTCATCCAAAATTTGGAGAAGCTCATTGCCATTTTAAAAGAAAATGACATACAGATAGGGGTGGAAACACAGGGAAGTAGGTGGCAAAAATGGATGTATGAGATTGATGAGTTGACAATTTCACCAAAGCCACCTAGTTCTGGAATGACTACAGACTATTCGGTGCTCTCTGATATCTTTGAAAAACTTAAAAATCGAAACAGTAATTATCATATATCCCTCAAAATAGTCGTCTTTAATCAAGATGATTACGATTATGCTAAACAAATTCACCACCGGTATCCAATGATTCCTTTTTATCTACAAGTCGGTAATGATGATCTCACGACGACTGACAATTCACGATTAATACTACATTTATTAGATAAATATCATGCGCTGATTGATCGAGTGATTAAGGATGAGGAATTAAGAGATGTCAAAGTACTGCCACAGTTGCATGCGCTTGTTTGGGGGAATAAAAGAGGCGTATAGTGCCATTACGGGGTCCCGTCAGAAAAATGCGGATTTACAACGTTAAGGAAAAATGGATTAAAAACGAGAGCATGCTCAACTCTAAATGTTGTGCTGCTCTTGTTTTAAATTGCGATAAATTGTAGCGCGACTAATTCCGGTCATTTCAACAATTTCACTGACGCTATATTGTTCAGATTTATATAATTTGAGTGCCTTTTTCAGCTCTCTTTCATTTACTTTAGGACGACCACCTTTGCGACCTCTTGCTCTTGCACTATTTAATCCTGCCTTTGTTCGCTGGACAATTAAATCACGTTCAAACTGACTGAACGCTTGAAAGACAGTCATCATTAATTTCCCTTGTGGCGTGGAAGTATTAAAGTTTTCTTTAATGCTAAGTAGCTTTATCTTTTCTTCAAAATAAGCAACTAATTCAATTAAATCCTTCGTACTTCTACATAATCGGGAAAAGCTTTCTACGACTACCATTTCTCCTGGTTGCAATTTGTCCTTCAAACGATTTAACCCCGGACGTTCTGCTTTCGTTCCAGACATTTTCTCTGTTAAAATCTCGTGGCAATTGTATTGTTTTAGTAAGTCCAACTGTTGAATCAATTCTTGCTGTCGTGTACTCACTCGTGCATAGCCATAAATATACGAAGTCACAGATTTCTCCCTTTCGATATTACAGATATAATATCATAAAGGGTGCTTTATGAAACATAGATTTTGAGCAAAGTTTTGAAACAGCATTTATACAAAATACAGTAAAAAAAGTAGCCTAATGAAAACGTCTCAAAAAAAATCGTTTTCGAGATTAGAACATGATATAAAAAAATATTAAATTCTATGCAACTAAATATCCTTTCAAATGCTCTAACGGTTGTAAGGAAAAGAGAGGTGCTGGTAATGGAGAATGACATTTTAGTAAAGAAAGCGCAGAAAGGAGATGGCGAAGCATTTATACAGCTGATTCAGCAATATGAACTTATTTTGTATCGCACAGCAAAACGACTAGGTTTAAAGGATGAGGACATTGCGGATTTATTGCAAGAAACCGTTATGACCGCATTTGAAAAAATCGCAACGTTGAAAAAGGGACAGTATTTTAATACGTGGATATGTCGGATTTTATTGAACAATTCCTACCGCTTTATGAAAAAAAATAAACCTTTAGCTACAATGGATGAAACAGTTCTCAATAATTTATCACATCAAGATTTTTTGTCGTTGGAGCTAGACGATGCACTAAATAGTTTAGATAACAATCACCGGATTGTACTAACGCTTTATTATGTAAACGGCTTTACTACGAAGGAAATTAGTGAATTTCTACATGAATCCGAAGGCACCATAAAATCACGTATTTCAAGGGCCAAAAAACAATTGAAAAATACGTATTATATGGAAGGAGCTAATTTAATATGAAACGTAATGCGGATGACTTAGTACGCGAGGATATGAATAAGGAGCAAGAATTACCTGCTTCAATTCGTTCTGCTTTTGACCAATCATACGAACAAATTCGTCAGCAACCCAAGAAAAAAGCAAAAAAATCATGGCTAAAACCATTCTCAGCAGCGGTGGCAGCACTTACATTAAGTTCGGCTGTCTTATTAACCAACGATACAGCATTAGCAAAGTTACAAGCTTTTTTAGGCATTAACGACCCAGGTTTAGAAACAGCTGTTGAAAATGGTGATTTACAATATATTGGGCAAACAGAGAAGTCTGAAAATATTACCATTACATTAGCTAATTTTTTTGCAGACGCCTATCGCCTAGGTCTACAGTTAACAATTGAATCAGATCATATTTCGAAGGACAACTTAAACTACTTAAGCTTTGAATACCGTCTTTTTGACGCAGATGGTAAAGAGATCAATGCTCTTGTATCGGATACAAAGGAAATTGCAGGTCCAGGGATTTATAGTGGTGGAGAATTCCAACTTACAGATGTGAAAAATAATATCGCAACACTTGAACTACTTGAGGAGTCAACTACGACAACTGCTCCATCTTTAGAAGGTGCTCAATTGGTTGTTGAAGCCGTGCATTTTTTCAACAAGGACGGAGGTAGTACATCCGTTGATGGCAAGTGGGCATTTGATTTAACATCTGCAAACGTGGTTAAACAAGTGTATGTAGCAGAAAATTCAGTTCCTGGTTTAACATTAGAACAAGCTAGCATAACAAATGGTTCGATGCAAGTGAGTTATAAAATTAATGGTATAAATGAAGATGAAAATGATATTTTTGAAACAGCATTAGTAAATGGAAATGGGGAATCCTTCTATGCAAAAAGCGCAAATTTCGAACGCTTAAATGAAGAACAGCAAACAGTGATTAGCCTTGTTTTCCCTTACAGTGTGTGGAATGAAAAGTCATCACTTTCATTAAAAGTGAAGGGGTATGAAGAATTAAAATTAGTGGAGAAAGAGTAAACTGTACGGAGAATTTAAAAGAAATTATTTTACTATAAGTAGTCCACTGTCATTTTTAATGACAGTTGATTTGCTGTTTTTAATATTAATTACAGGGTTGGTGAATCATGAAAACTTTAAGAGGACGCGAGCTACTAACAGAAAATCAACGAAATGAAATGATGGAATTACATACAGATGCATGGAACTTAGGAACGTATTATACTTTTTCAATGCAGGATTTGTAAGTAATTCATAAACGAAGACGTGAAGAAAATCGATTAGGTTTTGCAGTGCAGCTCGCTGTTTTACGTCGAAGCATCTTGCGCCCCTTGTCTTAGAAAACGGGGAAATGGTGTATTTAATAAATGCGTGTTTTGAATTCTTAAGAAAAAATAAAATTATTTTTCCAGCTTTAACAACACTAGAACGAATGGTTAGGTAATCTAATATTATTTTTTTCACTAATTTAAGATTACGTCATTTAGAAACTATTATTTAAAAATCAATAGAGAAAACCACAATTTGTAGTTTTTTTATTTTAATCTATAAAGGTTTTTCGAAGTTTACTAATTGAGCTATTTTCGTTCAAGCAGAGCAATCGCCTTATCAATTTTCTTAATCGTTTTGTCAAATCCATGATTAGTTACTTTGGTGTGTGGCTGTGTGGATTTTCTCTTTGTTGTACGTTTCAAGCTCATGTTTGTTCCTCCTGTATAGCTTTTTTATTAAAATTCTCCTTTAAGATAAGGTTGGGTTAATTTTAACATATTTAGATTGCTATTAAGTTGCATAATTGATTCATTTTAATATTAAATAATGTTTCTAAATAAGACATAGGGAATGTTCGATTCAGCAGCTAAGATCTTCACTAAGTCTTAGCTGTTTTTTATTTAATTGTCTTAATCTTATAGGCTGCCCAGCTATTACTGGGTAGTCTTTTTCGTTTTTCTACAATCGAGACATTATTTTGAATGGGGGATTTGCTTTCTTCTCCTTATTTAATGAATAATCGTAAAATTTGGTAACATTTCAAACAGCGACAAACACCGGTTTAACAGTGTTTGTCGCTGTTTTTTATAGAAAATAACACACTGAGACGCTGTGAGAAATCATTTTAAAGAGGACTGTTCGATCCACTTGTTCTGAATGGCGGTAACATATAAATAGACGCTTAATGAAATGTACCCCAAGTTCAGCTTTGGGAATGTTATTCAATTTTATTATTATTTAAAACGAGTATGATTGAACCCCGAAAGAATAGAACATTTTTATAAACATATTTACTTTTTGTTTATTTATATATAAACTTAATTAAAATTAGTTTTATGGAGGGGATTTGGTGGAAGTTCTAGATATTTCATTAGAGGATTTAATTAAAGGTTATCAATTGATTAATAATGAGTACCACTGTTTATTCTGCGAGACAACTTTTGACGATGACCACGTGTATCCAATGAATGAGCAATTTTTAACAGCTAAAGGAATGATGAAAAATCATATTACGTTGCATCATCGTTCACCTTTTCATGGAATGCTCTCATTAGATAAAAAAATACTTGGTTTATCTGATGTACAAATTGAAATGATAAAGTATTTTTATGAAGGTACATCTGATAAAGACATTGTAAGTCAGAGTAATTTAACGAGTGTATCAACGGTACGCCAGCATCGTTTTAAATTAAGAGAAAAGGAAAGACAAGCTAAGTTATTTCTTGCTCTGATGCAACTATTAAAAGAACCAGAAAATTATTTGGTTCATAAAGGGGCTAAACAAGTGGATGAACGTTATGGAGTAGAACAGGAAGAACGTGATAAAGTCTTGAAAACGTATTTCAAAAATGGGCTTGAAGGTGAAATTACGACAATCCCTAGTAAAGAAAAGAAAAAACTAATTATTTTACAGCATATTGTGAAACGCTTTGAAGCAGGAAAAACGTATTCAGAAAAAGAAGTGAATGAAATACTAAAAACGGTTCATGCAGATTTTGTTTCGTTACGCCGTCATTTAATCGAGTATGGGTTTATGAATCGAAATGATGATGGTTCTGAATATGCTTTGAAAATGTAGAGGGTTTTATAAGATGAAATTGTAAAGTAATGGAGGGCGAAAAATGAACGTAGAATTAACACGTTATCGAGTTAAAAAAAGTAAATCTGAACGAGTGGATGAATGGTTAAAATTTTTGAACGACAACATGAAAGATGTTTTAGTAACCCTTGAAGGTGAAAAAATGTATGTTGAAACTATTTTTAGAGAGATATTAAAGGGCGAGGAATATTTATACTGGTATTCAGTTCGAGGGGAAGGTGGGCAAGATGTAGAACAATCTGAACACTGGATAGATAAAAAGCATTTGGAATACTGGGATGAATGTATTGATGAAACGTTTGGCTCATTGGACTTAAAAACTGAAGTAATAATGATACCTGAAAAAATACAAAAATCTATGCAATAAAAATTTTAGTATTACGTTTATACATAAAAATTCCACCAAAATCCCGTTGGAAGTTCTGGTGAAAAAAATTTTCATGGAACCAGATAATTACTTATAAACTAAAAAACAGAAAATATAGTAGTACAAACGTTCGTTTTGTGTTATATTGAAAATGCTTCAAAGGCGATTAGCGAGATAAAAGTTAGTGAGGGCGACTACGAATGATCTTAATAAAACCCCTGATTCTTCTGCTTAGCGTAGCAAATCAGGGGTATAATTTTAACTATAGCACTTCTTTGTTACAAATGATTCACTGCTTTGACGCTCACTTTAACTGTTAAATCATGTTTTCCACCTGAATAAACACCTTCAACCGGGCTGATATCGGAATAATCACGGCCAATGCATAAAATAATGTGATTTTCTAATACTTCTACATTATTAGTTGGATCTAGGCCAATCCAGCCGATTCCTGGTATCATGACTTCGACCCAAGCGTGGGTTGCAATATCACCGACCAAAGCAGAGTTTTCATCAACATATAAATAACCACTAACATAGCGAGCTGGAATTCCTTTTGCTCTTAATACCGCAAGCATGACATGGGTGAAATCCTGACAAACACCTCGCTTAATGGCAAAGGCTTGACTTGCAGTTGTCGTAACATCAGTCGCACCAGGATCATATTCAAATGTCGAGTATAAATATTGCATTAAATTCAGCGAAAATAGCACCGGATTTTCCGCATGACCAATCGCATGATAAACTTCCTCTAACTGAATTTCTGTCATATACGTAAAATGTGTAGACTTTAAATAGGGCAAATAATGCTCATAAAACAGCTGAGAATGAAAAATTGTTTGCATCTCGTGTGAATATTGAATGCGATGAATAAAGGGTGCACGTTGAATGCTGACAATAGATGTCGTTTGAATTTCTAGCTCTTGATGCTGCTCAGGTATATAAAAAGTGCCAACCGTATTGCCCCAAATATCTGTATGCTCACGCGTTAAAGATGAAGGTGTAATGGCAATTCGATAGGATAATAAGCGCTGACGCTCATCACCTCTTGGCTTCAAGCGGATAGTATTTAAACTTTGATCGACTTCAGACTCATATTGAAAAATATTAGTATGTTGAATTTCAAATTTCATGGTGTCCGCTTCCTTTTGATTACTGACTTGCTTGTTGAAAGGGAGCTGTGGTTGATTCCTTTCAAGGTTGTACGCTGGGTTCATATAAATGATAAATTGTTGCAAATGTATTTCCAAAATCAATACATTGACACAATCTTTCCTCCATTAACAGAATCGTTTCCTCTAAGGTAATATTCCATAAGTCCACATTCATCATGGCAAATAATAAATTCTTTAATGGGGTATGAAGCTCTATATATCTTGCTGAAATAGGATCATTTTCTAAACAACTTAACGATTCCTCTAATTTTTGTAAGCAAAACATCACTGAACGTGGGAAGTGCTTATCCTGTAATAAATATTGAATGACACAAAGTAAATTTGTTTGGCGATGCTTCCGCAAATAAGACTCCGTCGCCTCCGATAAATCAAGTAAAAACGTTCCGTCCGCTTCAAATAAGGAGATGGGTACTTCCTTATGTTGCTCCAGTATAATTAAAGCCATACGAATTGTCTTTTCAGCTCGTTCTAACCATTTCCCAACGTGCATGTAATAAAAAGGTAAATCTCGATCCATCGAGCCTTCGATAAGCCCAGTAACCGTTAACGATGTCTTTCGAACATTTTGCAAAAATGAATTCAGAACGATAAGTGGAATGGGTCTTTCACGTCCGATTATTTCTTGCTGTAAAGATAAATAAAAGGCATTTTGCAATTCCCAAAGTTCAATCGGGATGCTATCTCGGGTTACCCGCGCATTTTCCCTAACCGCACGTAAAGTAGCATGAAGGGCGTTACAGTTTTTATCAGAAAATAGAAGATATTCGATCAGTAGATTAACTCGAATGGATTCATAAAAAGTCAAATACTCTTCCTTCGAGGCACAAATATCTAACACCGCTTCCCAATGGTCGATGTATTCATTTTCTTTACCTGATTGCTCCAACATATTCAACAGCTGTACTTGTAATATATGTGCATTTGTTTGTGTTCGTTCACTATATCTTGCCATCCAATACAGTGCATCGGCTACTCGACTTAGCATGCTGTAATTCCTCCTTTAATATCCATGTATCTTTTGCTCCTCCGCCCTGTGACGAATTCACGACTAAAGAACCTTCTTTCAGTGCCACACGAGATAAACCACCAGGTAGTACATAAATATCATCACCCTTCATGACATATACACGCAAATCGACATGGCAAGGATAGAATTTCCCATCCTGAAAAGCAGGTGCTCTAGACAAGTTAATCGTTGGTTGAGCAATATATTGAATCGGGTTTTCTATAATTTTTTCTTTAAATTTAGTAATTTCTTCATCACTCGCATGCGGACCAATTAGCATATCATAGCCACCAGAGGCACTAACATTTTTTATGACAAGCTCTCTCATATGCTCAAGAACCCAAGCTCGCTGTCTGTCATCATCTAAATGATAGGTCTTCACATTACGTAAAATAGGCTCCTCATTTAAATAGTAGCGAATCATATCCGGCACATAGGCATACATCGCTTTATCATCGGCTACACCGTTACCAACAGCATTTAAAATAGCAATATTTCCAGCTTTATAAGCATCCATGATATGAGGGACTCCAAGTAAAGAATCCTTTCGAAAAACAACAGGATCTAAGAAATCATCATCAATTCGACGATAAATAATATCGATTTGCTCTAGGCCATAAATTGTCTTCATATACACCTTATTATCTTGAACGACTAAATCATGCCCTTCAACAAGCTGAATATTGAGCTGCTGAGCTAGGAAAACATGATCATAATAAGCTGAATTATACATGCCCGCTGTTAATAGGACAGCCTTAGGTTCTACACCTGGCTTCATACAAGGTGGTCGATGAGCAAGTAGTGCCTTTTTCATAAAGGCCATTTGTTTGTCGAGTGACTGGATGGAATGCTTAGAGAAAAACTCAGGATATACTTCCTTCATGACATATCGATTTTGAAAAACATAGGATATACCTGAAGGATTACGTAAATTATCCTCTAACACGTAGTAAATACCGTTTTCATCACGAATCAAATCAATGCCTGCTAAAAAAATATGATTATCGATCGGTACTTTTACACCAAGCATTTCTTTATAGTAGTACGGATTGTTTTCAATAAGCCGTTTCGGAATAAACCCATCCTCAAAAATGGACTGTTCATGATAGACATCATGCAAAAAGCAATTTAAAGCTTTGACACGTTGCTTCATACCAGCTTCAATTACTTCCCACTGTTCATGTGGAATAATAATAGGGATAAAATCAAAGGGCATTGTCCGTTCTGTGCCACCTTGTGCTCCGTATACGGTAAATGTAATGCCTTGTCTAAGGAAGCTTGATTGTGCTTGTTGGTATTTTTCATCTAACTGTTCCTTAGGAAAAGCATTGAGCTTATGGTGGAAAGACCGATAATGAGGCTTCGGTTGATTGCCATCAAACATTTCATCAAAATACAAACCAGATTCATAGAACTTCATCATATGGATCGCCCTCCGAATTTAAGTAGTAGAGAAAACGTGTTAAACTAAATATGAAACAATTTCGCATTGGCGTAATTGTTGCTTTCGCACAGAAAACATTTGTAGCTGACGCTTTGCTTTCGCTACAGAAAACATTTTGTTGCTGTCGCTTCGCTTTCGCACAGAAAACATTTTGTTGCTGTCGCTTCGCTTTCGCACAGAAAACATTTTGTTGCTGACGCTTTGCTTTTGCGCAGATAAATTGCGACTGGACATGGCGTTCTTAGACTGGGTTACTCTATTTCAGTTTGTGTTAGGGCACTAATTGAAAAGGAACCACAACTGCATTCATTCTCCACTTTTAGAGGAATGAAGATAAATACATAAAAGGAGCTAGAAAAAATGACAATCATTAATTTAATGCAAGCTTATGAGTTAGACAAGCTTTCAAAATTAGGTTTAACTGATGAAGAGATTGTAGGCACATTGCATACAGGGGAAGTATCAGCCTGGCAAGAAAAAGTACCAAACTATGAATTTTCCGAAACAACGGCACTTTTTAAAGAAGGGGAACAATCGTTCTTAGACGCTCTGCATGGTAACTATCGTATCAAATATGTAACTTTGCCAGGCATTCAGCGTTTGCTGCATCTTCGTTTTTCATTAGAAGAAGATAAGGATTATCAATTATTAGAAACAGGAATCCAACATTTAACTTGTAATGAGGAAACTATCGTGAAGCTTCAACATATGCTATCAACAAACTGGTCTCTAGCAAAACAAGTAGATGGGACGTATAGTGTTTTTGTTAAGTAATTCACTTCCGCACAGAAAACATTGCATTCGGAATCAACAAAACCAGATAATTCCATGCGCATTGTGAGATAAATCGACACGTATAGTTACCCATCTTTTCTTTTTTCGAATCGTCTCACAGCATTTTAGTACACTAGATTTTAATATTCATTTTCCTTGCACTTTATGCATGAAAAAGTAGATCTTTCAAAAAAACTTTCAAAAAGGTGATTTTCTTTATAAAGAGAATCATCTTTTTTTACTCTCAATTAAACAAACGTATGTTCCGTTTTACGGAAAAAAGGCACTTTTTTCACCATAAAGTTCCCAAATTTATATTTGGGAACGTTTTTTCGTGGTAAAATAGAGAAAATAGAGGTGATTTTATGGAAAAGACTAAGCTCCCTAAAATAATGAGAGACTTCCTTGTCTATTTAACGACGATTAAAGGGAAGTCTCCGCGCACAAGAAAAGAATACGAATATGATTTGACATTATTCTCTCGTTTCTACATAGCAATCCAGAACGATCTTGATATAACAGATATAACGAAAATAGATATTTCTACTATTACAATAGAAGAAATCCGAGAGATCACACTGGAGGATCTTTATTTATTTATGGAGTATTGCGAAGTACAGCGCGGAAATTCCGCATCCGCGAGAGCACGTAAGGTGGCAACGTTAAAATCATTTTTTAAATACCTTAAAGGAAAACGCCGACTTCTTGAGGAAAATCCCGCTGATGAATTAGAAACACCAAAGATTGGACGAAAAAGACCTATCTATATGAATCTTGAAGAAGCCACTCAATTTATTGATGGCATCCAGCCAAATCGCGCATCTCCAAGAAATTATTGTATGATGATGTTTTTCTTAAATTTAGGGATTCGTGTAACCGAGCTATGTTCGCTCCATAGGTCATCTATACAAGGGCGCTACTTAACTGTTGTTGGTAAAGGTAATAAGGAACGTACCGTATACTTGAATGATAGCTGTATGCAGGCACTTGCAGACTATGAAAATAGTGGAAAGGCACCATATAAAGGAGAGGGAGAAGAGCCTCTTTTCGTCTCACAAAAGGGCACACGCTTTACACGTCAAACCGTTGCTAAAATCGTTAAACGAATCAATCAGCATTCTGGGCTTCAAAAAGAACGACTGACACCACATAAATTACGTCATACATCCGCAACGATGATGTATAAATCAGGGGCAGATATTCGAAGTCTCCAGCATATACTTGGCCATTCAAGTGTTGCGACGACACAAATCTACACACATATTGAAGATGAAGAACTGCAACATGTACTCGAAAATAATCCGTTCAATATTGTGCGAGAAAGATAATTTTCAAAACTACTTTCCAAAATTTTAAAGGAAATCAAAGTAATCGAAGAGAATACATTACATTGGATAGATTTTATACAGAACCAATAACTTTTGGTGAGGGGAGTAGTTTATGAATCCATTAATAAATGATCATCTGCGTGAAACGAGAAATACTTTAGTGAAGGAAATTGAGTTATTAAGTGATCGTCAATTAAATGATAAACCTGATTTAAAAAGTTGGAGTATCGCCCAAATTTGCCATCACCTAGCTTTAGTGGAAGAGTCTTCAGTAAAGGCGATTGCCTGGGGATTAAAACAAGAAGATAGTAAGCAAACTGAACGCAAAAATGTTCAACTTATCGTAGATCGAACAAAGAAAATGACAGCTCCAAAAATTGTTGAACCGGCTGAAGACTTATTTACAGTTCAGCAAATCATTGAGATGCTGAACGATTCGAGAAAAAAATTAACAACTTTCCTTGATACAATTGAAGATAAATCAATATTAGGTGAAAAATCCGTGAAGCATCTTGCACTCGGTGAACTACCTCTTGATCAATGGGTTGAACAAATTTATTTACATGAGCAACGACATATCGTGCAAATATTAGAAATCAAAATGTGTTTAGAGGTTGAGCATTAATGAATTCACAGGAGACGGAATACAAGCAATATAAGCCGGTTCGTTAAAGAAATGATACTAGCAAGCAAAAATTCAATCGAAATAGAACTTGTCTGGAATATGTTGATGTTTTTTTCAAAAATGATAATCTGATTATTGGAGTAGCGTCAGGGAAATGCGGATTTACAACGTTAAGGAAATTCCAATATTAAAAAGCCAATTTCTTAGCATTAAAATAAAGAAATTAGGCTTTTTTTTCGTTGCATCGGTAAAGTATTCGCTACTGAAAGTTTTCTATATAATGAAGCTCTAGATTTTTGTAGATAAGTTATCAGGTATGTTGATTCACCCTTTTTATCCACTCTAATTAATTAAAAGGCTCTGATTTCCGCTACGGGTTTTTCACTAATAAGACAGATTTTTTAAATGGAAAATTTATTTAAAATTGGAACCTGTATTTGTTTCATGCGTTTTAAATATAGAGGGTAGTATTTTGGAATAGGGGCGAATGAATGGTTAGAAGAAGAGGAACATATCAAATAAAAATTCGTGACAAACAGCTCATTTGTTTATTTTGTCAGAGCGATCAATTTCAACATCGTGAAGTTTATCTGGATTTAAGTCCTTTAGGTGAATCGGTGAAGGACCAGCTCACAATGCAATCATTTTACTGCACGTCATGTGGTAATATCCGTATGTTTCAAGAAAAGAATCGATTTGACCATACATTACAAAAACAAGTATCTATAATTGAGTATTCGGAAGTGTTAAAAGAATGAGTATAAGTAATTTAATGCAGAAAAAAAGTCGTATTACAATTTTTGATGAGCCTATTATTTGTAGGTTTTGTTCACATGATGTGTTTATCCCTTATGAAGTTAATGTGAATGTTGAACAACCGGGTATCGGTGTTCGTCATACTCGTGATATAGCAATTTGTCAATATTGTGGTGAAGGGAAATTTTTTGGAGATCCAAGTTATTATGATGCTGAAAAAGATAATTTTATTTGGGCATTGAATCAGCATTTACTTTCCGTTAGAAAATATAAGATTAAGTTTGCATTATATGTTGGGAAAAGAAATAACGATAAAATAACTTCTTTTATAGATAAACTTATTCAAGACTTAAGAATAGAAGTAGAGAATATGAGTGATTTAAAAGGTGGAGTAGGAGTAGTACTTCAAATAAAACTTTCTAGTTTAAATGATATTCAAACGATTAGATCTATTATAATCGATTCTGCAAAGCGAATGAATATCACAATTAAGGATCTAACCATTAAATAGTATTTTCTAAGTGACATTTATTTAAATGTCACTTAGATATTTTATGAGATATTTTCACTAAAACGAAACTAAATGAAAGTAAATAGTCTAATTTTTTATTAAAAATCGCTTAAAAAATCGAAGAGAGCCATTGTTTTGATCAATATTATTCAAAACAATGGCTTTGTTTATGTCGTAAGACTAAGGCTACAAAGGTATTTTTAATTAAACCTTTTTGTAATGCTTGACGAAAGAAACAAACTGTTATATATTAAATAAAAATAATATCAACTGTTATAAAACAGTTTGGTTCAGGGAGGAATTCTAATGTCTAAGTATCGTGTTGGTTATGATTTTTATTGTGAAATGTGTGAACGCTATGGTTTGGAGCCAATTTCATTCCGCTATTATGTATTACAGTTATCACAGCAGCAACTTTCAGCTTATAATATGCAAGCAAAACAATTAGATATTTAATAGTTGTTAATAAAGGATGTGGTTATTACGGAAGCCGACTTGAATATTTTATGAAGAGCCCAGCCATACTAACTTAAATGGACTGGGCTTTCGTTTATTTAAAAGAAATATCAGATAATTTGTTGACATAATAAATAATCTGTTATATATTATTAAAAAATAACAAAACTGTTATATAACAAAAAGGAGCGAATGCACATGTCTCATTATAAATCTGGCTATGAATTATATCTTCATTCAGCAAAAGACTACCACCTTTAAAAGTGTGAGATGAACGAGGAAGTGGTTTCCTTTCAATGGGATCCAACACCTACTGAATGAAGATAAAGCCTCCGGCGGATGTCACGGATTTCGATAGGAATGAATTGTGTCAGCACAATTCAAAATCCGGACGCAATTACGCCAAGGCGAAATTGATTAAAAATATCCGAACAATTTGATTTAGAACCAATTAATTTCTATTATTATGTCAATCAATTATCGCAAGAACAATTAGAGTATTATAACGAAGCTGCACAAATGAAAGGAAGTTATTAGGATGACAGATTATCGTGAAGGCTATGAATTTTATCGACAAGTATGTGAGACACACGATCTAGAGCCAATAAATTTTCACTATTATATTTTAAACTTATCTCATGAGCAACTAAATGCTTACAATGAACGAGCCAAATCATTGGGAGGTCCAATAGAATATGAAGTCTCTTAATTTATAAATGCCTTACTGCCAGTATGTGACAGTAAGGCATTTTTGTCATTTCATAATTAGAAATCAACCAAATTTGTTTATGTTGTAATTTTATTTTATGATTAATATAAAAATAAGAAAGAGATATATTATGCAAGAAACATTTTTTCAATTATTAGAACAGGCTGGTCTGTTTGCCGTATTTTTAAGTTTATTCATTAATATATTAGTGAGCATTATAGGTGTATTACCAAGTGTATTTATTACAGCAGGAAACCTAACAATTTTTGGTCTATTTAATGGTTTAATCGTTTCTATTATTGGTGAGGGTTTAGGCGCACTCATTAGCTTTCTTTTATATAGAAAAGGGTTAAAGAAATGGAGACATACGGATTACCAACATCCGGTAATTTTAAAATTAAAGCAGCTTGAGGGATATAATGCATTTTGGGTTATTTTATGCTTAAGAATTCTCCCATTTACTCCATCTGGTGTTATTACGTTAGGAAGTGCATTTTCAAAAGTTTCACTGGGTATATTTACAGTTGCTAGTACGTTAGGGAAAATACCTTCACTTATTATAGAAGCAGGTGCAATATATGGTTTTATGCAAATTGATTCGAAGTGGAAATATATAATCATTGTTGTTATCTTGATTCTCTTTCTATTATGGAAGGTAAAGAATAAGTCTTCATGATGAAGTAAGCATTCGAAGGGAGCATTATTCCAGTAATGAGCATTTTGTGGCTCATCATCATAGCATGTGGTTGATCTCCGTTTCGACTAGATGCTTTCCAAGGGACGTCCAGCCTCCGCTCAACCTATATATATAGGATACGATTTAACAAATGCCATCTACAACTTTTGGTGAAAAACCATTTTACGGAATAACT
Organism: Lysinibacillus sp. RS10; assembly: GCF_041956855.1. NCBI lineage: Bacteria > Bacillati > Bacillota > Bacilli > Caryophanales > Bacillaceae > Lysinibacillus > Lysinibacillus sp. RS10. The sequence continues at coordinate 2,422,260 of NZ_CP167122.1, read as the reverse complement.
CTAAGATCAGCAACTAAAAACGCATTTTTCTTGAACGAGGTCCGTTTCCTATCGCGAATACAGAAAATGTCAATTAAAATGAGTGTCAAATTGCAGATGTATTTGACACTCATTTTTTATTGTTGTGGAACCCTTTTTTGTTAATTAAGATTGCTTTGAAATATTTATGAATTAGTTAAAAGCAATTCTGTTTACAAGCAATAGAAATAATTTTCTGATATTTCCCGAAAAATAATTGATATTATTTAACAGTTTTGCTAAAGTTATATGAAATATCAATCGATGATGTGGCCAAGTAAGTAAGAAATGTGAAACAGAAAATATAGCAATTGCTGAGAGCTATATCACCGCTTCTTATCTGAAACCTACCACGGAGGTGTTATGCAAACATAACCGAGTCGTTTTCGTTACAAAACGTTAGAGGGTTTTAATATTTCCTTAAAACTAAATTCAAGGTGGTACCACGTTTAGTCGGCACAAAGACGTCCTTATTTGGAGGATAGCTTTGTGCTTTTTATTTTTCAGTAAGTAAAGTTACAGAAATGGAGGAGAGAATATGACAACACAACAAAATGATTTTTCAAAATGGTACATTGATACAATCCAAAAGGCAGACTTAATGGATTATACACCGGTTCGCGGCTGTATCGCATTTAAACCAGACGGCTATGAAATTTGGGAACATATTCAGGAAGAAATGGATCGTCGTTTTAAAGAGACTGGTCACCGCAACGCTTATTTCCCTATGTTAATTCCTGAATCCTTCTTCCAAAAAGAAAAAGAGCATATCGAAGGTTTCTCACCTGAGCTTCCTTGGGTAACAGAGGCGGCAGGCGAGAAATTAGAAGAACGTTTAGCGCTTCGTCCGACATCTGAAACAATGATTGGTCATTTATATTCAAATTGGATCAATAGTTACCGTGATTTACCTGTCTTGATTAATCAATGGGCAAATGTCTTTCGTTGGGAAAAGAAAACACTTCCGTTCATTCGAACATCTGAATTTTTGTGGCAAGAGGGCCATACAGCGCATGTTGATGAAGAAGATGCGCGTAAAGAAACAATGCAAATGTTAACTATCTATAAGGAAGTTGTAGAGGAGTTGCTGGCAATCCCTGTCTATGATGGACAAAAAACACCTTCAGAGCGTTTTGCAGGGGCTGTTGATACTTATTCTATCGAAGCAATGATGAAAAATGGAAAGGCCGTACAAGCCGGTACCTCTCATTATTTAGGGACAAAATTTGCTGAAGCTTTTGATATAAAATATTTAAATAAAGCCAATCAGCATGAATATGTACACACAACATCTTGGGGGACTTCCACACGTTTAATAGGTTCAGTAATTATGGTTCACGGTGATGAGCAGGGTCTTATTTTACCACCACGAATCGCACCAACCCAAGTTGTCTTAATACCTGTAGGTCCATGGAAAAAGACCCCTGAAATTATGGAGAAACTAGATGACATATATGCAGTCCTTAAGAAGAAAGGAATTCGAGTACGTCTTGATGACTCCGATCAATCACCAGGCTTTAAATTTAATGAATGGGAATTAAAAGGTGTACCAGTCCGAATTGAATTAGGACCTCGTGACTTAGAAAACAATCAAGCCATGTTAAAAGCACGTGATGAAGATGAGAAACAAGCGATTGATCTTAACAACATTGTTTCTGCAATTGAAGAAGAACTAACAACGATGCAAACTCGTTTATTTGACAAAGCGCGCCAATTCCGCGATGCAAATGCTCATACACATATTGATACGCTACCTCAATTACAGCAGCATATTAATACTTCTAAGGAAAATGGCTCTATTCCAGGCTGGGTGCTTGCTGGATGGTGTGGAAATGATGCGTGCGAAGAAAAAGTGAAAGAAGAGACTAAATATACGTCTCGTAATATTCCGTTTCATCCACCAACTACTAAAACAACGTGTATTTGCTGTGGAAATGAAGCGAAACATACAGTTTGGTTTGCTCAGGCATATTAAGTTGTCAAATTTCGCTTTCAAACGCAACGCAAGTATTCAGCTTTTGTAATATCTTCATATTTCCAATCCATATATAGATTATCTGTGACGGCTGTTATTTTTTCTAACTCTTGTTGTTTAGTCTTGTAAAATTGTTCTAATTGTTTTGATTTCGTCTGAACGATTGGCTGTTTATTATTCCTTAATGTCGGTGGTCATATCATCGACAAGTGCTATTTACGCTTGAATGGCTCGTAATCCAACTTCTGTGATGTCCACTATACTCATACTGTGTCGTGTGCATTTCCCTCTATGTTTGACTACATAAGTAGAACAATCGTAGTAGGGACATTCTTTCAATTCTGTTTTCGTTTGTTTACGACTCGTTTTCCCCTGCATCTCCATCTGGAAATGCAGTGTTTTTATCTTGATTCAGCAATGTTTTTTCTGTGTTTTCAAAAAAATGCTGGTATGCTAAAATAAAAACAGAACATATATTCTTTTTTCGTAGAGGGTGAAAACAATGAGTTATGATTTAATGGTCTTTGATAAAGAGCAAGCTCCAAACAATAAAGAAACATTTTTGCAATGGTATGATGAACAAACAAAATGGGCTGAACCACATGATTACGCAACAATAACAGTTACAACACCGGCATTACAAAAATGGTATCAGGATATGGTGGAACAATTCCCCAATATGAATCTGGTGGATGAGGAATTATTGGATGAAGATGACGAGTTAGAGAGTCGTTTGACTGAATATAGTATTGGTTATGCCGTGATTTACACAGCTTTTGCCTGGTCTGTAGCGGATGAAGCATATAGTACGATGAAGGAGCTTGCAAAAAAGCATGGAGTCGGTTTTTTTGATGTGAGTGGTGAGGGGGAGATTTTCTAAATCATTAAATCGTATGTCGAGAGGTGGATAAGAAATGACAGAAAATCTTATTGCGCAATGGCAAGAGCAAAGAAAGACGTTTGATGCAAAGAATGACAAAGCAATTAACGCCATGCATACGCTAAGGGAGCAAGTTCAAAAAGCGGAGCGAACAGAGGTAAATTTGCGCATGCTCGTCGAAATTTTCTGTATGTTGAAAATCTATGACGCGGCATACAAAATTTTTACATCCGTTATGGATTTACGTAATAAAAAAGATCAGAAAAAATACGGCGCGATTAAATATTGGATTGACAATCCACAAACTGTAAAGCCACTAGTGCCACGTGTCATTCAGGAGCAAGCGGAGCTGAAAATACCATTACCAACATTTAAATATATGCCGAATCCAATACAAGCGAATATTTTTAAAACGGGTGAATTAGTTGTTTGCGACTGCTGTGAGCAAGAAGTGGACATTTATTGTACTATAGGCATTTATGCGATTAAAGAGGTGGAATATCTTTGTCCAAGCTGTATTCATAGTGGGCTGGCTGCACAAAAATTTGATGGTCAATTTCAGCAAGATTTATTAAATTCCGAGCTTGTGAAGAATGATGACTATACAGATGAAGTGTTGCATCGAACACCTGGCTATATTAGTTGGCAAGGAAATGACTGGGTAGCCCATTGTACGGATTATTGCACATTTATCGGTTATGTTGGCTGGCAAGAGCTAGTGGAGATGGGCATTACGGAGGAGTTTGAACATTTTAATGGTCATACCAAAGATGAGCTAGCCGCTACTTTGCGTAATAATGGCTCGCATCAAGGTTATTTATTTCAATGCTTAGAATGTCAGCAATACATTCTGTATTCCGACTTTGATTAAATCTAGGTTACATTGGTGAAGTATGGGGAAGTTGACCATGGCTCTGGAGAAAATGTACCAAAGTTACTACACTAGCTAGTGCGGAGAAATGACCAAGAAACAGCAGATGAATTTCATGGAGATTATTTGTTTCATTTTAGCGAAATTCGCTTGTTTTATAGATTGGAAGAAGACATTTTCAAGCATCTGGATAGTCGGTAAGGCATCGACTTCATCCTTGCGATAATCCTTGTCAATTGGCTGTTCAGGACGGACTAGTGTAATAACTCTATCTAAAAGAATGGTGAGTAAAAGTACATTGATTTCTTTTTGGTACAAGATGAATTGATGAATTGATGGATTTGAAATGTAATACAAGGATAGTCGTGGTTTTGGTGCAAAAATTAGGTACTTGTAGTTTGATAATTAAGAAATCACGATTGTCCTTTTTTGCGAGGCGAAGACAAATACTGACAAAATAGTAATTATGGAACTTTATATCCAAACAATCGAATGGGGGAAATGAATTTGTCACAGTATATAGAACAGTTTTTGGCGGATGTATGGCAACAGTTAGAGCGCTTTTATCAGCAGGAAAACGACCGAATTAGTAAAACGAAGGACTGGAGCCGGCTCCATATAGGGGTTAATCATTATATAAAGGTGAAATGGACATCAGAAAAATTGAATAAATTACAATGTGGAACCCCTCATTATGGAACGATTTCGATTTATACATACGAGCCATTTAGTTGGCGTGATGATGCTTATAAAGTAGCAGCGGGCGATTACATACAAGAGATATCAGACATCAACCAAATAGAAGAATTATTTTCCGCTTTATGTGCCAAAATGGATGCGGTTTTCCAATCCGATGAATATCATGCGAGGCTTTTTGATTATCGCCTTCAACTTATATTGGAATTTGAGCATGAGGGACGTGCGATTTGCTATCAAAAAGAGCTACTAAATAACGACAAATTCACATTAGCGAAACAAACGTTAGCTACTTTTATTGAAACAAAAGTGATGGCTGATTTACCTGTATGTCCTGGTAAGAAAGATGGATTTTTCTTTGCTCGTTGCCTAGTCAATCCTCATTTTTTCCATCAGCGCGTAGCTGATATCGAACCGTTAATGCAAAAGTTATTGGAGAAGTATAGCGGGAATGAAGAACGCTTAAAACAGTGGATATATGATTATACATTGGCATTTAAAGCTTGGGCAGAGGAGTATATTTTATCGGTTTATTTTGAGGAAACAGGAGAATATGTAACGAAATGGATACTAAACTCAGAGGCTAGACCTAAACAGAAGGAGCTAGAGTTCTTCGTTTATATTGCCTTACAAATCGGATCTAAAGAACCTGATACACGTATGCAATATCTTGAATTGGCGCAGCAACTTGGCTCACAAGAGGCGGAGGATTATTTACAAAATGGCAGTAATCATTTTGAACATAGTAGGAAAAGTGCGCGCTTTCAAGGAACAGCCAATGATATTCGAAAACTCATTTCAATTCACATCATTGTTGAGGAAGAAGAAGCCTATCGTGAAGCGTTGCAATACATCATCGATTTGTTACAAGCGGGCTTTATCAAGGGCTATAGTTTACAGTTAGAGAGTCAGGAAGAAAGCTATTTACCGATTCAAGGTCTTGCGAAAACTGAGCTGCATCAATTTTTTGCAAATTGCTTTGCGTATCCAAACCTGTTCCCATTGATTGCCGACTATGCAAAAGTGGCAATGGAGGAATATGCATGGTATGAGGACGTGGAGCCTAGCGAGCTATCCGCTATGCCTGGAACATATGCTGTATTTGGTTTAGGGCTTTATAGTGATGCTTATTTTCCCCTTGTGCAAAGCTATATGTCACTTGTTGATTCAGAGCACCAGCTTGTACAAAATAACTATGCAGAAGCTTTTCTTAACATGCACGAACTATCAGTAGAACGGATGCCTGTACTGATTGACATTTTACTTAGCGCAAATGAGGGGGACCTCGAGCAGTTAAAAGGAATTCACGTTGATGAACTGGAATTGCTAGCTGAATTGATACATCAACTGGAGAACAAAGAAGATTACCAACGTAGCTATGTGTTATATCAAATTTTTGGTAATATGGAGGATCTAGCACAGCGCATTAAAAAAGAATCAGCGCCAATCCAAGAAATGCTAGAAAAATTTCTAGGTTGGATGGAAGATTATTAATGGGTTAGCTTTCCTTAGTACTTTAAAAGGCAAGACATCTCTGTAGAGTAGGAAGTGCAATGTTGAGGAGATGCTAGCAAAATGTCATTTTTAGCATCGAGAGCAAAATAGCTGCAAGATAGTTAAAATCGCAGTTGCTTTTGATAAAAAATCAAGAAAGAGGAGGATTCTATTGTTAGATATTAATCATACTACTGCTTGGATCGAGTTGTTGTCCACTTATGAAGTTAATCCGAAATATGGCAATCCTGATGTAATTGATCAGTACCTGGATCAGCGGGATGCCGATCCGTTTGATTCACAATGGATGGCTGCACATGGCGACCTGACAGCTATCATTGACAGTATATTGGTGGCGGATCGAAAGGAGATAGAGATGCTTCAGGATCGCGCCAGTAAGCAAATTTACGAAACAATCATTGGACAGACTAGTCACTCTGACCTAGCCGCCTATGCATCCGATGATGTAAGGCTGATTGTTGGCTTCCTTGTGACGGGCCGAGTTAACAGTTTTGTTCTTGAAATGAAGGAAAGTTACGAACGCGGCGATTTACCCAATGTTGAAGAGAGTCCTTTTTCATGAGAAAAACCGTACCTGCTGATGTTTCAATCCGCTGTCGCACAGTGATACCCGGCAATATAGGCATAGTTTGTTGCTTGATTTAGAAAAAGAATGTGTGCTTGTCAGTGGTGGTTGGGGTGTAGCGTTTGCTGCATGGCGACTATGGGCTTTTACCTGAGGATGGACGCGAAATGGCATCTTCTATCTGTTAGAAAAGGAGCCTCAATCCGATTTCAATGTGATGGTCTTATGCCGGATAGTTGGCTTCGGTTAGGATGCGTTCAGAATAATGAGAAAAGCGTAAAACATGATTAGGTCAGTTAATTAACAAGGAGGCTACTACAATGACAAATGATACTTTACAATTATCCCAGAAATGGCGAGATGAGGGGTTACGTTATGCAAGTGAGATTAATGCCTACGTGCGCAGAGGATTAGAAAGCAACTGGGAGACACCTGGAGAGGAGCCGTCTGAAGATTCACGTGGACAATTAGCTTCGCAAGTGTACAAATTTATTAAAGAGGCGAATAGAACAAAGGATCTGGAAACGCTCCGTGAACAGTTTCCAGCTGCTTCTTGGCCTTTTCAGGAAACGCACAGCCAACTAATGCGAGCTGTTTATCCAATTGCGTTTCTACGTGATGGTGCATTACTTGTTGCAGCGCAAAATGAAGATTTATCACGCACTGTCTATGTGATGGATAAACAGGAAGCAAACCGTATCGAGCATGTACAAGCGGCAAGTTGTTCTCCGAATGGGCGCGACATTGCTTTGATGGATGAGCAAGGAGTTCGTATCGTACGCGAGCCTGATCGAGAGTTGAACGGTGCTCTGCTGGCTACATACACATGGGCGACAATCATCGACCAATTGCGCGAAAAATACCCCGACATTGAGACCTTACAGCCAGAAAGCTATCGAAGCGCAGATGTCATTCCATTCGCTGATGGCACGAAGTTGTTGATGGTGTCGCATGACGGCATCTATTTGATTGAGGAAACAGGTGCCCTCTTGTTACACCCGACAGTGGAAATTATACGGGAGTGGGCAAGGGAAGATGATGACTTGACAGCAAGTTTAGCGATGCCACATGGAGCTGTTTCGCGAAGCGGCAGATGGCTGGCTTATGGAAGTCAAGACAGCGAGCATATGTTGCTGGATATGGAAAAGTATGTTACGCACTCGTTTGAACCGATGTCGAGTTATCCGCATTACAGCTTGTTCAGTGCCAATGATGAGCATGTTTTGTTCAATGCATGTCATTTTTACAATGGATGTACGCTAGGTATTTCACTCCATGATCTTGAACAGTACAATAATGAAGAACCCCCTTCAATAGATGATAGTATGCGTGTATATGCCGGTGTTGCAGTGCAAGGGGGCAACATTATGGGTGACGCATATGGTTATTTACGAATGATTGATTTGGAGGGGAATGAACTTTGGCGTTACTTCGTATCTGGGACAATTAGTGGTATGGCATTAAACTCTGACGAGACAATATTACTTGTCGGTACATACAATGGAACGCTACATGTACTTGATTTGACTAGTACAGAGCCAAGTCCGTATGAGATTAGCACAAGTTCAATACGTGAATCGTACCGCTGGATTTTCTGGGATACTCAACAACCACTGTACTGGTAGTTTTTATAGGCAAAATCGACGAAACGATAAGGTTCTTTTTTATCAAAATCATATGTATTTGAAATGACAGATACATATAATAGTTTGCGTTTAGTCTAAACTTCAAGTGTTAGTAAAAGTAATTAATTGTTAGAAGTGTCACGATGGAAACATCTAAATGGATTCCTTTAATTAACATCTGGGATGAAGAAAAGATTTGGCTAGGAACAAGAGTTAGATTATACAATGTAGATCTAACTCTTGTTGAAGATAGCAAAGATAATTACTACGAATGCTTAATATCATCTATTTATGAAATCGAAACTCACTTACAGCATATCTAAGGAAGTGAAAGTATGTTTTATTCGATTGGCAACACAACAATAGATTCTGATAAATATAGAGAAAAATTTGCAAAACGTTATTATCTGCCTTTTATGAAAGAATTGATAGATTTATCAGGATGTTCTTTAAAGGAAGCAAAAGAGTTGATTGATTTAGTGATTCATGAGGAAGGCATTATTGTTTGCCAAACATCACAAGAGTTACAAGATACTTGTTTAGCTGAATTACAAGATGATTGAGAGGGAGTTGGATTATGCCAAAAAAATTATTGAATATGTGCGCATTGTTTCGATTCCTTGCTGGATTTAAACAAGCGTGTGAAAATGATGAAAAGATACATGATTTATTTTCTAGGGCGATATTGGATTAATGGATATTGAAGACGCATTAAGGAACGTGAATGGTAGTGAGTTATGTTTAAAATAACTGTTACGATCTACGCAATACTCTAAATTATAAAGGCTTTTATAGAGGGATTTTTTACTAATTAGAAACTCAAGATAAAGGGGAATGGACTATGCAAGATATTCGACCAACATCACGCTGGCGCAATGCTAAAAGAGAAGAAGAGGAAGAATTTACTGCTGGATTGATTGAGAAAGATGACTGTATTTACGCGGAATTGTTTCCAGATAGTTTTATTCATCAGACGGAAATGGTGCTAGAGCAGTATGCAGCATCCATTGCGAAACTACCAAATCACCCAGATAGCTATCCTGCAATTATGAAATCTATTGAAACGGCGGTACTTGCCCTAAATGAGATTAATGAGGTGGGTGGAGGCGGATTAATTGAAACTGGAGAACGAGAGGAGCTTTGCGACTATTTTGACCAAGTGCTGATTCATTGTGGACTTGATGTTGATGACCTTGCTAAAAGCCAGAATCTGGAACGTTATGAGTTAACAGATGATTGGCGTGAGTGGTAATTAGAGGGAAGTGTACGTTTTGCTTGAATTGACGAGTGCAGTATTGGGAAATCTGACAGGACCAAAGGGCTCTGGAGAGAATGTTCCAGCGTTATTACAGCAATTGAAGCAAGCATACGACCAAGAAAGTGGTAAGTTACCTGCAAGTTGATACATTTTATCTTCATTACCAGACCACCATCTTGTTTCAATGGCACCTGGAGATATACAATTCACTCTAATAGTAGGTGCTAATGCGATAGCTAACGATCTGGTCATTGTGTGAATGGCAGATTTTGTTGCTGCATAGGGGATTGATGAGCCTATTCCGGTCATTCCCGCTACGCTCCCCATATTCACAATCACACCCGATTGTTGCTTCTTCATATAAGGAACAACAGCTTTTACGCAATGAAACATTCCTTTCACATTTACACTGAAAAGGGTATCCCTTATTTCATCTGTTACAGCATCTAAGTCATCTAAAGCTATTTGAGCAGTAATACTCGCATTATTTATTAATGCATCAATCGTCCCGAAAGTTTCTGCAATATAGGATACTAAATCATTCACCTCTTTTGCAATCGCTACATTTGCTTTATAAGCCATTGCTGTTCCTCCTAGATGTGTAATCTCATGTACAACTTCGAAAGCTTCTTTTTCAGAACGACTATAATTAATGACAACTTTTGCACCTTCAGCTGCTAACTTTACAGCTGTTGCTCTCCCAACACCAGTGCCGCCACCCGTTATGAGAACTACTTTATCTTTTAGTTCCATGCTAAAACATCCTTACTTTATTTGGATTTTTAATAGGTTTCTAGCTCATCACTATGACGTGTGATTGATCTCCGTTCCAACTGTACGCTTTCCTTTGGCGTCTGATAAGCCGCTTCACTGCAGGGTCTCGGGCCACCAAAAGATGTCACCCATAACTTTTGGTGATGAGTCATGTTTCTATTATATTTTTATGAATATGAAGTGTATAATACTGAATAATGAAGAAGGTATCATTTTAAATGATATCAATGAGAGGGATATTATTCTTGGAAAGTCATGATTTGTGGATTTTTAAACATGTTGCAGAACTACAGTCAGTATCTAAAGCTGCTGAAAAATTGGGTTATGTACAACCTAATGTTAGTCAGCGTATTAAAGTGTTGGAAGAAGAACTGGGGGTAAGGTTATTTAAGCGTAATAATAGGGGAGTAACATTAACGGAGGAGGGTAAAGTCTTACTAGAGTATACAATTCAAATTATGCTTTTAATGGATGAAGCCAAGTCATTAGTTAATCCAAAAAAATGGAGAGAATCTCTTGTAATAGGTGCTTCTCAAACGATTTCTGCAGTTAAAATACCTCAATTATTTTCTTCTTTTTTGAGTGAACAAACAAATATTGATGTAAAAGTAAAAACGAATGATCAGGAAAAGTTACAAGACATGCTTACTTTGGGAGAGCTCGATGGTATTTTTATAAAGGGTCCATGTAATCACGCACAGTTTGAAACCGTTTATAGCTATTTTGAGAAACTCGCACTTATTTCACCAAAAAATAAAGAATTTGAAAAGCAACATCGTCAAACTTTAATTGTAAATAGTGATAAAAATTGCCTATATAGAAATAAAACATTGGATCTTTTCAAAGAGAATCAATCCATAATAGAGTTTGATTCACTAGAATCTATTCTTCAAGCAGTTCACGATGGACTTGGGATCAGTATAATACCTGCAGACGTCGCAAACAGTCGGAAAAAATCTATTCAATATCAGGAGCTTTCTGAAACAATCAAGATAGACTTCATTATCAAACATAGAAAACAGCAATCGCAAAGTCTAAAGAAATTTATTGATTTTTTACAGAGGATATAACATCTACTATACAGCGAGTTATTAAAGATTAAAATTACTGAAAAAGCTAAAGGGTATGAATTGATAAAGGTTGAATACGACATAAATACTAGGAGATCAAAATGCATATTGTTGAAAGAATTAGCACTTTAGAAAAGTATTTACAAGCATTCGATTTACATGATTATTGGGTAGGGTTTAAAACGATACCTTTTGCAATTTTTAATGACAAGATTGTCTATTTATTTAATCATCCTAATTATACAGATCATACTCCTAAATCGTATGTAGTTCTTGATAAAACGGATGATTTCAACGGGTGTACACTTATCTTATTTGAGAAAATACCTACTGCTATTATCGATATTTCATATTACGATACAGATGAATTATTATATTCTATTTTAGTGCATGAATTATTTCATGGTTCTCAATATCTCAATGAGGAATCAAGGTTTGCCAATGAAATAGTTGGCGCTACATATACAAATCACCCAGAAAATATTGAAATAAGAAATCAAGAAAGGATCGCACTATGGAATGCACTTAACGTCCAAGAAATATATGAAAAAGAATACTATACTCAACAATTTGTATCTTTTAGAAAAAGTAGACAAGAGAAATTCCCAGAATATGTAGCGTATGAAAATTTTCTTGAAACAATTGAAGGCCCAGCATTTTATGTAGAATATCAGGCTTATCAAAACGTCATGCCTGATGATATACGGAGAGATTTTATCCATGATCTGCATGATATTAAAGCTTCGACACTGAATGTTCGACAAAGTTGTTATTCATCTGGATTAGCGTGCTGCCTATTGCTTGATATATTTGAACCAAATTGGAAGAAAGATTTTTTCTGTACATCCAAGCCATTATTTGAAATCCTTTTACAGTATGTTAGTACCATTCCGGTCCCATCCATTGAAATCAGTGAAAAAGCATTTCAGTTATCGAAAGAAATGGATATACGTAAGCAAAAGGAAATCGAAAATTTTACAAAGAAAAATGTCTCAAAAATTGTAGCAATCGGTTCTATCAAAGTTGTAGGATTTGATCCAATGAATATGGTTGTAATGAATGAGCTGACATTCCATAAAACATTTGTAAAGCTACAAGTAAAAAATGATGTCATGACAATAAATCAACCAATTGTAATTAAAAAAGTGGATGAAGAAAACACCTTATTTTATTTAGAACTAGCAAATCAACCTGCTATTGATGAACCGTCAATATGCATAAAAGAAATGGGAAATTTAATAGGTGAATTGGTTTCGATGACTGAGAATACCTATGTGTTAAAAGTGTAAATTCGTGACATCACCCAGAGGCTTGATCTTGTCTAGTAATTGTTCACAAAACAAAAATAAATATATTATGTAAACTAATAAGAAAATCGAAAGTAAAGAACGAATTAGCATAGCATTTACAAAGTGATAAACTTTTAAAAAGGGGATAAGAAAATGGCTCATTTCTATTTATCTGATTTATTACAGCGTTGCAACTATAACATGAATAAAACATTACTTATTCGTCATTCATTAAAACACGAACGATTTATCAAAGCGTATCGCGACGGCTTTTTACGTGAATATACGCAAAAACAACCGCTTCATTTTTTTGATGTCTATGATCATGTGATTGTCTTTTCTGCAGATGATCGCACGACTGCTAAATATTTAACATCGTATGAAGTGAGACATGGTGAGGTACCAAATGTTTCCGATGATTGTTCACCATTTTTGCTAGAGCCTTATAAAGATGAAATCATGCACCCTTTGTTTGAAATCCCAAATGACCCATTACGTCCATATGAAAATAAATTATTTATTGAATGGGGCAAAGCTGCAGTAAAATGGTATCAAAAAGGAACGAACGAAAAAATCATCACCCAGCTAGTTAATACGAGTCAATTTATCTTTCCAGGATATGAAAATGTTCTATTAACTTTTGATAAGCTACAACAAATCGTTGATGATCCTCAAACATTTGCGGACTGGCATATTGCTTTAAGCTCGATTAATGCGATTTACGCTATCACAGATTGCTCTAACGGAAAAATATATATCGGTTCTTCCTATAATAAAAACGGTTTACTCGGTCGGTGGTCAGATTATGCTACAACGATTCATGGAGGCAATCTAGCTTTTAAGCAGCTACATGCCAACAATCCCAAAGCGCATTTACAGTTCCAATATACAATTTTAAAAGTGCTGCCAAAAGATATCACAGCATTAGAAGCGATTGAAATTGAAAACAGTTTTAAACGTAAGCTACAAACCATTCCATTTGGCTATAATCATAATTAAAGACATTGAGGTGAAGACATGCTTGCTGATGTACACGGTAAAATAAGTGAATCTAGTAATAACTTATCAGATCGATTAGAGGATTATTTAACAGGAACATTTTTCGGTACTTTACGATATATGGGCTTTCATAAAGGTTTAGGTGCTTTGCTAAGTAGAACGTTAAAGCCTAGCGAGCTGCGTACATCTATTGCAAAGCTCACCTATGATCATTGGTCTCCGAATGTAGAGTTTTGGCCGTATCATCAAGATGGTGAGCTTGATGTTGTTATAGATTTTCCTGAGTTGTTAATAGGAATTGAAGTAAAGTATTTAAGTGGGTTATCGTCAGATGATAAAGAGAAAGGATTTGTAGCGCCAGAAGAGAGTGAAAATCAATTATCTCGGGAGGCTAGAGTTTTACAAAGTCGTGGTAAAAAACCGAAAATTTTAATATTTATCGCACCTCAAGGCAGTTGCCAAGTGATATACAATGCTTCACTACCAAAAGTTACGGATGAGGTATCATTTGCTTATGTCACATGGGAAGATTTATATGAAGCATTGAATTTTATCAAAAGAGATAACCAATATGAGCAGATAATGATTGAAGATTTAAAAGCATTTTTGAAAAAAAGAGGATTTGAACAATTTAAATCTATGGCTTTTGAAACAGAGACAATTACTAATGATTATTATCAATTTAACTTATTTCAGCAGGTGTCCAATCATCCGCTGAAATAAGTTAAGCCGCTGGTGGATGTCACAGATTCGGGAAGGGGTTCTTTGTGCTAGCAGAAAGCCGACTCCGGACGCAATTATGCTGAGGCATATTTGATTAAGAATATTTCACAATTGTTTTCATTTCAGACAACTATTGATATAAAGGAGAATTACTATGTCTTTAGAATCTAATATTATCAATGCCTTTTCTGTCGTTCATCATACATATGAAAATGTCCAAAAACTAATGAATTATGTAAAAGGGATTTCTGAAGAATATGGGTATGAATGTAAAATAGATAGATTTTTACGCTATAAATCGGATGTTTATGTTGAAGGATATTACATTCATGATTTCATTGTATTATTTCAAAGTACCAATGACAGTGTTCTTGAAACGGGTTGGCGTAATGGTCCTATTTATACACTTGAAATTGAGTTGTTTAACCCAAACGAAAAAGATAAGCCGATGCTGTATGTAAGTAAGTATACTTATGCGGATATAGCATCCTGGACAGCTGGTTGTTCTTCAGGAAATCATTATATCTTTTATAATCCAGGTCGCACAGAATACTTTGAAACCGTAGAAGGAAATGACGGAATTTGTACAGTAACGCCAATAGACGACGAATATGCAGATAAAAACTATTGGGGCCTACGAGAGGTACGCTATATTGGCACGCCACTCGTTGATGTTACAGTTGAAAATATTACTGCTATATTGTTTGACGTCTTTCATAAACTTTAACAAACAGACTGTTTTGAAATAGCTATTAGTAGGGATCGAGAACAAGTTATTAGAATAAAGGAGAAAGATATTATGACAGAATGTATAGATTGGAAAAACAATGCTCGAGGGCATAGATTTATAGCTTCTTTTAGCGGAGGAAAGGATAGTGTCTTAGCTCTATATAAAGCAGCGAAGGTTGGGGAAGCGATTGGACTGATCGTCATGCTGGAGGAAGAAGGGAAACGTTCTAGATCTCATGGAATGCCTCCAGAGCTTATATGTGCCCAAGCAAAATCTATCGGGTTGCCTGTTTATACTGCCGCTTCAAGCTGGACAGATTATGAAAAAGAATTTATTCGCCTTTTAGAAAATGCTAAAAATCAAGGTGCAGAGGTGTTAGTAACTGGTGACTTAGATATGCCTGCACATGGCTGTTGGCATGAAAAGGTTACAAACAATGCTGGATTAAAGCTTGGCATGCCTTTATGGGAAATGGACCATCGTGAAGCCGTTGAGGAATTCATAAATTTAGGATTTGTAACGATCCTTGTAACGGTAAATTTATCATTAGGCATGCGAGAGGACGATTTAGGACGAACGTTAACGCATGAATACGTGAAGGAGCTTGAAGCTCGTGGTATTGACCCTTGCGGAGAAGGCGGAGAGTTCCATACTACCGTCTTAGATGGGCCAATTTTTAAAGATCCGATTCCAGTTCGTAAAGGGGAAATTATTAAAGACGGGGAATATGCTTTTTTGCCTTTAGAGCTAGATTAGAAGGAAGGAAGGAAGGAAGGAAGGGCGAGAGGATGAACTAAATCCTTATGCTTCAGCTCATATATTTAGCTTTTAAAGGTGAAATGGCAAAATTGGCCGCTTCACCATGCTGCGATATGAAATACGTTGTAGAATAGGCGATTTACTAAACCCATCAATATCATAGCCTTTGAAGTATTTTTCTTCTTTCGCAAGTTATTTCTTTCCTTTTCTCCTTAAAATATTTTATAGTCAATGTAGTCGGATATTTAGGAGGAAATTATGGGAAGATTAGTTCATTTTGAAATTCATGTAAGTGACATGGAACGCGCAAAAGCATTTTATGGAGAGGTTTTTGGATGGACCTTTCAAGATTGGAGTGATTATGCCGGAATGCCTTACTTTGGGGCAGTGACTGGTAATGACGATGAACTTGGAATCAATGGTGCTTTAATGCAAC
This sequence comes from Lysinibacillus sp. RS10, assembly GCF_041956855.1. NCBI lineage: Bacteria > Bacillati > Bacillota > Bacilli > Caryophanales > Bacillaceae > Lysinibacillus > Lysinibacillus sp. RS10. Next base: position 2,406,077 of record NZ_CP167122.1, on the reverse strand, counting down.
GTCAAAGTGCTCCTCCTGAAACAAATCAAGCTTTGAATGGATTTGCTTGTACAATGGGTGTGGAAAATTACGATAGTACGGAAGCTAAAATTCTCGAGAATGGCGGCACGGTCGCAATACCAAAGTATGCACTACCTGGAATGGCGTGGCAAGGATACTATCTTGATACTGAAGGCAATATTTTTGGCATTCATCAACCTGATGTAAATGCAAAATAGACTCTTTGAACTACTCCCACCTCTACAAGTGGGAGTAGTTCAAGGATTTAGGAATGAAAACCCAAATTAACACAGCAAAACGAATAGAATTGTTCTTTAAAATACATACTACCATTCAGCTTTCTAAAAGTATTTGTTTATCTGGGCTGATTAGTCGTGCCAATGTTAGTTGTAGAAGGTAGTAGCTTATACTATCATGTAAAGGGTGAGGCGACGCCCATTGTCTTTATTCATCCTCCATTACTGACAAGCACAAATTTTGTTTATCAAGTAGAACAATTATCTAAAAAATATAAAGTGATCACCTTTGATATTGAAAAGCTACCTTACTCTGTAAAATTAAAGACAAGTGAATGTATTACAAAACAGTAATATCAAGAGGTTGTCTTTAATGTCACACATTATATTAAATAATTAGAGGCTGGGACATAACTGGTTAAATCCTTAAAAAGCGAGGGAAATCAATTTTAGAAACGTTGATTTCTCGCGCTTTTCTTATGTGAAATTTTTTCATTTTGCTTGGAAAATATACTTATGTCCCAGCCTCTTTTGTTTGTTAGACCTCTAAATGAACTCATTTGCTACCACATTTCCCTAACGATACCACTTATGGTATATTAACTTCAACGATTTATTACGTCATGGTGTATGGCAATCATTCAGTCGGCAGAGGTGAACAGAATGAAGAATAGTAGTCGAAAGAACTGGGGGACTTTGCAGTATCACATCTCAATGAAGGATCAGGAATTTCAGCTTGAGCCCTACTCGAAACGTTTGTTTGATGTGATCAAGATGGGGCTGCTTTTTGCTGCAGCTCTTTATGTCGTGCTGCTTGTGTTCGAGTTGCTTACCTTGATCGGCTCTTGGAGCAGTAGTTCTTTTCTCGGAATGCAGCGTCTCAATGCATGGATTTGCGGCGGCGTATTTGTCCTAACCATTGTTGGCGCCTTTCCACGCCTTGCCAAACGTTCTGAGCATAAGCCAGAGCAACTGCGTTTTGATGATGGATCGCTTTGTTTTCGTCTCAACGGCAACGATGTTGCATGGAGGAGCAGCGACATTCTGGGAGTGAACCAGCACTACCGCCGCAATAACTTGATCACTTCGTGGATGTCCGTATACGATGTACGCACTGCCAAAGGGATATACCGGCTCGATTTGGAAGACTATGCGCGTGAAGTGGTTGTGGCGAATTACTTGCTAGACTGCAACCGGGAGCGCAATGCGGAGAAGGTACGCAAATGGCAGACAGCTAAACAAGCGTTTCGTACGTCGGATCGGGTGACGTTCGGTACGAAGCGGAGGCTCGTTGTCTTCGAACAGCAGCCCCCTAGTATGACAATTGGACATAAGCGGCTGGAACTATCGTCCGTTCGTCGGATTGTCGTCGATCCGACGGTGGAAGGACGCGGGAGATTGAACATTCATGTGGCGGTTATACAGCAGAACGGCAAGGAAGTGGCCCTATCGTCACTGCGTTACCGTGCCATCGAAGACGACTGGGATTCGTTTTTACATCATCTGTTTGCAATCGCAAGAAGGGCCAATGTCCCTGTGGAGTTGAAAACGGAAAACCGTCGTGATGTGTCGCTTGGCCCGTCACGAAACAAAACATATCCAATTTGGAACGGAAAGGAAGGAAACGGCGAATAACTAGAGTCATAGAAGTAGCGAATAAGTCGTCAGAAAAAGGTTAAATCGACCCTATCTAGACGCTATTTTGACTGTGACTTGACGCCAATTACAAGTGCACTCAAAATTTACTAAAATGCTTGAAGATACCGTGCGTTCATCTAAAACCTATAGCTTAACTTGATGGGTATGGGGTAGTACCAACAAAACGCGAATTTCGTACGCTAAGGTAGAATCGATCTTGATTTCTAAAAACACAAGTCGTGGAACAAGCAATTCTATCGTAACGAAGAAGATAATTAGGAGTTCCTAATCTTGTTTTATTAAAGTGTTCGTTCGATAAAACATATAAAGAGGCTGGGACAGAACTCGATTATTTTGAAAAATAGCGAAAACAGATAATAACTTTTTCGCTTCAATGAGTAGAGTGTTCCTTCCTAAATAAAAAAAATGTTAGACCGAAACTACTACCGGTCTAATTTTTAAGGTCACATCATTATTTGTATAGAAAAACTTGCAAGTTATCATTTTTGTCGATTGTCGCTAATATGACATCTCTAATGTCTACGTTATAGGTTGACGTAAGCTTATTTTTTAACCAATCCTCAGTAAATTTTGTTTTGTTTAACTCATCGTAATCAATTTTTCCTTCTTTTATGAGGTTAAATGGGAGAGAAAAAGGCTCTGGTACCATGTTCATATCTGCTCGTGTTGGTTGTTGTTGTTGTGGGTATAAAAAACTTGCAATAGATCCATCTGGTTCCCATAAAGCAAGAGCAATTTTTTGAACATCTTCTATCTTTTCTTTTCTTAACTCTGATAAAAGAAAATCTACGGATATTCTTGCCTTTCGTAAGTTTGCGGAAACAATCTGCCCATTTTTTATAAGTGGAATTGGAAGGGGATCTAAAAAATGTCGAAACGAGGCCCACTTCAGGCTCAATAATACACCGGCTGTATATAAAATAACTAATACTGACATTGTAATCATGGACCCTTTCATCCCTGATCCTTCATCAGATAAGGGATGGGAGATGATATTACCTAAAGATATTGCCATAGCAAAATCGAGTAATCTCAGCTGGGAAATAGAACGTTGCCCCATAATTTTTGTCGCAAAGAGTAAAAAGAAAAAAGCAATAATCGCTCTTAGAACCCATTGAATTGCTGTAAGTGTTTCTTGTCCATTTAAGAAATCCACTCCTACACGTCCTTTTTCACTTTATGTTTTTCTCTTAATTGTCTCCTTTAACACCATTATTATGTGTTTGTGTCCCACACGGTTTTTTACGGCTAATCTTTTGTGACGAAGCTAAAATGATGGCGATTTACCAATTCCTTGAGGGAAATAAATAAACATAGAGCTAGATGTCAGAGAACTCATTTGCAATGATAACTTGCAAATGAGTTTTATGTACTCGTGAATGTTTCCAGGTCAACTTCTTTTAATATAATAACGATAACCTTCACATAAAAACGATCTTCGCTATTGCTTTACCTTACCGTATAATAATCGTGTGCAATTTCATGAAGAGTGGATGATAGGACTCGGTCAAAAGCTGAGATAAGGGAACAAGATAAATTGATGGGGGCAGCATCATATGAAGCGCCAAATCTAAAATGGATGGAAGGAGACTAGAAACCAAATAGTTCAAACTAGGGAACGCACTAAGAAAATGTGAAAAAAAAAGTCGAATTCCTGTACGAAAAGGAACCGACTTTTTATTGTGATAGATGTATAGAAATTGAAAGAATCCACAATTAAATAAATTATGTACAACACATTGAAACAAATGATCTTTTGTGTTAAATTTATATAGATAGACATTATATAAATAGAATTCAGCGAGATATCCCTATTTTAATTATATAATAAAATCTATCCTTTCGTCAACTCTTATATTTATTTTTTTAAAGGAGTGATTGCTTTGAATTCGAAAATTCAGCAGGAGAAGACAGCAATACAGATCGGAGGACCGAATTAGTTTGTATCCAGAATTCTGAAGGACGTTGGATGGAGATAACAAATTGGAGAGACTTCATAAAGAAGTAATTGTGATGAAAAACAAAGAAATGAGATAGAAAGTAGGACTGATTTTATTGTCGGAGAAAACCCATTCTTTAGAGAAAAAAGCGCCATACGGCATGATTGCCATTTTATTTATTGGTGCCTTTGTTGCTATTTTAAATGAAACATTACTAAACATTGCCCTTCCGTCTATTATGGAAGAATTCGAAGTGAAAGCCACGGCAGTGCAGTGGCTTTCTACGGGCTATATGCTTGTTAACGGTATTTTGATACCCGCGAGTGCGTTCTTTATTCAGCGCTTTTCTGATAAAAAGTTATTTATAACAGCTATGTCATTGTTTACTTTAGGAACGTTCCTAGCTAGTATCGCACCTTCGTTCGGTGTGTTATTAGGGGCTCGAATGATTCAAGCTGCAGGATCGGCGATTATGATGCCGTTATTAATGAACGTCATGCTTACCGCTTTTCCAGTCGAAAAAAGAGGGGCAGCGATGGGAATGTTTGGACTTGTTATGATTACAGCTCCAGCGATTGGTCCGACTCTTTCAGGATGGTTGATTGAGCATTACAATTGGAGAATGTTATTTGATCTTGTTCTGCCAATTGCCATTTTAACCTTAATTTTTGCAGCATTTAAATTAAAAGATGTAACACCACAACGTGCTATTAAGCTTGATGTCTTTTCTCTTGTTTTATCTAGCATAGGATTTGGTGGCTTGCTTTATGGCTTTAGTTCCGCGGGGGAAAAAGGATGGGATAGTCCACTTGTTTACGGCACGATTATTATTGGTACACTTGCTTTAATTACCTTTACACTTCGTCAACTTCGATTGGATGAGCCTATGCTTGAGTTTCGCATCTTTAAATATCCAATGTTCGCCTTATCATCGGCCATCTCAATTGTCATTGCTGTCGCGATGTTTTCAGCCATGATCTTGATGCCCATTTATGTACAAACAATTCGTGGGATTTCACCAATGGATTCTGGCCTACTAATGCTCCCTGGAGCTATTGTCATGGGGATTATGTCGCCAATTACAGGGAAACTCTTTGATAAGTATGGAGCAAGAATTTTGGCAGTGATCGGATTGACCATTACCATTGTGACAACTTATTACTTTAGCAAAATTAGTATGAATACGGCTTATTCTACACTTGTTTTACTGTATACCCTACGTATGTTTGGGATGTCAATGGTCATGATGCCAGTCATGACCAATGGTTTGAATCAATTGCCAGCGCATAATAATCCACACGGAACAGCTATGAATAATACACTACAACAAGTATCTGGTGCAATTGGTTCCGCGGTGTTGATTACCGTAATGAACCATCAAACGACTGCAAAAGCAGAGGAACTAGCTGCTGACGCAATGGCAAACATGAGTGCAAACGCAGTTCAACCATCTGCACAGGCTGCAGCTGAAATGCAACAACACATCATGAATGAAGCGATGTTACATGGTATTAATTTTACCTTTTTCATTTCAACATTAATTGCGGTTATCGCCCTTATCCTTGCATTCTTTATTAAAAGAGTTACACCTCCTCACGAAGTTATGACGGATGGGGAACATTTAGAAACTGTTAATGAGAAATAATTAAACTAGAAAACGGGTGATGCTTACCTCAAGCAACACCCGTTTTTATTTGTTTGAAATTGTGCGTAGACTATTTCTTTCATAATTTATTAATATAAAAATAGTCTGAAAATTAAATTGACAATGGAAACAAATTACAATACAATTTGATTGATTCATCAATCATTTTCTGAAAGGAGTTTCTAAATGGAACCTAAACTTACTATTGATGAAAAAAAGAAAATAAAAAGATCTACTATTCTAAACGCCGCAATCAAATTATATAGCGAGAAAGGTTTTGCAGAGACAAAAGTTGCCGAAATAGCGAAAGAGGCAGGCGTTAGTTTTGGTACTGTATTTACGTACTTTGATTCAAAAGAAGCTCTTTATGAATCAGCGTTTTTAGAGCCATTGGAGGAAATCAAAACATATTTTATCGAGATAGAAAAACACTTTAAAGGTGAGCCTCTTGAAGTCGTGAAGGAAATGATAGATTGCCATGTACAACTGTTTTCAAAGAGAAATGAATACCTTCGTATAATTCAGCAGGTTCTTGCGAGACCTGATCGATTTCCAAAACTTTTTAATGAACTAAACGATTTCGTAAATGGCTTTATCGTCAGTATTCATCCAGTTATTGAAGTCGGGCAAAGGCTTGGTTACTTTTATGAAGAACCAACGTCATTAATTGCTAAATCATACTTATCCATCTTAAATGGGATGCGTTTAACGTTTGTAGATGAATCTACAAGCTTGATATGGAAGGATATAACGCGACAAGCACTGAGATTATTTGGTCCTATCACGAAAAAGGGGTGATTAATATGAAATTGAGAGATATCCATCCAAATGTCAAATTGCGTCTAGCAATGCAATTTCTAGGCAGCCTTATTTCGATGGCTGTTATACCTTTTCTAGCAATCTATTTTTCTCAAAAAATCGGCGCCACTAAAACAGGTATTATTCTTATCATCATTGTGATAAGTGGGGTCATTGGTGGGTTAATCGGAGGTCATGTCTCAGACAGAATAGGTCGAAAAAAAATAATGATTTATTCTGAACTGGGTCTATTGCTTTCATATCTGTTTATAGCACTTTGTAATTCCCCTTGGTTTGACTTACCGTATTTTTCTGCAGCATTTTTTACCATCAATATGTTCTGGGGTGGAATGTTTCAACCAGCAGCACAAGCTATGATTATTGATATTACTAATTCCGAATCAAGAAAGGTTGTATTTACAATTAGCTATTGGTTAGGGAATTTAGCAACTGCTATTGGAGGAATTATTGGCGCATTTCTTTTCAAAAATTACTTATTCGAATTATTTATTGGAATATCACTCATCTCTTTATTATCTGTATTAATAACCATATTTTTCATTACGGAAACCTACACACCCGAACCTTCTTCTAAGACTTCAAATCAAACACAAAAATTTGCATTAAAAGCGATGTTTAAGAACTTTTCTACCGTGTTAAAAGATAAGCTGTTTATGCTGTATATTTTGGGAGCAATTTTTATTTTTTCTTTGGAACAGTCATTAACTAACTATATTGGGATTCGTCTCGAAAAAGATATACCTCATCAGTCTGCTTCATTGTTTGGAATAGATTTCATACTTGATGGCACAAAGATGCTAGGTTTTCTTCGAACGGAGAATACAATTCTTGTAGTCCTCCTATCCGGTGTCGTATTATTCGTATTTAAAAAGTGGAGTGATGGTTGGACTTTAGTTACAGGGATGTTGATTTTTTCGATCTGTTTTAGTGTTTTTGCCTTTACAAATAGCGTGTTGATTCTTTTTATTGCTATGTTTATTGGAACAATTGGTGAACTGATGTATGTTCCTATTAAACAAGCGATGATAGGGGAAATTGCACCACCAAACGCTCGTAGCACCTATATGGCTTTTAATAGTATGACGATCTATGGCGCAATAGTTGTTTCTTCGCTGCTGATCATCGTTGGGGAGTGGATTCCTCCAGTATATATGGGAGGATTGCTTCTTGTACTAGGATTAACGGGTACATTTTTGTTCTACATAATAACAAAAACACTAGACTCTAAAGTAAGTGAGGAAAATGAAAGTAAAATACCTGTTTAGAATGAAAGAATATCCTCATCAGAAAACAAAAAAAGTAAATTTTTGTTTTCTAAGGAAAATAATTATGAATGCATATACTAAGAGCAATATAGTAGTTTTCATAGTCAATTGTCTCAGGCTTTAAGTGGGGCGAATTCTAACAGGGAAGCCAGAATAATAAATCATACGAAAGTGAGTTGCAAATAATAGTGGAGATCATGAGTAAGGTTCATGTTTGGGTGGGAATTAGCAACGTAGATAACGATACTTTTAATGCGTATTTTGAAATCGATTATAGTGATCCAGACATGGATATTGATGATCCAAAATATAAAATATGTGAATTTTGTAGGGATATTAATGAAAAATTCTATGACGAGGATTGGATTGGTGTCTACTGGCAAGATAAATTAACAGACGTGGATGAATTTATTGAGGAACTATCAGTAGAGGATGAGATGATGGTTGAAATAAAAAAGATTTGTATTCACAAAGGATTAGAAAAAGTAAACACAATGTTTTATTATTTCGATCCGGAAATAGAAATTACTGATGTTAACAAGCTTTATAACGGTCTGCATTATATCAGATTATTCGATACCGACTTTTAGTGCAGTAAACGATAACGAAAGCGAGGGTATAGTTCTAAATTACCAATTTATACATATAGAGAAAATAAAAATATAATTGACAATGATTATTAATGATAATAAAATGATACTCGTGTAAATGATATTGAAATTCTTTATCAATTAGAAGGTGTTACCAAGGAGGGTCTTCATGGGGAAAAGTCTATTACTTAAATTATCTATCCTTCTATTAATATTAGGAATTGGAATACATACTCCTGCTATGGCAGCTGGAAATTCTAGTCAGGATATTAAGAAGGCAGAGGAATCCGTTAATCGCGCAATTGATTTAGCTTCTCAAGGGAACCTTGCTGAAGCAGAAAATGCTTATGATCAATTTAATAAAACTTGGAGGCAAATTGAAGAAGAAATAAAAGCCTATTCTATTACTGCTTATCGTGATATTGAATCGAGTATGGGGAAAGTAGTTTATGCTTTTACTATAAATAAGCAAGATCAAGTATTGTTGGCTTTAAATGATTTAAAAGCTGTAAATGAAAAATTTGCAACTGGCGGTTATCATAAAGAGTCTGATTTGAAGAAGGAAGATCTTTCTTTAGACGATTTTATTCTCATTTTACAAAAGACTAAAAAGGAAATTCTTGAAGAAAACAAATCGGGTGCTATTGAAGGGATTAAAAACGCTAGTGACAGCTGGTTAAGTGTTGAAGGCGTTGTGGTTGCACAATCTGCATCTATATATAGTGATTCCGAAAGAGACCTTGTCGCCGTACAAGCCATGTTAAATGCTAATCCACCAAACTATGAACAAGCAGAAAAACTAATTGATAACATGGTGACATATTTAACCCCATTAGCTACAAAATCTCAATATACATATTGGGATGCAGCCATGATCCTAATTCGTGAAGGATTGGAAGCATTACTTGTAGTAATTGCCTTAATGTCGTTTGTTAAAAAATCTGCGGACTCAAAAGGAAAAGCTTGGATTTGGACTGGTGTTCTAACAGGTTTGGGAGTAAGTGTAATACTTGCTCTAATCGTTAAGTTTGTTATATCCTCTGGTGCTTTTGGAAATAACAATGCCCTTATTGGCGGATGGACAGGTGTATTTGCGGCAGTCATGCTGTTATATATGAGCTATTGGCTCCATAGTCAATCTAATATCGCTGATTGGAATAGATACATTCATGAAAAAAGCCAAAATGCATTAACAACTGGCAAGCTCGTTTCATTAGGTGTTCTCGCGTTTCTAGCAGTGTTCCGTGAGGGAACAGAGACGGTATTGTTTTATATCGGCATGGCAAGTCAAATTGAGCTTCAGTCTTTACTATTTGGATTTTTAATTGGGGCTGCTATTCTTGGGATTTTAGCTTATTTAATGGTCTTTGTTGGTTTAAAGTTACCGCTCCGTCCATTCTTTATAGTCTCAAGCGTAATCGTATTTTATCTTTGTATTAAGTTCACGGGGATGGGAATTCACAGTTTACAATTAGCAGGGTTGCTTCCTACAACGAATGCTCCGGGTATTCCAAATATAGAATTTTTCGCTCTTTACTCCTCATGGGAGAGCGCAATTCCACAGATTATTCTGGTTCTTGCTGCAATTCTTATTCTGTTAATTAAAAACATAAAAAATAAAAATTTTAAAACAGTTAATAATAACTAAAATGAAAGAAGGAATGGATTATGAAAAAGTTAATGACATTGGTATTAGCAATCGGTCTTGGATGTACTTTATTTTTAGCAGGATGTAGCTCAAAAGATAGTAAAGTTACGGATGGAGTTAATAAAATGATGGAGACTACTGATCAGTTATCCAAAGCTATCGAAAGTGGAGACCAAGCGAAAGTAAAAGAAGTTGGACCAAAATTAGAAGACCAATGGAAGGTTTTTGAAGACGAAGTAAAGAAGGATCATAAAGACCTTTACGAGAAAATTGAAAAATATCTTGACCCTACGATTGCTGGTTCAGAAGCAGATACTCTTGATAAAGAAGCATTAGGCACTTTAAACGCTCAACTTACTGATGCCTTAAAAGAATTGGAAAATAAAACTAAATAATGAAAACGGAAAACACCAACTTTATGAATTGTTGGTGTTTTTTGAACTTGAAAAGACCAACTGCGAGCATGTGAGCAAATAAGAGTAAAACTATCCTCATCTAAAAAAACAGATGGGGATTAGGTTGTTAGTTAGACCCAGGCACTCAATATTGAGCTGGGGCTTTTTTTATTTCCAAAAATGTAACCTTTTTAAAACACAATCATTGTTCTATTTCTAATTCAAATTACTTAAGGAAAAATTAAAAGGGTCACTCGGAGGTTAGTGACCCTTTGTAAATATTAGAAGGGAATGAATAGTATTATCCTACATCCTTCAAGAGTATAAATAAGGTGTTAACTAAAGGACATATCCAATCGGGAATGGCTATGATTTTTGTACAGGTGGGACAGCGATGTATTTAAAAGATAATGGGCGAGATGAGAGTTTGCAATCCAAAGGCTTTTGCAAGTAAAACGTACCACTTACAAAAAAACTAATTGGTTATTAATTGATGCATCCGTATATTCCACTTATCATGCTGGGGTGAACGTCCGTCTTAGGGAAACCTCAATTTGATTAATTTGGTCTGAAACAACTTATTTTCATTCTCTAAATTTATTTAGTAATGGTAAAAAAGGTTGCTGTAGACCCACTCGATATTCGTTTGATATCATAGTTGAGTATTAATGGAAGGAAGAAGATTAAGGGGATTTGAGGAGAATTCTTCCCTCATTTTTAATTGTAAAACTCTTAATCGGAGGAGAGATAAATGGTTAGTGAGAGAGAAAAAATTAGTAAAAAAGTTGCGTGGATTGCACTTGTATCCAACCTATTTCTAATGATAGGTAAAATCTTCTTTGGTCTTTTTGGGGGTAGTGAGGCAGTTTTTGCAGACGGAATTCATTCAGGGGCAGACGTAGTAGCTTCGATTGCTGTGCTAGCGGTAGTAGGAATCTCTAATAAACCACCTGATAAGGATCATCCATTTGGGCATGGTAAGGCAGAGGTTATTAGTGAAGCGATCGTTGGAATTATTTTATTACTGGTTTCAATATATATCTTAATAGAAGCAATTTTAGCATTTTTTGATAAACCCAGTGTACCACAGTACAGTGCATTAATTGCAGCCATAATTTCTTATATAGCAAAAGAAATATTGTATAGATACTCCATAAAACAGGGGGAAAAGTGGAATAGTAAGGCTATCATAGCGATTGCGTTAGATCATAAAGGTGATATTGTTGCTTCCCTAGCTGCATTTATTGGAGTCCTTTTAGCAATAATAGGAAATGCAATAGGATGGACATTTTTGTTATACGCGGACGCTATTGCAAGTGCTCTAGTAGCTTATTTTATTTTTAGAATCGCAATGGAATTAGTTAAGCCTTCTGTTGATGTTTTAATGGAAAAAAGTGTGAATCAGGAACATTTAGACGAGTATGAAGCTACTATTCATGAATTTAATCAAGTGCAACGAATAGACAAAATTCGCGCAAGAGAACACGGTCACTATAAGCTTCTCGACATTCGTCTATCACTTAATCATGATTTAACAATTAAACAAGGCCATGATATAGCTCGTGACATAAAAAATGAAATATTAAATAAATATCCTGATGTAGGGGAAGTCCTTATTCATGTAAATCCTTACTATATAGAACCTAATCAAGAGTAGCACTACCAAGTTGCGCAGCTTGAACTGTTGGCGCTACTATCTATGATGGCTTAAATAACCGCTGTGTTCAGTAATTGAGAAATTTATTAACAAGAAGCCTTTTATTTCGAAGGCTTCTTGTTTTAATAGCAACAATCTTTGTGAAATGCTCTTTTCGTATGGATTGTTGCTATATTAGACAGAAGATAGTTAGCTTTGATTAATTTTTTTAAAAAGTAATTTATTTTTGTTCTTGATAATTAATGGCCTCTTTAAATTCTTCGCTAGCGAGGATATTATAAAACATATTTCTACTATTTACGTTTGCTATTGTCCCTGTAATTGTATTGTCGATCCATAAATAGTATTCATCTTCGTTTAGTTTGATCTTATATTGCGGAACTACTTTGTTATCTACTTCACCAAATTCTCTAGCTTTTTTAAATGTTTTCTTTATAATCTTTATATTCTTCGCATCAGATATTAACTGTAATGTGTCGGGTTTTTCTTCTTCGAAATTAATTAATTCTTGAATTTCTATCGTTTTTGTTGTTTCTCCATTATCGTTACAAGCCACTAACCATATAGAACAAATAATTAATAACAATATTATTTTTATTTTCACCTTATCTTCACCTCTAATTTACTATTTCTTCTCCATAATCGTTGAATTCATATATCCCCTTACTAAGTACTTCTTCACATTGTAAAAAAAATCCTTTCCAATTGTCGGAAAAGCTTTTGATCGTATTGGTCCAAAATTTTACTTGCGTTTTGGATTCTATGCTTAGTTATTTCAACAACTATATTATTCTTTGTCATTAGCGCCACAACACCACCTTGGTTAGTAATAGTACCCCGTATGATTTTCTACGTAGGTGTATCAACAACTATTATACCGGCCACGGTTCCGCGGTCATAAACACACTTCAGCAAATTACAGGTGCTGCAGGTACCGCATTAGCAATTACACTTATGACAACAGGACAGCACCGCTTTACAGTAGAGCATTCAAAAGCAAACCCTGGAACACTAGTTGCAGCAGGAACACAATTTACATTTGGCACTATTGTAATTGTGGCCGTAATCGGTCTGCTATTAGCATTTTTTTGTGAGACGCCCAACAAGTCATTCGCACTAGTTTTCAATTTTTAAAAAATGATTATATGCAACAAGCTACTCTACCATAAAAGAATAAAAAACGTTGGCATCGTAACCTTGCTGAACACATAAATAAAAAATAATAGAACGAAACACCAGGATCATTGGTAAATCATTGATCCTGGCGTTTTTAGTTGCTCGTAAATTAAGAACCTTCGAAAATGTAAGAATTGTAAAAATATTCATAATATCTTATTATAGTACTGTAAATGCTTTCATTGATAAGTGAGGAGGATGACAGTGTTAAGAGCATTAAAAGTAGGTCTAGTTATTGAGCGAGCCAATCGGAAAAATTTAGTCGCACTACTAGCAGTTGTTATGATCGTTTTTGGCTTTATGTTTTATATAAATGCACAAGCCGTTGGTAATCAAATTGTCGAGAAAAAGGGTGATTATTATTCAGCACAAGCTATACTATCAAAGTTTCAAATTAAAGATGCTTCAGAAACAGGTGACGGAAGTGACTTATATAAAAATTTAGTTAAACAAAAAAGCACTATTGCTTTACAAATAGCATCATTAACGATGGACAAACAATCTATGTATTATGAGACTTCACTTAAACTTGCAGAATTAAGACAAGAAGCATTTGAATTAGAAGGATATGGAAATGTCGCAGAATTATTACCTTCTAAATTGCAAAATTCGATGGACTATCTTTATTTTAAGAGGATGGTTGATGAGGGAAAGGATACAATATCCAATTTATTTCAGTACATGCCGTTTTTATTATTTTTCTTTGTCCAAGTTGGAGCAGGCTGGTACATATTTATTAGCTTCCATACAAGTTCTATTTTGCTTGATGACTTTGAGCATTCTAGTATAATTCAGGGCTTTCCTGTCCGATTCGATCACTATATTTTATCTAAATGCATCATTGCTTTTTTAACCATAGTTACAAGTATTTTACTCATTTTTATTTGCGCAATTCCATTGTGGATATTAAATGGACTTGGTAACCCTTTAGAGCCTGTTGGGATCTATGTAGGAAATGCCACATTAATATCTACGATTCAATATATTGCAATGAGCGTTGGTTATATGCTATTAATTTCAATTTTTGTCATGCTATTGTCGATTATTTTAAATGTGTTACTGAAAAATATGTATTTAACATTATTTGTACACTTTATTTTATTCTTTTTACCAATGATTTTTCCATCTCTTATTAGTTTATTACCCTATAATCCTTTTAATTTCATGAACTTCAATGATATTTTACTAGGCGTACCTGTAGATTTAGCGAAGCCTGTAGATATTACGATGAATTTAGGCTTAATCATCATATGTATAAGTATTATTTTAATGTTATTCGTTATTAAAACATTTTTCTCAACAGGAAAAATCAATAGGGCGTAGGGGGTATTAAGCATGTGGAGTTATTTTAAATTTGAATTCAAGCAGTTTTTTACGAATAAGAAAAACCTAGCAATCTATTTTTTGCTTGCTTTTGCAACCTTTTTTTATGTATTTAAAATAGCGCCAACTTACAATCCGATAGAAAGTGTTGACTATGATGAAATTGAGGCGCGCTATTTAACACGTCAGGAATTTTTAGATCATATGGAAGGACAAGATTTAAATAATGTACATCCTTCCGTTATTTATGCTATTGAAATATTTAAGGAAATTAACCCTATAGATAAAGGAAGATTAGATGCATTAGATGAGGGCAATTTTAAAAAATATGCAGATTTAACTAGCGATTGGTACTACTTTACGAATTCGATTACATATAGAAATGAGGTATTTTCATATAACTCAAAGTATTTTATAAAAAATAACAAGTATGCAGAAGATGATGCCTTTTACGCCTATTTAGAGCAGGCTGTCCGTTATGATGCTTATTCGAAAGCAGATTATGAGTTATCATTGGAAATTTTTGAACAACGTACAGCGCTTCAAACGCTCGAACGCCTATTAAAGGGTGTACTTCCTATTATTTTAATTGTCTGTGTCCTTCTATTATCAATTGATATTGTTAAAAAAGATCAACGTCATCCATCTATTTTAAAGGGATTTCCGATTAGTGATTGGAAAAAGCTACTTGTGAAAATGTTCGTTGCACTACTAGGTAGCATGGTATTATTTGTACCGCTTATAGTTGGCGTCTTTATCATAGGTTTACAATCCGGTTTTGGGAATTTCAATTTACCATCTCCTGTGTATGCAGCTCATCTCGATTGGCGTGTGGACGGTAAATTTGAAATGATGACATTAGGTACGTTTTTTGGACAATCTTTCATTTTGCTTTTTACCTGGTTTATCGTCATGATCAACGTTGTGCTATTATGTAGTATTATTTTCCGAAGCGAGATGGTAAATTTCGCTGTTGGCTTGCTCCTTATTTTCGGCGAGAATTTTTATTCCAGCCGTTACGTCGGCTATTTTTGGGACGTTCAAAACTATCCGACATCTTACATTCAAGTCGGACAAATTGTTTCAAAAAGGCGAAATTTTTATTATATGAACAATGATTTAGATTTTACTTTAGGATTACAGCTGTTACTTGGGCTGGCAGGGGTGGTCATTTTTTTAATGATACTGATTGCATTGAATAGGCGATATAAGCTAATTAAATAGGAGGCGTAAAGATGCTTGAAGTTCAAAATATTACCGTGCAATTTGGGGAACATAAAGTGTTAAATGATATTTCTATGACATTTGAGCAAGGAGAAATGATCGGGCTTGTTGCACCAAATGGAACGGGAAAATCCACATTTATGAATGTATTGATGAATTATGTGAAACCTATGAAAGGAAAGGTAGTTTTTAAAGATGGTCTAAGTTACTCGAATAAATCAAATGAAGTGAAAATTCATCAATTCGTGTCGATGATGCCGGACCAAAGTGACTTGTATAATCACTTAAGTGGGCGAGAGCATTTAAAAATGTTTGCAACCATGTGGCAATCGGATTTAAAACTGATTGATGAAACAATCGAAGCATTAAATATGGGGCATTATGTGAATAAAAAAACCGGCACGTATTCTCTTGGTATGCGCCAGCGTCTATGCTTTGCAATGCAAATTGTCACAAATACGGAAATTATGATGATGGACGAAGTAATGAACGGACTTGATCCAAATAATGTAGAAATAATTTCGAAAATATTAGTAAAGAAAAAGGCGGAAGGTAAGATTCTTATTATTGCCTCCCATTTACTTGATAATTTAGAGAAATATGCAGACCGAATTTTCTTATTTAATAAAGGAAAGCTGGTTAATACCAATCAAGTAATAGAAGGTTTTAGTCAAGCGCATATTAAAACTATTCGAGTGAAAAACATGGAAGATCATACTAAAAAACAACTTCACGAGCTATTTCCAAATATAAAACTTGAAACACTTACAAACGGAATGTCACTAATTCATTTACCAAGTTCTGAAGCAAGTTTATTAAGTTCGCTTACATCTTTTTTAGTTGAGAGAAATGTGGTGGATTTTGCATTTGGGAAAGTTACATTAAATGATTTGTATTCAATGTATTATCATGAAGAACGCAATGGAGACAGCCAGTTAAAAAAGAACAACCACATTCATTATGAGGACTAGAAATCAGCTTAATATAGGGATTTTTAAAAAAGAAAGTCCTAACTTTTATGTACTTGTATTTGTTCTCTGTTAGTGAAACTGGTGCTAAAGCGAATGCATCTGTTTAAGTTTAGCTGAAACGGCAAAAGCGAACAGAATTGATATGAAAATATTGAAAACATTTCCATATACTCTATAATTATTTACATAAACAAATTTCTAGTAAGGGCTTGTTTATAATAATTATTCGAGGTAACTAAATGAAAAGAAAATACAATATCCTGTTTTCACCCTTGATAGTGGCGTTAGTTACTACATTCATTATTCAATTCATTGAAGAGAAGAAGCCGGAATCGGAATTAATTGGGTTCACAATGTTTGAAAATCTCATGATATCTGCATTCATTTTTTTAGGTCTCTATTTATTTACAATAATCGTTGCAGCACCTATTGATCTTTATTTAATGAATAGGTTAAAAAACAAAATACTATATTTTATCCTATTCAATAGCATCGGTTTAGTGTTGATAGCGTGTCTTAACGTGTGGATATTGAAAAGTGATGATTTAAAGTATTTGTTTTTAATTTTCCCATTATTTGCTATACTTTCATTATCAGTTGAAGTCTATTTCAAAAAATGATTTTGTGCTTTGAATTTATCAAAAATTACAACATGAATTTACTTTGTTGTGATGTTTGCAGTTTCATACTTTTCATCTCGTAAAACAATGGTTATTCACGCTAGTGTTTTATTAAACAAAGAAGAAGGATTTTTAGAATTTGAGTAGAATATTTTATAGTATCCCAGGAAATGTTTGGAGGTAGTAATGATGTTACTTTATAATTGATCGATCATCTCCCTAAAAAATTATTAAATAATTTAGGAGTTGATATATGATGATTTATAAAAAATCTATGGATGGAATTTCTTCTGATATGTTGAATGGCTTTTTTGTTGATTGGCCAAATCCACCAAATCCACAAACGCATTTAAAGTTGTTAAAAAACAGTAGTAAAGTGATTATTGCTATAGATGATCACACTAATCAAGTAGTTGGATTTATAACAGCAATTAGCGATGGTGTTCTATCTGCCTACATTCCGTTCCTTGAAGTGTTGCCAGCGTATAAAAAGAAAGGTATTGGCAAGGAATTAGTAAAACAAATATTAAAAGAACTTGATGATATATATATGATTGATTTGTGTTGTGACGATGACTTAATTCCTTATTACGAGAATTTTGGCATGATAAAATCAAACGGAATGCTCGTAAGAAATTACGAAATGCAGTCGGGAATTTCCAAATAAAAAGCGATAAGCAACAGCTCATTTAGCAACGAAAGAATAACGATAAAGACACCAAGGATTGTGCTTTGGTGTCTTTGTCATTTTATGATTTACATATAATTATTCAAAATCTTGCTTTACACAAATAAATTATTATTTGATAATAATTGCTTAACATAGATTTAACACAAACCTTTTTATAATAAGAAAATGAGGTGATGACGATATGAGAATTCTAGTTGTTGAAGATGAGATAGATTTACAGGAAGCTATCGCTGAGGGACTTAGAATTGAAGGGTATGCAGTTGATACATGTAGTAATGGAGAAGATGCTTATGAACTGGCGTACGTTGAAAACTATGACTTAATAATCCTTGACTTAAATCTTCCGAAAATGGACGGATTAAAGGTTTTAGAAAAGATACGAGAAGAAAATAACGAATTAAAAGTCTTAATCCTTAGTGCAAGAAGTAGCGTAAACGACAAAGTTAAAGGCTTAGATATTGGTGCGAATGATTATTTAACTAAACCATTTGAATTTGCAGAATTGGAAGCAAGAATAAGAAATTTATTAAGGCGAAAATTTGTGCAGGAAAATAGCCTTTTATCTTGCGGTAACATAAATGTTGATTTATCTAAACGCACCGCATTTGTGGATGAAAAAGAACTGATACTCACAAAAAAAGAATTCGCATTGCTTGAATACTTTCTGCTAAATCAAGAAAAAGTAGTCAGTCAAGAAGAGTTGATTGAACACGTTTGGGATGGAAATGCCGATAGCTTTAGTGGTGCTATTCGCGTTCATATCGCCACATTACGAAAAAAAATGAAAGTTCTTTTAGATTATGATCCAATACGTACAAAGATTGGTGAAGGGTATTTTATAACTAAAAATGATGGTGACGCTTGATGTTCAAAAAAATGCCAATTCGGCTGCGATTTACTGTAATGATGATCATTTTATTAACGATTTGTTGTATAGGACTTACATTAATACTGAATTTTTCTGCTGGTATAATGGCTACAAGAATTGATGCAGCCACTTTACTACCTGCACAAGTGGTTGGTGAAGATAACAATAATATGGACAGTCTCCAAACGCCACCAGATGTCATGATGACTACACCATCTGAAGAATCACAACAAGCAAGAACGGACTTTAAGATGAATAGTATTGTTTATCTGCTTATAGTTATAGTCGGTGGTGGCGTATTGACATACTATATATCGGGCAAAGTGTTAAAACCACTTGATACACTAAATAGTCAAATTAAAAATAGGACTGTACATAATTTATCGGAAACGATGGACATTCCTTCAACCAATGATGAAATAGCGGAACTAACACAGTCTTTTAATGAAATGACGAATAAGCTAAACGATACTTTTATGATGCAAAGTCGCTTTTCTGCAAATGCAGCTCATGAACTTCGAACGCCACTTGCGGTTTTAAAAACAAAGGTGGATGTATTTAAAAAGAAACATACACATTCTGCAGAAGAATATGATGCGCTGATTTATGTTTTTGAAAAGCAAATACAGCGACTATCTGAGCTTGTTAGTAGCCTTTTGAATATGACAAATATGAATGATGAACTTGCGAATGAAACGATTTGCTTGAAGGATGTTTTAGAAGATATTGTTTCTGAGCTTTCTCATATTGCTGAAGAAAAAGATGTTACATTATATTTGGATTGCGATGAAAGCGTTGTTTACGGTAATACCGACTTACTATATCAAGCGCTTTATAATATTGTTGAAAATGGTATTAAATACAATATTGACGGTGGTATGGTAATCATTACTGTTAAAACGGATAAAAAGCAGGTAGTCGTTGAAATTAAAGATACGGGAATCGGGATCCCTGATGAGGAAAAAAAGAATATATTTGAGCCGTTTTATAGAGTGGATAAATCACGTTCTCGTGAAATGGGCGGTTCAGGATTAGGACTTTCTATTGTGCATAGTATTATACAAAAGCATAACGGAAACATCTTAATTACGGATCATGAAAACGGCGGTACTTGTTTCGAAATTACGCTTGGCAAAATAAAATAAGAAAAAGAAAAGGCTTTAAATGGCAGCTAAAACTGTTTATTCAAAGCCTTTTTTTGTGAATTTATAAAAACTATTCCTCTTAACATGGATTTAACATGAATTATTATAAACTGGTGATATCAAGTAGAAAGGTTGCAAGCTATGCCGATGAAGTCTGTGGTACGTTCGATGGCAGACTTTCTCTTGTGAAGAAAATAGATGACTAAATCAGATAGGGGGATAGTAAAAATTACAGGTGAACCAACTCTAAGGTTACAATGAACATTTTAAGAGTAATTTCAAAAATCAGAACGGTTAACATTGTTACACATCTTGGGTAGTAACTAAAAACATTCTAGGAGGAATTTATGATGAAGAAAAAATTAACAATTACAACATTGGTGTTAGGATTATCGATTGTTGCAGGATCTGCATATGCTGCTAGCAACAACGACATGTGGGCAACTACTAAATCCAGCGAACCTGTCAACTTAGAAGAAATGGCGAAAGAAAAAGGGATTACAGTAGACGAATTGATTGCTCAACTTGAAAAAGAAGGCAAACTAACAAAAGCTGCTAATGTAACTGAATCTACGAAAGCTGAAGGCACAATTGAGTCAGATACGGCCAGCAAAACTAGTGAAGTCACAAATTCCAGTGAACCAGTTAACTTGGAAGAAATGGCGAAAGAAAAAGGAATTACAGTAGATGAATTGATTGCTCAGCTTGAAAAAGAAGGCAAACTGACAAAAGCTGAAAAAGTAACAGAATCTATGCCAGCCGAAAATAATAAGTAGCATATATAGAGTACCTCGAGCTGTCTCAAAAGTTAACTTCTACTAAGGAGAAACTTATGAACAGCTCTGTTCACTTTGTTCAGCAATAAATGAAGGAAGGACCAGTGAACAAACGGCAAGTAATTTGCAAAGTAATTCTTTGGGATTTCTTTACTAAAATTGGTAATTGCGATACCATATAAGCATGGAGATGTACGAAAGGAGCATGGACTTTAATGGGAGATATTCTTTAATGGCTTAGTAATTGTATGGAGTTATTGATTCCCCTTCATTATAAGAGGGGTAATTTTCCATTTTAATTCACACCACTTTAGGATTGCTGGGTTCATGTACTATAAACTCACCGAGCGAATGCCTATTAGGTATTCTTTTTTTTGTTTGTTAGTATTACATCTCCAATAGTACCTTGTTCAGCGTATCCATAAGGAGATGCTTTTATGAAACGATTAATGAACAAGACTGCAATTGTTACTGGCGCTAGTCGAGTAAATGGTATTGGTACTGCAATATGTCGGGAACTGGCCAAAGAAGGTGCAGACATTTTTTTCACTCATTGGTCAAAGTATGATCGTCAGATGGAGTATTTTATTGATCATGATTCCGATTGGCCGCAACATCTTATGGCGGAGATCCGTAGCCTTGGAGTGAAATGTGAATCAATGGAACTGGATCTGTCACAATCAGATGCACCGAAGAAATTGCTTCATGAGGTTCATGAGAAAATAGGTACACCATCCATTCTTGTGAACAATGCAACTCATTCTGTTGATGTCGATTTTCGTTCCATAAATGCAGATATTCTCGATGCTCATTATAAAGTGAATGTTAGAGGAACATGTCTTTTGACAGCCATGTTTGCTCGTCAAATTGAAGGCAAACATGGGGGTCGAATTATCAATATGGTGTCAGGTCAAGATAAATCACCTGAACCAGGTAACCTAGCTTATGTTTCAACAAAAGG
Organism: Lysinibacillus sp. RS10; assembly: GCF_041956855.1. Classification (NCBI taxonomy): domain Bacteria; kingdom Bacillati; phylum Bacillota; class Bacilli; order Caryophanales; family Bacillaceae; genus Lysinibacillus; species Lysinibacillus sp. RS10. Next base: position 2,384,468 of record NZ_CP167122.1, on the reverse strand, counting down.
TGCCGTTTCCACTTTTACTAAATCAGTTGCTCTTGAGTTGGCACCGCTTAACATCACGGTTAATGCCGTGGATCCCGGACCAACTAACAGTGGCTGGATGAGCAGTGAGCTGAAGAAAGGCTTATTACCGAAATTTCCGATGGGACGACTCGGTGAACCTAGAGATGCTGCAAAGTTAATCGTCTTTTTAGCAAGTAATGAATCTGAATGGATTACGGGACAAATTATTCATTCAGATGGAGGGTTCTGGTGATTTTAACGGCTTAAAACAGTTCCGGAGAAGGGTACTATTCAGAAGTAATAATAAAAGTCCAATTTCCTTTAATATTGGGGAATTGGACTTTTTATATTTACTTGTGGTGCAAAATAACTCTTAAAGTGACAGTCTAAGGAATCGTGCTCCTAGGGATTTTCACCAAGAGGAAGGTCTACAATTTCAACTATCATGGTAAATAGAATACTCGAATGAATAATTAATAATATTAATTTGCGAATTAACATTATTAATTATTTTAATTAAAAAATTTAAGTTTTATTATTTGTGTTTTCGATTTCTTGTTGTATAATCAAGTTAACTAGAAGGAAGGGATTTCATTATGGCTTATCAAGTAATCACAAATTGTCCTGTCTGCAGTAAAACATTGAAAATTACAAAGTTGCAGTGCTCTCATTGTCACACTACGATTGAAAATGAGTTTGAATTATCTAAACTGGCATCCTTATCAAAGGATCAGCTTCATTTTGTGGAAGTATTTTTAACATGCAGAGGGAATATTAAAGATGTTGAAAAGGAACTGGGAATCTCGTATCCAACGGTTCGAGGCAAGCTAACAGACATCATTTCATCCCTTGGATATGTGCAGAAGAAGAAAAATGAAGTAGACGAGAAAAAAGTTGTTACCATGTTGGAAAATGGCGAAATCACACCAGAAGAAGCCATTAAGCTCTTAAAAGAGGAATAGGGAGGAATTTATCATGAACGAGGAAATTACTAAAGTGTTAACAATGATACAAGATGGGAAGATTGATGCCGATCAGGGATCCGAACTGATTCAAGTGTTAAAAGAGAAAGAAGAAACAACTAACAAGCCCAAATATTTAGATAAGACATTAAAAATCCGTGTGGTATCAACCGAAAATGATAACGTCATGGTCAATTTGCCGATAAAACTTGTCAAGGCAGTATTAATGGCTGGACATAGCATCGCAGCGAGTATTCCTCAATCGGAAAAATACGTGAAAGATATTGACATAAACCTTCTTATTGAAGCAATCGAAAACGAATTAGATGGCCAAATTGTTGATATTAAATCAGCGAACGGGGATACCGTTTCGGTTATCATTGAGTAGTGATTTGCTTATGATGCATGTAAAAGTGAAAGCAAAAGACGTTCGGTTTACCATCCCAATTCCATATGCTATTTTAAATATCGTGATTTCAATTTTGTCTTCAAAATTTATTCAGCAAAATGTAAACAAATGGACAAAAGTGCACTTCGAAAGAAAAAAACTGGACTTTACCTTTCCGCTAATAGACAAAGAAACGCTAAAGCCTATCGTCAAGGAACTGAAAAATTATAAGGGGATCGTGCTAGTAGATGTCAAAGCTAAGGACGGTACTGAGGTTAAGGTCAAACTATAATTTATAATAGAATACACCGATCACTGACGAAAAATAAATCACAAAGAGCATGTTTTATTATAAAAAATATGCTCTTTTAGTCATTTGCAAAAGAGCTACGTAAATCCCAGAGTGCGGATGTCTTTTGTAATGAATAATTTTAAAAAATACAAAAATGGGAGCAGAACGATTTATTCTAAGAAATGAACCAAATGCCTTTCTAGAAAATGAGACAATTAATCATCTTTTGGTATAATAAAGTTTAGATTTTTTGGAACGGAGCGATTGATATGAATGGAACGCAAAAAGCGTTTTTTGAGGAAAAAGAGCGTTCACTTGGCGTTCGTCTAAATGATGTGCAGACGCAGGCGGTGTTGCAAACGAATGGCCCGCTGTTACTATTGGCATCTCCCGGTTCAGGAAAAACGACGACGATTATTATGCGTATTGGCTATATGATTGAGGCGCTTGGTGTGGATCCTTCTCGCATAAAGGCTGTCACCTTTAGTAAGGCATCGGCCGGTGATATGAAGGCCCGTTTTGCAAAGTTTTTCCCGCATTTGCCACCGGTTGATTTTTCAACGATTCATAGTTTAGCATTTCAAGTTGTGCGGCAGACACTTGAACGTCAGGGCATTTCGTACGGTATCATTGAAGAAGCGGACAAGCCTGGTGTTGTTTCAAAAAAACGAGTGCTTCGCGAGATTTTTGAACAATTAAATGGCTCAAAAATTACCGAAGATCAGTTAGACGAGCTACTGACGTACATAACGTTTATCAAAAATAAAATGCTCCCAGAACAAGAATGGGCAATTGCAGATGTAAAGGTGCCAAAAAAAGTCGAGATTTTACAGCGTTATGAGGAATATAAACGCGCAGGTAGTGACCGTTTGTTAATTGATTTTGACGATATGCTATTAATGGCGAATGATATTTTTACGAAAAATCGAGAGGTGCTGGCGCAATACCGACGCCGCTACGATTATTATTTAACGGATGAAAGTCAGGATACATCGCCCGTTCAACATGCGCTCATCGCGAAGCTCGTCGAAGTCCATCAAAATTTATGCGTCGTTGCAGATGAGGACCAGGCCATATACAGCTGGCGTGGTGCAGAGCCAGATTATTTGTTAAATTTCCGAAAGATATATCCGGAGGCGCATGTTTTACTTATGACGCAAAACTATCGTTCATCTGCAACGATTGTAGAGCCAGCCAATATATTCATTCAGCGAAATAAAAAGCGTTATAACAAACAAATGTTTACAGAAAATCCTGCAGCAGAGCCAATCTCGTTTAAAGTCTTAGAGAATTACAATTTTCAGGCCAAATATATAGTGGATCAGTTGAAAAATCTGTCAAAGCGCGGCTCAACGGCTATTTTATATCGAAATAATACGTCAGCCATTCCGCTTATGGACGCGTTTGACAGAGCAGGTTTGCCTTTCTATATGAAAGATTCCACGATTCGCTTTTTCACGCATTGGGTCGTGGAGGATATTATGAACTTCATGCGGCTAGCGTACAATACAAAAAATATCACGGTATTTGAAAAAGTTTATAGAAAAATGAATGCTTATATTACACCAACGCAATTGAAGGCGCTGCAGAATTTGCCGGAGGATGGCTGTGTATTCACACAGTTGTTAGAGCATGTTGAGTTAAAGGATTATCAGCCTGAATATATTAAGCGGATTCGCAAAACGTATGATAGCATTCAATTTGATAAAACGACGCCAACAGCCATGCTAGAGCATATCCGTTTTGACTTTGGTTATGAGCGTACCTTAAAGAAAATGAGTGAGACACTCGGTTTTAATTATGAAAATTTACTAGATGTTGTGGATGTACTTGGTTTAATTGCTCGTCATACGCCGACGATGACCGAATTTGCGGGTCGTTTGAAGCAGCTTGAAAATTTAGCACGTTCGTCTCACATGAAAAATGAATTGAATGCAATTACACTGACAACATTGCACAGTTCAAAAGGCTTGGAATTTGACCGTGTGTATTTGATTGACTTGATTGAGGGGATTTTACCTAGTGAGGCGGAAGAAGAAATCGAGGAAGAAACGCGACTCTTTTATGTCGGTATCACGCGTGCGATTCGCCATTTGGAATTAATTTCGTATAGTAAACGCTTTAAAACAAGTGTGGTGCCATCGATTTTCATGAAGGCGTTAAAACAAATCGTCTCACCGCAGGAATTGCCAAAGAAAGCGCCGAAAAGTACGAAGAAAGCACAGAAGCAATACCGTAATGAGCGGACGATTACAACCGAGTCAGCGTTAATCGTTGGCTCAAAAGTAAAGCATGTGATTTTGGGAGAAGGGGAAATATTAGCCGTTACGAGTAGCACGATTGAATTATCATTCGCTAGAGGGATTAAGCAGTTTCTGACGGATACATGTTTACAGCAAGGCTATTTAGAAACGATGGAAGATTAAATGAAGCGTATTCGAGATTTTTTCGAATACGCTTTTATAATGCTATTTTGTAGGGGTACCTTGCTGGAAAAACAAACGTCATTGCTCATCTTGTTCGTAACACAAAATAGAACTTCTATTCGATTTCTTGCGGGTTTCTTTATGTGCATTATAAAACGTGTCATAACAATGTTTTCATAGACTTCAAAGTCCGTAATAGAGAACAGAATTTCATCAATGCCATAATTTGATGTACTAGTTGTAAAGTTTTGTCCACTTTTCCACTTGATGAAACAAGGTCTTTCGTCTGCGTGTAAAATGTCGTGCCGAAGGAGTACTGTATCCCTTTTAAACTTTATACTGTGTAAAGCTTGAAAATGACCTTACGTCATTTTATATAATTTGCGTAAGGAGGTTTATTTTATGTTAAAACAGTCTGCTTTTAATTTGTTGTTCGTATTAATCATTCTTGCAGGGCGTTCATCAGGAGAAGAGTTTTCGGAAAAAAATGAAGGTTTTTGTTATTCGAGTTTGAAGGAGAGATACAATTATGATTTCAGTTAATCGATTATGTAAGTCTTTCGAACAAGGTAATCAAAAGATAGAAGTGCTAAAAGGTATTAACCTCTCTATAAAAGAAGGTGAGTTTATAGCAATAATGGGACCTAGTGGTTCGGGTAAAAGTACTCTATTACAACTATTAGGTGGATTAGATACACCATCATCTGGACAAGTGAAGATACAAGGAAAAGATTTTTCTGGATTAACTGAAAAGCAAAGAACGATCGTAAGGAGAAAAAATATCGGATTCATTTTTCAAAATTATCAATTATTACCTACATTAACTGTAGAAGAAAATATCGGTTTTCCACTTCATACAGATGGCCGGAAAGACAAAAACATCAAAGAGAAAATAAGGAACATTATCAAAGAAGTTGGTTTAGAAGGTTTTGAAAAGAAACCCCCTAATCTTTTAAGCGGAGGACAGCAGCAAAGGGTATCAATAGCAAGAGCTTTGATCCACGAGCCGAAAATACTATTAGCTGATGAACCAACGGGAAACCTAGATAGGAAACGAGCCAAAGAAATACTGGATCTATTAGCTAAATTCAACAAACAAAGAAAACAGTCAATTATTATGGTAACTCATGATATCTTCGCAGCTGGTTATGCGGATAAAATTATTCTGTTTAAAGATGGATTAATTGAAACGGAAGTAACTAGGGAGGATCATGGCTATGCTGAATATTTGGCTAGTTTCTTGGCGTAACTTAACAAAAAATAAAAAAAGGTTTTTCTTTACACTCATTGCAGTAATACTTGGTATCCTCTTAACCACTAGTATGTTGGTTGCTAATAACACGATTAAAGGTACATTTAGGTATTATGAAGAAATCTATGCAGGGGATGCTGATTACTGGATACTAAGCAAAAATTATTCTTTCTCAGAAGATGAGGTAAAAGAAATAAAGCAGCAGGATATAGTATCGGATAGCTTAAGTGTCCTTGATAAACAAGCATTGGTGGAAATAGATCAACCTAAAGCTCCGGCTGAAACTTCAGTTAGAATAACTGGTGTCAGTGATATAGAAAGTAATCTATTAAAGCTCCCATTAATAAAAGGGAATTTGGAAGGTAATGGTATAATTATACCTGAGAATGCTGCTAAACTATGGGGTAAAGATATAGGAGACACTTTGACATTTAAAGGGTTGGGTAAAATAGAAGTAACGGGGATTGTTGGCTTTACATCTTGGCTTGCCAGTCCTAATAATTGGCATGACGCTAAAGGTAGATCCTTTAGAGTTATGATGGATTTAGACACTCTTCAAGACTGGACTAACCAAGATAATCAAATAAGTTATATACGATTACAACATAACGATCGCGATAATGAAAATTGGTTATCGAATTATCAAGACTTATTACGAGGGACATCACTATATGTTCAACCTGTTGTTATTGATGATTTAAGAAATAATGACGTAGAAGGTCTATACTCTGTCTTTTATCTAGTATGTATTCTTTCTCTTTTTATAAGTGGCTTCATAATATTTAATATGATTTATTCAAGTGTAATTGAACGAAAAAAAGAATTTTCTGTTATGAAAAGTCTTGGATATACAAATGTTGACGTATTTAAACTTGTTTTGATTGAAGTCTTTTTACTTTCTCTTTTAGGTACTGCTATTGCATTACCTCTTGGTGTTTTATTCGCAGATATGTTTGTAGAGATGCTTTTAGGAATCTTTCAAGATACTATGGTTTACACGCTAAATTGGAAAAGCGCAACAATTTTATCAGGATTAATCGGAGTCTTATTTCCAATAATGATTTCTGGAATACCCATGTATATTGCTTTTAACACGCCTATAGTATACGCAATGCGAAATACAGATAAAACTTCTAGGTTTAGAGTAGAAATTCTTAGATATTTATTCGGTATTATACTCATATTCCTAAGCTTTGTTGACAGTTATTTGGGGTATATTTCCTTATTATTTGGGGTGGTATTAATATATCCATTGGGGATGAGGATCCTTGCAAAAATTCTTGCACCAATGATAGAAAAAATACTTGGCTATCCAGGGAAATTATCTGTCAGTAATATAAAAGTTAATACGAATCGAAACGCTAATACATCCGCAATGTTAGAAATAAGTATTGCTGTAGTAATTTTTTTAGGTTCAGCTTTAGAATCAATCCCTTCTGGATTCGAAAAGGAGATTCGCCAAACTTTTGGAGGGGATATTCAAGTACAGTTTGAAGAACCAGTAAATGAAGAAATTATGAATAAGGTAAGTAGTTACGCTGGAGTTGAAGGGGTTGAATGGTTCAGAGAAACAATGGTCACCTGGAAAACAGTTGAAGATGAGTATAGAGAATTCTATGTTATGAGTTCGCCATCTGAAAATACTAAAGAATATCAGCTCTTCGAAGATCCAGGTATTCGTCTTCCATCAAACTCTATACTATTAGGTGAAAGAGCGTATGATGAATGGGGTGGGAAAATTAATGATTACATTACGATTAATTCCCCTTCCGGTACAAGAGAGTATCAGGTAGTAGGGAAAGTTAATACTTCTCAAGATGGAGGATATGTTGGATTTATCTCAGAAAATGAGTTTACAAAAGGTTTTAACTGGGATGTCATTAATACAATTATGATCAATACCAGTGATTTGGGGAATCCTTATACATTGCGTGAAAAATTAAACTCTGATTTTGCAACTTACATTTCTACCGTTACATTAGTAGAGGATCAAATTACATCTGCTCAAAGTTCTTTTGATGGAATGAATGAAGTTATGCAATTTTTATTGATAATTGTGATTGCCCTTTCCAGTATAGGTATAAGTAACACATTATTGATGAATACGATGGAAAGAGTCGGAGAAATTGGTACAATTCGTGCGATTGGATTTACCACTAAACAAGTCAGAACAATGATTATAGGAGAAGGTTTAGTGGTAGGTATAGCAGGAATAATTATGGGGGTTTTATTGGGCATATTTGTAGTATATTTAAACTCTATCTCAAACACTTCTGCAATGCATATGCCATTTATTATCCCGTGGGACAACGTAGTTTTGGCAATTACTGCAGGGATATTCCTATCTCTCATTGCCTCAACAATACCATCCTATATGGCCGCAAAGGTTAATCTTCTAAGTGCATTAAAAGAAAATTAAATAATGATATAGTTCCCCTCTGGAAGACAGAAAAGAAAGTAAATTAATCTGTCTACTATAGGGGATTGTTTATGGGAAAGTCCGTATATTCTTGTCCATGTACAACGATTCGATAAATATATAATACCTCCTCTCTTCAATCGGATGGTTCCTATAATTGATCGTTTAAAAGGGGATTGGTACAAATAATTTAAAATACATATTCTCCTAAATACTTTATTCATAAACTAACCCTAAAACCTCATCAAACTAAATTGAACGTAAATTCCCAAGATAGGATTATTGGAATATTTAGGAAAGAAAAGCGGATTATTTTATTGAAATAACCAGCTTCGATCTTTTTCAAGCAGGTCTCTTTTGGAACGCAAAGGGATTCGTTTTTTAAATTCACTCTCTTTTTATTGAGTACATTCCGGTTTAAGATGTCATTATTCAGTAAAGGACACGCCATAAATAAAAGGTAGCGTATGATTCCCAGTTTTTCCATGGAAACGATATTTCTAAAATTTCATCTTTCGTAGGCTTTCGGTTCATATTACGTAATCGTTTTATCGAATTAATCAGACCCACATCATCGATTGGAAAAGCTGTCTGGAACCTGAGGCAGCGCATTAGCACATAATTGGCTGTCCAAGGACCGATTCCTCGTATTTTAATTAAGTTTTTTTCAGCATCTTTAAAGTTCATGTTCATTAATTTTTCCCTTGATAATTCTCCACTTGCCATTAATCTCGCAATTCCAATAATATATTCACTTTTTTTTACCGTCATTTTAATATCTGCTAGGTCGGCAGGTGTTAACTGTGCAAGTCGTTCGTACGGTGGGAACACCCAATACTTTTTACCATTCCATTCGATAGAATCGCCAAATCCTTCTACAAATTGCTTCTTTAAGGTGTACGCAAAGGCTAAGTTAATTTGTTGCCCTAAAACTCCCCAGCATAAAGCTTCAAATAAATCGGGAATGCCGATAACTCGCAATCCATAGAATTTTCGAGCAGGCATGTTAAGTAATGGGTCTGCTTTTGCCATTTCATAAAATGGCGTTAAATCGTTATCAAGATCAAACCATTCATGAATATATTTTACAATCTCTTCCCGTTTCCACTTTTCAATAGGTCTAGAATCATTTAGGAATTGAACAACCATTTGTTCATTATCGATAACGCTAACCTGTACTAAGGACCGAATTTCTCCAATGGCTATAACTTTTGTAATTGTATCGTTCTCTATTTCATACATACATTCATTTTTTTCCCTTGTTAGATAGCCTAGGTTTGCATTCATATCGAAATTTTCAGGTAATGTAATTACAATAACATCATTGACTTCATGCCATGTCACTTTTTCATTCTCCTCATCTTATTACGATTTTCTATTGCAATTTTACTTTATCACAAAATAATCTTTACTAATTTTGTTATCTTGCTATTACATTCTAAACACCTTATTTTTTTCTAATTATGAGGTTATAGTGTTAGTGATCAAGAATGCTAAATAGAGGTAGTGGATAAAAATGGTCCAAGATATAAAAACACGTGTCGAAAACTTAAATTGGGATTCCATTCAAAATGAATTAGATGCGCAAGGATTTGCAAAGCTTCCAGTGATTTTAACAAAAGAGGAGTGTGAATTTTTCATAGAAATGTATTGTAAGGAAGAGTCCTACAGAACGACAATCAATATGACGAGATATCGCTTTGGGAATGGGGAGTACAAATATTTTTCCTATCCATTACCTGAAATCATCCAAAGTTTAAGAGAGTCCTTTTATCTTGAATTGGCCAAAACAGCCAATCGATGGTTAGGTTATTTAAAGAAATCAGAACAGTTTCCAGATCACCTTCAAGATTTTTTGAACACCTGTGAAGAATATGAACAAACTAGACCGACACCTTTACTATTAAAGTATGAAACAGGCGGGTTTAATTGTTTGCATCAAGATTTATATGGCGATATATTTTTCCCGTTTCAAGTAGTATTTGTATTAAATCAACGAGAGAAAGACTTTTGCGGTGGAGAATCTCTATTAGTGGAACAAATTCCTCGTGCTCAGAGTAGGGGACATGTCATTACTTTAGAACAAGGCAGTGCGCTAATCTTTCCTACTAACCATAGACCTGTTCTAGGTAAAAAAGGATATTACAAAAATACGGTTCGTCACGGAGTAAGCACCGTTACTGCTGGAGAACGATACGGTCTAGGAATCATTTTTCACGATTCAAAATAAAGTGAAACTTTGATCAGTGGGGGTTTTCTTCATCCCTCACTGATCATTAGTTAAACCAACTGGGCTTTTACGGGCTGTTCATCCATCGCCTAAATTTTTCCGATTTCTCCATGTTTTGCAGTTGGAGTCTTACAGCCCGTTAATGCGGGATAAAAATTGAACTTCAATATCTTGCTATTCCATTCCCAGAATTGTACATTCTGAATTTATTGGGAGTATATTGTAAGGAGAGGTGAAATATATGCCGGATAATATTAATAACGGACATAAAGTGAGCCATGATCATCGAATTACGAATGATGTAGAAATGATAACAGATGAAAAGTGGCAAGCAATTATAAATAATGATACAGCGTACAATAATCAATTTTTCTACGCTGTCAAGTCGACAGGGATATTTTGTAAACCATCCTGTAAATCTCGCGTTCCGAAAAAAGAAAATGTATGCATTTTTTCAAACGCACAACAAGCTCTACGCGCAAATTTTCGCCCTTGTAAACGTTGCAAGCCCACTAATGAAAATCTGCCAGATAGCGAGTGGGTTGATGTAATTACGGAATACATTGATAAAAATTTCACAGAAAAATTAACGCTAGAATCGTTAGCAAATATTTGTCATGGGAGTCCGTATCATCTGCATCGAACTTTTAAAAAGATTAAAGGCATTACGCCGGTTGAGTATATACAACAAGTTAGAGTACACGCGGCTAAAAAGTATTTGATTCAGACAAATAAAGCGATTGGAGATATCGCCATATGTGTGGGTATGGCTAACGCGCCTTATTTTATTACTTTATTTAAAAAGAAAACTGGACAGACACCAGCACAATTTCGTCAAATGAGCAAAATGGAGGAAAAGTACAATGGAAACAAAGAATAAACCAACCCTTTATTGGTCTTTACTAAAGTTTAATGATTGGAATTTTTATATTGCTTCAACTTCAAAGGGTCTTGTGTTTGTAGGTTCACAGAACAAACCATTCGAGGAATTGCTCGAATGGGCTAAGAAACGCTTTCCAGGTAGTCCTCTTGTTGAAGATGATGAAAAACTTGAACTCTATGTCGTTGAAATCACTCAGTATCTAGAAGGAAAGCGGGAAACCTTTACTGTTCCATTTGAGTACGTAGGTACGCAATTTCAATTAGCAGTCTGGAATGCACTTTGTGAAATTCCTTATGGACAGACGAAATCCTATTCCGACATTGCAAATGATATAAATAAACCAGCAGCTGTTCGTGCTATAGGAGCGGCTATTGGGGCTAATCCGGTATTAATTACCGTACCGTGCCATCGTGTAATAGGTAAGAATGGCTCATTAACTGGCTATCGGGGAGGATTAGAAATGAAGATACTGCTACTGGATCTAGAAAAGCGAGCTTCATCTAGCAATGAGTAATTATTACCGTACTATGAATGGAGGTTCCGTCATGAAAAGTGAATTATTCTATAAAAGTCCGAAAACCATTCTAAATAAAGGGACTGGCTTTCTTTCTGGATATACTCATTCACTAAATCCTTATACAGGCTGTTCCTTTGGGTGTTCCTATTGTTATGTACGCGAAATGCCTGTATCTCTTTTTCGAGAAGGAGAATGGGGAAATTGGGTCGATGTTAAAAACGGAGCTGCGAATTTACTAAAAAAGGAGCTCCATCGCGCCAAAGCCAAAGGGAATGTCACCATTTTTATGTCATCAAGTACAGACCCGTATCAACCAATAGAGTATAAGGAAAAAGTGACGCGATCTTTACTAGAAGTGATGGTAGAAGATCCCCCTGACTTCCTATTTGTACAGACTAGAAGCCCACTTGTAAGTCGAGATATCGATTTGTTGCAACATTTTAAAGATAAAGTTCGGATAAGTATGACAGTAGAGACTGATAGGGAAGATATTCGCAAGCATTTTACGCCCTATGCTCCTCCTATTCCAGCAAGGCTTAAAACACTCCAACTGCTTGCTGAATTCGGTATTCCTACACAGGTTGCCATCGCACCCGTTTTACCAAGTAGCGAGCGATTTGCAGAAATATTGCGTCCCTTGGTTAACCGAGTATGTATTGATGATTATTTTATGGGGGACGGCAGCGGTGGTAAACGAACACACAAAATGGGCTTACAAACGTTATATAGAAACCCAGAAATGGAAGAATGGTATCATCCATCCGTCTATCAAATGGTATATAAACGAATGCGGCAGTATTTTTCGGAAGATGAACTTTTCATTAGCCAGAAGGGTTTCGAACCCTAGCGTTATAAATAGTAATCATCAAGTCATTTTGGAACTAAAATCGCTTTTATAACAGGTTTTGATTTTTTTGTGGGACAAACATTAGATGAAAAGCCACTAATATACCTGTTTGATTAGTGGCATCATTGTTTCTACTCTATTTACCCCCATTAGGTGCAATTATAGTCCGGACCCTCATTCCATCTCTTTTAGGTTGCCGAAACAGCGAAAGCGAATAGGTTAGATTTTTATCGATACATAGAAAAACAGCTCACTGAGTGGCCGAATGTACCATTCCATCAGGACAGGAATATTTCAGATAAGTTCATACCTGGGTCTACATCTAGCCAATCGACCTGTGGAAAATCAGTAGCTGTATATCTGATGATACTATCAAAGATATACAGCTACGCGTCATATGTTTCCAGATTTTTATATTTTTAATAACGGTTCCCTAAATAATTTTTAAATTTTTGAACGAAATGAAGCATCGATGAGTCTAATTAGGGAAGGAGGCGAAAAGGATGGAATTTGAAATCGTGCAGCGTGCTATTCGTGGGGATCATCAAGCGATACTTTCACTTATTGAAATGGATGAAGAAATTTTATATCGCATGGCTTTTACATACATGAAAAATGAGCAAGACGCTTTAGACGTGATGCAGGACCTGGTTTACAAGGCACTGAAGAAAATGCATACCGTTCAACAGCACGAATATGCCAGAACATGGCTCGTGCGCGTCTTAATCAATTGTTGTAAAGACCATTTACGAAAACGCCAACCAACCGTTTCAATTGAGGAACATCATCTAGTTGAATGGGTCATTTACTCTGATATGGAGCGGTTATTGGAACATTTATCCTTGTCGGAGCAGCAACTCGTCTATATGAAATATTTTCAGCAACTAAACTTTAGAATATGTCTGGATATTCTTGTCCAAATTCAGAGACAAGAATGTCCAGACAAACATGTTAAATTTTTTATATAAACCAAAAAGAAATAGTTGTTGATGGATAAGACCAATCTCAGTTGGATAAAATATTTGTGAACTTAAAAAGTTCAAATTTCAAGGATTGTGAGGACTATATATGTCATCTGAAATGGGAGAAATAAATCGTACTGGTCAAGACATTAACGACGAAATAGTACATTTTGGTGGGCAAGCTGAGAGTGTTTTTAGTTCATTGGCTGAACAAGGTCGACTTTCAATACAAAAGAAAGCAGACGAATTAGCTGCACAGTATCTTGAAAGTAATCCTAATCCAGACTATTATGATTGCGTTACAATTGTAGCAGAGGGAGTTTTAACAGCAGGGAACGAAATAAAGGCTAGCAGTGGTTCTTGGGGAGAATCAGTAGAAGCAGCACTTGGTGCTGGTGTTGATATTCCAGCAGCAAAAATAGCTTGTAAAAGAATAACGATGTCTGAACATTAATTTTTGAAAAAGCGTAGGCGTAAGAAGCTTATGCTTTTTGATATTTATTGATTTTTTTTATCCTCTCAAGCGGAGAATTAAGATAAGATTTTTATAGTACATATTTTTAAAGCTATTTAAATTTAATTGAAATTGAGTCACACGTCTAACATGGCTTGTCCTTTAATTATGTTGAGGAAAGTAAAAACATATTTTTATAATTCAATTGAAGTTGTGAAGGATTAAACTTATGCTCGTTTTGGCATTCATTCTAATTTCAGTATAAAAAACGCTAACCGAAAGATTAACGTTTTATACATGATGTAAGGGAACATGCAAGTGTATCTGGTGTTTACTGTATTAGATTCAAAAAATAATCTCTAATTATGAAAGTCCGCACGTTTCTAAAGTAAGTCTGAACGCTAGGATTACAAAGGTCAGAAGCGGTTTTCTAATATGGAGTCGGAGTCGGAGGAGAACAACGGAAGGAGTCAATGTCTCTTAAAGCAATCGAATATTGATTCCATCTTCCACCGAAAAACCTGTAGCCATAAGCTCTTTCGTGTCCAATAGCGGTCAGAAAGAACCAGAAATTGTCACCATTTCTAAGCCACATATACGTGAAACGAAATATACAATTTTGAAGACCCCTTGGATTCTGGCCATAGAAAGGCATTTCATCCATATATCGCATAAGTCAAGATTCACCCCTTTTAAAATTAGACATATAACCAGTTTATGCCTAATGTCAGAGCTTGGGTTGGATGTATGCCCTAAATAGTTTATGTAAGAGGATAGCAGCCACTTTTCGACAAGCTGCAATTCCTTGTTAAGTGACGGGTGTGTTCTTCGTAGATAGGGGAAGTGGCGAGTCGATTCAAATGAGATTTGAAGGAGACGGCTTTGTCATTGTGCAACCGTATGAAGAAACATATATAACAGGTATAAAGCTAATACTTTTGAAGTGGGCAAGATAATTGACTCCTTCATTTTCGTTTTTCAATCATTAAATAAATGCAATTCTATTTCGTGTTACAATAGATTCGCAGCATCCAGCTGACTCCTTTTTAGGAAGGAGGTGTGCTGCTGTGTCTTATCCATCACGCGTTAAAAAGGCCAAGGCTGAAACGAAAAAGAAACGTGAAAAAAGATTAGCCATCTTTCGCCACGCTACGGATTTATTCCGTTTTATCGATACTGTGTATCGTCTTTTTCGGATGATGCTGTAAAAAACTTACGTTTCACCGCTTTGTCTAGCCAACCAAGCGGTGTTTTTAGAAAAATAATCAAAAAAAGCGATTGGGAGCCACCCAATCGCCGCGTACTGCTGTAGATCCATCACGCATGAATCTTACTATCTTCATTGTATGCAAATAGAATAAACATGTCAATGAATTACTTTAATCTATGCAACAAAACTCCATTTTATGCATAGATACTATGGACAGCTTATATTGTCTTATTAAAGTTTAGCATATATTTATTATTAATTCCTTTGAGGTCTATCTTATTTTGGGATTTCTTATTAAACTAGCAATTAGAAGGTTAAATTTCCTTTTTTGGAGAATGTATAATTTCAGCGCATAAAAGGAGACAAGCTGTTGCTATTTTGAGATTTGTGAAATACTAATTATTAAATATAAGGGGTACGATGAGTGAAAATGAAGAAATGCCTTTTTCAACACATCTTTAAAACCTCCCTTAAAGAAGCTTTATAGGATGCCAGAAGCGGGATTAAGTGTGGATGAAGCGGCAATATCTGTTCTTTTTTCCTTTTCCATCTATTCAAATCGTTCCATTAATCAAATCAATTTGCTCCCATGTTAATGAAACAAGTTCAGAACGTCTCAGACCTGTTGTTGCTAACAATTTAAACAATTAAGCTCATTCCGCATCGAAAAACGTGATTGGGCACGTTCTAAATAGCCAAATAGCTGTTGTAGACCGGTTAATGTCATATAGGACACGCTTAATAAGCTGTTCTTTGAACTATGTCCGAACAAAAAAGATGTTATCGATATTCTCTTGAAGGCATCAACGCTTAATGATTTTTATAGTACAAACATTACCTCAATCTATCCAGTGGCTAAGCACATTTGTGACCTAGATATTAATGCGAGACTTAAAGCCGTAGATGTTACCCTGGTTGGAGATATCCAATATGTAACTTTCGGCGAGACAAAGAAGATTTTTTACTCCTTTGCCTCAAAGTATTGTAGCCATCACAATCCGCTCGATTATCCAATTTATGATAGCTATGTCGATGTGGTGCTTCGCCATTTCAGAGATCGTGATAGTTTCTCAGATTTCAAAAATAGAGATTTAAAAGACTACGTAAAATCCAAAGGCAAACTGATTGTAGTTTTATAAAAAAGATTGATCATTAAAAACAAAGTTCGATAATTTAAAATAAACATTGATTATTTTAATAAAGTTTGATTAAAAATCCTGTATCAAAGCAGGATTTTTTCTTATACCACAAACGGGACAGATTGTGGTATAACACTGCTTTATAAAAAAGTCCGCTGACCACTTCACAAATTCTTTAAAAACAATATTAATACCCATTTCAGCCTAATTACCGATAGCATATTAAATGATTATCCATTATGGTTAATAGGTCGTAAAAGAAATCGTCAGGGAAATCCTGTGAATATATGAAATGATAGGTGGAAACAATGAATTATCAAGTTTTATTATATTACCATTACACTAAGATTGAAGATCCAGCTGCGTTTTCGGCAACACACTTAACAATGTGTAAAGAAATCGGTTTAAAAGGTCGTATTTTAGTAGCCAATGAGGGCATTAACGGTACTGTTTCAGGTACGATTGAGCAAACAGAGCAATACATGGCAAACATGCAAGCAGACTCATTATTTGAAGGCATTGTCTTCAAAATTGATGCGGTAGATGGCCATGCATTCAAAAAAATGCACGTACGCCCACGTCGTGAGTTAGTAAACTTAGGCTTAGAAGAAGACGTAAACCCACATGAATTAACAGGTCGCTACCTGACACCAGAACAATTCCTTGCTGAAATGCAAGATGAAAATACAGTAGTATTAGATGTGCGTAACACGTATGAATACGATGTCGGTCATTTTCGTGGCGCGATACGACCAGATGTACAAAACTTCCGTGATACACCGGAATGGGTACGTGCAAACCGCGAGCTATTCGAAGGGAAAAATGTTTTAACATATTGCACTGGTGGGATTCGTTGTGAGAAGTTTTCGGGCTGGATGAAACGAGAAGGCTTTGGCGATATCGGTCAATTACATGGCGGTGTTGCAACATACGGAAAAGACCCTATCTCGAAAGGCCAATTATGGGACGGTCAAATGTACGTATTTGATGAGCGTTTAACTGTGCCAATCAATCAAGTAGAGCATGTGATTATCGGTCGCGATCACTATGACGGTGAACCTTGTGAACGTTACATTAACTGTGCAAACCCTGAATGTAACAAGCAAATCATCGCATCTGAAAAAAATGAAGCAAAGCATTTAGGTGGCTGTACAATCAAATGTACAAAGCATGCGCGCAACCGCTACATCGTGCGTCACAATTTAACAGAAGAGCAAGTAGCTCAAACAATTGAGGCATTACAATCATAAGCATGAAAAGCTGTCTAAACATAAAAAACGTCATTAAATCTCTTTCATAACCTCAACCATCTATTTAGAGGTACTTAAAACACTCTATGTAAGTGTTCAAACTATTCATTTCAAAATTGGACTAGTCTGCTCGCTTACATAAGGTGTTTTTTCTTTTGTAAGGAAGAAGTAGATGACTAGTTGTATGTGTTGGAACGCAGGATGAAAAAAATATGCAAGTGAAGTGATTTCTAAAGAGGATGTAGCAAAAAAGAATTTTTACTTTTTACAAAGAGTGAATTTCTTATTTTTTGAATAAAGAGGAGTGTCAATATGGAAGTAGTATATTTGGCAGGTGGATGTTTATGGGGAGTACAAGCTTTTATAAAAACTCTACCTGGAGTTACGTTTACAGAAGCAGGTAGAGCTAATGGAACAAGTCATACACTTGAGGGCGATTATGATGGGTACGCCGAATGTGTAAAAACAGGATTTGATCCGACAGTTGTAACAATCAGTGAATTAATGGGGTATTTATTTGAAATCATTGATCCTTACAGTTTGAATAAACAAGGACAGGATGTGGGCAAGAAATACAGAACGGGCGTATTTAGTGATAATCCTAAACACTTAAAGGAGGCGAAGACATTTCTTAGTGAGAGAAATGATTATGACCTTATAGTGGTTGAAGTCTTACCTCTTACAAACTATGTAAGAAGTGCAGAAGAACATCAAGATAGGTTAGCTAGATGTCCAAATGATTATTGTCATATTCCAGAAGAAATATTAAATAAGTATATAGTATAAGTATCGAGATTATTAGAAGATGATTTATGGGATCTATCGTTTCAATATTGTCTTTCTATATAATAAGGGGAAACAGAACTGTTTAATCATTTTAACTATCGGACTCATTGTTTAATTAGCTTCTATGTTCTTCTTATACTCCCATGAAAGAACTTAATCATCTTTCATTTTCTGTGATGTAGCGCTGGTTTTTGCGCTACATGGATGGCTAACGGGAGTGTTTGTTCAATAAAGATTGATTTTGAGCGCAAATACATTATTTGATGGGAATTAAACAACTTTAAAGAGCCTTACTACAATAAAATGTAGCAAGGCTCTATTATTTGTTGTAGCTAACAATTTAAACATTAGCTCATTCCACATCGAAAAACGTGATTGGGGCGCGTTCTACAAAACAAATTCATCAATGGCAGCATGTACAGAGAGGTTACTTATACATAAAAAAACGCAGCGTCGTCAAACGCTACAGCAATGTAGAATTTCCAGTAACTATAAAAAACATTGGTAGGAAAATCATATTTTAGGAATACTTTGTTATTACTTGATATGTGAGCTAATAATAATAAGTGTTATTCCCGTAAATAGGCAAATGATTCTCGCTACAGGAATTTTATCAGCTAGTCCAAATAATGCAATTGCAGTCGTTACGATTAAAACTGTTGGACCAACCAAAGCAAGCATTGTATTAATATAGAATGCTTTTTCTAAATTATTCAACTTTAGCATCAACAAACCAGCACTTACTTCAATACTTCCAGACAATACACGTAATATAACCATAGCAAGAACCGATTTTTCAATAATTGTCATCATCCTATCTTTATAGAAAATTTTCGATTATATTATCATTCCATCATTAGGATAACTATAGACTTCTGTTTTAATGAAATACTAAAAACAATATATGTATGATTCATATCAAATATTCTTGTTATATAATGCTTTATAGTATTAATTTAGTAAGTGATTTTCTAATTAAAAGTTCAAAGAATGTATTAATAGAATCAGTTTTATTAATCCATTTTCTAAGGAAATAGTATAGGTGCATATAATAAAATCCTAAATATTTATGGGAAAGATAGTACTTATAAAAGATGCAAGCTTTACAAATATCTCAATTGAAACGAAAAATAATTCCAAAGAATTTTATCCGTGAATAACTATTATTCAAGGTTTTAAATAAAAGGTTTAATTAACTGCAGATCCCAATATAGAAGGGAAAATATTACCCGTTACGAGTAGTAAGATTGAATTGTCATTTGCTACGGGGATTAAGCAGTTTTTGACAGATACATGGTTACAGCAAGGATATTTAGAAACGATGGAAGATTAAATGAAGCGTATTCGGGATTTTTTCGAATACGCTTTTATAGTAGTGCTATTTTGTAGGGGGACAGGATCCTCTTGGCCAATGCCACTCTGCATAATCATTAAGTTGTAACTGGTATTATGATTTTAACTTTTATAATCAAAGTTTAGATATTATTTTGAATCATTGAAAACGTTTCAAACAGGAGTACTCATTATTATATTTTATGATAAACAAAGGTTTAAACATGTAATTACCATATGTTATACATTAAAGTGTAATAGTGGTATTGTATAAAAAGATAGACTTTTCGCTCAATTTAAAAAAGGAAGGAGTTTTCATTATGTTATCTTTTTCTAAACCAGATGTAGAACAGTTTTTACGAACATTTTCGATTGGTGATTTTGCGGTTAGTCCAGATGAAAAACAACTAGTTTTCAGTACAAATTTAAGTGGCAAGTATAATTTATGGGCCATGAATTTACCCAATACGTTCCCGACGCCGCTTACTTTTATTGACCAGAGCTGTCAAGGCCTTCTCTATGATAAACAAGGACGGTTCATCATTGCCGGTTTTGACCAAAACGGGAACGAAAATACGCAATTTTATGGACTTCCACTTCAAGGTGGGACAATGAAGAAAATTATTTATGAAGAAGGAACTCGCAATTCCGGACCAATTTTATCCGAAGATGGGAACAAGCTTTATTATACATCTTCGAAAGGAAATCCAACGTATTTAAATGCATATGTCTATGACTTGGTGACTGGTGAGGAAGAAACAGTTCTTGAGGGAAAAGATGCGCCAACTTTTTTAATCGATTTTAGCCCAAATGAAGAGGTAGCCCTCTACTATAAACATTTTGCTAATACGTATACACTCCTATACGCCAAACGAGGAGAGGAACATATTCTTCTGACACCGCCAACAGATCAGCAACATACGGTCAGTGACGCAGTTTTTGTATCCGATGAGCTCATCTATTTATTAACGAATTACGATGCTGATTTTACGTATTTGGCTTCGTATAATTTAGAGACAAATGAGTTTGTAAAATTGAAAGATTTGGAGAATGAAAGCTTTACTACGTTGAAATATAACAAAGAAAAGCAGTGCCTGTATGTAATTAGTGAAAAAGGTGTAGAAGATCATTTATACATGCTTGATTTGCTATCGAATAATTGGGAAGAACTAGATTCACCGTGCAGTGTCATCGAAAAGCTTATAGTCACAAAATCCGGTAGTTTATATTTATTAGGAAGAAGTGCTACGAAGCCGATTAATATTTATCAATTTAAGGAAAATGGATGGACATCTTTAACGGAATACACAGTTCCAGGTGTAGATCAAAGCGAATTAGTTGAGCCGGATGTGATTACTTATTCTTCTTTTGACGGACTTGAAATTGAGTCCTTATTTTTCAAAGCTAAAAAGGAAAATGATAATGGTGAAATCATCTTTTGGCCGCATGGTGGTCCGCAAGCTGCAGAGCGTAAATTTTTTAGAGCTTCCTTCCAATTCTTTTTAAATCATGGGTATAGCATCTTTGCTCCGAATTTCCGAGGTTCGACAGGATATGGATTGGCATTCACGAAAATGGTAGAAGGAGATTGGGGACACGGTCCACGCCTTGATAATGTAGCTGGTCTCGACTGGCTCATTGATAGTAACTACGCGGAAAAAGGCAATATTTTATTGATGGGCGGAAGTTATGGAGGATACATGGCCTTATTACTTCACGGTAAACATGCTGATTATTTCAAAGCCGTAGTGGATATATTTGGTCCATCTGATTTGTTCTCATTTATCAACTCGGTTCCTGAAGACTGGAAGCCAATTATGGATCAATGGGTAGGAAACCCTGAAAGAGACAAGCAAAAACTCATTGAATACTCACCATTAACATATCTAGAAACCATGGTCAAACCAATGCTAGTTATCCAAGGAGCGAATGACCCACGTGTTGTGAAAGAGGAATCTGATCAAATCGTACAAGCTTTAAAAGACAAAGGTCGTGATGTCGAGTACATGCTTCTTGAAGACGAAGGACATGGGTTCTCTAAAAAAGAAAATGAAATTGCTGTCTATCAAAAAATCCTTTCATTTTTGAATCAATTCGTTGGATCTAAAGTGAAAGCATAACGGAAATACTGTTTGAAGTTAAATGAAAAAACTGGGTTCTACGATGGTAGAACCTAGTCAATTACATAAAACAATCAACATCCTTTGTGTTGCCCCATACACTCCTCACTTGTTGTATGGGGGATTGAAACAGACATTTATCCTACTTTAAGATATTTCATTAACATATAAAAGTAGGGAACATAGGCATATATTGAAAAACAAATTTAGACAATTGTTTATTGCTTATCCATATAGAAAAATACAAAATTTTACATATTCACTACTACCTTTATTATTTTCTTTTAGATGACTTCCCATAATAACATTCGTGTTTTATTCGATTTATGCACGATCCAGACGATGGACAAATAGCACTTTCAATAGTAAAAAACGAACATCCGTATTTATTTCTTGCGGAAAGTTCGTTTTTAATCCTCTGATAGGATTTTAGCAAACAATAGTCGCTAACTATATCAGGGTGAATCAAATGCTTTATGATATTCATAAACGGTTGCATAAGTGTAACCTCTTTTCTGTAAACTCTCTTAGCAAAGAAATTCTAACATGTTAGAATATAGATTGATATATATGGTAAATGACGTAATGAACTATATTCAATAATCTTATGTAAGGAGCGAAAATACATATGGCGAGGAAGAGAAAAACGTTACCGAAAAATTTTAATGAACTAATTGAAGCAGGTGATATTGCGGCATTACAAGAGGTATTTACAAAGTGCGAGCTAGATGCATATGGTGGTTATAGTAAAACAACAGCCTTAAGTTTTTTCAATGTACCGGATGAATTGGTTCGCTGGCTCGTGGAACAGGGGGCAAATATAAATGCGAGAGACAATTACAAAAGTTCGGCTTTACATAATCAGGCAATAAGTTGGCGGGGGAATATTGAATTGCTTCTTGAGTTAGGTGCAGATATAGAAGCCTTGAATTATCAAAACGAAACACCTTTATTTGCTGCGGCTGCTTTTTTTAAACCAAATGCGGTGCGCACATTGATTTCTAAAGGCGCAAATATTAGCGCGGTAAATAAGATGAATAAGACGCCTTTGGACAAAGCTTTAGCAGTATGTAGCAATATAAATATTGTTGATCTAGTAGAAGTTTCTGAGATTTTTCTGAGCGCGGGTATAGCTGTAACGCCGGAAATGAAAAATTCTATTAAGCGAATTGGAAAAGACTTCGAATTTCACAGAGAAGGTTTTAATAAAGAATATTTGAACGAAACGGATGAGGCACTTTCCCGTCTTTATGAGCTATTTGATGTTCCACCAGTAGAGAAGCGAAAAACGCATGATGGTACGTCTCCAATAACAGTATCTACAAAGGGCTGGCAGGCGCAACATAATGAACTATGGAATTTATTAATTCCTTCGCAAGGACATGCGCAAACTGTACAAGGAGAGGTTATTCGTATTACTGGTAAAGTCTCATACGAAATTTTAGATAACGGCGGCATCAACTGGGATAATGATTTTCGTAAAATGCTCAAAAGTTTGAACCATTACTTTAGCTTAGGTACGCCATTACATCCCGCTGTACTTCAGGAGTCTATCACTTTAGCGAAAGAACTTCACAAAGGCGATGGAGATGAGGAACCTGCGAGACTATGCGAGTTGGCAGTGCAATGGGTACTTAGCAATCCGAATCCGATTATTTTAGAACAGCCCGAATATAAGCGCTAACATATTTAACGAATCCAATAAACAATTTTATAAACAATACTATCCACTTTTCTAAGCACTTAACGGCTAAGAAAAGTGGATAGTATGCCGTAAGTGATGCAACGTGAAGCGGGTAGGGATGTGTTAGAAGGATAGCATCTACATCTTCGAAAATGTGAAGTGAAACAGTCAATGAAGTCAATGGATTTCTGCGATAATTTCTAGTGAAAGGGACTGGTGAAAGTTTACCAGCTTCACTCAACATCGGATCAATCAGTAATCATTTTCCATTTATTGAGATAATTGATGTAGCATGTCGAATATGCTGTACTGAAATGGGCATAAAAGCATCTCCTCTAAACAATTTAGTAACTACAAAAATAAATTCGTATGTATCTTCCAAAAAAACATATTTGTTTTCTTTCAAAAATATATGAACCTAGCGTTAAAACACATGTGAAAAATGGCAAGCCATCCAAAACAGTTTTGGGGTTCAGTTCAACTTTGTTCAAAATGAGATTCATTTTTAGCAGTAAAATCAATTAAAGTATAGCCTTTTTGATTAATTTTTTTATTAAACTAACAAAAATACTTGCAACACTTATTGTAGTACTGTACAGTACTAATTATGACAAAGGTAAAACTAATGAATCAAAAACGTGTGATTGAAGTAGCTGCAACATTATTTTTAGAAAAAGGGTTTGCTTATACAAGCATGGATGAATTAGTTCGTGTAAGCAAAGTTTCAAAGTCTAATGTGTATTATCACTTCTCTAATAAGGAAGAATTGTTGGAAGGGGTCGTTGATTATTGGATTGAAATGTATCAATCTGCAATTGATGGCATACTATCTCAAAACCAATTATTAGTTGAAGATCGTATCCAACTGTTTTTAAAGCAATTATCACAAGGAGTTCAGACGAGAGAATATAAGGGGAGCTGTCCATTTATAACGCTTTATATTCAAAGCCCTACAAATGCCACAAAAGTAAAAGAAAGAATAGGTCTTTTTTTTATAGGATTACAAACGAAAGTTTCTCTATTACTTAAACAAGGGGTAGAGAATGGTGAATTTAGAAGGACAATTAATATTGACGAGGTTGCATCTCTTTTTATTACAAATCTTGAAGGAGCGCTATTTATTTCAGAAACACTGAAGGATGCAACTGTAATCATGAAAACAGCAGATCATTTTTTTAACTTGCTTCGATAAAAGAAGCATTTTTTTTACATCAAATTAGTACTGAATAGTACTAAAAGGAGGATTTATATGAGAACAGTATTTTTAACTGGTGGAACAGGTTTTATTGGAAAGCAATTAGTGAAGGAATTGGCCAAAGAGCATGTTACAATTCTTCTATTAGTGAGATCGAAAAGTAAAGCAACACGCATTTATCAAGAAAGAGGCATCTTAAAAGAGGCAGTTATGCACTTTATTGAAGGTGATTTGACGAAAATAGACTTAGGTCTAAGTGCTGAAGATAAGGAGTTGGTATTGAAAACGGATGTGATTATTCATGCAGGAGGCCCCATGGATATTCAAGCGACAAGCAAAGAGGCAGCTTCCGTATTTTTGAATGGTGCCCAACATATTAGTGAATTCGCTAAAAATATTCATCAATTGAAGGGATTGCAGCAATTTATTCATGTTGTAGGCTATATGAGTCCCTTTGATGATAAAAATAGCAAGATTGCGATAGATGTGTTTAAAGAAGGAAACAATTATTTGAAAATAAAAAATCCATATGAGAGAACAAAGTTTTTAGCAGATCTTTATATCCGTCAACAGGCATCCACAGTAGGTTATCCGCTTTCAGTAATTAATCCACCAACTGTAGTTGGTAGTAGTAAAACAGGGAGTACGGAGCAAACAGGAGGCTTAGGCTTGCTTGTGAGGAGTATGCGAAAAGGGCTCATGCCAGTGATCCCTGGAGGTAAGGAATATAGATTACCACTTATTGCAAACGATGAACTAGCAAAGTTTATTGTGCAGGTTTTCAGATTGGAGCAACCAACTATACAAACATATACACTTGTTGAAGATAAACAACATGATCAGAATATTTCAGAATTATTGGATGCTATGTCTGAAAGTATGAATATGACTGCACCTAAAATTTCTGCCCCAATGCCATTTATGAAAGCACTTATGAATAGTGGCGTAAGCAAAATAACCCAAATTCCTGCTGATGGGCTAAACTTTATTACAAATCGAACATTTTCAAATGGTTCAGTGAAGAAGATTATGGGAGAAGATTGGTTTAAGGAGACAAATGTAATGAAATTTTTCCCAGCTGTAATAGCTGATCTGGATTATCGCATGATGTATTATAATGGCCAGCACAGTCATTTATTTAAACGAACATTATGTAATAATACTACCATTTACCAATCACAAGGAGAGGGAAAACCGTTTATTTTATTACATGGTTTATTAAGTGATGGAGAGGATTTATTTCCTTTAGGGAAAGAGCTTCATGAAAAAACGGGTCGACCTGTATGGATCATGGACCTTCCAGGTTTGGGACGTTCTCCTTTTAAACGAGAGAAAAATCTTTTAAATATCTATTTGAATGTATTGAATAAGTTATTGGAGAAAGCTACTAATGGTGCCCATCTAATTGGCCATTCATTTGGTGCGTATATTCTTTTGGAAGCATTAGTACAAAAGTATATCGATGAGAAGTATACAATTACTTTACTTCAGCCACCTGTTGCTAAAAAAAATGCTAAATCGATAAATGTTCCTCAATTTATGAACAAATGGACATTGAAATTGGCAACTACTAATTTGATCGAGCGTTATTTAGTAAGTAATGGTTTATTTGAAAGTACGGAGAGCATCCCTGAACATTATATTGAAAAAATAAGTAACAGTTTTACTTCTCCTAGAATTTTAAATACTACGGTTCAGCTTAACAGTTTACTATTGAAAAACGTTCAAGGTGATTTCAATGAAGTAACAAAGTATAATCTTCGCATTATTTGGGGGGATTATGACAGAGGCTATTCTGCTCCTTCGCATCTGGGTAAGGTTGATTTTGTTCCATATGGTCATCATTTTCCTCTTAACCATCCGAGTGAAACGGCTAATTTGGTAATAAAAAATAGTAGTACTAGCAGATGAGAGTGTAGGATAAATAAAAAGCGTGTAGTAAGATCGTTGTGTCTTTGAAATAAAGTCGTATTGTTTGAAAAAAAAGATTGTCTACTTGAACGCTGGATATATTTACTTAAGAATCTAAAAGCTAATCAATTACAGCGTACATATCAGTATCCTGAGGTAGTAAAATGCGAATTGAACAAAGTATTGCTCCTTACGCATGGCATGTAATCACCTTGTGAAAGTGGAGAAGAATGCAATAGGATTTTGTATTATTTAAAAGTATGCGCTAAATACAACACACCTTCTACTAAAAGTCTGGGCATGAGTAAACTAGTCATTTTAGGACTTTTTTTAGTAGATAAGAAAGGAAGAAAGGACATCATTTCGCTCTAAAATGGGCGAGATGTGTCCTTTTAATCTTCTACGTTACCGAACGGGCTAAATACATTAACATGTGGAACTTTTCATCCTTAACATGATAATCAAAAAAAGGTCCAGGATCTGTACAATAACCGATATGATCGCTTTGTGTTAGTTGAAAGTCATTGACTAATAAATTCTCCTCTATGTAATTTGGATATAAAATGTGTTGGTGAGAATCTGGATATATGGATGAAATATTTTTCAATGAATTGGACGAACTTTCGTAATAAGAGTAGCCCCCAACGATAATTGAATCGCTGTGGAAACGGTCTTTTAGAATAGGTATAGGAAACTGTGGATTGAGTAATGAAAAATCATTGGTTGTAAAACTGTCCACAAAAACATCGATACTAAGTGGTTTTAATGGCAGGTTTAAATCGGAATTCAAAATATAAAGTACGTTAAGTAAAGGATTGATACATTCAATCCTTTTTCTAACCTTCTTGAGCATCTCAAGTGAGTAGCCACTGAATACATAGGATGCACTCAAGTCAAAATTATCACTATATTTGGGTAGTGTCACAAAAGCATCGATGTTGGTTTCCACAATTAATTTGTTTTTCAAATCTATATTTTGCAGTGTTTTTTGAAACCAAAAGTTACTTTTTTCAAACAAATTTATCATTCCGTGATTCATCTCTTTAATTGTTTGTATGTCGTAAAAATAGGACGGGTATGGAGAAATCTCATACAAGTTAGCGGTGATGATAATACCTTCTTCAATAACTGCTTCGTAATCACAAGTACAAGTTAAATAACCTTTTTGAATGGAATTATCAATAATCGACACATCTTTCATTTCAAGTGGGATGTGGCACTTTGGACAATAGAGAATATTTACAAAGGATAGCGGGACACCTTTTAAATATTCCTTTTCGGACGCAGAATTTTTAGTGTGAATCGATTTATCAATTAGTTGGATTGCCTTTGATAACTCGTCTTTTTTCTGGATTAACTGGTCCTTTTTATCGATTAGCAAGGTATTGTAGTAGACGAGATCTTCAGGGTCCATGAAATTTGTAACACGCTGATACGATAGAATTTGTTGTATTTCTAGCAGTGAAAAATGGAGCTTTTTTAGCTTAGCAATAAAAATCATATCATCGTGGCTCGATTGATTCATTTGATATTGAGTGTTTTTTTTGTCTGGAAGTAACAAACCAAGTTCGATGTAATAACGAACAGTATCGATTGAAACATTGTAAATCTTTGCAAATGTGCCGATTTTCATAGATTCCCCCCAGTAAAAAAGTGGAGTTACTCCACTTTTTTTTGAAATGTGTCTAAAAAGTGAAAAAAAAACTATTGACCTTGAGTCAGCTCCAAATATTATGATAGCTCTAATAAGTTTAAATAATCAGAATATTGTTAGGGTAATTTTAACATATTAGTCAACAAAGGAGAATTACTATATGAATAAAATGGATCGAATGGATACGCTTTCATTGTGGAAAGCGACTGAAAACAGCTATAAAAAAGAGAATTCTCTTGAAGGAAATCAAGAGGCAGATGTCGTTATTATTGGCGCAGGATTTACAGGTCTTTCTTCTGCGTATCATTTACAAAAATTAGGGCGAAGCGTTATTGTGCTTGAACAAGAATCGATTGGATATGGTGCTAGCGGTCGTAACGGTGGAATGGTCTTACCAGGCTATAAACCAACAATGCAGGAACTTTCTAAAAAATATGGGTCTGTCGAGGCGGAACAACTAAATAATCTTTCATTACTTAGTGTTGAGCTAGTAAAAGAAATTATAGAAGAGCATCAAATTAACTGTGATTTTAGAAGGACAGGTCATATTGTAACAGCTTTCAAGGCGAAACATTTTGAAGGATTGAAAGCTGAAAGCGAATACTTAAATAAAAATTTCGGATATGAATCAAGTGTACTTGATAAAAGTCAGTTACATGAAGAGATTGATTCTCCAATTTATCATGGTTGCTTAGTTGACAATTCAAGCTACTCATTCCATCCGTTGAACTATGCAATTGGTTTGGCAGAAGCCGCTAAATCAGTTGGTGCAAAAATCTTTGAGTTTTCGAAAGCGCTATCAATTGAATATGACCAATCAAGTGTGAAAGTTGTAACAGCAAATGGGGTTGTTATTGCGAGGGATATTATTGTGGCTACAGATGGATACTCCGGGAAAATCGTAAATGAGTTAAACAAAGGTGTACTCCCTATTTCAGCACGTATTATTGCTACAGAAGAGCTTCCGGAAGCACTGTTAAATGCCGTTATTCCTAAAGATCGTATGGTTTTCGATACAAGCAATTTTTTATACTATTTCCGTCGTACACCTGATAATCGAATGATTTTTGGAGGGGGGGATATCCGACCCAACTTAGGAGATAGCGTCTACCAGAGTGTTTATAATGCTATGGTTACAACTATGCCAAAATTGGCTGGAAGCAAGATCGAATACCAATGGGGTGGATTTATTGGAGTAACTATGGATACTTTCCCGGTTATAGGTAGATCTAAAGAAGGTGCCTATTTTGCAACAGGTTATTCTGGACATGGAGCTTCGCTTAGCACTTTGTTCGGTAAGTTATTGGCTCAATGGATTGTTACGGGAGATGCAGGAGGATATCGTTTTGAAAAGGAACGTTTAAAAACAATCCCATTTTATAATCAAAAAACGATGTTGGTAAACCTCGCACATATCGGATTCAAAGTGCTAGATAAAATTAGATAAGGGAGAGATACAAATGAAAATTGATATGTTTATTGATGGGCAATGGAGAGAATCGTTATCAGGTGGAAGAAAAGACATTTTAAATCCAGCAACTGGAGAGGTAATGGCTTCGGCTGCTAGTGGAACAGTAGAAGATACAAAATTGGCAATCAAGGCAGCTCGTGTAGCGTTTGATAGTGGCATCTGGTCAAATTTATCAGCAGATGAAAGAGCGAATTATCTTTATAAGATAGCAGATCGTCTTGAAGAAAAGGCGGCAGAAATAGCACTCTTGGAAACGGAAAATAACGGTAAGGTTATCCGTGCAACGACAAATGTGGATATTCCCGCTACTATTCAAATCTTCCGCTATTATGGAGACCAGATCAAACTTATTAAAGAGAAATCCTATAACCGCGAGGATTCTTCGGAAACGATTATTACTCAGGAGCCGATCGGTGTTTGTGGTTTAATTGTCCCATGGAATTTTCCACTTATGATAGCTGCTCAGTCTATTGCTCCGGCCCTTGCTGCAGGAAATACAGTTGTACTTAAGCCTGCTGAAGTCACTCCTGTAAGCGCATACAAATTATTTGAAATTTTCGAAGAGGTCGGTCTTCCAGCAGGTGTGGCCAATTTGATTTTAGGACCTGGATCCAAAATGGGGAACGAGCTTGCTGAGAGTTTTGAAGTTGACCAGGTAACCCTTACCGGCGGAACAACAGCGGGACAAAGCATATTGCGAGCTGCTGCTGGCAATATGAAAAATGTCACGCTTGAGCTGGGGGGGAAATCACCACTGATAGTATTTAATGATGTGGATTTTGAAACGGCAGTCGAAAATGCAATGTTCGGCATATTCCACAATGCGGGTCAAGTTTGTACAGCCGCTTCACGTTTACTAGTACATGAGACTATTTATGGTAGGTTTGTAGAGAGATTGGCAGAACGTGCAAACAAAATTGTAATTGGCAATGGGGAAAGTGAGGTCATTGAAATGGGGGCACTTACAAGTGAGTCCCATATGAATGAGGTTTTACAATACATTAAAGTTGGAATTGAAGAAGGCGCAAGATTAGTATGCGGTGGTAATCGCATAACGGAAAATGGGCTTGATAAAGGATTTTTTGTCGCTCCAACGATCTTTGCAGATGTAAATTCGAACATGCGTATTGTTAAGGAGGAAATTTTTGGTCCAGTTCTTGTAGTAGAGAAATTTAAAGATGAGGAAGAGGCCGTCCAAAAAGCGAATGATTCCATTTATGGATTAGCGGCTGCTGTATTTACGGAAGATATGGATCGCGCAAGACGTGTGGTTAGTAAATTGCGGGCAGGAATTACTTGGATAAATAGTTATCACTTAGCTTATATTGATAGCCCTTGGGGAGGGTATAAGCAAAGTGGAATTGGCAGATCATTGGGTGTTGCTGGACTAGAACACTTTATGGAATTGAAGCAGATTAATATTCATCAGAAAGCTAAGCCTGTAGGTTGGTATGAAAATTAGAGTTAACTTGCTATTAAAATTGAATATATAGGGGGATATGCCTATGGGGGATAAAGAAAATCGCCCTTCTCTAAAGAAAGATCATGGAGAAGTATTAAATAACTTGGAGAAGGATTCAATACTAGGAACAAAAAGTATTCCTTCACTGTATTTTCGGTTTGCTTTAGCGGGGATCATGGCTAACTTGATTCTGGGGGTTTTTGCCCTTATTGATGGTCATTTCGTCGGCTATTTTTCAGTTTTAGAAATTGAAGGGATCGGAATTGGTTTCACAGTCATGGTTATTACTCGTATGGTAGGGATTCTTTTTGGAGTAGGAGCAGGAGCAGTTATTTCTCTCCGACTAGGTAAAGGGAAGGTAGAAGAAGGTAGATCAATAATGGGTCAAACCCTATGGTTCACACTATTCGTCTCTACTTTGATAGCTGTATTAGGATTGATCTTTGAAAAAGAATTGATGCTATTATTTGGTGCGAGCAGTGAGTCTCTTCCTTATGCGATAGAATACAGCCGCCTATTATGGATTTCACTGCCATTAACGATATTAGCTGTTGTACTTAGTATTTTAACTACTATCGATGAAAAACCTATATTATCCATGAACAGTTGGTTAGTGGCTGCTGTTGTTGCCGTAGTTGTAGAATGGGTAATGGTTACGAAACTTGACATGGGAATGATGGGGTCATCATGGGGCAACACAATTGCTCAATCAATTCCTGCCCTACTAATATTATATTTTTGGTTTGGTAAAACAAAACTGAAGCCAAAAATGAAAGATATTAAGATTCAACTCAAAAAAATCGGTGAAGTGGCTTGGACGGGATTTGCCTCTTTCTCGGGTCTAGTTATGATGTTTTTTGCCATAATATTCACGAATAATTTACTTCAAGAACACGGTGGTGGGTTGCACGTAGCCGCTTTCACTATTCAAAACGGCTATATTACAAACCTGCTTGCCTTAGCAGCGCTCGGTGGAATGACAGGACTTCAACCAATCATTAGTTATAATTACGGGGCTGGTAATTATGATCGTGTTAAAGAGGCCATCAAGTTCGGACTCATTTTTACGACAATATTCTTTGTAATTTCTACTACTATGCTTATCATTTTTGCGGATCCAATCGTGGCGTTTTTCGCCAGCGGAGATCCAGAATTACATCAACTAGGTGTTTGGACAACTATCGTCTTTAATTTATTGTTTACATTTAACGCGATTAATACGCTTATTTCTGGCTATTACGAAGCACAGGAGCGAAACTGGACGGCAACATTTATTGTAGCAAGTAAAATGCTAGTGTTTATGATCCCGTTAATGTTTATACTTCCGAAATTCTGGGGTGTTGAAGGTGTTTGGTACTCAGCCCCTGTTGCAGAAATACCTGGTGTACTCATCGCCCTTTATTTTATAAGAAAAGAATTTAAATATTTAAATGGTATGAGTGCGAATAAAGAATTCAAATATTTAAATGAAATGAATACGAATAAGCTAAGTTTATAGAACTCTGCTAATCTATCAAACGAAAGAGGGATGTTAAAAATGTTTTTTGCGAAAGAAGTAACAGAGGAAGAAGCTAAACAACTACGTGTTGATACGTGGGAACCATGGCTAGGTGAAACGGATAAAGGAATGTGGCACCTAGACGAACAAGAGGTTTTCTATGTAACAGATGGAGAAGTGTTCATTACCGTTGACGAAAAAAAATATCATCTTACGAAGGGATGGGTAGTTTCTTTAGCTAAAGATCTTGTCTGTGAATGGGATTGTCCTGTCCTTGTAAAAAAGAATTTTATATTAAACCAAGAAATTGATTTGAAATAAATATTGGAGGTGTACTATGGGAGAAACAAAAGTGGAAGCTGAAGTTGTATTTATTAATGGAGAAGTAATCACAGTAGATCAAAAGAATACAGTAACAGAGGCTGTAGCTGTTAAAGATAATCGCATTATCTTTGTAGGTTTAAATAGTGAGGTTAATAGTTTTATAGGAGAAAAAACGAGTGTCATCGATTTGCAAGGAAAAACACTTCTTCCTGGATTTATAGATTCTCATATTCACTTAACGTATTATGGATTGAATCAGTTGGCGATAAATTGTAAAGCTGAGCATATCGATTCCATTGAGGTTTTATTAGATGATTTGAAAAAGAAATCCTTAGAGACGCCTAAGGGTGAATGGATACGTGCTTTTGGATTCAATGAAACCGCTGTAAAGGAAATGAGGTATCCAACAATCGATGAACTGAATTCAATTTCAGTAGAACATCCAATTATGATATCGCGTACTTGTAACCATATCAGTGTTTTAAATAGTAAAGCACTTGAACTAGCGCAAATAAACGAAAATACACCAGATCCTGACGGGGGAGTTATTGAAAGAGATCTTGAAGGGAAATTGACAGGAAAATTAATTGAAGCAGCAAATATGGAAATGAGCGATGTTGCAAGACATACAGAAGATGAACAAAGACAGGCTGTAAAAATTGCTTCAGATCATTTCATTGCTTCGGGCTTAACAAGTGTACATGATGCTGGAGGACAAGGACCTGATAGTTTCCGCATACTGCAACAGGCTGTGAAAAGCAGGGATATTCGCGTCAGAGTATATGCAATGATATGTCAGATAAATAACTCCCAAGAATTTGTCCATAAAATGATGGAATCTGGTGTAGTAACTGGTACGGGAGATGAAAGATTTAAAGTAGGACCGGCAAAAATGTTTACAGATGGAAGTAGCACTGGGCCTACCATTGCGACCCGTAAGCCATACGACAGTGACCCAAACAATTATGGCATTCTATATCAAAGTGAGGAAGAAATTTACGAAGTTTTAGGAGAAGCACATAAAAAAGGATATCAACTCACTGTACATGCACAAGGTGATAAAGCCATTGAAATGTATTTAAATTGTGTGGAAAAGGCGATTGAGGAATCACCAAGAACAAACCATCGCCATCGAATTGAGCATGCGGGAATCTCATCGCCAGATTTACAAGAAAGAATGAAAAAACTTGGAATTATACCGATTCCAAATCCTCCATTTCCGTATGAATTCGGAGAGATTTATGTAAGGCATTACGGTGATCGCGTTCAACATATGTACGCTGCCCGTGATTATATTGATCAGGGGATCATAGCAGCAGGTGGATCAGATGCGCCAGTTACTGAGATTAACCCTTTATTAGGAATTCATGTTGCTGTTAATAGAAAAAGCCATTCGGGTATGGATATTGGTTCCAGTCAATGCATAAGTGTTATGGAGGCTATAAAACTATATACATGGAATGGTGCTTATGCGAGTTTTGAAGAAGATATAAAAGGGAGTATCGAGGTTGGTAAGTTAGCCGATTTAGTAGTCCTTAATGACAGCATTTTAAATGTCAGCCCAGACCAAATTAAAGATTTAAAAGTAGAAAAAACTATGATCGATGGTGAAATTATCTATTCTAAAGAAAATTTTGTGGAACTAAATCGAGTATAGATTATTAAATGATAGTATGCTGAATACTCCTATACGCCAGTTTGTATGTATAAAAATCACGTGATTTTTACCTATTAAATTATCACGGTGAACCTTACTATGAACGGAACCCCGAATAGTGGACCTATTCGGGGATTTTTGTGTTATTAAAAGGCAAAATCCCATTATACTTTCATTTGAGAATTTGTGGTTTGCGTCCTGATTTAGACCTTGTTTTTTTGATCTCCCTTAGTTTTCAGTGACATTTTATTAAGGAGTGAAGATATATTTGATTCAGAAGAGCAAATGAAAAGTGGTATGACGTGAATCTTGTCATGCCACTTTTTTTAAATTGGGTGGAATTGTATTTTACAAAGGTTGACATTTTATTAGTGGAAATTGAAGCCCACTTGATTCAGAATGTAGATTTATAAAAAAGTTTGATCATTTATAATAAAGATTGATAATTTGTAATAAAGTTTGATAAAAAAATCTCACCTTATTTAATTTTTTATCGTTGAATTCTGCATAATCCATATCAGCTAAAATTGTTTGGAATAGATCTAGTAATGCAATATCATTTTTGTCTAGTTTATAAGTGTAATCGATGATATTCTCGTGTATTTTTGTAAATGTGTATCAACTAGTTGTCCTTGTACATAGAAGCAGCAAAGCAAATATTTTCACTAAATAATATGAAAACAATACCTAATTTACTCTCAGAACAACATAAAGTTCGATAATAAAAACAGCCTGTATAGAAACCACAATGAAAAGCAGCAAGAGTTAAAAATAATTTTGCTGCTTTTCATTGTGGTTTAGCAATTTAAAGATCTGAAGTTCTTGTAATGAATTCGAGATGTTTAGTACAAAAATGGGGTGACCCGAGGTTCATGTAATAACAGACCCGAAGTTCTCGTAAGTGTACAATATACATTATTGTAAAAGGACAAGAATGTCCATACATTAAATATTCTACAGGATAACTGGTATAATAGCATTTTTTAAAAATATGTCTGGACATTCTTGTCTAAATTTAGAGACAAGAATATCCATACAGATACTTTTCGGGAAATTCAGTTTACGTGGAAGGGTGATATTTTTGTATAAACCATTGATTACTTCTGCTAGTAAAAGATATGGCAACAACAGGTGGGAATCTTTTAGTAATAAATTAAAACGAAATGTTTATTTATTTAGCGATTTAGAATATCAGCATTGGTTACAAATAGAAACGGTTTGCTGAAAATGTTCAACTACATTCACATAAGCCAACTATGACATTTCGAATTCCATTTGAAAAGAAAGAGAGTATTAAAGCAGAACTAGATGAGGAATTGGTCCAACTATTAGATATAGTAAAATTATTACGCTGAACTAATATGAATTTAGTAAACAACAGTAAATCAAGAAATTCTTAGATGTTGAATGTAAATTACAATAGGGCTGAGGATAGTTAGATTTATTGTAAATTAAAAAGGGAAATTGATTATTTGAAAGAAAGTAAATTCAAGTTTCTGGTTTCTATTTTTCAAAAATTATTAAGATATAAAAGTGCTCTGATAAATTAATTATAGAGCACTTTTAATTTTAAATTTGTAAATTAATATCTACTAACTTTTAGGCGGCGTTGAATAAAAAACAGAAAGCTAAATGTAAAACATAAAAATCACATAGAATTCTTTTCCAAAAATATTATTGTGGCAGACTTCGCAAAAAAATGTTGTATCGGAAAAAAGCAATTGCAATTTTTTTTTACTAAGTATAATATAAGTGTATAGTTATGTATCAATGTAGTCACCTGTAATTGGTAAGGTGATTTTATTTTAAATTATATATAAGCAAATGGTTATACAAGGAGCGCAGATATGATGGAAAATACACTAATTGAAAAACAATTAAAAGCAGCAGCTGACTTGAACCGTATTAAATTACTTGCATGCATGAAGAATGGGGAGGTTTGTGTATGTGATTTTGTGGATGTGTTAGAGATTTCACAACCAGCAGTTAGTCAGCATCTTCGAAAATTAAAGGAGGCTGGTATTATTACTGAACGAAAGGTTGGTACATGGAAACATTATCGCTTAGTTGAGGAACAGACACCACTTATGAAAGGTATTTTAGAACAAATTGAGCCATTAAATGGATGCAATTGCGGTTCTGACTGTACACACATAGGGGAGGAAAATTAATGGGTAATGATTCTTTAACAAAACAGCTTTCGTTTTTAGATCGCTACCTCACTCTTTGGATTTTTGTTGCAATGGCGATTGGCGTTTTATTAAGTATTACAATGCCTAATATTGGTGAAGCCTTAGAGTCTATGTCTGTGGGTACGACATCTATACCTATTGCCATAGGATTGATTGTCATGATGTATCCACCTTTGGCAAAAGTAAAATATGAGGAAATGTGGCGTGTGTTCAAGGATTGGAAAGTTCTTTTATTGTCACTTTTCCAAAACTGGTTACTTGGTCCGTTTCTAATGTTCTTCTTAGCCATTATATTCTTGCGAGACTATCCGGAGTATATGGCTGGGCTCATTATGATTGGTTTAGCTCGATGTATTGCCATGGTAATCGTGTGGAATGATTTAGCACGTGGAGATCGAGAATATGTAGCTGGTTTAGTTGCATTTAATTCTATTTTTCAGATATTAACATATTCGATTTTTGCTTACTTTTTCTTAAATGTCTTACCTGGTTGGTTTGGCTTAGATAATTTTAATGTATCGATTTCCATGTGGGAAATTACGAAAAGCGTCCTTATTTACTTAGGAATACCATTTGCAGCTGGATTCCTAACACGTTTAATAGGAATCAAAATAAAAGGGAAAGAGTGGTATGAGGAAAGTTTCTTACCAAAGATTTCGCCACTTACTTTAATTGCACTTCTGTTTACAATTGTGATGATGTTTGCCTTAAAGGGTGAGAAATTAGTGGAATTACCACTTGATGTAGTACGAATTGCTATTCCATTATTTATTTACTTTGTGATAATGTTTGCAGTTTCATTCTTTTCTTCACGTAAGGTAGGTGCATCTTATCCTGTCACAGCAGCCCTTTCTTTTACGGCTGCTAGTAACAACTTTGAGCTAGCAATTGCTGTAGCTGTAGGTGTTTTCGGACTTCATAGTGGAGTAGCTTTTGCCGCTGTTATTGGTCCACTTGTCGAAGTACCTGTACTTATTGGACTTGTTTGGGTTGCCTTGCGTTGGCAGAAGAAATATTTTAAAACCATTAAATTATAGGAGTACTTTTTATGACAAACACACTTTATTTCTTATGTACAGGTAACTCTTGCCGTAGTCAAATGGTTGAGGGGTGGGCAAGAAAATTATTGCCTACAGATTGGACAATTAAAAGTGCTGGGATTGAAGCACATGGAGTTAATCCGAGTGCAATCAAAGCTATGGCAGAGGTAGGAATCGACATTTCAAACCATACATCTGATTTAATTGATTTTGAGACATTAAACAATTCAACATTAGTTGTTACGCTTTGCGGAGATGCAGCAAATAAATGTCCGATGATGCCATCTCATGTACGTCGTGAGCATTGGGGATTTAAAGATCCAGCAAAGGCATCAGGTTCTGAAGAAGAGAAGTGGGTAGTTTTCCAAACCGTACGTGATGCTATTGGGAAACGTATTGAACAATTTGTAGTAGAGGAGCTGAAATAAAATGAGAAAAATTCATATTTATGAGCCAGCAATGTGCTGTTCTACGGGCTTATGTGGACCATCTATTGACCCAGAGTTATTACGTATGTCATTTGTAATGAATAATTTAAAGAAAGCAGATATAAAAGCTGAACGTTTTAATCTTACAAGCGAGCCCAATGCTTTTGTGGAAAATGAAGCAATCAATCAGCTCCTAATGTCAGAAGGAATGGATGCCCTACCTGCAACGTTTGTAGATGGAGAATTACTTTGTAAAGGGAAATACCCTACAAATGAACAATTTTCACAGTGGTCAGGACTTTCAGAAGAAGAGCTATTACAAAAACCAAAAGTACGCTTATCACTAAAAGGAGATGCGTAAAAATGGAGCGCTTTACAATAAGTCGATTTCCGGATACCCCTTTCCTCTTTTTCACAGGGAAAGGGGGCGTTGGAAAAACATCTGTTGCTTGTAGCTTATCAATAGCTATTGCAGATGAGGGGAAAAAGGTGCTGTTAATTAGTACAGACCCAGCATCCAACTTACAAGATATTTTCGGTCAAACACTTTCTAATACACCTACAAAAATTGAAGGTATAGACAATTTATTTGCATTAAATTTAGATCCTGAACAGGCAGCTCAAAATTACAAAGAGCAGATGGTTGGCCCATACCGAGGGAAACTTCCTGATGTAGTTCTTCAAAACATGGAGGAACAACTTTCAGGTGCATGTACTGTTGAAATTGCTGCATTTAATGAATTTGCAAAACTATTGACAGATAGTTCAGTGATTGAAAACTTCGACACAATCGTGTTTGATACAGCACCAACAGGGCACACATTACGTCTATTACAACTACCTTCTGCGTGGTCTACATTTCTAGATGATAACACGACTGGTACATCTTGCTTAGGCCCATTAAAGGGACTAGAGCCACAACGAGAGATTTACAAAGAGGCTGTTGAGCGTTTAAAAAGCGCCGAACAGACTACATTGATGCTTGTGACACGTCCAGACGAAAACCCTTTAAAAGAGGCAGCACGTGCTTCTCATGAACTGTTTGAAATCGGTATTCAAAATCAGATCTTACTAGTAAATGGCTATATGCAAGATCTTAATTCTAATGATCAAATGGAGAAGGCATTCATTGCACGCCAAACAGAAGCATTGAAGTTGATTCCTAAAGAATTAAAGCAATTTAAACAATACTACTTACCGTTTGTACCATACTCATTATCAAATATCGAGCGTATGCAAGCATGGGTGGCAGATAAGGTTATCACACATGAAAACAAATCAGAAAAGGATATGACGATCCCTAAAATAGAAATAATAATTGCTGATTATTTAGAACGGAAACCAAAGATTATTTTTACGATGGGTAAAGGTGGCGTTGGTAAAACAACGGTTGCTTCGTATATTGCCCTTAGATTAGCAGAAGAGGATATGCACGTACATTTAACTACGACAGATCCAGCCGCTCATCTAAATTGGACATTCGGAGATGACAAAGTTAAAAATGTAACGGTAAGTCGTATTGATCCGAAAGTAGAAGTTGCAAACTATGAGGCAGATGTGCTTGCAAAGGTAAGTGAAACGATGAATGAAGAAGGTTTAGCATTTGTGAAAGAAGACTTGGCTTCTCCTTGTACAGAAGAAATCGCAGTATTCCGAGCATTTGCCAATGTTGTAGAGAATCATAAAGATGAAGTAATTATTATTGATACAGCTCCAACTGGCCATACCTTATTGTTATTAGATGCTACAGAAGCCTATCATCGTGAAATAAGCCGTTCGCAGGGTGAAATCCCTCTAGCTGTTTCAAACTTGTTACCAAGATTACGTGATGCGAATTATACAAGTGTAGCAATCGTAACATTGCCTGAAGCAACACCTGTTTTTGAAGCAACACGTTTACAGAAAGATTTACAGCGTGCTGGATTATCTGTTGATTGGTGGGTTGTCAATCAGACATTTTCATCTATCGAAACAATAAGTCCGACATTAATTCAAAAACAGCAAGCTGAAACAAGATGGTTTGAAGAAATCAAATCTATCAGTAACAATCAATTCGTAGCAATTCCATGGGTGAAAACTCCACCACTTGGAACAAAGGGGTTACACGAACTTAAAGGAGAGAAAATCAAATGAAAATGAGTCCAGAAGGTAAAAATTATTTAGAGCAAGTATTAGCTGATTCAGAGGTAAAAACACTTCGCTTCTTTGGCATTCCAGGTTGCTGTGGCGTTAATTTAGGTGTGGGCTTAGAAGCACCAACAAATGAAGATGGAGTAGAGACAATTGAAGGGATCGAAGTTGCCATTCATCCTGATATTGCTCCTCAATTAAAAGACGTAACAATTCATGCAGAAGAAGAGAATGGTGAACTAGGTTTAGTGTTAGTAGGATATTCACCAAAATCTTGCTAATTTTAAACCTTGAATATACTGTCTGTCATAGTAGTTATTCAATCCGTTGAATGGAGGATTAAAAATGACAGTAAATCATGCTATCG
Source organism: Lysinibacillus sp. RS10 (assembly GCF_041956855.1). Classification (NCBI taxonomy): domain Bacteria; kingdom Bacillati; phylum Bacillota; class Bacilli; order Caryophanales; family Bacillaceae; genus Lysinibacillus; species Lysinibacillus sp. RS10. The sequence goes on along the minus strand of NZ_CP167122.1, from coordinate 2,343,986 downwards.
TATTGACTAAAGATTATTTTATCGCTTATTTAAAGTTAATTATGAATAGTAGAGAATACACATTGATACAGGCTAAAGAGTTTGCTTTTGATTTCTTCTTTAAAGGAGATATGGATCGTTACGGCATTTCTACATGGTTGCAATTTGAAAAGGCTATAAAAGAAATTGGTAAAACAATGTGTGAAATTGAAATGTGTTAATTACACATTCAAAGTTTAAACGTCTAGCTAACTGCTAGACGTAAAAAATACATTTTATATAAGCATTCCCTTATATAACGAAAAAGAGGAGAAGTTAATGATGAAAACACTTAAAGTAATCAACCTAAATAGATCTTGTTGTAATACTACTAAGAATACTGAAGTACAGGAGACTGTTAACAATCCCAATAAGAATTTACCGATTGTAATAATTGGTGCAGGTCCAATTGGATTAGTTGCAGCTGTTCATTTAGTGGAACAAAAGCAAGCATTTATTTTACTAGAATCTGGGCATGAAATAGCACATAATATTCGTACCTGGGGGCATGTTACATTATTTTCACCATGGCGATATAACATCAATAAAGCTGCTAAAGCTTTATTAAATGGCTCCGGTTGGGTAGAACCTAATTTAGATACGTTACCAACAGGACATGAATTAATTGATCTTTATTTAAAACCTTTGTCTGAGTTAATACAAATAAAGCCTAACATTCAATTGAACGCAAAAGTAGTAGGGGTATCACGACAATTTAATGATAAGATGAAGACAAAAAATCGAGTAGAACAGTATTTTAATATTTTTATTGAACATGAGAATGACATCCGTATCATTGAGGCGAGAGCTGTTATTGATGCGACGGGTACATGGGGAAATCCAAACCCAGCAAATTCTACAGGTGTTTGGCTACAAAATGAAAAAGCATTAGCAGATCACATTGAGTATGGTATCCCAGATATAAATACGAATACTAATAGATATGCCAATAAAAAGATTGCAGTTATTGGTGGTGGCCATTCAGCTATCAATACCTTATTGGCACTTGCGGAATTACAAGAAGAGCATCCTACAACAAAACTAGTGTGGATTATGCGAAAAAAATCTGTAGAAGAAGCCTATGGTGGCGAAGAAAAAGATGCATTGGCAGCACGTGGCGCACTCGGTGTTCGCATTCACGAATTAGTAGATACAGGTAAGGTTGAAGTAATAACACCTTTCTATATCTCTCAGGTGAAGAAAGATAAGGGCATCCATATTGTTGGTACTATTAACGGAGAACAAAAAGTATTAACGGGATTTGAAGAGCTTATTGTCAATGCAGGAAATCGACCAGACCTTACGATTAACAGCGAACTACGTCTTTCCATTGATTCAGCAACTGAAAGTGTGCATGCATTAGCGCCACTAATTGACCCAAATGTGCATAGTTGCGGCACAGTAAGAGCGCATGGAGAAGAAATACTACGCCAACCCGAAAAGGACTTCTACATAGTCGGAGCTAAAAGTTATGGGCGCGCACCAACATTTTTAATGGCAACAGGCTACGAACAAGTTCGTTCAATAACAGCTTATTTATCAAATGATGAAGAAGCTTCAAAACGTGTGGAATTGGAGTTACCTGAAACAGGTGTATGCGGTATTAATCTTGCCAATCAATCAAATTCATGTTGTTAATAATTTGACTGTTAGTGAAAGCTAGCAGTCCTTTTAAAATACTAAGGGGGAAATGGGATGGACACACTAATTATTCGTAAAATGGAAAAGAATGATTTAAAAGAGGTATTAAAGATTTATAAAGAGGGAATCGAAACAGGGATGGCAACCTTTGAAACAATTGTGCCAAGTGCACAGATATGGGATGAAAGACATCATGCTACCTTACGTTTTGTAGCAGAAGAACACAATAAAGTGGTTGGTTGGATTGCAATTTCCCCCGTCTCTACACGCGCTGTTTATTCTGGAGTTGGTGAAGTTAGTGTTTATATATCGAGTGAGAGTAAAGGGAATGGTATTGGTACTAAGTTGTTTAAAATACTAATTGAAGAGAGTGAAAAGGCCAGATTTTGGACACTTCAATCATCTGTTTTCGCCATCAATACATCAAGTATTCAACTACATACAAAAATGGGCTTTAGAATTGTTGGTACGAGAGAAAAAATAGCTATGTTACGCGGAAAATGGCACGATACCATTATAATGGAAAAAAGAAGTGATATAATATAAATTGTCTATAAATATTAATAGTGGTGAAAAGATGAATATTTTTTTGGATTCGAATATATTATTTCCTGATCCATTTTTTAAGGAGAATTTCGCTAGAAATTTCTTAAAAACGATTAAAGAAATTGATGGAAAGATTTTTATTTCTAATGTTGTTTATCAGGAAGTTATAAATAATTATAAACGTGAATTTAAAAAAAGAAGAAAGGCTTTTGGAGAAGCCCACTTTGAGCTGAATAAAATAGTTGTGACAAGCGTAGAACACACCTTCAAAGATGATGAATTTTATCTATCAGAACTAATAGATTTTTATGAAAATATGATAAAAGACGGTCATTTAATTATTATTCCCCATACAGAGTTTGATATGTTTAATGAAATAGTTCAACGTGCCCTTAATAATAAAAAGCCTTTTGATTATCAAAAAGAGGAGTTTAAAGATACTGTTATTTGGTTAACTTATTCAAAATATGTAGAAAAACACGGGATATCTGGTTATTTCCTGTCAAATAACACGAAGGAATTCTATGCATCTGATAAAGAATCTATTCATCCAGATTTACTTGCTGATACAGAACGATTAGTGCCGTATAAATCAATCGAGAAATTTCTAACATCTAATTCTGACAATATCAAAGATTTGATTACAGAGAAAGAAGAAGAAAGAAGTTTTACTAAGTTACTTAATTGGGCAAATAGCAATCTAAACGAATCTTACGTTGAAAAAGTAATAAAGGAAGAATTTATGGAAGAACTGCAATCAGAGCTAAGTTTTTATATTGATGATCTTTCTGAAGTAGAAATAAACAATATAATCAATGATTATCGCTATAATTTATCTAAATTAGAGTCAATCACATTATTAAATACATCTTTAAATACCTTTGAAAGAGAAATTTACGGTTCAGAAATAATAATTTACGGGTCTTTAGATGTTAAACATTTTGTCTCATTATATCTTTGGAATGCATTTCGTGATAAAGGCGAAAGCCCATATTTCCCTATAGGGAATGAAACTATTACCCATACTATAGAATTTACTTTTAGTATAAACGGTGAACTCAATGCTGCGAATTTTGAAGTAAAAGATATAGAAACACTTACAAAGACGAATAATTCTATGATAAAACCAGAAGACATAGTGATAAATCCAGAAGAAATATTTTAATTAACTTAAAAAAATATAAAGTTTTATTTAAATCATAACCCCATTCTAATTAGAACGGGGTTATTTTATTGAAGACATATGTGCAATGCTGATAATCTATAAGATACAGCTGTCTACACACAATTTAGTCGTGATGTAAATTCACTGCAAATACAGATTCTTACGCAACCTAAATTTATTAAAATACAACTGAGTCGTGATGTAATTTTAAAGATCACGTAATTTTAACCACAACTTAAACGTGACGTAACCTTAAAACACTACAAGGCGTTTTTTCAAATATCTATTCTAAAAGGTTGAAGGAGAACGATGGTAATTCCTATTAGTGAAAAATCCTTTGAAACCGTTTCAAGACACCAAAAACTTCAAAAAGATGTGACTAGTATAAACAAGGATAAGCAGAATTTCGAAATTTTGTTTAAAGAGAATAAGATTTTTGCACATCTTTAATTAAAAAAGGTTTCAATTTTCTGTTTTGGGGTATTTTTTTAATAGCTTTATGGATTTACCGCGCGCATGTAACGAAATAAAAAAATTAAAGTTTTTCATTATTTAAATTCGATGCTATATTATATTTATAAATTTTAGAAATAAAAATAGGATTTCGGGTTAATCCCAAAAGACATTAAACAATGACTTAGGCTAACCCCTTTCTTATCTCCTTATAGAACGACAAAGGATGCTCTCTGTGTCCTTTGTCCTCGGTTATATTTCAACTGCTGCAATATTTGCAAATACCACCTGATTTCCGCGAGTGGGAATTGGGTACTTATTTCACATTTACCCAACATGACCTTGAAACCATCCAGCAGCGGCAAAGAGATTATTATCGACTCGGCTTAGTGGAGCAGCTGTGTGTACTTCGTTATCTTGGCTGGACGTTTTCTGAAATAAAGGAAGTGCTAGTTCAAGTCCTCAGTTATATAGGAAAGCAAATCAATGGCAACAAGATGATGCATTTTTATTCCTTGAATTATTCAAGGTTCGTTCAAGGTTCAGCGTTTAAGATGTTCTTGTAAGGCAATCGCCGGTAATTGCCGATACAATAAACATCACTTTGGAGGTAATAACTATGAAAACAAAATTCGAGTCCCTACTGAACACTGGCAAGAATAAAGCCCTGGCTGTCGCTGCATTCGGAGTGCTGACACTAACCGTCGGCTCTGACACGATCTACGCTGCACATGGAGACAATATTCACAACCTATCAGTCGAAGCAGATAAAGGCAGTAATAGCTACTCTACCAATAGCGGAATGAACAAGATTAAATATGCACCAAAAGGCGCAAATGCTGATGGAAGCTCGGCCTTTTCGGTAGGTACTCGATCAGCAGGTGGCGAGCTTAACAGCTTTGCAGTAAGACAGAATGCCGATGGCGTTACTGAATACTCGACGGATGGCGGCAAGACTTGGACAAAAAATGCACCAAAAGGCGCGGTTGTTACAAAGAATGCCGATGGAAGCTCGGACATTTCGGTAGGTACTCAACCAGCAGGTGGCGTGCTTAACATTGCAGTAAGACAGAATGCCGATGGCGTTACTGAATACTCGACGGATGGCGGCAAGACTTGGACAAAAAATGTACCAAAAGGCGCGGTTGTTACAAAGAATGCTGATGGAAGCTCGGCCTTTTCGGTAGGTACTCGATCAGCAGGTGGCGAGCTTAACAGCTTTGCAGTAAGACAGAATGCCGATGGCGTTACTGAATACTCGACGGATGGCGGCAAGACTTGGACAAAAAATGCACCAAAAGGCGCGGTTGTTACAAAGAATGCCGATGGAAGCTCGGACATTTCGGTAGGTACTCAACCAGCAGGTGGCGTGCTTAACATTGCAGTAAGACAGAATGCCGATGGCGTTACTGAATACTCGACGGATGGCGGCAAGACTTGGACAAAAAATGCACCAAAAGGCGCGGTTGTTACAAAGAATGCTGATGGAAGCTCGACCCTTTCGGTAGGTGCTCAATCAGCAGGTGGCGAGCTTAACGGCTTTGCAGTAAGACAGAATGCCGATGGCGTTACTGAATACTCGACGGATGGCGGCAAGACTTGGACAAAAAATGCACCAAAAGGCGCGGTTGTTACAAAGAATGCCGATGGAAGCTCGGACATTTCGGTAGGTACTCAACCAGCAGGTGGCGTGCTTAACATTGCAGTAAGACAGAATGCCGATGGAAGCTCGACCCTTTCGGTAGGTGCTCAATCAGCAGGTGGCGAGCTTAACGGCTTTGCAGTAAGACAGAATGCTGATGGCGTTACTGAATACTCGACGGATGGCGGCAAGACTTGGACAAAAAATGCACCAAAAGGCCTCGAAAAGTTTGTTCCCAAGACAGAAGCAAGGCTATAAACACGAAGTAAGAAAACCATAGTTTACGCAAAGTGGCTGACATACAGCCTCTTTGCATTAATATAAACCTTGATCGGAGGAAGAACGATGAGAATTCTCATGGTAGAGGATGAAATCTATATCGCCGAAGCGATCGCTCAAGTACTCAAGAACCATCATTATTCCGTGGATTTAGCCCATGATGGGGAGTTCGGGCTAGATTGCGCCTTTACTGGAATCTATGACTTTATCATATTGGATATCATGCTACCCAAAAAAGACGGCTTCACCGTTTTGGAGGAATTACGTCAAAATGACATCAACACCCCTGTAATCTTGCTTACCGCTCGTGGTGGGCTCGACGATAAAATTCAAGGTTTAGACTGCGGGGCTGATGATTATTTGGCCAAACCCTTTCACGCCGAAGAGCTACTCGCTCGGTTACGTGCACTTGGGCGAAGGCGATCTGAATGGGTTCTTGACGGACTCCTTACCTTAGATGATCTTGTCTTCAATCCTCACTCCCTCAGCCTTAGCTGTAACAACGCTGAGGTTAAACTAACTTTAAAAGAAGCTCAGTTACTCGAGTTACTCCTTTCGCGTAAGCAAGCTATCGTCTCTAAAGAAGTGATTATTGAGAAACTGTGGGGCTATGATTCAGACGCAGAGAGCAGTCATGTGGAGAATCAAATTTCCCTGCTGCGCAAGAAGCTCAATCTCATCAAGTCGCAAGTCGCCATCCGTACACTCCGCGGAGCCGGGTATACGCTAAGTGAGAAAAAGGACGGTTAAACGCCATGTTCATTAAATTACGCAACAAGTTTCTCTTACTTCACATGATCATCTCGTCAGCCGTCATGATTGTTGCTTTTTCCGTCGTTTACTTTGCGACCTACAACAATATACAAACAAACAACACACAAAAGCTCGAAGCGATTGCAAGCCCGCAATCCTTCACTATCGTCGGTTCCAAGAACTCCTCAGCAGAACCCAGCACTAACATCATTGTAGGAGAGACTGGAAACTCGGCAGTGTCCACCGTCGTCACTGCAGGAGACTCGCTATCTTTTCAATTCCAAGTCGATTCAAACGGCCAAATCCTAAATATACAGTCCTTCATGGATTTACCCGAATCTACCTATACGAAAGCAGCCAAGATCGCATGGGAGAATCGAGACCATCCGTCCATCGTAAGTCTAGAAGGTAGGACCTGGCAATATGTTGTCAAGCCAATATCCAATACAGTTGGTATTCGGGCTGAAAAAGATGGAAAAGTGTTGTCTGAACCGAACCCGTCGGTAAGGAGCGACGGGTACCAGATCGCTTTTCTAGATGTAACTGACAGCCTTCACACGCTCAAAAATCTGCTGATTACGTTTACACTGGTCAGTGTAGCTATGCTAGCCGTGATCTGGTTCATCAGCCGCTACTTCGCAAGCCGCGCCATTCAACCTATTGCTGCCGCATGGGAGCAACAGAAGCAATTCGTCACTGATGCTTCGCACGAACTTAAGACACCGCTCTCCATTATTAATGCAAACTATGACGTCCTCCTGACTTACAAAGAACAAACGATTGAAAGTCAGTTCAAGTGGATGGACTATATGAAGATTGGGATAGACAGGATGACGCAGCTCATAAACGATCTGCTTACTCTCGCTAAGACCGAAGACATGAGCGCTATTGTAGCTAAAGCACGTTTTAATATCAGTATTACTATTGAAGCAATGATGCAATCCATGGAAACGACCGCTCGGCGCAGAGGCTTATCTGTAAGTTCCAGCATTGAGAAAGATGTTGTCATGAACAGCGATCCGGAATTGTTCCAGCAGCTGATCACGATTCTTTACGATAATGCCCTTAAATATGCCAATGAGGACGGTAAGATCGAAGTCACGCTTCACCAGCACAAACATCGCATTGTCTGTACTATCAAGAACAGCGGAGAAGGGATCCCAGCGGAAGACCTGCCCCATATTTTCGACCGATTCTATCGAGCCGATCCTTCTCGGGCTAGCACAATCAGCGGATACGGACTGGGTCTCTCAATCGCGAGAAACATTGTAAATCGACTCGGTGGAGAGATCTCCGTAGCAAGCGTACGAAACGAATGGACGACTTTTACTATTATTTTCGAAAAATAAAATAAGCAACTCCTGAACGCATCGTAGAAGGTTCCTTCGCCTTTTATTTCAAAACCGTTGCCGTTACTTGTGATACGGTTCTCCGCGCTGTCTTTATCGGCAAGGTTTACAATAATTCAGAGAGGCTGGGACAAAACTAGCTAATATTTTTAAAAAAGAGAAATCGATGTAAAGTGTATCAACACAGGATTTTTAATCAATCTTTATTATAAATGATCAATCTTTTTTATAAAGCTACATTTAACCCTAAAAGTACAATTAAATTCTTGGAAAGGGGAATTATACAGAAATCTCACTTGAAGATTGCAATTGAAAAAGAGGTTTACTTACTGTTGGATAACAGTTAAATAAACCTCTTTTTATTTTTTTTAAATGATTCTTGCATCACTATTAAGTTGTGTGCGTCATGATTGGGTTGTTTACGTCACGACTAAGTTGTATACGTTACGATTGAGTTGTACATGGACAACAGCAGCTTATATTTGTAAAGGTTGTTTGGACATTATACAGGGAGTGTCCCAAAGTATTGTCTAAAAAAATGTCTAAAAGTTCTTGTACTCAAAAAAAATAAAGTGTCTAAAAGTTCTTGTCCATATACAATACAATTATTTGGGTAGTTGACGTATCCAAGCCCTCCTCCACGTTAAATAATTTTAGTTTACATAATATAAATTATAGGAAGTTATGTTTCATTGTAAAGTATACTAATAATATTGAGACGGAATGATAAAAATTGGTGGAATATTAAACAGTTTTGGATCTCGAATTTTAACAGCCAGATTGATGAATTGACTCCATTAAATATACAATACATATGGGTCCATCGATAAGTCCTCATTCGACTGCATATTTTCATGGCAATTCGTTGAAATATCAATGTTCATCTCAAGTTGAACTTTCGGTTTTTTTATTTTATCTAATCTCTGACTTATAAAGATTGTTTTCTAAATCCATTAGTACACACCGAATTTCTCTTCCATTTCTAACGCAGTCTCAAGAACTATTCCCAGTAAAATCTCTGTGCCTACGAAGCTGTTTCAATTCTCTAGAAGATCTTAACATTTAGTGATCTAAAGCAGTTTTTATGTATTTTCCTAATAAATTGTGTTTCATTATTTAGGCGTTACATCCTTAATCAGTAAAGAAATTACTTTTATATATAATGTTCGTGTTTTATTCAATCCATGAAGTCTCCAGCTGATGGACAAATAGCATTTTCATTAAAGAAACACGAACATTATTAATTATTTATCACTAAATAGTTCGTTGATTATCTTTTCAGGATTGATTACGAACACTCGTCTCTAACAATTCATAGCTTCAATCCCCTTCTTTTCAATTGCCGCTTCCAGAATTTCCACATAGCTTCCATTACTGAAAGACGAGCATGTGTTGATTACCCGTGGTTCTACCCAAATCCTCTCATACAAATACATCAGTAGCTCATTGAATGCAGATAACGCCTGTACAGGTTGCTAGTTCCTTAGCACAGCTCAAATGTCATGAATCATTACGCTCAATTGGGAAACTTTCAACCGGCGATTTCCCTCTAATCAAATTTTCTCTGAAATGATTCGTGTTCTCTTCTTCGCTTTAAAATTTCTGAAACAACAATTATTATGGCGTTAAAAAAAGCATCGGTTTTTACACCGATGCTTTCTCCATTTAACGAATGTTTATTGTTTTTGTTGCAACTGTTTGTTGAAATGCCTGATCATGCTCAACAATAACCATTGTGGGATTAAATCTTTGAATAAGCTCTTCAATCTGCATGCGAGAATAAATATCAATGAAATTTAATGGTTCATCCCAAATATATAAATGAGCTTTTTCACATAAACTTTTGGCTATAAGCAGCTTTTTCTTTTGTCCACCAGAATAATGAGATATATCTTTCTCAAATTGAATTCGGTCAAAATCCATCTTACGTAGAATGGATTTAAACAACGTTTCATCAATCTGATGCTCTTCAATAAAGTCCGATAACAGTCCCTTCAAATGAGAAGTATCTTGTTGGACATAGGAAATAATGAGGCCTGAACCTAAATGTATTGAGCCTGAATGCTGTATCGGATTTCCTAGAATTAGTTTTAGGATACTACTTTTACCGCTTCCATTCTTTCCATCCAGTACAATTCGGTCACCTTGTTCAACTTTAAAGCTAATTGGCTTATTCACAATTTGGTCATCGTACTTAACAGACACATCCGCCAAAACAATCAATTCCTTTGAATGTAATTCCAATGGTTCTACTTTTAATGTCTCCGTTTTTTCCACATTTTTTAGCAATTTTGACTTTTCCTCAATAGCTTTTTGTTGCCTTGATTGAATGTTCTTTGCTCTTTTCATCATCTTTGCCGCTTTATGTCCTACAAAACCCTTATCCAACTTAGAACCTGAATTCGTCGTCCCATTCTTAGAAGCTTCCACTTGATTAGACCAACCTGTTGAACGCTTCGAAGACTGAGTTAATCTCCCAATGTCTTTTTGTAGACGCTGATTTACTGCCGCTTCGTGTTCCTGCTGTCTATCAAAATTTAACTTCCAAGAAGAATAGTTACCACTTTGCACTTCAATATTTGCCCGATTGATAGATAAAATATGGTCAACGCATCCATCTAAAAAGATTCTGTCATGTGAAATTAAAATAAACCCTTTTTTCTTCCTTAGATAATCAGAGACCGTCTTTCGTGCATCCGTGTCTAGATGATTGGTTGGCTCATCAATTAATAGAAATTGACCCTCAGTCAAAAAAAGTGCAGCAAGCAACACCTTAGTTTGCTCTCCGTTTGATAATGTATTAAATGGTCTGTACATGATCTCGGCATCAACATTTAGATAGGATATTTCACGAAGATATTCCCAATCTTCAGCTTGAGGACAAATTTCTTCAAAGATTTCATAAGTATACTTGTTTTTATCCGAAACTGGATAAGGAAAATAATTAAATTCTACAGAAGAAATGATTTTCCCGCTATACTCATAATTCCCTAATAATAAATGAAAGAATGTTGTTTTACCTCGTCCGTTTCTACCAATAAATCCGAGTTTCCAATCCGTATCTATTTGAAAGTTTACACCTTCAAAAATATTGTCAAAGCTACCTGGATAAGAAAAAGTTAAATCTTGAACTTTAATCATTGACATGATAATTCCTCCTTTGTATATCAACACTTTTTACTCTTTATACAAAGTCGGCACATCCATCTATTCTAAATTTCTCCGTATAAGTTTGATGGATATTAACGACTTATACGGAGTATTACATGCGTAACAATCGTGTCTGATTCGCTCATTTCTCTCTCTCCTTTATTTATTAGATTTAAGTGACTATGAGAGAATAAAAAATCCCCCCAATTTGTCATTGGAAGGATTAGTCTTTCACTTATATTAAATAAGTTCTTTTTGCCATTGGAATCATGACAACAAAGTATAACTGATTTATAAAAATGGACAGACTAATCCTATATTTTGTAGTTTGAAGTTATTCATTTCAAATAAAATATAGATTAGTTAATCATTGTCCATCCATCAGTCCTCTCATAATTGTATTTTTATCTTAACAAATTTTTTTATGGAATACAATTGACCAAAAGCCTATCAATTCCAAATTGACTTTTAATTGTCGCATTAATATCTGATGTTTATGCCTCATGATCTAATTTTGCAAATTCTATAACTGCTAAACCGATTGCATAAGTTGCTTTCGGTGTATAAGCGTCCATAAAGACGAAGACACCTTTATCAACGTGCATCCATTCGTTGTCTATGTTATACATACCTCGCCCTCTTAAAACGTAAGACCATGTTCTTGAACGTGTGTTTCAATGTAACCATATGAGCACCTGGTTTGAATGAAAGAATACGAATGTTCATCTCCTATAAGTCTTGGATTAATACTTCTATCATACCTCCATATGGTTCTTGTTTGATGTCTTTCTCATTACCTGTAACAACTACTGATGTATGCCCTTTAATAGAAAAAAACACTTTAAGCAAATTCATTTATCTACATTAATTAATTTGCTCCTATGGTAGTAATAGAATGTTCGATTTTTGTTTTATCAATTACAGCAAAAAAATAACTCAGAGGCCCTTCAAACCTCTGAGTTATCACTTTTTACTTAGTTAACGCCTTCATATCTGCCACAATCGTCTCAACTGGTACTTCTGTGTTACCGCTATAATCCTTCACAACAATCCCATCAGCATTGACTAAGTAATAACTTCCCATATGTATAACTTGGTCAGAATTCGGATCATTTTTTACGTGTGAATTAAACGATTTCATTGCAAACTGTTCAATGAACTTTTGATCATAGCCAGTTAATAGCTGCCATTTACTTGCATCAGGCACTGAATATGATTTTAAGTAATTTGTTAACACATCTGGTTTATCAACTTCAGGATCCACACTAAAAGCTACGATTTGATAGTCTTCTATGCCTTCATCCTGAAGTGCCTTTTGTACCTCTGTCATGTTAAACGTCATTGGTGGACAAATGGTAGTACAATTAGTAAAGATAAACATAGCTAACCATGGCTTACCTTTAAAAGTATCAAGACTAACCTGTTCATTTTTTTGATTTGTTACCGAGAAGTCTTGTACTTCTATATTCATTTCTGGTTCAAATTTATAACTACCACAAGCAGTTAACACGCTACTTAATGCTAGTATCAAAACAATCATGACACTTTTCTTTTTCATAAATTTGCTCACTTCCCTTCAATTTACCATCGTTGTTAATTGTATAAATTATAGTAACCAAATACAAGATTATGACCATATCCTTTCATTTTTTTATGTCAAAACTTTGTTCATTGTATGATTTTGGCATAAGAATTCATGTTTTTTTAAAAATTTTTTCGAAGCTTTTTTTACTATTTCGATTATTTCCCGAGACACCACATCCGTTGTTGTATAACAAAGTTTTTTTGCGTTTTATGAGCTTCCGTTATTTAATGACACAATAACAATTTCCACAAAATTCTCTTTTATGTTCATTTTTTCTCCTACATTCGAATTTATTATCATTAAACTATTTTAATAATATTATTCTTATGGATAATTCCGTTCTCTTTTATACGGATTATTTCTATTAAATCCTTAATATTTCTATGTTATTTCCACATTTCGAAAGAGATTAAAAATTATAAAAACTCAAAATTTAGTATTGCATTATAAGAAACTACCCCATAAAATAAGTGAATATAACGACGACTTAAAAAGAAATTTGTCGTTTAAAACAGAAATATAACACTTTAGGGGGAATAATAATGGCTAATGTTTCTGGGAACAAACATATAGAATCAGTTGATTATCATGCAATTGAAGCTATGGAATCGTTCAACAAGTTCGTGAAAAAGAAGAATACCTTCCTTTTCTCGATTACAGCAGGGTTTTTAATCCTTTATATTTTGCTACCAATCCTTGCTTTTCAACCTGTACTACAACAAAAAGTCTTCGGAAATATTACGGGTGTTTGGATTTATTCAGCAGGATTATTCATTATGACAATTGTTCTTTGTACAGTCTATGTGAAAAAAGCTTCTTCATTCGATAAAGCTGCGGCGGCGGTGCTTGCAGAGTATCATGCGAAAGGTGGAAAATAAATGAACTTAGTATCCGTTGGTTTCTTTTTAGCAATCGTTAGTTTAACACTTGTTGTTACATATATCGCAGCAAAGCGTACGTCTTCTGCCGCTGATTTCTATACTGCTGGCGGAGGCCTTAAAGGTTGGCAAAACGGCTTTGCGATCGCTGGTGACTATTTATCCGCTGCCGCATTTCTTGGGGTGTCTGGCGCGATTGCTTTAACTGGTTTTGATGGTTTCTTCTTCTCTGTAGGCTATGTAGTAGCTAACTTAGTGCTTCTTTATGTAATTGCAGAGCCAATGCGTAACTTAGGTCGTTATACTTTAGCTGATATGCTTACTTCACGATTCAACGAAAAACGTATTCGTGGTGTTGCTGCGACAGGAACAATTATCATCGTTATTCTTTATATGATTGCGCAATTAGTAGGTGCAGGTGCCCTTATTAAACTTTTATTTGGTATTGAGTACTGGATTGCGGTTTTAATCGTAGGTGTTATGATGACTACTTATGTATTATTTGGTGGGATGACAGCTACTTCTTGGGTGCAAATTATTAAAGCTAGTCTTCTATTATTCGGAACAGGCTTATTAGCTGTATTAGTATTAGCTAAATTCGATTTCTCTCTTATGAAAATGTTTGATACGGTTGCTATGGAACATGGTGAAGAATTCCTTGTACCAGGGATGAAATATACAAGTACAATTGACTCTGTTTCGATGATGATGGCGCTTGTTTTAGGAACATCTGGTTTACCACATATTTTAATGCGCTTCTTTACAGTGAAAGATGCCAAAACGGCTCGTTCTTCTATTTCATGGACGACTTGGATTACAGCTATTTTCTTCTCATTAACTATTTTTTTAGGTTTTGGAGCATTAAACTTTGTAGGATTAGATAATATTCTTGCCGAAAGTAAGGCAGGTAACACGGCTGCCCCACTTCTTGCCCACTACTTGGGTGGTGATGTGCTAATGGCATTTATCGGTGCAGTAGCGTTCGCAACAATTCTAGCTGTTGTTTCAGGCTTAGTTTTAACAGGTGCTTCTGCCATTTCTCATGATATTTATGGTGAAATTATTAAAGGTGGTAAATTAACGGAAAAGCAACAGGTTGTAGCAGCACGTACTGGCTCTATCTCTATTGCCATTGTTTCGATCATCCTAGCGTTATTTGCGCAAAACTTGAATGTATCGTTTTTAGTATCCTTTGCATTTTGTATTGGCGCTTCTGCAAATTTACCAGTTATTCTTTACACAATTTATTGGAAGAAATTCAATTCAACTGGTGCTATTACAGCAATGGTAACTGGTTTAGTATCATGCTTAGTTTTAGGTGCTATGGGACCGAATGTATGGAGTCCTGTTGAAGGTGCAGCAATCTTTGTCGGTAACCCGATTGTGCCTTTAGCAGTACCGGCAGTCATTACGATTCCACTTGGCTTTATCGCGGGTTACTTAGGCTCTGTTCTATCTTCAAACAAAGTACCACAGGAAGAAGCAGATCGCATTTATAAAGAAATTCGCGTTAAAGCAAATACAGGTGTATCTGTTTCTGACGTTTCTCACTAAAAACCATATTATTACAATTACATCTATCATTTTTCTTATCCATTTAATAAAAATATCATATTAAAAAACTCGATTTTTGGTCGAGTTTTTTATTTTTTTATTACGAAAAATTTACCAATTAACTTATTGAACAATACTATTCACTTTTAAAAAAACGAAGAAAAAACAATTCTCACAAAGTAAATAGTGTTTATTTTTTAAGAAAAAATCATTCTTTTTTTCAAAATGCAACCCTATTTTTTGCTTTAAAATCTAGAATTGACCTAACTTGTTTATTTATCTGAATTTTCTATAACCCTTTAATTTCTAGGCTTTGTTGTATATTTTCTCTTTCAAGACTTTTTTTCTGAAAATTATTTTTTCATAATTTTTCTGAAATGTATTGCAATTTTGTGAACTCTCTCATAAAATGAAGATGTGAATTCACTAAATTAGCATATTTTAGTATTTAAGCAGTAAAAATAAACACAAAATGGGGAATGTTAATGGCGAACAATCAAACAAACAAGGCCGTCGTGATTGACTATGATGCAATTGCACATCAAGAATCATTTAAATCACTTGTACGAAAAAAGAATTCATTTCTTTGGTCAATAACTGTAATCTTTTTAGCAGCTTACATGTTACTTCCAATTCTTACTTCGTACACGACGATCCTACACCAAAAGGCATTTGGGGAAATTACTTGGGTGTGGGTATATTCAGCAGGATTATTCATCATGACTTGGAGTTTATGTCACTTATATGTAGCAAAAGCGAATACATTTGATAAAGAGGCAAAGGCGATTATCGAAGAATATGAAAACGGAGGTGGCCGCCGATGACTAACGGAATGAGCTTTACAGCGATCTTCTTCTTCGTAGCCATTGTTGGTTTAACATTAGTTATTACATGGTGGGCATCTAAACGCACTTCTTCTGCAAGTGATTTCTACACTGCAGGTGGTGGATTAACAGGCTGGCAAAATGGACTAGCCATTGCTGGTGACTACTTATCAGCAGCTTCTTTCTTAGGGATTGCTGGAGCAGTTGCATTATTTGGATTTGATGGATTCTTCTTCTCTATTGGTTATTTAGTAGCATACTTAGTGGTATTATACATCGTTGCTGAGCCATTACGTAACCTTGGTAAATTCACATTAGCTGACATGATCACTGCGCGTTTCGACAGCTCTAAAGTTCGTGGTACAGCAGCTTTAAGCACTATTACAATTGTTTTATTCTACATGATTGCACAACTAGTTGGTGCAGGAGCACTTATTCAATTACTTTTAGGAATCGACTATTGGATCGCAGTTTTAATCGTAGGTGTGATGATGACAACTTACGTATTATTCGGCGGTATGACGGCAACATCTTGGGTACAAATTATTAAAGCCTGTCTTTTAATGTTAGGTACTGTCATTATTTCATTCTTAGTATTAAAAGAGTTTGGTTTTAGCATTTCGACAATGTTCAAAGAAATGGGAACTGCTACTGATAGCGGTGCAGCTTATCTGAATCCAGGTCTTAAATACACAAATGGTATTGATACAATTTCAATGTTAGTCGCTTTAGTTTTAGGTACAGCTGGTCTTCCACATATCTTAATGCGTTTCTTCACTGTAAAAGATGCGAAAACTGCTCGTTCTTCAGTTATTTGGGCTACTTGGATTGTTGGTATCTTCTACGTACTTACTATCTTCCTAGGTTTTGGTGCAGCTAAATTCGTTGGTAAAGATGCGATTATTGAAGCGAACGCTGCTGGTAACATGGCTGCCCCACTTCTTGCAGAAGCACTTGGTGGCGACATCCTATTCTCATTCGTATGTGCGGTAGCTTTCGCGACAATCTTAGCGGTAGTAGCTGGTCTTGTACTTTCTGGTGCATCTGCCCTGTCACATGATATTTATGGACAAATCATTAAAAAAGGCAAAGTTACAGAAAAAGAGCAAGTACTTGCAGCACGTATTGGTTCTATTACAATCGCTATTATTTCTATCTTATTAGCGCTTGGTGCACAAACATTAAACGTAGCGTTCTTAGTATCACTTGCATTCTGTATTGCAGGTTCAGCTAACCTTCCTGTAATCATCTATACAATTTACTGGAAACGCTTTAATACAGCTGGTGCTGTAACGGCAATGTTAACAGGTTTAATCTCTGCATTAGTACTTGTAGCAGTTTCACCAAACATCTGGAATCCAGTTGAAGGAAAAGCCATTTTCGTAGGTAAACCGTTAATTATGTTAACGAACCCAGCTTTAATCTCTGTACCACTTGGTTTCCTTGGAGGTTTCATTGGAACATTACTTTCTAAAGAATCAGATGCCAAAAAATATCGTGAAGTGGAAGTTAAAGCAAACACAGGTATTTCTGTACAGGATGTATCTCACTAATCATATGACAACCGCCTCGTAAGTTACATACTTACGAGGTTTTACTTTTTCTTCCGTATTAGGTACTATATTTACAAAACCAGTTGGAGGTAATGATCATGACACAATCAAAAGCAAAAAAGAAACGCATGCATGTAAAGCGCACGAAAGGGAAGGACGTTGAAAAAAATCGTCAGTTCTCCCCTTTCAGCACACATGAACGACTAACAAAAACAAAAAAAGAAAGCATCGACCAAGATTATACAAAGCATAGAAAACCCAACCACTCTGAGGATTATTAGTGGTTGGGTTTTGATTTTAATGAGCCATCCTGAGGTGGCTGATCATAATGATAAAGTCACCCCTAATAAATTAATAGCTGAAAAAAGTTCTAGCATTTTAATATGAAATTACTGTTTGCATCTGATCATTTGTTGAGTTAATAAATAGATCCCTTTTTAAACTTTCGCTTAATAGTGGACGTTCCTTTAAACACCTTCGTAACCGTATGTAGGCTATCGTGATTCTACTATTTTTTATCAGCGATGATTGAGGGTTTATCAGCGATTCTGGCACTTTTATCAGCGATGTTGGAGATTTATCAGCGATGCTGGCACTTTTATCAGCGATTCTATTACTTTTAAAAAACACAGCTACTCTTTAAAAGAACAGCTGTGTTTTTTGCTATAAATTATAAAATGTTGTCGTATTATTTGTTATGATGTGTGCCGCTTCCTGCGTTTTGATCCCCTTTATTGAAGCAATAACCTCAATAGAATGATCCATCATCCAAGGAGACGTCCGTTTATTGTTAAAAGGACCTTCAAACGGCCATGGTCCATCTGTTTCTACCATCATCAGCTCGATTGGGTATCTTTTGATAAGCTGTTGAATCTCCGCTTCATACGTACAATCAGGCGTGACAGAAATGAAGTACCCATTAGAAATCATCCGTTCAATCACTTTGTCATCGCCTTTAAACCAATGAAAATGTGCTTTCGTTACATGATGCTTTTCCAACAAATCACAAGCAATAGCCGCATCCTCATAAACGGCATGTAAAACAACTGGTTTATGTAAGTCCTTCGCCAGCATAATAAAACGTTCTAACAATGCCACATACGGACGATCATCAATAGCCTTCTCTTGTTTCAAATAATAAGGTAATCCGACCTCACCAATCGCTACCATATCATGAGCATGCTGGCGTATCCAAGTAAATAATGCCTCTTCCTCCTCAGCACTCGGTAACGCTTGTTCAGGATGAAAACCAAATGCAGCCTTGATCTTTGCATAGGTTTTCGACAACTTCAACGTTTTTTCACACGATGGAAGGTTCATACTCACGGCAATCACATGGTCAACTTCCTCTAGTAAAGCCGGTATAGTACTTTCCTTATACTGCTCTAAATGAATATGCGCATCAATCAACATTTACGTCATCCTTTTCTTCTTTTAAATACATAAATAACTGTTGCTTTAAAGCAGTAAACGTTGTGGAATGGCGAATTTCCTCTGTTCGCGGTCTAGCAAAAGGAACGAGTATTTCTTTTTTAACCGTAGCTGGTCTTTTCGTTAAGACAATGATGCGATCGGCTAAAAAAAGCGCTTCCTCGATACTATGCGTCACAAATAGAATTGATTTTCGGTATTCCTCCCATATCGATAAAAGCCACGCCTGCATTTCAAGCCTTGTAAATTCATCAAGTGCAGAGAACGGCTCATCTAGGCATAATATGGGCTTATCACTGACGATGGCACGAATAAATGATACTCGTTGTTGCATACCGCCAGACAGCTCATTTGGATACGCATTTTCAAACGATGCAAGTCCCACTTTGTCTAACCATTCCTTAGCACGTTCAATATTCGGTTTTTGCTGCAGCTCCTCAACAATCGTGACATTTTCTACTATCGTACGCCACGGCAGTAAGCATGGCTGCTGAGGCATATAGCCAATCGTTCCTCTTTTTTGCTGGATATCTGTCCCGTTTAATAAGATAGCTCCCTTATCAATGGAAGACACACCACCAATTAATTGAAAGAGTGTACTTTTTCCACTTCCTGATGGACCAATAATCGCAACAAATTCCCCATCCTTCACTTCAAAAGATAAATTACGAATAACTTGAAGAGAATCAAATGATTTATCAATGTTTTGAATGCTGAGCATGTAATCCTCTCCCCTTCACGACAAGCTTTTCTATTAATCGAATAACACTAAATAATAGTAAACTTAAAAAAACAATGGCAAAAATCGCTACAAATACGCGGTCTGTTCGAAATGAAGACTGTGCTAATGTCATATAGACACCAATCCCCTTTTTCGCCCCTAGCCATTCTGCAATAACAGCTCCCATTACGCTATAGGTTGCTGCAATCTTAATGCCTGAAAAAATTGCTGGATACGCGTACGGCCATTCTAGCTTCCAAAAGGTTTGTGCTTTCGTTGCACCGATCATCTCAAAATAATGCTTCAGCTCCGGCGAGGTTTGACGGAAGCCATCCATTGCCGAGATCACAATGGGGAAAAAGCACACGAGGCAAATAATAATAAGCTTTGGCAATAAACCAAATCCAAACCAAATGATTAATAACGGTGCTAGGACGAGCACAGGGACATTTTGTGACATTATGAGAATAGGGTAAAATAGCTCCCGAATAAACGTAAAACGATGTAATATCACAGCAACCGTTAGCCCGAACAATATCCCAATGGCAAGACCTAGAAGTGCTAGTTGAACAGTTGCTAATGCATGCGGCAAGAACGTATCATACGATTGAAAACCTTCTTTCAAAATGGCACTCGGTGCAGGCAATAGCCAATGAGGAATGTCTGCAAAACGGACAATTAGTTCCCATATAGATAAGAGGAAGGCGATAAAAATTATCGTCCTTCCTTGTTTTATTGCCGACCTCATCAATGGTATTTCTCCGTTAACGTCTCCATTTTAATACCTGATGGCTGATATAAAATTTTCACTTGTGTAATAACATTGATCGCACCAAGTTCAATCATTTTAACATTCATTTTTTCAATGATTTGTAGCAACGACGATAGCTCACCCTCCATCGTCGTTTCGAGCGGGTGTACTTCATATTTCACTCCTGATGCGTCAATAATAGCAATTGCCGCATCGACATAAGGGATCACATCTTCATATTTTTCAGTTTTCGGGATAATTTGTACGCTTACTAATGAATTTGCCATGCTATTTTGTCTCCTTTTTCGGTAAAAAGTCGTTTGTAAATGCTTGTTCTGCGTTAAATTCGCCCTCTAAAACCTTGTTGCTAGCCATCCATTTAGCGTAGTTTTCCCAAACAGTCAGCTTTTGCTCACCCCATTGAGCGGCATCGTCTTGATATTTATCTGCTAGCCATTCCTGACTTTTATGCACAAGCTCTTTATCTAAGTCAGGTACCGCTTCTAATAAAATATCAGCTGCCTCACTTGGATGACTTATCGCATATTCATAGCCCTTTGTAGTAGCAGCGACAAATGCTTTTACCGTATCTGGATCATCCTTAATCATTTTTTCATTTGTAGCAAGTACAGGCGTATAATAATCAAGCTGATCGCTATAATCTGTTAAATAAAGCATGTTCAGCTTTTCACCACGAAGTTCTGCTTCAATGCCTGTCCATGCATAATAAATCCACGCAAAATCAATATCCTTTTGCATCATTGTGAAGAAATCTAAATCGCCTGCATTAACAATATCTAGCTTATTAATATCCGCATTTTCTGTTTGCATAAGTGATTGTAGGACAGCCTGTTCAACCGGTGCACCCCAACCACCATATGTTTTCCCTTCAAAATCTTTAGGTGACTTAATCCCTTTAGATGCTATTGACGCAAAGCCAGAAGTATTATGTTGAATAATCGCTGCAATTGATACTAAAGGTACACCCTGCACACGTGCCTGTGTAATTCCTTCCTGATAGCTTACACCAAACTGTGCCTTACCAGACGCCACTAGCTGATCAGCACCCGTTTCGCCAGGTAATAAAATCTCAACATCTAAGCCCTGTTCCCTAAAGTAACCAAGTTTCTCCGCTACATATAACCCTGTGTGATTTGTGTTCGGTGTCCAATCTAGCACGACCGATACCTTTTTTAATGCATTCGCATCGTTTTTACCCTTAGTATCCTTTGTCTCCTCTTTTTCGCTACAGCCGACAAGTGTTAAAAGCGCAGCCATTAGGATCAATAACCATTTTTTCATGCTGAATCCTCCTAGGAAGTAATTTGAAAGTGTTCATGAACGAATGTTTTAACCAGAAGAAAGCGTATCCACAGTCAGTATGCACCCAAGGTTATCGCATATAACAAAAACATAAAAAAACGCCTAGGATTCCCCCAGACGTTTTACAATCAGTATCAAAAATTTTCTTTTTTTGAATAGATGTTCCCTCCGCTGGTACGAGCCAAATCAGGTTCAAAGGGTCAGCGTCTATCGGACACAATCTCAGCTGGCAACTACCAGCCCCCCTACATTCTTTCCATATGAACTTTTCGAGATTATTATAACCATATCTATCTTTAAAAGACAAGGCTCTATTTCATATTTAATGTAATGTCATTTCAGAAGGCACTGTGAAACACAGCCTTTATTCTATAATAACTTTATATGTAAGTGTATACATTTGTGATTACTCATTCGTTGTATAAGTGTAAGGAGGACCAACAATGAGAAAAGAAAATGAACTGACCTCCTATCTAATCCATTTAGGAGAGGAAGTGTTCAAACTATTACGAATGAAAGGAGCTAATAAAGAAGATGCAGAGGATATCATTCAAAACACCTTTTACAAAGTTTACACACTATTGGATGACCTAACTGAGAGTAATCTGCGTCCATGGTTTTTCAGAGTAGCACTTAATCAATATATTGACTTGAAAAGGAAAAAGGAGCATAAGAACATTTACATCACTGAGGAAATATATTCAAAGCTCCAACACATCGATGATCACTTTGAAAAATTGCTAAATAAGGATGAGATTTTCTATTTATTAAAAGACATAAAAAAAGAATATAAAGAAATATTCTTTTTAAAGTATTACTATGATTTTTCATATGAAGAAATTGCTAATTTGTTAGATATTCAAGTAGATAGCGTCAAGCAAAAATTATATCGCGCACGTAAATGCATTCACTCAAAAATAGGAGGTACATATTAATGGAAACTTCGTTAAATGACGCTTTAAAAAAAGCTAAGCGAAAACAATTATTAAAAATTATCATCACTTCAATTATTGTAGTACTACTTCTCTGCCCTATTTTTTATAAAATAGGTAACTACTTTGCAGCAAAAAGTTCTAACAGACTGCACGAACAGCTTTTTTTACATAATGCTATTGCTGAACCTAATATTCAAATCGACTCTCAAGTAACGAGTAATTCTTCCATGTTTGGTGGAAACATTATCACAAACCGTTCGAAGAATATTAATGGTTATGTCGTTCCATGGAGCACGCTTACAAGTTCATACGGTTGGCTTCGCCTCAATATTGATACGAACGAGTTAGTACCAGGGTTTTATTGGTCTGATACAGAGTACTATGAGTACGATAAACAGACAAAAACTAAATCAGCGACATTTTATCATCCATCCATTCAAAAATACTTTGACGATGTACCAAACGAACTAGGCGAAATTTCGCAACTGGAGAATCACGTTGCAGAAGTTGCCGTTTCTTTCAACAAACCTTATACATTACAAGAAATACAAGGGAAAATTCCTAGCAATTTAAACATCGTATGGTTATATATGACTTCCCGAATTACGGATGAAAGTAATGGACCTGCTGGTTTAGAGGTTTATGGCTTTGATCCAGCCGATTCACCGAAAGAGGCCTACGATGACTTTATTGATACACTTCAAGAATATGATGCGAATAAAAATGACGAAACCATCCAAGCGTTTTTAAATTCAAATAAAGATAAACGGTTTGAGGAAGTGAAAATTTTAGGGGTCATGCTCACTGGCAAAACAAATAATTTTAAAGCCTTAGAGAATCAAGATTTTATCCGTGGTGCTTCAGTAGGCGCCACTGCACCAATCGTTCCTTATATTAAGCCAGAAAAATAAAGTAAAGAGACCAGATATCAAAGGTCTGATCGATCCCTAGATTATTCTAAAATAAATCTAGAGTGAAAATTTTACTGTTATAGTATGATAACGTTAAAGTTTATTCAGCATTTAGAAGATGATATTGAACTACGGAATGAGGAAAGTATCTTTTTCTTTTATCTGGCGTCTTATAATGCTAACGTATATGTTATTTCTGTAGGAATGTGATAAAAAAGTGTTAACGGCACTTCCCTTGATTTCTCAAAAATATTTAGCACAGCATCATCAAATTGTCTTTGTAGATTTATTGAGAACAAGTATAAAAAAGAGACCTTTCTGATTTTTGGAAAGGTCTCTTTTGTTCTCCATAAGTGTGTGCAACTTACTATTAACGGGTTCGATTCACAGGAAAAAACAAATACTAATTAGCCATACTAATCAGTATTTGTTTGCATGTTGATTACTTGGTATAGTAGCTTCCTTTAGAATGTTTACTTTCCAAGAAATTATGGTAGTACTATCTCTGACATTATTTTCTTGGATGTTTTTCAACATTGATTTAATGCTTTCTTCATCTTTAGAATGAAAGAAAGCATGATCAATTGTTGTTGGGTTTGAATATGGTTCATTAGGGCATTCAATTAGACCATCTGTGGTCAGAAATAAGCGGTTTTCCCCTTGTCTCAATTCTTTTATTCCCACACTGTAACAAGGTACTTCTTGTTCAAAAGTATTAACTTGTCCTATCCATTCATAGAATTGTCTTTGATTGATTTGGTATTGACCTAGTGCAGATAGTTCTGGATGAAATAAATAAAGAACACAATCCCCAACAGAAAACCACCAAATATATTTATCTTTTCTAACAACAATTAAACAAGCGGTTTCTCCTTTAACATTTCGACAAGTAGATAAGAATTCCTTAGATTGAAACATACATAATACCTTTTCTTCTAGCATCTTAAAAGTTTTTTGAGTTGTCGGCATAGACAATAAATGCCTTATATGAGATTTTTCATTTTCGAACAATGCTACTACTCTTTCGGCACTCTCTGCTGTGTTATGTGCATCTAAAACAATAACGAAATCCCAATCTTCTCTTTCGTTAAACCATACAAGGCATCCATCTTCGTTCTTATATTGTCCTGCATTCGAATTGCCGCCATATCGACCCACAATTATATGTTCTATATGCTGAATGTTTACTTGATCTACAAAGTTTTCTTGACTTCCAACCCAACTAAAATCTTTGAAGTGATCATTCATATTGATTGTTCTCTAAATATGTTTTAATACGATGACAAAGTTCAATAACATCATTGTTGTCACCCATAGGTGCATCTTCCCAATCGTAAACTTCCATCGGTCCCCAATGTTCTTTTGGTGTATTAGGATAACGAGCAACTAGGTGCATATGAAGATGCGGAACAGAATTTCCTGAAACAAGTGAGTAGATATGCTCTGCGTTTCCGGCTTCCTTTAGAGCTTTACTGACTCTAGCCATTATGACACCAAATGCTTTTGCTTCTTCTACTGTCATTTCAGCAAGCGTCGGTACGTGTCTTTTTAGGTCAATCATAATATGACCTAAATAGTTAGGTTTACCATTTCGATCAATGTGTCCTACATATACATATTCGTCTTCATAAATCATAACTCCAGAAGTTTCAATATTTCCAACGTGTTTATTGCAAATAAAACAGTCTTTCATATGAACGCCCCCCCTTTTTTTGGTAGTTATAGAATTATAATATAAAAAGCGTTACATTTGCGCAATTTTCTAAATATTTTTTCCTCCATGAAAAAACACCACCAAGTATGGTGATGTTATCTCAAATGAAATCAATTGGTATTATTTCTCTTCTTTTTTAACTGTTAAGACATGTGAAATGGCACCGTCTGTAGCAATATCTACTTTAAAGGAGCCGTTTGAATGGCGATCTGCTCGAGTAAGTGCTTGAACATCGAGAATCTCTTGCACACCTTTTTCTGTTTCGATGATTAGCTGTTCCTCATTGGTAGTCTTAACTACAGAGACGATACGGTGAGGATTCGCTTTTAATTCTGTTAACACTTTTAAGCCGCGTTTCGCACGACTTGTCATCTCTACTTCAGCTACATTCATTTTCTTCACAGCACCTCGTTGCGTCACAATGACAACATATTCAGTGTTATTTGGCTGCAAGATATTGACCCCGATTAAAGCTTCTCCCTCTTTTAGCGTAATTCCTTTAACACCGCCTGTTTTGACGCCTGTTACTGGTAGCTCCTCAATTGGGAAGCGAATCGCATAAGCTGTATCTGTCGTTAATAATAATTGCGCTTCATCTGTGAGGAAATCCGCAAAAATCATTTCATCTCCTGCTTTGACATTCATCGTTTTAATCGGCTTCGAATAACGAGTTACAGCATAATCTGCCAGAGGTGAACGTTTAATTTGTCCATCTTTCGTAGCTGTTAAAATATACGTATTGGCCTGTTCGAATGTCTCAAAACCATATACAGCAAGAATAGATTCGTCTTCTCCGGTCGGCACAATACTTGAAATATGCTGACCAAGATCCTTCCAACGAATATCTGGTAGCTCATGAACAGGCTGATAAATGTAATTGCCTCGATTTGTAAACAGCAGTAAGTGATGCTGCGTATTTAAGTTTTCTTCATATAATAAATAATCGGAATCTTTCATCGCAAAATCCTGGCCATTCGAGGCAGCGTGTGAGCGTGTAGATGTACGTTTAATATAGCCATCCTTTGTGACTGTAACAACGACTTCCTCACTTGGTACAAGAACATCTAATGTAATTTTGATTTCTTCAATTTCTCGTTCAATTTTCGAACGACGTGGCTCTGTAAAACGTTTTTTAATATCGAGCAATTCTTGTTTAATGACACGCACAAGCTTCGCTTCACTATTCAGAATGCCTTCAAGCTTGGCGATGAGTATATTTAACTCATCCTGTTCATGGCGAAGCTCTGTAATATCCGTATTCGTTAAACGGTATAATTGTAAGCTCACAATTGCCTCTGATTGCACTTCTGTAAAATCAAACTTCACCTGCAAGTTCGTTTTCGCATCTCGTTTATCGTTGGAAGAACGAATCGTTGCAATGACTTCATCTAAAATGGACAGCGCCTTAATTAAGCCATCAACAATATGTGAGCGATCTTTAGCTTTTTGCAAATCATAAATGGAGCGGTTCGTCACGACTTCCTTTTGGTGGGTAATATACGCGTCCAATAACAATGGCAATGTCATCATTGTCGGACGACGATTATGGATAGCAATCATATTAAAATTATAAGCTACTTGTAAGTCAGTTGTTTTGAATAAGTAATTTAAAATACCTTGTCCAGGTACATCTTTTTTCAGCTCAATCACAACGCGTAAGCCTGTACGATCTGATTCATCACGAATTTCCGCAATTCCTTCAAGTCGTTTATCCACACGCTGTTCATCAATTTTCTTTACAAGATTTGCTTTATTGACATCATACGGCAATTCTGTAATAACGATTTGCTCTTTGCCACCCTTGATTGGTTCAACAGCTGCTTGAGCACGCACAATGATTTTGCCGCGTCCTGTCTCATACGCTTTCTTAATGCCATCGACACCTTGGATGATACCACCTGTTGGGAAATCAGGTCCTTTGATGACGGTCATTAATTCATCAACCGTGGCATTCGGGTTATCTAAGCGCATTAGAACGCCGTCTAGCACTTCATCTAACGCGTGAGGCGGGATATCTGTTGCATAGCCGGCAGAAATACCTGTCGAGCCGTTAACTAGTAAATTAGGGAAACGCGCTGGTAAAACAGTTGGCTCCATATCTTGATCATCAAAGTTCGGCACAAATTCAACGGTGTTCTTGCCAATATCACGTAGCATCTCGGCTGCAATGGCAGAAAGTCTTGCCTCTGTATAACGCATCGCTGCAGGTGGGTCACCATCAACAGAACCATTATTACCATGCATTTCAATGAGCATATGACGTGCCTTCCAATCCTGACTCATACGTACCATCGCTTCATATACGGAGCTATCACCGTGTGGATGGTAGTTACCAATAACATTACCGACTGTTTTGGCTGATTTACGGAATGGTTTATCGTTCGTATTGCCCTCTGTAAACATCGCATATAAAATACGACGTTGTACAGGCTTAAGACCGTCACGTGCATCAGGCAACGCGCGGTCTTGAATAATATATTTACTATAGCGACCAAAGCGGTCACCCATTACTTCTTCTAAAGGTAAATCTTGAAACTTTTCCGTACTACTCATGCTTGGCCCTCCTCTTGTTGGATGAATTCATTGTCTAAAATATTAGAATCATCCTCCATACCGAAGTTGACATTGGCTTCGATCCATTTTCGGCGTGGTTCAACTTTGTCGCCCATTAATGTTGTGACACGTCTTTCAGCACGTGCACCATCTTCAATTGTTACGCGAATTAACGTCCGCGTTTCCGGGTTCATCGTCGTATCCCATAGCTGGTCAGCATTCATCTCTCCAAGACCTTTATAACGCTGTAATATGTAACCCTTTCCAACTTTTTTAATGGCTGTTTGTAAATCACTTTCGGTCCAAGCATATTCAATCACTTCTTTTTTACCAGTACCTTTTGACACTTTATAAAGCGGCGGTAATGCGATAAATACCTTTCCTGCTTCAATTAATGGTCGCATATAACGATAGAAGAACGTTAGTAGCAGCACTTGAATATGCGCTCCATCAGTATCCGCATCGGTCATAATCACGACTTTATCATAAGATGAGTCCTCAACAGAGAAATCTGTTCCAACGCCTGCACCAATGGCATGAATGATCGTTGAAATCTCTTCATTTTTCATAATGTCCTGAAGCTTCGCCTTTTCCGTATTAATAACTTTACCACGCAATGGTAAAATCGCTTGGAACGTACGATCTCGCCCTTGTTTAGCAGAACCTCCTGCAGAATCACCTTCGACTAAATACAGCTCGTTTTTTGCAGCATTTCGAGATTGTGCAGGTGTTAGTTTTCCAGAAAGAATCGTACTGCCTTTTTTGCTTTTCTTGCCATTTCGTGCATCTTCACGCGCTTTACGAGCCGCTTCACGTACTTGCTGTGCACGAATAGCTTTTCGCACAAGAGATGCAGACAATTCAGCGTTTTCTTCAAGTACATATAAAATTTGCTCTGAGACAACACTATCTACCGCCGAACGGGCCTCACTCGTCCCAAGCTTACCCTTCGTTTGGCCCTCGAATTGTAGTAAGTGCTCTGGAATGCGAACAGAAACAATCGCTGCTAAGCCCTCTCGAATGTCTGTCCCTTCAAGATTTTTATCTTTATCTTTTAACAGACCAATTTTCCGTGCATATTCATTAAAAACACGCGTTAACGCTGCTTTGGCACCCGTTTCATGTGTCCCGCCATCTCGCGTACGAACATTGTTAACGAATGAAAGAATTGTTTCTGAATAGCCGTCATTGTACTGGAAGGCGAACTCTACTTCAATTTCATCTTGAATCCCTTCCACATACTTTACAGGGTGAAGTACATCTTTCTCCTCATTCAAATACGCAACGAAAGCTTCAATGCCGTTCTCATAAAAGAAAACATCACCTTTGCCTTCCTCGCGTTCATCGATTAACTCAATTTTTAAGCCTTTTAATAAAAATGCTGACTCGCGTAAACGTTCTGCAAGCGTATCATAATTATATTTTGTCACAGAGAAAATCGTGTCATCCGGTAGAAAATGGACGTGTGTTCCTGTCTGTTTTGTTTGTCCGATTTCTTCAAGTGTCGTCACAGGATGTCCACCGTTTTCAAAACGTTGTCGATACTTTTTACCGTCGCGGTGAATCGTCACTTCTAAAAAGGAAGATAAAGCATTAACAACTGAAGAACCTACACCATGTAAGCCACCGCTCGTTTTATAGCCGCCTTGCCCGAATTTACCACCAGCGTGTAGGACGGTAAAGATAATTTCAGGAGTTGGTTTCCCCATCTTATGCATCCCAGTGGGCATTCCACGGCCGAAGTCTCGAACGCTAATACTTTGGTCTTTATGAATAGTGACGATGATATGAGAACCAAAGCCAGCCAGTGCTTCATCCACCGCATTATCTACGATTTCATATACAAGGTGATGAAGTCCACGGCCATCTGTAGAACCGATATACATGCCAGGTCGCTTTCGTACCGCTTCTAATCCTTCTAATACTTGAATGGCGTCATCATTATAGACGCTTGGTGACTGTTTATTCGCCAAATATTTCCCCTCCAAAAAAACAAACGCATGTTCTATTTATGTTCTCTTCCTAATAATAATAGCATTTCCTGTCAATAGCTAGTGGCAGGTCCAAAAAAATTTTAAAAATCCTTCACAACTTTTACTTTTTTATAGAATCATTTGCCATTATTGCTTCAGCTGTCCTATTTCCTTGACGCAAGGCAATAAGTTATAGTTGCAGAAATACTGATGATTAATTGCTAACTGTCAACCGCATTATGGTTTTAATATCTTCATACAGAAGCTTTTCAATACCCACTGTAAAATATTCAGGCATGTTAATAAAAATGTACTTCTTCCATTCCGCGAAATTAAAGATAGACTTCTATTCTACCAAAGGAACGGGTGAATGACAAAATTGCCATTTTACCTATATTTTAAGTAAGACGCTCGGGCTGATGGAAATACTCATGTCAAAAAGCCTAACTTATGTTCGATAAACCGATAGAAATCTTTAAAATATATTTATCTTTTGTATTGAATTCAAGATACACTAGGAAATCTCCTTCATTGCATTGTAGATTAAAGAGAAAAAGTGTAAAATACTTGTTACATATTATTAGTACCAAGTTATAAATGAAAGGAGTCCAGCTATGCTAAATGGACTTATTATTTTATGTGCTTATCTAATCGGCTCTATACCTTCGGGATTATGGATAGGCAAAATTTTTTATAAAACAGATATTCGTGAACATGGTAGTGGGAATTTAGGGGCGACGAATACATTCCGTATTTTAGGAAAAAAAGCAGGAATAGTTGTCACAATTATGGATGTTTTAAAAGGAACAGCTGCAGTATTACTCGTATCTCTTCCTGTTTTTTCTGAAGTATCCATTCACGCATTAATTCTTGGACTTATAGCGGTTGTTGGTCATATGTTCCCTGTCTTTGCGAGTTTCCGCGGAGGGAAAGCTGTGGCAACATCAGCAGGAGTTCTCTTAGGCTATTCATGGCCTCTATTTGTTTTACTATTTATTACTTTTTTCGTTACATTAAAACTAACGAAAATTGTCAGCTTAACTTCCATGATTGCCGCTTTAGTAGCACTAATTTATTCAATCGTATATTATTTTGTTACAGGTGATATTGCGTTAGGTTTTTTAGTAGCATGTTTATGTAGCTTTATCATTTATCGTCACCGAGCAAATATTGTCCGCATTAAAAATGGGACAGAGCCTAAGGTGAAATGGCTGTAACGAAGAGAGGAGCATTCTATTGAATATTGCACTAACAGATGAAGCCCTACAATGGTTTAAACGAGAGATGGAAGTAGAATCCGGAGATACTATTCGTTTTTATGCAAGATATGGTGGTTCCAGTCCCTTTCACGAAGGCTTTTCACTTGGAATGACTCGTGAAGAACCAATCGAAATTGGTGTAAAGACAATTCTTGACGATGTTACCTACTACATCGATGAAAAAGATTTATGGTTTTTCAATGATCACAATTTACATGTAGATGTGGATACTACAATAGATGAATTAAAGTATGAGTATCGCAAGTAAAGCAGTGTTTCCTTCGTTTATACGAGGGAAATACTGCTTTTCTTTTTTCCAATGATTTATTTGAATTCAATTCCAACCTTGGTTTATCTCTTCTGAAAGTTGTACATTCTAGAGGTAATGAAATGCAAACTTGAGGAGGAGAAAAATGTCAATTTCTAAAGCTTCGAATACCTCCCAATCAAATTCAAACAATGACCTACTGTATAGCTCCCTTTCTCAAAATATGAAGGTGATTAAACATACACTTGGGAATAGTAATGATATTATCATACGAGAAATTACGATTGGTAAAGCTGAAAAAAATACAAAAACAAGTGAAATTACAATTGGTAAAGCTGAAAAACATGCGATGGTGATGATCAGTATTGACGGGTTATGCGATAAAACAACCATTTCTGATTCTGTGATTGATAAGCTGATGCAAGAAGTTGAAGAAGCTCCTAACCCCGACGTAGAGAATATAAAACAATATGTAAAAGAAACTTGTTTAACAGTCGGCGATGTCAATGAAGTTTCGAATTTCTCAACACTTTACAATTCTATTTTGAATGGAGATACAGTCATCCTATTAGATGGTGTTTCGGCAGGCATCGTGACAAGTACAAAAAGCGCAAAAGATAGAGCTATTACTGATCCATCAACAGAATCGGTTATTAGAGGTCCGCGCGAGTCCTTTACAGAAACATTACGTACCAACACCGCCCTAATCCGTCGAAAAATTAAAAGTCCAAATCTTTGGATAAAGTCTCGTGTTATTGGTGAGGTCACTAAAACAGATGTTGCGGTTATGTATTTAAACGGCATTGCCAATGACAAAATAGTAGCAGAGGTTCTTGCGCGATTAGATCGTATTAATATTGACGGAATCTTGGAAGGTGGCTATATCGAAGATTTTATTCAAGATTCTAAATTCACTATATTCCCAACTGTCTATAATTCTGAACGACCTGATGTCATTGCGGGAGAACTATTAGATGGTAAAATTGCTATTTTAGTGGACGGTACACCCTTTGTGTTAATTGTACCTGCTCTTTTTACGTCCTTTTTACACTCTGCTGAAGATTACTATCAGCATTGGATCATTAGTTCTTTAGTACGCATATTAAGATTTTTTGGTATTAGCCTTGCATTAGTAGCACCTTCACTCTATGTGGCCATCACAACTTTCCATCAAGAAATGCTACCAACACCGATGCTCATCAGTATCGCATCTCAACGAGAAGGAGTCCCCTTCCCTGCAGTTGTCGAAGCACTTATGATGGAGCTTGCCTTTGAGATATTACGAGAAGCGGGTCTTCGAATGCCAAGGACTATTGGTCCAGCGGTGTCTATTGTAGGAACTTTAGTCATCGGTCAAGCCGCTGTAGAAGCAGGGATTGTCTCGGCTGTAATGGTCATTATTGTAGCATTAACAGCGATTTGTAGTTTCTTGTTCCCCGCTTATGGCTTATCGAATACCATTCGTCTTTTACGTTTCCCATTAATGATATTAGCAGCGGTGTTAGGCTTATTCGGCGTGATGTTTGGGATGATGATGATCATTATTCACTTATGCAGCATACGAACTTTTGGTGTTCCTTATTTAAGTCCATTTGGGCCATTAATCTTAAAGGATCAAAAAGATGCCTTAGTCTTGTTTCCTCGTAGAGCCCTATTAACTCGACCACGTTTAATTAGTCAAAAAAACAATGTTAGAGGGCATAATTTTTTTAGTGTTAAAAAAAGGAATTAACAATGTACAAGCGAGGAATGGACCATGTCAAAATTTAAAACGATATGCTTACTTTTGATGGTTACTTTATTTTTAAGTGGTTGCTGGAGTAAACGTGAACTCAATGAATTAGCAATTGTCTCTGCACTAGGAATAGATAAAGTAGACGATGAATTTGAAGTCACTGTTCAAATTGTGGTTCCTGGTGAAATTTCATCAAAAGCCCCTTCTAGCGGTCGATCACCTGTTATTACCAATTACGCAAAGGGCAAAACGATCTTCGAGGCTATTCGAAAAATGACAACATTATCGACTAGGAAGATTTATTTTGCCCATACACAAGTAGTTATTCTTGGGGACGAATTAGCGAAAGAAGGAATTAGTGAGGCATTAGATTTAATCTCTAGAGATCATGAATTCAGAAATGATTTCAATGTTATTATCGCTCACGAGGCAACTGCAAAAGAAGTCTTAAATATATTAACACCTATTGAAAAAGTGCCTGCCAATAAATTGATCAATTCACTTAATACATCTGAAAAAGCTTGGGGTTCAACGATTTCCATTAATATTGATGAATTAGTAAGTACTTTAAGTAGTCCTGAAACAAGTCCAATCCTTTCTGCCATTGAAATAAAAGGAGATGCGACATTAGGAATGGGTGCAACCAATGTTGATAAAGTAAAAACGCCAGTGGTATTAAAGTATGCCGGATTAGCAGTATTCAAAGAAGATAAATACATTGGGCTTTTAACAGAAGAAGAAAGTAAAAGCGTAAGTTTTTTAAGTGACAAAATAAAAAGTACGATTGAAATTATTGCTTGTCCTAAGGGAGGTACATTAGCAGCAGAAATTACGAAATCAAAGACAAAAATAAAGGGTAAGTTTGAAAATGGTACGCCAAAAATTGATGTTCGTATAGATGTTGAGCAAAATGTCGGAGAAGTTGAATGTACTATTAACCTAACCTCCCCTAAGTGGATTGATTACGTAAATAAAAAAACAGAAGAAGTGATCCAACAACAAATCGAAAAAACAATCAGTACAGTTCAGCAAACTTATCGAGCTGATATTTTTGGGTTTGGTGAGGAACTACACCGGACAGATCCAAAAAAATGGAAAAAAAACAAAGATGACTGGCCAACCATATTCCAAGAGCTACCGGTTAACGTTGAAGTAAATGTCAAAACAAAAGGACTAGGAACAATGCAAAATTCCTTATTGAATAAGAAAAAGAAGGAATAAGCTATGACAATAACAATTTTCATACTCATTATTTCAATTGTTATTGCCTTTGCTTTTATTCCAAAACTTAAAAAAAATAACGAAACGAAAACAATTGTTATTTTTTCGATTTTTTTATTGATCGGTACTGCAATAAATATAAGCATTGCTTTAAATCTCAAAATTCCAAGCCCAATAGACTTGATTACCTTTATCTTTACTCCAATTAAAGATTTCATTGTCTCACTGTCAAAATAAAAGAAGTAACTAAAAAAAGAAGGGGTAATTCATGATGGAAAAAGAAATCATTAGTTCAAGACAATTTACAATCATTACTCTTCTTTTTTCAATTGGTACAGCCATTTTAATTATCCCTTCAAGTGTAACAAGTGCAGCAAAGCAAGATGCATGGATCGCAACTATTATCGGTGTCGGTTTAAGTTTACTCTTAGTGAAGCTACTCGTTTCTTTAGGAAATCAGACCCCCACACTTACATTTATAGAAGCGAATGAAAAAATACTGGGTCGTTTTTTCGGAAAACTGACCGCAATGGGTTTTATCCTTCTTACTTTTTTTTCTGCAGGTGAATTATTATATTTTATTGGGACTTTTATGTCTACGGAAGTGATGCCAGAGTCGCCTTCAATAGCTTTTTCATTGCTGTTTGGCATTATCATCATTTATGCTGCATTCCAAGGAATCGAAGTCTTTGCACGTTCAGCAGAAATACTTTTTCCGGTGTTTATCTTTATTTTTATTTTTTTTGTAGTTTTCATATCACCATTAATCAATTTTGAAAATGTACAGCCAGTATTGGAAACATCAAAAAAATCATTATTAATAAGTATTATACGATTTATGAGTATTTTTTCATTCCCTCTTGCCGTGCTATTAATACTCTTCCCTTCCGCTGTCAACGTTCATAAATCAGCACAAAAAGGATTTTATATCGGCACAATTATTGGAGGCATTGTTTTAATTACCATCGTCACACTATGTATCCTTGTCCTAGGTCCAGCACTCACCTCTAATCGGACATTTCCTAGCTATGCATTAGCCCAAAGAATTTCAATCGGGAATTTTTTGCAGCGCATTGAAGTTATTATGGCAGCCATGTGGATCATATCCATTTTTATTAAAACGTTTATGTATTTTTATGCCTCCGTTATCGGCATAGCACAAATATGTAATATCAAAGATCATCGTCCGCTCATTGTGCCAATCGGGATGACAATTATTGGCTTTTCGCAAATTATTCATCCTAATATCGTTCATTCAAATATTTATAATAAAGAAATTTTTCCTTTGTTTGCTGGTGTTGTAACAGTTTTGTTACCGATTGTTCTACTTATCGCCGCAAAAATTCGTAAGATTAATGGTAATCAAGGGAATGAAAATGCTACAAACTGTAATTGTTGTCCACAGAATGCAAGTGGTAGTAATAACGGAAATGCTTCTAATAATGCTAGTAATAACAACAACCAAAATGCTATACAGAATGGAAGTAATTGCAATTGCGGTAATGCTTCTAATAACGCAAGTAATAACAACAGCCAAAATGCTTCTAATAATGCTAGCAATAGTAACAGCCAAAATGCTTCTACTAATGCTAGTAATAGCAACAGCCAAAATGCTTCTAATAATGCAAGCAATAGTAACAGCCAAAATGCTTCTAATAACGCAAGTAATAACAACAGCCAAAATGCTTCTAATAACGCAAGTAATAACAACAGCCAAAATGCTTCTAATAATGCTAGCAATAGTAACAGCCAAAATGCTTCTAATAATGCTAGTAATAGCAACAGCCAAAATGCTTCTAATAATGCTAGCAATAGCAACAGCCAAAATGCTTCTAATAATGCTAGCAATAGCAACAGCCAAAATGCTGTACAGAATGGAAGTAATTGCAATTGCGATAATGCTTCTAATAACGCAAGTAATAACAACAGCCAAAATCCTTCTAATAATGCAAGCAATAACAACAACCAAAATGCTTCTAATAATGCTAGTAATAACAACAGCCAAAATTCTACTACGAATGCAAGTAATAATAACAATCAAAATGCCTCTAATAATGCTAGTAATAACAACAGCCAAAATTCTACTACGAATGCAAGTAATAATAACAATCAAAATGCCTCTAATAATGCTAGTAATAGCAACAGTCAAAATGCTATACAGAATGAAACTAATAGCAATTGCGGAAATACTACAAAAGGTCAAAATGAATCTGCCAATGAAAACCCGTCAGAAAACTAACAACATATTTGGATTTAAAAAATGATGACCCTGATATGATCAAGGTCATCATTTTATTTAAGTGTTTACAGAACACATGAACTAAATATGATATTCAAGTTCATCAACGAAATCCCATTCATATGGTGTTTCTTGGTAAACATAGTAGTTCAACCAGTTTGAAAATAATAAATGAGTGTGGGCACGCCACGTATTAATCGGTTCATTTAATGGATCATCACTTGGGAAGTAATTCACTGGAACCTCAATATCCAAACCTTTTGCGACATCACGACTATATTCATCTGCTAATGTAGTCGCATCATATTCAAGATGTCCTGTAATCATAATGTTTTTATTATCCTTCGATTGCACAATAAAGACACCAGCATCTCCTGAGTAAGATAGTAATCGTAAATCAGGATGGTTGCGTACTTCGTCAATAGAAACAGAAGTATATCGTGAATGTGGGGCCGTAAATAAATCGCTAAAGCCTCGAACTAAATCCACGGTTAAATCCGTAATGACATGAGAATAAACACCTGAGCATTTAGCAGGGAGCTCAATTTTGCCAATACCGTAATGATGGTATAACGCTGCTTGTGCGCCCCAACATATATGAAGGACCGATGTCACGTTTTCCTTGGACCAATCCATAATTTCTGCAATTTCCTGCCAATAGTTCACGTCCTCAAAAGACATTTTTTCAACTGGCGCACCCGTAATAATCATGCCATCATAGCGACGATGGCGAATTTGATGAAAGGTCGTGTAAAATAGCTGTAAATGTGATTTGCTCACATTTTTCGATTCATGTGTGGCTGTGTTTAAAAATGTTATATTAACTTGTAGAGGTGTATTACCGAGTAAGCGCAGTAATTGTAGCTCCGTTTTTTCTTTTTCTGGCATCAAATTTAAAATTAATATATTTAACGGACGTATTTGTTGAGTTTTCGCTCTATCCTCTTCCATGACGAAGATTTTTTCCTCACGTAAATGTTCTCCAGCTGGTAAATTTTTTGGAATATTAATTGGCATCTTGCATTCCCCTCTCTTGTATTTCTCTACATATAAAGAATTTTATAAGTCGATCTAAATTAAAAAAATCCCCCTCATTCCATTTGAGATAGAATGAGAGGGATTTTAACCACGTTCACTCTTATCTCTCAAAGGACAAATCCTTTGGTGGAATTAGCACCTTTCTAACATTTGTTAGAGGTTGCTGAAGCGTCATCGGGCCAAATCCCTCAGCTTCTCTTGATAAGATTATTTAATTAAAAAGAATTGTAACATGAACAATTAAGAATATCAATAATACATAGAATATTTTGTAATTAACATGCATGTTCTTCTCTAAATTGATGAACACTAATCCTGATGCAAATCATGTTGACGCTATGAAATATTATGGTAAACAAGCCGTAATTATGTTACCATATATCTTTAGTAATAGAGAGGAACGTGAAAAGTTTGATTAAAATTGAATTTCCAAAACCAGATTTAGTGATTCGCCAACGCGAACAAGATTTAAAGCCAGGTGATGTACCAATCACACCATACCATGGTTTTATTGATTTCCATAAAATCACACGTGAAAATGGTGGCATTTTCTTATTCTACAACGAAGAGAACGAGCTATTATTTGTAGGTAAAGCACGTAAAATTCGTCAACGTATTAAAAAGCATTTTGAGGACAACGTGTCACCGATGAAAAATCATCGTAATGAAATTTTCAAAATTGAAGTGTATGAAGTGGAAGATCCAATGGAACGTGAAATTTACGAAACATACGCGATTAATTCATTCCGTGCTAAATACAATGTTGATAAAGTATTTTATTAATCTTTAGCAAAAAGACCGAAATCTCCTTTAAGGGGGTTTCGGTTTTTTTCGTTAGGCTTATTCTTCCTATAAACCTGTTATTACATGATCAAAATGTGTGGACTTGCCGTTTATATACACCTCGATAATTTCCTGCTCAGGGTCTTTTGTAATTTTATAAACATATTGTTCAGCAACATCGTTGGATAGATTCATTTCTTCGAATTTTATTTTTAATATATCACACTGTATCTCCAAATCAGCATGTGCAATCCCTTTCGAATAAACAACAATGTAAAAAGTCTTTTCCATCACTGATTAATTGGAGCTTATTATCGGAAATTATTTTCTTTTGCACTTCATCTGGAACAACAGCAATTTCACTAATACTTAATGCGGAAGTATTACATGCTCCTAAGATAGTTAAGGTCAACATGAATAAAATGATAATTTTCTTCACTATTTATCCCCGCTTTCATGCAACAGCCATAATTATTTTTATTTATTATATTTTAGGCTCATTACCATAACGTGTGGTTGAGGTTCCGACTTATATACAAAACATACGTCTTTATAAATGTTGTAGTTTTATAAAAAAGATTGATTAAAGATCCTGTGTTGATATGCAGAATCTTTTCTTATTCCACAATCGGACCAGATTGTGGAATAAGATTTTTAAAAGAACTTTACTAACATTTGTTGAAATATTTCCTTTAGCTTTTATATTTAAGTGGTGAGTTGTATTTATATTGTAAAATGTCATATGTAATTTAAGCGGGTTATGAAGAAATTTTTATTGACAAAATAATTTTTTTCTGTAAAATAAAAAACAATTCAAAAATATTTGTATAGAACAAAGGCTATGAAAAGAAATAGTATCAATTATTTTTACGAACAGAAAGTTACCGGTTGATGAGAGGTGCATGTAAAACGATTGAGAATTCATCTTGGAGCTGTGTACCGAAAAGATCATTCTAAGTAGGCTACGCCGGTAAGCACCCGTAATCATGTGCGAGAGTATCGTCAAATGACCGTACTTCTTGAGGTAAGTAATGTGAATTGCTTATAAATTAAAGGTGGTAACACGAGTTGAATCGTCCTTTTGGTTAATCCAAAAGGGCGTTTTTTTATTCCTTTTTTGAGCAAAGTATTTGAAAATCTAAACGTATTAGGAGTAAGACATTATGAAAGACAATCATCAAGATTCACAGCTAAAGCGCGGATTAAGTACTCGTCACATGCAATTAATTGCACTTGGCGGATCCATTGGGGTCGGTTTATTTTATGGTTCTAGTTCAACGATTCAAATGGCTGGGCCATCTATTTTACTAGCTTATTTAATTGGCGGATTAGTTATTTTCACAATTATGCGTGCATTAGGCGAAATGGCAGTGGAGGAACCTGTATCAGGCTCGTTCAGTACATACGCGAATAAATATTTAGGACGCTTTGCTGGGTTCTTATCTGGTTGGACGTATTGGTTCATGTGGATTGTCGTTGGCATGGCAGAATTAACAGTAGTCGGTGTATACATTAACTACTGGTTCCCTGATATTCCACAATGGGTAACTGCCCTTGTAGTACTTGTTATTATGACGCTTGTAAACTTAGCAAATGTAAAAGCTTACGGAGAATTCGAATTCTGGTTTGCGATGATTAAAGTTGTTGCGATTATCGGTATGATCGTTCTAGGATTAGCCATTATTTTCTTCGGTGTTGGCAACCACGGTGAAGCAATTGGCTTCGATAATTTATGGGCACACGGTGGCTTCATGCCAAACGGTTTCCATGGTATTTTAATGTCACTAGTATTAGTTATGTTCTCATTCGGTGGAGTTGAATTAGTTGGTATTTCTGCAGGAGAAGCAAAAAATCCTAGCAAGTCAATTCCTTCAGCTATTAACAACATCGTTTGGCGTATATTAATTTTCTACATTGGTGCATTAGGCGTTATGATGGTTATTTATCCTTGGAACGAAGTTGGTTCAGAAGGTAGCCCGTTCGTTCAAATTTTCGATTACGTCGGCATCCCTGCTGCGGCTCACATTATTAACTTTGTTGTAATTACAGCAGCAATGTCTGCGTTTAATAGTGGTTTATACGGTTCAGGACGTATGCTACACAACTTATCTGTACAAAAAAACGCTCCAAAATATTTTAAAACAGTAAGTAAAAACGGTAGTCCGCGTAGAGGGATATTATTTTCTTCAGCGGTGTTATTAATTGCGGTTGTCTTAAATTATGTAGTACCTGAAAAAGTGTTCATCTATATTTCTGCTGTTGCGACTGTTGCAGTCATTACAAGCTGGATGATTATTTTATTAGCACAATTGAAATTTAGAAAGTCAAAAACGAAAGAGGAAGTAGCCGAACTGAAATTCAAAATTCCGCTTTATCCACTTTCTACGTATATTGCCATTGCATTCTTATTAATGGTTATTGTGTTAATGGCGTTTATTCCAGAAATGCGTGTTGCCCTATATGTCGCACCAGTTTGGTTTTTAATCATATTTGTTGGATACAAAGTAATAAATGTTAAAAAGTAGTTAAATCATTTCATTAAACTGATACTTCTTCAACGAAGACATATGTTAAAAAGTCCTTTTGGTTAACTCGATTGGTAACACCTATCTCAAGATTAATAATTTTTATACACTAGTAAACGTTAACAACGTTACCAAATGAAAGTTAGGGAATACCCCCCCATTCAATTGAATGAGGGGGTTATTTTGGCTGCTAATGATTGTTATGTTCCCTAAGGACGCTTTGAGACGGTTATACTTCAACTAACGCGCAATTTAGTTGAAGAGCAATGATAAAATGAATTCAAAGTAAACTGTCAGAATTGGGGGGAATAAATTTGAGAGATATAATCCTTTGTCTTGTAAATGCTGTTATGATATTTGGGATTTTGTTGTTTGTTTCTATTTTTCTTTCCTCAGGGGATGAATGGTGGTCCTTATACACTTTTAATATGGAGGAAATGTCGCCCTTCAATATAGAAATATCTTGGATAAAAGTCTTTATTATGGGATTCATTTCTTTAGCGATTTCTTTTTTTCTTATAAGGATGACCTCAGAAAAAAACTAATTTTAATAACTTCGCCCTTCTTTAATTAACGTGGAGCTTTAGTGTAACAAGCACATACAAAATAAACCTAATAAACGTTCCCAAATGGAAGTTTGGAAATACATCAAAAAGTCACGAATGTTGTTAAATCAACATTTCGTGGCTGTTCCTATGAACATTATTTATACTGCTTTTTATACAAGAAGCGCAAACACTGGATACATCAATATTTACACGTTTAGGGCTTACCGTTTAGTGTGTATAAAATCGTGTATATTTCTAAACGTTGTAAGTCTGTATTTTTCTGGCGCTACCCTTTTTGTAGTATTTTTTTGAAGTCTTCTAATATGGAAATTAATTTCCAAGATGAGAATGTAAAGTGCTTGTTAAGCAATCGGGCGCGATTGTTGGTGCGACACCATTACGAAATGATCAATCTTTTTTCAAACTGGATTCTTTATATTTATTGTAAAATGCTGTTTTGTGGGATTTTTTTGATCAAACTTTATTTCAAAGCTACAAATGTCATCCACAACTTTTGGTGATTAGCCATATTTTACATAAAAATAAAAGAATCTGCGCACCATCTAAACAAATATCTCAGATGTCTTACAGATTCTTTTTTAAATACAATTTATTTACTCTAAGAAAAAGGCTTTACGTTCTTTTGTAATCCATTCCTCAAGCCCCTTATCATCACGCTTTAACAAACGATTGACAAGGACGTCATGCCATATATAATCCTCTAATAAATAAATATGAACAGGATCATTTGTAATAAAAGCCGTTTCTTGATTGGACGGTGAATGGCCATAAATCATTTCCTGACCATCTACAGATAAGATAAACCAATGGGTCGTGGAAGCTTTCCTCGTATATTGAGTAATACGGTGTTGGTCAATGGAAGCTTCATTATCCTCCACATACAAGGTAATCCCATGAACAGGAATATGCTTTGCCACCTGATGAATGTCTTCCCGTAACGAATCGTACATATCTTCCCACATCGATAAAATAACCTTTTTTTTCGCTTTTTTGATTAATGATTGACAGTAATTGACGATTGCCTGTTTCCCTTTTAGCATGACAACCTTATGTTCCACTTCTTGCTCTTTCGTTTCTAATTTTTCTAATTGAGCACTAATCGACGTAAAACTCGATTGCCAACGTTGCTGAATTTGCTGTAAAAACACAGCGACAGGAATGGAAGAGTAAGTCGTTTGATCTGTCGTTTCTTCTTTCAGTACTAGCCCTTTTTCAACAAGTACACCAAGTATGTCATATATTCTAGCCCGTGGAATACCTGAGTTTTTGCTCACTTGATAGGCACTTACATGACTATTTTGTACGAGTGCTGTATAGGCCTTTGCTTCATATTCTGTAAATCCCAGTTCTTTTAATTGGGCGATTAATGCATCCATCCAATTCCTCCATAACTATATTTCGGGCTCCTCACCATAACGTGTGGTTGATTTCCATTCCCACTGGGCGTTTTCATAGGGGCGTCCGATGAGCCACTTGGGCCTACACAATGTAGGTCAAGAAAGCATTATCACGGGATGTGATGCTCTTAGCCTTCGTTCCTCTATCGCTGATCCCTAAGAAGTCACCCAGTCTCCACACCAATCAACCTATATCAATTTCGCTTTGGCGCAATTGCGTCCAGATTTTGAAAAAAACGCTTATTTTTGGGTGTACAAATAGTTCCTGTAATAAGCTCTATAATAATTACCAGACAGGTCTTATTTTCGTTGGTAATTCACCTTCATTTATTTCATAAACTAATTTACTTAAATCTTCTTTGAGCATTTGTAGTCGTTCCACACCTATTTTTTTAATCCACTGTTGCTCAATCTCATCTAGTATCTTCTTTTTTGCATTAACTACTAACCAACCTCGTTCGGTCAAAACAATAATTTTCCCTCTCTTATCAGTGGGATGAGCTTTGCGCATTACATAATCACGTTGCTCAAGATAATCCACCATTTTGCTCACAGCTTGCTTTGTAATGCCTAAATATTCGGCTATTTCTATACCTGTAGCTCCATTGGGAATGATGCTTTTAAACATAAAGCCATGTACAGGTCTAATATCCTCAAATCCCAATACACTCAATCTGTCATGCAGTTCATTAATTGATGTGCTAAAGGATAATGATAAAAGTGATGTAAGATCCAACTCATTAAATCCTTCATGATTCATACTTAAACCCTCCTCAAATAAAGTCAATTAGGTTGACTTTATTTGAAACACATTGTACTATATACAATGTAGTCAATCAAGTTGACTATAATTCGATTACAATAGAAATAGGATACACCCAAACAAATTTAGTAAATTAATCAAATAAATTATGGAGGTTTCCATGAATACTATCGTTAAAGTTAGAGCAAGTGTATTTATTCCAATGTCTTGGACTGAACCTAAGAAGGATACTCAAACAGGAAACGTGGTTCAATTTGAAGGTGACTCACGTGAATTTACACCATATGCTGTAAACGCTATGCGTTCCAGAATTGAACAAGAAGCGGTTGTAGATTTTTATAAAAAAGACATATTCACATATGCAAATACAGGCATAACAACGGAAAGAATTATAACTCCCGATGGATCCGCTATTAAAAAAACTGGAAAAGCTAGTACTGACGGTATTTTGTGCACTGATATTATATGGGGATCAGATGACGTCAAATTTCAAATGAGTGCTAGTGCCAGCAACCCATTAAATGTATATGCACCTCCCGTTGATTATCTATTAACTGTACATGTCAAAAAAGATGGTACTGTCGATATTCACGGTGAACATGACGGATTCCCTTGTTTTGAATTTTATAAGCAAGTAAATTTTGGTCCGTTTGAGAAAATTCATACACATGACTTCAGAGAAACTGGTGATACTGCTGAAGCTCTAGGTGGAGACATGGAGTATAGTTTCACAAAGAAATTGTAAAGATATATGGTTCCCTATTTAAAACAACATAAGAGTTAGCACCAGGAGGAAAAGAAAATGACAACAGTTTTATTTGTAAAGGCGAACAATCGTCCCGCAGACCAAGCGGTGAGTGTGAAATTATATGAAACATTTTTAGCAAGCTATAAAGAATCACATCCAAATGATACAATGGT
Organism: Lysinibacillus sp. RS10; assembly: GCF_041956855.1. NCBI lineage: Bacteria > Bacillati > Bacillota > Bacilli > Caryophanales > Bacillaceae > Lysinibacillus > Lysinibacillus sp. RS10. The sequence goes on along the minus strand of NZ_CP167122.1, from coordinate 2,299,566 downwards.
AGAACTTGATTTATACAATGAAGAATTGCCATATGTAGGAGTAGATATGATTAACGGTACATTCAAGGCTAATAGAGGATTAGATTTAACAGTAGAAGAAGCAAAAGCTGTTGCTGTTGCTGATAAATATTTAGATCAATTCCTTGCAGCTGATAAAGTTGTGTTTGGTTTCCCATTATGGAACTTAACAATTCCAGCTGTATTACACACTTATATTGATTATTTAAACCGCGCGGGCAAAACATTTAAATATACACCAGACGGTCCAGTAGGTCTAATTGGAGATAAGAAAATTGCATTATTAAACGCAAGTGGCGGTGTCTATTCTGAAGGACCAAAAGCCGAGTTAGAAATGGCTGTTAAATATGTAGCAAGCATGATGAACTTTTTCGGTGTAAAATATCTAGAGAAAATAGTGATTGAAGGTCACAATCAATTCCCTGATAAAGCGGAAGAAATTATTGCAACAGGACTTGAAAAGGCTGTTAAAGTTGCAAGTATTTTTTAATTAGCCAAAACTATCACTCTTTATGGCAGTACCAACACTATTATTTTTATATAAAGTATGGAGCGAAATCTAATTTCACTCCATATTTTTTATTCTTCCTTTTATTCAAAGGCTACTTCGCAATATATGCCTTTTTAACTCTATCCCTATCCTCTTTTCCCTTTACTTCAAGTGATGGAAATCTCTTTAATTCAACTTAGTTACAAATACAGTCTAGACTTAATTTAATAGTATCGTTTTTAAAATAATAATACCCTCAATCAGTTTACAAGAAGCTAAATTTTGTAGATCATTTACTGACGAAAAAGTCTTTACAGCCACTTGAAATTTAGTTACTATTTCAGTAGTAACTAAATATAGAGGTGCAAACATGGCATTTGAATTAGATTTAAATTTAGTAATCTTATTAATATCTTTCGGATTTCTAGCCGCATTTGTAGACGCAGTTGTTGGAGGAGGTGGCTTAATTGCCTTGCCTGCCCTCATGTTTGCTGGTTTAAATCCGGCTGCAGCCGTGGCGACCAATAAACTTGCCGGTACAATGGGCGCTTTAACATCAACTATTTCCTTTTATCGTTCTGGACAACTAGAAATCCGTCCCGTTCTTAAATACTTTCCACTCGCTTTTGTCGGATCGCTACTTGGGGCATGGACAGTTCATTTAATCAATCCTGAATTATTAAAACCACTCATGCTCATCATGCTTGCTGCTGTTGCAATCTATACAATCTTTAAAAAAGATTGGGGCTCTGTATCTGCAGTTAAACATTTATCACGTACTCATTTACTGTTATTTATGCTGTTGTTATTTAGCATTGGATTTTATGATGGGTTTCTCGGTCCTGGAACTGGCTCTTTTTTAATTTTTAGCTTTTTACTCATCGGGTTTGATTTTTTAAAAGCGGCGGGAAATGCGAAGTTTTTAAATTTAGCAAGTAATGTTGCGGGTCTTTTGATGTTCGCCTACTTAGGGCACATTCATTATGCTTATGGATTATTGATGGGGGTAGCTCAAATTGGTGGCGCAATGGTAGGCTCGCGCGTAGCGATAAAAAAAGGGAGCGGCTTTGTACGTGTGCTGTTTATTATCGTAACGATTACATTGCTAACTAAAAATGCTTATGATTACATAATAGTTCATTAAAAAAACGCTGTAGATATATTATCTACGGCGTTTTTGCTTGTCGACAAACTTTCGGGGCGTTCTACCCTTCATTTCGAAGGTTCTATCCACGACTTTGGAGGTTCTATCCGTCGCTTCAATGGTTCTTTCCGTCACTTGAGAGGTTTCATCCGTCGCTTCAGTGGTTCTTTCCGTCACTTCGGAGATTCTTTCCGTCGCTCCAGGTTCTATCCGTCGCTTCAATGGTTCTTTCCGTCACTTGAGAAGTTTCATCCGTCGCTTCAGTGATTCTTTCCGTCACTTCGGAGATTCTTTCCGTCGCTCCAGGGTCTATCCGTCATTTCAGAGGTTCTATCCACGACTTTGGACGTTCTATCCATCATTTCGAAGGTTCTATCCACGACTTTGGAGGTTCTATCCGTCGCTTCAATGGTTCTTTCCGTCACTTGAGAAGTTTCATCCGTCGCTTCAGTGGCTCTTTCCGTCACTTCGGAGATTCTTTCCGTCGCTCCAGGGTCTATCCGTCATTTCAGAGGTTCTATCCACGACTTTGGACGTTCTATCCATCATTTCGAAGGTTCTATCCATCTCCAATATAAAACGCCGTAGATATTCTATCTCTACGACGTTTTCTTAGTTAGATAAATAATTTTTCATCTTTAAATTTATGACTAGTTAATAAGCTAACTAAAACAAATATGAATAAAGATGCGACAATTGGAATTGTTACGGTATGCATACCAAAGACGGATGGGTAAAAACGATCAATAATAATATATAAGGTCATACCTGAAATCATCGACGCAATAGCACCATATTTATTGGCCTTTTTCCAGTATAGTCCTAATACAACGGACCAAATAAAGACAGCCTCAAGTCCACCGAAAGCAAATAAATTCAGCCATACTAATAAATCTGGTGGATTCAGTGCAAAAAGGACGACGGCTAAACCGATAACTGTTGTGACAATAAAGCTTGCACGCTTAATTTCAGAGTCGTTTGCTGTTGGCTTTATATAATTTAAGTAAATATCTTTTACTACAGTGGAGCTTACAAGCATCAGTAGCGCGTTGACGGTAGACATTGTAGCTGCCATCGGTGCTGCTAAGACAATGCCCGCTAAAAACGGCGGTAAAACCTCCAATGTCAGCAGTGGCATAACTTTATCACCAATTTCTATACCCGGTAAAACTGGTCGCGCAAAAACACCAATTAAGTGCATCCCAAACATAATTGTCCCTATGGCAATAGTGCCAATGATAATGGCTAAATGCATACTTTTTGAATCTTTATAGCTCATGGCACGAACTGCAATTTGCGGGAGGCCTACAACGCCAACCCCTATTAAAATCCAAAAAGTAGAAACGTATAATGGCGTTAATTCACCTTCAGCTCCAAAAGGAGACACAAGATTTGGGTTTTCCGCAACAAGTGAGGCCATAATATTATCGATTCCCCCACCCGCGATGATTGTCCCAATTAATAAAATGATCGTTCCGATGACCATAATCGAGCCTTGTACTGTATCTGTTAATGCAACAGCGCGGAAGCCCCCAATGATAACATAAACTAATACGGAAATGGCAAAAATAAAGAGTGCAGTTGTGTAGTTTAAGCCCGTTAATGATTCGATTAGACGAGCACCACCTACCCATTGTGCCATCATCGCAGAAAATAAAAAGACGATAATACTAATGGCTGATAGGATAACAATGACATGGCTTTTATAGCGTTCTCGTAAAAAATCAATTAATGTGATAGCTTGATAACGTCTTGCGATAATAGCAAATTTCTTCCCTAAAATCATTAATACAAAGTAACCTGCAGGAAGCTGCGCCATCGCCAACAATACCCAGCCAAGCCCCTTCGTGTAAGCAACACCTGGACCACCAATAAAGCTACTTGCACTTCCGTACGTAGCAATCATGGTCATAGCAAGGATAAAGCCTCCCATTTCACGACCACCGAGGAAGTATTCCTGTAAAAATGAATTGGAAGAGCGTATATGCTTATTTGACCAGATACCAATACCAAAGATGATGACTAAAAATAATAACAGTGGAAAAATAACTTGCCAGTGCATTATTGATCCACCTCCTCATCGTCAAATGGTACCTCTTTGAAAAAGAGTTTCAAGACGACCCAGATTAAAATAATCATAAAACCTGTCCCTGCAATACAGCTATAGAAAAACCATGCTGGGAAACCGAATACATACGTATAGTTTGTCGGATCACCAGAGCCTAGTCCGTAAGCAAAGCCAAACCAAATGGCAAAGTTGACGATAACAAGCCCGATGCCGATAAGCGCCTCTCGATGCGCAATTTTAAAGCGTTGATCTTTCAAAATAAAATCCCCCTAACCTACTCTATTTTACTGGTATGTTCGTTTTATGGGAACCTTTGTGAAAAAAACAAATGACAGTTAGCAAATAAATATCCCTCCTTATCCTACTACGCATCTTAAATCTAAAAAACGCCTGGATATCCAAGCGTTTTTTAGACATTTTTAATATTGGAATTTCTTCAACAAGCCTTGAAGCTCGTGTGCTTGTTGTGCCATCTCTTTGGCCGAAGAAGCCATATTATCTATGAAAGCTAATTGCTCCTTCGCTGTTAACGTAACATGCTCCGTATTTTCAGTTGCCTTGCTTGCAATGCGTGCCATTGCTTCTGTTGAGGCAGTTACTTCTTCAACTCCCGCGGACATTTGCTCTGTTACAGTAGAGACCTCATGTAACTGTGTACTAACTCCCTTAATCGACTGCATGATCTTGTGGAAGACCTGCTTTGTCTCATCAACAATATTCCTACCTGCTGCTGTTTCCTTCGAGTTACTCGAAATGGCCGTAATAACATTCGCCGTATTATGTTGAATGGAATAAATAAGTGATGCTATTTGATCTGCAGATTCCTTTGATTGTTCTGCTAATTTACGCACCTCATTTGCAACGACAGCAAAGCCTTTTCCTTGTTCACCAGCACGAGCCGCTTCTATAGCAGCGTTTAATGCAAGTAAATTCGTTTGATCGGCGATACTTGTAATCACATCAACGATATTGCCTATTTGCTGTGACTGATCCCCTAATATACGGACCTGCGCCTCTACATTGTCAGATGATTCATGAATGATTGTCATTTGTGTCATGACACGATTCAAAGAATCATTTCCTTGAGCTGCTTCATCACTCATTAAATCAGCGGCATCTGAAACGGTTGAAGCGGTTTCAGCAACTTGTTGGATGCCAATCGCCATTTCCTGCATAGCAGTTAAACTGTCACCTGTGCTATGTAGCGTTGTTCTTGAACCATCCGCTAAATCTTGTAAGGTTGATGTTAGCTGTCTCGTCATATCCGCCGTTTGCTGCGATTTAGAGGTTAAACCATCAGACGATAAATCAACCTGTTGAGAAGATTGTGCTATTTGTTGCATTAATACTTTTAAGGTTGTCAGCATTTTATTAAAGGATTGCGCAAGTTCACCCGCTTCATCCTTTGAATTAATTTGTAGCTGTTTTGTTAAATCTCCCTCGCCATCCGCAATGTCTCGTAGTTGATCATTCATTTCACGAAGTGGTTTGACAAATGCTCTTGTGAAAAGAAAACTACCTGATACAGCAATAATAGCTCCTATGAATAATACGATGAGTAACTTGCCAATAAATGCAAAAATAATAGCATTCATCTCATCTATAGGTTCACCGACAAACCACATCCCAATAATGTCTCCATTTGCATCTTTAATTGGTGCATAGAGTGTTAAGTATTTTGTTCCTACTACATCGGCTTCACCTATGAAAGTTTCCCCTTTATTCATCACATTTTCAACGACATTTGGATCTGCCTCTTTACCAACTAAACGTTCCCCATTTAGCTGTAAATTGGTAATAAGCCCTTTCGTACCTTGGAAAATAGTTACACCACCTTCGATGCTTTCTCCTACTTCATCAACAAAGGTCTCCTGGTCAACTATTTTCGTATTCCCTTTGTATAGTTCCCCGTCTTTTATAGCCCAATCTCCCTTAAATCGTTCCTCTAGTAACATATAACTAACCTTCGAAATATGTGTTATACTCTGCTCGAAATTGTTACGCATAATTTGTTTCACTTGCATATAAGAAACAATTCCAATCATCATGCTTAAAAATATGATGACTCCCACTAAAAGTAAATTGAATTTTGTACTAATTTTAAAAGCGCGCAAAAAATCCGTCTCTCCTTTTTCATATTTTTCAGGAATATTATGTATAAAATATAAATCAATTTTATTAAACACGATTCCGACTATAGTTTCAACACTTTATCAATAAATTACTATTTTTAATCGATATGGACTGTTTTTGAGCAGTGGCTATGGGAAAGACAATAAATTCACAACGTAGGGTTGATTTCCGTTCCGACTGGGCGCTTTGTTGCTGACGCTTCGCTTTCGCACAGATAAAACATTTGTTGCTGACGCTTCGCTTTCGCACAGAACAAAGCTTCCTGGGGGCGTCCGATGAGCCGCTTTGGCCAAATGGATGTTGGTCACAAAGGCGTTATCACACGACGTGATGCTTTTAGCCTTCGTTCCTCTACATGCTCGCTCCAGGGTCTCGGGCCTACACGATGTTGGTCACGAAGGCGTTATCACACGACGTGATGCTATTAGCCTTCGTTCCTCTATCGCTAATGCCCAAGGAGTCGCCCAGTCTCCACTCCAATCAACATATCCCCATAACATATGTTTTAACAGAATGTCACCACCAACTCTCGCTGGTGAACTGAAGAATTCTTCATTTTTCGGGAAAGTTTTAAAATTATGTTAATATATTATTAAAAAGGGGAGAGATTATGAAACTTGTTTTATTATTTGGTCCGCAAGCAGTGGGGAAAATGACTGTTGGACAAGAATTAGCTAAAATAACAGATTTGAAACTTTTTCATAACCATATGACGATAGATTTAGTTAGTCATTTTTTTAGTTATAGTACGACTGAAGGAAAAAGATTAGTAAATTTGTTTCGTCAGCAAATATTTGAAGAGGTATCAAAAAGTAATTTATATGGGTTAATTTTCACTTATGTATGGGCTTTTGATATGCAGGAGGATTGGGACTATGTGGACAATCTCGCTAAGCTTTTTGAGTCTAGAGGCGGAACTGTCTACTTTGTAGAGCTTGAAGCTGATGTAGCAGAAAGATTGGAACGAAATAAAAGCGGTAATCGACTTGAGCATAAACCTTCAAAAAGAGATATTGAATGGTCTGAAAAAGACTTGAAAAGCTCGATGGAAAAATACAGATTAAATTCCTTAGAAGGCGAAATAAATTATCCAAACTATCTCAAGATCAACAACACAAACCAAAGTGCAGAAGAAGTTGCTTTGAATATTAAGGAAGCATTTCATTTATAAAGATGAAAAACGCCTGGATATCCAAGCGTTTTTTCGGTTCTATAATGGAATTACATACCACTTGTAACTTTATTTTAATCTACTGATAATCCATTAATAAAACAAAATACTATTTCTTCTTCTAACTGACTTAAATCTCGATTTAATTGAGTAGATAGTTCATTAACCAAATTCGAGTGGTTTCTTTGATGTTTTTCTGTTAAATCACAAATTAACTTCAACAACATAATATACCCCATAAAATCGTCTTTAGATAATGGGGGTTCATGCGAAAGTACATAAATTTCGGCATCAAACATTTCGATGTTTTCTAATAGATGTCTAACATTTTCAATTTTATATTGCGGTTGTTGTGTGTAAACACTGGGATACAAGCAGTCCCCTAAGAAAAGTACCTTTTCTTCCTCTACAAAAATAAGTGATGAGTCATCAGAATGATCCCCACCTACATGTTTGACTACACACCGAATACCACCTAAATCAATCTCATATTTATCTTTAAAAGTAGTATTAGGTAAAGTGATGGTGATATTTCTGTTTTCTCCAAATTCTTTTTTTATCATGTCGGAGCAAAACTGATTCTCTAGGTCTTTTTCGACACGATTATCTAAAGCTTCATCTGACCAATCATACTCCATCATTTTTTCAAGATGCATTTTTGTGTTTTCATGTGCTATGGTTAAGAGATTCATCTGATTTGTTCCAAAGCAATGATCCCAATGCCAATGTGTTAATACTACAGAATGATAATTAGCAATTTGAATTTGATTTAGTTCACCAAGAAATAACTTAGCATGTTTATCAGAATTTCCTGCATCTATAATTAACGTTTCGTCATCCCCACAAACGGCAGACAATGATGGTCGATCTGTTTCAGGATCATGCGGTAAATTATGTATACGATTGGTTAGTTGTTTCAAATTTTTCTCCATTTTCTTAACTCCCTTTGTTTTCATTAGTTCCGACAATCTTATTTAATGTATCAAGGACATTTTTTAACTCAGTTAAGCTAACTTTCGAATAATATTTTTCCACAAGAATGGCATCAATTTTATTTAGAAGCTGATGAAACTCTTGACCTCTATCCCGGAGATAAATAAAGGTCTCTCTACGGTTTATTGAATTCTCTTGACGATAGATCATTTTCATTTCTTCTAGCTTTGAAATTACTTGGCTAACCGCACTTTTTGAAATACCAAAATGATTTGCAATATCATTCGCGATTACGGGTTCATTGCGAATAATATAAAACATTATAATTTCTTGTTGAGGGGTTAAGTAAAAGTTCTCTAATTCCTCAACCTCTTTGGTTTCTTGTAAAACTAACAACTTGAACTGCTCAAACTTTTGATTGATTTGGTCTATTATTCTTAAATAATCATCCACAGATTTATCAGCCCCAATTCACCCTTAGTTAAGTTCAGTTTACTTAACTGTTATTGAGTTGTCAATTATTGTATGAACTTATTAAAGATGGAAATATTTCTGTTCCCTTTGATATTATATTTTCATAGCCACTGCTCATTAACAGCTCATTTATATTAAAAATAGTAAAGGTTATTAGTGAGCAACGGGAAGACAATAAATTCACAACGTAGGGTTGATTCCCGTTCCTCTAGGAGGCGTCGGGGCAACAAATGGCTTATTTGCGAAAGCGTAGCGCTAAAGAAGTAACAGTATATGTTCTTCAAAAGAAGTAATATGATTTCTTATGAAAGCTCCCGATACGCTATTTAGTTAGATAAATAGCGTTCATCAATCGCTTGAACAGCTAGTTTCAACGCTTTCATTCTTCTTTCTAAAAGCGTTCTTTGGGGGCTACCAATCTTTGACTTCATATATATGTTCTCCATTGATGGTAATAAACCAGTAAGAACATGGCGAGCTTCTACTAAATCTTCCTGGGTATAATGATGGGGGCTTTGATTCCAAACGTATTCTAACATTGCTAAGCCAATGCAAACAGCTTTAAGTCGTTTCTTTACCAAGGTAGTATTTGCACCTTTCTGAGTCATTTGGGACAAGGCGGTTTCGAGTTTTCTAATTGTCGATTGTAAAGATTTTATTGATTCCAATTTTTCTACATTTGATACGTTTTCCATAGTAGCACTACCCTTTCTTCGTATATTCTTTGATACTGAAAATCGTTAAAAATCTGATTTCACTCGCAATATTTTATCATAATTAGACAGGAGATTCTCAACTATCTGGCCCAGTTGAATAGCATCTTATATCCGTTTATCTCCATCTTTATGAGACTTCTTCGAATAGAGAATTAAGGAAACATTTATAGAAAAAAAAGAAAAAACGCCTGGATCTCCAAGCGTTTTTTGTTAATTCGCAGCTTTTGCATACATTTGTAATGCTTTTTTATCAATTTTCCCGACACTTGTTTTTGGCAATTCGTCGATGAAAATAATCTTTTTTGGAATTTTGTAGCGACCTAGATGCTTACCACAGATTTCTTTAATATCCTCTATTATCGAATCTCCCTGATCCTTGCAAGCAATAATTGCCGTCACAATTTCTCCCCAATACTCATCAGCCACTCCAATCACTGCAACCTCTTGCACTTGCTGATGGCGCAAAATACATTGTTCTACTTCTTGAGGATAAACATTCTCACCACCAGAAATAATCATCTCCTTACTGCGCCCGACAATATAAAAATCGCCATCCTCATCCATCATGGCTAAATCACCGGTTATTAACCAACCATCATGCATGATTTTTTCCGTTTCCTGCTGATTATTCCAGTAAAAGCAAAACATATGCTTTCCTCTGACCAATAGCTCTCCCACTTCATTTGGCGCACAGCTTTCTCCCGCACTATTGATAATTTTAGCTTCATTGAATTGCATGCTCTTCCCCACAGCACCCTTTTTCAAATAAGCATCCTCTCGAGAAATATAAAAATTATTTGGACCTGCTTCCGTTAAGCCGTAGCCCTCTTTAAAAAATAGCCCTTTTTTATAAAATTCATCATAAATCGGATACGGACATGGTGCCCCTCCTGATAAAAATACTTTCACGGAAGGAAAATTACTCTCCTTAAAGTAATCCGTCGCAATCATCGCTTGGTACATCGTTGGCACAAAAAGCGAAATCGTCGCCTTATACTGATTAGTTGCTTTAAGTGCGGTTTCTGCGTCGAACTTATCACCAATAACAACCGTACCGCCAGCCATTAGCAGTGGAATACATAGGGCATTCAAACCTCCTGTATGAAACAACGGCATATAATTTAACGTACAATCAGTATCATTTAAGCCCCAGCTAATAATTGTATTGATCGCATTCCAATTAATAGAATTAAAGGATAGGACAACCCCCTTTGCCTTGCCAGTTGTGCCCCCTGTATAAATCATAAACCAAGGATCATTAAGGTCTACTTCTTTAATGTTGAGCGCACCTACTTCATTAGCTAAACGAAGGGGATGCATGTTTTCTAAAAATAAAGGGCAATTCATTTCTTCATCGTAAAGCAGTAAGGAAGGCGTAGCATCCGTTAAAATATCATTTAATTCCTTCGTACTCATACGCCAATTTAATGGTACGTAGATAAGACCTCGTAATCCGCAGGCAAATACGATCGCTAAAAGCTGGATGTGATTTTTCGAAAATACAGCTACACGACTCCCTGCCTGTAAATTTTGACGCTCAAAAAAACAACTCCATTTTGTAATTTCCTTTGTTAATTGCTGATAAGTCCACTGTTCCTGTGTTTCTAAATTCACCAATGCTATACGCTTAGGTGTTAACGATGCTCGTTTTAAAATCCAGGCTTGCTCTACAAACATCTTGAAAGCCCCCTTATCACATCATAATTGCTCCATCCACATGAAGCGTGTGACCGTGGACATAGGAAGCCTCATCAGATGCTAAAAATAAATAAGCGTTGGCAATATCTCTAGGTGTGCCTAATCTTTGCAGTGGCACGATAGAGCGCATTTGTGCCAGCACATTTTCTGGCATTTTTTTCACCATGTCTGTTTCTGTAAAGCCAGGTGCCACTGCATTAACGTTGATGCCCTTACGCCCTAATTCCTTCGCCCATGTTTTGGTCATGCCGACGATAGCAGCCTTTGTTGCAGCATAATTGGTTTGGCCAACATTTCCATATACACCACTAACGGAAGATGTATTAATAATTTTGCCTTCACCGGCTGCCACCATATGTGGAATCACCTCTTGTGTACAGTGAAAAACACCTGTCAAATTCACATCGAGTACTTGTTGAAACTGCTCCTCTGTCATTTTAGATAGCATCGCATCACGAGTAATGCCTGCATTATTTACTAATATATCAACTCTGCCTGCGTGCTCTATAACGGTTGACACCAGTTTCTTAACAGACTCTTTTTCCGCAACATTTACTTGCACAAATAATGCCTGATCCCCTAATTGCTGTGCCGCTGAAACACCAGCCTCTTCATTAAAATCTGCAATGACAACGAATGCACCTTCTTCTATAAATCGTTCAGCAGCAGCATAGCCAATCCCATTCGCAGCTCCTGTAATAATGGCAACCTTATTGTTTAAACGCATAATTCTTTCCTCCAATTTCTAAAAAAGCTTCGATTTCAGATGTAAGCTGTGGCAAATCATCTATTAATGGGGAGTGACCGCAGTCTTTCAAGCTGACAAATTGTGCATGTGCACCTAAATCGAGCATTGTCTCATCATTCATTTCTTCTGTTATAACGTAATCGCGATCCCCTCTTAGCACTAAGACCGGAATGGTAATCTGTTGGACCTCTTGAGTACCTTTTGCGACCTCATTCTCAACTGCACTAATATTAAAGCCGTTTAATGCATGATAAACTTCAGCTAAATTTCTTTGCGTTAGCATATCCTCCACATATTCCTGATAGTGTTCCGCGCTAGGCTGCTGATGTGTGTAAATCAGTGCGTTCCAAATCGACTGTAAGCCTGGCACATTTTTCGAATCATAGAAGCCTTGTACTAATTTTGTTTTAGATGTATCAACGAGCACCTCTTCATAGGTACATGCTCTCTTCAATGATGTTTGATGGCCAGTACCTGAATCTGTATAAAATGGATAGCCTCTCGTAGATGCAGTTGCTAGTAAAATAAGCTGCTGACAATAGCCTGGATAATTTGCGACAAACTGCATACATACAGCTCCGCCCGTTGACCAGCCAATCATGTCAAACTGTTGCAATTCAATGGCATCCACAAAGAGCTTTACATCATTGCTAAAATCTTTTATCGCAGAAATTGGTTTATGATAAGATGAACTACCAAATCCTCGTAAATCCATCGCATAAATGGTATATTTCTCATCCAATGAATCTATTAAAACATCCCAATGCTTAGAGGATGTCATATTGCCATGAATAAGTAATAAAACATGTTCTCCCCCTTGACGTTTACGATATGCAATCGTTTCTCCATTTGATAGTTGAACCGTTTTTAACATCGCATTGCCCCCTTATCCCCATCGAATTGTCATAGCTCCCCATACATAGCCAATACCAGCACTCACAAGTGTGATGATGTCCCCAGCGTGGATACGACCTTCTTCTAGCGCCAGCTGCAATGATAATATTTGATCAATCTGTCCGATATGACCATACTCCTGTAAATAGATGGACTGCTCCTGCTTTAGACCAAGTTCAGCTAAAATATAATCATGAGCAGATCTTTTCATATGAAGCATCGCTAAATAGCTTATACTTCCCTCGTTTAATCCACTTTTCGCTAAAGATGTTCGAATAACCTTCAAAAAATTGCTTAAAGATTTTTGTTCTAAACGTTCCTTCATCCCTATTGGATCAATGACATCCAGTTGATATAAATTATTCTCTAAATCAAAAGACGTCAACGGTTTCTTAGTACCACCAACAGGCACGACAACATCTTCCGAGAACGAGCCATCCGTCATAATAGCTGCCTCTAATAAATGATTTTTGTCATAGTTCTTTTGTAAAAGGATGGCGCCTCCACCAGCCGCTAAATTATACATAAACCGTGTTCTCGGATTGCTATAGTCGATAAAATCAACATTTCGATAGCCACCTGCTAATAGAATGGTTTGAATAGAATCGTCTGATGCCATTAAACTTTTTGCTAGTTTAAGTGCCATAATCGTCGTGCCGCATCTTAATTGCACATCGAATGCCCAAGCATTGACGGCCCCAAGCTCCTCCTGCATTTTGATAGAGGCCGTCCACAGAGGATACTCCTTATGCTCCTCCCCCATATAAATAACAACGTCAATGTCCTTCGGATCTATATTAGCCTTGCGTATTGCCTCCTGAGCTGCCCACACACCCATTTGCACTGTATGATCATGCTCACCCGGAATAGGCTTTTCATGGATACCCATTTTTTGTCGAATAATATCTTCTGGGATAGTAGAACGGGCTGCTATTTCTTTAGATGTCATTTTTGTTTGTGGAATATAAATTCCGGTACTTACAATACCTACAGTCATTCAAATCGCTCCTTTTCCTGCGGCTGGGCAACTGATGTTTTGTCTTTTTCCTTTAGCTTTAATCGCCATTTCCAATACATCATGCGAAGAGACCCAATAATTCCTTTCGGGAAAAAGATAACAGCTAAAATATAAAGAATCCCAAAGAAAATAATCCAACGCTCAAATATTGGATAATCACGGGCTAACCCCGAGAGTGTATGTTGTGCATATTCAATAACCGCCGCTCCGAGCAATGGTCCAACTAATGTGCCAACACCACCAATAATTGTCATTAGTAATGCATCTAATGTGATATCCATTGTCATCACACTCGTATTAACGAAGCGAAGTGATATAGCATATAAGGCGCCCGCTAAGCTGGCAACAGTACCTGCAACAACGGATGCAATCACTTTATAATGCAAGGTGTTGTAGCCTAATGATTTTGTGCGTTGTTCATTTTCTCGAACAGCGATTAAAATCCGCCCTGTTGGTGAGTTAACGAAGCGATATAGTGCGATAAAAATAAAGACTAAGCATGCTAATACAAAGAAATAAAACGTTATTCTGTCTCTAAATATTTCTGGTGCTCTAAATGTAAAGCCATCATTTCCGTATGTGATAGAGCGCCATTTTTCCGCCACTACTAAAAATAGTCCTGAAAAGGCTAGCGTCAACATTGCAAAGAAATGACTTTTTAACCGAAGTGTTAGTAACCCCACTAAGAAGCTAATGAACCCTGCGATCAATATGCCGACAACGATTGACAATAGAAAGATTGAAAGCGTGTTATCCATTTGTTTCAGCATGACAGATGTTGTGTACGCTCCTATACCAAAAAACATGGCGTGACCAAATGACACAATGCCTGTGTAGCCTAATAAAATGTCATAACTCATCGCTAAAATGCCAAAAATAAAAATCTGTGTTAATAAAATCATGAGTGTTCTTGAATCATTGACGAAAGGGAGAAGCACTAAAATTGCCAGCATGAGGAAAAAGCCTACATACTTTAATGACAGCTTATTTTTCATGTTGATCGCTCCTTTCGCATTGCAAATAAGCCTTGTGGTCGGAAAATTAAAACGATCGCCATTAAAATCATATTGACCGCAAGTGATAATACGGGTACATAATAAGCCATGAAGCTACCTGCTAAACCAACTAATATTGCCGCAAGTAGAGAGCCCGAAAAGCTACCCATTCCTCCGATAACGACAACGATAAAGCCCAAAATCGCATATTCCATGCCCATTTCTGCATAGATAACACCAGAATACGGAGCCATTAACATGCCGCTAAGTGCCGCTAATGATGCACCAACCATAAAAACATATAAAAATACTCGCTTTATATGAATCCCTAATGCCTGTGCCATTTCTTTATCCTGTACACCGGCCCGAACGATTAGCCCAATCTTTGTGCGCTTCAACATGTACTGGAAAATACCGAAAATCACAAAACCTACTACAATAATAAATAATCGATATTTAATGATAATAACGTCTCCAATTTCCCAGCTACCTGCTAAATAACTTGGCGTTTTCACTGCCACACCATTAGGCCCAAAGACAACTTTAATCATCTCCTGTAACACAAGCATGAGCCCTAAAGTAATTAAAATTTGTTGAATATGATTGCCATAAACAGGGGTAATAATTAACTTCTCTGTAATAAGTCCTAAAAGTGCACCTGTGACAACGGCCCCTATAATGCCGATTAAAAAGCTCTCGGTGAACATATACGTAAAGATTCCAGCATAAGCCCCCCAGACAAATAATCCACCATGTGCAAAGTTCAAAACATCCATTAATCCAAAAATTAACGTAAGACCGGCTGCCAATAAAAAAATTAACATGCCCGTCGCTAGGCCATTAACGACTAAATTTACGAATAGCTCCAATGAAGTACACCACCCTTATCCTATTCCTAGGTATTTTCTTTTTAGTTCTTCATTATGGATAAGATCCTGCATTTTACCTGAGTGAACCGTTCTCCCGTCATCAATCAATGTGTACGTATCGCCAATTCGACTCGCCATAATAAAGTTTTGCTCAACAAGTACAATGGACGTTTGTTTCTTCATTTCAACAATAGCCTCCATTACTTTCTCCACCACTATTGGCGCCAGTCCTTTTGAAGGCTCATCAATCAAAATTAACTTACTATCATTAATAAATGCTCTTGCCATGGACAGCATTTGCTTTTGACCACCTGAAAGATGTCCACCAGCCTTTTTCCAAAATTTCTTTAAATCAGGAAACAGCTCTAGCACATAATTTTGTCGCTCTAAGGTAACCGCATCCTCTTTGCGCATCGCCACTTTCATATTTTCCTCTACGGTTAAATCTGCAAAAATCCCTTGGTTTTCAGGCACATAACCTATACCTAATTTTGCCACTTTATAAGTCGGGCTTTTTTTTATAGAGTGTGAGTGGAAGTTTACCTCTCCCTTTGAGGCAGGCGTTAATCCCATAATCGTTTTTAATGTAGTCGTTTTCCCTGCTCCATTCCTTCCAAGAAGTACACTTACCTGCCCCTCCTTTGCCTCAAAATTGACTCCCTGCAAAATATGGTATTGGCCGATATATGTGTGGACATCATTTAATTTCAGTAAGGTGTTCATCGTACAGACCCCCTAAATATGCATTTTGTACGGTTTCGTTTTTCATGATGTCCTCCGGGGTTCCATCCGCAAGAAGCTGGCCATTAAACAACACCATAATCGAATCCGACAAATCTAGAATCATATCCATCTTGTGTTCAATAAGGAGAATGGTTTTATCTCCCTGTTTTTTTATCGTGCGAATGATCTCTAAAATCGTTGGTACTTCCTCTAAGGACATGCCGGCCGTTGGTTCATCAAGCAAAAGGATTTCTGTATCCAGTGCTAATAACATCGCAATTTCAAGCTTTCTCTTTTCTCCATGAGACAGCATGGTTGTTAGGGCATCTCTTTTATTGTCGAGTAATACAAGCGTTAATAGTTCCTCTGCTTTTTCTGTAATCGCCTTATAGCTTTTATAATGGCGTAATAATTGATAACGCACTTTCTCCTTAGATTGCACAGCCAAACGGACATTTTCTAAAACCGTCAAGTTTGGAAAAACATTGGTGATTTGAAACGATCGCCCTAGGCCCATACGAGTTCTTTCTATAGCCGATTTTTGCGCAAGTGATTGTCCTTTAAAATAGACATCCCCAGCAGACGGCATTAATTCTCCACTGATTAAATTAAAAAAGGTTGTTTTACCAGCACCATTCGGTCCGATAATTGATTTCAAATGCTTTTCTGGCATATTAAAATTCACATGGTCGACAGCTGTGTGTCCGCCAAAACGAATCGTTAAATTTTCTGTTCGTAAAATAGGCTCCATCATATTCTCCTTTCTAGCACTTCTATCACTCTTCATCCATTCTCATTGAGATTAGATGAAGAGAGACAGAATTTTTTCTGTCTCCACTTTCACTAATTCATAACTGGAGGTGCCGTTTCTTCAGGACTCAGCTCGCGAATTAGAACTGGTACCGGATAATCTACACCCTCTTGTTTTTCAAGACGGATCGAATACATCGACTGTAATGCTTGGTGGTCTTCTTCTCGGAAAGTCATCGTGCCTTTTGGCGTTTCAAATGACATTCCTTCCATAATGCCAATCAGTTTTTTCGCATCTGCATCCCCTTCTGATTTTTTCAGAGCCTCTACAATTGAGATTGCAGCTGACATCCCTCCTGGCGTAAATAAATCAGGCACCTCATTAAAGCGTTTTTGATGTTCTTCTACTAACCATTTATTCACATCATTTTGTGGTAACGTATGATAATAAACTGAAAAGCCTTCCATACCTATTAACGGATTCATAAATTTCAGTGCGATAATATCAGGTGCACCTGTAGAAATTTTAATGCCCTTCTCTTGAATTTTTAGATCCGCGATTTGATTCCAAGGTGAGTTTGCTCCTGCCCATACAACAAATAAATAATCTGGTTTTGCATCAATTACTTTTTGCAAATTCGATGTAAAATCCGTTGCTGCAGGATCAGCATATTCCTCTAAGACAATTTCTGCGCCTAGCTTTTCCGCAGCGCTTTTAAATGCATTCACCCCGTCCCAACCAAAAGAATAATCCGGTGCAAAAGTGGCAATCTTAACACCCTTCCCAGCGATTGCCGCGGCAGCTGCATAGGCATCCTGAGAAGAATTTCGACCTGTACGGAAAATATATTCATTAAATTCTGCACCCGTAATACTATCCGCTACCGCAGGCTCCACAACCATAATCTTTTCGTATTCTTCAGCTAATGGTAATACAGCGAGCGTATCACCTGAGCTAGAGGAACCTACTAAGAAATCCACCTTGTCATCTTCCAATAGCTTTGTCGCTTTTTGTACCGCAACCTCAGGCTTTGTTTCTGTATCTTCATATACAACTTCAATTTTCTTACCGTTAACTTCCATCGTACCGCCAGTAGCATAATCAATCCCTAATTCAAAGCCACGCTGCGTTTGTTTCCCATACGACTCAAGAGCTCCCGTCAATGATGCAAGTACACCGATTTTAATAGTCCCCCCTTCCTCAGCAGTCCCCTTTGTATCATCCTCCGAGGCCTTACCATCTGCAGAACTATCCTTCGACCCTTCTGAATTGCAAGCCACCATCAACATCGTCATCATCAATAAAAGCATAAATAACCAATGCTTCTTCATCCCATAACCCCTTTCATAATAAGTTAAAAAGAAAGCGCTTTCGTTGCTAAATCCACTATATAAAACTGTAGTTACAAATTAGTTACAAGATAGTTGGGTCAGTTTACTGAGTCAACTATCTCTGCAGCGAAAGTGAAGCTTTAGCGCAACGGCAGCTGCAAAATCTTTTAATGAGCTGCCCAAAATGGGGAGCTCATTTTTCTGCGACGAAAGTGCAGCGGAGCGTAACGGCAGTCGCAAGTTCTCTGTCGCGAAAGTGTAGCGGAGCGCAACGGCAGCGACAAAAGTGTGTTTTTTTCCGGGGATGAGGGTTTATCGAAACAGGTTTGAGATTTATCGAGAACTTTTGATTGTTTATCGACCAACTTTTTTAATTTATCACCTAACTTTTGAAAAATATCGATATCTACCTTCATGTACGCTATCTGACCGCACTGATAGTTTGTGGTGCTTCACTTAATCAAAGGGATATTTCTAAAGTCATTTACTTTCCGCTTTTTCAGTAGCTACCCTTTTATCATCAATTCCGGGGTTGAGAATTTTATCGTAATAAATTTGTGTTTTATCGGAACAATCTTGAGGTTTATCGGAACAATTTCAGGTTTTATCGGAATGTTTTATCAACTTATCGGAACATTTTAGAAAATACAGTATATCTGACCACACTGAAGTTTGCGTCGCCTACATTTAATTTAACAATTTAGCAGGTATTGTATATTTCCTGTTGTTGTTTTTACTAGGCACTTCAAACTTTTGATATGTTGATACACTAGCACTCTCAGATTGAAACTGAACATCATGTAATAAATAATGCGCATGCTACAAATAGATTTCTTGTCATTCCTGATCTACTTTGCGCTCACCAGTAAAACCCGCCCTTGTACAGTCTTCGAGCTTCCGGGATTATCTTTTATAAATTTCGTTCATGATGGGGCATAAAAAAAGGACTCACCTAATTCAGTGAATCCTTTTAGTTTGGACTAAAGATTAAACATTATATTCCTTTACCCTATCTAACCATTCATGCATAAGGCTATTAAATAGATCTGCTTGTTCAATTTGCAAATTATGTCCAGCCTTATCTAAAATTGTGAAGGCTGCCCTTGGGAACTTATCGATAATGTCAAAAGCATCTTTATAGCCAACCATTGAGTCTTGTTTGCCAAGCAAGAAAATGCTAGGTTTATCAAAAATCATTTCGTCAACAGCAAAAGAAAAACCATAGCTTTTTTGGACTTTTTCTAAAAATTCCATATCCGCCATTTTCTGACCTGCTAACACTTCATTTGTGTATCGATGACAATTATTTTCATTTAAAACAACAAGATGTGAGCTCAAATCATCAAGTTCCTGTTTTGTCAATGTTGATAAAAATTCCTTATCTGCCGAGACAATACTTTGTTCTGGTACTGTTCGACTTGGTTTATCAGGAATAATCAATGGACAAATAAATGCAGCCCCTAATATTTGTTCTTGATACTCCCTCAGAATCCCTCGCACTAAATATCCACCATAAGATTCCCCCACCAATAAATAACGTTCATTTGGGATTAAAGAGTGTATTAGTTCTACTACGGCCACTAGCATTTCATCCGAGTTATTAATTGTTTCATAGTCTGTTGTCTTACCCATCCCCGGAAGATCAATATAAATTCGCTTCCAGCCTTCACTTTCTACAAAAACAGGCTCCATACAACCCTTCATTAATCTATGATCAGGCGAATAGCCGTGAAGCATCACGATTGGTGTTCCTGTCCCAATCATTTCATAGTAAATATTCGCCTTCCTTACCTTACAAAATGCCATAGTAGTTCCTCCAAATATTATTATAAAAAATGGTTCATCACCAAAACGTGTGGTTGATTTCCGTTCCGGCTGGGCGCTTTCCTGGGGGCGTCCGATGAGCCGCTTCAAACGCGTTGCTCGCTCCAGGGTCTCGGGGCAACAGGATGTTGGTCACGAAGGCGTTATCACAGGACGTGATGCTCTTAGCCTTCGTTCCCCTATCGCTGATCCCCAAGGAGTCACCCAGCCTCCACTCCACTCAACTTATTTACATAGTATATGTTTTAACAAATGTCACCCACGACTTTTGGTGATGAGCCTAAAAAACGGTCTTTATTCCAAGTATCCACTAACCCGTAATTAAATCATAAACAACCATTGTCGATTCCATTGGTGTTGTATTTAGTTCTCTTTTTAATAGCTGCACGCATTTTTCATACCATTTCAACGCAAGGGAACGGTTTTGTAATTGATAGTAACTATACATCAACAATCGATAGCCTTCTTCCCATAACGCATCCTCTCGAAGCATTTTTTCTGCATAAAAAATAGCTTGCTTATAATTTTGTTGCCTTGTCGCATTTTGCGCTAATCTCTCAAGTACTTCAATATATAACGATTGCAGCTTTTCACGATCCTGCATGATCCAATCTAACTGCTTTTTTTCAGCATAGAGTGCATCGGTATAACTCATCTCAGCAAGATGCAGCCAGTCATTTGACAATTGTGGATCGAACTCCTCCATCCCTAATTCATAAAAATAGAGAAAGCGTTCAACATCAATCTGCAAAAATTGAATATGTTGTAATTGATACATATTATTTTTTCGCTGAATAAAAAAGCTATCTTGACGAGCACTTCTATTTGGCTCTAGAACCTTTAATAACGCATTCAATACCACTTTAAAATCCCGATCTAGTGAATCAACATTCCGCTCTGGCCATAAAGCCTGCGCAATCTCTTCCTTTGGCGTAAATCGATTGCGATGACAATATAAATAGACGAAGAGCTCCTTTGATTTATCGCGCTGCCATTCTTTAT
Source organism: Lysinibacillus sp. RS10 (assembly GCF_041956855.1). Lineage (NCBI taxonomy): Bacteria > Bacillati > Bacillota > Bacilli > Caryophanales > Bacillaceae > Lysinibacillus > Lysinibacillus sp. RS10. The sequence continues at coordinate 2,278,566 of NZ_CP167122.1, read as the reverse complement.
CCTCTAGCTTTCGATTCTGTCTTATTAAATCTAAACTTCCTAAAAAATTTACTTGCACCTCTTCATGTGGATAAACGACACTTTCCTCTACTTGAAAATAACGACACATTGCCGAAATAGCCGCATTTTCACCACCACTATTTCTACTAAATTGTAAAAGCTCATAAAAAATCAATCTATTAGGCGGACCGAGAATGGTTTTTCTTTGTAAAAAATAGTCATAGCCATTGGTGATACACAGTTGTGCAAATTGCTGAAAAGAAAGATTGAATTGTTGAACATCATTTTCTTTATAGGCAATCACAGATTGATAGAATAGTACATGCATCTCACCGTTTTGGTCGCCACAATCATGGAAAAGTTGCTGTGCTTTTATTAATAATTGCCCTGCTCGAGCAAATTCATGTTGAGAAAGAATGATTTTCACCTCGGCAATTAATATAAGAGCAGTCATCCATGCATCTTGCACTTGCTCCGTTTCCTGTAGGCCAAGTGCTAAATATTTTTTAGCCGAGATCATATCTCCTTGCGCATGCTTGACAATTGCTAGTCCCATATATGGTTCAGCCTTAACCCGAGAAATATTAATGGTATTCATCAATGTTAGGGCCTTCTCATAAGCGTTACAAGCGCCTTGATAGTCAGGAAAATCTACTAATAATAAAGCATGTGCTTTGCGAATATAGCCAACCGCCTCAATAAAAATAGACTTTTCACGTTGCCCCCTTCGAATCCCATGCTGAGCGGCATACCAAGCATCCTTGCCCAGCCCTAATAGCGCGTAGACAAATGATGCTAACAACTCACTCTCTCTATGTGTCGCCACTAGCTGTGGGGGTAATTCCAATCTCTTCGCCAGCAGAGACTTAGCTTCCAGTAACTGCCCAGTTCTTAACAGTATTCGAACATCAACATTCGCTCTTTGTAGCACATCCTCCGTCAAGGCAACCTCCTCTGTAAAGATATGCGCACGTTTCGCTTTCCCTAAATTCACTAAATTCTCAGCATATTGACGCTGTAATTCTAAAAGTTCCTCTTTATTTACCGGTGTATGATTCGCTAACTCTAATGCCTTTTTTAAATGCGGCTCTGCCAATGCTGGCTGGATTGTATCGAGGTAAATATGCGCTAAACCTGCCTGCGCTTTTGTCATAAAGAGATAATCATTCTTACTTTTCGCGAACTTTGCACAATTTTCATAGGATTGCTTCGCTTTTTCATAATATGCACGGTAGCGATGGCACTCACCTTCAAAATAATATATTTTGTAATATTCCGATTTTTCAGCAGCTGTAAATCGATTTATTTTTTCTAATAACCACTCAAATTGCCCAGCACGGACAAGACTTTCAGCATGATTTTGTAATAGTTCACCACAAAAGTTCTGATCATTCGTTTTAAATGCATGATGAAGAACAGCTTGTATATTGTTTTGCTCTACATAATACAATGCTGCTTGTTTATGTAATGCAATATATTGTAAAGCATGTTGTTGCCATTTCAACTCTAAAAATCGACTGAACAAGGCATGGAAACGATATAAACCATCTGTTGTTATAGTTTGAATAAATAAGTGCCGTTGTACAAATTGTCTGAGCGCCTCCGCTATTTCAATACCATAAAATTGTGTAATAAACTCCTCTGAAAAAGTGGGGAAAATCGCCAACTTTAATAATGTCTCTTGCTCGAATGTAGACATCTTAAGATAAACTTCCTCCGATAAATAGGTGAAAAGATCATTTGTAGAGATATTGAACCAATGATCTAATGTCTCGTTGTTCCATTGCTCAGCTAATAAAGAAATACTAATTGCCCATCCCTCTGTAATTTCCGAAACCTTAGCAATTTCATCTTCTGTTAAACGCACAGCTACATAATCCTCAAAAAAAACAGCAATCTCCTCTGAAGAAAATGCTAATTCTGCTTCAGAAATAACGAGTAATTTTTTTTGCAGCTTTAATTTTCTTGTAATATCCCAATTTGGCAGTGTTCTAGACGCTATTATAAAATGTACATTCGGTGGTGAAAATTCAATAATTTTTTCCATCACATAATTAATATGAAATTCATGGTCAACGAGATGGTAGTCGTCAATGACGATTAAAATTGGCTCTTCAATTTCACATAAATTATTAACAAATAATTTATACAAGCGATTGAGTTCTTCTATTTTCGGAAAACGTGATAATAGATTCCATGCATCAAATCCTTGACCGAAACCCGGAACGACTCGTTTAATACTAAAAAACAAATGCCTTAAAAACGGCAATATATTATCATCTTCCTCCGACACACTATACCAAGAAAATCTGCTAGCTTCAGTGTGTAGAAATTGTGTAAGGATGGTTGTTTTGCCATATCCAGCACCACTATGAATAAGTGTGCAAGAATGGTCTAGGCTTTTTTTTAATGTTCTCATTAGTGTAGCTCTACTAATACAATGATTGGACGGCCGCGGTGGAATACATTTCGATTGGATAATAATGTCTGTGGTCATTTTGTGATAACCTCCCCATTCAACTGGTTATGTAAGGTTACAAATCTTCAAAGTTTAAAATTATGAGCCCATCACCATAACGCGGAATTGTTCCATTCAAAAATTACTTGTCGTAATCCTTAAACTCAGGCGTTTCCATTAGTCTTTGGAAAAAGATATCTTTGGCTTCCCTGTAAGCATCCATTGATTTGGCTTCGTATTCTTTCTTCAAATTATCATATGCATCTCGATATTTATTATTTGCCAGTAAAACTTCTCTAAATTTCCAAAAGAAATCAAACTCAGAATCAATTACAGTTAATTGAACTCCTAAAGGAGGATTACTTGTATCTTCTTTAAATGCCCTAAATGTATCTGTTTTGACACTTTCATCATTTCTTTCATATAAAATAGATAGAAGTTCTATAGCTTTCGAAAATTGTTCAGCACTAACACGTACTTGGATGTCTATATCACCTTTAGTAACACTATTAGGAATTGCCGAACTACCAACATGCTGGATATCAGCCTCGGGTAGTATTTCTGTTATTTTATTTTTGTGTATCAAAAAAGCTTTCTCAGCATTTTTATGAAATAGTTCACTATTAAAAAAATTTACTTTCTCCATATAAAACCCCTCCGAATATCCCCTTTTTTTACATGTCACAACCGCTTTAGTAAATATTACCAAACTAATTCTATAGTAAGTGTAATAATTCCAATCGGTACTTTATCCTTTATTTTACCATCATATCCTACTTTTACCCTATCGCCAATATGAAACATTCCATCTGGATTCATCGCAAAATTTACAATAATTATTCTTACTGCCTAGTGGATGACGGACGGTACAGAAAAATCAGCACTTTAACCAATAACCCTGGATTTAAAAGATTTTTATACTTTAAGTTTTTAACTTTAATCAAAAGAACTTTGAAACGTAAACTTAGGACTTTCAACTTTTACCTTTGAGCTTTCAACTCAGTTTGTTTAACGTATCATTTGTTGTAGGCATGCCGGTATATCAAGTTTTAGAATCATTTATTCCACTCCCAAAGTTGAGTGATTTACTTAAAATGAAAAATCCCGATTATCAAATAACATGATAATCGGGTAGAAATAGTTTACTATTATAAAAGTTCTTTACGTAATTCAGCAGCAGATTTTGGTGATAACAGACTGAATGGAATATCGAATACTGTTTTTGCACCTTTATCTCCAGCTTTGCTTAGACGATGCGCCGCACGAGCATAAGCAACTAGAACACTAGACGTGAAGTTTGGATTGCTATCAAGTTTTAATGAGAATTCAAGAATTTGTTTATCGTTAGCGCCGCTTTCGCCACTGCGAATAACGAAACCACCATGTGGCATACCTGTGTGATTCGCTTTAAATTCCTCTTCAGAAATAAAGTTAACCGTTGTGTTATATTCGTCGAAATAGTTTGGCATTGACACAATTTCTTGCTCAATTTTTGCTGCATCCGCACCTTCTTCAAGAACAACCCAACATTCACGAGCATGTTTTTCACGTGTCGACAGCTCAGGATTTTCACCATTACGAACGCGTTCTACAGCATCTTTAATTGGTAAAGTGTATTGTACAGCGTTTTTAACGCCCTCAATACGACGCACAGCATCTGAGTGACCTTGACTTAAGCCATCTCCCCAGAATGTATATGTTGTACCTACTGGTAAAACGGACTCACCAAGCAAACGATTTAATGAGAATAAACCTGGATCCCAACCAACAGAAATGACTGATACTTTACCAGATTTTTGTGCTGCTGCATCTACCGCTTCAAAAAATTCAGGAATTTTCGCATGTGTATCAAAGCTATCTATTGTATTAAACCATTGTGCAAAGTGTGGTCCTTGCTCTGGTAAATCTGTTGCAGAGCCACCACATAAAATCATTACATCAATGTCATCTTGGAATTTTTCAGCATCGTCCACTAAATATACGTTGGCATTACTTGCAACGTTTACAGTTGAAGGATCACGACGTGTAAATACCGCTACTAATTCCATATCTGGATTTTGTGAAATAGCATATTCTACTCCGCGCCCTAAATTTCCATACCCTACAATACCTACTCGAATTGCACTCATTAAAATTCCTCCTCACGATTACGTGACTATGTGAAGCCCTTCACGTTAAATCTACTTACAATAATACGTCGTGTTAGGAAAATTCACAATAGTTTGAGTACGTATTTTTGTCTAGTAAATTATGCAAATTTTCTATGATATCTATCCATTCATGACATGAATACGGTTACAACTTCTTACACCGGGTATACAAACATCCGCTGAAATATAGAAACTCAGTCTAAGAACGACCACGTCCTGTGGCAACGACTGAGTGACCAACATCATGTTGTTGCCGTTGTCGCTGCCGCTTCGCTTTCGCGCAAAAAACATTTGTTGCTGTCGCTACGTTAGCACTGCGCTTTCGCACATAAAACATCTGTTGCTGTCGCTACGTTAGCACTTCGCTTTCGCACATAAAACATCTGTTGCTGTCGCTACGTTAGCACTTCGCTTTCGCACATAAAACATTTGCAGGCCTAAGCACAAAGCCAATTCTGAACGCAATTATACCGAGGCATAATTGATTGACTAACCTTTAAGTTTTCGTAAAAGCCTTGTAAATAAAGACTTTTCTTACCACATGTCTTGTACAATAAAACTAACGACAAAAGGGGGCATGATGAATGAAAAGTAATTGTTACTCACCAAGCACAACATTGAAACAAGGAGAATTACTTGCTTGTCCATTCCAAAATGCACAGAAATCTGCTAAAACTCATGGTACAAACATCGAAAATAAGGCAATGCGTAAAAGATTTTCAACCGATCAATACCAATGTATAGGGGTTATACCTTTTGGCGTTATGGAAGAAACCCTAGACACCTCCACACAAAAACAAAGAGTCCATGAAATAAACTTCTACCATAGCGGCAAGGAGATTGCACGCTGGTTAGTTAAAAAAAGTGAATACAATAAGCTTTAGTATTCCTCACTGAATTTCCTGTGCCAAGTGCGCAAGACGCTTCTCATTAATAATGTGATAGCCATTCTTTCTCTTCTCTAAAATTTTTTCGTCACAAAATTGTGCAAGTACATATAATAAATGTCGATAGGAAACCCCTAAATATTCACAGATTTCAGTATGCTTTTCCTTATAAATCCCTTGATCAGACGATAATTCGATAAATGCAGCTAGCCGATTTTCAAGTGGATATGCCTGATTTTGTGTATATTTAGAAGTCATAATTGTCGCCTTTTCCCCTAAAAACACACAGAGTTTACGTAAAAATAGCACATCAGTAAGTAACTTTTCTTTACAGGCCTGAGAAATAGAAAGACAGATCGTTTCGGTCACGGTCTGAATCCCCTTTGTATATCTCGCTTCATTAAGCAACTCAATTTCACCCATAAAAAGCGGAGCCTCAAGATACTCAATAAGCGAAACTTTACCGTTTTTATGCGTCATATATAGTTTCGCTTTTCCTTCGATCATGTAGTACAGCGTATCTGGAAATGATCCTTCCTTAAAAATCCATTCGCCTTTTTCAAATTTACACACTTCCAGAAATGGATCAATATCAAATGAGAAAAAATCATCAATTGGATATTTTTCTAGATAATAGGAACGTGCTTCAGCTGTCAGTATTTGCATTTATTACTCTCTCCTATAATAAAATGTGAGATATCTCACATTATTGTAGCGTTGAACGTGCTATTATTCAACATAGTTAATGGAGGTACGTAATAAATGAATAATCAACGATGGCTTTCTCAAAATTTCTTTGCATTTTTTATTACATGGGGTATTTTCTTACCTTATTGGACAGGTTGGCTTGTAGATGTTAAACACCTTACAGTATCACAGGCAAGTGTCGTGATGGGCTGTGGTCTTTTAGCACGAGCCATTTCAAATCTTTTTTTCTTCCCGACTCTTGCTAAATATGTGCATAATAAACGACTCAGTAGCATCCTAGCAATAGGTGCCCTAATTACAACTTTACTTTACATACCAAGCACAAACTTTATCTCGCTTCTTATCGTTACCCTTTTATTTAACATTTTTTATCCAGCTTTGTTACCTGCTGTAGAAAGTAGTGCTGCAACACTAATCCAGCATGGACATGTACACTATGGTAAAAGTCGCTCATATGGCTCTATTGGTTTTGTCATTGCGGTATTAATTATTAGTATGCTAACTGGTGTATTTGGTCAGAACGTTATCTATTGGAGTTTGGTCATTAGCCTTATTGGTATGCTGTTCATGCAACAATTGGCTACACCAAAAGAGTTACTTGTTGTCCCAACAAAAGAACAACGTGCAAAATCATTGTCGATGAAATCATTATGGAATATTAAAGGCTTCCCAATTGTTTTAGTAATCGTGATCCTATTGCAGGGCGCACATGCTTCTTATTACAGCTACGGCTATATCTATTTAGGTGATCTACATGTCGATCCATTCTATATGGGAATGATTATTAATATCGCCGTTATTTGCGAAATTTTATATTTTCTAAAGGCTGATACACTATTTAAAAAATGGCGCTCATCTTCTTTATTACTTTTAGCAGCAGGTGGTTCCTCATTACGTTGGTTACTGATTTACCTGTTCCCTAATGTCTGGGTATTTATCGCTTCTCAAACCTTGCATGCATTATCATTTGCACTCGCACATTTCGCTTTTATTGGCTATTTAACAAAAACATTGCCGAAGGAACAAATTCCAAATGCGCAAGGTCTTTACTCAGCATTAGCAATGGGATTAAGTACAGCGATCCTTACATTTTTAGGCGGCTATTTATACGAAATTTCGCCTGGACTATCATTTGGCGCAATGCTTATTTGTACGATTCCAGCAATCGTTATTTTACTTACTACTAGAAATAAATATCAGTATTAACAAACAAGCAGGTGAAGACATTGTATCTTCACCTGCTTTTCTGTTTGCTCACCTTCTTGGCCCTGTTCCCCAATGATCCACCTCTTCATAAAGAAATCGTTATTAAAAAAAGTATGGATTCATTACTTGAATTATTCTTTACGTGGTTCACGAAATAGAACCACCCAGTGTTGAAAAAATAATGACTTGTTTCCCTTTTAGTTCAATCTCTCTTTCCTTTTTCATGCCCATACTAATTGCTACTTTTTGAGATGCTGAATTGCCAATTTGAATAAGGGATATTAACTTATTTAAAGATATTCTTTTTCACCATAAGCTCTCAATGCTTTCGCCATCTCTGTTGCATAACCCATCCCCCAAAAATTTGGTGCAGTCCAATAGCCTATTTCGATTTGTTCTTCCTCAATAACTCTTTGAGGCACAAGACCGGCATGTCCGATTCGTTCGTTGGTTGCTTTTAATTCAATTATTTTCAATCCATATGCTTCATTCTTTTCATAAGACTCAACAATCCAATTAAAAAAACTTCTAGCTTGTTCTTCGTTACGAGTTTCGCCGCTTCCAATGTACTGCATCACCTGTTCATTTGATAAAATTGATTGTAAAAAATCAAAAACCGCTTCGTTATAATCTCTAAGTTTCAATCTTTTAGTTTCTAACATGATAAACCTCACTTTCTAAAACCCTTAGCAATCAACATATTTACATGGCATACGTTTTAACAAAAGTAAAAAGTCACTCATTTTAAAAATAAAACATGAGTGAGTCCAACGATTAATTTTTCATCCAAGTAAGTAATCTCACAATTTGAAATGGGTCGTACCAAGTAATGATGAAACTAAAAAGGAAAACTGTTAGAACAGGTAAAAACTTTATTTTTCCTTGTTCTCTTTTGAACACAGCACCAAAACTTAACAATAAACTGATAAATAATAAACTGAATCCAGATATCATAAGAATCTCAAAGTTGGTTGAATAAATGTAAGAGGAACTTAATACAACAGCACCAATTACTGCAAAAATAATGGATAGTTTGCTAAACATTTAAAAGCTCCCTTCAGAAAAATCAATTCAATTTCCAATTTATTGTAACAAACTTTTTTTGTTGATTTCTTCTGAAAATTAAGAATAAAAACGAAGGTTTATTGAAAGATGTTGAAAATATCTAATTATACAAGAGCTTATGGTAATCCGCATGAAAATTAGAATTTAATTCATTTTAGGGCTCGTCACTAAAAGTTGTGGAAGATTAAATGCTCTTTGTACAAAAAAAGACCAAAATAATTAATTTCATCTTGGTCATCGTATTTAAATTGCAGGTTTATGAATCCAATAATGCAAAGAATTTAAAATAAGCTTTCCTGAAGGTACAGTTATTGGAAGGAGTATAATACTGTAAATGACGCCCCATATCATTGAATCGTCTAGATTAAAAGTATTTAAATTACCGCGCAATATCATTTCACTAATTAAAATACCCAATGTGCCGGTTAATAAGCTGACAATTAAAGTTACAAAGAAACTAATCAACCACATTTTTTTATTTGGGATATTCTTTTGAGTAGATAGATAATACCCCATTATGACCATGGATAGAATCATAGGAATAGAAAATGCTATATATACCCAACTTGCTCCCCAGTAGTTTATACGACCTCCTGCTAAAGTATCCCCTACACTATTAAAAAGGTATGGAATGAAAATTGAACAAAAAATTCCTATAGTAATTCCTAATATTTTAGTGAAAAATATTGCAATTATTAAAAATGATTTCTAGAATAGGAAATGTATTAGCGTGGTAAAATTTACAAGAAAAAAAGGAGAGGCTTGAATGAAAGTTTGTTTCAAAATATATCCAGCCTAAAATCAAACTTGGAACGGTTATATTTATTAGCATTATTGGTTTTTTGGGTTGTCGGTTTTTTTATTAGGGTTTAGGTTACACTTCCGAAATCTCATCTCCCACCTTCACTGATGCTTACACACCTATACGTTTTGAAGTGGGAGACTTCTTTCGGAGGGAAGTTAATTTTGTCAAATTTATCTATCGTCTACCCTTGTTAAAATAATTTCCTATAATTGATGTTCTAATAGCCAACTATCATGTAACCATTTTTCTGTTATTCGACCACCTTTCCATTTAATGTCTTGCTCAAATGCCATAATATTTCCATCAGGACCGACGATGACCCATGCCCATGAATCATTCTCTGGTACATAGCATTTATATTTCATGCCTGTAAGCGTTAAAGCTTCTTTATTTACTTTAATATCTTCATCATGAGGGCGAATCCACTGATTTTCTAATTGATCAAATAATCCACTTTGAACTTTGTTCAGAAACACTTGAACAATTTCCTCTGTTCTTTTTTCAGATGGAAGCTGTTGATTGGAGGCAAAACGTTGATCCATCCATGTAATTCCTATGATTTTGTGACTTTCTTGTTCAACTGTAAAGGAATAATGCTCTCCCCCTAGCCCATTATTGTCTAAATTTTCTTTTTCATAACGGAAAACGAAAACATCTACATCATTCTGTTTGCCACTACGAACTTCTTTGAAATGGTATCCTTCAGGAATATCTATCACCTCTAGAGCTTTATCTAGTGCAATTTGATATGTTTCTTCTTCATTTTTCAATTCATGTTGTTGCATTTTCTTCACCTCGTAATTAGATTTTTGATTAATAGCAAAAGTCACAACAATAACAGTGATGGCAGCGATGGCAACACTAGTAACTAAAATTCGAATACGTTTCAACCGTTTATTCCCCTCTTTCTAGTATCTTATTTTTTAGGTTTAATGAAAAATGAGACAAACAGCCCTATTCCAATAAGTACAGCAAAAGTTTCAAATGTTAAAAAATAATTTTCTGTTTTCAAAAGATTAATTGCAATGATGGGAGCTAACGTCGCACCGATAAACAAAATAAATGTATAAAGCGCTACTGCCATTCCACGGCTCTGTCCCCCTAACTGACCTACAACGGTAATCAGTGATGGTACCGTCATTGAAATTCCTGCAACAAAAATCACACTCATAATTACTAGAAAGACTAAGTTCGAACTCATTCCAAGAATAGTAAGACCAATAACTGCGAGCAATAAACCGCCTCGTATCACATTATGTGTACCGAATTTCTCCACCAATTTTCCTGAAAAAGGCGACAGAATCATTCCAAAAATCCCTACAGCCCGAACATATAAAATTTGATTATCATCTAAGTTAAAATTAGTAGTTAAATAACTTCCTAGTACTGTATACATTCCAACAAATGAGAGTAATAGGGTAACCGTTATGATATAACAATAAATTAAATATTTGTTTGTAAAAATTGTTTTTAATTGATGCATAGTGTCTTGCAAATTTTCATTTTCATTCGGTCTCTCACCTTTTGGTATTAAAACAGCTACTAAAATAGCTGTTAAAAAATATACTCCTCCAAGAATGTAAAATACACTATTCCATCCTAACCATTTACTAACCAAGCTACTAAATACTTGACCAATTATTCCGGCCATTAAAAAGCCAGAAGCAACAAATCCCGTAGCAGTTACTCTCCTTTCTTCAGGAAATATATCTACAATGTAAGCTAATGCAACAGGCGCGAAAGTTGCCGCTAAGAACCCTTGCAATCCCCGAAGTGCTATGAGAGAAGTTATCGTTTCTACAGTTCCTAATATAGGAGAAATAATTGTCAAACAAATCAAACCTACTAAAATAATTTGTTTACGATCAAGTCGATCTGATAAATGGCCGAAGATTAATAAACCAATTGCATAACAAAGAGAAAATACACTACTAGTCCATGCTGCAGTAGCAGTAGTTTCATTGAAATTGTTAGCAAAGATAGATACCAATGGAATCGTTAAGTACAGGCTAGAGACGACTACAAGACCACACCAAAATAAAATAAGTGTAATGAAGTTGTAATTATGCTTCCTAACAATGTTTTCAATAGTAGCGACCTTATTCATACAAAAACCACCTTTATGATTTCATAAGTAATGTACATTACTAACATAGATTGTAACCTATTTACAATCAAAGTCAATACCATACAACTTCAATTTGTAACCTTTCTACTTTTAATGTAAAATAGTTACGAACTGTATTGGAGGGATTCAAATGAGCGAAAAACATGAAATAGATCCTATGTTAGACTTTGATTTACTGAACAAATTAGTTGTTGGAATAGGAGAAGTTTCTAATATAACAGGAGTTCCTACTAGAAAAATTCGTTATTGGGAAGAAAAAGGTATTATTGATTCAGAAAATGAAGTAGAAGGTACTACTCGTAGATATAACTACTTAAATATCAAAAAAATTCTTTTAATTCAGGAGCTCATTGATGAAGGATTTACTCTCGATGCAGCCGCTAAAAAAGTTGAAAACCGCATGAAAAATATTAACGAGGTGTTTTTAAAATTAGCAAACACGCAATCCGAGAAAGATAATAAAATCGAATAATTTACATGAAATTTAAAGAAATCACCCATTGTATACATGATTACATACAATGGATGATTTCTTTTAGAATCTACTTAAACAACGCAATTTGAAATTTATTTCTTCTTTTTTGTAATCTCAAAAAGGATATTTAATCCTTTTTCCAACTCTTCTTCTGTCGCATAAGCATATGATAATCGAATATGTTTAGCATCTTGCGGATCGTAAATATAACCGGGATTAATGAGAACTTCGCGGTGCAATAGTTTGGTAAATAACTCTTTATCAACAATAGGCTCATGAAACTTTAGCCAAATATAAAAACCACCTTTTGGCTTATTCCACTCTGCAATATCATAAAATTTTTCTTGTAAAATAGTCTCTACATAATCTGCTCTTTGCTGTAATTTTTGGCGTAAGCCGACGATATGCTTTTCGTACTTTCCAGTTTGCAGCCAATGCAGCACAATTTCCTGTGAGATCGCGCTTGAACCATAATCTGTTTGCATTTTTATATCTGCTAACCGCTCAATCACAGTTGTTGGACCGATTAACCAGCCAATGCGGAGTCCAGGACTTAATGTTTTTGAGACACTTCCAATGTAAAGGACTTGCCCGCTATCATCCATTGATTTTATGGGAGAAGTTGCCGCTTCAAAGAGCAATTCGTGATAGACGTCATCCTCAATAATGGGAATGCGAGATTGTTTACACGCTTCATAAAGCTGTTTTTTTTCAAGCTCTGTCCACACGCCACCAGTCGGATTGTTTAACGTAGGAACAGCATAAAATACAGCCTGCCTTTTTCTTTTTCGTTGAGCTAAAGTTTGTACAAGCTGTTCATCTCGATTTATAGCCATCATTTGCATACCTACAGACTGGAATGGATGCACTGAATTTAAATAAGATGTTTGTTCTTGAAATACGATAGACCCCGGTTCTAGCAATCCAACAGCAATGAGCTGCAATGCCTGTAGTGCACCAGATACAATACAAACATTTTGAGGCTTTACATGGATCCCTCTTTTTTTCACATATTCGCAAATCGCTTCTCGAAGTTGATTGCTGCCTTGTGGTGAGGAATAACCTAAAGCTTTTGGCTGTAAGGAAAGCTCCTTTAACGATGCCTCAATTTCAGCAGTTGGCAATAGACTTGGTGCAAGTTCACCCGTACCTAATCGAATGACATCATCTCGCTGCTCATATTCATTAATTAATTGTATCGTATGATAATTCGGCTTATGGAGACTTGTGTCAATATAGGTTTGCCAATTTGGCTGTGTTTGTTTAATGAGCGAATGCCAAGAATTATGAGCTACATAAATACCTGATCCTACCTTTGCCTCCAATATTCCAGCCGCCTTTAACTCCTCTAATACCTGCTGAACCGTACTACGATTTACCCCGAGCTGCATAGCAAGCTGTCTTTGCGTTGGCAGCTTTGTTCCTGCTACCCAATCTCCTCGTTCTATTTGCTCCGTAATCCACGTCTCGATTTGTTGCTGTAACGTAATTTCTCCCTGTCTGCTTGGCTGCCAGTTCATTCGTATCACCTCGAAATTGGATGGGTGAAAAACCATCCAATTGGTCGTTTTCTTTTAGTTATAACACAACTAGAATGATTAATGTAATGAAAGGAGGAATTTCATTGGAAGCATTTCTTCATGGAATGATTTTAGCATTTGGCCTTATTTTGCCCTTAGGTGTACAAAATGTCTTTGTTTTTTCACAGGGTGCTACACAGCCACATCTAGCCCGAGCCTTGCCAGCCAGCATTACAGCTGCCATCTGTGATACGCTACTTATCATACTCGCTGTTTTTGGATTATCTCTGATCGTGCTACAATTTGAGTGGTTACGTATCACCTTAATGACTGTTGGTATACTTTTTTTACTTTATATGGGCTATTCCATTTGGCGTTCAAAACCGGCAACTACCGATCAAAACGAAGCACTCCCTGTCAAAAAACAAATTTTATTCGCACTCTCTGTATCTCTCTTAAATCCACATGCCATTTTAGACACAATCGGCGTTATTGGGACGAGTGCTTTAAAATATAGCGGCACCGAATAAATTCTGTTTACTACTGCATGCGTTGTGATTTCTTGGTTATGGTTTTTAGGTCTCGCAGTCGTAGGAGCAGCATTTAAAAAACTCGATAACTCTGGAAAGCTAATGATTATTTTTAATAAATGTTCCGCTATCTTTATCTGGGCAACCGCTATTTATCTTCTCACTGGCTTACTGTAAATTTTGTTTACATAAAAACGCTCAGGATACCCAAATCTTTGGGTACCTGAGCGTTGCCTTCGTTTAAAGAGCGTTTGAGGGGGATTACTCGATCACTTCTTCTGCTGACCTGAGTAATATAGTTTTCACAGCTTAAAATATACGGTTACCTTTTCACCAAACACTTCAGTTTGCAAATACCGTTCACTTTTGTAGTCACTTACATAGTGAATATCTTTTAACAATACATTTGCTTTCAATAACGCTTCGTGCCGCAGGATGATCGTTGTTACTTTGGTACTTCCAGCAATCGAAATCGATATATACTGCTCAACAGGGAGTTTCCATTTTTTCCGTGTATCTTGAATTGTCCGAATTAGTTCCCTAATTTGCCCTTCTTCAAGTAAGTTAGTTGTCAGCTGTACATTCAGAAGGACTCGACATGAAGCATCTTCGGCTAAGATGTAATGTTCCTTCACAATAGATTCAGTTAACACATGCGCTTTTAACAAGGTTACCTGTTCTCCATCGATCGTTAACGTAACTGACCCTGTTTGCTGTAATAAATTTTTCTCCGCCTCACTTAAATTCATTACGTTATCTTTTACTTTGTTCACTTTAGCTCCAAATGCTGCACCTGCTGTTTTAAAATTTAGCTTATATTGAACGGTTTCGTATGCTGAGAAATAATTTGTCCAAATGCATTCTTTCATATTTAATTCATCTTGAATGAGCTCGCTATACGGTTGATAATCAGTTAGCTCCCCATCAACAGAAACAATGATTGCACTTAAAGGCTGCTTCACCTTGATGCTTTGACTATTACGTATGCTTCGGCCAAGCTCTACAATTGTTAAAATATTGGCCATTTCTTTTTCAAGCTTAGTATTCACGAGTGCTTCGTTGTAGTGAGGGTAGTCTTGTAAATGCACACTTTTTCC
This sequence comes from Lysinibacillus sp. RS10, assembly GCF_041956855.1. Taxonomy (NCBI): domain Bacteria; kingdom Bacillati; phylum Bacillota; class Bacilli; order Caryophanales; family Bacillaceae; genus Lysinibacillus; species Lysinibacillus sp. RS10. Next base: position 2,263,537 of record NZ_CP167122.1, on the reverse strand, counting down.
AGATAATTGTCGATATAAATCCTCGGCAATAAACGGTGTAAATGGAGCTAATAATTGACAAATTGCTGTGAGTAATTCATACAGCGTACTAAAGGCTCCTCGTTTATCCTCTGACAGCCCATTTGCCCAAAATCTTGCTCTTGAGCGTCGGATGTACCAGTTACTTAGCTCTTCCACAAGCTTGCCAATTTCACGTGTTGCCTGTGTGAATTGATAAGCATCCATACAAGTTGTCACAAGCTGAATGGTATGATGTAAGCGAGACACGATCCAATCATCTAACTTTGAGCGTATGCCAGTATTGGTAGCATCGTACTGGAAGCCATCTATTTCTGCATAAAGCTGATAAAACTTGAACGTATGATCTAGCGTATCGACTAGCTTTGATTTCGCATCCATCACAATTTTCTTAGAAAAACGTTTAGGATTCCAAGGAGAACTATCTACTAAAAACGCCCATCTTAGAGCATCTGCCCCGTACTGTTGAATTAATTCAACTGGCTCTAATGCATTTCCTTTACTTTTCGACATTTTCTGTCCATGTTCATCTAAAACATGTCCTAATGAAAGGACATTTTTATAAGGTGCCTTTCCAGTAAATAATGTCGATACAGCTAATAAACTATAGAAAAAGCCTCGTGTCTGGTCGATGCCTTCGATAACAACATCAGCAGGGAATTGACTATTAAAAGTTTTAAGATTTCCAAAAGGATAATGTTGCTGAGCAAACGGCATAGAACCACTGTCAAACCATACATCAATCACTTCAGGTGTACGTTCCATATCACCATTGCAATTCGGACAAGTACAAACAACCTCATCGATATACGGCTTATGAAGTTCAATATCCTGTAAAGTGCCCTTTGCTAATTCTTTTAAGGCAGCAAGACTATTTGGTGCCTCTTCATGATGACAATCCTGACAAACCCACACATTAAGTGGCGTACCCCAATAGCGATTACGACTAATATTCCAGTCCACTAAGTTTTCTAAAAAGTTTCCAAATCGACCGTGTTTAATGTGCTCAGGATACCACGTTACTTGGTCATTATTTTCTAAAAGCTGGTCTTTTAATGCAGACATGTTGATAAACCAGCTGTCAGTTGCATAATAAAGCAATGGTGAATCACAGCGCCAGCAATGAGGATAGCTATGCTCATATTTCTCCTTATCAAACAATAGCTCCTTTTTAGCGAGCATTTTTATTATATCGACATCACAATCTTTTACAAATTTACCTGCAAGCTCTGGAACCTCTTCTGTATAGCAACCCTTTACATCAACAACATTTACAAACGATAGCCCATTTTGCTGAACCGTTTTATAATCATCCTCCCCATATGCAGGCGCGATATGGACGATCCCTGTACCGCTATGCTCCGTGACATAATCTGCTAGCACAACAACATGCCCTTTATTAACGGTTACGTATGAAAAAGGTGGATGATACGATACACCTTCAAATTCATGCCCTTCATGCTCACTTAATAGTTCAACAGGTTCAGAAAAAACCTTTTCCACTAATGATTTTGCCAAAATATATACTTTATCGTGCTGTTTCACCCGAACATAAACGAGCTGAGAATTCATAGCTAATGCAACATTAGCAGGTAATGTCCATGGCGTCGTTGTCCAGCCTAGAAAATATTCCTCTCGATCCTTCAGCTTAAACATTGCCGTGACAGATAAATCCTTTACATCCTTGTATCCTTGCGCTACTTCATGAGAACTTAAGGAAGTTTGACAGCTAGGGCAATATGGTGAGACACGATGCCCCTTATATAAAAGCTTTTCCTTGTGCACGTGACTTAAAATATGCCAAACAGATTCGATGTAATCATTACTTAGCGTTAAATATGGGTCATCCATGTCAATCCAATAGCCAAGCTCTTCTGTAAAGGAACGCCACTTTTTCTCATAGGTAAAGACACTTCCTTTACACTCCTGAATGAATTGTTCAACACCATATTTTTCAATCTCTTGCTTCCCAGAGATACCTAGCTTTTTTTCCACACCGAGTTCCACAGGCAAACCATGTGTATCCCAGCCAGCTTTCCGTTCAACTAAATACCCTTGCATCGTTTTATAACGAGCCACGACATCCTTAATTGTTCTGCCAAATGCGTGACCTACATGTGGTAATCCATTTGCTGTTGGTGGGCCTTCGTAAAATACAAAGGGCTTATGACCAGCACGATTCGCAACAGATGCTTGGAACGTTTTTTCTTGTTCCCACAACTGGCGAATCCTCGTTTCCCTCTCTACAGCCGTTTCTTTTTTCTTTTCACCTTGCATGTAATTCCCTCCTATACTCATGTATAAAAGGCATACAAAAACCCCGTCCCAAGCAAGGGACGGGGTTAACCGCGAATACCACCCTAATTCTATTGAATCAACCGTTCAATAGCACTCAGCAACGTACAATCATACGTGTTCTTTTTAACGGTAGACACCCGGATTAGCTTACTATGTTCAGCCAATCTTCTCAGAGAGGATCTTCATGTATCATGTGCACACCGACTTCCACCATTATGTCGGCTCTCTGTAGAACAAAATGAAACACTACTCTTTCTCATCAACGAATTTGTATGCTTTTATTGTCACTCATCTTAACAAACTAAATTTTGTCTGTCAATAATTTCAAAGTACTAATATTGGTAGTAATTTCTTATAATTCATCGAGACATGCTTCGATGCATTTATGAAGTGCTGCGAACTTAGGCTTCCCATTTGTTTTAATATAAAAGCTTTTCACAAAGGATTTACAGTTAAAAACTAAAATTCTGTGATGCTGTACATCGAGCTGTTCTTTTTTTACTTTTAAAGTTGCAGGTAATTCTTGCAGTAATCTAATGATTTCTTGCTCCTCTAAACCATGCTCAAGCATTGTGAAGATAGGTACTAAAATCCGTTCATCTTCATTATGTATGAAAGCATGATTTTCTTGCAAAACGACGTTGTATAATGCGCTTACAATTTCACTATAAGAGGCTTTATTTAATTTCGGATTTTTCACCAATTCATCGATTGCATCAGCCATATGGGCAACACTATGAGCCCACCCTTTCACCGGCACGTAGCCTCTTACATCCTTTTCTGCCGCTAAATAAGCGAGTACTTTATCTTTACAATCAGCGATTTTCTTTTGGGATAAAAAATCGTCTGCGTTATCTCTAAATAATATGAGGGCGATCAATAGCGACGTAAATGTACGGGTAAAAACTAAATCTGATTCACTTTCTTCAATACCCTTACATAATAAATTATTCAAAGAATCCTCTAAAAGCTCCGTTAAAAGTGCATGCTCTAGTAAGTTTTTTTCATGGATCAATTCATAAAACGATCCATAAATTAAGTTATCTCGTAGTTCACTATCTAGTGAGCCGATATGTAGCATCATTGATTGTACGAGATGTGTTTGGTCTTCTTGTTGCCACGTTTTATTTCCACTGCTTATATCTGTTAATATTTTTTTTAATTCAATTTCCTTCAGTAAGTTTTTATTTAGTATCATATTCGATCTTTCTCCCCATACCTTTTTGTTTTAGTAAGAACTTGCATAATCATTCTTTACTACTCCCCCTGATTATACAAATACTTACAATAATTGTACCATAATGCAAATGTAAAAACAGCTTTCTAAAAAAAAGCTAGACATTCTTGAAGCTTTTGAATGTCTAGCCTTGATTCATGGGTATTCTTCCAGTATTTCCATGCTATCTAAATCCGCAATCCTTATTATAGAATCAGCATTTTTCCTGGGATCCCTGCTATATTTAACTTCTACATAATCCCCAGGTGACAATGTTTTAGGAACATCAATTAATGGGAACCACGTACCATTACCATGTTTTTGTACGATTTCATCTATTGATAATTTCCCAATATTTGATTCATCAGCATGTGAAACGACTAAAAATTCATGTTCTTTGATTGCTACGACTGCCCCACGTTTTGAATAGATTCCTTTTTCGCCCACTGGAATATCATATTTTTCACGTAGGTATGCTATTTCTTGACTATAATGTTCTTCAAAATAGTTCAAAGCATCTCTTTCCACTAGGAAAAGTAGCATCATTCTTTCTACGTCTTTGTATTGATTTTTTTCCTGATCTAATAGTGAATTGATAGTAGTATATTTATAATTCATTGGTTTAGTATATTGTTCAATATATTCTTCTTTTGTAAGATTCACCTTCTCCAATTGTTCCGTGAATTTCGCATTGTTCTCATTTATACTAAGTTCAATCAATGTTTCAAGCTCTTTATCTATTTTTTCTTGAGTAGGTACTATCCCCTTTGATTGTGCGTAAGCATATAAAGATTCCAACTCTAAATAGGATTCAAATTCTAGTTTTTCATCAGACGTTAATATTGGATCCTTTTCCTCAGGATCTATTCCCAGAGAGAACTTTAATAACTTTTCATCAAAAACAATTGGTATACTTGCTGATTGCTCCTGACTTCCACTGAATTGGGTATACAAAAATATGCCAATACAAACTGTCAATATTATAGACATTACACTATACTGCCAACGCCAAGACCTTTTTTTCATCTCACGCTGTTCTAAATGCTTTACAACATTGGTCATAACACGTTTTTTGCTTTCGGTTAAATCCTTTAATACCCTCACATCGACTTTACTCATGCAGTAGGACCTCCCATTCAATATGCTGAAGCTTTGGCTTTAATAGCTCTCGTCCACGACGTAGTCTTGTTTTCACTGTACTCTCCGGGATACTTAAAAGCTCGGCAATTTCAATAACAGGCATTTCCTCAAAATAAAAATAGATGAGGACCTCACGTTGTTTTAATGGTAGTGCTAAGATGGCGTTTTCGATTAAAGTTTGTTCGTCTTGCTGCACTAGCATGTCCCTTCTCGTGACAGCCTGCTTGGCAAAAATCTTCTGTTGCACTTGTATTTTACGGTATGTCCAACTGCGTAAATAGTCTTTACTTTTGTTAATGACGAGCCTCGATAAATAGGCCCGTAATTCTCCTCTTTCTTCATAGTTTTGCTGATTATCGTAAAATTTAATAAATACATCTTGCACGATATCTTCGGCACTTTGTAAATCCTTGACGTAATAAAAGGCAAGTTGGATGAGCCTTTCTGTATGCTGCTGCATTATTTCTTCGAGTTCTTTAATTTCAAGCAACATCTCTCCCCCTCTCTGCCCTATAAACGGTGCTCATAGTATAGAGGTTTGCTTTTTTGTATTTTTTTAAATTAAATTCTTGATTTTGGGTTTTCTGAGGATGTATTAATTGCTGATCTCTTCCTTACCCGAGCAGTTCTGGACTCATTCTTCTAAATTTTTATCGAAAAAAGGTGTTATGACCCCTTTTTCAGTTGAAGACAGCACAATATTTGTTGATGGCGTTCCATACGGCATCGCATCATCGATAAATTGCTCTAATGTTTCCACTGAATTAGTTGCAATTTTTACAATATAACTAATTTCCCCCGCTACCCGATAGCATTCAAGAACATCGGGATGTGCGTTACAAAAATTCGAAAGACTTTTACAATCAATTGATTTAAATAAAATAATAGCTTGAATATCACGATTGATCTTTTTTAAATTTACTTTTGCTCTATAACCTTCAATAATCCCCTGCTCTTCCAGTTTTCTTACACGTTCAATTACAGCTGGAGACGATAAATGAACCGTCGCCGCTAATTCCTTCATTGAGATTTTTGCATTTTGCTGCAATTGCTGTAAAATTTCAGTATCTATTTGGTCCATATGTATCCACCTTTTTTTATAAATTAGATTAATTAAAATTCCTTTTATTATAAAGCAAATCATTCAAATTACATTATACAGCTTCTGTAATTGTAAAGCTTTATTCACTACAATTAAACGTACAAAAGGAGGCAAAACAACATGAAAAAAATATTATTACTATTAGCAAATGGATTTGAAGCTGTAGAAGCGAGTGTTTTTACAGATGTACTTGGCTGGAATAAGTGGGAAGGCGATGGCACAACAGAGGTCGTGACAGTAGGATTGCATCAACAATTGCAATGTACATGGAATTTTAACGTTACCCCAGAAAAGTTACTTCACGAAATTTCATTAGAGGACTTTGATGCTCTAGCGATTCCTGGAGGCTTTGAGGAAGCTGGCTTTTATGATGATGCCTTTAGTGAGGAATTTCAGGCAGTTGTTCGTCATTTTGATGAACATAAAAAACCTATTGCTACGATTTGTGTAGCTTCCCTAATTCTAGGTCATAGCGGAATACTACATAATCGAAAAGCTACAACTTATAATCATCCAACTAGTAAACGATTAGCTCAACTACAATCTTATGGTGCAGATATCGGGAATGAACGGATTGTTCGAACTGGACATATGATTACATCTTCAAATCCTGGCACTGCATTCGACGTTGCATTCAACTTACTGGAAATGCTGACCTCTGCGGAAAATACAAAAAAGGTAAAGGATTTAATGGGGTTTAACTCATAAAAAATTGAAGCTGTCTCAAGGCGTTTAGTTGAGACAGCTTCATTCTATTTAATTTGATATTAATTGATATAATTTCGCTCCAAATTCTTTATTTTTCGTAACCAATGAAATTGTTCTAGTTCTCCCAAAATTATTAATTGGTAAGGCAAAAAGCTGAAGATGACCGATATTTTTAGCCAGTAACTCTGGTACAATTGTAATCCCCATACCAGACGTTACAGCCCCAAAAATAAAATCGCCAAAGTTCACTTCACTTTTGATATTAGGCTTATAGCCAAGCGCTTGTATTTGTTCTACTATATCCTTCCTTGAATCACAAGGAGCTTGATGAACAATAAGCGGCTCCTCACACAATTCTTCCAGATCCACTGCTGTTCTTGTATTAAAACGATGATTCAACGGAAATACAGCATAGTAAGGCTCCGTAAACAACTCGCAACTCCACAAAGATTCTTCGGAATATTTCACATCCACAAAGACTGCATCAAGTCTACCTTTTTGTAAAGATTGCAACAGTTCATTTGAAGTATTTTGAATCATTAATGTTATAGGCCGATCTAGTTGCTTAAGTTCATTCATCTTGTTTGGCAAATAGTAAGTTGCTAAGCTAGGCAGACCACCAATTGCAATTGGGTTGCTCTGACTAAATTGCTGTAATTCTTCACGAATAGCTGTTATTTCAGTCAAAACTGGTGTAATGCGAGTGTAAAAACGTTCGCCAGCCTCAGTTAATTCAATACCAATGGATGTCCTAAGAAATAGCTCGATGCCAAGATTATTCTCTAAGTTTCGTATATGTTTACTTAGTGCCGGTTGAGAAAGATTAGTGATTTGAGCAGCTTTTGAAAAACTTTTCTGATTGGCTGCAGCAATAAAACTGTGTAACCATTCTACATTCATTATATTCCTTCACATCCTATAACGATTTGTTATACCCTTATAAAATAGTCATTGTTCCATATTCTTGTTTTTCTAGTAACCTATTAAATATAAAAGGTGCTTCGATTATAACATAACGTTATAGGTCGTCTATACTTAACATCTTTAATATTTTATGGAGGTTCAATATATGAAAAATGTTTTATTATTATCATTCGGTATGTTTGCACTTGGCTTTGATGCCTATGTAATTGCAGGTCTTCTTCCAGGAATTAGTGATACGTATCAAAAAAGCACATCACAAGTCGGCCAGGCTGTGAGCATTTTTACATTATTTTACGCTATCTCAGCGCCGTTATTTTCTTCTTTACTCGCCGGAAAACCAATAAAAAAAATCTTAATATGGTCAATGCTTATCTTCACAATAGCGAATAGCATTACAGCTTTAGCACCGACCTATTCTATTCTTCTACTATCGAGAGCAATTGCAGGGACAGGTGCCGGTTTATTTTCACCATTAGCTGTTGCGGCCTCTTCAAAGTTCGTTTCTAGTAAAAAGAGAGGGAGCGCTCTAGGGTTGACTATTGGAGGAATGAGTATGGGAACAGTGCTTGGCGTTCCCTTAGGCATCTATATATCAAACTTATTTGATTGGAAAGTAACACTTTGGCTATTAGTTATGATCGGTGTCATTGCTGTTTTATGTATGTATATTTTCCTGCCCGATTTTCCAACAACGCCTCTCCCTGCACTTAACGAACGATTAAAGATGTTCCTCGATAAAAGAGTAACTATAACTGTAGGTATAACATTTTTCGCCAGTGTTGCAAGCCTAGGATTGTATACATATCTATCTCCCCTATTACAAGAAATAGCAAGCTCAAGTAACTTAACGATATATCTTTGGGCATGGGGATTCGGTGGACTGGTCGGAAGTATAATGATCGGTTACTTAATCGACTATTTCGGAAAACCAAAAACTTTGGTTACAATCATTTTATTTACTTTAACTTTATCCATAATTTGTTTACCATTAATGATTAACTTACATATATTAAAGTACTTACCGTTCTTTGTCTGGGGAGCAATGGGTTGGGCATGTGTAGCCCCTCAACAACATATTTTTCTATCATATCAGCCGAACAACGGGAGTTCGGCAGTGGCATTAAACAGTTCTGTAAATTATTTAGGCAGCGCAATTGGTGCAAGCTTAGGTGGAATTGTATTGTCCTTACAGATGGGAACAATAACATTGATTTATTTCGCCGTTATCTCTATGTCATTCGCAATTTGTTTACAGTTTTATAGTTTGAAGAACAAACAAATTTAGTATTTAAACTTGTTTAATAATTACGGTTCTAACTATGGATTTGATGATCCTATTCGTCACTTTGATGGTTAGAATCGCTATTTTGTGTTTCTATCCTTCTTTTCAGGGTGAGTCTTTCCGTCCTTTAGCATTTCTTTCCGTTGGTTTGATGGTTCCATCCGTCGCTCTGATGATTCTTTCCGTCACTTCGATGGGACCTTCCTTCGTTGGAGATTCTTTCCGTCGGTTTGACCGTTCTTTCCATCGCTTCGATGGTCCTATCTGTCACTTTGGCGTTCCTATCCATCATTTCGGCAGTTCTATCCACGATTTTCGCAGTCCTATCCATCATTTCAGCAGTTCTATCCACCATTTCGGAGGTTCTATCCATCACTCATAGTTCTATTCGCAATTTCAGAGTTCTCTCCGTTATTTGATTGATTTCTATACTGACCATTTCATTTTGACAGGAATGGAAAAAAAAACCGACTTCCCAGGAAATCGGTTTTATATTTTATATGATTACTCATCATCCAACAAAAAACAATTCAATTAAAAGTTAAACATTACTGACAATAATTGCGCCAGTAGTCGCGTCAATATACCGGATAGGTGATCTAGTATGCCGATCACAAGCTTGAAAGACAAGGTGATAAGATTCTTTTTCATCATCGTAATTTTTGTCCCAAGCCAATTGAAAATCGACATTTTCTAGAAATTGACGATACGCCTCTTCCGTAGAAATTGCTGGAACTGTAGGAATTTGGCTAAGTTCATCCATATCAAAATTTGGTCCACTATAATAATCAATCTGACCTGTTATACGATTAACAACGACGATAACCATTTCAAGAATAGATATACCTTGATTATGGGCATGGAATATAAATGTTTTTGATTTTCTTTCATCCTCTTCCTCATCTTCTTGAATTAATCGTTGAAGATACGGATAGTAATCAGGAATTATTTTCAGTAAAAAGTCTATTGCTATTTGATAACATGCTTCTTGACTAAGCTGTAGATTTCCTAAACGTTCATGCATCCAACCAAAGCTTCGTATTTTACCAGTTTTCTTTGAAATCATAGCTTTTACTGTATCTTCTGCCCGCATTTTAAAAAAGCTATTTATCGATAAATCTTTATCGCTCATCTCCCAATCCCGCTTACGCCACACAATCCCTATCTCTGGTCCCATGTCCACTTCTCGAATCAGCTCTAGTTCATCTGTTATACCAATGATTGCTTCATTCGTAAATTCTTTGGCAACTAAGTTAGTTGGCAAAGAAGGAAGAGCAGCATAACTTTCAGGCTCATTTTCATCATGAATAATCGTTAATGATGGTTCTAGAGAATCTGCATGATACTTAAAAATTGAATTTACTTCATAAACTAGATGAAGTCCGTCTTTCTTCACATTGTAAACATCATGACTTAGTTTTGTAATCACTAGTTGTAGCATTAATGTATTTCGTACATGTTCCATTAAGGCTTTCTTAGAAACTAGCTGTGAAGGGATTCCAGGACTCGTTTTCACTCCGTTGTATCTAAATCGAACAATATTTCCTAATGCATCAACACCTATTAAACAACCAGCTTGTTTTAGCGGTATATCCATGACAATTTGTTCAAAATAAAAGAGATCCACTCCAGATAATTCTTTAGCTTTTGAAAATGTTAAATCTTCCAGAGCAGATGGATAATGACTAAGTAAAAATTGTTCGGCACTTTTTCTTTTTTCATCAAAAGATAAAGAATCCGCCTCAGAAACAGAATCATTTTTTTCAATTGATAAGTATATGAGGTTTCCAGTGCAATCTAATTCAACAGTCATACTTTCATCTTGTTGTTCATTTGCCCACGAAAACATCACAATCTTATCTTCAGAATACTCTTCTATCATTAGTTTATAATGACTTGTTAATGGGACCATTGATAAAGCCCGTTCTTTTAGTTCATCTTTGTGCAAAACAAAGCCCTCCCAATACGAATTTTTCTCTATGTATAGACAAAAACCGACCTCCAAAGAGATCGGTTTTTATATTTAAATGATTACTCAGCAGCTTTTGCGCGAAGAACCATTTGTAGGATACCACCGTGACGGTAGTAGTCTACTTCTACTTCTGAGTCGAAACGAGCTAAAGCTTGGAAAGTTTTAACTGAACCGTCTTCAGATTTTGCAGTAACTGTTAAGATTTCACGTGGTTTTACGCTGTCAGTAATGTTAACAGAGATTTCTTCTTTACCAGTTAAGCCTAAAGTTTCAGCAGAGTCACCTGGCATAAATTGAAGTGGAAGAACACCCATCATTACTAAGTTAGAACGGTGGATACGCTCGTAAGATTGTGCGATAACAGTTTTCACGCCAAGTAGGAATGTACCTTTCGCAGCCCAGTCACGAGAAGAACCCATACCATAGTCGTTACCAGCAAGTACTACTAAGCCAGTACCTTGCTCTTGGTATTTCATACATGCGTCATAGATGTACTCTACTTCGCCTGTTGGCCAGTAAGTAGTGAATCCACCCTCTGTACCAGGAGCAACTTGGTTACGGATACGGATGTTTGCAAATGTACCACGCATCATAACTTCGTGGTTACCACGACGAGAACCGTATGAGTTGAAGTCACGGATTGCAACACCGTTTTCGATTAAATATTTACCTGCAGGTGTTTCTTTACCGATTGCACCAGCTGGAGAAATATGGTCAGTTGTAATTGAGTCACCGAACTTCGCCATAATACGTAAGCCGTCTAAGCCTTTAATAGCTTCTGGCTCTTTCGCAAGACCTTGGAAGAATGGTGGGTTTTGGATGTAAGTTGATTTGTCATCAAATGTGTATAGAGACTCAGTTGATGTTTCAATTGCATTCCATTTTTCGTTCGCTGTGAATACAGTTTCGTATTCTTTTTGGAATAATTCACGGTTAACTACAGTACCTAATACAGCGTTAACTTCTTCAGTTGTAGGCCAGATATCAGCGAAGAATACTTCGTTGCCATCTTTGTCTTTACCGAATGAATCTTTTTGTAGGTCAACATCCACAGTACCAGCAAGTGCATAAGCAACAACAAGTGGTGGAGAAGCTAAGTAGTTAGCTTTTACAAGTGGGTGTACACGACCTTCGAAGTTACGGTTACCAGAAAGAACTGAAGTTACGAATAAGTCTTCCTCTTTGATAGCTTCTTCGATTTCAGGAAGTAATGGACCTGAGTTACCGATACATGTTGTACAACCGTAACCTACAGTGTTGAAACCGATTTGGTCAAGGTATGTTTGTAAACCTGAATCTTCAAGGTAACCAGTTACTACTTTAGAACCTGGTGCTAAAGAAGTTTTTACCCATTTAGGAACTGTTAGACCTTTTTCTACAGCTTTTTTCGCAACTAAACCAGCAGCGATTAAAACGTATGGGTTAGATGTATTTGTACAAGAAGTGATTGCAGCGATTGCTACAGCACCTGTTGGGATTTCTACATCACCTTCAGCAAATTTAGCTACAGATGTTTTAGCGAATTCAGCATCAGTTAAACCGAAACCTTGTGTACCTTGTGGTGCCACTACTGCTTCTTTGTAACGAGTACGCATTTGAGATAGTGGAATTAAGTCTTGTGGACGTTTCGGACCAGAAAGGTTTGGTTCGATTTCAGCTAAGTTTACTTCTAATACGTCAGTGTAAACTGGCTCTAAAGTTGGATCGAAGAACATGTGGTTAGCTTTTAAGTAAGATTCTACAACCGCGATGTGCTCTTCGTCACGACCAGTTAAACGCATGTAGTTTAATGATTCTTCGTCAATTGCGAAGAAACCACATGTAGCACCATATTCAGGAGCCATGTTAGAGATTGTCGCACGGTCAGCTAGTGGTAATTTAGTTACGCCAGGTCCGAAGAACTCAACGAATTTACCAACTACGCCACGTTGACGTAATACTTGAGTTACTTTTAATGCTAAGTCAGTAGCAGTAGTTCCATTTGGAAGATCGCCAACTAATTTAACACCAATAACTTCTGGGATTGGGAAGTATGAAGGTTGACCAAGCATACCTGCTTCAGCTTCGATACCACCAACGCCCCATCCAAGAACGCCGATACCGTTGATCATTGTTGTATGTGAGTCAGTACCTACTACTGAGTCTGGGAATGTTTCGAATGTACCGTCAGTATTTTCGTTTACGTGTACAACTGGAGCTAAATACTCTAAGTTTACTTGGTGAACGATACCAGTTGCTGGTGGTACAGCACGGAAGTTATTGTAAGCAGTTTGAGCCCATTTTAAGAAGTTATAACGCTCAGCGTTACGTTCGAATTCAAGGTCCATGTTTGCTGCTAATGCAGATGCATTACCGTATTTGTCAACTTGTACTGAGTGGTCAATTACAAGGTCAACTGGAATAGCAGGGTTGATTTTGCTTGGGTCGCCGCCCATTTCTTTCATTGCTGAACGAAGAGATGCAAGGTCAACTACTACTGGTACACCAGTAAAGTCTTGTAATACAACGCGAGAAGGTTTGAATGGTACTTCTGCTTCTGGATCTGCACCGTTACCCCATTTTGCTAATTCGTTTACGTGCTCTTCTTTGATAACATATGCATCATATTGACGTAAAACAGATTCTAATAATACTTTGATTGAGTAAGGAAGGTTTGAAACTTTTGCAACGCCAGCTTTTTCAATCGCAGCTAAGTCATAATAATTATAAGTTTTACCATTAACTTCGAATGATGCGCGGCTGTTGTGTAAATTACCTTGTGCCATTTGCGGATCCCCCTAAATATCTTTTTGAAAAGGCCTATTAAAAAAATTTAAAGCATCTTTTCTCCAATACCCATGATAACGCATTAATATTCATAAGTAAATTACATTAATATTATCTTTTTCAATAAGCATAACTTATGACCTTGATTTCTAACCTAATGTATTTAATTTTTTGATGTGCATAACATCAATGATTTACAAATCGGAAATTTTTATACCTTTCTATATAAGTGTATTTAAATGTATTTAACTGGGGCACATTTTGCGGCACTTTCTGGGGCGCACGTAGTTTTTTTATAAATGGTGCTCCAGCAAAAAAATTATATATTTATAAAACTCGTTTCGGACAGGTACGTTATATAGTAGAAATTTTATCAAAGTAATTACAACTACTATTAAACAGGATATGGTTGTATTAATGTTTAATGTTGTTTTTCAAATGAATTTTAGGGAAACCCTATCATCTATCAGGGTTTCCCAATCATATTTCAGCTTAATGTAATTCATAAAAGCCACTATACGGATAAATATTTTACATAATCTTCGAACTGAGATAAATAATTCTTAAAATTGTTACCCACTTCTTTCAAATCACCATATATATTTTGATCTGCTAAATAAAAAGCATCCGATAAGTAAATCATTTCAACCTCTATCCACTTATTACTTTCTTCTAACTGTAAATGGTCACTTAATCGAGTTAACATTGAAAAAATTTCTGATAAGTTATTGGCTGAAAGATAATATTCGTAAAGTAGTCCGAGTAATATCTTAGAAGGAAGGTCGTTTAAATCTCCGTTGAACAATTTTAATTTCGAACAGACATCAACGGGTTTTTCCTGTGAAGACAATGATATTTCAATTATTTCATAAGGTGGATTATCAAGACTTTCAATAACATTATCAGCCCATTTAATCACATTCTGGACAGTATAAAGTCCTATTAAAACCCCTAACCTATATACTTCCGCCGTTACATTTATATCCATACTAAAACGCCTTCTTTATAATGTGTTTCTAATTCCCTTGACATATCCACGGCAAATTTTCCGAACTTACAATTTGGTTGAATTTATTTAATGTTCACCTATTAATTTTCAACTCCCTTGTTCATCATCTCAGTTTTCTTTGCTTTTTCGTAACGTGTCAGGATATGGATTGAAAAATAGTGTTGCAAAAGGTATTACATCATACAATTTATAAGTTTCAACATATTCATTTTCATGTCTTATATAATTTGGGGTAATCCACCTAACATGTCCTCTAACAGACTTTAGAAAATCCTCTGTGAGATCATCATTGGCATAGTAGTTATTAAATGTACGTTCCTCACACTTAGTTGGATAAAAAATATAAGCAATAAGGATTAAAAATGCTGCACGCAATGGAAAATCCTGGTGTTAATACTTCTTTAAAACACTTTCAAAATAGCCTGGCCAAATTTCTTTTAAGTGTTTCGAAAAATACAAAAATGTTCTTGGGTTTTTAGATTCAACTCATCATTTAACATACTAAATATTTCACTATATGAAGAATTTATTTACTTTTGATCTAATGAATCCAAACCCCAATCCTTATCATTCTTCTTAAAAGATTCATTAAATCGAGAAATCTTAATAAATTTATCTCTGTTTAAATAAAAGTAAGCCTCTAAACTCTTCTACTAAGCACCCGTTAGCTTAAGTACAATCTTTCACAAACTTATTATCACTTTGATTTAATGAAATAACTCAAATAAAAAGAAATAGTTCCCTTCGCTGAAAGAAACACCCCTTTCGTAAGAACTATATTTAATCAAACGTTCGGCATTGTTTTTCGCTTTCTTCTTGCGAAATATGTTTCTTTATTTTTACGTTTGTCACTTGTAACCCTGTTAGGTTAGAGTCCCTTACAGAAAAAGTAAGTTTATCATAATCTCCACCGTGGTGTCCTGAATAGTTTAAAGCACTGGCAAAAATGAGATGTCTCCTAGGATCTCCATTAATGGGTTCAATTTTGATTTTTGGACACATGAAAAATTCTGAATAAGATGGGCCCAAATGAGATAAATACCGTGTAAACAATGCTTCTTCAAGTACCTCTTCTTTAGTAGGTCCGTCCGATTCTTTTCTCCAGCCAACCATGAGCCAATCATAAAGAGATTGTGACTTTAATTGCACTTGTTGTCCATTTTCCGAAACGATTAATTCCCCTTCTTTAGCCGTGCAGGTTTTGCGTTTATTGTCAACAACACATATATATGCGGGTTCAATGGTGATTACATCATCATTTGCCATTTTTAAGGTCAATTTATTGGATGGATTATCTAAAGGTACCTCGATTGTTCCATTCACTCGGACAGAGTTATTAAGCCAGTAAACCACTTTTCTGAGTACACGTTCTTGAAAACCATCATTGATACTGAATACACGCTGAAGTCCAGAATTATTTTCAACTTTAATGTTTTGGACATCATTATGCTCTAATGAATGTTTCACCAATTGTCCCAAAAAAGGTGGATTGATATTCTTCTTTGTTTCAGCCATTTGGCTAGCTGAATTATCAAAAAAATACTTATTAATAAAATCTTGGTTAGGTACTTCTTGTTTCGCAAAAACAACAGAAATATTTACGAGAAATAGGATACAAAAAAGGACGTAGAGTTTTTTCTTCAATAAAGCCCACCTACCTTTTCTTTATAAGTATCTTTCTCGATTCTTATTCAACTATCCTGCGTCTTTAGTTTAATAAGAAAAAAGCTTAATTCCTTCAAGATACAGATAGGTAAGCCTTTGAAATTATCGCCAGCTTTTCCCCCTGTTCACACCGTACGTGCGACTTTCATCGCATACGGCGTTCCAACTAATCCAATTTATTCTTTCTATGTCTTAAGCAGACGAGTGCTTTTCTTCCATTATTAGATTATTTCATTGTTACATTTCAGTCGTAAATTATTTACTTTTTCTATTTGCTTATTCGAAAGCTTTACAGCTTTTAAGAGTGTTTTAATTTTTGCCTTGTCTTTCAAATGTATAAGTTGATGTATAGTCTTATTCAAAATTATTAAGTTCGAATAACTATCATCTTTTGAAATGTTCAACGGATTGATATGATGACAATGCCAATCATTAATACCTAATTCTTCACCTAAAATGGCACATTTGCCATACTGGGCAATGAACTTACTGATTCTGTTGTCGTTGTACTCAATAGATCTATTTGGAATGTAGTTTCTCATGATGTAAGAAAGAGTATTTTTATTGATAGCCTTTAAGCTATTATGAATTTTCGCTCTACCTTCGACTGTAAAATTACAAATTATTTGTGAAAAACCTAGTGTCTTTCTCCATCGTTGTGCATGGATAGGGACAAAAACCATGTTCTGTATCTTATACAGTTTAGCCTTGTATCCCTTGTACCTCTTCTGTAAAGTCTTAGTCATCTCATGGAACCTTGCCTCGGTTCTAATATTCTTTAGTTGATTGTATAACGTCTTGCGTAGGTGGAGATTTAACTCATTCAGATTAATTGTAATTTGAGTTGCAGCTGAGTAATAGTTTTGTATTCCCATCACAACGGTATTAAAATTCCAAACTGTCTGAATACAAGGCTTTCTCTTGATAACCCTTATGGCTTCTTTTATCTTTTGGAAAGCATTTGCTTTAGCTTTTTTAGACATATCAGACTTTGCTACATAACCAAATCTGGTCTTACCCTTTCTTATGGCTTTTATTGAAAAGCCTAGAAACTCCGATGAGTTTTTCTTTAAATTAACGACCTTTGATTTTTCTTCACTTGACTCCAAATGAAGCCTTTTTCTCAAGAAGTCTTTCAATGCGTAGTTCATTTTTATTGCGTTTGACCTAGTTCGGCACATTATTTTAAAATCGTCCGCATATCGGACAATGAAGCACTCTTTTAAAGCTGTTTTCTTTAAATGCTGATATTTACTGCCATTAGTGGAGTATGTATATCTGCTTTCAAACGTTTCCCATTGGTTACTAACCCACCAATCCAATTCATTTAATACAATGTTGGATAATAACGGTGACAAAATACCTCCTTGCGGAGTACCTTTTGTAGGAATACCCTCTCCTTCAATCTCTGCTTTTAGTAGCCTAGATATAATAGAGAGGAGTGATTTATCTCTTATGCCTAGAGACCATATTTGTTTTAAAAGCTTACTATGATTAACATTATCAAAGAAACCCTTAATATCTACATCAACACAATGATGAAGCCCAGTCTGATTGATAAGGAACTCAAGTCTAGCTTTGGCATGATGAGTGCTCCGATTCGGTCTAAACCCATAACTATGTTTATGGAATTTTGCTTCACAAATTGGCTCTAAAATTTGCAGTATGGATTGTTGAAAGATTCTATCCCAAATCGTTGGTATCCCTAAAGGTCTAGTTTTATCCTTTCCTTTAGGAATGAGAACCCGTCTTACTGGTTGTGATTCATACCATTTAAACATAGCTTGAACTCTTGCTATTACATCTTCTACAGTTAAATGCAAGATATCATTGATTGTTAATTTATCGGTTCCAGCAGTTTTGCTACCTGTATTTCTTTTGATGTTTCGGTAGGCTAGACGTATATTGTCTTTAGAACTCATTAATTCTGTTAAGTCATAGAAGTGATGACCACTGACACTTTGAGCATAAAGTGTATCAAAACAATCTTGCATACTATAATACTCATTATGCCTCAATTTCTTCCGTTTCAATAAGTTGGTGACCCCTTTCGGAGTTAAACCTCTTTTAGTCTCACGAGAACCTTATTAACCGATAAAGAACTGCCTTACTTGGTTGAATAAATCTTTATTAGTCTAGTGGCTATCCCTCCACGTTCATTACACGCTTCAACGGTACTGTGCCACCACTTTCACTGATATTAAGACAAGTTATACAGTAACTATTATCATTAATATTTTCCTTGCCACCGTTTCAATGGAAGTAAGTCCTCCACGTTATCAGCTTACAACGTTGAATTATATCTATTATGGAATGAACTTAGGTGCTTCCTCTAAGCCTGTTAGTATTCATACGCCTGTAACGTATCATGGATTTTCATATTAGTTAGTTTTACTCACCCACAACTAACCTCACAATTTGGTGATATACACATTTCTATGTATCGTGCTTATAGACCCGTACATTCAGAAGTTCGTCAGCTTAACCTTTTCTTATAGGTTTATAATTAGCATTCTCACCATATTCATTCAACTCAAGCACCATGAATTACACCACTCCATCGAGGTAGGCTTTCGTCAGCCGAACTGGTACGGTAATTTCTCACACCTTTTCGCCGAGCTTATAACACCATCATTCTTACTAAATCAAGTGCTATTCGACTAAGAGAGAACCATTTCAGGCGTTACCCTGTCATTTGATTCTTCGATATAACCCTTCAATTCCGAAAGGAACTGCCTAGCCTTTACCAGATTGATGTAACCATCATCCATTTGAACTAGGAACATTTCGCACAACTAAAGCACCCCGTTAGCCATCCATGTAGCACAAAAACCAGCGCTACATCACTGAAAATGAAAGATAATTAAGTTCTTTCATGGGAGTTGAATAAGAATACTTCACATTCTTTTTCATAAATCAAATTAAAAAGCGATGTCTTATTAAAAGCATCGCAACCCATTAGTGATTAATTAATGTGTTTTAAGTTTGAGTTTAATAAGTCTTGTGGTGTAAACATGTTTAATTTGAAATAAAAACCAAAGTATAAATAACACTCCACTTACAGTAAACAATCCAACTGGGAATAAATAAAACCAATCTGGAAAATAGCGATGTACAATATAATATTTCCCTGCATCAAATCCTTCAGTTAGATAAAATAATTCAGTTATCAAGTTCTCTTCCATTCTTGTATTTATTGGAAAA
Source organism: Lysinibacillus sp. RS10 (assembly GCF_041956855.1). Classification (NCBI taxonomy): domain Bacteria; kingdom Bacillati; phylum Bacillota; class Bacilli; order Caryophanales; family Bacillaceae; genus Lysinibacillus; species Lysinibacillus sp. RS10. The sequence continues at coordinate 2,244,233 of NZ_CP167122.1, read as the reverse complement.
AAGTATTCAGCTTCATTAAAATCTAAATAGAAATATTGTATGTCATTGACTCCATCTTTTTTTCCATATATCGCAATGCTTTCAGATGTATGAAATTTTTCATTAATAGCTTGAAGAGTATTTTCGATTTTTTTAATATCATTATCGCTAAGGTCTTAATCTCATGGAAAACCTCCATATTTAGAATTTATATCCATTTCTTCTTCAACTTAACTGCACCGTTAGTTCAATAAGAATTAAACAACTTTATTATCTCTTATCACATGTTGTTTTAGAATAAAGTTTGATTATCAATCACACTAAATCTTTGATTTAACTGTACATAAAAAGCTCTCATTTTGAATAAAGATTGATTAAAATGACAGCTTTCTTTTATTTATGCTGTTTTCTCAAAGATTGTTGCTGTTAAAACAAAAAGACAGATTTAATCTACAAAACGTTTAGAATAAATTTGCCTTTTTGTATGGATGAATCGAAAAATTAAACTAAAACACCCTAGTTGAAGATGATTTAACTCTCTTCAACGTTTATAACTAGTTCCCCAAATAATTACTTTATCATTGCCAGATAACAACACTGGATGTTCTTTCCCTTCTTTGTCAATTCCAACTACTTTAAAATTACCACTGATACTATCTTTCTCTCCCCAGAAATACCACATATGTTTATTTGCTTTATTAGCAATAATCTTTTCTTCTACTGCCTCACCTTTTTTACCCGATCCAACCAAGAAACCAACTTTCCCTTCTTCACCAATCAACAAATACTCACCTTTTGTCCCATCACCAAAAGTAACGGGCAATGAAAAAGTAGAACTAACCTCCCGTGTTTCGTTCTTATCAGTATTGTCACAACCGACAAGTGACATTAAGAGTAGCACAGAAATCAACATAATCATTTTGTTCCTCATATTGCTCCCCCTTATCAACTAGACATTCCTGTTATTAAGCCTGAGATAAACGATATTCTATACTACTTCAACATTCTTACAAATATCCCTTCTTATTCAACCAGTCTGCTCCGTTAGTTGAATAACAACAATCTTTTTGAAAATAGCTTTCTGTTTTTACTGCAACAATTTTTGGGAAAACAGCCTTTTATTTAAACCATTGAAGATATACTTGTTCAGCAATTTTTTTCATCATAATTGGTGGGACACTCATTCCACATACATATTGGATGTCAGTACTTCCAAAATCATAATCATAGGGGAAACTTTGAATTCGAATAATGTCATTTTCACTCATAAAAAAAGTTCATCATATCTGATGAACTTTGAGTTACTGGCTAGTGTATTTTTGAATAGATAGTTTTAGACAATAATACTGCACAATTTGAGAATTAAATGAAAATAGAACAATCATCTTGCACACACTTTTACGAAAAAATAAAGTCTTATAAAATTAAGTCTTTTTATTTAATATTATATCACTAATGTCGCATGAATTTTAATTGAATTTTCTGTTTTCTATTTCTTCCGTTTTTAAAGAAAATGAAAGATACTTAAATAGAGATAGTAAACATCCATTTTTTTACTATAACCTTTGACCGGGGCAACTGACAGTTCTAAATCCTTATGGTACCGTAGTTCCTTCGATTTCCCGAAGCCAAATACGTGCTGGCTTCCATAGTGTTGCTTTTAAGTACCTACTAATTTGTAAGTACGTCAGTGAACTGTTTGTGTAAAGCTGTGCTAGCACGTTTAAGCAGTAAACGATCATCGCAATGTACACCTGATTATGCACAGCTTGCTCGCTTTGCCCGTAGAACTTTTTAATGTTCAGATGCTGTTTCATCCACTTGAAAAACAGTTCGATTGCCCAGCGTGACTTATACAGTTTAGCGACTTCATCTGCGCTTAAATCAAAACGATTCGTAATCAGATGTAGCTCTTTACCGTTTGGATCTATTACTTCGATACGGCGAAATACATTTTCAGCACGATTTTGCGTGTTGCCAATCAGAATCATTTCATCCGATAACACCGATGACTGTTCAGGTACTTTAAATGATTCAATCACACGTGTTACGGCGTTTTTTCGCAAGCGTGAGACAAAGAAAAGTCCGTCATCTGTCATGCGGTCAAAGCGCTCATAATCTAAGTAGCCTCGGTCAAACACGTACAAGCACTCCTTGTCATCAACGAGAATTTCAAGCTGACCACGATCATGTTCTTTCGCATTCGTCAGCACCGCTTTATCAGGGTACGAACAACCTTTTTCTAGGTAAACAAGGCGCAAATGTAACTTCACACCTGATTTTGTTTTACGGAATTCAGCCCATCTATGGTTGTTTAAGTTCAATGGCAATGTGCTAGAATCAATGATTTTTAGTGGTGTTGTGGTTTTTCGGCGCTGCTCAAAATGCGTTTTCTCATGAATTTGCCCGACTAAGTCTAGAAAAATTTGTTGGAAAAACTCAGTTGGCACTTGGTTTAATCGCCGACCTAACTGCGAAAAGCTGATGGACTCTAAATACGTTGCTTTTTGTAAGTCGTCTGATAACAGCGTGTCACTAATGGCACGTAGACTTTCGGTTTCATTCAGTTGCGCAAACAGTAATAATTTCAAGAATGAAGCGATGTGAAGCTTCTTTGTATAGTAATTTAATTGATGAATTTCAACTAATTTCTCCATTTGTGTAGAAGAAATAGGTGAAAACCATTGTTCAAATGAAGTTTTTCGTGTAAACTTATCCATGCTTATGTCCTTTATTTTGGATTTGGATGGTTTACTACCACCCAACCATTATAAAGGCTTTTTTTATGCACGGATAATATTGCAGAAAATTCAGTTTTTAAAAATACGTTGAATTATTTTAATGCGACGCTAGTGATATTATATAAATAGTAAATAACTGCATTTGAGAGGTGTGCTATTGTGGCAAGAAGTTTCAAAATCGAATTACCAAAATTACCCTCGTATTTAGAAAAAGCTAATTTTCAAGATATTTTTTATGAAGAAGAACCCTATTTATCAAATTGCATTATCTCTAACACAGTAATTACTGAAGAGGTTGTTGAAAGACTAGTTTTATCTAAAGTTATCTTTAAAAATGTAAGATTCATAGATGTATCTTTTAGAAAAATTGATTTGACTGATGTGATTTTTGAAAACTGTGATTTATCTAATTCCAGCTTTAGTGAAGGCATAATACACAGAGTCAAATTTGAAAACTGTAAATTATTAGGATTAGATTTAACAGTAGCAAATCTAGGTAACGTTTCGTTTGAAAATTGTATTGCAAATTTATGTGACTTTTCAGAGACTCGTTTTAAACATGTAATATTCGATAATTCATCCCTACAAGGTGCAAACTATTATGAATGCTTACTTAGTAAAGTGATATTTTCTCAAAGTGATATTAATGATGTTGATTTTTCTCAAACATCTCTAAAAGGAATTGATATTAGCACATGTAAATTTGAAAGACTTAATGTTACTTTAGAAAGCTTGAAAGGTTGTGAAGTATCCTCAGAACAAGCTGTTGGATTTGCTTCATTACTAGGATTAAAGGTTAAATCATAAAACTGGTAAAAGTTGAGTTTTCATTTATATTCAAATAATTTTTGTGAACACCGCTTATTTGTTTATGCGGTGTTTCCTTGTTCTTGTTGACTGAACAATATCTTTCAAATGTTCACTAATCATTTGGGTTCCTTATAGAATTGTCTATTTCTTTGTATTGTTCTTCACAACAACACCAATTTTCCGCATCAATGATAGCGTAGTGGATAGCGGATTTGCAAATGACAATACTACCATCTTCACCTTCGTAGACCTCTCGCCGCCTACTGGACTCAATATTTACTATCTTACTGGACAAATATTATCTCAAGATCCTCAATCCACCCAGGCTTTTATTGAAAAAATTGTTTTTACAGGAGCATAAATTGAAGCGAATAGTTAGATATTATCAATTTCTATAACATAGGGTCGCCACATACCTCATACTGAGCAAATCTACGCCAATAGCCTTAAATATTAGAACCATAGGGGGATGTACTTACGGTGGTGGATTTCGCCATCCACCGATAATTTATAAACGAACATGATACCCATCCGAGTACTTCACATTTTCTTTCAAGTACAAATTAATGTTTCGATATATTGATTATTTCTTTTTTGTATTCGTTTGTGCGAAAGAACTCAGGTTCACAATCACCACACCTAACAAGAAAGTCTACTTCATAACCGCATGATTCTGGCTCCTTTCCTACTGCATTAGCTAAAACGATTGTTTTATGTTCACAGTCCATTTCATCACTTCTTATTTACTCCACATTTTCTTTCTATTAACCTTTTAAATAGTTTTCAGAAAAGTTATACTATTTATATCCTTAATAGTATTTATTTTTTCCTCGAGTAGGTCAGCTAGGACTTCTGTACTCGAGGATTTAAATTTTTCTTACTTTCTCCACCTACGTAAACGACTAATCTGCTCAAGCTCTTTCCCGATGCTACGTAGTTGCCTATAAGTCTTGCATCTTCTGCATTTTTTAGTTGGATCATAAATAACTTATGACCTTAATTTGCGACCTACTGTTTCTAATTTTTGATGTGCATGATATGAAGGTTTTTTTACTGCGAAGGTCATTGAGATTCAATCCATGCAAGATTTATTTTGAATACCCACATACGCAGCGCCACTACACATATTATCCAAAAACACGAATCAATGATTTCAGAATGTCACTAGGTTAATATACCTTTTGTATATTTGATGGTGAAAAAAATATCGGTTGTTTTCAATTAGAAACTAGGCTTAGTATATGTTTCTTCTCGCGGGATCCAGATTTATCTTAAATTATTTTTCCTTTAAACCACTCACATTTCCCTTTAATTTATAACAAATTGATTAATATGACTAAAGCAATTCAATAGAGTTTGAATACTATAAAATGTAATCTGCAGATTATAAAACTTTGATTTGGCAAGGAGGTGAATTTCAAATGCCTTTAACTACTGGTCCAATTGAAAACACAGGAAATCTACCAGCTGATGCTACTAGCGTTCGTATTAAAGTCCTCAATCTCACTGGAGGCTTACTTTCCGGATTCATCAGAGTTTTTAAACTGAACGGTACTAGACAATTACTATCAACGACTGCTTTTAACGTAAGTGCTAATTCTTCTACTTTTATAAATGCTAGCGTAGGAAATGCGCTTCAATATGAAGTTGAAATTGCTCCAAATCAACCTGGCGGATTATATAGCGTTTACGGATTAACAGCTTCAGGTGTTATCATTACTGCTCAAAGAGTAGTGAACTCAGAGTTAACACAGATTCTTTAATTTTATAAGCAGATCTTAACGGTTAAGATTGTCCAATAAGTATCTTTTAAAATAATTTGTGTGAAATTAAAAAGGCAGGAATGTTGTTAAATCAACGTTTCTGCCTTCCACTATTTGCTGATTCTTGGCGAAAATCCCCTTTTAGAACCTTAAATCCGCATTCATCTCACCACCTATAGAGTTGGGAGACTTCTGTACCAGTCGCTACTCTTTCGATACAAAAGACATTTGCTGAAAGAAGTTAAATTACTCTCACAATGATCTGGATTGTATGTGAAATAATAATTAAAGAACCTATAACAATACAACCTGTCGCTACCATACTCTTTTTAAATTTTTTTTGCTTTACAAGGCCAAAAATGATCAAGCTTAATCCAATTATTATAGATACTATTGATAAAATCATAAAAAACGGAGTACTAAATGATGGATTGAAAAAAATACTTTCTAATTGCATCTCAATCTCTCCTTAAACTTAGATTTTATAAATGACAGCCCATTTGCACCTTCTTTTGTTTGTCCGTACTTCAAGTTAAATCGCATCCTCTTTTACATATCAACCAAATTTAAATTTCTTCAATTCCAGATTTAGTAGCAGTAACGTGCTCTCATCTCTCCTCTTCCATAGTCATCTCACTGCGCGGTCATTAAAGCAACACTCATTATGTTGAGTATTGGTAAGCCATCATTATGCTTGTATTCATCCATTACTATATGGAAAAACATAGCAGCTAAAAAAATGATAAATGCGAATTTCAAAAGTATATTCATGAATGCTAAATATTTTGTAACTTCAGTCCTATCCCAACTGTAGATTTTAATGCCATATAGCTGGATGCTAGGGAAATGACTACAACCATCAGTTTAAGCACGGATTCTCTCTCCTTTCATTTTGTACTTTAATAGTACGAATCGATTTTCTCTTTTTTCTTACTCATTCCTTACAAATTTATTAATTTTAAAGATGAATACAAAAAAAAAGACCAGGATCTCATTAAGAGAATCCTGATCATTTCAATTTAAAGATATTTTATAGTTGGTAGCTTGCTATAGAAGAATTCATTTTATTAGTTTAAAACTTGTGTTTTTTTAAACATTGAAATCAGCGCCACACCAGCTAATGACACAATCCCTAAGAAGAATAATAAAAATCCGATTGGAATCAAGAAGAAAGGTTCTTCTAAAGTGCCATCTGCAGCTACATTACTTCCTATGATAGCCTTTGCAAGAAAGCAGATTACTCCTAAAAGAATGGGTGTAGATGCAATTACATATTTTATTTTCATAATATATTCCTCCATTAAAGTTAGTTTATTTTCTAATACCACTTATTTGTTCTATCCTGTTTGCGTTTTGAATCGAAAGACCATACTAATGCGCAAAACACAATTATAAACTTCAACCAATTTGACAATTCTTACTGTTTAATGCCCCACCGCTTTCTCAACTTTCTATAATCAGAATACCCGAACTCTAATCCTTAGTCAATATTTATTTATCGAAAAACAATAAATAAATATTGTTATATATCAAACTTAATAATCATAGTTGGCTGAAAAGAATTGCTCCACTGCATGCATCATCCTGGAAAAATGAGAACTTTTGAATCCTACTATTGAAAATCAAGCAACAGACCATGTACATCGTAATGGACAGTAAATGCAAAATGAAAAATTCGTATGAATCTGACATTAGGAGTAAATGCTGTAGGTATGTCCACAGTTATAGAGTCCGTGGAAGAAGGACTTTGTATTTCCTCAAATAAGAACAAAGAATTTATTGATGAACGATTAATGCATGATAAATTCATAAAAACAACAGTATTAGCTCAAATTATAAAAGAAATATCGCAGGATGGCTTGCTAGTGCCATTTTTAGCCAAAAAAGAACTACATCACCTTCTATAGGAGGAAAAAATGAACATAAAATTACGTCTAAAAATAATGATTTTTCTGCAATTTTTCATTTGGGGATCGTGGCTTGTTACACTCGGCTCTTATATGATCAATACGTTGAATTTTACTGGCTCACAAGTTGGAATTGTGTATAGTTCAATTGGTCTTGCTGCCATTTTTATGCCAAGTCTTATAGGCATTATTGCCGATCGTTGGGTAAAAGCAAATATTTTATATGGAATATTACATTTCCTCGGTGCGATTACCTTATTTGTCGCTGCTCAAATTTCAGATCCAACTTTCATGTTTTGGATAATGTTCTTTAACTCCGTCGTTTATATGCCAACACTTGCCTTATCGAACACAATTTCTTATGTTAGCCTAGAAAAAGAAGGGTTTGATATTGTAAAGGACTTCCCACCTATTCGTGTCTACGGGACAATTGGATTTATACTTGCAATGTGGATTATCAGTCTTGCTAAACTTGAATTAAGTAATATTCAGCTTTTCATAGCTAGTGGAGCGTCAATGTTACTTGCACTATACTCATTTTCTCTTCCAAATTGCCCAACTTCCAATGCAATAAAGGATAAGTCGTTGCTAAGCCTTTTGGGACTTGACGCTTTCATTCTTTTTAAACAAAAAAAAATGGCATTGTTTTTCCTTTTTTCAATGCTACTAGGTGTTGCACTTCAAATTGCGAATACATTTGGTGATCCTTTTTTACACGACTTCGCGTTGAACCCAGAATATAAAGATAGCTTTGCTGTTAAATACCCAGCTATTTTATTATCAGTGTCACAAATTTCAGAAGTATTCTTTATTCTGACCATCCCTTTTTTCTTACGTAGATTTGGTATTAAGAAAGTAATACTCATCAGCATGGTGGCATGGACATTACGTTTTGTATTATTTGGATACGGAAGTCCAGTCGGTGTAGGATTCTTCTTGTTATTGTTATCGATGATTGTTTACGGATGTGCATTTGATTTCTTTAATATTTCGGGGGCCATTTTTGTAGAAAAAGAAGCCGATCCTCGAATTCGGGCAAGCGCTCAAGGATTATTCAGCACAATGGTCAATGGAATCGGCGCCTATGTGGGGGCTATCTTTAGCGGAACAGTAGTTGACTATTTCACAGTTGACGGAGTAAGAAATTGGCATAATATTTGGTTATTTTTCGGAGCCTATACTTTCGTTTTAGCCATAATTTTTGCGATCACATTTAAATATACAAATGACAGCAATGAAATGAAAATGTAACTGTTCGATCAAAAAAGAATATAGATTATGAAATAAATTCTTTTTTGATCGAACACCATGGATGTGTTCACTATTAGCAATATTATTCATAATGTTTGCTTTCCATGTAATTGAAATTAATAGTTAGACACCTTGAAAAAAGTCTATCCTATAGTGAACTGAACCCCGATTAGTGGACCTATTCGGGGTTTTTCTATATTTAATGCGATTTTCATTCAATCATATAGTATTAAATAGAATAGTTGCAGAAACACCGTTAGAAAATGCACCACCAGTTGTTGTCACTTCCACGGAGAGAAGTGTACATCTATTTACTAAAAAATTTGCTGTTGCTGTTGCACAACAATTTGGGGATGTAGACGCATTGGGTCCTGTAATTGTAGCAATGATTCCAGTAGCTACAGGTGCAGTAAACCCACAATTTGTACTTATATATATTTGTGCTGAAGCTGTTTGTCCTGCACTTAGAGCATGGTCACGTATATTCAAAGTTAAACTTTTAATAATAGCATTTTCTGGGATGACTATGGAGCTTCTAACAAACGAAGCTGATGAATTTCCTGTTCCAAGGAAGTCATGGTTACCTACTGATTGATCGGTACTAAGAAAAACTTCCATTAATCCCGAACCGCTTGGCCCAGTTGGACCTGTTGCTCCAGTATTTCCTTGAAGGCCAGGATCCCCTGTTGTTCCAGTTGCTCCTCTTATTCCTTGTGGACCAGGACCTCCCGTTGCTCCCGTTGCCCCTCTTATTCCTTGAAGGCCAGGATCCCCTGTTGTTCCAGTTGCCCCCCTTATTCCTTGTGGACCGGGATCCCCTGTTGCTCCGGTTGCTCCTCTTATTCCTTGTGGACCAGGATCTCCCGTTGCTCCCGTTGCTCCTTGTATTCCTTGTGGGCCGAGATCTCCTGTGTCTCCCTGTGCTCCGGTTGCTCCTCTTATTCCTTGTGGACCAGGATCTCCCGTTGCTCCCGTTGCCCCTCTTATTCCTTGTGGACCGGGATTTCCTGTTGCTCCCGTTACTCCTCTTATTCCTTGTGGACCAGGATCTCCTGGTGCTCCTTGTATTCCTTGTGGACCGGGATCTCCCATTGCTCCGGTTGCTCCTTGTATTCCTTGTGGGCCGAGATCTCCTGTTGCTCCTGTTGCTCCTTGTATTCCTTGTGGACCAGGATCTCCTGGTGCTCCTGGTGCTCCTTGTATTCCTTGTGGGCCAGGATCTCCTGGTGCTCCTGGTGCCCCCCTTATTCCTTGTAGGCCAGGATCTCCTGTCGCTCCGGTTGCTCCTTGTATTCCTTGAGGACCAGGATCTCCTGGTGCTCCTGTTGCTCCTCTTATTCCTTGAGGACCAGGATCTCCTGGTGCTCCTGTTGCTCCTCTTATCCCTTGAGGACCAGGATCTCCTGGTGCTCCTGTTGCTCCTCTTATTCCTTGTGGACCAGGATCTCCTGTTGCTCCTGTTGCTCCTCTTATTCCTTGTGGACCAGGATCTCCTGGTGCTCCTGTTGCACCAGTCGGACCTTGTATACTAAATGCACTATATGGATAACCATTACAACCATATTCGTTACATTTATATCTCATTTGACAATTTGTATCACACTTAAAACTCTCACTATAGTTACCACTTCTAATTTGTCTATATTGATGGTAACTAAACCACATTAAACCACCTCCTATCCTATTTTATAATATTCTTATCTGATGCAAATTAAATAGACAAAGCACCTAGGATATTTGGCTGAAAGACTTGCCATGGTTCTAAGATTACTAATTGGAAACACATCTACTTTTTAAGATGCTTTAAGTTTTATAGTTAAAAAGGGTAATTACTGTTCTTTCCACTCTTCAAGAGACATCATTTTAAATTCTTCATCAACATCTAATCTCAATGGTGTCATTAATTCTAATGAATTACCATCTGGGTCTGAGAAATAGATGGCAGCATGCGCATGGGGATTGTTTGGTAGTACTAGAGGTTGATGTTCGGAAGTAAAACCAAATTCTGTTCGAATTTCGATTCCAATTGAATTTAACCACACTGCTACACGCTCAAGATCTTCTTCATCAATTTTAAACGCTACATGTCGGATTGATGGATGGTATTTTAATTGGACACTATCACTTTCCCATAAACCTAACCAGCTTTCTCCTTTAACGATCCAAAAGAATGCAACTTTTCCTTTTTCATATGCGAGTTCTAACCCTAACTTTTTATAAAATACAATCGAGTTTTCTAGATTACTAACTGGTAAATGTGCTTCATATAAACCTTTAATTATTTTCTATATTCTCCCATTTCATCTTTCTTCATGAAATAAATATATTAAAAACACTTTCCATTTACATCAATCTTTAGTCTGAACCTTTAAAAAACCTATTAAAACAGAAAAAATTCCAACTAATACATAAATCAAACTATTGAAAAAAACTATAATAATGAAAAACATACTAATATAAGTGAAATCGTCGCCAATACTAAAAATACTTGAGATTATTTTAACCAAAGATATAAAAACAACTGGTAACAAAATTGCACCGAATAATCCAATACGTATCAATGAAATGTTTTTCAATTTATAGAAATATAAAAACACACTATTAGTTAAAAAAATTAAAAATAAAAAAAATCCAACTATAGATATATCCATAATTAATCAAACAACCTCCAAAATTTAGCGTTAAAAGAACTCATATAATCCATTAACAAAATAATCATATATTTTGTCGTCAATAATATTTTCACCATACCCTTCAAAAAAGATTTGTTTTTCGATTTCATTTTCAAAAACATTTGGTTTTGGTCGAATTGCTAGTGAGACATCATATCTTGGATCTCCATATGCTCCACTCCCCCAATCAATAACACCTGTGATTTTCCCGTTGCAAACCAATACGTTATCAATTGTAAAGTCTCCGTGAATGAACGTCTGCTTATCATGATCTGGTCTATGCTTTATAACCTGTTCCAATAACTCCTTCGTTCCATCTACTTCATTATTCATAAGATGATCATGTGCTTGACTTATCATTTGCTCAAGCCAGTTTTTATTAGGAATTAGTTCCTTTGGGCAAGGCGTTGAATGAATATCAGCTAAGAGTTTGCCAAAGTTAAATATTATTTCTTGCCTTGTTTCCTTATTTTTCTCATCTTTTAAAGCAAGTCGGATCGTATCACCCTGTAAGTACTCAAAAAGTGCCCAACATTGACTATTTTGCTTTTGTTCAACAAATAGCTTTACTTTCGGAATAAGTAGTTTTGATTCCTTGGCCAAGCAGTTTAGTACCGTAACCTCTCTTTTTAACAAAGAACAAAACCATTCACCTTTTGTTCTTTTGAGAACATAAGAGCCTTGATGATTGTGAATGATCCCAACATCCGAGGTGTATCCTTGTCTTGGAAACTTAATAGAGATAATGTTTTTTAGATATTCTCCTATTTCATCTGGTATTTCACCTATCTGTATTGGCTGCAATTAAAAACCCTCCTCTGAAAAGACTTTAGTAAAAAGTCTATTTTGCTCAGTCATGTTATTCAGCTTCCTATCTTTGTTTGTCTTCTACGACTGATTCCCCCTGAAAAAATGAATAGACACTCAGATTGTTTTTCTATTATTATAAAAGATAACAACTAATTTTAGAGATAAAAATTGCGTATTAGAGAATATTCCATACACATTCGAAGGGAGATTATTTAAATGGGGAGAGTTCAACAACTTGCACCAAACTTTTATTGTATTGATACACATGATTTAAATCGGGAACAACGTACAAGCTCCTATTTGCTAATCGATGAAAAAATTGCATTAATTGAGACCTCTGCTAGTCCGTCTATACCCTATATAATAGAGGGTTTAGAGGAATTACATATTTCTCTAGAAGATATTCAATATGTAATTGTTACGCATATCCATTTAGACCATGCTGGAGGTGCGGGATTATTTTTACAAAGTTGTCCAAATGCTTCATTCGTTGTACATCCACGAGGTGTCTCTCATATGGTTGATCCTAGTCGTCTAATCGCAAGTGCAAAAAGTGTTTATACTGCAGAATTCGATCGTCTATTTGATCCAATTGTTCCTATCGATGCAGAGCGTATTATAGAAATTGGACATGAGGAAGTACTGTCGTTAGGTCAACATCAGCTAACGTTTTATCATACAGAAGGACATGCAAAGCATCATGTTTCCATGCTTTATTCTGCGACGAATGGTTTGTTTGTTGGGGATACAACAGGTGTACGTTACCCAGAGATGGATGGAGAGGCCATTGATTTAATCATTCCTTCCGCTTCACCAAATCAGTACGACCCAGATACAATGGAACAATCAATTCAGCTTTATGAGAAGCTCCATGCTACAGAATTGTATTTCGGTCATTACGGAGCGTATAAAAATCCAGCTGAAGCTTATAGACAAGTGCGTTACTGGACACCGTTCTTTCTAGCAGAAGGGGAAAAGGCACTAACTGTCTCAAGTGATTTGAAAGAACAAGTACAATTTCTAGATACTCGCTTAAAGAAGCTTTTACACAACTACTTACAGGAAAATGGCATTGAAGAAAGTCATCTCGTTTATCAAACCATCCCATTCGATACAAATGTTTCGGCAATGGGGATTCTCGATTACTTAGAGAAAAAGAATTCCAAAAATTAAAGCATCAACAGCGTTGTACTTTAAACTTAATTGGAGAGGAGAAATCCTCTCTGTTTTCTTTTATGTTCTTTTTTCTTGAATCGTTACGAAATGTTTGATTTCAGCAGGCAAGCAAGTAAGTTCTGATTTAAAGAACTCTGGGAATAGAAAGGCATCCTTAAGATTCGAAATAGGTAACCATTCTAATCTTTCTTCCATACCTTCATTGGTGTAGCTTTCACTTTTTACTTCGACTTCAATTGATTTCATCAAATAAAAGAATGATATTTCATGAAATTGCGTTTCTCCATATGGACCGCTTTGAACGGGAAAAAAGTTTTCATGAATAAACACTAAACGATCCACTTCAAAATGCACTTTGGTTTCTTCAAAGCATTCGCGGATGATGGCTTCTTCCATCGTTTCCTGTAATTTTACTCTTCCCCCGACAGAATAGTAGTAAAGGTCACGACTATTTTTAACCATCAGCACGTTACCATCACGGAGAATTATTGCGCCCACCCTCATATTGAATACACCATCTTTAGTCGGGAATGTAATGTCTTGCTTTTGCTTATCCATCTAAATCTCCTGCCTTTCAAATGTTAGCTTTATCACTCTATGTAGCCATCTTTTCACGATATTGCACAGGACTACATTTGAGTTTATTCTTAATACGCGTATTGTTGTAGTAGTGAATATATCCATCAACAGCGAGCTTTAAAGATTCAAAACTAGAGTAAGCTTTCCTCCCTCCCCTGATAAATCTCAATTTAATAGATTCTCATATTTTACCATATAAAAACACCATTCATTAATGTGCAAGACGAATATGCATACAATCTTTTTATTAAGATGCAGAACAGCTTTGTTAATATCTAAAAGGTATTGTTTTAATCATGATCGAATATAGAAAATATAGGTAATTTAAATAAATACGGGGTGAGTTAAATGAACGATGCATTTTATAGTAAACACTTTACGCTAGAGCAAATTAGTAAAAGTATCTTTGCAGCAATAGCCAAAGAAGGTAGCGGGGCTGTGGCAAATGCAGGTAAGGATGCATGTCTCTTATTTTTGAGTGTGTAATTTGGCTTGAAATAATAATACTATCTTTAAATGTTTGGTTGCCTCGAATATGGTCGCCGTGCCAATGACTGTTAACAACCCATGTAACGGTTTTTTCACATTAGGAGGAGGTCATTCTTTTTGTGATGCTATGCTTTATATTCCGGATGAGAAAGTAATATTTATGGGGGACTTATTATTTGTGAATTGTCACCCAACGTTTTTCGAAGAGTCTGACCCTGTGAAATGGAGCAAAATTTTAAAAAAGGTTGAAAGACTAGAAATTGATGTGGCGGTACCCGGACACGGTCCAACGGGTACAAAAGAAGATATCTCAAAAATAATCAATTATATTTCTAAATTAACTTCCATTGCAGAAAAGAGCAGCTCAAATGAGAATATTGAAATCCCTGAAATCTTTAAAGAATGGCGTTCACCAGAGTTTTACCTACAAAATATAAAACGATTAAGAGAGTTGTCAAATCTTTAGTTTTTGTAATATTGCATTCACAATATTCAAGTTTAGTTAAAGAGAAGGCTTAGTAATTTGGCCTTCGCTTTTATTCATTTAAATGATTCAGGACAGATCGAAAATCCTGCGCCTCCCCTATTTCTCGAAAATTCCGAAATGGATTCTCCATCTTTTTCATTCGCTCCAGTACAGCTGGAATTGTAAAGCGGTCTGGTGTTAACTGTTCATTGACCTCCTCCCAGTATAACGGCGTCGCCACTAAGCCCTTCTCATTGCCTCTAGTTGAGTAAGGAGCAATAATCGTCTTGCCTTCTGCATGCTGTACATAATCTAAATATAATTTTTTATGCCTATTCTTCTTTAAACGCTCGATTGTATACAAGTCCGGTTTTTGCTCACATAAAAACCGACAAATAAATTCAGTAAATACTCGCACCTCTTCATAGGAAAATACATTCTCAGGTAACGGTATATAGAGCTGCACCCCTTTACCTCCTGATGTTTTAACAAAAGATTGTAGCTTAAAATAATCGATAATTTCCTTTAAATCCAGCGCCCCACGAATGGCCAGTGAAAATTGCTCTACGGATGGAGGGTCTAGATCGAAGACAATCTCAGTCGGATGCTCTGTTTGCAACGTTTGGAATGGGATATGTAGCTCTAACGCAAGCTGATTACCTAGCCACAATAATGTTTCTAGATTGTTACATACAAGATAATTAATGTCTTCTACCCTTTCCGTTGATACAAATGCCGGTATTTTCTCGGGACTGCTTTTTTGATAAAAGCTTTCCCCAGGCACTCCATGAGGAAATCGAATTAATGTAAGCGGTCGATTTCTCAGAAAAGGTAATAAATACGGAGAAATCATTTGTAAATAGTGCAAATACCCATCCTTCGAAATACCGATTTCAGGCCAAACAGGCTTATCAGGATGCGTAATCTGAACCGTATCTGGAATAGGAAAAAGTTGACGCTGCATGTGCAGCCATTGACAATCCTCTGGCAACATCTCTAGCCGAAATGCATGGAAACGTGGTTCTCGAAGTTTGCTGCCATCAAAATCAATACATGCTATATCAACACAGATGGATGGCTCCAGTTCCCATGTTTTTTCATTACACTTCTGTCCATTCGCTTGAAAAAAAGCAATAAGTGTTTTACGCTCTTCCTCTGACAGTCCATGTTTAAAACTAACTATTTCAACTAGCTCGTTATGTTGATAAACAGAGCCGTGAAAATAACCATTTCCATGATCATATTTTGTGACGATAACCGTTACAAATCGCCAATTTTTAATTTTTACCCAATGTGTAGAGCGAGAGTTTCCCATCCATTTACTCGTTTTCTTCTTCGCAACCATTCCCTCCCCATTGTAAACCTTTATAGCATGCCAAAGTGTTTCACTATGCTCCACACTACTAATCGCTTGCAAAGGGCATTGATCCTCATAATTGACAGTCACAGGGAGCTTTAAAGTTGTAAAAAGCTTTGAAAGTTGCTGTTTACGTGTTTTTAAATATTTATTTGTTAGTGACTCGCCTTTAAAGTTTAGTAAATCAAAAGCAATATAATGAAACGGAAAGGAGCTTGCATGCGCAGCAATCACTTCACTATTTTGCATCCTCCCTCTTTTTTGAACTAACGAAAAATCACTGTTAAAATCATTCGTTAAATAAACTAACTCACCATCAAATGTTATAGGTAAAAACGCTTTAATTTGATCAAATAGGCTATGACAAAAATCCAGGATCTCCGGAAACAAATGATTTAAGTTATTGCCATTTCTGCTTATTAACATTGGCTGTTCGTCCCATACTAACATACATCTAAATCCATCATATTTCGTTTCAAACATCCACTCTTCACCAATTGGCGTTTCAGGCACTTCTGTTAATAGCATTGGTTTCACATGAATACCTACTTTGCTTTTTATCTTCAGTTTTTGACGATTTCACTTTAAGATACATAAAAATAAGCAAAATATATCATAGTAAGAAAAACGAGGTGATACGAGTGCATACAGTTTGGAAAGGCAGTATCTCATTTGGTCTTGTCAATATACCAGTGAAACTACACGCTGCTACTGAAAACAAAGACATTAAACTGCGACAACTCCACAAAGAATGTCATACACCTATTAGCTATAAAAAAGTTTGTGAAGGCTGTAACCAAGAAGTTAAAGATGAGGATATCGTGAAGGCTTATGAGTATGCAAAAAATAAGTTTGTCGTATTAGACCAAGAAGAATTAGAAAACTTGCGCAAGGAAAATGAGGATAAAGCCGTTGAGATTATTGATTTTGTGAAATTAACCGAAATTGATCCTATTTATTTTGAACGTACTTATTTTTTATCCCCTGATACTACTGGCAGTAAAGCCTATTCCCTATTACGTCAAACATTAGAGCAATCCGGTAAAATAGGCGTTGCCAAAATTATTATCCGTTCAAAAGAGCAATTA
This sequence comes from Lysinibacillus sp. RS10, assembly GCF_041956855.1. NCBI lineage: Bacteria > Bacillati > Bacillota > Bacilli > Caryophanales > Bacillaceae > Lysinibacillus > Lysinibacillus sp. RS10. The sequence goes on along the minus strand of NZ_CP167122.1, from coordinate 2,227,145 downwards.
GCAATTGTCCGTGTTTATCAAAACGCGCTAGTGATGGAAACCATTCATTACCCTGATGAAGTAAGAAGTGTGAGTGATGTACCGAACTTACCAAGTGAACAAAACGTTGTTCCAAAAGAGCTAGAAACAGCACTAATGCTCGTTGATCAATTAACAACTGAATTTAACCCTGAAAAATATACAGACGACTACCGCAATACTTTAATGGAGCTGATTGAGGAGAAAAAAGCTACGAATACAATCTCCACTAGCGATAAACGTCCGGTACCTGATAATGTCACGGACTTAATGACCGCACTTCAAGCTTCCTTAGAAAAAACCAAAAAGCCAACAACAAGAAAACGAGCAACAAAAACGAAGAAAAATGCTTAAAATGTACATTTAAGAAGCGTATCCATTATTTTTGGATATGCTTTTTTCAACTATTTTTCTTTTATTTGTAACGACCAATAGCTTGTCACGATACATTTCAAATTTATGACAAAAATCGGGTTTGACAATCTCTTCAAAACGACGATTCCATTTAAGCAAGTTAATGAATATAGCAAAAGTAGGTTTGTAATTCGATTTTTCTAAACCTAGTTTTTGTAAAATAAATCTTTTGATGATCCGATAGATGCGTATGAAATAATTTGTATCTAAGAAAATAATGAAGTCGGCATGATGAAAACTTTGTGTTACCCAATCTTCATTATGGACGCCCTCAATGATCCAAGTTTCAGTTCGAATAATAGCTTTCAAATGATCTATCTTTTCTTGTTCGGTCCTTCTTATATCTCCTGATTCTCTCCTGATCCAAACAACATTATCTAATTCATAATGAGGGATATTGAATTTTGTAGATAGTTCTTTCGCTAACGTTGTTTTCCCACTACCAATAGAGCCAATGATATGTATTTTTCGAGGAAATTTCATAACTAATAAAATCCTCCTTATTCATTTTTGACAAAAAGATGATTTGTGTAAATATTGGATTAATTATACAATATTTACACACATAAATTTAAGATAAAGGAGATTATTTTTTATGTATCAAAATGAATTCAGTGGTAATTTAGAGAAATATAAAAACCCTATAGAATATGATACCCTCTATGAAAATTATCAAGATGACTTGCATTATATTGAAAATCACCTTAAAAAGAAAAAAGATACAATTATTGAACTAGCTTGTGGCACAGGTCGATTAGCTATTCCCCTGGCCAAGCAAGGATTCGATGTTTATGCAGTAGATATCCATGAAGGGATGCTTCAATTAGCGATGGATAAAGCACAAAAGCACAATGTCCATGTGCATTTTACTGTGCAAGATTGTACACAGCTTCAATTACCGATTTCATCAAATTTCATCTATATGACAGGTAATTCATTTCAACATTTTTTAAGTAATGAAAGTCAAAATGCTTTATTGCAGTCTGTTAAAAAGCACTTATATGAAGGAGGAGAATTTGTATTCGATACGAGAAATGCTATTTTATGTGAGCTTTCTAATATGGATGAATACGAAGAAAGTTTGGTCAATAGTAACGGTGAAAAACGAACGATTCAACACCGTGAAGAATATGATCCTGTCACACAAATCTTGACTTGCCATGCTTTACATAAGCTGGAACATTCAGCTTCAACTTTCGAAGATTCCATACTACTTCGCTATACATATCCAATGGAAATGAAGAGGCTTTTAGCTCAAAATGGATTTGAATTGTTACATTTATATGGTTCATGGAACAAGAGTGACTTTACAAAAGACAGTCCATCTATGATTGTACATGCACGGTTAACAAAATAAATCCAAAAACAAGAACGTTTATTCCCTTTTGTGTTATATTAAAGAAAAAGCTAGGAGAAAAATAGAGGATGAACATTAGTGAACGTATGGAGCATGATCGTGTAGCTGGTTTGAGTCTTGTAGCGATCGACAAGGGAAAAATCAGTAAGGCAGATTATTTTGGTATTTCTGAAGCAGGTACCGATAATAAAATTAATGAGCACACAATTTTCAATGCTTGTTCGATTAGCAAGTTTTTAACTAGTATTTTAGTGTTGAAATTAGTAGAACACAGGCTAGTAGACTTAGATGAAGATGTCAATCAGAAGCTAGTTTCATGGAAGGTACCTGACAATGCATTTACAAAGCATAAAAAAGTTACATTACGCAACTTACTCTGTCATCAATCCGGTATTGTGGACCCAGAAGGCAGTTTTACGACGGTAGAAACTTTCAATGACACGCCATCCATGGTAGAAATACTGAATGGTAAAACTCCTTACTGCAATACCCCAATTGAGGTAACGTATGAACCCGAAAGTGAATTTCACTATTCGGATGCAGGCTTTTGCGTCATTCAATTACTTATTGAAGACACAATGAGCAAACCATTTTCAGTTCTTATGGACGAACTTATTTTTCAGCCATTGAACATGACAAACAGTATATTTTCTACCAATATTCCATCATCCAATACGGCCAATTTAGCTTGTGGTCATGATCAAAATCGCGCGTTAATTTCAGGAAAATATTCTCTTTATCCATATCTTGCAGCTTGTGGTATATGGACTACTCCAAACGATTTAGCAAAATTATTATTAGATATTATGAATGCTGTAAAAGGACAAAGTAAAATTGGTCTAACAGCAACACAAACAAAAGAATTGTTTCGACCTCAAGGATGTAAGGAATGGTCAGGCCTTGGTGTATTTCTGGATGGGGCTGACGAGAAACTCGAATTTTCATCACTTGGCTGGGGTGTTGGGTTTCAATGTATGCTAGTAGCCTATCCATATCTAGAAAAAGGAATGATCATGATGACGAATTCTGATACAGGGGTGCATCAAATGAAGGGAATCATGGGTGAAATCTATCATTCGCTATCCTAATCATAGAAAAGAGGCTTATGATCAAGCCTCTTTCATCACCATATAATGCATTTGCACCATTTGCCCATAGCGTTGGGTATTTACTAACTTCAAATCTTGATATGGATTTTTACCCTTAAACAATGGGATTCCAGAGCCTAATAGATGTGGCGTAATCGTAATAATTAATTCATCTATTAACTTTTCCTTTATAAATGCATCAAGTATGTCAGCTCCACCAACCATCCATATTTTCGAGCCTTCCTGTTCCCTTAATTTTTTCGAAAACGCTACGACATCCTCATTCACAAACTCAACATGTTCGTTTTTACCTCTTAATGTCGACGAGAATACATAACATTTCTTATCGGGATATGGAAAGTTCTCAGTGTGCTCTACAACGTAATCAAACGTTCTTTTCCCCATAATAATGGTATCGATAGATTGATACATGTCGGAATAGCCAGCATCCCCTTCCACCTCTGCCTCTTCCAGCCATTGTAAATCATCATTTTCTTTTGCAATAAATCCATCCAAACTAGTGGCAACATATAATATGATTTCTCGAGACATATCGTCATCTCCCTTTTACTTTTGAAAAACTCTTGAACACTATTTATACTAATCATAAAACATGACAACTACTGGCATGATTAAATGAAAAAGGTGAGAAAATGTCAAAAGCAAAACGTTTATTAGATATTCTTTTATTTGTTAGCGCAAAAAAGAAATTTACTGCACAGGAAGTCGCTGATGAATTCAATATTTCTATTCGTACGGTTCATCGATATATTTTAGATTTAAGCGATATGGGCTTGCCTATTTACGCAGAACAAGGACGGAACGGTGGCTATACTGTCCTCACTAGCAGACTTCTTCCCCCTATTTTATTTACAGAAGATGAGGTCGTTTCAATTTTCTTTGCGTTTCAATCACTCAAATACTATCGTGATCTGCCCTTTGATGCGGAAATCTCCTCCGCTTCTCATAAATTATATAGCTCCCTTCAACATGACGCCAAGCAAAAAGTGGATAAACTTCAATCCTATATCGCCTTTTGGAATCCTAAAAGAGCCATTGAAACACCTTTATTGAAAGATACTTTAGAGGCAGCCATTGAAAATAAAAATCTTCATATTCAATATGAATCCAAATCAGGTACAACTACGAAACATATTCATCCTCTTGGTGTTTACGCACATGATGGATTATGGTATATGCCTGCCTTTGATTTCACTAAACAAAAAATATTATTATTTCGTGTAGATCGTATTCTTTCTATCGTAGAAAGTGAAGAAAACAAAGATAAATTCTTAAATTTAGAGGAGTGGTTTGGCAGTCCATATGAAATTAAACACCCCATTCGTTTACACGTTTTATTATCAAGGGAAGGTGTAAGACAATGCAAAAGCGATCCAAGCCTGGGGGATTTTGTCGTCATAACACAAGATGGCACAGGCTATATTGATTCCATCATAGACAAAGGTGAGCTTAATTTTATTAGCCCCCTCTTTTACCGACTTGGTGTGCATGCTCAAATTTTAGAACCAAAAGAATTAATCACTAATTTACAACAGCAAGCAAAAGAAATCTTATCTATGTATCAAGTAAATGATTAATGCTTTATGACGATTTTGTAAGATTGGCGTAACATTCATCGTTACTACTATTTTAGGAACTTCTGTATACTTTGTGAGTGAGGAGGAGAGGTAAATGCAACCAATTGAATTAAACAAACGAATTGATACATTAGATTATTTAAGGGGATTTGCTTTATTAGGAATTATATTGGTAAATATTCCAGCACTCTTGTGGATTGAACCACCTAATACATCTGTTGATATTGCGTACAATAGATTTTTAATGCTTTTTGTGGAAGGGAAGTTTTTCTCCATTTTTTCATTTTTATTTGGTGTTGGCTTTTATATTTTTATTTCTCGTGCAAAAGCTAAAAATGAAAAAGCATATTTATTATTCATTAGAAGAATGATTATTTTATTGTTAATCGGACTTGTGCATTTCTATTTTCAGCCAGGAGAAGCACTAACCGTCTATGCGATATTCGGTCTGATAGCATTACCATTTTACAAAGTTCGTAAAGAAATAAACGTAACTATAGGACTTATATTGTTGGCTGTGACAGCTTTTTATGGAATCAAAATTGCTATGCCATTTCCACTTATTTTACTGGGATTAGCAGCTGGTCAGTATCGAATTTTTGAAAAGATCAACAACAATCGTAAAAGCATATTTATCTTTACAATTATAATGTTCTTTATTAGCATAGGGGGCTTGCTGTATCAATGGCATTATGTCCCAGAGGCAATGGTGAACATTGACAATTTGACAAAAGTTGAATTTACAGAACATGTGACAAACATTGAGAAATTTTCATTAATCGGGCTTCAATTTAGCCCATTTGTATCTGCATTTTATGTGGGATTATTAATACTTTTACTGCAACGCCCTGTATGTCAGGCTTTGCTTTCACCGTTAAAAAACTATGGCCGAATGGCATTAACAAAATTTAGGACAAACAGCGCTAATCTTACTAATCGGCAATGCTTTTCACCTTATAGGCAACATTCGTTTTATCCAATCTCTTTGGATTTGCATAGGCATTTACATTTTCCAATTACTATTTAGTAAGCTTTGGCTAAAATTCTTTAGATTTGGTCCATTTGAATGGCTGTGGCGAATGGGCACGTACTTGACAATACCATCATTTCGTAATAGTTCAAAAAAATAGAATGAAGAATGGCAAAGACCTAACAGCAAGTTTTTTATATACACATAATAGCATCGCACCCAATTTAATCCAATCTTTACTCATACCTTCGACAAAAAACAAACCTCATTATTTTGGGCACTTCTACTTAGGTAGTGACCTTTTTTGTTGTCCGATACTTATGAAGATGATTATATTAAAAAATCGACAAAACCTTCGTGGATTTTGTCGATTTTTACTTTTTATTTAGCGGCCCAAATATCAATTTCTATTTTAATATCAGGAAGTCCTAATGCAGTAATATAAGCGATTGTCATAGAAGGATAAGGATTACCAAACATCGTTTCCCATTGTCGATAGAAATCATCCCAATCAATTTCTTCTGTTGCCCAAATATTAGCTTTCACCACATTGTCTGCGTTTAGTCCTTCTGTTTCTAATATAATTTGGATGTTTTTTAATGTATTCTTAACCTGCTCAGTTAGTAGCGATGGCAATTCACCGGTTTGCCCTACGCCAATTTGTCCGGATAATGCATACATTGTTGCATCTTTAGGGATGATGGTCAGATGGCTGTAATTGCCAACAGGGCTAGGTGCTTGGATTGGATTTTTACGTGTAATTCTATTTTTCATGTTCAATCTCCTCTAGGTTTTTATTTTTCTAAAAAAGGGCAGACTTCTCCCTAAAAACTCAATTTTAGAAAAAAACAGCAGTTGAGAATCCAATACCCATACTTAAAAAACGCAATGATCTTTTTTTCATTTGGACTCTCCCCTTTCACCTAAAGTAGCTTTCACATTACCATATTTTTCATAAACAATCAAATCTCTTACTTATTTTCTTCTTTAGTAAAAATACGCAATAAACCTAACAAATAAAATATAACACTTGTCACGATCGCATTATAAAACAACACAGAAATTGAAGTTGGACCCCATACTTTAATAAATTCCCAATTTACCCCTATTGCAATTTTAGGGAACATCAATAAAAGTGTTAAAAATATTGCTACAACTAAAGAATGGATAATTAGGAAGGACGTCCTTTTTGCATTTAACGATACTCTAATTCGCTGTTTTTTAACAATCTTCCTCACCGTTGTTAGCAATAAAATACTTAAAAACATCACCAGTCCAACGACAATCACACACAAAAGCGTCACGATTTTATCTATCCTTTGTAAGTTGTCAGAATGATTATTGTTAACATTTTTCCCTTCCCACAGATCCATCACACCTTGACCAATAGCTGTTGTATAGCTCGAGTTCATATTGGACAGGACGGCCACTCCTAATTGTTCATCAGGCTGCATGATGAAATAAGATGTAAATGTTGGATTTTCACCTGCATGGAGGATATATTGTTTTTTGTCGCTTTCCATTACTCCCCATCCACTAGCGTAGTATGTATCCTTATCAAAAGGCTCTACAGACTGATCAGGAATATGCGATTCTTGAATTAATTTATTATCAATAGAATAAATTTGGCTACTTTCTAACTGTAGTTTTAACCATTTTGCTATATCATTCGTGTTGCTTATCATATATCCAGCAGGTATATTTCCACGATAGATAGGTGGTGTGTAAGGCTGCTCTCTCATAAGTCCGATTTTATAACCTGACGCCATCTCATTAGAATTAACTTGGTGAAGACCAACAAATGAATCATTCATATTGAGTGGCTCTAATATATGATGTTTGATATACACATCAAAGGGCTGTTTTGATACCTTTTCGACAATGAGTCCCAAAACATCATAATTGAGCGTTGCGTACTCAAACGAGCTACCTGGTTTTCGATCTAATGGCTGATCAAGTAATTTTTTCACAGTCAACTCAAGGGCATCACTTTCATTACTCTCAGGGATATTAGCTATAGTGATCGTTGGAATCCCACTTGTATGATATAGTAACTGATTAATCGTAATCGACTGCTGCTCCCCATTATATTTTAACTTCAACCACGGGATATACTTTTGGACATCATCAGATCGTTTTAACAATCCTTCCCTCTCCAATTGTAGAATGGCTAATCCTGTAAATGCTTTCGATGTAGATCCAAGTTCAAATAATGTATCAGAAGTAACTGGTGTTTTTGACTTAACATCGGCATATCCGAAGCCTTTTTCATAGACCGTTTTCCCCTTCTCTACAATTACTAACGATATCCCTGGAATTTTACTAATCGCCATTTGCTCTTCAACAAATTGTTCAATTTTTTGAATTTTTTCATTTGAGTTTGCATTTACGATTGTTGGCGATAAACTATAAAACGCTACTATCATAGCTATCATAAACAGATAGATTTTGGATGATTTCATTTTCATTTCTCCTTTGGATCTATGCTTTCAAAAAGTATCGCTAGGTATAAGCTAACAACATGTTTACTATAACAGGCAATTAGTAGCGTAACCATCGTTTAAGATGACTAAAAACGACACTACATGACAATTTTGTAACGTACAGGTCTTTTGTAGTCAATCTGTATAGACGACCACATATTAGAAAGAAATCTTACGTAACAAAAAAGACCAAGCTCAAAATAAATTGATGCCTGGTCATCATCTTTTACGCAGCAAATCGCTGTGTTATCGTTTATTTTTAATCACAACTTCTGTTACAGCTAGTAATTTCCTTGGTTTAATATTATCCATGATAATATCCGCGATATCATTAGGATCCATTAAGTTCTTTGTACGTTCCTCTGAAAATATCCCATCCCAAAACTCTGTTCTCATGCCACCCATGTATACAGCACATACATTAATGGCTGTTTCGTTTAATTCCAATGCTAGACTCTCTGTAAATCCTTTAACTCCAAATTTACTTGCACAATAAACAGATTCCGTTACTTTCCCTTCTTTACCAGCTGTGGAAACAATATTGACGATCGTTCCTTCATTACGTTCTTTCATACCTTTTAACACTTCTTGTGTACAAAAAATTGTTCCTTTTAGATTAATATCAATCATTTGATGCACTGAATCTTCACTCAAGTTTTCAGCATTATCAAAATACCCAACACCAGCATTATTAATGAGTAATTGAATTGATCCAAATTCATCTTGTATAGATTGAATGATCTGAGCGACCATTTGTTTTGAAGAAACATCAACCTCATAAATAGAATGACCATTGCTTAAAGTTTTAGCCGTTTCCTCAAGCTTTGATTTCGTTCTACCAAGCAAACAAATGTAATAGCCTAAACCCGAATATTTTTTTGCCAGTGCAGCACCTAATCCACTGCCAGCGCCTGTTATAACAACGATATTTTTGCTCATATTTATCATCCTCTCTCGCAGTTAATTATAACAGAATAGAAAATTCTATCAATAAACGAGCGTTGAATTGTATTAGTCCCCTTGCCCTAGAACTGGCATGGTAAATCTCATAAATAGGAGTTACTCCTGACATGCTAAGGAAGACATATCATTACTTATGTATAGCTACTAAAATATTTTGATCAAGAATAGGTTTGCTTTCATATGTTTTCTTTTTATTTATAGCAAATTGATTCATATGTCTAAAGCATTACAATAGAGTTTGAATATTATGATTATGTAATCTGCAGATTATAAAACTTTTATTTCGCAAGGAGGTGAATTTCAAATGCCTTTGACTACAGGTCCAGTTGAAAATACAGGGAATCAACCAGCAAATGCAAATAGCGTTCGTATTAAAATTCTTAACCTCACTGGAGGCACGCTTACTGGAACAATCAGAGTTTTCAGACTAAACGGCACAAGACAACTACTATCAACAACTTCCTTTAGCGTAGGTTCAAATGCTTCTACTTTTTTCACTCGAGGTTTAGGAAACTCAGCACAATATGAAGTAGAAATTGCTCCAAATCAAACTGGCGGATTATTTAGTGTTTACGGCCTAACAGCTTCAGGTGTTATCATTACTGCCCAAAGATTTGTGAACTCAGAATTAACACAGATTCTTTAAGTGTAAGCACAGGATTTTTCATTTAAAGTATTAAAGTTAATTCAACACATCCCTTTGTACCCACTCAAAATTTTTAAATATAATAGAAGAAAGTCACTCATTTTTATTTTTAAATGAGTGACTTTTTATTGTTCTAAGAAGATTTCTTTTCAACCTTGCTTGCGTATATAAATATCCCCAATTGCTTGGATCATCTTGACGCTTAAGTCATTTCGTCTTTTTGTGAAATCCCCTCACTTGTACCCACTCAAAATTTATATATATTATAGAAGAAAGTCACCCATTTTTTAAATGAGTGACTTTTTATAGTTCTAAGAAGATTTCTTTTCAACCTTGCTTGCGTATATAAATATCCCCAATTGCTTGGATCATCTTGACGCACAAGTCATTTCGTCTAATTTTTATTCATTTTGACGTATACAAATTCCAAGTCATCCCGACTTCTTTCTATTAGTATTATTTTGTAATTTTTTGGGTATGCAATGCATATAATATTAATTAATAGATACGGGCATACATTCATGGAATAAAGAATATAATTCTGGAGGGTGTTAAATGAATACAATAAAATCTTTAATTTTCCCCCAAGACTTGAATAGAATGACCAAAACTCTACTTAAAGAGGTTTGTAGTGATATGACTTTAGAAGCAACAGGTAATGTAAATGAACTAGCAAGTAGAGTATGGAACGCTTTTGAACTTATTGAAGGAGATGTTCTTACAACGATAAGCAATAATATTTTTACTGGGGCCGTTTCTTTAGTTTGGTATCGAACTACAAATCCAGCTGGTTTAACTGGACTTAAACAAAGTATTATTAATAAAATGCCATTTAACCCTTTCGAAACAGTAATTACACCAAAGTGCGAAAATGTTCCCATTGAACCTGCCATTATTGCTGCTACTGAAATCGAAGGTTCACAAGCATATTATTTAAGGTTTATTCATAGAACAGGGGTAAATGTAGATTACTTTTTAACTAACCGAAGAGAATACATTAAACATGAAATTACGACAGTTTATATTGATGAAATTAAGGGAATAATTGAAGTACGAGCAAGTTCAGCTGTTGCAAAGAAAATTATTGCTGGATTAGCTAAAATTGTAGATGAAGAATATGAATTCAAACAATATGATTTTTTACAGAAGTATGGCGGAACTCTTGAGCCTTTAGCTGATATTCTTCAAGGAAGGCTTATTGATGCTACAGGAAGACCAGCAGGATTAGTAAATACATTTGAAGAAACGCAAGGTAAATCTATTGTAAGAATACTTTCTGCAATTGATGAATACTATACTAATGGTGAATTATCAGCTCTTGAGCAAAACTTAAATAGCGAAGATATTACCAGCATTTTAGAAACAACACCTTTTACTTTGTTACTTTTAAGTGGTCTTGAAACAATAGGATTAGGTAGCATTAGAGAGTTAAGAGGCTTACCATTGTATAATTATTTAGAGCCTTATTTATCCAAACAAAAAGGATCAATACTATTTGAACATAGTGTTGGTGGCGTAGTACAAGAATATTCTATTCGAATTGGCGTAACTACAAAGACATTTAAGTTCAATGTATTTGCGTCTGAACATGTATTGGATTATATTAGAGAAAAATTGATTTTGCGAGGTAAAAGTTGTGAGCAATTTAAAACGATGGGAAATTTCTCAAAAAATAGATAATGCACTCGAGGCAATTGCTATAAGTAAGGTAGATAAATTTTACCATAGTTATATTGCAGAAATAACTGGCTTACCTCTTGGAGTAGTTATTGATAAATTATCTGAATTAGAAAAACAAGAAGCGCTCGTTATAGAATTAGAATTCCACTGTGAGGGATGTAGTAGAAGTATTTTAACCGCCAATAAACATGAATTGGAAAATATGGATTCACTTGCTTGTAAGTATTGTGGGGCCGAAAATTGTTTTGATCCTTTAAACGCTATTCCAATCATCAAATTAAGTGAAGATTTCAAACAAAGTTTTTCTAAAAAAAAAATAATAACAAAAGGGCTAATGTCGGGTTAAGTAAACAAAATAAACCTGAGAGTTTAAGAGAAATTATTGATATTTTAGCAAAAGAAAATTCTGGTCAATTATTAGATACAGTATCGAAACTCGGGCAAGTCACTATTATTTTAGGAGATGGTTATATGGGTGAATCTAGTAAATATGGTGGTTTAACTTTCGGAGAAAACAAAGGTAATATAACAATTGAGAACAACGGTACACTGAATCAAGGAATAGCTAGCCGATCTGATGATATTATTCTTGCGTTAAAACAACTTCACGAAGATATTCAATGCCTATCAGATGAACAACGAGAAATTGCAGAAGCGCATTTTGAACTCCTTCAAACTCATATAAACAATGGAGATAAAGAGAAAGCTAAAAAACCATTAGAGAAATTAACTGCAATACTTGGTGTTATTACCTCTCTTATAACTATTGCTTCTGCCTTAGGACTTGGAATCCCTTTAAAATAATAATTTTTATGAGATTCAAAATTAAACTGCCCTTCAATTGTCGGACACATCTAACCCTAGGACCCTAGAAGGTGCAATTTTTATGTGGAGAAATATAGTATATAACTATAGAATGATAAGCCTGACACACCGTCACGCCCTAGTATTTTGGACGCTTTCTCCACTTTACAATTGCCCTTTATTCAATAGTTGTCATGTTATTAGATCCCTTTAGATATATTAGTTTCGGGATAGCTTCTTTAGCATCGCCCCAAGCTGTAATCGCATTTTGCTATCCCACCACTATTGTTATTTACTTAGATTGTTCGGTAAGATTTTTTGAAAAACAACTACCTATGGGGATTGAGGCTGGGACATAAGTATCTTTTCAAAGCAAAATTAAAAGCCTTTGCAAAAAAATTAAAACAAAATCTATTTGTACTTTATCTGTCCTATAAAGATCCCAGAACACCATGGTATGCTAAGCTTGTGGCAATGTTCGTAGTTGCATATGCTTTTAGCCCAATAGATTTAATTCCAGATTTCATTCCTGTTCTAGGGTATCTAGATGATTTAATAATTGTACCTTTTGGAATTATTCTCGCTTTAAAATTAATTCCTCCACATGTAATTGAGGATAATAAAGAAGCTGCTGAAAAGTTGAAACTATCTGGAAAACCAAAGAATTGGTTTGTTGGAATCCTTTTTATAATTATCTGGATTATCTTTGCTGCTTGGATTAGTAAAATTATTATTCAACATATTTAAAGAAATGTGCAGCAAAATTTCTTCTCCCTTGCTGCACATTTTCTTTCTGTTGCCCCAAGCGGCTCATCAGACGCCCCCAGGAAGCTCTGCTCTGTGCGAAAGCGAAGCGTCAGCAACAAATGTTTTATCTGTGCGAAAGCGAAGCGTCAGCAACAAATGTTTTATCTGTGCGAAAGCGAAGCGTCAGCAACAAATGTTTTATCTGTGCGAAAGCGAAGCGTCAGCAACAAATGTTTTATCTGTGCGAAAGCGAAGCGTCAGCAACAAAGCGCCCAGTCGGAACGGAAATCAACCATATGTTAAGGTGATGAGCTCAAAAAGCAGAAACATTTTCCAATTTTAATCGTTTATTACTTCATAAAGGAGAGTTGAATATGTTCAGATTGCTTAATCTAGGAAGCCTTGTTCTTGGGATAATTGTTTGGCTATTACCGATTGGAAATCTTTTGCGTTCTAATAAGCAAGTTCATAATAATGGGATAATAATTTGCATGTTGAGCTACAGCGCTTGTACGAGCTCTTATGGATACATCAGGAAGTACAGTTATTGCTGTAACCATTCTGCTCATCGGTCCGATTCTCTTAAATACTTTAACTATAATTGTACATCATAAAAAAGAAACATATATTCGTAAACGGAGTGAAAAAATGTACAGAAATAGCCGTTCCTACTTTATAGTTGCTTTAACAAATATAAGTATTGTTTGTTTAGCCCAATTTTTTTACCAGACACTACTTGAAGAATCAATAAATATAGCAATTTTTGAATTTTTGATTTTCCCTTTACTTTTTGTACTTATCAATTTTTTTCTTTGGTTTAGCCAATTCAAACTAGAATTTTATGAACACACATTATTCGCCTATCTAGCTTTCTTTGTTTACGTCATTGTATCTTCTATATTGAAATTAGTAATCATAGGACCTGCTCAAGAATTACCTCCGGGCGAAATCGTATTAGGGGCAGATTTGATATTGATTCTTGCCGTCACAATAATACAGTGTCTAATTTTACTGTTTTTAAATTTCATTTGTTATATAGGTTATCGAATCTTTGGTACTCGAAAAAAATAATAATAATTTCCAAATAAAGAATGATACGGGATCATTAATTTTCCTTAATATAGAAAGTAAATTACTGATAAACACCCTAATTCCTTTCTATCAGCAGCGAATAATTAATCATCAAGCTTTAACGAGCTGCACTTCAATCCTGCATATACTTATTTTTTTCAAACTTATTACTCAATTTGTACTTCCACCATCTCCACTTCGCCCTCTTTTGTTACTTTATCTGTCCCAGATTCATTATTCGTTTTATTTTCCCATTGCACATAATAAGCATTATTTTTTACCTCTACGGATACAAAATATTGTAACGGCAAATTTGTTAATTAGTTCCATCAATATGTGTTACTATTTTCATAAAATTCATTATGAGGTGATATTATGGAGAATGATAAATCAGTCTGCAAGGTTTGTGGTTACGACTCTTTTGCAACTGGTCAACTTGGTCATGGTAGTTTTACTACAGACAGTAATGTTAGGCCTATAGGATCTTTAATTGCTTCTGGGTCCCCCCTCATTTTGTCATTTTGCAAAAATTGTGGGGAAGTGACTTCAATCAAAGTTGCTAAGCCTGAAAAATTCAAATAGATCCTCAGTTTATTAGGGTCACTTTCAGCCTAGTGACCCTTTAATAGTTTCTTTTCACATATTGTGCAGTAATTAAATAAATCCACCGTTCTAAAAATTTTCTAATTATGTTATGCTTTAATATACGATAATACACACTTTAGGAGGTATCTATATATATGAAAACACATACTACAATTGGGAAATTCATTTATTGGATAGGCTTCATTATGTTTATAAGTGGACTTGGAACGTCACTCGGTCCATTTAGTTACAATTCATTTATTCCGAACAAATCTGTAGCACTACTATACATTTTTATAGGCATTGCTTTTTTGTTAACTTCAAACTTTTTTAAAAATAGAACTAATCGATAACCAAATATTTTTAATTGCCATTAATCACACCTCCATTTAATAGGATGTCTTTACGAATGACAAATATTCGACCAGTGAGCCTAACAGTATCTGGCACCAATCAGTGACAAATAAATCATTTTGTCCACGAGTGTTTACGTCGCGTGGTTCTATAATAAATAATCGTTGCTTTCCACCGCTCCCATATTGAACAACCTCTAAACGTTCCTTTTTATCCTTCACCATATTCACCTAACTATTTTGTTTATTATATTTGATAGCATATCAATTCCACCTCTCACTAACCTCACCCGTTAGTTCAGAAAGTTCTATACTATCGGGTCTGGTAGTAAGGTTGTTTTAGATTTCACAATTTACATTTGTTCCTTTTGCTGCAACAACGCATTCATCTTATTCACATTTTCAAATTCATTTTACTTGTCCTGTAGTGTTTTTTCACAAAAGATAAAATGATCATTAGGGTTCCAAACGTGTAGATGATCAGCACGATATCCTCGAAGCCATAAAACACCGTTAATTCGTCTTAGGTAGAAGCCTTTTGGAAACTCATCATCTTCAGTTAGTATCTCTGATGCTATTGTGATGGAGCCTGATGGAGCTTGTTGTTGCTTTAAAGGATTTCCTGAATAACCCTCAAGCTGATCCAGATACTCCATCCTTAGGTGCGGTCCCAGCTCAAGTGGGCACAACTTCAGCCCAAGTTCATCAGCTCTTTTAAAGATTCGATCCGTATTAGCTCCATCAGGAAAGCCAAGGTTTCCAACAGTTAGTTCGACGGTCTGCAGGCTGTACTTCTTATTAGAAGTCGTAAATTTATCATCAGCAAATAACTTCTCTCCATACTCATTCATCAAAATAGAGTACTGTTGCAATTTCTGAATAAGCTGTGATTTAGTAAGTCCGCCCACTTCCACGATTCTGGTGATAAATGGACAATGAGGATATATTTTACCATCGTTTTCAAAGCGCAATTGTATTCACTCCTATCTAATTTGTTACTGAATTTGAAAAAACAATAAAGAAGATTATATTTAATCATTCTACAAAACCCATAATCCCCTTGTTCAACTAAACTGAAATGTTAGGAAGGAAGAAAACAGACTAAAAAGAAGCAACCTTTTGGCTACTTCATCATCTGAACTAAAATATTGTTTCTTACTTTAATAGAATATCGTTTAACATTAATGGTTACCCAAAATGATGAATTAATAGAATCGAATTTTATTTTACAGTCATCTATATAGTTTGTTCAGCTGGTGTACTTCATTAGTTACCCCTTAAGAAAATCAACAATCATTTTCTTTTCACGCTCTGGCAACATATGCATGTGTCCGCACCCTTTTAGCATATGAACTGTGATATTTGGTATGATTCTTTTTGCTCTTGGTAATACTTTTCTCGCGGGAAATAAACAATCTTTTTCTCCTGCCATAATAAGTGTCGGTGCTTTACACTGTTGCATTAATCTCTCATTCACATTGGATGGCATCCCTACTTTTGTTTTTACATGATCAAAACTATCTTTCACCATATCCAAAGTATCTTTATCAAGAACTTCTTCTTTAAGAGCCATAAATAAGGCCGTTTCTTTTATATATTTTTCTATCTTTGTTAGTTTATATTTGAGTAGTGGTATCATCATTTTCACAGTACTGATTGGAAAGGCATTATTAATACCTGAAGGCACAATTAATACGGATTTTTCTATCTTCTCCGGTGCGATACACATCAGTTTTGCCAAAACTCCGCCTCCAAACGAAACCCCAAAACAAGCTATTTTATCAAATCCAAGTCCTATAATAACGTCACTTGCCCACTTTCCATAATCATAATTTTTAGGAGAGAGACTTACTTCATCGCTTTTTCCAGGGTGACCAATAATATCAACCGCATAGATGTGAAAATCCTTAAGCAGGAATCTATACATTAATAAATTATAGGCAGTTGTACTATTCCCGCCATGAAATACTAGCAATGGTTCACCTGATAGATTGCCAGTTTCAATGATATGCGTTCTTCCAAAACGAGTATGAACGTAAACATCTTTACATGAATAATCCAATTTATTCAATTGAGCATCATAAAGCTTTAAAGACATCTCTCTTCCCGATTTTGTTTTGTATATACTCATCTGGTCCTCTCCCTCCTACTATTGAATATTGCAGCTTTTTTAAAATCAATCTTTTCTTTTTACATCTAACTGTGTTAAATCAGATTTTTCACCTAAAAGATATGCTGTGATCATGTCCTTACTTAGAATCATACAGTTTACATATTCATAGATCCCAATATTAGAATTTCTTGAATTCCCATGTGAAGCGGCGTTATTCCGAAGTCTAACTAATTTACCGCAATAATCAACCTCCCTCTCCAATTTTAAAAAAAGGAGGGTATTTTTAATTTTTCTTCGTTGCGTTACTATTCCTTCTAACATCGGAACTATCAAGTTATTAATATCATGATCTTTTCCTTCCTCTTTAAATTTTTCATCAAATAATTCCTTGAGTAAATTAGGCATTACTGAAGATATGGCATCATTAAAATCTTTTTGATGATGATTTTTGTAAACATTATTAGAAATTAATTTAATAGGTTTGTATACAGATAAAAATGCTTCTTCATACAACTCAAGTTCTGATAACTTTAAAGAGCGAGAATAATAATGGAGAGATTTTTTGATAAGTTTTTGTTTCTTAGATTCCATCTCAAATAACAGAGTTAGAGCATCATTTATTTTAATTATGTTTTTGTTTTTAGTTTCGTTAGAATGGACCCATTTAGTCATTGGTAAATTTTCCGTTTCTGAGATCATATAACTGGTAGTAATAGTTAAATCTATATTGCACATAAAATTTAATAAATCTATCATAAAACGTATATCTTTACTCGCTTTTTCTTTATCTTCTACATCTACATAAATAGATAAAGTATTTATAGAACCTGAACGATTAGTACTCCATTCACTTAGTAGATAAAAATTATGTATTTTAAACAAATTATTACGAGGTAACTTAATTAAAATCTTATTATCGCTTAAATCTTCTAATTTTAATGTTGTGACAAACATTTTTATCCTCCCCCCAATTTTTTAATATAAAAAATTAAAAAATCTAACCTCTCAGAACCAATGGTAGATTTTGTATTAAATAGTTTTAAGGTTAATCATATGCTCTACAATAATGTTCCTACTATTACGTGATCTAGATTTGATTTTTCTTAATATCCTCATATTGTGCAGTACTTTAGCCAACCCAGAAAAATCCCCAATATTTAGATGTTGAAAATTTTCTACACCTAAATTAGGATATCTAAGTACATGATTAATTAAAAAAACATTTTCACAAATAATTTAAACTAAGGCGTTGATGATATGTTAGATTTTGTTTCAGATCTTTTATCTGGAATCCTTTTTAATGGTAGTACAACTTTAGATACTAATAAAATCGATAAAAATATAGAAAAATTACAACATTATAATTGGTTTAATGAAATTTATCATGATGATAAGTATCGCAAATTATTTTTTGCAAATCGTAACGTCAGAAATTACCTTCAAAATAATTTTCGTGTTAAAAAATTATTAAGAAAACGCAGGCTCAAAAGAGATTCATATATTTTTTAAATAAACAATTGAAGTAAATGTTGCCCTAGCCATTTTTGTTGCTGCACATTTTCTTTCATATGCGTAAAAATACACTGTTCCTGGCGCTACTACCTCATCCTAATCCCTCAAGCTTACGTCTTATAAGCGATTCACCTTCAATCTCTACAGTGTCACAAAGATATTCTACTAGATACAAATATTTACTTGCGCCCTTTGATACATATTAGTAAGATAATTTCCAAGGTTTGATGCAAAACTGTCCGAAAAACATAAACCAGAGTTAATCTACAAAATGTAGAATCAACTCTGGTGACAATGCTAGTAAAAATTACCGTTACTTTTATGGGTGTTCTAATATTATTTTATTAATTGTCTCATGATAATTTCTTCGCCGATGCGTCCTATCAGCCTCTCATTTGTATCTTCAAATCCTACTTTTAAATATAGTTTTTGTGCTGGTATATTATCTTTGTCTACAACTAAAACAAGTTCATCGCAATTAGGGAATTCTGTTTTAACAAACTTAACTAGTAATGTCATGCCTTGTTTTGCGTAACCTTTTCCTTGCTCTGTATGATTAATTGATAGTGCAGTTAATAACAAAGCGTTCAAATTATTAGAGTATTTCTTTACTCTTTCATTTGAATTTAAGAGAAAGAAACCAACGGGTGTATTATCACTTAAAATAACAATACGATACTGTCCTTCAGTAACTTCCTCAAATTTGCTTGGAAGTGAAGAAAATTGTTTTTGTTCTTCTGTAAGTACAAAAGTGTTCAATTCTTCAATATATTCATTTGAAAAATGCTTTAATTCAACTCTTTTCAATTTTTCCATATGATATTTCTCCATTCATATTTTCTATACTTTACCATTTAATTAGGTTTTGGTCATTTATTTTTTGAAATATCTAAATATAAATTATCAACGTTTTTGTTTACTTCTTGAATTACTGAAAAAATAAATCTTTCTCTACTGCACATTTTCTTTCGATTAATCACAATGCAATGTTACTGCCACCTGGCTCTTTTCCGTCTCTTCTCGCCCTTTTTCAATATTTTCTAAAATTGTATCAAGTACTACCCACATTTCATTTGAGTGGTTGGATCAAGGTCTTTGTTTTATGGCTTAATATCGAGTAATTTCTTGGTTTCCCTTCCAAAGCTGTACTTTGGAAAGCTTCATCTGTTTACTGCGCAATTGCTTAAAAAGCATTTGGCAATCGGCTTTTCTATATGTTCTTTAATCTCTTCACCACACGTTGTGGATGACATTTGTTAAGCTATATGCCTTGGATATAAGTTAGAACGGAAATCAACCACACGTAATAATGATGAGCCGTTCTTTAACTTTGTTATCCATTACCAGAAAACTAGTGTTCATATTTGTTCCTCCTTCATATTGTCTTTCCGTTATTTCGAATCTTTATCAATCAAGCACCAATACAATCCAAATACATATAATGCAATTGAAAGGAGTGACAAACATGCCTTGGCAATATAAAATTAGATTTTTATTAGGTCAGCCAGTTGGCGTTTCCTTTACAAACGGTCAAGGAACTTCTGGAGTATTGTGTGGTGTTTCTGGTGGAAAACTACAAGTAATGGAGTACTTATATCAAAGTCAATTTGCATTAAAACAATATGACTTTCGGATGATTAACGATATTAACGGGTTCCCATCTTGTCATATGCAACAACCGTTATATTAGCCGAATATAAATCATAAGGCTGAAGCTTAAGCATCTCAAATACGATATAAATCTTGGTGTGCGGAATCAAAAGAAAGAATATGATAGTGAAAAAGAAGAGGACAGATTACGTATTATTACCGCAAATCTAAAACCAATAAGTAGAGTTACATTGTGAAAATGTTCAATGCCATAAAAAAGCATCAAAGCGAAAGCTTTCTGCCCATATATTGAGACACACTTTTTCTAAGCATTTGATTATGACAAACTTTACATGAAAATAAAAAACACTCAGCTCTCTTAATAAGTGGCTAAGTGCTCATTTCATTATATTCTTGAATGGCTTCCTGAATCAGTTTATTCGCTTCAACCATTTCATCATCGTTAATTACATCATCTTGAATAGCTTCGTTCAAAATGTATTTCATTCTCTCAATAGTATATAATTTCGAAAATTTACGGTACTTTTGCATCGAATAACCTTCTCTTGCAAAATCAATCCATTCTGGAACAACATCTATAGTAAATCGGTATTCAAATAGATTTTCAACGTATAGCTCTGGTAATTCTAAATTCATAAGTTCTTTCTTCATTTTATCATTTCCTCCGTATAAACTACATACCATAATATCTAGCAATCGCAACATTTACATCAGCTTCATAGAGCGAGTGCTTTAAACATAATCATCAATGCCATCAACACCTTGAATACTTTGGTAAAATCGTCAGTGAAATGGGCTTAGCGTTGAAATCCGCATTTTCCAGACGCTATTCTTTGAATAACGTGTTCCGTCCGTTTTTGACCTCATTTCCAAGGATATTCGCGGCGAAAGTTTGCGCTCTCGCCTTCCACTTCTGGATGATTTTCTCTCCTTAGAGTGGTTTATCCTTTTGCGTTTCCTGCCAAGCTCGATTCCATGCGGACCATTCCTTGATATCAACAGTTGTCATAACACTCAACTCTTTTTTTTATTTTTTGTTTTACTTACTTGTACTCAGTTCATCCAATTGCTCTGAATATCTGAGCCGCAGACTTATAAATACTAAGACCAATGCAATGACCGTTAGGAAAACTCCAAGCAAACGAAATCCTGTATAGTTGAACTCACCTCCCATGATGATGCCTGTCAACAGTGAAGATAAAATTGTTCCCAAGTATCTCGAGGTATTAAATAGGCCAGATGCTACACCAACAATTTCTTTTGGAGAGCTATTAAACAAAGCCGCCTGCATACCAACAGCGTTTAGCCCGTTGCTAAAACCGAATGCAGCTAACGCCAGGCACACACTGATGACCGGTGAATTTTGCGTCCATGTCACGATCCACACTGAACCAACTACCATCAGTAATGAGGATACGATCAATGCTGGTCTGGGTCCCGATTTACCGACCCATTTCCCGGCTATCGGCGAAGCTATGATCGAGCTCAAGCCCAAGGTTAACATAAGAATACCTGTCTGGAATTCGCTGACATGACGCACCATTTGTAGGTATGATGGAATCCCGAAAAAGAGTGCATAATAAAGCAAGTTAACGAGCATGTATTGTATATTGACCCAAGTCATCGCCGGATATTTAGCGAAAGTGTGCAAAGGAATAAAGGGCGACACCGTTTTTAACTCATGTCGTACGAATATCCCCAACGCAACGAGGCCGATTATCCCAACAACGATATTCCACATAGAGAAATCTCCGGATGATTTCGCTGACAGCAAGCTAACTAGAAGGGCAATCAGTCCCACCGCAAAGAGCAGAATTCCTGACACATCAATCACACCCAATAATTTTCGAAGCGACATGTCACGTGAAACCGATGCTATCGGCTCGTCGTTAGGAATCATTTTCCAAGCTAAAAGAAAGCTCGCCACTACAAACGGAATATTGACGATGAAGATCGCTTGCCAGTCCCACCACTGAATAAGTACTCCTCCTGCAAAAGGTCCTATAGCTGCAGCACCGGATAGGAAAATCGATAATCCTGCCAACGCATCTGCTTGCTTTTCTGTAATATGAATGCGTACAATTGCTGTTCCAACTGCAATCAGCATACTAGTTCCGATTGATTGCACGATTCGGGATACGATAAGCCATCCAAAATTCGGAGAAAATGGAGCCAGAATAGAAGAAATCAAAGATACAACAAGACCAGCCAGAAATATCTTCCTCCGACCAAATAAATCGCTAGCCTTCCCCATTACAGGTTGGGCGATAGCACTAGCAATATAAAAAGAAAATACAATCCAGGAAACAGCGGTAAAATCAATGCGATACACATGTTGCAACCTGGCAATAGCGACAGAAATCATCGATGAATTTAAAGGGTTTAATAATATTCCTAGTCCAACGGATATCATTAACCACTTGCTGGAAGAATTCATTTTTATCCTCCCTTATATTAGTTACATTGATATCTTACTTGAAATTCAACATTCATTCCAACGCATTTCAAGTTATGATATCATTGACCAAAAGGAATGATTGGAGAGAAAAAATGGAACTTCTTCAACTACAATATTTTCTAGCGGTAGCTCGATTAGAGCATGTAACCGAAGCTGCACGAAGTCTCCACGTTACGCAATCATCGCTAAGCAAAACGATTCAACGCCTGGAAGAAGATTTGGGGGTACCTTTATTTGATCGAACAGGAAGGAAACTGCGATTGAATGAGTTTGGTAACAAATTCCTTCGTCGCGCGGAAAGGGCTTTGTTTGAGTTGGAACAAGGGAAGCAGGAGATTAGCGATTTGTCCAGCGCAGAATTTGGCACACTCAAGTTGGCGGTAACCACCGCAAGCACATTGCCCCAGATTCTGCGAGAGTTTCGTAAAAAACGCCCTAATATCCAATTTCATGTGCAAATGCTGACCACACTGGAAATGGTCACGCTTTTACATCGAGGTGAAGTCGATTTTTGCTTGTCGTCCCCTCCTATCCAAGGGGAAGACATCGAATGTCAAGTTGTCTTCGTTGATCCCATTCTTGTAGCTGTTCCTATTGGGCATCGGCTAGCAGACCGAAGTAGCGTAACTTTGACTGAACTAAAGGATGAATGCTTTGTCGGTGTAAAGAGAGGCTACGGCACTCGCGATTTAGTGGACTCTGTATGTAAATCGGCCGGATTTGACCTTAAATATGTGTATGAGGGCGATGAACCTACACGGCTGATCAATCTTGTAGAAGCTGGAATTGGACTTGCTTTCATACCAAGCACAGCAAAGATGTCATGGGAAAAAGTTAAATACCTGCAAGTTGAGAATCACGAACTTGTACGCGATATCGCTTTATTATGGCATAAAAGTCGGTACATGACGCAAGCTTCTTTGGAATTCCGCGAGGTCGTTCTAGACTATTTTGAAACAATATCGAACCAGTCCGATTAATATTACAGCATGATTCATACTGATTGAATTGGTTATTATGTGGGTTGAGCACAATAATTTCAACGGTAAAATTTTGTACAACAACGAAATTAGAACTTTGAGATTTTATGAGAAGAATGGTTAGAAGAAGAACACAACCAAAGTGGAAGTTGAAATGTTCAAAAAGGTTCGCTTCATCAGCCATTAAATGAATCACTTTATTTACCCAAATTTGGGGTGCAATATGGGGTGCAAATATAATTCGCACCCCTGAAACCTTGATATATAAGCATTTATAAGACTATCAAAATATACTGTGTTCATAAATGCGTTATTAATTATTAAAGTTTATTAATTTTAAAGAATGAGGACAAATAGCTTTTTTTAATATTACAGCACAATTTAACGACATTCAATAATGGTATTAAAGATAAATGAATTGAGGTACTGTAATTTTTATTGTTTTCTACCCCACTTAAATGAAACTTTTTAGTAAATAAACTGGGCAGGTGTAAGTTTCTTTTCTTAAATAATCACTTATTTAATACCTTAAATTATTAAATAAAATTAAGTAAAAGTCACTCATTATTTTCCGAATGAGTGACTTTTTTAATGTCCGTTAGTGACCACCTTAAAATCGATACTGACAACACTTGCCAACCCAATTGTTAGATTTTTGGTCTAACGATTGGGGTGCAGTTCATAATGGGTGAGGTTTTTTTCATATAAAACTATTCATCGCTTCTTTTGTCTCAATAGAATACGACTCTTCCTCATGCATTATTGGCTCATTTCTGTCTATTCTTATCTCGTTGCCTGAACCACGTTTCACATCTTCCTCAATCAATCTTTTTACACACTTACTAAAATTTCCTATTTTTTCAGTTAGTGTGGTTATTTTTTCTGCATTTTTTAATAGTGCAAGCTCATGTTGATCTGTGATGTTAAAGCTAACAGGTTTGATCTTCCTACCTTCGTTACTCATCTAACCAGTTATAAATGTTTGATTTTTCGTTGCTATTGCCATCACCAATTACAAACTCAAATTCCTTTTCAGCTAATTCTTTTACAATTTCTTTAAACTGTCTCCTCCTCTTTGTAATAACCAAACTTTTTTAGCGGAATAGTCAATTACTAGAATCAAAAAAAGAACACTTGTACCTACTTTGATTAGCGGGCGACAACTAACAACTTTTAGTATCATTATTTTCCCTTTTAATCATAAATACTTTCCCTGTCGAGTAGTATATTCCGTAGTCTAATTTAAGGAGGGCTCTATTTAATGAATAAAGAGTTAAATGAAAAAGAAAAGCTCAATAAAGAAGAACCTTCAAACAAGAAAAAAGCTTCAGAAGAGTCAGTACAAACACATGTTCATGAATTCTTGGCAAGTACCAAATTAGCTGAAGAAGGAGATGACAGGCATAATCATCGTTTTGCAGGAGTTACAAGTGAAGTAATTCCTAAGGGGAATAGTCATATACATGTAATTATGGTTAATACTGATTTTTTAGATCATCATCATGAGGTTGCAATAGAAACAGGTCCTGCTATCCGTGTTAGCGAGAATAAACATGTACACTTTGTCAAAGGTATTACTACACTTGATGATGGGCATGTACATCAACTAGAATTTGCTACATTAATTCAAAAGCCTCTCGTATAAAAGGTATAAAAAAGCTGATTTTTTGTATGTTCAGAAACCGACTTTTTAATTTCTCTTGTTCATACAATTACCCTCTCGTAATATAACCGCATCCTGTCTTTTTACATCGATACTTGTGTAAAAGAATATGAGAATAGGTGATTTCTATGCTTTTCAATACAGTAGAAAAAAATCAGACAATCCATAATATATATTCATACCTTTGCCAACCCACCTTTGAAAATTTTTAAGGCTCCATTTTCAAAGGTGGGTTATGCTCTCTCTATAATTGGTGATGGCTCCGTTCTCAGGACATAGCTTAAATTTTTTTCTCTGGTAATAACTTTACCGCCTGATCCGCATGCATCTATGACATAGATTTGAACTTCTGGATTAAGTGTTTTAGTAATTTCATTATATCAATCTTCTATTGAACGTTTTATTTGGTGTAACCAGATAGTAGTAGTTTCAAGCTCTCACAGACAAAGCCTGGTACTATCTAAATCCCAGTAAATTATCAGGTAGCCTGAAACATTTAAATTAATCAAATTGGAACGCGTTTGGAACGCGTTTGGAACGCGTTGAAAATAGCCAGAAGAGTGCGTTTGACATCGCAGGATGATCTTTAATCGGTAGTACGTTTGGTAATGTAGGAACTATTGCTGGTGCAACGGGGGCTAATATTGGAAAGGATAAATCTGTAGCTACTCTTTTCCTAAAGCGTGAAAACAAAGATAAAGTACCATTAGTTACTAAATGTGATAAAAAGGATCTCGAAGAAGCTTTCACTTTTAATAGTTGCTGAAGAAGAAACAGAAGCTATTCAACCCGTAGCACAAAATCAAATTAGCGCAGCTGATGAAATATTAAAATTCAAGAAGTTACTTGACGATGGGATACTTACTAAAGAGGAATTTGATGCTAAAATGAAACAGCTATTAGGAATATAAAATGGAAAACCACTCTACTAAGAGTGGTTTTCTTCATTAAAAATTATAGTTTTACGATGTTTGCAGCTTGTGGTCCACGTTGGCCTTCTTCTACTGAGAATTCAACTTTTTGACCTTCTTCAAGTGATTTGAATCCGTCACCTTGGATAGCTGAGAAGTGAGCGAATACATCATTTCCGCCTTCCATTTCGATGAAACCAAAACCTTTGTCTGCGTTAAACCATTTCACTGTACCTTGTGCCATTTTTAAATGACCTCCATTAATTGTATTAAATAAAATCATATTACTACAAAAGAAAAAAATTCACATCTTACAAAAAGTATCTAACAAAACACGATTACTCTTTGTAATATGTGAATTCATTGTTCCCTTGTAAACGATTCTATTACATCAATTATATGTTAAAAAATCATATTTGTCTAGTGTAAAAGCGAATTTATTAACTATCAACTAAGCTAAATGACCATCAACAATTTTCAAATTTGAGGTACAGAGTGGGGTACAAATTAAATTTGCACCCCTGAAACCTTGATATATAAGCATTTATAAGTCTATCTAAATATACTGTGTTCATAAAGGTAATCATAGGAAAGATCGACGAACAAATACTCATGCTCATTGATAGCAATTGAAAACGTTCTCGTAATTTCCCCTGTCTCAATATCTCGATACAGCTCTGAAATTTCCCCGCTTTGATCGTTGCGCATTTTAATGATGGTTTGTAGGAAATATGGACGCCAACTCCAGTTTTTCTTAATGGCACTAGGCTGCAATTCCCACTGTCCATCAATACGCATTACGTTTGGAGATAGTTGGAAGCCATCTTCATTACAAATATACAACCTGAATGAATAACTATCCAACAGCTTAGCTAAATGCTCTAAATGTGAAATGTTATCACTAGAAGGCTTAATACGATGAACAATTGCTTCTAGCTCCTCCCGCAGTTTTTTCAGTTGAAAATATTGCGCCTCTAATATTTTCTTTTCAGTGGTAATAAATTGCTGGCACTCCTCTTTAAAGCGCTCCTTTAAAATATCTTTCTCAACAAATGTCAGTGCAGGATTTGCTAAGTATCGTCCTTGATAGAAGCGCCCTCCATTTTTCCAGGCAAACTGTAATTGATAAACAGTTTCGATTCCTTCAAATAAGAGGTTTGCGCCAATTTTATAAGCTAGACTACCTATTGCTGATATCATATCCGACTGAGCAGACCACGAATCATAATTTAAATCTCGAATATTAACCTTTAAAATTTGTGGGGATAATAGAGCAATATGTTCTAAATGACTCTCCGCTCCCACTTCTTGCACGGCAATTTTCACACCAAAAGTCGTAAAGTAACGTAGTGCATGATGCAACTTATTAATGTCACCTAAAAAACGGTGTTCAGAAACAACTAACACAATACGATGTAACTCTTCTTCACTTATATATTGTTGAATAATATTAAAGTGACTTTCGCCGAAATCCTGCATCAGTACGTTCGGATTACTTGGAATATAAATATCAAATTCCGGTGCAATTTCTTCTATTCTTGCTAATGCAGAATGTAGAATTTTATGTTCCATGTCAATACGGTACTCTTCTGGAATATCTTCATTATTTACAAAATCTTTTAAATTAATTTGTTGACCTTCAATTTGTAACTGTCCGGAAATTTCGTAGGCAATCACCGTATGCGCATCCGCGCTAAATATAGGTTGAAAATACCCATGTATTTGATCTAAATTTGTTAACACTTCAATTGCGTCCATTGTCGAAACCCCCATACATGAATAACGCCATAACTGTTATTCAAGAATAGCATTACATTCACAGCTCATTTCATAAAAAAAGCTCTCTGACTGTATAATAATTCGTTTATGGTAAATTCGCAACTTCACTTGGCATAATTTGATGGAAATAACTGTTCTGAATTTTCAGACAAAAATCACCAAACTGTTTTTAAAACGAGGTAGCTACCAATTCATTTTTACAATAAGGGATCCTAAAAAAATTACTTTATTAAGTTTCTAATACATTAAATCGTCAACTTATGTCAAATTACATTTTGCTGAAAATATCACACTAAATGACTTTTATGCTAAATTGACCATCCCTCTAAAATAAGGATCACTGTTTCTCATATACTGCTGTGTAAAAAATGTAAAAATTTCTTTATCACTATAACTTATGCAACTAACCGCAACGAATGCCGTGATAATTAGAGTTATTCATCCAATTTACTTATATTTTCAGTCGTTCGCCCATTTATTCAAATTAATTGAGCTATTGTCGCTTTAACTTCTTTTCATGATCAATATGGCTCGGTATAATTGCGTCAGGATTCGTCTTTCAGCCATTCTAACACGATGCGGGAAATTAAGGGATCTCCACAAGCTTCATGTCTTTCAAACAACATGCAAAAAAACGAGGTCATACCATCTGCTAGTATACCTCGTTTAATTTTGTTTAGATCGATATTTAATTGTTTCTTAAGCAAATGCTGAAATAGCAACTAGCACCCAGGCAACGATAAATAACATACCGCCGATTGGTGTAATCGCTCCAAGCTTTTTCACGCCTGTAACAGCTAAAACATATAAACTACCAGAGAAAAACACAATACCACCAAACATTAAATAACCTGCCCAAGAAAGCATACTAGATGCTCCTAAAAGGGCGTCACTAGATAAAATACCCAGTCCCAATAAACCTAATGAGTGATACATATGATATTGTACCGCAGTTTCCCAAATGGCTGCATACTGTGGTGACGCAAATTTATCTTTAAGTGCATGTGCCCCAAAAGCGCCTAGCACAACACCAAGACAAGCCATAATAGCCCCTAAAGCTAATAACATTTCCATATATACGTCTCCTATTTCGTCTCACATGCGATTTCTTTATATTTTGCATCCCATGCTGGATCAATTTTACTCAGGGATACCGGACGTAACGTATCTTTATGCGCTAAAATATGTACGGACTGAGCAGTCGCAGCTATTGTGCCATCTTCATGTAAAATTTCATAGCCATATGTTGTACGTAAACGATCATGTTTTTCCACCCATGTACGCACAGTTGCTACTTGACCATAATGCATAGCTGCCTTATAAGAAATGGATAAATCCATCACTGGTGAAACATAACCATCTTTTTCTAACGCTGCATACTCAAAGCCTGCATCATTTACTAACTGTGAACGACCAATCTCCATCCAAATGATGTAGTTGGCATGATACACCACGCCCATTTGGTCAGTCTCAGCATATCGAATTTCAATTTGTTTCTCACTAACAAACATTTTCTTCACCTCGTCCTTCATTATAGCGTAAAAATATTGATTTGGCGGTTTTTTGCTCTATGGAATTTTGTGAGGTGAAAAACAATGGTTCGATTAAGTGTGATGATTATTGATAAAACAAATTTATTATATGTTTATCTCTATTCCATATAAACTCGTATAAAATCTTTTAATTGGGGTACTGTGGGGTACCATTATTTTTAACATAAAATACAACAGCATCGAGCAGGTACAATACTATAAATATATAATCATTTAAAAATCACTCATTTTTTTCGAATGAGTGATTTTTATGTCCATTTCTATTATCTGAGAACAACGAACTGTCCATTAAATTAGTGGATACCCAAAAAATACAATACTTACCAATATTGATATAATTTTATTGATGCAAATATACACATTAAAGGAGACTACTTTACAAATGAAGAAAAAATTGATTTTTAGCGCAGCACTAGTACTATCGCTTGGATTAGCTGGGTGTGGCGCAGATACAACAAAGGAAGAAAAACCAAAAGAAGAAACTACTGCATCTACTGGTGAAAAAGATACAGCTAAAGAAACAAAAAGTGAAGATGTTTATTTCAAAGACAATGAAGTAAAAAGAGGAGATTTAAAAATAAACATCACTGAAACAAAAGTAATTCCTGTGGGTGAAAAAGGTAACGAACGTGGTGAAACACCAGTATTTGCAATCTGGTATAGTGTAACCAACCAAAGCGACAAAGAGATAGATCCAGGGTTGGCATGGCAATCTACATTTACTGCAATTCAAGGTGATCCAAACGCTGATAACAAATTAGGAGTTGGTTATTTACCTGATGACAGATTCATAGAAACAGTGTCAGAAAATATCAAAAAAGATGAAACTGTAGAAAACGCCATTGCATATGACCTCGAAGATTTGGAAACACCTGTAACATTAGTAGCTATACAAGGTTACGAAGGTAAAGAATTAGGAAAAAAAGAATTCGCTATAAAATAATAATATAGAAGAAAGTCACTCATTATTTTTCAAATGAGTGACTTTTTTTATTCTCCTTGATTTCTTGTTTAATATTTACAAATCACAGCTTACATATTTGATATAATTACCATTGTTATACATAATTTTCCAGGAGGTAGCAGTAATGCAAACTAAGTTTTGGACTATTTTCTTTTTAATCATCTTCTTTCCAGTTGGTTTATTTTTAATGTGGAAAAATAAACACTTCACAAAAGCAACACGCGTAATCATAACGTTATTTTTCCTAATTTTAATCCTACTTTCATCTTGTTGTAATGGTGTAAGTAGTGTTCAGAAGGAAGAATTGATAAAGAAAGAACAAAAATTAAATGATAAAGAAATAGAATTACAAAAATTCGAGAAAGAACTTCATGAAAAAGAAAAAGAATTAGATAAAAAAGTAGAAGAGTATGAGAAAAAAATTAAAGAAGAAAATAAAAAATTAGAAGAACAAGAAAACGAGCGCAAAAAACAAGAGGAGTTGAAGAAACAAGAAGAATTAAAGAAACAAGAGGAATTAAGAAAACAAGAAGAGCAAAAAAGACTTGAAGAAAGTCAGAAACAAGAAACTATACAACAATCAAACAACGCACCACAAAAAAGTTATAATTTTAAAAATTGTAGTGAAGCTAAAGCCGCTGGATTCTCTAATATCAGAAAAGGAGATCCTGCATATTCATCTAAACTAGATAGAGACGGTGATGGATTAGCTTGTGATAAATAACTTCTAATAAATAACCAGGTACTCATTCGAGCACCTGGTTATTTGTTTATTACTTCGTAAACCTTATCAAAACAAAAACCTATAAATGATACAGTTCTTAATGATTGCTTTCTATTTTTTAGATTCAACAACTTCCGAAATATACATAATTATCCAGAATTATTACTCTTATTTAAACTTTTTAACAAATAATCAAAGATCACAAATATTGTTATATAAATACTACCCATTAAAGAAGATAGATAAATAGTATCATTAAAAGTATCAATATTAAAATTAACTAAACTAAATAATAGTGAAAAAATTAATGCACAAAATAAATGCTTAATATACATGATTAGAACTTTTTTATTTTTACTGTATTTTTCAATCACAACTGATACCACAACAGCTACAAGCATAGCCGGTGCAGTAAATGCAGTACCATATATACCATATGCAATGCTGTATGTATACCCAATAAATAATGGAATAATAAATACTCCTAAAATTAATGTAATTACAGCTGAAATAATTTTGTTTTTCAAAATGACACTTCACAACCTTTATTAATTTTTTATGCTTTAAAAATGCCAAAGCAATAAGATATGATCCAACAGTATGTAAAAAAATCAATTCATCATTTATGTCACACTCTATTAAACTATAACACTATAGCAAATAGGAAGTTTATTTCTGTTTTTAAAATATACGGAAAATAAGAGGTTCATTATTTTATGAAGAGTGTTATGTAAAATTTTAATCATGAATTAGAAAATGACCAAGACACCAATTATGCAATCTTGGTCTTTAATGTTAAGCTGGCATTGATAATCAATTCGGAATTCGGAGCTGTAGCGTGTGACGACGCAGCGGCTTTTTTAATATATAAATAAACAAACTGTGTACATGTGTACAAAATTAATATTGTCATGAAGTTTTCTCTTGATTTAAAGCAACAGCTTCTCCCTTCGCTGTTGCTTTTTTTTATTTATTTTTTAACTAACTTTTCTCAATACGTTCAAAACATAAGTTTTTCCATAACAGCCCAGACTTTATTGCATGTTGTATCACATTTATATCGATTAAGCGTTTTTAATCGTTTGTTTTGAGTACCACGTCTTACTAAACGAAACCCTCTTGCTTCAAGATCAGCAATAGCAATATCTAACTCTTTGTCGTTTTTCCGCTGTATTGTAGGTAATCTAAATACGCCATTATGTGCTGATAAACGATTGAACATTAAATCCATCCCCTTTAGAAAATATTCAGTTTATCGTGAGCAACTTTGCCATATTTTATTCTGTGAATATCTAGGGATTTTTGGTTATTAAATATAGTTTGTTGATTCAGCAAATTTTCAAACCTGAAAAAATCTAAGGATAATAAAACATCTTCTGAACAGACTAAATTCGGGAGGTGAAATCCATGCCAAATAATAACAACAACCAATACGTTAACCAAATCAAACAACAAATCCAACAAGCAGAAGCTAACAAAAATCAAGCTTCTGGTCGATTCGCAACTCCGAATGCAATGAACTCAATGAACGAAGAATTCGGGACTGAGACTGATGTTAACCAAGTCAGACAACAAATCCAACAAGCAGAAGCTAACAAATACCAAGCTTCTGGTAGTAATGCAAATAATGGTTACGAAAACAATACAAATTAAGTTGATTGATCCTAAACCGGCAACCTTTTTTTGCCGGTTTTTTGTTTTCACTTGCTGAATATTAGAAAAAGTGTTCAGTATTTCCTATTAAGGTCTATTTGTTATTATTTCTGAAAGACTCTCATGATATTTTGTCGGCTCACTAAACCAACCACAACGACAGTATATTGACAACAATTAGTATGAAAGCAATGTCCCTTACTTATTAACTTCCCTGTCTAAGCTGAGTAACTAGGTCTAGAAACTTCTTCAACTTCAATAATCAATTGTTTATTTCCGCACTCAGGACATTCTTCATATTGATTCATCTAATCGCTCTTTCTGCACAATAACTTTCTGACATGTTTGTCAATTCCCTTCTTTCTCAATCACTTTATAATTATGGTATAATCACACAAAAAGGGGTTTTATTAGAATAATGCTTGTAATATTATTTTTTATATTTATAATTTGGTTTTTGATTAAATTCATTAACTTGCAGGAAGAACAAAACAACTTACATGAGAAACAAAACAGCTTGCAGGAGGAACAAAACGAAATTCTAAGAAATATATCCAACAAGCTAAATAAGTAGTATACATAGATTGGAAATTCCATCTTTTTTACTGAACAAAATCTTTCAAACCTTCACTTACCCCACCTACGCAAACAACTAATCTGCACAAGTCCCGACGCTCCGTAGTTGCCTATAAGTCTTGCATCTTCTACATTTCTTGGTTGGATCATAAGCTTTTCGTTTCGGGCATCCTCGGCACTCAAGGAAAGCTATGTGGTCCTGCTGATTGATTAGCCTTGCTCTACGTTGTTTAACTGTATTCATGCGTCATACCTCCAACGCATCCAGTAAGTTGCTGTATAGCATCTGCTTTACCAAAAGCTATATGGAAAGTGGTTTCTCAGGTCAGGAAATAAGAAATAATTTCCCGGGTAAGCGCAAGAAATGACAAGTTTAGTCTTACATTCCAGCAACAAGCGACTGATCTTATCATTACCCTCCGCATTTCTGAAAATCCAAGCTGGAAATAAATCTCTGGTCTGTACATCATTCATCCAATTGCACCACCTAATCTAGTAAATACTCAATTTCGAATGTACTTTCTAACTTCTTTGTAGCCGACAGTATTCGCACTTATCACATCGATGAGTTTTTTTATGTCCTAGCTTCCCTTTTACAATGCTCGGTAGCATTTTTCGGTTCCTTGTTCTTTTCTGCATCTGCTTGTACGAGTTGTGTAGTGTCTGTTTCTGTTTCTGTTTCTGTTTCTGTTTCTCTGTTTCTCTGTTTCTGTTTCTGTTTCTCTGTTTCTGTTTCTGTTTCTGTTTCTCCGCATCCAGCTAAACCTAAACTTAGTAATCATATGCTTTAGATAACAGTATGGAAGCCGTTGCCAGTGGTCAGAAAGTTCAAGATGTTCAACACTTAGGTATAATGGAAGGTGGAAAAATCGAAATTCATTATAAGCCTGTTATTTCATTCGATGATGCCACAGTATTTGAAATAGAAGTTAAATAGCATATCATTCTTCACAGACAATTGCGGTAGGCTTATCACAAGTCACTCAAAATAAAAACACCCCAATCGTTAGATTTTTGGTCTAACGATTGGGGTGGCAGTTCATAATGGGTGGGGGTTTTTTCATATAAAGCTATTCATGGCTTCTTTTGTCTCGATTAAATACGACTCTTCCTCATGTATTATAGGTCCGTCCCTATCTACCCTTATCTCGTAGATTCTCTTAGTAATCAAGGTTTTGTAGAACAAAACGCTTTCTTTGAAAAGGAAGAGAATGAGATGATTAACCCTATTAAACGAAGTTTGGATACAGAACATCCAACTCCTTATTCTCAAATCACGACGTATTCAGATAGTTCAGTAACTGGAGTTGATTTCAGTAAAGCTACTTTTTATGGTGAGGAAGGCAATGTAATTGAACCGCCAATCAATAGTGATACTGATTTAATAACACCTTAGTCTAGTGGTACCACTTGGTGGGAGTTGGAATACCTGTTCAGGATATAGTTGCGTAATAGGGGTTATGACAAAATCTCTAGAGTTTACAAGGAATCTGTGGATGGTTATGAATGGAATTTTCTAGAATCAAGGTGTATTTCGTGACACGGAAACATTAGATTATTCAGCATATGGTGGAATAAAAGAACAGGTAATATATGAAAAAGATGGAAATCTACGCACAGATTATGTATATTTAAGAGTAAAGGATGACACTTACTGGGTTGATTCTTCATTTTAATTACCTTAACTAACGAAAGAAGGTTATTTTAGTGACAATAGAAGGTTTATTTGGTTTAATCATTGAACCACTCTTATGGTCATTAGTTGTTTTTTTTAGCTTGCAGACAATTATTGTTACCTTCAATAAGGCTGATACAAAAGCAAAAAAATATGCAATCGTCACTAGTGTCTTAGTGTTTTTATTAGTTATATCAGATGATATTACGAGCATGATTGATTTTATTATGAGAATGTCGTAGACAAAATCAAAGAAATTTAAAATTGTCTACAAACTGAACCAGGTACTCATTTAAGTACCTGGTTTTCATTTATAAAGATATTCACTAATTAATTCTTCTCCATTCGTTTTTAGAGCTTACTTTGCAAAACGTAACACTTCATCTTCTCCAGCCGTTTTAATAACTACATCACTGAAATATTCATCAACTTTAACCCACTTCACAACCTCGATGTTTTTCTTAGCTAAAAGACGTTTTTTATCATAAAAATCTTTTCTTAGCTCTTTTAATAAACCTTCTATACTATTGGCACCTTAATTCTCTAAAGTAGCTTTTTCAATTACATAGTTTTGAGGTATGAAAAATGTTCTGGTGTAAAATTCTGGTTGTGGTTCAGTTAAATTCACTGCGTAATAGTTGCCAATTTTAAAGCCTTCACTTTTTAGAACAGTTCCTGCTTTCAATTGACCAGCAATTCTTTGATAATAATCATTATTGTTAATTAAATATGGTTTTATATGCTGCACTGTATCCTTTGTTACAATAAATAATGTATCCGTATTAACAAGTTCAGGTTCTATTATTTGAATGTCAGTTGGATCAATTTTATTTCTTTCAATACCGCCACCTACAAAACCCATATTATAGGTATGGACAAGCTCTCCTTGTTCAATTTTAAAATCTCCCCAAATATTTAAATACGTGTAATAGGAATGTGTATGAGTCCCCGAACTATCATCTTCCATGTAAAATGATTTAAATGGTTTATCTCTATTTATCCACAAATATGCTGGGTTATCATAAAATTGTACACGCTGTTCAAATGGAATCGCCATAAATACTGTTAAATCCGTTGCTTGTACACGATAACCAGAGCTCATCCAATAATACGTTTGCCCATTGTATTTTTCGATATTATATACGCGGAAGTAGTTTCCCTTTTTAACTAACATCGATTCAAACTGTCCATTGACGTTTTTCTTGTACACTTTCACATCTTTTGAAAACGTCATTTTCCCTGTTTGCCCTTTGACAATTTCTGCTCCATTATACACCACTTTTGCTTCTGAATTTGTTGGATTTACTACCGCAAATACAATTACTGCTAGGAACACAATAAATAATTTTTTCATTATTCTCCCCCTCAACTTTATTTTAGAAAAGATAATTTATTAGAACTATATACTAATAAAGGTAATATTTTATCAATAGAAATTAAGGGTGTCAAAAATCTAACAAAAGTAGATTGTTTTTCCATAACATAACTTCACCTATCGACCATTCAAACCAATTTTCTAAATTTGATCTACTATTTATTTGTGTACGACTATCACATTATGAAGCCAGTTATATAACGGCACTGGTTGTTCTCTATTTGCTGTTTCTTCTATAATTTCCGTAACGACGTAAAAGGCCTATAATTTAATTTCCAAGAGTTCTCTTTCATAAAACAAATAAAAAAATGAGGGTAAAACTTTTGCCATTACCGTCCAATAACATTTTCTCTCAGTTTTTTATTTTCTTGTTTTAACGTACTAATAGAAATGCCTGTGATTTCAGCAATTTGTTTAAATGAATGAGTATTTCGTAAACTCATAGCATGGTTTAACTGTTTTTTAGTGTATTTATTCGGCCTGCCTTCACGGAATTCTGGTTGCTGTTTAGCAATGGCTTTCCCTTCCTGAGTACGTTCAATAATAAGATTCCTCTCCATTTCAGCTACAACAATTAACGTCTGTAAAAAGAAACGCCCCATTGTCGTATCTTCAAGCAATCCAACATTAAGCACATGTACTTTTACGCCTTTTGTAAATAACTGTTCAATGATCTCGATGCCTTCTTTAGTGTTACGAGCCAATCTATCCAATTTGGTTACAACAAGCTTGCCACCTTCTTTTAATTTAGACAGCAGCTCATTTAATTGAGGTCAATCTGTTTTCGTTCCTGTGAATTTCTCTTTGTAAATAACTATTGCTCCTTCATTCTCTAATGCCTGGAGCTGAACATCTAATTCTTGCGATACAGTGGATACCCTCGCATAACCGTAAATCATAAAAAACCTCTCATTTTTATACCATTTTTACGAGCCTAAGTTATGACACTGCGTGATGCCTTGATATTACTACATCTACCAAATGACCTTAATGATGTTAAGTTTTGACATCTTGTAAATAAAAAAGACCACCTCGTATGAGATGGATAAATCTTTCTAGCTATTATAGTGATAGGTAAGCCTTTGACGTTATCTCCGGCTTTTCCCCCACTTCACACCGTACGTGCGAGTTTCCCAGCATACGGCGTTCCCATTAATCCAATTCATTCAGATTTTATGTGTAGGCTAAGTTACTACTTAGAGTCAGATTGTGGCGTTCAGACATTGCTTACGCAATTCATTTACTTTCAATAGTTGCTTTTCATCTAATTTCAATGCTTTGAGGAGCATTTGTATTTTCTCGAGGTCTTTTAAGTGGATTAGTCGGTGAATTGATTCGTGGATAATCATTAAATTGCCATAGGAATCATCCTGTGTTAAATAATACGGTGTTTTATGGTGACAGTGCCAACCATTTAAACCTAGTGAGACACCAGTTACAGCACATTTTCCATATTGAGCAATAAACCGACTAATGCGATTATCATTATATTCAATAGAGCGTTGTGGAATAAATTGTTTCATCACATAAGTGAGGGTTTCTTTAGGAATCGCTCGTTGATTGCGATGGATTTTGTGTCTACCTTTGGTAGTATAATTACAAATGTCCTGTGAGAAATTGAGATTAACTCGGCAACGTTGGGCGTGAATAGGAACGAGCATCATTTCTTTA
Source organism: Lysinibacillus sp. RS10 (assembly GCF_041956855.1). Taxonomy (NCBI): domain Bacteria; kingdom Bacillati; phylum Bacillota; class Bacilli; order Caryophanales; family Bacillaceae; genus Lysinibacillus; species Lysinibacillus sp. RS10. The sequence goes on along the minus strand of NZ_CP167122.1, from coordinate 2,189,150 downwards.
ATCTTGTACAACTTACATTCGTATCCTTTATACCGTTTCTGTAATGATTTCGTGAAGTCTGTGAACGTTGCTTCTTTTCTCATTTCTTTCAGTCGATTATGCATAGTTCGATGTGTGCAGTGGTTCAGCTTATTTAAATCTTTTGTGACGTGTGACGCTGCGGCGTAATAATTTTGAATCCCCATTACAACCGTATTAAACCGCCATACATTTTCTACTGATTGATGTTTCTGAATCGCTTTAACAGCTTGTTTAATCGTTAGTTGAGCGTTTTTCAATGCTTTTTCCGTCATGTGAGAGTGTGCGACATATAGCGTACGTTTCGCTGTTTTCTTTCGATGGGCTTTTATGCGAAACCCCAAAAATTCTGAGGAGTTTTTCTTTAAATTTACTACTTTTGATTTCTCTTCACTAACCTCTAAATGGAGGCGATTTCCCAGAAAATCAGTTACCGCATAATACATTCTTATCGCCTGTGAACGAGTTCGACATAAAATTTTAAAGTCATCCGCATAACGGACAATATAACAAGGTTTTAGGTTGGTCTTTTTTAAGGCTTGCATCTTGTTAGGTGGTGTTTTATAGACTTTTTTTGTCTGGAAGTTTTCCCACTGATGACTAACCCACCAATCAAGTTCGTTTAATACGATGTTTGATAACAATGGAGAGAGAATCCCACCTTGTGGTGTACCATTTATCGGTAAACCCTCACCAACAATTTCTGCTTTTAATAATCGAGAAATAATGGATAATAAAGCTTTATCCCGAATCCCTATTGCCCACATTTGTTTAAGCAGTTTCGCATGGTTCACGTTATCGAAAAAGCCTTTTATATCAACATCTATACAATGATAGAAACATCCTCGATTAATTAATGTTTCAAAGCGTGCTTTGGCATGATGTGTGCTACGGTTCGGTCTGAATCCGTAACTATGCTTATAAAATCTCGCTTCGCATATTGGCTCTAACACTTGCAAGATACATTGTTGAAACAATCTATCCCAAATCGTTGGAATACCTAGCGGGCGAGTTTTTCCATTTGACTTTGGAATCAAGACACGTCGAACAGCTTGCGGTTGGTAGAATGAAAACATTTTCCGTACATTCTCGATGACTTCTGAAATGGGAAGGCTTTTTACGTCATTGATGGTAAGCCCATCAAACCCAGAAGTTTGACTACCCGTATTTTTCTTAATATTACGGTAGGCAAGTCGGATATTTTCATCCGATTGCATCAGCTCTACTAAATCATAAAAATTTTGACCATTAGCACTCTGAGCATATAACGTATCGAGATGATACTGCATGTCATAATACTCGCTATGCCTCAATTTCTTTCGTTTTAACAAGTCGGTGGCTCCTTTTGGAGCTGAACCTCTATTAGTCTCGCGGGAACCTTATTAATCGTTGAAGAACTGCCTTGCATGGTGAATAAATCTTGTATTAATCTAGTGGTTATCCCTCCACGTTCATTACACGCTTCAACGGTACTATACCACCACTTTCACTGATATAAAGAGAAGTTATATACTCGCTAATCTCACGATTATTTTCCTTCTCAACGCTTCATCAAGAGTAAGCTCTCCACGTTATCAGCTTACCACGTTGAATATTATCTATTATGGAATAAACTTAGGTGCTTCCTATGGACCTGTTAGCGTTGCATATGCCTGTAACATAAGATGGACTTTCATATAGTTGATTCTTACTCATCCACAGCTAACCCTACATATAGTAGTTAATACATTTCTATATTATGTGCGTCTAGATCCGTACATTCGGAAGTTCGCCAGTAGTACACTAATCTTATGTGTCTTTCATACATTCTCACCATATCTATTCAACCCAAGCATTATGATTTACACCACCCCATCGGGTAGGGTTTCGTCAGCTGAACTGTTACGGTAAATTCTTAAGCCTATTAACCGAGCTTATAACACGCTTTTCCTTACTATATAGCGTGCTATTCGATGCAGGGGGAGCCTTTCTGAGCGTTACCTCATCATTCGACTCCTTGATAATACCCTTCAATTTAAATCATAAATTGCCTGACCTTTACCGAGATTGTGTTCACCACAACTCATTTAAGCCAGGAACGTGTCGCACCAACTAACGCACCCGTTAACCATCCATGTAGCGCAAAAACCAGCGCTATATCACAGAAAATGAAAGATGATTAAGTTCTTTCATGGGAGTTCAAGATGAATAAACGTTATAGTCAGACGCGAAGTGTGTCTGTACCTGGCACCTTGTATATTCCATTGAATCGGGTGTTTTCTTCAAAATTAGCGATCAGCATCTTTTATTCTTACAGTCAAGACTGGTATTACCATCACAACAAATACAAAATGTTTTTTGAATTAAAACACTCAGTTGTCCAAAAGCTTCACCACCAGGATTTGAAACTTTAAGACTCTCGAAATCTTCTACTTGAAAAGCTCGCGTCCCAAGTGCTGGAATCACTACATTAATTTCTAAACCACTGCGTGTATTAATTTCGATCGGGAGCGGGACGGCATTCGGTTCGCCTGCAAGTTGAGCAGATCTCACTTGTATAAGTGTTTTGTTGTGATTACATGTATAATCCTGAAAAACGACTTGCTCCGTTGTTCTTGTAGAAACAGGAAATTCTAGAAACGTCTCACTACCATCAATCGTATGAGTATCAATTTGATCTGCTTGACCTGAACAAGTAATACAAAATGTTTTCTGCATGAGTACGCCTAATGTACCATTAATAGCTGCAGAGTTTGCAACTGTGATACTTTCTAGATTTTCCACTTGAAAGGAGCGTGTTCTTGCACCTGGAATTGTTTCTATAATGGTTTTTTTGGGGTTCCGAGTTGTAATTGTGACAGTGAGCGGGACAGCTGCGGATCCGGTTGTATCAAGTGATCGCAATGTAAGAAGGGTTTTATTATGATTATTTGTATAGTCCTCAAAAACCACTTGATTTGTTGCACCAGAAAATATAATAAACGATCTGAATATATCTCCTTGAATCGTATGCGTTGCAATCCGACAATCATCATCTTTTCTAGGTGAACCTGAAATACATGGCTTCTCTTGAGATATTTGACATACATCTCTTGCTTGAAATCTTAATGGTGTACAACAGTTGCATGTACAATTTTCTTCACAACCACAATTAAAACTTAAGTTCATTATCTAATACACCTCTTTTTTGATTGAATGATAATGATATTAGGATATGATAAATGATTCACAAGGATTGAGCATATGCGTAGAAATGGATTAGTTTATTAAAATAAAGCAAAAAACAGTTTTAAAAAAGCTCCTAAGAGCTTTTTTAATCACGGGGTAATACCTTATACATTTCATGAATTTGATATTCGTTTTAGGTTTACATAATTTCAGTTTCCGGAAGTTGAATATTTCAAAAACACTGTTAGAACAATGTTCTTCCAACTACATTTTTTATTGATTATCCAGTATTTTATACATTGTTGATTTATCTGGCTTTACGCTAGTTGTTCAAATTCATTTCCAAATATTCCTTGCATAAAATTATTCTCGTTCTTTGGCCTTTTCACTAGCCCATTTTTCTTAAGCGGTTCATCCTGTATGATTTCCTTATCCTCCAACTCAGTTGCATCTTTACTTGAAATGGTTGCAACCTTTACCGTTTTGGTTGCTTCCTTTTTAGTTGCATCCCTCGACCATTTCTCGCGGCACTTACGGCTCTTGAATGTCCCAAGCTTAACTCCATGCTTTTCAGCAAGATCAGCCTGTGTAATCTTTGTGGTTTCCCATTCTATTTTAATTTCATCCCAATTAGCCATATCCCATAAACACCACTTCCGATGTTTTCCCATTAAGGAGCCTGTGAAGCACCTCAACTCTCTGTCACCGTGAACTAATGGAATACGTTGCTGCACCTCTGCAACCTTAAACTCATATTCACTATTGCGTTTATTGCTTGAATACACTCGTCGTTGTACCTCAATAAATACTGGATCACTCGTTCCTCCACTCGCCATCAGTAGCGTTGCCTCAATCTCATACATAGCTGTCTATGCACCAATGTAGCTGTTGTTATCAACCTTTGCTACTAGTTGCCTTGCTTCCTCGATTGTTTCAATCATCCAGCTATAATCCTCAATCCATTGCAATAAATTTTCTTTCGTTACCTTGCCTCCATTCAGATCACCTTCCAAACTGAACATTTTCTTCCGCATATTCAATGTCTTCCCGATCACGATGAGATTGAATATCATAACCCCAGTACTCGCTATATAATCCTACGTAACTGTGACCAGCGTTTGCACCCCCACCATTACGAATAAAATCAATTGAAATCACAAATCAAAGCCCATAACGTGCATCCATGAGAAAAACCTTAGGATATTATTATTGTGTTTTTAATACTGACCTCGTGAAATACCAATAATAACCATTATTGGTAGGAGTTAATTAAATGGATCCAATACTTGAAAAAATGAATCTACTACAAACAGTTTCTGATATCTCAGAGTATACAAATTTTATAGTCTCTGAAGTAAATGATCATGTTGTAAGAATAGTCGTTATAGACGGTGAGTATCATTGGCATGAACATGACATGATACAGATGAAATATTTATGGTTCTTGAAGGAGAGTTATTTATTGATCTAGAAAATAACGAAACTATTTCTTTACTTTCCAGGTGAAATATTTAAAGTACCAGCTTTCACCCAACATAGAACACGTTCAACTGGAAGAACAGTAAATCTATGCTTTGAAACAAAAGAAAACGATATTAAAGGAAAATCTTAAGTGCCAGTTAATTGGCGCTTTTGTTTACATTTTTTTATTATGAATACTCCTCAAAATCCTCATATTGTGCAGTAATATTGATAGCCAGGAGCATATCCAGCTTTACTGTATAGCCTTTATTTTTTTCTACTCGTACGATGCTTCTACTCCATTGCGCCCTCTGTAATCACAATATTCTGAACTTATTCACAGACTTATTCACAAAATCCACAAATACTAGAAATAATCAACCACCAGTCTAAAGTTGACATCTAAACCACAAAATATTAAGGTATAATAATCCAATAAGGAGGTTTTTATACAATTATGGAACTATTACTCGGTTTTATACCTATTTTATTTCTATTACTTTTCTATCTTGCACCATTAGTATTTATAGTTTGGTTTGTATTTAAAATTATTAACATACAAAATGAACAAACTGAAATTCTAAAAAGAATAGCTGATAAACTAGATAAGTAATGTACTAATTGGAGATTATCTATAACAAGCTCTCTAACCTCTCGCATACCGCGAAACTATTACTAACTGTTTGACTACCAACTAAAAATGCGCGAGAAATCAATTTTAGAAACGTTGATTTCTCGCGCTTTTCTGATGTAATTTTTTTGAATTTTGCTTTTAAAATGTACTTATGTCTCAGCCGCTTTTACATTTTTTTTATTTGATACCTACAAAACTTAATAATATTGAATACTAACAACGTTATTTAGCAATAGTGATGCAGAAACCTTTTCCAATTCTTTTCGTTCTTTAATATATAAAGGGAAAATGAATATGTTCGGTTTGCTTAATCTTGGACGCCCTGTACTTGGAATAATTACTTGGCTATTACCAATCGGAATTCTTTTACGTTCTAATAAGCAAGTTCATACTAATGGGATCGTATTTTGTAAGTTTTAAGGGGTTATATTAGTACATAAAAATACTATTATAATATGATAAACTATTACATTTTTGTATAAAACGATGTAATTTTTTATAAATTTCTTTTAAAATCATAGGAGGCTTTTATTATGGGATTATTTGATATGTTTAAAGGTGACAAAGAACACAACGAACAAGGTATGAACCCTCACTTCGCATTCGCAACATCTTTACTTTATATGATGGGTGCAGATGGAGAATACGATAACGAGGAGTTAGGTCAATTATTAGCAGTTCTCGGTGGGGCGAAAAAAGGTAACTCTGTATATATCGGTGGTAATAATGGTGATTTAATGGACAAAGCTATAAAATATGTGCGAACTAATTCTGTAGAACAATTTTTAAGCGAAGCTTCACCAGTCTTAACGGATGCTCAAAAAATGTGTATTTTAGTTAATATTATTGATTCTTCATTTGCTGATGGCGAAGCTGAAATTGAAGAACAACAATTATTCGGCAAATTCTTAAATGCTTTCGGAATTTCTGAAGAAAGATTCAAACCATTCTTTGAAGTTATTGTACTAAAGAATGACCGTTCTGTATTCATTAATCCAAACCACGCTAAAAATCAACCAGGATTTAAAGTAGAGCTTCCTGTTGGATGACACTTAAAAAGACTAGGTACTCATATTAATGAGTACCTAGTCTTTTGTGTGCGCCCGGCATGCGTATGAACTATAGGGTGCAAGTCCCGAACCTCGAAGACAGAAGTAGAGGTTAGCCAAGAGCAAGGGTGTCCGTGGCGACGCGGAATCTGAAGGAAGCTGGAGGCAAAACACCGGTCCGAGGAACACAAATCTCATATAAGGCTAGGTATGATTGGATGAGTGTGCACAACAACACAAAGTCCTTTCTGTCGAAGGTCATATCGAGTAAATGAGGCGGATAGATGGTGTGAAAGTGCATACGCTTACCCGGGGAGGTCTGATGGAAACGCAAAGTACACTTTGTAACCTACTTAGCGATAGGTAGCTGAACCATCAGAAGTCAGCAGAGGTCATAGTACCATTCACTTCTAGAATGAATGGAAAGGACCGAACAATTCGGAGAGAATAGCCCTTGGCATGCAGTTTTCTATGATAAACACAGAAAATCCAGAAGGACCGACTTAATGGAGGTAATGGTGAATCCCATGAGGGACATTGAGCGGGTGCAGTAGAAACTGTTATAAGAAGACAAGCTATTCACGGAGGAGTCGAACGAGATGTTAATGAATCAAATTTTATCACGAGAGAATCTGCTTCTCGCACTCAAACGGGTGGAACGAAACAAAGGGAGTCATGGAGTAGACAAAATGCCCGTAAAATTCCTACGACAGCATGTAGTCGAAAACTGGCTAACGATTAAGAAGCAAATTCTTGAGGGAACCTACCAACCACAACCAGTTCGCAGAATCGAAATCCCGAAACCTGACGGCGGTGTGCGACTATTAGGAATCCCAACCGTGACAGACCGACTCATTCAACAGGCAATTGCCCAAGTGCTATCCAACCTATACGACCCGAACTTCTCGAATCATAGTTACGGATTTCGACCAAAACGAAGTGCTCACGATGCAATCCGAGAAGCCAAAGGCTATATAAAAGAAGGATATCGCTGGGTAGTAGATATGGACTTAGAGAAATTCTTCGACAAAGTAAACCATGACCGTCTAATGAGTACATTAGCGAAGAAAATTTCTGATAAACCTCTACTCAAGCTGATTCGTAGATACTTGCAATCGGGTGTCATGATAAATGGTGTCGTTTATGATACAGATGAAGGAACACCCCAAGGGGGTCCACTGAGTCCACTTCTCTCAAACATTGTGCTGGATGAATTAGACAAAGAATTAGAGAAACGTGGTCATAAATTTGTCCGTTACGCCGATGACTGCAATATTTATGTGAAAACAAAACGAGCAGGAGAACGAGTGATGGCAAGTATCAAAACCTTTATTGAGAAGACGCTGCGATTGAAAATAAATGAGAAGAAATCCGCAGTGGCTCGTCCTTGGCAACGTAAATTCCTAGGATTTAGCTTTACCTCCCGCAAAGAACCACAAGTTCGAATTGCGAAAGAGAGCATAAAGCGAATGAAGAACAAAATTCGGGAATTAACAGCTAGAAAGAAGCCATTTCCAATGGAGTACCGAATTCAACAATTGAATCAATACTTAATTGGGTGGTGTGGCTACTTTTCATTAGCGGATACGAAATCAATATTTGAATCACTGGATGGATGGATTAGAAGAAGACTTCGCATGTGTTTATGGAAGAATTGGAAGAAGCCTCGTACGAAAGTGCGCAACCTTATTCGCTTAGGAGTTCCAGACTGGAAGGCTTACGAATGGGGCAATACTCGCAAGAGTTACTGGCGTATTTCGAAAAGTCCAATATTACACAGAACCCTTGGTAACTCTTATTGGAGTAACCAAGGGCTCAAAAGTCTGCAAGCTCGTTATGAAATCTTGCGTTATTCATCTTAATTGAACCGCCGTATACGGATCCGTACGTACGGTGGTTGGAGAGGTCGGGAGTTAGTCACTCCCTCCTACTCGATTTAGATGATACGTAATATATGTCTTTATCAAACGATTAGTCTTTATGTTACCCTGCTGTAAGTCCTTCAATGTAAAGCCTCTTGCTAACCGTTTTATTAAAGTGAATTATATTTTTTTACAACTAAAGGAATAGATAGTACATATAAATCTATAGCATACGTAATAATCGTAATCCCTTTACCTTCTTCAGTAAATTTTGCTTGTTGAAACTCTTCTGATACTTTTCTTTTTCCCCATTTTTTATGGTAACCATTCAAATCCTAAAAACATAACATTAATCTACCTTCTTTTCGCATAAATTGCACCATAAAGGGCCATTAATTCAAATTCCACTACTACACTGACTTATGTATGTAAAACTAAGAAATTTCCCACAATCTTTTGACGTCCACCAATTCTTGCCCATCGAATTCCATTCTGTATATGTCCGGTTTTGTTGTTTGAAGTAAAAAGTTCAAATCGTACTTACTGTCATAATACCCCATCATCAAAGTCATAACAGCCCCATGCGTGCCAATCACTACTCTCTTTCCTTGATATATGTTTACTATATCTTTCAAAACTGTTATAGCTCGTTTCTGGCAATCAGCATTGGACTCTCCTCCCTTTAAAGCAAAGTTTGAATCAGAAAATGACTTTTGTATTAAAGGAAATAATTCCTTGTCAGACATCCGCGTGTCTTCAGCATTAAAAATTCTCTCTTTAAGGTCTTCAAAGACAATTACTTCTTTTTCAATTAGCTCAGCTACTTTTTGAACAGTTAGGATTGAACGACGATACGGGCTTGAGATAACAGTGTCAATCCCCTCTTCTTGTAATATGTCAGTTATTAGATGAGCGTCTAATCTGCCTTTTTCAGATAATTCTCTTGTTCTTTCGTCCCCATATTTTGGCGAATCACCGTGTCGAACCATATATATGAATGTCTTCATAAATGCCCCCTATATTTTCATTGTTATTTACTATGTATTCTAAATCTTTACATATAAGAAAACAAAATGATATGCTTAAAAAAATTAACACTTGTAATTTTTTTGCCCCTTGACTATATAGTTACTATATAGCTTAAAGTGTGAAACGGACATAATTGATTGTATGTAAAACATACAACTTTATCATTTTAGGAGGATCATTGATTATGGGAGAAAGTATTAAGTTAAGACCGTTAGAAAGAGAAGATTTAAAGTATGTTCATAAATTAAATAATGATTCTAGAATCATGTCCTATTGGTTTGAAGAACCGTATGAATCTTTTGTAGAACTCCAAGACCTATTTGAAAAGCATATCCACAAACAAAGTGAAAGACGTTTTATACTTGAAAAAGAAAATGAAATTCTTGGATTAGTTGAATTAGTTGAAATTGACCTGATCCACCGCAATGCAGAATTTCAAATTATTATTGATCCTAATTGCCAAGGTAAAGGATATGCCTATACTGCTACTACTTTGGCAATGAAATACGCCTTTCATATTTTAAACCTACACAAATTATATTTAATTGTTGATAAGGAAAACGAAAAAGCTATTTACGTTTACAAAAAAGCAGGATTTCATATTGAGGGAGAACTGCAAGAAGAATTTTTTACGGAAGGCAAATATCGAGACGCCTATCGCATGTGTGTATTCCAATATGAGTTTGATAATAAAAAATAACTATACATTTAATTGTATTTTTTCTATAGTTATGCCCTCCTATGACGAACAAGCCATAGAAGGGCATAACCAATACTAAGCTGTGGCGTATTACGAAGCTATTCGAATAAGGAGATGATTGCAACAATCCACGCTGCTATCACAAGTAATAAAAACCACCAACCCATAAACTTTATGTACTTCTTTAAAAATGGTTTCTTTTTGAATTTATCTGAAAAGGAACTCATCTGTATTGCACCCTCAGGATGCTTCAACAGCATGTAAGAAATACTACCGAAAATTAAAGTAATCAATATTGCCACTATAAACATTTCAAAATACCACTCCTACACTTTAAGTATCAATTGCGTTTCATCTTCGAACTACGGACTATGACTATTTTCAAACGCCTCTTACACATTATATGGTTAAGTGATTAAATTGCCCATCAAAAAATTTACAAACAGGTTCCTATCATTTCTTAACCCCCAACAACTATTTTTCTAAATGCAGAATATAAGAGCCATTTTTTATAAAAAGCAAAGAGCCCAACTGAACATCAGCCGGGCAAGTATATTATTTTTCGTAGAAGCCATTTTTATTGAAATCATAAAAACATTTTGTATAGAGATTGTATAGAGATGACGTACTGTTTCCCTTCTCGATTGCTCTCATAACGCATAATAAAAACCCTCCACAAATATGTGAAAGGCAGTTATCAATTTCTACGATTTCATTTGTTTCATCTATCTTAATTACTTGAAATAAAAATTCATCGCGTTTTGATAAAGAATTTTTTCCGCAGCCATTGCATCAAACAATTCTTGAATTAGTTCAACATCCGCATAAGCAAAAGGTCTTTTTGCTCGTGTGGATGGCAAGTCTGTTCCGAACATTAACACCTCAGGATTGGTAGCATAAATAGATTTCAAAGCATTTTCTACATCGAGCTTCACACGACCAAAGCCTGTCGCCTTAACTCGTACACCTTTTTCTACGAGCTTCAACAAATGAGGTAAGCCTTCCTCGGAGAGCCCTAAATGATCAATCGAAATAGCTGGTAATTTTTCAATCGTTGGGGCAATGTCAGGCAAGTCTTTTGCGTCTATATATAGTTCACTATGCCAACCAGCTAAATCATGAACTCGTCTCGCAAAGTAATCGAGCTTCGATAAATCTTCGGAGCCCCCACGCTTCACATTGAATCGTAGTGCGCGTACCCCTTTTTTATGTAAATCAATAATCTCATCATCGGTCACCGAAAATGGTAGTTGCGTAACACCACAAAATGCCGAACCCATTTTCTCTAAAGCATTCACTAAATAACCTTGGTCAAAACCTTGGAAAGAACCAGATACAATGGCACCCCCTCCAATAGTATAAGTCGCTGTGTCTTTTTGGTAATCTTCTACAACATAGCTCGGTGGTACATATCCTTGATTTTCAGTAATAGGAAAATCAAAATCAATAATGTGAAAGTGTGCATCAAAAATTTTCATCTTTCCGCCTCCTTTCTTTTAAGTTATCAAATATAAAACATAAAGAAAAGTGATGAATATTTATAGAATCACATAAGCTTATCTTATCAAGATACAGGTCATCTTAATAAGCCGCTCTGCTTAGCCACCAGATACAACCTTATAAAGCCCAATTTATCAAAACGAAAAAATGCCAGGTACACAAAAATTGGTGATTGACCGGGCTTTTGGGTTAATGCGTGTTCATTTGTTCACCATGACATTGATAGGTTTCCACATCATTCACAACAGATTCTGAACAGATCATGAAATTATTTACTGTCGATCACTTTATTTAGATTGTTTGAGTTCTTCGACCATATTAGAAAGCTTCATGAGCGTTTTCCAATTACGGACAGTTGCTGGAACCTCAAGCTTTTTTAGATTATTAATAAGTTTGGAATTTCGAATGCTGTCATAGAATAGAAGATACACATCTCTTCCATTTATGACACCCAGTTCTCTTTCATTTGTAAAAGTTAAGAACTTGTCACGATCGACCTTAGTTGGAGATGCAGGTAACAAAGCAACATGCAGACATTCCCCTTTAGAGGAATTACTCGCTTCTGAAACCTCTTCCTCTGAAAATGGAGATTGACGAACAATTTGCTGTAATTCTTCTGCTGTCCTAATGACAACAACACTAGATATCGCAAAATCTTCTTTAATTTTATCGTGAATTTTCTTTTGCAAAATGTCCTCATGTTCATTTGATTCAAAAAGGATGTTTCCACTTTGGATATATGTCTTCACATTTTGTAATCCTAGTTGCTCCATGGAACTTCTTAATTCGGCCATGATTATTTTATTGTGTCCGCCTACATTAATGCCTCTAAGTAGTGCGATATAAATGGTCATACGATCCCGCCTTTTATCTCCATTTTATTTACTGAAAATATCTACATCCTTATATTGCTTCAAAGGGTTATCCTCTAGAAAGTCAATAATCATCTCGTTAAATATATCTCGGCGCATCGTACTTAATGGATCGAATGCATTTTTGAATAATGCTAGTTGTGCATGTTGAATATGGTTAAAAATAGTTCGGGATCCTTTCCCTTCATCAACGCCTGTCATAACTTTTCCTTCACCACCCATTACAAGCGTAGGCGACGTTATTCGTTGCAATTGATCAGTATGGGTTGGAAATGGTGCTTTTTTCATTGCAAGCAGCATTTTCTTATCAATTGAAAAAGACTCCCTTAAAATCTGCTGAGTATAATCGTCGTCCTTATAAAATTTCATCATGAGATTTATAATTGTACGGTATGGAAGCAGACTGAATATAAAATTTGATATCGTCAGTACCCAGTTAGCTGCAATTGTGGGCATCTCACTATAACTATTAGAGACTACAAGCTTATCTACATATGTTGGATATTTTATCGCGAGCAGTGTAGCCAATTGGCCGCCTTGCGATACACCGACTACATGAATTTTGCTAATTCCAAGTACATCTAGAAAACATTTGATATCCTCCACAATAATATGATGATCATATTCATTATTAGGGAATTCCTTTGTCGTTTCACCATGTCCTCTATAATCGGGCATAAGCATTTGATAGCGTGAAGTGAATGCTTCAAATTGAGGCTCCCACATTTTCCATGATGCTCCGCTCCCGTGCAAAAACAATATGGGCGTCCCTTGACCTTTAATTTCGTAATGGATCGTGATACCGTTCGCATTAACTTTTGGCATAAAGATTCCTCCTACTTACTACCCTTTCGTTCTTCCCACTGGACTAAAATTTGCTGCGTCTGTTGAATAACAAATTCAAAAAACTCGATACTCTCATCGATGGTTGATACAGCCTGTTCCTCAAGAACTAACTCCTTCGCTCGACCCAAATATTGTCCCATCAATACACCCTGAGCAATGCTCGTATGCAAAGTCGATGCCCATGCGTCTGAATGCAGTTGATAGAAATCTCGTTTGCTACCAGGAATCCCTACTTTACGAAACAAAGAGATTTGAACACCCTGCCGAACGGACAATGATGCCATTCCTTTGCTAATTTGCAAATCGTTCACCATGTCATCCAGTGACTTTGGAATACCTGATATCAACAAATATACCCATATCTTGCCAAGTGATCTTGCACCACCTGAGGATTCTATATAAGTTCCAAAATCCTCAATTAATACCTTCTGCTCATCGTTTAATATAGTGTTTTCCATGTCGTACACCTCTTTGCAATAGGCGATATAATGTACAGTAAAGTTTTAATGCGCTAATTAGCATACATATTAAAGTAGGCTAGGTAACATAAAAAGTGCGAGAAATCAATTTTAGAAACGTTTATTTCTCGCGCTTTTTTAATTTGAAATTTTTTATTTTTACTTTAATTATATACTATGTCCCTGCCTCTGTTAAAACATGTGCCAAAACTGGATAAAATAGTATAAATAACCATCGCAATCCGTCGAACTTATTACAATTTTTGTTTCGCCTATAAATCTAACAGAACAATGGAAACGTCCGAACAACGATTAGGAATTGCTGATAAAAAATTCGATTTAAAAGATATAATTTATCTTAGGTGTTTAGCTTTTTTAAGAGAACTAATTTTTCGATGTAATGGAAAATTTATGTTAAAATATTTTATAGATTATTAACGTCCATTGGTGGGGAGGATGACTTGAAGAAAAAGGTTATAATTATTGTTTCTTTTTTGGTTGTAATTATCTTGTTGCATTCAACACCAAGTATGGCATTAAGAACACATATATTTTTTATGGGTTATCCAAAAGCTGCAATTTCTTCAGGAATTATTGAAGATAAAGAACATAATGAAATAGATAAAGATAAATTTGCTGAATTAAATGCCAAAGCATACACCCTAACAAATCCTCCAATAGAAAAAGCTACTCAGGGCGAATTAAAAAACTTTCTTGTATGGAAATTTGGATTTTTACATTTTGCAGAATACTACGGTGATACTTAATAACCTTAGTCAGTCAAACGAGGACATTAGTTCAATTAGGTTAATAAATTATTACACAAAAAAACGCTTAGATTACTAAGCGCTTTTTTTCTGCCGTTTATGCTACTAACTTACTATTAAAATGAGTGTCAATTAAGTTGTTTTTCACATTACTTTTAGTGTTTTTTTCCCCATCAGCCGAACCCGTAATCAAATATGAGTGCCCTTTGATATTTTTATCGATACGAATCATGTGTAGGTTGAAATAAGTCTTCTTCTGCATTCCTAACAACAGAAAAGTGGTCAACATTGTAATGACCATGAAGAGTTCTGTTATGATGCTTAATAATTTGCTCTGCACTTAAAACATCACTGTCAACTGTTGAATGCCCATCACCCACTAAGGTAACATCTAAACCATTAATTGTCGCGGTTCTTACTGCACTATCGATACAGTGCTGCGTTGAACAGCCCATCACAACAACATGTATAATCGATTGAGACTGTATATGATTTAGAAGTCCTGTCCCATGAAAGCAATTTGTTGCCTTTTTATCGAAAATCTTTGCTTCTATAGGTACATTAATTCCATTATGAATATCAAACCCAGTACCTTTACCTTCTGCAACATCGAGATCTCTTACAAACACAACCGGAACATTGGATTCCTTTGCTTTCTCAATAACTAAATTGATATTCCTAACAAGCTGTTCCTTATTAAAAACAGCTCTTTCCTCCTGATTACCGTCAATTAACTCTTGTTGAGCATCAATAATAAGTAATGCTTGATTCACACAATTTTCCCCTTTCAATTTGAGGAAACGCTATATAATCAATAGTTAGACGTTTTCCTCTTTTTATTTATTACGTTAACATTATTTTTGTTTGTCATCATACATACCCCCTAAACAAAATTGTCTTTTTAAAATTTTCAGACAATAAAATTTTATCATAATTTTCCATAACAAGTAACTTTAATAACAAACTATTTTTCCCTAATCAACACGCCAACTTTAATAAATTTCTATTAAGTAGGTAATGTGAAATAATGATGATTTCCTACTATATCAATATTGATCACGAAGAGGTAATCAATAGAAGATATACAGCATCCTCCGTTACGGCATTTTTTTATATGCCCTTGCTAATACTCCCACCATTACACTCCTTTATTGTTTATTTAGTTGTTTATAGACAAATTGCCAGTCAATCTTCATCTTGCAATCATATATTACAAGTGTAAGGCTATTATTTCTTTAATAAACTAGTAAGGAAGTTTGAACATGAGCATTAGTAGAAATGTTAATAGTAATATGCGTAAAAAGTGTTTATCTTGCGTTGAAAAAGAAAACCATGTTAAGAAAACTATCAATCGTTGTAAAGGTTGTGTTTGTAATCAAATTAAGAAAATTACCAGTTCAGACATAAGTAGATCTTTTCTTATTGGGGGGTCAAATAATTGAAGATGTTGTATTTATTAACTTCGATCAAAAAGATTGTTGCGCGTTTTTCACAGATCCAACCACTGAACCTGGTTCAACGATTATTGTCGATTGCCAAGATATTCAAGCTATCCGAATTGAATCTGACTAGTTTAAAGAAATGGTTCTTTCAACTAATATAGCCCTTACACCTATGAAACTTGTTACTCGGGTCACTGAAATCTAAGTGGCCCTAGTATTTACTTTTACTTACATAGACCTTGAGAATGGTTTTTTTTCGGAAATTTAAGAATAAGGAAACCAAAATCTCAATGATTCCAAGACTATAAACTTGACAAAAAAATATTTATATGCAATAATTTACTTTTATATAATAAATTACTATAATAGGATTCTCCTGGCCGGGGGAATCCTATTTTTTTTATAAGGAGTGTATTTGCATGAACAAAGGTGAATCCAGTTTAACTTCATTAATCTCAGCCTTTAGCAGAGCTTATCATAGCCAATTCGATACCCCTAAAATTTTTGATGACTATATAGCAAAAGATTTAATCACAGTAAAAGAATTTAATGATATTCAAACAAATATGGTGCAAGGCATACAGTTTTTCAACAAAGAAATCGCAGAAAAACTAAACGGAAATACGAAAGAACTATTGAA
Organism: Lysinibacillus sp. RS10; assembly: GCF_041956855.1. Taxonomy (NCBI): domain Bacteria; kingdom Bacillati; phylum Bacillota; class Bacilli; order Caryophanales; family Bacillaceae; genus Lysinibacillus; species Lysinibacillus sp. RS10. Next base: position 2,172,725 of record NZ_CP167122.1, on the reverse strand, counting down.
ATGGATTGTGCAAATTCAACTCTCCCCTACGCCCTTAGCACGTGCAGCATATTGTGAAAAGGTTTTACTGAATGAAGTAATGCTAGGCTTACAACAATATGTCATTCTCGGAGCAGAATTAGATACTTTTAGTTTTAGACACCCAGAACTTGGACATATTTTAGAAATTTTTGAAATCGATCAACCAGCAACACAGCAATTTAAAAAGACAAGATTAAATGAAACTCATTTTAAACTTCCTAGTAATGTACATTTTGTTGCGATGGACTTCACGAAAAGGTTTTTACATCAAACTCTAATAAATAGCGGCTTTGACAACAAAAAAACTTTCTTTAGTCTACTAGGTGTTTCTTATTATTTAACGAAAGAGGAAACTTCAAGCTTGATTGAGCATTTGTTTGCCAATTTACCATCTGGAAGCTCTATAGTAATGGATTATGCAGACGAAAACTTATTTAAAGAAAAAGGACTCTCTAATCGAGTGGACAACATGGTGAAAATGGCTGCTGCAAGTGGTGAACCAATGAAATCGTGTTTTACTTATGAGGAAATGGAAAAGATGTTAGAAAAATCAGGACTACTTATTTATGAGCATTTATCTCCAAGTAACATTAATGAGCTTTACTTTGACAATCGGGAAGATTATCTAACAGCCTTTGAAACGATTCATTACGTGCATGCTGTAAAAAAATGATATAAAGTTCGGAGGAATCTAATGAAGTTTTATCAATTTTCTAAAGTACATGGTAAAAACATCTCACAGTTTAATTCAAAATTTATTATGTCTCGCATTATCAACACCGAAGCATCAGCTAGTATCGGGTGTATGTATTTAGAAGAAAACGGTGTTATTGGCTATCATCAAGCTGTAGTTCCCCAGCTACTCTTAATTATAGAGGGCGAAGGATTTGTAAGAAACGAACAGGAGCAATATTTTAAAGTCCAAACAGGTGACGCAATTTTTTGGGAGAAAGATGAATGGCATGAAACAAAATCGGATAAAGGATTAACTGCCATCGTGATAGAATCTGAACAATTGAATCCTGCAACTTTTATGGCTTTAAAGTGAGTTACTCACATCCGCCAGAGGCTTAGGCCAACAGATGTTTTTTGTGAGAAAGCGCAGTGCTAACGTAGCGTCAGCAAAAGGGTTTTGTCTGTGCGAAAGCGAAGCGGCAGCGGCAACAACACGACGTTGGTCACTCAGGCGTTTTCACAGGATGTGAAGCTCTTAGCTTGAGTTCCTCTATTTCAGCGGATGTTTTTTGTACCGAAAGCGTAGCGACAGGTACGGATGTTTGGACACCCGCTGAAAAGCAACTAAAAATCGCATTCATCTGCTGAAAGAAGTTAAAATATTTCTCAGGCAATTAACTATGCAAGAATAACATCGTATCATATGTTAGTAATGTAAGATGGTTTAGTCTTACACCTCCGAGCTTCGTTACTAAGGGTCACTTATAATAATAAGTGACCCTCTATAGATTTACTGTTCAGGAAATAGTGTTTCTATATAGTTTATTGACAAACTCCTAGTGGATTTCCATCAGGATCATAAAAGGTGAAAAATTTCGTCTGTCCTTCTCCATCTATTTCATTAACTCTTACATTCTTTTCAATTAATGATTGATAAGTTTCTTCAATGTTTTGCGAAATAAAATTGAAGTATTTTCCGACGCCAAAATAATTGTCCGGGAAATTTAGTGGTGTATGATTTTTGGCTTTTACTAAACATACGACCGTTTGAGAATTTTCATCAATTTTCATAACTGCCGCGCCTTCTTCTATATATAGAAGTGTAAATCCCAGTTTCTCATCATACCATGTAGCAGATAATTCAGGATCCTTAATCGGAATAAATATGGCTTCTACTCCTTTCAATATAGGTTTACTCATATTTCTCCTCCTTGGATTTTTCTTTAAAAGTAGGACTCAGCTCACTCCATACATCGAATTTATTTCCGTCTACATCATAAAAAACAAAATTTCTTCCCGCATGTCCCCTATTTTCAACTTCTCCAACTGTAACTCCTTTATCGATAAAAACATTACGAATAATCTCTAATGCACTTAATCCATCCACCTCAAAGGTTAGCGAAAAATGTTCTTCCCCATAGCAATCAATGAAATTGGCGCTTTGATTGTTCATTGACCTAACAAGAAAAAAACTTTGATTGGCAAAATTAAGAATGGCTTTATCATTATCTTGATAATTGCATCCTGCACCTAATTTACTTACATACCATTCACAAGACAGTCCTACATTGCTGACTGGAATATAAGTAGTTCCTATTCTTATTAGCGTTTCACTCATCCCATCACTCTCTCTAATGTCTTTAGTGAATTATTCTATTTTAGGCTTTTAAATCCCTTTTAAGTCAATGCTACAATTTCATCCTCACAAAATGCTAAGTTTAGTCCGCAAAGTAGTGTTTGACTACAGTCTGAAATGACCAGACTCAATTCCGAGTTCTGGTCTCATAAACTTTAAAGAATCTATAACATTTTCAATCATAAATAATTTATGTGTGCGTCTAATACGTAAATCCACTATCTATTATTTTTTTATCTATATTTCTTTTTTGTAGATTAACTATACTAATAAAAAAATTGATTCTATATAATATTGAGAGAGGATTGTATAAGGTACTTTAATATCCGAGTGTATTTGATTCATAAATTTTTTGGAGGATATGTACTGTCAGAGATAAAATATATCTTTAGTATGGAGGAATTTTGAAATATGGAACAAAAACAATTAACCTTATGGCGCCCTAAAGGTTTTTTTCAGTGGCTACTTACAGGCTTTTCAATGGTACTAACACTTCTTATTGCCATGATCACATATGCCATTTTTAATACAACTAATATTCTTAGTGTAGTTGGTTTCCTTGGAACGCTTGCATTGTACACTCCATGGTTTTTATTAATTCTAACATTTTTTATCATAGTGCTATTAATACTTGCTTCTTGGAAGAAAGCTAAAATCGCTCAATTCATTTCGATCCCGCTATTGTTAATAAATGTATTTTTAATTATAGAGCCAATTATAGAAATGGAGAACTATGCCAAAAAAGAAAATGTTCAAGTTTCACTTTACTCTCACTTTTTTAACAAAACAGAAATATCATCAACGTTTATAAAAGATATCGTATACGGAAAAACTACAGATGGCGTTGAGTTAAAGCTTGATATGTGGCCCGCCAATGAAAAATTAAAAAACACACGTACCCCCGCTATTATTAAGGTACATGGAGGCGGATGGGTTGAAGGTAGTAAAGCGAGTGCCCCTTATTGGAATCAATGGTTAAGTGAATTAGGATTTACTGTTTTTGATATAGAATATCGCATGCCTCCCCAAGCAGGATGGAAAGATGAGGTAGCTGATGTGAAATCAGCAATAGGATGGGTAGTAGAACATGCGGATACTTACAAAATTGATCCTAAAAAAATAAACTTAATGGGTGATTCAGCAGGTGGAAATCTAGCTATGCTTGCTGCTTATAGTATGGGTGACACAACTTTACCACCGTCCACCGATGTACCTTCAGTACCTATTAATACCGTGATTAACTTTTATGGACCGTCAGATATGACAAAGTTTTATCAGAATAACCCTAGTCCGGGCTATGTGCAAAATGTTATGAAAGAGTATATAAGGGGCACACCTTCACAATATCCTGATCGTTATCAAAAGCTTTCTCCTGTCAATTATATTGGTGAACACACACCACCTACCATTATGTTTTTAGGAACGAGCGATAGTCTTGTCCCAACAGAACAAGCTATAATATTGGACAGGGAACTTTCAAAGAATAATGTTTCTCATGAAATCTATTATCTTCCGAAAGCTGAACATGTTTATGATGGAGTACTAGGTAGTTTGAATACCCAAATTACTTACGAGAAGCTCAAGGTATTCCTTCAGAAATATAACAAATAAAATGATACAGAAAAAATTGTAGATAAAGTTGATTTTCAAAAGAGCCCTGAATATAGCAATTATGCCACGGCATATTTGCTTCCGGAATCGGCTTTATACTTAGGCCTGCACGAGGGCCGACACGATGTCGGTCATTTCGGTAATGCCACAGGACGTGGCGTTTTTACCGATGCAGGTCAGTTAGCCGTTATCGCATGGATGCGATGATTTTAGGCTAACATCCCCTAAGAACTCCTTTCCGATTCCGTGACATCCATCAGAGGCTTTAACTTCTTTCAGCGGGTGTTTAGACTCCTGTTGAAAGAAGTTAAAGTGACCCCTGTCAAGTAGACAAAATTTTAAAAAACGAAACGAAGTAACTGAGCTATAAAGCCTGTAGTGGACTTTCACCACCTAGTTGTTGAGTATGCTGGTGCACATTACAAAATGACCAGACTTTGAGTTCTGGTCATTTAATTTATTGCTTTTACAATTATTGATCACTATACTTAAATGTTTTTAAGGAAATAATTAGTGTCAAAGCAAGGCATCCCATTAAGAGGAGCAAAGATTCCCCCCATAAACTAAAATTATTTAGAAATGCAGCTTTAATGCCATTTAAAAACCATTCAAATGGATTTACTAGACTAATATATTGTATAAAGTCTGGCGCCTTTTCCATTGTAAAAAATGCATTACTACAAAGGAGCATTGGAATCATCAGAACATTAGCTGTCATACTCAAATGTCCTTCATTTTTCACGAGACTTGAAATAAAAAAGCTTAAAAAAACAAAACTTAACGAAGCTATTAAAATAATTGGTGTCATATAAAGAAGAACATATATGGAAAATTTCAATTGATTGATGACTAAAGCGAATAACAGCACTATATATGACAGGATAATAGCTATGACAGACCATGAACTCGAAACACTGACGATATATTTCCATAAAGGCAAGGGTGTTGCGTGCAGTAAATTATAAACGCCTCGTTTTCTTTGAGATAACGCTATAAAAGCTGTAGTCATAAATGAATAAAAAAATACACTAACAGCAACGATTCCTTCTATATAATCTCCTGAATAGTTCGGTAAAAATATCCTTAACGCAATAATTGCCGCAAATGGCATTAAAATTGACCAAAATAGTAAATACATATCTTTCATGCTGGATTTTAAGTTTAATAAAAAAACAGTTTTCATCCTCTCACTCCTCACTTTGTTAATTCAAAAAATAAATCCTCTAAATTTTGAGTTTGGTATTGCGCTATTAAATCATCAGGTGAACCATTTGCTATTATTTTTCCGTGATGCATGATTAAAATTCTGTCAGCCACATTCATAACCTCCAACATATCATGGGAAGAAAATAACACGGCAACGCCACTTTCTTTTAAGCGCTTAATGATATGTTGAATTTCCTTTTGCCCCCTTGGATCTAATCCTGCAGAAGGTTCATCCAAAATGACTAGCTTAGGATTATGCAAAGATGTCACGATAATGGCTAAGCGTTTTTGCTGTCCTAGCGACAGTTTGATTGCAGGCGTTTTTTTTACATGCAGTAAATCAAAGGCTGCGAGCTTGTCTTCAATCATCTTGTTCGATAATGTCATTCCATAAAATGCAGCAAATAATTTCATATTATCTTCTACGGAATAGCCTTCGAAAAATGGTGTTGATTGAAGCTGCGTGCCTATTTCCTTTTTATAATCGGATGTCCAGTATTCAATTGTTCCACTGTCCTGAGGAATAATACCAAGAAGCATACTGATGGTTGTTGTTTTCCCAGCACCATTTGAGCCAATTAAAGCTACTATTTCACCTTCTTGAATATCAACATTTATATGATCAACGACACACCTTGCCTTATAATTTTTCGTTAATTGTCTAGCACTAATTAGCCTTTTCATATTTTCTCTCCTCCTATCAATTTTGCCTCGACATAATTGCGTCGGGAATCAACCAAGCTTTAACTTTCTAAACGCCTGCAGAAATAAGTTAACATTGTATATTCAACGTTGACTATATGGCTATTTTTTAACTCCCTCATTCGAGAGAGTTATTTTTTTTCATAATGTCAATCGCTTGATTAACAAACTTCGATTGTACTTTTACAATTTCTAGCATATTATCAAATGCTAGTTGTGTTAACGCTGGCATTTCACCTTGCATAGCAATCAGTTTAGCTTCATAACCAGCATTGATAGCCTTTTCTTCATGTTCTAAAATCTTTTTCTGCTTTTCTAGTGCTTCAACTGCTCGAGCGTTTGGCAATTTAAATGCAAATGATACACCAGAATACAAAGTTGTGGGATAAACTACAGAAGATTTTTCAAGAGCCTCGATAATCAATTCTTGCTCATGTGCCCTTCCCTTTTCAGTAATTTGGTAAATTGCTTTTTGCCTATGACCCGTCGATTCAATACTAGCCACCTCTATATAGCCATCTTTTTCAAGCTTTTTTAGGGCATTGTAGATAGAGCCGATTAGTACACCACCCCATCGTTCAGCATCATTTAATTCAAGCATTGTTTTAATATCATAGCCAGTCATTGGTTTTAGACCCAACATAGCAAGAACTAATAACCTTGTCATAATAATCACCTTTTTATATTCAACGTTGAATAAATTGACTATAACGATTCTGCATTTTTTTGTCAATAGGTTTTTAATTATTTCAGACTACATTGAAATTTTGTAAAAAACTAAATACATCGTTATAAAGTTTTTTATGATAAAATAAAACATATTGCGCCATCAAAGGGCATGATTCAATTCTCGCTGTAGCAAATTTATTTGCTACAGCTTTTTACATTCATGAAGGAAAATCGCCACCGCCATCCCCCAGTGTTCAATTAAATCAATTATCGCCCCTACATGATCGAAGTGACCGTGAGTCAAAATTAATGCTTAAGGTCGATTCTTTGATCCAACTCCCTATCTGCTATTGAAATAATGTTATATGCACTTTTTGGCATACCAGCATCCACTAATTATAAATTCACTTTTATGAGGTTCAACGTAAAGCATAATATTAACAATTTGAATCGTGCTGGTATTAATCAGGCAATACTTCTACACCTTTTCCACTCCAAATTGAAGTTGTTGGAATATATTTAAAGTCGCTACCATACTTCATATCTTTATGCATGGAAAACCCTTCTTCCTCAGTGAATTGTAGACAATCATATTTTTTCTTTATACAGTAAAAATATAGCAAGCAAAAAATCGAAACTAGCGACTTTGTTAACTAACTTCCTCTTCATTTCCCCTCCCTTTAGTAATCCATCGTGCAAACACCTCTATACCAATCAACAATTGTCATCCTCACCAATGGTAATAAGTAATAAAATAGTCACATTGTAAAACTAATACAGCAAATGTATAATTTTACTATACATTACTAAAAGTGAGTGATTCTATTTTAAATGGCGCAAAATAAAAACATGGAGAGGAATGTGACAGTTTGAAGATTTTTCTAATTATTGTAGGAATTATTGTGGCAATTGTAATTTTAATTATCGTGGGTTTGATCACAGCGAGCAAGCGAATTGAAAAACAGAATAAAAAAATGCGAGCAGAAATGGAGATGGCTAACCCTATGCCGAAGGAAAAACAGCATTTGCTTGCATATGGTGCTAATCTCGCTCTTTACCGCTCTGAGTCGCCACGGATACTGTCGATGAAGGTAGATCATGAAACTTTGAAAGAAGGCCTATCTTCATATTGGGACATTAGTAATCCGGAGGAGGCTGTACAAACTCTGGAATGGCTGATTTCGGAAGGGCACCGTACGAAGTATGATGAGCTTCTTCTGGCGTTGAAAGCTGGCCAATCTTTTACAGAGGAGGAAGTGGGTAAATCGCAGGAATGCTATGAATCAGCCCAAGAAGCGATTATGAAGAAGCTTTCCTTTACGAAATCCGATTTTGACCGGGTGGACACTATTGCTGCCTGGGATTTTGATAGAGCCGTAAATATTGCAAGATGGAGCTACATACTTGGTTATATAACCGAAGAACAGGCATGGAGCTATATAGAGAGAGCTGCTGATGCCGCTAGCCCTCACTTCCAATCTTGGAAGGACTATTTTATTTCCTTTGCATTTGGCCGAGGCATTGCATATGAGGGTGACATTTACGACATCATTTGGAATGGGAAGGAATTGCTAGGTGAAAAGGACTCGATCTGGAATGAATTTAGCATTAAGCTACCCGTAGCAGAAAGCCGATAATTCAGTATTGGACAAGGTTTATACATTTAGAAAAAATGGAATATGATAAAAACTATTAGAAAAAACCTGCTAGATTTTAGCGACTTCCTTAGCTAAAATCTAGCAGGTTTATTATTTACGAACAGCTTCAAATGTAATTAATGACTGTTCTTTTAAAGGTTTCTTGTTGTAAACATATTCAGCGGAGCAAGTAATATCAGAAAAACCTATGCTTGTTAATATGTGCTGGAATTCTTCTATTCCGTACCATCGTATCGGAAACCTTTGTAATTCTGTATCAATTAATTTACCATTTCTCCATTTTTCATATTTTAAAATGGTTAGCGTATATTGATCGATCCAGTTCATTTCAACGGATTTTCTTTCTAATGCAATTCCTTCCTCTTTCGAAATCTCATAGTAGGATGAAGCAATTTCCCCTGTTCGCCAGTCTGTAGGTAAAAGCAAGTCTACAATTAGGCGACCTCCAGGTATTAAATGATTATACATACATTTTAATGCATCCATCGCATCTTTTGAATTCTCTATTAAACAAAACGAACCTGTCGGCATTACAATCACTTCATATTTCGAGTCTAATGAAAAATTGCTCAAGTTACCTTCATATAGATTTGGCTTGAATCCTCTTTCTTTACAGCTTTTTCGGCATAAATCTAACATTTCAGGCGAGTAGTCGATCCCCTCAACATTATATCCCTTTTCGAGTAAAGGGACTAAGAAGCGTCCAGAGCCAACTCCCGCTTCAAGTATTCTTCCCTTTGTTCCGTTTAATCGTTCAAGATAATATTCAATATCCCCACCAATAGAATATCCTACTGGTTTTGTCAAATCATAAAGTTCTGTACATAAAGGACCGTAATAACTATACATGTCAATTCCTCCGATTTCGCGTAGAAGAATCTATTATTCTTAGTTCTTCCACACCTTAATTTTTTTTGATGGAATAAAAGAGCTGACTATCATCGTAAATCACTCATTTTCAGTAAAATATAGGTAAATTATACATTTTTAATCAATATAACACAATCTGGGCTCATCACCAAAAGTCGTGGGTGACATTTGTTAAAACATATACTATGTAAATAAGTTGATTGGAGTGGAGGCTGGGTGACTCCTTGGGGATCAGCGTCACAGATGAGACCCTGGAGCGAGCAACGCGAGTGAAGCGGCTCATCGGACGCCCCCAGGAAAGCGCCCAGTCGGAACGGAAATCAACCACACGTTTTGGTGATGAACCACAATCTGACTATTTTATACGGGCGAATGATTTCGAATTTGGTTAATTCAAAGACCTCCCTCCCAAAAAAGGATTTATTTTCAATCATTTCTACAATATAATGTACGAATTAACACAAATTATCAAAAACTGTTGCCCAAACCAATCGGGCATTTAGTAGCAGTTGTCCCCGTTTAATCGCTTTGATTCAACTTCATCAACTTGAAGTGGAGTTCTTACTGCCAGTTATTTACGATAAAAAGCAAGGAGAGAATCATATGAATGTAGAAAAAGTGTTTGCAGCTTTCCCATTATTAAGCTCAGAAGATCTAGTGCTGAAAAAAATTGAAGATGCACATTTACAGGATGTATTTGCAATCTATGATAATGACAAAGTATTTGAATATTGTGGGATAATTCCTAAACATAACCTACAAACTGTGAGTAAAATGATCGGGCATTTTGACAGAGATTATCAGAAAAAACACAGAGTAAAATGGGGCATTTTCCAAAAGCCTCAATGCGATACGTTGGTTGGCATGATCGAAGCAATAGACTTTAATCAAAAAGTGAATATGGTAACGATTGGTTATTTTTTGGCAGAGGATTATTGGGGTAAGGGCATTGCATCTGAAGCTGTAAAAATGCTCATAAAATTTTTATTTGAGGAAGTTAATATTAACCGAATACAGGCTGAGGTTATGCCTTTAAATGAAACATCCAAAAAGGTTCTCCTGAAAAATGGCTTTTTAAAAGAAGGACTTTTAAGACAAGCAACGTTTTGGTCTGGTAAAGGAGTAGTGGATTTAGAAATATACGGATTGCTTAAAGAAGAGTACAATGCAAAATCATTAAATAGATAATTTTCTTAAAAACTGTTCGTCCAAGTTTTAGATTTTGAAACGTTTTTCGACTTGAATCTAAATTTTATAATATTCTCCCCTCTTATCGCAATAGTAATGGGCCTTTGATGATAGACAAATTACCAATTCACCTAGGTTTTTCAACATAAATTAATAATATCTGGCTGGCGCTAGCATTACTTTCATACAGAAAGGGTGGAAAAATGGGTGAGAATCTATATTTAGAGCGGATGGATAGGGATTTTAACAATTACCATAAATTTGAGAAGTTTTATTATGATCAATATCATAGCAAAGAAGACAACTATGAAGTTGTCGAAGATGATCATTATAAAATAAAATATTACAATCATAAGGATGTTAAACAAAAAAGGAAAGATTATAGTCAAGAACTAAAAAAAAAAATGAAAAATGAAAATCATTGTAAGGGTTGCGTTTGCAATCATTTAAAATGCGTTGAACCTGGAACATTAGTAGATGTTTTCTTATCGAATGGCAGTAGTTTTATCAACATATTCTTCCTATATTTTGATAACCAAAGCTGCAGCGCACACTTCCTAGAAATTGGAGCAACTGCCATGCGACTGATGATTGACTGCGAAAAAATAGAAGCCATTCGTAATTAATCTCTGGCTAATAAGGATAAAAAAGTAACAATCTAGGCTCTTCTAATCTAGAAGCAGCCTTTTTGGAATGAAATAAAACCATCACGTCCTGTGAGAATGCCTTCGTGACCAACATCCTGTTCGCTGACGTTTCACTTTCACATAGAAAACATTTGTTGCTGACGCTTCGCTTTCGCACAGAAAATATTTGTTGCTGACGCTTCGCTTTCGCACAGAAAATATTTGTTGCTGACGCTTCGCTTTCGCACAGAAAACATTTGTTGCTGACGCTTCGCTTTCGCACAGAAAATATTTTGTCTTTGGAAAGCGCCGAGTCGGGATGGTAATTAACTATATGTTATGGTGAAGAGCCAACTTAATACATACTATCAACACGCCGAAAGAGTGATTCAATTGACTAAAGAGCAAAAACCTATTAACCACCAATATCGTAACATGCGAATAGCTTATTTGATCGCTATTGTGATCACCATTTTATTAGGCCTAGCTTCTAGAAAATGGAGCCATCTGCTTCTGTCATTTGTTGCGCAGAACGCGGGGGACATATTATGGGCTATGATGGTCTATTTCGGATTTCGATTGTTGCTAGTGAGTAAGAACATCCTCCCAGCCATTGTGCTCAGCTTTTTGTTTAGCTTCGGCATTGAATTTAGCCAGCTGTATCAGGAAAACTGGATAAATCAGATTCGTGGGACATTGCTCGGGGCTTTGGTATTGGGCAAAGGTTTTCTTACAGTGGATTTGATTCGATATACAGCAGGGATAATAATCGCTACTGTATTAGATAAGGTGGCACTTAGGTTTACTCTTCGAAGATAAATAAACAATTTAATTTTAGAATAAAAAAAACACCTCACCTTTTTTAGCATTATCATTTTACTAGGTTTTATAGTCACTTTATATTTGGAATTATTACTTCACTGACTATCCGCTCCTTGTGAATTGATATATATTTTTTACAAAAAGTGTGATTTTCATTATAATCCTTATTCAACTAAAGCCTCCTATAGTTGAATAAGGAAATTGGTTGTCTCTGTCTTTTTTTGTGGTGAAAATTCGTCAGATTATTTTATTACGGGCAATGTCATCTGATTTACCCAATCCTGAATGAATCGCTCTTGATGCGAATTCAAATGAGGTAGGTTATTACGAGGAAAGAATCGATGTTCATGACTTTCTTCTGTGTTATGAGTTAATTCTCCTGAAAAACAATTTGAATAGAAAATAATCTGGACGCTGAAAACCTTATCTCCATTTGGGTATTCTGAAAATCCTTCTTCACCTGAATAAAGACCAAACAACTTTAATTGTTCAACTATCAATCCTGTCTCCTCAAATGTTTCTCGTACAGCAGTTTCAAGAAACGTCTCTCCAGGCTCCATAACGCCCCCTGGGATGCCCCAAACATCTCGATCTTTTCGATGTTGTAGTAAAATCTGATTCTCATGTTCAATAATAATTCCACAACCTACAGTCATTAGCATTTCATTTCCAATTAACTTACGAATTGTTTGTATGTAGTTCATCATTTCCTCCAGGAATCTCTAATTTTTGATTAATATACAAAGCATTTTACTCGGGATCCTACCCCAACTATCCTGTTCCTATAATCAGAAAAGAAAAAAGCAATTACCTTAATTTCGTAATCGCCCCCATCATTTGTAATTGTTTAATACAGTTCTCCATCATCACCTTGTACCATTGCATCTATTTCTGATGCTATTTCTTTCATTTTTTCAATAATTTTATCTTTAGCATGCGAAACGGTAATCTGTCCGTTGTTATATAAAAAAGGAACTTTTATATCTCCGTATGTCCATATAAAAAAATCTCCACCAATGGACATACAAACAGGGGCAGATGTTGAGAATGTTTCGGAGTATTCAAAATCACTTTTTCCATTAAAATATTCTATTAATTCCTCTAAAGTAATTGGGTTATCTACACTTTCCGCCCAATCATCTCCTCTTGTAATATGAACATTATAACTCACATTAACCCATCCCCACTCGCTATAATTTAACATTAAATCCCATTTTACTTGTTCAAGTATTCTGCGCCGTTAGCATGAAAAACACTCATCTAGTTCTTTAAGGAAGTAACTCTACCTTTACCTTAAGTTTTATATTTACAGGAGGCTCTTCCTCTTGTACAACGTAAGATATGACATAATCTCCTTCAGGTAAACCATCAAATATCTGCTCAAAACTTTCAGTACTTTCTAAAACTCCATTTGTTACATTTGTATCTTTATCTACATTTCGAATTTTGTATAAAAAGCTTTCAGTACCAGTATTTAATAAAGATATTTTACATGGAGCGCTACCGGCATAAGTAAAATATGATTCACCTTGACCTACAGGAGACGATTTCTCTTCATCGATTTCAAGAAGATAAGAACCTCCTATTGGTTCTTCTTCTTTCTCCTTATGAGTGGAATCTAAGTCATTTGGTTCATTATCTACAAATTCTGACGCTACTTTTAAAGATGGTTCTTCTGTTTTAGATGAAAATGCATTACACCCTGACAAGAGTATAATAAACGTACATATACAGGCTAATTTATAAATCCTCATATCTTCTCCTATCCAAAATAATAAATAAGGATAATTATACCACAGAGTACAAATCTTGCTGAGTAAGGTGCCATCAAGTGTTTTGCCACCACATCATTACTCACTTACATTCTCTATGCTGACTTATAGCTTATCCAATTCCACTCCGTATTTATTGAAGATTGCATTGTATTTAGTTTCGAAAATAGGCCATCGTTTTTCCGTTCCGTACTTTTCCTGCAATGCCTTGAAATAATTTTTAGCCGCTGCTACATCATTGGATTGTAATAATAAATGAAAGTTCTCTGCGCTCAAATGCAAAAATGGACCTGAAGTGTAATAATCAACAATGGATCTGCTACTAGTCATAGTATCAAAGAAATGAATAGCCTCTTCTAATCCACTTAGCAGCGTTTTTCTTAAATCATCCATATTGGTATCAGGAGTGATTGAAAATCGATCTGGAACAGACTCAACAATTTCCCCAATTCTTGCTCTGAAGTGACACTCTGCTTCTTTGGTTGCTGTCACAATCTCTCTCGATTGTATCTGCGCCAACTGTGCCGCATAAATACTGCAGTTCACATAAAACATTACGTTGTCCGCTGAATTACCAGAAGATTTTTGGAAATTGAACATGTAGATGAGGCTTTCTGTTTTCTTATAAAAATTCAAACTCTTTTTTGTGAAGCCACATTTGGAAAGGAACAGCTTTACGTCCTGCTTAATCATATCACTAAAGAGCTGTTGCAATATGTTACCTCCTAGAAGATTACGATAGATTTTTTGTTTTAAATACGTATTTGCTAAGACTTTCGAAGATTTTATTGCTACTTCTAAATACAATATAGCAGCTCGCATTCTAGAAGAATATTTATTTTGTCCATATTATAACACTTACCCGGTAACTCTCTCACTCCCCTGCCCATTTAACAGTCACTGCAATATCTTGCCTTGAGCCCTTCCGTTAGTCTGACTCAACGACCACGATGCATCACTGACTGTCGCTCTTTCATGGGAAGCACTCACGGGAAATTCATCCTATTTAGGTTGATACACCAGCCTCTAATATGATTGGCCGTGAAAAAGATGTTTCAAATTGAAGCCTTATTTCACTTGGAATAAATTTCCAATTTACTTATCAGATGTTTACAAATAAAATGAATTGGTGCTAATTGATTTGAGAATTTACGGGGGAACAAAATGAAAGACAAGGATTTTATATATGTACTAAAATTATTGCTTATACTCGTGTGTCTATACATGCTTATGCTTGTATTAGAATGTATTGTAGGTTCAATTTGGAATCTCTTATTATTTATTACAATCATTCTCACAGTAGTATGGTGCTATTATAGAAAGAAAAAAGAAAAAACATATGCCAAAGGAATCCTTTTACTTATAATATTAATTTTATTAGCCATTTGGTTTATTGGCCCCTGTGTCTACGAACGACATATTGCTGAAATGAAGAAAACAGAGTTAGAAGAAAAACAAAGAGAAATTGAAGGTGAAAAGTACTTAAAAGAATTGGAAGAAGATATGAAGAAAGTTCATGAAGAAACACAGGAAGATCTTGCTAAAAGAAAGGTACAAGAAGACGAATCTAAACAAAATGAAAAAGCCAATGCCTCGTCTACTCCTATTTACAATTTTAAAGATGATAAGGATTGTTCCGATTTTAGTAACGCTTCTGAAGCAACTAAATTTATGAAAGAATCAAAGGCTGCTGGCTTCGGAGACCATCGTTTGGATGGAAACGGAGACGGAATTGCTTGTAACTAAGAGATATTAAGAATGGATTCATAGAACTTAAGAAATATTTTCTATTAAAAGGTTCCTCTCTGTAGCCAATATTTTTGCTCAACTAAATGGCAAAATTCAGAAGCATTTTATCAGAAATATTTTTAAATTATTGAACAGAGAACATAAAAAATGTTCTTTGTTCAAGTATTGCACACGTCCT
The DNA here is from genome assembly GCF_041956855.1 of Lysinibacillus sp. RS10. Classification (NCBI taxonomy): domain Bacteria; kingdom Bacillati; phylum Bacillota; class Bacilli; order Caryophanales; family Bacillaceae; genus Lysinibacillus; species Lysinibacillus sp. RS10. The sequence goes on along the minus strand of NZ_CP167122.1, from coordinate 2,157,342 downwards.
GTCAGTATAATAATTTCTAAATTTCACAAGCTCCAATTAACACCAATTTCTTTAAAAGAAATCCTACTTTCCTGTATACCTTCTTCATCGTTCGGTTCGATCATTTGAATTTCACTCTGTGTTAAAGTAATTATTTTTGAAGGATTTTCTATCTTCCGTTTGAAGATGGACTTAAGTAAATTTATTTGTAAATCTGACATTTCGTAATACTCTTGCCATTCATAAATAGCAGTTTCAATGTCGGTGGTTTGTCTTTCTAAAAGGAAACCACCATTTTTCATTAAAACATCAAGTTCATCTTGAGAATAAAATTCCTCATTATTTCCCCAAAAAGCTGTTGTTATAACAGGAACTGATATTCCACCAATATCCTCTAACAAATATTGAAGCGTTTCATTTAATGCCAACGTTTTTACTTCATCAGGAGAATCCTTAAAGAACTCTAAAGCATTTCTATATTTAGCTACTCTCTCGCTATTATCGTCACGGAAAGCTGATACTAAGTATTTTGTATGGAAAGTTATTGTTCCCCTTGCCCCCGAGCTATCTTGAACGTTGTAATTTAACCCATCCCAAGACTGTTCGTGAGCAATTTCAGGATAATGGGCAACACTAATTGCGTGTGCAATCGAAGCCAATATACAGCCTTGCCAAAACTCTTCTCTCTTCCAAGATATTTTTTTCATATTTCAATTTCCTTTCAACTCCAAAGTATTGTTCTCTTTATTTATTATTTCGTTACCTTAAATCGAATCCCAATAGGAGACTATAATAGTCTTTTCGCAAATATGTTTTTCACAAATTCATCTTTAAAATTAGTATATTCATTAATATTTGGTGAGTTATTTTGTCGTAAATAATCTTCTTTCATATTGGCATACTCCATTCTTTCACCCTCATGCTCATTTAAATAATCTCTGAAAAAGATAAGGTTTTCCCACAATTCCTCTTTAAAACTTACTGCATGAATAAAATGTGTTTTCACCTCAAATGTTTCATTTGTAAATTTTGCAAATACTACTTCATTTGGTCTTTATACACGTAGTCGATAAAAACCGATTTTATGAAGCTTCTTTTCCATTTCCTTATCCATTTTATGAAAATCATCAACACCTAATAGAATATCAATAATTGGCTTTGCACTTATCCCCTCAATTGCAGTACTTCCAATATGCTCTATACGATTATCATCATTTTCTAAAACAGATTGTATTTCTTGCTTCACATTTGAAAATTCAACTTTCCATTCTGAATCAAATGGTACAATTCTTACTTCATCATATTTTAATCCAAGTTTCATAATGAATCCCCCTTTGTGTCACCCATCTTACCCAACATTAAAAACTAATAACAGTCTAATTATTTTCGGGATATTATATTATCGTTAAATTAACTTTAAATGGAAAATCGCTAGAGAATTATATTACTTCTCTAGCGATTTTATTTTTAGGGTGCCTGCCTACAAAGCGTCACCTTATCTATTTGTACAACAAACATAAATGTTACTTGACCTTCTGATGAACAATGATCACCTATAAAGCATAACTACGATTCATTCATTCATCCAATCAATTAATTCTCGATCAAAAGTATCTGGTTCTTCTAACATTGGATTATGGCCACTTTTTTCAAAAATGACTTTCTTCACATTTTCATAGGAATAATCGATTGAATCCCAGAGTGAAACAGGAGCTACTAAATAATCATACCGACCTAATCCTAAAAAAATAGGTTTATCGAAATGAGCCATTGATTGGATTAGATTTCGTTCAGCAAATGCTATCCCCCAGAGGTAATCAATAACTTCCATATTGGTATATACACCATCCCACATAGAAGCAGCGCTGAACGTATAATCATAAAAGCTATGGGCTCCCATCCGGATACACATATGCACAAAGCGTCTTTCCGGATCATTTTGTATATCATTTTCTAAGAAAGCAATATCATGCTCAAATTGCTTTTTTCGTTCAGCACTGGCCGTCTCAGTAAAAAAGGAAAAACTTTGATTTTGTCTGTCTTGACTGTTTGTTGGTGCCGAATTTAATAAAATAACCTTTTGAACATACTGAGGATATTTTTTAGCATACTCCATGGCCATAAATGCATGTCCGGAATGTCCTAAAATGATAAAATCCTTAAGCTGAAGCAATTGTCTTGCTGTTTCGATATCCTCTACAATTTTATCCAAAGTATAATCTTCCTGCTTTAAAGAACGAGGAGGCTTTACAAAACCTCGATGATCTAAGAAAATAAATTGAAAATGTTTATATAAGTTTTCCGAGAACAAGCGTGGGTAATACACACTGCTGCCAATTACCAATATCGGCTGACCTTGCCCCTTCACACAATATTTAAAATCAAATCCTTCACTAAAGATGCTTTGATAATTATTCATAATAATAGTCCTCTTTTCTTTTTATATAGAAGAGCGATCGTAAGTGCTCTTCTTTCTATCACACCCTTTCTTTTTTACATTCCCGCGTTTTCTCCATAGAACGTTCTAGCATTCTGACTCACCTCGATTAAAATTTTCTATGTAATATTTAATGTCAAAATAAAATTTTTAAAATAAGCACTTATTTCCTAATTATGCAATAATAAATTATAGCCTTACATACGTTTTTAGTAAACTTTAAGAGAAAAAGCCGACTAGAAGAAGCAAATGAACTAATGGTAGCACTAGTTAAAGAAGATCCTGAAAATGGATACTATCAATATCAATGTGCATGGACTTATGATTAATTAGGAAAAGAAAAAGAAGCTGCTCCCCAATATGAAAAAGCGATTCGATTAGGGCTTAATAGAAGCTTATTTAGGATTGGTTAGCACCTGTCGTACATTAGGGCAATATGGTCAGGCAAAACGTTTTTTGAACAAGCAATAAGCGAATTTCTAGCAGCTGAACATTTAGAGGTTTTTATACTATGGCGCTCTATAATCTCGGTGAACACTCAAATGCTATGGAAACTTTATTAAATACAGTAATTCCCACAACTAATCATGAAGGAATAAAAATTTAAGGTAGTTATTCTTTATTCACTTTAATCGATGTGCTTGTGTAACCACTGCTCAAATACTTTCAACTGTTCTTCAGTATGAAAGTAATGTTCACCTGCTTCCATGACTTCTAATTCACAACTGTGTTTTTTTGTAAAATAGTTAATAGTTTCAAATTCGCACAGTTCGTCCTTGGCTCCATACATAATATATGTATTTGTATTCCATGTATTAATAGGATTTTCTTTTACATAGCATAAATAATCCCAATATAACTTTTGATCAATAGGTGTTTCTATAGTCATTTCTTTTTGCAAAAGCTCAGGTGTTACATTAAACCATTTCATCATATTTTCGATCATTCGTTCCATATTAATTACCGGTGATAAAAATAATGCCTTTTTTAACACATCGTTTTGATAAGCTAAAAGGCTAAAATAAGCTCCCATACTACATGCAAACACGCTTACTTCTTTCCAATGTTCTTTTGCGTAATTCATAATTATAGATAATTCACTAACACAAAACTGTACTTTACAAGGAGTATTATCATTTTTTCTTTCTCCATGCTCAGGTAAATCAAAGCTTAATACTTGATAACCTTTTTTATTGGCTTCTTCAGCTACTATTTGAATCACTGTATCTTCTTTATTTGACATATTTCCATGTACTGCAATAAAAATTTTTTCACTCTTTTCTCCCCATAAAACTGCGGGAATATTACTAATTTTAAAATTGTCTTTAAACATATTCCCTCCATAGAATAAGACGTATGGGATTTGCAAAAAATCACATACATTTTATATTCTTCTACTTAGTTTCAATAAATCAAACTATTCATAACTTACCGCAAATTAATTATAATATCTCTCTATATCTGTATAACATAGTCTACTTTAGTTCAGTAACAGACAGTATGAAGAAAACAGTAAAGAGCGGAATGTCTCCCATTCTTATTTCAGCCTCGCACATGCACTTAAATAAGAACCTTCCATCACTTTGTTTGGAATATGAGCACTAATCTTCCGGCATTTGCCAACCCGTTTCCTCATCCCAAATGGCATCCGTATCATCTAGATGCACATGCCAATCCCCATTAGAAAGACTTCTTCTAATATCCGTCAAACAAGTCAACCAATAAAACAGCGCATGCAATGTATCTTCAAAATCATCTGAAAAGGGTAGCTTTGTTGAACCTGCAAAAATCACTGTTGGTTCATCCTGATCATAGTCATAAACACAAAATGTTTCTCCAATATCCTTCATTTCAAAACCCGCATTGTATTTATCAATGATGGCCGTTATCTCTTGCTCCTCACTGTTGGTAAGGTTATGGTTTCTCATACAAGTGTAATAAACAGAAACTCCCATGCTACATTTCTCCTTTATTATGGTTTTTACAACAATCATTCATGAACTTACATCATCATTATTATTCCATATTAATCCATTTCAAGTATATATTCATCACATTAAACTGCCCGTTAGCCATCCATGTAGCGCAAAAACCAGCGCCACACCACAGAAAATGAAAGATGATTAAGTTCTTTCATGGGAGTTTAAGAGAACAGCAACGCTTATTAAACAATCGCTCCGATTGTGGAAGATCATAAGTACATGTCTTATACAATTAATCTGTCGTTAGTTGAAAAAGTTCACTTTATCCCTTTAAATTTCCAGTAATTTTTTTCAAAAAAATTAATTATCTCATCTTTATAGTTAAATTTATCATTGAGCTTTTGTAATAACTCAATATCATGGGTATGAGTTTTTCCTGTCTCAAGCATTTCTCGATATAAGTCAATATAAGGAAGTTTATTATTAATAGCGTTGTTTAATTCCTTTTCTACATCATAGGAAATTTTTTTAAATCTCACCTCAGCAATCCCCGTCTCATCAATTTCAAGAATTGCATACTGAGCACGTAGGTCAGAATGTAACTTGTCCCATTTATAAAAGGGCTGTCCTATAGTTCCTGGGTTAATAATCAATTGATCCTTGCTACTATAGCGTAACAATTGGTGATGGGTATGAGCATAAATTGCAATATCGTAATCATGCTCAAATAAATGATCAAAATTTTTCTGATTATTAGTGGGCCATAAATCCCCTCCATAATTTTTGTTTTGTAAATTATGGCTAATACTGATAGATAGATTATTAACTTGTCTTGTTAGATGTAATGGTAAATTCTTAATAAGATTAATATAGTTTTCATCCAAATTTTCACACTGATACTGGACTAACCTAGAAACATAGATATCAGAAGCATTATCAAAGTCAATCTCTTTATTCAATACGTCAAGGAAGCAGTCCTCCCAATTTCCTTTAACATAAGTAGCAACTTTAATACTATCTAATATTTCAAATAAATCATTTGCCCCAGGCCCAGGCATGATTAAATCCCCTAAAAACCAATATTCAGTGACACCTTCTTTGATCGAATCTTCGATAACTGCTTTTAAAGCACTTGCGTTCCCATGGACATCTGCTAGTAAAGCAATCCTATGTTTCATGTCTTTCATTTGCCCTCCCCTAAAATTGACAATATAATCAAAATAGAATGTATATTCTTATTTTATCATTTTATGGTATTTTATGAAATTTATTTAACCTGTCCCCTTAGTTTAAGTACAAACCTTATACCATAATGGTGGATTAATTACTAGAAGGGCAATTATCTTATGTAATGAAAAGATTATCTACTATCCTTTATCGTGAGGATCATCATACACTAGAGGGCCATCCAGCGAGCAAAAAAAGAAATAAGAGATGCACAAAGTCAGCTAAATGTATGTTTTCATAAGGACTATGTGCATTTTATTTAAACATTTGGCGGGGCATTTGCAGGACTAACAGTTCATGTTTTTCCAATGGCTCAAGTCTAGAAAAGGAAATGGTTGGTGATTTAACGCTTGAATTCCGTGAGCAATTTAAAAATCATTCTCCTGCAAAGATTTTAAATACCAGTTATGTAATCTCTTTGGAAGGTTCAGGCAATCCAATTTTTATCAATCAGGCAGGACAAGTTTTTATTTGTTCTAACGATACGGGAGAAATCGAGCTATTAGCTGATTCATTCGAGGAAATGATTGATGAAAATTTTTTTGAATGGTAATCAGCCTCTTATTTAAATTAGATTCTAGAAACACAGATTGATACTTTTACTAAAAATGAAGCAAAGGATAAATGATATGAATAAGCGATTACAACACATAATCACATTAAGAGAAAAAGGTCGACTAGAAGAAGCAAATCAATTAATGGTAGCTCTAGTTAAAGAAGATCCTGAAAATGGATTCTACCAATTTCAATGTGCATGGACTTATGATTCATTAGGAAAAGAAAAAGAAGCTGTCCCTCACTATGAAAAAGCAATTCAATTAGGGCTAAAACCTGAAATATTAGTAGATGCTTATTTAGGATTAGGTAGCACCTATCGTACATTAGGACAATATGAACAGGCGAAACATATTTTTGAACAAGCCATAAGCGAGTTTCCAGAAGCTGAACATTTAAAGGTTTTTTATGCTATGACGTTCTATAATCTTGGTGAACATTCAAAGGCGATGGAAACTATATTGAAAACTTTACTACTTACAACAAATCATAAAGAGATAAAAGATTACAGTAAGGCTATTAAATTTTACAGTGATAAGCTAGATCAAACGTGGGATTAGTAGCACAAAATCATAAAAGATCAGGCACCTATTTGTGGACCTGATCTTTTGTCTTTTGAACATACTTAGAGTTTCTCGATAAAACGCTAAAAAGTATCGATAAATCCACAATATTAGTCGATAAATTTAGTATTCTTCTCGATAAAATGAGTAAAGAAAGTGATTCTTAATGGAAGAATTTATTTTCTCACAATTTATGCTGTTAACATTTTCTTCATGAATGATAATATGATGTAATAAGAACATACATTCCCCCTCTTTTAATTTCTTCACGGGAATATTTTGTTTTTTTATAAAAATAAATTGGGTGCGAGAATATATCCTTAAGTATAATATATACTGTCGGATAATCTGTATTTTTCCATTTTAGGTTTATAGTGCCCTATTGAATAAAAAATGGTGTTGCAAGGAAAATTCATACACAACACTACAATTCTTGTATAATGAATTATTTTCATACAATAGCTTTATCTTGATCTTTTAGTGCTCAAAAAATTGCACTATATCCGTAAGTAATTGACGAATAGCCAAAGGAAGATGACGATTTTTTAAATACACCACATACACATTGCGTCGTAAATTTGGACAGTCTATTTCTTTTTGTACAATAGTTTTAGCTGTAGGGCCTTTTAAATAATTTTCAGGTAGAATGGTAATCCCTAAGTTTTCACGAACGAGTGACACAGCCGTCTCAAAACGTTCGATTTCAAATTGGATATTAATGTTTTTTTCAGCCTTGTCAAATGCATCTAAAATGTCACGTCTCGTTTGAAAGCCCTCTGTACCAATAATAAAAGGCTCTTCACTTAAATCACCGATCGTCAGTTTATCCTTCTCCGCTAATGGGTGATTTAATGGTAAAACAGCTACAAGTCGCTCTTCATATAGGCTCTTCACTTCTAGCTCTTCATCATTCATGATCTGGTTAGTAATAATTAAGTGTGTTTTATAGCTTTTGAGTGATTTTTTGACACGCTTACTTCCTAAAATATCCACTAGATGAATCATCATTTGTGGATATCCCTTTTTATATTCTGTAATGACTTTTGGTAGCCAATGCTTAATCGATTCCATAGCGCCAATCGTTATTTCACTTGTGCCATGTACAATGACCTCATCCATTTCTATTTTTAAAACTTCCATGTTTTTCAATATAACTTTTGCCCGTTCATATAAAAGCTCACCTGCTTCTGTTAATTGCAGATTTCTCGTATTTCTTTCAAGTAATGGTGAACCAACTTCATGCTCTAACTTCTTTATAGCATTGCTTAAGGAAGGCTGTGAAATATGTAGTTTTTCAGCTGCCTTTGAGAAATTCATTTGGTCCGTCACTGCTATAAAATATTGTAATTGTTTAAAATCCAAAACATCCTTCTCCCCTATTTATAGTTAAAAGCTATAGATTAATATTAATTATATATTAGCAATTATAATTATGCGAATATATAATAAATTTATAACAATATTAACACTACAATAATATTGAAAACGGAGTTGATATAACTATGTATACAATGACTGAACAAAAACAATGGAAAGGCCGTATAGATTCAACGACAAATTCGAGTAGCTTTCGTTTACATCAAAAAGTAAAGAGAATTCCTATTAATGATGTAAGCGCTTCAAATCATCCGCATGCCGGAATTGTTGGCTTTATTTGTGATGAAGGTGTACGTCGAAATCAAGGACGTATAGGGGCAGCGAGTGGACCTAATGCTCTGCGTGAAGCATTATCTAGCTTACCTTGGACTTTTAATGATGAGCAGCAAATTATAGATGTCGGTAACGTTATTTGTCTTAACCATGCATTAGAAGAAGCGCAGGGTGAGCTCGGTGAAATTGTCAAAACATTGCTAAATAATAAATTACAATGTGTTGTGCTAGGCGGAGGACATGAAACGCTATACGGACATTATTTAGGCGTTCGTGCTGGCTTACCAAAGGATGCAAAAATCGGGATAGTCAATATCGATGCTCATTTCGATTTAAGACCATATGATGAACAACCATCGTCTGGTACAATGTTCCGTCAGATTTTAGAGCAGGACCCACATGCAGATTATTTTGTTCTAGGCATACAACGATACGGCAATACAAAAGAGCTATTTGAAAAGGCCGATGAATTGCACGTGAATTATGTGTTAGAAGAAAATATGACGCCAGAAAACAATGCGCAAATCATGGATGATCTTCAGCAATTTATGGATAATCATGATTATGTTCTTTTAACGCTATGTATGGATGTGCTAAACGCTGCATTTGCACCGGGTGTTAGTGCTCCATCACCGTTTGGCCTAGATCCAACGACTGTACGAACGATACTTCAAAAAGTAACTTCGCACCCAAATACTCATTCTTTTGATATTTGTGAGGTCAATCCTTCACTTGATGAGAACGGACGCACAGTTAAATTAGGTGCTTATTTTGTCTATGAAGCACTTAACAACTTACTTAGGGGGCAAGGTTAATGATCGAATTCAATCAAATTACAACAATATTTCTAGCAGTCGCTCTATTCGCATTGGGCGGCTGGCTCATTAATAAAATAAGTTTTTTAAAGCGCTTTTGTATTCCAGCACCTGTTGTTGGTGGCTTACTATTCGCCGCTTTGGCAACTATTTTAAAGACAACCGGCGTATTAGAAATTTCACTTGATACGTCATTACAAAGCTTATTTATGATTACGTTCTTCACAACAATTGGCTTAGGGGCAAGCTTTAAACTTGTTAAGCTTGGTGGAAAATTATTAGTTATTTATTGGTTGGCTTGTGGTTTCCTTGCCTTAATGCAAAATGTTATTGGTGTCTCACTTGCATCGCTGATGGGCATTCATCCATTAATCGGGATGATGGCTGGTGCTGTTTCAATGGAAGGTGGTCATGGTGCAGCAGCAGCATTTGGACAAACTTTAGAAGATCTAGGTATTTCATCAGCCATGACAATCGGTGCGGCTGCAGCTACATGTGGTTTAGTCGCTGGTGGTTTAATCGGTGGTCCTATCGTGAAGTACTTAGTTAGTAAATATAATTTAACGCCAGATGAACAAGAAACGGAAGAAATTGAATATGAAAATAAACATGAACAAATTACATCTGATTCATTCTTTACACAAGTATTATTAATTACGTTCTGTATGGCAGTAGGTACATATGTTGGAACATTATTCTCAGAAGCTACTGGCTTCGTATTACCTAGCTATGTCGGTGCAATGTTTGTAGCTGTGCTAGTGCGCAATATTATGGATAAAGTAAAACCTGAAGCGATTAACATGAAAAGCATTTCTATAATAGGCGATGTTACTTTAGGGATCTTCCTTTCAATGGCACTTATGAGTGTTAAATTATGGGAAATCGCTGATTTAGCACTTCCACTATTCATCATTGTGTTCGCACAAGTATTCTTTATTGTCGTATTTAGTATCTTTGTATTGTTTAAATTACTAGGAAAAAATTACGATGCTGCGGTGATGGTGGCTGGTTTTGCAGGTCACGGTTTAGGAGCAACACCAAATGCAATGGCCAATATGTCAGCCGTTGTCCAACGTTTCGGTCCATCCCAAAAAGCATTTCTTGTCGTGCCAATAGTAGGAGCGTTTTTAATCGACGTGTTCGGTATTCCGATTATTATTACGACGATCAATTTATTTAAATAATCAAAAAGCCGTGCAATTGTCCGTTAGTGACAGTTACACGGCTTTTCTATTAACCTATAAATTATTGTAATATTTCACTAACAGTTACAAATTCATAGCCTTGTTTTTGCAAATAAAGAATAACATTTTCAAGACCATTGGCTGTCGATTGATGAATATCATGCATTAAAATAATGCTTCCATCTTTCGCTGACGCTTTCACATACGATAAAACTTTATCAGCATTGCGATGTTTCCAATCTAGTGTATCGATTGACCATAATATAGATGGCATCGTAATGACTGACCGAACTTTATCATTCGTTGCCCCATATGGTGGTCGGAAAACTGTTGGATACTGACCGATTGCGTTATATATAGCATTGCTAGTTTTATCAACTTCTTGTTTAACAGCTGATGTCGATAAGCTTGTTAACTTCGGATGGTTCCATGTATGATTGCCAATTTCATGACCGGCCTCATAAACTTGTTCTACGATTGCTGGATTTTTCGATACATTTGTCCCAACCATAAAAAATGTGGCCTTTGCATCATACTTCTTTAAAATCGCTAAAACTTGTGGTGTTACTTTTGCATCCGGCCCATCATCAAACGTTAAAGCCACACGCTTCTTTTGCCCTTTCGCTACTGGTACACCTTTATTGTATACTTTGTTATCAAGTATTTGAATATTTGCTAGCTCTGAAGCTTTCACATAACCCTTTTGGTCACCCGCTTCTACATAAGCCCATCCTGCAATCGTTGTATAGTGCTGAACGACCGTTTTATTGGCAAGTGTCCCAACAATCTCGCCACTTGGACTAGCAGTTACATGAAGCACAGCACCATTTACAGCATTTACTCGTTTCTTTGTTGCAACTGGTTTCTTTATAGAATTCGTAGCAACATAGCCTGTTTCATGACCATATTGGACAAATGACCAACCTCCAGGTGCTGATCCATAAACAAAAATTAGCGTGTTTTCATTAAGCTGTCCTATTTTTTGTGCACTTGGACTAGGATATGTAAATAAAGTTGTACCACCTTTTTTCGTTACTACATATTTTTCAGACGTCAGGTTTTTTAATGTTGCCGTTTCTACGTATCCCTCAAACTTTTGATCTTTAATATGAGTCCATTCCTGATTTACAGGTGTAGCAGTTACATAACTTCCCTTTGCTACTTGCCCAATTACGGCACTATCAGCGGAAGCTTCTGCATAAACTGCTGCGTCTTTTGCTACTGATTGAATAACGGTTGTACCCTCAGCCTTTGCAGAAGTAAAATCTACAAATACAAAGCTGATTAAAAATGTCAAAAAAATTGCATAGGGTAAAAGCTTTTTCATTGTTCAACACCGCCCTTATCATTACTGAAGTCTTTTTTCGTATGTTTTCTCTAAAATATTCTAGGATTCGACTCTTATTATAGATGAATAGACTATTCCAGAAAATAGTATGAATCAACTAGTTTTTGTGATTAAAAATTTCTCTATTAACATTTTTCGGTAGCTAGGAACAACGGCATATTGTTGAAATGTTTACTGATGCTTTTCTAAAAAATCTTTCATTGTTATTTTGATAGCATGTAACACCTCCCCTCTTAAATTAAAATGGTTGATTGTATCCCCTAGCGTGAATACATTGTTAGCTATTTTATCGACATCCAAATGATTCCCAACATTTGTGCCGATCAAAGGCTCCCAAAATGCCTTCTCTTTTTGGGTGCATGAAGTCACCCTATTCATAAGACGATTGAAGCGCTTAAAAAAGTTATTAATTTTTTCATATTTTTTTCCTCTTATAGTGCATCAAACGCTGTAAGTGCATCTTCAATATGAAGTGGTGGTGTCCAAGCTTGCCCTGCCGCATTAGTCGTAACGAAAATATATTGTTCTCCATGTTTTTCGATAATAGTGGCTAAGCAAAGACCAGCCTCAGGTGTGTAGCCCGTTTTCCCCCCCAATATTGCACTTTCTCCACTTGGAATTTTAGTAAAAAGTGAGCTTGATATTGTTAGCTCATTTGGTACATGGGTTATATAGCTTTTAGAAGTCAAAATTTGATAAAATGTAGGATTTTCCATCGCATAACGAAATAGCTTACTAATATCACGGACACTTGAGACATGAGCGTCATCATGTAATCCGCTGGCATTTACAAAATGCGTATCGTCCATCCCGAGTTCATGCGCTTTATTGTTCATTAACGTCACAAATGCCTCTTCACTACCTGCAATGGCATCGGCAAGCGTCCCTGTAGCATCTGCCCCAGAGGCAAGCAATGTCCCATATAATAAATCCTCTATCGTCACAAAATCCCCTGCCTGAAAGCCAGCCATGGATGCATTTTGAGCAGTAAATTTTGAAATTGTTTGTGCTTCTACAATTGTTTGCTTCTGTAGATCAGGACTCATCTCAATGGCAACGATTGCTGTCATAATTTTCGTTAATGATGCAGGATAAATAATGGCATCTGCATCTTTTTCGTATAATACATCTCCATTTTTATTCAGTAACAAAGCATTTTTGCTATGTAACGAAGATAGATCTATTTGCGATTGTTCCGTTGTGTTATTTGTATAATAAAAAAAGATTGCAGCCGCACTTATACAACAAAATAAGATAAATTTTTTCATAAAAAAACGCCTCCCACACATTATAATAGGAGGCATTTCTGAATATTCCTGTAGGAGATTTATGAAGAAATTCTTAAGAATTGATTTTTTCATTCATAAAAATCATCGAAATCTGAACAAATTCTTGTGATTGTTTTATTCGTTAATTTAAAAAATACATCCTGAGATACTTCTAGCTTCAGTGCATCTTCCTTTTTTAGATCAGCATATACACCACGTAAGATGCGACCTGTTAGACCATGTGAAATAGCAATAACTTTCGGTATATGTTGAATGTCTTCTAGCCAAGCACTTAGTCTTCTCACGACCGAGTCATAGGCTTCTCCTTGAGGAGCATTAAAATACCAGTTATACAGGTCTGTGTTATGAAAAAGGTTTGGCCAAGAACTTTCTATTTCTTTCGTTGTTAACCCAGCCCATTGCCCCACAGCAACCTCGGTTAAACGATCATCTTTTTCAACATTCTTCAAATCAAATCCAATTGTTTCACAAATTATTTCAGTACTTTGCATGGCTCTTCCTAATGGACTCGACACAATTTTCCATTCGTTAGGATCGCCAATCAAACTTTTCAGCATTAGAGCATTTTGTTGTACTTGGTGTATACCAACTTCTGTTAACGGAGAATCCAGCTCTCCCTGATATCGTCCTTGTGTATTATATTCAGTTTCACCATGACGAAGTAAGTATAACGTTTGATTCAATGTTGCTTCCCCCTTAATCATTACTACTATTAAAATAACAGAATAATATAGACAAATCCCAAAAACAAGCAGAATGGACTATAGAACCAAGTATCATATCTAGCAAACTGTGAATGTTTTATTTTTTTAAAAAATCCAACATACTTAAAATCACCCATTGCCCTAACAATGAAAACGAAAGCACAGACAATACTTCCGATTTTAGATAAACTATTTACTTGGAACTCCTGCAAGTAACCTGCTTGCACAACAATTATGACACTAGCCAGTAGAATAAGAATAGCTACGATTAATGTTCCCCATTTTCTCGGAGTAAAGGCAGGTTTCTGCTCTCCCTCTTTTACAGGAATTGCAACAGCAGAACCCCAACGACCTCCAAAAGCCCAATAAATATGCAACAAACTGATTAACCACAGAAGCCCACAGCTATTAATATTAATAATAATTTCATTCGTTCGCCCCCCATGTCATAAATTCAAACAAAACATACACTACCGTATGTTATAGTAAAAAATTTTGTCCCTTCAGGTTTTATAACCGTATTAGGGACGTTTATTATCGTGTCAGGTGTGTTGATTAGTAGGTTTATTATTGGCCAATAAAAGGATTTTTTTGTTGATATTATGCCAATGTATGCCTATTTTATTGTAGCTAAATTCAGTGTCCAAATTATTTCCAATGGATTCAAATGGTTAATCAATACACCTGTTATCGTGTATTAAAAGCTCAACCATTCTATCAATATCAAAATCAGGATTTGCTTCAAACCTTGTCATCCATCCTACATACGTTAAATAGGCAAGTCTCGCTCGATCAATGGATTCAGTCTCGTTTATGCCCAATTTTTGATACAATTTTGCAACACAAGAAATTCTCTGTTCTTCAATATCCACTAATCGCGCTGCCACAACAGGGTCATATTTAGCCCAAGTATAAATGCCAATTTCCATTTTTTTATCTCGATTAAAACTAATCTTTAGTAGCTGTTCTAATGAGGCATCCTGTTGCTCCATACTTTGAACAATTAGCTTTGTTGCATGTATTTCCCAATAGTCGAGCATAGAATCTAACAGCTCTTGATGATCACGAAAATAGTGATAGAAGCTCCCTTTGCTTATTTTTAATAATCGAGCAAGTGCTTCAATGCGAACTTTATGTATTCCTTCTTCAGCTAATTGTTGTAATCCTGCTTTTATCCAATCTTCCCTCGTTAATTGCATGTCATCTCTCCAATAAAATACGGTAGCGTATGTTTTAAGTTAGATTACAATTATTTTCATTTTTTGTCAATTATTCATTCTGATTATTTTTATGAACTTTAATGTTATTGTTAATCGTAACATTGATCGTTATCACCCTTGGTAAAATACAAGCACATAGTAAAATTATTGACACAAGTTTTTTCATTATTCATCCTCTTTTCTTATTTCTTTGTGAACCATGGCCAAAGGTAACTTAAAAACCTTGGCCATGGTTCACAACAACTAGAATGTATTATCAAATAGATTTTCTGTTATGCCCAGTAAAATATCTTCCTCTGTAAATTCCATTAATTCCTCTTTCATAATATTCTCCTGTTGAATGAGGCGGTTGGATTGAATGGTCACAAGTTTTTCAAATAAGTTTCGGATATAACGACCGTTTGAGAAATTTGGAATCGATTCGACTGGAATTTGATGTAATTGGTCCTTCATATGGTGTGCAAATGCTTCACCATATTGATAATCATTATTTTTACATAGCATGGCGAAAATATCATAAAGCTCATCCGTGCTAAAATTATCGAATTTGACAAAATGATTGAAGCGTGATTTAAACCCTGGATTGGCAAGCAAAAATTCCTCCATGAGCTCTGTATAACCAGCAACGATGATCACTAAATCATCACGTAAATCTTCCATCGCCTTTAACAGGCTATCAATCGCTTCTTTCCCAAATGCGTCTTGTTTATCATTGATTAGTGAATAGGCCTCATCTATAAAAAGCACGCCACCTTTTGCTTTACTCACGACTTCCTGCACCTTCAAAGCCGTCTGACCCACATACCCTGCCACTAAGCCCGCACGATCTGTTTCCACAAAATGCCCGCTTGAAAGCACGCCAAGATACTTATACAGTTGGCCTATTATACGCGCCACTGTTGTTTTTCCTGTGCCTGGATTCCCAGAAAACACAAGATGGTATGTTATCGGGAAGCTTGTTAAGCCATGGTCGACACGCAAGCTTTGAATTTTAATGAAGTTAATAAGATTATGTAATTCCTTCTTGGCATTAGGAAGCCCCACAAGCCCATCCAGCTGCTTCTGTAATTTCTTAATCTCTCGCTCAATTTCTGGTGTTATGCGTAAACGTTCACCATAGATAAATTCACCACTATAAATAATCTTCCCTGCTTCATTAAAATAATCTCCCCGACCATGCTTTTCACCATTTACAAGTTCCCCGATATAACAAGCCTGTCCATTAGCATAATAAAGCGTACCATGTCCTGTCATCGTATCCTCTTTAAATTGACCCTCCGCTTCGAGCTCACCTAGTCTAGAATAGATTTTTCCTTTTCCATGTTTCATATCCTCAAAGAAATAGCCTTCATACTGAAGTATTGTTACACCATTTGCAAGCTCCTCGGCACTTGGCGACTCAGGTGCATAGTAAAGCTTTCCTGCTCCTTGCATATGGTGCCAAATAAAATCACCTTCATATTGTAAAAAACCACTTGGATAGTATTGTTTTCCCTTGCCTTTTTTCATGCCATGGACAAAATCACCCTCAAATAGTGGCTGATTTAAATGGGGATGCTGTGTACGAAGCTCTTTAAATGGGGCAATAACATCTTCCTCAAAATACAAAATTCCGTAACCATCCATTAAATCATTGCGAAAATGTCCCTCGTAATAGACCTTTCCGTCCTTATATAAAATTCCATTCCCTTGTTTTTTATTTTGAATAAATTCGCCCTGATATATCATTTGTCCTTTTAAATACATGATTCCGTTACCTTGCTTCATATGATTGGCGAATTCACCCTCGAATAATAATTCACCTTCCTGGTCAAATATCGTCCCCTTTCCATCATAAATGTCATGTCCAAAGTCGTTCTTCTTCACACCGCCACGATACATTAATGTACCATTTGGATAAAATATCTCTTTTTCTTCATATTTATGTGTCATTTGATTGCCATCCTTTATCAATTCAGTATATGCTCAATTATAGCGTGGAAAATAATGCATATGTGCGAATTTTTAGAATTTAAGGAGTTTAACATGAAAAAAAGATACAAAATACTAATTGCGATCCTATTACCTCTTATCATTTTATTTGTTTCAACATTACTACTAACTCGCGATTCAACTTTTGATGAAGAGGTTATTGAACGACTTGATATCAAGGAAATTAAGGAAATTGAAGTAATTCGAGCTTCGGATGAAAAAACAATCACGATTACAGATGCGAATAAAATCAATCAAATTATGCAACAATTTGATGCCCAGCCACTTCGCAAAGTATATTTTGCTAATGCGGATTATGATGAGGCTTATTGGTTAACGTTACATATTAACGATAATCGTGAAATTGGCTTACGTTTGGATGACGCAAAGCATCTATTTGTTTATTTATATGAGGAAAACTATATGAAAGATTATGAGCTTTTAGGGGATTTAAATACGACCTTTATTGAGGAACTTTTTTAAGAACTATAAATACCATACCAATGGTAAAAATCCGCTTCAAGTCTACGCGGATTTTTACCATTTACATAGGAAGCTTCTAGCATACTTATGGACTGTCCGAATGTTTATATATAGCGATAGTTTTGCTGCATCGATTGAATCGTTTCAATGATCTCTTCTCTAAGCTCAATTGGCTCTAACACCTCTATGTTTGCTCCTTGGCTCAGCAGCCACATTTTAATGCCACGTCCAAAAACTTCTGCTTCAAATAAACATTGTCCATCTTTCTTGGATACTATTTTTGCAGTTGGTAAGCGATCTAATACAGCCTGCGGAGAAGCTCCTTTAAAGACAAATTTTATACGCATCAGCTCGCCAGCATGCATAAACTGAATGCGTTTACGAAACTCTCCTTCTTGAAAACGCTCGGCATAAGGTATTTGAAATTTTTGATTGAGCTCAAGAAAATGTTGTATACGGTCGACCCTATAGACAATGGGCGAATCCTTTTCATGTTTATTATCATAAGCAATTAAATAAAAGTAGTATTCTGAGAAAATAACGGCGAGCGGTTTTAAAATCTTTTCTCTAGGAATTGTTTCACATTCACGCAAATAATCAATTTTAATGATTTTCTTTTTTTGAACGGCCTCTGAAAGACCCCAAATTAAATGTAATAAAGATTTTTTATGATTTAAATCTACGTACAAATGTTTTTCATTTAAAATAATATTGTGAATAAATTCCTGTTTATCGGCTGCAACAATCGAAATAAGTTTATCTATAATATCACTCATTTCTGATTTTAGAAGGGCTCTAGATTCAATCAAAATTTTGACAATCGCCAACACTTGCTCTTTTGATAAAATACTTTTCCCTGTATTCGTCAGCCTGTACACCTTTTCTACTCGCACATATTCTAAATGGCAATCTAATTTAGCTTTATCAATATAATCGCGAATTTCATTCAAATCTCGTTGTATGGTTTTTTCACCAACATTATGTGTAAATGCTTCTTGTTTTTTGTTAATTCCTTGACCATCCATCAGTCTGTCAAACATTGAAATGACACGATAGCCTTTATTTTGTTGTGAATCTACCATATATCCCACTCTTTCTTCGTAGTTACTTCCCCATTATACAAAATGAGTTGGACACTATTAGTCCTTTTAACTATGGAATTTCTATATTATAGGTATAATTGGTACTATACTAATTTATCAACAAAACACCATTAAACAGACTAAACATACTATATTTTTGTTATAATTAACTTTAATTTTACAATTAACCCTACACAATGACCAGGAATATTGGAGGGCAATGATATTCATCTTTCATTAGTTCACCAGGTGAAGGTGTAAGTTGATATCAGTTCTAAATTTATCAAAACCTAAAAGGGAAGACTCCAATAATTGATTTCAATTATCTTTTCAAAAAAGAGTTTCTATTAAAATACAAGAGCCAAAGAGGATGCTAACTAATGAAATATTTTACTAAAGAATGGTATGAGCTGTGTCAAAAAACAAGTTTCCACCTACATTTAGAGGAAGAAAAGCAAACTGAAACATTTTCAGAAGAATATTTTCAACAACTTTATCACACCGAGTTAGATAGTTGGCTTAATTTACAAGAAGAAATTGCTCATATAATGGAAGCCACCGAAACAGTAAATACAGACGGTAATAACGAATATGAACCTTTTAATAGAAAACAGGCAATAGAACATTTTCATGATGGTTTCATCTATGATCAAGAGCGTTTGAAAAAGGAATTACCAGAAACTATATTAAAACAGATAGCTGATATACGGGTATTCGCTTTAAATAAAGCAACTCGTACGGTTATTAACGCTGTAACTAAATTTTGTGAGGAAAATAATAGGTCTGTAACAGCCACAAGTGAGAAATATAGAAGATATATGAGAGCAGCCTCTAATACACTTGATAAAGATATTATTGAGAAGTTTAGATTTCACGATTGTACGATTATAAAATCTGTTCAGAATGACATGTCCTTAACATTACTCCTTGATAATACAGGTGGATTTACAAATATAGATGAAGTTACTTTTGAAAATTTTAATATAATAAAGCAAGATGATTTATTGGAAGATGCATGGTGGCTGTATGAGGAAGTATATAAAGTAAATGACAAATATGAGTTTCACATCTTGCTTCAAAATGGAGAGATGGGATTAATCGACTTTATTATTTCAGCGGATCAAGTTTCCTTTAAAAGTAACAAAAAAATTCATTTTTAATTCCCCGACTATAGGGATTGCCTTTTACTAATCCCATTAAACTACCATGATGGAATGAAATTATTTTTCCCTCTCTGTGGTGAAGTCTTGTTTTCATGTAGGGCTAGCGGGGTGTTTTTATAATATGCAGAATAACCCTTGACCATTTTGTTTTTCAACATTAGTAAGGGCTCCAATCTCGTTGATTGAAGCCCTTATCGGTTTATTCCTCTATTCTTACCGCTGTTCCGTATGCTAATACTTCTGATGTGCCATCCATGAAGCGCCAACCATATTATGAAATCTTGCCACAATATCTGTTATTGAGCATACAAAACTTCTATTTTTTATATTTTTGAACGGCTTGGACAGCTTCTTCAATGGAAGATGTAATGATTCCATTACGTTTAATCAAGCCTATGACAAATAAGTTGCGATAAACAAATTGATTTTCCATTCCGTCACGTACAAGTGCCTCAATTTTCATCATATTGTCTCGACCTTGTTGACGAACATCTGTAAATACGCCAACGATTGGTCGATTCAGCATCGCAAATGCACCTATCTCTGCTGCTACACCCGAATCAATCTCAACACCATCTAAAACGGCTACTAATACATCACTATTTTGTAGCATCTCTAAATCCGCTTGTGCAATCGCCAAACTATCTGCGTATGCGGTTTTATCATTGATCGCATCATTCTCCTGTGGTACATATAATTCAATACCTTGCACTGCCTCTCTAATTGCCGCAGCAAGTTGTTCGTTGACTAAACGATCTCCTAAAGAAAATAATCCATTTGCTAAATATGCTTTCATGATCAAACTCCTATTCCAATATTTTTTTCAAACACTATCTTATGTCGACCTTTATGATCAACAAATGTTGAAACAATGTCAAATCCATGTTTAAGATTTGTGATAAGCATTGCCTTTCGCTCATTTCTACCATATGTACGAACTTTTTTAAAGCCAAGAATCTGTAAATGTTCATGCTGCCGTCTCATTAACTGACTTGCAATCCCTTGACCACGTTGTGTTTCATGGACACCACCTAACCAGCTATAAAAAACACCATCAGGATGTGTGTAACCTAATTTAAAGCCTATTATTTTCTCATTCTCTACAGCTAATATACAAATTAGCCCTTCTTTACTTTCAATTTTTTCTAGTGGTAGATTTGTTCCATCAAATACATGGGCATGAATTTCCTGCAACTGCTTCAACCAATCATACGGTACGCCTTCAATTGTAACGATATGCATTTGTCTCACCCCTATCTGTATTGTCGTTAATTATAGCAGAAAAGGTTGAACTAGAAAGTCGAACCTTGCATATTCATTTGTGTTGTAGTTTTCTGTAAAAATTGAATTCATAGAGATGCTGCGGGGTTATGCTTAGCTACCTTATTCCCTCTGCGATCATTCTAAATAATCGAAATTAACTATTTTATGGATATTTTTATATTATATATTTTCGTTGCACGACGCATTAAGTATACTTGACATAATCACCTTAGATTAATAAAAGGAGGTAATTTCATGGCACCATTAAATAGTTGGCTGACAAATACGCTTCGTCCTTATTTCGGATTACATCCCATCGAAGAACATTGGGGGACGATTGAAATCCGAAATGATTATTACATTTGCATGGACGGTGATATCATAAAAAAACGTATCTTCGTTAATGAGCAAGCTTATCAAGAAGCGGATGTAGAGATCCCGACAAGAAATTGTGAAGTAATTCTCCCTCAAACTGCCCGCGGTAAAGAGAAAAAAATGAATTATACCAATATTTCCAGCGTTAAAGCGAGCGGGGTTGTTTTTTCTGCTGGCGTGCGTAACGAGGACCAGCCGTCCAGCTACATTAACGCTCGCAATACGAAAACCTTTTTCGAACTGCCACTGACCAACATGAAGAATTTAACAAGCAAAGTGGATATCGTTGAGTGGCTACATCAGTATCCGTCAAATTTGCCTCCAGATTATGATTTACAGCTGGAAAAGCTCACAAGGAAAAAAAGCTTGCGCTATAAAGCTGTTCCAGGAGATATTTTCCGAGTAGAAATTGATTTATTCACAGACGGTTTTGTACTTGTTATCGGAGATTTACGCCAAATGCAAAAGGATGGTCTGTTTTCGAAAGATAGCCTATGGAATGATGTCATGACGGTGCCGCTTTTTATTCGACCTTATCTGTTTAAAACAACAAATCGTTTCCCGAGTCTTGAGGAGATTACATCAGTCCAATTATCTGAACAAACCTTGATTGTTATGGACGATCAATTTATGCGGGGTGGCTATGAAAAAGTTGGACACAAAATGCTAACTGAAACAGATATTCTTCTGCCATTTGGTTACGGTATAAACATCGATTATGGAAAAGAAGAACGCTACCGCCTTTCCTGGGGAACAGGAACAATTAGCAAGTCAGAACAAGATACTTCTTTTAAGACGGGAAGCCGTTTTTCTAATTATGGTGTACATGCAGGCATCGATGTCGAGTGCTTTGATAATTCTTCTTGGTCTCGTTCACTGGATAATCCGTTATACGTAAAGGAGCGCAAACAGGCTCTGGCGGAATTTGGCTTTCCAAAGGATATAACATACGATGAATACAACCGTCAAACAGATGGGCTCACTAGGCTGGAGTATTTAGATTACTTATCGAAAAAATATGCCTGCTCCCGTAAATAAATAATTTATATGCACATGTAGTCAGGACAATTATCTTAAACTAGATACCTTTTGATTTGCTGATTAAATACCTTTTTATAATAAATTTTACGTGGATAACGTTCTTCTTTCAGTACCTCGTAAAGAACACATTGACCTTCCTTGTAGAATACGGTAACACCTTCGCATTCATCATAAAGGTGCCGTGATAATTGTTTTACTGATTCATTAGCTTCTTTTCCACTGATTCTCCATCCGAATCTGATCATATCGCTCTGGTCCAATGCGTCTCGATAAGTATCAAAAACAATACACGTATCTTGCTCATGTTTATTGGAAAACACTAGTACATGACCAGTATGTACAGGCTGGTTAAGATAACGTTCGTAAATATCTTCGATTGGTGCACGAATACCAATAGCATCCATAATCGCTTTAAAGTTCGGGTGAGGTATGTATTCATCTTTCCATTCGTCGGGATAATGAACTAGTTCTGAAATCGATGTCATAATCCAAAATTCATAATTCAAATTAAATCTCTCCTTTTCCAATTAATAATACAGAATGAAATGGTGATTAATAATGTACGTTAACAGTATAGCTTTTCCATGTTTGGCATGTAATAAAATACCTGAGAAAATAAAATTAAACAAAAATAATTTTGAAATCGTAGGATTTGAGGAAGGAATTGAATGGTCCGATTTTCAAGCCAACAATTTGCCTTCTCTTGATGAAAAAATATGGGCACGATCAAGTAATCCTCCTGCTCACTCAATTGTTAATTATTTCTAAACTAGAGTGCAGCTGTAAAGATAAAAGCACGTCCATCCGCATTTAAAATCTGTAGCCCATTATTCGTTTCAACCAATGGTGTATCCCAATGAACATGTCCACAGCAGACCAAAAGCTCAGCAGAGTTCTGTAGTTCTTTCCAAATATGTGGATTTCCAGGTAGACCTTGTGAGCTAATCTTCGGACTTTCATGAAGTAGCAGGATGTCAGGAACTTGCCTTAAAATGTGTCGAAGTCTTGCTAAATAATCGTCTTCTTCCATTCGATTTGGTTTATCTACTCTACCAATAATTCCTCCGAGTCCTGCTACTGCAAGATTAGCGTACATCATCTTCCCTCCATCCGAAAAGTAATGAATACCTGTGGTAGAACCCAAATCAGCTTGTTCCTCATTTGTTAATAGATCATGATTTCCAGCTACACCCGTGACAAATCCAAAATAATTTCTAAAAGCACTCCATACAGGCAAAGGATTTCCACTAGCACCCCTTTTGGTTAGATCTGTATACAAGTCTCCACATAAACACACCATCACCTTAGCTGGGTCCAAATCTGACAAATGGATTTGGAACAAAAGGAAAAGCACTTCCGCAAGTTCCTCACCTAGTAACTTTGGTGCTTGTTCCACCTGCTCTTGCTTATAATCCACGATGCCTTGTAAATCAGATGCAATAATCAGGGCATCTAGCTCCTTTGGCAATCCAAGTATCTCTCCCCAATAAATAGGAAGCAATTCAGAAGAAATCCCTGTTCCCTTTGATGTTGCGGTAACGTATGGTATTTTCTCTAAAGGCTCCCTAGCAATATCAACAATTTTCAATGCTCTTTTTGTATGTTTTTTCATTTAAATACATCATCCTTAAAGTTCCCCTTACAAATAAGTGCCAAAGTAATATTTCATCTTTTCTTGCGAATAACCGTCTATACCTCTCCAGGTTGCCATTGACATAAAATCGGTACCCCGTCCACGCTCCTTACGGTAATCATCCTTAGATTCTAGTAAACCGATATATCCCCAAATCTCCAGCACTACGTCACGTTCATGCTGATTCGACGGTAAAATATCCTTCCAACGTTTCTCAAGCTGTCGAGCTGCATCTTTATCTTCACAAGATTCAACAGCCTCAATCATCCGCTTCAATATGTCCACATCTTCCTCACTAACTGTAAACATCTGTTCTTTGCTAAGACATTCAAGATCCAACAGACAATAAACCAGCCAGTTTAAACGAACGCCTCCCCACTTTACACGCTCGAAATTCAGTACATTCAAATCTTCGTCAATATAAGTTTCATCTGACATCAATTTGTGGTCATTGCAATACCCACAGGCACTGTAAGATGGCTGTTCTGCTAACCATTCATAGAATGTATGTTCAGGCAATTTATGCGTGAGGGCCCAACTTGACAGAGCACTGCGTAAATGAACTTTACGAGTAGATAAACTATGTAAAAATGCTTGCACTACAATTTCCTTCGTAATGACTTCTTGATGAAGTTGCCGAAGTCTTTTTACGCATTCACCATGTGTCAGCGTTAGTGGATCAAACATTAGTCCATGATTTTTGGCATACTGGAAATCTTCATCTGTAAACGTATATCCACCTTGCCTCCAACCGCCTGATTGCCAAAATGTATTAAACAGAATTTTCTTTGCTTTGCGATCCATTCATATCCCTCTCTTTCATTGGTTCAAAACTCAAAAAGCGCTCTATTATCTTTCATTTGCTCATTTTTACAACTTCAACACTGAAGCTCTTTAGCCTTTTTCAAATAACCATACGCTTCTTTCAGCGGTAACTGCAGCATGTCAGCAATTTCTTTGATAGACATTCCACGCTTGCTCATTATCAGCACTTGCTTAGTCAATTCAGCTTCCTTGCCTCGGGCCGCTTGAAAAGCAGGGTTCAATAGAGACTCCCATAAATCTTTATCGGCATATTCATCTGCTGTTACAATCTCTTCAATTATTCGTTCAAGCTCCATACACGTTATTTTCCATGTCGATTGATTATCATTTTTCTGAGCAATTAGCTGTAGAAACCGCTGTAGAGCTAATTGAAACTTTAAAACTGAACCAGCCAAATAACTGCCTGCATCCCAGTCTCCCATACCATGCATGAGAACAGCTACTGGTTGCCCAGGTTCGGCTGTCTCTATAATCATTGGATCGCCTGTCAGTTTCATATGCCCAATCACAAGCCAATCAGCCTGCCATGACCCCTCTTCATCATAAATAAGAGAGTTCCCTTCCAGATCAATGCTATATCCTAACTGCTCACGTTCTAAATATTCTGGATCAAACATTTCAACATCGATCCATGCTGCAAGTTGCTCACTTACCATCTTCAATTGTTTTAACTGCTCAAAAAGCTCAGCATCCAATCTCATATTCACAAATCACCTACATTTAATCAATTTTATAGCATTAATCCCTTGCCCCATTCATGCCTATACCAATCTTTCTCTTTTTGAACACTAGATGCGATTATTTAACAGATTGACTTTTCTTCGCCAGCTCCTCTGCTAGGCTTCTCCAAGAATATTTCCACGAGGACTTCGCCAATTCTTCTTCATCTTGTTCCAGCCAATAATCGCCATCCAGCAGCTCATACATGTCAAGTAGGGTAATCTCTGCACAAGTTGGATTTTCAAAAGCTGCAATCATCGGCTCTGGTCCGTCATCCCAGTTATAGCCGTTAACAACTGCGTGCAGTAGTACCGGAGAAGAAAGTTTTCTGATCATATTACTCATCTTATCGAGCGATTCTTTATATAAAATATTATCTACTTTGCGTTGTTCTTCAGAATCTAACGTGAGTCGGATAGCCCCTTTGGTATTCAGCAATAAATCAGCAATGGTATTGTTCATTCTTGCTGCGTTCCAAGCTGTCGCCAAAATACCTTTAGGGGAATTCAACTCCACTCCATACTCAAGTAGTAACTTAATTACCTCTACTTGCTTGAACTTGACCGCTTTCTTTAGGACCGTATCTCCTAACTTATCTACCGCCTCTAACTCTACGTTTCTCTCAAGGAGAAGTTTAATCCCTTCAAGCAGCATTCGATTCGTGACAAAAAGCATTATAGGCGTTCTTCCCCTTGCATCCCGTTCATTCGGATCAAGCTGATTCACGCCTGCACGAACAATTTCAATATCTTTAGATTGACTAACTTCTAACCAGTCCATTTGTCTCTCCTTACCTGTCAATCATTGATGAAAAAATCTCCCGCACCAATTAAATCTACTAGCGGGAGACCATTCTCTTCATAATTATCCGATTGTTTCTACAACGTTTCCTTCCTGATCTTTAATGTAGGTTTTCATTATTTGGAACGAAAGCCCCGTTATAGTAGATAATTCTAATTCTTTTTCCTGCGGTATCAAGCTTTGGCCAAGTTCCATGGCTGCCTTTTCATTCAACGAAATGATAATATCCTGATCCTCTACACGGAACTCGGATTTTTCCCCTGGTTTAAATACAACTCGAATTTCCCGACCAACGAGAGTGAGGTTTTTTCCTTTTAAAATTCGGCCGCGCAGTAGTTTGCCAATGATTCCTGCCTGCTTTGCCCCTAGCATGACTTTATCAGGATGTTTGCTGAACCATCCCTTTTTCCCTTGTTCCCATGCCAGTTGGTCCACAAATAAAAAGCCGGTGTTCGAGCCTTCTTCATTCATTCCTTTTTCTACTGCTTCTGCAATTGATGAAATCTGTAAAAGAGATGCCCGATCTAAATCAGTAACGTAGCTTGGGATATACGCTAGACCTGCATTTAGCACACCTAATGTATTCCATGTTTGCATCGCTTCAAGCTCATCACCTGTAATACCTACCATTTGAATAAACTCCACTTGTCCATTTGGTGTATTAATAGCAGGCAACTCAGGATCAAAAGTAAAGGCAAGAGCCGTTAAAAGCGTGTCTTCACCTAGGCAGATTGGACCGTTTGCATCCAAATAATCACCAGATTTAAAAACATTGCCACTATTAAAAACATATCTTCCCATGTTTTGTAGCAAATTCAACGCCCAAGCTGGTGGCTCCTCCTCATCTTCATTACGCGCAAGACGAAATGTTAGCTCAAACCCATATCCACTGTAGTCAGCATCCTCTGATTCTTTTTCATATAACTCAGAAAACCCATATGTTACAAAATGCCAGTGCGGAACTGGTGTCTCACTTTTATAAGCGCTGATTCCTCGCAGTGGATCATCGCCTCCTAATGAATATGGAAGAATGGTTCCATAATGCTTTGGCTCCTGTTCCCCGTAAATTTTTAATAACTCCTCATCAATTGCATCCCAGCCAGTTGCCGTTACTTCTTCGCTCATCAATAACGCCTCCTATGTATTTTTAAAATTTTTTGTTTTAAGGTAATTTACGAATTCGTCTTTTTGATCTTTCAGGCTGCCAAGCTACTAAAATTCCTATTTCGCCTAATGCCATATTAACAGCCGTCAGATGCTCGTCCTTCACTTCCCATATCCAGCGATCTTTGTCGAGTAGACGAAGTACTCCTCGCTCTTTGTCATCATGGATCCAATCGAGCAATGTTTGATGAACTACTTTGATTTGCAAATGCTTCCCATTTAACACATTGTATGGATACACCATTCTCAGCATACTTGTCGTATATCGCCCAAGACCTGCATACATTCCAGGCGCTTCCTTTTGAAAAGCAAAGCCATTCTCAAACGGGAACATAGATGTGCAATTTTCTCCCGCTGCATAATGCAATGCAGCTGTGATTTTTTCTGCTGTATATACAATGCCATATGGAACATGAAATGGCTTCACTACTTTATTAAGCCAATCAGTTATTGCCCCGTAAACCTCTTCAATGTTCCCGTCACAATGTGCTCCTATATGCGGAAAATTACCATATTCACCAGTTTGATAGGTAAAAGCGGCATCCCAGGGTAATCCACCTCGTAAATCACTGTAAATCCAGTAAGAAGTAACCTTTCCATTTATTATTCGCTCTTCTAGTTCCTCTATAGGCACCTCAAAAAGATCATGATCCCCTTCATGATCCCCATCACTTAAATACTCGTAATAGCTAGCTCCTGTAATAGGCATTCCAATGGCAGCAAAAAAAGATGTTCCAATGTGAATAGCGGCCAATGGACTAATATCACTCGTGTCGTAAAGCGCAACACCTGTACACAAATGTATTACCTCCTTCATAAAAATGATAAATGCTTAACTACGGAGGATTTCTCGTTATGTATATCTTTCATATGATTAATTAAAGCATGGTTTCCCCCTAGAATTCTACTAATTAAACATTGATTTACACATTAAAGAGAATATTACCCATTCCATTACCGCAATATTATAACGGAATAGGTTTAATTTCATGCAATCGTTAGCGGACATCTGGTAAATAAGTGCGATTCAAGGGTATAACCACTTAAAGGAAAAATGTTCACTTAGCGATATGAGGTAAAATGCTAGTGAGATTATAAAGAGGTAAGCCCCGGTAGATGTTAGAATTTTGCTAATCTCTCCGAGGCTTTTTTGAAAGCGAGGTAAAAAATAAGGTTAATGATGTAAGTTTTATCCATATAGCATGGCTGGTGCACGAACACCTTGTAAATAGTCTGCAAGCTTCCCAGCATATACTTTTTCTAAATAGGGTAATTGTGCGATACAATGTGGTGTCATTAATGCTGGGTTTTGATAAATTTTCAAACCACCAACCTTTAAAAGCATCGCCACAAATTGTGAGCAAAAATAGGCACGCTCTCTTCGAACCTCCTTTTGCATGACAACCCCAAAGAGTCCAATAAAATTATATTTATAGCGATCTCGATTACAATACATATAACGTACAAATTTCATCATTTCTAAGTATTGATCATGTGAAACTCTGCAACGATAAATGACACAATCTGCTGTCTCAAACAATCCTCTTTCTGCATCTTCTCGCAAAAAACCGCCGCTTAGAGGATTATTTAGCTGCTTACGTCCAAAGCTATACATGTCGAAAAGCTCCTCATCGAACGCAATAGATGCATGATTCATCTCTTTCCCAGTATACATTCCAATAGCTTTTGATAATAATGTTCCTGTTTTTGTTAATACTATGTAAATGGTGTATGCCATTTCTTCACCTACTTCAATATTCTTTACTACTACCAATACGGATTAAATCTTCAAATAGTTTCGTAAATTCCATTTTTTTATAAGTATATAATTCAAATCTTAATTTTTTCCTCTATAGAAACTTAAAAATTTCTTAATTTTTTTGTATTTTTCATCTACTAACTCAGGAATCAATGTTTGCATGCCTTTTATTTTTCTACTACCTTTATTTATATGTCTTGAATCTTAATCTTATGTGGTGCACAGATGGGGTGTGAATGATTTTTTACTGGGGGAGTTGGGGTAAAATATATCCTCTCGGGGATGTACCTTAATCAGATAGCGACGATAGATATTTATAAATTAAAGAAAGTCACTCATTATTTTTTCAAATGAGTGACCTTTTCATATTAGAAATTTTTCAACTTGTCTTTTCAATGCTGGATTTTTAAATCTTAATTCTTCATTATTTCCTAGGTGTTGCTACAATTATTTTGATATATTTTCATCGCTTCTTTTAAAAATATTTGTTCTTTTTCTGTAAAAGGATTCGGAAATTTGAATGATTCTGTGGATGGTAGTTTTTCTTCAATCAAATCTAACTTTCCTTTCAAGGTTTCATTCATAAGTACTAAAAGTGTTCCAACAGTTTCTTGGGATTCTTTAGAAGAAGGTATAGCTTCAGTGAGCGTTAAATGTTTAATTTCAAATAAAACCTTTGTCCATTTTTTATCTAAATCGATTTCTTCGGATTTATTTATATTAAATAATTCATCAGTTATATCTTGTGAAAAGTGTTCTTTAAACCATGTTTCAGTATTTTCAGCAAATATTAATTTTTGTAGCATCGCACAAAATATGTCGATATTGATAACTTCCTCATCTTTTACTGTTTCAATAAGATGATTTAAATCAGATAATGTATTAATAATTTCAAGTTTTTTTGCTTCAAATAACTGTTTTTGATCGATTAGAGATTTTAAGATCACTTCGCCTTTAACAGTATTTTTTTGAAGCATGTCTTTAATTTCTTTTAGCGACAAACCGAGAAACTGTAATGACTTAATGTTTTGTAGAATAGTTAAATCCTCATTTGAATAAAGTCTATGTCCACCCTCTGTATAATCACTTGGTTTAAGTAGGTCTATACTGTCATAATATCGAAGTGTCCTAATACTAACACCAGACTTTTGCACAAGTTCACCTATCGTAAATATACCTTTTCCCGACAAATTATTCTCTCCTCTATTCACTTAATATTGACTTTAAAGTAACGGATAACGGGATAAGAAAACTTTTTTCCATTAAAAGTATAAATTGCCGCAATTACGATTAATATCGTTTCAAGTATAATAAGGACAAAAGAAAGGCTAGAAGCTGCACTCCATTTTTCGGAAATAAAAGTTAAAAACAAAAATACTGGGAAGAAAGTAAAATGAAGATTCATCCCTTCTTTTGCATGATCAGCAAAATATTTATTCTTATTCCTTGTTACTAAGTATACCAATATAGGTAAAACAAAAGTTAGTATTAGCGAGAACAGATGCATTAAACTTGCCAATCCTCGGTTTAATAAACTCTCTTTTTTCATAGTGCTGTTCCTCCAATCGCATTATTTGATTGTTTACCTTTTAAAGTAAGTAACCAAATTCATCATAAAAGGTGACGTTACTGGAGATTCAAGGACAAATGATAATTTTTTTATTAAACACTTACATAACAGAATTAGCGTTCGGATTTTGGTGATTAATTTCATATAAACTCTGATGTGTTTAGTAACCATTCATTAGATGACGCTGATTTCCGCACAGCTGAAAATAAAAAAGACAAGATACGGAACTGCACCCCATTGCTAGACAAATCTAACAAATGGATGCAGTTTAGCATCTTGGTCTTAGTTATTACTACCGATTATAAGTCAAAAGCCTTCATCTTTTCTAATTCTCTCTGTCTTTTACTAGCTAAAATTTTTCTGCCACTCATCCAATATCCTACTAAAAATAGTTCTCCGACAATCCCAAATAAAATGAACTGCATCATAGACCATTCAAATATCCCGTAAAACTGTACACTTATTAGCGTTGCTATGTATATAATTGGTAACAAACCTCCCCAATACATATTATTTCTAGTAGATAAAAAATGTTGCATTGCAAAAACAATTAAAATTAATAGTAGTCTATACCAATCGCTCATTATTTTTGTACCTCCATTTTATATTTTTCAATTATTAATTTAGCGTCCTCTAAGCTAATTCGATCATCAATTGACAGCCTCTTTATAAAACTTATGAATTCTTCATTTTCGGAACTCTCATTCACATTAATTTTATTTATCAGCTTATCTAACCGAATTCTTACAGTAGGATAGGACACGTTATAATATTTCGCTATCTCTTTTAATGAACCTGAATTTATTACAAAATTTTTAATAAACTCCACATCTTCCTTTTCTAAAGATAAAAGCCAACTTGGAATTTCATTATTATTCAAATTATCCCTCCTTCACATTATTTAACTTTACTTCATCATTATCTTTAACTTTATTCAACTTTTATTTAATTTTATTTATTTTTTTTAAAAAGAATACTTCATTCTTTGCTAATAACATCGCTCAGAATATCCTAGGATCCGGTCCATTGTTCCACTTAATGCGATGCTTGTACCATCCAGCTTTTTTCATCACCCAATGTAATAAAGTTTTCCATTTACAAAAAGGAACAGATACTCACATCTTAATCGAGTACCTGCTCCTTTTTTGCTTATTTACTTCGAATTCTAAATTATAATTATCTATTTTGCATGCTTAATAATTTTTAGCTTAAAATCTAAATAGGATACTTACTTTTTATTTTAATTTTATTTTTCAGGCAATTCACTATATAAACATAACATTCGAAGCATAATAATAGTAGTGTAAAGCAATTCAGCTTTGCACCTTCCGATTTGTTGGCTAGGGTCACTCTGGTCCAGTGACCCTTTTTAATTTTTATCTCATTCCATATCATGCGTACGAAATTTATAGACTGTGAAAACTTATTTTCACCTTCTTTTTTTGCTTCTCTTAATGCATATGCTATACCAAGATTTAATAATAAAGGAGCAGAAAAACGTTAGAGAGGCAAATTTATAGTTATTATCTCTACATAATATCGATTCTTTTTTCCTGTGCTTTTTCATCCAAAATAGCTGTTGTTATTTTTAGTTTGCCTTAATATATGTTATAATTCCTTTACTGACTAACCTATGTAAGACAAAAACCAATTCTAAGCTGTAGCGATACCGTACGCTACAGCTTTTCTTTTGAAGGAAGTTAAAATATATTCGGACTTAATTCACCATTCGCGTTCTCTAATAGCTTCTTCAATATCGATATCAAGCTCAAAATATTGTAAAATTTCTTCTACAGTTGTACCAATTGAATCACGTGCAACCGTTTCAATCTCACTATCATTTTGATCAAACTCATTTTGTAGTTCATTAATAGCTAGCGTCATTTCATCTAACTTTTCCTGAATCTCTTCTATTGTATAAGTGTTCTCCTCAATAAAATGAACTACTTTAACAATATGTAATTTAAGTTTATCCACTAAAAATGTTGGAAAATAAGGATCTTCGTACATATCCACTAAGTATTTGAATTCAGAATCAAGTTTCTTCACAATGTTTCCTCCTCGTTGTTGATGTCATAAGTAGAATAC
The DNA here is from genome assembly GCF_041956855.1 of Lysinibacillus sp. RS10. Lineage (NCBI taxonomy): Bacteria > Bacillati > Bacillota > Bacilli > Caryophanales > Bacillaceae > Lysinibacillus > Lysinibacillus sp. RS10. Next base: position 2,124,511 of record NZ_CP167122.1, on the reverse strand, counting down.
CACATTTCTTCTACTATTTTAAAACCATCTTTATTTATCAAGATCTACAGACCAATCAATCTCTTCATTAAACCAATTACACAATTTAGTTGAACCATTATCCATTTTCAAAGGGATTTCTCTTGCCCACATTTTAATGTCACTTATGAACATCTCTTTTTCAAGCCCTTCAAAGTTGTGTTTTTCTAACGCCCTGTTTAGAAACTCTAAAAATAGATTCCCCAAATGATACCGTTGCTCTACTTTATACATTTTTTCATATTCTTCTACCGTAACTGCCATATCGATTGTCAAATAGTTATCTTTTTTAGTATATCGAATAAATGACTTTCTTCCATAGGATTCAGGTAAGCATCTAAAGGCTATTCCGATCGAAACATCGACATTCCTATATTTTGAATTTATATTAGATTCCAATGCGTGTATTAATTCACTAGCTAATTCACCAACTCTTGCACCTGCAGTGTCTGTAACTATTGAAAAATCCATTTAACGCACTCCTCCATTTTTATTCCTGTAGGTTATAAAGATTCCAACTACAAAAAATACTATTCTTCTGCAGCTTCATTAAGCCAATCCAAATTTCCCCTTCTCCCTATTTCTATTTTGGAATATTTTTCGCAAATGGTTTATCTCATTCCATCTACATATCGTATACACTAAACTCATTCTAGGAGGCTCGCTACTTCAAAATGAGTCTTGAATTCTATATCCCGCTTCTTGTGCCAACTTCTTAATTTCATCGATGTCAAATGATGGAACAGTGATCAGAACGTAACAGTCACTTTCAATATCTAAACATGCCAACGAAATTCCCTTTTCCTTTAATTTTTTGGAAACTTCATTTAAAAACTCAGACGTTGGCAGCTCATCAAATTCCCCATCTTCAAACTCTTCCCAGCTTACGCACTCCATTTTTTTCCTATCCAATAATTCGTCAACAACATCGCAAATATATAACCCTGTTTCTTTCCAATCGATTTCATATGCTAAATCTTGATCAAGAAGTGCATCCACTAAAGAAATCCATGCTAATTGTTCAATCGGGCTATCTATTCCTCTTTCATCAAGTCGATCTTCGAACTTCTCGAAATAGGTTTCTGGTTTTTCTATAGCTAATGAAACCTCTGAAAAAATTTGTTCTTCCGCATCACATGAAAGCTTTTGCACAAGTAACAGCATTGCATTCATACACTCACTCCTCTTTTCCACTTAATAGTTGAAGGTATCTCCTATTCTTTAAAATTTCACAATCAAATGCCCTTAACGTATAAGGCGTTGTGCATCCAGCACTTTTTCATTTTGAATGACGAATTGCAATATCTCATCCTCATCAAGTTTATACCCAGGTTTATCCTTTGGAATTTCAGCCAGAGGTGTTTGAAGCAACGGATGCTCTATATTTGGTGTGGCTAGTCCCTCTTTTTCTCTTATTAATTGAATACAATAATAATCGTAAGGAATACAGTCGAACGATAAAATTTCACTTGATTTATCTGGTGTGTCGCTTAGACTATAGATGTGAAAATCACATAGCTCATAAAGATGCTCTCCAAATTCGTTTGTATCGTTCCAACTGCGCATTAATTTTTGGTAAACATGATCTTCAGGTAAAATATTAAACAATTCAGGCATTTTGCCAGTTTTCCAAGAATGATATAGGCATGTCATAAAAACATGATGAGTCTTATTCTCAGAATAAAAATTTCGATCTTTCATGAACATATTAGTTGAATATTTATATGTTAGCTCTGCAATATCTTCATAACCCCATAATAAAGAAAGCCCAATCAGTCCTCCTATCTCCCTGTCCGATACATTTCTTTCACTTGGATTGCTTTTGATCATTTGATTCAACCAAAAAAGTTGCTGCTCTAATAAAATCCATGCTGATGGTTCTCCATTTAGTATTCTATTTTTTGCATTCATTTCAAGATGTACACCTATTAATAAACCTAAGCTCTCAGCTAAACAATTTCGTTCATTTTTTTGAATTAAGTCCTTCATTTCCTTCATTCGATCATCTAGTATTTCTTTCACTTCTTCATCTGAAATTACTCTTTTTTTGTACTCTTTCATCACTCGATTAAAGTACTTCCAATACTTGTTGGTACGCATATTTCCACCCCTTTGATGTCCATTCAATAATAAAAAATTGATTTTAAGGTTTATTTTATTGTCATCTAATTTGACTGATTAAATGTTAATATACCTCCGTTGACTCGCCGAACTTTTTAAAACATATTTCATCTGCGATACCGAATAGAATTTCACAATTTTCAGCTGTAACCAAAGCCTCCCAGAAAGAGCGAGCTTCTCATTTTCTAGTGGTATTCAGACACTGCAAGCTAATTATTATCCCATATCCTTACATGCAGTGAACAAAATCCAAATACAACATCTAATAATTCGAGTATTCTATCTTCATAAGAATCATCCTTAACGACTGCTCTTAAACTTTCTAACACTGCATATGCATCATTTCGCTTACCACCGGCATCTTTATATTCCTTAAGGATTTTAAGCAAGTCAAATAATTCACAATGATTTAATAAACCATTGTGAATGTCAGTTTTCAATTTTTTATTATCATATTCTTTATTCATTCACTTTGCCCCATTTAATATATAGATAACCTTTTTAAAACTTAGTTCTAAACTTCATTCAAACAAAATCTCAGCCAATCTAGATATTTCGTGAACTGCATCTTCAAATAGCTCTTCTTCTTCTTTAGTGTACTTGCCCTCATGAAAATAAAAATAATTACTTATATCTACAAAACATAAAGCGAGTTTTTTAGGAACTTCAGATTGATCTTTATATTCTTCAATCAGCTTTGTCATTGCTTCAATTAAGAGTTTGTAGCTTTCTTGATTTAATCCTTCCCCTGCTCGTAACTCCACCAATCTTGAGTGATCACCAATTGTATAATCATAAACTACATTAAGTGCCTTATCTTTATTCATCGACTTCTCCCCCTTTATTGATATTATGTAATCGCTGAAGCTGGTTCTTGACCTTGAACTAATCCTTCTTTTGATTTTACAGCAGCTCTACTCAACAAAATTATTAACTGTTTCTGATTATATCTTTTCATAAACAGTTCTATCCTGTGGTGTTATGTCAACACTATCAGTAAATTCGTCATTTTCTTGATTCTGAAAGCTTGCCAAAAAATCCTCAAGCCTGCGAGTTATTCTATGTGGATTTTATTAAAAAGTTTTGATATCCATATTTTCACTTCACATTCTATTCTAATTGAGAACACTCATATAATAAATTATTCTTAAAGTCATCAGCAGATACTCTTACAACTTCTGGATTTTCGGGAACCTTGAATACAACTACTTGCGTTCCTTCTTCTGATAGGTTAGGTAATATTTCTTCTATAAGTGTATGTAAATCTATTTTTTGTGTTTTACAGTTTTCCCATTCATCTCCTACACATTTCATAGCATACTCTTTAAATGGCCAAATAGGCATAGACAGATTTCCCTCTTTATCTGAAGTTGTAACAAACCCTTCATTTAGTTTCAAAGACCACGCCTCTTCCCAGTCTGCAATACGTTTTACAGAGTAAATATATCTATCCCTAGCTGATTTTTTTATCATGGCTTTAAACTCTGGACTCGATTCAAATCCCTTACCCATAGTAAACTCCTCATTTCTATTTTTATTAACAAGGGGTTTGGTTACTCTCTCCCTCGTTATTTTTTATTCTTTTGTGTCTACTCGTGATCAGTGAACGATTGCCTAATCATCATAATTACTTGCCCTCCAATAAAACAGGCATACACTGTACTCTTATTTGCCCATTAATGAAATTATCAAATTACTATGATTAGTTTATTTTAGGAATAACACACAAGAAAAAGACTTACCAAAAAGGAAAATAAATTCCATAAAAAAAAGATTATCATAATTCCCAAAGAATTCATGCTAATCTTTTGATGTAAATATAATTTTTTACATATACACACTGGGGCTTTTTAATCTATACGAATCCTATTGTGGTTTGAAAACATGCAACATTTCTTCTCTTTTATTTCATAGAGATTGCTGGTTTCAATGACCGAATAAACTTAAATCACTATCAGGCACGAAATGCAGCTTATTAGAATCTGTAGAAAATCAAACTAATATACATTTGCAATTATATATATTCGATTACCTTTAAAAATACAGGATCTGGTTCAACCTCTATTAAACCTTCAATTACTGGAAACAAATCTTTAATAAGTGGATGTTCAATATTTTCCACATCTAAACCCATTCCTTTTCTCAGCAAAAGGGGAGCTAATATTTCTGAAGGTAAAAGCATTTTGTCTTCTCTATCAAATTCTTGGTACATTTTTGTTCTACTTAAATGAAATTCACAGGCTTGATTCACAGAAGCATTTATGTCTTTCTTTGTTTCATCCGTCAAATCGTTTAACAAATTAGAATATATGTCATTAAGCGGTTTTGGGAATTCATGAGGAATTTCTTTATCCTTATAAAATATTGAAAACATTTTGTTAACAAACTGGCAAACTGATTCAGGTGGCTCTACATTAAAATTGATTTTCTCAGGAGAGGTATACTGCAACAATTTATGTGCTTTATCTACTTCTTGTAAAATTAATAGATTACAAGCAGACAAACATACTTCTACAAACCATATTGGTTTAATTTCCCCTTTTTTTCCTGCTGCATATAATAGATGATCTATTGTTCCCCATAACATGCATTGTTTAAGTGAATAAGAATAATCACCCTTGTTGTTCAAATATCGTTCTAGAAAGTCAGCACAGTACCATGTGGAAAGTATATTACATGTATTACCTAAGGTAATATAATCTTTTTTTTCTTTAGAACCTTCCAAAAATTTTTCTATAATCGCATAACTTTCTTCATACATAAAAAACCGTTCTTTTTCTGCAAATCCTTTGCTCCATCTCTTAACTTTACTCTGTATTTTTTTATAAAGATTGCTTTCCAAACCTCATTCCCTCCTTAAGGACACCATTTTTTACCTCTTTCCTTTAAAACATTATTATTTAAGTCCACAAATACGTTTACCAATGAGGGTGATAGACCGTTTATTGCACTTTAAATTATCAATAAAACGGTTATTAGTACCGCGTACTCAAATGAAAGTAAAAAGGTACTCGCATTTATAAAAGTACATAATAATCAAATAATGGCTCATCAAGCTGATTTTTACTTTTTTCCTTCACTGTTAATCAACAACTGGTTTACCACTTATCTATATTTGTTAATTTCTTCCTTAAATTGTATGTCTCCCCATGGACTTCTAAGTAAAAACACTTCATCCCCTCTACCTTTAATTTTAAAATGTAAGCCTACTGATTGAATTCGATGTTCATCGCCATTAACTATAGAATATTTTATATCTCCGCAATCATTATCAAAAACACCCATTAATTTCGTATCTGTACCCTTTTCAGCAGCCATCCCCCAATAGCGCAAATGATCAACATTTTCAGGGATGAAATGATCTTCATGACCAATTACCTTCCAAATTCCTTCTTTCTTTCTTTTACCGAATAATCCCCAAGTATCTATAGGAACTGGCTCAAAAAGCCTTTTGTTGGTGATATTTGCATCATAAATATTTTCTTCTGAAAAACAATCGAAAATTTCAACGATATGTCCTACACTTATTTGAGAAATACAGCGTCCAAATGCATACTCACGATTATCTTATTTTACACTAAAAATATCTCCCACTTGAAACTTACTTTTAGGCGTTTTCATCGCTTTCACTCCTTTTTAATCCTTATTTTGTAGGATTTTCAAATTGATAAACACAAATTTAATACAGTTCATCTATACTATATAAATATTTTAATAGAGAATTAGTTCGCTATCATTTTGATAAAACTCTTTTTGTAGCTCATTGATTCTATAGTCATTTCATCTAACTTTTCCTGAATTTCTTGTTTTGTATAAGTGTTCTACTCAATAAAACAAACTACTTTAACAATATATTATTTAAGTTTATCCACTAAAATTTTTAAAAAAGGATCTTCGTATTTATTCATTTTCATAATCACGTAGTAGCCCTAAAAATATTCCTATCTGAAAATGAAAATTCCCTATTGTTATGTGAAAGTTCCACAGATAATTTTAACTGTGCATTAATTTCATTCAAACAAATGGGAGTATTAAAACCATCTTCATCAAGAATATCCGTGGCATCATCTTGAAGGATAATATCAATAATATTTAATGGAATTAAATAAATTGCTTGTCCTCCATTACTAACTTGGCCATTTTTTAAATCTCTAATAATTACATCAGCGCCATTAATAAATTCTTTTACAGCACACTCTGAAACATCAAAATCGTCTAAATCCTCATATTCCATATCTCCAAATTTCCCCATTGAATCTAAAGGGCTATTTTTAAGATTTAGATTCTTGTTTTCACCACCATTTATCTGCCAGAGAAACTTATAACAATCTTCAATGATTTTATAATTACTATAATTTTTTTCAATTTTGTCAAATGCAAAAGTTAGGCACCACAGTCTCCAGAATAGAGCGTTTTCACCTTTTATCCCCAATGTTTGATTATCCATACTAATTTAATAAATTCATTTTTATTATCTAATTTGTATTTTGTCAATGGGTTAACCTCTTTTCTTCCTAAAATACGTGACTGTCCCAAAGACAATTAATCAATGGTTCATTATCTCCTCTACTTAATAACTCGAAGACATTTGAGAAAAGATTAAAAGGAGTAAATTTGCATAGAAACCCCTTTCAATGCACTGAAAGTATACTAAGATTATTGGATAGCCTTTGTTACAGTTAACAACTATAACAATCCTCACAAAAGCAAGCAAATCAACTTTTGCTGGTTCTTGAACATATTTTGATAATAGATTTCCTTGCACTTACTGCTAATGATGTCGGCACTTCTTATTTTACTTTCGTTTTTCAACTGCAAACGAAAAAGAACCTACTCGTTCGTTCCTGCAGCTTGTAAGTTACGCAAATTCCTTGTAGACATTACAAGACATGCACTTACTAACATAGAAAATGAGCAGATTCTTCTTATTTTATATTATGTCGGCCCTAAGCCCTTTCATTTCTCTTATAGTAAGACTTATAAACCAAGCGCTCGGTACATGAGTACTGTAAATTCTGCGCGTGTTAAGTTTTCAGTTGGTCTAAAATTCCCGTTTTCAGCGCCTAGTGCAATGTTATTCCTGACGTTAATCTTTTTTCGCCCAAGTTGTGCAGCTTAGTGTTGACTATCCATTCTTAAAGTACTTTTGCTGCATAATCTGATTTCTTCATTTTAATGAACTAAAGATATAGGCTCCCTACATTAATTTTTCCATTTATAAATATTTAAAAATCCTCATACAGCTTTCTAAGCTCATCAATATCGTCTCCTTCTTCAATAGCTAGCCAAATATCCTGCAAACATCCATTTAATTTGTTTGTACTTTTCTCAAATTTAAGTTCTAAATTTTCAGTTGGATCTTCTAAATAGTAAACACCATCTAACCACCCGAACACATTGGAAATTGTATCTGAAATTGAATTTTTCATAAGATAGAAAAACAAACTCTTTTGATTTTCATCCAGGGATTGATAAAAGCGAACACCTTCGGAAAGCATATCTGTATTATCTGAAGGCAGAGCGTTCAAAGTCCCTTCATAACTAGAAATATGTTCTAAATAAATATCTTTTTTCATAGCTAATACTAAATCAACTGGATTTAAGTTTTTCTGCATTTTTCAAACGCCTCCGAATATCCATGTCTGTATTCCAATTTTATTATTTCTCGTAATTCAAGTTGCGGCTCATTTGATGCTTTTAATAACATTGCCCTTATGAAATAGCACAGAATAAATCATTCAGAAAAAAGTTCCATTGCCTTTTCCTGTAACTCAATTCCGATTCCCTCTAATTCTTCTAAAATCTCATCTTCAAAATATCCCGCTTGAAATGAAAATGCACCATAGATGTCAACCATAGCCAATGCTAACTTTTTGGGAACTGTCTCTTTATCTTTATAATAGTGTGTTAAAACATCCAGTGCCTCGCTCACTTGATTTAATAAATCAGAATCTAACTCCCTATTCATTCTGAACTTTACTGGTACTGAATTTTCACTAACTAACCCAATATAAATTATTTCAATTGCTTCCTGTATATCTATAATTTCACTTCCCCTTTTTAAAAAGTAACCTTATTCATCGGAATCTATCGAGAGCCAGTTTGAATGAGATTACTTTTATCATTAACATCTATTTATCTTTCTTCTTTCTTGTGCTGTATCTGTCGTTTTGACAAAAAACTCTGTATCCTTGCATGAGCTAATTTTGATCAAACTAACCCAAAATTCTCTCCTTTTACTCCAATTAGAAGCTTTTTTTCATAGAAAAACTTCCCTATTTCATGTAGGCGTTCTTCCGGAACTATCCACAACCAATTTCCTAGTCCTATTTCTTCCAAAATACCATTTCCAGGAGCTTGTATCCAATTTTTAAATGAAAAAGTAGCATCTTCATACTCTAAAAATTCACGGTTTATGATGTTGACTGGATATATGTGTCTTAGTTTAGGAGAAGAATTGTAAAGTATATCTCTGTTTCTAGGATTTAATGCAAGCCACCAAGTATGATTATCTTCCATATATAAGTCTAGACTCTCACCTTTTCCCCAGATTGTTTCATATGAAAAATATCCAAAATTGACTATTTTATCATCTAAGCAAGCTTTTAATAAATTTACAAGAATTTGTGTATGATTAATTTCTAAACTGGTATTAAAGAAAATCTGTAACTCTCTACTGGGTTGATCAAACCTTATCCCATATTCCCAGGAGCTTGGAACTTTCAGACTTTTACCCTTAAATATCGTAAACGAAAATAAACTTTCCACATCTCCTTCATACATCTCATTGAATTCACTTTGAAACTTCTCAAGACTCTTCCTCTCTAACTTCTGATAGTTCACGTCATAACTAACACTTTTAAGAGGAAATCCATTGTTAGAAAACAGCTCAATAGATTTTTTTATCCATTCTGAGATACTGCCACAATAGCCATGAATATTACAATATATCCTACCATTTTCTGTATTCATATTGAACTTCCTCCATTGACCTAATTCATTTAAAGAAAAAGCAGCAATTAAATCCAGTTCGAGATTAATTGCTGCTCTTGCCCTATCCTGCCAAAATTAATTTATAATTCAAAAGAAGCTGTAATTAATAATTGGTTGTATATTTTCTACTTTGTCTTCACTTCTTTGAAGAATATACATAGGGGTTATTTCGTTTCCGAGTGTTCCTGACCAAGTACATAGGGAAAGATTTATTTTTTCACCAGCACCTTTGAATTGGATGCCCTTTTTGAGCCGCCCAGCTTATCCCCTGACTTGAACATCTTCTTCATATGTTTTTGAGCATTTTTTAGTATTTCTCTGCCATCTTAATGTCTAAAGCATTTAAGAGAACTGCCAATATCCAACAACAGGATCTGTAACATTTTCATTCTTTATCTGTGCATATATGTATAGGACACCATATGAAAATGGATAGTTCCCTTGGATAAAATCATCTTCTTCTGGATACCCTTGTTCATCAATTTGAAATAAAAACTCAAACGAATCAGCTACTAACTCTTTAGTATAATAGTTTTTATTTTGGATGTGTTCAGGAGTTCCTCCGAATTTTACCAAAAAAATTTGATTTTCACTTGTATCGTTATTTATTACTCCACAATTACCAATTGCATACTTCTTCATATCTGGATTAGTGAACACATCTGTGCTACTTTCATTAGATACAGGGTGCTCAACTAGTAGAATTGCACAATTAGGATACTTGTTATTTTCTAAGTATTCATCATAATCTCTATGAAAAAAAATTGTAAACATCATAGTTGGATTTAGTGGATTTACTAATGATAAGTAAAAGTAATATTTAGACCCGTATTTACATTGAAAATCTTTCTTATCATCAAAGTACGCTGGGGCATTCCCTCCAATCCAGCTAGTATCACCGTCATTGAATTTTCTTCCCATAAAAACAAGCGCTTTTGACCTATTACTTAATAAATCATTCGAATTTTCCATCTATTTTTTCGAAACCATATTTTCACTAACTGGCTTCTTCTCCCTTTCTAAGCATTACAAGGATTAAGACCATGTTTTTTTACCACTAATTGTTTCTCTGAATATTTGTTAAGCAGTTTAGTAAAAAAGATCAGCATTCTCCCCATGCTCATTTTTTAATCGCCCCGCTATTTCTTCAAATGTATTTATCTTTGCATCTTTAAGTTGAAACTTTACGTCTAGGTCGGAATTATAACCAGTAGGCATCGTGGGATAGGCAGCCATTCCTACCAGCTCAATCAGATAGCAGAAGAATATCGCCAAACAACCATATAAACATTAATCCTTTAAACCAACAAAGGTAATTTTGCTATCTTTATCAGGAAAATCATTTGGAAATATAGGGCAAACAATACTCCCACTTAATACATCATAGAGAAATCCAGTCATAGAACCTTTATATTCAAAATAATCACCTGATCCACCATCTACCAAAATAGCCCAGTCACCTTGATTAGTATCCACAACCCAATTTAATGTATCTCCATTTTCAGTTCGTCCCCAAGGCAGTATTCCTCCATTTGTTGAGAATACTTCATATGGAAAGTCCACAGGGAAACTCTCCTTTAAAGTTAGATATGTATCTTTATTCAAATTTTGTTGAATAAAAAAATTCATATTTTCATTTTCTGTAAATGGAGAGTATATCATTATAAAGTTTCCAATAATACCTGAACCATATAAAGCGATCAACTCTTTGTAATCTGAAGGTAATACTACACCTAAATTATTTTCAACTTCACTCCATTTTGAAGAGTTATCTGAAGAAATTGCTAAATTAGATACTGGTAGAGTGGATTTTAATTTTTCAAAAGACATCGTTTCCTCCTAACATTTTACTGTTTACATTTGTGTATAACGCTGACATCTGACGAGAATTCGCCGCTCCCCCTAGCATGTAGCAAACAATTCTTTTAGTTATTGTTAAAACTCACTAAGTCACTTTCATCGTGATACTGCTAATTTCATCTGCTAAACTGATACCCTCTGTAGCCTTTTTACAAGTTTTTTATTATTTTCAACTTCTCTATTACATCAACATAACGATTATGTGTAGTTATATCCAGTTTTGAATAATTAATATATTTTCCCAAAATGTTAGTAATGATTTCTATTTTCTCAATAGGAATTTCACTAATTTTCTTTTCAATTTCAAATAAAAAATTGTCCATGGAATATCTTTTCGGTGGAATCTTTGCAGTCGAAATAATATAATCCCATTTTCCTTCATATTTATCAAATTGAGGCATGGATATTATTCGTGATGCGACTACGAACTTTATCTCATTACTACTAGACTCGAAATGTTTAAATAAAAAATCGTAGATCTCTTGGGTATTAACATTATATCTTTGAGAAATTCTCGTTATCGACCTTAAAAACCAAACTAAAATTTTTTCATCGGACTCATATTTGTATGCTATTTCTATTAATTTTTCAACAACGAACGTATTGGAAAAGAAGGTAATTGTCTCTACTCCCATCTCCACACATGTTTCTCTATTAATTTTTTTTATTAGTGGGAGAACTTCGCTTGGTGAAGTCACTTCTAATTCATCAAGTAGTTTTAAAAATTCTTTGCCGTATTCTAACCTGGACAATTAATATCCTCCTTTCCATCTATATGAACTCTTTTCCATTTTTCATCGCTACCTTCCCCTAGCTTTTGTGGATTATATGAATATTAATATCCATAGTTTACTGATCTAGTTTCTATTCTTACCTATGTATGTAGAGTCGGATTTCCACCAGTAAGTCCAATTTGGATATATTCCAACACTTTTACTCCGAAGCTATTAATAATCTGCGAACATTTTCATATCTCAAAACTTCTAGCGACTTAAAAAAACATATGTAAAAGTAGTTCGTGTGAATGTATTCTTCATCTCTTCACATTAAGAATATTGCCAATAACTTTTTATGGGATTCTCAATCGAATCTTCTAAAATCTGTGCATATAAATATATAGCACCGAACGCAAAGGGATAACTTTTTCTTGGCTTTATCAGAGTGTCTGGATACCCTTCCTCATCGACCTGGAATATAAAACTAAACCCATCATCATGCAATTCCTTATAATAATAGTCTTCTTCCTGAATTTGCTTTGGAGTTCCCAAAAATTTGATAAGAAAACTTTCTTTCAATGCATTTTTATCGCTTACAATATTAGCTTCCGAAATAAAATGCTTTACTAAATCAGGGTTGGTAAAAGTATCAAATTTACTTTCTTCTGTTCTAGGGTGTTTAATTGTTACTAATGAACAATTTGGATACTTATTTTTAGAAATACGTTCTTCAAAATTTTTAGGAGCAAAAATGGAAATCATTTCGTTTTTCTCAAAAGGATTAACTATAGACAAATAAAAATGCAACTCAGTTTCTCTATTTACTATGGCTTCCGATTCATCAAAATAAGCTGGTGCATTTCCTCCGATCCATCCATTACGGCTATCATTTTCACTCGCTTGAAAAATCATACACTCTTTTCGTTCTTTAAGGATTTTTAAATCTACCATTATAATCCCCCTCGTATATTTTTCGCATTACATGGTACAAGCCCATGCTTTTTCCTTTTTTCCATGCTCGATAGCTGTAGTCCTAAGTTCCAACGAATAAATACCGTTTTATCCTTCCATTTCGCTTATGCACTTATCGGAAACGTATCGCACAATTACATCTCTAACAAAATCTTAAGTACCATTAGTATTTAAAGTCGAACTAGAAACAAAAGAGTAGTAATAAAAATCCAATTTCAAGGAATTTTACACTACTCTTTGACAAGGTAATTATTACAAATATATCCACCAAATGCTACTATTTTGTTTGCAAAGCCACCATCTAATAAATACCTGTAGTTTCACCATACTTATCAAAATATACCTCATCTGCAACATGGGCAATACTTTCATTTGTCCTATCTTCTACGGAATAAGGGATTCTTTCAGAGTGTTTTAGAATTTCAGCATAGTAGGCTTTACCTTGACTCACAACCCAATTGCTAATATCCTCAATGCCGTCTTCCGAACGCTCAGTAAAGTTTGTGAACGGCTCGTATCTTAATTCAACTGCAGCCTCAACAAAAAAATCTTGAAACCTATATATCATTTTTATCCATTCCTGTTAGTATTTCTCGGAGCTTGTTCTCATCCTGATCTGACTCATTGACTATTTCCCAAAACCAATCGCTTATTCGTCCAATTCTTTCAGCCATCCATCTTAAACCACCTTTTAAATCTTTTTCTTCAATTTTTATTTGTTGAGAAGTTTAGTAAAAAAGATCAGCATTTCCTCCATGTTCTTTTTTTAATTGCTCCGCTATTTCTTCAAATGTATAGATCTTTGCTTCTTTCATTGTTCTCTCAACAAGTTGAAACTTTACGTCTAGGTCTGAATTATAACCAGTAGGAATCGTGGGATAGGCAGCCATAGGCGTTGAAAACAACTCATGTTTAATTACGGGGACATCTAATCCTAGCTTTTGTCTCACTTTAAATAGATTAATTAGTTCCATAGGTACAAGACCAAAAAATAGAAACTCTTCATCTTTCCGTTTGGTTCCCGTAACACCGATTCCATTTAAATGATACTCACACAAGCTATTCCAATACTCTTCCTCAATTTCATTGAATTGATGATCCCACTCAGCTACAATTCGCTCATAAATACCTAATCCATCACCGTATTGCATGACCTTATCTTTTACAGGATTCGGTATCCCTAATTTCTCAATTAAGAAGTGTGTCAAATACGTACTTGGGTATACCTTTTGCTTAATGTATTCCTTGTTATTCTTATACTCATCTCTTTCTAAATCAGCAACGGCTTTTGTTAATAGTAGTTCTATTAAATCTATTCTTTCCACATATAGAGCATAATTTAATAATGGTGCAATTGGATCAATAAAAGGAAAACTACCACCACCTGTATATCCGTAAGCGAAGAATTGTGCAGTACGTTCAAAGAATTTCCAGCATTTATCATTACCTAGAAAAAGAAGATTTTTAGCAGCAATATGTTTACAATTTGGTGTGCCATTTAACGCAATATAGAGATTATTGAGATTTTTTTTATTTTTTTTACCTTTTGTAAAAAAAGAATACCTATAAAAAAAATCCTCATTTGTTTCGTCTTGGTTAATATCATCGTTATACTTGTATCTTCTTAAAGCCTTTTGAATAAGTTTATGATTGTATTGTTTTACTTGCACTTAATCTTTACGCTCCTCTTATCAATATTTATTCTGATCACTTACATATACATCCAATGATTATTTCTTTTCTGCAACAATACGCTGCGACTTTCTTCAGTTACGTTAAATCTTTATTTGAATCTACTACTTGTTATATAGCAAATTTAGGTTTACCTATGTAAATAAACTATTTCAAAGGTAATTTGATAAAGCAAGGCATTTATTTTCTTGAAGGCGCGCTACATACGAGATATTTATTATTCCAAACACCGCATTTTGTTATTAATGTTTCATGATCTCTTTTAAATATTAACCCTGCCCCTTCTTGAGAATCGAATATCCATCCTTGTTTCTCTATTTCTTCTATAAATCTTTTTTGTCCTTCACCTTGTTCGAACAAAGTAAGATACCAATCATATTCCTCTGTTTCTCCAACTATTTCAAGTTTTTTATTAGATTTTTCAAGTATATCCATTGCATCTGAAGATTTTATCTCATTTGTAGGAAATTCAAGTTGCTGGTGTCTAATTATTAAAAATAGTATTAAAACAACAATTAATATCCCTAAAATAGTTACAATTCTTTTCAAATAAAAACCTCCATTAAACTGAATGCACGATATGTTATTTATATCATATAAAGGTAGGAATTGTAATATTTGAATGATTGGTTTATCATCAACGTTCCATCGCTTCCAATCTATTAGCTATTAAATATTTGTTATTTTCATTTCACCCTTCCATCTCAAGTTGACATAAATCATCTTTATATACTCAAAATACGCCACCTTTATTCTTTAACTATTGATTCAACAATATTCTCATAATTTAAAATGCATTTTTACAAAACAAGAACGTATGTGCTATATTGAAATTAGACAAAAATGAGGGGGAATACACATGGAAAAGTTACGTGCTGCATTGCATGCTTTCGAGCTTGGAGAGGTGGCAGAGCAAATTTTGCAGTTCGCAAAAAATTCAATTCGTGTTACGACAATACCAACAGCAGATGACGCCATTCAAATCGGACATTCTAAAATTGGCGGTGCTCCCGATGTACCGACAGATTTTGTATGGCCCTATACAAATAATAATCAACCGTTATACTTTCTATGTCAGCTCAATTTAATGGAAGTAAAGCCCTATGATTCAGATAATTTATTACCAGATGAGGGGCTGTTATCCTTTTTCTATGATGCTGCTGGACAGCCTTGGGGCTATGATCCAAATGATGGCGATGGCTTTCACGTTTTCCATTTCACACAAGCGCCTGACCGTTTACAACGAATGCAGCAACCGGCAGCATTAGATGAGCATATCGATAGCGCGGCGTTACACTTTAGAAATGAATGGACACTACCCTCATGGGCGTCTCCCTATGCTGAAAATTTAGAAGACATTTTAACAGAGGAACAACAGGATGCCTACAATGATTTTTTATATGATTGGGTCGATGAGGAGTCAATGGAACAAACGACACATCGCATAGATGGTCATCCTGATACGATTCAAGGGGATATGTATTTACAATGCCAGCTTGTCACAAATGGTTTATATTGTGGGGATTCAACAGCCTACAATCACCCGTTACGCAGGGAGCTTGAACCACACGTAAAGGATTGGCATCTCCTATTACAGCTTGATTCGGAAGATGACCTCGGCTATATGTGGGGCGATAGCGGCAAACTATACTTCTGGATTCGCAAGGAAGACTGCAAAAATAAAAAATTCGATAAGGCATGGACTGTTTTGCAGTGCTATTGACTATTTGTATGTATTGATTTTCAGTGGCTTTAATCGTGATGTTACATCAGGCATTAATATATTTACATTTACAGAGGGAGGCAATACCATGAAAGTTGAACAATTCACCAAAAATGAAACATTATGGCTACAACTTGAGCAAGAGCTACTTTCTAAACAATATAAAATTGAAACAGACGACTATACTTCTAAAATCATCACCCCTTCTTTTTCACTAAACGACATCACGCTGCATGAAATACTTTGCCACTATCAACAGCTCGCATTGTTAGATGCATTTCGTCAAGAGCTTGGCTTTGAGACACAGCGCTACTGCCTTTCTAATTTCACTAACAAGCACCAATCATTAGCTTACCTACCATTGTTAAGCTACTATGCAATAAATCTAAGAAAGTATGGTGCAAGTTTTGAATATTTAACAGTTAAAGAATTGTTAGCAACCATTAAAGAATTAGATACAGAAACTTACAACTCATTAATCACAATTGGCTCTGGTACTTTGCCAGTACATAAACAACAAATGGAATCCGACCTAATTTTTTGCCAAGCAAATGATGTGCTGGCAAAGATTACGATTCAAATTAAAGAGGAAAGCGAAGAGGCTTATCGCCAAGCATTAGCCTACTTGAATGCTTTATTAGAAGAAGATTTCCCTAAAAGCTATAGCATTCATTATGAAGGTAAGAGTAACTTAGTGCTACCAATCGAGCATTTACCTGTGACATCATCACATCACTTCTTCGCTAAAGCTGTCAGCTACCCTAGCCTACATGCCGCACTAGCCGAGTACAGCTATAAGGCGATGGCACAATATCATTTTTATCAAGATGTCGATGAGGAACAGGCTGCGATGCCGAGTACATTCGCCGTTTTTGGTCTTGGTTTATACGATAAAACCTATAGCAAGCTCGTTATCGACTATATGTATGAATGCGATGGTGACCATTCACTAATGCCTGAATACTTTGCGAAAGCCTATGTTGAAACATTTGGGCTAACACCGGAAACATTGCCCGTCTTTGTATGTACGATACAATCTGTACAAGAAGTTCCGTATGATGCATTCTTTGAACAAGCTATGAGCACAGATGATAACTTACAATGGCTCGAAAAATTTATGACGACACCACTTATAGAGCTTTGTCCATATATTCCTCTCGAACAAAACGAAGAATTTGAGGAATATAAAGATATGGCTGTAGCGCAGCTTTTATATACATGCTTTGGCATCATCCATTTGAATGACTTTACAAGCTCAGCATTTATGCGTATTCCAGAACCATATCGCACGCGCTTTGAGACGATTATAAAAGAACTTATATAAGGAGTATTTTCATGCAAATTGCCTATCAAGAAATGTTAACGATACCTTGGCATCGTTTAACAACTGCATACGGAAGAGGTACAAAAATTCCAGAATTTATAAAGATGGAGCAATATGATAAGCTTGCACAATTAATTGAACATCAAGGCACGCTATGGCAGGTTACACCATGGGTTATTCAACAGCTTTTACACACATTGCCGAATCGATCTGTAGAAAGTGTAAAGAAGGAAGAAATACAGCTATATATTGCAGTTGCTTCTGCTTTTACTTGGGAGGAGCTGACATCTAGCCCTGTGCAGCATATGGATGAATTGCTACAGGAAAAATGGCTTTGGTCAGTCGTTGAAGAGGAAGATGAGGAGGAATGGGAGGAGAATGAACCACGCGGCTATGAAGAATGTGCTTTTATTAGCTACTATGTTTACAGTGAATATCAAATGCGTGCAGCGGTACCCTTATTCCAAAATATCTCAAATATGCGAAAAGATTTAGCTCCGAGTTTGACAGAGCTACTTGAGCTATTGGTGAACCGCCAAAAGCTATGGGAAACAATTTAACATTAAAAAGAGCGTACCTTTATGATACGCACAACGAATGGCCAGCTATCTGAAATTTTTTCGGATAGCTGGCTATTTTGCATATATGCTGACACAATCACTATAAAATATTGATATAAGCATCGCCATTTTTTTGCACTGTTGGCACATAGGCAAGGTTGTTCGCGTATCGTTTTTGGATGCTGTGGCAACTCATACGCCACACCTTTTAACCTTCGCTCTAATGTTTCTTTTGTACAATAATTCCCATTCATGTACCTCTATTGAAGGTTTCTAAATGAAAGGATTTAGTGTTAATGCATTAGTTGACTACGAGCTTAAGCCTACTAGTTTTTAATATATTTTAGCCATCCACCTCTACAGAAAAAAAGCTTTCCATTACACCCACAAATTCAATATCAATTAAATGATCCTCATCAAGCTCATGCTGCGTGTAGGTAAAGCGTCCGCCCACTTCATCCACCTTTAAAATAGGTAAATGTAGCCTCTTCATTACATCCTCTATCGTTGCCTCTGGATAAACATATTCAAATGTCTCTGATTCCACACAAAACCTAGCCAACTCTTCTAATTTAGTGGTATATTGATTTCTGACATCCTCAGCAAACCGCATACTTTCATCGTTCATTAAATGCTCAGGTATATTGACTTTCATACCATCAAGAGTCGCTTCGTACCTCTTATACTTGTCCGAAAACTCATAATGCAGGTGCTCCATTGTTATCCCCCTCGTCTAGCACTAACCTCTATTCATTTTTTAATAACTCTTTAATAATGAGTGTTTCTTCCCTGCTTTTAGCAATATCTAAAGCAATTTTTCCAAAAGTATTCTTGATTTCTCGATTTGCGCCTCTTTTTAGAAGTAGTTGAATATTATCGATGCGTTCCTCACCGTCTGAAACTTGTGTATGCAAAGGAGTATCTCCATTATTTGCGGTAATATCTATTAATGCCCCATGATCTAATAGACATTCAACTACTTCGGGGTAAAGTACGATATGTAAAGGAGAAATCCCATCATCATTTTTCGAATTCACATCGACACCTAGGTTAATTACATATTTAACAAGTTCTGTATTTTCGGTACTTACAGCAGCATGCAGTAAAGTAAAACCATATTCATCTTTACTTAAAGCTAAGCTAGCATTCTCGTTTAAAATATCTTTTACTTCCTCAAACTCGTCCAGCTCAACCAAATCATATAAGTCATTAAAGTTTTTCATACATTCTTCTCCTTATGTTTTTCTAATGATTATTACTTTCCAAGTACTCCTCAGTTAGTTGTGGATCTTTGTATATTGCCATACCCGTTTTTAATTTATTAAAGCCCATCTTTTCATAAAAAGGTTCATTTCCTGTTGTTGCAATTAATTGAATACAAGAAACGTCCTCTAATTGTTTCATGATGTCCTCTAAAAGAATTCTCGCAATTCCTCTTCCTTGATAATCTTTATGCACTACAACATCGTAGATAGCAGCATTAAATACTCCATCTGAAAGAGCTCTTGCAAAACCTATTATTTTGTTATCTTCTACTGCGAAAACTTGGTGTGTACTCTCATTGAATACTTTTTTTATGATAGGTTCGTCATGTTTCATCCATCCTACTGATTGGTATACTTCTTTTAACATCATTAGCTCTTTTCCATCTATCTCATATTTAAGGACAACCATTTGCATCCCCCTACTTATTGAAATATTAGTATATTCTACATTATATCTCCTTTTCCTGTTAAGCAATATCAAATATGTGTAAAGGTATTGAATGGTGCTCTATTAACTCGTGAGCCAGTTTCTTCTAAGGTTCCTTTCCGCTTCATTGCTCTATCACATCCTGTTTTGATAGTAGTATTTTAGCCATTTTTTATCATGCGTCTTTTTTATTGATCATTTTTGAATGGAAAGAACTTCAGGAACAAAGATTCATTTAAGTTCGTTTAAGTAAAAAAGGAGGATATATATGGGAATCAATTTAAATTTGTGGTCATTCTTCATGTCTTTATGCTGCATTTTTTTATTCTTCATAGCAAGTTTTTCTGCCACTTTTATAAACCTTTTTGTCTCCTATCTTCATTTCCATCCATTGAGTGTTGTTTTACTATTAACAATCCTATGTTTTTTCTTAACACTCATTGGAATGAAAGATGTTAACAATATAACGTCTATGATTAGAAGCTTTATCTCAATCGTTCTCACATTGCTTCTAGCTAGCATCATATCCTTTATATTATTTTTTGGAAGCTTGTTTAGTTAGCGGTACTATGTGAAGATCTGCATTGCCTTTATACGAATTTGGTTAGGATTCATTTTATGTATCTTGACGAACATTTGTTCTATTGTTAAAATAATTACAAAGGAGGCAATTTTTTATGCAAAAAACTAACGCCATTGAATTAGTACATTTCTCAGAAGACTTTGTGGATGTTTTGAATGACTTTGAACTTCCGGAAGAACAATGTCAATTTACCGCCCTTCCAAAAGAGATTTCGATTGAAATGGTTGGACAGTATCCAATTGTTATTTTGAGCGATAATGTACCTGTAGGATTTTTTGTCCTGCACGCAACAGAAAGAGTAAAAGAGTATTCTAACAATCCAAATGCTATGCTGCTAACGGCATTATCTATTGATCATAAACAGCAAGGAAATGGGTATGCCAAAAAAGGGATGCTGGCATTATCTGAATTTATTAAGAGAGTATTTAAAGAATGTAATGAAGTGGTTTTAGTGGTGAACCATAAAAATATTCCCGCTCAAAATTTATATTTAAAAGTTGGCTTTGTCGATAACGGGGAAAGAAGAATGGGACCTATTGGCGAGCAAATTGTTATGAACCTAAACTTCTAATAGATTTTCAAAAATCACTCGTCATGACATGAGTGATTTTTTTCTGTTTGCCCCTTACTGACGGGCATCAGGATATAAGGAATTTGAACCTACACATATGATTGTCATTGCGGATATACTGTTTTGATAATCAGCTATTTAAAGAAGAAAATGTCAATGACATGTGTAAGGATTACATACTCTTTTGGATGTTCTAATTGAATTATTCCACTTCATATCAAATCTTTAAGTTCCTTCGCATAGTTTACATAATATTTATATTCAATAAATAAAGTGTTCCTCTATTTGGTAAATTCTCATAGTAGCTCTTCTTGCTTCCACACCACAAGATGTTTAAACTTATTGGGAACATTGCTGTCCCCCACCGTCATCTGCAGCTATACCTTTTACTAACCCCATAAGTTCAATATGTTCCACAAACTAATAAACGAATTCCAATAATAGGAATTCGTTTATTATCAATTTTTATACTAACTCCAACAATGGCTATGTAGGAAGTTCCTATAAGAAGCACGCAATTCATCATACAATAGAACTTTCATTTTGTTTATATCCAAAGTCAATCCTTCTTTACTCAATACTGTTTAATCTTTCAAGCCACTTCAATATGCAGCCACTCTTAAAGAAATCTAATAATGCACCTTCGCAAAAGCGCTCAGCTCTAACAGCACCCATAATAAGCGCAAGCACACATTGTGCATTCAAATTTGAAACGTCCGCATTCTTCATAGAATCCGTATCCCACTCAAGGTCGTTATCTTTGAGAATATCTCCATAGCGGGTAAGCTCCATATTTTTATTACTTTCTTCAAAGGTGTAAACATCGTTGATGAAGTTATGCACCATTTCGGAATAGCCCACAAAAGGCATATGTATCGGATGTTCTGGCGTTCCATCGTTTTCTTTATCAATAATCCATTCACCAATGCTCGCCGTCTGGATTATAGGTATGTATTTTACCAAAATATTGAATTTACTCATCATCGTCCTCCTCAGTATCGTCTATGCCTAATAACTTCTTGAACAACACTCCATTAGATTCTAGTTTGAAATTGAGTCTTTTTTAGTTTTTTCTAGAGTTTTCTACTATTCCGCAATAGAGGTTGCTTTTTTATTTGCAACCTCTATTCTTTGAGTGGATTCTATTAGTTCCATTTCTAGTAAATTCTACAATATATATCCTTCTTCTTTTTAGTCTTAAAAAGTTGTTGAAAAATATCGCAAATCCCTGGTAAATGCCAAATCTAAAGAAACCGTCTTGACGTAAAGCCCCCGTTAATACAATACTTAAACTTCCTCTTTTCTCATAATAGCTTTTATCCGTGCTTGTTCTTCAGTCTTATCTAAGTATTCAAAAAAACCAAGACGATTTCCCCAAGGGTCAGTAAATGTATGTTCCCCATTTAGCTGAAACTTCTGGTCTTGAGTAAATTTCAAAGTTATCAATGTTAAGTTCTTTTATTTTTCCGCTTCGATATTTGTAACCCCTAAACGTAAAGGACCATTTCCTTCAATAAGATTACCCTCTGCTACTTGTAACCAACAACCAGGTATGAGTTCCCACTCTACAAAACCATCATGTGGTATGAAATCAGGTTTTTTGTTTAACAGTGTTTCATACCATTTATGCCCTTCTTCGATATTAGATACTCGTACTTGAGTAGTCATTTCAAAAATCATTTTACCCCTCCAGATTATGGTATATATATTTTTCAATACAGTTGATTAAAAACCCTTTATTAAACGTAATTTTGGATTATAACTTTTTTCTTTGGTTCGTCAACTTTAACTGTATCAGTAAATGTGATAAGAAGGTTTTAAAAATGGTGCGTATTTAGTTTGGACATCAGACCAGTTTTGTATATTCCCTATTCCCATAGGGTCGTTTTCTGCGATTCAAACTATCTCTACACACTTGTTTAAACGGCTATGAATGAGCTCCTCTACCTGTGCTTTTAGTGCTTGATTAGCATAACGTAGCACTTCATCCTCGCCGGCTGTTTTGATGATTACATCGCTGAAATAGTCATCAATTTTAACCCATTTTACAACGGCAATATTTTTCTTAACTAAGGCTCGTTTTTTGTTGTAGAAATCATTTCTTATATCTTTTAATAAACCTTCTACAATCTGGATGTAGATTTTGGACATTTTTAACTTTTCAAGCGACGAATAGTCTTGTTGTAATGACCTGATTGCCATATCTAATTTTATAAACTCATACAAAATACTGCGATCCTCACCATTAATCATCAACGTCCACCATCTTTGCGTCTTTGATTTTATCAAATGCAATACGCTTGATAGCTACATCCGTCTCTAGTAGCAATTCCTTTTTGAATGTATCAGTTCCTGTAACTAGCCCTGTCTCGTCGTGCAAATTATGGTTGGTCCATTGCGTTAATGTAATCGGTTTTTGCATTTTAAAAGCACGTTGTATGGTCTGTTCTATTTCTTCTAACTCCCACTCAGTTAATTCTCGCTTTTTATCGTAAAATTGCTCTTGCTTCCACTCTTTAATGAGGCCAAGATGCTCAGGAAGCATCATCGCCGTCCATTTCATTGATCCACGGTCACGTATCATCTAAACACTCCTCGAATTCTTAATCGTTCTCCTATCTCTTCTTCTCTCATTCCCCCTTACGCTAAGTGCCCGCCTACCAAGCGAGTGCGTGTAATGGCTGTACCAGCTTGCGTATAAGATACTGCCCTTAATAATGCCACAGCGCCATATTTTCTGCGGATGGCATCCATCACATGACCAATTACCTGACGTTGCTCCTTGCGCTCATCGAATAAATCCAATTGGATACTGCACTCTGGCTCCAAGTTCGTTACTCTCACTGACAATTGACGTGCTGGCTCACCAGCAAAGTGCTCATCCAGTAACTCAAGACAGACTTTATACATAACAAGGGTTTCATTTGTTGGGACTTCCATCGTTCTAGAGCGATGAAATCCTTTTGTCATAGCATTTCGACTATAGGAAAGGCCTAAGCTGATTGTACGCCCAACATCCCCCGCTTCCCTTGTTCGTCTCATAACGTCCTCACACATTTCAAGTAGGACGACGGCAATTTCTTTTCGCGTGTGATAATCTCTCATTAACATTTGTCCTTTACCAAAACTTAACGCTGAATTCTTCACTAAAGGCTCTCCTAATGTGGAAAGATCAATCCCCCATGCATGGTAATATAATTGATTGCCCATAATACCAAAGCGCTTTTCTAATTCCTCTAAATCCGCATTAGCCAACCCACCGACTGTTTGTATCCCCATTGCTTTCAAGTTTGCTTCCATCTGTTTGCCAATGCCCCACATTTCGGACAGAGGTCGTACCGGCCAAAGTTTTTTAGGAATATCTTCATATGTCCATTTAGCAAAGCCAGATTTTTTCGCATCTAAATCTAACGCTAATTTTGCTATTAGCATGTTGGGTCCCATACCGATTGCACAGGGAATGCGAAATTGCTCGTAAATCGCCTGTTGAATCGTTTTGGCCGTTTGCTCAGGCGAACCCCAAAGGCATTCTGTACCAGTTAAATCCACAAAGCTTTCATCGACACTATAGACATGAATCGCCTCAGCAGGTACATACTCAGCTATAAGGCGAGTGATTGCCATTGACATGTCGAGAAAAAATGACATTTTAGGCTCAAAAAGCTTAATATCTGGATGCTTAGGTATCTCATAACGACGATTTCCCGTTTTGATTTTAAATTTTTCCTTCATCACTGGTGAGGCTGCGAGTACGATACTACCTGGTTGCTCAAAATTCCCAATAACTGCAATAGCATCTTTCAAGACATCTAGACCTTCTAGCATGGCAATACAGCTTGCGTAAAAGCATTTCATGTCAATACAAAAAATGTCCTTGTGTGGCAGATTGTCGTAATTCAAATCACCTCACGCTTCCGATGTGTAACCGGGAGTATTGCTAGAACATTGTTAATAATAAATGTACGCTTTGCCTGCCTCGTAAAGCAAAATGCTATAAAGGAATCACCAACAATCTTCATGATTTTCACACGCCTTTTCGTAATGGCACCCGACTTGGCTACATACATCATGCGAACCACTTGTTGACGCTGCATTGCTTTTATTAACTGTTCTTTCATCTTAGTTGCTCCTTTTCACTAGCTCTGTTAGATTTTTACTTCCCTCCCCAAAAAACAAGTAAGTATAACAGAGCTGTTTTTCATTACAGAACAAATGTTTGTATATCCATTATACGCACATATGTTCTTAATTAGAAGTGGTAATTTAAACTAATTTTTAAGGAGGATGATGTACCCTTAGAGGACAAATCAATTTCGCCTTGGCGTAATTGCGTTCGAAGGCTTTATTTTCATTCAGTAGGTGTTTGGATATCCACTGAAAAGGAACCACATCCCCATTCATCTCTCCATCTTCAGGGATGGGAGTCTTCTCTGATGAAAATAAAATGGGCGTTCATGTAAGCCTAAACTAACGTTGGTACATATTCTGTGCTGATGACAAGTATTGAAAATTAATGAGAAAGGATGTAATTATTAGCTCAAATATTGATTATACTTCTCCGTCAACACAGTTCACTTTTGATGTAAATGACAGTACTCTGTTTAAAAAAGATCAACAGAATTATATTAATATCTTAGGTGTAGAACAATTAAATACATTAGAAAATACGTCCTTGCTTGATATTTTCCTAAGTAAGGACAATGTAGTAGAACCTCACTATCATCAAAATGCAGCCGAACTTGTTTATTGTATTTCGGGTGCTGCTATTGTATCTATACTTAATCCCTTTACAAAAAAAATTGAGAATTACCCTATAAAGCCTGGTCAAGTTGCAAATGTACCGCAAGGCTGGTGGCATTATGAAGTAGCTACTGAGGATGACACGCATTTACTAGCTATTTTTGATGCTCCAACTCCTGAAGTCATTTTAGGTTCAGATATATTAACATTTACACCTGCCAATATTATGGCTCATACTTATTGTTTAGATGAAAAACAGTGGAAGAAAACCATTGCGCCAATTGTACCGTCAACATATATTGGTCCGCCTAAAAACTGCAATCGTGTAAAATCGGCTTCTGAAAAACAAAAAGAATCTGATTGTAAATGTAAACATAAACATAAACCCAAGCCTAAACAGCCAAATTATATGAACCCATATCCATATCAATACCCATATGTGTATCCTTATGGCTCCTATTATTAATTGCTAAACAATATCGCTTAACGGCTCTACACCTTCATCGAATAAAAATAAGTAAACAGGAAATTCTATAACTTAAAGTCAAAGCTTTGTTACTACTTAAAAGAGGTGTAGAAAATGGAATTATTTCCAGT
This sequence comes from Lysinibacillus sp. RS10, assembly GCF_041956855.1. Lineage (NCBI taxonomy): Bacteria > Bacillati > Bacillota > Bacilli > Caryophanales > Bacillaceae > Lysinibacillus > Lysinibacillus sp. RS10. The sequence continues at coordinate 2,098,349 of NZ_CP167122.1, read as the reverse complement.
GATCCATACAAATTTTTGGGATGCCGTCATAGCCGTTCCAGCTGTGTTAATTATTACACAGCTCATTAAGGTATTTATGCATGTTCAGCCTAAATATGTTCCAACAATCGCTCTGGCTATTGGCTTGCTTATTTCTATCTTCATTAGCCATAGACACGATCTTATTGCAGGAATATTTATGGGCTTTTTTTATGGGTACGCAGCTATCGGAAATTTTGCTGCATTAAAAACAACTATTCATAGCTTTAAAAATAAGAAACGAAAGGAATAATTGTTGATTGGAGTGTTTGGAGATTAGCTACACAGGTGGACCCTGCAGCGAAGAGACTCAGTCGGAACGGAAATCAACTTCACGTTATTGTGGTGAATTCATTTTTATAGGAATACTTTTAAGATTTATCGGAACAAAATCTCATTTTATCGGAACAATTTTAGCTTTTATCGGAATATTTTCTTGTTTTATCGGAACAATTTCAGTTTTTATCAACTATGAGCGACTTCCTGGAGATTAGGCACAGATGAGACCCTGTAGCGAGCAACGCAGCTCATCGGACGCCCCTGCCAGAACCTTTTATTGTAAAATATGATTAGAATTTCATTTATTAGCACATCCTAATCTCAAATAAATGAACGAAAAGATGAGTTAGGAAGTGTCACTATGGAATTGATAAATGGAAATTTAGAATCATTACGCTTTAAGGAGATTTTTAAGATTTGGACACAGCTCGGCGTTAATAATGGCTACATAGCTTCAAATCATGCATTTTTCAAACACGCTGTTGATAAAAATTTGAAGGCTATCACCGTAGAATTTATTCAATGTTTAAAAGAGGAAAATAAACAGCTAACAGCGTTATTAAAGGACAATGGCGTACTTGCCCCGCCTACAGCAATCGAATACGGAAAGTTGAAAATGGGAGATATTCGAGGAAAAACAGCTATTAATGATACCGAAATTAGCGCCATCTTATCGATGAATATTGCTTCTTCTGTTATTACAGTCAGCCAGGCTTTAGAAATATCTGTTCAGAAGAAACATACTACAAAATATGGAGAGCTTCATATGAGGTATGCTATACTCGGTGCTAAACTAATAGAGCTAAGTAAAGATAAAGGGTGGTTACTGGCCCCTGCTATAACTTAATGTAAAAGAGCTCTCGTTTTCACAACGAGAGCTCTTTTACATATTATCTTCTTCTCACAAACAACAGCTTATACCACTGATTCACTAGGAATGGCAACACAGACAAACTATAAATAAAACCTAATTGCGCAGGGCTTAAGATAGCAACTTCAAACACACCTGTCAGCATTGGAATAAACAATACTGCGTGTAAGCTTAATAAACCGATTAAGAATGCAAGCCAAGTATATTTATTCGAAAATATTCCAATGGCGAAGATGGATTCTTTAGCTCTGGAGTTGAAGCCATGCACTAATCGTGACAAGCATAATGTTGTAAATGCCATAGTACTCGCCGTTAACGTATCTCCCGTTGACAATCCGATCTGAAAAGCAATAATTGTAGAGATAGCAATTAGTAAACCTTCGAGCACCACTTGAGTAGTAAATGCTTTATTTAATAATGGTGTATGAATATTTCGGGGCTTGTCCTTCATTGTTTTTTTATTATTCGGCTCTAGACCGATTGCAATCGCTGGCAGACTATCGGTTAGTAAGTTAATAAACAAAAGATGTACAGGTGCGAAAGGAACTGGCAAGCCTAATATTGTTGCATATAAAACAACAAAAATGGCACCAGCATTCCCCGATAATAAGAACAAAATAGCATTTTTAATGTTCGTATAGATGCTTCTGCCGTTTGCAATAGCTTTAACGATCGTTGAAAAATTATCATCCGTTAAGATCATAGAAGAGGCATCTTTTGCCACCTCTGTGCCGGTGATGCCCATCGCCACACCAATATCGGCTTGTTTTAAGGCAGGGCCATCATTCACACCATCTCCTGTCATGGCAACGACCTTGCCGGTTTCCTGCCATGCTTTAACGATACGAATTTTTTGCTCCGGTGTGACTCGGGCATAAACAGAGAAATCTTTCACCTTTTCTTGTAGTTGTTGATCCGTTAATCCTGCAATTTCATGACCTTCAATCGCTTCTGAGGGATCATTTAAAATACCGATTTGATGAGCTATAGCCATTGCTGTAATTTTATGGTCACCAGTAATCATCACCGGTTTGATACCCGCTTTTATACAATTTTCAACCGCATCTTTGGATTCTTTTCTTGGAGGATCCATCATGGCCACTAAGCCAACAAAGATTAAATCTTTTTCCGCTCTTACATCAATTGCTTGATTTCCCTTTACCTCTTTGTAGGCAATTGCTAGCACCCTTAACCCATTCATAGAGAAATCGCGATTCACTGCTTCGATTTTTTGACGCTGTTGTTTTGTAATATTAAAAATACCATTTGACGTTTCGATTTTCACAATTTTAGGTAAAAGAACATCTAATGCTCCTTTTGTAATCATGATAGATTGCTGATTGAAAGTATTTACCGTACTCATAAGCTTTCTATCTGAATCAAAAGGGATTTCGGCCATTCTTGGATAATGATCTCTTACCAGTAATTCGTCCAAGTCATATTGCTTCCCTAATTTAACAAGAGCAATTTCAGTAGGGTCACCGATTTCTTTACGGTCCCTTTCTACAGCATCATTACATAATATTGCCTTTACCATCAGATTTTTCTCAACTGCATTTCTAGTGTTTAAACGATCATATGGAATAATTTTTTCGTCCACATATACTTCTTGCACAACCATTTTATTTTCAGTTAATGTTCCTGTTTTATCTGAACAGATGACAGATACACTTCCAAGACTTTCAACGGCATAGAGCTTTCGTATAATGGCACTTTCCTTGGCCATTTTTTGTGTTCCAAAAGCTAGTACGATCGTAACAATCGAACTTAATGCTTCTGGAATAGCTGCAACAGCAAGTGAAACGGCGAACATAAACGATTCTACTAATGCACGTCCTCGAATAAGGTCAATTGTGAAAATAGCTAAACAGATTAGCGTAATACCTAAAGCTAATTTTTCGCCAAATTGATCCAAACTTATTTGTAAAGGTGTTTTCTTCTCTTTCGCCGTATCTAGTAAATTGGCAATTTTACCGATTTCAGTTTGCATACCGATTGCCGTAACCATGACGATACCGCGACCATTCGTCACAAAACTTCCAGAGTATACCATATTCTTTTTGTCAGCAACAGTTACATTGTTTTCTTTGATGGGGTCTATAATTTTCGCGACAGCAATTGATTCACCTGTTAGTGAGCTTTCATTAATATGCAAATTATAACTTTCTAATAATCTCCCATCCGCATTTATATAATCGCCAGCTTCCAAATAAAGAAGATCTCCTACGACTATATCTTCCGAAGAAACCTCTATTAGCTGATTATTTCGCATGACTTTTGCAATTGGAGAAGTTAAGGCTTTTAAATTATCCAAAGACTGTTCTGCCTTGACATGTTGTACAGTGCCTAGAATAGCATTTAAAATAACGACAATCATAATCACAATCGTGCTTTCTACTTCCCCTAATAGAAATGAAACGAAAGCAGCAATAATTAAAATTATGACTAATAAATCTTTAAACTGTCCAAAGAAAACGGCAAATGTACTTGTTTTTTTACCTTCCTCTAATACATTATAGCCGTATACTTCTTGTCTCTTTTGAACGTCATAATCACTCAATCCTTGATCTGTCACGTTCAAAGTTTTCATAACTTCAGCTGACGATTGTTGATGATATTCTGACATTCGATTCCCCCTCCATTTGAAATGATTAGATGATCCTGCCAATTAAAGAAACTCTCAGTATCCACCCTATTCTGAACTCTTAGGGAGAGTATAAATTCGCTTGAATATACATCCTAAAAATAGTCATCAATCATCAGAATCTCTATCTACTTGGCCTCTAAAATACTGTAACTACAACAATCTATTCCTTGTCCTATTCCAGTATGATAATAATCGATAGGGAAATTAATTATTTGTCAGATAGGTGAAAATATGACGTAAATTCAATCTACTCTTGCTAGCTATAACACTAAAAAAAGACATTTGGAATATGGCTATTCCAAATGCCTTTGTCACATGCATAGACTCCCTATTAGACCAGTCTTGCAATTACTTTATTATTTTACTTGTTTCTCTTTATTCGCTACTAATAAATAATCAAGTGCACTCATTCTAGTAAGTTTATGCGTGAACTTTATAGCATCTGCTTGAGAGTCAAACATGAAGTTTTCGAGTTCGTCTGTTGGTATATATTGATCAGCGATTTTTCGTTTTAGTTTTCGTACAGATAAAGTGTGGGAATCTTCTTCATATAAAATAATAGCACCCACATTGCGGTAAAGCGTCTGGTCAATTGTTGCGACAACTTTCACATTTGAACTTTTAAATTCTGTTAAATCTATCTGCATGTATTTACCAACCTCCTCTAAACTTACATTCTATCTCTCTATAAGATTGTCCTTCTTTTACAGTAGTATTTTTGGATATTTCAGCCAAAATTTTTCTACTTTAAACTATGAATTGTTGTGAGCGGAGTTCAACCCTAGCTCAGTGTCATGTGAAACTGGTGCTCTTTTTAGAGAGAAAATAGCACAGCCTAAAGCACACAAAGCTAAAATGGCACCGAAGCTAGCTAAGTGCATAACAGACCCAGTAACAGTAAACATAGCTCCACCAACAGCTGAACCTATGGATATACCGATTTGTAACGCAGCTGTATTTAAGCTTTGTTGAATATCCGATGTTTTTGGATCAATTTGTATTAAATAATTTTGTAATGGAGGTGTAAGTGCCCAGCTAAGTGCACCCCATAAAACCGTGACGATTAAAAAGAGTGGTAAAGCGACAATCGTATAAGGGATACTAAATAATACAAGCACAAATGTTGAAACAACAATTAAAATTGCTTTTCCAGTACCAATTGTATCACTTAACCAACCACCGAGAGCATTCCCACTGACAGAAGAGATCCCGAAGATCAAATAGCAAATACTAATCCAAGAGGCGTTCATATCAAATGCTTCTACTAAAAATGGTGTTAAATAAGCATATAGCATATAATGACCAGCTAGCATAAACATTGTTGTTAATTGCGCACTAAGGATTTTTAAATTTGCTAATGATTTAATTTGTGCCTTTAATGGAACAACTTCTACAACTGGCATTTTTTCAAGTAGTAACGCATTAAGAATCATGGATATAGCTGAAAGAAGAGCGATCCCTAAGAACACAGCTCGCCAACCAAATGCCTCTGTCACAAATATCCCCACTGGAACACCGATGACAAGTGCCGAACTTACACCTACGAAAACAAGACCTAGAGCTTTTGCACGATGTCTTGGCTCAACAATTTTTGTTGTAATCGTTAAGGATAACACAATGACCAACGCTGTACTCATCGCGGTAAAAATTCTAGCAATCATAACTGTCAAGAATGTCGTACTAAAAAAAGTCATCACATTTCCTAAAGTAAAAATAAATAAAGAAATAAGATAAAGGCGCTTCCTTTCCACTTTTGCCGTTAATGATAAAAGGACAGGCGCAGATATTGCATAGACGAGAGCAAAAATAGTAATTAATTGTCCTGCTGTTGCTAAGGACACATTTAAATCCTCTGCAATTTTTGGTAATATACCACCAACAATCAATTCCACCAATCCTACTGTAAAGGTAGTAACGGCAAGAATATAAACTCTCCAATTCATAATAATCACCCTTCTAACCTTCATTTTTGTAGAGAGGGTTTTCTAGATGTCTAAACACCTACCGAATAAAGACAAAAAAATCCTGACTACAAAAATGAAGCAAAATTTTTGTAGTCAGGATTTTATGGTTCCTGGTAGAGACCCTCAATCCATATCATTGAGGTTATACAGTTCAAATATTTACTTTAGCTATAGTAGCATATTGAATTTTACATGACAACAATTTTTTATTGTTATTCTTCTCTCTTCTTTGTCATCCATAAAATCGTTTCACTATAGCACTTTCCCTCATTAAACGCCAATCATTCCGTAAAAAAAGTCCATGCAAAAGAGAGAAATTTTAGATTTTACTTATATTTTTTAAAGTTTGACCATACATAATAATAGAACGGAAAATTGCGAGGTGATTGTTTGCGTATATTAGGTTTAGTATGCTATTTTCTGATGTTGTTTTATGGCGTAGAACTAGTAGTAGAAGAGCTCACAATCGATGAGCCAACAATCATTTCCCCTAGTCTGAGCAAACAGCAAATCCCCATAAAAGAAACTGTTGAAAATTCAACAGTTTGTGTCCATTATCCCGACTATAAAGTTTGTACGGCATTATCCGCTAACTAAAAAATCAAAAAAAGAGGCCACTCATGCGTAGCCTCTTTCTTACTGAAAGTCTTTATTATTTTGAGCCAAGATGGAAGTTACTAAACGGATAAAGTGTTACTTTCGCTTCACCGTAAATGGCATCCTCAGAAATTAAACCATAGTGGCGGCTATCGTAACTTTTTAGTCGATTGTCCCCAAGTACAAAATACATACCTTCAGGCACTTTTTTCTCTTTTAATAATTGCTCTAACGTGAAATTTTCTGTAATACGTAATTGATTAGGATCATCTGTTTGACGATTCACATAATCTTCTTTATAGGCTTTACCATTTACATACAAAACATCGTCCTTCATTTCAACTGTATCACCTGGTAGGCCAATTACTCGTTTAATATATAGTTCATCTTCTGTTGGTGATTGAAAAACAATTTGATCAAAGCGATCAATTTTACTCATTTTACTTACAATAATAATATCCTTATCATGATAAGTCGGGTACATAGAAGCCCCTTGCACTTTAATCGGTGCAAATAAAAATTGCTTACAGCCTAAAACAACTATAGCTGTAATGACAATAATTTTAAGATAGGATAGTAACTCTTTTTTAAAACTTGTTTTCTCTTCTTGCATGTTCATTCCCCGATACTGTTTTTTTATAGTATAACATTTTATACAGTATATTGACGAATGAATCACATAAATAGTTTCGAGTTCACAGAAAAGGTTCATCACCTTGATCCCCAAGGAGTCACTCAATAATAAACCTATTTTTTTCCTAATCAACATGCCTGATATAAGGCATACTTCTTATCAAATGTCATCCTCAATTTTTCCTGATGAGCCACAAAAAAATAGACAAAGCTACATGATCACTTTGCCTAGATTATCTTCTATTTTTTTGTTTTCACGATTAATGGTTACTTTGCGTAGTAGAGTGATGCTGCTCATTCAATAAATCTACTGCTAAAACAATCCCTGCGTGTAATGCAACTGCTAATAAAATTGTACCTATAATCATCACAATCACTCCCTTAACCATTTCTAATATTATTATACACCAAATTTTCTGATATTTCAAACAAAATAAAAAATCATTCAACTAGGCATGCACACTACCTGAATGATTTTTTATGTTTCACATGAAAATTTTTAAGCACAATAGTTGTAAATGTCGAATAGCTGAACTGACTGGAATTTTTTGAACTTTACGTTTAGGCACATAGCTTTGCATGCAATTATTGAGAGCTGTATACCTAAGCACCTGGGTCCTCCCATTCATTCATCTCCCTCCCTTCTTTGCCAAAAAATTTACAGCTATCATACCGAATTGATTCATTCTTATACTTTATTTCAAATGAGCTTTTAATTCCGTTTGGATTTTACCTAGCTCCGTCTCATCAGGGATGTAATACCATATGTGATTAATTCTTTGGCCACCCTCAGCTTCAAATGACAGCTGATCGATATTGCCATCCATTTTTTTATAAATACTTTGTAGCTGGATTAAATCCTTCATCGTAAAATTCATGCGGACATTATCGCCTACTACATCAAGCATATCTGTAGCCTTTAATAAGATAGATGGTGTCGTTGAAGCTTTTTTCAGAACCGCCTCAATAATTTGTCTTTGGCGAATTTGACGACCAAAATCACCGCGAGGATCTTCATAACGAATACGTGAAAAAATTAGTGCCTCCTCACCGTTTAAAGTAATCTCTCCCTTTGGATAATGATGCTTATCATAGGTTAAATCCATGTCATTTTCAATTGTTATCCCACCAATCGTGTCGATAATTTGTAGGAAGCCATCCATATTGATATACACATAATAATCAATAGGAATATCTAAAAAATGCTCCACCGTATCGACCGCCATTGGGACACCACCAAATGCATAAGCATGATTAATTTTATCGACGGAATCATGGCCAATAATTTCTGTACGAGTATCTCGAGGGATACTAAGCATCTTCATCGTTTGTTTTTCAGGGTTTACCGTAACGACAATCATCGTGTCTGAACGTCCACTATCATCTTTACGTTCGTCCACGCCAAGCATTAACACAGAAAATGGCTCTTTTTTTGTCACTGTTTTTTGTTCTTTTTCTCCACTATCTGTCGTTTCTAATGGTGTATTTATTTTATTCATCGTTTTATGGATCGAATAATAAGCAGTACCTATAAAAATTAAAAAAATTGCTATTAAGCTACCTACTATCCAAAGCCAGATTTTTTTCTTGCTCTTTTTTTCCTTAGAGCGCTTCATGTTTTTTTCCATACATAAGTCCTTTCTTACTTACCAAATTTACCCCTCTTTTTGACGTTTTAAGTTGAAAAAAAGTTTATATGGTCTATTTATATGCATACTAGACGAAAAAAAGACGTACACTAGTATTTACTAAATGTACGACAGGCTTCCTCTATTTGCAAATTATTCCTCATTCAACTAACATTGATCATAATCCGATAAACAAGTAATGAGGAAATAAACCATCATAATCCATTACTTGTCTTTAATGTTACTGAGTAAAACTTCTTTTTCTATAAGCTTTTGTCTTGTATTCCTTGCACTAATTTTTCTTGAATCAGCAAATATTGCGCAATTTCTTCATCATTCAATACATCAAAAAGCTGCATAAAAACCTCTTGGCCAATTGATTGGGCTTTCGCTAAGGCTTTTTCACCTTCATCCGTTATTTGTAATCGAATAATACGACGGTCAGATGGGTCATACAGTCTTTCCGCTAAACCGAGCTTTACTAATTTTTCAGCAATACTCGTCATTGCCCCTTTTGTATAGCCGAGCGTCCCTGCTAACTCAGCCTGCTTTTGCGGACCTTTCGCGTGTAACTCACTTAATACTAAAATTGGTGAGATCCCCAACGGATACGGAAACGCTTTTGTAAAACGTATAATATTGGCATTATTCATCTGTTCAACCATATGAATAAGCTTAAAAATATTTGTTTCTTTCAAAAAAATCCTCCTCAAACACCTGAGAAATTAATGAAGCTTTCTGACTTCCTGTCCACAATAATTGAGTGATATATTGAGAATTATCTGGAGCTAAGAAAACAGCTGCACATCTAATTTTATTGACTATCACCAAAGCAACTAAAGGGATCTTATTTTTAGCCACTTCGTAATACTCAATGTCTGTTTTTTCAACCCTTGTACACCTGATCAATTAGCAAGTAACTAATTCCATCATTTAGTTTAACATTAAACTAAATGTAATGAAACTACGTTGTTCAACATCCTTACATTTCATTTGCAATCTGCTTGACAATCTCATCAATAGTTGGGATTGCTGAAGTTTTATTGCCCTGTGTTAAAATACTAAAAATATACCATTTGCCACTTTTTCCTTTTACATAGCCACTTAAAGCATGTGTACCAGAAATATAGCCTGTTTTTGCCGATACACTATAGCCCTTCATACGATTTTCTAAAGTTGCACCAACAAGCTTACCCTTTCTCCCTGCATGCGGTAATGCATCTAAGTATGAGTAATACCAGGATTTACTTCGAACTTTATATAATAATAAACTTTCTTGCATACTACTTGCTCGATTTTGATGACTTAAACCTGAACCATCTTCAAAAACCCATTGATCCATATTTAGCCCAATATCATTACCGTATGTACGAATTGCTTGAATGCCAGCAGACCAGCTTCCTTCTCCAAGTAGTTCTCGTCCGAGTTGTTTTGTAAACATATCACCCATACCATTATTGCTTAACTTCAAAAATTTAAAGTTAATATCTTTTAATGGCTTGGAATAAGAAATACCTACTCGCTCAGCATTTTCAGGTACTTGTCCCATCTTAAGAGGCATTGTTTGAATACCTTTTGCCACTAATTTTTCCCGAAATACATCGAGTGTATACAAGGTTGGGTCATAGACCGTGACATATGTACTTTTCTCTGAACCTGCGGGTAAATTCCCTGTCACAACAATTCGATCTTTACCATATTCTCGTGTAATCTTTACCGTACTTTTCTCGCCCTTTTTAACAACTTTTGTTTTGTTAACAATGGGAATTGTACTAGCAAACGGTACAAGCTGAACAGTCGCTGTAGAGCCGACCTTTGAACCAGTCACTTTAACTTGGACAGTCGCAATATCGTATTGCTCATTTGGCGAAATCGTTAATGCAGAAATACGGGAAGCATAAGGTAATGCTTCTTCTTGCGGTACAATTCCCTTCGGTAAGCGATCTGTATCAAACCACGTATCATCCGCAATTAAGGAACCTGTAATTTTCGATATACCCATTTTTTTCAATCCACTGGCAAAAGAATCTAAATGAGAAGGCAACAGCGTTGGATCTCCCCCACCCTGTAAATAAATATTACCTTGAAGTACACCATTTTCAATTGGACCATCGACATAGACCTTCGTTTCAAAGCGATAATCAGGTCCAAGTAAATCTAATGCAGCAGCACTGACCAAAAGCTTATGAGAAGAAGCAGGACGTATCATTTTTTCACCGTTTTTATTGTAAAGTACATCCCCGGTTTCCATATCTCGTACGGTAATGCTGTACTCATTATTCTTCCAATTTTTCGCAAGAACACTATCCACCTTTGTTGTCATGGTTTGCTCGCTTGCTTCAGCCTTTTCAAGAAAGGTTATAGGTAAGCAGCAAACCGTCAAAATCATTGTTAATAAAATTATTTTCTTTTTCATAGTACCTCCTAATAACAAATTTCTCCTTTTCACGCTTCTATTCTACGGAAAAATTTAGTAATTTACAATTAAACACTTTTTAATTTTTCAGAGAATAATATGTCATCTTTTTTATTCGACAGAATAAACTGTAGTAGCTAGCTAAATCACTTTCGAGAAAGGAGTTGGTTACGATGGGTGCTAAATGGATAAAAATTTCAGTCATGTATTTGATGCTTGTTTTCGCTTTTGGACTATTTATGCATTATACAATTCAACTTCAATGGACGGCTACACATGCCCACATTGGTGTAGTAGGTTGGCTGACAACTGGATTTATCGGTTTAATTTATTCAATTTATAAAGATGCAGCGGAAACGGGGCTGGCCAAAGCACAATTTTGGTTTTACAATCTCGGTTTGCCGTTCCTCTTAATCGGTATGATGATGGTTCATATGGATGTGCCACACTGGTTATTTGAGCTGTTCGTATCTGGTGGCGGGATCGCTGTAGCAATTTCAGTGCTATTCTTTGTTGTCAATGTCTTTAAACATGTAAAATAATGTACATCTTAAATAGAAAGCCCCACTTTTTTTGTAAAGTGGGGCTTCCTTTATGCCATTTTATAGGTACAAGCATTCAAAATATTATTATTGTAATGAATTCGCCTGCATTTGATACATCTTTTCGTAAATGCCGCCCTGTTCTAAAAGCTCATCGTGTGTGCCACGCTCAACAATTTTCCCTCGATCTAAGACAAGAATACGATCTGCATTTTTAATAGTAGAAAGTCGGTGAGCGATAATAAATGTTGTACGTCCTTTTTTCAGCACATCCATCGCATGCTGAATAATCTCCTCTGTTTCCGTATCAATATTAGACGTAGCTTCATCTAATATTAATATAGCCGGGTCAAAGGCAAGAGCACGTGCAAAGGAAATTAACTGACGCTGCCCAGATGACAATGTGCTCCCCTTCTCTATAACAGGCTCATCATAACCATCTGGCAAATTCGCTAGGACACTTTCCCCACCTACAGCCTTTAATGAAGCTTCTATCTTTTCACGTGAAATTTTAGGGTTGTTTAGGCTGACGTTAGAAGCAATAGTACCTGTAAATAAGTATGGGTCCTGAAGTACAATGCCCATATGTTCACGCATTGTTTGACGAGGAGCCGAAGTAATATCAATTCCATCAATCGTGATTTTCCCTTTAGATGGGTCATAGAAGCGGAACAATAAGTTCATAATCGAACTTTTCCCAGATCCTGTATGACCTACTAAGGCAATTGTTTCGCCTTGGTGTGCTTCAAATGATAGGTTTTTCAATACATATTCATCATTTTTATAAGCAAAGGAAACATCTTCGAATACTACATTTCCTTTATAACGAGGTAAACTTTTTTCAGATACAGGTTCCCCATTAATATCTAACACCTCAAACACACGCTTCCCTGCAACAAGCGAGCGCTCAAGCTGAGAGAATTGATTGACAATATTCGTTATTGGATTAAATAATTTCGTTAAATAATCAACAAAGGCATATAATGTCCCCGCAGAAATAACTTCCGTTGCCGTAAATGACTGTGTACCAAAGTAGAGAATAAAGATCGTAAACATAATAAGTCTTAATGTATTAACAAGGTTGAAGGAAGTTGCAGAATCAAGGAAAAGTAGCTTACGCTCATATGCATAATGCTCATTATTCATGTCATCAAATTCCTTCGTCATTTGCTGCTCACGGCGGAATGCCTGAATAATCGTCATCCCTTGAATCGATTCGTTAATCATGGCGTTAATATCAGCAATTTTCGTTCTGATCACATCATTATATTTCGAAGCAACTTTCCGATATAAAATCATCCATAAATAAACGATTGGTACCATCGTTAATGCAAGGAAGGCCATTTTCCAATTTAAAATGAAAAGTGCGATATAAACACCCACAATGGAAATTAAGCTTGTAACGAAGTTGGAAAGTACCTGTACATATAAATTACGAACAGCCTCCGTATCATTCGTTACACGTGCTACAATTTTCCCCGCTGGTAAATTATCGAAGTATTGAATTGGCAATGTTTGAATATGCTCAAAAACATCCTTACGTAATTTTTGTACAACACGGTTGGCACCCATTTGTAAATAGATGTACATAAAATAGCGTAAAACCGCTGTAGCTATTGCTAAAATTAAATAGACAAGTAATAGCCAAGTAATTGGTTTTAGTTCGATGTGGCCAATTGTCATATAATTATCAATGATATGCTTTGCAATAAATGGCCCAACAAGCTCCGTAAAGACGGCGATTGTTAAGAAAAATAATCCAAGTAATATCGGTTTTTTAAAATACATTGCATAGCGCATTAAACGTTGACTCGTACTCATGAGGCACCTCCTTCTAGCTGCTGACGGTCAAATTGCTCTTTATACCATCCTTGTTGTGAAAGGAGTTGCTCATGTGTTCCCTGCTCTACAATTTGGCCTTCATCTAGCACGATAATTAAGTCAGCATGCTGAATTCCTGATAAACGATGTGTTGTAATAATCGTCGTTTTGTCTTGTCGTTCTCGCTGTATATTTTCAATAATTTTTGCCTCTGTTTTGGCGTCTACGGCCGAAAGCGAGTCATCAAGCATTAAAATTTCAGGGTCCTTAATAAGAGCACGCGCTATTGACACGCGTTGTTTTTGACCACCTGAAAGTGATACACCCTTTTCACCGACAAGTGTCTCAAGTCCCATCGGTAAATTTTTCAAATCCTTTTCAAAGTATGCTGCACGAATCGCCTGCTGCAAATCAGCCTGTGTCGCATCTTCTTTCCCAAATAAAACATTTTCACGAATAGTACGTGAGAATAGAACATGATCCTGTGGGACATAACCAATCCAATCGAGTAACTGCTCCTTCGTCTGTGCAGTTATATCGACTCCATCAATCGTTAGCTGCCCCTCGCCCATTGGATACTCACGTAATAATTGTCGCAGGAAGGTCGTTTTCCCCGCTCCTGTTTTACCAACAATCCCAAGTGTTTGCCCCTTTTTCAACGACAACGAAATTCGCTGGAGGTTTTTCACCTGACTCATTGGATATTGGAATGTTAAATCATCAAAGCCAATCGCATTTGGTGTCGCAATCGTTTGTGGATTCGCAATATTTTGAACATCTGCCTCGTAGTTTAGCGTTTCCTGTACACGATCAAGAGAAGCACTACCTTGCTGCATGACATTGATAAGTTCTCCAATTGCAAATATCGGCCAAACTGCTAGACCCAAGTAAACATTGAACGTTACAAGCTGCCCAACTGTCATAGCCTCAGTCGCTACTAAATGAGCACCATAGCCAAGCGCAACAACATAACTGATCCCAGTACCGACTTTTGTAATCGGTCCAAATAAGGCGTTAATTTTTGCGGTGTGCATATTTTTTTCATACACACTCTCGCTCATCTCTGCAAAATTTGCTTCGTCCTTTTTTTCTTGTACATATGCGCGTACCACTCGCACACCTGCAACGGACTCAAGAACACTATCATTCAGCTCTCCAAAAGCATCTTGTGCCTTCATATAACGTTCATGCACAATTTTCCCTAAATATTGAATAAGGATGGCCATGATCGGCACGGGCAACATTGCAAAAAATGTAAGCTTCCACGAAATCAAATAACCCATGGCGAAAATAATACAGCCCATGTAAATCGTGGAATCAATCAGTGTCATAATCCCGAAGCCAGCAGTTAGTGACACTGCGTTTAAATCGTTCGTCGCACGTGCCATTAAATCTCCTGTGCGATTTTTTTCATAAAACGTTGGCGTCATGCGTAGAAAATGCTGCATAAGATTCCGACGTAAAATTTTCTCTAGGTTAATAGCTCCTTCAAATAATCTGAATTGCCACACAAAATTAAGGACATAACCACCAATAATGATGCCAACAAAAATCAAAATATACTTTGATAATATAGCTGGTGTCATTTCTCCCGCAGTCAATAGATCAATAATTGACCCTAGTAAATACGGTGGAACAACTTCCAAGCAACTAGCAATTATTAAAAGTACAATTGCTACTGTATATTGCTTCCAGTATTTCTTAAAAAACCAACTTAATTTACTTAAAACATCAAACATACATCATAACCTTCTTTCTCCAGTGCTGTTGAGGCTTACTACCCACTATCTAGACATTCCTTTTTGAAAATCATTTTTAGTACTGTGTTTCGCATACTGCATACACTCCTTTTTTTGTTATCACTACAACCTTTTTTACAACAAAAAAGACACATACCCCTAAAAAAGAGCATGTGTCTCTTAATAAAAGGCAAGATGTAACCCATGCCTTTTGCTGCAATGTAAAATACAAAGCTAGAAGACATGGACAATGTATGCAGTTGTGTGGTGATACGATACTGGTAAAACTAACATTGCCATGACCTCCTTCGCTTAATTTGTTATAGTGTTCTTGAAGGTTATCATACTTTAGAAATATTTGTCAACAACTCCACTGTTATTTTTTACTTTTTTCAGAAAATTATTAGCACTTTAAAGCAATGAATTACTACAGTCATAATCTTACGTTTAGCATTTTATTTCTTCAAAACAACATCCGGTATCAGGTGTGTTAATTAACCATATCGATCCACTTTTATTAGATGCCGCTAATTTCCGGTACGGGCTGAATTCCACCTTGTACTTGCCACTTAATTTCCCCTTTCTGTTTTCTACAATCAATTGAATTTGCATTTTACTGTTACTTGAAACGATTCTGTTCTTCTAGCTTCCCCGTCCTCTTATCATCGTCGTTATTAATATTTAGTAATTTATTATTTAGTAATTTATTATTTAGTAATTTAGTAATTAGTAGTGATGGATTTTCCGTTAACGGGTTTTCCGTTTACGGGTATTCCGCTTCCGGTTTAACCGTACACGGGTTTTCCGTTAACGGATATTTAGTAGACGGTGGAACATGAGATCATAATCACCCCTCCCTTTTATAAGTTATATACATATCAAACTATGCCATGGGGACAATTATTGCGAATTACGCGGCAGAATATTGGTATATCCGAAGGAATTTAATGGAAGTCAACATGACATCCGTCGGAGCTACTCTGTACACTCTAAAAAGAGGCTACTAAACACTTTATCAAAATAATTATTACACTTAGTTTGTAGCACTTATTAGGGACCGACCCAAACGCTAAAAATGCCACTACATCCTTTGATATATTTGAATCCATATAACGATTGAAATATATCTAAAATTCATTTCTCATGATACACTTTTCTATATAGACAATTTAGTAAGGAGTCTTAAATTTGAAATCATTTTTAGCTGTTGGGATTGGCGGATTTTTGGGCGCCACCTGTCGATATAGCCTTAGTATTGTACTTCCAAATACAGGCGGTTTTCCATTTACAACACTTTGTATGAACTTAATTGGCTGCTTTTGTTTAGCATGGCTTTTTACTACTTTTACAACACGTACACCTGTTGTTTTAGGAATTGGTACTGGCTTTTTGGGTGCCTTTACAACCTTTTCTACATTTTCTCTAGAAACGTTATTACTTTTACAAGATAGTAAATGGCTACAAGCCGTACTTTATATGTTAGTGAGTGTTTTTGGCGGTTTAGCTTGTGCATGGCTAGGATTTAAACTAGCAAAGGAGCGCATCGTATGATCATGGTTGGAATTGGTGGATTTTTGGGTGCACTAGCGAGGTTTTATTTAGGGAAATGGCTTGTTCATACATATCCGTGGGCAACGTTTTTGATTAATATAACGGGCTCTTTTGCACTGGGTTTTCTATTTGCTTTACAGTTAAGTGATTGGCTTTGGCATTTTATAGGGATTGGTTTTTTAGGAGCCTATACGACATTTTCAACATTCGGTTTTGAATGCTTGCAGCTCTTGGAACAGAAAAAATGGAGACAAGCAATTGTTTATATATTCACTACAGTTTTATTCGGTATACTTTTCGCAACACTTGGTTTTCTACTCGTATAACAGCATTTATTAGGTGATTTTTTGACACAACCATCAATCGAACAATTACAAGCACTCGAAGCTGAAATTGAACAAACATTATATATATTAATCGACCTAGAATTAGAAGAAAACTTTCCAGAAATGAATACTCGCTTTGCACAATTACTGGCAAAGGTACAGGCTGCTCAGTTAATTGATTATAAGCTTGACGTCCTCGTTGACCCTCAAGCATTCCCAACAGAAACATGTATTCTGCTACAAAGTTTAATAGAGGCAAAGGCTAGACCACATAAAAGACAACGACTCCTCACGCATCGTATGATTTTGAAAATATGGCTACGTAAAAATCAACGGTTTATGAATGAATTTTTACCACAAATGTTTTAGGCGCCACTTGATTTCTCAAGGGCGCCTTCTTATATTTCCGATTGATATTACAGTCGATTTTCTTATTTTATCAGGTGTGTTAATTAACATTTTTACCCACCTTTATTTATTAAAAGAAACACTGGTTTCCTCTACGAACCGTTCTTTCTTCATTAATATTTGGACCTTAATCGTAGGTTTTTCCACATATGATAGTAGACCCCACAAGAAGTCATCACGGCTGGAACTGTAAAAATAAATGAATATGTAAATCCTTGTTGTGCAATGTATTGAATTGTCCCAGAGGTAAATGTCATAAATATCCACAAAAATATAGTCATAGCAAGAGCAACTGATGCTACTAAATTAACAGGCTTCGCAAGACGATTTAAGTTATCTAAAGAAGATTTAGCATCACTATAAATAGGTGTAGTGCCTGGAGCGGCTTTAAAAATATGCATATCAGTACTTGAACAAACATGTGTCCAGCCACCGTAAGCAAAAAGTTCAAAATACTCCTCTTCTTCAGTAGCTCGTAATTTACGATAGTCGATATTGTAAATTACTTCTTCTGAATCGCCTTTCTCTAGCTCATAGCCTGCAAATCGAAATCTTTTTAGATGCCAGCCCTTTGCCGCTTTTTTACTTAATTTTTTCATATCGCGTTCCTCAAAAAAAGCTAAACCATCTGATATCATATATCTCTTATCAAGCACTATATATTCCCCCTTTGTAATCCCTGCTCTGCTAAATGAATCATGACCTTTCTTCTTTCAATATCTTCAAGTAATATTTCTCGACCTTTATCCGTTAAGACATAGACTTTTCTACGAGAATCCGAATCATCGTGTAGCTGAATAAGCTGTTCAGCTACTAGTTTTTTTATAATTGTATAAAGGGATGCTGGTCCAACTACAAAAGTACCCTTTGTCGTCTCCTCTATTAAACTCATGACAGCATAGCCATGTCGAGGCTCCGTTAAGGCCGCCATAATATAAAAAACAGAATCTGTTAACTGCTCTAATGATTTCATTGCCTACACCTCCAACATATCACAAAATGATATATCATAAAACAATATATCATTTTGTGATATATCAAGCAACTCTTTAAAGCATTTACTCCAAAATATTAAAAATCCCCACCTAGCTTTGGAGGGGATAATAAGACGCTCTTTAATTTTCACGAACTGGACGATTCAACGTAGCTGATCTCTGAGCGTTTCTTTTCTCGTGTTTTAATCTAACAACAGAAAGTCATCTCCTGCTTTATAACATATTCATTTAACTAAAATCAGAATAAAGGACATAGAGACCACATTCCAAACATTGAAATAAATACCCTTGATGATGCCCATTATTCATGAGGGATTCTGACAACTCTTCATTAGAAAATCCAGTATAATTCTCAAATTGATCTGTAATGCCTAGCTCCACTAACTCACTCCACCCAACATAGCCAATAAATGTACAATAATCTGAGCAATGGGCCATCCAATTATTACCTTGCCAACTAACATAACCTGGTGTTCTACACATAACTTCCTCAGTAAAATTTGCATTTACAACATTCTTATCGTTTATTAGATCTTGCTGGAAAGTACCGTCGTATTTTTTAGCAGCTGCACCAATATGTATACATGTAGGACAGAGATATTCAACCTCTTCAATAGCGTAAATACCCCCAGTATAATAAACATCTACTTCCTGTTCACAGCAATCACAGGTAACAACTGCTTTTGCTTCAAAGATTTTGGATTGCAATGGATTTGGTAAATATTTAAATTCAGGTATTACCGTTTTAGTTGTTTGATCCTCTCTAATTTTACAAGGATACAAGGGCTTCACAAAATTCGGATTATCTATGTAATATTTTATTGATCCGAGTTTTTTCCGATCTTTCTTGTTCCCTAAATCCATAACTGAAGTGAAAACTTTATAGGCATCAGCATACATTCTAAGCATGCAGTAGACGTCTACAAGTATCCTTAGATTTTCCTCCGTTTGTTCTTCAAGTTTCAATTTTCCTTTGAACTCATGCATTTGATTAATTCTATCTGGATTTGAAGGATTGAAATTTTTCCTTTGTTCATGCCATTCTTCTAAAATAGATGTAGTCATATATTAACTCCCTCTATAAGGATTTGACGTTCCTCAATTTAATTCATTGTAAAAGAATAATCTTTTATGACTTTACAAATTTCCACGTTATATTGTGTATACCATTTTTCTTTGCCAAATTGCTGTGCAACTAGATGTTTTGAATTCTCTTTCCATGCCTGAATTGCCTCTAGTGATTCCCAATAGGATACAGTAATCCCCTTCCCTTCAACACTTCTAGCACTTTCTACACGGAGAAAACCAGGCTGTTTTTGTGCTAGTTCATCCATTACTTCTGCCATTTTGGCATAGCCCTCTCCATCCTCATCTGTTCTTTGTGATGTGAAAATTACGGCATAATATGTTTCCATAGCTATTTACCCCCACCTCTTTATGTATTATTGTATACGATAAATACTTGTACGAAAATCGAAATATGGAATGCATAATTTTAAATTTAGTGTTGCCGAATGGAACCTTTTCAGTTTCATTTCATTTTTTATGCGTATATTTAGCTGAATATAGTAACCAGGAGGAAGCTGCCTTGAAAATATTATTAGCAGAAGATGATGCACGACTAAGAAGAAATATCGTTCATATTTTAAAGAAAGAATTTCATAATGTGACAGAGGCCGGGGATGGACAAGATGCGCTAGACCATACTCTTATAGAGACATATGATCTTGTTATTTTAGACTGGATGATGCCGCAGCTTAGTGGAATTGATGTATGCCAGCAGTTAAGAGACACTGGATTCAATGGTAGTATTTTAATGCTAACAGCAAAGGACGATACAGAAGACATCATTAAAGGGCTTGATAGTGGCGCAGATGATTACATAGTAAAGCCATTTAAAATAGAGGAACTATTAGCTAGAGTTCGCGCATTACTACGAAGAAAAGATAAAGTAATTGAACAGGTTATCCAAATAAATCATTTACAACTAAATATAGATTCCCGAGTATTTTTGTACAATAATAAAGAAATTGACTTAACTAAAAATGAATTTTTACTTTTAGAATATTTATTTATCAATAAGGGGCGTGTACTTACAAGGGAACAGATTTGTATTTATATATGGGGCTATGATTATGATGTTTCAAATAATTCCTTAGATGCTTTAGTGAAGCTTGTGCGAAAAAAAATTGATGATGGTCAATCCAAATCACGTATTCAAAATGTCAGAGGTATTGGCTACAAACTGAGGGAAAACTAATGTTTCATAAAACGAGAAAAAAATTATCCTTTTTGTATGCAACGCTTTACTTTTTATTATTTTCATTATTCGTTATTGTTCTATACTTTTCACTCGTTAAATTAATGGAAAATCAACAAATAAACGAATTAGAGGATTTTTACGCTAAGCAAGAGCACGATTTTTTTGAACACGTCTATGCAAACACAAAAACTTTAAATTATAATCCAAATCGTAATTTTTTTTACTATATTTACACAAAGGATCATCAGTTTGTTCATGGCGACGAATCTTACAAAGGGCTGAAAAAACAGGTTGAAAAAGTATTTGACAATAGCAACCCACGTGAAGAACTCCTAAAACATTATGAATGGCAAGAAGAGCATTTTCTTCTTCTAAAAAAGCCAATTTTAAACAACGATACGGTAGTCGGGTATATTATCGTTGGTAAATCTGTAACGTCACAGCATCACTTTTTCCAAAATGCAAAGTATTTACTAATACTCTTAACTTGTATCTCGACAGTCTTAATCGGACTACTGAGCTATTATATGGCAGGTAAAGCGATGATACCTATTCAATGGTCGTTCGATAAACAAAAAAAGTTTGTATCCGATGCCTCCCATGAATTACGAACACCACTCAGTATTTTTTATAGTTCACTTGAAATTTTAGAAGTTGAGGAAGCAAAACAATTAAGCTCCTTTGGAAAAGAATTAATTGCGGATTTAAAAGACGAGGCTGAAATAATGAAAGAGCTCATAGAAAAACTGCTGTTCTTAGCAAGACACGATCAGCAGCAGGCTTCTATTCATAAAGAAATAATACCATTATCTACTTTACTCAATAAAGTGAGCTCAAAATTTCAAAAGATTATGCCTCCTGACATACAGTTTTCCACTGAAATTCAAGAGAACATCGAGCTACTTGGAGATGCTTCAAAAATGCAAGAGCTACTTTATATTTTATTAGACAATGCGACAAGGTATACAAATAGTGGAAAAATCACACTTACACTTTTAAAAAATCAAGGGTTTGTAAAAATTACTGTTGCTGATAGTGGAATTGGTATGACTGAACAGGAATTGCCTTTAGTGTTTGAGCGATTCTACAGAAGTGACTCTGCTCGTCAACGAAATGGTACTGGTTTAGGTCTTGCCATAGCAAAAGCAATAGTAGAGCAGCATGACGGAAAAATTTATGCAACAAGTAAAGTAGGTAAAGGCACTACATTTCATATTGAAATTCCTATTTAAATATTGATCATCTTAAAGGAGTCGGGGCTTTTTAGAACAGCCCCGATTCTCTTTAATGATTGTGCGATGTTGAAATATTTCCTTTATTTTTGAGCTGACTTATTGTTCTTACCATCAATATCAACAAGATCCCCCCTCCAGAAGCTACATAAAACATGATAACGAAAGCATTTTCTGAATCAGTTCCAATAAGCACTCCATGGGCAAGTGACAACACCCACGCTGGTAACACAAGAAAGTGAAGTTTTTTCCATAAGGAGCGATTCATCGTTCGCATAAATAAATCCGATGACATGATTACCATTAGAAATAAATAGAATGCTATTGTTCCAATGGCTGATGGTAGGGACTCATATTCAGCTGAGAAAGGGATTAAAATCTCTCCTAAATTAAAAGGCTCATAGCGATCGATGATAAGCACTAACATATGCCCAATCACAGTGACTAGCCCTAGCCATCCTGCGTTTTGATGTATATGATAAGTTAAATTTTTATGTGCTTTTACAAATGATGATTTTCTCAATAAACCAAATATAATAGAAATTGTAAAGTAAAAATACGCTAAAAATCCGAATAATCGAATCCATTCCCATGTACTTATTAACATTTATTTCACTCCTGTCATCCTCCAATTTGCTACTTTCCCTTCTTTCACAATAAAGCGGGCACTTTGCTGACAATTTTTTTCGAACCATTGCTGAAGTTCATCTCCCTTCATAAGAAAGCAAAGTTTTGCACCAACCTCTGCATCACATAAAGAGGACGTGACGACTGAAGCTTGTAGCACATCTGTTTCAGCAACTTCACCTGTTTGTCCGTTCAATAAATGATGCTTCTTCTTTGTTCCTTGCACCCAGCTTCGATAAACTTGATTGGATGTAGCAATGGCACCTGTTTTCATTTTAATTGAGCTAATTTCCTTGTCTATATTCCAGGCATCTGCAACACCGATCGTCCAAGTCTTTTCCCCAGAAGACCACATTTTCATATCCCCTCCCCCGTCTATTAGTCCAAAATCAGAAGAGACATCTTGCTCAAGCCAATTAGCCAACTTCTCAATAGCATATCCTTTGGCAAACCCACCTAAATCAATTTCCTGCTGTGCTACCTTCATCACTTGCCCATCATCTAGAAATTGAAATGGTTGATCTATAATAAAAGGTTTGTTTTGAAATGTCTTACTTTTAGCTGTTACAAATGGGAAAGTTTGATTGTAGCCATGCTGTTCTAATTGCAATTTAAGATATGGTGAAAATAAACCATGAGAAAGTTGATAATATTGATCTGCTTGCACTAAACAATCATATAATAACGAACTAATGCGTAGCGTTTCTGCCATTTTTAAATCATTAAGTTGTGATAATTCGTTGCTTGGTTGAAACCTTGACCACTCTTGCGCTACGTATTGAAGCCATTTCTCTGCTTTTTCTTTCCATGTGAAATGACTACCTTTTGGCATAGCAATATAAAATTCTGTATTCATTATTTGTAAAGTTAGTGTATCCACACGACCAACTCCATTAAGTTCTTTTCGTTTTTCGCTCGCTTTTGACAGCGGGTTGACTTGTCATTTCAAAGTTCGTCCAATCAAGCTGTACTAGCTCTTTTTCTCTTTTTGTCATATTGTCCTGATCTACATCCTGACTATTATTTGTGCGTCTTGTTTCGGCTTGTGTTGAGCTGTTAATTTGGGTTAAAATCGCTGCGGCTAAAAGGATCCCTGACGCTCCTAATACCCACTTTGCCTTTTTCGGATCTTTCATAACGCTTCCTCCTAATTCGTAATTGGCTGGCATACAAACGTTTGATTACTTTCTTGCCATTCCGCTAAATAGCCTAAGCCATTCGTTATTGCACTAATAGGTACATATAATTCTTCATTGACATAAAACGCTTGTGCTGGAGATGGCGTTTTCACGTTATTATCATAGACAACGTTTGTTCCAGCACGAAAAAGTAATTCATTCGCTTGAAATTGGATAGCTAAAATTTTACTTTCTTTGTAAAAGGTCGCTTTCGCTCCTAAAACCTGTGCTACTGTTTTTCCCGGTACAAAAAATTCTCCGTCTTTTGGTATCACAGAAAAGTTCAGCTCCTTATTCGTCCCTTCTACTTTTAATGTGACCTTTTGAGAGTTCGTGAAAGGTAATACTTCTTTATCTGTTACAACTGTTCGTGTCCAAATATTCCAAGTACCTTTTTCACTTACCGCATCTTGAAAATAGTAAGTTTCTTCCCCTTCTTCATCATCATCGTAATATTCCTCATCGTGTTCGTAATCGTCATCGTCATCGTCTTTATACTCTTCATGTTCTTTATATTCATGTTTGTCGTCATCTGCAAGTACAACTACGCCATTTGTTATAAAACCTGCCAATGCAAGAACTAAAATAAGACCAATTTTTTTCATCTTCATCTACAACACTCCTTTCCTTTGACTTCATTTTAGGTTTTAAAAGTGAAAGGAGACTGAATTTTTTTAACAAAATTAGTCATATAAAAAGCCATTCCTATGGACAGATTTCTCTGCACCTAGAAATAGCTTGGTTTATCAGTTTATTATTCTTTAGAGTTTCTCTTCACTTCGATGTTTCCTTAAACTCTTCTTCCACAGGTATAATACAGTGTAGTTGGTAATAAAGTTTGATTATTAGCTGGGTCAGTTATTTGAATTCCCTTTTCATCTTTTCAGTAAATTTAGGAACTACTTCCTCACAGATACTGTATTATCTTCAATATTAATAGGCTAAATCATTATTATGAACGAACATGTGTTGTCTAAAGCAGGGAGAACTTAGTCACTGGAAAGTATATTGACGGCGGAGTTACAGGAAAATTTGAAAGAATGTCTTTAGAAATTTCTGTTCAACTTTGTTATTAATTGGGCCGCTTTTCTTTAAATATGAAGCAATTTCTGTGGGTATCTTTTGGTGCTTATCTTAAAGAAACAGAACAGACATATGCGGATGAAGCATATTATGAAAATCAAGATAGATAAAAATAGCTATCTACTAATTTGGACCTGAGTACAGCCCCAGGTTTATTGATCAGCAAATGCAAAAACCCCATTTTGAAAAAAGATTGATCAAAATGGAGTTAATCTTTCTAACTAAGTATGAGATTTTATAAAAAGTTTGGTTAATTAAATGAGCCTTATACAGCTAAGAACGAAATGAAACCTTTCCGCAGGTGATCTCCGTTCTCAAATTTAAATGTAGCTGTCTATGCAACAATTTAGACCCTTTGCGAGCCATGGAAACCGCTTGCAGCATAGTAGGATTCTGCTCCGTTGTGGTACATAACTCAATCTTTTTCTCTTGCTCTCTGTGTATCTCTTATATTCTTTTGAACCGTTATAGCTGCAAATAAACTAAGAACAAATGCCATACCATAAAATCCTTTTTCGCTTAAAACAATACTTCCTGCATTGTATAAACCGATGGCAATTAATGAAATAGATACAATTAGTGCGAACCAACTAATACCATAATAAATACTCGTAACTGGTATTCCCTCATCTTTATCTCTAACTGCTTTTTGTAAAGATATCGCCGAATAAAGTCCGAATACTAAAACTGCAAAGTAAAATCCTTTTTCGTTCAATAGCATATTTGCATTAAACAAACCTATAAGATAAGAGGAAACACCTACTAATAGCGCTGCCCACGAAGCCCCTTTGAAGGCTTGAGTCGGTTCTCCCTCTTTCCTTTCTTCTTTCACTTTTAATTCATTTCGGTTTCCTTTATCTAACAAAACTTCATTTTCATTGGTCATTCAATTTTCCGCCTCCATCTTTTAATCTAATAAAAATGGAGCACTAGAGACACTGTAGTGCACCTACATCTATTATATAGAAATCACTTGCAAATAATATATAACTTTATTATTATTTTCCATTCAGGATTTTTAAACTCACGACTTGCTAAACTAACCTGCCATTAAGTTGCACAAGAAGTCTTGTGGTCATTAAAGTCACAAGACTTTTCCCTTAATAATTGGTTTCCTCCTTTTATATGAAGATGTGTTCCAGTCAACGCTAGAAATCGGTTACCCGTTAGCCATCGTTTAATCATTTTCTGCCTGAGCTACTCAACAATCGCGCCCAATTATTGAATAAAAACGGCTCTAAGCGTTTCGATACTTTGCTAACATAATTTCATCATAATATTTATCTAATTGAGGCAAACCCAACTCTTCTGCGATCATAAGCTCAGCCTGCCTGTCATAATCTACTCTAATAAATTGAATGGCATTGTTTGAATGTGTTCCATCTAAGATTGCATATGAAGCTGAAGTTAAGTCAAGTGAATTCCCGACACTGCCAACGTTACACAGAATACCCTTTTTATATGTCTGTAAAAAAGTTGTATGTATGTCGCCGTAGAATACAATATCAGGGAGTTTATTATAATGGAGTGAATTTATTATTTCACTATTCTCAAACATCGATAAACGCTTTTCAATCGGATGTCTAACCGAGATACGTTCAAATTCACTTCTTGGAGAAGCATGGAAAAATCTAATTAATTGTCCATTCAATTCAAGATCAATATTGAATGGTAACAAACTTAGATACTGATAATCTTTTTCTGTTAATCTATCTTTGAACCACTGTATAAATTCATTATCAGTAGGTGATTGAATAAATACGTCCCAGTTACCTCGAACTACTCTTTCGCAGTTCTTTTGGATGAGTTCTATACATTCAGATCCTCGGGGACCTTTGCCGATTAAATCTCCTAAACAAAAAATTCTTTCAATCTTTCTTAATCGAATGTCTTTTAAAACTGCTTCTAATGCCGTTTTATTCCCGTGGATATCAGAAATAATTGCAATTTTCGTCACAAAGCTTCCCCCTCATAAATTCCATCTATTCCCTATAGTTGTTTCTCCATGTTATTCGACAAAATGCCTTGTAATCCCTTTAAAAACTAGATGGACCGAAAAAAAGACGTACATATTTCTGAAGTGCGTCTTTAACATAATGAAAAAGCACAGAACCCCCTTTAATGTACTTTGTCATTTTTCGCACTTATACCCTTTCCTCTTTTTTCTCAAATGTTGAAAGATATTTATCAATATGCCTTGTTCAATTAAATAGCCCGCATATTGAATAGAATCACTCGCATTCTTTAAACAACTTTACTTTTTTAAACAACTTTTTTGTCACTTTACACCCCGGTATTACCTACAATAGCAATAACAAATAAATACTGTTCAATTCCAAACTAAAAGCCATTATACGGTTTATGTTCGTATAACAGCTTTAAATAAAATTATTGGATTTTCTGCACTCTCGGCATAAAGCATGCAACTACTAATCCGACGATTGCAAATACTAGCATAACTAAATATGCATCATTGGTACTCAAAATAGACGATAATTGACGAATATTTTCGTGAACAACTTGCTGTGTTTCAAGTGTCGTGGCATGAGCAGTTGATTGAATTGAATAAATAGTCATGACAACAGCTGTTCCAATAGCACCTGCAAGTTGGCGAACCGTATTATTAACAGCAGATCCATGTGAACCTAATTCTTGTGGAAGTGCATTTAAGCCAGCTGTATTTAAAGGCATCGTAATAAAACTTAAACCTATTCGTAAAATAATTGTACGAATCATTAGGTATAAAAAGGTTGTAGAAGAGGTTAAATCCAGTACGCCCCATATAGAAATAATAATAAATACTAATCCAGTTATAAATAAAGGTTTAGCCCCATATTTATCAAACATTTTCCCTGTAACTGGTGAAAGGAATGCGTTAATGACTGCTCCAGGTAAGAGTAGCAATCCTGCCTCTAATGCTGTAAAACCTCGCCCATTTTGTAAGTACATTGGTAGCAAAATTAAATCAGCATACATAATCACCGTAATAACAACATTAATAATTGATGTTAATGTAAAAATTTTATACTTGAAAACAGTTAAATTTAATAATGGATCTTTTGACTTGATTTGTCGGATACAGAACAGAGATGTAATAATCATACCAATAATGGTCGTTGTTAAAACAGTTACATCATCCCAGCCTTTACTTCCTGCACTACTAAATCCAAATAGAATACTGCCAAACCCTATTGTTGAGAGTAAAATACTAAACATATCCAATTTTACTTTTGTTGTTTCTGCGACATTCATTAAATATTTATTTGCTAACAAAATAACAGCCATTACAAATGGAACTAGCCCGATAAATAGCCAACGCCATGAGAAATATTCAATGAGGAAACCTGAAAGTGTAGGAGCAATTGCAGGTGCAAATATCATGGCAAACCCAATTTTCCCCATTACAGCTCCGCGCTTTTCAGCAGGATATAAATATAAAATTACCGTCATCATAAGAGGTACGATTATGCCTGCTCCGACAGCTTGAATCATACGTCCAGTTAATAGTAGGCCAAAATTCATGGCACTCCCACAAACAATTGAACCGATTAATAAAAAGCCCATTGAGCTTATAAACAGTTGTCTTGTTGTAAATCTCTTCATTAAAAATGCAGTAATTGGGACAAGTACCCCATTAACAAGCATAAATCCAGTAGATAACCATTGGATGGTAGCTGCATCAACTTGAAATACATCCATTAAGTTACTAAGTGCAACATTTAACAGCGTTTGATTTAATGTGGATAAAAAACACCCCATTATTAATACGACCATTAAAATAGTCTTTGCTCTTTCTGATAATTCGTTTTGCATATGAACCCCTTACTATTGAAGCTTGTATTATCGACAATTTGTCGATAAAGTATATGGTATCAGAAAGCTATATCTCTTGACCATAAACAATATTTTTGAAATTGTTCACTAGTCGACAATAATAAAGTAGCTGTCGATGAAACAAGAGATGATGAACAGAGGAGTGAACAAATGTCTACGGATAAAAAAGAAGATCCAAGGTCGATTAGAACAAAGGAAATGTTCAAGAAGGCAGTCCTACAATTATTAAGTGCAGGGGAAAAGACTTCTTCATTGACCGTACAAAAAGTAGCGCAGGCTGCAAAATTAAATCGCACAACTTTTTATTTACATTACCATGATATTCAGGAATTAATTGAGCAACTAACCTGCGAAATCATGGAAGAAATTTCAATTCAAATAATGACGCTTATTGATACTAAAGATTTGTCGGAAAAAGAGCAATTGACGAAGCTATTAGATAACTTATATAGTCACCGTGAATACTTATTAATTTTATTTGACAATGATGAATTCGAAGAAAAGCTATTTATTTTTTTCCAACAACTTGTAATAAAAAGACGAGAGAATCGTAAGCAAATACTCCCGGAAAACTATGTAACAGTTGATATTAAAACTGCTTCGTTAATTGGTGTTATTATGTGGTGGATCAGGAAAGGTTTACACTTCAGTTCGGACTATATAGCCAATCAAATTTATCTATTGTATAAAAGTTAAAGTACAGGCTGACGAATTGAATTAGGTTAATGTAAATTTAACTCAATTCATTATTTACCATAAGTAATAAATAAGCTGGGTATAGATTACTCCCATACCCAGCATTTCTTCTCCTCCGAACTTAGCTACACAACTAAGATGCTCTCTCTCTTAAACGACACCGTGAAACTGCATTCTAAAAACGAACAATGTACCATAATATTAATGCAATCTATCATCAAACATTAATTGTATTTGAATACCAAACGGGTCTTCAATTATTCCGTATGCTTTGCTAAAAACATTATTAGCTAACGGAACAATGATTCTTACTCTCTTATCTGCTGTCAGACTCTTATAAAAATGTTCGATTTCTTCTAAGTCCGCACTTTGAATACACAGTGAAGTGTTATTCCCTACTACATATTTTTCTGTGACATCCATTGTATCTTCTGCCAGCATTACCTTTGTTCTTCCAATGGATAAAACGGAGTGAGAAATATGATTTTTATTCTCTTCCGTAAGCTGAAGCGAGCTATCGCGTTTGGCCATGTCCTCATAAGTAACGACTAATAATTCCTCTGCATTAAAATGCTTTTTGTAAAAATCGACCGCTTCTCTAGCTTTTCCGTTCATGGATAGGAAAATGGCTACTTCTAGTGTTGTACTCATATTACAATCTCCTTTATAAAATAATTTCGGTAGATATCTTATCGATTGATATTACCTTGATCTTATTTTAGGATGTAAAGGTATCAAAACGTGACACCTTTAAGGAGATTTGTATGAAGAAATCAGAAAGAATAAATGACATGATTAGATACTTAAATAATCGGGAGTACTTTAATTTAAGTGATCTAATGGCTAAATACAATATTTCCAAAAGTACAGCTCTACGTGATATTAATTCATTAGAACAATTAGGTATGCCTATTTTTACTGAGCACGGCAGGCATGGACGTTATGGTCTTTTAAAAAATCGATTACTATCCCCCATTATCTTTACGATTGATGAAGTGTATGCTCTGTACTTTGCCATGCTAACGCTAGAATCTTATCAATCAACACCATTCCATTTAAGTGTTACTAAACTAAATGAAAAATTTGAAAACTGTCTGTCTAAAAATCAAATACAGCAAATTCACAAAATGAAAAAAGTCCTGCAATTTGAAGTAAATCAACACAATCATGTAAGTCAATTTTTAGATAAAATTTTAAAAAGCGTTCTTAATGAAAGCACCTGTAAGATTCAGTATTTGAAAAATAACGAGCACAAAAATTACCATGTTCAATTTTTCAAAATTTCTGCTAGGTTTGGTCAATGGTATGCTACTGGGATAGAGTTCAATACGAATAAATATAGAGTTTTCAGATGTGATAAAATAACCTCTTTAGAAGAACAAGATATCAACTCACACTTTTCTATTGATCATCTTATTAGTCGTTCATTAGAAATTTATAAATCGAAGGAGAGTATTGACTTTGAAGTTGAGATTTCAGCACAGGCAAAGGATATTTTTCACAAAGAACATTACCCTTCTATGAAATTAGAAATTGGTAGTAAAACAGTCGTGAAGGGATTTTATAATCCTCATGAAGAGGAATTTATTGCTAATTACTTTCTGAAATACGGTCATCATGTTCTAACAGTAAAGCCCGATTCATTAAAGCATAATATCCAAGATGCCATACAAAACCTTTTCAATCACTATCAAAAATTATAAATCAGCTTGCGGATCACAATATAAAAAAGTTTGCCCTCACGTTGCTAAAAAAACTATAGCAGACAGAAAAGGAGCCAAACGAAAGATAAATGGGCCCGCAAGCTCCGGCACACCAATAGAAACAGTAAACATTTGCTGAAAGAAGTTAAAAACCTCCAAAAAGAGACTGGGATAAAACAGGTTAAAACCTTAAAAAGCGCGAGAAATCAATGTTAGAAACGTTGATTTCTCGCGCTTTTCTGATGTGAATTTTCCCAATCTTGCTTTAAAAATAAACTCTTTGATATCAAACACTCTTCTTGAACTGCCCAGCAAATTGCAACAGTTAATTAGATTCTCCATTTGCATCTTTAGAGTAATTATACTGAGAAGGATCAACTGGAGTATAACCTGTTGGCGTATAGAATCTCAATAAGTCACCATTCACGACTTTATCAGATAATTCCAATTTGTGATCGACTTCATCTTTAATAGTTTTCGCAAACTCTAATTGACTATCATCTAGTAGTAAACCTGTTTTATTATCATAATATTTCCCATTAACCGAATAAATAGTAGGACTGACAAAACCGCCATTTCTAAATGGTACAACTTCATCATGCTCTTTTGATAATAAGTCGGAACCAAATTGAACAAATTTTTGTGTATCTACTCCTAGTAAATGTAAAACAGTTGGAAGAAGGTCTGTTTGGCCTCCATAAGTATGGTTGGTTTCACCTTGCATTCCTGGAACATGTATTAATAATGGTACTCGTTGTAAATTAGCACTTTCAAATGGTGTAATTTCTTTTCCAATGACTTGTCCCATCGCTTCATTATGATTATCTGAAATACCGTAATGGTCACCATAAAGAACGATCATCGAATTATCATATAATCCTGATTCTTTTAATTGATTGAACATTTGTTCGATTGCTTCATCTGCATAACGTGCTGTTTGGAAATAACTATCTACACTTACATCTCCAGTAGCCGCTTTATCAATTGTTACTAAGTCTTGATTCATTTGATATGGGAAGTGGTTCCCTACCGTAATAAATTTCGTATAAAAAGGTTGTGGTAACGAACTTAAAAGACTTTTAGATTGTTCAAAGAATGGTTTATCTAACAAACCATATTCAGCCATGTTTTCTGAAGAACTCGTATCATAATAACTAGCATCAAAGAAGTAATCGAATCCAAATGATTTATAAATCTCATTTCGATTCCAGAAGCTTCCGTTATTACCATGGAATACGGCTGATGTATAACCATAATCTTTTAAAATACTTGGAGCCGCTTGGTACGTATTTTGTGCTTTTGTAATATAAGCAGATCCTTGTGGTAACCCAAACAAAGAATTTTCCAACATAAATTCTGCATCGGAAGTTTTACCTTGACCTGTTTGATGGAAGAAATTATCAAAATACATTGTATTCTCATCTTTTGCTAATGAATTTAAAAATGGTGTAACTTCTTCACCGTTTAATTTATAGTCGATCATAAAGTTTTGGAATGATTCTAAATGTAAATAGATGACGTTCATTCCTTTTGCTGCACCAAAATATTCTGCATTAGGTTTGGCGTAATTAGATTTTGTATAGTTTATCACTTCTGTAACATCACTACTATCCGCCAAAGCTCTCTGTGAAGATGCTTTTATCGTTTCTACTGAATCATAAATCGTATAGTTATAAATCCCTAGATATTTCACAATATAGTTTCTATCAAATCCTCGAGATAATAGTTGCGGGCGATCAGCTTCAGCTAGTCCTAAATTTAGGAATGATACTACTAATGCACACGCAATGATTGTCATTGCTTTTTTATATCCAAAACGATTAGTTTCTTTTTGTATTTTTTTTGAGAATCGTAGGTAAAACATTACAAATACATCCACAAAGAACAAGATATCATAAGGCTTTATTAAAGAAAGAACACTACTACCTAAATCTCCAAAGTTCTGCGATTGGAAAACTGTAGGTAATGTAATGAAATCACTAAAAAATCGGTAATAAACTACATTTGAATATAAAAGAATAGACATCAACGTGTAAACTACAACTAGTGATGTATATTTTCTCTTCCCTTTAAATAAAAAGGAAATTCCTAGAAATAGCAATGCTGAACCTAGTGGATTTATTAGTAAAAGGAATTGTTGAAGGAATCCTTCTACTCCTAGGTCAAATTGTGTTGTTTGAGTGAGGTATGTTTTAATCCATAACATTAAAACAGCTAATAAATAAATCCCTAAAAAATTGTTTAATAGGTTATCTTTTTTACTTAATAAATTTTTCATTTTTTCCCTACCTTTTACTTACTTAAATTTAAATCTAGATGTATATTAACTAAGATTATAAGTATATATTGCATTAAAAAAATGTTATTTCACAGTAGCTTTTTCGCAGCTATTGTATACTACTCCCCCATATAGACTTCTGTCAAGTTGTTAAATATAATTGAAGGCAGTTAGCACGTTTCTTCCTATTATTGTAAACCCCTTTCATAAAACCCCACGCATATGTTAGTTTTATAACGAACATTTACTTACGGGTCACTTTAGGCCGAGTGATCTTTAATATAGTTTTCAACAATAGTAATTTTAAAACACAATTTTAGTTTTAACAATTAAATTTAGTGACATGAAACTTATAATTTTGTAAGGTTTTAGTTTCAGAATATTGCCTTATTTCATATATGTAATTTTTTCCTCATTCCACTAGACTGCTCTGTTGAATTTATTATCAGCTATAATAAATTGGATGTATTAGAAAGAAAGCAGGTAAATTATGATTGATATTTTTTGGCTATGCTACTTAGGAATTTTAGCAATAGCTTCAATTGGAATACTCATAAAAGATGGATATAAAACTACTTTTGGGGTATTAGATTTTGTTTTTTCCTTCGTCACTTGGATAGGTTTATTTGGTTATGTCACAAATAATCAGATTCTTACTCCAATTGTATGGAAATTTGTATTTATAATTGGTTTATTATTTGACATTGTATTTGGTTTCAAAAAGTTTAATGAAGACATAAATTATGATGGTGAACCACTCTACTTTAAACTAGCAATTTTCGTAATCACATTTATAATCTTTATTGGACCATTATATTTTGGATTATTTAATTATGCTTTTAAATAAAGCAATCTTTAGTTTCTTTCGACGAAGAATAGTAGGCGCATACTAGAGCATCGAATTTTGATGCTCCTTTTTTACGCTATTTGTGTCAAATGTGACATAAAAAATACTCTACTCTTATTTAACTATCCTGCTACGTTCGTTCAATAAAGAAAAAAAGAGCTGCATATGCAACTCAATGTTCTTCAAGTAAAGCCTCTGTTACTTCAATAAGAACCCCTGAATATAAAAAGCAAACATCGTAACAATAATACACGAATAAGCTTATTCCTAAATAGAATATTGTAAAGAAATTACTGTATTTTTATTTTGAATGCATCCGTTTGAAACCATTATATTTCTCATTGGGATATTGTCGACTTGAGTCATCCCTAAATAAGACATAGCTTTAAATTCATTTTTCAATCTGTATAATCCTATTGAATGTAAGCTCTTTCCCAATCCTGTCCCCAGAAAATTAGGATGCATACCTATCCAAAAAATCCGTCCTTCATTATCTGTATTTGGTTCTATATGAGGAAAAACTACACCAACAGGTTCATTGTTAACCATATACACGGTAAACATTTCATTTACTTGTGTCGGAAGTTCGGTCCTCATTCCATCTAAAAACTTCTCTGCATCAATATAACTTGTACCCATCACTTCAGATAACAATAAGATAGAGTTATTCTCAGAAAATGACCATACTTCATAATCTGGTATGGAAACATTTGATGGTGTCATTAAAGATCTCTTATATATAACCCTTTCACTAATAATTTCCATTTTAGCCCTAGTACAATTTAAGCTATCTAAAAGAATTTTAGGACACTCAAACCTAACTTTTTTCAGTCTACTACTTTGTAATTTATCTAAAAGTTCATTTATAAGCACATCTATTTCAGAAGCAAGATGAAGTTTATTCTCTAAAATTTCTAACATAATTACACGATCACTTTTTATGTAATGTACGCCAACTCTTTGTAAATGCTGAAGCAGTTTATCCACAAATTTTCACTTCTTTTTATTTTATTTATAAAATTCTTCACTTTCTATAAATTTCCTTCTTCTATTATCCTGCGCCGTTAGATCAATAAAGCCCCGAAAACTTTACTATTTGTAAAATTTTCCTGGCTTTTTACTATATTTTATTGAGGTTTTGTCCCAGCAATTTATTTTCAACCATAAACCATCCGCTATGGCCATGTATGGTGTCTGTGTTCTCTTACCCCTACCACCTTTGAAAAGTCGCTATTACTTCAATTAATTTATAAATTAGTTAGCAACTTTTTAGCAACCTCTTTAGTTGAAAAAGGATTTTGACCAGTTATTAGGTTGCCATCTCCATTTATTAATCATAAAACCCTAAAATCTTTCATACTTTCTCCAAGAATATAGTGTGAAAACCACATCAAATTCTGCTTCATAATAGCCACATTCATTCCTGGCTGGTCAGAACTATATGCCATTCCTTTAAATATAATTAATTCTGTATCAACTTCCATATCCCTTAATCCTTGATATAGCTCATATGCATTTGGAGTTGGGACTCTTGCATCCTTTTCGCCATGTTGGATTAGAGTAGGCGTACAGGCTGATTTAATATATGTCATGGGTGATGTTTTGCCATAGATCTCTGGATCATTCCATGGATCATCTCCTAAATACATCCTAATAAAGTAAGGTATATCTGTATTTACGTAGTGGGTACTCCAATTAGTCATTCCACCCCCAACTGAAATAGCTTTAAATCTACTACTAAATATAGAACAGAAAGCTGATATATATCCCCCGTTGCTCCATCCCATAACCCCTACACTGTCTTTATCTGCAATCCCTTTGTCAACTAGCTTATCCACTCCAGATATAACATCATCGTAGTTAGCAATTCCCAGTTTTCTATAGTTTGCTTTTAAGAATTCATTCCCATAACCCGAACTTCCCCTGTAGTTTGGTTCTAAAACGATAAAACCTTTTTCGATAAACTGTTCAATAGGATATTTCTCATTAAAACAGTCTGAAAATATTGGAAAAGATGCCCAAGCCGGACCACCATGGATTACTACTAATAAGGGATATTTTTTATTTGCGTCAAAGTCGACTGGGGTTGATAAAACTCCCTCTATTTCAAGACCATCACTACTTTTCCAAGAAATTATTTCCCTGTTACTTTTAAGCTTTCCTTTGAAAAAGCTATTTTCATTCGTTATTTTTTTATCATCTAAATAGATTTCAAAGGTTTCATTTGTTATTGCCTTATTAAAGGCTAAATGATTTCCGTTCCTTGTTATAGAAGCATCTATTATAAAGCTATTTTCTTTATCGCTTAACATTTCCACAGTGCCATTCTCAAATAACAACCCAATAAGATAATTCGTTTTATTCTGCCATCTAATTAATATTCCTTTAGCTGTCCACCGTAATGGAATAACCGTACTATCAAAATCTGTTAAAGGTTGAATTAGCTCTCCATTATTAATATCATATATCTCTAGCGTACTGTCTTGAATATGGGTCTTATAGTAATCCTTCTCCCTTATGCTTGCTGAGTAACATATTTTGCTGCCTTCAGGAGAAAA
Source organism: Lysinibacillus sp. RS10 (assembly GCF_041956855.1). Classification (NCBI taxonomy): domain Bacteria; kingdom Bacillati; phylum Bacillota; class Bacilli; order Caryophanales; family Bacillaceae; genus Lysinibacillus; species Lysinibacillus sp. RS10. The sequence goes on along the minus strand of NZ_CP167122.1, from coordinate 2,061,615 downwards.
GCAAACACTCCCTCCCAACAACTTATCTATATTCAACTTCTTCAGCTCTCCAGCTTTAATATCTAGTATGTATAGATCTCCATTAATAGTATCTTCCATATTTGGGCTTGGTGTAGCCATTAATACAACCTTTTTTCCACAATTTGAAATATCAAATTCATGGACATGGAAGTCCTTACTATCAGTTAGTTGATCAACAACACTATTTTCGTGTTCATATTTATCATTTTGTATCACTTTTTCTATTTCAATGTAATATAAACAATTATTCTGGTATTCCTTACCTATATGATGGAAATCTCCATATAGTTCCTTACGTTTCTTTATCGTCTCAGATTCTTTTGACTGTGCAACATAATAAAAACCCTTGCCAGTAGGCTCCCATTTGAATTTACTGACCCCTTCTTTCTCATCAGTAATTTGAACCCCACTATAACCATCTATTGCCTTAACAAAGATCTGATTTTTCTTATTATCCCCGTCACCAACTGGGCTAAGGTATGCGATATTTCTAGAATCTGGAGACCATAATGGGTATGTACTATCTATATCCCTAGTTGTTAATGGGTAACACCGCCCTTTATCTTTTTCATATATCCACACATGATTCCTATATTTATTGTCTTTCCAGTTAGCTGTCTTCTTGACAAATGCAACGTTTTTGCCATCATCACTTATGTTTGTACCTGATAAGGTTGGTAATGAAATAATCTCTTCTATACTTAAATATGTTTTTTCATTCATTTCCATTAATAAACCCCCTCGTTAACTCTCTTCCAATAAAGTTAGCAGGTACAGGGCTTAGTTCTAGTTCTCTTGCCCAAACAGAAAGTTGACCTATGTGGTGAATTTCGTGAGTAATTATATGATGTAATATTTCATCAAAAGTGTATTTATCTTCATCCCAAGAAACACTTACTAGTTTTTCTTTTAAAGCGCCTACATTTGTTTTTAAATATTCAGCTAATTCATTTCGTGATTTATCTGAAAGTGATTTAACCTTTTCAAGTGTATTATAATCAGCAAACTGAAATACTACATCTTCTTTGCCTTGAATACCTCGAATCCAACTATATTCCACATCAATTATGTGAAAAAGTGTATATAATATATTTCCTACTCCACCCCTGCGGTCTTTTAACAACTCTTTAATTGTCAGTTGATTGCACCAGTCAAACCATTCATCTCTTACCTGCCAGTTGTATTCAAAGAATTTAATCATTGTAAGCACTCCAATCTAGCTTATTACAGTATATTTCGATGTAAATGCAACAATTTCCTTCTTCATACAGATAGGTAAGTCTTTGGAATTATCACGACTTTCACCGCATACGGCATTCCAACTAATCCAATTTATTCTTTCTATGTCTAAGCAGACGAGTGCTTTTCTTCCATTACTAGATTATTGAGCAGGAGTAGGGCTACAGGAGCGATTGAGGAAGCATAACAAAAAAGACTTGCGTATATGGAGATTAATCATAAACACAAGTCCTATCCTTATAAAATTATAGCACCTCTTACTCTAAGTACATTTCTTTCCAATCTGCTAACATTACAAAAGATTAGTTTTATGGTAGTAAAAAATATGTTCGAGTTCGGGGAGGGCACTGAAAAAGTCTATATCTTCTCACATTGTGACTCTACTGTTGTTTTCCGAAGCATTCCGCTCGCTTTCCGCGGGCGAGCGCCGAGCCTCCTCCTACACTTCGCTTCGTGCGGGGTCTCGTCTGTCTCGCTTTCCCGCAGGAGTCGAGCGATGCTTCTCCAAACAACGCAATGTTTCACACTATTATTTTAGTCACGCTTTCCTTTATAATAAAAGAATTAATGTGCAGGTGGTGCCCCCCATGATTTCAAATCAAGAAACCCTTAATTTAAGTCCATATATGGCGATCTACGATATTGTTGTGCCAAAAGATAATATACTTCGCCAAATCAATGAACTTGTTGATTTTTCATTCATTTTAGAAGAGTTAAAAACAAAATATTGTTTAGACAATGGACGTAATGCCATTCCTCCAATTCGTATGTTTAAGTACTTATTATTAAAAGCAATTTATGATGTATCAGACGTCGACCTTGTAGAGCGTTCGAAGTACGATATGTCATTTAAATATTTCTTGGATATGGCGCCAGAAGATCCAGTCATTGATTCAAGTTCGCTTACAAAATTTCGTCGGCTTCGTCTTCAAGACGTAAGCTTATTAGACATGCTCATTGGGAAAACAGTTGAGATCGCATTGGAGAAAAAAATCATCAACAGTCAAACGATTATTGTGGATGCCACACATACAAAAGCACGTTACAACCAAAAAACGCCTAAAGAATTTTTACAAGAGAAATCAAAAAACGCTCGAAAAGCTGTCTACAAAATTGACGAATCGATGAAAGACAAATTCCCCACAAAGACCACTTCTAACGAAGTAAAGGATGAGTTAACTTACTGTAAGGAAGTTATTTCAGTCATTGAAAAGGAACCACAAATTGCACAAATGCCATCTGTCAAAGAAAAGCTGAATGTTTTAAAAGAAGTCGTAGAAGATTTCCAAGAACATCTAAATTACTCTTCTGATGCGGATGCGCAAAAAGGGCATAAGACGTCGGAATCTTCTTTCTTCGGGTATAAGACACATATCGCGTTGAGTGATGAACGTATTATTACAGCGGCTGTCATTACAACAGGTGAAAAAAGCGATGGAAAATATCTTCAAGAGTTAATTGAAAAAAGCACACAAGCAGGTATGAAAATTAATACAGTTATTGGAGACGCAGCTTACTCTGAAAAGGCAAATATCGAATATACAAAAGAAGAGAAAATCGCGCTTGTGGCAAAGTTGAATCCTATTCTTACACAAGGACCACGAAAAGAAGAAGACAAGTTTGAGTTTAATAAAGACGCTGGAATGTTTGTTTGTAAGGCCGGTCATCTCGCGACAAGAAAAGCACGTACGGGTAAAAAAGGAACGAGTAAGAGTCAAAGTCAGACATATTATTTTGACATTGAAAAATGCAAAGTATGTCCAATGAGAGAGGGCTGTTATAAAAAAGGCGCAAAAAGTAAAACATATTCTGTCACAATTAAGTCGGATACACATGCCGAACAAGAGGCATTTCAAAATACGGAAGCATTTAAGCAATTAGCCGCAAATCGCTACAAAGTAGAAGCGAAGAATAGTGAATTAAAAAACGGACACGGGTACGATACGGCATCGACTGCGGGTCTATTTGGCATGGAAATTCAAGGTGCTACAACGATATTCGCTGTCAATTTGAAACGGATATTAAAGTTACTAAACGAAAATGAATAAGGAATAGAGACAGAAATAAGGCACTTCCTGTTCAACATTGAACAAGAAGTGCCTTATTTTTATCTGAGAAAGGTTCGCTTTTATGAAAACGTAAGTTTTTCAGTGCCCTCAGTTCGGGGACTGTTTTTGTTGCTAATTCTAATTTTCTTTAATATTGCGCCAAGCACCATTCTTTAGTTTCTTGGTCGGCAAAGGATGCTTCTACACTATTTGAATAAATTTGGCGATAATCTTCTTCACTTAGATTAAATTCATTGTTAACTAAATGGATTTCTTTTGCCATTGTAGTATCTGATACTGTTCTGTTATCTGTATTAAATGTCACTTTTATTCCATCTTTATGAAACTTATAAATCGGATGTTCAGAATAATGATGAACAGCTTTCGTCTGGACATTACTTGTTGGACACATTTCAAGCACTACCTGTCTTTCTTTCACAATCTTATAAGCTTCGGCACAATCTTTAATAAATACTCCGTGTCCTATTCTTTCAGCCCCCAACAGTTCAACAGCCTCCAGAACGTTTTTACCAATTCCCGTTTCACCGGCATGAATAGTCACTCTGTAGCCATATTCTTTGGCTAATGCGATAGGTTCTACGAATTTTCCACAAAAGCCTTCTTCTTCAGATGCACATAGATCCATTGCCACCACACCTTTTCCAAGGAACTTTTTCCCGTTTTCAACCACCTCAAATGCGCTTTCTACAGACATCGTCCTCATGCAAGACAAGATTATATTTCCCTTTATTTCGTAACAGCTTTCAGCGTCCCTCATCCCCTCTATAACAGATTGAATAACTTCTTCAACACCAAGACCTTGTAATGTATGAAGTAACGGGGCAAATCTGACTTCTAAATATTTCACATTTTCTCTTGTTGCATTCTCAAATAGCTCAAAAGTAATTCTTCTTAAGTTCTCCTTGGACTGCATGACCATATTAGGAAGAGAAAATCTTTTTAAATACTCATCAAGGGATTCACATTCTAACGGAGCAATCAGCTCCTTTTGCAGTTCATCCTTATCAAAAGAAGGTAACTGAATACCTTCCTTCTGTGCAATATCGATAATAGTTTCAGCTCTAAGGCTTCCATCCAAATGACAGTGAAGTTCAATTTTTGGTAATGCTAAAAAGTTCATTTTTGTCCTCCTGAAATAAATTTTTAGATTAAAAAACATAAAAAAATTCCTGACTACAAAGAAAATACAAGTTTTGTACTTGTACTTTCTTCGTAATCAGGAATTTCGGTTCCTGGTAGAGACCCCCAAACCATATTATTGGAGTTATACGGAATTTTATTGAATTCATTAATGTTTTTTAACATGATAATAAAAAAATTTCGGATTGTCAACATGGTCCTTAATACCGATAAATCATTTGTGGTAATAAGTCTATCGGACTATCACAAACAAAAATGGAGGGATTCCGGTATTGGATAGCATATCGTGATATTCCCCATATATGTTTTTATCTAATTTTGCAGCAATTGCGGCAAGGTATTCACTCCCCCCCAACATAAATAGTGTCCGCTTCCTGAGGGGTTCCTTCTTGAACAAACTGAAATAGACATACTTGGAATCGGAAGCTTGCAATGCAGAGTCGTTAAATTAGGAGAACCTGATCTGTTAAGGTTCACCGTTATTTCGGGGGTTCGTCTTAATAATGCGAATCTACAACGCTAAGAAATATACGTGATTTTATGCAAAAGGAAGAACAAGTCTATCGAGTGAAAATATTGGTATATCCGCGATTTACACTATTAGTATAAATGTTGTATAAATAGTTTCCAAAAGAAATACCGAGAAACACTGATTTAACAGCATTTGTCGCCTTTCGGTGTGTCCCCAAACTTTCGTTTGGGAACGTTATTAGGTTTATTTATGTATACGTTATAAATCATTGTTTTACAAAAGCCTCCCATTAATTCAATAAGATACCAAAGAAGATATGTAGTTCGAGGGTTAATTTTTCTATATTCCCCTTCTTATATCAAAGTAATCTGAACTAAAAAATGGCTGTAATTGAAATTCCCTTAATAAATATTTAGTAGAAAATCGTACGTTTTTTACATTTAAATTATTATTATCGATTTCATTTTTTAACTCTTTTTTTAAGGGGTATGCCATTCTAAACTTCCAAATTTCACCACGTATTGCAGAGCCTTCTAATAATTCTTTTGAAAAGTATAAAATATATTGATACATAGATGGGAAATCTTTTTTAATCATCTCTTTATTCTTCAAAAATGCTTGGATATACAATTCTAACTCTGGTTGTTTTAATTTAGTCTGTTTTCTATCAGAAAAATAATATGAACTCCCTGCTTCCCAATTGCCAAGTCGGACTACAAAAGTAGCAATCGAATAACGTCTTATCTCTTTATCTAAGTGGTTAAAATACTTATAATACGGCATTTGTGGAAACCATTGTCCCGTATGAAAATAACCTATCTCAAAACCACTTAATCCCACTTTAACAGATTCAACTATTTGTTGTTCCAACCTAATTTCATCCCCCAATCCCTCACTAGAAATGGTTAAGCATCTGTACATCATCCTATCACATTCCTTATCACTTAACTTCAACTAACCTGTCTTGTTAGTTGAATAAAAAAATGCATCCAAAACTCCTTTGGCAACATTTCATTGAGAGTCTATTTATATGTTACCGCCATTCAGAACAAGTGGATCGAACAGTCTTCTTTAAAATTATTTTTCGCAGCGTCTCAGAGTGTTATTTTCTATAAAAAACAGCGACAAGCACTGATTTAACAGTGTTTGTCGCTGTTTGAAATGTTACCAAGCTTACATTTGGGAACTTTATTTAGGTAGATTATGTATGCTTTATACACTTTCAATAATAGCTAAAATATCATCAAATTGGTTCACGACATAATCTGCTTTTTCTAACTCTTTTTCTTGAGCAAAATCAAAACGAACGCCAATTGATATTAAATCATTATCAAGGGCTGCTTGAATGTCTGATGAACGGTCACCTACAACAAACCCATTTTGAATATCATTTTCCTTTAGAACAGTTGCTACTAATTCAGACTTGTTCCCTGAAGTAATTAAATCAATACTGTAAATACCTTTTATCCATTTTGTTAGATTATAAGTCTCTGCAATGGCTTGTAAATAATCAGTTTGCCCATTACTCGCTATAAACAAAGGCTGCGTTTGTGCCAGTTTCGTTAACGTACTTTTTACTCCTTCATATAAAGCACCGTTACCCATTTTTATTTGTTCAATCAGTGCTAATTGAAATAATTGATTACTCTGTTCACGCATTTGTGGCGAATGTTCGGGGCATAGTGTTTCCCAAACAACAGGTAAAGGGACACCCATAATTTCTCGGTATTTTTCAATCGGTGTAGTACCCGTCCATTGTCCCTTTTGCCGTAATTGCTCGAAAGTCGCTTCGAGTGCTGGTTCTAAAATTAAGTTCGTTTGAAATAAGGTACCATCCATATCAAAAATTACAGCTGAATTCATTTGAGTAGTGCTCCTTTGGAATGTTTTTTAACCTTCTCTATAACAACGAATATTCTGTCATTTTGTTCCTGAAATATTTAAAAACGCACCCAAAGCGGTGTTTGGGAGTGTTTATCTCTGAATTTGAATATTAAAACTTACTAACACCAAAAAAATCGGTCAGCGGTTTTTCTCTACCTTTTTCATGCCATTCATGATAAAGATTAAATACTTTCATCACATCGCCACTATAGCAATCTTCTACTAAATAGTGAATAGCAGCAGCACTTCTCCAATAGTTAAGCATAATTGAAGCTAACGACGTCTGATTATAACTACCTGAGCCAAATTCATCTAAAGAAAAATCTCCATACTTTGGTTTGAAGATTTCAATCATTAAATGATCAATTTTTCTTAGCTCATTAAATTGCTCTTCGGTTAAGGTTAATTTTTGAGAAAGATATTCGCACATGCCTTCTTCAAACCAAATACTTTCATGACGCTCATCTTCAAAATCATCTAGAAAAAGTTCAATGTGGTGTGTTAATTCATGGGCTAATACACAAAAAACATGATCAACTGTGATGGATTGAAAATATTGCTTTATGTATTCAGTAGCATCATTATGTGCTAACCTTTCGTCTTCTATTTGAGAAAGATAAAAGTGCTTCCATTCATCCAAACTAGGTGACATAAAAATAGTTTCCTCGTTTGTAAAAGCTGGGACAGGATTTTTTGAGAAGACTGTCATTGCATTTTCACTATTTGTCCACACAATTGTTTTTGGCAGCACCTTTAATTCAAACTCGTTAACCAAACGTTCTTTATATAGTTCTAGCTTGCTGTTTAAGATTTTTATGTCATTGGCATTGTTTTTGTAATCCGTGATACTTTCAAATGCAAAAATTTGTTTCATCAATTTTCATCACTCCTCATATGATTATATCAATATAAACCAAATTTGGATTTTATTATTTCGAATGTTCCCAAACCGTCGTTTGGTAACTTTCATTCCAGTTAAAACAGTCCAATCCCGTTCCCAAAATCGTATTTGTGTACTTTTCTATCCTTGACATTGTAAATCCGCATAAATCTGACGGAAAGTCACCGTAAATGACACTATTTTCCGTAAAATCTCTAATAGTTAAATAAGCATTACACGTTGAATTTCGATAACCGTAAACTTCGATAGGTTTTGTCATTTCAAAAACAAAGGATGTCAAAAGAAATTCTTTGATATTATGTTTTGTGCTTTCATTACTATAACTATCTACAAATAAAAACCAAGCAAGGTACTCGTCTGATTTAATGTGGTAGTGTTCTATCCCTTTTTCATTTGCATACATTTTATAGGCTCTCCAAGCGTCTGTTACAAGTACATTATTAGATGTTAATTTAGAGCCTATCATACCGTCAACTTTCGTTTTCACAACACGCCCCATACAAGCTACATTAACCTTTAACAGAGCCAAAAAAATAAGAAAGTAACAAAGAGTCGTACTTTCATTTTAATTAACATTACTTATTTGATTTCCTCAGCCAACTCCAAAATAATTCCTTCTGGACCACGAACGTAGCATAATTTATAACTTTCTTCATATTGCTGTATCTCACTAAAGATTTGCGTATCCTTCTTTTTCAATTTGGCAACAACGGCTTCAATATCTTCAACTGTAAATGCAATATGTCGGATACCCAGTGTATTTGCAAAGGGTTGCTGAATATCTTTTTCATCTGACGGTGTATAAAATTTGATTAGCTCTATCCATGTCTGACCGTCTGTCGTTCCCAATCCTACACACGCTACTTTAACGTCATCAAGCCCAGCTGCATATCCCATTAAATCTCCTTCCATTTCCCATTCCCCTTTCACCTCAAGTCCAAAATCGAGAAAACACTCTTTAGCGGCGGAGAGATTATTTACGATTACACCCACATGATCTATTCTTTGGATCTTCAAATTTCATACCTCCATTGTTTCTGTTTTTTTGCAATATCCTGTATTCAAATTCTAGTATTAACCAAATCTGTCTTTTTGTATTAACAGCTACATAAAACAGAAAACTCGATAATTATCTAGGCCTCTTTATTTCTCATGTGGCAGTAATATGGAATCTTCCTTGTGTAGTTTTAATTTCAAAGTAATATTTTTCATTATTTTTTAAGTTATCCAATTGTACACTTGTTCCAGGTGATACCAACAATTCATCTACTACTACATCTCCATTTTTATCTTTTACCCTTAGTAATATGTCACTTTCATTATTAACGTGATTAGTAATCTCTTTATTCCAAAAAACGCTATCATATATCAGATAATCTTTGTCATATCTCCGATGCTCTTTGTCGCTAAAAATTATTCTTTCCCATTCTTCCATCCCATCTGCTGAATCTACAACGACAACGGCGATTCTCATAGGGAAAAAGATTTGATTCACAGCCCCTACAAGCGGATGTTTTCTGTGCGAAAGTGCAACGACAGCAACAACAAAAGCGGCTCATCGGACGCCCCCACCAGTCGGAACGGTAATCAACCACACGTTATGGTGATGAACCTTTTTATAGTAAAAAAATACTCTATCAATTTTATAAGTGCAAGAAACAAAAAAAGAACGACATCGTCCACTATGAACTCAATGATCTTAAATTACCGCCCCCGTTAACCATCCATGAAGCGCAATAAACAGCTCTTCACCACAGAAAATGAAAGATGATTAAGTTCTTTCATGGGAGTTGAATAGGAAATTATTATTTATATTTACTCATTGTTTGTCCTTATTCCACTTATATGGAATTTCCGCCCATTTATATAACAAAATAAACAAAAACATTATAAAACAGGTCATTATGTTATCTGTCCAATTAATCTCTTTATTGGCAATGAATTTCCAAGCGGTTAATACCACAAAATATATTAAGGGAAATCTGATGCTTTGCTTAAACATAATATCACAGCCTTCATTCATATTTCTTCTACATATTTTTGTTCTTCAAGGAACCTGATGTAACTCTATTTAATATTTTTCTTAATGGCCATCGACATAAAGATATTGTGATGATGATTATCAAAATGAAAACAACTGATTGCAGAAAACGACTTGAAAATTGTCCAGCAATCCAATTACCTCCATAATAAATACAAATAACCCCCAATAACACCGTGAAAAGATAGGAAAAAGAAGCGAGAATTAATTGTTTAGCCGTTAATTGTCTTATTGATTCTCTATTTTTGTGTATAAGATTAATTGTCGCAAATATACAGTAAGCTATAATAATAAATGAAAACACACAAATACACCTCCCTTTATCAAATCTCCCTTCCAAAATATCCATATCATAACATTTTATCTTCAACTAAACTGCTTCTTTAGTTTAATAAGAAAAAAGCTTAATTCCTTAAAGGTAAAGCTCCCGTTAGCACAATCATCCACTTAACTTTGAATTCATTTCATAATTGAATCAATTTCATAAATCATATTTTTCAAAAGCCTAGACTACTCCTATTAAGAAAACTTGCGTTTTTAAAAATTATGCTGCTTGAATTTGTACTTGTGATAAAGCATTCAGACGATCCACCGCTAACTTGCAGGCATTATAAATAAACGTCACCAGGTTGAAATGTAGTTTAGCTTTTCTTCCTGTTCTGTGACGGACATTGTTTAACTGAAAATATTGCTTTAGGTATGCATTTACACGTTCAACGGCTGTACGTTCCTTATAAAGTTGCTTCCATAGTTCGGAGCCTCGTGCTGGATACGTGAATTTTCGTAAATCTATGTCACATTTGATTTTGAAAACCTTCTGACAGAGGGAATCATCACGTAACGGACAGGTTGCACATTCCTTTGGCCTTGTGAATTTTAGTGTTCGGTATTTTTCGTCGAAGCTGTCATAGCGGTAGCTGTGTTCACGTACACAAGTCGGTCTGAAATGCTCATCAAATCCGAGATACTCGCCTTCATTGCGGACATTATAGGGAATGACTGCACGCATTTGATATTCGTGTAATTGACGGTAAATGGGTTCATAATCATACCCTGCATCCAAAATAGCGGTTGTAAAATGCCCTGGAAATTGGTCTTCTGCTTTCTTTAAAAGAGGAATCGCTGCTTTACTATCTGACAAATTAGCAGATGTCATGAGGCGTCTAACGATATATTGACTCTTGGTCGTCACCGCGAGATGTCCTTTAAAGCCAAACCAAAACGTATTTTTACCGTCACTGTTCTTTTTGATGCCCCAATTCGGTTCGATGGGGGCATCTTGCCACAGTGTCTCCAGTGGTGTGTCGAGTTGGTCCTTGATTTCTTTTTCATAAGTTGACTGATTGGCTTTGATTTCTACTTGTTTCGTCAGCCAAGCATCTCGTTCTTCTTTTGATTTTCGTCCACGTTTTTTTGGTGGTGCCGTCCCTTTTTTCACCGAAGGTTTCGCTGCATCGCATGATTCAAAATGTGTGGCATCTATAGCGAGATGTACATCGTTTAGAAAGCCTTCTGTCATGGCTACTTGTATCAATGTATCTTGCATCACATCAAGTACATCGGATTGACTAATGACATCAATCATTCGAGAATAAGACGCTTCAGAAGGCACAACATCAGAAACAAGAAATCCACAATCCAAGCGGAATAAAGGATCATTGACCAAACGTTTGTTTAAATCCTTGATTGTTGGAATACGTTCGACAATGCGAACAATGAGTGACTGTATCATAGCACCGTAATTTAATTCACGTGGAGCACCGCGTAACGTCTTTTTTGAAAATAGCTGAAAAATCGGCTGTACGTCGAAAGTGGCAAAAATCGCATCAAATCGATGGGAACTTTCCATTTTCAATAATTCTTGGATGTCAAATAGGCTCATTTGTTTTACAATAGTCATAGGGCATTCACCTCATTCAGTATGGTTTAGTTTCGTCGCTACCATTATACCGAATTTGGGGAGGTGCCCGTTTTTTATTGTTTCAGAATCCTTGATACTAAAGGGATTAAAATTATGAAATTAACTCAATTATATTTCATAATAATTTGCATCGTCAGAGAGATACTAACTAGAGTAACTATTAGTAGTAAAATCCCATCATCATTACTCAAATCAAATCCATAGACAACACTTAAACAAATCACACAGCTTAACGAATTTAAGCCGAATAAAATCCCCCAAATGACTTCCTTGAATCTTTTATAGGCTTTATTACCAGTTAAATATCTTATATAAAAAGAACACACCAAACCCATTCCAACTATGATTAGCGAGGACTTTATGAAGGATGATGTTAAGGTAATCGGCTCTTCCCAAGACATATCAGTATAAATAATATTAGAGAAATTAATCATATTGAAAACGAAAACACAGAGAAGAACATAAAAAAATAAAACCCATTCAGCTACATAAATCATCAGCAATAAAAGCTTTTTCAACATCGTCTCACCTACCATTCGTTTGTATTCTCTATAAACTTTATAGACTCTAACTTACAACGGGCAAAATTGGCAAAAGTTCCACATTAAACAATTTTTTCTTCCGCTAACCTGCTCCGTTAGTACAATAAGAAAAAAGAGCTGTCTAAAACAGCTCAATGTTCTTCAAGTAATGCACCCGTTAGCCATCCATGTCGCATAAAATCATCGCTACACCACAGAAAATGAAAGATTATTACGTTCTTTCATGGGAGTTGAATAGACAAAATTCACCTAAATTTTCAGAAGGGAATGTTTATGCTCAATTCTTATCCTGAAATGGTTCATTATTCGTATTTGTTCTTCAGTTAGTTTTTCTATGTCCCAATACATATGCATTAAACTGTATTCAAAAATTTCCTTTAATTTTATAAATAGAGGGAGTTTTTCTAACATCTCTGATGATATAGTATTTTCCTCCTGATAGCCTTCAATTATTGCATTAGATATAGAACGACCATAGTCAACAATGTTACTGTTTCCTACAAATGAATATTCCATCGCACTATATATTGGAACAGCTAAATCAAATATATAGAAGTTTTTTTCGCAATCTTGAAAATCAATCATCGTAAAATTATTATTACTATCTACCAATGTGTTTTCTAACCATAAATCACCGTGTATCAAACCATAATCCGACTGTTTTTTCGGAATATTTTTTATTAAGGATAAAACCTCGTCTGCAATTTCTCTAATTATATTTTCTTCTTTAGGGATATATTTAAGAAAAGCATATTCTTCATTTTCATACCAATCTTTAATGTATTTAACAGTCTCTATATTTTCAAATTTCTTTGATAGGCGATGTAAACGACCAATTTGTCTACCTAATTCTTTTAAAACCTTTGCATTCCATTGACTTCTATGCAAGTGTGCACCTGAAGCACCCTTATATAAAACAGTTAGAACTTCACTCTCTAATGTCATTTTTTCAATTAATTTTTCGTTTAATGATTGTATTATGGGGGATACTCCAAATCCTTCGCTATACAAAAAATTAGTATATTTAATTTCTTCTAACTGTTCATCATATGTTTTATAGTTTGTTATTCTTGCAAAGTAGTTCCCCTGTTCTGTAATACATCGAAACATCTCATTAGTCACTGATTCGACTGCCATAATATTAACTGGATAAATTTTGTTAAGTGATTCAAGTATCCTTTGTTCCATAATCTTTTACTCCTCCTTTTATCTTTAATCGCCTTAGTCATTGTCAAAATTTTTATTATGATAAAAAACACTTTACATTCCCTTATTATACCATATAATAAAATCTTTGTTATTTAACTAAAATGCCCATTAGTTCAATAAGAAAAAAGAGCTGCCTATGCAACTCAATGATCTCAAGTAATGACCCGTTAGCAATATAATCTAAATCAGATCTCTATTTTAGGCACTACCCTTTTTTTGAATATAAAGGTCGCGTTTGTTTTAGCATGGACTTTTTTAGAGCCAGAGATTTAATTTTCATGGGAGTTGAATAGCATTTTTCTTTTTTCTTCTATTACAAATTTTGGTCGAAATATTCACCACTCATAAAAAAATTATCTTTACCACTAAAAGTCCACTTACCGTTTTTATATGTTATCTACCTAATTTGTTCCGCAATATGTCCGAATGAACTATCAATTCCTATTTTCAATCGACAAGATATAGATTGCTTTTAATTTATCCATATTAACCATATAATTAAGAAACTAATTAAAAAAGAGGTTAAAAAAATGAAACAAAATCCTTTGCACCAATGGCAAAAAGAACATAATAAACGGGTAAAAGATTTCCATAAAAATCACGCGTTAAAAATAGAACGTAGTGAGAATGGCAACGGGGTGTTAGCTAAATGGGAAAGATTTGTCTACAATAAAGGAAAAGCTCTTTCCGAAGGTTTCAGATAAAATTTTATAAATTAACTGTTCCTTTTGGACATTTTTTTTTGATTATTCATGTATGCATTGTTACACGCTTTGTTTCAACTGCGACATAAAAAGAATGGAATTTCCATATCTCTTGTTCAACTAAACTGCTTCGTTAGTTCAATAAAGAAAAAAAGAGCTGCCTATGCAACTCAATGTTCTTCAAGTAAGCACCCCGTTAGTTTAAGTGTAATACTTCACAATCTTATTCAATTAAGGTTGTTTTAATCATTTAAATCATATAAAAAAATTGGGTTTATACACTCCAAAATGGATACTATTGCGTTATTGTATCCGGATATTTTCTCAATTTCTTTTTCGTCTTTCAATTCTTCGTTTTCGAACTGTACTTTAGCGGCAAGCCCTAAATCGTCGAAATTTTTTTGCCCTACGATTTCTATTAGGAAGAAGGAATAATAATAGAAAACCGTGTTCCCTTTCCCTTTTCACTTTTTATTTCTATATCTCCGTTTAATCCTTTTACAATACTGTATGCAATCATCGTACCTAGCCCGGTTCCCTTCTCTTTTATAGAATAAAACGGCATAGCGATTCGATTTATCTCCTCAGAAGACATTCCAATTCCTGTGTCAATAATATCAATCACAATACGATTCTTTACCTTATTCACATTAATTCGGAGCATCCCTCCATTAGTCATGGCTTCAATCCCGTTCGTTGCAATGTTAATTAAACACAATTTTAGATTATCGGTGTTGGCATATATATAATAGGAACATTCATTATCGCTTTCAATTTTAACATTACATTGGATGGCGATCGGTAAAATAACATCTATTACTTGCTCAACTATTGGTCTAATATCTAATAATTCTCTTGCAACATTTTGTGGTTTTATAAGGGACAAATAATCGTTAATAACGAGTTGCGCTTTTTCTAACTCCATTAGCATGACTTGCAAATAGTCATCCTTTTGTGTTTCAGAGATTTCGTTTTTACTAAACATCTGCATAAATCCATATACCGTAGTCAACGGGTTTCTTATTTCATGGGCTATAGACGCTGCTAATTCACAAGTCACCATAAATTTTTCTGCACGATGAATTTTTTCTTTCATTTTAAACCTTTCTATCATTCCTTCAATTAAATAAAGAGACAATAAAACAGTCAGAATATTGATCACTATATAATTGAATAAAAAGTGAATAAAATCAGGTTGAACGTTATCGTTTATCCGTATTTGGTTCATTAAAGCGAATATAGAAAAGGAAATAGTGCAAAGAGACATAAGCAATAAGCTGAACAATATTTTTCTTTTTTGATAATAACCAGCAAGAAAATATTGGGATACCATAGTAATGGAAGTGGCCATAAAATATACAATAACTGCAGGGTAGACTCCGTCTCCGCCTAAGTAAAAACGGTAAGAAACAAATATAACAGTAATAAAAATAAAACTCCTAAAACCACCATAGAGAACAGCTAAAAGGATTGGGATAAGCCGTAAATCATATATGTATCCATAATTAAACTTAAACGGGAATGTCATACAAAGAACAACCGCAATGGATGAAAGAAAGGAAATTAATATAGTATTACGCGCTTCTTTTCCATCTTTATCTAACCAAAATATTTGATAGAAAAAAATACAAATGATAATAATGAATGCATTTAATAATAATGTCGTTATCCCCATGATCAGCGCCCCTAAATTGAGTAATAAATGTTAAAAAAGTGATGAAACACAAAAGGTTAAGATAATTATAAACATTTTTTCAAAAAAAGAAAGATGTTGAAAAAAGTGTAAAAAAAATTTGACTAACCTGCACCGTTAAGGAATGCGAATAAATTAAAACCTAATCATTCTATCTCTAATATAAAAGGCTTTTTTTCTAAAAGAGGTAAACAATAATTTTGTGTTACATATGGCATTCTTCTTTGTATCCATTCATGGGATATTGGATTATTTATATTAAACCCAAAAGAACCAATAATCCCTAAGATAAAACCTGCACTTATTAAGTGTTCGTCAGCACTATCGATATTTCTTAATGTTTTGTATCCGTCTAAGACTTTTTTCCTAAGATTAGTATTTAAGGAAGCAAGAGTAAGACCAACATCGAATAGATAAAAACCATAACCAGAGAAACCAAAGTCAATTGGAATTACTTTGTTTTTATTAACAATAATATTTCCACCTTGAAGATCGGCGTGAATGATTCCCCAGTTATTTTTAGTTTTTGGTGTATCATCAAAAACAGATCCTATATATTTCAAAGTATCTGAAATTATATCATAATGTTCAGATTTAATTAGGTTTAACTTAATTCCATACTGTAACCTATACATTAAATTAGTGTACTTGTTAATATCATAATTTGGTCGGATAAATGGACATGGAATTGTCCAGTTGCTTGAAAAATTATGTATATTAGCTAATACAATACCTACTTCATAAGAAATATTCTCGGAATATAATTCTTCCCCTGTAAATACATCTCCCTCTTTCCAAGTAAGGAGTGTACTTAACGGGCAAAAATGATCATTGGAATCAATAATTGTAGAAACAAAACTACCATTCTGATTTTTAATTGGCTGTTGTAGAGGCAAACAAGTCTTTTCTGCTATGCTAATAAGCAATTCCATCTCTCCATTTAAACCTTCAAAAGTATGTTGTACTCCTTGAAGACCAGGAGTAATAGGAACGTGTATACGCAATAAAAATTTATTTTTATCCACATTGTTTATTATTTTTATTGTAATGTTTTCATTATGTCTTATGAAAACAGAATCATAATCATAAATTCCATATTGACTTAATGCATTTTCAATTAAACTTTCGAAATAATTATCCATTCTATCCTCCTCATTGGTAACTCCTCTTCTTCACTATCCTGCGCCGTTAGTGAAGTATTTATTTTTCTATGTATACTCTTTCTAGCAAATTGGAAATAATTCCTCTATAAAATAATATTTTTGGAGGAATGTACTTTGTTAATGTCTAAAGCATGGGAAACATATGAATCTGAAAAGAGAATTGAAGGTTTTTCCTTACAAACTTTAAAAGCATATCGTCTTCAGGCAGCATTACTTACTCGCTATTTTGAGGATGTTAATATTGAATCACTTACGACTGTTCAACTAAAAGAATACTTAGCAAAATCTAATGTGTATCTTAAACCCTCTAGTCTTGCTCACCTAATTCGTTTTATGAAATCATTGTTCCGTTGGTCACATGAAGAAGGACATATATCTAAAAATCCAGCAGCTAAAATAAAGGAACCCAAAGTCGGAAAACGAATTCCTAAGTTTTTAACCGAAAGAGAAATTGAACATTTAAAAGAGGCATGCCATACTCCCCTGGAAAATGCGATATTTGAGTTTATGTTTTCAACAGGATGTAGAATTGGAAAAATTGTTTCACTAGAGAATAATAGTATTAATTGGTCAGAACGCTCTGCAATCTATTAAACAAGCCAGCACTGTTAGTTTAAGTAGAAAAAGGCTCTACCCCTTCTTATTGAAGTAAAACCTTCATTAGTTGAATTAAAGGTAATAATTCTTATTGAGATAAATGTTTGTAATCTAATACTTCAATGTTGAAACCATGATTACATTGCTGTTTATTAATTTTGTCACTATCACAGGATGGGGATATCCTTACTTTAACTACATCTTCTTTAGCATCATCAAAATTTTTCGAAGGGATTTCAATTTTCACAGTAACGTCATAGGAATGATTATCATTGTAAGTAATATCTAAAATCCTTTTCCATTGCCAGTCAAAAAGTGTATCCTGCCCATACTCTTTTATTACTCTTTTATCTACAGTTGGAAATATTATGTCTGAAATAATGTCTTCTGTTGTGACATACATTTCTTCTGCTTTTGGAACAGTTTCTGATTTAACAACTTGCGTAGAAGTAAGAACAATAAATAAAAATCCTAATAAGATTAAGTATTGCTTAACCATCAAGATTCACCTCTGATTTGTGTTTACTCCTTATTCTTAGTATCTTGTTACTTTTTATTCAATTAACCTGCTCCGTTAGTTCAATAAAGAAAAAAAGAGTTGCATATGCAACCCAATGTTCTTCATGTAAAACACCCGTTCGTTCAATTAATAGGTTAGTTGGGAAACCCGCCGACAAAACCATTGAAATCCAGGCTATTCGGAAGAAGAGGTTCAGACAACATTCTTGAAGATCGCAGTTTCATTCAACTCATTGAATAATGTTCCTCACTAAACAACTTGCTAGTAGGATGTTGATTTAAAGTCACTTATTTAATCGACTATTGTTTTTTTGTATCACCATATTTTCCATTAATCACATAAGAGGATCCTTTGTATAGTAAAAATATAACAACAGTCAGGGAAAACAAAATTGTCAACTGTAAAGCTGTATTAATGCATACATACAAAAATAAATCCCAATAGGCTTCCCCAGGAGGGAAATCATCATAAGATGATTTGTCTATGTTAATATAATGAATAAAGTAGAAGACAAAAACGGAACAAAAGTAACCTATATATGCCGAAATCAAATGCCAAGAGAATTTGATTCTAAATTTACTTAACCAAAGAATTAAATTAACGAAAACAATAATTAAAGGTAAAAAGAAAAGAAGAGAAATGGTCACGTCCTTTATCTCTAATAACATCAAAGTATAGAAGCCTTGAGCTATACAAATGAAAATAAGATTAATCAGAACTACCAAAATAACCGATGAATGACTGTTTTTTTTCAATATAATCCTGCCCCTTTTGGTTCAATAAGCCCTGTTCATTTACTTTAATACGTTTGAAACTAAAAGAGGTTCCAATTTTAAGTAAATTATCCAAAAATCAATTTCTGCTTGTTCATACAGATAGGTAAGCCTTTGAAATTATCGCCAGCTTTTCCCCCTGTTCACACCGTACGTGCGACTTTCACCGCATACAGCGTTCCAACTAATCCAATTCAATTAATCATCAACACTTCTGATATCAAAATACCTTCTATGTCTCAATTCTTCCGTTTCAATAAGTCGGTGCCTCCCTTGGAAGGTGAACCTCTTTTAGTCTCACGAGAACCTTATTAACCGATAAAGATTTGCCAAGCATGATTAAATAATTCTTCATTAGTCTAGTGGCTATCCCTCCACGTTCATTACACGCTTCAACGGTACTGTGCCACCACTTTCACTGATATAAAGTAAAGTTATATAACCGCTAATCTTACGATTATTTTCCTTCGCAACGCTTCAAAGAGAGTAAGCCCTCCACGTTATCAGCTTACAATGTTGAATTATATCTATTATAGAATGAAATTAGGTGCTTCCTGTAAGCCTGTTAGCATTCATACGCCTGTAACGTATCATGGATTTTCATATTAGCTAGTCTTACTCACCCACATCTAACCTCACAATTTGGTGACATACACATTTCTATGTATCGCAGTTATAGGCCCGTACATTCAGAAGTTTGTCAGCTTAACCTTTTCTTTTAGGTTCATTCGCATTCTCACCATATTCATTCAACTCAAGCACCATGATTTACACCACCCCCGCGGGTAGGCTTTCGTCAGCCGAACTGTTACGGTAAATTCTCACGCCTTTTCGCCGAGCTTATAACACTTTCATTCTTACTAAATCAAGTGCTATTCGACTAAGAGAGAACCCTTCCGAGCGTTACCTCTTCATTTGATTCTTCGATATAACCCTTCAATTCCGAAAGGAACTGCCTAGCTTTACCAGAGTAATGTGACCATTCTCCATTTGAGCTAGGAACATTTCGCACAACTAACCTGCTTCGTTACTTGAAGAAGAAAAAGGCATTACTCCCGTTGAAGTAAAGCCACTGTTAGTGAATTGTTTAAGGGTAATAAGAACAATTAGTCCTTTTATTGAAGTTCTTTTTTAATATTCAATAGCTCATTTTTAGCTCAATAAGACATATTCAATTAAATGGTCTTTTAATCAATCTTTTTTACAAAACTACACTTTAAAGTAACATTAACATAGATATTCATAAAAAAAATCTCTCCTCTAATAAATCTATAGAGGAGAAATGATTTTAATCCATCTTTATTATAAATAATCCATCTTTCTTACAAAGCTACTGCGGTAATAATCTTTTTTTCAAGTAACGAACTTTTTTAACGAGTATCAATCTTTTTTTCAATACTACAGTTCAAGCCGCAAAGTGGTTAAACTCAATGCGTTATACTTGGCGCAAAATTATTATTACTGCTTTAATCGCCATGATAGAAGATTACATCTCCATCTTGTAAGCTAAACGAAAGAAGCTTCCCTTTTATATTTTATTAGTTTTGAACACTTAAACTTTTGAGTATTAAAAACATCTACAACATCTCTTTTCTCATTATGGTTTAGAGGAATCTCAAGCTTTTCTAGACCAAATGACAACAGGAATAAGTAATAAGGATAAAAGACCTCCAGCTAAAGATAGTATCGCATAACTTGCATTAGCCACTACCATACCAGAGAGAACACCACCAGAAGCTCCTGCTAGTGCAACTAAAACATCAATTTTCCCTTGTGTTTTTGCTCGTGTAGAAGGCTCTGTCGAATCTACTATTTGTGCAGTACCACTTATTAAGCCAAAGTTCCAACCTAATCCAAGTAAAGATAGAGCAACTATTAATAGAACCATAGAATCGCTCGGTGCGAATGCCGCTAATAAACCAGCAAATAACAAAGTTACTCCTGAAGCAATACTCATGGCTGTTCGTCCGACTTTATCAACAAGAATACCTGTTACAAGCGAGGGAAGATACATGGCACCTACATGAAATCCTATAACAATCCCTACTTCCGATAAACCATGACCATGATGTTTCATATGTACTGGTGTCATCGTCATAATTGCAACCATTACAATCTGAGTAAGTACCATAACCGTTGCGCCGACTGTTAGACCTCTTTTATTGTTTGCTTTATTCAAGGATTCCGTCTTATTTACTTGTTTATGTGCTTCTATCCTTTTTGCAATCTCTAATGGATCGGGTCGCAACATAATAAAAAGGACAAGACCTGCTAAAATAAATGCTGTTGCTGATAAAATAAATGGACCTGCAAGAGACGGCACACCAATAGAAACAGCAAATTTGCCCATAATTTCTACTAAATTTGGACCTGCCACAGCCCCAAAGGTTGTCATAACCATTGTCGTACTGATAGCAGTTGCTCGTTGTTTACTATTTGCTAAATCTGTCCCTGCATAGCGAGCTTGTAAATTTGTCGCAGTCCCTGCACCATAGATTAGTAGAGAAGCAAATAATAAAATGACACTATTCATCATGGCAGCAATTACAACACCAATTGCCCCCAGTCCCCCTACAATAAAACCTGTCGATAACCCTATACGACGTCCATACCGTTGAGAAAGTTTTCCTACGATTAAAGCTGCTCCTGCTGACCCTAAAGTAAATAAAGCTGATGGCACACCTGCATAGGCATCCGTTCCAAGCATTTGTTGAGCTAAAAGAGCACCAACCGTAATGCCCGCTGCAAGCCCTGCCCCACCAAATATTTGGGAAATACTAACAACAATCAACACGCGCCTGTATAAATTTTTTAGCTTTTCAGGTGAATCTATATAACTCTCAATAGAATCTTGTGATTGACCAAACACTTATATACACCTTCTTTCTTACTTATATAAATGATTAAAATTATCCCCATTTTATTAGCCTATTCGACAATTTCAACTCTAATTTAATTATTTCACTAATTGTAGCCATTCTTTAACGCCCTGTTCCATTCGAAATGCCTTAATTCCGTTTGCTTTGAGAATCTTCACTGCATTTGCAGACATTAAACAATAAGATCCTCTGCAATAAGCAACAACATCACAATTTACTGGTAAAGACGAAAGTGTATCCTCCAATTCTTCAATAGGAATCGAAATAGCACCTGGAATATGCGCCTCCTCAAATTCTTCTTTCGGTCTTACATCCAATAGTAAAACCTCACCTTTTTCCATTCGAGGAATAAGCTCTGAAAGTGTTATTCCTTCTAAGCCAAGTTGAGCATTTAAGAATTCTTCTTTAATTTGTTGAACTTGGATAAGCTGCTTTTCTGATAAAGCATGCAATGTAATTAAAAAATCAGAAATAACTTCATCTGCTAGTTCATAAATGACAAAATTTCCTTCCTTCTTAAATTTAACCAATCTCGAATTAAAAAGTGTTTTTAAATGTTGAGACACATTGGCAACTGACATATCCGTACTTTTGGCTAAAGCATCTACAGACTTTGGACCTTGTGATAATAGATCAAGAATTTCCAATCGTTTAGGACTTGATAAACTTTTTCCAATCCTTGCGAACTCTTGATATAACAAATCCTTTAAATTTCGTTCATTCAATACAGATAACCACCTTTAAACTATTCAATTAATTTATTGAATAGTTGAATAATACTTCTGAATTTTACTATTGTCAATACAATAGGCTCAGGGATGTAGCGCTTTAGCCCAGGCGACAACTATGCCCTTAGTTATTCACACCTTTAACAATAAAAATATCCGGATAGAAACTTAATTCTATCCGGATACAGAAGCTAATTATATTACCAATAACCAAGAAGCTTCCACCATAATCCTCCGACTAAAGTAAAGATCAGAATGGTAACTACGGAAACGACAAATCCAACTGTCCACCACTTTTTCTGTTCAATATAACCTGCACCAAAAAAGACCGGTGCTGGACCAGAACCATAATGGGTTGTGGCGCCAAATAAATTACTAAATGCTGCTAATAATATAGCTGCTAGCATAGCTGGTGCCCCTGCTTGCAACATAACAGATAAAAAGGCTGCATACATCGCACTAATATGAGCAGTGGAACTCGCAAAGAAATAATGGGAGTAGAAATACACTAATGCTAATATGACAACAGCCCATACCCAACTATACCCAGATACAAGTCCACCAACTTCATTACTAAACCATGGAATTAGTCCTAGTTTGTTCATAAAAGATGCCATCATAAATAATGTTGCAAACCAGACTAGCGTATCCCATGCCCCTTCTTCCTTTTTGATATCTGCCCATGTTAATACATTTAACAATAAAAGCAAGGAAAGACCGATTAGAGCTGATGTAGTGGCACTAATTCCTAAAGAGTCTCCGCCAATCCATAACGATAACACAACAATAAATACTACAATCATTCGCTTTTCAGAACTTTTTAGTGGACCAAATTCATCCAGTTTCTTTTTAGCGATAGCTGCTGCTTCTGGTGTCTGCTTGATTTCAGGCGGATAGATTTTATAAATAATATAAGGAACAACGATTAAAGCTGTTAGCCCAGGGACAATCATAGCCACCGCCCAGCCAAACCAAGTAATCGTTACTCCAGCTGTATCACTTGCCAGCTTTACAATTAAAGGATTCGCTGCCATGGCTGTCATAAACATAGCAGATGTTATTAAATTCCCTTGAAAGCCTACCGTCAAAAGAAAGGCCCCCATCTTACGCTCTGTACCGTCTTCTGGTTTAGATCCGAAGGTATGAGATAATGATTGGATGATTGGAAATATAACACCACCAGCACGAGCTGTATTACTAGGAATAGCTGGCGCTAATATTAAATCACTCGCTAGTAATGAGTAAGACAGACTCAAGGTTTTTTTCCCAAAAACACGAACAAATAGATAGGCAATTCGTTCTCCTAGTCCCGTTTTAATAAATCCACGTGAAATAAAGAAAGCAATAACAATTAGCCAAATTGTTGAATTGCCAAAACCGCTTAATGTCTCTTCAATGGTTAATGTATTTGTTATGGCAATCACAGCCATAGCAATAATGGATACAGCACCCATTGGCAACGGTTTAGTAATAAATCCTATAATTGTCGCAACAAAAATAGAAAATAGATGCCACGCCTTTTCATCTACTCCTGAAGGTACTGGACAAAACCAGATAGCCACACCAACAGCAAGGGTAATTAAGAAAGGAACCCATTTGACTGCACTTTTTTCTTCTTTCATGATGTAAATGCTCCTTTACCCCAATGTATTTTCAAAAATGATTTCTCCCATGTTTTAATATTTCCCCATTATCGAAAAAACATAAGTATTATATATGCTTTATGTAATAGATGAAAAGAGTTTTGGTTCATTTTTTAGAAAAAAACGGGCTTTAATTAGAAATATTTCTCTATTATGTTAATCTATTAATAAAAACGAACTTTTTTATAGGATTTTTTTTACAATATATACTTACAGCAGGAAGAATGTGGGTTTTAAAATCATGTGAGACACTAGAGGAGAAATCAAAAGTTTTATGACCTATTACAATCATGATCGAAGTAGTGGAACCTAAAAAAGATGACAACTGCACAATGCAGACATCATCTTCTTCAAGTTGCCTAGCGCTTTTAAAATGACCTTTACAAAGGGTACACTTTATTTTGACTAGATTCTTTAATCATTCAAGAAATATTATTTTGTTCTCATCTGTGTTGATCTAAAAGAATAGGATTACCATCAGGATCTTCAATTGTAAAACTTGCAGGGCCTTCGCTTGTTTCATCTGCTTCAGATAATATTTTAATCCCTTTTGCTTTAAGATGTTTCTGAATGTCTCGAATGTCTGTAAACGAATTTAGATTCTCGGCATTTTCATTCCATCCTGGATTAAAAGTTAGAATATTCTTTTCGAACATTCCTTGGAATAGACCAATTATACAGCTTTCATTCTTCATAATGAGCCAATTTTGAGTAATATCCCCCCCGAATACTTGAAATCCAAGATTTTCGTAAAATGTTTTTGATATGTGAATGTCTTTTACACTTAAACTTACAGAGAATGCACCAAGTTTCATATTTCCTCCAATAAAATAATTAATAATTTAAAGCAAGTTTTTACATAAATTAAGTATACATCATTACTTTGATGAATACATTTCAGTTTGTCCAATTTTTCTAAAATAAAACCAAAGCCAAGTTAACTCAATGAGCCATATTCCATTAATTGACCCGATTCAAAAAGATTGTTCTCTTCATTCAAATAAGGTGCCCAATAGCTGATTACCTATTTCTTCCAATGCAGTGAGAATAAAAAAGAACTGTCAAGAGTGCTACAAGGATTGACAGTTCCTACTAGAGAAATATTAATTTTTACTCACTAAATGCGCATGCATGACAACATTCTTTTTCTTTGAATATAGTAAAAAAGATATTGTTAAACTTAAACTAATGACCCCGAAAACTAGCCCCATACCACTTAGACCAATTAAATCTAACATCATGCCTGTCGACAATAAAACGACTTGAAAGATGACGGAATCGATCATATTGCGGAATGAGAAAAATCGTCCGTGAAAATCTTTTGGTACTTGCTTTTGAAAAATCACCATTGTCGTTGGGAAAAAACAGCCTACTGAAAAACCAAAAATGCCAAATGTCATGAGCGCAAAGAATTGAATATCTGATAATAGTAACATTAGCTCCATCGAACCAATGATAAATGCTAATGAAAAGAGCAGTGTTCCTACTTTCACCCGTTCAGTAATCAATTTTAAACCTGCTGCACCTAGCATAAAACCGATACCTTCAACCGTATACAATAATCCTGATATCGTCGTTGACTGATGGATTTCAGAAATTTTCATAATAACTAAATTAAAGGACCCTAAAAATAATGTTGGGATTAACATTAGAACAAGTGTCATCAATACAACAGGGTGCTCCTTCACCATTGGTAAAACCTCTTTAAAACTACCCTTTTCCTTATTTGTTTTCGACTCATTAGCCGTTTCATCTAATTGTAGGAAGTTCGTAATAACAAACATCATCATATAGACGATCAATGAAATGATATACAACCATTTAAGCTCAAAGAAACTTAACATAAATCCTGCCGCAGCAGTTCCAATAATTCTTGATATCGTTCGAGCATTCATTTGCCAAGCATTTAATGTAATTAAATCCTTATCCTTGACAATCATTGGAATAATAGATTGTAGCGCCGGCATATAAAAGGCAGCTGCTATTTGCAATGTTATTAAAAAAAGAATCATCCAAATAACCGAATTTGTATAAAGCGCCATAAACATAAATAACACACTTATAATTCGTCCTATACTTGCCTGCTGCACCACTGTTTTTTTCTTCGACTGGTCAATAATACGACCTGCCAACGGACCTACAACTAAACCTGCTAGTATACCGCAAGCAATAATTAATGATTTGTGAAAGTCAGAGGGAACGACCTCTTGCATAAAAGCTAGATTCCCTATAATCCCAGCCCACAAGCCAAGACCTACGACAAATTCGCCTAATAAAATTATCCATACATTCCGATTATGCCACATGTTGCATCTCCTTGTTGATTCACTTTCAATTAATTACATTAATAGTAACAAAATTACAAATATTCGTACATATAATTATGGCTCATCACCATAACGTGTGGTTGATTTCCGTTCCGACTGGGCGCCCAGTCGGAACGAAGATCAACTTATATACAAAACATACGTCTTAAGAAATGCCATCCACAACTTTCGGTGATGATCCTCAAAATTACATCCTTTGTAATTTTTGTGTTTCTAGAAGATATTTTCTACTTACATGCATATGTATTTTGTTACTAATTCTTGCTCATCCACCATTTTTATAAAACATCTACCAATCAAGTTGTCTCCCCTTTTCCATTTACTTTCAAAAGTATACTGTTTTTACAGAAAATAAGTATCATGCAAAAGTTTGAAATAGACATAATAAAATAATCGAGTAGGAGGGAGTGACTAACTCCCGACCTCTCCAACCACCGTACGTACGGATCCGTATACGGCGGTTCAATTAAGATGAATAACGCAAGATTTCATAACGAGCTTGCAGACTTTTGAGCCCTTGGTTACTCCAATAAGAGTTACCAAGGGTTCTGTGTAATATTGGACTTTTCGAAATACGCCAGTAACTCTTGCGAGTATTGCCCCATTCGTAAGCCTTCCAGTCTGGAACTCCTAAGCGAATAAGGTTGCGCACTTTCGTACGAGGCTTCTTCCAATTCTTCCATAAACACATGCGAAGTCTTCTTCTAATCCATCCATCCAGTGATTCAAATATTGATTTCGTATCCGCTAATGAAAAGTAGCCACACCACCCAATTAAGTATTGATTCAATTGTTGAATTCGGTACTCCATTGGAAATGGCTTCTTTCTAGCTGTTAATTCCCGAATTTTGTTCTTCATTCGCTTTATGCTCTCTTTCGCAATTCGAACTTGTGGTTCTTTGCGGGAGGTAAAGCTAAATCCTAGGAATTTACGTTGCCAAGGACGAGCCACTGCGGATTTCTTCTCATTTATTTTCAATCGCAGCGTCTTCTCAATAAAGGTTTTGATACTTGCCATCACTCGTTCTCCTGCTCGTTTTGTTTTCACATAAATATTGCAGTCATCGGCGTAACGGACAAATTTATGACCACGTTTCTCTAATTCTTTGTCTAATTCATCCAGCACAATGTTTGAGAGAAGTGGACTCAGTGGACCCCCTTGGGGTGTTCCTTCATCTGTATCATAAACGACACCATTTATCATGACACCCGATTGCAAGTATCTACGAATCAGCTTGAGTAGAGGTTTATCAGAAATTTTCTTCGCTAATGTACTCATTAGACGGTCATGGTTTACTTTGTCGAAGAATTTCTCTAAGTCCATATCTACTACCCAGCGATATCCTTCTTTTATATAGCCTTTGGCTTCTCGGATTGCATCGTGAGCACTTCGTTTTGGTCGAAATCCGTAACTATGATTCGAGAAGTTCGGGTCGTATAGGTTGGATAGCACTTGGGCAATTGCCTGTTGAATGAGTCGGTCTGTCACGGTTGGGATTCCTAATAGTCGCACACCGCCGTCAGGTTTCGGGATTTCGATTCTGCGAACTGGTTGTGGTTGGTAGGTTCCCTCAAGAATTTGCTTCTTAATCGTTAGCCAGTTTTCGACTACATGCTGTCGTAGGAATTTTACGGGCATTTTGTCTACTCCATGACTCCCTTTGTTTCGTTCCACCCGTTTGAGTGCGAGAAGCAGATTCTCTCGTGATAAAATTTGATTCATTAACATCTCGTTCGACTCCTCCGTGAATAGCTTGTCTTCTTATAACAGTTTCTACTGCACCCGCTCAATGTCCCTCATGGGATTCACCATTACCTCCATTAAGTCGGTCCTTCTGGATTTTCTGTGTTTATCATAGAAAACTGCATGCCAAGGGCTATTCTCTCCGAATTGTTCGGTCCTTTCCATTCATTCTAGAAGTGAATGGTACTATGACCTCTGCTGACTTCTGATGGTTCAGCTACCTATCGCTAAGTAGGTTACAAAGTGTACTTTGCGTTTCCATCAGACCTCCCCGGGTAAGCGTATGCACTTTCACACCATCTATCCGCCTCATTTACTCGATATGACCTTCGACAGAAAGGACTTTGTGTTGTTGTGCACACTCATCCAATCATACCTAGCCTTATATGAGATTTGTGTTCCTCGGACCGGTGTTTTGCCTCCAGCTTCCTTCAGATTCCGCGTCGCCACGGACACCCTTGCTCTTGGCTAACCTCTACTTCTGTCTTCGAGGTTCGGGACTTGCACCCTATAGTTCATACGCATGCCGGGCGCACACAAAAAAGCATCGTTTGAATACATGATCAAACGATGCTTCCACATAATAGAACTTCTAATTTACGAACGAGCGATTTTCTACGGCACTCGAAGATTTTTTGACTTACTAATGTAACGACGGAAAAAACTCCCACAGTTGTTGCCTTTATCCCTGCATTGGACGTATCCCAAAGCTTCGCTAAATAATATCACGGTAGTAAAGGAAACCGTTGTCATAAAATCATCATATAGAAAAACAATAGGAATGCCAATGGAGGCAGCATAGACTGGGTCAAAGGTCGTTAACTTCATTTCTTTAAAGTATAATAGCAGGAACATACTATTAATTATCAGGACAAGGAGTAACATCCTTACAGCCTTTGGCATTGTAATCGAAAGCAATGTCCTTCTATCCCCCTTAATTTATAATAATTTCCTTATAAGCTGGCGCCAGCTTATCCAGAAAACAATAACCATCATTCCCGCTCCAACAGACTCTGTTAGTTTCCATAAAAGTGTAAGAATTATCAAAATACTTAACGGAAGAATTGTTAGCTTCACATCATCTAACTCTTTCATTCACTCACTCTTCTTTCTCGGACGATATTTTGTTTCCTTTAGGAAAGATATATGCTCAACATTAAAAAAACTCAACCATTTTATGAAATTTTCTTTTAAAAATTTTTTCTTATTACTTTCGCCTAGCACAAAAAACACCAACATTTTTCGTAAAAAATACTGGTGTTTAGTCATTTGTTTGTATCAATACACTCTTTTTAATTACTCGATTCATCATCATAAAACACGGAACTAAAACGAATAGCTTGTGTCAAACCCTCATGGATTTTTCTACTTTTATAACAGTTCCACTTCACTAATTCCTTCTACAACTTCATATTTCATCCGTCATATTAGTTGGTATTCTCCTGATACAAATACCTTAATCACAATCTATTTCGTTTAGTAGTTTAATGCTTGGCAGTTTGCGATCGATTTGTGCTGTTTAATTATTTACTTCTTCATAACAGTCGGTTCTATGGGTTGTTTTTTTAATATCCAGAAACATTAAAAAAAGACGACTCCATCCTATCTTAGAATGAATCGTCTGAGATTTTCACGTTCCCAAAAAATAAGGGGGGTTTTAGGAGCGTAATCATGAACTAGCAAACTTCTGGAGAAAAGTAGCTAAAGTTCATCCTCTCTACACTGTTTTGTAAATGAGGAAATAATCTTTATACGAAAATGATAACCATTATCAATTAAAACGTCAACAATAATCTATTAAATTTTACTATCTTCATGCAGTAGAATATTCCCCCTCTATAATTGTTGAGATGAATACCAGTATAATCTTTTTTCAACGGGCATCCAAACATGCACTTAAATAATAAATGGTTAGGATTTTTCAGCACTTCCGAAAAATATCAATTTACTTTTGACTAAGCTAAAAATACAGATTATCAATTTTCCTGCTTTCTTAAACGAATCGTCTCCTTTAATCGTTTCCTCCCTCGTCCTTCACTAGAAAAATTTGCAGTTTTAATCCATATACTGCAAACTATTAACATACCTAGCTAGAAAGGATGACTGAGACTAATGAAAAAATTAGTATGCGCTTTAATGCTTTCTATACTTGTTGTGGCAAGTGGTTACACAGTACAAGCTGCTGGCTTTAAAGATGTACCAGAAGATCACTATGCGTATGAAGCCATTATGTGGGCCGAGGAATATGAAATCGTTAACGGCTATGCAGATGGTACATTTAAACCTAATGCAACAATTACAGAGCAACAATTTGCGAAACTACTTGCCAATTTTTATGAGCTTGAATCGCCGTATGATGAATTAAAAAAACAGACCCCTGCTACAAACTGGTCTGATGAATATTACAATCGTCTTGCAAGCTATGGTGTGCCATTAAATGGATATTTTGATAACTATATTCGAGCAGCTACTGTAAAGCGTGGTGTTGTGGCACAGGCAATATCACATTTAACGAATGGCAAAAGTGGATTAGATCAATCGATTCAATTTTTACTCGACTACTACATTTCTACTGGTCAAAATCCTCAGTATGAAAATCGTAATTTGCAGAAGTTTTTCGGCGTTACAAACAATATGACACGTGCTCAAGTCGTTACAATGCTCCATCGTATGGATGAAAGAAATTTTTATGAAATTTCAGAGGACGCACAAGCCATTCATGAAAATGCTAGCAATGCTTCTTTAAATACGCGAGCAAAAAATGGCCAGAATCAGCTAGATAAAACAATGCAGCTCACAACACCATCAAAAAGTGCTTGGGAAGGGACCTATTCGTATTACTATAAATGGGGCAACAGTGCGACTGATTTTAATCGCCGTGACGCCATCATTTCCAACGCAACAAGTAAAAATTTCAACATTTTCATTACTGCCAATGATGGAACAGCTGGAGGTAGTATTGATGGGACTGCAACGATTACTTCAAGCACGAAGGCCGTGATGAACAACGCTTCAAACGGCAATCGCTGTGTACTAGAATTTGAGCGCCTTCAAAATGCACTAAAAATTACCGAGGTTGATTGTCGTACAGAGCATGATGAAGGAACCAATTTTTCTGGGACTTTGAAAAAACAATAGGTTGTATGTCCGACTCGTAATCTCTAACATCAAAATGTTGAATTACTACATCATTGAGGTACTTTTATAAGTCACAATTGTGCCGATGAACTAAAAAGTGCGAAATGAATTATAGAATTCATTCGCACTTTTTTAATTACCCAACTAGCACTTTTATCACTGATACAATCTTTATAAAAACAAGCGTGTTGATTAGGAAAGTCAGGCTTATTATTGAGCGATAAAAGAATTTTTTCGTTGCTATTTTGCTAATATCTTCCCTTTTTAATTGACTGTAGCCTGTGGCGGTAATTAATTCAGTGAAATGTGGTTTCTCTTTTATAAACAGTACGACCCTTATTTTAAATCGACATTTGCGGTGTTGCCGATTCAATGGCCAGCAACTTTTTGCTAATCAGTCATTAGTTAAGTGCTCTTAAAACTTTTTATAACTCTTCATGGCAATCTCAATAAAATCCGAGAGGTACGGAGATATATGTTTATTCTTATGCCAAGCAATATCCGTAAAAATATCTGCTAAATTCATGGATGTCGTCAATTCTTTTAAACGATGGTTTTCTAGCTCCTTCTCCACCACCATTTTCGGTAAGAATGAGATGCCTAAGCCAGCCATCACACATTGTTTAATGGCTTCAATACTAGCAAATTCAATCATTTGGTATGGAAGTGCACCTTCCTGCTGTAACTGTATTTCCAATTGATTACGGTAGGAACAACCACTTTCGGTCAAGAGCAGCGTTTCATTTATTAATCGTTGTGAAGAAAATACACCTTTCCCAAAGTTATCGTCGGTAGGTGCTGTGACAAATACTAATTGCTCTTGTAAAAGTCGTTCCCTATATAACATAGGCGTCTCTCTATAAATATCTGTAATAAACGCTACATCGAGATGGCCTGACTGTAATAAATCTTTGGCAATTTCGGTTGTGTGTACGGGCTTAAAAATAATTTTTACTTGGGGATGAGATTTTTGAAATTGTTGTAAAATACTTGGAAGACGATATACACATTGACTTTCCTGTGCACCTATTTTTAACACTGCTTGTTCCTGCTCGTTTAACATTGCTTTTTTCATTTCCATATCTAAGTCGAGCATTTTTTGGGCATACTGTTGTAATCGCTTGCCCTCTTCCGTCAGAGTAATACGCTTTCCTAGCCTCTCAAAAAGAACAACTCCTAGCTCCTCTTCAAGTGATTTAATTTGTGCGGTAATAGTTGACTGTGCATAATCTAGTAGCTGTGCTGTTTGCGTAAAGCTTAACGTGTCTGATGCTGTTAAAAACGTTTGTAGCTGTTTAATATCCATCTCTTTCACCTCTTAATCGCCTTTTCCGATACATTCCATCGAAACATTCAGCTTTATCGATAATAAACATCAGTTTACACTAGTAATAACCTAAAAAACAGAGGAGGATTCAAATGAACATTACCGCTTTCATTGGAAGCTCTAGAGCCGATAGTAATAGTGAGCAACTAGCTGACTATGTATTAGAGGGCATTAGACATGAAAAAATAGACCTTAAAAATTTAACGATCGAGCCTATTCACGATTTGCGCCATGATAATAATGGCTTTCAGTTTGTAGATGATGATTATGATCAAATTATTCATGCATTTTTAACAAGTGACCTCGTTATTTTTGCAACACCCATTTATTGGTACAGCATGTCAGGAATTATGAAAAATATGGTGGATCGACTAAGTCATGCTATTCGTGATGAGCGCTTTCCACAACTAAAAGAAAAACTACAAAATACTGAGGCCATCGTTCTTGCTGTCGGAGGTGATGACCCATATATAAAGGGTCTACCAATGATTCAACAATTCCAATACATCTTTGATTTCTTAAAGATGCAGTTTTCCTCATATATTATTGGAGAAGCAAACATACCAGGTGAGATTCGTCATGATGAACAGGCACTAGTACAGGCAGCCATATTAAATAATCAGTTAAAAGCACGTATAAATGTTCAATAAGAAAACGACCTGAAAGCGGGGATGCTTTTAGGTCGTTTTTCAAATGTTCGATTTTTCCATGTGACGTCAAAATATTTTGTAGTAAAGATTTATCGTTAAATGAAGAAGCCCATTGTATAATTTCCATTATCACCCGAAAAAAACGACCACATCTTAATAGTCGTTTGTAAATTCAAGCTCTTTAGCTGGCTCCCCTTTTTTATTCATCAGGCGCATACGAATCGGCTCGATTTTTAAAGTAATCATTTCATCTTGATTACCAACGAAAATACTTGTAAAAAACTCAGCTAACTTATTTTTTAGTCCTTCCTCATGAATTTCTGTTAGCTTTCCTTCAATTTCAACATACGAATCACCAAAGCCTCCATTTTCGTACCCAAATAAAATATGTGTATATGGATTATTGTGAAGCTCTTCCATTTTTTCTGAATGTTTATTCGTTACTGTATATAACACAAAATTTTCATTTTCGAACGTCATATAGCGTGAAAAGGGTTTACCATTTCTCACAGTTGCCATCGTTCCTATTTTTTCTCGATTTAAAACTTCTAATATTTCGTCACGTACAGAGCTCATGTAATCCCATCCTTTCTTATCCCCTTATATTTTGTCCTTATTTAGCTAAGCTAACCGTAATTTTTAGAAAAATACGAAATGTCAATCTTCGGAGTTATTCTCAATCTATTGTTATAATATTTTTTTGGACACAAGAATTTTTAGAATGAGGGTATTTAATGATGAAGCAAGCTTTTTTCACACGCTGTCTGTTTTTTCTTACAGGTATTTTGGTTTTATCTTTTGGTATAACGTTAACGATTAAAGGGCAAATTTTTGGTGTTGGTTCGTGGGACGTTTTACATATTGGACTAACGAAAACGTTCGGGTTAACAATTGGTACTTGGTCAATTATAATTGGACTAGCTATTCTAGCAATTGATATGGTCGTAACGAAGAAGTTTCCACTGCCAGGCACATTTATAGATATGTTTTTAGCAGGTATTTTTATTGATATTTTTAACTATTGGCTTCCTGATATAAATGGTTTTTGGATGCAACTGCTAGCTTATGTATGTGGCTTAGTATTACTTGGTTGGGGCTGCGGTATGTATATGGTAGCGAATTTAGGTATTGGTCCTCGTGATTCATTAATGCTTCTAATGGTCCATAAATTCGGCTGGAGTGTCACGCGCGCTCGTACAACGATGGAAGTTACAGTTGCTATACTTGGTTTTTTACTTGGCGGACCTATTGGGGTTGGAACAGCTCTAATGGCCTTTGGGCTTGGGCCAATTGTACAATTGGCTTTAACATACAACGAGAAATTATTTACAAAATGGACAGGCGTGAAGAACGCTGTTATATAAAGTGAAAGTTTATTCCGTGGGGTGTTCTTCATCCCATTATTATGGGCAATTCATGCGGGATTAACTTTAAGGACAATGCATTTTAAGATGTATTGTCTTTTTTTGTATACAGTTGCATTATACAGTTGGACTATATATAATCAAACTATACAGTTGAACTGAATAAGAGGTGTGACATAGTGAAAAAGCATAAATTACTACCTTTATCGGAAACGATGCACTATATTTTACTAGCTTTACGCGAACCGCTTCATGGTTATGCAATGATGCAAAAAATCGAAGAAATGAGCGAAGGTAGTGTAAGGATTGCTGCTGGGACCATGTATGGGGCAATTGAAAATTTGTTGAAATATCATTGGATTTCGCCTGTAGAGACCCAAGATACGAGGCGTAAGGTTTATCAAACAACAGCTGAGGGACTAGAAGTATTAGCGGCCGAGCAAGAAAGATTGCAGCGAATTTTATCTTTATATGAGGGAGCTGATGAAAATTGATAAAGTTTAAAATATTTTTTATATGGATAATAAAGAACGATGGTTAAATACAATGCTTGAAAGTGGCTGGGCATGTACACATATTCATTAAATAAGCGAATGATAGTATGGCCCAAAAGATCGCATGCTTCATTAAACGTTTATATATAGCAATCTGCGAATCACTATCTGAAAATAATTCATCATGTCCATCTTTGTCTTTTACCCAATAATAAGTTCCGTCATTAGATTTCCCTTTAATAACTTACCAACCAAAATCCTCGTGTAATTGTACATAGTTTTCGTGTGCCTCTTTGCGAAGATCTTGCTGAAAATCAATTCGAATGACTTGTTCCGTATCTGAAGTTCTCTTAAATATGTAAACGCCAAAAGAATTTTGAAACACCCTTTGCCTTAATGCATTTTACTATCCCATGGCTATTTATTGCAACATGTGTGATTTATGCTTTAACTTATATTCGCTATCGCAAAGCAATTCAGCTCCTTGTTCAATAGTGAACGTTAAAAAGGAGCCTTTTACAGATGTAAGTTAGCTCCTTTTTTAACTTTCTCTCTAATGTGTGAGCAATCGAATCGTTTTTGTACGACTAATCGGTACAGCTGAATCGTGCTCGACGACGACAACTGTTGAAAATTTATTATAATAATGGTCATCATGAGCCTTAGGCGATAAAATAATAAGCTTTCGTTGTAATTCGTTTACATACAAATCAAACACTTTTTCTTTACGCTCCTCATCCAATGCACTATCAAACTCATCTAGTACGATGAAGCTTGGTGAGGTATTTAAATTTTGTAGCAAGGCAAGTGCAAATAATAGTGAGCTTAATGACTCTTCTCCGCCTGACACACCTTTTCCAAGCTTACCATGTCTAGCCTTTGTGCCCACGTCTTCTAAACGCCCACTATGTCCGATTTTTCGCGCTTTAATATACAACTTAAAAATTATACGACCTTTTTTATCTTCAAAACGTTCATACTCAATTTTTCCTTCAAATTGGAATTCATCCATATATTTCGAAAATAAATTATTTATTTTAAGAACATTCATATTGATGGTCGTTTCAAGACGATTCTCATTTTCTAATGCTCGATTTCTGTGAATTTCTAAGTATTCCTGTGTTTGATCTACTGTCTCTTTTTTTATGTCAAAGTCATCTTTTACTGCAATATAATTACGCTCTGCCTCAGGATTCACATCTTCTACTCGTGCATTCTCAAAGTTGATACGTGCTGTAGTATTGTCATTTTTCAACTTTGTCACAGTGC
Source organism: Lysinibacillus sp. RS10 (assembly GCF_041956855.1). NCBI lineage: Bacteria > Bacillati > Bacillota > Bacilli > Caryophanales > Bacillaceae > Lysinibacillus > Lysinibacillus sp. RS10. The sequence goes on along the minus strand of NZ_CP167122.1, from coordinate 2,025,163 downwards.
TATTTAATACTAGAGCCTCTTCTTGTACTTTAGCAAAAATATCTGGAATAATTGTTGCTAGCTCTTCTAAACGAAGCTGTTCTTGTAAAATGGAGGCTTCTGCCACTTCAAATTCTTCCTGATATTTGATAAGCAACTTCTCCGTACCTTGCACTTCATTTTCTGCATCCGTTAAATCACGCTCAAGCGATCGAATATCACTTTCTTTTTGTCTACAAACATCATGGAGTTTATAGCTCTCATCCTTTAATTGATTAAGTTTGCTATTCGTCTCATCAATAGTATCATTCATGTCTTTTAACTTTAATTTCGCTTCTGCAAGCTGTTCTTGAACTTTCTTTAAAACGCCAAGCTGCTCATAAATATCTAGCTCAGTTTTTAGTTTTTCTAATTCAAATTGGGTGGCTATTTTTTTCCCTTGCTCATTTTGTAGTGCTGCTTTCATCTGGATTTCTTGTTTCTGAAGTTCTGTAAACTGTTCGTCTAGTTTTGTTTTGTACTGTAGCTTATGATGCTTGAATTCGGCATCTACGACAATTGCTTCTGCCTTCTGTACATCCTTTATAATACTATTTAGCTTTTGCAAGCTGATTTGGTCTTCTTTAAATTGTGTTGTCGCTACTGTTAACTGTGTTTCAAGCTGCGTCCTTAATTGGCGCATTTTGTATAACTGCTCTATCAGCATTTTATCATTTAAAATAACTGTATTTTTTTCTTGTGCACCTCGATTGCCATGCTCATCTACTAATAATTCATCTTGGATTTTCGGTACTTGCATCTCGAAAAATTGCTGCACCCACCATAATGCTTTTACGGCAAAATTTTGTTCTTTTTCCGATAATCCTTGTCGAACAACTAATTTTTGCACTGGTAAACTAGTAGTCAAACGAGCTGGCACAATTGAACGTAACGATACATGATACAAATCATTGAACGCTACTTTTTCTTTTGCATCATAAAAAATGGTATATTTAATCGAATTCAAACGATTTTCATGCTCTATTGTGGCACCTTCAGCTAACGTAACTAAATCTCGGAATGTATAAGCCGAGATGTTTCGTTGCTTGAATTGTTGTAAGCCTGCTAATTGACGAGCTGAATATATTTGATTGTTTTCACGTTGTGTAATTTCAATTGTTGTATTTTCAAGTGCCTGCTCTAAGGAAACTTTTTTCTTATAATAATCCTGAATTTGATGTTCAAGATGGGTAATTTTTTGTTGTACATGGTGGGCACTCGTATGCTCTGCTAGGAGTGCGATTGCTTCCTGCTCCGCTTTTTCAATTTGCTCTAGCTCCCATTTAAGGGTTAATCTATTGCCATTAAGCTCATCCTTTTGGATAGTCAAATTTGTTAATTGCTGCTGTAATTGTTTATATTGCTGTTCAATTATAACTAGTTCTTGCTGTGCATCATCGAATTTTGCTTTTGTTACATCCTCTGTAAACCGAAGCTGTTTACGCTGTTCCTCTGTATGAAAAAGTTGATCCTTTAATTCCTGTTCTGTCACAATCAAGGTCTCTCGTTTCTTGGATAACTGTTCAAGCAATGTTGATTTTGATCGCTTTTCCTCATCCATTTGCAGTTGCTTTTTACGCAACTCTTGTAATAAGTGCTTTGCTTTTTCGATTTGTTTCTTTATTTGTCCAATTTTTCCTTCTGTATCTTGATGAAAGTTTGTTTGCTTTTTTTGTTTTTCCACAAGTTCTAGCTTTTGATTGTTGTATAATTGCACAAGTGACATTGTATAAAGGATATGCGCTTTTCCTGCTTCATATAAACGAGCCTTGTTATTTTTTAAACGATCAAATTCTTCTTTTGCTAATTTCAAATTAAATTCAGCCTGCTTTACAACTGTCTTCGCAGCCGCAAGCTCTTGCTCCAACTCTTTAACACCTTCAATTGCTGTTTCCCACAACTGCTGGATTTCAGTAATATTATGCATTTCACTAAATCGACGAAAACGCTCTTCAGGCGCCATCACAGCAAACTGATTCACTTCTTGCTGATACCAAATTAAATAAAATAAATCTGAATCAATTTTATATTTAAACTGTAAATCTTCTTTATATGTTGTAAAATTACGTTGGTTTGCATCACCTGAACGATAAATATCGCTGACAGTCAATTCGTCCTCTGTTTCTCCAGTTAGGACATGATATTCCCGCTGTAATACGCCCCGATTTGCATCCTGCTCAATCATTAATCGAAATGAAACAAAAGGTGCTGCGTCAATTCGTGATGGCCCTTCATTTTTAAAGGTTAGCTCCACCATCGCTCTCCATTTTTGATGGCTTGGTAAATTATTTGAACGCAAGCCCTCTAAATCGATTTTTGACGAATATAGTACCGCTCCCATACAAAATGATATAGTTGATTTTCCTGTGCCATTTGGACCCGTGATTAGAATATGATCATTAGCTTGACCAAATAAAATGCGCGTTGGTTTATAGTCACGTATACCACTAAACTGCAGACGATAGGGAATCATAGTGCGTCCTCCCGAATATACAGATTATAGCGTTTGAAAAATTTCAATACTTCTTCTTTATTTAACTGAGTCGATTGGGCAAATTCGGCAGTTCTTCGTAAAAATGAATCTGAAAACATATGAACACCAATCGCTGTTAACGAGTAAGCTTTTTCATTTTTTGAAATTTCATTTTCTTCTACTGCACCGATTTTTTTCAGCTGGTCGATGTTTTTCAGTAATTTAGCACTCGCATTTAACATCTCATGTCCGAAATCTGTTAATATTTGCTGCACTAATGTATATTCATGGTTTAGTACTTCCTGCTGATAAAACATATATAGTAAAATCGCAAGTGCCTCTTTGCTTAATGTCGACTTTGCATCCTTGGCGGAAACTCGCATCATAACGATCACGCGCGTTCTTTTTTCATCATAAATTACACGAAAGTTGCGATGCACCGCTGCATTTACACGTTCAATAAAAGAATAGAAAGCCTTGTCATCGTTTTTTATGTCTAATAGCTTTTCTAAATCCTTACGTCTTAAACCATAATTACTGCCTAGTACACTTGCAGAGGATGAAAATAAAAGCTGCATGAATGCTAGCTCTTCCTCCGCCGATAAGTAGGCACGTAAATTACTCATTGTCGCAAGTTGTGCGTTTATGTCGTTGTAATGTAAATCGTCTGTCGTCATCTTCTACCCACTCCCATCGTTTATCGAATTGTTTTGTATCCAATACTTCCTTCATATTCACCTTTTGTTTACTAGTTAAAGCTGATACAGCTAAAAGGGACCGAATTGCATCTCCCCATTCAGCAGAGCTTGATTCAATCATCACTTCCTCTAGTTCACTTTCACCATGTACATCCAAGTAATGTTCGATTACATCTGTATTAATAACCGCCTTCGTCATTTGCCACGCCGCATCATCAAACAATTGTTGAACGGATTCACCTTCAACAACCGTTTCTTCAAAGTCGATTTCCTCCTCAGTCTCAATTGGATCATTCACTTTTGGTTCATAGGTTTCTAAATAGTGAATAGCTTCATCAATATCTTGTCCACCTATCGGAGCTGCAAATTTAATTGGCATCCAAATACCGTCCAGTTCCTCATCCTTATACTGTGCCTGCTCCATAAAACTAAATAAATCATACGCATTTGGGATATTCGAATCGATTGGTGGGTTGTACATATTTACTATAAATGTGCGTATCTTTTCTGGTGAAATCGAATCGGAGAGAGGCGTATCCTGCATCGTTACAAAACGAATATATTTCGTAAGCATTCCTAGACTAAGAGCTGTTCCCTTTGATAAAACGGCTGTCCCACGTTGTACTAATTCACTCATCACTAAGCTCTCTTCTACAGTTTGGAACTGGCTAAGTCGCTCTTGCATTTTTATTTCAAGTTCCTGCATTAGCTGATGGATAATTTCAAGCTGTGGTAAAGCATTTCGATCAGCAAAAAATTCTAATTGACGAAGTTCCAGTTTTTGAATTGCATCTTCAACATTGTGAATCATAGATGCAATTTTATTACCTCCTGAGATTCCATTATCATCATAGGCTGCACTGAGCTCCGCATCTCGCCGTGCTTGGAAAAGCGAACGCCCAATATCATCCTGTAAATAATAGGCTAATGAGTCGTTCGCAAGACGAATAAGTGCATCCATCATCCGTTTACCACGGTCTAATAATTTTATTTGACGCGTTTGTTTTGTAAGCCAGCTATTACGCGCCAAAATGTAAATTAAGTGATCAAGTTGCTTGATGGTTGGTGGTGCATCATCGATAAATGTATTACGATAGCGATAATACAGCATTTCTGTATCCTCAATCACATCTGCTAAGCCTAAAGATTCTTCATATAAAAGCTGAATCGTATTTAGAAACCGTAAAATTTCAAGCGGTGACTCATAAATTTGCTGGCTCCCAAGCTCGTTTAATACCCCCGCTAATGAGGCAATATCACGCATTGATGTTTTAAGCTCAGCTGTGTTCGATTCAACATTAAAAATAGAGATAGGTGCACGCTTTACTGTATCCATTTCATCCATTGTTCTATGTCTCCTAATTGCTGCTCTTGTTCGTGTTCAGCTATTTCAAGTTCACCAAGTAGCCACTTTTTATAGGCTTCGATATCAGAAAAAGTCTGATTATCCCTAGCAATCATTTTATATGGTGTCTTAATCAATTGTACTGCATGCATAGCTATTATTAAGCCTGCAACATCAAAATCTGTCCAAATAATCACTGTTTGTGTGGTGACAAGCTGACGAATCAACGTTTTATGCGCAGACCTTATTTGACCATCTAAGCATAAAATAAAGGAATTAGTATGCTGTAAAAAGCTTGTTTCCTTTGCCATTCGTGTAAGGATTGCTCTATTTTCGACGAGCCAAATAATGCTTGCATCTGTTTTATATGTATCCTTTAAAATGGCATCATCTGTTAATGCATGAATAACACCTTGTTGATAATGGCTATATGTCCCCGTTAACTCACCCGAAAAAAAGACTGGTGTAATTTTCCCTAAACTAATTAATCCGCAATCACTTGTCTGTACAGAAAAGACACGTTCTAGCTCCTCGATAAATTCTTTTTGCTCACGGTCGAAAACTTTTGAGCCTCCAATCTTATCAAAAAGCGTTGCACCTATTTCTTTAAAATCAAACAGTACTCCTTCATTTGCCAATTGGAAAAAGCCGATTGAAAAATGCAAAAAACGTAATCGTTTTTCAATCGACCAATGGGACAATAATTTTGGCGTATGCGCTAATTTTTCGATCGGCATTGCTATAAACTCATTTAAATTTCGCACAGCTTGTTGAAGTTCTTTTATAGGTTGTATGTCAGCACTTTTTTGCAACTGCAATGCATAATTTTCTAACCTTTGCGTCTGCTGCTCTTTCTGTGCATCAATATAGCACTTTAAACTTGGTCCAATTCGGTAATGGATTGCTTTTGCGGTACGCCCATCTTGTGCGAAAACAATTTCTTCTACAATCCACCCTTTCTTAATCCAGCTTTGAATTGTAGAAAAATCTTCTGTTAGCTTTCGCCTTGCATTTTTTGTGAATTTATAATTTAATAGCCCTTGTGGTGGCACTGTTTTTGTTAGTTGACCAACCTTTAAAAACGATACAATGCGGTAAGTTCGTGCAGTCTGTTTTGCTACCGTATACTGCTTGATTGTATCTGAAATATATTTTGGAGGTACTTCAAGGTGTTCACCATTTTTGACAAAATACGAAGTCAAAAATTGTTCTATCATACTATCGCACCCTTTCTCCCTTCATTATACAAAACCAGTGTATTGAATGGACCTACTTATATATATTAAATCAAAAAAATCTGTTAAAACACATAACAAAAAACTACATCATCCATTAGGCGAATCTGATGGATGATGTAGCTTTTTTCTTTTTACGCTTCTTCTGGATTTTTCCCAGTAGCCTCGATTACTTCTGGGGTACCATCCACTGTGTCGTCTTCCTGCACATTTTCAGCAGCAGGCGGTGTAATTGTCACTAATGTATAGTCATCTTCCTGTAAAATTTCAAAGGAAAACTTTTGACGAATATCTCCTACATAAAGTGATGTTCCGATGGCTACATCAGTCACATCAACCTCTATTGTTTCAGGGATTTTAGCTGGATTTACTTTTATTCGAACTTCACGATTAGGCTGTAATAGGAATCCACCATCTGCAACTCCAATGGCATTACCAGTAACCGTTACTGGAATATCAACCTCTAGTTCCTCTGCCATATTAATGGACTTGAAATCTACATGCTTAACATTGCCTTTTAATGCACAACGTTGCACTTCTGTTAGTACTGCGTTGATCCGATTACCGTCAACATCTAATTGAAACACACTTTTATTTCCGAATGCCGCTAACATTTTTGCAAATACTCTAGCATCAAGCGATATCGCTGTTGGCTCCATTTGATAGCCATAAACAACACCTGGAATAGCACCTTTCTGTCTAAGCTGAGTTAATGATGATTGACGCCCTTTTTCACGTTTATTTGCAGTTAAAACAGTACTCATCGTCATTTTCCCCTTTCATGGAAACTAGTCTCATAAAAGGTTTTGCCCGTTCTAATGATTTTTATACCCTTTAGAATATAGTGGTCGATAAAGATTTTCTACAAACATGAGGTGGATCGGTAAAAATCATGTGTACCTTTCTCTTGTCAATAGCTGATGATACGTACATATTTAGTACCATTGAATTCCCGCTTCGGTATTTCAAGTGAAGATTCATATCGAATAGACTAGCTCATTTTTTTCGGACTCATCTCTTTGTTTTTTCATTTAAACTTTTCATACCAATTCCTTACATATCATCTCAATATCTTTTGAAAAAGATTTTACTTGAAAGGCGTCTGAGAATAATCCTCTCTTAGATGACGCTACAACTTGTTTTAGCTTTTGTTCATATGTTTGTATAAATTGTTCAATTGTTGGACATTCAATTTTTAATGCTCTAGCTACCCCTTGAATAATTTTTAGACGATAGTAATCCTCTTTTGGCATTCTTGGAATATCCCATGTACCTTCATGATTCAAAAATATCTTTCTTATCGGAACTGCCGAAAAATCAAAATATCTTCCCTCTTGATCTGGATTAGAAAAAGGATCAATCAATAATGAAGCATAACGAATATATAACAGATACTCCTGATGAATGGACTCCAGCTGTTCAAAATTCTCTATATCTTGTCGTGCAATACTTGCTGGCTGTAATGGATAGTTATCATCTACCATAAATTTCAAAAGATTTAGCGACTGAATATTGACTCGTTTCAATATTTCCATCGTTTCTTTCCAATGATTCAGTAAATAACGAATCATTGTGTACGTAATAGGTCCCTCAGGATAAAGCTTATAAACATATTTTTTAGTTATTTGCTCTTCAAATATTGCCTGTAATGAAAAATCATTCATAAAAAATGCTGGATGTACATATAAAGAAATATTTCTTGTTTCCGCTTCTAATGGCGACGCTAATATGTCTAGTTGAATTCCTAGCTGACAAAATAACTCGCTTAGCTTAGCCAGTCGCTTCGTTTTTGCTTGGGTGGAGCCAATGTAAACTTTTTTCTTTACCCCGGTTGTTAACACTTCATTCGACGGCACATCCTGTAACCATCTCGTATCCCCATAATATGTAGAAAAACTAAAGACCTCTGCACAGGACGAAATCTGTTTTAAATAGTTAGTCAATAAATGACTAGAGCCAAATGTAGGTGAAATCAAAATAAAGCATTTGACTTGCCTCAATACTTGGCTATCAATTTGTGATAATACGGCTGTATATGCATCCGTGGTTACAGTCAGAACAACGGTATCCCAATCTCCTGTTACTGTATGATAGCCTTTAAAAAGACAATCGATTACACATTTCCCCGCTACAGGTTGATGTTGTGTATTTTGTATATGTACTTTGAGTGTAAGTTGATGTTTGATTATAGCTTCGTAGAAAAAGTTTGAGCGTAAAGATTCTCGACCAGCAATACCCACTTTACTATTTAAATAATTTCTAAAATTCACAGCTAATTGAATAGCTATTGGCCCTGTCCCTAACAATAAAACCCGTTTAAAATAAGTCATAACATTCTCCTCACTATCATAGTAATGTTGCTTTTTGATATAAAGCGACATCAAAAATACCTTGAGGGTGTTCAATATGCTCCACTACACGCCATTTTGTTGCATCTACCGTTTGCATTGGGTAATTAAAGAGAGACTTTAATGCATTCCCATAACGCATCGCAATAATCACGTCTTTATTTGTTAAATCATGTAATTGCTCTAATATGTCATATTTGCAGTTGACTGTTGAGCTAAAAATAATATGACTAATCTGTTGTATAGATTGGAGTTGATCCACTGAATGATTTTCAAGGTGAATTGTTAAAGGATGTCCAAGTTTAGCAGCTACTTCCCTTCCCAACCGAATCGCTTCATCGTCAATATCAATTCCTAAAACTTCTGCGCCTGTTCGTTTAGCAATCGATAATAATGTCATCGGAAAAGACCCTGCCCCTACTAACAACACCTTCGACTGATTCGTAATTGCAAAGCTACCAAATTCTTTTTCAATACAGCCTTCTATATTGCGAACATAAGCTGTTATCTCTTCTTTTTCATTTAATAATTTCAAAGCCCAATATTTTTCTATTATTTTTACACATTGGGAAGACATTTTTCTTAAGTTCTCGACTAACGGTGCTATTTCAATCGTTTGTTCTAGTTCATGCCATAGTCTTGCATGATCATTGTCGGTAATAAAGGATGAAAAATCATCAATTGCTACTTCTAGCTCTAAATAAAAATCTACCATTTGATCTCGATTATTTTTATCAATAAAAAACTCGAACTTTTCAACAAAGTAATGTAATCTCTCTAAGAATAGTCCTGGCTCCTTCACTTTCGTCACTCCTACGCATTGGGATTAAAGTTCAATATATGCAATTCCCCTTGCTAATATAAACAAATTAATTTTTATATGGTGGCCAAGACTAAGTGATGAATTCATTTATTAATAACAAACGACAAAAAAGTCGAGAGACACAATGTCCTCGACTTACTTATACAGAGTCTATTATATTCTGCCAGCAGCCTCCAATGTCTCCACTAGCATTTTGGCAAACTCTCCACGTGTAATATATTGATTTGGCGATAGATTTTCATTGTAGTCAAGAGCACCGATGGCATACAATGTCTCCGTATGACGTAATGTTTCCCCCTGAAGATCGTAAGTATCTCGATAAGGTAAAACGGCATATTCTTCTTGTACAAAATCAACAGCATCTAATGTCCGCCCTAGCATTAAAATTGCCTGCTGGCGCGTTATTTTTCCATTTGGATCAAATAATTCTTGCGTTTTCCCTTTAATAATCCCTAGAGAATGTAAGGCACCAACATATCCACCATACCAAGATTTTTTGGCATCAATGTCTTTGAATTGTGTTGGTTGTACTTGCTGAAAGCTGAATGCACGAGCTAGTAATGCACTAAATTGAGCACGTGTTAAGGAATCATTAATGCCAAAATTATTAGCGGTTCTTCCTTGAACAATTCCCCGCTTCGCTAAAGTACTAATGTACGTACTGTATGCTGAATGACCTGTATCACGAAAATAATTGGGCTGTGGATTCACAAATTTTAATTCTGCATTATTATGAAGCGTTACAATCACTCGGTCCCCTAAATCTCGATAAGCAACTGGCTCCATTACGCCTTTTTTAGCAACTTGCTTTAATACACCATCCTGACCATTTTTGAAGATTTCCACTTCAAGCGGCTGACGGTTATTGACAATATCTGCTTTAATGCTAAAAATATCACCTTTTTCAGATGCATTAATAGTAGCACCATATGCAGAGTAAACTGTCATATTTGGCGTTTTCATATGTACATAATTCGTTGGCTCTTGATAGGCATATGCTTGTATGGGGGTAGCAAGTGATAAACCTAACATTCCTATTAACACTACCTTTGGAATTTTCCCCTTCATATTACTCCTCCTTCTTTTCATCTAGAACTATCATACTGGATTTCTCTATGTAAAAATATAGTATTTTTAGCACATTCACCAACACTTTAGTGCCATTTAAAAACTACGCTTCAATTGTTTAGACTTCCGAACAATTGAAGCATAGCTCTAACATGCACTTACAGAATTGCTATTTTATTATCTAATAATACATGTAACTCATGAAGCTTTTTAATTTCAAAATGTGGTTGAATATCGCTTGTATTTTCTATATTACGTATATTAAACCAGCATGTATCTATTCCGGCCTGTAATCCGCCTTTAACATCCGAAGTTAAAGAATCCCCAATAATTAGGGTTTTATCTTTATTTAGATCATCGATACGTTCAAAAACATAATCGAAGAATGCTGGCATTGGTTTTTGATAGCCTGTTTGCTCCGAGATGAAGATACCTTTGAAAAATTGCGCTAAATTAGCATCCTCTAATCGTTTATTTTGAGTCATTGTCTTCCCATTTGAAACGACATATAATTCATAGCTATCTGCAAGCTGTGCGATTACTTCATAGGCACCGTCTACATAATGATGTGCCTCTTTCAAATATTTTTGGAAGATTGCTTCAAAGTATTCCCCATCTACATCTAGGCCGAATTCCTTTAACGCAATTGAAAATCGAGTGTTATGTAGTGTATCTTTAGACACCTCTCCACGTTCAAAAGCACGCCACATCGATTCATTAATCTCTTTATAACGAGCAATCATCGTTGGATTAGTTGCAATATTTTCCTGTTTAAATAAACGGTCAAGGGCAGCATTTTCAGCTAAGTCAAAATCTAATAATGTGTCATCCACGTCAAACAATAATGTTTCATATTTAGTCATGTCATATCCTACTTTCTTTGGTGCAATATTACCATCTTGGTACTTCTATCATAACGTTTTTTTAAAAAAATAACAGGAAATGTACCCAACCCCTCCTTTTACAGAATTTTAGGAAATGTCTTTTAAAAAAAGTCGTTCAAATTATTTCCTTAATTGGGTAATAAATATGATCATCTAACCTAAAAATAGCCCTTTCGATAATTTCGTATTTGAAATTTTTAGCGAATATGAGACAATAGAATGCTAGAAAGGAAGATGTACGAATTATGAAGACCCTACAAAAAATTACGCCTGTCTTTGATCCATGGGAAGCGTATTTAGATGTTGAACAACATGGGCATATGACCCTATCTAATATTGAATTTACAACGACAACACTTTGTAATATGCGCTGTGCACATTGCGCGGTTGGCTATACATTGCAAACTAAAGATCCTGAAGCATTACCAATCGACTTGCTAACAAAGCGTTTAGATGAAATTCCACACCTTAAAACAATCTCGATTACTGGTGGAGAACCGATGATGTCTAAGAAGTCCGTTCAAAACTATGTTTTACCTTTATTGAAATACGCGCATGAACGAGGCGTGCGAACACAAATCAACTCCAATCTAACAATAGAGCCCGAACGTTATTTAATGATTGCACCGTATTTAGATGTGCTACATATTTCACATAACTGGGGCACGGTTGATGAATTTGTTGAAACAGGCTTTGCCATGATGGAGCGAAAACCAACTTATGAACAGCGTGCTGCTTTATTCCAACGCATGATCGATAACTCAAAAATGCTTGCAGAACATGGTGTAATGGTATCGGCGGAAACAATGTTAAACAAAAAAACCTTACCATACTTAGAGCATATCCATAACCAAATCATTAACGATATGAAATGTGCACGCCATGAAGTGCATCCAATGTACCCTTCAGATTTTGCAAGCGCCCTTACGTCTTTATCACTTGAGGAAACACGTGAAGCTATTCATCAGCTACTTGATGTTCGAGATGAAAACACGTGGATGCTGTTTGGCACACTACCGTTCTATCCATGCAGCATGAATGAAGAAGATCAAAAGCTCTTAAAACGACTAAGAGAAGAAAAAAACGTGACAATGCGAAATGATCCAGATGGTCGCTCACGCTTAAATATCAATATCTTTACAGGTGATGTTATCGTGACAGACTTTGGCGACACACCTGCACTTGGAAATATCGTGAACGATGAACTACCTGCCATTTTTGATAAATGGATGGCAACAGATTTAGCGAAATCACTAAACTGTCATTGTCCAGCAGTAAAATGCTTGGGTCCAAACGTTCTTGTTAAAAATATGTATTATAAAGATGCACAGTTTGTTAGCGGCTCTGCTACTGTGTAAAAATGAAAAATGTCCAATGCAAAAGTCTATATGCATTGGACATTTTTTATACTATAGTATTGTTTAATAAATATTTCAGTTGCATTGAAAATGAAAAAGTGAATATATCCATACTTTAAATGTATTTCTTACAGTAAATCTAAGCTTTTTATTCTTTCAATTTCTTCTCTCGATAAGCCTAATAAATCCATTATTTCTTCAACCGTTTCATGACGTTTCAGCAATTTTTTCACTAACTCTATTTGCGCTTGTTTACGCCCTTGCTCTATTCCCTTTTCTAATCCTTGTTCTAATCCTTGCTCTATTCCCTTTTCTAATCCTTGTTCTAATCCTTGCTCTAACCCTTGTTCTCTCCCCTTATTGATTCCATCAATGTAGCGAGCTTCTTCATCTAATATATACTTTAAGCGAGACTGATAAGCAAGAATTGTTTCAGGGGCCTGACTGATTTCTTCCGATACGAAAAACATATACATTTCTTAAAAAATGTATACATCTCTACTGTGACACAACTTATATCTTTTGACTTTCGTTTTGTGTCTTCCTTATTCACCGAGTCTGGTTTCGCGAAAAGCTACTGCCATTTTGTATGACTCTCCAAAGGCTTAAATTCCGCAGTATCGTTGCGTACACATCTAAGGCTTAGTTTCAGTTAAGCTCCTTAGATTGAATAATTTGCTAAATTAATGCTTGCGTTCAAATCTCTATCCATCTTTAATCCGCAAGAGCAGATAAATAATCTGTCTTTCAGTCTCAAATCGGATTTGATTTGTCCACAAGAAGAACAAGTTTTTGATGATGGAAACCATCGGTCGGCTTCAACAAATTCAATTCCATATTTTTCACATTTGTATTGAATTTGCCGTTTGAATTCATATAGCTTTTGCCCGGCTACCGCCTTCGCCAGATGTTTATTTTTCATCATACCTTTTACATTTAAATGTTCCATTACAATACGAGATGGCTTGGTTTTCACGATCTCATTAGAACACTGATGTAAATGATTTGTTCGGATGTCGTTAAGTCGCTTATATAAAATACGGATTTCAGCGTTTTGTTTTTGAATATTTTTCCTATTCTTTAAAGGTATTTTATAGATTGGCTTTCGGTTTTTAGTATACTCTTTCGTGTTGGCTTCAAGCTTACGAGCTAGTTGTCGTTGTTCTCGCTTCAACTTTCGCTCTAATCGTTTGACTTCTTTGGTTTTGTTGATGTTCTCTTTGAACTCTCCATCAGAACAAACTGCCAATTTTTCGATTCCTACATCAATCCCTAAACTCTCGCCCGTCAAATCATATGGCTCAAATTCTTGCTCATATCCAATGGATAAGAACCAATTTCGTCCGTCAAACGAAATGCGTGGATTCGAATATTTATGACCTTTTTTAAGCTTAGGAAGTGCATTGCAAGTTTTTACAATGCCAATCTTTTCACCTCTAAAACCTTCATTTGTTCGTTTTAAACTTTCGTAATTTACATAAAAACTAACTTTACTTCTTCGTCTGCTTTTGAACCTTGGCTTTTCAACAATGCCTTCGAACCAACGCTTTCTAGCAATATCAGCATCTTTCACCGCCTGTTTCATCACATTGCTTCCGACTTCCTTTAGCCATTTATGCGTTGTTGGTTTCAGTTCATTATTGATTTTCTTAAGAATTTCGCTCTCTTTGACTGTACGGTTCTCGTCGTTATAAATACGTGCGCTTTCAGCCAAGAAATAATTGTAAGCCCATCTCGCAGTCCCCGCAGACCTCCAAAACAAAACCTCTTGTTCTTTAGTTGGTTTTAGTCTGATCTTTGTCGCTAGGATCATTGTTTTTTACCTCGTCAATCAATTGTTTAGTTTTCTTCGACCGTTGACCGTATCGAAGAAGATGATAAAGTTTAGTATAAAAAAGGAGCCATGTTCATTTACTGAAAACATAGCTCTTTTTTCGTTATTTTCCATAACACTTCTTATTTTTCTGCTACTACCAAAGGAACGGATTTTTGTACCCTTATATATTACTTGCTACCATACTTATGATTCTATATTTTGAACTGTAAAGTTTAATATATATACTTACATCTGTAACTACATTATTTTTACAATAATGCCTTTGCAAGTAGCTTATAGGAATTCATGCGACTTTTTAGTGCATATTGATTGCAGTTAAGCATCACTTCGTCAAATCCATACTGCTCTTGCTCTGCAACTAAAAATTCAGCGATTTCTTTAGGAGTTCCGACAAGATTGGCTTTACGATTATCCGCAATTGTCATTTTATCCAACTCCGTAAGTGGGTAATCCTGTGCTTCCTCAGGTGACATTACCTGAATGATTTGTCCTTTCATAAGCTGAAGTCGAGTAATATCAACAGGCCTAGCCAAATATTCCGCTTCCTCTAATGTATCTGCAACTGTCGCCGCATAGGTAACGATTATTTGTGGTTTCTCCATGTAATAGGAAGGTGTAAAGTAAGTTTTATACGCATCAAAAATATCCTTTGATATATTTCCAGTGAAAAACTGCGCATATGAATAACCCACACCTAGTCGTCCTGCCTGCATAGCGCTTTGACCACTAGAACCAAGTAACCAAGCCTCTGGTAATTGAATATTTACTGGTGCCGCTATCACTTGGTCATAAACATTTTCGCCCGTTTTTTGATTGTTCATCAATTTTAAAATGATTTCAAGCTTATCATATTGCTCTGTAAATCGTTCTCTTCGGCCTTCTGCTAGTGCATAAATAGAGGCATGGTCGCCACCAGGGGCTCTGCCTACACCAAAGTCAATTCGATTCGGTGCCAAGCCACATAATGTTTTAAAGACCTCTGCCAGTTTATACGGTGAATAGTGCATCATCATCACGCCACCTGTACCGATGCGAAGACGCTTTGTTTTCGCAGCTAAAAAAGCAGCTGTCACCTCGGGCGCTGAACTTGCCAACGAATGACTATTATGGTGCTCCGCTAGCCACATACGATGATAGCCAAGCTCTTCACCTAAAAGCGCTATTTGTTCTGTGCGCTGAAAGGCTTCCTCCGCAGTATGGCCTTTTGGTACAGGCATTTGATCTAAAATACTTAATCTCATTGAACACACCTCTTTGTCTCTATGTCCTCCTCTTCACTCTAATATAGGAAGGTCTTTTTACAAAGCAAAAGACCTTACTCATAAGCAATCTGCTCCATATGCCATGTTTCATAAACCATGCCAATAAGCAATCGTTTTTGTTCCGCACTCAATACTTCATCATTAAACTTCGTTGCATAAACAGTAAATTGCTGGGTTTGTTCATCTACTACAAACTGTAAAATCGCATGCCCCTTTTCACCTTGAAATGTAATATCACCTGATAATTCGACAACATGCTCACCAGTTTTAGCCTGATAATATCGCCAATATGGTTCAAAAAATGCATAATTAAATGCATTACGAACAGCTACATCTGAAAAATTTTCCAAATATCCTTCTTTCACTATATCGATATACTCATGATCTGTAATATCTTTTTTAGCATTATAAACATATCCGACAAGTAGCCCCATAAGGACAACACAAATAAATACTCTTACATGATTTGCTAGACTCAAATGTCATCACGTCCCCTTTACGTAAAAAACACTATCACCTACATAATACATTAAAAAACGTACTTAAAATAGAATATTTTTGATTTTTGTAGAATTCCAAAGTATTAAATAAAAATCTAATACTACTCTATTTAAAAAAATAATAGAAAAATACTATTAAAGCTATTTACAGTCATTTTTCATTTCGCTAATATCAAATTATTATCATAGAAAAGAGATGACCTATTGTGCCTTTCGATTTAGATGTAAACATTTTACTCATTCTTATCTTTTTTGGCTTTCTTGCTGCATTTATCGATTCTGTTGTAGGAGGAGGCGGGCTTATTTCATTACCAGCGCTTATGTTTGTTGGTCTTCCACCATCTGCGGCCGTGGCAACCAATAAATTAGCAGGTACAATGGGGTCACTAACAAGCACTTTGACTTTTTATCGCTCTGGACAATTAGATATTAAATCCGTTTATAAATTGTTCCCATTTGCTTTTATAGGTTCAATGATTGGTGCATGGATTGTCCATCTGATGGATCCTAGCGTTCTCAAACCACTAATGCTTGTAATGCTAGCAGTCGTAGCTATTTACACTATTTTCAAAAAAGACTGGGGTAGCATTTCTACCCATAAAAAAATGACTCCTAAACGTTACGCATTTTTTGTGGTGATCATTACCTTAATCGGGTTCTATGACGGCTTTTTAGGGCCAGGAGCAGGCTCATTTCTACTATTTGCCTTTTTAATGGTTGGCTTTGACTTTTTAAAATCAGCAGGCAATGCCAAATTTTTGAATTTCGCAAGTAATATTGCCGCCCTTCTTATGTTTATATACTTAGGGCAAATAAATTATGCCTATGGTTTACCAATGGGACTTGCACAAATTGCTGGAGCCATTGTTGGTTCTAAATTTGCCATTAAACGTGGTAGTGGGTATGTGCGTAAATTATTTATCGTAGTGACAATTCTATTACTATTGAAAAATACATATGACTATTTTTCATAATTGGTTCGATGGGAGAATTCTGTACCTGTCGCTACGCTTTCGCTACAAAAATTATCTGCTGAAAGAAATACAATTTTTTTCAGCACAACACTTAAATGGTTGTGTATGATCGCTTTTGTTTTTGTATGGTACTACTTTAGAATGATAAAACTTATCTCATAGTAGGGGTAAGTTTTTTTATTGCTATCAACTTTTTCTCCCCTTTTGCACGTCTAGTAGTTGTATATACAATTTGAAAATTAAAAAGGAGCTTCTTTGGACATGAAAACAAGAAATGCATTTCAACATGAAGAAATATTTGTCCAGCTTATTCGTGAACAGAAAGAACGGTTTTATTTGCTCGCGTATAACTATACAAAAAATGAACAGGACGCACTTGATGTTGTACAAGACAGTATTCAAAAAGCAATGCTTTCACTTGATCGACTAGAAAATGTCGAGTATATGAAAAGCTGGTTTTATAAAATCGTCGTACGTACTGCTATTGATTTTTTACGTAAGCATAAACGCTTACAGGTGACAGACGATGATACATTGCAATATTTAACACCTGCACAAGAGGATGTCTACGAAAACGTTGACTTAGAGCATGCGTTAGAGGACTTACCTCAAATGTATCGTGAAGTTGTCATTTTACACTATTTTGAAGATTTAAAGCTCGCTGATGTAGCAGATATCCTTAATATTAAGTTGAGCACAGCCAAATCTCGCCTTTATAAAGCGTTAAAACTGTTAAAAATCCAAATGCAAGATGTGAAGGGAGAAACAGCACATGGATGAGAAATTAAAACAATTAGAAAAACAATATAGTGAAATACCTATTCCAAAGGAACTTGATTTTGTAGTTGAGAAAGCACTAAAGCAAGGCAAAAAGAAGAGAAAAAACCGAGCACCACAATGGTTACTTGGATCTGCAGCGGCTGCAGTACTTTTTACAGCTAGTTTAAATGTTAGTCCAGCAATGGCACGAACACTTTCAGAAATTCCTGTTGTTGGTAGTATCGTAAAAGTTTTAACATGGACTGAATATGAGGTAAAAGAAGAAACATTTGATGCTAACATTAAAGTACCTTCTATTGAAAACTTAGAAAATAAAGATCTTGCCAATACTTTAAATGAAAAATACCGTTCAGAAGGTAAGGCTCTTTATGATGACTTTGTTTCTGAAGTGGATTATATAAAGGAAATTGGAGGCGGTCATGCAGGGATAGATAGCGGTTATGAAATTAAAACAGATACTGACCAAATCTTATCGATTGGCCGTTATACCGTCAATACAGTTGGATCATCTTCTACAGTTATGCAGTACGATACAGTTGATAAACAAAATGAAATATTAATTACATTACCAATGCTATTTAAAGATGATAATTATATTAAAACGATCAGTGAAAACATTATTGAACAAATGCGTGAGCAAGCTGCATCCGACTCAGATAAAACGTTCTGGGTAAAAGGTGGAGGCATCCCTGACGAAGAGCTTTTTGACGAATTTAAAGCTATTAAAGCGGATCAACAATTCTATATTTCTGATAAAGGTAAGCTTGTTATCTCCTTCGATAAATACGAAGTAGCACCTGGCTATATGGGTATAATAGAATTTGAAATCCCAACAGATGTCCTGAAAAAGGATCTTGTAAGTTCTGAGTATATTCATTAATCATTTTGAAATAAATATCGTTCCAAAACACGAGGTATTTGACTTTAAATTGTCAAATACCTCGCTTTTTTATGTATCAAACACTCTTTTAAGAGGAGCCTGCCATGCTTATAATCCTCTCACTTTTTGTCAAAGCTAAAGTGTATCAATTAACGTTAGAGGGTTTTCATATGAAAGGTGTAGGATCAATTAGTATTTTACATGTTATTTTTTTATCCATGACTGTCATTGGCTTAAAAAATCACGTGACAATTATTCCCCCACTACTTGATGTTGCAGGAAGGGACGGATGGATCTCTGTACTAATGTCCTCAGCTATTATATTCTTTTGGCTATTTCTTTTAGTTTATATTCAAAAAAAGACAAATCAGGAGCCAATTAGGGACTGGTTAGATGGAAAAATTGGAAAAACAGGCTCAACAATTATTATTTATAGTATCGCTATATTTTTATTCATCCTCAGTGCTTTTACGATGGTTGAAACATTGCAATGGGTAAACACAACGTTTTTACCTCAAACTCCAGTCATTATGTTATTACTCATATATACAATTCTTTGTATTTTACTTGTTACAACAAGTTTACAAACCATTGCTATTTTAAATGTCTTTGTATTATTCGGTGTAGTAGTCTTTGGATTTTTTGTCGCATTTACAAATCTACAGGTAAAAGAATACGAGTTATTACGCCCATTTTTTGAGCACGGATTCACCCCTGTTATGAAAGGGATGATTTATCCAGCTTCAGGATTTATTGAACTATTAATGCTTTTATTTTTACAACATCAATTTAAAGAGCGTATTCGTTGGTATCATTTTGGCATCATGCTTTTCATATTAATGGGGCTTACTTTAGGTCCGCTGATCGGTGCAATTACAGAATTTGGTCCAACTGAAGCGGCAAAGCAAAGATATCCTGCTTACGAGGAATGGGGATTAGTATCGATTGGTCGTTATATTGAGCATCTTGACTTTTTCTCTATTTATCAATGGCTTACTGGAACATTTATACGAGTTGGCTTCTTTTTATATATAATAGCGGATTTACTGAAAATGACTGGGGATCCAAAACGAATATGGAAAATGCTAGCTCCCCCCTTCTTTCTATTTTGTTTGCCGTTAATTATTTTAAATGAAAACATATTTTTGAAAGTGAAAGGGAACTATATATTAACTGCTACTTTTGTTTTCTTTTTTCTTTTATCCATTTTTTTCGTACTAGTAGCTTTCTTTTCAAATAAATCTTCTAAAAAAGGGAAACCTGAAAAACAAGAAATGGAAAGTGGTGAGTTATAATGCCTCAGCAGGAGAAGGCTATAGACCTAAACACCTTAAAAAAACTATTTCAAAAATCAGCAGATATTCAATTTCAGGAATATACATTTAATCAACAAAAGGTTCAATTCATAACTTGTGATGCAATGATCGACCAACACCTGCTCAATGAAGTCATTATTAGGCGTATCCAATTTCTTTATGATCATTTAGCTGATACATCCTTTGAAGAAAATATTACAAATCAACTTCATATCCCGACTCTTCAAAAAGTCAAAGATAAAGAAGAAGCTATTACTTTTGTATATACAGGTTTCTTATTACTTTATTTTGAGGAAGAAGAACTTTTATATGCTAGTAATATCGCTAAAAAGCCTAATCGAAATCCGGAAGAGACGAGAATGGAAGTTCTTGTTAAGGGACCTAGAGATAATTTTATTGAAGATATTCGCGTCAACATTGCACTATTGCGCAAACGTTTACCAACGAATTCGTTTTGTGTAGAAAAAATGGAGGTAGGTAAACGTTCAAAAACAACCGTGGCCATTCTTTATTTCGATGATATTGTCGATATGGATATTTTACATGGAATAAAAAAACAACTGGCATCTGTAGATACAGATATTGTCTTTAGCGGGGATATATTAATGGAGCGGATTAACAAAAACTCCAAGCTTTTCCCAAAATTTGATTATACCGGTCGGCCTGATTATGCTATTCAGTCTCTAATTAGAGGACGCTTTCTCATTCTCGTTGATGGTGTAGCATATGCCGTCGTCACACCCGTAAATTTATTTTTATTGTTGAAATCTGCAGAGGATAATGAATATCCTGTCATTTTCAGTTCTATTGAACGACTTTTGAGGATTTTAGGGATTTTAATTGGTTTACTGTTACCCGCATTTTGGCTCTCGCTAACGACTTATCACCAAAATCAACTACCATTTCAGCTCTTAGCAACAGTTGTCCAAGCAAAAACAGGGCTACCTCTCCCCTCCTCCCTCGAAATGTTACTAATGCTATTAATGTTTGAATTGTTTCGTGAAGCTGGCTTACGTCTGCCTTCTGTTATTGGAGGTACGATAAGCGTTGTTGGCGGTTTAATTATTGGTGATGCAGCCATTCGCGCAGGTGTGACAAGTCCAGAAATGATTGTAGTTATTGCGATCTCTACCATTGCATCATTTACACTTGTTAACCAATCTCTTGTCACAACCATCAGTATATTACGTATTGCTTTCATTCTTGCCAGTGCATTTTTTGGTTTATTTGGATTTTTTATATCCCTCTACCTTACACTTCTTTACTTATGTAATATCCGAATCTATGGTTACTCTTACATGAATCTCGCCACAGATTTAAATTGGTCAACTATAAAAAAATCGATCTTCCGTTTATCCGCAAAAAGTTACACTGAGCGTAATAAAGCACTTGCACCTCAAGATTACACCCGTACCGCTGAAAACAAGGAGAAGCAATGAAGAAAATAAGACAATAAGAAATATCCCCTCAAATGAGCATAACTATTTGAGAGGATATTTCAATTTAAATGATGCCATTTTTAGTTTAGTTCAACATACTCCTGCATGGATAGTTCCCCTTGTCCTTTACGAAACTGAATATGATGAAGTTTAGCGAAAATGCCATTTTGTGCAACAAGCTCATCATAAGTTCCATCTTCTTCAATTCCATTTGGTGTCACTACTAGGACTCGATCAGCATTGCGGATGGTTGCCAGTCGATGGGCAATAACTAGGGTTGTTCGATTTTCAGCAAGCTCTGTTAATGACTGTTGGATAATCATCTCTGTTTCTGTATCCAAAGCAGAGGTTGCTTCGTCTAATATTAAAATCGGTGGGTTTTTTAGGAACATTCGAGCAATGGCAATTCGTTGCTTTTGTCCACCGGAAAGCTTTAAGCCACGCTCCCCGATTTGTGTCTCATAGCCATTTGGAAGCTCTGCGATAAATGCCTCTAAATGTGCCTTTTTAGCCGCCTCACGAATTTCTTCCTCACTAGCACCTAATTTTCCATAGGCAATATTTTCTCGAATAGTACCTGTAAATAAAAAGACATCCTGCTGTACGATACCAATTTGCGAACGTAATGAAGACTGTGTCATATTTCGCACATCAATCCCATCAATCGTAATGGCACCGCTACTTACTTCATAGAACCTTGGGATTAAAGAACAAATCGTTGTTTTACCCGCTCCGGATGGACCAACAAATGCAATCGTTTGTCCAGCAAGTACGTCAAAGGAAATATCCGTTAACACCGTTTTGGATGTGTCATAATTAAAATGAACATTGTTAAATGAAATATCTCCGTAAAGATGTTGAACTGCCTTTGCTCCTTCACGATCCTGGATTTCTGGTTCCTTTTCTATTAATTCACGGAAGCGTTTAAAGCCTGCCATCCCCTTTGGATAAAGCTCTAGCAATGCACTAATTTTATCGATGGGTTTAATTAGAACATTTGTATATAAAACAAAGCTAACTAGCTCACCGTAAGATAGTTTGCCACTAAAGCTTAGCCATGACCCAACAACAAGCACAACTAACGTTAACAAACGTGTCATCATATAAATACTGGAGTGTGTTCCTGCCATAATTTTATAAGCATACAATTTGGCAGAGCGGAAAAAGCCGTTTTGCTCCTTAAAGCGTTCAATTTCAAACGCTTCATTTGTAAAGGATTTGACGACGCGTACGCCAGATACACTATCCTCTACACGACCATTCACATCAGCGATTTTCCCATACATTGTTTTCCATGCACTGTTCATTTTAATATTGCTAAATGTAACAAGCCATGTTAAAAACGGCACCATTATTGCGGCAATTAACGCTAATGTTGGATTAACATTAAACATAATAGCAAAGGCCCCGATAAATGTCATAATCGCAATAAATAAATCCTCCGGTCCATGATGGGCAAACTCGCCAATATCAAATAAATCATTTGTAATACGGCTCATAATATGACCTGTTTTCGTATTATCAAAAAAACGGAATGATTGACGCTGAACATGTGTAAATAACTCTTGTCGCATATCTGTCTCGATGTTAATACCTAGTTTATGTCCTAAATAGTTGACAATAAAGTTAAGGACTGTGCTAATTACATAAACAAGTAATAATAACACACTTACTTTGACAATCATGCCCCAGTCACCTGTAGGTAATAACTCGTCAATAAACCACTGAACAGCTAGAGGAAATGCGAGTTCTAAAATTGCTACAATGATCGCACTCGAAAAATCGATCACAAATAATCGTTTATGAGGTTTGTAATATGAAAAAAACTTTCTATACATGTATGTCTCCTCTCTATGTTGCTAAATTTTTTTGCATCTCTCCAATAGTACCACTTGTTTAAACTGTTCGGTAAAGGATTTTTTCACTTTATTTTCAATTTTTATTTGCAATGGATTAGAAACATGTTATAATCCATGTATAAAGAATTGAATAGCTTTTGACAATTTTGTCAAAGGGGAGTAGCTAGCAGATGTAAATAAAACATCTGATTTCACATTCGTCATTACATGGTCATATGCCATCGGGTGTGAAGGCATTTTTTGTCGTACATGATATTTTTCTGTGCAACTAACAGTTAATTGCTTAGCAAGACCTTTGCCTATTTTTTAGGCAGAGGTCTTTTTATTTTGCCTAAAATGCAAAGAATACGTTAAAAGCAGTACATTCATTTCTGTTCGAAGTATAAAGGAGGAAACAAATTTGGAGGCAATTTTATTAGAATACGCATGGGTACTCATCGTATTAATTGTACTAGAAGGTTTATTAGCTGCTGATAATGCAGTTGTTATGGCCGTTATGGTAAAACATTTACCTAAGGAACAACAGCAAAAAGCACTATTATATGGTTTAATAGGAGCATTTATTTTCCGCTTTGCTGCACTATTCCTTATTACAACGCTTGTTAATTTCTGGCAAATTCAAGCTCTTGGTGCTGCATACTTATTATTCATGTCAGGTAAGCATATTTATGATTCACGGAAGGCTGCACAAACCCCCGAAGAAACTCAAGAGCCTAAAAAACAATCTGGCTTCTGGATGACTGTTATGAAAGTTGAGCTTGCCGACATCGCCTTTGCGGTAGATTCAATTTTAGCAGCGGTCGCTATTGCAGTAACGCTACCACATGTCGGAGATTTTGATATTGGCGGCATTAATGTTGGTCAATTCTCAGTGATGTTCTTAGGTGGTATTATCGGTGTTATCATGATGCGTTTTGCGGCTCGTTGGTTCGTGCAAGTTCTTGATAAATTCCCATCACTTGAAACAGCTGCCTTCCTAATCGTAGGCTGGGTTGGTGTAAAGCTGGCTGTTCTAGCATTAGCACACGAAAAACTAGCTATCATTCCACATGATTTTCCACACTCAACAACGTGGAAGCTTATTTTCTGGACTGTATTAATTGGTATTGCTCTTGGTGGATATTTAGTTGGCGTGAAAAACCAAAAGAAAAATGCAAAATAATTAATCAAAAATTCGCCTAGACATTCCATCATGGCGAATTTTTGATTTTATACAATTTCTCAGAGGATTCCCTATCCCCCTGCCAAAAAACTGGCTAGTCCAGATCCGTCATGATAGTTTCCACAAACCGAAGAAGCTTGGCAATCAATCGTCAGAACGGAGGAGCATTTTGTGGATGCTTCACTCCTTCATTTAATAAAGAACCATTTTTTTATAAATTTGAATCTTTTTAGAAAATGGTTCGTATAATTATAGATACTTATTTTACAAAAGAAAGGATTTTTCAACATGGCATATGCTAACCGCAATCATAACTTGAACAAAATTTTGAAACACTTTGCCTTTATGTGGGTGTTAACAGTAATCGGGATGTACATCGCAACATTTTTACCCCCTGCTATTATCATGCCGATATCCATTATTACAATTGTGCTTCTTATCATTGCCTGCTTTGTGCGAAGTCTGAAACTCGCTAATTCCATTATGTATACGATCCCCTTCTTAATGGGAATTACACTATTTTGGACAACACAATTTTTCATTGCAGAGCTAGGACAACAGCTTGTGTTACTTGTTTTCGTAGCGACCGTAGCCATCTTCATTGTGCTAGCACTTGTTGGTATGATGATGAATAAAGACATTTCCAATTGGGGAAGCTATTTATTCACCGTATTAATCGTCGTACTCGTATTTTCTCTAGTTTTTATGTTTATCCCTGTAAGCAATATAGTTGGACTGATTATAGCGGGAGTAACTGTACTACTATTTAGTCTCTATACAGTTTATGACTTTAACCGAATCAGACATAATCACGTTTCAGATGATGAAGTCGTTGGTATGGCCTTAAATCTTTACTTAGATTTTATTAATTTATTTACTAATCTATTAGAAGTAATTTGGCGATTAAAAGAGGAATTTGAATAAAATTAAAGCTTTCTTCAGTGGGGTTGGGGTTCGCTTCATCCCCCATTGGATAGAAGGACACAAGCTAAAACCTTCATTTCCTATGAAAATGCTTGTGTGACCGACATCCTGTTGCCCCTCACCAATCGGGCTTTTACAAGCAGTTAACTTCCCATCTTACTCCTTAATTTTGAGGTAGGAATCTTACTGCAGGATTTTTTAATTGAGAATAAATATCATTTGTATAACACCCTACCTTCGTTGTATACTATAAGACATCAACAGGTATTTACTACTAAGGGAGGAAAACTTTTATGTTATCTGAAAAACTACACACAGCACTAAACGAACAAATGAATTTTGAATTTTACTCAGCGCACGCCTATATGGCAATGGCGGCATACTGTACAGATCAAGATTATGATGGCTTTGCCAACTTCTTTTTAGTACAGGCCGAAGAAGAGCGCTTCCATGCTATGAAATTTTATAATTTTCTAAGTGATATGGGCTACCGCGCAACAATCCACGGCTATGATAGCCCTGAAAATAATTTTGATTCGATTCTACATGCTTTTAAATCTGCTCTTTCACACGAAAAAGAAGTGACTCGCCGCATTTACAATTTATCCGATATCGCTTTAGATGAACGTGAGCATGCGACAATGGCTTTCTTAAAATGGTTCATAGACGAGCAAGTAGAAGAAGAATCAACATTCGATACGTTAATTCGTAAAATTGAACGCATTCAAAGTGATTCCAACGCAATCTTTATGCTTGATGCTGAATTAGCAAGTCGTAAATTTACACCTGATGCTGAAGCATAAAATTTAAAATTAATTAATAAAGAATCTGCCGTATGAGCAGATTCTTTTTTTGACTATTTCAATGGAATATCAACCGTTTGAGTTCCATCTAAAAAGTTCTCATAATGGGTGAAATAAATGCGGACTGGATTGACAACTTCCTTTATGTCATATGTTTCTGTTTGTTCGATTACGTATTCACCAGGTCTATAGTAACTTCCTGAATTACTGTAAACAGTTTCGCCATTTGCATCAATTGCTGTACCAAGTAAACCGATATTTTTATCTTTATAAGAAGTTGGAACATTTATTGTTACCATTCGCTTATTAACTTGAACCTTTAAGCCTGGGAGTGGTGGTTTGGATAGTACTTTCTTTTGCATAAAATCTACTTCTATAAAATCCTGACCTTTTGGCAATGCTTTTACTTTACCAATGGATAAGGTCAACTTTTTGGGCTCTCTAAAATAATTACTTTGCATAAAAACTGTTTCTTCTTCATCTATTAGATTACCCGTAGCTGTTAAACCATTATTGATTGTCGACCACTCCTCCCCTATTTCATCCAATAGACGTATATCATCAAATCCTAAAATACGCATTTCATTATTTGGGTCAAGAGCGATTGTAATACCTGTACGAAGTGGTGAAATTGAAACGGACTTGACGATGATATGCTGTTCTTCAAAGCTCATTTTTTCATTCAATTCATAGATCTTCGTTTTCGCAATGGGCTTTTTAAGTAAAAATGGAATCGTAAATTCTGTTTGTTTTTCATCATCAAATTGTATATATAATTCAAATTCGGCATTGTCATAACTAATAGGATCCTTAAATGTAGCCTCAAGTTTTTCTTCAATCAAAAATGTTTCCTTTTCGTCATAAAAGCTGTAACTCATTCCTGCAGGTAATACCCTACCATTTTGGCGGAGCTCTATTTCCTTGATTTTTAAATGACGAACATCAAACGGTGCGGAAAATGTATAAGGTAAAATCATACCTGTTTCATCAGCAATAACCCCTCGTAGTGTAAAAGTTAAACCATTTTTCGTTTGTGACAATCCTAGTTCCTCATAATAGTTATTACGGAGTATATCTTCGACCCCTTTATCGTACGTGATCATCTGAACTAGTGGAGCAAAGCCTGGGATTTTTGCGATGGCACTAGCAACAGCTGGAGATATACGAATGGACGTTACAAATAGCAATAGTAATGCACAAGTAACAACGATGCCCTGCCATTTACGTTGTCGATTACGCTTCTCTTTTTGAAAGCGTATGATACTTTTTATGTACGACGCTTCTAATTGTTCATGCGGAATGTCAATTTGTTCCAACTCTTTGACGAAAGTATCATAATCATGCTTTTTTACCTGTTTCATCTACAGCTCTCCCTTCTCCATAAAATAGAGTTTTAACTTTTTCAATGCCCCATGCAACCTCGATTTCACTGTTCCTTCTGGAATATTTTGAAGTGCAGCAATATCTTGATTTTTATAGTCTTGAAAATATTTCAAAAAAATTAGCTCCTGTTGCTCTTTTGGTAGCTTTGTAATGATATCTGTCATTTCAAAACGCTCATGATTCGATGCAGTGTTACCGATATCTATGTTCTCCTGTAAATCTAGACGCTTACTTTTTTCCCGCATATCATGACAAATATTGAGTAAAATTCGGACAAGCCACGTACCAAAATAAGCTGGTTCTTTTACAGTATGTATCTTTTTTAAGCTACGGTATGTTGCTTCTTGCACTGCTTCAATGGCATCATGTTCATTTTTTAAATAGGCGAATGCCATACGGTACATTGTCCTTTCATATTGATTAAGTCATTGTAAAAATGCTAGTTCGTCTCCAGCCATCGCACGCTTTACCAATGCTTGTTCATCCATCACATTCACTCCCTTCTATTTATTAGACAAACGAGCTGACACTTTCGTTCATTTTATTTTCTTTTAATGCAAATAAAAATGCGAAGTTCTTCTCAAAAAGAAAACATATCCCAAAAAACACGGATATGCTTCATCAACAAGTTTTTTATTCATTCACAGTTTACTTTCGTCGCTCATATGGCTTTGCTGCTTCGCTAGCTTTAAAATTATAAAAGGGTGTAATCACTTTTAATATATCAGCCGTTTCCTCGAGAACAGATGTAATTTCTGACATCGGCTTATAAGCCATTGGCGCTTCATCCAACGTTTCTTCGTTTACAGATGTTGTCCAGATACCTCGCATCGTTTCTTTAAAATCTTCCATGTTTAGTGCTTCCTTTGCAGCACGTCGAGAATACATACGCCCCGCTCCATGTGGTGCCGAGTAATTCCATTCTGCATTCCCTTTCCCTATACAAATAAGTGAGCCATCTCGCATATTCATAGGAATAACAAGCTTCTCTCCTTTATTTGCTCGAACGGCTCCTTTTCTTAACGTCATTGTTTCCGTATCAATATAGTTATGGATCGTATCAAACGTTTCGTTAAAGTGCCAGTTCATATGCTTCGCAATTGTTTCGGCAATTGTCCAGCGATTCATCCGAGCATATTGCTGAGCAATTTTCATATCGTGAATATAATCATGGAAATACTCACCCTCTAAATAGGCCAAATCTTTTGGTACAATAGGATTTTGCTCTTTATAAGCTTGAATCATCGCTTGAATTTCTTTTTCCCGCCCCTGATTTTTCAGTTCGCCTATTTTTTCTTTTAAATCTTCTCGCTGCAATGTTTCATAGGCTCTTTTTTGATGCCAATTTGCTACCTTAGCTCCGACATAACGCGAGCCAGTATGGATAAGTAAATAATGTGTGCCTGCTTCGTCTTTTGCAAGCTCTATAAAATGATTGCCTCCCCCAAGTGTACCTAGTGATAAATTCGTATAGTCATCCTTTAAGCCACTCGTTACAAACTGTTTCCCTTCGAATTCTACAAAATGGCGGGCAGGCGATACTTCCTGATGGATATCCTGTCCGCTTGGTATATGTGCTCGAATTGTAGCATCAAGTTTAGAAAAATCTATATCCGTCTCATTTAACTCAGCTACAAATACACCGCAACCTACATCAACGCCTACAAGGTTAGGCACTACACGATTCTGAAGCTGAATCGTTGTGCCAATAACACAGCCCTTCCCTGCATGATAATCTGGCATAATCCGTACTTTTGTTCCTTCCATAAAAGCTTGATTTGCCAATTCTTTAATTTGATCGATAGCCGATTGTAATGCTGTATTAGAATAAATTTTCACTTCCGTAAAACGTCCGTTAATTTGAATCATTTCAATCCCTCCTGCTATTTATACGGTGAAATACCATATTTTGTTTCATCCCTCATCATAAAAAAATGCCCTAAAAGTTTAAATTACTTTTAGGACATTTCCTTTTACAGTCTATTCTTCATATTGAATATCTAATTTTTTCGGAATTTCTGGTATATCGTTTGATTTTACATCTGCTTCTACTAAAGCTAACGTATGTAACGGATATTTTTGCTGAGCTTCAAAAGGAATTGCAGTACTTTCCATTTTCTTGTTCATTTGACTACGTGCAAGTAAACCACTATTTGTTAAGTCAATGCTCACTATACTGTTTATTGTTTCTTTTAGCATTTCAATATCCTTTGCTCTAAGAGGCATTTGCTCGTCCATTAAAAAGGGTTGAATCTTTTCTTTCATATAGCCCTGTGCCTCAATCAAACAAGAAAATTCATTTAATTTGTTAGCGTATAATTGTAATTGGTGCTTTTCTCTTGAACGTTGTTGGTTAAGCTCTTGCACTTTTTGCTCAATACGTGCCAAACGTTTTCTCGATAAATCCATTAGATGACTTTGTATGGATTGAATGGACTGAAGAATCAATGTCTCCGTTTCGTGCACTTTTTCAAAATGTGCAATACATAGTTCTTGCTGCTCATTTAACTTGTCGACACGTTCCTTGAAAAAGTCATTTTGTGTATGCTGACCAAAAATAGCCTTGATCAGACCTTTTCCATGAATTTTTTTATGTTGTGCGTCCAATCGATCATATTCACGCATATATTCGCTCTGCATATTGCGATATTCCCGTACCTTTAGTTGATAATAAATAGCCTTTTCTGTAAAGCTTTCCACAAGTTCATCTTGTAAATAATCATTTTGTGAAATGGTTTGTAAAAGCTGGTATAATGTTTGAACATTTTTAAATACATTGGCAACCTGTTCGTATTCTTGCTCATATTCAGTCACAATCGTTAAATCACGTTGATAGCGTGAAAATTCATATTGTGTATCGCCTGCGTACTTTTCAATGTTCTCAACAGCAGATTGGAATGGATCTCTTTGTGGAATAACAGTTAATTCGAAGCGGAATCGTTCAAGCCATTGTAAGAAGCGAATTATAATGGCATACGTTTTCTTATCACTATTTTCTGCAACTCGTTGCATTTCTGTAATTAAATGCTCGTACTGGCTTTTTTGCCAAAGTTCATCACTGTTAGTCTGTTTAGCTTCAAGTGCTTCTGTTGCAGAGATAGCAACAAAATTACTTGTTAAATGGCCAAACCGCTCTCTCTCTGAATTGATAAACATCTCCGTATTTTCATTTGAATCAATACCATTGATGACACAAAGAGGCTCAACACCTTTGTTTTTTAAGGCCTCCATCAATAATATTTCTGGATAAATAGCCATTGAACCTGAGCGTAATACCCAAAAGATTTCGTCAACACGGTTCATCAACGATTCTGGGAAATAGGCCATTTCTCCTCCACCTGCCTCCAATGAAACAGAATCTATGATTGTAACTGATTTTAATAAATCATTTTTCAAATATACTTCTAGGTAATCTAAATGCTCGCGTAGTATTTCAGATGCAAAAGTATCGCCAGTAGTCAATAATTCTAGCTTACTCATATCGAATATGGCTACAACGCCATCTAAAAAATACGCCTTTATTTCTTCATTTTCACCGTAACGCAAGAATGTATTTACACCTGTAGAATGTTGATCATTAACAGACAAAACTTGACGTCCTAGCAGTCCATTCACTAGTGTTGTTTTTCCAACACGCTCTTTCCCAACAATAAGAATCATTGTTTCGTTGTTAGCATCTTGAATGATACGGTTTAAGTGTTTAGCTGTATCTTTCACATATGTATTTTGTACAATAATGCCATGTAATTGGCGTAAATGATCCACAAACTGTGGCAAAATATTATTCGCTGAGGTTGTATTTTCAATTGGCACATTGTCAATGTTCGTCATCCTCATAACCTCTTTTCGTATGTATATATATTCATTATAAATGAAACTATCCCTTCTCTAATACATAGTACTTAGAATTAATAATAAAAAAGGATAATTTACTTACTTTCAGTTGTCACAAATAGGAATTCATACTTATATTATAAAACCTATAATCTCAAATATTAATCCCCACTAAGACTAAAAGAAATATTATATATATAACTTTTATAAATTAAATAGGAGAGTTAGTCTTTCAGTACTTACTCTCCTGCTCTATATTATTAAAGTGACTTTTATACTATTAATCTGTCATTGTACTTTATTCTTCTCCAGCCATACGTGCGTAAACGGCTTCAAGTGTTGGCATCCCGCTTTGGGCACCGTATTTCTCTACAGATAAAGAAGCGGCAAGATTTGCGAAGTACACGGCCTGATCCAAAGATTGTCCTTCTACTAATGCATAAGCGAGTGCACCGTTAAACGTATCCCCTGCGCCAGTCGTATCTACTGCATTTGTCATAAAACCTGGAACATGTATTGGATATTCGCCATCAAAATAGCGTGCTCCATCACTACCTAACGTAATAATCATTTTATTAGGATATTTTTCTAATAGTTGATCAAAATGATCGCCAAACAATTGCTTACACTCCGTTTCATTTGGTGTGATATAAGTGATATCTTCCATCCACTGCGCATCAAAATTAGCCGCTGGTGCTGGGTTTAATAAAACAGGTACATTAGCTTCTTTACATAGTTTTATTGCATACGCCGTCGTTTCCATTGGGATTTCTAGCTGCATAATGACCATCTGACTTTTTTGAATGATTTCTTTCGCTGCCTCTATATGGTCAGGCTTTAATTCATAATTAGCGCCAGGTACGACAATGATGCGGTTATCATTATTGTAGATTAGAATATTAGCTATTCCAGTAGGTACTGACGTGCTTGCAATCGCTTCTGTTTGAATGTGCTCTTGCTGTAAAACAGTGCGCAAAGTTTCACCAAAACTATCAGAGCCCACACACCCTATCATTGCGATTTCACTTCCAAGACGTGCAACAGCAACTGCCTGATTAGCCCCTTTTCCGCCTGGCATTGTTTGAAAGTCTTTACCAAGAATTGTTTCACCCTGCTTTGGAAAAGCTTCCATTTGTACAACTAAATCCATATTTAAGCTACCTATAACTGTAATCATCTGTTGACCTACTTTCTTTTTATTTTTCCATTCTAACCGAGAAAAAAGTAGAAAGACAGGATCATTTACATTTGATTATTATGCATGAAGTATTTAGCTTCTCACCTGATATTCTCCAGCTTTATTAATTGGTTTTACCTATAAAATAGTAAGCTTTAAAAAAGTCTACAATAATAATGAAGTTAATTATTTCATTACACCTATTTTCAATTTATAGTTTTCCCAATAAACCTTTCCTTGCCTCTAATTCAATTCTTCGATCACAATCTTCACAGGAAAATTTCCCTTGCATATTTTGTTTATACAGTCTATATTTCTTTGATCCTTCTACCACTTCAAATGCTTTCTTACAAAAAATACAATGAAGCGAATAACTAATCATAATGTTTCCTCCTTTAAACCTATGTGGATTTTTTTGGAATATAGCACAAAGCATAATGAAACCGAAAATATAATACTTATACTACCTAAAATATTTGCAGTCATTTGAAGCGTAAATAATTCTGCAAACAGACCTAATAGAAACGTAAAGGTAATTTGTAAAATGTTTTGAAATATATTTGAAATACTCCCGAATCTCCCCATCATTTCTGGCGGTACATTTTGCTGATAAAATGTTTCATAACCTGTATTACTAAATGCCATAAAAAAGCCTAGAAAAATAAAACTTACACATGCCAATATACTTGATGTCGAAGCATAAAAGGCTGTATAAAACAGCATTGTCAAGAACAAGCCAAAAGCCATATATGAACGGGTGGACCATTTTTTCGCAAAACTTGCAGCAACCAATCCACCTAAAATTGCTCCTGCTCCTGCAATACTCACAAAAGCTCCATATATGCTATCGGATAAAGCTAAATCTTGTTTTATAAATGTCGCTTCTTGAGAATCAAGCGCAAATGCAATCATTAACGCACTTTGGAACAATAAATAAATCGTAATAAATAATGGATTTTGTCGGATGAAAGCCACTACAGTTACATAATCACTTTTTAATATTTGCCAAGTAATACGTTGCCTCGAAGTTTCCTTCACATCATCTACATCCGGTAATAAGTAAATAATTATTGCACATACAAAAAATGTAAAGCTATTGAACCAAATTGTTACTGTTGTATTAAAAAGCATGATGAGAAGCCCTGCTAGTGCTGGACCTACTAAAAACGAACCTGAATTGAACGTGCCAAGTATTGCGTTGAATCGTTGTCTATCTTCTGAGGGAATAAATTTTGTAATATAATATGTACTACTAGGTCCAAAGAAACTACTCGCCATATTTGCTAAAAACAACAGCGCATAGATGAGCCAAATAGATTCCATAAACGGCATACAAAAAACGATAACACCCCGTATCATATCAGTTGTAATCATCAACTTGCGTTTATTCATACGATCAATGAAAGAACCTGCGACCAAGTTGGTTAAAACTCTAGCGATAGGACCGACAATAAAAATCCCGGCCATCGCTGCAGGTGATTGTGTTAAATGCCATACAAATAAATTAAGCGCAACGAGGTAAATCCAGTTCCCTAAATTTGAAAAACCTAAGCCCCCAATTAACAGACTGTATTTTCGAATGATATTCATGATAGTTCCCCCTTTCAAAATAACTAGCCTCATCATCATCCGAATCGTTTCACTGCCCCCTAATAAACAATCCATTTATTTCCTTATAAATATATTATCAAAATATTACATTAATTTGTTGTGTATTTTTACAAAACATTAACTTATCAATTATACCTCGACATAATTGCGTCCAGAGGCATTGGGCCAACAGCTGTTTTTTGTGCGAAAGCGTAGTGCTAACGTAGCGACAGCAACATGTTTTTTCTGTGCGAAAGCGTAGCGGCAGCAACAACAACACGATGTTAGCAGGTATATTGATTGACCATGTTTATCCATCCTAATAATTAGAAGGCTCCGTATTAATGAGCTTTGATCATTCAGTGTTCGGGTGTGCTTTGAACGATATCCCCCTTCACATTCCTTGAAGTAGGAGTCTTCTGTCGGGAAATAAAAAAACGATAAAAAGACTGAAGACATCATCAAGTATGTCTTCAGTCTAAAGGAAATCGCATCAACGATTAATAGGCAATACGTTGTGCTTCGTAAGCAGCGATTTGTTCTTCGTATTTAAAGGTTAGGGCAATTTCATCCAAACCATTTAACAGTGTATCTTTATAGTAAGGATCGATGCTAAAATGATACACTACCCCATCTTCACACGTTACTGTTTGTGCCTCAAGATTGACTTCCACCATGTACGGTT
This sequence comes from Lysinibacillus sp. RS10, assembly GCF_041956855.1. Taxonomy (NCBI): domain Bacteria; kingdom Bacillati; phylum Bacillota; class Bacilli; order Caryophanales; family Bacillaceae; genus Lysinibacillus; species Lysinibacillus sp. RS10. Next base: position 1,990,508 of record NZ_CP167122.1, on the reverse strand, counting down.
TTTCTAAGCCCTTAGCTAATATTTCATCACACTCTGCTTCTGTTAACTTAATTGGTAAAATCCCATTTTTGAAACAGTTATTATGAAAAATATCTGCAAATGATGGTGCAATCACTACATTGTAGCCATAATCTAAGATTGCCCACGGTGCATGTTCACGAGATGAACCACAGCCGAAGTTATCTTGTGCTACTAAAATTTTGGAGTCTTTAAATTCAAGTTTGTTTAATACAAAGTCCGTTATTTCATTACCCTCTGCATCAAAGCGCCAATGGTAAAATAAATACTGACCAAAACCTGTACGCTCAATACGCTTTAAAAACTCTTTCGAAATAATTTGATCTGTATCGACATTTTTACGATCAAGTGGTGTTATCACACTATTTACGATATTAATTGGTTCCATTTTCAATCATCCTTTCCGTGCTAATCAATTACGCCTTGGCGTAATTGCGTCCTGGATTTTGAATTGTGCTTAGGCCTGCACGAGGCAGGTCAGTTAGCCGTTTTCGTAGGATGCGAAGGTTTAGGCTAACATCCTTATTTTGGCTCCTTTCAAAATCCGTGACATCTGCCAGAGGCTTTATCTTCATTCAGTCTTTATTTTGTATTTGGTAACCTACTGAATAGAAATTACAATCGAAATAATCTCACCACAAATATGGGGTGCCATCTGAATGAAGATAAAAATTACACAGTTTCCTTTACGAATTCACGAACATCCACAAAGTGACCAGCAATTGCTGCTGCTGCTGCCATTGGCGGTGATACTAAGTGTGTACGAGAACCAGCTCCCTGGCGTCCTTCAAAGTTACGATTTGATGTTGATGCACAGCGCTCGCCAGCAGGCACTATATCATCATTCATCGCTAGACACATGGAGCAGCCCGTCTCACGCCATTCAAAGCCAGCATCTGTAAAGATTTTATCTAATCCTTCTACTTCTGCTTGTTTTTTCGTCGAATGTGAACCTGGTACAACGATCGCTGTTACACTTTCATGCACCTTACGCCCTTTGATGATATTTGCTGCTGCACGTAAATCACTGATGCGTGAGTTAGTGCAAGAACCGATAAATACGTGTTGGATATCGATTGAAGTTAATGGTTGACCTTCTTCTAAGCCCATGTAGGCAAGTGCTTTACGAAGAGCAGCTTTATCTGACTCATCCACATAATCTGCCTGTGTGGGAACATTACTTGAAACACCCGAACCCATTGACGGATTCGTTCCCCAAGTGATGATTGGTTCAATTTCTTCTGCTTGAATGATTCGAACTGTATCATATGTTGCGTCTTCATCGGATGCTAAACTCAACCAATACTCCGCTGCTTCCTCAAACTTTTCTCCTTGTGGTGCATGTTTACGTCCACGGATATAGTCAACAGTCGTTTGGTCAGGGGAAATTAGCCCTGCCTTTGCACCTGCTTCAATCGACATGTTACAAATTGTCATCCGTTCTTCCATAGACAGCTTGTGGATAGCCTCTCCAGTGAATTCCACAATATGTCCTGTGCCGACACCAATACCGAATTTAGAAATAATCGCTAAAATAATATCTTTGGCAGCTACCCCTACAGAAAGCTCACCTTCTACACGAATTTCCATTGTTTTTGGCTTGTTCTGCCATAACGTTTGCGTTGACAATACATGTTCTACCTCGGAAGTACCAATACCGAAGGCAATCGCTCCAAAAGCACCGTGTGTAGAAGTATGGGAGTCACCACAGACAATCGTTTTACCAGGTTGAGTTAAACCTAGCTCTGGACCAATTACGTGAACGATTCCTTGGTCAGGATGCCCCATCCCTGCAAGCTCAACGCCAAACTCTTCAGCGTTTTTTGCCAACGTTTCGATTTGGTTTCGTGCAATTGGATCATGGATTGTTGGTAGATTTTTTGTAGGTACGTTATGATCCATTGTTGCAAAGCTTAAATCTGGGCGACGTACTTGACGTCCGTTTAACCTTAGACCTTCAAAAGCTTGCGGAGAAGTTACTTCATGAATTAAATGGAGATCAATATATAACAGGTCCGGTTTGCCCTCTTCCTGATAAACGACATGTTTATCCCAAATCTTTTCAATTATATTTTTACCGATACGAAAAACATATACATTTCTTAAAAAATGTAGACATCTCTACTGTGACACAACTTATATCTTTTGACATTCGTTTTGTGTCTTCCTTATTCACCGAGCCTGGTTTCGCCGAAGCTACTGCCATTTGGTATGACTCTCCAAAGGCTTAAATTCCGCAGTATCGTTGCGTACACATCTAAGGCTTAGTTTCAGTTAAGCACCTTAGATTGAATAATTTGCCAAATTAATACCTGAGCTCAAATCGGATTTGATTTGTCCACAACTAGAACAAGTTTTTGATGATGGAAACCATCTGTCGGTTTCAACAAATTCAATTCCGTATTTTTTACATTGCCTTCGCCAGATGTTTATTTTTCATCATACCTTTTACATTTAAATGTTCCATTACAATACGAGATGGCTTGGTTTTCACAATCTCATTAGAACACTGGTGTAAATGATTTGTTCGAATGTCGTTAAGCCGCTAATAAAAATTACGGATTTCAGCGTTTAGCAAATTTTCCAATGGACATTAATTCCATGTGCACCACCTCTCTTTCACTAAGATAAAATACTTTACCCTATTTAGAGAGGTTGTTAACATTTTTATAGTTGTATCTATTTTTCTTGTTCACACGAAGGCGCAACCCTTCATGCAGTCTTTCTCTCACGAGTAGACCTCTTATGCTTTCACATAAGCGCAGACTATATCTTCATCTTATCTTCTGATAAGAGCCACATTTTTCTTCCGCCATTCGCTTGCGGTTTTACTCTCCCTCAAGGAGATAGTCGTTGAACGTCTTCCTTGTCTCATTAGAGATTTAGGAGTTCGCTGCTAAACATCCATTGCCAAAGCACTTAGCGCTACCGTTTTCCGTTGTCACGATGATCCTTTACGGACACTGAGTAATTTTTTTCAGCTTATGCCATCCTTGTTGTTTTTTCTGCTTTCGCACCGTTACGTCTGCCGTTTCCAGCTCCGCGTTGGTCACAAGGCTTTAGGAGTTAAAAGCAATTAACGTGGAGTTCGCACCAATCGCTTGATACGAAGGGTATTCTGTTATAAATCTATGCTTCTATACAGATTTGTATAGCTTTGTCTAAATTTGTCGTAACAGTTTAGTTACCCATCATCTTCACCTATTTCCTAAATGTATGTTGTCATAATGCTTTCCGAAACAAAGCTAGTATCAATCTCATTCATTACTTTATCTGTCCATTCGTTAGTAGATAGTATACGATCACCATCACGCGCAAGATCTGCAGTGAAATAGCCATCATCAAATACTGCACTGACAGCACGTTCAATTTCTGCTGCCTCTTCTTTTAAGCCAAATGAATATTGTAGCATCATGGCAACTGAAAGAATGGTTGCTGCTGGATTCGCTACACCTTGGCCAGCAATTTCTGGTGCGGAGCCATGTACTGGTTCATATAGACCAAAACTATCACCACGAATAGATGCAGATGGTAATACACCTAAAGAACCTGTAATGACCGATGCTTCATCACTTAAAATATCCCCAAACATATTTTCAGTAACTACCACATCATAGTGGCTAGGGTTTGTAATTAATTTCATCGCAACAGAGTCTACTAAATTGTGCTCCACCTGTACATCTGGATAATCTCTTTTCTTCGCTTCTACAACTTCGCGCCATAAACGACTTGTTTCAAGTACATTTGCTTTATCAACAGAGCATAATTTGCCTCCACGTAAACGTGCTAATTCAAAGGCATTTTCAACGATACGCTCAACTTCTGCAGTTGAGTAAACCGTTGTATCAATCGCGCCATTCTCAGTACGCATACGTGGTTCCCCGAAGTACACGCCGCCTGTTAGTTCACGTACAATCATTAAATCGACGTTTTCGGCTACTTCACGTTTTAATGGTGAAGCATCTAGTAAACTCGGGAACGCCTTTACTGGACGTAGATTTGCGAATAAGTCAAAGTGCTTGCGAATACGTAATAATCCTTTTTCTGGACGTAATTCAGGTGGGTTATGATCCCATTTCGGCCCACCAACAGCTCCAAGTAAAATAGCGTCACTATTTTCACACATCTCGATTGTTTCATCTGGCAGTGGATTATTGTGTTGGTCGATGGCAGCGCCCCCGATTGTTGCATAACCTAAATGGAATGTATGGTTGAATCGCTTACCAATCACTTGTAATACACGAACAGCAGAAGCAACAACCTCTGGTCCTATTCCGTCACCAGGAAGTACTGTAATTTTTTTCTCCATCGTCAAAACACCTTTCTTTGTATAGCGTTGAATCCGCTATTTTAGTAAAGACTCTCACCTATATTTATAGATGAGAGTCATCAACTACGTCTTTGCGTAATTGGAATGCTTAAAATACACAACGGCCTAATTGCGTCTGGAATGTGAAGTAGGCTAATACCATTCACTTCCATCTAAATCTGTGACATTTACCAGTTGCCTACTAATCAATTAACTCTCAGGCTGTGCACGAAGGCTTGCTTGAATTAAATGACGGTTAATAGCATTTAAATACGCTTTTACTGATGCGTCTAATACATCTGGCGCCCCAGTTGCTTGGCGATCTCAATTTTCTCTGCTGTGTTTAGGTTCATACCAGCAGATTGTTCGCCGTCGCGAAGTGTTGTATCGAAAAGATCAATTTTTCACACTTGTAGCTACTTCTCTCACAACTTTTTCCTTACCTTCGTTGATGAATGGCATCATAGCACGTAATTTTGCACCAACTTCTTCGATTTGATGATTTGCACCAGCTTCTTTGAATTTTGTATATTCTGGACGACCGTTTTCGTTTTCTTGAATCCAACGGCGAGCGAATGTACCATCTTGGATATCTGTTAATACATCTTTCATTCGAGCTTTTACAGAGTCATCGATGATACGTGGTCCCGCAACATAGTCACCCCACTCAGCTGTATCTGATACTGAGTAACGCATTGTTGCCATACCACCTTCAAACATTAGATCAACGATTAATTTTAATTCGTGAAGTGTTTCAAAGTATGCTAACTCTGGTTGGTAACCTGCTTCTACTAATGTTTCGAAACCTGCTTTTACTAATTGTGTAGCACCACCACAAAGTACTGCTTGCTCACCGAATAGATCAGTTTCCGTTTCTTCTTTGAACGTTGTTTCAAGTAATCCACCACGCGCAGCACCGATTCCTTTACCGTATGCAAGAGCTATATCTTTTGCTTGACCAGTTGCATCTTGGTGAATTGCGAATAAGCCTGGTACACCAGCACCTTCTTGGAACTGACGACGCACTAAGTGTCCTGGACCTTTCGGTGCAACTAAGAATACGTCAACATCTGCAGGTGGTGTAATTTGACCGAAGTGAATGTTGAAGCCATGTGCAAACATAAGTGCTTTACCTGCTTCAAGATGAGGGGCGATTTCAGCCTCATATACAGCTTTTTGACGCTCATCAGGAAGTAAAATTTGGATCACATCTGCTTCTTGTGCTGCTTCAGCAACAGTTTTTACATCTAATCCATCCGCTTTTGCTGCATCGAAAGATCCGCCTGGACGAACTCCTACTACTACATCGAATCCTGATTCTTTAAGGTTTAATGCATGTGCATGACCTTGTGAGCCATAACCGATGATTGCGATTTTTTTTCCTTTTAATACTTCCTCGTTGATGTTTTGATCATAGTACATTGTAGCCATAGTTTGTTTCCTCCTAAATTTGGGTTAATTTTTTTAACTCTAGATGCACGGTACCAAAAAGTGCTATGCATCTAAAGCTATCCATTTTATATGCCAACTATTTTAAAATAGAGAGCTGCGTATTTGAGATTTTTTGTGTTTCACGTACTGATGCAGTAGCTCCTGTACGCGTTAATTCTTTAATACCATAAGGTCGAATTAGTTCAATAAAGGCATCAATTTTTTCGGGATGTCCTACTACTTGATATGTGACAACGTTTTTCGCTGTATCAATAATTTGTGGACGGAATGGTTCGACAATTGAATTCATTTCCAGTCGTAAGTTTGGTGGTGAAATTACTTTCACAAGTGCTAACTCGCGTAATACGATCGATTTATCTGTAATGTCATTGACCTTCAGCACATCAATTTGCTTTGATAATTGCTTCACTAGCTGTTCAATTTTACACTCATCCTCTACGTGTACAACAAAAGTCATTTTCGAAAAGTTTGGCTGTTCAGTATGACCAACTGTGATGGATTCAATATTGAATTGACGCTTCATAAGTAAACCTGTTACACGGTTTAACACACCGCTCTGGTTAATCACTGTTACTGTAATTACTCGTTTCACTTCTTTTTCACCCCAATCATTTCATGTAAGCCTTTGCCTGGTGCTACCATTGGGTAAACACATTCCAGCTGTTTCACACGACAATCAATTAACACTGGCTCATCAGAAAGTAGTGCTTCACGGAAAATACTTTCCGCCTCGTCGATTGTGTCAATTCGATAGCCTTTAATGCCATATGCATCAGCTAATTTAACAAAATCTGGTTGAATCGGCATTAGCGATGATGAATAACGCTCCTCATAGAACGTCTCTTGCCATTGGCGTACCATTCCAAGACAGCTATTATTTAAAATCACCACTTTTACTGGTAAGTTGAATTCTTGTAGCAGTGAAAGTTCTTGTGCAGTCATTTGGAATCCTGCATCCCCTACAATGGATACAACTTTTTTGTCTGGCTTCGCAAACTGGGCGCCAATTGCAGCTGGGAAACCGAAGCCCATCGTACCAAGTCCACCAGACGTTACCCATCCATGATCATTGTTTAAGCGATAATATTGTGCAGCCCACATTTGATGCTGCCCAACATCTGTAGTGACAATCGCGTCACCTTCTGTAATTTTATGCACAAGCTCTAATGCTTCCTGCGGTAAAACTTCTCTATCGCCCGGCTTCTTGCTATACCATAATGGATATTCGTTTGCATGATTATTTAAGAATGCTAGCCAATCTGTTGTATCCGGACCCTTGAAGTCTTTTTTCAATAATGCTTTTAATGCTTCTTTGGCATCTGCAACAATTGGAATATCGGTCGGAACATTTTTTCCAATTTCCGCTGGATCAATATCAATGTGTACGATCGTTGCATTCGGAGCAAATGTTGCTAAATCACCAGTTAAACGGTCATCAAAACGCGCACCGATATTCAACAATAAATCTGATTTTGTAATAGCTGTATTCGCTGTTACAGTTCCATGCATTCCAGCCATTCCGATGAATAATTCATGTTCTCCATGAATTGAACCAAGCCCTAATAAAGTGTTCGTTACTGGGATACGATATTTCTCAGCCAATGCTGTTAGTTCCTCACGTGCATCTGCAAAGAGTACACCAGCTCCAGCTAAAATTAGTGGATTTTTAGCCAATGAAATTGCTTGAATAGCCTTTTGAATTTGTAAATAGTTCGGTTTGTAAGTTGGCTGATAACCTGGTAAATATATTTCTTCAGGTGCTTGAGGTGGATTCTCCACATCAAATAACATTTGGGAAACGTTTTTCGGGAAATCCACAACAACAGGGCCCTTTCGACCAGTGCTTGCAATATGGAAAGCTTCTTTTACAATACGTGGGATATCATTGACATCCTGCACCTGATAGTTGTGCTTTGTGATTGGTGTTGTAATTCCCATAATGTCTGCTTCTTGGAAAGCATCTGTACCAATTACGGACGTTGCTACTTGGCCTGTGAAAATAACTAATGGGATGGAATCAATCATCGCATCAGCAATACCAGTTACTAGGTTTGTTGCCCCCGGACCACTCGTTGCAATTACAACACCAGGTTTATTGGAAACACGTGCATATCCTTCCGCTGCATGGATTGCACCTTGTTCATGTCTAGTTAAAATATGACGAACCGGATTTTTATACATTGCATCATAGATTGGTAGTACCGCTCCACCTGGGTAACCAAAAACAATTTCAACGCCTTGTTCATGCAATGCTTGCACTAATACGTCCGCACCATCTTTCGCTTGATAGGTTTGTTCAGCTTTTGCTGTTGTTGCTAATTCTTCTTTTTCATTGATAGAAACATTCGCACTCATCAAATCTGCCTCCTTCTTATCATTCAATTTCACATTAGCGATGCGCATCATTGAAGTGTCACTAGCTGGATGTCTCCTTGAAAAGGGACTCTTGCTAACATCGTCAAAAATAATAAAAAGCCTTTTTCTCCACACGCAAAGAACTACCTTACGTAGGGATGAAAAAGACTTTCCATGGTACCACCCTTTTTTATAGCAAATAATTGCTACCTCGTGAATAAATGTAAGCATTTATGCACCAATACGAGAAAATTCGCATTCAATACCGTGTCATAAATCATTTATTCATTAATAACGAGCACTTCGATTATGCCCGGAGCTATCTAATGGCGAAAACGCGTTTAATAGCTCGCTCCGAGGGGATGTCAGATCTAGTTGTATCGCCGGCTTCCAGCACGACCGGCTCTCTGGTAAATACAAGGCTCTAGAACCTTTAACCTCATCAACGCTTTAACTTATTAAATTTTCATAACGCCACCTGTAGAAGCGTTTGTTACTAATTTTGAATATCTTGCTAGCCAACCGCGTTTAATTTTCGGTTCAAATACCGGTAGTTTTGCACGACGTTCAGCTAATACTTCATCTGAAACTTCTAAATTGATTGTACGATTTGGTAGATCAATTGTGATCGTATCACCATTTTCTACTAAAGCGATTGGACCGCCTTCTGCTGCTTCTGGCGAAATATGACCGATTGATATACCGCGAGATGCACCTGAGAAACGACCGTCAGTAATTAATGCAACTTTTGTTCCGAGACCACGTCCTTGAATTGCAGAAGTTGGTGCAAGCATTTCAGGCATCCCTGGGCCACCTTTAGGTCCTTCGTAGCGAATGACGACTACATGGCCCTCTTTAACTGTCCCATTATCGATATTTTCCTGTGCTGCTTCCTGCGAATCAAAGACAATTGCTTCGCCTCTGAATACTTTAATAGAAGGGTCTACAGCTCCTACTTTAATAACAGATCCTTGCGGAGCGATATTGCCAAATAACACTGATAAACCACCAACTGGGCTATAAGGATTGTCTTTCGTACGAATAACTTGATCATTTGTAATATGATAATCCTTTACAAGCTCAGCCATTGTCACTCCTGCAACTGTTGGACGATCAGGATGAATAGCACCTGGAATAGATGTCAATTCATTAATGATGGCACTAACGCCACCTGCTTTATTAATATCATCCATTGAAACATCTGAAGCAGGCATAATTTTTGCTAGATATGGAACACGCTCTGCAACTTTATTAATATCTTCAATGTTATAATCGATTTCAGCTTCATTGGCGATTGCTAATGTATGGAGGACTGTGTTTGTCGAACCACCCATCGCCATATCGAGTGCAAATGCATCATCAATTGCTTCTTTTGTAATAATGTCACGTGGCTTGATGTCCTCTTTAATCATACGGACTAATTGTTTAGCAGCTTCTTTAATAAGCTGATGACGTTCTTCAGAAGTAGCAACGATTGTACCATTACCTGGTAATGCTACTCCTAGCATCTCCATTAAGCAGTTCATAGAGTTTGCTGTAAACATTCCTGAACATGAACCACATGTAGGGCATGCATTGTTTTCAATATCCAACAGCTCTTCAGCTGACATTTTTCCTGATTTAAGAGCCCCTACACCTTCAAAAACCGAAGTTAATGAAAGTTGCTTGCCTGTAGCAGAAGTACCAGCCTCCATTGGACCACCAGAAACGAAGATTGATGGTACGTTAGTACGAACTGCTGCCATTAACATTCCAGGTGTAATCTTGTCACAGTTTGGAATATAGAATACACCATCAAACCAGTGTGCATTAATAACTGTCTCTGCAGAGTCTGCGATAATTTCACGACTTGGTAATGAATAACGCATACCTATATGACCCATTGCTATACCATCATCTACACCGATTGTATTAAATTCGAATGGAATACCACCCGCTTCAATAATGGCTTCTTTGACAACATCAGCAAATGTCCGTAAATGAACGTGACCTGGAATAATGTCGATATAAGAATTACAAACCCCAATAAATGGCTTGCCTAAATCTTTTGCTTTTACTTTGCCTGTTGCATATAAAAGACTTCGATGTGGCGCACGATCTACGCCTACTTTAATCATGTCACTTCTCATTTTAAACGCCCCTCATTTATTGCTATGTTCGTTGCTTTATACAAAATGTTCTGTCTATTTTGTTTTTGTGTATATGTTAATTGCCTTAAAGACAACTAACTGCTGTAACGAACGTGTTAAATTGTTGTAATCATAGTACGAAAAAAAGGTCTCGTCAACACTATTTTTCGAATTATTTAAACAATTCAAACAATCCGATAAATTTTGAAATCGTTTTCATGCTGACTAAGCATCACTTTTATCTCGATTTGATAAATATTTTGACATTTCGTTCAAATTTAAATTTTTTCAATAATCTTTTAAATTATTCGAAAACACTTGGTTAGCTAGATAATAAGATTACACTTACATTGTGAATAATTTTCTTAAGTAGCCTGTAAAAAACACATGATCAGGATCATATTGACTGCGAATCGCTAAAAATTTTTCGATATCTGGATATAACTCATACACATAGTTAGCCGTTAAATGATTTTGTTTGCCCCAATGTGGTCTTCCCTTATATTTTTTCATCATCGTGTGAACCCATTCAAAATAGGGCTCTTCCGGCATTCCTTTATACATGTGAAAGGCAATAAATGCTGATTCTTCACCTTGGGTAGGACTTAAATAACCTGCTTCGCCTGCCGATGTCCGACATTCTAACGGAAAATGTACATTAAAAATCCCCTTTTTAAAGGTTGCGTGTATCTCTTCCATGCATGCCTCAAATTGCACTAATGGAATAGCATATTCACTTTCTTGGAACTTTACGCTACGTGGAGACGGGTAAATTTCATAACTGATCCCGGTTTTCTCACCTTCAACAACATTGGCTGCTGCTAATTTACTCATAGCGCCACTTAGCGAAGGTCTCCATTTACAAAGCTCTGAAATAGCATAAAAAGCACCGTTCTCTACTATTTGAAGTTTCAATGTTTCCATTCTCTTACTCCAATTACTCTGATAAACAGGTGCTACAGCATTCATGCGCTTCACTTGAATGGTTTCACTCCCAGGGAAATAAAACCACTCAACATGTCGATGCTGTCGAATATCTTCAGCAAATATCGCCAGCCCACTTTCTAAAGTATCTCTTGTGCCTACATAATGTAAGCTGTACAGCGGTATCACCTTGATTGTTACTTGCACAAGCACACCTAGCATGCCAAGTGAAACATGTAAAGCTTCCGATAAATCATCCATTCCTCTAGTATGCTCTCTATAAGTACCTGTACCATCTACAAAACCCCATTTTGTCACAGTTGACGATAACGAACCTAGTGTTACACCTGTTCCATGGGTGCCTGTTGATACCGCTCCTGCAATCGTTTGCTCCTGAATATCCCCCATATTTATAAGAGCAAAGCCATACTGTGCAAGTAATGGTCCTATTTCATATAAATACGTGCCAGCCCAAAGTGTCGCTTCTTGCTTCTCCTTATTCACAGCTATGAGCCCACGCATATTATGTAAAGAAAGTGCTATATGCTCAGGCATTGCAACAGCGCTAAAGGAATGAGCTGCACCTGTTACACGAATCGTTTTTCCTAATTCACGTGCATGCTTCACGATTTTTGTAACTTCTTCAATGGATTGAGGTAAGTACATCTCGGACGGATATGAGATGACATTATTAGCCCAGTTCGTCCACTTCTCTCCATTTTTCCACTTATCTATAGAAAACATTGTCCATCCCCCCTATAGGTTGTATAAGTTCCTATATACTTGTCCCCTCTAATTCCATGTAACACTTGAAATCTTTCACACAATTCACCAGCCTTCGCATGTCGAAAATACAGCGTGTCGCCCACATTAACTTTTTTACGATTAACTTTCACGGGTGTCTGAACTTCTCCTACTCCTTCTAAACTAAGATACGAAAAAAAGGTTGGTTCATAGAATACAGGTAATCGATCAGTACTGATTGCACCCGACGCTGTATAACCTCCACCATGACAAACCACAATATTTTTTTCTGGTTTCCTTGTTACCCTTAAAGCAAATCCAGCTGCTTTTTCAAGCTGTAAATGCGCAAATTGGTCAAATAAAGCTGGTGCATAAAACACGGAACCCACCGTAATTTCTGTTACCTCCTTCTGTTGTGCCGTGTAGGCCATACTTCCTGAGCCACCACCATTTACAAAACGTAAGTTTGGAAAATACGCTTTTACATGAGCAATTGCTAATCTACGAAACTGGGTAACTTGCTTTTTTGCTTGCAATTGCATGACTTCTATAATTCTTCCTTTAACTGTATTTGCTGGACGATTACCGACCCCTGCAATTTGAGCCTCGTAGCCCATCGCACCCACTACTTCAATAAATGGTTGATTTTTAATATATTCGAGAAATGGTGTTAGTAGCTCGAGTGAATGAAGTGAAGAGCGTTTTGTACCAAAATAAAGGACCTTAAAATCATTGGATACATTAATATCAATGCATACACGCGCACGAACGCCTAGCTCTTGCCCTAGCTCAGCCAAAAATTCGACATGCTCCTGCTTATCCACCATAAAAGTGACGGTTTTCCCTTCTTTTACAAAGTGCAATAACTGTCGAACAGCAGCTTCTTCCATCACTGGGTATCCTAGTAGTAAATCATCAAAATGCTGTTGAATTAGAAATATTGTTTCTGCCGCAGTAAACGTCATAAATCCTGTCACATTTGGGAGGTTTTTTTGTAAATAGCGTAATATTTCTACAGAACGAACTGACTTCGTAGCAAGGCGAATATTTTTCTCCCCACAAGCGTTGTGTACAGTTGCAATGTTGTTATCTAGTGCATCAAAGTCCAACCAAGCAAATGGACGCTCTAGTTCACGGAACACGCCATCAAATCTAGTTGTCATCCTATCACTCCTCTTTTTGTACTATATATCTGATATTCGTTAGAGACATTCCTTTTATTAGGTGCTATTTAGTGTCCTCTATGCAAATTCTGGTTCATCATCATAACATGTGGTTTATTTCCGTTCCGACTGGGGGCGTCCAACCTCCACTCCAATTAACTTATATACAAGGTATATGTCTTAACAAATGTCATCCATAATTTTGGGTGATGAGTACAAATTCTCTCAAGACAATAAAAAACAACCGTGGACATAATCTAATTTGTCTTCACGGTTGTTTTAGAATTGGACAAGCATTTAACTCACCTTTCTATTTTATTTAAGAGATTACGAGGCTAATAAAAAATCTGCTGCTATATTTAACATCACTAACAAATGTAAGCCTGCAATAAGAAATCCTTGTCGATTTAAACGTTTCATAGCTGTCATATTCATATAAAACACTCTCCTTTTTTCACATTATACTCTCAGAAAAATCAATTTTCAAACTATTCTTAATATTAAATTAGAATCATTTTTCTGACAAACAGGCCCAAATATGGCATGAAAAAAGTGAAATTATACCTATTAGGAGAGTGAAAAAGTTGAAAAAGGCTCTATTAGTTGTTGATTATACGTATGATTTTGTAGCTACTGATGGAAAACTAACATGTAGTGAGCCCGGTCAAGCATTAAATCAATTTCGCCTTGGCGTATTGCCGCTGTCGCGCCAAAAACATTTGTAGCTGACGCTTCGCTTTCGCTACAGAAAAACAATACGGCCGGATTTTGAATTGTGCCCAGGCCTGCACGAGGGCCGACACGATGTCGGTCATTTCGGTAATGCCACAGAACGTAGCGCTCTTAGACTGAGTTCCTCTATTTCAGTAAGTTTTTGGACACCACTGAAAAAAGGAACCACATTCGCATTCATCTCACACCTTTAGAGGCGGGAGTTTTATGCTGAATGAAGATAAAACGCGTTATAGCGCATTTGCCGGAATCAATTTATCGATTTTATTAAATGAAAGAGGTATCAAAGAAATTCATTTATTTGGCGTTTGTACTAATATTTGTATTTTACATACAGCAGTTGATGCTTATAATTTGGGCATTTCAACGGTTGTTTATGCAGATGATGTTGCAAGTTTTGATGCTGCAGGCATGAATGGGCATTTCGTCATTTTGAGCATACGTTAGGCGCAACAGTTGTTAAGTCATAAAAACCATTTCGCGAAATTGTAATGATTACCAAAGAAGCTGGACGCGTTTAATCTGTTCCTTTCAGGGCATAACTAAGCAATCGCCATTATATCTTAATTTTAAGGAGATGAAAAAAATGATTAGCTTCATTTGGTATTTAATCATTGGCGGGCTTTTAGGTTGGTTAGCAGGCGTCATTATAGGTAAAGATGTACCTGGCGGCATCGTTGGAAATATTGTTGCAGGGATTGTCGGTTCTTGGATTGGTAGTATGGTTCTTGGGAACTGGGGTTGGCAAGTTAGTGATTTTTACGTATTCCCAGCATTAATTGGTGCTATCGTGCTGATCTTCATTGTAAGCATTATTTTAAAAAGTATGCACAAAGCAACCTAAATATGAATAAAGAGCCATCTTTTTTGATGGCTCTTTATTTGTTTTTGAAAAACCCGATTTAAGGAAATGATGAGAATAATTAACTCACTTTCTTATGGGTGTCGAGTCCTGAAATGGAACGTTATGCATCTTTACTTTTCTTTATTTAAAGCGACTGCTTCCTTTAGCTCATCATGATAATCATTATATAAATTGAAATAATATAACACATTTTCAACATATTCATCACTGTGATTGTACTGAAAAACGGCTTGTTTCACATCCCCATCTGCCGCACCATTTTTCGATAAATAATTCGCTGCACTAAATATAGCGTCCTCAATATCATAAGGATCCGCAATGCCATCCCCGTTAGCATCTACACCAAATCCACCATATTTTTTTATCGTTCCTGGATTCATTAATTCAGCCTTCGATATGTCCCCTTTACCTAATCCTGAGCAGGAAGGATGTTGCCAACCTACAAATGTACAAGGCATAAATTGCATATGTCCTTCTGCCCCGGCTGGTGATACAAGTGATTTCATTGAGGAGAACCGTGTTTCAACACGATGATGTGCGGCTAGTAATGTCCAAGGTACACCGTATTTCTCTTCTGCCGCTACATAAACGGGAATATATTGCTCAGGAATTTCCATATCGAAATTTTGTTGAATTTCTTCTATTGCCTTTTCTTGCTCTAGTTTTTCAAATATCGGTAATGTTTGTAGCTCCTTCCATGCAAAAAAAGCGAATACATAAACAGTTATCGCTATTGGTATTAATAATGCTATCATTCCCAATTGGGCGGAAGGCGATAGCATCGGTTTTTTCTTCTTTTTTTTCGTCATATGTCACACCTAATCTTGTATTCTATCAGGCGTGTTGATTAGGAAAAAACAAGTTTATTATTGAGCAATATAAAAGATTTTTTTGTTGCTATTTTGCTAATATATGCGCATTTTAACTGATTGTAGCGTAGGGCTACTCGAGTGCTCCTGCCGCTTCGCTTTCGTCGCAGAGCGAAGCGGCAGCAACAAAGCGAGTAGCCCGTAGCGGAAATCAGCCTCTTCTAATTAATTCAAATGTATAAAAATGGTTAATCAACACAACTGATAATCTATTTCTATATTACCAAAATTTCCGTTTTATGTAGTAGATTTTTTAGTATATAATTACCACTTTAATAATAGTTGAAAAGAAAGGGAAAAATATAGTAAAATATAATTCAATTATTTTATAAGGATAAAAATAGGAGGAATTTGTTTTGTGGAAAGACTTTAAAGAATTTGCTATGAAAGGCAATATTGTCGATCTAGCAGTGGCAGTTGTAATTGGTGGTGCTTTCGGTAAAATTGTTACCTCCTTAGTTGAAAATATCATTATGCCGTTAGTCGGTGTTTTAACTGGTGGTATTGATTTAACAAAGAGCTTTGTTTATGGTTCAGGCGAAGCGAAAATTCAATTAGGTGTATTTTTACAGTCAATCATTGACTTTTTAATAATTGCCTTTGCTATCTTCATGGCATTACGAATTATGACAAAGTTAACTCGTAAAAAAGAAGAGGTTGTTGTAGAGGAACCAGCACCAGAATTGGATGCTAAAGAAGAGCTTCTAAAAGAAATTCGAGATTTATTAAAAAAAGAGCAAGCTTAAATTATATTAAAAAGAATCTGTCTAGATGCCTCGGATAAGTTGAGGAATTAGACAGATTCTTTTTATTTAAGATATATATCCCTCTAAGGACGCAAATTCCATGGTTCAAAAACGCTGATGTTAAAGCCATAAAGAAACATCCTTTAGCATTCCTGTTCCCCCAATTACAAGCCAATTCTTTATTTAACTCTCCTCCTTTTTACATTTCCTACTATTCCTAGGTGATTTCCTAAGAATAATATCACCAATTTTCTGAAATTATCTTGTTCTTCTTTAGTATACATGTTAAATTGATAACAATTATTTAGAATATGGGAAATGAGTTCTAGTCTATCAGTATATTTTGACTTCCCGTTATTATGATGAAGAAAAGAGTGACGACATGACAAACAACAGAAGCATTGAAACAAAACTTGTACAACTTGGTAATTTAAGTGATCCGCGAACAGGCGCTGTCAGCCCACCGATTCATTTATCGACAGCATATAAACATACAGGAATCGGTGAATCCACTGGTTTTGATTATGCACGTACCAAAAATCCAACTCGTGCCCTATTAGAAACTGGTATTGCTGATTTAGAGGGCGGAGACATGGGCTTTGCCTGTAGCTCTGGTATGGCAGCCATTCAACTAGTTCTATCATTATTTAAGCCTGGTGATGAATTAGTGGTACCTGATGATTTATATGGAGGTACATATCGACTTTTTAATTTCTTCGAAGAGACATATAATATCAAGCCTGTTTACTCAAAATTTGAATCAGTTGAGCAGGTAGAAGCTTTAATCACTGACAATACACGTGCCCTTTTCATCGAAACGCCAACAAACCCACTTATGCAGGAATTTGATTTAGAAGTGTATGCTGAATTAGCTCATAAGCATGACGCATGGTTAATTGTAGATAACACGTTCTATACACCTTATTTCCAACGCCCTATCGAGTTAGGTGCAGATATTGTCCTTCATTCAGCTACTAAATATATCGGCGGACATAATGATGTATTAGCTGGTTTAGTTGTTGCAAAAGGAGCAGAATTAGCTGAACGTATTGGCTTTATTCACAACGGTAGCGGTATGGTATTAGGTGCGATGGATTCCTGGTTGCTGATTCGTGGCTTAAAAACGATGCATCTTCGATTAAAGCAGCACGATGCAAACGCGAAAGCAATTGCTGCCTATTTAGAGGAAGAAGAACTTGTGACAGACGTGCTGTATACAGGAAAAGGTGGCATGCTATCATTCCGCTTGAAACAAGCTGAGTGGATTGACCCATTCCTTCGTAACTTGAAGCTAATTACTTTTGCCGAAAGCCTTGGTGGTGTTGAAAGCTTTATTACATATCCTGCTACTCAAACACATGCAGATATGCCTTACGAGGAGCGGATTGAACGTGGTGTATGTGACAGATTACTGCGCTTCTCAGTTGGAATAGAAGAGGTTGAAGATTTAATTGCTGACTTAAAACAAGTATTCGATATCCTTAGAAAAGAGGCATAAAGATGAAGCAACATATTGAAACAAGCCTCATTCACGCTGGGGTTCGTGACGGCTATGAAAATAAAAAGGGTGCAGTTAATGTGCCTATGTATTTATCATCTACTTTTCATCAAGAGAGTATCGATGAATTTGGTGAATATGATTATGCGCGATCTGGAAACCCTACACGTGATGCACTAGAAAAAGCAATCGCAGAGCTTGAAGGTGGTGTACGTGCACATGCATTCTCTTCTGGGATTGCTGCAGTTTCAGCGTCATTAATGCTACTTTCTCAAGGTGATCATATTGTGATTACTGAGGATGTTTATGGTGGAACGTACCGCTTTGTTTCCAAAGTTTTACCACGTTTCGGTATTTCCCATACTTTCGTTGATTTCACAGATTTAGCAGCGGTTGAAGCAGCCATTACTCCAGCAACAAAGCTACTCTATATGGAAACACCGTCGAATCCAACACTTGGCATCACAGATATTCGCGGAATTGTTGCTCTAGCCAAACAGCATCATTGTTTAACGTTTTTAGATAATACTTTTATGACACCTTTACACCAACGTCCACTTGAGTTAGGCGTCGATGTTGTTATTCATAGTGCTACAAAGTTTTTATCTGGGCACTCCGATATTATCGCAGGATTGACAGTAACCGCTGACGAAAAGCTTGGTCAGGAGCTGTACTTTATCCAAAATTCATTCGGCAATATATTAGGTGTACAGGACTGCTTTACTCTATTGCAAAATATTAAAACAACAGATGTGCGTTTTAGTCGTTCTGCTGAATCAGCACAAAAGATTGCGGAGTTTTTAGCTGAAAATTCCCTTGTCGAGCAAGTATACTATCCAGGACTTGCATCTCATCCTGGTTATGAGATTCATCATCGTCAAGCCACGAGTGCAGGTGCAGTACTATCCTTCCGTCTACCAAGCTATGAAGCTGCAAAAGTACTTGTAGAAGCGATGACAATTCCCGTTTTCGCTGTCTCTCTTGGTGGTGTTGAATCAATTTTATCCTACCCTGCTAAAATGAGCCATGCAGCCATGGAACCCGAAGAACGAGCAAAACGCGGTATTACGGATGGACTATTACGTTTCTCAGTAGGACTAGAGCATGTTGATGATCTGATTGCAGATTTCGCTCAAGCATTAGATGTTGCCGCAAAAGCTTAGAAAATGACAAAACAACCGCGTCTCTTTTATTTAGAGACGCGGTTTTGTTCAATTAAATGTAGCTTTTATATAGATGACAAATCAATTTTTCACACGAGCCAATACTCGATGCAAATAATCTCCATGTCCTTGTGCTAGTGTCACTTCCTGCTCGCTTGAGATCCAGTAAAATGAAAACACAAAACCTGACTCGTTTACACCTGTAGGACAATGTTGCCATGTATCTCGTTTTTCATTCGTAGTTAAATGATAAAAATAACGTTTTTGCAGAACCCCTGAATGATGATTAAAATAATCTTGAGCAATTAACCCCTTAACGGTTAAATGGGATAAACCTGTCTCCTCAAACATCTCTCGGGTTACAGCCTCTAACGGTGTTTCCCCTTTCTCTACCGTGCCTTTAGGAATTTGAATTCCTGCTCCTTCTGTATTTTGCTCAAATACTAGCACCTGTAA
This sequence comes from Lysinibacillus sp. RS10, assembly GCF_041956855.1. Taxonomy (NCBI): domain Bacteria; kingdom Bacillati; phylum Bacillota; class Bacilli; order Caryophanales; family Bacillaceae; genus Lysinibacillus; species Lysinibacillus sp. RS10. Next base: position 1,971,085 of record NZ_CP167122.1, on the reverse strand, counting down.
CCGACTCTCATGCTCTCTCGTAATATAGCCAAACGCTTTTTCAACAACTTGCATGAAGTCATCCCCCTTCGAGTAATTTAATGTTACAATAAATAGAAAATTTAGAATTGCGGGTGAAAAGTGTTGACATTAATTATACGACAGATGGTAGAGAATGACATCATTTTTGTGCAAGAAATTGCCAAGAAAAGCTGGCATACAACATACGAAGGCATTATTCCACGTGACATCCAAGATCGATTTTTACAAGCTGCTTATAATAACGATCGATTGAAAGTACGTCTAGAAAATAGTCCATTTTTAGTTGCAATATATGAAGAATCGATCGTTGGCTTTGCAAATTTTTCAAATGTTACTAATGGTGTGGCTGAACTATTAGCGATCTATTTACTTCCTGATATACAGGGCAAAGGTATTGGTACGGCGCTACTTCAGGAAGGCATTAAAATACTTCACGATTTAAAGTCACTTATAGTTTGTGTAGAAAAAGAAAATACAATTGGCCTGGACTTTTATCAAGCAAAGGGCTTTATAAAAATGGAGGAGTTTGATGACGTTTTCGATGGGCATATATTTAAAACAGTTAAACTCTGCTTATCAATAGTGTAACGGAGCTATAATCTACTCCGTTACTTTTTATGGTAAATATGTAATTTATGCAAGATTAATATGCTCGGATTGGATGACTAATGCTGTTAACCCTGTACTACTCCCAGATTCATGTGCCTCTCCAGTTTGCCAAAGAACACCGTCTCCAGTCTTTATACTTACTTTCTCTCTATCTTCACCACAAATCCATCCTTCACCCTGAATAACAATAAATAATTGTGGGACGGGCGCCTCATGCATTCCAACAATACCACCTGTCTCTATATAAATGAAGCCAATATTGGCAGGCTCCACCGTTTTCATGATTTTCGTATAAAAAGCATCTATCGATTGATAATTGTTAATTTGATTGGCCAACTCTTGTGTGAAATTATATATTTTCATGTGATTTGCATGCTCCTTTCTATGTAAAAGCCAAAATTATTATTTATGAACCATTTTATACATTAAAACATCATCTATATATTCATTGTCATGTAGCTTAATTTCATTGATTTTTCTTCCTTCTTCAACAAATCCCATCTTTTTATAGAGAGCAATGGCCCTTTCATTTGTTGAAAATACGCCAAGACTAATCTTTTGGATATAGGGGTTATGCTCTGCCCACGTTATTATCTTCTCCAGCAAAAGTTTTCCAATTCCTAGACCACGATATTCTTTTAGCACCATCATGCCAAAGGTACCTGTATGTGCTAATCGCTTTCGATGTGGTGATTGAAACATAAGCCAGCCAACCATTTTTTCTTCATATTGTGCAATAAAGATTGTTTCCCGTTCATTTGCTAATTTTGCTTGTATCCATTCTTTTTGCCCATCAATCGTTTGCTGAAATTCTTCGACTGTAGTTATTAAAAAATCTTCTTCTGCTAACACTTCTTTCTGTATTTCTAGCATAGTTGCTGCATCTTCTTCGACAGCGACGCGAACTTTAATTTGTTGTTCCATTTCTCCCCACCTCCTTTAAAAACACTGTAAAACAACCCATGCTTTATCAAATTGCTTATTTTTACAATCTTCCTCACGTATCCAGAAGTACAATCTGCCACTATCGCCCCACATTAACCCTAGATCATCCTCGGAATCAAATTGCAGCAGTAATCGCCAATCAGTTGCTCCAGCTTCTAATTCTTTTCGCAAAGGGTCGCTATACCCTGTTGAGTCGCCGCAATATAAGCCATTTGTCACCAGTTGACATTCCAAATACATGTCGCCTTGAATCGCATCTGGATAACCGTCAATGCGATGAGTAGACCTAGACAAATCATCTACTTCCATCCACTCGTATTCAAACTCTCTATAGCTATCCGTCTCCTCTTCATTTAAAATTTCTTGTAATTCCATCGAGTATGGCGAGTCCCATGATGGAAGTGTCAATTCATTTCGAAATTGTAGTGCCGCGCTGTCAAGGTTGCCATGCTCGTGTAATGAAGCAGGAATTTCTATTCTATTCAGGCTACTAGTCTCTTGAGGGAAATAGAAAACTTTAAAGCCATCATGGTCTTTCGGATCGTATCCCCAAGGTTGCTCGATAGCATCATAGAAAAAAGACAGTATACCTTCTGCAGGTAATAATCTATTTGTATCGTAAGACTTGATTTCTTTTAGATTTAGTTGGCAAAGAAAATACAACGGTCTATTGTCGGTTGTATAGGGCCATGAAAAATCTGATGGTACATCCGGGCAGCCACCAATTTTTGAGCTACCAATTTGAATTTTTTCTTCAGGTATTTGGTTTACCATCATTCGAATGGATTCCTTTGCGAGAGGTAATAATTCCTCCGCTTTATGGTCTAAGCCAAATTCCTTTAATCCCTTTTTCAGTTTTTCAGCGTTGCTCATTTACTTTCCCCTCCTAAAATTCTATTTATTTCTTCATATATTCATTTTATCAGAGCAAGAATAATAATCCCATAAATTAACAATAAATAAAAAAACCCAGAATAAATTCTGGGCATGATGACACTTACTTTTCTAGCATGATTAAAACTGACGGGCTTTTGCTTCACTTCTCAAGATACGGTTATGAAGGGTAATCTCCGTTTCCCCGTTAACTTGAGATTTTGAGTGCTTAATCCTTGACCAGTTGCGGTGGATTTTTTGAGATTTTGGGTCTAAATGTTCAAACCTACTCATTTGCCATCCTCCTCATCATTATAGATTTCATAAGTGAAATCTGTATTAGTATGAGCTTGCAAGTAAAAATTATTCAGTTTTTCCCCACACTTCTTGCAATGTACTTCTAAATAACGCATCTAATTTTTGTGTTGGATCATCAACTTTGATATTTAAATTTTTACAGTACGTCTCAATATGCTTTATTTCTTTATCTAAATACTCATTAATACTGTCAATTTTCGGCTCCATATTCAGTTCTTCCCCGGCTATTTTTCTCTTTAAAAGTTGCTGAATCTCCGTTTTTAAAGAGCCTTCAGGAATGATTTCATTTAATAATTCTTGAAAATCAATTGGTGGCACCGTTTGGTTATTTTCAATCCATTTACATGCCAAAACCGGTCTTAGTACATAAAAATATTTTTTTATTTTAACTTCTGAACTTTGCAAATATTCCCGATAGTTGTTTTTAGCCATGTTTAAATAGTGATATAAGCTTGCGTTTGGATAAAATACTTCTTTTTCCAATAATCGTACATTGTCAATGAATGAATATTGCTGATCATAAACAATATTGCTTCGTAACCATTCTAAAAGCGGTGGATTACTTTTACGAAATAGCCTTAATGCTTTTGTTATTTCCCAGCCACTAATATCCAACAAATCATTAATAGGCACTTCAATAACATCTCTCTTAGCACCAATTCCTTGTGGATCTATTGAAAGGTACCACTGTGGTTGATGAATATATATGAAACGAACATCATAATCACTGTCCTTGGAAGGAAATCCCCAAGCGCGACTACCCGATTCTACTGCATATAATGTGGAATGAATGCATGTAATATCTAAAAACATCTATAAACATTGATATATCAATACATCTATGATTTTTGTGTAATTTAACAATACGCAAAATAAAGCATAAAAACGATTTGTTTTGGGGCTAAGTGGGGCAAGATTGAGGCTAATAAAAAATCGGCGAGCGTGTGTACAGGAATGGGTGAGTATGAAAGATTGGAGCAAACATTGGCTTCAATCTTTTTTTGTTATGTAAATAGACCATTTAAGGCTCTTCAGGAGTTATTTGCTTTTTCCTATAAAGAATCGGGCCAATAATTGAACGAATTACTTACAACAACAACATGAATTTAATATTCTTCCATACAAGTTAAAAATAAAAGCCATATCTCAATTGAGAAATGGCTAAAATAATGTTAGTGTCTTTCCTATTATAAATCCTAATTTACTACATCTGCAAGATGAATATTTTGATCAATCTTTATCTGTTATTAAGGTTTTATATAACGCTTCCATAAAAGTGTAAATTTACAACATCTAAAAAGGATGACTGTTCCCGTATTACCTTCTGGTTAATCTAGGTACTTTAATCTTTGGTAATGTCCTACCTCAAGTGGACAACCCATTTTACACCCTCAGAATAATTTGTATTATATGGCCACCCCATAAACATGGCTACAATTGAATCTAAGTTTGATAAAATTGGTGCCTTTGAAACAACAGCATACCTTATATTTTAATTCCAAATCAGGTTAGCTATGACACGAACAATCCCAGCAGTTACAATCAAACATACTGCTAAAAAGAAAGTAGGTGTTAGTCATTCTTATAATCTTTGGGCTAACGTCTAAATACGCATTAATGCACCATTAGGCTTCGGTAACTCTTGAGCTGTTATCAGATTCATTTTACAAAAATGTTTAAAAAATTGTTGTGCCAGCTCTCGTTCATTTGGGTCACTTTTCAACGAAACTATATCAAGCAAAATTTGAGCCATCCATAAATTTTCAAAATAACGATATTTACCTGTCTTCCATGTCATTTTTTCAGGGAATTTTTCATTTATATAATATTGCCAGAAAAGCAGCTGATCCGACTCCTGTTCTGTAAGTTGAATTCTGTATTTTGAATGAGCAGGAATATATCCATCTTCACAAAGCTTACCGAAAAAATCTTCATTCACCATATAGACACCTAAGATACGTCTGTCTTTTTCAGGCATGCCGGAATCTATTGCTGTTAATAGGACAGCGCTATTTTGGTGCAAGCGGCTCGGCTTGTTTGGCTTTCCTTTGTTATTACCACTTTTTAATACGCCTGAAAAAACTTTCCGCTCTGAAAAAGAACTATTCTGTTCTTCTGTGTCACACCAAAAAACCATTTGTGATTCGGGATGAAGTTTATGGTTTTTCATAAGTTTTTCGTGTTCCAAGCGAAGTACCAGTTTTTTTCGTTGTAGTTTTTTTTCCTCTTCCTTCTTCCATTCTTCCTCTTTTCGTTCGATTTCCTTTTTTTGCAAAATTTCTTCAAGTGACTTAGCATCACTTTTATCATGTAGTTTTAGGTGCTTACCAAATACATCAGGGAAAACAAACTTTTTATTTTCCGATGCGAAATGTATTTCAATACTAGAATCATTATGTTTAACTATACTACCCATGCCAAAACGCTTGTGTGTAACTTTCTTATTGATTAGATTCATTATTCTAGTCCTCCTTATGAAATAAAAAACCGGTTACTATTAGATAGTAAATTAATAATTTTATTCAACTAACTTCCTTTAAAGCTCACATAATTGTTTTAATTTTTTCTTCAGCTTAAAAAGGATATTAAAAAAAACGTATCCAAATTCTATCTGCAAAAAGGACAGCAGAATTCAAAATACGATTTTTAAAAAAATAATTGTAAGACTATTATAACATTTTTTTATAAATTTACAAATTTATTATTGACAACATAATTTATCATGAAGTAAAATGAATATTTATTCTCTAAATCCCCTTGAAATAGCTATGAAATAAAGCCCTCCAAAAAGTCGCGAAACTTCTGGAAAGCGCCCCTATAAATTAACCACTTGATTACCGGTGATAAGCATAGGAGGGCTTCATGATATAAAACCAATACAAGTAATTCCTTTCCTAGAAAAGAAATGAATGGATTAATCCGTGTACTAATCATAAATGCTGAATACGCGATATTTTCCAATTATGTTCCATATAAAAAGACCCCAATTTCGCAAAGGTTATTTGCAAGAAAATCAGGGTCGGGATTGAATTTTCAGTTAGAGAAGGTCCCATTTTGTGTAAACGAGCTCTATCATCTGCACCAAAATCATTTTCCGTTAAAGGTAAATTATTCGAATCTATTTCTTTTTAAATTGCATATCTTAATTTTTCCTTATTCATATTATCGCCTCCTGATTCTATAATAAGTAATAGGATGGAAATTATGTAATATATAAATGATACAAAAAAGACTTACATTGTACTTTAAGGCTCTTTTAATTGGCATATACTAAATCTATATGATAAACTATTTCTGCACTTCAAAGGGCATGAATCAATGAGCTGTAGCGTCTGCAAACGCTGCAGCTTTTTCTTTTGCCACAAAACTGAAACCAATAACTTTCCCTATGATTCTTACCTGGTGTTCTCGCACCACCTGGATACGTTCACCCAGCAACATAATTCGATTCCCGAAGCGGCCGGGGAGCACTAATAAAATGCTCCCCGGCCGCTTCAAATACTGCTAAACCCTTTCCGTTGCTTCGAGGCTGTTCAATTGTAGAAACTAGCACCTCGTCACCTTCTAATAGCCCCAACGCCATACAATCGTTCATTACTTCTAATTTAAATTCTAATCCCATCTTAAAAACCTCCCTTAGTTATCTTTTAAAGCTTTCTTAACTGTAAATAACAAATCTTTTAATAATGCTTCAGCATGATAAACGTTGTCGCTTACTATTCTGTTGAAAACTCCATAACGATGGTAATCATGAACAATGCCGATTTGCACATCATGCTCATCAACGTTGCATCGACCGAAAAATTTTTCTTCGACTAGCTGCTGAACGTAATGTGAGTTTTCTAAGATCTCTCGAATGTCCTCTAGTGCATCTACTGTATCTATTAAACTGAATTTTTTTCTGCTACTTTTTCCATGTTTATTTTCTCCTAACTGCTGTGTATTTTGTTTTGGTAACAAACGAGTGAAAGACAACCTAAATAGGTATTAATCTAATTTGCTGGTTGTTAGTTGCTTAAAACGCTCAGTGGCATTCCTACACTTTTATTCTTTAAATACAATCGGTAATTACAGTAATACGCTGATCATACAAATAAACCTCAATCGCATTGATAGCCGCTACTAACGCATTCAACTCTGTCAGCAACTCACTATCCTTCGTTTCCTTCCATTCGGCTCCAGCTGCACAGAATTGTTCTTTGAGATAATCCAGTGTGTTTTGTAAACGCATATCTCTTCTCCTCTTCTCTGAGTCACTTTCTAATTTGCTGTGTGAGCAACTTCATATAGCCTTTTAGTATGGCTCGTGTTATTTTCTGGCGTTCTTGTGATGATAGTACCTTCATACATTCACCTACCTTTGTTGCATGTCGGCTATTTCTAGTCCATTCACCGACTGACTGTCGATAGCCAACTTGTAAAAGTTTATATTTCCACTGTAAATCATAAGATTGTCTAAATCAAGTATTTTGTAAAAATAAATATTGTCAACGACAATTTTTCAGTTGTCAAAAGCAATATAATACATGGTATAATAACATTGTAGGAGGTGTTAGAATGTCTTTAACGATGGGAGAAAAAATTAAAGTTCTTTTGAATCGAAAAGATATGTCTGTTCAAGATTTAGCCGAACTACTGGGGCAATCAAGACAGAATATTAATACGAAATTGAAGAAGGATAATTTCAGCGAACAAGACTTACGAAAAATTGCTAACGTGTTAGAGGTTGAATTTGAAGGCTTTTTCTTCTTAAAAAATGGAGACAAAATCTAATAGCAACACAAAAAGCATCTACTCTTCTGGAGCGGATGCTTTTTGTGATTATGGGGGCTATTATTTGTCACGTACTATAGAAATAATCAATAGTAGTGGTATTTCAACGCCAGTCTTTGAGACAGGAAATCAACCAGTGCCAATCTGGTACCTACTCTATATAGATACCTCAACGTCCCCAATATGACGATAATTGTCAGATTGATTACTACTAGGCAAGGATTAAAAATGGACATTAGTATTAGGTAACGCCAAAGTTGGCGACACTTGGCATTTCTCCACTTGTGGGGAAAAAGGGGGTGTCCTTTTGGATATGTCTGGTGAGGGTTGTCGAACTTTTAAAAAAATGTCTGAAATTTCATGGACGGATTTATTTCGGCTTTTTGTGACTGATTATGCTTTTTCGGTAAATATTACGAGAATGGATTTGGCGGTTGATAATTTTGAGGGATACTCTAAAATTCCAACCTTGATAGTAACAGTATTATTATTAAAACTGGTGAGGAAATCGGTCATACTTTGTATTTCGGTTCTTGGCAGAACGATATACAAATTCGATTTTATGAGAAAAATATAGAGCAGATTATGAAAGGGAATGAAATCCCTAAGTTCAAGAAAACAGATATTCAAATTTGTTTAAATATAATAAAGTTCTAAACTGAATAATAAAGTTGTAAACTGAATAATTAAGTTCTGAACTGAATAATAAAGTTGTATACTATTGAGGATATTTGTTTATAATAGTAACCTTAAATACGATTTTTTTATTTTTTGTAGCTTTGTAAAAAAGATTGATCGTTTATAATAAAGATTGATAATTTGTAATAAAGTTTGATAAAAATCATCTCTTTAGTTGTTATTCTTTGAGATGATTTTTTTTATTGGACATTTATGTACAACCCAAATAACAACGGCGGTGAAAATTCCCCCTGTGCTTGCTATTCTGTATGCATTAACACTCAAAGTGTCATTCAAATAAGATTTCTTGTCGTATAATAGAATAGAGCATTTCTCCAATCTGTTAATTTGTGTGTAGTAACACTCATTATACAGGATTTGGGGAGGTGCTCTATTTTCTTGTCATTTTAAGCTTAGAGCGGTATGGCCTCAAAATTATGAAATTAACTCACTCAATAATATGAAAATAAATTATTCATCGAGAATTAATTAATCGTTATATAAAATCCGAATTATTTAAAATATCTGTTACTTCCAACTTGAATGTCTCATTCTCTATTACAGAGTGAATTAATGGACGGTCCCCAATAAGTTCTATAATAATTTGATGCTTATTTTCCTGAGCAAAATGGATTATTTCATCAAATTGAGTGTGATTATAATAAATGTCAACATCATAGTATTTTCTTAATTCACGAGCTATAAGAAAAATCTTAGGATGGAACTCTACGTTAGCATCAGCTAATAATATTTTATGAGGCAGTAATTTATCTTTGTTAATATAATCTAGGCTTTTCAAAACTGATAATAATCTTTCTAAACCAAAGGCTAAGCCAACTCCTGGTTCATTTAAATTGCCGACAGCAGAAACTAAATTATTGTATCGTCCACCACCTAAAATTGCTCCGATTTCAGAGTCAATAACCAAACCCTCTAATATATAACCTGTATAATAATCTGCTCCTCTTGCTAATGTTAAATCAATTTTGATGTTGGATTGAACATTTTTTGGTAAATAAGAGAGTATAAATTTCAAATCGGCTGTCGCCTTTGTAGAAGAGAGACAGTAATTAAAGAACTTTTCAATTTGACTTATTTGATTTTGTAAATCCTCATATTGAGCTAAAAGGGTAGAAAAACACTCAATTTCAATCAGTATTTGATTAGCAATATCTAATGGAATTTTATTTTCTATTAGTTTATTTTTTATACCTTGTAATCCGTCTTTTGAAACTTTATCTGCATAATCTAAGGCTCTTTGCAATCCGAGGTGTTCTTCTTTGGTACTCAAACCAACTTTAAGTGCTAAGGCTTGAATAAGTAGTCTATGATTTATTTTCAAAACAAAGTTTTTTATTCCTAATTTATTAATCAATTCATGTGCCATTATTGTAATATCGATTTCAGCTAATAAACTGTCTGAGCCAATAATATCAGCGTCGCATTGTGTAAATTCTCTAAAATGACTTTTTCCAGGTTCGTCATCTCTAAAAGAGGGACCAATTTGAAATCTTTTATAAGGTCTCGGTATATTTGGATACATACTTACTACTCTAGCCAGCGGTACAGTTAGATCATAGCGAGGAATAAGATATTTGTCATTTTTATCTTTTATATGAAAAAATAACTTTTCTCCTTCCCCGTGGTGTCCGTTAAATGTGTCTAAGTATTCTAAAATAGGTGTTTTATGTGGATTGAAACCATAGTTTTCATAAACGCCTTTAATTATATTGATTATATGTTCTCGATATCTCATGTCAATTCCTAAAACATCTTCGGTTCCCTCAGGAATTGATAAAGTCTTTTCGTTTAGGTTTAAAATCATCTTTGAATCTTCCTTTCGTTGAGTACTTTGAATCGTATTAATTTTTATTTTGAAAATAGATCAAGAAAGTTAATCCTATTAAGATGAAAATGCCTCCCAATAGTTGAAGCGGTTCCAATACTTCCTGCAAAAATAGTAAGCCAAAAATAGAGGTGAATATAGGTTCTACCATACTTATCATAGAAACATTTGTTGAATTAAGAATCTGTAGTGATTTAAATAAAGTTATTTCACCTATAATCGTTGAAATAAGAACAATGCCGAATATATATATCCATGCATTTGAATCAAAATTCCAATGTAGTTCATTGGTTATTAGGCCTATGAAAATTACACCCAATGCAGCAAATGAGGTAACAAATGTACTTGTTACGACGGGGGAATTATTGTCGGTGACTTTTTTTCCAAGAATCATATATAGTGCATATACAATAGCTGCTAATATCGCTAAAAATACGCCTTTCATATTTACACCTTGAAAAGAAACGCCTAATAAAAAAATCATACTAATAAAGGTGAAAAATAAAGCTATGATTGATTTTATCTTTAACTTTTCTTTGTAGATTAAAAAGGAAAAGATTGAAACAAATATAGGAAATGAAAATAATAATAAAACGGCCATAGAAGATGATAGATATTTTAATGATTCAAAATGTAGTACAGATAACAGTGTAAATAAAACACCACCCAATAGAAAAAGTAATTTTAAATCCATTTTACCTATTTTTAAAGGTGTTTTTTTCCATAAAAGAAACAAAAAAAATAGTAAAGAACTTATTGAAAATCTTAAAACCAGTAATGTATAAACTGAAATCCCATAGCTATAAGCTTTTTTTGCGAAAATAGGCATAATACCAAAACAAATAGCTGAAATTATTGCATAAATAGTGCCCTTTTTTAAATCTCTCACACTAACCTTCCTTCACAAATTTATGGAAAGATGAAAAAAATAATAGTAAACCGAATTCTTCACTCTTCGCTAAATTCCGTATATCTGATAAATATAAGTTGCTACAGCAATTGATGCACCCTCGAGTTAATTTAATCCTAACATTACAAATACTTACATTTCAATGGTGTATTTACGACATTTTTGTGTCGGACACCGCCACTTCTAGACCAATGAGAGAGGGTTTTTCCAAAGTTTATCAATGAAGAGTAATCATTTGCATAAATGATCTCTAGCATAAGGATACGCATGTCGTATTTCCAAAATAAAAAACGGCGGTTCTGATCTATTCAAAACCGCCGTTTAGGTATATAGGATATACGCTACAATTTAAAATTAATTCATATCATCACGAAGTGCATCGACGATATTTTCTTTTTTAATCATGCTAAGTGCGTACATTGTTGTAATAAATATCACAAGGAACACACCAAGTACGCTAATGCCAATACTGCTCCAAGGGAATGTGAATTCGACTTCAGCTCCGCCCATGAACGTACCTTTATATATTAGCCAAGCTAAAATACCTGAGATAGGGAGTCCAAATAGTAATGTTTGGAACCCATAAAGGGCACATTCAAAACCCGTTTTTTCACTCATCCCCTACTGTTCATAGCGATTTACCATTCCAGCCAATTTTCTAACGATGGTTCACACTGCACTATTGATTGTGGAAGACTATCACGTTCATTTAACCAATTGTAGAAAGGCACTGGACGTTCTCTATACGCTTTGTCCTCCATAAATGATGATTTAGTCGACTTATTCCATAAACGCTCAACAAGGGGGTGCCTACGTTTTGTGGGTACTTTAAGATATTCTTTGTATAGGTGTTTTGTATAGTTTTTCATTAATTTCAATTAAGGATTTTTTTCGTCAGTAAACTCGATTGCAATAAGCTGTAACCTTTTATTTTTCAGAAAAGCCCCATAATTCTCTCTTCTCTTATCAAAGACTTGGATGTGGTATATTATTACCGAATCTAAATTACTCAATATATCCAAAGTTATTAGTAATTACCATTTTTCTTACAATAGCTTTTGAAGAAAGTTGAGCCAATGGGGGAAATATTTTTGAAAAACTTATCAATTAGAAAGAAAATTCTAACTCTCATTACGTCCGCTGTTATTTTTTTGCTAATTATTTCAGGTGGTGGTTTTTATAACATTAACGATATGGCAAAAAGATCTAGTGAAATGTACGACGAATCACTTTTGCCAATTCAATATATCGGTCAAACTCGAACTGATATTCGTGCGATGGATTCTTTCGTTTTAGAACTCATGATTACTACGGATGCAAATCGTAATGCCGACTTACAAACAAACATCTCAGAGAGAGCTGAAAGTATTAAAGACTCAATCGTGAAATTCGAAGCCTCTTACAATGGAAATGAACATGAACAAAAACTGTTAGAATCTCTTAAATCCAATGTCGATGGTTATTTGAGCGCCATGGCAGATGTTATTGATTTGGCTGGTCAGAACCAAAACGACGAAGCCTATTCTATGTACACCACAACTTTAGCTGATTTTGGTGAGAATATGGCAAGTGATGCACGCAATCTTATGACTCTATGTTCTGAAGATGCCGATAAGCTGAATGAAGAAAATAAACAAAGTCTATTCACTACTATGATTATTTCTGCCATTCTCTCTGTTGTGGCCATTATTTTCTTCATTGCATTGGCAACTTGGATTGGAAGTTTAATTGTGAATCCAGTTAAAGAGTTACAGGCTAATATGTTAAAGGCAGGCGACGGTGATTTAACTGTGCAAGGTACCTATTCATCCAAGGACGAAATCGGTCAATTATCCCAATCATTTAATTCGATGATTAATAATATTCATAATACAGTAACAAAAGTCACTGAATCTGCTAATCATGTAGCAGCAGCATCTGAAGAATTGAATGTTAATGCAGCAGAAACTACAAAAGCAACAGAGATGGTTGCAAGTACGATGGAAACTATCGCTCATGGATCAGTAGAGCAACTAAACAATGTCTCTAACACCGTCAATACTGTCAATGAGCTTTCAACAGGTGTGCAACAAGTAGCCGGAAATGCTCAAGCTGTAACCGAACTTTCAGGGGATTCTTTATCTCTGGTGACAAATGGTATAAATGCCGCGAATCAAATGAATCAACAAATGATGGACATCACTGAACGAGTAAACGACTTATCTGAAGTTGTCAACTTGTTAGGAAAACGTTCTAATGACATTGGTCAAATTATTGATTCGATTACAGCAATTGCTGAACAAACAAATCTTCTTGCCCTGAACGCCGCAATTGAAGCCGCACGTGCTGGCGAGCAAGGGAAAGGCTTTGCCGTCGTTGCAGATGAGGTTAGAAAATTAGCAGAACAGTCTGCTGTTTCTTCAAACCAAATTGAAGTGTTGATTTCAGAGACACAGAAAGATACTCAAAAAGCTGTTGAATCAATGAAGTTAGTAACAGTGGGAGTTAATGAAGGGATTAAAACAACTGAAAATACACGTACAACTTTCGCTTCCATTCAAGGTGCTATTCAAAGTGTTACTATGCAAGTAGAAGAAGTATCTGCAGCAGTTGAGCAAATGGCAGCAGGGACTGAAGAAATTGTTGGTAGTATGAATACAATCCACTCCATAACTAAATCTACTACAGCCAGTACAGAGAGTATTTCTGCTACAACTGAAGAACAAACAGCATCAATGGAGGAAATTTCATCATCTGCTTATGCGCTCGCAAACTTGGCAGAAGAGTTAAGAGACTTAGCAGCTCAATTCAGAGTTTAATATGATTATCACGAGCAATACCACTTTTAATATTTAATTGTGACTATACACATTTTCCAAGGAACAACAACATCATTCATAAAAAAAAGAAGCGGCTAGATCATTTTTTGATCTAAACCGCTTTTTTTCCTCGTTTATAACCCCCACTGTTCCTTAAGTTTAGTCAAAAGCTTCATCTTACTACCATCATCCCCTGATACATCTGGATGGAATTTCTTTGATGCCAACCTGTATATTTCATGTAATACTTTCTTTTCATCATCTGTGTAGTTACTTTGTAAAGCGGCAAAGTAACTACTACCACCATACGAATTGTAGTTACGCTTATTGCTTTCCTCGTAACTACGCCTTGTGTATTCTTCCTGCACCTTTTTCTTAACCTTTAGCTCCTCTAAGTAAGCTTGATTACGCAAAGTTCCAAATACGTCATAACAACAACTGTATTCACCTTGTCCATATTCCTTTTCAAATGCTGACTCGGCTGCTCTATGGGCTTCAAGAATTGCTCTTTGCTTTATCTTCACTTTATATTCTTTCGTCTGTTGAAACTCGAATTCAATTTGTTCGATGAGTGGTTCCAGCTTAGCTTTAATCATTTTATGAAAGGTATCTTCATCAATTCCCATCTCTTTTAGCTTCTTTTCTAATTCCCTATCAATATAATGATCACCATACCAGGAGTCTATCAAATCATAGTAACCCATTGTACAGATAACCCATTGTTTCTTTTTCATTTTACCGTTTTCTCGGTAACTGTGATGAATGCTAATCTTATAGGCATCTAATATTGGCCTTTCAAAACGTTCATTGCTGTATGTGTATCCGTATGATATTTTAGGCTCTTCACCAACAAATCCAAATTTTGTTTCGGTTACAATGATTTCTTTGTGTGTACCATATGGATTTGGCTTCTTCTTTTGTATTTTTTGAACGACACAAAACATGTCTACAGCTCCTTGTTGTGTAGTTACTTGCAGAACAAACAAAGTACCTACAATATTAAAGAAAGGATAACCTATATTAGCGTTATCCAAGTTTTGAGGACCTTCGAAAATCCATACTTTTTTACTACTGATGCTCTCACACATTATTTATACATTAAGCTTTACCACTTTCTTTTGCGCAGCTTCGATATGCTTTTGAACTGTACTTTTTGTAACCCCTAGTTCTTTACCAATAGCCTCATAGGTTTGTATATATCCGTAGTGCAGCATGTAACAGTTGCGTTGCATCGGTGTCATTTGCTGAAGCGCAAACATAATTACTCTTTTATCATCATCTGATATGGTACGCTCTAAATGATTAGTACCTGGTTCACGCAAAGAAGGAACTTCATCGTAAACCCCAAACCATCGTAAATCCATATTCACTTTACGTTTATCATAGCCGTATCGCTTATTCGCGCTTTTATGGATCCCTTTCCTTGTTTCCTTTGGGTTAAAACCTTTACTCATCCATTCAATTGCTAGTTCCAAATCTGATAGCATTCCAGCGTATATTTTTTGTTCTGGATCCTCTTCATCTAGTGCAACACGTTCGGCTTTTAACCGTTTATAGGTTGCTCTGTACTCTTTTAATAAATCATTCAAAAGAAATCACCTTACTTCTTGATGATTATTGGTTTCTGTTATTTCGGAAACCATAAGTTTTCTATTTAATACGTATAATCACATGGTTACTGTTTTCGCTTAAATCAGTTGGTGCAGGCTCATTATTAGCTAATACAATAACATTCACCTGTTCATCTTCACGCTCAACTATTTCAATCTCAATTGATTTCACTTTACGGCTCATGTTCATACCTCTTTTGGCATTATGATAATAGCGTGTAATTGTTGATTTCGCTTCATGCGCACACTTCGGTTGTTGTAAGCGGCACGCCCACGAAAAACAGCTACTTGAAAAGTATTTATTCCACTAACAGCTTCCATAAGCTGTTCCAGGCGATTAAGACGTTTTTCAATATTACTCATCTCCGAACACCTCAACTCCCTTGTCACTCAAATACTTCATAAATTTTTCAGCTTTTTCAATACGCTTCTCCAGCTCACAGTCACGTAAGTTCATCTGCATAAGGCTGGCAAGATAACCGAGAACACGTGCCTTTTCAATTTCATCTTTTGGTGCCTTTGTCTTTACCTTTCGTAGGTTGTTAATTGTTTCAGTTAAAAGCTGTCGCACATGGGATTGTGTAGTTAGCCTTTTGTTTTTCACCTCTACTACTTCTGTCATCTAAATCACTTCCTGTCATCTAATCGTTTTTTCCCACTTAAAGATCTCACCTATATGAAACACTTTGCCAGCTGCTGAAGCGTTATCTTGAAAATAAGCTGTTAAATGCGTGAAATACTTTCTTAATTTTGTTTCTGTAGAAGGCTCTCGCTTCTCCATTATCAACTGCTCGATACGAGCAATACGCTTCTCGAGGTTGCTCACACCCCCCACCCCCTACATTGAAATGCTTATATACCATAGGTTGAGCGCTATTTTACGATTACATTTTGTAGCTCTCAACCTGTCAAATCATTACTTTACGTGGTCTAACAATGTCACCATTTTGGTGTATGGCCGTTAAATAGTTGACTGCCGTCTATATATGTGACTGTTTCATATAAGAATGCTCGGTCAGCATCTGGTGTAGAACCTACCAACA
Organism: Lysinibacillus sp. RS10; assembly: GCF_041956855.1. Taxonomy (NCBI): domain Bacteria; kingdom Bacillati; phylum Bacillota; class Bacilli; order Caryophanales; family Bacillaceae; genus Lysinibacillus; species Lysinibacillus sp. RS10. Next base: position 1,954,661 of record NZ_CP167122.1, on the reverse strand, counting down.
TTAAGTTTTCATTAATAAGAGCTTTTTGCTCTTTTTCCAAATCACGTAACCCTTCTGGGTATGTCACATCTTTATATCGCTCAAGAACAGCTTCGTGTAGCGCTCGTACATTTTGTACGGTGTAGTCTGGTGAATTTCCTCCATGGTTATCAGAAATACGGGCACCTGTGCTTAGTTTGCCATTTTCCCAGGATTCTGCTTTTATAAATGATGGTTTGAAGTCATTTGCAGTAATACTGTATAAGACCTCAATAGCCTGTTTATTATCACTTTCAGTAATTTCAGTAATAGCACGTAAATAATCGTCATAATTATTGAGACGTGATAGGGTATTTTCTACATATTCACTTAGATACTTAATTCCCGTGATGTATTCAACATCTATCACCTTTTTCGTTCCTAGTTTTGTACCGTATTCGCCCTTGATATCTTCATTTTTGAAGTAGTGTTCAAAATTAAAAATCGGTAATGGTTTAGCCGCTGAGATTAATTCATCCAGTTCCTCTAATCGTGCTTGTACTTCAGCTTTTCGCTGACTTGCTTTGTTGTTATATTGATCTAATAGACTCTTTGCTTTCTTTTGGTACTCCTTACGCTTTACCTTTAACATGTTTTCGTTATAAATGCCTTTTGCATCATCATATTGTTTTCTGATTTTCTTCGCTTCTTCTACCCAGTTCATCTATAATCTCTCCTTAATATTCAACGTTATTTTGTTTTTTGATTCTATTGATAAATGCAGCTAAGTCCTGGATTTCATAGAGTTTGACTTCATAGAGTGGATTTTCATAGCTCAGTTTCTTAAACTCGCGTTCTAGTACATGTAGCTGCCGCTCAAAAGATTTAATAACCACTGACCTACGTTTCATTAGTTATCACTTCCTAAAATTCATATGCCATCCTTTTAAGCTCTTTATTGCTTGGTCATATAAAGTCATGAACATCCTCAATTGAAGATGTAGCTGATCATTCTCATAAGATTCCCGTGTGTAATTTTCCGATCTAGGGACCATCGCATAGTTCTTCCTACAACAAGGCGTTTTACGCGCACATCTAGGGCGATATTCCAACCCCCACCGTTCTTTAATTTCAGTTCCGCAATAAGGGCAATTGAACACATTGAAAAACTCATAGCGGAACACCTTGGCTTTTGGATTCGTTTCTACTCTTTCGACTTGCACATTAGTAACATCTAATCCTCTGGCATAACGATTGTTTCTTACCCTCATATGATTCTCACCTGCCTGTCTGTAATAAATTTCATAGAAGTGATGTCACTGTTTTCATGGCAATCAAGTTTATTAGCTTGTGCAAGTTTTAGTGCAGGTTTTTATACACTGTTGGTATCCCCATAAACCGTTGGTACTTCTAGCTTTTCAATCCATCCAATCTCTATTAGTGCAAATTCAAACTTTTTTTATTTTGATTCATATAAAGCTATTTATATATCACATAAGCATAAATACCTATATAACTATATATATACTTTTATTAGTTCTATAAAAAAGTTTGAATAGTTGCTATAAGATAGAGTAGAGCCTTGATACATAAAGGTTTGAAAGCATTCAATAGTTTGCACAAAACTTGAATAAAAGCTGCTTTTTACTTTCAAAACTTGCACTAACTTAACAATTCATCAATATCACTCGATTGGTCTTTTATTAAACCGATTCCGTAGAATTGGAAGGGTTCGCTGCTACTAGGACGTTTCCTTTCAAATCCTCTATTCTGCATAGCTCCATAGAATTTATTGCGCCCGATGTTGTGCTTTATTCCAGCTTCAAAAGCGTAATCCTTAAAGCTGTCGAATAATTGCTGAGTATCAATCAAAAGGCTTTTATTAAACTCACAACATTCCGAAAGAAATGCTTCGACTGGATCACTGGCAATCTTGTAATTTTCCAAAGCCTTACGCGTGCTGTCGTTTTCATCGAAGTGTCCACGCTTTTCAAGCTCTCGTAGTGAGAAGATAGCCTTTGTGAGAAGCCCGCTTAATTCTGCATCCGTTGACAACTTGTCCAATAGGTTTACATCTGCTTTCTTTCCACTGTCGCCACCAAAACGATTAGGAAAATTAAGAATGATAAGCCTTCTTAGGAATCCGTTTGATGTATCGCTACTGTGTGGTATGCTATTTGCCGAAAACATCAACCTGGCATAGTTCTTAAAACTGAAAGGATCCTTTCCTTTATGTTCAGCAGTGATTGATTCTCCAGAGGTGACAACCTTGAAAATATCGGTTTTATCTAGTGCTGTATCTGCTAAGTCGCTGTAGATATTTAGTAGCTTGTTTTTCATACTCGCTACCTTAAATCGGCTTCTCTCCATCTCCTGAAGTGATATATTAGATATTTGAGCTTTACCTATAAAACGCTCTGTTAGTTCAAGTGCGACAGACTTACCATTACTTCCAGTCCCTGTTAGAAATAAAGCTTTCTGATACTTCGTTGAAGGAATCAAAGCATATCCTAGCCACTCATAGAAAAGCTGTATACTATCTGCTGGCAATACATCGCTTACAAAGCTTTCGATGGCTTCACACGTAGCGTTTTCATCGTAGAGAACAGGAATCTGTGAAAAACTTAGAAAATCGCTTGTGTGAGGCTTTAATGTGCCAGTACGCCAATCCAGTAATCCATTCTTTACGTTGATAATGTCCGTATTCGGCTTTAAATCATCATCTGTAATGCTCTTTTCAATATGAAGATAGTTTAATACTTCACGGCTGTGCGCCCCCTTGTAGCGTGGGCCGAGCATGGATATAACAATCTTTTCTACTCGATGTTTTGTGTCAAGCTCATACACACCGTTGCGGTAGATATATATTTGACCATTCAAACTAACAAGTGGCATATTGTCTGCAATCACCTTACCGAGCGAAGCCGGCTCGAATCCATACCGACCAAAGAACACATTTGAGAAATCCTCTCCCTTTTTCCGTGACTCGGACGGCGGTTCATCGTCTAAAAAATCAAATTCCTCTGCAAGTCGCTTTAAATCATAATCCTTGCCGCTTTCTAACTTTTCAGCCTGACCACAAAGTACACGCATCTCATCATCTTCTAATGGCGAATCTGTAAAATGATCATTCAAGAAGTGTAATGCAGCTGTTACTTCACCTGTTTCTACATTTTTCGTTCTAAGCATAGTTGCCCACTCAAATAGAGTACTGTTGCGACCACCCTCACCTATAGGAAGTGAAGGGATATATTCATCCTTTAACTTACCCACGTTCTGCAAGAAACTCGGTAGCTCTTCCGTACCACTATTAATGGATTGCAGCCACATACGCCCTTCTGTATTGTCCGTTGGAAGAACAATATAACCTTTTCCTGATAACCTGTAGTCGACAGCAATCCCTAGATGAGTGATAGCTTTCACAGTTTGCTTTTCAACTGATCCGTTGTCTTTGAAAATAAACTGATAGCCGTTTGGTGTACGAATCGCTCCGAAGTTCATTACATTATCAGACAAAGCTTCATACAAGATTTCACCTAATTCACTATCATCAATATCTACAATGACAAATCCTTCAGGAACTGCAGCACCTAACCAATGCCCTGTATCCAGTAATTGTTGTTGTTGCTTTATACTTAGAACTGCATCAGCAGTAGTCCAGCTTTTACCTTTCGGTGTTTTCGCTTTATAATATTCAGCTCCAGGGTTTGTACGTTTATTCAACCCTTTAAGCGCGAATATATGAGAAAAGCACAGAGGTAACTTTTTAAGCTGGGAATCTGTAATCTCGTTCATGTTTCTCACATCACTTTCAATAGTTGAATCTTATAAGCTAGTTTGCTATGATGTACGTATAATGAATTGACATTTTTATCTAAACCACTTTCCTCCGAAGATAGTAGTTTTCTTTAGGAACTAAATATCATTTGATGGTCCAATACATGTAATAAAGCGCTAGCTTCAGCTGATATACGGCCTAATTCACGTAAAATATAAGAAGCATTTCGTGAATGATCAAATGTGAAATGGAACTGCATCATTTTTAACCTTTGAATATCTTCAGCATCCATTTCGCTTTCGTACAGTTCGTTAATGTCCTTAATTGCCTTAAGCATTGGCGTAGCATCTACTAAAAGAGCTTGAAGCTCCACTGCTGTGTTCTCTACTTCCAATACTAGTTGTTCCGTTGACATAGTATTGATTTGTTGTGGGCAGTTGATCATTTCTAATTCCTCCTATGAATAATATTTTCTAAAACACTTCGTACCCTAACCCTGTACACACGCCGCCAAGCTGTGTAGTTTTACCATTCACTTGTAATTTCTTTGATAACCTCAAAAGCTTGCTTATAAGGCCACCAACGTTTTCGATTTTTTTTAACTTCGATTGTCCTCATCCTTACATCACATAGAATTACATCCTCTAACCAACGTTTAGACATACAAGTGAGATCTGCCATTTTGTCTAAATCTATCAACCACAAAACTTCTCTTATCTCTTCATTAAGTTGTTTTTCGATGTATTGACGTATCGCCTGTTTATCAATATTCACCTCAATGTGAGCGGGAAACATAAATTAGTCACCTCTTTCCTCATTCCGATCGTTTGAAATTTCAAAAATAATATCAAAATCCTCTTTTAATGCCTCACAAATTTTCTTTGCCGTCCCTGGTCTTGGAGACTGCTTACCATTTGAGATTTGAATCATGGTTGCTTCCGAAACACCAATTGATCTGGCAAAACCTCGTTTGGAGAATCCTAGCTTGATTATTTTCTGATCAAAATCAGTTTTAGATTTCAAAATTATTACCATAAAGTTTCCACCACCTTTCTAAAAACAGCATCAATTAACCAGTATGTTGATTAAAATGATTTATGAATTGATGATAATACTATAATAACTTATTGTCAATCAATTTTAATTAGTATATTGGTTATTTTGATTTGATTATGATATAATTTAGATATCTTTTAAAAGGGATTGGTGAAATAATGACAGGATTTATTCATTGCAATTTAAGGGTTCTGATGGCTGAAAGAGGTTTAAATATACAAAATGTAAAAGATCAAACTACTTTATCCCGAACAACTATTTCAAATCTTTACAATAACTATGGTTCGGGTGTTCAATTCGACACATTAACGCAATTATGTAGCTTATTAAAATGCACACCATGTGAAATATTAACTTTCGTTAATATTTCTGTGAATTTTGAAGACATAACATCTAACATCGACACAGAAATTATGAAGAATATATTTATTACGGATCCGAGTGAAGGTGACGGATATGAATATGTTTCGCAACTTAATATGTCATTAATGATTAACTGCGAAATCAATTATGGAGAAAAGGCCCTAGAGTTTGAATTTAAAATAAATACAGTATCTGAGATAGATGAAAAGAAGAACGTCTTACAGACTGACAAAGAAATACACAAGGAATATCAATCTAATTTAGATAACTTAAAGGCTCCTATATATGTTGTTGATTATGTGAATGAACAACTAGATCAATTTTTATTTGAAAAAATCAATGATACTGTTAATTCGATAATTTTATAAAAAATATATACTCACCTATTCCTGTACACACGCCGCCAAGCATGAAAGGAATGGACAAGGTGAAATTATTTAAATCAGCAAAAGAACCTGAAATATATCACTATTTCAATACTAATAAAGAAAAACTGTGGATGTTTCGACATAAGTATTATGATGCTACAGGGAAACGTCGTGAGAAGAAGAAAAGTGGCTTTAAAACAGAAAAAGCAGCATTGAAAGCCCTACTGGAAGTGAAGGCTGCAACGCTGCGCGGTGAAACTAAACATATAGAAAATGATAACCTAACTGTCGGGCAATGGCTAGATATATGGTATGAAGCCAATCGAAAAAAATGGAAAATCGCGTCACAGAAACAACGTGAAATGGCTATTCGTTTACAAATGAAGCCGTTAATCGGTCATTTTAAACTACAACAACTGACTAAAGCAATCTATCAAAAACATTACATTAATGAGTTAGAAAAAAAATATAAACCTAGTACGGTCAGATTACTTCACAATTTATTTAAAGTTGCTATCAATGCAGCGGTAGAAGAAGAAATCCTAACACGGAATAAATTACAGGGTACTGTATTGCCTTCTCTAAGAGGGAAAGAAGCAAAGAAGAACTATCTTACACCTGAGCAATTAAGTATTTTACTGAATCATATTAAGCAACATGAAAACATTGCCTATTATAGTTTATTTTTAACGATTGCTTATACAGGCATGCGTAAAGGTGAGGCATTGGGGCTTCAATGGAGGAATATCAACTTTACTAATCAAACGATTACCATTGAGCGTCATAGAGGTAATAATGGTGTAGACTCCACGAAAACAAAGAATAGCGAGCGGACCATAAAAATAGATGAGATTGTTTTGCAGCAGTTAAAGAGTTATCGAATAGCTGTTAAAGCTTTTTTACTGTCACATGGCCGGAAATTACATGACGATATTACAAAAGATGATTCCTTTATTTTTATATCGCCTAACACCGCTGAACCTTTTATTTCTACACGATTAAATGCCATTTTTAACCGAATTGTAGCAGCGGCTGGGTTGCCAGCTACCACTATACACGGATTACGGCACACACACGCTACAATTTTGATGAATAATGATATTCCTGTAAAAGCCATTGCCGAACGATTGGGGAATACGCCTGAAATGATTCATACAACATACGGGCATGTATTGAGAGAAATGGAAGATAAAATTATAGACACATTTGAACGTGCTATTGAAAATGGGGCTAAAAGTGGGGCTAGTTCATAACTACCCCCCACTCAAACCGCTATATATAGGCACTAACAATACCTTTAAGATTCTACTGCATATAAAATTTTTATTTGATACTCTTTTTCAATTTCTTTTAATTTATTTAGTATTATTTCTTTCATTTAATACACCACTTTCCAAATTCTTCAAAACATTTAAAAGCCTTCTATCACAGCTATAATTGTGGCAGCGGGAAATTTAGTCGATTCTTTTATTGCAATAAAATTTGAAGAATTGTAATACATACAGCCGCAACAATGGGCACTACTTTTAAAGATGTGTAGCCGACCGAAGATGTACATATTGGTTCTAACGGATCCTTTGTTGGTGAAGCTAAATATTGAAGAAAACGTTGCCAGCGACTTTTCTTATATGTCATTAGCTGCTTGGGAATCTCCACTTCATCTTTATCTAAGCTGTCTTTTAACCATTGCTCTTTTTGAAATTCATCCTTAAGCATCGAAATCCTCCTTTAGCTCTTCCTTTAAAGTTCTTATCGCATTATGTAGCCTCGATTTAACGGTACCAAGCGGAATGGACAAAATTTGTGCAATTTCCTCCTGTGGCAAATCATGATAGTAAACGAGCAAAATAACTGCTCGTTGCTTTTCGGGTAATTGAAGTATCGCCTCTTGTATCGTTAATTTCTCGTCAGCAGACATTCGATGACTTGACGTCGGTACTAAAAACGGGAAGAGCGTGCGCCATTTTTTTCGCCGATTCAATTTATTAATCATTAAGCGATACGCGATTTGAAATAAAAAAGCTTTAACTGTTCCCTTTTGCTGGTCAAAATCTTCTTTTATATATTGTAAACGCTCAAAGGTATCTTGCACAATATCAATGCTTAGCTGTTCTTCCCGAGTATAGCGAAATAAAAAGCAGTACAATGGCTCATATAACCGACTATAGAGCTGTTCAAAGCCCTCGATATCGCCACTTTTATAGGCCTCCATCCACTCCTCATTGTTCATCATCTAGCTCATCCCCCCAATGAGCCTTAATGGACTTCAATGTTATGGACACACGTGAAATTAAGTATGCGACTGTTACAATGACCCATACTTGCGATTGATTTGTAAAAAACTGCACATATGGATTTTCGATTGTTTGGCCGGTAGATACGAGCATATTTAATGCCTGCACACAAAATATCGTATAAATAGCTAAGACAAGCGTTAACGTATCAAACACATTCCAGCGTAAAAAAACAGTTGATTTTTTATAGTTAATTTTCCCATTCTCACGTACAATATATTTTCGCTCCATGGAAATAGCAATCACCATGAATACTACCATCATGATACCACCAATAATAAGAGACACCATCCATCCAATTCCCATCAAATCACCTACTGTTATATACTTTTTTAGCGATGGCTGCTAACACCAAGCTAATCACTGCTAAAATCATAAAATACTGATATTGCGGAAGCCAAGTTTCGCCCATTAAATTTAAAGACACTTGCAAGCTATCAAATAAATATAGCATTGGATTCCAGACACTAATGTCGCATTGATTTTAATTGAATTTTCTGTTTTCTATTTCTTCCGTTTTTAAAGAAAATGAAAGATACTTAAATAGAGATAGTAAACATCCATTTTTTTACTATAACCTTTGACTGGGGCAACTGACAGTTCTAAATCCTTATGGTACCGTAGTTCCTTCGATTTCCCGAAGCCAAATACGTGCGGGCTTCCATAGTGTTGCTTTTAAGTACCTACTAATTTGTAAGTACGTCAGTGAACTGTTTGTGTAAAGCTGTGCTAGCACGTTTAAGCAGTAAACGATCATCGCAATGTACACCTGATTATGCACAGCTAGCTCGCTTTGCCCGTAGAACTTTTTAATGTTCAGATGCTGTTTCATCCACTTGAAAAACAGTTCGATTGCCCAGCGTGACTTATACAGTTCAGCGACTTCATCTGCGCTTAAATCAAAACGATTCGTAATCAGATGTAGCTCTTTACCGTTTGGATCTAGTACTTCGATACGGCGAAATACATTTTCAGCACGATTTTGCGTGTTGCCAATCAGAATCATTTCATCCGATAACACCGATGACTGTTCAGGTACTTTAAATGATTCAATCACACGTGTTACGGCGTTTTTTCGTAAGCGTGAGACAAAGAAAAGTCCGTCATCTGTCATGCGGTCAAAGCGCTCATAATCTAAGTAGCCTCGGTCAAACACGTACATGCACTCCTTGTCATCAACGAGAATTTCAAGCTGACCACGATCATGTTCTTTCGCATTCGTCAGCACCGCTTTATCAGGGTACGAACAACCTTTTTCTAGGTAAACAAGGCGCAAATGTAACTTCACACCTGATTTTGTTTTACGGAATTCAGCCCATCTATGGTTGTTTAAGTTCAATGGCAATGTGCTAGAATCAATGATTTTTAGTGGTGTTGTGGTTTTTCGGCGCTGCTCAAAATGCGTTTTCTCATGAATTTGCCCGACTAAGTCTAGAAAAATTTGTTGGAAAAACTCAGTTGGCACTTGGTTTAATCGCCGACCTAACTGCGAAAAGCTGATGGACTCTAAATACGTTGCTTTTTGTAAGTCGTCTGATAACAGCGTGTCACTAATGGCACGTAGACTTTCGGTTTCATTCAGTTGCGCAAACAGTAATAATTTCAAGAATGAAGCGATGTGAAGCTTCTTTGTATAGTAATTTAATTGATGAATTTCAACTAATTTCTCCATTTGTGTAGAAGAAATAGGTGAAAACCATTGTTCAAATGAAGTTTTTCGTGTAAACTTATCCATGCTTATGTCCTTTATTTTGGATTTGGATGGTTTACTACCACCCAACCATTATAAAGGCTTTTTTTATGCACGGATAATATTGCGGAAAATTCAGTTTTTTAAAATCCGTTGAATTATTTTAATGCGACGCTAGTGGATTCCAGATTAAAAAAATAAAATAATCTTGGGGGTTTTTTTCCGCTAATGTTAAAAACATCGATGTCATTTGTATTGAAAACATAAATATCAACATAATCGGTACCAACATACTTGTTGCCACTTTTTCATTTTTAAATAGACCTGCCAATATAAAACTCAATGGATACAATGCCAGTAACACAAAGTTACTCATTAAAATAATTAGAATAAATGATGATAATGAAATATCAATAATAAAAGAGTAGCCAATGAGTAGTAACACTAAAAATAGATTTAATAAAGTAAAAACACCGATTCCCATCCCAATATAGTAAGTGTGTGGCTTAATGCCTGTACGCTGCACCCATTGGAGGGTTTTATTGGCCTTCATATCTGCTAAATAAATTGTAGCACTAGAAAAAGAAAAGAAGAAGATTAGCATTATTATAGAAATCGGTAGAAACTGACCTTTAATCAAAAATTCAAATGATTCTTCAGTCATCACGCTTTTAGCAAAAAATGATATGCTCATAAATAAAAAGGCTGGCAGTATATTTCCAATAGCCATTCCTGGATTACGTACACTTTCCAACATATACATACGTGCAATTTGTTTCATCATCCCGCTTTTCCTCCTAAAATTTGACCTGTCACTTCATAGTAAAGACCTTCAATTCCCGGCAATTTCGCCTCTGTGTATTTTCTATGGAGCTCATCCTGTGTACTATTTTCAATAAGCTTCTCATCTTTTAAGATCACTACATAATCAAATAACGATTCTAATCCTGCCACCTCATGACTAATAATAATGATCATTTTGTTACGTTGACTTATTTCATGTTGTAAGTAAAACATCAATTGCTTTTTCTTCGTTAAATCTAAATCAGCAAACGGCTCATCTAAAATAATAATCGGTTTATTTAATAAAAATGAAAGGAAGATTGATACTGCTTTTCGCTGACCACCTGACGCATTTTTCAACAAGATATGGTCGTAAGTTGGTAAATCTAATATTTCATATAGCTCTCTCAAATCAACCTGATTGTTCGTTAATGTAGTAAAAAGAGCCATCACTTCACGAATTTTCAGATGCTGATAACTCGTAAAAAATTGGTATTGCAGCGCTACTTGATCATGTACTTGTAGCGACGAATCATTGAATAAAATAGAACCTCCATCAGCTTTTTCATCTCCAGCTATACATTTCGATAATGTAGATTTCCCCGCTCCATTCTGCCCCAACAATAAATAACAATAACCCATTTTAAATGTGGCCGACACTCCATCTAAAACGTTCACACCATTATAATTTTTCACAAGATCCTTCACAATAAGCTTCAAAATAAACCCTCCCTATTTTGTATTTTCACTAACTATACAAACGAGGATTGCAAAAGGTTCACTTTATTTTTAAAAAAATGAAATAAAATTATATGTTTCTATAAAATGATTTTTTATGTAAAATAAATAATTATTGGAAATTATTTAAAGACAAAGGCTCATCACCATAACGTGGGGCGATTTCCTGAATATACACGGAAAATATTTCAACAAATGTTCGATTAGAATTCACCCTTCAATATCCTATTGGCTACGGTATTTCACAACGAACAAAACTAAAATCGTATTTATATAGAGAAAAAAATTTTATTGTTTTTACAGTACGAATAATAGAAAACTATGTTAAAGGGAGTTACATAAGTGAGCGATTTAAAAGAACTTAAGTATTTTTTAGGACCATATTTTGGTTCAGAGATTGGCTGGGAGCTAATCGAGTACGCTGTAATTAATCATAGAAAATTAAGTAGTGAAGAACGTTCCAAATTTAAAGAAGAACTTCTTTATATAAAACAACTATTAGAACAAAATCAGTATGATAAAATACAACAAATTATTGAGAAGAATGATTTTGAAGATACAAAGCTTTACGATATAGACAAAATACAAAAATTTATTGATGAGATTTTGCCTATTATTGAGAAATATGAATATAAGGAAGAGATCCCCTATGTCCCTTTTAAAGCTTTAAATTATTTATTTGATACAATTAATATCCCCGCTAAAGCATTTTTATCTTTTGACTTTATTGCTATAGATATTAAAAGAGAAGGGGATACATTTATACATCATATCTTGCAGGATTTACAATATGTTAAAAAAGTCTTTATAGAGAAAGATGAGACTAAAATTCAAAAGTTACTTCAACTTGCACGAGAAAAAGGAGTTTATATTTTAGACTCTCAATATCGTGATGAATTTATCCAAGTCGTAACGAATGAGTTAAGTTAATGAACAAGAAAGTCCTTTGATTAGCTTGCCAAACATCACAAAAGACCTCTCATCAAAGAAAGGTCTTTTTGTTGTTTAGGATTTAATGATTTTCCAAAATTCTGTTCCATAGCTTTTATGACAAAATTCAACAGGTATTTGTGTCTTCTCTAAGTTGTCACCGACACCTATTTTATTAACTTTATTTTGTAATGGTGAGCCAAATGAAAATGCCAGTTGCAAATCAGTAAGGTTAAATAAAATTGAATGCACTGTGCCAAAGCCTTCTTTGTAATTATGAACAGATAACCCTTTAGGAAACTCTGCTAAAAGTAGTTCTTGGATTTCATCAATAGATCTTTTTCCACTTTCCTTACATTTTTTCTCTATAATATCGTATCTTAACTGAGAATGCTCAAGTTTACCTGGCTCCATTTCTTGTATTGTTGAAAACAGACCATGGTTAGTTGCAATTAAATAATCTAATGCGGCACGTTTAACTTCTTTTACACCGTCGTAGGTTCCAATCAATGCTGCATCGCCATGTGCATCCGCTATAAGTAAATTCATATTCGTTCCTACCGGCATATTGTTAACCATATAAATTGCTTCTTCAACATTTTTACAATTTTCTAATAGCGCTCTGACGATAACCATAAACTGTAAACCATGTACTGCGGGTGGTCTCATACCTGGATATTTACCAATAGGCATACCACACGATGCATAAGCAACACACAGACCTTTTTCGTTTAAACCTTCACTTCGTCCGAATGTGGAAACAGAAAATCCTGTATGGGTATATTTCCCTTCTACATTTGTTGTACATAAGCGCATATCTGAAATATCAGGTGATAGATCATAATTTCTTACAACATATGTTTTACCATCAGCCATTTTTCCTGGCAAAATAGCCCCTAAACTACATCCTCCAGGAATTAACCACGCATTTTGATAATAATTTAATTGGTTAGGTTCATAGCCAAAGCCTTCCGCAAAGCCTTCTAATTCTTCGTTTAAACCTGGGCAATACTGTGCTATTTGTGCTTTCATTTCAAAATAAGTTTTATCAGAAGTGATATTTTCCGTAAAAAATAGCGATTTAGCAATAGGATTTTTTTGAAATTCTCGCGCTTGTTGTTTTCCAATCTCGTATGAACTGCCTTTAAGAAATGTAAATTGACCTGTATTAGTTCTCATTGATAAACTCCATTCTGTTTGTTACTAGCAAGCCATTGTTACCTTGCTAATTACAGAATAAAGTCTCCATCTACTGGAGAGTTTAGCTAGTATCGTTCTTCCTTGATCGACTTTCTTACCTTCACAAACACTTTTGTCAAAAAATCATTTGGATGTAACTCAATATTCGGTTTAATATTTATTGGGTTCACTACTTCAGATGGGATTAACCCCTTTATGTATTGCTCCATAAACATCCCTTCTACCTGAAGTGATTGCTTTGTAAGCCATTCCTGCAAACGACTATAGCCATAATGTAGCTCTGAATATGGTCCTTTTACATTGATACAAGCATACATGCCTTCTGGTATTTCTTTTATATTCGTATTCTGTTGAGATGCTTTTACTGGTAACAGTAGCTCAACATCTGCTGCATTTTGATGTCTATCATGTTGATGAAAAATCGCAAGAAGCTCCCCATCAATCTCTAATTGATAGGCGTATATTCGTTCAAATAATTTTTGCACTAGCCTATCCATGTCAATGATGTTTATCTTTTCACGGATGGATAGCACGTGTATTTTAGGTCGTTCTTCTATGTAACAAGTGGATAATGTTGGCTTTGGAGTAAATGTCTCAGCGCTCCTTAGAGAACTTTTCACCTGGACAATATTATGAATTTGTTGCGCGATCATTTCTTGTTGGTGCTCTAATTCCTGAATTTTATTAGTTAATCTCAGCTCTAAGTCTTGCCTATCATTTTGTCCTTTAGTAACCTGTTCAATTTCTTTTAATGAAAAATGGCAATTTTTTAGAACCTGTATAGTCTTTAGCTCTTTCATCTTATCGTAATCATAATAACGATAGCCGGTCACTTGATCTATAAAAGATGGCTTGAGTAATCCAATATCATTATAATATCGAATCGTTTTTACAGGGACATCGCACAGTTTTGAAAATTTTCCAATGCTATACATAATAAAACCTTCTTTTCAAATTTTGTTGAATTCGATTAATCAAGCTATTTCCTTCAATTTCAAATCGCTCCTTGCTTAGCTATTATATATCGTACGATAGAATGTGGTAAATGTTTCAAATCGTATGACCATAACATGGGGTTGATTGGGTCGTTCGATGAACCGCTCCGTTCTCAGTCTCATTGATCAACTTGCCCAAATACATAAGATGGTTTATATAAAGAGCCCTAAGAAAACAAAAGAGCATGCTCTGATTTGAGCATACTCTTTTGTTAGATACTAATTATGAGCATTTCTGATACTATGCCATGGATGATCATACTGTTTCGTAGGAGCATCGTCTTTCTTCCGCGGGTATTTACTAATTTCAATCGTTTCACCTCTTAATAAACAGGAGATGAATTGTTCATATAGAAACTTACTTTTTAAAGCGATTGCTTGTATTGGCGTATACAAGTGCGAAAATTGTAAGCCCTATAAGGAGAATTAGCCCTACGATAAATAGCCATTCCGTCTTGAATAGCTCATTCAGCCCCCATAATAGCATGCAAAAACAGTAGCCATACATCACTTTACCCATAAATTTAGCAAGTGCTTTTTCGTTATATTTCTCTTTTTCACTGTCAGACATCGTATTATAGCCAGCTAGTAAAAATGCTCCTTTTCCTTGAGATAAAGCGATCGCAAAGATTAGGAATGGAATTATGAATCCGCCGGAGGCTTTGGGCCAACAGATGTTTTCTGCGCGAAAGCGTAGTGCTAACGCAGCGGCAGCAGCACGATGTTGGTCACTCAGTCGTTGCCACAGGACGTGGCGTTCTTAGACTGAGTTCCTCTATTTCATCGGATGTTTGATTATCTGTTGAAATAAGTTATAAAACAAACAATGGCTTCCATCATACTTAGTCTCTATTTTCATTCATAATAAATTGCTCAATGGCTGGTAGTAGTTCCTTATGAAGTGGCAATGATGGATCTGAATACGTCGCTAAATTGCCTGCACGATCTGCTGGGGCATCCTTTAACACATGATTCATACCGTCCATATATAAGAGCTCGGCATCTTGTTTACTTTTCTTTAACGCTTCCGCATCAGTTGCTGTTACTTGTAGATCATTCGTACCTTGGACAAGTAGAACACGGCTATTCACTTTTGCTAACTCACTTGCAGGGTTATATTTTAACCATGACATCATATAGGGTTGAACAGAAAAACGGAATAATGCTTGTAAATCTGGTGAAACGTTCTTCACTAGTTCGCCTTTTTTCAAGGATGCAAGTATATCTGTTGATTCCTTTAGAAGCTGTGGTGATAACTGACCTTTTATTTGCTCTAGCAGAACTTCATCTATTGGTCTTCCAGTGCCTGCTATGGAAACAAAGGACTCTACATTTGTTTTTTGTGCTGCTAATAAACCGATTAGTGAGCCTTCGCTATGTCCAATAATATGAACACTTGAATAAGCTTTATTAGCTAAAAGGGTATTAATTACTTGAACTGCGTCGTCTACATAATGGTCAATAGACATATCCTCTTCCTTTGTTGAGAGAGATTTATTGTCCCCAATTCCACGCTTATCGTAACGAACAGATGCTATCCCTTCATTTGCTAAGCCTTCTGCCAGCATTTTCAAACTATCATTTTTCCCAGCTAAAGCTGAATTACCGTCCTTATCAGTTGGACCAGAGCCAGCTAAAATTAGTACAACTGGAGATGGCTCCTTACTAGCCTTTTGAAGTGCCACTGTTAAATCACCATCTTTAACAGGAATCTTCACTGTTTCATAAGTCACAGGTTGTTCTTTATAAGGTTTTAACACTAGTGGGAATTTGCCACCATTTTGTTGGAATGTTGCCTCAATTTGCTGATCTTTTAATGTCCCGTTAATTTTAATATTAGAGCCATTTAAGTTGATCGCAACCGTTACTTGATCGCCGTTATATTTAATGTTGTTAAATGGATAATTGGCTAAGCCTTGTACTGGTACTGATAATGTCCCACTATCCTTTTGTAACTCAACAATAATTGGAAGTGCTCCGTTTGGTGTCTCAATATTCCCTTCCCATTTGCCTACTAGCTGTTCATTCATTTTCTCATCCCTCTCAGTCACTTTTCCTTTTGCGTTATCTTCCTTCTGAGTGCAGGCTGCTAGTAGAAAAAATGCGCAACATAAACAGAATAGTTTTTTCATAAAATCTCCCCCTCTATTGAAAGATGGTCAATACGATTGGTAAAAATATGACGAATAAAATGATATAGCTCCATTTATTTGCCAGATTCAGGGTCCAACCAACACCGAATTTTTTTTGTACTAATAATGAAGGGTCATTTTTATTAATGTATAAAATACCCCATTTCCAGTATCGATCATCGGCAACAGCTGTTTCATTTGTATGTAAATCATCAAAACGTTCATTACTTTTATTGAACTTCCAAATTAAGAGGATAAGCCCACCTAAAGTGACTACATTAAAAACGATAAAGAGCGGGAAAAAGTAAGGAACTATTTGATCCTCTAAAATCACTGTCGTGTAATGTGAAACTACAAAAAGAATGGTTAAACTAAAATTAATTGCAACTAAGTACCAGCTTCCATACTTACGTTGTTTAAGCTCTCTATTGGATGAAGCTTCTTTGTCTTGTGCACTCAATTGTACTTTGGCACTTTTCATACCTTTACTCATGATGAAAAAGCTGATTTGTAGCCCTAGTAACATAAGTGGCAGTTCGATAACTGATAGCCATGTTTTTTCTGTCCAGGCATCTACCTCACCTGCTGCATTCCAATGGGTAGCAAATACATCTGGGATGGAACTGTAATTCATATAAGTAAAGGTAATCAATGCTAAAGTGATAATAATTGGTAATGTAAAAAATGTAGATGAAAGTGCTTCATCTCTGTCTCGTATAGATAAATCCATGACATAAACAGTTTTTACGTGAGCTTCCCAATTTTCTTGTTTTTTCAGTTTTTTTGTTTTTAAATGATAAAACATATAAAGTCCAGCTGATATGAATAGCATGACGTATAGTAAGATAAAGGATAATAAAACAAATTTCTCTTCCTGAATGGACGTAAATAGTAGTGAAATTTGGCCTAAAAGAAAGGCCGCGGCTATGCTCCCAACGAACATGCTGTAGTGCTTTTTGAATATTCGTAATTGCTGATGTTGCACATAGGGCTCTGGAATTGAAACACCAAACACGATTGTTTTTCTAGTTAAATGTGGTGTTATTGTTTCCAATACTCCTACGAAGATAAAAATGCCTAATATAAAAAGCATATTTTCCCTACTTCCATTGTTTTAAAATTCGATGAAACAAACTCGTCATCTGATCCTTTTCAAGGCCACGTGCAAATGCTTCAGCCATAATTGGCTTTAATGCATTTTCTACTTTTTCCACTTCTGTCTCTTCCAGTTCTTTTTTTTGACCACCGATAATGATCGCCTTTGCTTTCGGCTTTAATTCGATTAAGCCTTTTTCTTCAAGTTCATGATAGCTTTTACTTACCGTACTGACATTAATACCTAAATCCGAAGCCATTGAACGAACTGACGGTAATGTATCACCATTTTTTAACTCACCCTTAGCAATTAACTCAATTAACTGATTCGCTAACTGTTTATAAAGCTGTAATTCACTGCTTGGATCTAAATGAATTTGCATCTTACCTCTCCAATCTGTATCGCTTATTACCAAACAGAAATCTGTCACACTTAGAATAATACAGATTTGTATTTAATGTCAAATTAATTACAATCTTTTCATATAAAAAGGACCCAGAAAAATTCTGGATCCAAGAACACTTATTACTATTTGATTTTATTTGTATCGGTTTTTGCTTCTTCTTAAGCTACAGCAAAACAGAAGATCCTCTGCCTCACCAATTCCTTAAGATTTTTAGAAGCTCACCTTATACAACTGTGGCGGACTTTCCTGAGATTCCTGGTCTTTGGGTGTTAGACTACTCATTCTACATCCTCCTAATCATATTAGATTAATAAGTGATTCCGCACTTAATATGAGCCGTTTAACCAGTATTTATTCATGGTTTTTCTTATTTTTTAATGGTTGCCTTAAAGGCGTAATATCTTTACGCTTGTTCTTTAAAGACTTGTTGCGCAATGGTTAGTGCATTTTGTACACGTGGAAAACCTATGTAAGGCACTAATTGCAATAATGCTTCCACAATTTCTGTCTGTGTTAAGCCTGCATGTAAACCACGTTTAATATGTGTTTTTGTTTGTGGAGCAGCACCTTGAGTTACTACTGCCGTCATGACAACAAGTGCACGGCTTTTAGCATCTAGCCCTAGGCGTGAATAAACTTCGCCATAAGCAAATTCAATAATCATTTTGCGTAAATCTGGTGCCACGTCAGCTAGTGCGTCCGACTCAATCATTCGTGCTGCTTCTTCCTCCGTGACATACTGTTTAATTGTTTCGTACCCCTTTGAAAAACGATCATTCATTGAAATCCCTCCCATTGTTATTTCTTTACACAAAAACCCCAATTCCGCGTCTCCAGAATTGGGGATTGTCCTTCACGTATGTAAGGGTCTCTTTTTCATTTCACCCTCCGGCTCTAACGAAAAAGGATAATGGTTTTCATAGTGCCTCACTGGACAGCTTTAATGAATATCTATGCAAAAGTCACGAGGACATGCACGCTAAGGTAATTATTAAAAAAGACAAGTTTTTGCATTTTCGATTTGGATTTTTACTTGATCAAATCCTGTACCACCTAAAGAATGACGACGGCGAACTGCTGCTTCAGGCGCTAATACATCGTAAATATCCCCATCAATAAGTTCACTTTCTTGTTTCATCTCTTCAAGCGGTAAATCTAATAAATAGATGCCCTTTTGAATACATGTGAATACAAGTTTTCCTGTCACTTCATGTGCTTCACGGAAAGGCATTCCTTTTGTTGCAAGGTAATCTGCAAGCTCCGTAGCATTGGAGAAGTCAGAGTGTACTGCCTGGTGCAAACGCTCTGTATTGACAGTCATTGTGCGAATCATACCTTCAAAGATTTTTAGGGAACCAAGAATTGTATGGACTGTATCGAACATCCCCTCTTTATCTTCTTGCATATCTTTGTTGTAGGTTAACGGTGTTCCTTTTAACACAGTTAATAGGCCCATTAAGTTACCGTATACACGCCCAGTTTTTCCACGAATTAACTCGGCCATATCAGGGTTTTTCTTTTGAGGCATAATGGAAGAACCTGTTGAGAAGGCATCATCCAATTCGATAAATTTGAATTCATCTGTTGACCACAAAATAATTTCCTCTGCAAAACGAGATAAATGCGCCATTAATAATGATGAATGGCTTAAAAATTCAACGATAAAATCACGGTCACTTACTGCATCCATAGAGTTGGCATAAACCTCGCTAAAGCCCAGAAGCTCCGCTGATTTTAATCGGTCGATTGGGAAAGTTGTACCAGCCATGGCACCTGCACCTAAAGGCAGAATATCAATACGCTTCATCGATTCCGTAAAACGTTGTTTATCACGTTCTAACATCCAGAAATAAGCCATTAAGTGATGAGCAAACGAGATTGGCTGTGCACGTTGTAAATGTGTATAGCCTGGAGCAATTGTTTCCACATGCTCTTCTGCCTTTTCTAACAATGTTTTTTGGAATGTTTCGATTAAACCGATTGCTTCCTTCACACGCTTCTTTAAGAAAATATGCATATCCGTTGCCACTTGGTCATTTCGGCTACGACCTGTGTGTAGTTTTCCACCTACAGGACCAATTAAATCAATAAGCATTTTTTCCAAATTTAAGTGAATATCTTCATTGGCAACTGTAAATTCAAGCTCACCTGCAATTGCCTTTTCTTGTAATTGTGCTAGACCACCAAGAATGGCGTCTACATCAGCTGCTGGTAAAATCTCAGTTGCGCCAAGCATCGTAACATGTGCTACGCTACCTTCTAGATCTTCTAGAACAAGCTGTTGGTCAAAGCCAATTGATGCGCCGAACTCGTCCACCCATGCTTCTGCTGATTTTTGGAAACGTCCGCCCCAAAGTTTTGTCATAACAGCTCACCTTTTCCTTAAATTCTTTTTGAAAAAGGTGCAGTACAGCGTTTAATGCTACACTACACCCTGCTGTCAAAAGATTATTTTTTATTTACTGAAGAGTTAACCACTGTTGGCAGACCCCATAATTCGATGAAGCCTACTGCTGAAGCATGGTTGAATTGGTCTTCTTTTGAATATGTTGCTAATTTTTCATTATATAGTGAATTTGGAGATTTACGTCCTTCCACAATTGCATGACCTTTATAAAGCTTCACGCGTACAGTTCCGTTCACAAACTTTTGTGATTCAGCAAGGAATGCTTCCAATGCATCACGTAATGGAGAGAACCATAAACCATCATAAATTAATTCAGATAGCTTTTTCTCAATGACTGGTTTGAAGTGTGCTAACTCTTTTACAAGTGTTAAGTCTTCAAGTTCTTTATGAGCCGTTAATAGCACTTTTGCTCCTGGAATTTCATATACTTCACGAGATTTAATGCCGACTAAACGATTTTCAACGTGGTCGATACGGCCAACACCGTGTGCACCAGCTACTGCATTTAGTTCTTGGATTAAATCAGCAAGCTTCATTTCTTTTCCGTTTAAAGATACTGGCTTACCAGCAACAAATTCGATTTCTACGTATTCCGCAACGTCTGGAGCATTTTCTACAGAAACTGTTAAACCATATGCTTCTTCTGGTGGAGATACCCATGGATCTTCCATTACGCCCGCTTCATTTGCACGACCCCATAAGTTTTGGTCGATAGAGAATGGTGAATCTAACGTTGCAGGAATCGGTACATCATGTTTCATTGCATATTCGATTTCCTCATCACGGCTCCAGCCCCACTCACGTACAGGTGCTAATACTTCTAAGTCTGGATTCAACGCTTTGATTGAAACTTCGAAACGAACTTGGTCATTCCCTTTACCTGTGCAACCATGAGCTACTGCGTCCGCACCTACTTGGTTTGCAATTTCCACTAATTTTTTAGAAATTAATGGACGAGAAAGTGCCGATACTAGTGGATATTTTTGTTCGTACCAAGTATGAGCTTGTAATGAAATTAATGCATATTCTTCAGCGAATTCGTCCTTCGCATCTACCATATATGATTCAATTGCTCCTACTTGAAGAGCTTTATTTTTTACAAATTCAAGATCCTTACCTTCACCTACGTCAAGACAAACTGCAATAACGTCCCAACCTTGTTCTTTTAACCATGGAATTGCTACCGAAGTATCAAGACCGCCTGAGTATGCTAATACTACTTTTTTATTTGCCATAACAAATGCGCCTCCAATTTGCTCTATAGGATATGTATTTTTATACATTCACTTAAAAGTTTATACACGAATAGTATCATGTTATAAAAATAAAAACAAGTGTATTTTTATAAATTCATAGACTTTTATGTTTATTGCAAAAATGTGAGTCATTCCAATACTTTAAGACCTTGTAAGACTGTGAATATTTTTACTCGAAAAAACAAGTTTTTACAAGCACCCTGAATGTATACAATATAAATTCTAGCGATAAATAAAAAGAATCCATTGGGCAAAATGGATTCTTTTTGTTTGTAGTCAAATTATAAAACTACAATAATATTTTATTTTTCACTAAGTGTGTGGTCATTTATTTTACTAGCGATTGTTTTTTGATTTTCACTAATAACCGTTAATGTGTTTTGCTTGATTGTTACTAGAAAATCTATACCGCGCAAGAAAAACTCATCTTCCTTTAACGCATATAATTCAAGTGGCATTGAACCTGGTAAGAAAATATATAAGTGACCATCATCCTGTAAGGCTACGTCAACTGTGTGTTCAGGATGTTTTTGTAGTTGATATTTACCTTCATAACCCTGTAATGTTTCAATTGGTAAATGCACAGCTTTATATTGCTCTGGCTTTTTCGGTAAATGGAATTCATGTGTGGTAAGCGCTCCTTCAATCGCTTCACCAATAGCTATTTCATAGTTCAATTCTTGCTCTTTGTTACGTAAAAATACGAAGATCGTCTTAGATTGTAGATAAATTTTAAAGGTTGTTGCATAGCCCAGCCAGCCACCATTGTGCCATACACATTTCCCTAGTTGTTCATCTTCATTAATAATCCAGCCCATACCGTAAGAAAAAGGTTGTTCTACAGTAAAAGTTGATGGGGTGAAGGCTTGCTCAAGTAATGCTTCATTCCAAAGTTGTGCCTCAATGACAGCACGACCTAATTTCCATAAGTCCTCTACCGTTGAATAGATCCCACCATCACCAGTTATATAATTTAAACAGGTAGCACCTTTCATTTCTTCGTGTTGAGAAGGGTCTACATATTTTCCAGCATACACATCATACACATAGCCCTGTGCAATTTCGTTCGCAAATTGTTCCGTAAAAGTAGTTGACGTTACAGTTGTGTTCACCATATGTAAAGGTTTAAAAATAGCCTCAGTCAAATATTTAGAAAAGCTTTCATTTGTTATACGCTCAATTAAAAGAGCAAGTAAAACATAGCCTGTATTGCTGTATTCCATTCGCTCACCTGCTTCAAAAAGGCTTGGTGGCGCATATTGAGTCAATAGATTTAGCACGTCTTCATTTGTAGCAATTGTCGTATCATCCCAATGATTCGAAAACAATTCCATATAATCAGGTAAACCTGAAGTATGTTGTAATAAATGGCGCACGGTTATATTTGCGTAAGGAAAATTATCGAACCATCTGTTAAGATGATCATCGAATGTCATTTTATTTTCTTGTACTAAAAGTAAAATTCCCAATGCTGTAATAGGCTTTGATACAGAAGCTAAGTTAAAACGTTGATGAAGTTGCATTGGTGCATGTGTTTGAATAGAGGCTTCGCCATATGCCCCTTGTAAGAAAAGTGTCTCTCCTTGTGCAAGTAACACTGTACCATTAAACGTATTTTCGAGCTGTTCTTTTACTTTATGCCAATCCATTTGTCATTTCCTCCTCAACAATTTGATACAAGTGCTGTATTAAACTGTGTAGTCGTTTTATATTATACAAATGTTTCCAAAATAATCAATTGTAGAGACACTACTATTTCTTATTGAAAAATGATTTACCTAAAAATTCAACTGTTGCAGGAGCGATCGCATAAAGCTTGCTCGATAACCCCATGATTTTTGGTAAATTTACCTCTCGCACAGGGCGTTCAATTGTTTTTACAGTAGCCTGCGCCACTTCTTCTGCTGTTAATAAAAATCTTCCTAAAGACTCTCGATAGCCACTTTCATCACTCGCTTTATCTAAAAATGGTGTATCGATTGGACCTGGATGTATCGCTGTAACTTTAACATGATAAGGAGCCAGTTCCATGCGAAGCCCATTCGTAAAGCCGACAATCGCATGCTTTGTAGCCGCATAAACACTGGCCTTCGGTGTTGCTACCTTTCCTGCCTGTGAGCCAATGAAGATTAACTGACCTTGCTGACGTTGTATCATTGCTGCTGCTAGACGTTTTGCTAAATACATCGGTACACTGACATTTAGCTCTACCATTTGTCTAATAGCTTCATCTGATAAGTCAGGTGCAATGCCAAATTTACCTACCCCGGCTGATAAAATAGCTACATCAAGAGGCGGTAGCTGTGCACATACTTCATCAATTGTTGCTAAATTAGTTAAATCTGCTTGGATCACGTTGGCGCCTAAGCGTTCTAATGCTTTCAATGCCACTGTATTACGTCCTGTTGCATAAACCGTATGACCTTGTGCGACTAATAATTCTGTAATTTTCAATCCTACACCACTTGTTGCACCTGTAACGAAGATCGTCTTTTTATTCATTTTCTTGTATAAACCTACTTCCTTTTATATAAATAGATACCTTCTTCCGTTTTCGTCGATGTAATATAATTGTTTGCTTCTAAGTAATCTATATGGCCAAGCGTTTTGGACAGTGTCAATCCAAATTGACGCTGAAAAATTGCCGGATATAAGCGTTTCGTTACTTGCACGACAGTTAATGGTTCGTCCTCAAATAATTCGCAAACTTTCAGAGATTGCTGATGTTGGCGTTCTAGTCGTTTATCAATTAAATCAGGAATATCCTCTAACTCCGCACCATGTCCTGTATACATCGTTTTTACTGGTAATTTACGTAAAATTTCAAGCGATTCATTATATTGTAGTATCGATTTCGTACGCCCGATTGTCCGATCCAATGGTGGTTCAATTAATGGATTTGGCGTTATTTTTTCAAGCAATAAATCTCCACCAATGACATGATGAGATTTTTCATCCCAGAAGATGAGGTGGCTTTGTGCGTGACCTAATGTTTCAATTGCCTTTAATCCCGGATGTCCTGGCACTTCATCCCCATCATTAAGAATTTGTGTTAATGGGCGTTCCCCTACAAGCTCTAATTCACGACGGACATGTACATTTGTTTGGATATATTGTTGAGGAACACCGTGCTCAAACAAGCGTTCACTATAAAACTGCTCATGGTAACGTAAAAATTCCTCATCATGACGGAGCCACTTATCATTATAGGCATGCCCTAAAATTTCTGCATGTGGAAAGGCATCCACCCAACCTGCATGATCTGGATGATGGTGGGTTAACACAACCTGTTCAATATCTCGCATATCAAAGCCCGCTGCGCGAATACCCCATTTTAGCGCATCATAGGCATCCATCGTTTTTGGACCTACATCAAAAATTGTCAATGCATCACCTTTTACAACAAAAGCATTGACATCTCCTACTTCATAGGGTGTTGGTATTTCTATTTTGTATATAGACAAAAGCTGTTTCCCCCTTTAATGCAACTAGTGAATACTGATTCATTCTATTTTACAAGTTTTTCTTCTTTTCGTCACCCTTCTGTTGACAGGTTGACGTATTATCAATATAATTTTGAATAATTAAATTATTTTCGTGCGTTGATGAAGCCAAGTACGTATTTGGTGAAGGTGTTTAGAGAATGTTACATTTGCTGAAAGTAACATCACCCGCTCCCATTACCGAACCTACTTCTGAGCAGTTATGAAAACATAACCGTTTCCCTTGCGATAAAAGGGCTGTGAGTTGTGCCAATTGGCAAACAAAGGTGGTACCGCGGAAACAATAGCGTTTTCGTCCTTCTATATAAGGACGGGAGCGCTTTTTTATCTTCATTCAGCAGATGTTTTGGTAGCGTAAGCGAAGCGTCAGCTACAGATGTTTTGGTAGCGTAAGCGAAGCGTCAGCTACAGATGTTTTGGTAGCGTAAGCGAAGCGTCAGCTACAGATGTTTTGGTAGCGTAAGCGAAGCGTCAGCTACAGATGTTTTGGTAGCGTAAGCGAAGCGTCAGCGGCAAATGTTTTCTGTAGCGAAAGCGAAGCGTCAGCTACAATTACGCCAAGGCGAAATTGATTTTGAGAACTGGAGGTTTTAATCATGAAAAAAATACTATTTATTGGTGCAGGCTCTATGGCAGAGGCATTAATTCAGGGCTGGATTAAACAAAAGGTATTTACAGCACAAGAAATTTACGTCACCAATCGCTCAGACAAAGAACGTTTACATTTTTTACACGACACATATGGTGTAAATTGCAATTTTAGCCATGATATTTATCAACAGGCTGATTTAATCATTTTAGCCATGAAACCTAAGGATGCCGTGGCAGCAATGCAAATGTTAAAACCTAAAATCACAGAGCAATCAGCCGTTCTTTCCATTTTAGCAGGGATTGCTATTACTACTATTACAGAACATTTAGGTGCCCGTCCAGTCGCACGCGTTATGCCTAACACTTCTGCCACGATTGGGATGTCTGCAAGTGGGATTGCCTTTAATGACAAAGTTACAGCAGCACAGCGCTCAATTTTCTTACAGCTTTTAGAGGCGGTTGGTTCAGTCATTGAGGTGGATGAGGATCAATTACATGCGGTAACGGCCCTCTCAGGTAGTGGTCCAGCTTATATTTATTATTTAATGGAGGCTTTTGAACGCGTCGGTACAAAGGTCGGGCTCTCAAAGGATACTGTACGACTATTAATGACACAAACACTTGCTGGCACTGCTGAAATGTTGAAGCAATCTGTTGACGAGCCTGATGTATTGCGTCGAAAAGTAACAAGTCCAGGTGGCACAACGGAAGCTGGAATCAAGGCTCTTGAACAATATCAATTTAATGAGGCCATTGAAGCATGTATTAAAGAAGCTGAGGCACGATCTCGTTCACTTGCAAATAGTAAGTAATATGTGCAAAATAAAGTGAAACTTTAATCAGTGGGTTTTTCTTTATCCCCCACTGATTATTAGTTGAACGAATAGGGCTTTTACGGTCAGTTTATCCCCCATCTAATTTCTTTGCTTTTGCTAAAATTTTGAGGTGGGCGTATTACTGCCCGTTAATGCGGGATAAAGTATATTACTAGGAATTAGGGGGCTTTATTTTGACTAAATTATTCGAACCTTATCAATTACAAACTATTTCTTTAAAAAACCGTATTGTTATGGCACCGATGTGTATGTACTCAGCACAGGATGATGGGCTGGTCACACCATTCCACCAAGTACATTATGCAACGCGAGCGGCTGGTCAAGTTGGTTTAATTATTGTCGAAGCTACCAGTGTCGTTCCAGAGGGGCGTATATCTAGTAACGATCTTGGGATTTGGGATGACGCTCATATCGAAGGGTTAAGTCAATTAGTTCAAGGCATGAAGGCGTACGGAACAAAAACCGGCATACAACTTGCACACGCTGGCCGTAAAGCAACTGTAGAAGGAGAAATATTTGCACCATCAGCCATAGCATTTAGCGATGCTTATAAAACACCAACTGAGATGACTTTAGAAGACATTGAATATATAGTAGCAGCATTTAAGCTAGCAGCTGTTCGAGCAGCGAAAGCAGGCTTTGATATACTTGAAATACATGGCGCACATGGCTATTTAATTAGTGAATTTCTATCACCAGCAACGAATAAACGCAATGACCAATACGGTGGCTCTCAAGAAAATCGTTATCGCTTCCTTCGTCAAGTCATTGATGCTATTCGTAGTGTTTGGGAAGGTCCTTTACTTGTGCGTGTTTCTGCTGAAGACTACGCAGAAGATGGTACAACTATGGACGACTTTATCGTCTTTAGCCGTTGGATGAAATCACAGGGTGTCGATTTAGTGGATGTTTCTACAGGTGGTGTCGTGCAAGCACATATGCATGTTTTTCCAGGCTACCAAGTGCCTCATGCTGAAGCGATAAAGCACGGTGCTGATATTCCAACTGGTGCAGTCGGCCTAATTACGACTGCCATTCAAGCAGAGGAAATTTTACAAAATAATCGTGCTGACTTAATTTTCCTAGCACGTGTTCTTCTTCGCGAACCCTATTGGCCACTACATGCTGCCAAGGAATTAGGAAAAGAAGTGAAACCCCCAATGCAATACGTACGAGGCTGGTAAAAATAAACGGTATACTTGCTATACACCATAAAAAAACAGCTTGTGCATCAAGCTGTTTTTCATTTTAATAAGGCCGCATCGGCGGCGATTCGATCATATTGACTCAATAGATATGTATTCTTTGTACTTGCTGCGGCACGTAGCTCTTTCACTAACTCTAAGGTTTATACACACCAGCTTCATTTGAAGGGACAAAGGTAATACCCTTCAATTTAAGTTTTTCAGCTTCTTTTTTAAATTCTTCTGAACAAATTAATATACTTAAAAGCTTCGTATTATTTAGTATAAAAACATCTGGGAGAATATTTGATTTTTTCAGTTGTAAATCCCATATTTTTTTTATATGTCCATCTTTCTTATAAAATTCAATATTTGATTTTTCCATATCTATTACATCTTCTAACCTATTATAAAATCGCACATAAAAATATTCCTTTGAAGATATACTTTCTTTATTCCTGTTCACCACATGCAATTTAGTGTATTGAAAATTATTGATTTCAAATTTTAATAATAGATTTAGAAATTCTGTAGAGATGAAAAAACCTTGACTATCCCACCTCAAATCAAACGCATATTTTATATCCTTTGTAATAAACCATAATTCTTCAGGCAACTCTGTCATAATATTTCTTGTGGTTCTCCATTCCCCAGCATCAGAATCTCTTGCTTCAAATGGATCTTTTTCAAAAAATTCTGTATGCATTATCCCCTCTAAGTAAGTAGGACAGAATATACTTTCTTTTTCAAAAATCGCAAATGTATTTCCCATATTAAAACGACATTCCCTTCATTTAAGATATTCTATCACTTGGTGTTTTAGTTTTTATTTTTTCAGAGGTATTTTCTTACTTAGATTTCTTTGTAGAGATTCAGTATATTTTTACACTTGATTCAATTTGGTGAAAACAAAAGCCTAAATCGCTTCTCTAATTTAGTTCCCACAAAAATGGCTCTCAATATGTCTACTATATTTTCTATTGCAGCTGTTTCTCCGAAGCACTTTTTATATAGATTTTTCTATTTTTTGTATATATTCAAAGATGATGGCCCAACCGTCCATAGGGCTACCATATCCCCATAGAGGTCCCGTCATTTTATCCAATTGATTGAGCTTTTCCTGATATTGCGTCACCATGGCTTGACGCTCTTCTTGCGTATATGTGTTCAAACGTTCGTCACTTACCTTAAGTCGCATATTATGCAGGAAGTTGATCATGTCACAATAAAGTGAATCATCCTCAAATGTAATGAAATCTGGGAAAATCGCAATAACTTCGTCAAAAGCATGCTGCAAATGCTGCAAGCCAAATTTCGCCAAAACCTCGGAAATATACGGCACGAGATGCGGCTGATACGCGATGATACCGTCCCAACCATCACACTGCCAGTTACCGATCATATTGATGGCGATGTGAAGTTGAAATAACTCTGGCGACACCTTCTCTTGGATGGCATCCAGTTCGCCAATCTCCCATATTTTATCGGACAATTCCGCTAAATTCATTTCATCTGCAGGGATTTTTCCATCCCATATCTCATTCAATCCAATACTCATAGTGACACCTCTCGAGGAATTCTTATTTGTGATTTTACATGTTTAGTTCTGTAATAATCTCCTTGCATTGCTTTGCAATTTCTCTCATATCATCTTCTGGGCAAAACTCCGCCAAATCATAACTTAAAGGGTGATGAATAAAGTCGTCCAATATTCCCCTCAACAAAGCCAGTTCTTCTTTTTCCACTTTTAATGAAATAACAGCATTTTTGTCCATGATGCCGCCAGCTAAATCCGTTAGATGAACCTTACCGTTTTTTTGACATTCCAGAATAATAGCCGTAATATCCATCATCAAATTGATCACACAGCCTATATCTTGAAAAAAACCTTTTTCTCTAATAAAATAAATGTCTTTCGTATGGCGTAAGTCTTTTATTTCCCGAGCATTATTCAGTTGAAAGTCTTGAAAAATATTTTTAACGTTTATTTCTGTTGGAATATCCAACTCAAATTCTCTGTTAACGAAATAGGCGATTAAAGTGCATGTATCATCGGTTCCGCCAATATATTCTCCCCACCATCGTTCAATGTACATCATCGCTTTTCTAGCCCCTTCCAAAGTTTTGTTTGTTTAGCAAATTGGGAAAAATGGTTGTAATTGTTTCCGCCATTCCCTTCGTGTATCGTGGCAACAGATGAAGTTTTCTTATATTTTCCAATTTTAGAATAGGCGTAATATCTCGGCTCTTATTCTCTAATACCAGAATTAAGGATAAATATTCCAATTTTATCAATTTTCCAACAGGCTCAAAGCTTTTAACTGGCTTTCCAGTCCCGCTCATTCGTCCATGATTAAGACTTAATTCCTTTAAATTCGATAAAGTGGCAAGCGCCGTTAAATCGTACAAGTGATTCATACCAAAGATATATAATGTTTGCAGGTTCTGTAACCCTATTAGAAAGTTCAAATCTTTTACTTGGGACAAATTTGCCAGAATCAACACTTCTAAGCTATGTAAACATGACAAATTGGGAATGTTACCCATTTTTCCAGAGGAAATATGCAAGTACTTTAGATTTGGCAATGTAGAAAATATTTGTAATCGCTCTTCATCTAGATCAGTGAGGTAAATACCTTCTATCATTTGATTACCGACCAACGATTCATAATTCACATATTTCTTCTTGGATTTCTTCAGAGGTGTCGATAATGCAACAATCCGAGTATCTTCTTCCAATGTTGCAAGATCAAAGTTCTCCGTTCTCCGAGCCCCCTCTATCAAGCCCAAATGAGCATAATCGGAAACAGGAGCTTTGTCGTCAAGCAAATACCTCTCCCAGTTCATCGTGTTCTCTCACATCCTTCTCAAAGACGACCGTGCTGCATTAACACAGTCTGTCAGTATGTTTTCGTATTAAAGCGAATCGTAAAGAAGAAGCTTTTTACTGAATACAGCATAAATATACAATTGTCCTGCTTGACTATCACCCGATTCAAAGCCAGCGAACGTTGCCAAGTACATTAATACCATTTCAAACCAAGCCAGAGTTTCAAAGAGCGCTATTCTAATTTAGAACATTCATACAACAAAAATAATATTTATCAAGAGCTTTCTCTCTCACAATAGGATAACCAGGTGGAGCCTTATCAGATATCGACAAACGTACTTTTCTTAACACAGTGAATCAACAAGGAAGATAGAATCACATACAAATTTTCACCAATCTCGTTCTCTAAGAGCTTCTTCAATATCGATATCAATCTCAAAATATTGTAAAATTTCTTCTACTGTTAATCCGATTGAATCCCGTGCAAACGTTTCTATTTCACTGCCATTTTCATAAAACTCATTTTGTAGCTCATTGATAGCTATAGTCATTTCGTCTAACTTTTCCTGAATCTCTTCCACTGTATGAGTGCTCTCCTCAATAAAATGAACTACTTTCACAATATGCAATTTAAGTTTATCCACTAAAAATGTTGGAAAAAAAGTATTCTCGTACATATCTACTAAATATTTGAATTCAGAATCAAGTTTTTTCACAATGTTTCCTCCTTTGATATAAAAAATAAAATCTAAGCTAATTTTTTTTAGAAAAATTTCCACTTATTCATACTTTGGGACCCCAGAGCGCCACATTTCTTCTACTGTTTTTAACGGATAGTTATCTTTACCAAGCAATCGCTGTTCTTTTAATGGATCGATCCAACGGCTATTCTCAAAAGATAAAATTAAGCGACGTACAAATTCATAACCAGTGTTGTATCCAACAATTTCATAGTTATCTAAAATTTCCAGGTCATTTCTATCGATATTATATTGGATAATTTCATTACCCATAAGACCCTTATCACCGACTGTGGGATCAATTCTTACCAAATTATATATAAGTTCATCATCACTAAATTCCGATCGCTTTCCCCACTGTCCTCTGTCACTACTAATAAAAATCTCTGGTAGAGGGATATTCAAGTTAGGTTTTACATTTTTCACCTTTCCGACAGAACACTTTTTAAAAAACGCGTTTAAAACCATACATACCCCAAAAGGTTTTAAAACATTTAAGTCAAATGGCTTCTCGTTAAAATTATTACTTTCACTCGAGATATTAAAAAATGAAACATATGGACTTTCCAATAATTGAGCAATGATATATAAATTATCTTTTAATTGAATTGAATGAATGTCGTTTTTCTTCCAACTAAACCTTTTTAACATTCCATCAACCTTTCTTATCTTTTTTGCCAGTCGGATTATTCTTTAAACTTTTAGTATATTTGTTATCAGTATCTTAGAATCATAACTAACCTATGATTTAAACTATATTCGCAACACTAAAGTTATATTTTTCATCTTCGCATGATCATTAAAACCTTCAAATTCATTTTGAAGATAAATATTGAATATGAATATCCTGAAAATTTTTTAAAAGCTTTTTTGACCTAACTTTTTCTTTATTTTAAAATCTTCTAATACGTCTAATGAAAATAAACAAATTCCGTAACCGGAGGCAGTTAAAATTCTCATCAAATAAGATTTCCTTTTCTCCTAATGCAAGTCCAATCCAAAATGTTTTAGGTATACGTAAAGTTATTAAATCGCCATTATCGTAATCCTCACTTCATATACTATAATTACCATAAATAGTTTTATATTTCCACAAAAGTTATTACATTTTGTTTTCGCTGTAAACGTTTTATGTATTGTTCTAGCCAAAATGCAATAAGCTTCTTGGCTACCATTATTACAAATTCAGTCGTTGGATGAAATCACAGGGTATCGATTTAGTGGATATTTCTACAGGTGGTGTCGTGCAAGCACATATGTATGTTTTTCAAGGCTACCAAGTGCCTCATATCAATTGAGTTATTGAGTGATAAAGTTTAAAAAATCGAAGAAGAGAATAACTAATCAGTTAGAGGAATTAGAATCTAGTTAGAGATAGCAAAGTTATGATAATGATAGAAGAAATGGTATAATTAAAGAGTAACAAAATAAAGGTATTTAAGGGTGATTGGCGATCTTCTCTACTACTCCTAATTCAAATTTTGCTATTTAGTTCTAGGAGAGAAAGGAGGGATTGCTTATGACAACATATGAAGCATTAAACATAGCTATTGGTCTCGGTACTTTAATTATAGCTATCCTTGCATTGTCATATACTTTTTCACAAAAAAAGTAAAAGCACCCTTCAAACCTAAGCAGGGTTAAAGTGCTTTTACTTTCGCTCTTGCCAATCGCTCTAAAAGCGTTTGTTTTGTTACTTGACCGCATGGTGTTACAGCACCATACGGTCTTTTTCTTACCCCTATTATAACACATCGCTTTTATTTCTCAAGAATTTATACCCCTATTACCCAGTATCTATGCTAAACCTGCTTGCTCAAACAATTCCTTTAACCTTGCATTTACATCTTCATGATCCTCGACCATTAAAATTCTCAATACAATCACCCCTTTTTAAAATATATCTCTCATACTATATAAAACTTAATTACATTTATAAAAATCTCACAAATAATCCCTCGTTTGAAATAAACTTAATAATTCTTCTGGAACTTGTACAGAATCCTTATAAAAAAGATAAACAGGAACGCTAGGTAAATCTATTTCATCGAAAGGAACGATGTTAAACCGCCCTTCCATACGCTCTCTTCTAACAATCATCCGTGGCAAAAATGATATACCGAGCCCATCTTTTATTAAGCGCTTTACGACATAAGATTGAGATATGGAAACTTGCTTGGTAACTACATATTTTTCTTGTATTTTATGTAATAAATCCCCCCAAATAGTCGGATGATGGTGCGTAAATAACGTGTAGGTTTGAAATAATTCCTCATAATCAATATAAGCCCCTGTCTCATCATCACAAGCATCCAGTGGAATAACCAATTCTAAAGGACTCTCTACAACAAGCTCCTGGCGCCAATGTCGATAATGAGTTGGCAATAAAGAAATACCAATATGTGCCTTGTCATTATGGATTAAATCTTCAATTTTTGCTGATTCCTCCACTAGAATAGATATTTCGATAGAAGGATTTTCATTGATAAACTGATAAATAACATGAGGCAATATTGTTTCCACCATTAAAGGGGTCATGGCAATAACTAGCTTTTCTTTAATTCCTTTCGTTGCTAACTGAAAACGTTCAATACTTTTTTCCCATTGATAGATGATTTGCTGAGCTTCTATTAGAAAGAGCCTTCCTGCCTCCGTTAATTGCACACGATTTTTCTCACGTTTGAATAATTTTACATTCAAAGATCGTTCTAACTGATGAATATGGACTGTTATACTTGGCTGCGATAAATGTAATTCTTCTGCGGCCACTCGAAAATTACAATATTTAGCTGCTACTATAAAAGACTGTATCCATTTATAATCCAAAACCGCACCTCTTTAATTAATATTTCTAATCAACTTCATTAACTATATTTAATTTACTAAATTATCCGATAATAATAAACTCTAAATTAGATAAATTAATTTTTTACAAAGGGGAGAATCGTATGTTAGCTAAATTAAGTAAACAATTCCGTACTTTTGCAAAAAATGAATGTGAAAACTCAAGTCCACTTTATGAACACTTAGCGTATAAAATTGCAGAGGATGATGAGCTATTACAGATTGCAGATGCCATACCTCAAGGACAACCTGTACCTAATTTATTATTAGCTGGGGTTCAATATTTACTGTCATCATCAAAAGACGAGTTAGTTCATTTTTATCCATCCTTCACGACAACGCCAAAACCATTCAATGAAGTGTATCCTGTTTTTAAAGCATTCGTTTTGTCACATTCAGACGAATTAAAGGCTTTATTTCAAGAAAAACTTGTCCAAACTAATGAAATTCGCCGTTGTTCATACCTTTATCCGATGATGACAGAAATCTATGAACGTCATCAAAAACCATTAGCCTTCATAGAAATCGGTGCAAGTGCAGGACTTCAGCTCGGCATGGATCGATACAATTACTGTTATAATGAACAGCTTCACATAACGAATTCTGATAGATCTTTCGTTTTGTCTTCAGAAAATCGTGGAGAATCACTGCCAGCCTCTATAACGAACCCTCCTGTAGTTTGTCAAAGGATTGGCATCGATTTAAATCCTATTGATATCCATGATGAAGAAGAACTTCGATGGCTCCAAGCGTTAATTTGGCCAGAGCATCAAGAACGAAGACTTTTATTAAATCAAGCACTCCCTATTTTAAAAGAGCTCAATTTACAGCTGATTAAAGGAGATGCGATTAAACTTATAAAGGAGATTAGTAGTGATATTAATCCAGATGCAATGTTAGTTGTCTATCATACTCATGTGGCCAATCAAATCCCAATGGAATTACGCCTTGAATTAATCGAACAATTAAAAGAGGTAAGCAAGGAACGACCGCTCTATCATTGTTATAACAATTTATTTGATTCACAACTGCATCAAGATTTTATTGATCAAGGAGAAATAGAATCTATACGTATAATGGAACGCCCTGATGGTCATGCGAGATGGTTCAAGTGGTCCAACCCAAAATAATAAGCACGGAAAAACGCTACATAAGATTTCCTCTCATGTAGCGTCTAAACTTTATTAAATTCGTAATCTCTAAAAATCATATTCCGCATCTTTTTTCGCACGGATTGCTGTAAACGCATCAGCTACCATCACAGTATCTTCAGCTAAACGCTCTAGGCGAAACAGGACGTCATCATTCACAATTTCCTTGCGTAAAAAATCCTTTTCTTCTATAAATACATACGTTGGAACGATATGAGCTTTCATATAAGCAAGAATTGGCTTTAACTGCTGCTCAATCATTAGATAGTGTTTAGATGTGCCTGCTGTGACAACTATACTTACCACTTTATCACGAAAAGCATTGACTGGTAGTAAGTCAAAAATATTTTTCAACGTTGCCGGAATCGAAGCCTGAAATGTTGGTGTTCCAATGACAATTGCATCTGCAGACATAATTGTTTCGGTCACATATTTTGTATCCCCATCATATTCAAAATAATTTCGTCCATCACTGAATTGCATGTTGTATTCGGCAAGATCAAGTAACGTTACTTCATGCTCTGGATATTTTTCTTGTAAAATTTCAACCACTTTACGAATAGCTGTTTTTGTTTTTGAACCGACAATGGAACCAGCTAGTGCAACAATTTTCATACTATCCCCCCTATTTCGCTGTATATTTTTTTATGGCAGGTAAAATATCGTTCCCGATAATTTCAATATTTTTCATTAATTTTTCAAATGGCACACCGCCAAAATCAATTTGTGCCATAAATCGTTGCATGCCAAATAGCTCGTATTGATACAGTAGCTTTTCAATAATTTGTTCCTTACTTCCGATCATTAAGGCATCACGTGTATCTGGCGCTTGTGCGAACTGTTGCTTTGGATAACCGCCGCCACGAATTGCTTGGAAACCACCATTTATATGTGGATACATCCCTTGTAGTGCTTCTTTCGTCGTATCAGCAACATAGAAAAGGCTTGTTGTAGCAATCGGTAACTCTTTCGGATCAAAGCCACTTCGCTCTGCCGCTTCTCTATAGGCATCCACTGAAGCTTTAAAATTAACAGCTGGTCCGCCTAATGTCGTCAACATCATTGGGATGCCCATATAGCCTGCTTTAATGGCACTAGCAGGTGGTCCGCCGACAGCCCGCCAAATTGGCAACGCGCCATTTTTAGGTTGTGGCAAAATTTGCGCATTATGAAGCGGTGCACGGTATTGTCCTTCCCAAGTGATAAGCTCCTCTTCATTAATTTTTTTCAGCAGCTCTAATTTTTCCTCAAAAATCTCTTCATAATCCTGTAAATCAACGCCAAGTAAATGATAGGCGCCAACACGAGACCCACGCCCTGCAACGATTTCTGCACGTCCATCTGAAATTAAATCAATCGTCGCAAAATCTTCATATACACGTACTGGATCAGAAACACTCAGTACTGTTGCCGAGCTTGTTAATTTGATTGTCGATGTAGCTTGAGCGATCGCTCCTAATACAACCGTGTGTGCCTGTGTTGTAAAGTACGATTGATGACTTTCACCTACGCCAAATACATCAATGCCTGCTTGCTCTGCTAGCTGACTTACTTCAATAAGCTCCTGAATGCGTTGCTGAGCTGGGATACGTTCACCTGTTAAAGGATTTGGAATATGATCACCTAATGAATACAAGCCAAATTCAATGCCTTTTGATTGGTCAATACGATATTTTTCCATGTTTACGCTCTCCCCTTAATCTAGTGGCTCTAGAATGGCCTCAATTTCAGCACGTTTTTCTTCTAAAAATGGAGGAAGATCAAGCTCTTTACCAAGATCTTCTACTGCCGCATCAACTGTAAACCCTGGGCCATCTGTTGCCATTTCAAATAAAATTCCATTACGATCTCTAAAATAAAGACTTTGGAAGTAATAACGATCCACTACCCCAGTACTATCTAAGCCCCGTTCCTTAATTTTGGTATCCCATTCCTGCAATTCCTCGACGTTTGCGACACGTAGCGCAAGATGATGAATACTACCTCTCCCAGGTTTTTCACTCGGTCCTTCTAATTCTTTAACGACGATTTCTCCAAGTACTTCACCAGGTATAGATTGTAAAACTGCTTCTTTCTCACCTTCTGCAACAACTGTGTAATTAAAGAGCCCTTTTAATAAATTCACTGTGCGTTGCAAGTAACGAACTGTAATTTCAACTGTACCCATTCCTAAAATGCGATGTTCTGCAGGAATTTCGGAGCCGTCCCATGGTTGCCAATGAGCCGGTTTTTCGTGACCATGGTAGTTTAAAAGCACCATTCGTAACCCTTCATGATCCTCAAAAAACAATGCATCTTTACCTGCATATGTGGAAATTTCACTATGTTCAACGTCTAGCTGTTGAAAACGATTTTTCCAATATTGCAGACTGTCATAGCTTGGCACTAGTAAGCCAATACGTGTAATGGCATTTGTGCCTCGAACGGTTCTTCCTGCTACGGGCATTTCAAAAAATGTTAATTCTGTACCTGCCGCCCCTGTTAAATCTCCATAAAATAGATGATACATGGATGGTGAATCTTGATTGACTGTTTTTTTCACACGACGTAATCCAAGAATCTTTGTATAAAAATCATTATTATGTTTGCCGTTTTTCGTTAGCATGGATATATGATGGTGTCCGCTTAGTTTGTTCATATATATTTCCTCCTTGTTTTCACTTGACTAAGCAAGTGATAGTGTAAAAAAATCACGCTGGTGGTAATTTTTTTTCACGACTATGTTTTTCTATTTTTGACATAAGTGTATATAAAGATTTCATTTCTTCTTCTGTTAATACTTCTTCAAAAAATGAGGATTGAAAGTGAAGCTGACTTGGCGTCGCCGCATCAATCATCTGCTCGCCTTTAGCTGTGAGCGAGATTGTTTTCGTCTTCCAATTTTGCTTTCGCTCAATTAGTCCCTCTTTTTCAAGTCGAGCAAGCATTCGAGACATACCACCTTGCGTGACTGTCACTTTCTCTGCTAATTGTGATTGCGTTAACGGTGCATAAGTCTTTATTTGTATAAGGACATCAAATTGTGCAGTCGTTAAGTCAAAGCGTTTTAAAAATTCATTGGATAGCTGGTTACTTTGATTTGTAAAGCGCATCATCCGAATCCATGTCAGTGATCCAAGTGTGTGTTTTCTCATCGCTTCATCCTCCTTTCAAATATCACTTTACTACGCAAGTAATAAACATGCAAGAAAAATATCTTGAATTCGAGATATTTTCCAGTGTGAAGATCACACTATATAATGCCATGCGTAGTAATAGGATATAAGTTTCCTTGAAAGGCAAACGAAATTCTCCCTGTTTCTTCAGACACCACTATGACGAGTGCGTCACTTACTTCACTGAGCCCTAAAGCTGCTCTATGTCTTGTGCCTAATTTCTTTTCTCCAACATATCTCTCTGAAAGCGGCAGTACATTGGCTGCTGACTGAATTAAATTTTTGCTTACTAAAACTGCTCCATCATGAAGCGGATTTCCAGGAAAAAAAATAGTTTCTAATAAGGAATGTGTTACTTCTGCCCCAAGATGAATACCAGGCTGAATAAGAGACATTAAAGAATCCTTTCGTTCAATCACAATTAATCCACCGTGTTTTCTTGCAGACATATTTTGTACACTATGCGAAAGCTCAGGATATTTTTCAGTAAACGGGGAAAGATAGCAATTTAAATAAAACGTTGCAGCTTTCATTTCAATCGTGACAAACTTCTCTTTAATTTTTTCAAAATCCCCAAGAAGACAGTTTGTATCAGTATCCATCGCTTCTACACTTTGTTGTAATGAATTAATCACCTGCTGAAGCTCTTCCTTTAATGTTTGTTTCATTGGTGAAAAATCGCAATTCGTTGGATCCACGAAAACACCCCGCTTTTCAAATTTATGATAAAAAAACTCATATTTATTTTTAGTTTCTCTATCTGGAATTATTTTATCCGCATTAAATTCAACAATACACCCTACATAAGTTGTAGATTGGATCAATAATAGGTTTTCATTAAGCAAATCGAGCACATTTCCACAACTATTCAACGCCTTCACTTCGTTTCATCTAATACTTTTTCTTATAAAAAGGTCTCCGAAAAAGTCCTCAGTAAATTGGTATTGCACCTCTAGTTGGTGTATTTCGAATGAAGTCGCGTATCATGGAAATTATCCAAATGATTGAATATAAACTAGATGTGCGCCAAGTGAATCGTAATCAAGAAGCCGTAGAGTACTAATGTATAGGCTCTTGCTCTTGCTAACTGTATTGTTGTTTTCTTTCAAGTTAAAAGCGTATTCAAATTGTAATTGAATACGCTTTTTTTGAAATAGTATAAATAACACTGACCTTCTGCTGATAACTTTTAAAAAGTTTTTAGAACCCCTATTTATATATGACAATGATTTTTTATAATCGAAGTCTCTAAGAATTTTAAATCCGTATTTCCCTAAGGGTACTACAATGTTGGATTCTCTAATAAAATAGCAATTCCTTGTCCACCACCGATACATAAGCTCGCTATACCGTATTTGATACCTCGTTTTTGCATCTCCAATGCAAGTGAATAAGTAATACGCGCACCACTTGCACCAACTGGATGTCCAAATGCCACTGCCCCTCCATTGACATTTACTTTTTCTTGATCAATATCTAATTCCTTTAAAACTGCTAAAGCCTGTGCTGCGAATGCTTCATTGAGTTCAAATAAACCAATATCATCTAATGTTAAATTAGCTTTTCTCAAAACTTTACGAATTGCTGGGGCAGGACCAATTCCCATAATAGTCGGGTTTACACCTGCCGTTGCTGAAGTGACAATCTTAGCTAATGGATTTAACCGATGCTCCTTTAAAAAATCTTCTGATACAAGTACAACTGCTGCGGCGCCATCATTAATACCACTCGCATTTCCTGCTGATACAGTTCCATCTTCTTTAAATGCCGGCTTTAGTTTTGCAAAGTCTTCCATCGTAATCTCTTTGCGAATGTGCTCATCTAAACTAACTTCAACTGTGCCTTTACGTGTTTTCACCGATACAGGTACAATCTCTTCGGCCAAACGACCCGAACGCATAGCCTCAGCTGCACGCTGATGTGAATTATAGGAGAATTCATCCTGTTCTTCACGTGAAATCCCATATTTCTCGGCTAAGTTTTCAGCCGTCAGCCCCATACCGCAACCTGCAACTTCATCGTATAAAGTTGCCCATAACATATCTTCTACGATTGGTGCTTTATTGGGCGAACCAAAGCGTGTACCACGTAATACATGAGGTGCTTGGCTCATGTTTTCGGTCCCACCAGCAACTGATGCTTGACCATTCCCAAGTTCAATTTCCTGCGCGGCAGAGATAATCGCTTGTAAGCCCGAACCACATAATCGGTTCACTGTAAGTGCTGTACTTTCCTCCAGTAATCCACTTTTTAATCCAATATGTCGAGCTAAATATGCTGAGGAATTCGTAGTATGGATAATATTCCCGAATACAATCTCATCAATCTGTGTTGCTTTCACCCCTGAACGCTGCAAGGCTTCTTTTACAACAGCAACGCCAAGATCAATATCTGTTGTGTTAGCAAATGCACCTCCAAAATTACCAAATGCTGTTCTACTACCATTTACAATATATACAGACATAGTCAATCCCCCTTTTTACATACCACCTGAAACATTTAATGCTTCGCCCGTTATCCCCGTTGCTTGCTTCGAAGAAATGAAGAATACACTATCTGCAATTTCTTCTGCTGTAATAAAACGTTGCATCGCTTGCTTTGGATATACAATTTCATTTAATGCCTCAATTTCC
This sequence comes from Lysinibacillus sp. RS10, assembly GCF_041956855.1. Classification (NCBI taxonomy): domain Bacteria; kingdom Bacillati; phylum Bacillota; class Bacilli; order Caryophanales; family Bacillaceae; genus Lysinibacillus; species Lysinibacillus sp. RS10. The sequence continues at coordinate 1,913,744 of NZ_CP167122.1, read as the reverse complement.
GACATGCCTCTACTTTCTTCAAGATCTTTTAATTGTTTTATAAGTAATGGTGTTTTCACAGGACCAGGTAAAACAGCATTCACAGTAATTCCATGCATTGCACCTTCAAGTGCTGCTACACGTGTCAAACCAATGACACCATGCTTCGCTGCGACATATGCAACTTTTTCAGGTGTAGCCATTTCACCATGAACCGATGAAATATTAACGATACGCCCATGTTGTTGCTTTTTCATATAAGGGAACACATACTTAGTCATTAAGAATGGTCCTTTTAACATGACATTTTGAAGCAAGTCCCACTTATCTTCTGGAAAATCTTCAATTTTAGCACGATATTGTATACCTGCATTATTCACAAGAACATGCAGTTCATGCTTTCTGCAAATGATATCAATTACATGTTGGACAGAAACTGCATTCGAAACATCTAACTCAATTGCCTCGACCTTTCCTGGATATAAATCTGCCACTGACTGAGCTGCTTCTAACTTTAAATCTGCAGCAAATACATAATCCCCTTCCTCAACAAACTTTTTCACCATCGCTGACCCTAAACCGCCTCCTGCACCTGTCACCAAAATATTACGCATGCTCAATCTCCTTTTGTATTTTATCGAATGTTTTTAGTTGCTGAATTAGCGAGCGATCACGCTCAATTACGTATTCATCTAAGCCTTGCCCTGGATATTCAAAGAAACCTTTCGAAGATTTGACACCTAGATTACCTTGATCGATTTTATCTTTAATTACGCTAAATGAACGCACATTAGTTTCAATCTCTGGTTGTAATTGTCCTAATACAATATCCCAAATATCTAACCCACCAAAATCAATAATTTTCAGTAAACCACTTGACGAAAATCGGAATCCAGGTCCTGCAAAGATAGCACTTTCTAAATCTTGCTCTGAGACAACACCATCTTCTAACAATGACAATGCTTCACGTGCTAATGCTACTTGGATACGATTGGCTACAAGACCTGGCACCTCTCGTCGAACTTCAATTGTAACCTTCCCCATTTTTTTCAAAAATGCATCAACTTCATCGTACGTCTCTTGCTTCGTATCAGGACCTTTTAGAAGCTCTACAAGTGGAACAATATGCGCAGGATTAAAAAAATGTGTTAACATCACTTTATCCTTATGTTTTTCTACATTACGAATGATTTCTGAAAGTTTTAAACTTGAAGTATTAGATGTTAAAATTACATTTCCCCCGCAAATTCCATCCAGTTGCCTGAAAATTTCCTGTTTGAGTTCAAGGTTTTCTGTTGCAGATTCAATTACCAAATCACATCCAGCAACACCTTCGATTTTTGTAGTAAAGCTTAACCGATTTGTAATCGTCTCATCTGAATCGCCAAACAATAGCCCTTCCTCACGAAACACTTTTAGATAAGTTTTTAATTTTTCACTTGCTAATTGCAAAGATTCCTCCTTAACATCTTGTAAAACAACAGGCATTCCATTCGTGATAAATTGAAATGCTATCCCAAATCCCATTGTTCCAGCTCCAATAACTCCAACCTTTTGAATCATCTTCCTTCCCCCTTAGGCATTAATATAATAAAACCGTTGCAATCAACATTGGAATACTTGCAATTAAAGGTGCAATAACCGAAACAACGAAGATATGTTTGTAAGCGTCTTTATGTGTTAACTTTGAAGCAACTAATATCGTAATTACAGCACCATTATGCGGCAGTGAATCAAGCCCCCCCGAGGCAACTGCCATTACCCTATGCATGGCATCTGGATTTAATCCTAGATTTAGATAAGTAGATGATAGCGCTTCCATCGCAATTCCTAAACCACCACTTGAAGACCCAGTGATTCCTGCAAGTGCCGTTGTTGCTAAGAAAAGCGAAATCATTGGACTACCTGGAATTTGCGTCATGGCTTCATTGAAAAGACTGAAACCTGTTGTAATCGCAATGACAGAGCCATAACCAACGTCAGCACTCGTATTAACAATTGGTAGTACGGCTGATACTGCACCTTCATTAAGTGTATCCTTCTTTATTTCAATATAATTCCAGAATAATATCGTCGCTAATACTACAACACCCATTAATGTATAGATAATGTCAATTTTGAAAACATTCAGTGTCACTAGTAAAGCAATTGGTGGAATTAAACTTACAACAATATTTGGTAATGCACGACCCTCGTAGATATCCTTTATTCCTTCTTGACCATCTTTATCTGGGTTTGTCATATTTGCATAAGTTTCCTTACGTTGTTCTGAACGTTTTAACGCGAACTTCATATACCATAGGTTAATCGCAATGACGAATACTGCTGCGATAATACCTAGTAAAGGTGCTGCTGTAACTGTTGTCCCAAGGTACTTTGTCGGGATAATGTTTTGTACAGAAGGTGTCCCTGGCAACATTGTCATCGTGAATGTCCCAATCCCTGTAAAGAACGGTGCCATGAATAGATGCCACGGAATATCTAGCTCTTTGAATAATGGTTTTGCGATTGGTAATACTGCAAAAATTACTACGAATAAGCTGATACCACCATACGTTAAAAACGCACAAATGATCATTATTGCCACTAACACTTTGTATTTGCTATTTTTACCGATAATTCTCAGTAAAAGATTAGCAATTTGGCGAGCTGCACCACTATCATCCATTAACTTTCCAAACATAGATGCAAATAAAAATATCAGAAAATATTTCTGAACATAACCTATAAATCCTGTCATGTACGTATCTTGGAACGTTTCTAAAATTGGAAATCCATTCGTTACCATTACAAATAAACTTACAGCAGGAGCGATGATGATAATACTAAATCCCCTTAAGGCTAATACGATTAAAAGAATTAATGAAATCACAATCGTAATTAAACTCCACATCCACTTTTCCCTCCCATTAGTTGTTTATTTTTGTCTCAACGGTAAACCAATTCGCCTTTTTAATTCTTCAAATGTCAAATCCCCATAAATATCATCTATGAAAATCTCACCATCTTGGAAGATAAAATTTGCATACTCCGTTACAAATTGATTAACACGTCGTTCACCACTTGAATCAAGTGTTAACGATTCTACTAACTTAGGAGATCCATCTTTTTTAAAAAGAGTACTAGCCACAATTACTTTCTTTGCTCCAGCGACTAAATCCATTGCACCTCCAACACCTAAAATTGGTTGATTCGGTACAGACCAGTTTGCGATCTCACCATAACGGTCTACCTCAAGTGTTCCTAAAACAGCTACGTCGATGTGTTTTCCTCTAATCATTGCAAATGAGAAAGCGCTGTCAAAAAATGACGCTTCTGGTGTAATTGTTATGGGATCTTTCCCGGCATCAATTAAATCTATATCTATTTCATCCTTGAGTGCTGATGGCCCCATGCCTAGTAGCCCATTTTCAGTTTGTAAATATACTTTTTTATCTTCAATATATTTAGAAACAAGTGTTGGAATTCCTACCCCTAAATTCACTACGTCCCCATTTTTTAGATCAAGTGCAATACGCTTTGCGATTATTTCTCGACTATTTAATTTCAACATAAGTACCTCCCTGTTTGATGTACTTACTTTCAACTACGAAATCTACAAAGATGTGTGGTGTCACAATTTCTTCAGGATATAGCTCTCCAATTTCAACAATCTCATCTACTTCAGCAATAACTACCTCTGCAGCAGTAGCCATTAGAGGATTAAAATTCCTTGCAGTCGTGTGATACACTAAATTTCCTGCTTTATCGGCTTTCGATGCTTTAATAAGTGCTATATCCCCTTTAATTGCCTTCTCAAATAAATAACGAACCCCATCAATTTCGCGAACTTCTTTGCCTTCAGCTAATCGTGTCCCAACAGCTGTTGGTGTATAAAAACCACCTATTCCAGCACCACCGCAACGAATTGCTTCTGCTAACGTTCCTTGTGGCATTAAATTAATCTCCAACTTTCCAATTGACCAAGCCATAACAGCTTCTTTGTTAATTGTAAAAAAAGAACCAATCGCTTTAGCAATTTTACCTGCCTCGAACACCTTATGAAGCCCTTTACCTTCATCACCTAGGTTATTACTGACAATCTCATAATTTCCTGCCTCAAACTTTGCTACAGCATCTAATAATGTTAACGGCGTTCCTGAAATGCCAAATCCTCCGACTAATAAACGCATATTATCCTTAAATAATGATTCTAAACCCTCGGAACTTCTTAATTTTTCCATTTATAAACACCTCCATAGATTAGACTGTGGTCTAATGATATAATGACATTACCATCAAAGTCAAAATGTTTTTAGAATTTTTTGAATAAAGGAGAAAGTATGGCTAATTTAGAAAAAAAAACAACAAAAGGGATTAAAACTCAACTCCATATTATGAATGTAGCACTCGATTTATTTAAAAGTCTGGGATACGATAATGTTTCTGTGGATCGAATTGTCAAGGAGAGTAAAACATCTAAGGGGTCTTTTTATCAACATTTTCCTTCTAAATCAAGTATTTTCATGATGCGTTTTATGGAGATGGATGAACATTATGTACACATCTATGAGGAATTAAAACAACACCATTCTTTAGCAATAGAACGCTTGGAAGCCTTTTGTCTTGCTGTATTTCGTTGTATTGAGAAAGAATTAGGGAAAGATTTGATGCGTGTCATCTACTCCGCAGCAATTATTAGTAATGAGCACACTTTTTTTACAAATGAAAATCGTAAGTTGTATGTAATTCTTCGACAAATTATTGAAGAAGGAAAAAAAGATAACTCCATCCAAAACATTGACTCTACAAAAGCTTTTTTCCAAGTAATTGTACAAAGTTTTATGGGAGTCATTTATTTTTGGGGTTTACAATTAGATGACGCTAAATTGGAGAATTTAGGGGAACCACTTGTTAAGCAGCTCATCATGAGCCTTCGTTAATTAATGCATTTTTATAGCAAATTCTAACCATAAGTTTATCACCCAAATTTGAAACAACAGTAACTCTTATAAGAAAACTCTACTAAATAAAAACTTTTCAAAATACAGCCTGAGTAAAAGCAAACAAAGGCGAACTATTGCACCTTCTGTGAGGGTACCGTCTATCAATATAATTCCAAACAGTCAATAACAATCGGCGTACAAATAACGCCCATTGCTATTGTATTTAACAAGGGCCGGTACCGCCTTTATAAATGGATGCAGGCCCTAGTCACCAGCCTGTTTTCATCGTGGAAATACCGCTGAAAACCCCAGGCAAAAGACGGGATGACTTGGGGTGGGAGCCAAATTCAGACCGACGCTCCGCTTATTCGGTCTGAATTATCGGCTAGTTACTAGGGTTCCATTTAGTTGTGTTAGATACTGTAAAACCGTTTTAAAGTTAAAACATTTGTACCTGCGGCTACGCTTTCGGTACACAAAACATTTGCTGAAAGAAGTTAAATAAACACAGATTTTTTACATTTAAAAAAATTATCACATAGTCTTTTTCCAAACTTCAGATAGCAGAAATAACTTTAACAATATGAAAATAAAGACTCCAAAGAAAAAACACGTGTATCCATTAGATCGTCTAACGAAATCACGTGTATTAATATAGTTACATATGGCCAGCACGAATTTTCTTCACAATGCTGAATGTCGTGTAGGCAGCAGCTGGTGCAAGCACTACGATAAAAATAAGCCAAACCGTCAAGTTGTCCGTTGCTTTTAATGTGTCATAATTAGTTTTAACAAAAACAATAAGTCCAAATAGTAATAAATAGCTCAGCACATTTGGAAAAATAACGATTAAACGTAATAGTGCTGGTGGCATTTTTTGCTGATTCATATAAACCACTCCCCTTTATTCAATTATACGAAAATCTACTATTAACCGCATTATATTTCTTTAATATTCCAAATATCTGTTTTCACTATCTATTATTTTAGACTTTATATTTGCCTGCTGATTGTTGTAAATTGTCTGCTGTTGTATTTAACCTATCAATAATTGATGTCATTTCATTCATATTTACTGCTTGATTTTTAGCCTTTTGCGCGACATCGGCAACACTTGCTGAAGTCTGTTTTGCCAATAATGATACATCTTCCATTGTAGCCGTGACTTCCTCTGTGCTGGCTGCGATTTCCTCTGTCGTACTCGATACTAAATCTACTTGATCTGCTATTACTTGGACATCATTGTTAATGCCTTCAAAAGATTGCTGTGCTTCATGGACAATAGTTCGACCAGCATTTAATACATCAGCAGTAGAATAAATGACTGATACAATGTTAGCTGTTTCCCTTTGTACATTCATCACAACTTGAGAAATACGCTCAGCCGCTAGTTTTGAATCCTCTGCCAATTTGCGAACTTCCTCTGCCACTACGGCAAATCCTTTACCCGCTTCACCAGCTCGTGCCGCTTCAATAGATGCATTTAGCGCCAATAAGTTTGTTTGTTCTGAAATTCCAGTAATGACATTTGTAAACTCACCAATCATGCCAGATAATTTTTCTAATTCCTTTGTACTTTCTACTGAAAGATTTGTCTTTTCATTAACTTCTACTAATTGCTTCTGTAACTTGTTCATAATTTGTAAGCCATTATTCGCATTTTCTTCTGTATTGCGAGAAATGGTAGAAATCTCAACAATGGATTCTGAAATATGTTGGATACTGCGTGCTAATTCTTCCATTGAAAGTGCGCTGTCTTCTGTATTTTGCTGTTGCGCACAAGATGCTTGAGCAACCTGACTAGATTCTTTCTGAATGATTTCAGATGAATCAAGTGTATGATGAGCATTTTCTTGAATTATGTATGTTGCCTCCTGAATTTGGCTAGCTTCCTGCTTCAATTCACGCATTATGAATTGAAAGTTTTCCATCATTCCGTTAAATGATACTACTAATTGACCAATCTCATCCTTAGAGTTTACGTTTATTCGCTTAGTTAAATCCGCTTCGCCCTTACTAATTTCCTCAAGTGAATCGCGTACACTTATAATTCGGGAGACTTGTTTAGAAATAGAAAATCCAGTAATGATGAAAATGACACATACAACGATTAATGAAGCAATAATTGTTCCTATCAAAATATGTGAAAGTACTTCATTTGAAACAACGATAGCTAAATATGTACCATTTGATAACGGTTTTACGTATTGAGTAACACGAGTTCCATCATAACGTCCCGAAAAGTCAGATGCTTTTTGTGTTGAAAATTTAGCTGGTAAAAACCCAATATTCGCTAGATTTCTTTCTGCTGTGGCTGCTATTGCTTCGCCTTTGTCATTCACGACAGCTGCATAAAGGACCGTTGAGGATAATGATTTGTTAAGCTGATCAATGTAATATTCACTACCGATACTAGTCTCTAAATCTAATAGCTGCTGTCCTTGTCGAGCAACCTGTACAATTTGAGGTGTTGCTGGATTCCAACTACTTACCCCAACGAACTTGTAAAATTTATCGTCTACATCACGTATTTGCGCCTTCTGTACAATTTCTTTTGCACGTCCATCTACTAGCTGCATATATTCTGCTGCTTGTCCGTCTGGATCAGAACCGAAGTTAAAATCAATTGTCGGTGCTACAGAAGTGACGGTGGTATTTCCTTTATCATCCGTACTCCATATTTCATCAATGCCTCCACGTTCAGCAATCGCCTTCAAATCTTCATATGTAGCGCCTTTATCGATAATATAAGAAGCCATTACTGATTCAGCAATCATTTCCTTTTCCATTATTTCTTCCGCTTTTTCTCTTGATTGAATAGCACCCTCCATCCCCATAACAATGGAATTAGCGAGCGCCTCCCCGTTATTCTTTACACTTTTATATGTTGCTTGATAAATATAAACAGAAAATGCACCGATAATAATTACGACTATGCACATGATTTCCAGCAACATTTTCCATTTCATTGTTTTCCCCATCTCAACAATACCCCCTAAAATATGCGATTATTTCCATTTCATCATACAATATCAATTTTAGGTTTTTCATTACTTTTCTTTCGAATTTAATATAATAATTTTCAATAATAAAAAATTCGTCACAATTTTGTCATTTTAAAATCAGGATAAAATACTTAGATAAAAAAGACTATATTACAAACACCTTTTATAAGAGAAATAAAGACAATAGCTTAACATATACAAGACGTTTTTAAACAAAATCTAAATAATTAACGAATTAATTTCACCGGTCTTAAAGTACTAATTTAAATAAAAGAACCTTCTAAATGACGAATCATCTAAAAGGTTCTTACTTATCAAAATTATTATTTTAAGATAATTCATTGTTGTGCCATGTAAACACTGATTGATCGGATGTTAGGTAGGTCTGTGGGAAAATCTCCTGTGCATCCGCTAATAATAGTGGTAAATCGTGAGGTAAGAAGCGGGCACTTAAATGGTTTAAGAGTAAATAGTTTGCTCCTGCTTGTTGTGCCACCTTTGCAGCCTCGAGATTTGTAGAGTGTCCGTAGCTGGCTGCTAAATCTGTCGTAGTGCCATCAAAAGTCGCTTCATGAATAACGATATCTGCGCCATTGGCTAATAAAATTGCCTCTTCGCAATATTTTGTATCTCCTAAAATTGTGAGCGTAAAGCCTTTTTTCGGCGGAGCAACAACATCTTGCGCATGAACAATGGTGCCATCCTCTAGTACAATATCTTTCCCACTTTTTAATTGTCCTAGCAGAGGACCTTTTGGAACACCAAGAGCTTGAGCTTTTTCCATTAATAATTCACCAGGCAAATCCTTTTGCTCAATACGGTACCCAAAGCATGGAACTACATGTCGCAATTCACTTGCGCTTACGGTAAAATGTTCATCTTCATAAATTACACCTTCATGGACTTCAACAAATTGTAATGGATATGTTAAATGCGTCTTTGACAAGGCAAAGGTTTGCTCGACCCATTGCTGTAGACCTTGCGGGCCAAAAATTGTTAATGGCTCATCCCCGCCTTGAAATGAACGAGAGCTTAAAAAGCCAGGTAATCCAAAAATATGGTCACCATGTAGATGCGTAATGAATATTTTCGTTACTTTTCGGGGCTTTAACGATGTATGCAATATTTGATGTTGAGTCGCCTCCCCACAATCAAAAAGCCACATTTCGCCCACTTCATCTAAAAGCTTTACCATCAGGGCACTTGTATTTCGTTCCTTTGAAGGCATTCCTGCGCCTGTCCCTAAAAAATGTAGTTGCACATATGCCACCTCATTTCTATTTCTATCGCTTTATTGTACCCTATCGTTGACAATAAGAAAAACCTTTGGTGACTAGCTTTCCAAAGGTTTTGATATTATTTTGGCTCCCATGATACGAGTGCAGCATGGAAATCATGACGATAATAATAACGTCCGTTCTTTTCCTCAATAAACGGCAAGAGCGACTTCTCAACATGTGCTCTATCAAAAGTATCATTTAATATTTTTTTACTTTGTGTTGTTACAAGCTGCTCATAGCTTTCATATTCATACACTCGTTCTAATGGGATGATTTTGCACTCTGCATAAATATCCATCTCATATAGCAAATTTAAAAATTCTATATAATCTCGGCGTGGAAATTTAATATCATAACCATACTTTTCATACAAAACCTCATAATGGGGTTGAATAGGCCCTGTTGTCATGCCAATAATAGCACGCTTTTTTGCTAGACGATTCATATGGTAAAGTGCTGATTTGATTTCATACATACGATAAAAACAATTGACTCCAATCACGATATCATGAGCTTCTACCTCATTTTCAGCAAGGCTTTCCCATTTTGCATGAATATAAGACACATGCTGCTTATCCTGCATGCAATTTTGTAAATAACTAAGGATGCTTTCGGAGCTATCTATACAAGTTAGCTGTCGCACATTATTAGCTAGAGGAAACGTATAATTGCCCCAGCCTGGACCAATTTCCAATACAGAGTGCTCCGGCTCAATACTTTTATTTATTTCTTGAAAAATTCTTGCAGCATAAGGATCTGTCTGTCCCGTTTTCTTTCGTGCAATTGACTGCGCCCAAAATTGCTCCTCTAACTGATCATTAACCATTCTTTCAGGCATATGACCATGCCAGTCCTTCATACCTTCCTGCCATAATGCCTCATAACTAATAGCTAACGGTCCTTTTCTTGTCATACAGATACCTCTATATTCATGATTTCGTATACTTTTTTCAAATCAAGATTTGCGCGCACGTGCTCTGCTAGCATATTGTAAGCGTCCTCTCTACGTTCTGCGTCACTTTTCACATCGCTAGGTAGAGCATGAAGCCCTTTTTTCACACGTATGTCATTGACAAGCTGTCGTGTAAAGGTGCGATTATGGAATAAACCATGGAAATATGTTCCAACAACTTGATCATCAGCACTTACCGCTCCATCCACTCGCCCATCTGCAAGTTGTAAAAATGGTGACACTTCGTTACGTAAAATCTTTGTACGTCCAAGATGAATTTCATAGCCAGTAAACGTATCTTGTCCTCTTGTTCCTGTCATTTGAACCGTTTTTTTATCACCAACAAAAACAGTTTCCATTGGCAATAACCCTAGACCTTGTGCAGAATCGCCGTTCCCTTCAACTGCATCAGGGTCTAATAACGTTTCACCGAGCATTTGGAAGCCACCACAAATTCCAATAATTTTTGTACCTCGTTGACGTAAATTAGTTATCGCTTGATCAAAGCCTTGCTCCTTTAACCATACTAAATCATCCATTGTACTTTTTGTTCCAGGTAGTATAAGTAAGTCAGGCGTACCAAGCTCATTGACATGGCCAATTAGTCGTACACCAACCTCTGGCTCATCAAAAAATGGATCAACATCCGTAAAATTTGAAATACGTGGCAAGCGAATCATTGCTACATCCACAGAGAATTCCCCTGGCTTTGGCTTTTTAAAGCGTAATGAAGAGAGTGCCAACGAATCCTCAGCTTCAATATTGACCTCTACATACGGCACAACACCAAGTACAGGAATGCCAGTTTCACGCTCTACCCATTCAATACCATCATCGAGTAATTCACGCATTCCTCTAAATTTATTAATGATGAGACCCTTTACACGTGCACGTTCTGCATCGTCAAGCAACGCGAGTGTTCCAACAATCGATGCAAATACACCACCTCGATCGATATCAGCAACTAGCACAACTGCAGCATCTGCTAAATGGGCCATTCGCATATTTGCAATATCACGATCCTTTAAATTGATCTCTGCCGGGCTTCCTGCTCCTTCAAGGACAATGACATCATATGTATTTTGTAAAGTTCTCACAGACTTTTCAACAATCGGCATCGCTTCTTGTACAAATTGATTACGATAGCTTTTAGCGTCCATATTTAAAAAATGCTTGCCATGAACAATCACTTCTGAAACCATATCCTGCTTCGGTTTAAGCAATATCGGATTCATATCCGTAGTGGCGACAACGCGTGCCGCCTCTGCTTGTACCCCCTGTGCACGGCCGATTTCTCCACCATCATGAGTTACAAATGAATTCAAGGCCATATTTTGCGATTTAAACGGTACTACCTTTAGCCCATCATCTGAGAAAATACGGCACAGCGCAGTACAAATCATACTTTTCCCAACATCAGAAGCCGTTCCTTGAATCATAATAGATTTTGCTGGCATAGTCTTTTTCCTCCGTATCTATAGTTGAAGCGTAGGTACTCAGCTTCTTAGCGCGGATATTCCCCTCGCTTCCGCGGGTATTTCCCCGATGCGCGGATATTCCCCTTATTAATAACTGCTTAGAATTCTAGGCCCTTGACTGCTGGAATTCCTTCGTCATAATAATGCTTTGTCGCATCAATGTTCGATACTAAATCTGCCATCGCGATAAGTGCTGGATTTGCACTTCGTCCGGTAACTACTAAATGCATTGTCGATGGACGCTGTTGAATGGCTTCAATGACTTCGGCTAGTGGTAGCACATCATCAATAGGGAATTTTGTTATTGCCAGTGCATTATTCAGCTCGTCTAGCACGAGCAAATCAATACTGTCGTCTTGCAAGGCTGCTTTTGTTTTCTTCCATGCTTTTGCTAAAGCAGCACGATGCTCTTCCGGTGTTTTTGTCCAAGTAAAACCAATACCCATCTGCTCCATCTCTACGCCAAGCTTACGAAGTGCGATTTGCTCTCCGTATGTACGCTCTGGTGATTTAATAAACTGCATATAGCGTACATTTAGACCTCGACCAACTGCGCGCAGTGTGACACCTAGAGAAGCTGTTGTTTTGCCCTTCCCTTCACCTGTATAAACTAAAAACAAGCCTTTTCTAGCCATTGTTCAAGCCTCCCTTAAAGCCATGTTGTTTTTTCTTCAAATGGTGTGCGTTTCTTGTCTTTAAGCTCCTGCTCTTCTGGATAGCCAATAAAAATAGTACCTACTACTTTTTGTGATTCATTCGCTCCGATAAATGCATGCATTCTTGCATCATGAACAAGCCCTACTCCGCGTGTACGCCATACAAAGCCAAGTCCTAGCTCCTCCGCAACAAGCCACATCGACATGATCGCACTACATACAGCAAAGACATTATCCTCTGTCGCATCAGCATCGTCTTCCACCATATCTGCCGTAACAACAATGGCAACAGGCGTCGTTTGCACAACTTTTAATGAGCTTTCTACTAAATTTGGCTTTGTTGGGAATCGCTCCTCTAAATAAGCATTAGCCATTTCCTCATAGCGTTTCATTGCTTCGCCTTGAATAACATAAAAATGCCAAGGCTCGCGCATACGGTCATTTGGAGCATAAGTAGCTGCTTGTAAAATTTTCTCGATTTTCTCTTGTTCAACAGGCTGTGTCGTGTAATTGCGAATCGCCCGACGATTTTTTAAAGCCTCTATTACTGGCATGATGTTTCCTCCCTTGTTAAAATCTTTGCACTCATTTCATTACGATAAAGCAAGTCCCTGCTCTTCAAACCATTTAATTTTCTCGCGGACATTTACTACTTCACCCACAATAATCATAGAAGGATTATGATAGCCTTCACGTTCAATAATGCTAGCAATTTCCTCAAGTTGCCCTGTAATGGTACGCTGTTGATCTGTTGTTCCCCACTCAATCACTGCTACTGGGGTAGTTGGCTTACGACCATTTTCGATGAGCTTTTTAGAGATATACGCAATATTGCCAACACTCATATAAAAGGCAACTGTATCGATACCTGTTGCAAGTGCAGACCAATTTAAAAAGTCCTGTCCTTTTTCCTCACGACCATGCCCTGTTACTAGAGCAAAGCTTGTCGCAAAGTCTCGGTGTGTTACAGGTATACCTGCATATGCTGGCGCAGCAATCCCCGCAGTAATACCTGGGACGATTTCAAAAGCAATACCATGATTTTTTAAGATTTCGGCTTCCTCTGCACCGCGACCAAAAACAAATGGATCGCCACCCTTTAATCGTGTGACAATCTTGCCTTCTTGTGCTTTTTCGACAAGTAATGTATGAATCTCATCTTGAATGAGGTGATGCTTACCGGGTAATTTACCACAGTACACAAGCTCAGCATCTTTTTTTGCAAACTCTAGCAATTTAGGATTCACAAGACGATCATACGCAATGACATCAGCCTTTTGAATACATTCTAGCCCGTACACTGTAATGAGCTTTGGATCTCCTGGTCCAGCTCCAACTAAATACACAATTCCGTCTTTCATCGCGCTTCTCCCATCAGTAATTGTTGTAAATAAGCTTCACGTCTATCAATCTCTCCACTACGTGTCCATTCTAGTAAGCTCGGTTCAAGTAATGCTTGTAATAAAGCACGTCTTTGTGGACCTTTCTCAAACTTAGCAGCAATCATTAAACGTGCCTGCTGCAAGAAGCATACATAGTCATCATAAATCTCATCAAATTGCTCTTCGAGATCCGCTTTGATTTTACGCGCTAGTGATGGACTGGCACCTGACGTTGATACAGTTAACACTAATGGACCACGGCGCACTGTTGCTGGCGTTATAAAATCGCTCTCCGCTTGTGCATCAGTACGATTGATTAGCTGCCAATGCTGTGCTGCTTCTTGTACAGCTTCATTTATTGTCGTATCATCTGTTGCCGCAATGATGAGAATTGCATCATCTAAATCACGTGGTTCAAATGCTTTTTCACGCCATGTAATTTGACCTGATTCAGCAAGCGGTAGTAATGAATCATCTAGGGTTGGACTTACTATAACAATATTTGCTTTAGCCGGAAGCAGTGATGCTACCTTCTGTGTTGCTACGTGACCTCCACCAACGATTACTACCGTTTTATATTCAACATTAATATGAATAGGAAAATAATTAGTCATAATTTTTCACCTTCTTACAAGCTGTTAACCAGTTGTCAACAAGTTTTGGGTTAGATACAAAATGAAAATGCGTATAGCCAGCCACTAGATTTCCTGCTTGGTAGCCCTCTTGTTTGTTACCAAATCGCCCTTTCGTTTGGTAAGCTGGTGTGTTATGTGTGCCGCTATACTTTGAATAGTGGAATTCATGCCCCTTTGCTTCTTCATCCGTACCAATTAAGAAATTATCTTGTGTGCCAAAAATTTCACGGTAACCAAGGGCCGCTAATTTTGTTTGCATTGCAACTTCACCTGGAATAACACCTACCATGTCATAACGGTCCCCATTACTATTCGTAATAGCCTCCGTCAAGTACATATAGCCCCCACACTCTGCTAATGTTGGTAACCCTTTGTCGATTGCTTCACGAATAGATTTTTTTACAGCAGTATTTTTTGCCAGGATATCAGCAAATTCCTCTGGGAAGCCCCCACCTATATACAATCCGTCTGCTTCAGCTGGAACAGGTTCATTTGCTAGTGGAGAGAAAAATTGCAGTGTTGCTCCCTTTGCACGTAACAATGCCAAATTTTCTTCATAATAGAAGTTAAACGCGGCATCCTTTGCTACAGCAATGCAAATATTTTGAGAGGGTTCTTCCACAAATAGTTGCCCGGATTCTTGTAAAACAGGAGCCTTTGTTAATGCAAGTAATTGATCTAAATCAATCGTCTCTGCCATTAATGAGCCTAGCTTATCAAAAAATGTATCGAGTTCTCCTCGTTCAATCGCAGGCACTAACCCTAAATGACGGCTAGGAATATCAATCCCTACCTCACGCTTCAAGTATCCGATAACAGGGATTCCACATTCCTGCTCAATGGCAGCTTTCGCAATTTCATAATGTCCGACACTACCGACCTGATTGGCAATAACACCAACGATATTCGGCTTATCAGACAACAGTTGGAAGCCTTTCACAACCGCTGCTACACTTCGTGCCATACTTGCACAATTGACAATTAAAATAACAGGGCTCTCTGTTACTACACTAATATCTGCTGCAGAACCTTCATCAGATAATGGACTTTTACCATCATAAAAGCCCATAACGCCTTCAATAATTGAAACATCCGCATCAAAGCTTGCGCGCGCAACAATATCACGCACGGCTTCATGTGAAAACATCCAGCTATCGATATTGCGCGATACCCGTCCTGTTACGGCAGTATGATACGTTGGATCAATATAATCGGGACCACATTTGAAGCCCTGCACAGTCTTGCCCTTTTCTTGTAATGCTTTCATGAGTCCAATGGTAAAAGTCGTTTTACCAACTCCACTGCCAGTACCAGCAAGTACAAAGCGATTTGTTTGCATAGGCTTCCTCCTTAAAATGTTAATCTAGCAACAGAAATCGTAGCATTGCCCGATTTTTTCTTCTGTAACACAAGCGACTCCACCTGCGCATAACGCATCGCTGCAGGCTCACTCACTCCATATGCACCTGTATATTGAAAGACCGTCTCTGAAGGTGTTGGAAAATCGATTTCATTTAATTCAGTAGGTGAATATGTTACAAATTCCCAATCATATCTCTTTGTTATCTCAAGGAAGCATTGCTCATCTTTCTTCAAATCGATTGTACATAGTGCCTTGACACTTTTTTTCGAAAGTTTAAGCTCTGCAAGTGTGTCATCAATGACCTGTTCAATTTCTTCCACAGATGTCCCACGATTACAGCCCATGCCAAGCACAACCGATTTTGGTCGATAAATGACACCATTTTCAAGAAGTACTTCTTCTTCAGGTTCAATTATGCGATCTGTAATAAGCAATGTCGCATGTGGTTTAGCTTCAATCGCAGCATACGTTGACGTATAGACTTTAATTTGCTCAGGCATTGGTGTGTCACGCATCCACCAGTCGCGTTCACCCGTTTCCTGTACGATTGCGACATGCTCCTCATTGACAACAGAGGCACTTACTGGTGTTAGTTTATCGGCACTATCCCAAATCCAGCCAAAACGTGCGCCAAATAAATCAACAGGGATTGTCTTTTGCACATCTGAAGCTGTTGTAATTATTGGATTGGCTCCAAGTGCTGCTGCAACTTCATGTGTCAGCTCATTGGCACCACCTAAATGTCCAGATAACACACTAATCACATTTTCACCACGGTCATCAATGACAACAACGCCTGGATCTGTCTTTTTATCCTTTAATATCGGTGCAATCATGCGTACAACTGCACCGAGTGAAATGATTAAAATTAAACCTTTATATTGCTTAAACAAGGTTGGCAGCAGCAAACGCACAGTCCCTGTAAACATTTGAATATGCTTTTCCGCTTCATCGCCCTGCTCAAATTTACTCATATAGTATAAATCGCTCGCAGCAAAAGTTTGCTGCAAGCGGCGTCCGAGTTGAACACCATGTTTGGTGATGGCTACAACAGCATAAGCATTTCGTTGCTCAACTGCTGGTAAAATACCCTCTTGTAACTCAATCACTTGTCTTCACACCTTTTCTAAAACCATGTGTAAAGGTAGCATCATATAACTTCGAACGATATTGATCCTTATCATGAATAGTCGGATCTAATGCCCAACCAGCTAAAATCATCGCATGCTTACGAATACCGTTCACACGCATTGCTTCATCTAGCTCAACCAACGTAGTACGTACGATTTTTTGATCTGGCCAAGAAGCTCTTTGAATAACCGCTACAGGTGTATCATCAGCCCAGCCTGCACTCTGCAATTCTTTTACGATTTTCTTCGTTAGCGTTGCACTTAGGAATAAGGCAATTGTACAATGGTGACTTGCTAAATCGCGTAGTTTTTCGAATTCTGGCACAGGTGTACGCCCTTCTGCACGCGTTAAAATAAGTGTTTGCGTTAAGTCAGGGATCGTTAATTCTGCCCCAATTGCTGCCGCCGAAGCGAAGACAGAGCTAACACCAGGAATGACCTCATAGCCAATGCCTTCTTTTTTCAATAATGCAACCTGTTCCATGATGGCACCATACATAGCAGGATCTCCTGTATGCATACGAGCCACTACTTTACCTGCATTGACACGATCTGCCATTACGGCTACCATTTCCTCTAAATGCATACCCGCGGTGCGAATAACTTCCGCATCCGGTCTTGCTTTGGCAATAAGATCTTCATTTACTAACGAATCTGTATACATGACAACATCCGCTGTTTGTAGCATATGTAAACCTTTTACTGTAATTAAATCCGGATCACCAGGACCAGCGCCGACAATATATATTTTCTTCATTATTTTCGCACCACCATTAATGTTAAGTATTCTAAATCGACACCGTCTAGCTCGCGTACATCCCAAATAATCTCCTCGTCAGATGTGACCTTCGTTACGACAGATGCCTTATCAAGTAAATCTAAATCACGTAACACCTCTAACATTAAATCAATCACCTTCGCCACTTTAATGAATACCACTGCATCGTGACTTTCAATCGCTTCACGCATTGCATCATAGTTATCATAGGCAGGTACGATGGCAACACGGTCATCACCATCTGCGAGCGCAATTCCTAAACGTGATGCCGAACCATTGAACGAAGAAATTCCTGGTACTGTTTGGATTTCAACCTCTGGGTGCATATCCTGCATAAGCTTCATCATATGGATGAACGTACTATATAATAGTGGATCTCCCTCTGTTACGAATGCGACGTCTTTGCCTTCTTTTAATTTTCCATAGACAAGTTCAACAGATTTTGTCCATTCACGTTCTAATACAGTCTCATCCTTTGTCATTGGGAATACTAGGCCAAGCATATCCTTTTCTTCTGGATTAATGTAAACATCTACAATACGATGTGCATAGCTTTTACTGCCTTTTAATTTTTTTGGATACGCAATAACAGGCGACTCCTGAATAACGCGGAATGCTTTAACTGTAATTAATTCTGGATCGCCAGGACCTACGCCCAAGCCATATAAAATACCAAGATTACTCATGATTTTCTTCCTTTCGATATGCAGATATAATATAAATCGGATTTAATGGGACAAAACGTGTCATATCTAAAATTGGTTTACTGCGCGCAAGCTGTGCCTGTAAGATGTCAACGGCAAAGCCACAAGCTTTAAACGCTTCGACTGCCTTATATAAATTTTCAATTGTTGCAGCATTTAAGACAATACGACCATTTGGCTTCAAGCGGGTACAACATAATTGCAATAGCTCCACCATTTCGCCTCCTGTTCCACCGATAAAAATCGCATCCGGATCAGGGAAGTTTTCAAGTCCTGCAGGTGCTTTACTATGAATAGCTGTTATATCAACACGGAACTTTTGCTGATTTTGCAGGCAATTTTCTAAATCAGGTGCATTTTTCTCTACCGCAAATACCTGACCTTCTGGCGCAAGCTTACCAGCCTCAATCGCCATAGATCCTGTACATGTACCGACATCCCATACAATACTATCTTTTTGTAGCTGCATTGCTTGTAAACTTAAGACACGAATTTCTTTTTTCGTAATAAGCCCTTTATCTGGCTTACGCTGTGAGAATTCTTCATCATCAATCCCGAGTGTATAGCGTTTTGGTTCGGATGATTGTTTTAAAATCACGACATTTAAAGGAGAAAAGTCTGTAGTCTCTAATTCATCAAGAGAATACGAGCCAAATTTTTCATTAATGCCCTGTAGATTTTCTGCCACAAATGCGCTGTATTCTGTCATGCCAAAATGCTTTAAATAGCGTGCAAGTGCATTCGGGTTATTTTCAGCATCTGTTAGAAGCGCCACTTTCTTTTTGCCATCAATACGCTGTGCTAAGCCTTTCATAGAGCGTCCATGAATACTTGTTACATAAGCGTCCTGCCAGCTTTCCCCCATCTTCGAAAAGGCAAGTTGTACCGAGCTCATATATGGATAAACTTCAACGTTTAGCTTTTTCGCTAAATAACCACCGATTCCATAAAATAGTGGATCACCTGACGCTAGAATAACGGTGTTTCTTGTTTCTGTAGA
Source organism: Lysinibacillus sp. RS10 (assembly GCF_041956855.1). Classification (NCBI taxonomy): domain Bacteria; kingdom Bacillati; phylum Bacillota; class Bacilli; order Caryophanales; family Bacillaceae; genus Lysinibacillus; species Lysinibacillus sp. RS10. Next base: position 1,894,477 of record NZ_CP167122.1, on the reverse strand, counting down.
TAATCTTTCAACAAGCGTTGAAAGACCACCTTTGATTATTATTTTTTCTCCAGTAAAGCTCGGGAAAAATTCTAGAACACGCTCACCGCCAACAAGTACCTCACAGTCTTCAATCCACTGTACATATTGTGGTAGCAAGCTTTCTTGTCCGTTATCCCCGATCCCAATCAATTTCATCGATCGATGCAATGTCATCAGCCCTTCCTAATAATTGTCCCTGCATCGAATAGATCGATGTGGAAAGCGTTAAACCGCCTCTAACATGATGTAACGAAGAATAGCAACAAGCCTCACATAAATGGTGAAAGAATGCATCATAGCCCTTCTCTGCCATAATTTCGCCGACTTGTGAAGCAGTATTGGCCTCTCGTATCTCAGCTACCGTCTCTTCGTCTGCACCTATATCCACTGCCAATTGTGCTAAAAAGTTAAAATCAATCGGAGCACTTTTGGAATGCACCATCATCACACCTTGAGCAACCTTGGAAAACTTACCCATCATACCAACTAGTGATACTTCTTTAATACCAAGTCGTTTACAATGCTTTAATGTAAAGCCAACAAAGTCGCCCATCTCTACAAACGCTTCCTCTGGCAAATGAGGGTACTGTGCCATCCCAAATTTTTCACTGCGCCCACCAGTAGTCACGACTAAATGCTCACAGCCAGCTGCCTTTGCAACACTAATAGCTTGAACGATACTTGCCATATAAGCGGAACTCGAAAAAGGCACGACGGTTCCCCTTGTGCCTAAAATGGAGATGCCTCCAATAATACCAAGTCGCCCATTTAACGTTTTTTTTGCAATTTCCTCACCTTCAGGTACTGAAATCACTACATTGACGCCTCTGTCAATTTCAAAATCGTCAAGCACACCCTGTACAGTACTAAGAATCATCTTCCGTGGCACAGGATTAATCGCTGCTTCTCCAACAGGCACTGGTAAGCCGGGCTTTGTTACGCGCCCGACACCAATCCCTCCGTCTAAATGAATGCCAGGTGTATCAGCCCAGCTCACTGTCCCAATAATGAGTGCCTTATGTGTTGCATCAGGGTCATCACCAGCATCTTTAATGGTTTCACAACTTACAGCATTATTTTCAAATGTACATTTTTCTATCGTAAATGTTGCATCTCGCCCAATCGGCAAATGAATTGTACTTGTTTCTTGCTCGTCATTTGTAATTAAGGCCAGTAATGCAGCCTTCGTTACTGCAGTTGCACAGGCTCCCGTTGTATAACCGTGACGCATGTCCTTGGGATCCTTTTTAGGCTTCCGCTCCATTATTTTTTCGCCTGTTCATCCGCTAAAAGTGAAACAGCATTCAATGCGGCAACCGTCACTGTACTACCGCCTTTACGACCAACATTTGTAATATACGGAATACCTTCTAGTTTTAATAACTCTTCTTTCGACTCAGCAGCAGAAACGAAGCCAACTGGCATACCGATAATTAAATCTGGTTTCGCTAAGCCTTCTTTAATTAAACGAATTAATTCCAGCAATGCAGTCGGTGCATTACCGATTGCATAAATGCCACCCTCATGTAATTTAGCAGCCTTTTGCATAGAAATAATCGCACGTGTAGTGTTTTGTTTTTTCGCTTCGATCGACACGTCTTCATCTGCAATATAGCAGTGTAAATCGCCACCATGTTTTTGGAAGCGTTTTTTCCCAGAACCACTTTCAATCATTTGCACATCTGCAATGACATGGCGACCAGCAAGAATTGATTTAATCCCTGCTTCAAGCGCACCTGGTGTAATAATTACACTACGTCCTAGTTCAAAGTCAGCAGAAGCATGGATGATGCGACGTACTACTTTCCACTCGTCTTCTGAGAAATTATGCTCGCCCATTTCCTCTGCAATAATTGCAAAACTGTAATCGTAAATTTTATCTGGGTCTACTGTTAATGGTTTGAAATCTGTTTTAAAGTCCATCTGGATTGCCTCCTAAAGTGTGTTTTGTACAGCTTGTAATACATCTTCAAATGTAGAATATTGCTGTCCGTATTTTATATTTGGTCTTGCAATTAAAATCGTTTCAATGCCACATGCAAGGGCAGCATCTAGCTTTTCATCCACAGAGCCAACCTTGCCGCTTTCTTTCGTAATCATCAGGGTCACATCATATTGACGGAAGAGCGCTTCGTTTAATTCCTTTGAAAACGGACCTTGTATCGCAACGATATCTCTTTGTGCCACACCAAGTGCTTCACATTTTTCCATATTATCGAGTCGAGGAAGCATACGCGCAATTACTCGTGTATTGTCTAAGCCATGTAATACTTTTGTAAATGTTGCAAGTGTTTTACTGCCCGTCGTTAACATGATGACACCACGTTTTTCCGCTGCTAAGTGAGCAGCCTCCTCATAATCTTTCACAACCATAATTAGTGGATGTGTATAATGCTCATGTGCTCGTTCATAGCGAATATACGGTACATTTGCTTGCTCAGCTGCAGCCATGGCATTTTTTGAAGCTTCCTCAGCAAATGGATGAGAGGCATCTACAACTAAACGATACCCTTGCTCTGTGATGATTGTCGCCATTTCTTCAGCCGTTAATCGACCGACTAAATGAGGCAGGCCCACTTCTGTAAGGCTTGAAGCGGCTGATTCAGTAACGACTGTAGCTGTCACAGCATAACCTGCTGACTGTAATTCTAGTGCTAGATTCCTTGCATCACTCGTCCCAGCTAACATGAAAATCATTTCACTGGCTCCTCTTCATGGTCATGATGGTGGTCGTGGTCATGGTCATGGTCATGATCATGATCATGATCATGATCATCGTGGTGATGGTGGTCGTGCCCATGGTCGTGGTCATGATGGTGATGATGATGCGCATGTCCATGTACCGCCGCATAAGCACGATAGTTTTCTAAATCTTGCATACCTGTTGATGTACCATTCACAGCTTGCTCAATACGCTCTAATAACACATTTTGTAAACGCTCATGATAGCCAAAATAGTTAGCGATTTGAATATCACTGTCTGGATATTTCTCGTTAAATTGCTCGCACATACCATGCATGCGTTCCATTAGGATACCTGTGAATAAAAAGTACGGTAGCATAATAATTTTTTTAGCACCAAGTTTTACACAGCGCTCAATGCCTTCTTCAACACGAGGATCTGTTACACCCATAAAGGCGCTTTCTACGTACTGTACAGGTAGTTTTTCCCATAGCAGACGTGTAATTTTATAAAAATCACCATTCGCATATGGGTCACTGCCGCCTCGTGCAATTAATAAAATGGCAGTATCCTTATGTTCTTCTTCCGCATTAAAGCCAATCTCTGCTAGGCGGTCTTCTAGAATCGCAAATATTTCTTCATGGACACCAATTGTTTGGCCATATGTGAATGTAATATTTGGATAATGCTCACGCGCATGCTCGATTTCTGCAGGAATATGCAGTTTTGAATGTCCCGCATGAAGAAGAATAATCGGAATAACATGTACCTCAGTAGCGCCCTTCTTGACACAGTTCGTAATACCTTCTTCAATGTTTGGCGAAGCAAACTCTAAAAAACATGTTTCTACTAAAAAACTATCATCAATACGAGGTGTCATTTGCTCAATAAATGTACGTACCTCATCATTTCCTGCTGCTAAACGGCTCCCATGGCCGACAAATAAAATTGCTTTCATCCTCATTACTCCTCACTAGTCGCCGCACGGAGCTGGCTCAACTTTTATTTTTGAAGACATATCCTGATACGTAAAATGAAGTATCTTTTTCACACGCTTAAAGTATTTAAACAATCGTTCATTTGGATGTGCATTTGCTTTATACTCTTCGATAATATCTGTGATCAGCGGTATAAGTTGCTCAGGTTCTAAACCCTCCACAACAGGCTGGGCCGCATGTGCTGTACGACCAACTGGCTTAGCCCCAATAAAAACATCAAACTTACTTTTGCGATACACAATACCAATATCATCAAATACCGCTCGATAACATGCCATACCACAGCCGTTAAAGCCTATATTTAACGTTTTCGGTAACGACATACCGCCAAGCTTTTCCTGAATCTCTTCCGCATAAGGAATCGAATCAGTCTTTTCTCCATAGCAGAAATCACAAGCCTTTAACGATAGCACGTCACCAATCGGTGCTAGTAAAAAGCCAACTTCTCGAAGCTTTGCTGTAATCACTGCAGGATCAGTCGTTGGAATTTTCAGATGAATTTGATGGTCTGGTGTATACTCCATCGTTCCTTCTTCTCCAACTACCTCTGCTAGCGTCATCATTTGTTGAGGAGTAAAGAACTTATTGGCTACTCCTGGACTCACAGCTAATTCAAAAATGGATTCCATTTTTTGTTGAACAAGTTTCGGAGTTACCCTCACTGCACTTGTTCCCTTCACCATTGCTAGTGCTGTTGTCGCCAATTCAAGTGATGACTTTTTTTTAGGCTTTGGTTCTGATGTTATGGCTAAACTGGGCTTAATACGATTGGCATTGGGATCTGTCGCAAAATCATTACGAGCCTGACCTGTTTCTTGATTCATTGCCCATGGTTCATTTTCTTCTTTTAGACGTTGATGTGGCCGTAACGGTTGTTTTTCATCGCCGAGTGTATATTTACGCTGATAACCACGTGGCGTAATCATTTTATTGTCATAGAAGAACGTTGATGAATTCCCGATAACAACAGTTGTTAGCATGCCAATATCATGTTCTAGCATTTCTGCTAAAGTCGTCATCGTAATTTCCTGACGTTCACGATACGCACTTTTCACTAGTCCTACCGGTGTATCTGGAGAACGATATTCTAATAAAATTCGTTGTGCCTCTACGATTTGTCTCGTACGACGGCCACTTTTTGGGTTATAAAGAGCAATAACGAAATCAGCCATTGCCGCTGCTTCTACTCGCTTTGCAATTAAATTCCAAGGTGTTAAGTGGTCACTTAAACTAATCGTACAGGCGTCATGCATAATCGGGGCACCTAGTAAACTTGCACATGAATTGATAGCAGAAATACCTGGAACAATCTCTACTTCAACACCCGTTGCTTCCGTCCATCCTAGCTCAATTAAAACTTCATACACTAATCCCGCCATGCCATAAACGCCAGCATCACCGCTCGATATAACCGATACGATACTTCCTGCCTCTGCTTGGCGCACCGCTTCCTGTGCACGAGAAACTTCTTCTGTCATACCAGTACTAACTATTGACTTTGCACTTACTAAATCCTGAATAAGCTCAACATATGTTTTATAGCCTATGATCATATCACTTTGTTGAAGTGCCTCAACAGCACGAGTCGTAATATGTTTAAAATCCCCAGGTCCAAAACCAACTACGAAAATCTTTCCTTTTTGCGCCATTTTGTTACCCCTCTTTCACCTTTTCAATGCCTTTAATGGCTGTTGTTTGTGCTGTACGCTGTAACGAACCTTCACGCAGTGTAAAGACATGCTCATTTTGTAATACTTCATGATTTAAATCTTGTACAAGTGCCCGCGCATGCTCTGTAGTCGGCACACGGTACCAATTCCCCTGAGGATAAGCGATAACAACACATGCATCCTTACATCTACCATTACAGCGTGTCCTAGTCGTATGTATGTCCTGATCAAGCGCTTGCATTTGTATTTCATCACGGATTGCCTGTGTAATTTCCTCTGCATCTTTTTTCATACAGCTACTGCCATTGCAAATAAAAAGATGCGTTTTCATCCCCTCTAAATTCCAAGTTGTCATTGTTGTTCTCCCCTCATTTGCTTTTAGGAAAAAGAAAAAACCTTTACTCTAGACGAAGAGTAAAGGTTTAGTAGAAGCCAAATTAAAACGAATATATACAGGTACTCGCTCTCGCTTCAACTTCTCCCTCCGAAAAGTTTGCATGCATTTATCACAATAAGCAGGTTTCCTGACTTAAGCTTCCTTTTACTTTCGCGCCTTCCTAAGTTTTCACTAGTGGCATTTGCGATTTCATCAGCTATTACAGTAGCGGGGGCTGTATCGGATTTTCACCGATTTCCCTATTATCTCGAAAATATTCAAGCACTTATTGATGTTTTATATGAAATTGTTTAACTTCTTTCAGCAAGTCTCCCACCTGTATAGGTGGTGAGATGAATACGGGTTTTTATTTTTCAGCAAGTGTCCAAACATCCGCTGAAAGAAGTTAAAGCCTCCGGCGGATGTCACGAAATCGGAAAGGAGTTCTTTGTGCAAGCACAAAGCCGATTCCGGACGCAATTATGCCGAGGCATAATTGATTGTGATAGAAAACTGTCTCTATCATATCTTAATTTTTAAAAATTTCAATATTTCTTTCTCAAATTGCGACATTTTTATTAAAAATTCAGAGAAAACACGAAATTTTTATCTGTATTTATCTGAATTTTCGACATTGACCTTTAATTCTAAAATTTTTATAAAAAGTATAGCATATATGTGGAAATTCATGTTACACTTTGTCGTGAAATCTCACAACTTCATTCTTTTTCGGTGCGAAGTGTATACCATTTCGCTTAAAAGGGAAGCCGGTTCAAGTCCGGCGCGGTCCCGCCACTGTACTAGGGAGTTTTATAGATCATGTCACTGTCCAAAGGATGGGAAGGCCTATAAAACGTTGAACTAAAGCCAGGAGACCTGCCGAAAAATATGTGATCGTTTCAACCTACGAGGATAGGTGTGCGGCTTAGCAGATTAAAATTTTATTTGCCTCTTTTAGCTATGCACTTTTCCAAAGTCGGAGAAGTGCTTTTTATTTTCATTCAGAAGAGACTCCATCTCATGGTGGTAGATGTTTACAGATATAGCCAAAACACCTCCTGAATGAAAATAAAGCCTCCGGACGCAATTACGCCAAGGCGAAATTGATATCGTTCGCACGCTACATTCGAAAAATATAATGTTAGGAGGAGAGATTTTGAAATTCTCACGTTGGAAGCTTAGTTATTTCTTGCTGGCATTTTTATTTGTGCCAAATCGTGCATTTGCTATGCATATCATGGAGGGCTTTTTGCCGATTGAATGGGCAATTTTTTGGTGGGTCTTATCGATCCCATTTATTATTTTAGGATTACGCTCTATTCGTAAAACCATTGATGAAAATCCTGAAACAAAAATGATACTAGGTTTATCCGGTGCCTTCGCCTTTGTATTATCAGCCTTAAAAATTCCTTCTGTAACGGGGAGCTGCTCGCATCCGACAGGAGTTGGACTTGGGACTGTTCTTTTTGGACCACTAGCTATGAGTGTGATTGGGACAATCGTTTTATTATTCCAATCTTTACTTTTAGCACATGGTGGGCTTACAACATTAGGGGCAAATGCATTTTCTATGGCAATTGTTGGTCCTATTATTGCTTACTCTGTATTTAAGGGCGCACAAAAAATGGGGCTATCATTTTCAATAGCTGTTTTTTTAGCAGCAATGCTTGGTGACTTAGGTACATATGTTGTTACATCTGTACAATTAGCTCTTGCCTTCCCTTCTGAAGTAGGAGGATTTATGGCATCATTCACAAAATTTGCTGGTATTTTTGCATTAACACAAATTCCGCTCGCGGTTAGTGAAGGAATTTTAACAGTGATCGTTATGAATTTCTTGAAAAAATATAATGTGAGCGAACTAAAAGCATTACGTGTTTTCTCAGCTAAGGAGGCACACTAAAATGAAAAAAAATTTACTGCTCTTGGCAATTGTTGTGTTTCTAGCTATCATTCCTCTTTTTATCCAAAAGGGTGCAGAATTTGAGGGTGCTGATGGCCAAGCAGAAGCAGCAATTGGTGAAATTAACGCTGACTACGAACCATGGTTTGAAAGCATTTGGGAGCCACCAAGTGGTGAAATTGAAAGCTTATTATTCGCTCTACAAGCTGCTATCGGCGCTGGATTTATCGGCTATTTCATCGGCTTTATGCGCGGCAAACATAAAGAAGGTTAAACGATATGTTACTCATTGATAAGTATGCTTATTTGAATAAGCTAGCGTCAGTTCATCCGCTAGAAAAAATGACGTTATCCTTAGGACTACTATTATTGTCGCTGATCATGAGAGATGAACGAATTTCACTCATTACATTTATTGTAATGAGTGCTTTTACCATTTTAAGCGCAAAAATCCCAGTTAAATATTATGCAAAACTGCTATTACTACCGGGATTTTTTTTACTTTCTAGTTTAGTATCAATTTTAATTTCTATAGCCCCATCAACAAGCACTCTCCCTACACATATTTGGTCATTTTCTATTAACGGTTGGACAATTTTTGTAGGGCGCGTGAGTATAGAAACAGCCCAGCAGCTTTTTTTCATCGTCCTTGGTAGCATTAGCTGTTTGTATTTTTTAATTCTTACAACATCCGTACAATCGATCTGCTATGTTCTACGACTATGGCGACTTCCCACTTTATTTGTAGAGCTAGTGGAACTAACGTATCGATTTATTTTTATTTTTTTAGACAGTATGCAAAAAATTCATCTTGCCCAGCAGGCTCGATTAGGTTACCGCTCCCCTATGCAATGGCTACGCTCAATTTCAATGCTAATTGCAGCTTTATTTGCCGAGATGTTTCAGCGAAGTCGTGAACTAAACAATGCAATGCAGGCACGCGGTGGAGAAACTGTCTATTGGCAGGAGAATGTTACCTATTCCATGAAAAACTGGCTAGGTATGGCTGCTATTTTTATTTCCCTTATCATTTATGGAGGTTTTTTCTGATGACAGATTTATACTTTGAACTAAAACAATTATCCTACGCTTATGCAGATGGAACCCATGCTTTGACAGATCTTACACTCCAAATTCCAAAGGGGAAAAAAATCGCTTTACTTGGTCATAATGGAGCTGGGAAATCGACTTTATTCCAGCATTTAAATGGCATTTTAAAGCCTACCACTGGAAATATATCCTTTTGTGGCAAGGAACTTAACTATAGTAGAAAAGCATTAAAAGAATTGCGCCAACAGGTTGGAATTGTTTTTCAGGATGCAGACAACCAGCTTTTTTCAGGTACTGTTATGCAAGATATTGCATTTGGACCTTTAAACCTTGGTTGGACAACTGAAAAAATTGAAGAGAATATTGCATGGGCTGTTGCTCAAACTGAAGTTGAACCATTACTCGATAAACCGATCCATTTTTTAAGTGTTGGCCAGAAAAAACGTGTTGCAATGGCTGGAGTACTAGCGATGGAACCATCTGTTTTATTATTAGATGAACCAACAGCTGGACTTGATAATTATTATGCTGCACAAGTTTTACAGTATTTAGCTAAATTAGAGAATGGTGAACGGACTATTTTACTGGCAACGCATGATATCCCATTAGCTTATGAATGGGCAGACCAAATCATCGTGATGGAAGCTGGAAAAATCATTTATAATGGGGACCCTGTTGAGTTGTTCTTTCAAGAGCAATTGCTTGAACGGGCCCATCTCGAACGCCCATGGGTCTTTGAAATGGCGATTGCCTTGCAAAATAAGAAACTATTTGAGAAAAACATTACAATGCCTCGTTCGAAGGAAGATTTACAAAAACTTATTGAGCAGCTTTAAGACGATGTTTTAAGGATATAACATTTCTTGGACTATAGTTGCGTGTTTTCCACTTGTAGGGCTCATTACCATAACGTGTGGTTGATTGTAGTGAAGGCTGGGCGCTTATAGCTGATACACTTCCCTTAACTACAATCTAAAAGAGTGACTCCCCCCGACCTCTCGCACCACCGTACGGACAGTGCCTTTCAGTAACGAATATTACCTGTTGTCTCAAGGATGTGAAATCATAGACTTTTTATAGTCCTAATGAGGGTATTCGTTCTCCCTTCCCTTTCACTAAGGCTAGTTTACTGATACAAATTTTCATAGATTTTACATAAAGGAAAAATATAGATTGGTACTTTTGGAAAAATAACATCTTATTTACGAAACTTTTCTATCATTCATCCGTAATAGTATAGATGTGACTTATATTAAACACTCAAGGAGGTAATACAGTTGAAGAACTGGAAAAAGAAATCATTTGCTATAGTAGCATCTGCTGCACTAATGGTGCCTACTGCTTCTGCCTTTGCTGAAGCACCACAAAAAGCAGAGAAGAACCCAGAGTCAGTGAAAGTAGCTAGCAATCAGAAACAAACAGAAAAGAATCAAAAAGAATGGATTAGTAAGGATACAATTATCGTCAAACATTCTGGTCTTGATAAGAATGTGCATAAAAAAATTGGCGCAAAAGTAATCCGCTCTATTCCTTCATTAGGTTACGATGTTATCCAACTTAACAAAGGAGTAACTTTAGAAAAAGCAGTTTCATATTATGCAAATCAAAAAGGGGTTAAGAATGTTTCCCCGAGTTACATGTATCATTCCTTTGGCAATGGCGGAGACCCAAAGAAAAATGATATGTATCATTTAAACTTACTTGAAATTGATAAGGCCCTAGAATTAGCAGGCAATAACGAAGTAAAAGTAGCGGTTATCGATTCTGGTGTGGATTTTAAACATCCAGATCTAAAATCTCAAGTGCTTCCACCTTATAATGCAGCAGCACCTGCCAATACTACTAATACTGGTGATCACGGAACACACGTAGCAGGAATTATTGCTGCGGCAAAAGATAATGCTGTGGGAGGACATGGGATTAATCCAAATGCCAAGATTCTTCCAATTGATGTATTCAACGGAAAAGCTGGAGCCAATGATTTCGTCATTGCACAAAGTATCCTTTACGCTATTGAGCAAGGCGCTGATGTTATTAACATGAGTCTTGGTGGGTATGGACAATCTCCACTAATGAAAGATGCTGTTCAGAAAGCGATTGATCAAGGAATTACCGTTGTAGCGGCTGCTGGTAATGAATCGACAGATAATTACTCCTTCCCTGCTTCTTACGAAGGCGTTATTAGCGTAGGTTCTACGAATGATAGAAACAAACTATCAAGCTATTCAAACTATGGCCCATCGGTTGACCTAGTAGCTCCAGGTGAAGAAGTATACAGTACAGTTCATGATGAGAAAAAAGGATCTTCCTATGTAAAATTTAGTGGGACATCGATGGCTTCTCCTGTTGTTGCAGGTGTGGCGTCCCTACTAAAATCAAAATATCCAAATTTAAAGCCTCATGAAATAGAAGCTATTCTCGAAATGACGGCAAAAGATTTAGGTGAGAAGGACTATGATTTGACATATGGACATGGCCTTGTTAACCCTGTAAAAGCATTACAGTTTGATTTAAAAAATCTTCCTAAACAGTATTCAGAAACAACAGATGAGCGTATGAAAAACGCAAAAGTCCTCAAAAAGAATACACTAAATACAGAAAAAGGTGAATTCAAGCAGCCGGACGAAAAGAAATGGTACAAGGTTGATTTAGAAGCAAATGAATACGCACAACTGACATTAAAAGGTGCAAATAAATACGATTATGCATTTGATTTGTACTTCTACCCTGAAGGTCAAAATGGGAAAGCAGAACCAATCAACGTGAATGATGTTCGTATTGGAAAGCAAGAAGGATACCTATATAAAGCAGATCAAAAAGGAACCCTTCTTGTTGGCGTAAAGGATCATAATGGCAGCTACGACTTAAAGGGTAAATCTAACTACATCTTCACAGCTCAAACAACTAAAGAATTACCAGTTGATTCATTAGAAATAGACAAAATGGAGAAAATTGCAAAATTCCCATTCAATACAGCAGGGAAAAACTATACCCTACTTTCTAAAGATCAGAAAAGTGACAAAGATTATTTTACATTTTCAGTAAAAGAACCAACGACACTGAAATTTGATTTATCTGGTATTCCAGGTGTTACAGCATCTATGGAACTTTATTTAAAAGAAGACTTAGATAATGTAGCAAAAGAACCAGTCGATACTGAGGAACCAGAAGAGGCCTATCCTCTCCAAGCATCCTACGGTATGGATAAAGGCGACGGAGTAAGCCTTATTGTCGATGTTATGCCTGAAGAAGAGTATGTACTAAGCGTATCTAATGAAAACGGAAATGACTTCTCGCTTGAAATGTTCTTTAGCGGCGGCATTGATACGAAAGAAAATGTAAGTGAATCAATTATTCCTTACACATTAACAGGAGCAGCCGTTACCCTTCCTAAAGATGAAGACGGACTTCCATTAATTGAGGAAATGCCAGAAGAAGATGTACAAATGGATTCTGTACCTTTAGCTGAATCTAAAATAACAAAACGCAATGAAATAGATGATTTAATGAATATGTTCATGAATCCCGATGCTATGGAAAATCCAGAAGACGTGGATGCAATTATAAAGCAAGCGATTCGTTTTAATATTGGTAAAGATCAAAAAGCATACTTCCAATCAGATTATGATAAAGATTACTTCTTATTTAAAGCCCAAGAAGATGGCATATGTGGTTTCAACATTAAAAAAGGTATGAACCAAATGCCAGCTGGTACTGTATTTGAATATGATGAAGAAACAAAAGAATTATTACCAATTTCTTCATTAACAAATGATTTAGGGCCAATGGGTCTATTCCTTGGATCAACAAGTGATGAAAACGTTGCAAAGACAATTTCATTGAAAAAGGACAAAACCTATGTTGTAAAAGTAAGTAATTTTGGTGACCGTTCTTCTGAACCATATACACTTAAAACAAGTAAAGTGGCAGCTATTCCAGAAGGTTATAATAAAGAAAATAATACAGAAAAAACAGCTCAAACGATTCAACCTGGTAACAGCTATAAAGATTATCTAGTTTATCAAGATGATAGTGATTTCTACTATTACAAACAGCAAGGCAAAGATGAAGTCATGAGTCTTCTTGTTTCTTCTGAACTACTTACAAATGAACAGCTAGATAAATTACCTAAAGAGCTTCAAAATAACTTAAAATTCACAGGCTCCATTATTGAAGATACAAATGGTAATATGCAAATTGATCCACAAGAAATGGCAACAGAAATTACATTTGGACAACCTGAAAATATCTTTGAATTGCTACTTGGTATATCAGGAACATCAGATGTAAATACTTCTTTTAAAGCGAAAAAGGACCGCGGTTATTTTATTGTTGTTAACGGAATGAAACTTGGCCAAGTATCGACTCAACCATATACATTAACGTTGTTTGATCATACAAAAGTAGATGAGGATGCAGATTCCAAGGTAGTGAATGGTATACCAACAAAACCATCTACACTTACGAAAAAAGACGACAAATGGGTAGCAACTCACTATCTAAATGCAGGTGTTCCATTTGGAGATAAAGACTATTTCGAATTTAATAATGACCGCAAACGCGATGTGCTCTTCTCTCTACAAACAGAAAAAGCACTAGATGGCGTCATCCGTATTATTGATGCAAAAGGAAAAACAGTAGAAACCTTAGATCTTTACGGCGCAGAAGATGCTGAAGTAGGTACAGTTGAACTGGATGAAGGAACTTACTATATTGAAGTAAGTGAAGCTGACGGCAAAGCAAGTACACAACCATATACACTTGAAATAAAATAAGTTGAAGGATTGTCCCCTAGATAATGAAATCTAGGGGATTTCTTTATCATTATCGATCTCATCCATGTTAGGCGCAATACTAAAAAAGCATCTCATCCGTGATGGATGAGATGCCTCTTTTTAGCTAAAATACTTTACATAATTACAGTATTGATCTTGTTTCATATTAAGATTCTCATATAGCTTCCGTGCATGAACATTATCAGTTGCCGTTTGAAGCGTCACATAGCGAGCATATTGCTGCTCACAATATTGAAATACCTTTTCCATCAATGCCTTGCCCACCCCTAGGCCTCTAGCATCTTCTTTTACATAAATATCATTTAATATATATGCACGCTGTAAGGCAATGGACGAAAATGTCGGATATAATTGTGCAAAGCCAATTGTATTGCCATTTTCTACAACTACAAAAATAATGGATTCTTTTAAGGCCATTCGTAATTGTAAAAATGCCTTCGCACTGCTTACATCTGACTCAATCCCATAATACTGGCGATATTCATCAAAAAGCACTGTTAGCTCCTCTAGTTCATTCATTGTTGCTTGAAGTATTTCCATCCTGTTCTCCCCTTGTGTCTACCCATGATCGTCTAAAATTATGAATCTAGTTTTCATTATAAAGGAAATAATGGAATAAATAAAAGAATATCCATCTTATTCAAGCAAGGAGATACTTTAGCACAGCTTTTCATCTAAAACTTCGGCAACAATTTGCCCAATATGTTTTCAGGTTCTATTCCACCTATTGCGAATGTTTTGAGGTGCTCGTATGTATTAGCAGCTTCCTTCTTTAAGAAAGATTTTTTAATGTATCTAAAGTTTTGTATCCTTATTATTTTAAATGAGTTTGGAGGATTCGTATGCTAAAAAGAAAGTTTGGAGACCGTTCACAATGGCAACGAGTTATAGAAAGAAAGTATGGCCAGTCATACCTTGATACTAAAGATTTTAAGGGTTATATCACTTTATTAAAAACAGTAAAAGTGACAGAACCCCTTTCCGTGAATTATGGAGAGAAAAGATTATGTATTGTCGATAATGGCTATATATGGTTGCAACAATTTCCTCTTGAGAAAAACCATGCAGTAACAACAATGTTTGATGCGAACGGAGAAATAATTCAATGGTATATTGATATTTGCAATAAAAACTCAATCGAAAATAATGTGCCTTGGATGGATGATTTATTTTTAGACCTCATCTTGTTGCCGTCAGGAGAGCTGATTGAAAAAGATGCTGATGAATTAGAGGAAGCTTATGTAACTGGTATCATTGATAAATCTCTTTATGAATTGGCATGGAACGAACTAAACAGTATAAAAAGAGATATAAGCAAAGGTGAATTTAAATTGGTTAATCTTTCTAAACAGCATAAAGAAATTTTAGTAAATAAAATAAATTAACTTTGGTTCTTCTCCTTACAAAACTCCATTTCGAAGTCATCTTTATTCAAAATGGAGTTCTTATGTATTGGCAGCTTATTAAGTTTTACGAGCACATTTTATGTAACTTTTAGAACACTCTTTCAAATTGACTAACTAGCACTAATTGATCACCTTGCCATCTGGTAATTTGCCACCCTTCATCCACTCTTCTACAAAACGGTTAAAGAACTTTGGGTTTGCTAAAGAGACACCATGGCCGATGTTAGATAGCACAACACCTTTACAATTAGGATTACTATTCACAAGATGGATGGCTGATTTTTTCATGCTGCCCTTCTCTTTTTCACCGACCGTTACTAAAATTTTGCATTGGGCTTTCGAAAAATTGTGTGGAATTGCAAATGACATATTTTCTTGCAATATTTTAATAAGGGTATCTAATTTCATCTTTGTACTATCTTGATAATATTGCTCAAAATATTCCTCATCTACATACAATGTTTTAGCTTGAAGCTTCGCGAATGATTTATTTTTTATCAGAGGAAAAGATAATTTAATGAACGGTCTAATCAATTTTTCTGTGATCGGAGAAGGTATCACTAAAGCACTGTTGATGATGGCATAGTCTATTAAATGCTTCTATCAATTATGCCTCGGCATAATTGTGTCCGGAATCGGCTTTGTGCTTGCACAAAGAACTCCTTTTCCGATTTCCGTGACATCCGCCGGAGGCTTTAACTTCATTCAGCGGTTGTTTGGACTTCCGCTGAATGAAGTTAAACAAATCATTTGAATAGCAACTTGTGCACCTAATGAAAAACCGATTACCATGACACGTTTATTTTTCGCTTTTTCTTCGATTAAAGATAGAAGCTTTTTTGCACATTCTTCAATTGAAAAATCAGTGTCATCATTGATTAATTCTGGTACAACGCAATGATAATCGGAAAAATATTGGACTTGTTTATCCCACATCCACCCTCCAACACCACCCCCATGAATCAACATTATGAGTGGCTTATGTAGATCACCGTACTCCTTGTAATGCATTACCACACCTTCTTTCTTCGTTGTTGTATTTCTCGGGAAATAATTAGATTATTCTTTCATTTTATACGCTGTATTTATTTTACTATTTTTAGTGTCATATTTATAGTTACCGTTGCATATATAATACTTGAAAAACATTTTGCATTTTTTAATGAAGCATTGTGGCTCTTGGGATTGAGGAAGAAAGACAAAAAATAATAAACATGGAGGTAATACAGATGGATCAAAACAAAACAAACGAACCAAAAGAATTATTAAAAACCATTAACCCTTCCAGTTTAGGAGAATTTCCCCTCTCACCAATTAGTGGTTTATATGCATGGAGCGAACAGCAATTCCATGAGGAACTTCGCCTTGACGTAGACGGATACTACCCACAAATGGTAGCAAGCGGAACTATTATTTCAAACACGTCTTCTACTATTCATTGGATTGCCAAGTTAACAGCTAATGGTCCAAATACTTGGATAGGCAATATTCGAAATAAATACCTAGACGAAATACAATCATTTCCTTATACAAATGTAAAAATACAGGTAACACGCGGTTCAATCCCTGAACAACATACTGCAGAAGTCGCATTTCTTATCGGAGGGGAGACAGACAGAACTAGCACTTTCCAGTTTCAATCTCCTCACTTCCACCCTGTGGAATTTGAATTCGATGCTGAAGAAGGTACAACGCCAGTCACGACCTATCAAACACACACGCATCCAGACAAACCAACATCTTTGCCGGATGAAACTTTGTCAATTTCAGAAGTTTTTAAACGCACTGGGTTTGACGTGAAAATATCAGAAGGTAATAATATTGTTTCCAAAGACTATACAGGGACTGATAAAAAGTGGAACACTCAAGAGATGCATGATGCCATGCAAGTATATTGGTCACACTTTGGTAATAAGCCTCAATGGTCCATGTGGACATTCTTTGCAAATTCGGAAGCTGAAGAAGGCCATGGTCTAGGCGGTATTATGTTTGATAGCATAGGTCCGAATCATCGTCAAGGGACAGCCATTTTTAATAATTCATTTATTTCAGATCCGCCTAAAGGTGACCCCTCCCCAGAAGCTTGGGTACAGCGCTATCGTTTTTGGTGTACTTGCCATGAGATGGGACATGCTTTCAATCTCCTGCACTCTTGGCAAAAACACCTAGGTCATCCTTGGGAACCGTTGGAGCGCCCTCTTACCCCAGAACCAAAGGCTCTAAGCTTTATGAATTATCCTTTCAAATTTGATGGCAACCAACAGGAGTTCTTTAAAAACTTTGAGTATCGTTTTAGTGATCAAGAGCTTTTATTTTTGCGACACGCTCCTGAGCGCTTCGTACAAATGGGTAATGCTGACTGGGCTGTTGATCATGGGTTTGAACAACCGATCATTTCTGATCACCCTTCTTTTAATCTTGAATTGAGAGTTAACCGCAAAACACCTATATTCCAATGGTTAGAACCTGCAGTTATTGAAATCAAACTAACGAATACTTCAAATCAACCTCAGTCAATAAATAAACATATCTTGTCCGATTTATATGGAATGTCTGTAATGGTTAAAAAAGATGGCAAACAAGGTCGTCGGCTACTACCTTATGTTCAATTTTTAAGGAACCTAGAGAACAAGGTAATTATGCCTGGTGAGTCACTGTATGAAACCATTTTCGCTTCCGTAGGGAAAAATGGCTGGTTAATTGATGATCCAGGATTCTATAACATTCAAGTAGCCCTACAAATAAACGGCCATAACATCGTATCTAACAACTTAAGGCTACGAGTTTTACCACCTACCGGATACGATCAGGAATTCCTTGCTCAAGATTATTTCTCTGAAGAAGTCGGCCGTATCCTTGCATTTGACGGCAGCCGTTTTTTTGAAAAAGGGAACGATATCCTTCGTGAGGTAACAGAAAAACTTCCTGACCATGCTGTTGCTCTACACGCTCATATCGCTCTTGCTAAACCATTGGCGTTCGATTATCAATTCCTTGACTTCACAGGAGACTCAGATACAAGAGGTAAAATCAAAATAATACCTGCTCAACCAGATGAGGCACGTAAACAGTTTACTTCTGCTTTAACAGAGCACAAACAAGTAGCTGCTAAGACACTTTCCAATATAGACTATCATGAATATATGGGAACATATAGTGAATTTCTAAGTAACCAAGAAGAAAACAAGGAAGCCGCAGAGGTACAGAATGTCCTTTATCAAACGCTGTCTGAACGGAATGTTCTAGACAGCGTTTTACAAAAAATCAAAAATCGCCGCGAAACTTATGGACAAAAGGAAAATGAACACTTTACGAACAGCTAAAATAATTTAAGTTAAAACATTACTCATCGACAAAGGTATTTAATTAAGATATAAAAAACTACAAATTGAAAACCGTTATTTCGAAAAAAGCTTGATCGAAATGACGGTTTTCTTTTTGATTTTAACTAACTATTTCTTTATGAAATTAAACAAGCACTAGTTAGCTTAATAAGACGTAAGTGGTGCCATGATTATATAGTATTCCTTAAGAAACTAAATTCTCTATTCCCAAAAATCCTTACTAAAACTCGTATTTGCATGATATTTCCCAACTGGTTTGGCAATATCTGAACCTCTAACGATCGTTCCTTTTCCAAACTTTTGTTCTATTTGATCAACGAGTTTAATGATTGGTTCTTCTTTTATATGTTCTTCAAAGTTAAATAATGTTAGCTGCTGTGTCGTTTCTTTAATATCACTGACATTCGATACGGTAACACCTAGTAATCGAACTGGTTCTTCACTCCAATGCTTATTAAATAAATACCACGCTTGCTCAATGATATCCTCTTTTGAATGAATCGCGTTATTGATGGACTTACTGCGTGTACATGTTTCCCAGTCTGCTGAACGAATTATGATACTTACAGTTACCCCTGCAAGTTTCTTAGCCTTTAATCTTTCCGCTACTTTTTCAGAAAGTGTTGCGATTACTTTATATAATTCATCTCTATCTGTTGTATCATAAGAAAGTGTTGTAGAATTCCCTACACTTTTCGTATCGTATATTGCTTCTGGATCAACAGGTCTGTCATCTTCGCCATTTGCTTTTTGTTTCATCCTTAGACCATTAATACCGAAGTTTTGCTTTAATACATATTCATCAGTTACAGCTAGTTCTCCAATTGTTTGAATACCTAAATTACCCAATTTCTCCGCTGTACTTTTGCCAACCCCATGCATCTCAATTACATTCATCGGCCATAGTATTGTTGGTACATCTCGCTTACGGAGTATTGTAATACCCATCGGCTTTTTCATGTCACTTGCCATTTTCGCCAAAAATTTATTTGGCGCAATGCCGATTGAACAAGGGAGTTGCAGTTCGTTCCAGATTCTATCTTGAATATTTTGTACGTGTTGCAATACATTTTGGCCATCAACTTTAGGAAGTTGCAAATAACCTTCATCGATTGAAACTGGTTGAAGAATTTCGCTATACTCTTTTAACAAATTAAAAAAAGACTTAGACGCAGCTCTATACCGTTCAAAATTAGGAGGTAGTACAATTAGCTCTGGGCACTTTCGCCGCGCCTCCCCCACATTCATAGTTGTATAAACACCTCTTGCCCTTGCTTCATAACTACAAGTAATTATAATACCTCTACGCTCTTTAGGATTCCCTGCTATAGCTATGGCCTTGCCTTTTAAACTCGGGTCATAAATCTGTTCTACTGAAGCATAAAAACTATTCATGTCAATATGGAGAATGATTCTTGATTTATTAGCCATAATATTCCCTCCATAAATAACGTAATTTCGGCAACATCTAATCGTTTTGATGATGTGTACTTCTTGTTTAGATAGATGCGAAACGATAGGCTAGATTCTACGCTTCGTAAAACAAGAATATTTGTTCTTATTTTATCATCAAAAGGGATGTTTTGGCTATCACAAACCGACATTCCTCATCTATTTTCTCATTGGAAACTGTCCACGTTAGCTACTTGGTTTAATGTATTCTCCTGTTGAAGCATTAAAGCCCGCAGTATTCATTTTTATGACACTTTATTCCATTTCAAAGTAGGCGGATATACTAATTCAATCACTTGTTTTATTGATCATTCTTGGTGTATATCGACTTCAAATGTATCTCCGGTTAATGAACAAGCAGGTACTTTCTCGACAGCATCAACTGAAATTAACAAAAGTAAGACAACAAAATTTTTTTCATTTTCTTGATTCCGCTTCGTTAGTAAACTATAAGAAATCCTCCTAACATGAAAGCTAATAGGATTTCTTATCAAACTTTATTTTAATACCACAGAAACATTAAAACTTATCTCAATGTTTGCTGTTCCAATTAAATCGTTAAAGAATTGCGTCTAATCCTAAGACTTGCTAGTGATATTTTTGAATCATATCGTAAAAATTAAAAAGCTAAGAGTATTCAATTAAATGAAAACTCTCAGCTTTTTTGCATTACGGAAACCAGAGGTGATTACGACCACCTGCTTCGCGAGACTGTGACAAGTAGTCGCCAAAAGATGCTCCAAGTGGACGTGTTAGGATGTAAGCAATCCAGAAAGCCAACACTGCATATCATTTGGACCGATCTAATATTAAATCTGTTTGATCTCGAATAATGTATGCTTCTGGAGTAGCAATATTGGCTCTTTCAGTCATAGCGTTAGCATGGTAATATAAAGGATTTGTCTCATATAGATAATCATCAAATTGTATTCCTGTAATTTCAGTTATTGTTGTTAAAGGAACTTGGTATTGTGTTAGTACATCCATTTTCTCCAGTAAGCGATTTTTTGTCGAGGAACGAAATTCTGCCTTTACGTTATGTCTCCAATAATCATCCTGTACTATTTTAAATGCGACTGAACGGAGCCTATCATCAACCCCAATATAAAAAGCTACTTTCCAAAATCCGGCCGGTATCTTTATACCGCAACCTAAGGGTTTTTGATATCCGCAGTACTCCCTGTCATTTTCCGTAAAGATCGGCCCAGTGAAAATTGAGAATTTTTTATTTTTGCTCTTAGTTTGATTAATAATCCAACCTTCGATGTCACCCCATTTTGTATGATGAAACTCCTTATGTTGAGGGGCAATATTTGCAAAGCAAAATGAATCACAATCTCCATCCTTTGCTTCATCTCTTTCTCCCCAACCTACATCGTCTCTTCTGACAAGGTGACCTCTATCCCACAAGTCTGCTTGTCCTCCTTCATATAACCATCCACCTACCTGATTTTCCTCTCCAATCCGATCGTCAGTATGCCAATTATTACATCTCTTAAGTTGTATATCCCGTTCTTTATCCGTATTGTTCGCTCCATAAATGGCAAATTTCCGTTCTTTATTCATCACAATTGAAAAGTGCGTAAATGGATAAACTTTACCTCCTTCTAATGCTACTTGGCCTATATCTTCACGTAAACGTGGAAATGGGATAGGAAACTCTTCTCCTAAAAAGGTAGTATCAAAGCCTTTGTTTAAACCCATTTTTGAACGACCTCCTTCTTATCTTGAAATCAAACCTATCAACTAGATCCTCTTGCACATTACAAATAAACCAGAAATATTTCGCTCGAGAAAATAAAACAAAAGGATGGGCATGTCCTAATTTTGTTTGTTTCTATTTATATATTTGCACTGAGCAGCATATATGACTTCCTCAAGCTACTTCGATATAACTAATTTATCATTTGTTATGAAAAAAACAGGTGTGTTGATTAGCCATTTTTATACATTCGAATTAAATTCGAAGATGCTGATTTCCACTGGAGTCGAGTAGACCGTAGCGGAAATCAGTAAAATAGGAATATATCGGCAAAATAACAACAAAAAAATCCTTCTTAAATAACACTCATTATACCTTTAAAAAGCCCTCCAATTCCCAAAATTTGCTATAATTCAATTATTAAAAAAGGATAAAGAAGGGGTCTATATGAAAAAATTTATAATTATATTACCTTTACTCATAATCATTATTGCTGTTGTTTTTTTTATTGCAATGAAAGACCATAACGACTCTGCAACAGATGTATTAGAAAACGCTGATTTTAATGCGGAAAATCCAACTGTAACTATTTTTAGTGTCAATACAGAAAAAAAAGATATATTTACGGAAATTGAAATTCCAGAAAAAACACAACAAGAACTTATAAAGGCTTTTCAAAACGCAAAATTTAAAAAAACAACTATAAACACCACTAATTACGATTACCGAATCACCATTACATTAAATGCGGGTTATTCAATGTACCTTGATTCAGATAAAAAAATACTAAGTATCATTAGTACCGACGGCAGTGCCGACAAAAAATATGCCATCGTAAATGATAGCGATTTTTTTAGTATTTTAGAAAAAGCAACAAAATAAGGAGTCTGGGACATAACTGGTTAAAACCTTAAAAAGCGAGGGAAATCAATTTTAGAAACGTTGATTTCCCTCGCTTTTCTGATGTGAAATTTTTTAATTTCGCTTGAAAAATATACTTATGTCCCAGCCTCTTGTTGACGCTATCGTATCTCTACTTGTCCTAAAATATTTCAATCAACAAATGAATAATCCCCATCACTTTCAAGTAAATCCTTCAAAATAATTAGTGCTTGTTCAAGCTGAGTTTCCGGAGCAGTGATGGCCAAACGCACCGCATTGATCGGCTTCACATTTCCGACGGCAAAGCGTTCAGCTGCATATACTTGCACACCTGCTTTTGATGCAAGCAATTCAAACTGCACACTAGTAAATTTTTCAGGAAGTATAAGCCATCTAAACATGCATTCTTCTTCCCCTAAAATGTTATAATCCCCTAAATATTGATTGACTAGTGAATTTTGTTGTTTTGCATACAATCGATGTTTCTCTAAAATGGATTGTGCAACACCATCATGAATCATCCTCGCTGTTAACTCCACCATCATCGGAGACACTGAGATATTTATATTATACAGTGTTTCCATTATTTTCTTCCGAAGCGTTAAAGGTGTAACAATAAAGGATAGTCGTAAGCCAGGCGAGATTGTTTTTGACACACTGGCAATATAAATAACCTTTTCTGGTGCATAGGAAGCTATTGGTGCAAATGGCTGCTCCTTAAGAAAACTATATATCGCATCTTCTATGACGATTAAGCCTGTCTGCCTTGCAACTACCGCAATCATTTTTCTTGTTTCCATCGACATTGTATGGGTAGTAGGGTTATGAAAATCAGGAATAACATAAAGACCTTTAATATGCTCATTTTTACAAGCGTATAATAGCCCCTCTCTTGTCATTTCTCCGTTTCTTTGTTGGATTGCTACGAGTTGGATACCAAGCATATTTGCCGCTGTTTTGATACCAGCATATGTAATGGGATCTGTACCAATTCGATCACCTGGCTGAAACAATGCAGCTAACGTTCCAACAATGGCATTTTGTCCCCCCGCCCCAAGCAATACAGGTTGATCCGTTTGAAAGTTGACTTTTTCCAAAAGCTTCATTGCCGCCTCCGTTTGCCACGCATTGCCTTCAGGGCGTCCGTATTGAAATAGTTTGCTAAAATTCGGGTCATTCATCATCTTTTTCATATACCGTGTAATGTCCTCATTTGCATGATTTTCTGGTAATACAGACCCCATTTCAATCATATGAGAAGAATTACTAGTCGGTAATAAAATTTTATTCGTCGCGGCGTCTGATGAAACGAATGTTCCGCTTCCAATCGAGGCATAAATAAGCCCCTTCTGCCCACAAAGCTTAAATGCCCTTGTGATCGTGCTTAAATTAACGTCTAAAAAGTCAGCTAATTCCCGCTGTGGAGGAAGCTTAGTTCCTGGAGATAATTTCCCATCCTTTATATCTTGTTCAAGCTGTTCGGCAATTGCTATATATAACGGAGCCGAAATATTGCTTATATCTGGCTTCCAACTCATCGGATATTCTTCAAACGAATTTACTGGCATTAGCACAGCCCCTTCTCTCTCTCTTTGATTGCATACAATATTTAATTGTCTTGCATACAATGATAATATTGTATGCAAATGATTACAATGATATAATTTTTAAAAAATCAGAAAAAAGGACCGATACATTATGCAATTTTCAGAAAGAATTTTAAAAACCCCATCTTCATTCATCCGAAATATTTTGAAAGTAACTGATGCAGAGGATGTCATTTCCTTTGCAGGGGGTCTTCCTAACCCAATCTCGTTCCCGATTGATGCGTTACAGGCATCTGCGAACAATGCCATTGCTACAAATGGCAGTCGTCTATTCCAATATTCATCTACGCAGGGCTACGCGCCTTTACGTGAATACATCGCTGCAAAATATCAACGTGTACACGGACTAGACATCCATGCTGACGATGTATTTATTACAACAGGCTCACAACAGGCTCTTGAATTAATTGGGAAAGTACTGATTAACAAAGGTGATGGCATTATTATTGAAGAACCTGGTTATTTAGGCGCCATTCAAGCCTTCACATTAAGTGAACCTACATTTTATGGAGTAACTCTCGAAAATGATGGCTTAAACTTAGAAGAGTTAGAGAAAGCCCTTCAGCAACCAAATGTAAAATTCATTTATACAGTACCAAACTTCCAAAACCCAACAGGACTAACGTATTCTAAAGAAAAACGTCAGCAAATTTACGAAATCATTTCAAAATACGATGTAGCATTAATCGAGGATGACCCATATGGAGAATTACGCTTCGAAGGTGAGCCACTACCATATATCGGTGCTGGTAAATTAGAAAATAGTATTTTGCTAGGTTCTTTCTCTAAAACAGTCACACCAGGAATGCGTCTTGGCTTTATCATTACAAAAAATAAAGAATTAATGGAACATATCGAAACAGCGAAGCAAGCAACTGACCTACACACAAATATTTTCTCTCAATATGTCATTTATGATTATTTAGCAAACAATGACTATACGGAGCATGTCCAAAAAATTAAAGCATTATATCAAAATCAAGCACAGGCAATGCTAGATGCGATGGAAGAGTTCTTCCCTGAACATGTGGACTACACAAGACCTGAAGGTGGAATGTTCATTTGGGCTACAATGAACAATGGAGCATCATCCTTAGATATTTTCCATAAAGCAATGGAGCAAAAAGTTGCTTTCGTACCTGGCGACCCATTCTACACTTCGAAAACGAATGTGAATACAATGCGCCTAAACTATACAAATGCAACACCAGAAGTGATCCGTGAAGGTATTAAACGTTTAGGTAGTATTTTATAGTCAAGACAAGAGAACACCGTATGAGCGCTTTTGAACGCTTGTACGGTGTTCTACATTATTCAGGATAATAGATGGTCATACTTAATCGTGTTAAAGTATCCCTAGATTCGATGGCGCTTTTATTAGTGTATAGTGCCCTCTCTATTTTCATTCATAGTTTTGTACAACGTAAAAAGCAATCCTCTTCGGCGCGATAGCGTACAAAGAGGGTTGCTGATCTTTTACTACTTATATTATTTTGTATATGTTAAAACGGCATTTTTTTTGAATTTAGCTAAAGCTTGTGTTGCCTCATTTTTGTTTGTATACTCAAAAATTCGAACGTCCTTTTTATCAAATACTGTAATAACCCACATTAATAAAATCTCCCTTCCAACTCGTTTTTGTAATATAACAACCAATGAAAATCGTGCTACTTTTTCTAACTGTTTCACAACAACCTCTTGCTCAATTCTTATTTTACGCCGATTTTTTTAAAAAGAAAGTATTATGTGAATCCCTTCACAAACTGTTCAATTTCAAAACGCTTTCACTTGAACAATTTGTGAAAACCTGAATTTTCAAGGCATAAAAACAATCTTTCTACCATTTTAATATTGTCTATCCGTCACTTTACCCTTTCTATCCGTCGTTCGGGGTACTCTATCGATCACTTTCTTCTTTCTTATCTGTCCAATACAAAAAAAACCGTATGTACGCCTTTTCCACGACGCACATACGGCTTTTCAATTTCGATGATAATTAAGTAGTAGTAGTAGTAAATTTTATTTCAAAAGTTTTATTTAGCAGAATGCTTCTTCTTGCTTTGCTGATAATTCAATTTCAAAGCCTAAATCCTCAAGCATACGATAATCACTGTTTGCTTCTTGACCTTCAGTTGTTAAGTAATCCCCTACAAAGATACTGTTTG
The DNA here is from genome assembly GCF_041956855.1 of Lysinibacillus sp. RS10. Lineage (NCBI taxonomy): Bacteria > Bacillati > Bacillota > Bacilli > Caryophanales > Bacillaceae > Lysinibacillus > Lysinibacillus sp. RS10. The sequence continues at coordinate 1,868,422 of NZ_CP167122.1, read as the reverse complement.
CTGCATATAGACCTAGTGGCTGAAGTGACCCAAGATTGACTTCGCGACCACCAGAAATACGAATTTCTTTTGTTGGATTAATATAACGGAACAACGCTAAAACCTTTAAACAATAGCGTGGATTTAATTCTTTCGTTCCTTCTAGTTTCGTACCGTCAATCGCGTTTAAGAAGTTGACAGGAATAGAATCCGCGTCTAATTGATGAAGTGCACGTGCAATATTCACGACATCCTCTTTTGTTTCTTTCATACCGATAATGGCACCTGAGCAAGGTGATATTCCATGCTTTTTCGCAATCTCAACCGTATTCACACGGTCCTCATACGTATGGGACGTAGTAATATAGGAGTGATGTCGTTCAGATGTATTTAAGTTATGGTTGTAACGGTCTACCCCCGCTTCTTTTAATTGCTGTGCCTGTTCTTCTTTTAATAAGCCAAGACAGGCACATACTTTTAAGCCATACTTTTCTTTAATTTCTGACACAGCTTCACTTACTACATTGACATCCTTTCGAGTCGGACCACGACCACTTGCCACGATGCAATAAGTACCAATTTTATTGTCAAATGCTCGTTTTGCCCCCGCTAAAATTTCCTCTTTCGTAATGAATGGATATTTGTCAATCGGAGCTGTTGATTTAGATGACTGTGAACAATAGCCACAATCCTCTGGGCAATAACCGCTCTTAGCATTCATAATCATATTTAATTTTACTTTTTTCCCATAATAGTGCTTACGAATGGCAAAAGCTCCGTCCATCACCTTCAAAAGCTCATCATCGTCACTATTTAAAATAGCAAGAGCCTCCTCATTGCTAACGATCTTCCCCTCAATAACTTCCTCTGCTAACTGTAACCAATTCATTAGACATTCTCCCTCTCTACTTGTACAATCAATCAATTATGCCTCGGCATAATTGTGTCCGGAATCGGCTTTGTGCTTAGGCCTGCAGATGTTTTTTGTGCGAAAGCGCAGTGCTAACGTAGCGGCAGCAGCATGATGCAGGTCAGTTAGCCGTTATCGCATGGATGCGATGGTTTTAGGCTAACATCCCCTAAGTATTCCTTTCCGATTCCGTGACATCCGCCGGAGGCTATAACTTATTTCAGCTAGCGTTGAATATCCGCTAAAAAACAACTTAAATCTGCATTTATCTCTCCACCTATAGAGGTGGGAGACTTCTGTAGCTGACGCTTTGCTTTCGCTACAAAAGAGATTTGCTGAAAGAAGGTATTGCTCTTGCTGAATTAAATACTTTGTAAAGTCGCTCAGCCAGAAGTGCAGAAGCGATTGCTAAGCAAAAATCTGCAACAATACTGTTTAAAAAGCCAACTAAGAAAATATGTGACCAGCTAGTTTCCATGTGTAACCAGAAATTCAAAGACACATATAAATATGGAACGGCCACCGCATAAATAACGATAAGCCCGACAATATTTGCACCGATAAAATGTTTTTTCGTTGGAGTATCCACTCTTTCAATGATGAAACCAATGACTAAAGCTGCCAGTGCAAAGCCAATCAGGTAACCAAATGTTGGTTGCAGTACATAGGTGATGCCTCCACCTTGTGTAAAAACGGGCAAACCAACTAAACCAACGCCTATATAGACGAGCTGACTTTGAAATCCATTGCGACTGCCGAGCAAGCAACCTGCTAAAAAAACAAAGACAATTTGTAATGTAAAGGGCACTACAGGTAGCGGTATTTTAATAAACGCCCCGATTGCGGTTAAAGCGGCAAACATCGCAATCATGACAAGTGTCAGTGTTGATTGTCGTTTGAACAAACTACTCCCTCCCACTCCTCAAAAAATTGCATAAGCGTTTCTTTTGTTGTATCAATCATAAAACGCATTTCATCATCAGATATAATGTAAGGAGGCATGAAATATAATATATTGCCAAGAGGACGAATCAGTAAGCCTTTCTCTAAAGCACGTTTATATATTTGATAACCGATACGTTCCTCACTTGGAAGTGGCTCCTTTGTTTCACGATTGGCGACTAGTTCAATAGCGCCAACTAACCCTACCTGTCGATATTCGCCAACAAATGGAAATTGTTCAAATGCCTGCATAGCTAGCTTCCGCATACGTTCACCCTTGTTTTGTACAATGTCGATCACACGCTCCTCTTCAAACATTGTCAAAACTTCTAGAGCTACTCGACAAGCCAGTGTATTACCAGAATAGCTATGAGAGTGTAAAAACGCTTTCATCGTGCCGTAATCATCATAAAAAGCGTTATAAACATCATCAGTCGTTAATACAGCGGATAGTGGCAAATATCCACCTGTTAAACCTTTTGACAAGCACATAAAATCTGGAGCAATATCCGCTTGCTCACAGGCAAATAATGTACCTGTACGTCCAAAACCAACTGCAATTTCATCTGCGATTAAATGAATATCGTATTTTGTACAAAGCTCTCGTAATCGCTTCAAATAAATTGGAGGGTACATTTTCATACCCGCTGCCGCTTGAATTAGTGGCTCAATAATAACAGCTGTAATTTCTTCATGATGCTGATGAAGCTCTTCTTCAACAAATTGTATACATTGGGCATGACAGCTTTCAGGCTTCTCTTTGAAAGGACATCGGTAGCAATCTGGCCCCTGTGCACGCACCGTATCCAATAATAGTGGCTGATACACTTCGTTATACAACCCTACCCCTCCAACAGATAAGGCACCTAGTGTTTCACCGTGATAAGCATCCGTCAAGGCAAAAAAACGTTTTTTCGTTGTTTTTCCAATTTGCATATGATACTGAAAGCTCATTTTTAGTGCGACTTCAATAGCTGATGAGCCGTTGTCTGCAAAAAATACTTTATTTAAACCATCTGGCGTTAAGGCAACTAACTTTTCTGCCACCTTAATCGCAGGTTCATGTGAAAAGTTCGCAAAAATCGCATGTTCTAATGTAAATGCTTGATCACTTAATGCTTGACTAATACGAGGATTTGCATGTCCAAACAAATTAACCCACCAAGAAGATACGGCGTCTAAATAGCGATGATTATTTTCATCGTATAGCCAAACACCTTGTCCTTTTTTAAGTACAATAGGCGGAAATTGCTCATAGTCCTTCATTTGTGAGCACGGATGCCAGACATGTTGTAAATCTCTTTTCTGCAATTCAGTTAATGCTTGTTTCATAGTTGACCAGCCTTTCAAACAAAGATGTACGTGAAATGGAATAGTCAACAGCTTGTGAAATATCTTGAAGCTTTGGAATCGTCGCATATGGTAAATCATGATGTTGTAGAATCGTTTTCACATTATCTTGTTCCATCTTACTGCCTGTGTCTCCATTAAATACAATGCCAAGAACCTCAACATTTCGAGTATGTAAAGCCTCAAGAGTTAGCAATGTATGGTTAATCGTTCCTAGTGTTGTTCGTGTGACAATAACAACTGGAAGCTTACTTTGAACGATTACATCAAGGAGAGTATTTTCTCCAAATGTATCCAATGGAACAAAAAGTCCCCCTGCTCCCTCACAAATCACGACATCGTTTGATTGCTGTAACTTCTGAATTTGATGTAATAAATGCTCCACATTAATTTGCTGGCCCTCCAGTTGCGCAGCAAAATGTGGTGATGCGGCTTCCTTAAACGAATAGCCATTTAAATTATCTGGCTCCAGTCTTTGTAATGAATACTTTTCATACATTGCTGTATCGTAGTAATAGCAATGCCCATTCTCATGTACCTCGCCCGTTTGCACAGGCTTGTAAGGCGTGACTTGTAGATCATGCTGCTGTAATTGTCGCATCAGTAATGTGGTGATAACCGTTTTACCGACATCTGTATCTGTCCCAACAACCCAAAAATGTTGCATTGTTAACCTCCCCCTTTAAGTTAACTAGTTACATTTCTAAAGTTAACACATATATTTTTATTTTGTAAATGCTATTTCTATATTTCTTCATAAACGATACTTTTCTTAACAAAAAATAAGGAATTTTGTGATAATTTAATAATTTTTTAATTCACAAAAAACACTAGGTTCTTACCTTGAGGTAAAAATCTAGTGCCATGTTGTTAAAAAACTATATTATGTCCATGATATTTGTCCAATTAAATAAATTGTGACTCTTCGGCAATACGAGGGGGTGATTTCTGTTCCGACTGGTAATTTTCCGTATATTATCAAAAATTTAAAGGATTTCCTTCTTCGTTCGTAGTATTAAAACTAGACGGGGGTGGTTGTATGTTTGGTATTTTTAAAGAATCAGAAAAGATTATAGATACATATGAGCAAGTTTCTTTTATTTTAAAATACTTGCTCACATACGAGCTAAAAGACTTACCTATTCGTTATGAATTTTGGTATCGCGTGGCTATTCGTCAGGAAGAATTGCGAACGTTAAATACTGAGCATCGAGCAAAGATTACGATGACTACAGCAGTAGGTCGCTTTCACAAAACACAATATGAGGTAACGAAACAACAATTGGCAAAGCTTGAGCGCCTCGCAGATATATTTAAATCGTTTTGTATCGAGGAAGAACGAGAAGCATTAAACCATCGACTCCATTTCCAAAAGGAAGCGATTACGGAGCTATATGAGCATGTTCAAAATAAAGAGTTATATCTATATTGTGATTCTGTACAGCAACAATTTTGGGATGCAGTCAGTGAAGATATATTAAATGCAATTGCCCACCTGGATTAGCAGATGGGCAATTTCCAGGTCTATCTATTTTTCTATGAGTCTTCCTTTATCCATCTGTACAAGTCGATAAAAACATTTAAAGGCTTCTCTTCTATAGCCATCGCGAAAACGATTCCTTCCTCCTACGTAATGGACAGTACTATAGCGCCTTTCCCCCTTGCAAATGACATTCCACATATCTTTTGCGATATCCGCTTTCCTTTCTTCATGATTCACTATTTTTGGCATATCTTTATAATCTTTTTTAATACAATTGTTTTAATTAAAAACTTACGGTACTTTAATTACTATAACTGCATTAATTAAAGTTTGGAGGTTTTATATGATTGCCTGGATTATTACTGCGGAAATCGCCTTTTGGATTGTTATTATTCTAGGGCTTATTTGCAGATATGTTTTGAAAATGCCGAAACTGAGCATTTTCTTTTTTGCACTAACACCTGTTATAGATTTGTTACTTGTCATCCTCACTGCACTAGATTTAAAAGCAGGCACTTCCGCTTCTATATCTCACGGTATAGCAGCTATCTACATTGGGGTCTCCATAGCCTATGGTAAAACGATGATTACATGGGCAGATGAAAAATTCCAACAATGGTTTTTAAAATCTGTCCATAAAAAAGAGCCATTGACTGGAATGGCAAAAGGTAAGCATGAAATGAAAATGCTTGGACAGCATATTGTTGCCTTCATCATTGGTGCTGGATTATTGTATGCTATGTCTCTTTTCGTTGGTTCAAATTCTGATACATCTCCCCTATTTCAAGTAATGAAAGTTTGGGGTATTGTCCTTGCGATTGATACTGCAATAAGCATTTCATATGTTTTATTCCCCAAAAAGAAATAACTCAAATTTCGAAACATTTCTCCTCTTTATTCGTAAGTAAATAAAAGGAGAGGACGTTAATGACAATAGATATTAATATACATAAAGGTGGCTATGTAGAAGAAGAAATCGTTATTACGGACATTCAATTTCAAGTAAACAGCGGTGAGCTTGTTGGATTAATCGGTTCAAATGGGGCAGGTAAAAGTACAACCTTGCAGGGAATGATGGGTGTCTTACCAATTATGGATGGTCATGTCTCAATAGGAACTTACGGCTACATACCAGAAAGACCAATTTTGTATGAGTATTTTACATTATGGGAGCATATTGATTTTTACATGCGTGTAGCAGGTAAAGAGGCTTCTTTAACCGATCGTGCACATGAATTACTAGATATTTTTAAATTAGACCATAAGCTACATGATTATCCAACAACGTTTTCCAAAGGTATGCAACAAAAAGTGATGCTTATTTTAGCATTTCTTGACAATCATTCTTCCTATATTTTAGATGAACCATTTATGGGGCTAGATCCACAGGCAATGCGTAAGCTCTTAACGACTTTAGATGAATTAAAAGCGCAAGGTGCCTCCATTTTAATGAGTACACATGCACTCGATACGGCAGAAAAAATATGTGATCGTTTCATACTGATTGATCATGGGCGAATTCTACAGCAAGGTACACTCACATCATTACGCCTAACGGTGAAACAGGACAAAGCATCTCTTCTTGATATTTTCGATACATTACTTGAGGAAAATCACCATGACTAGTTTATTTCAGCAACGAAGAAAAATAGAGCGCTCCAATAATTTCAAGCTACTAGCAAGCATTATCGATTGGACAGTCGCCTTATATATTGTTGTGCCATCTCTTGTGATTGGCTTTTTCCTCTATAAAGACTTTATTCTTAATGTCCAAACATCATGGGTTGCTCATACTACTCCTGTTATCTACATTGTGCTGTTACTTTTCATCACACAAATTGAAACAATTCGTACATTTTTTCAACGAGCTGATCGCCTTTTTTTAATCCAAAATCAAAAACAAATGATAAAGTTAAAACAAGCTGGTCTTTATTGGACGTTTAGTAAGCAGCTCTTCATACTTGTTTCTGCCCTTGCTTTATTAGCGCCCATTTTCATAATCGTTCATCATATAACAATTTTGGAATTACTTATTTTATTACTGCTACTATTTACAACTAATTTTTTCAATGCACTTGTAAAATTAAGACTTCGTAAATGGCAGCAGCTTTTAAGTAAAATTGTGATGTGTATTCTCGGCACAGTTTTCTTTTTGTATGTACCCAATATTATTACGGCACTTTTTTATCTAATTCTTTTTGTCTATTGCGCAAGCTATTATTATAGACATTTTATTTATAGCACGAAATATTTTGATCAGCAGGTGAAACTCGACCAAGCAGCTTTTTATAAATGGCAAAGTCTCTTATTTCGAATTACTCCTGAACTTAAAAGTCAGTTAGTGCCAAAATTTAAAAAGCCTCGTCTACTATGGAAAAATTCAAAGCGCATGTTTAGACGTTCCGATTATTTTATAGAGGAAATAGTATGCAAAACGATGCTTCGCCAAAAACAGTATCGCCTTGGCTATCTTCGTTTTTTAGCGATGGGGATTGGGCTTACCATCATTGTTCCGACTTGGGGTAAATTTATCATAATTGGAATGCTTTATTTTACTTTACGTAGCGTTATGCAATCGATAATCCAACAAATTATTGAGCACAGAATTTGGTCAATCTTTCAATTATCCAATGAACAAATTCAGATAGCTAAAAGTCGATTAATTAAAGGGTTTGTAGATTTCCCATTATTGTGTGTTCTTGTTATCTTAGTAATTTTTAGTCTTGTAAATTAAACAGGTGCTAGCTTAGTTGCTAGCACCTGTATTTTATTATCTATTATTTTCTATTCCGTATAATAGCATATTTCTAAATTCCTGCACTTGGTCCGCTTTAATCGCCACTTTGTTATAACGTTTTTTTAGTCCAAGCATAAAAGTCACTTCCACAGGTTCCCTCATCTTTAAAATAAACTGTGGGTAGGCCTCACCAAAATCACGTGCTACAAAATCAATCGTATCTTTAGATAATTTTCCTTCCAATTGTTCCTTATCTTCAATAAGTTCTTCAATATCTTCAAAGCGAATTTCTGCACGCTTCATCAAACCTAAAGACAAATACAGCTTATCAGATGTTACATAGACAGGATTTAAACGAATTGCCTGCATATCTGCAATAAAAAATACAACAGAGTATACATTAAAAATAAGCAATAGAATAGAAAGAACCATTGATTTCTCATGTAGCCACCAGTGAATTCCTATTGTTTCAATGGCAATTCCATGGATGATCATAATTTGAAAAGCAATATAGCTGGAGTTTTTATGTAAGGTTAATCCTGGACGCTCTTTTCTCTTCCAGCTTGCCAAACTATAGTAAAGTACTAAAAAGTCTGTGCAAAGCATTTGTATAATAAGATGCTTTGGGGCATGTTTTTCAACTGCTTGTGGAAATGTGAACAGATCTGGTAAAGTATTTGATCGTACATCTGCTAGAATTCTTGGCATGTAACGAACAAGAGTTGCAACTAGTAATATTTCTAATAAAATAATCGAACCTTCAATGGCAAATCCAACCCACGTAACCGCAACAAAAGGCTGTAGATGCTCGATTGGAATAATAAAACGGGCTGCAATACAACCAGACGCTGCTAAAATTACCGCTTGTTTTACAGAAAACTTACCCTTATACAGCATAAATAAAACAGGCATTACAAGGAGAAAATCAATTAATGACCCTATGACAACTCCATTTGTTTCAGTTGGTAAAATAGATAAGCCAAGTCCCGTGTTATAGAGTGTGTAATTACTAGCGAGAACGACTAACAAAAATGCTAGCCATATATTTTGCTTTTTCTTTAAAGCGATCATGTTACAGCTCCCCTTTTTTCAAATGATGATCATTTAATGCATCGATAGTGCCTTCCTTAATGACAATTTGATTGAGTTTCTGAATAACCTCTTTTAATTGCACAAGCTCACTTAATTCGAGCTTTGAATAATATTTAGAGATAATAAATCGTTTTATTTCTTCCTCTCGTTCAAAATACTTAAAGCCTGAAGTATCTAGACTTACAAATATTTCACGTCGGTTTTCAGGATTAATACTCCGAGTTACATATTGCTGTTCTTCAAGTTTACTAACCAATTGACCGACAGCACTTGAAGTAATATTCAAATAACTTGCAATCTGTCCTATCGTCACTTGGCTATTTTTTTCAATAAAATCTAATAAAATTAGTTGCTTAGGTGATAAATCATCAGTCACTAAATTCTGATGTAACTTAATGAAATGACTATCCATCGAATAAATGGCATCATTTATTTCCTGTACAAGGTGATATAGAAGTTCTTCATCCTTTTTCATTAAAAACCAAATCCTTTAAGTAAAGTTAATAGTAAAGTCTTCTTTACTATTAACTTTACTTTACCACATTTGGTTATAGCTGTAAATAAATCCAGTGCAAAAGGCTCCATCCTTTTACCTATAATTTTCAATAATTTTTCACAAATGGGGATTTGATTCTCATTTCATGGCTATTCCTTTGCTTCGCGCGCGGATATTTACCTCTCTTCCACGTATTCTTGCTTCGCAGCTTAGAACCCCTTACAGCTGTTATAACAAGTGTAATTTGGCTTAAAATTTCCTTCAGTGGTTTTCAATTTATCGGAACATTCCTTATTCTATGTTTAATTTTATACCTCACTGTTTTTTAGAAAAAACACGCTTAGCATAAATCCAATAAATTCGGATTATTCCGAAAATATTAGTCATTAATTCCTATAACAGATCATAAAAACGATGAATCTATACATAAAATTTACTTATTTTATATATCCTTTTTCCTTGTCTGTCCAGTATACTGAAAATATCATCAATCATATTAAAGGGGTATTTTTTTATGGATAAAAAAGTTATTTTTTTCGAGGTTCGTGGCGGCACAGATAAGGGACCAGATGGCTATCGACAAGATACAATGCCAATGGTGAATGCGCTAAAACAACGAGGACAGGATGCAGAAGTCATTTTCTTTGATGTTACAAAAAAAGAGGAAATTTATCATTATGTCAAAGAGTATGGTGCAGCCTTTGTATCACGTATCAATCCCGGAAACTTACAGCAAGAGGAAGAATATTTTGATATGTTACGCGAGCTATGTAATGAAGGTGTCATCGGTATGCCTCATCCCGATGCAATGATTGGCTATGGCTCTAAAGATGTATTATCAAAGCTGTCTTCTACAAATTTAGTGCCCAATGATACATTTGCTTATTATACGATTGAAGCATTTAAAGCCCAATTCCCTACCTCTCTTGCTATTACTGAACGAGTTCTAAAGCAAAATCGTGGTTCAACGGGCGAAGGGATATGGCGAGTAAAATTAGTTGAACCTCTTGCTGAAGGGATCACAGAAGTGCCACTTGATGCGGAGATTAAATGTACCGAAGCAAAAGATAATCATGTGGAATATTGGAAACTCGGAGACTTCATGACGTTCTGTGAACAGTACATTACAGGTCCAAATGGCATGCTAATTGATATGCGCTTCCTTCCTCGTATTACTGAAGGTGAAATCCGCTTATTTATGTTGCGTGATAAAGCAGTTCACGTAGTACATAAAAAACCAGCAGATTCCGAAGACGCTTTTAGTGCAACACTGTTCTCAGGCGCGCAATATCGCTATGACGCACCGGAAGACTGGGAAGAGCTTGTACAAAACTTTTTAACCCAGCTCCCTCTCGTTACTAGCTTACTCGGCAATTATAATTTACCGTTAATTTGGACAGCCGATTTCATGTTAGATACAAACGAAGCTGGCGAGGATTGCTATATTTTAGGAGAAATGAATTGTTCATGTGTAGGCTTCACTTCTGAACTCTCTTTAGCACATCAAGTAGCAGAAGAAATTTTGGCTTGTATCAGTGAAAATACCGATATTTCAGCATAAAATGAAAAAGTGCGATCTTTTGGGATCGCACTTTTTATATATACACTTTGATCGCTTGTATAAATTCATAAATAAAATACCCTGCAAAGCCAATTAATAATACGCCCGCTACTATTGTAAGCGACTTAATGACTTTACGACTCATCGCTTTACGGGTAACAGAAATAATGGTCATCAAGCCTATATCATGTAACAATATGCCACTCAGAACCCCTGCAGCAATGACTAAAAAACTAGCTGACTCCCCTTGCCCATATGATTTGGCTAGTACGACACCAAAAACATTTACCCAAAAAACTAGATTTCCAGGCGAAATTGCTACTAGTAAACCATTTCGATAAGAAGTGAAAAACGATTTTGTCACTTTCTCTCCTGCCAGCGTAATATCCTGGTCAGCATTTTTTATTGAATCCAAACCTAAAAGGAATAAGAAGCCAGCCCCTATAAGCCACATAGGAATTTGAATGATGGGCATTGCTAAAATGGAGGCAAGTCCCATATACAAAGCAAAAACCAATACAACATCAATTGTCATACCACCAAGCCCTACAGCCCAGCCATGCATAAAACCATTTTTTAGTCCTTGCTTTGTCATTTCTACTGTAATGGCTCCTACAGGCATGGCAATCGCAAGTCCTACCAACACATACGCTACATATAAACTCAAAGCAACACTTCTTTCATGCAATCAATTTCGCCTTGGCGTAATTGCGTTCGGATTTTGAATTGTGCACGCACAATCCATTCCTTTCAATATCCGTGACATCCGCCGGAGGCTTTATCTTCATTCAGTCGGTGTTTGGGCACCTACTGAAAAGGAACCAAATCCGCATTCATCTCTTCACCTAGAAAGGTGGATGTAACGGTCGCTTTGCTTTCGCTACAGAAAAGATCTGCTGAATAAAGATAAAATAAGTTTCATACGTCCGTTTATAGTTGTATTATAGCATAAAAATACAGAAAAAGATGTAAATATTAATAATTATTCATTTTTATGGAATAATTATTAATATAGGTAAACCTGATTGTTCATTCCCTATTTTATTTATGATTCCTTAATTATATGACATCATTTGAAGTCAGACTTATAGCATTCTAAGACCCCCTAACTACGAGAGGTATCCTTTCTTTCTATAACATTTGCTTTTTCCATTGCAATAGTAGGTCATTGGATTTCGCAATGTCCACTTTTAGGGCAATCTGTTTAGCAGAGCAGCGTTTTTTAGCCTTTTCCCAGGCTTCTTCTAAAGCCGGTAAATAGCTTAAATTTTTTGTTGCTGCAACAAGTTGCAAGAAAATATTTCCTTGAATATAGTACCAGCGAGGGTTCATGCTATCTAACTGAATTGCTTCTTCAATGAGACGCAGTGCCAAATACGGACTGCCTTCACTACGGTTCAAAAACTGTGCAAAGGCTCCCCAGTAAAGAGCTTTATTTGGCTGTAATTTTACCGCTTCGACAAATTGCGCCATTACCTTATCATGCTCCTTAGCAAGAACAAAATATTCAGCCATTGTATAGTAGGCATTCGCTTGCGCTTCAATGGATCCAGCTAATAATTCGTCTACCACTTTAGCAAACTGTTCATCATCCTGACTTCCTAAATAAGCAGCGAGTACATCACGCTCTGGGTAGGAGCCATCTGCCCGTTCAACACTTTGCCTCTCCTTCTCAGCAGACGGAACAGGCATATTTGCATAGCCGTTCGCTTCTAACAACGCGACGTGCTGTTGAATTGTTGCCAATGATTCATGTTCAATAAACGCTCTATCAGCTAAAACTATTTTCGCTAACTGATAGCTTTCTTTCACTTTTCCACTTAAAAATAATTCATTTATCTGTTGGACTTGCTCATCAAACTGTTTGATCACTATTAAAATCCTCACCTTCACCAAAAGAAAAGTCTTATAGGTAGTTTACCATCTTTAGAGAGAAAAGGATCTATTATCATCTAAAAATTCTTTCAATTCAACTAATTTAATATGCCGTATGTTCCATTTGTTGAGCTGGTATTAACATATCTTCCAGGACTTTTCTCTTATCATTCTAATTCAATAGCAAGACATTGTATTAGAAAAGTACTGTTATTTACCCTTATCAAAAAAGGTTGATAAAGTTCTGAATTATGAGATAATTGAAGTAGTCTATCTACATCATTTGTGCATTCAATATAAAGGAGGGCTTGCTATGAATAGTCGCTTTCATTTTATATCGCTTATTATTGGAAACTTATTTACACTAGGAGCTATTTTCATTTATGCTCTGCAAAGTCAAGTGGACGTGGCCCTCAGTACTTATGCCCTTGTGACGGGAATTTTAAGTACATTACTCATTATCTTTTTTTATTTATGGCGGGATGAAAATTTCAAATCGTTTTTCTAAATAAATCGCTGGGTGGAAAATATAGTTTCGAAGTTTATTACTAGAATTGGGATGAGCTATCATTTTTTAAAATATATGGACTGTATATTAGTTGATTGGAGTGGAGACTGGGCGACTCCTTGGGGATTAGCGATCGAGGAACGAAGACTAAGAGCATCACATCCTGTGATAACGCCTTCGTGCCCAACATCGGTGCTGTTGCTGTCGCTGCGCTTTCGCACAAACAAAACCCTCTGCTGCCGCTACGTTAGCACTACGCTTTCGCGCAAAAAACATCTGTTGGCCCGAGACCCTGGAGCGAAGCGGTATGGGGAACGAAGGCTAAAAACATCACGTCCTGTGATAACGCCTTCGTGACCAACTTCCTGTCGCTGCCGCTACGTTGCACTGCGCTTTCGCACAAAAAACATCTGTTGCCCCGACGCCCCCAGGAAGCTCTGCTCTGCGCGAAAGCGAAGCGGCAGCGGCAATGTTTTATCTGTGCGAAAGCGAAGCGGCAGCGGCAATGTTTTATCTGTGCGAAAGCAAAGCGACAGCTACAAAGCGCCCAGTCGGAACGGAAATCAACCACACGTTATGGTGATGAGCCTCATTTTTCCCCTTTTCTACAGCAGTAGTAAAGGGATTTTTTTTCATAGAAAGCTTCTTTTTTCGTGGTATTCCCCTCTGAATACGACTGATTGTTGTAGAAAAATAAATTTTTTTGTAGAAAATTTAAAAACAATGATTGAGTAGTAAATCAATTTTCTGTATAATCAGCTTGTTTGACAATACTTTTATGAACTTGGGGGTAGACAATTGGGTAAAGCATTGATTATCGGAGCTGGCGGAGTAGCCAGTGTTGTGGTACACAAGTGTGTTCAAAATTCGGACGTATTTGAGGAAATTTGTATCGCAAGTAGAACTGTTTCAAAATGTGACGCTCTAAAAGAAAAACTAGAAGGCGGAAAAACAAAGATCCAAACTGCACAGGTAGACGCAGACAATACAGAAGAGGTTATTGAGCTTATTAAAGCCTTTGGACCAGATGTTGTCATTAACGTAGCACTACCTTATCAGGACTTAACGATTATGGATGCTTGCTTAGCGACAGGTGTACACTATGTGGATACTGCAAACTACGAGCCACCTGAAACGGCAAAATTTGAATATAAATGGCAATGGGCTTACAAAGAGAAGTTCGAAAAAGCTGGCTTAACTGCATTACTTGGTAGTGGTTTTGATCCAGGTGTAACGGGCGTTTTCACAGCTCATGCTCAAAAACATGAATTTGATGAAATCCACTACATTGATATTGTGGATGCAAATGCTGGTGATCATGGTTATCATTTCGCAACAAACTTCAACCCAGAAATCAACATTCGTGAAATTACTGCGAATGGTCGTTACTGGAAAGAAGGCAAGTGGATAGAAACTGCACCACTTGAGAAAAAAGAAGTGTATAACTTACCAGAAATTGGACCAAAAGATATTTATCTGTTATACCATGAAGAGTTAGAATCTCTTGCTAAAAACATTAAAGGCTTAAAGCAAATCCGTTTCTGGATGACATTCTCAGAAAAATACTTAACACATTTAAAAGTATTAGAAAATGTTGGTATGACTTCTATCGAGCCTATCGAGTTTGAAGGAAAAATGATTCAACCAATCCACTTCCTTACAGCAGTACTGCCTGATCCAGCATCACTTGGACCACGTACAAAAGGGAAAACAAATATCGGTTGTATCGTTCGCGGTCTAAAAGATGGTAAGGAAAAAACTTATTATGTGTACAACGTATGTGACCACGAAGAATGTTATAACGAAGTTGGTTCACAGGCGATTTCTTACACAACTGGTGTACCTGCAATGATTGGCGCGATGCTTGTGATGAACGGTGAATGGCGTAAACCAGGCGTTTGGAACGTCGAAGATTTCAATCCAGATCCATTCATGGATGCGCTAAATAAATGGGGTCTACCATGGCAAGAAAGCCATAATCCAGAATTACTTGACCTTGATTTAGATGCAAAGGAAATAAACCAATGAAACCAATTGATTTCTCAAAAGTTCCATCCCCTTCTTACGTAGTGGATGAGCGATTATTAACAAAAAATCTTGAGCTTTTAAAATCAATTCAAGATCGCACTGGCTGCCGTATTTTACTTGCCTTAAAAGGGTTTTCAATGCATTCAACATTCCCTTTAGTAGGTAAATATTTAGCCGGCATTACATCAAGTTCACTTCACGAAGCGCGACTTGGCTATGAAAAAATGGGCAAGGAAGTACACGTTTATGCACCTGCTTATATGGAGCATGAGATGGACGAGCTTCTGGGCTATGTTGAGCACATCGTGTTTAACTCATTTAACCAATGGGCACAGTACAAGGATAAAGTAAAATCTGCTGGTAAAACAATTGAATGTGGTATTCGTATTAATCCTGAGTACTCTGAAATTGAAACAGCCCTTTACGATCCTTGCTACACAAATTCTCGCCTAGGTACAACATTAGCCAACTTCGACAAGTCACAGCTTGACGGTATTGATGGCTTACACTTCCATGCAATGTGTGAGCAAAATTCAGATACGTTAGAGCGTATTATACAAGTTGTCGAAGAAAAATTTGGTGATGTTTTGCATCAAATGAAATGGTTAAACTTTGGCGGTGGTCACCATATCACTCGTGAAGATTATGATGTAGAAAAGCTAGTGAATATCATTAATTACATCCAAGACAAGTATAACCTTCTCGTATATTTAGAGCCAGGTGAAGCTGTTGCACTAAATACTGGTTATTTAGTAGCAACTGTTCTTGATATTCAGAAAAACGGTATGGACTTAGCAATTTTAGACACATCGGCAACATGTCATATGCCAGATGTTCTAGAAATGCCATACCGCCCTATGATTATCGGTTCTGGTCAAGCAAATGAGCTAGCACACACATATCGTCTAGGCGGACTTACATGTCTTGCTGGTGACATTATTGGTGATTATTCATTTGAACAACCTTTAAAACCAGGAGATCGTCTTGTATTTACGGATATGGCACATTACTCAATGGTGAAAAACCATATGTTTAATGGGGTAAATCTTCCATCAATCGTTTCTTATAACGATGAAGAAGGCATTAAAGTTATTCGTGAATTTAAATTTGAAGACTATAGCGGTCGACTTTCCTAATAGAAAAAATCCTCTCCAACTTCAGCTGGAGAGGATTTTTTATTATGGCCGCATATTCATCCAACTATCGACATGATGAATGGCAAAACCATTAAAGCTTGTTTTATTGGCATAATGACGATGAACCGTTGCTAATTGTTTATTCATATAGGCTTCTCCATTATCATAAAAGGTAATTGTTTTCCCCTCATTAGAAGCGCCTGTTTCTACACCAATCACAATTGATTTATTTACTTTTTGTGCATACTCTATTTCATTTTCAACTATTTTGATAATGTTTTTTGCTGCATCTCGATAGGCCATGATCGAAACACTATCCACTTGATCGATAACCCATTCAGCTAATATACCATTGCCATATTGATTGCTATAAGCGATCTCATCAAACCAAAATGGCATATCGACTTCCAAAGGTATTTGTAATTGATTGGCCTCCTCTTTCGCTTTAGTAAGGAGCGCTTGATAGGATTCGATTGTATTTACTTGGTTCGAGCTCCACCCACTATTTAGATAGGGCTCTACATCCAGGTGGACCCCAGAAAATTGCTCTGTTGTTAATGCACGCTCATTATATGTATTTAACCACTCAAACAGTTGATCCTGCATTTTATAGCCATCCTCTGACACCCAACTTGCAGCACCATCCAATGCATATACTTTTATACCTTTTGCTGTTGCTTTGTCAATAAAGCTTTTATAATTGTCATTTGCTATATCAGTATTAATCTGTAAATAGACTTTGTTAACATCTTTGCTTTCTAAAAATTGGAGTACGCCTGTTTCATCTTCAACAATTTTCATCGTATCCCATAACCAAGTAGCCCTATCTTGCATGGCCGTTGCCTCTACCTTCCCTATTGTTAATCCTAGCGTACTTACAATTGTTACTATAAAAGCAATGATTGCTTTTGATAGTGAACGACTTACCATATGTTACATCTCCATTCTATTTACCAAGGCTCATAGAACAGAACCTGGCAACCTGACAATCATGCACTATACTAATATAGTGTTTAGACTCATGGCTTTGCGTCCTTCCCTTTCGGTGAAGTTTGCCTTTTACAGTAGTTTTATTACATTACATAATACGCAGTTAGAACGAAAATGTCTGTAGGTCCAATTGATAATTATCGGGAGTACTGTTCGATAAAATCGTATAAACACAGGTGATTTTTACTATAGCAGCAAAAAAAAACGTAGAGTACTAAGCCTCTACGTTTTCCTTTTCATTTTCAAGCAATTTGTGCAAATAATTAATAATTTCACGAATACCTTCTAATGAATTCACAAGTATTTTTGGGTCTACGTATGTAATCATACGATTTTCCAGATTTGCCACAGCTGTAAAGTAGCGTGTTTTTGAATAATTGACAAGTCCCACTTGCTTTAATACAGACTCATCAAAATCAAGAATTTCACGAGCTTCTGTCACAAGTAATCCATAATTCACAACATCCGTGTTCAATACGATAACACGTGCTGTTGCAGTATTTGAAGAACGGTTGTAAAGAATACGTTCAAAATCAAGCACAGGCACAAGCTCACCACGAATTCTTGTGAAGCCTAGTAGATAATTGGGTAAATGAGGAATAGGTGTTACGTGTTCTAACTTTTCAATCGAAATCGCTTGCTCCACAGGTACTGCATATTCCTCTGTACCACAAGCAAAGACTACTGCCTTTACACTTTCCATGCGGTCACATCCTTCGACTCTGTTGTTATTTTTTTGCAGACTCTTTTACAATTTCGACAAGTAAATCTGCTAATTTTTCTAATTCTTCTACTGGTATTTTTTCATTTGTTGTATGAATATCCTCATAACCAACAGATAAATTTACTGTAGGGATACCGAAGCCAGCAATAACATTGGCATCAGATCCACCACCAGAAATACCAAGCTTTGGTGTACGTTCAATGCTGTGTGCAGCTGCCATTGCCACTTGAACAACTTTATCCTTTTCTGTTACACGGAAGCCAGGATACATTAGTTTCACTTCTACTTCAGCTTTTGCCCCTAATGAAGCAGAAACTTGCTCAAACGTCTCCTGCATATGCTTAGTTTGTGCATCAAGCTTCGTTTTGTCGATAGAACGTGCTTCCGCTAGTATTGTCACTTCATCACATACAATATTTGTTGCCTGGCCACCTTCAAAGCGACCGATATTTGCTGTCGTTTCTTCATCTAAACGACCAAGCTTCATTTGTGCAATACATTTAGAAGCAACCGTAATCGCAGATATTCCTTTTTCTGGAGCAACACCAGCATGAGCTGTTTTCCCAATTATTTTAGCGAAGATTTTGGCTTGGAATGGTGCAGCTGTTACAATACCGCCTACTTTGCCATCACTGTCTACTGCAAAACCATATTTTGCTTTAATTTTAGATGGATCTAACTCTTTAGCTCCAACAAGTCCACTTTCTTCACCAGCTGTAATAATAAATTCAATATCTCCATGTTCAATATTTTGCTCTTTTAAGCGTTTAGCCATTTCAAATAAAGCAGCAAGGCCAGCTTTGTCATCAGCACCTAAAATTGTTGTGCCATCGGATACGATATAGCCATCTTCACGAAGAGACGGTTTAATACCTTTACCTGGGACAACTGTATCCATATGCGAAGTAAAATAAATAGGTTCGACATCTAACGAACCTTTTAATGTTGCAAGTATATTCCCTGCTCCATGCCCGTTACGAGTATGTGCATCATCTTGTTCTACTGTAAAACCTAGTGCTGTTAATTTGTCGATTAAAATCGGCGCAATCACTTGTTCATGTTTTGTTTCTGAATCGATTTGTACGAGTTCAAAAAACTCTTCTACTAAACGACTTGTCATGTTGGAAGACTCCCTTAGTTTACGTGTTTTTCCACGTTATAGTATATATTTTATTTTAGCACAACGTCTGCAGAGTTTAAATCATTCGCTTTTAAGAACTACGTTATTTTATCAGGGTACGGGTTCCTCGCTTTCCTACGAGCGAGCGTCGAGCCGCTTCCTCCACAAATGTTGCCGCGGTGCTGTACTTTTTTTATTGCGAAATGAAGAAAAAACCTGTGAAAGAAGGAGATTCTTTTCACAGGTTGCTTTATATCGATGCTTGGAAAATAGCTTCTTTCTCTTTTTGTAGAGACTGCAAATAATCCTCTGCCTTGTTATGTTTATCCTGTAGACGCCAAATCGTATTATGTACATCATCTTGTACACGAGAAACCTGTTCTCTTGCTGTTGATATTTTGGAATGGACGGACCAAGCTGAAAAAATGTCATCAAAGAAATAGTCCGCAAATTTTACAAATCCATCTGTTTCAACTGGTAATGTTTTCGTAGACATATCATGTACATCCAGTAGTTCGTTATGAAAACGTTGCAAAGCTATTTGAGCATTATGAAGATAATTTTCCGACTTATCAAGTGCATCATGCTTTAAATGTGTAGCAATAAGTCCCCCACTAAAAAACGTATCCCATGTTGAGTATCCATTTGCGGAATGCAAGGACTCTGCTGCTTGTCCAAGCTTAGTAAGTGCTGCTTCACCAGCCTCTTCAGCTTCCTTTATTTCTACAATTAGTTGTTTCGTTAACATTTCTTCATGCGCTAATTGTTCAAGCCTTTTTGCCTGTTCAGGCTCATGTATTTGTAAGTAGCTTTTCTTTTTAGCATTTAATACGCTTAACGCCTCGTGCAACACTTGTTCATCAATTTGAGTAAGTTTAGTGTTTACTTGCCCTAAATCAGCTGTCAAATCAGTTTCCATCTTCTTTGCTTCATTTATTTTTAATTCAAACACGGCTGCCTTGTCGATTTCTTCTGCACGTAGCTCATCTTGTTGCCCTGTCCACGTTCGGATCATATTCATAAAAGAAAAGCCTTCTAACTTATCGAGTTTCATACGAATTTGATTGAGTGCTGTAGAATGTTTATAAATTTCCTGTTGTGCATGCTCGATTTGCTTTTCAATTAAATCCCTTTGTTCACTTAACCTACTGACAGTTCTTAATTGTGCATGAATCATTTCCTGCTCTTTTTGTAATTGTTTCCATTCCATTCATCTCAACTCCTCTACATATATGTACGGATGAAACGAGGATATGTTTCAATTATCTGTCTCATCACCATAACGTGTGGTTGATTTCCGTTACGGCTGGGCGCTTTGCCACTGACGCTTCACTTTCGCGCAGATAAAACATTTGCCGCTGACGCTTCACTTTCGCGCAGATAAAACATTTGTCGCTGTCGCTTCGCTTTCGCGCAGTTAGAAACATTTGTCGCTTTCGCACAGAGCAAAGCTTCCTGAGGGTGTCCGATGTGCCACTTCACTCGCATAATCCGCGGAGGCTTTAACTTCTCAAATTAGTTCAAGTTTAAAAGAAAAGCCTAGTAATCGAATGACTACTAGACTTGTACAATTCTTATAGAGGAATGTTTCCGTGTTTTTTCTCTGGACGTGTTTCGTGTTTGTTTGATAGCATATCTAGCCCTTGAATTAGCTTAATACGTGTATCACGTGGATCGATAACATCGTCTACCATACCGCGAGATGCTGCAACGTATGGATTCGCGAACTTTTCTTTATATTCTTCAATTTTCGCTGCACGTGTTGCTTCTGGATCTTCTGATTTTGCAATTTCACGCGCGAAGATGATGTTTGCCGCACCTGCCGCTCCCATAACCGCGATTTCTGCGTTAGGCCAAGCAAATACAAGGTCTGCTCCGATTGATTTAGAGTTAAGGGCAACGTATGCACCACCATATGCTTTACGGAGAATGACTGTAATTTTTGGTACAGTTGCTTCTGAGTATGCATAAAGGATTTTAGCTCCGTGACGGATGATCCCACCATGCTCTTGTTTAACACCTGGGAAGAAGCCAGAAACGTCTTCAAATGTAATGATTGGTATATTGTAAGCATCACAAGTACGAATGAAACGAGCAGCCTTGTCCGAAGAATCAATATCTAACCCGCCAGCTAGTACTTTAGGTTGGTTACATACTAGACCAACAGATTCACCAGCAATACGCGCAAAACCAACGACTACGTTTTTAGCAAATTCCGAGTGAACTTCCATGAATGAACCTTCATCCACTACTTGCTCCACTACTTTACGTACATCATAAGGACGAGTTGTTTCGATTGGCACAGTATCCACGATTTCTGGAAGATAGTCATCAACCTCTGGACGTGGCTGTCTTGGAGCTTTTTCTTTATTATTTTGTGGTAAGTAGCTTAATAGTTTTTTAATTTGATTAATTGCTTCTTCTTCAGATGGTGCGCGGAAGTGAGCGTTACCACTTACTGCGTTGTTTACTTTAGAACCACCTAAATCTTCAGCAGAGATTTTTTCACCTGTTACTGTTTCGATAACTTTAGGTCCTGTAATGAACATTTGAGATGTTTTATCAACCATTAGAATAAAGTCTGTGATTGCTGGAGAATATACCGCTCCACCAGCACATGGTCCCATGATAACTGAGATTTGCGGAATAACTCCAGAGTAGATTGCATTACGATAGAAAATATGGCCATAACCGTCTAGTGAAAGTACACCCTCTTGAATACGAGCTCCGCCTGAATCATTTATACCGATGAATGGTGTACCATTTTTCGCAGCTAGGTCCATTACTGTTGCCATTTTTTTGGCATGCATTTCACCAAGCGCTCCACCAAATACTGTGAAATCTTGAGAGAATAAGTATACTGGACGTCCGTTGATTTTACCAAAACCTGTGACTACACCATCACCAGGACCTTCCATTTTGTCCATACCGAAGTCTACTGTACGGTGTGTTATGAATGGGTTGATTTCAAAAAATGTATCTTCGTCAAGTAATAATTCAATACGCTCACGAGCTGTTAATTTCCCTTTTTCATGTTGCTTGTCGATGCGTTCATAGCCACCACCAAGTTCAATTACCGTCTTACGGTCATACAAGTCATTAATTTTGTCGAACATATCCATACTGATCACTTATCCCCTTTTCCACTTTTATCACATAATTCATATAACACACCGAAAGATGATTTCGGATGCATGAAAGCAACCTCAGCACCACCAGCACCTGGTCCTGGTTCATCGGATAATAGACGTACGCCTTTTTCGCGAAGCTCTGCCATACGTTCACGAATTCCTGTCACACCGAAAGCTACATGGTGAATACCTTCCCCACGTTTTTCGATGAATCCGTGGATAGCACTTTTTTCACTCATCGGTTCTAATAACTCAATTTTCACGTTACCCGCATCAATAAATGCAACACGAACCTGTTGAGATTCAACCTCTTCCACTTTCAGTAACTTTAAGCCTAAAGTTTCTGTATAATATGTAATGCGTTCATCAAGATTGCGGACTGCAATCCCAATATGATCTACTTTCTCCATGGTGACATCTCCTTCTGTTATGGTACATAATCTATTTTACAGACTTTTTCGTCAAAACTCTACTACTTGAGAAATTTTTCAGATTTGCTAAACTATTTATAAGAAAAGAAGGAGCGAACGAGCATATGAGTAATAAAAAATTTCAAAAAATCGTTATCTATACTATGATCGCGATTATGTTAATTTCATCTCTAGCATTTGGTTTATCAATGATAGTATAAAGAAAGGCGAGGCGTCTGCATTACTGCGGACGCTCTTTCTTTACATTTAAACCTTTAAAAGTCTGCTTAATTTCTAAATAGCGATCCATTTCCTCTATAAATTGATAGAGTGCCGCTTGTGCTAGAAATTGCTCATGGTTTTTCGGTAAAGGTAATTGGGCGAAATCTCGCTTTACCTGCTCTAGTTTTTCTCTAAAATGGCGAGCCGTATTTCCTGAATGAACGTGCTCACCGAGGTCTTGCAGAAAGTCGGCAACGATAATTGCCTCTTGTACTATAACAGGAAGTGCCGTTATTTTTGGAAGGACCCTGTCTATAATTTCTAGCTGTTTTTCACGCATATCAAAATAAACATAGTAGTCATTTTTCCGTCTCGTAAAATGATTTTCAACATCTTTAAATGCTAAGGATTTCGCATTATTTAATGCTGTGATTGCTTCAATGATTTCCTGTCCATCCCACATTGTATCGCCTTCTCTTAAATAGTTGGCAATTTCTAAAAAAATCTTACTGTAAAGTTCCTCAATTTTAACTCGATAGTAATTTAATTCCTTTTGAATGTCTGGCATATACATATTTATAGCTATTCCCGTCCCATAGCCAATCGCCATTAATGCAAATTCATTATAAACAAGTGCCAATGAAAAACTTTTAGCAGCATAAATATGCATAATAATAACCGCACTCGAAACAAAACCATCTGCTACCTTTAATGACACGATTGTTGGTATAAAAATGATAAGCATACCTGCTAATGTAAGCGGATGATAGGTAAATAGCTCAAAGCTCAAAAATGCATAAAGCATACCGATCATACTTGCGACGAATCGTGTATAAGCAGCATGAATGGATTTTTTCTTCGTTGGCTGTACACATAATATTGTTAGAATACCAGCAGATGCATAAGAAGCTAAATCAAAATATTGGGCAATGGCAATAGCGATTGCTGCACCAAATGCCGTTTTTAAAGTACGATAGCCGATTGAAAATTTCTTCAAGTCGACTGCCTCCTATCTTTCAGTATTCTACTTTTACAAACGTGTTGATTGCTATATTTCACCACAATTTAGGATCATCACCATAGCGTGTGGTTGATTTCCGTTCCGACTGGGCGCTTTCCTGGGGGCGTCCGATGAGCCGCTTCACTCGCGGTGCTCGCTCCAGGGTCTCATCTGTGACGCTAATCCCCAAGGAGTCGCCCAGCCTCCACTCCAATCAACTTATATATGGCCTAAGTTTTAACTTATGTCATCCACACCTTTTGGTGATGAACCACAATATAGTAGTTCAAAAGAAATAAGGGGTTTCACCACAGATAATGCCCAATATTTCTAATCAACACACCTGTTAATTTTATTTTTTTAAGAAAACTATCAGCCAATCATTTAGCCAATATTACAAAAATTCCAATCGCACTATAATTATGTCTTAGAATCAAAGCTACCCACGGGGAATGTGGTTAGTAAGAAGTCTCCGCAGACGCTTTATAGCCTGCGGAGCTTTCTACTAAAAATAGCTTCTCTTTTAATTTAATGATTGAAATTAAAGTTCGTCGCAGTATTCCTCAAAGTTTGCTTGTAGGTTTGTTACTACTGACATTGGGTCATGCCCCTCAATTTCATAGCGCCCAACTTCTGCTACTACTTGTCCATCCTTTAATAACACAAATGATGGGGAGGATGGTAAATGATCTTCACCGAAGTGATAACGAGCAGCTGCAGTAGCTTCTTTATCTTGACCAGCAAATACTGTTACAAGATGGTCTGGACGTTTATCGTAATGTACGCATTGTGCTGCTGCTGGACGTGCGATACCGCCTGCACAGCCACATACTGAGTTTACCATGACTAATGTTATACCTGGACGAGCAAACGCCTCTTCAACAGCTTCTGGTGTGCGAAGCTGCTCATAACCAGCCCCCTCAATTTCTGCACGTGCTGTTTTTAAAATTTCTTGCATAAATAAATCGTAATCCATATTCATATAGCGATAGCTCCTTTCAAGTTCGCGTCACCCTAAACTCTAGCTTTAGATATTCGACGCTCATCATCTCCTATCATAGCAGTTAGTGACGAATTTGTGCACCTACTTGCTCACATAAAAGATGATATTATTTCTGTGATTGTTCATCGCTAAACAAACGATCCACACCTTGTGTTACTGTCAGCTGTCCATTTAAAATTTGACGTTTGAGAAGTTGTACTTGTGCTTTACGCTCCGGATTACCATAAAACGAATCAATTAACTGGTCAATAATCATCGATTGGAACCAATCTTTCGTCTGATTTTGGCGTCTGATCGACCAGTAATTATTTTCTTCAACAATTTGTCTGAATTCCCCTATTGTACTCCATACTTTGTCGAGGCCACGTTTTTCCCACGAACTTACCGGCATTGCTGTCGACATCCATCCTGGAGTTGCAGGCTGTAAGAAATGTAAGATTTGCTTGTACTCGGATACGGTTTTTTTCGCCAGACGAACATTATCGCCATCAGCCTTATGGACAACGATAGCATCAGCTAATTCCATAATGCCCTTTTTCATGCCTTGGAGCTCGTCTCCTGCACCTGTTAATACTAACAGTAAGAAGAAATCAACCATACCACGGACATACGTTTCACTTTGTCCAACACCGACTGTTTCTATTAAAATGACATCATAGCCTGCTGCCTCACAAACAAGCATTGTTTCACGTGTCTTTTTATGAACACCCCCAAGGGTACCAGCTGATGGAGAGGGACGAACAAAGGCATTAGGCTTTTTCACGAGCTCTTCCATTCGAGTTTTATCGCCTAAAATGCTTCCTCCTGATAAAGAGGAGCTTGGATCAATCGCAAGGACTGCCACTTTTTTTCCCATCTCACAAAGCATCGTTCCGAAAGCCTCAATGAACGAACTTTTTCCTGCACCAGGAACGCCAGTAATCCCAATACGGACACTGTTTCCTGTATGTGGTAGAAGCTCTTGTAGAAGTTCTTGTGCTTGCACTTTATGCGTTACGTTTGAACTTTCAATGAGTGTAATAGCTTTAGACAAGTGTGTACGAGAGCCTGCACGTACTTCTCGTGCAAGCTCCTGTATGTTTAAATTGTCTGCTTTTTTCTTTCGGAATTTTTTCGGTGTACCATATTGCATTCCGTCGTGAGTTGCCTCTACTCCGTCCATAACAAATAGCGCACTTTCTGGCATTCCTTTGTTTTTGTCCATTATTCAGACACTTCCTCATAACCTAGTCGTTTGTAGATTTCTTCAATAATTTTTTGTGCCGATACAGGAATAACTGTACCAGGACCAAAGATTGCTACTGCACCAGCGTTATAGAGGAACTCATAATCTTGTGCTGGAATAACCCCTCCAACAATGATGATGATATCTTCACGACCTAGTTTTTCTAGCTCTGCTACTAATTCAGGAACTAGTGTTTTATGACCGGCTGCTAATGAAGATACACCAATGACATGCACATCGTTTTCTACCGCCATTTGAGCTGCCTCAGCAGGTGTCATGAATAACGGAGAAATATCAACGTCGAAGCCTAAGTCCGCATAACCCGTTGCCACAACCTTCGCACCACGGTCATGTCCATCTTGTCCCATTTTCGCTACTAAAATACGTGGACGACGACCTTCATTTTCAAGGAACTCCTCTGTCATTTGTTTCACTTCAGAAATTTGCTCTTCATCTGAGAAGTTCGCAGAGTACACGCCAGAGATTGAACGGATTACTGCTTTATGACGACCAGAAACAACTTCAATTGCATCGGAAATTTCACCTAATGAAGCACGAGCACGCGCTGCATCTACTGCTATTGCTAATAAGTTTTCTCCACCATCTTG
This sequence comes from Lysinibacillus sp. RS10, assembly GCF_041956855.1. Taxonomy (NCBI): domain Bacteria; kingdom Bacillati; phylum Bacillota; class Bacilli; order Caryophanales; family Bacillaceae; genus Lysinibacillus; species Lysinibacillus sp. RS10. Next base: position 1,841,892 of record NZ_CP167122.1, on the reverse strand, counting down.
TGCTGCTTTCGTTAATCGTGCTAGATGTTTTTGTACTTCTTCTTCATTACGAGCTGCCTTCATTGCTTCTAGACGTTCGATTTGCTTTTGACGAACTAGCGTATTATCAATGTCTAGAATGTCGATAGGTTCTTCTTTTTCTAAACGATATTTGTTGACACCAACAATCGTTTCTGTTTTAGAGTCGATTTTCGCTTGACGTTTTGCTGCAGCTTCCTCGACTTTCATTTTTGGAAGACCTGTTTCAATCGCTTTCGCCATACCGCCAAGTTCTTCGATTTCTTCAATTAATGCCCACGCAGATTTTGTAATTTCGTCTGTTAATTTTTCCACATAGTACGAACCACCCCATGGATCAATAACTTTTGTCATGGCTGTTTCTTCTTGTAAGAATAGCTGTGTATTACGTGCAATACGTGCAGAGAAATCCGTTGGTAGCGCGATCGCTTCATCAAGTGCATTGGTATGAAGCGATTGCGTATGCCCCATTGATGACGCATTAGCTTCGATTAATGTACGTGTCACATTGTTAAATGGATCTTGCTCTGTTAAAGACCAGCCAGACGTTTGTGAGTGTGTACGAAGTGCTAATGTCTTAGGATTTTTCGGATTAAATGTTGACATCATTTGTGCCCAAATGCGACGAGCTGCACGCATTTTTGCAACTTCCATGTAATAGTTCATACCAATTGCCCAGAAGAATGATAGACGTGGCGCAAAGGCATCGATGTCGATTCCAGCTTGTAGCCCCGTACGAACATACTCAAGACCATCAGCTAATGTATAAGCCAGCTCGATGTCATTTGTTGCTCCTGCTTCTTGAATATGGTAACCAGAGATCGAAATTGAGTTAAATTTTGGCATATACTTCGCTGTAAACTCAAAAATATCTGCAATAATCTTCATAGACATTGCTGGTGGATAAATATATGTGTTACGAACCATATATTCTTTTAAAATATCGTTTTGAATCGTACCAGCTAACTTGTCTGGTGTAACTCCTTGTTCTTCAGCAGCAACGATATAGAATGCAAGAACTGGTAATACCGCTCCATTCATCGTCATAGAAACCGACATTTGATCTAAAGGAATTTGATCGAATAGGATTTTCATATCTTCTACAGAGTCAATCGCTACCCCAGCTTTACCAACATCCCCTGTTACACGTGGATGATCTGAGTCATAACCACGGTGGGTTGCTAAGTCAAAGGCAACAGAAAGACCTTTTTGACCCATTGCTAAGTTACGCTTGTAGAATGCATTTGATTCTTCAGCTGTTGAGAAACCAGCATATTGGCGAACAGTCCAAGGACGAGCTACATACATCGTAGGGTATGGGCCACGTGTATTTGGTGCAATACCTGCAACATCATTTAAATGTTTTGCATCTTTAACATCTTCTTTTGAATATATATCTTTAATTTCAATACCTTCATTTGTCATGAATTTTTCATCTGACGCTTGAGGTGCTTCAGCTACTAAAACTTTTTCGATTTCAACTGCACTAAAATTTGGCTTGCTCATCGTTGGACCTCCTTCATGCTAGCGAACACTGAATTTAATTTTTCAATGATGTTCTGTCCTGCGAAAATAAAGCCGTTTAAGCCATTTGCTAACCAAGCTTCTTCTTCGTCTCTAAACTTACCTGCAACGTCAACAATTACGTTAGCTGGATTACCTGCTAAAATTGCTGGTACTAACTCTTTAGTATCATCATCGTTACCAGTAATCACCACATACGTTGCTTCTGTTGCGTTTAGCCAAGCTAATGCTTCTTCAGCTGTTGCTACTGGTTCACTTTTTTCTGGTACTAGACCTACCGTGTTTAAGAAACCTGACACAAAATCAGCACGTGGTTTTGAACTTTTCAGTGTACCTAATGCTAAAATTCCTGTTTTCACATTTGCAGCTGTCATTTTCATACGTAATTGCTCGAAAGGTACAGCAACTCGTTTAACTTCTGCAAATTGAGGATTTATTTCGCTTTCAAGCACATCTGCTGGGTTAGCATATATATTTGTACCGATTAATGATTGCTTACGCGTTTGTGCCGCCTTGATACGAGCTAGATAAGATTTTTCTAGTTCCTCCGTAAGCTTTCCTGATGCAGTGTAAGCGTCAATGCCTCCAGCTGCTTCTATTTCTATAAATAAAGCCCAAGCTTCTTTAACAAAATCTGCCGTTAATGACTCAATAAAGTATGAGCCACCAGCTGGGTCTGTAACTTTTAAAACGTTTGTTTCTTCTTTTAAAATTAATGATACATTTCGTGCAATACGAATAGATTGATCTGTTGGTTTCGTTAATGCATCGTGAGGGTGAACTGTAAAGACATCCGCACCACCAATTAAGCCAGAAAGCGCTTCATTTGCTGCACGTAATAAGTTTACATAAACATCCAGCTTAGAGAAGCTTCTTAAAGATGTTTCTGCAACAGTAGGGATTTTTACGTTTTCTGTTACACCGTATGCCGATGAGAACGCTTTCCAAAGTACTTTAAAAGCACGAAGTTTAGCAATTTCTGTAAAGAATTGCGTATCAACAGCAAAGGATACATAAAATTTCTTCGCGAATGCTTCAAAGCTTTCTTCTTGATTTGCGTATTTTGCCGCTAATGCAAGTGCATATGCTAATTCCTGCACAGCGTTAGCTCCTTCATTATGATAAACCGTTGTGTCCGCGCCGATCGAGCGCACGCTCGGGAAATCATTTAAAGTGATAGGGTTTTTCGATACGATGAAACCTTTTACAGTTTCTCGCTGATCAACTGTTATTTTGTCGAATACTGCTAATAATGGGTCATTTGAATTCTCAACCGAAATTTTAAACGAATATTCTGAGAAATAATTCGCTAATTGTGCCAATACTTCTTCAGTCCATTCAAAATTTACACGGCTATCAATTGTTACTACTTCATTGCCTCGAGCTAAACTATCATCAAGCTTTGCAAAAAATGCCTCGCTTGAATCAGCATATATTTGTTGAGCCACTCGAAATGCTTGATTATTTTGTAGGGAACGGATTGTGGAAACTTGTTTATCTAGTTCTTCACCAAGTTTTGCTACTAAACTTTCTTGAGTGTAAAGTGGTTCTAATGTAACACCTTCACTTGTTTTCGTTAAAAGAGACTCGAATGGTTTCCCTTTTAAAGCCTTGATTGCTGCATCTTGCCATTCTGAATAGGACGGCTTTTCAAATTCAATATTTTTCATGTTGTTTGACATGCGGACGCTTAATCAGCTTCCCCCCTTAGTAGTTTCTATTTGTTATTCTACATGACAAATTGCGACTGGAAAAGCAAAAAAAATTCGGAAACCGTTATACAACAGGTTTCCGACAAGTCATCAGTAGACTGACGTTGAAGATTTATTTGTATTTTCGAGTATTTCTTTCACTCTATTTAGGAATTTACCACAAACAAGTCCATCGAGAACTCGATGATCTAAAGATAAACATAAATTCACAATATCTCGTGCAGCGAACATGCCACCAGGTAAAACAACTGGTTTTTTTACAATACTTTCCACCTGAAGAATTGCTGCTTGTGGATAATTAATGATGCCCATCGACTGAACAGAGCCGAATGCACCCGTATTATTTACCGTAAATGTACCACCTTGTATATCATCCATCGTCAGTTTTCCAGCACGCACTTTCGCTGCAAGCTCATGAATTTCCTTCGCAATACCTTTAATCGATTTTTCATCAGCGTGTTTTATAACAGGAACAAATAATGCATCATCTGTCGCGACTGCAATGGAAATATTTATGTCATGCTTTTGAATAATTTTGTCCTCTGCCCACATAGAATTCATCATTGGGAATTCCTTTAGAGCTTGCGCGACAGCTTTTACAAAGAAAGCAAAATACGTAATATTAAAGCCTTCTCTTTGCTTAAACTCCGTCTTCATGCTATCGCGATATGCGACTAAATCAGTAACATCTACTTCCATCATCATCCATGCATGCGGCACTTCATGAACACTTCGCACCATATTATTCGCAATGGCACGGCGCACCTTTGTTACTGGAATTTCAATATCACCTGCTTGAAGAGGCTGTGCCGGTGTGGCTGGTTTAGTATTCTCCAGTGATGCAGGTACAGCAACTGGTGTAGGCTGTTCAACAGCTGTATGGACCGTAGTCAATGTTTCAACTTGAGAAGTTGGTACAGTTCCTGCTTCAATCAGTTTCATGAGGTCTTTTCTTGTAATACGACCTCCTTCACCTGTTCCTGTGACTTGATCAAGTGCAATATCATGCTCTTGTGCAAGTCGAAGAACCGCTGGTGAATAGCGAACTTTATCCTGTCGAACTGTTTTTTGCGATACTACCGTAGCTGTTGTTGGTGGCTGAACCTCTTGTTTCTTTTGTACACCAGCATTTAAAATTGCTGTGCTTACTGCTGATTTTTTCGGTGGAGGCGGAGGAGGTAGCTCGCTGTCACCTGCTATTTCAACGCAACAAACGACTGCTCCAACGGGTAATGTTTGCCCTTCCTCTGCAAGTAGTTCTGTAATAACTCCTTCAAAAGAAGACGGAATTTCAGCATTTACTTTATCAGTTACAACTTCTGCTAGTGGATCATATTTTTTTACTGTATCACCTGGCTTTACAAGCCATTTTTCAATCGTACCTTCTGTTACGCTTTCGCCAAGCTGAGGCATTGTAATATTTTGAATCGCCATCATCTATTCCTCCCATCAATTATGCCTAGGCGTAATTGCACCTGACGCACCGCTATAGCATTGACAACGACACTGTTTCACTTACGCGTAGATAAACAATTGTGCAGATTATGACTTATCATAAACAGCTACTAGTTTCATCTCCTATCGCAATTGCTTAGGTAGGTCATCACAGAAACTAGTGAGCAACTTTCATTCCAGTCAAAATCTATTTATCCGTCCGAGGCTTTAACTGTTTCAATAAGTATCCCTGCCACTAAGTGAATAAAAGTACCTATATACAGAAGTTTGCCCTCTGTATTAAAAAGCAGCTAGTTCTCGCATCGCGCGTTCTACTTTTTCAGGGTTGATCATAAAATACTTTTCCATTGTTGGTGCATACGGCATCGCCGGAACATCTGGTCCTGCTAGGCGTTGAATTGGTGCATCAAGCTCAAATAAACAATGCTCTGCAATGATTGCTGCAACCTCACTCATAATACTGCCCTCTTTATTATCCTCCGTAACTAGTAAAACTTTACCTGTTTTACTTGCCGCCTCAATGATTGCTTCTTTATCGAGTGGATATACCGTACGTAGGTCAAGAATATGCGCGGAAATCCCGTCTGCTGCTAAACGCTCCGCTGCTTGTAATGCAAAATGGACAGCTAAACCATACGTAATGACAGTAACATCTTCCCCTTCACGCTTAACATCTGCCTTACCAATCGGTAATGTGTAATCGTCCACTGGCACTTCACCTTTTATGAGTCGATAAGCACGTTTATGTTCGAAAAATAGTACTGGATCCTCATCACGGATTGCTGCTTTTAACAAGCCTTTTGCATCATACGGTGTGGACGGAATAACAATTTTCAATCCAGGTGTTCCTGCAAAAAGTGCTTCTACAGATTGCGAATGATAGAGTGCTCCGTGAATACCTCCGCCAAATGGTGCACGAATAACCATTGGGCAAGACCAATCATTATTCGAACGATAGCGGATTTTTGCTGCCTCAGAAACGATTTGGTTAACGGCAGGCATGATGAAATCAGCGAATTGCATCTCGGCAATCGGGCGCATACCATACATCGCAGCACCAATACCAACACCTGCAATGGCACTCTCTGCAAGAGGTGTGTCAAGCACACGATATTCACCAAATTGCTCGTAAAGACCTGTTGTTGCTTTGAAAACCCCGCCTTTGCGACCAACGTCCTCTCCTAAAATGAAAACACGCTCATCACGTTCCATCTCTTCCTTCATCGCTAATGTAATCGCATCAATATAAGACATCACTGCCATTACACGTCACCTCCGTCCACTGGTGCATATACGTACTTCAAAGTGTGCTCTGGCATTGCATACGGAGCAGCTTCTGCATAATCTGTAGCTTCATTCACCTCTGCCATGATCCGCTCTTCTATTTCAGCACGTATTTTTTCTGTCATAACTCCAGCATCCATTAGATACTTTTCGAATAACAGTACGGGATCCTTTGCCTTTCCTTCTGCTATATCCTCCGCAGTTCGGTATTGACGATCATCATCATCCGAAGAATGTGCCGTTAAACGATAAGTCACTGTTTCTATTAGACTTGGCCCTTCACCGTTACGTGCACGATCTGCCGCTTCTTTGACAACCTTATACACTTGTAACGGACATTTTCCATCAACAGTAACACCTGGCATCCCATAGCCAATACCACGATCTGACACTTTCGCACAGCCTAATTGACGTTCAACTGGCACAGAAATTGCATATTGATTATTTTCTACCATGATAATTACTGGAAGCTTATGAACCCCTGCGAAATTCGCACCTTCATGAAAATCACCTTGGTTAGAAGAACCTTCACCGAGTGTAACAAAAGTAATAAAATCTTCTTTTTGTAGACGTCCCGCAAGAGCTACCCCCACCGCGTGTGGAACTTGTGTAGTAACTGGCGAAGAGCCTGTTAAAATACGATTTTTCTTTTGTCCGAAATGTCCTGGCATTTGACGGCCACCGGAGTTAGGATCCTCTGCTTTGGCAAACGCTGATAACATCAATTCTCTTGGAGTCATTCCAAAATGTAACACAACACCCATATCACGATAGTATGGTGCAATATAATCTTTGTTATTATCGAGTGCAAAGGCCGCTCCTACTTGTGCTGCCTCCTGTCCCTGACAAGAAATAACAAACGGAATTTTTCCCGAACGGTTTAATAACCACATACGTTCATCTAGTCTTCTTGCCATTAACATCGTTTCGAACATTGCAAGTACATCTTCATTTGATAAACCTAGATCCTCATGCTTGATTTGAACATCTTGCATACGAACACCCCTTTCGTATTAAAAAAATACCTAAAGCATTTAAGATTCCTCATGATAATACTTTAGTGATGAAATGTAGAATTTTAAAAATGAATGGCACGATGATCAACTGCTAAAGCTGATTCTCCTAACACCTCATTAAGTGACGGATGCGGATGAATGGCCTGACTAACTTCCCACGGCGTTGCATCAAGTAATTTGGCAAGTGATGCTTCTCCAATTAACTCTGTCACATGTGGTCCTACCATATGAATACCCAAAATATCATTCGTTTCTTCATCAGCAACAATTTTTACAAAGCCATCTGTCTCTCCATTAACTAACGCTTTTCCAATCGCCTTGAATGGAACCTTACCAACCTTCAATGCATAACCTTGCGCTCGTGCAGCACTTTCTGTTAAGCCAATACTTGCAACCTCAGGGTACGAATAAACGCATTTTGGTACCTTTAGAACATCAAGTGGCTCTGTTTTACCCGTTGCAATATGCTCAATTGCAGATAACCCTTCGTGTGAAGCAACATGTGCTAATTGTAAGCCACCGATCACATCCCCTATGGCATACATATGTGATTCCTTTGTTTGATACGAATCTTTGACTTTAATAAACCCATTTTCAACTTCTATCTCTGTATTTTCTAATCCAATACCTTGTGTATTTGCTTCACGCCCTACACAAAGCAATAATTTGTCTGCTTCAAATAATTCTTCCTTATCATTGACTTTTGCAGAAATGAAAACGTTATCATTTTCGATTTTCAAGGTACTCGTATCTAAGCGAGCATTGGTCACGATGCGAACCCCTCTTTTTTCCAGCTGCTTCGTCACTTCTTTTACAATATCTGTATCCTCCGCAGGTAAAATGGATGGTCCATATTCTATGACCGTTACGTAAACCCCAAAATCACAAAGCATCGAAGCCCACTCAATTCCAATAACTCCTCCGCCCACAATTAACAGTGACTTTGGCAGTTCTTCCATTTGCAGTGCATGATCAGAGTTCATCACATATTGACCGTCAACTGTTAGCCCTGCCATTCCTCTTGGTTTAGAACCTGTTGCAACGACAACATTTGTTGGTACAAGCATTTCATTTTCATCACCATTCGCCATTTCAACTGAAATAGTACCAGGCATCGGTGAGAAAATGGACGGTCCTAAAATTCGCCCTGTTCCCTGATAAACGTCTATCTTGCCTTTTTTCATCAGTGTATTCACACCTTGGCTCAATTGCTCAACAATCGCTTGTTTCCTAGCCTGCACTTTGTCGAATTGCAATGTAACCCCTTCAATATTCACGCCATATTCAGCGGCTGTTTTAGTTGCCGTTCGATACACTTCTGCACTTCGAAGTAAGGCCTTACTCGGTATACAACCTTTATGCAAGCATGTTCCACCTAGACGTTCACGTTCAACAATGGCTGTTTTCAAGCCCAACTGTGCAGCTCGAATCGCTGCAACATAGCCTCCTGTACCTCCGCCTAAAATGACAACATCATAATTTTGAGCCATATTGATTCCCCCTTATGAGAAAAATGCTAAAGCATCCTATTCGCTTCAATCACATTGGACTTCCAGATGTGGTCGAGCTTTAGCTTATCTTCAGTGAAGCTATTCATTTACCATTTTAAAGGTAGAAGAAGTCGACAATGCGACTTCTTTCAACTGATATGCGGTTCTTAACGACCGTTTAAAATATTTTTTTCATTTTTTAGGAATTGGCTACGAGACTTTGATACTCGAGCAATACGTTCTTCTGCTAAACGATTAGCCGCTACATATGTCGGGATGCCGTCACGTTTAGAAATAGTGAAGATCTTTTCGATACTATCATAAATGCCTTCAACACGCTTCATCGCACGCTCACTATTATATCCATATAATTCATCAGCTACATTAATTACACCACCTGCATTGATCACATAATCAGGTGCATAAACTATTCCTAATTCATGTAAATAATCGCCATGACGAGAATCTTGTAATTGGTTATTGGCAGAACCAGCGACAACCTTTGCTTTTAGTTGCGGAATCGTTTCATCATTTAAAATTGCACCTAATGCACAAGGTGAGAAAATATCAACTTCCTGTGAATAGATTTCCTCTGGTGCCACAGCAGTCGCACCAAAATCATTCACAACTCGGTCAATTGCCGCTTGATTTATATCTGTAACAACAAGTTTTGCACCCTCATTATGTAAATACTCGCAAAGCTTGTAGGCAACATTTCCTAGCCCTTGTACAGAAATTGTACGTCCCTCTAGTGAATCAAATCCAAATGCTTCTTTTGCCGCTGCTTTCATACCACGGTAAACTCCATAAGCTGTTACTGGAGATGGGTTTCCTGATGAACCAAATGCCGGAGAAATTCCCGTTACATAATTTGTTTCCTCATGAATTAAATCCATATCTGTCACTGTTGTACCAACGTCTTCTGCTGTAATATAGCGACCATTAAGCCCTTGAATGAAACGTCCTAGTGCACGGAACATTTCTTCATTTTTATCTTTAAATGGGTCACCGATAATGACCGTTTTTCCACCGCCAAGGTTTAAACCAGCTGCAGCATTTTTATAGGTCATCCCTCGTGCTAAACGCAACGCATCCTCAATTGCATTTTCTTCTGATGCATATGTCCACATACGTGCCCCGCCTAGTGCTGGTCCAAGTGTTGTGTCATGGATCGCGATAATCGCTTTTAACCCTGATGCTTCATCTTGGCAAAATACCAATTGTTCATAATCATACTTTTCCATATACTTGAAGATTTCCATGAAAACTCGCCCCTTTGCTTTGGAAAGTGCATCCCCAAATGCCCATTCCATTTAAGTAATTATTAATAATCAAAATTGTTTAACAATGGATAATATTGCTCCATTTAATTTTACAATACTGACAATTTCACAATTTCGCAACTATTATTACACTTTCTTGTTTAAGTAAGAATTTTCTAAACATTCAGTTACAGTTACTAGGTTTATATTTTACTTGCAGTAAGGTTCATCCATTACATAGATTTACTAGCTTCCTTGACATTCCAATATCCACAGGTACAATTAAAGTTAGGTATAAGGAGGGACATGCATGGCTCGTTTTGCTGCATTTATTGTAATGCTTATTCCAGGCCTTATGGCTGCAGGTGGCATTAAATTCATGCGTGATACATTATTTGGTAAGCTCATCTCACCTTTCCCATTTTTATGGCTGCAATTCGTCGTTGGCATTATTTTCTTTGTTATTGGCTTTGGCTTTTTCGCAGGATTTTTACTTCATCGCGATCGAAAAAATGGAAAAGTGGCTCCGCGCTTCCAAAAAAAATAAAAATAGCTATCCAAATAAGTCACGACAGACTTACTGGATAGCTATTTTTTTCTTACATATTTTTTTGTAACGAAAGCACAGCGGCAGCTACAAATGTTTTCTGTGCGAAAGCGTAGTGGCAGCAACAATTACGTCGAGATGAAATGGATTAGCGTTGCTGTTTCACAATTACTTTATCTGGATAATCAGTAATCCAACCTATTACCGCTGGATGCGGATTCGTTAAAAATGCTTCATTACCATCAATCGCATAAAAACGACATGCTTTATTACTTGCTACACACGCCTCTAGAAATCTAGGTTTATAATATCTTTTATGCATATGCACGCTATCAATAGCTTTATAATCACTGAGCAAATCCCATTTTAATTTCTTTGTTGCGATAAGTGCTGTTTCATATTCTGGCTTATATTGCTTCACAATCTCCAGTAGCTCGTAGTGAAACGATGAAAAATGGCTGCCTACAGGCAAAGTAAGATCATGAAGCATTTGAATGAGTGCGCTTTTATTATCAAGGACTGTCGATTTTAATTCGATATTTAGGGGTAGCTGTTGCGAATTTGCCCATGCTAAAACTACTTCAAACGTTGGAATTTTATACGTTGAAAATAATCGCCTCCACGGCTTCCCAAGTTTAAAGCTTAGTAGCTCCTCTATCGTACATTCATTCACAAGCTTATTGATGCCAACCAATCTTGACAGCTGTGGATCATGATACACAACCGGAATGCCTTCTTTCGAAAGCTGGATATCTAATTCAATGCCATCTGCCCCTAGCTCTAATGCCTTTTCAAATGCCTTAAAGCTATTTTCAAGTGCATACGCTGAAGCCCCACGGTGTGCAAATACTGGAATGAACGATTCTTTAGACATTCAACTCACCAAATTCAATTAAGAATTTACCATTTGTCATTTTACTTAAAAAAGATGATTTTTTACCAATTTGAATATAGGTACCAGGATGAGCTTCCTTTTTCACAATAATTTCCTCTTTCCCAGCATGACGCATTTCATCCATCGCTAGTTTAATCTCACGATCATTTGTCGCTGCTTCCGCCTTCAGTTTGGCTAAGCCTTGTTTTGTTTCCTCAAATGTAGCTATCTGTTCCTTAGACATTTGGTTAAGGAATGGTAGTAAGCTTTTAATTTTCGCCTCGTGCTCTGAAATTTCTAATTGCAGTTGCTTAAGATGCGTTGCCTTCCCTTGTATAACGGAATAGCTTTCCTGTTTATTGACGCTTTCGATGATTAATTCAGTTCGACGCTCTAAACGATTCCCAGAGATGGCAGTGACGATTGTATTCTTGGCTACTGCACGACCACCAATTATTTTCCCTTTTCGTTCGTCCACATAGATAGAATGTGCAGAGAGCTGTGATCCCAATGCATAAGATCCTATATGAATACTGTCAGCCGCAACTAAATTCGCCTCATTAACATGCTTGACGAAAATATTGCCGCCTGCCTCTACAAGAGTTGATCCTAGGCCAAAAATTCCTCCTCGAATGTAGACATCACCTTCAATGGATTTAATTAGTTTGGCACCGCTTACACCTTCAGCACCCTCAATGGAAATATCTCCAGTAGCAATGACTGTATAGCCTGATATAACTGTTCCTTTTATGCTAAGAGAGCCATTAAATTCGAGATTCCCTGTTTCAACGCCAACATCTCCATGAATTGGCAAATGTCTATTAACACCAATCATGCCCTTAACATCATCTAATACACCAGCTATTTTCGAACGGATGACAACTTTTCCATCCTCTTCCACTTCATAAGCTGATTTATTATCGTACCGTATAGGAAAATCTCGACCTGGTACAGCATCCATAATTTGGCCTAGTACATTTTGTCCTGGTTTACCTAATGTCGCTGGGATTTTCTCGCCTAGCCATGAACCCTCGGAAATTTCAGAAATAAAGTTCATGTCATAATAATCAGCTTTCCCATCTTCGCTAATTACCGGCTTTCTCTCGGGTTTAGGTAAATATGTAATTTGTGCATCGGTTCCTGTTACAGGATGTGTTCCTTGAGCAATTAAAAATGCTTTTCCTGGCTCAACCTTTGAAATATCGAAATCTAAAATTCCGTGGACAATTCCTTCGTTTTCGAGAGTTTCCAAAATTTGCTGAGTCAAATTTTCTTTATTCTTTAAAATAAAATCATGTGTTTCATTTATAAATATAGAGGCAGACATTTTATCTCGTGCAATTTCTGCTTCTACATTAGGAAGCCAGCGACCAATTTCAACAGCGCATGTATTTGCTGTTGCTAAAACATTCTTTAATATTGAAAAATTAGACAATTTAAGTCGGGGATGACTTCGTAAAACACTATCAAATTCTTTTAATGGGAAACCAGCACTGTATGTAAGTATAAATACCTTGCCATTTTCTTCAGATAATTCGAAGTTATCATTTCGAACTAGTATCAAGCTACCTCCTCCTTCCTTCTAACTGTAAGTATATACAATCTATTTACATTTGTTTAGAGACAATTGTCACTACTGATAAAGAAAATATGCCTACTTTATCAATAAAACACCTACTTACCCATTCCATTTTCCCTACCATTATTAGTCAATATAAACTATAACGAAGGTATATTTTTACTTTTTATTCAAAATTTCACCTTTATCGCTACAGGGAATCATTGTGAATAATAGGGAGATTTACTAAATCATACATTAATTCATACGATATATAATCTTTCTATCATAATTTTTATAACCCTGCATACGTCTTCAATACTAGAAATACACATTATAAACAGACGTTTTAAATGAAAAAACATTAAGGCTACGGGTTATTCCCTCTTGTCGTAGATGTAGTAAGTTTTCACCATCAGTACTCGATGATTCATTATAAACCTGGAGGAAAAAAAGTCTCAATTCGAATATGACCGCCTAGTTGTTCCACATCTAGAAGTTGATCTCGCGTCATATAGTAAATGCTCATGCTTCCGTTAATTCCTAGTCGAACTTCAAATAAATTATTCTCTACCTGCGTTATCTCTAACGAATTGTTTTCGTCAAGTTGAAAGTTTACGCTTTTCATATATTATCACCTCGTTCAATTATAACGGATTACTAATCAATAAAAAGGATCAACAGCTTATATGCAAACTGTTGACCGTTAAAATTTATAACTAACCTAATACATATTCTGCTAATACACTTTGAACTTTATAGATGTTAGTCGATTTATTAAAGTGTTTCTGTATGGGTATCTGACTACTTGAAACCCAAATTTTTAATTCAGCATCTAAATCGAATGTTCCCGCAGTTTCCACTGAAAAATGAAGAATATTCTTATATGGGATTGAATGATATTCCGTTTTCTTGCCTGTTACTCCTTGTTTATCGATTAAAATAAGTCTTTTATCCGTAAAAATAAAGGTATCCCTTATAATTTTATATGCATTTTTAATTGTCTCATTCGGTATTAATAAATCTTTCACTTCTTCCTGTAATTTTTCAAAATTTACTTCGCTTGCATTACCTATTAATCCATCAAATAACCCCATTTCAATTCCCCCTTCAAATGTTCATTCTTTATTTAAAATATGAGATTAATTTCCCATAAATTCAATACGCTACAGATAATCTCCAAATGTTTAAAACTTGATCATAAGCAGGAAACATCGATAAGGAAAATTGAAAGTTCCTTAATACGCTTATTCCTGTAAGTATATTTAAATCGCTGTGATAATAAGTATAAAAGGATTGTATTATTTACGAGGGGGTATTGGAATGAGGGGAGATGAATCCTTTTTACATGCTGATACTGGTGTTACTTCCGAATTATTTGTTGAGCGATCTTTAAATGAAATTCGTTTTTGGTCTAGAATTATGAAAGAGCATTCACTTTTTCTAAAATTAGGATTTAGAGCAGAAGATACTCAACTAATTCAAGAAGCTAATCAATTTTATAAATTATTTGAACAAATTGAGCAAACTGCACATGTATTCACCAATCAAACTGATCCTGAACGAATTAGAAGATTTAACACAGAAGTCCAGCAAGCTACAACTAGTATTTATATGTTTAAACGAAAAGTGCTAGGTCTAATTTTGACTTGTAAAATGCCAGGAGCAAATAATTTTCCGCTACTAGTTGATCATGTAAGTAGGGAAGCTAATTATTTTAGAAAACGATTACTCGAATTAAATGAAGGTAAATTGAACGCACTGCCAGACGCTATTATTAAAGAAAATGTATTCTTCTTAAGGATTATGACAGATCATGCTAAATTTATTGGTCATTTACTGGATCCATCCGAAAGAAAATTAGTTGATATCGCTCGAAATTTTAGTAATGATTTTGATCAATTATTGTTTCAAGCTAAAGATTTAGAATCTATGAGACCACAATCTCAAACAGTTCCTCTTTTGGATCAATTTCTGGATCAAAATCGTGTATCGGTCTCATCTCTTAGAGACTTTAAGAAGACAGCACGTGATTTAATTGAACAATGTAGAATAAAAAGTATCATACATCCCCTATTAGCAGACCATGTTTTTAGAGAAGCTGATAGGTTCCTTGAAATAATTGATATGTTTGATGCACATCTTACTAGTAGTACACCACAACCCGGTAATAGTAATTAAGAATACTATAAAACGTTCACTAATATTGTCAATAAGTTTAGTGACAGGTGGTTGGTGACAAAACTTAATATAGATTAACAGGCGTGTTGTTTTTAGCTTAGTCTCCTTTCTATTCTTTTTTCTTGGTATAGGATGTAAGTTAAAGGATCTATTTTAACCTTTTCGACAATCTGACAATAATCCATCTCACCAACTATAGGACTTGTGCATAAAATTTCACACAAGTCCTTTTGTTATGCTCTCACTTTGACCCGAGAGCAGTCCTGCCATCAAGTATCCTTCAATCCCCTACTCGAATCATCTGAACGCTGATCTGCGGGACTTAACAAAGCACACCAACTCTGACGGAACAATGTCTAACAGCTCACCAATCTGAGAACCCGTATCAAAAATCAAACGTGCTACTATCCAATCTCTGTACTGGTCAAACTTTGTCACATCAAACGATTTAAAGAATTGCTTTTGCTGGTTATCCTCTAGCATGACTTTCATTTTCCGCTCAGGCTTCACATTCTTAATGTTCTTCATTGGATTAGTACGAATCACTTGCTCTTGATACAAGTAAGAAAAAAACACTTTGATATTTTGAGTATAATTCGAAATCGTACTATTCGATATTTTCTTACCAAAATCTTCTCAAGCCTTTGGATTGTTATTTGCTTTGTCATTGCCCGTCATTTCATATTTGCCACGCTCAGATAAACTTCGCAAATAACTTCTCTAATGCTCTGCCTCTACATGCGTAGGTGAATCAATTTCAAATTCATCAAACATCCATTTTGTATATAACTTTAAGGTTTGCTCATATGACTTCATTGTTTTTACATCTTAGCTCTTTTGCCGCAACACAATCAAGCATAAAACGGTCTATTCAATATCGAAATCAGTCATAAAAAAAACACCTCCATGAACGGGATTTTCCCCATAAATGAATGTGTTTCATAGTTTAATTCAATTAATTAACATTAGTTATATAAATTCAGTAGTTAGTTGGTATAAATTCAATGAATTCTCTCTAAATAAGTCCTGTAATCCCTTGTGGCTCTAACGTTTAACTAGCCATCATGTCGATACGAATCTTGTCCGCAATCATGGCGATAAATTCACTATTTGTCGGCTTCGACTTTAAATGATGTACTGTATAACCAAACATCGACGAAATCGATTCATAATTGCCACGATTCCATGCGACCTCAATGGCATGACGTTTTAGATAACTCTTATATAGCGAAAATTTACCGGTCATTCTACCGGAAGCCTTCGCAGTTTTACACGACTTATATTTACCGATTATTTTACGCTAACACTCTGCAATTGTAAACTACTTACTTACGATTTAAATACTCATATTTACCTAACGCCTTGAATAAGGAGACGATACCCTTTTTAACTCTTCCTGTCGCCTCAATAGTACGTAGCATTTCCATATAAGCAGCGGATTCATGGCAAGAAAATATAGTTGTACCATCGTCCCCAAACGCGAATCCATCGTCCAAAAGTCTAATTTCATGTAAATGTTCGTATATTCTAGAAATAGAATAACCCGAAAATGATGACATTTCTTTTACATCCATCTTCAATTTAACTCCTTGTTCTATTACCGGTAAATATTATTTTTAGCGCTGAACCAAACTATACATTTCCCGCGGATAAATTGCAACCCCTAAATTTCACTCAAACCCTTGATACGACTGCGTTGAAAGCGCGTCACCTATCATATGAGTAGTTCCTGTTGCGTTAGTTTTACGTCAGACGATTCGAGACGACCAACTATACGATTCAACGATTCTCGATACGTTTGACAGCGCTGAATATTAACCACCCGAGTTTAAAAAATTATAGCGAAAATTTCTGAAGTCAAAAAATAGCTCGAATATTAAACTAAAGCACCCCGTTAGTTGAAACATCTAAATTTCTGTTCCATTTGAGAGTCTCTTTTTAATAACAAAATAAGTTACTACTCCTAAGCTAATATAGATTATTAACATACTACTACCCAATATCGCAGAGTATTTATATACATCATAAAGACTGTATATACTTAGTAAAATATAGATTGTTAAAAACACAAGTCCTTTCTTTCTGCTTTTCAAAAAAACTGAGGTAAAAATAGCCAAAACTATACTAACGACTGCCAACTGAAATAAAATGAGTATTGTGAACATCAAAATATTATTATCCATTACACCAATCCCCCTACATGACTTCTACAAATGAAAGCAATTTTCCTTGTTCCGCTAAACTGCTCCGTTAGTTGAATAGTAACAATCTTTTAGAAAATTATCCATTATTTTTCCAAAACGAAAAAAAGTTGTATATAATGTCAGAGCAGCAGAAAGCGCCATTCAGAATTAAGGCCTTTGGGGGTCACGCAATTTCGACGCAAAAAAAAACGATCAAGCGCGTTTGCTCAATCGTTAATTAATTCGTTTTCTTTTCGTTTTCTTTTTTCTCTCGCTAAAGTTGCGACTGAAATTCCCGTCCTTGCTTCGACTTCTTTATAACTATTCGATTCCAATAGCTGCATAGCATTGTCTAAGTGTTTCTTGTCGAATTTCTTTGGTCTGCCTTCGCGGAAATCATCGCGCTGCTTTGCGATTGCTTTGCCTTCTTGCGTTCGTTCAATGATTAAATTGCGTTCCATCTCTGCCACCGCTAGTAAGGTAGTGAGGAAGAAGCGCCCCATAGTCGTATTCTCCAGGAGTCCTACGTTAAGTACATGTACGCGCACACCGCGCTCGAATAACGCCTCGACAACATCGATACCTTCTCTAGTGTTACGTGCTAATCGGTCTAGTTTCGTTACTACTAACGTATCACCTTCTGCTAACAACGCCATAACTTCATTAAATACCGGTCGATCCGTCTTAGTACCCGTAAACTTCTCTTTATAGATTTGCGTACAGCCTTCCGATTCTAACAACTGAATTTGCGACTCTAAATCTTGTGCTACCGTTGATACCCGAGCATATCCGTATTTAGCCATTATACCGCCCCTAACTTTTGATAATAAGTTTTGATAACGTTTATAAGGCTATCTTATCGCATCGGTAAAACGTTGTCAATACTGTTAAGTTTTGATAATGCGAGAGTGTCTAGAATCTTTGCGTTAAAATAGCGTCATACTCGACCCCCTCGAGTTTCAGACCGCCCCGTCCAATCCGACTGCCTGCCCGCTGTAATCTGCGTTAACATTACGTCATCTCACTTATGTAAATCGTAATCATTCCGACTTTCTTCTATTATATGCAACGCAAAACTAACGCGCCTTTATAAAGTAATGTGACGGATTATGCCGATTACAAAACGGTGATAATCGTCGAGAATCAAAGTGTTTTAAGAGCGCGTGCATTTCCGTCATCTGCCCGATAAACTAGCGTCGAAAATGCGTTAAAATCGGAACTAATGGGAACTACGAAATTTGAGTTTCTTCTATATAGTGCGTCGATTTTGCGTTACTTCCCATCGCTATCATTTGTAATCGGACATATTCGGCAATGCTAATTTCGAGTTCCTTCTATATAATGCGTCAATTTTGCGTTATGTCCGATTGCGATTATTTGAAATCGGAGTTATTACGCACAATTAGGCATAAAAAAAGACGGCAAGCAACGCTGTATAAGCCGATGCCTGCCAGTTTGTTTATTCGTCTGATAAAGATAATAAAAAGAGTAGCTGTTGACTTTCTACCTCGTAGATTAGCACTCGAGCCCCTACTTTTAGCTTATTGTCATGCTCGATTGTCACACGCTGACCGTTTATAGTGACGGTTTCACTGTACGGCTTTAGTTGCGGGTTGCATATGATAATTTCGTCACCGACGTCGATGGTATCGGCATCAATACGGATTTTAAAGTTAGGGTGTTCGCTAACAACCGTCGCTTGGTGAATAGTGCCTCCTCGGTTATAGCCCATAAATTGAATGACACTTAATAAGCGACTAATTCCATCACCTTCTCTGACTAATTCTGGCTTAAATCCATTCATCAGGACACACCTCGTTTCTGTAAAATACCTGATACTAATTGGTCAGCAATTTTACGAATGTCAGCTTCTTCGCGGATCGTTACTCCGTTCATCGAAATATTAATATCTCCGAAACCACCGTTTCCGCCGTTGCTGTCCGAATACTCTCGGTTCTCCTTCGCAGTCATAACGCGCTCGCCTTTGTGTAGTCGGGCAGAATAACCGTCATATGGCACTGAATCTAACCCGCTGTAATGCGATTTCTTTCCACCTTTTTTGCCCTTTCCTCCACCAGCACCTATAGCGTCGCCTATGAATGAAACTGTCGAGCTGATTCCGTTCGTTATCCAGTCAGGTAGTTTTACGGAACCGATAAATCCGATAAAATCCTTTACATACCCGTAAGCTGTCGAAATCCATCCGCTCAATGTTTCGAACCATCCTTGCACGATAGCTAGCGCGCCAGAGAATCCATCTAACGCATTTTTAACGCCAGTTAGGATAAACTCGACAAATGGCGCTAAAACGTTGTCCCACATCCATTTGATTACTGCAGATACCGTCTCGAATAATATCGCTATTCCGGCTAAAATTGGCTGAGCAATCGACCATAAAGTCGAAAATAGCTGTATCAAAAACGAAATAGCTGGCGATATGATGTTGTTGAATACCATAACCGCGATGTCACCGAGGATTTGTAGCCAGCTCCACAATCCGCTCAGTACCGGGCCTATAATCGTCCAAGCGCTCGTTAGGATGTTCGAAATTGTGGACCACGCTGTAGTAAACGCTGAGACTAGAGTTTCAAACGTCGGCTGTAATTGTGTTACCTTTTCGGAAATCCACGTAAAAACTTCCATTATTTTCGTTTTTACTGCATCAAACGAGCCGTCTCCGAAGATATTATCGAATACCCCACCAACGCCACCAGTTTTAAATGCGTTCATTAGTTCGGAAACTTTCGCTTTAATTCCGTCAACAACTGCATTTATTTTAGTTGCGATATCTGGAGGAAAAAGCGCATTTATTAGTCCAGTTGAACCGCCTGATTTAAATGCGTTCCATAGCTCGGATACTTTCGATACTATGCCATCGATAGCTCCTCGGAAAGCTTCACTATTATCATAGAGCGCCTTGAATCCGACTACTGCTGCGGCTATTCCTGCGGCGATTAGCGATATTGGATTCGCAAGTGCAGAGATAACGCCAACGACTGCTAACGCAGCTACAAAGGTGGCGAGTGCTCCTGCCGCATACATGATCGGTTCTCGCCATTTTACGAATAGATCAAACAGTGCGATTGCTTTGTCGGTCAGTTTGCCGAGCATTCCACCCAACTTGTTACTGAGCGCTTCGGTATCAATTCCATCAAACATCTTATTAAGTCGCCGCAAGAAGTCTCCTAATTTCGTGTTACTTTCCATCCCCATATTTTTGAAGAACGTTTGCGATTTTTCTTGGAGTTGTGACCACAATCCTTTGGTTGTATTCCCCATCTTATTAACCATTTCATCTGTTACACCCATTTTGGTTAATAATTTATCTAAACCAGCTATCTTGGTAGACAAACCGTCCATCTTAGTAATCTTTTGTAATTCTTTTTTATCTAACCCTACTGCCTCATACATCGAGGTATAGTCCCCTTGCATAAGCTCTTTGGTTGAGAATGAGGCTTGCTGTGTATCCACGCCAGAAAAGGCTTGAATACGTTCAACTAGACCCCAAACTTGTTTGAGTTCATCAACATTTTTACTAAGTCCTAAGAATGCCTTTGAGTTTGATAGCATATCTGTGCTGTTTAATACTGGACTTTCTACAGCAGCCTTCTGAACCATTTCGAGATACTTTTTAGCCTGCTTATCATCACCGATCATTCCGCTAATTGCCATTGCGTTTTGCTCATAGTTTGCTGCGGCACCAATCGTTGATTCGAATAGTTTAGCTGCCCCATTTGCTCCAACGTAAGCCCCCGCGATACCAACTAATGCGCCTTGCATACCTCGCAGAGATGCGCTCAATCCGTCTGAGCTTACGCGCAACGACGAAACACGCGTTGAAAAACCTCCCATTTGGTTAGATGCCGAAGATGCCGCGCTTCCTAGTCGTCTAGTAGCCGATTGTGCCTTCGACATACTTTCGCTTGCCGTTCGTCCTGCGCCAGTCATACGATTCATCGCGTTGAGTATTCGGCGCAATTGCGAACTTCCCTGGTCTTTGACGCGGAATATTGCGGTCAAGTTTACTGCCATGTCAGATGCCCCCAAGCGTATTGGAGACTTTTATGATCTCTGCAAACACATCGTCACTTTGTCTAAGAGCCTGTTTTCTGAATCTATCTTTATTTGTCCTTAAATATTTAACTACTATTTCAATGGATTCTTTAACATCGCTTGATAACTCAGTTAGTTCGGCATCTACTACTCCATTAAGTTGTAATTTTAATGATTCAAGCTCCCGAATCCTATCTTTGTGTCCACCGTTTTCTCTGAAAAAGTTTGGTGGCAACGAGTTAATCGCAAGTAAGCCTGCATCTTTTATGATTTCTAGTTGTTGTTCAATTGTGTATTCCATCCCTTATATCCCCCTTGCGGTTTTATATAAAAAAGAGGCGACGCAGCCAGAAGAAGCCACGACGCCCAAATGTTCGGAGTTTGGACACCAGGTTTTCCACGCCTAGTGCCCTATGACAATTTACAGCCTCGTAGGTAAGACACGACTCGCGCCGTATCAAAGGCTTGGTGGCGGAATAAAAAAGAGGCTGCGAAATTAATCGCTAACCTCTTGGAAATTGTTACGCTAAATTCTTGATACGTCCGTGCGCTGATTCTTGTTTGAACTCTAATGTATATTCACCAACGATAAAACCACGACGGTTGTCGCCAGTGATTGCAGTGTCCTGGTGATGGAAACCACGGCTACCTAACGGCTTGATTTTCGTACGGTTAATATCGATGAAGAATAATTCCGTCGGTTTTACGTTATCATTCATGATTACCGGGAACTGACCGAACTCTGTGACGATATGATCCACTACTTGACCTCGGCTCGTTTCAGCTTGAACGATTCGGATTTTATCACTTTGAAGGTCGCTGATTGCACGTTTTTGATTAGTCGAAACAATAAACGCGTATTGGCCGCCGCTCGCTAGTCCGCCTTTTTCAAATACGGCTTGCACCAAGTCTCCTAGCATTTTAACTGTCACTGATGCGCCAGCTGCGTCCGTCACGTTTGTCTTAATTAACTGACGTAAGCCAGCCATATGTCGTACCATTCCGTTATCTAGCTTGATACCGTTGATTAACGCTTTTTCAAGCTGCAGTGCTACCTCTAACTGTTTCTTCGCTTTTTCGTAGTTATAAAGGTCATCTACTCCGTACTGCTCAACCTCTTGCGCTGAACCTGTTACTTCTACTGATTCCATAAAGATTTGCGTTACGTTATTTTGTGGAGTACGTGCCTTGTATCGTGATTTCGGTGCGTCTGCTCCCTCCGGCGTCATATCGTATTGGAACTCGATTTCAGCATCTTTAACGATTGCAGCCGCAGTAGTATCCGCATAGCCGCGCTCAACTGTCAGCTTTTTAGCCGCCACATCAATCGCAGTAACAAGGACTAACTCCTCGTCAATCTGTGCAACTGAATGAATTACGAACGGCTCCACGCTTGCTACTGTTAATTCCGTTGCTGCTGCAGTTGCTGCAGCTGTCACCTTCGTTTTTGTATCAAACATTTTATCTTCGTACCACTGGTGGATTGTGTTTGTTACTGGATTGCTGAAACCAAGCAAACTAATTAAAGGTGTTTGGTTTGGATTAAGTAAAAGTACCTCATCTACTACAGATTCTTTCTTACCTACTAAGTTTGTTGTATTGATTGCGTTTGTCATTATTATCGTCCTCCAAATTGTTTAAATTTATGTTTTAATCCACTGAATGCAGCGATATCTTCTGCTGAGCCCGTTCGTTTGGCTTTAGCTTTCGCTTGATCGAGTACAATCTGTTGAGACGTTTTATCTCCACTGCCAGCGTTGATAGTACGCCCACCGATTGCTCGCGGCTTTGACTTCATGCCTTGCAAGATGCCGAACAGTTCGTCTAGTGCATCGCCTTCTAGCTTTGTAGGATCCAAGAACGGTTGTAATCTATCAAAATCTTTAATACCCGAACGCTCGACTTTCAATGCGAATATCTCGGCTTTCTGAGTTTCCTCTTGCTCTGCTAATTGCGCTTTCAGCGCTTCAAACTCGGCTACCTGTGCTCGTAACTCGTCAATTTCCGTTTGCTCTGTCGGTTGATCGGTTACTTGTTCCTCGATTACTTCTTGTTCCGGCTGTACAGTTGTTTCATTTGTCATAGTCCTTTTCCTCCTAAGTTTTGATGTGAGATACTACGGTGTGTTTATGGAACAATCACCGCCCTTCCAGTCTCGGCGGTCGTGAGTAACGATTTCCGCTGATTCTTTATTTCTAACGCTTTAAAATAAGTTGGTTGATAGTTTATACGTAGGAATCGTCCTCGAGCCGTTTTAGTACGGATTTCAAGCCCCTCCGCAGTCTGACTGGAATTTTGAATTGTATTGCGTGTAATTTACCTTCGCGAGTGTGGTATGTTGCCATGACCGCGTAATCCTTCCTGGCTTTGATACGCTTGATTGCGATAGGGTATCCCGCGCCAACATATAAGGCGTAGAAATCGTCATCCAATCTCCACGCCTCAAATTCTCTATTTATTTTCGTCATACTGCTTCCTGCTTCTGCTTGTCCATAAGACGTCTATACCAAGCATTGCACTCTTCTCGTTGGAACTCATATAACTCGTCATATAGCCCCGCATACTCACGATTACCTCGCGCCGCCAGTAGTTTGACGAGTGGTGCAACATCGTAAGGATTATATTTTGTCTCGATAAATTCGAGGAAACTACGATCATTTTTCATTCGATTCACACTGATATCGACGACAATAATGTTACTTATCGTGTTCGCACCGCCTGCTGACATTGGTATGACATGCTCGAGAGATAAATCGTTGCTAAATCTACCTGTATATGCGCATCGTCCGCCAGCTAACTTAAACAAATACATAACATCGTCGTAAGTTAAATCGTTTGCAACTCCAAATTGCTCAGCTTTTCTGTTTGCATGTCGGAAAGCACCGCGTGCTCTATTTTCAAGCGATGCCATACGATATCGAGCGTCCTTCCGTTCACATTCAATGCAGTGTGGTCGCTTCATGCTGTAAAAATGTTTGGTTTTAGTACCGCATTTTGTGCAAACCTTCATTGTTTTCTTTGTCATAGTCATCATCCTTTTCATCTGTTAATTTTTACTGCACATATTCAACGCTAACGGTCAGACCGTTTCGCGCGATTATCTTGTTTAACTCCATTAATAAGCGAGCATTAGGATTTTGATGTTCGTAGTTGTACTCCCTGGCCAGTGGCTCACTTGTTGTAATGACTGCGATTTCTGTTTTTTTGTAGTGTTGCAAGACCTTACGAAGCGAAACAAATGCAGGGAATACGAGGTTTCCGTTATGATAAACCTCACGGAATATACTTTCGTCAGGCAACTCAATGACAACTTCTACTGTCGCCGGCCCTGTTTCTGTTACTTTTTGTTTAATGGTTAGTGTCATGATCGTTCTCCTTTTCCTTTGTTTAATTGAACTGCACCATAATCGCAGCTAATTGCTCGCCAGTACCCGCAAAGATTGTTCGAGGATTGACTGTAATACGTTTCTCACGTCTGTCTCGCGGATTTTCATAGAAGTTAAATACTACTTGTCCGTCTATCTGAACACGGTTCAATGCGGTTTTTAACTTACCTGCGTTTGCATACCCCAATAGAACCGCGAGTTTCTCTAATCCCATCGGGCGTAGGCGATCTTTGTCCGTTTCGTCTGGATTGAAGCAGATTGTATTTGTTTCGAAATTTAAAAAAGGCATAACTGAGTAGACTAGCGCAAGCTGTCCAACCGTTCTGCCGTTTGTTTTCTCATATAAGTCACGTATCGTTTTCTTGAATAAGCGCGTGTGTTGCATATCTGATACTGCGTGGCTGATTGTCTTTACATTTCCTCGATAAAACACCGTTGGATTCATAAAGATACAATCATCTCGTTCTGCTAAAATCTCCGCCTCTACGTAGCGTTTGAATAGTTCGCGTGAGCGTTTTGTACTTAATCCCATCAACTTTTCAAAGCCTTCACGGTCAATCACTCGACCATTATCGTACTGAATGCGCCCTGTGTTCCATGCGATGTAAGTACCGAGGTACATTAGGCGAGCGATATCGGAATTGTTGAGTGTCGGGAATCGTTCGCTTATCATGCGCGACTGTTTAAAGAAGGTGAATACGAAGCCTCCGTTTTCTACCTCATGCTCTTCCAAGATACGTTTAGATTTGATTACTTTACGTTGACCATCTGTTCGGCGAGGCACTAAATCGTGAACATACTTATCTCCTAAGTATTCGCCAGTTTCTGTAGAGTAAGGCTTTCCGTCAACTACCACGTAATCTAGCTTTTGCGCTACTGCCTTTTGTCTTGCTCCATCGTTTAAACCTCTGTAAACTTCTGCTCCGTAAATTGTCATAGTCATCGTCCTTTTCATCTGTTATTTTTGTAATACGTCGACAAGCGATTGAATTTCTGTGGTTGCTGCCATAACCTTGCGACTTGCTTCGAGCAATGCAGAACCGGCTCTACTTGCTACTGCGTCAGAAAGGCGACGTTCTTCACGTTCTATTGCGCCTAGTGTTGACGACGATATTCCGAGTTTTCTCGATAATTCTCCTTGCGTAATTCCTAGTGCCTCACGGTACTGCTTGATTTGATGTGCGTTTAATTTCACGGTAAGACGCTCCTTTCTGACTTCGTAGTATTTTTAACACCACAATAAAGCCAATTAAAAAAGCCGCCCTGGTGGACGACTGAAAAATACTTCTTCAATATATAAGATACAAACTAAGGTGAAATATACGATAGTTACGACCCTTCCCTTGTATAGGTGTCTAAAACGGTAAAATGCACCCTTGTAAACTGAACTTTTTATTTCCTCACTATATAGGACAGACAATTCGGCAATTATATGGGTTAAGGATAAAATTTTTTACTTCCTCATAAGGTATAGCCATGAAACGGTTAAAAACATGCCATATCTACATAAAATAAAATCGTAAATGCTTATCCATTCCTAACCTTATAGCCAGCTAAACGCTAAAAATATGGCATCAACTCTTAATTATTTAAGAAAGTTTGTTCTCCTCCCAAAAATACCATCCCTTTATGTCCCGAATATCCGGAATTACCATCCCTTTACGTCTACCTTACATTTTAACAAAATACACAATATATAGTTGTTTTTGTATTAAATACACTCGTTTCAGCGTATATCTTGTGTTTCTAAACAAATTTACAGAAGTCTTATCTATCTTATCTTACCGTCCGCATACGAAAAGATTTACGCTAAATATGTATTGATATGCCGATATTGTACGCTAATACCGAAGGTGTCCGAGAAGTTGTTACAACTTCCTTAAACACTTTGCGTCCTCATTTTGCAAAGAACGCAAAATAAGTCCGCGTCTATCTATTACAATGATATTATTACAATCGCTAGATATCATCAATAATGCAATAGCAGATATGGAGCGCTAGCGACATAGAAGATTTATGCGTTAGCATAAAGACTCGTAATATCTTTTATCTTCTTAAACGTTAGTTCTCGTTAGATATAGTTCTTCTTATAGTCAATACGTATGGTGTTGGTAGTTACGGTGTTGATAACCGTTTACATGGCGTAATATTTAAAGATAGTAGTTTAGTTAAAAAGAAAGTAGTATAGTTCGTGTATCCCGTCTGGTACTACTAAAGCGTATCTACTCTGATACCCCTAATAACCGTCAAAATGCCGTTCAGCCTTACTCGCTCTAGTCGCCAAGTCACTTTTGCAATGAACCGTTTTTGTCGTTCAAATATCCGCCTATTAATCTATAATTAAAAAGTCGTCAATTCTCCTTTGTTTTAAGCGTTCTAGCCTCCGCACGATAAATACATCGACTTGCTATTTAAAACCGTTTTTAGCCACGTTTATAAAGGCGAAATGAAGGCGTTATGCTCCACACTTCATTAGTAAAGATTGTTTCAAAAGCCTTGTTAACTAAAATTCCTAATTGCTATTTTTGTTGTTTGGTATAATAAAATAAAAAATTCGTTAGAGGTGATGTAACACGGATACTTTACTATTGTTTTATAAAATATATCAAAATCAGAATGTTAAGGCTGACGATTATATTAATTGGGCTTTCAGTATGTTGGAAAATAATTGTTCATCGTTTTCTTTAAATATCTTATCTTCCCTAAGAGAACCTCTTAATATTTTTGAGGTAGAGGATTACTTTGGAAGAGCGTTAAGTGAGATGGAGTTGCAAGAACCTTCATATGAAGAGTGTGCTAGATATTACATTCTGCATTTATCTGAAAAAATACTGCAAGATAAGAATAACGCTGTTGATATAGTCTATGATATAAATACGGTGATTCGAGATATTGATTACCCAGAAGACCTTGAAGAATGGTTCATCATAAGTGACATGATAGATGAGTTTCATTATGGCGGAAATAATTTTAAATTAACGAAGGATGAGCTAATTGCAACCATTATGAATGAAGCAAAAAGTCAGTTGAAAAATAATAAGAAAAACTAGGCGTTGGCGCACCTAGCTTTCAACGAGCACTGTTGACGCAATGATCTTTCGTATATTTGCTAAAGCCAGTTGGCGCTGACTCTAGCGTGTATATTGCCCGTAATGTTGGCGCAAAACGGACGGCTCAACTCGTTGGCGCGAGAGAGTTTGCTTGTAGTATTTCTCCTCATATATCGTTCAGTCTCAATTAGAAGTCGTTATTACTTCCTCCAATGTTAACGTCATCTTAAAATCTCTTTTCCAGCGGCTGCTGACCTTCTTACGAGTGTTTACTGACGTTTCGATTTCCCCTGTTACATTACGTAATGGATTTAAAACAGCGTCTAATCGAGCCATTTCATCCTTCACTACTCGGCGTTTTTTAAGCGTGTCATGCAATTGCGTAACAAAGCTGAGAGCGAATTCTTCCGACGGATCGATTCCCTCTAAATCGTGATACATACTACTAATATACTTATCTAGACGAGACAGTTCTTTAGTTAATATGCCTCGCTGGTTATTTAATTCCGACAATAATCCGTTAAATTTTGAATGGTACTCGCACATATTAACTCCTCCAATCGTTTATTCAGGTACAAATGATTGTCATCCAAGCAAACTCCGTATAATTTACCGTATCAGATTCCTGTATCGGCAGATGATACCGTAGTTTTCGGCTTGATATTACGTATCACGAAGCTAATCGATCAACTTGCGCCAATGCCAGGAGCAGTTGCTCCGCTGTGTAGTCGTTGAGGTTCCCTATGATACTCGCTAATTCCGTTGTATAAACTAGATTGATATCCTGATCATTAATCATTAACGTAGCCTCACACTCATCTGCGCAAGTAATTAGCTGTACACCTTCCATTAATTGCGTTGTTACCATTGTCACCGAGTAGTTGTCGTCTAATGTTACGTGTTCAATCGTTTGATTCATCTGTAAAACCTCCCGTTAATTTTTAATTTCGGTACGCTTATAAGTACCACTTCTGTTATTATTATATGGTACGCTATTGCGTAACGTCAAGTATAATTTAGGAGGAATTTTATATGGCTAAGCAAGTCGTTGTTAAAATTGATTATCTAATAGAGAAATACGAGGTAAAATCTTTGAGGAAGTTAGCGGAAATGTGCGATATAAGACATGCAGCACTAAGCGAATTGAATAACGGAAAGAGAAGAAATATCAACTTTGGACATATCGAGAGGATCGCTGAGACTTTAGGGATTGATGATATAACGGAGATAATCGATTTTATAGAAGTAGACGAAGAAAAAGACGCCTAGCCTTAGTTGGGCGAGCGTCTTTTCTTGCGTAATAACAGTAAACATCATTCTATTTTAAAACAGTTATTATATAATTGTAGCTTTCTCTTTAATCTTTTTTGATACCAGCTTAAATTCATCTATCAATCTATCTTCATGTTCCGATCCAACAACTGATGTAAACGAATCCAAAAGTGGTTCTAATTCCTCCATAGTTATTCCTTCATCGTAAGTTTCTCTAACTTTATCAACAAATACTTTAGTATCTTCAAACATAATATCATCAACATATATCGACAACTCTAACATTTTATTCAAATTACTTATCACATAACCTATTCTGTCTATTTGGAGTTCATCTGGCTTATATTTGTTATCTGTAAGTCTCATACCTTCATATGCTATATATTTAAGTTCATAAAACTTTGTCATTCTAAAACCCATATTATTTTTATAATTTTCTAGGCTTTGTAGTTCAAAAGATTCCTTAATGTTTTTATTGTTTGATATTATTGTATAACTAACACCTATTAGAGTTAGCATCCCCGAAATAATCCCACCAAAATATGATCCCCAAAAACTTAACCAACCGTTTGCATCTCCTGAAAAAACTTTAAAAATAACCAACTTCATCAATATTGCTATCACTAATGGTAAAAACAAAATTAACAAAATAACTTTATAATACTTCTTAATGAATTCAATCAAATTAAAATCTTCTTTTTCCATATTAAACCTACCTTTGTAACTTTTATCGAAATAATATAACACATTATACCAGATTCCGTAAGAATTTTTATTTGACAACTGCACCCAATTTCAGCAGAATGGCTGCTCGCTCCAGGAAATCGGCGCAAAGTGGTTACCTATTATCGCTAGATACGTAGAAATACGTAAATAGCAACAATAAGTAACAACCGCATATTTCAGCGTCATGGTGACGTCCGAGGTTTTCTCGTATGCTCCTGTTAGATTGGGATATTCCTATCCGTATGTACTCGTCTATTTATCGTCCTAGACGTGCGGTAGTCCTTAATTGAGCGTATTTGTACGCTGATTGTCCGCTTGTACATGCTTACCCTAGCCGTAACTAGCCGATAAACCATGCCCGCGCCCTTAATGGTGGCGCTCACCAATTCGTCGCAACCGTAACAGGAAACGGCTTGACCTGCGATATAGTCGCTTTTCTGCATCGGTACGACAAACCTTTCCAGTGTCTTTAACGTCTGTTATTGGGCCACCAAGACGGAACGAACCTATTTTTGACAATAGGAAACTAGACCTTTGCATTTTACGCTTTTTTCGAGTAAAATGAAGGCATATCATCGCTCATATTCAGTTGTGAGTGAAACACTTATGCTGCCAGGCAAATAGTGTAATCGGTTTATGAGTCGTTAGTGCTGCGAACACTAGCGGCTTTTTTCTGTTTAAATGTTCAAGTTTTCAAGCGGACTATGCTGTCGATACTTCTTCATCACTTCTTTATCAGCAAAATCCAAATAAATTTGAGCAGTTATATCAACGTTGGCATGTCCTAACAAACGAGATAACGTTGCCAAATCACCGCCATTAACCAAATACCTTTTGGCAAAATTATTTCTAAGGAGATGAGGAGTAATTTGCAAGCCAATATCTTTACTACGGAGTCTAAATGAACGCTCGACTCCCTCAATCCGTAATTTTGTTCCTCTATTCGTCGGAAAGACATAAGAGCTATCTGAATAACGATCCTTGTACGCTAACCATGACCTAAGATGTTTGCACGTCTTTTCTGAGTAGTAAACGAAACGTTGCTTACCGTTTTTGGTCTTTCGCAATAACAACGCGTTGCCTCGCAAATCTATATCAGCTACTACAACTTCCAACAATTCTCCTATTCTAGCGCCAGTATCAAAGATTAATCGCGCAATTACCCAGTCGCGGTATTGATCGAATTTAGTAACGTCGAACGAGCGGAAAAACTGTTTTAGTTCATTATCTTCGAGCATAACTTTGATTTTTCGCTCCGGTTTAACATTCTTTAAATCCTTCAAAGGATTGCTGCGAATAAGTTGTTCCGAATATAAATGTGAATAAAATGCTTTTATGTTACGTACATAATTCGCTATTGTCGTTTTACTTACTGGCTTACCAAAATCGCCTCGTCGTTCTGGGTAGTTTACAGGCGTTTCATCAGCACTTACCTCGAACTTTCCTCTTTCTTCGATTGAACGGATATAGGCTCGTACATGCTCCGCTTTGACGCTTTTAACGTCATCTATTTCGAAGTTATCTAAGAGATACCTTGCGAAGAGTCTAAGCGTTTGTTCATACGATTTTAGTGTTTTCGGCGAAAGACCTTTTGCTGAACAATCCAGCATATAACGGTCAATTTCGATTAAAAACGGACTTATAGACATAAAAAATACGCCCCCTCAAACAGTCGGCGCAAACTGTCTAAAAAGGCGTTATAATTATCGCTATATAAGCGTTATCTAATTTAGATTTACCGGTCATTCTCCGCTAAGCCACACGCTACAAACCTTGATATAGCGCGTTTAACTAGCCATCATGTCGATGCGAATCTTGTCCGCAATCATGGCGATAAATTCACTATTTGTCGGCTTCGACTTTAAATGATGTACTGTATAACCAAACATCGACGAAATCGATTCATAATTGCCACGATTCCATGCGACCTCAATGGCATGACGAATCGCGCGTTCAACTCGTGATGGAGTTGTATTGAATTTTTTAGCGATTTCTGGATATAAAATTTTCGTCACAGAGCCTAATAACTCGATATCTTCGAACACCATCTGAATAGCCTCTCGCAAATAAGAGTATCCTTTAATATGCGCAGGAACGCCGATTTCCTTAATAATAGCTGTGATCGTGCTATCCAATTGATGTTGATTTAATTTTTGAGGTGCTGCCGGTTGTAAAACACTTGTCTTTTTCGGAAGTGTTGCCTTCTGTCCTGCACAGTTTAAAATCTTTTGAACCAATTGATCAAATTCAAATGGCTTAAGCATAAAATAGGACGCACCTAAGTCTACAGCTTGTTTCATGACATCTTCTTGACCAAAAGCAGTTAACATGATCACTTGAACAGATGACATTTGTTCATTTTGATACATTGACTCCAATACAGCTAACCCGTCAAGATGCGGCATTATAATATCTAGTAGCAAAATATCCGGTTTAAATTCCTCCAACATTTGCAAACAAACTTTACCATTTGAAGCAGTTGCAATTATTTCAATTTCGGGATGTCCTTGAAAATACTGCTCCATCGTTTTTAATAACTCACGATTATCATCTGCAATCGCTACTTTTACTTTTGTCATTTCAATTCCTCCTTCTGAACTTTGCTTTGAATCACCACAAAGCGTCACACTACCCCTTATGCATTTTTTAGCACACTGTGGAAGTTTCGACATTTTTGTTTTAAAAACCTTTTCTATTTCCAAAAATGAGTATGTAGTCCGATAATTTCTTTTTTTATCGACAAGTTATGATAAATATTAACAAATCGTTGATTGCTACTACTAATTATTGTAGTGAAAAAATTGAGATATAACTACAGTTTTTTTAAAGAATCGCTAATCCCTTCATAAATAAACGAAATACATGGAGAACGAAATAATAAATAGCACTTTCATGAAAGAATGGAGCTGCCATATAATATGGTAGCTCCATTCTTTCATGATGATTTTTTTAACATTTCCGCTACTGTGATTGCTGCGCCTTTTTTAGGTTCCTCCACAAACATATGTGTAACTGCACCTACAAAACGACCGTCTTGAATGATAGGACTGCCACTCATTCCCTGCAAAATACCACCTGTTTTTTTAATGAGCTTTTCATCAGATACTATGAATTCAAGGCGTTCATTTTCGACCTTTGTTATTTCAATTGTAAAAGTTTCCACCTTACTGCCCTCGATCGCTGTGTAAATTTCAGCTTTCCCTTTCTTTATATCCTTTTCATGCATAATTTCAATTGCTTTAGGCAAACTTTGTTGATAACCGTCTTCCCAACGGCCAAAAATTCCATAAACTGTATTTTTATCTATACTCCCTAATCGTTCCTGATGTTTTTTAATGGAGGATATTTTATAGCCGGGTTGACCAGGTATGCTTTTACGAATTTGTTGAATCGAAGCTAAGAAAATGGAACCAGCATGAAAAACAGGGGCTTCTTGTAAGGTTGAATCCACAATTTGATGACCTAATGCACCGTAATTTTTTGTCTCTGGATCAATGTATGTCAATGTTCCTACTCCATCTGTTTCATCTTTTAAAAATGAAATAACATGTTTTGCTTCTTTCTCCTGTAAATCCAGCGTTATTTCTTTTCCTTCACTTTTTATCGTCCACTTCTGTTGTCCCTGCTGAGCAACAGCTTTTTTGGCATCTGCAAGTGTTTTTACAGAAATATCATTTATTTTTTCAATAACAGCGCCTCCCTTCATCCATTGATTAGAAGCTAATAGCACATCATGCGCTACGAAAACATGTGATAACTGAAGTTGAATTCCAATTGCTTCGCCCATCGGAATTAGCTTTTTGGCGGCAAAAGCCTGTACGGGCATGAACAATAAAACGATGAGCATAGGCAAAATGACAAATTGACGCCAACGACGATACATACGACACCTCCTTTTCATTTTTGTCTTGTTACTATGTGTTGTTGTGGCATTCTTATAAGCGGTAAATATTTGTGCAAAAAGAAAAAAACCAGAAACAACGGAGCTGTCTCTGATTTTCTTCGCTATCTCATTTGTTTTTTTCGTTCATTAGCCATATTTAACAGCTCTGTAGCGTGCTGCAATGTTAACTCTGTAATTTCTGCTCCAGATATCATCCGGCTTACTTCTTCAATACGTGCATCTGTATCTATTTCCAGCAATGACGTAAATGTTCGATCATGTTCGACTTCTTTTTTAATAAAATAATGGTGATCTGCCATCGCAGCCACTTGTGGTAAATGCGAAATACACAAAACTTGGGAGTTGATGGATATTGCTGCAATTTTTTCTGCAATCGCTTGCGCTACACGACCGCTTACACCTGTATCTACCTCATCAAAAATAATAGACGTTATGCCATTAGAGGAAGAGAAAATCGTCTTTAGTGCAAGCATCATACGCGATAACTCTCCTCCAGAAGCAATTTTCGGTAAAGATTTTGGTGGCTCTCCTACATTCGTAGAAATATAGAAAATTACTTGGTCTTTACCATTCGCATCAAAATAAGGCAATTCATCAAAATTAACAATAAATTTTGCTTTTTCCATATGTAATTCACGTAGTTCAGCCATAATAGCTTCACTTAAATTATGTGCAGCAGCTTTTCGTACAGTCGAAAGTTCTGCAGCAAGCTCATTTAGCACCGCTTCCATTTTCAGTAATTTTTGTTCTTTTACTTGCAAAATTTCATCGCGATTTAAGAGCTCATTTAGCTCTGTTTTAATTTTATCGTAATACGCTAATATCTCTTCGATTGTTGAACCATATTTGCGCTTCAAATTTTGTAATAAGGCTAAACGTTGCTCCACCTCATTTAAACGTGCAGGATCAAATTCTAATTCGTCTAACACATTTTTAACCTGGTAAGCTGCATCCTGTAACGCATAAAATGCAGTGGTGACAGATTCTGAAGCCTCTTTAAATTGCTCATCAACGTTTGCAGCATCCTCTAAGGCACCCATTGCATTGCCAATCCAGTCAAGGCCTTTTGATTCACCTTGAATAGCTTCATACGCTGCATTTGAACGTTCGAAAATCTTATTGAAATTCATAAGACGGCGACGTTCATCAAGAAGCTCATCTTCCTCGCCAAGCTTTAATTTGGCATCCTCTAGCTCTTTCATTTGGAACTGGTACAAATCAATACGCTGCGCCATTAACTGTTCATCAATCGAAATCGAAGCTAATTCTTTTTTTAGTGAACGATATTCATCATACTGGGAACCGTACGAATCTTGAATTGGTGTAAGTTGTTCCTCGGCAAAGTGGTCAAGCAAATAGATATGCTGTTTCTCATCCATGAGTTCTTGATTTTCATGCTGTCCATGAATATCGATGAGGCTAGCTCCAATATCACGTAATACAGACAATGGCACAAGCTTACCGTTTACACGACAAACACTTTTTCCAGAATCATTTAAATCACGGCGCAAAATAATGGTATCTTCTTCAATTTCAATGCCTGCATCTTCAAGTTTCTTATAAACAGGATGCCCAGAACTCGAAATTTGAAATAAACCACCTAATTCAGCCTTTTTAGCTCCATGACGAATAAATTCAGAATTCCCTCGGCCGCCAGCAAGTAAATGCACTGCATCAATAATAATTGATTTTCCTGCACCTGTTTCACCTGTTAAAACAGTTAAACCACCTGAGAAGCTAACTGTTAAATCCTCAATAATGGCAAAGTTTCGAATACTAAGCTCTCTTAACACAAAATGTCACCTCTGTATCAAATTACCTTGCTATTTTATAGCATGTCTAATAAGCGATTTTTTGTATTTTCACGCTCATTTTCATCACGACAAATAATTAAAATAGTATCATCTCCAGAAATAGTACCTAAAATTTCTGGCCAATCTAAATGGTCAAGCAGTGACGCAATCGCATTGGCATTACCAGGAAGAGCCTTCATTACTAAAAAGTGAGATGCACCATCAATGCTGACAAAAGCATCAGCCAACGCACGATGTAATTTTTGTACAGGATTGAAACGTTGATCTGCCGGCAAACTATATTTATAGCGTCCATCTTGTAATGGCACTTTCACAAGATGAAGTTCTTTTATATCTCGTGATACCGTTGCTTGTGTCACATTATAGCCTGCATCCTTTAAAAAATCGACTAAGTCATCTTGTGTTTCAATTTCATGATTGGCAATAATATCCCGAATTCGTATATGTCTTTGTCCTTTATTCATGTTGGTCACCTCTTATAAATAGTTAGTTATTTGTATATTCACACTACCATTTTAAACAGTAAAGCACAAGAAAAAACACGGCTCTGTAGAAGAGCTCGTGTTATTTTAGTGCACTATGCGCTTCTTCAACGAGTGCATTAAAAGCTGTATATGCAGAAATTTCTTCATGATCAATAGGATTCACTAAATGGAATAAAAATTCAATATTCCCCTCTCCTCCTGTAATTGGAGAAAACGAAGCATCCTTAATGACGAAGCCAACATCCGTTGCCATTGCAGCTGTTTTTTCTAAAACTTCTAGATGTACTTTTTTATCGCGAACAATACCTTTTTTACCGACATTCTCTTTTCCAGCTTCAAACTGAGGCTTTACTAGTGCCATTACATCGCCACCTGGCATTAACAGCGTTTTTAAGACAGGTAAAATCAGCGATAATGAAATAAAGCTGACATCGATTGTTGCAAAGTCTGGTAAGCCTTCTGTTAAATCTGGCGCTGTCGTATAACGGAAATTTGTTTTTTCCATTACGGTTACACGTTCATCAGAGCGAATTTTCCAAGCTAATTGGTTGGAACCAACATCTAATGCATAGCAGTGTCTTGCGCCATGCTGTAAAGCACAGTCTGTAAAACCGCCTGTAGAGGAGCCAATATCGAGCATTAGCTTCCCTTCTACAGACATATCAAAAATTTGTAGTGCCTTTTCTAGCTTTAAGCCACCACGACTAACATATTTTAAATCGGAACCTTTTACTTGCAGTGGTGCATCTATTGCTATTTTCTCCCCCGCCTTATCGATGCGAGTTTCATTAGAAAAAACAAGCCCTGCCATAATAGAGCGCTTTGCTTTTTCACGCGTTTCACATAGCCCACGCTCTACAAGTAAAATGTCTACACGTTCTTTCGGATGTTTTGTCATTATTTATTCAAACCTACTTGCTGTTTTTGTTGAAGTAACACTTGCATACGTGCCACTGTATCTTCAGCCGTCATATGAATTTCAGCGAGTAGCTGATCTACATTGCCATGCTCAATAAATTGATCTGGGATACCCATACGATCGATCAGTGCACCTAAATAGCCATGGTCATGGGCGAATTCTAATACTCCGCTACCAAAGCCACCTTGTAGAACTGCTTCTTCAATCGTTAATATTGGCTTACGACTAGATAATAAACGATGGAGCATATCCTCATCCATCGGTTTAATGAAACGAGCATTAACTACTTCTATCTCCACACCTTGCTGTGCTAGCATATTGGCCGCTTCCATTGCCATTGGAATCGTTGTACCAAAGGTTAAAATCGTTGCATCTTTACCTTCACGTAATACTTCCCAGCTGCCAATCGGTAAAGTTATTAGCTCATCATCTAACGGAACACCTACCCCATTACCTCGTGGATAACGTAACGCAATTGGACCGCCATCATAGTCAATAGCTGTTTTTACCATATGCTGACCTTCATTTTCATCCTTTGGCATCATAATTGTCATATTTGGGATATGACGAAGGAAAGCAATATCAAATACACCTTGATGTGTTTCACCATCTGCGCCAACTAAGCCTGCACGGTCAATCCCGATAAAGACATTCATGTTTGGACGAGCGATATCATGCAGTACTTGATCATAGGCACGTTGAAGGAACGTTGAATAAATGGCTAAAAACGGCTTCATTTTTTGTGTTGCTAGTCCTGCCGCCATCGTTGCTGCATGTTGTTCAGCAATCCCTACATCAAAGAAACGTTCTGGGAAATCCTTTTGAATTCCTTGTAATTTCGAGCCTACTGGCATTGCAGGAGTTATTGTAACTACTCGTTTATCCTCATGTGCAATTTTGCGGACAGTCTCAGCAATCAAACTACTCCATGCAGGACCTTTTGCTTCTGACTTTACAAAGGCACCATTGTCAATTTTATAAGGGCCTGTACCATGCCAATTACCAATTGTATCTTCTTCAGCAGGTTTATAACCTTTGCCTTTTTTCGTAATAACATGAACGAGCACTGGGCCTTTTACTTTTTTAGCTTGTGATAATGATGCCTCAAGAGCATCGAAATCATGTCCGTCAATCGGTCCTAGATATTTAAAACCTAACTCCTCAAAGAACACACCTGATACCACTAAATATTTTAAGCTATCTTTTAAGCGCTCAGCAGTTGAAGCAAGCTTCCCACCAAGTAAAGGAATCTTATTAATTAGTGATTCCAGTTCTTCTTTTGCTTTTGAATATTCCTTGGCTGTACGAAGTCGTCCTAGTACACCGTGTAACGCTCCGACGTTTGGAGCGATTGACATTTCATTATCATTTAAAATGACAATCATATTTGTTTTGGCATGGCCAATATGGTTTAATGCCTCAAGCGCCATACCGCCAGTTAACGCTCCATCTCCAATAATTGGTACCACGAAATTCTTTTCATTTTTAATATCACGTGCTGCCGCCATACCCATGGCTCCTGACAAAGATGTCGAGCTATGACCTGTTTCCCACTCATCATGTTCACTCTCCACAAGCTTTGGAAAACCACAAAGCCCTTTAAACTGACGTAATGTGTCAAATTGACTCGCACGACCTGTCAAAATTTTGTGCACGTAAGCTTGGTGGCCTACATCCCATAAAAACTTATCTTGCGGACTGTCAAACATTTTATGGAGCATAATCGTTAACTCCACAACACCTAGGTTCGGCCCGATATGACCTCCTGTGACAGAACATTTTTCGATTAAGAAAGTACGAATT
This sequence comes from Lysinibacillus sp. RS10, assembly GCF_041956855.1. Lineage (NCBI taxonomy): Bacteria > Bacillati > Bacillota > Bacilli > Caryophanales > Bacillaceae > Lysinibacillus > Lysinibacillus sp. RS10. Next base: position 1,803,376 of record NZ_CP167122.1, on the reverse strand, counting down.
TCTTGTGCAAGTTGCTCAAGACCCTTCTTATCTAAGTTTTTTAAAAAGGATGGACTAGTAATTTTATTTAAATCCACCTTTCTCACACACCTTTTCAATAAATTATTCACCGTAATTGTGTTTCCACCATTATAACAGTGTTATCAATATGCTAAAAGTACGAACACTTTACTGTTTGCAAATCGGCAAACGCCCTCACCTATTCTAGCATATTCTTTGCCCTAAACGCCTTGATTTTCTCCTAGTTTTTACGATGAACAATATAGGCTGCAAACTCACGTAATAAGCTGACATCTACTTGTAATTTCTCTAACGCGTTAATGGCGTGCTGATAATGCTCAGCAAGCTTTTCTTTTGCTCCATCTAAAGATAACAGTGCGGGATATGTGCTTTTATCACTTGCTACATCCTTACCTGCAGTTTTACCTAGTTCTTCTGTAGTTCCCTCAATATCTAAAATATCGTCTTGAATTTGGAAGGCCAGGCCAATATGATGCGCATATTCCTTTAAAATTGTGCGCTCTTCTTGCGTTACATCAGCTAATACAGCTCCAGCTTCAATACTAAATCGTAATAAAGCACCCGTTTTATTAACATGGACATGCTCTAGTTCAGCTAAGTTTAGCTGACGCTTTTCACCTTCCATATCGAGTACTTGACCACCAACCATACCTTCTGCACCCGCTGCTACACTTAAAAGATTGACAAGCTCAATACGTTTTTCAGCTGACACATCCATGCGTGCTAAAATGCCAAATGCAAGTGTATTCAATGCATCCCCTGCAAGTGTCGCTAGTGCTTCACCATATACTTTATGATTTGTCGGCTTACCTCTACGGAAATCATCATTATCCATGCTAGGTAGATCATCATGAATTAACGAATACGTATGAATCATTTCAATAACTGATCCTACCGTTAACCCTTCCTTCAAATTCTTATTATATAGCTCAAGTACAGCCAATACGAAAAGAGGACGAATACGTTTTCCTCCAGCTTTTAATGAATACAGCATCGATTCTTTTAAATCGGCTGGTGCATCAATTTTCTCAACAAGTGCAAACATTTCAGCTTCAACTTGTGGTATGTTGCTTTCAATAAAATGTTTTAATTGCTCGTTCATTTCTTAGTTCTCTCCCTTTAGTGGATCAAATGCTGTAGTCTCACCTGTCTCTTGGACAATTGAAATTAATTGCTCCTCAGCATGTTGCAGCTTGCTATGGCAAAATTGTGATAGCTCCATTCCTTGTTTATATAAATCAATCGCGTTTTCCAATGGCACATCACCTTGCTCTAGCTGGCGGACAATTTCCTCAAGTGCCGTCATGGCTTCTGCGAATGTTTGTTGTTTCTCTGCCACAATTATTCCCCCTCATTATTTGGCAAAATCTTTACCACATCAGCAATAACCTTCCCATCATGGAAGGAAAGTGTTAATTGATCATGCGGCTTTACATCAGCGGATGATTTTAACATTTCATTATCTTTATAAGCTACCGTAAAGCCCCTTGTTAAAATAGCAAGTGGATTCAACGCTTCTAATGTTCTGACAGTTGCTTCAAATTGTTGTTTTTGCTTCGTTACATAATGTGTTGAAGCACGTGTCAATTGTTGGATGCGTGTTTCTAGCTCCCGTTGATAGAAAGTCAGTGCCTTTTTCGGTGAATGCTGCTCCACCGCACTATGTAATTGTTGGAGCTTTGCAGTTTTCTTCATCACATCAACTTGCATCGCTTTTTGTAACCCCGATTCAAGCTGTGCTAGCTTTTCCGTAAACGGTCGATATAGACGTTCTGGCATCGACAACGGATAAGATTGTTGGAGTTTATTTAGACGCTGCCGTTCAGCCATAAGTTGCGCCCTTACTATTTGATGGAGCTGTGATTTTTGTGTAAGTACACGCTGAAATAAATCCTGTTGATCTGGTACAGCCATTTCAGCGGCGGCTGTTGGTGTCGGTGCACGTAAATCAGCTACGTAATCAGCAATAGTTGTATCGGTTTCATGGCCCACCGCACTAATAATAGGTATTCGACTACCAAAAATAGCTCGCGCGACATTTTCCTCGTTAAAAGCCCATAAATCTTCTATCGATCCACCACCTCGCCCAACGATAAGAACATCACAATTTGCATCAATATTTGCTCGTTCAATATTATGAACAATGTTTGGCGCTGCTTGTGCTCCCTGTACAAGTGTTGGATAAATTACTATTTCAGCAAGTGGATAACGACGCTTTAACGTTGTACAAATATCCCGAATGGCTGCTCCTGTTGTTGATGTTAACACACCAATTTTTTCAGGAAACCTAGGAATCGGTTGTTTCCAGTCTGGTTTAAAAAGTCCTTCTTTTTGTAACTGCTCTTTCAGTTGGTTAAAGGCAACGAACAAGCTACCGATTCCATCTGGCTGCATTTCCTGTACATATAACTGATATGTACCATAGCCTTCGTAAACGTTTACATCTCCACGGATAAATACTTGCATACCTTCCTTTGGTTCAAACGCTAATTTCGTAGCTGCTGTTTTAAACATTGTAGCCGCAATTCGCGCTCCATCATCCTTTAAAGTAAAGTAGATATGCCCTGATTGATGAATCTTGACATTCGAAAGTTCTCCCTTTACGTAGACTTCACGTAAATGTGGATCAGCATCAAATTTTCGTTTAATATATTTCGTTAATGCTTTCACTGTTAAATAAGAAGCGGATGTCATTTTTTCGGCTCCTTTACTAAAATCAAGTTTTTCACAAAACTACAACTATCATAACATTTTTTATTGCACCTGACGTGCCAAAATGCAGTTTTTGCTAGAAAAAACGACTGTCTTTCATACTATTGAAAATCTTACTATAACATATCTATTGAATAGAGGCCTGATTAAAACTTCTTTAAGTTAATATGACTGCTTCTGAAACCAATTTAATTTAAAAATTTTTATATTTTTCGAAATAAGGCTCATCACATAACGTGTGGTATGAGCCCGAAATAAAACAAAGATTCACAAAGTTATGAGACCTTCATGTTGTTATTAATACTATTTTGTCAATGAAATTAAGATGTCATATTAAATAATATATAGATATCTCCGGCAAAATGAGGGGTTGATTTTACTTAACATGTATCTCCTGACATGATGCAAAAGTTCACAAATAGACAAATAAAAAAACCATCTCAATAAAAATTGAGATGGCTATTAGCAAACTTATGAGTCTTTCAAATTATTGCTTAACTTTACTCGCAAGCTTATTTTCTGCTGCTTGAACTGTGTTGAAAAGTAACATAGTAATTGTCATTGGTCCCACACCGCCTGGTACAGGTGTAATATGAGACGCAATTCCATCAACCTCACTATAGTTTACGTCACCGCAAAGCTTGTTGTTTTCGTCGCGATTCATGCCGACATCAATAACAACTGCTCCTTCTTTAACATGCTCTTTCGTAATAAATTTTGCACGTCCAATTGCTACAATTAATAGATCCGCTTGTTTTGTGAATGATGGTAAATCTGGTGTTCTCGAATGCGTATATGTAACCGTTGCATCCTTTTGCAGTAGAAGTTGTCCCATTGGTTTGCCAACGATATGACTACGTCCTACAATGACAGCATGTTTTCCCGAGATATCAATCCCTGAATACTCAAGAAGCTTCATCACTCCAAACGGCGTACAAGGTAAAAATGTTTCTTGACCAAGCATCATTTTCCCAACACTTACTGGTGAGAAGCCATCTACATCTTTTTCAACAGCGATTGTAGCAATAACAGTATCCTCATCAATATGTTTTGGGAGTGGTAATTGTACTAAAATACCATGAATATCTTCGCGATTATTTAATAATTCAATTTGTGCTAATAATTCTTCCTGTGTCGTTTCTTCTGCTAGTTTGATCAGCTCTGAAAACATACCAATGGCTTCACAAGATTTTTGTTTATTTCTCACATATGTAGCTGAGGCTTGGTTGTCTCCTACTAAAACAACCGCTAAGCCTGGTGTTAAGCCTTGCTCTTTTAAACGCGCTACTCGCTCTGCTACTGAATTACGAATTTCTTGACCAATTTCTTTACCATTAATAATTGCACTTGACATAAACCTTAGTTACTCCTTCCAATTCCACACATTTTTATTGTTCTGTAAATTTAGAAAGTACGCCATTAACAAATTTTGACGAACTTTCGTCTCCAAATGTTTTGCATAACTCGATTGCTTCATTAAGTACTACTCTTTTTGGTGTTTCTGGCATGTATAATAGCTCGTATACAGCTAGGCGTAAAACCGTTCTTTCAATTTTAGGTAGACGGGCAAGTGACCACTTTTCAAGATGCTGTTCTAAAGTAGCATCGATTTCCTCCAAATGTTCAGCTGTTCCAGTAACAATCTTTTCGTAGAAGACATTTGTCGGTTGACCTTTAATATGCCCCATTGCTTCTTCGACTGTTAGATCGGTATTGTCTAGCTGAAACAAAACTTGCAACGCTTTTTCGCGTGCCTCATGTCGTTTCATGTAAAGCTCTCCTTCTTAAGTGGCATTAAGGTTTATAATAGCATAAATTCGTACAAGAAACACGAATTCAAGCAAGTTTTCAATAATCTGAAACCTTTTTCAAGCAACTTTGTGCTTATTTTAACACCGAACAATCAACTTTATGAGGTTTAATGTTAAAAATGATCATCCACCAATATTGTTTAAATACCAAAAATGTTATAATGAAGGAAATAAAATTTCATCTTCTGAGGTGTTCATGATGCATTTTGAAGTTCAATGCACAAGCTGTAAAAGAGCATTCAAATTATATGAAGGCGAGGAGCAATAAAAGCAATAGAAAGAGCGTAAATCCCGTCTATTTTATTACGAGAATCGTAAACATAAAATACGCTTTGATGCCATACGAAATTTCTTTAGCCATTACTAGTGGAGGCAATTTATGAAAGAACATTATTATACAATTGGTGAAGTTGCCAAGCTCTCTAATTTATCAGTGCAGACCTTGCGATACTATGACCAAATTGATTTATTTAAACCAGCATATATCGATACTTTGACGAATTATCGATATTATCAAGATAACCAAATCTTTTATTTAGATATTATAAAATCTCTTAAGTATATTGGGATAGCCCTTGAAGATATAAAAAAGGCACTCGGATTAACTTCGGGAGAATTGCTAAGTTTTTTAGAGCAACAGGAACAACGTATAGAGGAAAAAATTTCACGTTTAAATGAAGCAAAATATACTTTGCATAAAACAAAAAATCAACTACAAGAGCAGATTGATATCCCTGTCTTCGGAGAGGTTTACGTTCAAGTAGAAGAAGAAATGTCCATTCTACAAGTGACTACTACAGAACTTACACCTATTTCTAACACGAATACTCACTATGCTACACTAATAAAAATCATTGAAAACGAAGGAAGTGTCTTAAATAGTCGTTACGGTTGTATTTATCCAATAGCCCCGTATTCAGATGTTAGTGACATTATTTATGATGCTATCTTTACACCGCTACTAACTGAGCGTACATTTTCTCAGCTTTCTCCAAATGTTAAGCAAACCATTAAACCGGCAGGCAAATATGCATGTATTGCCTTTATCTATCATCCTGATACATATTTTTCATTTTATGAAAAACTAAGAAAACACGTAGAGGTACAACAAAAAACCTTTGAGTCAAAAGTATATGAACTCTACATGCCAGCGACATTAACTTCTGAGCATGAAAAGAAGTTTATTGTTGAATTAAAAGTTAGACAACAAACTCTCTAATCTAACCGTGCCCTCGCATAAAATTAATTGTATTAACTTGTATAACTGTTCATCGAACCTTCCAAACTGATAAAAAACGAATAAAATTAAAACAAATCTTTTGACCCTATAGTTACTATAGGGTTTATTGTATTACGTGGAAATATTCTAGTAGATTTAAGTGAAGTTTGAAGGAGAAATGTATGAGTAAGAAACAAAATTTAACATTATCTATTTTATTATCTAATCTTTTCATTGCTTTTTTAGGTATTGGATTAGTGATCCCTGTGTTACCAACTATTATGAATGAGCTAAATATTTCAGGCTCTGTTGTTGGTTATATGGTTGCAGCATTTGCCATCACACAACTTATTGTATCCCCAATTGCAGGTAAGCTCGTAGATAAAATCGGCCGCAAAATTATGATTGTTGTTGGTCTTTTTATTTTTGGCCTTTCAGAACTGTTATTTGGTTTTGGTGGCTCTGTTGAAGTACTTTTTATTTCACGTATGCTAGGCGGTGTGAGTGCTGCCTTTATCATGCCAGCAGTGACTGCATATATTGCTGATATTACTACTTTGTCACAACGTCCAAAAGCACTGGGCTATATGAGTGCAGCGATTAGTACTGGTTTTATTATCGGCCCTGGAATCGGTGGATTTTTGGCAGAATTCGGAACACGCATACCATTTTACTCCGCTGGTATACTTGGATTTTTTGCAGCTATCTTTTCAATTGTATTGTTAAAAGAACCGACACGTGCTTCAGATGATGAAGAGTCTGCACCATCAATGTTAGGCAGTATGAAGCGTATTTTCAGCCCACTATACCTTATTCCATTCGTACTTATTTTCGTACTGTCGTTTGGTTTAGCTGCATTTGAGTCGTTATTTAGTCTATTTGTAGATCATAAATTTGCCTTTACGCCTTCAGATATCGCAATTATTATTACTGGAAGTGGAATAGTCGGGGCCCTTGCTCAACTATTGCTATTCGATGGGCTTATTAAGAAAATGGGCGAAATCAATCTGATCCGTGTATCTCTCGTCCTATCTGCTGTTCTAACCTTTGCTATGACATTCGTTAGCCACTATTTCGCGATATTATTTGTCACATTCTTTATTTTCGTCGGCTTCGATTTAATACGTCCAGCCGTTACCTCTTATTTATCAAAAATCGCTGGTAATGAACAAGGATTCGTTGGTGGTATGAACTCTATGTTCACAAGTCTAGGTAATATATTTGGACCTATTTTAGGCGGGATATTGTTTGATATTAATTTAAACTATCCTTACTACTTTGCGACAATCGTTTTAGCACTTGGCGTTATACTTGCTTTGTTCTGGAAAAAGCCAAAGCATATTGAAATCTAATAAAGTAGCGATACTGTTCACTACTGATTAAATAAAAAAACAGGGATTGCCTTTCGATGAATACATCATCATACAGGCAACCCCTTTTTTTTATTCTTGTACTGCTACCTCATCTTTTTCAAAGTGAATACCTGTAATGTGGACATTCACCTCTGCTGTTTCAAGAGCTGACATATTAAAAATAGCTTGGCGGATTTGAGTTTGCACTTCCTTCGCTACTTTTGGAATAGCAAAGCCATATTTCACAGAGCAAAATACATCAATCGAAATTTCACCAGTTTCAGTGACACCAGATTTAATGCCTTTATTGTGTACCTTTTTACCGAAGCGTTCTACTACGCCCGTTGCAATATTACCACGAGTTGCAGCAATTCCTTCCACTTCGTTCACTGCGATTCCCGCAACAACTTCAATTACTTCTGCTGCTACTTCAATTTTCCCAAGTTCTTCTTTTCCAGAAGGTGTTGGTTGTACGAAAGATTGTCCTACTTTCTCTGCCATACAAATATCATCCTTTCCCTTACACATCACAAACAAATGCTGTACTTACGCTTATTATACTATAAAAAGGAAAGTTTGGCTTCGTAAAGCCGCTTTAATTTATTTAGGACAGGTTTATGTCGATAAATATAAAAAGTTGGGCGATAAATCCAAAATTTTATTCGTTACATTATCAAAGTTTATCGATAAAAATAAAAAGCGAAAAAAATTGTAGATAAAATAATAAAAATAAACTATGAAGAAAAATCTTCACAGCTTATTTTTATATTAATTATTTTTTATTGTTCACTAGTTTGTGTGGATGGCTTTAAAAAGAACCAAACAATTACTAAAGTTACTAATGCTAATATAAAAGTACCCATATATATGAAATGTACACTTGAAGCTAATGCCTCTTGTGATTTGGTTACAACGTTTGCTGTAGTTGCTTCATGTCCACCAGAAGATACAAGATCAAGGTTTTTAATACCCTGTGCATGAATCATCGTGTTGAAAATCGCCCCGAAAACTGCAGCTCCTAATGTTTGACTAAACGTATTGATAAATGTATTTAAGCCAATTGCTGTCCCGCGCGTATGAGCAGGAACAGCTGCTTGAATTGTTACCATGTAGATAGGTGTAACAAGCCCCATTCCTAAGCCTAATAATCCAACTGCAACATAAATAAGGAATGCTGGTGAATCTATTGACAATGTAAATAATGAAAAGGCAGCAACTGAATTAACACTAGTTCCAAGTAGAATGATTTGTTTCGTATTTAAGTTACCAATTAATTTACCAGAAAAAATAGTGCCAAATGTCCACATAACAGGAAGTGGCATTAAAATGAGTCCGGCGTCTGTCGCATTTTTTCCTAATACACCTTGGCTCCAAATTGGAAGATACATTGTAATACTAATAAGCATTGCACCAGAAATAAGAGTTAGTATATTTATAATAGATAATGTACGGTTAGAGAAAAGTGCTAGCGGAATTAATGGTTCTGGCGATTTTTTCTCAATGAATAAGAAAATAATGAATGAAACAGCTGCAAAGATGAAGAGGCCTATAATTGTCATGTCCCCCCAGTTGTGCTTACTGCTACCTGTTAATAACGCATAAAGTAAAGCGATTGTACTTAATGAGAATACTGTTGCACCAAGATAGTCGATATGATGCTTAGCAGGCTTAATAGATTCTTTATAATAAATTACAATCATTAAACAAGCGATAATTCCAAATGGAATGTTTAAGAAGAAGATGTAGCGCCAAGAAAGAGAATCAACTAAAAATCCGCCAACTAATGGTCCGATAACACCAGAGACGCCCCAAACAGCACTAATCAAGCCCTGTGCTTTTGCACGGTCTTTCACTTCGCTATATAAGTCACCGATGATTGTCATTGTTATTGGCATAATAGCACCAGCACCTAGACCTTGAAGGGCACGAAAGACAATGAGCTGTTCCATCGATGTAACGACACCGCAAAGTGCAGAGCCGACTAAAAATATTGTAGCTCCGATCAGTAAAACTTTTTTACGACCGAATAAATCAGCCAATTTCCCGTATATTGGAGTCGAAACAGCTGCGGCAAGCATATAAATTGCATATACCCAACTAACAAGTTCGACGCCTGACAAATCACTCGTTATACGGGGGATTGCTGTACTGATAATTGTTCCTTCTACAGCAGAAAGAAATGTCATTAACATTAATGATAAAATAACTTTTTTTCTCATATTTTCCCCTTCACTTTTATCTAGTTAAAATTATAATTTATAACTATGTATTTTTTATTATCTAACAACTATTAACTGTGTATCTTCTAAAACGAGGAACAAGCCATCCATCCCCCATTGGAAGTTCATCATGATACGACCGCATATTTACAAAAATAACCCTCTTGATAATAGTTCAATATAGTACTCCACAAGACAAACATAAATTTTAACACAAATATCCATTAAAAAACCACCTCAAAAATAATTAAAGAGGTGATTTTTATCAAACTTTATTACAAATTATCATTCTTTATTATAAACGATCAATCTTTTTTACAAAGGCCACATCACAAATGTTTAGTGACAAAAAGTCTGGTACTACAATTTTTTGAAAACCGCTTTCTTACGTTATGCAAAAACATTCGCGAAAAAGAAGCTAGTGGTTTAACAGTTGTACTAATACTTATTGAACCTTAAGGATAGATATTTATCTCTGCATAAATCTCCATCTTTTGAAAGTCAAGTTCTACACTTCTCCTTTTTTACGTGCTGCCATTTCATCTTTCATTTCTTCTTTTAATCCTTCAATTGACTTTTGACGTCGCTTATTTTTTTCTTTAATCATTTCACTTTGCATAGGGTCTGCAAATTCCAAACTAATTTCCGCTTCATGGAGTTTTTCTTCAGTGTTCTTAACGATATCACGAATTCGTTCAACGTTATTGGATCTATCATCTGGTTTCGAATGTCTTGAATTAGCCATGGTAACCTCCTAAAATTTCGACGTTAAAATTAGTTTGTATTTTTTTTATGTTTATATGTACACTAATTTTTACTAAGAAAAGTGCTTTTGCCCTTTTAAGCATTGGAGAAAGACTTATTTTGCCTCCTACTTTGTATACCCGAACGAAAAACCAGTTTCGGACATGTTTCGGAAAATTTCTTCCTTTACTATACATAGGGGAGTAAAATTAGAAATCGATATCGCTTTTTATAAAATTTTCGTTCTACTATATACTGCACACTAAAACGATAGATTTTGGGACAACTTTTAGGAAAAATTTATTCCTCCTCATTAAATTGCGTTCATTATTAATTCCATTTCAGACACTGCATAAATAACGTTCTGCACCGTTAAGGCGTCTCCCATGAATACGTACAAAGCGCCTTGACCTTCGCTGTAATATACATCAGTTTTACGTCCAGTCTGCTCGAGTATCTTCCGTTGAATATCTAAGATGCCTATTGTGATGTTCACTTCGTTCAATCCTCCTTATAATTCCGTTTGGTTTAGCGTCAAAACGCTTTAGATGGTAATTACACCAACTTATGATTTAAAACCGTTTTTAGCAACGGCTATAGAGGTGAAATGAAGGCGCTATGCTTTACTCTTCCGAAACCCGACGAGAACTTTTGATAAGGAGATAAAGAAAAACGGCTACGCTGCAAAGTAACCGTTTTATAATCGCAGTTGGCGCTACGATTATGATACTAGTCGCTTGTTGGCGCAAGCTCTAGCGACTATTTGCCGATTCTGTTGGCGAAGGATCAGCATTGTATATGACTCTACTAGTTGAGCGTTTAACTCTTGGCAATGGATCTTTAATTGCGATAGCTGAGCGTCAAAATTAAGATTAATTTCGCCTTTCATATCTTTTAAATCAAATAAGCATGAACGCTGATTAATTTTAGACAAATAAAAAACCTCCTGACTAATAAAAGTCAGAAGGTATAAGAAATAGACGTTAGCGTTCTATTCCGTATTCTATTCCGTTGTTAACGAATACGTCTTACTTGCTTGTCCCCAAAACATCATTCTCTTCAAGGAACTTCGTATTGAATTGCGCTGATTTGAAAACGTCATTGTTCATCAATGCTTGGTGGAATGGAATTGTTGTATTGATACCAGGACCAGATACTTCAAATTCGCTAAGCGCACGATTCATTTTCGCAATCGCTTCTTCACGTGTATTGGCATGAACAATTAGTTTAGCAACCATTGAATCATAGTATGGAGGGATTGTATAGCCTGCGTAAACAGCAGAGTCAATACGTACACCATAGCCACCTGGAGTTACGTAAGTATCTACAGTACCCGCTGATGGCATGAAGTTTTTATAAGCATTTTCTGCGTTAATACGGCATTCAATAGCCCATCCGTTTAATTTAATATCATCTTGAGTGAAAGGAAGTTTTTCACCAGATGCAATTTTTAATTGTTGTTGTACAAGATCTACACCAGAAATCATTTCAGTTACTGGGTGTTCTACTTGGATACGAGTATTCATTTCCATGAAGTAGAATTTATCTTCTCGATAGTCATAAATAAACTCGATTGTTCCAGCACCTTCATAGTTACAAGCTTCTGCAGCTTTAACAGCAGCTGCACCCATTTCAGCACGGCGCTCAGAAGATAGCGCTGGAGATGGAGCTTCCTCTACTAATTTCTGCATACGGCGTTGAACTGTACAGTCACGTTCACCTAAATGTACAACGTTACCATGGCCATCCGCTAATACTTGGATCTCACAGTGACGGAAGTACTCGATGAATTTTTCTAAATATACGCCCGGGTTACCGAATGCTGCAGCAGCCTCTTTTTGCGTAATTTCAATGCCTTTTACAAGGTCTTCTTCTGTACGAGCTACACGGATACCTTTACCGCCACCACCAGCAGTTGCTTTGATGATCACTGGATAACCAATTTTAGCAGCCCATTCTTTACCTGTTTCGATATCTGGAACAATACCAGTACCCGGAACAAGTGGAACACCTGCTGCTTCCATTGTTGTACGTGCAACGTCTTTAATACCCATAATTTTAATAGAATCAGATGAAGGTCCAATGAACTTAATGCCTGCGTTTTCACAAGCCTCAGCGAAGTCAGCGTTTTCAGATACAAAGCCGTAACCAGGGTGGATACCGTCTGCACCAGTTTTTTCTGCTACGCTAAGTAAAGCCGGGAAGCTAAGATATGAATCTTTTGATAGCTTTGGCCCGATGCAGTATGCTTCGTCTGCTAATTTCACATGTAATGCGTCTGCGTCTGCTTCTGAGAATACGGCAACAGATTGAATACCTAACTCTTTACAGGCGCGAATAATACGCACAGCGATTTCGCCGCGGTTTGCAATTAATACTTTTTTCATGGTTTGCACTCCTTACTCAGCTTTTACAAGGAATAATGGTTGACCGTATTCTACTAATTCACCGTCTTTAACAAGTACTTCAACGATTTCCCCTTGAACTTCTGCTTCAATTTCGTTGAATAGTTTCATAGCTTCTACGATACATACAATTGTTTCATTACCAACTTTGTCCCCCATTTTAACGTAAGCTGGTAAATCTGGGCTTGGAGACTGATAAAAAGTACCAACCATCGGCGACACAATTTTATGTAACGATGGGTCGTTATTTGCTGGCGCTGCAGCTGTAGCTGGTGCTTCTTCAGCTTTTGCTGGCGCTGCCACTGGTGCAACAGGTGCTGCTGGTGCAGATTGTTGTACAACAGGTGCTGCTACTTCTTTTTTAGGTGCTACAGTTTCAGTAACAACAACACCATTCTTTTTTAACTTAACTTTTGCGCCATCTACTTCATAAACGAACTCGTCAATTGAAGAAGAATCTACCAATTTAATGATTTCACGAATTTCTTGAATTTTGAACATTTCTAACTCTCCTTATGAAATAAAATCTACTACAAGCACTATTTTATATTTATTTGAAACAATTTGAAATAGTTTAATGAAAATTAAGTAAATATGCACAAAATAAAAGGCTTTCCTTTACTAAACGAAAGCCTTTTCATTACGCTGATATATAACAATGTTATTAAATAAACAGAATCTTCATCTTTTTCTTTATCTTTTAATAGTTATTATTTGCACTGAATTTTACTTGGACGTCATTTGCGCCTTCCATCTCTGTTCTTACCAAATAAATAATTTCATTTGCTTGAGATTTTGATAGCTCCTCCGCCATAACCGTTACGGATACCTTATCGCCATCAGCTTTTACAAAGGCATCTGAGTAACCTAAAGATTTAATAAGCATTTCTAGCATTGCTTCTGCGGATTCTTGTTTAATAAGACTATCCATGTCATTATAGGCCTTATTTTTTTCTTCAGCTGAGGCTTCTTGTGAACCGATTTTCTGCGTTAATTGTTGACGAAGCTGGCTTCTTTCATCACTAACTTGCATGCGCATTTCTTCAAATAAGTGACTTGGAGAAGATACTTCCTTCGTCTCACCCTCTTTTGTTGCTTCTTGATCTGTCACACCCGTTACCGCAGTTTGCTGTAATGTATCATCTGTGAAAATAGTAAGTCCATTAAATTGTTTTGCTGGATCAACCAAATAATACACTGAAATAACCGCTACTAGACTTAATAATGTCATAAACCAAACTGTTCTTCTACGTACGCGCATTTACTTTTCCTCCTTATTTTCCATTGGAACGATAATAATTCGATGAATCGGCAATTGCATTACTTGACTAACGACAGCACGAATTTCATTTTTTACAAAGATATCTGATGCTCCTTCTGAAACAATTAACATCCCTGTTACCTCTTTCGTGCTTTGTTCAGTTCCTCGAAAATATTGACTGAATAGTTTGTTCTCATCCTTTTCTTCTGTCATCTCTCCGTAATAAAAATATACTTTGACCTCCCCAACACCTTGCATAGCCTTAAGTGTCTGCTCAAGTTTCACTTCATTGGTCACCGGTGTTTCTTGCTCATTCATTGAATTCGTTTGATACATTGGTAAAATGATAAAAATTCCCATGGAGGCAGCAATAAGCACTAAGATTAAAAATGACGTTGTTTTTTTTCGTGTCTTTTCCACATCACTTGTACATTGCCTCCTTTCATCTTCTCTTTTTCAAGTGTATGTACGCTTGTTTCCTCCTATGAATTGATAAATGGAATCTTTAATAGCAATTGCAAAAATAGTAACGTAATGACAAGCTTTGTGAGTGAAATTATTTCTTTATCATCTGTTAGAAACACAAATATCTGACAGATAAAGAGCATTGCCACTAAAAGAATCAATTTATCTCCCCCCGGCCATAACTTGTACAAAAACGATGAGGAAAAAACAAGTAAACATAAATGAAAAAGCAATTAGAAATGATACAGCACATAATGTAAATAGAGATTTACTAACATGATCTAGTAGTCTACAAATATCATCGAAGGCAACTGGTTCTAAAATAGCAGCTAACAGTTTCAATGAATACGCACTGACAACAAGCTGAACTGTTGGAATGAACGCCACTGTAATTACAGCTATAAACGCAGTAATACTACTAACAGAAGAAGTAAATTGCGTCATATGCTGAAACATCGAAAAACTATCCACTATAAAGGAACCAACAACCGGAATATTTTCCTCTATTAATTTCTTCACAGGCTCTGCAACAGCTGCGTTGACACTAAAGGCCACAACACCACTTGCTGACATTAAGATGATGTAACAAATAACAGATGCAGAGACGACACTCATAATCGTAAAACGAATCAATTCTGCAATTCTCGTAAACGAAATTTCTTTGACAATAACACTGCAAACATCAAAAACAATGGCAAAAAGCACTCCTGGAATAAGCCACTTACTACTAATAATCGTTAAGACTTGTACGAAGAATAGTAAAAAGGGCTGCCAAGAGGCAATGGCTGTAATACTGCTTGATAAAAGAAAACTTGAGGTAAGAATGGGGTAAAATGCAGTGAATATATGGGCCAGTCCCTGTGCTATTTTGTCAATCAAATTAAATGAATCCACAACGACAGGTCCTATTGTTGCAAGTACAATAAGAAAAAAAAGTAATCTTGTCCCTTTTTCAAATTCTGGTAATATCATATTGACAATCAAAATAATGATGACGTAGCCACATAAAATAAGTGTCATCTTTAGCAATAGAAAGAATGGATCAATTAAAAACGAAAATATTTGCTCTAGCAATGTCTTCGCCCCTTAGTTTAGCCGTTGTAAAATGGCCGACACCTCCTGTAAGACAGCCAAAAATTCCTTAAACCAATATCCCAAAATGACAATCTTGACCCCATCATTGACAATGTTCCCGAGTACTTTATAGTTTTGTTCTATAAGTAACATAGACACCCACTGCCCAATATAAAAAAGGCTGGCACTCACCACAACGGCTTTTGCATAAGGCAGGAAAGCTAACGTCTCAAGCAATTGCTTGATGAATGGCAAGAGGAGTGCCGAGAACAACATACTGAACAGCAAAAACGAAAACATCACACTAATTAGCGCATGGAGTGGCTGTATGACTTCTTTTATAAGCAATAATAAAAGCAGCATGACAACAGCTAAGATGACAATTTCCATTTACACTACCCGGAAGAGGTCAGCCATTGGAAGAATGTAAGGATTTCAGTGAAAAATAGACGCAAAAATCGCAGTAATTCCGCTGTCATATATAAGTAGGCAATGAAAAAAAGGAAAAATGAAAATTCTTTTTTTCCTGTTTGATCAAAGAAAACATGAAGAAGCGCAACTACTAGTCCCACTCCAGCGACCCTTAATACGTCTTGTAATTCCATTCATACGCCCCCTCGTGTACAGCAATATATGTTGCAAGCAAAAAAAAAGACCTCCATACATATGTATAGAGATCTAAGATATTTATGAATTAAAGTAACAGGTGTATTGATTAACCATTTTTATCCACGCTAACAAAATTTGAAGGCTCTGATTTCCGCTACAGGCTACTCGCTTTCCCGCGGGAAGCTTTGCCTGCGACGAAAGCGAAGCGACAGGAGCACTCGAGTAGCCCTACGCTACAATCAGTTAAAAATGGGAATGTACTAGCAAAATAGCAACAATACATCCTTTTATCACTCAATAATAAACCTATTTTTCCTTAATCACGCCTGTTAAAGTAATTTTTCCACGATGCTTTTCACGGAGCCAGTTTGTTTCACTAAATAGCTATTTTCGCCCATCCACATTGATAAAAATTCAGCATTTCCTTGTTTTGCACTTTCTTTACGAATAGTTGTAGTTAAATCATTTTGCAATGGATATGGTGCCACAACAGCATCCTTCATACGTTCCGTAAAAGCATTCGCTAAGCCTCTTGCTGGTTTACCCGAAAAAGCACGAGTAACGGTCGTCTGCTGTGCTTGTGATTGAAGCACGGCATTTTTATAAAGCGGGGAAATTTCACACTCATCTGCCACTAATAAAGCTGTACCAATTTGAACTGCCTGTGCACCTATTGCTAATGCTTGTTCGACAGCTTCTTTTGTGACAATACCTCCTGCTGCGATAATCGGAATGGAAATTTGTCCTATTACCTGCTGCAGTAAATCGTGCAAATGGATGAATTGCATCGGTTCAGTGAAGGAACCACGATGACCACCAGCCTCACCACCCTGAAGGACAACAGCATGCATTCCCGCTTGTTCTACACGCTTCGCTTCCTCTAATGTAGTAGCTGTGCCAATAACATAAACGTCATTGTCCTGTAAGCGCTGAATGACATCTGCTGAAGGAATGCCAAATGTAAAGGAACAAATAGCTACATTTTCATCAAGAACGGCTTGTACTTGTCCTTCAAATACTTCCTTGGACATCACACTTTGCACAGGCGAAAGGCCAAGCTCGTCGTAAAACGGTTGTAAAGCCATTCGAGCCTTCTGAAGAACATCAATATCAATACGTGGCTCTTCCTGTACAAATAAGTTTACTGCAAACGGTTTTTTCGTTAGCTGTTTAACTTCCTGAATAAAGCTTTTCGTTTGTTCCCCATCTAAATAACCCGCTCCAATCGAACCTAAAATACCTGCCTCTGCGCAGGCAGCAACAAATTTTGGCGATGTAACACCAGCCATTGGTGCTTGAATCATTGGGGTTGGTATTTCAAAAATTGTTTGTAGCATAACATTCACTCCTTACTTTTATTGTAAACGTTTCTTCCATATATGACCATCATGCAAATAAAAAAATCTTCTCTTCGTGACTTTCTATCTATCCATTGCTTCGGTAATTCTATCCGTCGCTTTGGCTCTTCTATCATTATATGTATAAAAAAACCTACCCTTTTGTTAGAAAAGAGTAGGTTGCATGTTGTTATTCATTACGCACGAGAAACGTAAGAAGCTTCTTCTGTATTGATGATTAATTTGTCACCTTGGTTAACGAAGAATGGTACTTGTACAATAAGACCTGTTTCAAGAGTTGCAGGTTTTGTACCACCAGAAGCTGTATCACCTTTAATACCAGGCTCAGTTTCTGCTACTTCTAGCTCAACAGTGTTTGGTAATTCAATACCTAGCATTTCACTTTGGTATGATTGAATATGCACTTCCATGTTTTCTTTTAAGAATTTTAATTCATATTCAATTGCAGCTGAAGCAAGTTCAGTTTGCTCATATGATTCTAGATCCATGAAAACATGCTCGTCACCTTGTGCATAAAGGTATTGCATTTTACGGTTATCAATTTGTGCTTTTTCAACTTTCTCACCTGCACGGAAAGTTTTTTCATTTACTGAACCGTTACGTAGATTACGTAATTTAGAACGTACGAACGCAGCACCTTTACCTGGTTTAACGTGTTGGAAATCTAACACGCGGTATAATTGGCCATCAACAATAATTGTTAGACCTGTACGGAAATCGTTTACTGAAATCATTTGTGTTCCTCCATAGATTATAAAATAATGAGTTCTTTTGACGAATGCGTTAGTAGTTCATTACCTGTCTCTGTGATTAAAATATCGTCCTCGATACGTACACCACCGATACCTGGTAAATAAACTCCTGGTTCAATCGTTACGGCCATACCTGGCTCTAGTACCGTATTTGAACGCATCGATAAGCCAGGGCCTTCATGTACTTCAAGACCAATCCCGTGTCCTAACGAATGACCAAATGCCTCGCCATAGCCTTTTTCTTTTAAGTAGTCACGTGCAATCGCATCTGCTTGAACCCCTGTTAATCCAGGACCTACTTTTTCAAGTGCTAGAAGCTGGGAAGCAAGTACTGCGTTGTACATATCCACTAATTTTTCAGATGGTTCGCCAACTGCCACAGTACGTGTAATATCCGAGATATAGCCATTGTACAGCGCTCCAAAGTCTAATGTGACAAAGTCGCCTTTTTCAATCACTTTATTCGTTGCAACGCCATGTGGTAGCGCCGAGCGAAGACCAGACGCAACAATTGTATCAAATGAGGACTGAGTTGCTCCTTGTTTACGCATGAAGAATTCTAATTCATTCGAAACTTCAAGCTCTGTTTTACCTGGCTTGATGAAGTCTAAAATATGTGTAAATGCGTGATCAGCAATTTCACACGCAACCTTAATAATATTAATCTCTTGTTGCGTCTTAATCAAGCGAATTTTTTCAATTAGCCCAGAAATCGGTACTAAATCAGCTTGAATTATATTTTTATAAAGCTCATATGTGCCATAGCTAACAGTATCTTTCTCAAAGCCCAATAATTTGATACCCATGTTATTTACTTGCGTTCCAATTTCTTCAAGGATTGTTGCCTCATGCTGTACAATTCGGAAGTCCTGTACTTGTGCAGCAGCTTGCTCTGTATAACGAAAATCCGTGATAAACACAGCATCATTTTGAGACACAATCGCTACGCCCGCTGTTCCTGTAAAACCAGTCATATAACGACGATTATACCCGTTCGTAATTAAAATGCCATCGATATTTTGTTCTTGAAGTGCCTTACGTAGCTTTTGCAATTTCAACATAATCAATTCTCCCTCTCGATAAATGTGCGTAGTGCCAGTTCATAGCCTTTCGTACCCAGTCCACAGATTTGACCAAGGCATGCCGGAGCAAGATAGGAATGATGACGAAAAGCCTCACGTTTGTGGATATTTGAAATATGTACTTCTATAACCGGCACAGAAATCCCTGCAATCGCGTCATGTAACGCTATGCTTGTATGGGTATATGCACCGGGATTAAAGATAATACCATCATATTTTTCGTCTTCTGCTTCATGCATCCAATCAACAAGTACTCCCTCATGATTAGATTGACGAAACTCGACAGTGGCACCTAAAGACGCCGCAAGATTCTGAACATTTTTTTTCACATCTTCTAATGTTTCATAACCATAAATATGTGGCTCTCGTTTACCTAGTCGATTTAAATTAGGTCCATTCAAACATAATAACTTCACGCATATTCTCCTCTTTCTATGTACTTGCCATTTATTTTATCATACAGGGCAAGGCGCATACAGCAACTAATTTCCTTTTTGTGCTGTATGCTCTTTCTGATGAAAATTCGCTGTTTCAAGCAAGAACCGTAAAAGACAAATAACAACGACCATGAAAGGAATCGATAATTTCTTAAAGGATGAAAGTTGTAAAGGCAAATCAAGAGCAATCCATTCTAATGTGATGGTCAAAAAAAGTCCGAGCAAAAAAGAAGATAAAATAGCTGGAATAATATAAACATATCTCAATGTAATAAATAATAAAAATCCAATGATAAATAAAACTAGAATTAAAAAACTCCATTGAAAAAGTTTTGAGCTACCTTCAAACAGCTCCCACTTTTTATAAAAACCTATTGGATTCCATTTAATAAGATGCAAATATTGAAGACCCTTTAAACACAATGCTAAAAAAAGTGCACTGACGAGCGATGTTATACTAGCCACTTTCAAGCAAACCCCTCCTACCCTTAGTTAATTTTCTACCGTTAATCATTTCCTAACTTGTACGATTAGTGTAGCCATATAGAAATTTTACTATGCGTAACTCTAGAGGTTTTTCACTAAATTTAGTACAATGGTACAGTTGAAATAAATAAAGAGAGTGGTGTTAGCCTTGAGCAATTCACCTGTTTACGGGGGACAAGCACAATTAGAGGGTGTAATGTTCGGAGGAAAGGAACATACGATTACTGCCATTCGCCGTAACGATGATTCCATTGATTATTATCATTATAAAAAGGTTCAAAATCCTATCTTACAAAAGCTAAAAAAAATCCCATTGATTCGAGGCGTTGTCGCACTAATTGAATCTGCTGGTTTAGGCTCACGCCATATGCAATTTTCAGGGGATCGTTACGACATTACACCTGGCGAAGAAGAGGAACATAAAGAAGAAGGTTCGAAACTTCAAATGATGTTAGGAGTTGCAGTTGTAGGTATTCTTTCCTTTTTATTTGGTAAATTTGCCTTTACATTAATTCCAGTATTTATTGCGGATTTTTTCTCTAGTTGGATAGAGAGTAAGACCGGTCAAATTTTACTTGAGAGTGGTATTAAGCTACTTTTATTACTAACCTATTTATATTTTATATCTTTAACACCTATTATTAAACGAGTATTCCAATATCATGGTGCAGAACATAAAGTTATAAATTGCTATGAAGCAGGTATGGAAGTCACAGTGCAAAATGTACAAGCACAATCACGCTTACATTATCGATGCGGAAGTAGTTTTATGCTGTTCACTGTCTTTGTCGGCATGTTTTTATATTTCTTCGTGCCAACGGATCCACTATGGTTACGTCTTTTGGACCGTATTTTATTAATCCCAGTTGTTCTTGGTCTATCTTTTGAAGTACTCCAAGCGACAAATGCGTGTCGTAATATTCCGGTGTTACGATTCCTTGGCTATCCAGGTTTATGGCTACAATTACTGACAACACGTGAACCGAAAGATGACCAAGTGGAAGTTGCCATCGCATCTTTCAATATGTTACTTCAAGTTGAGCAACAACCAGAAATCGCAGCTACTTTGAATCATGACTAAAAAAATCAGCTAGGCTTCGGCATAATTGCGTCCGAAATCGGCTGAAAGAAATTAAAGGGGCAGGTCCAAACAACTGATGAATCATCTGTTTGGACCTGCCCTCATTATTAAACTATTTAAAGTTTTTAGTACTGCCCTCGCATCTTTCGTTTAAATAAGAGAGTAGCAATAATAAAAATAAAGACCGTATAACCTATAACGATAGAGAGTGGTAGGCAAACATCTAAGTACGCTCCACTTAGTGCTGCACGTGCTGCATTAACAGCATGGACAAACGGCAATAATTGAGCAATAGATTGAAATGTACCACCGATCATATCAGGCTCAAACCACGTACCGCTTAACCATGTTGATAAATTGACAAATATCGCAAAGATGCCTCCTACCTGCTTATCCGTAAAAATTGTTCCAAATAATAAACCGAATCCAATATACAACAAGGAAATGACAATAAGTACGCCTACCATTAAAAAAGCAGATATATTGAATGACAAACCTAAAAATAGAGCGGTGAGCAAACAGAAAATAATTTGTAATAATGCAATTGGCAGCAAAGGCAATACATAGCCTAAAATATAATCACCCGCTGACATAGGAGAGGCAAAAATCCGCATTAAAAAGGATGAGCTTTTATCCTTACCTAGTAACATGCCAGAAAAAAGAGTAAGAAACGAAAAACTAAAAACAATCACGCCGGGTGCTAGATTACTAATTTCAAATAATCCAAACGGCATATTTTTTTGCATGACTGAAAATAGAGCCATAATTAGAACCGGTAAGCCCATGCCAAAAATTAGTGTTACTGGATCCCGTACTATTTCCTTATGATTTCTTGTCGCAAATACACTTGCCTTCAAAGTGAATCCTCCTCTGTAAGCTCTAAAAATACTTCTTCTAAAGAATATTTTTTTGTTTCATGCATTAATTGCTGAATTGTACCAAGAGCACGTATTTTCCCACGATGCATAATCCCTACACGATCTGCCAGCATCTCTACCTCTTCTAAATAGTGAGTTGTTAAAACAATCGTTACCTCACCTTTTAACTGGCTCAGTATTTTCCATAAATCACGACGTGCACGTACATCCATCCCTAATGTCGGTTCATCTAGAAAGAGTATTTTCGGATTAGACATCATAGCCATTGCAACACTTAATCGACGCATATACCCACCCGATAACGTTTTAGCTTTACTAGACTGGCGAGGAGTTAAACCAAACAAATTCATCTGTGCATTTGCTCGTTTTTTTGCCTCTATTTTTGAGCAACCATAAATCTGGCCCATAAATAGCAAATTTTCTAATACAGTTAAATTAGGTGCAACAGCCGTTTCCTGTGGAGAAATATTTATTTTCTTTTTAGCAGCGACCTGATGGTGAACAATACTTTCCCCATCCAACATGGCATCTCCATCTGTTGGTGGTAATAGTCCGCAAAGCATTTTAATCGTTGTCGTCTTACCAGCTGCATTTTGACCAAGAAGTGCAAAAAATTCTCCCTTTTCTATACATAAAGATAACTGATCCACTACCACAATTTCCTTATAATGCTTCGTTAAGCCCTTTATTTCAATTGTCATGAAAGTCACCCCTCTCGATTAGCATGGCATTAATCTTTTCAATATCGCGCTTCGAAAGCTTATATTGCAATAGCCATGTCACAACATAAGTTCCTAAGAAACTTGCAAATAAGGAGAAAATATTGGCCATCGTTTTCGGCATCCATAAAACCATGACAATTGGTATCCAAATAATGGCCGTTACAAAAAAGTGCACAATATATTGCTTCAACATACCCCATCTCGCAATTTCAAAGAATAGTGCAGCTAGCGCAAATGTGATCCCAATCAAACCCGTCAACACAACTTGAGTCATAATTGCCATTGTTTCACTTTCAAATAAAGCTTGAAATTCAGGAACTACCCAAACGTAGCTTTCTTGTGATATCCCAAGCGATACAAAGAATTGTACGATTTGTCCAAGTACCGCACCTATAATAAATCCACCTAAAATCCGAATTAGTATGTCTTTTCGCACATCTTTCACCTCATATCCCTAATTGCTTCTTAATTTTTGTTACATAACGCCTTGACGCGTATGTTTTAATCCCACCTGTTAGCTCAACACCGATGGTTCCTGTTCTGCTAATATCCATATGTTTAATCATGTTGCGATTAACAATTTCAGCATTTGAAATACGCACAAACATCTGTGTATTCAGCTTTTCTTCAAGCTCATACAAGCGAAGGCGCGCAATGTAAATATCAACCATTGTTTGCACGAAAACCTTCTTTTGCTCCGTATAAATGCGCACAATGTCCCCACAGCTAATAAACTCGACACCTCTATCTGAGAAGACCGATAATGTATTGACTTCAGCGGAAGCGATACTCTGCATGAGATGCTCTATTTCATCGGTCATCTGATCGGTGTGAATAATAACTTTTGGCTCTTTGCATGTCGGATCAATCGACACTTCTACCTTCATTTCATCACAGTCCTTTCATTCGTTTTCACTATAAAATTTTTAACTAATTATGTAAATGGATTTTAGATGACTGGTCGTTTACGTAGGATAAGTGGTTTAAAAATAAAAAAGTGCCTTTCACGAGATAGTGTTGCTTTGAAATAAAGTTTGATCAAATAGCTACTTATACTATTGATAAATGAACAAAAAGAAAAAGCATGTTTTGAAAAAAGATTGATTCAAACACGCTTTTTCTATTCTCAATTGTTATAAAAAATTTGATGTTTTTTGTGAACCTTGCTTATTTAAATCGCCTTTTTATTGAACAAACATATTGTAATAATCCTTTGATCAGCTCATGCTTCTTAAAGTAACGCACCCTTTCGTTTAGCTAATCTATCTGGTTACTAATTATATTAATAATTTTATGTTGAGCATCTATGGCTTCAGGGATCGGCATCACAACAAACACATGATTCATTTTAGGATAAACTAAGGTATTGATTTCAATCCCTTGTTCCGTTAGTTTTTCATCAAATTTTATTGCATCTGGATATAAACATTCGTGTGTTCCAATAAAATGAGTAATTTTCCCAAGTCCTTTAAAGTCACCGTAAATAGGACTAATCAATGGGTCATTTAAATGTTTATCAGCTGCCCATATCTTTATAATGACTTCCATTCCTTCACTAGCTAACATCGGGTCCTTTTCCTCATATTCAGGTATAAGAGGGTTTTCAAAACCCATATCAACACATGCAGATAATAAAATAATATCTTTCGGTTGAGGCAAATGGTTCATCTTCAAAAGAAGGGCCAGACCAAGTGTTATATTACCGCCTGCCGAATCTCCCATGATCGTTAATTGATTGGAACTGTCAACGGTTCCAAGAATTTCTTTATATAAGTTGAGGATTTTTGGATAGGTATCTTGATAGTTAAAATGAGGTACTTTAGGATAAATGGGCGCAATAATTTTCACATTTAAAGATTGCGCCATTTTATCCATGAACAACCAGTGTAAATTTAAAGGTTGATTCGTCCAAGCACCACCATGTAAATAGAGAATAACTTTTTGTTTCAAAGACTTTTGGTCATTTAAAGTAAAAACCTGCATACCCTCGAATGCCTGCTCCTTCATATCACTTAAAAAATTAACATCATCCCCAATAACATAGGGCTGAATATTTTCAGTTCCCCTCTGCTTAATGAACTGTTTGGTATTTTCAATACTAGAAAAACTCTTTTTATTGCTTTGGGAAATTAACCATTTTTCAAATTGAACACTTTCTTCAGAACGTTCTCCGTTAAAAATTTCTACACTCATTTTTTCTCTCCTTTAAACATTATTATTGTCCATCCTTTTTCAAAACACGAAATGATTTATAATAGCCATGTATCAGAAGTCTTAACAAGCTCGATAGAAGATCTTGAATTGAACGAAGCCTTTCGTTTTCTTTCAATTTTATTATAATACTAAATTTTACAAGATAATCTTCTATATATAAACTATACAGTTAGAACTTCGTTTTAGAAGAGGTAAAATGTTATTTTCTACATAGAAACGAACCTGCATCCTGTTACTTTAAGTGTAAACCTTCACAACTCTTATTTTAACCTTGATATCACGGTGTTGTTCAACAATATGGCCTGATTGTTGAACAAAGAAAGACTCTACTAAATAGATCTTTTTATCAGACTTTTTTATAAATGATCGAACTTTAAATTAATTCCACATTTTGAAGTATACTCCTTCAAAATCCATGACATTTACTGAATGAAATAAAAAATGCCTATCCGCACTTTTGGCGAGATAGACACTTTTTCATTATTTTATAGGCCACATTTTAATTGTGCAGCACAGTTTGTACATGTATTACAGCCGCCGATTTCTTCAACAGTTCCTTTACGGCATACTGGGCAAGTATTCCCTACATCTGAACCAATTACTGTTGTCGATTCTAAAGCTTGAATCGTATCTACTAACACAACAGGACGTTTTGTTGGCTCTTCTACAAATTCTTCTTCAAATGATAATTGATCCATATCATTTTCTTCTGCTTTCAATGTAAGTACTTGTGAATCACGGCTACCATCTACATAGACCGTACCACCTTTAGCGCCACCTTTATATAAACGCTCGTACACTTTTTCAACTTGTTGTACTGTATAACCTTTTGGTGCATTTACAGTTTTTGAAATCGATGAATCAATCCATTTTTGGATGATACATTGTACATCCGCGTGAGCCTCTGGTTTTAACTCCATCGCTGTAACGAACCATTCAGGAAGGTCATTTTCATTTACTTCTGGATAACGTTCTAAATATTCTTGCACGATCTCCGCTTTTACCTCGATGAACTTACCTAGACGACCTGAGCGGTAATATGTGAACGAGAAGTATGGCTCAAGACCCGTTGCTACACCTACCATCGTACCTGTAGAACCAGTTGGAGCTACTGTTAGTAAATGTGAGTTACGGATACCCGTTGCTAAAATTTGTTCTTTAATGTGTGCAGGCATTTTTTGCATAAAGCCTGTTTCAGTAAATGCTTTACGTAAACGTGCAGTCTCTTCCTCAGTTGCTCCTACAAGGAATGGGAAGCTACCGCGTTCTTTCGCAAGTTCTGTTGACGTCTCATACGCAGTTTCAGCAATCGTCTTAAAGATTTCATCAACTAGCTCATTACCAGCTTCTGAGCCATATTCTTTCTCACAATAAATTAGTAAGTCCGCTAAGCCCATTACGCCTAAGCCAACACGACGCTCTCCAAGAGCTTGTACACGGTTTTCTTCTAAGAAGTATGGTGTTGCATCAATTACATTATCCTGCATACGAACACCAACACGAACTGTTTCACGTAGTGCTTCGAAATCAATTGTTTGATCTTCTTTATTTGCAAACTGCGCTAAGTTCACAGCTGCTAAGTTACACACAGAATATGGTGCAAGTGGTTGTTCTCCACACGGATTTGTCGCTACAACGCTTTGACCATAAGCTTTTGCGTTTGTCATTTCATTGGCGTTGTCGATGAAGAAAATACCTGGCTCTGCAGAGTACGTAGCACAAACGTTGATTAAATTCCATAATTCTTTCGCTTTAATCGTACGGTATGTGCGTACTTTATAGCCCATTTTCTCCCATTCACGTACGTCGCCAACTTTATGCCATTCCGTGTTGTAAACGTTCATTTCTTCTTTTGTATATTCTTCAACCGCTGGGAAGCGAAGCTCGAAGTCAGCGTCATTTTCTACAGCTTGCATAAATTCTTTCGTTAATGTTACAGAAATATTTGCACCCGTTAAAAACTCTTGATTGTGAACAGTATAAGTACCACCATCACGAAGCTTGTTTTCCGCTTCACGAATAATAGCCGTATCAAAACCGCCTAAGCCTTCGATACCTTTATAGTTTACAATACCTTGATACATAGCTTCCTCTTGGAATGAAAGAGGTTTAAAGTTTAATTTTTCTTTTGCTAGACGAATAATTGATTCATCTGTTGTATTTTCGATTAGGTATCGTAGAATACGTGGATTTTGCATTTTTGATATAATAAATTCCACGATATCAGGATGCCAATCTGCCAGCATAATCATTTGTGCCCCACGCTTTTTGTTACAAAAAAGTATTTTGAAATACTTTTTTGATGTGGTCATTTCTGCCACATTCTTATGCTTTTACATAAGATCAGACTATATCATCAAAGAAGGATTTGATTTTATCATATTTTCTATTGAGTCGTATGGAACCATGTTCGTATAACTTACGAACAATCTTTAACACATCATCTTTTCGAGTAATGTATAAGTCAACGCATCCTTGTTTTGGGTAAACTTTATGAACCGTTAAAGCTAGTTGTTGATTATGCAAAAATTGAAGTAATGATAAAAGCATTTCGCGATTACCCGTAAAACCTATTCTCCCACGCTTGGAAAAATGGCCATCTGCATCAAAAAAACCTCTTAAATAAGTCCATTGCAAATCCTCATTTTTAAAATCAATCCAACTTTCAAAGCCTGTTTTTCGAGGTTTAATCCCCAACCTCATTAAATCATTGCACATTTCTGTTGAATTAATTATTAAAGAGTATTGATTTTGTTCATTTGGTGCACATCGTTGACGGAGTTTAATCGCTTCTTGCATAGACAATTCTTTTGCAATATCTTCAAGCAATTGTTGGTCCTGCTCAGCAAGTGATAGAATAAGACGTTTCGATTTACCACGGTCAGATAGAGTACCATCACCTGTAATATAACCTACTAAATAAGCCTTATTTGCTGAATCGATATTTTTAAAGTAGTTTTCATCATAATGATACTTCTTATTTTTCAGCTTTCCCGCTTGACCAGGCTCTCTCGCTTTAAAAAGCTCTAGCTCTTTATTCCATCTAAGGATTGTTCCTCTTCCTATGTTAAGTGTTTTTGCAATATCAACTTGGCTCATACCGTTTTCATGCAACTCAATAATTCTTTTAATCAATCGTTCTTTGTCTCGCGCCTCGTAAGGACGTCTCCGTACAATACGATTTACTTCTTCCATGCTCCCACCTCCGATGTGGTTCAAAGTTTAGGAAGGTTCAATAGTCGTTGAACGTTCAACTACGTTTCCATAGATGCTTCGCTGCTGATTGCCCAATCTTTTCTTTTTTCAAGCATTCACGCCTAACTTCACAGTTTACGTTGTAGCAAGAAAAGCTCTAAGGGTGTTCCAGCAATTCACGAGATTTTAATCCCGCCGTTTTTGGTTAACGGGAGCCACCTTGTTCGACAAGATGAGTCAGCTTCGCAATATCATCTAACCATGACACAGAACCAGATGATTTACCATTTACACCACGTGCTAACGTGTTGCGTGGACGCAATGTTGAACCATTCGTCCCTACACCACCACCGCGGCTCATAATTTCCATTACTTGCTTACGGTGATCACTGATTCCTTCACGTGAATCTGCTACAAATGGCATTACATAACAGTTGAAGAAAGTTACATCTGTTTCAGAACCCGCTCCGTATATAACTCGTCCAGCTGGAATGAATTTTAATGATACTAGTTGCTCATAAAACTTCTCAAACCATTCTTGACGTTTCTCTTGTGTTTTTTCAACAGAAGCAAGTCCTGTTGCATTTCGTTTTGCGATTTGTTCATAAAAAATTTCAAGAGGCTTTTCTAGCACGTCGATTGAACGCGTAATCACACCCGTTTCTTGCTCTTTTGGATCATCTAAAGCACTACGATAATCCTCCTCAATCAAAATATCTGCTGTTTTTGTAGACATATCAAGCTTTTGGATTGTCCCTAAACCACGTGCAGGGAATTTTGGATCTGCCTTCACTGTTAATACGACGAAATCACCGGCTTTTAACGTTTTCTTCTCCGTATCCTTAAACGAGTAGCGATCGATCATCACAAGCCTTGATACACCTTTATGCGTAATGTGCATATCAGGCGTTACAGGATGCACCTGTGGAAATTGTTCAATATCTTTGTTTAACTGTTTAAATTTGTTTACTTCGGGTTGATGATTTGTGAGTACCATCGTTTTGCCTCCCTTATTTTCTGCCTTACAAATATAAATACACAATATCATGTGTCGCTAAACACTACATATTGTGTATTAATCTTTAAAAAAGATACTATATATAGTTTTTTAATTCAACTCTTGCAATTTCGAATAGCATCCGAAATGCTCGTCCTCACAAGGTTTGAACGATAAAAAAATATTTTTCTTATACCATTTTTTATTTTTTGAAGTTCCAATCATCACATGCATATTTTTTTTCTTCAAGTGCATGCACATATTCTAATTGCTCCTCAGAAAGTGTAAATGGTTTTAAATCAATTTGCAACGATTTTGCAAAACCATCTCTAAAAGCTGTCACACATTGTTCAATCGTCACTGGTTCTTTCACAAGGTTATTGATAGCAACTGCTTTCTCTGGCATCTTTCTACGCATACGTGCTCTCGCCTCTTCACTTGAAAAATTGAAGACAGACAATAACTTTTCTTGATCTAAATCAAGTAAAATAGCTCCGTGCTGTAAAATAACACCTTTTTGACGAGTTTGTGCACTACCAGCTACTTTTTTACCTTCTACGACAAGCTCATACCAGCTTGGCGCATCGAAGCAAACTGCACTTTTAGGTTTCTTTAAGTCTGCTCTTTGTTCCTCTGTATTAGGCACACTAAAATAAGCATCCATACCTAAATTATGAAAACCTTTCAATATCCCTTCACTTAACACTCGATATGCCTCTGTCACTGACTCAGGCATATCTGGATAGCTTTCTGAAACAATGACGCTATATGTCAACTCATGCTCATGTAAAACGGCTCTACCGCCTGTTGGACGACGAACAAAGCCTAGTCCTTGTTCACGCACCGCTTCTAAATTGATATCTCTTTTCGCCTGCTGAAAATAGCCAATCGAAAGAGTTGCTGGCTCCCACTCATAAAAACGAATAACCGGCGGAATTAAACCTTCACTGTGCCAATCAAGTAATGCTTCGTCTAATGCCATATTAAAAGAAGGACTACATTTCCCTGAATTTAGAAAATACCAAGTTGTCATATATTCATCTCCTACAAGTATTAAATTAAACCTTCGCGAACGTGTACAAAATAAGTCTCATCACTATATATGTCATACGTTTTAACAATGTCATCCAACTATTAATGATAGCCCAAAATAGTGCTTCTCAAAATTTTGACACTCTGCGTTTAGTTCTATTCTTTATTGAAGTAATCCCCCACCCTAATCCAAGAATAGGGTGGAATGATTCTGTGGCCTTTCACTCATAACATTCAATAGATTAATTCTAGCCACAATGTAATTAATTTTATCAAACTCATTGGACTATCGCTAGCGCATCTTTTATAATAATAAAGAAGATAGAAAGGGGTAAGAAAATTTTGGACATACTTATCACAATCGGTATAATGTTAGTAGTCGTAATTGCATATATCGTCATTAATTCTATGCGACTAAAAAAAGCCGTAACAAACCTAACACAAGAACAATTTATTGAAGGCTATCGTAAAGCTCAGCTGATCGATGTACGTGAGCAAAAAGAATTTGAAGCTGGTCACATTCTTGGTGCACGAAATGTTCCTTCAACTACACTACGTCAACGTTACAAAGAAATCCGCCCAGATTTACCAGTATATTTATACTGCCAAAATACAGGCCGTAGCTCTCGAGCTGCACTGTTTCTTAAAAAACGTGGCTACAACCAAATTTACCAACTACAAGGCGGCTTCCGTACTTGGACAGGTAAAATAAAGTCCAAAAAACAGTAATGAAACAAAATAGATAAGACATTAGCGACTTATATAAATAAATTCACTCTTTGAAACTAAGTAAATTTATATATATTTACCTATATCGCTTTGTTTCACACCGAAAGAACCATCTCAAATGACTATGAGATGGTTTCTTTTTTCGCAAAAAATTCTGAGTTTCTACTATATTATATTTATTGTTAACGTCTAACAAG
This sequence comes from Lysinibacillus sp. RS10, assembly GCF_041956855.1. Classification (NCBI taxonomy): domain Bacteria; kingdom Bacillati; phylum Bacillota; class Bacilli; order Caryophanales; family Bacillaceae; genus Lysinibacillus; species Lysinibacillus sp. RS10. Next base: position 1,772,324 of record NZ_CP167122.1, on the reverse strand, counting down.
TTACTTCATGTTCACTAAGTACCTAATCATGCATTGGACGAAATAAGGAAAAGCAACGCAAGGTAATGTTCTGCTCGTTTTCATTGAGGATTCTTTGTTGTGGATAGGCGATCGGACAAACTGAGGAAAGCGTCCAGCCGGAATGAAAATCAAACTTACGTTATCATGACAACTTCACTTTATACCAAATATTCAACATCATCCACATATTAACATATGCCTAAAAATACTATTTTTCGTAAAGTATTTCCCTAGACGAACCATAATCTTCTTTTTTTCTGAAAATAGCTGAAATTTACCCTTGAATAATTATGTAAGCACTGATAGGATGTATAATATCTTAAAATAATATCAACAAGCAATACAATACAAGCTATGAATGCTATGGATCACACTATAGCAGGAGCAGTTCTGGAGAGAACGCATTTTGCGTCGCCGAAGGGTTCACTATCTCAGGCAAAAGGACAGAGGAGTAATATCTACTTTCATCATGAAAGCTATACCACATGAATGTTTATTTTTTCATATCCAGCATTCGCAATTGGTATTTGTTATTCTGACGTTTACGAGACTAGTGTCAATACTAGTCTCTTTTTATTTTCCAGTCAAAATTTTTATGCATCTTTGAGGGGGATTAACGTGGAACAACATCAATTAAAACGTGATTTAAAAAATCGCCATGTGCAGCTCATTGCTATTGGCGGAACAATAGGCACTGGATTATTTTTAGGTTCAGGCAAAGCCATTGCTTTAGCAGGACCTTCCATCATCTTAGCCTATTTAATCGTCGGAACTGCCCTATTTTTTGTTATGCGTGCATTAGGTGAATTATTATTATCGAACGCAGGCTATACATCATTTACTGATTTTGCATCAGAATACATAGGTCCTTGGGCAGGCTACGTCACTGGCTGGACTTACTGGTTCTGCTGGGTCATGACCGCTATGGCAGATATTATTGCTGTCGGTGTTTATGCACAATATTGGTTTGATATACCTCAATGGGTACCAGCGATTGGCTGTTTAGTACTGTTATTATTTTTAAACTTATTAACTGTAAAACTATTTGGTGAGTTAGAATTTTGGTTTGCCCTTATCAAGGTCATCACAATTGTTGCGCTGATCGTTATTGGACTAATCATGTTATTTACAGGCTTTCAAACAAGTTCTGGCACAGTTGCAGTTGAAAATCTTTGGGCACATGGCGGGATGTTCCCGAATGGCCTATACGGCTTCCTAATGGCCTTCCAAATGGTTGTTTTCGCTTTTGTAGGTGTCGAATTAGTAGGTGTTTCTGCTGCTGAAACGAACGACCCTAGAAAAAATATTCCGTCTGCCATTAACAAAATTCCATTTCGTATTTTATTATTCTATGTAGGTGCATTATTTGTTATTTTATGCATTAATCCTTGGTATGAAATGTCTGCCGTAAGCAGTCCATTTGTACAAGTATTTACACTAGCTGGTATCCCTATTGCTGCAGGGATTATTAATTTTGTTGTTCTAACATCCGCTGCTTCAGCAGGTAATAGTGGTTTATTCTCTACAAGCCGCATGCTTTATAATCTTGGGAACAATAAGCAAGCTTCACCATCGTTCGCCAAGCTTAATAAAAACAGTGTACCAAGTAACGCACTCGTTGTTTCCGCAATTGTTGTATCTGCAGGAGCATTACTAAGTAAACTGATGCCTGAAAGCGCCTTTAGTGTTGTTACAACGATCAGTGCTATTTGCTTTATTTGGGTGTGGAGTATTATTTTAATTTCTCATATCATTTATAAACGGAAAAATCGTGCACTTCATGAGGCATCAATTTTCAAGGCACCATTTACTCCGTTCGTGAACTATTTAGTACTTGCCTTCTTCGCATTTCTATTAGTTATTATGTTCATTTCAGAGGAAACTCGTACGGCATTACTGTTAACACCAATTTGGTTTATCATACTAATGATGATTTACAAAGTGAAAAGAAAGAAATAACTACGTTAAGAGGCATTAAAAATAACTGTCCTGAATAGTGACACTTCAAAGAAAGTAAATCTATTCAGGATTTTTCTATTTTTCTCAAAGTAATAATCCCTAACAAATTAACGATAGTATGAATAAAAGGGAGTTAAAAAAAGGAGGGTTTTTATTAAAAATAAGATCGTTATTTCTATTACGCTATTGTTTACCATTGTTCTGATTGTAATATTATTGTCTACGAGAAAAATCCAGACAATATAATAGTAGAACGGATTTGCTTTAACAAGGCGAGAGAGAACGGGTTAAGAGTATTACCAACTAACGATCCTACAATGAAAAGGATTCCCGTAAACGGAACTACTTACCATATATACTTATGAACAAAAAAGATGACCTCAGCACAGAAGTCATCTTTTTTTCATTGTTTAAAAAATCGTCATATTCCACTCGGTAGCGATATGCTTTAGTAAATTCACGCCTGCTACACTATTCCCAATGGTATCAATTGCTGGTCCGTAAATGCCAATACCGCAGCCAGCAGGGAAAGGTGAATCTAAGCCTGCATGACTTGGTACAGCCACCAAAATTGCACCAGAGACACCACTTTTAGCGGGTAACCCGATAAATGCAGCAAATTTACCAGAAGCATTATACATACCGCATGTAACCATTAATGCCTTCGCTAATTTAGCCACTTGCTTTGGAAAGAGTTGCGTTTTTAATAGAGGATGATAGCCATCATTGGCGATTACTAAACCAATCATCGCTAAATCCGAAACATTGACTTCAATAGCACATTGTTTCAAATAAACCTCCAATGCCTCCTCTACAGGGCAATCTAAAAAACCAGAATCCATTAAATAGTATGCTAATGATCGATTACGATTAGCTGTTTGCCATTCAGATTGAAAAACCTCTTCATTTACCCTTATTTTTTTGCCAACGATTTGTTCTAAAAAATGTAGGATTTTTGTAACCTTCTCTTGTGGTGAATTTCCGTCAAGCATAGAGGATACTGTAATCGCTCCTGCATTAATCATTGGGTTAAAAGGTTTTCCAGGTTGATGGCTTTCAAGACGAATGATTGAATTGAAGGTATCACCTGTAGGTTCAACATCTACTCGCTCTAAAACATAGGGTAATCCCCGTTCCATACACGCTAAAATAAATGTCACAACTTTTGAAACACTTTGCAGGGTAAACAGTTCAGCTGTCTCTCCTGCTTTGATTTCGTTACGATCTGGTCCGATAATCGAAATAGCTAATTGATTTGGATCTTTTTCTGATAAAGCAGGAATATAGCTTGCGCATTGTCCCTCTTTCGCATAAGGACGAAACTGTTTCAGCCATTCTGATACAAGGTCATGATGATTGTTGATATGATTTGTCGGCAATTTTGTGTTCTCCTTCCAAAAAAATACATCTCCGTTACTCTTCCGTACACTTCACTAAAAAAAATTTAATGCTAGGCAAAAACAGAGCCTCCCTAGTTTACACTATGAAGACTCTATCCGATATAATTTTTTAAAACTTTGGAGGCTTCGTACCTTCTGGAATTAATGATTAACTGTAAATAGTATAGCGAAGATTTGATATTCTACACAAATGAAAAAAATAAATTTATCAAGAGACTTTTTCGCTACAGAAAAACCCCGAATAAATTCGTTATTCGGGGCTAGTACTAATTAAAATATTATGGCTGCATTTGTTTATAAAGAAGTTCAAGTTTTTTCGAAAGCTTGCCATAAGCAGTTTGCCACGTTTTATATGCAGCTGGCTTCTTTTCTTCTGTTGCGGCTTCGTAAGTTTTATATAACTCATATACTTCCGTAACTTTTTTCAAATCACTTTCTGCCTGCGTTAGCTTCGAGTAATTTTTCACTATTTTTTTCTCAGTAGAACTAAGCTTGTCATACGATGTACGAATTTTCGTAACTTCAGTATCTAAATTGGCAATATATTCTCCATTTTTCTCAAGCCCATTGATCATTTCCACCAAATTTAAAGCAGATTCGTTTGCAGCTTGTTGTTTTGCTTCTGCTTCAACAATTTTTTTCCGAACACTTTCATTTATTAAACTCGTCTGTTTTGACGTCAATTTTGAAAATGCTTTAATAACAGTTGCTGGATTTTTTTCGAATGATTTGTCATACTGCTTCATGAATGACTCTACTTTTTTCACATCAGAGACAGCCGTAGTTAAGATAGAAGCATTGGTAACACGTTTTTTATCACTAGAGCTTAACTTATTATATTGAGTGGATAGCTCTTTAATTTTTTCTATAGATACTGTGTACATATCATTGTTTATCATTGCAGCGATTTCATTATCTAATTTTGATACGTCTGGAACATTGCCATCTAATAGTTTAAGTAATTTTTCATACTCATCTTTAGCTAAATGCTGTTGGTTTGCAGGTAACTTTGCATAAGCTGTTTGCACTGATTGAATTTTCTTAACCTGCTTCGTAACATCCGTTTCTTCTTTAGCATCCTGTACTTTTTTAAGGAACGATTTGGCGCCTGAAATATCTTTACTTGCTGCTGTTAGTAGGTCGTAATTCGTCACATATTTACGGGCATCGGATGATAATTTTTTATATTCCGCTGTAGCACTCGCTACTTCTGTTTCTAATTGTTGCAGAGAATAGTTGGTGATGTTTGCAAAAGAATCGATTTTTGTTTTTAAAGCTAGGGCTGCTGCTTTATCTTGTGGTTCCTTACCACCGTTACCAACAGTCACATCTGGTGAATTATTTAAAAATTCTTTTGCATTATACACAAGTGATTGCTGTAAACTTGTTAGCTTATTATAGGCTTTTAGTGAACTGCTATAGCTTGATTTTAACTTACTCTCTGAGACTCCCGATGTTTTCTTAAGTTTTAGATAGGCATCCATATCCTTAATAACTTTTTCAGCCGTCTTAAGATCTTTTTGCAATGTTAAAATGCGATCATAGTCTTTAATTTGGGCCGCTGAAGTCTTCGTTAAGTTTTTATAATCACTGATTATTTTATTGACATTATCTACGTTCTCTTTCCATGTCTCTTTTGTTGGATTAATTGGATACTGCTTGTCCCCAACATACGATTGAATTAATGCGTTTAATTTCATAATTTGAATTTGTTCTGCATTTTCCGCGTTCTGCAATTTTTCTTTATACGTATTTGGAACTAATAGCATTTGCTTGTAAGTAAACTTTTCGTAAGTAGAGCGGATCGATTTCGCAGTAGTCACTTGCTTGCTCGGTGTATCATTTGGCAACAATTTATCAAATGATTTTAAGAACTGCTCAATTTTCTTTATATCTTGCTTCGCTTCTTGTAAAATTGTTTGTTTTTGTACAATTGCTTTGTAATCTTTTGACAGCTTCGACATTCGAGTTTCAATTTTGTTCACTTCAGCTTGTAAAGACTCTAAGCTAGAAGGGACATATTTGATATAAGAATTTTCGTAGGATAATAATGCAGTAATTTGTTTATTAATCTCTCGTACTTCCGTAAGCTCGTCAATATTGGATGGGTTATGCAATGCCATTTTTATCGCATTGTATATTTCATCATTAACATCTAAACTGCGCTGTAAATAGTCTAGCTTATTATAGTCCGCTTCAAGATTTTTCAAAAACTGAGGTAAATCCTTTTTATCAACATTGCCCATTTTATTCAATTTTTCTTTTAATGCTTCGACAGCTGCAATATCTGCAAGTGCTCTTTTCAATACTTCATAATTAGTAACATTCGCTTTAGCAGTAGTTGATAGAGCTTGATATTTTTTATCTAAGTCTTTCGCAAGTGCCTGAAATTCTCCAAAGGTTGTTGTCAAATTATATTTGTTGCCATCCTTCAGTAAACCTTCAATATTCTTCGTTAATGTCTCTGTCGGCTGTTTCGATACTGTAAGTACTTTTGAGGGAAGCGATTCAAGTGTATATGCACCTACTTTCGCAGTTACTTTCACTACAATATCTTTCGGTTCCTTATTTAAGGCATCCGTAGGAATCGTATATGTTGCTCCTGTTGCCCCATTAATAATGGAAAAGACTTCTCCTACTTTATAAAACCATTGATAGCTGTATGTAATTTGGTTACTTTCTAATTTCGTACCATTTGCATCGATTACATTTGCGCCTACCACTTTAACAGTATCACCTGGTGTCACAAAGTTAGTTGATGAGTAACCTTCAAAAACTGGTTCTTCAATGCTTAATTGCAATGGCTTTATCGTACATGTATTACTTTTATAAGTATCACTTGAAGTGATCGCTTTTACGATAATCGTTTTCTTTTCTGCTTCAGCAGGCACTTTAAAGGATATGCCTGTAGCACCAGGAATCAGTTTTTCAGAACCATCCGCTTCAATATAGTACCATTGATAACTGTTTACATATGTATTAGACGGTAAATTTTTCACATCCGCTGTGATTATGTCATTGACCTTCGCATCTGCGTTTATTTTAATAGTTGATGTTTCTTCTGCCCCTACTACTGTTGGTGCAACAATGACTGCAGGTATTGCTGCAACTGATAATAAAAACTTTTTATTCAAGACGTTTGTCCTCCTTTATACCTTCTAAATTTTATATCGGTCTGAATCTAAAAATTTCCCTATAATTTAGCAATCTATCCAAAAAGGTAGATAATACTTATCTTTTTAAATATAAATATTACTTATTTGATATCTCCACTATCATATTTGCGGTTATGTTCATTAAAATATATAATCTATTTAACTATATGATATAAAAAAATAGGTCTAAGTGCTTTTTAATTCAACAGGAAATACAGGAAGAAATAACACCTTCTTAACTCCACTCAACAAACGGTTTCCAGTATTAAGAAATCTATGTATAATACAAATGTTATTAGGAGGTCGATGGTAATATGGAAAATCTTTATAAACCTAGCTTAACAAGCCATGATGTAGACAGGACTAGAAGTTACGAAGTTAGTAATTTATTTTTTGTTGCTATGTTTGGTGGTATTTTTGCCATTGTAGCATTAGGTATCCAAAACGGAAAATGGCTAAAAATTGAGAAAAAATACATACAGCTACTAACGATCATTAGTATTGTACTCATTATTGCGAAACTGGCAATCGTTTATGCAATCGGACAACAAATACTACCAATTGAAGAAAAATATATAAAATTTATTGGACGATTATTTGGGGCGGCTTGTTTTTTCATCTTCTTTACATTTCTAAACGAACCCTATAAAGAGCATTTAGCAGTTGATGGTGAAGCAGAATCATTATGGAGGCCAGGGTTTATCGTTTGTATGATCTCGGGCTTAATTGAGGCTGTTACTACTTTGTTCATACTAGCACTTTAGGGAAGGAGATAAATAGAATATGAGTGAATACGAAGAATATGAAGAACCATCCTTTGAAGTCATAGAGCATTATTTCGATATAGGGAAATATCCCCAAGTAATCGAACTTATTAATGAGGAACTACCTGACCATTTTGAAAACAGCAGGCTTTGGTATATGTTAGGATACTGTAATTATGCAATAAACGAATTTGACGAGGCAGAAGAACAGTTTCACGAAGCAATGAGATTAGGCTATGATGAGGAAATCATATTTTATTTTCTCGGCCATCTTTACATGCAAACCGAGCGATGGCAAGAAGCAGAGGAAGCTTTTCTTGAAGCACTTCGCTTAAATCCAAATGATGCCGAAACACATGCTGCCTATGCTGTTTTAATGAAAAAGACTGGCCATCGTAAAAAAGCAAAGTTATTAATAAATAAAGCATTAGAATTAGATCCAGAAAATTCATATGTGTTACGTATAAACTTTATTTTAGAAGGCGTGCATGGAAATAAAGAGCAACAAATCCTTGCATTAGAACAATATATGAATTCAGCAGATAGTGAAATGGCTAAATTATTGCACCTTGGGATAAATGCCTCATTCCGAAATAATGAAAAAGAAGCGAAAGAATATTACAGACAAGCCTTTCTTTTAAATCCTGAAGATCAAACATTACTCTCTATATTAGAAGAAATGGAAATTACAGCCCACCCGCTGTTAGCACCTAACCGTTTTATCGAGCGTTTAGGAGGTCCCGCTATTATTTGGTTAGTTGGTATTGGGATGACTTTCTTATTACTTGCAATAGGAGTCGACAATATTGCAATGGTATTTTTACAATGCTATGTAGTACTTGCACTATACACATGGATTTCAGTTCCATTAGTAAAAGGACTAAGAAAAATAAGGGGCCATCGATATGGATAAAGTAAAATGGTTACAACAAATGGTAGAACAAAGCCCAGCCGATCCTCAAGCACACTACTGGCTTGGAAAAGAACTTGCAGATAATGGGCGTTGGCTAGAAGCCGTGCAAGCATATTCTACAGGCATTTCTCTCTGTACAGATGATACACTACGTATGGAAATCATAAATGAATTAACAAAAGCGAGTGTTCAAATTCAACAAACAACTTCAACAGATTTCCATTCACCAGTTGTTGAGCATGAAGGTCATGATAATGGTGAGATGATTGAGACTGAGGAAGCCATTGCCGCTTCTGCAGAAGAATTGCTTGAAAGAGAAGTCGAAAGTGACGAAACCGAGTCGGATCAAGACAACGGACAAATAAATCTTGGACCTAAGTTGAAAATTATTAACGGTGAAGTCCCTCAAAAAACCGTAAAAAAAGGTAAGGGACAAATCACTTTTGCGGATGTTGCTGGCCTTGATGACTTAAAAAAGACGATTAATCTTCGGATAATTAGCCCGTTTTACAACAAGGGTTTGTTTGCTAAATTTCGAAAAAAAGTAGGCGGTGGCGTTCTCCTCTATGGTCCGCCTGGATGCGGAAAAACATTTATCGCCAAGGCAACTGCCGGTGAATGCAAGGCAAATTTCTACCCTATTCATATTACAGATATATTAAGAGCTTATACTGGAGAAAGTGAACTAAATTTAAAAAGCTTTTTTGATAAAGCACGCTTTCAAAGACCAAGTATTATGTTCTTTGATGAAGTAGATACAATTGGTTATAGCCGTTCACAGTCTTCAGAGCGTTCTAGAAGCTTAATTAATACATTTCTTACAGAGATGGAAGGAATCGATACAAGTACAGATGAAGTGCTTGTCATGGCCGCTACGAATACCCCATGGGACGTTGATAATGCCTTAAAGCGACCTGGTCGATTCGATCGCCTCATCTTTGTCGCTCCACCAGATAAAAATGCGAGAGAGCAAATTTTTAAGTTGAAGCTAGCGGGAAGATATGCTGAAGAAATAGATGTAGCAACACTTGCCGCTCAAACTGAATTTTTCTCAGGTGCAGACATCGAAAATGTGATTGAATTAGCTACTGAAAATGTCCTTGCAGAAATTTTAACAACTGGTAATGAGCGTCCAATCACGACTACTGATTTATTACACACTTTAGAAGAGTTACAGCCCTCGACATTAGATTGGTTACGTACCGCCAAAAACTACGTAAAATACTCAAACCAATCAGGATTATATAATGATGTTGAAAAATATCTTCGGGCCCACGCTAAGCGCATATAATAAATAAAATCAAAGAGGCATCTCATATTGAGATGCCTCTTTTACATGTATGTTAATTTAGATTTTATGGGTATCTAAATACTGATGCCAGACTTGATCTTCCTCATCTGTCCAACTCTTTTGCTTGCGTGGTCATTTATAACCTCCACGCTACACTTAGATATACTGACATTTTTTCACACATCATCTTGATGCAATTTCCTTGCCTGATGAGTTGCCAAGTCCGCATATCTTGTAGGGATTGGTAATCGGCTATCCTTTTCAATAAAATGCATCGTGATTTTAGTTGCTGTATCTAAATCAATGTCGTTTCCACATGAAACAAAAATTGGTTTAACATCCTTTCTACTCCTCAGAGCACGACCATATACTTCCCCTTCAATGACAATATCAGTAAACGCTCCTGATTTATTTTCCGGCATGATAAAATCCGTATTTTCAATTTTATAATACGTTTTCGCTACACCAATTGTCGGTTTTTCTAAGTAGAATGAAGCATGTGTTGCAACGCCCATATTGCGCTTATGTAAATAACCATTTCCATCAAACATATAAAGGTTTGGATTCGTTTTCAACTTTTTAACAGCTTCTAAAATAAGAGGCAATTCACGAAAAGCTAAAAACCCGGAAATATAAGGAGTTGTAATTTCATCCATGTAATCAACTTGTTCCACTAATTTTTTTGAACAAAAATCAAAAACTTGAATGCAACAAACTCCATATTCTTTATTATTTTCACCCCAATAGGCAATATCCACTCCTGCAACAAGTTTAATTTGATCTTCAGAAAAATTGTTTTGTAGAGATATACGCTTTCTTAATTCATTTTGTTGAGATGTATAGTTTAGGATCATTTTTTCTATTTCCATGAAGATGATCATCTCCCTTCTATATAACTATACACAAATAATGGTATTTGTCATAAAAAAACCAAAGCAAAACCTCCTAATCCATATTAGTATTGTGAAATCTGCACAATACGAAAGGTTAGGAGGTGTGAAATTATTTATCTATTAGCCTCTACTATGAATTGGCCTTCTATTATAGGTGTCTTGGCCAAAGTAATGGGTATGATTTCCTTCATCTACTTTAATTCGAATGGACATGCCTTCTCCTACATTGGTGTTAATAGAAAACTGACCATTAAAGGCGTGTACCCGCTCCTGCATACCCCTTATCCCCATTGAATCAGCTAGAATGATATCATCCTTTTTACATCCTACACCATCATCAGAATAATTGATTTCAAAACCATTTTCTGTTTCTAATAGGTGAATTTCAACAGTATTGGCATAAGAATGCTTCAAGGCATTGTTCAATAACTCTTGGAATAGCCGATAAATCATCAAGTTTAAACGCTCATCCTCTAAGTAAAGACGATCGATTGTGTAAATTAAAACAAAATCCGCACGCTTATGTATTTTTTGAATAAGCTTCTCAAGCGCAGCATTTAATCCCAATGTATCTAGTAAAGGTGGCTTCAAATTTTCACAGTAGCCTCTTAAATCATTCACCGATGTAATCATATGATTATGAATCTTAGTAAGGTTCGATTGAATATCCGCCTTTTTCTTTGCATGTATACATACATCCATTTCTCTAGCAATATGGAGTTGCTCTTGTAAAATCGTATCATGAAGTTCTTGAGCTAACTGGTATTTTTCTTCTTCAAATCGTAACCAAAGTAACTTATTTAGCCAAGGTAGCTGGCTTTTATCAGCTTCCTTCATATGCTTTAACTGTTCGAGAAGCTCCTCCACCATTTTTGTATTTTCAATAAAATTATTTAAATATAAAAGTAATAATTCAAGCCATAATAATTCCTCATCCTTTAGATAAATGGATTTATGATGGTCTACAACTAGTATTCTTTTATAATTAACGTCTTGGTGGATAAAGGCAATATAAAAATGATCCGTTTTCTTGATATCTCCCAAACGGAGTTTCTCAAGGAAGTCTTCGTCAATTTGATTTTGTGTATTTTCTTTTGATTTGCCAGTTGAAATAACTTGATGTGTTTGCAAATCATAGGTTAATACGTAAACATTATTCATTTCAAGATGTAAAGCAACTTCCTGAACAAATTTCTCAAGTAAGTCCTCAATTTTTACGACCCTTCCGATACTTTCAACTGTCTTATACAAGCGATGGATATAATCTCCTTTTGTTGAAAAAAGAATTTTTCGCTTTCGATAATCTACTTTCTCTTTAATATAGAAAAGTGCTATTAATGATAAGAAGGCAAAAAAGAATATTTCCGTCATTTTTGAAATAGATAAATCAGTAATCGAATAAAGGCCCATTAATAGCCAAATCGTAAAAGCAAATGAAAAATTAATATAATGGCGCAAACGCGTAATAAAATATTCCATATCAAATATACGTTCAGTGAGCTGCGTAAATATAAAACTATAAGGTATAAGCATTAAGAATAAGGAGCATACATCTGCTGAAACTATTTCTTTTTGGAAGAATATAAAAGGCAACGCATACAGAAATAGAAATGGTAGAAAAGGAATAATGATACTTGATAATAATACTTTTAATTGCGGTGTTTTGTATTTGAAATAACAAATTATTAATGTGCCAATAATTAAAATAAGCAATACAAAAAATAACCATAAAATTGTATTAGAGATTATTGGTCTTGCAAATGGATAAATAATACTAAAAATACTAAGAATGACCGCAATCAATGGTATTGTATAAAACACTTGAATTTTTTTAAATAAAGCCCACTCTATTTCTAAAAAATTAAAATAATTTCTTAAAAAGTGTATTAAAAACACCAAACATAATAGCAAGCTACCACTATTAACAATTATTCCGATGTTATTTAATTTGCTAGATGCTCCGATGCTAACATATGCCAATGAAACAGTGAGTATAAACATATTAAGCAAGTTCAATAGCACATCTTTTTTTTGTTTGTAATATAAATAAATCGAGATAATTAGAGTTAGGAAATAATAACAAGCAGGGACTATTAACAAATAATATAATTGTTGTGGAATGTCTAAATGATTTATTTGTATTTCAATCGTTCTTCCATCAGCTTTTAGAATCGTTAAAACCTTAGCAGATAGTATAACTGAGTCGTACATTATACTAGGTAAATCATTAATTTGAGTATGATCTACTTCTAAAACAATATCTCCAGCTACTATGTCTTGTTTATTTGCCCACTCTTTATAATAAGGATCTATAATAAGCCATTGCCCATTTTCATCATCTATTTCAATACTTAAAAAAGGCGCGCTATAAGTGACATAGAGCAAATATAACCCTAATAAAAGATAGACACTTATAGCAAGCCAGTAATACTTAAAATTTTTTAACTTTGCCAAATTCGACTTTTCATGCATAAATCTTCATCGAAAGATTCTATAATTGCCTTTTGTTCAAGCTCTGAAACACCAACTAGAGAAGCCTTTTTTTCTTTTAACAATGTTACCAACGACGGATTTTGTTCTAAAAATTGAATCATGTTCATCATTAAAATCTCCTCATTTCATTAGTTATTTTCTTGCGTTTGTTGTAGCCACATATTTCCTAAAGTTTATTTACCAATTATTTACCAAGGAATAAATAACCAAATATGTTGCTACAACTTCATTATACAACCTTATTTTATACATTCAACAATTTTCTCTATAAAATACTAAAAAATAATAGATAATGTAGTATTTTTGCTCAATATATATTTTTCGATTTTAAACTGTCAGATTATTATCACAAATCACTATTTACGCCATCATTACAAAATAAAAAGCTTATTCCTTCTCACCTTTTTGGTTGGAATAAGCCTAAGTAATATATAATTTTTTACTCTTTTTTACTTAAAGGAACTACTTTTAGTGTTTGTCCAATTGCCCCCAATGATTCAATAAGCTTTATAGCCTGATCGTAAGAATAGTCCTTAACAAGTTCACAAGGAAGATTTTTAGAACACTTTAGTAAATCAAAAGCAGCGATCTTTATGTGCAGAACATTTTTTATTTCAACTAAATCTTTTAATCCCCCATTTGGTGAAGCTGTTAACACAATATTACAAGTAACAATAGGTTCACCTAACTCTTCTTCCTCTGACTTACTAAAACAACCACTATCAATCCAACTGTTAAAATCTACGGCAATGATAGATGCATTTTGTGGATTCATATCTCCGCAACCCACTGCGAAAACCGTACCTGCTATATCGAGTCCCATTAAAAAGACAGTACCGCCTCCATCATCACCGATTGCAACATAGCCCTTTGCATATTCATTTACTTCCCAAGTTTCGTTTCGCTCGATTATTTCTTCTGTCCCGTAAATCAACACACCACCTGCAGTAGAGAGACCATTAGTGTATTTGAGGAAAGTTCTATATTCAGCGGGTAGCTTAAGGTTCATCATGTCTTCAATGGCAAGTATTTCTTTTTCGCTTGCTGGTCCATATTTAGTTAAGTCTATAATATTATTTAATTCAAACATTTTTCACCATCCTGTGTATGTACCAAACGAACATATTATCATCCCAAAAATTAATTTATTGATTAATATTTTCAATATACTTAGCATCAATCGAATCCACTAGCCAAACATTATCGTTTCCATAGTAAAATTTAACACCCTGGTCGTAGGCTTCTTTTGCTTTGATCTTCAATATTCGCGGGTCATGATCTCTTCTTTTTCCAACGAGAATAGCTGTCTCCATATCGACTGATAAATGTACATATTGTCGTGCTTGTGGAAGTAGTCCCTCTATCTTGATTTTCTCCAAAAATCTCTTAGCCGTACCATGATACAATACATTTGGTGGTACTCTTTCTTCTTTTACTATCTTAAGGATACTATTTGAATGTCCATATAACGCTCTAATTTTATTGCCGTGTATTTCATGACGCTTCTTCTCTGCCATACTGACCATGTCAATAAAATCATTAACCTCTAACTTGCTCCACTTCGAAGTGGCTAAAAAAGCGTCTCTTAATTGTTCAAGAGAAACCCAGCCTTCATCATCTATTTCTAATTCATATTCCCATGGCGCGTGTCGCAGGGCATATGAAACTTCCTTGCTTAACTCTTCATAAGCCATAATTATTACCTCTCCCTTGTCAATTTAAGACGTTTCAATTCCGGAACTATTCTTTTGTAACCAATGTCTTACCTCTTCGCCTACTAGAATTATTGGATGTTCATGTGTGCCTACATTGATTCTTGGAAAAGTTGGAAAAGCCTTTTCACTAATCAAGACAATCTAGAACTGTTAAGTCCTGCTTCGCTAAATCAAGAGCAACCGATAATTTAATTTGATTTAACTTACTAAGCCCTTGTAAATACTGACGAAGAGTAATATTCTCGACTGTCGCTTCTGTTTTACAATTATTCCGATCTAATTCAATCTCTGCAATAATGCTATCGTTTATTAAAACCTTATAAATGTCCTCGCCTTGTTCAGGTATCCAATGAAGAATGTATGCTGTTTTCATTTCGGGGTATGCATGTTGTATCACTTCAAGAAGCCTTCCATTTTCATCTTTTTTCAAAAGTGACTGATTAGATTTAATAAGAAGTTCTCTTATTTCTTGTTCAGTTTTACTTCCAATAAGTTTTAAATTCTGCAATCCTATTCCTCCAATCCAATACTGAATGAAAGAAAGTATGTTTTTAATTTTTATCCATGTCTAATTCATGATTAATTACATAATACTCAAGTCTATCACTCTATTAAGCGGGCAAACTTCAAACCACTGATGATCTGCTAACGTTAAATGGATCAACGTTCTCTTCTTCTAACAAATCCTCAAATTTCTCTGCCCCATATGTTGCAAAATAATCATATTCGGACTGTGAAATGAAAAATGCTAATAGTAATTTTCCATCTTTTTCGTTAGAGTCTGTACAGGCAATACTATATTCTTCCGGAAATGCATATAACTCAGTAAAATAGACAGCGCTTTTATTATATTTTTGAACAAAAGCAGCATCAATGTTCTCTACACCACTTATCGCTAAGCCTCTCCCAATATGCATTTGATTATGGATACAGTAAAATAACGTATTTGCGAGAATGTAGCCTGAGCTATTAAATGCTCCATCCACTACCATGGAAATCTCAATATAATCGCCCATTATTTCTGTATATTTACTCAAACCAAGTGTGGTATAAACCAAGCATTCTTCAAAAACATTGTCATACTTCAAAATTTGGATACTAGGCATTTCTTCACTATATTTATACACCTCTCGATCGATTGGCTCCCCTAAAAATTTAGTGTAATGATCGAAGTAAAGTGCTCCATAGTTAATCATCTAATTTCTCCTCGAGTTCCTTCTATAATTATTTCTACTTAAATTTCAACTAAAGACAGCACTTCAAAACTAGCACAGTAAAATTTAATAATCCCGTTTTCATAATCTTCTACTAAATATTTATTACTTGATTCAAAACCATTATTACTTAAATTATTTATTGTAAAGCCCATCAATTGATTGTATCTATTTCCAAATCCTAATAAATCAAGGCAAGAAACATCATTAAATTTCATCTTCAACATATACTTTCTTCTATCCACTTCTACTAAAAAATCTACTTCTAGATAGGAAACTTCATTATAAAATGAATTGTATCCTATAAAATAATGGAAACCTGCAATATACTGAACATTCGTTGAATTGAAATTGGGAATCTCTTTTGGAATTACTGTATCTTCATACCACTCTTTTGTCATTGTATTAATACTCCTTCGGCCATTGTTTATGATTAAAGTTTCCTTATATCTTCAATAACAGCACTTTCATCTGAAATAAAGACCGCATTCCCGATTAGCCCCAGGTTTAAATAACATGGTGGAAACAAAATACCAGACAATTCTGTTCCTTCAGCCTTCAAAACTTCAGTTTTATTATGAAATATATCGACTATCACCGTTATTTCAATTTTTTTCGCGAAAAATATCCCTATCTTTTAAATATCTTCGATGCAAAAATTCAGTAAACGAATCAGTAATTTTATAAAATTCTTTTTTCTTATTTGATTCAGAAAATACGTAAACTGGTGGGTTCTCTCCCTCATTCATTTTAAAAAAGCAAAACATACAGCCCTGACACATCCAAAAAACAAATTCATTTTCAGTAAGCTTTAAAGCTATATTATTTTCTTCTAACAGTTCCGCTCCCCAAGTATTCAATTCTAACAATTCATCAATATAACAGGATTCTCCACGAAAAAAAGTGTTCTCAGTGCCTCTCCCCATTGTTTCCAGAAATTCAATGTAAGCAATCGGTAAATAATGATTACCTATGAATTTCTTAACTTCATGAATTTCTTGCGTTGTACAAGGGTGCATCGGTATATTGTCTTTTTGAAATTGTGTAACTAATTCATTCAAGTATTTCATGGTCATTCATTCTCCTTTATTAGGACACAAAATCTATACAATCAATAATAGTCTCTAAAGTAATTGGATTATACTAATAAAAAATGATGAATCAACAGCCTTTTAATAATAAAATTGTATCACTAATGTCGCATTGATTTTAATTGAATTTTCTGTTTTCTATTTCTTCCGTTTTTAAAGAAAATGAAAGATACTTAAATAGAGATAGTAAACATCCATTTTTTTACTATAACCTTTGACTGGGGCAACTGACAGTTCTAAATCCTTATGGTACCGTAGTTCCTTCGATTTCCCGAAGCCAAATACGTGCGGGCTTCCATAGTGTTGCTTTTAAGTACCTACTAATTTGTAAGTACGTCAGTGAACTGTTTGTGTAAAGCTGTGCTAGCACGTTTAAGCAGTAAACGATCATCGCAATGTACACCTGATTATGCACAGCTAGCTCGCTTTGCCCGTAGAACTTTTTAATGTTCAGATGCTGTTTCATCCACTTGAAAAACAGTTCGATTGCCCAGCGTGACTTATACAGTTCAGCGACTTCATCTGCGCTTAAATCAAAACGATTCGTAATCAGATGTAGCTCTTTACCGTTTGGATCTAGTACTTCGATACGGCGAAATACATTTTCAGCACGATTTTGCGTGTTGCCAATCAGAATCATTTCATCCGATAACACCGATGACTGTTCAGGTACTTTAAATGATTCAATCACACGTGTTACGGCGTTTTTTCGTAAGCGTGAGACAAAGAAAAGTCCGTCATCTGTCATGCGGTCAAAGCGCTCATAATCTAAGTAGCCTCGGTCAAACACGTACATGCACTCCTTGTCATCAACGAGAATTTCAAGCTGACCACGATCATGTTCTTTCGCATTCGTCAGCACCGCTTTATCAGGGTACGAACAACCTTTTTCTAGGTAAACAAGGCGCAAATGTAACTTCACACCTGATTTTGTTTTACGGAATTCAGCCCATCTATGGTTGTTTAAGTTCAATGGCAATGTACTAGAATCAATGATTTTTAGTGGTGTTGTGGTTTTTCGGCGCTGCTCAAAATGCGTTTTCTCATGAATTTGCCCGACTAAGTCTAGAAAAATTTGTTGGAAAAACTCAGTTGGCACTTGGTTTAATCGCCGACCTAACTGCGAAAAGCTGATGGACTCTAAATACGTTGCTTTTTGTAAGTCGTCTGATAACAGCGTGTCACTAATGGCACGTAGACTTTCGGTTTCATTCAGTTGCGCAAACAGTAATAATTTCAAGAATGAAGCGATGTGAAGCTTCTTTGTATAGTAATTTAATTGATGAATTTCAACTAATTTCTCCATTTGTGTAGAAGAAATAGGTGAAAACCATTGTTCAAATGAAGTTTTTCGTGTAAACTTATCCATGCTTATGTCCTTTATTTTGGATTTGGATGGTTTACTACCACCCAACCATTATAAAGGCTTTTTTTATGCACGGATAATATTGCGGAAAATTCAGTTTTTTAAAATCCGTTGAATTATTTTAATGCGACGCTAGTGAAATTGTATAAACCTTTCCTTTTGAGGGGTATATTCATCATCAAGCAATTCAACTTGTAGTAATTTTGTTTTATGCTCCAACTTGGCAATGAATAGTTCATAGAAGTCACCAGTAGTTGGATAAGAATATATCCCATATCCTTTAGAAAAGAGGACTTCAGTTAGTGATATTGCTCATACTCCTTAATTTTTAGTAACACTTTGCTAATTCGAACTGCTAATTTTTCTTGTTCATCTTTTGTTAATTGTTCATCACTAACATCCTTTATGCTGAACACTTGCAGCTCATATTTAACATCTTGAAAACCTTTCACTCCTGTTAATCCCTGATTCAATAAGTTTTCAGCAAGTGTAGTATAAACAATGAATTTTTCACTTTGTGTATTCCTACAATCTCTATCAAATCGTTGCAATACAGTAGAAACCAACGAATCTACATTTTTATTTTCTAACTCAAAATTGTTTATAAATTTGTGGACTTCATCTATTAATTCATCATAATACCAACAAACTCTTGAATAATAATCTAGCGGCATTTTTTTCAGCTCTTGTAAAACACGTTTTTGTCTAGAAAACAATTCATTAAATTGTTCCAACGTTAATTTATTTTCTTGTTTAATTACTGTAAAATCCAATTCCGTTAGTGCTTGTTCAATATAATTCTTAAAAGTAAAAAGAACTTTTAGATGAGTAATTATTATTTCTGAAAATACTACAAAAACCATGGCTTTATCTGTTTCACTTTTTTTCGCCAACATATCATAATCATAAAAAGTTCTTGCTATTGCCTCTCCTCTACTCATTTTTTCTTCTTCTACTAATTCATCATAATCTTCGTATATATAATTTTTATATTCTTCGTAACTAAACACCAAATCTAACTCCTCCTACCTCTTTACAAAGCCAGACAATAATTAGATTATAACTTCCAAATAAGTTTTTTTCAGTAAATAAATGATACATAGTCTGTTCCACCGTAATCTTTTAATCCTTCAATCTATTAATACAAAAAAGCACTTGATGCCTAAAATCAAGTACTTAAACTTCAACAATATTTCATAAGCCTATGTTCTCTTCCATTACCAACACCTATTTTAATTGATTTCTTCCGGTATTTTAAATAAACAAAGCGTATCTAATGCTTCAAAAATGTTGTCGCCGAATTTATATAATGCACTTGCATTTTTGCCAAATACCTTACCCGATTGAGCGATCAACATAATTAAATAACCACGATATGCTTCACCAACTATAATAAGAGGCTCATTTATCCGCGCCTCAAATTCCTCAAAGTCTTCTTTTTCATAATAATCCCCTACTGTTTCTTCAGGGCAAAAATGAAATGTTTCTATACTTCCGTCAGGGTGCTTAAATTTATATGTCATCCCACCAAAAACGGTTAATACATCAATCACACAATCATACACTTGATATCCCATCGCTTCCAAAAACATTACGGTTTTTGTTACGTCCATCTTATTATTTGGATCCCAGCCTGCCTGTAGTAGTATATCTCTCGTTTTTACCGACAATTTCTCCATAAGCACTCGTTACCAATACCCTCTCTCAAAATCATCATTATCTATTTCTTTAACAAATACCGATATCCACAATACTGTATGCTCAACTGGATCAGTTTCGATATATATACCCTTTGAACTAACGTAGACTTCTTCAAAATCATCATATTCAAAGCTCGGCTCAACTTGGAGTACCTCATCAATATGCATCCCAATATGTATCTTGTTAGATAATAACCCTTTGTAATCTTTCAATGCCGTTATCTTAAAAAGCTTCCCGTTCATCAAATTAAACCACAAGTCTACAGATTCTTTAATTTCATATCTTATAAAAAACGTTGTAAACAACCTTGACTTCTCATCCATATTAGCAATTAAATCGTAGAACTGGCTTATATGACTATAAAGCTTAACCCCTCCAAGTCCTTCCCAAGGAACAATTGGTGAATTGTTATCAATCACTCTACTCACTTCCTTTACGAATATAGTTCCAAGCCGTCTTGAGATCTTTAAATATCCATCCAATTTTATCGATTGATTCTTTACTATCAATTCCTAATAATAATGTTCTAACCGCTTCCTCACAGCCCAATCCGACAATAACAGCTAATGGTAATGTGTCATCTGTACTAATATTAAAAGCATATTCTAGCATATCTCCCCATTCGTAATGTAAATCTTGTAGATCAATAATAATGGCACCAGGATCCCATGCTTCTATTGCTGCCTTCCCCATAGCATTCATATAAATAGCATCAGTATTTCCAGCAGATCCGAACCCGTATTTACCAGAATACTTTATAACTAATATTTCGTTTTCTTCTGAAGCCCCAAAATAATAGTCAACTTTTATATCACTTAATTGAGAGAGTTCGACTTTTTTTAGATTTTTCATATTAACTCCTTTCTATTAAAATTAATTACATAGGAGCTATTCTATTTCTTCTCCTGGCAGGGCTTGGCACAATAGTTCTAATGCATCGAAAATGTTATCGCCCAATTTCACTAAGAAATAACCCATTTCTCCAAATACTTTCCCCGACCTAGACATAAACATCATCATATAATCGTTTCTTGCTTCGCCGATTGCGATTATTGGTTCATTTAATCTCCTTTCAATTTCTTCAAAATCCTCTTTTTCAAAGTAATCACCATAAGCCTCTTCTGTAATTATATGAAATGAATCTCTATCTCCATTAGGACGTTGGAAATTACATTTTAATCCATCAAATTCACTTAACATTTTAAGAACACAGTGAAATGGTTGGTAACCTTTTGACTCTAAAAAATCTACTGTTTTCTTAATATCAACCACTCTTTCAGGAAACCATCCCGAATTGGTTAAGATTTGTGTTGTAGTTTCAGAAAAGTTATTATGCAATTAAACATCCACCTTATTTATTTTTAACTCGTATAATTCTAGTCTTGATTTTAATGAGACTACATCCTCTTAAAAGTGAGTACGATGCTAAATTAGTTTTGACTTCTTGCATTTTTGAGAAAGTTTGTTGATTTCATCAGTCTTTCAACTATTTATAAAATATCAATTTTTTCTATTTCTAAGTGAGATGATTGTCTCTTTTATGTCATACAAATAATTCTTAGCAAAAGAAAAAAAACTCAATGAAACTTTTATCGAGGCTATCAATATTCATCCATTTAAAAACTGAGGCAAGTTGTTTATCCATTCTTCAAAGCTTGTATTATATTCTTCAATTATAAAATCTTCACTAGAATAGTAATATACAGGTGATATAGAGCCATATTTTGCATTTATACAAAAATAATCACCGTTACCAATCTCGAAGAATGGAATCATATTTGCAATCCAATTGCCATTATTAACCTCATAATCATACACAAACGTAATTAAATCATTCCCATTATTTTTTCCGGTTGATACGTTTAAAATGCCTGGTAATACATATTTAGAAATTAAGATAAAAAGATATGTAAATTCATCCCCAAATTTGCAATTAAATTTTCTTTCTGCTTTTTCCCAATCATTCATAGAAGGTTGATCTAAATCATCCCATTCTGTTTCCAACACTTGAGATAAAACGGCTTCCACTTCATCGTATGTCATATTACATTACCTCTCTTATTTTTATTAGAAAGTTTTGGTTATGCAATAGCTTAATGATAAGTTCACTAGTATTTCATCTCTATCTCCAATAAATATCGCCATCGAGATACACTGTCTTCCAGCTGCTCAATTTGTTAGATTTTCTATCCATTTAAACTTTTACAAGTATTTGTTCTATTAATATCAATAATATCGTTCACATTATATTGATCAAACTTTTCAAGAAGTGCTCTAAATCCATGCATCAAATGATAGTCCATTTCTTCTTTATAAATTGGCATTACCGCTAGAAAGCGAACTGATGTGTCTTTACTGATTTTTAATTCGACAAAACTTTCATCTTCTCGTATAGGTGGTAATAATAACATACAACAAAAGTTAGTATTGTCAGCTATTAACTCCGGTGGGTCTCCGTTCGGGATTGTATCACCATAACAAAACCAAGTATCCATCTCATGTGGGAATTTCCCTAATTTTCTAAGCCATCCGAAAGGCCAATATTCATTAAACTCATGTATATTTTCTTTCATAATAGGCCAAGTTTTCGGAAGATACATTATTAGTTCAGTATATCTCCATTCATTTTCATCTAAAGGAACTTTTGCGGAAATCGAACTCATTCCATGCGTAATAATAGTATGAAAACTTCTTTCTTCATTCGCTTTAAAAGTTATTAAGTTAATATTAATATCTGCTAAAGTTTCAAGATTAATATGACTCGGTTCCCCTAGATATTTTCGAATATGTTGGTAGAATTCACTGTTTCCAATCAATTCATTCATTTCTTTTTTCATAGTAACTCCTTTACCTAGATGGATTATTTTATTATGAATGACTTTAGAAAATAAGTATTGTACCCTCTGGCCATTTCCCTTTCCAGCCGCATGGGATATGTCCGCTTTCATATATTTTTAACAGCTCTGTGTAAAAACCAAACCCAGTGTATGAGCAATAAGAATATTCCATCATAGACGTAAGTAAATCCCATTCAATACTTTCAAATACATTTTCGTCAATTCCTTTGTCATTTAGATATTGGGCTATTTTATGTAATACATCTTCATTAAGAAAAGATTTAGCTTCAGAAGTTATATTATTCCATTCTCTATATTGATCGCGCCAATTTTCGTGAAGAGATGATGTTAATTCATTTCTAATACCTAACTTAAAATTGTCCCAATGATTATTACATTTTTTTGATACTTCACTCCAATTTTTCACAAACCCATAATTCAGATTAGTATTAACAATTGATATCTCACCACATTTTGAAAACCAATCAATTTTAACTATACGTTCTTGAATGTCATGTAAAGACTCCATTAGATCCCCCTAAATTTTTGTTTATATGCTTTATTTTATAAAAATCATTATCTTTTGATTTTTATCCTCAATTCTGACGATATAAGTAAGTGCAAATTTTATGTACTTTGTTTCACCAATTATTCAAATTGCAACATCCTGATACCCTACTAGAACGCTACGATTAATTCATGTCCCCTCTATCCCTCTTCAACAAGAATAACTTCCAATTCTGCTCCACTCACTATATTATATAGTGCATGATAAAAATCATCTCCTAAACAGATAAGAAAATCATCATAGCCTCCATAAAATTTACCTGATGTAGAAATATACCAAGTCATCTCCATTTTTGGAATATCTCCGATGATAACAAATGACTCTCCACAATATCGTTCATAGTTTTCAGATACTTCCCGAAATATCGAACTTACTGCATCAATTGGGTTAATAGTAAGCGCAACATAGCTATCCGATCTTTCAAATTGAATTACCAAATCACCATATTCCTCCAGAAAATCAAATGCTCTTTTAAAGACAATATATTCTTCATTAATTAAAGCAGATACATATTTACTTATATCAACTTTACGCCCCTTAAACCAACCTGCTTTCTGAAGTAAAACCAGAACCTTTTCTTCCAAAATTCCACGTCCTTTGATTAAGGCCTTAGCCCTTATCATAAAGAAACTTCTTAACTTTAGAGTTTAATCACCAAAAATTAAAATGAATTACCTTCATAAACGGAAGAGAAAACTAGTTGTTTATGTATCTATTCTATTTCCTCTCCTTGTTTAAACAAACAAAGATTCTCCAATGCCTCATAAATATTATCCCCGAATTTTTCTAAATAATAGCCAGTTTCCCCATATATTTTACCGGTTTCAGATAAAAACATTATCATATTTCCACGACAAGCTTCACCAATGGGAATTAAAGGCTCATTCACCCTCCTTTCGATCTCTTCAAAATCTTCTTTCTCATAGTAATCTCCTAAAGCCATTTTAGGTATCATATGAAAAGACTCTATTCTACCATTTGAATGATCGAATTTATATTCAATTTCACTAAATTCACTAAGTATCTTTATTAAATGCGGAAATAAAGTGTATCTTTTTGATAGTAAAAAATCGATAGTTTCTTGTATATCAATATTCCTTCCTGGATACCAACCAGACTGTTTTAATATTTTAATTGTTTCTTCAGATAATGGTTTCATAAATAGTTTCCTCTTAAAATCATTAATAAAATCTGTCCTACATCAGAAGCTGGGGTAAAGCACAATAAAGTTTACCTAAACGTTCTGCAGACTAACGCCAAATCCTCCTCGATTTGTTGGCACAAATAATATGGAGGCTTAGCTAATTTTTATACTGGATTATATTTGCCCTACGTATAGCTTTCTAAATAATTATTCATATCCACTCATTCTTGATCTAAACCGAAATTATTTACTAATAAATCCGTAAGAGAAGGCACGATTAACACTGCCTCAACTATATCCAAATTTCCAAAACCAACCATATAAAGACCAAAGCCTCTTTTACCTTCCAAATAAATCAGAACATTTCCCCCTTATCAATTCAATAATTTTTCTTTACTCAATGTTAGCATCTGTCCTTACTTATAAAACTCTTCTACTGAAATGACTTCCATAGAGGTACAATAAAAATCAATAATTTGTGGTAATATTTGCACAGCAGATAACATGTACACTTAACTTATAACATGTAACTATGTTTCAATGCCTCTGCCTTCAGCTTTTACTATATTTGCTCCCCTTTAAATTAAAAACTGTAAATTATCAATTGCGTTGTTTGTTTGTCTTTACCTCAATCTAAAACACACATTGACCTCTTTTTTCCAATTATACATAAATACATTAAGAAAAATTGATTTTTCCATTGGAAATGTTTTATAAAAATTACGATATCCTAGTTTTCCTTATAAAATCTTGATAATTATCATTTAAAGTTTCATTAGTAAAAGTTTTCAGCAATAACCTATTTGTTGAAAGAACAAAATAACAATCAAAAGGATGATGTATATGAAACAAAAGCTTTCACCTATATCGGCCAAAGAGCGGATAGAAACAATCGATGTATTAAGGGGTTTCGCATTATTTGGAATCATACTAGCAAATATTGTTTGGTTTCTTTATCCTGTCTACATGCAGGAAGATCCAAGTTTTAAAAATGAATGGACTTCTTTTTGGAATCAAGCTGATTACACAGTCAAATCTCTTCTTACTATGTTTGTCGATGGTAAATTTATTATGCTCTTTTCCATGCTGTTCGGTTTTGGAATGGTCATCATGCAGGAAAGAGCAGCCGCAAAGCAATTAAACTTCTGGGGAATTTATTCTCGACGACTTATTGCGTTATTTATTTTCGGTTGTCTCCATGCCTATTTCATCTGGTTTGGTGATATTTTAACAGACTACGCAATTTTAGGATTATTACTCCTTCTCATGCATAAGTTAAAACCTAATGCCATGTTAATCATTAGCATTACTTTATATAGCTTACTTTTTGGAGTTTTTACGCTAGGAGCTCTGTCTTCCAATCCTGCTATGACCATGACTATGTCAGAGGAAAGTCGTCAGCTCATGCAAGTTACAATAAATGCCCATCAAAATGGAAGCATTCAAGAATTAATGGATGCCAACCTTATGGAAAGAACTTTTTATACAATGCGTAATGGATTATATATCCTTTTTTTAGGTAACCCTATTTTTTATTTATTCTCAAATCTTCCGTTCTTACTAATGTTCCTATTCGGGGCAGCCGTTGCGAAGAAAAAATGGATTCAGCGTTTTGAAGACTATCGAAAAGGATTTTTCATTACTTGGTTACTGACATTTATTACTGGTGGCACATTGAGCTGGATACTACCTTTCTTTTTAGAAAATGCATCAGCTGCTCAATTAATTCAACATATGAGCTCGCCACTCCTAACAATCTTTTATGCTATTAGCTTGATCTTCATCTATCAAACGGTTAAAGGGAAGAAAGTTTTACAGTGGTTAGCTTTCCCTGGAAGAATGGCATTCACAAACTATATTGGCCAATCAATCATTTGTACATTTTTATTTGGGCCGTTTGCATTTGGCGTATACGGAAAACTACACTTAACGACAGCCATCATCATTGCCATTGTCATTTTTGTGCTACAAATGATTTTTAGTAAGCTATGGTTATCCAAATTCCGCTTCGGACCATTAGAATATGTTTGGAGATCAATCACTTATTTAGGCATTAAACAACAAGACTTTAGGGAAACAAAAAATGACTTACAAAAGGCAAAATCTTTCTAAATCGATTAAGTGATTCACTGAGTCAAAAAAACCTTGAAGGCAATAATTTTGCCTATCAAGGTTTATCTTTCTACTATAATTCAGAAATTTAATCTTGATTATCTAAATTGGCTACATTTAGGATCTCTCTTATTAAAGCAGTTATAGCAAAACAATTTTCTAAATCATCCTCATCCAATAAAGCCCAATAATAAATACTATTCTTATGAATATTAATATCTTCAAGAAGATGATACCTAATGAAACTAGCCCAACTCTTCTCAACTTTTCCTTCTAATATAGCATCATTGTAAGATGAGATAATAATCATCATTAAAGCAAATTTTTCCTCTTTATTTAATTCTATATTTTTATATACATATAAAAACTCGCCTACTTTTGAGGAATCCGATACCTCATACTCCCAATCTTGTGAAAATTCCTCTGGGGCAGGTAATTTGATTTTCTTTACAAGTCCTTCAATAGCACTTTGGGTAACATATTTCGGATATTTATTATCCATTATTTTATTTCTCCGTCTAATTATTGTGGGTGGGCATTGCTTTACATTCTGGCCATAGTCGTCTGCTTCCGATCAAAATCGTACTCATAGTGTTTTAATATTATAACAATCTTAAAACTTGCTCTTTTACTCCTTCATCAAATTTTGCTTCTTCTACATTTGCGCCAGTCCAAATTACATTCTCCAGTTTTGCACCAGTAAAGTCTGCCCCATTAAAATTACCATTCTTGAGTATAGCCCCAGTTAAATCACTATTTGCAAAATTAGTATTGATAGCCTCTACTTCAGTTAAATTTGCATGTAAAAAAGATACTTCTTCAAAATTGCCATCTGTTAAAGTAGCGTAACTAAAATTTGATTCCGAACAAGTAGCTTGTTTTGCGTTTATTCCACAAAAATTGGCATATAGAAAAGTACTATAATTAAAAGAGGAACCCATAATTTCACCGAATGAAAAATCTACTTCATCTAAGCAAGATTCGATAAAAAAACTTACATTCATTCTGGCATAACGCATATTAGTCTGATAAAAATTAGCACTATTAAAGACACAATCTACACTATTGAAGCTTTCTAAATTACAATTACTAAAGTCTGCTGATTCAAAATTACAATCTAAAAAAGATGCTTCCACCAATGACGTAGCTCTTAGTATGGTATTTTTTGCTTCCATACCATCTGCCATCATTTCTGATAAATCTGAAAAAGATAAATCTGCATAACTTATATTCAAATCTTCAATTATCTCATGATCATTATGTGCTTGACTAATAATTTCCATTATATGTTTTCTATCTACACTATTTTCATTCATGATAACTATCATCACCCATCATCTATTATTAACTATTTAAATATTTTATCCAAGCCTGATTAGGAGTAAATGATACACCCATTCTATCCTCATCGAAACTAGGTATTGCCATGACTTGAGCTGAATCTAAATATCCCATTATATTTACCCAACTATTACGTAAACTTTCAATAGATGCTTCAAATGGTTTTTCTAATAAATCTAAACAAATACCTCCCCAATTTAATTCTCTCACAACACCCGGGCTTTTTAACAAAAAGTCTTTTCCAAACATTTCTAGCACATGACCACTCATATAAGTGCGAGTTCCTATTCCTAAAGGACCGTTTGGAAGAAATTTAACTGGAACAGGAGAAGAACAGCCATTTATCCACATCTGTAGTCGTTCTTGCTCAGTATTCCACGGAAACGATAATGGCCAAAAAATATGTGTAACACCAAAACAAGGTTTTACTATTTCTGCCAATTGATTCGACAACTCAAAAAAAACTGGCCACATTTTAGAAGACATGGATTTATGAAATTCAAATTTTAAAAATGAACGATGGCTCCAATTCACATTAAATCGTCCTGAATACTTTACAGCTTTATCACGATAAAAATAAAGTTCAGATACTCTCTTCTCTAAAATAACTTTTTCAAAGATTTCATCACGATTATACTTTACCTTTACTCGCTCGTCGTTCCCCCAATGTGTAGGGATTAATTTCTCATTTGATTCCAATAAATCCATAATACGCCCTAATGTTTCCTCTGTATTTAAAGATACAGTAGGATACATAATAATAGAAAAAAAGTCAGGCTTCATTCAAAAAACTCCCACCATAATTTTTTTAGCCATTTCAACACTTCACTTTCAAAATTACTTACTAATAACTAAATACCCTAGTTTGGCAATTTTTCTTTAATAAAAGAGTGTTCAAGAAAACTAAGCAATCTCTGGGTTAAATATTTTATCTGGTATTGATCTAAATCATTATTGACAATTAACTGACCATTCTCTTTTCTAAGTATTTGATCTGAACCATTTTCTAAAAGCATTAGATTCCCGTCAAATTGTCTCATAAGATGCCCAATAACTTTAAACAAAATTTCTATACCTTGATTAAAAGTGATACCAAATAATTGAACTCTAATGCATACATTAACATCTAAGTCGTAATGCCTTCTTATAAAAGCTATGTCAGAAATATCCTCAATTTCAAGAGCTAGTGAAAAATATTCAATTCCAATAACTATTTCTTCTTCACTATTGTGAACGGTTAACTTTTCGTTCACAAACTTAACTATTATACTTTGAATAATTTCTGCTAGTGATTTACAACTTAAATTTGAACTTAAAAACAATTCGTAATCCATTTTTCCCCTCTTCAAATACTAGCGAAATTTTTCTTTCGTTCACAAAAAGTAATTCTTTTAATTTTTTCAAATCTCCGTTTAGGTTAATGTCAAATATATCTAATGCTAGTACGTAAAGTTTAGTACTATTCGAATACAACACCGAAACTAACATTTTCAAAATTCAAATATGCGTTACTAATATCAGAAATATAGTAAGGTTCAAGTTCTTGGATAAATCTCTTAGTAATAAACAATCCAAACCCAGATACATTGTTACAATCATTTTCAAATAATTGGATTTCCACATCAGTATCATCATTAGCAACAATTATTTCTACATTTTGATCAATTGACAGAATAGCTTTTTCATGAACTTTAATCAACTTATCGATTTCTTTATAAATATTATCCTTTTGAAATTCTATCTCAATTAAATCAAAATCAGTTTCATAATATTTACGATCATCATATTTATAACTATTTACTTCAATTTCTTCAGTATATTGTTTCATAAATAAATTACAAATCACTTCAATCTCTTGTTTCTTTAATTCTTGTTCTGAGAGATAGGTATTAACTAATCTCACTATTTAACAACTCCCATCTCAATTAAATATTTGTACTGTGAATCTCTTAATTTGAAAGCTGTATAATTTGGCTAGCCCGACCGATATAGATTTTTTCTGCAGAACGTAAAATTTCTCCAACTAAAATCAATAATTAACTTCCCACAAACTTTAAACGAATTCACATTCCCAACAACCAATAATTTATCTGATAAAAGTCAATCTGATTTTAGTTTATAACACACTATCCTTTAAATCTTTTCTACTTTAACTAAAAACAGGATAGATACTCATTTTTTCATAATATTCAGAAAAAACAATCGCTATTAATTTCACCTCTTTCTCATCTCCATATTTCTCTTTATATTTCTGAAATACAATTCAAATTCTTTCTCGTTCTGTGGATTTTTCTCAATATATCTCTCACCAGCTATTTTAAGGTAATAATAGAGGAGTTCATAACTAAGAATTACTGACTGAGTTCCAAGTTCAATCTCAATACCGTTAAATTCGTCTTCATAAAAAGTCTTATCATATTCATCTAAATCACTCCAAAATGTAAATCCTCCTATGTCTATACCAAATCCAACTTTATTGCTTAAGTATTTCACTGCATCTTTAAAAACCCCCGCAACATAACAAGCATTAATTAAATCTTTCACTGGTGAGTGTTCAATACTTATTAATTCATTAGAATTTAATAATTTTTCCATTCATCTTCCCCCTGTGATATAGGTGTTGTAGGAAAATACCGATGTAATTTTAATATTCATGATTTATATCTCTAAATCTATATTTAAAATTCTTTATTTTTGTCATTCTCAAAGAAAGAAGCAGTTCAGATTTTTTAGATCCGCTTCCTATGATTATGTATAATAATGGATTTTTATTTAAGTATGCAAATATCTCAATATAGTCCACTAAAATCGAATGAATTATGGCTTCAAACTAAGAAGATATTCAATTCGTGCCTTTGCGCTAAAGCTTGATTCTATAACCTTGTAATCATTACTTTCCATTAACTGCCTACAATTATTTATATCCTGCAATAAATGTTCTATATCTTTTTTATTAGCATCACCTTTAAATTCAATACTATTGATATAAAAATCTAATTTTTCATATATAAAATCTGGTATTTCTTTTAGTTTAATACACTCAATTGCAACACAAATATAGTATGCCGTCTTTGTAAAAACATTATAGTTTAGCTCTCTCCAATCTTCTTCAAATACTTTTGCTGCAGAGTGAGGTGCTGTAAATCCATGATCTTCTACATATTCCTCAAAACTATATACAACAGAATCTTTGATACTTTCATAATCAATATTATTATTCATAGCACACACCTCCCTAAATCTATAGAGTTACTGTAGCCCTTGTGAATATATAACAAACAAGTATTACTTTCACTAAAACTAAATCTGCTAAAGAATTGATTAAATTAAAACTACTACTAGTTTATTTATCCTTAATTTCTTCAACATCTTTTTTTATTCGTTCAATCATCTTATCCATATTATTTTGTTCAAATATCCCCTCTCTTCCCCCTGCTAGATAATACAATTTTAACCAATATGCATTTTCTTCAGTAAACGTTTCAATCGCTTTCCAAATATTCTCTTTGGTCAATGTTCTTACGATGATATCAGGCGGACTTGCAGGAATATAATCTAAACCTTCTTTATCCATATACCAATAGTAATTGTTTGGTGTAGTGATAACCATCGTATAAGTCACCCCATCTTCCATCCTTACAAACACATCTATGTTGTCATTATTTTTATCTATCGTTTCAAAATAAGTTGGAAACTCTATATCTATAATCTTCAATGTGGTTATCTCCTAAGGTTAATTATTGACTAGTACATCAATTATCTATTTCAGATAGCGAATCATCACTTATATCATTCCTCGGAACATCCAAACTCCTCCAATACCTAAGAGGATAAGCTGACTTCCCTACAATCAATTCACCTTGCCGTATCCAAAAAGTACCACCTCTTTCAAAAAATTTAATCATTGGTTCATATAAGTCTATATAATCAATCGCTTCATCTACTCCCTCATCTGCTAGTTGGGAAATTTCTAAATAACAATAACAAATTGCTCGTATGTAAAGGTTATTAATCTTATCAAGTTTTGGACAAATCTTAAAAATGTTACTATCAATAGACTTTCCAAGAGCCTTAGAAATACTGATTATAGGATACTTATCTACATCAATTTCTAAATTATCCAAAAATACATTAACTCTTCTAAGATACTCTCTAATTAATACATGGTGAGATTCTTTTGTTTTATCATCTATATTCTCGAATTGAATTGTTGATAAGCGTTTTAAAGCAATATTTAGTAAATCTCCCATAATCTATACCTCACTTATAAAAAACTACGACAAATAGAGCCAGACAACTTTTAATAAACTTGACACCCAAAAGCTTCAGAGTAACGGAATGTACGTCTTCCATTCTATTCTGTTTTAGTTAATATGTTCGTAGTATAATTTATCTTACTTACATACAATTTTCTATGATCCATCTTTTAGCTTCATCTTCTCTTAAGTTTATTGGTTCCTCTATTGTTCCTATATTTATACTTAAAATTTTAGCATTTTCAAAGCCCAAAACACCTTTGAAATTTGCACCTTTCACTAAAACATTCTCAAAAAAAGAATCTTCAATATTTGCATTTTTTAAATTTGAATTTCTAAAATCCACATAATCAAAATAACATGTATTTAATTGGGAATCTGATAGATCTGAACCAAAAAAAATCGTCTCAGTACTCTCGCAATCTGTAAATTTCGAATTTCTAAGATCAGAATAAGTAAAGTCTGCATATGAAACATACCCTTTATAGAAGTTTGCTCCCTGTAAACAAGCATTCCTAAAAGTTGAAGAATAAAGCCAAGTTAAAATAAAGTTTCCTCTTTCTAAATTCATGCTGTCAAAAGAACATCCTATTAATCTAGCCTCCTTAAAGGAGAAATTGGACAAGTTCAGACTTTCTAAATTTGTTTCGTCAAGTACTAACTTTCCCCCCTTATCCCCTATTGACTCTAGCCATAATTGATGCAATTCAAATAGATGTATTATTCTTTTTTCATTCATCATTTTAATCGTCCTTTTTATGGATACCAGATAACTCTTCTCTTGTTCTTCCTCCAGTATTTTTATCATATTATTGAGCTTTGTATCAGGCTTCTTAGGCGTGTCTATATGTGTTATTTGAAAATAGGCTTACATTGCAAAGCAGATTTTTGGCTTTTATTAAATGGAAGACCAATTCTGTACTGTGTAACCACTACCTTTACATGATTTTCAATTATCTTACTTGTTCAATTTCGTGCATTCAAAAGGCACATTTTTCTTTGAGAAGTAATTTTGTTTTTTAAATAAAATGTACTATTGGAAAAATGGAATAACTAAAATTTGAAACTAGTGGCCTAATCTGTTGTTTCATGAATAAGTTTTAATTCTTTACATTCACATAAGTTATTCACCGCATCATATATGCTATCTCCTAATTTCCAAATGTAATAATCATCGTGAAAACCATATACTTTTCCGACTTCATCCATAAACATAATCGCATTATCTCCATATGCAGTACCAATTACAACTAATTTCTTACCTAATATTACTTCATACCTTTTCAAATGTAATCTTGCTGCATCGCCTAAAGCTTCATGTGGTGCAATAATAAAGCTTCCCTCACTATCATCTTCTAGGTAAACATATGTTAGCCCACCAAATTCCTTTAGAGCATCTTTGGCACAATCAAAGACTTCGTAACCTTTCTTTTCTAAATATTCAACTGTTGAATCTATATCTACACTCCGACCACTGTACCATCCAGCTGCTTCTATTATGCTTTTTGTTTTCTCTGATAATTTTCCCATTTAACTTTCCTCCAATGAAATCTTCAAAGAGTGCATAGCCTATGATATTTTTAAGGAACTCACGACTAAATTCCATGATTCTATTTGTACAATTTAAGTCTTTTCATCAACATCGGAACTATAGTATATGTATTTTCCGAATAATTTTCATTAAGAAGAATTTCATAAAATATATACTAATAAATAAAAATAAGATTTCTTCTCTCTACAAAACAAAAAAGTACGAATAGGCTTTGATGTTTGATTTAAGACAAGTTTATGATAATCTCACAAACTATTTTACAAACAACAAATAGATCCTTAATTGCGTGGAAGTTCACCATTGTATTTTTTTATTAGATACTCTGAAAAAGTATCACTTAATTTAATAAAATCACCTTGAGTGTATACTTCATCATAACTTTCTTCAAAAAAATAAACAGGTGGATTATCCCCATCATTTAAATTGAATAACCAGTACATATATCCTTGGTGCCCCATAAAAACAAATTGGTCATCATTTATTCTTTTCTTAAAATTACATTCTTCTAATACTTCCAATGCTCCTTCCTTTAATTCTTTAAAACTTTCCATATCGCTAATACTATAATCAGAACCTTTGAACATAACGTACCCCCTACCAGCACATTCCATAAATTTCAAATATGCTTCAGGCAATTTTTTATCACCTACCATTATTGTTATCTGCATCATATCATTCGTATCGCAAGCTTTTATTTCGTTACTATATTGTTCCCTCAGAAACATTAAAAATATATCGATATTATCTTCTCCTAAATACTTAATTCTATTAATCATTAAATAAATCTCCCTTTTTGGATTCTTTCTCGACAATTTTTAATTAACTAACACATAAATTACCGCTCAATAGGACGTTTTTGGGTTGGAATCGCCACCCTTTCGTACACTGTGACGAATAAGCGTTGCTTCCTCCCGATCATCTTAAGTTAATTGCTCATCATATATATCTTCTATATTAAACGATTGAACACTTTTTAAAATCTTCAATACCATTGATTTCTGTTAATCCTTGTAATAATCTATTGTTCGTGTATCAATTTAAATTTTTAACATTCACATAGATTATTAATTGCTTCATAGATATCGCTTCCAAATTCCCAAATATAGTAATCATCATATGCTCCGTAAACTTTTCCCGATTCCGACATAAACATTATTGCATTATTTCTAAATACGGAACCAATCACTATCAAATACTCTCCAATTAAGGTATCATACCTTTTGAAATGTATTTTCTGAACACCATCTCCTATTTGCTCTTCTGGAATAATAATGAAATTTTCAAAATCCTCCCCATCAGAAAACTTATATTCCAATCCACCGAATTGCTCTAATGCCTCTTTTACAACAGAACCCACTCGAAAGCCCTTACTCTCTAAAAATAAGACTGTCGAACTTACATCTATTTTTCTATTTTGGTACCATCCTGCCTCATTCAAAATTTTATAAGTTTTTTCCGAAAAGTTATTCATATTTTCCTCCCACTACTTTCATTTAAAAATATCAATAAAAAAGTGTTCAAAAGTTTCCTTACAATTTTTGCATACTTTTTTATACTTATTTGGCAAAACTTCAATGGTACTTAGCAAGATGATCTTCTACTTTAGCACCATCTTTCACTGCTTGATTTACTGCCTGAACTTCAGCACAATTATCTACAGTCCATTTTTCAAAGCTATCCTTGACTTCCCCACCTGCTTGCTTACTGGCCTCTAATGCCCTGTTTTTAGTTTTTTCAACCAACATTACTACCTCGTCATCCAATTCAGAAACAGTCGGATTAAACCTTTCATTACCCGTTCTAAAGTCAACTCCTTTGCCATTATACCCAATATAAACCTTGCCTGTTTTAAGATTAACTGTTGCAGTCATAACATGTGGAATATAAATATCTCCAGTATTTGGATCAATATATTTTCCTTCTAATAATTCATTCCTCTCTTGAGCAATCTTGGTTCTAGCAATGTCCTTAGCTTCATCTATGCTAACCGGTTTAGGTACACCTTTACCCGTCCCCTTAGGCTCTTCACTCTTTACAGGTAGCTTCGAATCTTTCTTTGGCATTGGTAGTGTAACTTTAGATGATCCTGTTTCACTACTGCCTTTGGTAAACTATTTACCTGCGAATTACTTTTTGGTGTATCTTTGTATACAGTTTTTGTTTTTTGAGTATCTTTTTGATTTGGTTTTTTCGGCGGTTCTTTATATACTACTTTTTGTTGAACTGTGTTGTTTGGGTTCGGTTTTTTCGGTGCTGCTGTCGCTACCTTCTGACCACCTGTTGTTGAAGGCGCCTTTTTCGGTGCTGCTGCCGCTGACTTCTTACCTGTTGCTGGTGGTTTTGTTTTACTTCCTTTCTTTCCAGCATTAACAAAACCTTC
Source organism: Lysinibacillus sp. RS10 (assembly GCF_041956855.1). NCBI lineage: Bacteria > Bacillati > Bacillota > Bacilli > Caryophanales > Bacillaceae > Lysinibacillus > Lysinibacillus sp. RS10. Next base: position 1,736,158 of record NZ_CP167122.1, on the reverse strand, counting down.
AACTGCTGCTCCTCCAATTTTCTTTGCACCTTTGACTGCCGGTCCACCTACGATACCTGCTGCAGATATCGCTCGTTCCCATTTATCTAATTTTCGACCAGTAATTGGATCTTTCCCGACAATTGCTTCGTAGGCAGCTTTGGCATTGCCGACGACTGGAATAAAGTCAGCCGCGGTTGATATAGCTTGTATATTGCAAAAATAAACAGCCCATACACATCATTAAAATGATTGTATGAGCTGTTTAAATTGATGGAAAGCTTTTGACCTTCTCAGCGTAACTTTTATTTTAGATCTCTATTCAACTCATTCTAAACTGTTTGTATTTCTCAAAGACTAGTTGTCTTGCTTTGTTACGAGTTTCATCATCAACATCTGAACAATAGTAAAATCCATTATTTTCAACGATAAAGTATTTACTAAACCCTTCATCTTCTTGTACTAAATGAATTAGTCCTTTACACCAAGGATAATTTTCATTAAGTTTAAGAGGTTTTGATGGTATACTTTTTCTACTCCAAATATTAACTCTCTTATATTCTAATCTTAACCAGTTCACAACATCGATCAGTATTTCTCTTAACATTTCACTACCAATCTTCTGTTCAGCTGGTTCTAACAATGAGGATTTTGAACCGTTTTTTAAGTATTGCAACATATCATCTACAAATTTTTCCATTTTCAACACCACCTAGTAAGGATTATATATTTTATTCGGATAATTTATCTGCCAGATAACAAACATAACAAAAAACAGGTCAATCATGGTGGTATCTGACCATAATCGACTTGTTCAATGTGACGCTATCAAGTGAAGTAGGATATAAAATTCAAGCGTTGATGTGCGTACATCTTAATTCGTGAAAACTTCCTACTGTGAGAACAAAGCTAAACTTCGTAATGATGAAATGAAGTGATTCATTCGGCACTGGGTGGGGGCTATTTCATTAACCGCCTCATCTATATCACAGAATGAAAAAGACCACAACACGGGCGGTTAGGTCGCATTGTGACGTTGTTTGTTGTATTGTACGATCTTGTATTAGTATTGTAAGGTGTTTAATAATCCGAACAAATCCATAAATTAATCAACGTGTCCATTGTCAAGTGCATCCAAGGTTTCATCACTTATATCAAGTGGTTCCCTTTTAACTCGATTTGCAAGCGAAAGTAAATCAGTAGCACCAGCTACATTCAAATAACCTGCCCTTATAAAGAAATGGCCACCTCTTTCATATAGCTTTATTGCTGGCTCAAACAAATCTTTATTATCAATAGCAATTTGATTTCCTTCATCAATGAGTGCGTTTAACTCTAAATAACTGGTAGCAATTTCTCTAACATAACTATTGTCAATCTCCTTTAGTATTTGTAATTCATCAACACTCACTTGTGACTTAGTTATCGAATTTGAAATGACAATAAAAGGATGCCTACAAGGTCCTGGATGATATTGGAAAAATATTGAAGCTCTTCTTAAGTATTCTTTACTCAAATGAACATGTGATCTTGCTTGCTTGTTTCCAATACAACTCCAATCTATTGCATAAATACGCTTAATTGCCTGATTAAAATTTCCCATCAATTATTTCGCTCCATCTTCTCTATTTTTATTGCCCAAAAACTTTTTTCGAATAATAGTCAAATGCTCCAGGGAGTTCAAATGAAGGTTGATCAGAAGCTACATCATGTGCACCAGGAGGATCTGAACCAAAATCATCACTATCTTTTTGATACGAACCAGGATTTTTATATGGGTAGCCTTGTTTCATTTTTTCACTTTCAGTTAATTCATGTTTAGCTAACTCTTGAAACCACTTTTTTGTTTTGGATCCAGCTCACCTTTTTTGTGCTTGTTTCCATATAAACCTAACTACTGAATCAGGAGTAAAGATGCCAACTCTATAACTTTGATTATCTAAAGGGATTTTATTTGTATCAAAAAAATCAAAAAACATGTGTTGTTTCAAGCCCTAATTTCTTCTATTGTCATACCAATATTTTTTGCAATTCCTACTGATTTCTTAAATGCCAAGATGAGTGAAAATAGAGATAGAAAAAACAAAACAGATCAATCATGGTGGTACTGACCATAATCGATCTGCTAATGTGTTCATTATTTTAAGGTAAATCATTGTTTTATCTTGTTCATATACATATATTTATACAATTCATTTCTAGAAAAATGCTTGTCAAATACATATAATCCTAAAATACAATTTACAAAACTCTTCTAGGTTAAAGAATCTTATAAAATCTAACTTTTAATATTTTTATATGAAGTACCTAGTTCTTCGAATGGATATTTTGCAAATTCCTCAATATTATTCACAAACAAATCTTCTTTTTCTTTTCTTAAAACCTCAGTAGAACCGTTACTTAATAACAAGGCATCACCTTGAATTTGTGATAACACTGCTCCTATAACTTTTAACATTTTTCTTATTCCTAACCTGTATGTCTTATTGTAAACTTGAAAATCTATACATAAGTTAACATTAACCCCATAACTTTCTTTAATAAAATCCAAGTCTGAAATGTCCTCAATTTCAATATTCATAGAAAATAGCTCGCAACCAAGATAAATTCTTGAACCTTCATAAACCTTCATTTCATACTTTAAAGATTCATCTGAAAGAATTAACCTATTAGCAATATACTCAGCATTATAAGTTGAGTATATAAATAATTCATATTCCATTTAAGTCTACCTCTCAATCAATCTTGTAATTTCTCCATCCTTAACGATAAATAATTCTTGTAAATGTTTTAAATCTCCATTTGGATTCGCTTTTCTTATTAATGTTTCCTTTAATTCATTAACTTTTTCCGCCGGGTAGTCATCCAAATTGAGCACGATTCTCTCCGCTTGATTTTTGGTTTTCTTTGTGATTGTCCTAGAAACATTATTAATACTAGTATTTTCATCTGGTGAATAACAGTCAAATGGTTTTCCTTCTATTAGATAATCAGGATTTGACTCAGTCTTTTTGCCATACCCGTTACCTCCGTCAACTTCATCAAGCATTTCAATATCATATCCGTTTTTAGCAAATAAATCAGCCGTTTCATTTTGTCTTCTTGGACCACGTTCTCCATTACCAGCGTATTCCCCTTTGGGTTCACCACCTTTTTCTAATGAAGGTTCCGTTTTGCCATTACTTATAACCGTATTCTCTTCAGGCTTCTTAGGGTCTTTATTTGGGTTAGGCTGACTTGAATCTGGTATTATACCGTTATTAGAACTCGGAATATCCCCTACATTATTTAATAAACCAGCACCTTTTTTACCATAAAATCCCTTAACTATACCAAGTGTTGTTTTAGTTTCCCAGTATGCTCGTGAATATGCATTACCATTAATATAATCTTTCTCAATAGAGTCTTTTACTGAATCCTTTATCGCAGTAGTGGTTTGAACTGGGTGAAGAACTATATTCATTAGTCCTTCCCCTGTTTCTTCCAATACACCTATCGGGTCTTTCACAAATCCTTTTAAACCTTCGAATGTATCTGTCACTACATCTATAGTAGCATCAATCATTCCTTTTCTTCTTTGAAGTTCTTTTATGCCCATATTCAATCCAGTTAGTAGCAATTTCTCATTCTTGGACATACTCTCACTAGGTTTAAAGGGCTCCATTGTATCTATCGACTTATAGAAATTTACAGCTTCCTTTGAGTACGCTTTTACTTCCTTTACAGCTTGATTATAAGCTTCTTTTACTTTCTGTTTTCCCTTTTGATAATATTTCGGTACCTTCTGAACAAAATTTCTGACCAAAAGGACACCTTTCTTCACGGTTCGTTTACACCATTTCACAAATTTCCTTATGTTAAATCTTATGAATTTACGAGCCATCGTAAAAACATTGCCAATCTTTTTCTTGACTTTCTTTTTTAGTTTTTTCAAAAAATTCCCTAACAGGTTAAATCTGTTTAGAACTTGCTTCCCCAAATACTTTCCTGCATTGATAACATTCTTCGCAACAGGTATACTGCCAAGGAAACTGCCAATTGCTCCGAAGAAGCCCTTGCCCTTCTTCGCCATTAAGCACCACCCCCACCAACAGGGATACTGCCCATGACGTCTAGTGCGGGTCCAAGGTTAGTTTCGTCTTCCGATCTATTAGACACGGACACAGGTGCTTTGATTGAACCTTCCATTTTGACAACCTGTCCCTGTATATCCGTAATACCGTCAAGGACGAAACTGCTGAAACCACATGTCAAGCGCATGGATTCCTTTGCGTTCATAGAGATGCTTTTGCCTGCAAAGGTGATATTGGCGTTGGCCTTTAATGTAAGAGGATGCTTACTATGCACCTCTACTCCACTTCCCTGATGTAGCTTTAGGAAAACGGCGCCTTCTTTTGCAGTAAATGTGACTGATTGTGGGTCTAACTTAATATCCTTGCCCTTTGGTGTGCCCCAATAGGACGTTTTGGGATCGGCTGTTTTTGGGTTGGAATCTCCGCCCTTTCGTACACTGTGGCGAACAACGGCCGCTTCCTCTCGGTTTGTCGGGAATGCAAGGTGAACACTATCGCCTTCCTCTGGCGGGCTGTAAAAGCCGCTATGTCCTTCTGCTGTATATGGTGTTGCCAGCGGAAACCATGTCGCTTCTTCCTTTTTTTGTGCCTCATCAATGGATAGGTGCAGTCGTACTCGATCCTTCTTAACCTCTAATACCTTACCCTCGATTGCTGTACCTGACAGTGACGGAATGTTCAGTCTTTCTTGACGAATGCCATCTCTTACAGCAAATGGAAAATTAGGTCATGTGAGAGTTTGATTCTCCTTAACTTGCTCCTTAAAATATTGCCAAATTGAAAAAGCCTATTCCTTATGTGGAATAAGCTTATGAAACAAAGTAATCTCGAAAGTTCACTTCCCTATTTTTTATAAATAAGAATAATTTGAGTTTATTATTAATTTAGTTTAAATTATTTCATGCAGTAATGTTGCTTCCTCAAGCTGGTCATTAACTATTAAATTACCGCGTTTTCTTTCTAACAAAACACTTCTTTTTTGCTCCCAGTACCCTTGTATTAGCATCAAACGATAATCTCCAGTAAATTTGGTTGTGAACTTTTTAAAAAGACATAACATTTTCTTTAGTCTTGTTTCATCATTGAAAGTAAAAATATGACTACAAGTTATATTTATCGCAGTTCCAACGTTACTAATTTGAAACTGTAAGTCTACCCAATTTATCGAAAACTCGGACAAATAATCTGGATCTTCTATTACTCCAACCATGCTTTCATTTTTATGGTTCTCAACTAATCTTATACTTTCAAGTTTAATCTCTTCTGTAGTAAAGTTACCATAAATCTTTAACCAGAAGCTTTTGTATATCCCTTGAATGTAAGGCAAATTTAACGCTTCAAAATCAGAATAAAAAAAGTGACTGTCTACAATTAAAAAATTCTCTTTTCTTTCCAATACTCTATATTCAGAGTTTTTTAAAAGCAAAGCATGCCCTATATTACTTTTTAAAAAATTTCCTAGAAACTCAATGAATTTCCTAGTTCCATTTTCATAAATATTACATTCTAATCCATAATTTATTTTAAGATCATAATCTCGAGATACACTCTTCACATCAAACAATGTGGTAGTGAAACTAAAAAAATCACATTCAACATATAATGTATCTCCTTCACCTTCCTCACTTTCTTCTTGTTTTGTATAACTTAGATTATTTTCATTTCCAGTTATATTTTTTACTTGATCCAGAAGAAAGTCTTCAATCCCCTCTCTACTATGGAAATGGTTATAAAAATAATATGTTATCTCCATATTAATCTCCTTTCTCATACCATCCAGTAATTTCACCATCTAGGCTTCTTAGGATCTTTATTTGGGTTTGGCTGTCTTGAATCTGGTACTATTAGAATTCGGAATATCCCCTACATTCGTTAATAGACCAGCACCTTTTTTACCATAGAAATTCTTGCCAATGTTTAATATGGTACTAGTTGTATAGTATGTTCGAGAATATTCGTTACTATTAATAAAATTTTTATCAATAGAGTCTATTGCTGAATCTTTTATCGCAGTAGTTGTTTGAACTGGGTGGAATTTGACATATCCATATTACTTAGGTTCATCCCGTTTAATTTACACGCTGTCAAAAATGCTTGATTTAAAGGATATCCTGTTAAATTGAAGCCTCGAAAATCTATCTCATCGCTTGTTGGTTGTATTGTAGAATCTTGTTGTCACTTTGTAAACCTACCTATTTTTCATGTATTTTTGGTTGATTGATAAGTTTACTCAACTCAGTGTGAAATTTTCACAAATTTAAAACGGCCTTTATCTTGTCCAAAAGTAAATGCACTCGGTCTTTCTGTTCCGGATTTTCACCAACAAATTCCATACACGTTTCTTTCAAACAACCATAGAAATCTGAACTGTTCATAATGATTTCGTTATATGATGCAGTGTTACTAAATATCATTATGCCTTCTTTAAATTCAATCTCCTCAGAATGCTCTGGAAGTTCATATCCCATCATATGATCTTGCCACGGCTCTCCATTGGATATACACTCTAGTACATTGAGTAAATCACTCTTCAAAAAAGAAAAAAAATCTTGAATGACTGGCTGTCTGTCTATTAACATGAAAACCCTCCTAATTACCATAATTTATCCGTTCTAATACTGGATATACGCTTTCTATTTCACTTGTAGTTTTATTTTTCCATCCTTCAAAATTTAATCCATTCGATGTGGTGCCTTGTATTACCTGTTGCCCATCTCTAGTTAAATATTCAATACCGTTATCCATTGCCTCTTGACAATATTTATACATTTGTTAATTTTTCTCTTCACCTTTTTAAAGGCTTTCTAGCTTTATTGCTTCGATGATCGTGATGAACCTTCTCCCCAGAGACCCGTGATTACCCCTACTTCAAATTAAGGAAAAAAATCCATCACATAACGATTTAAATAACAAAGAGTAGCAATATAATCCAATTTCTAAAGGATTTTGCTACTCTTTAAAGTTGGTAAAAATTCACAAGGACCGACACTGATTTTATTTTATTTCTTACCTTACTAAGCTATCTCAAACTAGAATTTTCTTGATTATCCTATAATAACATCCAGACACTGTTAGGATTTATTTTTTCGTATACTATCAGGTTACCAACTGAAACTTGAAGAGAAAATTTTTCAAACACAGTATCTATATCTGATATTTTGCAGTCATTTACTATTTGAATTTCATCTTGTAAAAAAAGAATGATTAGCGAACGGAATCCATCAATATCAGATAAATAAATTCCTAATAACTCATTATAATCAGGATTAAAGTATAGTCTGATACATTCTGTTTTAAAAAGCTTAAAATTTTTCTCTTCATATTCAATTAATTCATCATAAGTTGCATATAGATTAAAATCATCCAAACTATATACTTTATTTACAGAAATCAATGGATTATTTCCTCTGATGTAAAAACCTACGACATCTTCGTTATTCTTTTTTAAAAAAATAACTTGGTCTAAACGTTCATTGTCTTCCTTATCATGTAAATAGATTATATTTGTAAATTCCTCTCTCCATAGTAATTTATCCATTTTTTTCGTAAAAGATTTTATATAATTATTCACTTCCATCACCTCAGTAAATCTAATTCCTCTAGTAATTTACTCGATAGTCGGTCTCCTCTTTTATTTAAGAACGTAAAAATTTCATTTGATTGTACATTTACTAAAACAACAGCATCCTCTTTAACATATGCATTTACAGATTCAATTGCCCACCCCCTTTAAAACTTGAAAGGCATATTGCCAATTAAGGTTATTAAAGGATAACTTTCAATTAATCATTAGTGATTATATAGCATACATTAAACAATATTTTTTTATTTTTTAAATGGTGAATAAAATTACTACGTGATATAGTTCCTTGAATAATCTCATAATCAGCACCTTGATATCTAGCTAAGAGCATTAAGGTATTAGTTGGAGATTGTTTAATTAAAAATTCTAATATTGCTTCAAACTCTTCCAAATATTCTTTATGAATAACTAATGGAGTTAAGTTATAAATAACATCCTCATCGTCAATCCAAAAAGGAATAGGTAATTTTTCTGACTCTATTTCAAAATCTGAAGTACAAAGTAAAAATGCATTTTTAATCCCATCATCTTCTTTAACTAATGAGTACCAAATCCCTTTTGTTTGACTCATAAATTTCCATGTACAATTCAATCTTAAAACCATTTTATCGTCCACTTCATTTATTACTTCTATAAAAGAGGGAAATGGAATTGGTAATGGTTTATTTTGATTAACCACTAATATATTTAATTCAAATGACATAGCTATCACCTTTCTTACGGTAGAAAATCTTTTATAGGCCAATTAGTATCAAACGAAGTCTTTCCATCTCTAGACATTACTCTGATTGTACCATCTAAACTTAGATGAATATCAGGATTATTACCCACCTTTTTCATAGAGTCTTTGTTCTTGCTTTTAGAGAGTAAATTATAAGTAAATTCCCCTCCTTCTCCGCTACTTTAGCAATACCACCACCAAAGATACCTGCTGCTACTGCAATTCCTCGATCACTGCACTCAATTTATTCATTGCAATTGGATCGAATCCAAAGGCAGCTTCAAAAGTTGCTTTGGCATTTCCGACGCCTGGAATGAATCAGCTACGGTTGATATAGCTTGTCTAACATTAACAGTGTCGATTTTTTATCCTTTGTTTTTTGTTTTGTTTGTTTTAAGTTAATTTTGTACTTTTCGATGAATTTACAGCTGATTCGCTGCCTTTTGTTAAAGCTTTCTTTGTATGCAAAAAAGGCTTTTTCCTAACTCATAGTTCAAGTAGGATTAGCCTTTGAAAGTTTATCAAGCGTGATTGTAAGTTTTTTTAAGTGTTCTGAGTGCATTCCTTAAATTCTACTCATGGTTCAAACTGTTATTTTGTAACCATTTCTTTGCTTCTTCACTCGTTAAAATTATTGGCTTTTCTGGAGTTCCAATATTAATACTTCTTATAAAAGCCTCTTCTATCCCATGAATTCCAGTTAAAATAGCCCCATTTAACAATACTCTTTCAAACGTTGCTAATCGTATATTAGCATTTAATAAAACTGCATTACGAAAATCCGTCTCGTCAAAAAGTCCAGCTACTAAATTAGCGTCTGATAAATCAGCTTTAACAAACACTGTTTCGATACATTCACTATCAGCAAATCTAGCAACTTTAATATTGGCATTTGTGAAGTCTACATATGAGACATTAGATTTACAAAAATCTGCTCCTTCTAAATTTGCAGATATAAAAGTTGATGAACATAGTAAAGATGACGAAATATCCTTGTAATTTAGATCCATGCCATCAAAGGTACAAGCAGTTATATACGCTTGGTCTAGTGGATACTGGGACAAATCCATATTTCGCAAATCAAACTCATCTATACCCAGTTTTTCTCCTTGTTCGCCAATAGTTTCGATCCAAAGACGGTGCGACTCTAATTGAACGATAATTTCTCTGATATCAGTTGTCATACCTAACGCCCCTTAACGTTCGCCATGATAAAGTGCCCAAGATTCTTGCCTATGTAATTGTTGCCGAATCAATCACTAGTAGTTCTTTTTCCAAAGAAAGAAAGTGTTTGGCAGTACATCGACATACACTGTCCTTCTTTTAAAATGGTCATTTAGTTTTCTAGGAAAACAAACATATAGTCATTATAAACAACTCCCAAAACATTATCATAACAAGAAAATATTAGATGTTTATAGGGAGAGTGGCCAGATGTATCAATGGTTGCAGCTTGTTTTACCGTAAAGTGTGCCTTGAAAACTATCAAACTTACCTAAAATATGGTAATCTGATATAGAAAAACAATACGTTTCCATCGATGCTGAATAGCTAGCATTGGGGAACAAATTTTTACGCGTTTCCCTTTTACTTGATGTTGAGAATAGTATGATCGACTAAGGAAACCGCGAAATTGGCGGGTTACATCGTCAATATAGGCATAAAGCGGATCAGACGCCCACAACATGGAAGAGGTTTGCCGTTTTGGTTTATGAATAAAATGATAGAAAATAAAGGAGCGGATACACGATGGGAATCATGGCTTGTTACTTATCATTAAACGATGCTTTAGCGGATGAAATTGCCCAGTTAGACAATTCCCATATCGTTGAGAAGATTGAGGAGCTTATGGAAAAACTACGCTGTCCCGTATATGAAATGGATAAATTATGGGACGGATTGCATTGTTTGCTAACAGGGATCTCTGCCTCGCAGCCGATTGAGGACCACCCATTAAGCGAGGCCATTGTCGGAGTCCACGTGCTGGATACTGAAGAGTTCGTCAGCGTCATTGGCTCTGAAGAGCTTCCCCGCATTTTAGAAGCTCTTCATTCTATGGATAGGACCGTCTTGCAGCAACAATTCAAGCCAGCCGATTTTAGAGCGAAACAGATTTATCCGGATATTTGGGCAGACGATGAAGCTGAGGAACTTTTCGCAGAACTTATAGCGGAACTCGATCAGTTAATCGATTTTTATGAACAAAGCCTTACCCGGGGTCATGACATATTAATCAGCATTTATTAAAACTGCATCAATATTAAACTGTACCTTATCGAGAGACTTTTTTTAAGTGTCTACTCGACAGGGTACAGTTTAAAGTTTGCCTAGCTTTTTTTCAAAATGTCCTTTACAAAGGGTACACTTCATATAGCCAATCAAGGTACTGTTACTTAAATAGAACTACTAAAAGGATAAGGTTTGTCCCATAGATTAACTGACAGGTTCATTTCACACACTTGTTTTACAGCCTCATCACATTTTTCTGTACTACCAATATCAACATAATAATCATAATCAAATCTCACAAACATTGTTTCTGATTCTAATTGCACCCAAACATACTCCCTTAAAGCCAAGCGAGTAATAAGTTCTACTTCATTAAAACTTATACTCATCCCTTGTTCAGCCTTTTGAAAAAAATTAAGCATTTCTTTGGATTCTTCCAAGGAAAATCCCTTTTTTTCGATACTATCTTCAATCGCTTCCAAGCCTAGCGGTTTTTCAAGTTGTTTAACAATTAATTTAAGAGAAGTTGAATTGGTCATAAAAACCTGAATAGCTTTAATAAACAAGTCTTCTGTAGTTAAATATTCAATTACTGTAAATATTATCCCATTGTATTTTTTTCCTATATCAGAAACAGATGTCCAGATAGGGTTTCCACCTTGTGAATTTAATGGATGTTCGTCATCTTTATACTTAGAAATTTGCCAAAAATAATTAATATTAATCACCAATCCTGTTTAAATTTTTATCATATGTTCCTAGTCTAGTTTCCTCCCTAAACATATACCCTAGCAATCCCCCCCTGTAATATTCTGTCATTCGAATAGTTTTTGCCTTAATTTTGATTTAAACAACGGATATAAAAGAAGCCGCAACATGGGCAAATTGCTTTCGTTGCGGCATTATTAATAAGACTGTAAGTAATATTACATAAACTTATGCAATCGTACCTTTTTAGTATCTACAACTGTTTGTAAATAAAAGGAGTTTTGAGGTGATTAATTAACTTGCTTGAAAGATACTTTTTCTGATACTGATCCAAGTCTGAATTTATAATCACAGTGTGATTCTCTTTTCTAAATAATTGATCTGAGCCATTTTCGATAAAGACCATATCAGGATTAAAAGCGATCAAAATTTCACCGAAAATTTGAAATAAAACCTCTAACCCTTCCTCAAATGTTTTCCCAAATAATTGTATCCCTACTTCCGTATCAATTTCCATTTTATACTCTTATCTTAGAAAATCAATGCTAGTAATATCTTCTGTTTCAATATCCATTGTGAAGTACTTACAGCTAAGCCGAGAAGAATTTTCATAATAAGTTACGTTCTCTGTAACTGTCTCGTTTACTATACTATAAATTGTTCTCTTTAATGCTTTATGATCTATATTAGAAACTAAAAATAATGCACAGTCCATCTCACTTCTCCCCCCCAAATAATCTTGTAATTGAGCCATCCTTCACTATCAATAATTCTTCCAACCTTTTTAAATCACCATTAGGATTTGCTTTTCTTAATATTGTTTCTGTTTAAATACATTCCCTTCGATTAGAAAATCTGGATTCGATCCTTCTATAATGCCATAACCGTTCTCACCGTCAATTTCATCCAACATTTCAACGTTATAACCATTATCAGCCAAGAAATCGGCTGTTTCATTTTGTTTCTTTATTCCGTGGGGATCTCCTTCACCATAGCTCCCTTTAGGTTTACTGCCTTTTGGTAGAGAAGGTTCAGTAAGTTTAACCTTTGGAACTTACACGTCCCCTTAGTCTCGTCTCGTTCTTTAGGATCTTTATTTTGATTTTGACTTGTATTGGATTTTGTACTGGTTTTGAATCTGGTGTTGGTGTTGGTGTTGGTGTTGGTGTTGGTGTTGGTGTTGGTTTTGATTGACTACCACTAGGTGTTTTAGAAGTAGTTCCTTTTGTAAGCATTGATGTGCGTACACCATAAAGACGAAATTTTCATTCGGCAATGAGTAGAGAGCTTTTAAGAGCCACCCGCTAGTCCATAGAATGAAAAAACCACAACACGACGGTTAGCTCGCATTGTGGCGTTGTTCGTTCTACTATAAAACCATTTCAAGAATAGTTGCAACAAATGGATAAATATAGTTCTTATTGTTTTCTACAAATCTGTTTCATAGTCTTCTATCAAATGTGACCAGAATCCTTCAACGTCTTTCATTGCTAAAGGATCAATTTGGTCAAACATCTGTTGAAGTTCATGTGTATATTTTTGTGTACTATATTCATTTTCTTGTTTCATTTTCATTACCAATTCATTTTTTATTAAATGGAACAAAAAAAATGTCCTCAAATCTTTATTTATCATATATAAATGAGGTTCATGAAGGGATGAAGTAGTAAAAAATTCACTGCTACTTTCTTTAAAATACAATCCATATGAGTTACGCATACCGAAACTTGCAAAATGACCAATTTTAATATACTGTACGCCTTCAATTAATGTTTTTTGAAAAGTATCTGATCCATAGAACATAAAATCATTATATTCCTCTGGCACTCCGATACTGACCATAAACTCAGCATTATCATGACTTACACCAAGTCTTACTAATTCATTGTAATCATAGTTTCTTATTTCAGAGTCATAGTAGTCACAAATCTCACGAATATCAATATCCACACTTTCACTTCTCCTATAACTTTTTAATTCAGCATTTCCTCGATCCCTTAAAGCCTTATCTCCCATACTCAACGCTATAGGTTACTTCTACATCAGGAAGTTCATTAGTAGCTTGTTCACTCCATTTAAAAAGTTGTCCTTGATGCTTAAATGGTGAGTAATAAAAGTTAGAAAATACATCTTGCTTTCCCCAGAAAAATAAAAAGTCTTTAGCTTCTTTCATAATTAATGCTCCTTTTTTGAACTTAATTGAAAATCCTTTTTTAATCACCTAAATTGAAAAAATATTTAAGTAAAAGCCTATTTTCAAGGGAATATTTCCCTTCTATTCTTATCTATTGGTTCACTTGGATCTTTCCAAATTCCGAATTTCCATTTAATATCATAATTTTTTAATAGCTTCTTTATTTCATTTTCTATCACAATGTAATTAAACTCTTCTTCAAAATGTATACTAAGAGAAAGTACATGATGCTCATCACACAAAAATTCACTAAGATCATCAAATCTATCAATAAGTTCTATTTTATATCTGCCTTTTTGGCCTTCTGCTATATATCGTCCTTTTTTATTTTCATAGGGTAATGAAACGTTAAAAACTTTTTCTATTTTTTTTACTAAATCTACAAAAGGTAAATCTTCTAGTAATACAATATCTAGGTATTTTGTCTTCACCTTTATCGAAACCTCCCTTTAGACTAAAAAGCAAAAATAACCACAAACTACAAATATAGTTCTCGCTTTTGACGATCGAAAGTCGAGCGTTCTCTATAATACAAATACAATTGATTTAGTCACCTTTTTTATACGGGATATTTTCTGGCTCAAGAAGCATTCGGTGCTTATCTCTATAGTCTTTAATTGAAGAATGATTTACAGAACTAATACGCTCGATATCATTTTCCGATCCACCATCATCCTCCCACATACAGACGCGGCACACTTTATATTCGCCTAGAGTTGAAAGAGTAAGATACCCACAGCATGGACATTTATATAAAACTTCCTCATCTCCAATTATATTTACATCGTCTTTAAAACAATCTTCAAGAAATTTTTTTAAAAAGTTATTTGAAATTCCAACAAGAATGATAGTAGTAAAATGGTCAACTAAAAAGTTTTGAACATTTGGAGAGTAAACACTATCATATTCTTTTGTTTCACCTTCCTCATCCAAATAATCGGAACAAAGGATATTATCGATTTCGTTTTTGGGTAAAGAAGAGATTTTGTATATCGCGTAACTTGTTAACGCATGTTTCCTACTAAATATTAACATTTTTACTTAACCTCTGACTTTGATAGTTTTGTTTTTTCAAGCGCGTAATTAACTGCATCTGTAAAAGGATCCTCTACAACGAATTCAGGAAGTGCTTTATAAAACGAAAGAATCTTTCCATCTTTAGCATGTCCCGCAAGTACTCGATTAGTAGCTAGATCAACTTTAGCTGGTTACCCGGAGATTCATCTGCTAGAAATTGCTCCATAAGATCATGATACTCATTCTTAGAGATATCACCAAGTTCCACTTGTTTTACTACATGTTTGTTATAATGAATACCTAATTCCCCGCTTTTCCATTGTAAATATGGGTTGTCTTCCTAAAGTCGTATTGTTTTAACCATAACAAAAAACCTTGAAAGGTGGTTAGCCAATCAAGGTTATAATTAATATATCCAAAAAGTTATTTTGCTCTTACTTCAATTGCTCATCTCTACTAACCCTATACATAATTGTTGGTTGTACAACAAAACCCACTTTCTTCCAAGTTAAAAATGTTTACTTATTATCTTGTAACCATTTTCTAGCCTCTTACAGTCAATCTAGTTCTTCTAACTAATATCTCTATACTTCTCTTTTGTATCATTTAATATTTTACAATTCCTCTGAATCAACTAATTCATCTTTTAAATAGGTTATTTCTTCATTTAAGAAAACGCTGATTCCTAAATCAAGATTTTCTGTATTTTTTTTAAAACTTATTATCTCATCTATTAAATTTTGTATTTCAACTACATCATTCTGATTGTAAGTGTAAATTTTAAAATATAATTTAATGAAATCATATTTTGTTTCTGCTTCTAAATTGTATAGATCGTTGTTTATGTTTTGGTAATTAAATGTTGATGTTTTTTCAAGAATCAAATATTTTAAAGTCATTTGTTCATCAAAAACTATAAATACATCTTCTGTTAATTCCCTGAAAATATAACTTTCAGCTAAATAAAGTTCATTTTCAATAGAATATGTAAAAATAATAGTATCCTTATATAGAAATTGACGTACATTATCAAGTTTTTTGTTTTTATCCAAAAAAACTTGAAAATTTAATTCTATCTTTTCTTTTTGTTTTTCACCTAATACTTTTAGTACTTTAGGTTCATTTTGCAGAATTTTAGAACCTGAATTATAGAGTAGCTGAATGTTTAGTTTACAAACATTTCCGAATCTATCTGCTTCCCAATAATCTTGTATTTCATCAGAAGCATAAACTGATTCTCCCCACTCTATACAGTAGTAACCACCATTAACTATTTTTGTTATATTATTCATAGTTTCATTCTATTTGAGTAATTGCGGGCTTATCAGTTATAGACTTAATGTCTTTATACACTCCGGCAGCATCAGACTTGCCATAAGCAGTTATTATGCCAGAGTCCTTTCCGCTAACTACTACAACATCTCCATCTTTATAGAATAGTAAATGATTATTGTTCTTATGATAAAAAATATTATCTGGATTGTGATCCATTCGGATTAAGTGAATGTAAAGGTGCAAAAAGACTAGAAAAATTCAGAAAAAACTTTACGGGTGACCTGAAAGAATCCAGATTCAACAGGCATATGGATAAACATGGTATGAATCATGATGTTATCAAGGATATACTCGACCATACCCGTACAAAGTAGGATTATTGCTAGCTAATCCAATCGGGTCTTGTTGGGTGTACATACCCATTTCTAGGTCATAATAGCGAAAGCGATTATAGTATAATCCCGTTTCCAAATCATGGTATTGACCCAGGAATCTAAATGGAATAAATCCTGCTCTCCGGTTAGTTCTCTAACCTTTTACATATCCAGCTCCATTGACCATACAAGCTTGCCTTGACTGTCATAGGCAAGCTTGTAACACCTAGATAGTTAGAATTAAAGTCGACAACTAGGGTATTGCATATCAATTTATTTTACAATGGAGATTTTTTCAGGGTTACGTATTGGAATTTTAATTTTAATACCCTTTGTACTTGTTACTTGAATAGAATCATTTTCTAATTCTGCTTTTATAAAAGGATTACTATTATCTAAAAATAAGAACCAAATTAATTTTCCTGTTTTATCATTCAATTGAACAATACCGTCTCCTCCAAAACTACCTTCTCCAATGCTTACAGTAAAATCATCTGTTTCATACTTTTTCAATATATCAAAATGACATACGGAATCTCCATCATTGTACTTGAAAAAACTTTCAATTGTCGATTTGCATAACACTCTTATCCATTCGTTGTTATTATCTAAAACTAGTATATCTTCATTAGAAAAGAAAAAAGCATTAATTAATGGACACTCAAAATTTTCAATCAACTTATTTATACTCATAAAATCTCCTTTGAGGTTACTGAATTCATCGTAACCATAGGTAACCTTTACACCCGTTAACTCGTTTACCATGCTTCGTAAGCGATGATTGACATCCCAATTATACGTGCGTCTTCGTGTATCGCGGTTTTGACTATTTATTCGATGGTGTGTCGGTCTACCTGCTACATCATACTGCCATTTGCTGATGACATCTCCTGGTAAGATTCTTTCAATCTCTTGACCGAGTTCATTGTACTGCATGGATGCTGTCCAATGTTCTTGCTCTGAGTGAGAAGCTGTGATTTGTGACACATTCTCCATTTCATTACGAGCGACGTCGATTTTTGCACCTAAGCTACTCGTAATCTGGGAACGGTTACCTAATTCATCATAGCTACTCGTAATCCAATGATCATTCTGCCACTCCTTGATCATTTGTCCAGATGGGTCTCGCTCCAGCTTTACTTTCACATGCTCATTTTCGGTTTCAATTAAAGAACCATTTTTGTCATAGCCAAACGTTTCCCAAGTGTCATCGTAATAATCAGTCCAAATGATATTTCCTAGACCTGATACGCTGTCCAACTATCCCCCATGATTTTACCATGTAACAAAACACTGGTTTCAGGTTTCGAATAACGGTATTCAGTATATGCACAAGAGAAGTAAATTTCATTTCTAACAAAAAAATCGTATGTAATGAAGAGCTTAGGAGCATCTTCATTACATACGTTTTCGGTATATAAAAAATTTGACCAGTTCTTTATGATACAATTCATGACTATGCCAAATTATTTACAAAAGCATTTTCTAGGATTTTTTGCATAAACGAAAATAATTTTCTATATTCATTCCCTATCTTTTTTCCGCTAGAGCCTACAGCTTTAAACCTATTTTCCCTAGACTAATTTTATCAAAGTTTGAGCTCAATGTTTTTTAAACAAACAGCATTTTTTTGTGTCCTGCACTTCAATAAGTAGCGCAATGATCGTTTCTGGAAACGTATCATTAAACTGATTGTTAGGAACAACATATGATATTTCCAGCTCGAATGTACCTAAAATTCCAGAGACAATTGAGTAGTACCCTTTGTTTTACATATATTTTCGTTTCACATGTGAAAATATTGCTTTTCACACTATTCTGCATGTCCAACTTTTTCATATCGTAATCCTTTGATTTGATTATTATTCATTAAATCAATAAAAGAATCTGTAACAAAATAGCTCGCTGACATTTTACTATCTCTAAATATCGCTTGTTTTTTTACGATTGGAAGATCAAATACGTACCTATTATTTCTTACCATTTCCATTATTTCGTCTGAAGACATTTTATCTACATTTTTTATCGATATAATTTTATTAGTTACATTTATAAAATAATACGGGCCTCTATCTGTATTAACTGGCAAAACTTCTATTTCTTCACTATAATTAGATTCAAAAATCCTTTTAAGGTCATTATTCACGATTAAGATACCATCAAAATAGCATGAAGCATCAAAATCTTCCAATCGTTTATCCTTTTTCTTTCCTTTTTCTTCGAAAATTTCTAACTCTAAAGGAATCCAATTATCCCCTAAGTTTTGACCTTCAAAGTTTAAATAGTTAGACGTACTTCCTGGTTTAAATACAAAAAACTTAAAAACCTCATAGTCACTTTTAATTTCATAAATAT
Source organism: Lysinibacillus sp. RS10 (assembly GCF_041956855.1). Classification (NCBI taxonomy): domain Bacteria; kingdom Bacillati; phylum Bacillota; class Bacilli; order Caryophanales; family Bacillaceae; genus Lysinibacillus; species Lysinibacillus sp. RS10. The sequence goes on along the minus strand of NZ_CP167122.1, from coordinate 1,717,650 downwards.
TCACAGCTAATACACCTTCTTGTCAAATAATAGTTCATTCCTAATTCTCTCTAATTCTTTTTCTACGGCGGATTTTCCTCCTGCTTTACTTGCATTGATTATTCGTTTGTTTACATCTTCATAATATATATTTGTATGAATCACCCTATGATATGCGCCTGGTTGTTTACTATTAGGGTCTATGTGTTTCAAATAAATACCATTATCAGCTGAATTTATATCGATTTTATAATGAGCTAAGATATCCCTTGCAGGTTGCGCCCTTAGATCATCACCAGCTACAATATGATGCGCAGCAGAGCCTTTCTCCTTACGCCAAGCCCTTTTCATATATCCTTCTGTTTTGCCCAGCTCTTTGTTAGCTCTATTCATATTTTTCTTAAGCTCTTTTGTACATGAAAGCCCAAGTATATCTAGCCAAGCATTAGGATCATTTACATACCCATACAGTGTTGGATTATTTCCAGCAAGCCCAATAGGATCTATCTGTGTATATATCCCTTCGATTGGCGAGTAGTATCTGAATCGGTTGTAGTAAAGACCAGTTTCTACATCCTCGTACTGTCCTTGATAACGGAACGGTATAAAATCTTTCTTACTTGTAAATTCTCTAACACGTCCAAAAATGTCTAACTCACTTGACCATACTCTATTTCCTTTCGAATCATACGCCTCAACTGGTGTGCCAAGATAGTCCGTTATAATACTAAACTTGCCTTCATTCGTAAGTTTAGCTGAGGGTCTAAATGTTCCAGGGTCAAATATCCAAGTTACCAAATTTTTGGAAACATCATCTGAATGGTGAGTTTCATTATTAGTAGACGTATTCAAAGTACATAATTCACAAGTACAGCCACCATCTTCAACCCATTCATGCAAAGTCGTATTGCCATCCCAAATAAAATAAGTAGTTTTCCCATCAAAACTCTTCTCAATACGCCTACCTAAAGTATCATATTTAAAAGTAACTTCCATCTTATCTGGTCGTGTGACTCTCGACATCATACCACTGCCATCGTATTCGTACTTCCACGTATCACCATTCTTCTCAACCTTCTCAACCAGATTCCCTTCATCATCATAAGAGAAGGTAGCCTCTTTCGTTTCAAGCAATCTGCTGCCTGCGCCATAGACACGATCTGTCTTTTCTTTCGTTTCATACAAATTCCCGACATCGTCGACACTGCGGTGTAAGAAGTCAAATTGACCGCCTTGATTGGACCAGACGAGGTTACTGAATTCATCGTAACCATAGGTAACTTTTACACCGGTTAACTCGTTTACCATGCTTCGTAATCGATGATTTACATCCCAATTATACGCTCGTCTTCGTGTATCACGGTTTTGACTATTTATTCTATGGTGCGTCGGTCTACCTGTAGTATCATACTGCCATTTGCTGATGACATCCCCTGGTAAGATTCTCTCAATTTCTTGACCAAGTTCATTGTACTGCATGGATGCTGTCCATTGTTCTTGCTCTGAGCGAGAGGCTGTGATTTGTGACACATTGCCCATTTTATTACGAGCGACATCGATTTTTGCACCTAGGCTACTCGTAATCTGTGAACGGCTGCCTAATTCATCATAGCTACTCGCAATCCAATGGTCATTCTGCCACTCCTTGATCACTTGTCCAGATGGGTCTCGCTCTAGCTTTACACTCACATGCTCATTTTCAGACTCAATTAACGAACCATTTTTGTCATAGCCAAACGTTTCCCATGTATCATCATAATAATCAGCTCGAATGATATTCCCTAGATCATCATGTTGATACGCTGTCCAACGATCACCTGGACGTTGAATTCTCTGAACCAATCCAGCCAGACTTCGTTCATACGTTCTTTCCATCTCATCAAAGCCGACTTCCTTAATGATATTGCCTTTCGTATCACGTTCAAACTGATACGCTTCGCCTTTTTCGTTGATAACAGCGGTTAACTGCTCTTCTGTATCATAGGTGAATTTAACTTTCTTCCCACCTTGTTCTCGAGATATTACACTGCCAAGAATGGTGTAATCAAAGGCTACTTGTGTATGATTATCTTTCGCAAACACGACATCATCATAGGCATTGTACTTCAATTGAACATCGTTACCATCTGATGAATTTGCACGTACAAGGTGATTCAATTTATCATAACGGAATTTCTCTGTGGCCCCTAGAGGATTTGTCGTTTTTGTGCAATTCCCACGATGGTCATACTCCTATGTCGAACTTGTCCCGTCTGGTAATGTCACTTGATTCAGGTTTCGATCAGCATCATAAGCTAGCTTTAGTTAGATATAAAGATCAAAAGGGCAATAAAATCCTTTTAAATGGATTTATTGCCCTTTTTAATTTAACTTCAAATCTTTTAATACACTAAAGATCTGTTACAGAATAGATCCCCTATAGTATTTTCTTATCTATGGTAATTCTATTGACGTTGAAACCTTTAGAAAAATATGTTTTATCAGTTTTTTAGAATATTATCTAATCTAATTTTTAATCCATATCTGCCACATTAAAGTTGTATCTTTCATCTTCACGTGGATCATTAAAACCTTCAAATTCATTTACTTTAACAAGAGAAAACAAAAAACCATAATTCGCATTAGGATAATCTAATTTATTCTTACGTGCATAGCCCTTTATAGATACCGAATATTTACCAGAAGACACATTATACCCAAATCCGGAATTTAATGTAATTCCATCTAATGTTTGATATGATACTTCATTATTTCCTATAAATTTATTTTTATCGAATTCATAAAATAAACCAATACTAGCAATCCATAATGTATCTTTAACTTCAATATTGAAGTCATGATATACTAATTTTTCCTCCCATTCATCGTCAAATGATTGATTATAGTTATCAAGCTTGATTACATATTTTATAGAGTCTATTGGTAAAAAAGGAATCCAAATACCTTCAGTAAGTAAAGTTAAATATCGATTATGATTATCCTGAAAGTTCTTTAAAAGTTTTTTTGACCTAACTTTTTCTTTTTTTAAAAAATCTTCTAATACGTCTAATGAAAATAAACAAATACCGTAACTTGAGACAGTTAAAATTCTATCCATAATAACATCTCCTATTCTTCTATTTACAAGGAATTTTCCCATTTGAATGTAATTCTTTTATTTTATCTAATGCTTCTGCAGGGGTTAAATTTTCGAATAACCTATTATCAGTGTAAGGGATTTTCAAATAACCTTTAACGTCAATATCTTGGTATGCTTTAGCAGCTTTTTCAAAAAATTCATCTACTGTTCCAGTAAATTTTGAACCGTGATAAGGTATTCCTTCTTCTATAAGTTCTCTATGCAATTTTTTGTGAAGATCTGCTGTTCCAGCTCCTTTATCTGGATACCATGCAATCGAAGTTATTTGGCTTAATTCTGTAATACCTAAAGCCTTAGCTATTGATCTCGGCATCAAATGATGTCCCATACCTGTTTCTAATAAATCTGAATATAAACCAAATTTATCTATATTCTTATTCGTATCTTGGACATATCCATACAAAGTTGGATTCTTACCTTCAAGACCAATCGGATCCGGTTGAGTATAGTTCCCTTGTTCAGGATCATAGTATCGGAATCGATTATAATAAAATCCTATTTCTACATCTTCATACTGCCCTTGATAACGGAATGGAATAAAGTCTTTCGTCCCTGTGAATTCTTTCACTCGTCCATAAATATCAAGCTCTGCTGACCAAACCCTATTACCCTCTCCATCATAGGCTTCAACAGGCGTTCCTAGATAGTCACTAATAATACTATAATTACCTTCACTCGTGATTTTAGCTGAAGGTACGAACCCATCGTTAAATATCCATGTGATTAGATTATCATTTTCTAGTTCAGCTGAATCATTCTCTGATAAAAACTCATGTAATATAGTATTTCCATCCCATACGAATCTCATAGTTTTGTCGTCTGAACTCTTCTCGATCCGTCTACCTAGCGAATCATACTTGAAAGTAACTTCTGTGTTGTCTGGTCTGATGACTTTTGACATCATCCCATTACCGTTATATTCGTACTTCCACGTATCACCATTCTTTTCAACCTTCTGAATGAGATTCCCTTCATCATCATAAGAGAATGTAGCTTCTCTCGTTTCAAGCAATCTACTTCCGGCGCCATAGATACGATCAGTCTTTTCTTTTGTTTCATATAAATTTCCGACATCATCGACACTGCGATATAAGAAATCAAATTGACGACTGTCTTGATTTGCCCACACGAGGTTACTAAATTCATCATAACCATAAGTAACTTTTACACCTGTTAACTCGTTCACCATGCTTCGTAAGCGATGATTGACATCCCAATTATATACGCGTCTTCGTATATCACGGTTTTGACTATTTATTCGATGGTGTGTCGGTCTACCTGTCACATCATACTGCCATTTACTGATTACATCTCCTGGTAAGATTCTCTCAATCTCTTGGCCGAGTTCATTGTACTGCATGGATGCTGTCCAATTTTCTTGCTCTGAGCGAGAAGCTGTGATTTGTGACACATTGCCCATTTCATTACGGACAACATCGATTTTTGCACCTAAGCTACTCGTAATTTGTGAACGGCTGCCTAATTCATCATAACTACTCACAATCCAATGGTCATTCTGCCACTCCTTGATCACTTGTCCAGATGGGTCTCTCTCCAGTTTTACTTTCACATGCTCATTTTCAGTCTCAATTAAGGAACCATTTTTGTCATAGCAATATGTTTCCCAGGTATCATCATAATAATCAGCTCGAATGACATTCCCTAAATTGTCATGTTGATATGCTGTCCAACGTTCGCCTGCTCGTTGAATTCTCTGAACCAATCCTGCCAGACTTCGTTCATACGTTCTTGTAAGCTTATCAAAGCCGATTTCCTTGATGATATCCCCTTTCGTATCACGTTCAAACTGATATGCTTCGCCTTTTTCATTAATGACAGCGTTTAACTGCTCCTCTGTATCATAGGCGAATTTAATTTTCTTCCCACCTTGTTCTCGAGCCTTCAAGCTACCGAGAATTGTGTAATCAAAGGATACTTGTGTATGGTTATCTTTCGCGAAAATGACATCATCATAGGCATTGTACTTTAATTGAACATCGTTACCATCCGAAAGATTTGCCCGTATTAGCCGATTCAAGTTATCATAACGGAACTTCTCTGTGGCCGGTATTCTTTAACTATTCTTTGCTCTTACTTATTTGTTCAAGTGCTAGATTTATACATCTATCGTTTCCTAAAATTCATTTTAAAAAAAGAGTTGCAATAAAACCCGATCAGGATTTATGCCACTCTTTTGATGTAAGTATAAATATCTTTACAATATTCACCAAGGTTTTAATTTGTACGAATCATATTGTGGTGTTTAAAACATGTAACATTTCTTTTCTTTTATTCATAGAGAATGATGATTTACACAACAGTGTAAGAACTTAAATTACAACCCAGAATAAAAGGCAATAGCGTATTAGTATCATCGAAAAACCAAACTATTTAGATACTTCTGTTTCTTTTATACTTTTTCTCTACACAAGTTAAAAATTGTAAATTGTTTCTTACCCCAAAAGTATTAAATTTACTGAGGGTTTCAAGGCTAATATCATAGTGATTTTCTATTGGCGTATTAAAATATTTCATACTTTCTTTATCAATCAACCATGACAATTTTCCGTCTTCTATAAATGTATTTGAAACTAATCTTATAGATTCAAGAAATTCTAACTTATCTAAAAATTTCAAAGATGGTATATTCCCGCATGCTTCTATAGTTAAGACTCTCAAATTTGATAATGTTCCGAGAACCTCCCAATCATTAACCTTTTTACAATTTTGAATCCATAACTCTTTAACCGAAGAGTTGTTTTTAATTCCATCAATTGACTCTAATTTTGACAGATATCGTAATTTCAGTTGCTCTATTTCTTTTAAATCCTTTAATCCATCTATATTTTGAATAGGTGACGACCAAATCCCTAATATTTTTAATTTTTCTAATTTTACAAACTCGTCAACATTCTTCTTTTTATAATGATGAATTATTAAACGTTTTAAATTCACACAGTCAAAAATGTTTTCAATTTTTTTGTTGTACAAAACAAAGAAATCTTGTAATTTTATTAGTTTTGATAAGTCTAAGCTTTCTTCACAGCTTCCTTCTAAACTGAGATATTCTAAGTTCACTAACTTTTCGACGGCTTTCAAATTCCCATAACTTTTTCTACCTAAATCTAAGAATTCTAACTGAGTTATTTCACTTAAAAAATCTACATTCGGTAAAATCTTCTCTTCCATCTCTAAAGATATTCCATTCACGTTATTATCCTTCAAAAAATTTATTACATCTTTATCTATGGATTTCGATTCTTGGATAAACACATTATAATTTTTAAAATCAGTCTTTGAAGTAACTATATCATACATTTGATTTCCCCCTTAAGGTTTACATTTAGTACTTATCTTAATGTTTTTTCCAGGGCTGTTAATTTTATTCGATAGTTCTATTTTATCAGGATTAAATTTCTTTGTTTTGTATTTCACTATTAAATCATCTTCTAGTTTAAATAAGTCTTTATCTGAATGGTGTAATCAAAGGCTATCTGCGTATGGTTATCTTTCGCAAAAACAACATCATCATAGGCATTGTACTTTAATTGAACATCGTTATCATCTGAAAGATTTGCCCGTATAAGGCGATTCAAGCTATCATAACGGAATTTCTCTGTGGCCCCTAGTGGATTTGTCGTTGTTGTGCAGTTACCACGACGGTCATACGCCCATGTCGAACTTGTGCCGTCTGGTAATGTCACTTGACTCAGGTTCAGATCTGCATCATAAACTAAGCTTACCATATGGCCTTGTGCATTTGTCACCGCTTTAATTAAATATTGTTCATTATAGGAAAATTCAGTCTTCTTGCTATCTTCTAAAATATTAGCCTGTAATGTCCCATTTTCGTTATAAATCCACTGACGACTTCCGCCCTCTGCGTTAACTACCTGAATTAATCTATCCTTCTCATCATACTGTGAAGATAAGGTACTGCCATCTGCAAGAGTAATCGTCACTGGATTTGCCCATTCATCATAGCTATATGCCGTGACACGACCATCTTCATCTACCTCTTGGAGTAATTCAAAGTCCCCATTATATTCATAGCTGACTTCACTACCATCTGGATGAACAATTTTCGTACACAGGTTATCTTCGTTGAAATAGTAATAACTCTTATGACCTAAACTATTCGTAATTTCGTTATAGCCCTCGTGATACGAAAGCTCACCTGCAAGGACATTGCCATCTCCCCATGTTTTGATTACTCGTGCATCTGTAGTTGGGCCATCATAGCGCCTACCCTGGTGAAATGGTCTACCTTTATTGTTTCGGTACAAGGAAAAAAGCAAATAACATAATGATTTAAATAACAAAGAGTAGCAATATAATCCAAGTTACTAAGGATTTTGCTACTCTTTTAATGTAGGTAAAAGATTTACATAGACGGTCCAATTTTTTTATTTCTTACCTTACTTAACTATCTCAAACTAGAATTTTCTACTTTTTATTTTCTTGATTACCCTTTAATAACATCCATACACTGTTAGGATTTAATTTTTCGTAAACTATTAGATTATCAACTAGAACTTATCTTTCAAACACACTTTCAATATCTGATATTTTGCAGTAATTTACTATACGAATTTCGTCTTGTAAAAAAGAATAAATAAAGAACTTACTCCATCAATGTTAGATAAATAAATCCCTAATAACTCATTATAATCAGGATTAAAGTATAGTCCGATACATTCTGTTTTAAAAAGCTTAAAATTTTTCTCCTCCTATCATCATAAGTTGCATATAGATTAAAATCATCCAAATTATATACTTTATTTACAGAAATCAATGGATTAGTTCCCCTGATGTAAAAAAACTACGACATCTTCGCTATTCTTTTTTAATAAATAACTTTCATCATACTTAACCCAAAAACATGTGGAATTAAGAGCTTATAAAGTCTTCATTACATATGTTTTATAATATTTGTATTTCATCAAGCGTTTAACAAAAGGGCGATTTTAGTACATTATCTCTTCTGACTAAATGGATTGAAATATAAAATTTTATACATTCTTTCGGAATGGTGTATTATCTTTCCTATTTACTTTAAAACCCTTTATCTTTTTCATTACATATAGGGACTATCTGAATCGCTTGGGGATCATAAAGTCTATCTTGATACGATAAAACTTCATCTGGCCAGTAGTACTTTTTTAACATTTTATTATAGTCACTATATTTCGAATCAACCACTTCCATTCCAGAGTTACATTCGGTTTTAAGTTGATTTTTCAACAACTTCACCATTGATTTAACTGATTCACTTCTTGTGGGAGAGCATATCATAACAGTTTTATATATCTTTCTATAACCCGATAAATCCCACATGTTTAAAACATAAATAAAATCATCTAAATCTTCACGGACATATTTACGGACATTTAACACCTCGAATTTTTCTCTAAAATTTTGTTCCTTTCCAATGTATATACCCATTACTTTATTTAAATAATCGTTTTGGCATATTTTACTCCCGAATGTAAGTCCCCTTTTTTTGTAATTCATAACATCAAAGTAAATTAAATTATTTTCCTTTATAAAATCATTAAAAAAATTAACAATAAAGTCTCTATCAGCAATCATATCAATTTCCATAAATAACCACCCTCACTAGTGACATCCTACATTTTTCAAATTATGTTCTGGATGATTGTATGACCTAAACTCCACATCACTATTAACACCATGTGATTGTCTAACCTTATTCAAGTCATCTAAAGCTTCTTGTTCCCTTTTAATTGGACTTCCATCTTTTTTTGTTTTTCCAACATTCCCCCAGTTTTGATTCCCATCTGCGTCAATCCATTCAATATCAGGGCGTCGACCAGTTTTTTTCCCATTCGGTGTTTTAATTAACCTTTCTTTTCCCCTTCCACCAGATGTTACGGTACCATTTGCCGCCACAATTTCATCATCCCATGAATATATCATTTCATTATGAGGACCTTTTCCACCTGTTTTAGGACCACGCTGTTTAGCTAATCCAAATGGATCAATCCAAATATTTGGATCATATACATAGTTATAAAGTTTAATGCCACCAGATAAACCAATCGGGTCTGGCTGTGTATACATCCCCTCACTTGGAGAGTAATATCGGAATCGGTTATAATACAATCCTATTTCTACATCTTCATACTGTCCTTGATAACGGAATGGAATAAAGTCTTTCTCACCTGTAAATTCATTCACTCTACCGTAGATATCAAGCTCAGCTGACCAAACCCTATTACCTTGTTCACCATAGGCTTCAACAGGCGTTCCTAGATAATCACTAATAATGCTGTAAATACCTTCATTCGTAATTTTAGCTGAAGGTACGAACCCATCGTTAAATACCCATGTGACTAGATTATCTGATATTTCAGACTTGTTATCCGAAGAATATCCCTCTAGATTTTCAAATATATCTGAATTATTCTCCGAGAAATACTCATGTAGGATAGTATTCCCATCCCAAACGAAACTTATTGTTTTCTCGTCAGAACACTTCTCTATTCGTCTACCTAGCGAGTCATACTTGAAAGTAACTTCTGTGTTGTCTGGTTTGACGACCTTCGACATCATGCCATTGCCGTTATATTCGTACTTCCACGTATCACCATTCTTTTCGACTTTTTGAACCAGATTTCCTTCTTCATCATAAGAGAATGTTGCCTCTCTAGTTTCAAGCAATCTGCTTCCGGCACCATAGACACGATCTGTCTTTTCTTTCGTTTCATACAAATTCCCAACATCATCGACACTGCGGTGTAAGAAGTCAAATTGACCGCCTTGATTGGACCAGACGAGGTTACTGAATTCATCGTATCCATAGGAAACCTTAACACCTGTTAATTCGTTTACCATGCTTCGTAATCGATGATTGACATCCCAATTATACTTGCGTCTTCGTGTATCTCGGTTTTGACTACTTATTCGATGGTGTGTCGGTCTACCTGCGACATCATACTGCCATTTGCTGATGACATCTCCTGGTAAGATTCTCTCAATCTCTTGACCAAGTTCATTGTACTGCATTGATGCGGTCCAATTTTTTTGCTCTAAACGAGAAGCCGTGATTTGCGACACATTGCCCATTTCATTACGAACAACATCGATTTTTGCACCTAAGTTACTCGTAATCTGTGAACGGCTGCCTAATTCATCATAACTACTCGCAATCCAATGGTCATTCTGCCACTCCTTGATCACTCGTCCAGATGGGTCTCGCTCCAGTTTTACTTTCACATGCTCATTTTCAGTCTCAATTAACGAACCATTTTTGTCATAGCCAAACGTTTCCCAGGTATCATCATAATAATCAGCTCGAATGATATTCCCTAGACCGTCATGTTGATACGCTGTCCAACGATCGCCTGGACGTTGAATCCTCTGAACCAATCCTGCCAGACTTCGTTCATACGTTCTAGTTATATCATCAAAGCCGACTTCCTTAATGATGTTCCCTTTCGTATCCCGTTCAAATTGATACGCTTCGCCTTTTTCATTGATGACAGCGTTTAGCTGCTCTTCTGTATCATAGGTGAAATTGACTTTCTTTCCACCTTGTTCTCGAGACATTAAGCTGCCGAGAATGGTGTAATCAAAAGCTATCTGCGTATGGTTATCTTTCGCAAAAACAACATCATCATAGGCATCGTACTTTAATTGAACATCGCTTCCATCTGATAGATTTGCCCGTACAAGTCGATTTAAGTTATCATAATGGAACTTTTCTGTGACCGGTATTCTTTAACTATTCTTTGCTCTTACTTATTTGTTCAAGTGCTAGATTTATACATCTATCGTTTCCTAAAATTCATTTTTAAAAAAGAGTTGCAATAAAACCCGATCAGGATTTATGCCACTCTTTTGATGTAAGTTTAAATATCTTTACAATATTCACCAAGGTTTTAATTTGTACGAATCATATTGTGGTGTTTAAAACATGTAACATTTCTTTTCTTTTATTCATAGAGAATGATGATTTACACAACAGTGTAAGAATTTATTCAAGAAGTGACATGTGGCGGATTCTGGAGTCCACAAGCCTCATCAGAACTCCCTGCAGAAAGCGGTTCAGGTGAAATGCTATAGTGTATTAGCATCTGTTGAAATAAAAACTAATTAGATACGACCTGTTTCTTTTATATTTTATCCCTATACAAGTTAACAATTGTCAATTGTCTCTTATCCCAAAATCATTAAACTTGGAAAGAGTTTCAAGGCTAATATCATAGTGATTTTCTATTGGTGTATTAAAATATTTCATACTTTCCTTATCAATCAACCATGACAATTTTCCATCTTCTATAAATGTGTTTGAAACTAATCTAATAGATTCTAGTGATTCTAGCTTATCTAAAAAATTTAATGATAGTATATTTCCACATGCTTCTATAGTTAATACTTTCAAATTTGGTAACGTTCCAATAACCTCCCAATCATTAACCTTTTTACAATTTTGAATCCATAACTCTTCAATAGAAGAGTTATTCTCAATTCCTTTAATTGATTCTAATTTTTGTAGATACCGTAATTCAACTCTTTGTAAAGAGTTTAACCCTTTTAAGCCATCGATATTTCGAATAGGTGATGACCATATTTCTAAGATTTCCAGCCTTTTTAAAGCATTAAATTCTTCAGCATTATTGTTTTTATTTTTATAGTGATGAATAACTAATCGCTTTAAATTTGTACAAGTAAAAAGATTTTGAATCTTTTTATCATATAAAACAAGTAAATCTTGGAGTTTTGATAACGTAGATAAATCTAGTTTTTCTTCAATACTTCCCTTAAAGCTTAGATACTTTAATTCATTTAAAGCTTCAATAGAGCTTAAATCACTAATGTTATTCTTTCCTAAATCTAAATACTCTAAATTAGGCAGTTGCTTTAAAAATCCAACATCTGATAAGGACCTATCATTAACCCGAATAGCAAGTCCATCTAATTCTTTATTTTCAATTTTATCCTTTATATTTGGCTCCATTAAAGGCGATCTTTGAACGTATACTTGATATTTACCAAAGTTTGTTTCCACATTTACCGGATTTCCCACTATATCACTCCTGAGATCTCTTATTTTTTCTATTACTATTTTTTAGTACATTTTATTTTTTTACCTGGACTGTTGATAGCATTTGAAAGTTCCATTTTATTCGGATTAAATTCAGGATCATCGAACATCTCTATTATATCATCTTCTAATTTAAATAAATCTTTATCTGTTAAGGCATTCGGATCATGGATAAAGCCAACTTTATCTAAAACAGCTGGATCTAGTTTTCCTTTGTTTAGATGTTGATACAACCTCTTATAAAGATTTTTTGCCTTCCCAACATACATTTTATTACCTTCTGGGAAGAAATAAACGCCACCTTTTTTTGCAAAGGTATCTAATAACTCCTTTAAGTACAATCTATCCCCATATTTAGTTGGCTTAAATCCAACTAAATCAAACTCTGTCAGAGGATCATAAACATATCCATACAACGTAGGATTCCCACCAGCAAGCCCAATTGGATCTTGTTGTATATATATCCCTTCACTTGGAGAGTAGTATCGGAATCTGTTGTAATATAATCCAATCTCCATGTCCTCATACTGCCCCTTATACCTAAACGGAATGAAATCCTGTTCACTAGTGAATTCCTTCACTCGTCCATAAATATCAAGCTCAGCTGACCAAACCTTTTTACCTTGTTCATCATAGGCTTCAACAGGCGTTCCTAGATAGTCACTAATAATACTGTAGTTACCTTCATTCGTGATTTTAGCTGAAGGTACGAATCCATCATTAAACACCCATGTAACTAGATTATCTGGTACTTCCGATTTATTCTTTGAAGAACTCTCAACTAGATTTTCGAATTTATCTGAATTTTCCTTTGAGAAATACTCATGTAGGATAGTATTCCCATCCCATACGAATTGTATTGTTTTTTCGTCAGAACTCTTCTCTATTCGTCTACCTAGCGAGTCATACTTGAAAGTAACTTCAGTATTGTCTGGTCTGATAACCTTCGCCATCATTCCATTGCCATTATATTCGTACTTCCACGTACCACCATTCTTTTCGACTTTTTGAATCAGATTTCCTTCATCATCATAAGAGAATGTTGCCTCACTCGTTTCAAGTAATCTACTTCCTGCACCATAGACACGATCTGTCTTTTCTTTTGTTTCATACAAATTCCCAACATCATCGACACTGCGGTGTAAGAAGTCAAATTGACGACTATCTTGATTGGCCCACACGAGGTTACTAAATTCATCATAACCATAGGTTACTCGTATACCCGTTAACTCGTTTACCATGCTCCGTAAGCGATGATTGACGTCCCAATTATACACGCGTCTTCGTGTATCGCGGTTTTGACTACTTATCCAGTGGTTTGTTGGTCTCCCTGTTACATCATACTGCCATTTGCTGATGACACCCCCTGGTAAGATTCTCTCAATCTCTTGACCAAGTTCATTGTACTGCATCGCAGCTGTCCATTGTTCTTGCTCTGAGCGAGAAGCTGTGATTTGCGACACATTTCCCATTTCATTACGAGCGACATCAATTTTTGCCCCTAAGCTACTTGTAATCTGTGAACGGTTTCCTAATTCGTCATAGCTACTCGTAATCCAATGATCATTCTGCCACTCCTTGATTACTTGTCCAGATGGGTCTCGTTCCAACTTTACGGCCACATGCTCATTCTCAGTCTCAATTAATGAACCATTTTTGTCATAGCCAAACGTTTCCCAAGTGTCATCATAATAATCAGCCCGAATGATTTTCCCTAGACCGTCATGCTGGTACGCTGTCCAACGATCGCCTGGACGTTGAATTCTCTTAACCAATCCTGCCAGACTTCGCTCATACGTTCTTTCCATCTCATCAAAACCGATTTCCTTGATGATATTCCCTTTCGTATCGCGTTCAAACTGATACGCTTCGCCTCTTTCGTTGATCACCGCGTTTAGCTGCTCTTCGGTGTCATAGGTGAATTTGACTTTCTTTCCACCTTGTTCTCGAGACACCAAGCTGCCAAGAATGGTGTAATCAAAGGTTACTTGCGTATGGTTATCTTTCGCAAAAACGACCTCATCATAGGCATTGTACTTTAATTGAACGTCGTTATCATCAGAAAGATTTGCTCGTACAAGGCGATTCAAGTTATCATAACGGAACTTTTCTGTGGCCCCTAGTGGATTTGTCGCTGTTGTACAATTTCCTCGACGGTCATACGCCCATGTTGAACTTGTGCCGTCTGGTAATGTCACTTGACTCAGGTTCAGATCAGTATCATAGGCTAAGCTTACCACATGGCCTTGCGCATTCGTTACCGTTTTAATTAAACGATGCTCATTATAGGAAAATTCAGTCTTTGTGCCATCTTCTAAAATATTTACCTGTAATGTACTGTCTTCATTATAGATCCACTGACGACTTCCACCCTCTGCGTTTACTGCCTGAATCAGCCTATCCTTCTCATCGTACTGTGAAGATAAGGTACTACCATCTGCAAGAGTAATCGTCACTGGATTTGCCCATTCATCATAGCTAGATACCGTTACACGATCATCTTCATCTACTGTTTGGAGTAATTCAAAGTCCTCATTATATTCATAGCTGATTTCACTACCATCTGGGTGAACTATTTTCGTACACAGGTTATCTTCGTTAAAATAATAATAACTCTTATGACCTAAGCTATTCGTAATTTCGTTATAGCCATCATGATATGCAAGCTCCCCCGCAAGGACATTGCCATCTCCCCATGTTTTGATGACTCGAGCACCTGTAGTTGGCCCATCATAGCGCCAGAAGAAGCTATTTTTATTACGGTCAATTTTTTGCATCATTAAGTGATTAACATAATTAATATGCGTACTTTGCCCTAATGCATCTTGGATTTCGATTAAATCCTGCCCATTATTGTAAACATAGCGAACTAAGACTTCACGACTCATCTGGTGACGTAGGGCGACTTCTGTCATTCTGCCTGCCTCATTAGTAGTAACCTCTAGCACTCTACCAACACTGTCGGTTACTTGAGATAGGAACCCTTTAAGGTTATAGGCAAATTGAATAAGATGGTCTTGCTCATTCCTTACTTCTTTTAATCGGTATTTTGTTTCGATTGTTTGTTCAAATACATAAATCAATCGTGTATCATGCTCAAACAAATGATACTCCTGGCCTGTATTTGTTAAGGTCATTCTTTCTCGTTTGTTAAAATAAGGCAAGTTTATAGGTAAAATTGGAAAGCTGACTGCGCGACCATCTGTCACAACAATTCCAATCAGGTCTTCGTCTTCAAAAATCTCTAAAGCTAGATCATATGTAAAATGCATACCATGACCTGACAAGCCAATCCGACTGCTATCACTGTACCAAGCGCGTTCCCATGAAAGGGGGATAGGTCCAGGTAGTTCAAAGTCGATGCCTTCATAAACCATTCGCCCTGTAATTAAATCAACGGGTTCAAAACCCCATTTACAGAATTTTTCGCTTAACCCTTGTGTACATTTAAATTTACTGTCCATCAATACTTTATGATTAAATTTCGTTAGCCCTTTTGTAGCTATATCCTTCATACCCTCTATTACCTTCGACACACCGAGCAATTCATCCATCGATGAAACAACTTTATCTGCTGCCGTCTTCACGGCCTTAGATCCTTTGTTAGCTAGTTCCGCTAGTCCCTTTACTGCATCTAACGTTTTAGATACTTTCGGATAAGCTGCCTTCATCCCTTTTGCTACAGCTTTTGAAGCATCTATTCCCTTATCAGCACCTTTTGCGACATCAGCAGCTTTATCTAAGAGTTTTGCCCCTTTTTTGACCTTGTAGGCTCCCTTAGCGGCATCACCAACTACTGGGATCGCACCTACTAAGTTCATGGCTGCATCCATGTAATTCCCTCTTGCCAAGCTAATTCCTGCATTCGCAATATCCGCAAATGTACCGATGACAGGAATAAATCCAGCAACATCCAATGCTGCACTTACGCCATCTACTAATTTACTAAAGAAGCCTTTCTTCTCTTTTTTCTCTTCTGCCTTTTGCGGGAAGATTAAGTCAACTTTCGTCGTAGCTTCGATTGCTTCTTCATTTAATTTCGGTGGTTGGCTCTTCTTCTCTATACCTTCTTGTTCTATGAGCGTACTAATTAATTGTGTGTCAGCGGCCATAATCACATGACTTTGTTCCTTCGCTGATATCGCAATCCATTCTTCCGCCTCTACGGCTAGCTCTTTCATTCCACTAATTTCGAGTGTTTCATCAGCCGCTAGCATGATGGTACTGTTACTTTGAAATGTGACGCCATCTCCATCATCCATCTTTAAGTCCAATACTCCATCTACTGCACTAAAGGTAATATCTCCAACACCTAATGTTACATCTTTCCCAACATTAGTCGCCAATGATTTAACGGTAGTATCCGCCATTTTCTTCGTCTGCTTTTGCCCGCCCTCTGGTGTGGCTGGATTCACACGCACCGAGCTGATAACGATGGCTTCTTCTTCAACTGCACTTGGAAAATGCAATTGGGCACGTGCACCTATTTGAGGCATTAAATACATAACACCATTGGCATCTGCTGAATAAGCAAACCAATGTGCTTTTGCTTGATCCTGGCTTTTATCGATATCTAAATGAATTTTAACGGTGTTTTGCGTGACATCAATGATCTTTCCTGTAAACGCTGCACCAATAAGGTCTAAATTACGTACTAATCGCTGACGAATACTTTTCTCTGGTTGGGCAGTATATTGAAACTTCAGCACACCCCCATCAAGATGGGTTTCCCTAGCCGTTACGATATAGGAGCTTCCCTTGAATTGCACCATCGTGCCCAGCTCATGGGGTTCCGTGCTTTCAAACTCACAAAATGTATAATCGGCTTCACTCACATCCGTGCCATCGTTTTCAGTAATCAACCGGTACGCATCGACATCCATTCGTACTATAGAAGGCAGATGGTCGATCGTTATGCTTTTTCTACTTTGAGGTGTACCAAGCCAGAACCGAGCACCCTTTCCTTTTAAATCTGGAAAAACAACGGCGTGCAAACGGGAGGCCATTCTTTTAATAAATTCCCAATCTGTTTCTAAGTATTGAATCGCGATACTACCAATGGCTTGACCGTTAGAAGCTTGGTCAATGTAATCCCCGTTAGGATAGGCTTTCACGATGTTATTTATTAATTGCACATACGTCATATTGGCATCTTGAAAAGAACGTGAGCGCTTCGCAATATCCATATTTGCTGTAAAGGATACAGCCTCAACGGAGACATAGTGTACCCCTTGGGATGCCTGCAACTCTGCATTTTCAATTCTTCCTGAGAACAATATGGCACTGTCTCGTCCGAATTTCACAACCACTTCATCTGTATGATTGACCCGCTGAATATACTTTTGCGCTTGCTTTTCAGCAATCATTCCCGTAAAGTACAATCTTGCATGATCATTGGCCTTATGTTTGATAGTTAGTTTATCTAAATGAATAAGTGGATAAGGCCATTCGAGCACAAGATCCTCATACGTACTAACCATGTGTACTTCCTTTTCTTCTAGCGATTTCATTACTTACCTCCTTTCAATCAACCTCGTCTTTTAAAAACCTTGTTTCGGTATTTCTACTTCCTCTTGACCGTCGTGAATAATTTCGATTTTGCCTCCACCTGCTGAGCATTGGGTATGGCAGCGGCTTAATAACGCTTGCTTCCCCTCGATATTGACAGTTTCCATTCCTTCCATCCAATCAATGGAACATGTTGGTGTACATGGCTTTTGCAACTGTAAACAAACACCAAAGGTTGGGATGTTGTCAGGGTTTCGATCCCCTACATTCATGACGGCTTTCTCTTTAATATAAACGCCATGATCTTGCGGCAAATTTAAATAATTGAGGTGGCTACCATGCTCACAAGAAATGATGGCGCCATGTACGACATAACTAAATTGCTCTTGTTCCGAACCTTCTGTTTCCAAACTTTCTACAACTTGAGCCATTAAATATCCTTCCTTTCGTATCGATTAAACACTGTTTCAAACTACGACAGTGTTTTGGAATGATTTATTAGAATGATCTATCGTCCTTGTAGTTTTACTCGCTGCAACTGAATCCCGAGATATGGTCGTCGCAGCATACTTTCGGCCACATCTAGATTGACGATGGTGAACGATTCCTTTTTGCCGTCGACTTGAAAAATACAATCCAGTTCCACTTTCTTCGGGTCAATTACGAGCTCTTTTATTTGCCCGTCTGGATAATAAATCGTCTCATCGGAAATACAGTTCTTCTTCACAATGTCCATAAGCCAATGCACACGCTGTGTTCCTTTCTTCACATCCGTAAAGACAATGGCGGTAAATTCTAAGTTATCCTCATATTTCACCAATAACCCTTTTAAATCATCTGACACGATTCTACGAGGCTTCTCTAAATAATCCAGATATACCGCATTCTCTTTTTCTATTACTTCCCCGAACACAGATGAACAGATAAAGTTATCATCGAGGTCTGTCTTGAAAGGAATGATTGGATTTGTAATGCTTTGATCTTGTCGAACAATAAAATACTCCATCTTTTCCTCCTGTAACTATCATTTCTATTAATTTCAAAGTTAATGAATCCAATGAATGTCTTTGATCTGGTCTGGGCTAAATAGACATTTCTCTTGATCGCGTTTAAAGAAGGTAGCTCCTTTTAAATTGGCACCTGTAAAATTAGCGCCTGCAATTTGTGCAAACTCAAACCGTGCATTTTCCAAATTCGCATGACTGAAATCAGTACCTAAGTAACAGGCAACTTCGTCATCAGGAAGCATCAGCGTTTTCCCCTGTGCATGTGTAAAATTAGCACCTGCTAAATTAGCATTTCGAAAATCAGCATCTTGAATGGCTGCATAGGAAAAATCAACATTCGCTAAGCTACAATCTACAAAACTAGTCCCGACGCAAACACTTTGTTTCAATGAAGCCCCTTCTAAGTCACTGCCATTGAAGTTTGCATAGGAAAAGTCCATTTCGTTGAAGTGTTTTTGCTGTAATGGTAGACTTGAAAAGTTTTCAAACGTATACGATTTGTCCATCTCGTTTTTCTCTAACCATGAGACAAGATTTTCCTCCACCCGTTCTCGTTCGTCGATGATCGCAACATCTTCACTAAATCCTTTATATTCACCGACACGAAATCGTAAACACGCGGCTCGTTGAAAGTCTATTTCAGGTACGCTTTCTTTTTGATAACGGAAGAGATAGCGTACCAATTGAATAATATACTGATGAAACAGAATCACTGTCTGTTGAATAATTCCTCGAACGTCAGCTGCTTGGATAGAGAGATATGGCTTTCTTTCTTTTTCAAGCGTTTTGTATAAATCTATAATCGCCTCACTAAGCCAATCCGCTTCATACTGTGCCGTGCATTCTCCCCATTCGTAGTACCATTTTTCTCCATAGGCTTCTAGCAAATACGTACACTTGTTATCTAGTAATGATGTTCGCAGCAATGAAAAATGAATAAAGGCAACTGGCGCTAACCTTTCTTGCTCTTGCTGATCTCTAATATTTGCAAACAGCTGTTCAAGCGAGTGAATGATTGGTTTTAGTAAGATTTCCTTCTCTTGGCGAAACTGTCGATCAACCTTCTCTTGTAATCGGCTGATATGAACTGACACGCATTCATCCATAAAATGCTGTAATGCTTCTTCTCGTTTCATGCGTTCACATCCTCACTAATTTGCTCGTACTTCTGTTCCTTTGATCTCCATTTTGTCTTCCATCTTGATTGAACTATCTTTACAAATCATCTCTATTTTCTCGGTCGCATTAATCATAATTTGCTTCGCATTGATGGCGACTTTATCTGTTGCTTGTAAGGTAATATTTTTATCACTTATGATGGAAATCCCATTATCATCCATAAGCGAAATCATTAATCCTCCACCAGATATGACAATACGATCGGGTGCAAGTAGAATTTGTTTACCGTGCTTCGTTCTAAGTGTTTTGACATCTGGATCTGCCATCCGCGCTGGGTCTTGGCGGCTATCCTCTGGTGGTGCAGGTCTTGAGCCACCTCCGCCACTAGCACTGGCACTTCCACCACCGCTTGGACTAGGCGGGTTCGTCGCTGCTAACATTGAACTAGATTGCGGAGGCGCTTTTGATACGGAACTAATCGCAATCCCTTCATCCTCACGATTGCCCGGGAAATAGATTCTAACGTTATCAGATAGCTCCGGCATGAAGTACCATCCTGTATTATCTTCTGATGCATAGATCGTTGAATATGGAAACCAATATGCTGTATCTTTTTCTTGCCCCTCATCGAAATCGACATGAATACGAATTTTGTCCCCCGCAACATCAATTACTTTTCCTTGAATGGAGGCACCAATAATAGCTTGATTATAAGTAGTATGAACACTGAAGCCGTTCTGAGGTGTTAACGTGTAGATATGCTTGAACAAGCCATCTTTTAAAGTTGAGTAGATTTTATAGACATACAAATTCTTTGATTGGAACGTCACTTCATTGCCTATTTTAAATGGTTGGAACGATTCTACTTCATAGTACATATAGTCACTATCAGTAATACCGTCGAGATGATTTTTACTGGACACAAGGAAATTGCCAATCGCCTTTTTAACTCGATAATTGATGGCCTCCATTTTCTGCGTGCCTCCAGCTTGAAACGGTACACCGAAGTAAAACTTGGCGGCCGGATGAACCGTATCTGGCACCAGGCCTGTATGGAATCGTGATGCCATTCGTTTAAGAAACTCCCAATCTGTCTCTATATACTGCATCGTGAAACGACCAATACTAGCGCCTTTAGTGGCATAATCCATGAAATCTGCACCTTTTTGATCGGCAATACATGCATCTATTAATTCACTATAGGGCATACTCGCATTTTGATAAGTTTGGTTTTTCTTCTTCACATCTAACACATACGTATGCGAAACTGCTTTAACCTCCAAATAATAGGTGCCCAAAACCGATTTCACTTGTACATCTAACGCAAGCCCATTAAAAATAGGAATAGTTTGTCCACCACTGCCGATTTGCAATACTTCAATAGCCGTTTCTGCATCTGTCATATAGACATAGGAATCTTCGAGTTCATCTGGAATCACGCCCGTTAAATGCAATGTAGCATGCTCATTCATTTGTTGCGTAATTTCGATTTGATCGACGCGAATATTATAGGGCATCACGATGATATCTTTATACGTCAAGGCCGTTTCCTTACTCATTCGACAACACCTTCCCCATCTAATAATTTGTTTTCAACAACGATAGATTCCATCATGCCGTAAGCAATGGGCTTCCAAATATCCATCTCTTTTTTCAAACAATTAACCGAGCCCATCGTCACATTCTCGCCTACTATAAACAAAAACATTAAATTATAAATCTTGTTATCTAGTGCTGGCGAAATGAAGTCAAAGTAACCAATTTGTAGACCGTTCACTTCAATCATGGCGGTATCCAACATTTTTGTAGTTGGCTGCGTTTTTTGAAGGATGTTCCTCATGGCCTCTGTGAAGTCTTCTAATTCCTCTTCTTTTACCTGTTGTTCCATGATTTTCAGCGTGACATTGATGGACGTACTTTCGCTTGTATAAATATAATCGGGTCTACGACTGGATGGATATTTAATATCCATTAATTCAGGCTCCATCACATCAAATGTTGCAGGCATGCACATCCGGATTTGATCCTCATAAAAACTCATCTCTTTAAACTCAATCGTTTCATCTTCAATCATG
This sequence comes from Lysinibacillus sp. RS10, assembly GCF_041956855.1. Classification (NCBI taxonomy): domain Bacteria; kingdom Bacillati; phylum Bacillota; class Bacilli; order Caryophanales; family Bacillaceae; genus Lysinibacillus; species Lysinibacillus sp. RS10. The sequence goes on along the minus strand of NZ_CP167122.1, from coordinate 1,695,753 downwards.
AGCTGACCATCTTTAATCGCCTTCACAATATCAGTATGTAATAATTGGTTTTCGATGTTCTCCATTCGTTTCTTCTGCCTTGCATGTTTCGTCATCTCAATAACTTCTTCATCCATAAAACTCATTTTTTTCGCTCCTTTGTTTCGATTAGTCTTTCTATCTCATGACCTTGTATTTTTTCACTTTCCTATTAAAGGTTAACTCAGCTGTCATGTTCGAAAATCGCTTCGGCATTCGGAACGGAATCTTTCCTTCCATGACAAGCTGAATCAATGACCGACATATTCTGCTCATCTATATTGACAAAGTCCTTGGAAGGCTCCTCATACGGTGTATATCCTTCTTATAAAGCCGCTTCCTGCTGAGCTAATTCACGTAGTCCGTTCATGAACATTCTTCATCTGCAGACCATCAGCTAGTCAACAATCATGCGCTTTGGTCGCCCTTGGCTATGCCCTGTCATACGACCACCGCGCTTTGATTCCAATAAAATACGGTTCAAGTATTTATGAATTTGACTATTAGAAAATGTTTGGTAGTCTAGCTCTAGCCGATTGCAAATATAAAAATCAATCGCATCTCGTTGAACCCGCTCCTGATTTATGCACTCTAAAGCAAAAGCTATATCATACGGATTCGCTGGGCGATTTTTTAACAGCTCTCGTGCAAAATAGTGCAAAATGATTGGATGGTATGTGCTTTTTTGAAAACCTGCAAATTGACTGTGAAGATAATTAACCGTATTGTATTCAGTCGCAATATCGGAAAAATCAATATACTCCGAGCGCAGTTTTGCACCCGATTTTAATTTAAAGCGCGCTAACTCTAGCTCATTATTTGCAAGTTCTAATGAATCATCTAGGACTATTTCTGTTGTGAAGTTTCTAAAATCTAATTCATTCACTTCTTCAGCAAACCGCACTTTTAGAATCGTTTCGCTTCCTGTTGCCTCATAAGGAAGCTCATAGCTACTATGTAGCATATAGAGCTTTCCGTTATGCTTAATAACGCCTTTCCCTATAATGAGGCTTGTATCTGCTACGATAATATTGGCACCAGCAATAATGCCATTAGAATAATCTTGGAAATACAAATCTAAAAATTCTCTTGGGTAATCTCGCAAATTTTCCAGCATTTCTCGCTTTAAAATGCGCCCTTTTTGAAAATGTGGATATTGATTGGCAAACAAGCTGTCACCCACCTCTTTTCTTGTTTTTCACTGTTATCCTCTGGAGGTTTTACTTTAATCCATCAAAGAAATCTAGCTCAGACAAATCTGTTTCAAAAGCAAAGAATTCCTTCCTTCCAATAAACAGCTGTTCGTCTTTTCTTGTTACCGGTACGACATGGAAGCCCCAATGATCTTCTCCTGCGAAGACAAAGAACTTTACTTCTCCATTAACGATGGAATCTGTCTCGTCTTGTGGAATTTTATCTTGATAATGCGTCGCGATATTCTCATAAAGGACAGGCACAAAATCCTCTTGACGATTAAAGTAAGTGTATTTATACGATAAGTTATCATCACTACCCGTTAGGAAGAATTCAACCTCTGTTACACCCCACGGACGGGAAATTGTACCGTGAATTTGATTCAGCCTCTCTAAACTACTGATGAGTAATTTTTCCTGACGATTATGTGTAAAGGCGCTAACCGTATAAGGTACTACTGGTGCATGATTCGTCACTTCCGTTTCGATCATGCCAATCTTTTTCGCATTTAAATAACGAAGGGCTCCTCTTAGGCAGGCAAGTTTTAGTTCAGGTACTTTGCCGACATTTTCAGCCTTTTGTCTAAATTCAATGCTGCGTCCTGGTACAAATTCCTTTAATGCCTCGCGGAACGCATCGATTTTACAAGATTGTCCAGTTAGTTTGATAATGGAATATTCTCCCAGAATTCCACTCTCATAAAACTCCTCTAAAAACTCTCGCACAATATCATAAATATCAGCCTTAATAAGATGATTGATCTCCTTAATGTTGAAGAAGACATTTGGATAATCATAAACTTCCTTAAATTGATTGTTTTCTAGCATGGAAAGACACCAGCGGTCTACAGCTGTGACATTTAAATCACTATCCTGCTGCATATCACTCTCCGAATAAAAACGACTTCTTAAAATGCCCGTTTTTCGGAAAAATTCCTTCTTCATTTCCTCTGCCATTTCCCATAAGAAATAATAATTATTGCGGACACGTAGATATTCATCACGTGTTCGATTTTCATACTCCTTAAAACGAGTAGGGATAATGTACTCGGCATCTAAAAAGGCTTTTTCGAATTGCTCGTACACTGCTTCTGTGCCGTAATCGTCTACATATCGATAAATATCCTTACCAGGAATATCAATTAATGCATCGATATCATAAGCGTTTTTCCCTCGACTATAGTAATTCGCAAAGACAATTTTCATAAATTGAAAAATACGATATGTAATATTGTTGCCACCAAAATTCGTATCGCCATTTTCATACGTTGTATGAATATCAATTTTGTATGAAATACGCCCATCCTCTATTCGAAACTTACAGGAGGAAAGGTCTGTAGTTCCACCTCCACAATCGATCACGAGTGCTTTATATAGCTTGCCATCTAGAAAGCTATTATTCTCTATTTGATTGGCGATCGTATTATAAAGAACCGCCATGCCTTCATCGAGGGCATGCTCCGTTTCGATTTGGTATTCAGGTAAAATCGCATGAAACATATCTAAAAATTGCGTTTTCAGTTTAACGGGACTGGAAATATGCAAATGCTTGAAGCGACATTTAAATTGATGCTCCGCCATGCGAATAATATAAAGCAAAAACTCTCTTAAAATTTGGCTTCGTGGCACAAGTGCCGTATTTCCGTTGGCATCCATCACCTCTTCCAATTTTGCATAATTACTAACCCAGCGTTTAATGCCTTGGAATTTCGTCGCCAATGATGTATAGCTATTTTTTTTCATCATTTTTAACGCTTCATAGCCGAAGTGATAGCTTACTTGTTCTGAATCCGAGCAATCTGCTACTGTCATGACGGTCGGCACTACTTCGATCCATTCATTTTGATGGAGCGGGTCTGGAAATTGGACAAAATTGATGCTATTTAGCTGAATTCTTTCATTTAATAAATCATGACTGCAAGGGGAAGCGACATAATCACTCTCTAAATAAACACCAGCTGTTGTATTTGTTGTTCCAAAATCAATAGCAAGAATGGCATTGGTTGTTTCTAGCTGTTTAATCTCTAAATCTGGTATTGGCACCTTATAGTAGTGAAGATTTGTAGGCGGAAGTGGGGACTCCTGATAGTAAGTCTTATAGATATACTCAGAATCTTGCTTTCTTAAAAAAATAAAGCTATAGTTTTTATTTTTTGTTTTCCGGATCCCAATCGCTTCATCAGCAGCAAAGAAGTACTGATTTGGGACTTGGTCGTCTTTTAGGACATTCAAAATACCGCACAGCTCCAATTGCTCATTTACTAGCAGTACATTGGATTCAACAAGAAAACCACCTGTTTCTACGAAATACTGATCGGGCTTATCCATCTTCATCCCACTATACAAACTCATTTTGGCTGGAATTTTAATATCACCATTATCAGACATAGGTGTTTTTAAATATTTTTGCATGGCCGCTTCGACTCTTTCAAAGCCCCCATCCTTGCTTTCTTTAATTAGAGGATTTTCTTCAGCACCACGATATCTTAAAATCTTGTCGATTAACTCGTCTCTTGTCAGTGTATTAATAAGCCCTGTCACAAGTTTTTCCTTATAACAAATATTTCTAAGCTGGAAGGTTGTCATTTCCATTAATTCTACCCGTGTATAGGTCATATATTTCTTTTCTGTATAACGCTTATTGGCATATAGCTTATATGAATATTTAGTCGTCATTCAAAAATCCCTCCTCTGCCCTGTTCAGTAAAGAACTATTCGATCTAGCTTCATTGTTTCCTCTGCATCCATAATACCGAAGTGATATTGCCAATAAACCTCTATATGAAAGCCAATTGGCAGAAAAATTTCTTGTACAAGCTGTACCTTTCGCTGATTTTGTTCTGTCTGCCTCTGAGGTATGTATAAAAGCAGCTCATCCTGCTCCTCCGATTTCACATAAATGATGCAATGTTTAAAGAGCCTTTTCAGCGTATCCTTTAATAAGTAGATTTCTTCCCCTGTCTGATAAAGCCTTAGCATATTCAGGACAACTATTTCTTGCTCCTTTTTCGTAAAAGCATGAATATTGTCACGTACCAAATTGCCAAAGACATTTGCTTCGATTTCTTTAAGAATAAATCGAATAAAGAACTCTCTTTTATTCATGCCCTGCATACGATCGATTTCAGCTAAGAAATGCAAGGCAATGTCAAAAAGATAGTCCCTAAACTCTATATTTGTAGTATTGTCAGGATGGAAAAGATTGTTAAAAATCTCAAAATAGCGATAATAAGGATTAACTTCAACATGCTGTTCAACATACTGCGCGTTTAATAGTTGTGGACTAAGTTCCATATAGGGCGAATAGGTTTTGGCAAGGTTAAAATAAATATCCTTTTTAGAAAGGCCTTCATCTTCAGCTTTAATAAGCAAATCCCAAATATAGTTCATAGCCAAACACCTTCACATTTATATTCAAAAAAATGTCGTTGCACTTCCGATACAAGGAAGCTCAAAATATCATTTGAAATAAAGTTTCTTTCCTCTTTCGCCTTAAACTTTAGTAGCATTGTTTTTTTATGATCACTTTCTCCTATCATTTCCGTTAAGAAGGGATTGACAGAGTGACTAAAGCTTGTTCCTGAAAACGAGTCCAAGATGTCAACTTCAACAAGCTCAAGTCTAGTGGCTACCTCGAAGGAATTAATCATACGAGTAATTTCGCCCTTCGTTTTAACACTCGCCGCATACGTATTAGCAAATTTGTTCATAAAATGCTCTATTCGTCGGTTAGATACAAGCTCGTAATTTAATTTCCCGATCTTCTCATCTTCCATTTTTACAATTTTTATGAGCTCCCAAACCCCTGATTTATCTTGCGGTGAAACAACTGTCAATTCATTGTCTGAACGTTTAACGTAGCGAACATTTTGCTCATCAGCTTCGACAAGATAGCCATGCTGGTTTCCGATTTTTCGTATGGAAAGGACATGCTCAAAATTCACCTTATCAACGGCCGGGACGGGAAATCCAATATTTTTCAGCGTATGCCGTTCAATGTTCCAAAGCGGCACCATATTCAGTCGTTTTTGCGGCTCATACTCCTCTAAATCAATGATTATTTCAGTGATTTCAACATCCTCGTTTAAAGAAGGACAATCCACCAAATTCACATCAAAAAATTTATGAGCGAATGGATGATTGATTGTCCTCCATGGTAAGCCATTTATTTGGAAGATTGGATATAGCCTATCGATTTCCTGCAAATAGCTGGTGTTTCTTGTAAGACTGACCTTAATCTCTACTTGTCCTTCTGTCGTGACTAGCTTTCCACTGAAGCGTCGCTGCTCAGCAAGTAACTGTCGAATTTGCATGGAATCACACTCTAAAAATAATGTGAACAGTACGGACGGTTCATTTTTTTTATACGATTCAAGCAGTTTTTTTATTTTGATAGGTTTACTTTCTAAATCAGCTGGCCGCATCGGGAATAAGCATTCATGAATGGGATCAATATCTTCCTTAGAACTAAGCGTCACATAAATGTCAAACCTGTCCTCTACATCATCTATTTCGTTGAATATGCGCTCCTCAAGTCTTTTGTTCATTTCATCCTGATAGTCGATTAAATTTACAAAAACGCCACTGACAATATCCTTTAGTAGCTGACGTTGTTCTAGATCCTCTATTTTACGTAACCGTTCAAACATGAGCTCTTTAATCAATTTATTTTCCCTCTTTCATCAACTCAGAATCAGATGGCTGATTGGCAGCTGTCCCTTCATCCATAGGTGGAATTTCTTCCTCAGGTACTGCTTTACCAGCAGCTGGTCCTTGAGGAACAGGATTTAATTTATCATTGGCGTTCATAACCTTTCGCTCTAAACCTAAAACCTTTGATAGGAGCTCTGTCTCCTGATAAATTTCCTGTGCAAGTGTATAATATTCAATTGCTTTTCCGTACTCTTGGCGTGCATAGCTTTGATCCCCGCTTTTTTCTAAGCCTTCAGCCTTTAATTCCTTCTGGGTCTTTTTCAATTCGGCTATTTTAGCCTCGGTCTCTTCTATTTTCGTCTTTATTTGAGGTTCGCCAGTATAGGCAATCGGAAGCGCTTTTTTTCTTGCCTTTTGATAGCTTTCAAGAGCTCCATTGTAATCCTCAGCCTCAAATCGATAATCTCCATCTTTTACTGCTTCAGCAATTTGTACAATGGTATCCATATTAGCGATCTTTTGTTCAGTTGCTTCTTTTCCAAAATCATCAATGAGCTTGCCTTCCTTTTTAGCCTTTTCATATTGCTTAAGCGCATCATCAAATTTTCCTGCTTCTGCTGATTTATCCCCGTTAATGATCAACTCAGTAATTCTTAACTTTTTAGCTAGCAAATTCCTATGTATTGGGTCGTGCAATTTCTTTGCTGCATTTCTACCCTGGCTATATTCAAGAAGCGCCTTTTCATAATTTCCATCTTGAAAATAAAGGTTTCCGCTCTTTTCATGATCTTTCATTTCTACGGTTAATTCAGCCATTTTTTTCCCTTGCTTTGCTTGATAATAAATTGCGCCTCCACCTACGATTAAAGTGACGATTAATGCAGCTGCAATCATTTTGATGTATTTCATTTTTTTCTTGTTTGTTTCCTGGTAAACCTTGTTAACAAATATAGCAGCGATTGTGTAATTATTAACAACCTTTCTTTGCCTGCTTAAAAGTACCTCTTCCAATAAATCAGTATATTGCTCTGGCTCTTTTACATCTTCCAGCGCGTCTGCCATCTCAATTTCACCGACATCTTCCCAAAAGCCGGCTGTACAAAGTACTAATACATCGCCATCCATTAACTTCATTTTCTTAGAGACAAAAGGCTGAAAATCATTTGGTTTGCCAAGATAATTTAGCAGATTGGTTCTTTCTTCATGCTGACTAATATCTAGCGAACGTTCCCTACTACTCACTAGCTCCTGTGCCAAGCTTTGATCGGTGCTTTTAAACGATAAAGTACCATTCCGGAAATGATACAGTCTCGAGTTTCCTGCTACTGCAACAATCATTTTTGAGTAATCTGATACGACTATAACGATACTAGCTTTTAATCTTACTCGTAGGCTCTGATTCTGAAGGATGTTCTGCGCATATCTTATATATTTTTTAATGCTTCTTCTGGACATGGATGGCTTTTCCATAAATTTTTCTAAAATCGCCTTCACAGCAAGCTCTGCACTACTTATTTCCTGATCTGAATCTAACCCCTTCACAGCTACCCAGCAGGCTACATCGTCCAGCTCCGTATAGGCAAAGTAATCTTTATTTTGCAAAAACGAGCCCGCTTCGGATAAAAAGCTTGTTTTAAAGTTGCTATTTTCCTTTCTCATGATTCCCCTCCTCAATATTAGTAGTAAGAGCTCTGACCGATAAAAAGATGATCATGTTTTTTCTAGGATAATGATTGTTGCATTATCTTGATTTTTCAAGCGTTTCTGTTCAACAGCTTTAATGATATTTTGCGCAATATCATAGGTTGGCGCATGCTGAGAGAGAATTTTTTCCATTTCAACTTCTGTTATGGTATCGTAGACGCCATCACTAAATAGACATACCTTGTCCCCTCTATGAAGCTGAATCGGGCTTTTTCCTATATCTAGATTTTTAAAACCTTCATATCCTAAATAATTGATAAGTCTCTTCTTTAAAGGGTTTTCCTGCACTTCAAGCTGCGATATTTCACCAGCTATATAACGCTCTGTTAACACGGATTCAAAAATATGCTTTTGATTGATCGCGATAAATTCTCCGTTTCGAAAAATTGTTATGACACTATCTCCAACGGCTCCCCAATGAAGGAATCCATTGTTATCAATAACGACCGCCACTAATGTAGTACCACCATTAGAGCCATTTAAATTTTCGAGAATCATCTGGTTACTCGCTAAAGCCGTTTCCTTAAAAAATTTCTCCAGATTACTTAGGCCACTTAGCTTTTTGAATTCTTGTATAAATGTCGTGACAGCAACCGTACTTGCCATCCTACCGTTTGCTAATCCACTGATGCCATCTGCCAGAACTGCAATGGTTCCATAATTCGTTTCAGATGTAGAGAAATAGTCATCCTGCTCATCACGTCTACCAATTGTTTGACCATTTCCAATTTCAATCCTGCTTGTTTCATTTTTTTGCGTAAGCATGCTTCTAATCATTAGTAATGTAATGAGTACAATAATAAATACTAGCGCAATTATGTACGGCAGTAGTTCCAGTCCCATTTATCATCATTCCTCGCTCTGGTTGTTTTCCCATTCAAAGTGAACGCCACATAAAGGAATGAAAAGGAACATACTTCCACCTAATTGGATTACATCATATGCCGCTAACTCTGTTGGTGTATAAATTGCTTCATTGTTAAGATAGGCTAATCCCGATGCATCTCCAGGAAGTAAATAGAAATTCCTTTTTTTAGGATCATAAACGATGACAGCATGGTTACGCTTAGAAATTGAATTATCTCCCACAATACGAATATGCATATCTTCAGCTCTACCTATAAAGTTCTTTTCCGATAAAATTCGATAGTCTCGCCCCATCTGAGGTCCTTCAATACAAACTAACCATCCCGTTACCGGATCGATTCCATCCATTTCTCCGAGATATGGCATTGTCTTATCATCAACATCTACTGTTGTTTGCTGACCGCTTGATCTTTGCTCCTGTTCCACCATTACATTGCAATACGGACAAACATTTCTATGTCTTCTTGAACTAAACATGTGACCATTTGTACATCTAATCAAACTCATTTTCGCTATCCCCCGTCTATGTTACGAATTTTATTTTTCTCTATTTCACTAAAATTCGTGTATTTGCTATGTATATCGTATCTCCATTACCTATTGGGTAAGGACTCTCGTGCTTTAATCTATTTTTAACGCGCTTATGAGCTTTTTTAATACCAACACCATTGACAGAATCAATGTCCTCTATGTACCATACTCCAGATACACAATTTAATACGGCATGCTCATAGTTGATGAGTGATTCATACTCTGTACCACTTAAGTCGATATCTGCCTTATTGTCAGTTGAACTTTTTCCAATTAATAATGAAGATTGGTCATCTATCGCCCATTCCTCGATTTCCACTCCCCGATCATTAAGGAGAACTAGCTTTTGAATGTCCGCTATGGTCACATCGTTTTTTGTTACTCTTTTTTCATATTTAATAGAGCCAAAAATAATAGCGAGTATGACCATTACTGTTCCAATAATCGTTTTCAACAGAACATCCTGATTCATGACAAATACATATAGAATAAAAAAGAAGGCAATTGTAACAATAATGATATCGATAATTTTTATAATCATTTGTTTATTTGTGTTTTCACTGTATACATCCATTGAATTTTGGTCATACATGATATCACACTCCTTCATACTTGCTATGGCTTTCTATTACTTGTTAAAAAATCGTTCAAATAAATCCGTTGTATCTATCGGATTCTTCTTTGTATTCTTGTTAAGGGTTGATGACGTTTCCTTTGTTTTAGGATTAAAGCCAAAAAAATGCTCAAAGTTCTTTTCAATATTGTCCATATTAAAATCTGGCTTTTTTTCAGTAGACTGTTGGTGTGAAGATTGTTTTTCATTTGTCTGTCCTCTACTCCAACTTTGACCCACTCCATCTAGTCGCGCGTCATATGCCTCTCTTGAAGCCTGATCCTTCAGTACTTTGTATGCCTCTGTCACTTCTAAAAAAATCTTTTCAGATTCTTTGTTTCCACCGCTCACGTCTGGATGATGTTTTTTTGATAGCTTTCGATAAGCGAGTTTTATTTGATCGTATGTGGCGTCTCTACTAACACCTAAAGTTTCATAATGTGTTTTCATGTTTTTCATCCCCAGTATTAGGATTATTCAAAATTATCTAAGGAGCTATAAAAGCCCCTTAGATAATGTGGAATGTCTATCAAGCAGCAATCTTAGACAGCGTAGCCGCCTTCGATTTTCGCCAAGTCTGTTTTGTCTTTCTTTTGCTTAACGTATAAGTAGAATTCACCGATACCTTCTGTGTCACCAAATTTTTCTGTGTAGTCAACAACAAAGGCATTTGGGAAATGAATTTTTCTTACTACTTGATCAGCAGAAATAACTTCTAATGTTACTTTACGGTAGCAGTCAGCTTTTTCAGCTGGTACTAATGACCATAATCCTAATTTCATCGTATCATCAGAATTGTCACCATCAGTTGCAGTAAGGATTTTACCTCTAATTTTTAATGTTGCTCCTACATCTGTAGAACGTGCGTTAGAGTCATTTGGAGTATCTGTATCATACTCAACAGATATAATGCTATCTAACCCTAGTTCAATTGCTTCTGATCCTTCTACTTTTAATACAAAACCCATTCTTATTACCTCCTAAAATTTGTAGAATCGACTCGTTAAACTGCTGTAGATGAAATTTATAATGTTTTCAATTTCTCAAGCCTAATGCAAGTGCATAAAGCATTGAGAAATATGTAATCATTTCACCTTGCAATTTATGGTAGATTCATATTTATGTTAAAAGATTTATGAATAAATCTTAAACATCCTACTTAAAAAGTTGATCATTGTATGTTTAAACTTGTTAGGCCTTAACAGCGCTTGATGCCTTTGTAATCATAACTTCTAGGTTCTTCACATTACCGTTGAACATTAGGTCAATCTGGCATAGGCTTGTTTTTTCATCGATAAAGAAGCCGATATCGTCTCCATCATGAATAATGGAGTTTACAAAGCCTTTATCATTAAGCCACTTGCTTTTTTGACTACTCGGATTATTACTAAAGAATCGAACGATATTTTCGTGCTTAAAGTCACCTGATTGGAATCGTAGAATTCTTTCAATATACGTACTAACTTGTGTTTTGTAGATTGAATCAAATCCATCTTCTTCCATCGCTAAGCTTCTTGCTTTATACACGGTAATACGCTTAATATCCTTATCTTGAAGCTGAGCATTTTCTGAAGAGAATACAAAGCCAAAGCTTCTGCTGTTAATAGCATCTTTAATATTATTAGTAAACCCTGAGATTTCTTTTGCCATTGTTGTAACGGCTCTAAGTGAGTTATCTCCGGCTTCAATATCGAATCGCACACCAGGGTAATTTCTCTGAACACTTCTGAATGATTCTTTCAAATATTCTGGACATTGATAAGCTGAGACGATACCTGCAGCTACATAACTTGCACCAACATAGACTCCTTCTATCCAAAGCTTTAAGATATCCTCTTTTTCTTTAGACAGTCGCGCTCCATTTTCTGTTGTTTGCATTCTTGTATCAATGATTACACCTGATTTATCTTTTGGAATAATGGTGAAGTTCGGTAGACATGGTATTGCGAACTCACTATAGTCTTTTCGAACAAGCACTGAGCATTTATCGATCAGTCGATCAATACCTGCTGTTGCAATGCCATTGAATGTTGTTTCTTCTTCTGCCATGAAGTTGAAGAAGATTTGAATCTTATAATCTTTCACTGTATCTAAAAGAATAGATAACGATTCCATTGTATTTCCTTCTTGCTTAGCAACTTTATCGTTCCCTTTAAATCTAGATCTGCTAACTTTCATTTTTCCAGATGCCTCTAGTTCTAGGGCAGGGACAATCCCGTACCAAACTGTATCTGTAAAGTCATTTTTAGAGTTAACAGTGTTTAAATACGTACGTAATCGTGGTACGTTATTACTTTTAACGAGCATATCTAACTTCGTGTTTGTTACAAGTAACGAAGGCTGCATACCTTTGTTTTTAGTCGCATACTGATCAAAGTACATTTTTACGCCTAATAGTTTTTCCACTAATGGCTTCACTGTTTTTACAAATTCATCCTTAGCATTCTTATAGAATTCTAAGTAGGTATTGTAGTTTTGTACCTCAGTTTCTACATCAAATTCAGCCTTCACAGCTGGCAATGGAGAGAACGTTCTTACGACTAAATCTTTGACATAAGAGGATGGTGATTCTGTAATCGCCTCGTAGTCCTCTTCAAAAACTGTGCTTAAACCATAGTTACTATTTTCTTCAATAACCATCAGTTCAGAGCTATTATTTTGTGGTGCCTCAATGATTTTTAATTCACCATTGTCACCAATAGAAAGTGTCCCAATTTGTAATTTTTCGGACTCATCTTCATCCTGATTAACGCCCAACAATAGTCTTGTTTTAATATCTTCGATCGCTAATGGAAGCATCGCCATGACATTGTTGTAATTTCTACTTGCTACTTCAAACATCAGGTTTAGCTTGTCCCCTGTATCCAATTTTTTTGGATCGCCGTCATCTAATTTGTCATATTCACCGTATAGGTAATGGATTTCTTTTCGGACTTGTCGAATGTCGTCCATAACCTTTTTAGGAGAGATCATATCGAGCAGATTTTCAAATTTAAAATCTACATTCGCAATGCCCTGACTTCTTTTCGTATCAATGAGGGTGAATAGCATCTTTAAAAAATCATTATTTTGATCAATGGCTATTTCAGAAATACAGTCGTCTTGAATTCCCTCAGGTTTTTTAAGTGTATACATTACCTTTTGGTTAGCAGCATTGTAGAATGAGTAAACCGTTGGAGAAAACTTATCTAAAAATTCGTCGAAGCTTTTGACAAGTAGATATTGATTGATTTCTTTAATCTTTTCATCACTAAGACTGTCAATCCCTTTGACATCTCCAACAAGCGTGATTAAATCCATTTTTTCCGGATTAATTTCCTCAAAGAGCATGGTTCTGTTTGTTTGACTAATAATCTCCATTCAGTCGGCCGTATGATTATACAGCCATCCCTCCTTTTATAACGAATTTCGAGTAAGCATAATCAATAGTGATCTAGGTATTTAAATTTTAAAAGCGAATCTTCAGTTATTATTCAGTAGATTAATAAACATACATGATTCTCTAATATTTTATTTAACACCACATCACCGATGATAATATGTATCACAAAGTAACTATATACAATTTCTAATTTTACTGTCAATATTTGCAATAGAATATTCTGTAAAATAAGAATATTGTTTCATGTTTAGTGAAAATTAGATGAAGTTAATTTTATGATATTTTACGCAAAAAATATTCTTAAATCTTTATTTTTTATTATAAAAACAGCTTATGGCGTTGTTATTGCTAGTCCATAAGCTGTTCGGTAAGTACTTATTTATTTTTGTAAAATGAGAATATAGCATCAAATTTGTGAAATAATTGGTCATTTAGAATTATTTACCTTTAAATAGGTCCTTATCCTGTTGATATTGTGTTCCAAAGAAATGATCAACTCCATATATTTAAGTGAAGGGCATCTTCTTTTTGCATGCACAGAAAGCCCCCACATAATGGTTTGTGACAACAGAATACTCACTTTTTTATTATAATATCTGACATTCTCAATCCTATCCTCGATTAGTCGCTGGGATATATCCATTGGAATTACATTTGTTAGTGAAAAATAAAATGTTGCAGCTAAACTATAGATATCTGTATAAACACCCTGCTCTGATTTATAGGAATATTGTTCAAGAGGAGAATAGCCCGAACTTGTAAAAATTTGATAATTTTCAGCTGTTTTATAAAAAATCGCTGAGCCGAAATCTAGTAAATATGGATTACCCTCTGAATCTATCATAATATTACTTGGTTTAATGTCACGATGGAGTATGCCTTTTTTATGTAAATAGCACAAAGCTTTCATTAAAGGGAGAAATATATCCGAATATAAATGATCTCTTTCATGAATTTGAAACTTATTTAAATACTGATCTAATAACATCCCTTCATAATAATTCATTACGATATAAATCGATTCATTCTCCTCAAAATGTTCGATATATTTGACGATATTGGGATGATCGATTTGCTGCATAATGAACGCTTCATTCTGAAAAATCTCTTTTAAATCTTTAAATTTCTGCTTCGTTGAAGGTAAACGGTTAACTACAGTCTTATTATCTAAATCCCGTAAAGCGATATCGTGTGGAAAAAACTCTTTCATAATTACCTTGTCCCCACCATTGTTATTTTCGGCAATATAGACGATGGATAATTTACTAGTAGCCATAACTTTTTGAATTTTATATGTATCATTTAAAACACTGTTTGTTGGTAAACTCAACTCAACTTGAATCGTTTGCATCTTCAATCTACCATCCCTTTCATGACATTTCGTCGTAAATCATGTACAATTCGTGGCAAAATAAGTAAAAATATCACACGTGTTGATTAATCAAAATTATACAGTCATTTGATGATTGATGTCCCAATGAAACATCAATGTGAAATTTTCACAAATTTAAAACAGCCTTTATCTTGTCCATAAGTAAATGCACTTGGTCTTTCTGTTCCGGATTTTCACCAACAAATTCCATACCGTTTCTTTCAAACAACCATAGAAATCTGACTGTTCATAATGATTTTGTTATATGATGCAGTGTTACTAAATAGCATTATGCCTTCTTTAAATTCAATCTCCTCAGAATGCTCTGGAAGTTCATATCCCAATAAATGATCTTGCCACGGCTCTCCATTAGATAAAAACTCTAGTAGACAGATTTTTATTTTTTTAATCTGTCTACCTAATGGGGAGCATATCATCATACCGAGAAGGTGCGCTATTTTTTTATATTTCGGGCTTACAGAATATGTTTAGAGTCATTCACTTATTTAGGGATTAAAAAATAATTATTCGTTAGCATAACAATTAAAAAACAACCAGAAATCGGCATAACCGTTAACTGGCTGTTGATTAAAATCAGTTTTTTATTTTCCAATTAATCGAAAATAAATATCTTAATTAAAATCTCTTACAACTACATATCTCTATTTGAGATAAAAAAACAAAGAAACTTAATTCAAACTAGTTGTAAACTTTACTCACCTTAGAATCATATATAGCTATCTGGTTTTTTACTCAAGATATAATCAATACTAACTTTAAAGAAATCATCAGTTTGAATTATTTTGTAGTTTTCTTTTTTTAATAATTTCTTACATAATTCCATTTCATTTAAAAGTTGATCAACTTCTTTTTTTTCTATTGTATTATCAAACTCTGTATTATTTAAGTAAATTTCAAGTTTCATATAAATATAATCAGCAATTTCATTTAATTTTAGACTTTCGATTGCTATTAAAGTAAAATAAGCCGTTTTGCTAAAAACATTTGCGTTAACCCCCCTTTGAAATTCTTCTAAAATTTTCGCTGATGTCTGGGCAACATTATAATTATTTTCATTAATATATTCGTCAAATCCAAAAACAACGATATCTTTTATTTCTTCAATACATGCTATTTTCATTGAATCATTCCTTTACTGTATACATTTAGCTTAATATTTGGATACTTATGTCTAAATTCAAGTATCAAATTTGTACAGCTTTGACAAGTATCCCACTCAGTGAAAAGATTTATTTCTCCTTTTATATTTGGGTCTTTTAAACCTCTTGACCAATTTGCTCTTGGATAAATTATTTTTAAGCTTCCTGGCTTTTGTCAAGACCTTGCCTAGCTTTTTCTTCGCTTTTTTTAAGGATTTCTTTAGTTTCTTTTTGGCCTTTTTGATTTTCTTTTTAACGGACTTAGCCGCTTTTTTAACTTTCCCTACAGCGGGGATACTACCTAAAGCACTACCTAGTGCTCCGAAGAATCCTTTACCCTTCTTCGCCATTAAGCATCACCCCCACCAATAGCGATCATGCCCATGACGTCTAGTGCGGATTCAAGGTCAGCGCCTTCTCCCGATGTATTAGACACGAAAACTGGTGCTTTGTTCGAGCCTTCCATTGTCACAACCTGTCCCTGAATATCGGTGATTCCATCAAAAACGAGACTGCTGGAGCCACATGTTAAGCGCATGGATTCTGCTGCGCTCATGGAGATGCTTTTACCTGCAAAGGTGATCGTATCACTGGCTGTTAGTGTAAGCGGATGCTTACTATGTACTTCTACTCCGCTTCCCTGATCCAACTTTAGGAAAACGGCGCCTTCCTGTGCAGTAAATGTGACAGATTGTGGGTCTAGCTTGATGTCCTTGCCTTTTGGTGTGCCCCAGTAGGAAGTTTTTGGATCGGCTGTCTTTGGGTTGGCGTCGCCGCCCTTTCGTACGCTGTGGCGAACAACTGCTGCTTCCTCTCGGTGTGTCGTGAATGCAAGGTGAACACTATCGCCTTCCTCTGGCGGGCTGTAAAAGCCGCTATATCCTTCTGCAGTATAAGGCGTAGCAAGTGAGAACCATATGGCTTCTTCCTTTTTTTGTGCCTCATCAATGGATAGGTGCAAGCGTACTTGATCTTTTTTGACCTCTAATACCTTACCCTCAATCGCTGTGCCTGTTAATAAAGGAATACTTAGTCTCCCATTCAAAGATAAAAACAATTTGTTCTATTGGGGTGTTGACTTTGTCACAATGAAAATAAACAGCTCACACACCATAAAAAAAGGTTGTATGAGCTGTTTAAGTTAAATCCAAGCTTTTAACTTTTGATAATAACTATGTTAATAAAGCCATTTTAGTTTTTGATTAATATATTGTGTTTGATTCAAGTTTTTCTTTCTTGTTCTTCTTCTGTTAATTCAGCGATATCTACCCTACTTAAATTCCACAACTTATTCTATTTTTTTAGGGACTATAATCAATAGACTTCAAACGTTTTTAATCGTTATATCCTTCCGGATCTTCTTCACTTATAAAATATCATATTTTTTCATGTCTCTACATCCGCTAACCAAGTAGATACAGGCATCCAATTGATAAATTCCTCAATAAGCAAAATCATTCATTTTTAGGTTGATGATGACGAATTAAATTCCATATCCCAAATGGATTAAAAAATAAATCATCTTCTTCAAACATTGTACAGTTTTCTTTTTTTAATAAATATATAGGAGCATTTGGGTCTAAGCTAAAAGTTTCCCCATCATTAATTTTTGGTTTTTCTATAAGGCTGTATAAACAAAATACTTTAAACAACTGCTCAACCTCAGCCGCTGTGATTCCTTCTGTTGTTGTTATAACATCAGGATATCCAAAATTTTGCATGCCAGTAGTGTAAAAGAAATTATCGTCTCGAGACATCTGAATAAACGCAGTGAATACTTTTTTAATTTCTTTATTATTTGTTATATCCAGCCAATCTTTCTTTGTGCAAGCTCTTCCAGAAGATTCAACATTTACTGCAATTCCACCAGCATGTAGTACTGCACTTGCAACTTCCATGATTCTTAATACATTTTCTAAAGTACCTCCTTCACTAATAATATACACAATGCTATCATGTTTTTTCAGATTATTTATATCATCTTTACTAAATGATCCATTTCCAGCTATTTCAAAAGCCTCGGCAACATAATTATTATAATCACTAATTTCGATTTCAAAGAATTCGTCTGGCTTCTCAAAATTGCCAATATGCTTCCCAAAATATATATAACCATTACCTTTTTTAGCCATAGCTTCTTTGAATTCATTTCTGGTTTTCCAAAATCCAGGTATACCCAAAACAATTTTTGGTAATTTCATTATAATATCACCTAGTATCTTAAGTATTATTTTTAAAACTATTTTTATTTTAGCTCAACTTTTCTAAGATTGAATTAACTTTTTCTAAATATAAGTCTGAATCTTCCTCTTTTATCTCAAAAAGAATTCCTTTAATTAATTGTTTTGTGGGATCACTTACATTCTCTAATGCATTGATATATGATATTATCAAATTTTCTGAGTTTAAAAGTGTCCGATGAATTCTCTCAGCCCAAAATTCTGCGTGAGGCAACATTTTAGGTATACTAATAGCAAGTTTATATAATCCTTCTTCCCTCCCAGATTTTTCAGCAATATAAAATATTGTTTCAATAAGGTAGTCGCCTGCCGAAGGTTCTGCAATATCATCCTCAAAAATCGTACAAAGATCAGGAATTATATCATTCGTCCCTCTATGTGATAATTCATTAAGAATATTTTCAAACTCTTCAATATCGTCACCTTCATTTTCTAGAAAACGCATTTTGTATAAAATAGAAATATATTCTTTGGATTTCATTATATTTTACTCCGTTCTACCTTTATTCCTTCTGCTTTTCAAAAATCTTCACGTTTTTGCGCTCGTATTCCTCATAATAATCGATACATTCTTTCAATTTAGCTTTATTTTCTTTATTATATAATCCATCTTCTTTAAGAATTCTCCTTGCATCATTTATATCAAACGCTAGAGCATCTCGTGGCTTCAAAGACATGTATAAATCAAAATCTTCTTTTCTTGATTTTTGATTCAATCCATATGTAAAAGTTCTCCGATGCCTTCCCCCTTTTCCTGGATGCGGATGCTCTAAGAACATTGCATAACTTTCTTTAGTATCAATCCCAAACTCTTCTTGCATATATTTATTAGAAGGCATATGGTGACCCGTTATATCGTCTGCTTTTTCATTAGGAAGCTTTCCAAAATGCCCGTGTTTTAGCTCATTCGGAAGTAATTTGTCGCTAGTTTGTGGTATATTTTGCTTCTTATCCTCTGCAAATTTTTTATATCGTTCTTGAACCCTTTCTTTCATTTTATCATAATCAGTTTTAACCGTACCCTTAGGAACTTCATCGACTTTCCTTTCGAACTTGCTAATTAGATCTCCAAGCTTTTCCGTATCAACTTGGAGGGACCTCAATCCGAATAAATCAGCCGTTTGACTAAGCCTAACCTTAACAGGAATTGGAACATTCTGACATTCCTTTTTCCACCGTTAGCCGTGCTCATTCCGTCATAAACAGGGAGCTTGTATTTAACTTCATAAATACCTAGAATATCCGGATGTGGCGTTTTTGTTACACCTTGATTAATATTCTTTATCGGATCACCGAAGTTGTCTAAAATGTACTATTCAAAGTTTTCAAGGTTGTGTCCACCTTTTATACCTATAGTCGGTTTTGCTTTAAAACCTTCTACTTCAATTAAATGCTTATCATAACCAGTCTTAAAATTCACTTTAATTTTCGGATTAACTTTAGGAACTTTACCCGTCCCCTATGTTGTACTTTTAAATAATTCGGGGAAAAAGAAGAGGCTTTCTCTGGGTCGTTAGACCATAAAGAAAGCCCCGTTTAAATTAAAGAGATTAACCAACTATTAACTAATTCGAATCAATAAAATCCTATCATTAGTTTTCAGGAATATATAAATTATCCACAAATTCAGAGAAACTTTTAGAAATTAGTCGGATGTATTCCTCTCTTAACTCGTTATCTTCTTCAAAGTAATCCATATCACAATGAAATACACTACCTCTATCTTTCCCATCAATTGATAAACAAATCAAACTCCCCGCTGGGTCAATTCCAATTGGAAGAAAATTACTTGGTACCACTTGCATCAAATTATAACTTCTTAATTTCTCTTCTAGATTTATTTCATTTTCTATTGATAGAGGAAAAAAATGCTCCTTATTTACTGACTCATTTAAAGACGACAAGTAAAATGGCTACCATGTTTTTTTAAAATAACAATGTTGCATTATCTTGATTTTTTAAGCGTTTTTGTTCAACGGCTTTTATCATGTCTTGAGCAATATCATAGGGAGTAGCTTGCTGAGAGAGAATTTTCTCCATTTCAAACTCTGTTAAAGTATCATAGACTCC
Organism: Lysinibacillus sp. RS10; assembly: GCF_041956855.1. Lineage (NCBI taxonomy): Bacteria > Bacillati > Bacillota > Bacilli > Caryophanales > Bacillaceae > Lysinibacillus > Lysinibacillus sp. RS10. The sequence goes on along the minus strand of NZ_CP167122.1, from coordinate 1,675,950 downwards.
ATCACTAAATAGACATACCTTGTCCCCTCTATTTAGATGAATCGGACTTTTTCCTATATCTTAGCCTATTGATAATATTTCCAACAGCAACGGCAAGTTCCATAAATTTAAGCGAAGAGCACCGCTTTTTTGCATGCACTGCCAGCCCCCACATAATAGTTCGTGATAAAATAATACTCACTTTTTCATTGTATTTTCTCACATTTTCAATTTTATCCTCGATTATACGTTTTGAGCTATCCAACGGGATAATTTCTGTTAAAGAAAAATAAAATGTTGCTGCTAAACTATAAATATCTGTATATACACCTTGCTCAGATACATTCGAATATTGCTCTAAAGGAGAATACCCCGGGCTTATAAATATTTGGTAATTCTCAGCAGTTTTATAAAAAATAGCCGAACCAAAATCCAGTAAATATGGATTACCTTCAGAATCTATCATAATATTACTTGGTTTAATATCACGATGAAGTATGCCTTTTTTATGTAAATAACTTAAAGCACCAATTAGAGGAAGAAATAAACTCGTGTACAAATGGTCCCTATCATTAATAGGGAAATCCTTTAAGTATTGATCTAATAAAGTTCCTTCATAATACTCCATCACGATATAAATCGACTCATTTTCTTCAAAGTGGTCAATATATTTGACTATATTACGATGATTTATTTGCCGCATAATTAACGCTTCATTTAGAAAAATAGCTTTTAAATTCTCGAATTTCTGCTTTGTTGAAGGCAAACGATTAACGACTGTTTTATTATCTAAATCCCGTAAAGCAATGTCATTTGGGAAGAACTCCTTAATAATTATCCGATTCCCTTCCTGCGTATTTTCAGCCATATAAACAAAGGACAACTTACTAGTAGCAATAACTTCTATTATTTTATATGTATCGTTCAAAACACTGTTTGTTGGTAAGCTCAATTCAACTTGAATCACTTGCATTTTTAATCTATCAGCCCTTTCAACACATGGATTACGAACAATTTGTTACATTTTCAATGTGGAATATATAATAATTTTAACTTTAATACAAATTAATGTAAGTATATCAATATACACCCTTATATTAAATAGTCATCTTATAGTAGTTAATGGTGAGTGGTGAGTGGTGAGTGGTTCTGCATTGCATGGTGGGGTTTGCCACAATGTGATGTGGGGGTTGCTTCGTTTTTTTTCTGGCATTTTGATGGTTCTATCCATCTTTTTGTTTTCTTTCCGTCGCTCTGCCTTTTTTCCGTCACTCAGCTCTTTCTTTCCGTCGCTTTGCCCTTTCTTTCCGTCTCTCCGCCTTTTCTTTCCGTCGCTCTGCTCTTTCTTTCCGTCGCTCTGCTTTCTATCCGTCGCTCTGCTCTTTCTTTCCGTCACTCTGCTTCCTATCCGTCGCTTCGCTCTTTCTTTCCGTAGCTCTGCCTTTTCTTTCCGTCACTCCGCCTTTTCTTTCCGTCACTCCGCCTTTTCTTTCCGTCGCTCTGCCGTCGCTCTGCCTTCTTTCCGTCACTCTGCTCTTTCTTTCCGTCATTCCGCCTTTTCTTTCCGTCACTCCGCCTTTTCTTTCCATCACTCTGCTCTTTCTTTCCGTCGCTCTGCCCTCTATCCGTAACTTTGCCCTTTCTATCCGTCACTCTGCTCTTTCTTTCCGTCGCTCTGCCTTCTTTCCGTACTCTGCTCTTTCTTTCCGTCACTCCGCCCTTTCTTTCCGTCGCTTTGCCTTCTTTCCGTCGCTCTGCTCTTTCTTTCCGTCACTTCGCCTTTTCTTTCCGTCGCTTTGCCCTTTCTTTCCGTCGCTCTGCTCTTTCTTTCCGTCACTCTGCTCTTTCTTTCCATCGCTCTGCTTTCTATCCGTCGCTTTGCCCTTTCTTTCCGTCACTCTGCTCTTTCTTTCCGTCACTCCGCCTTTTCTTTCCGTCGCTCTGCCGTCGCTCTGCCTTCTTTCCGTCACTCTGCTCTTTCTTTCCGTCATTCCGCCTTTTCTTTCCGTCACTCCGCCTTTTCTTTCCATCACTCTGCTCTTTCTTTCCGTCGCTCTGCCCTCTATCCGTAACTTTGCCCTTTCTATCCGTCACTCTGCTCTTTCTTTCCGTCGCCTTGCCTTCTTTCCGTCACTCTGCTCTTTCTTTCCGTCACTCCGCCCTTTCTTTCCGTCGCTTTGCCTTCTTTCCGTCGCTATGCTCTTTCTTTCCGTCACTTTGCCTTTTCTTTCCGTCGCTTTGCCCTTTCTTTCCGTCGCTCTGCTCTTTCTTTCCGTCACTCTGCTCTTTCTTTCCATCGCTCTGCTTTCTATCCGTCGCTTTGCCCTTTCTTTCCGTCACTCTGCTCTTTCTTTCCGTCACTCCGCCTTTTCTTTCCGTCGCTCTGCCGTCGCTCTGCCTTCTTTCCGTCACTCTGCTCTTTCTTTCCGTCATTCCGCCTTTTCTTTCCGTCACTCCGCCTTTTCTTTCCATCACTCTGCTCTTTCTTTCCGTCGCTCTGCCCTCTATCCGTAACTTTGCCCTTTCTATCCGTAACTTTGCCCTTTCTATCCGTCACTCTGCTCTTTCTTTCCGTCGCCTTGCCTTCTTTCCGTCACTCTGCTCTTTCTTTCCGTCACTCCGCCCTTTCTTTCCGTCGCTTTGCCTTCTTTCCGTCGCTATGCTCTTTCTTTCCGTCACTTTGCCTTTTCTTTCCGTCGCTCTGCTCTTTCTTTCCGTCGCTCTGCTCTTTCTTTCCGTCGCTCTGCTCTTTCTTTCCGTCGCTCTGCTCTTTCTTTCCGTCGCTTTGCCCTTTCTTTCCGCTGCCTTACTTTTGCTATCCGTCTCTTTTCCTTTTAAAAACCTATCTAAAATAAAAAAAGACGTCCAATAAGTACTAAAATACTTATCGGACGTCTTAATTCTATTTATTATGCTTTTTGATAGCGCAGCACTGGTGTACGAGCAGCGCGTGTTTCGTCTAGGCGAGATACGACTGTTGTATGTGGTGCTTCTTGAACGATTGATGGATTTTCTTCTGCTTCTTTTGCAATTTGAATCATCACATCGCAGAATGCATCTAACGTTTCTTTAGATTCTGTTTCTGTTGGCTCAATCATTAACGCCTCTTCCACATTTAATGGGAAGTAAGTTGTTGGTGGATGGTAGCCAAAGTCCAACAGACGTTTTGCAATATCTAAAGTACGAACGCCAAGTTTCTTTTGACGACGACCTGATAATACAAATTCATGCTTACAATGACGGTTATATGGTAGATCATAGAATGGCTCTAGGCGACACATCATATAGTTTGCGTTTAGTACTGCGTATTCTGTTACAGCTTTTAAGCCATCTGGACCCATTGTACGGATATACGTATATGCACGTACGTTGATGCCAAAGTTACCATAATAAGGTTTAACACGTCCGATTGATTGTGGACGTTCGTAATCGAAGTGGTATGTTCCTTCTTCTGTTCTTACTAAAACTGGTTTTGGAAGGAATGGAATTAAATCCGCTTTTACACCAACTGGACCTGAACCTGGGCCACCGCCACCGTGAGGGCCAGTAAATGTTTTGTGTAGATTTAAGTGTACGCAGTCAAAGCCCATATCACCAGGACGCGCTTTACTCATAACTGCGTTTAAGTTTGCTCCATCATAGTATACTTTACCGCCAACAGAGTGAATTAGCTCTGCCATTTCGATAATGTTTTCTTCAAATAGACCAAGTGTATTCGGATTTGTCAGCATTAATGCCGCTGTGTCAGAACCAACTACTTTGCGTAAATCTTCAATATCTACTAAACCATTTTCATCTGATTTTACAGTGATAGTTTCAAAGCCTGCAACTGTTGCCGATGCTGGGTTTGTACCGTGAGCAGAGTCAGGAACAATCACTTTATTACGGTGACCTTCACCATTCGCTTCATGGAATGCACGGATCATCATTAATGCAGTCCATTCTCCATGTGCACCTGCTGCAGGTTGTAATGTCACTTCATCCATACCTGTAATTTCAACTAATGACGTTTGTAGCTCGTAAAGAAGCTCCATTGCGCCTTGAGTCGTTGATTCATCTTGTAATGGGTGCACATTAGCAAAGCCTGAAAGTCGTGCAACAGCCTCGTTAATTTTCGGATTATATTTCATCGTACAAGAGCCAAGTGGGTAGAAACCAGAGTCTACACCGTGGTTTCGACGAGAAAGTGCTGTATAGTGACGCATAATATCAAGCTCAGAAACCTCTGGTAATTCTGCCGCTTCCGCACGTACTAAGTTCGCAGGAAGTAAATCTGCTAGATCAACCTCTGGTACATCAAGTGCTTCTAAGTTATAGCCTACGCGACCTTCTTTGGAAATTTCAAAAATGAGTGATTGATTTTCGTTATGCATTAAGAGCCCCCATTTCTGCAACAAGTGCATCAATTTCTTCCTTCGTGCGCAATTCTGTTACTGCGATTAGAACGTGATTTTTAAGAGAGTCATATGTTTGACCTAAAGGATAACCACCGATGATACCTTTTTCAATTAAGCCTTTATTGATTTCTTTCACACATTTATTTGTTTTCACAACGATTTCGTTAAAGTGTGCACCTTGGAATGCAACTGTAAAGCCTGCCGCTTCAAAAGCATTTTTAGCATAGCGTGTTTTCGCAATATTTTGGGTAGCCATTTCACGAACACCTTGTTTACCTAGAGCAGTCATTGCTACAGATGCTGCAAGTGCAAGAAGCGCTTGGTTAGAACAAATATTAGAAGTTGCTTTATCACGACGGATATGCTGTTCACGTGCTTGTAATGTTAATACATAACCACGACGACCTTCTCCGTCCACTGTTTCACCAATAAGACGGCCTGGAACTTTACGCATAAGCTTAGTAGTTACGGCAAAGTAACCACAGTGTGGACCACCGAATGCTTCAGCAATACCAAAGACCTGTGCATCTCCTACACAAATATCAGCACCTAGCTTACCAGGTGGTGTTAAAATACCTAGTGCAAGCGGGTTTGAAGATACGACAAATAAACTTTTTGCCTCATGTGCAATGTCGCCAATTACTTGTAGGTCCTCTATTTGACCAAAGAAGTTTGGATACTGTGTGATCACAGCTGCTGTATTATCATCGATTAGTTCTTTTAAAGCTTCTACATCCGTCACACCATCTTTATGAGGAACTGTAACAATTTCAATCGTTTGGCCGTATGCATATGTAGCAACGACATCTCGATACTCAGGGTGAACCGTTTCAGATACTAAAATTTTCTTACGGCGTGTGTGTCCAGCTGCAAGCATGCCTGCCTCAGCTAGTGCTGTTCCCCCATCATACATAGAAGAGTTTGCTAGATCCATACCTGTAAGCTCTGCAATCATCGTTTGGAATTCAAAAATTGCTTGTAATTCCCCTTGCGAAATTTCTGGTTGATACGGAGTATACGCTGTGTAGAACTCTGAACGAGAAATAACATGGTCCACGATAATTGGCTTATAGTGATTGTATACGCCTGCACCTAAAAACGATACGTTAGCATTTGTATCCTTATTTTTCGCAGCAAGTGCTGATAATTCTTTTAATAAAGCTGACTCTGATTTTGCATCTTTAATATCATATAGGCCTTTAAAACGTACTTTTTCTGGAATATCCTCAAATAACTCATCAACTGAAGATACACCAATTACGTCTAACATTTCTTGTTTATCTTGCTCCGTCATAGGTAAATAACGATGTTTCATAAATGTAGCTCCCTCTTTTCAAATATTATTTTGAACGCTTGTAAAACGGTGTTTCTACTGTCACTACCTTTAAGTGCTTACCACGAATTTCGATTTCTAATTCAGTTCCGATAGTTGCGAATTGGCTGTCAATTAATGCGTTACCAACATTACGTTTAGAAGAAGGAAGTTGAGTACCTGTTGTCACTTCACCGATTTCCTTACCGTCCTTAAATACTTTATAACCATGTCGAGGAATTCCTTTATCGATCATTTCAATGCCCACAATTTTACGTGACAGTCCATTCTCTTTTTGTGTCACTAATGCATCATGACCAAGAAAGTCTTCTTTATTTAATTTCACAGCAAAGCCAATACCCGCCTCAAGAGGTGAAATTGTCGCTGATAGCTCTTGCCCATATAATGGAAGACCCGCTTCAAAACGAAGTGTATCACGGCATCCTAAACCTGCTGGCACAACGCCTTTGTCTTTTCCAGCTTCTAAGATTTTATTCCATAACGCTTTAATATCTTCTGGAGAGCCGTATAATTCAAAACCATCTTCTCCTGTGTAACCACTACGAGAGACTAATGCTTTATGACCAGCAACTTCAACATCTGCTTGGAAACGGAAGTATTTAATGGCACTTACATCAGTAGCTGTTAATGATTGAAGTACCTCTTCTGCTAATGGACCTTGAAGAGCAATTTGTGCATATGCAGAAGATTGATTGTCGATTGTGACATCAAATTGATGTTGATTTTCCATCATCCAATCATAATCTTTTTCAATATTTGCAGCATTGACGCACAATAAATAATGCTGATCGGCTAATTTATATGTTAATAAGTCATCGACAACACCACCATCTTCATAGCACATTGCATTGTATTGCGCTTGGCCTACTGCAATCTTCGAAATATCATTTGTCAAAAGATTTTGTAAAAAATTTAGAGAATCAGGACCAGTTACTAAAATTTCACCCATATGTGATACATCAAATAAACCTGCACGATTACGTACTGCATCATGCTCTTCCTTAATAGAAGAAAATTGTACTGGCAATTCCCATCCACCGAAGTCAATTGTTTTACCACCATACTTTGCGTATGCGTCAAATAGAGGTGTACGTTGTAATTCGTTCGTCATTCTTTTTGCCCCCTTATTGTTAGTTCCATTTTTACTGGTAGTAGTTCGTCTGTTTTTGTATTAGTACAATGAATGTTCTGCCAATTTATTTTGAACGCTTAAGCAGAACATTTTGACATAAAAAAAGACAGACGAACCCCTTTTCGGGATTCTCTGTCCTTGCACCTGAAAGTTACACCAGACTGGCTCGCATTGTTACAATGCCAATCAGCCGGCTTTCTCCTTCGGTGGCTGTTGTAATACAGCTCTCTCCAGAGTTGCGTCTTGTACGAGTCCTTTTACCTGAGAGATTCATAACCTTTGCTACTTGCTCCTTCGGTGACGTCTACAACGTTCTCTCCCCGCACAATCATCCGCCCAAGATTAATCTTGGTACTATTTAGTATTCAATGAACTTTTAGTTACTTATTTGTCTATATCCTAACATTAATTGCATTGAAAAGGCAAACATTTTTTAAATTATAATAAAACACGAACATTAAATTTAATTTAAAATATTATCGTTCGCCTTTCAACCTTTTAACTTGGAATACTAAATACTCAAGAATTTGACGGATTGTCCTACTCTCTGTTAACACCTGTATATGTCCTGCCTCACGATAGAACTTTCTTCTGTAATGATACAGATTCTCTAGCTCCTCTTTTGTTGAACTCTGTACGATTGGTCTATTTGGATCATGCTGTATTCGTTTGTAAATATCTTCGAATGTCGCATCTAAAAAAAACACGAGTCCGCTGCGTCTCATTATTTTTCGATTTTCAGCATTGACTGCAACCCCACCACCTGTTGAAATAATACAAGCTTCATCTCTAAAATTTTCCAAAAATTCTGTTTCTATTTCTCGAAAACGTGCTTCTCCGTATTTTTCAAATATTTGTGGGATTGTCATACCCTGCTGTCTAACAATTTCACGATCCATATCATAATATGGCATCTTTAGAAAATAGCTTAAACGTCTTCCTAACGCACTTTTCCCGCAGCCCATAAAGCCAACTAAATATATTTTTCGCATTCGAATCACCTTCTTATAACTACGATTCTACACTGTCTGACAAAATTTGTCCCAATAAATTTATCGTAGCTCGAACATTCATCTTTTCTAGCCCTTCATATGTTCGAAACTGTATTTCATAAGACGTATAATACGTAAGAACAAAAGTAGTTACAAAAAATAATAATGCAATTGCGATTAAAAAAATAGCCCCTCTGTCATTTTTCAATAATTGGTACATAGAAGGTTCGCTCCTTTTGGATACCGCTTGGAAATTCAACAGCTACCGTTAACATATTTTTTTCATATTTGAACTGGCATTTATTTATACCAATTAACATTGGCACATGACCACCCTTTACTTGATCACGAATAATATTGCTATAACAATCAATATTATGAAGGGTATCTGCCGCTTGAAAAGTTATTCTCTTTCGATCTTTTCGAATCGTAAATGATGAAATATCCTCTAAATACATATTCAAATCATAAGCAAATAGCTCCCACTTCGATTGTTCATCAGACAGTACCGTTGTTTTCATTTCTGCGAACCAAAGCATAATGAAAACAACAAGATGAGCAATAAGCACAAAAACAACTAATTGGAACAACGCTTCTAATAATGTATAGCCCCGCTCATTCATCGACTTCACCTGTCAGCTGGATGCATTTTTTACGTAATTCTCGTGCATTTTGAAAGCTTACACATATCCCCTGCCCATCAAAAGCCCAATTATATTCTACATTTTCGATTGTATTAGAGCCTTCCGCTTGCCGTAAATAGCGATAGTGCTTTAAGCCCTCATAGGCCGTTTCAGCTGCTATAACCTCTAGCTTCTTATTGTAAAGAGTTGTTTTCATAGTGTAGCTAATGGGTATTAATGTCGTGCATAAAAACATGACAATGACCACTGATAGAATCGTTTCTACAAATGAATAACCAGATTCATTCAACTCTCGATCTCCCTCGCCCTAACGTAATCACAACCTTTTTAATGCCCTGGGGTGTATTAAAATAAATAGACCCTGGAGTCATGATGTTCCCATAGTAGTTATATATAATCGTGTGAACCGAACTCGAATCAGGAATGAATTCAACCCCTTTCGGAAAAGGGCGTGCATATAATTCGGTATAAAAATCTTTTTTAATGATATATCTTTTTGATGAACTCTCAAACTTCATCGAAATATATTCTCTTTGATGCATACTATAGGTTTGTATATATTGAATATCTAATTGAATTTGTGAAAAAAACTGTTCAAGCTCCCGATTTTCCGCTACTTTTAACGAATACTTTACGACAATTACTGACAAACACATAACGATAAACAATACCATTAGCATTTCAACAAACGTAAAGCCACGCTCACTTTTTATAACAACCATTATCCACCAGAACCTGTCTCAGCAGAGGTCTTTGCTAATCGTACTTCCCCTTCATTAGTGATCATAATCTCTTCCTTATTAGGACAGGTCGTTTCATTTTTCTTTAAATAGCCTTTTGCTACTAAATCATCAATTGTTGGATAAACCATAAAATCTACTCGATACGCCTCTACCTGCCCCTGCACCATGCTAATATACGCCTTACAGCCCTTCTCATCGATCGTAGCAAAATGTTTCGTAACGTTAGGAATTGTGATTAAAATTAATATTGATATAATCAACAAGACGATTAGCATTTCGATCAAAGTAAATCCGGCTTGCTGCTTTATACGTTTCATTATTATCCTCCTATACTAGTTCAATCATGTTATATATTGGTAATAATAAACTGACATACGCGGCAACTATGCACATTGCAATAATGATAAAAAAGCTCGGCTGCACAAACGCAAGGATTTTATGCAATAGCTGCTCCTGCTTTTCTGTCAATAATTCGCTATACAATACTAGCTCTTTCCCTAAATAGCCACTCTTTTCTCCATGCTCAACAAATGTCGAGAAATCCTTCTGCCAAACGGTCATCAAATTTACAGCTTGCGTTAGCGTATCACCAAAAACAACACGCTCCTTTATACATCGAGCCAGATATTGGAGAAATGGTTGAAGTCGCTGCTCCTCTAAAATTTGTAGACTTGCCTGTAAAGAAAATCCACTTTGTAGCAGACTTCCTAAATACGCAGCAAATTGTCTCGTCAAAGATATTCGTACCCAAATCCGAATAAATGGGGTTTTTAGAATCATATTTAGCTGGTGAGCAATTGGTTGCCGTTTGAGATAAAGCTGAAAAATCAAAATGCTACAAATTACTGCTATCACTACGACAATTAGAGCATCAGGAAAATGTAACAGTATTTTTGACAAAGCAACGCTTGTCTCCTCTGTGCCGGTAGTTCGACTTGCCACCATTTTTTCTATATTAGGGAAAAATACGGTGCGAAATACTAAAAACAACAGCAACAAAAATAGAATGAGTACCATTGGATACAAGAGTAGCTTCATTAATTTTTTCTTCGCCGACTCACTCAAAGCCATTTGCTTAGCCACACCTTTTAGCGTCTCAATCATATGGCCATTGTTTTCTGCAACTGTAATAGCCACTAAATGCTGCTTTGAAATATGCAAAGCTTCAAGAACTCCCGAAACACCGACTCCCTGCCTCAGCATTTTATTAATTAGCTTTTGTATTTCTTCATGTGCTTTAATATGATGGGGCAATAGAATAGAAATAGCTTGCGGGAATAAATAACCTTCCTGCATTAGCACGCTTAATCGACTAAAAAAACGGGCTTGTTCCTTTACTTGCCAAATTGTCGCCTTTTTATATTCAAAACGAATTCTCTCAATAAACTTTTTTATTCGCATAGTTCTGGCTCTCGATTAATTCTCTTTGACCTGTAAGCGTTACATCATGTGGTAGCTCATAGCTAGTTTTTTGCATAATTGCCTTAAGGGCCATTTGAAGATGAGCATTGCTTAATATTTCAAACAATGCACGGCGTTCTTCCTGGTTAATTGGCGATTGGAAAAGTGTTTGAGCAACAACACCTACCACAGTCTGACGAAGTTCTTCTACTGAAACACCTAAGTCAATGAATCGATAAAGGCAATTGACTGAATCCTTGGCATGAATCGTCGTTACCACTAAATGACCTGTTAAAGAAGCCTCGATTGCGATTTTCGCTGTCTCTTTATCACGTATTTCTCCAATCATAATAATGTCAGGTGAGTGGCGTAAAATAGCCTTTAAGCCTGTCGCATATGTAACACCTGCTCGTTCGTTCACCTGAATCTGAAGTAGATTAGCCTGATTATTTTCTACAGGATCCTCTAATGAAATGACGTGTCTATTTAACTCTGAAGAACAATAATGGATCAAAGAATACAAAGAAGTTGACTTACCAGAGCCTGTTGCACCAGTCACGAAAGTACAAGTTCATAAAAGTTTTTCCTTCTATTATATTTGTTATCATCCAAGCCAGTCATAGAAAGTCACACAGTAAATACAAATCGAGTAGGAGGGAGTGACTAACTCCCGACCTCTCCAACCACCGTACGTACGGATCCGTATACGGCGGTTCAATTAAGATGAATAACGCAAGATTTCATAACGAGCTTGCAGACTTTTGAGCCCTTGGTTACTCCAATAAGAGTTACCAAGGGTTCTGTGTAATATTGGACTTTTCGAAATACGCCAGTAACTCTTGCGAGTATTGCCCCATTCGTAAGCCTTCCAGTCTGGAACTCCTAAGCGAATAAGGTTGCGCACTTTCGTACGAGGCTTCTTCCAATTCTTCCATAAACACATGCGAAGTCTTCTTCTAATCCATCCATCCAGTGATTCAAATATTGATTTCGTATCCGCTAATGAAAAGTAGCCACACCACCCAATTAAGTATTGATTCAATTGTTGAATTCGGTACTCCATTGGAAATGGCTTCTTTCTAGCTGTTAATTCCCGAATTTTGTTCTTCATTCGCTTTATGCTCTCTTTCGCAATTCGAACTTGTGGTTCTTTGCGGGAGGTAAAGCTAAATCCTAGGAATTTACGTTGCCAAGGACGAGCCACTGCGGATTTCTTCTCATTTATTTTCAATCGCAGCGTCTTCTCAATAAAGGTTTTGATACTTGCCATCACTCGTTCTCCTGCTCGTTTTGTTTTCACATAAATATTGCAGTCATCGGCGTAACGGACAAATTTATGACCACGTTTCTCTAATTCTTTGTCTAATTCATCCAGCACAATGTTTGAGAGAAGTGGACTCAGTGGACCCCCTTGGGGTGTTCCTTCATCTGTATCATAAACGACACCATTTATCATGACACCCGATTGCAAGTATCTACGAATCAGCTTGAGTAGAGGTTTATCAGAAATTTTCTTCGCTAATGTACTCATTAGACGGTCATGGTTTACTTTGTCGAAGAATTTCTCTAAGTCCATATCTACTACCCAGCGATATCCTTCTTTTATATAGCCTTTGGCTTCTCGGATTGCATCGTGAGCACTTCGTTTTGGTCGAAATCCGTAACTATGATTCGAGAAGTTCGGGTCGTATAGGTTGGATAGCACTTGGGCAATTGCCTGTTGAATGAGTCGGTCTGTCACGGTTGGGATTCCTAATAGTCGCACACCGCCGTCAGGTTTCGGGATTTCGATTCTGCGAACTGGTTGTGGTTGGTAGGTTCCCTCAAGAATTTGCTTCTTAATCGTTAGCCAGTTTTCGACTACATGCTGTCGTAGGAATTTTACGGGCATTTTGTCTACTCCATGACTCCCTTTGTTTCGTTCCACCCGTTTGAGTGCGAGAAGCAGATTCTCTCGTGATAAAATTTGATTCATTAACATCTCGTTCGACTCCTCCGTGAATAGCTTGTCTTCTTATAACAGTTTCTACTGCACCCGCTCAATGTCCCTCATGGGATTCACCATTACCTCCATTAAGTCGGTCCTTCTGGATTTTCTGTGTTTATCATAGAAAACTGCATGCCAAGGGCTATTCTCTCCGAATTGTTCGGTCCTTTCCATTCATTCTAGAAGTGAATGGTACTATGACCTCTGCTGACTTCTGATGGTTCAGCTACCTATCGCTAAGTAGGTTACAAAGTGTACTTTGCGTTTCCATCAGACCTCCCCGGGTAAGCGTATGCACTTTCACACCATCTATCCGCCTCATTTACTCGATATGACCTTCGACAGAAAGGACTTTGTGTTGTTGTGCACACTCATCCAATCATACCTAGCCTTATATGAGATTTGTGTTCCTCGGACCGGTGTTTTGCCTCCAGCTTCCTTCAGATTCCGCGTCGCCACGGACACCCTTGCTCTTGGCTAACCTCTACTTCTGTCTTCGAGGTTCGGGACTTGCACCCTATAGTTCATACGCATGCCGGGCGCACACACAATTAAGACCACCCATCACGGAGTGGTCTTTTTATGGATTATATAACTAAAGCAAATTATTAGTTTCATGCTTATATACTGTACTTTGAGTAGAGTTATAATATACTCAATTTGATTATGCGAATTATTGTATATCGTTACTTTGCATTTGCTCCAATTCTTCTTCCTCTTCCAATAATAAAAAGGAGAAAATTATTGTATTTATCACTCCAATTAATCCATAACACCATAATGGTAATTTAATAATTTCATACCAAGTTATATTTATTAGGTACATACCGATAACTATAAACAATGAATTAATAATAAAAGTAAATAAGACATTTTTAGCTATAAACCAGGTATTTAATTTCCAAACGGAAACAATTAAAGAAGCAATGCTCGCCATAGTCAAAGACATTATCGCAATTGATCGTAAACTTTGTTGCTGTTGAAAAACTTCAGGCATAGAAAAGACATTATTAAATATATTTACAATAAAATAAAAACCAGATAAATAGATAGAACAAATTAAGAATGAGATGGGAATCCATTTTAAATATACAAGACCCCATTTTTTACTTTCACTTGATTTTTTTCTTATTTCTTGAATAATTTCAGCAAGAGACAAAATAACTATCGCTAATCCAAGTAAATATAAATCAGTTTGAGGTAAATTTCCTTTATAGATGTCCAATAAGAAAAGGAAAGCCTCTTTTATTTCAACTAACATAAAATCTATCAAACCTTTCATTATGTATTACCTATTTATACGTAAATGATTTGAAATTGTTTCAAAAAATATAATTATTCTCCACATGGTAGAGGATCGTAATGATTTTTTCGCACAATATACCCTCTTTTCCTTGGACCTTTATACTTCTTCTTATCAACAGTTTTACTAACAACTGTGGACGGCAATCGGTCCACATTTACCTTATGGTCCAATTCATGGACCGAAAGAAAATCAAATATATTTAGTTGCCCCTGTTGTTTCATATATTCAAAATGAGCCATTTCTCCATCTCCCTTTGAGTAATTAATTGTTTAGATTAAACTTGTTAGGCGAATAATAATTATGGGTAATCGCTATGGACACAAAATGACTAAACCTATTTTTATTCACCCCTTATTTACTTACTCTTATAGTTCATAGCGATTACCATTCAAGCCAATTTTCTAAATTAGGTCTACTACTATTTGATTGTGGAAGGCTATCACGTTCATTTAACCAGTTATAGAAAGGCACTGGACGTTCTCTATGTGCTTTCTCCTCCACAGATGATGAATTAATCGTCTTACTATTTAATCGTTCTACAGTCTTACTATAAGCCCCTACAAATACTGCTCTTAATGTGCTAGCAACTGTCAGTACGCCCTCTTTAATATCCATAGCAATTTTGAATAGAACGTTCTTAGCTTTAATAAAGTCAGTTGCACTTTGAACCTGAGCAGCTAATACCACCTTGTGAAATTCATCCTTCAAATTATCTGCTAACGGCAAACTATCCATGAAATCAAACAGCATTACTTGGTACTCGTTCATGTATTCTTTTTTCTTTTCAGCTTGCAAAGCTAATTCATTTTCTAATTCACATAAATTATTATTTGCTTGTTTAGAACTTAAAAGATTAAAAGAGTTTAAAGATTGGTTTTCAGATTGTGGAGGACAAACCACGTCATTACTAGCTTCATCGACTGCATCTCGTTGGGACACGCTCGATGGGACATAAGGTAAAATGCGATAAATATTAGCCCCTTTTATGCCATTTAATTTAGTGCCAGGTACTTTTTCGATGATGCCTAACTCAGCTAATTTCTTAACGCTACGATAAACAGTCTTTGTGCTGATCTCTAATGATTCGGCAATGGTACTTGCTTTAAGGTGACACACTCCTGGATGTTCCAAGCTGTGTGAAGCAAGCTTGAAAACGATAGCTCGTTCTGATTCTGTTAAGTCATAATAATGTGCCGCCATATGGTCCTCCACACTCTTATCCATATCTGCTACTGTTTCAAATGTTTTATAAGTTGCTAAGTATTCAAATGCCATCGTTTTCACCTACCTTCACTATAAAGTGTATTAAATACACTAACTAATAATAATATATATCACAAAAGTGTATATGTAAATGAAAAATACACTGAAAAGTGAATTTGTATTTTATTTCAGTGTATTTATACGATATAATAGTGGTAATAATATTTTTGCTAAGGTGGTGTATATTAATGGGAATGGCAAAGAAAATTAAATTGTTAATGGTTGAAAGAGACGTGACAGCTGCTAAATTATCTGAAAAGCTAGGTACTTCACAATCAAATATTTCTAATAAGCTAAAGAGAGATAATTTCAGTGAAAAGGAATTAGAAGATATTGCGAAGGCTTTAGAAGCAAAATACGAGGCTCACTTTGTTTTAGAGGATGGGCGTAGATTTTAAGTAACAGATAACTAATTACAGTTGTCTGTTTTTTCATATGTACTAATGTAAAGATTTTCTATAAAATAAAATTACATAATTCTGTAAGGAGTGTATGACATGGATACAATCGCAGAAACAATCAAATTTGCTGGCTTTGGTAAGAAGAAAGCAATGGCTAATCAAATTCAAATGTTTGACGATAGACTGACGGATCAAGGTGAAACTCTACTTGCTGTATGTGCATCTATTAAAGGTACAAAACAGCTTTATGTCACTGACCAACGAATCATATTACATGAAATCAAAGGCCTCATATTCAACGATGAAAAAAGCATTCCTTTGAAATCTATCAGTAGTATTAATATTTCAAAGAAGCTCCTTTCCTCCACTTTGAAAATAGTATCTACCGGAAACAAAGCAATCATTGAGGATGTACCATCACATATTGCACTTGAGATTAAAAATGCTATTGAGAACCTGAAAAAAGATTTTAAAACAACGTCTGCAGCTAAAAAGGAAAAAGATATGTACGATGTTGCTGATGAAATTCGCGAGTTAAAGGATTTATTAGATGATGGATTAATTACCGAAGAAGAATTTAATGCGAAGAAAAAACAATTATTAGGAATCTAGGTCACTCATTTGAGTGGCTTTTTTTAATTAAATTTTTTAGCAAAACAGGAAAATAAATTCAAATTATCTATTGACGATAGTAAATAGATATTGTATAATAAGAGTATAGAAAGGGGGTGAACAAAGTGGATTATGATAAGATTCTTACTTACTTACTTAGTATCTATCGCAACAATCGTAAACTTACTATCAAGTTCAGCGAAAAACATAAGCGATATGAAAAGTAAGAAAAAAGAAAAGCGACGCACTCCTGCCAAGAAGAAACGTCGCAAATAACCGAAAGAAGGAGGTTAACCCCTCCTTCCCTATAATCTTATCACATCCATCTCATTATGAAAAATATAGGATATGTTGTGGCTCTAGCATTTGCCTTGTATGTATTAACAGATATGGTGAACTGGAAAGAACCAAAGTTTTTTGACTACTCCATGATTGTCATTTACTCAATCTGTTTATTATTAACTATATTAAATATCGTTCTGTATTTTATAAAGAAAAGAGGTTAATACAAATTGACAGAATACAAAGCAGCGAATAAAGAAGAATTTATTGTATTGGTACAATCTGAAATTTTAAACACAACAGAGGTATTAGAGGAATTACAAATTTCTCGTCAGGCATTAAATTCGCTTGTAAAACGAGGAAAGATAGTTCCAGTAAAGGAATTAAGTAGAGATCGATTATTCCTAAAAGAAGATATTGAAAATCGAAAAGAAGCATCTAAGAATCTTCAAACAAAATATAGACCGTATGATGAATAAACACAAAAAGACCAGGTATCATTATGAATACCTGGTCTTTTTATAATTAAAAAATTTTTTTCTGATCCCTATCATCTTTTAAAATCTCCACGGCTTCCCTAAATCTTTGAGAATGTACTATCTCTCGTTCCCGTAAAAATTTCAAGCTATCATTCAAATCAGTATCATCGGATAAATCAATAATCCATTGATATGTGGCACGTGCTTTTTCTTCTGCTGCAATATCCTCATATAAATCAGCAATCGGATCCCCTTTAGCCTGAATATATGTTGCAGTAAACGGTGATCCAGCCGCATTCTGATAAAACAATGCCCTGTCATGATTGGCATAGTGATCTCCAAGACCAGCATCTTTTAGCATCTCTGGAGTGGCATCTTTCGTAAGTTTATAAATCATCGTAGCAATCATTTCTAAGTGGGAAAATTCCTCTGTCGCTATATCGGTTAACAATCCAACCACTTTATCAGGAATAGTGTAGCGCTGATTCATATAGCGAAGTGCTGCTGCTAATTCTCCATCTGCCCCACCATACTGCTCTATTAAATACTTAGCTAGCATAGGGTTACATGTACTAACCTTCACAGGATATTGGAGCTTCTTTTCATAATACCACAAAAATAATTCCTCCTAGTCACTCATGTTAGACTTGCCATGGCCATGGCGTATCAATCCAATTAAAAGGATAATTAGAATAACTTCTCCCAAAATTCATAAGTGGACCAAATTTTTGTTCAAAGTCAACCTTAAGTTTCATACTTTTTTCAGTGTTTTCATTAAATTGCTGAATGGCATCATAATCGTGGGGATGAGTATCTAAATAAAGATTTAATTCCACTATTACAAAATCAATTGCTTGTATTTCTTCAAGTAACTTATAAAATTTGGGTGGCATCTCTTTACTCATGCTTCATCCCTCCTTTTTCAGGGTTTGGATAGGCACTAAACAATTGAGGCCATAACGTTCCAGCTATAAGAGCTTCTTTAGGGGATTGAAATTGTGGTAATCCAGGTGGTTGAAAACCCATATACAACTGTGGCGGTGTAGCATAGCTTTTAACCCTAATAGGCGTACATGGATCGAATGGGCTAATATAAGGCTTCCAATACTTATACTGAGTAAACATTTAATCCTCCTTTCATTTTTCAATTACATCAATCGAGTATATGATATATAACGTTTATTTATTATTAAGTCAGTTATCCTTCAAAAATTTTCACTGCTTATAATAATCTCATTACTTCTAAGCTAAAAATGTATTAATAAAGACCTAGTTCCTCAAGGTTATACATGAACTTCAAAAAGTAGGGAGAATAATGAGCAAAAAAACTATATCTATTTTCACCTTAATTTTATCTACAACACTACTGATTTCCGGATGTCGGGATGTGACCGAACCACAAAGAATGTATTATGTTCAAGGAGTGGGAGTAGATTACAAAGATAATCAATATGAAGCATATTTACAACTAATAAACTTTGCAGCAGTTGCTAAAACTGAACAAGCTAATCCCCAAGCACCACATAATGAGATAGGAAAAGCCAAAGAGAAGACTATAGAAGAAGCAATTTATAAAATCATCTGATGAGATTAGAAAGATTGTTAAAGAAGATATCAAAAAAGAGATAATAACAACATATGAAGAAGGGTTAAAAATGGATATTGATATTTTTCGCTTATCAGAGTATTTATACCGAGACAACGTAAAGGCATGGAAAAATTTAGAAAGCAATGGAAAGATCCCACTAACGAAAGATTCGATTAGTAAAATCGATATCCATATCAATAAAGTGAATGCTGGTCGAAAAACATTTGAAGAGACAATTGAGGACTAAACAAAAAAAGACCAGGTACTCAACTTTATGAGCGCCTGGTTTCAATCATTTATATGCTTCAAAAGTAAATTCTTTAATTACTATGTAACATATAAAAATGAGGATGTATTAGGTCAATAAATAGGGCAATAATAAAAGGAAATAAAATTCCTTAAAACGAGGTGAGTATATGAAAAAAATAATCTTAGGTACGTTTACAGCAATACTATCTACTGTATTATTGTTTGGGTGTGGTACGTCTAAAAATGATGAAGAGGAGCCGAATCCTACTGAAGCACCTTCTGAACACAAAAAAGAACAAGAGCAAAATCAAAATGATAATCATTAGTAAAGCTTTATTCTATAGAAAGAGCAAGGTAGCATATTAGGAACACTTTGTTTATGGTGTATACACACAAAATACCAAGACGGCAATTATGCTATCTTGGTCTCTTTCGTTTATGCAGCTATTGGATTTGCAACTTGTGCAAGTTTAGCTGTTTTAATTTTATTTGAGCCTGCCTGTGCTGCCGCCATTCCTGTAAATGTACCTGTTTTTACACGCCATTTAGTACCATCTTGCTCAATGTAAGCTACCCAACCGAAACGATGCTTTAGTACATCTAAAACATTTTCAGCTGCTTGACGTGTAGCGTATGTGCCAGTAAGCACACGATATTTACTAGTATCTGTGGAAGGCTTCTGTTGATGTGCATTGCCTCCTGCATTTTTAACCATAGTGATAAATTGTGACCAACTAATCTTTCCTTCACGCATGTTTCGAGGACAATTTTTACCGCTGAAATGGTTGTGTTGAACAACTTTGTTAATTGGTATGTTTTCGTCTTTCATGATTTTAGCAACTAACTCTGCAGCATTTTGCATTGCTTTTTGATAGTTACCATCACTATTGACGCATACCTCTACTTGTATCCCTTGATTATTACCTGTTGTACTTCCTGCAGCCCAACATCTCCAAGAATGCTCGAATGATTGCACAGCTTCTTTGTCGTCCACAGTATAGTGCCATGATGCCGAGCGACTATTGCCATTGTATTGTAAGCGAGCATGTGCGTCTGCATCGGCTCCTGAACGAGTATTATCTGTTTCATGAACAACGATGTATTTTTTAGCATTTCCCTTACCATAAGTGACTTTGTTCGCTTGTGAATCTGCCAGTAACTTTTGACGTGTTGCAACCATCATTTAACACCATCCTTTGGCTTGTTATATTTTAGTGCCTGTGTGCTGTCAGAAGTCCCTTGAGTTGTTGGGTCGATGATAATACCAAGCAAGCCTAAAATACTCAGAATCGTCTCAGAAATGGCTGTTACTTGGTCGTTGTAAACCGTAATATCGACATAAAAAATGCCTGCTATTTGATTAGCAAGCACAATGAGTAATGCAATTAATGACACCCAAAATTGTTTGTGTCGAATACGAACTTTCCAATTAATCTTCATCAGAAATATTCCTCCTAGTTTGTTTTAATGACAAGCGCTAATAACGCCAATATTACTGCTCCAATAATTGTTGTAGATGCCCACCAAACAATTTTATCGATTTTATTTAAACGATGATGCGCACTCTTTGTACTTGCTAAAGCTTCATCTGCTTTATCTTCTGCTCGATTAGCAGTATCACGGATGTAGTTGATACCATCTAATTTTTCACCGATTGCACCCAGGCGCTCATACACATCTCTTACTAACTCATCGCTCATCTTACACGCTCCTTTGCGTAATAAAAAAGGACACGCAGTTGCGCATCCTTTTTTATTACTTACTTATAAGTATTTCTTTTGTTTCAGTTGGAATGAATTTCAATAATTTACTTGCAGGTGTTTTACTTAATGTTTCAGCTAATGAATAATACTTTGTATAAAGTTCCTCAATATGTTCAGGTTCTACTGGCCCACTCGATGCATGTAATTTTAATAATTCAATAGCAACATCTTTAGAGTTGCGTTGAATAGGTGTAGGCTGAACTGAAATTCTATCTGTCATTCGTTATCACTCCCTTCACCTACTATATTTCGACAAAAGGAAAGGATTTCCTGCTAATTTAGACAATAAAAAATAACGCTAAGCTTCTGCTTGCGTCTTCTGGTCGTCCATTACTGTAAGTAACCCTGTATATTCATCATCTTTTAGCTGGTTATTAGCATAAAAAACGTTCACCTTATTTAACATAGCATCATGCTCATAGCGTTTACGCTCAATTAAAAATTTACATAATTCGTAGACTGTCATCTTAGTTTCCTCCTAATAGTTCACTTTTTGATACCAAGTATTCAGTGTTTAAAAGCGTTTGTGCCTGCATTTCTTCAAGTGATGGTTGTGGGTTTATTGGTGTTGGTTCAGGCGCTACAGGTACAGTAAATTCACCTGTTTCTTTATTGTATAAATATCCTTCCACAATATCTTCACGCCCAGTAATATCTAAAAAATCTTCTGGATTAGGATACGGCGGCAATTCTTCTGCCTCGAAAATCCAATGAACTCTTTCGCCTATAATTTGTGCATATCTTTTCATGTCTGTTCCTCCTACCATTCGATAATTATAATGCCATCTCCACCAGGCATAGAAGAAAACCACCCACTACCAGCTCGGAATACTACTCCACCGCCGCCTGCGCCGATTCCAGCTACAGTAGGTGTTATAGAAGAGTAACCGGCAACACCATCGCCACCACTTCCATATCCAGGACCACCACCACCAGCCATCAAATCGTTACTGTTATCAGAAACCCTAGCTGCTTTTCCTGGTTTTCCGTAAGGGGTATAAGCTTCAAATCCAGCATAAACATCAGTAGTGTATCCATAAGGATGAATCGCATTCGCTCCTGCAGTAACTAAAGAAGAATTGCCACTTGGTGCACCAATGCCACCACCTTGACCACCAGCGCAAATTAAACCAAATGCCGAACTACTACCGCCTGTTAAACCTCTAGAAACGTTATTAATACTTGCATTACCGGGTGCTGGGTTTCCACCTTTACCAACAATTAATGTATATGTCGTGCCAGGAATAACAGAAACGAATTTACCACCTACAAAAGCTCCACCACCACCGCCTTGCGCTCTTTCGTCAGACTCAAAATTACCCTGAAGCACGTCACCACTTCCACCACCCCCGAACATAGTTAACTTCACCGCTTTTACATTCGCAGGACAAACCCACTGGTATGTTCCAGGTTTATCAAATACTGCAAGTCCTGAAACACTAGATATAACTTTTTGCGTTTCGTTTACTGCTGCTTTTATTTCTATAACTTCATTTTTCGTACTATCCACAGTACCTTTAATATTGTCTACAACAGTCTTAATCGCTGTTTGCATTGTTTTTGTTGCCATATCAATTATGTTCATCCTGTTACCTCCTCATAAATAATTTGAGGTTCACCTTTAACCGTTCTAAAACCCCATCGATACAAAATGCCGTTATCAACATACCTGTGCGGCATTGGATCGATTTGATGATCCGCCATTTCTTTTTTAACTTCATTAATGGCTCCACCAATTGTTTTGTCCTCTGTTTCTAAATCAGGAATCGATGTAGTACCCTTTTGCAATTCACTAACTGCAGCATCTAAAACATCCATATTTTCATTAATGTCTGAGATCAAAATATTGTCTGTTAATCCTGGCTTCTTTAGATTCAAATTTGGTGTATGTTCCATTAGCTCACCTCATTCCATATTCGTATATCATCCCATGTGATATTGGTTACGCTACCCCATGTTCTATTGCTTACAAATTCCCAAACATTAAATGTATAGGCATAACCAAACTGTAGATGAGCTGGCACAATAATTTCAATCGCTTGCATCAGACCAGAAATATTATCTGGAATGCCCTTTTTGCCAACGAATTTAATTTCGTATACACCTGGCGTCTTTGTTGGATTGACCTCTACATCTCCGTTGCTGTATGCAGCTGCAATCGACTTTATTGTTTCTTTTGTTGTTTGGTCAAAGCTTGCCCGATTTCTTGAAGTGATCTGTTCCCTACGTTGGTCATAGCGTAATGTTCCAATCGATTTAATACCAAGATCACGTTCATATATTGGCAAGGCTTCAATTGCTGTATCAATAAACATGTTACGATTTACAATTTCAAGCTGTTGTTCTGTATTACGAAACTCTCTATCGTCTGCAGTGAGTACCGTTCTAAAAACTGTAGATTTACGCTCATACAACGGCAAATATTTAATCATATCCGTTAGATAATCTTGTGTTGAAACAACAATACTTGTAATCATTTCAACTTGAGTTTGCATGATAATAGGTGATTGAACCACCTTGACCCCTTGTGTCTGCAGCTCGGTTATAACTTCATTTGTTGTACCGGATGAAGCTATGGAAACCCCCTGTGTCTGCAGTTCTGTTTCGGTTATCATCAATGCTAATCTAAAACATTCCCATTGGTGAGGTGTTAACTCGCCCCATGTAAATATGGAGACTTGACCCCATTCTGATTGTGGTATAGCGTGCATATCCTCACCTACTTCAATCGAACAATTAGATAGTTTTTAGGAATCTTGTATTGACTTGATACATCGATATTTTTTGTAAATTCTGCTTGCGATTTAAAAAGTAAATTACCAGCCGTCTTTGCATCATAAATACCAATGTGCGAAATATCTCCCCAGGACTCTGCAGCAATCGGAAATAAAACATCTGCATTATTAGATGTTTGACCATCTGTTGGTACTGCAAATACTGCAGATTGTCGTGAATAACTTGCAGCGTTTACCTCTGTGTCACCATTAAATAGTGCTACGAAAACAGATGTCGTTTTTAAATTGTCCGTTAGAACTTTATTTTTTAAATACACTGTCATGTGATTCATTCATTTACACCTCCCATTACTGGCACACCATCATCAGGAATAACAACGTTTGCTGTTGATCCATTGATAAGTAAATCCTGATAATCCATAACCCCATCACTGTCTATAATGAGCGCTCCAATCTTTGCGTAACTCACAAATGAAGCTTTGAAGGCTATTTCTTTCAAGTATTTAGTAATGTTCTTTTTGATATTTATTTTTACAATTTCCTCTGTGTAACCAGGCAATAATGTGAAGGCTACGGATAGATTGAGGAACAAAGCAGCTGCAGGCATTACAAGTAAATCCTCAACACCGAACGGCATTTCTTGCTCAATGTGCTTTCTCACATCTTCCACTAACTCAATCGGTGCAGGTAGCTTATTCGCATCGATAACAATAACTTTCATTGTTAATGGTCCGTTGTAACGTGGGAATACTTTTGCATCCCCTGTACCTGTAACTTCTAAGACCCATTCACGGTAATGATATTTATTGCCTGCTTTCCCTGGACGCTGCAGCTTGTCATAATATCGTTGGCGTAAATCGTTATCTGTTTCAGCATCGTAGCCGTCCACCACTGGTTCAGGATTATAAACATTGACCAGGCCAACTATAGAAACTGGAAAGTTTTTAATGGTATTAGCCGGCACATTTCCTATTTGGCCAAATTCATTACACTGTACACGTACATGAGCAAATCCACTTTCATTAAGCGTTGCCTCCTCGATAACTGTGTATAGTAATGATGTTTCAGTACCTACTAGCTCGCCTACTTTTACAGGCGTTCCGGCTGTTCCGGAAATAATGACAGTTGTCGTTGCTTTTGTTGCAGGCTTTCTGCTTTGCCCTGTGCGCTGATAGACAAAGCGTGTAAGTTCGTCACCTGATAATTTTTCAACATCTAATTTATCTTGTACCTCTGCAATCTTTCCTTGTTGTTTTGCAAATTCAATAGCTGCAGGCTTCGTTACATCATAAATATAATTACCTGTAGACTTGTCGTATTCATTACTAATGTTTGAAAGCATACGTTCATGTATGACTTTTTCATCTTCCATCTACGCTGCCACCTCCTTGAATGGCTCATCAACATCAAATGCACCCTCCATTGTGATGACTCTGAATTTAATCCGCATCCATGTTCCATCACGGGTAAATTGCCATTCCTGGATCGCTTGTATATGCGTGTGTTCCATCAAAGACTCGGTAACTTCTCGTTTAATTTCAGCTTCAACAAATGCACGCGGCAAGTTAGAACCTATTAAATCTTCAAGAGTGACTCCGTATGGAATGCTTTTGTAGATCCTAAAACGAAAGCGCTCAGTCTTAAGCACTTTTAAAATCCATTGTTTTAATGTTTCAAGGCCATGTACTTCAACCATTTTTCCATTTCGCATCACGAAATCACCTTTTTCAAAGTCATATAAAAAAGACTTACCAAGTGGAGGTAAGTCCGTTTTAATCTCCTGGTTATTAAATTCTAGTTGAGCAATCTTAGGTAACATTATTCAAACCTCACCGCCTTGGCCAGGACAAAATATAGATTTTCGTCTGCAGTCGGCATAAGAATTACTTCGTCACCTTCTTTAAGGGTATCTTTTGTTGTGGATTTTACTTCTTTAGCTTCAAAACTCTGAAATGGGCTATCAGTGAATCTAATATCACCTTCTAGCTCAACTTCACGTTTATAATCTTCAAGAATATGAGCAGCGAATACTAACTGGTTATTATATAAGATGACTGTATCATTTAGCCGTATTTGAGCATTAGGAGGCGGCGAAATAACAATGCCTGTTGACATTGATATAGGCTTTGGATTTTCATTTTCTTTAAGCATTCTAGCTAAAGCTGTTATTGAATCCATTTTACTTCACCTCTAATGTAGGCTTCATGGTGTGAATGCCTTTGCTAATAGTATGCAATACATCTTTAATCAAGAAAGTACCTTTAATACCCGTTATTGGTTCTTCTAGTGCAAATAAACGGCCAGCCCTAAAATCATCATGGCCCATTAATTCAACACTATTTTCTTCCATCACTTTTGATAGCTGTTTTAATTCATTTTCAGCTACTTGTTTAGCACTTTTCTTCTCATTCTGATCTAACTTCACCACTTTAGTAATACGACCATACTTCTCAGCCATTTTATTATCAGACTTAGTTAAAACCACTTTGTCATTGTTTCCGACAACCTGGATCGTATTAGCCATTTCTGTAATGCTACGCCTTTTAGACGGATTCATAAGGGCTGAATGTATATCGTACTCGGGGCCACCTTCGAACAATTGAAATGTACCTGTTACCACAACATCACCTTGCTTTTCGATGTATAGTTTGCCCTGGCGCATTTCCATGAGGTATTTCACGCCTAATGATTGTTCTGCAGTAGTAAGAATTTCTTTGATGATTTCACTGACTTTTTTATCGTTATAAATTTTCGTAATTGGTTTAGGAATAGATATAATCTTACCAATAGGAATATTAAAATCCTTAGCGATTTTCTTTATACAGGCATCTGCAGATAGCTTATTAAATTGATATACAGCTGTGGATTTATTTAGATAAAACGCATAATCAAATCCGATGTATGCAATTGGTGCAAATCCATTTTTCACCTCATCCACGATAATAGCTCGCGTGATTTCCTTGCCATTGTTGTATAGAGCCACCATATCGCCTATATCACATGGATTCACTGGAAAGTAATTCGTATCATTAAAAGCAATACTGAAATTAATTTCATCCCCTAATTCATCCATGTTACTACGCCAAGTTAATGTTCCAAGCAAAGGCGTAATATTCGTCATGGTATCACCTTTGATTAGCCATAATTCATGAGCCATTTTTACACCTTCTTTGTTTCTAAGATTATTTCTTTAAATTCTGATAGAGCGAGTGAATAATATATATCTCCGGAACCATCGCTTGGGCCGTATTCAAATTTATCGATAACCATTAGTAAATTGATAGGTGTGTTCGAAATAACTAGGCGAATAGGAAACCGGTTATCAATCCAAGATTCAATAATTTCAACGTATTCCCAACCCAAATAGGAAGTGTCTCGCGAAAAAGGATACACCTTAGAGGGAAAAAATGTATCGATATTGAGTGCCTTTAAACCCCTACGACCAATTGCTTTAATATCGCCCTGGTTAATAGTTGTGAATGTTTCATTATTCATTGGGCTAGGTATTTTAAACTCAGCTGGCACTATAGGAAGTTGAATAATCTGTTTACGATCCATTGTGCTTAAAAATATATCCACCTATCAAACCTCCCTACATATTGGCCAATCTTAATTTCAACATCGGTACAAATTCATCTACAACTTCTTTTGCAGTTACACCTTTAGCGTTTAAATTTTGAATAATAACTTGTACACCGCCATTATTTGAAGGTGTTGATTGAGCTGTACCGCCTGTAGGTGCCGGTTGCGATGTGCTACCTGCAGGTGTAGGCGCTGCTACTGCAACAGATGTCGGCTGTACCATTTGATCTACATTATCGATTGATCCACCGGCTGCACGAATCCTTTCAGATTGTCTAGCTGGAATAACCATTTCACCTTTATGAAGCTCAGCAATATAGCCATCGTAAGGCACAGAATTTAAACCAGTTGCGTGTGATCCACTAATCCAACCACCAACCTTACTTGCTGCCCCACTTATTGCACCGCCAATTTTCGATACCCATTCAGGCGGTTTAAAGCTCATAATTGCGTTTTTAAAATCGATAAATTTATCATAAAGCCCTTTGAAAAAACCAATTACAGGTTGTATTTTTTGAACAGCCCAATCATATATACCGCCAAATACTTCTGTTACTTTGCTCCACAGTTCACTAGCTTTGGCTTTTACAACATCCCAGTTTTGATATAAGGCAACCCCTACTCCAATTAGCAAAGTGATAAGTGTAACTACCAAACCAATCGGATTAGCCCGCAATGCCGCATTAAAACCTTGTGTAGCGAATGTAGTGGCTATAGTAGATGCTTTAAACAAGTCCATAAAGCCTTTAATTGTATTAAAAATAGATAACAGTTTTAGTTGAATATACAACGCGCCTATAGCACCGGCAATTGGCGTAATTATAGAAGTTATCGTCCCCCAGTTATCTACGATAATAGTGGCAAATTCGGTAACCTTACCTACTACTAAATCTAGCGAAGGGGTTATTTCGGTTAACTTACTAGTAAGCTGATTAAATAGATCAAGCAAAATGGATCCAAATGGTGCTAATGATGTGACCACATCGCCTATAATTGTTCCGATGTTACCAAGTGTGTCCATTAGGACGGGTCCGTTTGTTTTCGCATATTCTATAAAATTTTGAAACCCTTTCGATTCACTTAACCCTGCAGACCATTGTTGGAATTTTTCCGTCATGCTTACTAATCCACCTTCAACACTAGCCCCCAGTGGTGCAAATGCTTGCAACATGTTAAAAACGCCACCAAATGTATTGCCGATGATTGTTGCAAAGTTAGTCAAACTTGTTGCTGCACTAGTTTCTAACCAGGTAAAAAAACCTTTCATACCGCCACTATCAATGGATTTATTCATATCTTGCATAATTCCAACAACTGCGCCCGACACATTTGAGATTGTCGGTCCTAAGCCTTTTAATAATTTTTGAGTAAATTGTAGTCCTTCACTAAAGGCAGTAAAAACAGGCTGTTCAAATTGCTTTACAAACCCACCCCAAAAACTTTTAAAATCTTGCAGGTCCTTTAAGGCACCTTTTTGTGCGGTACCCATATCGGCATAAACTGCAGCTAATTCTTTTTGTGCTGCAGCTCTCTCTTTGGCACTATCAGCCTTTGCAATTTTTTCTTCAATTTTTTCTACTTCTTCGGATGCTTCAAAAACATCTTTTAGTGATGATGCTGCTACTGCCCCGAATGCCGCGGCGCCAAGGCCAGCTGCAGCAAATGATGATGCCACTGCACCAACTCCAGCAATAGCTGGGCCAGTAGCAGATGCTATACCAGCAATTCCACTCGACACTATGGCTGTTTTCTTCGAAAAATCATTCATTTGAGCTGCAGCCTTTTTCATATTTGTAGAAAAGTTTTTATCTCTTAGCGTTAAAATTGCTGATATTACTCTCGTGGCCATTAAAGTTTCACCGCCTTTCAGGCACACAAAAAAAGAGAAGACTATTTTATTTCAAATTTAGTCTTCTCTTCATCCATATACCGATCTATGCTTGCTACCATAAAGAGTTTTTCATCTTCTCTTAAACTCAACAAGTATTCTAGTTTAAAACCTCTTTGTAAATAGTGATGAAGAAAATAAAAATCATCATCACTATTAATTAGTTTTTTAAATCTTTAACCTTGCTAACTGAGTTCCCATATCCAGACAGTGCGAAACAAGCCTTAGCAATTTCATCAACTTCTCCTGGATCAAACAATTTTTCAACAATATCTGTCGGCTCTACACAAGCAAATTCTTTTTGTAATTCTTTGTCTTTTAAATTTGGCTCGACTACCGAATTATAAACCACGAAATTATTAGATTTATCTGCTTGATTTGGATCGTGTGCCATTTGAATTGTTTCAAGACATAAAGATCGTTCAGGCTTTCGAATAGTAATACTTACCCCTAAACGATCGATAATTAAATCCTCAGTAACATCATCTTTCACCTGATACTTTTCTTTATTCTTAATAATATCTGTCAACGTTAATTTTTTAATTTCTCCCATTGTAAATCTCTCCTTAAGCACTAATTTTGTCTATAAAGTCGTAGTCCGCGAAATTAAACGGTAATTCTTCTGTAGCAGGTGTTTTTTGTTCAAATGCTAGTAAAGTAAACTCATTAAATGTTATTTCCCTAATTGCAACTCGTTCATGTCCAAACGCATCAGGATCAGCAAGTTTTCCAACAATCTCAACATCCGGCATTTGACCTGTCTTAGCAAAATCAGCCATTAGTGTAGCACCTCGTGAATATACCTTTTTCACTGTTATAGAACCTTCTCCGTTCCATCCAATTGCCTTTTTGTGAGTGGCCAAGTCTTCAGCCATATTTACATCTTCATAGTCAAAAGCGACTTTAGCTTCAAAACTTTCTACATCAAGCCACTTTTCGCCATTAACCCATACTGCACCGAACGTACCGTTAATTTGTTTATTCGATTTTATTTTCAAGTGTTAATCCTCCCTTAAATTGCAATCTGGAAATCAAGGTCTTCCATCGCATCAACAATTTTGATATTTCCACCTGCAAAAACATTGCTCTTGAAGGACATTAATTTCACTTTCAAGTCATCCCACGTGGATGTGTCCTCACCAATACTTTCCCAAGCTAGACGTTGTGTTTCGATGTCTACATTGGCGTAATTATTGTAGCTAGGATCTAATATCATATCTCCTGCCAAACCTTTAAAATAGGCATTAATAGACGTAAAAAACAAAACCTGATTATCATAGATATTTGGTACTTTACCAACATAATGTTTATCAAAAGTGCCCCGAATATCATCCATAATCATATCCATTACTTCTAATACTTTAATCTTCTTAAAATCTTCTGTTTTGACTAAAGTTGTCGTTACTAAACTATTAACACCTCTAGCAATTTTGATATTTTCACCGTCATTAATAAGGATTAATTGTCCTGCATCAATATCTTCGTTCGGTGTGTCTGATTCAGTAATACTGTCTACTTCATCAAGAGCAAAGTAGGTAGAAGATCGCGTAAAAGGTAATCCTGCAAAGACACCAGCTAAACGCGCTGTATATTCTGCAGTTGTATATACTTTGTTGCCAACTTTAATATCTTTAGTAGTAAAGTTGATAATACCTTCATCATCTCCTTCTACATTTGGAAGTACTGCTTTAAATGTTTTCTTGTCATTTTTACGCTTTGATTTAATCCAAGTTGCAACGTCTTCTTTTTCTACATCTTTTAATTCAGGAATAGCTAAGTAATTCCACTTTTTACTTCCAAGACGTTTTAAAACTGCGTTCATATCCGTTACATCTGCGCCTTGCCTTTCACAGATAACTTTTTTAGGTGTGCCCAGAAAAGCTTTTTTGATATAATCCAGATTTTTAGCATTCCAATCGGCTGATTCAATTTCTTCAATGCCCTTATATTCTTTTGAGTCAAAGGTGCCTGTATCATCCTTCAATATTAAAGAGACAATACCCATAGCACTTCGACTTATCGCACTAACGGCTTTACCTTTAAACACAATATTAATCTCCGGTAATCCCACTATAATCACCCTTTCTAAATTCTAGGTTTTGCATTAACTCTGGATTGTGGTTAAGATTCATGTCATATTCGTTTCCTCTTGCTTCAAAGATTTGAATATCAAATTCAAACTGCAGCACACCGTCAATTTCATCAAATTTCGGTTCAACTACATCTAAATGGCGGCCATCCACAGTGAATTTAAGATCAAATAAATCCCCTAATGCTTCTTGAACATCTAATAGCTCTGCTGCATTATCATCAATAGTAGAAGGGAAATAAAAAATGCGAACCGTGCAAGACCTTTCAACTTGTGTTAAAGAGCCTTCACGCTTCACATTATCTAACTCAACTTTAAATGATGGACGTATAAATCCTTCATTTGCTGATTTACTATAAACATCAATATCACTAAAATTTGAATGCAATTTCTTATTGATTGTCGTTTTTATTTTTTTGAAGGTAATCATAATTTCGCCTTCTCCAACAGATCATCTAGCCATTTCACCGTTTCTTTTTCCACTTCACCGGATGCTTCAAATTCTCGCATTCCTTTGTCGAGAGGTTTTTTACCGTGTACAAACTTTCCTAAATCATTTCCTTCACTATCGACCATCCTGTGGCCATCTTCCACTAAATGAGCGTGTGGTGATGAATTATAAACACGAACAACAAGCTCACCTCGATAGCCAACAAAGACCTTACCGCGTTTCCACTTTTTATGGTACATTCCTGTTTTCTTTTTGACGAGGCTTCGAGCTTTTCTTGCTACTTTCATCCTTGCTTTGCTACCAATTTTTCGCATCAATTTCGGAGCTTCATTAGGTACCTTTCTAGTGGCGACATCAAACAAAGCTTTTTGGAAATCGGTTAAACCATCCATTTCAATACTCATGTCAGCACCTCCTGGACAAAGATTTCAAGTGTTTCGTTTTTGAAATATGGATTTAAGATATATTTGATTTCAAATTCGTGATTTTTATATCCGATTCGCATATCTTTTGTAATGTCCTTGCCAGCCGAATAACGGACAATAATTTTATGTGTGACATTTGTTAGGATTGTATCAACAGCTTGTTTTTGTAATGATCCTGTTTGCGGAATGATCGCCGCCCAAATTGTCTTTACAGGTAAAAATTTATAAATTGTTTCTTCTAACTCATTAGTTGTTTTTTGATTGGTGAGGATTTTAATTTTATGTCTTAAATCTCCAGGATTCATATTACTCACCTCAAAGTAAATTAATAGAGTGCATATCTAATATGGATTGAACAACTTTATTTACATTGTTATCTTTCACAGTAAAGATACGATTTTCATACATTTCATTCGCCAGTACAAATATAGCGATTGATATATCTTCTTTTGTATCTAGTTGTTCATCAGATAGCCCCGTATAGCCTTTTATATAAGCTTTTGCAGCTGAAAGAATAAGAGTAAATGTTGAAATAACATCTTGATCCGTTTCATCTTCACGCGCATATCGAGCCAGTTCAACTGGCGTAATTTCACTAACCTGCATCACTTTTCACCTGCTTTTTTGTAACAACTTCCTCTACATGGCCAGCTTGTAACAAGTCTTCTGCAACTTCCTTAGATAACACTTTAACTTCACCTTTTGACATAGTAACCTTGCCCGAAAAGCTTACAAGTGCTTTTACTTTCATTCTGTCACCTCCAATAAAAGAAGCGTAGAGTGTAGCCCCTACGCTGATTTCATAACTAATTTAGAGATTTTTTGTGCATTTTCAATCTTTGAATCGATTTCAATCCAACCTACAACACCGATTGCGTGTTGTGTTGAATACTTTTCGCGTAGAATTTCAATTGAGACATTTTCAGCAAGCTTAACCGCAAGACCTGACATATCACCATAGAAAATAGCTGTATTTCCTGCTTCCATTCCTTGCATATTATCAGATGTGTATACATCTTTACCTAGTAAAGTGTAGCCCCAACGTGCCGTTGCATCTCTATTTAATAAATAGTTGCCTTGGCCGTCTTTCAATTTGCGAATAGCTTTACGTGTCGTTCTATTCATGATCCAAATAGCACTTCCTTGGAATACATCAGGTACTTCTTCTTGCACATCAATTAATTCATCTGCTGTTAATACCGATGCCGATGCTGCAGTAACAGTTTGTGAAACAGTTGAAAGTCCCGTGACCTTATTTGGCGTGCCATTTAACAATTGATTTTCAATCCATTTGGCAATAGATTCTGCCATTTTTCCTACAACAAATGAAACAAGATCAAACTGCGAATTATTAACAAGTGATTTAGATACTTTACTTAATGCACCTGCTAAGAAACCCTTTAACTCGATAGAACCAAATTTACCGCTAGTAGATTCTAATTCCACAAATTCATCAGCATAAGCCATTTCAATTGTTCCTGCGGATTCATCATAGTATGGAATGCTTAATGAACCACCGACATTATAGCGAGTTGCTAATTGATAAATTGGTGAAATATCGTATACCTTTTGAATAATTTTATTTGCAATACTAGAAGGAATCACAGCACCGTTTGCTCCGACTGTTAAATTAACATCTGCTCGATCTTCCACTACACCACGAATGTAATTATCGAAAGCACGCGTTTCAGCTTCTTCTTCTGTACGTTCTTCAGCTTGTTTTACAGGTACTTTTTTATCCAAAGATCGTGCTTCTTCTTCAGCTTTAATCGTTTTATCGATTTTAGCAATCTCTGTTTTGATTTCTTCAAAACGAGTTGATTCATCATCTGAAAAAGCACGAGTTTCCTCTTTCGCTTTCTTTAATAACCCGTCCATTTCATCAAGTAAGTTGTTTCGTTGTTCTACTAGAGTAGGCATTGAACGATATTCGATTACTGGTGCAGCAAGTACATTTTTCATTTCTAATAATTTTCCCATGTTTATTTTCCACCTTTCAATTTTAAAAACTCTATTTCTTTTTCATACAAGGAATAAACAACATTTTCTCGTTTTTCTTCCTGTTCTTCTTTTGTAAAATCCTCAATTTTCGCCTTAAAATCAGCACCACGTGTTTCAGAAATAGCTTCTTCTTCCCCGCGAGATTCAATTGAAGTAGCAATATAAGCAGGTGTTTTATCCAAAATTGACACTTCTAAAAGGTCTAAATCCTCAATAAAACGTCTTTGAATACCGTTTTCTCCATCTTCCCAACGGTCTTTATTGGAAATGAAACCAAACGACCAACCTCTTAATTCGCCATTTTGCGCCTTTTGAATGATTTCGTCGTCGGAAACCTTCGCAATTGCACGCAAACCGATGTTATCCTCATACAATTCGAGATTTCCTTCTTTAATTGAACCTAATTTACGGTTTTTATTATGATTGAATCGTAATTCGACATCACTAGCTTTTTGCAGTGCTCTTTCAAAAGTTTTGGGCACGATTTTCTCCACAAATCTCCCTTTAGGTGAAGGAAGCACTCTACTTTCACGATCAACTGCATTAACATAGCCATCGAGTAGCACTTGATTTTCTCTAATTTCAATCCTCATTTTCTTCACCTCCTTCCAAAGCTTGCCCTGGCTCTGAAATATCAGCTGTTTTATTTGTATTAGGTGTGTAAATCTGTTTTGTTTTTGGATCATACAAGACATCTTGCAAGCCTAATTTAATGAAATCTAACCCAAGTGGTGGAAGATCTTCTGAATAACGAACTTCATCTACTTGCATCCATCCGTTTTTAACAGCGATTTCATAAGCTTTAAAACGTTTTTCAATATCGCCTTTAATAAGCTCTTTCATATCGAAAGCAAAATAAAAAGACTGCTCTTTCTCAGATGGAAGAAGCAAGTCCTTGTTTAATGCCGTTTCAATCGCTCGAATAATCGGCAATATGCAATTTTTTATGAAGTTCCCATGTACTGCTTCACTGGCTGAACCGTCCAAAATGCTATCAGGCACTTTAAATAGTTTATTAATTTCGCTTGAATTGGTTTTTTTATTTTCATTCAGCTGCATTTCAACCGATGTACTTGATGCCTCTTTAAAGTCTAAGCCATTATTTAAAACAACAATATTTTCAGTATTGTTTTTGTATAAATTGTTCCAGGCTGTTTTTAATTCAGAAATAGCGTCCTTAGACAATCGACCAAGAGACTTTAAGAAACCTTTTTTATTACCACCTGTTTTAACAAGTGAATCCTCAAAAACAAGTGTATTGTATGCAACAGATAAAATTTTATTGTGATCTTTTATGATTCCATTACCTGTTACACCGTCTTTTGAATTTCGAGCAATTTTTATAAACTCAAATTCTCGATAGTTCACACCATTAACGGAAATATCATAGCTTTTAAATATTGGATCAACACCAACTAGCACCGATACATTTCGGTTCTCAACATAGTGAAGACTTTCAATATCATTTCTTCTCCGATTGATATATGCGTAGCCTGCACCCTCCAATAAGTAATCAGTCACTAAAGCCTTTTTAAACTGGAAGCCATCTAGCGTGTCTTGTGTCTCGTCATTAAGTAGAATAACGCGTCTATCTTCTTCCATTTCTTCAATTTTACCGCTGTTTTCTCTGTACAATTTGATAGGTAGAGTTGCAATAAGACCCGAAATCAAATCTACACAGGTGCCAACACTAGGTATACTTAACGCTTCTTCCTTTGTTAATACTGCACTTGCTAAACCTGCTTGCAGCAACAATTCATCCATTCCACTCTCGCGAAACTCCTGAATATGTCTGTAATCACGCCATTCACGCCACTCTTTAATTAATCCCACAATCTCACCTCCTTAAATGACTTGTGCGCCCCAATCAGCATCAGGATTAAAGATGACATCATGCTGCAGTAAATAGATTGCATTGATTAGACTTACAACCATATCGACCTTGCCAGTTGATTTTTTCTTATTAACATAGATATTTTTGTTTGTGTCCTCAGTAACTTTTGCATTTTGGAAATTTTCTTCTAGCAATTCATTCTCGGTATAGTGAAATTCTTTGTTCATAATCTTTTCTCTTAACAGCTTTGTAGCTGGATGTAACACGCTTGAATGCTGCTTTACTTCCACGGTAACTAGACCTTCTTTTTCTAATTTCTGAGCTGTAGAAAGGCAGTTATATCGGTCATAAGCCACTCCCATGACAATTACCTTGAATGTTTCTTCTACCTCTAAAACCTTTTGTTCAATGAATCCATAATCTACGGTCATATCACCACAAGAAAAACATTTTCCTGACTTAATGTGATCGTAATAATTAATTTTCTCCACTCGGTTTTTATCAGGAATACGCTCTGTTGGCACAAATGCATAAGAGTCCGCATAGATTTCCATGTCTTCCTCAGTCACCAACGAGAAGGAACAGTTATCATTTGTCATGGCCAAGTCTAAACCTAACCAAACTTGACGGCCTGTCCAATCGAACTCATCCATTTTACATTTCCGTAAGTCTTCCACATTAACGTATGCTTCACCACTATTTGAAGGCAAAAAGTGATTCATATGTTTACATAGATATTCTTCGCGTTCTGAGGGCTTTTCTATAGCTGATTTACGGCTATCTCGAATCTCGTTATAGTTTTCCTCAATCCTCAGTGGATTCGCCTGATAGAGCCCTGTATCGTCCCATAAATGCTCGTCTTCTGCATAATATAGCAGCGCAAACATGCGATCATCTTCAATAAATCCATTAAAGACTTTCTTTGCATACGCCAATTCTTCCAACATTATTGATTTATCCTCGGCATAAGCAGTTGTTAATTTAAAACGCAATGGATTTTTCACGTTCAATTGCCCTGACTTCATGGCATTTATATTCTTGTAATCCTTAAAAGCACCCACTTCATCAGCAATAAAAGCTGAAGGACGGATTGAGTTGTTTCGATTCGCCTCTGCAGTACGTGCCTGGTAAAAACTATTTGTTAAAGTACATACAATACGTCCACTTAAAGTTTTAGGGATCACAAAGTATTTTGCTATGTCAGGGCTGGCCATGATAATTTGCGTCATTGCCTTTTTAACTTCACCTGCAAGCTCACGATCCAGGCAGATTGAATAAAACTCTGAATGATCGTCTTCTGTTAGCATTAAGATAATGATGATTAGAGCGCAAATGAAAGTTTTCGCATTCTTACGTGGAATAAATAACGTAATATCACGGTATCGATACTTTTCTTTATCGTTTTTAAAGCGCCAACCAAATATGTTTACAAGAAAAAAAGCCTGGAATCCTTCCAAGCCTTCTAAAATAGTTTTACCTGCTACCCCTAACCCTGTTGCGAAATTAAGTAAATCCAATAATCCTTCGATTTTTTCTACTTCTTCCATATCGAAATAGTAATCAAAATCATCTTCATACTGCTTTTCTAAATCTTTGAGGAACCAATTACACTGAATAATGACCTCTTTTGTTGTAATTTCTTTGCCCTTTACAACTCTTTCAGCGTATTTTACCGCCTTTTCAAAAATCATTTTTTACCACCACTCAATACTTTTAACAGCGGATCATCTTCTTCAACTCGGACTTGGAAATTAATATTTCCTAACTTCGCACGGCTTTGAGGTGACAAACTTAGCTCGTTACAACAACGGAAAAATTCTTTCGAGTATTTATCTTTAGCACTCAATAAATTTCGGTCCAATAAGCGTTCAATATCTTTGTTAATGATTCTTTCAATTTGCTGCACCCGATCAATAGCTACCGCACAGGTACTCAATATGTAAATATCGAGATTCCCAAGAATCCCACTCGCTTGTAGTTCCTTTACGATGTAATTGAAAATTTTCTTTTGCCTAGCATTTAAGTGTGTTGGAGGCGAGATTTCATCGGCAGCACCTTTTAATTTTTCTTCTGTTTGAGTACGAATAGCAATTTCTTCTTTCGTTAAATTCTTACTCATTGTTTTGACACTTTTTGACGGTCTAACCAATTTCCTCACCTCCTTAAAAATTTTCATTTAGGGAATTTTTTTCGAGCAAATAGGGGCAGTCGGTGTACGGTAATCTCAAAAATTTTAATCCAACACCCCGGGGGTACTCTCACAAATCATATTTTTTAATTTATTTTTTGAAATTAAATCTTTCTCAGCAAGCTCATGGTGATAACGACAAAGAGAGATAAGGTTATCATCATCCAGTCTCTTGTCCCATGCATCTGCTATAGGTTCTATGTGATGCACCTCTAAGTCTGTGAAGTTATACTGCGTCTGTGTATTGTGTAGGTTATGCAAGCATACCTGGCATAGATGTTTGTCACGGTCTGCTATGTGTGCACGCTTATTCTTCCATGCCCTACTCCATCTAAATCTATCAATGTATGTTGTCTTCTTTACTGCTGCTGGCTTAGATGGACACCGTTGTCCACGCTTATGTATACCACCACAATATGTACAACTCTTTAGCATTGCATTACATCCTTTCGTAAGCATAATAAAAAGCCCCACTCAATTGAGTGGGACTCGAAACTAATTAGACATAATAGTTGTAAATTACAAAGAAACTATTCGCTCCTACTGGCACAACTTGATGTACTTCAATGTTGTCTGTTTTTTCTTCTTGCATAATTTGTTCAAATAATCCATTGATACCATCAGTTAATGTAGGACAAGTAGTTCCTAAAGTAATTTCCCCTAACCATTGCTTTTTTTGCATAATTACACCTCCTATTAGTATAATAATATATTAATAGGAAACATTTGTCACATTATGTCGCTTAATAAAAAGCCACGCTCAAATGAACGTGACCTTGATAACTTATTTAGAAAGCTTATAAACAACATATTGATTTAAAGATACACCCTCGTCTTCAGCTTCTTGTGCCAGCTGCTTATGCAATGTCTTAGGAACACGCACATTAAATTTACCACTGTAATCATGGTCAACAGGTTCAGGGATTGGATCACCGTATTCTAACTTCGTTTCAATAGTCATTTGTAAAACTTTCTCTAAGTCTGTATAAGCTTCTTCAATAGTTGCTGCTGGTGTATGACAGCCATCCAACTCTTTGATATTAGCCCAATACCCGTTCTCAGTTTTACGCACTTGAAATGTATACGGTAACGACAAATAATAATGTAAGTCTTTTTGATTTTTCATGTGTTATGGCTTAAGATAGAAGGGAAAACAGAAGGGGAATTACTCCCCTATTCTGTTTAGTGCATCCTTCACAGCTTGAATATCCACTGGATTTTCTCGCTTGATGGTTGTTACAAGTCCTTGTTCATTTCGGAACTGGTGATGTGAGCCCGCAACTCTTACTACCTTGTATCCGTTATGTTCGAGGACTTTTTTTATTTCCGCGAAGGTTATGCCCTTTGGTTGATTTTTCATCTTTTCGATGATTTTCTCTATCTTTGCCATGTTTCACCTCCCACTATTATAGTACCAAATATAGTACTAAAATGCAATAGTTTTTATGGAAATGTTTATAATAAAAAGCCACACCATGTTAGATGTGACCTTTATGTACTATTTAAAACCAATCTGACTAGCTATACCTGGTAGGTAATAATTTAATAGAACTAATACAAAAACTCCAAAAGATATTATCGGAAATGTAATTTTGAACAACCAATTAGGCATCTTAGTAATCTTTTTAAAGATAATTTGTAAAACTATTACTAATATCATTACTACCGCAAGAACAAGGATATGGTTTTGAATTACTTCAGGTCCATTTCCCCAAATCTCTTTAAAATCCGGCATCTGTTCCCTCCTTAAGATATTATTTTCCATAATTATATAATTATTCTTTTATATTCACAAACAAAAGACCACTCATAATAGAGTGGCCTCATGCCGAACTGAATGGAGGTTTATGGCTTGTGATGTAATTATCACACTACCATCATATAACGATTATTCAATAGATTCAGCCACTACATAGTAAGGTACTATTTTAATACATTACTTAGATGATACTTTTTCAGCGTATTGCATCATACGCATAATATTAGCGTGTTTCATCTTAATATAGTTTGTGCTGTAATTTAATTCACTAGCAATTGTTTCCAGCGTCTTACCTTCCACATGCTTACGATAAAGTATTTTATATTCAAGCCCATCGAACGTGCTAATGAGGGTTTTCAGATCATGAAGGTCATTTAATTTATGAGCCAATTCATATTCGATTGCTTCAATCTTTTCTTCTACATTTGCCCCCAATGATTTAGCTTCAAGCTTGTACTTACCTAAGTCATTCACATTTTCCCAACGCGTTAATTCACGCTTTGTTTTATCGAGATTGTATTCAAGGTAAGTAATTTGTTCTTCAAGCTTTCGATAATCCTTCAACCATTCGTACATGTGCAGCACCTACCTTGTTTATTAATTTACATAAAAAGTGAGCTGTAGCGTTGATTACACTGCGGCTTTTTTTAATGTATATTTATTCTTAAATTTGTACACACTAATATAGGATGTCTCTACAACAAAGGCTGTGGCATTGTTTGATTGCTGCGGCTTTTCCTATTTTTAAATTTATTTCAAAGGCTATTCACTATACATAACCAGCAACCTGAACATAGTTATAGTAGTGTTAAGTAAATTTAGCTTAACTCACCGATTTGTTGGCTTTGGGTCACTCTGCCTCAAGTGACCCTTTTAACATTCCGTTATTTTAAATCAGATGGTAAAGACCTATATATTCCAATAACAAAAGCATTATATAAAGTGTATCCCTAATATGTTTACATTTTTATTAACCTTTGGATCATTATTTTAGCCATTTCTTATTAAAGAGATGGCTCTTTTTTATCCTTCCACACATATTTATAGTTGTAATATTTTCAACTCAAATTACATACATTGATTTTGGGATAGCAACCTGTTGCGTCGCCCCAAACGACTTGTACCACGCTATCCCGCAATTTCACATAAAAGGGTTTGATTTATTAATTTAACATATGTGCTTTTATTTTTTTCTCATATTGTTAATTAAGTTTTTTTTATGAATTATTTTTTTAATTTCACCCATACTATCCTTGTTTGAAAAAATGGCGAATAACCAGAAAAGGAAGTGTAGTATGGGAATACTTAGCGGAAATCCAAAAGATGAACCATTGCATTACGGTGAAGTATTTAGTGTTTGGTCAAGTTTAGTTGCAGACTATGGTATGATTGCTGGCTATCAAACGTTCTATAATCATGCAGGTGACGAAGATCTAAAAAAAATTATTGAAGATATAATCGAACTTTGTAGGGATGAAGTAAAACAATTAGAAAAAATACTAAAAACTAATGGTATTGGTTTACCTCCTGCTCCACCTGAAAGACCTGTAGCAAGAATGGAAGATATCCCTCCAGGAGCAAAATTTAGTGATCCAGAAATTAGTGCTGCACTGTCAGTTGACCTAGCTGCTGGATTAGTTGCATGCAGTCAGGCAATGGGTACATCAACTCGAGAAGATATTGCTTTAATGTATGGTCAATTCCATGCAGCTAAAGCCCTAATCGGTGCTAAACTACTACGTCTTAATAAAAATAAAGGCTGGTTAGTTCCACCACCATTACATGTAGATTATCCAGAAAAATAATATTTATTTACCTGGCAAACCGTCTCCCCCAGTTTAATACTGGGGATTTTTTCGTTCCTCAAATTGTTCATTACACCTTAAATGGGTACTCATTATTTTTAATACGATTTAATAACTTTGCCATCATTTCTATAATCGTTTCTCTATCTTTGTTGTTCTGCAAATATCTATCAATTACTGGATACCGTAAAATCTACTTCGTCATATTTGTGTGACCTTTCAACTTGAAATAAAACTGTTTCTTTGTTCAATACTTTGCCTCCTTCTTACACATTTTCTTTTAATCATCTAATGAAATCATTTTCAATTGATTTTTACCGTTTACGCTTCGCTTTTCGTAAATTGGATACGTCATGTATTTCAAGAAATCGATTGTTTTACCTGTTTCTCTACTGATTTCTCGTATTGTTCCCTCTGTAATAAACTGCTCCCCTTTGTATAAGGCGTAAATTCGTTTATGCCAAGGTATTTTCATGTCATTTCTTCCACCTCATCAGTAACATTTTTCTTTCTCCGTAATGCCTTCAAGAACCTTATCTTTCACCTTGTCCCAAATGTCTTTACTTACTGTCCATTGAGAGCCTAAATCGTCATTGTAGAAACCTCTGAATCCGGCAAAGCCTTTAAAATATTCTTTTAGAAATGCATCGAATATCTTTGAACCGAATTGATGCTTACTTAAAAACTTGTGTTGACGAATTTCATGTAAACCATCTTTTTTGTACTAATAATTTACCGTTATGACATAGCACACATTTTTACGTTTATATATCACTTTCTAGACCTCATTTGCTGTTTTTGGGTATAAAAAAGAGAGCTCCTATAATTAGAGCTCTCTATTCAATTGTTATTCAGTCTCACTAGGCTGCTGATTAACTTCATCAATGCTCATTTGATCGTTTGAAGCTTCTTCTTCATCGTCTTCCTCAGCCTCATAAAATTCATCAATAGACATTTGGGATGGCTGGATTTCTAATTTAACGTTATTGCCAGCGAATCTATAAAGCTCATAAACCTTTTTAGAATCACGTTTGACGTTGAACTTTAGCACCGTCTTTTTATCGTCTCGTTGGATGGATACAAATTCAGCGCCTACGCCTTCCTGATCTTGAACTTTTAAAATAGCAATTGTACCTGGTAGTTTAAGAAGCTCGTCCGCATGTGGTAGTTCGTCACTTAGAACATGGAACATTAACACTTCTTTCTTGTCGTCCTTTTGCATCTTTTTGAATAATACGTTTAGTTGAATGTTTGTCATTTTGAATATCCCCTTTATTAGTTGTTTTGGAAAAGTTTCATTTGCTCGCTGTTGTCAGATTCCCATTCTATTGTGACTACAGCTTTTGGGCTTTCTCCGTACCATTTGCGAGCTAGTAATTCCGTAACTTGACTATCATCTTTCCAAATCACGTTCGTTATTCCATCTTTAATCCCTTTGACTAGGTTATCAATATCGGGTTTCTTAGTTGGACGTAATGTGCCATTTATAGCGGCTGTAAGTTTGTTATGACTTTTGATAATTTCTTGTGTTAATGGTCTGTATACATCAATAGTCAATTTAATTTCTTGTGTTATCAAGCTATCAAGCGCATATTTTTCAGCTACAGCCGCAACATATTTCTTGTATTCTTTTGATTCTTTCGGATCGTAGATTGTTACTATTTTTCCTCTAGTCGCTGCTTTTGGCCTTTGCTGTGGTTGTACATTTCCTGGTATTTCAAATGTTAGTTTGTTCATAGTTTCTCCTTCCAAAATCAGAATGGAAGATCATCTTCGGACACCTCGACAGGGCCTTTACTATTTGCAAATGGATCTTCGTCTACCCTTGTATAATTTGGCTGTGTGTTTTGAGGCTGTTTATAGCCTCCTGAGCCGTTTTGAGGACTTGCCCCTCTACTTGCATCAGAACGCACGTTCGAACCATTCTGAGCGCTTTCTGAGCCTTTATTCGGCTCTAAGAATTGAATGCTATCGGCTACAACGTCTGTCGTGTACACGCGCTTGCCATCTTGCCCCTCATAACTACCTGTTTGAATTCGTCCTTCAACACCTATTAAATTACCTTTTCGTTGAAAGTTTGCTAGATTCTCAGCTTGCTTTCTCCAAGCAACGCAACTAATAAAGTCGGCTTCAGGTTCTCCGTCCTGCCCCCTGAATGTTCGATTAACGGCTACTTTGAAGCGACATGAAGCAACACCATTTGGTGTATAGCGCAATTCAGGATCTTTTGTTAAACGGCCAACTAATACAACGCGATTAATCATGTTGTTCCTCCAATCCTTCAAGTGCGATATTATGAATCTTTTCGTATGCTGGGTTCATATCGATTAAACCTTTTGTGATCTCTATGATTTCTTGAAGTGCTGTGTGCTGATTGTTCAATACCCCAGCTTTTTGCGTCTCTTTATCCATTCGCCTCTATCCTTTCGTGAAAATCATTGCTGTAGCTGGAAAGATTAATGTTTCATCTTTCACCTGGCGTAATGATTTATTTTTTTGTTGTTCAGGAAACCAAAAGCTCATGTCCATCTTGTTTGAAATGTCGAATATCTTTGTTGTTATCCTTCCAAGCTCTCTATATACATGGCCCTTTGCCGATTCTTCGCTTTTAGCGAAAATGATTATGTGCTGCATGTTACCAAGTGGAACCGAATAAATCTTGATTGTTTGCAAATTCAGTTCATTGCGTTCTCGCATTTGCTTCACTTCATCATGGTTCACTAAATTCCAGTTGATATTGTTGGCTCTATCGGTTCCCTTTTTGACATTGTTTTTTATAAGCCAATAGATTGAGTAGGCAAGTAGCTCATCATCACTCTTAATTGCATCTAGTAACAGCTCATTGAACGTCACTTACTACACCTGTCCATCTGTTGAATTTGGCGTTTACTGTGCCTACTTCTCCTTCACGATTTTTCGCAATGATGATTTCTAATGAATCGTCTTCATCATTTTTTGAGTAATAAGCATCGCGGTACAGGAACACCACAACGTCTGCGTCTTCCTCAATACTTCCTGATTCACGTAAATCTGAAAGCATTGGACGTTTGTCAGGTCGCTTTTCAACACTTCGAGATAATTGAGCTAGTGAAATTACTGGGCAATTAAATTCTTTTGCTATAGCTTTCAATGCCTTTGATATTTCTGAAATTGATAAATGCATACTTTTTGATTCATCCGATGGCTTGATAAGTGTTAGGTAATCGATGAATATAATAAGCTGCTTGTCAGGATTCTGATTACGTACTTTCCTGATCTTCATTCGCATTTCCGAAATCGTTTGTCCACTCTTATCAAAAATTTCAACGTTTGTCTTAGCAACCTGAGCAATTACTTTCATCCAGGACTCTTTTTGGCCCTCTGTTAATCGCTCATACAAG
Organism: Lysinibacillus sp. RS10; assembly: GCF_041956855.1. Taxonomy (NCBI): domain Bacteria; kingdom Bacillati; phylum Bacillota; class Bacilli; order Caryophanales; family Bacillaceae; genus Lysinibacillus; species Lysinibacillus sp. RS10. Next base: position 1,631,262 of record NZ_CP167122.1, on the reverse strand, counting down.
TTTTTCATTTTGTTACGGTTATAGCTGCCTGTCGATGCAATCATGCGATCTCTTAATTTCACTGCAGACATTTCTAAACTAAAGACAATCGGTAAACACCCTTGCCAGCCTGCTTGCTTCACACAATGCAACATGAAATCTGTTTTCCCCATCGATGGCCTTGCAGCTAAGATAATTAAATCTGTATTCTGCCAGCCGTTTGTCGCGGTCTGTAATGCCTCTAAGCCTGTGGGGATTCCCTTAGTTCCTTTCGTAGGCTTCCAGGGATCTTCGGCAACTTGCATAACTAATTCGTTAATGCTGCTGTGATCGTCTGTGTTGTTAGATACTAGGCTGTTTAATTCATTCGTGATCTTTTCAAGTGTCCAGTTATCATGCTTGGCTACTTCCAAGATGTTGAGCTTTTCACGTTCTTGCCATTTATCAAGCAAGATGCCAACATAACTATCAAACTTTTCTTCATTTGCGAGATTTTGAATTTTATTAAGCTTTCCAGCTCCACCAAATTCTTCGGGTTTCCCTTGCGTCAACATGGTTATTAAGTCAACAACCTGTCCTTTGGCGTTCAACTCTTTCATGGCACGTAATACATTGCGATTCTCTGCATACTGGAAATAGCTTGGCTTTAAATCTGTATCTGTCAGTAAGTGAGAGAACTTTAGTAATGTACCAAGGACAGCTTCTTCTGTAAGCATTAACCTTCACCTCTCGTCATGTCGGAATTGATTGGCTTGTACATTGTTGTTTGTACAGGGCCTTGATTTTGTAATGGTATTGTAGGAACAAACTTGCTTTGCTCGTTTAAATATCCCTCAAATTTTGTTCCGAATAATGTCTCAGGACGTAAATACACAGACATCTTAGAATCTGCTAACCATTGAGCTGTTTTAATATCAATAACTTGTTTGAAATCCTCTAAGGTGAATTTCTCTTTAAACCTAGCTTTGATTAATGTCTGTGTTTTCTGAGATGTATGTTTGAATTTCTTATTAGCTTTTTGATTTAGATAATCGATAATTTCTTTGTAAGGAATAGAGTCGGGTTTACTACCCGACAATATATATTCTTTATCTATATCTTTATCTATATCTGTTGCGTGACATTGCGTGACTATCACGTGACTTTCTCCTGGCATTTCAAGAAGCTCCTGATTCCTTGTTTTTTCGCGTTGTTTCTGCTTTCGCAAGCGGTTTTGTTCGCGAATTTTTTGCATCCCATCGATGTTTTGGTGCTTCTCCCAGTTGCTAATAAGAACAACTTCTTGCTCGTCTACTTCTAACATTTTGTAACGCTGCAGTATTTGGATGGCATACCTTACTTTTTCTAATGGCCTGTTAAAAATAATCGCCATTTCCTCAATGTTCATCGGGATATTTTCACTTAGCATGATAAAACCGTTGTAATTCGCTTTACCTGCATAAGTGAGTAGTTTTATCCAAATGATTAAGATTGTGTCACCTTCGGGCATCCGTTCAATTAGTTTGATTTTCTCGTTATCAAACATATCTGTTTTAATTTTTATCCACGTTATGTCTGCCATTTTGGTATCACCTACTTCAAAAGAAACTCTATTTCAAAAGTATTTTTTAATTGTTTTGTAGTTCTGCAGTATTCGCATACCTCACATCGTTTCGGCTCCTTATTGCCTGATTTAGCTGCAATAATGCTTGGCAAATGCTCCTTTGCATATTCCAATTCAAAACCAAAACGGCTATTGTCAAAATGCAATATAGCTTTATCGGGCGGTGTTTCCTTCGTGACTGCCACAATATACGGAGCATAGTAAAAGCCAGTGTTTTGATAGATTATTTCACGATAGATAGCCATTTGTAGCACGTAATCATAGGCTTCAACGAATGAAACATACTTACAATACTTATCGCTCCAATAACGCTTATTAAGGATCTGAGTAGTCTTTAAATCAGTGAATGTTTTACGATCATGATTTATTGCATCAACTTTGATTTTCCAAAGGACACCGAACAATTCACCTGTATAAATAATTTCTTTTTCACCTTCCAGAGCGAACATTGCAAAACGGTCATTTTTGATTGTTTCTATCATGGAATCGGCTTGTTTAAAATCAGCGTATTTACCGCCTCTAGTATTGAAAATAACTCCTCTGTTTTCTTCCACAAACTCGTCAAAAACCTGGTCACTTTCAAATGCTGAATGTGTATAGGATCCAACTGTTAACGCTAGAGAGGAAGGGCGTTCATGCTCGCCCTTTAACTCAGCAATTACACTAGCTTCACACTCTATTGCACTCTTAAATTGCGATATTGATATATAGTGCTGATTAGCTTCATTCGAGTGATAATTATCCTTGTTCAGTTGGAACGTTGTTTGCATCTGACTTCACCTCCGCTTTTGGCGGTTCCTGTGATTTTTCAAATTCGGTAGCTAGTCCACTTGTTTGTTGCTTGCTTATATCTTTATTGAACCAATCTTCAACCGTAGACATATTGTCCTTTAATGAATTTCGAATACTTGTTAGTTGTGCAAGATCGAACTCACTGAACGAACCAGCGTTATATCCAAAGTGGGCTTCAATCATTTCCTGTGTTACGCCATATTTCTCTTTGAAGTGGCTTAAAGCACCACTAATTCGTTCTTTCAATGGTTTGTCTGATTGTCCTGCCAATGTTAAACGACATTGTTCCACTGCCATTTCAACCACATCACCAGGAATAACACCTAAAATACAAGCTCTTAATCTTCTAGCTCCGTCACTAGCTACACGCTCATAAATATCTCTTGGATCAGTTAATTTAGTTAAATTACCTCGCGCACTACGGACATGTTTAACTGTGAATATTTTTTCCTGACGGACATTCGTTTCAAGATCCCAACAATAAGCCTTTGCAACTGACTCACCTTCTCGCTGCTCTAGTTCCTGGATTCCGTATGATAGATTCCCCCAGTTTTGGGCTAATACCTCAGCAAGTCGGATGGACGGCCCTTCCACTTTTGAAGTACCGCGTTTATACGCATAGGTTGCTGTAGTCGCTAAAGACGGACGTTTACAAGCGTCCTGAATACGTTTTTCGGATTCAAAATAGTTACGCGGGAACTGCTTCGCCAAGAAAATCGCGCCCTTAACTTCTTCCATTTCACGAGAAGCACTAGATTGCGCTAATACACTTTGTTGTTCTGCTTGCGACTGAACATTATTAAACTGAGTTGTTAAGTCATTTGTCATTTTGCATCCTCCTGTGATAAAATGCCGTTAGTTATATTTTGTTTGTGCTTGTCATCGGTTGCCGCCTTTGACAAGTTTTTTTGTGCCTCTAATTGGGCTTGTTGTGCGTCTTCAATGTCTTGCCAGTAATCTGATTCTCTGTCGTATAAATCAGCGTGTGTGTAGCCTATACGCATGGAATCACCTACTTAATCAGCTTAATAGCACGTTGTAATACATCGATTGCCTGTTGACTTTTTGCATCAGCAACTAACTTTTCTAATTCCGCTGTTACTTCTTCTTTCTCAGCATTTGGTTGATATTTTTGTAGAATGATTTGATTATCATTGATAAAGATTTCTACTGGATCCTTTACATCAATACTTAAGCTACGGCGTAATTCGATTGGTAAAACGATACGACCTAACTCATCCACTTTACGAACAATTCCTGTTGATTTCATTTAATTTCTCCTCCTTCTAATGCTTCATCATCGACATTTGCGTAATATCCCTCCGCGTAGGCTTTGACTTCTTCTACTGCATCGATGATGCCGAATACTCGCTGTTGCATGAGCTTAAACTCACCGTGTTTAGATAGCAATTTATCTTCAAGTTTGTCGAATGGTAACTCTTCTTTAAGCTCGCCCATCTCAGTTAAAATATCCTGTAATTTAAAGTGTTCTTCTTTTTGCATATCCTCAAGATGCTTAATGAGCTTCAAGAAAGGGCTTGGTGTGTCATCCACAATTAATGATGCAAGATTATCCACATGATCATATGAATCTTTTAAACTAGAGCTACTATCACATAGAGTTTGAAAAATAGGTGTAACACCGTCATTTTCAACTGTTTCGTACATAACATGATCGATTTCGTCATTTGTACCTGCTTTAAAATGCATATCTACAATTTTGTGTTTGCGTCCCATAATATTTAAACGTGGTTTCATTTCGTTTCCTCCTAATAGTTTGATAGATTTACTTCTGACGTGCTGCTACTGTCTTCGCCATTGCCTCACGAATCATTTCGCATTTAACTTCAACTGGTAATGCCAACCACTCTGCTACTTTGATTTTCATTGGACTTCACCACCTTTTCTTTTTGTTTTGCTTGTTCCGCTAATATCCGAGGTATTGATGTACGCATAAAAAACTCTTTCATACGTTTGTACGTGTCTGGCGGAATCTCCGGTGGTTTAATTGGTTGTATTTTTAATCATCTCCTTCTTTCAATTTTTAACGTTGCTACCGTCACATAAGCTATAAGTTCCGACTATACCGTTATTGGCTCGGTATCACAGTGCGCTTTATTATTAATCTAGTTAGGTATCATTCTTTGACATTTTGGCACCACACTATATATAAACCTCTTCGTGTGTTGCCATTTCGGAAACGTTAAGGGTAAAAAAATCACAATATTTTCTCGTTCAATGCCGAACTTTTTTGTAATTAAAGAAAATTCATCAACATCAATTGGTAATTTCCCGTTTTCTTTTTTTGAATAAGTTCCTTTCGAAACACCTAAAACTTCACCCATTTCTTGAACAGTCAAACCTCTTGCTACTCTTTCTGCTTTTAGGCGATTATGGTTGAATTTCATATTTTCACCTCCAACAATTTGTTAACCAAATAATAGCATTGATGTTTCCATTCGGTCAACAAAAATATATTAATAGTTTAAAAACAATACTTAATTCCTCCTATTGTTTCCTATGAGGAAACATGTTAATATATTTATAAAGGAGGTGCTATTAATTGAAATCCATAGAAGTCGCTAAGAGAATAGAGAAAATAGCAGAAGAAAAAGGAATCAGCGGTGCTGAACTCGCACGAAGGATTGGAACAGATAGAAGTACAATTACAAGATACTATAAGGGCACCAGAAAAATATCTATGGAAGAGATACCTAAGTTTGCTGAAGTTTTAGAAGTAGATGTAATAGAGTTGTTATTTGGTTCAGCAGCCAAAAATATTAACTTAGTAAGCCAACAAAAAGTTGCCATTCCTATCCTTGGGAAAATAGCTTGTGGTGATCCTATTTTAGCTAAAGAAAATATAGAAAATTATATTTATAAACCAGCGGATAGTTTACCAAGTGGAGATATATTTGCATTACAAGCTAAGGGTGACAGCATGGAACCAACAATACCTGATGGAGCAATCGTTCTTCTACGCGCTCAACCAGATGTCGAAAATGGTGAAATTGCAGCTGTATTAGTAAACGGTGACGAAGAAGCAACACTTAAACGAGTTAAAAAACAAGGTGATACAATTTTCTTAATGCCAGATAACTCTAAATACACTCCTTACATCGTTGATGAAAATAATCCAGCAAGAATTATTGGTAAAGCATTAAGTTACGAAATGTTACTTTAATTCCAAAACGTTTTGAAATTAAAAAGTTAAGAGCAGACTCATCCGTCTCGCTCTTTTCTTATATAGAGGTGAGAAATATGGTAGTAGGTTTATACGTACGAGTGAGTACACTTGAACAAGCTAATGAGGGTTATTCTATTGCAGCGCAAAAAGAAAGCTTAGTAGCATATTGTAAAGCTCAAGGTTGGTCAGATTATAAATTTTATGTAGATGAGGGTGTATCAGCAAAAGATACTAAAAGACCAAAATTACAACTACTATTAGAAGATATTAAACAACAAAAAATCAGTATTATTTTAGTGTATCGACTTGATCGCTTCACCCGTTCTGTACGTGATTTACATCAGATGCTCGACTTACTTGAAGAGTACAATTGTAAATTCCGTTCCGCCACTGAAGTTTATGATACAACCACAGCGATGGGCCGAATGTTCATCGGACTCGTTGCCCTATTAGCCCAATGGGAAACGGAAAATTTATCAGAAAGGATTATCATGGCATTAGATGAAAAGGCAGCAGATGGTGAATGGTCAGGTCAACCACCGTATGGGTACGATATAGATAAAAATGATAAATTGGTGAAAAATGACAAGGGTAAGTACGTGCTTGATATTATAAATAAATTAGAAGTTGGATGCTCTTACAATAGCATAAGTAACCATTACAGAGTCATAGATCAGAGTAGAGGCTGGAGTGCTAATGCGGTATTACGCATAGCAAGAAATCCTGCGTTATATGGAGCATCAAGGCGCAAAGGAGAGATACGAGAAGGCACGCATGAAGGTTATATTACAAAAGAGCGTTTCTTAAGATTACAAAAGATGCTTGATGATAGAGGTAAGCAATTTAGAAAAGACATTGAAAGCACAGGTATTTTTGGTGGCGTTTTAGTTTGTCCTAATGATGAATGCGGTCATAGATTAGTGGCTACAAGATTTATAAAAAAACGTGATAACGGTTCAGAAAGAGTTGGTTACACTTATAGATGTAATTACTGTTTAAAGTATAAACGAACTCAAAAAATATCTGGTGAAAGATATTTTATTGAAGGACTGACAGAATACATGCGAAATATTAATTTCACTGATTTAGAAGCACGTGAACCAGCACTCCATATTGAAACCGAAGAAATTATACAGCAAATCAAACAAGTAGAGCAACAAAGATTAAAGTATCAACGTGGATGGGCTGCTGACCATATCGATGATGCTGAATTTGAAGAACTTATGCATGATACTAAAATTGTCCTCAATAACCTACAGAAACAATTAGATGAGTATGAAGAACCTGAAAAAATTAATTTAGATGCTATAAAGAATGTTGTAGTCACATTCAATAATTGTTTCACACAATTAAATCAAGAAGAGAAAAGTGAATTCGTACAACGTTTTATACGAAAAATTGAGTATCGTTATGAAGATCGCCCTCCAACAAGCAAAAAATATAAAAAAGGACGACCTCAAGTCATTATCACTAATTTAGAATTTTATTGACTAGTTTACTTGTACTCTTGTGACAAAATCAGTTGCACCAGTGAAACATAATAGCCCTTGTCGGTGTTTCACTAGTTCCATTAACATCTCTGCTGCATGCTTGGAATAAGATAGGGAAGTAAGTGGGAAAGTATGATTTTGCAAAAGAAGTCGGATAATTAGACTTTCTTTTAAAAATACTGAAGGAAGTGTAGAGACACGGAAGGCATATTGATCTTGTTCCATAGCTTTATGGAAGGCGCCACTTTGGGGTTTACGACGCTCGCTAATATCTAATGCCGCTAAAAATTTATAGAAGGAAATCATTCGTTCCGCAAGATCGTGCGGTAACTCACCTGCTTGGAGTAACCGATCATATTTTCGAAAATAAATACGATAATGTACACTTTCCGGAACTAATAATATATCTGATGCACCAAAGTTATAGGCCTTTAGTAAAAGTTGCTCGCATTTTTGTTCAACAACCGTTTCAAAATTCTGCATATTCGCACCCCTCTTCTAGTTCATTCGAATATGACCGCCCTATTCGTTATTTCCTAGTATAGATACGAAACTGTCACGAGAAAAGCCCTTTTCTTAAAATAAAAATTTACTATAGAATTCTCTATTATTTATGATTTTTGCTATCAAAATGTGGATAACATGCTATTTTGCCTAAAAATGAACATAATCCTAAGAATGATGAATTCGAAAAACTAATGAAAGAGACGAATCAATAATTTTGTTATGCTGGCGTAAACTTTAAAGCTTCTGGAATATAATGATTGTTTTCATCTTTAATATTCCTTTCTTACTCATCTGCTCCTTAACTCAATTATACTACTATATTCTATGCAAAAAAATTTGTTCAACAGCCGTTTCAAAATTTTGCATCCCCCCTTCTAGTTCATTTAAATTTGACCAATCTATTCTTAATTTCCTATTTTCTCATATGAATACGCCACGAAAAAAGACCTTTCCTTTCGAAAAAAATTGCTGTTAAATTTCCTATGAAATAGGAATTTTTCTATAAAAACATGAATAACGTGCAAAATTTCACTATAAATGAACATAATCCTATGAAAAAGTTAAGATTTATGTCAAAAGGAACTGTTTCTTTTTCAATAATACAATATAATAGAATCAACATGAATTTTTTCCTAACACTTGGTAGAGGAGCTATTATTTAAAAAATTATCTTGAGGTGAAGCAAATGATCCATCCATTAAAAATTACTAGTACTTTAGCTGATGAAACTAGATACTCTATTTACGAGTACATCCTGAAAGAGAAAAAAACTGTAACGGTCCAAAATATCGCTGATGAATTCGGCATACATCCAAATGTTGCACGCCTACACTTAACAAAGCTCACGGAAATTAATATTATCATAGCTGATTTTGCTAAGACTGGAAAAGGTGGCCGACCTGGTCGTGTTTATAAAGCCTCTGACAAAGGTTTAACATTAACGTTTCCAAGACGTGATGAAGATCGACTATTAAAATGGACAATCCAATTAATTCAAGAATTTGGACCATCTGCATTAGAAAAATGCCAGGACATTAGCTACCAAGATGGTTACCAACAAATGAAGAACTATGTAAATGCTGAGTTAACATTAAATAATACCCTTACCTTCGAACAAAAACTTCAGCTATTAACTGACAATGCTGCATTAATTGGTTATATTCCACAAGTACAGCAAACGGAGCATGGTAAAAAAGTGATATTCTCCATTTATAATTGTCCATTCCAGGAGCAGCTTACTTCCCATTCAGAAATTGTTTGTTCTTTACATGAATCCTATTTAAAAGGACAATTAGATGCATTATTTTCAAGTAATGAATTCATACAGATTGAAAGCATGATACATAATTGCGATTTATGTAAATATGAAATAAACGTGACAGAAATCGATCGCTAATCTAAAAATCCATTTGTTTGTCACAAAGAAGAGGAAGTTCCAGTTTACAGATACCTTTCATATCATTTATAATGAGTAAGAGATTATTGTGTCGTGGGCAAAAGGAGGGGAAATCTTCATGGATAATATGTATAAAGTTATGGCATTCTGGACAGGTATTTTCGCCGTTATGTTCTACCTTGGTGGTATGAACGAAGTATCGCTATTATTCGTAGGTAATACAGGTTTATTCTTATTATTAGGCTTCTTAAACCTTTCAGAACGTATGTACATGTACATTTTCGGAGCATATTTAACTGTATTCTTCGCTGGCTTCACGTACTATACAACATTCATTCACGTGCCTGGTGGCGGTCATTAATACAAAGAAAAAGCGTATCTCATCGAATGTGAGACACGCTTTTTTATGTGAATTTATTCATTAGATACAGAAGCTATAGATGAGCATAGTAAAATCCCCTTTGCGATTATATAGATTAGAATTTAGTTTATTCTATCTATCCAACGAATTGCTAGGGGGATTTTTGCATTTTATGAAGTTACTGTAGGCTTTATTTTTTTAAACAAATCACCCACAAAGATGAAATTGTCCAATAAAATGGATTATCACTGCGTCACAGATGGGAACCTACAGCGCAGCGACTCATCGGACGTCCCAGGAAAGTGCACAGCCGGAATGGAAATCAATCTACACTATGGGATATCCATTTTTTAACTTTTTCCTAACGTTAAAAACCATTTAAAAAAGGATTTGTCTCCATTTCTGCACCGACCGTTGTATAATTACCATGGCCTGGGTAAATAATTGTATCCTCAGGTAGTGTTAATAACTTATCGTGAATGGATGCAAGCAATATTTTCGTTGAGCCTCCAAGTAAATCTGTACGTCCAACACCCTGCTCAAATAGCGTATCCCCCACAATAGCAAAGCCATCATTTTCAAATATATATGAAATACTACCTGGTGAATGTCCTGGCGTAAAAATCGCTTTAAAACTAAAATTACTTATTTCAAATAGCTGTTCTTCTTTAATAATATTTTCTTCAGCCGGGGCAGCGACAATATAATCTGGTAATGCTGCGTATTTACTAGAGCCATTTTTTGTTGGATCTCCTAACCAGCTAACTTCCTTTTCATGAATCCATACCGGAACTTTAAAAGCTTCTCGGACAGCATCTACAGCACCAATATGATCAAAATGTGCATGTGTCAAAAAAATGGCTGATGGCTTCAAACCGTTACTACGAATAGTCTTGATGATTCGTTCTGCTTCCTCTCCTGGATCAAATATTAAACATTCCTTTTCTTTATTCGATACGATATAACAATTCGTTTGGACAGGTCCAAGCGAATAACTTCGTACGTTCATCATTGACATCACCTCAATTTTATATTATACAGCCTTTGCCACAATTTGACGATAAATGTTCATAGTTTTCGCTATATTAGTTCTCGACAAAAACAGGTGGAACGTTTACAATTAAGGAGGAATATTGTTTACGACATTCATTTTCTGATGTCGAAAGGAGTGTCAATTTTTAATGAACTTATTAATGGTTATTTTTGGTCTAGTAGCGATTTTAGCTGTAATTGGTACATTCCAAGCAATTAAAGAAAAGAACCTTTTAAGTGTTGTTTTCAACTTATTAAGTGCTGCTGTTTTCGGTTGGTTTGTAATTATGACAGTCATTAATAGCGGGTACCCACCAAAATTACACTAAGATTTAGACAGAAACAAGAGCAGTCTGCATTCCGAGACTGCTCTTTTTCTTTCTGTCGTATTGTCTATTTTGATTTAAATTCTCCTATTTGAGCCCCAAGCGATAACGTCTTCCCTCTGAGCTGTTTTATCGGGCTCTCTGAACGCATAAAACTTCAATTTGACTATACCTCTGCTACATGCAAATCTTTTCCATATGCTCCTCTTTAGGGGTAAACAAGAGGGTTCTATAAATTTGTTAGGATACCCGTAATGTGACGGATTGTTCCCTTTAAACGATGATAGAACATTTTGCCTCACCCCAACATTTGATATAGAACCATAAAAAAAGAGATCTCATGTTTAGGAGGGCACTGAAAAAGTCTATATCTTCTCACATTGTGACTCTACTGTTGTTTTCCGAAGCATTCCGCTCGCTTTCCGCGGGCGAGCGCCGAGCCTCCTCCTACACTTCGCTTCGTGCGGGGTCTCGTCTGTCTCGCTTTCCCGCAGGAGTCGAGCGATGCTTCTCCAAACAACGCAATGTTTCACACTATTATTTTAGTCACGCTTTCCTTTATAATAAAAGAATTAATGTGCAGGTGGTGCCCCCCATGATTTCAAATCAAGAAACCCTTAATTTAAGTCCATATATGGCGATCTACGATATTGTTGTGCCAAAAGATAATATACTTCGCCAAATCAATGAACTTGTTGATTTTTCATTCATTTTAGAAGAGTTAAAAACAAAATATTGTTTAGACAATGGACGTAATGCCATTCCTCCAATTCGTATGTTTAAGTACTTATTATTAAAAGCAATTTATGATGTATCAGACGTCGACCTTGTAGAGCGTTCGAAGTACGATATGTCATTTAAATATTTCTTGGATATGGCGCCAGAAGATCCAGTCATTGATTCAAGTTCGCTTACAAAATTTCGTCGGCTTCGTCTTCAAGACGTAAGCTTATTAGACATGCTCATTGGGAAAACAGTTGAGATCGCATTGGAGAAAAAAATCATCAACAGTCAAACGATTATTGTGGATGCCACACATACAAAAGCACGTTACAACCAAAAAACGCCTAAAGAATTTTTACAAGAGAAATCAAAAAACGCTCGAAAAGCTGTCTACAAAATTGACGAATCGATGAAAGACAAATTCCCCACAAAGACCACTTCTAACGAAGTAAAGGATGAGTTAACTTACTGTAAGGAAGTTATTTCAGTCATTGAAAAGGAACCACAAATTGCACAAATGCCATCTGTCAAAGAAAAGCTGAATGTTTTAAAAGAAGTCGTAGAAGATTTCCAAGAACATCTAAATTACTCTTCTGATGCGGATGCGCAAAAAGGGCATAAGACGTCGGAATCTTCTTTCTTCGGGTATAAGACACATATCGCGTTGAGTGATGAACGTATTATTACAGCGGCTGTCATTACAACAGGTGAAAAAAGCGATGGAAAATATCTTCAAGAGTTAATTGAAAAAAGCACACAAGCAGGTATGAAAATTAATACAGTTATTGGAGACGCAGCTTACTCTGAAAAGGCAAATATCGAATATACAAAAGAAGAGAAAATCGCGCTTGTGGCAAAGTTGAATCCTATTCTTACACAAGGACCACGAAAAGAAGAAGACAAGTTTGAGTTTAATAAAGACGCTGGAATGTTTGTTTGTAAGGCCGGTCATCTCGCGACAAGAAAAGCACGTACGGGTAAAAAAGGAACGAGTAAGAGTCAAAGTCAGACATATTATTTTGACATTGAAAAATGCAAAGTATGTCCAATGAGAGAGGGCTGTTATAAAAAAGGCGCAAAAAGTAAAACATATTCTGTCACAATTAAGTCGGATACACATGCCGAACAAGAGGCATTTCAAAATACGGAAGCATTTAAGCAATTAGCCGCAAATCGCTACAAAGTAGAAGCGAAGAATAGTGAATTAAAAAACGGACACGGGTACGATACGGCATCGACTGCGGGTCTATTTGGCATGGAAATTCAAGGTGCTACAACGATATTCGCTGTCAATTTGAAACGGATATTAAAGTTACTAAACGAAAATGAATAAGGAATAGAGACAGAAATAAGGCACTTCCTGTTCAACATTGAACAAGAAGTGCCTTATTTTTATCTGAGAAAGGTTCGCTTTTATGAAAACGTAAGTTTTTCAGTGCCCTCCATGTTTAGTGAGATCTCTTTTTTATTATTCGACTGCTTCTTGCTTCAAGTTACCTGTCTTTTCATCGTAGAAGCGAAGCAAATCACCGTTAATGATAGCATCGGAATTTTCTAGATCTGTCGTCGCCCGATCAGCGTATGGCTGACATGGCTCGCCATCAATTTCTTCACCAGTGGCTTTGTCATAGCAAGCTTCACCAGCATAAACATATTTATCTGTTACAAAACGACCGTCACGGAAAATAACGAAATCTTCATGCTCTGGTGAGAATAGGTCAGCACCAAGTTGCATATCTTTTGAAGTTTCAATACCAAGAAGGTGTAGAATTGTTGGACGTAAATCCATTTGTCCAGACACTTCTGTCATTTCTTTACCATCACCAGCTCCTGGGATATGGATGAATAAAGGTACTTCTTGTAGGATTGCATTATCAAATGGTGTAATGCTTTCTTTTCCTAAATATTGAGCCATCGCTTTGTTGTGGTTTTCTGAAATACCATAATGGTCACCATACATTACGATAATTGAGTTATCATAAACTCCTTGATCCTTTAAACTTTGGAAGAAGTCTTTAAGTGCTTCATCCATATAACGAACTGTTTGGAAGTAACGATTTAATGTACCTGAGTTTGAAGTGTATTCAGGAATCATGACATCTTCAGGATCCAAAGTAAATGGATAGTGGTTCGTTAATGTAATTAGACGAGAATAGAATGGCTGTGGCATATCTTTCATTAATGCTGCAGATTGTTCTAAGAATGGAGTATCTTTCATACCCCAGTTAACAGCTTCGCCTTCGTTAACTTTATATGAATCTACATCATAGAATTTATCAACTTTTAATGATTGATACATCATGTCACGATTCCAGAATGATTTATTATTCGGGTGCATGACATTCGTATAGTAACCATTTTCTCCAAGGCGCTCAGCCATTGAGTTATACGTATTTCCACCGTGTGTGAAGAATACCGCACCACGACCTAAGCCAAACAATGAGTTTTCTACAATAAACTCTGAGTCAGAAGTTTTCCCTAATCCAGTTTGGTGATAGAAGTTACTGAAATAAAACGTATCTTTATCTTTTGCTAAAGAGTTTAAGAATGGTGTGATTTCATGACCATCCATCTGGTTATTAATCACAAAGTTTTGTAAAGATTCCATTGACACAACAATTAAATTACGATCCTTGTATTTACCAAACATCTCAGGGTTAACCGCTGCTTGATTAGATCGAATGTAGTTGTTCACTTCTACTAATTCACTGCCATCCGCTAATGCACGTTGAGCAGAAGATTTAGATTGAATATAAATATCATACAAATGGTAGTTATAAGTCCCAATGTTTTTCACAAGTAATTCACGGTCAAAGCTTCGAGTCAACAATTGTGGACGTTCAATTTCTGCTAATCCTAAGTTTAAGAAAGTCATAGCAACTGCTAATACGAAGTACGCACGACGAAATTCCACGTTAACTTTCACAATTGTTTTCATTCTAGGCCAATATTTATTAGCTAAAATTAGAATAAGTACGTCGATGAAATATAATACATCCCAAGGGTTTACAATCGCTGATATGGAAGTTCCTAAGTCACTAAAGTTACTTGTTTGGAATAATACTGGTAGCGTAATAAAGTCATTGTAGAAACGATAGAATGCCACATTTCCGTATAAGACAATTGATAAAAGAATACTGACTGTAATAATATAACGATTTTTAGCTTTTGAAGATTTAAAGAATAACGCTAAACCATAAGCAAATAGCAAGAAGCTTAATGGATTAATAAACAAAATAAATTGTTGCATTGCATTTTCGATTTTCATATCAAAGCTTGTGTGATAAACAATGACCGTTTTTATCCAAGTTGCTACAATTGCTAGTATCATAAATGAATGTTTAGGCCACTTAATTGATTTCATTCCTAACATCCTCCCTACTTTTTAAAGCGAAAAAATAATAAATTTAATAATTCGTTACTGAAACAAAATATATCTTAATCTTTTTTTTACAGTAACGCAACAGATATATTTTGGAAATCCCTTCTACTTGCTCGTCTACAAGCTGGATACTTATATATACGTCTTTGTTTGTAAAAAGTTTCGCACAATCATAAAAACAGTGGAAACCCACTGTCTCTTAGAATATTACATACATGTTACATTATTTTTACAATACCCCAAAGGAATTATATTTAAAACATTATTGATTATTCTCTTTCATACGAAGTTTTGTTGTTTCTTGTCGAATTAGTAACAATGCCATTTGGTAATCTTTAATATCTAGTACATTCGCTTTATACAACTCACGAATTTCATCCTCCATTAACATCAAATCACCAATAGGATCTCTTGTATAAATAAAAGTGCCATATGTTTTTAATAATTCATAAATATCTAACATTTTGTCCATTTTAGTTCGCTCCTCGTTGTGTTACACAGTCAATACGTTTAGTCGGTGTCACAATGATGTCTACTGGGCAATCGTGTGCGTCTGTAGGTACTTGTTCATGTAGCTGCTCATCAAATAACAGCGATACAAGCTTACCTTTGCTATAGTTTAATACATAGCGATCATAATAACCACCGCCATAACCTATTCGATAGCCAAACTTATCAAAAACAACTCCCGGAACAAGTATGACATCCATTTCATTTGCGTCAACAAACTCACACTTTTCTGGAATTGGCTCACGCAAATGCATATAAACAGTTTCTAGTTGTGCAAACGAATCAATAGCATAAAATGTCATTTCTCTTGTTTTTGGGTTGCATTTAGGAACAGCGACTTTTTTACCAAGTTGCCACAATTCTTCAATTAAATGAATTGTGTCGACTTCTGGCTTATTGGAAATGGTAATGCCGATTGTATTTGCTTCTATTATATATGGTTCTTGTAGCACATTTTTTGCGACAATAAAAGATCGGTCTTGGTAAGCCGCTTCACTCATTTTCGAGAGAGCCTCCCTTACCTCGTTTCGTAAAGTTGTTTTATTCATGCTAAGCTATCCTCCTATCAACATATAAAAAGCCAAAACCACTTGTGGTTTTGGCTTAATGAGCGATTACTTAGTTTCACGGTGAAGAGTGTATTTCTTCTCGCGAGAGCAATATTTTTTAAGTTCAAGACGCTCTGGATTGTTACGCTTGTTCTTTTTAGAAATGTAGTTACGTTCGCCGCAATCTGTGCAAGCTAAAGTAATGTTTACGCGCATCATTAACCCTCCCACTCTATATCAAGAATTTAAATTTTGAGCATGATTTATACGACTTACCTATTATAACACAAACTAAAAAAAAATCCACCTTCATTTCATATTAAGTTTGCTTATGGTAAAATACCTTATAATTACATAACTTAATGAGGTGAAACTTTTGGATTTATCCATCATACTTATGATTGTTGGAATTCTTCTAATCATCGTGTCGTTCTTTTTCAAAAATAACGCGAAAAAAGTCGAACAAGATGTAGAAGAACTTTCCATCTCTATTTTTCAAGAAACAAATAATTTAAAACGTCGTCTAAAAATTGTTGAGGAGGAGCTGTTATTAGAGCCTGAATTCCAGGTTAAATCAAATTCAGCCCAAAATAACATGCAAGATCCAAAGGTGCAACAAGTGATACAGGCTGTACAACAAGCCGCTCAAGCATCAAAAGCTGGACAAGGATCACCACAAACAAAAAATATTCATCAAATTATCGTGAGTCAGGTACTTGAATTAAATAAGCAAGGTCTTTCGGTAGCCGATATAAGTATTCGCTCAAATTTAACAGAAGAGCAAGTGCGACAAGTGATTGCAAATGGAGGTCGGTAATACATGAATAATTCCTCTATTCGTGCATTTGGCATTGCACTTTTTCTTGTAGGAGCAATGCTTGCTTTAGCAACTCGTTTCGATCTTCATATTGGCCTACCAACTAAAGCTTCCTCAGGTGAGGAAAATGTAGAGGAGCTGCAAAAAAAGCTCGAACAGGCCAATAAAGAAATTGCATTGTTAAAGGAACAAGTGAATCAAGCTCCAAAGGAAAACACTCAGAAGACAGATGCACCTGAAACAAAGGCTAAAGACAATCATGAATCAGCAGACGCCCCGGCAGCCAACGTTACGACTATGACACTTCAAATTTACAGCGGCATTACACCATATATTGTGGCGCAAAAGCTTGAAGATGGTGACATTATTGCCAATAGTGTTGAAATGGAACTGTTACTTGCAAACCCTAAATATGCTCGAAGCTTACAAATTGGTTCCTACGAAGTCAATTCATCAATGTCTTTAGAGGAAATTGCAAAATTGATTACAGGGAAAAAGTGATAACCTGATCCCTTAGTGAAAGATTAAATCAGGTGTGTTGATTAACCATTTTTATCCACACTAATTAATTTGAAGGCTCTGATTTCCGCTACGGGCTACTCGCTTTTCCGCGGGAGTCGAGTAGCCCGTAGCTACAATCAGTTGAAAATGGGGATATATTAGCAAAATAGCAACAAAAAAATCCTTTTATCGCTCAATAATTAACCTATTTTTTCCTAATCAACACGCCTAAGCTTAACTATTACTATTTTTCATAATAAATGGCTGTCATCCAAAAATCACAACTCCTGATTTTTGATGACAGCCTATTTTGTTTAGTTTATGAAATTTGTTCTAAAAAGGCTTGCATCATTTTGCTGCCCTCTTTCGTTCCAATGGATTCTGGATGAAATTGTAGCCCAAAAAGTGGATAATCTTTATGTCGAATCGCCATAATTTCACCATCATCACTGGAGGTTGCTAAAATAGTGAAATCCTCATGTAACGTGCTTTGCTCAATGATGAGAGAATGATAGCGCATTACTTCGATTTTACCGTCTAACTGAGCAAATAAATCTGTTTTCTTATATTGAATTGTAGATAATTTCCCATGCATAATATGGTTAGCTTGAACGATGCTGCTGCCAAAAGCCTGCCCTATCGATTGGTGCCCAAGACAAATCCCTAAAATAGGATATTCTGTATAAAGCTCTTTAACAACATCCACAATTATTCCTGCATCAGTTGGCGTACCTGGGCCAGGCGATAAAATAATGGCTTCTGGTTGCATTTTTTTAATTTCTTCTATTGAAATTTCATCATTACGCACTACTTCTACGTCTTTCCCTAGCATACTTATTTGCTGAAATAAATTATATGTGAATGAATCATAGTTATCGATCAGTAAAATCATTTTTTTACCTCCAATAGCGCGCGAGCTTTATTGAGTGTTTCCTCATATTCAGACCATGGCACAGAATCATACACAATACCAGCCCCTGCCTGAACATGTGCACGATGATCCTTAATAACCATGGTACGAATGGCTAAAGCTAAATCCATATCCCCTGTAGTGGAAATATAGCCTACTGCTCCAGCATAGACACCACGTTTTACGGGTTCTAGCTCATTGATTAGCTGCATAGCACGAATTTTGGGTGCACCTGATACTGTACCTGCAGGCAAGCAGGCTTTGAGGACATCCAAAACATGTACATCATCACGTAATTCACCGATAACCTCTGATACAATATGCATAACATGTTTATAACGCTCAATATTCATATATTTTACAAGCTTCACTGTACCGACTTTTGCAATTCGTCCAAGATCATTACGACCTAAATCCACTAACATCCGATGTTCAGCAATTTCTTTTTCATCATTGAGTAAACCTTCAGCAATCGCTTTATCCTGTTCCACTGTTTTGCCTCTAGGCTTTGTTCCTGCGATTGGATTTGTCGTGACCTTTCGCTCCTTCACCTTCACAAGACTTTCAGGAGACGTTCCTAAAATGATATACGTTCCAAAATCCATATAGAACATATAAGGTGACGGATTTGATGTACGCAACTGACGATATAAATCAAAAGGATTCCCTATAAATGGTGATGTGAAACGTTGTGATAAGACAATTTGGAAAATGTCACCCTTACGAATATACTGTTTAGCACGGTCAACCATTGCTACAAAATCTTCTTTTTCAATCATCGGCTTGAAATCGAGCTCTCCCAGTGACATGGCGTCGAATGTTTTACCAGCATAAAGCTGTTCCTCCATCTTAGAAATAGCCACTTCCATTGCTTCAAGAGAGCGCCCTTCATCAAATAAATCAATGGCCGCTAACGTTACATCTTGCTTTACATGATCAAAAACAACAAATGTATCATAGAAGAAGACATGAACATCTGGCATTTCTAAATCATCCTGCAAAAATTCTCCTATTTTCTCTGCATAAAAGGCCGTTTCGTATCCAAAGAAACCAATCGCTCCTCCGAAAAAGGCGAAAGGATATTGTTCCTCATGGAATGGCATAACCTGCTTTAATTTAGTGAGTACATTTTCACTCGCTTTTTCGTTTTCTCCACCTTTGGTAAAAGTATATCCGCCCTTATCTCCAATCAATTCCGCAACTGGATTGACGGCAATAAATGAATAACGTCCACTTTCTTCATGTTTGGCAGACGATTCGAAAAGCATCCTATGTTTCCCTTCAAGCGATTGATAGACGGAAATTGGCGTCATCATATCACCCTGTAATGTCTTCATAGCAAACTTTCTAAGCTCAACTGTCATACTCTTCTCTCCTTCTCTATGCTCTGCTCTACTACACCATATCTTTATTCTATAGGGTAGAAACATTTCTATTGAATAAAGAAATAAAAAAATAAAAAGACCTTTCCATCACAAAAGGACGGAAAAGCCGTGGTGCCACCTTCATTGGTCTAAATCAATTATACCCTACATAATTGTGCCGTAATCGGCGTTAAAAGACCCACTCTGTACCTTATAACGTAGGTAAACGCTAATCCATACTCTTTTTCAGGATTAGAGCTCCGAAGTCCATTCACCATTCATTTGTACTAGTTTCCACCAGCCACTAGCTCTCTGTAACAAAAAATAATAGCTACTACTCTTCATCCAAGCTGATTACTCATTTTCATTGTAAAATAAATAAATTAACAATTCAAATTATTTTTTACTGTGAAGCCATTCATCTTCAGCTGGAGCAGCTAGCTCAATATTTAGTTCCTCAAATATTTGACGAATAGCAAATAATATATCCTGTTTCGTACTTAGCATCACTGCAGTATCATTTGTCGCCACATAAAAACGCACAAGAATACGATAAGAGGTTGGATAAAATTCATCTATAAATACATGGATCAATTCTTTTTCTGTAGCTGTATGCAAATAAATTTCCTTTTGAATAGCACTTAAAGCACTCCGTAATTTTTCTTCTTTATTTTCAGCAGCTACGAATAAAAATTGTTCACATTTTCGTTTTTCTCGTCTAGATAAATTATAGATTGGCCGATTGACTAAATAAGAGTTCGGGACATAAACAAGTCCTTTATCACCCGTTTGAATTAAGGTACTTCGAAGATTAATATCTTCAATAGTTCCATCAATTTTTTGATCTTCTGTCGCTATCCAGTCACCAATCTGAAACGGATTATCTAATGCAACTGACATCCCACCAAAAACATGTGCTAAAGTATCACGTATACCAAAGGCGATGGCTACTCCCGTTAAGCCAATCCCTGTTAAAAAGCCATTCAAGTTAAAATTCCAGAAAGAAGCAATCGTAAACATCGCCGCTATCATAATAAGCACTTTTCCTACGCGCAGAAAAAACGGTAATAGGACGTTTGGTTCTTCTTCACTATTCAACTGCAAAGGCTGTTTTGTATAAAAATGTAAAACATCATATACACCTTTAAAGGCAAAGAAAACAATAATAGACAATACAAAATTCTTTGTCACTGCATTTGTAAATAAATTTTCTTCTAATAATATGGTTAAGCTGAGTACAATGACAGCTGACATAAATGCATAGCGAATCTCTTTATTAAATTGTTCTAGCACTATTGCCTGAAACTCTCGCTGACGATTTCTTAAAAATGCAACAATACGATTAATAATTTTCTTTATAACAAGTTGCTGAAAAAGCCAACCAACGACGCAAATAGCGATGGCAATAATAACGTCCATCCACGTTGGTGCTGAAATATTTGGTAGTAACCATTTCAATGAATCCATGTTTTTCTCCTTTAACTACTATGTATACTCACAGAAAAGGAGCCGATCAACAATGATGATCAACTCCTTTTTTATTGAATAGCATCATCCGCAAAAAAAGCCTTGTTGGCAAACCAAAACTGCTGTTCATTAAATTTTTGTTCATGCATAGCAATCACCAAAAATTCAGCATAATACTTACGCTTCATTTCATCGAGCATGGTTTTCGCTTGCTTTCCAACGAGATGCTGACCATCAATAGGCGTTCCTTCTGTAAAAATAATAATATCCGCTTCTGTACAATGTTGATTTTCTTGTAGCAAGCCCTTTACAAAATGAAGCACGGGCAGAATTGCTGCATCTCCCTTTGCTTTGTATTCAATAAAATCCTTAAAATCACATAAATTTAAATGACCGTTTTCAAATCGATAATGTACATGAATTTGACAGTCATATGGAACGATATATAAATCTCGCCCTTCACGGTGCGCAATCATAAAAAATGGTAAAATCATACTTTTGCAAAGATCCGAATATGCTGCCATACCCGTAGTTTGTTCAAGACATACTATGATTGGACCTAGTTCTTTTTTGTATTCATCAAACGGAACATATAGGATATTTCCTTTTTTTGTTATTTGATACTTTAGCTTTTGTCGTCTAGCTATCTGCCACTTTCGGTCATAATACAAACGCTGCTCTTTTCCATTGGTCAATCGTTCAGCTTGCTCAATAGCTGGTATGTTTTCACACATTTCACGCATGATATCTGCCAATTCAAGTGCAAATGCTGCCATATTTCGCAATGTTTCACTCTTGTAAAAATAATCAATAAAGATACGTTGTTCCTTGTCACTTAATTCTTCAAGATGTAAGTTATCATAGAGAAAATGTAAAAAGTCATGTTGTTCTGACGTGAGTGCCAGAGCAAATTTCTCTATAAGTGATTCTACAGCGTCTTTCACGAAGCAACACCTCCAAAGCACGTTTTTTTGGATAATGTCTATAGTATAACCAAAATTATTTTTTGACAATACAATTATGCCTGTAGTATTTGACGCTATTTTCATCAACAATGTTGCTGTTATCCTATAGCTTTACATCATCATGACAGTAAAAAAGAGAAGAGCTTGTCAACGGCTCTTCTCCTACTAATTATTCAATTCGTAATGTTTGCCTTTGATTAAGTAGAATAAGTGTTCAGCAATATTTGTTGCATGGTCAGCTGAGCGTTCTAAATAGCGGCAAACAAATGTTAAATGTGTAATTTGAGAAATATGTGCTGGATTTTCAGCACCTGCACGCAGCAATAGCGTTACTGTCGCTCCATATAAATCATCGACGTAATCATCTAGCTCTGCAATTTCCTTGGCACGGGCCGTATCTTCATCCGTAAAGGCTTTTAAAATACTTTCTAACATTTCTACCGTCTTGTTACACATCGTTTGCAAATTTGTTATAGGAAAGACGAGTGGTGCTTTTCCAATACGAATCGTCTCTTTAGCAATATTAACCGCATAGTCCCCTACTCTTTCCATATCCGATGCCGCTTTGACAAGCACCATGAGACGACGTAAATCTGTAGCTACAGGTTGCTGCTTAGCGATTATTAAAATAACATGATCATTGATTTCTTCTTCAAGACGATTAATGATTAAATCGTCTTCAAGAATCTTTAAGGATTTCTCTAAATCCTGCTCTACTAATGCTTCAAATGCCAATTTAAGAGCATTGATACTACTAGTAGCAATGTCGATAAATTGCGCTTGAACTTCTTTTAATTCCTGTTCAAAACGTTCACGTACAACCATCTTCTGCTCCTCCTTAGCCGAATCGACCTGAAATATAATCTTCAGTACGTTGATCTGCTGGTGTTTGGAAGATAACGTCTGTTTTATCGTATTCAACAACCTCTCCGCTTAGGAAAAATGCTGTACGGTCGGAAATTCGTGCTGCTTGTTGCATATTATGTGTCACGATAATAATTGAATAATCTTTTTTCAGCTCTTGTACAAGCTCCTCGACTTTTAATGTAGAAATTGGATCAAGTGCGGATGTTGGCTCATCCATTAAAATAACATCTGGTTCAATCGCTAAACAACGCGCGATACAAATACGTTGTTGCTGACCACCTGATAAACCGTATGCATTTTGATTTAAGCGATCCTTTACTTCATCCCAAATTGCTGCACCGCGTAAAGATTTTTCAACAATTTCATCAAGAATCTTCTTATTTTTTATGCCATGGATACGTGGACCATAAGCAATATTATCGTAAATAGACTTCGGGAATGGATTTGGCTTCTGGAATACCATCCCTACACGAGTACGTAATTCCTCAACAGTATAGCTTTTATCTAAAATATTACGCTCACGATAGATTATTTCTCCTGATGTTCGAACACTTGGTACAAGCTCTACCATTCGATTTAACGTTTTTAAATAGGTAGATTTCCCACAACCAGAAGGGCCTATTATAGCTGTTACTTCATTTTCATAGATGCTTAAATTAATATCTTTTAAACCATGATGATCGCCGTACCATAAATTTAAATTACGTGTATCATATACAACTTTTTTAGCAACATCAGCTGAAGGCTTTGTCGCCATATGATTCGTTTTGACAACTGATTTTTCCTGTTTAAAATCTAGTACCATAAGGTCACCTCATTAATAACGTTTTTGGAATTTATTTCGAATAAAGATGGCAATAGAGTTCATCAGTAAAAGTACTGTCATAAGTACTAAAATACCGGCTGCCGCTACATGTTGAAATTCCTCTTGCGGGCGTTTTGCCCAATCATATATTTGCATTGGTAAAGCAGTGAATTGGCTCAATAAACCATTTGGTAAAAACTGCAAAATAACTGGAATCCCAATCACAACAAGTGGTGCCGTTTCACCAATCGCACGAGACAAGGCTAATATACTCCCCGTTAAAATTCCTGGAATGGCCGCTGGTAGCACAACATGTACAATCGTTTGCCATTTCGTCGCGCCCATACCATAAGAAGCTTCTCGTTGTTCATTCGGTACTGCACGAATTGCCTCCTGTGCCGCAACGATAATAACTGGCAAAATTAATAAACTCATTGTTAAGCCAGCTGCTAAAACACTTTTTCCTAGTCCCATCATTCGAACGAAAATTGTTAACCCTAGTAAACCAAAAACAATGGAAGGCACACCTGCTAAGTTAGAAATATTCAAACGAATAAAGTCATTTAGTTTATTTTTCTTCGCATATTCCTCTAAATAAATTGCTGTTCCTACACCTAAAATAATGGACACTGGTGCAACAACTGCCATCAGCCAAAGTGAACCTACTAGAGCCGCCTTTATGCCCGCTTTATCTGCAAAGCGCGAAGCAAAATTTGTTAAAAAGTCGATTGTTAAATAGTCAACACCCTGCGTCACAATACGATAAAGCAAAACAGCTAGTGTCACTAATGCAAAGGTCGTCGCTAGGAAAAATAAAGCTTTCCAAACTTTATTGAATGTAATACGTTTTGTCATTCGTTTCATGACGACCGTGTCATCAATATAGCGCATGCTAGTAAACCTCCCTGAAGCGTTTCGAAATATATTGAGCAAGTAAATTCATCACTAAAGTAAAGATAAATAATGTGAATCCAACTGAATAAATAGAATAATAAATTGTCGTACCATAACCAGCATCGCCTGTTGCAACTTGTACAATATACGCAGTCATCGTTTGAATCGAGTCTGTCACATTTAAATCAAGTTTAGGTGTAGCGCCTCCTGCCAGTGATACGATCATCGTTTCTCCTATTGCCCGGGAAATAGCGAGAACAACGGAAGCGACAATGCCTGATAAAGCGGCCGGTAATACTACTTTTATAGCAACCTCAAACTTTGTTGCACCAAGAGCTAGAGCTCCTTCACGCATACTATTTGGAACAGATGACATAGCATCCTCGGAAAGTGACGTAATCATCGGTAAAATCATAATACCAACAACAATACCTGGACTAAGTGCATTAAAAAGTTTTAGTTCTGGGATAATTTGCTGTAACATCGGCGTTACGAACGTTAATGCAAAGAAGCCATAAACGATTGTTGGCACACCTGCTAATATCTCTAATATAGGCTTAACAGTACGTCTTACTTTTTCGCTTGCATACTCACTTAAATATATTGCTGAAGCAATCCCAAATGGTACTGCAACGACAACAGCAATTAAGGTAACTTTCATTGTTCCCGCGATTAAAGGTAAAATCCCGAATAACGGTTCATTTCCTGAGAATGGGAGCCACTCTGTACCAAATAGGAAATCCGTAATGGGAACACGTTTGAAAAATTCAAACGTTTCAAAAATAAGGGTGAAAACAATGCCAAATGTCGTCAAGATGGAGATAAGAGCTGCAGAAAATAATAGAGCTGGCATTGCTTTTTCCACTATTTTCTTTGATTTATTATTGCGCGAATTTGCAATTAATTGCTGCACAGATGTTGTCTTGTTTTCTTTTTGAGAAACCATTGGGTACTCCTTTCAAATAAGTGAGGGAAAGAGCATACATCTCTTTCCCTCTATGCATGTCTACTTATTTTAAGCCTTCTAAAGTTTTTAAAGCTTCTGTATATTTTTCTTCAGGTAGACTGACATAGCCAACTGCTTCTGCCATATCTCCCGCCTGTTCAAGTGTAAATTTGACGAAGTCATATGCGGCTGCGTTATCTTTCATCGCACTATTTTTCACATATGTGTATAATTCGCGTGAAAGTGGCGAATATTCACCAGCTTCGATTGTTTCATTTGTTGGCTCAACACCGTTTACTTTCACAACGCTTAATTTATCTTTATTTTCTAAGTAGTAAGCATAGCCGAAGAAGCCGATTGCATTTTTGTCACCTGCTACACCTTGAACTAGCATATTATCATCCTCTGATAATGTTGCTGTTTTTGCTAGATCCGCACCGTCTAAAATCACTTCATCAAAGTAATCGTACGTGCCTGAGTCAGTACCTGGTGAGTAATACACGATTTTTTCATCTGGCCAAGATGGATCGATATCAGACCATTTTTTCTCTTTACCATCCTCAACCCAAATTTTCTTTAATTGTTCGACTGTTAAATCCTTCGCCCAATCATTTTCAGGATTCACGACTACTGATAAGCCATCATATGCTATAGGAAGCTGTGTAAAAGCAATTCCTGCTTCATCTAGTTTTGCTTTCTCTTCATCTTTTATTGGACGAGATGCATTAGAAAAGTCTGTCTCACCTGCGATGAATTTTTCAAAACCACCACCAGTACCAGAAACACCTACCGATACTTTGACATCTGGTTGAGTTCCTGCATACTCTTCAACAACTGCTTCAATAATTGGTGCTACTGTTGATGAACCATCTCCAGCTACAGCCCCTTGCAGTTTTTCGTCAGCAGCGTCTTGCCCTGAGCTCGCTGGTGCGTTTGTTTCTGCATTGTTACCATTTTGCGCTGAGTCGCTTCCACATGCACCAAGCATTAATGCTGAACCCATTACCGCTGTCATCGTTAAGTACTTCCACTTTTTCATCTCATTTGCCTCCGTCACTAACATTTTTATAGTTATTTGCCTTACAACCTTTACTATAATGACTGATTGTTGAAGTCGTATAAACGGTTCGTAAAAGAGACGTAAAGGAATGTAATGCTTTGTAAACGATTGTAAAGATGAATTTACAATTGCAATCAATTTTCGCCTTGGCGTAATTGCCTCTGTCGCTTTGCTTTCGCACAGAAAACATTTGTTGCTGACGCTGCGTTTGCACTACGCTTTCGCACAGATAACATTTGTTGAATGAATAAACTTGCTTCCTATTGGAAAGATGCTATAATAAGCAATTGTGTCAGGAAATATTCTAAGAGGAGTTTGACTTTGTGATTAAGCATGCAAAAGTACAAAATGCCGATTACTTTAAAACGTATTTAACACTTGTTATGGATCATCGGGAATTTACTCTGCAAGAAGCCATTGATTTTATGGTAGAGTCTTATTTCTGTAATAATATAGAGCTATATGGAAAAAAACCGAAGCAACAATTTGAAATAGCTATTCAACAATTATCTGTATAATAAGTCTTCTATTATATAGAAATACAAAAAACACGGTATGAAATTGATTTTTCATACCGTGTTTTTTGTTCTCGGGTTTTCTCTGAAACTGTAAAAAAACCGCTAGGCATTTTCATGCACTAGCGGTTTCTATTATTTTTGCTCATCTTCACCAATTTTTTCTTTTGTGATTGCTGGTAAAATTGGTTGTTTTACATTACTCTCTGTCACTTTCTCAGTTTCATATTTTGCTTTTAACTCAAAATATTTATCGACAGAACGTCTAGCGATAACGTTATTATGTGTCAAATGCCCACGCGTTGTTGTTGCCCATGGAATGACAACAGCATAGGCAATTTCCGGATTTTCATAAGGAGCAAAACCAACATGTGTAAGAGTAAGTGTTTCCGTACCATAATACTCTTTTAACGGTCCGAAATACACTACCTCAGCTGTTCCTGTTTTCCCGGCCGCTGTATATGGAGCATTTGCAAATTCATGTCGTGCAGTACCTTTTGAACCTGTATAAACTCGACGTAATCCTTGTTTCACATAGTTGATTTCTTCCGGTGTATTATCAATTTGATTTAAAATAGTTGGTCCTATTTCAGTTACTAATTGTCCTAACTGTTGCCCATCTTCTGATGGCTCACGTACCTCTTTGACAACATGTGGCTGAATGCGATAGCCACCATTGGCGATTGTCGAAATATACTGCGCCAATTGTAAAGGTGTATACGTATCATATTGTCCAATCGCTAAGTCGAGTACTTTCCCCCCATAAGTCGGACCAGATGGACCTTGGAAACCGCTAAATTCATTTGGTAAATCAATCCCCGTATTTACACCTAACCCGAATTGCGCATAAGAATTACGCATTTTTGGGAATGTCTCGTCATTTAGACGTAATGGCATCATGTAGCTATACGGCGTCCCATTAATTAGCAAAGCTGTTTTAAACATATAAACATTTGAAGAACGCTCAAGTGCGCTTAAACCATCCATACTTATATAACCATTATGATTGAAAATCGATTTTTTTACTGGCGTTTGCAGTAAATGGATTGGTTCATCTCCTAATACAGTGTTTGGTGTTATGGCTCCTAATTGATAACCAGTTAGTAATGTTGCTGCCTTAACGGCAGAACCTGCCTCATAAGCTGTTGTAAAAGTACCATAAGAAAAATCAACGACTTCATTTTTCCCTGTTTCAGGATTTTTTTCAATCTTCTTACCAACCATTGATAAAACATCGCCTGTATTAGGGTTCATCATGACTAAAAAGGCACGATCTAATAAATGTGATCCAGGAAGTGCTTTTAATTTAAGTAATTCTTCCTCGACAATTTTTTCTGTTTCAACCTGTAATTCACTATCTAGTGATAAGACTAAATCTTTACCAGGCTCACCTTCATATGTCGTAACGGTGTCAACTACCTGCCCTTTTTTATTCGTAATATTTTTAACTACTGTTTTTTGTCCTTGCAGTAAGTCTTCATATTGCGCTTCAATATAACTTTCACCAACACGATCATTACGTGAATAATCGCGAGCTAAATAATAATTCAGCTTTTCTTTCGGAATACCTTTTGTTGGTACTGATGTACGCCCTAAAATACCGAGTGATGATAATTTCACACGTTTCCAGTCTGTCGTCGTGTTGACACCTGGTAATTCAGTTAAACGCTCAGAAACTCGTGCAAATTCATCAGCAGATACATTTTCACTCTTAATAATTTGCGGTGATAAATTATAGCCTGATACCATCTCTCGATAGATTGCTAATACTTCTAAATCGGCTTCTGTCAATTGCGTTATTTCTTCGTGTGTAATTCGTTCACGTACAAGTGTATCAATCTGAGAATTGATTTGACTTGTCGTAATATTTTCTTGTGCACTAATTTTCTTTTTCTCTGCCTCTGTTACCTTTGCATAGGCAGCGTCATGATTTTTTAATATCCAAAAATCCTGTTTATCACGTAAAGTGACACGGTTTGTTGGCTGTTCAATCAATTGTGCCAGCTTTTCAGCTATTTCTAGCATTTCCTCTGTTGTTGTTGTCTGCATTTTCGTATATGTAATCGCATTTTCTGGTTGGTTATCCACTAAAATATGTCCATTACGATCATACATTCTTCCCCTTGGCACACTTGTATTGACAGGTACTTCCTCTGTACGCTCTAAAATACGTACATAATCTTCCCCTTTTACGATTTGCATATAACCAAGCCTGAAAATTAACATCGAAAATAGGATAAATATTGCAAAGAAAAGGACATTCATACGAAATGTTAAATTAGAGTGATGTTTTGCTTTAACACTCGCCGCGCGATTTTTTCCCGGTGCTTTACGCATATGTATTCCCCTCCTCATCTAATTACAATTTAAATACACGATACCTAGTATACCATTCGAAGGTACGACAGGAAAGCATGCACTTGCGAATTCATGCTTGAAAACACCATTTATTTGACGGCACTTTACGATAAAAAGTTTCTGTTTCTTATCGATAGCTCGAAAAAAAGATGCTTCCCCATCTTTTTTGGGGTTCTATCCGTCGTTTCTGCTCTTCTTTCCGTCACTTTGACCTTTCTTTCCGTCACTCTGATGCGGCTATCCACGATTTTGGCTGTTCTATCCACGACTTTGACGGTTCTATCCACGACTTTGTCTATTCTATCCGCCACTTTGCCGGTTCTTTCCGTCGCTTTGACCTTTCTATCCGTCGCTCTGACTTCTATCCGTCTCTTCGGCTCTTCTTTCCGTCACTTCCGCTCTTCTTTCCGTCACTTTGCCGGTTCTTTCCATCACTTTGACCTTTCTTTCCGTCGCTTTGACTTCTATCCGTCTCTTCGGCTCTTCTTTCCGTCGCTTTGACGGTTCTTTCCGTCACTTTGACCTTTCTTTCCGTCGATCTGATTTCTATCCGTCACCTTGGCTCTTCTTTCCGTCACTTTGACGGTTCTTTCCGTCGCTTTGACCTTTCTTTCTGTCGCTCTGATTTCTATCCGTCTCTTCGGCTCTTCTTTCCGTCACTTTGACCTTTCTTTCCGTCGCTCTGACTTCTTTCTGTCACTTCTGCTCTTCTTTCCGTCACTTTGCCGGTTCTTTCCGTCGCTTTGACCTTTCTATCCGTCGCTCTGACTTCTATCCGTCACTTCTGCTCTTCTTTCCGTCGCTTTGCCGGTTCTATCCGTCACTTTGACCTTTCTTTCCGTCGCTCTGACTTCTTTCCGTCACTTCGGCTCTTCTTTCCGTCACTTTGACCTTTCTTTCCGTCGCTCTGATGCGGCTATCCACGATTTTGGCTGTTCTATCCACGACTTTGACGGTTCTATCCACGACTTTGTCTATTCTATCCGCCACTTTGCCGGTTCTTTCCGTCGCTCTGACTTCATTCCGCCGCTCTGACTTCTATCCGTCTCTTCGGCTCTTCTTTCCGTCACTTTGCCGGTTCTTTCCGTCGCTTTGACCTTTCTATCCGTCGCTCTGACTTCTATCCGTCTCTTCGGCTCTTCTTTCCGTCACTTTGCCGGTTCTTTCCGTCACTTTGACCTTTCTTTCCGTCGCTCTGACTTCTTTCCGTCACTTTGGCTCTTCTTTCGGTCACTTGTTCTACTAAACCTAAAAGAAAACAGTAAAAAAGGCTATGCCAAGGTGATTCATCACCTGACATAGCCTTTTTCGGCATAATTGCGTCCGGATAACGGTTTTGTGGTTGCACAAAGCCGAATCCGTGACATCTACCGAAGAATTTAAATTATTTTGCAGCTTGGAATTTAGCTTCTACTACATCCCAGTTTACTACGTTCCAGAATGCACCGATGTAATCTGGACGACGGTTTTGGTAGTTTAAGTAGTAAGCATGCTCCCAAACGTCTAAGCCTAGGATTGGCGTTTTACCTTCCATAACTGGTGAGTCTTGGTTTGGAGTAGATGTAACAGCAACTGAGTCACCATCAACGATTAACCAAGCCCAACCTGAACCGAAGCGAGTTGTAGCAGCTTTTGCAAATTCTTCTTTGAAAGCATCTAAAGAACCGAATTTAGCATCGATTGCTTTTGCAACTTCGCCAACTGGAGTATTTGAACCTTCTGGAGCGATTACTTCCCAGAATAATGTATGGTTAGCATGTCCACCACCATTGTTACGTACTGCAGTTTGTTTGTCAGCTGGAAGAGCATCAAGGTTTGCAATAAGATCGTTAATATCTTTTTCAGCAAATTCAGTGCCTTCTACTGCTGCGTTTAAATTTGTTACATAAGTATTGTGGTGTTTTGAGTGGTGAATTTCCATTGTTTTTGCATCGATATGTGGTTCTAATGCGTCATAAGCGTAAGTTAATTGTGGTAATTCATAAGCCATTATTAAGTTCCTCCCTAAATTAAAGAAATAATTAGTACATCCTTAGATTATCAAAATTGGTCAAACCATTCAACGAAAAATACTTCATATTGAAGATTTCAGCCTTTTGACCGAAAAACCAATACGATTATCCTGCCCTCATTTTTATATGACTAAACTTTCATAGGGATGGAAATCATATCGCGATAAAGAACACAACAATCATAACGATTTGAATGACAGCCTTCGCTATTGTTGATGTTAAAAAGCCAACTAGAGAACCAATACCGCTTTTCACGGCCTCTTTCAATGTACGGCGCTCTACGATTAACTCTGCAATCACCGCTCCTAAAAATGGGCCAACTAATATCCCTGCGACTGGAATGACGAATGGTCCAATTAACAAACCAATAGTACTGCCCCACATACCAGCATTTGAGCCACCGAATTTTTTTATACCAAAGGCATTTGCCACAGTATCAGCACCAAATAATAAAACAACAAACAAAATTTCAATCGCCCAGAACCACCAGCTTAACTCTGCAAATGAGAAAAATAACCCATATACGATATAACCACCGAGTATAAATAACACACCTGGAATTATCGGGTATACTAATCCAACAAATGAAACGATAAAGCAGGCAATCACTAAAATCCAGCCAACAACTTCCATAAAAATTCTCTCCTTTTGTCGTGCATTGCCTTTAATACGAAATCACAAAGTAAAAAGTTTCATTCGCTTAATGTCGAATTCCTAATATCGAGTCTGCTATATTAACTGCATGATCTCCTATACGCTCTAAATTGCTAACGATATCCGTATAGACGATTCCTGCCGCTCCATTACATTCATTTGTATTTAAGCGTGCAATATGCTTTTGTCTTAGTTTATCTTCCATGTCATCTATCAAACTTTCGAGCTCTGTTACTTCCTGTGCCAAGCTTAAACTCGCCGTATCTAGAGCCTCTATGCTCTTACGAACAGCTTCAATGGCTAAACTAAACATGCCTATTAAATCTTGTCGTGCTGACTTACTTAAACTTACCTCGTGATGATCTTTATATTGTAAAAGCTCTAAAATATTTTCAAAATGATCACCTATACGTTCAATGTCTCGAACATTTGTTAAAAGTGTATGATGCCTTACTGAGTCTGCACGAGAAAGTGGCTGCTTAGACACCATTACTAAATAATTCGTGATTTCCTCGTCTAAATGATTGAGCGCCACTTCTAACTGTAAAACTGTAGGTATGAGTGTAGCTTCACCTGTTTTCATATATAAAAATGTTTCTTCTAGACCACGGAGTGCATGCTCACCCATGCGTAACACTTCCTCCTTTGCTTGACCAAGTGCAATCGCTGGAGAGGAATCAATAAATGATGGATCTAAATGCTTCGTTGTTACATCAATATTTCCGTCATGTCCAGGAACTATCTTCGTGACAAGTGCAGTCAATCCTGCAATAAATGGTAGCTGAATCATCATATTAATAACGTTAAACGAGCCATGCGCTATCGCTATTTGCATTTTCGCTTCTAAATGGAATAGCTCACTAACCCACTGAACATAATGCATAAATGGTGTAAAGAACACCATGAAAATAATAGTACCTATCACATTAAATAGTACATGTGCCATCGCTGCACGCTTAGCATATATAGAAGCACCGAGCGAGGCTAAAACTGCTGTAATCGTTGTGCCTATATTTTCTCCAAACAAAATAGGTAATGCACTATCTAGGCCAATTAAATGCTCAGCATATAAGCCCTGTAGCACACCGACAGTCGCTGTGGAGCTTTGTACAAGTAATGTGAATATTGTCCCAAGAAAAATTCCTATAATGGGCTGATTACTTAGATGCAACGTTAATGATTCAAAGTCAGCTAATTGATGAAGTGACTGCATGCTTGCACTCATAAGCTCTAATCCTAAAAATAATCCACCAAAGCCAAATACTATTTGCCCAATATGCTGGTATGAGGCTTTCTTAAAGAAAAATAACAACCCAGCACCAAGCGCTAGTAACGGATAAAAATAAATGCCAATATCAATACCAATAATAAATGCGGTTATTGTCGTGCCAATATTCGCACCCATGATGACGCCGATCGCTTGACGCAATGTTAAAAAGCCTGCACTCACTAACCCAACCGTAATCACTGTCGTTGCAGAGCTCGACTGTATACAAATCGTCACAAATATGCCCACTAATACACCCATTAAAGGATTTGTTGTAAAACGATTTAACCACTCACGCAGTCGATCATCTGCCGATTTTTGGAGCCCATCCCCCATAAACTTAATGGAAAATAAAAAGACTCCTAAACCGCCTAAAAATTGAAACAGTATGCTTTGCCAATCTATTGTCAATTGTATTCGCTCCAATTCCTACGTCTATACTACTCTATTCCTAATCTTTAAATGATAGTGTACAAAAAGTAAAGAAAACCTTTAACTTTTTTACACAATGTTAACATTTCAATATCGTATTCTCAGTTATTATTACTTATTTCATATCTTGTCAAAGTTGAACATGATAGAATAGCGATTGGAGGAGATATGTTATGAAACACTCACAACTATTGATCGATAGCTTAATTCATCCAAAAAAACTTGCTGCCTATCGATTATTACCTATCGGAAAAGTCATTCAATATACCTTTCTTCTAATTACTATTGTTACAGTTTTCTCTTTTGGTCGTTTTACGGCTGGTATTTCTGTTGATACATTTGATATGAATAGTGTAAATGGTATAACTGAATACATAGAAGACATTAAATGGTTATTGTATCCCGTGACATTCATCATGCTATTTGTTTTTACAACGATGCTTATTTTTACACAAATTGCTCTCTATGCTTTGGCAGGTCTATTTATTTTAAAAGTCATGAAGCGTCGCGGTGAATACCGTCATATTTGGCGTACTACAACATTTGCCATGACATGGGCTGTTCTTTTAAGTATGT
Source organism: Lysinibacillus sp. RS10 (assembly GCF_041956855.1). Lineage (NCBI taxonomy): Bacteria > Bacillati > Bacillota > Bacilli > Caryophanales > Bacillaceae > Lysinibacillus > Lysinibacillus sp. RS10. Next base: position 1,597,016 of record NZ_CP167122.1, on the reverse strand, counting down.
TATCAGATTATTTACAAATTAACAGTACAATTATCTCTGTTTTTTCTTTCCTTTTAACGGTAACTCTATTAATTGTAGCCCTCATAAAATATCCAAAACAACCAATTGCAAAATAATATGCATGATTCCCCTCTCTTCTAAATATAGTGTAGAAAAGGAGGGGATTTTTTGCGTGCATTAGTGTTAACAGCCATCATCATTATTTTTGCTTTTGTCATAAAAGTAGATTTAACAGAGGGGTCATTACATCTCGCTGCCTTTTATCCGAAAGATACAGAAAACGCTATTTGTGAAAAGCAGCGAGAACCAAACTATATAACCGTACAGACTATCCCAGGCGATACTATCCACAGCTTATTTGCACTACATCCTGCAAAAGTACCCATGACCTTTCCTGAACGCTTACAATTATTTTATGAATTGAATCCACACTTACAATTACAGGCACTTGTCCCTGGTGAAAATATTAAGCTTCCTCTGTCATTTGAATTTGAAAACAAATGTGGAAAATGAAAAGTTAGCGTTTCTTCCTTGTCCTTATTTTCTTACACTGCTAAAATAAATGTCAGTGACGGTCGAAAGTATGGCCCGAAAAGGAGAGAAAGTTAATGAGTGAAATTTGTCACCGTACAAATACACGTCCTGTGCGTGTCGGTAACTTAACAATTGGTGGTAGTAATGAATTATTCATTCAAAGTATGTGTACAACAAAAACACATGATGTTGAAGCAACAGTAGCAGAAATTCTTCGTCTTGAGGAAGCGGGCTGTCAAATTGTTCGTGTCGCAGTACCAGATGAACGTGCAGCAGATGCGATTGCAGAAATTAAAAAGCGTATCAATATTCCATTAGTAGCTGATATCCACTTTGACTATAAATTAGCATTAAAAGCAATTGAAAATGGTATCGATAAAGTTCGTATTAACCCAGGTAATATCGGGCGTAAGGAAAAAGTAGAGGCCGTTGTGAATGCAGCTAAGGCTAAAGGTATTCCAATCCGTATCGGGGTAAACGCTGGTTCATTAGAACGTCATATTCTAGAAAAATATGGTTATCCTACTGCGGACGGTATGGTAGAATCTGCCCTTCACCATATTAAAATTTTAGAAGACTTGGACTTTCACGATATTATCGTATCCATGAAGGCATCAGACGTAAATCTTGCGATAGAAGCCTATGAGAAAGCGGCTAAAGCCTTTAATTATCCTCTACATTTAGGGATTACTGAATCAGGTACACTATTTGCTGGTACTGTAAAATCAGCAGCTGGCCTTGGAGCAATCCTATCAAAAGGTATTGGTAATACTTTACGTATTTCTCTATCTGCTGACCCTGTCGAAGAAATAAAAGTAGCACGTGAGCTATTAAAATCATTCGGTCTTGCTTCTAATATGGCAACGCTTATTTCATGCCCAACATGTGGTCGCATCGAAATTGATTTAATTTCCATTGCTAATGAAGTAGAAGAATATATTTCTACACTTGCTGTACCATTAAAAGTAGCTGTTCTTGGCTGTGCGGTAAATGGACCTGGTGAAGCACGTGAAGCAGACATCGGTATTGCTGGTGCACGTGGTGAAGGTTTACTATTTATGAAAGGCAAAACAGTTCGTAAAGTGCCTGAAGAAACAATGGTTGAAGAGCTGAAAAAGGAAATCGATAAATTAGCAGCTGAAATGGCAGAAAAACGCGCTGCTGAAGAAGCAGAAAAAGCGAACGCCTAGGGAGGTGCTAGCATGAATAAGCCCCGCTTTGGAATTGATATTGATGGGACAGTGACATGTCCTAGTACACTCATTCCACATATCAATAAACAATATAATGTAAATATTACGCTTGACGATGTGTGCGAATATGATTTTTTATCAGCATTTCCCCACCCTGTTGATCGTGTTGCATTTAATACATGGTTTAAAGAAAATGAACCCTATATGTACGAGGTATCTGAAGCGGCTAAAGATGCGAAAGATATTTTACATGCATGGAAAGATAACTACGAGCTTTATTACATCTCTGCTCGTGGTGAGAATGTATCTGATGTTACGGTAAATTGGTTTAATGCTCAGTCAATTCCATACGATCATATTGAGCTCATCGGTAGCCATGATAAGGTTTCCGTAGCTAAAAAACATGGTGTTGAGGCATTTTTTGAGGATAAGCATGATAATGCGGTCATACTTGCGGAGGAATTAAAAATACCCGTCGTATTATTTGACACTCCGTATAATCGTCTTGCTGTTCCTAACAATGTCGTACGAGTTTATAACTGGCAAGAAGCCAACCAATTTATTACTAATTATTTCAAATAATGCAGTAAAGAGTCGTGTTCAAGTGCTGAACACGACTCTTCTTATTCCCTTCTCTTTATACTTCAAGTATTCCTCGTAACCAACGCTCAACAAAATTTTCAAAGGTAATGCCATAGTTTTCATATACACTATGGTACACAAAATAAGTCCCTAATCGCTCAAGTAATTCATCATTAATCTTCATCACAAACCACTCCTTTTTTATAATTTTACTGAATTTTCAGATACAGAAACTTCCGATTCTCTTGACATTCGAGTGGAGTTCGCATCGTTGCAAAACCGTCACAATCTGCCTCCTTCATGCCCTTTCTTCGTATTTTTCTTTTCGTTAATATAGTAGTAACAACTTGCAAAACTGGAGGGACTACTTGTGAAATGGATGACAAAGGTAGCTAGTATAACATGCCTCTGTGCGTTGCTAGCTGGCTGTGGAGATCGGCTTTCTGAAATTAAAGATGCAGCATCTGGCATAAATTCAGCAGCAAACTCCGCAGCTAGTGCAGTTAGTCGCGATGTACATGCTATACGAGCAATTGACATTAACTATAAAGATACATCCTTTACAGTTAATGACCTATTTAAAACTATTTTACGTGACGTACGCTGGGATTATGACGCTGAAAAAAATGAGCTTCATGTGAAGGGTACATGGCAGGCACCACTATTTTCTGAGCAAACGTGGGATAATGCCATGAAAAAACAACTCGCGGAAACCGGTGTAGTAAGGGTTACATGCACTTTAACAGACAATATGATTGATAGTGCATCTACAAATGTAACACTTGTTTTTAATGATGAAACAATTCTCGAAATGACTGGTGAAGATGCGCTTCTTCACCTATACGATACATATTTACAAAAACAAACTCCGTAGCTATTTAACAAGGCTGTTTTCTAAAAAATTGTTACTATTTTAAAAAAAGGCAGATTTAATCTACAAAACGTGTAGAAAAAATCTGCCTTTTTTTGATATTTCGTGAATCGAATTTTTAACTAAAGCACCCCGTTTATCAGTTAGGACCGTTAGTCGGTTAATGGAATATCTCCCGTATAGCAACAGTTCTCAACGTTTACGATTTGGCTGTATCTGTTTGAAAAAATGACTACATAATTGTTAGTGTCATTTTCTCATTACAGCTCCTTCTAGACTGTTATTCTGTGGAGAGGATATGTATTTTTTCTAAATAATACTTCACGATAGCTAAATATTCTCTGGTGTAGTACTTAATACGAAATTCAGGTGGTGTTGCAGCTGGTAAGCCGGTAACGTTAAGTCCTAAATCTTCAGCAATGGATTCGGCTCGATAGAGATGGAATCGGTTTGTCACAACTACAACTGTGGAATCTTTGTCTATGTAATCCAATGAATACTGAAAGTTTTCAAGAGTGCGAGTAGAATTGGATTCGGTGATGATTCGTTGTTCATCAATACCTAATTGTATTAATGATTCTTTAATTACAGAAGCTTCAGACACAATTTCGTCCTGCCCCTGGCCACCAGAAGCGATTGCAATTGTATTTGGATTCTCTTTTAAGTATGTAGCTGCGGTCGTGATGCGCTCGAACAGCAGACTAGACGGCTGATCCCCCGATAAACGTGTACCTAAAATAATGAGGTAATCTGCATCTTCTATCGCAGTATCTTTGCCTTGAGACACGATAAGTAAGTGTAGGCAAAGAAAAAAAACAAGTACTGCAGCAAGCAATATAGTGATAAGCTTGAATATCTTCTTCATAATAATCTCCTTTTTACATTGTAACGATTGACATTATATAAATTTTCGGTAGCAAATTTCAATTTATATTGTTGATGTCCAAAATATAACTATAACATCTTCACCTAAAACAATCTCGCTCGGTGGCAGTTCTTTAGTAAATAAATCCATCCCCCGAAGAAATCTTACAATTTAGAAATATTGTGCCCTATTATTTGAAATTCATAAAAGCATCACGTTATAATCAAAGTATCACGTGATGGTTCGGAGGTGTTTGCATTGGGACAGAGAAATTAAAAATTGGCGAGCTTGCAGAAAAAACTGGCATTACAAAAAGAACAATCGATTATTATACAAACATAGGCCTATTAGCAGCTGAACGATCTGCATCAAATTATCGCTACTATGCCCCTGCAATGATTGAACGACTTCATTATATTGAGCAACGCAAACAAGAGGGTCTTTCACTCATAGACATACAACATGAACTTAACATCACACCGTACGAAGAAATCGATGTAAAAATATTACGTATAAAAATGCAAGATTTAGAGCATGATGTAACTTCTTTACTAGAACAAATGAACAAACAAGACAATAAAGATATTGAAAAGATAAAAAAAAACGTTTCACCCGAAAGCATTGCACTTATGCAATCTTTACTTTTACTTATTCATAATTAGGAGGTGACGTTCTGTTCATACAGAACGACTATTTGGAGACCATACTTAACTTATCGATTTTCACTATTTTATTAGCTTTAACTGGCTTTTTCGTGGCAACAGAATTTGCCATTGTAAAAGTGCGTTCCTCAAGACTTGACCAATTGATTGCAGAGGGCAATAAAAGAGCTATTTCTGCTAAGCATGTTGTCAATCATTTAGACGAGTATCTTTCTGCCTGTCAGCTTGGTATAACTGTAACAGCACTTGGTATCGGGATGGTCGGTGAAAAAACTTTTGAATTTATGCTACACCCCCTTTTCGACATGATTGGCATTTCAGATAAATATATGACGATTTTTACAATTGGTAGCGCTTTTGCCATTGCAACATTTTTACACGTTGTTGTCGGTGAGTTAGCACCCAAAACTGCTGCCATTCAAAAGGCTGAAACGATTACACTTCTTTTTGCCAAACCTATTATGTTGTTCTATAAGGTGATGTATCCATTTATCTGGTTCTTGAACGGCTCAGCTCGAGTGTTAGTTGGCACATTTGGTATGAAGCCAGCATCTGAGCATGAGTTATCACATACAGAGGAAGAATTGCGCTTACTGCTATCTGAAAGCTTTAAAAGTGGTGAAATCAATAAAACAGAGCTAAAGTTTGTAAATAATGTCTTTGAATTCGATCAACTTATTGCTCGTGAAATTATGGTACCTCGAACAGAAATTGTTGGAATTGAAAAAAATGATTCTTTTACAAAGATCATTCATTTTATCGCGGATGAGAAATATACTCGATATCCTGTTTATGATGGTGATCGTGATAATATTTTAGGCTTTATGAATGCCAAAGAATTGTTTACACACGGTTTGCTTGAGCAATTAACAGACGACTCTTTAATTCTTGAAAATTTCATTAATCCTGTAATCCGAGTAATTGAAACAATTCCAATTCAAGAACTACTTGTGCGTATGCAAAAAGAGCGAATTCATCTGGCCATATTAATGGATGAATACGGCGGAACATCAGGGCTTGTTACAGTCGAAGATATTTTAGAAGAAATTGTTGGTGAAATTCGCGATGAATTTGACGATGATGAAATTGCAGAAATCCGAAAAGTAAATGACAATCACTATATTTTAAATGCAAAAATGCTCATAGAGGATGTTGAAAATCTATTAAATGTAACACTTGAAGCAGAAGAAGTTGAAACATTGGGCGGTTGGTTTTTAACATTGAATAATGGCATTAAAGCAACTAGAAATATCGAATTAGCTCCATATGTATTTAGTATCTTTGAGCAGCATGGCCATCAGATTCATTTTATCGAGGTTCGTCCCCTTCGCAAAATTATACCTGCTGTAACAGAAGCATAAGACAGCCGGTACATTTTTCATACGTTTAACTTTACTAGCATCATCCAATAGGTCTATTCTAGTTTTTCTAGATACTTTCGTCTTATTCCATTATTAGGTATATACGTATATAATAGAAACATGAATATGATTCTATTTTCAGGGGGCATCACATAATGAAATTATTTAAGCTATATCATTCGGACGGTATTCATATCATTACGGACGTCAAAAAACACAAAACGAACATTGAATTAAAAACGATCACAGGTGAGGTATTATATATTATCGTTGTGACAGACGAAAACTATACTGTATACGATGATCGCTTTGCCGGCGCTTCAAAGCAATTAAATTCAGTGGAGGCATTTGATATTGACGGCAACTTCCGTAGCTTGGATTTTGATAATATGCGTTCACTTTTCAAAGAGGCATTTACGAGGCTAATGCAAGAAATCGCAGAATGTGTCAATGATAATAGCGAACTAGTAGATATTGATACACTACGTCATAAAATAAGCGATCAAATTAAAGGTATCCATTTCCGCGTTATTTCTGATACGAAAAAATACGAGATTTAAGCATTTAACAGACTGTCCAAAAATAGAATGTTGGACAGTCTGTTTTTACGTTACAAAATGCATCGACCTACTCGCCATTCATCAAAAAACACCCTCGAAAATCCCGAATTCCCACGATTTAACCACAATTACTAGCGAAACAGAAAACACTATTTACCACTTTCATGTATAATGGTACTTAACTATCTGAAAGGAAGGGTGTTTGGATGAATCGTGAACAATTAATCACACTTATTTCAGAAAAACTGAAATTAATCCGTACTGAAAAAGATTTAACGCAGGATCAGATGAGTGATTTACTAGGACTTTCTAAAAAAACACTTGTCCAAATTGAAAAAGGTCGTATTCAGACTGCCTGGACTACAACTGTTGCGGTTTGCGCATTATGCCGAGAAAGCTCAATTTTACAGCATGAGCTCGGTGGTGATCCACTTGAGATTGTCGACCTAATCGCTAATAATGGAACATTACAACCTAAAGAAAAAACGATGGGTGGATACATATGGTGGAAAAACCTTAGCGAATACAATGGTTATCGCTTACAACAAAACGCCATTAGTCAGCATTTTCGAATTCTAGATACAAACAACTATCGACTACTATCAACATTTGATGAATCATTGGCCAAGCAAGAATGGGAAAAGATTACAGTATGAATCAATTCTGCCTCGGCATAATTGCATCCGGAATCGGCTTTGCGCTTAGGCCTGCACGAGGGCCGACACGATGTCGGTCATTTCGGTAATGCCACAGGACGTGGCGTTTTTACCGATGCAGGTCAGCTAGCCGTTATCGCATGGATGCGATGATTTTAGGCTAACATCCTTTGTGAACTCCTTTACGATACCGTTACATCCGCCAAAGGCTTTAGGCCAACAGATGTTTTCTGCACGAAAGCGAAGCGGCAGCGGCAGATGCTTTTTGCGCGAAAGCGAAGCGGCAGCGGCAGATGTTTTTTGCGCGAAAGCGAAGCGACAGCGGCAGATGCTTTTTGCGCGAAAGCGAAGCGACAGCGGCAGATGCTTTTTGCGCGAAAGCGAAGCGACAGCGGCAGATGCTTTTTGCGCGAAAGCGAAGCGGCAGCGGCAGATGCTTTCTGCGCGAAAGCGAAGCGGCAGCGGCAGATGTTTTTTGCGCGAAAGCGAAGCGGCAGCGGCAGATGTTTTTTGCGCGAAAGCGAAGCGACAGCGGCAGATGTTTTTTGCGCGAAAGCGAAGCGACAGCGGCAACAACACGACGTTGGTCACTCAGGCATTTTCACAGGATGTGAAGCTCTTAGCCTGAGTTCCTCTATTTCAGCGGATGTTTGGACACCCGCTGAAAAGTTACTTAAAACCACATTCATCTCACCATCTATAGAGGCGGGAGATTTCTGTAGCTGACGCTTTGCTTTCGCTACAAAAACCATTTGCTGAAAGAAGTTAAATTTTGTTCGCGTTTAACGTAAAAGCACAATGTTTCAACGTTAAGCGCGAGTAGTTCTACAATCTCCTCCACCATTCCGTTACCGAAGACTCGGCGTGGTCTAAGCCTCCTCGTCGCCCATACTTCGCTCTATGTACTTTCATATCATTCCAACTTTTATAATTAAGAACAGATTTTAGCCAAAAAAAATTAGTTTAGCATCTATTACCATCACACCAATAGATGTATTTGCAATGGCGTCATTATATTTTTCATAGCCTCGTTGAATTTGCTGTAGCAAATAAATCTTCGTATGCTCTAGCGAACACTATAGACAAATGAGTATGAAAATGAAATCACCTCTTCATATGATAAAGTATAACTAGATACTAGTGGTATGGAGTGATAACTTTACAATCCATCTTTTGGTGTAATGTTAGATCAGTCGAATTTTGCAGAACTATTCTTGATACTTAATAGTAACTGCTCTAATACTGGAGAGGATGCGCTTTATGAATCGAATACTAGCAATTAGTGATATACATGGAGAATTGGACCTTTTTGAAGAATTATTATTAAAAGCTAAGTATGATACTATGCAAGATCAGCTATTTTTACTTGGCGATTATATTGATCGTGGGCCTTCATCTTGTGGCGTTTTAAACTTAGTGGGTGAATTGCAAACAAAAGGTGCACGTGTTCTACTAGGAAATCATGAGGCCCTTATGTTAAAAGCCTGTCGCTCCGGTCACCCCAAATCCTGGAACCATTGGGTGAAACTTTGCGGTGGTCATGCAACTCTTGCAAGCTATGGTTATCAGTTAGTCGATTTTAAGGAAGCTATTGAAAACCATACATTGCCTAGCTTTATTCAGACCTTACCAAAGCTCGAAGAACATTTACAGCTTATTGAAACCTTTGATATTTACATCGAATTAGAGGATGTCATTTTTGTACATGGTGGGGTTGTTCCTGGAGTAGCTGTGACAGAGACAGATCCGATGCAATTTTTATGGATTTGTGAAAAATTCCATGCTGGTTATCAAGGAGAAAAAACTGTAATCTTTGGCCATACACCTACCTACAGACTTCACCAAAATCCAACAGAGTACAGTGTCTTTTTTGGTGAAAATAATATCATTGGAATAGATGGTGGGGCTGTTTTTGGAGGTCAGTTACACGCAATAGAATGGCCAAGTCGGCAAATAATCTCGGTGGACAGGAAAAGCCAACAAGTGTAGAATAACTTGTTGGCTTTTCGCGCTGGATGAAGATTTAATATAATTTAAAAATAACGCCTACTACTGAGTAAACAATAACCGTTGAAAATAAAATTGTCATATGGATAAGTGAGAAAACAAACATTTTGGTTGCCCACTTCGTTTGATCTTTATTACTACGATAGCCATAAATACTCATAACAAGCCATGCGATGCTTAGTAAAAGTGCAACAAGCATAATACCAACACTTAAAGTGCCAAATAAGAAGCTTGAAAAAATCAATAATATTAAATAAAAGTTCGTTTGATAATAAGTACGGCGCATCCCTTTTACAACTGGCAGCATAGGAACTTTAGCCGCTTCATAGTCAGCATGCTTACGAATAGCAATGGCATAAAAATGGGGCATCTGCCAAATGACCATCACGAAAAATAGACCAAGTATCGCAGGATGTGTAATATCATTAGAAACAGTAGCCCAACCAATTAAAGGTGGAATTGCCCCTCCGATACTCCCAATTTCCGTGTTATAAATTGTGCGTCGTTTTGTCCACATTGTATAGGGTACTACATATAAAAACACCCCTAAAAGACCGAATGCCGCAGCTAATGGTGAAGCAAGTCCTAGCAAAGCTACCCCGATAATGAGCATGGCAAAAGCTAATATCAACGTAGATTTCGCTGACATTTCACCTGTTACAGTTGGTCGACTTTGCGTACGAGGCATAATAGCGTCAATGTCACGGTCGTATACATTATTAAATGCTCCAGCAGCCCCAATAACAAGTGCAGAACCAATCGTAGAAAAAATAATTTCAGGTATATTCTCTACAAATGTCATTTTATTTTTGTAAATACCTAGCGTTAAACCAGCCCACATAGGAATTAAATTCGATTTAATGATTCCTGTTTTAACTGTCTGCGCTAAAATAGTAGAGCGTGAGGACTTCCCTGATGATTCCTTAGAAGATTGTAGCTTATGCTCCGTTTTTAGATTTTGTTCCATTCATCTTAATTCCTTTTCTCTCAAAATTTCTACACGCTTTACTCGATAGAAAGCGACAAAATTTGCATTTAACGTATCAAATTTTAATTTTACCTCTTTTAGATAGAGTCTGTCTCTATGTTCACATAAAGTACATGATTTTCTTTTCTGATGAATAAAAATCAATTACGCTTTGGTGTATTTACCACTTTCGTTTGGACATCCATTGCATGGGAGGTACAATCGCATTCATCTCATCAATGGGTCTTCTACTGAATGAAAATAAAGATACACGTTCATTCACAACATCTTCTATGATACCACCGACTGACGTGAATTTGAACCTAATTAGCTTGATTCTTTGCATATTGCTATTCAAGTAAAACAATCTACTCTATACTAATGTGTATGTTTTAACTTTATGAAGGAGTGTCTACCACGTGAAATACGGATTTATCGGCCTTGGAAATATGACTACAGCTATTATTAAAGGAATGTGCAAAAGCAGAGATTTTGATTCCACTTTTATTTATGGCTATAATCGTACCAAAGCAAAAACAACAAAATTAGCAACCTCTTTCGGTATTCAAGCCGCAAGCTCTATTGAAGATATTATGTCAAATTGTGACGTCATTATCCTTGGTGTTAAACCCCAAATGTTACCTGATGTTTTACCAGAGGTGAAAAAGCATTTACAAGACAACCATGTCATTGTATCCATTGCTGCTGGTAAAAATATTACATACTTCCAGGGTTATCTATCTGAGGTTACCCCTATTATTCGTGTAATGCCAAATATCAATGCGCTTATCGGTGCCTCTACAAGCTGCTATACAACAAGTGAGCAAGTATCAGATATACAGCTTCAACATGTCATTTCACTGTTTGAAACAGTTGGAACAATTATCGAGATCCCTGAACACCTATTTTCGATATTTACAACGATTGGTGGTGCTTCACCAGCATTTACTTATATGTATATTGACGCTTTAGCACGTGCTGCTGTACGTGAAGGGATGCCAAAAAGCATGGCTCTTGATATTGCAGCAAATGCAGTACTCGGCAGTGCAAAAATGATTTTACAATCACAGGAACACCCATGGGCACTTGTAGACCAGGTATGTTCACCAGGTGGGACAACGATTCAAGGTGTATCCTCATTACAAAGTAATCATTTTGAAACAACTATTCACGATGCAGTAGCTGCCGTGACTGACAAAGATCGCAGCTTATCGAAATAGCTAATTGATCTACTAAAGAATAAAATAAAACCGAGACATCCTACATGTCTCGGTTTCACTTTTATTGAATAGTATCTTGTAATTCCTGTGCTAAAAATGCAGTAAGGTCACGTAAATTGTCTGGTGTAACACCGTGACCATCTGGATACTGTTTAAATGTCACAGTAGCACCAAATTGCTCAAAGATTTCTTTACTTTCAGCGCCCCATTGCGACGGGATAATATAATCATAATCACCATGAGAAATAAATGCATGTAAATGATTAACTGGTCGAATTGCATATTCCTCTGTTACGAATTTTGGCGTATAGCCACTTAACGCTACTATTCCCGTAATTAAATTCCCCATTGCAAAAGCAAGTGATTGTGCCAAAACAGCTCCTTGACTGAATCCAAGCACGTACACTTTATGTAGATCAACTTGATATTCTTCAATTGCCTCTAAGATAAATCGTTGTAATGCTACTAACACTTTATCAAAAATTTCACGGTCTGGGTTTCCGACCTCTTGGATCGTGAAAAAAGCATAGCCTGGCTTTTGCGTAATAGGTCCACGTAAACTAAAAATATGGCATTGTTCTTTAAAATCCTGTACTAATTGTGGTAAATCATCTTCATTGCTACCCATTCCATGCAATAAAAAGATCGCCGGGTATTTTTTATTCGGGTCCATATTCGTAGGTTGTGTATGTTTAAATGTAAATGGTGTATTCATTGAAAAAATTCCTTTCTGATGTTCTTACTATCCCCTTATTATACTGCATAAGGTAGTTAGACAAGAACAGGATTACCTCATTGTCATTTTAATAAATGACATGCAAAAATTTTAGTTATGAGTCAAACTATAAAATACTGTTTTATCTCGCATGAATGGGCCGTTCAATCGGATGAAGAAAACCCCTCCGATTAAAGTTTAACTTTATTAATAATCCCATCAGTATGATAAGCAATATAGCCGTTAATAATACGAATTGTTTCTTGTGGATCTGCATTAAAAAGTACTTTTGATTGCTCAGGTGTTGAGACAAGCACTGTTAATAAATCTATGCGCATTGAATGTCCAGCAGAGCTATAAGCATAATCGTAGACAATATCTTCCTCTGTCATACCATCTGTCTCATATTGCTTATGGAACAATTCTTTAGCGGCATCCATTTGTTCCGCGACCTGCTGACGAATACGCATTTGATGCATCAAAAGCTCTTCCTCAAACACAGTAGTCTTTAACCACTCTTTCTTGTCGAGCATTCCCAGAAATTCTTTTTCCCAAACTTGCTCATTTTCAGTAAAATACAACATATTGACCATCAGCCTATCCCAAAAATCAATTTGTGTTGCTGCCGATTTACGGTATATCGCAATTGTCTCTTTAAAGTGCTCCTCAACTTTCGTAATATTCATACTGCGCACTAAATGATTACAGACATCTTCAATAAATTTATTTGCCACTTCTTGTGCCATCCAAAAACCCGTCCTTTATCTTACAAATCATTTCCCCACTATCATACCATGATTGAAGAATATAAAGAAACGGGCAACGTATACCGCCTTACATATAGGCTGTTGAAATAGTTTTCATCATTGACATAGCTTCAGAAACAAAAAGGAACATCTTCGCCATATGATGAAACGAAGATGTTCTCGATTGTCACTTTATTCTTAAATTGCAGTAATTGAATCTAAAATACTCTTTGCATTCTTGTGAAGCGTTTGATAGTTTTCCTGTAAAATATTTGGATGTATCGGTTTGCTGAATAAGAAACCCTGTACAGTATCACAATTACTTGTTACTAGATAGGAGAGCTGTTCTATCTCTTCTATTCCTTCAGCAACTACCTTTAACTGTAAATGCTTGGCCACAGAAAGAATCGTGTCTACTAAAGCCTTATCTGTTGAGCTCGATTGTATTTTTTGAACGAAAGACCGATCAATTTTTAAGCAATCAATAGGGAAATCCTTCAAATAAGACAATGACGAATAGCCCGTTCCAAAATCATCTACCGCGATTGTAATCCCAAGTTCCTTCAACTGATGCAAAACCGTCGTCATATGATCGATATTAATCGTCATACTTTCTGTTATCTCTAGCTGCAAATATTGTGGCTCTAATTGTGTTTTTTCAAGAACATTATGAATCATTCCAACTAAATTTTGCTGAAAAAGTTGACCTAATGACAGATTGACTGCCACTTTAATTGGTGGCAATCCAGCACCTTCCCAACGCTTCACTTGTTTACAAGCTGTTTCTAGAACCCATTGTCCAATAGGAATAATTAATCCCGATTCCTCAGCAATTGGAATAAAGACTCCTGGCGAAATCCAACCTTTTTTAGGATGCTTCCATCTGACTAAGGCCTCTACTGACTTAACTTGACCCGTCTGTAAATCTAATTGCGGTTGATATTCTAAAAAAAGCTCTTGGTTAGCTAATGCATTATGTAAATCATTTTCTAATAAAAGTCGTTCAGTCATTCTGCTAGACATTGAGGACTCATACAACTGTATACGTGTAGGCGTTTTATGTGCTTCATGCATAGCATATAATGCAAATCTAACAAGTTCCTCTTCCCTATATGAATCCGTTGGAAATAACGCAATCCCAATATTCAATTGACTACTTAGAGAAAAATGTTGTATTTGAAATGATTCTTCCATAACCAATGACTTAGCTGCGTTAGTTGATGGATATTATTGACCTCATCAATAAAAACAACAAAATAATCTTCTCTCGGCATGGTCAGTGGATATTCCTCTGGTAAAACATTTTTCAACCTTTGCGCTATTAGTTTGATCATTTGGTCTGCATATGTACTGCCTAAAGATGCTTTAATAGTTGAAATTCTTTCTATACCGATAGCAAGAATTGCCTTTTGAGATTTAGATATGTATAAATTGCTTTTTAATAATTCCATCAAAAAACGTTCATTTGGTAAATTTGTAACTTCATTATGATAAGCCATATAATGCATCTTTTCGCGAGACTTTTCCAAATGCCCTTGAGTATCAATTAATTGTTGAAAAGGTTTTTCGATAGATGAAAAATAAATAGCTCTAAATAAAAGATAAAATGCACTTAACTCAAAAATATGTCCAATAAAATTTTTAATATCATAAACATCTTGATACATTGTAAATAAGAAATCGCTCATGATTAAATAAATCGAACTACCTAATAATAAAAATACAATTTTGGGTGCTTTATTGAAATTTTTCAACAACAGTACCATAATCACCAAAAAGAACGCAACAGCTATATATTGCAAAGTATTTTTTAAAACAGTAGGACCTTCACCTTCGATTATAAGAGGTGGCAGCATAGGCGTTGGTGCATAGATAATGACCACACAACTAATGACTATTACAATCGGCAAACTATAAATAAGCCATCGATAAATTAATTTTATTTTCTTCTCCTTAACAAAATAAATGGCAAGAAAGCCAATCGATAATAGTAATCGACCAAGCATATAAAACCATGTTGCTGCATAGGGTGTACTTTCAGTAATGAAAAATGGCATTCCTTTATAGGAGAGCGCATGGGCAATTTCTATTAAGCTAAATGTTAAAAACAATCCCCCAACATACAGAACTCTATTAGATAAAATATACGGAGAAATTAACCACGTTTGAATCGAAATAGCCATCGTCACCACAATGATGAGAATTTCCATCATTAAATGAATCGCCACATAGTTGTTCTCACCAAATATCCCATAAAACTTATCTCCACCTAATCCAATGACGATTAGGAAAATCATTGATAATAGGATGAATTGAATGCCCTGCCTTACAAATGAAAAATCCTCATTAAATTTCCACATCTAACTCCTCTCCCTTGATTTCAAAATATTTTCACTCTATTCATTATTTCACAAAGGACTTTTGGAATAATTATACTATAAGATTACCATGAAAAATCGACTTTTCAATCAAAACTAAAACTGAATAAAACTGGCTCATCACCATAACGTGTGGTTGATTTCCGTTCCGGCTGGGCGCTTTGTTGCTGCCGCTACGTTAGCACTACGCTTTCGCACAGAGCAAAGCTTCCTGGGGGCGTCCGATGAGCCGCTTCGCTTCGCTCCAGGGTCTCGGGCCAACACGATGTTGGTCACGAAGGCGTTATCACAGGACGTGATGCTCTTAGCCTTCGTTCCCCTATCGCTGATCCCCGAGGAGTCGCCAGCCTCCACTCCAATCAACCTATATATATAACAAATGTCATCCACAAATTAATTTAGCGGTTTAACAAATGCCATCCACAACTTTTGATGATGAGCCATACATGCCAATATAAATTCAATCCACCAATTTACTCAAAATCTTCATCAACCCAGATTTCACCAATCGAGTAGGAGACTAGCCATTAATTGACTAGTCGACCTCTCACACCACCGTACGTACGGTTCCGTATACGGCGGTTCGAAAGTTTTATGGTTTTAAAATGATTTGGGAGAGACTTTTTAAATTTTGTTTCTCCCAGTATTTATTATTTAGGGCTCTATTTATGATTGGATTATTGGATGAACGCCAATATCCCTTTCGGGTATTTGCTATTCTGTAAGCGTCGTTCGGGCAGATACCAAGTTTCTTAAGGTTGCGATACTTGGTTGTGGTTTTCTTCCACTCTTTCCATCGACACGCTCTCAATCTTCGGCGTATATGGGCATCCATCTTTTTAGCGTATTCTCCAATGTCCGCGATTTTAAAGTAATTAACCCATCCCTGAATCAGGTAGTTGAGGCATTTAATTCTTTCATCCATTCGCATGCTTCGATTGCGATTCGTGAGATGGCGGATTCTATCTTCCAATTTCTGTTTACTTTTCTTCGGCACGTAAATCCTTGTTTGTTGCTTGTTTCGGTAGAAACTCACTCCTAAGAATGTCCGTGCTCTCGGCTTTCCCACTGCGGATTTCTCCTCATTTACCTTAAGCTTTAGTTTCTTTTCGATAAATGTTGTCATCCCTAATTTCACACGCTCTCCTGCTTTTAGACTTTTAACATAGATATTGCAGTCATCTGCGTAACGGACGAATCTGTGACCTCGTTTTTCAAGCTCTTTATCTAGTTCATGGAGAAGGATATTACTAAGTAGTGGACTCAGTGGGCCACCTTGTGGCGTGCCTTCTTGGCTATGTACTACGACCCCATTTGCCATAGTGCCAGCGTTGAGAAACTTACGGATTAGCTTTAAGGTTGGCTTATCCTTAATATATCCCGCAACTAGTGACATCAGTTTATCGTGTTGGACACGGTCAAAGAATTTTTCAAGGTCCATGTCTACCACGAATTTGTAGCCTTCATCCATATAAGATTGCGCTTGTGTAATTGCTTGATGGGCACTTTTATTTGGACGAAAACCATAGCTATAGTCACTGAAAATTGGGTCGATGATTGGTGTTAAGATTTGAACAACCGCTTGTTGAATAACGCGGTCTGTTACAGTTGGGATTCCCAATTTTCTCGTATCACCATTTCCTTTCGGAATTTCTACCCGTTTTACCGGTTGCGGTGTATATTGCCCTGTTTGAATTTGGCGAGTAATCTTTTCTTTATTTTCTTTTAAGTATTGGCGTGTTGCCTCTATATCTTTCGCATCGACTCCGGCAGCCCCTTTATTTCTACGTACCTTCTTAAAAGCTTCATTTAGATTATCTCGGTCTGTTATTAAATAAATTAGTCCATTTGTATCCATATGTTCTCATGGTATAGGTATGCATATGAACAGTTCCACTCTTTTCGTTGCGCGATTCACGTTCTGCGTTTCAAGGCAGCGAAAAGTCTTACGATTGGCTGTGTCTTCACTGTCATATAATGTGCCCTTCCATGTTCACTCCTTTCGTTCAGCCCTTCCCATTACTGGTACTATGGCTTCTGCTGACTTCTGATGATTCAGCTATCTATCACTAAATAGGTTCTGTTTCCAGGTATTCATCAGATCTCCCGGGGTAAGTCCGTCCACTTTCACCTCATATATCCGCCACATTTATTGCCCTGACTTCCGTGGATATTTTGGATTTTGATTTGTTTGGCAATCTCGTCCAGTCAGGACAACCTCGAATGTGATTCGTGTACCTCGGACCAAGGTTTTACCGCCTGCTTCCTTCAGATTCCGTGTCACCACGGACACCCTTGCACTTGGCTAGTGGTTCGCATATCCCAACGCCCACAGTGAACTTTCATCACCTAGTTGACGGACATGCCCGGCACACCAAAAAAAAGACGTCTCAACTTCTTGAGACATCTTATCAATTTCGCCTTGGCGTAATTGCGTCAAAGGCTTTATCTTCATTCAGTAGGCTGAATGAAGATAAATGTTATGAAAACACATAGCTATCCATATTATCTATTGTATTTTGAATAGCATCTTTTAATGATCGCTGATGCTCGCCGCAAACAGCCAGCGCCTGCTCTAATGTCATCGCTGCATTTGCCATAAACGGCGCCATCTGTAGATCCTTCGCTAATTGAATCAGAACAAGTGCTTTATTCCATAGCCAACGCGCATTTTTTGAATCTAAATTAATCGCTTGCTCCAAGTAGCCTAGGGCGTCGAATGGCATCCAACCGAAGCGGTGCATCGTTTGCCCTGTAATCCCCCAATATAAAGCTTTATTAGGGTTTTCATTTACAGCTTGTTTAAAACAATGGACACTCTCATTGTAGTGATGTGCAAACAAAAACAGTTCACCCTGTGTAAAGAATGATTGTGCCTTTTCAGTTGGAGTACCTGTTTTCGCTACATCCTCTAGCTCTTTAATACGCTGAGAAAACTGTGCTTCATCTTTTATTGCACGAATTTCGACGACGGCATCCGATTCAGGATAGCTTTCATCTGTTCGTTCTTCATGCTGAGTTTCCACAAACAACGTAGCCTTTGGGTAGCTAGCAAAATCATACTCTTCCAATAATTTAATATATTGATCAGCTAACGCTTTCTCGCTGTCATCTGTAACTTGCTTAGCTACTTCATAGCATTTCATTAGCTCACCATTATAAAAATAATCATCCATTGTCATTCAATTTTCCTCCAATGTACAGCTCGTCAGTATATTCAGTATACACTACAAAAATCAATTTCGCCTTGGCGTAATTACCTTAAGATTTTGAATTGTTCTCAGGCATGCACGAGCACTTACTGAATGAAGATAAAAAAAGACTGCTCAAAATAACTTTTGAGACAGTCATGGCTTTCCTTATTTTTTTAATACTTCAGCATTTAAATAGGCACGTAACTCTTCTTCTGGTAATGCACCGACAAAGCGGTTAACCTCTTTACCATCTTCAAAATGAATGAATGTTGGCGTCGCTTCTAAATGGTATTGATCCCATAAATTTTCGTATTCATAAGTGTTTAATTGAACAATATCAACACCCAGCTCCTTAGCAATCGGCATTAATACTGGTGTGAAGGCTTGACAATGTACACATGTCGGACTGAAGAAATAAGCATTGACATCTTCACCAGCTTTTATTTTTTTCTCAAGTTCTTCAGGTAACATTATGTTTTGGTAATTTTCATCATCTAATTGATCAATTGTTTCTTGTTTTAGTACTTTGTCGCCATAAGGATTCTTTGCACTTGTTAACTTACTTTCGTTCGATACTTTTGTTAGCATAACAATTGCTATAAATAACACAACAATAACTGACCCAATAATTAGTAGTTTTTTCACTAGAATGTGTTCCTCCTTTTCTACACTAAAAAATCCTAGTTTTAGTGTATTCGCGATTGATTATAAAGTTTTTTTAAACCCTAGTAAACTAATTTGTCTTTTAAAAATAAGTTTTTCTACAATTCAAACATAATTCCGCCCATTTTTGGGACCATAAATAGTACAAAGCTTAATATAAAGGTGGAGTGGTTAATAATATGAAACACACTATCCAACAAGTTTTTCAAATTTATAAAGGTGATATCCATAATATTTTAACAAACTGGGTAGTTGCTGTCATTATTGGTGGACTTATCTTTTTACCTTCTCTTTATGCGTGGCTCAATATTTATGCCTCTATGGATCCCTATGCCCATACAGCCAATATGAAAATTGCTATTGTCAATGAAGACACAGGAGCGAATGTTAGAGGAGAAGATATACATGTCGGTAACGATGTAATCGCTAATTTAAGCACAAATAAAAGCTTTTCTTGGCAATTTACATCTCGTGAAAAAGCCATTGATCGTTTAAAAAACGGTGACTATTTTGCGGTTATCGTAATCCCTAGTGACTTTTCACAAAAACTAACCTCCATACTGTCAAATCAGCCTACTAAAGCGCATATCGATTATTATGTAAATGAAAAAATAAATGCAGTTTCACCTAAAATTACAATTAAAGGTGCTAGTGGTCTAACTCAACAAGTTTCTAGTGAATTTATCTCAACTGTCAATGGAACACTTTTCTCTATTTTTAATACAATTGGTGTTGAGATGGAACGGGAAATTCCAGACTTAAGAACGTTTGAAAATTATATTTTTACAATTGAACAACATCTTCCTGGTATTGAGACCTTTTTAGCACAAACCGCTAAAGGTGGCAAAGAAGCTGAGACATTACTGAACCATACGATGACCCAAGTTCCTGAGGTTGAAAAATTAACGAATGAAGGTCTTACAACTATTCAACAAGGTTTAAAATTGATTAATGAAGCTGACACACTGTTCACCGAGCTATCCCCTATCATTAAAAAGGATTTAGAAGCTGTCCAAAATATTGCTCAACGATTTACAGAGCTAGTAGGGAAGCTAGAAAATGCGAATGTGGATACAGCAACCATTGCCCAAACAAAGGATACGATTAAGAAACAGCTGAATGCATCTCACGAAAAAATAAATTCTAGCATACAAACACTTGAAGCACTGCAAAAATTAACACAAGCTGATGCTTCAACTCATAAACAGCTTGAAAACAAAGTGCAAAACATCCTAACAGCCCTACAGCAAAGCAATTCTGAAGAGGTTAAAACTTTACTAACTAATAAAAAAATCATTGAACAACTTGAAGCTATACGCGGGGATTTACAGGCAAATCCTAGTTTAACTGATTATTCATTAAGCTCTTTAACAGCATTAAATCAGCTAAATACTTTACTAACTGACGTCTCAAATAAAGTACAGCAGTTAAATAATATTGATGGAGAAAAGATCAAAAAAGATCTCGCGGATGTTCAAAGTGTTGCGCAAAATGCTTCTAACAATCTTAATCAATTCCTTACTCATTATAACGATCATCTAGAACCACAAATTCGCACGACCCTGTCTTCTGCGAAAAATACATTAACAAATGCATCATCCATGTTAACGGATGTAAAAAGTTTTCTTCCTCAAGTATCAGATCGTTTAACAAATGCAAAAAATACGTTAGCGACAGCTAATAAAACAATTGCTACAGTACAATCGAATTTCCCTGCTTTAAGTACAAAAATTAAGGATTTAGCAGAGAAGCTAAGAACATTAGAAAGTGAAGCAGATATTTCTGAAATTGTTCAATTATTGAAAAACGATGTCAATGCCGAGCGGGATTTCTTTGAAGAGCCTATTAAGCTTCAGGAACATAGGATGTTTCCGATTGATAATTACGGAACAGCCATGACACCATTTTACACTGTACTTTCCATCTGGGTGGGCTGTTTATTATTAATTTCACTTTTATCTGTAGATATTCACGACAATCATCAATACAGTATTCGCGAAGTATACTTTGGTCGTTTATTAACTTTTGCAACTTTTTCATTTATCCAAACGCTCATTATTACAATAGGAGATATCGTTCTTTTAGATGGATCCATTAGTGCGCCTTATTACTTTATACCATTTGGGCTCTTGATTAGCTTAGTGTTTGTTACAGTTGTCTATACACTAGTTTCGGTATTCGGAAATGTTGGGAAAGCGTTAGCCATTGTTATGTTAGTGTTACAAATTGCAGGTTCTGGCGGCACATATCCAGTAGAATTATTACCTAAGTTTTTCCAAATAATAAACCCATTTTTACCTTTTACTTATGCAATTGAAATGATGCGAGAGGCTGTTGGTGGTATTATTTGGTCCAAGGTATTCGTAGATCTCGCCTTTTTATCTTTCTTCTGGCTCATTTTTATTCTATTTGGCTTCTTCATGAAAAAATTATTGAGTGAGAAAATGGAACTTTTAATGAACAAAACACGTGGATTAGATATTTTTCATTGATTTTCACCTGCGCTTCCTGTCAATGTTTAAGCGAACGATGGTATAATGGCAGTATTGTAAACATGTAGGAGGCGCTTCTATTGAAAAAACTACTATCTATTTTTGCTATATCGTTATTAGTGTTAAGTGCTTGTGGTGAGGAGAAAAAAGTTGCTGAAAAAAATCAAAACGAAACGCCAAAAGAAGCTTCACACGAAGAACACGCACATGCTTCTGGAGATATTCAGGAGGAAACTGCATCTGCAGATGTGCTACCATCCTTTTTAAATAATCAAACTGAAAATATTCGCTTAGTGTATCAAATTGCGGGTCAGTCTACAGAAATTCTAGAATGGATGCCATGCTATTGTGGATGTGGCGATTCAGTTGGACATAAAAGCAATCTAAACTGCTTTATTCAAGAAAAACGTGAGGATGGAACAATTGTCTGGGATGATCACGGTACGCGTTGTAACGTTTGCCTAGAAATCGCTGTACAGTCTGCAAAAATGCATAAAGATGGCATGAGTCTCAAAGAAATTCGTCAAACAATTGATAACAAATATAAAGAAGGCTACGCAAAACCAACACCGACAGACATGCCTGCTTAATAAAAAAACTCATCGTTATGATGAGTTTTTTTATTATTTAACTAGCTGTAGCACCGTTTTAAAATGTGGATGATCGGCACGTTGTAGTAGCTCATATAAAATCATTTCTGTGCTTGTGGGTAAAATTCCAAGTGCCTTCATCTTCTCTAGCCCTAACTCTTTATTGGCCTTTGTACGAGAGGACACAGCATCTACAACAACTTCGACCTCAAACCCTTGCTCTTTTAACTGTCGTGCTGTTTGGTAGACACAAATATGTGTTTCGATCCCTGTCACGATAAATTGAGTACGACCGCTTGCCTTCAATGCATCGACAAATTCTTGCTCCTGGCAAGCACTGAATGCCATTTTAGCAATAGCTTGCCCTTGAAGATGCTGAGCAATATTTAACGCAGTCCCACCTAAACGACTAGGATTTTGTTCAAGCCATAAAATAGGTACTTCCAATGCCTTCATAGCTTGTACTAGCTTTGACACATTGTCAATCACCGCTTCACTTTCATCAACAATGGTCGCTAACTTACCTTGTACATCAACGACAACTAAACACGCTTCCTCTATTGTAAACATTCAAAACACCCCTTATTTCATTTTCACAGTTCATTATACCGAAAGATACTTGGATTATGGGGAAAGTTAAAAAAATTTCCGTCCATCCTATTTTAACGGCAAATATCATCAATATTACATCTTAGCCTCCATCAAACCAGTGCATATAACGGTAATATGGGCAACTTAGGCATATCTAAACAAGATACGTTTGATCATACTTTTTTCGCTCTTCAAGATGCTTAATATCATGCACTTCTATGGGCTCTTGTTGTCATAGAAGAATTTCACTATATGAAGGCTAAAACGATTGCCATAAACCCCCTTTTCCAAACACGAACATTTTATAACACCGACGATTAACTAATACGTAAATCACGAAATATAAGCTCATATATGCACACCTAAATTTTCATTTGTTCGTATTTAAAGAAAAATACTTTTAAGAATTTATCTCAATTGTGTACATTTTGTTGCAAGCCTGTCACAATTTTGCTTGAATAGTGAGAATTTTATTTTTTCTCTTGAAAATTGAGTTATAATCCAGTAAAGTGCTTTTATCCCGCTTTAACGGTCCGTACAATGCTCTGAAATAAATGACTTTGAACTGACAATAAAAGCCCGAAATTCACCTTATTAAACAACACAAGGAGTGTACCACATTGACACAACGTGCATACAATTTTAACGCAGGCCCATCTGCACTACCAGTAGAAGTATTAGAAAAAGCCCAACAGCAATTAGTAAACTTCCGTGAGTCAGGTATGTCAATTATGGAAATGAGCCATCGCAGTGCCATTTTCGATGAAGTACATAATGAGGCAATTGCTTTATTGAAAAAGCTTTATGCTATCCCAGAAAACTATGAAATCCTTTTCCTACAAGGTGGAGCTAGTCTTCAATTTACGATGATCCCAATGAACTTCCTACAGGCCGATCAAAAGGCAAGCTATGTATTATCAGGCTCATGGTCTGAAAAAGCATTCAAAGAAGTGAAATTTTTTGGTACGCCTGTTGAAGCTGCTAGCACAAAGGACAATCAATATCGCAATATCCCAGCTTTAGCAGACATTCAATTCAATGAAGATGATGCATATGTGCATATCACTTCAAACAATACAATTTACGGCACACAATGGAAGGAATTCCCTGAAACAGGCAATGTACCGTTAGTTGCAGATATGTCTAGTGATATTCTTTCTAAGCCAGTTGATGTAAGTAAATTTGGTCTAATTTATGCAGGGGCTCAAAAAAATCTTGGTCCTTCTGGTGTAACAGTAGTTATTATTCGCAAAGATTTACTTGAAAAAGCGAATAAAAATATTCCAACAATGCTAAAATACACAACGCATGCTGACAGCAACTCTTTATACAATACACCACCAACTTTTGGCATCTATATGCTAGGTGAAGTATTAAAATGGGTTGAATCTAAAGGCGGCGTTGCTGAAATTGCGAAGCATAATGAGTTAAAAGCGAAAGTAATTTACGATGCCATTGACAATAGCAATGGATTCTATAAAGGTCATGCAACACCTGAAAGCCGTTCTTTAATGAACATTACTTTCCGTGTTGCTGATGAAGAGCTTGAAAAACAATTCCTTACTGAAGCAAAAGCAGCAGGATTTGTTGGACTTAATGGACACCGTTCTGTAGGTGGTTGCCGTGCTTCTACTTATAATGCTGTACCATTAGAAGCTTGTGAAGCATTACGTGACTTTATGGTAGCTTTCCAACAAAAACACCAATAATCATAAACGACGACTAAATACTATAAATTTAAAGGGGTAGCTCCAAGTGATGTTTCACTTGGGGCTACCCCTTTTTTTACACAGTTTCATGCTTACAATCCGGACACTTACCATAGATCTCAAATTTATGATTTTCAATTTCGTAGTCTGGCAGTTTCTCTCCAAGCATTTCCATAGGACAAAGATTTAACTCCTTGACATTGCCACAATCCAAACAAATAAAATGGTGGTGATGATGTTCAGACTCACAATGCATGCGGAAATTTCGCTCCCCAGATAACTCAGTTTCTTCCAGTATTCCAAGCTTCACAAACGTTGCTAAGTTACGATAAATTGTATCAAAACTCATACCCGGAAAATCTTTTTTTAAAACATCCAATAAGTCACGAGCTGTTAGATATTTATCTGTTGCTGCAAACATATCTAATATTAACTCCCGCTTATCTGTTTTTTTATAGCCGTTGTCTTTTAAAATTTCCCACGCTCTAGAAACATTCACTGTGCTACCTCCTCTTGTTTAGCAGCCATTTTAAATACTACTTTCTTCGCTAGAATAACTAGTAACAAAATGAAGATGGAAGTGACAACAATTGTACCACCAGGCGCTAGATCCAAATAAAAAGCACTGACAAGACCGATTAACACAGCTGCTTCCCCAAAGACAATCGAGTAGATGATCGTTTGCTTAAAGCCCTTTGCTAAACGCATTGCTGCAGCCACTGGTAATGTCATAAGTGATGACACAAGCAAAATACCAACTATGCGCATACTTGCAGCAATAACTAGTGCTGTCACAATCATAAATAAAAGATGAATCCAACGAGCAGGTAGACCACTAGCTTTTGCATATTCCTCGTCAAAAGATAAAACAAAAAGCTCCTTAAAAAATAACAATAAAAAGATAATAACAACGATAGCAATTCCCACCACTACCCATAAATCCTGACGTGACACAGCTGATACTGAACCAAATAAATAGCTCATTAAATCCGTGCTAAAGCCACTGGCAAGGGAGATGAAAATAGCACTAATCCCTATCCCACCTGACATAATAATAGGAATGGCAAGCTCCTCATAGTGCTTATATAAACGTCTTAGCCGCTCAATTAAAATTGAACCGCTGACAGAGGCAAGTATACCTAGATAAATTGGATTTAGCATAGCCAAGGCTGGAACAGATTGACTGAGATATAAGCTTCCTGCTATACCTGCGAGTGTCACATGTGACAAGGCATCTGCAATAAGCGACAGCCTGCGAACAACAATAAAAACACCTAGCAAGGGTGCCAATATGCCAATTAATATCCCCGAGAAAAAGGCATTTTGTAAAAATTCATAGTTAAAAATTGCTTCAATCATTGAGCCTTCTCCTTCTAGTGAATCTTTCTCACAGAATGACCATACCAAGCTTCAAGCGCATCCTGAGAAATTGTATCAAATTCATTTTTGTAACCATGGAAGTGAATCGTTTGATTTAAACATGCTACATGGCTGATACGGTTCGACACTGTATCGACATCATGAGTGACAAGAATCATTGTAATTCCCTGTTCCCGATTCAATTTGACCAGCATATCATAAAATGACTGTACATTCTCATGATCAATGCCGACAGTTGGTTCATCTAATATTAGTAGTCTCGGTTCGCTAACTAAGGCTCGTGCAATAAAGACACGTTGCTGTTGCCCACCGGATAATTCACCAATATTACGATTCATAAAAGCTTCCATTCCAACAGCTTTTAATGCTTCTAGTACTTTTCCTTTTGCATCTCGTCCAGGTCTTTTAAATAGCCCTAATTTTTTTGTTAATCCGCTTTTTACTACCTCTTGAACGGTTGCTGGAAATCCTGAATTGAAGGCATTGGATTTTTGTGACACATATCCTATCCATTCACGATGCTTAAAAGTTGCACTTGGTTCACCAAATAACTTTATTTCTCCAGTCATTGGTTTTAATAATCCTAAAATAATTTTTAATAATGTCGATTTCCCAGAACCATTTGGACCGAGAAGTGCTAAAAAATCTCCCTCTTCTACACGGAAAGAGATATTTTTTAATACTTGTGTATAGTCATATTGAAATGACAAGTTTTCAATATCAATAAGTGATTTTTTCATGCATGACCGCTTCTTTCTAATTCAAAATCATTACGATTTACAAAATGTAAGTATAAATGAAATCACTGTTTTTGTAAAGGAAATTAGTTTACTAATAGGCTGTCGCATGTTGTGGAAAAAAGTTTAAATACATTTAGATGTCACTTTTCGCTTAAACAAAGACTTTTTTACTTGAATCACGCTCAAATTAAGTTGTAAGGCATTGATTCTAAAACTTTTAAAGTAAGGGTTTTCAAAGTTGTCACGTCGTTCACAAGAAGGATTTCGTTTCAAAGAAACTAAAAAAACTTTAAAAGGGGGATTGGCTTTGAGTATTCAATTTTTACAGCAATTAGCACAAAGTAGTGATAAAGAAGTCGTTGCCATTGCTCGTGCTGAAGGATTTGACATTACAACTTCGGAAGTAAAAAAACTACGACCTTATTTGGAGCAATTCTCATTTACTTGGCTCTTTTTAGGTATTCCGAAAGATATACTTCTAGAGGTTGAAGCTGTTTTAGGTAGAAAGCGTTCTAGACAGCTAATCGCACTATTTACAAAATAATAGAAAATAGCCCGGAAATCAGGACTTATTCTAGCTGATTTCGGGCTATTTATTTTCTATCCTCTTAGAGCATCGATTACCTCAGGTTTAAACTCTCCATTACGTAGCATCTCAATTTCATGTTTATATGGAGCCGATTTTGATTTGGCATCACTATTTAATGCGACAAAGGGTGTTTCTAAGATTTTAGGAATCTCTTTTAATTGTGGGTGATGTACAACATAATTTAATGCGTCAAAGCCAATATGACCGAAGCCAATATTTTCGTGACGGTCTTTTCCAGCACCGCGAACATTTTTTGAATCATTAATATGCAGGACTTTAATACGATCTACACCTATTAATTTATCAAACTCATTTAATACGCCATCAAAATCCTCGACAATATTGTAACCGGCGTCATGTGTATGGCAAGTATCAAAGCACACTGACAGACGCTCATTATGTGTCACACCATCAAAAATTTTGGCAAGCTCTTCAAAGGAACGACCACATTCAGTTCCCTTCCCTGCCATCGTTTCTAACGCAATCTGCACAGGGTAATCCTGTGCTAATACTTCATTTAAGCCCTCAATAATTTTAGCAATCCCTGCATCAGCACCAGCGCCTACATGGGCACCAGGATGCAACACAATCTGTGTAGCTTCCAAAGCAGCTGTACGTTCAATCTCAGTCTGTAAGAAATCTACACCAAGACGGAAAGTTTCAGGCTTTTCTGTGTTTGCAATATTGATAATGTATGGAGCATGTACAACAATATTTGTCATGCCATGCTCTTTCATGTGTAGTAAACCGTTCATAATATTAAGGTCAGCAATTGCCTTACGACGAGTATTTTGAGGTGCTCCTGTATAAATCATAAAGGTATTTGCCCCATATGAAAGAGCTTCTTTACTTGACCCGAGGAGCATTTCTTTTCCACTCATTGAAACATGTGATCCAAGTAGCATTTGAATACCTCCTTATTTTTTCCCGCGAGCTTTTATGCGACGTTCACGTTTTTTAATTTTTTCCATTTCCCATTTCATATTACGTTTGTAGCCTGGTTTTACTTTTTTCGGCTTACGTACTAATGCTTTAGCTTTCGCATCGATTTCATTTTCTTGCTTCACACGATTTTTACGTGCATGGCGCTCTTTTAGTTCAGACCATTCGCCATCTTTTACATCTTTTTGAACAAATGGAATGCCCATTTTTTCAACACGTACTACTGCATCCTCATCTGATGGCTCAAACAATGTGATAGCTGTTCCTTTATTTCCTGCACGTGCTGTACGTCCAACGCGATGAATAAAGAATTCTAAGTCCTCTGGAATTTCGTAGTTAATGACATGTGAAATTCCTTGAATATCGATACCACGTGCTGCAAGGTCTGTTGCAACGATATATTGATAGTCCAATTCTCGAATTTGCTTCATCATCTTCTTACGATCACGTGGACTTAAGTCACCATGAATTTGACCACAGCGAATCCCATTTTCATTTAAGTAGCCAGCAACGTGCTCTGCTGTTTTACGTGTGTTAGTGAAAATTACCGCTAAAAATGGATTGATCCCTTCAATAACTTCCAACAAACGTTTGTTACGAGATTTAGAACGCACTGGGACAAGCACAAAGTCAATTCCTTCTGCGACCGGGCGTTTATCGTTCATATGGATATGAACAGGTGCTTCCATATATTTTTTCAAGAAAGGCTGAAGCTTTTCTGGAATTGTTGCTGAGAATACAAACATTTCAAGGTTTTCTGGCATTTGAGAAGCAAAGCCGTCAATCTCCTCTATAAAGCCCATATCGAATGCTAAATCTGCCTCATCGACAACTAACATTGGCGCCGTATGCACAAATAACGCTTGCGCTGAAACGAGATCACGAATACGTCCTGGCGTTCCAACAACAATTTGTGGTTGCGTTTTTAACTTATCAATGGAGCGTTGTTTGTCCGTACCTCCAATAAATAGTTTCGCTTGAATAGTTGTTCCTTCTATTAATTGATTTAATGCATCAAAAATTTGTTGTGCAAGCTCACGTGTAGGTGACGTAATAACTGCTTGTACTTCCTGCTTGTCAGCATTAATTCGTTGCACAATCGGAATTAAAAAACTATGTGTTTTTCCCGTCCCTGTATGCGCTTGTCCGATTGCACTCTTCCCTTTTAGTATTAGCGGAATAATTTCCTTTTGAATCGGCGTTGGTTCTGTGAAGCCAAGTTCTGCAATTGCGTCCTGCAAAAATGGCTGAAAATTATAATCAGTATATTTTGACATAATTCGTTCCTCCTAACATCTTTCCCATTGTATCATGATTCAACTTTTAGGTATATTAACGTCCTATTATCTTAAGCATGAACATTATTTTCTACTTTAATCATAGCTGTAGAGAAGCCCTTATCAAAGTTACTCGAAATGCTGTTAATATGCAATAAAAAAAGCACTGAAATGCTGTTGAAAAAAGCTAAGAATTAGTCTATTTTATGTCAATTTATTGATATCTAATGATTTGAAGAATTACCATATGTTACGATAAAAATGTAAGATATTAGAGGAGGTTGACTTATCATGAAAGCAGCAAGATGGTATAAAGCAAAAGACATCCGAGTAGAAAACATTGAAGAACCAGTAATTGCATCAGGAAAAGTAAAGATCAAAGTACATTGGACAGGGATTTGTGGAAGTGATTTACATGAATACGCAGCTGGCCCAATCTTCATTCCAGTGGAACAACCTCACTATGTAAGTAAAGATATTGCGCCAATTGTTATGGGACATGAATTCTCTGGTGAAGTAGTAGAAGTTGGTGAAGGTGTTACAAAAGTACAAGTTGGTGATCCCGTAGTTGTAGAACCTATTCTTGCATGTGGCGAATGTGCTGCTTGTAAAAAAGGTAAATATAATATTTGTAAGCATCTAGGTTTCCACGGTCTTTCTGGCGGGGGCGGAGGATTCTCTGAATATACAATGGTAGATGAAAAAATGGTACATAAAATGCCTGAAGGGCTTTCCTATGAACAAGGTGCGCTAGTTGAACCAGCAGCAGTAGCATTACATTCAGTTCGTCAAAGTAAATTAAAAGCTGGTGATAAAGCAGCAGTCTTTGGTACTGGTCCAATTGGTCTTCTTGTGATCGAAGCATTGCGTGCTGCTGGAGCAGCTGAAATTTACGCAGTAGAACTTTCAGCTGAGCGTGCTGCCAAGGCTTTAGAGTTAGGCGCAACAGCCGTTATTAATCCTAAAGACGAGGATGCAGTAGCTCGCCTACATGAATTAACAAATGGTGGCGTAGATGTTGCATTTGAAGTAACAGGTGTCCCTGTAGTATTACAACAAGCAATTGATTCCACAACATTCGAAGGTGAAACAATTATCGTTTCCATTTGGGAATCTACGGCTTCCATTCAGCCTAACAATATCGTTCTAACAGAGCGTTCTGTAAAAGGTATTATTGCTTATCGCGATATTTTCCCAGCAGTTATGGAATTAATGAAACAAGGTTACTTCCCTGCTGAAAAACTTGTTACGAAACGAATTGCTCTTGATGAAGTCGTAACAGAAGGCTTTGAAGCCCTAATGAAAGAGCGAAACCATATTAAAATCCTTGTAAATTCACAAGCATAAAATAGAGTCAGGTAGAGAAAATAAAGAAACTTTTCTCTACCTGTTTTTGATTTGTTATCCCTCTTTTTTGCCATGTCACCATAACGCGGGGTTGATTTTCGTTCCGACTGGGCGACTCCACTCCAAGCAACTTTTAGTGATGAGCCTCATTTCCCTCCATTTTTTTCATAATATCTAGGTTGGCCATAAGGAAGTTCACTTTATTTTCTCCAAAAACCCCAAATGATCGTTTTTCTGTATTTGCCTCTATAATTTTTTCAATCTCTTTCTTAGAGAGCCCGCTTGCTTGGGCAATACGTTCAACTTGTATTTGTGCAGCTTTTACACTGATATGTGGATCTAACCCTGAACCTGAAGCAGTCATTAAATCAGCAGGTATGTCTTGTCGTTTTACGGTTGGGTTTGCTAGTAAAAACTTCTCGATATCTGCTTCTATTCGCTTCTTCAATTCTGGATTAGATGGTGCATAGTTAAAAGTTCCAGAGCTAACGCCGCTATAATTCACCTGGCCATTTTCATCTGGTATCGTATCCTCTTCCGTATAAACATTGTAATTGACGGATGAAACACGTCCCCAGAAGTACTCAGGTGCTGTAAAAGCTTGACCTATTAATTCTGAACCAACAGCTTCACCATCCATTTCTATTAAACTGCCATTTGCTTCATGAGGAAACAACCCTTGCGCTAATGCAGTCACAGCAAACGGGTATATAAAACCACATAGAACGAACATCGTCATTGTGATCAATAATGCTTGCTTTGAGTTCTCAAAAAATTTTCGCATGTATCTTCCTCCTATAACCCGAACGTATGGAATAGTGGTCCAACTAGTAAATCAATCAACTTAATGCCAATAAAGGGAGCTATAATTCCACCTACGCCATAAACAAGTAAGTTTTTATTTAATAATTTTGCAGCACTCATCGGCTTATATTTTACGCCTTTCATTGCAATTGGAATTAACAATGGAATGATGACCGCATTAAAAATTAAGGCAGAAATAATCGCACTTGAAGGTGAATTGAGATTCATAATGTTTAGTGCGCTCATCTCAGGTACAGCGACCATTAGCATAGCTGGGATAATGGCAAAATACTTTGCAATATCATTGGCAATACTGAAGGTCGTTAGTGCGCCCCGAGTCATTAGCAATTGTTTCCCAATCTCTACAACTTCAATAATTTTAGTTGGATTTGAATCTAAATCGACCATGTTAGCAGCTTCCTTCGCTGCATTCGTACCTGAATTCATAGCAAGCCCTACATTTGCCTGTGCCAGTGCTGGCGCATCATTCGTTCCATCACCAGTCATAGCTACCACTTTCCCTTGTGCCTGCTCATCTTTAATGACTTGAATTTTGTCTTCCGGCTTACTTTCTGCAATAAAGCTGTCCACTCCAGCTTCCTTTGCGATGGATGCTGCAGTAAGGGGGTTATCTCCTGTACACATAACCGTTTTAATGCCCATTGCCCGAAGTTGTTCAAAGCGTTCCTTAAGTCCAGCCTTTACAACATCCTTTAAGTAAATAACACCTAAAATTTTATCGTTTAACGTTACTACAAGTGGTGTCCCACCTACAGAAGATACTTGATGGATCAGCTGTTCTAAATTTGCAGGAATGCTATAACCTGCTTTCATACTTTCTTTTTTTATCGTATCATAGGCTCCTTTTCGAATTTTTGTTCCATCCTTCATATCCAAACCACTCATTCGTGTCTGTGCAGTAAATGGAATATGTTCACTTGACTTGATAATATTTTCTTCACCGTCTGTTTTTACTCCTAATTCGCAGGCAAGTGACAAAATAGACTTTCCTTCAGGTGTATCATCTGTTAAGGAACTAAGCCATGCAGCTCGGATTAAATCTTTACTTTCCACGCCTGTTACTGGCAGAAATTCAGCTGCCATACGATTTCCATAAGTTATCGTTCCTGTTTTATCTAAGATTAATGTATCCACATCTCCACACGCCTCTACAGCTCTTCCAGACATTGCAATAACATTAAACTGTGTAACCCTATCCATTCCTGCAATTCCGATTGCCGACAATAATCCACCAATCGTTGTAGGAATTAAACAAACTGTAAGCGCAATTAATGTTGCGATAGAAATCGGCACATTTAAATAAGATGTCATTGGATAGAGTGTCACAACAACTAACAAGAAAATAATTGTTAAGCTTACTAAAAGTGTATTGAGCGCTACTTCATTTGGCGTTTTTTTACGACTAGCTCCTTCGATGAGCGATATCATTTTATCTAAAAAGGATTCACCAGGCATCGAGGTAATTTCGATCATCAGCCAATCACTCGTAACCGTCGTGCCGCCTGTAACTGATGAAAAATCACCGCCTCGCTCCTTTACAACTGGTGCAGATTCACCCGTGATCGCCGATTCATCTACAGTAGCAATTCCTTCAATGACTTCTCCATCATTTGGAATAACCTCTCCTGCCTGAACTAAAACGATA
The DNA here is from genome assembly GCF_041956855.1 of Lysinibacillus sp. RS10. NCBI lineage: Bacteria > Bacillati > Bacillota > Bacilli > Caryophanales > Bacillaceae > Lysinibacillus > Lysinibacillus sp. RS10. Next base: position 1,563,715 of record NZ_CP167122.1, on the reverse strand, counting down.
TCGCCCTTTTTTAACTCATGTGCCTGTTTAGCTATTTCAGAGCCATCACTAAGCAGAACACGAGCCTGTGTCACTGTTTTCGTCTTTTTTAACGTTTGAACCTGTGCCTTCCCTCGTCCTTCAGCAATCGACTCTGCAAAATTAGCAAATAGAATGGTTACAAAAAGAATGACGGCAACGATCGCATTATACAAGCGTTCATGTTCTCCTACTTCGTTACCAAATATATTCGGAAAAAGGGTTAATAACAGGACAAACATAAACCCTATCTCTACTACAAACATAACAGGATTTTTCACCATATATACTGGACTAAACTTCTTTAAAGCGTCTATCATCGAGCTTTTAAACATTTTACCCGTAATAAAACTTTTTCTTGCAGTTTCCATAAGTGTCTCTCCTTACTAAAATCAATTTCGCCTTGGCGTAATGGAGTCCAGATTTTGAATTGTGCCTAGGCCTGCACGAGGGCCGACACGATGTCGGTCATTTCGGTAATGCCACAGGACGTGGCGTTTTTACTGATGCAGGTCAGTTAGCCGTTTTCGCAGGGTGCGAAGGTTTTAGGCTAACATCCTTTCATTCATTCCTTTCAAAATCCGTGACATCCGCCGGAGGCTCTTCATTCAATAGGTATTCGGATACCCACTGAAAAGGAATCACATCCGCATTCATCTCACCACACTAAAAGGTGGGCGTCTTAAGATGAATGAAGATAAAGTTGTAAGTGCTCTGTAATTGGCCCAAGAGCTAATGCTGGTAAAAATGTAAGAGCACCAATCATTAAAACGATCGCAACAAGTAACAATGTAAAAACAGTATTATCCGTTTTCAATGTTCCCACCGAATCGCTGTAAAACATTTTTTTAGCAAGTAGAGACGCTATAGCTAGTTGAATAATAATCGTCAAATAACGTCCAAAGAACATGGCAAGCCCTGTCGTCACATTCCAAAATGTTGAATTGTCAGCTAACCCTTCAAAACCTGAGCCGTTGTTAGCAGAGGCAGATGCAAATTCATATAAAACCTGCGATAAACCATGTGCACCCGGATTCGTTATACCCGCTACCCCTGCTGTTGTTGCAACTGCAAGTGCTGAAAATAGTAGAATAATAGCAGGATGAATCAAAATACAAAGAGCGATCAGTTTCATTTCCTTCTCTTCAATTTTCTTGCCTAAAAACTGAGGTGTTCGACCAATCATTAAACAGGCGATGAATATCGTTAGTAACACATACATCATCATGTTCATTAAGCCGACTCCCTTGCCTCCAAACACAACATTTAGCATCATATTAAACATCGGTACAAGGCCACCAAGCGGCGTCAATGTATCGTGCATATTGTTAACAGATCCCGTTGTAAAAGCAGTAGTCACTGTTGTAAATAGTGCTGATTGTGCTACCCCAAAGCGCATCTCTTTTCCTTCCATACTGCCAAGTTCCTGCGAAATTCCGAGCTCACTAATAATTGGATTACCTGCTTTTTCCGCTACATACACAGTCACAAGCCCGACTAGGAACAGCATACTCATTGCCGCAAAAATGGATAGCCCTTGTTTCCCAAATATCGTTTTCTTTTTCCTATATGCGACCATTAAACTAAATGCAACTACACAAGCACCTGGTAATAACATCATCGATAGCATTTCCACAACATTAGAAATGACCGTTGGATTTTCAAATGGTGTCGTTGAATTCGCTCCATTAAAACCACCACCATTAGTACCTATATGCTTGATGGATTCAAGAGAAGCTACAGGTCCAAGGGCAATATCTTGGAATTTACCTTCTATTGTTTGGACAGTCTTATTCGCACTAAAAGTTTGCGGTGAACCTTGCGCTACTAAAATAATGGCAACAACAATAGATAAAGGCATTAACACACGTGTAATAACACGAACGAAATCCACAAAGAAATTCCCTATAGTGTCAGTTTTAGCAACTAGACGACGGCAGAACGCCATACAAGCTGCATAACCAGTAGCTGCAGATGTAAACATCATAAAGATAATGACTAGCATTTGTGATAAATAACTGAGTCCTGATTCGCCACTATAATGTTGAAGATTCGTATTCGTCATAAATGAAATAATGGTATTAAATGAAAGTGTTGATTCCATATTGTCAATATCGTTTGGGTTTAAAAACAGCATCGCTTGAATGCGTAAAAGAACGTATCCAATAAACACCATAAAGGCGTTCGACAAAATTAACGAAAGCACATACTGTTTACCCGTCATATCGCCTTGTTTAATGCCGCATAATTTATAAATAACAGCATCAAATCTATCCATAATTGGATCAAGCCATGTTTTTTGATGCATCGTCACTCGAAATAGATAGTGCCCAGTTAAAATCACGAGCGGTAAATAAATGATTAATACAATGGCGATTTGCCACATACTGTAGTACCTCCTACCAGCCTATTAATAGTTTTCAGGATATAGTAATGCATGCCCTAGATAACCGAAAAGGAACACAAGTACAATCCCCATAAAGATCCACATTTTCATTCCTCCTTACTTTTCTTCCACAAGCTTGAAACACCAAGCGGTTAACGCATAAAGACATGCAAAGCTTATAATTAGTAAGCCAATCATATAAAAGTCCATCAATCGAAACACCCCTCCTCCAATTAGGATGCTCTCATCATACTGACTTTCAAATTAATGTAGTGTTAGGAAATCACTTTTTCTATTAAGAAACTATAAAGAGCGAAAATCTTAATACTTTCTTAATGGTAGATAACGCTATAATACAAATGAGGTGAAAGAGGATGGAAAATGCACGTCCAACTCCAGAGACGTTTTTAGCGAGGCTTCAACAAGAGGAACAATTCGTAGGAAAGCTCAAAATTTTCCTTGGTTATGCTGCTGGGGTCGGTAAAACTTATGCAATGCTGGATGCAGCACATCAGGCGAAAAAACTAGGTAAAGATGTGGTAGTTGGTTATGTAGAGCCACATCCTCGTCCAGAGACGTTAGCTCTACTCGAAGGGCTTGAGCAAATCCCTACGAAAAAAATAAATTACAAAGAGAAAACTTTTCAGGAATTAGATATTGATGCGGTATTGCAGCGCAAGCCGGAAATTGTCCTTATTGATGAATTGGCACACACTAATGTTCCAACGATGCGGCACAAGAAACGATTTGGAGATGTAGAGGAATTACTTGCAAAGGGTATTCATGTCTATACAACAGTCAATATTCAACATATTGAAAGTCTTCATGATTTAGTAGAAGAAATAACTGACATCAAGGTACGAGAACGTATTCCAGATTATTTAATTGATCAAGCGGCACAAATAAAGATTGTCGATATTGAACCAGATGAGTTAATCCAACGCCTACAAGAAGGCAAAATCTATGTAAAACAACAAGTAGAAAAAGCACTGCAATCTTTTTTCCGTAAACAAAATTTAGTATCACTGCGAGAAATTGCACTACGGAGAGCTGCAGATACGATTAACTATAAGCAGGTAAATAGCAACGAATCTACAAAACATCCTGTACAAATCGAAGAGCATCTACTTGTTGGTATTAGTAGTTCTCCTACGAATGCTAAAGTTATTCGAACTACCGCAAGACTTGCACAAGCATTACATGGCAAATTTACAGCTCTCTACGTACAAAACGTACAGGAGCATGATCGAAATAATGCAAATTCAGAACGACTTCAGCAGCATATAAAGCTTGTTGAACAGCTTGGTGGCCATGTCGTAATTGTTCAAGAAGATGATGTAGCCGCTGCCCTTGCCAACTATGCACAAATTAGCGGCGTCACGAAATTAGTCATCGGTAGAACGAGCATGAGAAAAAAATGGTGGCGACCAAACACAAAAATCAGCGATCGACTCACCGAATTTGTACCGAATTTAGCCATACACATAGTGCCAGATCAAGAAAATGAACAATTCTACTTTCCTAATGTGAAAAATAAGCTGTCATTTGAATGGCTTGACTTATTTAAAATGGTCATCGTGTTTGGCATAGTATCAATTGTCGGGCTCTATTTCTACACAATTGGTGTAAGTGAATCGAACATCATCACGATCTATATTTTAGGCGTTTTAATTCTTGCCATTTGGTCATCAGGATGGATGATGAGCATTATTAGCTCCATCATCGCAGTACTCCTTTTTAATTACTTTTTTACAGAACCACGTTTTTCATTTGAAGCCTATCATCGCGACTATCCGATGACCTTTATGATCATGTTTCTTTCAGGAGTGATTACAAGTAGCTTAACAAAAAAAATAAAGGAGCAAACCATTGTAGCAGTTCGAAAATCTTATCGAATGGAGGTGCTCCTTGATACAAATCGCAGACTTCAACATGCTAAATCTATAGAAGAAATTATTACTGAAGGCATGTCACAAATCGTTAAGTTAGTAGAAAAACCAGTACAATTCTTTGAAATTGAAAATAATTTAATTGTGAAAACTACTTTTTTCCGTGCTGAGGGCATGACTAGCCTTGAAAATAATAAGATTGCATCCCTTTTTGACAATCCGAATGAGCATGGTGTAGTAAGTTGGGTCATAAATAATAAGCATGTAGCAGGAGTAACCACTGATATATTTCCTGAAGTGAACGCCTACTATTTACCAGTTATATCTAACGGGCGTGTTAAGGGCGTTATTGGCATTGCACTGTCAAAGCAATCACTATTACCTGCATTTGAGCGTAATATTCTGCATGCCATTATCAATGATTTTTCATTCGCACTTGATAAGTGGTATTTACAGAAACTCAATGAAGAAGTGGCTAGAGAAGCTGAACTGGAACAGATGCGAGCTAACCTTTTGCGCGCAATCTCTCATGATTTAAGAACACCGCTTACTGCTATTTCCGGAAATGCAGATATATTACTGACCAATGCATCGCAAATACGGGATGATGAAAAAAGCAAAATATATGAGGATATTTATAAAAATTCTAAATGGCTTGTACAAATGGTGGAAAACTTACTTGCTGTTTCTAAGTTGGAAGATGGACACCTTGCTTTAGAGATGCAATTAGAGCTTGTAGAGGATATTATTCAAGAGGCATTAACCCATGTCGTTCGTCTAAACAATACACACACAATATCCTATCATATTGAACCAGAATTTTTATTCGCTTTAATGGATGCACGACTTATTATTCAAGTACTGATTAATATGATCGATAATGCATTGACTTACACACCACCAGGTAGCGCTATTACTATAACGGTGAAAGAAGTTGATGGCTTAGCACAATTTAGCATTTCTGATGATGGACCTGGTATCGATGATGCGATAAAAAGCAATCTTTTTGAGCCATTCACAACTGGAAAAGTACAACGTAGCGATAGTCGAAGAGGCCTGGGATTAGGCTTAGCGCTCTGTCAAACTATTTTAAAATTACATGACAGTGAAATAACTGTTTCAGACAATAAACCTAAAGGAACGATTTTTAACTTTTCACTGAAAAAAGGAGAAATGACATTCAATGAATAAACGAATTCTAGTAGTAGAAGATGATGTAGCCATTGGCAATCTAATTAAAATGACATTGGCTACGCAAAAATATGAATTCGAAATTGTAAGAGATGGTAACAGCGCACTACAAAAGGCTCTTGCCATGAAACCAGATGTTTTTATTTTGGATTTAGGACTACCTGACATAGACGGTGTAGAACTAATAACGAAAATTAGAAGCTGGACTCAAACACCGATTATCGTTGTTAGTGCACGTGGAGAAGAACACGATAAAATCAATGCATTAGATGCTGGCGCGGACGATTATGTCACAAAGCCTTTCAGTGTTGAAGAACTATTAGCCCGTATTCGAGTAGCCTTAAGAAGATTGACGTATGAGCATCAGCTAGAAAATGAACCCTCTGTCTTTGTCAATGGTCATTTACAAATAAATTACTTAGCAAATACGGTGTTTGTGAATGAAAAAGAAGTGCATTTGACGCCTATTGAGTATAAACTATTGGTTATTTTATCAAAACATGTCGGTAAAGTTTTAACGCATAACTTTATTTTAAAGGAAATTTGGCACAACGTACTTCAGTCGGATGTTCCAAGTCTTAGAGTTTTCATGGCCACACTTCGAAAGAAAATAGAGGACAATCCAGCTAATCCAAAATTAATCCAGACACATGTCCGCGTTGGGTACAGAATGCTTCGTTGTCATGACGAAGAATAAGGGTCTGATCATGCTTCAACTTCCTAATATACTATAGTTTTCCTAAACTTTAAACTGCAAGCTTTTTATTGCTAGAGTTGATAAAAAATGATACTATACTATAGTATTTATTTGATAATGATTATCATTTACAAGGAAGTAGGTAGATCTTATGAACCTTCATTCGGTTCAATTGGGTGAACTAGTTAAAGTGAAAGATCTTCAGCAAATTGACTCTCTTTTATCTAAACGTTTAAATGCTTTTGGCATTAAGGAAGGCTGCCGAATTTGTATGATTCAAAAAGGATGGTTTTCTGGAGCATGTATATTGGAATGCCAGGGGCAGAAAATCGGGCTTAGAAAAAAAGATTTAATGAATATAAAGGTTGAGCAATTATGAGTAGATTAGCTTTAATAGGAAACCCAAATATCGGTAAAACATCATTATTCAATACGTTGACAAATTCATATGAATATGTCGGCAATTGGAGTGGTGTAACCGTTGAAAAAAAAGTAGGACAAGTAAAAAAACTACAAAAGGAAATTATTGATCTACCTGGTGTCTATACGCTGAACCCGATTTCAAGAGATGAAAGTGTTGTTACTTCATTTTTACTTGAAGATCAGGTAGATGGAATATTAAATATTATCGATGCCTCTAATTTCGAACGAAATATGCAATTAACAATAGATATACTTGAACTTAGAAAGCCTGTTTTTATCTGTTTAAATATGATTGACGTAGCGAAAAAGAAAGGCATTTCAATTGATGTCGAAAAATTACAGCGTTTTTTAGGAGTACCTGTTATTCCAATAAGCGCTCGTACTGGTAAAGGTGTCGAAGGCATTTATGCTGTTATTCAAGACTCCGATCGTACTCAACAACGTTTTACATTAACCTACGATGATTTAATTGAAGAAGGCATCTCAAAAATTGAAGCATTGTTACAGCATGTTCCTGAAGAGCAAAGAAGATGGTGTACGATTCAATTTTTAATAGGAAATGAAGCCGTTGACGCTTATTTGAAAGAAAAGGAATACTTTGAAAAGCTAGTTGCAATGCGAGATGCTTTAGAGATGAAAATTGGTGAACCAGTCAATAAAGCTATTGCTAAAAAACGTGATTTATATATTTCTAACATCTACAGCGAAGTAATTATACAAGAGAAAAGTGAAACACAATGGTCAGATAAAGTTGATAAAATTCTAACACATCCAATTTTAGGTGTTCCGATTTTCTTAGCGCTTATGTTTTTAATGTTTCAAGCAACATTTGCATGGATTGGTACCCCACTTTCGGATTTACTGGATGGCTTTGTAAGTGGAACTCTTACAGAGACAGTTACGAATGGCTTAAAAGCTATTGGTGCCGCCCCTTTTATTATTAATTTAATATGTGATGGGATCATTGCAGGTGTTGGCGGTGTCTTAGTTTTCATTCCACAAATCTTTGTACTATTTTTCTTTATTTCACTATTAGAAGATTCAGGTTATATGGCGAGAATTGCTGTTGTCATGGATCGTCTTATGGAATTTTTCGGCTTAAACGGCAAAGCCTTTATTCCGATGATTGTAAGTTTCGGATGTAATGTTCCAGGTGTAATGGCTGCAAGAACAATTGAACAGCCAAGAGAGAGGCTATTAACTATTCTAGTAGCTCCGTTTATGAGCTGTTCAGCAAGGTTACCTGTGTATGCTTTGTTTGGGGCAGCATTCTTTACTGAACATCAATCTTTAGTAGTATTCTCCCTATATATAATGGGAATCGTGATTGCGCTTATTGTAACAAAAATTTTATCTATGACGATTTTGAAAAATGAAACTTCAGTTTTTATTGTTGAATTACCAGCCTATCATGTACCACAGCTTAAAACACTTTGGCGTTCCACTTGGGAAAAAGGAAAAGGATTTTTCCGTAAAGCTGGTACTATTATCTTTGCTGGTTCCGTTATCATTTGGCTCCTTTCTTATATAGGACCACATGGCGCTAATGTCAATATGGACGAAAGTTTCTTAGCCATTATCGGAGGCGCTTTTGGCGTATTGTTTATCCCGCTTGGATTTGGAACGTGGCAAGCTGGGGCATCCCTTATTGCTGGATTCCTGGCGAAAGAAGTAATTGTTTCGACAATGGCGATTATTTATGGAGTGAGTGAGGGTGTCTTATCCTCTACAATGACAACTCACTTTACCGCTTTAAGTGCCTATACATTCTTGGCCTTTGTTTTACTTTATATGCCTTGTTTAGCAACAGTAGGTGCAATAAAAAGGGAAACACAGTCTGTAAAATGGACTTTATTTGCAACACTTTATCCATTTGTTGTAGCTTATATTATTGCACTTATCATTTATGGTATTGGGAATTTATTGATGTGAGGTGATAAGAATGACTTTATTGGTTAATATCTTGATCGGTAGTATTATATTTGGCTATGCTGGTATTACCTTATATAAGAGCATTAAGAAGCAGAAGAAAGGTAAATGCGCCGCATGCTCATTACAGAAGAGTTGTTCTACTAACACTTGTGCACCTCCTTCTAAATTGAAAGATTTTACTCAAAATTAATACAGTGAGGTAGTTCCAAATTGTTAACTTCTTTGGCGACTACCTCACTTTTTTTGTAAGCATTTAGATAAGGAAGGCTCCTTACGTACTAGCTTAGACTTAAAATTCCCTCTACTTATTGACACTACATATTTAATAAGTAAAAATTCCGTGGTTTTTAGAGGGTTACATGCAATATTACCCTAGTTATTTATTGTGTATGTCGAACGCTAACATCCCCCACTGCATATCATATTTATAATCAGGTATGTCATCAATGTTAAAGAAAGGAGATCATTATGGTATTTAGACCACCTTATCAGTTTCCAATGTATCCTGGTGGCATGAGGATGCCCATGCAAATGCCGATGCCCATGCAAATGCAAATGCCTATGCAAATGCCAATGTCACCGCAGTCCTTTTACACGCCTGGAGGCTTCCCAAACCAACCACGAATTCCAGGTGGCTTTCCAATGTCTAGTGGAATAGGTACATTCGGGGGACAAATGCCAATGCCACCAGTGCAGGATGCTTCAAAAATCGGTTCATTTTTACAAAATGCGAATAACATATTCAACACTGCTAAAACATATACGCCTTACATTCAGCAAGCAATGCCAATGGTAAAAAATATCCCGTCACTTTTAAAATTGTATAAAGGATTTCAAGGTCTACCTTCTGTAGGAACTAAAGCAGGGGCTGGAGCAACGGAGGCTGCGGCAAGCAATGGAGCAGGTTCTACTATAAGTCGAAGTGCGTCGCGGCAAAATGCATCATTTACCCCTCCTGACCCACTTCCATCTAAGCCGCGTATTTTTCAGCCACCTATGTAGATGAACGTTTCTTTGTATTCGCCGTCCCTGTCCGTTATAATGTAGATAGGTAAGCTTGAAAGGAGTCACAACCATGCAAGTATTAAAAATTAATCCACGTGGCTATTGCTACGGTGTTGTTGATGCGATGGTCATCGCTCGAAACGCCGCACTCGATAAATCATTACCAAGACCTATCTACATTTTAGGTATGATTGTGCATAATAAACATGTCACAGATGCCTTTGAAGAGGATGGTATCATCACATTAGATGGTGATAATCGTTTAGAAATTATTCAACAAGTTGAAACTGGCACTGTTATTTTCACAGCGCATGGTGTTTCACCTGAAATTCGTGAAATTGCGAAGCGCAAAGGCTTAGTATCCATTGATGCTACATGTCCTGACGTTACAGTTACACACGATTTAATTCGTGAAAAATCAGCAGATGGCTATGATATTATTTATATCGGTAAAAAAGGCCATCCCGAGCCAGAGGGAGCAATTGGGGTTGCACCAGATCACGTGCATTTAGTGCAATCATCTACTGATATTGATGCATTAAATTTAACAAATGATAAATTACTAGTAACGAATCAAACGACGATGAGTCAATGGGATGTCGCTCATTTAATGGATAGTTTAGAAGAGAAATTCCCACATATTGAAGTGCATAAAGAGATTTGTTTGGCAACTCAGGTACGTCAAGAGGCAGTTGCTCAGCAAGCTGGGGAAGCCGAATTACTTATTGTTGTAGGTGACCCTAAATCCAATAACTCGAATCGTTTAACGCAAGTATCTGTTGAAATAGCAGGAACACCATCCTATCGAATCGCAGACGTTTCCGAGCTGAAAATTGAATGGTTAAAAGGAATTAATTCCGTTGCTGTCACTGCAGGTGCTTCAACACCAACGCCTATTGTAAAAGAGGTTATTTCATTCCTCGATCAATTTGATGAGAATGATGAATCAACACATATTATTAAACGTACCGTTACATTAGATAAAATTTTACCTAAAATTAAAACACCAAAGCCTGTCGAAAAAATTATGCCTTACTAACATAAAAAAAATCCTGATTGCCTATTTGACAATCAGGATTTTTCGTTATTTACTAAAATAATAATTGACTGGACGGCCAATACCCCCATAATGCACATCCATCGTAATTTCCTCTTGTTTCTCTAAATAATCTAAGTATCGCCTTGCTGTTACGCGCGCAATGCCAACACCACTCGCAACTTCTTCCGCCGATGCTCCTTCTACAGATTGCAAATATTGCACAACTTTCTCAAGTGTTGCACGATTAAAGCCCTTAGGTAAACTTTTTTCTGACCGTAAGACATTCGATTGCTGAACCTCATTATGCCCACCATGATAATGGAATAACTGATCAAGCTCCCCTTGCGTTAGCTCACGCTCAGTTTGCATTTGCTTTTTAAAGCGCAAATAATTTTCAAGTGTTCCTTGCACTCGTTCAAATGAAAAAGGCTTCATAATATAATCAAAGACGCCAAGATGCAGGACCTGTTTTACCGTTTCCATATCATTAGCAGCAGTTACCGTAATGACATCTACAGGTAATTTGAGTTCACGAATTTTTCGTAAGCTTGTCACTCCATCCTGCTCTGGCATGAAAATATCCATAAATACTAGTTCTGGTTTAAGTTTATGGATTTGCGCAATCCCCTCAACTCCATTTGAAGCTTGTCCAATTACTTCGAATCCAGCTATCTTTTCAATAAATTGGCGATTAACCTCTCGCACCATCGGATCATCCTCTATTAATAAAACCCTCATCTGTGTCACTGTCAGACCTCCATACACTCTGTTCTATCTCTATATGTGTAAATTTCACCTAAGGAAGCAAACTAAAGGAGCGCGTCACACGGTTCCTATAGAATTTCTCGCTTCTACTTCAAAATCAACTACGACTATTAAGTATGGTAAAAAGTTATTAAAAAGCTTGTTCCCTTATTTGGTTCACTTATGACCTCTACTTCACCTTGCCCTTTTTGCACAATTTCATTTATTAAATAAAGTCCAATACCTCGACCCTTTTTCTCTTTTGTTGAATAGCCATTATCAAAAATATGTGCCTTTACTTCATCTGACATACCTATACCATTATCTGTTACTAAAATTGCCAGCACATCCTCATCCTCATCAACAGAGACATGGATAATTTTTTCGTCCATTTGTACATCCCTCAATGCATCAAAAGCATTTTCTATTAAGTTACCAAATAAAATGACGAAATCATGATGATCTAAATTTTTCGGAAAAATTGTCAAACGACTTTCCCGATCAATCTCCAAGCGAATTCCCTGTTCTTTTGCATAGGAAATTTTACTAAGTAATAGCCCTGAAATATTTTCATTTTTAATCCGTTCATTTAAAAAATTTGTAATTTCATCATGTTCTTCCTTTACTTGTGTTAAATAAGAAAGTGCTTGTTCATGATGTCCAAGCTGTAAAAGACCAGCAATAGTATGCAATTTATTTTTATGTTCATGTGTTTGAACGCGTAATGCCTGTACAAATGCCTTAACACCCGTTAATTCCTCTGCAAGCTTTTTCACTTCTGTACGACCCTTAAACATTGCAACAGCTCCAACCGTTTTTCCGTTTACTTGTATAGGAATACGATTACTCATAATACTGTGTCCATTAATATAGAGCTCACGATTGAAAATAGGTTGATCTAGCTCCAAAATCTCAGGTAATCGTGTATCAGGTAACACGTCAAAGATTTTCTTCCCTATTAATGTTGACGGTTGTTTGTGAACATCTAATATTTCACATGCTTTTTCATTAAATATAGTGATTGTCAATTTATTATCAATTGCAATAATCCCTTCATGCATTGCGTTAAAGGTTTCTGTTCGTTCTACATACATTTTAGCAATTTCATGGGGCTCTAGCCCAAACATTTGCTTTTTCATATGCAGCCCCAAAGTATGAGCACCCCATGCACTAAAGAGAAGTGATATTAAAATTGTAATAATGAGTTCTGTTTGAATAGATTGTAGTAACTCCGTAACAGTTAAAACACTATAACCTACTACTACTACACCTATTTGCTTTCCTTCATTACTCATGACCGGGACGAATGCTCGTACCATATCTCCATGTTCGCCATGTGCAGCGGATGTATAATAATGCTCAGCAAACGCCGCATTTAGATCTGCTGACTGCGAAACTTGACCGATCTCTTTTGTATTTGGATGTGAGTACTTGCGCCTATGCATATCAAGTACAACAATATACTGTGCACCATTTATATCACGTATTTCTTCCACTACAGGATTAATGTGTTGAGTAGCCTCGTTAAAATCATTATTATTTGAAATGTAGGTTTTAAGTTCAGGAAGCTGTGATACGGTTTTTGCCACAAGTAAAGCCTGATTTTCGAGCTTATCCTTCTGCTCATTCATGACAAACGCTAGCAAAAAAGTACCACCTATACTAAAGGAGAGCATGAGAATAAAAAAAGTCAAAGACATGATTTTTCTCTTCATCGATAATTTTTGAAATTTCAAGATGTTCGCCTCCCTCTTACTATATTTTAGCGTACTCCATATGTTAGAATAACAAAAACATCAGAAAATACGAATTAATTGGGTGTAATAGATGAAAAAATTTATTATTGGAACAATCGTAACCGTTTTACTGTTAACAATCGCAATAGGCGTCCAACAAGATTTACTATTTGCAAAGCCTCTTCCCTATGATGATGAGCAAAAAGGTTTGGACACACAAATTACAATTCATTTAAGTCACGTTGTAGCTGAAAATACGCCAAAAGGACAGGCCGCAAGCAAATTTGCAGAGCTTGTGGAGGAAAAAACAAATGGCGAAGTGAAGGTACACGTCTACCCGAACTCCTCCTTGTTTAATGATGAAAATGAGTTTCAGGCTTTGCAAAATGGAGAAGTAGAAATGATTATCCCTACTTTTTCAAAGATGACATCCTATCTACCAAATTGGCAGGTTCTTGATCTACCCTACCTTTTTAATACGGATGATGAAGTTCATGAGGTTCTTACTGGATCGATTGGTGAACAATTGTTAAGTGAGCTTGAGCCTTTTAAAATAAAGGGGCTGGGCTTTTGGCATAATGGCTTTAAACATTTAACCTCTGTCGATCACCCTATTCATACATTCGAGGATTTAAAAAACTTGCGTGTCCGGACAATGCCAAGTAAAACGCTTGAAAAGCAATTCGAGGCTGTTGGAGCAACACCCATCCCGATTTCCTTTAGCGAGGTTTTTACTGATTTAGAATCACACGCCATTGATGCGCAGGAAAACACTGCATCAAATATTTATTCTAAAGGTTTTTACAAAGTACAGAAGCATATGACATTAACAAAGCATGGGATTTTAGGATACGCTGTTTTAATTAACGAGAATTTTTGGAATTCCTTACCTCCAAAAATTCAAAAGCAAATTATGGCCGCTATGAAAGAAACAACAGACTGGCAGTTTGAGCAAGCTGTACAAATGAATGAAAAAGATTTGCAAAAACTAGCGCAACAAGATAACTTTGAAATTTATACGATGAGTGATCAGGAACGCCAACGCTTTAAAGAAAAGCTAGCACCTGTCTATGATTTTTATAGAAACAATGTACAAAATAATGATGTTTTATCGGAAATTGAAGAAATTGTTTCCCCGTAAGTATTTTGGGGTCAACACCATAACGTGTGGTTGATTTCCGTTCCGACTGGGCGCTTTCCAGGGGTCTTAAAAAATGTCATCCACAATTTTTGGTGATGAGCCGTATTTTTGTTCATTTATGATAAATCCTCACATTAAGTGGGGATTTTTTTTTTGTATTATAATAGATTTCAAAATTACAAAACTACTATAAAACAGCTTAAACCCTTGCTATCACTACGTTTATTCATCCTTCCACTAAAAATGACCAAAATGAACAATAGAAACATTACGGTCATAAAAACTATTTTCGGAAAATTTCAGCTATGATAACGACATGAAAGCGTTCACAAAATTTTCATTAATAGTGTAAGGGGAGAACTTTATGCGTATAAATTTTAAAAACTTAACTGTACAAGTACTGATTGCTATTGTACTAGGTATCATTGTCGGTGCTTTGTTCCCTGAGTTCGGGGCGAAGTTAAAAATATTAGCTGATATTTTTATTAAATTAATTAAAATGTTAATAGCTCCTATCATCTTCTTAACGGTTGTTATTGGCATTGGTAGTATGGGCGATGTAAAAAAAGTTGGTAAAATTGGCGGGAAGGCATTACTTTATTTTGAAATCGTCTCTACTTTCGCACTAGCGATTGGCTTAATCGTTGTCAATATTGTACAGCCAGGTAAAGGCTTTAATACAGAGGCTGCAAACGGTGCAGATGTTTCTCAATATACACAGGCTGCTGCTGAAACAGAGCATGGTTTTGGCGCATTTATTATGAATATCATTCCTGAAAATGTTGTCGGAGCACTTGCAAACGGAGAGTTATTACCCGTTTTATTCTCAGCTGTGTTATTTGGAATAGCTGCTGCTGCTATTGGTGGACCAGCTAAACCAGTTATTACATTTTTCGAACAAGTAGCGGAGATATTCTTTAAAATTGTTAATATGGTCATGAAGGTTTCCCCGATTGGTGCATTTGGTGCAATGAGCTACACAATCGGAAATTTCGGTCTTAAATCACTTGGAAACTTAGGATTTTTAATGCTATCCGTTTATATTACGATGTTTATTTTTATCGCAGTCATCCTTGGCCTAATTACACGTTACTTTGGGTTCAATATCTTTAAGTTCATTAAATATATTAAAGATGAAATTTTTATTGTGATCGGGACATCATCATCAGAATCTGCACTCCCTTCGATGATGCGCAAATTAGAAAACTATGGTTGCTCTAAACAGGTGGTTGGTCTTGTAGTTCCTACAGGATACTCCTTTAACTTAGATGGTACGTCTATTTACTTATCCATGGCAGCTATGTTTATCGCACAAGCTTATGGGGTTGATTTAGATATTTGGCATCAAATTACATTACTTGCTATTCTAATGCTGACATCCAAAGGAGCTGCAGGTGTCACAGGCTCAGGCTTTATTACACTCGCGGCAACACTAGCGGCATTCCCTATGATTCCAGTAGAGGGAATTGCACTTTTAATTGGTGTCGACCGATTTATGTCAGAGGCCCGCGCCGTTACAAACTTAATTGGTAATGGTGTCGCAACAGTTGTCGTTTCAAAAATGGAAAAAGAATTCGATCCAGAGCAGGAAAAACGTGCTCTTGCAGGAGAAGCTATCATCAAATAATAAAATGAAAGGCTGTCCGAAAGTGAAATCTTCACATGATCGGCCAGCCTTTTATTTTCCCTTTCAATATGAAACCTCATGTACCACTTACCCGTATAGTAAGTAAATTGGAGGTTTATATATGACTACATTTACTCTTACCTACCCAAAAGCATTCGAAAGCTTTTCAAATATTCCTATTGTGAATGAACAAAATGAGACAGTTTGTGTGCTGCAAAAAGTTGAGCGTTCATCCGTTGGAAAAGTATTGAACGCTGTTATGCTAGTTGCTGCACAGCAATCATTACCACATCGCTATGAAACACATTCTACTTTAGGTGCACCACTTTTTCAGGTGCAATCTACACTATTAACAAAGGGTGTCAGCCATCAGCTTATTATGCCAGATGGATCCATTTTACCAATACAACGAAAGACGGTTCAATTACTTGAATCCTCCTACTCTTTTACAATGGATGGACTCGCGTTTCGCTTCGAAAAAGATTTTACATCTACCGCCTATTTATATTGCAATGATGAAAAAATAGCAAGTGCTAGTAATATCGAAACTGAACTCGTGCGTACTGGTGTAGCTTTTAAGCTTTTTAACTCAGATGATACACTTTTTGTTGCATTGCTAGCAACTTTGTATCAGGCACTATTTTCAATGAGTAATTAGTAGGTTCACCACCATTTCGGCGAAGCGGACGGCTTTTGCGGCGGAATAAGCAGTTTTAGCGGCGAAGTGGTCGGCTTTTGCGGCGGAATAAGCAGTTTTAGCGGCGAAGTGGTCGGCTTTAGCGGCGGAATAAGCAGTTTTAGCGGCGAAGCGGACGGCTTTTGCGGCGGAATAAGTAGTTTTAGCGGCGAAGCGGTCGGCTTTTGCGGCGGAATAAGCAGTTTTAGCGGCGAAGCGGACTTATGCCTCCAATTTCCTGCTAAAAAGTTTCAAAAATTTTTCTAAGCGTTGAAAGCGGAGGCAGGGCACGTAAAAAACCTAAGGATTCTAAACGTTTTCCTTTTAAAAATGAAGGAGGGGGATGTTCAATTTCTATGTGTTTCCACATAAAAAAAGCAATATGCACTTGTTACTGTACATACTGCTTAAGGATATTATCGAATTGTTTTTAATGCTGTTGTCCAAGGAATAAGTTGATCTAACATTTGATTTACTGAATCTATTTGTACATCCTTTGGTTTAATCGTACCGTTTTCAAAGTCTGTGAATAAGGATAAAGCTGGATGTACGCGAACATCTGCTACTAATAATTCACCTAGAATACCGCGTAAATGTTCAGCTGCTCTCGCCCCACCAACAGAACCGTAAGAAACAATACCTGCTGCTTTATTATTCCATTCGTTACGTAAATAATCTAACGCATTTTTTAATGCACCCGTAATGGAATGATTATATTCTGCAGCGATAAATACAAAACCATCACAGGCAGCGACTTTTTCTGACCAAGCAGCTACTCCTGAAGTATCTCCTCCTGGCTCCCCTAGAAATGGTAATTTAAAATCAGCGATATCAATTATTTCATATGCTGCATCACCGCGTTTTTCAGCTACTCCCTGTACCCATTCTCCAACTTGTGGACTTACACGACCTTCACGTGTACTACCTAAAATAATCCCAATTTTCAACATACTACTCCTCCTTCATTCATCCCTCAAATTGTGACCGAATCATTCATTTGAATTTAAAAACGGTTCTCCTAGCCATGTTGTACAGGAATCCATCCCTTTATTCAATTCACAGGTGGTTAATTTAGCCACTTTTTACTTTGAATCAAATTATCTTCAATTCAAAATAAAAATATCATATATTTACGAAAATTGCCAATTGTTTGATTCCGAATCAATTATGCCTCGGTATAATTGTGTCCGGAATCGGCCAGAGGCTTTAACTAAATTCGCATTCATCTCATCACCTATTGAGGTGGAAGACTTCTGCGAAAGAAGTTAAATTATTTTATCTTAATTGGTCTTTCTAATGCTGCAAGCTCATCTTCAATCGATGCATATTGTCTTTCTACAACATACTTTGCATCCGAAATAGCTACATTATAAATATGTGGAGCTACATTTTCCTTGATAAAGTCCAATACACGCTCTGCTTCAAATTCTGTAATATCCTCATCTCGATTATTATAAAAAAATCGTTGAATATCAGCTATGATCGTTTCCTGTTGTTCTTTTGTAAAACGAATAAACAAACCAAAACTCCCCTTTCATACCAAAGTATACTCACCTATCATAACACTCTGAAATTAATCTATGCATACACAAAAAGACTGAATTATATTTAAATACTATAATTCAGTCTTTTTATTATTACTGGTTACATTTAAATGAATAGCTTGTTGATAAAAACTTCTTTTCCTTTGAGACAATGGCTTCTCCGCCATCTTCTTCACACTGCTCTGTCATGGCGTCAATTTTATTGGCATTTATCTTATTTGTCATAAATGTCATACCTAGCCCAAACACAGCAATCATTAAACCAATTATAAGCCATAACTTACCGGCATTATTGCCAGCAGGTCTTTCACTCGCCACATCTATTCCCCTCTCTTACACGAATAAAAACGGTTCTGTATGAATAGTAGATTGTACAAATTCAACCGTATATTTTTTATCCTCACACATTTTTGCCATCTTTTTAGCTACACCTGCAATCATCACTTTTTCAACATGATGACCCGGATCCACGATTTGTAAACCAATTGCTTGTGCGTCCTGTGCAGTATGGAAATACATATCTCCTGTTAAAAATACATCTGCTCCTGCACGCTTTGCAGAATAGATATATTTATTGCCGTCGCCACCGACAAGCGCAATTTTTTTCACCTTCGACTGTAAATCGCCAACAACTCGGACAGCCGGTACATCTAGCTGCTGCTTTACAAATTGAGTAAATTCATGAAGAGTCATTTCTTGTGGTAAGAAACCAACACGTCCTAAGCCCATTACATTTGTTTGCTGATCTAGACGAATGATATCATAGGCAGGTTCTTCATATGGATGTGCATGTAACATTGCCTTTAATATACGGTTTCGAATAGACTCCGGAAATACTACTTCTACCTTCACTTCTTCTTCAACATGTAACTCACCAATAGAACCTACATGTGGATTTGCACCTGCTAGTGCACGGAAACGTCCTTCCCCCAATGTAGTATAGCTACACGCTTCATAATCGCCGATACGACCTGCTCCCGCCTTTGCTAATGCCTCACGTAAATCATTGGCATCTGCAGTTGGTATAAAAACAGCCAACTTCAACATATTTTCCGCATATGTTTCTTCTAGAATAGAACGTTTTTCAAGCTGTAGAGCATCTGCCAGTAAATCGTTGACACCACCTTCAGCCACATCTAAATTTGTATGTGCTGCATAAACGGCAATATCATTTTTTATAAGCTTTTCATATAAACGTCCAGCTGGATTATCAGTACGAATATTAGCTAAACGTCTGAAGATTGGTGGATGATGTGCGATTATTAGCTCGCAGCCTTGCTGTATTGCCTCTGCTGCTACCGCTTCATTAACATCTAATGTGACTAATACTTTACTTACAGGCTTGTTTAATGTGCCAATAGCCAGTCCAATTGGATCATTTTCCATACAGGCAAGCTTTTTAGGTGACCATGATTCGAATAATTGGATAATTTCCTGACCGTTTACTGTTTTCATCTCACAAAACCCCTTCCACTAAATCGAGTAGTGCTCCTAACTCAGCACGTTTTTCTTCAATTTCAGGTGTTTGATCTGCAACTTCAATGGACTTTAACACACGTTGCCAATTTTCTTTTTCACGTAACCATTTTTCAATAAATGCTGGTGATTTTCGCTGCATTAATTTTGGTCCAAATAAAATTTCTGATTCCGTTAACGCCATTGGACCTCTTTGTAATACAAGAATTTCGTAAATTTTTTCATCTTCCTCTAATATCTCTTCGTCGAGAATAGCCCAATTATGTGCTAAAGCCCACTCACGAATCACTTTAGCATGAATATTCGGTTGTAAAACAAGTCGTGTTACCCCTTGCAGTTTTTCTGGATGCTTTTCTAAAATTGATACAATAAGAGGTCCACCCATCCCCGCAATCGTAACCGTATCTACGTGATCATCTGCTTCTACTGCCGCTAAACCACTTGCAAGTCGTACCGTAATTTTTTCTGTTAAACCTTCTTTTTTCACTTGTCCAACTGCTGATTCAAAAGGTCCTTTCACAACTTCCCCTGCTATCGCATAAGAAGCAATGCCTTTATGAATTAAGTAGCATGGTAAATATGCATGGTCACTGCCAATATCAGCTACAACTGCACCTGAGGGAACAAATTTTGCTACTGTTTCTAATCGCTTTGATAATTTTTGTGCGTTCATTTTTTTACCGCCTACCTTATATAGAGTCCATTATTAGTATGTATGATGTCGTGAAAAAAAACAAATGGAGTTGCCTCAAATTTTGAGCAACTCCATTTTCCATTAGCTAAATGAAGAAAATAAATGTAGCTGTACCAATCACGCTTAAACGCTTTCAGTACAGCTACCTTGTCAAATTATTTTAGAGTTGAAATGTATTCAGCGATTGCTTTTGCTTCCGCTTCATTTTTCATTCCAGGTGTCATTGGTGTACCTTCGATACCGTTCGTTAAAACGTCTACGATACGTGCCTCATCTACTTCATGTAAGTTTGGCCCTACAGCACCAGTTAAGTCAGCAGCGTGACAGCCAATACAAGATTGTACTAAAGCTGAACCGTCATCAGTAGCTTCTGTCTTTTCGCCACCGCCTTCTTTTTCAGCAGCAATTTCTTTTTTGTTCTCTGCACCTGTTAAAGACATGAAGAAAATAAGACCAATACCAAATGCCAGAATTAAGATGTAAGGAACGACTGGATTGTTTTTCATATGTTTTCCCTCCTCATTGTAAATCTACTTCTATTATAATATAGAATCAGTCAACACCTAATATTGTACTTCATTAACCATGAAACGAAAAGCCCTATTCGCTAAGTTTTCCTTTGTTTGTAACAATTTCGACATTTCTGTATCTATTGGATAAAATATGTCTTGTTTTCTCCAATATTTGGACTATCTATTACCTTTTAGCAATTTGAAACTAGCTTTTCACACGCAGTTATCTTTCCATTCTTTGCGCTTTCGTATACCCTGAAAATCAAAAATTTCTTATAACCCTATTTGCAAACAATTAATTAGCTAAATAAGTTATCCTAATATCTTAAATCTGTATTTTCAAAAGCTTATTCTGTCAATGTTTCCCCCCAAAAAAACATACTACTTTTGCCGAAAAATAAATTTTGTTGATACAAAAAAAGAATCTGTAAGCTATTTGAAAGCAAACAGATTCCTGATAGACAAAGTGAGTTCTTAAGATAAGTTTATGAGATAGTAGCCAATCAGTGCTAGTAATCCTAGAACACCTGAGACCGTGAAATAAAATAACTTCATTTTTATACCTGACCAAAGCCAAACCCCACAATTTGCTGCAATCAAGCAAAACAATGCAATATTATCTCCATTAAAATATGTAGTGTAAATTCGAATAGTCATACTGAACAATAAAACCGCAGCTATTAAATGAAAAATAGGCGCTAATAAATCATTTCTCCGTGCCACTCGAAACGCTGTAAAAAATAATGTTAGTGCGGCTATTCCAACGATTACCGTTAAAATTAACATTAAAGAGGTTATTGTAAAATACATAAACAGAAGAGCAATCATAGCGATACATATACCTACAATTAAAAATACCAACTTTCTCTTTTCAGAAGGTAATATAGCTTGCTTATGATGCACTGGGTTCAACTCTTCAAGATCAGCTCCTTCTGCGTAAAGAGTCGCTAAAAAATCACAGTAGTGCTCTGGTAATAGCTTATTCTGCTTCCAAAACAATATCTCATTTAAGATTATTTTTTTTCGAGGATTTGTCATAGTAGTTACTCCAAACATTGCTTGATAATGGTTGTTATTACAATTTTATCTCAAAATCTTCAAAAACACATCTGTATAAAGTAGCAAAAATAGCAAAATTGTCTCATTCTAATTACTCTATATAAGTATTTTCGAAACTATATTTATTAAAGTTGATGTAAGTAATTAGTCATTTCTCTTCCGGGGTATTCTCTCGGGGCGCGGATATTTGCCCATCTTTCGCGGGTATTCCCTCCCCGGCGCGGGTATTCACTTCTCTTCCGCGGGTATTCTCCCCACTATCGCGGATATCTGCTCTTCTTCCGCGGATATTCTCTCCACAATCGCGGATATTTCCCCCGGACTCGCGGGTATTCACTTTTCCTCTTTCATGTTCAGGCGGCTATTAGAAAAGCCTAAAAAGGGCTACCTGATTAGTCATTACTAATCCAGATAGCCCAACTTGATTTATTCTATTCTAAGAAATCTTTTAAACGTTTGCTGCGAGAAGGGTGGCGTAGTTTTCTAAGCGCCTTTGCTTCAATTTGGCGGATACGTTCACGTGTTACACCAAATACTTTCCCTACTTCTTCTAATGTACGTGTGCGACCATCATCTAAACCAAAACGTAGGCGAAGGACATTTTCTTCACGGTCAGTTAATGTATCTAACACGTCTTCTAATTGCTCTTTTAACAATTCATATGCTGCATGGTCAGATGGAGATTGAGCTTCAGAATCCTCGATAAAGTCTCCTAAATGTGAATCATCTTCTTCTCCAATTGGTGTTTCAAGAGATACTGGTTCTTGTGCAATTTTTAAAATTTCACGTACTTTTTCTGGTGTTAAATCCATTTCTTCTCCAATTTCTTCTGGAGATGGCTCACGGCCTAAGTCCTGTAATAATTGGCGCTGTACACGAATTAATTTATTAATGGTCTCTACCATATGCACTGGAATACGAATTGTACGTGCTTGGTCCGCAATTGCACGTGTAATTGCTTGGCGAATCCACCATGTTGCATAAGTGGAAAATTTAAAGCCTTTACGGTAGTCAAACTTCTCAACAGCCTTGATAAGCCCCATATTCCCCTCTTGAATTAAATCAAGGAATAGCATCCCACGACCAACATATCGCTTCGCAATCGATACAACAAGACGTAAATTTGCTTCTGCTAGACGTTTACGTGCTTCCTCATCACCTTGCTCAATACGTTCCGCTAATGCGATTTCTTGGTTGGCAGAAAGTAAATCAACTCGACCAATTTCTTTTAAATACATGCGTACAGGGTCATTTATTTTTACACCTGGTGGTACACTCAAATCATTTAAATCGAACGTCTCTTCGCTTGCTTCTTCTTTCATTAAGCTCTCTTCTTCAAATTCTTCTTTTCCGATGATTTGAATGTCTTTATTCTTTTCAAGATCCTCAGCAAAGTGGAAAATCTCTTCATTCTCCAATTCATAAGGCGCTAATTTCTCTGAAATTTCTTTCATCGAAATTTCACCTTCTGTTTTTGCTTTTTCTTGTAGTATTTTTTTTGCTTCATCTAATGTAATTTCAACTTCTACCTCTTTTGAACGTTCTGACTTGTCCGCCATAAACCTTCCTCCTTCTAAACAACCGAATCGGGTTAAATCGCCGATAACGATTTTCTTAAATGAATAATCTGTTGGGCGATTTCAAGTGCACGCGCATACTCATGCATCTTCTCCGCTTCCTTTGACTCATGCATCTTTTGTTGAATTTCTTGCTCAATTCTATATTTTTGCAGCTGTCGTGTTGAGTCTGTGACCTCCGCCTCTGCTTGGTCGGGATCCCGCTCTGCTAAAGCCGCTTCCATAACAATCTTTCGTAATTCCGAGTCATCTAATACCTCAACAAAACGCTGATAATCAGGATGACCATATTCCTCATAAAATCCTACTAAGCGAACAAAAACTGCCATATAGGCATCTCGTACAAACGGCTCTTTTTGCTCACTACGTAATACCCTGTCCACTACATCTATATTATGAAGCATATGAGCCAGTAATAAACGTTCGGCACGTTCAGCTGCGTCCATAGGCTTATGTTGTTGAGTGACCGGCATCGAAGGCGTCTGAACAGGCATTTCTACTTTTGCAGAACGCACCTGATTTGCCTCTAGCTTTCGGAATTGAGCATAAATCGCTTCTTCCGAGATATTGGTTTCATTCGATAGCTGTCTTATATACAAATCTCGTTCAACCGGTGACGATCTACCTACCAGTTGTTCAAGAACCTCTTGAATATATTGAAGCGTATCATTTTCAAACTGAAAGTTCTTATTTCGTCTAGCATGCATCATCATAAAAGCAATATACGCATGAGGGTTTTCCAAAATTTGTTCTTTAAATGCTTGTCCACCTAAACTACGAATGTATTCATCAGGATCTAGCTTGTCTGGTAACACCGCAATATTGACTTTCATACGTTCTGTTTGAAGTAATTGTGCCGCTCTTTTTGCCGCATCAAAACCAGCATTATCACCGTCGTAGCAAATCGTAATCTGCTCTACTAAGCGCTTTAGCTTCGTGATATGCTGATTCGTAAGCGAAGTACCCATTGTTGCTACGGCATTCGTTACACCAACAGAAGTTGCTGCTAAAACATCCATAAAACCTTCCATCAATACTACTTGACGATTTTTTCTAATTGAGGTTCGTGCTTTATCTAGGTTATATAGCACTTCACTCTTTTGAAATATTGGTGATTCTGGACTATTTAAATATTTTGCCTCTTCACCAGTTGATGAAAGGATTCGTCCTGAGAATGCAATAATCTTACCGTTCTCATCACGAATAGGAAACATAATACGCCCTCTAAAACGGTCAAAATAGCGTTCTTCCCCTTCGCGCTTGATGATTAAACCACTTTCTGCAATTTCTTGTAAGTTATAACCTTTTCTTTCAAGCAATATTGTTAATGCATCGAAGCTTGGAAGAGACCATCCAATGCTATTAGATTCTATAAGTTCCCTTGTAAATCCTCTTTCTAGCAAATAATTTAAAGGTTCTTCACCATCTTCCGTATTTAACAGTAAATGATGAAAAAAATCTGCTGCAAAAGCGTGTGCTTCTTTCATCCTTTCTTCTGCTTTAGATACCTTTTTCGTTACTTCAGGTAAACTAGGCCCAACATCTAATTCTATGCCAACACGTTCACCAAGTTTCACAACTGCGTCAGGAAAAGAAACACCTTCTATATCCATGACAAAAGTAATAGCGTTTCCACCTGCACCACAACCAAAGCAATGAAAAATTTGTTTGTCCGTTGACACAGAAAAAGATGGCGTTTGTTCTCCATGAAATGGACAGAGACCAAACCAATTGCGTCCACGCTTTGTAAGCTGCATATATTCGCTTATCACATCAACAATATCCGATTGTGTACGAATCTGTTCAATCACTTCTTCTGGAATTTTCCCTGCCAAATCATCACCATCTTTAAATTACGTTCTAAAAACACAATTCGCTATCCGATTTAAAAATCCTTTATTTCTCGACAAAAAAATAGGATTTTTCTCTTTAGAAATATTTTTACCACAATTTTATTATTATAAAACAAAAATTAGTTTTTATCTATACTATTTTCAAAACCTACTCAAAAAAACCGCCTCTTACAACCGAGGTGGTTTATCGAAATTCGTTTCTTATTTACAGGTCGAGATATGCTCAATAATGACATTTGCTGTTTCTTCTACAGCCTTATTTGTCACATCAATAACTTTACAACCAATTTTACCGACAATTTTTTCAAAATGCTGAATTTCTTCTAATATACGCTTATGTTGCGCGTAGATAGCATCATCATTCAATCCAAGAGTCATTAATCTTTCTTTTCTAATTGAGTTTAATTTATCAGGAGAAATAATTAAACCAAAACATTTTTTTGGATCAATCTTAAATAGTTCTTCAGGTGGCTCCACTTCTGGTACTAAAGGGACATTCGCCACCTTATAGCGTTTATGTGCTAAGTACTGTGATAATGGTGTTTTAGAGGTACGTGAAACACCAACAAGTACAATATCAGCCTGCAATAGACCACGTGGATCTCTTCCATCATCATATTTTACTGCAAATTCAATAGCCTCAATTTTTTTAAAGTAATCATCATCTAGCTTATGGACGATTCCTGGTGCTTCTAATGGGATCTCTTCCATAAATGTTGCCATTGTTTTTAAAGCAGGTCCTAAAATATCGATTGCATATACTTTTTCTTGTTCACACAGTTCATGTAATAACGATCGCATCTCCTGTCGAACAAGCGTGTACACAATAAATGCCTGCTGTTTCGCTGCAAGGCAAACAATTTTTCGGATGAGCTCCTCTGACTGAATATGAGGAAAACGCCGAATCACCGTGTTTTCCAAACCAGGTCGAAACTGGCTAATAACTGCTTTCGCTACTTGATCACCAGTTTCACCGACTGAATCAGATATAACAAAAACACGTAGTCTTTTCATGCTGTTCTCCTTCAAATATTTAGACATTCTGTACAAGCGATAAGAAAGCTCGTGTAATCGTCGTTTTTGTAAGACGACCGACGATTGTCAATCCGCCTTCCTGCGTCTCTACAACTGGTAACGAATCAACTTCTCGTTCAATTAGTTTATTCGCTGCGACAACTAAAGAATCTGATCTCTCACAATACGAAATATTTGGCATGCGTGTCATAATGATATGTACAGGGATTTTATTTAAATCCTGAGTACCAATACTTGTACGTAGTAAATCCTTGCGAGAAAGTACTCCTGTCAAAAACTCATTCTTATCCACGACAAAGAGTGTTCCAACATCCTCAGAAAACATGAAGCAAATCGCATCATATACAGTCATTGTTTCTGGTACTACAACCGGTCCCGAATGAAAATCTTTCACCTTTAAATTGTTAATACTATCCGTCAATGTAACGGATGTTTTTTTACCTGAATAGAAATAGCCAACACGAGGTCTAGCATCTAAAAAGCCCGCCATTGTGAGTATAGCTAAATCTGGTCTTAAAGTCGCTCTTGTCAGACTGAGACGTTCTGCAATATGTTCGCCTGTGATTGGGCCGTTTTCTTTCACAATTTGTAAAATGTCTTCCTGACGTTTATTGAGTTCGATTGGACTCACCGCCTCAAATCTAATAGTGTTATACTTATGCTCAATTATTATATACTATTTTAATAATTATTGCGAAGAAAAGAACTACATGCTACAATATTGACACATACGCTTGCTCTAAATGTATTTTCGAGCGATTTGCGTTATACAGGCGATGATAGGAAAAGAGTATCTGTTCCATTTTAAAGCGAGTAGAAGATGGTGAAAGTCTACATAGTAACAGAGAAAAGGCACTCCTTGAGCTAACTTTTTGAAAAGAGGTTTTAAACATCACGTTTAAAACAATCAGGGTGGAACCGCGGGTTATAGCACTCGTCCCTGGGCATTTAATGTGCCCGGAGACGGGTGCTATTTTTAATTTAGTTCTTACTAAATTGAAAAATATCTTTGGCGAATTTGTCGATCAGTTTTATAAATTCGCTAAAACAAAATTACTGTTCACTCTGTGAAAACTATGAAGGAGGCTATTTTTTATGGCTAACAAATCAATGGAAACAATCGTATCATTAGCGAAGCATCGCGGCTTTGTCTTCCCTGGTTCTGAAATCTACGGAGGCTTAGCAAACACATGGGATTACGGTCCACTAGGTGTTGAATTAAAAAACAATGTTAAAAAAGCATGGTGGCAAAAATTTGTTCAAGAATCAGAGCACAACGTTGGACTAGACGCTGCAATTTTAATGAATCCAAAAGCTTGGGTGGCTTCTGGTCACGTTGGTAACTTTAATGACCCCATGATTGATTGTAAGGCATGTAAAGCGCGCCATCGTGCTGATAAAATCATCGAAGACGCTGCACTAGCTAAAGGCGATGAAATTATTGTCGATGGTATGACATTTGACCAAATGAAAGAAACGATGGTTAAGTATGACGTAGTGTGCCCAGATTGCGGTAAGGCTGATTTCACAGATATCCGTCAATTCAATTTAATGTTCAAGACATTCCAAGGTGTAACAGAATCTTCTACTAACGAAATTTATTTACGCCCAGAAACAGCACAAGGTATCTTCGTAAACTTTAAAAACGTTCAACGTTCTATGCGTAAACGTACACCATTTGGTATTGCACAAATTGGTAAATCATTCCGTAACGAAATTACACCAGGTAACTTCACATTCCGCACACGTGAATTCGAACAAATGGAGCTTGAGTTTTTCTGCAAGCCAGGTGAAGATCTTGAATGGCACGCATACTGGAGAGAATTTTGTAAAAACTGGTTGTTAAACTTAGGCATGAAAGAAGAGTCTATGCGTCTTCGCGATCATGAAGAAGATGAATTATCTCACTACTCAAATGCTACAACTGATATCGAATTTAAATTCCCATTCGGCTGGGGCGAACTTTGGGGCGTAGCGGATCGTACAGATTACGATCTAAAACAACATATGGAGCATTCTGGTGAAGATTTTACTTACATCGACCCAGTTACAAACGAACGCTATGTTCCATATTGTATCGAGCCTTCTTTAGGTGCAGACCGTGTAACATTAGCATTCCTATGCGATGCTTATGATGAAGAAGAGCTTGAAGGCGATGATAAGCGTACAGTTTTACGCTTCCACCCTGCTCTAGCACCATTTAAAGCTGCAGTCTTACCACTATCTAAAAAGCTTTCAGATGAGGCTACTAATGTTTGGGCAGAGCTTCGCAAAGCATTCCCAGTTGACTTTGACGAGTCACAATCAATCGGTAAACGTTATCGTCGACAAGATGAGATCGGTACACCATTCTGTATTACTTACGACTTCGACTCACAAGAAGATGGTCAAGTAACAGTGCGTCATCGCGATTCAATGTCTCAAGTTCGTATGCCAATTACAGATGTTAAAGCATACATTGAAAAACACCTTCAATTCTAATTTAAGACGTATATAAAGAGGGAGTCGCATAATCAGCGACTCCTTTTTATCTGCATGACGCTCAGCTTTCAACACTTTTGCTCCAAGCGACTCATCGGATGTGCCCAGTCGAAACAGAGATCAACTCCACGTTACGGTGATAGACAAATTTATACATGTATTCAATAGTTTTTCAGGATATAATTCCCTCTATTATCCCCTTCATCATTTTGATATAAATAAAGTATTATAGTTAATCTTTAAATAACAACAATTCACTACAATCCCAATCTATTAAGATTCAATCTCCCGGGATCAATACTAAAAGCTTGTACATATGAAGCAGAGGGAGACGAGTACTCCTGTTTTTGAGACACTATAGGCGCGTGAATTATGCATGACAAGGATGCTTAGACCATACCCGCAGAGAGCGCCCTCCTGCAATAAAAAGTGCAGGCAAGTACATATTTTGGTGAAGAGTCATCATCCTGAAGATTGAAATTGTGGGAGGATTCTAGCAAAAGGCAACACTATAAAATATTTTGATTACTTTGGAGGAAATAATTTGAAGACTAATCGTTTTTATCAAATCGCAATGGCCTCGGCATTAGCAACAAGTGCTATTGTCATTACACCCTCGGCACATGCTGCATCGGTATTCCCCGATGTAAATGCGTCAACAGAAGAAGGCAAGGCAATTATTAACTTAGCCGAACGTGGCATTATTTCAGGCTACCCAGATGGCACATTTAAACCCGCGAACCCAATTACTCGCACACAAGCGGCAAAAATTTTGGCTGGTATTTTAAAGCTCGATACGGTTCATGTGAAAAATCCTAATTTTAAGGATGTAAAACCTGGCGATGAGAATTATGGTGCAATCGCAGCCTTAGCAAATGCAGGCATTATTAGTGGCTCAAATGGCTATTTCAACCCAACAAAAAATATTACTCGTGGACAAATGTCAAAAATGATTGTGAAAGGCTTTAATTTAACGATTACAAACGATATTGACATTCCTTTCAACGATGTCAAAGCGGGCAGTGAATACGAACCATATATAAAAACACTATTTGCCAACAGCATAACAAAAGGTACAACCCCTACTACCTTTGGACCTCAAAGCAATGTAAAGCGCTCGCAATTAGCGTCTTTCGTTGTACGCGCAGAAAATGTTCAAGGCAATGTTACTGTTTACGCTAGTCAATTCAATCAGGACTATATCTTTGCTTCATATGGCGGTATTAACACAGCTGAAGATATTTTTACATGGGACGAAGAAGAAGATATGACGGAATCTATCACCTTTAAACCGCTAAAAGAAGGCACAGGAAAATTAGTGATTTCGGGCTTTAACGAAGAAACTGAAGAATTTATGGATATCTTTTATGTAGTTCATGTGAAAAATGTAGATGGAAAGCTGCAAACAACACTTCAAGAAGTGAATGAAGCGGATCACGTAGAAGACTTACCGCTCAACTTATTGGAAACTGATTTGAAATTTATCCCTACAGAGGTTAGTATTCAAACAGCAGATGGTCAAGCCCTATCTCCTGAATTATTTAGTTTTAAATCAACTAATAATACAGCTACACTTTCTATCTATAAAAACGGGCAATATATGCTGACATTCTCCAATGGTACACAACAACAAATGATGGCTGCAGATGTCGATACGTATGATTTCGTGCGCAGTATTGACATGTATCAGATTACAGATGAGTTAGCGTTTTCTAGTGATGATCTATCGTTCGAGCCAACAAGTGTTGCTTTAGAAAAGTTAAATTATGAGCCAGCGACTGTGAAAGCTTCGATAAAGGAAAACAAAGTAAATGTTACACCACTAGCAGAAGGCACTTCTATTTTACATATTACAGGTAAAAATGGTGAAACTGCTTATTTATATATTGAATTTCTAAAAATCGCTAATAAATGGGCTACTTATTACGAATTCATGGATGATCAAGAAGAAATTTAAAGTAAAATGCCAGAAGATCAATATTATTGGTCTTCTGGCGTTTTTTCTTGATCGGCACTTGTTCTTAGGTTTAATTCGGGCGTTCTCTCAAGCTGCTCGATAAATTTTTTAGTCTTAAAACGAATTCCTGTTTGCTCTTCATAAATTGTTGAAATTATTTTTTTTATAAAATACTTTGTTTCTTTTTTTAATTCTAATTTCCCAATCTGGTCAATCGGTACAGTATAAAACATTCGAATAAGCTTAAGCTGGGTCGGTGTTAATCGAATGATATAAGGATCATGATGATAGCAGCGATGACATAAAAAGCCTCCCTGTGCAAAGGAGAATGCAAATTCACCATCGACTGAACCACAAGCAGCACACGTATGTAAGATAGGCTGCACACCTGTATAGGGTAGCATTTTCCATTCTACGAATAATGTAATAGCCTCTGGGTCATAGCCTTCCTCAATTGCTTGTAATGCTTGTAGGAGCACATCGAATGCAAATGGCTCTGCTTTTCCTTCTTCTACTACACGCTCGACAAGTTCCATTATATAACTTGCATATGCCGTTGCCATTATATCCTCACGAATATGGCGCATTGAATTAAGATGCTCACCTTGTTGCATTGTCCCCATACCCGTATGATGCTGCACCATAAACATGCCATACGTGAATGGCTGTGTCACAGATGCTAATCTACTAGAAGGCTTCTTGGCACCTCGAGCCATCGTAGCAACCTTCCCTGCTTCTCTTGTTAGTAATGTGACAATTTTATTTGATTCTCCATAGGCACGTACCTTTAGAACAATCCCTTCCCATTTATAAAGCAATAGCCCTCCTCCTTTCTACAAGCTTCGCATGAAAATAGAGCTCTCCAAAAGACTTTTGGACAGCTCCATTCAAATTTTAGACATACATAGTAATGCCGTGGAATTATTTCACAATTTCACAACAGGATCTATTAATATTCATCATCACGGAAACCGAAGTCGCGTAAATGTGTTGATTTATTTCGCCAATCCTTCTGCACTTTTACCCAAAGTTCTAAATACACTTTTGAACCAAGAAGCATTTCAATATCTTTTCGTGCACGTATCCCCACTTCTTTTAATAGCGCCCCGCGTTTACCAATTACAATCCCTTTTTGAGAATCTCTTTCCACCATAATTGTCGCTGCTACACGAATTTTACCTTCATTTTCTTCATCTCGGCGAATTTTATCAATGACAACAGCGATGGAATGTGGGATTTCTTCACGCGTTAAATGTAACACTTTTTCACGAATCAACTCTGAAATAATAAATCGCTCAGGATGATCCGTTACCTGGTCTGCTGGATAATATTGCGGACCTTCCGGTAAGTATTTCGTTACTGTCTCCAATAAATTTTCTACGTTATTCCCTTGTAAAGCTGAAATAGGCACTATTTCAGCAAAATCATAACGCTCTTTGTAGCTTTCAATGATCCCGATTAATTCGTCAGGATGAATTTGGTCGATTTTATTGATGACAAGGAATACAGGGGTTGGATTACCCGCCAACATTTCAAGGATGAATTCGTCACCCTTTCCAAGCTTCTGCTCTGCATTGACCATGAACATAATAATATCCACTTCACGCAATGTATTTTTGGAAACCTTGAGCATAAAATCCCCTAGCTTATGTTTCGGCTTGTGGATTCCTGGTGTATCAATAAAAATCATTTGGCTATCATTTGTTGTAAGTACACCTTGTACTTTATTTCGTGTTGTTTGTGGTTTATCACTCATAATCGCGATTTTCTGACCAATGACACGGTTTAAAAATGTTGATTTCCCTACATTCGGTCGACCGATTATGGAGATAAAGCCTGACTTGTAGCCATTGTTAGTTTCCAGCATTCTCTAAATCCTCCGTTGTAAATGCAAACGGTAGTAATTCGCCTACAGACGTTACCGTGACATCACCTTTTAAATTTGTTAAATATACAGGCATTGATGGCGCACAAAATTCCATCATCACTTGACGACAAGCTCCGCATGGCGCACAAGGTCCTTCCGTATCAGCTACAATAGCAATTGCCTCAAAGTCATAAATACCTTCTGACACAGCCTTGAAAAATGCTGTACGTTCTGCACAATTGGTCATACTATAGCCAGCATTTTCAATATTACAGCCATGAATAACCTCGCCATTTTTCGTTAAAAGCGCCGCACCGACTTTAAATTTTGAATAAGGTACATAAGCCTTTTCACGCGCTTTTTTTGATTCTTCTAGTAATGCATGCATTTCAATTGTCATTAATGTTCACCTCTAAATAATAAATAGCTCATCACCATAATGTGGATTGATTTCCGTTCCAGCTGTGCGTTTCCTTGGGGCGTCCGATGAGCCTCTTGGGCCAAAAGGATGTTGGTCACGAAGGCGTAATCACAGGACGTGATGCCCTTAGCCTTCGTTCCTCTATCGCTAATCCCCAAGGAGTCGCCTAGCCTCCACGCCAATCAACTTATATAAATGGTATACATTTTAACAAATGTCATACCAAACTTTTGGTGATGAGTCTAATACATCATAAATTCTCCAGCACAATTGCTACTACTTCATGACCGATTAATAATTTTAGTAATGTCAAAACCATTTCGGTATAAAGATGAGTAATCCGATTATAGCACTGAATATCGCAAATACAAGCACTGCGCCCGCTGCAAGATCTTTCGCCTGCTTAGCGAGTGGGTGCTTTTTTGGTGAAGCTAGATCCACTACTCGTTCAATAGCAGTATTAACTATTTCAAGTGCAAACATTAGTGCTATTAATATTAGCACTATATACCATTCCACACGTGATAAACCTGTAAAATAGCCAGCAATTAAAACAATTCCTGCACTTAGCAAGTGAGACTTAAAGTTTTGCTCTTTACATGCTGTAACGATACCTTCAAAGGCATAACCAAAAGACCGGATATATTTGCGAACATTCATTTAATCTCGCCCTAAGCCAAAAGATTGTAAAATTTCATCCTGCTTACCGAACATAACCTTTTCATCTTCTGGTACCATATGATCGTAACCAAGTAGATGTAAAAAACCATGCACCGCTAAAAAACCTAATTCTCGTTCAAAAGTATGGCCGTATTCATCCGCTTGTTCTTTCGTGCGATCCGTTGAAATAATAATATCGCCTAAAATGCGGGGCATTCCTTCGAATGTTACTTCCATTTCTCCCTCGCCTAATTCCTCCAAGGCAAACGAGATAACATCTGTAGGTTGGTCCTTATCACGATATTCTCGGTTTATTTCTTGAATCGCTTCATTTGTCACAAACGTCACTGACACTTCTGTTTCCGGCTCAATATTCTCTACTTTCGCAGCATGCTGTAAAAGCTTTTCAACAAGCTCCATATGCTCTGCAGCTACTTCATTTGTTTCATCTGTAAAATCAATTGTTAAAATCATAGATCCTCCTACTTATCTGCCTTTGGGTATTCAATACGTGAGTGGAAAATTCCATTCAACGTTCCACAAAGTACTCGCTCTATACATTTTAACTCTTTTATTGAAATATCGCATTCATCAAACTGATTGTCTTGTACTCGATCATCAATAATTGAGCGTACCAACTTTTGAATTTTCTCTGCATTCGGTTCTTTCATCGATCGAACTGCTGCCTCCACACTGTCAGCAACACTAATAACTGCCGCTTCCTTTGTTTGTGGTTTTGGTCCTGGATATCTGTACTTTGTTTCATCTATACATTTTCCTTCTTCCTTCGCTTTAAAGTAGAAGTATTTCAACAGACTAGTCCCATGATGTTGCAAGGCAATATCAATAATTTCCTGTGGCATCTTATAACGATTTAGCATTTCAGCCCCATCAGTTGTATGTGCGATTATAATTTCCGCACTTGTTTCCGGGGACAATGAATCATGCGGATTTATACCAGACATCTGATTCTCGATGAAAAAGGCAGGGCGTTTCGTTTTGCCAATATCATGATAATAGCATCCTACACGCGCCAGTAATCCATCTGCTCCAATTTCCTCACATGCTGCCTCTGCTAAGTTCGCCACCATTACACTATGATGATATGTTCCCGGAGACTCCATTAGTAATTTTTTCAGCAATGGATGGTTTGGGTTAGAAAGTTCAATTAAACGCAACGACGACAACAAACTAAATGCTGATTCAAAGAATGGTAAGAGACCCATTGTAAGAGCCCCTGATAGAAGGGCCGATACTAATGCAGCGATAAAGTAAAACAGCCACTCTGACAAACCATAGGAAGATTGTGTCATCAGTAAATAAAATGCGATAAACGACATATTTACTAACCCTATGACCCCAACTGCATGTAGAATATGCGATCGCTTTTCCACACTACTTAAAAAGAATAAGCTCGCAAAGCCTCCAAAAATTATATACAGTGTAATTTCCATCTGCATGACAGATGAATAACCCTCTTGAAAAATAACACCAGCAGATGCCGCTGTCATTACTGTAATAAGAACTGCAGCACGATCATCCACTAATAGCCGTACAAGCATCGTTGCCAACGCTGTTGGGAAAAGGAATGCAACAGTAACATCGAAGCCCCCTGCGACCAGGCTAATAAATTTCATCAGCAGGATGGATAAACTATAAACAATTACTGTCACCAGTAAAGCTTTACGTTTCTTGTTTTCATCCTCAACCGAACGTTCAAATAAAATAAATATGAACACCATTTGTAAAAGTATTAAAATGATGAGACCTGCAATCGGCTTCATCGATACTTTATTACTCACCATACCTAGAAGCTCTAATTGACGGAACGCCTCATTATCAATAATTTGACCTTCCTGTACGATGACTTGACCTTGAAGAATTCGAGTGGGTTCAACCGATTCCTTTGCCTGCTCTTTTCGAATTTTCGTTTGTTCATCGTTAATCGTTTCGTTTTCGATAATACTTGTACGTCCAATTAAAACTACCGTATTAAATATTTTATCTGGATAGCCTCGTTGTCCGCGAATTTTTGTTTCAAAATCATTTTGAGCCGCAAACAAATTTTCTGAACGAATGGATTTTTGTAAATATTCCTTCACGAGTTTTGATAGTTGTGTACTTGTTCTTTTTAAATCTTCTTCACTTTGTACTAACAAACCTTCTAGCTGTGAATCAGTAAAAATAATGGGCATTTGATCTGAATCTATGGATTCAAATTTTTTTCGGAGTTGCGCCACTTGATCGCCAATTGGAACAGGTTCTTTTTTGCTCGCAACATCCTCCTTTACTTCAAGAACATAGTCAAATAAAGAAGTTACAATCGCGGCTCGCTGCTCGGCGACATCCTCGGAAAATTCATAAACTGGTTCTACAGCGCTTGCTGCTTTTTCTCGCTCCTGTTGGGTTTTATAAGTATCTTCAATCGTTTTAGTAGATCGAACTGTTTCAGGCGCTAGTTGTAAAGGTTTAAAATCATATGTAACACCTTTAACATTGCCATACATAAAAACAAATTGTAGGGCTCCTGTTAAGATGAGAACGACAATTAAAAAGTAGCGGAAACCAATAAGTTTTATGAATTTTTGTAATTGTTTCTCCATCTGGCACCTCCTCTATCTACCTACTATCATACCAATTCAAAAAACATTTTTCCCGAAAAATGTATAAGAAAGTAAAAAAACAGCTATACAAATTGTATAGCTGTCACATTTTTTCCATTTTAAAGGTCCTTCACCATAACGTGTGGTTGATTTCCGTTTTATATCATCCACAATTTTTGGTGATGAGCCTTTTTACAACTAATTTCATGTTAAATCGATATTGATAACGTATTTTGAGGTTACGCTTCAATAGTTTTTTAGAATGAACTATTTGCATCTAGTGCAACTTTAAATTCGTTGCACCTGTCGCTTCGCTTTCCGTACAGACTTTAATTCGTTGCACCTACCGTTCAGTTTCACTCCACTTTCGATGCAGACTTTAATTCGTTGCACCTGTCGCTTCGCTTTCGGTGCAGACTTTAATATGACCGCTTTAGCGGTCATATTAAAGTTGCTGTTCTTCGTAGGCTTTGATGATTTTGGCTACGATTGGATGACGTACTACATCACCCTGTTCTAAAATTTGGAAATTTATAGACTTTACATATTTTAGTGTTCGCTCTGCCACAATTAATCCTGATTCTGTATTTTTAGGTAGGTCGATTTGTGTTTTATCGCCCGTAATGACCATTTTTGAGCCAAAGCCTAGTCGCGTTAAAAACATCTTCATTTGTGGATGTGTCGTATTTTGGGCTTCATCTAAAATGACAAAAGCATCGTCTAGCGTACGACCACGCATATACGCTAAAGGTGCAATTTCGATTGTCCCTCGTTCAATAAGTCGTTGCGTTTGTTCTGTCCCGTAAATATCGTTTAGAGCGTCATAAAGAGGGCGTAAATACGGATCTACCTTTTCCTTCAAATCACCTGGAAGAAAGCCTAAAGACTCCCCTGCCTCTACTGCAGGGCGTGTTAAAATAATACGCTTAACGTGCCCATTTTTTAGCGCCTGTGTTGCCATGACTACCGCTAAATACGTTTTCCCAGTACCAGCTGGACCGATACCAAAAACAACGTCTTTATGACGGATTGCTTGTATGTATTCTCGTTGACCGATTGTTTTTGCACGGATAGGCTTCCCTTTCGTCGTGCGTGCTATTTCTTCATCATATAGTTCTGCAAAATATTCGATTGTTCCTTTTTGTGTCATTTCAATAGCTGTTGCAACATCACGTTGATCAATATTAATTCCTTTGCGAATGACCTTCAAAAGAGCATGTAAAAGGAATGTCGCTTGTTCCTTCGCATCTTCTTCACCAGCAAGCTGAATTTGTTCACCACGCGTAATAATGTGGACATGTAGAGCCTCTTCGATTAACTTCATATTGGCATCGGAAATTCCGAGCAGCATGACTGCCTCGTTTGGATTATCCACTTGTAATACAGTTAAATGTTCTGACATAATCATTCTCCTTGTAGGCCTTGTATTGGACTGGCAATGTTTTCATTGACTAAAAATAGAACTTTCCCTTCAACTGTACCATTCCCCCACTTTACCTGTAAAAGGTTTTCTTTTTTTATAACCGTTTTCGTAGGTAATGAACGCAGCACCTTTTCATGTAGTAATGGTATGAGCAATGAATCTATTTTGGATTCATCAAGCTCTACTTGCATTTTTTTAGTGTACTGTTCCTCAACAATCGAAATATATGGATCGAGCCAATTAGGTAGATCTTTCTTTTGCACATAGTCAACTTTTTCTTTATGAATGCCTTTCACTAATACACGCCACCGCTTCTGTTGTAGCGTTTCCATCGTGAGCTTTGTTGGAATTTTAAACGAACACTCAAGCCAATAATCAGCGTAAACCTCTCCCTTTGCCCCAACAAAAACATCGTCTTCACCACTTTCAATTACTCCGCTTACGAGCGTATCACCTTCGTATGCCGTATCATTCACTGAAATTTTACGTTCACCATTTTGAATATTAAAGTGAGTAATCACACCACTTTTTGTTGCTACTAAATGCGTCGCAAGTTTTTCATTCGTTTGTTTAGTTTGTTTAGGGGACTCCTGAGGTCGTAAAATTACACGTCCGCCATACTTTTCAATATGCACCCATGAAAGATCTCGATGCTCTTCTAAAAGCTTCTGACGAATGACAGCGTCTGAAGGTAAGACTTTTTTAGTCATGGGCGTTTCTAATTGAAATGTATTTTGAAAGGTCTTGCCTAGACGTTGCTCTAACTCTGGAGATGCCGCTTCTATGTCGACACGCCAAATAACCTGTGCACATAGTAATGGAATTAATATCATCATCGCTAGGCCAAGCAAGGTCCAAAGCTGTGCCCGAAAAACTTGAAGCTCATCAGCATAATAGACAGCCATTTTAAGTCGATATTGACTGCGTACACGACGAATTTTGGGTAGATAGTGCATAGTTGTTTCAAAAGCAACCTCTTGCTCACGGAAGACAACACGCTTTAATGGTACATGTTGTGCGTGCAATGCTTGAATAAAAGGATGAACATTTTCGTGGCGCTTTATACGTATGATAATTGGTCGATTATTCCACATTATCGCTCACACCCATATCCTTTGTCATTTTCATATGAAGCTCCTGCAAATCCTCTACAGAAAGATGAAGCATTTCTTCTTTAAGAGCATTAATTTCTACTGATTTTCCACGCACAGTAATATGATAGTCTGCATAGATAAAAGAGCATGACGAAGCATCAGCATGTAAGAAACGGTATGGGCCAATGATTTTTAATGTTTCATATTGGAATAATTCAAGTAGTGGCGTTAATTGAAATAGTTTTCTCATAAAAAATGCCTCCTTCTTCGGCAATATATGCATCGAAAAAGGAGGACATGCTGATTATTTTCTTTTTGCTTTCGGTGGACCTAAAACTTCTGCCATTACAACAGCCTGCATGAATGATTTTTTTGAATTTGGTAATTGAAAAGCCGACTTTGATCCAGCTACTTCCACCTCTTTTTTCCCAGCTGCCAAACGACCAATACTTTCTCTTTTCGTGGTACGACTAATTGTCTCAGTTGGGATTAACGGTGGTGCTATATAACTTGGCATTTCCTCTTTCACTGTTTCTTTAACATTTTTCTTTGACTTTTCCACTTTAGGCTGTTCATTGTTCCAATCTCCTAAAAATTCACGTGTAAAATCCTCAAAGCTTTGCGCTTTAGCAGTAGGACGTTGTTTTTGAACCTCCTCAACTGGAGGCTCAACATATGAATCCTTATTAAAAGGTGGCATTGTTTTTTGTTCTTTCTTATTTTTGGATTTCCCGAAAATAGAGCTGACTATGGCAATTATCGCAACTATAATTAATTGTTCCATTTATTAGTACCGCTCCCTTCCGTTTCTATGCGTTAGATTCATTGGTTTCTGGCTTATCTGAGCTTACTTTAGAAATGGAGTCTCGCATAGCTGTATCCGCTTGAATATTACGGTAGTTCATGTAATCCATAATACCAAGATTACCCGAACGTAGAGCCTCTGCCATTGCCTGTGGCACCTCAGCTTCTGCTTCTACTACTTTTGCTTTCATCTCTTGTACACGCGCAATCATTTCTTGCTCGTTCGCTACGGCCATTGCACGACGTTCCTCTGCTTTCGCTTGGGC
The DNA here is from genome assembly GCF_041956855.1 of Lysinibacillus sp. RS10. NCBI lineage: Bacteria > Bacillati > Bacillota > Bacilli > Caryophanales > Bacillaceae > Lysinibacillus > Lysinibacillus sp. RS10. Next base: position 1,523,885 of record NZ_CP167122.1, on the reverse strand, counting down.
AATGTTTTTATCTGCCTGCGCTTGTTCAATTTGTAATTCTGCACCGATGTTTTTGCCGATATCAACGTCTGCAATATCGATCGATAAGATTTCAAACGCTGTCCCAGAATCTAGACCTTTTGATAATACAGTTTGAGAAATCATATCAGGATTTTCAAGAACTGTCGTATGACTAGAGGCGCTACCAATTGTAGAAACGATCCCCTCACCTACACGGGCAATAACTGTTTCTTCACCAGCACCACCGACTAAACGTTCAATGTTTGCGCGCACTGTAATACGTGCCTTCGCTTTTACTTCAATCCCGTTCATAGCAACACCTGCAATAAATGGTGTTTCAATAACTTTCGGGTTAACAGACATTTGTACAGCTTCTAATACATCACGACCTGCTAAATCAATTGCCGCACAACGTTCAAATGTTAACTCGATATTTGCACGATGAGCTGCGATTAACGCATTGACTACTCGGTCAACATTACCTCCTGCTAAATAGTGACTTTCAAGTTGATTAATCGTAACAGGTAATCCAGCTTTATGTGCTTTAATTAACGGGTTCACAATTCGTGATGGGATTACACGACGTAAACGCATCCCGATTAACGTGAAAATACTAACACGGACGCCTGCTGCAAGTGCAGAAATCCACAGTGCCACTGGTACAAAGGTAAAGAATACTGCGAGCACAATAAACAATACGACTAGCCCTGCAATTGGACCTATTAAAGCTAAATCAAAACCCATTTGCTATTCCTCCATCTCTTTTTCTGTTGGTCTCACAACAATACGTGAGCCTTCTACTTTAATAATTTCTACATGTTCCCCTGCATCAACGTAACCACCTTCTGATACTACGTCAATACGTTCACTACCAAATAGCATTGTACCTGCCGGACGGAGTGGTGTAATTGTTTTACCCACTTTTCCGAGCAACTCTGTGCGATTAACGTTAGACACATAGCCTTCTTCCGTTGTTGTCGCATCCAACAAGACTAACTTGTTTAAAACATGCAATTTTTTACCGAAAAATTTCATCAGAATCACCATTCCTATTATCGCTACAACAAGCGCAATGAAAATCGCTAATATCATTTGCATCATGTTTGCACCTGCCAGTATTAGACTTAGTAATATAAGCACGCCACCTAAAACACCAACAATACCTCCGGGGACAAAAAACTCCGCAATGACAAGAGCTAAACCTACAATAAATAAAAGTAATGTTTCATAACCTGCGAAGCCCGCTACCATATGACCAAAGAAAAATAATCCAAGAGCTGACAATCCCATTACACCTGGAACACCAAAACCTGGCGAAAACAGCTCCATGACAAGCCCCAAGCTAGCAATCGACAACAGTATTGGTATTATTATTGGATTCGTAATAAAACGAGCAATTTTTTCTGAAAAAGTAGGTTCAATCTGTACGACATCACTACCTTTTAATTGCGTTTTTTCCAAAAGATCTTGGAAATTTGAAACGGTTTCTTCAGAATAACCAACTTCTTTTGCCTCTGAAGCAGATAAAGTTAATAATTTCCCTTTTTCTGCTCGAAAATCTGGTAAATCAAAGGATGCATCAGCCATTGCTCGTGCATATTTTGGATTGCGATTTGACGATTCCGCAGCTGCCTCCATTTGAGCAAGCCACGCACTATGAGCCTTTAAATCTGCCATATTCCCTGCTGAGTCGATTACCGCAGCCGCACCGATTGTTCCATTTGGCACCATATAGATTTCATCCGCATGTAAGGCTAAAAAGGCACCTGCAGAATGCGCGTTTTTGTTAATATACGCAATCGTACGTATGTCCGTTGCATCCATAAGCATAGCAATATCATCCGCTGCATTCACGAAACCTCCAGGCGTATGAATGTCTAGAATTATTGCTGTTGCACCGTTTTCTTCCGCCTCTTTAAAAGCTCGTTCTAAAAATGCGTGAAGCCCTCGTTCTACTTCATTATGAATAGGTATGTGGTAGACCTTGCTACTTGCAAAAGCCGACGTTAATGGAAACGCTAACAAAAAAGTCATCCAAATAACTAATAAATAGCTGAGGAACCTCCGTCTTCGCATCTTTTTCCCTCCCTTCCAACATGCTTCTCTTCTGTATATACGATTGACCATGTAAAAAGTTTCACAAATCCTAATAATTTTATTATACAGTGAATTTTACATCTGCGGGACTTTATTAATCGATATAGTTAACGATGTATCAACGGTAATATAAAAAGCCAAATGGATCGCAATGATCACATTCGGCTTCTTCGATATGTACGTAAATTTGAGCACAAAGTAAAATACCCGAAATTAATCAAAAAATGATTAATTTCAGGTATATTTTTGTCTGCTCAGTGAATCATACAATTGCGTGTTATGAACGTAGGGATTTTTAATGGGAAATTAAATTACCACTTACGTTTACGTGCAGCTTCTGATTTCTTTTTACGTTTAACGCTAGGTTTTTCGTAGAACTCGCGCTTTCTAACTTCTTGAATTGTACCACTTTTTGATACAGTACGTTTGAAGCGGCGAAGAGCATCTTCAAGCGATTCGTTTTTGCGAACGACAGTTTTTGACATCTCTCTTTCCCTCCCTCCGAACACACGTCAGTACACAAATAGGCAAATAACCTTCTGCTGTGTACTAAAGAATTATAACGTATTGTCTAAAAATGGTCAATAGAAAGTGTAAGAATTAATATGGTGAATTTTTAATTTTATTTCTTGAGGAATTTCAGGTTGATTTTTTGACCACAATATATTGAATCTTTTCATCATTGGAGGTACCTTTATCCCCGCTGATACTTAGGGCAGATTATACCCCACCTTGTTTGCTCTGGGCGTTATCGTGCCCGTTAATGCGGGATCAATATGTATTTCAAAAAAATGGTTTACAAAAAATAGAAAATAGGCGTAGAATAATCACATTCAATTGCATAACAGCCTAATCTCAATAATGTTTGAGAACGGAGGAACCAGTATTTTGGGGTTAATTCTGCTTTAGCAGAAGGAATGAGAAACTCTTTCGCCATTCTACCCGTCAGCTAACTTCGTCGGCTCCAGCGAAGGGGGTCATGTTAGACCACTATTATGAGTATGTTTATTTTTTATGCCTTTATAATCTTGAAGCATTTAAAACAGTTGGTCTTTTTATTATGTAAATTTAATATTTTTTAGGTGATTTTAAAAATCTTTATCCAAACATTGAGGAGATTAACATGAAAACAGTTAAAAATAAATTAAATCCTCCTAAAATACTCGTGTTGGGCTTTGCAACTATTATCCTGATTGGAACGCTTTTGTTAACTCTTCCTATTTCGACAGAGAATGGTCAGGGACTTTCTTTTTTAGACGCCTTATTTACGGCTACTTCTGCAACGTGTGTAACTGGGCTGATTGTTGTAGATACTGGCGATACATTTTCAGTATTTGGAGAACTAGTCATTTTATTTCTTATCCAAATTGGTGGATTAGGCTTTATGACGTTTGCAACATTATTATTTTTACTATTAGGAAAAAAAATTTCCTTAAAAGAAAGACTTTTATTAAAAGAAGCCTTCAATAATATTACAATGGCTGGTCTTGTTAGATTGGTTAAAAGGATACTACTTTTTACTGTAGTCATTGAAATGATAGGTGGTTTAATTTTATCTATCCGTTTTTCGTTCGATATGCCTGTAGGTAAAGCAATATATTTCGGTTTCTTTCACTCCATCTCGAATTTTAATAATGCTGGATTTGATTTAATGGGGGGCTTTAATGGGTTGACCGAATATGTAGACGACCCGTTTATCGTTTTAACTATTTGCGCTCTTATTACAATTGGGGGCTTAGGGTTTATCGTCATAAATGAACTATATGAATATCGGGAAACAAAACGCCTTTCCGTGCATTCAAAAATTGTATTAACTACAACGCTTATTTTAACAGTTGGCTCGACGTTTTTAATTTTCTTATTTGAATATGGAAATAGCAAAACCATTGGACCATTGTCTGAATGGGGCAAATTCCTTGGTTCATTATACCAAGCTGTTACTCCAAGGACTGCTGGTTCTAATACTCTTCCTATTGGAGACTTAACACAATCCACACTATTTTTAATCATCTTACTGATGTTCATTGGTGCAGGTTCTGGTTCCACTGCTGGCGGAATAAAAATAACTACCTTCGCGCTTTTAGTTGCCACGATGTGGTCACAAATTAGAGGAAAAGAAGATGTTGTCCTCTTTAGACGTAGAATAGTTAACGAAACCATATTAAAAGCTTTAACAGTCACAATGTGCGGCATGATGATTGTTATACTCGTCACGTTTGTCTTAAGTATTACCGAGCAAGGACATAGTTTTATGATGTATTTATTTGAGGCAACCTCTGCGTTTGCTACAGTTGGACTTTCAATGGGTCTAACTCCAGAGCTATCACCTGGTGGCCGACTCGTCATCATATTGACAATGTTTGCAGGGAGATTAGGTCCATTAACAATTGCTTTTGCCATAACAAAACGACGGAAATCTGAGGCATTCCGTCATCCTAAGGGAAATATTATGATTGGGTAATCACGATAAAGGAGTGTAGAGTGCAATGTCTATTAAACAATATGCTGTAATTGGCCTAGGTAGATTTGGAACAAGTGTAGCTCGCAGATTACATGAAGCCGGGCAGGAAGTTTTAGGAATCGACATTAATGAGGAAAGAGTCGAAGATGCCGAACTATATGTGACACATGCAGTAGTCGCTGACACGACAGAAGAAAAAGCTCTTACCTCTTTAGGAATAGGCAATTTCGATTATGTCATCGTTGCAATAGGCAATGATATGCAATCGAGTATTTTAACCGTATCGTTATTAAAAGAACTTGGCATCAAAAAAGTGATTGCAAAGGCTCTTGGAAAAAGACACGGGCAAGTTTTAGATAAAGTAGGAGCTGACTGGATTATCTATCCTGAAAGAGATATGGGAGAGCGAGTTGCCAATCAGCTTCTCTCACCCAATATGCTAAACTATATTGAATTATCAAAAGAATACAGTATAGAAGAAATTATGATTCCTTCAAAGATGGCTGGACAAAATCTGCGAGATTTAGACCTTCGCGCGAAATATAATGTAAGTGTCATTGCCATTGTTCGAGAAGGAGACATTATCATTTCTCCCTCTCCTGAGCAGATTATTGAAAAGGAAGATTTATTAGTAATGATTGGTCACCGGAAGGATCTTGCTTTATTCGCAAATATCGAATAAGCAATCAAATAGGGTATATCAAAAGGAGTTTTCTTTTGATATACCCTATTTCTTTTTCTTACTATACAACCAATCTCTATTATCTTATAAAATCTCTATAGCCTCTTTGAACAGTAGCTTAAAATTCCGCGAGACAAAAAGATATCAATCTATACCTCGGCATAATTGCATTCGGAATCGGCTTTGTACTTGCACAAGCAACTACTTTATTTTACTATCCCATTTTCCAGAAACGGCAGATAACATTAACCATGGCTCGATCACTAAATTAATGAAAATATGAGCTACGATTGGAGCAAAGGTACTTCTTCCAGCCATAATATATAACATCGCGAGAAGACTTCCTAAAATTGTAGTACATATAATCACAGGTAGTGCAATCTTCCAATCTCCTCTCAAAAGTATCCATGCACCGTGAGCCATTCCAAATAGTAGTCCAGAAATTAGTATTTGCAATAGATCTGAAAATGCAATAGATAATAAATATTCCATAAGTAAATGTCTAAAAACCACTTCTTCGACTATTCCAGTCACAATAGCAATCCATATACCGATTATTTTAAGCCAGGAAAAGGTAAATAAATGTGCTCTTACGAAAGGTAATGCAATGATTGTATAGGCGATGTAACCTATTACAATCAAAAGTGTAAAAATCCAAATATATAAATTTGAAATTACTTCTCTCTTATAGCCAATTCCATGTTCAATAAAACCTACAGGATTATTCACAAACCAAAAAATTATACTGACTGTGAGGACAGTCGCAATAATTGTCAATATCCAACCTGTTTTAATTCTTTCTTTTGAAGTAGTTAATGCCCCCATACGATAAATCAACCTCCTTTTTGAGCTCAATATATCGAATGAAAAGCACGCAAACAATGCGTTTGGAGTAACATGTTGCCACGATTGTGTAACATGCCTTTTTCAAAGAATAACCTGCATTTTCCCAAACACTGGGTATGCTATAATTTTTTGAGAGGTGATAATTCTGAAAATAGAGATAAAAATTGATACAGAGTATGAAGAACCACACATTACAATTTGTACAGCTAAACTTACTCCAACGATTCAAGCTGCTATTTCGTTATTACAACAAGAGAATGAAGAGCAAATTTTAACAGGAATAGCCAATAATAAAACATATATCATTGATCCAAATTCAATTATTGTTATTCGAACTGAAGGAAGAGAATTAGCTTTATATGATGAGGATGAGCATCGTCTTATTTTAAGTAAACCTTTATATGAATTAGAGCAACTATTGGGGAATAATTTTATACGGATTTCTAAATCTGCAATTATAAACCTATCAAAAATTAAAAATATTGAGGCTTCATTTAATGGAACAATGGAAATTGAGCTAGTTTTGGGCATTAAAGAAGTAATTTCTCGTAATTATCGAAAGCAATTTAAAAAGCGTTTGGGGGTTTAAATAGATGCATTTTATTAAGAATGTAGGATTTGGTATAAGTATGGGATGTACAGTTTTTGTTGTTATTAATCTTTTTGGTTATTGGATTTTTGGAGACAATTTTTTAGAAGCTGTTATGGCTGATTTCATACATCAGGTTTTAGGTTCAATTATTGTAGGAGTTGCTTGTGTATTACCATCATCTATTTATAAAGTAGAGCGTTTAACGTTTTTACAACAAACGGCTATCCATTTTACCATTTCTATAGGAATATTTTTAGTTGTTGCGTTACTTTTAAATTGGATTCCAGCATCATCTCTAGGATCGATTCTGTTAATGTTATTTTTCAGTATTTTACTTTTTACTATTTCTTGGCTGCTATTTTATTTATACAACCTAACTGAAGCGAAAAAAATGAATAGAAAGATTAATAAGCTAATCAATAAGCATCATAACAACCTAAAATAATTTTATACAAAAAAATGATGTGAAATTTCAACTCACATCATTTTTAGAATGGATGATTTGGTCTATCGTTTAAGGTTTTTAGGTAAAACAGGTAAGCGCATAAAGGCTTCGAGATGCCTGAAAGTTACTAGAATAACAAATCGGAAACTACTTGTACAATTAACAAGAACAAGATAATAGGTAAAAGCGTTTGAATCCATTTACCTTTCATATAAGGTAAAATTTTCAATCCAATAAACGATCCGAAAATTGAGCCAACAGTTACAGGTATAGCAATTCCCCAATTCATAATGCCTAAAAAGTAGTAAAAGACAAATGCTCCTGAACAACTTGAAAATGATATGATTCGTGTAAACTCAACTGCTTTTATATAAAGATAATGCTTTTTCAAATAATACGTTATATTCATCAATGCTGATCCTGGTCCAAAACCCCCATCATACATACTAATAAGAAATGGAATAGCCAATGATGTCGGCTGTATTTCCGTTTCTTTTTCATCAGCTGCTAGAAAATTATTGCTCTTTACTACAATGAAAAAGGCAAAAATAAGTATGATACAAGCGATAACATTCATTATTTGCTCGGATAAGCGAGTAGCAAAAAATGCACCCATTACACCTCCAAAACTAGAAATTATAATAAGGGGTATAACGGTTTGAATTGAAATATTTCTTTTTACAATAAATGTTATAACATTTGATAAAGCTGAAACGCCTGTTGCAAATTTATTGATCGCAACAGTTGTGTGTATTGGAACTCCAACTAATAACATAGCAGGCAATAAAATAAATCCAGCTGCACCAAACATAACACCTATAATTGCGGCAATTACCCCAATAGTAAATAGTTGCAATCCATTTATTGAAATCCATTCACTTAATAAAACTCCCATAAAATCACCTCTACCTTAAAAATACTGATATAATCCATATAAAACAATTTAATATTTTTAGCAAATTCATAATTTTTTTTTATGAAAGAGGTGTTTTATGAACTTACATTCATTACGAATTTTTACTAGTGTAGCAAGGCTAGGAAGTATTACGGCAGCTGCAAATGAACTACGCTTAAGTCAACCTGCTGTCACAATTCAAATACGTAATTTAGAAAAAGAATTAAATCTAAAATTAATCAAAAATAAAGGGCGTGGTATCCAACTTACAACAGAAGGACAATACATTTACGAACAAGGTCAACGCTTATTTTATTTAGAAGAACAAATGACTGAAAAAATAAAAACATTTATAACAAAAGAAGAAAAAATACAGATTGCCTCATCCTATATTCCGATTAATTATGTTTTGCCTCCGTATATTGCGGAATATAAATTGATGAAGCCAAACGTAAAATTTGTTATTTCATTAGGGAATGTTAAGAATGTAGAAGAACAATTACTAAATTATCAAGCTGACTTTGGATTTGTGGTTCAAGGCAATCTAGAACGAGAGGATTTAAACTTCGAAAAAATAGTAGACATAGAATTTTATTTTGTCGCACATCCATTGCATAAACTGGCGAACCAAACAGTACCGCTGAAGACTTTGTCAAAAGAGGAAATCGTTTATCGAGAGAAAGGTAGCGCCACGCTAGATTTACTTGAAGCTATATTTTACACAAATGATTGTCCTTTACCTAAAGTAGGCGTACAAATGCAAGGCTTACATGAATCGATCAAGGTTGTTGAAGCAGGTTATGGCTTTATGCTTGCCCCTTCTTTTAGTGTGACAAATAGCATTGAAAGCCAAAAGTTAGCTCGGATTTATATTGATGGAATTGATATTAAACAAAGCTTATTTATTTGCACGAGGAAAAATGAAACAATTGAACACCCCTTTATACAATTTCTAAAAGAAAACTTAGATATAAAGTGATAATTAGGTGAAATTCTTATCAAATTAAGCCCCCTTTAGCCATCCATGTAGGGCTAGGCTAGTACCTGGACACAATGAAGTACAGACCTCCCTTTTATCCCAGAGGGTCTAAAAAACCTATCTAGGTGCATTATATAGATGGACTGCAACAGCGGCATGATGTCCAAGTTTAAATAAAAGTGGGGCTAGTTCGTAAAGAACAGCCCCACAACCACTACTATATTTGATTTAAGTAACCTTAATAATTAGAATCTGCAATTAAGCCATTCATAATGGCTACACCAGAGCTTGCTCCAATACGAGTTGCTCCAGCCTCAATCATTTTTTTCATGTCCTCTAAGCTTCTAACACCGCCAGACGCTTTTACACCTAGCTCTGGACCTACTGTTTTACGCATTAAGGCAATATCCTCTACTGTAGCGCCACCTGTAGAGAAGCCAGTTGATGTTTTCACATAATCAGTCCCTGCTGCGACCGCTAGCTCACATGCTTTCACTTTTTCTTCCTCTGTTAGTAAGCAAGTTTCAATAATAACTTTCACTAGCGCACTGCCTTTTGCCGCTTCAACAACTGCAGCAATATCCGCTTGTACAAGGTCATAGTTTTTATCTTTTAAAGCACCGATATTAATGACCATATCTACTTCTTTAGCGCCGTTAGCAATCGCATCTTTTGCCTCAAATGCTTTAACTGCTGGAGTATTAGCACCTAGAGGGAAGCCAATTACAGTACAAACTAAAACATCTGAGCCTTGTAAAAGCTCACTACTATATTTTACCCAAGTCGGATTTACACAAACAGAAGCAAAGCTAAATTGTTTTGCCTCGGCACAAAGTTTTTCGATTTGCTCTTTTGTTGCTTCAGCCTTTAATAATGTATGATCAATCATACGCGCAAAATTTTGTTCCATTATTAGACTCTCCTTCTATCAACAAGTTGTACGTACCTCTTTGGCATCATACCATTTTTTCACGTTGTCGTCTAATTTCTTTCTTTTTATTAGATGACAATTTTAGTAACTCTTAGAAATCCCGCTTGATTCGCTCCCACTGAACAAGGTTTTGCTGAACTTGCTTAGTTATTCGCTTAGATGGACTGCTTTTCTGAGGTTAGTCCGCTCACCTCCCCTGTTATTCGCTCAGGTACTCCGCTTTTCCGCTCGGCTTCCTCTGTTACTGCTTAGCATGTAGATTTTTAAAAGAAACAAAAAAAAGGATTGTCCTATCAAAAAACGATAGGCAATCCTTTTACTATCTAACTGTTTCTAATACACGCACAAATTGTCCTTTAGAATGAGGGTATCCAGCTTGGGTAATTTTCACCTTCACAAGCTGACCGATTAGGCTTTCCGGACCTTCAAATACTACTTTCAAGTAGTTATCTGTATAACCAGTTAAAAGTCCTTCCTCATCACTTCCATCATGCACGAATTCTTCTGGAATTACTTCTAGTACTTGATCCTCAAAGCGAGAAGCATATTCCTTCGCCAATTGGTCATTTAAAGCGATTAAGCGGTGAACACGTTCGTTTTTAATATCCTCATCAATTTGGTCCTCCATACGTGCAGCTGGTGTGCCTGTACGTGGAGAGAACGGGAATACGTGTAATTCAGAAAACTTATGATCACGAATAAAGTTATACGTTTCCATGAACTCTTCTTCAGTTTCTCCTGGGAAACCTACAATTACGTCAGATGTAACTGCTAAGTCTGGTAAAGCTTCATGTAGTTTAGTTAAGCGTTCACCGAAAAACTCCATTGTATACTTACGTCGCATACGTTTTAAAACTGTGTCAGAGCCAGATTGGATTGGAATGTGTAAATGGTTAACTACGATTTTTGATTCACGTAACACTTCAATCACTTCGTCTGTTAATTGACTTGCTTCAATTGAAGAAATACGGAGACGTTTTAAACCTTTAACATTCGCCTCTAGTTCACGTAGTAATTGTGCTAGGTTGTAATCTTTTAAGTCTTGTCCATAACCGCCTGTGTGAATACCAGTTAGGACAATTTCAAGATACCCTGCATCCACTAGTTGTTGTGCTTGGCTTAATACTTCCTTAGGGTCACGAGAACGCATTAACCCACGAGCCCACGGAATAATACAAAAAGTACAGAAATTATTACAGCCCTCTTGTATTTTTAAAGATGCACGTGTACGGTCTGTAAATGCTGGTACATCTAGTTCCTCATACACACGATTTTTCATAATGTTGCGTACAGCATTAATCGGTTGACGCTCATTAAGATATTGCTCGATATAACCAAGCAATTTTGTACGATCCTGTGTTCCAACAACAATATCAACACCAGGTATCGCCATAATTTCTGCTGGAGACGTTTGAGCATAGCATCCTGTTACACAAATAACAGCATCCGGATTTTGACGAACAGCACGTCGAATGACCTGACGTGATTTTTTATCCCCTGTATTTGTTACAGTACACGTATTAATGACATAAACGTCGGCTTGCTTATCAAATTCCGTACGTTCATAGCCTTCTTCTTTAAATAACTGCCAAATTGCTTCTGTTTCATAATGATTTACTTTACAACCTAGAGTATGGAAACTCACGATTTTTGATCGCTCGTTACTCATAATATATATCATCCTTTCAAAAATACACTACAATAAATAAATTTATCAACGTGTCTTATAATAGCACAAATAAATATAATGAGCCTAGCTTTTTGGTTAGGGTTATTATATTTCATAAAAAAACAAGCACCATAATATTTAGTACCAATTATTTGTTTATATGGATCACTTGTGTATTAAGTGCTAGATCGGCATACCTTAGAATTTGATCCTTGCTTGGACGTTGATAGCGTCACAAATTATTTACCGGTCCTAAAAAGATGGTCTTTCTACTATTATAATTATCATGCTTTTAGACAAAAAATTCAGACCACCCATCATAGTAATGTGCTGCCTTGTGATTCTCAACAGCTGAGTCCATGTCTGCTATTGAATCGAATGTTGTGTATGTTTCTAAGTATTCAATTGCCATCGTTTTCACCTCACTTTCTTGATCCTTATACCAATTACTTGAATTTTTCTTCTACAGCTGCTAATCCTTCATCTATGATTCCCAGTAACATAGTCGCAAACTCGACAACTTCACTGGATTCATCGTACTTGATAATTCCTTTCAAGTAACCTTTTACGGTAGATAATACGAGCGTTTGCTCTAATAAATAGTTAGAACGTTCATGCTCGAACTTAAAATAATTATTCACGGATACTCCTCCCCAAAAAGTAATTTAATAAACCTGTGGAAGAAAATAAAGCATGATAATTTTAGCGAAAAAGAGCTATTGGAAATTGCTGAAGTGCTTGGAGAAATATGAAGCAAATTTTATCTTAGAAGATGAAACGAAGATATAACGTATATAGATAATGAGGAAACAGATAACTAATATTGGTTGTCTGTTTTTTTATATGTACTTTAAATGCATACTTTCTTACAATGATATTTGGAAGGAAGTGCATTTATAAATGAAGAAATTATTTTATATCGGGGCATTATCAGTATTATTACTGACAGCGTGTGGCGAGGAAGAAGCTAAACCTAAAGAAGAAACCCCTGTTGCAGAGGACCACTCAAAAACCGTTGATGAAAACGAATTAAAGGATTATGCCAGTAATATCAAAGCTGGAATGTTTGTTAAAAATATTTCATTAACTGATAATTATAGTGTCATTGAATATTATGCTAATTTTGATGAGTATAAAATCGATAATACTGATAACTATTTAACGGTTGATGACTATAAGATATTCTTCGATACTGAGGAAACAATAGAAAAAATTCTTGTCATTGAAAACGTTGATTTGTTACGACAATTCCCTGAACTCACTGGAGCAAAAATGACATTACCGTTTGACGGGAAAACATATTCAATCGACATAGATAGATCGTCCGTTAATGAATACCTTGGCTTTAAAGTTGAAGATTTAAAAACGGAAGATTCTTGGACTACCAAATTCGTTAATCCTATCGGTAACGATGACCAAAAGCGACAAGATTTCATGAAAAAGTTCGGCAAAATAAATTAAGTCACTCAATTGAAGTTGCCTTTTTAACGCTATAATTTCATCAAATGAATTTAACTGGATAAGAATCGTAATCTTTTATTGCATTTAGGAATTCGGTATCTACTTTTTATAAATCATTTTTTTTAATAATACATCCTTTGTGCTAATCTGAATAGTGAAAGCACATAAGCTAAATATCGGTGTCTGCACACTGATTTTTCTGGAAATCTACCCTATGATTTTCACAAATTAACATGTGTGTTAATACAGTTTAGTATTAATTTTGAAACGTTTCATAAGTAAAGTTGTTTTTTCGACTAATTAAGCCGATTCAAAGTTTTTTGAATCGGCTCTTATTGTTAGGATTACTCACTGGGTATGGTTTTTTCTTACTCCTTCAAGCCTTACCACGACTATATTTATTCGCAATCAAATCATAATATCGTTTACTCAGGCACAACTTGAGTATGGAAACTCACGATTTTTGGCGGCTCGTTACTTTGGTAAATTAATTATACCTTGGGATAATTGCGTACGGATTCGCCTTTATGCTTACACAAAGTACTTGTTACAAAAAATATTTGCTGAAAGAAGATAAATTGTAAAAAGCAGTTGAAAATTAGATTGACCGAATTTTCAACTGTCAACTCAATTCTTGGATTTTTGTCTATGGCCATTAAATATTTCAGGGCTTTTTTTATGATTGCTTTTTTTATGATTACTTTTTTTGTATTGAACAGCCCTTTTTATCATTTCCAGACAGAAGACTCCCACTTCAATCATTAGCTACGTAGTGGGTAGTTCATGTATTATAATCCTCTAAAACTATGAATTATCATTGACCAGCAGGAGGAGTAAGTCCTAAAAGAACAGGAGTTATTATTTGACTACCAGGTCCAAGGCGAACTTGTTGAACTTGCACTACTTTTACAGTAAGTTCCAGTACAATTTTTTCACGCAATGTGCTGAAAGTACCTTCTGGTGCTGCCATAATTGGTGAAAAATCAAGTTCAAAGAAGTTTGCAGCTATTAATTCGCCAAATGGTTGTTCATTGTATTTAACAAGATTTTGGAAGAAAGCCTTATCCAATCGAGCATCCATTTGAGTATTTTCATTTAGGAAGTTTACTTCGGAAAACTCGGAAATTCCAAAGATCGGAGTAGGGCCTTCAGGTGTTTGTGGGAAAGTAAGATCTGTAAAACCAGAAAACTGAACATCGGCAATTCTATCTCGAAGTGCCCCATTACATGCTGCTGAAGCATATTCTATATTTTTCCGAATATGCCCTGCTACAAATAATTTAGCCCTTGTTACCTTAAAAAAGTCAGTTGTACCAATACGTGCAAAGCTAACCGGTACTAGTTTAACTTGATTTAGGAATACATTTTTTTTCACTCTTTTGATTTCAGTTGCTGCTGGAGTAAGCGTAATATCCGACTCCACAACTATTTGAAGTGTCGGTTCTGCAAGTACAACTGGTACTTTAATAATTGGACCCGTAACTGGTGTAGCGTGTATTGGAGTAACTTCACTAGCTAATGGTATTTGTTCAGTCGATGTCACTGGACAAGGAAGGCATTGATTTTCTAATTGATCACTCAAACAGATTCCTCTTTTCATTTTTTTTAGTATTAGAGAGCGCTCTCTATATTTCTAGAATATGTAGTAATTAGCTATATGCATAGACGTATATACTAGTTATTCAACTGATAATCAATTATGCCTCGGCAGAATTGTATCTGTCGCTACAAAAGGCATTTGCTGAAAGAAGTTAAAAAAAAGATTTTTGACGTGAACAATAAGTTTCAATTATCCTCTAGACCCTCAACACTCGAATTTGCTGTATTTGTAGCATATGAATAATTAATTCTAATACTATGTTTTGGCACAATTGATTTGATTGAACTAATGACTCATGTTGTGTAGGTACCGTATTCATTGTGTGATATGCCGTATACTCAATATTTTGATTTATAAATCCTTCAATAATTAAATTTCCCTTTAACGCTGTACAAGTCCCATTACCTAATGTTTGAGAAAACTGATTAGGTACAAATCTACTATTGGTTAATACTATCTCATTCGAGATGTCTTTAACTCCCGCAATTCCATTGTCAAATACAAAATATTCTTCTAGGCATATTTCAATTTTGTACTCTCCTACTACAACTGGAACTCTAATATTCATAAAATCATCTGAAGTACAAGAGTGATTATGTGTCTCTCCTTTTTTAATTGATTGTGTATTATGTAAGGGAACTGCAACTGATTTAAACGGATTATTCTTCTGATTATTGTTATCAAAAGTATCATTTTTCATTAAAAATATACTTTCATTTATTTTAGAACGAACCAAACGACAATTAGGCTGTTCAGGATAATCCATCGTAGTATTAATTAGTTTGGTTTCAAATTGAGGAGAAAGGTGATTGTTTTGATCAAAAAATTCAAATGTATTTTTAGCTATCTCACCACAGATAGGAGCATGGAGAAAATCATCAATTTCAACGTGAGTAGAAATTAGGATTTTTTTGGTTAGAGAACATACTTTTCCTTGTATTGAATCGGGAAATGCACTGACATGACCTGCAGGATTGGTTTTCTCCAGATCTTCTGTATCTGTAAGACTCATAATTTTATCCTCACCAGCGGTTTCAGAAAAACTTATAAATTCACGATTAGAGTCTGGTTGAGCTGCAAAATCTTGTTCTTCCATAGGATTCGTTCCTTCTGCCTCTTCTGTTTCAAGGAGATTATTCATTTCATCCTCAATTTCAATTTTAGAAGCAATGAGCAGTTCACGATTGGAATCTAGATGTGTTGCTAGATCCTGTTCTTCTATAGAATTCGTTCCTTCTGCTTCTTCTGTTTCAAGGAGATTATTCATTTCATCCTCAATTTTAACTTCAGAAGTAAAGAGCAGTTCACGATTGGAATCTAGATGTGTTGTTGCTAGATCCTGTTCTTCTATAGAATTCGTTCCTTCTGCCTCTTCTTTTTCAAGGGGATTATTCATTTCATCCTCAATTTTAATTTCAGAGGTAAAGAGCAGTTCACGATTGGAATCTAGATGTGTTGCTAGTTCCTGTTCTTCTATAGAATTCGTTCCTTCTGCCTCTTCTTTTTCAAGGGAATTATTCATTTCATCCTCAATTTTAATTTCAGAAGTAAAGAGCAGTTCACGATTGGAATCTAGATGTGTTGCTAGATCCTGTTCTTCTACAGGATCCGTTTCACCTACCTCTTCTGTTTTAAGGAGATCATTCATTCCATCCTCAATTTTATTTTCAGAAGTAAAGAGCAGTTCACGATTTGAATGAAGATGTGTTGCTAGATCCTGTTCTTCTATATAATTCGTTCCTTCTGCCTCTTCTTTTTCAAGGAGATTATTCATTTCATCCTCAATTTTATTTTCAGAAGTAAAGAGCAGTTCACGATTTGAATGAAGATGTGTTGCTAGTTCCTGTTCTTCTATAAAATTCGTTCCTTCTGCCTCTTCTTTTTCAAGGGAATTATTCATTTCATCCTCAATTTTAATTTCAGAAGTAAAGAGCAGTTCACGATTGGAATCTAGATGTGTTGCTAGATCCTGTTCTTCTACAGGATCCGTTTCACCTACCTCTTCTGTTTTAAGGAGATCATTCATTCCATCCTCAATTTTATTTTCAGAAGTAAAGAGCAGTTCACGATTTGAATGAAGATGTGTTGCTAGATCCTGTTCTTCTATAGAATTCGTTCCTTCTGCCTCTTCTTTTTCAAGGAGATTATTCATTTCATCCTCAATTTTATTTTCAGAAGTAAAGAGCAGTTCACGATTTGAATGAAGATGTGTTGCTAGTTCCTGTTCTTCTATAAAATTCGTTCCTTCTGCCTCTTCTGTTTCAAGGAGATTATTCATTTCATCCTCAATTTTAATTCCAGAAGCAATGAGCAGTTCACGATTGGAATCTAGATGTGTTGCTAGATCCTGTTCTTCTATATAATTCGTTCCTTCTGCTTCTTCTGTTTCAAGGAGATTATTCATTTCATCCTCAATTTTAACTTCAGAAGTAAAGAGCAGTTCACGATTGGAATCTAGATGTGTTGTTGCTAGTTCCTGTTCTTCTATATAATTCGTTCCTTCTGCCTCTTCTTTTTCAAGGAGATTATTCATTTCATCCTCAATTTTAATTTCAGAAGTAAAGAGCAGTTCACGATTGGAATCTAGATGTGTTGCTAGTTCCTGTTCTTCTATAAAATTCGTTCCTTCTGCCTCTTCTTTTTCAAGGGAATTATTCATTTCATCCTCAATTTTAATTTCAGAAGTAAAGAGCAGTTCACGATTGGAATCTAGATGTGTTGCTAGTTCCTGTTCTTCTATAAAATTCGTTCCTTCTGCCTCTTCTTTTTCAAGGGAATTATTCATTTCATCCTCAATTTTAATTTCAGAAGTAAAGAGCAGTTCACGATTGGAATCTAGATGTGTTGCTAGATCCTGTTCTTCTACAGGATCCGTTTCACCTACCTCTTCTGTTTTAAGGAGATCATTCATTCCATCCTCAATTTTATTTTCAGAAGCAATGAGCAGTTCACGAGTGGAATCTAGATGTACTGCAAGATTCGCTCCCTCTACAAGGCTGCTTTTATCTTCTTTTTCTATATCAAGGAGATCATTTACAAAATCGGAATCAGGAGAATTTAACATTTCACATGTAGAATTAGGTTCAGATGTATAATCTTGTCTTTTTGGAGGCTTAATTTGACTCTTACAAATGATGAAAACTTTTTGCTTAGAAGAAATTCCCTTCATCTCACTATAGTTAATCCATGGAGTTTTCATTAATTCACTCCTCGTAATAAAGTTTTAAGAAATAAAGTGCAACAGTTAATTCTTAAAATATTCCTACGCTTTTTTTCAACTAAGACATCTTCTTGATCGATTTTTCGTTTAGACTTTTGAGTTCTTCTAGGAAACATGATCAAAATTCGTTTTCTTCAAGAAAAACTCACGTAATAACCCATTTTTATTGCTTTTACTAATGCCTAAAAACAAGCACTTTTCTATTTTTACCCGGAGATATGTAGATGTGTTTAGCTCATAAAGATGCCCATATTACGAATGTCAGCAAGTACAATTTAAACAACAAAATTATAAGCTACTTTTATTTTGAACTAAGTGTTGCACTTATCATTAAAACCATTTTATGCTTTACTTTTACTTTTGTCACAGAGCATTCCAAATCTTAGTAACAATTGAGAGGCGCTGACATAGTAAAAAATTGTGCATTACTCCAAAAATCAGTCATCGAAAGAAGAGAAATTATTAGTAAGATTTTCCATATAAGAATATTATAATAAGGCAACGTGTAAGTGAATTCTAATCGTTATCTATAACAAAAAAGGCAGTTGAAAGTTCGATTCAACCGAGCTTTCAACTACCAAGTTAAATATTGAATTTTTTTCAGGGCCCCTTGAAATGCCCTTTTTTATCTCCGTTGCTCCTCTATAAAACTAAAGATTTAACAAGGATTAGAAGGAGACTCATTAACTGGTGGAGTCAATCCTGAAAGATTAGGAGTTATTACAGAACCACCAGCATCAAGGCGGACTTGTTGAACTTGCACTACTTTCACAGTAAGATCTAGTACAATTTTTTCACGCAATGTGCAGAAAGTACCTTCAGGTCTTGCCATAACTGGTGAAAAATCAAGTTCAAAGAAGTTTGCAGCTACTAACTCGCCAAATGGTTGTTCATTGTATTTAACAAGATTTTGGAAGAATGCCTTATCCAATCGAGCATCCATTTGAGTTTTTTCATTAAGGAAGTTTACTTCGGCAAACTCGGAAATTCCTAAGATTGGAGTAGGGCCCCCAGGAGTTTCTGGGAAAGTAAGGTCTGCAAAACCCGAAAACGGAACATCGGCAATTCTATCTCGAAGTGCCCCATTACATTCTGCTGCAGCATACTCTATATTTTTGCGAATATGCCCTGCTACAAATAATTTAGCCCTTGTTACTCTAAAAAAGTCACTGTTATCAATACGTGCAAATCTAACCGGTACTAGTTTAATCTGATTTAGGAATACATTTTTTTTCACTCTTTTGATTTCAGTTGCTGCAGGAGTAAGCGTAATATCCGACTCCACAACTATTTGAAGTGTTGGTTCTGCAAGTACAACTGGTACTTTAATAATTGGACGCACAACTGGTGTAGCGACTACTCGAGTAACTTCACTAGTTAATGGTATTTGTTCAGTTGATGTTACTGGGCAAGGTTGGATTTGATCATTTGATTGATTATTTGATTGATTATTCAAAAAAAATCTCCTCATTTCATTTTGTATTTTTTGAGAGCTCTCCATACCAGAATATGCAGCAATTGAATCTATGAATAGACGTGTATACTAGTTTTTTATTTTTAAAAAAGGATTTTTGAGCTGAGAGATAAAAATGAACACAAAATGCCAGGTACTCACCGTTGTCGGCACCTGGTCTAATTGTTACTATCAATTATAATAATTTTTAACTTCTGTTTTAAAGTTTTCCAATACTTGGTCCTTGCCTGATCACTGGGACTTACCTTTTCCCATTTTATGCTTTTATTTATTTTCTCGTAGTGTAAAATACCGAATCCAAAACCTATACACAAAGCTAATATTGAAATTGTAATTGGTATTTTACCTATTTCAATTAAACGAATATTAGATAATTCAGGAAAAGAAATGGTATATAAGCCTGTAGCAATTAATGAAGATTTGAATCTATTCAACATTCACTAATTACACTTGTTATTAATTGATCCTATTCTAACTAGTTTTTTGTATTACAATGAAAAAGAGCCGATTCAAGTTTTATTTTTGAATCGGCTCTTTTTATTAGGATTACTAATATCAGCAGTATTATGGTGATTTCTATCTCTTCAAAGCTTGTCACGACTGCATTTATACTCAATTATACTGACGTTTACTCTTGCACAGCTAAGTGTGTGAAGAGCCTCATTTGACAAGTTTAAAAGCTATCTCATTCAAATTCATAAGATATTGCAGACAGTGCATAAAGCGGCGCTGTTTCTGCTCGTAATATTCTGGGTCCTAAAGACATCGTTTGGGCACCAGCTTGAAGCAGAGCATCCGCTTCTTTTCTTGCTATGCCACCTTCTGGACCGAAGATAATAAGAATTGATTTCGACTTCTTCTCATGCACGTTTTTTAGCTTCTCCGCAAACCTTGTACGTAGTTCTGCTTTTGCATCCTCTTCATCTGCTATAAAAACTGCGTCGAAATTGCCCATTTGTTCTACTAGCTGTTTAAAAGAGATTGGTTCATAAATTTCAGGGATCTGTGTACGATGTGATTGTTCAGCTGCTTCTTTTGCAATTTTTTGCAAACGTTCTTGCTTTTTTACGCCCTTCTTTTTATCCCATTTAACGATAGAACGCTCAGCTTCAAATGGCAGTAGGGCAAACATTCCAAGCTCTGTTGCCTTTTGTGTAATAAGCTCTAGTTTATCGCCCTTGGGCAAACCACATGCCACGGTTACATGAACAGGTAACTCAGGAGAAGGAATCGTCTGTCCTATAGATTGGACAAGTACCTCTTCTTCTTCAAAGGCAGTAATTGTACAAATATGGGCGATATTTTGTGCAACTACCACGATTTTGTCGCCCTCTTTCATACGCATTACTCGTTCAATATGTCGTGCGTCTTCTCCGCTAATACGCGCTTCCTCTATGGTCGTCTCAATAAAATAACGCTGCATGTTAAACACTCCTTTATAACAAGAAGAGAAAACGCCAAATCACAAGCACTCGGCTCACGATTTGGCGCTTCCTCAGTCAATTTATTGTGGACGACGGGCAATGATAGCTACCCAATCTTCCATTAGTAATACTTCTTCGATCACAAAGCCTGAAGCTTCTAGTGTTGCTTTTACATCATCACGTTTTGCGCCGATGATGCCTGAAGTGACATATAATCCGCCCGGTTTAACAATTGAAAATGCATCGTCAGTAAAGGACATAATAATTTCAGCCAAAATATTGGCTACAACGACATCTGCAGGTTCCTTTACTGTATCCAGTAAGTTCCCATGGAATACAGATACTTTATCATCAACTTTGTTTAACACAATATTTTCTTGCGCTGAACGTACAGCTACTTCATCTAAATCAAGCGCGTGTACGTTTTTAGCTCCTAATAAGGCTGCACCAATTGATAGAACACCTGACCCTGTTCCGATATCGATAACCGTATCTCCCTCTTTTACAACCTTCTCAAGCCCTTGTAAGCACATAACAGTTGTTGGGTGTGTTCCCGTACCAAAGGCCATACCAGGATCTAATTCAATTATTAATTCATCTGTTGATACTGGTGCATATTCTTCCCATGTTGGTACGATTGTAAAGCGTTCAGAAATTTTTACAGGATGATAGTATTGCTTCCACGCTGTTGCCCAGTCTTCTTCGTTTACTTCCACAATCGATACAACATTTTCACCAATATCGATATTGAAGTTCGTTAGATTTGTTATAGCCGCTTTAATTTCTTCGACTGTTTCGTTTAAAAAACTAGATTCTGATAAGTAGGCCTTAACAATAACACCATCTTTCGGAAAATCCGCTTCATTTAGTGCATAAATCTCACCATATTGATCTTCACGTGGCTTAGCAAATTCAGCAGAATCCTCTATAACAACACCACTTGCCCCAGCTTCATGCAAAATATTTGAAATTGCTTCTACCGCTTCATTTTTTGTATGAATGGATAATTCTGACCACTTCACGTAGCTCTTCAGCTCCTCTAATTATTCACCTTGGAATTTTTTCTTAAATTTATCGAAAAGTGAGCTTCCTTGTTCTTCAGGAATATCGCCACTAATTTCCGCAAATTCACGTAGTATTTGTTTTTGTCTTTCTGTTAACTTTTCTGGCGTTACAACTTTTACTGTTACATATTGATTCCCTGTGCCATAGCCATGTACATTTTTGACACCTTTGTCTTTTAGACGGAATTGTGCACCTGACTGTGTCCCTGCTGGAATTCGTAATTTTACTTTCCCGTGAACAGTCGGAACTTCAATTTCATCACCAAGAGCTGCTTGAGGGAATGTCAGTCTCAGTTCGTAATAAATATCATCGCCATCACGTTCAAACTCTTGGTGTCCTTGAACGCGGAACATAATATATAAATCTCCTGCTGGCCCTCCATTTATACCTGGTTCACCTTGACCAGACACACGAATTTGCTGACCATCATCAACACCTGCTGGGATTGTTACTTTGATTTTCTTACGTTGTTGAACTTTTCCTTCGCCACGACAAGATGAACATTTTTCTTTAATGATTTTACCTGTACCTTGACATGTCGAACAAGCACGACGATTCATCATACGGCCGAATGGTGTATCCACTGCCTGATTCACTTGACCAGCACCTTTACATGTTGAACATGTTTCAGGGTTAGTTCCTGGTTTTGCACCAGAACCGTGGCAAGTATCACATACTTCATCTTTAGGAATTTCGATTTCTGTTTCTTTCCCGAAAATCGCTTCCTCAAATTTAATATTCATACGATATTGTAAGTCATCACCTTTGCGTGGTGCATTCGGGTCTTGTCGGCGACCGCCACCACCAAAGAACGAACTGAAAATATCCTCGAAGCCGCCAAAGCCGCCGCCTCCGAAGCCACCACCAAAGCCTGCATTTGGATCTTCGTGACCAAATTGATCATAGCGCGCCTTTTTTTGATCGTCACTTAATACTTCATAAGCTTCAGCGATTTCTTTGAATTTTTCATCTGCACCTGGCTCTTTATTAAGGTCAGGATGGTATTGTTTTGATAATTTACGGTAGGCTTTTTTAATTTCATCTTTAGAAGCCGATTTCGTTAAACCAAGCACCTCGTAGTAATCGCGTTTATCCATGATTCACACTCCGCTCTTTTTGCATAAAATCTATTGTATCATGCAGTTAAAAAAACTGCCTCTATTTTTATTGTTAAATATTCATTAAAAATGTTGCATATATGTTTTTTCACTTTTCTCGCAGTTAGCCTATGCAACTTAACGAATCAATTATGCCTTGGCATAATTGCGTCCGGAATCGGCTTTGTGCTTAGGCCTGCAGGATGCAGGTCAGTTAGCCGTTATCGCATGGATGCGATGATTTTAGGCTAACATCCTTTAAGAACTCCTTTCCGATTTCTGTGACATCCGCCGGAGGCTTTAACTTCTGTCAGCGGATGTTTGGATACCCGCTGAAAAGAAACTTAAACCCGTATTCATCTTCCCACCTATAGAGGTGGGAAACGTCTGTACCTGTCGCTTCGCTTTCGCTACCAACACACTTGCTGAAAGAAGTTAAATGTTTGTAGGTTATACCTAATAATATAGAGAAAAGCCAAAGCCGCAAGCGGTCTTTGGCTTCTTCACTTAACTGTGTTACTTACTATTATTTATCGTCTTTTACTTCTTCAAAGTCAGCGTCAACGATATCGTCTTTTTTACCAGCGCCAGCATCTGCACCTGCATCGCCACCTTGAGCTGCTTGAGCAGCTGCTGCAGCTTGTTCATATACTTTCATTACTAATGGCTGTAATACGCCTTCTAGTTTTTCTTTAGCAGATTTAATGCCTTCTAATTCGCCAGCTTCTAATGCTTTTTTCAGTTCATCACGAGCATCTTCAACAGATTTTTTCTCGTCTTCTGAAATTTGTTCGCCTAAGTCAGCAATTGTTTTGTCAACTTGGAACACTAATTGGTCTGCTTCGTTGCGAAGATCAGCTTCTTCTTTACGTTTAGAATCTGCATCAGCATTTGCTTCAGCATCTTTTACCATACGTTCAATTTCTTCCTCTGATAAACCAGAATCAGACTGAATAACGATTGTTTGTTCTTTGTTAGTACCAAGGTCTTTCGCTTTAACAGATACGATACCATTTTTATCAATATCGAAAGTTACTTCGATTTGTGGTACACCACGTGGTGCTGGTGGAATATCCGATAATTGGAAGCGACCTAATGTTTTGTTGTCTGCTGCCATTGAACGTTCACCTTGCAGTACGTGAATATCTACTGCTGGTTGGTTGTCAGCTGCAGTTGAGAATACTTGTGATTTAGATGTTGGGATCGTAGTGTTACGGTCAATTAATTTTGTGAATACGCCACCCATAGTTTCGATACCTAATGAAAGTGGAGTTACGTCAAGTAAAACTACGTCTTTTACATCACCAGTTAATACGCCGCCTTGAACAGCAGCACCCATTGCTACAACTTCGTCAGGGTTTACACCGCGGTGTGGCTCTTTATTAGTTTCTTTACGTACAGCTTCTTGTACAGCTGGAATACGAGTAGAACCACCAACTAAGATTACTTGGTCAAGTTCAGATGTTGATAGACCTGCATCAGATAATGCTTGACGTACTGGACCTACTGTACGGTTTACTAATGGTAATGTAATTTCGTCAAATTTTGCACGAGTTAAAGAAATTTCTAAGTGTAATGGACCCGCTTCACCAGCAGTGATGAATGGTAAAGAAATTTGAGTAGATGTTACACCAGATAAATCTTTTTTCGCTTTTTCAGCTGCATCTTTTAGACGTTGCATAGCCATTTTATCTTTTGAAAGGTCAATGCCATTTTCTTTTTTGAATTCTGCTACAAGATACTCGATGATAGCATCGTCGAAATCGTCCCCACCTAGTTTGTTATCACCAGCTGTTGCTAATACTTCAAATACTCCGTCACCTAATTCAAGAATAGATACGTCAAATGTACCACCACCAAGGTCAAATACTAATACTTTTTGATCTTGATCTTGTTTGTCTAAACCATAAGCAAGTGCAGCAGCTGTTGGTTCGTTGATAATACGCTCTACTTCTAGACCAGCGATTTTACCAGCGTCTTTTGTAGCTTGACGTTGAGCGTCATTGAAGTAAGCAGGTACTGTAATAACCGCTTTTGTTACTTTTTCACCTAAGTAATCTTCCGCATAACCTTTTAAGTATTGTAGAATCATTGCAGATACTTCTTGTGGAGTATATTCATTTTCTTCCACTTTAACTTTTTCAGATGTACCCATTTTAGATTTAATAGAAATAATTGTGTTAGGGTTTGTTACTGATTGACGTTTTGCTACTTCACCAACTTGACGTTCACCATTTTTAAATGCAACAACAGATGGTGTTGTACGGTTTCCTTCTGGGTTTGGAATTACTTTCGGTTCCCCACCTTCAAGTACAGAAACGCAAGAGTTTGTTGTTCCTAAGTCAATACCAATAATTTTGCTCATTAAAATTTCCTCCTATTAATTAAACGCAAAGGATGCGTTTTCTACTAAATGTAATTGACTAAATAGTGCTATGACTATTCGTTTACAGATACCATTGTTGGGCGTAATACACGATCCTTTAACATATAGCCTTTTTGTAGCTCGCGTAAGACAACACCCGTTTCTTTTTCACTATCTTGCTCCTGCATGACAGCTTGGTGAACATTCGGATCAAATTGCTCACCTTCTGCTTTAATAATTTGTAAGCCTTCCTTCTCAGTTGCTTCTAGTAAAGAGCGGTACACCATTTCGATACCTTTTACGATAGAAGCAGTTTCATCTGAAGTCGCTTCAACTTGTAAAGCACGCTCAAAATTATCGATGACCGGCAATAAATCTGAGAGTAAGCTCTGAGCACGGTACTTTTCAGCAGCCTCACGCTCAAGTTGACTGCGACGACGTATATTATCGAAGTCAGCACGTAAGCGTAGATGACGATTTTCCTCATCGGCTAGCTTTGCTTGTAACTCAGCTAGCTTTGCTTCGTACTGTTCTTCGATTGTTAATTCAGTTTCTTGTCCTACTTCTACTTCATTTTCAGCTTGTACATTCTTTTCTTCTTGTACAAGGTCTTTGTTTTCAGTTGTTTCCGTCACTTGAATCCTCCTCATTATCAATCACTACGATTCTTCGTAAAGGCTAGTGTTAAATCCATTCGCATTACGTCTAGTAAAGCAACAACACGTTTATAATCCATACGTGTAGGACCAATAATTGCGATAGCCCCCTGCTGGTCTTCACCAATAGAATAAGTGGTCGTAATGACACTACAGTTTTCCATTTCTAACTGTTTATTTTCCGAGCCAATACGAATTTGAATGCCCGATTCATTGGGATGGAAGAGCGACTGCACTTGGCTAGTCGTTTCCATTAAGTCCAAAATCATACGGACTTTATTTAAATCGTGGAATTCCGGTTGGTTGAACATATTTGTTTTACCACCATAGTAAATTTTACTTTCCGAATTATGCATCGTCGCTGTAACGAGAGCGTGAACAAAATCATCCGCTGATCGAACATTCTGCTGTAATACTGCTAGCACTTCAGCTTCGAGTTTTATATGAATATCCTCTAATGACACACCAACTAGGCGGTCATTTAAGATATTAACCATTTTCTCTAATTCAGAAGCGGTAAAATTAGGTGGTAAATTAAACATCCGATTTTCAACATGTCCGTTATTCGTTACGATAATCGCTACTGCTGTATCGCTAGAGAGTGGCACAATTGAAAATCGTTTAACACGATGTCTTTGAACATCAGGTCCTAAAAGAATCGATGTATACGATGTCAGCTCTGATAAAATATTGGCCGACTTTCGGATAATATGCTCCACTTCTACTAAACGTTCGTTGAAAATTGATTGGATTTGCTGAATGTCCCTTGAATTAATGCCCTGTGGGTTCAACAAATGATCTACATAAAATCTATAACCCTTTTCCGAAGGCACTCGACCAGAGGAAGTGTGCGTTTTTTCTAAGAAGCCTAATTCCTCTAAATCCGCCATTTCATTTCGAATCGTGGCTGGACTAAATGTAATCTCTTGCTTTTTGGAGATTTGGCGAGAACCTACCGGCTGTGCAAACATAATAAAGTCGTCTACAATGGCTTGCAATATTTGTAATTGCCGATTTGTTAGCATGATTATCACCTCTGTTAGCACTCAATCAAGAGGAGTGCTAATACTATTAATAAGTTATCAAATCCCACATTTTATGTCAACGATATCGCTCAATCTTCTAGTAAAAATTGTTGAAATACTTCATTACCTACAAAACGACCTTTTCGCGTAAGACGAATTCCTTTTGGATCATCTTCCAAAAGACCTTCTGAAACTAGTTTTTCAATGACATGTCGGTAACGCACATGCATCGATTCCTTAAATTTTTCTTCATATATAGTGTGTGTAATTCCTTCTATTTTACGCAGACCTAAAAACATTTGTTCTTCTCGTTTCTCATTCTCTGTTACAACATGTTCATACACAATTGGTAGTTCCCCTGCATTCACTGTCTCCATATACTTTTTCAACGGTCCATGATTTGAATAACGCACACCAGCTAGATATCCATGGGCACCAGCACCAAAGCCTGCATACTCATCGTTTTCCCAGTAAATTTTGTTATGTTTAGAACTGAAACCAGCTTGTGCAAAATTGCTAATTTCGTATTGTTGAAGTCCATGTGCCTCCATCTGGTTCATCAGCACATCATACATATCCGCTTCAAGATCTTCAGTCGGTAAATGTAGCTTCCCTTTTGTGTATTGATTATAAAAAATCGTTTTTGGCTCCACGATTAGTGAATACGCTGAAAAATGTGGTAAATCAAGTGCAAATGCTTTTTCTAAGGTATCCTTCCATTGAGCCATCGTCTGCCCCGGCAAACCATACATTAAATCTAGACTAATATTTCTGAAACCAACCTTTTTAGCCAAAGCAATTGTTTCATAGACGTGCTTGTTGCTATGTGTACGACCAATTTTCTTTAACAACTCTTGATCAAAAGATTGCACACCCATACTTAAGCGATTTACACCACCATCAAACAATGCCCGCATTTTTGCCTCTGACAGCTCGTCCGGATTGGCCTCTGATGTAAATTCTGTCACACTGCTCATCGGAATATACGTACGAATAAGCTCAAGAAGTTTCACTAATTGTTGAGGCGATAAGGCTGTTGGTGTTCCGCCTCCAAGAAATATCGTTTCGATTTGTTTAAAGCTCTCGGGATATTTTTTTGTAGCAAGCTCCATCTCCTTGCCTAGCGCTTCTATATATTCATCCACAGGTTGATTTTTAAAATAAAATTTATTGAAATCGCAATAGTTACAAATTTGATGACAAAAAGGAATATGAATGTAAACACCTCGTGCCATAGCTATCCCTTCTTTCTCGTTAAGTCTTTTTCCATTTCCTCATTATAAACAAACACTCAAGAGAACGCTATGAATCAAACCATTTAGAATGACGAATCAATTATGCCTCGGCATAATTGCGTCCGGAATCGGCTTTGTGCTTAGGCCTACACGAGGGCCTACACGATGTCGGTCATTTCGGTAATGCCACAGGACGTGGCGTTTTTACCGATGCAGGTCAGTTAGCCGTTATCGCATGGATGCGATGATATTAGGCTAACATCCTTTGTGAACTCCTTTCCGATTCCGTGACATCCGCCGGAGGCTTAACTACTATCAACGGGTGTTTGGATACCAGCTGATAGGAGTTAAGTTTAACTCGTTACTAAAGAGTAAATATGAACTTGATATTTTAATCAGCATAACTATAACCGTCGAGGAAATTACACTAAATAACGTAACATAGATTTAAATGCACAAGTTTAACGAAGCGATAGCCCAATTACGCCAGGGTCACTAAATTTTTCGGCTATGTATTCCTTTAAAATTAATAATTTTTTTCAAATGAAAAAGCGTATTCGATTGTTAAGGTCGAATACGCTTTTATGTTCGTTGGCAATAAGTTACTACTATCAAAGTGTTTTGATAGTATAATAAAAATCTAATGCTTGAGACTGATTCACAATTTCAATGGCAAGCACTCGTGCACTAGTATCTCGACGTTGAGCCTTTACGGAAGTAAGCTATTCGATGCAATTATAATTACATTGAGCTTAGTTAAAAATAACGCCTACTACAACACCTATTAGCACAAGTAAATAAGGTGGAATGCTCCAGCGTATTAAAAGCAATAAAAATACTGAAGCTATAAGTATGTCTGTTCCATCTTGAATAGTTTGCGTTACTATAGGATGAATAAAAGCAGCAGCTAAAATCCCAACAACCGCAGCATTTGCTCCAGCCATCGCCCCTCTTAATCCAGCGATACGGTTAAGTGCAAGCCAAAAAGGCATTGCCCCCACTATTAGTAAAAATGCCGGTAAAAAAATGGCTACTGTTGCTATGATGGCCCCTGGTACTCCAGCAATGACCATACCTATATAGGAGGCAAACGTAAATAATGGGCCAGGGACCGCCTGTGTCATTCCGTAGCCTGCTAAAAAATCCGAGGAACTCATTAATCCACTTTGAACAAACTGTGCCTCTAGTAAAGGCAACACGACATGACCTCCACCAAACACTAATGCACCTGATAGATAAAACTTTTCAATTAACGTAAACCAATCATATTGAATAAATAGGCTAACAACTGGTAAACCAACAAGCAATATGACAAAAAGCGCTAAAAAACATGCACCAGTCGTTTTTGAAAGAGGTATAACCGCTTCTTTTAAGCCATCCCTTTCAGCGGTTTTCTTAAAAAATTGATAGCCTATGACAGAAGCAACGAAAATAGCAGTTACCTGTGCAAGTGGATGCATCCATAAAAGCACTACTACAAGTGCTAACAAAGCGATTATAAAATGGCGAATACTAAGGATTAATTTTTTTGACATATCAAAAATAGCTTGTGCAACAATCGCAACCGCTACTAATTTTAAGCCGTGAACCCAACCCATCTCCAACTCAGTCCGTGTAGAAAAATAGGCAAATGCCATAAGCAGCAAAACTGACGGTAATGTAAAACCAAGAAATGACACAATACTACCAAAAATCCCGCCTCTTAATAAGCCGATACTCATCCCTACCTGGCTCGATGCTGGTCCGGGTAAAAATTGACTGAGTGCAACAAGCTGACTGTAGTCATGATCAGATAACCATTTACGCTTTTGAACATATTCATTTTGAAAATACCCTAAATGTGCAGTGGGACCCCCAAAGGATGTACAACCTAATTTAAGCGAAACTAAAAAAATTTCCCATAACCTACGCAATATCTTCAACTACTTTCCATATCATCTATATTTATATTACGCGGGGTAATCCTCCTCTTGGATTAAGATATTGTAAATTTTTTCAGGTATGTCAATTATCCATATTAATTAAAAGGCTCTGATTTCTGCTAAGGGCTACAATCAGTTAAAATAGGGATTTATTGGCAAAGCAGCAACAAAAAAACCCTCTTATCGCTCAATAGTAAACCTATTTTTTCCTAATCAACACGCCTGAAAGTTTTTAATACAATTACGGTTAATCAAGGATAGTTATTTTTCCCTAATCTTAACAGCAGAACCGAGTTCACTTCCATCTACAGCAACAGGAATTAGCTCATAGCCCTTCCCCGTTAAATATACTGTATCGAGGCGAACACCCCACTTCGTATAATCTTCGTTTAAAGGATACGTAGTGTTAAAGTCCCAAGATTCCCCTGATGCTGATTGGATTTTAAAATGTATCGCTTCCTTTAAAAGGCTATTCTCAGAATGAAAGTAAATCGTTGTTGATATTGGTGTAGAAATAACCTTCTCGATCGTTATCTCTTGACCATCTAATAGCTTCACTTTTTTCGCAACAGGGAAAGTCTTCCTATCTTCTTGTAGTTGCTTTTGTGAAGCTTCCACTTGAAATTCCCACGGCTCTTCAATCTTTTTTTCTCCGTTCCAGTCGTTATAGCGAATATCTAAATTTAATACTTTAGCCTTTGGTAGTTCACTCAATTTCACACTACTATAGATAGTAAAAGTTTTATCGGATTGTGCGATGGACTGTCCTCCATTTCTAACCGTGAATTCTTTCCCATTCACAAAAACCTGTGGAAAGAGATAAATTTGATCATTGAAATTTACATCCTTTACTGGCTTAAAGGTAGCATTCAATAAGATCTGATTATCGTCAATTATTATTTCATTTAATGTTAAACGTCCGAGTTTATTTTCAGTAGTTTTACCAACAACTGTTTTGTAGGCTTCGAAATTCAATTCCTTATTAAACAAAAAATAAAAAACAAATACACAAGTAACTACCAATAAAAGCAATACTACAATAAACCATGCTTTACGTCCTCGATTTTCCTTAGGCTGGCCCTCGATAATCAAATCATTGGACATCATGTACACCTCATTCTAAGAAAGTATGTCTACACAAATGCTTTTTATTTATTGTAGTTTTCAGTTGAACATTATATAACCTCTAACAATGTCAAGGTGTGACGGATTTCACTATGTATCTAAAGGAATAATTTATATTCCTTTAATGTGTTGACTCTTTGGCAAAAATGTCACTAGTGATAAAACAAAACTTCAACAAGATGTATTTTTGCGCGAAAGCGAAGCGTCAGCAATAACATGCTTTTGTCTGTGCGAAAGCAACAACGCAAGCAAAGAAATCGGTTTGACGCTTGCTCACATGAAAGTATGGTCTGAAACAGAAATTACCCTCATTTAAAGTATTGCAACAACCACAAAGATTTCCTTGACCATTTTATTTTTCAACATGCTTTGTCTGACATCTTAATCATTTCATTCATACAATAACACTATGAAAGGAATAATCTATATCCCTTATTCTTGCTGTCGAATCTTTTTAGCCTCTTCCATTAAATACTCTACAAATACCTCATCTTTCACTAACCATGCTTGATAATTTCTTTTTAAAAACCATTCCGCTTCATAAAAGCTTGTAAAGATTTGATCTAAAGGAAGTTTATTTTTTTCAATTACCCAATCAAAATCACTTATTGAATATAGGAGGAAAATTTCTCCCTTGAGGTTTTTATACAATGTCCCAAAAGAAGAAAACCTTAAATTATAGCGATTTCGTTTCGCATCCTCTGGTATTGGTTCTATATGAAATGTTTGTGCCACGTACTGCTGATAAGCTTCATCTGTTAAAGAACAACCAGCCGCTTTTTGATGGCCCCCTCCTCCAAATTCTCCTGCAATTGCCGAAACATCTATATGATCATGAATCGTTCGAAAGGAAATCTTTTTGCCTCCCATATTTAAGATAGCTATAAAATCAAGGTGTGCATTTTCTTTTCCTAATTCATTACCAAGCTCGGAATGATAAGATTCTGCATAAACCACACCTGTAAAGAACTCTCCCATAGCTGTTTGCACGAGTTCCCTTTTTTTCCGGCGGATGTAACGTTTTATTTTCTCTTCTTCCATGTTTAAAATTTTCTTTTCAAATTCATCAAAGTCAAATTGCTCACTTGATTTTAAACGTTCAAGCATTTTTTCTTCAAATTCCTCGATGGAAACTAAATAAAAGAGAGTATTTAATCGATGTGCTTGGTGATTTTCATTCTTTTCCCATTCCCATGTATCGTATTGTCTAACTAACTCTACAAATTCTGTGATGGAATTCGTTTTTTCTATTAACCCCTGTGTGATAAGATACTGATAAAATAAGGACGTTGCTGATGTTAAATATCCGTTTTCATCTTCTACTAATACTTTACCCCATTCATACTCGTTCAAATGGTGAGCCGTTTTATGATGATCAAGCAGTTGAACATTGCCAGTTGCGTTATAAAAATCATTCAATCTTTTTTCATTTTTCTCATTCGGAGATAAATCGGTAATAAATAAAAAAGTATCTTGCTGGTTATTGTCTAAAAAGTACTCAATCTCTCGGTCAAGCGACGCAATTGAATTGTATCTTACTTTTACGTGATCATGAAAAGCTAGCTTGGCTAAAATTCCGCAACCTACGCCATCTAAATCATTATGTGATAGCAATTTATACATTTTTTCACCTCAATAAATAGTATGGTTTATCGTTGAAAAAATTATTGGTATGCGGAACAAGAAAAAACTTTATGTGATTTTGGAGAATGCTATTGCAATAATTCGAATAAAGCGACCATAGAACAGAATTTGCATCTATGCAGATTCTGTTTTGACTAAAGTAGTTCTCTCTCCAATAGTCATAAAGTATTAAAACTTTCACTTTATTGTTAAATCAAAAATTATTCAAGACATAGTATTTATCATTAAGTATTTATTTCTCCACAATGCTTAACAATCACTAATTTTTACAATAATTCTCTCATTATTGTCATAAAAACCCTCTTCGATACAACCTTTGTACAAATATCCTATTAGCAAACCTCCCTTTTCAATTAATTAGATTATTTAAAAATGTCGAAAATTAATTTTTCAAGAAAATATAAATTCATTTTCTGTTATAATATGTTATTATATTTTTAGCAAAACGACCTATTTTCACAAGATGAAAAATAGAGGAAATATGAACTATAAAGGATGATGAATATGAAAAAAATCCAACAATTATTCCAAAGCGAAGACGGAAATATCGAACAAAGAGAGAATTTTTTATCTCTGTTAGAGAAAATTGTTTCATCATTAGATGAGTTAAAGAATCCAAAAACAACAACTCTTGGACCGATGAAAGAGCGTTCTGACAATTTCTATAAAGAGCTAATGCAAGATAATCAAGTACCAACTTCAGGTGTAGGACTTGATCAGGTTGTGGATGGATTAACACAATTGATGCAAGGACATCCTTACCATACACGCAACTTTGTAACAAATGTTTTACCAATGGCCAGCATTCCTGGTATTTTAGGTCAATTTACAAGTGCCTTACTTAACGGTAACAATCTATGGGATGTATACGGACCAGCTGCCGCAGAATGTGAGGTAAAGGTTGTAGCAATGATGTCGAAGTTAGTTGGCTACGACTATACGCAAAGCTTTGGCTACACAACATGGGGAGGACAAGGGGCTGTTTTCAGTGGTCTACGTCTTGCTATCGCTAAACAATTCCCTAACGCAAAGGAAGATGGCGTACCAAATAATTTATATTGCTTCGCTTCAGAAAATGCGCATTACAGCTTATTAAAATCAATTGAAGCAGTGGGCATCGGTAGTAAACATTTAATTCGTGTTAAAGCTGGAAAAGATCATTCAATGGATATTGAAGACTTACAAGCTCGTATGACGGAGGTTATAGAAAACGGTGGCATCCCAGTGTATGTAGTTGCTACAACTGGTGCTACAGATCAATTTGCCATCGATGATGTACAAGCTATCAAAAACGTTACAACTAACCTTGAGCAAAAATATTCCTTAAAACCAATACATATTCATGCTGATTCAGCTTTAGGTGGTTTTTATGCCTTTTTCAATGATTATGATTTTAAGGCAAATCCACTTCAGTTCGAGTCTGATGTTTTACAAGGATTAGAACAAATTAAAGAACGTATGCAATATCTGCCTATTGCTGATAGCCTTTGCTTTGACTTCCAAAAGCTTGGTCAAACACCTTATTTGACTAGCTTATTCTTAATTAAAGAAGGGAAACATTTACAGCTGTTAGATATTGAGGACTTCGACACACCTTATGTAGGCAATCGAGGCTATGGTTCTTATCACACAGGCTATACATTAGAGTGCTCTCGTATGGGTAGTTCAATTGCTATTTACGCTGCATTACAGGCCTTTGGTAAAGAAGGCTACCAACAAATATTAGCGAATTATGTACGTGTGAATTTAGCGTTCCGTGCGCAATTAGCGGAAAAAACGCCTATGTTACAAGTAGTAAATGAATCTAATATCGGACCAGTCACAGCATTCCGTATGTATCCTGAAGGCTTTAATTGGAAATCTGAACAGTCTGGTAGCTATACACAAGATCAGATTGAGTATATTAATGGAATTAACGCTTCTTTATTTGAAATTATTGGTGAAGGTCGCGACGAAGTATTTTTCGGTGATACAACACGAGTTTGTACTGTTATCACTAGTGATACAAAACAACAAATGCCAGTCGCTGCTGCAAAATTCTTCTCTATTTCTCCTTATACTGAGACGGAGCATATTGGTGATATGATTCATTTCTTACAACAAAAGTTGAAAGTTTTGGAGGATGCTAAAGTTGAATATAGTAACTAAGCTAAAGAGTTCTTTACTCTATAAATATATTGCTAGCTTTACTATTCCAATTACTATTATTTCAATTTTATTTAGCGTCGTATTATTTATTGCGTCTAATCAAATTATCAATAATTTCGTTATTACACAATTTGAGTCATCTTTAGATGTTATTTCTAAAACTATTTTTGAAGATATAGACATAAACGACGTCAAAGCTGCAGATGACGGTGATAAGGATAAAAATGAAGAACTATTAAATCAATTAAATGAAACACTTAAAAAGTTTAATATTGAAAATGCCTACGTCCTTTCACGTGCAAATGGTAAGGAACATATTGTTGCATTAAGCAATGAAGATAATCAACAAGAGGACTATGTTTTTAGTAAAGAAATGCGTGAAGCGTTAGATTCTGAAACCGTTAAATTTAGTGGAATTTATAAAGATGAATACGGTATTCATAAATCGATTTTTATACCATTTAAAGATACTGATATGCTTTTTGGTATAGATATGGACGCTGCCTTCATTTCTAAACTTCAAACACAGGCTATTTGGATTTGTATCGTTATGACCTTAATTTTTGTGATATTTGGTGTTATCGTGGCTTATATCATTAGTAAAGGCATAATAAAACCAATTAAAAATATGACTGGTTATGTTAGTAAAGTGGCAAAAGGAGACTTAGCCGTGGAACCACTTCATATTCAGGGTTCTCATGAAATTGCACAGCTTTCTGAAGGCATTGAAAATATGACTGCAGACTTACGCTCGCTTATTCAGCAAATTGCTGAAAATGCTGAGCAAGTAGCTGCTATGTCTGAAGAGTTAACAGCAAGCTCTGAGCAAACAAGTGCATCTATTCAACAAATTACTTCTTCTATGCAAGAAGTAGCTGCGGGATCAGAAAAACAAACTTCCTCTATTGAAGAAGTAGAACATCATATTACAACAATCTCTACAAAGATGTCAGAAGTTGTAACGAGCGTTAATGATGTCACTACTAGGGCATTTAGTGCATCTTCTATTTCAGAGAAAGGTAATTCGACGATTCAAAATGCTACTGAAAAGATGGCTGTAACATCTGATGCAATTCAAGAAACTTCGGTAGTTGTGGAACGTTTAAGCACATACACAAATGAGATCGGTGACATCGTGACATTAATTAATGAAATTACTGATCAAACAAATTTACTTGCTTTAAATGCATCGATTGAAGCGGCTCGTGCTGGTGAGCATGGTAAAGGCTTCGCGGTTGTAGCTGATGAAGTTCGCAAACTCGCAGACCAATCGTTAGCAGCGACAAATAGTATTCGAACACGTATTGAAACGATTAAGGAAGAGTCTGCCCAAGCCGTAAAATCAATGGCAATAAGCAGTAATAATCTGGCTGAAAGCTCTACTACTTTTAATGCATCAGGTGAAGCTTTTAAAGAAATCAATGCACATATTACTGAACTCACTCAAGAAATGGATCAAGTTAATAACATCATTACTACAATGAACGAAGGCGTTAATAGCATTGCCATTTCTGTAGAGGAGGTTGGTGTAGTAGCCGTTCAAGCATCTGGAAACATTCAAAATGTAGCAGCTGCTTCTGAAGAACAATCAGCAAGTATTGAAGAGATTACTGCGTCGTCCAATAATTTAGCTGAGATGGCACAGCAACTTCGCAATATCATTCAAAAATTTCAGTTATAAGAAAAACTAAGCAATAATATTCTTCTTTCTGATCACAAAAATCCGCTATACTTTTTGTGGGTAAGTTTCTCCCAACAGAAGTCTATGCGGATTTTTGTTATGATTTTTAAAAGTACTTCTATTTTAATGCCCTCTTGTTCATCCATATAATCTTTTCTTCTAGCCCTACTCTATATGAAGTACGTGGTAACGTGCCTATTTCCTTTTCGTATTTTTCCCCGCTTAAAATGACCGGTTTTTCTGTTGCATACAATATTTCAACCACTTCTTTCATAGAAGGAGAAAATATTCCGATAAGACGAATCATCCCTTTAGAGACTGTACGAATACCTTTTTTGTAGCCTGTGATGTCACGTAAAATTTTTACTAGTTCTTCCCCTGTAATTGTATGAACAGCTGGCACGTTCCAATTCTGATTATATGTGTTATCTCGTAAAGCAAACTCAACCATAGCCTTTGCTCCATCAACTGTATAAAGGAATTCCCTTTTCACCTGCATATTTCCTACAAAATTAGCTTTTTTACCTTGCGCAACGTTTTTTAACGTTTCATAGAGTATTGTATTCTCTGCATTCGGTCCATATAAATCAGGCAAATGAACGATGGTATATTACTTTCCTTCAATTTATTTTCCATTGCTAAACGAATTTTCCCCTTCTTTGTCTGCGGTTCTTTTCTCGTCTCCTCTGTAATTCGGTTTGTGGATTGTCTTCCATATGCATAAATATTATCAACAAGCGCAATCTTTGCTCTTTGCTTTTCGGCTATTTTAACCACCATATCTAAACATCGCATATGTTGCTTTTCCGATACGAAAAACATATACATTTCTTAAAAAAATGTAGACATCTCTACTGTGACACAACTTATATCTTTTGACTTTCGTTTTTGTGTCTTC
The DNA here is from genome assembly GCF_041956855.1 of Lysinibacillus sp. RS10. Lineage (NCBI taxonomy): Bacteria > Bacillati > Bacillota > Bacilli > Caryophanales > Bacillaceae > Lysinibacillus > Lysinibacillus sp. RS10. Next base: position 1,486,248 of record NZ_CP167122.1, on the reverse strand, counting down.
CTTATTCTCCGAGTCTGGTTTCGCCGAGGCTACTGCCATTTAGGTATGACTCTCCAAAGGCTTAAATTCCGCAGTATCGTTGCGTACACATCTAAGGCTTAGTTTCAGTTCAATTATGCCTCGGCATAGTTGCGTCCGGAGGCTTTAGACCAACAGATGTTTTTTATGCGAAAGCGCAGTGCTAACGTAGCGTCAGCAACACGTCGTTGGTCACTTAGGCGTTTTCACAGGGCGTGAAGCTCTTAGCCTGAGTTCCTCTATTTCAGAGGATGTTTAGACACCCGCTGAAATAAGTTAAATTCCTTAGATTGGATTATTTGCTAAGTTAATGCTTGCGTTCAAATCTCTATCCATCTTTAAGCCGCAAGAGCAGATAAATAATCTGTCTTTCAGTTTCAAATCGGATTTGATTTGTCCACAACCAGAACAGGTTTAGCAAATTTCCCAATGAACATTAATTCCATGCGTACCACCTCTCTTTCACTAAGATAAAATACTTTACCCTATTTAGAGAGGTTGTTAACATTTTTATAGTTGTATCTATTTTTCTTGTTCACACGAAGGCGCAACCCTTCATGCAGTCTTTCTCTCATGAGTAGACCTCTTATGCTTTCACATAAGCGCAGACTATATCTTCATCTTATCTTCTGATAAGAGCCACATTTTTCTTCCGCCATTCGCTTGCGGTTTTACTCTCCCTCAAGGAGATAGTCGTTGAACGTCTTCCTTGTCTCATTAGAGATTTAGCAATAGTTACTAAAAGAAAATTTACTTCTTGGATAATAGAAAGGTAAAAAGACGAATGTTAACTAAAACAATCGGATCACCTACATAGAAGGCGATCCGATTAAACTATAATTATGAAATTAAACTTTTCACAACTTTTGAGATAATAGCACCTTCTGCTTGACCAGTTAATAGAGGTTTTGCAATTTTCATCGCTTCCCCCATATTCATCCCTTTTACAACGCCAGCTGCCACAAGTTTTTCTACAATTTCTTCTTCAGTTAATTGCTTTGGCAAAAATGATTTTAATAGTACTAATTTCGCTTCCTCTTTTTCAATTAAGTCAGCTCGTCCTGCATTTTGAGCACCCTCTAATGCCTGATTTGTTTGCTTAACCTCACGATTAACGATAGCAATTTCCTCTTCAGTCGATAAAGCTTCTCCCTTTTCCTTCTCAGCTAAATCTAGGGCAGATTTTAAAAGCGTTAGTACGCCTTTTGCTAATACGTCCTTTTCTTTCATTGCCTTTTTTAATTGTTCAAATACCTCTGTTTTTAACAATCTTTTCACTCCTTCTAGCCATTTATTTCAAATAATATTATACCATCAAATACACCTTAGCGTAATTGTGACTGTCACTTTGCTTTCGCCACATAAGACATTTCTGAAGAAAGAAAAAACACCGTACCCCTATAGGATACGGTATGTTAACTTATACTATTTTGTTTGTTGAAGAACAGATACTTCAGCTTTTGTCTCTAATAAATCAAGTGATACAATTCCAACTTTTGAATCTAAAAAATCAATTTTTTTGCTTAAATTTTGTTCAACCTTATCTAACTTTACTTCCACTGCTTCGATTTTTTCATCTAATCTTCTTTCGACTGTATCGAGTTTCTCTTCTAATCTTCTTTCGACCGCTTCAATTTGTTGCTGAAGATCTAATTTCATTTCTTGCATTTGCTTAGAAAGCTCCAAAATTGCTTGAAGGATGGTATGTTGATTCACTTCTTGTTTCATGATCGTCTTCCTCCTCACTTTTATATAATCTATTAATCTATCAATTAAATTCACGAAATTAATTATATTGACATCCGCCAGATGTTTTTTGTGCGAAAGCGAAGCGTCAGCAACATGGTTTTTGTCTGTGCGAAAGCGAAGCGTCAGCAACATGGTTTTGTCTGTGCGAAAGCGAAGCGTCAGCAACATGGTTTTGTCTGTGCGAAAGCGAAGCGTCAGCAACATGGTTTTGTCTGTGCGAAAGCGAAGCGTCAGCAACATGACGTTGGTCACTCAGGCGTTTTCACAGGATGTGAAGCTCTTAGCTTGAGCACCTCTATTTCAGCGGATATTTGGACATCTGCTGAAAGAAGTTAAAAAAGTAGAGTTACACATAAGTAACTCTACTTGTCATTCTATCTATGATTTATCTCAAAGTCAAAGTATTAATAGATGGGATTTGTCAAGTATTCATCCGTTAATTTTACTTCAAATAATCTCATGATTTACCCTTTGTATGTAAAACTGCTATAACACATAATATGTTACTAATTCTCCTAATAAGTAAAGATACTAATTGCAATTGTCATTCAAATATTACTCTTTTGCATTTACCCAATAGACAAAACCAATAACCGCTCCCCCAATAATATTACCTAGTGTTACAGGTATTAAATTTGAAAAGGCTCCAGCAAACGATACTAGTTCACCATGAGGTACTAAAAGAGCAAGTGAAAACAATGTCATATTTGCTATACAGTGCTCAAATCCGATTGTAACAAAAGGAAAAATACAGCAGAAAATCATCACTAATTTCCCAGTCTCTGTCTTTAATTTATAGGTACACCATACTGCCAAGCATACAAGCAAATTACATAAAATACCTCGACATAAAAGTTCAATGAAACTACCACTCATCTTAGCTGTAGCCAGTTTTTCAATGTAAGCTGCTGTGTCTCCTGCTGCTAGCCCCGAGTAAAAAAATAATGCGGCTGCTAAAAGAGAACCAAAGAAGTTTCCTATGTAACTAGACATCCAAATGCCTAACATTTCAAACGGAGATGATTTTTTTGATAGTGTACTAACCGTTAAAACTAAATTATCACCCGTAAATAAATTTGCCCCAGCCATCATGACCATACTAAGGGCCACACCAAATGCTAATCCTTGTACGATTTTCATACTTGGTACCCCAGCAGGACTCAATAAGCCTCCAATAGTAACGATGAGCAAAATGCCAAAGCCAATAAAAAGCCCTCCAAAAATTGCCTGCAGTAAATAATTCACAGGTCTATGCTTCATCATTCTAATTTTTGTTTCAGCTGTTAAACAAACAGCAGAAATTGTTTCTTTCATACTTTCATCTCCTAAAAAACATCAAACTAATTTATATCTCATTTTTAACGCTGATCACAAGTGGTTACCCCATTTTCACTCTAATCAACTTTTAAACAAGAGTTTCATTTTATCAAATATTATCCCAAAATAATGGTTATTAGCAGATTTAAAGTAAATTGCATCAAATTAACATATATTCATGTATTTTAAAAGGGAAGAGCGTACAAAAGTAGTAAGATATATAGTACGAAGGTTGTACTTTTTCATATGTGCCAGAAATAATAGCTACCTTTTAGGAAACAGATTGATCATGATGCCACCCAACTATTCATCAGCTAACAACTGGTCAAAACAAGTGCTAGAGATCGAATACCTATCCAAAGCAAAAAAACGAAGGGTAAATTAGATTCCCCTTCGTTTCTCTATAGGCTATCAATAGCTTGATCTGTCCGAGGCTTTAACTTCTACAGATAGAAGTTAAAAAAATCTTCCCTTTAGTGGCTTTAGAAGATTCAACGACCGTTATCGCCTTTTTAATGTCTAACAAATCATAATAAGAATCAACTGCCATCATTTTTAACGCACCACTATTAACTAGATCGATTAAGTGATGAAATGTATCTTGCCATCTTTCAATCGAGACTTGCTTATTCCAATGACGTAAATGAAACATATTTGCCTTTACATTTGCCTCTTTAACGATACTTTCCCAATTCACTTGTACACCTGATAAAAGGCCAATTGCTAAAAAATTGCCTCCCGGTTTCAAACTGAAAGCAAGTTCATTGCCTGCTGCCCCTCCAACGGAATCAATTGCAGCATCAGCACCTTTCCCATTTGTTAGTTCCATTACTGTCTCATAGAGCGGTTCTATAGAGGTATTTATCACATAAGAAGCGCCAAGCTGAATTAAATCGTCAGTATGTCTATTATTTCTCGTGACCGCGATTAGTTGAAAACCTAACAATTTTGCAAGTTGAGCAAAAATATGTCCAATTGCGGACCCACAAGCATTCACTACTAATACATCATTTGGTCGCAATTGTAGTATGTCTGTACAAGTTACCCAAGCCGTCATTGGGTTAATATACATTTGGGCTGCGGTAAAATCATCTATTGAATCGGGAATGGGAATAGCAAATTCTGCGCTAGTCCTTACAATTTCCTGCCAAGTCCCTTCTCCTCGTAACGGTAATACACGCTTTCCAATAAGATTTTGAGAAACAAACGGGCCTACATCCTCTACAATCCCCACTCCTTCATAGCCAGGAATAGTTGGTAAAGAAATGCGATGAGCATACTTTCCCCATATTGGTATTAAATCAGAAGGATTAATAGGTCGTGCCAGCATTCGAACAAGAATTTCATGTTCTTGAGGAGGTTTAATCGTTTTATTTTCAAACTTCACAACGTCCTTAGGGCTTCCAAATTCATATAATTTAATGCATTTTGCTTTCAAACAACTGTAACTCCTTTATGATTAATAATATTTTTACAACTGCTCATAAAATAACATCATTCCTGGAGCATCAGGATCACGTACTTTGAATCCAAGTTTTTGATAAAAAGGTTGTTTACCCTTTGCACATGAAAGCTGAATCCATTTTATTTTTTCTTTTTGACAATGCTCTAACAAGACCTCCATAACCATTGTGCCAACCCCTTTTCGTTGATAATCAGGGTGCACCATGACATCACATATAAAGGTTTGATAAATGCCATCTGAAATAATTCTTCCATAGCCAATTAATGACTCATCATCATAAATAGAAGCGCTATACCAACTGTTAGAAATCGCTTGATATAGTTGATCATACGTATAAAGCCCTTTCGCATTCCAGCCTGTTGTTTGATGTAAAGTTTTATATGCCCCAATCGTTGGGTTTTCTTCACTAATTACGTACGTCATAAACATCACCCTTCCAATTTCGAATAAATATACAACGAACGAATTTTTTATTCAAGCTAGAATCTATGATTTAATTAACTGATGACCATTTTTTTATAACTGCGAAATGGTAAAATCACCATTCTCTGTCATGCATAGCTGCAAGTTTTTATTGATTTCTATCTTAATAGGACTAACAATCGCTTTTTTATCAGAAAAATACCAAATACGTTCACTTGGTCCTAAAAGCAAATTTGCACCATCCTCATAATTCCCCATAAACGTGAGAACATTTGAACGAATTTCGTTATTATTCATTGGCGTTATACCGTATTCTTTTAAACTATTAGCTACTGAATCAATAGCATCCGACGTTAAATTCATTTCACCAATATTTAGTACATGTTCGGGTGAAAAAGAATCGGCATCTTGTTTTGGATTTACTTCCTGCCTTGAAATGAGCTCTATAATATTTCCTTCTGGATCATAAAAATAACATGAATGAGCCTTTAATCTGTCATAATATACTTCATCCTGTCCTTCTGAAAATAATAATTCTGCATGATCTTTCACCCAGATTTTCCCTTGTTGAAATAAATTACATGGAATATTTAATGCAAAATGATATTGTTTTTTAACATAAGAAGGTATTTTTTCAAAAGTGATAATACTTTCACCAACAGCTATATCAACAAAATTATCTGTATTCGTTATTAATGCAAATCCTAAATGATTGCAGTAAAATTCCTTCATTTTATGTACATCATACGCGTATAGCTTCACTTTTGTAATCTTCATTGTCTAGCATCTCCTTTGCAATTTATTGTATTTACTATATCTACTAAAATAAATTTATACCTCATGCAAAAGAATGAAGATTATAATTTAAGCATTTCATCGCAAGAAAAATGAAAATTACTTTATAGCTGTAGACGATCGCCTCTACTATTTGGTTGTGAAATGACTAAAACTCTACTTCTTCTTCTTCCTCTGAATCATTTCGCATCTGATGTGGTTTAAGGGGCGGCACTTTAATTCCTTCATTCTTCTGTAGGACGATACATTTTCCTTCAATATCAATTGTTGCTGTTCCAGATAGTACAAAGAAAAATTGTTGTGCATGATGATGATAATGATTTACCTCTGCTGTTTTAGTGGGCATACGCTCATGAATGATACTGAGATCATTATTCTTAACTAAATGCCAACCATCACATTGATCTCCCCATATATAATGTTCTGCACACTGTTTGCTAATTTTCAAACCTAATGACCACCTTCCCTTAATCTTCATTGACATGGATATTCACCCAATATTTGTGTAAAATATAAATAAAGAATATTAACTTTTAAAAATTTCACACAGGAGTGAGAACGATGAATATTAAAAAGCAATTGCTAGGCACTGCAATAGGCTATATGTTTACAATATTAATCGCATACTTCTTTTTCGATTATTTTTCTTGGTCGTTTACTATAGGTTCCTTATTAGGTATCTGTTTATTTGCTCTAATTTTAAAGTCTATGAGAAGGAGATAGATCCCCCACTCATAATGTATTTAATAACTTTTCAAACTTGTTTGCACTCATGATTTCATGTGTAATAAACTGACCATTGTAAAGCAGCCCAAAGGTAGTCCATATGATAGGTGCATTCTGTGCCTCATCTTTCGTCATTAGTTGATAGGCCTGGAAAGGAGTGCACCTTTTCTCTGCTATATTTTTCAAATCACCTATAACACCTACTGCAAAAGGACATTGGGTAGTGAAGTATATCTCAATACCACTGTTATTAGATATAGGATTTTTCACCTGTAATTTAAATGAAGGATCCTCGACACAATCGTTAAATTTTTAGACAGCCAGCTGAAAATAAGGCGCTGCTTGATCTACAACTTTAAATCCTAAATGCTCAAAAAAACGCTTATCACTTAGGAATGGAAGCTTTTTCTTTCCAACTATATGTACGATGCCATCCATACCTTGCGCTAGTGCATCTTCCTTACACTTTTCAAACAATCGTCTAGCGTGATTTTGATTTTTGTATTTCCCTGAAACCCATAGGCAATTAATATACATATAATTCGGTGCATCAATGGGAACCCAAGCTTGATTTGCAGGTAAATATTCAATAAACACCTTTGCCCGATCATTTAGACGATAAAAACCCAACCCTTCATCCATGCGGTTCATTAACCATTCTTTCTTTTCTTTTACCGCTTGCTCGTATTGCTTCGCACCAAATGCACAACATATATGCTCCTGTTCAATATTGTTCCTAGTAATTTGAATATATTCCACTTTACCATCCACCTCTTTATTTACCAAAAATGGTAACCACATTTACCTATATACTATCGGTAATAGAAAATGGTTAGCAATGCCCCTTCCTCTTATCTTACAACTTTTCGATGATTGGCTATCATAATCCACTTAACTTTTTCGTTCAATAAATTTACAATAATATTACAGCCACTTGAAAAGGAGGAAGACATTTGGAGAGAGTTATTTTAAGACGCCCCCAACCAACAGACACTGAAGAGTTGCATACGTTTTTTTTACTCGTTATTGCCGATACATATGCAAAGGAAGGTCTTGCAGAGCTATATGACGAGCAAAAAAACGAATGGGAAATAAAAAAACATTATTTAAAATTAGATTGTGATAGCCAAGGTGAGGAACGATTTTTCTGGTTAGCCATTCACGCAGAAACAAAGAAAATTGTAGGAACAATAGAGTATGGTATCGCGAATGAATTAATTCAAAAAAACGTACAGGGAGATCTAACAGACTTTCCTGAGATCGGGACGGTTTTTGTGCACCCTAACTATCAAAATCGAGGCATAGGAACGATGTTATTTCAACAAATGTTAACTACGCTAGAGAGTAAAAATAGTAGAGGCTTTTGTTTAGATAGTGGTTATAAACAGGCGCAATTGATTTGGCAGAAAAAATTTGGCAAGCCAGATTTTTTACTTGAGCATTATTGGGGTGAAAACAGTCACCATATGATTTGGAAGCAAACATTTCCAAATATAAAAGAGGAGGAATAATTTATGCAATACAAAATTTCACAAGAACTAGATGCAGGCAAAAAATCTTATATTAATAACAAGCTATATGAATATAATCTAAAGCATTTTCCAAATGATTTAAGGGGCAAATATCAAGAAATCAACTTATTTCTTACAGATGAAGAAGGTCAAATTTGTGGAGGCATTCTGGGAGAAATTTGCTGGAATTGGTTAGAGATACATACACTTATGATTGATGAGAATCTTCGTGGATTAGGGTATGGGTCTAAATTATTGTTAGAAATTGAACAAATTGCTATAAATAACGATTGTGATTTCATAAAGGTAGATACTTTAAGTTTTCAGGCTTTAGATTTTTATCAAAATCATGAATATGAAATCTATGGTACATTGGACAATGTCGGAAGAGATTATAAGCATTACTATTTAAAAAAGGATCTTTCATAGGATTAGCAAATGTCCTCTATGCTTTGAACAAAAAATCAAGCTCTCGTCATGGTGCATGTAGCTATCCAACTACTATGAAAACCTTATATAGATACAAAGTTCTATGTTAGGACAATTATTATCATCATCATTTAATTCTCTTACTATTCATCTTTTCATTTCTATATTTATTAATATTGTATCCTCACTGAATGAGTAAGTTAACATTCCACATATTTGTGGTAGAATTTTTTAACACATGTACTATTAACAATATTTATTAAGAATTATGTAAGGTTTAAGTAAAAAGGACGTCATGTCACTAATTTAAGCTAACATGTAGGAGCTAAATCGAACAAACAATAATATATAGTCGAGGTGCATGACTTTTATGTATTTTGGAATCATTCCGCTTATTCTATTTTTTATTTTTCTTTTTTCTTACTTGAAAGATCCTAGAAAAATAATAAATGGCTTTTTATTTAATGCCTTTTTCTGTTCATTTCTTCTATTTTGTACGATTGCATCTTTAGCATCTGAAAATAATTATTTAAAACTCATAGTTCTTATTCCAATGATCGCTCTTTTCTTTATCATCCCTTTTGGAATCGTAGCTTTAATGTTTGGTCTATTTCTTAATGCAAGAGTTTTAATGAAAAGAGAAGGAAGAAGTTTTGCAAATTCTTTAACTTTAATTGTAGCTATCATGATTTTATTATTTATCCTAACCCCTATCATAAATCCAGCAAGTGTTTTATCTAATATGTTCCAACCTATATTTGGGGGAATATCGCTTATTATTTTTTATTTTTTGATCCATTTATCAAACTTCCTAACTGCTTATTTCCTATATCAATTTAATAGACCCAAGTATAACCAAGATTTTATCATCGTGCTAGGCAGTGGGTTAATTAACGATCAAGTACCACCTCTTCTAGCAAGTAGAATTAATAAAGCTATTAATTTTTATCAGAAACAAGCAGCCGTTACATCACCACCAACTATAATTTTCTCTGGTGGGCAAGGTTCCGATGAGAATCTTCCGGAAGCGGAGGCGATGCAAAAATACGCTGTTGAAAAAGGGATTCCAGTTGAGCATACTATGCAGGAACATCGTTCTGTAAACACCTATCAAAATATGTTATTTTCGAAACGGGTTATGGATACGTTAAAACCAGATGGTAAATACAACAGCATCTTTACAACGAATAATTTCCATCTTTTCCGTGCTGGCCTATACGCTAGACAAGCTGGTCTAAATAGCCAAGGAATCGGCTCAAAAACCGCATTTTATTATTGGCCAAATGCAATGGTTCGTGAATATGTTGCTATTGTTGTAATGGAACGTAAACGACATATGAAAGTCGTCGGAGTAATTCTTGGAATCTCTCTATTCCTTTCTTTATGTGGCTTATTATTCTTTTGACTATTATTAAGCTATCTTGTTTTTTAGAAGTGTAACAAATATTAATCAACAAAAGGGTACAGAATTGTAAATATTCTAGTACCCTTTTTGTGACGTCTGAATCAATACATAGCATAGTCCTGATTCATGATTAATGACCAAGCTTTTTTCAGAATTACAGCATGGAGAAGAAGCATGCGCCGACCATAATGACACTGGTAATAGGAAAACTAATAACTACTAATATTTGAACAAGTGTTTCTAAAGCAGTTGTCAATATTTCTAATGTCTTATCAGCAATAGCATTAGCGGGTATTGTGGACGGTATTTGCGCTATTTCTGGCTCACTACAAAATGAGTGACTTTTTTATATGTACATTTTATTCCCTATTTCCTAAAATGGAAATATAGAGGGAGGAATATACAAATGAAAAAATCAGTATTTATTGCTGCATTAGTATCAAGTATAGGTTCAAAATTCATATGAATAAAGAATAAATTTCGAGTAAGAAGATGGATAAAATTGCACCCAGAGCAAGAAATCTTAATTACAAGTGAACATTATAAACGCTTGGGTGATGAAGGATTACTAAAAATTATTATTGTAGGTTCATATACGGGTAAAATCATATCCTATGATCCACAATTATTTGAGATTATGCCACCTAGTCCTAATTTTGATCCTACTTCACTTTCAAAATTGTTTAGAGACTTCACACAATATTCTAGAGATCGTTATTTGGATAATAAGAAAAAAACAACTCATTATATATAATTTGTAAGTAACCAGGTACTTACTAATTTTGAGCATCTGGTTTTAATTGTTTATATGGCTTAAAAGTAATTCATCCATTTGAGTTTTAAGTGCCTAATTAGCTTACCTTAATACTTGGTCCTCAAGGTCAAGGGGCTAATGGAATCAGACAAGGCAAACATGTTTTTCAAATCTATGGTGATAATGAGGGCAGATGTAGGTCGTGAAATGAACAGTGCTGATACAAATTGGCATTACCATCTTGCCGAGGATAATTTCAAACATCACTATGCGCAAGTTGTTTTAAAACATAACACTTTACCAGCATGGGGGTCTCCGAAAAAGTGAATGAACATAAAGAGGTTTTTATTTTAAGCTATGGTTGTGATTTAGATCATAGTAATATTAATTTCTTAGTAAAAGAGCGATTGATGCCTTTCTCTCATTGGCATAATAAGAAATCACCTAATGAAACTGATATCTGCGTTCAATATGAAGTTTTTGACGTTAATCGAAAAAAGCACAAACAACTCTATTACGGCCATAAATTTTATATTAATAAAATAAGATTAGAAGCTTTTTTGTATTCTCTTTCTAAACTTAAAGGAAATCATGTTTATGCTAACCCTCAAGTTAGAGGACATGCTTGTGCTCTTATAGATGGAGTAGAATATACTGGACGTGTATATGAGTCGTTAGAGGATGCCCAAACCTTAGTTTTTATAGATGAGGATTCAACAAATAATATGCCTTTAAGAGAGAAGTTGCCTTCTTTACGAAAAGAGTTACACTTTCTAAAAATGCCAATTAACATAACTTTCGAAGAGAGCGATTTGTTAGTTGCTAAATGGATAAAAAGCATAATTAATGAAATAAAGTAATATCAAAATATTCAACACTTGCTTTGAGAGTTTGACTGTAATGTTATCCACATAAAAAAAATGACCTAGTTCAGTTTTTATCTGTACTTAGATCATTTTTTATTTTTTTACAATATTTATTAATCGGAAGACGCGTGAATGCTATACTCGCCAAACATAAGTGTAATCATAGGTATTTAAAGCAAGCATTAAATCAAACAGTATATCCATACAAATATATCAAAGAAAACCCTTTATCATTACTCAATTACTTCGAATCATCCATCTTCAGAACAGCCATGAACGCTTCTTGCGGTACTTCGACTGAACCTACTTGTTTCATACGTTTCTTACCTTCTTTTTGTTTATCAAGAAGTTTTCGTTTACGAGAAATATCCCCACCGTAACATTTCGCTAATACATTTTTACGCATGGCTTTAATTGTTGAGCGCGCCACAATTTTTTGTCCAACTGCTGCTTGAATTGGCACTTCGAATTGTTGGCGTGGGATTAATTCTTTTAATTTTTCTACGATGATTTTACCACGTTCGTACGCAAAGTCACGGTGTACGATAAAGCTTAGTGCATCGACTTGCTCGCCATTTAGTAAAATATCCATCTTCACTAGTTTTGAAGTCTGGTAACCAATAAGTTCGTAGTCGAATGATGCATAGCCCTTCGTATTTGATTTTAAATAATCAAAGAAATCATAAACGATTTCTGATAACGGCATTTCATAAATAATGCTGACACGTGATGTATCAATATAATCCATCGTCATGAAATTACCACGCTTCAATTGACAAAGCTCCATAACTGCCCCTACATAATCGTTCGGCACCATAATTGTTGCTTTGACATATGGCTCTTCCACTCGATCAATTTTTTGTGGATCAGGCATAAATGATGGGTTGTCAACCTTTATTGATGTATCATCCGTCATATGAACATTGTAAATAACGGAAGGTGCTGTTGTAATTAAATCAATGTTAAATTCACGCTCAATACGCTCTTGAATAATTTCCATATGTAGCAGCCCTAAGAAGCCACAACGGAAACCGAAGCCAAGCGCTTGTGATGTCTCTGGTTCATATTGTAATGCAGAGTCATTCAGCTCTAGCTTTTCTAACGCTTCACGTAAGTCATTATATTTTGCCGTATCGATTGGGTATAATCCGCAATAAACCATTGGATTTAAACGGCGGTAACCTGCTAATGCTTCAGCCGCAGGGCGATTCGCAAATGTAACTGTATCCCCTACACGAGTATCACCAACGTTTTTAATGGACGCTGTTAAATAGCCTACGTCACCAACTGTTAGTTCATCCTGTGGTACAACTTTTGGTGTATGTACCCCTACCTCAATAACTTCAAATTCTGCTCCAGTAGCCATCATACGAATTTTGTCGCCTGGTTTTACTGTACCATTGACAATTCGAATGGAAATAATAACACCTTTGTAGGCATCATAGACAGAGTCAAAAATAAGGGCTTGTAGTGGTGCTTCTGGATCACCAGTTGGTGCAGGTACCTTCTCTACAATTTGCTCTAAAATATCTTCAATACCGATACCGGCCTTAGCAGAAGCTAGTACCGCTTCAGAAGCATCTAACCCAATTACGTCTTCAACTTCTTGACGTACGCGTTCTGGATCTGCTGCTGGTAAATCGATTTTATTGATAACAGGTAAAATTTCTAGGTCGTTATCAAGCGCTAAATAAACGTTTGCTAGTGTTTGTGCTTCAATGCCTTGTGCTGCGTCGACAACTAAAATTGCACCCTCACAAGCAGCTAAACTACGTGATACTTCATATGTGAAATCGACGTGTCCTGGTGTGTCGATTAAATGGAATGTATACACTTCGCCATTTTTAGCTTCATACTTTAATTGTACTGCATTTAATTTAATCGTTATGCCTCGCTCACGCTCTAAATCCATTGAGTCGAGGAGCTGTGCTTTCATTTCACGAGATGTTAATGACTTCGTTTGCTCTAAAATACGGTCAGCAAGCGTTGATTTCCCGTGGTCAATATGTGCAATAATAGAGAAATTTCGTATATTCTCTTGTCTTTTTAAACGTGCTTCTCGGTTCATCTTTTCCACTCCTAATTAAACTATAATGAATTATACTATGAAAGATATGCAAAGTACAACAACAACTAGACTAGAAAGCCTATTACATCAATACTTGTAAGTGTTTTACGCGTTTTTTAGATTTTGCAGGTTAATGTATATTACAGCATGATTTTGGGGCTAGATTGGGGCTAGATTGGGTCTAATAAAATACGGCGAGCGTGTGTACAGGAATGCGTGAGTAAGAAAGATTGAGGCTAATTACTTCGGTCTTTTTTTGTTGGTAAATTATAAGAATAGCTCACTTATATAAAAAATAGTACTGCTTGGCACAGTGCATTTCTAGGTACATTAGATAACCCTTCACAGATAATTGTGGAAGGTTACTTTATTTTCTAAATAACTACAGTTAGAACCAAGGTAATTTTTATTTATAAATATAGCACTATACATATTTGTCCAAGGAATATGTTCAGAACATCTTTCGCATTTATCTACATATTTATCACGTAATATACCATTCTCTAAAAAGACATGCCATTGTTTATCCGATAAACTTTCAGATCCATTTTTTATGAGGAGCAATGATATTTCTAACACTTCACCATCGTAAAATCTATTCTCGCTTATTAGTTCTTTCAAATATGAAATAAATTTAGATGGTTTCTTAATATTCTTTGTTTAAGCTGTTCTCTTTGCATAAAACGTCCCCTTTTCCATCTATATTTAATTCGACAAAAGGGAATGATTTCCTTCTAAATTAGACAATATATAATGTCCAGGCCAGCTGTTAAACCGCTTGGCGCTTTAATATTGCACTTCAAGACGACACAAAAAGCTGATTGGCCATCATTTACACGGGCAATCAGCTTTTTGTCGTTTAGAGATGATTAATATACGTTGAATTGAACTACTCACCACTTAGCTAACGCTTGAGGCGGGAGTCTTCTGTCGGGAACTGATAAAAAATCCTACCGACAACGCTCGGCCCTTAGGGATACCACCCGCAATAAACCAGACAGAAAACTACTGTCAGTCTTATTACCTTGCCTACCACAGTAGGCGCCTTCTCTGAATGATAGAATAGCATCTTTATCCAATATATTCAGTAAAGCAACAGATGCTTACCCGAATTGCCACGGACGATTCGCGCTCGCATTTTTCCTTGGCTTATTGGTCCCTAATTCTTCTCGACTCATTATTTGCGGTTCCATTCCCTTTTCGATTTGCGAACTAAGTGCTCTCGAAAGTGAATACACATTCGGTGCAAAATAGACCCGATTTGACTCTAATTGGCAAATAGGACAAGTTGATTTGTCTTTATTCCCTGCCATTGATTTAAAAAATAACGTAAAATCTCCACAATCATTGCAACGAAATGTGTAACTAGGCAAGAATAAACCTCCTTATCCTATCATTTTGGCATAATATTTTTATCGAATATTTTTGTAGGGATTGCAATGGTACAACAAGCATTTGGAACATCGACTATGCCATTGATTCGACTTTCAACAGGTGCTGTACTCAGCAGCATATATGCTTGTTCACCTGTATATCCCAGCGTTTTTAAATACTCAATGGCATTCAAGCATGCCCGACGAAACGCAAGAGTAGCATCTAAATAATGTTGTTTCCCATCCTTATTATCTACTGAAATCCCTTGGAAAACGAGGAAATCATTATAGTTTGGATCTACTGGGCCCGGTTGGAATACAGGATTTTCGTAAATTTTATAGGTTTCCATGCCACCTTTAATGACATCCACCTTTAGATCAATCCATCCTGCCATCTCGATACCACCACAAAATGTGATTTCTCCATCCCCTTGTGAAAAATGAAGATCTCCTACCGATAACTTCGCTCCCTCCACAAATACTGGGAAGAAGATTTTCGTCCCTTTAGATAGATTTTTAATATCACAGTTCCCGCCATTTTCCCTTGGTGGTACTGTTCGAGCTCCTTCCTTAGCTACTCGATCAAACTCAGCCCCTTTTAATGTGCCGAGCACTGCCCTCTCCGGAGTTGGTGCATTGGCCAACGTTGGAACCCGGTCCGGGTTGGTCATAATGAGTTCTTTTTCTCGTTCATTCCATTTTTGCAAAAGTTCCATAGAGGGAGCAACGCCTATTAAGCCAGGATGGATAATCCCAGCAAACTTCACACCAGGTACGTGTCTCGAAGTGGTATAAATGCCTTCAAAATCCCAGATTGATTTAGCTGCTTCTGGAAATTCGTCAACTAAGAAACTTCCCCCATTCTCTCTTGCGAAAATGCCGTTAAACCCCCACGCCGAATCTTGAAAAGTACCAATATCTAAAATATCTACGACAAGTAAATCTCCAGGTTCAACGCCGTTCACATAGACCGGTCCACTCAACACATGAACACGTGCAAGATTCACATCCCGAACATCATTTGGGCTATCATCATTCTTAATTTGTCCATCTGTCCAGTCTTTACATTCCATTCTAAAAGAAGTGCCTGGATCTACTGAAAATGCTGCTGGTATGTCTGGGTGCCATCGATTGTGACCAGGATGTGCCTGTTCTTCCATTGATTTGCTTAAATCTAGTTTGTACAGAGTTTTCACCATTTGACTTAATCCCCCCAGTTTATATCTAAATGACGTATGCGATTTCATATTATCAAAGATAAATAGTAATGTCAAATTATTTTGAATATTCTATCTTTATTTCAAAGAACAAACTAGAATGAATCTAGGGCAGTCAAATGTATTATTTCTTATTTAAAAACCTCACACATTCAGTATCCCCTATACTCACCTGTTTTTCTAAATATTCTAATTATTTATAAGAAAAATAGATGCAAACAACTATTTATATATAGTTATCATTTAATTTATTTGTTATTTATTGTATATATAAATGATTTGTAACTAGGATCATTAATTTTTCCTTTTTTATGCAAATATGTACCGACAATAAAGTACAGTATTAACATTGGAACGCCAATTGGGGCTAACAACTAACCCCACAAGCTCTGAACCGTAGATATAAAGGAAATTCTGGAACCTTTAAACTAGTATGAATACTACTATGAACCTTATACAAACCACAACATTAGAACGGTATAAAGACAGTCAAATCAATGGTTATTCTGATTGATGTGCCATTTCCTCTGCAAAACATGATGAAAAGCGAAAAAGCGTTAATAGTTAGAACTGAGAAAAATGCAAGAGGTTTTCCTTTATTCTTAACATAAAAATAGCCAGCTACACCTATAGTAAGGTGCATGCTGACTATTTTTTTACTTAATTGATTATTTATCTATCGATTGTTGAATAAGGTTCGTTAACGTCTCAATACCTTTTTGTTCTAAATGTACACCATCTGAAGCAAAATACTCTGGATGGTTAATAGCAGCCGAATGCCAATCAATCAATGTAATATTATCATGCTCTTGAGCTTTTTGTTGTAAAGAATAATTCACTTTACCTTCCCAAGAACGCGGTACCCGAGTATTTACTAAATAAATATCGGCATTGGAGAAAGCTGCAAGTAGTGCATCAATCTGATCACTCGAAAAGTAACCATTTGTGCCAAGTTGAATAATAACTGCTTTATCTGGCTGATTAAAACTAGCATAATTTGGAGCCAGTTTGACGGCTTGTGAAACTTGGCGACCAACTTTTGCATCAATTGTAATGTCCGGATAGATCTGATGTAAGCTTGTAGCAATATCTATCATGACAGAATCTCCAATAGCCAATATTCCAGTATAAGATTCATTCATAGCGTTAGCAGTTGGATCATTTTCCTCCTGTTCAGGCTCTTTTATGTCCGGTTGAGCACTAGTTTCACCTTCCCCATCCTCAACATTTGATGAATCACTTTCTGTTGTTTCTTTTTCCGTTACGGTATCATCTCGCTTTGCAGCTTGTTCAGCACCATTAATTTTAACTTCTGTTAGCTGGGATTCTTTTGATTCCGTTTGTTCTTTCCCTACAACTCCTGTAATTCCAGTCAAAAATACTAAAAGGAATAGAGGAATGAGCACTGTTGAAATTTTTCTAGTGAACGAATAGCTGCCCCATTTATTTTTATTAAATGCAAGGTACTGTCGATAATAGGAACGGAACCCTTCCTTACGTATCGGCATTTCGATAAAACGATACGATAATTCAGCAATTATCAAAATAAGAACTAGTTGTAAAGCAACTCGCCAGAAAACAGGATTACCTATTTCGTGGACTGGCGTACCTAACACGATAATCGGATAATGCCATAAATAAATTCCATACGATCTTGAACCAATCCAACGTAGAGGCTTCATAGAAAGCATTTTCCCTAAAAAGCTAATCGGATGACAAACACATGCTATTAATACAGCTGCATTCAAACAAAATAGGAACATACCACCTCTATATAAGAAAGTTTGATATTCATCTACAAAAATAATACTTAAAATGAAAATAGTAAAAGCAACAAGGCTTATAATATCTAGTTTCTTGGCATGCTCCATAGATAGTTTTTGTGACGATAATCTTTTCATCGGCCAAACGAGAGCTAGCCAACAGCCTATTAATAATTCAAAGCAACGCGTATCTGTCCCATAATATACACGACTTGGGTCAGCTCCTGGCTCATATAGTATGCCCATTAACGTAGCTGAACATAATGCACCGATAAATATGAAAATGGCTAATTTACTCTGTTTTTTAACAATATAAAGCCCAAGCATTAACAGAATCGGCCAAATAAGATAAAATTGTTCCTCAATAGCTAAAGACCATAAATTTTTTAAAGGTGAAGGGGATCCAAAACTATCAAAATAAGAAATTTCATGAAAAATGAACCACCAATTACTTGAGTAAAAAATAGAGGATATTGCATCTCCGCGCAACGTATTGAGAAGTTCCTGATGAAACAGGGTCGCCCAAGCGAATGAAGTAATAATCATTACATACGCAGCAGGTAGTAAACGTCGAAATCGTCCAATCCAAAATTTCCCTAATCCTACTGTTAACTGATTTCCTTTTAAAGGTAAAATGGTAGAGGTTATTAAGTAACCTGATAAAACAAAAAAGATATCAACTCCTAGGAACCCACCACTGGCCCAGCTGAAGTTAAAATGATAAGCAATAACAGCTAGTACTGCTAAAGCTCGAATCCCATCAAGCCCCGGGATATAACGATGATTGAACGTCTTGCCTGACATAATATTCCTTCCTCTTCTTCCAATAATCTAGTTCATCACCATAACGTGTGGTTGATTTCGCCTTGGCGTAATTGCGTCCGGATTTTGAATTGTGCCCAGGCCTGCAAATGTTTTTTGTGCGAAAGCGTAGTGTTAACGTAGCGGCAGCAACAGATGTTTTTTGCGCGAAAGCGTAGCGACAGCAGCACGATGCAGGTCAGTTAGCCGTTTTCGCAGGATGCGAAGATTTTAGGCTAACATCCTAAATTCATTCCTTTGAAAATCCGTGACATCCGTCGGAGGCTTTATCTTCATTCAGTAGGGGGTATGGAACCTATTGACAGGGAACCACATCCGTATTTATCTCACTACCTTCAGAGGTGGGAGTCTTCTACTGAATGAAGATAAAAGGCATACGTTTTAACAAATGTCATCCTCAACTTTTGGTGTGAGCCAATTATCTACAAATATTTTACATTTTTCATAGTGTAAACTTTAGTATAAAGCCAAACATCGTCCCCTTTTAACTAACAATTCAGTGCACTCACTTATATGAATGACGGGTGAGTAACTATAAAAGTTTATATAAAATGATATCTTAGAAAATTTTTGTCCCTCTCAGACAGCTAATAGTTCAAGAGAAATAACTGGGTTCTCCACAACTTACACCCAATATTTCTCCAATCAATTCGCATGAATATTTTAAATTTTCCCTTGATAACTTAAACAACACAATTAAGCTCTTCATATGTATAGTTGTACTTTATTCCATTTAAAATAATCGCTTATCTTTCCACATTCTTTTCGTCAAAAAAGCATCTCCAAAAATGGTAGATGCTTCAAAAGCGTGTTTCGCCTTTTGCATATGCAGTTCAAAAACTTTTTCCAAATCAAATCTTTATAAACTGCCTTGAAAATTATAAGCCAAGGAATGAACAATTTAAAGGTCTAACAACTATTTTTTTTAAAAAAAATTCTTGGTAATTTTACTAACAATAGGCATCGTAATTCGGGATGACATTTGTAAAAAAAATGGGCAAAAAGATGGTCATCATAAGCAGTCCATCTTTTTGCCAATTCCACTATATAAATTATAGTAATCTTTTACTAGTTTTAAAATAAGAGACCTACTATTCTTGTTTTTCTGTAATAAAGGATTTTGCAATGGCTTTTCCTATTACGGCAATTGAACGATTCAATTCTTCTTCTGTATTATCAATTCCACCTAATTCGATTAAAATCATTTCTTTTGTTAAATCCTGATTATAGCGCCCATCTACATTGTCTCCACTTTTAGAGATAACACCTCTAGAGATCTTTGGCACAATTTCATTCATAGAAGCAGATAAACTTTCTGCATAAGCAGTATTCCAACGATAATTCGTATGCTCTGCACCTACGACAATGGCAATCCGTGCATAGGATTCGTAGTTATGTGTAATCGTTGTTGTATTTTTCTTAGCAGCATCTCGATGCAAATCAATAACTAAGTCATAGGACTGCTCTTGTAAACGTTTTGATAAATACGGACGCACAGTATTGTATGAATCCGGAAAACTTTTTCCCTTAAGTTTCAGTTCCTTCATAACATCAACCTCTAATACATCCGTCTGTATACCGTTCATGCTAAAATGCTTGGAAATTGCATCTTGTAAATTATAAATATTTGTCTTTTCATCATAATTGGCCGCTTTCCCGCTAACAGCTTTTACCATCGGTTGATATGATTCTTGTGAATGCGTAAATAATAATAATACTTTAAATGGATCTTTTGTCTCCTCTTTTGTCTCTTCTTTTGTCTCCTCGAGCACACTTTGTTCAGTTAAATTAGTAGCGGCATACACGACTGGTTGATCCTCTGGTTGTTTAATCGGAGTCGATGCTTGCTTGTTGAACGGAAGTTGCCCAGCAATGACAGGTAATACGAAGAAGAACAATAATAAACCAAATGACCACTGTAGTTTTTTTAGCAAAGTCACACCCTCCTCCCCTTATCGTATGGAGGGGATGTGGCTTTTAGAACGAAAAAAAATTACAGATTATTTGCCCATTTCATAAGCATAGATGATACGATTTTAGCATATTTATCTATCCAGTAATCGGCTTCCTTTGGCGTAACCATCAGCTGTGTATGCGAGCCTGCAAATGTTTCAGCAAACAATTGCTGACGTTCTTCTTTTGTCCAGGTAGCCCATTCACCAAAAATTGGTTTTATTAAAGACATATCAAGCTCTTTATTTATATCTGGTTGCCAAGATGATAATGACAATTTTGATGAAGGCTTGCTCCGTTCTGCAACTCGTGCCGCTAAAGAACGTAGCATGAACTCTACAGCATCTGCAATTAATACAGGTGCATCAACTACTGTTGGGATACCAATTGCGGTAACAGGAATGCCAAGCATCTCATATGAAATTTCCTTACGCTGATTTCCTACGCCTGAACCAGGATGTATCCCTGTATTCGTTAATTGAATTGTTTTACATAAACGATCACTAGCCCTTGTTGCAAGTGCGTCTACGACAATAATTAATTTTGGCTTCAGTCGTTCAGCCAATGCCGCAACAAAATCACCAGTTTCATATCCTGTTTGTCCTGTTACACCAGGCGCATACATGACAAATTTTTCATCAATTACATCTAAACTATGCAAATGATCAATAAGATACGGTCCTATAGCATCGGGTGTAATGGTACGATTACCTAGACCAATAATTAAAATTTTGTCGTCCTCATTCCACGACATTGCTTCATGCATTTTATTAAAACTTACAAGCAACTCTTTCTCCAGCTGTTCAAATCCATCCTGATCATCAAGCGTCAAAGTAGGTACGGAAAGTGTAATGTACTGCCCTTTCTTCTTACCAATCTGCTTCTCACCTTCTGCATTAACGAGCACATCAGTGATTTTTACCCGACCAGTATTCCGATCTTCAATTTGGACACCGCTTTTCTCTTCAAGCGTTTCCTTTTGCTCATTCGTTTGATGTAAAACAACTTCTTCCGACTCATCAATTAAATCCGTACGTTGCCAATTTAAATTTTGCATACAGTTCACCTCAAAAGTAGTTTGTTCAAACTGTCAAGTAAATATTCTTTGCATTTATCTATTGCAATTTAGCCTAGCGTTTGTTAAAATGATTTTTGTTGTATTGACACAAGAAATCAATGAGAAGATATCATCTCGTACCTATTTTAGGAGGTGAAACATATGCCAAACATTAAATCTGCGATTAAACGCGTAAAAGTTAACGAAAAAGCTAACGCTGCTAACACTCAAGCTAAATCTGCAATGCGTACTACAGTGAAAAAAGCTGAAAACGCTGTTGCTGCTAATGCTGAGAACGCACAAGAACTTTTACAAGCAGCTTTCAAATCTTTAGATAAAGCAGCTTCAAAAGGACTTATTCACAAAAACGCGGCGGCTCGTAAAAAGTCTCGCCTTGCTAAAAAAGCGTAATTGTTATAAAGGATCAGTATACTCTATTCAGAGTAGCTGATCTTTTTATTTTTCAAAGAGCATTAATTATGACCTTAATTGCTGTGCTGCGCTATCGCACAACATGCGTCTTGATTTTGATTGTGCTAACTGTATAAAGATAAAGAGCTGCCCATATTGCTTAGGACAGCTCACCAAAAGTTGATTTCTTATTAAAATTGACGCAGTAAAAAGAGTTCTAAATAACGCTCACGATTGCCACCCGCTGTTTTCAGCTGTAAATCGACCTTTGCTAGCTGATACAACGCCTTCAGTAAACTTTCCTCTGATGGACGATTACGCTGCTCAACCATCAATTTGACACGATAAGGATGTACTTTTAAATTTTTGGCAATTTGCTGTGGATGGTAGCCTTTTTTTAATAAATAAAACACATTAGACATCGTACGAACATTGGATGCAAGCAATCCAACAAGCATGATGGGCTCTTGCTTTTGACGTAGTAAATCGTGATAAATAGACAATGCCCCTACTGAATCATTCGCAAAATAAGCATTTAACATTTTAAAGGCATCCTGCTCCAATGTTTTTGCCACTAAATCCTCAACTAACGTAGCAGTAATTTCGCCTCCATCACCTAAATAGAGAGTTAGCTTCTCAATTTCCATTTGCAACTGTAACATATTCGGCCCAACCATTGCGACAAGCTGCTCAATCGCATTTTGCGTAATACTGTTACCCTCTGCTTTAACAACACTTTGAATCCAAACAGCTAAATCCTGCTCTTTGGGCGTTTCAGTTTGGACTAATAATGCATGCTCTTTCATTAGCTTTGTCACTTTTTTACGCTCGTCTAATTTCTCATAAGGTGCGATAAAAACGGTTACTGAAAAATCGGAAGGATTCGCAAGCCATGCCTCAAGGCGTTTAACATCATGGTCGATTTTCTCTTTACCCTTTTCAGTTGCCTTTAAAAAAGATGCATTTTTTGCAATAATCAGCTTCCGTTCAGAGAAAAAAGGAATTGTATCCGCTTCATCCATAACAACATCTACTGGCATTTCTTCTAAATCAAATGTTGACATTTCTATCTCTTCCTCAGGTCCTATAGCCTCTTTTAAACGTTTAACTGTTTCATCTATAAAATAGCTTTCCTCACCAACGAGTAAATAAACTGGTGAAAGCTCTCCTCTTTTGATATTATTCCAAACCGTTGAAATCATAATTTCCCCTCCATCTAGCAATACTACTAGTATACATGATTTGAATTCCTTTGTGACTTTGACCGAATTGTGTCGATTCCTTGCCACACGGCGAATTCTCCTTTTCGATATAGCTTTTATGAAAATGATGTCTTATAATAAATAACAGAATTGGAGGGATAACAATGAATCCATTTGAAGGAAAAAACATACAATGTCGCCGTAACGATGCAATCGATTCTGGAGTTGGTTTCGGTGTATCATTTGGAGCTTTCGCAATTATGTTTTTCATCGCAATTATAGTAGAATTCGTAGCTAGATAATTATTAATGTACGATTGAAAAGGACCTTGCTCATTGGACAAGGTCTTTTTCGATTTGCACTGACCATGTTTTTCCCCGAATTCGCACCTCAATCGTGCCGTCTATTCCAGTTGTTAATGTCGGTAAATTACGACTTGCGAAACGCTCCACTACCTCATCATGCGGATGACGATAGCGATTATTGAGCCCTGCGCTGAAAATGGTTAATTCAGGCCGTAACAGCTCTACAAAAGGCTCAATACTTGATGTTTTACTGCCATGGTGTCCAGCCTTCAACAATGTCATCTCCGCTAATTGTTTGTTGTAAAGACGAATAATCTCCTGTTCACCATGCTCCTCTAAGTCACCCGTTAACAATGCTCGAAATGCCCCCTGTTGTAAATACAAAACAATTGAATCATTATTCCCCTCATAAACGGTCTCAAGGGGCCATAAATATTGAAAGCTTGTCTCTCCTATACGCCACGTTGTACCATGCATCTTTTCTTTCACTTGAACCATTTGCTTCTTCGCTTCCATCAGTAAATCTTGCATAATAGGTTTATCCATTGAACCAGGAGTGAGATGAATTTCATGCATATTAATCTCCTGCAAAATCTCCTCAGCTCCCTCTACATGATCAGCGTCTGCATGGGTGACGATAAAAATATCAATGTCTCGAATCCCTTTTCCTTTTAAAAACGGTACGACAACCTGTCTTCCAACCTCATACGGGCTTTCTGAAGTCTTCCAGAGTTCCTGCTCAAAGCGCAGTAAGCCTCCTGAATCAATAACGTATACGGCCCTCCTAAACGGTAATTCAATAACTGTACAATCACCTTGACCAACGTTTAAAAACGTAAGCTTCGTTTCATTAAATAACATCGGCAATAAATGAATACAGATTGCAGGAATGAAAATCACAACTGCAAATTTACCATAATGCTTGATCTCTATAAAATAGAAGCCCGCTAACACACTTATCAACGCCACGCAAATAAGCCAAATAGCAGGTTTTCCCGGCGACCACAACTGAAAAGGCAATTCCTGGACATATAAAATGAATGTCGTAAGCCAAATACGAAGCGGCTCGTATCCAGCAAATAAAACCTTTGCTACTGGCATCGATATAATCGTTATGACAAACATAGCAATATTTAAGGGCAAAATAACAAAGGAAAACAGTGGTACGAAAATAATATTTGCCAAAAATGATGAAATAGAAATTTCATAAAAATGATGGAGTAATAATGGATAAACAAGAAGCTGGCACACAAATGTAATGAGAAATGAACGGATTAACCAGTTCGTGGATAGTCTTAAAATGACGCCAGAATAGACGAGACTAACCGTTGCTAAATATGACAATTGAAAACCAATCTGATAAATGACACCTGGTTCTAGTAAGACAAAGCAAAGAAAGCTAATTGCTAGGGCATCATCAATCGATATTTGCCACCTAGCGTAACGCATCAGCATGATTAATTCTACGACAGATACCGCACGCCATACGGACGGAGCACCGCCAGCTAGCACTCCATAGATAGGTAAGATGATGAGTAAAACTATAGTCGCCATTTCCTTCCGTACGCCTATACGTAGAAGACCTTCAAAAAACAACCATGAGACAAGTGCCACATGCAGACCAGAGATAGCAAATAGATGTGTGATGCCAAGCTTTTGATAGGCTCTTTGAAGCTCATGATCGACTTGATCCTGTGATCCTATTAGAAGTGCTTGTGCTTCTGCAACTAGTGACTCCGGGAATGTTGTTTCAATATGTTTTTTCATAGAGTGTCTCTGTTTAGAAAGAAACGAACGAATAGATTTTTTCTCTTCTATAAAGGTCCAGTTTGAAACTTCAAATATTCCTCTTGCACCTTTACTGATCAAATATTTTTCCATAGAAAATGCATACGCATGTGCAGGTGGAAGAGGTGCTATAAGTTCTCCATGAACTAGATAGGTCCTACCAGTCAATGAAGTAGTTTCATAAAAGCTTTTCTCTTGTTCTGATGAAAATGTATAGACGACATACAACTTCTCACCTGTTTCAGTTTTTACAAAACCTCGGAGTTTTTGACCATTTATTTTATATTCACTCGACCAAGTTATTTGGAATGTTGACGGTAGAGGGGAAGATTCCGTCAGTTGAAATGTAACAATGAAGAAATAGGAAAGAAAACCAATAACCATAACAAAAGCTGAAATTAAGTGTGTTTCACCTTTCAAGTTAAGCCATAACGCGAAAAGTAGAAGAATAGCGAGTAGCCAAGCTGACTTGTGTGCCGCTAATGAAGCTACAAGTACAGCTAGTGCTACGTAAACCCATTTATGCTTTAGAGCTTTTTGCCAAATAATGCACTCACCTTCTGTTCATATGGGAGCAATTTTTCTGCAGGCATGCCACATTCACGAAGCTCGTTTAGCATGTCTATGTACAAGGCTAATTTGTCGTCGCTTAAAAAGTCGATTTTACGTTCATCAAATGGAACGTGAACTACCTCCACACCCGCTTTTCCAAATAATTCCTGTGCATAAGGATTATTTTTATAATCAGTGGCGTAATAAACGCGTTCGATACCTGCTTGAATAATAGATTTCGTACATGGTAGACACGGGAAATGTGTAACATATAAGTCTGCACCTTTTGTAGGTGTACCATATTTAGCACATTGTAGAAGTGCATTCATCTCAGCATGCACTGTACGCACACAATGATTATCAACAACATAGCAACCTTTTTCAATACAATGTTCATCACCTGTAATTGAACCGTTGTAGCCACCTGCAATAATTCGCTTATCCCGAACGACGGTTGCTCCTACTGCCAGTCTTGTACATGTACTACGTAATGCGAGTAAATGGCTTTGTGCCATGAAAAATTGATCCCAAGTAATTCGCTCCATATGACTACCTCCAAAAAAATTCGATGACAATTTTTTATAAACTGTGCATACATTGCAACAGTCAATTTTCTACTATAGTGTAGCCCTTTTTGAAAAGGGTCGTCAATATCACAAAACGTGCCGCCTCACTTTACTGTAATAGAATCTTTCAGTTTTTCATACGTCTTTTCTCCAATACCGGTCACTTTTTTTAAATCCTCAATTGTTTTAAAGCCTCCATTTTCCTCACGATAGGAAATAATACTCTGAGCCTTTGATGGACCAATACCTGACAATGTCGTAAGTGCTGCTTCATCCGCTTTATTTAAATTGACCTTTTGATCCTCCATGCCATTATTACCTTGTGAAGTACCACTAGTAGGCATCGTCAACATATTAGAGGTGATTTCGTCTAGCTTTTCACCCTCTCTAGGGATATAAATAACCATTTCATCCTGAACTTTTTGGGCATGATTAATAAGTTGCGTATTAGCATCTTGCGTATAGCCACCTGCAAGCTGTACAGCATCTATAATACGTTGGTCGGGCTGTAGCTCATAAACACCTGGATACAGTACAGCACCCTTTATATCAACAAATACCTGTTGTATGACCGCTTCATCCACAGGCTCTTTTATTTCTAGTTGTTCAATAGGTTGGATTGTTTCGATGAGCTCTTCTTGGGGAGGTGAAGAGTCAGAACTCGAAAAAAAGAAGTAACAAAGTCCACCGATTACAAGTATGCCGGGAAGCAACATACTTTTTTTGTACTTTTGCCATAAAGATTGGATCATTCATAACATCCTTTCTTTGCAAAAGGTAATCATATGGAGTCTCCTTCATCTTACAATATCATTCTTACATTGAAAAGATAATTTATCTATTAAGACAAAAAGACATCCCTGGCCTTTGCTTTTATGACACCGACATAATGATGTAAAATTATGTTATGCTTTGAATAATAGCCCATCATCATATCTTGTGGTTGATCCCCAAGGAGTCGCCCAGTCGGAACGAAGATCAACCTATATACATAGCATACGTTTTAATAAATGTCATCTACAACTTTTAGTGATGAGCCACAATAAATAAGACACATTATGCCTTTGTGTACTGAATGGAGGAAGACTATGCAGCTAACAATACAGGCAAAGGGAGAATCTTTTCTATTATGATGCACGATTACAGCATAAAGATGTCATCGTTTTATGTGAAGTCATTGAACATATTCATGAGGAACGACTTCCTAAAATAATGTCATTACTGTTATCTCAATATAGTCCTCAAACATTAATCGTGACAACACCTAATGCTGAATACAATGCTGTATACGAATTAGATGAAATGCGGCACGATGACCACCGCTTTGAATGGACACGGAGTCAATTTCAAAAATGGTGTCATGTAATGAATAGCCATGAACAATATGCGCTTTTATTTACAGGCATCGGTAATGAACATAATCTTTATGGACAACCTACCCAAATGTGCATCTTTACAAAAAAGGAGGTAAGTGTATGAACATCACAGTTCCACACACAGGGATTGTTCTGCTAATTGGTCCATCCAATAGTGGGAAATCTACGCTTTTACAACATTGGGTTAATGTAGGTATGCTTTCTCCTTCTGAAATCATTAGCTCTGATAGTTATCGCACACTTGTTGCTGATACAAATTATATTGATTTTCAAAACTATTCAAAGGAAGTAGCAGATTTATTGTATGATGAATATTTCGCTACCTCTGCACAAGCCTTCGCTGTTATGGAACGCGTCTTAGAGGCTAGATGCACATTAAATAAGTGTACATTTGTCGACGCTACTCATTTACAATCAGAAGAACGTCAAAAATACATCTTGCTTGGGAAGAAACTACATGTTCCTGTAAGTGCGATCGTATTGGATGTTCCTCTTGAAGAATTGTTACAACGAGATACTTTACGCCAAGATCCAAGAGGAAGTAAACGTATCAAACAACAGGCACGCCTATTGAAAACAGAAAAACGATTGATTAAAAAAGAGGCATTTACTAAAACCTATATGGTGAAAGAAACAGAGGAGCTAACACTATCAAGACAGAAGTCATCCTTATACTTAGATGTAGATGCTGGGCTTGATGTTATTGGAGATATCCACGCTTGCTTTGATGAATTTATCGAATTACTGGGTAAGCTAGGCTACGAAGAAAACAAGGAAGGTTACTATATTCATCCACAAGGTCGACGTTTTGTTTCAGTTGGTGATATTATGAGCCGAGGACCAAAATCTATTGAAACGATGGCCTTTTTTGAACGTCATATAGAGCGCGGACTTGCCTATATGACCGATAGTAATCATGGTTGGAAAATCGCTCGTTGGTTAGATGGACGTAAAGTAACGCTCCATCATGGAGATGAGCTAGTTGAAGCTGAATTTATCGATTATGAAAATGTTTATGGGGTGGAGCAAACAAAAGAATTTAAAGCTCGTCTCGCTAAATGTTTACTGGCCGCTCCGTCTCACTATATATTAATGAACAACGGCATTTCTTCCGCTGTTGTTACACATGCTGGTATCCGTGACCGTTATATAGGCAAACAATCGGCAAGAATTTCTGATTTTTGTCGTTATGGTGATGTACTGGGACAAGATCCATCCGGAAAACCTATTCGTAATGATTGGTTTACAGAGCATCAATCATCACAGCTTATTATCTGGGGACATGATCCTAAATTACGTCCCTTAAAGCAAAATAATACGCTGAATATTGACCAAGGAGTTGTTTTTGGTGGTCAGCTAACTGCCTTTCGTTATCCTGAAAAGACCATTGAGTTTGTGAACGCTTATAAAAACTATGCAGGTATTGAACGGAATCCTCTACTTGAAGCGAAAGCTCAACGTTTTGATCCGCCAAATATCGGTGCATTTTTAGAAGGTTTCACAGTGGAAACTGCATACTTTGGCAATGTACAAATTGGTGGTGCTCATGCAAAGGCTGCCATAGACATTGTTTCTCATTATGCATTGCCATTAGAGCAGCTCGTTTATATTCCACCAACGATGAGCCCAACTCCTCAAACATCTGCTTTAGGGGACACATTAGAGCATCCTACAGAGGCGTTTGCCTATTATCAAAAGCATGGTGTCCATACAATGATTGCCGAGAAAAAACATATGGGCAGTCGTGCTGTACTGCTGCTGTTTAAAGATTCACTCATTGCAAAGGAATATATCGATACAGAAACACTTGGCATTATGACATCTAGAACAGGAAGACGTTTTTTCGATCAAGAGACAGAGCAAAAAATTCTTCAACAACTCCATTGTGAATTAATGGAAAAAAACTTTTTCGAACAGTTTAATACAAATTTCGTACTACTTGATGCGGAAATTTTACCTTGGAACTTAAAAGCGCAGCAGTTAATCGATCAGCAATATGCACATGTAGCTGATCAAGCATTAATGGACCGTACAAAGCTTATGGAGAAACTACGTGACACAGCACATATCGATGTTTCAGAATGGCTTCAGGAGTATAAGGGGTCACTTGAAAATGCACAACGATTTTCAACCGTTTTTCAAAACTATTGTTGGGATGTCCAGGATACTTCAGCTATTCAAATTGCCCCCTTCCATGTATTAGCACATAGTTCAGAAACTTTTTTCCATAAACCACATACATGGCATATGGAAATGAATCGACTGTTTGCAAAAAATTCAGCGCTATTCATTGAAACAGAATTTAAGGTAATTACAGATGAAGCTTCTGAACAGGAAGCCATTACATGGTGGGAGGAAATGACTGCAGCTGGTCATGAAGGAATTGTTATTAAACCCGAAACCTTTGTAACCAACTATCAGGGAAAACTACTTCAGCCTGCTATCAAAGTACGCGGACGCGAATATTTACGTATCATCTATGGTATGGACTATTTACAGCCATCAAATTTAACGAAGCTAAAAGAACGCAATCCAAGTAAAAAAATGAAGCATGCATTGCGTGAATTCGCACTCGGACTGGAAGGGATAGAACGTTTTGTAAAAGGTGAATCGACTGCTCGTATTCATGAATGTGTACTCGGCACACTAGCACTCGAAAGTGACCCTGTCGATCCTAGACTTTAGTAACGCAGGACATGTATCAAAAAGTCGAGGTGAGCAAAATGTGTTGCTTCCTCAAACGTTTTGGCTACCGACCTCCCTTTTTGACATTCTATCCGTCGCTTCAATGAATCTATCCGTTACTGTGGCTTTCTATCCGTCACTTCGATGGTTCTATCCATTGCTTCGGCTCTCAAAAAGCAAAAACAGCTTGTTAGTTTTATTCTACTAACAAGCTGTTTTACTATTTCACCGCACGGATAAAAATGCGTTCACTTTCGTATTCAGGGGCTTCATCTGTAAAATCTGCCGTTACTTCCACATGTGTAAAGCCAATTGCACGAAGCCATGCCATATATTGCTCAATTGAGAATGTGCGCTGGATATGCTCCTCATCAAAGCGTTCATACAGCTCACTCACAGCATCTCGCACATAAAACGTCATTTGATGAACAACGGAATGGTCAAAATCGCCGGGTTCCGTATGCCATACATAGCTAATGTCGCCATCGTCATAAGTAAATGGTCCATCTAAAAAAATATCATTCATTTTAAATAACGAATGCACGTCAAAAAACAATTGACCTCCATCACGTAATGCGTCAAAAATACGTTGTAACGTTGAATAAACCGCCTTTTCCTCCACTACATAATTCAGTGAATCAATAGCAATCGTTACAACGTCAAGTGCCTCAAAGCCTTCTAATTCATCCATTGACATACAATAGAGCGGCACTTGTAAATCAGCCTCAGCAAAGCGCTCAGCGGCAATTGAGAGCATATCTT
Organism: Lysinibacillus sp. RS10; assembly: GCF_041956855.1. Lineage (NCBI taxonomy): Bacteria > Bacillati > Bacillota > Bacilli > Caryophanales > Bacillaceae > Lysinibacillus > Lysinibacillus sp. RS10. The sequence continues at coordinate 1,454,890 of NZ_CP167122.1, read as the reverse complement.
CAGATAAATCAATTCCACCCACCTTATAACCAGCCTGCGCAAACAACAGGCCAAGTACACCTGTACCACAACCGATATCTAAAAGATTTGGGAATTGACTGCTTGGTGCATGCTGCAAAACCCATTCCACATAAAGACTGTAAGGAATATCCGTTTGTAGCTCATCATACACGTGTGCAAATCGTTCGTAACTACTCACTTAAGCCTCAGGCATGTCTAGTTGCGGTGCGTCACCCCATAGACGTTCAAGGTTATAATAAGCACGTTCATCTTTATGGAATACATGCGCTACAACATCTCCAAGGTCTACAAGAACCCAGCGTGCGCCATCGAAGCCTTCTACACGACGAATTTCATACCCCTCTTTTACTGCTACCTCTTGTAATTCACGCGCAATTGCTTGCACTTGGCGATCTGAATTACCATGAGAAATAATAAAGTAATCCGCTAAAAGTGAAATTCCCTGCATATTTAAAACGACAATATCCTCACCGTGTTTGTCGTCAATTGCTTTGTAAGCTGCTTGTAATAAAGTTGAAGTCATCCTTCACTTTCCTCTCTTTTCATCGTATCGTTATAACATTCTATGGATAATGGATAAATTGGCTGCTTTGTGTCAATTAAAAATGCCAATGTATGGCGCACACAAGCACTCATCGCTTTATCCAAATTTTTCATTGCTTTTTTTCGCAGACGCTCAACCCCATCAAATTTACGATTTGGTTCAATCATATCTGCAACAAAAATTATTTTTTCTAAACGACTCATACCCACGCGTCCTGTTGTATGAAAACGAATTGCATTTAACGTATCCTCATCTGTAATGTCAAATTCACTTGCTACAATATATGCACCTACTGGTCCATGCAGTAATTCACTGCCCCAGCCGATTAGACGAGCATCTAATTTTTCATCACGGACGATTTGCTCCATCCACTCAATATCTGCATATTTCGCAATATCGTGAAGAATGGCTGCTGTCTCAGCTTTTTTTTCGTCCTCACCATATAATTTTGCTAGCTCAATGGCGGTTTCCATTACACCAATGGTATGAATATAGCGTTTCTCTGGTATGCGTGGCTTAATCGCCGCTAAGTACTGTTCGCGTTCCATAAAGACCTTCCTCTCGTATGAACGTCTCTACCGCTTCAGGCAGTAAAAAAGTAACCGTTCCTCCAGTGGCCAGGCGTTCACGAATCAGTGTGGACGATAGATCGATTTGGGGAGCTTCCACCATTAGTATAGGATACTCTGTCAAGGCCTCTGTTCCTGGACGCTTTACTCCTACAAATTGCACAAGCTTCACTAATTCATCAATACAGTACCATGTATGAAGCGAATCAATCATGTCGCCTCCAATGATAAAGTAAAATTTCACATTAGGTTCTCTTATACACATCGAAGTAAGCGTCTTATAAGAATAGGATACGCCACCCTTCTCTACCTCATACGACTCCACAGAAAAATGCGGATATGGACTTATTGCATGCTTTACCATTTCAAGGCGCTCCACGTCACTAGCATCATGACGTGCAAACTTATGTGGTGGTAACGCATTTGGCATAAAGCGAACTTCATCTAAATCCAAGGCATGAAGTACTTCATTAGCCATCATTAAATGTCCATTATGTGGTGGATTAAATGTGCCTCCCAATAAACCGACCTTTTTCATCGTCTCACCTTATTTCGCTGCTTTTGGTAATACAATCTTTTTATGATTACGTGATTCTTTATATAAAACAACTGTCAGACCAATTAATTGAACGAGCTCCGCATGAGCACCCTTTGCAAGTGCCTCTGCCACTTCATGCTTGTCCTCCTCACAGTTATCTAAAATACGTACCTTAATCAGCTCTCGTACTTCTAATGCTTCTCGAATTTGCTTTGTCATCTCGTCATTAACGCCGCTTTTTCCTACTTGGAAAATCGGTGTTAAGTGATGTGCTTCCGCACGTAAAAAACGTTTTTGTTTACCTGTTAACATAAAAATTAATATCCTCCTAATTGCACCTTCAGATGCGCAATCATTGAATTTGTATTTGGGTATTCACTAAGCCAGTGCTCAAAAGCAATTGCTCCTTGGTGAACGAACATTCCAAGACCCGTAACGACGGTTGCTCCTTTTTCTTCAGCCGCTTGTAGAAAAGGCGTCATTAATGGATTATACACAATATCGGCCACAATTGCGCCTTTTGCAAGTCTTTCTAATGAAAATGGCATTGAAAAATTGCCCGTAGCAAGTCCAGCCGATGTCATTTGCACTAAAATACCGAAATCAGTTAATGTTTCCTCTGCCTCTGTTAAAGAAATAGCAGTACCTATACCCATTTCATCGACAATGGCTTGTGCATTTGCCACTGTACGGTTGGCAATGGTTAAATTTGTATAACCTTGCTGTTGCATGGCAAATGCAATACCACGAGCAGCACCGCCCGCACCAATAAGAAGAACTGGCTTATTTTTATGTGACTTACCAACTGCTTCTTCTAGCGAGCGAACAAAACCAACACCGTCTGTATTGTAGCCTTTTAATTTTCCTTCTTTTGTTCGGACAACCGTATTGACAGCTCCCATTTTTTCTGCCAACTCATCTAACTCATCTAAATAGGGAATGATTGCTGTTTTATGTGGGATTGTAATGTTCCAGCCACTTGCACCTAAAGTTTTCAAGCCCGCAACTGCCGACTCTAGGTTTTCAGAAGATACGTGCACAGGAATATAAGTAGCATCTATCAACATTTCCTCAAACCAAGCATTATGCATGGCTGGTGATTTTGAATGCTCAATCGGATCTCCAATAACCGCAAACCATTTCTTCATTTTCTTCCCTCTTCTCTACTAGTACATCCTAAATAAGTGATGGGCGAATTGAAACTTGTACACCTTTTGGCGCGTAAGCTGCTACAACTACATTTTCATGCTGCACAGTAATCCATCCAAGACCAGAGAATACAACGTCTGTTTTTGCTTCTTTGATGGAGAACTCATGACGCACTAATGGTGGTAGCTGTTCAATAAATTCGGCAGTTGGAGGTGCAAGTAATTCACCCTTATGCTCTGCATATAATGTATCTGCCTTCTCAAGCTTTGTACGATGAATTGGTAAGTCATTTGCCACATGTACAGTAAATGCCGATCGATCTCCTTGAATAAAATCAAAACGTGCAAGTGCGCCAATAAATAGCGTTTGTCCAGCATTTTGCTGATAAACTTTTGGCTTTATTTCTTTTTTAGGCATAATATATTTTAATTCACTAGCGTCAATATGGTGTGCCATCTGATGATGATTAATTATTCCTGGTGTGTCATATAATGCACTACCATCATCTAATGGAATTTCAATCATATCTAAAGTTGTACCTGGGAAATGAGAAGTTGTAATAACCTCACCTTCACCTGTAGCCTGCTTGATAATACGATTAATGAACGTGGATTTCCCAACATTTGTACAACCTACAACGTACACATTTTGTCCATTACGGTTCTCATCAATGGCTTCCATCGCTTCAGCCATTCCTTTACCTTTATGGGCACTCACTAAAAGTACATCGACAGGTTGTAGACCAAGAGCCTTTGCTTCACGTTTTAGCCAATTAATTACTTTTTTCGGTTTCACAGATTTCGGTAATAAATCGGCTTTATTCGCTATTAATAACACTGGATTTTTACCAACGAAGCGGTGAAGTCCTGGTAACCAGCTCCCATTGAAGTCAAAAATATCAACAATTTTTACGATTAGGCCTTGCTGTGTTCCAAGACCGTTTAATATGCGTAAAAAGTCATCATCTGTTAATGACACTGGTTGAATTTCATTATAATTTTTCAAACGGAAGCAACGTTGGCAAATGACCACGTCTTTTTCTAATGATGATGGGGGTGCATACCCAACTGCTGTTTTATCTTCTGTTTGAATTGTTGTACCACAGCCAATACAATTTGGCATTTCGTTCATTCTTTTTCCTCCCAAGTACTGATTCCTTTTCGTTTTAAATTATTGAACACACGACGTTCAATAAATCGGTTGAATTTTGTTACGAGACCATCTGATTGTGCAACTGGTTTTACTAGTACCGTATGCAAGCCTAAGCGATTAGCGCCCATTACATCTGTTAGTAGTTGGTCTCCTACCATTACTACTTCCTGTGGTCGTAGCCCTAATTGAACAATTGCACTATAAAAGGCATTACGAAGTGGCTTTCTCGCCTTATGAATATAAGGAATACCTAATGGCTCAGCAAATTGCTTAACACGTGCTTCTTTGTTATTCGACGCAATAATAACACGAATACCTGACTCTTTCATAATACGAAGCCAAATAATAAGCTCTTCTGTTGCATCTGCACGGTCCCATTCTACAAGCGTATTATCTAAATCCGTAATGATTCCTTTAATGCCTAAGTCTTGAAGCTTTTCCGGTGTAATTTCAAAAATACTCGTCACAAATTCATCTGGTAATAAAAAATTATACAAAATAGCGACCCCTAATCTAAATGTATTATTCGACCATTATAGCATATTTGCGAAGGCTTCACCCATTCGAATTGGGCTTCCTTGCACAACATTATCCGTAAATTTAATTGCATCCTTTTCAAATAGCATGACTACTGTTGAGCCGAATGAAAAATATCCGACTTCATCACCCTTACGCCACTGAGTTGTAGTATTAGTGAGTACGATCGAGTTAACAAATGTAGCGCCAACTTTAATAAACGCTATCTGCTGATTATTTGCCACTTTCAGCTCCGTCACTGAACGATAATTATGTGAAATTGGTTTTTTACCGTATGAAAGACCTAGCTGATTAACCGGGTATGATTTTTGACCAAGCGTATATTGTCTTAGTACTCTCCCATCAATCGGGCTATGAATACGGTGATAATCTGCAGGACTCAAGTAAAACACGATAAAATGGCCATCTGCATATTGCGCAGCACGTTCTGAATTACCAAGTAAATCTTGTAATGCATAAGGCTTACCCTTTACAAGAAACGTCATATCCCATTCGATCCGTCCAAATGATTCCACTTTCGCATCCACTGGACTTACAAAGGTAGTAGGATTTTGTTCAATTGGACGTGCATTTTCTAAAAGCTCTCTTGTAAAAAAGTCATGTAAACTTGAAAATTGTTGTCGTTTTTTTGAAACCTCTTCAAGGTTAATATCGTATACCTTCATATAACTAGGGATCATACGTTTACTCCACTTTGCTTTTGCAATGCTTTGCAAAAGATGGGAGGATTGCTTGCCATTTGTTAATTCAATCAAGCGTTGATATAGTTTTTCTTTCATAAAACAAAACCCCTATCGATTAATTTAGACTGTCAATTTTTTCGCATTCGAAGTATAATGGTACAATATCTTAAGTGCAAAGGAGTGATCCCCCTTGTTTCTATATCACAAGTTGGTGGATACCACGGTTAAGAAAATGAAATCGCAAGCAGCAAACTTCATTACAATCAGTAATATGTCCTTTGGTGGCGCGGCCATAATGGCTACACTACATGAATATTATAGCTACAGCGTCTTGTTTATCTTTATCGCAGCCCTTCTTGATCGCTATGACGGGAAGGTAGCTAGAGCCCTCGGACAAGTGTCTGATTTAGGTAAACAATTAGACTCTATGAGTGATATTATATCATTTGGTGTGGCACCTGCATTATTAATGTACAAAGTTGTTTTAGTCGACTTTGGTTTTGTCGGCATGACGATGACTGTACTGTATATCGTCTGTGGTGCAATGCGATTAGCTCGCTTCAATATTAGTGAAGCAAACGGCTACTTCACAGGGTTACCAATAACAGCGGCAGGTACGCTCTTAACTTTAACGTATTTCGCATCTAATACGTTCCACCCAGCGTTTTATCTTTTCCTATTCCCAATACTAGCATTACTAATGATTAGTACAATCACGTTAAAAAAAGTGTAACAGCGCATTTGCTGTTGCACTTTTTTTCATTTAACGCAGCTTCTTAACATATACTGTCGAAAAATGGGGAAAGGATGAAATCATTCAATGAGCGGAATTTTTACATCTATGTTGCAGTTATGGCTTGAGATCCCTGCGTTACTTGGCTATTTAAAGGGGCAAACATTCCATAAACCCTTTTCAAAAGAAGAGGAAGCTGCTTGTATTGAACGATTTTTAGGCGGTGATGAGCAAGCGCGTCTTGATTTAATTGAGCGCAATATGCGACTCGTTGCACACGTTGTAAAAAAATTTCACCCGAAACACGAACAACTAGACGACTATATTTCCATTGGTACTATAGGACTTATGAAAGCCGTAGAAAGTTACACTCCTGACAAAAAAACACGCCTTGCCACTTACGCTGCCCGATGTATCGAAAATGAAATTTTAATGCATCTGCGTACTCAGAAAAAAGTGCAAAAAGATGTTTCTTTATTCGAGCCAATTGGTACAGATAAAGATGGTAACGCCTTACAGATCCGTGATCTCTTACAATGTGATGAAGAGAGCGCAACAGAAAAAATTGAACATAAAGAACATGTTGCACAACTATATCATTATTTGCATATGCTCGACGATCGTGAACTCGAAATAGTAACCCTTCGCTATGGTTTAAACCAACATGATGCCCTTACTCAAAAAGAAATCGCTGCTCGTTTAAATATTTCTCGTAGCTATGTTTCTCGCATTGAAAAGCGAGCACTTATTAAACTCTATCAATTATATAAACGAGACCAAAAGTCTACTGAGTAATATATTGTAAATTGATAATTGAAAAATTTCAATGGATCCTTAACATTAACATACCATGAATCACGTATTTTTTGTTACAAAAGGATCTAAAGAAAGAATTCTTATCCATCGAAAGCTTTAGATAAATAATGTGTACAACATAGTGAATACTATCCATTTTTCTTTTATTTGACGCTCAAAAAAGCAATTACCTTAATCCTACTAACTTTTTAAAAGATAAACGTAGTTGTTGTTGAACCAATGAAGCTATAAAAAAAAGCTCCCTTGCGACTTTGAATGTCGCAAAGGAGCGTTTGCCTCAATGAAATTCTACAGATTCTGAAAGTTCTGCTGAAATAAGTGTACCGAGTAACGTCGTTATAATGACTACACCTGCTGTTAAAAATAGCATCATGAATGCCTCCCATCCAAATATGAAGAGATTTAATTAATAACAGTTTAGCATTAGTCAGACTTTTAAACTGTGATTTTTCTCACACTACAGATCACTCATTTTGACCATTCTGTGTACTTTATCCCTATTAACGGGCAGTAAAAGGACGATTGGTGAAAACTAATAATCAGCGAGTTGGTAAAAAACTCCCCACTAATTATAGTTTTACTTTATAGCGTTTCAATAGCTTTTAATACTATTTGCGTCGAATGCTTTGCAGCTACTGGTAAAAACTCATCAAAGCTAATATTCGATTCTTTCCCAGCAATATCAGATAAAGCACGAATAACAACAAACGGAGTACCAAATTGATAGCATACTTGTGCAACAGCTGCTGCTTCCATCTCAACTGCCTTCATTTGTGGGAAGTGTTGACGGACAGCTTCTACACGAACAGGATCATTCATAAAAGCATCTCCTGAGCAAATTAAACCAATACCAAATTGGTGCTCTCCAACAGCCTTCACTGCCTCTTCAGCCACTTTCATAAGTCTTTCATCTGATTTGTAAGCTGCTGGCATACCAGCCATCTGACCAATCTCATAACCGAAAATTGTAACATCTACATCGTGATGACGGACTTCATCTGAAATAACAACTGCGCCTACTTCAAGTGTTTCGTCATACCCTCCGGCAGAGCCCGTATTAATGACTACATCAGGCTTAAATTCATGTAATAGAATGGTAGTTGACATCGCAGCGTTCACTTTACCAATACCACTTTTTAATAAAACTACATCTTTCCCTTCATAAGTTCCAGTTGTATATTCACTGCCTGCGATTGTTGTGCTTTTTGCATTGTCTAATGCTGCTCGTAAAAGCTCTACTTCTTCTTCCATTGCGCCGATTACTGCAATTTTCATGTCTCTGTTACTTCCCTTCATTGTTTAACTCTATTAAAAATACTCAATCGAGTTATTTTCGTCAATAGGCGCCATTTAATGTATTTAGTTGCTCGAGTTTCACTGGTAACCAGCCCTCATTGTCAACCCACTCCATGTTGACGCGATACATTTTTGTCTTATCATTCGTTGAAACCGTTGCTACGGCCGTATTAGCACTGCCGTTATTTTGAATACGCCAAATAATCATATTGTCCTTTTCTATGCCTGTAACAGCTGTAACTGTTGCAACCTTTTCAGCCCAGTCAACTGATGTATCATCGTAAGAAGACACGTGCTGACCTGTTTGGGTTGTAGGCGTTGGCTTCCAATCTTTATTTGTTATAACCTTGTCAACAATTGGGTTATCTGATGTAGTTTCAATAGCAGCGTCCTTTTCAGATGATGGCTGTTCTTCTTTAGGCTCTTCTTTTGTAGATTCATTATCTTTTACTGAAACATCATTATTTTCCTCTTTAGAAGGCTTTTCTTTCCCATCTCCATCATCGTTCTTTTGCTCTTGTGCTGGTTCGTCTTTCACGGCAGTTCCTACATCATCCTGCCATTTAAACACGTATGTTGCAGTTATAATAATCAATATCACGACAATACCAATTAAAACATTCAAAAGTTTATCTAGCTTTTTATTACGAGATGGCTGCAAATGACGACTGCTTCTAGTTTGTCGTTCACTCATGAATTCTCCCCCTCTCTAGCCAATATTCTATCAAGTTCAACGGGACTTGCAAAATAATTGTGCTCATGTATTTAATCAAGGGTAAAATAAAAGCTCTCTTGACGTTCATTTCAATGGATGCTGTCCCTTGATGTAAAAACTTTCATAAAAGATGAAATTAAGATAAAAGCAGCTAGCTCTCCTTAAAAAGATAAGCTAACTGCTTGTACAAAATTATTTGATTGAAATAATTTTAACTTTCATTTCGCCACCAGGTGTTTGTACGACAACCTCTTCGCCTTCAGCACGACCTAGCAAGCCTTTAGCAATTGGTGATTCATTAGAAATACGGAATTCCATTGGATCTGCCTCAGCCGAACCAACAATCGTATACGATTCCTCATCCGTTGATGGTTTACCATTAATAATTTCTACAAATGTAACCGTTTTCCCTAGTGAAACTACACTGTTGTCTGTTTCATCCTCAGAAATAATAACTGCGTTACGAATCATTGATTTTAATGTAGAAATACGACCTTCTAAAAAGGCTTGTTCTTCTTTAGCTGAATCATACTCAGCGTTTTCAGAAAGATCTCCGAAGTCGCGAGCGATTTTAATACGCTCAACAATTTCTTTACGTGTTTCTGTTTCTAATTTTACTAATTCTTCTTCTAATTTTCTTTTACCTTCAGCTGTCATTGGGTATTGTTTTTCGTTTGCCAAAGTCCTTCACTCCTTATTTCATCAATACAAAAACATAAAACTCGACCAAATGCCATGTGTGATGCATTTAATCGAATTTTATTGTTTTTAATCGGTTTCAAAATTCTCTTTGACCTAATAGTATGCATGCTTTTCAAAAATATGCAATGATACGCATGTAAATATTGTCAATACCACTCTATCTTATTACAATACGTTGTCAGTTTCAAGAATAGTTTTAATTTTCGTGACCATCAAATCAATTGCAACTTCATTATCCCCACCCTCAGGGATAATAATATCAGCATAACGTTTCGTCGGCTCAATAAATAAGTTATGCATTGGACGCACTGCCGATAAATATTGTTCGATTACAGAATCTGTTGTACGTCCACGTTCTTTTATATCACGCATAATACGACGAATAATACGTAAATCTGAGTCTGTATCTACAAATAATTTAATGTCCATTAAATCACGTAAATCTGCATCCTCTAACACTAAAATACCTTCTAGTATAATAACATCTACAGGTTCTACATGAACAACTTCTTCTGCTCTTGTATGCTGTACATAATCATATACAGGCTTGTCAATTGGTTGACGCACCAATAATTTTTTTATGTGCTCAATTAACAAATCATTATCAAACGCTAACGGATGGTCATAGTTTGTACCTAAACGCTCCTCAAACGTTAAATGACTTTGATCTTTATAGTAAAAATCTTGTTCAATTACAACTACTGAATGATCACGGAAAACATCATAAATAGCACGGGTCACACTCGTTTTTCCTGAGCATGAGCCACCAGCGATTCCGATGACGACTGGACGCTTCACTGCCATTAATTATTCTCCTTTCGCATCATGTTATGCGGTTTTAATAGTGTGTCGCATTTAAATTTAATAATTTGTAGTGGATGACGGGCAGCATCTAAGCTATTGCCATCCTCATCCCAAATTTCACCCATTGTAAAACGGAAATTTTCGATTTCTGGTCCAAAGAATTCTACCTCATCGCCAGGTTTAAAATAGTTACGTTGTTGCATTGTCACAATTTTCGTTTCTGGGTCATGTTCTAAAATAAGTCCAGCAAACTCATACGTCGTTTTGCGGCCATGTACACCAAACATTTGCTCCTCGTGGCCAGGTGCATCGTGGAAGAATGCTTCAGCCGTATCTCGGTTAGCACATTTATCTAGTTCCTCAAGCCATTCACGTTTAATCTTGAAATTGTCAGGGTCAGCACAATAAGCATCAATCACTTTACGGTACACTGAAACAACTGTAGCAACATAGTGAATGGACTTCATACGCCCCTCTACTTTCAATGAATCAATACCAAGTTCAATCATATGTGGAATGGCTTCAATTAGCTTTAAGTCTTTTGGACTCATCGCAAAAGGTGCGTGATTATCATCGAAAAGTGCCTTTTCTTCATTATCTTCTAACTCATACAAATCATAGTCCCAGCGACAAGATTGACAGCAACCACCACGGTTAGAGTCACGAGCAGTCATGTGATTTGAAAGTACACAGCGACCCGAATAAGCGATACACATTGCTCCATGAACAAATGCTTCAATTTCAATATCGACTTTTTCCTTCATCAGCTTCATTTCTTCTCCGCCAACTTCGCGGGCCAACACTACACGATGTAAACCTTCTTCTTTCCAATACTGTACTGCCTTCCAGTTTGATAAAGATTGCTGTGTAGATAGGTGAATTTCAAGCTTCGGTGCAGCTGTACGGCATGTTTCGATGATCAAAGGGTCCGCTACAATAATGCCTGTAACACCTGCAGATTCAATATCTTTTAAGTATTGCTCTAAGCCGTCCATATTTTCATTGTGGGCGAAAATATTTGTCGTCACATAGATTTTTGCACCGTATTTATTGGCGAATTCAACACCTTCGCGCATTTCTTCAATTGAGAAGTTATCTGCGTTTGAACGTAGACCGAACTCTCGTCCACCAATAAATACAGCATCTGCACCGTAATGAACGGCAACTTTTAATTTTTCTAAACTACCTGCAGGGGCAAGTAGCTCTGGTTTTTTTGTAATGACACGTTTACCGTCGACAATCTCACGGATTTTGTCATTTTGTTCTAATGCTAATGCCATGTTCTTGCCACCTCCTAGTAAACAGTTTCCTTGAAGATAAAGCCAGTATCAAGAGGTCTGATGGCAGGCTGAATGTCTTCAATTTTTGCTAATAAATCATCTTTAGTATCTTCATATGCATCTTCTGATTCGTCAAAATATGTGTCAATTGCTTGACGATAAGCTTCTGTAACTGTGATTACATATTCTGGTGTTTGAAGGACACCCTCAATTTTCAATGCATCAATGCCACCTTCGAATAATTCGCCAAGCTCATCAATCATGCACATATCGTTTGGACTGAAAATATGCGTACCATTAACATCCTCATAAATTGGATATTTATTATTACGTTCATCATCATGAAGGAACATATTGCGATTTTCCTTACGATTCTCAATTTCCATTACTTTATCCTGATATAAGAAATAATGGCCAAGTAATGCACGTTTTGATTGGAACATACATGTCATCCCATGTACTTGAACTTCAATCTCTACTTCCGCATTTTCTTTAATTTCAAGCACTTCATCTAAAGAAAGTTCACGAGCAAGTACTGCGCGAGTTGCTCCTCGTTTCCCCCAATAATTTACCGTAAACCAGTTTGTTGCAATCGTTTCTGGACTCCAGTGTAACGGTATTGTTACACCTTGATCACGACGAATGATTACTACTGCTGGATCACCGTAAATTAAACGGTCAACGCCAATGCGTTGCATTTCTTTTAAATACTCGGCAAGTGCATCCAATTTTTCATTATGGAATAATGCATTTACCGCAACATAAACTTTTTTACCCGCTGCATGAATCAGCTTTGTAGCTTCTTCCACTTCACTAACAGAAAATTCTCCTGCTAGGCGAAGACCAAATTGTTGTTCACCCATGACAAAAGCATCTGCTCCAGCCTGTAAAAGTGCTTTTACATGGTCCACTGATTGCGGTGTAACAAGCAATTCAGGTTTTTTCATAATAGTCACCTCTTCAAACATAGTAATAAACCATCACCGACTGGTAAAAATGCACTTGTATAATCAGGGTGCTCCATAATCCATTCGGTAAAGTTTTTTAAATTGCGAATCATTGTACGTTTGCGACGCGGTACATCTTTTAAATCCAAATCTGATAAGCCATGCATATACATATTATCGATATACAGAACTCCACCAGATTTTACAAGAGGTGCATACTTTTCAAAAAAGCGTTGATATTGTCCTTTTGCAGCATCAATAAACACCGCATCGAATGTTGTATGAATGGCCTCATCGTTCACCTCTAAGGCATCTCCTTCAATGGCCGTAATACGATCTGATACTGTAGAACGTTCAATATAGGCCTTCGCTCTCGCAACACGCTCTGGATCTCGCTCGATTGTAACGATCTGCACATTCGGTAAAGCCTCCGCCATTCTTATTGCAGAATAACCAATTGCTGTACCAATCTCTAAAATTTTCGACGGATTTTGAATACGTAGCAGTTGGTTTAGTGCATCAATGCCTGCAAGCTGCATAATCGGCACATGATTCTCCTCCGCAAATGCTTCCATTTCTAAAAGCAAATCATTACGTGGTTGAATAAATGATTGTATATATGCATCTGATAATTCCATTTTTAAGTTCACCCTCATATCAATTATGCCTCGGCATAACTGCGTCCGGAATCGGCTTTGTGCTTGCACAAAGCCGATTCCGTGACATCCGCCAGAGGCTTCATCATGTAGCACCAAAAAGAAAAAGACCAAACGCGATGTCTTGGTACTTCGTCATATAAAAATGAGCAATTGTTTTTTATCAGCTCAAAACAATTGCCACCACGTATATTATCCCGCATTAACGGACTGCTTGAATTATTCCATGCGGATTGATTAAAAATCACATTTTATAATAGCACGAAAATAGAAGGAAAGCTATTTTTCTTTCCTTCTATCCACATTATTGCTATATATTTTTTAATGATTTCAATTATGCCTCAGCTAATTGTGTCTGGAATCGGCTGAAAAATAACTTAAACTCGCATTCATGTCATCCCCTATAAAGATGGAGAACTTCTGTAACTGACGTTGCACTTTCGTTACAAAAAACATCTGTAACTGACGTTGCACTTTCGTTACAAAAAACATCTGTAGCTGTCGTTTCACTTTCGTTACGTAAACATTTGCTGAAAGAAGTTAAAAGTAATTACTCTGCCTTACGCAAGTATTTTTCTACTTTCTGTAAATGTTCATCATATGTTTTCGAGAAGTGGTTGACACCTTGTTTATCCGCTAAGAAGTAGAGGTAATCTGTTTTACTTGGATTTAGCGTTGCTTCAATTGAAGATTTTCCAGCACCCGCAATAGGACCAGGTGGTAAGCCTTTATTTTTATAAGTATTGTAGACGTTATCTACTTCTAAATCTTTGTACATCACACGATCTTTATGTGAGCCAAGTGCATATAAAACAGTTGGGTCTGTTTGTAGTGGCATCCCTTGATCTATACGGTTATAGAATACGCTCGCAATCGTTTCTCGATCTGTTTGGGCAGTAGCTTCTTCTTCTAGTAATGAAGCAAATGTTAACAATTGATGTACGGATATTTTCTTTTCAGCTAAAACATCGCTGTAACTCTTCACAAGCTTGTCCATAGCCCCTACCATTTCGTCTACAATTGATTCTAATGAAGGTTTTTCTTCAAAGTAAGAATAAGTTGCAGGGAATAAATAGCCCTCTAAATCATAGCGAATATTATCAGCTAAAACTGCATCTGTCACAAGCTCGGGGTATTTAGCCTTCATTTTTTGAACAAATTCATCGCTTGTTACTAGGTCCATAAATTCTTTTTGAGTGTATGGTGTTTTCTTCTCCACAATATTACCAATTTGTTCAAGTGTTAAACCTTCAGGAATTGTCATTGTAAATACTGGCTTACGGTAGACTTTTCCAGTTTTCAAACTCTCTATGATCTCATCAAATGTCATCGCCTGTGTCAAATCATATTTCCCGGCTTGGAACTGGGATTCATTTTTAAACTTAGCGTAGTATTTAAAAACACGAGCATCTTTAATAATGCCCTCTTTTTCTAGTAAAGTCGAAATAGAGCCTAAGCCTGAGCCAATTGGTACTTCAACTGCTATTGTTTTAGTCGCATCCGGATCCACTGGTTTTAAGGCACTCTTTACATAATTATAGCCAAATAAACCGATGACCCCTAATAGTAGAACAATAGAAATTGCAACAATAGCAACTATTTTTCTCACAATTTTTACCTCTGATTTTCTTTCTTCCATTTTTGAAAACATTTCTTGTTTTTTTGAACCGTTATTCACGGGTTTCCCCCCTATCACTTCATTATCATACTAGAAATCAACTATAACGACAAACAGAAATAGATAATTCAGTAAAAATAGCACACATAAAAAACTCTGAGTAGCAATTTACTACTCAGAGTTTTAATTATAAATCATTTAAGATATCTTCAACAAATTCCCATTCTTCATCTGTTTCAATTGGTAATAATTCTTCAATCGTTCCGTCATTTCCAGCTACATATTGGGCAGCAAAAATATCTCGTTCCTCCATTGGCTCGTCCGTTGCCAAAACATATAGTACATAGGATTTACCAAATTGTTCTGATGAAAATGTATGAATAACCTCGCATACCTGATCTGTTCCATCTTCATCTGTTACTGTAATTAACTGTGGCCCCTCTTCAAATTCATCTAGAAGTGTTAGGACTACCTCATTAATCATTTCCGATACGAAAAACATATACATTCTAAAAAAATGTAGACATCTCTACTGTGACACAACTTATATCTTTTGACTTTCGTTTTGTGTCTTCCTTATTCACCGAGCCTGGTTTCGCTGAAGCTACTGCCATTTTGTATGACTCTCCAAAGGCTTAAATTCCGCAGTATCGTTGCGTACACATCTAAGGCTTAGTTTTTAGATCAATTATGCCTCGGCATCATTGCGTCCGGAATCGGCTTTGTGCTTAGGCCTGCACGAGGGCCGACACGATGTCAGTCATTTCGGTAATGCCACAGGACGTGGCGTTTTTACCGATGCAGGTCAGTTAGCCGTTATCGCATGGATGCGATGATCTTAGGCTAACATCCCCTAAGAACTCCTTTCCGATTCCTTGACATCCGCCGGAGGCTTTAGGCCAGCACGATGCTGGTCACTCAGGCGGTTTCACAGGATGTGAAGTTCTTAGCCTGAGTTCCTCTATTTCAGCGGATGTTTAGACACCTGCTGAAAGAAGTTAAGCTCCTTAGATTGAATAATTTGCTAAGTTAATGCTTGCGTTCAAATCTCTATCCAACTTTAATCCGCAAGAGCAGATAAATAATCTGTCTTTCAGTCTCAAATCGGATTTGATTTGTCCACAACCAGAACAAGCTTAGCAAATTTCCCAATGGACATTAATTCCATGTGCACCACCTCTCTTTCACTAAGATAAAATACTTTACCCTATTTAGAGAGGTTGTTAACATTTTTATTTTTGTATCTATTTTTCTTGTTCACACAAAGGCGCAACCCTTCATGCAGTCTTTCTCTCACAAGTAGACCTCTTATGCTTTCACATAAGCGCAGACTATATCTTCATCTTATCTTCTGATAAGAGCCACATTTTTCTTCCGCCATTCGCTTGCGGTTTTACTCTCCCTCAAGGAGATAGTCGTTGAACGTCTTCCTTGTCTCATTAGAGATTTAGGAGTTCGCTGCTAAACATCCATTGCCAAAGCACTTAGCGCTACCGTTTTCCGTTGTCACGATGATCCTTTACGGACACTGAGTAATTTTTTTCAGCTTATGCCATCCTTGTTGTTTTTTCTGCTTTCGCACCGTTACGTCTGCCGTTTCCAGCTCCGCTTTGGTCACAAGGCTTTAGGAGTTAAAAGCAATTAACGTGGAGTTCGCACCAATCGCTTGATACGAAGGGTATTCTGTTATCAATCTATGCTTCTATACAGGTTTGTATAGTTTTGTCTAAATTTTCTGCAACAGTTTAGTTACCCACTCCGCCTCTGTTTCAACAGGCTGTAAATTTGTCATTTCCCCATTGTTATCATCATAATCGAATGTCATAGCAGAAATGTCTCCAGGAATTTCATTACCATCTTCGTCGATTAACGAAAACAATACATATGATTTTTCTTCTGCATCGAAGGTAAAGACAACTCGACACTTTTGCTCTTTGCCATTCTCTCCAATGATCAGAAATTCTTGCGTTTCCTCGTTCATGTAATCTCCTCCTTAATTAGGCTTAATTATCTTTCAAACTTTAGTAGGAGCCCTTAGATATTCAGTATCTTCCGGTGATACTGAAACTATCTCAACATAGACTCGTCTTCCTCATAGCTTCATTCTTCCTAAAGTAAAAAAGGAACAAGGAGTGCTTGTTGCCATCCTTGTTCCACACTTATAAAGAACGATGATTATTCTTCGTTTTCATCCTCTAAAGCGTTTAATACGTCTTCTACCATATCCCATTCTGCTTCTGTTTCGATTGGTGTTAATTCACCATCTTCACCATTTTCAGATGGTACAAATGAAGATACGAAGATTTCTACTGAGCCATCTTCATCTTCTTCTGCGCCTATCATAGAGTAAAATACGTAGGATTTACCAAATTCAGCTGATTCATGTACGTGAATCACTTCACAAAGCTGTTCATTTCCGTTCTCGTCAATCACTGTAATGTGTTGTACGTGTAGTTCTTCTTCATGGTTATGTTCTTGTGCCATGTGCTTGTCACCTCATCAATTAATTTTTGCTATCCAAGTAGCCTTGTAAAATCATCACAGCAGCCATTTTATCTATGACTTGCTTACGCTTTTTGCGACTTACGTCCGCTTCGATTAGCATACGTTCGGCAGCCATCGTTGTTAAACGTTCATCCCAAAGCTTGACCGGTAGTGAAAATGTTTCTTCTAAAAGCTTTTTATAGTTTTCAGAAGCCTCTCCACGTGGTCCCACCGTATTATTCATGTTTTTAGGGTATCCTACAACAAATTCTGTTATAGAGTACTCCTTCACTAGCTCGGCTATACGCTCAATGCCGAACTCGCCATTAGCTTCATCAATTTTTACGGTTTCAATACCTTGGGCCGTCCACCCTAGAGCATCACTTACAGCAACGCCCACAGTTTTAGACCCAACGTCTAACCCCATAATTCTCATTTCTAGTCCTCGTTATTCTTTTTAATATAAAACTTAACAAGCTCTTCTAGAATTTCGTCACGCTCAAGCTTGCGAATTAAATTACGAGCATCCTGATGGCGAGGAATATACGCCGGATCACCAGAAAGTAAATAACCGACAATCTGATTGATAGGGTTATATCCCTTTTCCTCTAATGAAGAATGTACTTTCAACATTACCTGCTTGACTTCCTGTTCCATTGATTCTTCTGGAAAATTAAATTTCATCGTTTGATCAAATGAACTCATGACCAGCACCTCGCTTTCAGAAATAAGGAGATGTGCAAAAAGCTCATCTCCAATTTCTCTTTATTATAACATGTTTTGGCGTATTATCAATTATGCCCCGGCATAATTGCGTCCGGAATCGGCTTTGTGTTTAGGCCTGCACGAGGGCCGACACGATGTCGGTCATTTCGGTAATGCCATAGGACGTGGCGTTTTTACCGATGCAGGTCAGTTAGCCGTTATCGCATGGATGCGATGATCTTAGGCTAACATCCCCTAAGAACTCCTTTTCCGATTCCGTGACATCCGCCGGAGGATTTAGGCCAGCACGATGCTGGTCACTCAGGCGTTTTCACAGGATGTGAAGTTCTTAGCCTGAGTTCCTCTATTTCAGCGGGTGTTTGGACACCCGCTGAAAGAAGTTAAATGGATTTAACATAATCATACACAGAAAGTAGTGCTTCATCAAGTTTTGATGCTTCTTTCGCACCTGCCATCGCCATATCTGGACGACCGCCACCTTTACCACCACATGCCTCTGCTACCATTTTTACGATATTTCCTGCATGGTAATTGCCACCAACTAAATCTTTCGTTACCCCAGCGCAAAGCATAACTTTGTCGCCATCGACAGCACCTAAAACAATAACGGCCTTAGGCATTTTAACCTTCAAGTCATCCATCATTTGACGCAGTTGATTATTGTCCTTCGCCTCAACTTTAGTAGAAAGAACTGTTACATCACCAAAAGTCTGAGCAGCGTCTACAATAGCACCAGCTTGAGTATTAGCGATTTTTTGTGATAACGCCTCATTTTCACGTTGTAATTCTTTGTAGTCAGCTTGTAACGCATGTACTTTTGTCACAATATCTTTTGAATTTGCTTTTAATAAAGCTGCTGCATCGTTTAATAAAGCTTCTTCTTCTTTTACTGCTTCATATGCAACTTTACCTGTAACAGCCTCGATACGACGAGTACCTGCACCGATACCACCTTCTGAAACAATTTTGAAGAAGCCAATTTCAGAAGAACGTTTTACGTGAAGACCACCGCAAAGCTCAATAGAATAGTCACCAATTGAAACAACGCGAACGACATCGCCATATTTCTCACCGAATAATGCCATTGCCCCCATAGCTTTCGCTTCATCGATGCCTTTTTCTTCAATTAGGACCTCTATATCATCCCACACTTTTTCATTTACGATACGTTCAATTTGTTGTAATTCCTCTTTTGTCACTTGACCGAAGTGAGAGAAGTCGAAACGTAAACGATCAGGTCCTACATATGAACCTGCTTGATTTACATGGTCGCCCAGCACGTCTTTTAATGCACGCTGCATAATATGTGTAGCTGTATGGTTTTTAATAATTAAATTACGTTCATCACGGTTCACTACTGCCTTCACCGCATCTTCAACATTCATTTCGCCAGATTCTACAAGTACTGTATGAAGAGGTTGACCATTAGGTGCTTTTTGTACATCTTTTACAATAGCAGTAAAGCTATCATTTGAGATAACACCGCTATCCGCAATTTGACCACCCATTTCAGCATAGAATGGTGTTTTAGCTAAAACAACTAGTGCTTCTTGCCCTTCAGATGCTACCTTTGATACTTGACCATTGACAATGATCGCCGCAATTTCTGTGTTTGTCGTCAATGTATCATAGCCTACAAATTCACTTGCAACAGTCAGGTTGGCTAGTACTTCATTTTGTACTTGCATAGAATCTACATCTTGACGAGCTGCACGTGCGCGTTCACGTTGTTCTTCCATCGCTACCTCAAAGCCTTCATGATCTACCTTCATGCCTACTTCTTCTGCATACTCTTCTGTTAATTCAATTGGGAAACCGTAAGTATCATATAAACGGAATGCATCTGCACCTGGAATATAGTCATGTCCAGCTACTTTTTGGGCTTCAACTACTTCGTTAAAGATTGCAAGACCTCCGTCTAATGTTTCATGGAAGCGAAGTTCTTCATTTTTAATAACACGTTGAATAAATTCACATTTTTCCGTTACCTCTGGGTAGAAATCATTCATAATTTCACCAACAGTTGGTACTAATTCAAACATAAATGGTTTTTCAATGCCAATTTGTTTTGCATAACGCACAGCACGACGTAGTAAACGACGTAATACATAACCACGACCTTCATTTGAAGGAAGCGCGCCATCACCAATAGCAAACGCCACTGTACGGATATGGTCCGCGATAACTTTAAATGGTGTATTTACATCTTCTTCTGAACCAAAGATTTCACTTAACGCTACTTCACCTGGACGTTTGTACTTACGATTTGCAAACTGTTCGATTTTTTCAATAATAGGCATGAATAAATCAGTATCAAAGTTAGTTGGAACATTTTGGATAACTGATACGATACGCTCTAGACCCATACCTGTATCAATGTTTTGCTTTGGAAGTGGCGTATATGTGCCATCAGGATTATGGTTGAATTGAGAGAACACTAAGTTCCAAATTTCAAGATAGCGTTCATTTTCACCACCCGGATACATTTCTGGATCATTTTCATCTGAACCGTATTCTTCCCCACGGTCATAGAAAATTTCTGAGTTAGGACCAGATGGACCTTCACCAATATCCCAGAAGTTCCCCTCTAGTCGGATTAAACGTTCTTCAGGAATACCAATTTCGTTATGCCAAACATCATATGCTTCTTGATCTTCAGGATGGATAGTAATAGATAAAAGCTCTGGATCAAAGCCCATCCATTTTTTATCTGTTAAGAACTCCCAAGCGTAATGAATAGCTTCTTTTTTGAAGTAATCCCCAATTGAGAAGTTCCCTAACATTTCAAAGAACGTATGGTGACGAGCTGTTTTACCTACGTTTTCAATATCATTTGTACGAATTGATTTTTGAGCATTTGTAATGCGTGGATTTTCAGGAATAATACGACCATCAAAATATGGTTTAAGTGTTGCTACACCTGAGTTGATCCAAAGTAATGATGGGTCATTAATTGGCACAAGTGGTGCTGATGGTTCATGGTGATGACCTTTTTCTTTAAAGAATTCTAAATACATGCGGCGAATTTCTACTGCTTTCATATGAAAAGTTCCTCCCTATATGTTTTGTAAAATCACGATTTGAATCCACAAATCAATTTCGCCTTGACGTAATTGCGTCCGGATTTTGAATTGTGCACGCACAATTCATTCCTTCGAAAATCCGTGACATCCGCCGGGGGCATTATCTTCATTCAGTAGGTGTTTGGTACACCCATTGAAAAGGAACCTCAACCGCATTGAATCTCCTCTCCTTCAGAAGTGAGAGTCATTTGCTGAATGAAGATAAACAAAAAAAGCCCTCATCCCATAAAAGGGACGAGGACTTGTAATTGATCTCGCGGTACCACCCTAGTTGTAAGTAATAGTATACTTACCTCTTTAGCACTTGTAACGTCAGTGAACGGCAGTGATTAACTGCACTCTGGAGTAGCTTTCTGAATTTGCTATTGTGAGGATTTTTTCAGCCTAGAAATCCCTTTCTTTTACACGCACAAATACGTACTTGTTCCATCATCGTTTTTTACTATTTTCTAACGAGAATTATAAAAAAAATATTTTCTTCTGTCAATTGCCACTATAATTGCTAATCGTAACTAATCAACCAATTTTTGAAATAAACCCACATACTCCAAGAAATACGACTAAAAAAATAAACTAATGGTCATTGTAACAATTAGGGAATCTTGGTATGGCAATGGTACATTCATTCCGAAAAAGCTTGTAATCACTGTTAATGGCAACATAATAGTTGAAATTACTGATAATAGATTATGCCAGGTGTGTTGATTAACCATTTTTTATCCATCCTAATTCATTAGAAGGCGCTGATTTCCGCTGCGGGCGGGAGTCGAGTAGCCCTACGCTACAATCAGTTGAAAATGGGAATATATTTCAAAATAGCAACAAAAAAAATCTTTTTGTCACTCAATAATAAATCTATTTTTCCTAATCAACACGACTGAGATTAAGCTTTTCTATCGATTCACCATTCATAATTGAAAAATACTGTAGTTATATGCATACAAAGCAGCCCGTGACAAATCCTCTGCATATGCAAAATAAAGAAACCGTCAAATAGAAAAGAATACTAAATTTTTTAAACGATTTCTTTTTCAAAGCTAATTATCATTTTTTAAAAAGGTTTCCACTCTATTAACTAGTGATTCCCTATCATAAGTTTTATAAAGTACAGTTGCTACACGAACTGGGTCACCAAAGAAAAAGCGCTCATACAGTGTTTGTCTTGTACCAAAGCTACTCATCGTTAAATCCCAAGCTAAGCGGAATTTTTTGACGCGCGCCTCTCCACCCTCCTGAGAAGACTGTAAATAATGTTCAAGATCAC
This sequence comes from Lysinibacillus sp. RS10, assembly GCF_041956855.1. Lineage (NCBI taxonomy): Bacteria > Bacillati > Bacillota > Bacilli > Caryophanales > Bacillaceae > Lysinibacillus > Lysinibacillus sp. RS10. The sequence goes on along the minus strand of NZ_CP167122.1, from coordinate 1,432,573 downwards.
CATCATCCGCTGCAAATGCTTTTTCACTCGGAATGGACATTAACCCACTCGCACCAAGTAACTGAATTATTTCTGTGAAGGTCGGATATACTTTAGGGAAAATCTGAATAGCTACTAGTAATGTTGGATGATCAGGTCTGATAAAGCCAAAAACATCTTTTTTTGCCTCAATCTCAGACTTTAACAGTAAAGCCTTCATCGTTTCAAGTGACACAATAATATCAACAACTTTTTGCTGCACATGTTGGTAATCGCCGATACTGATTGTATCAACAATTGACTGTACAACACCTAAGACAAATTCTGTTTTGGCAATTTGACGTGAAAGAACTTGATGTAAACCATATGTTTGAAATCCACTTACGTTCATAAAGCTATTGGCAACTTCTACATTCCCATAATAAAATACGCGTTCCCATGGGACAACAACATTATCAAATACTACAATTGCGTCCATTTCCTCGAAACGACTACTTAATGGATGGTCAAAAACCGATTCCCCTCCAACAAATGACTGTCTACATAAAAACTTTAAACCTTTCGTATTACTTGGTATCGAGAAACCAAAGCCTTTTCCTTCATCATAGCCATTCGTTGATAAAACTAGGAGTTCATCTGTAATTCCTCCCTGCGTCGCAAGTAGTCTTGCCCCTTTAATTACTAATCCCTCATTTGTATTATCTACAATTTTAGCGGCAATTGTAACTTCTTCATCTTCAAAATAAAATCGGTTGCGATTTACTTGTGGCTCTATAAACGTATGTGTCATTGTCAAATCATTCTCACGTGCATACTCATAAAAATTCAGTAAATGGTTAGGAAAACAGTTTGGCTTATCTTTTAAAAAATCTGCTGCTGATGCTAAAGCCATTAATGTTGTATTCATGTAATCAGGACATCTCCCCATAAAACCATGAGTGGATAATGCCCATTCCCGTGCTGCTTTACGCCTTTTCACAAGATCTTCGACTGTCGCCACTTGAAGGAAAGACATACCTACACGCTTATTGCTTGCTGGCGACACATATGTCATTTTCTCAAGCAATTCCTTTTCATTTTGTAAATCAAAAAGCCTTGCTTGACTCTTCATAACTCCCTTAAATGCTGGATGCTCCGACACCTTCCCTGTGACAACTTTCCCATCAATATAAATATACGTTTGTAAAGCGTCAATACGATCAATATATTGCTGCCCTGTAATTACTGGCATGAAAGTCACCCCTAAACGTTACAAATATTTTTTACTCATTTAGTATATGGAATTTCCTAATATTAGGTTCCACCATAGACAACTGTACTATAGCAAATACTTAAATCAACCAAACTGTACTACTTTATAAATACAGCTAAGAACCCTCCTTCATTGCACGTTTTTTCAGTTATTTTAGATAAAAACGGTTTCAATTAGCACTTTTCTCACGAGTTCGATTTTATGTCACATTCATGAAAAAGTCTTCTTCGACTAGTACAGAATTGCTAGATTTTTCATATACGTAGGTGTAAGATAGCTTCGTAACCAAAACAAGTACATCTTTTTATTAAAGGAGAACATATATATGAATCATCAAATCATCTCGTACGTAGCGAAAATGGAAGCTGCTTTAATGAATAAAATGGAAGATCATACTGAAGAAAATCTTTTATTTTCTATTGCTTCAGAAATGATTGCTAAAGAAAAGGATCAATTTAAAAATGTTTGCCAAGCATATGAAGTCGTTAAACATCACCTAGTTGGCATCCACTAATCAAAATAGGTATAATCAAGAAAAAACCCGATCAATTCAAATTGATCGGGTTTTTTCTTTTATTGCGCATATGGTAGAACCATCTTTTGGAATTGCTCAAATGTTGTTGTTTGATTACTGGACAAGCGTTTAATTTGATACACATCATCGTACGGATTGTTATAGCCAAGCGCCGTTGAAAACGCCATTGTGAATCCCGCTTCCTTTACCGCATTAGTGATGTTGGCATTATATTGCCCAAACGGATAAGCAAAAGCCTTTGCCTCAGGAATATATGTTAAACTGCGCTGTAAATCCTGAGCAACCTCATGATATGGAATCAGAAGCATTTTGCCTTTATTCCCCACTAAATCGTGTAAATTGTAAGTGTGTGATCCATACGTATAGACATCTTGCATATTTGTCATATCCTGACGTGAAAGTGACTGTAAATCATTATAATTAAATATTTGGTCATCTTTAGAATTTTCATTGCGGTACGTAATTAAAAACTGTGTAGCTTTAAAGCCATTTTCTTTGAGCACCGGATATGCATATTCACGTGTCGATAATAAACCATCATCAAAAGTCAAAACAATTGAATAAGCAGGCAATGTAATTTCATCGCGCATGAAACGTAATAATTCGTCCGCACTAACAGTTTCATAGTTCATACTTTTCAAATACTGCATTTCTTTCGTAAATTGAACATCTGTCATTGTAGTACTTACATTTTTAAAACGTCCAAGCTCATCCTCTTTTAGAAAATGATGATACATCATTACTGGGACACCGCGATCGAGCGCTACTTTAGAGCTATGGATATATCCTTCACGGCCACCAAGCACCGTTACGTACCAACTACCTTCTTTGCGCAAAATCGGATAACGGCGATTTAAATCTAGCTTGGCAAATGGCTGTAACGTTTTTGCTGTGTAGTCATAAATCTCACTGTTTGCAGAAATAGGGATAAGATACTCATTTTTCATGGCATTGTCCTTACCCATATTTTTATAAGCAGGAGTATTTATAAATTTCACTTTTGATTTTTCTGCATAAATATACGATTTCCCCCAACGAACTTTTACATATTTTGGATCTATTGCATCTACAACCTCTAGCTGTTGCCCTTTCATCAACGTAGCAATAGCCATTGGTTTTTCACGGCGGAAATCATAAAGAGTTACGTTTTCTAAAGCCTCGATGTACCCATTTTGCTTACTAGGTGGCGGAGTTGGTTTTTCATTAGGCTTTGTTGGCTTTTCGGGCTTTGCAGGCTTTTCGGGCTTTGTATTTATTGGATCCTGGCTTTTTTCTTCTTTAACAAATTTACTATGTACAAATCCTAATCGTCCATTTACAGCAATACCATACCAATTCCCCATTCTACTATAAATAGGAAAACGTACCCCTTCTGCCAATGTTGCAAATTGCACTAGCTCATCACCTGTATTATCATAAATTGGTGCATCACTTGTAGCGACAATATAATCCTTTATCTTTACACTTGTTGGGACTGTATTTTTATAAGTTGTTACTGGTACAACCGTTGTGTAACGTTTATCAACATAACCGTAATAACCACCCCAACGAATTTGCCACCAATTAGCTCCGTAATCTTTTGTTACTTCAAAAGTTTGCTCTGCTGATAATGTCCCCACCGGTACTAGTGAGCCTGAACGATTATCAAAGACAGTTGCTTCCTCATTCACTTGGATGACGGTATTTTTTGCATATGCTTTTTCTGCAAAAGGTAATAGCATCATGAATAGAAGCAATAATAATATGCGTTTCACTATATTCACCTCATAAAAATTTTCATCAACATTTACTCATCTAAATAATCATACGGCGAGATACCATCCATTCCAATCAAAGGATGGATATATGGTTCCGTTTCGACCGTTAGTTTACTATCAATGGATGGTTTTTCTTTCTGTAAATCGTCTTTCAAAGGAATCGTTTCATCTTCCGCAACTTCCTCTGCTATATTCATTGGATTGAGTCTTGCACGTAAGGACGTAAAGCGCTGTAAATCATCCGTACGTTGTAAGCCATCTGCTAGCACATCTGACTCACCACATAAAATCAAGAAATTTTTTGCACGCGTAATACCTGTATATAATAAATTACGACGCAACATTTTAGAATAGCCTCGTACAACTGGCATAATAACTGTTTGGAACTCAGAGCCTTGCGATTTATGAATAGAACAACAATAAGCAAGTGTCAATTGATTGAGATCACTACGCTGATAAGTTACTTCTATACCATCGAATGACACAACAAGCAAATCTTGTTTCTCAATTGTTTCCTTAGCCTTGATAATACTGATGACTTCACCCATATCACCATTAAAAACATTGCTTTCAGGTTGATTGACAAGCTGTAAGACTTTATCCTTTATGCGATATGTGACATCACCAAAGACAAGCTCTTTTCTAGTACCAGTATCGTTTGGATTAATTAGCTCCTGAATCATTTTATTTAAATTGTCTATTCCTGCTGGACCTTTGTACATTGGTGCTAACACTTGGATATTACGAATTTCTTGACCTTTCGCAACCGCACTTTTCACAACCTGTGTAACAACGCTTGCTACTTGATCTGAGGAGGCTTTAATAAATGAACGGTCAGAGGTTTTTACAGTTAAATCATTAGTGATCTGACCACGTTTAATTTGATGAGCAAGTTCAATAATTGTTGAGCCCTCTGCTTGTCGATAAACTTCCGTTAATTCCACAGTAGGTATTTGCTTGGAAGCTAACAAATCCTTTAATACCTGCCCTGGACCTACTGGTGGGAGCTGATCCTGATCGCCAACAAATACAACTTGTACATCCTCATGTAAGGATTTTAATAATTGATGTGCAAGCCAAGTATCGACCATTGACATTTCGTCTACAATAATGAGTTTTCCTGTAACCTCACGTTCAGTTTCTTCTTCTTTTTCCTGACCGGTAAATCCTAGTAATCTATGAATTGTCATTGCTGGAAGTTCTGTTGATTCCGATAAACGCTTGGCAGCACGTCCTGTTGGAGCACATAAAATAATCGGAAATGGCTCTTCTTTTTGTGCGTATTCCTTCGGGTTTAATGATAGTCCGTGTAACTTTGCATACACTTCTACTACACCCCGAACAACAGTTGTTTTACCAGTACCGGGGCCACCAGTTAAAATCATAACAGCTGAGTTTAAAGCTTGCTCAATAGCATTCGCTTGTGTTTCAGCATATGTGACATGAAGCATCTCTTCTGTTTCACCAATCGCTTTACGTATTTCGTCTTTGCTAAAATGTTCAGCCTTATTGTTACGTTCGATTAAAGCTAATATTTTTGATGCAATTCCGACTTCTGAGAAATATAGAGATGGTAAATATAGTCTCGTTTCTTCCCCACAAATTTTACTTTCCTCACGTAATTCGATACAAGCTTTAGAAATAGTCTCAAAGGGAATTTCTTCTCGTTGGCTTTGCTCAAGCATATCTTTTACTAGCGGTAAAACATGTTCTGCATCTAAATACACATGCCCATCCGATAAAGCTGCTGTATTTAGAGTATGTAAAATCGCCGCCTTAATACGGTCTGGATGATTGCCAGTAATCCCTAATTTTGCACCTAGCTCGTCGGCACGAAAGAAACCCACACCCTCTACATCCTCAATAAGGCGGTATGGATTTTCAGTTAATAATTCAACTGCCTCTGTTCGATATGTTTGGTAAATTTTCATACCTAGCTGTGGTCCAAAACCCCAGTCATTTAGTTGAATCATTACTCGTTCTAAGCCAAGATTTTGTTCAATCGTACGGTGGATGACCTCTTTTTTTTCAGCAGATAGACGAGGTACAGCATCAAGTGCGTTAGGGTCCTCTAAAATAAGACGTAAAGCATTTGCTCCTAGTTTCTCTACAATTGTTTCAGCTGTTTTTTTTCCGATTCCAACAAACAAATCACTCGATAAGTAGTGAACAATTCCTTGCTCTGTTGCTGGCACTTCTTTCGTAAACATCTCAATTTGAAATTGCACACCATATTTTGGATGTTGTTTCAATAAACCTGTAAAACGATATTGCTCATCCATTTGTAACGGTGGGAAATATCCAACAACAATTATTTCCTTATCCTCATACTGTAAGTTGGTCTCTTGAATTTTCACACGAACTATCGAATACATATTTTGTGCATTATGAAAGATAGAGACGATTGGACGTCCGAGTATAAAAAATTTATTTAGTTCAAATAAATCAAGATTCTCTGCCATTTGCGATTCGTCCTTTCGTGTTCATTTCAATCATTATATTTTACCACAGCATAACGAGAAAAAACGTGTAAAAAGACAATTCACTATATTTTAATCAAGTTGGCCTCGGCATAATTGCGTCCGGGATCGGCTTAGCTTTAGGCCAACAGATGTTTTTTGTGCGAAAGCGAAACGGCAGCGGCAACAAAAGGGTTTTATCTGCGCGAAAGCGAAGCGGCAGCGGCAACAAAAGAGTTTTATCTGCGCGAAAGCGAAGCGGCAGCAGCAACAACAACACGACGTTGGTCACTCAGGCATTTTCACAGAATGTGAAGCTTTTAGCCTGAGTTCCTCTATTTCAGCAAATGTTTTTGTACCGAAAGCGTAGCGACAGGTACAGATGTTTGGTTATCCGAAGAAGAGGTGGCAGACTTCTGTTAGTTGACATTTCGCATTAGCTATCAGAATATTCGCTGAATGAAGTTGACATTATTTTGACAAATGATTTCGCCGCTATTATCAACCTTTCCATGCTATGATATAGATAATTTGTTGCACGGAAGGATTGTGAAGCTATTGGAATTTAGACCTTGCATCGATTTACACGACGGCAAAGTAAAACAAATAGTTGGCAGCACACTTGGTCATACAGATCAAGAAGTCATCGAAAACTTTATTTCAAATCATGACTCTAGTTATTATGCAAAAATGTTTGCCAAAGATCATTTAACAGGTGGTCACGTCATTATGCTAGGTGATGGAAACGAAGAAGCCGCATTAGCAGCACTAGCAGCATATCCTCAAGGTTTACAGGTTGGTGGCGGCATTACGACGGAAAATGCAAAAAAGTATATTGATGCGGGCGCTTCCCACGTTATTGTCACATCATTTATATTCTATGATGGTAAGCTCCATTTAGATCGACTAAAGCAATTAGTACAGACTATCGGTAAAGAGCATCTTGTCATCGATTTAAGCTGCCGTATGCGCGATGGAAAGTGGTTTGTTGTTACTGATAAATGGACAAAGTTTAGTGATTTTGAAGTAAATGCTGAGTCTATTGCCTATATCGAAAATTTCTGTGACGAACTACTTATTCACGCTGTTGATGTAGAAGGAAAAAAAGGCGGTATGCAGGAAAGCTTAGTGCACGATCTAGTCGCTTGGACAACAATTCCAACAACATATGCTGGTGGCGTCCGTTCTTTAGACGACTTAAAGAAATTTAAAAAAATCGCAAATGGTAAGCTTCATGTTACAATTGGTAGCGCTCTTTCAATTTTCGGTGGAGACTTGCCGTATTCAGATGTAGTAAACTATTGCAAAAAAGGCGGGGTATTGTGAAATTAATATATAAAGATTTTGTATTTCCTTTTCAAGAAACAAATTTAGAGCGCATTTTAGATGGTAAATATTTCAAGGTGAATACAAAGGACGATTCACTTTCGTTGCATATACAGCTAGATAATGAACAAATGCTGCTTGAGTTTTCAAAATCTTTAAAGGCAACATGCGGCTTCCTACGAGATCAAGAAACAGAAGCGTATATTGGTACTTATATCGATTTACAAATATTTGTGAATGAATTTAATAAACGATACAACTTAAATGCTGAAATTATCGTTTAATACCTAAGGGGACTAAAAATCCCCTTTTTTAGTTGAAACAAGAATACTACACATAGTTTAGAGCACATATTTCTATTTAGTAGCTATTTTTGCTATTATTAATGACATCACAACAAGAGAATTTCATTAATGTTACTTGGTAAAAGAAAGGATTTAATGAAGTATGAAAAATGAACTCGAAGCAACCACTTTAAAAAACCTACAAGCAGAATTAAAACGTTTCTTTTTATCCTATCGATTTGCCTTACAAGAAATTGAAACGAAAATAAATATTTTACAAGAAGAGTTTAAGTTAATTCATGAATATAACCCAATAGAACATATATCAACTCGAGTAAAATCACCAAAAAGTATATTGTTGAAGATCAAGAAAAAGAACCTTGAGCCTTCTGTCGAAGCGATTCGTGAAAACATTCGTGATATTGCAGGTGTGCGAATCACATGCTCCTTTGTAGAGGATATTTATAAAGTGAGTGAGATGCTACAGGCACAAAATGATATTGAAGTTGTGGATGTAAAGGATTATATTAAATTCCCAAAGGAAAACGGCTATCAAAGCTTGCATCTTATAATAAAAATCCCAATTTTCATGTCCGACCGTGTAGAGAATGTGTATACCGAAATTCAAATCCGTACAATCGCAATGGACTTCTGGGCTAGTCTTGAACATAAAATCTATTACAAATACAACAAGGAAGTACCTGAACATATCCGTTTGGAATTGAAAGAAGCTGCTCTTCAAGCAGCAGATCTGGATCGAAAAATGGAACGACTTAATGAAGAAATAAATATTTTAAAAGCGAACGAAGCAGAGTCGTCATTAGATGCAATGCCTATTGTACAATTAGCACAATATTTATCTCAACTACCACTTGATTATTCTTCCGAAGATGATCAAGATTAATCTCACGATATAAAAGGATGCCGAAGTAATTCCGGCATCCTTTTTCAACTATGCGCTATTTTAGTTAAATCTCTGTGCAATCATATCATAAATATAACGCGCTTGGTCGTATTCTGGCTGTAATGTAAAGGCTTGTTTCAAGTGGTACATGGCATCTTTTGATTGTTCAGTGGACACCGCATAAAGTACACCTAAATTATAATGTGCATCTGCGTTATTCCAATCCTGCTCGATTAAATAGTCTAATTCTTTCTTACCCTCTTCAAACATTTCTAAAGCACATAGCACAATTGCATATGCTAAACGAATTTGTGTGTCTTCTGGGGCAAGCTCTGAAGCTCGTTGTAAATATGGCAGTGCAAGCTTCGGATTTTCCATTCGCTCAAAGCATTTGCCCATCATATAATAGACATCTGCGCCTTCAATGTTATGCTTTAACGCATGCTCATAAAGCTTTACTGCCTCCGCATATCGTTCCGCATTATAATATAAATTTGCTAAGCCATAATAAGCAGTTGCTGCTGTTTCATCAACAGTGATTGCTTTTTGAAAGAAACGCTCTGCACGTTCAGTATCCTCCAACACCGCTAAGAGATTTCCAAAATTCACATAACCAATTGCGTTTTCAGGCTCTGCTTCAATTGCTTGTGTAAAAAGTTGTGCAGCATCCTCATAACGCTTTTCTTGAAATGCTTGTATGCCCTGCTCGTTAAAATTCATTGTTTTTGTTCACCTCTATGTAGCGAAAGACTGCCTAAATTCTATACACCTTAGGAAAGGCTGTATAAGCAGTCTTTTCGCGAATTATCCTACATATGTTAGTTTTTCATTGTTTTTAAAGACTTCGTCGATTGTACCGCCACCTAAACATTCTTCACCATCATATAATACAACAGCTTGTCCAGGTGTGATTGCACGTACTGGTTCAGCAAACGTAATATGTGTACGTCCATCTTCTAAAATTTCTACTTCCACTGGTGTATCTGTTTGACGATAACGGAATTTTGCTGTGCATGAAAATTTCCCGGGCAATTTTTTTGTCGAAGTATAGTTCATTTTCACAGCAGTTAATGAAGTAGAATATAATGACTCATGATGGAAACCTTGTCCAACAAGTAACACATTGCGTTCCAAATCTTTCCCTAGCACGAACCAAGGCTCACCATCTCCACCAATTCCAAGACCATGACGTTGACCTAGTGTATAGTACATTAATCCGTCATGCTGGCCCATTACAACGCCATCCATCGTCTCCATCTTACCAGGTTGAGCAGGTAAATATTGACTTAGGAATTCTTTGAAATTACGCTCTCCAATAAAGCAAATTCCTGTTGAATCCTTTTTCTTAGCTGTAGCTAATCCAGCTTCCTCCGCAATTTTACGGACTTCCTTTTTCTCAATATGTCCAATTGGGAACATTACATGCGACAATTGTTCCTGCGATAATTGGTTTAAGAAATACGTTTGATCTTTATTATTGTCAATGCCTCGAAGCATTTTAACTTCGCCATCTCCACTACGATCAACTCGAGCATAGTGACCAGTCGCTAAATAATCAGCTCCAAGATTCATCGCATGCTCTAAAAATGCTTTAAACTTAATTTCCTTATTACACATAACATCAGGATTTGGCGTACGTCCTGCTTTATATTCTTCTAAAAAGTATGTGAAAACCTTATCCCAATATTGCTTTTCAAAATTTACCGCATAGTATGGAATCCCGATTTGATTACATACTTTAATAACATCATCATAGTCTTCTGTAGCTGTACAAACGCCATTTTCGTCTGTATCATCCCAGTTCTTCATAAAGATCCCGATTACTTCATATCCTTGTTGTTTTAGCAAATATGCAGCAACCGAAGAATCTACCCCACCCGACATGCCGACAACAACACGAATTTGTGAGGGGTCACGTGTTTCTTTCATTATGGTCACCTTTTCTTTATTTAAATTCCATTAAATATACAATTTTCAGCAAATCATTTTTTCGCTAGTCTTTTCACGATTGCTGCTGTTTTTTCAGCCGCATGTTGTACATCAGTTTCCGTTAAATCTTGACCGAAGCTAAAGCGGATAGAGTTACGTAATTCCTCTGTCCCTTGTCCAAACATCGCAACGAGAACATGTGATGGATCAATGGAACCAGCAGTGCACGCTGAACCACTCGAAACGCAAATACCTGCCATATCAAGATTCACTAGAAATGACTCTACTTCCATACCAGAAAAACTTACATTTAAAACGTGTGGAAGTGTATTTTCTAAATCTCCACTTACATGAAATTCCAGATTTTCCTGTGTGAACACATCAAGCATAATTTGCTTAAAGTGATTGTATAGCGCACGCTTCTCTTCGCGCAACTCATTTGCAATTCGCACCGCAGTCGCAAAGCCAATCACTGCAGGTACATTTTCAGTACCAGCACGGCGCTTTTTCTCATGCGCTCCACCTAATGCATAACTAGTGAATGGTGTCCCTACCTTTTGGTAAAGGAAGCCAATTCCCTTAGGGCCATTAATTTTATGTGCGGAAACACTTAGTAAATCAACATGTAAATCAGTAACATTAATTGACTCTAAGCCATATGCCTGAACTGCATCCGTATGGAAAGTAGCCGTATGTTCACGTAATAAGTCACCAATTTCAGCAATCGGTTGAATCGTACCAACTTCATTATTACCATACATAATCGTAACTAAAATCGTATCCTTACGTAATGCATTGCGCACATCTTCTACAGATACACGTCCCTTTTCATCAACTGGCAAATATGTCACATCAAAGCCATCCCGTTCAAGCTTCTCACACGTATGTAACACTGCGTGATGTTCAATTTGTGTGGTAATTATGTGCTTTCCTTCCGCAGCACGTGCATATACAGTGCCAAAAATAGCCGTATTATCCGCCTCGGTTCCGCCACTTGTTATAATAATTTCCCCAGGTTGAGCACCAATTGATTTGGCTAATTCTTCACGAGCATCATCTAAATATTTGCGCGCCTCTCGACCTGCCCCATGAATACTTGAAGCATTCCCATAAACCTTTTGCATTGCGGTAGTCATAGCTTCTATTACTTGGTCATTCATTGGTGAAGACGCTGCATGATCGAGATAAATATATGAATTCATGTTGAAAACTCCTTTGTACGAAAAGCGCTAAAGATCCGTTTCCCTGCCACACGACATTGCGTTGACTTAGGAAGCGGTGCTTTAGCCTAAACTTTTAAATGTAGAACATATAGCCTTCCGCTACATTTTCCTCAGTATATTGTGCTAAATCCTCGATTGTCGTTGTATCCAATACATTTTTCACAGCATCGCGAATGCGGAGCCACAACTCTCGCTGAGGTGCTTCTTCATTTTCAATTCCTTCTACTGGTTGAATTGGACCTTCCAACACACTAATAACATTAGCCGCTGAAATTTCACTTGGAGGATTTGCTAACATATATCCACCATATGCACCGCGTACACTTTTCACTAAGCCTGAATTACGTAATGGTGATACTAATTGCTCTAAGTATGCTTCAGAAAGCTCCTTTTCAGCAGCAATTTTGCGTAATGGAATAGGTCCTTCTCCATAATGCTTTGCTAGTTCAATCATAATCGTTAGCCCATAACGGCCCTTTGTAGAAATTTTCATTTTATCACCCTCAAATAGTCTAGTCAAAAATACTACAAACAGTATATCATAATCTCCTCTTGAAGAACTCGGAAATACTCTTGGGAGGTTATGATATACTATTAATTGCGCTTTGGTATAGTTAGGCAAAATACTATTATCGCTTCTTTATAAGCACAAAAAAACATTGAAAACTGTTGAAAGGGGGAATTTGTTATGCATAATGAACCACTCGCTTATCGCATGCGTCCGTTAACCCTCGATGAAATTGTTGGACACCAAGATTTTATCGGTCCTACTACCGCTCTTTATAAAATGATTGAAAATGAACATGTTCCATCTATGCTACTATACGGTGAGCCAGGTATCGGTAAAACGTCAATAGCGAATGCCATAGCAGGAAGCTCGGAGCTCCCCTTTTTCGCACTTAATGCTACTCGCGCTGGTAAAAAGGACGTTGAGGATATTGTACAGGAAGCACGAATCTCAGGGAAAGTCCTACTTTTTCTAGATGAAATTCACCGTTTTAATAAATTACAACAGGATGCTTTGTTGCCACATGTTGAAAATGGCTCAATTGTGTTAATTGGAGCAACAACAGAAAATCCATACCATGATGTAAACCCCGCTATCCGCTCACGTTGCGGAGAAATTTATCAACTAAAACGTTTAACGAAAGAAAATTTAATCGAGCTTATTAGAAAAGCACTTTCTGATGAAAAACGTGGGTTGGGTAGACATCATTTTTCATTAACAGATGATCAAATTGATCAAATTGGTGGAGCAGCTAATGGGGACGCACGGAAAGCATTGACTTTGCTCGAATCGATTTATTATGCAAGTGATGAAGTTGACGGTCAAACAGTTGCAGCCGATCATATTGTTGAACATCTTATCGGTAGAATTGGTGTTTACGGTGATAAAAAAGGGTCTCATTTTTATAACTTGCTATCTGCATTGCAAAAATCTGTGCGCGGAAGTGATACAAATGCAGCATTGTATTATTTAGCACATTTATTGGAAATAGGTGATTTAGTAGCTGTTAGCCGACGCTTACTTGTTATGGCTTATGAGGATATAGGTCTTGCCAATCCTGATGTAGGACCGCATATGCTTGCAGCTGTACAAGCGGCAGAGCGTTTAGGGTTACCAGAGGCGCGAATTCCGCTTGCTAGTGCTATTATTGAAATGTGCCTTGCATCCAAATCCAATTCTGCAATTGCAGCCATTGATGCCGCAATTGCCAGCATTCACGAAGGAAAAACAGGAGACATTCCACATCATTTACGCGATGCTCATTATGGTGGAGCAAAAGATTTAGGTCATACAGGTTACCAATATCCCCACAACAGCCCGATTGGAACATTCGGAGGCTGGGTTGACCAGCAATATTTGCCCGACGAGCTTGTGGGAACTGAATTTTACAAACCTGTCATTGCAGGTGAAGAAAAACGAATGGCAGGGATCTACGAGAAACTTAAATCTTTTCATAAAGATGAAAAGTAATATCGCTACATGATTAGAGTACTGAAAAACATAATCTTATGAAAATAAGGCACTTCCACTTTAAACAAGAAGGGCCTTATTTCTTTGCTTGCGGTACAGATTTATTACTGCCCGTTAATGCGGGAAAAACAGGACAGACTGCTAAACAATCAGCCTGTAAAGGTTACTTTATTTGTTGTATAGCGCTTACTGTAAAATAAGTTCAATGTATCTTCCACATCTCTCATCAAAGGGAACTTAGTCGTTTCTTGCTCCACCTTTTCACTTTCTTTTTCATGTAAATAATTAATAAATTTTTGAGTTTGAGTGAGTAAACTAGCAAACTCCTGGGCATTCTCCCGAACTTCAAAGCGTATTGCCTTTACAGCTATTGCTTGACCAATCGATTGCTCCCTTGATGGCGAGGTTTGATCATCTTCTACATCATCATCTGCTGCTCTGTATAATACTTTTAATGCCTCATAAACTTCCTTGTTATCACAAAATCGTTCCTTTATCCACTGCAAGACAAATTGTAATAAGACAACTGCATAAATAAGTGACAGCCATTCCTCTCCAAAAGCTTTTTTCGACAAACGTTTAAAGTAATCCTCTTGTGTCACGAGCTCGAATATGATTAGACGAATTGGATATAGGAGCGCATGTCCACTGTTGATATATAATTTTTCTTGATCTTTATACATTGCCAACCAAAAATCCCTTACGATCGAGATAGATTTTCTTGTCGAGAAAGCTAATGGACATTGGATAAGCCCCTGTTCAAGTGTTGGTTGTATAAGCCGAAGAAATAAAAGTTCTTCATCCTCACTTACTAATAAAAGTGGTTTTTCTAAGTTCGACAAATCAATATCGTTACCGTTTATTAACACTGCACAGCCTCCTTCCTACAAACCTTACACATAGTTTTCAATTTTTAACTATATTTCGACAAAAAATTATAAATCCCTTTTAAGAAAAAAGTCCTTTTTTCATTTCCTTTCAACAAAATTTTGACACTACCTCGACTCTCATTCATGCTATTCTAATAAAATCCACAAAAAAAATCTGCAAAACTTTAAGAAATGGAAACCCAACCACCCCCTCATCAAGCCCGAGCGCTGTAAGGAATGGAGGATAAACCGCAAAAAGTAAGCAGATTCTAGACTGTTATTCTATTTTCAAAAAAATGATGATTAATCAATTATCCCGTAATTTCATTATCAACAAATAATTTAAATTGTTGCAAACATTGTTTGACCGCACCTTTTTGTTCAAGTACTGCATGTCGTAATGATGTTATTTTCTCTTCATCCTCTACGACTTCACTATAAAGCGAAAAAATTTCCAATAACAATTGTTCATTCTCTTCCTGTTCAATGCTAGGTAAAGAAAGGGCAGCAACCGTTAATAATTGTTCAACTTTCTCAGGTGTTTTTTGTAGCTCATTGGATGAATAATAAGTTGATGACGCTAAAAAATAGCAGAGCTTTGCACAACAATCTATAAACAAATGCCAATAAGTATTACTACTCGGTATTTCACCCGCTCTTTCAGTAATATACGCTTTATAAAATGTTGTAACTTGCGTATATAACGGATCTAGTTCCCTCATAGCCTTCTGATAATTATTAGATGTATCCAAATAGTCAAATACAATATCATTCATTTTCTCTTGAAGCTTTACAATATCTAAATGATCACGAATTACTTGAATTTTCATTTTACCACTCTCCGATGTTGTCATTTGTTTTCTAAAAGTCATTCCTACTCCCCTAAGTAGTCCTGTACATTCCAAACAAACCAATCTAGTATCTATTAGAATTATTAAAATTATAGCAATAAACTAAATAAAGAAGTGGTCACTTGAACAAAATAAGGCAATTTCGTGAATTAATAGCATTTTGAGCACCGCAAGGCGAACAATTTTGGTAAAATTACGTCCTTTGTACATAATCGTCAAATAAAGATTGCTCTTTCGTTCGATCAACAATTTCTACAATACTTCCTTGCGAATATTTTTTTATTCTTTTTTGTGGTATATAAAAATAAGCATTGTTTGTAATTAACCAGTCACTAAGCGTTAATTCACTGCCTGGCAGTTGATTTGTCAATATACGTTTATGACGAAGTATATCCGCCATTTTGTAAAAACCATCTGACAGTTCATAAGCAGAAACATCAAAATTAAAAATAGGGCTAACAACCTGTCCAATATCAAAAATATGTATCGTATGCCCTTCCTCATCAATCGCTAATTCCACTGTGCCAATTTCATCGAATAGGTTTAAACCCCTATATTCCATTTGATAGATTTGCTCCATTATTAAATGTCTCCTTTTATAGGTTCTACATTAAATGTTAGAGGGATCACAAAAGTTGTAGACCCCTTCTTCTTCACGACGTTCCTATTGTAACATAGAAAAAGCAGCTGTCTCCAAAGCCACTTGAGACAGCTACTACTATAAAATGGCACATCACCATAACGTGGGCTGGAGGGCAGCAACACGTGTTTTTTGTGCGAAAGCGAAGCGGCAGCAGTCCAATTTTCTAGGATTTCTTCGCTTTTTAATTGTTATCGAGGAATTATTTAAGTTTATCGATAACAATTTTGAATTTATCGCCTAACTTTTTATATTTATCGACATAACAGATAGTTTTCAAAGTTGTATTAACCTTGTACACGTGTAATTTTTACATCTTTTAAGATTGTGTTCACTACCCAGCTTGCAGCAATTAAGCCTGCCACTGAAGGAACAAAAGCGTTGGAAGATGGCGGCATTTTTGCTTTACGGATGGCTGCATCTGGTTTTCCGACATGCTCAACGACATCTGGACGAACTACGATAGGGCTCTCATCTGAGAATACAACCGTTACGCCTTTATGAATACCATCTTTACGTAGTTTCGTACGAATTACTTTTGCTAATGGATCTGTATGTGTTTTAGAAATATCCGCAATTTTAAAACGAGTAGGATCCATTTTATTGGCTGCACCCATACTAGATATGATTGGAATATTACGCTTTAGACATTCCTTCATCAGATGAATTTTATACATCACTGTATCACTCGCATCAATGACATAATCTATGCCTTGTGCGAAAAATTCCTCATATGTTTCCTCTGTGTAAAACATATGCATATCGATCACTTCACATTCAGGGTTAATGTCAGCAATACGCTCCTTCATAACACCTGACTTTGATTTACCGACCGTTGAAAGATAAGCCACTAATTGGCGATTTACATTGGTAATATCTACATTATCTTTATCAACCAAAATAATGCGGCCAATACCACTTCGAGCACATGCCTCAGCAGCAAATGAGCCTACACCGCCTACACCAAGAATGGCTACCGTTGTATTTTTTAATTTTTCGAGTCCCTCTGTTCCTATCGCGAGCTCGTTACGAGAAAATTGATGTAACATTCTTACACTCTCCGTCTATTGAATTTTTTATCCCGCTTTAACGGGCAGTAAAAGCCCGATTGGTGAAGACTAATAATCAGCGGTGAAGACTCCCTCTGATTATAGTTTCACTTTATTAGTAAACCAAGTTATATACTAAGATAAAATCAAACCTATCTTACATTTTATCATGATATTCATCAAGTAAAAATTATAACTAAAATAAATAAGTATTCCTAATCAAAATACTTATGCGTATGTAAAAGTTTGACTTGGGTCGATCAGCGCAATGAATCCTCACTATCCAAAGTCTGTAGTAGAAAATTTTAGGCAATTGAACTTACTTCAATTGCCTTTAGTCTCGTTACTTTCGTTTACTTCCTATCCGTTCATATTCTTTTGAAAAGATTCGACAAAACCTGAACTGAGCTGTACATTTACTTGCTTAAAAGCAGCAATTACTGCCCCGCCGATTGGTTGTAAAACCGGTGTCATAAATTGCATTGGCAGCTCATCAGCTTTTGCGAGTTGCTGTAACTGAGGTATTATGAAAGCTTCATTATTAAAAACGCCACCCACTAATACGACAGGTACGTCCCCTTTACCCCAAGCCATACAAGAGTAACATGCTTTAATTGCCACATAATATTTCTTACAAGCATCTTCAATAATGCTAATGGCAACGTCATCTCCCTTTTCAGCCACATCAAATAAATATTTGCTTAATGGCGCAATTACTGTCCGAGGATGCTCCTCTCCATAAATATACTCTATCAATTGTGATACATTTCCCACAGAAAAATAACGCAATACAACATCTGTCAAAGCTGTTGAGTCAGCTCTTCCATCATAACTTTGAAAAATAGCTTTCAGCACTTGAACCCCTAAATCATAGCCACTGCCCTCATCATCAAAAAGATAACCCCAGCCCCCTACTCGACGAAAATGTTGCTCACGATCATACCCCATTGTAATGGCACCCGTCCCTGCAATTTGCACAATGCCTTCCTTCCCAAGGGTGCCTGCGTAAAGTGCTATTAAGGCATCATTATCAACAACAATAGCTACTGTTTCATCGACATATTGGCGTACTATCGTCTCTACAACTTCCTCTGCTTGTATCTCCTTTACCCCAGCCATGCCAGCAAAACAACAATCTATGGCTGCAAATACTTGCGGATTTTGCTGTTGCAAATTTTGAAGTATATCATGAATCGTTGACTTAAAATAATGAACATCCATTGCTGTTGGGTTACTCCGAGTCGTTTCTACTTTGGCATAAATATTGCCAAGCTCATCACAAATCACTGCTGACGTTTTCGTTCCACCGCCGTCAATCGCTAATACATACATATCTCTTTGCTCCTTTCTTTTCAATCCATTTCACCCTGTCTTATTTGTAGTTGTTACTACAGAAAACATTGGTAAATCAAGATTAAAAAGGTTCATCATCAAAAGTTGTGGATGACTTTTGTTAAAACGTCTACTATGCAAATAAGTTGATTGGAGTGGAGGCGGACGACTCCTTGGGGATCAGCGAATAGAGGAACGAAGGCTAAAATCATCACGTCCTGTGATAACGCCTTCGTGACCAACATCGGTGCTGCTGCCGCTACGTTAGCACTACGCTTTCGCGCAAAAAACATCGTGCTGCTGCCGCTACGTTAGCACTACGCTTTCGCGCAAAAAACATCTGTTGGCCCAAGACCCTGCAGCGAAGCGAAGCGGCTCATCGGACGCCCCCAGGAAGCTCTGCTCTGTGCGAAAGCGTAGCGACAGCAACAACAACAACAACAACAAAGCGCCCAGCCGGAACGGAAATCAACCACACGTTTTGTGATGAACCATAAAACAAGGGATTAAGCACTTTCAACTAATGGCTTAATCCCTTCTTCTGTAATCATTTCGTAAAGCCAAATGATGCCCAAGGCTGAATATGTGCTAATAAAAATTGCTCTTCTTCTACAACTCTTGCCACAACATTTGTGGATCCAGCATTAGGCATTTCCTTTAAAACAATTTGGAGCTCACCCTTATATCGTACATCTAAATTATTATCGATTGTCACATCCCCCAATTTTAGTGGATGATTATCATGTTCAGGGAAGTCACCATTTTTATATTTAACTCGAGATTGAGTACTACGGATCACATACTCCGAAACATCTCCACGATTAAAATGGGGCTCTTTAAAAAGTATCGCTTCTTCTAAAATAGACGTTTCAACAGACTGTTCAACCTTCAGCTCTAACTTATGGCGATTTATTCGGCCTAATGCACGTATTTCTTCCTCAGAAGCATACATATTGCCAATAATACAATCATCTATTAAACCAGTGTGCCATAAATCCTTTGCTTGCACCGTAATTGGCAGATGACGATGCTCTTCTAATGTTGGCAAGCCATACTCGGTTTCTTCCCAAGGTCCAAACAGAGCATGCTGCGATGAAATCATAGCTGCTGTTCGAATATGATTCGCTTTAAATTGTTGAGATGTTTGTAAAAAATGTTGGCGTGAAAGACCTGTAAAACGTCTCGGATAAAAATTATGGCAGCCAATAATATTATCTTTATTCGGTTGATAGGATAATATAGTTTCTACATATTTCGTACCGTTACTAATATTTAATTCTATTTTTAAATTACTTGCATCGAGAGACATAAACGCTTCTTCCTGGCCAGAGAAACCCATGTCTAAGCGCAATGCAGCTAAATGATAATGCTCCTTAAAGTAACCAATATCTTTATAGGTTAAGCCTAAATCTTCAAAGACGGCTGGTGCAATATCAGCAGAAATTTCAAAGCCAAGCTGCTGCGCAAATTCATTTATATGCATTAGCTTATGGCGTTCCTGATCATTATTTAACGACATAAGACATGTGAATATACGATCAAAACCATTATCATGAGCGAGTTGAACGTACCGCTTCATATCTTCTAATGTACTATGCTGAGGATATAGTGAAATCCCTAATCTTCTCAATTCAAAAACCTCCGTTAGCTTACAATTACACTTCAACTTTTTGATTCTCTAGTTTTGTCACATGCTGTTCTTTTTGTGACTCTGCTTCAGCAGCTCGTAGTTCATTCTGCTTTGCCATACGGTTTGCCATTGAAATGAACGGTAAATAAATACATACTGCGACTACAATTAAGACAATACTAAGGGCAGCTCCTTGCCAAGATTGCGTTGCTAAGAATCCATTAATAATCGGTGGCGTTGTCCATGGCGGTGAAACTGTAGCTGCTGGCACAAAGCCCCACTTCGTTGCAAAGAAAGCAATAGTTACGTTAACCATTGGTGTCAAAATAAACGGTACAAATAACACTGGATTTAACACGATTGGAAGACCGAAAAGTAATGGTTCATTAATATTGAAAAGCCCTGGTGCTGCCGACAATTTTCCGACGGTATTATATTGTTTATTCTTTCTAGCGATAATGAAAATAGCAATAATAAGTGCTTTTGTCGTACCGGAACCACCCATATTAATAAAGGCATCAAAGAATGGTTTATTTACGATGTATGGCGCTATTTCACCAGATGAAATCGCTTTTACATTCGCTTCTATAGCTGGTAAATTTATCGTTTGCATAAATGGTTCAATAATGTTGGCACCATGAACACCTAATGTCCATAAAAACGTAGGAATGAATGCTAAAAGTAAAGCCGCAATCCATGAATTTGTTAAGCCCATAAACGGCTCTTGGATGGCTGAGTAGAATGAACCGACAATGTCAGGAATATCAAAACCTGCCGAAATAATTGTACGAATTAGAGCAAATAAACCAATTGTCATAATAGCAGGTAGTAATGCGGCGAAAGATTTTGAAACAGCCGGTGGTACTCCATTCGGCATTTTAATTAGCAGCTTAGGGTTGCCAGTCAATTTACAAAATAATTCAGTTGAGAGCAAAGCAATAATAATGGCTATAAATATACCACCTGTACCTGTTGTTAATCCTGTTAATCCACCTTCTCCAAAAGTACCAAACGTCAAATAACTCGAAAGGCTGATTACACCGGCTGAAAGTCCATCCTTGTCATAGCTTTTTGCAAGATTGTAAGCAATGGAAAAAGCTAATAACAGCGAGAGGATTCCGAATGTCGAGTTCCAAATATTCCCGCCCCACTGTGTCCAAGTTTCATGTTTCCAGATGGAATCGAGTGCATTTTGATAAAATTTGATAGGTAAATTATTTACAAGAACCGCAAGAGATCCAACAATTGTTAACGGCATGATCGTAATAAAACCATCTCGAATGGCAACTAAATGACGCTGATTCCCTACTCTAGCAGCAACCGGCACAAATTTTTCTTCTAAAAAACGGAACATTTCACACACTCCCTTTATTTTTTAATGTGACATCAAGGCTTGATGCTACTCCCCATTGATTCGCTCATACAATTCAATCATTTCCGTTGCCAAATCGCGAAAGGTAATGGCATTCATTAAATGATCCTGCGCGTGAATTAACAGCATTGACACTTCTACTTTTTCTCCCCTTGCCTCTTGTGACAGTAACGCCGTCTGAGAATGATGTGCTTCAATCAATGCATCGTTAGCTAACTGTATTTTTTCCTTTGCTTCTTGAATCTGTCCTTTTTTTGCTAGCTGGATAGCCTCCATACACTCACTTTTCGTATTACCACTATGCACAATCAATCCCATAATGGATTCCATTAAAACTGTTTCTTCCATTCCCTTCCCTCCTTAATCAATCAACTTTAGTGCCTGCTTTAAGACATTTTCGCCATTCATCAAGCCGTAATCCGCCATATTAATAACATCAATTCGGAAATTCATTTCCTTGTATTTTGTTTCAAATGTCCCCTTTAAGTAACGGACTTGAGGACCCAATAGCAGCACATCTGCCATTTTAGTAGTTAATACTTTGTCAACCTCACTTTCAGCAATCGCATAAATATCTGCCTCAATGTTTTGTTCCTGTGCCACTTTTTGCATTTTAGACACTAATAAACTAGTACTCATTCCAGCTACACACACAAGCATAATATTTTTCATCAAAACACTCCTTTTCATGATTAAGTTCGTCTTACAAGTAAACTTTAATTTTGTAATTCCCCTAACTTTGAAACCGCTTTCTTATTTTGAGAATAGCACCTGTTGGTATATACCACAATACATATTTTACATCATCTCCCTCTTCAGAAAATGTTTTCAAAATTGGGCTATATCTTTACCACAGACTATTGAAAGGATTTACCCAACTGGTATAGTCCAGAAAAAAATTCAAAAAAATTTTAGTTGCTAAACCTACCTATCGACATACAATTGTTTACAAGTCTAAAAATATTCATAGAAGGTTGGCTTATTCGAAGGTAATGCCAATTGCCAACGCTTAATAACCTCTTCAGCCAGTTCTATATTTGCATACAAGACGGCATCCTTCACAGAAAGGTAGCCAACCATCATCGCTGAAAAAAGATTAATCGGTAATACTAACAAATGCATCTCCGGGATAAAATTTGTCTCCATTATCGAGACATCTCCACTTTTATTTATTTGATATACGTGATCATTCCAACTACAAAGCGCATCTTCAATTCGAATATACAATGACTCTTGAATATCTCCCCAAAGATAATGTTGCATAAACCGTAAAGCATCTACTATTCTTACCATCACATCCTGAACGACTTCCTTTTTAAACTGTGGTTCTTTAAAATAGAAGCCAAATTGATGGTCGTTAGAAGTAACTCCCTTAATGCTACTTACACTCGCCGCATGAGACGTTATAAAACGCCAAATCGCTTGTTCTGCTAGTAAATCCTCAGCTATAAAATCATGAATCTCAAACGTTCCATCCAGAACACTATAACGAATATAGCCTGCAATCTTATCAGACTTAAAATATGCTGCAAAATGACTTTCAGGCGCCCTTCTCTCTATTCTTTTCCACCAAGCATCATCACGTAGCATACTTCCATTATTGATGAACGCTTGTGCATTATGAAAATCCTTAATCCCCTGAAAAAGAGCAGAATCTGGCCATTCAAAACTCATTCGTTTTACTATATCCAAATGCTTTCCGAAAGAAGGAAACATCATTTGCGGAATGGTGTAATATAGCTTCTCAAAGAACAATTCCCAGCCAAAGTAACGATAAAAGGATACTGAAAATGGTGCTAACACAGAAACGCTTTGTCCATTTTCTCGCATTTTCTTAAGTGCCTCTATCATAAGCCTCTTGATAATACCCTGCTGCCGATACTCAGGATAAGTTGCAACAAAGCCAATTCCACCCATATCATATTTTTTACCATGGACTGTCATATTAAGTGGCAATATTAATAGCTGACCAACTACTTTATGTTCATCGTAAGCACCTAATGTCGTACTGTGCTCAACCCAATGGTGAAAATCATCGCGCCGTGCACCCGTATACTTATTAGGAAAACAATAATCTCTTAATTGATGTACCTGTAGATAATCTTTCGGTGGGATTATTTTTATTTCCATATGCAGGATCACCCCTTCTTCAGCACTGAATATTCACTCAATTCAAGATAGACCTAATAGATTATTTTTAACATATTCCTCGACCTCTGAGGCTGTGGATAGCTGTAAAATGCGTTCATTATGTGGCATTAGCTGTTGTTTGGAGAGCTTTGCGATATGTGCACGAGTCTTTAAAATAGAGGAAGCACTCATGGAAAACTCATTTAATCCAAATCCTAGTAAAATCGGTAACGCTATTTCATCTGCTGCCATTTCACCACACATACCTACCCATTTTCCTTGATGATGTGCCACATCGATGACATTTTTTATAAGTCTTAAGACAGCAGGATGGTACGGTTGATATAAATAAGAAACATTTTCGTTCATGCGATCCGCTGCTAACGTGTATTGGATTAAATCATTTGTACCAATTGAGAAAAAATCTACTTCTTTTGCAAATAAATCTGCAATGATGGCTGCCGACGGAATTTCAATCATCATTCCTACTTCTAACGTTTCAGATATAAGATACCCATCACTTGTCAAACTTTGTTTTTCTTCAAGCAATATTGCCTTCGCCATTTTAAATTCGTCCAATATAGCAATCATCGGAAACATAATTTTTAAATTGCCGTAAGCGCTTGCTTTTAGTAATGCTCGAAGCTGTACACGAAACATTTCTTGTTGCGTTAAACTAATGCGAATCGCTCGATAGCCAAGAAAAGGGTTCATCTCATCAGCAAGCTTTAAATACGGTAGATTTTTATCACCGCCTATATCTAATGTCCGAACAATCGTTGGCTTGCCTTGCATTTTCTCAAGTACGCTTTTATATGCTTGAAACTGCTCCTCCTCAGTAGGTAGCTCCTGTCGTTCCATATATAAAAACTCCGTACGAAACAGGCCGATACCATCTCCACCAGCATTAATGACCATTTCTGCATCTTCAGGGTTTCCTATATTCCCTGCAATTTCAACTGAAAATCCATCCGCACTTATACTTGGTAATGAACGATACTGAAGAAGTTCTTCAATCTCTTCATTGTGTATACGTTTCTGCTGCCTATAAAAGCTAGATACTTCCGATGTAGCGTTGACAATAATCTTGCCATTTGTCCCATCTAAAATAATTGGTACTCCATGTTGAATATCTACCGTGGCATTTTTCGTCCCGACTACCGCTGGAATCTCTAATGTTCGTGCGAGAATAGCAGAATGAGATGTTTTGCCACCAATATCCGTTATAAACCCCTTTACATACTTTGTATCTAGCATCGCAGTCATGGACGGTGTTAAATCTTTAGCAACGATAATAACATCAGAGGTTAAAAGATTCATATCTACCATTTCAACCCCTAACAAATGGGCTAACACTCGTGTAGACACATCTCGAATATCTGCAACTCGCTCCTGCATATAGACGTTATCTAACCCTTTAAACAAAGCAATGAACATATTCGATACTTCATCTAATGCAAATTCAGCATTCACCCCTGATTGAATTTTTGCTTCAATAGACGCTAACATTTCAGGATCCTCTAGCACTAATAAATGTGCCGCAAAAATAGCCGCCTTTTCAGCACCAAATTTCTGCTGAGCTATCTCATAGATTTCTTGGAGTTCCGCTTTCGTTTTCATAACTGCTACTTTGAATCTTTCTAGTTCAGCATCTACATCAGCAACCTTTATCTCTTCATAAGATAGATCAGGTTCCTTTAAACAATACGCATTTGCAAAGGCAATGCCCTGAGACACTGCAATTCCTTGTATTTCTAGCATTCTTCACCAATCCCTTTAGAAACAATTACTTCTGTTACTGTTTGAAAAAGCTTCTCCGCATCAGGTCCCTCTGCTGAAATTTCTACAATAATTCCAGGTGCTATTCCTAGTGCCATAACGCCCATAATTGATTTTAAATTAACCGATTTCTCTTTATACGTTAACTGAACATCACACTCAAACGGTGTTACAGCCGTTACCAGTAACGCTGCCGGTCTAGCATGTAGTCCCTCTGGCGCAGTTATGTTAAACATTTTCTTCATCGATATCCCTCCGCATGTTATTTAAAGTTAATACGATGTTGATAATTGGTAATCATAGCCTCGTTATGAGACAAATCAGAGTCAACATTATTACTTTTAAAAACTGGTAATATTTCGTCAGAAAAAGCCATGTTCTCAATGATTTCACTGATTAATGCATTTAAAATAAATGAACCGATAACTGTAGAGGATGGTGCATACTGTATTTCATTATGATGCAGCAAACCATCTCCTACTGGTATATGCGTATCGATAACTATATCTACTACACCCTCTAAGCGCTGTCCACTTTGATGACGTGTCGGCTGTTCACGATAAGCAAGAGATTGTAAAGACATAACAAATACCCCTGATTCTTTCGCTAAAAATGCTACATCTATAGGGGCTTGATTTCTACCAGATGTCGAAATAACAATGCAAACATCATTTTCACGAAAATCAAATTGATCTTTATACCGTTCGATTATAGTCGAGTCCTTCTCGTTTTCAGATGATGTCATTGCTCCTGCATGTAAAGTTAAAGGTTCAATAATTATTGGACGTACAGGTACAAGCCCTCCCGCACGATAAAATGCGTCCTGTGCTAAAAGATGAGAATGGCCACAACCAAATAATTGAACAATTCCTCCACGATGTAGCCTTTGGACAATTACTTGAGCGGCTTCTTTTATTTGGGCATATTCTTGCTCCTTCACGACCTGCATTAGCTTTTGAATTTCTAAAAAATATGCATCCATAAGATCACCTTTTAATTTCACTAATGAATTTGTATCGATCAGCTCGATAAGTACTTCGTACAAGCTCAAACGGGACTCCATCTGATAAGAAACTAGTACGTTTAATAATTAACACTGGTGCAGCATGATTAATTTGCAAAAATTTACTATCTTCTTTTGAAACAATTGCTGCCTCCATTTGCTGAATAGCATTTCCAATTTTTTGATGGGATTTTGCTTCGATTAAAGCATATAATGATCCGATTATCTTCTTTTCATCTAATTCAGGATATATTTTTACTGGTATATATGTTCTTTCGATTGCCATTGGTTTGGCATCTGCATTACGAATTCGTACAACAAAAAATACCTCTTCGCCCGGCTCTAACATTAAATCTCCTGCAACATCGACAGGTGGTACGATTTTCTCAAAGCGCAGAACTTTACTGCTCGGTTCCATCCCTCTAGCTCGCATATCCTCTGTGAAACTTGTTAATCCTTTTAGTGGTTGCTCTAATTTTGGATTAGCTACATATGTGCCTCGCCCTTTTTCACGATACAGTAATCCGCTATTGACTAAATTTGTGATTGATTGACGAACAGTCATTCTACTAACATCAAACTGTATAGAAAGCTCTCGCTCAGAAGGTATATTTTCACCGATTTTGTATTCTTCTAAAAAAATACGTTGTTTAATAATCTCTTCTATTTGTATATAGATTGGTATATGAGAATTTTTATCTAACAAGTCTTGCACCATCCTTATCGCCTCTTTACTTTCATTTCTCATATACAACTTTACCCCGACAAATCGTTTTTTGTACATTCAAATTTTCATCAAGTATTACAAAATCTGCATCGTAGCCTTTTGCAATACGACCTTTAGTTGTAAGCTGTAATTGCTCAGCAGCATTCGTAGAGGACATTGCGACAATTTCCTGCAATGAGCAATTGGTGATTGCCTTGATATTTTTTACTGCCTGTTCCATCGTTAACACACTACCAGCTAAAGCTCCATTAGATAAATAAGCTCCATCCTTAGAAACATGAACGGTTTGACCACCTAAATCATAATCACCGTATTGTAATCCTTTTGCCCGCATCGCATCGGTAATTAAAATAATGCCCTTTGCACCTTTAATTCGATACGCAAGATTGACGGCTTGAGGATGGTTATGCACGAAATCTGCGATAATTTCGACCTTCACCTTATCCTCTAAAAACACTGCACCGACGACACCCGGATTGCGATGATGGAGAGGGCTCATTTGGTTATATAGATGGGTAGCCTGTCTTACTCCCAATGCTACTGAGCTATCTACCTCCTCAATTGTTGCGTCAGAATGGCCAATAGAAGCAATAACATTTAAATCCTTTAATGCTTCAATAAACGTAAAGCCTCCCTCAACCTCTGGTGCAATTGTTACTTGTTTAATGCGATGCTTACTTATTTTCTGCCAGGATACAAATTGCTCAATAGACGGTAAAATAATGTATTCTATTGGCTGAGCACCTGCCCGTTTTTTCGATACATATGGCCCCTCTACATGTATACCTAATAAGATTGCCTCATCATCACTATTTTCAAATTGCGCAACATTAGTTAGAGCGCTTTCAATTGCTTCTATAGATTGCGTCATGGTAGTAGCGAGGAAGCCTGTAACGCCTTCTTGTACTAAAGAGCGTGCCATTTGATGTAAAGCTAATTGCGTAGCATCCATCGTATCATGACCAGCAGAGCCATGAATGTGCATATCAATATAACCAGGTAGCAGTAACCAATTTTTATCTTTGCCATCTATATAATGCTCAGCCTTATCAGATAAATCATAACCTATTTTCATAATCCTACCATTGTCAATGAATAAGTCACCTTTAGACGGCGTTTTATCATGATTGACGATCATAACATTGGAAATTAAAAGCGTATTCTTCAAAATATCACCCCCTATTCATTTTTGAGGAGCTTTGCATAAGTTAACAAGCTACCAATCAATTAGGTATAGTTGTCTATACCAATTATATGATGCTTTTCGAAAAATAAAAAGCATTTTTTTATATTTTCAAAATTTTTCTTCAACACTATGACATTCTACCGTCACTTTGATTGTCCTAACCATCGTTTCAGCTCTTCTATCCGCAGCTTTCCATAGCTTATATCTATTAAAATTAAACGCGAAAAAGGAGCGGTTAAACGCTCCTTTTAATCTTTATGTATGGACGAATCCCGAATGTGCCGTAATGCCAAGAAACATTCGTTTTGAACCCGCAATTTGCAGGGGGGTGCCTGCTTTGCAGTTTTAAACGTCCCGCTCCGCATGGGGCTTGTTTGCGACTACAAAATGAAGGCTCCCGATTCTATAGTGTTCGGTCAAAACTGTTAAGTAGAGCTAGCAGTTAAACAAACACTTCAGGATTCGTATTAATGTTATAATAACACGACATTTCTGATAATTCAAACTATTTTCTTTTAAAATATCTATTTTTTTGTAAAAGCGCAAAAAATACCTAGATTCCCAACAGTTTTTGCTAGAGAATCCAGGTATTTAGAAGTACTAATTATTTTCTGAATGGTTTGATTGCTAGACTTAACTCGCTCAATTGATCAGGAGATACTCCACTCGGTGCCTCTGTCATTAAGCAGCTAGCACTAGCTGTTTTTGGAAAGGCAATTGTGTCACGTAAGTTAGTGCGACCAGCAAGTAGCATTACGAAGCGGTCAAGACCAAATGCAAGACCTCCATGTGGTGGCACACCATATTCAAATGCTTCTAATAAGAAACCAAATTGTTCCTTAGCTTCTTCATCTGTGAAGCCAAGTAATTTAAACATTTTTTCTTGTAAATCGCGCTCATAAATACGTAATGAACCTCCACCAAGCTCATAGCCGTTTAATACGATATCGTAAGCTTGTGCACGGACTGCTGCAGGATCAGTATCCATTAACTGAATATCTTCATCAAAAGGACGTGTGAATGGGTGATGTGCTGCATAGTAACGGCCATCTTCCTCAGAGTACTCAAATAATGGCCAATCCGTGATCCATAGGAATGCAAATTCTGATTCATCGATTAAGCCTAAATCTTGACCTAATTTCGTACGAAGTGCACCTAGAGATGCTGCTACAACAGGCGCTTTATCAGCTACGAATACTAAAATATCGCCCACTTCAGCTTTCATACGTTCGATTAATGCCGCAGCTAATGCGTCGTCAAAGAATTTTGCAATCGGACCGTTCAAGCCTTCTTCAGTAACTTTTAACCAAGCAAGACCTTTTGCTCCGTAAATACCAACGAATTTTGTTAGTTCGTCCATGTCTTTACGAGAGTATTTATCGGCTGCACCTTTAATGTTAATACTCTTTACTTGCTTGCCTTGTGCTACTGTATCAGCAAATACTTTGAAATCGCAGCCATCAAAAATATCGTTTAATGCAACTAGTTCTAAACCGAAACGTACGTCTGGTTTATCTGAACCGTAACGATCCATCGCTTCTTGATATTTCATTCGTTGGAATGGAGCAGGAATATCAATACCTTTTACTTCTTTCATAACAGCTTGAATTAAGCGTTCGTTCATTTCTAAAACTTCTTCTTGTGTTAAGAAGCTTGTTTCAATATCAACTTGTGTAAACTCTGGCTGACGGTCAGCTCGTAAGTCTTCATCACGGAAGCAACGTGCGATTTGGAAGTACTTCTCGAAACCAGCCACCATTAATAATTGTTTAAATAGCTGAGGTGATTGTGGTAATGCATAAAATTCACCTTCATGAACACGTGATGGTACTAAATAGTCACGAGCACCTTCTGGAGTTGATTTTGTTAAAATTGGCGTCTCTACTTCTAAAAAGCCTTCGTTTTGTAAGAAGTTGCGAATTGTACGAGTAACATCTGAACGCATTTTGAATGTGTCAAACATAGCAGGACGACGTAGGTCAAGATAACGATATTTTAAACGTAAATCTTCGGATACATCCGTGCGATCTTCGATTTGGAACGGTGTTGTTTTTGCCGTATTAATAACGATTAATTTTGTTGCTTCTACCTCAATTTTGCCGTTAGGTACATTTGGGTTAATTTGATCTTCTGAGCGAAGGATAACTGTCCCTTCCACTTCAATTACGTATTCACTACGTACTTTATCAGCTAAAGCATGTGCTTCTGCTACATCAGGACTAAAAACGACCTGTGTGATTCCAGTACGGTCACGTAAATCAATGAAAATTAACCCACCTAAGTCACGGCGACGTTGTACCCAACCTTTTAATACGACTTTTTCGCCTTGTAACGTTTCTGAAAGCTCGTTACTAGCATGTGTTCTTGTTGCCATTTATTGATTCCTCCAAAATTTATTTGGCTAATCACCATAACTTATCCACATGACATACGTTTTTACAAAATGTCATCCCTAACGTTTTGGTGTTAGACCATTTATTTTACTTATGTAGCATACAGTTCCTACTAAGCGTAGTGAATTGATGCCAAGGAAAATTAGCAGTTCATTGTTAGCTGAATTATCTGTCCAAAATGACGTAGATAATTGAATCATTTGGACAGATAATCCTGTATTGATCTAAACGATTGATGCTTGTGTTCGTTTATTATTTTAACAGGTAGTTTACTAATTCTGAGAATGCGACTTTTTGTTGTTCGCCTGTTTCCATATGTTTAACAGTAGCCGCTTGCTCTTCAAGCTCTGTTTCACCTAAAACAATCGTATATTTTGCACCTAAACGGTCTGCAGATTTCATTTGAGCTTTCATTTTGCGATCTAAATAATCCATCTCTGCAGAAATGCCCTTTGCACGAAAGGTACTTGTTAATTCTACTGTCTTTAGCTTCGCTTCATCGCCCATAGCAATCATATAAACATCAAGTCCTGATGCAGTGTCTAATTCAACACCCTCAGCTTCAAGTGCAAGTAACAAACGCTCAATACTTAATGCAAAACCGATTCCTGGTACATCTGGACCGCCGATTTCTTGAACAAGACCATTATAACGACCGCCACCACAAAGCGTTGTAATTGCTCCGAAGCCAGAAGCCGTTGACATAATTTCAAAAGTCGTATGATTGTAATAATCAAGACCTCTCACAAGATTTGGATCGACCTCATACGTAATTCCTAATGTATCTAAATACGTTTTAACTTGAGCAAAATATGCCGCTGACTCCTCTGTTAGGAAATCAGTTAACGCAGGTGCGGATTTCATTAATGGATGTTCGCGATCTACCTTACAGTCTAAAATGCGCAGTGGATTTTTTTGCAAACGATTTTGACAATCTGAACAAAACTCATGAATTTGTGGTTCAAAATGTTGTAGTAGTGCTGTACGGTGTGTATCACGTGTTTCTTTGTCACCTAGTGAATTAATGACTAATTTTAAATCCTTTAAACCAGCTGATTCATAAACATCCATTGCTAGTGCAATTACTTCAGCATCAATAGCTGGATCCGCTGAACCAATCGCTTCTACACCAAATTGAACAAATTGACGGTAGCGGCCAGCTTGTTGACGTTCATAACGGAACATTGGTCCTAAATACGATAGCTTTACAGGCTGATCAGGTGCACCGAACATTTTGTGCTCAACATAAGCACGAACTACACCAGCTGTATTCTCCGGACGTAATGTTAACGAACGGCCACCACGATCCTCAAATGTATACATTTCTTTTTGAACAACATCTGTTGTTTCACCAACACCACGCGCAAATAAATCTGTTTGCTCAAAAATCGGTGTACGAATTTCGTTGTAGCGATATACACGACAAATATCTCGGATGATTGCTTCTACCTTCTGCCATTTTTCTGATTGACCAGGCAAAATATCTTGTGTCCCTCGTGGCACTTTAAAACTCATCTAAATACCTCCTTTATAGATTGCTTATGAATGAGCTTTTGGATTTTCCTTTTCAGCTTAAACGGACACACCTCATTTTGAGCAAGAATCTGCTCAAATTTGTCCAATAAAAAAGCTCTCGCCACCTTGCATATTGCAAGGGACGAGAGCTGTATAAGCTTCCGCGGTTCCACCCTAGTTGACGCATCAAATACATGCGTCCTCCTCCTAATCGGATAACGGCCGATTCCGTTTTTTCCTACTAAGATTACTTTTCAGAAAAAAGCCTCTCAAGTGTTGTTCACGTTATACATTTTTGTAGGAAAGATTGCAGCCTAGGTCTTTCCCTCTCTTCTCCAATAGAGGTATACGCTACTTGCTTGGTCATAAGCGGTTAATCATTTTTTGATTACCCTTTATGTTAGTCACAACGAAAGGTAATGTCAACTGTTTTTGTGTTTTTTACAATACAGTCGATAAAATTACCATTTCTATTACCTTTTTCCCACGAATCTATTACAAAAGCATGGTAAAATAGCACAAGGAATAGGAGGAATCTGATGAGGACAAAACTTTTACATATTATAATCATCTTTGTACTAGTGTTAACAATTGCGATTCCAAGTATGAACAATGTTCAAAGTGCACTAGCCGACACCAGTGATTTAAAAGTAACTGGAACGATTCTTCATTTACGTGAGGGACCTGGATTGTCTTATCCAATCATTACCACTTTAGAAGAGGGTGATCCGTTAACTTCTATTGGTCGTGAAGGCGATTGGATTCAAGTAAAAGCAGGTAATTACGAAGGTTGGGTAGCATCCTGGCTAACAGCTTCAACAAACGCTAAACAAACGATTGATCAAACCGTGATTTCACAGGTCGATCGTCTCAATATCCGTACTGAGCCTGATATTTCTGCAGCAGTTCTTGGACAATTATCAACAGGTGAACAAGCAAATCTTATTGAAAAAAATGGCGAATGGGCGAAAGTAGATTGGAATGGGCTAGTCGGTTGGGTATCTACAGACTATGTTACGATCAATGACCTACCTGAAAAACAAGCTGAAGAAGATGAACCTAAAGTTGAAGTATCTACAAAAAAAGTCAACAAAGATACAACATTTACAGTTTTAGTGGATACACTGAATGTGCGTAAAAAACCAGATTTAAATGCAAAAAAAATAGGTACTGTTTCAAAAGGACAATCCTTTAAGGTCCTAGTTCAAGAACATAACTGGGTTCAAATTCAATATAGTGATAAAACAACAGGCTGGGTTTATAGCTTTTATGGTACTTTTTCTAATGTAGAAAAAAAGACATCACAAGCTGCTTCTTCCTCAGAGCTTGAGTCTGTCACAATCATTTATAATGGGACAAACCTTCGGACAGATGCTACAACAGCTGCTGATGTTGTTGAACGTGTAGATGCTGGTGAAACTTACCCTATTGTAGGCGCTAAAGATGACTTTTATGAAATACAAGTAGGAGACAAAACGGCATTTGTGGCGAACTGGGTCGTTACTACTTCTTCGTCGAACAAAGCTGCTACTTCTACAAAAAAGGAAAATTCTAAACCACGCAAGGAAGGCACATTAAATGGGCTCACTATTGTCGTAGATGCTGGACACGGTGGTAATGATCACGGCACAACTGGTCAACGAGGAACTGATGAGAAAGATATCACTCTGAAAACAGCCTCTCTACTCGCTTCAAAGCTTAGTGCAGCTGGTGCAAATGTTGTTATGACAAGAGAATCGGATGAATATGTAGCACTCCGTAAACGCGTTTCAATTGCACATCAGTATGAGGCAGATGCTTTTATCAGTCTTCATTACGATGCAACGGAAGACAGCTCTATTAATGGCTTCACCACATATTACATGAACAGTAACCAAAAAGACCTTGCAGAGGCGATCCATGATGGACTTACAAGTAAAATTGATTTAAAAGATCGTGGTACTCAACAAGGGAATTATTTAGTTCTACGAGAAAATCGTCAAAAAGCTGTCCTCATTGAGCTAGGCTATTTAAGTAATGCCAGTGAGGAACGTAATGTAACAACAGCAAAATTCCGAGAACAAGCGACTCTCGGCATCTATCAAGGGATATTGAATTACTTTGATGAAAACCAATAAATTTTCGCTAAAAAAGCTGCGAAGGAAAGTAGAATTGTACTTTCCTCGCAGCTTTTTACTTAAAATCTATCAAGAAATTCCTATAGCCACTGCAACAATTAATGCAATACACGCGATGACTAACCAGCCAAGAATCATCTTCCAAATAAATTTGATCCATTTCTCATAAGGTATACCTGCTACTGCTAGATACGCCATCAGTGCAGACGAAGTAGGAATGATGGAGTTCGTTAACGAATCACCATATTGAAATGCTAGTACAGCAATTTGACGCTCTAATCCTAGTAAATCTGTAATTGGAATCATAATTGGCATTGTTGCAGCTGCTTGACCACTACCAGATGAAATGAATAAATTTAAAATTGCTTGAATAAATAACATACCGATTGCACTTATCGCATGTGGTAAATGACCAATTGTCTCTGATGCAGCATAAACGATCGTATCAATAATTTTCCCTTGTTCAAGTACAACTGTAATAGCTCGTGCGAAACCAACAATTAATGCACCAAATGTAACCGCTTTCGCCCCTTCAATAAATGAATCGAACATGTTGCCAGGTTTTAAGCCGCCTATTAAACCCGCAATTAACCCCATAATTAAAAAAGATGCTGTTAGTTGTGTTAAAAACCAACCCCAGTTGAAAACACCATAAATATTAAATCCGATACCGCAGGCCATAACAAGAAAAACTAGTTTATGTTTACCTGTTAAAGAAGGTATATCCGCAATCGGTTGATTCATTTTTGCCTTTTGTTCAATGTCATAAATGACGCTTGCTTTTGGGTCCTTTTTCACTTTAAAGGCATAGCGTGACACATAGAAAATTGCAAAACTTAGTACAAAAATATACACTACCGCACGGAAAGCAATACCAGAAAATAAAGGTACCTCAGCTAAAGATTGGGCAACCCCAACTGTAAACGGGTTTAACATACCTCCGAAAAATCCACTCGCAGCACCAAGCGTGATCATTGCTGTCCCCGTTACAGCATCAAATCCCATTGCACGTGCAATAGCTACACCAATCGGTACAAAAATGATTGTTTCCTCTGCCATCCCCATCGTAAATCCACCAATAGAGAATAGAATCATAGACAATGGTATTAATAATTTTTCTCGCCCCTCTAATGCTTTAACCCCTTTATAAACACCTGCTTCAATTGCACCAGTGGCACGAATAATACCAAACACTCCACTAACTAAAAAAATGTAGAAAATGATTTGAGCCCCTTTTTCAAGGCCCATAGGTATGGCTGTAAACATCTCAAAAAATGACACGGGATCACTTTCAATATGATGATAACTACCATCTACAACTAGCATTCGTCCTTCTTCATCCTCTACACGGTCAAACTCACCAGCAGGAATGATATAGCTTGCAATACCTGCGAGAAAAATAATAGCAAAAATTATTGTATATGTATGAGGTACTTTAAGCCAACTCTTCTTAGTTCCAACTTGTTCTTTTTCCATCTATACACCCACTTCATCTCAGAATTCAGACATTAGCTTTTTCTTTCAAAAAATGTAATTTCTCCTATTACCTCCATACCTAATAAATTATAAGTTCGTCTCCTCTCTCATTATTAATTTATAAAATATACATCTTTTTAATGTTGTCGCTATATGTCGCTAATTGAAATTAAATATACAACACTTCAAATTTATTGTAAAGTGCTAATTTTCTATTAATTTAGATATTAAATTGAGTTGTTGCCTTATATACCTTTCTGGGTCTCCCCTGATTGTAAGGTTGCTCCTCACCTGACAGTATTAAAAAATGATGATCTATTAATCGATTAATGATTCTTTCTGCAGATCTACGAGAAAGGTCCATATAATCAGCTAATTCAGCTGCTGAAAAAGCTCGGTTATTGTGCATTACAATAAACTGCTTGATGAGTTTTAAATTTTTTGCACTCATTTTTATTTCTTCAGCAATCTCTAAAATCTGCTTATCATTATTAAATAGTGGTATATTTTTGTCGTTTTCAAATATTGGACCGTGTAAACGACTTTCTTCATCTATAAGGCATAAAGTTGATTCTTGAAAATTATATTTATTCGTGAAAAATAAAGCTTGTGATGAATGCATCTCAGCCTCTTGTAACGAATAGCCAATTCCTATTCCAATATTAAAAAATGTTTCAAATCGCTTTTCTAATTGTTGTAATAAGGAGTTGAAATGGGCAATATTTGTTTTATTCATCACTCCACGTGTAGCATAAATTATATATGGCTCGCTTTGTGATTGTGAAACCCTTGCATTGAAAGTTTTACAAATCTCCTCTATATTTTCTAAAAATAAATGGTTGTTTACAATATTATTTTCTCTACTACGAATGGATACTACAGTTATTTGCGATGCGGACAATAATGAATATTTATAAGCATCAATTGCTTTAGATAACGTTGTAACAAATGTATGTTTACTTTCAACCATGTAGCTTGAAGGAATTCCTAATTGTTTTAGAGCAACAAAAACAGCATGTAAACTAGTAAGGGCTAACCTTGTTTCTCCTGCCTCATATAAATCCTTGTGAAAGCTAATATACTCATCTATTTGGAAGTCATCTATTTTTCGCTGTTGTTCGTACACCCATGAATAATCTTTTAAATGAATGGAAGCACACTGAATTCCCGCTTCCTTCATAACTTGATAAAAGCTATCTTCTTTTGGTAAATCAATTGAAACTTTAGATAGTTCGATATTTTGATTGTGTGTAATAGACAGTAATGACAGCGATAACATTAATTCATCAAAAGGCAAATACGCTGCTTGAATTTGCTGTGCTTGTATTTTTTCGAAACAATAATAATACGGAATCGACCCAGCAAACAAAAGAATGTCTGATTGCGATGCCGCCTCATCTATTAAATCCATACTTTGCTTAGGAGCAGTGTAAGGAAAATGGATAAATTGTACTTGTGGAAACTCTATAAAATTCACTTTAATATTATTCCAAAAAAACAAAGAACCGATAATAGCTACTGTTTGCATTTTTTTCCCTCGCTTATATTTTAACTACATAATAGGTCTTTCTATGTATGTTACATATGAAAGGCCCAATGTTCAAATAATTTAGTTTATTATCAGGCGTGTTGATTAACTATTTTTATCCATCTCAATTAATTTAAAGGCTCTAATTTCCGCTACAGGCTACAATCATTTAAAAATGGGAATATATTTGCAAAGTAGCAACAAAAAAATCCTTTTGCCACTCAATAATAAACCTATTTTTCCTAATCAACACACCTGGTTTATTATACATTTTTTGTATTAAACCCTTCGCAATTTTTTTATTTCCCCTAGTTCAATACATTCTCTAACAAAATTTCTTTTTTTACACGCTGAAACAAAAAAGCACCTCCTATTCACATGACATGAATAAGGAGATGCTGATTCCGCTTATTTTTAACTTGTTGCCAATGTAACCCATTCAATTTCGTCCGTACGAATGAAGAAAGGTGCACGGCTAACCTCTACAACAATATGGTCAGGTAATACAGAGACTAATTTACCTTGCTGATTATTTTTCTCCGTTTGCACTACAATTGCCTGACCAATCATCATGTTAAGAGTTTCGTATAAATATGGATTCGATATGCTTCCCACCTGCGTCATTTATAAGACACTTCCTTCCTACAAAAACTAACCATACTTAATAGTGTATGCAGGAATGATAGGAAATGTACCACTATTTTGACTCAAGAAGTATTGTAATCGGACCATCATTTGTTAGTGCAACATCCATCATCGCACCAAATATACCAGTCTCCACGCGTAAACCAAATTCACGTAAGGCATTATTAAAAGCCTCCCATAACGGCTCCGCAATTTCTGGTCTTGCTGCACTTGTAAAACTTGGACGATTCCCCTTTTTTGCATCTCCATACAATGTAAATTGTGAGACGGATAGAATAGCCCCTCCATGCTCTAAAATGGAATGATTCATTTTCTTATCGGCATCTTCCCAAAGGCGGAGATTAGCTACTTTTTTTGCTAAATATTCAACATCCTCTTGCGTGTCCTCATGTGTAATACCAACAAGAAGAACATAGCCACTATCAATAGCTCCTGTTACTTTCCCGTCAACAGTAACAGAGGCTGCTTTACTACGTTGTAAAACTACTTTCATTTTTTAAAACCTCAATTCTGTCATTGCATGCGCCAGAAGATTCATTTTCGGTACATTACAAAGTTACTACTACCCCACGATATATATTCAGCAGTGCAATCAATTAGTTAATCACACGTTGCACTGAATATATATCAGGTGTTTGTTTAATACGTTCCACTACTTTATGCAAATGAGAAATATTTGAAATCGAAATCGTTAAATGGATCGTTGCCATTTTATCTCGATCAACACGACCACTCACTGCTAAAATATTCGTTTTCGTTTCGCTTACAATTTGCATAATTTCATTTAAAATGCCTGGTCTATCGAAGGCTGAAACTTCAATATCAACAGGGTATTCTTTTTTCTCAGGCGTAAGTCCGCGTTCCCATTCAACTTCTATCAAGCGCTCCTGCTCATCATCAACTTGAATATTAGGGCAGTCTGCACGGTGCACTGAAACACCTCTACCTTTCGTAATGAAACCTACAATATCATCTCCTGGAACTGGCGTACAGCAACGCGAAAGTCGAATAAGCATATTGTCGATATCTTTTACGATAACACCCGATTCCGTACGTTTTTGTGGAATAGGGTTTTTCATTTTTTGCTCAATTTTCTCGAGCGCCTCTTCCTGTTCACGCTCTTTGCGTCGTTTTTCCGCTAGACGATTAACCACTTGCTGTGCTGTAATACCATTCACACCAACAGCAGCATATAAATCTTCTTCATTTGTATAGTTAAATTTTTCACAAACGCGCTTTAGATTTTCCGCTGACATTGTTTCTTTTATGTCAAAACCTTGTGCACGGATTTCCTTCTCTATCATCTCTTTTCCTTTGATGATATTTTCCTCTCGAAGATGGCGTTTGAAAAACTGCTTTATTTTATTTTTCGCCTGTGAGGATTGGGCTATTTTTAGCCAATCTCGACTCGGACCAAACGATTGCTTAGAAGTTAAAATCTCAATGATATCTCCCGTTTTCAATGGTGTATCAAGCGGTACCATTTTACCATTAATTTTCGCGCCAATTGTACGATTTCCAACTTCTGAGTGCACACGGTATGCAAAGTCGATAGGTACAGAGCCCGCTGGTAATTCAATAACATCTCCTTCAGGCGTGAATACATAGACCATATCAGAGAATAAATCAAATTTTAACGATTCCATAAACTCCTCAGCATTAGAAGACTCATTTTGGAATTCTAAAATTTCTCGGAACCACGTCAATTTTTGGTCGACATTTTGTTTTTCATTATCTATTTTTTTACCTTCCTTATATGCCCAATGTGCAGCAATCCCGTACTCGGCAATTTTATGCATATCCTTCGTACGAATTTGTACTTCTAATGGATCACCATAAGGACCAATGACTGTTGTATGCAGTGATTGATATAGGTTTTGTTTAGGCATCGCAATATAATCTTTAAAACGTCCAGGCATCGGCTTCCATAAAGTATGAACGATTCCAAGTACGGCATAGCAATCTTTAATACTATCGACAAGTACACGAATGGCTAATAAGTCATAAATTTCGTTGAATTGTTTTTTTTGTAACACCATTTTACGATATATACTGTAAATATGTTTCGGACGACCATATACATCGGCGCCAATTTCAACATCTGTAAGCTGTGACTTCATCTCAGTCATAACATTGTCTAGATACGCTTCACGCTCATCACGTTTTTTCTTCATAAGACTGACAATGCGATAATATTGCTGTGGATTTAAATAACGAAGTGCTGTATCCTCAAGCTCCCATTTAACAGTCGAAATCCCTAAACGATGCGCAAGTGGTGCAAAAATTTCAAGCGTCTCTTTAGAAATACGGCGTTGTTTTTCTGCAGGCAAATGTTTTAACGTGCGCATGTTATGTAGACGGTCTGCCAGTTTAATCAAAATGACACGAATATCCTGCGCCATAGCTACAAACATTTTCCGATGATTTTCTGCTTGTTGCGCTTCTTTCGATAAATATTTAATTTTTCCAAGCTTTGTTACACCGTCTACAAGCATTGCTACCTCTTCGCCGAATTCACGAACCAAATCGTCGCGCGTAAAATCCGTATCCTCGACAACATCATGTAAAAAACCAGCCGCAACTGTTTCTGGATCCATTTGTAATTCAGCTAAAATACCAGCTACTTGCACTGGGTGAATAATATACGGTTCACCTGAGCTTCGGAATTGCTCAATATGGGCATCCCTTGCTAATTCATATGCTTTTTTCACGAATGCGACATTTTCATCATTCATGTAGGATTTGACTAACTCAAAAACGTCCTCAGGAGTCAAAATTTGCTCTTTCGCCATAACATGTCCACCTTGTTCGTCAAATTTTTCAGATTAGATATAAATTCAATTGTATAAAATATTATGGGCTATTGTAAAGTAACTGTGTCATTTTGTTTAGTTAATCTCGTGAACAATGTGAAAAATGGAAAAAACATAATACGAAATGAATAAAAAGACCCTCTGCGAATTTAATATTTCGCAAAGAGTCTCTCTTCTCATATAATTGTTTAGCCTAATTTATTATACGCTACAGCAATTTTTGCACCAACTACTGCATTATTTTTCACTAATGCAATATTGGCATCAAGGCTTTTACCTTCTGTTAATTCTTTCACTTTTCCAAGTAAGAATGGTGTCACGTTTTTACCTTGAATACCG
Source organism: Lysinibacillus sp. RS10 (assembly GCF_041956855.1). Classification (NCBI taxonomy): domain Bacteria; kingdom Bacillati; phylum Bacillota; class Bacilli; order Caryophanales; family Bacillaceae; genus Lysinibacillus; species Lysinibacillus sp. RS10. The sequence continues at coordinate 1,391,553 of NZ_CP167122.1, read as the reverse complement.
TTTTCTTCCGCTTCAACTAGAGCTTTTTCAATGATTTCTGTAATGAATGAATGCTCAAGTGCTTCAGCCTCAGGAATTGGATTAGCAATCACAGCTCCACCTTTTAAGCCTAATTGCCATTTTGCACGTAGCATTTCTGCAACTTCCTCTGGTGTATCAATCTTGAAGTTTACATCAAAACCGCTTTGACGTGTATAGAACGCTGGTAGTTCATCTGTTCCAAATCCAACGACTGGTACACCTTTTGTTTCAAGATATTCTAGTGTTAAGCCGATATCTAAAATAGACTTCGCCCCTGCACAAATTACAGCTACATTTGTTTGTGCTAATTCTTCTAAGTCTGCCGAAATATCCATTGTTGTTTCAGCACCACGGTGTACACCACCGATACCGCCTGTTACGAAAATTTCAATGCCAGCTAGCTCCGCACAAATCATTGTTGCTGCTACTGTTGTCGCACCTAATTTTTTTGTTGCTAATAAATACCCTAGGTCACGACGAGATGTTTTAGCTACACCTTGTGCATTACCAAACATTTCAAGTTCTTCATCTGATAAACCAATTTTAATTTTACCGTCGATTAATGCAATAGTTGCTGGTACAGCACCATTATCACGAATAATTTGTTCCACTTCACGTGCTGTTTGTACATTTTGTGGATATGGCATTCCGTGAGAAATAATTGTTGATTCTAATGCTACGATTGGTAAACCTTGTGCTTGTCCTGCTTTTACTTCTTCTGATAATACGATGAATTCTTTCATATTGTTATTCCTCCATTTCACTTTTTAACAAATCAACTGATAGCTCAGGTCTTACTGTATAGGGAGATGCAAGCGTATTTTTGGCATTCGTTAAGCCTGCATCAATACATGTTGCAAAGGATTGCCCAGTAAGCCAGCTATGGATCACAGCACTGACAAAGGCGTCCCCTGCACCTGTTACATCTTCAATTTTTTCTATAGCCTTAGCTGAGAAATGACTTGGCTTCGTTGTAGTAGAAGCTGCATACACCCCATTGCTACCAGCTGTAATAATTACATGCTCAGCACCTAATTTAAGAAGTTGCTGTAAAGCTTTTTCATAATGTGCAGAGCCTTCAATTGCATGACCGATAATTGTCTCTGCTTCATCTGTGTTACAAATAAACCACGTTACACCTTGCAACGTATCTGGCAGTCGATTCATTTTTGGCGAAGACACAGGTACGATGACAAACGGAATTTCGCGGGCAATCGACACCTGCTGAATGTAAGCTACTGTTTCCTTTGGACAGTTTAAATCCATAATAAAGCAGCCTGCATTCATCAGCATGGCCTCATGTTTTTTTAGCAAACTTGGCAACAGTAGTTCATATACTTCCATGTTTGCCACCGCTAATGCTAGTTCGCCCTGCTCATCCATAATCGCAGTATAGGAACCAGTCGAAGCATCAGGGAGCTGCTCCACATAACGTAAATTCATAAATGGCTCTGAAGCTTCTTGGATCACTTGCCAATCCGCATCTTTGCCGGCAGTAGTCAGTAATGTAACCTGATGATTTAATCTGCCTAAGTTTTCAGCAATGTTTCGACCAACACCACCTACACTAAATGAAGAGCTAGCAGGATTGGATGTACCGAACTGTACGTTCCCCTTTACATGAAATTTTCGATCAAGATTGGCTCCACCGATACAAACAATTTCATTTTCTTCAGGTAAAATATACGCACGACCGACAATTTTTCCCTGCTTCGTTAAGCTCGACACTAAATTAGCAAGGACTGGACGAGATAAATTCATCTTATCTGCCATCTCTTGCTGAGACATAAACGGATTCTGGCGAATTAATGCAAGGACCGCCTGTTCTCTTTCATTCATAGCATCACCTTTTATTATATTTGTTTATATTATAAACTTTTGTTTGAGCGATGTCAAAAATTTTTTATACAAAAAAGTTGAAGCCGATATGTTATGGGCTTCAACTTCAACTATTACTTCAATGAAATTTGATGTCTTATTAAAAAAGTATGGCTTTTCGGCATAACGTGGGGTTGATTTCCGTTCCGGCTGGGCGCTTTCCTGGGGGCGTCCGATGAGCCGCTTCGCTTCGCTGCAGGGTCTCGGGGCAACAGGATGTTGGTCACGAAGGCGTTATCACAGGACGTGATGGTTTTAGCCTTCGTTCCTCTATCGCTATTCCCCAAGGAGTCGCCCAGCCTCCACTCCAATCAACCATTTCACTTAGTATGCATTTTCTGGCATGTCACTCTAATTTATCTTGATAAAATGAAACTCCAGCAACAAATGTTTTTTGTGCGAAAGTGAAGCGACAATCAAAACAAATCGGAGGAACGGCGGCTCGATGCTGCTAAATACCGATCGCTAATAAAATTTCGAGAACCGACGAAAGCTAGAATTGCGCCCAAAGGAAAATCGAGTAGCCTATTTTCAAGTATTGGCATGATGAGGTGTTTGTTTTTTCACGATGATAACAAATAAACTTGCCAATGCACAGAACACCCCTGCAAGGAAAAAGGCCCAAGTATATGAATTGAAAAACTTATAGATAAGGCCTCCACCATAAGCTGTAACTGCTGCCCCTGCTTGATGTGATGCAAAAATCCACCCATAAATAATGCCACTTTTATTTGTTCCAAAAATTTGTCTAGAAATACTTATCGTTGGAGGCACTGTTGCAATCCAATCTAATCCATAAAAAATTGTAAAGATTGTCAGTAAAGTGAGCGACCCTTGCATTAATGCATACGGGAGTATAAGCAGAGACGTTCCTCTTAAAAGGTAATACCAAAACAATAACCATCGATTATCAAAACGGTCAGACAGCCACCCTGATAAAGTAGTGCCTACGAGATTAAATACTCCCATAAAAGAAAGAAAGGATGCAGCGGTTACTAAAGGGATACCAAAGCTAATACAATAAGAAACAAAATGAGTACCAATTAACCCACTAGTTGAAAGTCCACAAATGAAAAAACTTCCAGCTAATAACCAAAACTCTTTCTTCTTTATAGCTTCAAATAAACCATTAAACGCAATACTAATCGGATTTTTCTTATGATTCTCCTGTTGCATTTCTAGATTTTCTTCCATTCCATAAGGAAGAATTCCAATATCCTGCGGTTTATTTTTAATAAATATAGAAATAGTGATGAACATAACCATACTTAAAATGAGAATTAATCCAATCGCCCATCGCCAAGAATAATGCTCAATAATAATTGCCAATATAGGAAGGAGAATTAACTGCCCTGTTGCAGTACTTGCAGTTAAAATCCCTACTGCCAACCCTCTACTTTTCACAAACCAATGATTGGCTACATAAGGACTTAAAACCGTTAAAAAGAGACTTGCTCCTAAGCCAATAATACAGCCCCATATAATGATTAATTGCCATGATTGTGTCATAAAAAGCGTAAGCAACATGCCTATGAATAATGTAGCAATCGCTCCAAGCATCATTTTCTTTAAACCGACTACTTCTAGTAATGCCGCCATAAATGGACCTGAAAAACCATATAAAAATAGACTCACTGCAAAAGCTAAAGCTATTAAAGATCGATCCCAATTAAATTCTTTTTCAAAGGAGTCTATAAATACCCCTGATGATGACATTGTAATCCCTGCAACAATAATTGAGAAAAAGGTTACGACTAAAATAAACCAGCTATAATGAATACGCTTCATCTGAACACCTTCATTTCTTAATTGATTTTTTAAAATACTCTTTAATGAAAAAGATTACAGCTCGATATATGTATATGCATGCATCACTGGGGTAAATCCCTTTTAAAAACATGTATATACATATATAATCTTAGTAATCGCTTTTATTACTGTCAAGAAACATTTTCCACCTTAACAAAATAAATCAATAAGGCTACTATAATATTGAACCAACTCAAAAAGGAGTACGGAGCAATGAAGAATATAGATTACACACAAATATGTGTATGTGCAAACCTTCGTAAAAAAACACGAGTCGTGACACAATTGTATGATAAATTACTACAGCCCACTGACTTAAAAGTTACACAATACTCAATGTTAGCACATATCGATCATCAACAATCAGTTTCCATAAGTCGACTAGGAGAAATTTTGCTGCTCGATCAAACAACCATTACACGCAATATTAACTTGTTAAAGCAAAATGGCTATGTGGATTTAAATAGAGATCCGCAAGATGCTCGAACAAAGGTCATTACACTAACTGATAAAGGGGCTGAAAAATTAAAAGAGGCTGCTCCAATTTGGCAAGATATTCAAGAAAGAATTATCAATGATATTGGCTTAGAAAAATACAATGATTTTTATGAAACATTGAAAACTATGCAAAAAATAATTCAATCTTATGATGAAGAATAAATAAATAGACCTAAACAAAAGAATCCATTTTGAAAATGATTGATCAAAATGGATTCTTCGTGTTGTTGTCGAACTATTATGCTTGCCCTCCTACCATAACTCTTGGATTATTTTTATTTATTAATTTTGTAATGATGTTAGAAGGTCTACCCATACTATGCCCTTGAAGAAACGAGTACTCTTGATCGAATTTATTTAGTATGTGGTTATGAAAAAGATAATAAGTTAACGCCCCATTTGAAGTACCTGTTGCAGCTTCCTCATCAATACCGTAGAGCGGACAAAAGTTTCTACGCACTGCTATCCCTTCTTTTGTGTCGAGCGTAAATGCATGCACGCCCCCACTTTATTGATCTTTGTATATTCAGCTAGTGCTTTAAAATCAGGATTTAAAGTATATAAATCATCTTTTGTTTTTATTGGAAGCATTATATCTCAAAGACCTGTACTCGTAGCTTGAGAAACTAAATTGACATTTATATCTCCTATTTGACTTTTATCAATTTTGAAAAGGTTAGACAAACTATCATAATCATCGAATATTTTTCCTAACTGAGGTTTAGCTTGCTCCATCATAATAAATGATTGATTCACTTCAACAGTAAGTGTGCCGGCGAGTGTGTTTATAAAATATGTATTATTATCTTCAATCGCACAACTGTCTAATAATGCCTTAAAAGATGCAATAGTAGCATGTCCACAAAGTTCAACCTGTGCAGTCGGTGTAGAAAAACTTTATGTCAAAATTTTCATCTGTCTATTTTTTTAATCAATGCGGTTTCTTAAAAACGCACTTCTGCAGCAAATTTCTGCATAAACACTTCATCTAAATTTTCATGGATTACTACACCTGCTGTATTACCGCCAAATTTTATCTCTGTAAAAGCATCAATTACATAATATTACAATGCTAACTCTCCCTTACTTTAGAATTTAAATTGTTACTAATACCTTACTATATCGATTAATCTATATGTAAATAAAAAAACGCCACAAAAATGTGACGCTTTTCATATTATTGAAGTACTATATGCCGATGACTTTAAGGTGCCATATTAAATAAATTATGGCTCTCCTGAAAACGAAGGGTAGATTTCTGTTCCATCTGAGCACTTTCCTGAGAGGTGTTCAATCTCCACTACAATCAACTAGTTCGTTTAGCAAGTATCCAATAGTTATTAATATTCAATAAGTGTTTTTATGTTAATGTCGCCAAGTTTTGTACGTCCGTTTAGCTCTTTTAACTCGATAAGGAATGCACAGCCAACAACTTGACCACCTAATTCTTCAATTAAACGTACAGTCGCTTCAACTGTACCACCTGTCGCAAGTAAATCATCACAGATTAATACTTTTTGACCTGGTTTAATCGCATCTTTGTGCATTGTTAGCGTATCTTTACCGTACTCAAGACCGTAGTCAGCACTTATTACTTCACGTGGTAATTTTCCTGGCTTACGAACAGGCGCAAAACCAATTTCAAGTGCATAGGCAACTGGACATCCGATAATGAAGCCACGAGCCTCAGGACCTACCACAATTTCTGCACCTAATTCTTTTGCGTAACTTACGATTTGATCTGTTGCATATTTGTATGCAGGACCGTTATCCATAATTGTTGTAATATCTTTGAAGCTAATGCCCTCTTTCGGCCAGTTTTCAACCGTTGTTACGTATTGCTTTAAATCCATGTTATTGTTCCTCCTACGAAACTTATTCGTATATTAATTTAATCGTTCATCAAACCATTGTTTTAATTCTATATAAGGGGCATATACTAGCTTCTGCTCCATTTCAATCTGTTCTGAACGCTGTTTGTAAGACGGTGCCTCTGTGAGTGCTTGTTTTGGGGCATTCACGTTGACAGTCGTCAGCCCACCCTCCATTTTAACAAAATCAAGCTCAAAAAACACCTGTGTCATAAATTTTAATGCGTCTAATGGCCAACCTGTATGCTTCGCTAAATCAGCCAAATGCATATTTATTGGAAAAGCAGGTCGATTTTTTAGAAACTTATAGTACCAAGAGAATTGCTCACGCGTAGGCAACCCATTGAAATACTGTGAATCCGGCATGTAAAAGTGTGCATAGATACGGGAAGGTGTTGTTTTCTGTAATACATTTTCTAACATTCGAACATTTTGTGGCAAATCTAATAGTACGATATACTGGCTTGGATTTACATTTGAAAGCGTAGAATCCACTGCTAGAATCGGTACACCAATAAGTGACTGATAATAGGTAATCGTTTCTGGACGAAAGGCGATAAACGTTGCCTCTTCCTTTGATACAGTATTTAACCAGCGTGATGTTTGACGTATACCACGAATGTCAAATAATTGCCACTCTGTCGTTTGAACATCTTCTATCATAAATTGTGCCTTTTTACGTCCCTGCCATTCATTAATTTGTAAATCCCCTGTGAATGACACTTTTATTCCAAATGTTAGCTCGTCGTGTAGATGGCCCTTATTAAAACCGACACTATCTAATTTTTCATAGCCATCAGTTAGTTCCATTTTAATATGATTTTCAGCTGCTCCAATTTTACGCATGGAGGCGATTTCTACATCTTCAAGGACATAAACAGGCTTCGGAAAATCTGTACCAAATGGACCAAGTGTAGAAATCTCTTCAATCGCGTCTGCTGAGATTTCATCCATTTTTAGTGGTATATCAATATTAAGTACAGGTGTCAAATGCTCTTCTGATAAACAAGCCCTTGCTTGCGTATCTAAACGGGATCTCAATTCATCCACATGGTCAAGGGATAAGGTCATGCCGGCTGCCATAGGATGCCCACCAAAATGGGGTAATATATCGCGATTCTTCGCTAATTCATTATACAAATGGAAGCCTTCAATACTACGAGCTGAGCCTTTGGCTGTTCCTTTTTCATGGTCTAATGAAAGTACAATTGTTGGACGATAATAAAGCTCTACAAGACGAGATGCAACAATCCCTACTACTCCAGCATTCCAGCCTTCTCCAGCAATAACTAAAACGAGTGACTCTCCGACCTTTTTATCTGATTCAATGAGAGCAATCGCCTCATCTGTAATACTCTTTACAATATCTTTGCGTTCGCTATTACACGTATTCAACTGTTTCGCTAATGCTATTGCCTTAGTATTATCCTCAGCCATTAATAGCTCTACTCCTGGTGCCGCTTCTCCAAGTCGACCAACTGCATTTAAGCGAGGTCCAAAGTAAAAACCGATTGTTTCTTCACTGATTTTAGCTTGCTCTGCACTGGCTACTTCACACATTGCTTGTACCCAAGGGCTAAGTGAACGGCGCATTTCTTCTATTCCTCGTTTTACTAGGTAGCGGTTTTCATCAACTAAAGGTACTAAATCCGCTACTGTTCCAACAGCGACATATTCAATTAAATGCGTTGGTAGTTCCCCATATAGAGCATGTGCTAACTTAAAGGCTACACCAACGCCTGCAAGCTCGCCAAATGGATAATGTCCTTCTGGGATACGAGGATGTAAAATAATATCGGCAGGTGGTAATTCATCGCCTGGTTCATGGTGATCTGTAACGATAACATCCATACCTAGTTCCTTTGCGACACGAATCGGTTCCATGCCTGAAATACCATTATCAACTGTTATAATTAGCTGAACACCCTCTTCATGTGCTTCACGAAATAGCTCTTCATTCGGTCCATAGCCGTGAATAAAACGGTTCGGTATTTTAAACGATACATCGGCGCCGAGATCAAGCAACACATTCAGCATTACTGTCGTGCTTGAGACACCATCCGCGTCGTAATCGCCAAATACAAGGATTTTCTCTCCGTTTTCAAGAGCTTGCTCAATACGCGCTACAGCTTCTGCCATTCCATGCATTAAAAACGGGTCATGAATACTTACTTCTGTCATATTTAATAAGCTCTCTGCATCAGCTGTTGTTTCGCAGCCTCGTGCTGCTAAAATTTTCGCTGCAATCGCAGAAAGTTGTAGGTCATTTTGTAATGTTTGGACAAGCTTAGCGTCTGGGCGCTCTACCTGCCATCTCTTTTTCGATAGGATCATCTTTTCACTTCCTTACGTAGGCTATTATACAGAAAATCTAGCCTGTCCGCACTATCCATCAGATTGATAGTTTTTTCCTTCCGATTCTCAATTGAATCTGTCATCTATACCTTTCTAACCGACATAATCGAGTAGGAGACTAGCCATTAATTGACTAGTCGACCTCTCACACCACCGTACGTACGGTTCCGTATACGGCGGTTCGAAAGTTTTATGGTTTTAAAATGATTTGGGAGAGACTTTTTAAATTTTGTTTCTCCCAGTATTTATTATTTAGGGCTCTATTTATGATTGGATTATTGGATGAACGCCAATATCCCTTTCGGGTATTTGCTATTCTGTAAGCGTCGTTCGGGCAGATACCAAGTTTCTTAAGGTTGCGATACTTGGTTGTGGTTTTCTTCCACTCTTTCCATCGACACGCTCTCAATCTTCGGCGTATATGGGCATCCATCTTTTTAGCGTATTCTCCAATGTCCGCGATTTTAAAGTAATTAACCCATCCCTGAATCAGGTAGTTGAGGCATTTAATTCTTTCATCCATTCGCATGCTTCGATTGCGATTCGTGAGATGGCGGATTCTATCTTCCAATTTCTGTTTACTTTTCTTCGGCACGTAAATCCTTGTTTGTTGCTTGTTTCGGTAGAAACTCACTCCTAAGAATGTCCGTGCTCTCGGCTTTCCCACTGCGGATTTCTCCTCATTTACCTTAAGCTTTAGTTTCTTTTCGATAAATGTTGTCATCCCTAATTTCACACGCTCTCCTGCTTTTAGACTTTTAACATAGATATTGCAGTCATCTGCGTAACGGACGAATCTGTGACCTCGTTTTTCAAGCTCTTTATCTAGTTCATGGAGAAGGATATTACTAAGTAGTGGACTCAGTGGGCCACCTTGTGGCGTGCCTTCTTGGCTATGTACTACGACCCCATTTGCCATAGTGCCAGCGTTGAGAAACTTACGGATTAGCTTTAAGGTTGGCTTATCCTTAATATATCCCGCAACTAGTGACATCAGTTTATCGTGTTGGACACGGTCAAAGAATTTTTCAAGGTCCATGTCTACCACGAATTTGTAGCCTTCATCCATATAAGATTGCGCTTGTGTAATTGCTTGATGGGCACTTTTATTTGGACGAAAACCATAGCTATAGTCACTGAAAATTGGGTCGATGATTGGTGTTAAGATTTGAACAACCGCTTGTTGAATAACGCGGTCTGTTACAGTTGGGATTCCCAATTTTCTCGTATCACCATTTCCTTTCGGAATTTCTACCCGTTTTACCGGTTGCGGTGTATATTGCCCTGTTTGAATTTGGCGAGTAATCTTTTCTTTATTTTCTTTTAAGTATTGGCGTGTTGCCTCTATATCTTTCGCATCGACTCCGGCAGCCCCTTTATTTCTACGTACCTTCTTAAAAGCTTCATTTAGATTATCTCGGTCTGTTATTAAATAAATTAGTCCATTTGTATCCATATGTTCTCATGGTATAGGTATGCATATGAACAGTTCCACTCTTTTCGTTGCGCGATTCACGTTCTGCGTTTCAAGGCAGCGAAAAGTCTTACGATTGGCTGTGTCTTCACTGTCATATAATGTGCCCTTCCATGTTCACTCCTTTCGTTCAGCCCTTCCCATTACTGGTACTATGGCTTCTGCTGACTTCTGATGATTCAGCTATCTATCACTAAATAGGTTCTGTTTCCAGGTATTCATCAGATCTCCCGGGGTAAGTCCGTCCACTTTCACCTCATATATCCGCCACATTTATTGCCCTGACTTCCGTGGATATTTTGGATTTTGATTTGTTTGGCAATCTCGTCCAGTCAGGACAACCTCGAATGTGATTCGTGTACCTCGGACCAAGGTTTTACCGCCTGCTTCCTTCAGATTCCGTGTCACCACGGACACCCTTGCACTTGGCTAGTGGTTCGCATATCCCAACGCCCACAGTGAACTTTCATCACCTAGTTGACGGACATGCCCGGCACACCAAAAAAAGCCTACTCCATTAAAGAGTAGACTTCCCAAGATCACCTTTTGAAGCGGACACTAATGCCTCAACCTTCGTTAAATTACCTTCATGTAAAGCTGTTACAATTGCACTGCCAACGATGACACCATCACCAAGTGCCCCCATGCTTACCACCTGCTCAGGAGTCGATATTCCAAAGCCCGCAAGCACAGGTATGTGACTAACTTCACGTAAGTGTGCAAAATGCCCCTTTAAATCATGAGCAAAGTTTGTGCGAGCCCCTGTAATTCCGTTTACTGTCACAGCATAGACAAAGCCTTGACTCGCAGCCGCAATACGTGCAATTCGCTCTGGAGGGCTTGTTAACGATACAAGCTGGACAAGATCGATACCATGAGGATTTAATGTTTCACGTAAAATGGTACTTTCCTCAAGTGGTACATCAGGGACGATTAACCCTTTGACGCCCCCTGCTACACAGGCTTCAGCAAATGCTTCTAACCCATAAGCTAAAACAGGATTAAAATAAGTCATAACAACTAATGGAACATGAATTTCTTCTTTGAATGAAGCAAGTGTTTCGAAAACTTTACGTAAAGTTACGCCAGCTGCTAAAGCTCGCTCTCCTGCCTGCTCTATTGTCGGACCGTCTGCTACAGGATCAGTGAATGGAATACCCACTTCGATCGCCGTTACATCCATTTGCTGCAGCTGCAGGATTGTTGGCTTCAAAGTCTCCAGCCCCCCATCACCTGCCATAATGTATGGTATAAATGCTTTATTACCAGTGACTGTCGTTTGTTCAATTGCCTGCTGTAATGTTGTCATTATCTATCTCCTCCTAACGCTTTACGGACAGTATGAACATCCTTATCTCCTCGGCCTGATAAACATACAACAATGATGTCATCTGTAGACATTGTTTGCGCAAGCTTTGCTGTATAGGCAATAGCATGAGAACTTTCTAGCGCAGGTAGTATACCTTCTGTTCTACTTAGTAACTGCAAGCCCTCAAGTGCTTCACTATCTGTAATCGAATTAAATTTAGCACGCCCAATATCATGTAAATAACAATGCTCAGGACCCTTCCCCGGATAATCTAGTCCGGCTGAAATAGAATGTGCCTCCTGCACAAAGCCATTTTCATCTTGTAATAAATACATGTATGCACCATGTAAGACTCCTAACTGTCCACCAGCAATTGCCGCTGCATGCTTTCCTGTCTCAATGCCACTTCCCGCAGCCTCTACTCCATATAGCGCCACAGTCTCATCGTCGACAAAAGGATGAAACATACCGATTGCATTACTGCCACCACCTATACAGGCCACGACTGCATCTGGTAAACGTCCTTCCTTTTCTAAAATTTGCTTTCTAGTTTCTTCACCAATTACACGTTGGAAATCCCTGACGATTTTTGGGAACGGATGTGGACCTAACGCTGAGCCCAAAATATAATGAGTGTCCTCAACATTTGTTACCCAGTAGCGAAGTGCTGCATTGACTGCATCCTTCAATGTTTTTGAACCTGTTTCTACAGACTCCACTTTTGTTCCAAGCAATTCCATGCGAAACACATTTAACTGTTGGCGCTCTATATCCTCGGCTCCCATAAAGACGACACATTCAAGATTTAGTAATGCACAAGCAGTAGCCGTTGCTACCCCGTGTTGCCCTGCACCTGTTTCAGCCACAATTTTCTTTTTACCCATTCGTTTTGCAAGAAGCGCTTGACCAATCGCATTATTTATCTTATGGGCTCCAGTGTGATTTAAATCTTCACGCTTTAAATAAATCTTTGCTCCGTCAAGCTCTTTTGTTAAATTTTCAGCGTAGTACAATGGTGTTTCACGACCAACGTATTGTTGTAAATAATAGGTAAGCTCATCCGTGAATGTTGGATCTTTCATTGCCTCATCATAAGCTGTCTCTAGTTCTAACAAAGCTGTCATTAATGTTTCTGGCACATATTGTCCACCAAATTTTCCGTAACGACCTTCCTTCGAAGGTACACTATTTGCAATTGAATTCGCCATTATGCTCTTCCCTTCTTGACTGCGTGAATAAATGCATTAATTTTTGTTATATCTTTTACACCGTCTGTCTCCACACCACTCGAAACATCTACCATATATGGCGACACAAGTGACACTGCCTCCCCAATATTCTCAACCTTTAAACCACCAGCTAACATTAACTTATCTTGCGGAATCTCTACCAATTCAAAAAGGGTCCAATCAAACGTATGACCACTACCTCCTTTGAAATCCGTCCCTGGGGCATCGAATAAGTAATAGTCCACATCATAATTAGCAGCTACCCGAACATCTTCAGCACAACGTACGGACAATGCTTTGATTGCTGGATAGCCTTGTTCATGAATAAAGTCTGGTGTTTCCTCCCCGTGATATTGCACGTAATCTAAAGGGACGCTTTCCACTGCAGTTCTTAATTCTTTTGCGCTTGGATTGACAAAAACACCAATTTTTAAAATCCCTGCTGGCACATGTTTTGCTAATTGCTGAGCCTGTTCAATTGTCACTCGACGCTTACTAGGAGCAAAGACAAAACCAATTGCATCCGCTCCCGCCTTTATAGCTGCTTGCACATGGTGTTGTTCCTGCAGTCCACAAATCTTTACCTTTGTCATACAGTTGCTCCCACCTTATTTACCTGTAAACTTTGTAAAGCAGCTCTAACATCACCACTACGCATTAATGCTTCACCGACAAGTACACCACTAGCTCCCATAGATGCCACTGCTTTCGCATCTTCCTGTGTCCAAATACCGCTTTCACTGATTAATACCCGCTCCTCTTTGAACGGGAAAGCTTCAGCAATTTCACGAGTCCGTTCTAAGCTCACCTCAAAAGTACGTAAATCTCGGTTATTGACGCCAATTAGCTTAGCTCCTACTGCAATAGCACGTTCAAGCTCCTCAAGGTCATGCACTTCAACTAACACCTCTAAATCTAAGCTTTTTGCATAGCTAAACAAGTCACGTAATGCCTCATCTGTTAACGCAGCTACAATTAATAAAATAATAGATGCACCTGATGCCTTAGCAAATCGAATTTGCACACGATCAATTATAAAATCCTTACAAAGAAGTGGCGTTTGAACAGCATTTGCAACTGCTTCCAAGTCATCAAAGGAGCCTTTAAAAAACTCTTTATCAGTTAAAATAGAAATTGCCGCTGCCCCTGCTTGTGCATAAATTTTTGCTTGTGCAACTGGATCTGCTCCTTCTGCAATTAACCCCTTTGAAGGTGAAGCACGTTTCATTTCAGAAATAACCTGCAATGTTTCAGCTTTTCGCAATAGCTCAAATAGTAATGGACGCGGTTTTTCTGTAAAATTTGCTAATGGATCGGGCTGTTCAAGTAAAGCATTAACTTCGATTTTTTTTTGTTTGAGAATTTTATTTAAAATATTCATTGTTGGACCTCCACTTCTTTAATGTTCTCACTATAAGCAACGACTGCCTCTAATTTTCGGCGTGCACGCCCGCTAAAAATACTATCCTTCGCCATTTCTACACCCTCTTTAACAGTTTCAGCAACTCCATAACTGAACAGCCCTATACCAACATTCAATAAAACTGTGTCAAAGTAAGCACTTTGTTCTCCGGCTAATAATTTACGCATAATAGCAGCATTTTCATCTGCATTGCCTCCTCGAATAGCCTCTAACGGTGCATAACTAAGACCTGCATCCTCTGCGGTTAATGAAAATGGAATTAAGTCTCCCTTATCTACTAAGACAAACGTATTTTGACCTGCTAATGACGCCTCATCTAAACCTTGAGGCCCTGAAACGACCATTGCACGTTTCCGCCCAAGCATTTGTAAGACGGATGCATATTCCATGACAAAATTAGGACGATTAATGCCCGTAAATTGTGTTGATAAAGGCACTGGATTTGTAAGTGGACCGACGAGATTAAAAATAGTTGGCTTGCCTAGTGCTCGACGAACCTCTCCAATTCTCTTTAATTTCGGATGCACATTTGGAGCATATAAAAAAGCAATTCCTTCTTTCTCTAACAGATCAACAGTTTGTTCAATGGAAATATTCGTATGAATCCCAAGTGCTTCTAAAACATCCGCGCTTCCCGATGCTGAAGAAATTTTACGATTTCCGTGCTTCGCCATTTTGACACCAGCCCCTGCTAGTACAAAGGCGGAAGCAGTGCTAATATTAAATGTATTGAGCCCATCGCCACCAGTACCGCAATTATCCATATATACGCCTGCTTTTACTGGTACATCTAGTGCAAACGAACGCATTATAGTTGCTAATGCCGCTACTTCATGTGCAGTCTCACCTTTCACTGATAGTGCCGTTAAAAAGCTTGCGATTTCTTCCTTCGGTGTATCATCATGGAAGATCCATTTTGCTGCCTGCAGCATTTCCTCATACATTAAATGCTCTCGCTGTTGTACTTTTTGACGAATATCTTCCATTACTAGTGACCTCCTGCTTTTTCAACTAATTGTAAAAATCCTTGTTCGTCCTCTTCTACTTGTTTTAAAACTTCCTTAACATTCGTGTATTTGGTTACCGTTACAGTTGATTGCATATGCATCGTTTCATTTTCAAAGACAATGGATTTCCCTAGTAAAGCAAAATCAAGATGACCGTTAAAACCAATAAAACCGATAGCTCCTCTTAATATCTCAACGGTTTGACGATATTTTTTTGGAAGCCCTGTTGATGTAAAGGATGGTAACGTCGCAGCTAATACATCCAAAGCATGAAGCATCGGTAAAATTTGACCCTCGACTCTCGATGTCATGTGTAATAAATGCTTTGAACGCTCAATTCTCATCGCCTCAATGACTTGAATGGAATCTCGGAAGCACACGGACTGAAGCTCCTGTTGAACAGCAGATACAAGTACAGCATGTGACTTCCTAATATCTGTGTTGTTATATAGCTTTCGTTCATGTTCTAAATCTTCACTTTTTATGGAACTTCTAGGAAATGTCCCCTCTGTTGGTGTTGCAATTACACGCTCACCTTGTACTCGAATCAGACTTTCGGGAGATGTTCCCAAAACAATATGATCCTCAAATTCTACATAATACATATAAGGAGCAGGATGTTTTTTACGCAATTGACGATAGAAAGCGAAAGCGTCCCCTTGTAAATTCGCTAACAAACGCTGTGACAGTATGACCCTTGTAATATCTTTATCCAAGGAAGCTTTGATAGATGTAAGGGTTGTCGCAAATTGTTCATTCGTTGTCGTTTCGAGCATCCGATAACTACATGTTTTATCCTCATCCTCTCTGCCCTTTAACAGTTGTTCAGCCAACTCCTCTAAATTTGGTTCTTTCTTTTCTGCATCAATATTCGTATGAATTAATGTAACTTCGTCTGTTATATGATCAAATACAATGACTGTCTCATACACATGGAGGTGCACATCTGGTAGCTGCACTTTATCCTGTTCAGTAGTTAATACCGACGTTGCCCCCTTACCAACAAAGCCTACAGCTCCACCGGAAAACGGGAATTGCGTCGTATTGGATATACGTGGCATTAATCTCTTCAGTAAGACGAAAAGGTCGCCTTTATGCGTATACGTTTTTCCAGTCTTATATGAATATTCCTGAATCTCATCTCCAAAGCCTTTATATGTTTTTCTTGGATTCGCACCGATAAAAGAATAGCGTCCTGCTCCCTCATGCTGTGCCGAACTCTCTAACAAAAATTTGTAATTGCCTTGTAAGCGTCTAAAAATTAAAATCGGCGTTAAAGAATCAGCATTAATGGTTTTCATTGTTGTTCTTGAACTCGTCGATAACATAATTATCAAGCTCCTTCTTTAATATTCCTAAATAGAATGTAAGACTTTTAAAGGCTTAGCCGCTGAATAGACGTTTGTTGAATAAAAGGCTCTACTTCAAATGTGGAGCGAGGCACATTGTAGCTTTCTCAATCTTTCATGCACCTGCCTTTCCGCCGACTGACTATCAAGGCTCCTCAGTTTGTTGCCACAAACACTATTAGGTCTTAACTTGCCATTATTCAACAGGAGTCTCTGAGGAAAAATAAAAAAAGCCCCCTGCAAAAAGGATTTTTCCTAATTGCAGAGGACGATCAAGACCGCGTTGCCACCTCATATTAGAGCATATTTGCTCTCCCTTATGTGCTCAACCTTAGTTCGCCAGTTAAATTGACGTATCTTTTGGGTTAATGGCAAAAGATTTATCTAAGTGGAAGCACCCCCCTATAACGTGGGGAACCCGTTCGCTATCATCAATTTCGCCTTGGCGTAATTGCAATCTGATTAAGCGACTCTCATAAGTCCATTCACATAAGCTACAAATCAGTTTGCACCATCCACTGACTCTCTAAATTGCACACTTATGCTACTACTCTTATTCAACAATTTCTCAGCTATTCTCATCTAAACTCAGCTCATCTGTTCTAAGGCTGATCTCGCTCCCGAGACCTCCTAGCCTGTACCGAACAAAAAGTTAGCCTTATTTTATGCCATACTACTGAAATTGTCAATTAATTCAGATAAAAAGTGAGAATGTTAGAAAAATTCCATCGCTATATAAAGGAAGAATTCCTCATTTCCATTTTACGTAAAATGGGATTAAAACTGCCTACTTTTAAGTATTTTTCAAGTATTGACCTTAAAAAAATATCAAGTTATATTAATTTCAGAACTTGGATTCTCTAATACAATTAAAGAAAGTAGGAACGAATATGTCCGTTCGTAAAAAACTAAATATTGGTTTTATTTCACTCACTTTTTTCCTTTTAGTGTCAAGTATTATTTCATTTATTCAATTTAAGTCGGTTGAAGGAGATATAGTAGAGGTACTTGATCACAGAATCGTGCAAATCCGATTAACAGAGAAAATACGACAGGAGCTTGCCTCACAAGGGCTATTTTTAAACGCTTATATTCTAAGTAATAAGGATGAAGAGACAAAAGAAACTTTAGATTATTATGAAAAAGTATTGCCCGAAACGATTAATGAACTTTCAGGCATTGTTCGTTCCGATTACACAATAGATATTATGAAGCAAATAACTGAATTACAGAAAGATTTACAAACAAGCTCTGATAAAGCTAGACAAACATTCAATAATGGAAATACAGATTTAGCATTGTCATACATAAATGAAGAAGTTTCAAAAATCAGTGATGAAATTTACTTTCTAACTAGTGATTTATTAGATTATCATGATAAAAATCTTGAACAAGTCAAAACAAGTGTTGTTCAAACAGTTGCACGAGCTATTATTATTTCTATTGTCTTACTTTTTTTAAGTGCAATCGTTGGTTTTTATTTTATGCATTTTGTAAAAACTTCCATCACCACACCGCTTCTTAAAGTGATTGACGCAGCCGATACATTAGCAAAAGGCGATTTAACGATTGCTCAACTTGAACATAACGCTAAAGATGAAATTGGTACACTTGCAGTAGCAGTAAATAAATTAAAACAAAACTTATCTGTATTAATAAAAAATGTTCAGGACAACGCTATACATTTATCTGCTGCGTCTGAAGAGCTTTCCGCAAGTACAGAAGAAGTGACAGCAACTTCAACTAACATTGCACATCGTGTACAAGATACGACAAATCATTTATCTTCAGCTGCTAGTGTCTCTCAGCAAAGTGCGATCGCTATGGATGAAACAGCTGCTGGTGTACAACGAATTGCTGAAGCTACACAAACTTTGCATCACAATGCCATGAATATGACACAACTTGCCCATACAGGAGGCAAAACGATTACAACGGCTAAAGAACAGATGGATACAATTTCTGAGACTACTACTCAAATTGCCGATTTAACGCAGAAGCTAAGTAAGCAATCTGAAGAAATTGGACAAATTACAAAAGTGATTACTACGATTACTGAACAAACAAATTTACTAGCACTGAATGCTGCCATCGAAGCAGCACGAGCTGGTGAGCATGGCAAAGGCTTCGCGGTTGTAGCAGATGAAGTACGAAAGCTCGCAGAGGAATCACATCAATCTGCTGGTCAAATTGTCGCTCTCACAAATGAAATTCAAACGGATACACGGAATGTAGCAGCTGCTGTTGATGCAGGATTAGCCTCTGTCCAGGATGGCGTAGCGAAAATTAACGAAGCAGGAGATGCATTCTATTCCATTACAGAATCTGTTCAAGTATTTACTGATCAAATCGAGGATATTTCAGCCACTTCCGAACAGATTTCAGCAAGTGCTGAAGAAGTAGCTGCCTCTGTAACAGAAATTGCAAACGGTGCGAGCGTTTCAGCGGCTAACGCACAAATCATCACTGAAGCAGTAGATGAGCAAGCAGCAACTATGCAGCAGGTTAATGAGGTAGCTGAAGAATTAAGCAACAACGCTCAGCAGCTGCAGTCTTTACTACAACAATTCAAACTTTAATAGATCATTACAAAAGAAACTGTTGCTTTTCCGAAGAAAGCAAACAGTTTCTTTTTTTGTATTTAAAAGGTTCTGCATTAAATGTTGTGGATGAAGTAATCCGTCTGTTCAACAGTCAAGTCCTTAATCTTGTGTAAAAGTAAATTCCCAGAGCTATGTAAAGTACTTGGCTTGAATACTCCTCGTCTTTATCCATTAAGATTGCTCCAATTAAACGTGTGGCGGAGCGATTATTCGGGAAAATTCGAATCACTCGTTCACGGCGACGTACCTCTTGATTTAAGCGTTCTAATGCGTTTGTACTATGAATCAACACATGCATTTTTTGGGGATACTGTAGATATTGAATCGCATCTTCAAAACCATTTTCAAGGATGGCTAGTGCCTTCTCATACTTTCCTTGGCCTTCGAATTTCTCTTCTAATTCTCTATATCTTTCACGTGCTTCTGCTTCCGTTAAAGACTGAAATATTCGCTTGATTCCTGCTTTAAATTCCTCTGTATCTTTTTTCGGTAAAGGCTGAATGAGATTTCGTTTAAAGTGAACGGTACAACGCTGCCATGCTGTTCCTTGAAATTCAGTTTGAATGGCTTTTTTTAATCCTTCATGTGCATCTGAGATGACTAATTTTGGTCGACCTAGTCCTCGTACTTTCAAAGATTGAAAAAATTGTTTCCAGGCTTCATAGCTTTCAACATCTGACACCTGATAACCGATGATTTCACGTCGTTGTCGCATTGTAAGGGCCGTTGCGATATAGACGGCTTTTGAAAGGACGCGTCCATTTTCACGCACCTTAATATACATGGCATCCAAAAATAGATAAGAACATTGAATATCTGCTAGCGAACGGTTTGACCATTTTTCTATGACGGGATCTAGTTTCTCCATTAGTGAAGATACAAATGATTTTGATACTTTTTGTCCGCACAGCTGCTCTACGATATGTGTAACTTTCCGCGTAGAAACGCCCTGCACCACCATCTCTATTAATGACAACACCAGTGCCTGATCCATTCGGCTATATTTTTCGAACAGGGTTGTACTAAATTCACCATCTCGTGTGCGTGGTACACGTAATGTGACCCGCCCAATCGTCAAGGTTAAATCACGCTCATAATAGCCATTTCGTTGTCCTTTACGCGCATCAATTCGTTCATACGCCTTAGCCTGTATATAATCATCTCTCTCTTTTTCCATAAATTCATTAAGAATTAACACCACTGTCGACTTCACAATCGCTTCCATATCTGAGTCCATAACAGATTCTTTTAAAAAGTCCATGTTTAGAGTAATATTAAATTGAGTCATTTTTATTCCTCCTCAATGTTTTGGTCGTACTTAACATTTACCCAGGAAGAATAAAATTGACTCATTTTCTTTTACACAATTGTATGGACTTAATCTGTTCAACTCTTCTATCCGTCGCTTTGGGCTATTCTATCCGTCACTTTGCCCTTTCTATCCGTCGCTTTCAGCTCTTCATTCCCTCTCTATTATTTTCCATAAAAAAAACAGGGAAAGAAATATTTCCTTCCCTGTTTCGTATTATAAGCTGATGTTAAACAGTAGGTTCATCAGTTCCCCATTGTTTTTTCTCTTTTTTGTGGATTTGTCCATCTGATTTTTTCATTTCACGAACTTTTAGTGAATACCAGATTTGTGCAGCGATACAAATCGAAGAATACATACCTGTGAACAAACCAACTAATAACGCAATTGAGAAGTTTTGAATCGATGGTGCACCGAAAATAAGAAGTGCCACTGTAACGATAATAACCGTTAACACCGTGTTGACAGATCGACCCATTGTTTGACGAAGTGATTTGTTAACGATATCCGCTAAAACTTCACGGTCCTTAATTGTATCATATCGATTTAAGTTTTCACGCATTCGGTCAAATGTAACAATCGTATCATTAATAGAGTAACCGACAATCGTCAGTACAGCAGCAATGAACGTAATATCGACTTCTAAGCGCATAAAGCTAAATACAGCAACAATCAAGAATACGTCATGTATTAACGAGGCAATTGCCCCAACACCCATGCGCCACTCGAAACGAATTGCTACATAGATAATGATACCAATAGCCGCAATTGCTAATGCTTTTATCGCATTTTTCGCAAGCTCTTTACCGACAGTTGGTGATACTGTACTTACACCAGGTTCAGAACCATATTTCTCGCCTGCTTCTTTTTTAATTTTCAAAACTTCTGCTTGCGATAGGTCATCTTTATAACGGATAACCGCAGAGTTACTCTTTTCACCTGTAAGAACGATATCATCAGATGAGAAGCCGATACTATCAAGATATTTAGATACTTCTTCTTTAGTCAACGTATGGTCTGCTTCAATTTGTACACGAGTACCATTTGAGAAATCAATACCAAGGTTTAAGCGGAAAATACCAAGGACCACTAAACCAGCCACTAAAATAGCTAATGAGAATGTATAGAATTTCTTACGGTTGTGCACAAAATCAAAACGATCAAATTTCGTTGATAAATCTAATGTACCGATATTTTCATCCAAGCTATGCTGTTTAGATTTCGCAATACCAAACCATGCTGGACTGTTGAAATATCCACTGTTAACGAGTAAGCCTAATAGTACACGAGAACCCCAAACAGCTGTTAGGAAGCTTAATAAAATACTGATAATTAAAGTTGTTGCAAACCCTTTAACTGAACTTGTCCCGAATTGGAATAGTACAGCTGCTGCTAATAATGTAGTTAGCTGTGCATCGATAATCGCTGATAGGGACTGCTTTGAACCAATTTGGAATGCTTGTTTCACCGAATAACCGACACGTAGTTCCTCACGAATACGTTCTGCGGCTAGAATATTCGCATCTACCGCCATCCCTATACCAAGCACGATTGCTGCAATACCTGGAAGTGTTAACACTGCATTAATCCAGCCAAACACAACTAATACTAGGAAAGTGAAAATAGTAAGTGTAATGATGGAAATAAAGCCAGGTAAACGATAGTAGAATAGCATAAATAAGAAGATAATGACTACGCCGACAATACCTGCGAAGACTGTACTCTTCAATGCTTCATCACCGAATTGTGCACCAACTGAAGTAGAATACATTTCTGTAAGCTTTACAGGAAGTGCTCCAGCATTTAAAATTCCTGATAAATTTTTTGTTTCATCAACTGAGAAGTTACCGCTAATCATTACATCAGTTGTATTTAATGTTTGGGTAACTTGTGCAGCCGATGCATAACGAGGCTTCGCTTTTTGTGATTCAGCTTTATATGAATCAACACCCTCTTCAAAGTCTAACCATATAACGAGTAAGTTTTCACCTGGTGGTTTCGCCGCAATCTGACTTGT
This sequence comes from Lysinibacillus sp. RS10, assembly GCF_041956855.1. Lineage (NCBI taxonomy): Bacteria > Bacillati > Bacillota > Bacilli > Caryophanales > Bacillaceae > Lysinibacillus > Lysinibacillus sp. RS10. Next base: position 1,369,401 of record NZ_CP167122.1, on the reverse strand, counting down.
AACATCGGCAAATTTTTTCGCATCCTTTAACGTTAGCGAAACAATTGGACGATTTTGCTGATCAAATGAATCTTTAGCGCCACCTGGCTTTAAGTCATTACCATCTAGTAATACATTGTCATCGACATCACGAATTGTTAAATTCGCAGAAGTCGACAATAATTCACGTGCTGATTCTTGATCTTCGACACCAGCTAATTGCACACGAATACGGTTGTTTTCTTCAACTTGAATGCTCGGTTCACTTACCCCGATCGCATTTACACGTTCACCAAGTGCTGTTGCAGTTGCTGTCATAACATCCTGTGTAATTTTTTGTCCTTCTTTTAATTCTGTAACCTCATAAAGAACCTCAAACCCGCCCTGTAAGTCAAGACCAAGCTTAATGTCCTTTAAGACGCCGCCTACAGTCGTACCAATGGTTGCTGTAAAGATCACCAAAAGCAGTACGAATGCAACTATACGACTTTTTAGTTTCATTTATAAATCCTCCTCGAATAGGTGTAAGAGCGTTCTTACACTACAAACAAGTATAATTGCAATTCCTTTTGAAACGTTTATTCCCCCTTTTCCTTTAGAATAATGTAGCCTGTGCTTCAAAAGGATTACTCTACTTATTTCAATCGTTCATAACGCGCAAATTTATCCCTGTATGAATAGGTGTTAAGCCTCCAACTTCTGTTAAGAATCATAAGGAGGGTTTTCAGTAAAATTATTTTTACAAATAAAAAAAGCGCAACACACTCATTATGAAACACGTTGCGCTCGGTGTCAATTCAACACTTTTAGTATTCTATTATTATTTGACAAATTTCACATAGTCTTCTTAAATTTTAACCGGCCCAAGCAGCATTTTTAACTCTTCCGTATTCAATTCTGTAAACCAATCATTACTTTGTAAAAATTCTACTTGATTAAATGAGACGATATCAGACGGTGATATCGCAAAAATAGTGGCGATAATTTCATGTAAACGTAATTGCTCAATATTTTTTTTGCGCCATTTTTTCTCCACACAATAGCGCCATAGTTCTTCAGCGGTAATCGCATCGTATTGATAATATTTACACTCTTCTATCTTACTATCAATTGCCGGACGAATTTTTTCAAATAGTTGCTCATGTTGGATACTCATTTTGAATCATCTCCAATCAAAGTTGTATCGTAAGACATGTTTGCATACAAATAGTGTAAATGAATTTTTGCGGCTTGAGAAGGGACGGATGGCATGAGTTCTTTTGTACGAGGTACACTATTTTTAATGTTTGTAATTTTTTTATCGAAACTCTTCGGCTTCTTTTATAGAATGCAATTTATGCGTATCGCTGGTGAAGAGGCAGTCGGCATTTATATGACCGTCTATCCAGCGTTCATTTTCTTCATCTCACTCATTCAACTTGGACTACCTATCGCTGTGGCAAAAATTGTAGCAGAGTTACTAGCTAAAAACAAACGTGAAAGCATCTTTGGTGTTATGCGTACGGCTATTCTTTGGTCATTTATTGGAATGATCATCTTTATGCCGATGGTTGCACTTACAATACCATATATATCGACTACACTTTTACATAATGAACAAACAACATTCACGCTATGGATTGCACTTTTTGCTGTGCCAGTGTCAGTTGGCTCTGGATTATTACGTGCCTATTTACAAGGCATTGCAAAAATTACACCAACAGCTTGGTCTCAAATGATTGAACAATTTATCCGCATTTGTTTTATCACATTTTCGCTTCCTTTAGTGGCTGCCTATAATAATGCTGCCGTTACAGCAGCTTCTGCCATGGGGATTACGCTTCTAGCTGAAGTCGTTGCTTTCTTGTATTTATGGTTGCATTATATTGTCTCAAAGAAAAAATTATTGACACGAAAAAGCAAAATCGAGGCTTATCCTGCCTCCCCGATGTTACGAATTGCCCTTCCTTCTGCTGGAAGCAAGCTATTCGGATCTTTTACTTGGTTTTTAGAGCCCATCATTTTTTTAAAAGCTTTAACAATGGCTGGATTAACTGCTTCAGCAGCGACAATTTTATATGGGGTTATTTCGGGTGTATTAGTCCCTCTATTATTATTCCCAGCTTTTGTTTCTGTAGCACTTTCGATAGTCCTTATACCGGCTGTTAGTGACGCTGTTGCCCGTCAACATATACCGCTCCTACAGGAACGTATTTCTGTATCATTGCGACTTTCTTCCTTGGTGGGCTGTGTTGCCGCTACGTACTTTTTCGTTCATGGCGATGAATTAGCAGTGAAGCTCTTTCACCTAGATGAAAATCGTGGTTATGTGAAAATATTAGCGCCTATTTTTTATTTTTATTATATTCAAAGTCCATTGCATTCGATCTTACAAGCAATTGGTGAAGCCCGTGCTGCCATGATGAACTCCATTTACGGTGGTCTTGGAAAGCTCTTTGTCATGTTCGTACTTGCTTCTCAGCCTGGTATACAGGAAAAAGGTGCCGTTGTAGCAATTGGCTTTGGTGTTTTACTAACTTCGTTTTTGCATATCGCAACTGTAAGACAGCGCAAAAATTTACGTGCCGGCTTTAGAATGTTTGTTGTTCCATATAGTTGCTTTATTGCTGTTTGTGTTACCCAGTATTTCCTGATGCAAATGTTGCCACTACCATTCATTTTAAGTAGCTGTGTGACCTTATTTTTACTATTTACATTCTTACTATTGTCCAATCAGTTACGCATAACAGACTTGCGCTACCTTCGTAAGTTGGCCAAGAAAGTTTAATTTTCTTTCAACTGAATATGCAGCCGATTATCCTCCCAAACACAAAAAAATACAGTGCTACTATCTTGAATATTATTTTTAGCGAGCTCTGCCATTAACCAATCAATATCTTTATGCAATATTTTTAAATGTCTATCCTGAATATCACCATCAGTAATAAGTGGGTAAACAAATGCCTTTTCATCTTTTTTATAAACAGAAAGATTGCCTGAAGGCTCTAAATAAGCATAAGCAATATCTGTGACAGAAGCAGTACCATTTTCGCGTAGTTGTTGACATAAATCATCTAAATTATAGCGTTGCTTGCGCATTTCACTTTCTAAAAGGACACCATCTCTTATGAGTAATACTGGATCACCATCAACTAGGTCACGGAATTTTTTACTTTTTAGTGAAAAATACGCACTTGTTATTTGAATGAAAAATAATATGATGATTGGTAAAATTACATTAAATAAAGGACTTTCAAAGTCATCAAGCGCAAATGCTGCAACTTCAGCCATTAAAATGGATACGACTAAATCTATGACAGATAATTCGCCGACCTCACGTTTACCCATTAAACGAAAAATTATTAGGATAAACACATATAAAAAGCATGTTCTAAAAATAATCATTAAATAATCTTCCATGCAGTCACCCCCATATCATCAAGGTGACCGTGTAAGTTACTTTTTATACAAAAAGCCTTATCAAAATGGTTATTTTGACAAATCTAAATAAAATGAGTAAGGCGTTGTCCACATATATGATGGACAACGCCTTATAAATGTTAGTTATTTACAATACGTCCGATTGCTTGACGATCAAATTTCACGCGCACATTGTCTGCGATTTTTAATGTTACAGCAGTGTCCTCAATTGAGTCGATCTCTCCGTGTAAGCCACCGATTGTAATAACTTTATCTCCACGTTGCAAATTACTCTGCATATTTTGTGTTTCCTGCTGTCTCTTTTTAGCAGGGCGGATTAAAATAAACCACATTGCAACGAACATTAGTAATATTGGTGCTAATCCAATTAGTTGTTCCATGATTCTTGCCCCCTTTCCAATTCTCACTTTTTTAGTATAGACTATTTCACCTTAAAAAAGCGATGACCAAGCCCAAAATTTTTCTATATTACTAATATTTTTTCTATAATAGACAATTTTTTGCTAGTAATATTCACAATTCACATAAATTTACATGATTTTTTTACTAAAGATTAGAAGTTCTTTGCATTTGGTCCGTTAAAACCATATTTCTCGAAAAACTCTTCTCGGAAATCGCCAAGACGATCTTCACGAATTGCCTCACGTACTTGCTCCATTAGCTTCAATAGGAAGTGTAGGTTATGGTATGTCGTTAAGCGGATACCAAACGTTTCTTCAGTACGAATAAGATGGCGAATATAAGCGCGTGAATAGTTTTTACATGTATAGCAATCACAGTTCGGATCAATCGGCCCAAAATCACGTGCATATTTTGCATTTTTAACAACTAAACGACCTTCTGAAGTCATTAATGTACCATTACGGGCAATACGTGTTGGTAGTACACAGTCAAACATATCAATGCCTCGAATAGCCCCATCAATTAATGAATCCGGCGACCCTACCCCCATTAAATAGCGCGGTTTGTTCGCTGGCATCATTGGCGTAGTAAACTCTAAAACTCGGTTCATGATGTCTTTAGGCTCCCCAACAGATAGCCCTCCAATTGCATAACCTGGGAAATCTAGCTCTACTAAGGCTTCTGCAGAACGACGGCGTAAGTCCTCGTATTCTCCCCCTTGTATGATACCGAATAGACCTTGATCTTCTGGACGGTTATGAGCTTCTTTACAACGCTTAGCCCAACGCGTTGTGCGATCTACTGATTTTAACATATAGTCATATGTCGCAGGATAAGGTGGACATTCATCAAATGCCATCATAATATCTGAACCTAAATCATTTTGAATTTCCATTGCCTTTTCTGGACTTAAAAACAGTTTATCCCCATTCAAATGATTACGGAAATGAACCCCTTCTTCTTCAATTTTACGGAATTGACTAAGTGAGAACACTTGGAAACCACCTGAATCTGTTAGAATCGGGCGATCCCAGTTCATAAATTTATGCAAGCCCCCTGCTTCTTTCACAATATCATTACCTGGTCGCAGCCATAAATGATACGTATTTGACAGAATAATACCTGCATTCATTTCCTTTAAGTCCTCAGGTGACATTGTTTTTACAGTTGCTTGTGTACCAACAGGCATAAATGCTGGCGTTTCAAAAGAGCCATGTGGCGTATGCACGATGCCAAGGCGTGCTCCTGTTTGTTTACAAGTATGAAGTAGCTCATAACGAATTGCTGGTTGTGTCATAAAATAAATATTCCTCTCTTATCTAAAGTAAAAACAGTACTTCGATTTTTTCCTTAGTTTATCCTTTTGGACGAATAAACATAGCATCACCAAAGCTAAAGAAGCGATATTTTTCTTCTACAGCTTGTTTATATGCACTTAAAATTGTTTCTCTTGTCGCAAGTGTGCTAACAAGCATGACAAGGGTTGATTTTGGTAAATGGAAGTTTGTTATTAAACCATCTACAACCGAAAATTCGTATCCTGGATAAATGAAAATGGACGTCCAACCTTGCTCTGCTCGAACCTCGCCTCCATATTTAGAACCGATCGTTTCCAATGTACGGTTAGAGGTTGTACCAACTGCTATCACCTTTCCACCTTTACTCTTTACACGGTTAATAATAGATGCCGCTTCTTCCGTTACACTATAAAATTCGGCATGCATTTCGTGATTTTCAATTGAATCTACACTTACAGGACGGAAAGTTCCTAGTCCTACATGTAAAGTGATAAATACAACTTCGACCCCTTTTGCTTTAACTTGCTCTAGTAATTCTTCTGTAAAATGAAGACCTGCAGTTGGTGCTGCTGCTGAGCCACGTTCTTTTGCATAAACGGTTTGGTAACGATCCTTGTCCTCTAATTTTTCACGAATATACGGAGGCAATGGCATCTCACCAAGTTGTTCTAAAATTTCATAAAAAATCCCATTATATTTAAACTCAAATGTACGCCCACCATGCTCAAGCTCTCCTGTACAAGTAGCAGTCAGTAAACCATCTCCGAATGTTACAACTGTACCGACCTTTACACGTTTAGCTGGCTTAACAAGTGTTTCCCATTCATCCGTACCAGCCATTTGCTTTAATAGTAGTACCTCTATATGAGCACCTGTTTCTTCTTTAACGCCCATTAATCGCGCTGGTAAGACCCTTGTATCATTTAACACAAGACAGTCCCCTGCTTGTAGCTCCTCTAAAATATGAGCGAAATGATGATGCTCAACATTTTGTGAGCCTGGTGTCACGACCATTAATCGACTAGCTGTACGATCAATAAGTGGTGTTTGTGCAATGAGCTCCTCTGGCAATTCAAAATCAAAATCTTCTACACGCATGAAAATACTTCCTTCTTCTAGGTTTGTTGGGGATATTCATATCCAAAATGTTCGTAGGCTAAATGTGTTGCCACACGTCCACGTGGCGTCCGTTGTATAAAGCCTATTTGCATCAAATACGGCTCGTACACATCCTCTATTGTTACACGTTCCTCACCAATAGATGCTGCCAACGTATCTAAGCCTACAGGGCCACCACGGAAGCGCTCAATCATATTGGTCACAAGTTTATGGTCAATATGGTCAAGCCCTCTAGGATCGACTTGCAATAGTTCAAGAGCTTGCTTAGCAAGTCCCTCAGTTATCATACCATCTCCAAGCACCTGTGCATAATCTCGCACCCGTTTAAGCAGGCGATTGGCAATACGGGGTGTCCCACGCGACCGTCTCGCCATTTCAAGTGCTGCTACTTGTTCAATATCAACATCAAATAAGTGTGCACTACGCTCTACAATTTCTGCAAGTGAAGTATTATCATAAAACTCCAATCTTAATAATACGCCAAAGCGATCCCTTAAAGGTGCTGATAATGCGCCAGCTCTTGTTGTTGCACCAACGAGTGTAAATGGCGGTAAATCAAGCCGTACAGAACGCGCTTCTGGGCCTTTACCAACAACTATATCTAAACAAAAATCCTCCATGGCTGGATAAAGCACCTCTTCTATTGCACGAGGCAGGCGATGTATTTCATCGATAAATAGCACATCTCCTGGCTCCAGTGAGCTTAAAATCGCCGCTAAATCTCCAGGACGTTCGATTGCAGGGCCACTAGTCATGCGCACATTAACATTCATTTCATTAGCAATGACCGCAGCTAATGTCGTTTTACCGAGTCCAGGTGGTCCATATAACAGCACATGATCTAAACTTTCCTGACGAAGCTTTGCCGCTTCAATGAAAATTTGTAAATTCTCCTTTACCTTATGCTGACCAATGTATTGCGCTAATCTTTGTGGACGTAAAGATAATTCAAACTGTTCATCATAGCCACCTGCCTCACTAGCCATCATACGTTCAGACATGTACTTCCCCCCCTTTTCACTATTTTAACTTTAATAGCAATTGTAATGCTTGTTTCATAAATGCATCTGTTGTTTCAAGCTTGTCATTTTCCTCAAGCTGAGGACGTATTTTTTCAAGTTCTTTTTCAGAATAACCAAGTGCCATTAACGCAAGAATAGCTTCTTCAAGCTCATGTTTAAATGGATTCACACCAAATAATGGCAGCTCATCCTCTGAACTAGGTAGCTCGATAGTCTCCATTAATCCACCAAGTTTACCTTTTAAATCCAGAATCATTTGACGGGCCGTTTTCTTGCCAACACCCGGGAATTTCACTAAAAACGATTCATCCTCTCGTTCAATGGCACCTATCACCTGTTGCGGATTCCCAGTAGCTAAAATAGCTAACGCACCCTTTGGTCCAATTCCTGATACTAATATAAGTTTTCGAAACAGCTCTCGTTGGTCTAAATTTGGAAAGCCATATAACACTTGAGCATCCTCACGTACATGCAAATGTACAAAAATTTGCTGTTCAAGTGCAGATGTCCTAAACGCAAATGGATTAGGTGTATTGAGCTGCCAACCAATTCCTTGTTGCTCAAGCACAATATACTCAGGAGTAATACGCTTTATTTGTCCTTTTAAATAATCATACATTCTATAATCCCTCACAATCATCGTCTTCGATTATAGCATATAGCGAACGAATGCTCGACTATAAGAAAAAGCACAAGTAATCGTTCACACACAAAAATGACCGCCAAAAGACGGTCATTTCTTCATCATTCTATCAATATCGTACCACAGTTTTGGCCAATATGTGAGGGCACGTTTTGTAAACGGCACTAAATAATCTAAAAACACTAGCTGTTGATCTAATGGTAAATCCACTGCAAAAAGCCATTCACGTAAAAGCTCATTTGGATATTTTAAACGATGTAGCTTTCTTTTGTCTAATCGGTTCAGCTCCGGTAGCTCTGTAAATATTTTACTAAGGTCATAATCTACAGCTGGCAGTACACGATGTAACCATAAAATATATTCATCATCCGCTTCTCCAAGATGAGCTAAATCAAAATCAATTAATCGCAATTCCCCATCTGAGCACCATAAAAAATTATGATGTACGACATCTCCATGTAAAAGCGTTAATTCTTTTTCGGGTACATCCTCCAGTGCGATTAACTGCAACGACTTCTCACTATAGTGTGAAATTTGATCGATTTCTTCTTTCGTTAAAAAAGCACGAAATTCATTCCGCCTGCTCTTAAAACGCATATGACGCATTTGCCATTTTAAAAGCTGTGAATAGGTATGCAAGCCCGGCACCCGCTGCCAAGCAATTTTCTTATGTGTATCATGTAAGGTATTTAATAACTTAAGTGATTCCATCCGATCTTTTTTATGTGCAAAATTTGCACTATGACTTCCTTCTTGCCAAACTTGCACGATTAAGTACTCATCATCACTTTTCATTAAAGGTAAAATCAGTGAGGGTTCAAGTCGTCCAAGCTGTCGATGTATAACCCTCACCTTATCTGCTATTTCTAACTGCTTTGCACGTTTCACAAAATAATTATTAGATTGATATTTATACTTCCAAATATTAGGCTTTATTTCTTCAATGATATACGCTTTTTTACCATCGATAAGGCGTCATCCCGCCTGGGTACATGTGCGGTGACATCCATGGCCCTGTTGAAGAATACGGCGTCGGGCACTGTGATGGACATGGCATTGGACATGGTGGTGGGCACGGTGGTGGACATGGCGGTTGACAGTGACATGCGTCCATTTTCCAATTTGGCATCATGATTGGTTGTGCATTACAGCCACAGGACTGCTTCATTTCCATCTCCTGCATAGGCTCATATCCGGGCTTCATAGGGAAGAATGGAGATGTACTAGATTCTAAGAAATCCGGCATTCCAGCAACTTTACTGCATGGCTCACATGATGCTTGCTCCGGCATCGTATATGCTTCTACTTGTTGTTCCATCGGCATTGGCATTGGCATCGGCATTGGCATCGGCATTGGCATCGGCATTGGCATATGACACCACATATGATGATGCACCGGCTGATGACAACTTACACAATGAGGCATTACTGGCATTTGTGGCATTGGTTGTGGCATTTGTGGCATTTGTGGCATGATATAAATCGGTTGTGGCATTGGTTGTGGAGGTAGTTCTGGTTGTGCTACAGGCGGTGGTGGTTGAATTTGAACTGATGGCGGTATAACCATTTGAGTTTGTTCTACTTGTGGCATGACTACTTGTTGATGCCAATTAAGCTCTACAGGCTGTGGTACAAACGTCGGTTGCTGAGGCATTGGCATTGGCATTGGATACGGAATTGGGATCATCTGTGGTTCTGGCATCGGTGGTGGTGGTGCAACAATAGGTGGTGGCATCGGTCTTTGTATCTCTTTTTTGATACTTTCTTTAACAGGCCTTGTAGGTGACTCCTTATGCATAGGTCTTTCCTTATGTCCTTCCCTATGCATATCCCAATTTGTATCTCTATTTCCTTCTCTATGCGGTTCTTTGTTTATTTTTTCAGGCAAAATAATTTCCATGCCCGGTACTATATAATCTGGGTTGGCAAGATGGGCATTGAGTCGTTTTAAATCTTCAAATGAAATACCATACTCTTTTGCAATCTTCCACAACGTATCTCCCTTTTGAACAATATGAATACGCAATTTTTTCCTCCCTTCCTCTCTACGTATCATATGTTCAATGTTTCATTTGGATACAAAAATTTCACGCATGTTGCAAAGGCTTCATGGTACACTAGTTTTAAGGAAAACGGCTTCCTTTATTACAGGCAGAGGTGATCTCTTATGAAAAAAATGTTAGGCGAAGAACGCCGACTGCAACTTCTCGCACAGCTAAAAAAAAGCACCACACCTATTACAGGGACTGACTTGGCGAAATTTGCTAACGTTTCTAGACAAGTCATTGTCAATGATATGACATTATTAAAGGCTAGAAATGAACCTATTATTGCAACTAGCCAAGGATATCTTTATATGCATCAGGAACAATTACATCAAACTGTTGAACGTACAATCCCTTGCTTCCATACTTCAGAGGATGCAGAAGATGAACTTATAACAATAGTTGATTGTGGTGGTACAGTAAAAAATGTTATTGTAGAACATCCTATTTACGGAGAAATTACTGCATCTATTATGGTCTCTAACCGTCATGAAGTAAAAAAATTTATTCAACGTGTTACGGATACACAGGCAAGTTACTTATCCGAACTAACGGGTGGTATACATCTCCATGTTATTTCTGCGCCTTCTGTTGAAATTTTAGATTTAATTGAGCTTACATTACAAAAAAAAGGTTATTTAGTAGTTGATCAATAATATAACAATCTTTACTTAGCTGCTGGCTTTCACAAAGGCTAGCAGCTTTCTATTTATATGAATTTAAATGATTTACTATCAGGCGTATTGATTAACCATTTTTATACTGAATTAATTCGAAGAGGCTTATTTCCGCTACGGGCGACTCGCTTACCCGCGGGAAGCTTCGCCCTGCGACGATAGCGAAGCAACAGGAGCACTCGAGTAGCCCTGCGCTACAATCAGTTAAAATGGAAATATATTAGCAACATTGTAACAAAAAAAGAGGCTGGGACAGAACTCGATTATTTTGAAAAATAACGAAAACAGATAATAACTTTTCCGCTTCAATGAGTAGAGTGTTCCTTCCTAAATCAAAAAAATGTTAGACCAATTGCAATCGGTCTAACATTTTTTCTTTTTGTCCCAGCCTCTTCAAAGTTAGAGAAACCTTTTACGCTGTGAAGGTGTTGGCAATAAGCACATTTCTCTTTGACCGAAAAGGCGATACCGATTTTTTGCAAATATTCGATACATCCTATTTCGTATACATGATGGGATCAGGATGAAAACATAGCAGACAGGCCAGAAACTATCTAATCTCCGACAGATTTTAAGTGCAGCTGTGGATTCAAAATACGCCTTCCCATGCTCAAATAATATGACACTATCTATATTTTCTGGTACTTCGTATTGTGCAAGTAATGCCTGCCCTGCATCACTTTGAATCGATGCAAATTGAAAATAGGCTCCCTGATCATGTTTGATAATAAATTGCACACTATTGTCACAAAAATTGCATACTCCGTCAAACAAAATAATGCCGCCCACAATGATTCCTCCTAGCCACTTTGATTACTCTTCTGACGTCAGATAAGTAAAGTATGTACCAAGTGACTTCACCTTGCAACCAAGTGCAGCTAGTTCTTCCATGGCCCCACGCATCATAGGCTCCTTTTCATCTGCCAATACATCAATCATAAAGAAATAATCACCTAAGCCCGTTTTTAATGGTCGTGATTCGATTTTACTTAAATTTAGCTGTCGCCATGCAAATACTGATAGTACTTGATGTAATGCCCCTGAACGGTCCGTTGGCAATGTTATCATAAAAGTTGTTTTCGCCTGTCCATCCGATAATTCTTGCGGTAATCGTATGTTTTGCTTAGATAATACGAAAAAACGAGTATGGTTAAAATGAAAATCATGAATATTATCTTGAACAATTTCTAAGCCATATTTTTCTGCCGCCGCTGCATTACCAACTGCCGCAATACATTCGCTTGGATTTTCGGATACATATTTTGCCGCTGCTGCCGTCGATGTTGTTTGATGTAACGGAACATGGCTGAATCGATAAAATAAGTATTTATGACATTGTGCTAGCGCATGTGGATGTGAGTAAACTCCATTAATCGATTCCCAATTGTTCTTCTGCTCTTGATTGACCATTAAATGCTGCTGTATTTTCAACTGAAGCTCTCCTGTAACATATAGTGTTGCCTCATGAAATAAATAATCGAGCGTTAAAGGGACAGAGCCTTCTAAAGCATTTTCCAGTGGTACAACTGCTAAATCTACCTTCCCCTTTGCTACAGCCTCTATACATTCTGGTATTGTAGCACAAGGGACAAGCCACTCAGTTGGAAAGGTGGCTTTAGTTGCTAAGTATGTAAATGATGCTTCCGGTCCTAAATAGCCAATTCGTTTTTCCCATTGTTCCTTTGTCATGATATTTACCTCCCTCACTACAATTGTAGTATAAATTTTGAGTTTAATTAGCTCTTCACCAAAACGTGTGTATGATTTCCGTTCCGACTGGGCGCTTTGCTGGGGGCGTCCAGCCTCCACTCCAATCAACTTATATACAAGGTATACGTTTAACAAATATCATCCACAACTTTTGGTGATGAGCCTTTTAAATTGCATTAATATAAAAATTTAGAATCTTTAGTTTTTAAAAGTTCCTTTTATAGTTCTACATTAAATGTTTAGGTGAGGACAATACGAAACTTCCAAAGCGTTCCAAAAACTTTCTTTATGAACTCTACCTGTCACTTCGGCTTTTCTATCCGTCTGTTCGTTGGTTCTATTATAGAATAAGGAGCTGTCCCATAAAGCGATAATTACACCACATGGGACTGCTCCTTTTAAGCTTATTTACTTTCTGTCAAAAATTCAAGCTTGCTTTTAGTCATTATAATGCACCAGAACTAATTACTTCCGCTGACTCTACAAAATCTAAACGTTTGAGTTGTTGTATTAAATCATCAAGTTCACATGTCATACTAGTTACATCTAATGACAACGTAACATTTGCTCGTCCTTGAATCGGTATAGTTTGATGGATAGTCAGTACATTGCAATGCGTAATTGTCACTGTTTCTAAAAGCTTTGCAAGTGTTCCTTTACGGTCCTGAAGCTGTAAAAAGACTGTTAAAATGCGTTCCTGCACAATTGAGTGAAAAGGAAATACAGCATCACGATATTTGTAAAACGCACTACGCGATAAATCCACCTGCTTTACCGCATCCCATATGGAAGATACCGAACCACTTGAAAGTAAGTGTTTCGCCTCCAAAGTTTTTTGCATAGCATCCGTTAAAACATCTTCACGAACTAAATAATATCGCTGATTCGCAACATTCTTCATACGCTTCCCCCTAAAACTCTTGTCTTAATCGACAAATTCAAATTCAAACTCTTGCAGACGAACTATATCGCCATCTTGTGCGCCACGTTCGCGTAGTGCTTCATCCACGCCCATTGCACGCAATTGACGAGCAAAACGGCGAATACCATCTTCACGGCTAAAGTCAGTCATTTTAAATAGGCGTTCAATTGCGTAACCACTAATGATAAATGTACCATCATCATCACGAGTAATTTCGAAATCTTCACCTTTTCCTTCATGTTTATACATTACCGTTGCATCTGATTGCTCTTCTAAATCATCGAATAGAGGGAATTCAGGCGTTACTTCCAGTAAATCAGCAATGGCAAATAGTAACTCTTTTAAGCCTTGACGTGAAATTGCTGAAATCGGGAAAATTTGAATGTCTTCTCCCACTTTTTTGCGGAATTCCTCTAAGTTTTCTTCTGCTTCTGGCATATCCATTTTATTTGCCACAATAATTTGCGGACGCTCTGTTAAACGAAGATTATATTGTTTTAGCTCTTCATTAATCGTTAAATAATCCTCGTATGGATCTCGACCTTCCATCCCAGACATATCAATTACATGGACAATAACACGTGTACGCTCGATATGTCGTAAAAACTGATGGCCTAAGCCCACTCCTTCATGAGCTCCTTCAATAAGTCCAGGTAAATCTGCCATCGCAAAGCTACGATGATCATCCGTTTCAATCATCCCTAAATTTGGAACAATCGTTGTGAAATGATAAGCACCAATTTTTGGCTTAGCAGCAGAAACAACAGATAGAAGCGTTGATTTACCAACACTTGGGAAACCTACTAGTCCCACATCCGCTAAAACTTTTAACTCTAATATAACATTTAATTCTTGTCCTGGCTCACCTTTTTCAGAAAGTTCTGGAGCTGGATTTGCCGGTGTTGCGAAGCGTGAATTTCCTCGGCCACCTCGGCCAGATTTTGCGATAATCGCTTGTTGACCATGCTCGACTAAATCGGCAATAACAGCCCCTGTTTCTTCGTTCATTACGACTGTGCCTGGTGGTACTTTAACGATTAAATCCTCTGCACGTTTACCATGCATTCCTTTACTCATACCATGCTCACCACGGTCAGCCTTGAAGTGGCGTTTATAGCGAAAATCCATTAATGTTCGTAAACCCTCTTCAACTTGAAATACTACGTTACCACCATGTCCACCGTCACCACCGGCTGGACCACCATTCGGTACATATTTTTCTCGGCGGAAGGCAACCATTCCGTCACCACCGTCGCCACCTTTTACATAAATCTTAACGTGATCGACAAACATTTAGTTCACTCCCTATTTGCATTCAATACATATTGCCAGCACGTATTCGTCTGTTCAATTGTTTGAATGTCTAATTGTTTCAAACCTTTTTCGGTGAATGCATCAGCACTCCATAGCCCATTTAGCGTGAATGTCACGGCAAATGTATGATCGTCAACACGTACATCGAGCGCTAAGCTCTGCTCTGTAAATGGATCTAATGTATCATAAACATGCATAACTGTTTTGTTTAAGTAATCTACAATTTCCGTATCAATATTATTTGTGACGGGCTTTTTTATCTCACCGCTAAGTTTCATTGGTAATGATTGATAGCGCCAGCCTGCTGTTTGCAGCCACTCGATTGTTTGCGGTAATTGTAGACGATTAAGGATAGAAAGTGCTTGTAATTGTTCCGAATAATTTTGAATAAGTTTTTTTGATTCATCAATTCTACCTAAATCTAAATTCATGCGAATAAGCTGGAGCTGATTCACATAATCATGATTTGCAAAACGTAATACTTCACTAATGGTTAGTGATTGATTGTTCATCCCATTCACTCCAATAAAGTTATCCTTACTAGTATAACAAGTTTTGCTGTATTTTTCCCTTAAATCTTTATCAATTATGCCTCGGCATAATTGCGTCCGGAATCGGCTTTGTGCTTAGGCCTACACGAGGGCCTACACGATGTCGGTCATTTCGGTAATGCCACAGGACGTGGCGTTCTTAGACTGAGTTCCATATTTCAGCGGATGTTTGGACGCCCGCTGAAAGAAGTTGAAATTTAGCCAAAAAAAGGACTGCAATAAATGCAGTCCTACGCTTTATGTTTATCTTTTTTAAAGATTAAGCTTCTTGTGATGCTGGGTAAACAGATACTTGTTTGCGATCGCGACCTAAGCGTTCGAATTTAACAACGCCGTCAACTTTAGCAAATAGTGTATCGTCACCACCACGACCTACGTTTGTACCTGGGTAAATTTTTGTACCGCGTTGACGGTAAAGAATTGAACCACCAGTTACGAATTGGCCATCAGCACGTTTAGCACCAAGTCGTTTTGACTCAGAGTCACGTCCGTTTTTAGTAGAACCTACCCCTTTTTTAGATGCGAAAAGTTGAAGGTCTAATGCTAATAATAATTTCATCGTGTTCCACCTCCTACTTGGTTGTAGTTGATTTGGATGTATTGTCCGTAATTTTGCACCATAGAATACACTTGGGCAGTCATTACTTGGACAATTAACTGTAGTTTTGCATCAATCTCAGGCTCTATATCTGATGGTAAATCTACCTTAAGATAGCCTCCACCTTCAGCAGCTTGTTCGACTTCTGGCTGTAATTGTAATAGTGCATAAATAGCATTCACCGTACCTATGGCAATGGTAGATGCTCCTGCACATACTAAATCCTTACCAGATTCATCGTATTCAGCATGTCCTGAAAATTCGAATGCGGACACATGTCTATTTTCATCGTGATGAATCGTAACTTGTATCATTCGTTACACCTCACAATTAAGCGTTGATAGCTTCAACAACTAATTTTGTGTAAGGTTGACGGTGACCTTGTTTACGACGGTAGTTCTTTTTAGCTTTCAATTTGAAAACAACGATTTTTTTCGCACGGCCTTCTTTAACAACTTTAGCTGTTACAGTAGCGCCTTCTACGAATGGAGCTCCAACTTTAACGTTTTCGCCACCAACGAATAAAACTTTATCGAAAGTTACAACCTCGTCAGCTTCTACACCTAATTTTTCAACATAGATTTCTTGACCAGCTTCTACTTTGATTTGTTTACCACCAGTTTCAATAATTGCGTACATTTTACTGCACCTCCTCATAGACTCAGACTCGCCTGTTTATAAAGGTGATCATACGATACTTTAACCTTTCCAGTGCGGTTGCAGTAGCACAGGTGCTACAAACAATAACATTAAGATATTACCACACGATTTATTTTAAGTCAATCTATTCATTACATATTTCTCAAATGCTAAACGATATTTTCGATAATTCCATTCTTTTAACGCTTGAAGCCATATAAATAAACATAGAATTGCTAAAAAAATAGATTGTGGGAGGTAATATGAAGTTATCATGAGTAGTATAGTCGCAATTGTAAGAGAAAGCCAGTAGTAATATTCAAATACCCGAACACTTGGAAAGACTAAAAATAAAGACGCTAAAAATATTCTGCCACCGTCCAATGGAATAATCGGTAATACATTGATTGCTAATAGCACAAGTTGTACATCGATGAGCTTTGCAGCAAGTAGTTCAGGCATAAAAAAAGCAAGGCCAATCCCTATTATTGTAGCGATTGGTCCCCCTAAGGCAATCCAAAGGAGTGACGTAGCTGGCACAACCGCTGGATTTTCAAATTCTATTTCCCCTCCATAAGGTGTGATAACGCATGATTTCACCTTAACACCACAAATCATTGCAGCTAACAAATGACCTGCTTCATGCCACAGTAGCGAAGATAAAATAATAGCATAATAAGCAATTTGACCACTAAAAATCATTATAAATACGAAAGGGATACATAGAAGATGCAGTTTAATTTTCATTGGACGCCGCTGTTTCAAGCCACTG
This sequence comes from Lysinibacillus sp. RS10, assembly GCF_041956855.1. Classification (NCBI taxonomy): domain Bacteria; kingdom Bacillati; phylum Bacillota; class Bacilli; order Caryophanales; family Bacillaceae; genus Lysinibacillus; species Lysinibacillus sp. RS10. The sequence goes on along the minus strand of NZ_CP167122.1, from coordinate 1,352,290 downwards.
TACAACCTGCTCTAAACTATAAGATGTCTTATCCTTTTCAATCGAGATATAGAGTTGTCCCGCCTCTTTCATGCCGATTAAATCATTTGCCTGTACTGTTGTATATGGCAGTTGCGCTAAACTATCAAGCATACCATAGGAAACTGTTGTGCCATCATCATAGCTAATCGTCATTGTTTTACCAGTATATTTTGTATGACCAGTGAAAACAACAAGACCATTCTGCCCAGCATACACTGGAAGACCAGCATCATACTGCAATAAAAAGCCTTCATTAAAAACTTGCGCGTCGGCAAATGTTAATAGTTCAGTTTGCCCAACATCACTTGATACTAAAATTGTTTCCTCCTCTTTATTTAGCCAGCTTTGTCCGAGCTCGCTTAAATAAGTTAAATCTGCTGATGTTGTAACAAGTTTTCGCACAGGTGTTTCCAATATACCTTGATCCTCTAAACGAATTACAAGCATAATTGCAGCCACAAGTAATATCGTGACCAACCATTTCCATTTCTTAAACAAGCCCTCATCCTTTTTTTCACACTATATGAGGCTGCATGTCCATTCATGCACAAGAAAAAAACCTTCTCGTACAAATGCACGAAAAGGTTTAAGATTATCTTGAAAATAACGCTTTAAGTTTTGAGAATACACCTCTATGTTCATCTTCAATTGCCATAAGTGGCACAGATTCCCCAAGTATTCGACGGGCAATATTACGATAGCCTAGAGAGGCTTTGTTAGTTGGATCCATTACTACAGGTTCGCCTTTATTGGAAGACGAAATAACCCCTTCACTATCTACAATTATCCCTAATAGATCGATAGACAAATGTGTTGTAATTTCATTCACATCCAAAGTATCGCCACTTCTCATCATATGTTGGCGAATGCGGTTAATAATTAGTTTAGGAGCAGTGATTTCTTCCTGTTCAAGCAAGCCAATAATTCGATCTGCATCACGCACAGCAGAGATTTCTGGTGTTGTTACGACAATTGCATGATCTGCACCAGCAACAGCATTACGATAGCCTTGTTCAATGCCTGCTGGACAGTCTATTAAGACATAATCATAGTCTCGTTTTAATTCCTCTACTAGGCTCTTCATTTGCTCAGGATTAACAGCATTTTTATCTGTTGTTTGAGCAGCAGGTAATAAGAATAGTTTCTCATCTACACGTTTATCTTTTATTAACGCTTGATGAATCTTACAGCGACCTTCAATAACATCTACTAAATCATAAATAATACGATTCTCAAGGCCTAAAATTACGTCTAAATTCCGTAGACCAATATCAGTATCTACTAAACATATTTTTTTACCTTGTAGAGCCAATGCAGTTCCAAGGTTAGCCGCGGTCGTTGTTTTTCCGACACCGCCCTTACCTGAAGTTATGACGATTGCTTCTCCCACACTAGCTTCCTCCCTTAGACACATTTAACAATGGTCGAATATTTTTTAACGCGTGAATTTGATCATACGTAATGCGCCCATCATAGCCGATAAATGCACAAGTCATCTCTTCCTGATTTTTTGCTTTTACATGTTCGTCTGACATTACCTGAACCTGATCAGCAATCATAATATGTGTAGCTTCAAGGCGAGATGCTGCAATAATCGCTTCTTTATTACCATGAACCCCAGCATGTGCAATTCCTTTGAGTTTACCTAGGACATACACATTGCCACCAGCTTCTACACGTCCATTCGGATTGACATTCCCGACAATAATAATATCGCCTGGCGAACGCAGAATTTGACCTGATCTGACTACACCTAAATATGTATCTTGTTGACTTTCAATCCTTTTCTGGTCGCTCTCATGGACAGTCAGTACTTCACTTTGCACCTTTGAGACGATTAATTGCTCTGTTTCTTGAACAATTTTAATAAGCTCTTTGATTTGTTCATCAGAACAGTATCGATAGCCTAAATATAATTGTACATCTACTTTGCTATCGATACCGCTTTCTGAAACTTTCTTTTTAAGCTCTTCTACTAAATCGACATACGCGCATTGATCGTCTAAATGAAGAACAAATCCATCCTTTGTTCCCTTCATATTAACCAACTGTTTTTTCATGAATGCCTCACCCCACGTTGCTCTTTGTTAAGAAACTTCACGTGCTCTCTGTAAGACACGCGCATTAATTAGATATTTGAAGGCCCAACCAAGAATCATTAAAAATAGTGCATTAGCAATGATCGTTGGTAGTAGTCGTGAACGTAAGAAATCCGATAATGGGATCGATGTAAAGTCGATAAGATAGAAGAATTGATAGAGTATAAATTCTAAAATCGCTACTAAAACAACTGAAATCGTCGTTGTCACAACTAAGTGCTGATGAATAATTTTCACAATAGACCCTGCTAAAAAACAAATAAGCGGAAACAGTACTGAATATAATCCAATAATATCAATGTAAAAGACATCATACAAGACACCAAAAAAAAGTCCATACATTACCGCTCGCTGGCGGCTATAATAGATGGAAATAAATATTAAATATAAGATTAAAAATCTTGGCACTAAATAATAGATTTGCCCTTTGATTTCAATGGGTGAAAGCATAGCAAACTCTGGTTCTAGTAAAAATAGTAAAACCGCCACAGAGGGGATGAGAAATCGAACCATTATTTTTCCTCCTCTTCACTCGCCTCTGGTGGATGTGTTAAATCCTCGTTCGTTGCACTACCATCAGATCCATCTATCACAGTAGTGGAACGTTTAGCAATAACAACATAGTCTAAAATTGAAAAATCTGCAGATGGTTTTACATAGGCCATTTTTGTTAAGCCAAAATCATCTGTACTTACTTCAGTAATTTCTCCGATTGGCACATTCTTTGGGAAAATACCCCCAAGTCCTGATGAAACTACTTGCTGACCTTTTTTAACTGGTAAACTTGAATCGATTCGCTTCATAATAAGTTCATTACGTTCTTCATCAAAGCCCTCAATCAAACCGTATGCTTCTGTATCTCCTAAAACCATCGCAGAAACACGATAGTTTGGATTACTTGTATATAAAAGCTCTACCTCAGAGGTGAAAGGTGTCACTACTGTAACTTTACCGACTAACCCTTTCGCTGTCATAACTGCCATATTTTTTTCTACACCGTGTGAAGAACCTTTATCTAAAATAATTTTTTCTTCCCACTGGTCAGGATTTCTAGCAATAACTGTGGCATGAATCGGATTAAATTCTTTTAAGCTCTCTGATTTGTCGAGAAGCTCACGAAGCTTTTCATTATCTGATTTTAATTCCGTTGCCTCAGCTTGTACAGCTGCAAATTCTTCTAAGCGTGCTTTTAAACGTTTATTTTCTTCGTACGTGTTTAAGAGGGAATCAATATTATTAAAAACACCTGCAATATAATTCGCCGGCTTCGCAACAATAGATTGTGCGACGCCGACAGTATCTTTAATAATTTGCTCTGGTAAAGTTGCATTCGTCCGATCACGTAATGAGAAGCTAATCAATGCCACAAGAAAAACCATGCCTACAAGCAGCAAAATTAATTTCTTATTGAAAAAAAAATGTGGCATTGCCTAAACCTCCTTACCCTTTAACTTGTTGTGAACGGATTAAATCAATATGTTCTAGAGCCTTACCTGTACCAATAGCAACACAGTCCAGTGGATCTTCTGCGATAAATACTGGCATATTCGTTTCTTGGCTAATAACTTTGTCTAAATTTGTTAATAGCGCACCACCACCTGTTAAAACAATTCCGCGTTCCATTACGTCTGCAGATAATTCAGGAGGTGTTTGTTCAAGTGTTTTGCGAACGCCATCAATAATAGATGATACCGCTTCACGTAAAGATTCAGAGATTTCTTGTGAAGAAATTTCGATTGTTTTAGGTAAACCTGTTAAAAGATCGCGTCCTCTAATGTCCATTCTACTTTCTGGACCCTCAGCCAACGCTGTACCAATTTCCATTTTCACTGCTTCTGCAGTACGTTCACCAATTGTTAAATTATATGTTTTACGAATATACGAAATGATGGATTGGTCCATTGCATCCCCGCCAACACGCACGGATTCACTTGTTACAATACCACCTAATGAAATAACAGCTACCTCTGTTGTACCACCACCGATATCAACGACCATTGACCCTGTTGGATCCCAAACTGGTAAGTTAGAACCGATTGCTGCTGCAAATGGCTCTTCAATTGTAAATGCTTCTTTAGCTCCTGCTTGGCGAGCAGCATCAATAACCGCACGTTGTTCAACTGATGTAATACCGTAAGGCACACAAATCATAACATTCGGCTTCTTCCAATTTCCACCAGAATTTTTGCAAGCTTCTTTTAAATAGTATCCTATCATTGCTGTAGTAATATCAAAGTCAGCAATAACGCCATCTTTCATAGGACGGATTGCTACGATTGAACCAGGTGTACGACCAATCATATTTTTGGCATCATTACCAACTGCAACGATATCTCCAGTTTTTGTATTTTTTGCTACGACTGAAGGTTCGCGTAAAACGATTCCCTTCCCTTTAATAAACACTAATGTATTCGCTGTGCCGAGGTCAATCCCGACATCTTTACTTCCTAATCCAAACAATTTGTGTACTCCCTTTCTATTTAAGCCATACTTTCGTTGACATCATCTACACTCCTGCGCGTAATGACACACAGAGGCTTTATCTTCATTCAATCGATGTTCAACACCTACTGAAAAAACTACACACTCAATCATCTCACACCTGTTGAAGTGAGAGGCTTCTTCTGAATAAAGATAAAATCATACCGTTCATTATAACGGATAAACGCAAGAATTTATAGTGCCACATGCTCTTCTCGCGGAAAAGATACTATTTTAATTCCCTCCTAAACTAAAAATAGTACGTATAGATTAGCATATAATTTTTATTCTTGTAAGACAACGTGTATTAGGCTACCAATTTTTGTGAATATTATAGACATTTCTACGAGTACAATAACGTTTTACTTAAAAAAAGGTTCGCTTTCATTTTAGTTTTTCGCAAAAAAATACAAAAATATTTATTTTTAAAGTAACGAAGAGATTTGAAGCAACACCAAATGTTAAGATGCGAACAACGCGAGGGATTTCCAAAACATTCCACACTCTCTCTTTTTGATGTTCTATCCGTTTCTTTTGAATGTTCCTGCGAATACCCCTACTTTTCATAGAACCAGCTATTTTTATTAATATATTGATTAAGTCAATCGAGTAGGAGGAGGTGATTAACCTCCGACCTCTCCCACCACCGTACATACGGCTCCGTATACGGCGGTTCAAAAGTTTTATGGTTTTAAAATGACTTGGGAGAGACTTTTTAAATTTTGTTTCTCCCAGTATTTATTATTTAGGGCTCTATCTATGATTGGACTATTAGATGTTCGCCAATATCCCTTTCTTGTATTTGCCATTCTATAGGCGTCGTTCGGTCGGATACCAAGTTTCTTAAGGTTGCGACACTTCGTTGTGGTTTTCTTCCATTCTTTCCATCGACACGCTCGCAGTCTTCGGCGTATATGGGCATCCATCTTTTTAGCGTATTTACCAAGCTCTCCGATTTTAAAGTAATTACCCCACCCCTGAATCAGATAGTTGAGGTATTTAATTCTTTCATCCATTCGCATGCTCCGATTACGATTCGTGAGGCGGCGGATTTTATCTTCAAATTTCTGTTTACTTTTCTTTGGCACGTATATCCTTGTTTGTCGTTTGTTTCGATAGAAACTCACTCCTAAGAATATCCGTGCGCTCGGCTTTCCCACTGCGGATTTCTCCTCATTTACCTTAAGCTTTAGTTTCTTTTCGATAAATGTTGTCATCCCTACTTTTACACGCTCTCCTGCTTTTAAACTTTTGACATAGATATTACAATCATCCGCGTAACGAACGAATCTGTGACCTCTTTTATCAAGCTCTTTATCTAGTTCATGGAGAAGAATATTACTAAGTAGTGGACTCAGTGGACCACCTTGCGGCGTGCCTTCTTGGCTATGTACTACAACGCCATTTGCCATAGTACCAGCGTTGAGAAATTTACGGATTAACTTTAAAGTTGGCTTATCCTTAATATATCCCGCAACTAGGGACATCAGTTTATCGTGTTGAACGCGGTCAAAGAATTTCTCAAGGTCCATGTCGACCACGAATTTGTAGCCTTCATCCATATAAGATTGCGCTTGTGCAATTGCTTGATGAGCACTTTTATTTGGCCGAAAACCATAACTATAGTCACTGAAAATTGGGTCGATGATTGGTGTTAAGATTTGAACGACTGCTTGTTGAATGACGCGGTCTGTTACAGTTGGAATCCCTAATTTTCTCGTATTACCGTTTCCTTTTGGAATTTCTACCCGTCTTACCGGTTGCGGTGTATATTGCCCTGTTTGGATTTGACGAATAATCTTTTCTTTATTTTCTTTTAAGTATTGGCGTGTTGCTTCTATATCTTTCGCATCGACTCCAGCAGCACCTTTATTTCTACGTACCTTCTTAAAAGCTTCGTTTAGATTATCTCGGTCTGTTATTAAATAAATTAGTCCATTTGAATCCATATGTTCTCATGGTATAGGTATGCATATGAACAGTTCCACTCTTTTCGTTGCGCGATTCACGTTCTGCGTTTCAAGGCAACGTAAAGTCTTATGATTGGCTGTGTCTTCACTGTCATATAATGTGCCCTTCCATGTTCACTCCTTTCGTTCAGCCCTTCCCCTTATTGGTACTATGGCTTCTGCTGACTTCTGATGATTCAGCTATCTATCGCTAAATAGGTTCTGTTTCCAGGTATTCATCAGATCTCCCGGGGTAAGTCCGTCCACTTTCACCTCATCTATCCGCCACATTTATTGCACTGACTCCCGTGGATATTTTGGATTTTGATTTGTTTAGCAATCTCGTCCAGTCAGAACAACCTCGAATGTGATTCGTATACCTCGGACCAAGGTTTTGCCTCCTGCTTCCTTCAGATTCCACGTCGCCATGGACACCCTTGCACTTGGCTAGTGGTTCGCATATCCCAACGCCCACAGTGAACTTTCATCACCTAGTTGACGGACATGCCCGGCACACTAAAAAAACTCTGCAAAATACATTGCAGAGTTAAAAATATCCTTTTTCTTTCAAACTAATAAATTGATGATCACCGATGATGAGGTGATCAATCAAATCAATGCCCATAATATATCCAGCCTCTAAAATTCGTTTCGTCACTTCAATATCCTCTTCACTGGGTGTCGGCACGCCGCTAGATAGCAATAGGTAAGGCTTTGAAATCATCTTCACCTTTTCCCCTGCTCCACACCGTGCATGCAACTTTCATCGCACACGGCGTTCCATCGACCGTTCATTTATTTCATTTCCCTCAATTGAATCAAACAATCCCTTGTGTTACTTGATTTCTCCATTTCCAATCAAGGCTCTTAATTTGTTAAGCTTTTGTAATTGTTCCTTATTTAATTGCAGGCCTTCAAAATAGGTTCGAATCGTTTCAGCGTCCGTGGCATGAATGAGACGATGCACATCTCTTATCACTAAAATGAGATTTGAATACCTGTCATCTTTAGTCTCACTCCATAGAGTTTTATGGTGACAATCCATTTCCGTCAGGATTAATTCTTCACCTGTTACCCCGCATTTCCCATTTTGTGCAACGAACAACGAAATACGATTATCATTAAACTCAATCGTTGCCCGTTCGTTAATAACAGGATGTTCTCGAATCCACTGCACTTTCCATTCGGGTATGCTCCTTTGTTCACGGTGCATGAGTGCGCGTCCTTCTTCAGTAAACTTACACACGCCATTCTTTGGCATTAACGCGTTTTTCGTCTTAATAAACCCAATAGGAATGATAGGATAGCCGTTGATATATCTTGTCATTTTAGACTTTAAATAAGGTTGGATGCCTTTGTCTTTGATTGGATAATTGGTCATTTTCTTGAGTGAAAATGATTTTAATCGTTGTCGTTCTACAAGTGTTAATTGATACTGTATTGGCATGAGACTCGCATTCACCTGTGTGGCTATACGATAATAATTATGAATGCCAATCACCATACTATTGTAGATTTGAACTTGTTTGATTAAGTCATTTCCGTTTGGTGCTCTTTGCATTTGAATAATTTGGTCTTTTAATTGCTTTTTAATCCTCAGACGTGCTTTTTCAGTAATGTGTGACTGACAGACAAACTTTTTACGTCCTACACGGTCGTAGCCTTTTCGTTTCATCTTTAGGTCAAAACCTAGAAATTCACTACTCTTCTTTTTCAGATTCGTAATTTGCGATTTTTCTTCAGAAATAGGCAAGCCAAGTCGTTCTTCTAGCCACCTTTTACTGGCGATAAAAATCTTTTCAGCATTCGCTCGTGTTGTTGTAAAAATCTTAAAATCATCTGCATAGCGTACAATATACATTTCTTTGAGCTTTGATGTTTCTCGTAATTTCCGATAGCGATATTGATGGCTGTATAGACCCGTTTTCTTTATGAAATGGTCGTTGATGGAATGACATTTCTTACTTTCCCACTGGTTTGCAATCCACCAATCAAATTCATTCAAATTAATATTCGCAAGTAATGGCGAAAGAATACCACCTTGAGGTGTGCCTTTTTGCGGATAAACGACATCACCATTTGGCATAACAATAGGTGCTTTCAACATTTTCCGTAGGATAACGAGCAACTGTTTATCTTGAATACCCAACGTCCAAATTTGTCGCATTAATTTTGTATGCTTTACTTCATCAAAGAAGCCTTGAATATCTATATCCACGACGTACTGCATTTGATTATTGTTTATCCGATTCGCACATGCCGAAATCGCATTCTCCGCTGATTTTGTTGGTCTAAACCCAAAACTATACCTATAAAATTTCGCCTCACATATCGGCTCTAGCACTTGTAAAATGCATTGTTGTGCAATGCGGTCCCACATGGATGGGATACCTAAAGGTCTAGTTTTACCATTTGGCTTTGGAATTTCTACCCGTTTTACTTTTCGAGGATTATAGTGTACAAAACGGTTTTTCACAACTGTAATAAATTCTCGCGTACTTAACTTTTCAAGATCGTAAATGGTAACCTTGTCCACCCCAGCCGTTGCACTTCCGTTGTTTCGCTTAATATTACGATAAGCAAGCAGTATATTATCGTCTGAAGTAATAATGGACATGAGGTTTTTAAATTTTTCATCGTCGTTACTTTTTACATACAGCTCATCAAAGGTTTCGGTCATACCATAATATTCAGCATGCCTTAACCTCGTATTTTTCATTCTAGGGATTTTCTTAAAGTTTTGGTTCAAGGTCTATCACGCTCCATTCACGGCTCGTGATCTTTTTCGTCATACGAGAATCCTTGAATTTTGAGTTGAAATAACATAAACAATCGACTTGAGGCTATTGCTTCATTTCTATTACAGAAACTTCAACGCTCTTGCCTCTACTCTCACTACCATAAAGAGAAGTTATAGACGAATCCTTTCCTCCCCACCACATCATCGGGTGTGTCCCCTCTTGTGTCAGTAGCTTTCCACGTTCCCTTCACTCTATCAATACTTAACGTAGGTGCTAGCTCTTGCCTGACGTCCTCTCCACCGCCTGTAACGATGCATGGAGCTTTCAAAACCACCATAAGTACTCGCCCACGGAACGCGCTTGACACTTTCATCAAGCCCACTCATTTCTAAGTGTTCGCCACTCACAGACATTTCCTTCGCTAGTTCGTCAGTGTTTTACCACATTCTCACCATATTAAGCTTTTTACGACTCCCGGCCTATCAGTTGCACCAACTACCTCTAGTTAGCTTTCGGTTACCCATACAAGCACTACGGCAACATTCAGCCGACTTCACCGAGCTTCACACGGCATTCTTCTACACACTCAAATCCGCATGTCGGAGTATTAGAGTAGGCGTTTCAAGGCGTTACCCTCTCATTCCACCTATCAAGTGAAGAGTTCACGACTCTCTTCTAGCCATTTGACTATAAGACAGCGTGCGCAACCTTTTTAGTTACGAACGTGTCGCACGATGATTATGCGCACAAATTATAGAAGCCGCAGATCTCTTTACAGCCTCGCGAAATATTTCTCTAGGATGGACGATTGAAGCATTTAGACTGCCTATAAAAATCGTCTGCCTATGAATAATTTGATTTTTTATATTTAAAAAAAGAACTACAAAATGTTCTTGATTCAGTGAGGTCATATCAGGCATTAAATAGGAGGCGGCATCTTGCGGTGAGCGTATCGTATATTTTTCATCGCTTTGTTTCTGAGCAAGACGTCTACCAAGTTCAATGGCTGCTAATATTTGAATGGCTTTAACCTCACCAATGCCTTTAATCGCAACCATTTCTTCTATAGTTGCATGTTTTAAATAATGCAAACGCTCAAAAACACTTAGTATGCGATTTGCAAGTACAAGTACAGACTCTTCTTTAGTGCCTGTCCTTAGTAAAATGGCCAGTAGCTCCTGATTCGATAAACTCATTGCCCCTTGTCGCAGTAGTCTTTCACGAGGTCGATCCTGTATATTAACGTCTCGTATCATCATTCTTGGTAAAACATTATTTGGCAAAAAAGCCTCACTCCTTCGCAAATTGGATAATATCGAGACCTACCAAATGCGTAAACAACGCTGCAAGTGGTAAGCCGACAACATTGTTATAATCCCCTTCAATTCGCTTAACTAAAAGTGTACCAGCAGTTTGAATGCCATAACCACCTGCTTTATCAAATGGGTCTCCCGAATCTACATATGCTTCGATCAGCTCCTGCGATAAATGATGAAAGACAACATTTGTCTCCTCGACAAATGTTGTTTCATTACCGTCAGGCTCAATAATGGCAACAGCTGTCATGACCGCATGATGCTTGCCTGATAAACGTAATAAGTGAGAAATTGCCTCCTCACGATCTTTTGGTTTATGAAGTAGCTTATTATCATAAACAACAATAGTGTCTGCCCCAATAATCGTTGCATTTGGCGCTTTTTTTGCCACATCCCTTGTTTTTAATAGAGCTACACCTTTTACATAATCTTGCATTGTAGTTGCCTGGACACTTGTCTCTTCTACTTCACTGGTGATTATGTCAAATGGAAGTGATAGCATTGCGAGCAATTCCTTTCGTCTAGGTGAAGCAGAAGCAAGCACTAGCTTGTGATTTGTATTAAACATTATCTGACCATTCCTCCTTATTAGTTATCATAACGGAGAATTTAGGTTTTGAAAATTTTCAAAAAATCAAGATAATGCTTATTTCGCCATCTTTCATGCTTAAAATTTCACTTGAAGACAAGTATTTTTCGATTTGTAATGGGCAAAAACATGTAAACGAATGATGCTAATATCGTTTGAAATTGAAGAGGCTGCCGCACCAATAGATTGCCAATCAGCAGGCAGTGTAGAATCCTTCGAATTATTCTTAAAATTTAATTTTGTTGCCTTTTTGTCAGCTAGCACAGATGGTAGCTCTGCAATCGTTGCCTCCTTACAGCTGTCACTACTTACACTAAATGCTTTTTTAAATGTGGGAGGATCTTTTAAAAAGACAAGCTGACTTTCATCGGTTACCATACTTGTCCAAACGTAAAATTTCCCATCAACCTCGACAATGGCACTCTCTTTTAATGAAGGGTGTTCAGATACAAACGAACTTGCACTTTCATAATTTGAATACACCCCTGCTTGACTTGCAAAAAACATAGTTCCATCCATTGCTCCACCTGCTGTCGGAATTGTTTCTGCGTCTGTATTTTTATTATTACTATTACTGGCTATATCGCTGCCATTATTTTTCAAAGAAAATTGAGTGCTCGCTTGAAGAACACCTAAAAAAATAGCTACTCCTAAAAGCCCGACTACTCCTCCAATAAACATCGCTCGAAATATTTGTTTTTTCATGACCTGACTGACAATTTTCATTCTTCCATCACCTCTTCCTTCACGTATCAAAGCCTATCTATAAAAAGACAAGACTGTTTATGACTACAATTTGATATAAGTATATGTATAAAAGTATGTGTAAATGCTAATTTACTTCATTTTGATTTAGTAGTGGTTTTTGAGGTTTATCATAAAAATTAAATATTTTGTATCCAAATTTTTTACCATCGAATCCCCTTTTTACGAAACATAAACTAGATAAAACCATTTATAGCCTCTTTAATGAAAAACGGGCAAGTCACAAAACAACCATTAGCTTTCACCAAGAAAAACTCTCCAATCAAAACTAATAGAAGAAATAGAAATATATTAGGAAAAAGTGCTTGAGGAAATCCGAGAGAGGATATCAGAATTTTAATAGTAATAGGAGGATTATAATGAATCCTATTTGTCACAATGACCTTGGAATAACTAATCTGCAAAAAAGCCCTACCGTTCACACAATATAAAAGAAAATCAGGGCCTCACTTTATAATGAGAACCTGATTTTCACTAGAAATTACATATTATACACTTTTTAATCTACTACGTACTTCAGTTAATAAATACAACGAACCCGATACAATAGTTCTCGACTTACTTTCTGACTGTCGTTGTAAAAATTGAACATAATCTTCTAACACTGCTTTATGAGAGGCATTGGACAGCTCAAGCATTTTTTGAGCAGCCATCGCACGAGAATTACTGAAATCAACAAAGTAAAAATAATCACTTACCTGCTCAAACTGAAGCAATATCTCTTTTACAGCTTTATCAGCAAGAATGCCAATGACAAAAGAAATCTGCTCTTCTGGGAACTCATGTTTTATCGTTTCTATTAATTTCTCAGCACTTGCTGGATTATGAGCACCGTCTAAAAAAATATAAGGCAAAATTTCTTCAAAGCGTCCTAAAATGGTTGCGTTTTTCACAGCTTTTTGAATAGCCTCTTTACTAATTTGTATCCTAAATGTGGTTGCCACTTCAAAAAAGGCTGTAATAGCAAGTGCCATGTTATTCGCCTGATGTGCTCCCTTCATTGTGCGTAGGAGCTTTGTAATACGGAAGCCATTATCATTATGCACATAACTCTCTCCATCATTCCTCTGCTCCACATAAAACTGATGATTTAACTCAAAAACGGATGAATGTATTTTTTTAGCTTCCTGATAAACTATATTCTTTGCCTCTAACGGCAACTCACCGATAATAACTGGTCGATCTGGCTTAATAATTCCAGCTTTATGGCGGGCAATACTTTCAATTGTATCTCCTAAAAAATTCGTATGCTCTAATGCGATACTTGGGATGATTGACACAATTGGTGTAACCACATTTGTACTATCAAGTAAGCCCCCCATACCTGCTTCAATAAGGGCAATATCTACATTACTCGCAACAAAATGTAAAAATGTTGCAACAGTTAAAAGTTCAAAATCTGTTAATTTTCCACTAAGTCCAGCTGCCTGCATTTGTTGGAATACCCGATTCATTTCCGCTTCCGTAATTGCTCGGCCCTCTACTTGAATTTGGTCATGTACGTCCAAAATACAAGGAGACATAAATTTACCAACACGTAAGCCATGTTCTTTGGCGATTGATTCTAGGAATGTAAGAGTCGAACCTTTACCATTAGTCCCTGCCAAATGCACGACTCGCAATTTTTTCTCTGGATTACCTACTCGTGCCAATGCCTCTTCAATTGCAGTTAGACCAGGTTTAATAACATCATCGCTCAAAACATTCCATTTTTCCTTATAGCTATTAAATTTTGGGATCATCGTTGTTCCCCCTGTAGCCATTGTCGTATTTCAGCTATGAAATACAATGAACCTGTAATGACTATAATATCCTCATCATTTCTTTGATGTAGCACTGTTTGAACCATTTCACGCCAATCCACACTAGACGATTTGTTCGTATTTGTAGATAATGAAGCTAATTTATCAGCAAGCATAGCATTCGGCAGTTCAATTTGTGTAAATGCTATTGATGTAGCAATACTATCCATTAAAGCAATACTATTCGCATGATCTTTATCTGACAATGCTGCATATATAAATCGATAATTTTGATGTGGATATACCGTTTTAAGTGTTTGAATTAGTGCAGCAGTTCCTTCTGAATTATGCGCTCCATCTAGTACTATATTATCAGGCAATTGCTCAAAACGTCCTGCCCACTGAGCGATCGCCAATGCTTGACGAATTGACTCATCTGAAATGTCAATTGCTCCATTCTCTCTTAACACGAGGATAGCTGTAATCGCTAGACTTGCATTATCTATCTGATGTGGCCCGGCCATTTTTACTGGGACATCTACCATCTCCACATTTACTTTTTGGTAATTAAAGAGCTGTATGTTAGCACTTTGCACAATGTTTTCAACCGTAAAATCTTTTCCTAAAACAAAGCATGGCGCATGTTGCTCATTTGCTATCTCCCGGATAACAGTAAGTGCCTCTTCACTTTTAACCCCGACAACAACTGGTACACTTTCTTTAATAATTCCTGCCTTTTCAAACGCTACCTTTGCTAATGTATCTCCTAAAAACGCAGTATGTTCTAGTGAAATCGTTGTAATAATTGAAATAAGTGGCGTAATGACATTCGTAGCATCTAAACGTCCACCAAGTCCTGTTTCAATCAGTGCAATATCCACTTCTTCATCCGCCAAGTATTGGAACATAATAAGTGTTACGACTTCAAAAAAGCTTGGAAATTCACCTTTATAATGTGTCTCAATAATAATAGAAACTTTGTTCATATAATGTAAAAATTGCGCATCAGAAATTGGAGTTCCATTAATAGTTATTCGTTCATTGACACACTCTAAATGAGGTGAAGTAAAGGCACCAACTTTGTAGCCAGCATGTTGTAGCATTTCTCTTAGTGCATTCACTGTTGAACCCTTACCATTTGAACCCGCTAAATGAATAGCGCGTAGCTTGTCCTGTGGTTTACCTAGAATCTCCAGTACCTCTCGCATCAATACGAGTGGTGCCCGTTTATGATCAACTGCCTTTAACGTAAAAATAAAATCTGTACATTCTTTCATCGATTTAAACAAAAGAAACACTCCCTCTTACTACAATATCTCTATTTTAGTACAAGTGATGCCCAATACACATACATTTCGAAAAAACTCTTGTTTACCTACACCATTTCACTGAATTTTGAGGCGGACGCCTTGTACCTGCCGCCTAGCTTTTAAAAATACATTATTCTGGTTCATCACCAAAACGTGTGGTTGATTTCCGTTCCGACTGGGCGCTTTCCTGTGGGCGTCCGATGAGCCGCTTGGGCCTACACGATGTAGGTCACGAAGGCGTTATCACAGGACGTGATGCTTTTAGCCTTCGTTCCTCTATTTGCTCGCTCCAGGGTCTCGGGCCAACACGATGTTGGTCACGAAGGCGTTATCACAGGACGTGATGGTTTTAGCCTTCGTTCCTCTATTCGCTGATCCCCAAGGAGTCACCCAGCCTCCACTCCAATCAACTTATTTACATAGTATATGTTTTAACAAATGTCATCCACAACTTTTGGTGATGAGCCATTATTCTATAAAATCTATATATTTTTTCCTAATATAATGCATATCTTTTGGTGCATATAAAAACAGCGGATGACTTTTCGTCATCCGCTGTTTCCTATTTACATATTTTTTAGTTCTTCTAAACGTTTTAATACAATCGCATGTTTACTTTCGTAATCGGCTAATTTTTCACGTTCAGCATTAACTAATGCTTCTGGCGCTTTGGATACGAATTTCTCATTCGATAATTTACCAGTAACAAGCTTCACTTCTTTTGCCCATTTTTCTAATTCTTTTTCAAGACGAGCAATTTCTTCTTCTAGGTTAATAAGTCCAACAAGTGGTAGGAATAGCTCCGCTCCAGTTACTACTGCTGTCATAGACTGACTAGGGGCCTCTAAACTTTCTCCAATTGTTAGTGACTCTGGATTACAGAATTTTTCTAAATATGCTTTATTTGCTTCAAGTACTGTAACCGTTACTGCATCTTTTGCTGAAATATATAGCGGTACTTTTTTGCTCATTGGTGTATTAACTTCCGCACGAATATTACGTACTGAACGTATAATATCCATTAGGAGCTTCATATTGTCTGCTTCCTCTGTAAAATGAAGATCCGCACGTACTGTTGGCCACGCTGCCACTGTAATTGATTCACCTTCATGTGGTAAGTGTTGCCAGATTTCTTCCGTAATGAACGGCATTAATGGATGTAATAGACGCATCGTTTGGTCTAACACGTAAGCTAAAATAGAACGAGTCGTTTTCTTAGCTGCTTCATCTTCACCATTTAACGGTAATTTCGCCATTTCAATATACCAAGAACAGAAATCATCCCAAATAAAGTTATACAGCTCGCGGCCAACTTCGCCAAATTCGTAGCGCTCTGCAAGTGATGTTACACGCTCAATTGTTTCATTTAGGCGAGTTAGAATCCATTTATCGGCAACTGATTTTTCACCAGTTAAGTCAATTTCATCATATGTCATACCTTCCATGTTCATTAAAGCGAAACGAGAGGCATTCCAAATCTTATTAGAGAAGTTCCATACAGCTTCTACTTTTTCAGTTGTATAGCGTAAATCTTGACCAGGTGATGATCCAGTAGCTAAGAAGTAACGTAATGAATCGGCACCGTATTGATCAATAACGTCCATAGGGTCTACACCATTGCCAAGTGATTTACTCATCTTGCGTCCTTCACCATCACGTACTAAACCGTGAATTAATACATCTTTGAATGGGCGCTGACCTGTAAATTCAAGACCTTGGAAAATCATTCGAGATACCCAGAAGAAAATAATATCATAACCAGTTACAAGTGTGCTTGTTGGATAGTAACGTTTATATTCTTCATTTGCTTCATCTGGCCAACCCATTGTTGAAAATGGCCATAATGCTGAAGAGAACCATGTATCTAATACATCTTCATCTTGTGTCCAATTCTCTGCATCTGCTGGCGCTTCTTTTCCTACGTAAATCTCACCTGTTTCATTGTGATACCATGCTGGGATTTGATGACCCCACCATAATTGGCGAGAGATACACCAGTCACGGATATTTTCCATCCAGCGAGAATATGTGTTTTCAAAACGAGATGGTACGAAGTTTACTTTTCCTTCTTCATCTTGTTGAAGCGCAAGTGAAGCATCAGCAAGTGGTTGCATTTTTACGAACCATTGTGCTGAAAGATACGGCTCTACAACGGCACCAGAACGTTCAGAGTGACCTACTGAATGGGTATGTTCTTCAATGCGAATAAGCACGCCTGCCTCTTGTAGATCAGCTACAATTTGCTTACGGCATTCAAAACGGTCCATACCATTATACTTGCCAGCAAGCTCGTTCATTGTACCATCTTCATGCATTACAAGAATGCGTTCTAAGTTGTGTCGGTTCCCAACCTCAAAGTCGTTTGGATCATGTGCCGGTGTCATTTTTACAACTCCAGTACCAAATTCCATATCTACGTAGTCATCTGCTACGATAGGGATTTCACGACCAACAATTGGTAAAATAACGGTTTTACCAATTAAGTGTTGATAACGCTCATCATTCGGGTGAACTGCTACTCCCGAGTCACCTAGCATTGTTTCAGGGCGTGTTGTCGCTACTTCCACAAATCCTGAGCCATCAGCTAATGGGTATTTCATGTGATAGAAAGCACCTTGAACATCGTGATAGATAACTTCAATATCTGATAACGCTGTTTTCGCAGCAGGGTCCCAGTTAATAATACGTTCACCACGATAGATTAAACCTTTTTCATATAATTGAATGAACACGGTTTTAACTGCATCAGAAAGACCTTGATCAAGTGTGAAACGCTCACGAGAATAATCTAATGCAAGGCCAAGCTTCGCCCATTGGTCGCGAATATGACTAGCGTACTCTTCTTTCCATTCCCATGTTTTTTCGAGGAATTTTTCACGACCTAAATCATAACGTGTAATATTATCTTCACGCAGTTTAGCCTCTACTTTTGCTTGTGTCGCTATACCTGCATGGTCCATTCCAGGTAACCAAAGTGCATCATACCCTTGCATGCGCTTCATACGAATTAAAATATCTTGTAATGTTGTATCCCAAGCATGACCAAGATGTAGTTTACCTGTTACATTCGGTGGTGGAATAACGATTGAATAAGGTTCCTTTTCACTCGTAGGCTGTGCCTCGAAAAATTTCCCTTGTAACCACCATTCATAACGACCCGCTTCAATGGACAGCGGATCATATTTTGTTGGCATTGAGATGTTTTCTGTCATTTTGACTCCTCCTGTTGATTCATTAGTTTTACCGATGTGAGATCGTACCAATCATTCTGTTTTATGTCTCATACCGAGGCACATTGACCAGAAGATTTAATGAAAATAAAAAAAACTCCTAACGTCTAAAAAGGACGAAGGAGTTTAAATTCGCGGTACCACCTTTAATTCCAGCAGAGGCGAATTAAGCAGTCACTTTACACACATTTCATCAGGAAATAGCATGCACTACTTTGCTTAAGCCTTTTACTACTGGCTCTCAATTCGGTAACGGTGTTTAACCGGCTTTAACTACTGTTAGTTCACTAAAGCTGCTCGAGGGCTACATTCAATTAGGTACATATAGAAACTTTTCAGCTACCGTTTCCTCTCTGAAAATGTACTATTAATTTACTCTTCCCTGTCATAGCATCTATATTCGACTTTTTCACATTGTACCGCAGAATCGTACAATTTTTCAAGTGATTTAGTCATTTTTTAGGAAGCACTACAAAGTAAGTAGAGAAGGAAGTGAAAATTCAAATGCGACGACGTAAGTATAATCCTTGGCTTTTACCACCATGGCTACGACAAGTTCGTTTTTATTGTAGAACGATAATCATGCCAATTTGCGCTTTTCAATTTATACGTGTCATCATCATTCCAACATCCGGTGATTTCATCATCCTATTGCTCCTGCTACTTCTATGCTATTTACTTTTGAATGATATTATTTAAAACACGAACCTTTAGCGGCGTATAGTCTTCCGTTAAATCCCAAATCATTGATGGAACTTCATGCCATGAGCTAGACTCACGAACTACAATATGACTTGAGGATTCTCTCAACACGGTTTTTTGCTCAACTGATGTAGTTTTTTCTTTTTTGGCTGAAGCTACTATAGCTTCAGACTTTTCCTTTTGTGCTGAAAATGTTACAGCTTTTGATTTTTCTTCTTGTATCGAAGTAACTACAGCGGCAGGTTGTTTTACTGGCGCTGGTTCTTCTACAAGTGCAACCTTCTCTATTTGGGCTGAAGCATTTACAGCGATCGACTGTTCTTCTAAAACATGAGCTTTTTCAAATGTTTGCTCAGGCTCATTAAAAATACTTGTAACCGTCCATTCGAGCTGACACATTTGATTAGTCAGTGTAGGTCGAACATCCTTGACCATTAAATCTTCAATAGCAGAATCCCTAGGTAAATCCACATTTAAAGGAACTGCATACTCAAAATAACCAGTATCTCCTTGAATATCAAGTGCATCAATTTGTACTAATTCTTCATCATCCATGAAAGCTTGCATGTCTCGAAAATCAAAGCGAACATGTGCGGTGATGTGATAAATACCCATTAATCGTAGTGAATCTTCTAGCTGCATTGTCTGCCACCTTGGCTTAATTTGCACAGCTGCTATTTCTGTTGGGCAGCCATAACCAGGAAAACAGAAAGTTTCACTCATATTCCAAGTTTTGTGTTCGATAATAATCCCTCCCCTTGCATCATATGAAGCTTCGGAGATTAATATGCTATAAGATAGTAAATAAGGGTACTGATGATAAAGAAGGTTTTTCGACGCTCATCCCTTCTTGATAACTAATATAATAGCTTACAAAAGTTCACGTAGAAATTTTTATTTTTGCATTAAAAATGGCATACTAGAAAATACTTCTAGCATGCCATTTTACTGTTGGTTTAACAGCTTTATTATACATTCACCAATTTAATTTTATTTGCTACACGATCTGTTAACATTTGTGTTGCTTTTGGTACGATTGGCTTAAAGATTGGGTTTAAAACAGGACCAGCTAATCCTCCTGCCTTTACTTCTAAATAGCCTGTCATTTTTGTATGATCTGCATCAATACTTTCTGCAAGGAAATAACCGTTCCCTGAAAAGTTATCAGAAAGTCCTTTTAATTCGAAAGTTACTTTCGAAGGTGCTAACCATTCTAAAATAGTAATCTCTACTTCAACTGTTTTTTTCAGAACACCGACGTTACCTTTAAACGTCCATGTTGAATGTTTTTCATCAATCATTTCATGTGCATTATAACCTGGGACAAGCTTTGCCCATTTTTCCATATCACTGACGAAATCCCATACATTTTCAATTCCTACGGGTACTTCGACTATGTGTGTGCCTGTTGCCATATCAATTCACTACTTTCTTTTATGAATAGATATATTATAAACGATTTCGCCCACAATTTGGCTATGCTGAAAGTTTTAATTTTGACAAAAAAATTATTTCAGTAATAACGATTATCTTCCCATTCACAAAAATCGAAAAAGCTATTTAAGATAAAGCCTTAGCTGTATTAAAGTGAGACCTTGAGTTGTTGCTCTCTATTTACATTCTACTTTCACGTAGAGGAAGGTTTAGACTTCATCGTCCCGCCCTGCTGTAACAGTAAATCTTTCTTGTTAGTCATACCTGTTCATATTACCCAATATTTATAAATGTAGTATACTAGAATGAAATGTCCGATTATTCAGTCATTAAAACGACGCAGCAATTCAGTTTAAGAAAAATGTTTTAGCTTGTTCAACTATTGGGCAAAATTATGTAGTTTAATGCTCTATAAGTATTAAAAGGCGCAAGCTGAATAGAGATAAATGGAGGGAAATATAGTGAAAAAACAACGTTCAAACAAAATATCAATTTTATTCGAGTTGATTTTTTATGCAGTATTACCTTATGTTATATGGAATCTTGGTAGAGAGCCTTTAGGTGATTATACAGCAATGCTGATTTCAACCATTCCTGGAATTGTTTATACCATTTACCGTTTTATTTTAGATAAGCAATTTAACATTACAGGCTTATTAATTTTAAGCTCACTAGCACTAGGTACGACGGTTAATTTGCTATCAGGTTCAGCAGAGCAAATGATTTGGAATGGTGTATATCTAAGTCTCTTCTATACATTTCTCTATATTGTTACGCTAATGATTAAGCGTCCTCTTTCTTTATATTTTGCTGTTGATTTTGTATATTTGCAAGGTTATGCACGAATGGAGAGCCGAGCATTATTTTTTCAAAAAGGCATCTTTAAATGGTTTCAATTTATTCAGGTTATTTTCATCATAAGAGGACTTTTTATGGCAGGATTAACAGTATACCTACTCCAAAAATACGGAATTGATGGTTATGGTGGCATGTTGATATATAAGCAAATCGCTGGGTGGGCTTTCTCGATTTTACTTATAGGCATGTTCTTTTATATAAATGTCCCAGTACGAAAGTTTTTTGCTAAGCAACAAAATCAATTGCAAGACAACAATCATCTAGCTCTCCAACAATCAAACGCAACTGTTGAATAAGCTTTATTTTCTTCTTCTCCTAACAGGGGCTTTCGTTTAATAAAAATAGGGCATCAACGAAGTAGTTATAGAAGGCTCTAACAAGCAAAATGATTGAGTTGATTATATTGGGTTATTCCCTTTCTCTTGGCATTACCTTAGATATTCCCGCAAATGTAAAGTTCCGTCCTCAACATGGATGACACCCTGATCAAGGCAATGTTCAATAAAAATAGATAGAGTATTTACCTATAATTTTTGCACGTTTACTTTAGATGTGTTGTTGAATCGTCTATCTGCAATAAAATCCTCATGTGCAAATTTTATAAGCATACAAAAAACCACTTCTTATCATATGTTAGAATTGATAAGAAGTGGTGACTAATTTGTTAATTGATAGAGAATTACACTACTTCATAAAAGGAACGTATTTTCGCTCTCTTTTTATCTTGCTAATTGTGCAAATACTTTATGGAAGGCTTCAACCGTTTTTGCGATATGCTCCTCCGTATGTGCAGTAGAAATGAATAATCCTTCAAATTGAGATGGCGGTAAGAAAATACC
Organism: Lysinibacillus sp. RS10; assembly: GCF_041956855.1. Lineage (NCBI taxonomy): Bacteria > Bacillati > Bacillota > Bacilli > Caryophanales > Bacillaceae > Lysinibacillus > Lysinibacillus sp. RS10. The sequence goes on along the minus strand of NZ_CP167122.1, from coordinate 1,330,214 downwards.
TTCCTCTGCCATTAGACGGAAATATTCAGCGAATAATTGTAAATCAGACGTTTTTGCTGAAGCAAAATCAATAACATTGTCATTCGTAAAGAAGAAACCTATCATGGAACCAGCACGATTAACAGTGTGTGGAATATTGTATTTCGTTGCTGCCTCTCGGAAACCAGCTTCTAATTGATCACCTAATTTTTTGAAGTATTCATACGTGCTTTTATCTAGGCGAGATAATGTTTCATAACCAGCAGTCATTGCTAATGGATTCCCTGACAATGTTCCAGCTTGATAGATTGGACCAGCTGGTGCTACTTGCTCCATAATGTCCTTTTTCCCTGCAAACGCGCCAACAGGAAGTCCACCGCCAATTACTTTTCCTAATGTTGTCATATCTGGTGTTACATCAAAATAACCTTGTGCACAGCCATAGTCAACACGGAAACCTGTCATCACTTCATCAAAAATCAACAGGGCTCCATACTCCTTTGTTAATTCACGTAAGCCTTGGAGGAAGCCTGGTTGTGGTGGTACAACACCCATATTTCCTGCCACTGGCTCAACAATTACTGCAGCAAGTTCAGAACCAAATTTTTCGAATACTAATTTTGCCCCTTCCAAATCATTGTACGCTACTGTTAATGTGTTACGTGCAATATCTGCTGGGACACCAGGGCTGTCAGGTAAGCCTAATGTAGCTACACCAGAGCCAGCCTTAATAAGCAAGGAATCTCCGTGACCATGATAAGAGCCCTCAAATTTTAATATTTTATCGCGCCCTGTAACACCACGAGCTACGCGTAAAGCAGACATCGTAGCCTCTGTCCCGGAAGACACGAAGCGAATCATTTCCATACCAGGCAGTCGATCTAACACTAATTTAGCTAATCGGTTTTCTGTATAACTTGGTGCTCCAAATGAAGATCCCTTCGCCGCCGTTTCTGCAATTGCTTTGACAACTTCTGGATGCGTATGACCTAAAATAAGAGGTCCCCATGATAATACATAATCAATATACTCATTGCCATCAATGTCTTTAATGATAGCACCATGACCAGACTCCATGAAAATCGGATCCATATTTACAGATTTGAATGCACGTACTGGGCTACTTACACCACCTGGCATTAAGTTAATCGCTTCAGCATATGCTTGTTTTGATTTTTCGTAAGAACGCACCATTTATTTCTCCTCCAACCAACGTGCTACATCTTTAGCATGATACGTAATGATTAAATCAGAGCCCGCACGTTTCATACCAAGTAATGTTTCAAGCACTACTTTTTTCTCTTCAATCCAGCCATTAATAGCTGCTGCTTTGACCATTGCATATTCACCAGAAACATTGTATGCAACAATCGGTAATGTATAGTTATTTTTCACATCACGAATAATATCTAAATAGCTTAGAGCTGGCTTAACAATTAAGAAATCTGCACCTTCAGCAATATCCGACTCCGCTTCACGAAATGCCTCTATACGATTTGATGGATCCATTTGATATGATTTACGATCACCAAATTGCGGTGCACCATCAGCTGCATCACGGAATGGCCCGTAGTAGCTAGATGCATACTTTACGGCATATGACATTATCGGTACATTTTCAAAGCCTGCTTCGTCTAAGCCTACACGAATTGCAGCTACAAAACCATCCATCATATTGGACGGAGCAATGATATCTGCACCAGCTTTTGCTTGTGATACAGCTGTACGTGCTAAAACATCTAGTGAAGAATCGTTTAAAATTTGATCACCTTCAATTAAGCCACAATGCCCATGATCTGTAAATTCACATAAGCATGTATCTGCAATAACTAAAAGCTCTGGATGGCGAGCTTTAATGAGTCGTGTTGCTTCTTGCACAATACCATGATCATGGAATGCACCAGTTCCGACTGCATCTTTTTCTGCAGGTAAGCCAAATAAAATAACAGCAGGTATACCTAAAGCAACAACTTCATCAATCTCAGCTTCAAGTTTATCTAACGAAAATTGAAAAACGCCAGGCATAGAAGATACTTCGTTTTTAATATTTTCGCCTTCAATAACGAAAATTGGATAAATTAAGTCCTCTTTGTGTAAGTATGTTTCTTTTACCATTGATCGTATTGCAGCATTTGCACGCAAACGACGATGTCTTTGAAATTGTAATTTTGTCATTTTCTTTCTCCTACTTTCGTTATTTCCTCGATGACTGCTTGCATTGTATATACGCTCGGCATAACACCCACAATAGCACCGTGATTCAAAATAGCTGCTTCTGTAATATGACCGATTGCTGCTAGGCGTGCAGTCTCCCAACCAATTACCGAAGCTACATCCTTTGCGTAGACATCAACAGCGGAAGGGCTAGCAAAAATCACGGTGACGTCACTGTTCCTACGGATACAATCCATAATTACTAGTTTTTGATCGTGTCGCTCAATCGTTTCATAAACTGTCCATTCCTCCAATTTAAAGGGCAGCCCTTCCTTCAATGTCTGTTTCGCTTTTTCTCCACGAATAAATAGACAAGTAGAATTGCTACCTACTACGCTAGGAAATTCTTGGACAAATACATCTGCACTAAATATAGAAGGCATAAAACTCACATGGAAGCCTAGGTTTTCTAATGCTGAAGTAGTTTTAGAACCAATAGAAGCAATCTTCACTTGAAAATTCTCAGTACTCAAATTAAAGCGTTGCATTTTGCTAGCAAATGCATCTACAGCGTTTTGACTCGTAAAAATGAGCCAATCAAATTGACGCGCAACCTCTAAACGCTCATCATCATTTCTATCGATAAGCTCACAAGTTTCAATCAACGGGGCAATTACTGCTTGGCCACCTAAAGCTGTGATGTCATCTATAATGGTTGTCGTCTTAGATGTACCTGTCAAAATAATTGTTTTACCTTCTAAAGGCAAATTACTTTGCATCTTGCTCTGCCTTTACTCGTTGAATTAATTCAAAAGCACCTTGCTTCGTTAAAATCTCAGCAAGCTCTTTCCCAACTGCTGCCGCATCAGTGCCAACTACTGTTTCCTTGTAAACAACTGAGGCATCTGGTGCAGCAACAAGACCAGTTAGTGTAATTTCTTCCCCATTAGACTTCGCATATCCTGCAATAGGTACTTGACAGCCACCATCCATAGCCGCTAGGAAAGCACGTTCTGCATGTGCTTCTTGCCATGTAATACTATCTGTTAACTTGCCTAATTCCACTAATAGCTCCGTATCGTCTCCACGGCATTCAATACCTAGAGAGCCCTGTGCTACTGCTGGTAGACAATCCTCTACAGGTAAAAACTCAGTAACTACTTCATCGCTCCAACCAAGGCGTTTTAGTCCAGCCGCCGCTAAAATAATGGCATCGTATTCATCCGTTTCAAGTTTAGCTAAGCGTGTATCTACATTTCCACGAATCCATTTAATTTCTATATCTGGGCGGACTGTTAAAAGTTGAGCACTGCGACGAAGAGAACTTGTCCCAACTACAGCTCCTGCTGGAAGATCGGCAAATTTCACATGCCCTTTTGAAATAAATGCATCACGCGCATCTTCACGGGGTGGAATACAGCCAATTACTAATCCTTCTGGCAGTATAGCAGGCATGTCTTTCATAGAATGAACAGCAAAGTCAATTTCTTTGTCGTAAAGTGCTTGTTCAATTTCTTTTACGAAAAGTCCTTTACCACCTACCTTAGATAGCTGCACGTCTAAAATTTGATCGCCTTTCGTGACAATTTCTTTCACTTCAAACTCAAATGGTGCACCAGCTGCTTTTAACTCATTAATAAACCAATTTGTTTGCGTTAAAGCTAGCTTACTTCTTCTAGAACCTACAATAATTTTTCTCAACAGTCTCCAACCTCTCTTCTAATACCATAAATGGAATCGCGATAAACTACTTCCTAAAAAGAAGTTAACAACAACTAAAAGATAAGCGTATATATGTACCCACGCATAAGTTGTCCCTGTCAGCTTACTTTTACGATTCACATACAATATAAAGCAATACAAAATTAAAATAATAAAGGACCCAATAATCTTCGCATCAAAAACCGAAAGAGTATCTAGCGTTAGTAGTGCCCATTCAAACCCTAAAATTAAACTTATAAACAGCACTGGGATCCCAATGAAAAATGACACATTCATCCAGCTGCTTGTCTGTTGTAGTGATGGTAGCCTTGTCCATAAATGTGACCATTTTTTCTTTTTAAGCAAACGATATACGACTAAATACAATATCGCAAAAACAAAAGTTAACGTAAATGCTGCATACGATAACATCGCAAACGATATATGAATAAAAAGCATTTCCGAAATTAAAGTATCGCTAACTGCTCCCGTTGGTCGTTTCGGCATAAAAGTAAAAATACTAGCGAACAAAAACCCTAGTATATTAATAATGAACACCGGAAGATCAACTCGTGCAATACAGTGCAGAATAATAGATAATGTTACGAGCAGCCAGGAATAAAAGAGAATCCCTTCAGATAAGGATAAAATCGGAAAACGCTTCGTTTCCACAAAAGTTAATATAATAACGGCACCTTGAATTACCCATACGAATGAAACAAGCCAAAAAGCAATTCGCCTTGCACGTACTTGCTTATAAAAGTAATCAGTAAAGTAAAATACTAGACTGATCGCGTACAAGACGATTATCACTTCGTAGAGCCTTGTCATTGTCAAATCAGCCAATAGACATCCCTTCTTTATATTGAAAGTGCTAAAGTGGTGTACTTTAGCCTAGAAAAAAAAAAAACGTTTTCGTATCCTTAGTTTACCATACAGATACGAAAACGCCTCAATTAATATCAGTAGAAAATCTCGTTCGAGGGAAAAGCTTAAAGGAACAACTTTTACTTCTAAAGTTGCACCGCGAACACTTAGACATCTTTAGAAAGAGTACTTTGGTTCAGTGGAAGATTGTGATGACTGCAAGCGTTCATTGCGTTCAAGCTCTTGCTTTGTCATTGCAGCAATTTCAGCTTCCACAGCGTCCTCAATACCGAAAATTTGTTGGAATAAACGTAACTGTTCATTTGCTTTTGATGAATTTGCCATTTCCTTAGCTTGTAAAATTGGTTCTTTTAACAATTGATTAATAATAGACTTTGTATGCTTACTTAAAATTTTACGTTCTCGATCCGTTAAATCTGGCATTTTATTTTCAATACTAATCATTGTCTCTTCTTGAATATGACTCGCTTTTTTACGTAATGCTGAGATGACAGGGACAACGCCAAGAGTGGCAACCCAATCTTTAAACTCTACAACCTCTTTACTAATCATTGAAGTAATATCAGCCGCAGCGTGTTCACGCTCAGCTAAGTTTGCTTCAACGATGCCTTGTAAATCATCTATATCATATAAGAAAACATTTGGTAAATCCCCAACATGTGGATCAATATCACGTGGAACTGCAATATCTACCATAAATAAAGGTTTACCTTTACGAAGACGTTCAACAAATTGCATCAATTCATAGTCAATAACATAATCTGTTGCACCTGTAGATGTAATTAAAATATCTGCTTCCAGTAACGAACATTGTAGTTCCTTCATAGATTTTGCTTCGCCGTGGAATTTAGCTGCTAGACTTTCTGCTTTTTCGAACGTACGGTTAATAACGGTTACTTTCCCTACACCGCTACCGTAAAGGTTCTCAATTGCAAGTTCTCCCATTTTTCCTGCACCTAAAATTGCCACATGTTTACGTTTTAAAGATCCGAATATTTTCTTTGCTAATTCAACTGCTGCATAAGAGACTGATACCGCGTTCTCACCGATAGCCGTTTCATTATGTGCACGCTTCGCAAATGTCACCGCTTGTTTAAATAGCTGATTGTATATCGTTCCTGTTGTTCCAATCTCTTGTCCATTTAAGAAGCTTTTCTTTACTTGTCCTAAAATTTGAGTTTCGCCAAGTACCATCGAATCAATTCCAGCTGTCACTTTAAATAGATGCTCGATGGCCTCATCTTCTTCACGAATTGTTAAATACGAAGAAAATGACTCCACAGGCAGGTCGAACCAATCTGCTAAAAATTGTTTAACAAAATGACGTCCAGTATGCAATTGATCAACTACTGCATAAATTTCTGTACGGTTACATGTCGAAACAATCACATTTTCTAATATACTTTTTTGTTTTTGTAGCGCTTCCATTGCCTGTGGTAGTTCACTCTCAATGAATGATAACTTTTCACGAATTTCAACTGGCGCTGTTTTATAATTCAAGCCTACTACGATGGCATGCATGAATAACACCTCTCACGTTCTAATTCATAAATCTCATTATAGCACAGTTCGACAAGAGTTCATCTATTATTTGTGAACATGTCATGAAGAACTGTAATTCGTCATCTACATTAGAATTATTATAAATTAAGTGTACCAAATTATACGTCCTGTTTCAAATTTAATGTTTGACCGTAAATTTTTATAAAGAATCAAGGTAAGCGATTCATTCCCGAAGTTAGGATAAAAATTTGTTGAAATATATGATGGGATAAGTTGATTGGAGTGAAGGCTGAACGCCCCCAGGAAGCTTTGCTCTGTGCGAAAGCGTAGTGCTAACGTAGCGGCAGCAACAATGTTTTATCTGTGCGAAAGCGAAGCGGCAGCAACAATGTTTTATCTGTGCGAAAGTGCAACGACAGCAACAATGTTTTATCTGTGCGAAAGTGCAACGACAGCAACAATGTTTTATCTGTGCGAAAGTGCAACGACAGCAACAACAAATGTTTTATCTGCGCGAAAGCGAAGCGTCAGCAACAATGTTTTATCTGTGCGAAAGTGCAACGACAGCAACAACAAATGTTTTATCTGCGCGAAAGCGAAGCGTCAGCGGCAAAGAGCCCAGCCGGAACGGAAATCAACCCCACGTTATGGTGAATGCTATAAAAATTAGTATTTAAAATCAAAAAAGCTGAACTAATTGTTAGAATTAGTTCAGCTTAAAAATAACTTTTATCTATTAATTTGTGATTGTCGTAGTTTTTAAAGCAATAATTTTACCATCTTTATCATATGCTACAAACTCAATTTCATCATTCACTTTGAAGTCCTGCATCGTTTGAACTGGTTTTGTTAGCATGTAGACACTATCACTACGCTTCGTCAATTCAAATTGTACATCACCACTTAGAGAAGAGAAACGTACATTTACCTTTGCAACATTAGCACAATTACCATCAATTCTAGCATTCATTGTAATATTGCCTTTGCGTAATGTGACAGTCGTTTCTTCAAATAAATCTTCAGGATTTACGCAACTTGAAGACGATGTTTTACATAGGATTGAATCTATAATTTTTTGGAATACTTGATGTAATTGTAAATTATCATTCGCATGATAATAGGCGCCACCAGTTTCAGTAGCCAACTGCGTTAAAATCGTATCATTGACTTGTGATTTTTTGCCCATACTAACTGTATAAACTTTAACACCTTGCTTTTTCGCATCATTCAGCACTTTTGTCATCTTCGATTTACTTGTCTTACCATCTGATATGACAATAATCGCTTTCGAAGTCTTCGCATCATTTGAGAATTTAGACAGTGCTAGTTCTACACCTGCAAAAATATCTGTAGCACCTTTCTCTTTCGATGCTTTATACAGATCCTTTTTCAACACATTTTCAGTACTGCCTTCTCCAAGTACAGTAGCTTTTGTATTTGTTTCAATAACAATATTGTTTTTAGCCTTAAGTTGATCGATTACTTCTATCATTTTCTTACCACGATAATTTGACTGGTCAGTACCTTTCATGGAAGCAGAGTAATCAACTACGTATGCGACTTCCGTTGCTAAAGAACAAGAATTTTTACTGAAGTAAGGATTAGTGAAGATTTCCTTAGTAAATGTATTATCTTTTAAATCTTTCAATATTGTTGCATAACGAGGATCAATTTTATTCACTAATGTTGCTTCAACTTTAGATTTCCCATAAATTACTGAGTCGAAGTAAGCTACAGCTGTTCCTGGTCCCCCTGTTTTATCTACATAATCCGAGGTATTTGTAACAAATGAAGCTGTTTTCTCAACACCGTTAAATTTAATTTTTACTGTTCCTTGATAGTCAGTAATAGGTTCTCCACCTGGTCTCACTAATGTAACCATTACTTTTGTATAACGATCTTTACCAGATGGTCTTGACGCCGCGTCCGCACTTTCCTTTAATGCTTCCACTCGTTTTTTATAGGCTTCTACTTGACCGAGCAATTTACCACCTTGGTATTTTAATAATACTGTTCGATCATAATTACTCAAACTTGTTAAAATAGCATAAATTTTCATCACACTATCATAATGCTCTAGCGTCAGTTGTTTTTCCTCTGGCATATAGCTCATAAGTTGAATAATAGAACCAACTGGGTTAATGTTCTCAACCTGTGAGGCAATCGCATCATCAATTCCTTGAATACGATAAATTGGACGCCCATCTTCTGAAATCATATACATAATTTCTATCGTCTTTTTATCATTCACAGAATCCTTTAAGCGTTTTTGAATAATCGTTTCAAATAGCCAGACTGAAATATCGTAGTTTTCAAATTGTAAAATGGCATTTTTATAACCTAAAGCAGGATATTTTTTATCACTACCACCATATTGTAAATAAACATTTTCAACTTTTCCTAAAGCATTCGTTACATTTGTTTGTTGTCCAATACTAAAGAGCTTTTCTTCCGGATCAATCCAATGGACATTAATTATGTTTTCTGTAAAGAACTCCGGTAATTTTTCAAACGGTACATATGGAGGCGTTACAGTTCCATTATCATCAGTATTTGCCGGATCATACACTTGGTAATCAATGCGCATTTCTGGCTGAGGCGAATAACGTACTTGTGCATTTAGTTTTTCACCCTCTAGACATTTCATAGCAGGGTCTGTGTTGTTAATAAGCTCAAACGAAATTGTATCACGTACAGATTTTGTTAGTTTTGGTGCAATAACAATTGCAGATACAGTTGAGCCGTCTGATTGTACATTACGAACAGCTTCACCTGATGTGTCAACGATTTTTGCACCATATGATGAAGTTACACGGAATGTGTAAGACTTATCGTCAGGAATTGGATCTCCTTTACAAGTCTTTAAAGATACAGTAATTAGCGTTGAATCTTGGTCATTTGCGATTAAATCTGGTTTTTCAACATCGATACTTTGTAGTGCATTATTGACATACTTTGGTCCAGTAAAATCGTTAGAATTGTCTTTCGGCTCTTCAAAGTCGGCGTTGTTTGAGCCCATGAAGCCTGGTGGTAAAGTGATTTTATCGTTATCACGGCCCGCTGCAGTACGTTTTATTCCTTGTACAGCAAAGTTGCCGCTTTGCACAGCACGATATAAAAATTCAGCAATATCTCCACGAGTTAGCTTTGTAGAAGGATTAAAATCGGCAAATGTCTTTTTACCAGTGCTTCCTGTTGAAATATCGTTTGTGTATAAATATTGAACTGCCTGAGGCTCATCAAAATCTAAGCCTTTAAAGGCAGCATAGATACGTGCAAACTGTCCGCGTGTAACAGCTTTTGAACGATTGGCTGTAGTATAGGTACCATTAAAAGGTAAATAAAAATCACTATAAAAATTATAAGCTACACTGTCGTTATATGTTAATGCATAGTTTTTATCAAGCTTTGCAAACATTACGACAAGCTCTCGCTCAGTGATCTGTTCACTAGGTAAAAAGTTATTAGCGCTATTCAATGAAAGTAAATCATTATCGACTGCCCATGAAATAGCTTTGTATTTACTATTATTTGTTGGTACATCATTAATTGTCGTAGCTGCCTGAGTAACAGCTGGAGTCGCTGTCACAAAGACTAGTACGAAACAAAGCAATGATAGAAATGCTTTTTTAGCATATGTCATTTGTTTCAGTCCTTTCTTTAATTAAAGAACAAGATATCGTCGCGATAGTTTTGTTTTAAGTCGTTTTCTAAATAATTTAAGAAACGTTCTAGTACAACAGATGCTTGTGCTCGTGTTAACGGTTGGTTCGGATTAAAACGACCTGTTACAGGATCACCAGTCATTAAACCTAATTCATTTGCTATGTAAATACCGTCTTTAGCGTACGATGGGATTTGTGCATCATCCGTAAATTTTGTTACATAACCTGGGTCTGGTGCTTTGTTTTCAAGCCCTAATGCACGCACAAAAATCGTAGCAGCTTGGGCACGTGTAATTGGATTATCTGGTTTAAAATACTCTGGCGTCACACCTTTAATAATTCCCTTTTTAACCGCAGATTCAATATAGGCATAATCTTTTGAAGAAGTTTTCACATCTTTAAAGATACTTGTAGCCGTTGTTTTTTTCGATTTGTTTTCTTCCATAACGCGCAAGTCAACTGCCTTACCAATGGCTGTTGTAAAATCAATTCGCTTCATTGGTGTATTTGGTGAGAAGAAGTTACTTGCATCAGAGTAAATTCCTAATGAGTATAATTTTTCAATAGCTCCCTTAGCGTAATGATTTGTTAAATCACGGAACTTAGGAATGATTAAACGTTCAATTGTTGGCATATATTCTTTGTCTAAGTCAACTGTACCTTTTTGTCCAGAGGCTAAATCATACGTATATTCAGAAATTACATCCTTGTTACTGAGAACTGCATAGCCCCCATCAAAGCTACCTAAACTCCCTAGATTTTCCTCGTAGTTTAGTACACGTGATTTACTTGTAGATAATCGATTTTTAACATGACTTGTCTTACCATCACTATAATTATATACAGATTCTGTAATTTGCGTTTCTGTTGCTCCCCAGAAGTTTTCATAGCCCGCATGTCGACTATCCGTATCAATCGTTACAGTATTTTTGACTGCATTTTTCCCAGTCCCAGTCTGATAAGCATATGTTTTTCTCGAAATCACATTCCCTGAGTAATAATCAGAGGCTGCACGATTGTCCGTTACTGTACCTTGAGAAAATTGGTAATCTACCAATGTGTATGTTATTTTCCCAACAACAATTTTCTCTGTATACTTTTTCACTACACCATTCGATGTTTTTTGACCAATCGAAGCATGATCTACCACATCAGATTCGTATGCAATATTTCGTGTCAGTGTAGCACCATTACTTGCTGTAAGCTTTAAACTATGTGTTTCAGTTACCTTACCTTTAGATTCTTTTTGTGAAATTTTAATGTCTTTACTAGTGCCTTTAAATATAATAGGTGTTCCTGTAATAAAAACAGCTTCCTCATATGTATACTCATTTTTTACTGCACCCGTTGTTTCTAATGTAGCAGCTGATGCATTTACTGGGATCGTAACTCCAATAACTACAAAAGCAAGAACAACTAACATTAATTTAGATAAATGTTTTCGCATTCGTTTTTGTGTCCCTCTCTTTCATTCAAATGCATACTTCATATATGAAGTTGTCAAATAGGTTGTTCAAATCAAACTTAAAATCTGCTCGTCTTCTGCAAGTATGCTTTTACGTTTCACATTACTAAAATAAAGAATACTATTAGCAGAAGATTTGCAGATTCTATTTTATTAATCAACTAATATAAAATGAGCTTTGCCAAAACGATCTGATAATACTACTAAACGATCAGCTGGGTTTAAATCAGATGGTTGAATAACTTTACCAGCTTTAATAAGCGTAGCTTGGTTAATATTCATATCCACCATTTCCCCTGCTTCATACCATCGACCATTTTGCCATTGACTAACGCTCTTCACATTAATCGTAGCTGGATATGTCGATTTTACTGACTGTAGTTTACCAGTTAACATCAATGGTGCAACAGGCTTAGCTTTATTCAGAATATGAAGGGCCTGTACATGTCCATCTTTCACATAGAAATAACCATATTCACCTTCAGATAAATGAAGCTCAATATCAGGGACTACACTATATGTTTTGTTGCCATCATCGACCATTGCCTTCGTTGAATTACTAACTGACAGTACAGTACGATCTGTTTTCTTGAAAACATTTGACTCGATCTTCATTGCGTCATCAATTTCAATTAAATAGCCGTCCGCTTGTGATAAACGTCCATAATATAATTCATGCCCTGCTAAGTTTGGTGACATAAAGCTGTCACTTGTTACTTGTACAACTTGTGCATAATGATCACGCGCAGCGCCATCTGAAATAACAAACGCCGTACCATAAGCCATCAATCCAGTAGGCTCAATTAAACGACCATTTCGAATTAATATCGTTCCATCGTGGAAGTACAATGTACCTGCCGATTTAAGTTTTAATAATTTATATTCTGTATCTACAGAAAGCATAGGCTCATAATAAGTACGCTCGTTATTTTTCAAAACAACAATCTTCTCAATGACTTCTTTGCCGAATTGTTTAACGGTCGCATAGTATGCTTCACTGCCAATATAATTTTTTAGTTGGCCTTTTTCAATCTTTGTATTTCCAACATAAATCGGTACCTTTGATGTAAAATCCATCGTTGATAAAGCTGTTGTTGTGCTTGAGCCAAATTGCCAATTTATAAATGCATGTTGATTTTTGACAGTTAACTTATTTGTATTGGCATTAACTGCTTGTATTTCACCTTTATATAGGTTTTCAACTAATGTACCTGTCTCACTAATTTCTATTTTTGTGACAATGGATGTGTTTTGGTTTTTAAGATTAAGCTTTACACGATCCCCTACGTACAGTGCACTAATATCGACAGCTGAAGAGTTCTTTTGATAAGTTGTATCTTTATTGATATAGTAGGTTGTTTCCTCCCCAATATCTGGCTTCAGGATTATGAATAACCCATTTGGATCGATACTTGTCACTACTCCAGCAAGTTTTTTAGTATTTTGTACACCTGGTGTAGATTCTGTTTCTTTTTCTTTTTCGGTTGTGGTATTGGAAGTACCTCGTAGCTCAACAACACTTCGAAGGGAAATATCCGCTTCTACTTTCATACCCATCTTAAATCCTTCAATTGTTGTTACTGTATTATTAATATACAGACGGGCATTATCATTTATATTGTATGTAACTGTACGACCGCTATCATTTTGCAAAGTAATTTTACTAAGCTTTTTTTCTATTACTCCATTAGAATTTGCATATTCTGAAAATGTTACATCAACAAAAGTCCCAGTTACCATTTGCGCAGCATGAGCTGGTTGATTTGATGAAAATCCGAGAATCGTTAGTAATACAATCAGTAGTATGTATGGAATTTTCTTCAACAAATCCCGCCTCCTTTAAAAGTTGTTATTTATAATAGTATATCGTATTATTGGTAGTTTTTCCTATTTAAAAAGTTACAAATTAGCATATTGTCCTTTTTTTATAACAGCTACCATTAGATATAAAGATAGAGGTAGCTTCTCACTTCAAGCTACCTTTTCCTTCATCACACTTGAATGTCAATTGTATGTCCAGATGTCGGATGTGGAGCATCTAACATTTCAACTAACTGTTCAGAATTTTGTTGCTGCATGTCCATAGCTTGCTTTGTTACAGCTAGCGATACATTTTGCATTAAAGTCGCTTGATTCATTGCAATTGATAAAGCCGCGATATCCATATAGTCCACCTCCTATCTGATTTATCGGTCAAATGTTTCAATCATCAAGCGATTTCCCCTTTTTTCTACATAATTTTCTGTTGCTCTCGCTACTGGGAACCTCCACAGCTTTCGTAACATAAAAAAACATCTACTGTCCTAAATATTAGACGCAATAGATGTTTTTTTTATCTCCATTCAGCAGATCTTTTCTGTGTGAAAGCGAAGCGACAGCAACAAAATGTTTTAGTAGCAAAAGAAAACGTCAGTTACAGAGGACTCCTACCTCTAAAGGTGGTAAGTTGAAATGCGGATGTAGTTCCTTTTTCAGTGGGTGTCCAAACACTACTGAATGAAGATAAATATCCTCTGGAGGATGTCATTACATTTTATTTTCGATAGTACGCCAAGCTTCTTCAAAGCCAATTCCTTTTTCTGAAGAAAAAACAATAATTGGATCATTTTTCTCCATATCTAGCGTTTCTTTCACGATTTTTTTATGCTTATCCCATTTACCTTTTGGAATTTTATCTGCCTTTGTTGCAATGACAATACAAGGAATATTGTAATGCTTTAAAAAATCATACATCAAACGATCATCAGCTGTAGGGGGATGACGTAAATCAACAATTTGTACGACTGCCTTTAATTCATTGCGCCCTGTAAAATAGCGCTCGATCATTTTTCCCCATGCTTCACGCTCAGTCTTTGAAACCTTTGCATAACCATAGCCCGGAACATCTACGAAAAACAACTGTTCTTCGATTTTGTAAAAATTAAGCGTTTGTGTTTTTCCGGGTTTAGAAGAAATACGTGCTAAAGCTTTACGACCGATCATTCGGTTAATGAAGGAAGATTTCCCTACATTTGAACGACCGGCTAGTGCAAATTCTGGCAGTCCATCTTCTGGATATTGGTCTGGTCTTACAGCACTTATGACCATTTCGACATTATGGACTTTCATGTTCTTAAAAACCTCCGTCCAGTGCATGGGCCAATACTTCGTCAGCCGATGACACTAGTTTAAATGTTAGTTGTTCGCGTACACTTTCAGGAATATCTTCAATATCTCGCTCATTATCTTTTGGACAAATAATTGTTGTTAATCCTGCTCGATGCGCACTAAGTGTTTTTTCCTTTAAGCCACCAATTGGCAGTACACGACCACGTAATGTAATTTCACCTGTCATGCCAACCTCGCGGCGTATTGGACGATGTAAAATTGCGGAAACAATTGCGGTTGCCATTGTAATACCTGCTGAAGGTCCATCTTTTGGCACAGCTCCTTCAGGAACATGAATATGAATATCTTGTGTTTCAAAATATTCAGCATCCACTTTGAGCTCGTCCGTCTTTGTACGAACATATGATAAAGCCGTTTGAGCAGACTCCTTCATGACATCTCCTAGCTTCCCAGTTAGCTGCAATTTCCCTTTACCAGGTGTTAATGATACCTCAATTTGCAATGTATCACCACCCACAGTTGTATAAGCAAGCCCAGTAGCTACACCGACTTGATTTTCTTTCTCTGCTTGTCCATAACGGAAGCGATGTTTGCCAAGTAACTCTTCTAGTGACTTTGAGCTAACTGTTACTCGTTTCTTCTCACCAGAAACGATGATCTTAGCAATTTTACGACATAGTGTTGCGATTTGACGCTCTAGTCCTCGGACACCCGCTTCACGTGAATAATAACGAATAATATCTATTACCGCTTCATCTTTAATAATAACTTGTGTTTTTTTCAAGCCATGCTCTTTTAATTGTTTTGGTATTAAATGATTTATTGTTATTTGCACCTTTTCAATTTCTGTATAGCCAGCAATTGAAATTACTTCCATACGATCTAGTAACGGTCCAGGAATTGTACTTAAATCATTGGCAGTTGCAATAAATAATACATTTGATAAATCGTAAGGTTCTTCGATGTAATGATCGCTAAATGTATTATTTTGGGCTGGATCTAAAACTTCAAGCATTGCTGCTGCAGGATCTCCCCTAAAATCATTAGACATTTTATCAATTTCGTCTAGTAAGAACACGGGATTAATCGTCCCGGCCTTTTTCATACCTTGGATAATACGACCTGGCATTGCCCCAACATACGTACGACGATGACCACGAATTTCTGATTCATCACGTACCCCACCTAATGAAATACGGATAAATTTACGATCCAAGCTTTCCGCAATAGATCGAGCTAGCGACGTTTTACCGACACCTGGAGGGCCAGCTAAACATAATATTGGTCCACGTAACGAGTTTTTCAACTGTCGTACAGCCAAATATTCCAATACACGTTCTTTTACTTTTTCTAATCCATCATGATCACGATTTAAAATGTTTTCTGCATGTTCGATATTCATACGATCCTCAGTCGCATTTGTCCATGGTAGCGCTACAATCCAATCAATGTAGTTTCGGATTACGCCACTTTCTGCACTAGCTCCTGGTAACTTTTCATAGCGATCTAACTCTTTAAGCACTGCTTCTCTCGTTGATTCAGGCATTCCTGTTTCGTCAATACGCTTACGTAATTCAGCTACTTCGCCAGTTTTTCCTTCACGATCCCCTAGCTCTGTTTGAATAGCTTTCATTTGTTCACGTAAATAATATTCTTTTTGCGTACGTTCCATAGATTGCTTAACTTTTGTATTAATTTTCTTCTCAAGATCAAGCACTTCTTGCTCGTCGTGCAAACGAATAATTAAATGATCTAGACGTTTTTTGACACTGAGCATCTCCAATACTTCTTGTTTATCAGCAATCTTAATTGGCAAATGTGATGCAATGATGTCTGCTAAACGACCCGGCTCTTCAATGTCTACCACAGTATTAATGGTTTCAGATGTAATCTTATTAGAGGCTTTCGCGTATTTTTCGAAATACGTTAACAACGTGCGCATTAAAGCCTGTGTTTCAACATCCTTATCGATTGGTTCATCCTTAACATCGATGTCTACAACCGTATATTTTTCCAACGCTTGATAGTTACTCCACGAAGCACGGGCTACACCTTCCACTAAAATACGTAGTGTTCCATTTGGTAATTTTAGCATCTGCTTAACATATGCAATCGTGCCAATTGTATATAAATCTTGTTCATCAGGCTGTTCATCATGCATTTCTTTTTGTGTTACCAATAATATCAATTGGTCCTCTAACATTGCCTGTTCTAGCGCTGCTACAGAACGATTTCTACCCACATCAATATGTAACACCATCGACGGGTATACTAAAAGTCCACGTAAAGGCAATAATGGTACATTTGTTGTTTTTTGTATTGTCACCATGCGGGTATTCACCTCCGTCAAAATTTTCTTATTCACATCCCGCGCTACTAGTATGTGTCTAAAAAGTCGATTCACACTAGTTTATCAAGCGAGCCAGAAATTTCATTTTTTATAGCCGGCTTTATGTATGAATGAATAAAAAGCTGACTATCGATATGTGCGAATATTGCACAATCGAAGTCAGCTAAATTACTCTTTATCTCATAACAATAGACAGCCACGCTGTTCGTTATGCTGAAGTTTTTGTGTCGCTACCTTCATCGAGTTCCGTGCCATCTTCAAGAAGCAATTTCGGTTTTTCTTTATCCGTAATTGTTTTTGCAGTAATGATACATTTTTTCACGTCTTCACGTGAAGGTAATTCGTACATTACCTCAAGCATTGTTGACTCAATAATTGAACGAAGACCACGTGCACCCGTTTTACGTTCAATTGCTTCTTTTGCAATTTCCGCAAGGGCACCTTCATCAAACTCAAGCTCAACACCATCGAGTTCAAGCATTTTTTGATATTGCTTAGCTAGTGCATTTTTAGGCTCTGTTAAAATTTGAACAAGCGCAGCCTCGTTTAATTGCTCTAGACTTGCAAGTACTGGTAATCGACCGATGAATTCTGGTATAAGACCAAATTTCAACAAATCCTCTGGAATCAGCTTTGCCATTATTGAGCCTTCATCCACATCGATTTTGTTTGGATCTGAACCAAAGCCAATTACTTTTTCACCCTGACGACGTTTAATAATGGATTCTATTCCATCAAACGCTCCACCCACAATGAATAAGATGTTTGTAGTATCGATTTGTAAAAACTCTTGGTGAGGGTGCTTACGTCCGCCTTGTGGTGGGACACTCGCAACTGTTCCTTCTAAAATTTTTAGAAGGGCTTGTTGTACACCTTCACCTGATACATCACGTGTAATAGATGGATTTTCAGATTTACGCGCAACTTTATCGATTTCATCAATATAGATGATTCCTTTTTCAGCACGCTCAATATCGTAATCTGCCGATTGAATTAATTTTAATAAGATATTTTCAACGTCCTCACCTACATAGCCAGCCTCTGTTAGAGAAGTAGCATCCGCAATAGCAAAAGGAACGTTTAATATACGCGCCAATGTTTGAGCTAATAAAGTTTTACCGCTACCAGTTGGGCCGATTAACACAATGTTCGATTTTGCTAATTCTACATCATCAATTTTACTATTCGTATTAATGCGTTTGTAGTGATTGTAAACCGCAACTGCTAAAGCTTTTTTAGCACGTTCTTGTCCAATTACATACTCATCTAAAATCGATAAGATTTCTTTCGGTTTCGGAATATCTTGGAATTCGATTTCCTCTTCAACGCCCAGTTCCTCTACAACGATTTCTGAACAAAGCTCGATACATTCATCACAAATATAAACACCAGGACCTGCAACTAATTTACGCACCTGTTCTTGTGGCTTTCCACAGAATGAGCATTTTAAATTGCCTTTTTCATCATTAAATTTGAACAATATGTTTCACCCCTATTCAAGCAACAATCTTACAAGATTATTGAATCTTTATCAAATAAATTGTCTGCACCCATTTACACCACGGCGTTTATGGTCCGAGATTTTAAAATATGTTTACGACATGCAAAGTGCGGAAACACTGATATTTACCGTAAAGCTAGTAATTATTTAACTTGATGAATTTACAATTATACCTTTCATTTCCACATATGTGTAACAATTCGTTCTTCAGAAACTCTTAGCTACCAAAGAACTTACGCTTTTCTTAAAATCTTTTACATTTGCCAGAGGCTTAACTTCATTCAGAAGAGGATGTATTTGCTATAGTGTTTAAAACTTCAGAGCATTGTTTCTCAATTGGAAGAGTGAGACATTTTTTATCTTCATTCAGTAGATGTTTGGACATCCACTGAATGAAGATAAAAAACTTAGCTCTGCTCTGCTGAATGAAGATCAATTATGCCTCGGCATAATTGCGTCCTGATTCGGCTTTGTGCTTAGGCCTGCACGAGGGCCGACACGATGTCGGTCATTTTGGTAATGCCACAGGACGTGGCGTTATTACCGATGCAGGTCAGTTAGCCGTTATCGCATGGATGCGATGGTTTTAGGCTAACATCCCCTAAGAACTCCTTACCGAATCCGTGACATCTGCCAGGGGCTTTAACTTATTTCAGTGGATGTTTGGACACCCGCTGAAAAATAACTTAAACCTGATTTCACCTCACCACTTATAGAGGTGGGAGACTTCAACTGAAATAAGTTAAAATTTAGCATCGTGTGAAAAGTCAAACAATACTATGTATAAGAGAAGTGTAAAGGCTCTGCTTACCCCTCTTCAAAAAAGTACTTCCTTTGGGAGAATGCTTTTTGCGGTGAAAATAGTCGTAACATCCATTAACTATGTCCAACCAAACCTAAGGGGAATCTGGCTTAACCTAAACAAAATATATGTGATAAAACAAGGCACGGTTTAATGCCGTACCTTGTTTTCATTTATCTATCCAGTTACAAAAAAATCCTATTCAGTAATTTTAGCGTTTTCTACTAAAAATTCAACTGTTTTTTGAATTTTAATGTCGTTTTCAAGAACTGTAGTACCACCTAAAGCTCCTGTAATTTGCTCTTTTGTCATGTTGAATTGAGCAGCCATTTTTTCTAATTCAGCTTCGATATCAGCTTCAGTAGCTTCAATTTTTTCTGCTTCAGCAATTGCTTCAAGTGTTAAAGATACACGTACACGGCTTACTGCTTCTTCTTTCATTTGTCCACGTAAATCTTCTTCTGATTGACCTGAGAATTGATAGTAAAGGTCTAAGTTCATACCTTGCATTTGTAAACGTTGACCAAATTCTTGTAACATACGATCAGTTTCAGAGTTAATCATACCAGCTGGCACTTCGAATTCTGCATTTTCAGCAGCTTTTTCTACTAATTCATCACGAAGAGTTGCATCTGATTCTGATTGTTTTTGGTTAGCAGTTTGCTCTTTGATTTTAGAACGTAAAGCTTCAACGCCATCAACTTCTGGGTCTACTTCTTTAGCGAACTCGTCGTTTAATTCTGGAAGAACTTTTGTTTTAACTTCTTTTACAGTTACTTTGAAAGTAGCTTCTTTACCAGCTAATTCAGCTGCATGGTATTCTTCTGGGAAAGTAACAACTACGTCTTTTGATTCGCCAGTTTTCACACCTACAAGTTTCTCTTCAAAGCCTGGGATGAATGAACCTGAACCGATTTCTAGTGGGTAGTCTTCACCTTTACCACCTTCAAATGCTTCTTCACCTACGAAACCTTCAAAGTCGATAACAGCTGTATCGCCTTCTACGATTGCTTCGTCTTCTTTAATTTCAAGCTCTGCTTTACGAGCTAATTGTTCTTGAATTTGCGCTTCTACTTCTTCATCAGTAACTTCTACTGCTAGTTTCGCAACTTCTAAACCTTTGTACTCACCAAGTTTTGGCTCTGGTTTAACAGTTACTTGAGCAGTAAATGCGAAATCTTTACCATGTACAAAGTTTTCTGTACCAGAAATCTCTGGGTAGTCAACTGGCATAATACCAGCTTCATCGATCGCTTTTGCATAAGCATCAGGAACGATGATTTCTAATGCATCTTGGTATAAAGATTCGATACCAAAGCGTTGTTCAAACATTTTACGAGGCATTTTACCTTTACGGAAACCTGGTACGTTAATTTGTTTTACAACTTTTTTGAATGCTTGATCCATTGCTGCGTCTACTTCTGCAGCTGGTACCTCGATTGTAAGAGTACCGATATTACCTTCTTGTTTTTCCCATTTTGCTGACATGTATAAATACCTCCAAATAAATAATCAAGTTTAAAATGTTAGACAATTCATTCGTAACTACGATTTTGACAACCATTTTAGTATAACATAGATGCGTATAGTTTCAACTTATTTCATACTTCATGTAGTTCCGTTAGTTTTTCTAACATTTGTAAAAAGTCGATGATTTCATAGTCCATTTCCTGCACTTTTCCAAGCATGGATTGTACAAAATCAATATAACCATAGGCAATATCATCGGCTTCGAATGAGTGCCATTCAAACGGATACGTCACAATGGCATGCTTTGCCATTAAATATTGTACCATTTCCTGCGTCGATGGGTCTTGCTCTAATTTACTTTCAATTATTTTTTTTACTTCCCCATACTGTGGCAATTGATTTGGTAGTACTAAATTAATAGGATTAATAGTCATTGTTTTATTAAACTTTGAAACAGTAATCTCAATTGAGACTTCTTGTTCCACTAATAATATTAGTGCTAAGCTCTGGACGAATGGATGGATCGTTGGACATTCAATAATAGCTTTCAATGCCGTTTTTAATTGTCGTACATTCGTATCCATTAAGCGATGTAATCGAATAGATTGTTCGTCTGGTGTTAATGCACTAAATTCTGACAGTGCGAATTCTTGCTCTTCTAACAATCGTTGTGCATCCTCTTTTTTTTGGAGATTCTTAGCTACTTCTTGATTCAAGCTTCTCAAACGTTCAAATTTCTCTAGCTGATCTATCGGAAATGCATTTTCTTCAATTAATGTCGTAATTAACGACTCTACTTGATGGAATTCCTTTAGCTGCATACATACAGTAACATACAGTTCCATTACTTCCACATATAATGTCGTTCCCATAGCAAGCAATTGCTCACAAACATTTTTAACTTTATCATATACCTTTAATTCGTATAAAGCATATGCATAGGCACTTAATGCTAATTCATCCCCATCTTCATATAAAAATGCTTTTTCAAAGCTTGCCACTGCCTCTTCATATTGATAATTTTCCGCATACATATGTGCTTCACGTATTAATGTTTGAAAAGCACCAGGAAATACAACAATATTGTCATGTTTTACAACATGTCGTTTTCGTTTCGTCATTCCCCTCACCTCTTTACTACTATTTTCTTATAAGGTCTTATACTAGCTCATCACCTAGGGTTGATTGACTCAAAGAGTCACAAACTCTTCACTCCAATCAACTTACACGGCATTCACTTTAACAAATGTCATCTTCAACTTTCGGTGATCAATCTAACCCCTGTTTATTTTTAACGAAAAGTCATCGCTCTAAGTATCGACAAAAAGATATGCAACAAATCTTACAGCACTATTAACCGAATCTTCATTATAGTAAATGGCTGTTCGGTATAAAGTCAGCCGTTATATTGTAACCAGGATGAGACATACTTAAATAGGTATGTCTTGCTATTGTGCAATCCTTCATAAGTCTATCCCTTTTTGTTGCTTTTCTATCATACCAACTTTATATAAATTCTGGAATTCCCATTGTAAATATACTCCTATATCACTAGAAAACTTCACAATTCAGCAAACTTGTCTTTGAAAGGCTATAATGAAAAGACTTAGCTCCATAGTAAGCAATTTTAAAAAAAGTAGTTGCAAAGACAAGTGATCTTTAAGGAACACGTAATAAAAATTGCTCTTATAGAGAACCTAACTTAACTTTTGGGGGAATTATATATGATTATCAAAAATGCATTACAATCATTTTCAACTATGACACATTCAGCACGCCAACAATTTATGTTACAAGAAGGCGATTGGTTGTTACAAGAAATGTTAACGCACATCGGTTCACCAGATGCAGAACTACGAGACCAATTAATTTATCGTACTTTTATTGATATACTCAGCGACAATTTACTGAGCACCCAACAGCTACAAAATTTATTTGATACAACGACAAGCGACGATTTTTTATATAGAAGCATAGGCGAAGAAATGACAGATAGTGTCTTTACACGTTCGTTTTCCGCTTTACTTGTAGCAAATCTTCTTACAAAGGATGCCGAACTACTGATTTTAAATGATGATCGTCTACAAATTTTCTTCCAAAAGATTGGTCGTTATTTATTATTGGAAAAAGATACGAGAGGTCATGTTCAAGACAAGGGGTGGGCGCATAGTATTGCACATGGTGCCGATTTAGCAGCAATGACAATTAAACATCCTAAGTTTGATTTACAGCATGCACCTTCAATCTTACATGCATTGAAACTTGTTTCATGGAAAGGTACTGTCTTTGTCAACGATGAAGAGGAACGCTTAGTTAATATAGTTGAAGCGTTATTGACTTGTGACTACTCCGAGGAAGCATTAATAGAATTTATCGAGCAAGTATTCGATAAATTTGAAATTCATTTAATGACACAAGGCTATAACGAATCCTTTTTTAGTGGACGTACATGCACATTAAATTTAATGAAAACATTGTATTTTGCCTTAAAAATGAATAACCTAGCCCCAAAACTTCAAAATACTATCTATGGACAAGTAGCAAAATGGCTAAAGCTAGGGGCATAGAAATTCACTTTCTTTCTGCTTAGAACATCTATTTTCGTCCTCATAACCTAAATTTAGCAAACTAGGAATATTCTTAGTTTGCTTTTTTACCCTAATGCATTTTTTTACTTTTCAGATAAAACATATCGCCCCTAATATATGGTATTAAGTAGTTATATTAACATAATTAATACCAGTTTCCAAAAACCCCCTTTACAATCATTCCTTACATTGAGAATATATCCTGATATACCCTTTTTATCGCCTTTCGTCTACCCCTTTTTTTTAGAAAACGCAACAAAAAAGCATTCAATCCCTTAAACTAGCGGTGATTTTATTACAAATTGACGTCTAAAATGTGAAATGATATTTTCACAAAAAAAACTATTTACTTAGTTAAAGATGATAAACTCAGTATTTTCAACGTTTTAACAGTGTTTATTTTATAAAACACAATAATACCAATATTGAAATAACATTTTTTGTTCAAAAAATGTTCATATTCATCCCCTGTTTGCTATTAATTCAATAACAAAATAATTTTTTTTCTTCGAAACGAGGCGTATAATCACTGTTGCAAACATCAACATTTGTGTCTCTCGATTTTGACAACATAGTCTAAAAATCGTTGCACAGATTAATAACTTTGCGAACGCTTGCACTAGACCAATCAAATACTAGATTCAATGTTTCATATTGAACCATATCATTGTAAGTATTTCTGATTATTCGATTGGTACAACTACTTAAAAGAGGTGACCTTATTACCCACTATTTGTAAATTCGAAATCTATATTCAAACACATGCAATTTATGAATAGCCGTTTTATAGAAAGGAGTCAAACATGAAGAAAAAGTTAAGCTTAATGTTTATTGCATTTGGTGCGTTAGCAATTCTTACTGGCTGTGAACCATTAACAGTCTTTGATACAAAAGGACCGAATGCCAAAACATTATCAGACACAATTATTTTATCCATTATTACAATGGCCTTTATATTACTAGTCGTGTATGTGCTTTTAGCATTTATGCTAACTAAATACCGTGCTTCAAAGGCACCAGCCGATTACGAGCCTCCTCACGAAGAGGGTAGTCATCTACTTGAAATTACATGGACAGTTATTCCGATTATCATCGTAGCATTCTTAGCTGTTGTTACTGTAAAAACAACAAGTACAGTAGAGTCTCAACCAGAAGGGTATGACAATAAAGAGCCACTTGTTATTTACGCATCATCTTCTAACTGGAAATGGCACTTTAGCTACCCAGAGCAAGGGATCGAAACTGTGAACTATGTAAATATGCCAATTGACCGTCCAATTGAGTTCAAACTTTACTCATTCGGACCAATCACAAGTTTCTGGATTCCTCAGTTAGCTGGTCAAAAATATGCGATGAGTGACATGTTAACAACTATTCACCTTGCTGCAGATGAGATTGGCTCATTCATGGGTCGTAACTCTAACTTTAGTGGTCGTGGTTTTGCTGAAATGGAATTTGAAGCGCAAACGATGACACAAGCAGACTTCGACAAATGGGCTGCCGATGTAAAAGCAAACGAAAAACCATTAACAGAAGAAAAATTTGATGAACTATTAGCTGCTGAACACGTTGGTCGTTCAAGCTATTCATCTACACACTTAGAATTTAGCCCTGCTCCAATGGAACACAGTGAACACATGAAGAAGGGCAATATGGATCACAGTGACATGGATCACTCTGAAATGAATCATGAGGATCATTCACAAGAAAAATCTGAAGAAACACATTCACATTAATTTTTATACTTGAAAGGAGCGCATCCAATGAGCATGGAAGAAATTTTCCATCCACTAAAAGAACCGATGATTTTGGGAGCAGCTATTAGTATCATAGTTGGAGCAGTGGTTATCGCAGTTGGCCTTACTTATTTCAAAAAATGGGGCTATTTCTACAAAAACTGGCTATCTACTGTTGACCATAAAAAAATCGGTATTATGTATATCGCCACAGCACTTTTGATGCTATTCCGCGGTGGTATCGATGCATTGTTAATGCGTGCACAAACTGCAGTTCCTGATAATGGACTTCTTGATGCACAACACTATAATGAGATTTTCACAACACACGGTATAGTCATGATTTTATTCATGGCAATGCCATTCGTAATTGGTTTAATGAACATTGTTATCCCACTGCAAATTGGTGCACGTGACGTTGCCTTCCCACGTCTGAATGCAGTCAGCTTCTGGTTATTTGCTGCTGGTTGTGGCTTATTAAACCTATCATTTATCATCGGTGGTTCACCAGATTCTGGTTGGACAGCCTACTTCCCTCTAGCTGGGACAGAATTTAGTCCGACTGTTGGGAACAACTACTATTCTTTAGCTTTACAATTATCAGGGATTGGTACGTTACTGACTGGTGTTAACTTCATCACGACAATCATTAAAATGCGTGCACCTGGTATGACATTAATGAAAATGCCAATGTTTAGTTGGTCAATTTTAATCACAAACGTTATTATCGTATTCGCGTTCCCAGTGTTAACTGTAGCGCTTGCATTAATGATGTTTGACCGTCAATTCGGTACACAATTCTTTGCCATGCAAAATGGTGGTATGGACATGCTTTGGGCCAACCTATTCTGGGTTTGGGGACATCCTGAAGTTTATATCGTTATCCTACCTGCTTTCGGTATCTTCTCAGAAATCATTGCGACATTTGCACGTAAAAACTTATACGGCTATAAATCAATGGTTATGAGTATGGTTGTTATTTCGTTACTATCATTCTTAGTATGGGCCCACCACTTCTATACAATGGGTCACGGCGTTATGGTAAACAGCTTCTTCTCTATTACAACAATGGCGATCGCTGTTCCAACAGGGGTTAAAATATTTAACTGGTTGCTCACAATGAGGCACGGTAAAATTCAATTTACAACTCCGATGCTTTATGCACTTGGATTTATTCCAATCTTTACAATTGGTGGGGTTACAGGGGTAATGCTAGCAATGTCAAGTGCTGACTATCAATATCATAATACGATGTTCTTAGTTGCCCACTTCCACTATGTATTAATTCCAGGTACAGTATTCGGTGTACTTGCAGGTTACCATTACTGGTGGCCAAAAATGTTCGGTTTCAGATTGAATGAAAAACTAGGGAAAGCTGGTTTCTGGTTTATCGCAATTAGCTTCAACGTAGCTTTCTTCCCTCTATTTATTTTAGGTTTAGATGGTTACGCTCGTCGTATGTACACTTACTCTGAGTCAACTGGATATGGTCCATTGAGCATGGTATCGTTCATCGGTGCACTTGGTCTTGCTGTCGGCTTCGCGTTAATTGTTTATAACATTTACTACAGCTGGAAACATATGCCACGCAACGAAAAAGCAGATGTTTGGGATGGTCGTTCGTTAGAATGGGCTACTCATTCTCCAGTTCCTGAATACAACTTTGCAGTAGTTCCGACTGTTTCACGTTTAGACGAATTCTGGTTCGCTAAAAAAGAAGGTCGTGATATTACAGCAGGTAAGATCGAAAAAATTCATATGCCTAACAACACTGGCGCACCTTTCTGGATGAGTGGATTCTTCTTCCTTGCAGCATTCTTCGCTGTATTTAGTCTATGGACTCCAGCCATCATTAGTATGCTTTGTGTATTTGGCTTTATGATACATCGTTCATTTGAAGACGATCATGGTCGTTACATTTCAGTTGAAGAAGTTATGGCAACTGAAAAAAGCTTGAGAGGTGATAAATAAAATGAAAATCGATTCTTCACTTCCATTAGAATATAGTACAGAGGAAAATCGCCTGAAAATCTTTGGTTTCTGGATTTTCCTTGGTGCCGAAATCATGTTATTCGCCACACTATTTACAGTGTATTTCACACTTGAAACACGTACTGGTAGCGGCCCAACTGGCACAGAAATTTTTGAATTAACTCCAGTATTATGGGAAACATTCTTATTATTATCAAGTAGTTTCACAATTGGTCTTGGTGTTCATGCAATGCGCCTTGGCAATAAAAAAGCTATGATGACATTTTTCATCATCACGCTTATTTTAGGTCTTGGCTTCTTAGGCATTGAGATTGATGAGTTTGTCACTTATGTTCATGAAGGTGCTACAATTCAAACTAGCGCATTCTTATCTGCATTAATGACTTTACTTGGTACGCACGGCGCCCACGTAACATTTGGTTTCTTCTGGGGCGTTGCAATTTTAATCCAAGTAGCAAAACGTGGTTTAAACCCACAAACGGCTAACAAAGCGTTTATCTTCTCACTGTACTGGCACTTCCTAGACGTTGTTTGGATTTTCATCTTCAGCTTCGTCTACTTGAAAGGACTGATTAGCTGATGAAGGATTTATTCCCAAAACAACATGTGATGGGCTTCGGCTTCTCACTATTACTAACAATTGTAGCTTTATCTGTTGTTAAATTTGATATGTCATTTAACATGGCATTTGGTATTTTACTAGTGACTGCTATTGCACAAGCAACTGTACAATTAGTATTATTCATGCACATCGGTGAATCTGAAGATAAGAAAACGTTATATACAACGATTTTATATGCAGTATTCGTAGGTATTGTTACTATCCTAGGTACATTATTCGCAATGATCTGGGGCTATAACTGATAAAAAAAGTCGAGAAAATGCTATCATTTTCTCGGCTTTTTCTTTTCTGAAAAATAGTATTTTCATTAAATGAACAATATCTCCTACTCTACAAGCAATTAAGCCTCGAACACTGGATCAACACTACAAACTGAACTCACCTATTTCAAATCATTTGATACCTATAGCAAGAAACTAATCTACTAGCGATTTGTATCAGCACTATTGTGATACAAAACTAAATGAATTTTTAAAACAACACTATTATTCATGTACTATTTTTTCTTGTACTTAGTGTGCAAGAAGGCCATATTAATAAAGGTATACATTGGGTATTTACTATTATTTTAATATTATAATAGTATTTTTTTCAAAATAACGAAACTTTTCCTTTTATAGTAATGTATACTAATAGATATTGTTTTTTATTAAGAATAGGAGATGAAATTAATGAAGAAAGTTTTTAAAGTTTTAAGTGTTGGAGCACTAGCACTAACACTAGCAGCTTGTAACAGTAGCGCTACCCCAACGAAAGACACATCTAAAAAAAGTGATCTCACTTTAGAGCAAGTATATGACAAAGCGGTAGAACGCCAAGCTGACATTAAAAGCGTAAGTGCAACAATGGAGATGTCTCAAAAAACAAAAGCTGGATCAGGTGATCAAGCTATGGAGATTGCCATGGATTCAAAAATGGAGATGGATGTAATTTCTGATCCACTTGCTGCGCACATTACAGGATCAATGACAGTGCCTGATATGGCTAGTGAAGATAAAAAAACTATGGATATGCCGATCGATATGTACATGAAGAAGGAACAAGGCTTTTTCATGAAGGATCCAACAACTGAAAGCTGGTTTAAATTACCAAGCGAACAGTTTGATGCAATTTTAGAGCAAACTGCATCATCTGCAAACGCTAAAGAACAATTAGAACAGCTTAAAGAGTTTATTGGTGATTTCAAATTCGAGCAAAATGATGATGCATATATTTTAACTTTAGACGCAAAAGGTGATAAATTTAAAGAACTTATCGATTCTGAAATGCAAAAGTCAATGAAAGACCTTGGTCTTGAAGAAAATCCACTTGATAACATAACAATCGATAAAATAAACTATGTTCTACAAATCGATAAAGAAACTTTCGATACAGAAAAAATGGATATGAATTTTGATTTAAAAATGAAAGTTGAAGATCAAGAAATCTCAACTTCAACAAAATCAGTTGTGACTTATACTGAATTCAATCACCTAAAAACAATCGACATTCCACAAGACATTATCGATAACGCAGCAACACCTGGACAATAATTAAACATCTATCTTCAAAGTCTATAAAAAAGAAATCTGCCTGCTTCCTATAGGAATGCATGCAGATTTCTTTTTACTTGGAATGCCATTTCAATTAAAGAAATCTTATATCTTAAGTGTACACCCTTTTTATTAACTTATTAACGAACAATTAGAACATCGCATTTAGCGTGTCGGACGATTCTCTCTGCAACTGAGCCTAGTACCATTTTCTCCATCCGATTCAACCCTGTTGCGCCACATACGATTAAGCTAACACCAGGTAGTTCAGTTAAAATCCCTTTCGGAGAACCAGTTACTACAACTGCTCCTACCTCTTTTACTCCTGCTGCTAAAACTTTCTTTTTTAGCTCTTCCATTTTATTTGAGTTGTCGTTTTTCAATTCCTCAGCGTATTTTAAATCATAGGCTGAAATTGCCCCAAAGGACTTTGTATCAATAACGTTAACTAATTCTAAAGCGGCATCATACTGTAAAGTTAATTCAATAGCTTGTTCCAATGCTTTTAATGATTGTTCTGAAAAGTCAATTGCCACTGCAATTTTTTTATAATTTGTAGTCATAGTAGATCTCCTTGTCCATCAACATAATTGAATGTTACTTATTTCATTATATCACAAATGGAATACAATACAGTTATTGTCATAATCTACCCTAACGTAGCCCTAGTTTTATTATTGGCCGTTGTAAAGAGCTGAGCAACCATCCCTTGCCGTTTTTCGCTACCATCAAATCGGCCTTTCACTTTAATACAGAGCATCCTACGAACAGCAGCATTGTTAGCCATTTCGAGATACTGGCTTTCTTCACCCTTTTCATTTAACTCCAAAAGAAAAAGACGTCACTTAGACGCCTCCCCTATTATGCTTTCAAACTCTAATATTTCACCTTTAGCCTTTGTTTTTTCCAGCACCTCTAAATACTCTTCTTTTCGATTGATGAGTCGTTCCTGCTGCAATTTTTGGTATGAATTAAGAAAATCATAACTAGCTGCTTTTTCCATTAACTCACCTCATATAGTTTGTTTTATTGTCACTATTATAATGTTGGTATTTTTTTCTGACAATTATATTTTTAATTTTTGATTATTACGTACCAATTGCACGAAGGCTAAAAGGTATATATTATTGGCTCAACATTCATATTTATCTAAACTTCTTAGACATATTCCCTATGTAGAGTAATTTAACTTTAGTTTCAATCCACGATCTTTGTATCTAAACTCAATGGAAAAATAGACGAATAAAAATCCGCCAGACTTTTCCTGCCTAGCGGATTTTATATTACTTAGACTATAAGTGAACTGTTACATGACGATTTAAAACATATTTAGCTGCCTCAACATATTCGGCAATTGCTCTTTTACTAACTGCCGCTTCTGGAACGATGCTTTCAAAGGCATGATAACAGCTCGGATACAAATGGAATTCAACATCAACGCCAGCCTGACATAGCTTCGTTACATATTGTAAAGTTTCATCTCGGAAAGGATCTAATTGGCCACTACATGTATAAGTGAATGGTAAGCCAGATAAGTCTTCTGCTCTTGCAGCTGCAGCATATTGTGACATATTATCACTATCATTCTGCAGTAGCCCTTAAAAATCCTTTCATTCTAGATTTAGATTGTTATACGTATATTCATAGTTCATTCCGAGCTTATCTAAAATTCGGATAGATGCCACGTTATCAGGATGAACAACAGCGATAATTTTAGGTAAACCAATATCTGCTGTTGTAAATATACTACTCCCAATAATTCTTCATTAACTCTGTTGCCCAATATGGTTGTTTTATTTCACCTTTTGGTAAAAACTCTTTCATTACTGGTTTTATATCTATAATAGGTGTTCCATCAATAGCGTCTAAGCCTTTAACGATTAATGTTCTATCCTTCAATTCTAGTAATTCCACAACCGTTAAACCTATTTTATTAGGTCTATTTTTACCTCTCTGTGCAAAAATACCGACTTCTGGATAGTCCTTATTATTTCTAGGATGTCTCGCTTCATATTGGATTTTCTCATCTGAAACTTTGTCAAAATAAAATATAATTTCTAAATGAGAAAAATCATCAATTCCTTTTAAAGAAGATTCTTGCATATCCTTTGTCAATTCAATAGTAGAAATAATGCCACCCCAATTGTCATCTTCAATCATCTTTCGACTATTGCTTACTGCAGCTATGGGTTTAATGTTATATTGCATATAATGACCCTCTTCTATTGTGGATTTCCTTTCGATACACCTTCCGTTTAATTCCAGTATACTCCAGCTACAAGCAATGTCAATTTACGACAATTAGCCTACAATCATTGGCTTCATAGCACTTAAACAAAAAACCGTACGCTATAATTCTTCTACATTATTGACCGACAAAAATTACTAATCTTTTGAACTAAAAAATATTATGAAATGTTGTGAGGGATGTGATATGGTATAGTATCTACAATGAATTTTTAGAAGGTGAAAAACATGCTAGAAGTAAGTGATAGTAAGTTAGCACAATATATTATACATTTTATTGGGGATACACTCGTGTTAGGCGAGGAGTCATTTTCGCAGCCAGAGGTTATGCTAGAGGCAGCTTTTACACAGCTAGCATTTAGTAAAATCGATTTAGAGCAGCAATACGAATTTTTTCATGAAACAGATATTGGATTAAATGAGGTATACACATATGTGAGGGCTATTTTTGATGAGGAGAATAATTTCCTTGAGCAATCAAAAAACATCGCTACACACTTACATAGTGTATCTCAACATCCTAACATTAAAAATGGCGAATTGTTTATTGGATTATTTGACAATTGTTTTCTGTCTACAGAAGTTAAAAAAATAATTGCCATTGTTAAAATTGATGAAAAAGAAATGTTTTTAGATGTAAAAAGCGATCAAAACAAAATGGTGGTCAATGGCATTGACGGAATTAATGTCAAGAAGATCAATAATATGGCCATCATCGTAGATATGGGGACGGATGAGGCACCTGCTGTCTTTATAAAAACAAAAAGAAAAGAAGATATTGTTTATTGGCAAGAACGATTTTTAAAGATTAAAGCAGCGGATGAACATTATTATAAAACGAATTTAGCGCTAACAGAATGTAAAAAATATATTTTAAAAGAAGAGAGCTTCACGAATACTGAAAAATTGGGGCTTTTGAACAAAACGCTTGATTATTTTAGAAATGAAGATGAATTCCAAGTAAACGATTATATTGAAACGGTATTTGAAAATGCTGAGCCAACACAAAAAGATATCATCATAAATTCGGTAAAACCTTATGAAACCGTTATTTCTGAGAGTGCACTTGAAAAGGCTGAAAAGAAATATAAACGTAAAATTAAACTCGATTCCAATATTGAAATTCAGGTGAACGTACAGGATATTGAGCAAGTGGATGAACTCATTGAAGTAGGCTACGATGAAGCGACAAATCGAAAGTTTTATAAAATTTATTTCCAGGAAGAACTATAATATACTCAGAGGCTTTCCTAAGATTTATCGGAAAGCCTCTGTTATTTTATTTATCCAAAAGAAGAACCTACTAAAGGTGATTGCAATAAAAGACAAAGTCCACGATAGATTTTAGATCATAAAATAAAGGACTTGTTTTTATGTTTTTTCAACAAATCCTTTTGCTCTTCTATTTTACTCTTCCACATTTTAATGCTCTGGCCCAATCAGGTCTATTTTGGTCTTCACTTTGTTTAATAACTTCCGTAGTATCATAAGGAACGCTTAACTGCTCTATAATCCATTCATCATTCCTTTTTTCTACAACTGTATAATTCGCAAATGGTGTGCCTGATTCAATCTTATAATAGAACGGTTCTTCTTCTTCATAAGCAGGCAAACCGACACTCCCCGGATTAATAATGATTTTGTTATTAGGTAAATAAACAATCGTCGGTAAATGGGAGTGACCACAAAAAATAATATGTTGTGGGATGTCTTTTACTAATTTCATTATTTCCTCTGTTTGTTTTAAAGTAACACCATTTGGCGTAATTTCATTCAACATATAAAGCTCATCATTTTCAGGTGAAGCATGACAAAAGTAAAAATCATCTGTCTGAATTGAAAATGGCAGGTTTAATAACCAGCTTTTATGTTCTTCCGTGAGCATATCTAATACATATTGAATAGTTGGATTTTCCGATGAAGACTGTAATAGTATCCGATCACAATTTCCACTTACACCTTTAATATCTGTACTCTTTATCATTTCATATGTTTCTAACGGAAATAATGGTCCATAAAGAGTATCACCTAAATTATAAACCCTCTCGATATTTCTATATTTTATATCCTCTAACACTGCTTTTAACGCATCTTTATTTCCATGAATATCTGATAGTACAGCTATTTTCACAATATCCTCACCTTAATTAATTTTACATTTCCGGAGCTTCCATCCCAAAATTTCCCCATTCCTCTTTAGCTGGACCATAAATGCCTGGGACAGTTAATCCCGCCTGTCGCATAAGAACTGTCATTTGTCCTCGATGATGATTCTGATGTTGAATTAAAAACATTAAAAGTGTACCAATTTCCATTTCTTGACCGAAAAATTCAATGTGCTCTTGAAGAGTTTGATCAGTCCAATTGGTTTTTACTGCTTGCACAAACGCATTATTGACTTGAGAATAGCTATCTGCAATAAATTGTGCTGAAGTAGGAACCGGATAATCTTTAGTTGGAGCATCAAATGTTACACTTGTATTTGAAGTAATGATGCGAATTGCAGTAACAGTATGCCAAGCAATACGTCCTAAAGTCCAATTTTCAGACGTAATTTCCTGTTTTAGTGATTCATCAGTTAGATTATTCAATAATTTCTGTGTACAATTGGCTTCAAACTCCCAAGACTTAAAAAAATCATTTAAAGTCTGATACATAATAATCCCCCTTTTTCCTTGCGTGATTATTCATAATTTCATCTTTAAAACAGAAAAGTGCTCTCATCTAAAGGAACTGCGTTTACAGATTAGTAGAGTTGATCAATATACTTATTTAATTCTTGTTGATTAATCTGTCCTTTTATTGTGTACTTTAATATACCTTTAGAATCAAATATAAAAGTTGTTGGGTAAGCCAATACTTCAAATGATTTTTGAAGTGTATTATCTAAATCAAGAAATATAGGGAAACTTAAATTGTATGATTCTTGGAACTTCATTACATTTTCACGACTATCATGTGAAGTAGCATTGATTGCTAACAGCTCAACATTTTCAGGTTTATTGTTATAAAAATCCCTTAAATCAGGAGCTTCTTCTTGACATGGCTCACACCAAGATGCCCAAAAGTTAACGATTAGGACCTTTCCATTGTATTCTTTAAGTGTTGTTGTTGATTCGTCTAATCTTGTTAACTTTGTATCGAAAACAAGCTGTTTTGTTCCATCCTCTTTTTCTACTATCGGATTAACCGTTGCTTCTTTTATGAATACATTTTTCAAAACAATTCCTACAAGTAATACGACTAACAAAGCTGAGAAATACAAACCTAAACGTTTTTTAAATTTCATAAACGATCACCTAAGATTCCCTTGTGTATTTGTACCTTATAAGTATATCTATTATATATCGCGTGTTAAATTTTTACATTATATTCAGAGAAATAATAGCAGTAACAGATTAAATTTCACGCTTGCTAATAATAGAATCTAAAAAAATATTTAAATAAAGACACTCCTAAAATAAGAGTGTCCAAATTCGTCTATTGTAACTGTAATTTTATAGTAGCTGGTTCTGAAATTTATTTATGTAATATCAGGTGTATCAATCAATTCTACCCATACTAATTAATTGGAAGGCTCTGATTTCCGCTAGGGGCAGTTAAAAAGGGATATATTAGTAAAATAGCAACAAAAAAATCCTTTTATCGCGGTTGATTGGAGTGGAGACTGGGCGACTCCTTGGGGATTTAGCGAATAGAGAAACGAAGGCTAAAATCATCACGTCCTGTGATAACGCCTTCGTGACCAACATCGTATTGGCCTGAGACCCTGGAGCGAAGCGAAGCGGC
The DNA here is from genome assembly GCF_041956855.1 of Lysinibacillus sp. RS10. NCBI lineage: Bacteria > Bacillati > Bacillota > Bacilli > Caryophanales > Bacillaceae > Lysinibacillus > Lysinibacillus sp. RS10. The sequence continues at coordinate 1,295,122 of NZ_CP167122.1, read as the reverse complement.
TCATCGGACGCCCCCAAGAAAGCGCCCAGTCGCAACGGAAATCACCCCCTCGCTTTGCCGAAGAGTCATACTTCATTAAAGTGTTTCATAAATAATTTGTCCCATTTGAGTGACGTCATAATCACCTAGTGCGGCTACTTCTGATTGGAAATCGGGTGACGTTAAAATCTCTTTCACCGATTCAATCAGTTGTTGGTTTTCAGGCGTTTTTAATAGCACAATATCATAACGTTCTCTAATAAGTGGTATAAAATCAACCTCTATGAGTTTAGATATTTTTTCAATGCCTATGCCAATATCTGCATTCCCATTTGCCACAGCAGAAGCCACATCGATATGGCTCATTTCCTCTTCGTTATATCCTTCAATAGAGGATGGAGCTATGTGGTGAACTCGTAATTGTTCATCTAATAAAGTTCGAGCACCTGAGCCTTTTTCACGGTTAATCAGTTTTAGTGATTTGGTCTTAAAATCATCAAATGATTGAATTTGCAAGGGATTTCCTTTTGGAACATAAAAGCCTGCTCGGCGTGAAATTAGATTGATGAGAACATAGGCGTGACTCACAAAAATCTTTTTCAAATAAGTCGTATTGTAATCCCCTGTATCACCGTCGTACAAATGTAAACTCGCAATATCACATTCTCCATTATACATCGCCATGACACCATTAAAGCTACCTTCATGGGAGCGTAATACTTTATTGGATTGTTTTTTCTCAATATATTTTCCTAATAAGTCTAATACTAAATCTTGTCCACTAATAATAATTTTTTTATTCTTTATCGTAAGGGTAGTCGGTGCAGTAGACGAAGTAGGAGTGACTCCCGTTTTGCTCTTTTGTATATATATTTGTAAATCTGTTCGGTCCACACGCATTTGTCGACCTACACGAAAAACAGGTAAATCTCCCTTTTTCACCAAATCATAGATCGTTAATTTGGAAACCTTTAATAATTGTGCAACCTCTTCAATCGTATAGGAATGTTCATGTGACATGTAAAAATCTCCTTCTATGCTTCTATTGATACCATAGTAACGTATTTATGCTTTTTTTAACATCTTGAACGTTTCTAGCAATTAGGTATTTCTTTTTTAGACATAACTAATTATAATTAGTTATGTCTTGTTATAACGAGTTATATAAGGAGTATATTCAAAGTGAAAAAGTTCTATAGTTTATTCGCTTCATCGTTACTACTTGTTGGTATTTTAACAGGTTGTGGTAGTCAAGGTAGTAACAACAAAACAACAAACGAACCTGTTGAAATAACAATTTCCGCAGCGGCTAGTTTACAAGAGTCATTAGAAGAACTTCAAAAAACCTATGAAAAAGAACATGATAATATTAGAATCATCTATAACTTTGGTGGCTCTGGAGCATTACAGCAACAAATTGTAAAAGGTGCTCCTGTAGATCTTTTCTTTTCAGCAGCAGAAGATAAATTTGATGAACTAGTAAAAAACGGTTTAATCGACCAACAACAAGGAACGGACCTTTTAGCTAACGAATTAGTATTAATCGTTCCTAAGAAAAATGAAAAACACATTCAATCTTTTGAAGATTTAACGAAGGCTGATAAGATTGCCGTTGGTACACCAGAATCGGTTCCTGCTGGCAAGTACGGTGTAGAAACATTGACAAATATGAAACTTTGGGAAGATGTAGCATCAAAAGTTGTGTATACAAAAGACGTACGACAAGTACTTACTTATACAGAAACTGAAAATGTTGATGCAGGTATGGTATATAAAACAGATGCCCTTGTTTCAGATAAAGTGGATGTTGTTGCTACAGCACAAGGTGATACACATACACCTATTATTTATCCTGTAGGTGTTATCAAAGATAGTAAGCATGCTAAAGAAGCCGAAGATTTTTATAACTATTTACAAAGCGATAATGCGATGAAAGTATTTAAAAAATACGGCTTTCAAGGAGCTCATTAATTGATGAGTACCGATTTCTGGTCACCCCTTAAACTTTCTATTGAAATTGCATTTGTGTCAGGAATCATTGTTATAGTAGCAGGTATTCTATTTGGTAAGTGGATGGCAAAACGCAATTTCAAAGGGAAATTATTTCTTGAAACGGTACTGCTTTTACCATTGGTATTACCTCCTACGGTAGTAGGCTTCCTTCTGATTATTATTTTCGGCAAAAACAGCGTGTTAGGTAGCTTGATTACATGGCTTTTCAACCAACCCGTTATGTTCACATGGTGGGCGGCAGTTATCGCCTCTACTGTTGTTGCATTTCCTTTAATGTATCAATCGGCAAAAACTGGATTCGAAGCTGTTGATGAGGATATCGAGAACGCCGCACGTGTTGATGGTGCTAACGAATGGCAAGTCTTTTTCTTCATTTCTATTCCTCTTGCATTAAAAGCGATTGTGGCAGGTGGAATTTTAAGTTTTACACGAGCTTTAGGTGAATTTGGGGCAACCTTAATGTTTGCGGGAAACCTTCCAGGCAAAACGCAAACAACGCCACTTGCTATTTATATGGCGATTGAATCGGGTAATATGTCACTCGCTTGGTCATGGGTGATTTGTATGATAGGTATTTCCTTCCTTATGCTTCTGAGCGTCCATCTATTGAAAGCATAACAATACAACTGTATCTTTGTAGCAAAAGAGCATGTTTTGAAAAGATCCAAAACATGCTCTTATTTAATGTGTCAGAACTAGTTGCACTATTTTAGGAATCTTTTTCATCTGTGAATATTTTAAGTGCGCCAAATGCGATTACTAAAGGAATTACCACTAACGTAAATCTAAGAAAATAAATATCAAAGATGAAACTAATGACAACGATGGGTAATCCAATCATAACGACCTTTGAGGCAAATTTAGTATAACGGATCACTTCATTCGATAACTGGGGTTCTTCTTTGTACATCCATCTTTTCCCGAACAACAGACTTTCTTCAGGATAAAAATAAGACCAAATTACTAAACCATAAATGGGCATCATTAAAATAAAAAATAAAATCTTTTCAGCCATACTATCCCCCCCTTGATCTTTACCACTATTTTACTAACTTTTCATCCTATTTTCTTGTTTTAATAACCTGCTTCGTTAATTTTAAGTACAAAAATTTACAATCCTCACAGTCGAATTCACATGAATATCCAACAAAAAAATTATCTTACCTCTAAGAAATCTCTAGAAGAAAGATAATTTTCATCAGACTATATTATCAATTACCAAGCTACATCTTTACTCTTTACCCACCACTAATTGGTGGAATAAAGGCGATTGTGTCCCCTGTTTTTATAACCGTTGAATCGGTTGCAAATTCCTCATTTACCGCTGTCATAACATGTTGCAAAGAAATTTGTGGATATTGGCTTTCCATCCATGCTTTAATTTGTCCAACTGTACGGTCTGACAGCTCTACAGTTAATTTTGGCTCACCGATGATTTCTTGTAAGTGTGCAAACAATAATATGTTAATCACCAAAATCCTCCTCACTGATTGTTGGGTTTCCTTTTGGATAAGGTACATTTTCTAATTGATCGCCAATCCATTCGGTTCCATCTTCCCAATACTCTTTTTTCCAAATAGGCACAATTTGTTTAATACGATCAATAGCAAATTCATTTGCTGCATAGGCCATTTTACGATGGGGTGATGAAACCGCAATTACTACAGCAATATCCGAGATTTCTAAATGACCAACACGATGCGTAATGGCTATTTTCGCCTCTGGCCATCGCTCTTGTATTTCTTTAGAAATTTGTTCAAACATTTTAATGGCCATAGGTGGATAGGCTTGATATTCCAAATGTAATGTTTTCTTTTCTTTCGTCATTTCACGGACTGTTCCGATGAAAACAGTGATTGCACCAGCGTTTCTACTTGTTACTTTTTGTCTAACTTCCTCAACATCAATTGGTTTATCGATGATTTCAAACAACGATGTATTCATGATTTTCTCCTCATTTCTCGCATAAGAACTTCTATATATTGTGCTTTTTCATGAATTGAAAAAGTTGGATAATCTAGTGGTTTATCCAGTGGATAGGTCGGCCAGTAAAGAACACAGACGATATTGCTTACTTTTTGTAGCAAGGATTGATCTTCCGCTTGTCGCAAAAGAACAACCTTCGGATAGTGTTCATTTTTATAGCCTTCAATTAAAATGATATCCATTTCAATTGACTCATAAATAGCTAGTATATCACCAAGTTGCCAGTTACTTTGGTGAATACTCATGCGCAAAGTACCTTCTCCTTCAACTGCCGTTACACTTGCGCCAGCCTTTTCATGACGAGCACTGTCTTTCGAACTTTCTATCGTAGGGATACCACCATGTCCATGATGCTTGATTGTTCCTACACGCAAGCCTTCAGTCGTAGCTTGTGTAATGAGTTGTTCCATTACCGTTGTCTTCCCACTATTTTGATAACCTACGATTTGTAGGATTTTTCGATGTTGTCCCAAGGCCACTCACTTCCTTGCAAATCTTCTAACAATAAGACAGCTACTTGCATGCCTTTTTCGTATCCACGTGATCCACCTGGTAATACAATAAAGGCATTGGCTTCCGCTAAAGACGAAATAGCACTAGATTTATCAAAACCAGAAGGAACTGCAACTAATTGACCTTTTTCATAAGAAACACTAGCACGCACAAAACGGGTAAACGGATTCGGTTTTTTAAAGTCCGCACCTAAAATAGCCTGCTCTCTACGTAGATGTGGCTGCTTATGGCCCAATGCCTTTCGAATAATAGGTCGTGTAAATAGTTCAAAACCTACATAGCAAGCTGATGGATTACCTGAAAGTCCAAATAATAATTGACCATTTCGAGCAGCAACAGTTGTTACACTACCTGGTCGCATCGCTACTTTATTAAAAAGTACTTTTGCGTCAATGGCTTCATAAATGGCTGGTAAGTAATCATAATCACCTACTGATACTCCTCCTGTTGTAATCAATATGTCTACTTCTTGTAGCGCTTTCTCTACAACATCAATACATAAATTTATGTCATCACTAAATTTACCAAAATATTTAACGGTTGCCCCAGCACGTTCAATTTGGGCCATTATCATGTATGCATTACTATTACGAATTTTCCCTGGCTGTAAAGATTCACTCGGTTCTAGTAATTCACTTCCTGTTGCAATGACACCTACGATTGGCTTTCGAAATACAGGTACTTGATCATAACCAAAAGTAGCAAGTAATGCGACAACACCTGGATTGATCGATTGTCCTTTTTCGATAAGGATTGCGCTTTTTTGAACGTCCTCTCCCTGATATGAAATATTTGTTCCTGTTGCATAAGAGCGTTTAATCGACATATACATTTGATTGTCTTCTTCAAATGTATGCGCTAATTCTAACATAACGACTGCATCGCATCCTTTTGGGATAGGTGCTCCTGTCATAATGCGGACCGCTTCTTTAGCACCTACTACTTCCTCAAATACATAGCCCGCGCCAATTTCTCCGACTACTTTAAAGGTTACTGGATTTTCTGAACTTGCCTCTTGACTATCGACCGAACGAATAGCATAACCATCGTAAGGTGAACGATCAAAAGCAGGTACATCTTGGTCTGCTGCAACGTCTTCTGCTAAAAAACGCCCATATGCTTGCTGTAGTGAAACAATCTCTATTTTTTCTTGGAATGCAAACTCCATAACACGTTGAACCGCTTCACCTACAGCTATTGGTTTTCTTTTCTCTAACATTTGGAACACTCCTTTATCCGAGTAAACGATAATAAATGGTTTTAGCCTTTTGTACATCTTGTATCCCATGAATAACAACACGTCCATCCTGGAAAATCACCAGTCGATAATCCTCCGCTTGGCAAGAAAGTAAATAGGGATTTTTTTGAATATCGCCATAGGGACGAATTTGGACAGCAAGCTGATCAAGATTATAGTGAATCGGTTTAGGTGGACGAATTTGAATGGCATCGCGACCACATAAAATATCTAATTTTGTTTGATTTTCGTAGGACAAATACGGATATGTGGGGTTGTTTCCACAAGATGGACAATCACTTTTACGTATTTTTTCCACATTTATTTCATAGTGTTGATTTTGCCAAACATCAAAGGTTAAAAAGCTTTTTCGAACCGCTTCTTCATCCCCTACTAAAAGTTTGAAAACCTCAGCTACTTGATAAGCTGCTACTATTTGAACAGTCGGACTAATAATTCCAACTGTATCGCATGTCATTCCTGTATTAGGCATCGCCTCTAGCAAACAATGTAAACAAGGTGTTTTACCTGGCACAATCGTATAAGTAGCGCCATAACTACCAACACAAGAACCATAAACCCAAGGAATTTGATATTTTTGTGCAAGGTCGTTCATCATAAAACGAATATCAAAGTTATCTGTTGCATCTACCATGACATCTACATCTGCAAGTAGTGCTATTAATTGCTCTGAACTTGCATCCAGAATATATTCGTTGATTTCCACCTCTGAGTTTATACTTTGTAGTCGTTTTTTGGCAGCAATTACTTTAGGAATTTTTTCTTGCGCATCTTGTTCGGTATATAGTTGCTGTCTTTGTAAATTACTCCACTCTACATAATCACGATCAATAATCGTCAACTTCCCAACGCCTGCCCTCACTAGAGCCTCTGCGCTAGCACTGCCCAATGCACCAACACCTATGATTAGAACATGTTTTTGTTTTAGTAATTGCTGCCCTTTCTCTCCGATTGGGCTGAATAATTGTTGTCTAGAATATCTATTATGCATAAATGTTTTTGCCTTTCTATCTATGAATTTTAGTTTGACCTTTTAATTTATAGCTTTATAATAAGAAAAGCGCATTCGAGCCCGTTTAGCCGCGACAAGCTTTGGCGAGTCCGAAGCGACCTCGAGCGACTAGCACGAATGCCTAGACACTATTTTAAATAGAAAAATTTCACACTTTCTTACTCTATAAAAGGAGGTCTTTACCCTTGCATCCTACACATCATCAACTTCCTATACGAGCTGCCATTTTAACTGTGAGTGACACACGCACAAAGGCAGATGATCGCGGTGGCCAGTGTATTCAATCGTTACTTCAAGAAGCTTCATTTGAATTAGTGGACTACCAAATATCAAAAGATGAACCACTTGACATCGCAAATCATGTAAAAAAATGGTGCGTTGATCACACCATCAATACGATTATCGTAACAGGTGGAACAGGATTTACTCCAAGAGACCAAACATACGACACCCTTCTCCCTCTTTTCGAAAAAGAGATGATGGGATTTGGTGAATTATTTCGAACATTAAGCTACGAAGAAATCGGTCCAAAAGCCATGTTTAGTCGTGCCACAGCAGGGAGTCGCGATAAAACGGCCATCTATTTGTTACCAGGTTCCACCAATGCCGTGACACTTGCCATGACAAAACTAATTCTTCCGACTGTGCAACATTTTGTCGGTGAGCTGAATCGTGTATGAAAATAGCTGGTGTTGTCTTAGCCGGTGGTCAATCTTCTCGATATGGTCAACCGAAAATGTTTGAGTTGTTTGCTGGCCAGCCACTATATAAGCAAAGTCTCATAGCCTTACAAAAAAATCAACTACAGCCTTTAATTATTGCTACTAATGCTAGCTTGCAATCGAAGTTTGTAGAAGAAAAGGTCCAATGGATCATTGAAAAACAGCCTCATCAAGGACCTCTGTTTGCCCTGCAAAATATCATGACTAATTTTCCCGATGTCGAATGGTTTTTTGTCGTAGCTAGTGATATGCCTTTTATCCATGCAGATTTTATCCAAACCATGCTTACATTTATCGATGATCGTTATGATGCTATTATTCCGAAACAAGATTCAAGATTACAACCTCTTGCTGCTTTATATCGACGCAGTGCTTTACCGATAGCAAATCAATTAGTGCAACAAAACAAGCGAAGTATGAAAGTCTTGTTAGAGCAACTTCAAGTATGTTATGTTCCATTTGAAGAAGAAAGCTCAACATTTATCAATATCAACTCTCAACAAGATTGGCATCAAACATTTGAAAGGAAGTCTAATAATGAGTAATTTTACACACTGGAACGAAGAAGGTCGTCCTAAAATGGTCGACATCTCTGAAAAAACAAGCACCAATCGCACAGCCATTGCTCGTAGTACGATCACTTTATCCGATGAAGTCTATCAAGCCATCCAACAAGGAGGCATTAAAAAAGGTGACCCTACGCAAGTAGCGCAAATTGCCGGGATTATGGGCGCTAAAAAAACAGCTGATATTATCCCTATGTGTCATCCGATCATGTTACAAGGTACCGATTTCCAATTTGACTATACAAAGGCACAGGTTGGCTACGAACTTCATATTCAAGCAACAGTAAAATGTAGTGGTAAAACAGGCGTCGAAATGGAAGCTCTAACTGCTGTATCTATTGCCGCACTGACTTTTTATGATATGTGTAAAGCCGTTGACAAATCTATGGTCATTAAAGACACATACCTTGTTGAAAAAACAGGCGGAAAAAGTGGCACCTTTGTGCATAAATAAACATCAAATCAATTTCGCCTCGGCGTAATTGCCGCTGCCGCTTCACTTTCGCGCAGATAAACAATGCGTCCGGATTTTGAATTGTGCTAGCACCATTCATTCCTTTGAAAATCCGTGACAACCGCCGGAGGCTTTATCTTCATTCAGCAGGTGCCTTTTGTACCAAAAGCGTAACGACAGGTACTTGGACACCCACTGAAAAGAAACCTCATACGCATCCATATCACCACCTTCTAGGGCAGTAGCTTTCTGCTGAATGAAGTTAAAAATCCGGCATTATTGTGCCGATTTTTTCTGTTTTTTTACATAGCCAATCCGAACTAATACCACTCTATTTCGTCTAACCACCGATGTGTGACATTTCGATTTTTGAGTTTTTCCGTTTTTTCATTGTCTGTTCATTTCGTTCATCGGAATAGCGATCTTTTCTATCTTCCCAAACATTTGAAATGCATTGGGTGATCGCTTCATCGTCTGCTCCAGACCTTAACAACTCTCGTAGATTCGTACCCTCTGTTGCAAATAAACACGTATAAAGTTTTCCTTCTGCAGAAATACGAGCACGCGAACAATTTGAGCAGAAAGAATCTGTTACAGATGATATTACGCCGATTTCGCCCTTAGCATCTTGATATTGATAACGCGTCGCCACTTCCCCTTTATAATTAGGGTCAACAGGATGCAAAGGAGAAAACTGATGAACTTGGTCAATAATTTCTTTCTTCGATACAACCTCATCTAGTTGCCAACCATTCGAATTACCGACATCCATATATTCAATAAAACGAAGAATGTGCTGTTTCTCTTTGAAAAATTGTGCCATCGAAACAATATCCTGTTCATTTTTTCCTTTTTGAACAACCATATTGATCTTTACTTGTAAGCCTGCTTCTGCCGCTTTTTCTATACCTTCTAATACCGTTGTCACTTTTCCACGATGACCATTCATCTCGAAAAAACGTTCCTCATTTAATGAATCTAGACTTATAGATACTCGTGATAATCCTGCTTTTGCTAAATCATTTGCATATTTTTTCAATAAAGTACCATTGGTTGTTAAGGCAATCTCCTCCACTCCAACTATACGATGAATACGTTCAATTAATTTTGGCAGATCACGACGTAGTAAAGGCTCACCGCCAGTAATGCGTACTTTTCTCACACCTAATGAAACGAAAATCTTTACTAATCGTTCGATTTCTTCAAAACTCAATACTTTATCGGACGGTAAGAAAGCATAATCTGGACCAAATACTTCTGCAGGCATGCAATATTGACAACGAAAATTACAACGGTCTGTCACGGATATCCTTAAATCTCTTAATGGTCTGTGTAGTTGATCTTGTAGACTAGTAATTGTAATCTCCTTCTTTCATTTTGATCAATTATGCCTCGGCATAATTGTGTCCGGAATCGACTTTGTGCTTAGGCCTGCACGAGGGCCGACACGATGTCGGTCATTTCGGTAATGCCACAGGACGTGGCGTTATTACCGCTGCAGGTCAGTTAGCCGTTATCGCATGGATGCGATGGTTTTAGGCTAACATCCCCTAAGAACTCCTTTTCGATTCTGTGACATCCGCCGGAGGCATTAGCTTCTTTCAGCGGATATTTGGGCCTCCTGCTGAAAATAATTTTAACCTGCATTTATCTCACCCTATGGAGGTGGGAGACTTCTGTAACTGACGTTGCACTTAAGTTACAAAAACATCTATACCTGCAGCAGATGTTTTTTGTACAAAAAACATCTGCTGAAAGAAGTTATAGTCAATCATTTGTAGGTAATTGAATACGCTCTTTGTGTGTATAAATGTTAAGTGTATTTTGACGAATAAAACCTACCGTTGTAATACCGAGTTGCTCTGCTAATTGCAATGCTAATTCTGTTGGAGCAGATTTAGATAATACTATTTCACAGCCAATCTTCGAGACTTTCAGTAAAATTTCAGATGAAATCCGTCCGCTAAATACGATAATTTTATCTTGCATGCTAATGTTGTTTCGTAGACAATGTCCATAAATTTTATCTAATGCATTATGGCGCCCAATATCCATTCGACTTAATACAATACCATTCACATCACAAAGCGCTGCATTATGAACACCACCCGTTTGTTTGAAAATCTCAGCCGAATCTTGCATATCGCGCATTAAACGAAAACAATCATCTGTTGTAATACGCACATGAATACCTTCCATTTTTTTAGAAACTAATGCATCATTAGCAAAAACAAAACCTTGACGACTCATGCCACAGCAAGATGTAATGTATCGTTTATTTTGAATTTGTTGAAAGTAAGGATTCACATGCTTTGTTTTAACATGCACAAAACCTTCTTTTTCTTGGTGCCAAATTTCTTCAATATCTTCGTTATTGCGAATGATTCGTTCAGAAGCCAAATAGCCAATCACCATATCTTCTACATACTCTGGTGTGCAAACCATCGTCACAAATTCTTGCTGATTAATCTTAACTGTGACAGCGTATTCAGTGACAACGGTATCTTCCATTTCTTTGATTTGATGATCTTCAACACGTATAATTTCTCTTGCTACCGCTCTATCCATAAGGCATCCCCTTTATTCACTAATATTATCTTCAAAAACAAATACAGAAATAGCAAAATCCTCTTCAATTTTGATATCCGAAAATAAATGGAGTAACTTAGAGCCCATCAATTCTTCCATGCCATCTGGAGGACTTTTAGTATACAAATCTTGAATCATCCTTGTACGTGCAGCGTGTACCATTGTTAACCCTTCAGGTGTACTTGCAATAAATTTTTCAGTTGGTGTGATATTACCATATAAAGTTGAAACAGCCATGTTCTCGACGAAAACAGTATGAATACGCTCTGGTCCCTTTCCAAATATATCTTTGCGTAATTTTCGAATAATGTCGTTGAACTCATGTACTTTTTTTGACATTTTAACGATTCTCCCAACGTAATTAAACTTTTTTCCTATGCTCACGGGGGTCACCCTTACAGATTGTTAATAATATAGCAACTTGAAAAAAAATTAAAGTGAAAATATTAGTTGATAATTATTATCAATTAATAAATTTTATTATAAATTTATTATAATTATTGTCCATTTTGACTGAAAGGGCTATAATAAGTGGTATTATAAATGGAGTTAAAGTATTTTGATTCTTATGTCATGGTTTACTACTAATAAAGTTGAACTATTCGCATGGAGGGTTTTAATATTTGCATTCTATTGTTATATTGAATAAAAAATAAAAGTAGATTGAGTTTTTAGCAAGGCCTGTTAAGAATTTTATCCACCATGACTAATCAGCATGTAATATACGTGCCGTTTCATGGTGGTTTTTTTTATTTTTTGAGCAATAACAACACTGACACCTCGTAATAAAGGATTCTTCATCTACTACGGTGTAGAAATTTGATAAATCGGGAAATAGAAGTATAACAAGACACCTTTAACTAAAATAATCAACTCGAAATTCTATTCCCGTTTTATCCTAAGTATTAACCTGTTGTCATATAAGTCATCAAAGAACAAAAGGAGGAACCCACCTTGACTAAAATTAACATTAATGGCGTATCGTACGATGTAGCAGATGGAGCTACAATACTGGATACCATTAATCAACACGGAATCGACCATCCACAAATTTGTCATGTACCATCAGTTGATCCTATCGAAACTTGTGATACATGTATCGTTGAAGTGAACGGCCAATTAGTTCGTTCTTGTTCAACAAAAGCAGTAGCCGGCATGGATATCCAACTTACTTCTGAGAAAGCGAAAGCAGCACAAACAGAAGCCATGGACCGTCTACTAGAAAACCATTTGCTGTATTGTACCGTTTGTGACAATAACAACGGGAATTGTACATTACACAACACTGCAGAATTAATGGAAATTGAACACCAAAAATATCCTTATCAACCAAAAGTGGAACCACATGAAGTGGATATGTCTCATCCATTCTATCGATATGATGCAAACCAATGTATTGCATGTGGACAATGTGTAGAAGTGTGTCAAAACCTACAAGTTAACGAAACGTTATCGCTAGATTGGGAAGCTGATAGACCAAAAGTAATTTGGGATGAAGGCGTAGCTATTAACGATTCTTCCTGTGTAGGTTGTGGTCAATGTGTTACCGTTTGTCCATGTAACGCCTTAATGGAAAAATCAATGCTTGGCGAAGCTGGTTTTATGACTGGGCTTAAACAAGATACGTTAGATCCGATGATTGATTTAATTAAGGAAGTTGAACCTGGCTATAGCGGTATCTTTGCGGTTTCTGAAGTCGAGGCTGCTATGCGTAGTAAACGTACGAAGAAAACAAAAACAGTTTGTACTTTCTGTGGAGTAGGTTGTTCGTTTGAAGTTTGGACAAAAGACCGCAAAATTTTAAAAGTGCAACCTTCTGACGGTCCTGTCAATGCTATTTCTACTTGTGTAAAAGGGAAATTCGGTTGGGACTTCATCAACTCTGAAGAACGAATTACAAAACCATTAATTCGTAAAAATGATGCATTTGTTGAATCTTCATGGGACGAAGCGCTTGACTTAATTGCTACTAAACTAGGTGGCATCCAAAAAGAATATGGTTCTGGATCTGTCGGCTTTATTTCTTCTTCAAAAATTACAAACGAAGAAAACTACTTAATTCAAAAAATGGCGCGTCAATTATTCGAAACAAACGACGTTGATAACTGCTCACGCTATTGTCAATCTCCAGCTACTGATGGCCTACTACGCACAGTTGGTATAGGTGGCGACGCTGGAACGATCAAAGATATCGCAAAAGCTGGCCTTGTTATTATTGTTGGGGCAAACCCTGCAGAAGGTCACCCTGTTTTAGCTACTCGTGTAAAACGTGCCCATAAGTTACACGGTCAAAAATTAATTGTTGCCGACGTTCGTAAACATGAAATGGCTGAGCGTTCTGATATTTTCATGCGCCCAAAACAAGGAACAGACCAAGTATGGTTAATGGCCGTTACAAAATATATGATCGATCAAGGCTGGCATGATGAAGCCTTCATTAAAGAGAACGTGCACTTCTTTGATGATTTTAAAGATGTACTTGAAACATACACACTCGAATATGCAGAAAAAGAAACGGGCATTTCAAAAGAAACGTTGATAAATGTTGCTGAAATGATTCGTGATGCTGACGGTACATGTGTACTTTGGGGTATGGGTGTTACACAAAATACAGGTGGCTCCTATACATCAGCTGCAATTTCTAACCTACTTCTAGCTACTGGTAACTATCGTCGTCCAGGTGCAGGTGCCTACCCTCTTCGTGGTCACAACAATGTTCAAGGTGCTTGTGATATGGGTACACTACCAAATCTATTACCAGGTAATCAAAAAGTAATAGACGACGAAGCACGTAAGAAATTTGAAGAAGCATATGGTGTGAAAATCAAACCTGAACCAGGTCGTACGAATATGGCCATGTTAGATGCGATCATGGAAGGTAAAATGAAAGCAATGTATTTAGTTGGGGAAGATATGGCACTTGTAGATTGCGATGCTAACCATGTAGATAAAGTACTTTCACAATTAGATTTCTTTGTTGTACAAGATTGCTTCCTTTCACGTACAGCACAATATGCAGATGTTATTTTACCAGCAGCACCTTCTCTTGAAAAAGAAGGTACGTTCACGAATACAGAGCGTCGTGTGCAACGACTATATCAAGTATTACCAACACTCGGTGAATCAAAAGCCGATTGGGAAATCCTTCAAGCAGTAGCACGTCGCCTAGGTGCTGACTGGAATTACAGTCACCCAAGTGAAATCTTTGCTGAAATGGCCAGTCTTGCTCCATTCTTCTCGCAAGCGAACTATGATGTATTAGAAAATTGGGGTAGCTTCTGTTGGGGTAGCCATGATGGTAAAGACACACCTTTACTATATGAGGATGGCTTTAACTTCCCTGACAAAAAAGCTCGTTTTGCTTTAAACGATTGGATCAGACCGGTTGAATATGAAGCGCAATATGATTGCCATATTAACAATGGCCGTATGCTTGAACACTTCCATGAAGGTAATATGACAAACAAATCAAAAGGTATTCAATCGAAAGTACCTGAAATTTTTGTTGAAGTATCACCAGAGCTAGCAAAAGAACGTGGCATTGAAGATGGAGCTCTTCTTCGTTTAGTGTCTCCTCAAGGCGCATTAAAATTAAATGCCCTAGTGACAGATCGCGTACAAGGAAATGAACTTTTCTTACCTATGAACTCTGTTAGCAAAGATTCAGCGATTAATTTCTTAACGGGTCCAGCTGCAGACATCAATACATCGACACCTGCTTATAAACAAACAAAAGTACGCGTAGAAGTATTGAAACAAAAAGGAAAAACGCCACTTCCTAGAACAAACCCACGTTATAAAAAACGCCATCCACAAAATGGTGTTGAAGTACAACGTAAATGGGATCGTCCTGGCTACGTTCACTTAACAACAACTAACGAAAGGAAGTGATTTCATGGCTGCGCCAATTACAACAATTAAAAAACAACAACTAACAGAAGAACAACTGAAGGAAGAAAAGTTAGACAATTTAAAACAACTTCTTTCTGAGAATGAAGAAATGGTCAATCAAGTCTTTTCGATCATGGCAGAATTAAATGATATTGGAGCACTTGAAGCAGCTACAAAGCTACTTGAAGCAAAAGAAGATGTTGCACATATTGCACTTGGTCAATTAACTCGCAAGCCCGTTACAAATCTCATCAACAACTTAATGGGTGCTGCTGGAGCATTAACCGAACTGAATCCAGAAACAACAACAAAGCTAATTGAAGGCTTAAATTCAGGCTTAGATGAAGCAAACAAAGCTGTTGAATCTGATGAAAAAGTTAGTGCTTTTAAGCTGTTCAAAATGCTAAACGATCCTGATGTTAATCGTGCTGTAAATTTTGGCGCTCACTTCTTAAAAGGGCTTGGCAAAGGCCTAAAATAGGAAGGTGGATTCTGATATGCTAACGAACGAACACATTTTAAAAACTTTGCAGAAAATCGATGACCCAGAACTTCATAAAAGCATCGTTGACTTGAATATGGTACGAAATATTCAAGTTGACGGTACACATATCTCACTGGATCTTGTCTTGACTATTCAAGGTTGTCCATTAAAAGCCAAAATTCAAGCAGATGTTGAAGAAGCGTTACAAGCGATCGGTGCATCAAAAGTATCCATCCAATTTGGTTCTATGACAGATGACGAACGTCGCAGTTTAACAGCTTCTTTAAAATCTCAAAATGTTACGGCTAAAGGTATGCCTACAATGCTTCTACCCGACTCTGGTGTCAAATTTATTGCCATTACTAGTGGTAAAGGTGGCGTCGGTAAATCTACTGTGACGATTAATTTAGCAGTAGCCCTTGCCCGCCTTGGTAAACGAGTAGGGATTTTAGATGCTGACATTTATGGCTTTAGTATTCCTGCCATGATGAAGGTTCAACAAAAGCCAACAATGATTGACCAAACTGCTATTCCGGTAATAAGTCATGGAGTAAAAATCATGTCGATGGGTTTTTTCACAAACGAAAACCAACCTGTCATGTGGCGTGGCCCAATGCTCAACAAATGGATTCGTAATTTCCTTGTTAATACACATTGGGATGAATTAGATTATCTCCTTATTGACTTACCACCTGGTACAGGAGATGTAGCCATTGATATGGCAGCAATGATTCCACAAGCGCAGGAAATTATTGTAACAACACCACACCTTGCAGCTTCTCATGTTGCTTCTCGTGCAGGTCTGATGGCTCAACATACGAAACACACGATTCTTGGTGTTGTTGAAAACATGGCTTACTTCGAAAACTCAAATGGTGAAAAGAACTATTTATTCGGTCAAGGTGGCGCAGAGAAATTAGCAGATGAGCTTCAGTCAAGTATCATCGCTCAAATTCCATTTGCCCAACCTGAGGAAAATACAGGTTCTTCCGTTTATGACGAAGACTCTATCATCGGTGAAGTATTTACCCACCTTGCAGAAGATATAACGTATCAATAAAACAATAATAACCCTTGACTCGTTCTTACACGAGACAAGGGTTTTTTTATATAGCAGTGTTCTAACGAAACACTCCCCTACTATTTAGTTCAATAACCAGCCTTTTTTAAAACCTGCATAAAATAAAAACGATACGTATTTTTTACGAAAGTATCTAAAGGAAGCCCAACATTTAATTGATACTTTGTAAAAATAAAATAAAAACGCTTATCCCATTTTAAACGTAATAATTCCCCAGCATCTTCACCGTATTTCTCTGTAAATTCCTCAATTAAAGGTTCGACCATATAGTAGCAATAGTCTTTTAAGTTTGCGAGGGCCTCTATATCTTTCTCCTTTTGAAAACGCGTTATCCAATCAGCTAATTGTTCATTCATTTAAAAATTCATCTCTCTTTATATTGAGTTTCTTCCTATTATATTATAACTCTTTTTCTATAAATTCTCGCTTCTCACGTTTCTTCGATATTTCATAAGTAATGGCTCACCACCATAACGTGTAATTGATTTCCGTTCCGACTGGGCGCTTTCCTGGGGGCGTCCGATGAGCCGCTTCACTCGCGTTGCTCGCTCCAGGGTCTCATCTGTGACGCTGATCCCCAAGGAGTCGCCCAGTCTCCACTCCAATCAACTAATATACAGTGCATATATTTTAAAAAATGTCATCCACAACTTTTGGTGAAAAGCCACTGAAGCAGAAACGATACACTTACCTACTTCCCTACACTAACATATATAAATATATTACAATTTAACAAACGATTTTTTATTCAGGTTTTAAAGAAAAGGACAGTTTTGGAAGAAACCAATAATGAGGGGGGATGTAAGATGAGTAAAAAAGATTTTAATTACAGTTAGTACCCTAATCACTGTTATTGTCTTTGCTATGCTAATAGATTTTATTTATGTACTAAACAACGGGAATCCATATACAAAATACATCGCTAATAAGTATGTTCCAAAATATTTAGAAGAGCAGAGATATACAGACGATAAAATTAAAGAATCACATTATGTTGAGCAAAAGCACTTAATAAATAAAGATTTTTATCACGGACATTATATGGTCATTTTTAAGGATGAGCCTAATACAACCTATTATTATGGAATAACTAAAAAAAGAAACAAGTTCAGCAATTTTGTGAAAAAGACAGACTATCATTGAACTATTCATTTATCTACAACACGGACAATTTCGTTTTCTAAACGTTGATAAAAAAAACGCTTTAATCCCTACTAAAGGATTTAAAGCGTTTCGTAATATTAATTATATGAGAGTTTTGCAGCAATGCTTACAGGATTCAATATAAAGATGATTAATTATTGAAGTAGCCGACTCATCACCATGATTTATTCCTCATTAAACCACAGTTCATCTTTGTTATCAACGTCACCATTATAATTGATTAGAATTTCTTCTCCAGCTTTTATATCTTTATAAGCAAAAAAGTCAAATGTTTGATTTTTAAAATTAATCTCATATGTTGCATTTGGTTCATAAGAATGATTAAACAACATTCCATAACCAAGAAGAATCGCAGAACGACCTATTCCATACTCAAAAGCGTAATCAGCGAGCAAGGTTTGCTCAATGTATTGATGCTCTTCATTTGGATAAGCAATTACAGGTGCCTCATGTAAAAGCTCTCCTTTTTGGATATCGCATGTAGCAAATACCCCTCTATTGAATTCTCCATCACTTAATGGAGATGTTTTTATTTCAATCATGTTTGTTCTCCTACTCATTAATAAAATTTTCTTTCTAACTGTAACATTAATTTGAACATTGAGCTCTAAAAAAATGAAATTATTTTAAATTAAACACCTTAATTGTCACCGAATAATGGCTCATCACCATAACGTGTGGTTGATTTAACAAATGTCATCCACAACTTTTGTTGATGAGCGCGAAAAATTGAAGATCAACAAGGATTATCAAAAAAATCTTTTTGTTTGTGCAGAAAATGTGTAGAGTCTTTTCATTTTTTATCCTTGTCAAACGTATTCTTAAAAAGGAAAAGCGCCTCAAACCCTAATACTAAAGGATTTGAAGCACTCTTCAGTTGGTTAGAATCAGCGTCTCCAACTAAAATTAAGCAGCTATTTTATCCGGTGATTTTTTATTCATTTTACTTAACAAAATAAATATAAACACAATAATTAATATAACTGGGGCTAACTCTTTTGGGAAAAATAGCATTAGAGAAATTCCTACTAGTAAAGGTGTCTTTAAAATAGCAATCGAAGCACTACCACCTATAACAGCTACGATAAAAAGCACATCTAGTTGCGGGAAAAAAGTCGCGATCGCATAGCCCTGTAAAATGGAAGCGAAGATAACTGGTAAAACATTTCCACCAACCCAACCTGACTTAAAACAAAACTCCATAAAAATCAGTTTTAAAACAGAAGCTAAAATTAAAGTAGCCATCGAAAGTGTTGGTACTAAACTAGGTAAATCTTGCATAGACAGTTGACCGGAAAAAAGTAATTTAGGAGCGATTAAAGATATCAAACCAATCCCAATACCACCGATAACAGCACTTAAAATAATTTTATTGTTGATTTTAGAAAAGATTTTATTCATCGCTCTTTCCATTAGTTCATAAAGTTTACTAAACAAAATACCGAACAACACAAAAGGAATAAAAAGAAACAATTCATCCAATCCCCAATTCGTTTCGCCTAACTTGGTCACAAAAGGAGGTTGATCTGATATTTTAATAAAAAACATAAAGGTCACTATGCCATTAATGATAAATAATATATATAAGAATTTCTTCAATAAAAGCAGTTTTTTCTCTTTAGGTGCCTGATCAGGATTATAGGGAATAAGGTAATGATGAGGTAAAGCAAATTTTTTTAGCCTAATTAACCAAGATTCCTTTTTCCATTCATTGTAGGAAAAATAAAAGTAACGCATTTTATCTGCCTGCCATACTGATAACGCAATAACAGAACTTAATATGGCTGCTGCAGGACCAACACTTGCACCAAAAATTAAAATTAAAAAAGCAATTAAAAAATTGAGACCTACATTTGAATAGTTCATTCTTTGAGTTGTTTTTAATTCAACAATAGCTTCATTAGCCGTTTGAGGCAGGCCCCCCCACTTATACTTGCTAACACCTACTAAAACACCACCCAAAATACATAAAAGTAATGTATAAATAGCGGGTACTTTTAAAGTATTGGATACGTCAGTCCATAAAAAATCTGCCAAGCCATTAACTAATATTAAAAAAACAGAAGAAATAAAACCGATAATCCCACTTAAAATTAAGCCATAAACTAGTAATCCGATTATTTTAGAATATTTCTCATTCAATACAAAATCCACCACTTTTTATACATATATTAAGACACTCTCTTGTTAGTAACTATATTTATTTGAAATACAGCCATTTTTATAATGCCCATATAACTATACTAGACTTTGTGCTGAAAGAGCTAGTATTTTCCTCTCTAGTATCTAAACAAACTAATAGATAGATTGCCTAGTTTATTTCTTAAATGATTGTCACCATTCCCGTTTCTTTGCTTCTCATATTCCATAACTGTAAATAAACCTTCGATGCACTATTACCATTTGTCTACCAAATTACAATTTACTATGTTATGATTTGGTTCATCACCAAAACGTGTGGTTGATTTCCGTTCCGACTGGGCGCTTTGTTGCTGCCGCTACGTTAGCACTACGCTTTCGCACAGAGCAAAGCTTCCTGGGGGCGTCCGATGAGCCGCTGATCCCCAAGGAGTCACCCAGCCTCCACTCCAATCAACTTATTTATATAGTATATGTTTTAACAAATGTCATCCACAACTTTTGGTGATGAGCCTATGATTTCCTTATAAAAGGAATTTTTAGTAAATTAAGATACGTGTAAGTTTATTGAATAAGGGGGAAGAGGAATCGAATAATGGATACCATCATCTATATGATAAGACACGCAGAATCACCATTTGTTTTCGGTCAAGAACGCACGAGAAAACTATCCAACCAAGGTGCAATAGACGCAAAAAAAGTAACGGCAATAATGAATGAGCAGAAGATTGATCTGGTAATCTCAAGTCCTTATACAAGATCAATTCAAACAATCGAGGGAATTGTCGATTCCCAAAATATAGAAGTAAAGGTAATTGAGGAATTAAGGGAAAGGCAATTAAAGGGCGCTTATAAATTACCTGAAGAAGAAATACAACAGGCAATAAAAAAATCCTATGAAGATATTGATTTTAACTTATCGGGCGGAGAATCAGTAAGAGACGTCCAAAATCGAGCTATTCCTATAATAAAAGAACTTCTAAATAATTATGAGACACAGACTATTATTATAGGAACTCATGGAAATGTTATGACTATTATTATGAATTATTTTAATAAAGAATACGGATATGATTTTTGGAAAAACACTTCAAAACCAGACATATACAAGTTGGTATTTTCAGGAGAAACACTAAAATTAGTACAACGTAAATGGGAATGACTAAGGCAGAGGCTATTATCCCCTTCTCAAAATCAAAAACAATAGCCTTCAGATATCAAACTAGGGGGCTTTTGGATATAAAACATACACAAAAATCCTTTTGTTATGCTTCCTCAATCACTTCTATAGCTCCACTCTCTAGTTTTGTTCCAGATACTTTTTCAATAATGCTTAACTCAACCAATTTGGACACTAAAGGGATTAAATTTATGAAATTAGCTCAATCATCAATGTAAAAAATTCTTTTAATTAGTAGATGTTAAGTATGGACATTCAGTTAATTTATGAGTCTTTGGTTATATTCAACCCACTTTTCCATTTCTTTCTCAACTGCTCGATTTTGCCATTCAAACCATATGCCCGAACACTCACTACAATGACTATCTACTCCACTTTTTTTATGTGCATCTTTACATGTAAATACAGTCTTTTTACGACAACTATAGCAGTAAACTTCTTTATCTTTATAAAATTCCATAACCATCAACTCCCACATTTTACACATATTCATTTCCGTTTTGTACACAAATTATTCTTATTTACAAAGTAATCGTGCCCGATATACTAGGGCCATACGATAAGTTCAAACGCATTTAACGAATCTGTAAGGGTTGATAATGAAGGAAAGGAATTAAATTGCACAGGTTGTCTAAATGAAGCTATCACGCCATGTGTGGGGCTATAGGGGTTTCTATGAGCAAACAAAAGGACTTGCAGATATGAAGAATAATCATCATGCAAGTCCTATCTTGATGTTTATGTCAAATTAGCTTATTGTTTCAAGAATCGAATCTTTAAAAATCACACTTTCAACAATCGAAATTCAATATCAAACGTATAAATTTACCTGCCTCCATTAGTCGAATAACAGGTACTCGCCCCTTCTTGAATCAACGTACCGATGCAAAGCTAATTTTAACATCTAACATACTTGCGTTTGAACCCGATTCTCCCTTTATCCATTTCTTTTTGAATACTTTCGTAAGCATTTAGGAAACTTGTTTTTTTCTTGTCCCGTTTGACTTCTACTATACCTACTTCTTTTGCGGTCTCGACAGCCTTTTCATGTAGTGGCAAATATGAAAGTCCTACTGTGTATAGAAAATTATTCATAGCAGATTTCGTTCTTTCTGGCGAATTATGAATAGAATTTTTCACAATATCAAGCATATTGGAAATCTTGCCTTCGGAAAATTCATTGTCCTTGCGATTCCCTAAAAGCCAGCAGTAGCAACTCCAACCCGCTGACATTCTTAGCTCGTCACCGCTTGCAATCCATTTATCTGCAACGTCTTGTGCAATAGCTGACTCTGATAAAGTTACTGCCACTACATAATCAGACAGCATATAAAAATACGCTTCATCTATCCAACGATCAAAATCCGACTCAGTCATAGCTTTTGGGTCTGCTATGATGCCTGCAAAATACATTGCATCATAGTTACCTGTAGCATAAAGCTCTTCAGCTAAAGATTGATTTATTTTTATTTTCTTTGCGATTGGTTTCATAGCACCTGTAGCCACACCAAAAACAGGCTCGTGTGCACCATTAGATATGTACATTTTTTTAGTTCGTTCCTTACCGAGGGATTCAAGCTCCTGCATAACTGTTTTGAAATCCATATTTTCTTACTTCCTTCCTTACTATTAATACCTTTTTAATGATAACCAACTAGTTTCTATTCCTTATCAAGTCTTCCATACTTCCTGATTTTTTAACCATAATCGTATTCAAGTATTCCGCTTCGTTTGTTTTAGTACATTCCTACACAATGTTTAAATCGATTTTGACATAAACATCCAATAAAAAAATCACCTCTAAGGAAACTACGAGGTGATTTTATCAAACTTTATTACAATTTATCAATCTTTATAGTGAAGTTAATCTAACACATTAAGTATGGACATGTTTTGATCAATCTTTTTCAAAAGATACATTTATTATTAATTTTCATTTCAATGTAAAATTCATATTTGAGAAAGTACCTCTCATGACTAATACCTAATTAATAATACCTGTTGGGTATAATGTAGTTCCTCCAATTGAAACATTTATTTCATTCGATAATGGAACATTGTATTCATCAATAATTGTTCTCCACCACTCCCATGCAAGACCTGTACATTCTCTTGCATAAATTCTTATATTTTTTGAATTAGGTGGAAGTGGTATTACTGTAGAGAAATGAGCTGTTTTATCTTTCCAGCTTCCATCCCAAGTTTTATGGGATAGTACTTCATTTCCATTTTCATCATATGAAAATTCATCCCAGGCTACTTCAAATTGAGCAACATATGCACCAGAATGATCAAGATTGATGCTTCCTTTAGAATATTCGGTAGTTGTCGTCTCGATATAATCTGTATTGTTATGAACAGCAGCAATTGAATTGTCCTTTAAGAAAACACTCGTATATGATATTGGGTATGCTGGATTTTTAAGACTAAATTCTGCATTATCTTTAATTATTTTTCTAATTTCATTAAAGTCTTTTGAGACAACCTGGTTATGCGTTTGTGAATCTCCGCCTAATACTACAGCAGTAAAGGAACTTTCTTCAAAAATATCTTTGTATTGTCCACTAGTTTCTACATTGGTATTGACATCATTCAGTAAAGCTTTAAAAGCAGCTTGTACATCCTTGCTCTTAGAGCTTGTTTCTAATTTCACATAAATTGTTCTGCCATACGCTACATTTGACACCATAACGGGAGGAGCATCATTACTTACTCCTTTACGGGTTAACTCTTCAAAAAGAACACTTTCATCAAAAAGGTCTGATGGATTGTTAGGTAGTTCTGCACTTACGGTATAAAATATTTGTTTATATGCCGCAACCATCACCTTTTTCTCTCCACTTTCAATCGCATTAAAGTCAATTCCCAGTGAATTTTCAAGAACTTTGGCGTTAACATTCAGAGTGCTTGCTATTTGAGATTTGCTATAAACCATAGATTCTGAATATTGTAGTCTTGCAGGTAAAGTATGGGTTGTTGAATATTTTTCATTCCAAGTAGATACTAACTCATCTACTGCCCCAGATACATTACCATATGTTGGATTATCCACAGTTATCGTATTTTCTCTTTTCATACCAGGTAAGTCTATGCTAATATTTAGCGGTTTTCTTTTGGCCACCAATAAACTAGGTTGATTGTCTACAAAAGCTTTGTTTGCAAGTTGTAATGCTCCTGGATAGGTACGATTCGCCATAGAATCGATAATTGAAATATCCACCGGTGAAGTTGTAAGTGATTTTTTATTACGTTCAACTACTATAAATTTATCTTTTGAGTTTTTACCTTCTTTTGGAACAAAACTATTAATCTTATCCCCATTCACTGCCAAAACTTCGCTGTTATTGTAGTTCAAGTTTGCTATACCAGTATCAATGTCATTAGGTATGCTTGTTTCACTAGCTAAATTAGTATCAAGTGTTTCAGCAAAGGAAATAATCGGATAGTTAATAATGCATAAACAAACAGATAAACTTACTAAAAATTTTATTACTTTAAAATAATTTCGCTTTCCCAAAAAAATCCTCCTCCTTTTTTAGGAAATTATACCACAAGAATATTTTAAATAAATATAGTAGTTTAGTTTCATATTTCGAACAATACGTAGTACATTTGAAGGGGTTCTCTATTAGTTAATCAAAGTATTTTTGATTATGCAAAAAAAAAAAGACACCTACTTGTGAGAGGGCACTGAAAAAGTCTATATCTTCTCACATTGTGACTCTACTGTTGTTTTCCGAAGCATTCCGCTCGCTTTCCGCGGGCGAGCGCCGAGCCTCCTCCTACACTTCGCTTCGTGCGGGGTCTCGTCTGTCTCGCTTTCCCGCAGGAGTCGAGCGATGCTTCTCCAAACAACGCAATGTTTCACACTATTATTTTAGTCACGCTTTCCTTTATAATAAAAGAATTAATGTGCAGGTGGTGCCCCCCATGATTTCAAATCAAGAAACCCTTAATTTAAGTCCATATATGGCGATCTACGATATTGTTGTGCCAAAAGATAATATACTTCGCCAAATCAATGAACTTGTTGATTTTTCATTCATTTTAGAAGAGTTAAAAACAAAATATTGTTTAGACAATGGACGTAATGCCATTCCTCCAATTCGTATGTTTAAGTACTTATTATTAAAAGCAATTTATGATGTATCAGACGTCGACCTTGTAGAGCGTTCGAAGTACGATATGTCATTTAAATATTTCTTGGATATGGCGCCAGAAGATCCAGTCATTGATTCAAGTTCGCTTACAAAATTTCGTCGGCTTCGTCTTCAAGACGTAAGCTTATTAGACATGCTCATTGGGAAAACAGTTGAGATCGCATTGGAGAAAAAAATCATCAACAGTCAAACGATTATTGTGGATGCCACACATACAAAAGCACGTTACAACCAAAAAACGCCTAAAGAATTTTTACAAGAGAAATCAAAAAACGCTCGAAAAGCTGTCTACAAAATTGACGAATCGATGAAAGACAAATTCCCCACAAAGACCACTTCTAACGAAGTAAAGGATGAGTTAACTTACTGTAAGGAAGTTATTTCAGTCATTGAAAAGGAACCACAAATTGCACAAATGCCATCTGTCAAAGAAAAGCTGAATGTTTTAAAAGAAGTCGTAGAAGATTTCCAAGAACATCTAAATTACTCTTCTGATGCGGATGCGCAAAAAGGGCATAAGACGTCGGAATCTTCTTTCTTCGGGTATAAGACACATATCGCGTTGAGTGATGAACGTATTATTACAGCGGCTGTCATTACAACAGGTGAAAAAAGCGATGGAAAATATCTTCAAGAGTTAATTGAAAAAAGCACACAAGCAGGTATGAAAATTAATACAGTTATTGGAGACGCAGCTTACTCTGAAAAGGCAAATATCGAATATACAAAAGAAGAGAAAATCGCGCTTGTGGCAAAGTTGAATCCTATTCTTACACAAGGACCACGAAAAGAAGAAGACAAGTTTGAGTTTAATAAAGACGCTGGAATGTTTGTTTGTAAGGCCGGTCATCTCGCGACAAGAAAAGCACGTACGGGTAAAAAAGGAACGAGTAAGAGTCAAAGTCAGACATATTATTTTGACATTGAAAAATGCAAAGTATGTCCAATGAGAGAGGGCTGTTATAAAAAAGGCGCAAAAAGTAAAACATATTCTGTCACAATTAAGTCGGATACACATGCCGAACAAGAGGCATTTCAAAATACGGAAGCATTTAAGCAATTAGCCGCAAATCGCTACAAAGTAGAAGCGAAGAATAGTGAATTAAAAAACGGACACGGGTACGATACGGCATCGACTGCGGGTCTATTTGGCATGGAAATTCAAGGTGCTACAACGATATTCGCTGTCAATTTGAAACGGATATTAAAGTTACTAAACGAAAATGAATAAGGAATAGAGACAGAAATAAGGCACTTCCTGTTCAACATTGAACAAGAAGTGCCTTATTTTTATCTGAGAAAGGTTCGCTTTTATGAAAACGTAAGTTTTTCAGTGCCCTCACTTGTGACGGTGCCTTTTTGGAATGAGACTAGTATTTGATTTTGAGAGTATCCCCCTCGACATAAACTCCCTCGGAACGGGAAATCGGCAGCTTTTGCTCTGCTGAGAAGCCGATCGTTTCTCCATCCCTTAAAGTGACGTTCTCATCTACAATATATCCGGAAATAGTAATCAAAAAGTCACGCATCTCGGCAGGGGATGCTTGGCTGTCCAGGATTTCAATTTCATCCTTGCCAAAGGCTTTTAGCCCATTGGTATATCCATCGACCCCGGTTTCCGTCCCGACTAGGCCGAAATAAACCAGATTCAGTAAAGGGAACATGTCGTCATCCTTCATCATTTCAGCCATATCTAGATAAAGTTCAGGCTGAAATACGGTGCCGCATGTATAGATCCCTATTGCGTTAGGTAGCTTTAGGCAACTAGCCGCTAGCTTGGTGTATAGCCTGCCGCTGTCCAGCGGGGAGCCCGAGCGTGTAAATACAGCCAGAATGATTTGAGCTACATGCGTTTGGGTAACCTCCACGGCTTCTTTCCACAGATAGTTTCCCTGTGCATAATATTCAGCCTCACCATCCGGTATGGGAGCATCGACAAAACTTACTGCTAACATGCAGTCGTCCACTTCAAAGACCAAGGTTCCTTCCTTTGTTTCTTCGTCGTTTTCCTCATCCTCTTCCGACGAGCAGGTGATGTTCCAATCATTCAAAAGGTTGGCTTTTATCTGATCAATATCACATTCTGCAGAGTTAAGCAGCACGAACCCGTTAAAAATACCAGAACCATTGTCTTGCGTTTCCGCCTCGTCCTCCATGGTTTGGGCAGCTTCATATGCTGCAGCCTGCTGCATCCAATATTCTCGGATTAATTCTACCATCTTTACAGCTTCTTGCTCTGCAGTCGCAGGGTCATAAGGTTGCATCTCGCTGAATATATGGCCGCAATGCTCGGTGTCAGACGGGTCCTCATAGCCTCCACATACGCCAAGGAGCCATTTTCCAAGCATTGCTTTTTTATACCTGAATATATAGTAGTGCATATCATGTAAATCAAACTCTCCTGCAATTTCTATTTTGCTAGGTTCTCTCCCGAGTTCGCGTTCATCCGCAAGCCATTCAATCATGGATTGCATCGCTGCTTGTTGTTGAGCTGTCATTAATTTCTCCCCTTTATGAATGTATTATTCTACCATTATTATACCAGCTTTTATGGAAAGAAATAGTGAAGCAAGAATTATTCCTCTTATGGTAGATTACTCCTATTTCTATTATAGGAAGTCGTTCAATTATTGAGTGCTGGGATGAGTAGCAATATAATCCCGACTTTTTGGCCATAAAAAAAATCCTCCATTCAATTGAATTGGAAGATAATTTCGGTACTATATTCATGTAATTTTCGGAGTAATAATAAAGGGATTCTACGTCAGTGACCGAACCCCCATTTTTTTCAATAGTTTGCATGTGTAGTTCAAACGGTGAAATTTTGTAGATGTTCAGAACTAATACTATATGAAACAACCTTCTTCTTGTACTTCTTGACTACATCAACGTGATTGTCGTAACTAAAAACAAAGAAATTAACATCTTTTTTGCCTCTTTTTACGTTCATGATAAATGGAGTAACATTAGTCTCTGGCTGTAAAAATAATTTTTCATTACCTGGAAATATATAGTGTTTTTTCAAAAAGGAAGCTTTATTAAAATAGTCTGTAAATCTATTTTTTTCTTCCTCTTCTAAATTCTTTCCATTAAATGTTACCATAACATCATTTGAATCAAGTTTTTTATGAAGTTCAAATTTTCTTACCCCCCATGCCACAGCTATACTGGGAGGGCTCATTAACAATTTAATAATAGATCCAATCACTATCGTAATAATCAAACCTGTTGTCATACCATACCAACTCTTTCAAAAATTTTATCATTTTAGTAGCATTTACTATATTACTATATTATTACCTACATTGCACATTATTTCACAAAAATAATTAGTAATTAGGCTATATCGATGTTTAACCATCCACCTCTCAATGATAAGGGATTTATTTTTTTTATAACCATCCAATTCGAAGCTTTTTTGACCATCCATTCACCTTAAATTTTAAATTGAACCATCAAATCTAACACATTTTTAGTCATCCCATGTCTGCATACTATTAAGAGCTTCTGCAAACCTTTTGATTCCCTCATCTATTGAATCTTCATCTTCCTTTGCGAAAGTAAAACGAACAAATCCATCTTTGGATCCCAGTGTAGAACCAGGAACATAAATGACGCCTCTTTTAATGGATTCTTCAAGCAATTGGATTTCATTATAATTTTTAAGTATTTGACACCATATATGAATACCACCTTGAGGGATAGAATATTCCACCAGATCTTTTAAATAAGTATCAAGGCTTCTTATAATTTTATCTCTCCTTTTTTCTAATTCCTTAATTAAACTTTTTATATGAATATGAAAATTTTCTGATTCTAAAAAATCATTCGCTATCCATTGTGTATAGCTAGAATGACCGAAGTCAACTTGTTGTTTTGCATCGGATAATCTTTCAATCACCGATGTTGGGCCAATAATCCACCCTATTCTTAATCCTGAGGCAACAATTTTGGACAAAGAACTAATGTATAATACGTTTCCATTCCTATCCATTGATTTAAGGGTAGAGATTTTCTCTCCCGAAAAAGCTGTTAAACTATACGGATCATCTTCTACTACTGGAATTCCAAACTTTGAGGATATGTCTAAAATCGCTTCTTTTTTCTTTTTATTCAATAAGGAGCCCGTTGGATTTTGAAAATATGGATTTAAAAAAATCATTTTAATTCGGTGTTTTTTATATAATGACAGCAAATCTTCTGGGTTCATTCCATCCTTATCGACAGGTAGATAATGTATTTTTATACCTGCCGATTTGAAA
The DNA here is from genome assembly GCF_041956855.1 of Lysinibacillus sp. RS10. Lineage (NCBI taxonomy): Bacteria > Bacillati > Bacillota > Bacilli > Caryophanales > Bacillaceae > Lysinibacillus > Lysinibacillus sp. RS10. The sequence goes on along the minus strand of NZ_CP167122.1, from coordinate 1,265,669 downwards.
ATTGGAAGATTATAATTGTAGGAAGGATCTTCTATTGCTATTGCATCTCCAGGCTTTAACAAACACTGTACAATTAAATGTAATGCTTGTTGCGCTCCTGATGTTATAAGTATTGAAGAAGAATTAGTTTCGATTCCCCGACTTTTTTTTACGTGTTTTGTAAGGGTATTTCTAAGGATTTCATTCCCCAGTGGATGATCGTATCCTAGGCTTCCAATAAAAGAACGTGTTGAAGTTATCTCGCTTAAAAAGCTTTTTGGGAAAAGTTCTTCTGACAATTCACCGGAAGCTAAATTTATTAATTTATGTTCAACAGCTTCTTTTCTTATTTTTTGCGTTACAGGTTGACTAGGTAAAAAAGAACCCGCCTCAATATACCTATTCCAGCTAGGAATCCGTTTTTTTGTTATACCCCATATATCTTTACTAATGGTAGTACCGCTTCCTCTATTTCTTTCAATTAGCCCCATCGATTCTAATTCGTCATATGCATTAACGACAGTACTTCTGTTTAAACTGAGAGCACTTGCTAAATATCTCTCTGATGGTAATGGTTTATCAGGTGGAAATGTACCATCTGCAATTCCCTTTTCAATATATTCTGCGAGTTGTTTATAGATAGCTTTTTTCGCTTGTCTATCAGGTTTCCAATCCAACTATACTCACCTCATTAGTTCCTTCAAACTTGCTCTTTCTTCTTTAGCAGTGTTATTTCAGGTAAAAGATTATATATTAATATTATTTCAATTGTAATTAACCATCCACTTCATTGTTATTTTAGCCATCCACTAAAAAAATCAATCCTCATTTTCTATTTTATATCCAATGTTACAATGAGCGTGAAATAAACTCCTATTTCATAGAAAAAAAGCAGAATTTAACTCTGCTTTTCTACTGGAATACCAAAGACTTGGAATATATAATCTTTCTCTTGTTCTATTGTAGCAATACCAGTGGCTATACCACCTTCTTTTGTCCCTTGAATAAACCACATATCATTATGGTCTTTGTCAACCGATTTAAAATCACCTTGTTTCCAACGATTTAAAATATCTAAATATTTTTCACTATGTTCGTATCCATCTTTATTTTCCTCTACAATTTGCAGTAAAGTCTCAATTCTTTTCGTTGTAATCATAATTGATGATTCTTTCTCATCAGCAATGATCTTCTGATGTGACATTTCTTGAATAACTTCTTGCATTAGATTATCAATAAAGGGTTCATCTCCACTCTTCCATTCATCAATCCTTTTGGAATACGTAGTGTTTTCCCAACCAAAATTCGTATCCACTGTCGATACAAACTCTTTCTTATCATCTTCTTTTGAAATTGATTGACCGCTATCTAATTCACTCTCGGCGCTATTAGAAGTTTCGTTTTCATAGTTCTTTTTCATAATCAAAAACGTACCACTTATACTCAATAATGCTGTTAAAACAACTATACCTAAAACATGAATCCGCTTCATTTTTTTACCACCTTCATTAATATTACCATAAAATTACCATATATACATTTCTCTGTAAACATCAGCACAAAAATAGAAGTCTCCGACTATACAAGATACCTTTTTTCATAAAAAGTTTTATTCAAGTTCATATTTGTGGTGACAAAACTCTCTAGCTTGATTTTAAGATTATCGGTCAAGGTATACCAAAAGGCCTTAAACCCTGTTTTTAGACGTCAGGATTTCTTTGGCCTTGATTCGCCATTCCAGTGGCAGGGCAGCACAAAAAAACAGGCGTTTGAAACCTGCGAATTGGCAACTTCTTCAGCAGTGATATCCATTAAACTTGTCACGACAAGTATTTCTTTACCCCCAAGGTCCATGAATTGAACAACACCTTGCGCTTTTTCGTTTATTTTTGCGGTGTCCCAAGAAATTCCTTTTTCACAAAAAATCAAAGCTGGTGAAATTTTACTCGTCGTAAAATTTCACCAGCTTTTTAGATTTCAGAAATTGGTTTTGTCCCAACCTCTTGACGCTTACTGATGAAGAAAAAAATAGATGGCTTCGAACATACCTTAAAGTATGCTCAAGCTTGTTTCCTTTAGATCAGTGATTAGCATATGACCCGGTGCATGGGTAATTATAATAGAAGGTTTACTTTCCATCGCTACTGCCTGAGGGGTTACGCCACATGCCCAAAATACTGGTATTTCCCCTGGCTTAATGGACACAGCATCACCGAAATCTGGTTTTGAAATATCCATAATCCCTATTTGTTCTGGACTACCAATATGAATGGGTGCACCGTGCACATTTGGAAAACGCGAAGTAATTTGGATTGCACGAATCGCATCCTCTGGTGTCATAGGGCGCATACTGACAACAGTTGGTCCTTCAAACACACCTGCTTTTTCACACGCGATATTTGTTTTATACATTGGCACATTACAGTTTTCTTGAATATGTCTTATTGGAATACCCGCTTCAAGAAGTGGTGTTTCAAATGTAAAGCTACACCCTATTAAAAAACCTACCATATCCTCTTCCCAATACTCTGTAATATCTAATACTTCTTCAGTTAAAATACCATCCCGATAAATACGATATTTCGGAATGTCCTTGCGAATATCTGCATTTTCAGCAATCTTTGAAGGTATAAATGATCCAGGTTCTGTCACATCTAATAATGGACATGGCTTTGGATTTCGCTGACAAAATAGTAGAAAGTCAAAGGCATGCTCCTTCTTCAAAATCACTAAATTTGCTTGTGTAAACCCAATCGACATGCCAGAAGTTGGTCCAGAAATTTCTTGATTACGAATAAGTTTACGGATTTCATTCGGCTCTAAAGCACTATATGTTGTCATCATCAATTCACTCCTTATAAAATAACCATCCATGAAAAGATGCTCATGGATGGTTGGTTGTTAGATTAACTAAAAATTTTCGGAATTTCTTTAATAAATGTAATAATGCTGAGATATCCCATAAGAACAACTACAATTGCTCCAGTTACAGTTAACCAACGTGGATGCTTATATGTGCCAACAATTTCTTTTTTGTGTGCAGCAACTAACATAATGCCAAGTGATAATGGTAAAATCAGTGCATTTAATGCACCTACCAAAATTAACACATTAACAGGCTTTCCAACCAAGGCGAAAGTTGCTGTTGACATGACGATAAATGCTATAATCACCCAATTATGATATTTCTCAATGTTAGGGTGGAATGAACGAATAAATGAAACGGATGTATAAGCTGCACCTACAACAGAAGTAATCGCTGCAGCCCACATAATCATACCAAACATACGATAACCAATATTACCCGCAGCTAGTTGAAAAACAGATGCAGGTGGATTGGCAGGATCAATGACTAAACCTTTTGAAACAACACCAAGAACCGCTAAAAATAAAGCAACACGCATTACGCCAGTAATCAAAATCCCTGTCACAGAGCTTTTTGTTACTTCTGACAAGGATTCTTGTCCTTTGATGCCAGCATCCAAAAGGCGGTGACCACCAGCAAAAGTAATGTAACCTCCAACTGATCCACCAACCAAAGTTACAATCGCAAACCAGCTAATTTCTTTAGGCCAAACAGTGTTCACAATCGCTTCTCCTACAGGTGGTGACGTTTTAAAAGCAACGAATAGCATGAGTAGAATCATGACACCGCCAGCTATTTGCGCAACCTTGTCCATTGCCTTCCCTGCTTCTTTATAGATAAATATAAAAATAGCAAAAAGTGCACTTACAATGGCGCCCATAATTGGATCTACGCCAAGCATTGCATTTAACCCTAATCCAGCTCCAGCAACGTTACCAATATTGAATGCTAAACCACCTATAACGATCATAATTGCAAGGAGAACACCTAATCCAGGTAACACCTTATTGGCAATTTCTTGCCCTCGTAAGCCAGAAACAGCAATGATTCGCCAAACGTTTACCTGAGCGACAATATCTAGAATCAATGAAATTAAAATGACAAATCCAAAGCTAGCCGCTAATTGCTGTGTAAATACTGTCGTTTGTGTTAAAAAACCTGGTCCGATAGATGAGGTAGCCATTAAAAAGGCTGCTCCCATTAACACACTTTTACTTGCTGTTTTCTTAACAAATTTACCTTTTTTCTCTTGCTCGATCGCTGCTTCACTAACTTCCGTTTTTTTTGCTACCATAGACTTACCCCTCCTTGATTGCATGTACTGATATTTGATGTTCTGCTAATCTTGAATGAATATATTTTGCAAACTCTACAGCATGTTCCCCATCCCCATGAATACAAATAGTATTTGCCTGTAATGGGATTTCGATTTGCTGTTGTGACAGCACAATTCCCTCTTTTACCATTCTCACAACCTGATTCACAGCTTGTTCCTTATCGGTAATCAATGCATCAGGTTGTTTACGAGATGTTAAAGAACCATCCTTCTGATAGGTACGATCTGCAAACACTTCATGAGCCGTTTGAAGCCCTACTTTTTCTCCGGCTTTTGTTAATTCACTACCTGAGAGGCCGAATAACACAAGTGAAGGTGAAATATCATAAATGGCTTGTGCAATTGCCTCAGCAATCGCTGGATTTTTAGCAGCCATATTATAAAGTGCTCCATGCGGCTTAACATGCTGCATGGTTTCATTGTAAGTCGTTAGAAAACCTTGCAATGCTCCAACTTGATAAATAACCATATCATAGGCTTCCTGTGGTGTGATGTTCATCTCACGTCGTCCAAAGCCATTTAAATCCGGTAATCCTGGATGTGCCCCGATTTTCACACCATTAGCAATGGCTAGCTTAACTGTCTCTCGCATGACTGTTGGATCTCCAGCATGGAATCCACAAGCAATATTAGCAGAGGTTACATATTTTAAGATTTCTTCTTGCTCTCCAAGTCGATAACGACCAAAACTTTCCCCTAAATCACAGTTTAAATCAACTCGAAACATCTTCTTCCCCCATTTTCTTCCCACTAAAGTAGTTATAATGAATGCGTTTACAACTATTTTGTACCGATATTCGGAACTTGAGTTTTGAAATTTAAAAAAATCTTAACATATTTTATAATTGCTGAAAAGTATAAATTTAAAATTTTGAGAAAGAATATTTTTTTTGAAATTTTCATTCAAATTAAACTTGTTTTTGTTTATTGTTTAAATATAATTATAATAATCCGTTATTTAAAACTTATATACCGAATTACGAAACTTCAGGGAGATGGTTTTTATGCTGAATTTAAAAGAGAATGTACAGATAAGACCTTTGAGCGATTCTGCACTAGTTATACATGTAGGTGAAGGAATCAGTGAGGCCATTCACAATAAAGTTAAAAATATATTAAATTTATTAGAGAGAAATCCATTTGAAGGATTCATCGAGGTTGTGCCTGCCTATAATAATGTGACAGTTTATTACAATCCGATTGAAGTATACTTTTCAAATATAGAAAAAGGAGGCGAAATGCCTTACGAAAAGGTGAAAGCAACAATTCTTTCTTTAATGAACCAATCTCATATAGTTGAAACAACGAAGGAACGTGTCGTAAAAATCCCTGTAGTATATGGTGGTGAAATGGGACCCGATCTAGAATTTGTAGCCTCTTATCATGGTTTAACACCTAATGAAGTCATTAAAATTCACTCTTCTGTAGAATATCTTGTTTACATGATAGGCTTTGCTCCAGGTTTTCCGTTTTTGGGAGGTATGGACAAACAAATTGCAACACCTCGTAAAGAAACTCCACGGTTATCGATTACTCCGGGATCTGTTGGAATTGCGGGCAATCAAACAGGGATTTACCCATTAGAAACCCCAGGTGGATGGCAAATCATCGGACGAACACCTTCTCGTTTGTTTCTACCTGAACAATCTCCTCCAACCTTATTACAACCGGGTGATCGAATTCAGTTTGTACCAATTTCGGTGGAAGAATATAAGAGCGAATGGGAGATGGAAACATGGGCATAAAGGTATTACAGCCAGGTATGCTGGCAACCATTCAAGACCTAGGAAGATATGGGCTACAAAAGTTTGGTGTTATCGTCGGAGGAGCAATGGATTCAATTTCCTTACGAATTGCGAATTTGCTTGTTGGAAATTCGGAAGGAGAAGGCGCTCTTGAGGTGACACTTTATGGAACAACCCTTTTATTTGAAACTGATGAACTCATCGCAATTACAGGTGGCAATTTACAACCTACAATAGACGGAAAAGAAGCACCAATGTGGCGACCACTTTTGATTCAAAAAGGATCTGTTTTAAAATTTAATACTGCGATTAGTGGTTGCCGAGCCTACGTATCGTTTAGTGGCGGAATTCAAGTGCCCGAAGTGATGAACAGTAAAAGCACCTACATACGTGCTGGAATTGGAGGATTTCAAGGAAGAAAATTGCTGAAGAATGATGTCTTTGACTTAGACAGACGCTCAGAGTTAGGAGAGGATCTTTTTAAACAATTAAAAAAAGAATCAACGTACCTTTCTTGGTCAGCTGACTACACATCCTTTGTTACATTTAAAAAAACGCAAACAATCCGCTTTATAAGAGGCTCTGAATATCAGCATTTCGATGAGGAGAGTTTAAAAAAATTCCTTTCAACGCCTTACACCATCACAACACACGCAGATCGAATGGGCTATCGATTAGAAGGAGAGGCTATTCAATTAAAAGAGCCATTTGAATTATTATCCGAAGGGGTTACATTTGGAACGATTCAAGTGCCCGCCAATGGGCAACCTATTGTTTTAATGGCAGATCGTCAAACAACTGGTGGATATCCTAAAATAGGACAAGTGATTTCTGCCGATTTACCATCATTAGCACAAATGCAAGCAAATGGTCGAGTCTATTTTAAAGAGGTCACTCTTGAAGAAGCTCAATTGGCATTAATACATCAAGAAAGAAAACGAAATGAATTAGCATTTGGACTCCGTTTAAAAAGGTTATAGAAGCGTTAGAGGCTATTCAATCGTCAAAAATTCGATTATTTAGATAGTAATATTTTACAAAAATTTAGCAATTTCAGCGCAAAATGGGTAATCTCAAATGACTTTTGAGACTACCCATTTTTTAAAGCTGTTCATACCCCAATTGTTTAGAAATCTCTGCGGTAGCCTTCTTAAGTTTATCGACGAAGATTTCAACGTTTTCCCCTTGATAATTGGTTTCTAGTCCCGCAATACTCATTGCTGCAACGACTTCTCCTTTATGATCGTAAATCGGTGCTGCAACAGCAGATGTATAATTTTCTAATTCTGAATGGCTGATTGTATAACCAAGTTCTCTAGCCTGCACAATCGTTTCAAAAAGCCTTTCCTTATCTGTAATCGTCCCCATTGCAAATGATTTAAGTTCTACCGATTCGAGATATTCCTTTATGTCTGCATCCGGTAAAAAGGATAATACAGCACGAGGGCATGCCCCTGCATAAAGAGGACTTTTTCTACCAATTGCAGTGTAGAGTCGAACTTTTTGCTTCGTATCTATTTTCTCGATATAAACAGCATCATCACCATCACGAACGATTAAATTAATCGCTTCTTTTACATCATTATGTAACTCATTCATAATTGGATCTGCAATTTTTCGCACATCTAGGCGCATTGATACTAGATGTCCAAATTTAAGGAAGAGAATACCTAACCTATATTTTGCATCAGTTCCCTTTTCTAAAAAATCCATTTCCTCGAAAGATTTCAACATGCGGAAAGCAGAGGTTTTAGGGATTCCTGATAACTCAATTACTTCTTGAAATGACAGTTCAGCATGATCGATAAATAGATTTAAAATATCCATTGAACGGACAACCGTTTTATTATTATTTGGCAATTTAAGTTTCCCCCCTTCTATACTAGATTTAATCTAATCATCATTTTTCTTTTCTTAATTTATAATTATACCTAATATCTTACTGTTTTTATATACCCTGGCTCTTCACCAAAACGTGTGATTGATTTCCGTTCCGGCTGGACGCTTTGTAGCTGTCGCTTTGCTTTCGCTACAGATAAAACATTGCCACTGACGCTTCGCTTTCGCGCAGAGCAGAGCTTTCTGGGGGCGTCCGATGAGCCGCTTCGCTTCGCTGCAGGGTCTCGGGCCAACAGATGTTTTTTGCGCGAAAGCGTAGTGCTAACGTAGCGGCAGCAGCACGATGTTTTTTGCGCGAAAGCGTACGGCAGTAGCACCGATGTTGGTCACGAAGGCGTGATCACAGGACGTGATGATTTTAGCCTTCGTTCCTCTATTCGCTAAATCCCCAAGGAGTCGCCCAGCCTCCACTACAATCAACTTACATACAAGGTATACGTTTAACAAAATGTCATCCACAACATTTGGTGATGAGCCTATACCCTGTAAATCAGGTTAGTAAAGGCATAAAAAACAGGAGCAAAGAATGGTTGCTTTGCTTCCATGCTCTTTACCCCTGCTTGTTATTCTTATTTACGCTCTGACGTTTTTCCTTAAATAAAATCACCCCAATCAAACCAACGATGGAGAAGATCACTGGCGTGATGAAACCATAGTAATATCCATCAAATAGATTTCCTGAAGTTGATTGAAAATGATCCAATATATATCCAAAAATGATAGGTAGCAATACAGCACTTAGAAAGCCGCCCGTATTCGCAATCCCTGAAACAATTCCTGATTCTTCAAGTTTAAAAGATTGACGTACAGCTGCAAAGGTTAATGCACTTGCCCCATATCCAAAGCCAATAATAAAGAAAATAATAATTAGAAAGAAAAAGGAAGGATGACCATTACATAAAAGGAAAGAAAACCACCCTAATAAAACAATGATATGAACGACAATATACGGCTTTTTAATTGTTTCTAACCGACTTGAAATCCAACTAGCTAGAGGTGCTCCAATAAGTGCACCGATAAGTCCGATCATAATCAGCTGGCTGGCATCTGAACGAGTCATTTCATACATATTCATCCCATATGGTACTGCCCACGAACTGATAAACCCTACATAACCGCCGACTACGCCAAAATGGCAAAAGAATAGGGCCCATGCTTGCGGATTTGAAAATATTCTTCGTAGTAAAACTGATGTTTTTTCACGTGGCACTTCTTCTGTATCAACTACTTGCTCATCCCCGAAAATTTGTTTTGTTTTTTTTACAAGTACAAAATAAAGGAGAATGCCACATAAACATAATAGTAGTCCTACTGAGAAAAATGTTACCCTCCAACCAAATAAAAGTATCCACGTGGAGTAAGGTACTGTCGCCAATAAAAAACCAAGACTTCCTGTCATGCCCGCCAGGCCAATTAATCGAACAAATTCCTTTGTATGAAACCATTGGGCCAAAATTAGCACCATGTTAACCCATATGGTCGCATCCCCTACCCCAGTTAGTATTCTGGCAAAAAACAGGACGAATTCATGTGTACTTAGACTATAAATAATTGTACCTAAACCTGTAAGAGTAGCACCAATAATTAGAAAAAAATTTGGCCCAAATCGATCAGCTAAAATCCCCATCGGAATTTGCAAACTCGTATATACAAAAAATTGTATACTCGTCAATAACCCAATCGTTGATGCTGTTACATTAAAATCTCGCATCAATTGGTCTGTAATCAGTCCTGGGGCGGTTCGTTGACTCGCCATTAACAAATAAGTAAATAATACAGAAACAAATACAACCCATCTATATTTGCTATTTTGTTTGTCCAAAGATTTCTACTCCTATTAGCTTTTACTCTATATATATGAATTACAGGTAACGTTAAAAACCTATTTTTCAAAGTAGTTTTATATATGAATTTGGTTGAAGATGCTTTTAGTTCTCAATGTTCAATATAAAACTTAAATTCTTTCTGTTTTAATTTTTATTTGCTTTTAATTCATTAAGAAAACTTCCTTATTTAAAAGATTAATTAGAAAACCATCCAACTGGCTTGGCTTTAAAGCTAATATTAACTTGCTTCTGTTCCGAAAATTCATCAAGACCAAAGACTCCTAAACCTCTTCCAACTCCACTTTGTTTATAACCACCCCATGGGGCTTGCACTGTTGCAACATGATAACAATTTACCCATGTGATACCGGCCTTTATTTTGCTGACTACGCGCATTGCTTTCTCCAAATCCTGACAAAAGACAGCACCAGCCAACCCAAATACTGTATCATTTGCTAAAGTAATTGCTTCTTCTTCATCTTTAAATTTTTGAACGACTAAAACAGGACCGAAGATTTCTTCTTGTACAATTCTCATATCCGGTGAAGTGTTGATAAAAATAGTAGGTTCAACAAAAAAGCCGTTTTCAAACCCGTTCGCTACAATTCTATTTCCTCCACAAGCAAGTGTTGCACCTTCCTGTATTCCTATTTCAATATAGCTTAATACCTTTTGCATATGTGCTTCACTCACAAGCGGCCCCATTTCACTTGTAGGTGTATTTCCATGACCAACGACAATCTTTTTTGCACGATCTATCAGTCTTTCGATAAATTGATCGTGAATGCTTTCTTCAATTAAGAGACGGGAAGCTGCTGTGCACACTTGACCACTATTAAAGAAGAGATTAAATAGTGCATTATCTACTGCAATTTCTATGTCATTATCAGCAAATACAATGTTAGGAGATTTTCCTCCTAATTCTAAGGTGATTTTCTTTGTTTGTTCTGCAGCAACACGCATAATATTCTGACCTGTTTTCGTTCCACCAATAAAAGCTACTTTATCTACTAAGTTACTTTCGACCATTTCACTGCCAACAGAACTTCCAGCTCCCATTACTAGATTAGCGACTCCTGCTGGTACACCAGCCTTTTCTATAATTTCAAAGAGTTTAACAGCAGTAATCGGTGTAACTTCTGATGGTTTTAGTATAAAAGTATTGCCAGCCGCTAACGCCGGAGCAATCTGCCATGCCGCCATAAGGAGGGGGAAATTCCATGGAACAATAAGACTACACACGCCGATGGGTTCACGAATGACGATTGTTTGAACTGAATCGCCTACATTATATATTTCGCCTTCTGATTGAGTAATAAGACTTGCATAGTATCGGAAACACTCAATCGCATTTTGAACATCTGTTTTTGCAGCAAGTAACATTTTCCCACTATTCAATGTTTCTAGCATTGCTAAATCATCTGCCTCTTCTTCCAACAGATTTGCGATTTTATGCAAATACTTTGCACGAGTTTTAAAAGGGAGTTGTGACCAAATTCCACTATTGAAAGTACTACGTGCTACTGAGATTGCATATTGTGCATCCTCAGCAGTACCTTCAGCTACTACTGCGATTAGCTCACCATTTGCAGGATTTTTCACTTCTCTTTTTTCTTTAGAAGTTGAAGTAATCCATTTACCATCAATATACATCCTAAGTTCCAACATTTATCTCTTCTCCTTTTCGCCAGTCGATATAGGAAACGATGATACTTACTAGGAAGCTCTTATATTCTGATTTGATCCTACGGCAATAATTTGATTTTCACTAACCTCTCTATTTAGAAAGTCAATATCAGCACGACGTTATTTCATTCTTTTAACTCAATTTCTAAACAGCAAAACAAGGAGGACTCCGGTATTGCATGAATGTTCTGTCAACATAACATTTGTTAGGTTTAACTTTTAAAATTTCCTAACACAAAAATCTTGTTAAAACATTCTTTTCAAGTTATACGAAATGTTATGCTAAGCTTTTACTAGAGCTTCATTTTTGTATAAAATTTGTCCATCTATAATCGTCATCTCTACTTTTAAATCTTTTATACTATTATTGTTTTGACTGAGAATACTATTATCTAATACTACTAAATCTGCTAATTTCCCTACCTCTAAGCTACCTTTAATATCTTCTTCGAAACTCGCATATGCTCCATTGATCGTATATATTTTTATAGCTTCCAATATTGTAACTTTTTGATTCACTCCAATTTCAGAATTACTGCTACTTATTCGATTGACTGCTGTATGAATGCCTATTAGAGGATTATAATCCGTAACTGGTGCATCAGAACCACCTGCACATATAATACCTTTATCAATAAAGTCACGTACTGGATACATATAATTAACTCTTTCCCCATAATTCTTCACATAAATATCTCCAAATTCAAACGGGAAAGGTGGATTTGGAATTGGAATTACACCAAGGTTCTTCATTCTATCTTGTAAATCTGGTGTAGAAATTCCCGCATGCTCAATTCGATGGCGATGATCTTCTCTTGGATGCTCATTAAGCGCTTTTTCTACACAATTCAAATACATTTCAATTGCTCGATCCCCCTGAGCATGTACAGTTATTTGATAGCCTTTTTTATGAGCTTCACCTAATACACGATAGATTTCATCTTCACTATAGTAAAGAATTCCATGATCATTTGGATTACTTGTATATGGCTCTCTTGTTGCAATAGTAGGACCTGTACTACTTCCATCCGTAAATATTTTAGCTGGACCAATTTTAAAGCGTTCATCACCCGTACCTGTTAGTACCCCTGCAGATAGCATTTCCCCTACAAATTCATGTGAATTATTTAAAGTACAAATGATTGCATAAACACGAACAGCAATATCCTTATTTTTTACTGCTTCCTGTAACAGACGATAAGTATCTGTATCAAAAACACCCGCTTCATGGACACTAGTAATACCGGCTTGAACAAAATGATCAGAGGCTATTTTCATCGCTTGTCTTAACTCACCCTCTGAATATTTAGCAATTTCATTCATTCGCATATTCGCTTTTTCTATTAATTTACCTGTTAATGCACCATTAGCATCTCGCTCAATTACTCCCCCATCAGGATTGCTTGTATAAGCATCAATTTCGGCTAATTCTAATGCTTTACTGTTTACAATGGAAATATGACCACAAGTACGAGTAATCATAATCGGATGTTCTGAAGAAATTTCATCTAGCTCCTTAATAGATAAGTAACGATTTTCTTTTATTGTCGTTTCATTAAAGCCCCACGCTCGAATCCATTGACCTTTAGGAACAGTTTGAACTTTTTTTCGTAATTCCAGTTTTATGTCCTCATTTGAAGTAATATTTTGAGCCTTGCAACTGATAGCTAGTTGGTTTAATCCATACATAACTAAATGAATATGAGCATCTATAAACCCTGGTAGCAATGATTTTCCGCACAAATCAATAACTTCTGTTTTACTGTCTATCAGTTGCTGTACCTCTAAGGTAGAACCTACAAAAATAATACGATTTTCCTTAACTGCAACAGCTTCTTCAATTCGAGAATCCGCATCCATTGTAATCACTTCACCATTTATAAATACTAAATCTGCTTTCATTTGTTACATCCTCCTTCGACTCTTTGAAGGTAAAGCTTAGATAAAGTCATTAAAACAATCCTTAAACCGCACAAATGGAAAATTATATTTTTTTACAAACATTGTATAAAGGGTATTGACGATCATAAGCAAAAAGAATGTAGTCAAATCCATTGTTTAATCGAGATTGTCTACAGTCTGAGCTAGTTAAAGTAAATCCCTTATACATTCACCACTTATTAACAACCGTAACACCCATATTTGCATAAGTCCCCATGGATTCAATTACACTTCCCGCTTCTTCTATAGATATTGTTTGAGTTACTAAATCTTTAGGACTTAATATCCCATTTTCAATCATTCGTAACATTTGAGGAAATCTTGGTGCTTGCATACCATAAGAGCCAACAATCTGTATTTCATTAATGACCATAAGATCAATAGGAACAGGGATCATTCCTTTTTCATTACTGGTCGTTAATCCTATTTGTAAATGGCGTCCTCTTTTAGCTAAACTATTTATAGCTGATTGACAAGTTTCAGTTATTCCAAGAGCATCCACTGACACATGTGCCCCGCCTTTTGTTAATTCTTTAATCAACTCAGCAGCATTTTCTTTTTTGGAATTGACTGTGGCTACAGCACCTAATTTCTTTGCAAAAGCTAATTTTTCATCATTAATATCAACTGCAATAGCATGTGCTCCTAGGGCTGTAATGATTTGAATTGCAGAAAGGCCAACTCCCCCACAACCATGAACAGCAACCCATTCACCCGGTCTTACCTGTGCTTGATCAGTAACCCCGTGAAATGCCGTCATAAATCGACATCCTATACCAGCTGCCTCGACAAAGTCAATATTTTCCGGTAAAATCACTAGATTGGTATCAGCATTAGGGATATGAACAAATTTTCCGTATCCACCCCACATGGTGATACCAGGTAGCGTAATGTTATCGCAAACATTATGGTGTCCAGCTTGACACATAGGACATGTGCCATCACCTTGAGTAAATGGAACAATTACTCTGTCACCTTTCTTAAATCTTCTAACATCTTTCCCAACATCTTCTATGACACCGCAAAACTCATGTCCCATTATATGAGGAAGAGGAGTCTCAACTCCTAGCCAATTCCAATGCCCTAACCAGCTGTGCCAATCACTTCTGCAAACTCCGTTAGCTTCAACACGAACAATTACTCCATCCGCTGTGTTGGTTGGATCCGGCATATTTCTAACAACTAACGGCTTGCCGATTTCTTCTAAGACAAGTGCTCTCATAAAATCCCCGCCTTTTATGTTTTCTTTACTTTAACAGAAATCAGAAATTTCTGTTAACTCTCGTATAGTTAAAATAAGAGAGTATTTTCTTTTACATTATGTCCATTGTGAAATCAAAGAGAACAGTTTATCAAGTTTAATGTTACTTTCACTTATTCATAGACTTACTGATGCAGCAACCAAGTCTAAATATACTTGTAGTAGTGCCACCTCTCTTCCCTCACATTGAATCTTACTGCTATCCTAAAACAACAAACTATTAGCTGGTTAGTTCAAAATAACATCAATCTTTAGAAAACAGCCGAAAATTTATCACAAAGATTTTCCATTCATTACTGTTACTCGAATTATTTTCTTAATTAAAGTACTACCATCCTCACGTCTCAAAAAAATCAGGGCAGTTCGATACAGAACAGACAAGTACCTCATTCGTACCACTTTTATTTGTGGAGAAAATTTGTAGAAACGTTTCATTTTATATCCTTTTCTAACGAATTCGCAAAAAGGAAAAGCGCCTCAAACCCTTGATGTTAAGGATTTGAGGCGCTTTTCATTTGGTTCAAACTTTTTCTATCTGAACCTTGATACGCCGTAGGTGAAATGGAGTAGTAGAGTATATCTATTCTATTAATTACATTAGTAGCTTTGTAAAAAAATCTAAGAGAAAAGATCGACTTTTTGTTTACACAGTCTTTATTAAGCTTTAAACATATCTACATACTAGTTCAACATCCCTTTTCTAAAATATAGTTGAATACATATTTTAAGATAGGAGATGGAGAAAATGAGTAAAAAATTATTAATAGGTGCAGGGTTGGCATTATCATTGTTATTCACCCCGTTCAATCAAGCGTTTGCAGAAAAACCAACAGTAGGCGAAAGAAAACAGGTAGAAAATGTAGCACACCGTGGTGCAGCAGGTTATGCACCTGAAAATACGATTGCTGCTTATGATTTAGCAGTTGATATGAAAGCCGATTATATTGAAATAGACGTTCAAAGAAGTAAAGATGGGGAATTAGTATCGATTCATGATACAACAGTAGATCGTACAACAGATGGAACAGGAAAAGTAGGGGATTTAACACTTGAACAGCTTAAAAGTCTTGATGCAGGTAGTTGGAAAGGGGAACAATTTACAGGAGAACAAATTCCAACATTTGAAGAGATTCTTGATCGTTACCATGGGAAGGTTGGAATTTTAATAGAATTAAAAGCTCCTGAGTATTACCCTGGTATTGAACAACAAGTGGCAGATTTAATAAAAGAACGAAATCTCGATAAACCACAAAATAAAAAAATCATCATTCAATCTTTTAACTTTGAGTCAATGAAAAAAATGAATCAGCTTCTTCCTCAAGTTCAAATTGGTGTATTAACTTCTAATCGTGCACATACAACTATGGATGCTTTAAAAGAATTTTCTACCTATGCGGATTGGTTTAACCCAAGCTATGGAATTGTGACAAAAGAGTTAGTGGATCAAGTTCACTCTAATGGTATGAAAATTGGATCATGGACGGTACGTAGTCAAGAAGCTGCAGACTTTCTATTCGAAATGAAGGTAGATGCAATAATTTCTGATTATCCAGATTATGTAGATCCTAGAAATTAATATATTTGTAGAGAAGTTAAGAAGGAGTAGTTTGGGGCTTATCCTTAGAAAACGGGCATGATGTACTTCATTTAAATCATCATTCAGTTGTTCTGCTTGCCTGATTGCATCGCATAAATGGTTAATTAGGTCACGCTTCTCTCCGTCAGGGGTAAGCTCCCATCCTCCATCAAGAGCGTATGTTTCAGGAGTTACATACAACTGCTTCGCCCATTTTGGCGGCTGCATTTGCCACTCCAAAAGCTGATTTTGAATATCTTGTGGTGCATCTTTAAAAACAATCGGATTATGAAACAAGCCGCGCTCCATACATGCATTCCCTTAGATTTACAACTATATTAAAATACGGAAAATTATTTTGGGAATCCTACACCTGCAAAATGTATATCATTGATTCTTTAATCTATATCTTAAATAAGGCTAGGAAACTCCAATCTAGTCGAGAATATATTGAATGACAACGCATCTCTAAATTCGAGGCAATTGTTTCACCGCAAAGAATAACGAACTTAAAAAACTACGTGCTCGCTCAGAAGCAGATAGCATTAAAAAAGAAGCGTTGGCATTGGCTACGATCTACAATACTTCAACTAATGATGAAGCCAGAATTGAGGACAACGGCTTGATGCAAAAATGATGTTTATTGACCGCCAAAACTTATTAGCAAACCATCCATTATTAAAAAAACTTCCTAAGAATGCCTTAAAACACTTCAATCTAGTTAGTTTAGTTGTATTTTTAACTTCCATCTGTTCTAACCATGTATAAATCACTTCACTCGTTATATCTATCAGATACTCGACTTTAGTATCTCTAATGAAGTACTGAACGATTATACGGTAATCGTATAGGGTTCTCTCACGACATCCACTTACTTCAAGTTGCTTTAAAATTATCAGATAGCGCTTGTTCAATTTTTATATCGTTTCGTTTCACTTGCTGTTTTTTCATTTGAATTACCGGTTGTTCAATTTGGATATCAAATATCCCCTTCTAGTTGAAAGGGTAGCCTTTGAGGCACGAGAGATTAGGATACAGGGAGACACATGTAAGGAACGGCTTGAGTTTCTTGCAGAGGATTTAATATACAAAATACAAAAAACAAGGCTTCATATAGAATACTCTTTCAAGCCACACCAGTATTATCTGAAAAGCTCGTTGATTGGAAGACTCAAAATTTCCAGCAGGTATATGAAGTAGCAAATATGGGGAAAAGTTCAGGTGAGATTAGAAAAAATGCATTAGCACTAACGATGTAACTTTTGCATATCAAGCATGTATAGGTCAACGAACTGGGGAACTAATCATGAATAATGAAGATGTTGATCCAAAGACCGAGTCACAGCGTCTTGTTAACATGCTTTGGTATGGAATAGGAGAAAATATTTAATTAAAGCTATCAAGTACGGTATGTTTATTACCGTAGTGCAATTCACGGGACTATCTATGTAACTTTTAGAGATAAATTGCACCTATTTTAAGTGCTTTTTTGCACCCAATCGTTCAAATAGTGTTGCTTTAAAATAAAGTTTGATCAAAAATTCTTCACAGGCCAGCATTTTACGATAAATAAAAAGAATCCATTTTGAAAAAAGATTGATCAAAATGGATTCTTATCCCTCAAATTTAAGATTGGTTTTTATAAAAAAGATCGATTATTTTCTACCAATAGGCTTTGGATCTACAGGTTTTTCTGGTTGCTCTGGCCCTTCAGGTGTTGGCTCTATTGCTACTGGGAAGGATTTCCGTCTTTTAGAACAAAAGCAGTTTTACTTTCCACACCTGTAGCAGATATAGACTTTATACCATATGTGTATACTTTACTATTATTTGCAAGAGTATCTACATAAATAGTATTACCTTGTGTGTTATAAACCACGTCTACTATATTTTTAACGTCTTCATATGATCCTTCTTTTGTTCCATCAAATCGGTATATTACATATTTCCTTGGTTGAGTACTATTTTCATCTGTAATAGTAAGCTTCATGCCGGAAGACTCTTTACTCAATTTAACATCAGTTGGACATAAAGGTATTGCAGAGCCTTTCCAATAAATTGTAGGTGTTAAAGCTTTATAATTGTATAGTTGCTGATTTAGATAAGAAGCATATCCAAGAGCGTTATTGTTAATACTTCTTAGAGAAAAATGCATTTGTCCTTGAGCATTTTTATTTGCTCTGTTGGCGATTACTTGGCTGATAAGTTCCGTCTTATTATTCCATGCAGTATCGGAATCATTTCCAACTTTATGATTGGCCATGCCAATATATAGATTAACAGGATGGACTTTTGCGTACGTTTGAACTTCTCTTCCCCACCAATCTAATAAAACAGAGTAATTTGCTGCTTTATGATTTCTGGACCAATAGATTTGAGGAGCAATATAATCGATACTTCCATCTTTAATCCACTGTCTTGTATCAGCATAAAGATCATCGTAGTTACTCATTCCATTCGTGTTACTACCAGTAGAATCTTGCCCTTTGTTTCGCCAAATTCCAAACGGAGATATTCCATATTGAACATGAGGTTTAATTGCCTTAATGCTTTCATAAACCTTTTTTACTAATTGATTAACATTATTTCTGCGCCAGTCTTCAATATTATTGAATGAGCCACCATACTTTTTAAAAGTTTGTTGATCTTGAAAAGTCTCTCCTTTTATTTTATAAGGATAGAAATAATCATCCATATGTACAGCGTCGATATCATAGTTGCTTACTAATTCTTCTATGGTTGATAATAAGTAATTTTGAACTTCCGGCAAACCAGGATCTAAATAGTATTGTTTACCGTATTTCACTACCCAATTAGGATTTTTACGGGCTACATTATCGGCAGCAAGATTAGTCAAAGATTGCGAAGGCATAGTGACCCTATATGGGTTTACCCAAGCGTGAAGTTCTAATCCTCGCTTATGTGCTTCATCCAGCATTATTTGCAATGGATCAAAACCCGGATTGGTCCCTTGTGTTTTTCCTGTTATATACGATGACCATGGAGCAAGCTTTGACGGGTACAGTGCATCGTTTAATGGCTTAACCTGAAAAATAACTGTATTAAAGTTATCAGCTTTTAATTTGTCTAAGGTACTTTGAACCCATTGAGTATATTGGGTTTTACTCATGCCTGCCTTCATATCAATATTAGATACTGTTGCAATCCATGCTGCACGCATTTCATTTTGAGGTAGTGAATTAGCTGAAGCCTTTTGATTTGTAAAAACAGGGATAAGTAAAAGTAAAACAAAAAAAGTTACTAAGCACTTTCCAAAAAAATTTTTAAACATAAATAATGAAATCTCTCCTTTTAATTCTCAGCTATTAAAAACCTAGCTGTTACTTTTAACCTAAGTAAATACCCTATCAGCCTATTCTATAAAAGTAGGAACTGATTTAATCCTTCCAAAAAGTGTCTTACAGTAATTAGGTCTGTAGCATTTTGTCGGCAGGACCCTCTATTGGTAATTACAATTGTTTGCGAAGCTCGTTGGAAAATTTTATTCTTGTTTCTTCACTCACTATATAATACCACAAATACCCAACTATTCTCCCTTCTCCGGTAATTTCCATTTATTTAATATTCTTGACGCCAATTTTATGAGAGCGTTGAATAGCAATCATTTGGTCAATTGTTAAGTTCGTTTGATAAAGTGGACCATACGGTGGAAGGATTGGAAGAAATTCTAAGATAAACATCAGGTTTAACATAAATGTCCGTAAGCCCGAAATATAAAAAAAGCGCACCTTCTCGGTACGCACGACGAATGGCCATCTATCCTATTTTTTTCGGATAGATGGCTATTTTGCACATGTGACTTGGATTTTTTTCGACCAAGGCATGTAATTATTTAAAATCTCTGGTTGTTGGTGAATCGGTAAATTTGGCAATTCTGTCATTAACGTCACTAGGTATTGATAGAAATCGATGCCGTTTGCTTTTGCCGTTTCAGCCAAACTTAAACAGATCGCATTTGCTTTAGCGCCTGCTTCACTAACAGAGAAAAGCCAGTTCTTACGACCGATCACATTTGGACGAATCGCATTTTCAGCTGGATTATTATCGATTTCAATTCGACCATCGTATAGAAAAGCCTTTAATCCGTGTACACGATTTAATGTGTATTCGGCTGCTTTTGCGAGCGCATTTTTCCCGAAGAAAGGCGATTCGTCAACCCATTTTAGAAACTTCTCTACAATCGGCTTTGAATGTTTTTGCCTTGCTTTTCGGCGTTTACCTGGTGAAAGATGCTTGAATTGACGTTCTAGGTGATACAGTTGATCACAGTAATCCACGCCAATTTGCCCGTTTTTGCTATTGGCTTTCAGCCAATAACGCCGCACATGCGCCCAACAATTGGCGAACGTGACATCAGGTAGATTACCATATGCCGAATAACCATCACAAATCACGGTTCCTTTAAAGCCTTCTGTAAATTCTACTAGTACAGAACGACTTCTCGATAATGCACTTTGAAAAAGAACGATGATCGGTCCTTGACTTGGCACACTTCGGAACACCCAATTATAGGCGTTCGATTGACCGGATTTTCCGTCTGAACGATTGATTATTTGCGCATAGGTTTCATCCACATGTAGAACAGATTTTGCTGTTAATGTCTGCTTCATCTGTTCATAAATCGGTAGAAGCCAATCTTCAGCTGCACGGATTACCCAGTTTGATAAGTTCTTATCATTCGTAAGCAGGCCATATCGTTCCCACTCCTTTACCTGACGGTAAAGAGGTAAGTATTGGATGAACTTATCATAGATGAGTTTTGCTAGAACGGTAGGTCCCGCAATGCTTCGCTGAATGGCAGCTTGTGAAGCTTTCCCTCGTTTCATTTGTGCCTTTTGTGTGGCATCCATTTTACAGTGCTTGCACTCGTAGGCATGTTCAATATGCTGGATGCGCATCATTTTTGCCGGAATAAATTTTGCTTCTTCACGCGCAATAGTTGTACCGGCTTCGGTCATTTGGCCAAGGCAACAGTCGCATTGTGTATTGGTGGGGTGATGATGAATTTCTTCTATTTCAATTCCTTCATGAAAAGAATCATTCCGTTTTTTCTTATGTAGTTTACGGTTAACAGTGTAAGTAATCGTCGCTGTGCTTTGTTCTTCTGTGTGCTCAGATTCGTTAAAAGACGGATCGTCATCGAATAAAGAGCCTTGTCCGTCTGGTGCTTGATACTTTGATTTTTCCGATTTTGAACCGTACAAAGCCTTGGTTAATTGGCGAACTTGTTCTGTTAACACTTCGATTTGTTTCAATGATTGATCCAACTTCTTTGTCAGTTCATTGTTTTGCTGATTTGAATGAGCCAATTGTTGCTCAAGTAATTGAATGAATCGTTCATTTTGGTCAGAAGATACGTTACCCACTGTATTCACCACATTTCCGTTCAGTATAAGTTATGGATGATTATACCATTTTAATAGGTGAGTTTAAAAGACACCTTTTTCAGATTTCGTAATCGCTTTTGGCTGCTGAAGCGATAAACCTTCTAAAAGCCAGCGAAGTTCCTTTTGTGAAAGGTTACGTACTTCCTTTTCATCTTTTGGCCATTGCAGTTTGCCATTATCTAATCGTTTATAAAGTATGGCGAAGCCATCTCCATCAAAATACAAACATTTATAACGGTCTTTACTCGTTCCAGAAAATAAGAAGATGGAATCACTATATGGATCGAGTTTAAAAGAATCCTGAATGAGTGCTGCGAGACCGTCGATACCTTTACGCATATCGGTCTTACCGCAAATAATGTAGATGTTCTGCACGCTCGTAAAATCTTGCTTCATTGATTATTCAACTCCTTCAGGATCGTTTGGATGATGCGCTCATCTACGCCATTAAAGAAGGAAATTTCAGCACTAGTTGTTTTAATGATGCAGCTCGGCTCAGGAGAGTTTTGTGGTGAAGTTGTTGATGAAGAGTTGTCAGTGATCGGATCTAGTGTCACAGGGACAATTGTCAGTTTGGTAGTTGACATAAAGAAGCACCTCCTCTAATTTGATACATTTATCATCGTACCGGAGGTGCCTGGTTGTTTATATGCGTTATTTGATTACGGGCTTACAAATGTCCAATAAAAAATCATCTCAAAGGATAACTAAAGAGATGATTTTTATCAATCTTTATTATAAACGATCAATCTTTTTTACAAAGCTACAAATAGACGTTTTAATTTTGTTATAAATACAAATATAAAGAGCGTATTTTGAAAAAACTTTGTTCAAAATACGTTCTTATTTAATCGACTATTTTTTTATAAAAGTGTGGTTAATTTCATGCTCCTTATTCATACAGATAGGTAAGCCTTTGAAATTATCGCCAGCTTTTCCCCCTGTTCACACCGTACGTGCGACTTTCACCGCATACAGCGTTCCAACTAATCCAATTCAATTAATCATCAACACTTCTGATATCAAAATACCTTCTATGTCTCAATTCTTCCGTTTCAATAAGTCGGTGCCTCCCTTGGAAGGTGAACCTCTTTTAGTCTCACGAGAACCTTATTAACCGATAAAGATTTGCCAAGCATGATTAAATAATTCTTCATTAGTCTAGTGGCTATCCCTCCACGTTCATTACACGCTTCAACGGTACTGTGCCACCACTTTCACTGATATAAAGTAAAGTTATATAACCGCTAATCTTACGATTATTTTCCTTCGCAACGCTTCAAAGAGAGTAAGCCCTCCACGTTATCAGCTTACAATGTTGAATTATATCTATTATAGAATGAAATTAGGTGCTTCCTGTAAGCCTGTTAGCATTCATACGCCTGTAACGTATCATGGATTTTCATATTAGCTAGTCTTACTCACCCACATCTAACCTCACAATTTGGTGACATACACATTTCTATGTATCGCAGTTATAGGCCCGTACATTCAGAAGTTTGTCAGCTTAACCTTTTCTTTTAGGTTCATTCGCATTCTCACCATATTCATTCAACTCAAGCACCATGATTTACACCACCCCCGCGGGTAGGCTTTCGTCAGCCGAACTGTTACGGTAAATTCTCACGCCTTTTCGCCGAGCTTATAACACTTTCATTCTTACTAAATCAAGTGCTATTCGACTAAGAGAGAACCCTTCCGAGCGTTACCTCTTCATTTGATTCTTCGATATAACCCTTCAATTCCGAAAGGAACTGCCTAGCTTTACCAGAGTAATGTGACCATTCTCCATTTGAGCTAGGAACATTTCGCACAACTAAACTGCACCGTTAGCCTTCCATGTAGCGCAAAACTCAGCACTTCACCACAGAAAATGAAAGATGATTAAGTTCTTTCATGGGAGTTGAATACATTAACTCACATTTTTAAATACATTTATTATTTTTCAAACGACTTTATTGTTTTAAACAACTTTATTATCCGTATAAATAAAAAATAATGGAATATGGGTTGCCCAGAAGTCTGCTCGACTAATTGTATGCGAATAGTTACACTTAACCTTTTTGCGCCTTAGTGTAATAACAGTCACGAAGCGACTTAGTAATACTTTTTCTTGTGTAGAAAATGTGTAGAAACTTTTCATTTTCTATCCTTTTTTAACGTATTTTCAAAAAAGGAAAAGCACGCCAAACCCTTGATATTAAAGGATTTGAAGTGCTTTTCAGTTGGTTCAAACTTGTTCTATCTGAACCTTGATACGTCCCAGGAGGGATTCGAACCCCCGACCGACGGCTTAGCTTACCACTATAGTTTTCACTACTTATATTAGGCACACCAAGCGTTTGAGACGTATTTAATTCGTACTAAGGATTCGGTCAAATTACGTTCTTAGACCGAAAGTATCTTTAGAATCATAATACCATCACTCTCACTATAATGTACATATTCATTCCCAATATAAGCCGTATCGTTTTCCTAAAGCCCTTTCGTGTGCGCGGAGCAGGAACGCTTTATGTTAGTATTTACAACACTAATTTATCGGTAAATACCGCCCCTCCCCCATTAAATTAAAGCCAAAAAAAGAGACAACCAATTGGCTATCCCAAAAATACAACTAGCTGTGTGAATGTAATAGGACTAGTGTAAACAACACTAATGTTCTTTCAAATGGTCTAAAGTATGGGGGCTATCTCTGTTCTTTTTTGTAGCTCTAAGGTGGCTCTAGTGACCTCAACATGACCACTTAAAAGAATGATTTTATTCTCTCGCTATTTCAATTTTATGTACTAAATACATGTCGATAACTAAGAGATTCGAATACTCTTTTCTCAATCTTAGTTCAAGTTAGTTAATCTTTCGAGTCTGAATAACAGTAAATTATGTCCCTCACTAATAGTGCTATTAAAAATAATGCCATCATATCCAGTTGATTAGGTATAATACCCCTAAATATGCGGTAGTTTTTAATGAGAAGCCCAAAAATGACGAAAAAACATACAAAACTCTATAATCTAAGTTCAAAAGAAAAGTTTACATATTTTCAACAAAAGCTATTAGCATGGTCTGCTCATCAAGAGACCATTTTTTCTTTAATTGCGGAGAATGATACGGATTATCACTATGGATATATGGTTGTGAAATAATGCTTTTAGCAACGGGAGCCATATGAATTTTATTAATGACTTCCAATGGTGCCGGGTATTCAAAGTATAAATTCAATCTAGGTTGTGGGTTTTCATTTCTCCATTTGGCAAATCCTTGAGAAAAGCTCTTGTGTTCCGGCATTTTTATCTGTTGAAATATCTCTGTGGGCAATATGTTTTGTGCCAAACTATAAAGACCATGTGCAGGCAAACATAACCGTTTCAATGCTTTACTGAAATCCGCACGCATGTATCCTGAACACACATTCTGCAAGTGCATTCCCATTGCCTTGACATCTTCTTTGTGTAGTGAAAGTAGAAACGCAGCTCCTGAACGCTCCCATTGTGGTTTCTTTGTTCCAACAAATTTTACTGCAGCTTCAAGGGCTTTTGGTAACAGTATTTCATCTCTATACCACATTGCCATCAAGAGATTGCTCATCACAACATAAAATGGGTAACCATTTTTCGTTACACCTAGTTCGGATGGAAGAATGCGCTCCATTGTTTCATTATCCCCGCAAGCCAATGCCTCTAAGGCATTTAAGAAGTTTCGACAATGATCATACCCTCCTTCGCATCCCGGCAGTAAATCATGACGCATTTGCTGGAAGATCAAGTCATTCCATTTTTGCCAGTCTTCATGTAAAAAGCACTCATCCAGCCATACATCGTAGTTGGTTTCTAAGATTCCAAATGACATTGATCTGGTAATCGCTTTTAATACTTCATTATCTTGTACAGTTCCTAGTTTTTTTCTAGTTATAATTTCTTCATAATTTACAATAAGCCGCTCAATATATTGACTTTTCTCCAAATCCATCAGCTTCACAACCCCGATTATTAATTTTTCCGTTACAAAGCAAGAATCATAGTGATTTTCTTTTTCAAATCCTATGAATTTCCCCTGAAATAATTTACCATTTTTATATAACTTTACTATTTTATCTTATTATCTTTATTATGTCTACCACTGTCAATCTCGTAACTTACTCGCTAGTACATATGCTTTTCTTATTACGTCAGTAACCGATGTAGTACTTAACGTTACCAAACGACGCTTTGGGAACTATGTTACACTCTGTTTAAATAAAAGGAGCTGAGAATATGGAATACATTTGGCTTGATGAATCGCCTATTTTACAGCTAATGGATTTGAACAAGCAGTATTAGAAGATGATGACCCATTTGGTGAAGATTAGAGGAGTTAATATTAATGGAAAACACAGTACAAAATGTATATCAGCTAGAGGGAGAAGTACTAAATACAACTTCTCATAAACGTAAAAGAATGAAAGGCAACAAAATAGAAGAAGCTGTACTAGGCACATGCTCTATAAAAAGAGTTTCTGTTTGCTGTGAGTGCCTAAAAATACCCTATACTATTAATATTATGTCATTTTGCTACTTTTGAACGTGTTTTTTGAAAAATAGTTTTAAAATATTAGTTTTATTTTTCTTTAAACCTACATCAACATATTTCTAGATAATTTGAAGCTTGAGTTGAAAACAAAAGCTTGGTGCAAAACGACTGTCTACATCATAGAAACAGCATGAATCTAAGACATAGACAGCCATTATAATTTATAGATACTCTCTCAAATCCTTCGCCACTTCTTCCACATCTAAATCTAGATACTGAGTTGTGACAGCTAAATCTGAATGACCAAGAGCTTTACTGATTAAAGCAACACTAGCTCCCTTGTCATGTAAGTTCTTTGCATAAGCCCTTCTGATAGCGTGTGCATTGATATTCTCAAGTCTATAGCTCTTAGCATACTTAGTAAGTTGTTTAGAAATGGCATTATTGGTTGACTTCGTGTTCAATGTTGTTGCCTTCGAGGATATAAACAAGTTGGCATTACTTTCTCCATAGTGTTCTCTAAGCTTGTCATTACATTGAATTAGTACTCGATATAAATCCATTAATTGGTCATCTATTGGTAACTTCAACACTTGGTGGTTTTTCAATATCGCTCCATCTAGCACAAGAACTTTGTTTCCCCAATCAATATGTCGCTCATTTAACTGCCCTAGTGTATTTATGCGAATCCCTGTCTTGTACATCGTTAAAATAGCAGTTACATCTCTCAGACCAATGAATGTACTTTTGTCAATCAACGAAACTAGAACTGCTATGTCATTAGGCTTTGCTCCCTTTTTAACCTTCTTATCTACCTTCACGTTGATTGATTGCCAAAAGTTTAAGCTCAGCCAACCATTGGTGAAACACTTGCCTAAGAACGATTTCAGAACCTTTAGGCGTGTTAGCTTTGTTTGGTTCACCACCTGCATACTATCAAGCCATGAGTAAATAGTTTCTACTGTGATTTCTTCTAAATAGGTAACTCCTGTACTCTTTGAGAAGTTCATCAGCACTGTATCATAATCTTTGATGGTACGTGGTCTATATCCACTAACCTCCATTTGGCTTATAATAGTTCCCACCGCTTCTGAAAAGAGCTTGTAACGAGCAGCAGTTGACTTCCCCCCTTTAATAGAAGCGGTAAGCTCATTAGTTGTCAGTGTGAAGTCTACATCAAATAATCCCGACTTTTTGGTCATAAAAAAAATCCTCCATTCAATTGAATTGGAAGATAATTTCGGTACTATATTCACGTAATTTCTTAGGGTAATAAAAAAGGGATTCTGCATCAGTGACCGAAGCCCCGACCGAATCCCTAGTTTCTCACAAATCCAATTGTATCAATGGTTTGTGACTGTTTTTAGACGTCCCAGGAGGGATTCGTAAAATTCTCTAGATTGTTGATACTAAAAGATTTGTTAGTATCAATGTGTAGAATTTGTGTAGATTCGAATTCTTACAAAAAAACATTGTATTTGTTACATTATACTTTGACTTTTTATTATCTGGCTCTTTAAATAATTAGAAACATCTATTTGAGTAACATCCAAAGCTTTAAACCATTCTAAATAAAATTCCGATGTATATCTAGATTGTTTTTTAAACTCGTGATCTAATTTAAGTGATAATTCTCGTGAAAGTCCCAATGCCATAAATTCTAGTGCAGGACTTGTACAAGCTCCAAACTCTAGATAGAATGAAATATTTGGAATTTTATCTATCTTTTCTTTCATATCATTTTCTTCTAAGAAGGTTCTTAATACTTCTGTATATATTTGGGTAAATTTTACCATCTCATATCGTATATTCTGATTTATAAAGTCCATTTGATTTTGAACGTGACGTGTTAACTCTTTTTCACCTAGACGATAAAAATCATTTTTATAAAAAATGAGTTTCGACATCGGTCGACCAATCATCCAATTATAAGTATTATTAGTTAGCTTAAAAATATATTTTTCAGCCCATTCTCTTTCATTCATAAAATAAGCATTGATTAACTTTATAATTTGCTCTAATCTTAAATATACTGATTTATCATAAAGTACAGGCGAGAGTGGGAAAAAATCTTCAATCCGTTCTCGATTTCTCTCAAGAAAGCTCCAAAAATCATTAATTCTATCAGGTAATACTCCAGGTAAATTTTTCAATAAACTTAATGGTGGCTTAAACTCGTTAATAATAATTTCTGTAACCTCATCTATTTCTATTAATTCTTTTTCATTTTCCTTATTCCTAAAAATCGACTCTTTCATTTCATTTCCATTTATTCTCTCTTGGATAACCATAGAAACTAATTGCTCATTATAATCATCTTTTCCTGAAGGGTTTTTTCTATCCATTATGTAATTTTTAAATTTTAAAGTATCATTTTTCAATCTACCCTCAGAAGATGGTAAAACCTGATGTTGTTTTTTCTCTAAAATATGATTGTCTTCCCAATCATTAGGATCAATACAAAAAATATTCCCTGAGAAATCCTTTCCCATTCTTCCCGCTCTACCTGCCAAATTCCAAAAACTGAGGCTATCCATAGGTACTTTAGACCCCTTTTTAGGCTTGTATATAAAAATATTTTTAGCAGGCATATTTAGACCTTCTAGTAGAGTAGAAGTACAACATACAATTTTAATCGCGCCTTCTTTAAAAAGATCCTCTATTCCCGATCTAATAATAGATGGTAACGATCCAAAATGAAATGCTAGACCACATCTTATGAATTTAGCTAGCTCATATTTATTAGAAATATATTCTTCAATAAAATCTGCAAACTCTTCTAAACGCTCATCATATAGCCTCGGGAATTCATTACTTTCAAAAAGAATTCTAATAACTTTTACAGAATCCATAGGCCCATTAGAATAGATAATTGACGTTTGAGAATTCCATAATTTTATGGCAACATTTGCAAGCCGTTTTGCAATTGCAGTCCCTTGTATACCACAAGAAATAGTCTTTATATGAATTTCTTCATTTTGATAAATAGCGCTGATATTCAAGGATTTGCTACCAATCGTTTTTACTTTTATTATATTTTGTATTACGAGAGGAAAATCATCCTTTTTATCTTTCCCTTTCTCAATATTGAAAGTTGAAAGAAATTTCTCTGGATTACTTACTAAAGGGCTAGAGAAAAGAATTTTTGCGTTTGGAAACAATTCTTTTACATAATTAACTGCTCCTTCAAGTAAAATACCTCTTCCGCCACTTTGTATATTGTGCGCTTCATCTACTACTACCATTTTAATTTTTAGTTTATTAATTTCCTCATTTGTACAAAGCTGATACAATCTTTCCTGAGTGAGTACAAGAATATTTGAATAACATTCATAATGTAGCCAACTTTTAATATCAGACGAACTGCCCACGTATATATTTTTCAAATTTAATTCATTAATATTTTCTAGAAAATCATTCATCACTTGTTTAATTAATGCTTTCGTGGGTACAATATATACAACTGTGATTCCAGGCTCTTTATTAATCAAATCGATAACATATTTTAATAGAATAAAAGACTTCCCAGCAGAAGTTGGTGCAGATAAACTAACACCTCTGTTTTTCTCCATAATATCAAATACTTTGTTTTGAAAGTTAGTTAATAAGTATTTTTTATCTATAAACGTTCTTTCATTAAATCCTTCTATAACATATTCTTCAAATGCTGATATACCACTTAATAAACTTTTATACTCGTCTATATTTATTCTCTCTTCAAGTAATTTTATTCCGGGATAATTCCCGAGTTTTCTTAATATAATAAAGGAATTTAAGAATATACCTTTATTATCAATAATCTTAGGTAAAGCAACTGCAATTTCTAACGCTTTTCTCTTATCAGATAATCCTTTTGATACAGCTAAAAGGTTCGCTGTTTCTGCTAGAAATTTTATTTCTGTTAAATCTATACAGTCATCTGATTTAAATGATAATTCTTTTTGAAGAACTACTTTTTTTAGCTTTTTTAAAACGCCATTTAAGTATTCAGCTTCTATCCTGTTACTTAAATGCTCCATACTTATTCCTCCTCTAAGGTAACATCTCTAAAATTGTATTTTCAAAACTTCCTATTGTATTAAATGGAAGAACAAACCAACTAATCTTTATTTCCTTAAAATAGTTTTTAGTAGACAGATGGTCGAAAATAATAGTTTCATTCTCTACACACTCAGTCATAAAATTTGTAGCTATTATTGTCTCTACTTCGCTCTGAGTAAATTTCTGATTTTCAATTTTATTGATAAACATCGAGTTGTAACCAGTAAATACTATAATTTCTAAATCCACATTTTCCCACTTACGATTCAATGGGCTACTAAAATCCTCAATCATCTTTTTTAAAGGGCTAGGCTCCATTTGTTTAAGAATATAATCGTCTGGTACAAAAATATCCCCCTCAATATTTTTTAATTCTTCTATTATTTCTATTGTTTCTATTACCGCTGATTTTAAATCTACATTTAACTTTCCAACCCCTAAATTTAACACTAACTTCTTAGAATCATTTATACCAATATGCACATCAGTATAAATATGATTGGTATCATCTAAACTTATCCTCGAAAATACCTTAGGAGCTTTTAATATCCCTTCAGCAATTGTCCAAAGAAATAAAGTTCCCAAATTTTTATCATCTTTCATCTTAGAAATAGCTTCACTTGTTTTTTTATAAAGATCCATTGCAAACATCCTATTTTGTTCTGCTTTATGAATATCTTCTAAAGAATTAGCATAATCAATCATCATTCTTACCAAGTAATCACTTAATTCGTTCACTCTATTCTTGCCATCTTCATTATATTTAATATGATAGGAATCAATCTGTAAATTAACCCCTAAATCATTTTTTTTATAATCTATTTTCTTAAATAAGTCGTTACAAGTCTTTTTTTGTCTATCTAATCTTTGATTAATTAAATTATTTTTATCTCCAAGTAATGATCCTGTTTTAATATTATGCTCATTAAAAAAAGAAATTATTTTATGTACACTTATAGCTTTTATTGCTGACTTAAGCAAACTAACATCCTCTGTTAAAACAATTGCCTTTATCTTTCCATCAATTACAATAGGGGCTCCTGACAATCCACCTAAATCATATTCCCATTCATCTTTTATATATGTACTACTTAAATCTATATCATAGATAGTTGAATCTATAGTTGTTACATTGTAAATTTCACCTTTAAGATAACAAAATTTACTGCCCTCTTTCGATTCACTCCAATTAATGGGAAATCCTACTGATTCCCAATTATCAGTTTTTTCTATCTGTTGGCTACTTAATTCTAACCATTCTGAAATATGCGTAGCTGCAACAGATAATTTTAATACAGCTATATCAAACTCTTCGCTTTCAAAAAGTACCTTAGCCTCTACTTTGTTGTCTGTAAAATTTGTTTCTATAAAAAATTCCAGAAAAATATCCTCATTATTTTTTATTGTATTCTCAATGGTATGTCTGGCAGTTATTGCTGTATCTTCATTTATCAAGAAGGCTGTTCCATTTTTATCACATTTAACTTTAGATATTAATTTGTACAATATATCACTCATTACTTCTTACCTCCTATAGAAATCATTCCAGAACAATATTCACTACTTCATTAAATATAGATTGAGTACGATCATTAAAATACTCTAGTTCATATTTGTATTTCTCTTTTAATTCTGGAATATCAATTTTTTCATATAAATGAACTGGTTTATAATTAAAAATTATTTTCTTAGGTTCTTTATTAGAAACTATAATTCTACTTAAAGTTTCGATATCTGGGTGTTTAAAACCCTTTCCCCTACCATTACTAGAAATTATATATTTATCAGCTTTAATCATTTGTAAAAACTTCGGACTAGTATTATGTTTACTCCCGTGATGTGAAATTTTAACTACATCAAAAAATAAACGCTCCCCCGCATTCTCTTCATATAATGTCATTAATGATTCTTCAATTACATCTGAATGAGAATCACCTAAAAAAAGAATCTTTTTTCCTTTAAAATTTAAAATAAAAGAAATAGAACTACCGTTCACTTCTTTTTTATCTGGAACAAATATATCCTCTTTAATAATATCTTCAATCTCAAATATTTCTCCAGACACATTTTTAGTCTTACGAGTATTCTTCTTTTCTTCTAAAGAATTAGCTAAATGAATTTCAAAGGCATCTTCTAATAATTGATTGCTCATTATTTCCTGTTCATATCCTAGCTCTTTTAAATATTTCTCCCATTTTTTATCAAGTTCTTTTAATTTTTCTAAACTTGGGGAAAGTAATGTTAACTTAACTTCGTCGCTAAGATTGATATTTTTCAATTTATTTTCCTCTTTTGAAACCATTATTGCTTGATGATTAAATTGCTTATTCCATCTCTCTATATAATCATTTTTATATAATAACCCTGTCAAAGTTGAAGCATCATTAAAACCTATATTTGATACTGTTCTTACTCCTGTCTCCTTAATGAAACCCTTACTTACTATATCTTTTAATATCCCTTCAGACTTACTATCAATTTCTAATTCATCAATTAATAGTTTTTTTTCAAATTGCATATGTTTATAACTATTATGCCAAATTTCTTCAATATTAATTATATTAGGAGAATTCGCTAGTCCATTTTCTTCTAATAATTTTATACCACCTAATATATGGTCTTCATCTATATGAGTAAAAACAACTAATCTCAAATCTTCTTTTTGCTCTTTAAGTTTTAATAATTCTTTTTTTATTACTTCATCATATGTAGACTTAAAACCCGTATCAATTAATATATTTATTTTTTTTTTCCCAAAACAAGATACTAAGAAACTGTCTCCGTAAGAAGCAGGGAATACTTTTATAGAAATGTTCATCAAAATTCCTCACTTTAGTATATATTTTATTCCCTTAAGTTTATCATAATTAAATCAAAAAACTTTATTTGTAAAAAAAGTTAATTAACATTATATAAAAAATAATATTTATTTTAACTGAAATAGTTAATAGCTATTGTATAGACCTTGGTTTTCATAAACGGACTCTTTTTTAGATAATGTTGTCGTGCGAATCCACATATCCCGCTTCAACCATTGCTTTTTCGAATTTATCTTTTAAGCCTGAAGCCCATTCAAACGGAGATGATGCTTTGGCTGCAACCATATCGCTTGACTAAAGATATGCATCTTTCATACATTCGTCTGTCTTTACATTCTTCTCTCTCAATTTTTTTATCTTATTGTAGGTGAAAAACTCGCAATCCATTCAGAACAGTCAGAGAAAGTTACAATGACATCAAGGTTGTCATCTTCAACATTCCATTCACCTTCATCCCATTCTTCACTAACCCATATCATCTGGATATCGGTTAATAAAGAAATTCAACGCTTTATATATACTAGAAAAATTTGAAATATACATTTCACTTTGAATATATTGTAAAATTGTTTGTATACTAAAATGGGAGGGAATTATTATATGTTAGACGTGAAAGGTATAGATATATTTGGAATTAACGGTATAAATGATTTAAAAATAGTATTTGAACCAGGTATTAATATTATCTGCGGAAGAAACGGAGTAGGAAAAACGACTATTTTAGAATGTATTGCAACAGGTATAACTAACAAAAAGAATAATAAACTTAGTAAAAATTTAAGTTCTTCTGAAGGTTACTACTTCATTTATGGATACAATGATTATGATCCATTTTCTCAAGAAAGATACCTAGATACTAAAAATAACAATCGGCATACAAGAAAAATATCGAATAATCTTTTATATTTTACAATACATAGAACGCAATCCAATTCATTTAAGATGAAATCTATTCAAAAATGGTTTGGAGAAATGTTTGAAAAAAATCAATTAGCAATTTCTGAATATGATGACCTACAGTTAGCTATTGAGTGTTTTCAAAAATTAGATCCAAATATTAAGTTTAGTAGAGTTATATTTAAAAATAGTAATAAAGATAAATCTTTTAATCCTCGATACTACAATAACGAGTTTATAGAAACGGATGCTGAAATTTTAGTTTCAACACTTGAAGGAGAAATTCCCTTAAGTTATTTATCTGCTGGCTACTTATCTTGTTTATCTATATTTTTAGAGATTATTAAAAAAGCAACTGATGTTGATTTTAATCAACCCATTCGAGAATATGACGGACTCATTTTGATAGATGAAATAGACTTACATCTTCATCCTGAATGGCAAAAGAAAATACTTGAGATCTTAAGATGGATGGTTCCTAACGCTCAAATAATTGCAACCACACATAGTCCTCACATAGTTCAAGTTACACAAGCTAACGAAGTTATTACAATTAAAAATAACTATGGTCTTTGTTTTGCCCAACGAAATAATGCGAACCTTGAATATGGTTATCAAGGATGGTCCATAGAAGAAATTTTAGAAGACGTAATGGGCTTAAAAAATACGCATTCAGATTTATATAACGAATTAATAGAATCAATTAAATATTCAATAGACCATTTAGAAATTGATAATGCTCAATATAATTTAGAGGAATTAAAACGCTTGCTACATCCTAATAATCCTCTGGGTAAAATTTTATCAATACAAATTGCTACTATGAGAGGTAATTTATGATAAAAATAAATAAGGTACCCTGCCCAAGCGAACTAACAACACAAGTTAAAGTTACTCTCACTCAAGACTATAAAGATAATAGTAAACCTGTCTGGAGGAAAAAATATATAAAGGAAGCTCTTTTATTAAGCTCCCACAATAAATGTGCATTTTGTGAATGCCTATTAAATAAAGAATCAAACTATTTAGAAGTAGAACATTTCCATCATAAAGATAAATATCCGAATGAAGTTGTTGACTGGGATAACTTATTACCTAGTTGCAAAAGATGCAATACATCTAAGGGAGAATACGATACCTATATAAATCCTTTCGTAAACCCTTCTATTATGTCACCTAAAGATCATATGGTTCTCGATAACTTCCTTTTGCGCCCTGTTACTTTAGCCGGTGATAATACCATTGAAGAGCTTAACCTGAATGACTTCGATAAATTATTTTCTGCTCGATATTCATTAAGTCAAGTCACAATTAAAGGTTTAGAAAACATTTATCAACTTATTCTAAATTACCGAGAAAACAAAACTAATCGAATGTTAACTAAAATTGTTAGTTCTACACAAGCAATCTTAAACGAAGGCGTTGAAACCTCTCCATATTCAGCAATTATCAGCACCTTAATAACTAACAGTACAACATTTATGATAATTAAAGAATTTTTAATTATTGAGGGGAAATGGGATATTGAACTTCATACAAAATTAACAGCTCTTGAAAAAAACGCTCTATCCACAGATATCACTTTATTTAAAAAATACCTATTAAGAAACTTTCAACAACAATCTCACTATTAGGCGTTTATTTAAAATGTCACAAGCTAATACACTGGTAAAGAATAATAACGAACCTTCAATTAGATTTTTTTACTGAAGTTTATTTTTATTCTAAGGGACTTGGGAAATTCCCCTATGCCCAATCAATATTTTCTTATTAAACAAACTCAGCACCTCTTACGAAAATAAGTTTATAAGGGGTGAAGGGGATTAATTATGAAAATTGGAATTTTATATGAGTCTGATGCTCAGTAGTACCTAGAAAGACGATTGAATTATTTAGTGTAATGAAAAAAGAGAAAACAGAGCGAATTTTACGGATTTGTAGATTCTCTCTGTCTTCCTTTGAAACCTCTTTACTTTAGCAATTTAAAACAGATCACTTGCTAACCAAAATGCTCACACATTTGCTCACATAATTTTTTTTTGAGTTGAGTTTATTTTATTCTGTTAATTTGAGGATTGCTTAAACCTAGATAAATCAGACTTAATCGAACTACAATTACTGAGTTTAACTAGTTTGATTAAGTAACTTCATCCTTCTTGGATTAATGCACTTCGTTAGCTAATATTAAACGCATAGATAGAAGATACCCCACAATAAACTCTTAATTCTTTGATATTCTCGTAATTCTTATAGAGATTCATCCAATCCAGCAAAAAACGATGAATCTTTCTTATATCCGATTAGGAATGCACTGAAAAAAATGCTATTCACAAAGATACCACCAATCACTTCTGCTAACTCCATTCCAAATCCACCTCCTAAAGATGCTCTATTTAATCTAACGCTCAATTTCACTTTTAGATTTATGCTTATAGCTGTCTATTACATTCATTCGATCGAAACAATTATAAATTCCATTTCTAATAAAATTACCCTTTTCAATAACAAAAAGCCCTTCCTCTTCAAATAGCCTGCACCATTATCAAAATTGACCATTGCTATATCGCTTTGCATCATTCATTTGATTAGTACAATGATTCTTCTGTACTTGATAAAAATTCATTTGTTTTTCTTTCTCGCCATAGCCCACCGTATTTTTTTGCGCAAATAATAACTATTAAACATCAAATTCTCTCGTATAAACACCTTTCTTATATCACAATACATATTCATAGTCTCTCCTATTGTTTTTTATATACCTAATAGAATTTAATGTACTCATAATCATTCAGTAACTATTTAAGTAATTGAACAGTTTAAATATTTTGGTAGAGGAAGATTCAAATGCAACAGAAATTAAACTTAAACGTTACCGTTCAAATTCCTGAAGGATATGTCATTGTCGACAAATTCGAGTTAGAGGAGTTACAGAAAAACCGATTAGACGGTGTTTACTGGTCAATGCAAGATTTACAGGATCGCATAAATAGAAAGCAAGATTGGATTAAAGAGAATATCCTCTATATCCCTAAATTCAAACAAGAATTGGATGCATCCTTAGGCGGGTTCGTCTTTTATCCTTATAAAAAAGGACAGCCCTGGAGCTTTCACGCGAAGAGAATGATGAAGTTTTTAGATGAAAACTTTAGTGACATTCATCATCCTAAACAACAATGAGAAATTTCGTGCTTCTACAAACTTACTTTCATTCCCACTTTTTAGAGATCGTTTATTTTGAGAATGATTGGCTAGTTTTAGCCTATAGAAATAGTGGGAATGATTTAGCTATACCTAAAAATCTAAATAGACACTCAATGTATCGAAACGGAGGAATATAATTTGGCAAGCATATCAAAGCGGGGGAACACTTGGCAATACACTGTGAGTTATATGGAAAACGGTAAATATAAGCCGATTCGAAAAGGAGGCTTTCGCACAAAAAAAGAGGCTTCTGTAGCAGCAGCTCAAATTGAAACCAATATAGCCCAAGGAATTGCAGGTGTAAAAAAGGATATAGCCTTCGCTCAATATTTCTTAGAGTGGTATCAGACTTATAAGAAGGATGTTAGTGCTATTACTTTAAAATCGTATCAAGCAACGTACAATAAAATTCTTAGTCATTTTAAAGATACGCCTATTCAAAAAATCACAAAGCGAGATTATCAAAGCTTCCTAAATGACTTAGGAGAAACAAATGCAAAGGATACTAATCGGAAGCTAAATGGTTACATTCTCACCTGTTTGAAGGAAGCATTTGATGAAAAATTAATAAAAAATGATTTCACCCGAAATGTCACTGTCACAGGTTCTTCTGGGAAAAAGAGTTCTGAAAAATTTCTTGATTATATGAGTAGCCAATCGTTACTACAAGATTTACACAAAAATGTTGACCAAGGTATTGAAAATACTATGTTAATTTTAGCTCTATCTACAGGGATACGATTCGGAGAGTTAATTGGCTTATGTATTAATGACTTAGACTTTAAAAACAATCGGATTAAGGTACGTCGTCAATGGCAGTATAAAGAAGGCGGTGGTTTTGGCCCCTTAAAAACTGAAAAATCGGAGCGAACAATTACGACTGATAAACGAACAATGAAAGCATTACAAAAGCATTTAATTACCGTGAAAAATGATCCAGCGAATGTGCATAACTTAGTTTTCTTTGAACCATCTTCGGATATATCCGTTGTCACAAATGACAGGCTAAATGATACCCTTCGCTCCATTCTAAAGCGCTTAAATATTAAACCGCTCATTACTGTCCACGGCCTAAGTCACACGCACTCGAGTATCCTGCTTTACAAAGGTATTTCGATTTTATATGTATCAGAACGTCTAGGACACGCTAGCATCGATATTACAACGTCTACGTATGCTCACGTCTTAAAAGAGTTGCGAGAGCGCGATTCAGAACAGGCGAGCGATATCTTTGAACAACTTCTTGTGGTTTAGAAACATCGTTTTCTATAAAGACGCAAACCGCTTAAATCCTATTAAAGGATTTAAGCGGTTTTATTTTCGTGATTTCTAACAAGAGGCCTCCACATATTTTCGAGAAAGCCTCTAAACGGAAGCTTTAGTTGAGGATTCGGTTAACTAAATACCTGTGCCTAGACTAGAAAAGTGAATGTTGGGTTAATTTACGAGCCCTTGGTTATATTCAATCCATTTTTCCATTTCCCGCTCCACTGCTCGATTTTGCCACTCAAACCAAATGCCTGAACATTCACTACAATAACTGTCCACTCCACTATTTTTATGCAGATCTCTACTGTAAATATAGTCTTTTTAAAGCAGCTGTAGCAATAAATTTCTATATCTTCATAAAACACTTATAACTATCTACACCTTCATTTTACACATATTCATTTCCAATTTTCATTTAATTCATTCCAAATTATAAAGTATTTCACGAAGAATGTTGAATGGCATTCAAAAATAAGTGGTTTAATGAGAACTTCGGCTAATTGTATGCGAATAGTTACACTTAACCTTACAGAGGCTTAGTGCAACAGTAGACAAGTAGCGTCTTCGTGCTACTCTTTCTTGTGTAGAAAATGTGTAGAAACTTTTCATTTTCTACCCTTTTCTAACGGATTCTCAAAAAAAGGAAAAACGCCTCAAACCCTTGATATTAAAGGATTTGAAGCGCTTTTCAGTTGGTTCAAACTTATTCTATCTGAACCTGGATACGTCCCAGGAGGGATTCGAACCCCCGACCGACGGCTTAGAAGGCCGTTGCTCTATCCTGCTGAGCTACTGAGACATGGTGTCATCTCTATATAAACTATATTAACGACAATATTTATTATATGCGCTTTAAAGCAGAATGTCAACATTAATTTTACTATGAAGGCAAGGTTTGCCTCATGATAAATATTATATGATTTCATATACCCCTTTATGCCATTTCTCAAAACTACTTTTGCTAATCATAACAGATTTTTTACTAAAATAATCAAAAGCAAAAAAACTGGAGGATCCTAAAATGTTTGAATGATTTAGTAGTGTCGTAACTGGTGATGCACAAGGGATTGGCAAAGACATTGTATTAGCATATGCACGAAATAATGCCAATGTTGTAATAAGAATAAAACAGATTCACTTCTTTCATAACTGGAAGTACCTTAGAGTATTCTAGATTAGAAAGAATATTAGAAGGAGTGGATACTCATTGTTCCCTTACCCAGATGGATATTATATGAATCCTTTAGGCACGCTCTATAATACCTCTCACGCCCAATATACCGCACCGATTCGCCATTTTTCACTACCACAGAACGATTGTCGGCGCTGTATTAGTAAAGCTGAAGCTGATTTTATGGCAATGAATCGTTTATTATGGATGGAGCACGTCAATTGGACGAGGATGACGATTATCAGTATTGTCTTTGGCTTACCTGACTTACCCTATGTGCAGGAACGACTGCTACGAAATGCGACCGACTTAGGCAATAGTCTACGTCCATTGTACGGTGACCAAATTGCTGATCGCTATACCGAGCTGATTAAGGAACATCTTATTATTGCAGCACAGTTAGTGACTGCAGCTGCCAAAGGGGATGCAGCAACAGCAGAGGCAAAAGAAAAGGAATGGTATCGTAATGCTAACGACATCATAATATTTTTGAATCGAATTAATCCATATTTGAGTATAGAGGCAGTGCAAAAAATGTTCTATACGCATTTAGCTTTAACAAAAAAAGAAGCTGTAGCAATGATTCAGAAAAACTATCAAGAGGGTGTTCAAATTTTTGATGTCGTTCCGGCCGAGGCAATTGCTATGTCGGATATGATTGCTAGTGCCATTGTGATGCAATTTTGCTATCTTTTTTATTAATGTTATTAATAAAACCAGCTCTTTTAACAAAGTTAATTTGTTAATAAAGCTGGTTTTTCATTTCCACTATTGGTGGATCAATTCTAGCCTTTTGTATTTTTGAATAATGAGCTATTGGATGAATTCCTTTTGTTGTTTCATTCACAAAAGGAGCTAGTGTATTGCTTCCGATATCAATGTTGACCCGTTGCAACTGCCATGGCATATGACTTATATCTATGCGCAGTAATAAATTTTTCCATTTCGACCAAGAATGATAACGTTCCACCAACCATTTTTCTAAGGTAGAACTCATTATTGCACCGGAAATCGGTTGATATGAAATCTTCAACCTTTCAGCCAGCGCTCCGTGATGTAAACTTGTCAAAGAAAAATGGTTACCTCTTTGTTTTAAAGATATTTTTGAATGGCGATATGATAGACCACCCTTTGTAGCTATTTGTACAATAAAACGATTCGTAACATCTAAGTTAAAAAAATAAATACCTTTCATGCCGTTATATGTAACATATGTACGGACATTAAGCTGTAAATAGGAATCCATCCCAGGGAATGGTGGTAGAAATCTCAAGCGTTGTCCTTTTACTTTAAAAAGGACAACACTAAGCCAAGCGTTATTTTCATAGAGATCCAGTTGCAATTCTTGAGGGATGTACGGCTCTATTTCATTAGGTGATATTGGCCAATGTAGAAACAACACATCCTGCCATATTTGCGTCAAAATCCACGGTTTGCTCCACATAAAATAACTCCCTTCTGTAGTAAAATTCTTTCCTACAAAGGAGTTATTCAAACGAAAATGATTATTTTTGTTCTGAATCGAACGTTTCTTTTTCAACATATTTGTAATATAAATTGCGTAATTCGGATTCTTTATAATTGCCTAAATGACTTTTATATTGTGGATGCACCAAAATTCCATGATCTCGAAGTTGCTTAACAAACCAACCTTTTGAATACTTATACACGTCACACATTCTCCTTCACATATATTCATACATAGCGTATGCTCAGGAGTTTCGTGTGGTTACGGTTATTGCACATAAAAAAAACGAAGGAATTTATCCCTCGTTTTTAACTTATGTGCCACAAAAAGTTCGATATGGTTGGTTAGACGGTGTTGGTAATGTAGCATATTCCCGCTGCTCCTTAGTATGTGCAAAAGGCTGTGCAAGAGCGTTCAGTAATCGTTCCATTACACTGTAGTCTCCACATTCAACAGCAGCCTCTAATGCTTCTTCTACACGGTGATTTCGTGGAATTACTGCTGGATTATGATCCCGCATTAATTGGTGAGACATGGCTGTTGTTTCCTGTTGTCTTTCACGTCTTCCAAGCCATTTCTGATGCCATTCTTTAAATTCTTTTGCACTAAATAACTTTGATTCATCAAATTTATCGAAGGTTAATGCAATAAATGTATTCGTATAGTCTGCCTGATACTGCTGCATTAACGATAGAAACTCTTCAATTAGTGCTACGTCCTGATCTTCTTCGTTAAATAACCCAAGTTTTGCTCGCATACCTGTTAACCAGTTTGCATAATACAGCTGTGGATATTGTTGTAATGTCTCTTGAGCTAGGTTTATGGCATCTTCCTGATTTTCA
This sequence comes from Lysinibacillus sp. RS10, assembly GCF_041956855.1. Classification (NCBI taxonomy): domain Bacteria; kingdom Bacillati; phylum Bacillota; class Bacilli; order Caryophanales; family Bacillaceae; genus Lysinibacillus; species Lysinibacillus sp. RS10. The sequence continues at coordinate 1,223,932 of NZ_CP167122.1, read as the reverse complement.
TCGATTAATGGTAATAATGATTCAGCAAAACGTGTTAAATTCCACCCTCCGATATTAGGTTGGTTACCGTACGCATAACGACCTTGTCGATCAATCGAGCTAAATACTGTCGCTGGATCATAGATATCCATGAAAGCGCAAGGACCATAATCAATCGTCTCCCCACTAATGGCCATATTATCTGTGTTCATGACACCATGAATAAAACCGACTAACTGCCATTTCGCAATGAGAGATGCTTGCTTCTTCATGACTTCCTGAAGTAGGTAGAGGTAACGATTTTGAGCTTTATCAACATTAGAAAAATGTCGCTCCAAAGCATAATCTGCCAAAGCTTTTAGCTCCTCTTCAGTTCCCCAATTTGCTGCGTATTGGAAAGTTCCCACTCGTAAATGACTGCTTGCAATCCGAGTTAAAACTGCACCAGGAAGCTCGGTTTCACGAATGATCGTTTCGCCTGTAGTCACGACAGCCAAGCTTCGAGAGGTTGGAATACCGAGTGCATGCATTGCTTCACTCATAATATATTCACGTAGCATTGGACCAAGTGCTGCTCTGCCATCTCCACCTCGGGAATAAGGGGTTCTTCCCGAGCCTTTCAGCGCGATATCAAATCGCTCATGATTCGGTGTTATTTGTTCACCTAACAACAGCGCTCTTCCGTCTCCTAGCATATTAAAATGCCCAAATTGATGTCCGGCATAAGCTTGGGCGATGGGCGTGCCACCAGTCGGGCTGTTGTTACCCGCAAAAATCGCTACCACTTCTTCGTTTTGTAATGCATTGAAATTTAATCCAAGTGACTGTGCGACCGCTTCATTTAACATTACTAATTTTGGTGAACGAACTGGATTTAAAGTGAGTAATGTATAAAAAATGTTTGGTAGACGGGCATAGCTATTATCAAAATTCCATCCTTTTGTATTGTCCATGTTTTCTCCTTTGTCGTTTATAGTTATTTTTTCTATTTCATCATAAACAATTCATAGCCATTTTTACCATTTAGCTTTCTGCTAATAAAACAAAAACGCTTTGAGTTATTTTAACCTAAGCGTTTTTGTTCCATCATTTTCGTATAAACTTGTGAGTGGAAATACAGTGATTATCATCCGTAAAAAACTTTACTTCAAAATACGTATCTTCAATCTCGACAAGGGCAAAGCTTTTTTCTTTACGACCACGTGGTTTTAATAAGCTCCCCGGATTTAAAAATAAGACATCCTCAATCATTTCAGCAGCAAGAATATGAGAGTGCCCAAAGCATACAATTTGCGCATCTACCTCTTTGGCACGATATGATAATGACAAGATTGAAGTTTTAACATTGAATAAATGACCATGTGTTACAAAGACTGTTACGTCCTCTATATCGAATACTGCTTCATCCGGAAAAGCTTGATCGATATCACAATTTCCTCGTACTTTCTTCATACCATCCAATGCTTTATGTGAGAACGGAAGCTCACTATCTCCACAATGAATGAACGTATCGACTTTTGGGTAAAAGCCTCGAACTTTTTCAATCACATCACTATCGCCATGTGTGTCACTCATGACTAGTATTTGCATGGATATCACCTCTTATTTTATAAGATTTGGCAATTGTTCCTTCAGCTTACGAATCGCATTCCCACGGTGGGAAATTGCTCCCTTTTCTTCGGCAACTAGCTCAGCCATCATACGGTTTAAGCTTGGGACAAAGAAGACAGGATCATAACCAAACCCATTAGTACCACGTTTTTCGTGTGCAATGACACCTTCACAAGTACCAAAAACTGTTGTCGTTTCAAAACCTGGCCCCGCAATAGCGATGCAACAGCAGAAACGTGCAGTACGCTTTTCATCTTCGACATTCTTTAGGTTTTCTAACAGCTTAACCATGTTTGCTTCATCATCATGATCACCAGCGTAACGTGCAGAATAAACGCCTGGCTCACCATTTAATGCGTCAACAGCTAAGCCACTATCATCAGCAATAACAATTGTGCCTAGCTCTTTTGCTAATGTTTCTGCCTTTATGATGGCATTTTCCTCAAAGGTAGTGCCTGTTTCATCTATTTCCATTTCTGGTGCAACATCAAACATCGTTACTACTTCATAGCCAAGTGGACCAAATAATGCTTCGAAATCTTTTGCTTTTCCTTTATTTTTAGTGGCAATCACTACTTGATTCATATTATTCATTTCCTCCCACTTTGTTAGCCAAACCACCTAGTGTCTCTTTTTGAAGTGCAATCAATTGTTGAATGCCCTTTTCACCTAACGCTAGCAGTTCATTTAATTCTTCACGAGAAAACGTTGCTTCTTCGCCTGTCCCCTGTAGTTCAACAAATTGACCTGCCCCTGTCATAACGATATTCATATCTACGGCAGCAGCGACATCTTCAACGTAGTTTAAGTCTAAAACTGCCCCTTGCTCCTCAACAATACCAACACTTGTTGCAGCTAAATAGTCTGTTACTGGGAACTTTTCTAGTTGTTTTTCTTCTGCAAATTTGGCAATTGCCTGTGTCATCGCTACAAATGCGCCTGTAATTGAGGCTGTACGTGTGCCTCCATCTGCTTGAATCACATCACAGTCAATCCATACAGTACGCTCGCCAAGTGCTTCTAGGTCAACTACAGCACGTAATGCTCGACCAATTAAACGTTGGATTTCCATTGTACGGCCATTGACTTTGCCACGAGATGATTCGCGTGGTGTACGCTGTGCTGTTGCACGAGGTAGCATCGAGTATTCTGCCGTGATCCAACCTTTACCTTGTCCACGTAAAAACCCAGGAACCTTATCTTCAATCGTTGCTGTACAAATTACTTTTGTATTGCCTACTTGAATTAAAACTGAGCCTTCTGGGTGTAATAAATACTCACTATCTATTTTCACAGGACGCAGTGCATCTACATTTCTTCCATCAAATCTTGTCATCATTTTTTTCCTCCTAAAAACTTTCGCGCCCTCATCTTACCATAATTTTATCCTTCAAAAAAGTGCTCAGTCCCTTATGTACAATGCTAAAAATGGCAAAAATCAGCCTAGCCCACTGCTAAGCTGATTTTTTATTTTAATGTAATACGTTTTATATTGAGAGTACCTTGCTCAAGCCAATTTTCAGCAATCGAACGGAAAATTGGAACAGAACCGGTTGCAAAAAATTTATGAGCAGGCACTGCATCTGTGTCAGCCAAAGTACCATTATACGCAAGCATTTCTTGAACATCCTTTGCTGTTTCCTCTGCGGAAGATAGTACAAAGACTTCTTCTCCGACCACAGCTTCAATTTGTTTTTGCAATATTGGATAATGTGTACACCCTAGTATAACTGTATCAAATTGTTCATTTTTCAACGGCTTTAAGCCTTCTTCAATTAGTTTATTTGCAAATTCACCTTTATATTCGCCACTTTCTACAAGTGGTACGAATGTTGGACATGCCAATGGAATAATATGTGTTGACGTATTCAGTGACAATAATGCTTCCTCATACGCCGAACTTTTAATAGTTCCTTCTGTTGCAAGCACAACGACTTCATGTCGCTTCGTTTTCTTTACAGCTGCACGTGCGCCAGCATTAATAACGCCTAGTACCGGAAAAGGCATATTTCTTTGTAAACTTTCGAGTGCTACTGCAGTCGCTGTATTACAAGCAATGACGAGCATTTTGATATTCATTTTCTCTAGTGCTTTTGCCATTTGCCAAGTGAAGTTTCGTACTTCCTGACGAGTTCTCGGACCATAAGGACATCTTGCTGTATCACCAATATAATAGATCGTTTCATTTGGTAATCGCTTCATTATTTCTTTTGCTACGGTCAAACCGCCTACTCCTGAGTCAATAACGCCTATCGGGGCATTCATACTTTCCGCCTCAATCCTGTTTCATGTGTACATGTAGTTTTTCTAAAAAGCTTGATAATTGCTCGACTTCTTGTTCGTTAAAACCAACAAGTTTTTCTTGCAAATATTGCTGTCTTTTTTCAATTACTTCTTGAATAATACGTTCGCCCTTTTCGAGAAGATGAACAACAACGACACGACGATCATTTTCGTCACGTACACGTTTGACTAATTCATTTTTCTCCATCCGGTCCACTAAATCTGTTGTTGTACTAAAAGCTAAGTATAATCGGTTTGACAAGTCGCCAATTGTTATATCTCCAAGCTCTTCTAACCACTGTAATGCAACAAATTGTGGCGGCGTAATCGCATATTGTGAAACAATTTCTCTTCCTTTTTGTTTCACAATGGCCGCTATATAGCGTAATTCCTTTTCAACCGTTGCAACGGTTTCAGGTGAGTGCTTTGTTAGTTCATCCGACATATAACTATTTCACTCCTAAAAATACGTTGAATAGTTCTATTTTGTCGTTTTTTCTCTGAAATAGCAAGTGTCCATTAGTCTAATTTGAATTCTTCTAAGCGTAACAGCTCAATTAACGCCTGAGATCGATTCGTTACACCTAACTTTTGAATTGTGTTGGAAATGTGATTTCGCACTGTTTTTTCACTGATACCAAGTTGCTCTGCAATATCCCTCGTTGTTTTTTCAGCTAATAAAAGCGCAAATATTTCACGTTCTCGGTTAGTTAAAAGAGAACGATGATGAGAGCCATTCATTTTCAGTTACACCCTCCTCCCCCGCACGTATTGTAACTTATGTTAAGGAACGAGGAGCGGTGACGGCTATTTTCATGAATATCACATGTTTCCTGAAAAATTTTGAAAACCGCTTCCATAAATCAGTAAATTCATGTGAAATTGCAATTTCATCAGCCGAAATGTTTGTTAATGGCGAAAAAATGCACCCAATACTCTCTATCTATTTTTAGCTCCGTAACCTCAATATTTTGAATCGACTTTTATGTTACAGAATCCCCAGGCTAACGAGTTGAGCACTTGTTTCTTCAGATAGAGGTACACTCTTCCCAGTCCGAGGATCCATTTGCACTATCGTACCACGACCTGTAAAGCAAACCCCATCATGTTGGTTTTTCGCTAAATAATGAATATCCATCGATGAGTTTCCTACTTTCGCTATCTTCGTATAAATTCTTAATACATCATCAAAAAAAACTTGCTTCACGTAGTCACACTGTAAGTCAGCTACGATCGGAATACTATCCACATTTTCATCACTTGCTGATGGCATTAGAATCCCTAAATGGCGAAAATAATCGATTCGTGCCTGTTCAAAATATGTAAAGCTAACTGTATTGTTCATATGACCGAACATATCCGTTTCTGAAAAACGTACACGTACCTCAGTAAAAAACGAAAAATCCTTTGCCCATTTCTGAAAATCTCCGATATAATTTGCTTTCATCTTAACCATCCCCCTAATTTTCATTCACTTCTTCTAAGCTACATACAGAATTAGTGAACAATAATGAATATATATTCATTATATAAGAAAACATGAAATCATCCTAGAAAATCCGAATTTTCACTCATTTTTTTCAACAAACTACCCTATCTTCGGGATCAGTCAACTATCCTTATTCAATCATTGGTCCTATGCTTAAGCGGTATTTGTAAGAGCACTGTCTTTATATCAAATGATTAGGGGAGGCACAATGCGAAGCTTTCTCAAACGCTTCGCCGATTGTCTACGGAGTCTCCTCGGCTTGTTGTCACAAATATCGTAGTTAAAGAACTCTTTTAGTTTATTAATCTTTATCGAATAATGCCCCTTAGGATAGAATTTCCTGTAAATTACTTATTTTAAAATAGAAAAAACTCCCTCACACATTTAGTGTAAGGGAGTTTGGGCGTAAAGCTTGTACTATTAGTCTACGAAGTGGTCAGAACCGAAGAAGTTACGGAACATTTGCACTGTAGTTGCACGGTTTAATGATGCGATAGATGTTGTTAAAGGAATACCTTTTGGACAAGCAGCTACACAGTTTTGTGAGTTACCGCAGTTTGCAAGGCCTCCATCACCCATAATTGCATTTAAACGTTCGTCTTTAATCATGGCACCCGTTGGATGAGTGTTGAATAGACGTACTTGTGATAATGGTGCTGGTCCGATGAATGAAGCTTTTTCAGACACGTTTGGACAAGCTTCCATACATACACCACAAGTCATACATTTAGATAATTCATAAGCCCATTGACGTTTACCTTCTGGCATACGTGGACCTTCACCTAAATCATAAGTACCATCGATTGGAACCCATGCTTTAACTTTTTTAAGTGCATTGAACATACGATCACGGTCAACTTGTAAGTCACGAATAACCGGGAATGTTTTCATAGGCTCAAGGCGAACTGGTTCAGTCAATTGATCAATCAGTGTTGAACAAGATTGACGCGGACGGCCATTGATAACCATTGAACATGCACCACAAACTTCTTCAAGACAGTTCATGTCCCATGCAACTGGTGTTGTTTTTTCACCATTTGACAAAACAGGATGCTTTTGAATTTCCATTAATACAGAAATGACGTTCATACCATGGCGGTAAGGAACTTCGAATTTCTGCCAGTAGCCATTGCCACCTTGTGTATCTTGACGTAAAATTTCAACTTTTACCATTCTTCCAGTATTAGCTGCGATATCCATAATTCTTAGTCTCCTTTCGCAGAGTAATCACGTTTACGTGGCGGGATTAATGAAACGTCAACTTCTTGGTAAGTGATGATTGGCTCACCCGTAGTTGGATCAAATTTCGCCATAGTTGTTTTTAAGAAGTTTTCATCATCACGTTCTGGGAAATCTGGCTTATAGTGAGCACCACGAGATTCGTTACGTAATAATGCACCTTTTGTCATTACTTTCGCAAGTAGTAACATATTTTTTAGCTGACGTGTAAAGTGTGCACCTTGGTTGCTCCACTTTTGCGTATCGTTGATGTTGATGTTATCCCAACGTTTTAGAAGATCATCAAGTTTTTTCAATGTATCTTCAAGTTGATCGTTGTAACGTACTACTGTCATAGTAGCTGTCATCATTTCGCCAAGCTCTTTATGAATCAAGTAAGCGTTTTCTGTGCCATCCATTTTCATGACAGCATCCCATTTTGCTTGCTCTTCTTTTACGCGAGCATCATAAATTTCTTGCGGAAGATCTTCAGCATGCTTTTTAAGATGTTTAACGTAATCTACTGCGTTTGGTCCAGCAACCATACCGCCATAGATAGCAGATAATAATGAGTTCGCACCAAGACGGTTTGCACCATGTTGAGAATAATCACATTCACCTGCTGCAAATAGACCAGGAATTTCAGTCATTTGGTTGTAGTCAACCCATAATCCACCCATTGAGTAGTGAACTGCTGGGAAGATTTTCATTGGTAATTTACGTGGGTCATCCCCTACGAATTTTTCGTAGATCTCGATGATACCACCTAGTTTAACGTCTAATTCATGTGGATCTTTATGAGAAAGATCTAGGTATACCATGTTTTCGCCGTTGATACCAAGTTTTTGGTTTACACAAACGTCGAAAATTTCACGTGTTGCAATATCACGTGGTACTAAGTTACCATATGCAGGATATTTTTCTTCCAAGAAATACCAAGGCTTACCGTCTTTGTAAGTCCAAATACGGCCACCTTCACCACGAGCTGATTCTGACATTAGACGGTTTTTGTCATCTCCAGGAATCGCTGTTGGGTGAATTTGGATGAACTCACCATTCGCGTATGAGGCACCTTGTTGGTAAACGATAGAAGCAGCAGAACCTGTATTAATAACAGAGTTTGTTGTTTTACCGTAGATAATACCAGGGCCACCAGTCGCCATAATAACAGCGTCTGCACGGAATGATTTGATTTCTTCTGTACGCATATCTTGCGCTACGATACCACGACAAACGCCGTCAGGATCGACTACTGCACCAAGGAATTCCCAGTGCTCATATTTGTTCACTAAACCAGCTACTTCGTGAGAACGAACTTGCTCGTCTAGTGCGTATAGTAATTGCTGACCAGTTGTTGCACCAGAGAAGGCTGTACGGTGCATTAAAGTACCACCGAAACGACGGAAGTCAAGAAGACCTTCTGGTGTACGGTTGAACATTACACCCATACGGTCCATTAAGTGAATAATACCAGGGGCTGCATCACACATACCCTTAACTGGTGGTTGGTTTGCTAAGAAGTCCCCACCGTATACTGTATCATCAAAGTGGATCCAAGGAGAATCCCCTTCACCTTTTGTATTTACCGCACCATTAATTCCGCCTTGCGCACATACAGAGTGTGAGCGTTTTACAGGAACTAATGAGAATAAATCAACTTCAGTACCAACTTCAGCTGCTTTAATCGTTGCCATCAGACCAGCTAGACCACCGCCGACAACAATTATTTTGCTTTTCGCCATGATTATTTCTCACTCCTCTTTAAAAATTGCAATGATTGAATGGACTCTATAGTATCTTCTATTAAATTAAACGAAAGATAAAATAGCAGCCACACCAACTACACTTAGAATTACGAAAATAATGTTTGTTACGTAAGTAGCAATCTTTTGAGACTGAGGAGATTGTGTAATACCCCAGCTTACTAGGAATGCCCATAAACCGTTTGATAAGTGGAAAGTTGCTGATAAAATACCAACAATATAGAATCCAAGCATAAATGGATTCGCAACGATATCTGCGATCATATTGAACTCAACATCTGCACCTAACGCTTTTTGGATACGCGTTTGGAAAATATGCCATGCAATGAAAATCACTAAGAATACACCAGTGAAACGTTGTAATGAGAACATCCAGTTACGGTATGTACTGAAACGCCCTGTGTTTGGTGAAGCAGTGAATGCAATGAAGACACCATAGAATGCGTGGAACAATAATGGGATATAAATAATTACCCATTCCATTACTAACAGAAGACTATGTGGAATTAATTCCATCTTACCTACTGCATCATTGTAAGCTTGTTCACCACCAACAGCAGTGAAGTTCATTGACAAGTGGAACATCAGAAACAGACCTACTGGAATGACACCAAGTAGAGAATGTAAACGACGCCATAAAAACTCTCGATCTTTCGACAAGACTGTTACCCCCCTTAGTACTTAAAATAGCACAGCAAAGAAGTCATCATTTTGTAAATGATACCTCATTGACTGTGTATTTCATCATGGTACAATATTATGACATGTTTATTGTACTCTCAAGTGCTACGAGCGTCAAGGCAACTCGGCGTTTTTCACAGCCCTTATTAAAGAAATAATCTAGTACGTGATGCATCGTTTTTTCTCGGAAAAGCCACCTTTACTTTATTAACGTCAAATTTTAAGAAAATTCTAAGAAAGAAGGATTTCAATGTTAAACACTTCATCTCCTACAATCTCATCATTTGGCTATGAGATAATTCGCGATCATATTCTATCTACCATTCTTGGCAAACATGAAGATGACGTCCTTTATTGGGCAGGAAAAGAGCTTGCTCGAAAGTTCCCATGTAAAAGTCAAGATGAACTTATCGCATTTTTCGCAGATGCCTGCTGGGGTAATTTAGAGCTTATGAAAGAATCGAAGGATGGACGTATATTCCAACTGACAAATGATCCAACAATTTTACAAATCGGTTTACGTAGCTTTAGACTTGAAGCAGGATTTATAGCTGAACAAATCCAGCAAGCAAAAGGTTATTTAACAGAATGCTATGATGAAAAGCGTGAAAAGCAACAAAACGTTATGTTTACAGTGAAATGGGACGTCAAAGAACGAATCATGCACACCGTTCCTACCGAATAAAATAAAAAGGATTGTCGTCCCAAATTGATGGATGACAATCCTTTTCTATTTCTATATTTATAGTTGAGCATGTCTTTCTTTTAAAAGTACATCTATTAACGACATAAATGCTTCCAAAATATTAAGTGAGTGTTGAATCGTTTCCTCTAAATTAATAATTGACAATTCATTAACTAATTTTTGAGCAGCCGTATGTACTAATTCATGAGGTTGTTCTATTCGACGAAACTCCGGTAAATTCTGATATTGCTCAACATGTCCATAATACCATTTCCCAAACGCACATTGATGATGCGTTTTTAACTTTTCTTTATGTCCTGCCTTTTGAATAGCATTTCGCAAAAAACTAGCATGATCCATTAATCTTGCTGACAATTGGCTAATTACCGTTTGCTCTGAGGGCTTTCGAATTGTCGGTGCAATAACATGTAACATTTCAAATACTTGATTCTGTATTATTTCCGAGAAGTCACTTGTATGTGATAATTCTGTCATTGTTACAGCTAAACGATCTACAGCTACTACATTTTCTTCTGATGCAGCTGTTATTTGATGAATTCCACTTGCTACTTCTTCAATATTTTTACTTGTTGCTGTCAAATTAGCAATATTACCTTTCATGATACTTAAAAAACCAGTGAAGTAATGTTCGACTTGTTCAATATTTTTTAATGTATTATGTAATTGCTTATCGATAACTGATCGAATCTTCGTCATTTCTTGCAATGAATCTTTCGAGCTATTAGCTAACTTCCCTACCTCCATCGCGACAACATTGAAGCCCTTCCCTTGCTCACCTGCACGTGCAGCTTCAATAGAGGCATTTAAAGCCAGTAGTTGTGTTTGATCGGCAATCCCTGTAACACTTTTACTAATATCATTCATTTTACTCATTTCATTGTTCAACTGTTTTGTTGAATGAGCTCCTTTAGCTAACAGCTCCTGAACCATTTCACCTTTTATAATGGATGATTCCATTTCCTCTACAAGTAATAACGAATGCTGTTTTATTTCTTGAATATTTGCATTAACATTTTGCTCAACCGCAAGTATCTCTTCTGAATTTGATGACATTTCTTCAGCCATTGCTGAAATATCTCTTACTTTTGTTGAGACACTTTGAACCTTTAAAGCCGTTTGACAATTAATTAACTCCATATGTGCAAGTACAAAGTCCAAAATCGCATTTCTCACATCGATGCTTTCTTGCTCAAGTTCCAATTCCTGAATTCGCTTTTTTAATATTTGTATTTCGGAATCGTTGTGTATTTCAACGCTTTCAATTGGCTTTTGAAATAAACCTAATAATGCCATACAAACCTCCACCTTTTCCTTGGTAAAACATATAATTACATTTTACTATACAATAATATCAATAGATAAAATATTAAATTAATATAAAGAAAAAAATAGGATGTGCCTTTTATTGACACACCCCATTCATTATTATACGTAAAGTGCATGTTCTAAATTGAATTCATCGTGTAATGCATTTGCTGCACGAATCATTTCGTCCTGAGGTACAACAACAGATACTTTTATTTCAGATGTACTTACCATTTTTACCGGGATACCTTCACGACGCAAACGATCAAACATACGGGCAGCAACGCCTGGATTAGATGCCATACCTGAGCCAACTATTGAGACTTTTGCTAAGCCGATTTCAAAATCAGCAAAACTAAATCCTAGTGATAATTTACTATCTTCTAAGACACGTAATGCTTCTGCAAACGCCTCTTTTAAAATGGTAAACGATACAGTCGGCTTTAAGCCATCTATTATTGCTTGCACAATGATATCGACGTTTATGCGATTTTTTGCAAGTATTGTGAACATATCTGCTAACGAAGCATCAGAATAAGCATCATAACCAACCGTTAAACGAATAACATCTGACTCATAGGCAACACCACGAACTATTAAATTTTTCTCCATTCCAACTTCCTCCTTCAATAAAGTACCTACTGTATCTACTACGCTCGACCGAATAATAACTGGGATTTGAAATTTCTTCGCTAACTCTACAGCTCGCGGGTGTAAAATTTGTGATCCTAAGTTTGATAGCTCTAGCATCTCGTCATAGGAAATTTCTTTTAGCTTTTGTGCCCTAGCAACATGACTTGGATCAGCTGTATAGACTCCTTCCACATTCGTGTAAATATCTACGCGCTCCGCTTCCAATGCCGCCGCGATAGCTACAGCCGTCGTTTCCGCTCCGCCTTTACCAAACGTCGTAATATTCTGTGAACAATCAATACCTTGTTCCCCCGCAACGATTACGATTTGTCCTTGTGCAAAATGCTCTGCTATTCGACTAACATCAATATCATCGATACGCGCATTGAAATACATATCATCAGTTTGAATACCTGCCTGCCAACCTGTTAATGACACTGCATGATATCCTTCTTCCTGCAAAGCAATCGCAACTAACGCACTTGATAGTTGTGAGCTTGTTGAAAGTAGTACATCTAGTTCACGCTTAGACGCACTATCTGATAAATCACAAGCCATCTCTGCTAATTCTTTCGCCATACTCCTCATTCCCGCAGTTACAACGACAACATCATAGCCTCTTTCCTTTTCAGCTATCGCCCTTTTCGCAACATCTTGAATATGCTTTGTCGATGCTAATGCAGCACTACCGAATTTCATCACAATTCTCGCCATACAGATCATTCTCCTTCGTATTCAATCATTTCGCTGTCTCTAGAAAACTAAAAAAGGCAGCCCTCACATAACGTGAAAGCTGCCTATAACATGTACAATAATAGTTACTTGCGCATGTGAGATAGCTCTCCGAAACGTTTAGAATCGACAGTTTTACATTTATTAAATGCAAAACCAGCACAGCATCGGAAACAACGATGCTCCACTTCGGCAAGCTCCCCTTTCATACATTGTCACTGGACTTGTTCGCCCTCTAATGTACTACTCTTGAACCTTGCACCTCTATCATCACTTAAATAGTGAATGTATTTAATTTTGCCTTAGCGAAAAAATTTGTAGTATATATAGTTGAAACATCTACAATAAGCTAAGGAGCCGTATATAACATTGCTATTTTAGATCAATGTTATATACAACCTTAGCATATGACTAATCCTTTGACAATGACTCTTGTTGAAAAGGAATTCCATCTGCATTCATTTCACCACCTTCAGAGATGGGAGTCTTCTATAGCTGACGCTTTGCTTTCGCTACAAAGAACGATCTGCTGAATGAAAATAGGCGTGAATATTGTTAGCTAGATTAGCAGGCATACCGGCTTCTTGTAACGCCAACTCACTTGCCTCACGGATTTTTTTGACAGAGCCAAAATGCTTAAGTAATTGCTGTTTTCGCTTTGGACCAACACCCTCTATATGATCGAGAACAGATTGAATGGCATGCTTCTCGTGCTGCTGTCGTAAGAAGGTAATGGCGAAACGGTGTACTTCGTCCTGAATTCGTTGCAGTAAATAGAATCCATCACTTGTGCGCTTTAACGCAATTACTTCAGGTGGGTCACCAAATAAAAGCTGTGACGTATTATGCTTTTCATCTTTTGCTAATCCGGCAATTGGAATGACTAGGCCGAGCTCATCTTCTAATACTTCTCGTGCGACTTCCATTTGCCCCTTCCCACCATCAATTAGTACTAAATCTGGCAAAGGTAAACCTTCCTTTAATACTCGTGTGTAACGACGCCTTATTACTTCCTGCATTGCCCCGTAATCATCATGTTTGGCAGCTGTGCGTGTTTTGTACTTTCGATACTCCTTCTTTGCTGGTTTTCCATCGATAAATACAACCATTGCAGATACTGCATCTGTTCCATGCATATGACTATTATCAAAAGCTTCAATTCGTAAAGGCGTTGAAATACTCATAGCTTCACCGAGTGCCTCACATGCGCCTATTGTTCGTTCTTCCTGACGTTCGATAAGTTGGAACTTTGCTGCTACAGCAATTTCAGCATTTTTAATCGCTAATTCTACAAGTTCTTTTTTTTGCCCGCGTTTTGGTGTTAGCACTCGAACATCAAGTAATTCCGTTAAAATATCCGCATCAATAGATTGTGGGATAAAAATCTCCTTCGGCTTAATGTGTTCTAACTTGTCGTAAAATCGGCCAACGAACGTTAAAAATTCCTCTTCTGCCTCTTGATAAATTGGGAAAATCGAGACATCTCGTTCAATGAGCTTTCCTTGACGAACAAAGAAAACTTGCACACACATCCAGCCCTTCTCGACTGCATAGCCAAATACATCGCGGTTCGTTGTATCACTTGAGACGATTTTTTGCTTTTGCATAACAGTGTCAATATGGGCAATTTGATCGCGAAACTCTTTTGCACGCTCAAACTCTAAATTTTCTGCAGCTGCAAGCATCTTTTCCTCGAGCTCCTTTTTGACCGCCTCAACACCACCATTTAAAAATTTCGTCATATCCTCAATCATATCGTGATAAATTTGGGCATCAATATCTTTTACGCAAGGTGCTAGGCATTGTCCCATGTGATAATACAAACAAACCTTGGAAGGAAGTTGCACACATTTTCGAAGCGGATATAAACGATCCAGTAGCTTTTTCGTTTCACTAGCTGCATAGGCATTTGGGTATGGGCCAAAGTATTTCGCCTTATCCTTTTTCACTTTTCGCGTCGTAATAAGACGTGGATGTTTTTCATTTGTAATTTTTAGATACGGATACGTTTTATCATCCGTCAGCATAATATTGTATTTCGGATCATGTAGTTTAATAAGATTAAGCTCTAAAATTAAAGCTTCTATATTGGAGGATGTCACAATATACTCAAAATCTTCTATTTCGCTTACAAGTCTCTGTGTTTTCCCTTCATGCGTACCAGTAAAATACGAGCGTACTCGATTTTTCAGCACTTTGGCTTTCCCAACATAAATAATGATTCCTTGCCGATCCTTCATCAAATAGCAGCCAGGCTGATCTGGTAAAATTTCAAGCTTTCGTTTAATTAAATCATTCATCGCCTACCTGCCCTCCTTTTTGTTAAAACTAGCGTTCGCTTTTTCTCTTTATTATATAACGAAAAAAAGCCGAGCACATCTTAGATGGCTCGACTTTTCTTTTCTTACAGGATCATTATGCCTCGGCATAATTCCGTGACATCTGCCGGAGGCTTTGGGCCAACGTGATGTTGGTCACTCAGTCGTCGCCACAGGACGTGGCGTTCTTAGACTGAGTTCCTCTATTTCAGCGGGGGTGTTTGGACATCCCTGAAAAGAGGTTAAATTCGCATTCATCTCCCATCTGTAGAGGTGGGAGACTTGTGCTGAAAGAAGTTAAGCATGTTTTGCGATAAATGCTTCTAACGCTTCTTTTGGTTGGAAACCAACAGTTTTGTCTACTAATTCACCATCTTTAAATAATAGTAATGATGGGATAGACATAATTTGGTATTGCGCTGCAGTACCTTGGTTATTATCTACATCTACTTTTACGATTTTAGCCGCACTACCTGCAGCATCCATTTCTTCAAGAACTGGCCCAATCATTTTACAAGGTCCGCACCAAGCAGCCCAGAAGTCTACTAGCACTAACCCTTCTTTAATATCGTCTTGGAAAGTTGCATCTGTTGCATGTACAATTGCCATTTGAAATCCTCCTTAAACTTACTATGCTTGTAGTATAGCATGGATAAATTCGCTAGAGCGAACAATCTGCCTAGTATGCATAATTTATGAAAAATTAGGTCGAAAAAGGTATTAGGTTGATTTGCTAATTAGCTAATTTTATTGAAAACGACCTTTATACACATAAGTTAACGTAATAAAAAGATAAATAGCTAATGTAATGCCTGTTACGATAATAGATGTTGTAAAAATAATACCAATCAGAATTGCACTTAACGCAATAATAGCGATCCAAGTTGTATAAGGGAACCATTTCACTGCATAGGCACTTGTTTTTTCCGGCTGTTGTTTACGCGATTTCAAATGCGCAATCGCAATAATTAACCAAATAAATAACACGGTGTATCCAAGTGAACCCATTAGGTAATCAAAGGCTTTGCTTCCCACAAATAAAGAAATGATTACGCCCATATATAACGCTAAAGTACACATCAATATAGCATATACTGGAACTTTTCTTTTCGATAAATGTGCAAAGATTTTAGGAACACGCCCGTCCACAGCTTGTGTATACAAAATGCGTGATGAACCATAAAGTCCGGAGTTCATTGATGAAATAATGGCAAGTAAAACAACAGCGTTCATAATATGGTCAGCACCAGGAATCCCAATCATTTTAAACACCATCACAAACGGACTTTCTGGTACCCCATTAACTTCATTCCAGGGAATCAAGCTAACGATAATAAAGAAAGGCAGTATATAGAAAGTCACAATGCGTACTAATGTACTGCGAACAGCTTTTGGCACTACTTTTTCAGGATTTTTCGTTTCAGCTAATGTAATACCAATAATTTCAGTGCCACCATAAGAATAAATAACGACAAGCATTGCAGCAATTAACCCCGTTGATCCATTCGGGAAGAAACCACCATGCTCCGTTAAATTAGAAAAACCAACAGCCGTATGATTACCAAAAGTAACAAGTAATAAAATTAGTCCCGCTATGATGAACACCACAATAACGGTAATTTTAATTAACGCTAGCCAATATTCTGTTTCAGCAAAAACTTTCACTGATAACAAGTTAATGGCTGTAACTAACACCGAAACGGCTAATGCAAGTATCCAAATTGGGTAATCTGGCAACCAATATTGAATAAAAATGGCCGCAACTATGGATTCTGCCGCAATATTCAAAACCCACATTTTCCAATAAATCCAATCTAGAAAATAAGCTGGGTACTTCCCTAAAATGTTTTGAACTAAATCTCTAAATGTTCTAGCCTCGCTATTACGGACTGCCATTTCTGCTAGACCTTGCATAACAAATAACAGAATAATACCACCTATTAAGTACGCTAAAAGTACGGATGGCCCTGCCATATCAATGGCTGCACTGCTCCCTTTAAATAACCCTGCACCAATGGCACCACCTAAAGCCATCATCGTAATATGTCGTGAGGTCATTGTTCTCTGTAATTTCTGATTATCCTTTTCCATTTCCTTACCTCCTAAAATGAACAAATATACTAAAGCGCTTTTTTACATCCGACAAGCGCTGGAGAGCCCGAAGCAAAAAGCAAGCGCTCCTCCACTTTTGCCTGAGGGATTAAAGTGACCTCGAGGATGTAGCACTTTAGCCTAAACGAAAATAAAAAGGCATATCGTCTGTTCCTTCATTATCAAATGAAAGAAGAGACGATATGCCATAGCAAACCGCGGTACCACTCTAATTGGTTCTATAAAAACCCTACTTAAAAACCTTGTAACGAAGGTTACTCGTCAAGTAAATAGAATAATCTGTTAATTCCACTTATCTTACCACTCCTAGGCAAGTTCAAAGTCTTATTGGACTGCGTTGCACCATCCCGCAGCTCTCTTCACCAAATAATGAGCTTTTACTACTCCTAATCTTTGCGTTTCAAAACATTATTTTCGAAAAATTTAAATATTACAAATCACTATACGGTCTAAAATTAACTCTGTCAACACTTTATTTTGCAATAACTTTAAAAACTCGAAAAATTCGAACACAAAAAAGCGGAGAAGATACATCTTCCCCGCACTAATATCAATTTCGCCTTGGCCTAATTGCGTCCGGATTTTGAATTGTGTCTGCACGATTCAAAATCCGTGACATCCGCCGGAGGCTTTATCTTCATTCAGCAAATTTGCTGAATGAAGATAATTTAATTATGCATTTACTTTTAACGCTTTAAATTCTTCAATTAGAAGAGGCACTACCTCAAATAAATCACCAACGATACCGTAGTCTGCAACTTTGAAAATATTCGCCTCTGGATCTTTATTAATCGCAACGATTACTTTTGAGTTTGACATACCAGCTAAGTGCTGAATTGCTCCAGAAATACCCGCTGCAATGTAAAGGTCTGGTGTTACTACCTTACCTGTTTGACCAATTTGAAGTGAGTAGTCACAATATTCAGCGTCACATGCACCACGTGAAGCACCAACTGCACCACCAAGTAAATCTGCAAGCTCTTTTAATGGCTCAAAACCTTCCTCTGATTTTACACCTCGACCACCTGCAACAACTACTTTTGCCTCTGAAAGATCTACACCCTCTGAAGATTTACGTACTACCTCTTTAATGATTGTACGAAGGTTTGTAATATCCACAGCAATAGAAGTTACATCTCCTGATTTACCAACTACTTTTTCTAATGGTGCAATATTATTTGGACGAATTGAAGCTAAAACCAAGCCGTCTTTTACTTTAACTTTTTCAAAAGCTTTACCAGAATAAATTGGACGGATGAATACAACATCATCACCTGCACCTTCAATTGACGTTACATCCGATACAAGACCTGCTTGTAATTTACTTGCAATTTTTGGCGATAAATCTTTACCGTTTGCAGTATGACCAAATACGATACCAGTTGGCTTTTCTTGCTCAATTACTGCTACTAAAGCTTGACCATAACCATCAGATGTATATTGTTTTAAATGTGGATGTTCCACAGTTACAACACGGTCAGCACCATATTCAAATAATGGACCTGTTAAACCTGCCACAGCATCGCCTAAAAGTACACCAACAACCTCACCACCATCTGCGATTTGCTTTGCAGCTGCAATTGCTTCGAAAGAAACATTACGTAAGCTTCCTTCACGAACTTCACCTAATACTAATACTTTTTTTGACATAGTATATTCCCTCCGTTACCCTTTAAGATTCGATTTGCATGTTCAGATGACTTAAACTACTTTAGCTTCTGAATGAAGTAGGTTTACTAGCTCTTTTACTTGAGCAGAAAGTTCGCCTTCAAGAACACGACCTGCTGCCTTTTGAGCTGGTAAGAAAATATCAACTGTTTCTACCTTAATTTCTACATCATCTTCATCGATATCTAAATCATCTAATTCAAGCTCTGCAAGCGGCTTCTTTTTCGCTTTCATGATACCTGGTAAAGATGGGTAACGCGGCTCGTTTAAACCTTGTTGAGCTGTTACTAAAAGTGGTAAAGATGTTTCGATCACTTCCGAATCACCTTCGATGTCGCGTACAATTTTCGCAGATGTTCCGTCAATTTCAAGCTTAGTAATTGTCGTTACATAGTTAATGCCTAGTAAATCTGCAACGCGTGGACCTACTTGACCAGAACCTCCGTCAATGGCAACGTTTCCTGTTAAAATTAAATCAGGATCTTTATCTTTTAAATATTCAGCTAAAATATATGCAGCTGCGTTTTGGTCTAATTCATCTAAATCATCTTCTGTATTAATCAGAACCGCCTCGTCTGCTCCCATTGCAAGCGCTGTACGTAGTTGCTTTTCTGCATCTTCGCCACCAATCGTAACAACTGTTACTTTACCGCCAGCAGCGTCACGCACTTGAATTGCCTCTTCAATTGCATATTCATCGTAAGGGTTGATGATGAATTCTGCACCATCTTCTTGGATTTTACCACCCGACACAACGATTTTTTCTTCTGTATCAAACGTACGTTTAATTAATGCAAAAATATTCATATATCCATACCTCCTGAAACGTTTTTTATTTCTAAGTAAACTTATAAATATTATATATTTTCAGTGTCGATAACGTCGATAACACTCTTTCAAGTCGCTATCGACACTGATGGAATATTATTTGCCAGTAAACACAGGCTCGCGTTTTTCAATAAATGCTTGAATTCCCTCTTTAGCATCTTCCGATACGAATACCGTACCAAAGGATTTTGCTTCAGCCTCAATACCTTCATAAAATGAAGCATGCTTAGCATATTGCAATGTTTGAATAGCTGCTTTTAAAGCAACCGGACTCTTCTTCGCAATTTTTTTTGCTACCTTTAGCGTTTCATCAAGTAATGCTTCATCTGCAAATGCACGATTCGCTAACCCCCATTGCACAGCTTCTGCACCAGAAATCGGCTCACTTGTAAACATCATTTCTGCAGCTTTTGCAACCCCTACGTATCGTGGTAGACGTTGTGTACCCCCGAAACCTGGAATTAGACCTAATTGTAATTCAGGTAGCCCTAATTTCGCAGTTTCTGCCACAAAGCGCAGATGACAACTCATCGCTAGTTCAAGTCCCCCGCCTAATGCGGCACCATGAATTGCAGCAATAATAGGTTTAGAGAACGATTCCACTCGCTCAAAAACTTGCTGACCATTGCTCGCTAGCTTCGTAAATTCATCCCCAGATTCAACCTCTGTAAATTCCTTAATGTCTGCCCCTGCTGAGAAGAATCGGCCTTCGCCATGAAGTACAAGGACACGTACAGAGTCATCGTTTTCTACGGCATCTAGCACAGCATTTACTTCGGTAATGATTCCGCGGGATAATGCGTTTGCTGGCGGACGTGCAATCGTAATAATTGCTACTCCATCTTCTACTTTCCAACTTAGAAATTCCATTTCTCCACATCCTTTTAAGCTTTAATGCCGTTCAGGATTAATGCCTGAACCTTTGGAACCTGTTCTATCAAATCATATCGATAGTCATTCATAACCCATGACGTAATGGTTTCGTCAATTGTTCCAAATACCATTTGACGTGCCAATCGTACATCCATCGTTGGATTGAACTCACCTGAAAGCATACCGTCGATTAAAATTTGATCAAGTAATTGTAAATACTCTCTTAACACCGAATTGATCTTTAATCGTAAATCTTTGTTCGATTGTCGTAGTTCCAATTGTGTGACGGTTGCTAGGTATCGATCTGTTGCTAGAACATTAAAATGATTTTCTATCATTCGTGAAAGTTTGTCTTTAGACGTACTTCCATTTTCTATTATATCTTGTAATGACTCTACAAAAACAGCCATTTTTTCATTAAAGACAGAAATTAATATATCTTCTTTATTTTTAAAATATAAATAGATTGTTCCATCGGCCACCCCTGCCTGTTTGGCAATCTTCGATACTTGTGCTTGGTGATACCCATTCTCTGCAATAACGATGACAGCTGCATCAATAATTTGCTTATATTTTGGCTTATCACGTTTCACCTTTATATCACCACCTAAAAAAACTTGCGTCGTAAACATTCATGCTCAATCACTATGTTCATACCTGCAATCTCAAAATTGTTTCACTAATGACTTGGAAGAATGTGACGTGTTAACCTAAAAAAAATATGAAAATATGAATGGTCATTCATTCATATTTTCATATTATATTTTACAACTTTACTTGTCAATACTTTATCACGTCTTTATTTTGCTTCTTTATTCGCCAATTTTGTTTTTTCTTCGTCCACTAAAGCTCGACGCAAAATTTTTCCAACGGCTGTTTTCGGTAGTTCATCTCTAAACTCATAATAGCGTGGAACTTTGAAAGCAGCCAAGTGTTGTCGGCAATATTTATTTAATTCGTCTTCTGTAATCGAATATCCTTCTTTTAAAACAATATAAGCTTTTACTGTTTCTCCTCGATATGGATCCGGTATACCGGCAACTATACATTCTTGGATTTCCTCTCGTTCATATAGTACTTCCTCTACCTCACGGGGGTAAATATTAAAACCACCTGCGATAATCAAATCTTTTTTACGATCAACGACATAGAAAAAACCTTCTTCATCCATATAGCCCAGATCCCCAGTTAAAAACCATCCATCTACGAACGCTGCTGCCGTATCTTCTGGCCGATTCCAATAGCCCTTCATAATTTGTGGCCCTTTTACAGCTATTTCCCCAACCTCTCCGACTGGAAGCGCCTCTGTATCCCCAGTACGTAAAATTACCGCATCCGTATTAGGCCAAGGTACACCAATTGATCCGATAACTCGTTTACCCCAAATAGGCGTACCATGTGTAACAGGAGAAGTTTCTGTTAATCCATATCCTTCAACCAGCTTTCCTCCTGTTACCGCTTCAAATTTCTCCTGCACCTCTACTGGCAGTGAAGCGGAGCCACTTAAGCATGCTTTAATGGACGATAAATCGTACTTTGTAATATCCGGATGATTTAATAAACCAATATATAAAGTCGGTGCACCTGGGAAAAGTGTTGGTTTTTGCTTTTCAATCGTTTTCAACGCTGTTTCTACATCAAACTTTGGTAAAAGCACCATTTTATTTTGCGTAACAACAGATAATAACATAACGGTCGTCATACCATAGACATGGAAGAATGGTAGTATGCCCATAATGGTTTCCTCACCATGCGCGCATTTATACATCCATGCATCACACATGGTTGTATTGGCAATTAAATTTTTATGAGTTAACATAACACCCTTAGGAAAGCCTGTAGTTCCCCCTGTATATTGCAGCAACGCAATATCTTCTTCAAAATCAAATGGAATATCCATCATTTTGATTGGCGTAGAACGCATAATTTCTGTAAATAGATGATTTTGACCACTATGTTCAACCTTTACACTAAAACCGTACTGCTTTTTTTGAATAAACGGATAAACTAAATTTTTGGGAAATGGTAAATAATCTTTAATGGCAGTGACAATTACATTTTCAAGTGCAGTTTCCTTTATGATTTTCATGACGCGTGGATATAAAATATCCATCAATAAAATAACTTTCGCACCTGAATCAGCCATTTGATATTGAAGTTCACGCTCAGTATAAAGTGGATTTGTTTGCACAACAATCGCTCCAGCGTACATTGCTCCGTAGTAAGCGATTACACTTTGCGGTGAGTTTGGCAGCATAATAGCCACACGGTCTCCCTTTTCTACCCCAAGAGCTTGTAAATAGTTTGCGAATCTAAGCGCAGACTCATATAGCTCTGTGTACGTCAAATCCTTACCCATAAAATGAATCGCCACTTTGGATGGATTCTTTTTATAGGCACGTGTCAAAAATTCTTGCACAGGAATTTCCTCAAACGTTAAAGACGATGGTACTTCTTCAGGATAATTTTTCAGCCATGGTTTTATTGTCATACGTTCACTCCCCTTTGTCCCAAACTTTATAAATACTTATTTTAATTATAATGAAAAAGAAATATAGTTTCAAACGCAAAATAGAAAATAAATGCATTTTCGATTAATTATTATGCGTTTTACAACATTTATATAACTGTATTTCTCAGGTTTTTGAATTTATATCCCTTATGAACACTCATTCATTCTTTCTTTTTTCATACAAAAGATTGAGGTGATATTCCTATATTCCAAAAATAATTTTTGAATGCTATCTTTTTAATAGATGAAAGAATATTAATAGATTTTAGTAGTATTTTGCGATGGTTTTGATTTGCTGATGATGTAACTTGATTTTTTCGAGGGGATTGTAGTCTTTTATCTAATTGGAGCGATTACACACTCAACCTGAGCAGTTTTTCTCTGGGCCAGAGCATTTCTTCACTCTTTTCCGTTGCTCTGACACTTCGATCCGACGCTTTGACACTTCTTTCCGTCGCTTTAGCTTTTCGATCCGTCGCCCTTGCCTCTTTCCGTCGCTTTGACTCCTCTTTCCGTCGCTCTGGCTCTTCTTTCCGTCGCTTTAGCTTTTCGATCCGTCGCTTTGACTCTTCTTTCCGTCGCCCTGGCTCTTCTTTCCGTCGTTCTGGCACTTCTTTCCGTCGCTTTAGCTTTTCGATCCGACGACCTGGCCTCTTTCCGTCGCTTTGACTCCTCTTTCCGTCGCCCTGGCTCTTCTTTCCGTCGCTCTGGCACTTCTTTCCGTCGACCTGGCCTCTTTCCGTCGCTTTGACTCCTCTTTCCATCGTTCTGACACTTCTTTCCGTCGCTTTGACTCTTCTTTCCGTCGCCCTGGCTCTTCTTTCCGTCGTTCTGGCACTTCTTTCCGTCGCTTTAGCTTTTCGATCCGACGACCTGGCCTCTTTCCGTCGCTTTGACTCCTCTTTCCGTCGCCCTGGCTCTTCTTTCCGTCGCTCTGGCACTTCTTTCCGTCGCCCTGGCCTCTTTCCGTCGCTTTGACTCTTCTTTCCATCGTTCTGACTCTTCTTTCCGTCGCTTTAGCTTTTCGATCCGTCGCCCCGGCCTCTTTCCGTCGCTTTGACTCCTCTTTCCGTCGCTCTGGCACTTCTTTCCGTCGTTCTAGCTCTTCGATCCGTCGCCCTGGCCTCTTTCCATCGCTTTGACTCTTCTTTCCGTCGTTCTGACACTTCTTTCCGTCGCTTTAGCTTTTCGATCCGTCGCCCCGGCCTCTTTCCGTCGCTTTGACTCCTCTTTCCGTCGCCCTGGCTCTTCTTTCCGTCGTTCTGGCTCTTCTTTCCGTCGTTCTGGCTCTTCTTTCCGTCGCTTTAGCTTTTCGATCCGTCGCCCTTGCCTCTTTCCGTCGCTTTGACACTTCTTTCCTTCGTTCTGATACTTCTTTCCGTCGCTTTAGCTTTTCGATCCGTCGCCCTGGCTTCTTTCCGTCGCTTTGACTCTTCTTTCCGTCGTTCTGACACTTCTTTCCGTCGCTTTGACTCCTCTTTCCGTCGCCCTGGCTCTTCTTTCCGTCGCTTTAGCTTTTCGATCCGTCGCCCCGGCCTCTTTCCGTCGCTTTGACTCCTCTATCCGTCGCTCTGGCACTTCTTTCCGTCGCTTTAGCTTTTCGATCCATCGCCCTGGCCTCTTTCCGTCGCTTTGACTCTTCTTTCCATCGTTCTGACACTTCTTTCCGTCGCTTTAGCTTTTCGATCCGTCGCCCTGGCCTCTTATTGTCGCTAGATACCCGAGCAGCCCTTCTCTTTACCCATCAATATAAAAAAAACGCATCCTCTCAAAAGGATGCGTTTTCTTACTTAAATGGTCATCATATAGTAGACACCGACTGCCAAAAATGCGATGCAGACAACGATTAGTATTTTTGCTAATTTTTCCATGTCATTACACTCCTATGCAATACTTGCCCCAATAACAAACGATAGACCGACTGAAATAGTAAAGGATATGAAGCCGACTGAACGATTATCATTTGCGATTTCTTGATCAACATTAAAACGTGGTGTCATAAATTCAAATAAGAAATACGCCACAATAAGTAATATAAAACCAAATAGACCCCAGCCAATCATTTCACTTAAATTACTATGGCGTGCAATGGAAAAACGAAAAATATTACAAATCCCTAGTATTTTTCCACCTGTTGCAAGCGCCACAGCGATATTACCATTTTTAATTTCTTCCCAATTTTTATATTTCGTAACGACTTCGAATAATGCCATCGAGACGACTAAACATAACACAACTACACTAAAATATCCTGCCGTTTCGATAATTGGATATCGCCAAAAGTTAGAATTCAGCATTTTCTCCGTCCCCTTTACAGCTTATTTCAATTCCACAACCGTGACGCCGAAGCCCCCCTCACCGGCTTCACCAAAACGGAAGGATTTTACACGCTTATGCTTTTTCAAATAGGTTTGAATTCCTTGACGTAATGCGCCTGTACCGACACCATGAATAATTGACACACGCCCATAATTTGCAAGTAAGGCATCATCAATATATTTTTCTGTACGTATAATGGCATCTTCAAATCGCTCGCCACGTAAATCTAATTCTAATTTTACTTGGCTATTGCGATTTTTCACACCCGTAATACGTTGCACAGGTTCCTTTTCTGGTTTAATGTACTCTAGATCACTATCCGAGATTTTCATTTTCAAAATTCCCATTTGGACAACCCATTCGGAATTCGATACTTTTTCAAGCAATGTACCCCGTTGACCATAGCTTAACACCTTTACCTCGTCTCCGACAACTAAGTTTTGTGCACGGGCCTTTACTTGTGCTGCTTTTTTCAGCACTTTATTGTTTTCAAGCGGTGTAGCTTCTTCCAATCGTTTACGAGCTTCGATAAGCTCATGCTCCTTGACAACTTGGTCTGCATTTTTGCGCATTGCCCGAAGATCCGCAATAATTGATTCTGCTTCTTTTTTTGCTTCATCAACAATTTTACGAGCTTTTTCTTTCGCTTTTTTATCGAGTGCTTCTTTGCGTTCTTCGTAAGCAAGTACTTTTTCTTGCAGCTCTTTGCGTAGGTCTTCAGACTCCATCAGTAATTCACGAGAGCGTTCTGCATCATCTTCAGATTGGCGACGAGTCGCTTCAAGTGAAGCAATCATTGACTCTACCTCATGGCGATCTGTGCCTGTAAAGCTTTTTGCGCGATCAATAATCGACTCTGGTAAGCCAAGGCGACTTGAAATTTCAAATGCATTCGAGCGACCTGGTACACCGATAAGTAGACGATATGTTGGACTCAATGTTTCAATATCAAACTCCACACTTGCATTGGCAACCCCTGGACGATTATAGCCGTATGCTTTTAGCTCAGGATAATGCGTCGTCGCCATAACACGGGCGCCTCTACCATGTACTTCATCTAAAATGGAGATGGCAAGAGCTGCCCCTTCCTGAGGATCAGTCCCAGCCCCTAATTCATCAAATAGTACTAGTGACTCGTGATCAAACTTTTGTAAGATGTCTACAATATTGACCATATGGGATGAGAATGTTGACAGTGATTGCTCAATGGACTGTTCATCTCCAATATCCGCAAAAAGCTGCTTGAAAACGGCTAGCTCTGAACCATCAAGTGCAGGCACTGGTAACCCTGCCTGTGCCATTAATGTACACAGTCCAACTGTTTTTAAAGTCACAGTTTTACCACCAGTGTTTGGTCCTGTAATTACAACGGCCGTAATGTCTTTCCCAAATTCAATATCATTGGCAACTGCAGTTTCGATCGGTAAAAGTGGATGACGTGCACGCACAAGTCGAATATAGCCATCGTTATTCATTTTAGGCATTGTACATTTGTTCGCTTGACCGTACTTGCCTTTTGCTAAAATGACGTCTATTTCACCTAGTACTTTTACTAGGTTAAATAAATCAGGCGCTACTTCCTCTACCATTGCACTTAAAGCTAGTAAGATGCGTTCAACCTCAGCTTGTTCCTTCATTTTTAATCGATGAATTTCATTATTCGCTTGGACAACAGAATCTGGCTCGATAAATAATGTTTGACCAGAAGATGATTGGTCATGCACAATTCCACCATAATGATGACGATACTCCTGCTTAACTGGGATAACAAAGCGATCATTACGAATCGTTACAAGTGTATCTGAGAGCATTTTTGAAGCATTGCTCCCACGTGTAAGGCTTTCAAGCTTAGAACGAACTTTAGCCTCCTCAGCGCGCAAAGATTGGCGAATTGAACGCAAAGTTTGGCTTGCAGAGTCTAGCACTGAGCCGTTGTCATCAATACAGTTATTAATTTCATGCTGCAAACCTGTCAAAACAGGCATTGAATCCTTTTTGGCGATGAAATGGGGAATCTCAATCACTTCTTCTGATTCGATATCTTCAATAAAATTGCGAAGAATTCTACTAGCTCGAATTGTACTTGAAACTTCCATTAATTCTATCGCTGAAAGCATGCCACCAATTTGTGCACGTCTCGCAGCTGGTCGTACATCAAAAATACCACCCATCGGCACATTGCCTTTTACACGTAAAATAGATAGTCCTTCATCCATTTCTTCTAATAATTGTACAACTTTTTCATAGTCTGTTTGTGGTACAAGCTCATCAATGGCTGATTTGCCAATTGATGAAGTACAGAATGTAGCCACTTGCTGACGTACTTTATCATATTCTAGTGTTTTCAATGCGCGTTCTGCAATCACTGAGAACACCTCCTCAACCTATTTATTTCGTCGAATAAACGCTTCAAATTGTTCTCGCGTCCATGTATTTACAATCATATCCTTTTTCAACCATGCTCTGTTTGCGTAGCGCACCCCTATATCCATAAAGCGTAAATGAGCAATATCATGGGCATCTGTATTGATTGCTACGGGCACGCCGGCAGCTAAAGCCATTTCTAAATGCTCAACACATAAATCAAGACGATAGGGATTCGCATTTAACTCTAAAATTTTACCATATTCCTTTGCCCAAGTAATTAATTGCTCCATATCAGGATTATAGCCATTACGATCCTCAATAATGCGACCAGTTGGATGTGCAATCATATGAACATAAGGATTTTGCATCGCCGTAAGTAGACGCGCCATAATTTTTTCCTGCGATTGTGTAAAGCTTGAGTGAATGGAGGCAATGACAAAATCTAATTTTCTTAGCACTTCATCTTCAAAATCGAGAGAACCATCTGGCAAAATATCCATTTCTGTCCCTGCATATAAATGAAAATCTGCATGCGCTTCATTAAATGCCTCTATTTCAGCTCGTTGCTTTTTTAAACGCTCTGGTGTTAAGCCGTTCGCTACTTTTAAAAATTGTGAATGGTCAGTAATAACGCTATATTGATAGCCTCGCTCTATCAATGCCTCGCCCATTTCCGCTACAGAGTACGCACCATCAGACCATGTCGTATGCATATGCAAATCTGCATTAATATCCTCTAGTTTTACTAGACCTTTAATGTCTTTCGTTTTGTCAAATTCCGTTGTACCTGTGCGCAAGCTAGGCGGGATAAATGGTAAATCAAAATGCGCAAAAAATTGCTCTTCATCCTTAAATGTCAATACGGTACCATTTGCTTGCTCTACGCCATATTCACTAATCTTTTCACCACGGGCTTTAGCAATTTGGCGCATGCGAACATTGTGATCTTTCGAGCCTGTGAAATGATGCAAGGCTGTTGCATATTCAGCATCTTTCACTAATCGAAAATCTACGCTCACTGGCTCTTCTAGATCTAAAATAACTGAAATCTTTGTATCACCAGCTGCCACTACCTCTTGGATAGAAAGCTCATTCAGTAATTTTTCACGTACAGCTTCAACTGCTTCAGTGACAACAATAAAATCAATATCTTTACTTGTTTCTGCAGCACGGCGGAAGCTTCCAGCAACAGAAAAACGTTCCACTTCTTCCATACTACTTAGAAGTGCTTCAATTTGTAAAACGACAGGTTCTAGCTGCCAAATCGGTAACCGTTCTGAACGATTTGCTAAATTTGCAAGCTCTTTTAATATTTTTTCTTCAGTTTTTGCTGCAAAGCCTGCTAGTTCACGAACTTTGCATGACTCACAAGCA
This sequence comes from Lysinibacillus sp. RS10, assembly GCF_041956855.1. Classification (NCBI taxonomy): domain Bacteria; kingdom Bacillati; phylum Bacillota; class Bacilli; order Caryophanales; family Bacillaceae; genus Lysinibacillus; species Lysinibacillus sp. RS10. Next base: position 1,195,161 of record NZ_CP167122.1, on the reverse strand, counting down.
GCCTTTAAACTTTCCGCAGAATCAATGCCTAACTCTTGATGAAGCTTGGCTATTTTTTTACCGCCTAAGCCTGGAAGTTTTAATAATGGGAGCAACCCTTTTGGTACAATTTCCTCTAATTCTTTTAGTAGGCTTGATTCCCCAGTTGTCATTAAATCCTCAATAACAGCAGCTGTTCCTTTACCAATGCCTTTAAGCTTTGTTACATCCTCCATCTCGCTTAACGAGCGCTCGTCTCCTTCAAGTGCAGCGGCAGCTTTTCGAAAGGCAGACACTTTGAATGGATTTTCCCCTTGTAATTCCATATACAATGCAATTTTTTCAAGTGTGCGAATAATTGTTTTTTTGTTCACCCAGAATTCCTCCTATCGTAAAAACACTTCCCTCAAAACCGAGAGAAGTGCACAGTTTGCTATTGCATATAAATATACCACCAGTCTTGGAACATATTTGTAATAATTGGTGTATGCTCCAAAATGAGACCACTTAACAACGACTTCGACATTAAACTTTGGATACCATCAACTGGCAATAAAGCAAGGATGTATAGCAAAATAAACATAATTAAATAGTTTTCAATTATGCCAAACAATGCTCCAAGCCAACGATTCACTGTGCCTAACACAGGTAAATACGCTATAAAATCAAAGATCGATGCAACAATTTGCAATGTAATTTTCACCGCAAAGAAAATAACAGCAAAGGCAATGACTCGGTAAAAAGTACGGTCTACATCCAGGCTATCGATCGCTATCCCAAGACCACCTGAATCTGTTACACCTGGATACGGTACCCAAAACACAAATTTTTGTGCTAATGGTTTATAATAAATATACGCAACAATTAGGGCAACTACAAAGCTAACGATGTGCATCATCTGTACGATGAAACCACGTTTTGCTCCAACGATGAGCCCGGCAAATAGCACCACTAATATGATTAAATCTAACATTCACTTCAACCCTTTAATTTTTTCAATTCTTCTTCTAGTTGCTCTATTTGTTCTTTTAATAGTAAATAATCATGAACGGTATTTACTGCTGTCAGAACGGCAAGCTTTGTGCTATCAAGTGAGGGATTATGTACATTCATTTCGCGCATACGGTCATCAACAATCGAAGCGACAAGTCGCATATGTCCAATGGATTCAGAACCGACCATTTTATATGTATGACCATAAATTTCCACAGAAATTTTATTCTTTTCTTGATTTTCCATAGTCGCACCCTCCTTTAAAGTCTTTGTGCACACAATTTTTTTGATTATGTGCAGTATCACACAAAAAAGCTATTTATTATCATACCATGAAAGGTATAAAATTGTGAACAATGAGGACAGAAAGGAACGATTAAATGTCAAATATTGTACTTTTATTATCAACAAATTTGCAAAAAGAGGTGATGTCTTTCTATGCAAACAATTTCGTGGAACGTAAAGCACCTGGTGTAATCTTTGCCGCAAAACTCCCAGATACCGCAATTACGATGTATAAATCAGGTAAATTAATGTTCCAAGGGGGAGGGGCTGAGCGTGAAGCTGCACGTTGGGGCAACATCGAAATAACAAATACACAGAAATCATCAGCAATCGGAGCAAAGGGTGATGTTCTGCCAGATGGCTTTGCTTCGATGTCGGTGCTAGGTTCAGACGAAACTGGTACTGGTGATTATTTTGGTCCAATTACAGTTGCCGCAGTATATGTGCCTGCTTCAAAAATTGAGCTAGTAAACGAACTAGGTGTCAAGGACTCAAAAATGTTAACAGATGATTATATGCGTAAAATAGCTCCCGATTTGCGTGCCACTTGTGTTCACAGCGTGCTAGTACTACGCAATGAAAAATATAACGAATTACAATCCCGAGGCTACTCTCAAGGTAAAATGAAGGCCATGATGCACAATAAGGCACTTAAAAATGCACTGTCAAAAATGGCACCCGAAAAACCTGAACATATTTTGATAGATCAGTTTGCTGAACGTGGTGTCTATTACAATTACTTAAAAAATGAGCGAGAAATTGTTCGAGATGATGTACTATTTTCTACGAAAGCAGAACAATTACATGTTTCAGTAGCAACAGCATCGATATTAGCTCGTGCGGCGTTTTTAAAAGAAATGGACCGACTAAGTGAGATTGTCGGTACTGAGTTATTGAAGGGAGCTTCAGCAAAGGTAGATGCATTAGCAGCACGTATTTGGCGTGGGCAAGGTGAAGAATTTTTACGATCCGTTACAAAATGGCATTTTGCTAATACAGAAAAAGCGAGGAAAATGAAATAAAAGAAATTTTAATCAGTAGGGTTTTCTGTTATTCTCCACTGATTATTTGTCTTACTTTTACGAGCAGTTAATTTGAGATAAATCTGGTCTTAAATAAAAAAATTTCGCTAAACTCCAGCGGATTACAAGTTTATACGACTTGCCATCGACTGTAGTTAGCGAAATTCTTTGTATCAAAAATTTATCATGATCTTTTTAGAAGTCTTTAATATTTAAACTGTTGAATCGTCCGTTGAAGATTTTCAGACATGTCAGCAAGCGCTTCAGCTGATGCTGCAATTTCTTCCATAGATGCAAGCTGTTCCTCTGTTGCAGCGGAAATATTTTGTGCACTTGCTGTATTTTCATTTGTTTGCTCAAGCACCGTTTCAATCCCCATTGCCACTTGATTGGCATGTTGAGAAATGACTTTAGATGCCTCCGAAATTTGTCCTATTTCATATGTTACACTTTGTACATTCGTACGAATCTCTTCAAACGACTTTCCTGCCATATTTGTTACATCAATACCCTTCACGACCTCAGCTGAACCTGCAGCCATTGATTCAACTGCCAGCCCTGTATCTGCTTGAATCCTTGAAATAATTTCCTTAATTTGTAGTGTAGATTGTGCAGATTGTTCAGCGAGCTTTCGCACTTCGTCAGCTACTACCGCAAAGCCTTTACCTTGCTCACCTGCACGGGCAGCTTCAATTGCTGCGTTTAAAGCTAATAGGTTAGTTTGTTCAGCAATTTGAGTGATGGCCTCCACAATGTCTTCAATTTCGTGAGAACGCTTGTCTAATGTTTGCACTGTCTTTTCAAGGGTTAGTACAGTATTTTGAATCATAGTCATTTGTTGAACGGCCGTTTGAATAGTCTCATCACCACTCAAAACAGCATCCATAGCTTTATTTGACATCTCATTAACAGCATCTGCTTTTACCGAAATACGCTGAATGGATGATGACATTTCTAGTACAGAACTGTTACTGTCATTAATTGTTTCTGCTTGTATATCAACCGTCTCGGCAAATGTTTGAATGGAATCAACGATTTGCGATGTAGCTCGTTTATTTTCTGTAGTACTTGCCGTCAGTTGCTCCGATGATGCAGCCAACTGATTGGATTCCTCACCAATGTTACCAACTACTTCACGTAAGGATTGAATCATTTTATTGAATATATTCGCCAACTTGCCTATCTCATCTTGTGTTTTAACTTCGATGAGATTGCGCAAATCACCATTCCCTACCTGCTCAGCTACTGTAGACAGCTCATTTAGAGGTCGAATGATTGTTCTAATAATGACAGCACCAATGATTCCAAATATGATAAGAGCTATGACAATAACCGTCATTGTGTTTATTAATATTGGTTTTGTGACAGTTGCTACATCTGCTAAATCCATTGTGCCAATAATTTTCCAACCTGTTAGTTTATTGGTAGTGAAGAATACTTGATACTCTTTTCCATCTTCCTCAATGAAAAAGCTACCCTCTTCTTTTCCTTGCATCTTTTCTATATAGGACTTTTTAAGCTCCGATCCTACCTCTGCCTGTGGATCGGCAATAATAAGATTATTGGCATTTACTAATGAGGCGTAACCATTATCACCAATTTCCACTGTTTTTACAAGATCGGAAATTCCCTCTAAATTTAGGCCAATAGAAAGAACCCCTGACTGGTCCTGTAATCCAGCTGAAACTGCTAGTATTAATTCCCCTGTAATAGTTGATTTATAAGGATCGACCATTACTCCCTTGCCTGGCGATTCTATAGCCTTTAAGTACCATGGTCGGGTAAATGGATTATAATCTGCTGTAGGTTTAACGTATGGCTCACGTAAAAATTTATGCCCTTCAATCGCTAAATTAACAACAGAAACATTGCTATGTAATGCATTATATTTTTCTAATTCCTTTAAAGCTTCTGCATCTTGCACATTCTTATTAAAAAAATTAGCTAAATACTCCGTATCGCTAAGTATAGGTGATATCTCATCTGAAATTAATGTATTTAATAATTTTACATTTTTACGTGAGCTATTACTTAACTCCTGTTGATATTGGTCGGACGCCTTCATATATGAAAACGTACCAATAGCAATGCTGGGGATTAAAAGTATTAATGTGAACGCCCATATTAATCGTGTTCTTACTGAAAGGCTTCTTTGTTTTCGATGATTTTTCAAAATAACTATCACCCCGTAGTAAAATTTTCTATCCAAGTTCTACTATACACAAAATAAATAATAATTAAATAATAATTATCATTTTTTTGTTATTTCTAGCAATTATCAAAACCAAAATATAGAAAAACACTAAGAATATCTACTCTCTCGTGCCCTCTTTCACTCATACTTTAGTGCGGACTATCTATGTAATAGATATATGAAGTTACCCAATCAAACAAAAGCTGCCTCATTACGAGACAGCTTGTAATAGTAATTAAATTAACGTACTTCTGTACCTTCAATTGTTGCAATGGCTTTTAACACCTTATTATGTGCTGCAACAACCTCTTCGTCTGTTAATGTACGCTCTGGATCGAAGTATGTTAGGGAGAATGCAACTGATTTTTTACCAGCTTCCATCTTTTCACCTTCATATAAGTCGAATACACGAACATCTTTCAATAATTTCACACCTGCTGAACGAATAGCCGTAATGACTTCTCCAGCCGTTGTTGCACGACCCATGATAAGTGCAATATCACGAGACATAGCTGGGAAACGAGGCACTGGCGTATAGGCAAGAGGTGCTTCTTTAGCATTAGCATTTAATAATGCTACTAGGTTCATTTCCATTACATAGGTGTCTTTTACACCCCATGTTTTTTGTTCTGCTGGATGTAAGCCGCCGATAATGCCGACTTGTTCACCATCTAAAAGAATGCTAGCTGTACGTCCTGGGTGTAAACCATCTACTTCAGCTTTCACAAATGATATACGATCCTCTAAACGTAGCTTACCGATAACACCTTCTACGATTCCTTTTAAAACGAAGAAATCTACCGCTTTTTTCTCGCCCTGCCAAGCATGATCTAGCCATTTTCCTGTTAAAACTGCTGCCACATGCTCTTCCTCATATGGTTGCCCTTCTTCTGATTGACCGAGGAAAACTGAACCGACTTCATACAATGCTACAGTATCAGCCTTACGCGCAACATTATAAGCAGCCGCTTCAATTAAATGCGGTAGAAGACTTTGACGCAGTGTTGAACGTTCCTCACTCATCGGCATTAGTAAACGTGTTACCGGCTCCGCTTTCAATGCAAAACGTTGTGACAACGCTTCAGATGTTAATGAGTACGTTACAGCTTGATAAAGACCTGCACCCTCCATGAAATTGCGCACTACGCGACGATTTGCTTGGTATGGTGTTAGACGACCTACCTGGTTTGCTCCTTCTGGTAATGTCATCGGAATTTCATCATAACCGTATAGACGAGCAATTTCCTCTACGATATCTTCTTCAATTTTAATATCTTGACGACGTGTTGGGGCATCAACGATCAATAAACCATTTGCAGCTTCTACACCAAATTTAAGACGCTCTAAAATAGACAGCATATCTTCTAATGAAATTTTCATACCTAAACGTTCATTGATAAAATCTGGAGAGACAACAACACGTGCTGGTGATTTATCTAGTTCATCCACGATGCATGTTCCTTCTAACACTTCACCACCAGCTAATTCAGCTAGTAGTGCAGCAGCACGTTCTGCAGCAGGTAACACACGGTTAGGGTCAACACCCTTTTCAAAACGAGCTGAAGCATCTGAACGGAGCCCAAGATGACGCGATGTTTGGCGTACAGTTAAGCCGTCGAAGTAAGCAGATTCAATAACAACCGTTGTAGTAGATTCAGTTACTTCAGAGTTTGAACCACCCATTACACCTGCGATAGCTACTGGCTCTTTACCATTTGTAATAACTAAATCTGTCGCTTTTAATGTACGTTCTTGGTCATCTAATGTCGTGATTTTTTCACCCTCTGTTGCTTTACGAACCACGATTTCGCCAGTCGCTAGGCTATCGTAGTCAAAGGCGTGAAGCGGTTGACCATATTCCATTAAAATATAGTTCGTTACATCGACAACATTGTTGTGCGGGCGTACCCCTGCCGCCATTAGACGATTTTGTAGCCACATTGGTGATTCTGTAATTTTTACGTTTTTCACAACTTTTGCAACATACATTGGATTTGCTTGTAAATCTTCTACTCGAAGTTTTAACATGTCTTCAGCTTTTTCAGAAGATGTACTATAAGAAATTTCTGGATACTTTACTTCCTCTGAAAAAATTGCACCGACTTCATACGCCACGCCTAGCATTGACAGTGCATCTGAGCGGTTTGGCGTTAATCCAAGTTCTAATACTGTGTCACGTAGACCTAAAATAGCAAGGGCATCCGAGCCGACTTCAGCATCAGCAGGAAGTACATAAATACCTTCAGAATATGCTTTAGCAACAAGTTTTCCTTCAATCCCTAGCTCTTGCAATGAACAAATCATACCGTTTGATTCATGTCCACGAAGTTTTGCCTTTTTAATTTTAATGCCACCTGGTAAATGTGCACCTGGACGTGCCACAATAACTTTTTGACCGGCATCGACATTTGGAGCACCACAAATAATTTGTTGTGGCTCAGCTTCACCTACATCCACTTGGCAAATATTTAATTTATCCGCTTCAGGATGCTTCTCTTTTGATACAACATAGCCGACAACAACTTTATCCATTCCTTTAGCTCGATCAATTACTGCATCTACCTCAATCCCAGAGCGCGTAATTTTTTCAGCTAACTGTTCAGGCGCTAAGTCCTGTGTATTTACATAATCTTTTAACCATTCTAATGATACTAACATTTTTTATCCCCCTTACGCCTCTGTTCGCTCGAATTGTGATAAGAAACGGGTGTCACTTGTGTAGAAATGACGAATATCGTCGACACCATATTTCAACATTGCGATACGTTCTGCACCGATACCGAATGCAAAACCTGAAACTTTCTTCGGATCATAGCCAGCCATTTCAAGTACATTTGGATGTACCATACCTGCACCTAAAATTTCAATCCAGCCTGTACCTTTACATACGTTACATCCTGAACCACCACATTTGAAGCAAGAAATATCCATTTCAACAGACGGCTCAGTGAATGGGAAGAAGCTCGGACGCAAACGAATTTCACGGTCATCACCAAACATTTTTTTCGCTAGAGTATCTAATGTACCTTTAAGGTCACTCATTCGAATATTTTCGCCAATAACTAACCCTTCAATTTGCATAAATTGATGTGAGTGAGTGGCATCATCGTTGTCACGACGGAATACTTTCCCTGGACAAATAATGCGTATAGATTCACCTTTTTTCGCTTCCATTGTGCGAGCTTGCACCGGAGATGTATGCGTACGCAATAATATTTCCTCGGAAATATAGAACGAATCCTGCATATCACGAGCAGGGTGTCCCTTCGGCAAGTTCAGTGCTTCGAAGTTATAGTAATCCTTTTCTACTTCGGGACCTTCTGCAATTTCATAGCCCATACCGATAAATAAATCTTCAATTTCTTCAATAACGCGCGTTAGTGGATGACGATTTCCAACCTTAATTTCACGGCCAGGTAAAGTGACATCAATCGACTCACTTGCTAATTTTTCAGCAATTGCCGCTTCTTCTAGTACAGTCACTTTAGCTTCTAACACAGCCGTTACATTTTCACGAACCGTGTTCACTAATGCACCCATTTTCGGGCGTTCCTCTGCTGATAATTTACCCATCCCTTTTAATAAATCTGTGATAGGTCCTTTCTTTCCTAGATACGCTACTCGCACATCATTTAACTCTTTTAAATTTGCTGCCACTTCAATTTTAGCAAGTGCTTCTTGCTCTAACTGCTTTAATTGCTCTTCCATGTATATACCCTCCTTGATAAAATCAATTTCGCCTTAGCGTAATTGTAGCTGACACTTCGCTTTCGCTACAGAAAACATTTGCCGCTGTCGCTTTGCTTTCGCGCAGAAAACATTTGTAGCTGACACTTCGCTTTCGCTACAGAAAACATTTGTTGCTGTCGCTTTGCTTTCGCACAGATAAACAATGCTTCCGGATTTTGAATTGTGCCCAGGCCTGCCGAGGGCCGACACGATGTCGGTCATTTCGGTAATGCCACAGGACGTGGCGTTCTTACCGGTGCAGGTCAGTTATCCGTTTTCGCAGGATGCGAAGGTTTTAGGCTAACATTCTTATTCATTCCTTTGAAAATCCGTGACATCCACTACTTTGATGGCATAAAAAAACTCGCCCCTAAAAAAGGGACGAGGACATTTCGCGGTACCACCCTAGTTATTGCATGGCAAACTCCAAGCAATCACTTCATTGACATAACGACTAGATTAAAGCCGGCATACCTTTACAGCTTGTTGCTGGTCCCGGTAGCTGCTCGCAGGATGAATTCAAAACTGCATTGGTACGGCGTTGGCTCTCAATCTCCGGCCTACGCTCCCTGTCGTCCATTCACAATCTTTACTACTTCCCGGTCAAAGCATTTTTGTATTCAAACTTACATTTTACATGTGATTATACAATACTATACCAATTCAAATCAAGAGCCATGTGCCTATTGCCATCGATATCGATGGTTCTATCGGTAATTTTAGGCTCCTCACCATAATGTGTGGTTGATTTCCGTTCTGACTGTGCGCTTTGTTGCTGTCGCTTCGCTTTCGCACAGAGCTTCCTGAGGGCGTCCAGCCATACGATTTCACCATATTCTTGCAATTACAGGTGTGATCGCAATTATTAACTACTTAACAAATCCATATAAAACGATTCCCGTTGCCACTGCTACATTTAAAGACTCCGCTTGGCCAAAAATTGGGATAATAATATTTTGATCTGTCATTGAAAGTAACTGCGGCTGAATCCCACTACCTTCATTCCCCATCATTATAGCGAATGCACCCGTATGCTCAATATCACTATATACAACCGCCTCTTCATCTAAAGCAGTTCCAAATACTGGTACACCATTATCCTGTAACTGCTCAATCCATTCCTCTAAATCACCTCGGAGGACAGGAATATGGAAATGTGAGCCCTGTGCAGAGCGAAGCGTTTTAGGATTATATAAATCGGCACAACCTTTACCTAGTATGACTGCATCTAAGCCAGCAGCATCCGCTGTGCGAATCATCGTTCCAATATTCCCTGGATCTTGGACAGCATCAATAAGTAGTACTTTGCGCCATGAAACCATTACATCTTGTTCTAACAAAGGCTGCTTACAAACTGCAAATACACCTTGAGACGTCTCCGTTTCAGCAAATTCCTTGGCAACAGCCGCTGTTATTTCAACAATGGCTACATGGTCAATCGGCCAAAGCATTGGTAAATCTACACCTTCACGTACAATTAACTGTAGCACCTGTTCCTTATTTTTTAATGCTTCCTCTACCAAATGGAATCCTTCTACTATGAATTCTCCAGATCTTTCACGCTCTTTACGTGTTGTTGCTAGTTTCTTCCAATATTTCACTAACGAATTTTGCGTAGATTCAATTTTTTTCATCGTAACTCGTACCGCCTTTTTCCTTTTTACTGTTCATTATTATACAGTAGAAAATGACAAATTACATAGTCATGCAAAAAACAGTTTAATTGTTAAAAGTTCATTCTTTTATAATCACCTTTTCTTTAATGAGCGAAGTGGAATTATCACTCCTAGATAATTCTAAAATTACAGAAATATATGTTATAATTTTCAATATTTTAGAAAAACAAACCGATTCCCATTTAGGGTGATGGCTAGAGTAAAAAAGAAATAATATAAGGGTGAAAATAGAATGAAAAAAAATGTACATGTAGTAGGCGCCATTATTGAAAATGATAAGCATGAATTTTTTTGTGCGTTAAGAAATCCTACTATGGTATTAGCGAATTATTGGGAATTCCCTGGTGGTAAAATCGAAGAGGGTGAAACGCCTGAACAAGCTTTATCTCGTGAAATATTAGAGGAATTTAATTGTTCTATTCAAGTTGGGGAAAAAATTGAGGACACCATTTATGAATACGAAAAATTTATAGTACGCTTAGAAACATTTAAAGCGTCGATTATAAAGGGAGAGCCGGTCATGCTAGAACATGCTGAAATTAGATGGGTTCCTCGAAATGAACTTCTAAATCTTAATTTTGCTCCCGCTGATCTTCCAGCAATCAATAAAATACTTACCGAAAAATAGTAGGGATAGAGTGAAACTTTAATCAGTGGGGTTCTTCATCCCCCACTGATTAATAGTCTTCACCAGTCGGTCCTTTATGAGCAGTTAATGTAGGAGAAAAGAGCAACAATGTTTGTTACCCCTCTGCATGCTGCTTTTTCTTTTATAGACTCTCATCTAAAACCATTTTTTATTTGGCGGAATACTTTGAGGAAAATGAAATACATTAAACGGATCGTATTTTCCCTTTACTTCTCTAAGCATTCTAAGATTACGACCATAATAGGCAGTTGGCCAATCCTTTATATAACGATCAGGGAAATTCACATAATCTCCAACAGTGAAAGGTGACAAAGCCCGTCTTAAATTCTCGACCCACTGAATATTTTTTTCTTCTTCTTTAGCCTTTTCCCATGAGGTAATATACTCCTGAGCAATTAAAGCATTTCTATAATAATAAGCTGTTCGGCTTGACGCAATTTGACTTACCGCGCCTCTAAGAGATTGCTGCCAAATGGTCGTATTTCTATTTGGAGCGTTAGATAAAAATTCTTTCATTTGTACAATGGCAGCATGAGGGAATGGCCTTTCAATAAAGGATCCTGACCTTTTACGAAGGGCTGGTTTGTTGCCGCTCGGTAAGTCGAAAAATTCTACAGCTTTAATATAAGGTACTTCCTTTATCCATATATTCGTTGGTGACCCTGTTTTCCTCAATGGACGGAGTAGTTTCTTTAACTCAGATGCTGTACCTATAAACTCACCTTGAGCAACAATATCACCCACTTGCTTAGATTTAAGCTCAATTTGTGAGGTCAAGCGTTCATCTGTATAAGGTGCCCATTTTTGCCATGCGTCAAAGGCTCGTTCAAAATCTTCCCATCCCCATGTAATGGAGAAAATCGATACGTTAGAAATAGGATGCAATTTAAATGTAAGAGCTGTAACGATGCCAAAATTCCCACCGCCCCCGCCACAACTTGCCCAAAATAAATCACTATTTTTCTGCTTGTCAGCTTGGATTACTTCAGCCCCTTCATGGCCACTTGCAACAACCATTTCAAGTTCCAGTAAATTGTCACATGTTAGCCCAAATGGACGCGATAGCATGCCAATTCCCCCACCAAGCGTCAAACCAACAACCCCTACACTCCCTTCAGTTCCTGCCGGGATTGTAAAACCATTTTCCCATAATACCCGATATACTTCTCCTAAATTAGCACCTGCTTCAATTTTCGCTGTCATATCTTGCTGGTTAATTGTTATTTCATTCATATCACTAACATCTATAACAAGACCTTCATTTAATATTGAATAATTTTCATAGCTATGTCTCCCACTTCTGATTCGAAATGGTTCATTATTTTCTCTCGCCCATCTTAATGCGTTGATAACGTCTTTCTTATGTCGACAAAATACAATGATACTCGGAAATTTGGGATCATTTAAGTTATTATTTGTTCTTGCTTGCTTATAGTCCGGATCTTTAGGGGTAACAATTCTTCCTGTGAGCTTTACTTTCTTCAAAATACAGCTCCTCTCTCAAATGATGCAATGCAATGTTTTATCCTATGCTTATCACTTGGAAAGAATATGAAGATTGAAATTTTTATCACTTAAAAATTAAAGATAAATGCTCATTCTCTTTATTCATACATATGATGCTATATTGAAACCACCTAGGAGGTGTTCTAATGATTATTCATGTGGTGAGTGCTGGTGAAACCCTTTGGCAAATTGCAAACCACTATTCCGTACCTATCAATTCCATTATCCAATTAAACGCATTATCTCATCCAAATCAATTAGTCATCGGACAATCACTCGTGATCCCCTCTCCTTATACAACTCATACGGTAAAAAGGGGCGACACTTTATGGTCAATTGCTCAACAATATAGTGTGCCTATTCAATCAATTATCACAGAAAATCATTTAACAAATCCAGATGTTTTAACACCTGGAACTAAGCTCGTAATTCCACCTATTACACATATCGTGCAGCCTGGAGAGACACTATCGCAAATTGCCAATCAATATGGTACGACCGTTCAAGCAATCGTTGTGGAAAATGGAATTACAAACCCAAATATGATTTATGCTGGCACACGTTTGATTATTCCAAGAGCTAAGCCTTCCATTGAAGTAAATGCTTATACGTATCAAAAGCCTGAAGAAGCTGTTCGTTCGATTAACGCAATCGGTCATCTTCTTACTTATTTTAGCCCATTTGCTTACATGATTAAGGAGGATGGATCTTTACAGCCTGTAGAAGATAAAGAAATGCTTGATGCAGCTATTGCCAAAAACATTACACCTATGTTAACTCTGACGAATTTCTCTTCTACAGAAGCAGGCTCCAACTTAGCGCATGTTATTTTATCTAGTGCAGCATTACAGGAAAAGGTCATCAACAATGCCCTGCAAGTGATGGAAGAGAAAGGCTATAAAGTATTAAATATTGATTTTGAAAATGTACTTCCAGCAGATCGGGAAAATTACAATGACTTTCTTCAGTTAGCTGTTGACCGTCTTCACCCAAAAGGATTCCTAGTCTCAACGGCACTTGCACCAAAGACGAGCGCAACCCAGGCAGGAACATTATATGAGGCACATGATTATGAGGCACACGGAAGAATTGCAGATTTTGTAATTTTAATGACATATGAGTGGGGCTATCGACTTGGTCCACCACAAGCTATTTCACCCATTAATGAAATGCGAAAAGTTGTAGAATATGCTTTATCAGTAATGCCTGCTGACAAAATATTTTTAGGTTTTCAAATTTATGCTCGCGATTGGCTTTTGCCGCATGTTAAAGGGCAAGAAGCAGAAACATTCAGTTCTCAAGAAGCCATAAACAGAGCTGTAAAATATGGCGCAATCATACAATATGATAGGATCGCACAATCACCTTATTTTCGTTATGTTGATGAACAAGGTAGAAATCATGAGGTATGGTTTGAAGATGCTAGAAGTGCACAAGCTAAGTTTGACATGGTGAAGCAATATAATCTCCGAGGTATTAGTTATTGGGCATTAGGTTTTCCTTTCCCACAAAATTGGGCACTATTAAATAATGATTTTACCGTCAAAAAGGTTTCTTTATAAATAAAATACGACTCATCATCCAAAGTTGGAGATGACATTGGCTACATCAAATACTAATTATAAAAGTAAGCTTAGTTTACGCAGTTAAGGATTTTCTATTAACACAAAAATGATTTAGACATGTCTACATTAACCCTTGCTCTTCCCCAGTTTTTCCTATTATAAAAAAATCAATTGAAAGCCATATTAAGAAATATCAAAGCGAAAGGAGAAACTAAACATGGGAAGAGACAATAAGCAAGGGCAAAGCGCCAACAAAGGGTCATTGCCTCAAACACCGAAAAATCAAAAAATAGCGCCAAACAAAGTTAGTGAAGAATTTTCTCAAGAGTTTATGGACCTTATTAATTCAGTTACTAAAGAAAAAAAGACAAAAAAATAAGGGGTACAACAAGTGGATTATAAACGTGCACAAGAAATTGTCGCCTCTCCATCAGAATATGAAGTAAGCTATAATGGCGTATCCGTCTGGATTGACAAGCTTCATGATGATGGTAAAACAGCAACTGTTCATTTACGTCGTTCTTTAGAGGAACGTTCCGAAGTAGACGTAGGAGAATTAAAGGAAGAATACCTCGCGCATTAAAACCTCATAATAAAAATCTGCTTACTTACAGTGTGTGAAGTAAGCAGATTTTTTCTTTTTGAAAAATACATATCGCCAATACAAATCCATTAAACGGAAGTAACGGCAACAGCACCGATGTTGGTTACGAAGGCGTTATCACAGGACGTGATGGTTTCAGCCTTCGTTCCTCTGACGCTGATCCCCAAGGAGTCGCCCAATCTCCACTAATCAACTATATGCATGACATAAGTTTTAACAAATGTCATCCACAACTTTAAATGATGTAATCCTCTTCATATTTCATCCCTGTTAAAATATCACTTGCTCGATTGTGTAAGTCTTTGTAGTTATTCGCAATCTGTTCAGCAGAAATCGGCTTACTAAATAAATAGCCCTGAATATAATCGCAATCACCCTCAATTAAAAAAGCAAGCTGCTCGACTTCTTCAATTCCTTCGGCAACAACCTTTAATCGTAAATGCTTCGCCATTGATAAAATCATAGAAACGAGTGCTTCATCATTTGGATTATGCTGAATATTTCGAACAAACGCACGGTCAATTTTTAAGCAATCAATTGGAAAATCTTTGAGATACGAAAGCGACGAATACCCTGTTCCAAAGTCATCGACAGCAATTTGGATACCAATTGCCTTTAATTCATGAAGTAGCTGTGTCATTTGATCGATATTCATCGTCATACTTTCCGTAATTTCTAATTGTAAATAGTTTGGCTCTAAATTTGTACGTTGTAAAATTTCTTGTACCATTTGCACTAAATCTTGTTGGAATAATTGACCAAGAGATAAATTAACAGCAACCTTCATTGGTGGCAGACCTTGCTTCTCCCATGTCTTCGCTTGAGAGCATGCTGTCTCTAAAATCCATTTCCCTAATGGAATAATTAGTCCAGATTCTTCCGCAATCGGGATAAA
The DNA here is from genome assembly GCF_041956855.1 of Lysinibacillus sp. RS10. NCBI lineage: Bacteria > Bacillati > Bacillota > Bacilli > Caryophanales > Bacillaceae > Lysinibacillus > Lysinibacillus sp. RS10. Next base: position 1,180,064 of record NZ_CP167122.1, on the reverse strand, counting down.
CACCCCCGGTGAAACAAACCCACGTGTTGGATGACGCCACCGCACTAGTGCTTCGACCGATTCAATTTTACTAGTTTTTAAATTTACCTGTGGCTGAAAATCTAAATAAAATTCTTCATTAGCTAATGCCTTATGGAGCTCTTGCTCAATTAATATACGGTCAGCAATGCCATTTGACATATATGGCTTATAGAAAAGAAATCTTTGAGGCATTTGACTTGCTTCTCGCATCGCTAACTGAGCATGCATTAAAAGCTCTTCACCTGAGCAATTCTCATCATGCAGGGCAATTCCAAAATTAAGATTTCCGTTGAGAGAAAATAATTGCACTTGTAACGGTTTTTTCATAGCATCCTTCAAGTTAAAGCAAAATTGTAATAGCTCTTCACTTGTTGTTACATGATCAATATAAATAATAAACTGCCCCTCACGAAGCTTGGTTGCATAATAATGAGGTGGTAATATAGCTTGTATTCTCTTAGCCACAAGCTTCATCATTTCATTGGAATAGCTAATACCTATAGACGAGCGGATGGCTGCAAGGCGATCAATCTCAATTGCAATGATTGCTTTTTGATGGTTAGTGGCATGTAAATCCTCTTTTAAGGTTTTTAATAATAGATGCTCATTCGGGAGCCCTGTAATATCATCATGAAAAGCTTGAAAACGTAACTCCTGCTGCGAATACTCAAGGTCTTGCTTTATTTTTAATAATTGCTGATACGGTTTTTCGACCGATGTATAATATATTGCTTTTAGGAAAAAGTAGAATGCAAAAAATTGATAAATAAGTGCTGAAAAACCCCAAATAGATTCCCTATCTTTAATGAAAACAAAGAAAATATCACTAATAATTAAATAAATCGCAGCGCTATTTAGCCATATTTCTCGTTTTGGCAACTGTTTTATATACTTACTTAAAATCACGATCGTTGTACCTTGTAAAACAGCAGACAACAAATGGACAATAGTCTTAACTTTATTCAACAATGGTTCTTCAAGCAAGAAATAGGTTGAAGAGCAATATACTATTACAAAACTCAACAATACAAATAGTAAGGAACTTCCATATGTATAAAAACGATCATTCATCATTAAGCGTTTTTTGGGCTTTAAAATAATAAAGAGAAAACCGATTGATAAGCACAATCGCATTATTAAATGTAAAAGCATATCCATATATTGTGTTTCAGCTATTGGATTTTGTGTAATAACTAAGCTCACTATTTCCAACAAGGCGACGACAAAAAATAAATTACCTATGTATAATATTTGATTTGATAATAAGTGTGGAAAAATGAGCCAAGATTGAATAGCGATTGCCATCGTACAAACAATAATTAGTATTTGTATAATCAAATCCAAGTATATGTAGCTTTCTTCCTTAAAAATACCGAATATCCAATCACTTATACCTAATAGTGGTATAACTAGCAATAATGGCCATACTATATACCAAACCTCTTTCTTTCCTAGTTCTAATTGATTCAACAAAAACCCTCCATACCCAAAATATATCTTTAAATAGGTAATTTTATCTACCTAAAGGAGACTCTTCATCAAAATATGTATCTGACTACACATTCTACGGAAATCACCTCACATGATGGTGATAAGCCTTTTTATTAATTTCTTACAAATCATAACACTTTTATGCCAAAACAAAAGTATGCCAATATTCATTTTCCATTTTGATATTAGCATACTTTTGATGTTTTATCGCTCTATTCTTCTCTAGAAGATAACCGTTCACGCAGTTTAATCATTATTCTTGTGCGTCTTTTTTTAACTGCATCTACAGATAAACCTAGTTCTTTAGCTATTTCCGAGTAACTATAACCTTCTACATAAAAAAGTAGTAATATTTTTCTTTCTTCTTTTTTTAAACAGGACATAATACATTCTATATGAACGGGATTTCTCTTACTTATTTCATAATCACGAACATAATTTATCATTTCATTGTCCATAGGTGTATAATTCTTTAGAAATAGTCTCTCCTTTGAAAGTTCTTTTAAAATTTCTCCTTTGACGCATGTATAAATATAAGCAGAAAACAGCCCTTTTGATGGATCTGCTTTGCGCCAAGCCTCCCAAACAGCTATAGATGCTATGTGACGATAATATTCAAAATCCTTGTAAATTCGGCACTTTAATAAAATCGACGTGATCATTGGCTGGACAAATTCCAATACTTCTTCAAATGGTTGTTCAGGTGATAACTTTTGCTTATTACGCTGTGTTGTCATCCTATTTTCCTGTCGACTATGCACAGTCCATTATTCCTAGGTGCCTCTATCATAATTATTATACTACGAGTATGTCGAACAGCCCTTTTGACGATATGACTAGAGAGTTTTTATAAACTATACTTAATATTTATACATTACAACAGTACGATATTTCAGAAATCATATGTTTTTACTGGATTTCTATACATATTTCTAAAAAGGTTGGACAGATTACTACTAAGGAGGCGAAATAGATGAATTTTCAAATAAGAGATGCGATTACGACAAACGTACATGGTCAATCTGCGGCCGAATTCAAGGATATTGTCGAGGATGCTATTAGCCGTGGTGAAGAGCATTTACTGCCAGGGCTTGGTGTGTTTTTCGAAAAATGGTGGCAGCAATCTAGTCCTGCTGAGCAGGATGCATTTGTTCAAAAACTAGAAAAAGTCTTTGCTCACTAATTTTTTATAGACAGTTCATTCCATTTCCAATAAATGAGTGATAAAGTTTTATTTATCAGAAAATTTGGAGGGATTGGAATGACTGTTGCTGTAGAATTAATAGTAAATCAACTAAAAGAGGTTTTAATTGAAGAACAGGTGTCAATAAACGAAACAGTGCGACAGCTACATGGAAGGGACGAATCTCATCATTCAATGAGCTTACCAGATATCGTTGTCTTTCCTCGTTCCACGGCCGATGTCAGTGCCATCTTAAAAATTGCGCATGTGGAACGTGTACCCGTCGTACCTTTCGGTGTTGGCTCAAGCTTGGAAGGAAATGCAATTCCTATTGCAAATGGCATTTCTATCGATTTCTCTGAAATGAATACTATTTTAGAAATTCGACCAGATGACCTGCTAGTGAAAGTACAACCAGGTGTAACACGTGCCCAATTAAATAAAGAATTAAAAAAACATGGGCTTCAATTCACTGTTGATCCTGGTGCTGATGCTACACTTGGTGGAATGGCAGCGACAAATGCCAGCGGAACAACAGCAGTGCGCTATGGAGTGATGCGCGATCAAGTACGAGATTTAGAGGTTGTACTCGCAGATGGCTCAGTCATTCATACCGGTAGCTTAGCAGCAAAATCTTCTTCTGGTTATCACTTGAATGGCCTTTTCATTGGCTCTGAGGGTACTCTAGGTTGCTTTACAGAATTAACTTTACGAGTTTATGGTATACCTGAATTTGTCACTGCAGGACGCGCAGTTTTTGCGACAGTTGGCGATGCTGTCAGTGCAGTAACCGCATTGTTGCAGGCGGGTATTTCAATTGGTCGTGTTGAACTGGTCGATGAAGCCTCTATCAAACAAGCTAATATTTATAATGAAACATCCTATAATGAAAAACCAACACTATTTTTAGAATTTCACGGAAATGAAGCAGGTATGCATGCTGATATAGAATTTGCTAGCGAAATTTTTGAGGACTTTGGTTGTCTTTCTGTAGAATTTGAACAAGACAATGCAGCACGTAATAAGCTCTGGGAGGCGCGCCATTCATTGGCCTATGCATATATCCATGCCTATCCGGGGAAAAAGCTTATGTCGACTGACGTTTGTGTACCCATATCTATGCTTGCTGATTCTGTTTTATATGCTCGTGAACAGCTTGAGCAAGTTGATCTTGCAGGCGGAATTGTAGGTCATGTTGGAGACGGTAACTTCCATGCCCTGTTAATGTTAGATCCAAATGATGCTGAGGAACAAGCAAAAGCCGACCGCTTCAATGAACATATTGTCCAATATGCTCTACTACGAGGTGGCACTTGTACCGGTGAACATGGTGTTGGTATTGGAAAAATGAAATATCAGTCTACAGAGCATGGAACATCTCTATTGGTGATGAAGAGCATCAAGGCAGCACTTGACCCACATAATATTATGAATCCAGGGAAGATTTTCACTATGTAAACTTATTATCACTTTTAAACAAAGGAACCCGTTGGATATCGATGGGTTCCTTTTTATAGATCATCAAATGAATACCCGCTAAACAAGAAAAAAAGCAACCTAGCGTCTCCCAGGTTACTTTACTATGTAGCGATGTGGTCATCCACCTTGACAACATACATCGCGCGTGGCTAACATCCCTCTGTCTGCACACCACTGTTATGTTATTCTCATTGACACCCCCTGTTGCCAATGAGAACTCTATATATCTAGTACTTCTCAACCCGAGAAGTATATGTCACAAATTAAGCTAAAATTGATGCTAGAACCGCCTTCTGTGCGTGGAGTCTGTTTTCTGCTTGCTCAAAGATGTAAGAATTTGGACCATCAATAACAGATGCTGCTACTTCTTCTTCACGATGCGCTGGTAAACAGTGCAGGAACATGTAATTCGGCTTTGCGTATGCAACAAGTTCATCATTAATTTGGTAACCTGCAAAGTCTTCTAGACGTTTTGCCGTTTCCTCTTCTTGCCCCATTGACGTCCATACATCAGCGTACACTACATCCGCATGTAAAACCGCTTCTACAGGATCATTTGTGATTGTAATAGTACTACCATTTGCTGCCGCGATAGCCTGTGCTTTTGCAATCACCTCTGCATCACATTCATAGCCAACTGGCGTTGCAACTGCTACGTTCATTCCTACATGTGCAGAAGCTACCACTAATGAGTGCGCCACATTGTTGCCATCTCCAACATAGGCAATTTTAAGTCCCTTTAGTTCCCCTTTATGTTCAGCGATTGTTTCTAAATCAGCTAAAGCTTGGCATGGGTGATAGATATCCGTTAGTCCATTAATAACAGGTATAGATGCATGCTCTGCAAGCTCCTTCACCATAGCATGAGAATTTGCACGAATCATAATACCATCTAAATAGCCTGATAATACATGTGCTGTATCATAAATCGATTCACCACGACCAATTTGTAAATCACGCGCATGCATAAACATACCTTTTCCACCTAATTGATTCATGCCTACTTCAAATGAAATACGAGTACGAGTTGAATGTTTTTCAAAAATCATGCCGAGCGTCTTACCTTCTAGCAGCTTCGGACATTTCTCTTCTTTTGTAATTATTTTCAGCTGTGTTGCTAATTCAACTAACTGTTGAACTTCTTCACTTGTATAATCTAGCAAGGTTAGTAGGTCTTTACCCTTTAAGCTAGACACTAACTTTAACTGTACTTCCTCGAGTAATTTCATAGCATTCGCTCCTTATTTCGTTACTGTTGAATCAAGTATAGCATGCATAAATATAAAATCAACTGAATTTTTATGTTTATTTTCAAAAATTAGAATTCTTTCTTAAAATGTGACCAAAATGCGAATTATTGAATTTTTATTCATAAATCAATATTTTAATCCTCAGCATCACATTCCAGATAATTGCATTATTGTTATTCCATTTTTATAATTAAAATGGATTGATTATTTTAATGGTAAAATAAATGGATAAAGAGCTGGTACATCTTAGTAAGAGATTGTTAAAAAGATTGCAGAGAAGTGATTATCGAGTTAGATACACGAGGATTCTTTGTTTTCAGAAGCAAAAGGAAATGAAGCTTGCTATCGTTTATAAATATTATACAAAGCTTCAGAAAGAGGATTTGTTACATGGAAAATACATATTTTTGAAATTACATTCTATTATTTCAGATCAACAGAAAAATAAACGTTTGTAATGGAGGTATTATTGTGGATTTATATGATTTAAAAAAGGACATATTTAAAATTGCTTATCCCTTTATAAAAACTCGCCCAAATGTTGCTTTGTCCATCGGCATTATTGATCAAAACCAAGAAGCTACTTTTACTTTCAATGGCTCTAATTTTATGCTCGAAGAAAAGCCTTATGTATATGAGGTTGGGTCCATTTCTAAAGTTTTTACTACGTCAATATTAGGTGAAATGCTTCAGGAAGGTAAAGTTCATTTAGAAGATTCCATCAGCAACTATTTTTCTGCACTCCCTGATCATCACCCTGTGACGCTAAAACGTCTAGCAAATCATACATCAGGTCTGCCAGGTATAGGTGTGCTTAAAAATATTTACAATCTTTTTGATACTCAAACACCTCGTGATCCTTTTTGCCAATATTCACTGGACGAGACTATACATTATTTTAAAACACATACAAACGAGCCAAAAGTTAAGTTTAGATATTCAAATGTAGGCATGGGGCTTTTAGGGTATATTTTAGCCAATACGCTTCACACAGATTTTGAAACAGCCATCAAACAAAGAATTACAGATCCTTTAGATTTGCCAAATACATTTATTTCTATCCCTTCTGATAAAAAGGAGTTGATATTACAAGGATACGGTATTCGAGGGCATAAAAAGCCTCCTCTCCACATGAATAACTTTATGGCAGCAGGGGCAATCCGTTCAACTGTCGATGACCTATTAAAATTTATGAAAGCTCATTTAAGCGATGAAAATTTAGGCTATACATTCACACACCAAGCTACTGAAACTATTTCAAAAGATTTAAGTATTGGTTTAGGATGGCTTCTTGAGGACGATATTATTTGGCATAACGGTTCAACAAAAGGCTTCTCTAGTTATTTAGGATTTGATAAAACACAGCAAACAGGGGTCGTTGTTCTATCCAATTATCGATCGAATATATTGACAATAAATCCTGGACAAATTGGTAGAGATATATTAAAGCTTTTACAAGATGAATAGATACTTTATCTGAATACAAAATGAAATTCTTCGCTTTTCATTTTTATCGAGAGATTATGTATTTATCGACATAAAAAATACAAAACAGCCCTCAAACAAAAGAGGGCTGTTTTACTTATAATGCTTAGTCAAAAATAATTTTATTCACTGCATCACAGTTTAATTGTTGATTTTAATAACTTACAACAAATATTCAAATCACTTTACCAACCGCCACGATTCTGAATTTCGTCTGTTTTAGAATCAATGTTACGTGCAAATTCTTTCACTTTTTGTACAGAATCATCAATTTGACGCTTCGTTGTTTGAATGCGATTTGCTATGCTAATCAATTGCGAAGGTTCTGGTGGGCTTGGCTGATTCGCAAGCATCATCAATTCTTGTTGAATACCTTCGAAATTAATCCCAGCATTTGTAATCATGTCACAAGCTAAAGTGATTTGAGAAGCAGTGTGGTCTACTGAATCGGCAACTCGATGATTGTTATTCCAATTCGTTCGACCTCCACCCATATATGAATTCATCTTTCGCTCCCCCTATCCTTGTAGCTTATCTGTTAATTCGTCGATTTCAGTAATTTTTTTATTAACACTGTCAGTGAAGGAATCAATTTCATCCGTTAATTTATCAACGTCTTTTACATTGCGCTGAACTTCGGCTAAGTTATTTAATGCATTTTGCACTTTACCAGTAATCCCCATAGCTACGCTTTCTAGCATCGCTTTTACATGAGGCGGCGCATCTTGTCCAACTTGCGCTAGCAACATATCAACTTGTGGTTGAATTTCATTCAATGTAGTTTGAGCGTTAATTAATTCGCGTGAACAAGAATTCAATTCATTGTCGATTTTGTCCGAAGAACGGTCAATGTTCGCTTGAACATCTTTTATTTCACCTAACACCTTATCTATTTTATTACCAACTTCTCTTGCAGTAGATTTACTAATAATCATAATTACAAGTTCCTCCTAGAAAAAATATGTTTATTCATATATATTACCAAAAAACTCTTATTCTTCCTAGCACTATTCTCCAATTAGTAATTCAGATATATTTCTTTGATCTAATCAATGCGAAAAGCCTCCTAACATCCTAGTTAGAAGGCAAAAAGAATAGTTCAATTTAGTTCTTTATACTGTATTAGTCAAAAATAATCTTATTGACTGCATCACGGTCTAATTTTTTTATAACTTCTACCACTAATTTTACAGCATTATCATAATCATCACGATGTAAAATACCAGCATGTGAATGGATATAACGTGTAGCAATACCGATTGATAGAGCCGGCACACCATTAGCAGTAATGTGCATGGAGCCAGCATCTGTACCGCCACCAGCCATTGCTTCGAATTGGTATGGAATATTGTGCTCATCAGCCACGTCTAATACGAATTCACGTAAGCCACGATGTGATACCATTGAGGCATCGTAGACAACTATTTGTGGACCAGCGCCCATTTTACTAGTTGATTCTTTCGCAGTTACTCCTGGTGTGTCTCCTGCTACACCTACATCAACAGCAAAGCCAATATCTGGTTGGATTTTATGCGTAGCCGTTTTCGCACCACGAAGCCCTACTTCCTCTTGTACGTTCCCTACAGAATAAAGGATGTTAGGATGCTTTTCATTTTTCAAAGCTTTCATAACATCTATTGCAATTGCACAACCAATGCGGTTATCCCATGCTTTTGCTAATAGATACTTTTCGTTTTTCATCACATTAAATTCAAAATATGGTGTGACCATATCGCCAGGACGTACGCCCCATTCAAGTACTTCATCTTTTGAAGCTGCACCAACATCGATAAACATATCTTTAATGTCTACCACTTTGTTACGCACATCTGCTGGTAAAATATGAGGTGGTTTTGAACCAATAACCCCAATAATTTCATCGCCTTTACGTGTTGTAATTGTTACACGCTGCGCAAGCATAACCTGGCTCCACCAACCGCCTACAGTTTGGAATTTGATGAACCCTTTGTCATCGATTTGGGTAACCATGAAGCCTACTTCATCTAAATGACCGGCAACCATAATTTTAGGACCATTTTCATCGCCAACTTTTTTAGCAATGACGCTTCCTAAATTATCTGTTTCAACTGAGTCTGCAAATGGTGCAATGTATTTTTTCATAACCTCACGTGGTGCACGTTCATTACCTGCAATACCATTCGCATCCGTTAAATCTTTAAACATTTGTAATGTTGGATCTAGTTGTGTCATCCTTTTTCCTCCTGCTTCTTGTATCCCCTCTATTATACTTCGTTTACCGAAATATTCCTAGCCTAAATCGTCTGAAAATTGGTGTATTTCTTACTTTAATATCCTGAACGCTGACGATTATAATTCTCTTCATTTTTCTCAATATAGGCCCCTACAACGTCCTCAAACGTAAAGCCTAGATTGTACGCAAGTAATCCATAGCATTGCCAAATAGCTAAATAACTATCCTCTGTTGGTTGACTAATAAACTTTAAAATATAGTCCTGTGTCATTAAAAATGTCTCTGTTAAATCTCGCTTCTCTTCAATTACTGGCCATTTTTCTATCGCTGTATAACCTTTTAATAGGCCAAGTGATAATATAAAATGAATCGAATCCACATATTCCTCTAAAATCACATCACGCTCTGAGGGTCCCTTTGTGCTCCAAAACTTAAAGCAACGTGTTTCATTAGCAAGTTCACCCAGCTCTACCATTAATGCTAAACCTTTTTCTTTAAATACATCACGATCAATTTTTTGTGTTTTCTCGATGAAATCATCAAGCTCTTTCTGCATTTTATACAAATGTTGTAAATTCATTTTTTTCTCCTAAATTTCTTAAAAATATTTATAAAAAGTGAAACTAATTGCCCCCTCCAATCGTATAGGAGGGAATAACCTTTCTTCAAGGGGGAAATTGAAAATGTTGCCATTACTTATTCGACTTGCTGTTATTGCGCTTATTATCTATGTATTTTATAAAGCGATTCGTTATATAACCGATCCTAAGCGAAAACTTGATGAAGCCTATGAAAGAGGCCACTATTATTTTTATGATGACGTCAAAAATGTCCGAAAAAATTTCTTTATCTCTTATAAGGGTACTCTTTTCGAAGGTGAAAAATACCTTGGTACTACCGATGATGCCTTTGAAGTTGTTACGATTTTTGTTGGCGCCCGTGACGCCGCTACACTGCAAGGTTTTTCGAGAAAAGACTTTGAATACCTACAGCAGGAAATCCTATTGAACTATCCAAGCGCAAAAATAAACTGGAAACAACCCATTGAAAAGCTTATGCACAACACATCCTCATGATGAGGATGTGTTTTTTATATATCGCAACATTTTTACGATTTATCGGAAACATTTTAGGCTTTATCGGAATATTTTCGAGATTTATCGGAAACTTTTTAAGTTTTATCGGAATATTTTTGCGTTTTTTCACCAGATTTGTACGATGATAAAAATTTGAATAGCCGCTAGTAACGGGAATCCAAATGCAAAACTGTTATGGCGTGTTTTATGACGGAATAAATACATTCCTAGTACGCCACCTACTGCACCACCAGCAATTGCTAATGTAAATAACGTACGTTCAGCAATACGCCATTCATGCTTTTTCGCTTTTGATTTATCCATACCCATCATCACGAGCAGAACTATAGAAACAACTGCCATATAACCTAATAATGCTTGTCCCATTGAGTACTCCTTTATTTTTACTATTTACTACTACTCTAACACAAAAAAAGACTGACGGATAAGTCCATCAGTCTTGTAAGAAATTTTGCACCTGTCGCTTCGCTTTCGGTGCAGAAATAATTTTTAACTTCGTCAAAAATTATTTAGCTACTGCTTTTTTAGCAGATTCAGCTAATTGAGTGAATGCTGCTGCATCAGTTACAGCTAGGTCAGCTAACATTTTACGGTTAACTTCGATACCAGCAACTTTTAAACCGTGCATTAAACGGCTGTATGAAAGACCGTTCATGCGAGCAGCTGCGTTGATACGAGTGATCCATAATTTACGGAAATCACGTTTTTTCTGACGACGGTCACGGTATGCATATTGACCTGACTTCATTACTGCTTGGTTTGCAACTTTGTATAATGTATGTTTTGAACCATAGTAACCTTTAGCTAATTTTAAAACCTTTTTACGACGCTTGCGCGTCACTGTTCCGCCTTTTACGCGTGGCATATGAATTACCTCCTGCTTTTCATTTAAAAATGAATGTTAGTATTTTGTTTGTAGTCAAATTATTTCATGTAAACAAGTAATGATTTGATGCGTTTGAAGTCACCAGATGAAACGATGTTTGCTTTACGTAGGTGACGTTTTTGTTTTGTAGATTTGTTTGCGAATAAGTGGCTTCCATAAGCACGGTCATATTTTAATTTACCTGAACCCGTTTTTTTGAAACGTTTCGCAGCTCCACGGTGAGTTTTCATTTTTGGCATGTCGAATTCCTCCTAAACTGTTCGTCTAATATTATTTCTCGTTCTTTGGTTGAAGAACTAAGAACATGCTTCGGCCTTCCATCTTCGGTTTTTGTTCAACCGTCGATACTTCAGCACAAGCTTCAGCAAAACGATCTAATACACGTTGACCAATGTCTTTGTGTGTAATCGCACGACCTTTGAAACGTAGGCTACATTTTACTTTATCGCCTTTTTCAAGGAATTTAATCGCATTACGTAGCTTCGTTTGGAAATCATGCTCATCGATTGTTGGGCTCAGACGAACCTCTTTCATTACGATGACCTTTTGATTTTTACGAATTTCACGGTCTTTCTTTTGCTGTTCAAACTTAAATTTACCATAGTCCATGATACGAGCGACTGGCGGCTTGGCTTGAGGGGCCACAAGGACAAGATCCAAGTTTACACGAGTGGCGATTTCTAGCGCTTCGTTACGTGTCTTTACACCAAGCTGGTCACCATTGTGATCGATTAATCGAAGTTCACGTGCGCGAATGCCTTCGTTTACATACATGTCTTTGCTAATAGTAATCCACCTCCAAGTAGTTGTCGCGAATACATGGTTTGGGCAAAGCCTTGCCCGGTTGAACGGTACATCCTCTTGTCATGTCCATAAAAAAAGGACGGACACTTGAAGATGTCCGCCCGCTATATGTGCATGCGCAAGTCAGCGCAAAACAATTCAACGTGTCATACCTGTTCACAGCCTAAAAGCGTTGTATCAGGTGAGAAGCGGGCAGCCTCTACTTCAACCACAAACTTTGTATTCATTAACCTTAACTATATTAACATGTACTACATAAGCTGTCAAATGTTTATTTAAATTATTTCTAATAAAATAACTTAAAAATTTATTTTCTAGACTTAAGATAGAAGTTAAAATTCTTCACTAAAGCATATGCTTGTCAGCGATTTCTACACTCTTTCAGAGGACAAGCAGCGAGTCGCCTCCTCCGCCACATGCGGAATCTCGTCTAACTCGCCGCTTTTCTATAGAAGTGTCCTAGAATTCGCTGGCAAAAAAACTATTTTGTAATTTCTGCTTTAATATTAGCTAGGAAGTCTTGGAAGCTAATTGTTTCTGAATCTTTTGAGCCGTAACGACGTACGTTAACGCCACCAGCCTCAACTTCTTTATCACCGATGACAAGCATATACGGGATTTTTTTCATTTGTGCCTCACGGATTTTGTAGCCTAATTTTTCTTCACGGTCATCCATTTCAACACGTAAGCCCGCTGCAGTTAATTGCTCTTCAATTTGTTTTGCATAATCAAAATGTGCTTCGTTTGAAACCGGGATAACTTCAACTTGTACTGGTGCTAACCAAGTTGGGAATGCACCTTTATATTCTTCAATTAAGAAGGCAACGAAGCGTTCCATTGTTGATACAACACCACGGTGAATAACAACTGGACGATGTGGTTTACCATCTTCTCCAACGTAAGTTAGGTCAAAGCGCTCTGGTAATAAGAAGTCAAGCTGTACTGTTGATAAAGTTTCTTCCTTACCAATTGCAGTTTTCACTTGTACGTCAAGTTTAGGACCGTAGAATGCAGCCTCACCTTCAGCCTCGAAGTAATCTAAGCCAAGCTCATCCATTGCTTCTTTTAACATGCTTTGTGCTTTTTCCCACATTGCATCATCATCGAAGTATTTCTCAGTATCCGCTGGATCACGGTAAGATAAACGGAATGAGTAATCATTTAAATCGAAGTCTTTGTAAACTTCTAAAATTAACTGTACTACTTTTTGGAATTCCACTTTAATTTGGTCTGGACGAACGAAGATATGTGCATCGTTTAAAGTCATCCCACGTACACGTTGTAAGCCTGAAACAGCTCCTGACATTTCGTAACGGTGCATTGTACCAAGCTCTGCAATACGTAATGGTAGGTTACGATAAGAATGCATGCTGTTTTTGTACACCATCATATGGTGAGGACAGTTCATCGGACGCATAATTAATGTTTCATTGTCCATTTCCATTGGTGGGAAAATGGAATCTTGGTAGTGATCCCAGTGACCTGAAGTTTGGTAAAGCTCTTTAGAACCAAGTACTGGTGTGTAAACATGCTTGTAACCAAGTGATAACTCTTTATCTACGATATAACGCTCAATAACACGACGGATTGTCGCACCATTTGGTAGCCATAGTGGTAATCCTTGACCAACCTTTTGAGAAGTTGTAAATAATTCTAATTCTTTCCCGATTTTACGGTGATCACGTTCTTTTGCTTCTTCAAGCATTTGAAGGTGATGTTTTAATTCTTCTTTTTTAAAGAATGCTGTACCATAAACACGTTGTAGCATTTTGTTATCTGAGTTACCTCTCCAGTAAGCACCCGCTAATGAAAGAAGTTTGAACTCACGAAGCTTGCCAGTTGATGGTACGTGGATGCCTCGGCAAAGATCGAAAAATTCACCTTGGTGGTAAATAGATACTTGCTCATCTGCTGGAATTGCTTCAAGTAATTCTAATTTGTATTCATCGCCAACTTCTTCATAGATTGTTTGTGCTTCTGCACGGCTAACATTTTTGCGCTCTACTTCAAGGTTTTCAGCGATAATTTTTTTCATTTCTTTTTCGATTACTGGTAGGTCTTCAGCTGTAATTGGTGTTGGTGCATCAATATCATAGTAGAATCCACCTTCAATAACTGGACCAATTCCAAGTTTAACTTCTGGGAATAAACGTTTAATCGCTTGTGCTGTTAAGTGTGCAGTCGAGTGACGTAGAATTTCAAGTGCTTCCTCATCATCTTGTGTAATAATTGAGATTGTTGCGTCCTCTTCAATTGGTGTTTTTAAATCGACTAAGACACCGTTTACTTTACCCGCATATGCTTTTTTACGAAGTCCTGGGCTGATTGATAATGCCACATCATCAGTAGATGTACCTTTTGCAAATTCCTTTACAGCGCCATCTGGGAAAGTTAATTTAATCATATCTGACATTTTGTTTGCACTCCTTAATGTTTTTCTGGGATACATTGATTGAGAAAACGGTATAGACTTTCCGGATTGAGCATCTTTTACCTGGTGAGTAGATTCAAGCGACTACCCGAGAAAATAAAAAAAGCTCCGTCCCTAACAAAAGGGACGAAGCGTATGCTCGTGGTTCCACCCTTCTTCCTTCCGACTCTAATAAGTCAGACGAAGCTCAAGGCTAGCTAACGGGCTAGGGACCGGCGAAAGATTTTCCCTTTCGCTGCTCAGTAGGTAGTAAATGATGTGCTCTAACTAGGAAGCTTACAGCCAATGACTTCCCTCTCTAAAAGCTGATACACAAAATTCATGTCCTCATCAATGCATTTGATCAATTTTACCTCGGCATAATTGCGTCCTGAATCGGCTTTGTGCTTAGGCCTGCACGAGGGCCGACACGATGTCGGTCAATTCGGTAATGTCACAGGACGTGGCGTTTTTACCGATGCAGGTCAGTTAGCCGTTATCGCATGGATGCGATGGTTTTAGGCTAACATCCTTTATGAGCTCTTTCCGATTCCGTGACATCCGCCGGAGGCATTAACTTCTTTCATCAAGTGTTTGGACACCTGAAAGAAGTTGTTTATTATATGAGACAGTATACGCTCGATTGTCATAAAATGCAACTGCAAATCTTACATACGTCGATTTTTGCCGTGCATTTCAATCGGCTCTGTTAAGGCTTTGACACGTTCCATAATACGTCCAGCCTTCACGACTTCTATGTCTCCTTTTTGCGTCTGTGCTAAATGATGCTCTAGTTCATCATAATTAAAGTTAGATGTAATGAACGTTGGCAATTGCTCCGCCATACGATAATGGAAAATGGTCCCTAGAATTTCATCACGTGTCCATGCGGTCATTGTTTCGGCTCCTAAATCATCAAGCATTAGCACCGGAGCCTTTTTCACATAGTCAATTTTTTCATTCAATGTATTATCGCCAATTGCATTTTTCATTTCTCGTAAAAATTCAGGCACGAAAACGACTACTGAACGAATTTTGATGGAGGCTAACTCATTCGCAAGTGCACCAAGTACAAAAGATTTCCCTACACCAAATTTTCCGTATAAATAATAACCCTTCGCTGGGAGCTTTCCTGTTTCTAATGTTGTCTTCACAAATTGTGCCGCTTTTTGCGCAATCATAACACGAGATTCATCGTCAATGAGTAAATCTTGAATTGTCGCTTGCAGCACATCCTTCGGCATATGCATGCTCGCAATCATATTAGCTACGTCACGACGCTCTTCCTCACGTATCTTTTGCTCACATCGCACATAATCAATTTCAACGGTACTCCGCACTACACGTAAAGTAGGTAAAAAACCTTTTAAATAGTTTGTACAACTTTCTGTATTGTCACAGCCACAGCAGGTAGTAGATTGACTAATAAACTCATGAAGCTTCGGTAAATTACGTTCAATTGTCGCATAGCTTAACTCATTTGCATGTTCTGTTAAAAATTCTTGTACACGAGGGTTTTCTAAAATTTCTCGACGCATCGCTTCGTAACGTTCTTGAAATGATGGTACATTAATTGCTCTTTTTAATGGTCCATTAATTGGTTCGATTGTCGTTCACCCTCCTTACTTATCACTTTTCCCTAGCATCTCCAATATTTTTTGACGCTCTCGCTCAAAATCTATCGTGCTGGAAGTGTTTTCTTCTTGTTGCTCGTTACGTTTGTAAAACCATTCAGGTACCTTCTCTTCACGTTGATTTCCTGAACGCCCTTTAACACCTTGATTACTTTTCCTCGGTGTCTGCTGGGGCTTATTTTTCCACGCAGTGTATTTATCATGCTCCTGGCGTGCTAGCTCCATTGCTGCCTTTGCTGTTTGAATATTTTTACGTACCCAATGATCTGCTATCGTTTCCACATATTTTTTAGGTAGCTTCATATCAGTTGTTAGCATGACATATTCCAAAAGCGCATTGACAACGCCTACTGGCATTCCATGCTGGACAATTAAACTTTCAGCAAGCTGTACGGAAGTCTGTAGAGGTTCTTTACCATTATTAATATCTCGCAGTACTTGGACTGGAGGAGTCGTCTCTAAATAATGCTGAAGCTCCTGATCCTTTGTTTTTTGTCCGGAATCTTCAATAGATGGTGGCTCACTCACTCTAGCAAGCTTTGGTGGCTCTTTTGATACCGTTAGCTTATAAAAATCCGCAGCTGCCTTACGTAATCGTTCCAAAGAAATACCTAGGTCATCATCTAATGCAAGAATCACTACTTTTTGCATATCCAGTGCAGTTAAGTGATATAAAAACGCTAATTTCGCTATATTTTCACGTACCTCAATTGTTAGTAAGCTTGTCGGCACAAGTTGTTCCGACAAGCCCGCTTGCAGTAATTCAAAGTCAAACTGTTCAAAATAAAACGGATACACCTTTTGCTGCTGATCCTTACGACTAGTATCCACTTGTAAATCATCTGGAATCTTTGTACTTACTGGCTTAAAAACATCTATGAAAGCACGTGATACATCTTTAAATTCTGCATCTCTTGCAGAAGGAATAAAACGCTGACGCAATTTCCGATAAGCTTGTTCCCCAATTTTACTAAACAAAAACATCGACAGCAGTGGATCTTTCATAAAGCTATCTGCATCAAGAGGACGCATAAGCTCATATAAAAAACTTCGTTGGTCAGCATCTTCTTTTTTCCATGTGTGTAACAAACCAATTGCTTCGAGCGCAATACGTGCCTCAAATACTTTACCAATTGGAAGCCCTAGCACATTCATTAAAAAATAATGCGTCATTTGCTGCCTTGGCATTTGCTCGGCTTCTGCCCATAGTGTTAAATAAAGGCTGATTGGCTCCGCTCCAATTAAAGGCTGATAAAATAGCGTTACTAATTGACGTTCCTGCGTAGACAGTGCATGAGGTAGACGAATGTCAAAAGGATCAGCGGGCTGCAATTCCTTATACAAATGGATCAACGTCATTCACCCTCTCTGTTTTTCTATGATTTCTGCTCTGTCTGACGTTGAATAATCTCTTTGATTTCTTCAATAAAGACATTGATATCCTTAAATTGACGATAAACCGATGCAAAGCGCACATAAGCAACCTCATCGATTTTCGCTAAGCGATCCATGACCATTTCCCCTACATCCTCAGATTGGACTTCAGAATTCCCAATGCGACGAAGATCTTTTTCAATAGACATAACTAGTCCCTCAAGTACTTCAAGAGAAACAGGACGTTTTTCGCAAGCACGAATAAGTCCACGAAGTACCTTTTCGCGGCTGAATTCTTCTCGTGAACCTTCCTTTTTCACTACAACTAACGGTGTCTCTTCAATTTTTTCAAACGTTGTAAAGCGGAAGCCACATGACTCACATTCACGACGTCTACGAATTTCTTTATTATCATCTACAGGCCTCGAATCCACTACACGCGTTCCGTTAAATTGGCAAGATGGACATCTCATATAATTACTCTCCTGATTTCACAACAATTTAATATTTCTATTATAACAAATTTCCCGTATAGACAAAAGAAGATACCTAAGAATCTAATTTCGTATCAAGGAAGTTGGATATGTCTAGTAACAGCTGATGATCAAAAGCGTAAGAGTATGCAAATTGAAGTCAAAGGAGGGTTTGAACAAGCAAAAATGATATTATAGGAAGAAATAATTAAAAGCACTGAGAAGTTCACTCTTCTTGCCCAGAATGTAGACAAAAGATTTTTTGCAAATCTGTGATTGAGGGTTGCTAAAGAAGTTTATTTACGTCCAGATAAAGCAGACAATATATTAGAGAAACTCAAGTTAACTGTTATCAAAAATGAGCACATCGAAACCACTTGGATTTCAATGTGCTCATTTTAATTATTATGCGTTTACTGTTTCTAAAGCTTTCGCCACTTTTTTCACAAGATCTACTACGCGTGCAGAATAACCCCACTCATTGTCGTACCAAGCAAGTACTTTTACTTTGCGGTTACCCATTACCATTGTAGAAAGTCCATCCACTGTAGAAGAGTAAGTTGTTGTATTGTAATCAGAAGATACTAGAGGCTCAACTGAGAAGTTTAAGATACCTTTCATTGGACCTTCAGTAGCAGCCTTCACAAATGCAGCATTAACAGCATCTACTGTTACGTCTGTATTTAAATCAACTACAAGGTCAACTAATGATACGTTTGGTGTTGGAACACGAAGTGCCATACCGTGAATTTTGCCTTCTAATTCTGGTAACACTAATTTCAATGCTTTTGCAGCACCTGTAGATGTTGGAATGATTGATTGCGCGCATCCACGTGCACGACGTAAATCTTTATGTGGATTGTCTAGATTCTTTTGATCATTTGTATAAGCGTGAACTGTTGTCATTAATCCGTTTTCGATACCAAATGTGTCATTTAATACTTTAGCAACTGGTGCTAAGCAGTTTGTTGTACAAGAAGCATTTGAAATAACATCATGTTGTGCGATATCAAGTTTCTCGTCATTAACACCTAAAACAATTGTTACGTCCTCGTTTTTACCAGGTGCTGTTAAGATTACTTTCTTTGCGCCTGCTTCTAAGTGCATTGCTGCTTTTTCACGATCATTAAATTTACCAGTTGCTTCAATAACGATATCCACACCCATTGTTGCCCATGGTAATTTTAATGGATCACGTTCGCTAATAATTTGAACACGTTTACCATTTACAATTAAAGCATCGCCTGCTGGTTCAACCGTACCTTCAAATGTTCCGTGATTTGTGTCATACTTAATCAAATGTGCTAACGTTTCAGCTGGATAGCTCGCGTTAATTGCAACAATATTTAAACCTTCTTGTACGATTGCTTGGCGGAAAACCATACGTCCGATACGTCCGAAACCATTAATAGCAACTGATACTGTCATTTATAAAATCCTCCTGTGAGTACAAACTCAGATTAATTATATACTTTATGCTGATTAGTATAACACAATTTCAAAAAAGATGAACATTATATATGTCATAATATTAAAGTTCTTATTTTCTGAAAAATAAAATCGTCAAATTTCAGTCTTTATTTTGGCATAAGTCCATAAAAAAATGCGTAGCAAATTGTTTTTGCTACGCACCGAATAATTTTACAGATTCTTAATTCATTTATAATACGTCCCAATATGTCAGGATTTTTTTCAATTGACTCTCTGTATGTTCTAAATTTTCATTATTGTAGATAACCGCATGGGCACCTTTTTCTTTGACAGACATAGGTAGCTGAGAATGCATACGTGCTAACGCATCCTCCTTCGATAAATTATTGCGCTCCATTAAGCGTCTAAGCTGTACCTCTTCACTAACCGATACAACAAGAATACGCTCAACAAAATGCTGTAATTTACTTTCAAATAATAATGGGATATCCATCACAACATGCTTTTCTCCTGCCTCTAAATAAGCATCGCGCTGGCGTAACATTTCCTGACGAATAGCCGGATGCATAATATCATTTAAAATTTTACGCTTTGCAGGTTCATGGAAAATGATATCACCAAGCTTGGCGCGATTTAAACTACCGTCTTCTAGCAATAGATCTTGCCCAAAACTTTCAGCTATTAACGTTAATGTCTCCGTTCCTGGTTCTACGACATCACGTGCTACAATATCCGCATCGACAATCGGTAAACCAAGTGCTGTCATCATTTTCGCTACTGTACTTTTTCCGCTTGCAATACTTCCCGTTAGTCCGATAATCATAGTTAAATCCCCTTTAATGTTGACAATTTGGGCAAAAGACTGATGTGCGCCCGCCTATCGTCATTTGGCTTGTTGCCGTTTCACACACTGGGCACATTTTCTTGCCATACATTTGCAGTCGATTCTGCATACTCCCAGCCTCACCATTGATATTACGGTAATCTGAAATTGTTGAACCTCCGGCCTCAATGCTTCGACGTAAAACAGCAACAATCGCCTCGAATAATGCACGCTTACGTTTATCGCTAATACGATTCATCGAGCGAGCTGGATGAATTTTCTGAGCAAACAACGCCTCCGTAGCATAAATATTGCCACAGCCAGAAATAACCTGCCCATCCATTATTACTTCTTTGACGGCTTTTTTCTCATATTTCGGCAACTTTGATTTAGCAATAAAAAAATCACAAGCTACTTCATCAAATGGTTCTGGCGCCATTTTTGTTAATGGGGCATGATCCTCAATTTTTGTTAAAAAACGCAGTTCACCGAAGCGGCGAATATCCGAATATATTAAATAACCACCGTCTGCCATGTGAAATGTCGCATGAATATGCTTTTGAAATTTCGCCTCCTCGATTTCCTCAGGCGAATTTACCACAAACCATGCTCCTGTCATGCCTAAATGACTGACAAGTACATAAGGAACATCCTCTTTCAGCAAATGAAAAAAGATGTATTTTGCACGTCGTTCGATTTTTGTAATCGTCATTTGACACAAGGACGTTTCAAACGCATCGGGTTCGGCTTGTTTCACAATACATTGCTTTCCCTCTCCAAAGGAAAAACGAATTATTTCAGATAGTTGAACTTGCTGAATTGTACGCCCTTCAATCTTAGGTTTTAATGCCTGGACGACACCTTCAACTTCTGGTAATTCAGGCATTTTAACTCCTCCTTATTTTGCTTCGTACCAAGTCGCGCCGTAATTGAAGTCCACTTTTAGCGGTACAGCAAGCTCAATCGCATTTTCCATAACCTCTGGTACTATTTTTTCAAGCATCGCAATCTCTTCCTTCGGTGCTTCAAAAATTAATTCATCATGCACTTGTAATAAAAGCTTTGCCTGCATATTTTCTTTTTTCAAGCGAGCGTCCATATCAATCATTGCTTTTTTAATAATATCAGCTGCACTCCCCTGAATCGGTGTATTCATCGCAGTACGCTCTGCAAAGCTTCGTAGATTGAAATTAGAGCTCGCAATATCAGGTAAATATCGGCGTCTATTTAAAATCGTTGTTACATAGCCATTGAATTTCGCATCCTGCACGATATCATCCATATATTCTTTTACACCTGGGAAGCTCGCAAAATACTTCTCGATAAATGTAGCAGCTTCCTTACGAGTAATATCTAAATTTTGTGATAAGCCATAATCACTAATACCATAAACAATACCAAAGTTTACTGCTTTTGCAGCGCGTCGCATATTACTATCGACCTCATCTGCTGAGACATGGAATACATCCATTGCTGTTCGCGTATGAACATCCATATCTTCACGGAAAGCTTCCACTAAATTTTTATCCTTTGACATATGAGCCAATACTCGCAATTCGATTTGTGAATAGTCGGCAGAAAACAATATCCAATCTTCTTTCGATGGGACAAATGCTTGTCGAATTTTTCGCCCCTCCTCTAAACGAATCGGGATGTTTTGTAAATTCGGATCCGTTGAGCTTAGACGTCCCGTAGCCGTTAATGCTTGTTGGAATCGTGTATGCACCTTTCCATCCTCTTTATGGATTTCCTTCAGCAAGCCTTCAATATAAGTTGACTGTAATTTTCCAAGCTGACGATACAAAAGTATATGCTCGATAATAGCATGCTCTGGCTTTAATTTTTCCAATACATCCGCTGCAGTGGAATAGCCTGTTTTTGTCTTTTTAATAACAGGAAGACCAAGTTTATCAAAGAGGATAACGCCTAACTGTTTCGGCGAATTAATATTGAAGGCTTCTCCTGCCTCCGCATAAATCTCCTGCTCAATTACAACTAACTTGTCCTTTAGCTCCTGGCCCATCTTCTCCAAAGTAGCACGATTAACCGTAATACCCTCACTTTCCATTTCACCTAAAATAGAAGCAAGCGGAAGTTCTAAGTTTTTATAGAGTTCGAACTGTTCATTTTCCTTTAATAATGCCTCTAGCTTTGGCTGTAATGACCATACAGCAAAGGCTTTGCGACCAGCATGCTCAGCAAGTGCCTCAATGGCAGGTATAGCACGTTTTGCTCCCTTCCCATAAACAACCTCATTTGCTTGCACATCACGATAACCCAGTTCCTTTGCAAGTGTTGCCACATCATCCCCACTAAGTCCAGGATTATTAATATAAGAAGCAAGTAATAGGTCAAATTCAACACCCGCTATACGAATACCTGCACGTTTTAACGCTGCTTGTGCTGCCTTTGAATCTGACATATATTTTATTTTTGTAGCATCTTCTAACCAAAGGCGAAGAGCATCTGATTTAGCCGCAATATCAAACGGCACATAAATTGTGCTCATGCCATCTGTTAAAGCAATGCCTAGTTGCTGACATGTGTGATAATGCTCATCCTCTAGCTCTAAGTGCACCGCCATGACATCCTTTAAATGCTCTGCCTTAACTTCTTGCACAATTTTATAATCAAACGGTGCTTGCTCTTCCTCTTGGACGGTAAAATCGCTTTTATCGATCAGTGATTTAAAGCCAAGCTCCCGCCACACGTTCATTAACCCTTCCTCATCTGGACCATTATAAGCAAGGTCAGAAAGCGTTATTGCAATAGGCGCCTCCGTAAAAATGGTCGCAAGCTTTTTACTCATTAGTGCCTGTTCTTCATTGGCAACTAGCTTTTCTTTCATCTTAGAAGCCTTCACCGCATCCATTGCCGCATAAAGTGCCTCCACCGAACCATGCTCTTTTAGCAATTTAACGGCAGTTTTTTCACCGACACCTGGTACACCAGGGATATTATCTGAAGCATCCCCCATTAAACCTTTCATATCAATAATTTGTTGAGGGGTTAAACCGTACTTTTCTTCAATAAAGTCTGGTGTATTTTTCTCAATTTCGGTAATGCCTTTTTTCGTAATGTATACTGTTACCTGTTCAGTTGCGAGTTGCGTTAAGTCACGATCTCCCGATACGATGATGACATCCATATCCTGCGATGAAGCTTCTTTAGCAAGTGTCCCAATAATATCGTCCGCTTCGTACAATTCAAGCTCATATCGCTTAATACCATAAGCATCAATAAGCTTACGTATATAAGGAAACTGCTCAGATAATTCTGGTGGAGTCTTTTGTCGACCACCTTTATATTCCGTAAATGTCTCATGACGGAAGGTTGTCTTACCCGCATCAAAAGCAACTAGAATTTTCGTCGGTTGCTCTTCCTCTAATATTCTTTGTAGCATTGTTGTAAAGCCGTACACTGCATTCGTATGAATTCCACTATCATTCGTTAATAGAGGTAACGCAAAAAACGCGCGATATGCTAAACTATTGCCGTCCAATAATAGCAATTTTTCCTTTGTCATGATTTTATCCTCCTGCGTTGTCGTCCTCTTAATTGTAAAACGAAAACGTATGTTTGAAAATGCCTCTTCTTTTTTACTTTATCGAGAAAACGGTAATTTTACCAATCATAACGATGAGAATCACGAAAATTTCTACATCAATATATTAACTATAATCGAGTAGGAGACTAGCCATTAATTGACTAGTCGACCTCTCACACCACCGTACGTACGGTTCCGTATACGGCGGTTCGAAAGTTTTATGGTTTTAAAATGATTTGGGAGAGACTTTTTAAATTTTGTTTCTCCCAGTATTTATTATTTAGGGCTCTATTTATGATTGGATTATTGGATGAACGCCAATATCCCTTTCGGGTATTTGCTATTCTGTAAGCGTCGTTCGGGCAGATACCAAGTTTCTTAAGGTTGCGATACTTGGTTGTGGTTTTCTTCCACTCTTTCCATCGACACGCTCTCAATCTTCGGCGTATATGGGCATCCATCTTTTTAGCGTATTCTCCAATGTCCGCGATTTTAAAGTAATTAACCCATCCCTGAATCAGGTAGTTGAGGCATTTAATTCTTTCATCCATTCGCATGCTTCGATTGCGATTCGTGAGATGGCGGATTCTATCTTCCAATTTCTGTTTACTTTTCTTCGGCACGTAAATCCTTGTTTGTTGCTTGTTTCGGTAGAAACTCACTCCTAAGAATGTCCGTGCTCTCGGCTTTCCCACTGCGGATTTCTCCTCATTTACCTTAAGCTTTAGTTTCTTTTCGATAAATGTTGTCATCCCTAATTTCACACGCTCTCCTGCTTTTAGACTTTTAACATAGATATTGCAGTCATCTGCGTAACGGACGAATCTGTGACCTCGTTTTTCAAGCTCTTTATCTAGTTCATGGAGAAGGATATTACTAAGTAGTGGACTCAGTGGGCCACCTTGTGGCGTGCCTTCTTGGCTATGTACTACGACCCCATTTGCCATAGTGCCAGCGTTGAGAAACTTACGGATTAGCTTTAAGGTTGGCTTATCCTTAATATATCCCGCAACTAGTGACATCAGTTTATCGTGTTGGACACGGTCAAAGAATTTTTCAAGGTCCATGTCTACCACGAATTTGTAGCCTTCATCCATATAAGATTGCGCTTGTGTAATTGCTTGATGGGCACTTTTATTTGGACGAAAACCATAGCTATAGTCACTGAAAATTGGGTCGATGATTGGTGTTAAGATTTGAACAACCGCTTGTTGAATAACGCGGTCTGTTACAGTTGGGATTCCCAATTTTCTCGTATCACCATTTCCTTTCGGAATTTCTACCCGTTTTACCGGTTGCGGTGTATATTGCCCTGTTTGAATTTGGCGAGTAATCTTTTCTTTATTTTCTTTTAAGTATTGGCGTGTTGCCTCTATATCTTTCGCATCGACTCCGGCAGCCCCTTTATTTCTACGTACCTTCTTAAAAGCTTCATTTAGATTATCTCGGTCTGTTATTAAATAAATTAGTCCATTTGTATCCATATGTTCTCATGGTATAGGTATGCATATGAACAGTTCCACTCTTTTCGTTGCGCGATTCACGTTCTGCGTTTCAAGGCAGCGAAAAGTCTTACGATTGGCTGTGTCTTCACTGTCATATAATGTGCCCTTCCATGTTCACTCCTTTCGTTCAGCCCTTCCCATTACTGGTACTATAGCTTCTGCTGACTTCTGATGATTCAGCTATCTATCACTAAATAGGTTCTGTTTCCAGGTATTCATCAGATCTCCCGGGGTAAGTCCGTCCACTTTCACCTCATATATCCGCCACATTTATTGCCCTGACTTCCGTGGATATTTTGGATTTTGATTTGTTTGGCAATCTCGTCCAGTCAGGACAACCTCGAATGTGATTCGTGTACCTCGGACCAAGGTTTTACCGCCTGCTTCCTTCAGATTCCGTGTCACCACGGACACCCTTGCACTTGGCTAGTGGTTCGCATATCCCAACGCCCACAGTGAACTTTCATCACCTAGTTGACGGACATGCCCGGCACACCAAAAAAAGCCAATTGCACATCGCAATTGACTTTCCTCATGTTATTCGTTGGCCTCATTTATTTTTTCTTGTCGATAAAAAATCTCTTCATATATAACTGTCAAAATAAAGGCATTCATAAAGGCAAACACTAAAAATAATGGCATACCGCCTAGCTGCGGATGTGTAAGCTCTGAATAAAATACCATGACAGTACCAATTTGCGCTAAGAAGAAAATGAAGCCAATCCCAACTTGCCATATTGGACGCTGTACTTTACGTTTTTCGTACCAAAATAATTTCTTAAATACTTTTCGTACATCCTCTGCAATAACTAAACTTAACAAAAATAATAAGACAAAAAATACTGGTATATGATAAACACTTTTTGTGATCCATGCAAAATCTGATAGACGGAAGAAAAGTGTAAACAACGATGCAATACTACATGCTATCCCTAAATTTTGGAGCCACATGTTAATGTGCAATTTCACAGCTATTACCCCCATTTTTTAATTCTGAACATTATCATTCTATCAGAAAATAGTCATCTGCGAAACACAAAATTATAAATTTCTATCATTTTCATTATATATAATTGATAATTGAAAGATATTTATAAAATATATGATTAAAAATACCTAAAAACCACACCATGAAGGCTCCTCACTATAACGTAGAGTTGATTTCCGTTCCGACTGGGCGTTTTGTTGTTGCTGCCGCTACGTTAGCACTACGCTTTCGCACAGATAAAACAATGTTGCTGCCGCTTCGCTTTCGCACAGATAAAACATTTGTTGCTGACGCTTCGCTTTCGCACAGATAAAACATTTGTTGCTGACGCTTCGCTTTCGCACAGAAAACATTTGTTGCTGACGCTTCGCTTTCGCACAGAAAACATTTGTCGCTGACGCTTCGCTTTCGCGCAGAAAACATTTGTTGCTGACGCTTCGCTTTCGCACAGAAAACATTTGTCGCTGACGCTTCGCTTTCGCGCAGAGTAGAGCTTCCTAGGGGCGTCCGATGAGCCGCTAATCCTCAAGGAGTCGCCCAGTCTCCACTCCAATCAACTTATGCAAATATTCCCATTCATTAAATAGTCCTTCCATAAGTTCGTAACCTGTATGTAAAAATACCATACAAAATGCATTGCTAGTTTCATGGATTGTGTAAAAAAAAGCCGTCTCAAAAAGTTTGAGACGACTTCATATACTAATCCCTGCAAGAATAATAGTATTATTTTATATAGCCAGATAATATTTTCGCATATGGTGAAGTGGATGGCAAAATAATTACCGTATCTTCACCTATAGTTTTCTTATATGATTCTAACGTACGGTATAATGAATAGAATTCAGGGTCTTGCGAGAATGATTTATTGTAAATTTTCGCTGCTTCCGCTTCTCCTTCAGCTTGAATCAATGCTGCATCCTTTTTAGCTTTTGCCAGCAATTCTTGAACCTGCTTATCGGTTTGGGCTTCAATACTGCGTTTCTGAGCATCACCTTCAGATAGATATTTCTGTGCGATTGATTCACGATCCGAGATCATATTTGTAAACACGGACTGCTCATTCTCAGTTGGCAAGTCGATACGACGTATACGGACATCGACTACTTCTATGCCATACTTATCGTTTGAAAGTAGCTCATTGACACGTTCAGTCACTTGATCATTAATACTACCACGTGAAGAATTTTCATCATTAATAATCTGGGAATATTCTATTCGACCAAGCTCTGAACGAATAACAGAATAGATAAATTCCTCCATACGCGATTCAACTTTTTCTATAGTACCTGCATTTGAAATTAATAACTTTGGATCTGTAATTCGCCAAACTGCATAATTATCAATGATTATGCGTTTTTTATCCTTTGTATTAATTTCCTCTTCAGAAATCTCATAAGTCATTTGGTTTTTAGGTAGTTTTGTAACACTTTGAATAAACGGAACTTTTATTTTCAAGCCAGGCTCACTCTGAAATTTCACTACTTCCCCAAATTGTCGAACTACTGCGTATTCGGATTCTTTCACAATATAAACATTAGCAAATAAGATAATGGCAATAGCTAAAACGGCTGTTAATGTTACAACAAAAGAAATATATTTTTTGGGATTCATCGGACCTTTTTTCGACATTTTGATCACATTGTCCCCTGAATCTCCGTCTTTTGAAGCAGTCTTTTTGGATTTACCCGATAAAAAATTCAGGAATTTGTCAAGGTCCTTGTTTTTTTGGTCCATTAGTTACCGCTCCCTTCTTTTTTCTCTGTAGGTGTCTCCTGTGTCGTTGGTTGCAGTGCTTGAATAGGTAAGTATTTCATCGTACTACCATCATCGTTCATAATGTAAATTTGCGCTTTAGGTAAAACATTTTCAAGCGTTTCTAAAATTAAACGCTCACGTGTAATTTGTTGATTGCCCTTATATTGCTCATACATTTTATTAAATACTGCTACATCCCCTTGAGCCTGCTCTATACGAGCTGTTTTTTCACCTTGAGCCTTCGAGATAATGGCATCTTTTTCACCTTGAGCCTCGTTAGTACGTTGATTCTGATATTTTTTTGCTTCATTGATTTTTGTATTTTTCATTTCACGGGCATCGGTAACCGCTGTAAAGGCCGCTCGCACATCAGCATTTGGTAATTCAACATCTTGTAATTTTACACCCAGAATACTGATCCCAATATCGTATTTTTCAATAAGTGAAACCAATAAATCTCGTGTGTTTGCTTCTATATCTGCTTTTCCATCTGTTAACGCTGCATCGATGTTGGAACTTCCGACAATTGACCGAATTGCACTCGACGTAGCGCTATGTAAAATTTCTTCTGGATCTTGTGCGTTAAATAAAAACTTATTCGGGTCTGTGATCTTCCATTGAACTACAAGGTCTGTTAAAACAATATGCTCATCACCTGTAATCATTTTCGTTTCAGCATCATAATCTTCCAATTCACCATCTTTATTTTGCTTATAGCCAAACTGCAAACTAAATGTTTCTTTCGATAAAACCTCAACCGATTGTACAGGCCAAGGTAATTTAAAATGTAAACCTGGCTCGGTTACTGTATCATCGGCACGACCGAACGTAATGACTACCGCTTGTTCCGATTCATCTACCGTGTACCACGATGTAAACACAGCAATAAGTGCAATAATACCGAATATACCAAGCCCCACCACCATTAGTGACCTTTTCACACTCATGTCTAATCCTCCCTTAAGCTTAATACTATTGTTTACGGGATACTTTATAAAAAAGTTTCAAAATATTTTAATAAACTAATATTATATTTTAGGCAGTTTGACATACGGTATTATTCAAAAAAGAGATTCTACACCAAATGTTGAGGTAAGGCTCAATGTAAAGCTCCCACAAACGTTCTGGCGACTGCCAAGCCAATAACATTCACCTCCATATTAAATTGTATGATTACCCAACAAATATTAT
The DNA here is from genome assembly GCF_041956855.1 of Lysinibacillus sp. RS10. Lineage (NCBI taxonomy): Bacteria > Bacillati > Bacillota > Bacilli > Caryophanales > Bacillaceae > Lysinibacillus > Lysinibacillus sp. RS10. The sequence goes on along the minus strand of NZ_CP167122.1, from coordinate 1,151,025 downwards.
AGAACAGAAAAATAAAAAATCCTGTTACCATTTAAGGCAACAGGATATTGACAACTGAATGTTCAAATGCTGGGAAAAATGTTGTTGATAAAACAATACTAATTAATGCAGCTACAACCATAGCAAGACTTGCAAAAGTACCTTCAAGTTCACCAAACTCAAATGCTTTAGAGGTACCTGCACCATGTGCCCCCATTCCTAACATTAGACCTCTAGAGGATGGTCTATGAAAACGACATACTTTAATTACGAACGGCGCCAGTAAACTTCCTAAAATACCAGTTATCATGACGAAAACTGCCGTCAGGGTAGGTGAGCCACCAATCATATTGGAAATATCCATTGCGATTGGTGTAGTGACTGAACGAGGTACTAAGCTATGCACAAGTTCATCATTTAACCCGACTACTACGGCAATTATATAGGATGATGTAATGGCAACCGCAGATCCAACTGCAATACTTAGAAAAATTTCAAAAGCATGTTTCTTTAATAGGTTAAAATTTTTATAAATAGGTACCGCAAAGGCAACTGTTGCTGGACCTAGTAAATTTGTTAAAATATTGGCTCCTGCATTATAGGATTTATAAGATGTACCCGATAGTAATAAAACGATAATGATAACTAACGGTGTTATCAGTACGGGTGTTAGCCATTCTTTTTTATACTTTTTATAAAACATTTTACTACTATAAAAAACTGCAATAGTGCCTATTAAACTTACTACAGCTATTAAAAAGCTCATGCAGTATCACCTTTCTTTCGTTGCTCTAGCCACTGTGCTGTGAAACCTGTTGCAAACATGACAACAATAGCACTCACGACAATAACAAGCACAGCCTTCACACCCTGCACACCGAAAAGCGAATCATAATCGATCACTCCGATCGCAGATGGAATGAAAAATAGCAATAACTCACTAAGTAATAAACCTGCACCTAGCTCAATCCATTCAAGCTTAATAATATGAAACTGTAAAAGTAAAAACAATAAGACTAGTCCAATTATACTCCCTGGAATCGGCAAGTGAAGTAGACGTGCAATACTATTCCCAACAAATAAAAGTACATAAAGATAGCCGATTTGCACGATACTATTGACGATTTTCATGGTCATCCTTCTCTCAATTTTTTATCACACTTTAACGGACAGTAATAAGCAAGCGTAAACTACCCTTTAAAGCCCGATAGGTTCAACTACAATTAATGAACTGATTGTAGTTGATTATTATGCTACTATACTTTACACCTATTTCCGTTTGGTGTAAAACAGAAAAAGAATCTACCACCAAAAACTTTGGCAATAGATTCTTTCTTCTGTGGCGATAACTAAGCAGCACAATCAAAAAATCTTTTATTTTTAAAAAGCAGCGATTTATCGTCTTAATAATTATAATGGGGGTTTCTATTAACAAGTATAAATCCCCATTATGAATCTAAAATTGTGCTATTGTAAAGAAATTGTTAATTTTTCGGAATCATAACAATCATTTTTGTACCTACGCCAACTTCACTTTCTACTTGAATGCGACCATGATGCGCCTCTATTAAGTGCTTCACAATCGCAAGCCCTAAGCCTGTCCCCCCAGAATTCCGACTTCGTGCACGATCCACACGATAAAATCGTTCAAAGACGCGGGCAATTTCATGCTTTTCAATCCCTATCCCTTGATCCTCTATTTCAATAATGCCATACGTTTCATTTTCCTTTAAACGAACCGTAACGGTTGTATTTTCTGGAGAATACGTAATCGCATTGGTAATTAAATTAGTGACAATTTGAATGATACGATTCGCATCACCCATAACCTGAATATCACGATCTATATCAACATGAAAGCTCATATTTTTCTCATCCAGACGTGGTCCCGTTAACTCTGCTCCACGTATAAGTACATCTTGCAAGCCCATCGGCATAATATTAACGGTAAAACCATGCTGTTCAATTTTCGATAACTCCAGTAAATCCTGTATAAGCATCTGTAGACGGTTACTTTCTTTATTAATGATCTCTAAAAAAGATAGCAGCATTTTTTCATCCTTATACGCCCCATCCAGTAAAGTTTCAGCAAAACCTTTAATGGATGTAATAGGCGTACGTAGTTCATGCGATACATTTGCTACAAAATCCTTACGAATCTGCTCTAAACGAACAAGCTCCGTAATATCGTGCATAACAATAACAACACCAAGCCAGCGACCATGATCTCCTATAACAGGTGCTCCATACACTTCCTTATTATGTAGCTCCTGCTGTACTTCCATTTTAAGTTGTTGTCGATAAGGCATTTCTGTTAAAAACACATGGTCGATAAATTGCTCAAGTGATTTAGGTAAACCGATTGTACGAAAGACCTTCCCTTGAACATCGGCAATTTGCATACCAAAACGCTCTAGAAATACCCGGTTCACGATGGATATATTCCCTTCACGTCCAATCATCATGAGGGAACTTCCCATGTTTTCAATTAAAGTTTTAAGCCTCTCCTCTTCCACCTCACGAATCGTCGTAATATCCTGTAAATTACGTGCTAAAATATTGATAGAGTGACTTAACGGCATCATGCGTTCATGTTCATTTTCATGGGCTCGAGCACGATAATTTCCCTTTGCCAATTCAAGCGCTGTATCTGTCACGTTATCAATAGGCGCAATGAAATTTCGTATCATATAGCGACTTACAACAGCTATTAATATAAGCGTTATTATGAAAAGAATCGTTAGCACTAGATAAAACCGTGCACGAATATCAGAAAATAGAGAGTCTTTCGCTTCAATGTTTTGAGCCGTATATAGTGCTTCTTTATCTTCCTTAGATAGTTCAAGCTTTCGTTCATCTAATACTTGATCGATAGATTCTTGCAGCTGCAAACTTGCCTGCTCATCGTACTGTTCTATATAAACAGGAAAAAGCTGACCTATAACAATCATTAGGACAGCTAAAATCGTTCCAAGTAATAGCATGAATGTCAAGAATAAGCTATTGCTCATTGATTTCATGTCGTCTTCGGCTCCTCAAATTTATAGCCAAGACCGCGAATTGTTTTGATGAACATTGGCTTACGGCTATTTTCCTCAATTTTATCGCGAAGGTGACTTATGTGTACATCCACAATTCGAGTATCGCCAGCAAAATCATACTTCCATACAGCACTTAATAGCTGATCACGCGTTAACACACGGTTTTTATTTTCAAGTAAGTAAATGAGTAGCTCAAATTCCTTCGGTGTAAATTCAAGTGCCTCATCCTGTAAAAATACTTCAAAACGCTCAGGATATACACGCAATTGACCAAACTCATACATTTTCTCTTGCAGCCTATCCTTATCTTCTACCACAACATTTTGTGTAAAACGTCTTAATACAGCTTTTACTCGTGCTAACACTTCGCGTGGACTAAAGGGCTTCGTCATATAGTCATCTGCCCCTAGCTCTAGACCAAGTACTTTATCGAACTCGTCATCCTTTGCTGTTAACATAATAATAGGTGTATTCATACGTTGTTGACGAATTTGTTTACATACCTCCATACCATCCAGTCTCGGAAGCATCAAATCTAATAGAATTAAATCTGGCTGTAAATCAATTGCCTTATCAAGACCCTCTTGACCATCAGCAGCTGTTTCTACAAAATACCCTGCTTGTTCTAAATTATATTTCAATAATGTCGCAATAGAAAATTCATCTTCTACAACTAAAATCGTTTTTGTCATGTATAATGCCTCCGATAGTGATTTGAAACCCCCATTTCAAATCTCAAGAAGTCTATAATGCGAGTGGTGGCGTCACCAGCAACGTACCTTCAATCACAAGCTGCTTTTGCTCATTATATGAGTGCACAGATACAGTAATTGTATTTTGGAATTTATTTACTTCTGTTACCTCTAAAAGCGTATCAAATAATTCATAGTGATAGAGAGGTCCTAAATATTTTAAATGTTGCTCAATAATTCGTGAACCTGGTCCAGGAATATACTTTGAAACAGCTGACGTAATAATGCCATTTAACATGATCGTTGGTACGATTGGCTTTTGAAAAGGCGTCATCGCAGCATAATCATGTTGAATATAAAGAGGATTACTATCATTTGTTAGACCTAAATAAAGTAGTAAATCCTTATCTTCAATCTTTTCGGTAATATGAATCTTCTCGCCAACTGTAATTTCATCAATAGTGAGACCAAGCTTACTGTTTTTTTGAAGCAAAGATACGCCAACCCCTTTTCTATCATACTACCTTCATAGTATCAATTTTATTCTAAAAGTACAACGAAAAGCAGAATAACCATTTTATCTTCATTTAGCAAAAGGGATTCGTCTGTGCGTGATCCCCAAGGAGTCGCCCAGCCTCCACTCCAATCAACTTTTTACATAGCATACGTTTTTACAAATTGTCTCCTCAACTCATGAGTTTATTGAAGGAAGTGAAGTTCATGTCTCGTATCATCGGATACGCCCGAGTCAGCACAGAAGATCAAAATTTGGATATGCAAAAAATGACCATTGAAAAGTACGCTCAGGAACAAGGGCTCGAACTGATTATGTACGTTGAAAAAATCTCCACGCGCAAAACAGAAAGAATAGAATTGCAACACGCACTGAAAGCAGCTACTAAAGGCGATCGCTTTGTGGTCTATAAACTCGATCGCCTCGCACGCAGCACAAAAGAGCTTTACCAGCTCACAGATGAAATGAGTGCGCGTGGCATTGACTTTGTCAGCATTCACGATCATTTCGATACAACTACACCTACTGGTCGTGCCATGTTTGGCATGCTTGCCGTCTTTGCCGAGTTTGAGCGTGACATTATTCAGCAACGTACAAAAGCCGGCTTAGAGGCAGCACGAAAACGTGGTCGTCTTGGTGGACGCCCAGCAATTGACGCAGATACGAAACGCCGAATAATCAAACTGTTTGAAAGTGGCGAAAGTGCTGCTGATATTGCGAAGGAGTATGGGATTGGGAGAAGTACGGTGTATAAAATCCTAAAAAAAAAGTGAGCCAACGACATAGATTCGGACGCCAACCACTGTTCTTCATATTGCTTTCGCTCATCTTCCAAAAAAAATCGAAGACAGTGAAAAAACTTAAGAAAATAATTTGATTTTAATGGAATGTGAATAATTCAGGTTAAACTAACAAGGAAGGTCGCTCATAAAAAGCGACCTCCCTTTTTTAGCATACGCTGCACCCATTGCTGACGTTTAAAAAATTGATAAGAGTAGCCTATTACTAAAGAGAATAGTATTCCGCTAATAATCGTCCCTTCTCGTACATTCAAATGACTACTTAAATAAAGCGAGATTGCTAGCGAAAATAGCATATTGAAAATATCGAAGCTAAAACGAACTTTACCGAAATCCCAATTCATTTTTTGATGAATGGCTAAGCAAGCTGCCTCTAATGGAAAGCTTATAAATTGGATTGACGCAAGTAGACCAAGCATAATACCATTAATGACACTACAAACGATGACGATTATAAGCCGTTCCATATAGCTATCAAATTGAACTGTATGTAAAATCTCGTATAAAAAGAAATTAATAATGGTCCCTTGTAATAGCACAATCGGTAGCTGCAATAGCTGAATGAGCTGGAATTCTTTGCGTAAAATGATTATTTGTAAAAGAATCAAAAAAACATTGATGATTACCGCTACTGTGCCAATCTTGATGCCCGTTAGCAAGCCCATACTACTATTTAAGGCTTCCACTGAACCCATTCCAATGTTGGCATGAATGAGGAACGTAGCAAAAATACTTACTACTGTTACACATGTAAGTAGCACAAAGCTTTTTTGTATAAACTTTAAAGCGTCTTGCTTCATTTCACTACTTTTTCAAGCAACTGCTGTGGCACTTCATTTATACAATACGTCTCCAAATCCATCGCATGACTATAAACACCGTGATAGTCTGAGCCACCTGTCATAAATAAGTTATATTTTTCTGCTAAGGCGCGCACTTTCGCATGATCCATTTCATCATGATCTGGGTGAATTAAATCAATGCCATCAAGACCTAGCGCTACAAGTTCTTCTATCAGTTCATAAGAATCAAGCTGACCAGGGTGCGCTACTACTACCAATCCACCATCTGCCTTAATCGCCTTTACCGCTTCAAAGGCATCGACATATTCAATATCCTCTGACACTAAACCACCATTTCCGAACAATTCCTTATATAATTGCTTATATTCCGCCGTATCTGGGTGTGCCTTAGTTATCGCACGCATTATATGCTGCTTAAATAAAATACCGCTCGTTTTCGCGTAGCTTAAAGCTTCCTCCAAATGTAATGAATAGCCTGCCTCTATTATTTTTTTCGCTTGCCACATGCTGTGCGCGTGACGTCGCTCCTGAAGCGGATTACAAAGACCTAATATGTGCTCGCTTTTTGCTTCTATGCCGTAGCCAAAAATATGAACGGGGCGATTGCGCTTAAAATCAAAAGCTGAGATTTCAATACCAGAGACAAACTGCAAATTATACTTTTTCGCCATTTCGATGCTTTCTGGAATATGCATCGTCATATCATGATCAACAATACTAATATGCGTTAAATTTCTTTCGACGGATAGCCTACATAACTGCTCGATTGTATCTGCAGCATCTGAGTATATACTATGTAAATGTAAGTCTGCCTTCATATTTCCCACTCCCTTTATAAGCAATATTTATAAATTGTTTTTGCAACACCATGCTCGATATTTGATGGAACAATAGCATCTGCATATTCCTTCAATGTAGGAATGGCATTGTTTACTGCAACGCCGACCCCTGCTACTTTAATCATTTCAATATCATTAAAGTGGTCGCCAATTGCAATAGCCGATTGGATTGGTAAATTTAAATAATTCATTAACACTTTAAGCGCCTCACCTTTACTTACGTTTGCTGGCAAAATTTCTAAATACGTATTTTCAGATTGAATAATTGTTACATCGGACATTGCCACTTTTTCAAAATAGTTATAGCATGTTTGAAAGCACGCTTCTTCATTAATAATTAATATTTTATAAACGATATGTGAGGTTAAAAAAGCGACACTCGGTAATAGTTGCACTGTTACTTTATCCTTTGCTGTGTATGTTCGAATCGTGTCCGTTTCATTTAAAATGTAAATTCCTTCATCTGTATAAATACAAATGTTCAACTTATTATTTAAAGCCATTTTGACAAAGCCTAATGCAAATTGTATTGAAATATGTCGCTCATAAATGACACGCTTTAGTTGGTAATCCATTACTTTGCCGCCGTTATATAAAATAACAGGATACTTAATCTGAAGTTGCGCAATTAATGGCTGAACCGATTGCTCTACGCGACCTGTTGCAATTGTAAAAATGCCACCCTCGTTTTGAAATTGCTGAATTGCTTTTAAATTTTGTTCGCTAATTTGCTGATTTTGATCTACTAATGTTCCATCAATATCACTTACGACTACTTTATACATAGACAAACTCCTAACTGTTTAAATCGCCTTTTCCTCATGCTTCATTACATGTATGCGGTCCGTATTTAATGTTATGCATACTTCTCCTTCGTAAAATTGCGTTGGTGCTACATCATCAATCAACCATTTCTGCCCTTCAATTTGAACAGTGTAGCGAACAGAGCTACCTAAAAAACTATGCTTGCAAATTTGACCTTTTAGATGCAATGTTCCTTGATGTTGCTGCTGTCTATCCTTATGCAAAGTCATTTGCTCTGGGCGAATCATTAAGCTCACTTTTTCTCCCACTGACCAATTATTGCTACGCTTTGGCATTGTAATTATGTCTGTTGTTGTTCGAATATGAAGCTGGTCGTCTATTGCTGTAATTTTTCCCTCGTGAAAATTGGCAACACCGACAAAATCGGCCACGAACTTATTAGCCGGTGTATTGTAAATTTCCCATGGTGTACCAAATTGGCAAATTTCACCTTTATTAAAGACAGCAATTTTATCTGAAAGCGACAATGCCTCCTCTTGATCGTGCGTAACAAAAATGGCTGTAATATTCGTTTTTTGCTGCATTTCACGTAGCTCATTTCGCACCTCTACACGCATTTTTGTATCTAAGTTACTAAGCGGCTCGTCCATTAATAGCACCTCCTGACCTTGTACCAATGCTCGTGCAAAGGCTACACGCTGCTGCTGACCGCCACTTAGCTCTCTTGGATAACGATGCTCTAGCCCTACTAAGCCGAACATATATAGCATTTGCTGAATTTTCTCCTTCATTTCGGATTTAGTAAATCTTTTTATTTTTAAGCCGTATGCGACATTTTCCTCTACGGTTAAATGAGGGAAAAGTGCGTAATCTTGGAATACTAATGGCGTATCGCGCTTATGCACAGGCAAATGGTTTACACATTTTCCATTAATACAAATTTCACCGCCATCGACCTCATAAAATCCTGCAATCATTCGCATTAAAGTTGTCTTCCCGCACCCCGATGGACCAAGCAGTGTAATAAATTGTCCCTTTGGAATCGATAAATTTAAGTTTTCAATCGCTGTAAAATTTCCGAAGCGCTTCGTAACGCTTTTAATTTCAATCATATTAGTCATTTCCGTTCCTCACCTATCGTTATATTTCAAATGTTTTTCCGCGTAATCGGAAAGCTAGCTTCGTTAAAAGTAAAACTGAAATCGCAATGCCGATTAACGTAATTGTGACAGCTGAGGCTGCTCCCCATTGTCCATTACTTAATAATCCAATAATTGTAATTGTGCCCACCGATGTTTTTAAGGAATAGATAAAAATAACGACGCTTAAGCATGTTACGGAGCGTAAAAAGGCAAGTACCATACTTGAAATAAATGATGTTCTCACGAGTGGTAGCAGTACCTTAAAATACGTTTGAATACCCGTTGCGCCTAAATTGGTCGATGCTTCCTCTATCGAAGGACCGATTTGTTGTAGAGCTGCCGCATTCGCGCTATAGCATGTCGGCAAATTCCAAATCATAAGCGCTAAAATAATAATGAATGACGTGCCGGTTAACGAGAACATGTCCCCGCCAAATGCAAATGCAAAGCCTAAACTTAAAAATACTCCTGGAATTGCACCTGGCAGTACTGCTAAAAAATCCATCCATTTATTTAAACCGAACTGCTTACGCTGTACTAAATATGCGACTAACACTGATAGCAATGCCGCTCCAACTGCTGCACAAACAGCATACACAATACTATTTGTAATTTCCTGTTGCTTCCCTACAACGTATGCCATATTGTCCAGCGTAAGAGACCAATCATAGCCCCAAGTTGTTGTAAAAGCACCGTAAGCGAGCGTGCCATATATTAATACAACGACAACGCTGACGAACATACAAAAGCTAAATAATATCCATTTTACCCATGTAGCAATCGGATACGGCTGTAGTGAAGAATCCTTACCCGTAACAGTTACATAAGAGCGTTTTCCAACCCAAAGTCGATTGATTAAAAATAGTGATAATGCTGGTACAAGCATTGTTGTTGCTAGCATTGCTGCTGCCGGAATATCGAACCAGCCCGTCATTTGCGCATAAGCCTCTGTTGAAAGTACAGAAAAGTTACCACCAATAATCATCGGGTTACCAAAGTCCGCTAAAATACTCATTGCCACGACTAGCGCACCACCCGCAATACCTGGTCGGCAGAGCTTTAAAAAGACATCAGTAAATACTTGCAATTTCGTTGCCCCTAAATTGTAAGCAGCATACTCCATTTGAATTGATGCTGCCTTAACTACACCATAAATTACCGCATAGGCATACGGGAAAAAGCTAATTGTTTGAACAGCCCATAAACCGATCCATCCATAAATATCAAGCGGAATGCCTAAAAGATGATTAGTAATAATTCCTTGTCTGCCGAATAATAAAATGTACGATAATGCCACGATAAATGGCGGTGACACGATTGGTAAAAGTGTCACGATTCGAAACAAACCTTTACAAGGTACATCTAATCGCGCCATCGTATAGGCAAAAATAAAGGCGACAATCGTGCTTGAAAGCGTTGATAAGATCGTAATAAATACCGTATTAACTAACGAATTTCTCCATCTCACATTTGTCCAAAGCTGCGAAAAAATTTCACCGTTCGTTTCCATAACGACACGCGCAATTGGGTAAATAATTAGAAAGGTCATAATCGTTAGCAAGGTGAAAACTAATACCATTAACAAAGGTTCATTGCGAAGCTTCTTTTTAAATTGCAGCATATTTTCCTTCATTTCACTTGCTCTCCTTTTAATAGCAGGCTGTCTTGTACAAGCTCATACAAAACAGCCCCGTTGCTGAAAAAATTAGTTTATTTCGTTGTTAAAGGCGTAAAGCGCGATAAAACATCCTCTTTCATTTCTGTTGCCTTTGCACGATCATAGTCAATTAACTTTAATTCTGAAAATGCTGGTACCCCTGCCGGCGGAGCGATGTCATCACGTACCGAGTAACGAGCGGTTTCATTGCGAATTAGCTCTTGTCCTTCCACTGAAAGTAACCAGTCGATAAACTGTTGTGATTCATCCATTTGGTCTGTACCAGCTAAAATTGCTGAGCCACCAATTTCAATTGCATTTTCTTCTGGAATAATCGCTTTTATTGGGTAGCCTTTTTCAGCTGCTTTAATAATGTCATGTGCCCAGTGAAGACCAATTGTAAATTCTCCTGTTGATACTAGGTTGATAGAATCTCCACCAGAGGCTGTGAAGTGATGCACGTTTGCAGCTGCCTGTTCAAAATATTTGAACGCTTCGTCTTCACCTTTTCGGAAAATTTGTGTCGCTGTGTAAATGTAACCACTTCCGACTGTCGCTGGGTTCGGTAAAATTAGTTCGTCCTTATAAGCTGGGTCTGTAATGTCTTCCCATTTTGTCGGCTCTTGTACACCCTTTGCTCCAACTGTTTCAGCGAAGCGCTCCGTATTTAAAACATATGCTAATACTCCTGTATACCAGCCTTGGAAATAGTTATCCTCATTTAAAAACATTGGATCTAAATCTTTCGCATTTGGCGATGCATATTGCGCTAAAAGCTCTGCTTCAGCTAAAGGTTCATAAAACTCTACTGAGCCCCCAATTAATACGTCCGCTTGCGGTGATTTTCCTTCCGCTTGTATACGTGAGCTCGCTTCCCCAGCCGAGTTAAATAGTAAGTAATCCATTTCAATACCTGTAGTTTTTTCGAAGCTTTCCTCAATACGCATCATTGCATCTTCGTTTAAAGATGAATAGACAACAATTGGCTCACTTGAATTTTTTTGTGCGGACGTATTTGTTACCTCTGCATCGTTTTCATCACCACATGCTGCCAATGCAACAGCTGCCGCTAAAATCATCGCTGTACGGCTAAACACTTTTTTCATGTTAAACATTTATAGTTCCCCCAATTATAATTTTTGGCATGTTTGCCTTTTTAATAGGTTTGCCTCTATTAATGCTGGTTGTTCGGGCAATGATTCGTTTTTATCGAGTGCCTGAATAGTTTGTAATAATAGATTTGCTACTTGCTTCCCCATTTGCTTACGGGGCTGATCCATTGTCGTTAGCTGAATCCAATGTAAGGCTGAGATTTCGATATTATCGAATCCAATGACTGATATTTCTTCAGGAATACGAATATTATGTACGGTTAAATATTCAAGTGCGCCAATTCCTAACAAATCATTTGCTGCAAATACGGCAGTAACTTCCTGCTTTTTTAGCAACTGACGCATTCCTTCACGACCATCCTCAATCGTACGCCCACCTTCTTCGAACAAAGGATTTAGCCGATTTTTTGCTAGTGTATCCACATATCCTTGCTTTCGCATTTGTCCTGTGAAGGAGGTATCTGGCATACTTAAAAAGCCGATTTCTTTATGCCCTAGCTCAATCAAATATTGCACTGCTTCACAAGCAGCCTTGTAATGATCCACATCTATATAGGGAATATTTAGCTGTGGTACACCCCGCCTTCTTAAAAATACAACCGGAATTTTGAGTGTTTGTAGTAGTTCGATTAGCTGTTCATCGAAATGATCGGGTGTCAGAATTAAACCGTCAAATTGTCTCGATACGGCATTTTTTATAAATTCCTTCTCTTTCTCCGCATCACGAGCGGTACTTCCATATACAACTTGATACCCTGCTGGAAACAATACCTTTTCGATTTCTCTTGCAATATCCGCAAAGAAGGGATCGGTAATATCAGGAATCATGAGGCCAACTGTATAGCTCTTTTTGTGTATGAGGCCACGCGCAAATGCATTTGGCGTATAATTTAGCTCCTTCGCCTTCGCTAATACAAGCTCCTTCGTTTGAATATTAATGTCTGGGTGATTGTTCAACGCACGGGAAACAGTTGAAACGGATATTCCTAATGATTGCGCGATCGTTTTAATGCTTGGTGCCATAAAAAACTCTCCTTACTATCCTAAATATGCCCTGCCCTATTATCGGTAACGCTTCCGGTAACGTTCCCAATAACAAATCCTATTATAAAAGTAGTATGTATAGCATATATGTAGTAGCCGTTAAATTCGTGTAAATAAATGTAATGAAAATTAAAATTTATAATCTCCCTATTAATGACTTCTTCTTATATTAATAGCAATTATGACTAAAGAAATCATAATTAATTACTTTAGGGATAGGAAGTATTTTATATATCTGGGTTCAAGGTTCAATTAAAATTACAACTAAAAAAGGATTGATGATCCAATATATCTCCATAATCCCTAATTTTGTGTTAAAACTTATATTCTCCATTTCGCCCTATTTGTGTGTCCGTTTTCCTGTTGCCAGATACTATCCATCTCTATTTTCTGGTATCCCGTATTTTGTAAGAACATTTTATTTCGACGCACTATTCATCCTACATTTTGATGTCTCAATACTCGAAAAAAAAATCGAGTAGGAATGAATCCCACTCGATTTCATAAGCTTTTATTAAGCTAAAATTTCCATAACATTGCGAACTGCTTCTGCCGATTTATCTAAAGCTGCTTTTTCAGTGTCTGTCAATTCAAGCTCAAAGATTTTTTCTACACCATTTGCACCAAGCAATGTTGGAACACCTAGATATAAATCATTGTAGCCATATTCGCCTTCTAAGTATGCAATAGATGGTAGTATACGTTTTTGGTCTTTAATGATAGCTTCCGCCATTTCAATAAGTGCCGCTGAAGGAGCATAGTATGCAGAACCATTACCAAGGAGGTTAACGATTTCAGCACCACCGTTACGTGTACGATCAACAATCTCTGCAAGACGATCAGCTGGGATTAATGTTTCTAATGGAATACCACCAGCAAATGAGTAACGAGTAAGTGGCACCATTGTATCACCGTGACCACCTAAAACAAAACCTGTGATGTCTTTTACTGAAATATTAAGCTCTTCAGCAACAAACGCACAGAAACGAGCCGTATCAAGTACACCTGATTGACCTATTACACGATTTTTAGGGAAACCAGTCTCTTTGTATACAGTGTAAGTCATTGCATCTACTGGGTTCGTAAGTACGAGGATTGTTGCATTTGGTGAGTATTTCGCAACTTCCTTGGAAACAGTTTTCATCACATCTTGGTTAATTTGAACAAGATCATCACGGCTCATACCCGGTTTACGAGCAACGCCAGCAGTGATGATTACTACATCAGAATCAGCCGTATCCGCATAATTAGAAGTACCTTTAACATAAGAATCATAACCCTGCACCGGTGCAGCTTCCCACATATCTAAAGCTTTACCTTTTGCTGGGTTTTCAGCTTGAGGGATATCCACCAATACTACATCACCAAGTTCTTTTTGAGCTGCTAAAAATGCTGCAGTAGCGCCGGTAAAACCGCTACCAATTACTGAGATTTTTTTACGTTTCAGAGACATTCGAATACGCTCCTTTAAAATTAGGTTATTTAATCAATTATGCCTCGGCATAATTCCGTGACATCCGCCGGAGGCTTCTTTCAGCGGGTGTTTAAACACCCGCTGAAAAAAATTAAAAGAGGGAGGAGAATAAATTCTCCTCCCTCGATTAAACAAGTTCATCGTAAATAATTTATTAAGCTAAGGTCAATAGAAATTTACATTTCACCCTAATTATATCGGCAGAATATACTTCCGCTTTAACTATAATTTCTATTTTAGAATAGAAAATTATAGGTTTTTGATTAATTCATTCGCGAATTCTGAACATTTTACTTCTGTAGCGCCGTCCATTAAACGAGCGAAGTCATAAGTTACAACTTTAGAAGAAATTGTTTTCTCTACAGATTTAGTAATCATGTCAGCTGCTTCTTGCCATCCTAAGTGTTCAAGCATTAATACACCTGAAAGTAAAACTGAAGATGGGTTTACTTTATCTAAACCAGCATATTTTGGAGCTGTACCATGAGTAGCTTCGAAGATCGCGTGTCCAGTTACATAGTTAATGTTTGCGCCTGGAGCGATACCGATACCACCAACTTGAGCAGCTAATGCGTCAGAGATATAGTCACCGTTTAAGTTCATTGTAGCTACTACATCGAACTCAGTTGGACGAGTTAAGATTTGTTGTAAGAAGATATCAGCGATAGAATCTTTAACTAAGATTTTACCAGCTGCTAAAGCGTCAGACTGTGCTTTGTTTGCTGCTTCTTCACCTTGTTCAGCTTTAATAGCATCATATTGGTTCCAAGTGAATGTTTGATCAGCAAATTCTTTTTCAGCTAATTCATAACCCCATTTTTTGAATCCACCTTCAGTGAATTTCATGATGTTACCTTTGTGTACTAAAGTAACAGATGGGCGTTTATGTTTAATAGCGTATTCGATCGCAGAACGTACTAAACGCTCAGTACCTTCTTTAGATACAGGTTTTACACCGATACCAGAAGTTTCTGGGAAGCGGATTTGGTTAACACCAAATTCAGATTGTAGGAAGTTGATGATTTTTTGTGCTTGTTCAGAGCCAGATTCGAATTCAATACCAGCGTAGATGTCTTCTGTGTTTTCGCGGAAGATAACCATTTCAACGTCTTCTGGACGTTTAACTGGAGAAGGTACTCCATCAAAGTGACGTACTGGACGTAAGCATACATATAGGTCTAACTGTTGACGTAATGCTACGTTTAGAGAACGGATACCACCACCGATTGGAGTAGTAAGAGGACCTTTGATTGCGATTAAGTATTCGTTAATTTTGTCTAAAGTTTCTTGTGGTAACCATTCACCAGTTTGGTTGAATGCTTTTTCACCAGCTAAAACTTCTAACCATTCGATTTTCTTTTCAGCGTTGTAAGCTTTTTCTACTGCTGCGTCGATAACGCGAGATGCTGCAGCCCAAATATCTGGACCAATTCCATCACCTTCGATGAAAGGAATTACTGGATTGTTTGGTACATTAAGTACGCCATTTTCAACTACAATTTTGTTTGACATTGATGTTGCCTCCTAAATTCATAATCATAGGACTGTGTTATAAGTAACACAGTCCCAAATATTCTAGCATAGTTTCCAAATTAGCGCTCGCTGATTGGAACATATTTTTGCATGCCTGGTCCAACATACTCTGCACGTGGACGGATTAGGCGGTTGTTAGCATATTGCTCTAGAATATGAGCTACCCAACCAGAAGTACGTGATACTGCGAAAATTGGTGTGAATAGGTCATGATCAATACCTAAAGAATCATACACTGACGCAGAGAAGAAGTCTACGTTTGCAGGTAATTTCTTTTGTTCTACGATCATGTCATGGATTTTAACTGACATTTCATAAAGCTCTGGTTTACCAGTAAGCTCAGTTAATTTTTGTGACATTACACGTAAGTGTGGTGCACGTGGGTCGCCTTTGCGGTATACGCGGTGACCGAAGCCCATGATTTTTTCTTTGTTATCTAATTTATTTTGAATATAAGATTCAACGTTTTCAAGTGAGCCGATTTCAGTTAACATTTTCATAACTTGCTCATTTGCACCACCATGAAGTGGTCCTTTTAATGCGCCGATAGCTGAAGTTACACCAGAATAAACATCTGATAATGTAGCTACACATACACGTGCTGTGAATGTTGATGCATTTAATTCATGGTCAGCATGTAATACTAACGCTTTGTCGAATGCTTCAACTTCAATTGCCGCTGGTTCTTCACCTTTAAGCATGTATAAGAAGTTTGCTGCATATCCTAATTCTGGTTTTGGAGCAACTGGCTCTAAACCTTTACGAACACGTGCAAATGCAGTAACTACTGTAGCAATTTTAGCTTGTAAACGGATAGCTTTACGGTAGTTAGCTTCCGTATCCATAACATCTGCCTCTTCATCGAATACACCAAGTAAAGATACTGCAGTACGTAGTGCAGCCATTGGATGTACAGTTGAAAGTGGGTAAGTTTTGAATTGGTCTACAATTGCTTGCGGAATAGTCATGTTGTCTGCTAATTGTTGTTTTAATTCAGCTAGCTCGTCCGCTTTTGGTAAACGAGTATGCCATAATAAATAAATTACCTCTTCAAATGACGCGTTCACTGCTAAATCATCAATGTTGTAACCAACATATGTAAGTGTGTCATCGATAATTGAACTGATTTTAGATTCCGCTGCTACGATACCTTCTAAACCTTTAGTTGCTGACATAAAATATCGCTCCCTCATAGTTATATTTTTGGGTGTGTAAATGCTTTTTGTAGGTCACATTTACGTTTTTTGCTCATATGAACCATTAAGTAAATCGCTTACATTGCTATTATAATCATTTTTGACATCTTTGTGAATGAAAATCCTCCGAATAAAGAAAAAGGTGTTTTATCGATTATTTAAACGTTCCAAAGAGATTATTTTGTATTTTTTAACATTAATTCATCATTTGAAACGGGGTGAAATTGTAAAAATGAGGAATATTAAATATTTTTCATACGAAAGAACTACTAGTGTGTTGTTTTTTATTTTTTATTTGGTAATACTATGGTTCGTATTGCCTGTATCTCTTGCAATTTTCTTATCTTTTTCTACGTATCCTATCATAAAATTTCTTCACTCTTATTGTAGGCTTGCCTATTGGCTTGCAGCAATCATCGTAGAAGCACTCATACTAACTTGCATTTTTCTTCTCGCTATCATATCTATAAACAGCATTATTCTGATCTTCCCTGAAATCCGAGAAACACTACAAAATTTCCCACTTTTCAATGAATATGAATCAATGTTCATCCAAGTTTTAAAGGAAAAATCATTGTCTATTTTCGATTCAATCTTAGTGTATATTGCTAATATCTTTCAATTATTTATGAAGCATGTCATTGAAGTATTTATATTCCTTATCGCTTACTACTTTGCCCTATTAGAAACTCGCAAATCCCGTTATTGGTTCTTTCAATATGTGCCAAAAAAATTCCGCAATGAATGGCAGTCACATTTTTCGAAGATTATGCAACTATTTCATTACTTTTTGTTCGTGGAGTTTCAGCTATTCACAATCACACTGCTCATTCTTTGTGCGGGGTTTATGATTCTCCAATTTGAACAAGCCATTATTAAAGCTTTTATAGTAGCTTTCGCAGATATACTCCCTTTCTTCGGCATCGGAGTATTTCTAGTACCCATGAGCTTTTATTTTTACTTAAAGGGGAATACCTTTTTATGTGTGGCTATTTTAATTTTGTATCTATTTGTTCAATTAACAAGGCAGCTAGCTGAATCCATGCTTTGGTCAAATACACTGCAATTGCGAACATTCCACACCTTTTTCATCAGTGCCGCCTCTATCTTATTATTTGGTTTTTACGGCATTTTACTTAGCCCTATATTTTTATTTTTGGCGGTTAAACTAAAGGAAAATGCTATTTTTGAACGATGATGAATTGACCTTTTTTCATTTTTTTACGCATCCAATAATAAAAGATTGGTTGGAACATTTTACGAGTAAAAGGCATAAGCAGCAATAAACCAATAAGATCCGTTAAAAAACCTGGTAATGCTAGAAGTACACCACCGCTAAAATTTAACACTGTGTCAATCAAAGCTGGACCCGGAGCCTCTCCACGTGCTATCGTATTTTTTACCTTTTGTACAGAATTCATACCTTTATTTTTCACTACATAAATACCTATAATACTCGTAGCAACTATAAGTAATAAAGTATTTAAAACACCAATATTTTGACCAATCACTATTAATAACGCCAATTCGGCCAATACGTAGACAATGAAACCAAGAAAAATTTTTCTCATATTTTTCTCCTTTCTATCTAAAAAAGCTATACCTTTAATACGTTATTATAGCCAATTTAGTTCCCTTAAAAAACAACGAGCCCTAATAAGAGACGTCTAGGCTATACTTTCATTATAGTAAAATCCCCATTCCATGAAGGGGAAAAAACTATTTTTCACGCAAGAAACATCTATTATGGCGGATCTCACGGTTCGGAAAGGAGTTCTTTGTGTAAGCACAAAGCCGAATCCGGACACACTTACGCTGAGGCATAATTGATTCAAATGAAAATATCTTTTTTCATAAGAAAAGCTCTAGTACAATCATCCGTACTAGAGCTTTTTGTTATGGTTTAAAGAACACTTGCATGCCCTTTGTAAATAACTCCTGTTTCAGCATCCATCGTAATTTCTTGATCGTGGCGAATCAATGTAGTGGCTTCTTTTACACCGACGATAACAGGGATACCAAGGCTTAGTCCTACAACCGCTGCATGACTTGTAAGTCCACCCTCCTCTGTAATCAGACCAATACAGTTTTC
The DNA here is from genome assembly GCF_041956855.1 of Lysinibacillus sp. RS10. NCBI lineage: Bacteria > Bacillati > Bacillota > Bacilli > Caryophanales > Bacillaceae > Lysinibacillus > Lysinibacillus sp. RS10. The sequence goes on along the minus strand of NZ_CP167122.1, from coordinate 1,132,342 downwards.
AATCACTGGCATCATATCACGATCTGAACCAACCGTTACTAAAATGCATCCGTCTGTATCATATGCTAGTGCCTCAGCGGCATTTTTTGCAACAACTGTTTTACCTACAACTGAAGCTTTACCGATTCCTTGACCACGAGCTAGCAAATCTCCGATAATGTGTACCTTCATTAAGTTAGTAGTACCTGCTTCACCTACCGGTACACCTGCTGTAATGACAACTGCATCACCGTGCGTTACAAAGCCATGCTTCAAGCTTTCGTCAACAGCTAGCTCTAAAATTTCATCTGTTGTTGTAACACGTTGACAAACAACTGGGTATACACCCCAAACTAGTGTTAATGCGTTAGCTGTATTGATAGAGCCTGTTACAGCGACAATCGGTACACCTGGGCGATATTTAGCAATCATTTTAGCAGTGTTACCACTTTCTGTTGGTGCTAATACTGCTTTTACACCTAAGTTAATCGAAGTGTAAGCTACTGCCTGAGAAATTGCCTCAGTCATATTTGCCTCTTTTTCACGACTACGTGTAGAAACGATCGCCTTATAATCTAATGAATTTTCTGTGCGCTGTGCGATTTTATTCATTGTTTGTACGGACTCTACTGGATAAAGCCCCGCCGCAGTTTCACCAGACAGCATAATTGCATCTGTACCATCGATAATTGCGTTTGCTACGTCACTTGCCTCTGCTCGTGTCGGACGTGGATTACGCTGCATCGAATCTAACATTTGTGTAGCTGTAATTACTGGTTTACCTACTTGGTTACATTTTAAAATTAATTTCTTTTGTACAAGTGGTACTTCTTCTGCTGGGATTTCTACACCAAGGTCACCACGTGCCACCATTAATCCATCTGAAACTAAGATGATTTCATCGATATTATCGACACCCTCTTGGTTCTCGATTTTCGGGATGATTTGAATATGGCTACCACCATTTTGTTCAAGTAATTCTCGAATCTCTAGTACATCCTTTGCTCGACGAACAAATGAAGCTGCAATAAAATCTACACCTTGCTTAATACCGAATAGAATGTCCTGTGCATCTTTTTCTGTAATTCCCGGAAGTTGTACAGAAACGCCTGGCACGTTAACACCCTTTTTATTTTTTAAGACACCTGCATTTTCAACAATTGTATGGATAAGGCCTTTTTCCATATCTGTTGCTAATACACGTAATTGAATAAGTCCATCATCTAATAAAATAATTGAATTTTGCTCAACATCCTCGATTAAACGATCATATGTTACAGAGAAGCATTTTTCTGTCCCTTCAACTTCAGTCATTGAAATATCAATCACTTGCCCTGTAGCTAAATGTAATTCCCCGTTTTTCATATTATGCGTACGAATTTCTGGACCTTTTGTGTCGAGTAAAATACCAACTGGTTTACCTAATTTCTGTGCTACTTCGCGAATTAAACTAATACGTCCTTCATGCTCTTCATGAGAACCATGTGAAAAATTTAAGCGGGCAACATTCATACCTGCTTCAATTAGTTTCTCTAAAGTTTCTGGTGACTCACTTGCCGGACCAATTGTACATACGATTTTTGTTTTTCTCATTTTCTGCCCACTCCGTTTTATAACAAATTATATAGATAGTTCTTTCATTAAAGTATACAAGCTTACATCTGACTCATGATTTTTTTCAAAAGCTTCAGGCATATCATAGTCAATAACTTGATGGTTGCGGATACCTACCGCTCTTCCAGTTTTTCCTTCCATTAATAACTCAACTGCATGAGCACCGAACTGACTTGCCAGAACACGATCGCGTGCAGTAGGTGAACCGCCACGCTGGATATGTCCAAGAACAGAAACACGAATCTCTTTTCCTGTTTTGTCTTTTAACAGTTTTGCCAAATCACTACCTGACATAACACCTTCAGCGACAATAATAATGCTATGCTTTTTCCCACGCGCGGCACCACGATCTAAGCGTGCCACAATGTCATCCAAATTATAATCTTCTTCTGGAATTAAAACTGTTTCAGCACCAGCTGCAAGACCTGCCCATAATGCAATATCTCCTGCATCTCGCCCCATTACCTCAACTATAAAGGAATTTTCATGGGAAGTTGCTGTATCGCGAATTTTATCAATCGATTCCACAACTGTATTTAGTGCTGTATCGAATCCTATAGTATATTCGGTTCCTGGAACATCATTATCGATTGTTCCTGGAACGCCAACAGCAGGAAAACCTTTTTTCACTAAATCCATAGCACCACGGTAAGAACCATCGCCGCCAATAACAACTAGCCCTTCAATCCCAGCTTCACGCATATTGTCAATGCCTCGCTGTTGAACAGCGTCTTCTTTAAATTCAGGACATCTTGCTGAAAATAACTGTGTTCCACCACGTTGAATAATGCCACCTACTGAGCCTAAATCGAGATTTTCCATGTAACCTTTTATTAAGCCTTCATACCCATGCTTAATTCCGACAACATCAATTCCATGATAAGCTGCCTTACGAACGACTGCACGAACAGCTGCATTCATCCCTGGCGCATCTCCACCACTTGTTAATACGGCAATTTTTTTCATTGTCGACCTCCTGCAGTACTATTATTATTCACATTAACACGAAAAAACAAACTATGTAAGTGTTCTGAGGCTACAAAAACATAACTTTTACAAAAAAATAAAAAGAATGCGCTTTCACACACTCTTTTCAGCAAAAAACAGCCGAAATCTAACATTTTTTCAAGAAATCTAGCATTGTTTTTTGCGTGTTTTCTTCTTCCATCATTAGGATTTTTATCTAACTAAGATACAAATTAGGTTCATTACAATAACATAGGGATAGATTTCCTTTTTGTCTGTGTTTTAGTGGAAGAAACAAATGTTTCCTGTGCGAAAGCGAAGCGACAACATGATGTTGGTCTCGAAGGCATTATCACAAGAGGTGATATTTTTTAGCCTTCGTTCCTATACATCGCTTACGCCAAAGTCTCATTAGTGACCGCTGATCCTCAAGGATTCGCCCAATTTCTACTTCAATCACCTAAGCGGCAAAACCTTTTCTCCTTTGTTACCGACCACTATTGATGAAAAATCAAAAAATGTATGAATTTACGCTTCAGTATATTGTCCGATCTTTTTAAATTTCTCATAACGGTCTTCTATTAATTGTTCGCCATTTAAAGAATTTAATGCTTTTAGCGTGTCGCTTATACATTCTTTTAAATAAAGTGCTTGCTTCGCTACATTGCGATGTGCACCACCTGTAATCTCAGGGATAATTCCATCTATAACGCCAAGCTCTTTTAAGTCAGGTGCTGTTATACGCATAGCTTCTGCTGCTTGCTTCGCTAAGCTACCATCACGCCATAAAATCGACGCAGCCCCTTCTGGCGAAATAACCGAATACGTTGAGTTTTCTAACATAAAGACACGATTCGCTACACCTAATGCAAGTGCACCACCGCTTCCGCCTTCCCCAATAACTATGCTTATAACTGGTACTGTTAGACCCGCCATTTCGACTAGATTTCTGGCGATTGCTTCACTTTGACCGCGTTCCTCGGCAGCCTTACCCGGATAAGCACCTTTCGTATCAATAAAACAAATAATTGGGCGCTTAAATTTCTCAGCCTGCTTCATTAAGCGTAATGCCTTACGATATCCTTCAGGATGTGGCATACCAAAATTACGACGAATGTTTTCTTTAGTTGATTTTCCTCGTTGATGTCCAATAATTGTTACTGGCTGTCCTTCAAAGAGAGCAATTCCTCCAAGAATAGCCGCATCATCACCAAACGTACGGTCTCCATGTAACTCTATAAAGTTTTCGCACATAGCTTCTATATACTGTAATGTTGTTGGGCGTTCAGGATGTCTTGCAACCTGTACACGATCCCATGGCTTCATATTGGCATAAATAGATTCTTCTAACTGTATTAGGCGTGTTTCAAGCTTTTCGATTTCACCTGTCATATCTACTTCCGCTTCGGTAGCAATTTTTTTTAACTCATCGATCTTTTCACGTAATTGTACTACTGGTTCTTCAAAAGCTAAATTTTTAGACATGTTGCACGCCGCCTTTCGTATGCATTTTAACAAGCACTGCTACTTGGTCTCGTAAATCTTTTCGATGGAAGATTGCATCAAGCTGACCATGCTCTAGTAAAAATTCCGCCGTTTGGAAATCACTTGGTAATTTTTCTCTCACTGTTTCTTCAATTACACGACGGCCAGCAAAGCCAATCAATGCTTGTGGTTCTGCAATATTAATATCTCCAACAGAGGCGAAACTTGCAGAAACACCACCTGTTGTAGGATGCGTTAGTATTGAAATAAACAATAGTCCTTCATTGCTATGACGTTTTAATGCCACACTCGTTTTTGCCATTTGCATTAAAGATAGTACGCCTTCTTGCATGCGCGCTCCACCACTTGCAGTAAAGATAATAAACGGAACACGTAATTCAGTAGCTTTTTCAACAGCACGCGTGATTTTTTCTCCGACAACCGAGCCCATAGAACCCATGCGGAAATGAGAATCCATAATTGCTACTACAATTTCTTCTCCATCAAGTGTACCTAATCCTGTCAGAACAGCTTCGTTTAATCCCGTTTTTTGTTGATCAGCTGAAATTTTTTCAACATAAGCAGGGAAATTAAGCGGATTACAAGTTTGTAAATGGTCATCCATTGACACAAATGAACCTTCATCTAAGAAATATGTTACACGCTCCTGTGCAGTCATTTTGAAATGATGGCTGCATTTTGTACATACTTTATGATTTTTTTCTAATTCCTTCGTTAATTGAATATGACGGCATTCTGAACATTTTGTCATAAGTCCTTCAGGAAATCCCTTCTCTTGTCCGTCTTCTTTCTTTTTGCTAAATAAGCTGCGTATCGCCATGTTCGACTCCCCCTTTGTTGTCTAAATACTTTGTACATTCTTCATCCACTGCTCGTAGGCCTTTAATGCTTCTCTTTCATAGCCAAGCTGCATCGATTTCAACATTGTTTGAATTTGTAACTTTTCATCTTCAGTTGAGTTTCGATTTAAACGGTCGCCATCATAAGCTGCTAATTGAAACCAGATTTTCAATGAAAGACGATTTCCTGACGTAATTAATATTTCTCGTAAAACATCCAGACAATTAATCGTTCCTTCTATCTCTAGCTTTACAAAAAAACTGTCCCACACAGGTAGTGTTTGCAGAGTCTCTGTACAACTTATTACGCGAATTGCTTCCTTTTCATGAATTTGTCGCGTTAATTCGACATCCTTTTTCGATTTTTCATCTTCTAATATAAACATCGACAGTATTTCTACAAGCTGATGTTTATGTGTTGAAGCTAGAAAAGTACCTCCACCATGTCTCGTTTCAATAAGACCTAATAACTCTAAGCTACGCAACGCCTCTCTCACAGAGGATCGCCCGACGCCTAAACGCTCAGAAAGGACTCGTTCGGAAGGTAATTTTTCACCAGCCTGAATTTTTTCCATTTTAATAAGTTGACGTAATTGTTGGACGATTTCTAAAAACACTTTCTTTTGTTCAGTTTTTTTATCCATACGATCAACTCCTCTTATAAAAAAAGTGGTCTGACCACTTTTTGACGTTGATTCTAGCTTACAAAATAATTATTAAAAAGTAAAGAAAAAACTGCATAAAAAATCTATGCAGCTTCTAAAATATTCTTTAATTCCCTAGTTTTTTCGTCGCTTGCGCATGTTTTACTTTAATCTGCGACTTACCAAAACGTCTTTCTAACGTTCCTTCAAGATAAATCAATTCATCCTCAAGCAGAAACTCTTGAACAAGCTGAAATACTTGAGGGAATAAAGTAACAGATACCGTTCCAAATTCATCCTGAAGCTGAACAAAAGCCATTTGCTCACCTTTTTTAGTCCGAATTTTTTTCACTTCTTCTATCATGCCAATCATTTTAACATACGTTCCCTCTCGTTCACGCTTTATCTCTCGGCACGTCATATTTACTTCATTCCAAAAAGTTCTTTCCTCAGTGACTGGATGTGCTGATATATAAAAGCCAAGACTTTCCTTCTCATGCAGTAATTTTTCCTTTTGGGGCATCGCTTCCGCTTCCATATACTTTGGCTTACCAAAGCTAAAGGCAGTAGCCGATGCAATATCAATATCCTCAGTTGGTCTAAGCAACTCAGCATGCTTCTGGGCAGCCTCCACTGTTGCTAACAGTACCGCACGATCTTTCATTAAATAATCGAGAGCCCCAGCGAAAATTAAAAACTCCATGATTTTTGGTTTAAAATGCTGTGCACTCAAGGCAACTGCCAAGTCAAATAAATTATCAAATGCTTCTGCATTCGTTTGGCGTAATGCACTAACTGTCTCTATAAATGTATAAGGTACACCCTTTATTCCAGAAAGGCTATAGCGAACTCCATCCTTTTCTACAGTAAAAAATTTCGTACTCCGTTTGAGCGAAGGTGGGTAAAACGGAATCCCTTTCTCTTTTGCCTCACTCACAAACTGCTGAATTTTTTCCACATTTCCTGTTGCATTTGATAATAGTGCCGCATAAAAACTTAGTGGGAAGTGTGCCTTTAAATATGCCATTTGATAGGAAATAACACTATATGCGACAGCATGACTTTTAGGGAAACCATAGTCTGCAAAGCGTACAATTAGTGCATACACTTCTTCAGCCACTTGAATGTCAAAGCCTTGCTTTATTGCTCCATTAACAAATGCCGCACGTTGCTCTTCTAATACTTGACGATTTTTCTTGCTTACCGCTCGACGCAATAAATCCGCTTGTCCCATCGTAAAGCCCGCCATCACCGAAGCAATTTGCATGATCTGCTCTTGATAAACTATGACACCAAATGTCTCCCGTAAAATAGGCTCTAAAGCTGGATGTAGCATATTTGTAGGCTCCTTACCCGCTTTCCGTCTTGCATAGATAGGAATAAAATCCATTGGGCCAGGGCGATACAACGCATTGACTGCCACTATATCTAAAAAATGGGTTGGATGTATATCACGTAAAGCTTGCTTCATACCTTCAGATTCTAATTGAAAAATACCTAATGTATCTCCCTTTTGTAGAAGCTGAAATGTCTTTTCATCTTGCATTGGAATAAGCTCAAACTCTATCCACGGGCCACCTGCTTTATAAATTGACCAACGTACCTGCTCTAATATTGTCAGATTGCGCAAACCTAAAAAATCCATTTTAACAAGGCCACAAGCTTCTACATCTCCCATCGGCCATTGCGTACAATATATTCCGTCATGCCCCTCTTCAATCGGTATTGTATTGACTAGTGGTGATGGTGCCAGCACAATCCCAGCTGCATGGGTAGAAGAATTCCTTGGCAATCCTTCTAATTTTAACGCCACCTCTAACCAGCGACGATACTTCTCATCCTCTGCTAGCCAACCCTGCAAGCTTTGTGATTCGTCCACCGCTCTTTGCAATGTTATCCCAGGTTTATTTGGAATCATTTTTGATATTTTTTCCAATATTTCAGCGTCAAAACCAAAAACACGAGCAACATCTCTAGCAACAGCCTTCGCAGATAAAGTGCCAAACGTAATAATTTGCGCCACATTTGCCTTTCCATATTTTTGAGCAACATAGTGGATGACTTTTTGTCTTTTACTGTCGACAAAATCAATATCTATATCTGGCAGCGTGACACGTTCAGGGTTTAAAAAGCGTTCAAATAATAAGCCGTAAACTAGTGGATCTACTTGTGTAATGGATAAACTATATGCTACAAGGGAACTTGCTGATGAACCACGACCTGGACCAGTTAAAATACGGTTTTCTTTAGCAAAATGCATAAAATCTGCAACAATTAAAAAATAATCAGCAAAGCCCATTGAACAAATAATTTCAAGCTCGTATTGAAGTCGCTCCCGATAAACATGCGGGATTTCAGTTTGTTTGAAACGCTCTGCTAATCCTGCAAATACTTCTTTAGCAAGCAAACTTTCGGCTGTTTCACCTGTTGGTACAGGGAATTTAGGCATTTGTACGTGCATTTCAGGGATTTCCGCAGTACAGCTAGCTAGCATCGTTGCACTAGCTTCAAGCCATTCTGGATGATCCGCAAACCAACTTCGCCATTCTTCCTCTGTTGGAGCGAAATAACTTTGTAAATTGACGGATAACCTTGTACCTGTGAGCTTTTCACCTGTATCAATTGCTCTTGCAACCTCGAAGGCAAAATGATCTTCTGGACGTAAAAAATAACAGCTCTGTGAGGCAACTATCGCTATGTTCATCGTTTCACACAATGCTACATACGTTTCTTCTTTTTCCGCTATCACTCCTGCCGGCCTTGCTATCCCCATAAATAAATGCTTACCGAATACCCTGTTTAAAGCACTTACTACTTCAGTCCAATCCTCAACTTCCGCTAAATCATCCGAAGAAAGTAGTGCAACACAGCCTGCTGCATACCCTTCTAGCCATTTCCAAGGAAGTGCATCATCCTCCCGAATCGACACTGCACTACTAATCTTTAAAAGATGTTGATAGCCTTCTTGTGTTTGAGCATACAGCACAAGTGGTACCTTTCTCTCGTGCCACTGTACATTTATCGAAAGCCCTAATACCGCATGAATATTTGCTTGTCTCAATGCTTTACTAAAAGGCAAAAGCCCGTACAATTTTGAGTTGACGATTGCACAGGCCTGCGTATTTTGCTCTTGTAAAAAAGGGATCAATTGTTCAAGCCGAATCGTGCTTTTCAATAAATCCGCGCTCGTATGCATTTTTGTGTATACATGTGTCAAATGAATCCCTTCCTTTCTAGGTTTCAAAGAATTATTAAGTAAAACAATCGTCTCTTTATTGATAAGCCTTACAAATTTCCTGTAATCTCGTTATAACACGGTCTGCTTCTTCCCATGAGTAAGCTGTTGCACCAGAAGCAAGCGGGTGTCCCCCACCATTAAATTCCTTCGCTAAAGTGTTAATAACAGGACCTTTTGAGCGTAGACGTACGCGAATCTGATCGGCCTCTTCAATGAGGATTACCCATGCACAAATACCTTTCACACTTCCAAGACAGCCGACTAACAGTGACGCTTCTGACGGTACCGCATTGTATTCAGCTAGCAATTCCTTTGTCAGCTTAATATACGCCGCTCCATGCTCATCTATTTTGAAGTTTTGATAAATATAGCCTTGTAAATTTAAAAGCTTTCGATCCATTTCATACATTCCATCGAAAATTTGATTTCGATCAAAATCATAAGTAATAAGTTCCCCAGCAACCTTAAATGTTTTTACTGTCGTGCTAGGATATTGGAAGCGTCCTGTATCTCCTACAATACCAGCAAATAATAATCTAGCGGCTGCATCAGATAGAGTCCAGTTTGCTACTTCTTTTCCTTCCTCAAAAAGCTCATAAATCATTTCACTACAAGAGCTTGCAGTCGTATCCACCCACAGTAAATCACCATATGCATCATCATTTGGATGGTGATCTATTTTAATGACCATTTTCCCTTTTGTATAGCGTTGATCGTCTACACGTTCTGTATTTGCAGTATCTGTCACAATCACTAAAGCGTTGTTGTATACATCATCCGTAATGTAATCTGGCTTTGCTAAAAATGATAAAGATTCATCATGCTCACCTGCTGCAAAAACCTTCTTTTCAGGATAATTTGCTAAAATAAGCTCTTTTAACCCTAGCTGAGATCCATAAGCGTCAGGATCTGGACGCACATGGCGATGAATAACGATTGTCTCATATGAAGCAATTGTGTCGATGATTTGTCTTTTCAAAATAATTTCCTCCAAAATGATAGTAATAACCGTTAGCATTTTTCTTCAATAATCGTTACAATATAGTCTAGTTATGCTAGGAGGTTTACTATGCTCAATTTAATTTTTGTGTTTGCAATTATCATATCATTTGCTATTTATTTTTATTTTAAAACAAAACAGTTCCGTTCTCCATTACCTATCGCTAAAAATTGGTACAAAAGTAAAGCAAACGTAAGTTTCGGCGTATTTATTCTTGTATTTGGTGTAAATCAAGCCTATTTATTCCCTGGAATATATACATTTATTATTGTAGCAATTCTTGTCGTTTTAGGCATCCTTGTTATTACCGAAAATATTAAAAAGACTCGTCACTACGGCAAATTTGTTGAAGAAGAATTCCGTATTAACCAATAAATAATCAATTATGCCTCGGCATAATTGCGTCTGGATACCCGCTAAAAAAAGTGAAAGGGATGACCTAGCATTTGTCTAGGCCATCCCTTTTTGCATCTTCTTAACGTTCCAGCAGTTGGAACATCATCATTGCCTTTCCAACAAGCATTTGTTGATTAAACACTTCGAAGTCCATTTTCACAAACTTACGACTCATGTCTAATATTCGAGGCCTTACCGTAAGAGTACTTTCCATTTGCACAGGCTTGATGAAATAAATCGTCATGTTTTCAGCCACTGCATCCCCACGTTTTCGACGCTTTAACGCAAATGAGCCAACTTCTGCTAACAAAGTGGTAAATGCCCCGTAAGAAATTGCTCCATATTGGTTTGTCATTTGAGGTGTTACTTTAAACTCTACGATTAATTCTTCATCGCCAAGCACCTTCATCTCATTTTTCACTAAATCATCAATTGTTTCACCATGCTGCGGCTGTCTTTGTGCAAGCTGAAGCGCTTTTAGTACATCTTGACGACTAATGACACCTTGCAAAATATTGTCATCATCGACAATTGGGAGTAGATCAATCCCTTCCCAAATCATTCGATGTCCTGCAGAAGCAACACTCATTTTCATCGATCCGGCAATCGGATTTTTCGTCATAACCTTTTCAATAAGTTCAGTTTCTTCTCGACCAATAACGTCTTTTACTGTAATCATCCCAACAAGCTTATTGCTTGCTGTAACAACAGGAAATGCACCATGAGTCGTTCGTTCATTTAACTTTTGGAAATGATGAATAGTTTCATCATTTCGAAGAACAGCCGTATCCGTCATCGGTACATAAATATCTTCAATAAATAAAATATCTTTTTTGATTAATTGGTCATAAATTGCACGATTAATCATTGTTGCTACTGTAAAGGTGTCATAGCTAGTTGAAATGATTGGTAGGTCTAAGGAATCTGCGAGTAACTTGTTTTCCTCAGTAGTATCAAAGCCCCCTGTAATTAAAACAGCTGCACCAGCTCGCAGTGCATTTTCATGCGCCCTAATACGATTCCCAACGATGAGCAAGCTTCCTGCATCTGTATAACGCATCATATCTTCTAATTGCATTGCACCAATAACAAATTTCGTTAACGTTTTATGTAGACCTGTTTTTCCACCTAAAACTTGGCCGTCTACAATATTAACAATTTCAGCAAAGGTTAATCGCTCGATATTCTCTTTCTTTTTCTTCTCAATTCGAATCGTTCCAACACGTTCAATGGAGCTTACTAAACGACGATTTTCCGCTTCCTTAATGGCACGATAAGCCGTTCCTTCACTGACCTGCATTTCCTTTGCAATTTGACGTACTGAAATTTTATCGCCCACGGGTAGTGATTCGATGTATTGTAAAATTTTCTCATGTTTTGTCGACAAAATATCACCTATTTCTCAAGTTCAATTCTGCTCTTAGTGTACCATATTTTTTATTAAAATGATTAATATAAAGTGATGAATTTGTTTTACTTTCCCCATCGTTTCAACTACGCACGTGGTGTCAGTTCATATAGTACAGCTATGTTATTGATTAGGAACAGTTTACTTTTTCACCGGCTTTCAAAATTTGAACCTCTGAATTTTGCACTAAATCTGCAAAAACTTGTGGATCCTGCTCGATTGGAGGGAATGTATTATAATGGATTGGTACGACAATTTTCGGCTTCAAAAATGCAACCGCACAGGCAGCATCTTCTGGACCCATTGTGAAATTGTCTCCAATTGGTAAAAACGCAATATCAATTGGGTGGCGTTCCCCTATTAATTTCATATCGCTAAACAACGCCGTATCCCCTGCATGATAGATTGTTATTCCTTCGATAAATACTAAAATCCCAGCAGGCATTCCCATATAAATGATTTCATTATTTTCAGTTACATAAGACGAACCGTGGAATGCTTGAGTAAATTTCACTTTACCAAAATCAAATTCCTTAGCCCCGCCTATATGCATTGGATGTACCTTCACCCCTTGCCAAGAAATCCAATTAGCTAGCTCATTCGGTGCAATAACGAGTGCATCATTTTTCTTTGCAAGCTCGACTGTATCACCTACATGATCATTATGGCCATGTGTAAGTAAAATAATATCTGGGGCTTCATCAGCAACCTTTAAATCTGTTTGCCCATTCCCATTAATAAATGGATCAATCAATATTGTTTTCCCCTTTGATTGAATTTTGACAACAGAATGTCCATGATAACTAATTTCCATATACGTTTCCTCCTTGCAGTACATAATGTGCTTCATCATTTTTTATTCGCTATCCATGCGATTTTTCCCTTTTTTTGATATGCTGTACAGAGAATAATAGCATCTTTCCAAACAAAGCCAGACCCTGTTAGGAGACAATTATTCATTCATACAAAAATGAAGCTTCGAATTCGGCTTATAGTTTGCTGAAAGATCGAAGCCTCATCGTGTAGGCTATTATTTCAGCCGAGCACAATGTTTCAATACAACATGAGGAGGAAATGTTTATGTCAAAGGTTGAAGAAATTCAAAATTATTTACAACAAAATCAAATTGATGCTGCTTTCATCACAACACCAGACAACGTTTTTTACGTTTCAGGCTTTAAAAGTAACCCACATGAGAGATTACTAGGCGTAATGATTTTTAAAGAGGCAGAACCTTTTTTAATTTGCCCACAAATGGAGATCCCAGATGCAAAAGCTGCTGGTTGGTCCTATGAAGTCATTGGTCACCAAGATACTGAAAATTCAATGGAAGTTCTTGCACAAGCGATTAAAACTCGTCTTGATAATCCATTAACGTTCGCCATTGAAAAAGCACAACTAAATGTAGAACGCTTTGAAGCCCTACAAATCTCGTTCCCACAAGCAAAATTTGTCCGCCTCGACGAAAAAATCAACGCTATGCGAGTGATTAAGGATGAGAATGAATTAGAAAAATTACGTAAGGCAGCTGAATTAGCTGACTACGCTATTGAAATCGGCTGTAAGGAAATCGCTGAAGGCAAAACGGAGATGGAAATCTTAACAGCCATTGAAAATGCAATTCAAGATAAGGGCTGCAAGATGTCATTTGAGACAATGGTATTGAGTGGTCCTAAAACAGCCTCTCCTCACGGTACACCAGGTGCTCGCAAAATCGAAAAGGGTGATATGGTGTTATTCGACCTGGGCGTAATTTACGACGGTTATTGCTCTGATATTACACGTACGGTTGCCTTTGGTGAACCTAGTGAAGGACAAAAGGAAATCTACAACGCAGTACTTTCTGCTAACACAAATGCAATTGCAGCAGTGAAACCAGGTGTTCGTGCAATGGATTTAGATAAAATTGCTCGTGATACTATTTCCGAAGCAGGCTATGGTGAGTATTTCACACATCGACTTGGTCATGGACTCGGCATTTCTGTGCATGAATTCCCATCTGTAACAGGCGCCAACGACATGGCTATGGAGGAAGGCATGGTCTTCACAATTGAGCCAGGTATCTATAAATCTGATGTGACAGGTGTCCGTATTGAAGATGATGTTGTAGTAACAAAAGACGGAGTAGAAGTACTAACAAAATTCCCGAAAGATTTAATCGTACTATAATTCAAAATCCGGATACAATTACGCCAAGGCGAAATTGATTTAATGAATCCTATAAAAAAGGAAGGAAGCAACCACAATGAAACATGGTGCTTCCTTTTCTTATTTTACTTATTGAATTAACTCATCAACATTGACATATGGCAGACCTTGAGAATCTGCAACTGCCTTGTAAACGAGATGGCCATCTATAGTATTAACACCTTTTTTCAATGCAGGATTGTCAAGACATGCTTGGCTGTAACCCTTATTGGCAATTTGAAGCGCATAAGGAATTGTATTGTTTGTTAAAGCGATTGTCGAAGTACGTGGTACAGCACCAGGCATGTTCGCAACTGCATAATGCACAACGCCATGTTTTACATAAGTTGGGTCATCATGTGTCGTCACACGATCAGATGTCGCAAAAATACCACCTTGGTCAATAGCAATATCAACAACTACAGAGCCAGGTTGCATTGACTGAATCATTTCCTCAGAAACAAGCTTTGGTGCTTTGGCGCCAGGAATTAAAACAGCTCCAACTACTAAATCTGAGTTTTGCACGGATTCTGCAATATTATAAGGATTGGACATTAATGTTTGAACATCACGGCCAAACAAATCCTCTAACTGACGTAAACGTTCTGGGCTTAAATCAATGACCGTTACATCTGCACCCATTCCGACAGCTATTTTCGCTGCATTTGTTCCAGCGATACCGCCACCAATAACAGTTACTTTACCGCGTGGCACACCTGATACGCCGCCCAGTAAAATACCTTTACCTTCATGATTTTTCTCTAAAAATTGTGCGCCAATCTGCGTTGCCATTTTACCTGCAACTTCACTCATTGGTGTTAAAAGTGGTAAAGAACCATTTGCTAATTGTACAGTTTCATAAGCAATACCTACAACTTTTTTATTTAACAGTGCCTGCGTTAATTCAAGCTCTGGCGCTAAATGTAAATACGTAAATAAGATTTGACCTTCATAGAAATAATCGTATTCTGATGCTACAGGTTCCTTTACTTTCATGATCATTTCTTGAGCCCATGCCTCTTTTGCCGACTCAACGATATGAGCACCTGCAGCCAGGTAGTCTGCATCTGTAAAACTTGAGCCCAAACCTGCTCCAGTTTCAATGTACACTTCATGCCCTGCATGCGTTAATGTTACAACTCCTGCTGGTGTCATAGCTACACGATTTTCATTGTTTTTAATCTCTTTTGGAATACCAATCTTCATATTTCCTATCCCCTTCCATTACCTAAAAAATAAGCATCAGTTTGTTACATACACTTCGATGTATTGATGCACCCCTTGCATTTCCATATTACCAAACAAATATAAAAAATGCTTTAATTAAAGTGATTATAGAAAAAATTTATATTATTCCTACAATACCAAATATTCAAATTCAGGTAGCAATCTTTGCTCGGCAATGAAAGCAAATCGTCAGGAGCACTTAAATTGCCCTTCGCACTTGATGGCGCTCCTAGAAAATATATAGCGAAATCAGGTGTATCAATTAGCCATTTTTATCCATGCTAATTAATACACCTGTAACGAAATATTATTCTGCCAGTAAAACTTAATTTGAATCTTTAATGAATGCGTATCGTTCAAAGGAAATAGAAATCACTGTAAATGCCTTCACTTTTTCACATTTTTTCTTCCGGAAAGTATTTCCTTTAGAAAATCATTTGGTATAATCAAAATATACAAATCAGGGAGGTAATTCAAATGGCTAATCATTATAAAAGCATTGTAGTTGCAGTAGACGGTTCTAAGGAAGCTGAATACGCATTCCGTAAATCAATCGACGTTGCAAAACGTAACGAAGGTGCTGTCTTAAACCTAGTGAATGTTATTGACACACGTTCATTCGCTGCAATCGAAGCATATGACCGTTCAATTGCTGAACGCGCTCAAGCATTCTCTGAAGAATTATTAAATGGTTACAAAAAACAAGCTGAAGATGAAGGCATTGCAAACGTTAACCTTGTAATTGAATACGGCTCACCAAAAAATATTATTACAAAAGAGCTTTCTAAAATTGTAGACGCAGACTTAATCATTTGTGGTGCAACTGGTCTAAATGCAGTAGAACGCTTCCTAATCGGTTCTGTATCTGAAGCAATTGTACGCTCAGCTAAATGTGATGTACTTGTTATCCGTACACCTGAAAATTAATATGCAGTACATAAAAAGGTATCCTATTTTGGATACCTTTTTTACTTATTTACCTTCTTGCCACATTTTCACTTTTTCAAAGAACATAGCAAGAGCTTGTTTATTTTGCATATTTGGTACTTTTGCTAACAATACCTCTTTAGGCGCTTTGAAATCTGCACCTTGTTTTTGCAAAATCACAATACTTTTTTCAAGTGCTTTATTGGCGAACATTGTATCTGGTAATTGAATAATTGCCTGAATCCAAGCATGCTTTTGAATGTATTTATGCAGTTGTTTCGACTGCTCAGACTCAAAGAGATGGGTTGGTGCAAGGAAAAATAAGTAGCCTCCATCCTTTGTATAGTTAATGGACTGCTCAATAAATAAGTGATGTGCATAACTCATTCCTTCTGAAGGGCATAATTCATAATCTATTGCGACATCTTCATTCGGATAATAGCCAACTGGTAAATCACAAACAATTGCATCGACAGGATTTACTAATAGATCTTGTAAAGCATCTTGGCGATATAATGAAACTGGTTGCTCTGTTAAATCAGCGGTAGCAGCAGCTAAACGAATAAGTAGCTCATCAACCTCTACACCCGTTGCTTCTATTTTTTCATCTAATAAATTCATAACTGTTAGTAGTAAATTTCCTGTACCTACTGCTGGATCTAAAATAGAAATTTTTTCTGTTTCTAGACGATTCGCAAATATTTGCTCAACAAAATAACCAACTAATAACCCAAGAGTATCCGGTGTCATTTGGTGATTCGGTTGAGAGCCTTTTCGCATCCCTTTTAAAACAGCAATTTGAATCGCTTTACGTACATCTTCCTTTGTTGCACCATCTTGTGAAAAATTAACTTCCCCATCTAGCCATGCCTCTAAGCCATCTAAAATACCCTCAAGTAATGTAGTATTATGTTCTTTTTCTAACTTTTCAGCATGTTCATTTAGCATACCAAATAATTTTTCGATATTTTCCATACATAACTTCCTTTCAAGCAGAAAAGAGCCGTGACAAAAACTTGTCACAGCCCCTTTGTCTAGTAATATCTTAGCCTAAAATCAATAAATTATGCTAGTGCTTTTACAGCTGCAATTGCCGCTTCATAGTTTGGATGGTTTGTTGCCTCAGAAACATATTCCACATATGCCACTTTGTCATTTGCATCCACAACAAATACTGCACGTGTTAGAAGACGTAATTCTTGGATGTAGACACCGTATGCTTCACCAAATGACAGATCGCGGTGATCTGAAACTGTTTGAACAGCGTCAATGCCAGCTGCACCACACCAACGTTTTTGAGCAAACGGAAGGTCAACAGATACTGTATAGATCACTACATTATCACCTAAGCTTGCTGCTTCTTCATTAAAACGACGTGTTTGCGCATCGCATACACCAGTATCTAATGATGGTACTACACTAATTAAACGAATTTTCCCCTCTGAATCTTTTAAAGTGACAGGTGATAGATCATTCGCTAATACAGTGAAATTTGGTGCTTGGTCTCCAACCTTTACTTCATTACCTACAAGTGTTACTGGACCATTTTTAAATGTTACTTGTGCCATATAAACGCCTCCTAATCTTCATATGTACATAATATTACTAAATGAAGGGAATTAAATGCAACTGAGACAGCTTATCAAAAAAATTAATGGTTATCAATTAGACCTCCAAGGAGTCGCCCAGTCGGAACGAAGATCAACTAATATACAGGTCTTATATTTTTAAAAATGTCATCTGCTACTTTTGGTGATGAGCCAAAAACAAAGAGCTGTCTCAAGTAATGAGACAGCTCTAGCCACTATTCTTCGTTTTTTTCCTCTAGCTTTTCAGGTTCTGGTTTTTCCTCTAGAAGTACGGATTCAGTCTTTTCCTCTTTGATTGGCAAAGATGGTTGCACAACACTTTTTTCAATATAGACTTTTTCATGAACAACTGTTGTGTCTGCAAAATAATCATGTAGACCTTGATTGTTCGGTAAAATGACTATAAGAATATATAGGGGCATAAAAATGTTGTTGATGATGCGCCCTATCCAATCACGGAATAACACATCTGACCAAGTCAGCTTCTCATGTTTTAACGAAATAACACGTAATCCAAATATCATTTTCCCTAAGGTTTGCCCAAAAAATTTCGTCATTAATACGAAATAGCTGTAATAAAAAATAGCGGATATAATCGAAATTGGTGCATACCACACTGTTTCGGATAATGACCAATCCATTATATAAAAAATCGGGTTAACAAGAATTCCGATTACCGCTGTAATAATGAATCCATCCAATAAAAATGCCCAAAAACGTATCCAAAAGCCTGCCGTTTTTAATGCATAATTTTCATTCGTAATTGGCTTATCAATTAGGAGGGCATTCTCCATAGAGGGTGAACCTTGCATAACAATTTCATGGTTTGTCATTGTACTCCCTCCTTAGTATTCGCCATATAAGTACATCATTTTTGGTGCTTTATATTCCGTCATAATTTTCATCAACATTTTTTCTTCTGCTGATGGACCAAACATTGATCCAATCTTCATACCGACATACGATTGCAAACCACCCACATCATATGAATACTCAAATAATTGTGCATCCTCTAAACCAAAGTCTTCACGTAATGCCGCAACTGTTGCTTCCTCATCACCAATGTCATCAATTAAGCCTGCTTCAAGAGCCTTCGTACCGCTAAGAATTCGACCATCGGCAACTTTTTTCACATCAGCTTCAGACATATTACGCCCTTCTTCAACAATATCAACAAATTCCTCATATGATTCATTAATCATATCTTGCATCATAGCACGTTCTTCCGGTGTCACTTCACGCATTGGACTAAGCATATCCTTATGTGCACCAGATTTAAATGTTTCATATTTAAAACCAACTTTTTCAGCTAGTTTTTGATAATTAATGGATTGCATAATGACACCAATCGAACCTGTAATTGTATCACGTTGTGCAAATATTTTATCTGCAGGTGCTGAAATGTAATAACCACCTGATGCTGCCATTGAATCCATAGAAACATAAATCGGAATTTGTCGCTCCTCTTTAATTTTTAAGAGCTTTTTATAAATTTCTGCTGATTCCTTTACACCGCCACCTGGTGTATTAACACTTAAGACGATGCCTTGAACAGTATCATCAGATAAAATATTATCTAATTGATCTAAGAAAAATTGATGATCATACGCAACTGGTTGCCATAATGTACTTGAGCCAACATCTTGAATCGTACCATCAACCTTTAAGTATGCAATACGTTTATCCATATTGCCGTCTTCTTTAATCTCTTCCATTACCGCTAAATTATCCCCAGCTACCATGCTATCAAAATTACCAAAGAAATCCGATTTAAAAATTGCAAATATGGTGTTAATCCCCAATGAAAATACTAATAAGACACCTGCAATTATTAAAGCAGCCCACCTTTTAACATTCATAAATTTCCGCCTCCTCATCACGTTATACGATTGACATTCTAATTTGTTTCATTTTTTTGCAACAATAGGAAAATGTTTTAACCTATTCAACCTATATTACATTACCTAAAATCATGAAAAAAATCAAAGTTCATAAAAAAAGTACGAACTTTGATTTTCTTCAACATAATTCCCCAGGAAATTATGATTGACTAATTTATTTATTTTTTTCTTGTTCACGCAATTCGACACGACGAATTTTGCCTGATGAAGTCTTTGGTAGCTCAGTTACAAATTCTATCGCACGAGGATATTTATAAGGTGCAGTTAAAGTCTTTACATGATTTTGTAGTTTTTTAATCAGTGCTGCATTACCAATTTCTCCATCACGGAGCACTACAAATGCCTTTACAATATTTCCGCGAACTTCATCTGGACTCGCAACAACAGCAGCTTCTTTAACTGCTGGATGCTTCAATAATGCATCTTCTACTTCAAATGGACCTATCGTATAGCCAGAAGATATTATGACATCATCTCCACGTCCTTCAAACCAAAAATAACCATCTTCATCTTTATATGCACGATCTCCGGTTATATACCAATCGCCTCTAAATTGTAGATTTGTACGTTCTGGATCATTTAAATATTTTTTAAATAACGCAGGTGTTTCACGATGTACAGCAATGTCTCCAACTTCTCCAATTGCAACTGCCTTTCCGAAATCATCGATAATTTCAACAGTATTCCCCGGAGTAGGTTTACCCATCGAGCCAATTTTAGCTTTCGTCCCTACCATTGTACCAACAAGTAATGTATTTTCTGTTTGTCCATAGCCATCTCGTACTTGTAAATTCAAAACCTCCGAAAATACTTTTATCACTTCGCTATTTAATGGTTCACCCGCTGACACAGCCTGACGGACTGTACTTAAATTGAAATCTTGTAAACTTTCAAGTGCTGCCATAAATCGATATTCGGTTGGTGTACAGCACAGAATATTAATCTTGAATTTTTCAAGGAGTGTAAGGTATGTTGTTGCATCAAAGTGACCTTTGTAGACAAATGCTGTTGCACCACTTCCTAATGTAGCGAGAAACGGACTCCAAATCCATTTTTGCCAGCCTGGAGCTGCTGTAGCCCAAACAATGTCACCTTCTTGAACACCTAACCAATTCGGTGCAGTTGTTCGTAAGTGTGCATAACCCCAGCTATGTGTATGTACCGCTGCCTTTGGATTTCCTGTTGTACCACTCGTATAAGCTAAAAATGCAATGTCAGTACTCTTAGTAGGTGTGGAGCTTATGTAGGTTGTTGGTTGGCTTTGCATTTTTTCAAACAACGGCTGCCAAGATTCATGTGCATGACCAATGACAAATTGCTGTATGCCTTGCGAATTTTTAACAGCATCAAATTGCTCAATATAAGGTTCAAATACAACAACGCCTTTTGCATTTGCGTGATTGATTCGATATTCAATATCCTTAGTTCTCAACATTTCTGAACTTGGTATAATCGTTAACCCAGCCTTCAAGGCTCCAAGATAAACGATATACGCTTCAACTGATCTTGGCACCATGACTAAAATAACATCACCTTTTGTTAGACCATGTGATGTAAATACATGAGCTGCCTGATTAGCCTTTTTAAGTAAACTAGCATATGTAATGTACTGAATTTCTTCGTTTTCGTTATAAACTATTAATGCGCATTTTGTAGAATCCTGTGCATATTTTTCGATTTCCTCTGAAATGTTATACCACTCTGGTGCGATTAAATCTTGTCGTTTCATGGCAAATGCCCCCTTTTGCTATGCTCATTATAAAACTCAAATTTCATCATTTTCAATGAAAGGCACTCTAATTTGTTAAAGTCATGACAACTATCATGCTCTGCTATATGGCATCAGTCACGTCTTCGTTCAAAAAACTCTCTATTGAATACTCAAGAAAAATATGGTACATTTTGGTCAACTAAAAGCATAATTGCAGGGGGACTCATTTAGAGTTGAGAAGGTAAAACCTGACCCTTTGAACCTGTTAGTTAATACTGACGTAGGGAGCAATTCACATCTAATTACTGATGAAAGGCTCTTTTACGTGTTTTTTCTGCACGAAAATGAGCCTTTTTTGCACGCTTACGTCCATCCAATAAGGAGGACATAAATTGATATTTCATACGATCCGTAAACGAAATCCACTTATTCATTGCATTACTAATTATGTTGTAGCTAATTTCCAAGCAAATGGCTTATTAGCAATAGGTGCTTCTCCAGTAATGGCCGATGACAGTCATGAGGTTGAAGAAATGGTCGCTATTGCCTCAGGCTTATTGATAAATATCGGTACCCTAAATAATCAGATGAAAGAATCTATGCTACTCGCAGGAAAAAAAGCTAATGCTCTGGGCATTCCCGTTGTTTTAGATCCTGTTGCTGCAGGTGCAACAACTTACCGTAAACAGACGGTACAACAATTATTGAAGGAAATTAAATTTGCAGCGATTCGTTGTAATATTGGAGAGCTCGCGGCGATTGCCAATGTAGACTGGCAACAAAAAGGCGTAGATAGTGGTACTGGTTCAATTTCTCTAGAAATTGAGGCAAAGCAAATAGCTAAACTCTACAATTGTATTGTTATTGTGACCGGTGAAAAGGATTTTATAACTGATGGCGAACATCAGCAATGGATAACAGGTGGAAATTCTCAAATGACAGAAGTCACCGGAACAGGTTGTTTATTAAGTGCAATTTGTTGCGCTGCCTACTCCGCAGGGAATGAACCATATAACCAAATAGTCGATGCATTATCGCTTTATAAAAAAGTGGCAGAACAAGCTTCTTCTTCCACAGATTACATTGGCGATTTTCAAATTACAGTATTGAATGAACTACATCGCCTTTCCAAGGATGGTGAAAAATAATGCATATTGTAACGACAATTGCTGGTTCAGATAGTGGTGGCGGCGCAGGCATACAGGCTGATTTAAAAACATTTCAGGAATTAAAGGTCTTTGGGACATCTGTTATTACAGCTTTGACTGCCCAGAACACACTTGGTGTATCCGATGTCTTACCAATTGAAGTTAGCTTTGTTGAAAAACAACTTAAAGCACTAATAGAGGATTTTTCAATTAGTGCTGTTAAAACAGGAATGCTATTTTCCTCAGAAATCATTCAATCAATCGCACGTATTTTAGCCGAAGTAAATATTCCGCTAATTGTTGATCCTGTGGCGAAAGCTTATTACAGCAAGAAGCAATTGTTGCATTATGTAGTTATTTACTTCCTTTAGCAACAATCGTTACACCAAACATACCTGAAGTTGAAACACTTACTGGAAGAAAAATCAAAACGTTTGCAGATATTCAAGACGCGGCACACACCCTATTACAAATGGGTGTACAATGTGTCATCATTAAAGGTGGTCATTTAACAGATAATGATTATGCAATTGATTATGTATTTTTTGAAGATGGACAATCATTTTCCATGCAGTCCTCGCGTATTGCAACAAAAAATACACATGGAACAGGCTGTACGTTCTCTGCCGCACTCACTGCTTTTATTGGACGAGGATTTTCTATAAAAGAAGCGATTGTGGAAGCCAAAAAATATATTCAATTAGCCATAACTTATGATTTATCGATTGGCAATGGTCATGGTCCAACAAATCATTTTGCTTATCAAAAATATAAGGAGTCGTGTGAGGTGATCATTCATGAAACGTGATAATTTACAGCTATATTTTATTATGGGTACAAGTAATGTTTTAATTCAAAAGCCATTAAACGTTCTAGAGAAGGCTTTACAATCTGGAATTACCATGTTTCAATTTCGTGAAAAAGGACCAAATACACTCACTGGGCAAGCCTATGAAAATTTTGCGCAAGAATGTCAAAAGCTCTGTCAACAGTATAAGGTTCCGTTTATTGTTAATGATGATGTAGAGCTTGCTGTGAAACTTGGTGCAGATGGTGTTCATATTGGACAAGAAGATTTGCCTGTGTCGATGGTACGTGAAAAAATTGGCAGCATGATTTTAGGTGTTTCTGTTCATTCACAAGCTGAATTACAAACTGCTCTACAATACGGTGCGGATTATGTAGGAATTGGTCCTATTTTTGCAACCTCTTCTAAAAAGGACGCCAAGCCACCTAGTGGGACAAAATTTTTACAGCAAGTTCGCATACAATACCCAGAACTCCCCATTGTTGCAATAGGAGGACTAAATTGCTCGAATGCCCCTACTGTATTTAAAGCTGGTGCAGATGGAATTGCTGTTATTTCTGCAATTTGTGAAAGTGAAGATATTTCAAATACAATCTCTAGACTTAAATCATTTTCAATATTGGATAAAAAAATCAAAATCTAAACAAACTAAAACCAGTGCCTTTTACGGTCACTGGTTTTAAGTTTAATAAATGCTAAGCACTTATTGGTTGTTGTTTGGCATACCTTTTAATTGAGATTCTGCCATTTGTACAAGACGTTTAGTGATTTCACCGCCAACGGAACCGTTAGCACGAGCTGAAGCGTCAGCCCCTAATTGAACACCAAATTCTTGTGCAATTTCGTATTTCATTTGATCTAGTGCTTGTTGTACACCAGGTACTGCAAGCTTGTTTGAACTGCGGTTGTTGTTTGAAGTCATGTCTCTCACCTCCTTGTGAATATAGAATGTGCGATATTAGATTTTTAATACGAAAATTTTATAGGTAAATTGTACCTCAGAAGGAAACCAACTAAAAAAGCCGACTCAAAATGCACTTTTGAGTCGGCTCGCAAATTTCTTCTATAGAAGATCTGCAAATTTATCTGCTTCTTGCTCTTTTTTCGGGAAAATATAGACCTCACGATTTTTCACTGCTCGTTCAATTAGTTCATCAAAATCCGAGAAGCTTTCATAATGCTCAACCTTTTCAAGCTTTGGTTTTGTTTTTGGACTTGCAGGAGTAAAAATTGTACAGCAATCTTCAAATGGCTGGATTGACGTTTCGTATGTGCCAATTTTCTCTGCAATATCGATAATTTCTAATTTATCAGATGAGATTAATGGGCGTAAAATTGGTGTGTTGGTTACGGCATTAATAGCTGTTAGGCTTTCAAGAGTTTGACTTGCTACTTGACCAAGACTTTCACCTGTAACAATTGCTAGCGCACCAATCTCTTCACGTACTTTGTCTGCAACTTTTAACATCATACGGCGAGTTGTTGTCATCGATACATTAGAAGGTACTTTTTCTTTAATAAGAACTTGAATTTCAGTGAAAGGAATGACATGTAAACGTATACTAGCTCCAAATTTCGTTAATTCATTTGCAAGCACCTTTACTTTTTCCAATGAATTTTGGCTTGTATACGGTGGGCTAAAGAAGTGAATCGCCTCTAAGCGCACTCCTCGTTTCATCATTAAATAACCAGCGACAGGACTATCTATACCACCAGAAAGCATTAATAGAGATTTTCCGTTTGAACCTACTGGCATTCCACCTGCACCCGGAATAACTTGTGCCATCATATATGTTGAATCATGGCGAACTTCTACTCGAAGCTCGATATCGGGTTGCTTCACTTTTACTGATAAATTTTTAAACTGCGGTAAAACATAACCACCAATTTCACGTTGAATGGCATGAGATTCTAAAGGAAATGTTTTATCTGTACGCTTTACTTCTACTTTAAAAGTAAGTTGTTCATTTTTAAATGTATCCATAATTGTTATCGCAAGCTTTTTCATTGCTTCCATATCTTTTTCACATGCAGCAACTGGACTAAATGATTGAATGCCAAAAATTTTGGGTAATCCTTTTATTAGAACGTCCATTTGTTCTTCATTTTGAATAGCAATAAACATACGATCACGCTCTGTACGAATGTGTAAGTGTCCTAAATCTGCAAATGCATGACGAATATTCTCACGTAAACGGCGAATAAAGTCCATTTTATTGCGTCCTTTTGTAGAAAGCTCGCCATATCGAATTAAAATTTCTTTCCAAATCATTGTATTTGTTCTCCTTTAAATTCCTTCATTACTTCTTCTAAAATTTGTTTAAACTTTACTATATCTTCATCTGTTACATATGCACCAAAGCTTATACGAATGACACCCTTTTTAAAATGTTCATCAAGATTTAGCGCTTCAACAACATGACTTGTTTTTGTTTGCTTTGATGAACAAGCACTGGATGTCGATACAATAACGTGACGTTTTTGCATTGCATTAATGATGACTTCACCTTTTAAATCGCGAATACTAAAAGATAAAATATGTGCTGCTCCCTGTGGTGTCGATAAAATATGCACGGCTTCCCCATATCCATGTAATTGTGTGCAAATTTCTTCATACCATTGACGGTATTTTTTCGCTCGGTCATTCATCGTCTCTACTGCTACTCGGGCCGCTTTAGATAGTGCGACAGCCTGCGGGACAGCTACAGTTCCACTACGTAAACCAAACTCCTGTCCTCCGCCAAGTGCATAAGGTTGCCATTTCATTTTTTTGCGGAATGCTAATACGCCTGAGCCTTTAAAGCCATGAATTTTGTGGCCAGAAATTGAAATACAGTCTGGTCCCTCGTCATCGTTAAATGATATCGGTAATTTTCCAAAGCTTTGTACGGCATCAACGTGAAAAGCTGCTCGACTCGACTCATGGATAATTTTTGCAGCTTCAACAATTGGTTGAATAGCCCCCATTTCATTATTTACATGCATCATACTTACTAAAATGGTATCCTTACGCACTTTTGCGCGAAGCTCCTCTAAAGAAATAACGCCATTTTCATCTACTTGCAAATAGTCTACGTCAAAGCCCTCTTGTTCAAGCTGCTTAACAGATTCTAGCACAGATGGATGTTCAATTTCAGTTGTTAAAATATGATTTCCTTTATGTGTATTGCTACGTGCTAAACCTAATATAGCTGCATTATTGGATTCAGTTCCACCTGATGTAAATAGCACATTTTTTGCTTCTGTATGCAAAATATCTGCTACTTGCTCACGTGCACGCATTAATAATTCGTTGGATTCAACACCCATTGCATGAATGGAAGCAGGATTGGCATAATACTGCTCATTCACTACCATAAATGCTTGCATAACCTCTTTTAAAGGTTTTGTTGTTGCACTATTGTCTAAATAGATTGTATTAACTTCCATTAATATTCACACACTTTCAAAACGTTGATTTAACGGTATTTATCATAACGCAAACTTGACCGATTGACCACTAACTTTAACCATTATTCTAATTTAGTCACTCATTTGTGCGCTTTTTATTGCAAAAAAACACCCTTTATAGAGTGGGATCTAAAGACTTGCTATGAACGTTTCTAGCTAAAAATTAAGCAGCAAAAAAAATTTGATTTTTGCATTGTTAGGCTCATCATCATAACGTGTAGTTGATTTCCGTTCCGACTGGGCGCTTTGCCGCTGACGCTTCGCTTTCGCGCAGATAAAACATTTGTTGCTGCCGCTTCGCTTTCGCACAGAGCAAAGCTTCCTGGGGGCGTTCGATGAGCCGCTTCGCTGCAGGGTCTCGGGCCAACAGATGTTTTTTGCGCGAAAGCGTAGTGCTAACGTAGCGGCAGCAGCACCGATGTTGGTCACGAAGGCGTTATCACAGGATGTGATGCTCTTAGTCTTCGTTCCTCTATCGCTAATCCCCGAGGAGTCGCCCAGTCTCCACTCCAATCAACTTATACACATAGCATACGTATTTTTAAATGTCATCCTCCGCTTTTAGTAAAAGCTAACGCTGCTATATTTAGCTATATTGAAGCTATTTCACACTAGTAGTTCAAGAAAAACAAGCGTTCCCACAAATTTTTCTTAATTGACTAGCTGATTCATTAACCTTTCTTCATAGTTATAAATTCAGTTGATGCTGTGAATTCCATGACTTTTTTAAAGTCTAATTTTTCGTAAAGGTGAATTGCTCTTGTATTAAATGTAGCTACTGTTAAACGAAGAGGACTATGATTTTCTTGTTGGAGTTGATTTAAAATAAAAGAAAAAAATTCTGTACCAAAGCCTTTTCCTGTTAGCTCAGGCTTCATCCCTATACCTATATCAATGTATTTGCCTAAATACGCACCACAGTCTTGCCCTCTAGGTACTTGTGCAGATGTTCCTGTACAGAAAAAACCAACTAGCTCTTCTTGATCGTTTACGATTGAATAATATGGATTATCAAGTAATTCTTTTAGAGATTCTTCAGATAACTCATTGTTATAAAAATCATATGGTGCTTCATATTTCCAATTTAAAATATTAATAGCATAAATTTCATTCATTTTCCGAATAAAAAATCGCATTTTTTAACACCTCTTTTTTAGCGTTCTACAATGTTGGGGTAAAGGCGCCTTGTGAATCTTTCTAAACATTCCGGTGACTGACTGCTAGCCCGTTTTTCCGGATTATAGACATTTTCATATTGAAAAAAATGCACTTCAATAACAAAACTGTCTAAAAAGCATTAACTCTACTTTTTAGACAGCCGATGGAATTTCTTTTTAGTTGCTTCTTCTTACCTATTATGACATTGATTTTTCAGATACAAGTGATTGAATTCTTTTTAAAGCGCCAGGCTCCATCTCCTCAACTGCCGTTCCAGCCTCTTCTAGTGCCTTGGAATAACGGAATTGATGGAAAGCTTTTTCGGCTTCTTTTAAACGCGCATGCAATTTTGCATTTGTAGCACGATGACGATTACCATACTGAATAATACGTTCTATCAGCATTACATTTTCAATCAATTCATGTGCTTTTGTCTTTACGTCCTCCACACAAAGTGTTGCAGCATTTAAATTATTATGAACCGTTCCCATGTTAAGAGGTACCTCTTGCAAGCTTTGCATAACTACATAAATGTGCTCTGCTGCCTCATCTAGACGTGCATCCATCTCCTCAGGGATCCCCGGAATATTAGCCTTATTCAATAACCTGTCTGTTTCTTGTAATATTTTCTTTAAACTTTCTACTTGCGCGCGAGCCTTGTTTTCATCAATTCGTAGCTTCTTCATCGTATTCGATAAATGTCCCTGCTCCTCATGAATACGTTCAAGCTCATCATTAATTTCAATCAATTCTTCCTGCAAACTTGAGGATGCAGATTTTTCTTCTTTAACACGCATCGCCAATAAATCATAGCGACGTTGTAAAGCCTCTAATTGCTTTAATGCAGCTTTTGGAATTTCTGCATCTTTTTCATTTAGATGATAGCTTTGCTGCACAAAGGTTGCTTCATCACTTACTAATCTTGTTGAGCTGATAACATTAGTAATCGAGCTTAATAAACGATCACAATTTTGGTCCACGTAATTTTTAGCAATAACCTCTTTTTCAAGCAGGTCGTAATATTGATCAATCTCTTCATTTATTTCAGCAACACGTGGCTTCACAGCTATTAAGTTAAGCTCTGCTAATTCATTTTTTAATGTTGAAAATTCCTCGTCAAATTTATCCAGCGCCTTAGTTAGTTCTAAATGCTGTAAATAATAGGATTGCTCCTCCATTTCACGCTGACCACTGCGTAATTCCTGTACAGCTCCTGGTAGCTTTACTTGCAATTCAGTCAAAATTGTTGGTACATCATTAATGTATTCAAATGTCTGTTGTGATTCTTGATTTAAGCTAATAACAATTTCTCGCGCCTGCAAATAGTTCCCTTCGCTAGTGAGCACATCAAATTCTTCAAACTTTTGAACGAACGTCTCTAACTTTTTCTCTAGCGCTGGTAATGCGATGCCGAACGAATGTTGGTGCGCTAACAATGTTTTACGTGCAGAGCGATAATATTCTTTTAATTGTTCAATTTCAATACGATTTTTTTCTTCGCTGCCAATTAATTCATTTAGTTCTTCTAAGATTTTATCTTTATCTTGTTCACATTTTTCAATGTAATCTTCTATCTCACGTTCAATTAATGTTGCTCTATTAAAACGAAGTCTATTGATTTGATCCTCTGCATCAAATAAAAGCGAATCAATTTTTGTCATATGTACATCGATGACTTCATCCCAACTATTGCGCCACCGTTCAAACATCTCTTCTGTTTCACCGTTCATGTTTAAAGATTTAACTTTCGAAATTTCTTCATTTATGGGATTGTTTTGTATTTGTGATTTTTCATTTTCAAGTTCAGCAATAATTACTGTATGTTTTCGTCGCATCATAAATCCTACTATTGCTAAAATTAATAGTAGGATAACTGGAATGATGATATACTCCATCGTAAGCCCCCTATTCTAAAATCAATATCGCCTTGGCGTAATTGCGTCCAGATTTTGAATTGTGTTTGCACAATTCATTCCTTTCAAAATCCGTGACATCCGCCGGAGGCTTTATCTTCATCCAGTAGGTGTGTTTGGACACCACTAAAAAGAAACCTCATTTGCATTCATCTCATCACCTTGAGAGGTGGAAGTCTTCTGCTGAATGAAGATAAACGAATTGGCTAGTTGTATTTATTATATACTATGTTTTCGCCTTTTGTACTAAAATTTGAGTGTTTTTGTGTATTTATGCCTTTTCAAAATGACAATTACTTAAATTTTGAACAACTGGGTACTAAAAATCGTTATTATCCAAAAACTAAAGGAGTGGTAACTTTATGAAACGTGACGGCCATATTCATACCCCATATTGTCCACATGGTACTTCGGATTCGTTTAAACAATATATTGAAAAAGCAATCGCTCATAACTTTACACATATTACCTTCACAGAACATGCTCCATTACCATCGAGTTTTGTAGACCCTACACCAGAGCAAGATAGTGGTATGAACCCAGAATTTTTATTGCCTTATTTTGAAGATTTGCAGAGCCTTCAAAAGGAGTACGCACAAGACATTCGCATTGGAATTGGTTTAGAGATTGACTATATTCAAGGTTTTGAACAAGAAACTCGTCAATTTCTAGAGACATTTGGACACTTTTTAGATGACTCTATTTTATCGGTCCATTTCTTACAATGGCAAAACACCTTTGAATGTATAGATTTTTCTCCAGAAAATTTTATAACTTTTTCAAAAAAAGTGGGTTCTATTAAACAGGTGTATGATTTATATTATGATACTGTTCTACAATCAATTAAAGCAGATTTAGGACAATACAAACCTAAACGCATTGGGCATCCTTCACTTATTCACAAATTTCAATTAGCACATATGGTGAAAATTGATGACTCTACGCGGATTCGAGAAGTTTTAGATTTGATGAAGGAAGAAGGTTATGAGTTAGACTTAAATAGCGCTGGTTTAAGTAAAACATATTGTCAGGAACCTTATCCACCATTTTCCTTTATCGATTATAGTAAATCTATTGGGCTACCAATTGTTTTTGGTTCAGATGCTCATAGTGTTACTGATTTACATCAACACCATCAAGTTATATATCCAAAATAAATAACTTTCAAACGAGGTGCTTTATGTTTACACAAATTAATTATGAAGGATCAGTTGCAGAGCAATATGATACATTAGCAAAACAATTAGATGCACTGCTGACAGGAGAAAGCGATCGTATTGCTAATTTCAGTAACGCCTCTGCATTACTGAATCAATTTCTCACAAACATTAACTGGGTTGGTTTTTATTTATTACAGGGAGAGGAACTCGTATTAGGGCCATTCCAAGGCTTACCTGCCTGCTTTAGAATACCTATTGGACGCGGTGTTTGTGGCACAGCTGTAGAAAAAGAAGAAACAATGGTCGTCAAAGATGTACATGCCTTTCCAGGGCATATTGCCTGCGACGCCGCTTCCCAATCCGAAATCGTTATTCCCTTGATTAAAGAGGGCGTTGTACTTGGTGTTCTTGACATCGACAGTCCAATCATCAATCGCTTTTCTAAGGAGGATCAAGAGGGGTTAGAGCTATTCGTAAAAACCTTACTCCTGCATTTATAAAAAATGCCCTGAAATGACAATAAATCATTTCAGGGCATTTCAGCATATAAGGATGGCTGACATTTTATTACCAAAATATATGTTTACTTTTTTACATTATGAATTTGTTTGGCAGAATCGATCATGAATACAAAATCGATTTTTACCACTGTTTTTCGCTTCATATAGAGCTGTATCTGCATATGAAAAAACAGATTGAAACGCTGGACGGTACTGTTCATCCCACGTTATGAGACCAGCTGAAATTGTCACCTGAGGATCCGTTGCATTTGGAATGACTGCAACGATTGCTGTTGTCAACTCAATTGCTTCTTTCTCATCAATATTTGGGACACAGACGGACATTTCTTCTCCACCCCAGCGTGCACAAATACCACGATCTCCAATCGTTTCTTTTAACTTTAACGCAATTTGCATAAGAATCTTATCACCAATTTGATGACCATACGTATCATTAATGTATTTAAAATTATCAATATCAATGAGTAGGAACATTCCTGATTGATCTTTTTCAAGCGATTTCTCTACATATTGGTCTAAATAACTTCTAGCATACAATTTTGTCAAATGATCCAAATCTACCATTTCTTGAAGTTGATTTCGTAATATTGAGTTTGCAATGGCTAAAGAAGAGTGGTGGATTAATGATTGCATTAATTTAAAGCTATCAAATGAAAAGAAATACGGCTCCTTGTGTAACACAATACTAAAACCATTAATTTTTTCTTCCATTAAGATTGGGATTGCCATAATTGAACGATAATCAATTTGATTAGAGGTTAATCGACTGAAATCAGCAATAAACAGTGGATCATTGGTATGTTCAAAATGTTGTTCAACATGTTTTATATATGTTTGACCCTTCTCTGAATTGAATAAAGCTGTACTAGCATCTGTCACTTCAAAGGAGTCATTATGTTTAAAAGCGAAACAAACTTCCATTGGTTGCAAGGATTTCAACTGTTTTTGTAGAAAAAGTAACATTTCATGAATATCAATCCTCATATTTAAACGATGCGAAGTTTCATTGATGAGTTGTAAGTCACTTACGAGGCGATGCGATTGATGATATAGTTTTGCATTTTCAAGTGCATTTCCAGATGCTTGTGCTAGCATACGTACAAAATCCTTTTCAGTCGTTGTAAAAAGATAGGATGTAGGTGCACCTACTTGCAAAATACCATAAATAGCTTGTCTCCCTTTTATTGGAGCATTTAATAATCGACAATTCAAATCGCTTGCAAGCTCTGTCGTCAGTTCTCCTGAGACAAAAGCCTCAATCGTTGCAGGTCTTTCAGATAAGTAATCAAAAAGCTTAATATCGATAGTCGTACGGCGGTCTTGATCATTTGATAGTATAAGCTCCACATTAAACTCCGGGAAATTATCCTTTATATTTTTCAAGACATTTTCTAAAATTAAATCAATATCCATTGTCGAATGAAATAAGTCTGTCATATTATACAATTTTCTATATTGATCTTCATTCACTTTTAGTTCTAAATTTTCTCTGATCATCTGTAGAACCTTCGTAAGGGTTTCCACACACTCTTCCCCATAATCTGAAGTCATAAAATGTGTCCAAGCATCTGTCGCCTCTACAAGTAGCACACCAATTGGAGTTTTGCCCTCTGCTTGGAATAGCACCAAATCTGTCATCATATTATAAGCTTCTTTTTCTTTTAATATATAAGGAATTTTCACCACATTTTGTTGATAAAAACTAGCTTCAATCATTTGCCATGACACAGCATTTAGTTTTGTTTCGATTGTTAAAGCAGCCATCTCTTCAACAGGTATTAAAGAATTACTGTCAAAACTGAGAAAAGCAGCATTTACAATCCCCAAGCGCTTCTTTAGACACTGTTTTAATGAATAAAAATACTCATTAAAACTGGCTTGTGCTTTAGAATTCACCCAAAAGCTCAAAACATCTGATTGTATATATTTTAGCGTTTGTAAATGGTCTGTCATGAAATCACCTTTTCTATATAACATCCAATAAATTACTATTAACTTATAGTACATTATACATAATTTGTGTCATTTTGACTATGTTATTCTATTTTACTTTTATATTTTACATTTTCACTGCATCATTGAACTATATCGGAGTTGCATGAACTGTATATAGAGGAAATTCTTACT
Organism: Lysinibacillus sp. RS10; assembly: GCF_041956855.1. Taxonomy (NCBI): domain Bacteria; kingdom Bacillati; phylum Bacillota; class Bacilli; order Caryophanales; family Bacillaceae; genus Lysinibacillus; species Lysinibacillus sp. RS10. Next base: position 1,098,925 of record NZ_CP167122.1, on the reverse strand, counting down.
ACATATCTTTTTCGAAAATAGTTAGTGTAATAATTGACGTCCATGTAAGAAGCAGTTACAATGTAGTTTGTGTAAAATAAACGCAGCAGTGGTATAAGCTTATTACTGTATTTTATTCCTCTATTTCATTTAGTATATCTAAACAGATTAGATGGTGTATTGTGTAACCTAACGGCTGCATAGGCGAAAGTACATGAAAATAAAATGCGTATAAGAATGGGTACTACTGGTTTTTGTTTTACAACAAAAAAACCAAATTTAAAGGAGGAGACAACAATATGTCTCGTTATACAGGTCCATCTTGGAAATTATCACGTCGTCTTGGTATCTCATTAAGCGGTACAGGTAAAGAAATCGAAAAACGCCCTTACGCACCAGGTCAACACGGTCCAAACCAACGTAAAAAATTATCAGAATACGGTTTACAACTTCAAGAAAAACAAAAACTTCGTCACATGTACGGCATGAACGAACGTCAATTCCGTACTCTATTCGACCGCGCTGGTAAAATGAAAGGTGTTCACGGTGAAAACTTCATGGTTCTTCTTGAAACTCGCCTTGACAACCTAGTTTACCGTTTAGGTTTAGCTCGTACTCGTCGTGGATCTCGTCAATTAGTAAACCACGGCCACATCTTAGTAGATGGCAAACGCGTTGATATCCCTTCATTCAGCGTAAAACCAGGTCAAACGATTTCTCTTCGTGAAAAATCTCAAAACCTTGCTGTAGTAACAGAAGCAATCGAAGTAAACAACTTCGTACCTGATTACTTAACATTTGATGCTGACAAAAAAGAAGGTACATTCACTCGTCTTCCAGAGCGTTCTGAATTATCAGCTGAAATCAACGAAGCATTCATCGTAGAGTACTACTCTCGTTAATTTTTTAACGTTAGATTACTTACGGTTCTTAAGCCTCGCAACCTTGTTTATACAAGCGTTTGCGAGGTTTTTGTTTATAATAAGATAATCGGAAATTTACGTTCTTATTGATTTTGAAATAAAAAAATAACATACGGACAGGTGTACACTAACTCAGATTTATTCAATTTTCTACCACACTTCCAAAAAGATATTCTTCTCTATCTCCTTCTGCCTATAAGACTGAATCCATAAAAAAATAATTAAATCAACTTTTGTCCCCTTTTGAACACATTTTGATAAAACCACTTTGGAGAATTAGGATCCTGAGTTGATCTTATTGCGATTAATTTACAAACAGGAAAAAAAGAGTGAAAAAAAATCAAGTTCAAGTTGAATATAAAACATACAAATACTATTTTATCTGAATTTTATCAATTTTCGTTCAATTAATAACAAAACTTGATTTTGAACCATTTATAATTAATGATACGTTATTAACATACTCAGGAAAAAGTAAAGGAAGGAGGAAATACCATGCTTAAATTTTATTAATATTTTAAATTAGGAGCTCTTTCAAGTAGTAAATTACTATTTTGTAGAAAAAGATCCGAGTAGCAATTACACGGTTAGGGGTTTTTTTAAAGTTTTTCGTATTAGAATAATCAGAAAATACAATTCGCCGTTATTGAATATTTGTGTATTATCGAAAATGAAAGGGGGAAGAACATGAAAAACATGACAAAAAACATTCTTATTTTTTTTCTAGGTTTTGTGACGTTCTTCATTTTCTCAATCATTTTCAGTTTTTTCTTTTAAAACAAAGGGGTAAAACGAAAAAGCAACTAAAGTCCCCAGTTATGGGCTGGAGTTGTTAACTCATTAACGTCTGCTATTGGAAGTAGTCCAAGCAAACTTAGAACAGCTTATGTATAGAGGGCAACACTGTTACGTGGTATCTGTTTATGCAAACGGTGTTAAACCAAGTTCGTCGAAGATAGCTTATGTATATTACACAAATCAAACACTTAGGTTTGTAGAGAAGTAATTCATACATATAGTAGCGCCCCCTTAACGTTAAAGTTTTTATTATGCAGCTAAGGTAAAGAATTGTAGTAATAATACCTGCCGTTGGAGAAACAATACATACTTTTCCCTCCAGTCTCCACTCCAATCAACTTTTAGTGATGAGCCCTGAAAATGCTAAAAAAATAAAAAAGGAACCTTCTGTCTTTACGGAAGTCTAAATAGAAAATATTTCAAATTACAAGGAGGGAATTATGGGGTTTTCTGAACTTACTGTGATGGCCTTAATTTATAGTGGCATGATGATTTTTTTCTTAGTACCTTTTAAAAAGCAGCAAAGCAATTTTCAATCCATTTTTAAAGAAAGCTTACTTCATATCACTTTTCATAAAAAAGCTTTACTGGCCTCCTTTTATTAACCTTTTTGTTAATAGCTATTTGGTTCGGTTATGAGCAAGAGATCTATCATTTTAATGCTCACAGTGGTTATCCCCCTATCAATACAGATTCAGAAGCAACTTTCTATATGTGCCCATTAATTGGGTATACAGTCATTCTTTATTTACTTCTCGCATTATGGATCTCCTTAAACATTTTAAAAAGAAAGGTAAATTAATTAAATATTCTAATAATTCATGACGTTTTTTTGTACTTTACAATAGTAATCTCACAATTTATTAACAACTTAATCACTACTTTTATAATAGAAACAATATATCAGTTTTTTACTATTCTTCCCATCGTTAAAATAGAACCGACTCCCAAAAAATATATTTTACTTTTATAAGAAAACAATTTAAAAACGCTTTCATTTAAACAACCCTAGACAATTCAATCTTTCAACAACCTGAAAAAACAGCTAACTTTTTTGTAAAATAATAACACGAATAAAATTAACAATTTTAATAAAAATACGAGTTGAACTTTTACAAGGAATAGAATAACATGAATTTCGGAAGGTGGTTCGCCATCATTCAAGCAATAACAATTTTGTTAAAGGGGTTGGAAATATGTCAGACGTTCTAAAGCAATTTGTAATGCCAAAAACAAACTTATTTGGACCTGGAGCAATTCAAGAAGTTGGTACACGCTTAAATGATTTAGAAGTGAAAAAGACATTAATCGTAACAGATGAGGGCTTACACAAATTAGGTCTCTCTGAACAAATTGCTAACATCATTACAGCTGCTGGAATTGATGTAGCGATTTTCCCGAAAGCAGAACCAAATCCAACAGATCAGAACATTGAAGATGGAGTTGCAGTATACCATGCAGAAAACTGTGATTCAATCGTATCTCTTGGAGGAGGTAGCGCACACGATGCAGCGAAAGGTATTGGACTTATTGCTTCGAATGGTGGACGCATTCATGATTACGAAGGCGTTGACAAATCTCAAAACCCATTGGTGCCATTAATCGCTATCAACACAACTGCTGGTACTGCAAGTGAAATGACTCGCTTCACAATTATCACGGATACAGCACGTAAAGTGAAGATGGCCATCGTTGACAAACACGTTACACCACTTCTGTCAATTAATGACCCAGAGTTAATGGTTGGCTTACCTCCTGCCCTAACTGCGGCAACTGGTTTAGATGCATTAACACATGCTATCGAATCGTTTGTATCGACAAACGCAACACCAATTACTGATGCATGTGCTGAAAAGGTACTTCAGCTAGTTCCTGAATATTTACCACGTGCCTATGCAAACGGTGCAGATTTAGAAGCACGTGAGCAAATGGTCTACGCACAATTTTTAGCAGGTATGGCATTTAATAATGCATCACTTGGCTATGTACATGCGATTGCTCATCAATTAGGTGGCTTCTATAACCTACCACACGGCGTATGTAATGCTATTTTATTGCCACATGTTTGCCGCTTCAACTTAACAGCACGCACAGAGCGTTTTGCAAGAATTGCTGAATTATTAGGCGAAAACGTTGAAGGATTAAGTAAACGTGATGCTGCTGAAAAAGCAATTGCAACAATTGAAAATCTCTCTAAAGATTTAAACATTCCATGTGGCTTCCGCGAATTAGGTGCGAAGGATGAGGATATTGAAATCTTAGCGAAAAACGCAATGTTAGATGTATGTGCTGCAACAAACCCACGTAAAGCAACTTTAGAGGAAATTAAACAAATTATTACGAACGCGATGGGCCCTGTAGCGAAGAAAGAAGAGTCACTTGAAGCTGTCGCACTTTCTTAATAAACAATAAAACAAATAGAACGGCATGTCTTTTACAGGCATGCCGTTTTTGTTGAGTCGAAAATGCGTTCGCTCATTGTATGTAACGCCAACACTCGCTATACTTTTCTTAAAAAGAATTGGAGATATGAATATGCGTTTAATCTCAATTTGTCCTAGTAATACTGAGCTCGTTGCTTATCTAGGTTTGACAGATCAGCTTGTTGGTGTCGATGATTTCTCAGATTGGCCATTAGCAGTAAAAGACTTACCACAGCTAGGTCCAGACCTATCCATTAATATGGACGCATTAGAAGCATTACAGCCTGATCTTGTACTCGCATCCTTAAGTGTACCAGGTATGGAAAAAAATATCGAAGCTCTACAAGCAAGAAATATTCCTCACATTGTTTTTAATGCCAATTCATTAGAGGAAATCGCACAGGATCTCCATACATTGGGTAAAGCCTGCGGAGTTGAAGGGCGTGCAAAAGAAATTTCTGAGGAATATTTACATTGTATTGATCGTCTCCGCACGGTTGCTCAAACGATTCCTAAAAAACCTACGCTCTATTGGGAATGGTGGCCGAACCCTATTTTTACACCAGGTAAAATAAATTGGTTAACTGAAATTAGCGCCATTGCTGGTGGGCAAAATCTGTTTCAAGATGTAGAGCTCGCAAGCGTGCAAACTGATTGGGCAGATGTAGTAAGGCGCAATCCAGACTATATTATGATGGCTTGGGTAGGAGTTGCCTTCGAGCGTATTCAACCTGCAATTTTATTAAAACGTCCAAATGCCCAGGAGTTACAAGCCGTTAAAATGAAACAGCTTCACGTAATGGAGGAATGGCTTTATTGTCGCCCATCACCTCGCCTAATAGAGGGTGCATTGAAACTTGCCCAAATACTTCACCCCAAAGAATATGGGCACTTAAAGCTTCCTCGTTTTTTAGATAGCTAAAATGAAACAATATGTCAGTGGCATTTCATACTAAATAAAGTGTGGCTGTTCAACAAAGCGAGGAGTTGATTTCCGTTCTGGCTGGGCGCTTTGTTGCTGACGCTTCGCTTTCGCACAGATAAAACATTTGTAGCTGACGCTTTGCTTTCGCTACAGATAAAACATTGTTGCTGTCGCTTCGCTTTCGCACAGATAAAACATTTGTAGCTGACGCTTTGCTTTCGCTACAGATAAAACATTGCCGCTGACGCTTCGCTTTCGCGCAGAGCAGAGCTTCCTGGGGGCGTCCGATGAGCCGCTTGGGGAAACTAGATGTTTTTTGCGCGAAAGCGTAGTGCTAACGTAGCGGCAGCAGCAGATGTTTTTTGCGCGAAAGCGTAGTGCTAACGTAGCGGCAGCAGCAGATGTTTTTTGCGCGAAAGCGTAGTGCTAACGTAGCGGCAGCAGCACGATGTTGGTCACGAAGGCGTTATCACAGGACGTGATGCTCTTAGCCTTCGTTCCCCTATCGCTGTGCCCCAAGGAGTCGCCCAGCCTCCACTCCAATCAACCTACGCAAAAACGAAATATCAGCGCATGCAAAGCTGGGGAGGCGGCTCGACGTTTGCCCGCGGGAAGGCGAATAAAGAATTCCTTGACTATTTTCCAACATAACAAAACATCCCCTCAAATTTCGAGGGGATGTTCTTTTTGTGAGTCTGGAATCAATTATGCCTCGGCATAATCGCGTCCGGAATCGGCTTTGTGCTTAGGCCTGCTGGATGCAGGTCAGTTAGCCGTTATCGCAAGGATGCGATGGTTTTAGGCTAACATCCTTTAAGAACCCCATTCCGATTCCGCGACATCCGCCGGAGGCTTTAGGCCAACACGAAGTTGGTCACTCAGTCGTTGCCACAGGACGTGGCGTTCTTAGACTGAGTTCCTCTATTTCAGCGGATATTTGGACACCCGCTAAAAAGTGACTTAAAACTGCATTTATTTCCCACCTATTGAGTTGGGAGATGAATGCTGAAAGAAATTAAACAAACTTCACCATATGGTATTTTTTCTTACCGCGACGTACAATGCTAAACGCATCCTCTAAACGATCCTTAACGTCGATTACATATTCTAATTCAGTGACCTTTTCACCGTTCACGCTAATCGCACCATTCGTTACGTCTTCACGAGCTTGACGTTTTGAGGGTGAAATACCTGCTTCCACAAGTAAATCCACGATGTTTTTATCTTCTTTCGCCATTTCAATAGAAGGAACATCTTTAAACGCATCCTTCATTTCATCAGCAGAAAGTGCTTTTAAATCACCAGAGAATAATGCAGCCGTAATACGAATTGCTTGATCTAATGCTTCTTGACCATGAATTAAACGAGTCATTTCTTCTGCTAGCGCTTTTTGTGCCTTACGTAAATGTGGTTCCTCTTCTACAGATACTGCTAAAGCTTCTATCTCTTCACGAGAAAGGAATGTAAAGATTTTTAAGTATTTTACAACGTCAGCATCTGCAGCATTAATCCAGAATTGGTAGAACTCGTATGGAGAAGTTTTCTTGCCATCTAACCATACAGCACCACCAGCTGTTTTACCGAATTTTGTACCATCTGCTTTCGTTACTAATGGAATCGTTATACCAAATGCTTTCGTCTCTTCCTCATGCGTTTTACGAATAACTTCTAAACCAGTTGTAATATTCCCCCACTGATCAGAACCACCTACTTGAATGCGACAGTTGTAATGGTTGTATAAATGATTGTAATCAATACCTTGAATTAAAGTGTACGCAAACTCAGTAAATGAAATCCCTGTGTCAAGACGTGATGCAATTGTATCCTTTGCTAGCATGTAGTTCACATTAATTAATTTCCCGTAATCGCGTAAAAACTCAATTGTATTGATATCGCCAATCCAGTCACGGTTGTTAACTAACTGCGCACCATTGCCATCTTCCGCAAAGTCAAAAATACGCTCTAATTGACTACGAATACCTTGAACGTTTTTATCGATTTGCTCAACTGTTTGCAATTGGCGTTCTTCTGAGCGACCAGATGGATCTCCTATCATACCAGTCGCACCTCCTACTAGCAAAATCGGACGATGACCTGCTTTTTGGAATCGACGTAGTGTTAAAAGAGGCACAATATGTCCAATATGCATAGAGTCTGCAGTTGGATCTACACCACAGTATAAAGAAACAGACTGTTCATCTAATAATTTGATCATACCTTCAGCGTCAGTTTGTTGGTATAACAATCCGCGCCATTCTAAGTCTTGTAATAATTCATTCGTCATTTCTATTCCTCCTAATGTGTTTGATGTTTCTTTACGTGTAGAGCCAATCTAAATAAAAAAGTCCCTACACGCAAAATATTGCATGCAGGGACGTTAATCACTAACGCGGTACCACCCGGCTTGAAGATGTCATCCATCTTCCTCTTCATTCAACCGCCTTTATCGCAGGCGCGCACGTCTAAGCTCCAAGCACGTAATTCATCTCTACATTATGACCAGCTTTCACCAACCGCTGGCTCTCTAAACAGGGAATATAGACACTACTTCAAGCTCTTCATCACTAGAAAACTATAAGCATTATTCTATACGATTCTTTTTTTCATTGTCAATAACTATGTTCGAGCTAAATCAATATGTGCTATAATAAACAAGATTTTAGGAGGTCGATACATTGAAAGAATGGATTGAGAAAATCAATGCAAAGATCGAAGAATTATTAGTACGAAAATGGATGAAGAAATTACGCATTTCCGGAAGTGTTATCTGGAACTTATTTTTACTATTTTTAATCTTTGCATTGGTAGGCACTGTATTTGTCGGTTCAGTTGGTGCTGGCTATTTTGCTTCACTCGTTAAAGAAGAGCCTCTGCGCTCTAAAGAAGAATTGCGAACTCAAATTTTTAACTACGATTCAACTAGTGAGATTTATTTTGCCGACGATATTTATATTGGAAAATTACGTACCGATTTAGAACGTCGTGAAACAACTTTAAATAATGTCTCACCAGATGTAATTAATGCCGTATTAGCGACAGAGGATGAGTATTTCCGTGAACACAACGGAATAGTTCCGAAGGCCGTTATTCGTGGGCTACTTCAAGACGTAACAAACTCTTCTACTCAAACAGGGGGCTCTACGCTAACACAGCAGCTTATTAAAAACCAAGTATTAACAAATGAAGTATCCTATGAACGGAAAGCAAAAGAACTTTTACTTGCGATGCGTTTAGAGCATTTTATGACAAAGGAAGAAATTTTAGAGGCCTATTTAAACATTATTCCTTATGGTCGTAGCTCTTCAGGTCGAAATATCGCAGGAGTAGAAACTGCTGCTGAAGGTATTTTCGGCGTAAAAGCAAAGGATTTAACGCTTCCTCAAGCGGCGTACATAGCTGGTATTCCTCAAGCACCTTTTGCTTACACACCTTTTACAAATACAGGTGATCTTAAAAGTGACGAAGCTCTTCAACCGGGCATTGATCGTATGAAAACTGTTCTTTATCGTATGAAAGACGCAGGTTATATTAACGAAGCGCAGTATAAACAAGCAATCGCTTATGATATCACTGCCGACTTCCGTTCAGCCGAGATACATGCTGAGGATAGCTACCCATGGCTAACGTATGAGCTCGAAAATCGCGCGAAAGAAATAATTGCTGAAAAACTAGCAAAAGAAGATGGTGTTGATCCAGAACGCTTAAAGAATGAACAAAAATTAAAAGATAGATATATGATCTTAGCAGACCGTGATGTCCGTTCGAAAGGCTATCGTATTTATTCGACAATCGATAAAGATATGTACGATGCGATGCAAAAAGCAGCGGAAAACTTTAAATATTACGGTCATACGTATACAGCTAAAGAAAAGGACCCTGTAACAGGTGAAGAAGTTGAGGTTCAAATGCCTGTACAGGTTGGTAGTGTTTTAATCGAAAATACTACTGGACGTATTTTAAGCTTCGTCGGTGGTCGTGATTTTGAATTAAAAAGTTATAACTATGCAACACAGGCAAAACGCTCAAATGGCTCAACAATGAAGCCTTTACTCGTATATGCACCTGCAATAGAATACGGTGTAATCGGTGCAGGTAGCCCATTAGTCGACGTAAAATTCTCTATTGGTAATTGGAGTCCGAGCAACTATATTGCTAGTGATGAACGAGGACTTATACCTGCACGTGAGGCATTAGCTGATTCACAGAACTTATCTGCTTTACGTCTATATTATGATATTCTTAACAGACGTCCTGCCGATTATTTAGTAAAGATGGGGATTACAACCTTACAACCGGATGACTTCACAAACATTGCGGCCGGGATTGGGGGAGTAAAAGAAGGTATTACTGTTGAAGAGAACACCAATGCCTACTCAACTTTTGCAAATGGTGGACAATTCATCGACGCTTATATGATTGATAGAATTGAAGACCAAGATGGGAATATCATCTATAAACACGAAGTTGAACCTGTACAAGTATTCAGCCCTGAAACATCTTATATCATGACTGATATGATGCGAGATGTGTTATCACAAGGAACGGGTACAGTTGCAAAAAATACACTAAAATTCTCTTCTGACTTCGCTGCTAAAACTGGTACATCACAAAACTATAAAGATGTTTGGTTAGTCGGCTATAACCCGAATGTTTCTCTTGGAGTATGGATGGGTTATGATCAAAATCAATCACTGTATGCATTTAACAATACGTATCAGCAACCTAGTGTGCGTATTAACAAGCTATGGGGAACATTGATGAATTCTGTATATGATGTAGATCCACAATTAATTGACCCTAATACTAGCTTTAAGGCACCTAAAAACGTTGTGACTGCATCATTCTGTGGTATTTCTGGTTTAGCGCCTTCTGCAGCATGTGCGAATGCTGGTCTCGTGCGCTCTGATTTGTTTAATGCGAAAGTATTTTTACCTTCGCAGCCAGATGATAGCTTAGCTTCTTCTAGTGTAGTTACGATTAAGGGTAACACATATAATGCACTACCTAGTACACCACGAGAATTTGTAAAAGCAGGTGGTGCAGGTATTAATCAGGCATTTATTAAACGGATGCTAGGCCCACTTGGCGGTAATCCGGCTAGCCTATTACCAAAAAATTCGTCATTATCGAATTCAGCGGTATCAGCTGTTAATTTCCCAGCTGACAGTAATGCACCTGGAGCAGTATCCGCTTCAATTAATGGCAATACGTTATCTTGGTCAGGCTCTTCAAATGATGTAGTCGGTTACCGGATCTATAACGTAACAAATGGAGGTAGGACACTTGTCGGATCAGTACTTGAATCATCACATAGTATGACGGTAGCAAGTGGTCAAGCCTATGCTGTTGTCGCTGTAGATATTACAGGTTTAACTTCACCGCAATCCAATGTCGTTTCTACTGGTGGCAGCGGAAGTGAAAAAAAACCTGAAGAAAAAGACGAACAAGAAAAGCCACCAACAACTCCACCTACTAACGAAAATGATTCGGACAATAATGAAAACGGCTCCGAAAATGGCAATGGTTCCGGTGGTAGTAATGGGGATGGCTCCAATACCGGCAATGGTTCCGGGAATAACGGAAACAACTCGAATAATGGCAGTGGCTCCGGGAATAACGGAAACGGCTCAAACAATGGCAGTGGCTCCGGGAACAACGGAGACGGCTCAAATAGTGGCAGTGGCTCCGGGAACAACGGAGATGGCTCCAATACCGGCAGTGGCTCCGGGAATAACGGGAATGGCTCTAACGGAGGAGACAACGGAAATACAACTCCACCTCCTACCCAATAAAGATAAACAAGCTTACTACAATCAATTTTGAATTGTAGTAAGCTTGTTTTTTTGTCATTATAAAGAGGACTACTAATTTGAAGGGGTGGAAAAAATATGAACATTTTAGTTTTAGGAGGCACTCGCTTTTTTGGTAAAAAGCTTGTTGAACTTTGTATTGAAAATAGGCATAATGTAACGATTTTAACACGTGGTCAAAGTGGAAATCCTTTTGGTACAAAGGTGAAGCAACTAGTTGTTAATCGAGATGATGCTAATGCGTTGTCACAAGCACTATCAGGTACAACATGGGATATTGTCTATGACAATATTTGCTATTCTCCAAATGAGGCTCATCAACTAAGCAAAATTTTAGATGGTAAAACGAAAAAGCTTGTTTTCACCTCTACTCTCTCAACCTATGACATAAACAGCACTGTCAAAACAGAAGAAGATTTTAATCCTTACGATTATGAAATTCGAATGGGAGAGCGTGAAGATTTTTCATATGGTGAAGGTAAACGACAAGCGGAGGCAGTACTTTTCAAAGAGGCTACATTCCCCGTCGTCGCTGTACGTTTCCCAATTGTTATGGGTGAGAACGACTATACACGCCGTTTACATTTTCACGTTGAACGAATTTTACAGGATCAGCCTATTTCATTCCCAAATATTGAAGCAAAGATGAGTTTCATTACCGATGAAGAAGCCGCTGCATTTTTATATTTTGCTGGCATTACACCTATTGAAGGACCTTATAACGCTACAGCAACGGATGCAATTTCGTTACAAGATTTAATGGGGCTTATTGAAGAAGCTAGTGGGAAGCATGCAAAAATTTCACTTGTAGGTGGCGATGAACAGTCGCAATCGCCATATGGAATTCCAGCAGATTGGTATATGTCAACTGCAAAGGCAGAAGCTGCAGGCTTTACATTTAGTCACCTTCACGATTGGCTCCCTGCTCTAGTAAAAACATTAGTAAAAGAGCTGAAATAAAATTTTACTAAATTACCCAATAGTTTGCGGATGGCATTTGTTAAAACGTAAACCATGTAAGTTGATTGGAGTGGAGGCTGGGCGACTCCTTGGGGATCAGCGATAGAGGAACGAAGGCTAAAACCATCACGTCCTGTGATAACGCCTTCGTGACCTGCATCGTATAGGCCCAAGCGGCTCATCGGACGCCCCCAGGAAGCTCTGCTCTGCGCGAAAGCGAAGCGTCAGCGGCAAATGTTTTATCTGTGCGAAAGCGAAGCGACAGCAACAAATGTTTTATCTGCGCGAAAGCGAAGCGTCAGCGGCAATGTTTTATCTGTAGCGAAAGCAAAGCGTCAGCTACAAATGTTTCATCTGTGCGAAAGCGAAGCGACAGCAACAAATGTTTTATCTGCGCGAAAGCGAAGCGTCAGCGGCAAATGTTTCATCTGTGCGAAAGCGAAGCGTCAGCGGCAAATGTTTTATCTGTAGCGAAAGCGAAGCGACAGCGGCAATGTTTTATCTGTGCGAAAGCGAAGCGACAGCGGCAATGTTTTATCTGTGCGAAAGCGAAGCGACAGCTACAAAGCGCCCAGCTGGAACGGAAATCAACCACACGTTATGGTGATAAGTCTTTTTTGATTAGCTATTAAAAATCTGCTAAACTTCTTGTAAAAGGAAGTCTAGCAGATTCATTTTTTATCGTATTTAATTGTCCAGACACTATAGCAATATCGTTTTTAAAATTGCTATTGCTTCATCGATTTCTTCTTTTGACACGGTTAATGGAGGTAATAGACGAATAACGTTTGGTCCTGCTCCAACTAATAATAAGCCGTTTTCCTCTGCCGCAGCTATATACGAAGCTACCTCAGTATCACCACAGCCAATGCCAAGAAGTAAGCCCTGACCCTGTACCGTATACGTAGAAGGTAGATTTTCTTTCAACTGCTTAACAAAATACGTGGAAAGCTCCTGTACATTTTGTAAAAAGGCCGGTTCAAAGATATGATCAAGCACGGTTTCTGCAACACTCATCGCTAACGGATTACCACCAAATGTTGTCCCATGTGTACCAGGACCAAATGTTTCATATAGCTCAGCTGTTCCAAGCATTCCGCCGACAGGGAAACCACCACCTAGTCCCTTCGCCAATGTTACAATATTTGGTTTTAATACAGTGTGCTCATAAGCATATCTTGTTCCTGTTCGTCCAATACCTGTTTGAACCTCATCGACAATCAGTAAAATTCCTTTGTCGTCACAGGCTTTCGCTATGGCTGCCGCGAATTCTGGTGATACGCTGTTAACACCGCCCTCACCTTGAATCATTTCCAACATAATGGCTGCGACAGAATCATCAATCGTTGCTTCAAGCGCTGCCACATCATTAAAAGGAAGAATCGTAAATTTTTCAACAAGTGGTCCGAAGCCATTATGTACCTTGCCCTGACCTGTTGCAGACATCGCTCCAAAAGTTCGCCCATGAAAAGATTTTTCAAATGTAATCATATGATTTTTCCCTGTATGCTTACGCGCAAGCTTGATAGCCGCTTCATTCGCTTCCGCACCACTATTACAGAAAAATGCATAAGAAAAATGTGTGTTTACTACTAATTTTTGCGCAACTTTCTCCTGACCAGGTATATCAAATAAATTAGAAATATGCCAAAGCTTTTCACTTTGATCATGAATAGCCTTCACAATCGCAGGATGGGCATGACCAAGACTCACTACAGCGATTCCACTTGTAAAATCTAAATATTTTTTCCCAGCAGCATCTTCTACTACGGTTCCTTGCCCTTTGACAATTTGGGCACGGCGTTTTCCATAGTTTCCAAATAAAGCACTCATTTTATCATCCCCTACTATAATTTTCCACAGTTAAAACCTTCAACCATCCTCTCTAAACAACTATATTGCTACCGCAAAGCCACTAGAACGGCAACCTTATCTATAATGAGGAATGACTTTTACTGAGTGAATCTAAAATCGTCGTACCTACTAGGGAATCGCCAACAATTTGCACTGATGGAATACCTGCACTTAAGCATTCAAGAGCCCCTTGAACTTTAGGTATCATACCACCATAAATATGACCTTCCTCAATCCATTGATCGATTAAGAAAGACGTCGCTTTCGTTTGATACTCATCATTCACTCGAATGCCACTTACATTCGTAACAAGCAATAAACTATCTGCATCTATAGCTAGTGCTATTTCACTTGCTACTGTATCTCCATTAATGTTTAACGCCTGACCATGTTCATCTGCTCCAACGCAAGCAATTACTGGTACAATACCCGCACTAATTAATGCTTCTAATAAAGATGTATTAACAGCTTTTACTTCACCAACAAAACCGTATACATCTTTGTCTAAATAATCCGCTACAAGTAACTGCCCGTCAAAACCGTTTAAACCAATAGCAGCAATACCCGCCGTTGTTAATTCATGAACAAGAGCTGGATTGACCTTTCCTATTAACGTTGACTGTACAATAGTAATTGCAGCTTCGCTCGTTACACGAATACCGTTTACAACGTGTGATTCTACCCCACGCGCCGCAAGCTCACGATTAATGGCCGGACCACCACCGTGTGTAATAATAAGCTCTACACCACTATCTTGAAGCTTTTTAAAATTCTCATAAAACGACTCGTTTAAGCCTTCTAACGTACTTCCACCAAGCTTAATGACCATTCGTTTACGAGCGGTATGATGCATTGATTTGAACATAGTCATAAGTAAGATCACATCCCCAAGCATGCCCCTTGCCCTCACCCATACCAAGTGACACATAGATTTTCACTTCATTCATTTTTAAAATTTGAATTAACTCATCTTCTGAGAATGGGATGGGCTCACCATTTTCGACCATTGTTGCGCCACCAATTTGGATTGTAATTTTATCTGGATTAACTGTTGCACCACTGTAGCCTACAGCAGCAATAATACGCCCCCAGTTCGCATCACAGCCAAATACTGCCGTTTTCACAAGCGGTGAACCTACTACCGTTTTTGCAATTTTACGTGCCTCTTCATCCGAAATGGCCCCTTCTACTTCAACCTCAATCAGTTTCGTTGCCCCTTCACCATCTTTGGCAATCATTTTTGCTAAATCTTGTGCTACTGTTTTTAGAGTATAGTAAAAGTTTTGCCAATCTGGATGGGTAGGCGTTAAAGCTTCATTTCCTGCTAAGCCGTTTGCCATGACAACTACTGTGTCATTTGTAGATGTATCTCCATCCACTGTGATTGCATTAAAAGTGAGATTTGTAATATCAGATAATGCATACTGTAAAATATCTGATTCGATATTTGCATCTGTCGTAATAAAGCCAAGCATCGTTGCCATATTCGGTTCAATCATACCTGAACCTTTAGCAACCCCAGCGATAATTACCTCTTTACCGTCAATTGTCGTACTATAACTTGTGTTTTTCATCACAGTATCTGTTGTCATGATTGCTTGTGCAAAATCAATAGCACTTTCTAAATTATCCATAGGCTCTAACTGAATAATCCCATTTGCCACTGGCTCCATATTCATAATTTCACCGATGACACCTGTTGAGCAAACCCCTACTAGACTCGCCTCTATGCCAAGCTTTTCTGCCATTAGGGACTGCATTGTTAGTGCATCCTTTACACCCTGCGTCCCTGTACACGCATTAGCATTTCCGGAATTAACAATCATCGCCTGCATTTTCTTCGTTGCGTACACAACCTCTTTCGTTACTTTTAATGGCGCTGCCTGAACTGCGTTCGTTGTAAATACACCTGCAACACTTGCTGGTACTTCACTGACTAACACAGCTAAATCTTTTTTCTTATGCTTTAATCCACAATGTAAACCTGCAGCTTTAAAACCCTTTGGTGAAACAATATTTTTAATTGACAATTTTTTCATAATACTCGTTGATGCTATTAATGTCATAAATAATTCCTCCTTAGTTAATCAATTTTCCTTGGCATATAATAGTAGCTGACGTTCTGCTCTCGCTACATAAAAGATTCGCTGAAAGAAGTTAAATAAAGAATGGAACGACATCTAGTCCTGTCGTTTGAGGTAAATCAAATTGAACGTTCATATTTTGAATCGCTTGCCCCGCTGCCCCTTTGACCAAATTATCGATGACCCCAACAATTGTGGCACGATTTGTACGGCTATCTACCTTCACCAAAATATCACAATAGTTCGAACCTTTAACACGGTTTGTTCCTAGACTATTTATATCTGTTACAATTCGCACGAACGGATGCTTTTCATAAGTATTCTGCAAACAAGCTACTAACTGCTTCTCTGTAACACCAGGCATAACTGGCGCATACGAGGTCGATAAAATCCCTCGTGTCATTGGCACTAAATGAGTATTAAAGGAAATGGTTGCATCGACACCGGCAAACATTGCAATGGACTGTTCAATTTCTGGTATATGCTGATGCGTATTGGTTTTATAGATGGAGAAGCTTTCATTCACCTCACTAAAATGTGTCGTTTGCGAAGGCTTATTTCCAGCCCCCGAAATCCCACTTTTCGCATCAATCACTAAAAAGCTCGGATCAATCAATCGCTCTTTTAGCAATGGCAACAACGACAGCAAAACCGCTGTTGGATAGCACCCAGGGTTTGCGATAAGAGATGCATGTTGAACCTGCTCTGCATTCCATTCAGTTAAGCCATAAACACTTTGCCTAATGATATCCAGTGGCGCCGCCTTTTTACCGTACCACTCTTCATAGCTTGGTGGATCTTTTAAACGGAAGTCCCCAGACAAGTCTATTAACTTAGGACCTTTCCCTACCAATGGAGGTAATAGCTCACTTGTCACCCCAGAAGGCGTACTTGTAAAAACAACATCAAATTTCTCCAAAGCCCCATAATCAATTTTTTGTAATGGTGTATCAGCAATATGAACGAGATGACCAAACTTAGAAGAAAAAATTACACCTTCTTCTGAAGATGTGAATAAATCGATCCGCTCCACCGCTTTATGATTATGTAAAAATCGAATAAGCTCTAATCCACCATATCCGGTTGCACCTACAATTCCTATTTTCAATACACTCACCTCTGAAATAAGTTAAAATTAGTATACGTCTGTATATTTATTAAGTCAATTGAATTTTTATTTATTCTTATAATTTTCAAATTTATTTTCTCATGTACAAATCCATCATTAATTATCACTATAAATTCAAAAAAGAAGGCAAGGACTCTTTCACTCATCGAATGAATCCCTGCCTTCTTTTTATACACCAGATGTATAAATATCAACATGTAGAGCGTTATTTTATATTCGCGCTACAAAAATTAGTCTTCCAACGTAGATAAATCGCCAGTTGGTAAATTTAACTCCCATGCCTTTAACACACGACGCATAATCTTTCCACTGCGTGTTTTTGGTAGCTTATCCTTAAATTCGATTTCGCGTGGCGCAGCGTGTGCAGACAAGCCCTTCTTGACAAAATTACGAATATCCTCAATTAATACATCAGAAGGTTCAATACCCTCACGTAATGATACAAAAGCTTTAATAATTTCACCTCGTACAGGGTCTGGCTTCCCAATAACCCCTGCTTCGACTATATCAGGATGCTCTAGTAGTTTACTTTCCACCTCGAAAGGCCCTACCCGCTCACCAGCAGTCATAATAACATCATCCACACGTCCCTGGAACCAGAAATAGCCATCATCATCCATATAAGCTGAGTCCCCAGATACATACCATTCTCCTTTTAAGAAATAAGATTCATATCGCTCTGGATTCCCCCAAATTTGACGCATCATTGCCGGCCACCCACGGCGAACAGCAAGATTCCCCATTGTAAAAGGCGGTACTTCATTACCAGCATCATCAACAATCGTCGCATGGATACCAGGTAATGGTTTCCCCATAGATCCTGGCTTAATATCCATAGAAGGATAGTTACAAATCATATGTGCACCCGTTTCCGTCATCCACCATGTATCATGAATACGGTGACCTAGTTCATCAATACCCCAACGAATTACTTCTGGATTTAACGGCTCACCAACAGATAAAATGTGGCGTAAAGAAGATAAATCATAATTCTCAAGCATGCCACTACCAGCGCCCATTAACATTCTGAAAGCTGTTGGTGCGCTATACCAAACTGTTACACTATAATCTTCAATTGCTTGGTACCAAGCTTGTGGTGAGAATCTTCCCCCAACAATTAGCATTGTGACACCATTTAACCACGGACCGAAAATGCCATACGCTGTGCCTGTTACCCATCCTGGATCAGCCGTACACCAGTAAATATCATCTTCACGCAAATCTAGTACCCATTGTGTGGATTGATATTGTTGAAGCATTGCGTTATGGACATGTAAAACGCCCTTTGGTGCTCCAGTTGATCCAGAAGTATAATGAAGAATCATCCCATCCTCTCGCTCCACCCATTCAATGTCAAATTGAGAAGATGCCTCTTTCAGGCGTTTATTGAAATCTAAAATTTGTGATGTTTCCTCTATATTAGATCCAACTAAAAAGACGTGCTGTAAATGCGGTAGCTTTGCTAAAGGTACTCGTTCAAGCAACTCTGGTGTCGTCACCAGTACTTTCGCTTCACTATCTACCAACCTGTCATAAACAGCACCTTCCATAAACGCCTCAAATAACGGACCCACAATAACGCCCATTTTCAATGCACCTAATAATGTAAAATAAAGCTCTGGTGACCGTGGCATAAAAATAAATAAACGATCCCCTTTTTCTAAATTTGTTGCTGTCTTAAAAACATTTGCCGCTTTATTTGTCAGCTTTTTCATTTCATTGAAAGAATAAGCCTCTTTACGCTTACCATCATTAAAATAAAGAGCAACTTTGTTTTTCCGATACGTCTCTGTATGACGATCGATTGCCTCATACGCCATATTCACAAGACCTGTTTCATACCAACTAAATCCCTTTTCTGTCTCTGTCCAATCATGTACCGCTGCTGCTTCCTCATAATCAGGCAAATTGTATTGCCCTATTAAAGCATCCAACTTCTCCATCATTTTCATCCCCATGAAACTACCCCTTTCTTTGCTATCGCTTTAGAACATTAGTAAGCAAATTTCAAATCTTAATTTCACTATTTTCCCCCTTAAAATTCGCTATCTTCTCTAAAGACAAATACGTTATGTAGCAATTGTTATATAACAGTTTATGCGGTGTGAAATTAATCAATTATTATTCACACGACATTCATCTGTTAAATAACAGATGCAATATAAATATATTTTACACGAATTTACTAATAATGTCTCAATATTTTTATTTTTCCAAAAACACAGGTATATTTTGCAAAAATAAGCGTTTTTCCGCAAGAAATCAGCTATAATGGAATCATTAAACTCAGGTGGTGTAATTATGGAACATAAAAAAACTTTTTTTTCTGTCACCAAGGAAACAAAGCATGGTACTGTGTATGTGGAAGGACCTGTACCTCCAGAAAAATTAGCTACGTATTCATTCCACGAAGGTTTGGTTGCTTTTAGACCTCCAAAACAACAACAACAAGCCATTATAGAAATTGCAGGACTTCCTGAAGGACGAATTATTATTATCCGAAATGAAAATATCATTGTAGGCTACGTCACTTATCTATACCCTGATCCATTAGAACGATGGGCGGAAGACCGAATTGATAACATGATTGAGCTAGGTGCCATTGAAGTCATTCCAGAATATCGTGGAACAGGTGTTGGTAAAGCACTGCTAGCTGTATCTTTTACGGGAGATGAAATGGAAGACTATCTTGTTATCACCACCGAATATTATTGGCATTGGGACTTAAAAGGGACTGGTTTAAACGTTTGGGATTATCGCAAAATGATGGAGAAAATGATGAGCTCCGCTGACTTCGAATATTTTGCTACAGATGATCCTGAAATTACATCACATCCTGCTAACTGCCTGATGGCACGCGAAGGAAAACGTGTGCCTCCTGAGACAATGGAAAGATTCGATAGACTTCGTTTTAGAAATCGCTTCATGTATTAAACCAACACAAAGGGGATTGAGTATATGATCGTAGAAGAAATTATGAATGATGAGCCCTACACGCTGGCTCCGACAAATACAGTATTTGAAGCGCTTAAGTTAATGCGCGAGAAAAAAGTACGTCATGTGCCAGTTGTAGACGAGGAACATCACGTTCTTGGGGTTATTACTGAACGAGATATTAAAGAGGCTTTACCTTCCTCATTACGGGATGAACCAAATTCTCCAGTTTTTAATGCAAAAGTGGAAGAAATTATGGTTAAAAATCCACTTGTCGGCCATCCACTTGATTTTGTAGAAGAAGTGGCTCTTACTTTTTATGAATCCAAAATAGGCTGCTTACCCATTGTCACTGGAGGGAAATTAGTTGGAATTGTGACTACCACAGATTTACTCTATACATATATAGAGTTAACTGGTGCCACTGACCCTGGCTCAAAAATTGAAATTCGCGTATCCGATACGCCAGGAATATTATTTGAGATTACAAAGATTTTTCATGAACATCATGTAAATGTCCAAAGCGTCCTAGTTTATCCTGACTCTGAAAATGCCCAAAATAAAATTCTAAGCATCCGAGTAAAAACACTGAATCCACTCGCCATGATTGAAAATCTTCGTAAAGAAGGCTTTGATGTATTATGGCCTAACTTACCAGGTGTTTCGTTACAATGAAAAAAGCAGTATTTGTATACTCGCCAGAGCAACTCGGATATAAATTTTCAGATACCCATCCTTTCAATCATAAACGCTTGACGCTTACAATGGATTTGTTAAAAAATATAGACGCTCTTCATGATTTAGATATCGTTCCAGCTCGTGTCGCTACGGAGGAAGAGCTTTTGCTAGCACATGATCCAAAATATATTGATATCGTTAAAAGAGCAGGGCACGGTGAGCTTTCAGAGGCACAATGCGAAAGCTACGGCATAGGTACCGAAGATACACCCATTTTCGAAAACATGCACGAAGCAAGCGCACAGCTTGTTGGCGGAACGCTAACAGCTGTCGATTATGTTATGCAAGGCAAAGCCGAGCACGCCCTCAATCTAGGCGGAGGGCTACATCATGGCTTCCGTGGTCGTGCATCAGGTTTTTGTATTTACAACGATAGTACAGTAGCTATTCGCTATTTGCAGGAAAAATACAAAGCTCGTGTACTTTATGTGGATACGGATGCCCATCATGGAGATGGTGTACAATGGAGCTTTTATGAAGACCCAGATGTTTGTACATTGTCTATTCATGAAACGGGTCGCTACCTTTTCCCCGGAACTGGTAATATTACAGAACGTGGAAATGGGCAAGGCTATGGCACTTCTTTTAATTTTCCAATTGATGCTTTTACAGAAGATGAGAGTTTCCTAGAAATATATGAAAAGGCTATGCGAGAAGTCTTTGAATTCTTCAAGCCAGATGTTGTACTAACACAAAACGGCGCAGATGCACATTTTTTCGATCCATTAACTCATTTATATGGAACAATGAATATTTATAGAGAAATCCCAAAGCTTGCGCATAAATTAGCACATGAATATTGCGACGGTAAATGGATTGCTGTCGGTGGTGGAGGCTACGATATTTGGCGTGTGGTGCCTCGTGCGTGGTCTATGCTATGGCTTGAAATGACCGATCAGCAATTACCGACAGGACCTCTCCCTCAAGCATGGATAGATCGTTGGCAGGCTGAAGCACCAGTGCCTTTTATTCCAACTTGGGAGGATCCAAATCCCTTGTATGAGCCAATCCCTCGAAAAACTGAGATTGAAGAAAAAAATGCGCAAATGCTTGCCAAAGCGCTACATATTATTCGCACTGAAAAACGCGCTTAATTTTACGCCTCACGATTTTCGTGGGGCTTTTTTATTTGTTTTCAATCACCTATCCGTCTACATAAAAAACACGTAAATCATCGACTGATTTACGTGTTAAGTACCATTATTTACTTTTGACAGATTGTCGATGTTCAATGCGATGAGGTAAAATTACTGCTTTGTCCTCAACAGGCTCTTTGCTCATCAATTTAGTTAGTAAGCGCATTGCAACAGCTCCGATATCGTACAACGGTAGCGCTACACTTGTAAGCTGTGGACGTACCATACGTGCTAATTTTGAATTCTCAAAGCTGATCACTTCAATATCCTCAGGTACATTTTTTCCTACATCCTGTGCACCATGAATCAGCCCGATTGCCAATTCATCACTACCTGCAAAATAAGCAGTTGGCGGATTTTCAAGTGAGGATAATGTTTCCCACGCCTCTAAGCCCATATCATAGCTCGATTCTTCTCCAGCAATTAGTGATACATCTATAGGTAAACCTGCAGCTTGTAAGGCTTTTTTATAAGCTTCAAGTTTGAATTTTCCATTAATAGTATAAGTAAGCGGACCTGTTACAAAGCCGATTCTCTTATGCCCGTTTTGAATGAGCAAAGTAATCGCCTCATAAGCTGCTTGGTAATAATCAATATTCACAGTCGCGATGGTTTGTGATTCATCTACTGAACCTGCAAGCACAATCGGTACAGGTGAATGATCCATAGTTTGTTGCATTTTCTCCGTTACTTCATCACTCATCATAACAATACCGTCAACCTGTTTTCCCAGCATTGTATCCAGTAGCTGTAGCTCTTTATCTTCATGTTGATCTGAGTTGGCTAAAATAATATTGTAACGATACATTGTTGCAATATCCTCTACACCACGTGCCAGCTCCGCATAAACATTATTTGCAATATCTGGGATAATCACGCCAACTGTTGTTGTTTTCTTACTTGCTAATCCTCGCGCTACTGCGTTTGGACGATACTCTAATCGTTCAATTACTTCTAATACTTTTTTTCGTGTTGCTGGCTTTACGTTTTGATTGCCATTGACTACACGAGAGACTGTTGCCATAGAAACATTTGCTTCTCTTGCAACATCATAAATTGTAACAGTCATCGCACGTGCCTCCCTTTTTCCTTTTATAGCCTTATAATACGATAATTTTTATAATCTTTTCAAGAAGAAGTAAGTATATGAAAAGAAAAACCAAGTACAAATAGTATTATTCTAGACATTATTTTGTCACGATATATAGTAAAAAACCGCCTGCTACTAATTAAGCAAGCGGTTTTTATCAAAACAATTAAGCATGGATTTCATAGTTCTTCATGAAATTTTGTAATGTTTCGTAGAAAGCATCAAATGTTGGAATATCCATTTGTTGTTGTGAGTCAGATAGTGCTACAGACGGATCTGGATGCACCTCTGCCATGACGCCATCAGCTCCAATTGCGATTGCCGCCTTAGCACATGGTAATAGTAAATCACGACGACCTGTTGAATGCGTAACGTCTACAAATACTGGTAAATGCGTTTCTTGTTTTAAAATTGGTACGGCAGAAATATCTAATGTGTTACGAGTTGCTTTTTCGTAAGTACGGATACCACGTTCACAAAGAATAATGTTCTCATTCCCTTTAGACATAATGTATTCTGCTGCGTGAATGAATTCATCAATTGTCGCTGCTAAGCCTCGTTTTAAAAGGACAGGTTTGTTTGCAGCACCAGCCGCTTTTAATAATTCGAAGTTTTGCATATTACGTGCACCAATTTGGATAACATCGATATAATCCAATGCTTCCTCTAAATGACTTGGTGTAACAATTTCCGTAATAACGGCTAAACCGTATTCCTCTGACACACGTTTTAAAATTTTCAGGCCTTCTAATCCAAGACCTTGGAAGTCATATGGAGAAGTACGTGGTTTATACGCACCGCCACGTATTAATTTTTCACCTTTTGCTTTAATAGATGCTGCTACTGCTGCTACTTGCTCGTATGATTCTACAGCACAAGGTCCAAATACGAAAGATGGTTTTCCTTGGCCAATTAGCTCACCATTCACATTAATGACAGTATCTTCTGATTTCTTTTTACGAGATACAAGTAACTCTTTCTTCTTATCTGCTTCAAGTTGTTTTAAAGCTGTTTTAAAGATTTGCTTAAATATATAATCAACCGTCATTTGATTTAACGGACCTTGATTGTGTTCTTTGATGAGATCAAGCATGTGTCGTTCACGTAATGGATCATAACGATTCACACCTTGTTTTTCTTTAATCTTACCGATTTCATCAACTACAGTTGCTCGTTCGTTAATTAGACGAAGAATTTCTAAGTTTAAGTCGTCTATTTGACTACGTAAACTTTCTAAATCTTTTTGGCTCATGCTTCTTTCCCCTCTCCTCATGACAGACACTTTCAGAACTCTGAAATGTATGTTACATTTTTAGATATTAGCATCATTATAATCAATGTTGTACAGAATGTCACGCATTTTTAATTTAGCGCTTCAACTCGCTAAATTATATTAACATATTTCGAGAAAGGAAGCGAGTATTTTGAGTTCAAAATTATTTGCACTTGATATCGGTACACGTTCTGTAGTGGGCATTATTTTAACTGAAGATAATGACCGCTTTCACGTGGAAGACATCTTAATAAAAGAACATAAAGAACGCGCCATGGTTGATGGTCAAATACATAATGTCATGTATGTGGCAGATTTAATCAATGAAATTAAACATGAACTTGAAGAGAAGCACGGTCCTTTAACAAAAGTGAGTGTCGCTGCGGCTGGTCGCTCATTAAAAACAGAACAAGCAAGCGTGACAATCAATATACGTAGTCGGCCAATCTTTACAGAAGAGGATATAAGTCGTTTAGAACTACAAGCTGTTCAACAGGCACAGCAACAACTTCTACAACATAAAGAGGATACCAAAATAAGCCACTATTATTGTGTTGGTTATTCAGTTCTATATTATCGATTAGATGGTGAAGAAATTGGTAGCCTACTCGATCAGCAAGGTGATGAGGCACAAATTGAAGTTATTGCTACGTTCCTGCCTCGAGTTGTCGTAGAATCACTAATTGCGGCTCTTAAACGCGCGGATTTAGAAATGGATGCACTAACGTTAGAACCTATTGCCGCTATTAATGTCCTGATCCCGCCTACTATGCGCCGTTTAAATGTTGCACTTGTTGATATTGGAGCTGGGACTTCCGATATTGCCATTACTGATAAAAGTACTGTTGTCGCCTATGGTATGGTGCCAACAGCTGGTGATGAAATAACAGAGGCTTTAAGCGACCACTATTTACTCGACTTCCCTGTTGCTGAAAAAGTGAAACGTCAACTGCAAACAGAAGAAGAAATTTTAATTCAAGATATTTTAGGCTTTGATCAATATTATCCGAAAGAAGAAGTTTTTCAAGCAATTGATCTTGCTGTCAAACAACTTGCAAAAGCCATTGGGGAAGAAATTTTACGCCTTAATAATCGTACAGCTCCTAAGGCGGTCATGCTGGTTGGTGGAGGAAGCTTAACACCCAACCTTACGACTGAACTTGGACTAGTACTAGATTTACCAGCAAATCGTATTGCCGTTCGAGGGATTGATGCCATTCAAAACTTAACGAAAGAAGAACATATTAAAGCATCGCCTGAATTGGTTACACCAATCGGTATTGCCATTGCAGCAAAAAAAATGCCCATTCAATATATGAGTCTAACTGTCAATGAACAAGTAGTTCGCCTTTTTGAATTAAAGGAAATGACCGTTGCCGATGCATTTTTAGCAGCCAATATTCGAGCAAAACAATTATATGGTAAACCTGGACATGGATTATCAGTGAGTGTAAATGGACACGATATTTTCATCCCTGGTGGTCACGGTCAACCGGCGGAAATTTTAGTAAATGGGCATCAGGCATCTACTAAAACGATGATTAAAACAGGCGATGCCATCCAGTTAATTGAAGGCCAAGACGGTCAGCAAGCTACTGCTACAGTAAGAGATATTGTAGATGATGCTGCCATCAAAACAGTCACGATTCAACACACAAAATATGTAATTGAACCACAAATTACTGTTAATGGTTCCTATGCATCTCTAGATAGTACAATTAATGATCGAGATGTTGTTAAGTTTGAAATAGCTGAAACAGTAGAGGATGTATTTAAAAACACAAATAATTGGGAGTTATTAAAACAATTTGAGTCATTTTATATTCAAGTAGACGGAAAGCCACTTTATTTACCAGAGTTTTCAGCGCAATTAATGATTAATGGTAAACCTTCTAAAATGACATATGCTGTACAAGATGGTGATGTTATTACATTTCAGCAACAAACATTACCAACTGTTCAACGTATTGCTGATCAAATGAATGTTTTACTTGAGGATAACATCATCATACATTTCCAAAATGAGGTGTTGGAGCTAAAGAAGATGGCAAACGAAGTACTCGTTAATCAAGTAGTCGTATCACCACTTTCAACAACACCAAATGGAGCAACCCTTTCATTTAAAGAAAAAGACCGAAGTCGTTGGATTTACCAAGATGTATTCCGCTTCTCCAATTGGCAACTACCTACTACATTTAAAGGTAACTTTACAATTTTACGAAATGGTCAACCGGCAAGCTTTGATATGGAGATTTTCGGAGGGGATAAATTAGAAATTTTACTAGAAGAAGCGTCTATATCTCACTAAAAAAACGAAAAGGGATCCAATACGTCATTGGAAAGACGTATTGGATCCCTTCTTTATCGCTCATGCATTAAGCGCGAACTTCTTCACTTTTTTCATCAGCTTGCACTTTTTTTTCACTAGCATCCTCTGCTTTAGGCTCTTCGCTAGGAATGAAATCCCCTAGTGGCTCTTCACCCTCGAAAGAAACAGTACCATCATCAAAAACAGTTGGTGCCTTTGCTGATTTTAATGTTTTAACTTTCTCTACTAATTGTGTAGATTGCTCTTGAAGTTGTTTAGATAATTGAACCGTTTTATCTTTTGCAGTTGTCGAGAAATCTGCACTCTTATCCTTAAAGTTAACAGCTTGTACTGCTACATCGCTACGTAAATCTTTTCCTGATTTTGGAGCTAATAATAAGCCTGCAGCTGCACCTACTATACCCCCAACTAATGCGCCAATAACAAAATCTTTCATGTTCACACGCTCCTCTTCATAAATCGATTCTTGCGGATGATAAAGCTGAGGCAATGAACTTTCAAGTTGTTGTTCCTTCACTTCATTAAAATTTGGCTTTTGAGTTGTCATGCAACAATTCCTCCCCATAAAATAATCTAATTTGCCTAGACTGGTTGTCCATCTGCTTTCGCGGATGCATCTTCAACTTATGCCTAAGACTTTATTTTTATTCAGTTGACATTCAATGTCTACCGAATAATAATCACTTTTTACGGCCCCATCTTCTTTTCGATTTTTCCGACTGCTCTGGTTCAAAAGAGTAAAGATCTTCTTGACCCATGTCATGTGCCTGATCGATGATTTTACGCTTCTTCCACTTATCAGCAATACCCATTGCGACATTGCTCCACTGAACAACCTGTGCAATTTTTTCTTCATTGTGTTCTACACTTTTGGAAATCGAAGAAGTGATTTGCTGTACAGACGTATTTAGACCGTTCACAGAGTCACCAATGCCCTTGACTGCATGAACAACGGAATTTAACTGCTCAGATTTTTCTTGAATATCCTCTGCTAAGCTATTTGTTTTGGATAGCAAGGAAGTCGTTTCGCGTGTAATACCCTCCATTTGTCCCTCAATACCTGATAATGTCCCAGCTAAGCTGTTAAGAATTGATTTGAGCGAAAATAATGTCATGCCGACGCTCACACATAAAATTAAAAACCCGATTGCTGCAATGATTGCTGCAATATACAAAATAATTTCCATAACTAGACCTCCCGGAAGTAAAAATTCTCTTTACTATTCCTTTCCATATCTTCGACAAAAAAAACTAATTTCCTCCTCATTTTTGAGAAAAAACAGCTTATTCCTTACGGACTAAGCTGTTTCGTTGTTTTTTAGCACGTTTTCAAAGGCATCTTGGAATTTGTGAACATCTCCAGCACCCATAAATAAAAATACTGCGCGCTCATGCTTTGTAAGTACTTCAATTCCTTCAGTAGTAATCACTGCACTACCTTCAATTAAAGATGCTAAATCTTGGATTGAAAGTGCACCTTGTGTTTCCCTTGCAGAACCAAATATATCACATAAGTAGGCTGTATCTGCAAGACTTAGACTATCTGCAAAATCCTGTAAAAAAGCTTGCGTACGTGTAAATGTATGTGGTTGGAAAATAGCTACTAGCTCACGATCTGGAAATTTTTGTCGTGCCGATTGAATCGTTGCACGTATTTCAGTTGGATGATGTGCATAGTCGTCTATTAAAACATTATTTCCAATATCCGTTTCTGTAAAACGTCTTTTCACACCTTTATAAGTGATTAAACGTTCTTGGATAATGTCTGGTGATATTCCTTCGTACTCGCAAAGTGTAATAACCGATAATGTATTTAATACCGCATGATCTCCAAACAATGGGATAAAGAATGTACTATAAAATTCATTGCGAACAAATACATCAAATTTTGTACCCTCTGTTGTTTTTTCAACATTACGAGCCTCAAAATCATTTTCAGCTCCAAAGCCATAATATACAACCGGTACCTTTGCTTGAATACGTTGTAGCTGTTCATCATCACCACAAGCAATAATTGCTTTTTTAACCTGTAATGCTAATGATTGAAAGGCTGAATAAACATCCTCTATGTTTGCAAAGTAGTCTGGATGGTCAAAATCAATATTAGTCATTACAGCGTAATCGGGATTGTAAGCTAAAAAGTGTCGACGGTATTCACATGCCTCCATTACAAAGAAGTCAGCATTTTCATGCCCAGCTCCTGTTCCATCACCGATTAAATATGAGGTTGGTTTATAACCTCCTACAACATGCGACATTAAGCCTGTCGTAGATGTTTTACCATGTGCACCAGTAATAGCAATCGACGTATAATTACCGATATATTCACCTAAAAATTTATGGTAGCGAACAATTTCTACACCGATTTGACGAGCACGTTCTAATTCGGGATGGTCATCAGGAAATGCGTTCCCTGCAATAATTGTCATACCTTCTTTAATATTATCTGCATTAAATGTAAAAATTGGAATATTACGTTCACGTAACGGTTGCTCCGTGAAGAAATATTTATCAACATCTGAGCCCTGTACTTGTTCACCAGCATCAAATAAGATTTGTGCAAGTGAACTCATGCCAGAACCTTTAATGCCTGTGAAATGAAAAACTGTCATTAATTAAACCCCCCGGGAATTCAATATCCCTTCTATCATCTATTAGGTGTATCGTATCTTTTACTTATTATTAGGTATTAATACCTTTTCAAGTGTTAAAAAATACGTACTAATCAACACATCTTGTCTATTATAGCACTATTTATGCACAAGGATAAATGTGTAACTTTTCTAAAAATACGAAATTTGACGTAAAAAAGATAATCTATACGAAAACAATGCAATTATTATTCAAACATAGCAATTAAATCTTCTTCCGTAATGTAGCTTTCTCGTGGTTTACTTCCTCTTGCCTCAGACACAAAGCCATGAGACTCTAACATATCGATTAAACGAGCAGCACGATTATAGCCAATATGATATTTTCGCTGAACCAAGGAAGTCGATGCTCCTCCCTGTTCATACACAAATCGGCAGACATCCTCAAACAGATCATCTTGCTCAGCTGAAACTTCCGTTTTCTTCAAAAGTTCCTCTTGATCAAATATATAATCCGGCTCTCCTTGCTCACGAACATGATCAATAATTGCTTCAATTTCATCATCTGTCACAAATGTCCCCTGCAAACGCACTGGGGCAGACATACCATTACCTAAATATAACATATCGCCTCGTCCAAGTAATCTTTCTGCGCCTTGCCCATCTAAAATAGTACGTGAGTCTATTTGTGATGATACCGCAAAGGCAATACGTGTAGGAATATTTGATTTAATAAGCCCTGTAATAACGTCAACAGACGGTCTTTGAGTTGCAACAATTAAATGGATACCACAAGCACGCGCTTTTTGTGCAATACGACAGATCGCTTCTTCTACATCTGCAGGAGACATCATCATTAAATCTGCTAATTCATCAATGACAATTAGAATATACGGTAATTTTAAGCTATGTTCATTATTTTTATCCGCGATTGCATTATAACGTGTAATATCACGTGCACCTACATGAGCAAATAACTGATAACGACGCTCCATTTCCTCCACTGCCCATTTGAGTGCAGCAGTAGCAGCCTTAACATCTGTGATGACCGGACTAACTAAATGTGGGATATGATTAAACGGTGCTAACTCTACCATTTTAGGATCAATAAGCATCAGCTTTAATTCATGTGGTGCAGCTTTATATAGCAAACTAACCAAAAGTGAATTGATACAAACTGATTTACCAGAACCTGTAGCTCCAGCAATTAAGCCATGTGGCATTTTTCGCAAATCAATGGTTACAGGCTTCCCTGTTAAATCCAGACCCAACGCTGCTTCTAACGGTGAATCTGACTCGAGGAAAGAAGCACTATTTGTCACTTCTGATAGTCGAACTGCGCGAGATACACGGTTCGGTATCTCAATGCCAATTGAGCTCTTCCCAGGAATCGGAGCTTGGATGCGGATATCTTTCGCTGCCAACGCAAGTTTCAAATCATCTGCTAAATTACGGATTTTGCTAACCTTCGTACCATGACTCACTGTTATTTCAAATTGTGTCACGGCTGGTCCTTGCATAATAGATTCTATTTGAGCTGAGACTTGGAAGTAAGACAAAGCTTCAACCAATGTATCACCCTGTTGCTCCATCCACTCAGTATCCTGTGTTTTTTCCTCAGGCGGCTCTAAAAACTCATCATTTGGTTTTTGATACACATGAACAGGTTTTTGAGGATCCTCCATTACTTGATTCTCTACTAATGTTTCATCTGATTTGGAAGGTCGCTCTGGATATTCACCTGTGCCATTAGAATCCTTCTCAGAAATCTCTATGTTGTTTGTAGGAAGCTCCTGTTCAATAGTTGCGTCTGTTTCCATTTCGGTAGTTGCTGAAATTTCGTCAGAACTCTCAATGTCTAGTACTTTCTTTTCTAATGTCGAAACGCTAGACATTGTTGCTACTGGTGACATAGTAATAACTGAAACACTCTCTGTTGCAGCATTGATTGGTGCAGTATTTTGAATAATAGCTTCGTTTTCCTTCGTCGATTGCGGTGCTGTTTCATTGTCCATCTCTAACTCACCAATCTCTGAAGATAAAGGATTTTTATTTTCTTCTTTCTTGGATGGTATTAATCTCTGTTCTACATCCAAATGAATAAGTTCAGAAGAAGGCTCTTGGGCTTCTTGGACTTCTTGAGCTTTTTGGGCCTCTTGGACTTCTTGGGCTTTTTGGGCTTCTTGAGCTTCTTGAGCTTCTTGAGCTTCTTGGACTTCTTGAGCTTCTTGGACTTCTTGGACTTCTTGAGCTTCTTGGACTTCTTGGACTTCTTGAGCTTTTTGGACTTCTTGAGCTTTTTGGGCTTCTTGGGCTTCTTGAGCTTCTTGAGCTTCTTGAGCTTCTTGAGCTTCTTGAGCTTCTTGAGCTTCTTGAGCTTCTTGAGCTTCTTGAGCTTCTTGAGCTTCTTGAGCTTCTTGAGCTTCTTGAGCTTCTTGAGCTTCTTGAGCTTCTTGAGCTTCTTGAGCTTCTTGAGCTTCTTGAGCTTCTTGAGCTTCTTGAGCTTCTTGAGCTTCTTGAGCTTCTTGAGCTTCTTGAGCTTCTTGAGCTTCTTGGACTTCTTGAGCTTTTTGGACTTCTTGGACTTCTTGGACTTCTTGAGCTTTTTGAACTTCTTGGACTTCTTGAGCTTTTTGGACTTCTTGGACTTCTCGAGCTTTTTGGGCCTCTTCAACAATTGTTGTGGTTGGCTTCGTATTTTTAAATTGCTGTTGTATTCTCCATTTCTCTTTATCTGTTTTAAGCATTAGGACATTAAAAGGAATACCGCTTTTTTCATGCTTGGCTTCTTCTACAGATTTCTCTTCTAACACCTCTTGCTCACCAGCTTCAGTTGTTGGCGGCTGGATTACTGTAACTTCCCCAATATGGATGGTAGAATTTTCTATTTGCACTTGTTCTACAACTACTTCTTTTACATGAATTTCTGATTGATTCTCTGAAAGTTGTTCACCATTCAGCTCGTGCTGAACGGCCTCTTTCACTTGATCTTCAAATTCTACGGCAAAGGAAGTTGTTTGCAGTGCAGGTAATTCCGTGTTCGTTTCATCACTAGGCTGGTTCGTTTCATCTGTAAATTTTTCATCAAAAGTAATCGGTTGCTTTATTGGTGCTTCAATTTTTTCATGGACTTCAAGCTGTTCAGGTTCTTCTTTCTGAACTGTGCTCATAGGCTCTTTTTCTTTTAGTATATTTTCAATAGCCTCATTTGTTGTCGCTTCTTTTAAAGTCTTAGTTGCTGTAGGTATTGCAGACTCTTTCTTGTCATGCTCTTCCTTCCGCTTCTCTAATAATTGCTCAATTGGGCTCGGCTTAGAAAAACCATAAACCGGTGATGGGACATCACTTGGTACAAAGCGCTTGTGATTAGCAGCTAAATCACGTTCAACTGTCTTTTCTGGTGAATTATTAGTTTCTTTAGGAGTAATAGGTGGTTCATTTTGTGCATCTCGAAAAACAAGACTTGCTCTTGTCCGATTCGTTTGTTCAGACTGACTTCGTGTAACTGTCGTTCTACCAGTTCGCTTCGTACGATTTGCTAATAAATCTCGAATTCCTGAAACCTCAATATCATAAACACTCGAATCCACAATATGATTATTTAAATGCTTCGGCAGAGATAAATCTTCAATTTGTCCGTAATTAGCATCCTCCATTTGATTGAATGCTTCTTTTGATGATGTTGTTGATGGTGAAGCTGAAAACTCCTCATCCTCAATTAACGGAAAACGAAAAGTTTTTTGCTGTGATCCAGGTGCTTCTTTAAATGAGTGCAGCTGCTCAGATTGTTCTTCTTCATAGTCTTCATAAAATTCCTCATATTCGTATTCATTGTCATCTTTATTTACAAATTTATTTATTTGCTTTTTAAACCAATTCACATTATTCACTCATTTCTATTACACTTCATTTATAGCATCGTCTATGTCATTTCAAAAACAAATTCAATGTCTATAACAAAAAGCATACCATAAAAATGTGATAGAAACTTGCATATAGAGGCTCATTCTAGACAAAAAAATCGTTATGTTACTAGCATATTAGTAGCATAACGATTTTAATTATATTTTATCTAGTTGGCGTTTCAAACGCACTACCAATTACTTCATCTTCTGGTAATACTAAAATTCCTTTTTCAGAAGGTGCATTTGGTATTGCTAATTCACGTGCTGAACATAACATACCGTATGAATCAACACCTCGTAAATTACCTTCTTTAATAAGCATACCCGAAGGCATCACTGCACCGATTTTTGCCACGACAACTTTTTGACCTGCTTCAACATTAGGCGCACCACATACAATTTGTAATGTCTCCTCACCAACGTTTACAGAACAAATGCTTAGTTTATCAGCATTTGGATGCTTGTCCTTAGTTTCTACATAACCCACAACAAATTTTGGAGAAAAATCTACATCAAGACTAATTTCAGCGCCATTTTTTGCAATAGCTGCCTCTAGCTGTGCAACTAATTCTGGAGTAACTTCAACTAAACCTTTAGCATCAGTTTGTATATAGCTGCTGGCATTAAATAAATTAAATGCTTTTATTTCTCCTGTCTGTGCTTCCTTTAAAATAGCGATATCGCCTGCACGTTCTACCTCTGTTTTCACGATTGATTCTGTTGCTAATTGTACTAGCAATACATCTCCTACATGCTCTTTGTTGTAAAATACATTCATTGTTTCTCTTGCTCCTTTTTAACTCTGTTTTTTGCTAATATAAAGATTGGTTCTAACTCCCCATCTTCATAAATAAAAGATAATGACGTAATCGGTACGGTACCGACAGCGAAGAAATGCATCGTCATCTGTGCTAATACATCATACCCTGTTTCATTCCGAATATCACCTACTATTAATACGTCCTGATGTGGCACAGATAACGTCATATCGCCCTCAATTTTAGTCTGCATGTCTTTCAAAAAGTTTTCATTTAAAATGCGACTTGCATCGTAGCCATCATTAGCATTAACAAAATAAAAAATATTCCCTGCAACTTCATCTTTCTTATAAATTGTTGGTAGTTGCTTTACAGAAAATCGTGCCATTTCACGAATTTGCTCTACTGTTAATTGTAGTACCTCTAACATGGATTCATCAATAAAACGATAGGTTTTTCCTAAATCAAGCGCATAAAAAATACGTGTTTCAGCTGTATGTTCAGTCGTGATGAATGCATGCCCCTCCTTCGAGGCTTGAGGGTAGGATGTTGCGCGAATAACGGGATAAATTTGCGAAGTAGCTTGAAATCCTTGTTCCATCTCTTGCTCCATAGCATTAAAGGTTTGCTCGATTGTATAAACAACTTCATCGATTGCAGCCCCTTGCTTGTCATTATATTTTGCTAAAATACCTGGTAGAGATAGCTCCATCCCTTTACCAATCTTTTTATGATTTAAACGTAATTTATCGTACTTTTTGTCAAATTCAAAATCAAACGTTTCCTCATTTAATTGTTGCTTTAATAGGGACACAAGTTGTTCTGATTTAATTTGTTTCACCTAGCTCACATCCTTTCTTTAAAATCAATATTGCCTCGGCGTAATTGAAACTGTCGCTTCGTTAGTACTACACTTTCGCGCAGATAATTTGCTACAGGACGTGCGTACTTAGACTGAGTTCCTCTACTTCAGGAATCTACACCCTCATTCAACTCATCAACTATAGAAGGCGAAATCTTTCGTAGACTAATAAATGCTGAATGAGAGAAAACGGCTCACATGTTTGTGAACCGTTCTGTTCAAAACTATCCAATTACTTAATCTTAACCGAATGAACGATTTTCGTCATCTCATGTAAATTATCTTCAATATGTTTTACCGGAGAAATGGTCGTCATTTTTACGCCACCGCTACTGACAATAAGCTCATATTCGTCTTCATTGTCAGTTTTTGAAACAGCTGAAAAGCCGAAAATACCATCCTTCTCATACGTATTTTCTTCAATTATCTTTTTTGAACTATCCTCTTTTAATAAATTGTAATAGAGTTTACTATCTGCATCTTCGCGATCATTGATGAAAAGAACATAACTCTCTTTTCCTTTAGTTACCAATATATTATATGCATCTGAACTATCTTCAACTTTAAAGTTGGAAGGTAAGTATAATTCTACATCCCCAATACTATCTGTGTGCTTCTCTGGCTCTCCTGCAAAGACAGTGTCTGTTGTTTGAAGTCCATTTTTAATTTGTTCATCAACAGATTGATTACAGCCAGTAAGTCCCAACAGTAAAAGCATTAAGCCTACCGCTCGTAGCCATGTATGAGACATATTTCTCTTCCTTTCATTGCTAACTTTTATTTATTTTAAAAAAATTTATGTAAAGTTGCAACTTCACTGTTCCAATATCACTAATTCAAAAACATTACTCATGTGCTAATGTGAATAAATATTGACCAACAAGAAGCGAGACAATATGCTCAAACATCATCTGACGACTTACTAACCCTTGCGTAAAAATACCTACAGCTCCCGCACCTTGTCGAATATCTAGACGTTGTGTATATTGCTCCATCACTGGCCCAAGTTCCTTCCCGGCTCTTATTTCCTGGGCAATTTCTTCTGGTAATATAATTTGTGCGCCAGCAGCTGTATAAGTTGTGCCATTTGTTACTGTAAGAGCTCCCCAGTTACATACGTACATAACACCACCAATTTCCGTTACTCCACCCTCTAGTCCAAACGATAATTGAGCCCCCGTCTCATTCATTGCATTTTTCGAACGGTTTATGGCTCCCATTCGTGTTTCTTCATGAGTCATCGGTTGTTCAGATACTTGTGAAGCAGCCTTAACATAAGTAAAAATCGGTTTATCAAAATATTTTCTAGCTATAACTTCAACTGCCTCTGTTTTTGCTTTGTTTGTTGTCCCAATAGCTATCTTCATTTTTCCAATCCCTCTTTCTTTTCATAGAAAAAGATGCCCCTAAAGGCACCTCCGGCGGATGTTACTTTACACATTAGCGCGAATCGTCTCTAATGTCGAACGATCTGCTTTTTTCACTAGTTCCACAATTAAAGCTTTTGCAGCTGCATAGTCATCAATATGAATAATTGATGCAGCCGTATGAATATAGCGTGAGCAAATACCGATTACTGCACTTGGGACACCATCATTTGCTGTGTGTACACGCCCTGCATCAGTTCCACCTTGTGATACAAAATATTGATAAGGTATATGATTTGTTTCAGCCGTATCTAAAATGAACTCACGCATGCCTCGATGTGTGACCATTGTACGGTCCAAAATACGCAATAAAGCACCTTTTCCAAGTTGACCAAATTGATTTTTTTCTCCTGACATATCATTTGCAGGTGAAGCATCTAGAGCAAAAAATAAATCTGGTTTAATCATATTTGCGGATACTTGAGCACCACGCAGACCAACTTCTTCCATTACATTCGCGCCTGAATATAAATGCGAGGCTAGCTTTTCATCCTTTACTTCTTTCATCAATTCAATTGCCAATCCACAGCCATAGCGGTTATCCCAAGCTTTCGCCATAATTTTCTTCGGATTAGCCATTGGTGTAAATGGGCAGACAGGGATAATTGATTGACCCGGACGAACGCCAAGTGCAATAGCATCCTCTTTATTGTCTGCACCAACATCTATTAGCATATTTTTAATATCCATCGGTTTAGAACGTTCAGCATCTGTTAGTAAATGTGGAGGTATTGATGAAATCACACCAGGAATCGCACCATTTTTAGTAAATACTTCAACACGTTGCGCTAGCATAACCTGATTCCACCAGCCACCTAATGTTTGAAAGCGGAGCATCCCGTTGTCGGTAATAGAAGTAACCATAAATGCCACTTCATCCATATGACCTGCAACCAATATTTTTGGTGCATCAGCAACATCACTATGCTTTACACCGAAAATTCCTCCTAAATTATCCTGAACGATTTCATCCGAGTACTTTTCCAACTCAGAACGCATGAACGCACGTACAGCATGTTCATTACCCGGAGCGCCTGGTAATTCCGTTAACGTTTTAAATAATTGTAATGTTTCCTCATTCATGATGACTCTCTCCCCACGAAGTAGAATATTCTTCCTTGCTATTGTAACACCTTGCTATTGTAACACATTTATTTCTGAATTCGAAATATTGATACATTTCCTAAAAGCGCTCATGTGTGAACGTGCATTCACTCCGTATGCTATGTTAAAATGAACCTATAGAAAAAGGAGGAAAAAAGCATGAAATTACGTGATTTTTTAATTGGTGTCGCAACTGGCCTAGCTGCCGCAGTCATTGTTAAAGAAGCAAGTGAAAAGGTTTCTCCGTATGTACCTGCTGGACAAGTACTCGAAAACATAAAAAAAGAATTTAAAAAGGATTCGCCGATTGATGGTTCTTGGATTTTTATGAAAACTGACAATTTCACAAACGGCATTATGACAATTCCAGTATACCGTGGAGGTATCTCACGTATGCATGAGGGCGAAATGCAAACCTTTGAATTCGCTGCTGACGCCCGCTCAGGTGTAGTTGTCGAGCTAACAGAAGTGTAATCTTACTCTGCCATACGCGATCAAAAATTATAGAAGCCTACAAAAGAGGCTGGGACAGAACTCGATTATTTTGAAAAATAGCGAAAACAGATAATAACTTTTTCGCTTCAATGAGTAGAGTGTTCCTTCCTAAATCAAAAAATGTTAGACCGAAATGCAATCGGTCTAACATTTTTTCTTTTTGTCCCAGCCTCTTTGTTTTACTCAGACAATCCTTTATTGTTGAAGTATTTTTTATATTTTCGATAATAATTTAAATTATTTAACGTTAGCTTCACCCAACGTTTTGCATTCATATCTTGATTATAGTAAAGAGAGTTTGTATATTTCCCTTCACGAATTAATTTTTTCGCTTCTAATTTAAGCTTTTCATTTGAGGCATATTTGAATAATACGCCCTTAGGAATGATCATCCATAAATGCTTATCTTGAACATACGTTACATCCTGTTCAATATTTAACATATGGTCATCGGCTACATACTTCATTAAATTATGACCACTTGCTGTTACATAATAGCTCGAGCGACCATTACGTAGGTTAATTTCAAACAACTTATACTGTTTGTCACGCATATCGTATTTCATATCAAAGTTAGCAAAACCTGTGTAACCGATATTTTCTAAAAAGGAACGTACTTGATCCAATAATTCTTTATCGTATGTTGTAACGATCGCTGCATAACTACCAATACCCTCAGGTGAATGCTCTTCTAAGATTGGGTTTCCTAGACACATTAGCTTCACTTTGCCGTCTTTCCCGACATAGGCATTTAATACACGCATATATGAATCATCACCTGGGATGAATTCTTGAATAATCATTGTATCCTGATAGGTTGAGCTATAGATTGCTTTTAAAATGGCTGTTTTTTCCGCTTCGTCATGAGCAACGAATACTTTTTTCTTACCTGGGAATTTACATGCCCAGTATTCCACTGAGTTCGATGCCTTTAAAATAATTGGGTAATCAAACGGCGGTGTAAAGTTTTCGTAATTGTCAGCTGTCACTGTCGTCGTACCTGGATACTTAAAATTGTACTTATCACACATTTTATAGAAATTTTCTTTTAATAAAATTTCATCCATTAATGATTCATCGATATAGGGTACTGTAAAATGCTCCTGCAATGCCGGCTTATTTTTGATAATAAGTTTTGCATAGTCATCACCACAAGCTAACAACAGTAGTTTTTTATTAGAATATTTTTTCGCGACTTCTGCAAGTGCAGGTGCAAACACATCCTGTTCATTTAAGCGGTCAATTGCTTGGAAATTTATAATATGGCTGTCTTGCGTTGCCGTTAAATGTGAACGCCCTAATACAAGTGGTTTAATACCATATGCCTCGTAAAATGCACGTGCCATACCATATGCATTCATATCTGATCCTAATAATACTGGTAAAAATGGTTGTTCAGTTGTCATGTAATTTCAACTCTCTTTTGTGTTTTAGTATAGCTTTTAGTGTATCATATTTTCCAAAATGTTCACGAAAAAAGTGTCAAAAAAATGGGGTATAGACAATTAAGCATATCTTCATAACGTTAAGTTGATTACTGTTCCTACTATACAACTACAATAATTTATATCACATAGCTTACGTTTACATAAAACAATAAGTGAAGTTCCGATTTATCACTATAAATTAGAGTGACATACCAGAGATACATACT
Organism: Lysinibacillus sp. RS10; assembly: GCF_041956855.1. Lineage (NCBI taxonomy): Bacteria > Bacillati > Bacillota > Bacilli > Caryophanales > Bacillaceae > Lysinibacillus > Lysinibacillus sp. RS10. The sequence goes on along the minus strand of NZ_CP167122.1, from coordinate 1,059,744 downwards.
ATGTGAAGCGTTTGATTGGAGTGGAGACTGGGCGACTCCTCGGGGATTAGCGGTAGAGGAACGAAGGCTAAAACCATCACGTCCTGTGATAACGCCTTCGTGACCAACATCCTGTTGCCCCAAGCGGCTCATCGGACGCCCCCAGGAAGCTTTGCTCTGTGCGAAAGCGTAGTGCTAACGTAGCGGCAGCAACAATAAATGTTTTATCTGCGCGAAAGCGAAGCGTCAGCGGCAAATGTTTTATCTGTGCGAAAGTGCAACGACAGCAACAACAAATGTTTTATCTGCGCGAAAGCGAAGCGGCAGCAACAACAAATGTTTTATCTGCGCGAAAGCGTAGCGTCAGCGGCAAATGTTTTATCTGTGCGAAAGCGAAGCGGCAGCAACAAAGCGCCCAGTCGGAACGGAAATCAAACCCTAGTTTTGCCAAAGAGCGATACTTTTTTTAATTACCTTAATTTTATTGACACAATAGTTTTCAACACTATGAAAAAAACGTGCGAACACAAAGGTTCACACGTTCTATTAATTAGAATGTAATAACAGCTTGTCTGCTACGTTCTAGTTTAGCTACAATTTCTTTACCTGTTTCATCCCATTTAATCATGCGATAATAGGCATCATGATAAAAGATAAAGCCATAACCATTCGCAAGCGCTTCTTTCATAATACGTTCTTTTGCAAAGACACTCGCCATTGGATAATCATCATACGCTAATACCCATAATGGATTTTGATGCGCATGTGTCGGCATAATATCCGCCATATGCAATAATACTTCGCCGTTTTGTGTTAATTTTATAACGGCATGTCCATCACTATGACCACCAGTATGAATCATTTCAATACCAGGCACTATCTCTAACGTACCTTCATACGTTTCAACTAAATGCTGAACTGGCTCCCAGTTTTCTTTCCAATACGTATTTTTTGAGCGAATATTTGGCTCACGCATCTCGTCCCACTCAATTTTCGTCACATAGATTTTTGCATTCGGGAATGTTGGTACAAGTACTTCGCCTTCCCATTGCGTTAAACCACCAGCGTGATCGAAATGTAAATGCGTCATTAACACGACATCAATATCAGCTGTAGTTAATCCTAACTCCTGTAAGCTAGCCGCTAATGTTGATTCTTCAGTAACACCAAAGTTACGTAGCTGTTTTTCATTTAATTTGTTAAAGCCAACACCCGTATCAATAATATAGTTTTTACCTTCATATTGAACTAAAATTGGCTCAGTCGGTAACTCGATTTGATTTTTTTCGTTTACCGGATACTTGCGTGACCAAAGTGGTTTGGGCACAACTCCAAACATAGCACCGCCATCAAGGCAAGTGACACCCCCGTTTAGCCATGATAATGACATGTTGTGAAACTGTAACTGATCCATCCATACTCCCCCTATTTAGTAATGAATTGTGATTCTAGACGATAAATTGGCTGTCCTTTCGCAGAAAATTTCTGCTCATATTCAGTCATCACATTATCCTCAGGCATATTCGCATGTAAGTCGAGTGATACATACTTTAGTAACATACCGTATTCAGACACACTAATTAACGAATACTCAAACAAACCACGGTTGTCCGTTTTAAAATGGATTTCCCCATTATCCACTAAAATCGACTCATATAATTTCAAAAAATCCCCGTGCGTTAAACGTCGCTTAGCATGGCGCGTTTTCGGCCAAGGATCTGAGAAATTCAGATACACACGGTCTACATCATTTTTACCAAAATATTTATATAAATCTGCGCCATTTACTTTAAATAATCGTAAATTCGCTGGAGATTTAGCCTCTAAAATTTTTTCCAATGCACAAACGATTACACTGTCATAAAGCTCAATGCCAATATAATTTATATCTGGATTTTGTAAGGCCATACCCGTGACAAATTGCCCTTTCCCAGTACCTACTTCAATATGTAGTGGGTTGTCATTTCCGAAAACAGCCTGCCAATTCCCTTTAAAGTCTTCAGGATTCGGAATGATCACCTCTGAATGATTCGTAATCATTTCCTCCGCCCAAGGCTTATTTCTTAATCTCAATTTTTTTCCTCATTTCTTTCTCGTGAAATTATTGATTTGTTATAGTATAACTTATAACTATCAAATTCGCATGAAATTATTGCGAAATGATATTTTCTAATAGTTCTTTGATATAAACTGCCACGCATCACGTTGGACTGTACAGTGAATCCTCGTACCTTGTCTAATTTCCCCAATATAGTTACCATCTGTATGACAATCTACGTCATTTGCATGCACAAAAATATCAAATTGATTGCCTTGCAAAAAAGAAATTTCTTTAAATTTTGTATGTTTTCCAAAAAACACAGTGACAAATACCAGTAGTAATTTGAGACGTGAAATACTGTGAACGATTATTATTTCGATTTGTCCATCATTAGGTTTAGAGGAAGGCGAAATTTTCATGCCTCCTCCGAAATAAGGATGATTGCTCATCGCAACAAACCATGCCTGCTGAAATTGCCACTCTTGCTCGTTTGCTTGAATGATTACATCAAAACGTTCAAAGCTAAATAGTCCTCTTACAACAGCCACAGCATAGGATAACTTGCCGAGCCCAATTTTATTGAGATAAAGCTTTAAATGAGATTTATTAATGTGCTTTGTAACAAATGCGTCAAAGCCCACACCTGCATTATTAACAAATATCTCGTGTTGGAGTGCTCCAAGGTGAATAATTCCGACATCCATCGTTTTATTGGCAATCTCCGTCTGCAAATAGGTTTCGATTTGTTTTACATTTTTAAAAGTAGTAAAGTATCGTGCAAAATCATTTCCAGAGCCAGCACGTACTACACCAATAACTATAAACTCATTATGTAAAACACCACTCACTACCTCATGTATTGTGCCGTCACCGCCAACTACAACAATTAGTTTTTTTGTACGTGTATCTTCCGCACATTTTTTCGCAAGTTCCTGTCCATGTCCTTCATATTCTGTAAAAGCAACTTGATAATCAATTGTTAAATAGCGTTGAAGATGGCACCAAACTTTCTTACCTTTTCCATTCCCAGCTGCTTCATTTACAATAAATAATACTTGCATTCATTAATCCTCAGCTGATTGAGAAGATTTCTTCCAAATATCCCGGTTAAAGGATGTTGTTTGTACATTGTTTAAAATCGTTTGGGCAGCTCGAATTTGCATATGCTTCATCGGGGAAGACACTTTCTTTAATTGTTCCATCCATTCTCCGTAATTTCGACGATCAATAAACTGAATGCCAAAGGATGAACCTGGATAATCGAAGTAGCCATTACGTGTTAAAACAACTTTACGAATTGGCATATCTATATTGCCCTGCTTAAATAATTGAGTTAATACAGATTCCATACGATTTAAATTTATCAATGGATTAAGGACTTTTGAATCTTTCGTTCCTACTTTTTTTATCCAGAATCGTTCACTGCCACCCACATAAACTGCTTGGTTTTCCGTATCTAGCACTGTAATGCAAATACATTCTGTTGGTGACATTAGTACGACATCAAGCTCTATGGGTGCTTTTCTGATTTGTAAAATAGGGTAATAAAAAAGCAGATAATTATCTGGTAATTTTTGCAACAAATCTCGCAACAAGGAATCACGCATAAAACGAGGATCTACATACGACTTTTCACGTAGTGTTGAACTTGCCCATTTCATCTGAAAATGGAAAAATTGATCGATAAACATTCGCTTTAATTCATGGATAGATTGCGGCGCATAAACAATTTTCGGTTCAAATGTTAAAGTCGTTTCTTCTTCTGGTATGCTATCTTCATCACTCACCAGTTCATTCGTTATTTCTACCTGTTCAACGTCCCTACTGTCTGCCTTTTGGCGTCCCGCAAACCATTTTTTCAATAAAGAAAATCGCTCTTTCTCTTCAAAAGAATCATTTTCAGAATCGTTGTCATGTTGCCACTCACTAATTTCTTCTCCTAACTCCCACTGTCGCTTAACACGTTCCCATTGACTATTCTTTAAGCGTACAAATTGTGTTGGATATCTCGCTAAATCAATTTGATAGCGTGAGATATAATCTTGTAATTTCACTAATTGTGCCATTTTAAGGTCACTCCAATCTTACTCGCCCTAATATCTAAACTCCCTGACTATGTTTTTGAGTTTACTCAAAACATGATCAATAGCTATTTGCATTCATTACATCGTCATTTGTTCTTTGATTTTAAATATGTAAACTTCAGGCTATGTAGGTAAATCATCATCTTGTTTATTTTACATGACGTTCCAAAAGAAAACATCCATAATTTGTTCTATAGAAAAAGAGAACTACCCTAGTAGCTTGGGATAAAACCAAGTTAGGGTAGCTCTCTTGAATGCGTAACTTATTTAGCATTAATGGAAAGCGGTAATTTCGCCTCAAATGCTTGCTGTAATTTTCGAGTCCATTCACCTGGAACTCCAGCACCAATTTTGTTACCATCAACATCGATCACCGGTGTTACTTCAGAAGATACTGATGATACAATTATCTCATCCATCGTTAATAAATCAGCCTTTGTCATCGGTTCTTCAATAACAGTTAGGTTAATCTCCGCAGCACATTTTAAAATAACTTGGCGTGTAATACCGTTTAAAATGAAGTTATTTGCAGGGTGTGTATAAAGCTGACCATCTTTAATGCCATAAACATTCGCCGATGAACATTCTGTTACGATGTCTCCACGATGTAAAATAGCCTCATAGCAACCTTTTTCAGAAGCTTCTTGCTTTGCCAGTACAGCACCTAGTAAATTTAAGGATTTAATATCACAACGTAACCAACGGATATCCTCTACAAAAGTAGCCTTAACACCTTTTTCAAAATTTTCATATGAACGCTCGCCAACTTTAACATTCCCTGTTAATACAGCTGGAACACTTGCATCTGGGAAAATATGATTACGAGAAGTTGTACCACGTGTAATTTGGAAGTAAACATGTCCAGTTTCTAAATTATTTGTCTCAATAAGTTCATGTAATAATTTGTGTAATACGTCTTTAGTATAAGGAATGACAAGACGAATTTTTTCGGCACTCGCATAGAAACGATCAATGTGTTCTTGTGCTGTGAACATGTTTCCGTTATAAACTTTAATTACTTCATAAATGCCGTCACCAAATTGGTAACCTCTGTCTTCTGGGGATACTGCAATAGATCCTTCTTCAACGATTTGATCATTCCATAATGAATATGCCATGTTTCGCTCATCCTTTTCATATCTAAATTATTTGTTTCCTGCAAGTTCAACAATTGCTTCAGCGTAAATAGCTGTTGCTTTTATAAGATTTTCAATGACAACAAACTCATCTGCACGATGCGCTACGTCAGGTTCGCCTGGGAACAGCATACCGAATGCCACACCTTTTTTCATGACACGCGCATACGTACCACCACCTGTAGAAAGTAAAGGCGTTTCATAATCTCCTGTTTGACGTCTATAGATATCAGCTAAAGTCTGAATCAATGCATCATCCTCACTTACATAATGCGGCTTTGAGTCATCTTGAACATCCAATGAAAATCCTTTAGCCACCGCTATACGTTGTGCTTCGGTAATTTTTTCATCAAACGGATAAGTGACTGAATAACGCATACTAATCACCATACTGCCACCTTTAGCTACATCAAAGCTCACAATTCCTGGATTTAATGTAGTTTTACCAGACATTTCGTCCTCAAATTGTAGTTCAAGCTTGTTGCCATAATGATCTTGATAAAAAACATCTGCGGTAAAGTCGACAAATTGCTTACTTGCCTCTGTCGTCAACTCATGCTGTAAAAATGCTGCAAGATAAACAGCTGCATTGATCCCTTTTTCTGGCTCCATAGCATGGGCTGCTTTACCTTTGATAGTTATTATATAGTGAGAACCCTCGATTAATAAAGAGCCTTCTAGCTGATTTTTGCTTAAAAATGTGTGAAAATTCTGTTCGAATTGCGGAGAAACAAATTGCACTGTCGCTTCTGCAAAATCAGGTACCATATTTGGTCGCTTTCCAGCATTAAATAGTAATAGCTGTTCTTTCGTTGCATCACCAGTTTTATTTTGAGAGAACACTAGCTCTGCAATGCCTTTTTCTGCATTGATGAGCGGGAAATCCGCATCTGGCGCAAATCCAATAGTCGGCATTTCCTCGTGTTTAAAATAGTGGTCGACACAGCGGAAGCCTGTTTCTTCATCTGTACCAATAATCATTCGTACTCTTTTATCAAGCTGAATGCCTGCATCTTTAACAAGTTTCATGGCCATCCATGCTGCAATAGTTGGTCCCTTATCATCTATTGCACCACGGGCGAATAGCTTACCATCTGCAACAGTGCCACTAAATGGTGGGTATGTCCAATTTCCTTCATCACCAACAGGTACTACATCAACATGACATAAAATACCTAATAAATCTTCACCTTCACCCATCTGTATGTGCCCTGCATAATTATCAATATTTTTCGTTTGCAGTCCTTCAGCTTGGCCCTTTGCTAATAACCATTCAAGAGCCTTTAAGGGACCATCACCGAAAGGTACTTCAGTAGTGATCGTATTCTCATCGAGTACACTATTAATTTGCACAAGCTCCTGTAAATCTTGTATTAATTCATCTTGCCTTTCTTTTGCAGCTTGTAACCAATCCATACGATGTACCTCCTCCAATGTAATAACATTATTCTACTCTTTACACCATAAATTACAATCATCTTTCTGACAACTTTTTTTACAATTCACCTCCAACACTACCATATATAGCATGTTCTTCACTTTTTCCCACAAAATACAGTATAAATTTTTTATTTAAATTGTAAATTTCCCTTGCATTCACTAGAAAATCAACTAGTTTTTCTATATAATAAAGTTATCAGAAAAATTGTTCTGAATATAAAATTAGAAAAGGGGATGTCTAAGGCAGCTACTTATTAGCCTAAGTGCACTCCGCACATATTGTCGTCCGCTAGTCTTTGCCAAGAGAAAAAAGATGAAGGAGTGGTTCATTTATGAAACCAACTACTGATCGAATGCTTAATCGTATTAAAGACGTGTACATGTTTATTTTAGACAAAGGAACCGTGTCTACACAGGATTTAGTCGAAGAGTTTAGTATCACTCCTCGCACCGTTCAAAGAGATTTGAACGTGTTAGCCTTTAACGATTTGGTGATGAGTCCAAGTCGAGGCAAATGGACAACGACGAAGAAAAAAGTAAAATTGACGTCTTAGTTTTTACGTTTAACACGTAAAGCATTTTGTATTGGAAAAGAATGACCTTTCGTCGTGGTCATTCTTTTTTTGTTGTCTTGTAATTGTTGATGCCCTCATCTATTCATCAATTATGCCTAATTGCGTCCGGAATCGGCTTTGTGCTTTCACAAAGAACTCTTCGGAACAGAAATCCCCCACGTTTTAATCCGTTTCACTTATACGGGGATTCTAGTTCATTTCTCCCCTCAATTTGCTAAGAATTACATGCATTTTTATAAACATTTTGTTCTTCAGCGTTACCTCTATAGATTTTTTTGACTATTTACAATTGCTCAACAATCCGTTAAAATCGAAACATTCTATATTTTGGAAGGGAGATTTTCTATGAAACTTTCCAAACTGTTCCATCCACTCGTTTGGATTATTTTAGGCGGAACTATTTTCACACGCATTGCAAGTTTTATGGCGATGCCCTTTCTAGCAATTTACCTACATAATGAAATTGAAGCCTCGCCTTTACAAATAGGTTTGACGATTGGTATTGCACCATTAATCTCCACTGTAGGAGGTTTCATAGGTGGTTATTTAACAGACCGATTTGGTAGGAAAAGGATCATTTTGCTTACTATTATTGTTTGGAGTATCGTGTTCTTCGGCTTTGCAATTGCACAGACTGTTTGGGTCTTCGTAGCATTAAACGCCTTGAATGGCTTATGTCGTTCCTTCTTTGAACCTTCCACTCAGGCATTAATGATTGATTTTACTCCCGCTGACAAACGAAAGAGGTTGTTTTCATTGCGCTATACGGCGATTAACATAGCTGCGGTGATCGGTCCCGTTATCGGTGTTTATATTTCTCAATTATCCAGTCCAAGTATTCCTTTTATGCTGACAGGAACTATGTATATTATTTATGCTGTATTTTTATTTTTCATTTTGAATCGCTATGAAATGCAACAACAAAAAGCTTCAACACAAACAAAAATAATGCAAACCTTTACAATACTATTAACAAATCGTGTACTACTAAGTTTTATTTTTGGTGCAATTTTAATAAATATTGGCTACTCTCAATTTGATTCAACACTGCCACAAATCATTGAGCTTAAAATTGAAGAAGGTTCTAAGCTTTATTCTCTCTTAATCTCACTAAATGCAGCAGTTGTACTATTACTACAATTACCGATTAGTATTCTTTCTGAACGCTTTTCATCGTCAGTTACTCTATTAGTAGGAATCTTGTTCTTGGCATTTGGCCTTTTATTATTCGGCTTCTCAAATAATTATCCACTGTATATGATCGCTATGATTTTCTTTACGATTGGTGAAATTTTCGCCTTTCCAACTATGAGTATCATGATTGATGAAATTGCACCTGATACACAAAAGGCAACTTATTTAGGTGCAGCACAATTTAAAAATTTTGGAGGCTTTATTGGACCAATTATCGGTGGGTGGCTATTATCACATTATATGAATGCATTGTTTGCAGTCATCGCTGTTATAGTTTTATGCAGCTGTGTATTTTATAGCTCAAAACTTAAGCCACAACAGTAATAAAATGTAAGTAATAGGACTTTTAAAGGCGTTAATTTCAGATAAAAAATCACTCCATTTCTATAAGCGAATCTCAAGCATTTGAAAAACTTACTTGGACTCACTATTAGGAATGGAGATAGCAATATTACAATTTATCCTTAAAAATTTTAAGTGGTTTTAGCTTTCTTCATCAGCAGCAACCTCTTCATAACTGGAGTATTGGTCTTTACCAGCATTTTTCGATTGATATAATGCCTTATCTGCACGCTCAAATAAACTTCTTTCTGACTCATCCGGATGAATGCAAATGGCACCGCCCATACTGACTGAAAGTACAGACCATCTTTCAATAGTGACTTTATCTACATACTTCAAGTGGCGAATTTTCTCCAAAATAGAATTCGCTATTTGCTGTATAGCTTCTTCCTTCGCGTCATACAAAACAACTGCAAATTCATCCCCACCAAACCTTACAACAAAGCCATTACTTTCCACTTCTTGTTTTAAAATTCTTGCTGTTTCAATCAGGATTTTATCGCCTTCACCATGTCCAAACCGATCATTTACTTGTTTAAAATTATCTAAATCTAGCAACAATAAACCAGGTTGATTCATCTTCCTTTTCCTTAATAACTTGTCCATTTTTCTACTATAGGTAGCACGATTATAGACATTTGTTAACGGATCGTATGTTGCAAGATGAATCGTTTTGGAAAGGAGTTTATTGATGACTAATAGCATTATGAAAGAAGTTACTAAGGCAATACAAAGCAATATCTGAAACTGCTTTGTATTTTTAGCTAGCGCCTTTCTTTCTGTGAAATTACCATATTTCACAAACACAACCCTTTTAGAAGATTCCCCTTGAACCGTTTCTGCTTCATATGGTAAAAAACGATACTTTTCAATATAGCCATTTTGAAACTCCTCTTGAAATTCCGTTGGCTGCATCGTTTTTCTTGCTAGCTCAAAATGCTCTTGAAATTTTTTCGATTGATCTTTTACAGTTGTTTTACCGGCTTTAGAATAATCAAAGAAAACTCCCCCCGCATTTATCGTTTGTACCTCTAACAAATCAGCATATTTATCAATTAAATATTCAGAAGTCTTTTCAAAGTTAAAAGTTTGGAACACAGGATTATCAAGCAAGTCTATACCTAACTCAAATAAATATTTGTTATCAGGTGTCGCTAAATAGCTAAATTTTCGATAGCCCCCAGTAGTTGTCGAAATATCTATGCCATCACTGTAGAATTCCCCGCTTGCTCGACGTTCATCTAGTAAAGCAGAAAAACGTATGCAGCATTTTGAAAAATTTAATCCTTTATCTTTTTCAAAAGTTGTATAAATTACAGTATTTGATTGATCGAGTATGTACACATCCATACCATGTTCGTTTTTAATCTTCTGCAAATCCCACATCGCTATATCTGGATTTTCACCATAATATGTAATTAGCTTCCGAAGTTCTTCTTCCATTTTATCAGTGATATTCTTATCAAAATAATAATGGGCATTATCTACAGTTTGCATATCTGTCAAAATATGATTTTCAATTAGCTCTCTATTCAAAGCTTCTTGTTCTTCTATACCTGCCATTAGTATTTGCCTGTTGACATAAGAAATGACAGCAACCAGTACTAAAGCAAAGACAATTAAAGATATGAATAGTTTAATTCTCAGGTTTTTCATTCATTTGTCCTCTACTTAATTTCACCATCTTTTTTTCTGAAAGATTTAGAGATTTTTTAGTACCATAGACTAAATAGCTATTCATTAAAAGTTATATCATATTATACAGTCACTGGTATAAGTATGTATATAAAAAAACCTCGATACTAATTGTCCTTAGCATCGAGGTATTCTTTAATCCCTATTCTGTAATCCGGCTAGCTCTTCAGCAGTTAACTCTCGATATTCACCTAATTCTAGATTGTCATCTAGCTTTAGGTTCCCCATCGACAGCCGCTTTAAATATGTTACACGTTTACCTACTGCCTCAAACATACGCTTCACCTGATGAAACTTACCTTCTTGAATCATTAACTCAATTTCTGATTGCTGAGCAGATTTTAATATGATGAGCTCTCCCGGTTTTGTTACATAACCATCGTCTAGCTCAACACCTCGAGCAAATTTCTCACAGTCTTCATCCGTGACAATACCTTCTATTTGTGCATAATAGACCTTTGGCACATGCTTTTTTGGAGACAATAAATTATGTGCTAATATGCCATCATTTGTTAACAGCAATAGCCCCTCTGTATCTTTATCTAAGCGACCTACCGGGAACGGCTCGAAATGTTGAAGTAAAGGATCTAACAAATCAATGACGGTTTCATCCCGTAAATCTTCTGTTGCAGAAATAACTCCCGGAGGCTTATTCATCATAATGTATACAAATTCTGTATAAATAACACGTTCTTCAAAAACGGAGACATCTTGCTTTTCAGGGTCAACGTGCAATGCTGCATCCTTCACATATGCACCATCCACTGTCACTGCTTTTTGCTTTAGAAGTTGCTTAACTTCCTTGCGTGACCCATAGCCCATATTCGCCAGTAATTTATCTAATCGCATAATACCTCCTATTTCAACCCCAGTTTGTTCGTAATTCTTGTCAATCGTTCACCGAGTAGTTTTTGTGCTAAACCTAAGCGTAAAGACAAATAGCCATATACGGCTACACCTACTCCAGCACAAATAACAGAATACACTAATGCGGAGAATTTACCATCTACTGGCCCCATCAATAACTCTAAAAGTTTATGAACAATTAGTACACTAACCGCCATGGCCATAGTCAAACAAGAAATAAGCATCACACGACGTAAAACCATTTCCGATCTGTAGTTTAGTGTTTGTCGTAGCACAAGTATATTAATGATAATTGATACACTATAGCCAATAGCTGTAGCAAGAATCGCACCATCCGCCTCCATCCAACGAATTAAAGGAATGTTAATGGCTAGCTTTACTAAAATCCCAGATAATAAGCTTAAGACAATCCATTTTTGGAAATCAATACCCTGTAAAAGAGCCGCTGTTACTTGGAACAATGCAAATAAAATTGCTACAGGTGCGTAATGGGCTAAAATCGTAGCCCCCATCTCACTTTCAGAATAGAGCATAAAGTATATTTCATTTGATAACAACGAGATACCGACTACCGCTGGCAATGTAATAAAAATTAATATTTGATAGGTCTTATCCATTGCATTTCGTAGTGATAAATATTCACCTTGCGTATAATATTTTGTAATCGTCGGTACAAGAGCCATCGAAAAACCTGTAGCTAGCATTACCGGAATAATGACAACCTTATGTGTTGTAAAGTTAATCATTGATAAATAACTATCTGTTACTCCCGCTAATCCGATTGATGTCATAGCTCCGTTAAATGTTAGCATATCTACTAATTGGAATAACGGATTAGCAACGCCTACAAACACCATTGGAATCGAATACGTAATAACTTCTTTATATATGTCGGACATTGGTAGCTGCTTAGACGTAACGCTTTGACTGCGTAGTAAATCAAATTCAGGTTGGTATTTTTTCCAATAATAATAGAGTGTCAATAACCCACCAATTGCCCCGATAAATGCAGCAAATACTGCGAAGGAGATCGCCGTTTCTGGTTGCCCATTGAAAACTACTACAACTAAGAATGAACCACCTAACAACACAACAATACGAACAATTTGCTCCACTAACTGCGAAACTGCTGTAGGCTCCATTTTGTCATAACCTTGGAAAAACCCACGCCAAAGACTCATAAATGGCACGATAATTAATGCAAAGCTAACCCAGCGCATTACTGAGGCAATTTGATCAATCGTAAATGCCTGCTCATCACTTTTAATAATAAGACCCGCTATTGGCTTAGCTAGTATAAAGAGAGCAAAAAACGCAGCAATACCAGTAATCAGCATAATCATTATGCCTGATTTCATCAGCTTACGACCTGACTGGTAATCACCTGCTGCATTGTATTTAGAAACAAACTTGGATACAGCAATTGGCGCACCCGAGATGGCTACGGCCAGCATAATCGAATAGGGAATGTATGCATATTGATAGAGCGCAATATTCTCCTCACCCACAATTGCATAAAACGGAAAAATATAAATTAATCCGAGTACCTTCGATAAAAACATCCCCATTGTTAATATCGCAGTACCTTTCATTAAATTGGACATCATACCCATCCATTCATCGTAAAATCAAGATTTTCATTATCATAACACTTAGAAAAACACTTATTAAATAATTGCCGTAAAAGACGCTTGCTACGGTAGCACCCTATCTTTTTATAGGTATCTGAGTGGTTTCCCTTGCTACCCGATCACTTTTGAGCAATTCAGGGAAACTGTTTGATTTGCAAACGCTGTCACACACAATAGCCGTCTCTAGATAGCTTAATTTCACTGATCAACAATATTCAGCAAAACGACATGAAAAGACAACATACCCAAATATTAAATAAGTAAACCAACTGTAATCTTAACATATTTATAGAATACCGACGCATAAATACATTAAAAAGTTCTAGAAAAACACAGTTCATTCAAAAAATAACGGTTATGTCCTCCTTAGGGAAAGGAGCAGGTTCAAAATAATCGGTGGAGATTTAGAAAACCTCCACCGATTAAAGCTACTTCCCTATTACATGTCTACGAAAAATTGTTTATACCATACTAAGAACACATAAGTTGTCCAAATATAACGTCCACGATTCGCTTGTCCTTCATAGTGCTCATCTAGATAGCCTACTAATTGTTTTGTATCAAAGAATTCATTGGCAAAGTCAGTTGTAAACATTTCTTTTACCATCTTGTAATACTTTTCTTCACGTAGCCAGTGACGAATTGGCACTGGGAAGCCAAGTTTTGGACGTTTTGCCCATTCTTCTGGCAATTCCTGATGTGCTGCTTGACGAAGAACATATTTCGTATCAATGTCATTTACGCGGTATCTCGATGGAATGTTTTTCGCTAATTCCATCACTTCTTTATCTAAAAATGGTACACGTAATTCGATAGAATGAGCCATACTCATTTTATCTGCTTTTAATAAAATATCACCTGGCATCCAAAGATTTAGATCAAGATACTGCATTTTAGTAACATCATCATCACCTGGTACTTCATCGTAAATACGTTTTGTAATCGATTTTACAGATGGACCATTTTTATAGTCTGGTTTTAAGACATTTAATGCATCTTCTTCATCCCACACAACCGCTTCACCAATAAAGCGTTCTTCTACTGTTTGACCACCTTTAACAAGGAAGTGCGTGTATTGATTTTTAGGTAACGCCTCTGCAATACCACGTAATGCTTTACGAATACCAAATGGGACTTTCTCATATTTTTGCATTTTGCCTGAGTTTTGGTACCATGAGTAGCCACCAAAAATTTCATCCGCACCTTCACCCGAAAGTACAACTGTTACATCCTTCGAAGCTAACTCAGAAAGGAAGTAAAGCGGTACTGAAGATGGATTCGATTGAGGCTCGTCCATATGCCACTGAATTTTTGGTAATGCTTCAAAACACTCATCTGCCGAAATATATTTACGCTCATTTTGAATATCTAATGTATCAGATAAATCTTTTGCTAAGTTTGTTTCATTAAACATATCTTCGTAGTCAGAGAAACCAACAGAGAAGGATTTATCAGGGCGTAATAATGAAGTAATATAACTTGAATCAATACCACCTGATAAGAAAGAACCAACCTTTACATCACTTATTTGATGCGCATCTACTGATTCTCTTACTGTTGTGCGAATGTCCTCAACATATTTTTCAATAGGAGCTTCTTTTGCATGGAATTTTTTATCCCAATACTGCACAATTTTCTTTTGCCCATTTTGAATAAGCATATAGTGTGCTGGTTGTAATTTGTACACACCTTTAAAGAACGTTTCGTCCATTGAAGAATATTGGAACGTTAAATAAGGACGTAGCGCATTTTTATTTAATTCTTTAATAAATGCTGGGTGTGGTAAAAATGATTTAATTTCTGAACCGAAAATAAAAGTACCATCTGTTGTATTTTCTGTATAATACAGTGGCTTAATACCAAAACCATCACGAGCGATGAATTGTAAATCATTCTTTTTATCCCAAATACAGAATGCGAACATTCCGCGAAGTTTTTTGACAAATTCTACTCCGTATTCAACATAACCATAAATAATAACTTCACTATCAGAGTGTGTTTTAAAATTGTGTCCTTTTGCAATTAAATCAGCACGTAACTCTTGGAAATTAAAAATTTCTCCATTAAATACGAGAACGATATTACCATCCGCACTGTATAACGGTTGATTTGCCACGTCTGATAAGTCGATAATACTTAATCGACGGAATCCTAAAGTTACTTTATCGTCACTGTGAATCCCGCCACTGTCTGGTCCACGGTGAATAATTGTATTCATCATATTTTCGATCGTTTGATGATGATCGATCACATTTGTTCCATTAATATAGCCTATAAATCCGCACATTCTATTTTTCACCTCATAATTTAGTGCATAACCTTTACCATAATAGCATGAAAAGACATTCATTTCATGCAGACAATACAGATAAAGCAAAACTTTCATCAGTGAGGTTATTCTACACCGATTATTCGTTCAACTAACTAGCGCTTTATCTCTCTTAAAAACACTTCAATTTTCTAATTTTCATCTAAAATTTACACATGAAAGCTTATCACCGTAACGTGGGGTTGATTTCCGTTTCGACTGGGCGCTTTGTTGCTGCCGCTTCGCTTTCGCACAGATAAAACATTTGTTGCTGCCGCTTCGCTTTCGCACAGATAAAACATTTGCCGCTGACGCTTCGCTTTCGCACAGAAAACATCCGCTTCGCTCCAGGGTCTCGGGGCAACACGATGTTGGTCACGAAGGCGTTATCACAGGACGTGATGTTCTTAGCCTTCGTTCCTCTATCGCTGATCCCCAAGGAGTCGCCCAGTCTCCACTCCAATCAACTTATATACATAGCATATGTTTAAACAAATGTTATTTCCAACTTTTGATGATAAGCCACTGCATTAAAGTAGAAGATAGAAAATTATAAAACACTTTTGTGTTATTTTCAATGTGAAAGAAGCCCCTCTATATAGACTTCATGTATAATAGGAAAGATTCCTAATTTGAAGAGAAAGTGAGTTTTAATATATGTACGATGTTATCGTTATCGGTGGTGGCCCATCAGGTTTAATGGCCGCTATCGCTGCTGGAGAGCGTAAAAAGAAAGTACTATTGCTAGAAAAAGGGACAAAGCTCGGTAAAAAATTGGCCATTTCTGGCGGTGGTCGTTGTAATGTTACCAATCGTTTACCTGTAGAAGAAATAGTCAAGCACATCCCTGGAAATGGTCGTTTTCTTTACAGTCCTTTTACGGTTTACAACAACGAAGATATTATTGCATTTTTCGAAGGACTTGGCGTTGCATTAAAGGAGGAAGATCATGGGCGTATGTTCCCCGTGTCTAATCGCGCTCAAGATGTGGTCGATACTCTTATTCGTCAACTTCAGCGGCTACATGTTGAAGTACGCTTAAACACACCAGTTAATAAGCTTCTTATGGATGAGGACAAAATTCTCGGTGTACGCCTTACAGATGGTACTGAAATTCGCAGTGAGTCCGTAATCATTGCCGTTGGTGGAAAAGCTGTTCCACAAACAGGTTCGACAGGAGATGGTTATCCATGGGCAGAACGTGCTGGTCATACAATCACAACACTTTTCCCTACTGAGGTCCCTGTTATATCAAAAGAGGATTTTATTCAAGCTCGTGAACTACAAGGGCTAGCGTTACGAGATGTCGCTGTTTCCGTTTTAAACAAAAAGGGCAAGGTACTTATAACCCATCACATGGATATGCTATTTACGCATTTCGGAATAAGTGGCCCTGCTGTATTACGCTGTAGTCAATTTGTCGTTAAAGAATTAATGAAAACAGGTTACGAGCCTGTGACAATGCGTATTCAAACACTTGTTGATTATAATGAAGAAACGTGCCTGCAATATTTAAACAGACTTATTAAAGAAGACCCGAAAAAAGCGGTAAAAAATGTGTGGAAAGGAATTGCGCCTGAACGCTGGTTGTTATTTTTATGTGAACGTGCGGATATCGATGTACAAATGACAGGCATTGAATTATCACAGGAAAAAATTCGCAACTTAGCTAGACTACTTGTCAACTTCACAATGTCGGTTAGTAGTACGCAGTCTCTTGAAAAAGCATTTGTCACTGGGGGTGGAGTTTCTGTTAAAGAGATTGAACCAAAGACAATGGCCTCGAAGAAAAAGGATGGGTTATTTTTCTGCGGAGAAATCCTTGATATTCACGGCTACACAGGTGGCTATAATATAACGTCTGCACTCGTTACAGGACGTATCGCAGGGATGAACGCAGCACTGTAATATTACTGTATCGCGGACTTCTATCAGCGAACTTTCGGGAGTTATCAGCGATTTTAAGTCTTTTATCAGCGATTTCCTGCAAGTTATCAGCGATTCTGGGCTTTTATCAGCGATTTCCTGTAAGTTATCAGCGATTCTGGGCTTTTATCAGCGATTTCCTGTAAGTTATCAGCGATTCTAGATCTTCTATCCATTAAAAAAGCGTGTCCTAAAAATATGGACACGCTTTTTTAGCTTTCTTTAGACACATATACTTCCTCAAACGGCTGAATGATGACAAATCCTTCACCTGAAAATGCCATTTGAATAGATTCACCACTACCGCGTCCGATAAACGTACGGAAGCTAATATCTGTTTTAAATTCTGGTTTCAAATTGCCTGACCATGCTACTGTTGCATGTGGGTCCGTATAAACCGTTTCACCAGGCTTCACTAACAAGGTAAGCGGTTCAAAATGAGTTGTAATAGCTACCTTCCCTTTTCCTTGTAACGTTACATTAAACAACCCACCTGACATGACTCCAGCCATTTTACGCATTAAATGAATATCCCATTCTATACTCGGTTCAAATGCGAGTAAGTCATTACCATTGACACAAATACTTTCACCCTTTAAATCGAAGATCGTTATTTTTTTTCCTTGATCGGCTAAGTACAGTCGCCCTTTCCCATTCGCTTTCATAAGTTGTATACCTTCGCCTGTTAATGCCTTTTTAAACATTTTACCTAATCCATGCTCCAACACACGCTCACGCTCAAACTTAATATCGCCTATGTAGGAAATCATTGCGCCCATTTTTGACCATACTTCACCATCTAGATTGACCTCTAATACACGTTCAGTTTCTAACTCGAAATATTCATTTTCGTTGTCGTCCTGTTGTGTTTTATTGACAAATTCATCTAAAGAAAATTTACCCATTCCAATTCCTCCCTTTTTTTATTATATACGTTTAAACCAATGAAAAGATTCAATTCATTTTAATCCCTCTTGAATTTCGCACTCTAACTAAACTTACAAACTTTATCGTTAACGGTTGTGCCTAAATATTTCTGACAAATACATCCCCAATTCTAGGTCCCCCCTTAAAGATTGATTAATGAGCCCTGCATTTACTTTTCGTTACAAAAATTCTCTTTTGGTAGCAAAATCACTTTATTTCCCGTAATGATATTGACATCAGACAACAGCTGTTATACATTAAACAAAGATTAATCGAGTGTTATATAACACCAGCTACAAAAAAAGACCATACAAGCGTCATGTGCGAAATGACACTCATATGGCCAATACCTTCAAGTGCGAATTGAAAGTAAAATTTATCGTGTAGCGGAGACGTCTCCAACCTTTTGAGAAGCTTCTTTTAATGCTGTTTGTTTACGTACATCGGCACGTAAAGTTATTGAAATTATTAATGAGGCTGCAATTAATCCTGTAAACACATAGAATACTGGAATATAACTTCCATAAGCATTTTTAATTGCGCTTACTAAAAGTGGTCCAAAAACTCCACCTAATGACCATGTCGTTAATAAATAACCATGTATAACACCAAGTTGCTTCGTACCGAATAAATCACTTGCAAATGCAGGTAAATTCGAGAAGCCTCCACCATAGCAACTAACAACTAAGAAAATAAGTGCTTGGAAAATAATAGCGTTTGTTGTATATGGTAAGACGATAAATGTAACTAGCTGTATGATAAAGAAAATTACAAAGACGTTAGAACGACCAATATAGTCAGACACAGCAGCCCATACTAAACGACCACCACCATTAAATAATCCCATAATTCCTACCATTGCTGCGGCTCCCGCAACTGATAATCCTACAATTTCCTGAGCCATTGGAGATGCAACAGAAATCATCATAATACCTGCTGTTACGTTTACTAAATGCATCGCCCATAGCATCCAGAAATGCTTAGTTCTTACAGCTTCACGCGCTGACATGACAGCTAAATCTTTTTTCACAACTTCTTTCCCATTGTTTGCAGCAGCCTTCATATTCGCTGGCATATAACCAGGTGCAGGCGGCACTATATATAAAGCCCCTAAAATCATTAACGTGAAATAACTTGCCCCTAAAATAAAGTACGTTGTAGAAATACCCACAGCCTCCATTAAGTTAGCTGCGACAGGTGCTGTAATGAGTGCCCCTGATCCAAACCCAAGTACAGCCATACCTGTTGCCAAACCACGACGGTCTGGGAACCATTTAACTAATGTCGATACAGGTGAAATATAACCAATACCCATACCCAACCCACTTAGTAAACCATATGTTAACCAGTACATTGTTACGGAATCCATTTCAATCGCTAGACCAGCACCAGCTTGTCCTGCTCCAAATAGAACAGCTGCAATCATCGCAGATTTACGTGGCCCCATTTTCTCTACTAAGCTACCAAATAATGCTGCGGAAGAACCCGCAAGCCCCATCATTATTGTAAAGGCAACCGTTACGTTTGTTTCACTCCATCCCATCTCTGTGACAATCGGTAGCTTATATACACTGTATGCATATGCTCCACCGATCGAAAGATGAATAGCGATTGCGGATAATGCAATTAACCATCTATTTTTATTCATAAATTCTCTTTTCTCCCCTCTTTTGCTACCTGTGAAAGTTTTATGAACGTCCATGTAAAACAATTTACCATTTAGAATTATTCAAATGCAAGATGTTTTTCAAAAAAATATTATTTCCCCAAAAAGTTTTTTATTTTTCACCCTTGTTATATTACATCGAAAACCCTACAACCTCTAAGTAAATAGCTGTTTATTAAAGGAAAACCACAACACTTTTTAGCTAATATTACTTTTCCACACTATTACCTCAGTTCGTAATAATTATTCTGATATAATTAAATTTGTGCATATTTTCACATTCAAACAATGTATAGTTCATATTTTTCTGACTCACTTATTTTTTTCGCCCTTCTCATAAATCATAATCGAATATTAAATAGGTAGAAATATTAAGAATAAAAGAGAATTTTAAAACCTAAACAAAAGAAATTTGCCACACAAAAAGAAACCAAAAAATAATATTAAATGATATTTTTAACTTTTATTAAATTTCCACTTCAATAAACCAAATCCATATTGTGCATATTTCAAGTTAGATGATCAGTACCTATTCATTTTTATTATTCAAATATATATATTTTCTTTCAATAGAAATTGTGTCATCCTTATTTAACTATGGCTAGTGATGTTATTTAAACCTAAAAGCAACTATTCCAATTAGTTTTCATCAAATACATTTGTTATAGCGCGCAAATGAAAATTTTACTTTTTAACTAATATTGTATTAAAGCAAATTATTAATTTTATAATAGATTTCAACTTCAAATAATAGGAATTTTATTAACGAAATGACTTTATAGGAGATGCGCTAGCTTGTTGGAGTGCGCGTTGTCGTAAATTTTTGAGGGCTCTTCAGGGGGCTATCTATTAGGGGTTGTTACATCAACTGTATCAGTAGCTATTAGGAATTACTGGTTTGTCGATTACTAATTCAGCGCAGGTAAAGTAGGAATCAATACCAACCGAACTAGCATGCTTAGGCTTTTTATCACACATACCTTAACTCCTGTCACAGTTAATCGAACAGCTGTCTATCAATAGAAAAGTGCTAGAATTTTATATCTTGTGTCCTATCATATTGGCGTTGCTTTGGGGAGTACATTGGTCGCTTTTCAAATGGCCGGGAATTGTCATTATTAAGATTTTCTGGCTTATCACCAAAAGTTGTGGATGACATTTGTTAAAACATATACTATGTAAATAAGTTGATTGGAGTGGAGGCTGGGTGACTCCTTGGGGATCAGCGTCACAGATGAGACCCTGGAGCGAGCAACGCGAGTGAAGCGGCTCATCGGACGCCCCCAGGAAAGCGCCCAGTCGGAACGGAAATCAACCACACGTTTTGGTGATAAACCGATTTTCTTCCTATAATATATACTTATATTACATTACGCAAGAAAGCTCAAAAAAAATAAATAATGTCAGGTGTGTTGATTAGGAAAAAATAGGTTAATTATTGAGTAATAATATGATTTTTCATTACTATTTTGCTGATATATTCTCATTTTCAACTGATTGCAGCGGTTTCAGTATAAAAGAAAAAAGTGCCCAAATTTTGGACACTTTTATCATGATTATTTAACTACGATGTTAACAAGCTTGCCTGGGATAACAATGATTTTTACTAAGTCTTTGCCTGCCATATACTCTTGTACTTTGTCATCTGCAAGTGCTACTTTTTCGATTTCCTCTTTTGAAGCATCTTTTGCTACGATGATTTTGGCACGTACTTTGCCGGCAACCTGAACTGCGACTTCCACTTCATCATCAACAAGTTTAGACTCGTCATATGTTGGCCATTGCTCATATGAAAGTGTTGCATCATGACCTAATAGCTGCCATAACTCTTCTGCAACGTGTGGAACCATTGGAGCTAGCATCTTCACAAAGCCTTCCGCGTAAGCTGTCGGAATAACATCCGCTTTGTAGCAATCGTTAATGAATACCATCATTTGTGAAATAGCTGTATTAAAGCGAATACCTTCATAATCCTCTGTCACTTTTTTCACAGTTTGATGGTATGATTTTTCAAGTGTTTTATCATCAGAAACTTGGATTTTCGCAGCGATTGTTCCATCTTCTTCATTGATAAATAGACGCCAAATACGATCTAAGAATCGACGTGCTCCGTCCAAACCATTTGTTGACCATGCAACAGATGCTTCCAGTGGACCCATGAACATTTCATAGAGACGTAAAGTATCAGCACCGTGTGAAGAAATGATTTCATCAGGGTTAACGACATTGCCCTTTGATTTAGACATTTTTTCATTACCTTCACCAAGAATCATCCCTTGGTTAAATAATTTGTGGAATGGCTCTTTCGTGTGTACAACACCTAAATCGTATAGCACTTTATGCCAGAAGCGAGCGTATAGTAAGTGTAATACCGCATGCTCTGCTCCACCAATATAAATATCAACTGGTAACCAGCGTTTAAGTAACTCAGGGTCTGCAATTGCTTCTTTATTTGTTGGGTCAATATAACGTATGAAGTACCAGCTAGAACCTGCCCATTGTGGCATCGTGTTCGTTTCGCGACGACCTTTTTTGCCTGTTTCAGGGTCAACAACATTTACCCATTCAGAAATATTTGCTAGTGGAGATTCACCAGTACCTGAAGGACGAATATTATCTGTTTTTGGTAGCACTAATGGTAATTCGGATTCTGGTACTGGCGTCGTTGTACCATCTTCCCAATGAATCATAGGAATTGGCTCTCCCCAGTAACGTTGACGAGAGAATAACCAGTCGCGAAGACGATAAGAAATCTTCTTCTCCCCTACTCCTTTTTCCTCAAGCCATTCAATTGCCTTAGCAATACCGTCCTCTTTGTTTAAGCCATCAAGGAAGTCAGAGTTGATGTGCTTACCATCTCCTGTGAATGCTTCTTTGCTAATGTCGCCACCTTCAAGCACAGCAGTAATTTCTAAGCCAAACTCTGTTGCGAATTCATAGTCACGTTCATCATGTGCTGGAACCGCCATAATTGCGCCAGTACCGTATGTTGCTAATACGTAGTCCGCAATCCAAATCGGCATTTTTTTACCGTTAATAGGATTAACTGCGTAGGCACCCGTAAATACGCCAGTTTTTTCTTTCGCTAAATCTGTACGCTCTAAATCAGATTTCATTTTTACTTTTTCTAAATAAGCTTCTACAGCTTGGCGTTGTTCAGCAGTTGTAATTTGCTCCACTAATTTATGCTCAGGTGCAAGAACACAGTATGTAGCACCAAATAATGTATCAGGACGAGTTGTAAACACTGTGAAGTTTTCATCTGTGCCATCAATGCTAAATATTACTTCTGCACCCTCAGAGCGACCAATCCAGTTACGTTGCATATCTTTAATAGACTCTGGCCAATCAACTTCCTCTAAGTCGTCGATTAAACGATCTGCATAGGCAGTAATTTTAAGCATCCATTGCTTCATCGGACGACGTTCTACTGGATGACTACCACGCTCTGACTTTCCATCAATAACCTCTTCGTTTGCAAGTACTGTTCCAAGTGCTGGGCACCAGTTTACAGCCACTTCATCTACATACGCTAAGCCTTTTTTATAAAGTTGGATAAAAATCCACTGTGTCCATTTATAATATTCTGGGTCTGTAGTGTTAATTTCGCGATCCCAATCATAGCTAAATCCTAACTCTTGAATTTGACGCTTAAATGTCGCAATATTTTTCGCCGTAAATTCTGCTGGGTCATTCCCTGTATCAAGTGCATATTGCTCTGCTGGTAAACCAAATGCATCCCACCCCATTGGATGTAGAACATTATAGCCTTGCATACGTTTAAAGCGTGAAAGGATGTCTGTCGCTGTATAACCTTCCGGGTGTCCTACGTGAAGACCTGCGCCTGATGGGTATGGGAACATATCTAACGCATAAAATTTTGGTTTATCCGTTTCATTTTCAGTTTTGAAAGTTTTATTATCGGCCCAATATTGCTGCCACTTTTTTTCGATTTGTAGATGATTAAAACTCACGATTTTTCCTCCTTCGAATTTGTAATATTACTCTTCATAATAATTGACAAAATATTTAAAAAATAAAAAAACTCGTCCCTTTCTATAGAAAGGGACGAGAGAATTCGTATCTCCCGCGGTACCACCCAAATTAGTGATCACACTCGGCTTTAGCTTCCTTAACGCGGAAGGAACGGCACGCGCTGTTTCACGCGGGCAGACTCAGAAGGCGAGTTCAATTTGCTTTCCTACTAGCTCCCACCAACCGCTAGCTCTCTAAAAAGAAACACAAATTTACTATTCCTCATCACTGTCTTTTCATGTATTGCATTTATTCTAATGGAAAGTACTGAAAAGCACAAGGCTTTGTTTACATACTACCCATTATTGAACAATTCAATCCCTAAAGGTAGCAAGACCCGAAATACATTGTGTCCATAGAGCTCGCATTATTTTAAACTATGAGAAAGCTCCGTAAAAATAACCCCTAGCGCATATGCACCAGCATCCGGATATCCTAGGCTTCTTTCACCAACTGTACCAGCACGACCCATTCGAGCAACGATTTCTTTTGTATATTCCGCTCCTTTAACAGCAGCCTCTGCCCCGTTTTCAAAAGCTGTTTTAATATCCGTACCAGCTGCAGCGCTTTCTAACCAAGCATTTATACAAGGTACAAACGCATCTACAAGCGTTTTATCGCCTACCTCTGCTCCTCTTCCGAAAGAGCGCTCACCGACAGACTGTATACCTTTTAGTGTAGCTTGTAACATTTCAGCAAACTCTCCGACTGTTAATTCCATTTTTTCTTCTACAGCTTTACTTGCAGCTCGGAAAGCCCCGCCCCAAATTGGACCAGAAGCTCCTCCGCAATGTTCCATAATGATCATAGAACACGCATCCAGGAAAGTTCCAATATTTAAATGTTCTTGATTTAGAATCGAGCTCCATCCTCGTTTCAATTGCTTAAATCCTTTAGCAACACTCATTCCGAAATCGCCATCACCTGCATGGGTATCCAATTCGCAGAAAGGCACTTCGTTTTTGATAATAATTTCGCTCATTTTATCTACGAGATAAATAATATTGTTTAATGTGATTACCTCATTTTTGATGATAGCGTGTTCTTCCTCTGTTTCCGTCCCAAAGAAAACTTGCTTCTCTTCCACGTGATCATTAATATCTACGTATTCTACACTCTCAACTGGTCCATCTACCTTAAATGCAGGTGTATTACATTCTTTCGATAGTAATGCTTTCAGCTCATCATCTAGTTTCATTACTGTTAGAGAAATCCCAGCCATATCAATACTTGTCATGTAATTGCCGACAAACGTTCTATTGATTCGAATATTTCTTTTACTCAACTCTCTAGTAACTGCATTGTTAAACAGATAAAGTTCTTGCAGAGGTGTACCGCCAAATCCATTTATTAGGACAGCAATTTCATCATTTTCATGTAGTCCTAAATCTTTCATAAGATCATTTGTCATGCGGAAGGCTAATTCATCTGCAGTCATCATTTTTTCACGTTTTCTTCCTGGCTCTCCATGAATACCGACACCATATTCCATCTCATCTTCACCCAATTTGAAAGTTGGTGATCCACTAGCTGGAACCGTGCAGGAAGTTAGTGCTAAACCAATTGTTCGAACATTTGCCGCTGCTTTTTCCGCCACAGCTTTGACCTGCATCAAATCCATACCTTCTTCTGCAGCGGCACCAGCGATTTTATGTACTAACACAACTCCCGCAACACCGCGTCGTCCTACTGTATAAAGACTATCTTCTACAGCAATATCATCATCTACGCGGACATACTCTACTTGAATGCCATCCTCAGAAGCTAATTGAGCACCATTTTTAAAGTTCATAATATCTCCGCTATAATTTTTAATAATGAGCAGTGTACCTTTTTTGCTAGCTGTTGCTTTAATTGCTTGATATACCTGTATTTGTGAAGGAGAAGCAAAGACGTCACCGCATACTGCAGCGTCCAACATTCCTTTGCCGACTAACCCCGCATGTGCCGGTTCATGTCCACTACCGCCACCGCTAATTAAAGTTACCTTATTTTCATTCATTTCTTTTTTCTTAATTACTTTATATATTTTTAACAACTCAAGTTCCGGATGAGCCATAACCATCCCATTGCACATTTCCATAACGAGTGTTTCAGGTTGATTCATAATTTTCTTCATTTTTATTCCTCCTCTGTAAGCTTTGTTACATTCTTTGCAGCCTATTTCGTATCCATACTTCTATAATTATTCATAGGAGATTCCTGCTATGATATGATTCCTATTATTTGAAAGCATATTCTTAATAATTATAGTAAAATGAAAGCGTTTTATCGTAGAAGGACAAAATGAACAATTTACCTAAAGACATTCACCCTACATTAACGAATAACATTGCGGGGATGATTATAATGACCTCTCAGGCAGTTCATCTCCCACCTAACTTCTTTGCTTTCGCTAGATTTTGAGGTAGGAGACTTGTACCTAATGCTTCGCTTTCAATAAGATAAATTACTGCCCATTACGTTGGGACAAAGTGAAATTTTAATCGGTGGGGATTCTTCATCCCCACCGATTATTAGTCTTCACCAATCAGGCAGCTAGGGGCAGTTACTTTATTTACTGTCCCTTTATCGCGAGATAATTCCTGACATTCACGGAAAGCAAAGTGCTTACACCCGATACATTTATTTATATCTAAATAGCTTAAAGCTTTATTAATTGCTTCTCCTGTATGCGGATAGAAATTATCCTCACCAATCTCAGCATATAAGCCATTGTTTTGTAATGCTAATTTCAATTCATCTTGAACACCTGTAACTAAAATAGTGTCACCCTGGGCTTTAAAATTCCGGACGACATTACCAAAATATGTCTCACCTGTTGTATCCAAAAAGGGCACTTTACTCATACGTAATATCAAAACTTTTTGTTGTTGTTGAACGGAACTTACAATTGCCTCCTCAAAATTTTGAGCTGCGCCAAAGAAAAGAGGACCCTCAATTGTATAAATACTAATTTGTGGACAATCACGCTTCTGATGAACAACATGTGATTGCACTTTTCCGCTCTTTAACGAATGGTCTGGTAATACCTTTGTTACTACAAGTTTTTCGCTCATACGCTTCGCAAATAATACAACTGCTAATACAAGCCCCACCTCTACAGCTAATGTTAAGCTTGTGAAAACAGTCAGTAAAAACGTAATCATTAAGACCAGAGAATCTCCTGATTTCAATTTAAGGATATGCGCAAAATGTTTTTGCTCACTCATATTCCAAGCTACAACCATTAAAACTGGCGCCATACTAGCCAATGGGATATGTGAAGCAACTGGTGCTAATAATAATAAAGTGACTAATACAAATACGCCATGGATAACACCAGACATTGGTGATGCTGCACCTGTTTTAATATTTGTCGCAGTACGGGCAATAGCACCCGTTGCAGGAATCCCCCCAAATAAAGGGGTTACAATATTAGCAATCCCTTGACCAATAAGTTCTCGGTTACTATTATGTTTCGTATTTGTCATCCCATCCGCTACTACCGCTGATAGAAGGGATTCAATTCCACCAAGCATAGCAATCACAAATGCTGGGCCAATAAGTAGCTGAATTCGCTCGAATGTGATTTCTGGAATTGCAAAATCCGGTAATGTATTTGGAATTACTCCATAGGCTGTTGCTATTGTGGCAACTTGTCCAGAAAAAAAGATTGTTGCTACAAGTGTAGAAACAACAATGCCTGCTAACGCCGCAGGTACTTTAGGTAAAACTTTCGGTGTAATTAATATAATGACAAGACTAATAATTGCCGTGAAAACACTATAAAAACTTGTAGTATTACTATGCGTAACAATTTCTTTTATATTGTCAATAAAATACTCATGATTTTCAACATTTTTCAAACCCAAGAAATTGGCAATTTGACCTGTAAAAATAATAACAGCAATTCCAGCTGTAAAACCTATCGTCACGGGACGTGGGATAAATTTTATTAATGAGCCTAGTTTAAAAATACCCATTAAGCACAAAATAATCCCGGCCATTAATCCAGCAATTAGTAAGTTTTCATAGCCATACGAAATGACGATCCCTAGCAGAATTGGCACAAACGCCCCTGTAGGTCCCCCAATTTGATATTTCGACCCACCAAAAATAGAAATAAGTATACCAGCAATAATAGCTGTATATATGCCATACTCGGGCTTAACGCCTGACGCAATGGCAAAGGACATTGCCAGTGGTATTGCCACAATCCCGACAATAATCCCTGATATTAAATCTTTCTTTAAGTGATGAATAGAATACCCTTCATATCTCCCCGTAAACAGTGACTTCATCTATAAATCTTCCCTTCAAAAAGGTAAATGTTTCATAATAAACGCTACATATCCTCTTCATTTTCGTTAATAGCCATCTCTTCTAATCTTGTAATTGTATTTATTAAGTGATTGTTGAAAATATCCTTTGCTATACTAAGTAATTCAACAATCATCGGATCACTTAAAGAATAGTAAACTTTTTTACCCTCTTTCGTCCCATACACGATATTTTTTCCTCGTAATACACTTAATTGCTGAGAA
This sequence comes from Lysinibacillus sp. RS10, assembly GCF_041956855.1. Classification (NCBI taxonomy): domain Bacteria; kingdom Bacillati; phylum Bacillota; class Bacilli; order Caryophanales; family Bacillaceae; genus Lysinibacillus; species Lysinibacillus sp. RS10. The sequence goes on along the minus strand of NZ_CP167122.1, from coordinate 1,031,372 downwards.
ACAGCTGAGCCCTCTTTTTCTAAGCAACTTTGAATTTCGTTGACACTTTTTTTACCATCTACTAGTAATTCCAATATTCTAATTCGCAATGGATGTGCTAAAGCTTTAAAAAAATCTGCCTTAAATTGTTGTAAGCTCTCTTCCACATATATCCCTCCACGGAACTTCATCTTTACATATTCAAATATTTGAATATGTATGATTGATTCTACGCTACAATATGTTTACTTTCAAGAGTAAATATTAAAAAACGAGCAAAAAACGTGTTTCCCACACAGTTTTTGCTCGTTTCCGGAATTTTTTTGTTATATTTATCCTATTGATCTATCACTGTTTTATCCTTTCGTAAAGGATAGTCATAGATAAGGCAGGGAATAATCGCAAACAATACAACAATTACTAGAATTAAAACAAGTGCAATCATACCAAACCGATCAACCATAATACCACCAAATAGAGGTCCAATCATACGACCTGCAGTTGCCGCACTATTGATAATCCCTTGATAAAAGCCCTGACGTCCTTTTGGTGCAAGCTGATTGGCGATAGTAGGTAAAGCAGGCGTATAAAACATTTCGCCAAACGTTAACACAACCATGGCGGCAGCAAACATTTTAAAATCACTCGCAAAGGCAATAATTCCAAAAGATAATGCGATAAGGACAATACCAAATACTAATTGCCGCTTCAATTTATTTTCCCAACGCTTCACTAGTGGTGCAATTAACGGCTGCCCTAAAACAATAAGCAGGCCATTAATAGTCCAAAGTAAGCTGTACTGTTTCAATCCTAATCCTAGATCTTGCGTATAAGAAGAAATAGTCGCACTCCATTGTGAATAAGCTAGCCAGCATAGCACAGAGGATGAACTTATAATTAATAATGCATAAAACGGTGCTTTATTAATAATTCGTTTACTTTCACTCACTACATTTTTTGGTGCAATGCTACCTTCTTCTAATCGTTTAAAAGTAAATAACGCTATAAAAAAGAACAAAATATACATGACTAAGTTGACCTTAAATACATAGTCAAACTGATAATCAGCAACAACCCCGGCAAGTGCAGGTCCAATTGCCACGCCTAAATTTTGAGCTAAATAAATGGCGTTAAAGGCCTTTCGTCCGCCCTCAGGCCACGCAGTTCCAGCTAAAGCAAACATTCCAGGGAATACGATACCCCCACTAAAGCCAAGTATCGTTAAGAACCATACATAATGTGGCCATTCGTGCCAAATCGTTAAACCAATTAATGAGGCAATCGTCAAAAGAATGCCAAACATTATTGATTTATAGCCCCCTATTCTATCAAATAAATAACCACCTAATAGATTTCCCAATACGCCGGCAGCAGAATTCAACATCAACACAAAGCCAGCCATCGCAAGCGACTTCCCTAAATAATCGTGCAAATAAATGGCGTTTAAAGGCCATAAAAAAGAGTTGCCCGTTGTGTTCACAAGCATTCCGATAATTAAAAACCACACACTTTTTGGCATAGAATGACCTCCATTATTTCGATACTCTAAATAGTTAGTTTATGTTGAAAAATACGAAAGCACAAGAAAAATAATTTTACTCTTTTTACATAGACTTAAGAATGCTTTTAATGCAGGTGTTTTTAGTATAGGTTGCGTAAAGCCCTCTATGATTTGCTCTGGTGGATGTCCTTTTCGCTCGGCTACCCCATCCATTCGCACCAGTCGTCTTATTTTTTCGCTCAACTCTCCCAGTATTAAATAGTAAAGTCCTTAATAATAAATTCTTACCTCATGACGGAACCATTGACACATGATAAAATATAGTGTTAGAGGAGTGAAATAAATGACAGAAACAAACTTTCCTTTTCCTTCAGACGGGAAAAGATATTATACATGGAATCGCTATTTACGTGAGCAATTTGGTCATAAAGTTTTTAAAGTAGCACTTGATGCAGGTTTTGACTGCCCAAACCGTGATGGTACAGTTGCCTTTGGAGGCTGTACGTTTTGTAGTGCAGCAGGTTCTGGTGATTTTGCCGGCAACAAAGTTGATCCGATCGAGGTGCAATTTGCTGAAATCCGTGACAAAATGCATCAAAAATGGAAGGACGGCAAATACATGGCCTATTTCCAGGCATATACAAATACACATGCACCACTACCAGTATTAAAGGAAAAATTTGAGGCAGCTCTAGCCCAAGAGGGTGTTGTTGGATTATCCATTGCAACTCGCCCAGATTGTTTGCCAGATGATGTCGTCGAGTATTTAGCTGAATTAAACGAACGCACATATTTATGGATTGAACTTGGACTTCAAACTGTGCATGAAAAAACAGCAAATCTCATAAACCGTGCCCACGATTATGCAACATATGTAGAAGGTGTTGAAAAGCTACGAAAGCATGGTATTCGTGTATGCTCCCACATTATTAATGGCCTTCCTCTCGAAGACTCAGACATGATGATGGAAACTGCTCGTGAAGTCGCAAAGCTTGATGTACAAGGCATTAAAATTCATTTACTGCACCTTTTAAAAGGCACGCCTATGGTTAAGCAATATGAAAAGGGTATGTTAGAATTTTTAGATCAGGATGTTTACACAAAGCTAGTAGCAGATCAACTTGAAATTCTACCACCAGATATGGTTATTCATCGTATCACAGGCGATGGACCAATTGATTTAATGATTGGTCCGATGTGGAGTGTTAATAAATGGGAAGTATTAAATGGAATTGATGCTGAACTTGAACGCCGCGGAAGCTGGCAAGGGAAATTTTATAAAGCTGAGGTTGCGAAATGAAGCTACAACGCGTTTTACAATATGCTCAACAGCTAATAAAGGATACAGTTGCTGAGGGCGATACTGTGGTGGACGCCACTGCAGGAAACGGCCATGACACATTGTTTTTAGCACAACTTGTCGGTGATGAAGGTCAAGTCTACGCCTTTGATGTTCAAAAGAGCGCAGTCGATGCAACTCTCCATCGCCTTTTAGATAATGGCTTAGAGCATCGTGCACTTGTTTTACACAGGGGACATGAAGAAATAGCCAAATATGTACACAAACAAGTAGCTGCTGCAATTTTTAATCTTGGTTATTTGCCTGGTAGTGATCATGACATTATTACAAAGCCAAATACTACGATACAAGCAATTCAGGATTTGTTAAAATTGCTCAAAGTCGGCGGTCTTATAGTCCTTGTCATTTATCACGGTCATCCGGGTGGCAAGGAAGAACGTGATACAGTGATAGAATATGTCAGTCAACTTCCCCAAAAATATGTACATGTATTAAAATACGAGTTTCTAAATCAACAAAATGATCCACCCTTTGTAATTGCTTTAGAAAAAATGAAAGATTACCCTTTAATCTAATTCATATACGCCCGAAATAAGATAAGTATTTCGGGCCTTTTTTTGAGGCTTCTCACCATAACGTGGAGTTGATTTCCGTTCCGACTGGGCGCTTTGTAGCTGTCGCTTTGCTTTCGCTACAGAAAACATTTATTGTTGCTGTCGTTGCACTTTCGCACAGATAAAACATTTGCCGCTGACGCTTCGCTTTCGCGCAGATAAAACATTTGTAGCTGACGCTTTGCTTTCGCTACAGATAAAACATTGCCGCTGACGCTTCGCTTTCGCGCAGATAAAACATTTGCCGCTGACGCTTCGCTTTCGCGCAGATAAAACATTTATTGTTGCTGTCGTTGCACTTTCGCACAGATAAAACATTTGCCGCTGACGCTTCGCTTTCGTGCAGATAAAACATTTATTGTTGCTGTCGTTGCACTTTCGCACAGATAAAACATTGTTGCTGCCGCTTCGCTTTCGCACAGACAAAACCCAGTTGCTGCCGCTACGTTAGCACTACGCTTTCGCACAGAGCAAAGCTTCCTGGGGGCGTCCGATGAGCCGCTTGGGCCGACACGATGGTGGTCACGAAGGCGTTATCACAGGACGTGATGGTTTTAGCCTTCGTTCCTCTATCGCTAATCCCCAAGGAGTCGCCCCGTCGTAACGAAGATCAACTTACTCAGAACCACCAGGATTTTATTTTATAAAAAATAAAAAGCTATCTAATAGAATATTACAATCTATTAGATAGCTTTCTCTTTATTGTCTATTTATTTTTACGTTTTTCATTATAGTCTATCCAGAAATCTGCACCTTTAATTCCTAGTTTACGAGGATCAAAAACAGGATCTTTTCCTTCTTTTTTCTGTTTCTCATAATCCTTTAATGCAACAATTGCAGGTTTCATAATAATTAAAATTGCTAAAACATTAATCCAAACCATTAGGCCCAGTCCAACATCCCCCATTGCCCAAGCAAGGTCAGATGTGCGTATAGTACCGTAGAACGAAGCAATTAAAATAGCAAATTTCGCAACCCAAATGGCGACTTTTTCTGTAGCTCCTGAGAATAGATAAGCTACATTTGTTTCGGCAATGTAGTAATATGCCATAATTGTCGTAAAAGCAAAGAAGAATAATGCAATCGCTACGAATGGACCACCAAAGCCTGGTAGTGAAGAGTCAACTGCATATTGTGTGTATGCTGCACCTTCTTTTATACTTTTCGCAAATGTTATTTGTTCATCCCCAGTTAATCCGTCTTTATTGAATTCACCAGTATAAATAAATGAATCCGTACCTTCTGCAGCTTTTTCATCCTGTACATTATACATTCCAGTAAATAAAATCATAAATGCTGTAGCTGAACAGATTAATAATGTATCAATATATACAGAAGCCGCTTGCACGATTCCTTGTTTAGCAGGATGTGATACTTCTGCTGCCGCAGCTGGATGCGCTCCTGTCCCTTGACCGGCCTCATTAGAATAAATTCCGCGTTTAACACCCCATGCAATAGCGGATCCGATTATACCACCAAAGATTTCTTGTGCACCAAATGCGCTAGAAAAAATTAATGCAATTACAGATGGTACTTCTTCAATATTCATTGCAATAATGATAAGGGCCATAAGAATATAAGCTAACGCCATGAAAGGTACTATAATCTGTGCAGCATTGGCAATCCATTTAACCCCACCGATAATAATGGCACCTAGTAATATGGCAATAATAAGTCCTGTAATCCAAGTTTCAATATCGAAAGCGTTTTCAACAGCTGTCGCAATTGCATTCGATTGAACACCCGGCATCAAGATTAACATTGCAGCTAATGCGGCAATAGCAAAAATAACTGCAAACCACTTTTGCCCCATTCCCTTTTCTATGTAATATGCGGGTCCGCCACGATATTCTGTATCTTTCTCTTCTTTATAAATTTGAGCCAACGTCGACTCAACGTAAGCAGTTGCCGCACCGATAAAGGCAATTGCCCACATCCAAAAAACAGCACCAGGTCCCCCCATCCCGATTGCTGTAGCAGTACCGGCAATATTACCTGTACCTACTCGACCAGATAATGCGATAGACATCGCCTGAAAGGATGAAATCCCCTTTTCCGATTTTTCACCTTTAAACATTAAAACAAACATATCTTTGATGTGTCTTACTTGTAGGAATCGTGTAATGATTGAAAAAAAGAGTCCAATCAATAAGATACCATAAATAAACCATGGTCCCCATAAAATGTCATTCAATGTTCCAACAATTGCTTCCATCTTACCCCTCCAATTTTGAAATTTTACTTTAAGTCATTATAGTATTACACTTTTCAGAAAATTACAACATTACCTTTGGAGATTGTTTACCAAAAGTTGGAGGTGTATTTTTTAAAAATATATGTCGTGTATGTAAGTCAATTGGAGTCGGAGCTGGACGACGCCTCGAGGAATTAGCGTCTTAGGTGAGACTCTGAGCGAGCCAGTAGAAGACGAAGGCTAATAAACGCCTTCGTGACCAACATTTGTGCTATTGCCGCTTCGCTTTCGCACATAAAACATTTGTTGCTCTAAGCGGCTCATCGGACGCTTACAGGCAAGCGCATCAGTCGGAACCCATATTTATGGTGATGAGCCATGTTAGTAACAATACGTTAGCAAGTTTTAGAGAGGCTACACTACTCTATAATGTAACCAATTCTTCGAAGAGCATTATTAATAAAATCACGTATATAAACAAAAATTTCTTCACGCTCTACTTCATGAAATAGATTATGATAACAGTTTTCCCATTCTTTGAATTGAAACTCTGTAAATTCCTGCTGATATAGCCAATTACGGGTTTGTTTAGTTTCAGTAATACTATCTTTTTCAGCTGTCATAACTAACATAGGCCTATTAGGGAATTCAGCTTTAGGCAATAACACTAAATTACGCATCATTTGCTGTAGCTCTCTATACCATTTCACAGAAACGACTGACATAAAAGAAACCTCATCCTTCATCTCATCTCTTCCTTCTACACTGCGCGTTAACGTGTTTAATGTAATTTCATGAGTCATTTTCACATTTGCTGTCAGGGCACTTAGACTAGTTAGAGCATTCGATAGTTTACCTGGCAATAGCTTTAAATTTAGCCAAGGTGAAGTTAAAATAATACCTGCGCATTCATATTTTCGCTTATGCATGGTATGTAGTAATAATGTTGCACCAAGCCCATGTCCTATTAAAAAGACAGGTAAATTATACGAAAAAGCATTCTCGATTAAATGCCTTGTATATTTGTTGTATTCTTTAAAATCTTCATCATGAACACGTGAAAACCCTACATCTACACCATGATTAGGTAAATCCCCCATGACTACGTGGAAGCCTTCCAATCTAAGTTTTTCTATAAGCCATGCATACCAGCGGTGGTTTTCATATGCACCATGAATAATAGCAACCACAGCCTTTGCTTGTCCATCAGCTTCCCATTTCCACATTTCACATAGTCCTCCTAAAAAAATAATTACACAATGATTATATCGAAATATTTCGCTCATTTTAATTTTATATTTCCATCAAGTTGCGTATTTGATACGATAATAATACATCATAGAAAGAAAAGAGGCGATTCTCATGATCTATCCATTTAAAGGGAAAACACCAAAGATCGATCCATCTGTTTTTATTGCCGATTATGCAACCGTTACTGGTGACGTTACAATAGATGCTGAAACGACAATTTGGTTTAACACAGTAATTCGAGGTGATGTATCACCAACAATTATCGGAAAACGAGTTAGTATTCAAGACCTTTGTTGTTTACATCAAAGCCCTAAATATCCACTCATTATTGAAGATGAAGTAACAGTCGGACATCAAGTAACTTTACATAGCTGTACGATTCGTAAAAATGCCTTAATAGGTATGGGCTCAATAGTATTAGACGGAGCAGAGATTGGAGAGGGTGCATTCATCGGGGCGGGTAGTCTTGTACCTCCAGGCAAAGTCATTCCTCCGAATAGCTTAGCATTAGGTCGTCCAGCAAAGGTTGTACGAGAATTAAATGCTGAAGATAAAGAAGATATGGAACGCATCGTACGTGAATATGCAGAAAAAGGTCAATACTATAAATCTCTTCAAACAAAAATATAAATAGCTATTTCAATTACATCGAAGCAGTTCCTCGTATTTTTGGACAACCAAGCCATACTTAGTTGTAATTAGAAGCTATTTTTTTGGATAAAACTATTTCAGCGGATGTTTGGACACCCGCTGAAATGAGTTAAAATAATTTTACAGCTTCTGCATTGTTTTAGCTAAACTATTTATAATCCTGCTTTTTCCATTAATGCGTCAGCTTTATCTGTTTGTTCCCAAGGTACATTTAAGTCCGTACGACCGAAATGACCATATGCTGCAGTTTGCTTATAAATAGGACGACGAAGATTAAGCATTTTTATAATCCCTGCTGGGCGTAAATCGAATAGCTCGCGTACCCATTCTACGATATCACTTTCCTTAACTTTGCCTGTCCCAAATGTATCTACAGCAATAGATACTGGTTGAGCAACACCGATTGCATAAGCAAGTTGTACTTCAGCACGTTCTGCTAAGCCTGCCGCTACGATATTTTTTGCCACATAGCGTGCTGCATATGCCGCTGAACGGTCCACCTTAGTTGCGTCCTTACCAGAGAAAGCACCTCCACCATGACGCGCATAGCCACCGTATGTATCAACGATGATTTTACGTCCTGTTAGACCAGCATCCCCTTTTGGACCACCTATTACGAAACGGCCAGTTGGGTTGATGAAATATTTAGTATTAGCATCTAGTAATTCATTTGGCACAACCGGAGCAATAACGAATTCTTTTATATCTGCTTGAATTTGTTCAAGCGTCGCTTCTTCGTCGTGCTGTGTTGAAATTACAATCGTATCTACGCGCACTGGTACATTATTTTCATCATATTCAACCGTTACTTGCGTTTTTCCATCTGGACGTAAATATGCAAGTTCGCCGGATTTACGTGCTTCCGTTAAACGACGAGCTAATTTATGCGCTAAACTAATTGGTAATGGCATAAGCTCTGGTGTTTCGTTACATGCATAACCGAACATTAAGCCTTGGTCACCTGCGCCAATTGCTTCAATGTCAGCGTCTGACATAGAGCCTTCACGCGCCTCTAAAGCTTGGTCAACACCTTGCGCAATATCAGGTGATTGCTCGCCAATCGCAACAAGTACTGCTAGGTTTTCAGCATCAAAGCCATATTTCCCACGTGTATAACCGATTTCTGCTACAGTATCACGGACGATACCTTTAATATCGACATATGTAGAAGTAGTAATTTCTCCTGCTACTAATACTAAGCCTGTTGTTACAGTTGTTTCACACGCTACACGTGCATTTGGATCTTCTGCTAAAATAGCATCTAAAATGGCATCCGAAATTTGGTCACAAATTTTGTCTGGATGTCCTTCTGTTACACTCTCTGATGTAAACAATCGACGGTTTGTCATTTAGTTTTCCTCCTATTACTCTTACAAATAAAATTTGTGAATGAATACGGTACTCATTACCCATGTCAAGTCCGTTCCTAAGGATTGAACTCTCAAGCCGTTGTTGCTGTCGTTTCACTTTCGCACAAAAAACAACCTGTTGCTGTCGTTTCACTTTCGCACAAAAACAACCTGTTGCTGTCGTTTCACTTTCGTACAAAAAAAACAGTTGCCGCTTTTAACACGAGGATTTTCGAAAGATCCGTCATTATAATAAGGAAAGGATTACACATACTTACCTTTACATTCGTTTTTTACAATAAAAAAAATCCTTTTCTCACGCTTACTTAACATGAGGAAAGGAAATAATGACTTCGTAACCTTTCACTCTTATCGTTCAAGGGCTTACCCTTGCATCAGGTTGGCACCAACGCATGTCGTGAAATAGTTCATGCAGGTTGCCGGGTTTCACAGGGCCTGACCCTCCACCAGCTCGGGATAAGAGTATCCGTTCAATATCTCATAATACGTAAAAGGTCGAACGTTGTCAAATATTTTTGCTTTATCCCTTACCAATTATGCCTCGCCATAATTGTGTCCGCTACGCTTTCAGTACAAAAATTATCTGCTGAAAGAAGTTAAAAACTATGGAATACACAAGGAATCAAAACACTTAACATTTGGATTATGCTATAATTTGAAGCACAGAGGCTTATTACCATAACGACATGGTAATAGTTTCAACAAACGTATCCTAACTTTTGGTGATAAGCCCAAAATAATCCCTACTCTCCACCTCACATCATGTGTTAACATATGTGTGACCCTTTAATCTTCATTCGACAAATGTTTTTTGTGGCGAAAGTAGATCGTCAGCTACGGAAGAATGCCATCTCATTATGTGGTGGATGAAAATAGTTATGCCCCCTTTTCAGTCGGTGACAAACTCCAACTGATAAAAACCAGCTAAAAATTTGACATCCTGTGCGAACCTCATGTTGGTCAAAAGCTTCCCAAACGCGATTCAACTTGTCGAAAGTGGTTGTGTAATCACTTGATTATAAATAGGGTAAAAAGCATTCTTAAAGCGAATAAATTAACTTTTTGTCGTTTTCTTGAAAAGTAATAAAATCTAAAAAATAATTTCTGAATTAGTATAGATTATTTAAGCAATTGTGTTATACTATTTTTGAAATTAAGAAAATCTCCCCAGACTCAAGGGAATACTATAAAAAAGGATGGTATTTAATCGATGAATTCAGTAGAAATTGCAAACGAACTGAAGGAATTATTAAACGGCGGTAACATTAATGTTCAACTTTCAGTACCACAATTAGCTGAAAAGGCAACATCTCGCGGTGAAGCTATGTTAACAGTAGATGGCGCTGTTCGTGCAGAAACTGGCAAATACACTGGTCGTTCACCTAAAGATAAATATATGGTAGAAGAAGAAAGCACAAAAGATAAAATTGACTGGGGAAAAGTAAACCAACCAATTTCTTCTGAAGTGTTCGATAACTTATATGTAAAAGTAGTAAAATATTTAAAAGAACGTGACGAATTATTCGTATTCAAGGGCTTTGCTGGTGCTGACAAAGATTCACAATTGAGCATCCAAGTAATCAATGAATATGCTTGGCACAATCTTTTCGCTCATCAATTATTTATCCGTCCAACTGCAGAAGAATTAACTTCTCATGTTGCTGACTTCACAGTAATCTCAGCTCCTAACTTTAAAGCAGACCCTGCTATCGATGGCACAGCTTCTGAAACATTCATCATTGTATCACTTGAAAAGAAAATCATCCTAATCGGTGGTACTGAATACGCTGGTGAAATCAAAAAATCTATTTTCGGTATTATGAACTACTTATTACCACAACAAGGCATCCTTTCAATGCACTGCTCAGCAAACGTTGGTGAAGCTGGTGATGTTGCATTATTCTTCGGTTTATCTGGTACTGGTAAAACTACTTTATCAGCTGATCCTGACCGTAAGCTTATCGGTGACGATGAACACGGTTGGTCTGATAATGGTGTATTCAACATTGAGGGCGGTTGCTATGCAAAAACAATTAATCTTTCTGCTGAAAAAGAACCAGAAATCTACAACGCAATCCGCTTCGGTTCTGTTCTAGAAAACGTAGCTGTTGATCCAGAAACTCGAGTTTGTGACTATGATGATGGTTCATTAACAGAAAATACTCGTGTAGCTTATCCAATCCAATACATTGAAAATATTGTTGATCCATCTGTTGCAGGTCACCCAAAAACAATCATCTTCTTAACAGCTGATGCATTTGGTGTATTACCTCCAATCAGTAAATTAACAAAAGAGCAAGCTATGTACCACTTCCTAAGCGGTTTCACATCTAAACTTGCTGGTACAGAACGTGGTGTAACAGAGCCAGAACCAGTATTCTCAACTTGCTTCGGCTCTCCATTCCTTCCACTTCCAGCAACAGTATATGCTGAAATGTTAGGTCAAAAAATTGACGAGCACGGTGCACACGTATACTTAGTGAACACTGGTTGGACTGGTGGCGAATATGGTACTGGTAGCCGTATGAAGCTTTCTTACACTCGTACAATGGTACGTGCTGCAATTGATGGCCAATTAGCTGATGTTGAAACAATTCAAGATTCAGTATTCGGCTTAAACATTCCAACTGCTGTTGAAGGTGTACCAACAGAAGTGCTTAACCCTCGTGATGCATGGGCGGACAAAGCTGCTTATGATGCGAAAGCTTCTGAACTTGCTGGTCTATTCAACGAAAACTTCAAGAAATTCTCAAATGTTTCTGAAGCCATCACTAAACTTGGTGGTCCATTAAAATAATTTACTATGCAAAGGGAACGATTTCAGTCGTTCCCTTTTTTGTATTAAAAAACAAAATATTCAAGCAAATCTTTGTGAATGTTTTAGAGTTTTAATTGAGGATACTATCCATTCCATGCTCCAATTTAGAGTAATAAAACAATTGTGCGAAAGCGGAGCGACACCAGCAACAAAGCGGCGGAAGCGGCACGATGCTCGCACAGAAAAGAGAGTAGTAATTTGCCAGAAAATACATGCTAAATGAAGTGGTTGATTGGAGTGGAGACTGAGCGACTCCTTGGGGATCAGCGTCACAGATGAGACCCTGGAGCGAGCAGCGCGAGTGAAGCGGCTCATCGGACGCCCCCAGGAAAGCGCTCAGTCGGAACGGAAATCAACCCCCTCGTTTTGCCGAAAGAGCCAATGACATAATAGTATTTCAACAACATGCAAAGGAAACGAATAGAGTCGTTCCTTTTTTAATCCCCCCATTTTAGAGAATTCTACTTTTCATATTGTTAACTTTGTGTATAATTCATAATAGTAGTTTTAGGGGGATACATATGAAAAAAAAGTACAAAGTGATTATTACCATTGTCAGTCTTCTATTAGTATTGTTTGTTGGGGCTGGATTTTTTGCAGGGAATTATTTTTATAACTTCGCCTTAAATCCTAATACTGATAAATCAGAAGTGTTTAATGCTCCGCACAATTCTATTGCTGTTAGTCCTAAGGATGCTAAAGAAAAAGAAGAGAGTGAGAAGTGGTTTAAAGAGAATTATGAGGATTCTTATATACAGTCTTTCGATGATTTGAAATTACATGCCTATACGCTTAAAAATACAAACGAAACAAATAAATGGGCAATTATTTTCCATGGATATTCATCTGATGGCTCACAAATGACAAAGTACGCTAAGCATTTTTATGATACAGGCTACAACGTTCTCGTACCTGATGCAAGGGCTCATGGAAAAAGTGACGGTGACTATATTGGTATGGGCTGGCATGATCGACTTGATGTAGTCTCTTGGATTAATAATATTATCAGTTCTGATAAAAACGCTGAAATTGTTTTGTATGGTGTTTCCATGGGTGGTGCTACAGTGATGATGGCCTCAGGAGAAGATCTACCTGACAATGTTAAGGCTATTATTGAGGATTGTGGTTATTCCTCAGTTTGGGATGAATTCTCCTATCAATTGAAAGCACTCTTTAATTTACCTGAATTTCCTATTATGCATTTTTCTTCAATTGTTACGAAGTTAAGAGCTGACTTTACGCTTGGTGAAGCTGATACCGTCAAGCAAGTAGCAAAATCGAAAACACCTATGCTATTTATTCATGGAAGTAATGATACATTTGTTCCCTCTGATATGCTAAATGAAGTATATGAGGCTGCCAATGTACCGAAGGAGAAATTTATAGTTGAAGGTGCTGGACATGGTAATGCTGAAAGTGTTGCTGGAGATACTTATTGGGAAACTATTAATAACTTTTTAGCAAAATATATACAGTAAATATCCTTAATTTTTGCTACCGCTCAGGTGTCTACCCAAAGCACCTGAGCGGTTCTTTGTCCTACCCGAGCAGTTTTCCCACTGACCCGAGCAATTCTGAGGTCTACCCCGAGTTAAAATCTTTTTGATTCCAAAGAGTTTCTACATTAGAATCGTTGAATGGAAAGACAGCTTGAATACCTTACTGTCGTTTCATCCATTCGCAAAGTGCATGTACTGTTGCTCGATTTTTCGCTGGTGGATACTGATGAGCGTAGCGGCTATCATACCATGTCTCATATGTTTTATCAGCATCCTTTAAATAAAACTCTAACTGTCTTGCATGTTCAATATCTACATTTTCATCACGGTAGCCATGAATGATAAGTACAGGAGCTGTAATGTGCTCTACCTCAAATAGTGGTGTTCGAGCATCATAAGCCTCTGGTACACGATTAGGCGTCCCTCCAATAACCCGCTTCATCATACGGCGCATATCTGTTCGCTCCCAATATGTAGCTGTTGCATCAGATACTCCTGCCCATGTCACAACAGAAGTGATATCTCTACGTAATATGGCTGTCCACAGTGCCATAATGCCACCACGCGAAAAGCCAAAGATATGGATATTATCATTACAAAACTGTTTTAGCACGTCTACTGCGTATACAGCGTCATAACGATCCCCTCCAGCAAACTCATCTCGACCTTCTCCACCTCGATTGCCACGGTAATATGGGGCGAAAACGATAAAGCCTTGTGCTGCAAACTGTGCGACACGCGAAGGTCTCACCATACCAATGCTTTGCATACCTCCACGTAAATATAAAAAGCCATCATATGTACCTTCTGCCTTAGGCTCTGCCAATAATCCCTTCACACGTAACCCATGTGACATATAAGTAATTTCGGTTAAACGAATAGCTGGATTCGGCGAAGGATAGGCACGCTTTTTTACGATATCACCATTGTTTGTCACGATGTTTCAACTCCTCCAGCATTTTCTTCATACCCTCATCCTTCATATGAAAACTCAAGTTAGGATGCTGAGCAAATTCTTCATCTGTTAACCAAAGCATGCCTGACGTTTCTAAATCAAATTCTATGTCCTCTTGCCCTGCAAATTGTGCGGTAAAGACCGTTTTACAAAATAAGATGTCCTCATGAACTGCGTATTCTGCAAACCAATTAAGATTTTTCACATGAACACCAGTTTCCTCAAACACTTCCCTAACTGCTGCCTGCTCCAATGTTTCTCCAGGTTCTTGCTTTCCACCCGGAACCTCTACACCACGGCGTTTATGAATCGTACATAACCACTTATTTTTATGTTTTAAAAAAACGAGTACATGCTTAGGCTCAACCTCAAGTTGACCCCTTGTAAAGCTTAAATCCACTCGTAAACCATTTAAATCTGTAAATGAGAACATGCTCTTCAACTCCTTTTTATATTGCAAAAGCATTATTTCATACAATAGTTGAATCTATTACTAAGAAATAATAGCATTCTTCAGCACATAGTTGAAAATCTATGTCAGTATCGGCCTCAAAAGAATTTACCTCCTATAATTCACTACTCTAATAAAGCGGATAGAGTAGTATTTAAAAACTCAGCAGTTTGACAGGCCAGAGGAAAGTTTCTGCAATGTTCCAAATTCCATGTACTCACGCTCCTTCAACAGTCCTTAGAGATCCATTTATTTTTACTATAGACTATAGCGTAAATAAAGTGGTATTAGGAGTATTTTTTGCTAAAGTCTTATTTGCCTAGTTAATATTTTATTTATGCTTTTCATTTTAAAGAAATCCACAATTTTTACAGATCGTGTAGCACCATTTCCTCACTCTTTAACACTAGTATTGGAAAATAACATTCAAAAGAAATAGACTCTCGGTATATAGAACTCTTTCTATTTAATAATAGACATTGCAATCATCATAGTTTTCAATTTTAGCGTGCATTAAAAGCTTATACAAATTAGGGTCGCTGAAGTTTTTCAGTGACCCCTCATCTTAAACACGTTTATTGAAATAAGGAAGTTGTTCCACAAATGCTTTCGTATCATCATCCCCATACTCATGGACGAGTGCATAGATTTTTTTTAATCGCAAATCAATTTCATCATTTTCCCTATCTAGGTGATACTGTATATACGGTAACTGTGCACGCCATGCATTTGAAATTTCTAACAGCTGCATTTGCTGAAAAATCTTTTCAAAGACATCTAACGCTTGGCGATCTATATTGAGTTCAAAGTTCCACGGTCCTGCATATGGATTTGTATAATACGTTCTATTGGCAAGTGAAAAATATACACGATGACGCTCCATCTCTACAAAACACTCCTTTTTCCATAGTATGGAGGTAAAAGTGCCGTTTTATTCGCTGGAATGTCAAACTTCCTTCACAACTAAGTAAGATTATCTAATTTATAATAGATATGATGATTAAGGAACGGAGGGAATGCCATGAGTTTAATCACGCTTTTAATTGTAGCAGCGATTATCGTTATTTTAATAACAGTCGCGACTATTATTAGTGTCAATCGCGCATATGCCTTTAAACATACAGTTGATGAAAAACCTAAGCAAAGCTTTCATCCAGATGAAGACTAGTTCAATTTGTACATTTTTTAAAGGAATTCTTTTATAATATTATTAACAAATAGAATTTGGAGTGAACACAATGGGCGTACCATTACCAATAATAATTATGATTGCAATGATGATGCTTATGTTTGGCGTTTCTGTCATTGTCCTTTTGAAGAAAAAAAGCAATTTCTTTACACAGACGATCGATGCTAAGCCTGAACAGGTCAATCCTCAACAAAAGGATAAACAAATATGAAATATCCCTTTATATGGCTCATTAAGTTTTACAGAAAATTCATTTCACCTATGACGCCACCATCCTGCCGCTTCTACCCTACATGCTCCTCTTACGGACTAGAAGCTTTTCAAAAACACGGTGCCATTAAAGGATTCTATTTAACGATTAAGCGCATATCA
This sequence comes from Lysinibacillus sp. RS10, assembly GCF_041956855.1. NCBI lineage: Bacteria > Bacillati > Bacillota > Bacilli > Caryophanales > Bacillaceae > Lysinibacillus > Lysinibacillus sp. RS10. Next base: position 1,015,228 of record NZ_CP167122.1, on the reverse strand, counting down.
AAATGCCAACCATTTCATCCTGGCGGCTTTGATCCTGTGCCTGAAAAATGGCCTTCGAAAAAGAATTAATTTTCGAGGGTCATTTTTTCTTGTACTTTTTTCAGATGTACGTTATTATAGAAACTGTTCTAATAATCAAATCGTAACGATTACTATTTGAAAGAGGTATTCTATAAAATGAAAAAATTATTTTTGTTAAGTTTAGTTGCAGTTCTTGCCTTATTCACTGCTGCCTGTGGAGATAAAACATCAACATCTAAACAGTCAGAGAAAAAGGATAAATTAACAATTTACACAACTGTATATCCGTTAAGTTATTTTGCACAACGAATTGGTGGCGATTTTGTAGAGGTTTCTTCCATTTACCCTGCTGGCGCCAATGAACACACATTTGAGCCAACACAAAAAGATATGATGAAACTAGCAGACGCTGATATATTTTTCTATATTGGTTTAGGACTAGAGGGCTTTGTTGAAAATGCAAAAAAAACTCTAGCTAATGAAGATGTAACAATGGTTGCAACAGCGGATCAGGTTTCAGATGAAAAATTAGCTGTAAGCACTGGACATATACACGATGATGAAGATGACCATGCTACAACTACAGAAGAGCATAGCCATGGTGAAGACGAACACGGACATGACGATCATGATCATGGAAATATAGATCCACATGTTTGGTTATCACCTATTATTAGTCAAGACTTAGCACTTTCCATTAAAAACACGCTAGTTGAAAAAATGCCGGAACAAGAAGCTACATTTACAGCTAACTACGAAGCATTAGTAAAAGAACTTCAAGATTTAGACAATGAATTTAAAGCTATGGCTGATAAGGCACAAGAGAAGACGTTCTTCGTATCACATGCAGCATTTGGCTATATCGCAGGCCAATATGGCTTAAAGCAAATACCAATAGCAGGTTTAAACTCACAAAATGAACCTTCTCAAAAGGAACTAACTAAGATTGTTGATAAGGCAAATGATTTGCATATTCACTACATTTTATTCGAACAAAATGTTTCTTCTAAGTTAGCCGAGGTCATCCAAAAAGAAGTTGGGGCAGAGTCGCTTGTCTTGCATAATTTAAGCGTTTTAACAACGGATGATGAAAAAAATAATGAAACATACTTCACGCTAATGAAGAAAAATATTCAAACTTTAGATACTGCATTAAACTCCCACAAATAAATGACTAAGGAGGTGCCCCGACAATCGTTTGGGACACCTCCTTTATTATGACGTATTTTTCTTGTGGCATTCGTTTTTCCGTTCTATAAATACTTATTAGCCTCTTTTTCATTTTTACCAAATCATGTTTCTTTTGCTCAGCCTTTATTTGTACTACTTTACTTTCTAAAATGATCGGTTCCCATTTATTTAGATGTAACTGAACAGATTTATCGCTTTGATTTCCTTTTATAAGCTGTGTAGGCTGTTCTATTAATTGTTTTACAATTAGTTTATTTTTACTTAAATTGGACAGTCCTTCATCAAAAGTAAAATAACTATCCAATATTGGTTTTGTAAGAACTTCAACCTTACTAGTTCTATGAAAATCTATATAGGCTTCGCTTGTTGCAGCGGGGAAGCTTGCATAGTCCCAAGAGTGATCCTGTGCTAATTGGCGATCCGAAACTAAAAAATAATTATAACGCACTTCACCTTTACGATCTGGCAAAGGATCATCCCATGTAACATCGATATGATACCATTCATTATCAAGCTTTACTAAAACCCAGGCATGTAGCTGTTCACCTACTTTTCCTGGAACATATTGTACCTCAAAGTCTAGCATCTCTAACATCCGATAAAGCACTAAAGCATATGCCTGACAGACTCCCTTGTTTTCCGTAAGCAATGTGTAGGGAGAATATTGACTTCCTTCGGTTTCCTTTGAATATTCAGCGGATAGGACAATAAAATCATGTGCAGCCTGTAGTTTCTGCAGATCACTTAATCCATGCATAGGTGCAATAATATTCGCCAAACTCTGTTCTACAAATGCCTCCTCTGCTTGTGAAATATGATAAGTAAATTGAAATTTAATGACAATATTATTGGCATATCCATCATATTTCCATTTAAAACTAGAAATATTGGCGTAAATATATGGATCTTGAATAGCATGTTTAATAAGCTCTGATAGTTCATCTTTTATTTCCGACGTATCACCAGTGTAATGAATGTCAAATTCAGTAGACAATTGCATAACTTGTTTTTCAATTAGATTTTGTAGTGTTTCTATTGAATTTGCTGTTGCAATCTTCTTTTGTTCATAGTTTGCGAATACATGCACATGACTCATTTGTAAAACAAATAATATAATGACAACATTATATATATATTTTCTCATATGAGTCATTCTCCTTTACTAACTAGTTTATGCCTTCCATTTTTTATTATGTTAATGAATGATTAATTTAATTCTAAAAGTTTGCTAAAAATGACATCCGCTGAAAGAAGTTAAAACGAATAAAAGAAGCCCTCTTATAAATGAAGGCTTCTTCCATAGGGTTGAAAAAAACATTGAAATTAAGGTGGCATATTAAATAAAAATATGCCCTTTAGCAAAACGTGGAGTAGATTTCCGTTCCGACTTGGGCGCTTTCCTGGGGGCGTCCGATGAGCCGCTTCACTCGCGTTGCTCGCTCCAGGGTCTCGGGCCAACAGATGTTTTTTGCGCGAAAGCGTAGTGCTAACGTAGCGGCAGCAGAGGGTTTTGTTTGTGCGAAAGCGCAGCGACAGCAACAGCACCGATGTTGGTCACGAAGGCGTTATCACAGGACGTGATGCTCTTAGCCTTCGTTCCCCTATCGCTGATCCTCAAGGAGTCGCCCAGCCTCCACTCCAATCAACCAATTCACATAGTTGTATCTTTTGAAATGTTATGTCGCTCTTATTAATAGCGCCCCCTTTGTTTTTCAAAACACAAAAAGAGCATCGATTACGATGCTCTTCTATTATGAAAATTTATCAATTTCTTTTTGTCTCAGTAATTTGGGGCTCATCATATGAAATAATATCGATTATATGGTTCAAACAAGGAATTTGGTAGTGAACGAACTGCTTTTCAGGAAATATATCTTCAGCAATTGTTCCTGCTTTAATAAAATCCAAATACCTAGATATAGTGTAAATTCTAAAAAAATTGCCATCTGAAATTTCGTAATCATCCATTACAGTAAAAGATTCATCAATAACGGAGTAAGCAACGTACGTGTCAAAATCCAATTGCAAAATTGGTAGATTGTCATCAACATCAATAGGAGATGCTACTATCTCAACCTCATCTGTAACTTTCACGGTTTCCTTGGTTTGGTTCACTTTACACCTATCAATAAGTACCCTCAGTGAATTTTCTTCTGGTTCAAACAATTTATTTAAATATATATACCCTTTAAATTTCATCAAATCTTGAAAATTCATTGCTTTCCCCCATTATGAAGAATCCTATTTGTATTACTTCATTAATTTTCTACGAAGTAACTTATTAGCACCGTTACGAGGAAGCTTGTCCGTAATAATAATTTCTTTTGGCATTTTATATTTAGCAAGCTTCTGTTGACAAAATGCCTGTATTTGTTCGACCGGTACTTGTTCTTTTAATACAACAAAGGCAATTGGTACTTGTCCCCACTCATCATCTTCGATACCACATACTCCCGCTTCCTGAACAGCAGGATGTGTAAGTAACACATTTTCAATTTCTGCAGGGTAAATATTTTCGCCACCTGAAATAATTAAATCAGCACGACGATCCATGACAAATAAATAACCTTCTTCATCTAAATAACCAATATCCCCAGTATGCAGCCAGCCATCGATCGTTGCATTTTTTTCGGCAAAACGGCCAATATATCCTGGCGTTACATGTGGACCACGTATACAAATCTCTCCCTCACCATTGGCATTCGGCTCAGCAATGCGAATTTGGTTAAAAAACAATGGTTTTCCCGCTGAACCTATTTTTTGCATCGCATCTTCATTTGCTAATGTTGCAGTTTGTGATGAAGTTTCAGTCATACCATACGTTTGAGCCACAGCTAAATTTAATGCATGAGCTCGTTTTAAATAATCTACTGGCACAGGTCCTCCGCCTGCTAGCATCATTTTAAATTTCGGTGAGGCTTGTGCATTTTTCTCTTCAAGTGTATGTAGAATCCTTTCCAATGTAACAGCGACTACTGACATATGTGTAACATCGCCTTCCATTATATTTTGGGAAATGGCTTCTACATCAAAATGATTATATAAATTCACTTTATTCCCGTATAATAGAGAGCGCACTAATATAGAAAAACCACTAATATGAAAAAGTGGCACTGCACATAACCAAGCGTCATCAGCCTGCAAGCCTAAATTAAGAACAGAGGATGTTGCACTTGCCTGATGATTTCCAACTGTTTGACGAACGCCCTTTGGAAAACCAGTCGTACCAGATGTATACATAATTGATGTCGTTTGCTGTAAAGGCCATTCTTTTGCAACATCTATCGTCGTCTCTGAACTCTCTTCAATAGTTGAAAATAAGTGATGCGTAGTTTGAGACGGTAGTTTTTCTACATCCTCATCTGCAATTACTACTGTCACTGCTTCTGAATCCTCTAATTGATAGGCAATTTCAGCCTGTGATAACCTCCGATTTAGCATGACCATTTCACATTGTAAATGCATACATGCATACATCATGATGACAAGTGCAGGCTTGCTCGGCCCCATTATAGCAATCCGGTCTCCTTGCTTAATTCCTAGTGTAGTTAGTTGGCGCGCACGCTTTAAAGACAAATCATTTAATTCTTGAAATGTCCAAGTTTGCCCATTATATGTTAAACCGTTTCGTAACGGTGTTAAATACGCTCGCTGTAAAATCCAATTTGGATACATCTCGTTTTCCCTCCGATCAACCTTAATCTTACCGCCTTATCGCATCATCCGTCTATTCGTTAGTTTGAGGAAATATGTCCAATGCTTTTATGAGGTAATCCATTGCTTTGACATGTCTATTTAGTGCTCTGACACGGTGTTCCGCTGCTAAAGCAGGCTGTTTCACCGCTAACATACCGGGGTCCGCCGCTAACATACCGCTTTCCGCCGCTAACGTACCGGGGTCCACCGCTAAACCGTAACTTCCCGTCGCTCTAGCAAATCTATCCGTCGCGCCCGTTTAGATATACAAAAAGCTCGTATCTCCAAAAAGATACGAGCTGTTCAACACTTCCAATAATCAAGGGAATCTTGGGAATTGACCGAAATCTGGTTGACGTTTTTCTTTAAATGCGTCACGACCTTCTTTAGCTTCATCTGTTGTGTAATAAAGAAGAGTAGCGTCGCCAGCCATTTGTTGAAGACCTGCTAAACCGTCTGTATCTGCATTCATCGCTGCTTTTAAGAAGCGTAGAGCAGTTGGAGACATTTCTAGCATTTCTTCACACCATTGTACAGTTTCATCTTCAAGTTGCTCGTAAGGAACAACTGTGTTAACTAATCCCATATCAAGTGCTTGCTGTGCATCATATTGACGGCAAAGGTACCAAATTTCACGCGCCTTTTTATGTCCAATGATACGAGCAAGATAGCCTGAGCCATAACCAGCATCGAATGAACCAACTTTTGGTCCAGTTTGTCCAAAACGTGCATTGTCAGCAGCAATTGTTAGGTCACAGACAACATGTAATACGTGTCCTCCACCGATTGCATAGCCAGCAACCATCGCTACTACTGGTTTTGGAATAACACGGATTAAACGTTGTAAATCAAGAACGTTTAGACGTGGGATTTCATCTTCACCAACGTAGCCGCCATGACCGCGTACTTTTTGGTCCCCACCTGAACAGAAGGCATGTTCACCTTCACCAGTTAAAATGATAACCCCAACATTTTTGTCATCACGTGCACGTGAAAAAGCATCGATCATTTCCATTACCGTTTTTGGTCGGAATGCGTTGCGCACTTCTGGACGGTTAATCGTAATTTTTGCGATACCGTTATAGAACTCATACTTAATATCTTCGTAAGTATGTAAAGTAGTCCATTGACGTGTCATTGAATTGCCTCCTAATAAATATATTCGTCTCGTTCGTAATCGAGGCGGTAACGTAAAATTTTATTACAATCAATTATGCCTCGGCATAATTGCGTCTGGAATCGGCTTTGTGCAATCACAAAGAATTCCTTTCCGATTCCATGACATCCGCCGGAGGCTTTAACTTCTTTCATTGGAGTTGAAAGAAGTTAAATACTCCTCTACTATTGTAGCAAACTCAGCGGGATTTTCCACATGAATTGCATGTCCAGCGTCATTTACTGTCTTATGCTTAACAATTTTTAATAACGCTTTCATTTCTAGTGCTATTTTACAAAATTTTTCATCTAATGAGCCTGTTATTAAAAGCACAGGAAATTCTAACTTAGTTAATGACAGCCAATTTGATGGCTGGACGCCTGTCCCAATACCTCGTAAGCTACCAGCCAGGCCTTCCTTCTTCTGAGAAAGTCTTTCTGCGCGAATAGCTTCTTGTATACTGCGAGGTAAACGTTTTTGTGATTCAAACATCGGAATATTCTCCCATGCGTTGACAAATGATAATAAACCGTTACGAACTATTTTTTCAGCTAAAGCGTTATCTTTCTCACAACGTTCAGAACGTTCCTCTAAAGTTCGTAAACCTGGAGAAGCACTTTCTAAAATTAGCTGATCCACACGTTCTGGGTAAGAGATTGCATACGATAATGCAATTCTTCCCCCCATTGAATAGCCTAACAACGTAAATTTCTTTAACTGTAGCTGACAACAAACTTCCTCTACATCTTGGATTTGTTCTTGCATAGAGAGGCGACTAATGAGCTGAGGTGTAGCCGTTCGACCATGTCCAATTAAATCAATTGCAATCACTCTTACATTCGGTAATGCTTCCGCTATAGTTCGCCATGTAGCCGTACTACCTGTAAAACCATGCAATGCAACGAGCGTTTGCTGTGCTTTTTCATTCCAGATTTCTACGTACGTTTCCAGCCCTCGAATCATTAATTTTGCCATGCTTTTAATCCCGCATTAATGCGATTCCATAGTGCCCGATGCGCATAAACATTTTCCTCTCTATCTGTGAAAATTTCGAATAAGCGCAATGGGCGTTTTTTTATTGTAGTAAACTTCTCTGATAGCTCTGAAATGTCGTCTACGCGGATATAGTCCATAGCGTACATATTGGCAATATCTCTGAACTCGAGTGCAGTTGGTGTGCCAAATAAATCTTCATAATGTGCCTCAACTGTAGATTGAGGTAAATAAGAGAAAATACCTCCGCCATCATTATTCATAACGATGATTGTCAGGTTGCATCCCTGGTATCTTGAAGCAATAAGACCGTTGACATCATGTAAAAATGCTAAATCGCCAATAAGCAAGTAGGTTTCACGGTTATTTCCTTGACTAAAGCCCATCGCAGTTGATACGACGCCATCGATACCATTCGTTCCACGATTTGCAACAATACGAATATCCTTCGATATCGCCATTAAAAACGTATCAAGATCACGCACTGGCATACTGCTACTAACAAAAATATCACTGCCATTCGGAATCATGTTCAGTAATCGACTTACCATTGCTCCTTCATCGATTGCAGCGTCAGAATAATGCTCAATATATTCCAAAGCTATATCATTAGCATCTTGCCATTCAGCCAAATATTCTGCCTCAAGTGCTGATTCAGAGATTTCTAATTGAGTGAGCCACTCACCAATGCTTGCGTGAATAAAATGAGTAGACACACTTGTAGAATCACGGAACATCGGATCTTCATCGACAATAATATAAGCATCAGGCTGAGATTTAGTAATAAACTGCATAATAAATTTAGAAACAGGCTGTGCGCCTAAACGTAGTACCGTATCAGGTTCAACTAATGCTTTAAAATCCTCACTCTTCATAATTGCATCATACGTTGTGATCATATATGGCAGACAATCCTCTGGAACAGATGCACGCATATTCGATAAACTCTCGACAATGACAGGCCATTTTAATTGGCGAACAAACTCCCACATAATTGTTAAATCTGTACCAAGTTCTAGCTCACCAATAATAACAAAGCCTCTTTTAGTTGCGCTTAAAATCTCTGATAGCTCCTGTTGAGTGGCCGTTGAAGGCATTAACTGAGCTATACGATTGTGCTTAAATGTTACTTCTGGGAGCTCATCTCGAAAATCAATCAACAAAGGTTCTCGGAACGGTACATTAATATGTACTGGTCCAAATGGTGCGCTCATTGCAATCGCTACTGCACGTGCAATATGGCGCTCGATAAACGGCAATGTTGGTGCTGCATCATCTGCCAACGGGAAATCTACGCTCCATTTGACATGCTTACCATATAAATTAGGCTGATCAATAGCTTGTGGTGCACCCACCTGTCGCAATTCATGTGGACGATCAGCTGTAATCACAATTAACGGTACACGAGCATAGTTTGCCTCAACAATGGCAGGAAAATAGTTTGCTGCAGCTGTTCCTGATGTACATAAAAGTACAACTGGTTTCGCTGTAGCCTTTGCAATTCCTAGCGCAAAAAAAGCTGCCGAACGCTCATCAACTTGACGATACAACTGGAGCTGTTTCGTTGAAGCAAATGCATAAGCTAGTGGTGTCGAACGTGAGCCTGGGCTAACAACAACATTTTCTACTCCAGCTTGCACTAATGATGCTACCATTTTATAAACATAATCCGTTAAAATTTTCCGTTCACTCATGTAATTGTCCTCCTAACGCACGAAGCATCGGACGGAATTTCACTAATGTTTCCTCATATTCAGATTGTGGCTCTGAATCTGCTACAATACCGCCACCAGCATATAAATAAGCTTTATCCTTAAGTAAAGCAGCCGAGCGAATGGCTACTGCAAATTCGCCGTTACCTTCAGCATCTACCCAACCGATTGGAGCAGCGTAAAGTCCACGATTCATAGGCTCGTATTTACGTATAGCTGCCATTGCCTCGTTTCTCGGTACACCACCTAAAGCAGGCGTAGGATGCAATGATTTTGTCAGTTGTAAAATCGTCGCGGCACTATTTAATTGACCTTCAACAGGTGTATATAAATGTTGTATATCTCTAATTTTTAGTAATCGAGGGCTACCTGGTATTGTCATCTCAACACAATTTTTACGGAATGTTTCCGCAATCATATCGACTACATATTGATGCTCTCCACCATTTTTCGGATCATTCAATAAGCTTTGTCCATAGTTTTCATCTTCTTCAGCCGTCTTACCACGTTTAATAGAGCCCGCAACACAAGATGAAAAGGCACGTCCATCTTCTACTTTCACAAGACGTTCAGGGGACGCACCAAAGAACAATAATTCTTGACGCTCTAAGCCAAACAAATAGCTCTCTGGCTGTTCATGTATGATTTGTGAAAGTACTTGCGGTGAAGATACTTGCTCATTAAATTGCAATGCGAGTGACCGGGCAATTACAACTTTATCTGCCTTTTTCTGTTTAATTAATGCTGTCACTTGGTCAATTGAAGCTAAATATGGCTCCTTATACGGCTCAAAATAACTTGTTATTTCAGGCTTTGAATACGTTTTCACTTCTTTTACCTGGGCAGCATGAATTAAATGATCCCGCTCTTTTCGTAGCGCTTCAAATCGGGCCTCTGCCTGCTGGTCTTTTGTAATAAGATGAAGGCTTACATACGCTTTGTCATCACGTATGACAAGCTGATAAGTTGCAAGCGCAAAATAAGCCTCTGGAAAGTCCGTCCATTCCCCAGCTACATTATTTTGTGGATCAAATGTAAAACCGCCAAATAAAATTGGCTGTAGCTCGCTTTGATCCTTTACACAGTTTTTCGTTAAGCTTTTCCATTCTGCTTCAACTGCATCAAAGCGATCATTTTTGGCGTTATTTTGAATCGTATGGGCATGTCCTAGCCCTACTAATGTCATTGTTTTTTCTCTATTTTGCCAATAAAATCGTTCACCTTTATAACGCTCCTCGCCCGCTGCATAAAATGCGAGCGCCGATAAGCGACTTACTTCAATTGTTTCCATATAAAAATGAAGGCTTTGGCCCAAAGAGTCCACTTCTACCTCTGTGGCTTGGTACCACTTCTGTTGCATGAAAATTACCTCCGTTGTTGCAATGTACATACTGAGCGATGCCACGGTTCAAATACATATTGACCGAGACTATGCTTAATGAAGTGAACGTTTATATTTTCACCACATCATATTTCTTTGTTAAAATAGCAGTCATTGTTTGTTTGACAGCCTATTCTTCGTACTGTTGCGATTATCCTAATTGTTGTTTCCAGTTCATAAATGCATGTTCTATTGTATCATTTTTTTTACGGAACTGTATGTAATAAGCTGTGAACCTACCCAATTTCTCATTCTTCGTATAAAATAAGAAGAGTCCACAACATTCGAAGGAGAGAAAGACCTTATGACCAAAGTCATTGAAGCTGATAGGGGTTTTAAAGTTTGGTGGCATTTAACACGACCACATACTTTAACCGCTTCATTCGTTCCAGTATTTTTAGGAACAGCAATTGCCCTAGCAATTGAAAAACAAACAATTGATTTTGGACTATTTTTTGCTATGCTCATTGCAAGTATGCTTATTCAAGCAGCAACAAATATGTTCAATGAATATTACGATTACAAACTAGGATTAGATAATGAACATTCTGTCGGTATCGGCGGAACCATTGTGCGTCACGGTGTCCAACCAAAAACAATTATGATTATTGCCTTAAGCTTTTATGCAATCGCTATGCTACTTGGCATATACATATGTGCCTCTACTTCTTGGTGGCTTGCTGCAGTCGGGCTAGTTTGTATGCTTATTGGTTTTTTATATACAGGAGGTCCATACCCTATAGCTTATTCACCATTTGGAGAACTTGTATCAGGTGCTGTTATGGGGATGGGGATCGTCTTAATCGCCTTCTATATTCAAACACTTACTGTTACACTTGATGCTATTTTACTCTCAATACCAAGTATGATTTTAGTTGGCGCTATCATGCTGTCCAATAATATACGTGATATCGTTGGCGATACAGAGGGTGGTCGGAAAACGCTTGCTATTTTAGTGGGTCGTGATAATGCCATTTCTGTGCTTTCTGGCTTTTTTGTTATTTCGTACTTATGGGTAATCGCTCTTGTAGCAATTGATGGAATTACTTTTTGGGCTTTACTCATTTTCTTAAGTGTTCCAAAGCCACTTCGTGCGATTCAAATTTTCCGCGATAAAAAAGAAGCCAAGGAAGTGATGCCTGCGATGAAATTTACAGCGCAAACAAATACATTCTTCGGCTTCCTCTTAGGAATAGGTTTACTAATTCAATATTTCTGTTATTAAGATACACCAGTAAAAAATGTAGCAGCCTTAACGGGTTGCTACTTTTTTTACATAGCGTCGAAAATTATTACTTGCTATACCACGAACCTCTTCGACTGAAAAATGCTCACGTAATGCCTCTAGTAAATTTTGCGCCTCTCCAGCGTGTGCCAATCCATTTACAGTAGCATCTATCCCGTCAAAGTCTGAACCTAGTCCAAGATTCTCTACTCCTACTAATTTCGCTAGATGCTTCACATGTGCAACTAAATCATCCAATGTAGCATCATCACTGATAAAAGTCGGGTAGTAAACGACATGAATATGCCCACCATGCTCTACGAGTGCTTTTGCCTGAGCATCCGTTAAATTTCTTGGATGATCACAAATTGCCCGTGCATTACTATGGCTCGCAATTATATGCTTCGCTAGTGGCAACACATCCCAAAAGCTCTGTTCATTTAAATGAGCAACATCAATAATAACATCTCGTTCATTTAGCAAGTTTACAACTTCTTTACCAAATGGCTTTAAGCCAAGACTCGCATCCTGTTCAGCACCGTGGGCCACAGCATTTTCTTCATTCCATGTAAGTCCAACAAGCTTCACACCCGCGTCTAATATAACGGAAAGCTTTGCTAAATCGTCAGCGATTGGGCCACAGCCTTCTAAGCTTAAGATGGCTCCAATTTCATGTGGAGCTAAAGTATCTAATTGTGACCAATTAGTAATATGCACCATTCCCTCAGTTTGTAATACATGTGTATGAAAAGCTTCGATTTGGCGCATTGCCTCTAAAAACTGCATACTTTGCGGGATGTTAGGATCAATAAAAATAGCAAATACTTGTGCCTTTACTTGCCCTAGATGTAATCTTCCTCGATTGGCATGCAACCGTAAATCATCCTCAAATTTTGCTGTTTCTAAAGTGGTTAATTTCAATAGTGCATCACAGTGTAAATCAATTATTTCCATATTCTCACCTCATACAGCTATTATACTGCTTGTGAGAGGAAATGCTTACTAACTTTTATCTTGAGGTGTATCAGAAGAGCCAAATTCCTCAAGCTCTATGAAATCATCCGATCTTGGTGTTGATGACAATACGTCTTCTTCCACCGGTCTTAAACCGTCTTCTCTTTGCTCTGCATGCTCAACACATGTCAATGCTTTCGGCATAGCTTCTAAGCGACCAATCGGAATCTCTTCACCACATACAGCGCATTTGCCATATGTACCGTCCTCCATTGCTTGTAGTGCGCGCTTTATTTCCTCAGCATTGTCACCACGGTGCTCATCAATTGCCATGTCCGTTAGCTGATCCGTTAAATCACTCGCATTGTCAGCCGGATGATTATCATAATTAGATAGCTCTGTCGCTTGTGGACGCTCTGTCTCCTCAAGTTGCTTTTCTATTTCCTGTAGTTCTTGCTCTAATTGCTGTTTTAATTTTTCCATTACTTGTGGGTTCAAAAAAATCTCCTCCTCATGCTTCATTTTTTCCTAAATTAATATTTCTAAAACATTAAAGCATGAGGAGGAATCACTTATTTTTTTCGTATAATTACGCCAAAGCGAAATTGATTATAGCATCATGTAAAAATGTTGTGGCTCCCGGAGAAACACGCTCGTCATAATAAGCTGTAAATCGTTCATCTGCTATATACATCTGCGCTATACCAGCATGTGCCTCTTTAGAGTATTGTGACCATGAAAAGCTTAGCCAACGCTTATGAAGCTCTGCTACCTCCATTGCCACATCATTTTTGGTATCGCCAATTTCCATCGCTTCTTTTAAACGATCAAATAATTGCTGTTCTAGCTGCTGCATTGCCTCATACTGCTCCTCTGTCATATTTCTGAACTTAGCATTCGATGCATCAACCGTTTTATTTCCATATTTTGAACGAATCTCTTGACCATATTGCTTTTCATTTTCTTCGATTAGCTTATCTTTAAAGCCATTAAATTTCTCTTCATTTGTCATTGGTTGCTCCTCCTCAATCGATTGAATTGTTTTTTCCACTGTTTGTAATATCTTTTCAAGTTGCTCCTTGCGCTGCAGTAAAGCAGTACGATGAGTCTTGAGTGCCTCTGTATGTTGAAAATCAGGTGCTTGAATAATTTCCTGAATTGTTGCTAGCTTCATATCTAATGCTCTATAAAATAAAATTTGCTGGAGCATATCAACCTCAAACTGTCCATAAAATCGGTAGCCTGCTTCATTGGTTCTTGCTGGCTTCAGTAATCCAATTTCATCGTAATAACGCAGGGTTCTTGTGCTAACCCCTGATAACTGAGCAAGCTCTTGGATTGTATATTCCACACTTTCTCACCTCCACTAATGCTACTGTAAACCTTTACGCAACGTTAAGGTCAACAAGAAATCTATAAAAAATCAGGTCTATTGAATAACCATTTTTATCCACCTTGATTAATTTGAAGGCTCTGATTTCCGCTACGGGCTACTCGCTTTGTTGCTGTCGCTTCGCTTTCGCACAGATAAAACATTTGTTGCTGTCGCTTCGCTTTCGCACAGATAAAACATTTGTCGCTGACGCTTCGCTTTCGCACAGATAAAACATTTGTCGCTGACGCTTCGCTTTCGCGCAGATAAAACATTTGTTGCTGTCGCTTCGCTTTCGCACAGATAAAACATTTGTTGCTGACGCTTCGCTTTCGCACAGAGCAAAGGTTCCTGCGGGCGAGCGCCGAGCCGCTTCCTCCGCTTAAGGAACGAAGGCTAAGTGCGTCACGTCCTGTGACAATGCCTTCGTGACCAACATCGTGTTGGCCTCAGGGTCTCGTCTGTCTCGCTTTCCCGCGGGAGTCGAGTAGCCCTACACTACAATCAGTTGAAAATGGGAATATATTAGCAAAATACCAACAAAAAAATCCTTTTATCGCTCAATAATAAACCTGTTTTTTCCTATCAACACGCCTGAAAAAAATGAAAAAAGCAAACTAGAAATTTTTTTATGCTAGTTTGCTATTCCGTCTTATCAATTTTGCCTCAATATAATTGCGTCCAGATTCATCTTTAGCTGACGCTTCGCTTTCGCTACAAAAAACATTCACTGAAAGAAGTTAAATTGTTGCATACTTTCCATGCCACACAATATTTCTGTAGTTTTCTACATCTGTGTCACCTTCAGTATTGATAAATAATACCCGAGAATTTTCATCTAATTGTAATGTATCTTTCAGTTCTGTAAATTGCCTGTTCGTCATCAATTCATAAAAACATCCAACTGGGGCAGCTCCCGATTCTCCAGCAATAATTCGTTGATCTGTTGCTAATGGATGACCTAGAATACGCATACCAGTTGCAGCAACTTCTTCATCACAGCAGATACTCACCTTCGTATAAGTCTTTAAAAGTTCCCAAGCTAGTGGATTCGGCTCACCACAAGCAAGCCCTGCCATAATTGTTTGCATCTCTCCGCCAACTGTTACAAACTGCTCAGTACCTGCTTTAAAGCTCTCATAATAGCAATTCGCTACATAAGGCTCAACTAAGACAAATGTTATCTCTTGCTCATAATATTGTTGTAAGAAAGCTACAACTGCTCCGGCAAATGAACCAACCCCAGCCTGTAAAAATACATGAGTAGGTGCCTCATCCAACTGCTCAACAATTTCTTTTACTAGCGTCGTATAGCCTTGCATAATCCATAATGGAATTTCTTCATAGCCTTCCCACATCGTGTCCTGCACAATAATCCATCCATTTTCTTTTGCGAGCTGTGAAGTATAACGAACAGTATCATCATAATTCATTGCCGTTATTTCAGCATAAGCCCCTTCGTTTTCAATATTTTGCAGGCGTTCCTCTGCACTTCCAGCAGGCATATAAATCCGCGCTTGAAAGCCAAGCTCTCTAGCAGCCCAAGCCACTCCACGCCCATGATTGCCATCTGTCGTTGAAATAAATATTAAGTCGCCTAATTGCTCTTTTACTTCCTCTGATTTCAGCTGCTCAAACGACAACTCATCAATATCTCTACCTAACTTATCGGCAACGTACCGCCCAATTGCATAAACACCACCTAATACTTTAAATGCATTTAAGTCAAAGCGAAAAGATTCATCTTTCACTATAACGTTTTCTACTCCAACTAATGAAGCAAATGCTTTTAAGCGACGTAAAGGCGTAATATTAAATTTTTCATATGTATGATGAAATTTTGTAACACGATGTACTTGGTCCAGTGTGAAATGAGATAAAAAAGATCCTGCTTGTTCTATATTCTTCTGTAATTGATATTGTTCATTATTAACCCACATTAATTTACACATCCATATCCCCCCTAGTATTGTCCCTATTTCCATTTTAACTATTTAAAGCATAAAATTCAAAATACTTAAAATAAAGGAATTCGAAACCTATTAAATTTTTATACGTATAGCTACTATAATATTTTGTTGGAGGTATATAATGGATAGCCCTTATAAGATAGCTATAATTGGAGGAACAGGGAAAGTAGGAAGACATATAGCAACCCATGCAATACAGAAAGGATACCATGTTCGGATGCTTGTTAGAAACCCGGAAAGGTTACTGTATACAAATGAGAAAATTGAAATAGTGAAAGGGCAAGTACAAGATATAGATAGTATCCGAGAGCTTCTTAAAGATTGTAAAATCGTCATTAATACATTTGGTCAACCAACTAAAGGAGAACAAATATATAGTAAAGTAACGAAAACTATTTTTGCTGTGATGAATGAATTAAACATTAATCGATATATAGGTGTTTCTGGTGGCTCTCTAACAACTAATAATGATAAAAAAAGTATATTAAATCGCTTTGGGGCAAAGATGTTTGAAGTTTTCCTTCCAAAAATGATGCAGGATAAAAAATCAGAATGGAAATTTCTTTTAAATAGTAAACAGATCGAATGGACACTAATTAGATTGCCATTTGTAAAAGATAGCTTGAAATCATATCAAATTAAGGAAAACCTTACTGATATGCCTGGTACAAAAATTACGAATCAAGATATAGCTACCTTTATCATTGATCATATAAATAACCCCCAGTACATACACAAAGCACCGTTTATCTCCCATTAGTATAAAATCACATAAGAAAATAGCATGCCGATAATACATCTAGCATGCTATTTTTTATATTGAGGATTTTACAAACATTACGTCTTAGGAAATTCTCGTTAAATCCCTGTTATTCATTTTTGTACTGTAATTGTTTGTGAAGTGAAATCTAACTTATTCCCATTAGAATCCATAATAGCATTACGAGGTGAAGCTTGAATCGTAACAGTTCTACCATTTTCAAATAAATAGCCACCCTGTGGTATTGTAACTAACACTTTGTCATTTCCTTGTGAATAGGAACTATAGGTACTTGCTGCTACCGAAGAACCATTCACATTAACATCAAAGTCCATACTATTAACGTTTATGACTGGCTCACTGAAAACAAGCTCTAATGTTTGTGAATTGCTCACATTCACACTCACAATCTTTGGTGCAATATTTTCTTTAAGATTAACTGTTGTTCGCACCTCATCGAATGTTTCCATAGAGTTAGCTGCTCTTAAGCCTCTAATCGTTAAATTACGTATGCCATTAAAATAATTTGAATCTTTTTTCAATGTGAGCTTAACACGATTTAAATTGGATGCCTCTACCACTGCACTTTCTACCTGAGCATTATCAATAGTATAATTTTGAACGTTTTGAGCAAGTGCTGCATCAACAGGATAATTGAAATTTAAATAAACAACATTATTATCTTTTATAGAATAATCTGTTGCCGATGTTTGAATTGGATTGTTCGGCAATAATGTAAGTTTATTTCCATTAACATTTAAATCACCATTACGTGTAAATTTTACATTTTGCACCTCATTGATTGGCACACCGTATGAATTTGTAACATTAAATAAAGTTAGTTTGCCATCGTAAGAAGCGCCCTTTATATCATAAGGGCCTAGCAGACCTGCTACTTTAACACGTAACTTCGTAGGTTGATCTTTTACGATATGCATATCACCTTGAGGTCCTCTTGATAACTCATACAAAATGTGGTTATTCATGTAGCTTCCAGTAAATGATGCTTTTGCGTAAGCTCCTAACTGTACTGGCTTATCGAAAGTTAATTGTAAATATTCTACATTATCCTCGTAAACAATTTCAGAACTCATTAATACAGGCGCTTTATCATCTTTTATAAAGTTATACACTGTTGAGAATGTTGCCGTTTCACCTGATAAGTCGGTAATCACACGGCTAGATGCTGTCCCAATCGTTGTAATTCCTTGAAGTGAACTTTTTGGATCAACGGTAACATTAAATAAACGACCATTTTTAGGGTCTTTCTCTACTTTGTTCACAGAAATAAAAGTTTGACCACTTTTAATTGAAAGATCGTATGGATAAAGTTGTTGAATCTCCTCTGAGAACAATAGCTGGAACGTATTTGGTCCAGTTTGTGTAACTGAAGATAATGTTGGTGCAATACCATCCTTATTTCCCTTTTTCACTGTTACAGTAGAAGGGTTCGGTGAAATTATGTTTCCTGATAAATCTGTTGCCGCTACGAATGTAATCTGCATATCTGTACCAGGTGATAAATAACTACCATTTACAGTTGCTGCTGATAAGTCAAAGGTTGCTTCCGTTTTGTTTTGCTCAATGCTGCCTACTACATTCGCTACCTTTGTACCATTTGGTAATGTAAATTGAATGCGTTCATTAGGAAATGCTGCCATTGGCTCAGAAAACTGCACTTTAACGATGGAAGAATTGTTTCCTTGCGTTGTCCCTATAATAGTAGGCGCTTGTGTATCCCCAGCAATGACGAAATTCGCATCTACTTTAGTAAGCATTGTGCCCTTTTCAGATTTAATGTTATTTAACACATAACGATGTGTACCTTTTAGTGGCTCATTCATTGTAAAGATGATTGATTTTTTATCAGCACTGATTTCTGTTTTCACAACTGTTAGTGCTTTTAAAGTATCCACATTAGAGAAAGCTACAATATTATCTTGTAATTTCCCATCTGCTTTTAACACAGAGTTTGGATCAATTGCTTGGTTGAAAACTACTTTAATCTGTGAAGCATTGATTCCCTCAACTGATTGTACTTTTAGCTCATTGACTTCATATGTAACAACAGCGGAATATGGTTTGTTATTAATTTTGAAATCCACTTTAGTTTCCACATTTTCAATAAGCGGCGTTGCTAATGTAACCTTGTGACTTGACCCATCTGTTAATGTTACCTGTAGTGTAGTTGCATCGACAACTTTAACTGTTTGGATAAGTAATGGCACTTCAGGTTTTTTGATCATTTCATTGATATTCATCATTGAACGATGTAAAAATGACGCAAATTGACCACGTGTTAATGTATTTTTCGGATTAAATGCTTTTACATTTGTAATCTTTGCATATTCTAATGCGATGATGGATTCACGATTTTCTGGTAAAGCAACTTTTAAATCTGTAATAGAAGATTTATAGTTTTCTTTTTTATACATCGCAATTAAATCGATATCGTAAACTGTTTCAATCGCACGTACTAAGATAGAAGCCATTTGTTCACGTGAGATTTTTTCGGAAGGTAATAACTTGTTGTTAGTACCTTTGTAAATACCAGTATCATTTATAAGCGCTGCATATTGTAGTAATTCTTTATCTTTTGTAGATGTAGGCAAGTCCGTAAAACGTACTTTTTTATTGTAATCTGCTGGCACTTGGAAGTTTTCAGATACAAGCCATTTCCCTAAAAATTTCGTTACATTTCCTTTAGTAAGGACCGCATTTGGCTTAAATGAGCCGTCCGGATATCCACCTATAATTTTTGCATCTGCTAATGCTAAAATGGCCTCTTTGTGGTCACTTTTTGCAATATCTGTAAAGCTCGCTGCACTTGCAGTAGGTACAATAGCTGCGGCAACCAATGCAGCAGATGCTGTACTTACAATCCATTTACTTTGCTTTTTTTTCACTTTTATAACCCCCTACGAATTCTATTCATCTCCATTATAAAAGAAAGATAGATATATTCCAAAGATTATACCAATATTATCGTCATTTACCATGGATTATTTGTGTAATAAAAGATGAAATTAGCAAAGTTAAGTTACATTTAGTTTGTTTGTCCATTTTTTGTATGAAATTGCACAATTTTTATTGACTTATATTGATAGTTACGAGGATGATCAGAAATGTTTTTTAGTAGTCTTATTAGGATAAAGCAAAAGGTTATATAGCAACATTTATTGAACGAATGATATGTAGGAATGTTTATCCATGATTGCTTAACGAAGACTTGAGCGTGCTATTCACCTCCCCTACATGAACAACTACCCAAAGGTGCTATCTAAACCACAACAACGGATCGTTTAAAGAATTTAGCTATTTTCAAGTGTTAGAGGAATGCCAATGGGGATAGATTACTACGTGAATTCTGCCTATAGAAAAAATTTTTGATAAGATATCGGAGGAAGTAATTGAACGGAGCCGTACACTAATTTAATAACTGGCCTAGAAAGTGGCTGGGAAAACAGCAAATGAGGCGTTTATGGAACAACAAAGTATCATAAAGAACAAATGCGCTAAAGCGCTGGAGAGCCCGAAACAAAAGTAAACGCTACATCACTTTTGCCCGATGGATCAAAGCGACCTACAGGAT
The DNA here is from genome assembly GCF_041956855.1 of Lysinibacillus sp. RS10. NCBI lineage: Bacteria > Bacillati > Bacillota > Bacilli > Caryophanales > Bacillaceae > Lysinibacillus > Lysinibacillus sp. RS10. The sequence continues at coordinate 995,205 of NZ_CP167122.1, read as the reverse complement.
TAGCGCTTTAGCCTAGACGACTATGCTCTAGGTTATCTACAGGAAAAAAATCTATAGTTTCCCTTAACAATGAAAAAGCAGTAGATGTAAGTTACATCTACTGCTTTTCTAGTATGACCCGTACGGGATTCGAACCCGTGTTACCGCCGTGAAAGGGCGGTGTCTTAACCACTTGACCAACGGGCCAATGGCGGAGAAGGAGGGATTTGAACCCTCGCGCCGGTTACCCGACCTACACCCTTAGCAGGGGCGCCTCTTCAGCCTCTTGAGTACTTCCCCACAAAAAAATGGCTCCGAAGGCAGGACTCGAACCTGCGACAACCTGATTAACAGTCAGGTGCTACTACCAACTGAGCTACTTCGGAAAAATGGTGGGCCTAAATGGACTCGAACCATCGACCTCACGCTTATCAGGCGTGCGCTCTAACCAGCTGAGCTATAGGCCCTTGGAGCGGGTGATGAGAATCGAACTCACGACATCAGCTTGGAAGGCTGAGGTTTTACCATTAAACTACACCCGCAAATATGGTGGGTCAGGACGGAATCGAACCGCCGACACTTAGAGCTTCAATCTAATGCTCTACCAACTGAGCTACTGACCCATATTTTTTAAAAAATGGCGGTCCCGACCGGGATCGAACCGGCGATCTCCTGCGTGACAGGCAGGCATGTTAACCGCTACACCACGGGACCATTTTGGTTGCGGGGGCCGGATTTGAACCAACGACCTTCGGGTTATGAGCCCGACGAGCTACCACTGCTCCACCCCGCGTTAATAATATTCTTTTCGAGTTTTTCAAGCGCCATTTATAGAAATAAAACTGGAGGAGGTAGAGGGATTCGAACCCCCGCGCGGTGTTACCCGCCTGTCGGTTTTCAAGACCGATCCCTTCAGCCAGACTTGGGTATACCTCCGTAATTATATAAATGGTGGACCTTGCAGGACTCGAACCTGCGACCGGACGGTTATGAGCCGTCTGCTCTAACCAACTGAGCTAAAGGTCCTTTTAGATGGCGGCAGAGGGGATCGAACCCCCGACCTTACGGGTATGAACCGTACGCTCTAGCCAGCTGAGCTACGCCGCCAGGATCTTTATACTGGTTATCTTTATGGTGGAGCCTAGCGGGATCGAACCGCTGACCTCCTGCGTGCAAGGCAGGCGCTCTCCCAGCTGAGCTAAGGCCCCATAAAATGGTCGGAATGACAGGATTCGAACCTACGACCCCTTGGTCCCAAACCAAGTGCTCTACCAAGCTGAGCTACATTCCGATAAGTATTAATATGGCGCGCCCGGCAGGAGTCGAACCCACAACCTTCTGATCCGTAGTCAGACGCTCTATCCAATTGAGCTACGGGCGCTAATTATAAAAAATGGTGCCGAGGGCCGGAATCGAACCGGCACGGTAGTCACCTACCGCAGGATTTTAAGTCCTGTGCGTCTGCCAGTTCCGCCACCCCGGCACATTTGGAGCGGAAGACGAGGTTCGAACTCGCGACCCCCACCTTGGCAAGGTGGTGTTCTACCACTGAACTACTTCCGCATGTGCATAAGATTTTATTTATCCTGGCAATTATGAAATTCTTAAAAATGGTGCGGGTGAAGGGAGTCGAACCCCCACGCCTTGCGGCGCTAGATCCTAAGTCTAGTGCGTCTGCCAATTCCGCCACACCCGCATATTTTGTTGGCAATTAAATGGTGAGCCATGAAGGACTCGAACCTTCGACCCTCTGATTAAAAGTCAGATGCTCTACCAACTGAGCTAATGGCTCAAACTATGGTGCCGGCGATAGGAGTCGAACCCACGACCTACTGATTACAAGTCAGTTGCTCTACCAACTGAGCTACACCGGCAAATGGTGGAGGATGACGGGCTCGAACCGCCGACCCCCTGCTTGTAAGGCAGGTGCTCTCCCAGCTGAGCTAATCCTCCTGGGTATTATGCCTAGCGACGTCCTACTCTCACAGGGGGAAGCCCCCAACTACCATCGGCGCTAAAGAGCTTAACTTCCGTGTTCGGTATGGGAACGGGTGTGACCTCTTTGCCATCATCACTAGACTATTAACAGTTTTCAATATACGTTGTATTTTGAAAGTCTTATGTATTTCGTTTTGAAGTTTATTACCTGTCCTTCAAGACAAGAATTATTGTATAACGTTTTCTCACATTGTGCAACACTTTTTAATAAAAAAAAGAAATTATTACTTTTTGAAGATATTTTCGTTTTGAAAGAGAAATAATTACTCTATTATTTATTATAGCAATTGTTCAATTAAAAGAAAACAATTAATTTATCAGATAGATTGATTAGCTATTTTTATTCCTTTTATTTAATAAAAGGATGCTGATTTTCGCAATAAGCTAACTCCTTTCTACGGGCAAACATCAACCTTGTTATTTTTCCCTTAGGAATCTTTGCTCTTCGCCAGAAGTACTTGAGTAACCTTTCGCTCCAATCAGCTACAAAAATGAATACAAAAAATCTTTTTATAAATCATTAACATGCCTGTTAATTTATAATTTCTATATTATTTTATTATAGATTTTCATTTTTAATCCTATCCTTTACTTTTTTATTCTGATCAACACTAAATTACGGAAAGTACCATTTGTAATCGATCAATTTCTTCAAATGTTGTTGCTGGACCAAAAGATATTCTAAAAAATTGACGTGCCGCTTCCATAGAATAGCCCATTGATAAAATCGCCTTCGTACCAGATTCACTATGAATATCACAGGCACTCCCTGTGGAAATGCATATTCCCGCTTCATTTAATTTTAACAGAACGTATTGCCCCTCTACCCTTTTCATCAATACACCACAAATATTAGGCAATTGCTCCTTACACTCAATTATTTGACACGTCTCCGGTAAATTTTTCTGAAAGTATTGACGTAATGCTTCATAATGCTGACGTTCATATTGATAATTTTCAATGGCCGTAGCAAAAGCAACAATGGCCGGTGTATCCAAGGTACCTCCCCTTAACCCGCGCTCATGTGTCAAACCCGGTGCTAATGCAGGAACACGGAGCTTTGGATTAATATAAACAGCCCCACAGCCTTTTGGCCCACCTATTTTATGAGCTGAAACAGTCATAGCATCCACTTTTTGTTTTAACGGAAGTTTACAGAAGGACTGTACACAATCGACATGAAAGAGAACATTTGATTGTTTTGCAATCTCTGCAATATTTTCTATAGGTTGAATAGAGCCTATCTCTGAATTTACATGTTGGATCGTGATTAAAACCGTATCTTCTTGTATTGCTTCTCGTAATTGCTCCACATGAATACAACCATCTTGCTGTAAAGGTAACTTCGTGACCACAAAACCCATTTTTTCAAGAGTATTTAACGCAGCATGTACGGATGTGTGTTCAGCTTGTGATGAAATAATGTGTTTTCCTTTATTTGACGCTAAAGCTAATGACAAAATTGAAATTAAATTGCCCTCCGTTCCGCTTCCAGTAAAGATAACGCCATCACTGTTTACTCCAAGAGCTCTTGCTACAACAGCTCTTGCCTGTTCAACAAAATAATGAGCTTGCCCTCCTAAATCATGTAAGCTTGCACTATTCCCATAATACTGTTTTGCTATCTCACAATAAGCTTTAAGAGCTTTGTGAGTCATTGGAGATGTTGCAGCATAATCCAAATAAATCATCTTATTCTTCCTTTCCAGTTCATCAGGTCTTGTGTTCTTTTTTATTTTATGTAAAGATAAGTGTCAAGACAACTGTAAGGAAGGTATAGGTATGGATGTAATGACAGATGTACTTGTTATTGGTAGCGGGATCGCTGCACTCCAAGCTTCTAGGTTTCTTGGACAACATTTTCAAGTACAGATTATTACAAAGTCATCTGTTAAAATGAGCAGTTCTTATCGCGCTCAAGGCGGGATTGCTGCCGTTACAAGTCAAGAAGATCACCCAAACTTTCACATTACCGATACATTGACCGCTGGTGAATATCATCATGAAAGAAGAAATGTTGAAATACTTATTGAAAACGGTACAGAAATTATGCGTGATTTTTTAGAAGGAGGTCTCGAAATTGATCGACAAGCCGATGGGTCGCCGGCTCTAGGCTTAGAGGGCGCACATAGTCATCACCGTATTTTACATGCAGGTGGTGATTGCACGGGCCAAGTAATGATCGATTATTTGTTCGAGCAACTAACATCGAATATCGTTGTAAATTGCAACGAAATGGCTTACAAGCTTTTATTGAATACAGATGGAGATTGTATCGGCGTTCTAACTAAAGGAGCAAAAGGAATGAAGCGTTACCTAGCCCACCACGTCATTCTCGCAACAGGAGGTGCCGGCGCGCTTTATTCTTGTACGTCCAATTTTGCAACGAATACTGGAGATGGTATCGCTTTAGCATATCGTGCAGGAGCTACCATCAGTGATATGGAATTTATGCAATTTCACCCTAGCTTACTTTGGTGTGAAGGTGAGGCCAAAGGATTAGTCTCGGAGGCTGTGCGTGGCGCCGGAGGAATATTTGTCGATGAACACCGTCATCCCATAATGAAAGGCATACATGAACAGCTGGACCTGGCACCACGTCATATTACTGCGCATGCGTTATTTAATAAACGTGCTGCTGGACAGAAAACATTTATTGATATTTCAAGTATTGTACACTTTGAAGAAAAGTTCCCTACAATTGCTCAGCTTTGCTCTGACAATAACGTCAATTTACAAGAGGGCTTAATACCTGTAGCACCAGGTAGTCATTTCTTAATGGGTGGTGTTATTGCTGATGATATGGGAAGAACATCTATTCCTAATCTATATGCAATTGGTGAGGTTGCTTGTACAGGGGTGCATGGTGCCAATCGTTTAGCAAGTAACTCTCTATTAGAAGGAATTACATTCGGACAAAGAATGGCCCAATACATTATCCAGACGGGGTGCAAGCAAAATAATTTCTTCATTGCTGACAAAACTTACAAACAAACAATGCCCTCATTATTTACAAAAAATCAATTACAACAAACAATGATGCACACATTAGGCATTGTGCGAAATCCTATTGATATACAACAACTCGTACAACAATTACCGTCAATGCAAACACTTCTTCATGTTGACTTAGATGGCTTGAATCTACCAGAACTTGAACTTTACATGATGCATACTGTCGCTACATTAATGGCACACGCAGCCATTACACGAACAGAAACTCGTGGAGCTCATATTCGCACTGATAAATTACAAAATGATAAACAGTGGGTAAACCGCTGGATTATTTTTCAACAAGGACAGATGAAAGTGAGGAATTCATTGTATGAATATCATCAAGCTCGAGGAAATGCTCAAGCAATTCTTTAATGAAGATATAGGAGATGGGGATTTATCGGGTGAATTTATATTTTCTGCCGAACAGCAGGGATCTTTTACATTTTATGCGAAAGAAAGCGGCATTTTTTGTGGAGCCCTCATCATTGAGCATGGATTTCTTCTACTAGACCGATCAATGGATATTATACTTTATAAAAAAGATGGTGATGAAGTAAATGCCGGTGATGTTCTCGCTGTTATTCAAGGTCCTCTTCAAAAATTATTAATTGGTGAACGGGTAATATTGAATCTAATCCAGCGTATGTCTGCTATCGCTACAGCTACGAATTTAGCGGTACGTGAAACAGTAGGTACGAATGCGAAAATATGCGATACTCGCAAAACCATGCCTGGCCTGCGTATGTTAGATAAATATGCTGTTAGAATCGGTGGCGCCTACAACCATCGTAATGGCTTATACGATGCGATAATGCTAAAGGATAATCATATTGCGTTTGCAGGTAGTATTACTAAGGCAGTGCAGGCTGCCCGTGAGAAAATCGGTCACACTGTGAAAATCGAAGTGGAAATCGAAACAAAAGCACAGCTAGTTGAAGCAATTGTAGCTGGTGCAGACATTATTATGTTTGATAATCGCAGCCCTGAAGAAATACATGAATGGCTTCCTGCCGTTCCCCCACATATCGTTACAGAAGCTTCAGGAGGCATAACGCTTCAAAACTTAAACACCTATGCTAAAACAGGCATTCAATGGATTTCTCTTGGAGCGTTAACACATTCAGTAATAGCCTTTGATATTAGTGCACTTGTACAAACGAAAGGAGCTAATTCCCTTGTCCATCACTAGTTTATTACAACAAACGTCACTACTACCAGATCATTATCGTGCATTATCTAAAAATGAAATGGAATGCCGCATTATCGCTATAAAAAAGAAATTAGGAAGGAAACTCTTCATCCCTGGGCATCATTATCAGAAAGATGAAGTAATTCAATTTGCAGATGTAACAGGGGATTCTTTACAGCTTGCTCAATTATCAGCTTCTAATAAAGAAGCTAAATATATAGTATTTTGTGGAGTACATTTTATGGCGGAAACAGCTGATATGCTTACAACTGAACAGCAGCATGTTTACTTACCTGATATGCGAGCAGGCTGTTCAATGGCCGATATGGCAGACATTTATCAAACAGAACAAGCATGGTCGATTTTACAACAGCTTTTCGGGGATACCATTATCCCGCTAACATATGTCAATTCTACTGCTGCCATTAAAGCATTTACGGGAAGGCATGGAGGGGCCTGTGTTACATCGTCCAATGCAAAAGAAATGGTTAAATGGGCATTTACACAAAAACAACGTATTTTCTTTTTACCAGATCAACATTTAGGTAGAAATACTGCGTATGATTTAGGAATACCACTAGAGAATATGGCAGTCTGGGATCCTCAAACAAATTTGCTAGAGACAGATCAGTTCCCAGAAAACATCCAAGTAATCTTATGGAAGGGACACTGCTCTGTACACGAAGGTTTTACAGTTCAGCATACGGAGCTTGTGCGTAAAGCGTATCCAAATATGCGCATCATTGTTCATCCTGAATGTAGCCGCGAGGTTGTTGCCGCTGCAGATGATGCAGGTTCTACAAAATACATTATTGATACAATTAATGGAGCACCAAGTGGTTCAGCATGGGCAATCGGTACAGAAATGAATCTTGTTAATCGGATTATTAAGCAGCACCCTGATAAGCATATTATCTCTTTAAATGAAAATTTCTGTCCTTGTCTTACGATGAATCGAATTGACCTCCCCCATCTACTTTGGTCCTTAGAAAGTATAGAAAAGGGGCAACCACATAATCGTATTCGAGTAGATGCTCACACTGCAGAGGAAGCACGTAACTCACTTGAAAGAATGCTGTTAAGAGCTTAAATGGTAAAACGTCTACTCATTTCTGGTAGACGTTTGTTTATTATAGCTCTAGGTGAACATGGTGTGATGTTTACTATCAATTATGCCGAGACATAATTACGTCTGAAAGCTTTAGAGGAAATTATTGAAATCTCAAAAACTATTCTTATACAAAAAAATGCAGTAGATGTAAATTACATCTACTGCATTTTAGTATGACCCGTACGGGATTCGAACCCGTGTTACCGCCGTGAAAGGGCGGTGTCTTAACCACTTGACCAACGGGCCAATGGCGGAGAAGGAGGGATTTGAACCCTCGCGCCGGTTACCCGACCTACACCCTTAGCAGGGGCGCCTCTTCAGCCTCTTGAGTACTTCCCCACAAAAAAATGGCTCCGAAGGCAGGACTCGAACCTGCGACAACCTGATTAACAGTCAGGTGCTACTACCAACTGAGCTACTTCGGAATAATGGTGGGCCTAAATGGACTCGAACCATCGACCTCACGCTTATCAGGCGTGCGCTCTAACCAGCTGAGCTATAGGCCCTTGGAGCGGGTGATGAGAATCGAACTCACGACATCAGCTTGGAAGGCTGAGGTTTTACCATTAAACTACACCCGCAAATATGGTGGGTCAGGACGGAATCGAACCGCCGACACTTAGAGCTTCAATCTAATGCTCTACCAACTGAGCTACTGACCCATATTTTTTTAAAAATGGCGGTCCCGACCGGGATCGAACCGGCGATCTCCTGCGTGACAGGCAGGCATGTTAACCGCTACACCACGGGACCATTTTGGTTGCGGGGGCCGGATTTGAACCAACGACCTTCGGGTTATGAGCCCGACGAGCTACCACTGCTCCACCCCGCGTTAATAATATTCTTTTCGAGTTTTTCAAGCACCATTTGTAGGAATTGGTTGCGGGGGCCGGATTTGAACCAACGACCTTCGGGTTATGAGCCCGACGAGCTACCACTGCTCCACCCCGCGTTAATAATATGTTCTTTTCGAGTTTTTCAAGCGCCATTTATAGAAATAAAACTGGAGGAGGTAGAGGGATTCGAACCCCCGCGCGGTGTTACCCGCCTGTCGGTTTTCAAGACCGATCCCTTCAGCCAGACTTGGGTATACCTCCGTAATTATATAAATGGTGGACCTTGCAGGACTCGAACCTGCGACCGGACGGTTATGAGCCGTCTGCTCTAACCAACTGAGCTAAAGGTCCTTTAAGATGGCGGCAGAGGGGATCGAACCCCCGACCTTACGGGTATGAACCGTACGCTCTAGCCAGCTGAGCTACGCCGCCAGGATCTTTATACTGGTTATCTTTATGGTGGAGCCTAGCGGGATCGAACCGCTGACCTCCTGCGTGCAAGGCAGGCGCTCTCCCAGCTGAGCTAAGGCCCCATAAAATGGTCGGAATGACAGGATTCGAACCTACGACCCCTTGGTCCCAAACCAAGTGCTCTACCAAGCTGAGCTACATTCCGATAAATATTAATTTGGCGCGCCCGGCAGGAGTCGAACCCACAACCTTCTGATCCGTAGTCAGACGCTCTATCCAATTGAGCTACGGGCGCTAATTATAAAAAATGGTGCCGAGGGCCGGAATCGAACCGGCACGGTAGTCACCTACCGCAGGATTTTAAGTCCTGTGCGTCTGCCAGTTCCGCCACCCCGGCACATTTGGAGCGGAAGACGAGGTTCGAACTCGCGACCCCCACCTTGGCAAGGTGGTGTTCTACCACTGAACTACTTCCGCATGTGCATAAGATTTTATTTATCCTGGCAATTATGAAATTCTTAAAAATGGTGCGGGTGAAGGGAGTCGAACCCCCACGCCTTGCGGCGCTAGATCCTAAGTCTAGTGCGTCTGCCAATTCCGCCACACCCGCATATTTTGTTGGCAATTAAATGGTGAGCCATGAAGGACTCGAACCTTCGACCCTCTGATTAAAAGTCAGATGCTCTACCAACTGAGCTAATGGCTCAAACTATGGTGCCGGCGATAGGAGTCGAACCCACGACCTACTGATTACAAGTCAGTTGCTCTACCAACTGAGCTACACCGGCAAATGGTGGAGGATGACGGGCTCGAACCGCCGACCCCCTGCTTGTAAGGCAGGTGCTCTCCCAGCTGAGCTAATCCTCCTGGGTATTATGCCTAGCGACGTCCTACTCTCACAGGGGGAAGCCCCCAACTACCATCGGCGCTAAAGAGCTTAACTTCCGTGTTCGGTATGGGAACGGGTGTGACCTCTTTGCCATCATCACTAGACTATTTTAAAGACAAGATTTATTATAACGTATTTTTGTTATAATTGCAAGCTTTTTTTAAAAAAACTTTCTTATTCTTTCAAAACTGGATAAACGTGCATTGAATGTTTCAAACATTTTGGTTAAGTCCTCGATCGATTAGTATTCGTCAGCTCCATGTGTCACCACACTTCCACCTCGAACCTATCTACCTCATCGTCTTTGAGGGATCTTACTTACTTGCGTAATGGGAAATCTCATCTTGAGGGGGGCTTCATGCTTAGATGCTTTCAGCACTTATCCCGTCCACACATAGCTACCCAGCGATGCCTTTGGCAAGACAACTGGTACACCAGCGGTGTGTCCATCCCGGTCCTCTCGTACTAAGGACAGCTCCTCTCAAATTTCCTACGCCCACGACGGATAGGGACCGAACTGTCTCACGACGTTCTGAACCCAGCTCGCGTACCGCTTTAATGGGCGAACAGCCCAACCCTTGGGACCGACTACAGCCCCAGGATGCGATGAGCCGACATCGAGGTGCCAAACCTCCCCGTCGATGTGGACTCTTGGGGGAGATAAGCCTGTTATCCCCGGGGTAGCTTTTATCCGTTGAGCGATGGCCCTTCCATGCGGAACCACCGGATCACTAAGCCCGTCTTTCGACCCTGCTCGACTTGTAGGTCTCGCAGTCAAGCTCCCTTGTGCCTTTACACTCTACGAATGATTTCCAACCATTCTGAGGGAACCTTTGGGCGCCTCCGTTACCTTTTAGGAGGCGACCGCCCCAGTCAAACTGTCCGCCTGACACTGTCTCCTGCCCCGCTAAGGGGCATGGGTTAGAATTTCAATACAACCAGGGTAGTATCCCACCGACGCCTCCTTCGAAGCTGGCGCTCCGAGATCTCTGGCTCCTACCTATCCTGTACAAGTTGTACCAAAATTCAATATCAGGCTACAGTAAAGCTCCACGGGGTCTTTCCGTCCTGTCGCGGGTAACCTGCATCTTCACAGGTACTATAATTTCACCGAGTCTCTCGTTGAGACAGTGCCCAGATCGTTACGCCTTTCGTGCGGGTCGGAACTTACCCGACAAGGAATTTCGCTACCTTAGGACCGTTATAGTTACGGCCGCCGTTTACTGGGGCTTCAATTCGCAGCTTCGCTTGCGCTAACCACTCCTCTTAACCTTCCAGCACCGGGCAGGCGTCAGCCCCTATACGTCACCTTACGGTTTTGCAGAGACCTGTGTTTTTGCTAAACAGTCGCCTGGGCCTATTCACTGCGGCTCTCATGCGCTTGCACGCTCAAGAGCACCCCTTCTCCCGAAGTTACGGGGTCATTTTGCCGAGTTCCTTAACGAGAGTTCTCTCGCACACCTTAGGATTCTCTCCTCGACTACCTGTGTCGGTTTGCGGTACGGGCACCTCTCACCTCGATAGAGGCTTTTCTTGGCAGTGTGAAATCAGGAACTTCGTCCATACGGACTCGCCATCACAGCTCAACGTTACAGTGTGCGGATTTGCCTACACACACGCCTTACTGCTTGGACGCGCACAACCAACGGCGCGCTTACCCTATCCTACTGCGTCCCCCCATTTCTCAAACGGTGAGGAGGTGGTACAGGAATATCAACCTGTTGTCCATCGCCTACGCCTATCGGCCTCGGCTTAGGTCCCGACTAACCCTGAGCGGACGAGCCTTCCTCAGGAAACCTTAGTCATACGGTGGACGGGATTCTCACCCGTCTTTCGCTACTCATACCGGCATTCTCACTTCTAAGCGCTCCACCAGTCCTTCCGGTCTGACTTCAACGCACTTAGAACGCTCTCCTACCACTGACATCGTAGATGTCAATCCACAGCTTCGGTGAATCGTTTAGCCCCGATACATTTTCGGCGCAGCGTCACTCGACCAGTGAGCTATTACGCACTCTTTAAATGATGGCTGCTTCTAAGCCAACATCCTGGTTGTCTGTGCAACGCCACATCCTTTTCCACTTAACGATTACTTTGGGACCTTAGCTGGTGGTCTGGGCTGTTTCCCTTTTGACTACGGATCTTATCACTCGCAGTCTGACTCCCGTGTATAAATATCTGGCATTCGGAGTTTGTCTGAATTCGGTAAACCGGGATGGCCCCCTAGTCCAAACAGTGCTCTACCTCCAGTATTCTCATCACGAGGCTAGCCCTAAAGCTATTTCGGAGAGAACCAGCTATCTCCAAGTTCGATTGGAATTTCTCCGCTACCCACACCTCATCCCCGCACTTTTCAACGTGCGTGGGTTCGGGCCTCCAGTAAGTGTTACCTCACCTTCACCCTGGACATGGGTAGATCACCTGGTTTCGGGTCTACGACCACGTACTAATTCGCCCTATTCAGACTCGCTTTCGCTGCGGCTCCGCCTTCTAAAGCTTAACCTCGCACGTAATCGTAACTCGCCGGTTCATTCTACAAAAGGCACGCTATCACCCATTAACGGGCTCTAACTACTTGTAGGCACACGGTTTCAGGATCTCTTTCACTCCCCTTCCGGGGTGCTTTTCACCTTTCCCTCACGGTACTGGTTCACTATCGGTCACTAGGTAGTATTTAGCCTTGGGAGATGGTCCTCCCGGATTCCGACGGAATTTCACGTGTTCCGCCGTACTCAGGATCCACTCAGGAGAGAACGAACTTTCGACTACAGGGCTTTTACCTGCTCTGGCGGACCTTTCCAAGTCGCTTCATCTAACTCGCTCTTTTGTAACTCCGTATAGAGTGTCCTACAACCCCAAGAGGCAAGCCTCTTGGTTTGGGCTCTTCCCGTTTCGCTCGCCGCTACTCAGGGAATCGATTTTTCTTTCTCTTCCTCCAGGTACTTAGATGTTTCAGTTCCCTGGGTCTGCCTTCAAGACGCTATGAATTCACGTCAAGATACTACGCGATTAAACGTAGTGGGTTCCCCCATTCGGAAATCTCCGGATCAAAGCTCACTTACAGCTCCCCGAAGCATATCGGTGTTAGTGCCGTCCTTCTTCGGCTCCTAGTGCCAAGGCATTCGCCGTGCGCCCTTAATAACTTAACCAAGTTATTAAGCCTATAAAAAACTTAAAAAATAAATGTGTTTGTTACAATTTCAATGTCGTTTTATCCAGTTTTCAAAGAACAAGTTTTGAAGTGTTTCATTCAGAAGAATGAACCTTCAAAACTGAACGCAAAACGTAATCTTACAAACCCTAGGTTTGTATTCCGAAAATATCCTTAGAAAGGAGGTGATCCAGCCGCACCTTCCGATACGGCTACCTTGTTACGACTTCACCCCAATCATCTATCCCACCTTCGGCGGCTGGCTCCAAAAGGTTACCCCACCGACTTCGGGTGTTACAAACTCTCGTGGTGTGACGGGCGGTGTGTACAAGGCCCGGGAACGTATTCACCGCGGCATGCTGATCCGCGATTACTAGCGATTCCGGCTTCATGTAGGCGAGTTGCAGCCTACAATCCGAACTGAGAACGACTTTATCGGATTAGCTCCCTCTCGCGAGTTGGCAACCGTTTGTATCGTCCATTGTAGCACGTGTGTAGCCCAGGTCATAAGGGGCATGATGATTTGACGTCATCCCCACCTTCCTCCGGTTTGTCACCGGCAGTCACCTTAGAGTGCCCAACTAAATGATGGCAACTAAGATCAAGGGTTGCGCTCGTTGCGGGACTTAACCCAACATCTCACGACACGAGCTGACGACAACCATGCACCACCTGTCACCGTTGTCCCCGAAGGGAAAACCATATCTCTACAGTGGTCACCGGGATGTCAAGACCTGGTAAGGTTCTTCGCGTTGCTTCGAATTAAACCACATGCTCCACCGCTTGTGCGGGCCCCCGTCAATTCCTTTGAGTTTCAGTCTTGCGACCGTACTCCCCAGGCGGAGTGCTTAATGCGTTAGCTGCAGCACTAAGGGGCGGAAACCCCCTAACACTTAGCACTCATCGTTTACGGCGTGGACTACCAGGGTATCTAATCCTGTTTGCTCCCCACGCTTTCGCGCCTCAGCGTCAGTTACAGACCAGAAAGTCGCCTTCGCCACTGGTGTTCCTCCAAATCTCTACGCATTTCACCGCTACACTTGGAATTCCACTTTCCTCTTCTGCACTCAAGTCCCCCAGTTTCCAATGACCCTCCACGGTTGAGCCGTGGGCTTTCACATCAGACTTAAAGGACCGCCTGCGCGCGCTTTACGCCCAATAATTCCGGACAACGCTTGCCACCTACGTATTACCGCGGCTGCTGGCACGTAGTTAGCCGTGGCTTTCTAATAAGGTACCGTCAAGGTACAGCCAGTTACTACTGTACTTGTTCTTCCCTTACAACAGAGTTTTACGATCCGAAAACCTTCTTCACTCACGCGGCGTTGCTCCATCAGGCTTTCGCCCATTGTGGAAGATTCCCTACTGCTGCCTCCCGTAGGAGTCTGGGCCGTGTCTCAGTCCCAGTGTGGCCGATCACCCTCTCAGGTCGGCTACGCATCGTCGCCTTGGTGAGCCGTTACCTCACCAACTAGCTAATGCGCCGCGGGCCCATCTTATAGCGACAGCCGAAACCGTCTTTCAGTATTTCACCATGAAGTAAAATAGATCATTCGGTATTAGCCCCGGTTTCCCGGAGTTATCCCAAACTATAAGGTAGGTTGCCCACGTGTTACTCACCCGTCCGCCGCTAACGTCAAAGGAGCAAGCTCCTTCTCTGTTCGCTCGACTTGCATGTATTAGGCACGCCGCCAGCGTTCGTCCTGAGCCAGGATCAAACTCTCCATAAAAAGAAATTTGATTAGCTCAAATTGTTTTGCTGGCATCATGTTTGATGTCCAAAATTTTGTTTCTTTCACTAACTCAAGGTTAGCTACTAAAAACTTTATTGATTACGTTTTGCTTGTTCAGTTTTCAAGGTTCATTTCGTCACCGTTTGTTTTCAGCGACTTTATTATCATAACTTGTATTCAACAAGAAGTCAACAACTTTTTTAAAATCTTTTTTTATCAAGTCGTCCTTCTTGTTAAGGACAAGTAATAATATATAATATAGCATTTTAAAAATCAAGCTTTTTTAGAAAAAAACTTAAAAATCTTTTTCTCATCGACTATAAACAATAGAATTCCTACTATAACAATGAATCCACCAATAATTTGTGTGGCTATTAAATACTCTTTAAAAATTACAAGAGCTAAAATGGCCGCTCCAATTGGTTCAAATAATATCGCAATCGAAACTACATTTGTACTAACGTATTTGATGGACCAATTAAATAGTGTATGACCAAATAAATTAGGAACTATCGCTAAGAAAATAAAACATATCCAGTCCATAATAGAATAAGGGCCGAATGATTCACCTTTAATAAGAACATAGATCAATAACGTAATTGTACTAACAACATAAACAATCATCGTGTAAGTCACAAGAGATAACCTTTTACGTACATCCTGTCCAAATAAAAAGTAGGCTGTAACAAGTACGCACGCAATCAAAGCAAGCATATCTCCATAAAATGCAGTTCCACTAACTTTAAAATCTCCCCAACTAATTAAAACACTTCCGATTATCGCAATTGCTCCTGCAATAATAGTTTTTACAGTAATCTCCTCTTTAAAGAAAAAATATGTACCTACAAATGCAAACAATGGCTGAAGAGTAACCAAAACTGTAGAACTTGCTACAGAAGTGTAATTGAGTGATTCAAACCACAATATAAAATGAAAAGCTAAAAATATGCCTGCAATTGAAGAAAATAGCCAATCACGTATTCTTAATTGTTTTACCTCGTTAGTGTATTTCCAAAAAAACAGAGGAGCCATTATTAAGACTGAAAACAACATACGGTAAAACGCAATAACTCCTGCTTCTGCATTTGCTAATTTTACTAATATGGCAGATAAGGATACAGAAACAACGCCAATAAAAATAGGGATGTATGGATGAATTTTTGGTTTCTCCATAAAATCCAACCTTCAATTAATTATGCCTCGGCATAATTGCGTCCGGAATCGCCCGAGGATTTAACTGCTTTCATTGAATGTTTGGACACCCGCTGAACACTCACTTAAACCCACATTCACCTCACTACCTATAGAGGCGAGTGACTTATGCCTAAAAGAAGTTAAAAAATACTTATACATCATTCCGATCGTGATGTACAATACAAAAAAGTAATGTACATATAATAATGACACCTTGCATATCTCTTAGCAATACGAAATATCTGTGGAGGGTTGCTTATGGAAACCTTATTTGGAAATATGATTACATATGAAGTTGGCATAAAATTAGTTATTGCAGCCACATTAAGTTTAGTAATCGGCATTGAAAGGGAATTAAAAAAGAAACCTGTAGGATTAAAAACAAGCTTAGTCATTGCTACATTTAGCTGTTTATTAACTATTATTTCGATTGAAACCGCCTATTCAACACCCCCAAGGTCTGACATCAATATTACAATGGATCCTCTTCGCTTGGCTGCCCAAGTTGTTAGTGGAATTGGATTTCTTGGAGCAGGCGTTATTTTAAGACGCGGAAATGATAGTATCTCAGGTTTAACTACCGCTGCAATGATTTGGGGAGCAGCTGGGATAGGAATTGCAGTTGGCGCAGGATTTTATATGGATGCTACATTAGCTGTTATTATCATTGTCTTCGGAATTGAGGTTTTATCGCCGTTTCTTATGAAAATAGGACCAAAACGGATTCGTATGCGAGAAATATCATTGAAAGTTCAGATTAACAATGATGAAAACAGCGAATCTTTTCTTCAATTTCTAAAGGAGAACAATATTATCATCGAAAACATTCGTATTCAAGCTGTTCCAAACAATGATAATGTTTTACATGAATTAGATTTACGTTTATCATTAATTATCTCTGATAACTTACTGTCATTTTATCGTTCATTACGAACACTATCTTATATAGAAAAAATAGAAATGGAAATTTTAAACTAGTTGGAGGATTCTTCGTGGCAGAAATATTAAAACTATTAAAAGACGGTAATAAACCCTCTCTTATGGCGGCATTTGTAAATGCCTTTTTAGGAATTATTAAAGGTGCTGCCTTCTTCTTTACAGGTAATGTTGCTATGTTTGCAGAAATGATGCACTCTTTGGGAGATGCAGCAAACCAGTTTTTCGTTTATATCGGCTCAGCTCTTTCGAAAAAAGCACCGACAAAACAATTCCCTTCAGGCTTTGGTCGAATTGTAAATTTAGTTTGTCTTTTTGCCGTAATTATCGTAGCTATCCTTTCTTATGAAACGGTAAAAGAAGGCTGGCATCATTTTATACATCCTGCAGAAGAATCTAAAGGAATGCTCATTGCACTTGGAGTATTATTGATCGGGATTGTTTTAGAAGGGGCTGTGCTTGCTAAAGCTGCGGTTGAAATTCTCCATGAAGCCGGTCAGGAAAAAGCAGGAATACTAACAGCAATTCCTAAAGCTTTTGGCTATTTGAATCGTGCAAAACCAGCAACAAAATTAGTATTTATGGAAGACTTAGTTGCTACAGGTGGTAATGTTTTGGCCTTCGCTGCTATTTTAATCGCACATTTTACAGGCTGGACAAATATAGAAGGACTTGTTTCAATGATTATTGGCTGTATGATGTTCTATGTAGTAGCAAAAGTGTTCCTTGATAATGCACGTGGCGTTATTGGTGAAACAGACGAAGAAATGCTCAACCATATTGCTCATATTGTCATGGATGACCCGAACATTCAAGATATTGTACGCTTAGAGGTTATTAAAGAAGGCGAATTTTTACATGTGGAATTAGTTGCTGAAGCTGACGCTAATCTATCACTCGCTTTTCTAGATGACGTACGCGACCATTTAACAGAGATCATTTCAAGTCAGAAGGGCGTAACAAAAGTGACCATTTTATTTGATGAGGATGATGGCACAATAGATTGGGTGCATATTGGCGAAAGACCAGAAACTAAACATTAAAACAGTAACATCAACCTTATTATCCAAAATATTTTTTCTATAATAAGATAAATAGCATAAGAAAAGTTTTTGGCAGCAGTTATTCTCAAAATAAATTCTGATTTAACATTCCCATACAACTTTAGTTAACATAACCTTAGAAAAAGACAGTAATGACAAAGGACAAACCCTTGTCATTACTGTCTTTCGCATTACCGTTACTTTTATCAAACTTTATAAAGTTTGTTTTTTTATTAAAATTTAAAAACTTGTTTACTTTTATCGTTCTAGACCCAATCGTACTATGACCTCAGATGGTTCAGCTACTTGTCGCCAAGTAGGTTATGAAGGGTACTTCACGTTTCCATCAGACCTCCCCGGGTAAGCGTATGCACTTTCACACCATCTATCCGCCTCATTTACTAGATATGACCTTCGACAGAAAGGACTTTGTTTTGTAATGTAAACTCATCCAATCATACCTAGCCTTATATGAGATTCGTGTTCCTCGGACCGGTGTTTTGCCTCCAGATTCCCTCAGATTCCGCGTCGCCACGGACACCCTTGCTCTTGGCTATCCCCTACTTCTGTCTTCGAGGTTCAGGACTTACACTCTATAGTTCATGCGCATGCCAGGCGTACACAAATTTAGCTGCTTATTTCGCAAAAATAAGTAGCTATAAATTTGTAAAGGTCGTAGGATCTCCTACCAAGTCAAAAACAACGTTTTTGGGGATTACCATGGTAATCCCCTTGCTTGCCCCTTCCAAAGAAATATAAAAACTTCGCAAATCTTTTCTAAACTTTTATTAAAGAAAAAGGAGTAACTTTTGCTACTCCCTTAAACTCTCTTTATTCATTTTTCGACTTGTTATATCTGTAAAACAAACCAGCACTATACAATATAGTCAAAGTAATTGGAAGTACTATTTTTATAGTTAAATCATCAACACAATACCAAACAACAACATACAAAAATAATAACGCTAATAAACCCGTCCATAATGAACGAATAAATTTTTCTTTGTTATCCAAATTTCGGTAAAATTTCACAGTATCACCTCTTCGCTTTAGTAAAAATGTACTTTTTTTCAGAAGAATATTCAATGAGAAAATTTGACTATGGTGTAAGTATAATAATATACTGGATAGTAATATAAAGAAGGGTGGTACATATATGTCAAAAAAAATTATATACCTTACATGTATTATGTTGTCATTCTCACTAATTTCTTCAAGTGTTTTAAGCTTCAGTATAGCAAATGCGAGCTCTATGGAAACTACAAATCTAAATTCTGACGAAAAATATGAAATCGAATATTTAGAAAACACAGATGTATACCAAAAAATTAAGTTCACAAATAAAGAAACAGGTGAAATCGAATATTTAGAAGTTGATCTTACTAATGAAAATCCTGAATACCTTGCAACTTATAATGATAAGCAAACAAAAGAACAAACAGAAGTTTCAATAACAAAAGAAGAAGATTCACTTGTTATTGAAAATCTAACGACTAACGAAAAAAAGACGGAAGAAATCTTTAATTTATCCAATGAAAATACCGTTCTACCTAGAGCACTTCCTGGAGGCAATGGTGATTATAAACTTCAAAACACATGGAAAGGTAGTAAATCATTAACTGACAATGGAACTGCTACAGTATCTTTAGCCGCTGGAATAATAGCTTCTATTTATGGAGGTCTTATAACTGGTGTTGTTACAACAATTGCATCTTATCTTGTTACAAAAGGCGCTCCAACTTTCTACTATATCCATGAGTTATACTACTATAAAGGTGCTCCAGCTAAACCTGCATCATTCGTAAGATACTATGAAAAATCTAACTACACAGGGTATATTGACGCTGTATATAATAATTTTATATGGCACTAAATGGTGTTTTGTAAAAATAAAATAAAAAAAGAGGATCCGAATTTGAATTCGGATTTCTCTATTTTTTATGTTGTCTCCAGATAGCCCTTAGCTAACAGCTGTGAATTTTCTTAAATTCACGGCCATTAATGCGAGGCCCATCTCGTTTTCAACCTTCGATTTTCAACGAAGCCACCTTGAGCCTCTCCATTACATACAAAAATATGCTTCTTACACGACAATAAAAAATATGAGACCACAATGCGTAGCCTCATATCCATTTTCAATATTAAAGTGAGTTTTGCAAAATAGTACGGACATCTTCTTCTTGTAATTTGTTGAAGTTTCCAAAAGGTCCATTTTGCATAGCATGTTCTACAATTTGATCGAATTTCGAATCATCAATATCATAATCTGCAAAGCGACTCGGAGCTCCTAATGAAGTCCAGAATGAAGATATACGATCAATCCCCTCATATGCAGCCTCTTCCGGTGACTTCCCTGTCGCATCAACGCCAAAGACACGTGTTGCAAGGCCTGCAAAACGTTCTGGATTCACCGATACACTTAGACGCATCCAATGAGGCTGTAAAATTGCTAATCCACCTGCATGCGGAATATCGTAAACTGCAGATACAGCATGCTCAATATTATGTGACGCCCAATCACCGCGAGAGCCAATTGATAAGAATCCATTTAACCCAATTGTTCCAGCTAATAAAATTGTTTCACGTAACTGGATATTCTCCAAATCGTCAAGTAATTTAGGCGCTGTAGAAATGACAGTTCGTAACACACCTTCACACATTTCATCTGTAATTGGTGTATTCGTCGTACTATGGAAATACTGTTCAAATACATGTGACATCATATCAACGATTCCATAAACTGTATGATCTTTTGGTACTGTCACTGTATACACTGGATTTAAAATTGAAAATTTCGGGAATGCAGCAGGACTACCCCAACTTAGTTTTTCTTCTGTAGCTGCGTTTGTAATAACAGAGCCAGAGTTCATTTCGGAGCCTGTTGCAGCAAGCGTTAAAACTGTTCCGAGCGGTAAAGCGTCCTGCACGAAGACTTTACGTTTCACAATATCCCACGCATCGCCATCATATTTTGCACCAGCAACGATTAATTTTGAACAGTCAATAACGGAACCTCCGCCAACGGCTAGAACAAGGTCAATTCCTTCTCTTTTACAAATATCAATACCAAGTCTTGCCGTTTCAACACGCGGATTTGGCTCGACACCACTCAATTCAAAGATCGTTTTATCCGCTTCATGTAACTTTTCGATGACGGCATTGTATACACCATTTTTCTTAATGCTACCTCCACCATATACAACTAACACCTTTTTACCGTATTGCGCGATCTCTCTTGGTAACTTTTCCAGTGCATCTTCACCAAAATGTAACTTCACCGGATTATAAAATGTAAATGAATCCATTCAATTCGCCCCTTTCTAGTTGGATTTTCTCATATTTCTATTAGGGAAAGCAAAGATTAAATTTTGACGTGTAGTCGTTATAAATCTTATGAAATGAATCTATTCGGGAACTGGGACATTTATTTCTGCTTATTTCTCCTGTATGAACTCATAGCATTTTAAACAATCCTGGTTTTTGTTTTACTCGATTAAAAATTCTAACAGTAAAAACATATACTGCTCATCAAAGTATCAGCGATTTTCTCGATGTTATCAGAGTGAAGCGGCTCATCAGACGCCCCCAAGAATGCGCCCAGCCGGAACGGAAATCACTCCCTCGTTTTGCCCAAGAGCCATACTTTATTTAATTTGACGCCTTAATTTCATTGACACAATAAGTCTTTAAAAACATGAAACGAGCCATCCCATTAAAGGAATGACTCGTTTCATATTTATATTTTGATTAAACCCATCCACGGAAGCGTGAAGCTTCTGCAGTACGGCGAACACCTACCATATAAGCTGCTAAACGCATGTTAATGTTACGTGTTGTTGCTGTTGTATAAACGTTTTCAAATGCATCAACCATTTTTTTGTATAGACGTTCTTCAACTTCTTCCTCAGTCCAGTAATAACCTTGGTTATTTTGTACCCATTCGAAGTAAGAAACTGTTACCCCACCAGCAGATGCTAATACGTCTGGTACAAGTAAAATGCCACGCTCAGTTAAAATTCTAGTTGCTTCAGCAGTTGTTGGACCATTTGCTGCTTCTACTACGATGTTTGCTTTAATGTTGTTTGCATTTTCAGCAGTAATTTGATTTTCAATAGCAGCCGGCACTAGAATATCACAATCAAGCTCTAATAATTCTTTGTTTGAAATTGTGTTTTCAAATAATGTTGTTACTGTACCAAAGCTATCGCGACGATCTAATAAGTATTCGATATCTAAACCTTCCGGATCATGAAGTGCACCATAAGCATCTGAAATACCGATTACTTTTGCACCTAAATCATGCATGAATTTCGCAAGGAAGCTACCTGCGTTACCAAAGCCTTGAATAACAACGCGTGCCCCTTTAAGATCAATGCCACGTTTTTTCGCTGCTTCTTGGATAACGATCGTTACACCTTGTGCAGTAGCACGGTCACGACCTTGAGAACCACCAAGCACTAGCGGCTTACCTGTGATGAAACCTGGTGAGTTGAATTCATCCATACGGCTGTATTCGTCCATCATCCAAGCCATAATTTGCGCATTCGTAAATACGTCTGGAGCAGGAATGTCTTTTGTTGGTCCTACGATTTGACTAACTGCACGTACATAGCCGCGGCTTAAACGTTCAATTTCACCCATAGACATTTGACGTGGGTCACAGATGACACCGCCTTTACCACCGCCATAAGGTAGATCCACAATACCACATTTCAATGTCATCCACATTGAAAGCGCTTTAACTTCTTCCTCAGAAACTGCTGGGTGGAAACGTACCCCACCTTTAGTTGGTCCTACAGCATCATTATGTTGTGCACGGTAACCAGTAAATACTTTAGTTGTACCATCATCCATTTTCACTGGGATGCGTACTTGTAACATACGAAGTGGTTCCTTTAACAATTCATACATTGCTTCGTCATAGCCAAGTTTATTTAGAGCATCTTGAATGACATCTTGTGTTGATGTGAATAGGTTTAAGTTTTCAGACATATTAAATCGCCTCTTTGTTTTATTTAATGATAGTATATCGGCATCATTGTAACATACTTCCGAATTAAAATGTGAACATTTTGTTAAAGATTAAATACTTTTTCAATTTGTTCAATTGACCAATCTAAATCTTCTTGAGAAATAACAAGTGGTGGTGCAAAACGAATTACTGTATCATGTGTTTCTTTACATAATAAGCCTAGTTCTTTAAGCTTTTCACAGTATGGACGTGCTTCCTCAGTTAATTCCATTCCGATGAATAAACCACGACCACGAACTTCTTTAATTACTGGATTATTAATGTTGCGTAATCTACCTTTGAAATATTCACCTAGCTCTTGAGAACGCTCTGCTAATTTTTCATCTAGTAATACTTTAAGTGATGCAATAGAAACCGCACATGCTAATGGATTACCACCGAAAGTAGAACCATGTGAACCTGGATTGAATACACCTAAGATGTCACGGTTTGCAGCTACACAAGAAATTGGGAATACACCGCCACCTAGAGCTTTACCTAAAATGTACATATCAGGCTCTACATCTTCCCAGTCACATGCAAACATTTTACCTGTACGTGCTAAACCAGCTTGGATTTCATCTGCAATGAATAAAACATTGTTTTCACGACATAACTCGCGAGCTGCTTTTAAGAAGCCTTCTGGTGGAATAACAATACCAGCTTCCCCTTGGATAGGTTCGATTAAAAACGCTGCAGTGTTCGGAGTAATTGCTGATTTCAATGCATCTAAATTACCGTAATCTACCAGTTTAACATTCGGTAACATTGGACCGAAACCACGACGATATTCTTCATCAGATGATAAAGATACAGCAAGCATTGTACGGCCATGGAAGTTTCCGTTACATGCAATGATTTCAGCCTTGCCATCTTCTACACCTTTTACATCATATGCCCAACGACGAGCAGCTTTAAATGCAGTTTCTACCGCTTCTGCACCTGTATTCATTGGTAATACCATTTGTTTATTCGTTAATGTACCAACAAGCTCATACCATTCACCAAGGTTTTCGCTATAAAATGCACGAGAAGTTAATGTTACCTTATCAGCTTGCTCTTTTAACGCAGCGATAATTTTTGGATGACGATGTCCCTGATTCACAGCAGAGTAAGCTGATAGCATATCTAAGTATTTGTTTCCTTCTGGATCTTTTACCCAAGCACCCTCAGCCTCTGAAATAACGATTGGCAGTGGGTGATAGTTTGCAGCACCAAAATTTTGAGTTTGTTCAATAACTTGTTGTGTTTTTGTCATATAGTATTCTCTCCTTACTTTCATCATGAAAAATCTATGGAAGACTATGTTCTTCTAAAAGCTAATTTACTAGACAGCATTTTCTGAATAAAGAAAAAATAAGAATCTGCTTGCTTCCCCTAGGTAAAGCCGCTTCGACGTTAGCTACTGCGGTTCTTACCAGGCTTACTTTCCCAGGAGGAGTTTCGCAGATTCTTTTTAATTCTAATACTTATAGAAAAGCCTTATCTTAAACATTACAGCATTTCTGAAGTTGTTTTTGCTTGCATGTGAAGTTGTAGATAGTCAGGGCCACCTGCTTTTGAGTCTGTACCTGACATATTGAAGCCACCAAATGGTTGGTAACCTACGATTGCACCTGTACAACCACGGTTGAAGTATAAGTTACCTACATGGAAATCTTCACGTGCTTTTTCTAAATTCACACGATTATTTGTAATAACCGCACCAGTTAAACCGTATTCAGTATCGTTTGCAATATCGATTGCTTCATCGAAATCTTTAGCTTTTGTAATAGCTACAACTGGTCCAAAAATTTCTTCTTTCATAACACGTGCATTACGATCTACGTCCGCAAATACTGTTGGTTGGACGAAGTAACCAACTGAATCATCAGCTGTACCACCAGCAACAAGGCGACCTTCTCCCTTACCAATTTCAATGTATTCTGTAATTTTGTTGAATGCTGCTTGGTCGATAACTGTTGCCATGAAGTTGCTGAAGTCTACTGGATCACCAACTGTTAGTGCATTCGTAAGCTCCACTACACGATTCACAACTGTGTCATATACATCTTCAACGATAACAGCACGAGAACATGCTGAACATTTTTGACCTGAGAAGCCGAATGCTGATTTTACGATAGATTGTGCAGCAAGTTCTAAATCTGCTTCTTTATCGACAACGATTGTATCTTTACCGCCCATTTCAGCGATTACACGTTTAATCCAAATTTGACCATCGTTTAATACCGATGCACGTTGGTTAATACGTAAACCTACATCACGTGAGCCAGTGAAGCTGATGAAGCGTGTTTTTGGATGATCAACTAAGTAGTCACCTACTTCTGCCCCAGAACCGGGTACAAAGTTCACTGCACCTGCTGGCAGACCTGCTTGCTCTAATACTTCGATAAATTTATAAGCAACTACTGGAGTTGTAGAAGCTGGTTTTAATAATACAGTGTTACCTGTTACTAAAGCTGCAACCGTTGTACCTGCCATAATTGCGAATGGGAAGTTCCAAGGTGAAATAACAATACCAACCCCTAATGGAATATAGTCATAACGGTTGTATTCACCTGGACGGCTTTCTACAGGTTGACCGTCTTTAATACGTAGCATTTGACGACCATAATATTCTAAAAAGTCGATTGCTTCTGCAGTATCTGCATCAGCTTCAGCCCATGGTTTACCTGCTTCTTTTGTTAAAAGTGCAGAGAATTCATGTTTACGACGGCGAATAATCGCTGCTGCTTTAAATAATACATCTGCACGAATAGCTGGATCTACTTTTTTCCAAGTTTTAAATGTTTCATCAGCCGCTTGCATCGCTTTTTCAGCTAGCTCTTTACTTGCTTTTGATACGCGACCAATTACTTCTGTTTTCTTTGCAGGGTTATATGAAATGATTTTATCTTCTGTAGTAATACGTTCGCCACCAATAATAAGTGGATAGTCTTGACCTAAATAACTCTCAACTTTATTTAAAGCCTCTACATATGCGTTGTAGTCTGCTTCTTGAGTAAAATCCGTGAATGGTTCGTGTTTGTATGAAATCATAATTTATCCTCCCTAGTGAGATGTATTTTAGTGTGCAAAAAACATTGACGCAAAATATTTTTGCGTTTAGAATATTCTTACACTTATTATAATGCAAAATTCTGTTGCATATTTCAAGTAAAAAATTTTTTGAGGTGCACATTTTATGAAAATTTCTGAACCCTTACTACCTTTTTATGAGTTTATTGCAACAAATGTAACTGTTGGTATACACGCCGTAGACCTTTCTGGCAAAACAATTATTTATAATACAAAGATGAAAGAAATTGAGGGATTTCATTTTGATGAATTAGCAGATCGTTCTGTTATTGAAATGTTTTCCTTTCGCCAGCATGAAAGTACTTTAATGCGTGTTTTACAAACTGGTCAAAAAGAAATTAATGTTAAACAAACCTATTGGAATAAAAATGGTCATGAAATTACAACGATTAATGATACTTTTCCACTTTATACTGAAAATAAACTAATTGGAGCAATTGAATTTGCTCGTGACATTACATCACTCGAAAAGCTTGTTTATCAGCCTCTTCGCCGATATGGTGAACCATTAACATTCGATGTCATTACTTCTGTTTCCGAATCGATGCAACAGGTTATCGCAAATGCCAAAAAAGCAGCAGCTGTGAAATTACCTGTTTTACTAATTGGTGAATCCGGTACAGGAAAAGATTTAATCGCAGAGGGTATTCACCATGCAGCATCTTCTGATCCTGAAGCATTTGTCACTCTAGTGAGTCGCCGTTCTGCACAATCTGTTTTAGATAAATTACAGGAGCTCTTACAGGATGACAAGGCATACACTTTTTTCTTTGAACGCATTGATTTTTTAAGCCTAGATATCCAAGAGCAATTATTAGAAGTATTGCAATCCCTTCCACAGTCAAAGTACATGCTCATTGGGAGTGTTGGTAGCGATCCAATTACATTAATTGCGGAAAAGAAGCTTTCAAAATCACTGTATTATTTCTTTGCAACAATGGCCATTACCATCCCAAATTTAACAGATCGAAAAGAAGATATTCTTCCATTCGTAGAGGATTATTTTAGCCGACATCGAGAACGCTTTGCTTCAAATGTAGCGGAACTTGCACCTGATGTACGGGATTTATTCTTGCAATATGATTGGCCAGGGAATTTAAAGGAGCTTGAGCTATTACTAGATGAAATTGTGTCGTTTATGACGACTGAGTCAACAGTTACCTCAGATTTACTCCCACTGCATTTTCGTTTCAAGGTACAACAGCAAGATGAATCCAATCGCGAGCCAGAATTCTTTATGTTCCATCAACAAAATGATGTAATGCCGCTCGATGCTTATTTACGTGAAGCCGAATCATATTATGTGCAAAATGTCTTAAATTTATATGAAGGCAATATTACAAAGGCTGCTAGCGCACTTGGCATGAGTCGCCAAAACTTACAATACCGAATTCGGAAAATAAAAAATCAGTAATTTTGAATATAAAAAACGAGGATACTTTCAATATGAAAGCATCCTCGTTTTATTATCCCGCATTAACAGGCAGTAATTTTTGCTGTACCGAAAGTGAATTCATCTCACCAACTATAGAAGTGGGAGACTTCCGCTGAAAGAAGTAAAAAGATTCACTTTAGTGTCCTGACTGCTCGATCCAGTCCTGTAATTTATCTTTTAGGGAATTAAAACCATTCGCATCCGATTCATCTACACGGTCCTGCAATGATTTACGTGGTGGTGCATCTTTTTTACGTAATGTTGCTGGGCGCTCTTGCAAAGCTCGAATCGATAAACTAATTTTTTCGGCCTCTTCATCGATTTCAAGTATCTTCACTTCTACCTCTTGCCCAACTGATAAAAACTCACTAACATCCTTTACAAAGCCGTACGTAATTTCGGAAATATGCACAAGGCCTTGTGTATCTTCATCAAGCGCAACAAATGCACCGTACGGCTGAATACCTGTAACTTTTCCGTTTAACACGTCTCCTAATTCATATTTTTTCACCATAACCTCTTGCCCACTTTCTTTTTGATTGCTACGTATATATCACCTTAAATTATAACATACGTGTAAAAGTCGGGCAAAAAATCTCCTTAATTGTTAATAGCACTAATTAGGTAACGCGTCCCACCATTTTCAGTTGCTACAGTGGTTAATTTAAAGGATAATTGCTGTCCAATTACTCCATGCGCGGCACTTTTAACAGTGGCTCTAATATTAAGTGACGAATCTCCTATTTCATGAAGAGCTGTAAAACTTCCCATCCCATCAAACTGAACAACTGTATTGATATCCACATCATCAGTTAAAAGTCTCTGAGCTATGTCACGATCACCAACCCCATGAGCATATAAAAATAAACTAACGATATTAATGGGATTTAATGTGTCGATTATGGTATCATCCCTCGTCTCAACATACGAATTGTAAAGTAATTTAGTTTGCTCAATCCAATTGTCATCTATTGCTATACTAGTTGTTCCATCTTGTGTCTGCATAAATATATCTTTTCGCAAATGTAATATGCCCATCCATATATCGTATGTTGTTAACTGTTCTAGCGTTTTGGATTGTCCAGTTACCTTTATTTCATCTAGTATTAATTGAGCTGTTTCGCGCATGGCCTCACCATATTCCCCATTCGCAATAATAGTTAATAGATCCATGTATTCCGGCTTGTATTGCCCAGTTTTCGTACGAATTGGATTGGTTTCAGTTCCTTTAAAAATGGCAAGCCACGTATTTTCAAACTCGCCCTTTAATACGTTAAAATTATCATTATACTCATAGGAGTTATCCGCTAAAAGTGTTTGTTCATAGAGACGCAAAATCGTTGCAGAGTCCTCTATTGAATAGCGTAATTCCCCACCAATAAGTAATGAACCTGTAGCTAAATATTTGAAATAACCTAATACACCTGGATGAAGACGGTCCATATATTCAGGTGCGTCTTTTCCGAAAACGGCATTTGGTTTAAATTCAAAACTTTCTCCATTATATCGTAATTCTAAATATTGGTTATTAGCCGAAGCAATTAATTGATTTAAGTCTGCAGGAAAACTTGTTGGTTTTTGAGATAAAACTTTTTCATACTGAGCAAGTTTATTGGAATAATAGAGTGCAATGTCTTCAGCTCTGTAAGAATATATACTATAAAAATAAAAAGATTCTTCAAATGTCATAAGACCGTCGTAAGTTTCGATATGCTGTATAAGCTCACGTGGCGTTTGTAGATCATCCAATATATCTGTTTCTAATCCTTTAAAAAAGTCATTATTTACGGTCTGTATCTCTAGAAACATCTCTTTTCTTTTAGGTAAAGAGTAGACTTCATTATCTGCATTTTGAATTAATGATATTTCACTAAACTCTTTCTCTGGTATGTCGAGCTCTTTACGCATTTGCTCACGCTTTTCTTGATATTTCTTTGTAAAGTTTGAAAGCCATTCGTCATATTCTTGGTCCTGTTTTTGTTCTTGTTTTTGTTCAGTTGTTTGAACAAATGTCGATGGATTAATTACATACGACGAAACTAGCACACCCACTAAAAGTACACTTGCGATACTTGCTATCCAAACAGCTGGCTTTTGCCATTTTGAGGGAGGCTTTTGAGTGGTATTGGATTCTTCTGCTTGTTGCATTGTATTTTCTGCCTCAATTTGTACGAAAACAGCTTCTGGATCTAGCTGTGGTTCTATCCGATCGTAGGATTTTTTTAGAAGCTCCATTCGTTTTTCAAACTGTTTATCGTCCATTTTTAACACTCCCCTCTTGCATTAACTCTGCTTTGAGTTTTTCCTTGGCACGTAATATACGAACTTTGACAGCTGATAACGAGATATTTAGTACCTCCGCTATCTCCTCATACTTTAATTCATGGAAGTAAAATAATATGAGTGGGTAACGATATTTTTCATCAAGTGCTTGAATGGCATTATGTAATAGCCTATCCTCCTCAAAATTAAGGACATGCTTTTCTGCTGAAGATGAGGGCGTTTGTTGTTGAGCACTTAGCCTTTCTTCTTTCGCCTGCTCTCGTTGTTCTTTGCGATAATAATCACGTGTGGCATTTAGTGTGATTTTATAGAGCCATGTTGTAAAACGATCTTGCTTAAATTGATGTAAAAAACGGTAGAGCTTCACAAATACCTCCTGTGAAACGTCTGCTAGGTCATTACTATGTACGCCGCATTGAAAGGCAAATTTTTCAACTGTTCGTTGATGTATTCGGATAAGCTCTATATAAGCGTCTTTGTCTCCTCGCTGAGCTCGTTCGATTAATTCAGTTTCTGTCACTGTCATCCCTCCTTTGTGCATGAAACGAAACATTTCTCCTAATTGTTACATATTTTACTTATTATTAAAAATCCATGTACTTTGCCGGTAAGATTTGCAAATTCGCCGGTTGAACCATAAATTTCGCCGCTAAGATTCAATACTCCACCGCTGGAACCTCGAACTCCGCCAGTAAGACCCCTAACTTCGCCGCTACCCCCCCTAACTCCGCCGCTAACTCCCCTAACTTCGCTGCTAACACCGCTAATTTCGCCGGTTGAACCAAATATTAAGTTACTTGAACAACCTTTGGCGCATGTGCTAGCTTAATTTACTGAAATTTGCTTGTGTTATGAAAATATTGCGGTAAAATAAAACTTTAGTATAAGGAGGATGTATTTTCGTGTCTTCAAGAGATCAATTTACAACTAAAATTGGGTTTATTTTAGCTGCCGCTGGAAGTGCTATAGGGTTAGGAGCTATTTGGAAGTTTCCTTACATGGCGGGTACTAATGGCGGAAGTGTCTTTATTTTATTATTCATCTTATGTACATTTCTCATCGGCTTACCGGTGTTAATTGCAGAATTTATGATTGGTCGTCGTGGGCAAAAAGATGCCGTCACGTCGTTTAAGGAACAAGCACCAGGAACTCCGTGGTACTTGATAGGATGGGGTGGCATGATTATTGCCGGTCTAATACTTTCATTCTACAGTGTTGTTGGTGGCTGGATTTTAAGTTATTTGGGCCGTGCCTTTACATTACAGCTGAATAATCCTGGTTCAAATATTAATTATGCAGATTTGTTTAATGACATCATTTCAAACCCACTTGAAGCAGTACTTGTACAAGGGTTATTTATGTTATTAACTGTAACGATTGTATCAGCAGGTATTAAAGGTGGTATTGAAAAAGCTAGCACTTGGATGATGCCTCTGTTATTCATCTTCTTCATCGTGTTAGTTATTCGCTCCTTAACATTGGATGGCGCGATGGAAGGCGTCAAATTTATGTTCGTTCCTGATTGGTCATACTTAAACGCGGAAACATTTTTAAAGGCGCTTGGACAAGCATTCTTCTCGTTAAGTGTCGGTATCGCAGTAATGATCACCTATTCTTCCTATCTATCCAAAAGCGAAAAAATTGGAAACTCGGCCATCAATGTTGCATCCATGAATATTATCATTTCTTTACTTGCAGGCCTAGTAATTTTTCCAGCAGTGTTCGCACTCGGCTATACACCTGATCAAGGTCCTGGCCTCGTATTTATTATTTTACCTGCTGTTTTTGAGCAATTACCTCTTGGTGGACTGTTCTTAACGATTTTCTTTGTTCTTCTACTATTTGCAACAGTAACTTCTTCCATTTCCATGTTAGAAATCGTCGTGGCAATCGCAATTGGAGATAAGCCTGAAAAGCGTAAAAAAATCGCTTGGATCGGTGGTATCATTATTTTCATCATTGGTATTCCAAGTGCCCTATCGTTCGGCATCCTATCCGATGTAAAAATTTTAGACCGCTCTATTTTTGATTTTGTAGACTTTTTAACCAATAGTATTGGTATGCCAATTGGAGCCTTACTAATTTCCATCTTTGCAGGCTACTATTATACAAAGGACATTTCGCGTAAGGAGCTTGCCTCCTCAAATCTGATGTTCAATATTTGGTATTATTCAATTCGTTATGTTTCTCCGATTGCCATTTTAATTATTTTCATTCAGGGGATTTTACCGTTATTTAAATAATTTGAATCTAAAAAACGAGGTTGTCACAACATTGAATGACAACCTCGTTTTCTATAGAAAAGCAAAAAGCATAGTTAAATAATACATTTTGCTTCAAATTTTATCGCAATAAGTTTGTATGAAATGGCTACACAATTTTCAAATGGAATCCATTCTTCAAACGAATGCTCATACGTTTCTTGAATAACCTTTGCAAGAACGGATGGGTCATCAATGCCTTGCAATGCTGCTACAACATCTGCCGTTTCAGTATCATAATGGTCTGGACCTAAGTTAAATGGATCCCACTCCTCTAGCAGATGTACAGCTGCTCGATTCATTTTTATATTTTCCAAAATGCTCACCTATTATCCTTTTATCATACTCGTATGATACCATAGTAAAAAAAAAAGAAAAGAGTGATTTGCTTGTCTATTTTCGATCAAACTAATAAACGTCGATGTACAAACTCTGTAAAATGGGACGCAATGGAAAACGTCTATGGATTAAAAGATGCTTCAGACATACTGCCAATGTGGATTGCCGATATGGACTTTTCCGCACCAGCAGCGGTGTCAAAGGCGCTACAAGAGCATGCTGAAAAGACTGTTTTCGGTTATAGTTTTGTAAGCGGGGAAGCCATACAGTCGATAGTAGACTGGCAATTTATTCGACATGGTTGGCACATTGAAAACCAATCTATTCTATTCTGTAACGGTGTTGTCGCTGCTTTAGCTAATAGCATCACAGCGCTGACAAATCCTGGAGATAAAGTACTTATTTCCACACCAGTCTATCCGCCATTCTTTAACATAACAAAAAGTAATGCTCGAGAGGTAGTTAGCTGTCCTTTAGTCGAAAAAGACGGAACATTTGTTTATAACTTTGAAGCTTTTGAACAGGCACTTGCTCAAAATGTGAAAGCCTACATATTGTGTAATCCGCATAATCCAGGGGGTTATGTATGGGATGAAGCAACTTTAAAGGAAATCGTGCGCCTTTGTGCAAAATATGATGTAGTCATTATATCCGATGAAATTCATTCTGATTTGATATTAGATGGCTCAAAACATACGCCACTAGCAAAAATTGCTGGGGATGAAATGGATCGTATTATTACATGCATGGCACCAACTAAAACATTTAATTTAGCTGGTATTCAGGTTGCCTATATGATTGTTACGGATAAGAAAAAGCGTATGTTGCTAGAGGCAGTGAATATGGCTAGTGGGCAAGGCTCATTAAATACCTTTGCTTCGGTTGCACTTCAGGCTGCTTATACAGAGGGGTCTCCATGGTTAGAAGAAATGCTTACTTATATTTCTAATAATATGGACTATGTCATTGCTGAATTAGAACAATTACCTGGTATTCATATTACAAAACCTCAGGGCACTTATTTGCTTTGGATTGATTATCGAGAATTAGGACTGGACGAAAAGGAAATCATGAAACGCTTGCTAGAAGATGGCAAGCTTGCATTAGAGCCAGGAACAAAATATGGCGAAGAGGGACGCGGCTTCTTGCGTATGAACATTGCTTGCTCATTTGATACAGTAAAAGACAGTGTTCAACGCTTTAAGCAAGCACTACAGGCATAACAGTAAATTGTAAAGGATATCTCGAGTTGTTCGGAGATATCCTTTTTATGTTTAGAAATATGTATTGGTTGAAAAGTTTGTTATCCCGAATAATGAGAAAGGTAGAAATATCGACGTTTCCATAGGGATATTTATCGCTTGTACTCGTTTGCTTACCACTTTCAAAACAGTTAGAAATCCTAAAAAAATTGCCTCACAGTCATTTTTGACTGCGAGGCATCTGGCTTTCTACACTTTAAATATTTTACTGATTGTTTGTATTTTTTCTCTCAGCTAGAATACGTGCTTCGATTTCCTTTGTTTTCATTTCTTGTTTTTTAGAAATTTTACGGAAAGCAATAAATACAATAATACATAAAATAAGCATTATTAAAAATTCAAAAGCTGCAGGAAGATAGCCTGATTTATCTTTTGGGAAATATAAAAATTGATACATTAAATGTTCCATGTTTTACACGTCCTTACAATTATTATTCAAAAACTGTAATTGACTCAATTTTCACATCTTCTAACGGTTTATCACGGAAGTCTTTTTCTACATCTGCAATTTTGTCTATAATGTCCATTCCTTCAACAACATGACCAAATACTGTATGTTTATGGTCTAACCAAGGTGTACCACCATTTTGAGCATAGGCTTCAATAATTTCTTCAGGGAATCCCGCACCTTGTAATTGGCGAAGCATATCACTTGGAAGGTGCTTCATTTGAACGATAAAGAATTGTGAACCATTTGTGTTTGGACCTGCATTTGCCATTGACAGGGCACCGCGAAGGTTAAATACATTATCAGAAAACTCATCCTCGAAAGAGTTACCCCAAATTGATTCGCCGCCCATACCTGTACCAGTTGGGTCACCGCCTTGAATCATAAAGTCTTGGATTACACGGTGGAAAATGATGTCGTTATAGTAACCTGATTTTGCATGACCTAAGAAGTTTTCAACAGTTTTTGGTGCATGCTCTGGGAATAATTTAATTTTGATGGCACCTAACGTTGTTTTCATTTCTACAAGTACTTCGCCTTTTTGTACTTCTGTTGTTAATTGTGGAAACATTCAAGTCTCTCCTTTAAATGTAAAATTTCAGTTTTCATGTAAATGATAGTAGTATATCATTTCTGACCTCATTTTAGTCTACCATACTTCTTAATGGTTTTCTTCACCAAAGTATTGACGATTTATGCACTTTTATTTTTTTCGTTTATCATCATAACGTTGAGTTGATTTCCGTTCCGACTGGGCCCTTTTCTGAAGTCGCCTTCTCCACTCCAATCAACACATAGTCAAATGCCATCTTCAATTTTCTATAATGAACCAATTCTATAAAAAATATTATGTACTTAAACATGTCAACAGTTCTTAATACAGCTACCTAAGATTTTCGATAAAGTGCAAATAGGTCCGAACGAGTATTTGGAAACCATCCAAATTATGTTATTCTGTAGAATGACCCATATTTAGAGTGGAGGCACATATGAAAAAGGCTTGTGGTTTTTTTATCATTTTACTATCCTTACCTACCCTTTGGTGGATTAGTACAAATATTAGGACAGAAATCAATTCAGCAAAAGCGCATGAGGAGCAAATTGTTGATGCGATTCATTTACCGGAAGTACAGTCACAGCTTCCAGTAATACTTATTGACCAAAACGGGGAAACATTTAGCGAGGAATATGTCGAATGGCGGCAACCTCTAACATTACAAGAAATTCCACAAATTGCCCAGGAAATTTTTATTGCAAGTGAGGACGCTAATTTTTATGAACATATCGGCTTTGACCTCAGTGCGATCATTCGTGCAATGGTTGCCAACTCAAACACAAATTCTACTTCACAAGGTGGTAGTACCATTACACAGCAGCTCGTTCGTATGCGTTATTTATCCGATGAAAAAACATATGAACGAAAATTAACTGAGCTTTTCTATTCCTATGAGCTTGAGAAAGAATTTGATAAAGATGCGATATTAACGATGTATTTAAATGAATCCTATTTTAGCAATCAAGTTTATGGAATCGGTGGAGCAGCTACATATTATTTTCAGAAACCACTCCAAGAATTATCTGTTGCTGAAATTGCATTTATTTCAGCCATTCCAAATAACCCCTCACTTTATAATCCTTTAAAAAATTTTGATAAAACAAAAGCGAGACAGGAGCGGCTATTAGATACTCTTGCAGCGAGTGGGGCTATAACAACAGAAGATGCTATTACATATAAAGCTGAAACAATCACGTTAAATGTAAAGAATAAAGTTCAAAACTATCCTATGTACAGCACTTACGTTCTACAAGAGCTTAGATGGTTAGTTGCAGAAAAAGAGGGCTATGCAGATCGCCTTGCAAATACACAAAGCGAGGAAGAAAAGAAAAAAATTAAAGCGCAGTTAGACAAGCGACTTAATACATTATTTCAAAATGGATTAACGATTCATACCGCACTTGATCCTAACAAACAAGCACATGATGAGAAAGAAATGACAGCAATTCTAGGTTCAGGCAAATTACAAGCAGCTGGAGCAGTTATTGATAATAAGTCCCGTGAAGTCGTTAGTCTTTATGCGGGGAAAAACTATGAAAAATTTGATTTTCATCG
Organism: Lysinibacillus sp. RS10; assembly: GCF_041956855.1. Classification (NCBI taxonomy): domain Bacteria; kingdom Bacillati; phylum Bacillota; class Bacilli; order Caryophanales; family Bacillaceae; genus Lysinibacillus; species Lysinibacillus sp. RS10. The sequence continues at coordinate 959,511 of NZ_CP167122.1, read as the reverse complement.
AGCCTTTCAAGGTACAAGGCAGCCAGGCTCTGCCTTTAAACCGCTAGCGGTATATGCGCCTTTGTTTGAAACGACAACATATACACCAGATTCGACAGTCAGTGGTGGCAGTTATTGTGTCGGTTCATTTTGTCCACAAAACTATGGAGGCTTTACGTACGGTGATGTATCAATTCGGACAGCATTTCGATATAGCTACAATACATCGGCTCTCCGTCTCTTTAACACAGTGGGGATTGAAACAGCCTTTAGTTATTTAGATCGCTTTAACTTCCGCTCCATCGTTGAAAAAGATCGTAATTATGCTGCCTCGTTAGGAGGATTAACATATGGTGTTACAGCACTTGAGCTAGCAGATGCCTATACGAGCTTTATAGACGGCTCATATGTACTAGCCCATAGCATCCGTAAAGTGACAGCAGCTGATGGAACGGAGCTTTACAGCTGGGATACAGCACGCGATCAAATTTGGTCACCGAAAACGGTAAAGTATATGCGTGCATTGCTTGCGGATGTTGTCACGAATGGTACAGGACAAGGTGTTTATAGTAGAAGTGACTATGTTGGTGCCAAAACTGGAACAACAAACAACTATCGCGACTACTGGCTTGCTGGATTAAATGATGAATATACGGCAGCAGTATGGCTCGGCTATGATAAGCCACAATCTATGGAAAACTTAGAAGCTTATAAGATTCATCATCAGCTATTTAATGTATTGATAGAATAAAGTTTCTCGATTAAAAGGAGCAGCCCTTTGTGACATTCATCACTCTAGGGCTGCTCCTTTCATTGTTTAAGTTGCTATTTAATTAGCAAACGGTAAACTCGCCAAAATGCCATTATACAATTTTAAAACGACGTAAACTAAAAGTGATAATAATATTGTCCACGTAAAAAGCTCAAAAACTAGTAGCCCAATCGTTCCACTCATAGACATAAAATGGCTCATTTTATAAATAAGATAAATAAAATAAATAAAGACAGTTAAGACAAAAATCCCTATTAAAATATAAATAAATTGAATAGCAAAGGCTGAGCATATTGCACCTACAACTAAAATTATGTAACCGCCTCGTGCTTGATGAACTGTCGCACCTTCATTGTCTTTTGAAAAAAATAACATCCCCAGCTCGTGAATAGTTTCCCCTACTAATTTTAATGCTGAAAATAGCATAAAAAAGATGACAGCAAATACAATTAGCAAAAAAACACGTAGTTCGAAATCGGATAAAAATTCACGCATGCCAGAATATACGCCAATAGCTTGAAAAATTTGCAACGATTCACTTACAGCATACATCCCAAATGTTAAACTAAATAACAAAATCGTAATTAATGGTAAATAACCATAAATATAAGGGTTCTTCATAAAAATTTTTTTCCTCTTATTCTATTGATAACTTCCTATTTATAATATAGCCAAATTTCTTCCACTATCGCAAGTTAAATCCTATTAGTGCATATGCATTCGTACAAAAAGTACGTTATAATTGACATACTACCTGCATAAAGGAGGATTTTTTTGTTACAAGTACTTTATATTTTCATTCCAATGCTTGCCGCAATATTTGTGCCATTTTTATATAAAAGCATTAAAAATATTCATACAGGCTGGTTTGTTCTTGCAGTACCTGCTACACTTGCGATTATTTACGCCTCTTATATCCCAAAAGTAGCAGATGGTGAAGTATTTCTTGAAGAGCTTCCTTGGATTCCATCGCTCGATATTTCCGTCGTTTCTTATATAGATGGACTTAGCTTGCTATTCTCATTACTAATTACTGGAATTGGCTCATTGGTCGTACTTTACTCGATTTTTTATTTAGACAAACATAAAGAAAAATTACATAATTTTTATGTTTATTTATTATTATTTATGACCGCGATGCTTGGAGTAGTGCAGTCGGATCATTTAATTACTTTGTACTTTTTCTGGGAGCTAACATCTATTTCATCATTTTTACTAATCGGTTACTGGTATAACCGTGATGCCTCTCGCTTTGGTGCACTTAAGTCTATGATGATTACGGTCGGTGGCGGCTTAATGATGTTGGGAGGATTTGTCCTTCTTTATTTAATGGGAGAAACGTATTCAATCCGTGAACTTATTGTCATGGCACCTAATTTAGTGCAGGATCCGTTATTCACTTGGTCACTCGTTTTAATACTTCTAGGTGCCTTTACGAAATCCGCACAATTCCCATTCTACATTTGGCTACCAGATGCAATGGAAGCGCCAACACCAGTTAGTGCATACCTTCACTCCGCAACAATGGTAAAAGCAGGTATTTATTTAGTTGCACGTTTTACACCGATTTTTGCTGTTTCTGAACTTTGGATCTGGCTCGTTACAGGCGTGGGTATCTTAACTTTATTCTGGGGATCTTTCTTTGCAGTGAAGCAAACAGATTTAAAAGGAATTCTTGCATTCTCTACCGTGAGCCAGCTTGGACTTATTATGTCATTGCTTGGAGCTAGTGCCGTAGCGTTTCATGGCAATGGAGCAACAGATTCTATCAAATTTGCTGCTTTTGCGGCGATTTTCCACCTTATAAACCATGCGACGTTTAAAGGTAGCTTATTTATGATTGCAGGTATTGTCGATCATGAAACAGGTACGCGTGATATTCGTAAACTGGGTGGTTTAATGAGTATTATGCCGCTTAGTTTCACAGTCGCAGCAATCGGAAGCTTATCAATGGCTGGTCTACCACCATTTAATGGCTTCTTAAGTAAGGAAATGTTTTTAACTGCAATGCTTGCACTTCAAAATTTCGAATTTTTCGGCTTTGATACGTGGGGAGCACTCTTCCCTATTATCGCTTGGGTTGCTAGTATTTTCACATTTATCTATAGTTTCTATTTTGTCTTCAGAACATTTACTGGTAAATATACACCAGAGAAATTACCTCATAAACCACATGAGGCACCAATTGGCATGCTAATTTCGCCAATGATTTTAGCTGCATTAGTCGTAACAATATTCTTTATTCCAAACTTTGTTGGTGATACTTTTGTCAAGCCAGCAGTACAAGCTATTCAACCATTCTTATATGATTCACCAAAGGATATCGATATTCATGTATCTGCTTGGCATGGTGAAATTACACCTGAATTACTCATGACAATTGGCATAGTAATTATTGGGGTTCTCTTGTTTGTAGCATTACCGAAATGGCAAAGCATCTATGAAAAATTCCCACGAGCTTTGACATTAAATAATGCATACGACAAAATTATGCTCGGACTAGATGTTGGGTTAAATCGTGTATCACGTCTTTATATGACAGGCTCTATGCGTCACTATCTGCTATATATGTTTAGTAGCATTGCAGCAATTGTTATAGGTTCTTTATTTGTGAAAGATGCTTTTACAGTCTCCTTCCAAGACACTGCACCTATTCGTCCTTATGAAATCATTTTAGTTGTAGTTTTAGTCATTGGAACGTCCATTACAATTTTGGCAAAGTCACGTTTAACAGCCATTATAGGTCTTGGTGCTGTCGGCTACACAGTGGCATTATTCTTCGTTATTTTTAATGCTCCTGATTTAGCATTAACACAGCTTGTTATTGAAACGATTTCTGTAGCACTATTTTTACTAGCGTTTTATCATCTGCCTAAGCTTGGCAAACGAGAAGAACGCATGAGATTCCAATTAAATCGCGCGATTGTTTCAATTGCAGTCGGTGTAATGGTCACTCTTGTAGCGCTGTCTGCACAATCACAAAAATTGATTCCATCTATTTCGAAGTATTACGAGGAAACAGTTTATTCAAAAGCCGGCGGTGGAAACATTGTCAATGTTATCTTAGTAGACTATCGTGGCTTTGATACATTATTTGAAATTACAGTGCTAGCTATTGCTGGGATGGCCATTTTAGCAATGATCAAGCTACGCATGAATAGAAAGGAGAAATCACATGAAAACAAATGATGTAATTATACAATTTACAGCAAAAATTGTATTCTTCATTATTTTCTTCTTCTCCATTCATATTTTTCTTGCTGGACATTATACTCCTGGGGGCGGCTTTGTAGGTGGACTGTTAACATCGAGTGCCATTGTGCTCTTAGTCCTTGCCTTTGATTTAAATACGGTTCGTAAGGTATTACCAATAAATTATACGTATTTAACAGCGATTGGCTTACTACTAGCCTTTGCAACGGCCGCTTTCCCTATGTTTTTGGGCGAACCGTTTTTTACACATTTCTTTGATTATTTCGATTTACCGCTTCTAGGCAAACAGTCTTTACACACGGCTATGCTTTTTGATAGCGGTGTCTATTTGGTTGTTGTCGGCGTTACGATGACCATTATTCAAACAATCGGGGAGGATGAATAATGGAAATAATTATGGCGTTTGTCATCGGCTTTCTGTTTATGGCAGCGGTTTATTTAATCTTATCTAAAAGCTTATTGCGCATTATTATTGGGACAGGTCTTTTAAGTCATGGTGCCCATCTTCTCATTTTAACGATGGGTGGACTTGGCGGTGAAGCACCCCCTGTTTTAAAAGAAGGGGCGAAAACATTTGCAGACCCTTTACCACAGGCGCTAATTTTAACAGCCATTGTTATTAGCTTTGGGGTAACAGCTTTCTTCCTTGTACTTGCTTACCGTTCTTATCAGGAGCTCGAGACAGATGATATAAGCTTAATGAGAGGAAGTGATGAGGATGAATAACTTCCTTCTACTACCAATTATCATTCCGTTCTTCTTCGGCATGATTTTAATGTTTGGGCAAAAGAATTTAAAATACCAGCGTTCATTCGCATTACTTGGTATAGGACTTGCACTTATATCAGCCATTTCACTGCTTATAAAGGTGAAAAATGATGGTATTCAAAAGGTGACATTCGGGGATTGGCCTGTGCCATATGGCATTACGATGGTTTCAGATATGGTGTCTGCATTACTTGTCACAACAACGCTGCTTATCACCTTCTTTGTTGTTTGGTATGGCTTTGGTTCCATCACAAAGGAACGTGAACGCTTCTTTTATTACCCTGGAATCATGTTTATTTTAACTGGGGTTAACGGGGCATTTACGACAGGCGATATTTTTAACCTTTTCGTGTTCTTCGAAGTATTGTTAATGGCCTCGTATTTACTCATCGTTCTCGGTGGCGAAAAAGGGCAGCTTAAAGGTTCCATTAAATATATTTTAATCAATGTTATTTCATCTGCATTATTCGTTATTACAGTTGCCTTCCTTTACTCTGTAGTAGGTACATTAAACATGGCAGATATTGCAGTAAAAATTGCTGAAATCGATCAACCAGGCATTATTACTGTTATAGCTGTACTATTTTTAATGGTATTTGGGTTAAAAGCAGCTATTTTCCCGTTATACTTCTGGCTTCCAACATCTTATGCGGCAGCACCTATACCCGTGTTAACGCTATTTGGTGCACTACTAACAAAGGTCGGTATTTACGCGATTACTCGAACGTATACATTGTTCTTTGTTCATGATTTATCGTATACGCATGATTTACTAATGGTATTAGCAATTGCAACAATTATTGCAGGCTGTATTGGCGCACTTGCCTATCACGATGTTAAGCTCATCATTATTTATAACATCGTCATTGCTGTAGGTGTTATTTTATTCGGTGTATCTCAAATGAATGAGGTTGCTCTAAAGGGGGCAATGTTTTATTTAATTCATGACATGCTTATTAAAGCAGCACTCTTTATGTTGATCGGTATAATCATCTACATTACCGGCACATCTGATTTACGAAAAATGGGCGGTCTTATGAAGAACTATCCTGCTCTTGGTTGGTGCTATTTAATTGCTGCATTGGGTTTAGCAGGAATTCCCCCACTTAGTGGCTTTGTCGGAAAACTCTTGATTGTCCAGGGTGGTTTTGAGGCAGGTAGTATGTGGAGTAGTATATTTATTTTAGCTTCATCACTTCTCGTTTTATTGTCTGTTATTCGTATTTTCCTTTATGCCTTCTGGGGTGAAGAAAAAGAAACAAAGGGTACTGTCGATAAAAAAGTCTATCATACACTGTTTGTACCTACTGTCCTTTTAGTGCTCATTACCGTAGCATATGGTGTTGGCTCTGAATGGATTACACCGTTCATGGACGATGCCGCAAAACTTTTAAATGATCCATCTATTTATATAGATGCTGTATTGAAGGAGGATTAGAGTTATGGCATTTCAAATTATTTTAAATTTTGTACTTGCCTTCGTCTGGATGTTCCTTTCTTCTAATTTCACAGCAACAGGCTTTATTGTTGGGTTCATTCTCGGTATTATATTGATCATTATTATGCGTAGATTTTTTACTACACGTCTTTACGTCTACCGTATCTGGGCAATTATTAAGCTAACTTTACTCTTTTTAAAGGAATTAGTGTTAGCGAATATTCAAGTTCTTCGAGTGGTCTTAAAGCCAAAGTTGGATATGCAGCCTGCATTCTTTGCCTATCCGACTGTTTTAACACAAGAATGGGAAATTACTTTATTATCGAGTCTTATTACTTTAACGCCTGGTACAGTAGTAGTGCATGTATCAGATGATGCAAAAACTTTATTTGTACACGCAATCGATATTAGCGATGTCGATGAAGCGATTGCAGCAATTCGAGATTCATTTGAGAAAGCAATTTTGGAGGTGAGTAAATCATGACAACGTTTATTATTGCTGCGATTGTAGTGATTTGCTTATCGATGATTGCAGTCGTTTATCGAATGGTTAAAGGTCCTTCTGCATCTGACCGTGTTGTAGCATTGGATTCATTAGGTGTGTCAGTAATCTCGCTAATTGGACTGTTTTCAATATTGGTTGAAACAAGCTTCTTCCTTGAAATTATATTATTGTTAGCGATATTATCGTTTATCGGTACTGTTGCATTCTCTAAATTCATAGAGAAAGGAGATATCATTAAACGTGACAATTCTCGCTAATAGTTTAGTTATCTTTTTCATTTCTATAGGGGTGCTATTTATTGTCGTGACAGCCATCGGTCTTATCCGTTTACCTGATTTATACACACGTGCTCACGCTGCTTCAAAAAGTGCAACACTCGGTGTCATGTGCGTACTCATTGGCGTATTCTTTCACTTTTGGCTGATTGAAGATCACTTCAATCCCCGCATTTTGCTAGGTATATTATTCCTGTTCATTACAGGTCCTGTTGGAGGACATATTATGACCCGCTCCTCATACATCGCTGGCGTAAAGCCTTGGAAAGGCACAGTACGTGACGATCTCGGACCTGAAATTGATCGAATGAAAAAGGAACAAGGCATTAAATAACTTATCTAAAACATATGGCCAATGAAATCATCTAGACTTCATTGGCCATTTTTTAATTACTTGATAGCATAAAAAACTCTTTTTCTAATCCGATCCCTTCCCAAAAGTTTAATGCTAAGTCATTTTCTAAATCTACATAAACATTTATTACAGACGTATCGTGCTCTTCGTCAATCCAATTCACTAAATCATCTACTAGACGTTTAGCAACCTTCTGTCTTCTATAAGTAGGTATTACATAAACTTCATCTATTTGGCCATAGTTCATATCATAAATTAAATCTTTTTTTATCGAAGCCATTCCAAAACCAATAATTTGATTGTTGTCATTAGTTGCGATATAAATAGCCCCATATTTTGATTGAATATATTGTTCTAGCTGTTCTTGAATACCTTGTCTTTCACTCTTCTCTAATTCACTATCTGCCGTTTCTTTGGCATTTTCATTCCACAGTCCCACTATTTCATTTAATAATTTCGGGTTCACATCATCTTTGGTTAGTAATTGAATATGTACGCTCATTTTTTTCATCTCCTATAACATTTGATGATTAAATCATCTCACAACAAATGGAATAACTCTATAAGAAATGGAAAAATTCGGGTTCATCACCAAAACGTGTGGTTGATTTCCGTTCCGACTGGGCGCTTTCCTGGGGGCGTCCGATGAGCCGCTTCACTCGCGTTGCTCGCTCCAGGGTCTCATCTGTGACGCTGATCCCCAAGGAGTCACCCAGCCTCCACTCCAATCAACTTATTTACATAGTATATGTTTTAACAAATGTCATCCACAACTTTTGGTGATGAGCCAAAAATTTCTCACAAAAAAAATCTGCTTCATCAAAAGCAAGCAGATTCTTTAAGAAAGCAATTTTTATTAAATATATCCTTTTGAAGTTAAAATGTCTGTGAGCCGGTCTACACATTCTTCAATGGAATAACGTTCTGTGTCTAAAATAATTTCTGGATTTGCTGGTTCTTCATAAGGCGCACTAATACCTGTAAAGTTTGGGATTTCTGCATTCCGTGCTTTTTTATAAAGTCCCTTTGGATCACGCTTTTCACACGTTTCTACAGAGCACCTCACATATACCTCTATAAATTCTCCTTCTTCTACCAGCGCACGTACAACTTGACGATCTTCCCTATAAGGAGAAATAAAAGCTGTTAATACAATTTGACCACTTTCTACAAAAAGCTTAGAAACTTCTCCGATGCGACGAATATTTTCCTTCCGGCCTGCTTCGTCAAATCCTAAATCCTTATTCAGGCCATGACGAACATTATCACCATCTAAGACAAATGCTAGATTACCACGTTCAAAGAGCCGGTGAGCGAAGGCATTCGCCACAGAAGATTTTCCTGAAGCCGATAAACCAGTGAACCATAAAATAAAGCTTTGATGTTTATTTTGTGTATGACGCTGCTCTTTCGTAATAGATGCTTCATGCCAAACGATGTTCGAACTCACTTTAAAACCTCCTTACGCATTCCTTTAATCAGTACATCAACAACCTCTTTACGACTAAATGTACTTGGTGGCACTTCACCATTACGTAACATTTCACGAACTTTAGTACCCGATAAAATGACGTGTGCTGAGCTATCATGAGAACAAGTTTTCGTCGTTGCCATGCCCTCACATTTGTTACAATAGAAGCTATGCTCAAATTTTAACGGAACAATCCCTAATTCATCTTCAGAAAATTGTTCAAAGATTTTTTGTGCATCATATGTGCCATAGTAATCACCAACACCCGCATGATCACGCCCAACGATAAAGTGCGTACAGCCATAATTTTTTCGTACAAGTGCATGGAAAATGGCTTCCCTTGGTCCTGCATAACGCATTGCGGCTGGAAATACACCTAATTGCACGCGATTTTCAGGATAATAATTTTTAAGTAGAACCTCGTAGCTTTCCATACGAATTGCAGCTGACACATCGTCTGATTTCGTTTCCCCGACAAGCGGGTTTAAAAATAATCCATCAATTGTTTCAAGTGCCGCCTTTTGAATATATTCATGTGCCCGGTGTACCGGATTACGTGTTTGGAAGCCAACAATCGTTTTCCAGCCCTTTTCTGCAAACAGATGACGTGTTTCAATCGGATCAAATGAATAGGCGGAAAACTTTTGCTCAAGACGTTTTACTAATGTAATTTTTCCGCCCACATAAATACTTGGACGTTCATGCAGCTTTTTAACACCGGGATGTTCTAAATCCTCTGTTCCATATATTAACAATTCCTCTTTCCGCTTATTCGGTTCATAAATATCAATAACTTCAATAACGCCATAAACAGCATCACCATAAACTAATTTTGCCTCATCGCCAGACTGTAATGTTGCCGCTACTTCCTTTGTTACAGGTAATGTAATCGGAATACTCCACACCACTCCTGTTGCTAAACGTGTATGCTCAACAACAGATTCATAATCTTCCTGCGTTAAAAAACCTTCAATTGGACTGTAACCGCCGATAGCAATTAACTCTAAATCACTAAGTGAAATGGCATCAAGTTCAATAACTTTTTTTATTTGTGTTACATCCTTCTCTGGATTAAAGGCTTGCACTAATCGTCCACCATGTGGTTGTAAACTCATCAAAATCTCCTCCTATTTTTATTAAATTACTATGTTTTATATTTAAGCAGATGTGTTGATTAACCATTTTTATCCACCACAATGTTTATATGCGCATTGATTGGGGTTCCCACTGTTTTGATCAGCTTCCATTTTAAAGTGATCAGGTCCCACTCTGATTTGATCCAATTCAAAAGTGATCGGCTTCCGTTCAAATGTGATCGGGGGCCCGTTGATTTGATCAGCTTCCTTTCAAATGCGATCGAGTCCCACTCTGATTTGATCGGCTCCCATTAAATACCTTCACCCGCGTCATATATTGAGCGCTCTTCTTCACGCATTGTTCGCATTAAGCTAATGACACCAAGCGTTCCGACAATAATACTGCCAGTTAATACGATGGCATAGAAATCTTTCTCTAAGAATAGCTGTACTAAAAAATAAGAAATGACTAAAGAAAAAATTGGCGAGACAATCCAAATACGAATTATTTTTTTCACGATATGCTTATGAAAAATTTGTTTACCGTTTTTGGCCATCCCCATCCCGATGATGGAAGAGGACGTTACTTGTGTTAACGGCACGGGAAGCCCAAAAATAGAGCTAATACCGACAAGGAGTGCTCCTGTACTCGATATCAATATCCCCTCTGGCTTCTCAAAGCGCATAATTTTTTTACCGTTTGTTTCAAGTACTCGTTTTCCTAGTAGCATAGCACCGAGCGCCACAAATGCCCCACCAAGCCATATCCCACTTGTTACGCCCATCACGCCTGCGCCAACAAGAGGGCCAACTGCATTTGCTACGTTATTCATCCCTGCTGAAAATGCTTCGAAAAATCCGGCAAAGACAAGAAGAATCGTTAATATCGGTCGATCCTTTAACAAGCCCTTGCCTCGTAATTTATACAGCCACTTACCAAAGACAAGTGCGATGACAAACGCAATAATCGGAATAATGATCCAAAATGAAATGATGACAAACAATGATTTTACATATAACACTTTATAGGCAATCCCAACACCTACAACTGCTCCCACCGTTACTTCACTCGTCGAGAGTGGGATGCCCAAAAGATTAGCAAGGAATAGTGAGCTTGTGGCAGAAATCAAAATAATAATGACAATCTTTACAGTAATGTACTCCTGCGGCATAATCCCAGAGCTGATCGTTTTTACTACCTCTCCACCACCAAGCACAGCTCCACTAAAAACACCCACTGAACAAATTAACAATGCTTGCCAAGCTTTTTTGATGGCACCTGCACCGTAAGCAACCCCCATTGAGGCTGCCGCTCCACTGGCCCCTATATTCATCGCAAAAAATAAACTAATCGCTATCGCAACATATTCAAGCATGACAAAACCCCTTTATTCATGTAAACCACACTCGGTTTTACCAGATTCCTGCCATCTCCCTGAACGTAAATCATCCATCGTAAATGCTGGTTTTGTACAGTGCTCACAGCCAATGCTTGGATAACCTCTGTCGTGTAAAGGATTGTAAGGCAAATTAAGTTTTGAGACATATCGCCAAACATCCTTCCATGTCCAATGAATGAGTGGGCAAATTTTAATCGACTTAAATTTATCATCACGATTGATAAAGTTTGTATTTTGTCGGGTTGATGATTGTTCACGACGTAAGCCTGAAATCCAAGCTTTTGCACCTGCTAACGCTTCATGTAACGGCACAATCTTGCGAATTTCGCAGCATTTATTTGGATTAGACTTCCATAGTTCTTCGCCATATTGTGCTGCTTGCTGTTCTAATGTAAGTGCTGATTTTTGCATAATTATGTTAAGCTGCGGATATTTTTCTTTTACTCTGTCAATCGTTTCATATGTTTCCTTAAAATGAACATCTGTATCTAAAAAGACAATCGTAGCATCAGGCTTCACCTTTGAAATAAGGTCAATCAAGACAATTCCTTCAATCCCAAAGCTACATGCATAGACGATATCCTCTCCGTATTCAGTATAGCTCCACTGTAAAACCTCCAGTGCAGCTTTATAAGTTTCATCAACATTAAAATCCATTGTTGGCTCGTGCCAAGTTGCATATGTTAACATAATAATCCCCCTCGTAACGAAAAAAGACGTCCTAACGAAAGACATCGTAATAGACATGCCTTTGTTAAAACGCCTCTAGTTTGACTAGCCAGCTTATTATGAAACGATGGTATTAGCTACCTCGTTCTACAATTTCTTCTTATCACCAAGATATACTAAGTATATCTAGCAGACAACTAGGTTTTATAAGAAAATTTATTTTTTAATGCGCGAACATCCCCACGAAATCCACATTGAAACAACCCTGGCATCGTTCTCGTTAAATAAGCCATATCTACTTGCTTGAACTTATCGTGCAGATGGAGCTATGTCGTGAATATATTGATGAATGTTTAGAATCAATTAGCTTCAGGTTAGTGATCATGGAATTGTCAGTTCACAGCGATTAACGGGTTAATTATGAAAATCTCGCCCGTCGTGAACAGCTGTTACATAACCTGCACGAATTACAAAGTCTCCGAAATGTTCACCCTCTAAACGTTCCTTTGCATAGTGCAGAAGGATCGGACGAAGCTCTGCTAAAATTTCCTCTTCCCCAATATTTTCACGATAGATTTTATTGAGACGATTACCAGTAAAGCTTGCTCCTAAATACAAATTATATTTCCCTGGGCCTTTACCAATAAAGCCAATCTCGGCCATTGCCGCACGTGAACATCCATTCGGACAGCCTGACATACGAATAACAATTTCTGTATCGTTTAAGCCTGCCTCATCAATGATTGTTTCAATTTTTGTTATTAGAGAAGGCAAGTAACGCTCCGCTTCTGCCATCGCTAAACCACATGTTGGTAATGAAACGCAAGCAATCGAATTACGACGCAATGCAGAATAGTGCGCACCATCTGTAAGCTTATATTGCTCAATAATAGCAGCGATTTTTTCCTTCTTTTGTGATGTTACATTACTAATCATTAAATTTTGGTTTGGTGTTAAGCGGAAATCACCCGTATGCACTTTAGCAATTTCACGTAATCCTGTTAGAAGCTCATAATTTTCAAAGTCTTTAATACGGCCATTTTGAATAAATAATGTATAATGCCATTTGTCGTCTGCACCTTTAATCCATCCATATTCATCACCTGTACGTTCAAAGGTAAATGGACGGGCTTGTTGGATGTCCCAGCCTAGACGACGCGTCAGTTCATCATTAAACCACTCAAATCCTCTTGCATCAATTGTATATTTAAAACGTGCATTTTTACGCACTGAGCGATTCCCATAATCGCGCTGAATCGTAATAATTTTCTCGGCTGTTTCCAGTAGTTTATCAGGTGTAATAAAGCCAATTTCACGAGCAAGCTGTGGATACGTTTCATGATCGCCATGCGTCATTCCCATCCCTCCACCAACTGCCACGTTAAAGCCTACTAACTGATCATCCTCAACAATGGCAATGAGTCCAATATCTTGCGAGAATACGTCTACATCATTACTTGGTGGAATAGCAATACCAATTTTAAATTTACGCGGCAAATATTGCGCACCGTATATAGGTTCAATTTCTTCATCCTGACTATCGACTACCTTTTCACCATCCAGCCATAGCTCATGGTATGCTCGTGTTCTAGGTAGTAAGTGCTCACTTAATTTTGCGGACCAGTTATAAATTTCCTCATGTAATGCGGATTGGTTTGGATTCACATTACACATCACATTACGATTTACATCCCCACAGGCAGCGAGAGAATCCAATAATACCTCATTAATTTCCTGCATATATTTTTTGACATTCCATTTTAATATCCCATGCACTTGGAATGCCTGACGTGTTGTTAATTTTAAGGAGCCATTGCCATACTTTCTCGCCATGTCATCCATTACTAGCCATTGTGCTGGTGTGGCTGCCCCTCCTGGTGTTCGTACACGCACCATAAATTGATAAGCTGGCTCTAGCTTTTGACGTTGGCGTTCATTCCGAAGATCACGATCATCTTGTAAGTAACTACCATGGAATTTCATCAAACGGTTATCATCCTCTGGAATACCTGAGCTTAATGGATTATTCATCGTACGTTCAAGTGTTCCACGTAAATAATTACTATCACTCTTAATACGCTCTACATCACTAGGCTTCCCCGCTTGTGGAGGTAAAATAATTTTTTCAGTCATTTTTTTCGCCCCTTTAATCAATTATGCCTCGGCAGAATTGTAGCTTACGCATTACTTTCGCTACATAAAACATTTGCCGAAAGAAGTTAATAAACGTCACGTTGATAGCGTTTCTGTTGTTTAAGTTCATTGACAAAGGCTTTTGCTTCCTCTGGCGTTTTTTGCCCTTGCTGCTCAATGACGCGATGTATTATTGCATCAACATCTGTCGCCATCGATTTCTTATCACCACAAACGTAAATGACAGCCCCTTGTTCTAGCCATTCATAAAAGTCCACAGCATTTTCCTCAATTTTATGTTGTACATATATTTTTTTATCTGTATCACGGGAGAAGGCGACATGCATTTGACTTAGTGTGCCTGAAGCAAGCCAACGCTGCCAATCGGTTTGGTAAAGAAAGTCTGTTACAAAGTGTTGATCGCCAAAAATTAGCCATGCTTTTCCTTCGATACCTAGTTCCTCACGCTCCTCTAAAAATGCACGGTACGGAGCGATACCTGTACCGGCTCCAATCATAATAATCGGTGTGTCCTCATGCTCTGGCAATCTAAAGTTCGGATTTTTATGAACAAATATTGGTAATGAATCACCCATTTGTACACGCTCTGCAACGCTACCAGAACAAACGCCAAGACGTTGTCGTCCATTTGTCTCATAGCTTACTTTCCCAATTGTTAAATGTACCTCTTCGTTATTCGCCTTTTGACTACTAGCAATTGAATAAAGTCTCGCTGGAATTTTACGCAGTAAATTAACCAATTGCTGTGCATCCCATGTAAATGGTGCAAAGTCTTCTACAACATCGAGCAAATCTCTTCCTTTTGCATAGTCTTTCCAGGCACTCGTGTCTTCAAGTAGCTTTGTAAATTCTTGATGCACCGTAAAGGCACCCATTTTTTGTAACAACGGCTTAGATAGCACTGTTATTTCTAGCTTCTTTTGTAATGCATTCTTTAATGGCTGTGTTTCTTCAAATACGTTTACTTCAGTTTGTGGATCAAACTGTAACGCTGTTATTAAAGCATCGACTAGTTTTTCATCATTTTCTGGTTGAATCCCAATACTATCCCCTGGTTCGAAATGAAAATTTGCATCCTCGATTGATAATTCAATATGATGTGTTTCTTTGTTTGAGCCGCGGCCATTTAAATTAATGTTTTCAAGTACTTCAGCATAAAACGGATTTTTACGAGAATATGTAGTGTCTCCTTGTGCTGGCTGATTTTGTGTAGTAGACGTAGTAGCTATATCCGTCTGTTGAAGCAATTCCTGCTGAACAGCTGAGAACCATTGTGCTGCCACATCATCATAATCTACATCGCAATCTGTGCGAGGGACGATTCGAGTTGCCCCTAACTTGGTAAATTGCTCATCAAAATCCTTTCCTGTTTTACAGAAAAATTCATAGGAGCTATCGCCTAAAGCTAACACTGAATAATGAAGATGCTCTAACTTTGGAGCACGCTTACTATGCAAAAATTCGTAGAACTGAATCGCTTGATCAGGTGGATCCCCTTCCCCATGTGTGCTAACAATGAGTAAAAGATTTGTTACCTTTTTTAAATTGTTTGGCTTAAACGTTGCTAACGATGAGATTGTTACGTCAACTTCATTGTCTTTTAATGCTGAGGCGTATTTTTCAGCTAACCCCTGGCTATTGCCTGTTTGTGATCCATATAAAACGGTCACTGTTTTGGTGATTGGTTTTACTGTCGGCTTTTCTTCTTCAACAATGGCATCAATAGTTGCTAGTGGAGCACTTAAATAGCCGTTTAACCAAATCCTCTGTTCTCCTGTTAGTTTAGGAAGCAACTCATTTAACAGCTTTACCTGCTCCTCATTAAATGGACTGTTTATTACTTGCAGTTTCAATCTTGCCACCTCACGTATTCGTATCATTTTCTTCTCTTAGTAATTTGTCTGAATTTGAGCTCATCACCATAATGTAGGGTTGATCATACTAGACCGACGCTATACTTTAACCAATATAAAATTATCGGAGTCGTATTTTTTCCTTCTTTTCAATTTGGACCACGTAGGAATTTTGTACAATCAATGTAATGGATCCATGATTCATCGTATTTAAAATTTGGCGGACATTATCTAATGCTAGATTTATATTTTCAGTCCTTTTATCTACCATTACAAACACCTTCCTCATTCAATTGTAGTAAGTGATAAATACGTTCCACTAAAACTTTCCTTACGTTGTCGTCATAGCCTAAACTTTCACATAAAATAATGTTCTTATTCTCATAGTTTTGTAATCGCCTTGTTATGCTTTGGCGCAAAATCCCAGTAAACAACAAATACGGTACTATAAATACTTGGTTGGTCCCATCCTTCTCTTGCTGTAACCAATCTTCAAACGTAGGACCTTTTCCATATAAAAAGCATGTGTCTACAGCTCCGTAAGCATATTTGTCACGTAATCTTGTTGCAATTTTGGCTAAATCACTCTTTACTGCAGGATCACTACTCCCGCGACCTATCAGTAAAACACTTGCATTGTTAGTAGGTAACCTTGCTTCTAAAATTCTAGTCTGTAGTGTATCGATTAATAGTTCATGGACACCAAGCGGTTCACCGTATGTAAAGCGCACTTGTGGATGCTGTTTTTTTGCTTGATCAATCTCACTTGGAATATCATGCTTTGCATGCTGAGCAGCTAATAATAAAATAGGCATGACGGCTATAGCTGTAGCCCCTCGTTTAATACAGCTATCTATCCCTTCAGCAATAGTTGGCGCCGAGAGCTCTAAAAAACAAATTTCTTGGATTGGTAACTCAATTTCCCGTTGTACGCTCTTTAGAAAGGTAACTGCTTGCTCCACTCCCGCCTTTACACGACTACCATGAGCGATATATAAAATAGCTTGCATGAACCCACATCCTTACACAGAATTTTCCGCCAATTTAGGCTGTGGAATATTTTGCTCGAACCATTGAATTTGTTCCCTTAAGGCAACAACTTTTCCCACTACAATTATGCTTGGATTTTGAATATTTTCTTGCTGCACTATATCTTCAATATTGGCTAAAGTACCTGTGACTGTTTTTTGCTGAGAAAATGTACCCCAATGGATGAGTGCTACTGGTGTTTCTTCGTCACGCCCATTCTTGAGCAGTTGCTGCCGGATATAGGGAAGGTTACCTACGCCCATATAAATAGCAATCGTCTCAATCCCTTTTGCAAGATGTTCCCATCGGATTGCATCATCCTTACCCTCTCTCATATGTCCCGTAACCATTGCAAAACTTGAGCTTAAGTTACGATGTGTAACAGGAATCCCTGCATAGGCTGGCGCTGCTATCCCTGAAGTGATGCCTGGTACAATTTCGAAAGGAATATTATGCTGCGCTAGTACCTCCGCTTCCTCAGCACCCCTGCCAAAAACGAATGGGTCACCTCCCTTTAATCTCGTGACAACCAGTCCTTGCTGCGCATAGCTGACAATTGATTGATTTATCTGCTCTTGAATCATGGCATGTTGCTGAGGTAGCTTACCGCAAAAGATGAGCTTAGCTTCTCGTTTTGCATAAGATAATAGCTCTTTATTGATGAGTCTGTCATATAGAATGACATCTGCACATTCGATACACCGTAATCCTTTTACAGTAATAAGATCAACATCGCCAGGACCAGCACCTACTATAAAAACTTTCCCCATTTGATTTCACTCCTTCTCGTCTCTTATTAGATAGAGATCCATTTCGCCTTGGCGTAATTGTAGCTGTCGCTACAGATAAACAATGCGTCCGGATTTTGGATTGTGCCTAGGCCTGCACGAGGGCCGACACGATGTCGGTCATTTCGGTAATGCCACAGGACGTGGCGTTTTTACCGATGCAGGTCAGTTAGCTGTTTTCGCAGGATGCGAAGATTTTAGGCTAACATCCTTATATTCATTCCTTTCAAAATCCGTGACATCCGCTGGAGGCTTTAGGCCAACGTGATGTTGGTCACTCAGTCGTCGCCACAGGACGTGGCGTTCTTAGACTGAGTTCTTTTATATCAGTAGGTGTTCGGACACATCCTGAAAAGGAACCACACCCGTATTCATCTCCTCACCTTAAGAGATAGTAGTCTTCTCTGAATGAAGATAAAAAAGACTCAAATTATCCATAGGCATAGCAGTACCTGTGAATAATAAGAGCCTCTAGTTTACTAGTCAGCTTCGTTTTTAATTCTTAGTAATATAATAAGAATAATATACAATTCATTATATTCTGTCAACAGTTTATTTGATACTTAGTTCATCATTCCAATGACTACTATTATTAAAGGAAAAAACCAGCTGTCGATTTTGTTACCGACAGCTGGTTTGCAATTTTTGTGATGATCTTTATTTTATTCGAATTAATACGGTCGATAACGATGCCGTCTATATGGTGGGTACGGTGGATATGGCGGATATGGTCGATAGCTAGGATAGTATGGATATTGATTAAATTGCGTTCCTAGTAAACCTCCTAAAAACCCTCCAAAAAACGGCGCACCGAATGTCCAAAAGCCTCCTCCTGGATAACCTCCGAAAAATGGCATATGCTTCCTCCCTTTTTACTCTATCGTATGAAGGAAGATACATATCTCACATGTATATCGCCTACTCTATTTTTCTTCTCCTAAACGTTGCACAAAGTTTGCTAGTGTACGTACCATTACACCTGTACCACCTATTGGGCCTAGGTCATGTACTGCAATCGCATCTGATGTTCCTGCAATATCTAAGTGAATCCATGGTGTATCACCAACAAACTCACCAACGAAGCCTCCACCAAAGATCATATGTCCATCACGACCAGGAGAGTTATTTAAATCAGCGACATCTGATTTACGAATCCGTTTTTTATCACTTTCTGTTAAAGGCATACGCCAAACAAACTCATCAGTCTCTTGTGCAGCTTCCATGAAATCCGCAAAGAATTCATCATCATTAGCAAGTGCACCCGTTTTATCCATACCAAGTGCAGTAATGACTCCACCTGTTAACGTTGCAACATCGATAAGGGAAGTAGCACCTTGTTGCTTAGCATATGTAGTAGCATCTGCTAATACTAAACGTCCCTCAGCATCGGTATTTAAAACCTCAACCGTTTTGCCACTATATGTCGTAATAACATCATCCGGCTTAAACGCTGTGCCAGATACCATATTATCGGTAGAGCCAATAACTGCTACGACATTTTTATTAGGGCGTAATTCACCGATGATTTTCATAGCACCTAGTACTGCTGCCGCACCGCCCATATCGCCCTTCATACCTACCATTGAATCTTTTGGCTTTAAGGAATAGCCACCTGTATCATACGTAACCCCTTTGCCGACAAGGCCAATTGGATCGTCGAAATCTTCAGTCGCTTTATATTTTAATGTTATTAAACGAGGTTCTTCATGGGAGCCTTGATTGACACTTAAAATACCGCCCATACCTAGTTCTTCTAGTTGTGCTTTATCTAAAATTTCAACTTCAAAACCATACTCCACTGCTAGAGATTCTGCATAGTTAGCTAAATCTGTCGCTGTAAGTAGATTTGGTGGTAAATTGATTAAGCTACGTGCTTCATTTACTGCATCTGCATAAATAGCGCCAACCTCAAAGCTTGCCACAACCTCATCTATGTCATCAGCAGTAGTCACAAGATGAACAGCATCAATACGCTTATCTACTTCATTTGAAGTTGTTTTGTAATGAGGAATTGAATAATAGCCAAGACCTGTTCCTTCACCAGCTAAAAACGCAACATCTGCCACAGTAATAGCATCTGTCGTAAACGATTCAAGCCAAATTGAATATTCTTTAACTTTTGAGGCTTTCAGTTCCTTGCCGACCAATCCAAAGGCTGCACGAATATCACCTTCTGTTAGGTTTTTACGTTCATCCAAACCAACAAATAAAATGCGTTTAAGATTTGAGTGGACTTTCAAGAATGGCAATTTCGTCATTTTTTTTAGCTCTGTCGATACATCCCCTGCACCAAGCCACGCATCAAGGGATTCTCCATAAAATGATGAAAAACTTGCCCAATCTTGCATTTGCTCACGATGTTTAGAGACTCCTACTACTAACACTTCCGTAGAAATCGTTTCAAATGTTTTTGCTTCTTTTACAATGTGCATGTAAATTCCTCCATTCAATACTTTATTATACCTAAATTTCAGAAAACGCGTAATATTTGGCTTTTAGAAAAAAATGAATGGTATAATAAAAGCATTATAAGTGAAGGTTGTGATGATTATGAGTTTACTTCAAAATACCCCTTTACTCGTTGCCCTCTTTGCAGTTCTCTTTGCACAGTTTGTAAAAATTCCTATTCATTTTTTAATGACAAGACAAATTAACTGGGGACTAATTACTTCCACTGGAGGTATGCCTAGCTCACACTCCGCTTCCGTAACAGGACTAACAACCTCTATTGCCTATGAAACAGGGTTAGATTCCCCAATTTTTGCCGTAGCCGCTATGTTTTCATTTATCGTCATGTATGATGCGAGTGGAGTACGCTATCAGGCAGGCCAACATGCAGCTGTTTTAAACCAACTACGTAAGGACTTTCAAATACTGCTTCACGATTTTAAAAAATGGCCGCAAATGGATGGGCAAGAAAAAATGGAGGAGCTAAAAACATTGCTGGGTCATAAACGAAGCGAGGTATTTTTTGGGGCACTAACCGGGATTTTTATCGCCATCATAACCTACCAGTTTATTTTGTAAAAAAATTGGACACATCCTCCTGTTTGAGGCTGTGTTTTTTTATTTATCGGAACACTTTTATGATTTATCGGAAACATCTCGAGTTTTATCGGAAACTTTTTGCTTTTTATCGGAAACTTTTCACGGTTTATCGGAAACATTCAAAAAAAAAATCAGCGGATGTTTGGACACCCGCTGAAATAAGATCAATTATGCCTCGGTATAATTGCGTCCGGAATCGGCTTTGTGCTTAGGCCTGCAGATGTTTTTTGTGCGAAAGCGCAGTGCTAACGTAGCGACAGCAACAGATGTTTTTTGTGCAAAAGCGCAGTGCTAACGTAGCGACAGCAACAGATGTTTTTTGTGCGAAAGCGCAGTGCTAACGTAGCGACAGCAACAGATGTTTTTTGTGCGAAAGCGCAGTGCTAACGTAGCGACAGCAACAGATGTTTTTTGTGCAAAAGCGTAGCGGCAGCAGCACTGATGCAGGTCAGTTAGCCGTTATCGCATGGATGCGATGATTTTAGGCTAACATCCTTTAAAGCACTCCTTTCCGATTCCGTGACATCCGCCGGAGGCTTTGGGCCAACACGACTGAGTTCCTTTCTTTCAGCGGATGTTTGCCCGCTGAAAGAAGTTAAAACATTCGATATCCACTTTTACGTAAAAAAATCATGACAATTCCAGCTACAATTGAACCTGCAAAGCCACCCGATAAGATTGCAATATCTACAAATTGCAGTGCTTGTAACTTATCTAAAAGAGCCGGAAATGCGGATCCTGGTTTGAAAATATAATCAAAAAAGCTGACCTCATCAACAATAAAGATAACAACAATTGGATACACAATCGCCATTAACCAAGTCATTCGCAGAAGCATATTCAATAAAAATCCGATACCAAAGAACATGACGAAAAATAACAAAATTGAAATGATTAACTGTACTATTGAAACTGGACCTTCCATGTATGTATAACCTCCGTTTTCCTCTCATTAGTTTACATGATTACTACAGCGCTTTCAATGAACTTATCCTTGATTTCGCTTGTTCGTCATATTTAGGAAAATCAACAAGTACATCCCTTATATGCTTTTTCTTCCACTTCCTCTGTCACTTTATTTTTTAAAGAACAATCTATAAGAGGAATATCCAAATATATCTCCTGGATTAATACCTTCAATTCCTTCTAATTGATGCTTTTCAAATTGGTTGGATGCCATTTCCTTTAACATAACTGATGTCATTTCATCTTGTGCAAGCTCCTTTGGATACATCCATTTCGCTTCTAATATTTCATTTTCCTGAATGCAAATCTGCTGCTGCTCATCTTTCATCCGGCAATAAAATATCGCCATATTATCGCTAATGTCACCACGAATCACACCCGTTCGAAAACCGATTAAGCCAGATACACAACAATCAATACCCGTTTCTTCCTTTAATTCACGTACAACCGCTTCATCCACAGTTTCACCAGCATTAACAAAACCGGCAGGCAATGACCATCTTCCCTTTAAACCGCTATATGCTTTTTTGACAACTAGCCATTGACCTAGCTCATTTACAGCAACCCCTGCAACCCCTAACCAAACTTTTCCTCTATCTTTTCTCATAACATTCACCTCTATATCGATATTATAACGGCTCATTTTCAATGTATAGAAGTATTAATTCAGAATTTTATGGTTACTTCATACTCCTAGTCATAAAATTCGTATGTAAGCTCATCACCATAACGTGTGGTTGACTTCCGTTCCGACTGGGCGTCCAGTCTCCACTCCTATCAACTTTTATTCAAGGCATACGTCTAAACAAATGTCATCCACAACTTTTGGTAATTAGCCTTATGTAATCCTTATTTATAAATATGTTACACTTAGATAAAATAACCGAATATTCAAACATCGCAAAAGGGGGAGGATTATGCTTAACGAACTATCACCTAGTGCAAAGCTTTTTATTTTAGCGATAGTGTTACTTTTAGTATCACCCATCATTGTTTTCATATTGCCATTTGCTATTTCCCAAACGTTTTATTTTAGTAGAGATAATATCGTACTAATCACTCCAACAAACAACATCACTATGCTTGTCTTGGCAATTGCATTAGTTATTTTAACGTTGATCATGCTTGGATTCAAAAGAAATAAATACACCTATTTGATTACGATTATAGTAATTGTGAGCAGTCTGGTTTTAGGCTATTTTTCTCTTGTAAATTATATCGCTATACAGAAAACACAAATTGTTTTCAAAGAATTTCATCATCAAACCACATATAAATGGCAGGATATTAAAGAAGTCATTTATGAGTATGAAATAGGAACAGTAGGCACTTATTATTTCCAAACGAAAAATAACGAAGAGTTTGTCATTGCAGAAAACGGGCAATTTGGAATAGAAGAAAAAAGTGCCATTTACCATTTAACACATGAAAATGGAGCTACATTCATAGAGCGCGAGAAAGAAGAGTAACTATTATTGTTTAAAAAAGCTGGGTTAAAATCTAAAAAAACAATTGCTTATTTTCGATTCCCCACCTAGATTCCCTTCTATATCAATATTATAACAACCCATTTTCTATGCTCGGCAGTTCATATCCTTGCCACAAAGAGCCTCTTTCGTATAGGACGAGAGAGGCTGGCTAACTTTTTTATAGCGGTATTTGGTCTAATTGCCAAAAATAGTGTATTACTTTTTTCATTCATATACTCGTTTGTATCACTAAATCCAACGAATCTTATGCTTTCAGATGCTCCATATTCCAATTAAGCTTTAATATTTTTTTTAATTTGGTCACTTGATCTTCTCCAATAGTATTGATCAGCTGTTGTACAATCACAGCTTTATAATATTCGTTCTTTTCAAAACAGTCTTGACCCAATTCAGTCATTTGAATTGCTTTATGTTTTTTACTATGTTCGACATTGATAACCTTGACTAATCCTTTTGCTTCCAAACTTTTAATAAATTTATGGGTTGCTTGTCTTGAAAAATCAACATCCTTAGCTACCTCAGAAATCATAAGTTCCTTTTTATATACTCTTCCCAAAATACACCATTCTGAGTTTGAAATATAAATATTATGATGTTTATTCCACTTCTCTTCAACAAGTCGTCGAAGTAGTTCGTGACGTTCGCTCAACAAATCAATGACATCTCGACTCTTCAATTCGTCCTTCAGCTAGATCACCCTCATTCCATATTTTTTGTTATTAATATACAAAAAAACAACAGTAATCGTCAATCAAGTTGACAAATATCTTTGAATTGCTTACAATTACTTTAGTCAACTAAGTTGACAAAAAAGTTTGTTGGAGGGAATATACATGTATAATGTTGGCGATGTAGTCATTTATTCATCACATGGACTTTGTTCTATTGAAGATATTTGTGAACAAACTTTTAACGATATTACAAAATCTTATTACGTTTTACAACCACTAAATGAACCACAATTAATCATTCGTACCCCAATTGACAATTCCAAAAAACAGCTTAGAGGCATTATTAAAAAAGAAGAAGCACTCAAAATTTTACATTCATTCACATCACCTGGCGTGGAATGGATTGAACAAAGCACTCATCGATTGAGATTTTATCTAGAAATAATTAAATCCGGTAATCGCCAAAAACAAGCAAACCTTTTAAACACATTATTACGAAAAAAGCTCGAATATAGCGTTACTGAAAAAAAATTCCCTAACCAAGAAGAGAAATTACTGCAATCTTTGCAAGACAACATTTTTTCAGAGTTTTCCATAGCTCTTGATAAATCATCAGATGAAATTTATGATTATGTATTAACAAAACTTTGCTGACTGTGAATTGTTAGTGCATTAATAAGCCACGATTAGAAAAAATAATCGTGGCTTATTTCATATTAAATGAAGTTTATATTCAAAAAGAAATATAAAAAGGTTCTACTCCACAATTTAAACAATGTAATACTTCGTGTTTAAAATCTTCATTTTCTATTAATAACAACGCTTCCTCAACATCAAAAAATCCGACCTCTAAACTTTCACAACTCGTTTGTAGCTCCCCGCCAATAGGAGTTCCTAACCACCACAGATTGCAAATACTATTTTTTATTTCATGTGAAACACCACAAAATTTAATAACTTCGACTTCAATACCAGTTTCCTCTTTTACTTCTCTAATAACCGTTTCTTTAATTGTTTCATTTGTTTCTACACAGCCACCTGGTAATTCCCATCCTCTAAAAGGATCCTTTTTCAAAAGTATTTTATTTTGTTTATTTAAAATAACAGCCCCTGACGTTACGATAAATTTGCGAATGGTGGTTCAACTCCTTTACTATTTAATTTAAAAATAATAAATAATCGACACTTACCACATTAACTATATTCCCATCAGGTCAAAAAAAAGCCTCCCTCATTCACACTGTTTTACAACATCATAAATCAAAGAAGCTGATTATTTAGAGCCAAAACTAAAGGGGGAATTTATTTATGTTTACTCACAAATCTCAGGTGTCCCTTCACGTTTCGCCATTTTGAAAGACTTGTCGCATGATACAATTGCATTTGGATTGTCGATGGTGAAGCCACCACTTGTTAGCGATTGTTTAAAAATGTTGTTATATCAACGTTTATTGATGTTTTGATGGATTATCAATCCTAACAGTGTGAATTTAGTCGGTTCATCATTTCGTTGTCTATAACGTTCAATCTCAATTGTTGCACATTTACTATATTGATACCAATTCGCAATATGCCATGTTATAATTTTCAATATAATTAATATTCTGTTATAAAAAACCAGCGGAAATTTAGGGAAATAATAGAATGGAGGGGTTACATTGATTAAATTTATTGACATTAGTAATAGAAATAACGCTAAAGAAGTATTATCTATTCAAATACCATCTTATGAAGTAGAAGCTAAAATAATCGGCTACTATGAAATACCTCCATTGAAAGACACCGTTGATACATTACAAAAATGCGAAGAAACTTTCTTTGGTTATTATGAAAATACAGAGCTTTGTGGCGCAATATCATTAAAAGTAGTAGATGGCAATATTGCTGATATACACAGATTAATTGTACACCCGAACCATTTTAGAAAAGGAATTGCCCAGCTTCTTTTAAATTTCGTAATAAGTAATTTTGATGTTAAAAAAGTAGAAGTGGCAACTGGTTCGAAAAACACTCCTGCAGTTACATTCTATCTAAAGAATGGCTTTGAAAAAACTAAAGAAGTTACAGTAAATGAACAATTATCTTTAACCTTCTTTGAAAAGAAATTATAAACTTTTATTGATGTAATGTGACCATATTATAATTTAATGAAGGACTTACCCTTCAACTTTCAATCAATTAAAGTTAAAAAAGCCTCCCTCATTTATCATGTATTGCAACATGACAAATCAAAGAAGCTCATTATTCACAACCCTTTTTAGCCTAATTTAGGGTTGTTATTATCTATTTTTGGAATTGTGTTATACCGATTCTTAATACATCCAATACTTTTAGATAAACGCTAATTAATCACAAATCTCAGGTGTACCTTCACGTTTTGCTGTTTTGAAAGACGTGCCACAGCCGCATGATGCGATTGCATTTGGATTATCGATGGTGAATTGAACGGTATACTATTCGTAAGCATGAACGCCTACTGTACGTATTTTTTATCGATATTTGAATACGACGTATTTTGCAACACTTACGTATTATTAAAACGATAGATTACTTTCTTACATTATATATGTAGACGTACTAGAACCGCAAGTAACTATTTAATAGACCTGGCTGTTAACGTTGAAAGTAACGCATGTTGCTGCCTTATCACTTCATCTTTATGAGCGATTTCACTTTCTAACATCGCACAATTTTCACAACCCACATCTTGAACGTCTATATCGTAAAACTTCTTTATAGCCTTTTAACTGCGTCTCTCATAAAAACGGTACCGGATACTCTATGTTTAGCATACGTCATAGCATCGACTTCCAATTCATTAAATAGAACACTATTTCCCATAGGTTGCGAGAATGTACCGAGAAAATATTGAAACGTTTCTCTGTACCTAGCAATAGTCGATATACTTACACCTAACATCTTCGCTAATTCTGTCTGATTAATTAATTTTTCATCCATAGATTGTGTCCCCATTCTTCCCAAACACGCGCGCAATATGGTCGGTAGTTTCTCGTTAACAATTCGAACTATACACCACCCAATTAAAATACGCAACCCTTGTAAACCCGCGTCACTACTGCGTTAATTACGTTTTCTGTAATTTATAACGTTTAAGGTTATTTCATTTTACTTGCTTTACGTTTTAGTTTCTCGATGCGACCTTCATAGCCACCTTTAGTACCGTCACGTTGTCCTAATCTTAGTGCCTTCTCCGATATATTTATTGCATCTTGTATCCGCCCTTGCTTTTCGTACATAATAGCGAGCCTACTAAATGCTACTACTCTCGCATCTTTAAACGCATTTAAGTCCAATTCGTTAATCACATCAAGGCAATATCGCTCACACTCATCGAAATCTCCGTCTTTGTACGCCGTCTCTGCGAGTTTTGTTCGAGAAAAATGCTTGTCCACAGAATTCGTAGCGCGTTTTATAGCCTCAATTAGGACTCGTTTACGAAGATCAGGCGATAAGCCCTCAGACAAGCCTTCTAAAAACTGCGAGGCACTCCCACTATAAGTGCGATTCCCTTTATCGAAATCGTCACGCACATACGGTCTGTTCGATAGTTGATACGGGTGAGCTAGCGAGTCTTTAATTTCCTC
Source organism: Lysinibacillus sp. RS10 (assembly GCF_041956855.1). Taxonomy (NCBI): domain Bacteria; kingdom Bacillati; phylum Bacillota; class Bacilli; order Caryophanales; family Bacillaceae; genus Lysinibacillus; species Lysinibacillus sp. RS10. The sequence continues at coordinate 931,986 of NZ_CP167122.1, read as the reverse complement.
GATTTCCGGCTCGGATAACGTACTATAAAATTTCTCTAACTTTAAATGACGGATAATTCCGCCTGGTTTCTTCTTAAAAATGGATAGCATTTACATCCCTCCTACCTATTTATTCTACTTATTAATTATTTTTCCTTTTATAACCCCCAAATGAAAAAAAGTTGCTCGCAAGGTCAGAGCAGCAGAAAGCGCCATTCAGAATCGAGGGTCTTGGGGGTCACGCACTTTCAACGCAAAAAAAGAACGACCAACAAACGAGGTTTAATTCGTTCATTGATCGATTTGTTATCGTTTAATTCCTTCACGTTCAAGCAGTCGATAAATTGTTCCCGTTCCAACTTTGTAAGTCTTGCGAATGTCAGCAATTGAAACGCCGTCTTGATAATCCTTAATGATTGCGTTGCGTCTAACTTCTTCTTCTCCGCCTTCAACTAACTTCGTTTTACGTCCTTTAAACTTTCCTTTGGCTTTAGCAATTTCAATTCCTTCACGTTGACGACGCTTATTCTTCTTACGCTCCTGCTCCGCAACATATGCCAGCATCGATAGGAATTGATCCTCTAATAGCTTACCGATGTCCCCCATAGACTTAAACCGTCTACTATCGAATAGCTCCGCGTTGGAAGTTATAACGATATCCGCGCCTACCTTACGTGTAATGTATTTCCACTCGTCAATTACATCGTCATATGAGCGCCCCAATCGATCCAAGTCGTCCATATAGATTAAGTCGCCACTTTGTATCGTGCTGCGTAACTCTTGATATTGCGGACGGTTCGTATCCTTCCCCGACGCTTTATCGACGTATACATTCTTACGCTCAACTCCTAGCTCCTTCATTGTCACAAGCTGACGAGCCTCGTTCTGCTCAACTGTAGATACACGTACATAACCGTAAGTTGTCATTGTATTACCGCCTTTATCCGTTATTGTTACCAATATCGTACCAATGATTACGGTAACAGTCAAACGGTAATTTAAGAATAGCGCCATATCAACGATTGTAAGCACTCATTTTCGTTACCGTTTAAGCTTACTCTATCGGTAATAACGTTACCCCTCGAGTTTGGAACCGCCCCGTCCAATCCGACTGCCTGCCCGCTGTAATCTGCGTTAACATTACGTCATCTCACTTGTATAAATCGTAACCATTACGACTTTCTTCTATTATATGCAACTCAAAACTAACGCACTTTTATAAAGTAATGTGACGGATTATGCCGATTGTCAAACGGTGATAAGCGTCGAGAATCAAAGTGTTTTAAGGGTGCGTGCAAATCCGTCATCTGCCCGATTAAATCGCGATATGCTCCGATATGCTCTGATTAGCTAGCGTCGAGAATGCGTTAAAATCGGACATAATCGGAACTATGTATTTGGAGTTTCTTCTATTTAATGCGTCAGTTTTGCGTTACTTCCGATTGCTATCATTTGAAATCGGAGTTCTTACGCAATTAGGCATAAAAAAAGACGAGCAAGCACCGCTATAAAAGCCGATACCTGCCCGTTTGTTATTCATCTGACAACGATAATAAAAAGAGTAGCTGTTGACTTTCTACCTCATAAAGTAGCACTCGAGCTCCCACTTTTAGCTTATTGTCATGCTCGATTGTCACATGTTGACCGTTTATAGTAACGGTTTCACTGTGTTGCTTTAGTTGCGGGTTGCATATGATAATTTCGTCACCGACGTCGATGGTATCGGCATCAATACGGACTTTAAAGTTAGGGTGTTCGCTAACGACCGTCGCTTGGTGAATAGTGCCTCCAGGATTGTAGCCCATAAATTGAATGACATTTAATAAGCGACTAACCCCATCGCCTTCTCTGACTATTTCCGGTTTAAATCCACTCATCAGGACACACCTCGTTTCTGTAAAATACCCGATACTAATTGGTCAGCAATTTTACGGATGTCGGCTTCTTCGCGGATCGTTACTCCGTTCATCGAAATATTGATATCTCCGAAACCACCGTTACCACCACTGTTGCCTTGCGAATATTCCTTGTTTTCTCTCGCAGTCATAATGCGTTCACCCTTATGGAGTCTCGCATAATACCCGTCATATGGCACCGAGTCGAGTCCATGATAATTAGATTTTGCGGGCGATCCCTTACCGTCGCCAGCGCCTATTAAATTTCCAACAAACGATACTGTCGAGCTAACCCCTTTTGTAATCCAAGACGGTAATTTGACCTTGCCAATATATCCGATAAAGTCTTTTACGTATCCGTAAGCCGTGTTTATCCAGCCACTTAACGTTTCAAACCAACCTTGTACAGTCGATAATACTCCGGAAAACGTTTCAAACGCATTTTTGACGCCGGTAAAAATGAAGTCGACAAGTGGCGCTAAGATATTGTCCCACATCCATTTCATTACTGCGGATAATGCCTCGAATCCTAAAGAAAGTGCAGTAAGAATTGGCTGTGCTATCGACCATAAAGTCGAGAATAGTTGAACTAGGAACGAAATAGCTGGCGCAATTACGTTGTTAAAAACAATCATCGCTATGTCGCCTAACACTTGGATATTGTTCCACAGTCCGCTAAGAATCGGCTCTATAATTAGCCATGCGTTAGACAATATGTCAGACACTGTAGACCACGCTTGAGAGAACGCTGTTTTTAGTTGCTCAAAAATCGGTCCAAATTGCGCTATCTTTTCGGCAAAGTACGCCTTGAATTCTTCAAATTTCGTTTTAATCGATTCGAACGAACCTTTACCAAGGATTGAATCGACTAATCCCCCTGCACCATTTTGCTTAAATGCGGACCATAATTCCGATACTTTGGTTATGATTCCGTTTATGACGCCTGGAACGGAGCCCCATTTACTTAAAATGCTAGAAGCGAACTCAGTGACTGTAGGTATCAGATTGGCTAACACGCCAGTCAGCTTGCTAATTACGCTAAGTATGACGGAGCCAAGAGGAGCTAACGCCTTGACAACATCCACAACTACTGACCAAACGTTACCTAAGATGTCTAAGAGTACAGGTCCGTTCGTTTTCGCATATTCTATGAAACTTTGAAATCCTTTTGACCCGCTTAAACTTGCTGACCACTGCTTAAATTTCTGAGTCATGCCAACTAGTCCGTTTTCTATGCTGGTTCCTAGTGGCGCGAATGCTCTGAATAGATTAAAGACGCCAGTGAATGTGTTACCGGTGATAGTTAAAAAGTTCTTAAAGCTTTTTGCTGCGTAGGTGTTTAGCCAATCAAAGAACTCTTTCAATCCACCGCCATCAATCGATTTATTAAAGCCTTGCATCAGCTCAACAACTACGTCAGACACATTCTTTATTGTCGGTGCAAGTCCGTTTAATATTTTTTGTGTAATTTGTAGTCCTGAACTGAAGGCTGCAAATACAGGTTCCTCGAATTTCTTTGTAAATCCCGACCAAAATTCTTTAAACTTCTGCAAATCCTTTAACGCACCTTGTTGTGCTTTTGACATGTCAGCATATAGCGCTGATAATTCCTTTTGAGCCGCTATTCGCTCTTTGGCGCTATCTGCCTTCGCAAGTTTTTCTTCGATTTTCTCCACTTCTTTAGAAGCTTCGAATATGTCGCCGAGTGACGATACAGCAACTGCCCCAAAGGCTGCAGCACCGAGTCCTGCGGCGGCAAATGACGCTGACAGCGCTCCTACTCCAGCAATCGCCGGTCCAGTTGCGGCTCCTAATCCTGCAATTCCCGTCGTCAATAAGGACGTCTTCTTCGCAACGTTGGATATGGACGCTCCCATATCGTTTATGCTTACGCTAGTTGAGCGACTTGCACGATCCACCTGCTCCAACATCCTCGTAATCCGGCGTAACTGAGCTGTCCCGCGATCGCGAACACGAAATACGGCAGAAAGTTCCATAGACTACCATCCCACCCTTCTAAGTTCGGATTCGATTTCTCCTTCGATCCACTCCATCCACTTCTGTTGATTTTCTTGCGCTGGCTTATCGAGGAATTTCTTCTCACCGCTAACGTTTTTACCGCCTGCATTTTCTTCGTGGATGTAATAGGCGTAGTTAAATCGCCTTGATCCGCGTGTTGCGTTTGCACTAATCTCAACGCCAGATCCGTTACCTTCCGTGAATACTTCCGCAGTTATCTGCCTACGTAAATTGCTTGTATCTAACGGCGCAGCATCAACGGATTCAGCTTTCCAATCGTTTTTGACGTCTGTAAGCCCGTTTAGCAATGCCGTACCGACCGCATCTGGCGATTCCCTTAATGCTCGTTCAAGTTGAGATAAGTCGAAAGTAAATTCCGCAGACATTACGAGCCACCACCGTTCATTGCGCTAATAACAGAATCAAACTCTTTGCACACACGTTTAAATTCCTCGAGGACATCTTGTCCCTCTACTTGTTTGATCGCTAGTGTGAGCGCCTCTAATATTTTGCCTGCAGCTAATGACCATTGAGGATTTCTTACTACAACCTGTAATAATAAAGGCTTGATGTCGTTAGCATATCGAATGTAATCAGCATCAACTTTAAAATTGTGCTTGTCGATATAGTTAACGGCACCGCCAGCTTTCGCTACTATTTGCTTTCCGTCCATCTTCATATCCCCCTTTGAATAGAAAAAAGACACAACGTTTGATTAAAACGTCATGCCTTTGCATATTGCGTTATTCGGTTTGTTCTGTTTCATGCTCTTGTTGTGCAGCTCGTTTAACGTTTGCGTATAAAACACGCGAACTTAACGAACCAATTGCACTTGCGACTTGTAATGCGATCGCTACGTCCTGTTGCTGAATTGTACCATCTTGCAATTTCTGCTTTAAGCCAAATTCTAAAGCGCGGAAATTAGTACCTTTACCCTTCGCTTGTTTTGCCTGCAATGCTTCTACTTGTTCGTTATATTTGCTCATAATTATTTCGCTCCTTTAGTCTTTGTTGGTACTTCTGCGATATATTTAAAATCATCCGGTTTATGGCCGTTTGTAAATAAACTAATCTGATTGATTACTTCACGCACTCCATTTACAACTCCTTGCCTGCACATAACTTCCGCGGTACTTGTTGGATGCGCTATTGTCGGACTCTCACTCGTTTTACCTTGACTACGATTTGCTCTAGTTATTTCAGCTATTTCTTCACGTAAATATCCGTAAGCATCTTCACCATTGCGATGGTCAATAATACAGCTAATTAGCAAATCCCTCGCCATTTTTAATTTTGCATCGACAATCGGTTCATACTCCGCTCTAACTTTTGGTACAAACACATCTACGTATTCATTGACTACGTCTACAGACGAAATCTTACCTTCGGGCATAGCTGCGTGTGCTAAACGGGCATCGCGCTCCCGACGTGTGACAACCTCTTTTTGTAGTGCGATGTCATCGTCAATTTTAGTGAGTTGCGCAGTTGCATCTGTACCTTGTTTAACGCTTTCTGTAAACGTAACCTCATACTGCGTCTGCAACTCACTTAAACGTGTGCGAGCATTTGCTAAGTCTGTTTGATACTGCTGGTGTTTCTCTGCTCGTGCAGCGCCTTCTTCTCTGTAATCTTGCAATAATTTAAATTCGTGTGTCTTAATTGCCATCTGATTTTATCCCCTTTGTTTTTAGTATTTGAATAATTTTTTCTAGCTTGTCGATACACCACAATCGCCACGTCGGATTAACAGGCGTTGGCTGTTCGTCTTGCTTGTCCAATTCGAATAATTCGACTAACATTTCCTCATTTCGAGAAATCTGCTCGCGAGTCCCAACGACTTCTCTGCGGTAGATCACAGGATACTGAGCGCTCATTAAGTCGCGATACAACTCTTTGCTATCTGTCTGCAGCTCGTTTATTTCATACGCATATAAATCGTCTAGCAAGTCGATCAAATCGTCATAAGGCTTTGAGATTTCGCCAATTAAATTGGATATGCCACGTTCGTCAGTTTGGTAAATTAATAGTGAAATGAACGGAACCTCTCGCAAATTGACGATTGATAGCAAGGCAAAGCGCATTAGCGTCACTCCTTTCCGTTTGACCGTCTATGGTAATAGATTTAAGCAATTCTTTCGATATTAGCGTTTAAAAATATATACTCGACTTATTTATTAGGAAGGCTCATAATCGCCGTTTTCGAGCCGTTTTAGTACATTTTTAAGACCCCTATGTAAATTGTCTGGAATCTTGAATTGCACCGCGTGTAACTTTCCTTTACGGTCTGTGTACGTGGCCATGACCTTATAACCTTTTCGTTGCTTCAAGCGTCGAATAGCCTCGTTATGACCTGCGCCAACGTATAAAATGAAAAAGCCCGGTATTCGCCAGGCTTCGAAATCTCGGTTATTAGACAGCGGATTGCACCGCCTTTTGTTTTGCCTCATTACGTCGAACCTCTACAGCCTCGTCGCGTAAGTGACCTATCATTTGCTCGACTTCAATGTCGGTTAGTTTGCGGCCAATAAGACTGCCGATAAAACGCTGAACGAACGGACGTAGTAGTTCCGGTTTGAATCGGTCGGGATATTTATCGAATGCTTCTATCGCAAAAAGTCCATTCTTTTTATCATTACATTTTTTACATGCCGGAAGAACGTTTACAGGAATATTTGCTCCCCCATACGCCTTGCCGTCTTTCAACGGGAAAACATGGTCACACGTTGCAATAACACCTTCATCCTTGAGTGATACACCGCAAAACACACAGTCTTGTTCAAACAATTTTGCTATATATTCCCATGGCACGAGTGGTATTTTATCGCCCGCTCTTTTTGCATAAGCATTAGCTCTTACTCGATATATTTCTCCATTGACCCGACGATGTTCACTACGACAGCTTCTGCAGATATTTTGGTATCCGTTTTTATCTTTCGCATCTCTACGGAATAGCTCAATTGCTTTGGTCTCATTACAGATACGGCAAGTAAGTTTTTTATACATAGCGCTCACCTACTTCCATTGCAAGCGCAAGTCTTGTTTCGATATAAGCTAGTTTTGCGATTAATTGAAGGTATTCTAATGTCATTTCATATCTGCTCCTTTTCATTTCAAATGTTTATATTTACGCTACACACTCGATTGTGACGTCGAGATTTTGTCGCGCAATTACCATCTTCAAGTGATTCAATAAAGCCGCGTTCGGATTCTGCTGAATTGCATTGTACTCGTCAGCAAGAGGTCTGCTGTTAGTTTGGACGTGTAAAGCTACGTCCTCAAAAGGTTGCAACATACGAATGAGGGTTTTAAATGCTGGATAAATCGCATTACTACGTGAGAATGTTTTAGTATAAATGGTTCCATCTGGCATTTCGATTTGTACGTCATATTCTGCAACGTCAACCTGCGTAATTGTTTGTTTTAGTTTCATTCCTAAACTCCTCCAAATTGATTAAATTGTGTTCTTATTGCTTGTAACTGCTCACCATTTCCGCCAAATACTACGCGTGGGTTTACTGTGATCCCTTTCTGACGACGATCATTCGCGTTTTCGAAGAATCCAAACACTACTTTTCCGTCAATTTTCACGCGATTCATTGTCGATTTCAGCTTCGCAGCGTTCGCATATCCTAGTAATTCCGCCAATTGCTCTACATTCATAGGCTGTAGGCGGTCCGTGTCCGTTTCATCTGGATTGTGACAAACGATATTTGTTTCGAAATTTAAAAACGGCAATACTGAGTAGACTAGCGCAAGCTGTCCGACCGTTCTGCCGTTTGATAAATCGTATAAATCACGTACTGTTTTCTTAAACATTCGTGTATGTTGTAAATCCGCTGTGTGTGATTGAATTGACTTGATGTTTCCTCTGAAAAAGACAGTAGGATTCATGTATAGCGCTCCTTCTGACTCTGAAATGATACCTTCCTGGCAATAACGACTGAACAGTTCACGAGCACGTTTGCGACTAAGACCCGTCAACTTTTCAAAGCCTTCATGACTGATTACCTTACCGTTATCGTATTGCAATCGTCCTGTATTCCAAGCGATGTATGTCCCCAGGTACATTAGCCGAGCAATGTCAGCGTTATTTAATGAAGGGAAACGTTCAATTATTGTTCGTGACTGCTGAAAGAAGGCGAATACAAAACCTCCGTTTTCTTCTTCGTGAGAGCCTAATGCCTGAATTGATTCAATAGCACGATACTTGGTTTCTGTCATTTTTGGTACTAAGTCATGAGTGAAAAGATCGCCTAAATATTCTCCGGTTTCTAAGCTGTAAGGCTTTCCGTCTTTTACTACGTAGTTTTGTTTTTGCGCAATAGCCTTACGTCGTGTCGTTGGGTTTAATTGTACTAATTGTTTGCCTGCTGATAATGCTGTCATATCATATCTTCTCCTTTTCCTGATTCCGTTTTTATTTTTGTAAAGCGTCGGCTAGTTCGCCAAGTTCAGCGATAACCTTCGCCAAATGCTGCCTTGATTCATTGAATTTTTGAAACGCTTTATTTGCGACCATTGGTGTGAGGCGACGGTCGCCGCGTTCAATCGAGCTTAGCATCGTTGTTGAAATACCTAATTCCTTCGACAACTCGCTCTGTGTTAATCCTAATTCCTCACGATAATACTTGATTTGAGCTGCGTTCAATTTTGACATTTCCTCACCACCTCTAAAATTGTTGTGTAAATTCCTCAACTACTTTGCAAAATAAAAAAGCCGCCCGAATGGACCGCTTGAATTTATGTTATTTACTTCCTCATATAGCATAGATAACTAAACTGTATAAATGGTACTAAACGTTAGTCCTTCCCCCACCTATATAGCCAACTAAACGCCTAAAATACAACCTAGTGAACGAAAGTTTTTACTTCCTCACTATCTATGATACAAACTGCTCTAAAATATCGGTTGTTGCTTAAACTTCCCTTCATAAGGCATAGATAACTAAAGGGGTAAAATACTGGTTGCAACCGTCTAAAACATAAAACTTTTTTAAATCACGTTCACAACTTAGACACATTTAACGATTACCTTGCACTCCCTCACTATATAGACCAACTGTCGCCCTAAAGTATCACATTATTACTTCTTCATATACTAGACCGTTAAAAGTCGAATTGTATGCACTTTGGTACAGAAAACTTTTTACTTGTTTTATCCCTCTTGGCACAGAATAGTAATACGCTATTTTGTGACTCTTTTTTTTATGCGAGATAACATTTTTCTTAAATTTTCATAAGTAATATCTATTTTTTCAGCAGCATAATTGCGTGTAATTACTACACTTCCGGACCTAGTACAACTGTATTGGGTAAAGTCGCCAGCAGCACTATCTTGCTTTACTACTTCATACAGCTTATCTACAGCTGCGCGTTGAGTTTTAGTAAGTTTATGAACGTTACTCTCTGTAAGTTGGGGTAAAATCGCTCTATATAAATCTGTCGGGAATTTTAATGTAACGTGCATCGATCTTAGAGTGTCATACCTATCCTTACGATAAATTCGTCGTTTACCATTTCGTGCTAGTTCTAACTCTCCGAATTTAGTAGAGAACGCAGTATTCACATATTTAACAATCTCGCGCTCTGATCGGGAAGCATCTACATATTTCAATGCTCGTTCTAACGCTTCGAGTATATTTACTTCTACCTTACGCTCCGCCTCTGCTAATTTAGCTGACTGTTCTAATATGGTAGTCTCGTACTTTTTAAATTGCATCTTGAATGTATAATAATCGCTGCCGAAAACTTCTGACTCGATACGTGGCATTAGTTCGCGCAAGTTTTCAATTAATTCCGGCGTCAGTCTATAATAATATTGCCATTCATCGTGTTGTAAGATTTCACCTTTAAAATCAATTCCGTAATCAATCGCTAGTACAGATAGTATTCGGCTAAATTCCCTTGTCTCAACATTTTGTCGCTCTCCTCGATATTTTGACAAAGCGAAATCGCGTAGCGCGCGAATGTGATATGAAATATAATACTCATGGCGTGGTAAATCGATTGTTACCTTTAACTTATCTCCAATCTGCATATGCTGGCGCGTTGGATCGTTCATAAAATCAAAGGTAGCTCCGTACAAAATTTCATCAATTACTAATCTATCGCCACTGTTTTGGTAGTTTCTAATTCGTTCTCTGAAATCTGTCGTCATAATCATATCTGCTCCTTTTCTTCTCCTCAAAAAAAATTACCTGCCTTTTACGTCCCGAAATCGACGAATTACCTGCCTTTTACGTCCAAGCAGAAAACACAGTCAAACGCTTGTCGCTGTAAGGCTCATGACTATTTTTACATTATCTTGTCTATCTTATCAGTAGTATCACGTAAGGATAACGCCTAATATCAACAGTAACGATAAAGGTTCCGTTTGGTTGGAACAACCATTTAAAACCTTTGCGTCCTCATTTTGCAAAGAACGCAAAATAAGTCCGCGTCTATCTATTACATTGATATTATTACAATCACTAGATATCATCAATAATGTAATGAGACGGAGGCTTTAGCTGACGTAGAGGATTTGCGTTAGCAAAGACTCGTAATATCTTTTATCTTCTTAAACGTTTGTTTCGTCAAGGTTACTTTAAACAGTTATACCAAAGTGGAATTTTAAATTTCATCGCTATATTGAATGAATATCTGAAACATATTGTTTAAAGAAAAAAAGGAGTAATTCCTACCCAAAAGGTTAATCACTCCTAACTATGAAATCTATTGAAGTTTTGAAATGAAGAGAGTTTTATATCTCTAGACAATAGGACTTAACATTTTAAGGAGAATAGAAGCATTTACGTTTATTTGTGTGCCTCCTGCTAAAGTTTGAAGAATTACTGCTGCGGCAGAAGAATGATTCCTAAGTGTAAGAAACCCGCCGGATGGTATAGAAATTATTACCTGACCTGTGTTTTGTTGAGTACCAGCTCCTGAACCATAGACTGCTTGCGTAACCGGTGCACCATTTAAATATAGTGTGAATTGGCAATCTTCAACACCTGATACGATGAAAGTAACCTCGTAGATTCCCGGTGTGGTAACAAAAATTTGAGAGGTTCCTGGTACATGCGTAATACCCGGTGTAACTATACCTGTCGAATCAAAAATAATATCTGCCTCTACAGCTACAGTTTCAGGACCTAGATTATATATATAACCATATTCGCAAAGACCGCTACATGCTGTTGGTATTACAGGAGGAATAGAGCCCGTAATTCCACAGAGATCGACTGCTGTGAATGGTCCTATTTGGCTTCCACATAAACAGGAACGTTTATTACAGTTACTACAGTTATCCATTTTTTCACCTCCATTTGTAGTATTTTATTCGTGTGATAAATAGAGCAAAGGGCAATAGGCTATATTCAATTAATAATTTAGACATCATTATCGATATTATATTTCACATAAATTGGTAATACAGTTTAAATAATTTATATAAAGGTTACTGAACATTTTGCCTAGCTTATTTGCTACCGTTGGCGCGATAGCCTTTCCCTAAAGCCAGTTGGCGCTGACTCTAGCGTATTTATTGCCCGTAATGTTGGCGCAAAACGGACGACTCAACTCGTTGGCGTGAGTGAGTTTACTAATAACATTTCACCTAATATATCGTCCAAGGTCAATTAGAAGTCGTTATTACTTCCTCTAACGTTAACGTCATTTTAAAATCTCTTTTCCAGCGTCTGCTAACTTTCTTACGAGTGTTTACCGACGATTCAATTTCCCCTGTTACATTACGTAGTGGATTTAAAACCGCATCCAAGCGAGCCATTTCATCCTTCACTACTCGGCGCTTTTTAAGCGTTTCATGTAATTGAGTAACAAAGCTTAGAGCAAATTCTTCCGATGGATCAATTCCCTCTAAGTCGTGATACATACTACTAATATACTTATCTAGACGAGACAACTCTTTAGTTAATATGCCTCGCTGGTTGTTTAATTCCGACAATAATCCGTTAAATTTTGAATGGTACTCGCACATATTAACTCCCCCAATCGTTTATTCAGGTACAAATGACGTCATAGATAACGTCATCACACTTATTTAGAATGGAATAACGTCATTTTAAGCGTGATTTAACGTCATCCGGAACAAACTCCGTATAATTCACCGTATCAAATTCCTGTATCGGCAGCTGATACCGTAGTTTTCGGCTTGAAATTACGTATTATGAAGCTAAGCGATCAACTTGCGCCAATGCCAATAGAAGTTGCTCCGCTGTATAGTCGCTAAGATTCCCTATGATATTCGCTAATTCTGTTGTATAAACTAGATTGATATCCTGATCATTAATCATTAACGTAGCCTCACATTCATCTGCGCAAGTAATTAGCTGTACACCTTCCATCAATTGCGTTGTTACCATTGTCACTGAGTAGTTGTCGTCTAGAGTTACGTGTTCAATCGTTTGATTCATTTGTAAAACCTCCTATTTATTAATTGCTACAAAAACAAATGTTCCAATTGCTACATATAATGCTGTAGCCCCGTAATAACAGGTTTTCAAATCATCTTCCGAGCCATCATCTGCGAAGAAGTATCCCTCCACCTTTTGCGTTGTGTTAGTCGCTTGTTCCGTGAGTAACTTTACATACGATTTGATATAACCACGCTCAAACGACTGCGCTGATGCCTTACGTGTCGTTGCTTGCTTCATATGCTCACACCCCTAAACTAAATCATACTTTTAAAGTATTACTTATTACGTAATATTAATATATCATGGCTCATATATTACGTCAAGAGTAATACGTAAAAAGATTTAAAAGGTGTATTTGCGTGTTATAATACGTACTAGAGGTGATAATATGAAAATTAGAATAACACTTAATGAAACTTTGGAAGGTAACCGCAAACTAACACGAAACGCAATCGCAGTACAAGCTAAGATACGTCCAGCAACGTTATATGATATTGTAAAAGGAAATTCAAAGAGTATTACATTTGCGACACTTGGCGCAATCTTGGACGCTATGAATGAGCTAGATGATACGCGCAGCTACGATATATGCGATGTATTTGTATATGATAACGAAGAAAAAGCGCAAGCCGACTAATTGGCTGCGCTCTTTTTATTTTGTTCAGGGATAGAGAGAAATGTTATTGGAGTTGGGAGAGTTTTTTATGCTATCCAAGGCTGTGAAGCCGTGCCTCCAACTTGGCAATTAGCTGCTGCACATGTGCCCGCCATTCGTCCCAGCTCGACGATTCTCGCCACAGCTCCGCCAGATCCCCCTCGCAGTCTCCCTCAATATCAGCCCAAATCACATTCAAATGCTTCAGCAAAGACCCAAGCGCGGCTCGATCTGCTGTGAACGCCCGTACTTGTGTCAAGGAGTGCTCCTCCTCATGATCGTAGTCCATGCTGCCATTCTCCTGGAACTCGATATACAGCTCTGCGAGGGCAAGTACTGTTTCGTCATAAAGGAAATCGTCTTCTCGAAACTTCGCCATCAATTCGCCCAAATCCAACGTGTCACGAGGAAGCAAGTCCTCGATCGCTGTCAGTATATCCAACCCTTCATCGCTTTCCAATGCTTTGATTCCCCATGCTCCCATTCGGCTTCCTCCTTGTTTGCGTCTTTCTTTTTTCATTGTAAGGTGCGCATCCAATGCGTGTCAAACAGACTAATATCTAACCCAATGGGTATAAGGCTTTTAATAGTTTTACGCTTGACAACAGAACCCGATTTTTCAACAGAATGGCTGATGAAATTAGGAAATTGGCGCAAAGTTGTTACCTTATATCTAAAACTCAAAAAAGAGTCATAGACATAAAGTAACTACGCGATCATTCAACGTCATGGAGATTTATTGAGGTTGCTCGTCGCCTTGTTTCGTAGCAGACTTTCGTCTGTCACACTCTTACGCAATTATCGTCCTGCGTATGCGGTTGTCGTGAAGCTTGTCCGCATGAGTGCGATTACCCTGCCGTAACAGCCGATAATCCACCGCACCTTTTCAATTGGCAGATGCGCGCCTTCATCACAACCGTAAACAAGGAAACAGCTTGACCTGTGATATAGCCGAATTTACTGCGTTGGCTCGGCGTAACCTGACGTGTTTTTTAATGACGCTTAAACGGCTTCTCGTCAGTGAGCGTTCCTAAAAAAGACAATAGGAAAGCAGGCCTTTGACATTCTAATTTTTTTAAAGTAGAATGAAGGCATCTAAAATCGCTCGTATTAAGTTATGAGTGAAACACTTATGCTGGCAGGCATATTTGTGTTAAATCGGATTAAGAAAGGTCTAGCGTTGCGAGCGCTAGGCTTTTTCTTTTTTTATTTACGGAGCTTTGTTCTCAATTTCCGTAAAGGTGAATACTCTAAGTGCTTAACCTGTACATCACCGTCAGTCATCTGGACATACCTGCGAGTCATTGAAATACTGGAATGTCCTAAAATTCGCATTAGTGTATACGGATCACCACCATTTAAAATGAAATTGCGGGCAAACGTATGTCTCCAGGTATGTGCGGTACTTCGAATTTCTTTACCTACCCCAGTAACATCTCCGTAATACTTTAAACGTTTATTCATCTGCGTATCTCGCACTTCTTCACCGTAACAAGACAAGAAAATACGTTTAGATTCCGGGAAATGTTGCTTATTCTCGTCTACCAACTCAAATAGAAGTTTTAATGTATCCTGCGATATTGGAACAACTCTATATCGACGATTTTTATTAAACTCCGCACCTAAATGAATACAACGAGTCTTAACGTCAATTGATTCAGGTGTAATCGAAAGCAATTCATTCATTCGCATTCCCGTATCCAATAGACAGATTTGAAAAACATAATCGCGGAATCCTACGTAAGTTCGTCGATCGCAGGCGTTTATTAATGCTTCAATTTGTTCATCTGTAAACGATTCTATTTTATCTACATCATCTTTTTGGCATCTGATATTATCCATCGGACTTATGCGTACCATATTCTCCGCCTTCCAAAAGTTAAAGGCCACTTTTAAAGCTCTAATCCGCATATTAATAGTTGCAGACGACAAACCTTTGCCGTAGTCACCGCTCATGTATTTGTGATTCTTAAAACGCGGTGCTTCTTCTGTTAAATATCGAATGTAATCACGGCACATTGTCGATGTAATATCGTTTACATAACGAACTTTATAATCAGCCTCGAATAACCATTCGGTAAAATAACGCCATGTGTTCGAATAATCCTCTTGCGTCCTTCTTCGGATACCTTCGCCAATCTTAGCAGTAATGAAATAATTCCATGCGTCAGACAGACCGATTCTATGAACGGTCGTAATCGATTCATTTTCCCGTGTCTCTACTCTTGCTCTACGTCGTTTAATAGAACGGTTTTCAGACATAAAAAAGCGCTCCCTTCCGTATCGTTTTTCAATACGTAAGAAAGCGCAGTTTAGCGTAAATATTCATATATCCGATAAAAACCAACTAACAACTAGTCGGTATAAATACGTAAGCATGACGTTCTACTGTCCGTTCAACTAAATTAATCACAAATCTCAGGTGTACCTTCGCGTTTTGCTGTTTTAAATGACGTGCCACAGCCGCATGATGCGATTGCATTTGGATTATCGATGGTGAAGCCACCGCCCATTAGCGATTGTTTATAGTCAATTTTTGTTCCCATTATAATCGGCGCATCTTCACGGGAAACAAGAATTGTTAAACCATGTTGTATATCTTCAAAATCATCTTCTTTTTTCTCTTTATCAAAATGCATGCCATACGATAGACCGCTGCATCCGCCACCATTAACAACTACACGTAAAAAAGATCCTTGCTCTTCATTGTGCTCCATCATTTCATTAATATGAAAGATTGCAGCTTCAGTAACTTCAATTACTTGCTTACTTGTCATCCCAATCACCTTCCTTATTTATTATCATATCAATTTTGACTATTGTATGACAAACATTCAGCTCAAGAGGGTTTTTAGTAAAAATTCTAATATTTTTCACATTATAGGTATTTTTTATTCATGTTTATAAAAACTACCTTGGTATAATAGTTATACTAAGTCAATGAAAGAGGTATAAAATATGGAGATTTCACCTTATTACGAAAAAAAAATTCAATGTCATAATTGTCAAAAAGAATTTCCAACATTAAAAGTACGCTCTAAATTCATAAAAGTAGATCATACAGAAACAGATTTTCACCCTATCTATGCAGACGGTGTAAATGCCCTTTATTATAATGTATTTGTTTGTGAGCATTGCGGCTTTTCATTTACAGAAGACTTTACAAAATATTTTGCGCCTGGCACACAAGATGAAATTCGCGCGCACATTACTGAAAAATGGGTTCATCATGATTTTAAAGGAGAGCGCACTGTATTCCAAGCGATACAAGCTTATAAATTAGCATTTCTTTGCGGTACAATAAAAAAAGAAAAATTTGTCGCAATAGCGGGACTTACCTTGCGTCTTGCCTGGTTATATCGTTCACTTAAAAACGAAGGCCAAGAACAACGCTTTATGACACTGGCTAGAGATTACTATATGGATTCTTATTCCACTGAGGATTATAGCTCAACTCAAATGTCAGACGTACGAATTATGTATATGATTGCCGAATTATCACGACGTATCGGTGATTTAGAAAATGCGACACGCTTCTTTTCAAAAGTTATTGAAAAGCAAAGTCATGGCGGAGAAGCAAAAATAATCGATATGGCTAAAGAACAATGGGCAATTATTCGCGAGGAAAAAGAACACGCTCGCCAAATATAAGAAAAAAAGTTCTAGTCTGAGAAATCAGCTAGAACTTTTTTATAATCAATCGATTAGAATACTTGCTCAACTTCAATTATACCTGGTACTTCTTCTAATAATGCACGTTCGATACCAGCTTTCAGTGTAATTGTTGAACTTGGGCAACTACCACATGCACCTAATAAACGTAATTTTACAATGCCGTCTTCTATATCTACTAATTCACAGTCTCCACCGTCACGTAGTAAGAATGGGCGTAATTTATCTAATACTTCTTGAACTTGGTCGGTAATTGTTGCTTCAGCCATTTGTCTCGACTCCTTTCCTTATAATGATTATAATGTTAGCAACAGAAAAAATCCAATATAGAATCACAAGGAGAGGAAATACTATGGAACAAACAAAACCGATGATTGAAATTTATGGAACAGCAGTAATTTGCGCGAGCTGTGTCAATGCGCCATCTTCAAAGGATACATATGAGTGGCTACAAGCGGCCATAGATCGAAAATATCCAAACCAAGCATATGATATTCGCTATATCGATATAGAAGGACCAATTGAGAATGAGCGCGATCAAGATTATGCTACACGTATTCAGGAAGATGAATTTTTCTATCCTCTTGTTCTTATAAATGATGAAGTTGTAGGGGAAGGCTATGTGCAGTTAAAGCCTGTATTCACAACACTTGAAAACTTAGGCTTCACGCCAGACGAAACTGTATAAAATGAAACTTTAATCAGTGGGGGTTCTTTATCCCCACTGGATAAATGAACACAAGCTAAAACCTTCACATCCTGTGAAAACCCTTGTGTGACCAACATCCTGTTGCCCCTAACCAATCGGGCCTTTACGGGCCGTTCATCTTCCCCCTAATTTCTTTGCTTTCGATGAATTTTGAAGTGAGATTCTTGTACCTGACGCTTCGCTTTTGGTACAGATAAATTACTGCCCGTTAATGCGGGATAAAAAATAAGGGATTGCTTCGAAATTTATTTCGAAACAATCCCTTTTTATAAGGCTCAACGAATTAATCATTTTGACGTTTGTAATACCATAATAATCCTGATTTCATCAAGCGAGCAATACGTCCTGTTACTGTTGTATCTGCTAAATATACAAAGCCTTGTTTTTTACCAAGGGCTCCCATGAAACCTTTTAATTTAATGTCAGGCATTTTCTCAGGTAAGTTTTCGCCTTTCCAACGCATGCGAAGTACTTTGACGATTTGTTCTGCTTGCTCCTCAGCTAACTGAGCAGTTGGAGGTAAATCTGAAGCAGCACAGTCACCTACAACATATACATGCTCATCATCAAGAAGATTGAAATATTGTGTTACAAGTGGACGACCTTGTTTATCTTTTTCAACTCCCAAATCGCGAACAATTTTGACAGGCTGTACACCAGCAGTCCAAACTACAGTATCGAGTGCAATTTCTTCTTCGTGATTGTAAATTTTACCTTGCTCAATTTTTGTAATATTTGAATTGGCAATGACTTCAACATTATGTTTCACAAACCAGTCTTTCACGTATTTACTTAACTTTTCTGGGAAGTCCTTCAAAATACGAGGACCACGGTCGAATAGCTTTATTTTTAAATCTGATCGACTTTCACGTAACTCACTTGCAAGCTCAATACCACTTAAGCCAGCACCTACAATTCCGACTGTAGAGCCTGCTGGTAAACCACAAAGTGATTGGAATGTTGAACGTGATTTCGCCATTGTCTGAATGCTATATGTGTACTCCTCTGCACCTGGTACACCATGATATTTATCCTCACAGCCAAGACCAATTACTAAATCATCATATTCAATACGTTGACCATCTTCTAGAATGACTACTTTTTCCACACGATTAATTTCAACGACTTCTCCATAGACAGCCGATAAACGTTCATGCTCTGGGAAATCTACACGAATTTCTTTATCTGTTGCAGTCCCTGCTGCTAATGCGTAAAATTCTGTTTTTAAACTATGGAAAGGGGCTCTGTCTACTAGCACAACTTCTGTGTCTAATGGAATGTTTGGTAATAATCGAAGCATAAGACGCATATTGCCGTAGCCGCCACCTAAAAGTACTAATTTACCCATAATAGTCTCCTTTTATATCTCTTGTAATAATTGTTCACAAAGTATCCACAAATGAGTATAACCGATTGTGAGAAGTTTCACAATATCAGAATGCAATTTTGTGAAAGTTTTCACAAAATGACTGATAACTTGCTCTTTTCTAACGATATTTGCATCATTTACTACTTAAAATACGCCAAATATATTGTTTTCTGTTACTTTATTCTTGCACAAATCACTTGTCCCTGTAGCTTATTTTTGTTTACGTCCTAATATAGCACTTAGTATTTGCTGTTGTTCATGATAAATTTAAATCATTGACGAATGTTTTAAAAGCGAGTAGCATTACTTTGGTGAGGTGACATGTATGAATCCAATGGTTGAATTTTGTATAAGTAATTTGGCAAATGGCTCTCAAAAAACTTTTGAAATACTAGAGCGCGATCCTAACATTGACGTTTTGGAATATGGCTGCCTCAGTTACTGTACAAAGTGTTCAGAATCATTTTACGCAATCGTCAATGGTGAATTAGTTGAGGCAGATTCTCCTGAAGCGTTGACGAATGCTATTTATCAATTTATCGAAGATAACCCTTTATGGTAATGAAAAACCTTCTACTTATAAATTTGAACATATGAAAAGGATGTTATGCCAAAAAATTCGACATAACATCCTTTTTTTTGTTTAGTCCCAATAGACTAATCAATTATACCTCGGCATAATTGCGTCCGGAGGCTTTAACTTCTTTCAGCAGGTGTCCAAACACCTGCTGAAAGAAATTAAACTAAAGCTTCCACTACATAAGTAGGCTGCTGCTCTTTTTCTAGCACAACCTTTGTTGGGGTAACACCTGTATTAACATGGATTGTGTCACAGCCAAAACGAATGCCACACATTATATCTGTGTCATAATTATCGCCAATCATTACCATCTCATCTTTTGCAAAGCTATGCTCTGTCGCAATGACTTCAAGCATTGCAGGTGATGGTTTACCGATGTAGATGGGCTCAACGTCTGCAACCTCACCTACTAATCGGGCGAAGGACCCATTCCCCGGGAGAAATCCATATTCTGTAGGAAATTTAATATCTTGATTCGTTGCGATAAACGTTGCTCCATTTTGCACGGCAATCGTCGCTTTTGCAAGTGCCATATAATCTAGATTTCGGTCAATCCCCATAACAAATACTTCCGGCTCTTCCTCGATAGGTTCAATGCCTTCATTAAATAACGCTTTACGTATACCATCAGAACCTAACATGGCCACTTTTTTGCCTGGGAAATTCAACGCTACATATTTCGCTGTAACTAATGCACTAGAATAAATATGCTCTAACGGTGCTTCCACACCAATAGCGCTTAAAGCTTCCTGCAGCTGCTCTCTTGTCTTAGAAGAATTGTTTGTTACGTAAAATGGCTCAATTCCTGCTTGTTGTAAACGATGAATAAAAGTAATCGCTGAAGGAATAGCTTCCTTTCCACGGTAGACTGTACCATCTAAATCAAAGCAATATGCCTTGTACGTTTTCATTGATGATCCTCTGGCAAAAATGCTGAAACAGGGCCTAGTTCATTTGTTAAATAACTACTCACGGCAGGTGAAAATTGCTTTAACACAGATAGATTCGCTGTTAACACATTTACAACTTCCTGAATATCTACATCTATAAATTCACGAACAAGCATTTTACGTAAGCCAACTACTGCTTTTAGTGGTGCTTCCATTTCAGTAGATACGACTTTTTCATCGATTAAAATATCAATAATATCCTCATAGCTTCCTGGATCACGCATAATGAAGCCGTCAATCATTAAATTTCCTACATCCATCATTGACTCCATCACATTGTGACCAATTCGCTCGATTGCTAATTTCTTAATATCATTTTCTAGCCAGCTATCTTCTGACTCTAAAATTTCTAATAGTCCATCTAAATACTGTAAGTTTTTTGTGATTTTATTACGATCTACAAAATACACAAGGAAAGCCCCCATTCAAATCTTTAAAAGTTGATAGTCATTTCTCTTCTATAGTACCATATCTATAGGACTGGAAGGAGATTAAAAGATGGAACGCTTTTTTTTATATGATGATGTAGAGGATACGAAAACACGCTTTGTTAGTTTTGCTGGAAATAAGTTACGTTATGATTTAGCCATTTTGCAATCAGGTCGCTTCTTTGGTAAAGTGCTTGTCATGGATATCCAATTTGGACGCTTTGCTATAATTGGCCCAGATGATATAGAAGAGCCGGGCTACCTAGAACATGTATACAATCGTACAGAAGAAGATACAGTAGAACTACGTGAATATTTACGTGAATTATTGAACTAACACCCTTGATTGGGTGTTTTTTTATGCTTCCATAATAAGATTCAATACAAAAAAATTCCGCTCTTTCTGCAAGCATATAGTAGCTTTGTGCACCGTTCGGCAGAAGGTAAGCGAAATTTTTTTGTAAATATCTCAAATTTAAACCTGAATGGAGAGCATTTATCGGGCCATTCTACTCATTATTATTTACAATTGCAGGATTATCCTTATTGTGAGGCTTGTCTTTATTTTCATTATCATTTTGCTTTTTCGCTTGTTGATTTTGTCCAATGACAGCTAAATCATCTACACTAATATCAAAGCCATAACCATATTCTTCTCGGTCTAACGGTTTTTTATTGCGTTTTTCTTTAGTCAAATTCATCACCTCCAATAAATAAATTATCCTTTTTTAATGGATTTATACGTATCTTGGATGATGCTTTGCTACATCGAATTATGCTGTTGTATCCTTTATAATCCAAACAGCAGCACTTATTAAATCTGGAAAAACGGCATCGGCAAGTGGATCTTTCTCACCTAAGAATACTCCCTTAGTCCCTGCTCGTTTACCTGCTATAATATCTGTATCCGTATCTCCCACCATATAGGATTGTGTTAAATTAATATTATACTTTTCACCCAGATCAACGATTAATTTACTATTGGGCTTGCGGCAGGCACAGCCCGACTTTGGTTTATGGGGACAATATACGACTTCATGAATAGTAGCCCCTTCCTTCTTCAATTCCTTCATCATGTGCTCATGTATTTTTTGAAGCTGCGTTTCTTTCATATACCCTAATCCAACCCCACCTTGATTGGTTACCACAAATATATAGTCAAAGTACTTATTCAATTTTTTTATAGCTTCCGGGACATGCGGCAGGAAATAAAGATCCTTAGGCTTATTCACAAATTTAACGCGATTCGTTAAGACTTCATTGATGACCCCATCACGGTCCAAAAATACAGCTTTTTTCATCTAAACAACACACACCTTTAATATAAAATAAGTAGGTTGGTATAAAAGTCAAAAAATGCAGGCCCATCACCATAACGTGTGGTTGATTTCCGTTCCGACTGGGCGCTTTGCCGCTGACGCTTCGCTTTCGCACAGATAAAACATTTGTTGCTGACGCTTCGCTTTCGCACAGATAAAACATTTGTTGCTGACGCTTCGCTTTCGCACAGATAAAACATTTGCCGCTGACGCTTCGCTTTCGCGCAGATAAAACATTTGTTGCTGACGCTTCGCTTTCGCACAGATAAAACATTTGTTGCTGACGCTTCGCTTTCGCACAGATAAAACATTTGTTGCTGACGCTTCGCTTTCGCACAGAGCAAAGCTTCCTGGGGGCGTCCGATGAGCCGCTTTTGTTGTTGCTGACGCTTCGCTTTCGCACAGATAAAACATTTGCTGCCGCTACGTTAGCAACAGGATGTTGGTCACGAAGGCGTTATCACAGGACGTGATGATTTTAGCCTGCGTTCCTCTATCGCTGATTCCCAAGGAGTCGCCCAGTCTCCACTCCAATCAACCGATATACATGGTATACGTTTCAATAAATAACATCCCTAATTTTTGGTAATAAAAAAATAAAGCATTTTTTAATCATTTATTATTATTCCCAATTATAAAAAAACCTATCACTACAAAATAAAAACCTGATGCAAATTACATCAGGCTTGAAAAGTTTATTCTGCTAGTCGTTCATTCTCAACAGGCTTTGTCACTTCGCTCGCTTCACTCACTACAACTTCTGGCTGTTGAATAGACTTACCGGATTTGTGCAAAACAAAATATGCACAGCCAAAATTACAATACTCGTATAAGTAATCTTGAAGTGTACTAATTTTTGTATCGAACGTAGCTTTCTGGTTTTTATCGTCAAAAAAGCCTTTTAAGCGCAATTGATTATAGCCCCAGTCGCCCACAATATAATCATATCTGGCTAAAATATCTGAGTATCGTTCCTTGAACACTTCTTCTTGAAAAGCTTCTCGGTAATCTTCAATAAGCTCGTATTCATATCCTTCAATATTAATCAAAGGGACACCACCTTCTATTTCAACATATGTTTTTACAGTTCTGCATGTAACTGACGTGCTTTTGTTGCTTCGTTAACTTGTTCATCAGCATGATAGCTACTACGTACAAGTGGACCTGCTTCACAATGCTTGAAACCTTTTTCCATCGCTATTTTACGCAGTTTACCAAACTCTATTGGAGAATAATACTTTTTGACAGATAAATGCTTTTTCGTTGGTTGTAAGTATTGGCCAATTGTCATAATATCTACGTCATTTGCTCGTAGATCGTCCATAACTTCTATAATTTCTTCCTCTGTTTCCCCTAAGCCAATCATTAAAGATGACTTCGTAGGGATATCTGGCTGCATTTCTTTTGCTAAACGCAGAAACTCTAATGAACGCTCGTATTTTGCACGTGCACGTACTCTTGGCGTTAAGCGACGCACTGTTTCAATATTATGATTTAAAATATCTGGCTTCGCATCCATTAAAATTTGAAGGTTTTCTTCCAAGCCACCTAAATCAGATGGTAATACTTCAACAGATGTAAGCGGACTTTTACGACGAATCGCACGCACTGTTTCAGCTAATACTTGTGCACCGCCATCCTTTAAGTCATCACGTGCTACCATTGTAATAACAACGTGCTTTAAGTTCATAATAGCTACTGAATCTGCTACGCGTTCTGGCTCTGCTAAGTCTAACTCATTTGGCAAACCTGTTTTAACAGCACAGAAACGGCAAGCACGCGTACAAACCGACCCAAGAATCATCATTGTTGCTGTACGTCGTTCACCCCAGCATTCATGAATATTAGGACAGCGTGCTTCTTCACAAACTGTATGCAGATTTTTTTCACGCATGAGCTTCTTTAGCCCTTTATATTCATCATTTGTGTTTAGTTTTATTTTTAGCCAATCTGGTTTTCTTAAATGTTGTTCTTTATCTTTGCTTGTAGGTTTACAAGATGTCATACGAATATCGCCCCTATCAAAAATATGCATTTTTATAAAACTATCTTCACTGTTGTCAATGTAACATAATATATGAACTCCAACAACTATCACAGTAACTTTTCTATTGGTCATTAGTAAGAGGGACTTCAATTGACGGCTGTGTTGCTCCTTCTCCATTTGAATAAACATTTGGCACTTTACCCTTCACTATGCCCATTGCTACTGGAATATCCTGAGAAACTATAGCGGTTTTACTAGCAAAAGGGACAATAATTTGTACATTTACCTCTAAATGAATTCCTATCTTCACAAATGCACTATTAATACCATATTCCTCTATTGAAGAAGTAACATCACTATGCACATTACCAATTACATGGAAGCGCACTGGAATTTTAGGTCCTAAATTCCCGAGTAAAGGGATATTGGCCGCCTGGCTGATAGGTACATAAAATACAATTCCTTCCTTCTCTTTCATCTTGTTGTAATCATATTCTATGTTATCAAGATTTGGTAAATCCGATAACTCCCCTTGCTCTGCCTGTTCTAAATTCATTTTTACTTGCTTTACCGTTTCGGCACGAACTCGATTAATCATTTCTGTATTAATTTTCAAATTAGAGTTATCACCAGGGGATACTTCTACAATAATATCATTAATATCTAAAACATTTGATGTGGCATTACTGACAACATAAGAGGCAATCTTGTTCGTTTGTACTTCAGCATACTCTAAATAGGTTGGCATAAGCCTTTCATTTAGAAGATAAATAAATAAAAAAACACCAACAATAACACATACAATTAATAAGGTTAAACGATTTAATCGACTTCCCTTTTTTCGATAGTTTCCAGAATTGCTATATGATCGTAATTTCATCCTTTTTCGAGGGAAAAACAAAAAAATCTCCTCCTGTTCCATAACGTATGAACAAGAGGAGATGTTTATTCGATTTTCTATGGTATATAATCCGCTTCAACACTTTCAATTGTTACGGATGGGTAGTCCATTAAATTAATTTCATATGTAGCTGCCAATACTTGATTTTGCTTCTCAAAAATACGAATCCACGGTAATGCTGCACAAGATGTATTTTGTCTTGATACAATACCTCGACTCCCATCTGATAATTTCAAAATAACACCGTTTGGATAATGGACAACAGACTTTTTCAATGCTTGCACAATACGTGCATCGTATATAGTTCCAGAGCCTGCTTCTACAATTGCTAGGCCCTGAGAAGGTAGCATTTTTTCACGATATACACGACTTGTAGTCACCGCATCAAAGACGTCTGCTACACCAATAATTTTTGCAAACGGATGGATTTCAAAATCAACTAAGCCCCTTGGATAGCCACTCCCATCAATTCGTTCATGATGTTGGAAGGCACAGTGTGCGACAAGCAATGATATGGAATGTAAATTACGTAACAAATCAAAACCATATCGAGTATGCTGCTTCATCGTTTCAAATTCCTCATTCGTTAGTTGCCCTGGTTTTGTTAGGATCTCTATTGGTACCATCAGCTTCCCAACATCATGTAACAAAGCGCCAATCCCAATCAAACGTAAATCCTCAGCGGAATATCCAAGCTCTTTAGCAATTGCTATCGAATAAAGAGTGACTTGAAAGGAGTGTTGATATAAATATTCATCAAATAAATAAGCATCTGTTAGTATTGTTAGAATTTCATCGTTACTACTAATTGCAGACAATAACTCATCTACAATTGAAATAATTGCTTTTGATTGCTTGTCAAGTACATAAGAGGCATTTACTGAATTTAAACCATTGATTGATTGGAAAGACTCTTTAATGGTTGAAATGGCTTTATTTCGAATAACAGTTGGAACGGTTTCCTTAACCTCAATACCTTCAGAAATTTCATCATTTATATATACATAATGTGTATTTAATTGTTGCAGTCTTTGAATAATACGTGCATTAATGACAACGTCTTTCTTTAAAAGAGGGTGTCCTGCCTCATTCCAAATGGTTCTCCCTAATAGCATTCCTTCTTTTACTGCATCGATTGAAATTAATCGCATGACCTCTTCCCCATTCCATTCTAAAGCATCTTTATCTATTGCTTAAAGAATCTTTGCCCATAATCTATCATAATATTTCGTAAAAATTCTGGTAGAATATATTTCTTCTTCGCATATTTAAAGCTTGGATAAAAATAACCGAACGTAAACAAATCCAGCGTTACTAATTTGTAAATTCGATCGTTATCTGCAACCTTACCATTGATAAGTAATTGACGATCCTCATTCATTGAAAAGCCATAAGTCAGCATCTTTCCAAAGATAACGCCTCTAAACCCTAATCCTTTGAGCTCAATATAGGGCCACTCTTCATTTTTAGATTCCTGAAAAATCTCTTTCATTTCAGCAACTGATAATTCAATCGTACATAAATTTATAGGATGAGGGAAGATTCGATGCAAATCTAGTGCAGTCACTGTTCCTTTAGGTAAACCATCTAAAAAAATACCCGCATTAAATAACGCACAGTCAGCTCCACTTTTTTCTATAATGGCCTGCGCAAACAAATCTGATAATTGCGAATGATGGAACCATTCCTTGTTGTACGATTTTTTCGTGATGAATACTGGAATATCAAGTAATCGTTTACCTTCTTCCTCAAAAGACTGTACAATACTTTTTTCGTATTGAACAGTTGGCAAGTCCTTATTATGAATTAATATATCCTTTTTTTCAACAATCTTCCTCATTTTTTTATCATATTCTACAACAAGATGACCAGTATATTGTCCAAATTTCCCTCCGCCTGTTAATAAAACGCCATTCACTAGTTTTCCATTCGGGAGAACATGATGTGTATGTGAGCCGAATATTACATCAATTTCTGGGCATTCCTCCGCTAAAAGCTCATCCTCTGTTATCCCTAAATGTGACAGACAAACAATAATATCTACTTCTTTACGGAGCTGCAGTGCTAAGTGAATGAGTGTACTTCGTGCCTCATTCATCTCCCAGTTTAATTCCTTATAATAAATTTCAAACATAGCAGTGGCTGCAATAACTGCAAGCTTTGTACCATGAGCAGTTGTTAATACAACATACGGCTTCATCCACGCTGGATTTGTTCCTTGCGAGGCATACACATTAGCAACGACAACATCAAAAGCTGCTTCATCATACAGATGATATAGCTCCTCATGGGACAATGTTATCCCTTCATTATTACCAATTGTCACTACGTCATAGCCAGCTTCATTCAATAACATCACATTGCCCTTACCGACTGTTGCTTCTGTATAAATATTTGAACGATCTAAATGATCTCCGACATCAAATAAATAACTTGTTTCCCCCAGGTTTGTAAGCCCGCTACGCATCTCTTTCACATAGCTTTGCATTCGTGGCCAATACTTAAAATGACTGTGCAAATCATTCGTATGAAAAATATGAATTTTTTCCTGCATAAAAGCCACCTCATCTTTAAAATAGCTTCTGTTTCTGTATAAGTGCTATAAACTCATCAGACCTTAATGTCTGTATAAAGTCGATTTCTAGACACTTCCAATCAAGTTGACAATAAACCCTCGATAATAGAACGAATTCCCAATAACAACAAAATAACTCGAAGTGCTACTACAAGAGTATCCGATTTAATTCTTTTGTTTAATGCTGCCCCAAGCTTTGCCCCAATATAAGCTCCTGGAATAACTGGTATTGTATAGAGCCATGGTACATGCCCTAAATAAATATGACTCGCTGAGTTAACAAGCGACGATAGAAATACCATAAACATCGATGTTGCCACTGCCACATGTGGTGGGAACAAAAATAAAATAATCATAGCAGGCACCATCATCGAGCCCCCACCGATACCAAATAATCCAGAGGCAAAGCCTATGCCAAATGTTAATATAATGGCAAACCAAATTGGATAGCCGTATACAAAAGTATTTCCTTCATTATCCGTGAATTCCTGTTGCACACCATTTTTTACAAACCATTTTACAGGTTTCAATCGATCACGTACAAGTAATATCGTCGCTAAAATGATCAATAAAATACCAAAATATAAATTAAATGATGGTAAATCTAATCCCTTATTTACCCATGCCCCCAGCATTGTCCCAGGAATACTCCCTATGAAAAATATAAAACCGCTTTTATAATCAACTGTTTTCGATTTCATAAAGCTTAACGTAGAGGCAAGACCAGTGAAAATCATCATGACAACAGATAAACCAACCACTTTTTGGGGAGTCATATCTGGAATCATCCCTAGATTTAATCCAATGAATAATGTTGCAGGGACTAAGATAATTCCTCCACCGAGCCCAACTAATGAGCCAATTAACCCTGAAAATAATGCAATAATCGCTAAAAGAATAAATTCCATTATAGTTCCCCTTCAAACATGTTTAATTGTTTAGGCGCTAATCCTACATCTCTAATCGCTAAAATCCCTTGTAACTCCTTTGCATTTTTAGCAGCATGGAGCCCTGAATTATTATTGAATAATACATACAGATCCTGTACCTCTGATTGGAGACGTTTCACATGCTGACCAAGCTGCTGTAATTCTTCACTATTATAATCATATAAAAAACGAACCTTGCGCCAGTTTTCGGCATTACCAGTATTGCGCCACCCATGAATGTTACGTCCATGAATACGTACAAGTGCCTTAGTCGCAGTAACAGTAGGATAAAATGGTACAGAGCCTACGCCAGCCTGTGGTTCATCACAAATAGTGTGAATAAATTGATGCTCTCGTAATAAATCCATCGTTTGCTGCACTACATTGTCCGCATACCATGTCCGATTGCGAAACTCTATAGCTACGTCAAAGCCTTTGAGCTGCTGCCTAATATACAAAAGATATTGAACATTTTTGGCCTGACAATCAAACCATGGTGGAAATTGTGCTAGTATCATCGCTAGCTTCCCATGACGTTTAAATTCATTAGCACATTCGATAAAGGCATTAAACATGTCATTCTTCGATTCAAATGGTATGTCCCCACGTAAATGACCAGTCATCCCTTGATAAGCCTTCACAACAAAACGAAAATTTTCTGGCGTATCTACACACCATTTCCGAACATTCTCTATCGAAGGTATGGCATAAAAAGAAGTATCTACTTCTACCGTTAAAAAATGACCTGTATAATCGAATAATTTTTCCTTTGAGGCAGTCACTCCACTATAAAGTGAAGGATGATCACCCCAACCAGTTAATCCAACTCGAATCATGTGACTCCCTCCTCTATGTACATTATCATAGCACACACTTTCTAACGAAATATAAACGTATCATAAAAAAACATAGCTCATAAACAAGGGAAATATGGATAATTCCCTTGTTTATGCGATAAAATATAGGATTATCATCAAAACGTGTGGTTGATCTTCGTTCCGGCTGGGCGCTTTGTTGGGGGGCGCTTCGCTTTCGCACAGAGCAAAGCTTCCTGGGGGCGTCCGATGAGCCGCTTGGGCCAAAAGGATGTTGGTCACGAAGGCGTTATCACAAGACGTGATGCTCTTAGCCTTCGTTCCTCTACCTGCTCGCTCTAGGGTCTCGGTGCAGCTGGATGGCTTCTAAAAACTTAATTCGATTATCGAAAATGATTTTTCACACCGAACAGGCGATTATGAGATGACATATGCAAAAGGAGAATCACAGCGTAAGGTGACGTTGATAGTACTATTTATTGAATTTTATTCTTAGCATCAATTCTTGTTTTTTTAAATCCGAGAAGGCTATTCCTCCTAAAAAAAGACATAAAAAAACCCGTCACAAACATTGCTGTGACGGGTTTTTGAAGTTTTATCCGATTGAACCTTCCATTTCAAACTTGATCAGACGGTTCATTTCTACTGCGTATTCCATTGGTAATTCTTTTGTGAATGGTTCAATGAAGCCCATTACGATCATTTCTGTCGCTTCTTCTTCAGAAATACCACGAGACATTAAGTAGAATAATTGTTCCTCTGATACTTTTGAAACTTTCGCTTCATGCTCTAAAGAAACATTATCATTTAAGATTTCGTTGTAAGGAATTGTATCTGAAGTAGATTGGTTATCCATGATTAACGTGTCACATTCAATGTTCGCACGTGCACCACTTGCTTTAGGGCCGAAACGAACTTGACCCATATATGTTACTTTACCACCTTGTTTTGCAATCGATTTCGAAACGATTGTTGAAGATGTGTTTGGTGCCATATGAATCATTTTCGCACCTGCATGTTGGTGTTGCCCTTTACCTGCTAGCGCGATTGATAATGTCATACCACGAGCGCCTTCACCTTTAAGGATACAAGCTGGATATTTCATTGTTAACTTAGAACCGATGTTACCATCGATCCATTCCATCGTACCGTTTTCTTCAACAACTGTACGCTTTGTTACTAGGTTGTAAACGTTGTTCGCCCAGTTTTGAATCGTTGTATAGCGGCAGTATGCGTCTTTACGTACAACAATTTCTACTACTGCTGAGTGTAAAGAGTTTGTTGTGTAAACAGGAGCTGTACAACCTTCAACGTAGTGTACGTGAGCACCTTCGTCTACGATAATTAGCGTACGTTCGAATTGACCCATGTTTTCAGAGTTAATACGGAAGTAAGCTTGTAATGGTGTTTCCACTTTTACACCTGGTGGTACATAGATGAATGATCCACCTGACCAAACAGCTGAGTTTAATGCAGCGAATTTATTGTCAGTGTAAGGAATCACTTTACCCCAGTACTGTTTGAAAATATCTTCGTTTTCACGTAAAGCTGAGTCTGTATCTTTGAACACAATACCAAGGTCTTCAAGATCTTGTTTCATGTTGTGATACACTACCTCAGATTCGTACTGAGCAGATACACCAGCAAGATATTTTTGTTCTGCTTCTGGAATACCTAATTTATCGAAAGTAGCTTTGATTTCATCAGGTACTTCATCCCAAGATTTTTGTGTAGCTTCTGATGGTTTTACGTAGTACGTAATTTCATCAAAATCTAAGTCTCCTAGGTCGCCACCCCATTGCGGCATTGGTTTTGTATAGAAAGTTTCAAGTGCTTTTAAGCGGTATTCAAGCATCCACTCAGGCTCTTGTTTCATATTTGAAATTTCACGGACGATTTCTTCAGTTAAACCACGTTTTGAACGGAAAATTGATACGTCCTTGTCATGGAATCCGTATTTGTAATCGCCAATATCAGGCATTTTTTTAGCCATTGTTTCTCCTCCGTTCATGAATTATTGTTATTTATCTAGTCTAAAACGAAACCCCTCGTCCTGAATGAAAACATGTACTATTGCTTTTATTCAAGTGTTTGTTTGGGATAAAATTATTACTTTACGCCTTTTTCCATCGCTTTCCAAGCTAACGTCGCACATTTAATACGTGCAGGGAATTGTGAAACACCTTGTAGTGCTTCAACATCCTCAAGGTCATATTTTTCGCTATAGTCTTCACCCATCATCATTTTAGAAAAGATATCAGCAAGGTCTAATGCTTCCTCAACCTTTTTCCCTTTGATAAGTTGTGTCATCATTGATGCAGACGACATCGAAATTGAACAGCCTTCACCGTCAAATTTCGCATCCTCTACAATACCGTCAGTCACTTTAAGCGTTAAATGAATACGGTCACCACAAGTTGGATTGTTCATATCAATCGTTACAGCATCTTCTTCAATCGATCCTTTATTACGAGGATTTTTATAATGATCCATAATGACTGAACGATATAGTTGATCTAAATTATTAAAAGACATCGCCAAAATACTCCTTCGCAGAACGTAACCCTGTAACTAGGCGGTCAATATCTTCCTCTGTATTATACAGATAGAAACTTGCACGCGCTGTTGCTACTTGTTGAAGACATTTCATTAGTGGCTGAGCGCAATGATGTCCTGCACGAACAGCAATACCGCTCATATCAAGAACCGTTGCCACATCATGTGGATGTACATCGTCTAGGTTAAACGTTACAAGTCCACAACGCTTCATTGGATCACGCGGGCCGAAAATTTTAAGTCCGTCAATTGTTTCAAGCTGATCCATCGCGTAGCCTGCAAGCTTATGCTCATGCTCCGCAATATGATCAAGCCCAACTTCAGTTAAGAAATCAATAGCGGCTCCTAAACCTATTGCACCTGCAATAATAGGCGTTCCACCTTCAAATTTCCACGGTAATTCTTTCCACGTTGAGTCATAAAGTCCAACAAAGTCAATCATCTCGCCACCAAATTCAATTGGCTCCATCTTTTCAAGGTGTTCCTTTTTACCATATAGTACACCTATTCCTGTTGGTCCGCACATTTTATGCCCTGAGAATCCTAAGAAATCTACATCCAAATCCTGGACATCGATTTTCATATGTGGTGCTGCTTGTGCCCCATCAGCTACCATTACAGCACCATTAGCATGTGCAATTTGAGCGATTTCTTTAATTGGATTAATCGTTCCTAATACGTTTGAAGCCATTGACACCGACACAATTTTTGTTTTAGGCGTAATAGTCGCACGTACCTTCTCCAAGTTAAGTGTGCCATCTGCTTCAAGTTCAATGTATTTCAGCGTTGCATTTTTTTCCTTTGCTAGCTGCTGCCAAGGAATAATATTAGAGTGGTGCTCCATATGAGTAATGACAATTTCATCACCCTCAGCAACATTAGCACGACCATAACTTCCTGCCACTGTATTTAAAGCGGTTGTAGTACCACGAGTAAAGATAATTTCTTGTGTTGATGTAGCATTGATAAACTTACGAACCTTTTCACGTGCTCCTTCATACTTGTCAGTAGCACGATTTCCTAATGTATGCACACCACGGTGAACATTGGAATTATCGAATTCATAATAATGCTTCATTGCTTCTATCACTTGAATAGGTTTTTGAGAAGTGGCTGCACTATCAAGATAAACAAGCTTATGACCGTTTACTTCCTGATTTAAAATTGGGAAATAGCTTTTAATGTCTTTATTCATCATTAGCGAACTTTCCTTTCAATAACCTCCGTCAGTTGCTTTTGAACGCCCTCAATTGGTAATTGCGTAACAACTGGCGCAAGGAATCCATGGATAACAAGGCGCTCTGCTTCTGCTTTTGAGATACCACGACTCATTAAGTAGTACAGTTGTAGTGGATCAACTCGACCAACAGATGCTGCGTGTCCTGCTGTTACATCGTCTTCATCGATTAATAGAATTGGATTTGCATCGCCACGAGCTTTTTCAGAAAGCATTAATACACGTGATTCTTGTTGTGCATCAGCTTTTGTTGCACCGTGTTCGATGTAGCCAATACCGTTAAAGATTGATTGTGCTGCGTCTTTCATCACACCATGCTTTAAGATATGACCGTTTGAGTTTTTACCCCAGTGACGAACTTCAGTAGTAAAGTTAAGTTTTTGTTCACCGCGACCAACAACTACTGTTTTTGTATCAGCATGAGAACCGTCACCAATTAGATGTGAAATGTTTTCAGAAATAGTATCTGAATCATTCATTAAGCCAAGAGCCCAATCTACTTTCGCATCACGAGCTAGTCGAGCGCGACGATTAACATAAGTAGTAAATCCTTTAGCAAGTACATCAACAGCACCGTAAGTTACTTGTGCATTATCTTGCACTACTACTTCTGCAATAATATTTGCTTGACCTTTTGCTTCTTCAACTGTTGAAATATATGTTTCAACATACGTTACAGCTGAATTTGCTTCAGCTACAACTAACACGTGGTTATATAAAGAAGCTTCTGCGTTATCGTTTAAGAATACTACTTGAAGCGGCTGTTCGATAATTACATTTTTCGGTACATATACGAACACACCACCATTTACAAGTGCCGCATGAAGCGCTGTTAGCTTATGCTCATCAACTTTTACTGCTTCTGTCATAAAGTACTTTTTAACAAGCTCATCATGTTCACGAATTGCTGTTAAAATATCTGTAAAAATAACACCTTTATCAGCAAGTTCCTGTGATGTTTTAATGAAAGCTGGTGTGTTATTGCGTTGAATATAAAGATTTTCTTGTGCCTCAAAATCAATTAAGCCTTTTGCTTCTTCTGGTAATGCATCAAGTGAAGCGAATCCTTCACTGTCAACTGTATGAGTTGGGAAATTCACAAAATCCCATTTTGTAATATTTGTTCTGTCTGGTTTTGGCAAATCTAAACCAGTTACTTTGTCTAGTGCTGCCGCGCGAAGCTCTGTAAACCAAGCCGGTTCACCATTTGCTTCTGAGAACGAGCGCACGTCCTGTACTGTTACAGGCAAGTTAAGTTCCACTGTCATGCTAGTTCGTCCTCCCTCTTATGCTTCTTGTTCTTCTGTTTCTTCTTCGATACCTAATTCTTTTTTAATCCAGTCATAGCCTTCTGCTTCTAAACGTTGTGCTAATTCTTCGCCACCTGATTTAACAACACGACCTTGCATCATTACGTGTACATGGTCTGGTGTAATGTAGTTAAGTAGGCGTTGGTAGTGAGTGATCATTAAGCAGCCGAAGCCTTCTCCACGCATTGCATTGATGCCTTTTGATACAACTTTAAGTGCGTCAATATCAAGACCAGAGTCAATTTCATCTAAAATTGCGATAGTTGGTTTAATCATCATTAATTGAAGAATTTCGTTACGTTTTTTCTCACCGCCAGAGAAACCTTCGTTTAAATAACGTTGTGCCATATCTTCATTCATTTCAAGGAATTCCATGTTTTTATCTAGTTCACGGATAAATTTCATTAGTGAAATTTCATCGCCTTCTTCACGACGTGCATTAATAGCTGAACGTAAGAAATCAGCATTTGTTACACCAGCGATTTCAGAAGGATATTGCATTGCTAGGAATAGACCTGCCTGAGCACGCTCGTCTACTTCCATTTCAAGTACATTTTCGCCATCAAGTTCAACTGTACCAGAAGTTACTTCATATTTAGGGTGACCCATGATTGCAGAAGCTAGTGTAGATTTACCAGTTCCGTTTGGTCCCATAATTGCGTGAATTTCATTTGTATTGATAGTAAGGTTTACGCCTTTTAATATCTCTTTCCCGTCGATTTCAACGTGAAGATCTTTAATAACTAAAGTTGACATGAAAATACCTCCATAGTGTGTTCAGTGAATGGTGAACCATTCCTTAATTATCATCATTCTAATCTTAACTGAAAATCGTTCTCTATGCAAACCATTTCAATCACTTTCATTCTCTTCTGATATAATCCCTAAAAACAAAGACTTTGTAAGCATTTTCAGATTATTGCCAATCATTATTGACAATGAGAATCGACTTCCTTCATTTTCAATAAATAAGTTCTAATTGAGAATTGATTTCATCTAGCATCATAGTGGAAACCTCGCAGGAAGCGTTAATTGTAGCGGTTTTGTGACAGTTATGCATAAATAACAATATCTATACTATAACCTTTTTCATTAGAATGGAATCAATTAAGGGAAAGAAATAAGGGACGTAAGATTTTATCGGAATCTTATTCTGCTTATTACAAAGATTCAGGGATGACATTAGTAATAAAAACGTATGCCATGTATATACGTTGATTGGAGTGGAGGCTGGACGATTACTTGGGGATCAGCGATAGAGGAACAAAGGCTAAGAGCATCACGTCCTGTGATAACGCCTTCGTGACCTACATCGTGTAGGCCCAAGCGGCTCATCGGACACCCCCAGGAAGCTTTGCTCTGCGCGAAAGCGAAGCGTCAGCAACAAATGTTTTCTGCGCGAAAGCGAAGCGTCAGCAACAAATGTTTTCTGTGCGAAAGCGAAGCGTCAGCAACAAATGTTTTCTGTGCGAAAGCGAAGCGTCAGCAACAAATGTTTTCTGTGCGAAAGCGAAGCGTCAGCAACAAATGTTTTCTGTGCGAAAGCGAAGCGTCAGCAACAAATGTTTTCTGTGCGAAAGCGAAGCGTCAGCAACAAAGCGCCCAGCTGTAACGGAAATCACCCCTTCGTTATAGCGCAGACCCTTTCTTGCCAATACTTAATTGATTGAGACATCTGTTTTATTTACAATCATTTTTCATCTTAAATAGTATATAATTGAGGTATAATCAATCGTATTTTTCGATTAATAGAGGTGAATATCTAGTGGAGTTACGTCAATTACGTTATTTTGTTGAAGTTGCTGAACGTGAACACATTTCTGAGGCTGCTGAACATCTTCATGTTGCTCAATCTGCAATTAGCCGACAAATTGCTAATCTAGAAGATGAATTAGGCACACCACTTTTTGAACGGGTAGGACGAAATGTTAAATTGACACCGATTGGAAAAACGTTTCTTGAGCACACAATTACCGCTCTGAAAGCCATTGATTTTGCCGCAAAGCAAGTAGAAGAATATTTAGATCCGGCTAAAGGTACGATAAAAATCGGTTTTCCAACAAGCTTGGCTAGCTATGTATTGCCAACTGTTATTTCAGCCTTCAAACGTGAATATCCAGATTTGCAATTCCAGCTCCGTCAAGGCTCCTATCGCTTTTTAATTGATGCAGTCAAAAATAGAGAATTAAATTTAGCATTTTTAGGCCCTCTTCCACCGAAAGATGAAGCGATTCAATCAACTATTTTGTTTACTGAAAATATCGCCGCTTTACTACCAGCAAAACATCCACTAGCTAAAAGGGAAAGTATTCAACTAGCTGATTTACGTAACGATTTATTTGTGCTATTCCCAGATGGATACATATTACATAAAGTAGCCATGGATGCCTGTCGAGCTGCCGGCTTCTCGCCAAACATCATCTCCGAGGGTGAAGACTTAGATGCACTAAAGGGGCTTGTCGCTGCAGGCATTGGGGTCAGCTTATTACCAGAAAGCTCCCTGTATGATTCAGCTGCCCGCTTCACAGTAAAGGTGCCGATTACATCACCTACGATTCCAAGAACAGTCGGCATCATTTCACCCGTAAATCGTGAAATTGCACCATCAGAAAAAATATTTTTAAATTTTGTTACGAACTTCTTTTCACGCCTTTCTCAATTCCAATAAAAAAATCGCCAGCTACGGCGATTTTTTTGGGTTTATGTGTTTCTTTCCGTCAGATTGGCTGTTCTATCCACGACTTTGACTGTTCTTTCCGTCGCTTTGGCGTTTCTTTCCGTCGTTCTTGCCTTTCTTTCCGTCGCTTTGATATCCATCCGTCACTTTGGCTCTTCCATCCGTCGCTCTCGCATTTCCATCCGTCGCCTCGGCACTTCTATCCGTCGCTTTGATGATTCTTTCCGGGCTTCCCCTTTTTCGGCGGTCCATTTAACATGGGGCACAAAAACGACACTTTACTATATCAAATTGCTTAAAAGAGTTAAAAGCAATACAATTGTAATTGGAGGGATAATTATGATTAAGACAGCTATCTGTGATGATATACCCCAAATGGCGGATGCAGTAGAAGAATTGTTAATACAATATAATCAAAAATTATTTGAGTCCAATGTTTTCTATTACCCTGAAAAGCTAATCAGACATATGAAAAAAACTGAATTTGATTTATTTATTTTAGATATTGAATTTCCTAATACTACAGGTATTGATCTTGCTGAAATAATTCGCCAAAACAATTTAAATGTTCCTATTATATTTTTAACTAATTACAAAGAGTATATGGAGGACGTCTTTAAGGTACAAACCTTTGATTACATAATCAAACCTGTAACTAAAGAGAACTTATTTCCAGTTTTGGATAGAGTAATGAGATATCTAGATGTAAGAGAAGAGAGGTTCATTTTTTCCTATAATAAAATATCTTATAGCCTCAAAATAAATGATCTTGTTTATTTCGAGAAAAATCGTCGCCAAGTTATTATTCGTACGTTAAGTGAAGATTATGTCTCTAATATGTCTACCACTACGATTCTATCTAAACTTAATGACTGTTTTGTTCAAGTACACACGTCTTTTATAGTTAATGTAAAATATATCAAAGAAATCGGGAACAATTTCTTGATATTAAAAAAAGATAACAATAATTCTATTGAAATACCAATGAGTAGAAAATATAAAGAAACCGCTCGAGATAAAATACTAATGAAATTAAGGGACATAGTATGATAATCAATATATTTATTCGACTACTAAGCTTTGTAACTTATATTTTCTTACTTAACTTTTTTTCTCAAGCTGGTCTACGTCCAAAAAATTATTTAGTAAACTAAATTTGTTAATTATCCTACTTCTTTTCCTGACTGTAGGAAGTTCCTTCATTATTAATGGAACTTTTTTGCCCTTCGTTAATATCCTACTAACAGTTTCATTGATATTGATAATCGCTAAGCAACATGATGTTCCCATTAAAGAAACTTTTTTTTGGACAATAGTTCTTTTATCAATTAACTTCATATGCGAATCACTGTCTCTTGCATTATTCAAAAATTTATTCTCATCAACCGTCTATTACTCAAATAATACCATTTTCATTATTATTACTACTAGTTTTACAACGATTTTTGGAATACTAATATTTTCTGGAATTAAAATCTTATTTCTTCAAAAAGACAATCTTTTTCAATCCATTAATATTTCTGCATTATTTGCTCTAATTTCAATCCCTGTTATTTCGATAATTGTTTTGTTAGGCTTCTTATTATCCGAGATAAACATCAACATGAACTCACAACTAATTGAGTTTTTGGTAGTACCGGGTATTTTATTTATGAACATATGTGTTTTGTATTTGTACAATAGTCTAATCAAACACTTAAGAAAAATAAATCATATTTCAATCCAAAAAAAGGCACTTGAATCAGAAATAAAATATATTGAAGAAGTTAAAAAAAATCAACTAAATATCAAAGCTATAAAACATGATTTAAAGAATCAGTTTCTCGTTTTATTAGGTCTACTTGATCGTGAAGCTACCGAGGAAGCAAAAGATTATTTGATGAGTTCCATTGAAGGACTAAACCAACAATCAAATTTTTACACTAACGACAGTGTGCTAAATTATTTATTGAATGAGAAAATATCAATTGCTAAAAAGGAACAAATTGATTTCAAAGTTAAGATCTTTCTATCAGAAAAAATTAGTATTGATAACGATATTCTTGCAATAATAATTGGAAACTTAGTCGACAATGCATTAGAAGCTTGCATTAGAATAAAAAAAAGTGAAGACAAAGAAATATTTCTAGTAATCAAGCAGTTCAATAGAAACCTCTTGATTGATATATCTAATACTTTCGATCCCTTAGAAACAAAATCTAGAAGAGATCGTCAAAATGAAGGAATAGGTGCTAGAAGTATAAATGCTTTAGTTGAAAAGAATGGTGGTTTATATAAGCATTGGATTGAAAACAAGAAGTATTTTGTAAGTATTGTACTTTTTGATATCTATTAACTTTATGACAATCTATTCTTAACCAAAATATTTTTAATAGATAATCACTCGACCTCAAAATTTTGGCTATTAAGGTCGAGTGATTATCTATTTTTTGTTTCTTCTGAAAAGGTGCATTTGATTCCGAACAAGAAACATAACACTAATATAGCAAGATCTAATAGCGATAAAAACATTACTAATAAAGTTCGTTATATAGTCTCGCTTTCATCTATTCTTTTACCAACATAACGAAGTATAGGAAGCATAGCCAATAATACACATGAAGCTCCTACGGATGCGGCAAATTGAAAGTTTATCAACGACAGTGCAGAAACGTTAGCTAATACAACAATAGAAATAATGCTAGTAATTACTGTATACATTGTTGATGAAAAATAAATACCAATAAAGCTAGAAAAGAGGACGATTGATAAAGTTAATAGTACACAAACTACAGCAACAAAAATAAAATCCACCCAATAACTTTTAATTGGTTTACCCAGTATTGGAAAAACAGTTTCTCCTATTGAAAAAATTAAGTTGACCAATAGTAGTGCTACAAATTGAGACAAACCAAGGATACATCCAAGTACTATGTTCTTGATTAAATACAATCTACTCCGCTTTATTGGAAATAAAAAAACTCTATTTCTATTATCACCAACATAATTTTTAACAATGTGACGGCTTATTACTACAGCTCCATATACTGAAATAATACACATAGTTATTGTGCTTGCTAAACTAAGTATTGCTGGGTAACTTGTTAAAATATCATCTACATCATTTTCCTCAAATTTCCCCACGATTACAAAAAAATAAGTAAAAATCAATTGTGAAAGAAAGGTTAAAGTAAATGTTGGGAATATAATTTTCTTCATTTTAGAAATCTCAAAATGATAATAATTCATTAAATAAACACCTCCATCTACTTTCACTTTGTTGCAGTTAATTGGTGGTAATAGTCTAATATTCCACCTTCATAAATACGATTTATATCATCAATTTTTCTCATCTCACTCGTTCTACCATTTGACATAAAAACAATGTCAGTTGATATATCTTCTAGGTCAGCGAAAGTATGACTTGTTATCAATATAATTTTTGTTCTTGCTAAAGATTTCAAAATGTTCTTAACTAATTCAATTCCATCAGGGTCTAGTCCATTAAAAGGTTCATCTAAAACTAAAATTTCCGGATTGTGTGTTAGAGCTACTGCCAACTGTAGCCTTTGCTTCATCCCTAAAGACATTTTTCCAATAACCGCTTCTGGAGAAACATTCAATTTCACCTGCTGCAAAAGAGGGAGCCATGAACTAGGTTTTTTTAACCCATAATAGTGAAAATGTTCTTCAAATAACTCATGAACAGTAAGTTCAGAAATACTGTCTAAAGAAGTAAATATCGTTCCTATTTTCAGTAAGTTTTTATAATTATCCTTTTGTGAAACAAGATTATCACCAAACCAGATTTCTCCCTCATCAACAACAACCAACCCACAAATACTTTTCAACAAAGTAGTCTTTCCAGCACCATTGGGTCCTATTAAAGCATGTATTCCTCCTCGTTCGAAACACAAATACTCTACGTCTATCACTAGATGATTCTTAATATACTTTTTTAAGTTTTTTAGCATGACTTGATTCACATTGACTTACTCCTTTCTCGATAGGGCAAATAATGATAATCCAAAAGTAAATAGTGCCCATATAATAACCACAAATAAATCCACAAATGAAATTGATCCTAGGCCAAATAGTGTAGCCCTAATCAGATTACTCGTTGGTACAAAGGGAAATACATTGTATATAATCGTCATCCAATCCGGAAGTCTATCAGCAGGGTAAGTAATGGGAGAAAACAGTAGGCCACCTATCATAATAATTTGTGTCACCAATGCAACAAAATTCGATGGAAGCCAATATGCTATCGCGAAGCCAATAGAAATCATTGCTACTTGTGCCAGCAGGGTAATAAGAATACTTGTAAGAGATACGTTGATTGATATATTAAATCTAATCATAGCAGCAAAGCATGACATAAATATTCCCGGTAGTGAAGCGATACCCCAAATGATAATATCCGCAATTAGAATACTCATACGATTAACAGGTAAAGTCTTTTGATATTTTACAATTCCATCTTGTTTAGCAGTATTAACTATTTGAGCTGCTAAAACACAACCAACAGCAATAATCCCCAAAGTAATCGCACCTGAAGATAGATATAGTGAAGTTACTTCATCTATTTCCGGTATCAATAAAGCAAGCCCATATACAATGGCGAGAGCTAAAGCTGCTTGAGCTATACTAAAAGTTGGCAATAAATATTTGTGCCTAATCAGACTCCAACGCATCAAACCGCAAAACTGTAGTAAACTATAGTTTTTTAGCATTGCTTCAAAATGTATGTCAAGTTTACGCTTCATTTATCAACTCTCCGTATAGATTATTTATTGAAGATGGTGCAAGCCGATAGTTGACTACTTCTTTTTGACTGATTTTTCTTAACACCCAATTCAAAGCATCTGGAACTTGTTCATGTGTTAGCTCGAAATCATATTGCATTTCCTCATCATTAAAATCAATATCTAGTGCTTCTGGAAAATCATTCAAGTCCAAAGAATTACTAACCGTTATCGTTAGTATGTTTGATACAGATAACCCTAAATTCACCTCTCTAATAGGAGAATCCTTAATTAATTTTCCTTGATCCATTAGAAGATATCTGTCAGTGTATTGTTCTACTTCTAACAAATTGTGCGTGACTACAACGATAATATGTCCTTTTTGCGCAAGCTTCCTCAAGTATCTCCAGATGATTTTTCTTCTCACAGGGTCTACATCATTTGTAGGCTCATCTAATAAAATAATAGGTGGCGGTGCTACAACTGCCATAGCAAATGAGGTTAGTCTTTGCAATCCCCCAGATAATTTTTCTCCAGATTTATTTGCCCATTCCTCAATCTGCAATTCCTGAATTATGTCATCAGTCAATTGCTTATTTTTATATCCACTAACACCTTTTATTCTTAAAACTGACTCAACAGATTGTCTCAATGTCACACCAGCTAACGGTGCATGAAACTGCGGCATCATTGATATTAAGCGTCGGGCAACTTTAGTTTCTTTAACCAAAGAATGTCCCTGATAAGTTATAAAACCACTATCTGGTTTTGTTACACCAATTATTTGGTTTAAGAATGTTGTTTTACCAGCACCATTGTGACCTGTTAGAGCTACAACTTCACCCGCAGAAAAACAAGTCGATATGTTATCGTTTGCTTGTACATTACCTTTTCGATAGCTTTTACTAATTGAGTGAATGCATAAATCATTTTTCATTTCTTCACCCCTCGTATTCTCTTATAAAATTTAGTGCACTATGTTAATTACACTATGCACAAAAGGAATAAACCATAGAAAAACTAATATGAGCGTAACGAATAATAGAAATCTTTTTACATAAAAATTAAAAGATTTTTCTTGCTATCGTTACCTTCATAATAATGTTTAATTCAAAAAATTGGTAATCTGTAACAATTGACAATCTAGATGTAATAATTAGCCATGTATGACTCATAAATCAAAAATGTGGTCAAATTCTTTCGTCTCCAATCGGAAACAAGAAATAGAAGAAAAATTATTGTTCATGAACGAGATACAAGCCCACAAAAAATTGAGATTCATTATAGTTTTGGTCTTGGAAAATTAATCATCACAGAAGATGAATTAATCAAACAGGAAAAAATAAGAAAAACAAAAAAGCAATATGACCACAAATGCGATCAATATTGCTTATTCTTAAATATTTCATATTTCCTTATGACAAGTTACCTAAATGGCGATGTCGAGCTTAATTTATTCTTTTTGTCACTTTAGCGATTCTATCAATCATTTTGATGTTTCTATCCACGACTTTGGCTGTTCTATCCATCATTTTGACGTTTCTATCCACGACTTTGACTGTTCTATCCGTCGCTTTGACTCTTCTTTCCGTCGCTCTCGCTTTTCTATCCGTCACTTCAGCTCTTCTTTCCGTCGCTCTCGCATTCCTATCCGTCACTTCAGCTCTTCTTTCCGTCGCTCTGGTTTCCTTCCGTCACCTTGGCTCTTCTTTCCGTCGCTTTGACGTTTCCATCCGTCGCTTCGACTCTTCTTTCCGTCGCTCTCGCTTTTCTATCCGTCACTTCAGCTCTTCTTTCCGTCGCTCTGGTTTCCATCCGTCACCTTGGCTCTTCTATCCGTCGCTCTGGTTCCATCCGTCACCTTGGCTCTTCTTTCCGTCGCTCTCGCATTTCCATCCGTCGCCTCGGCACTTCTATCCGCCACTTCGATAGTTCTATCCGCCACTCCGACGTTTCTATCCACCACTCAGCATGTACTAATTCGTTTTTTTACTAAAACGATCCACAATCATGGATAATGCACCATCTCCAGTTACATTTGTAGCTGTACCAAAGCTATCTTGCGCTAGGTACAATGCTATCATCAGTGCAACCATTGTTTCATCAAAGCCGAGCATTGTTTGCAGCAAACCAATCGCTGCCATAACAGCGCCCCCTGGGACACCTGGTGCAGCAACCATCGTAATACCTAACATAAAAATAAAGCCTATATATTGTGCAAAACTTATATCCATACCGTTCATCATCATAACACCTAAAGAGCATGTCACTAATGTAATCGTACTGCCCGATAAATGAATTGTTGCAAACAATGGGATTGTAAAGTTCGTTACTTTTTCTGAGGCTCCCGTTTTTTGTGCTTGACGCAATGTAACAGGGATTGCCGCTGCTGAAGATTGTGTGCCCAATGCTGTAAAATACGCAGGAAGCATAATTCGAAGTAACTTAAGAGGGTTTTTCTTATTTAAAATTCCCGCAGCTGTATATTGAACTAGTAATATTACCCAATGCATCACAATTATTAGTACGAATACAATTGCGAAAACAGATAAGATTTTTGCTACTTGACCACCAAATGTCATGTTCAAGAAGATACCGAAAATATGGAATGGTAAAAGTGGAATAATAACGAATGCTATCAATTTTTCAATGATAACATTAAACTCTTCAAAACCACGTTTCATAACATCACTTTGAATGGCGGCCATCCCAATACCTATAATAAACGCAAAAATTAGTGCAGCCATCACATCCATTAATGGTGGCATGTCCACTTTAAAAAATGCCTGCGCTAAAAACTCCTCAGGATTTTTCATACTTTCCATTTCACCGTTTGCAATGAAATTAGGCAATACATTTCGCGCTACGAAAAAGGCGACTATACCAGCCAGTATTGTTGAGAAATAAGCAAAGAATGTTGCCAACCCTAATAATTTCCCTGAGCCTTTTCCAAGCTGGGCAATACCTGGCGCAATAAATCCAATAATAATAAGTGGTACAACAAAATTTAAA
Organism: Lysinibacillus sp. RS10; assembly: GCF_041956855.1. Lineage (NCBI taxonomy): Bacteria > Bacillati > Bacillota > Bacilli > Caryophanales > Bacillaceae > Lysinibacillus > Lysinibacillus sp. RS10. Next base: position 887,268 of record NZ_CP167122.1, on the reverse strand, counting down.
AAATTGCCGAACAAACCATTAAATGTTGCAAATATACGTACAAATGGCTCTGACACAAAATTTCCAAGTATTACTGCTAATAAAATAGCAATAATAATTTTTGCCAATAGACCAAATTTTAGTTTCATCTTAATGTCCTCCTTAAAAAAACAACTGTCTTCCCTGAATGTATATTAGTAATTTATCATAAATCGTTCCTCTAATAAACTGTTTGATAAATAGACAGAATCGCAGAATTATTATTTATAATCTAAAAATAATCCCGACCTCGTTCTCAGAAAAGATAAAAAACCTTAAAGCAGACAAGTACAAAGTGTCTACTTTAAGGTTCCTTTTCAATTTACTACTATTACATAGAGAATTTGTAGCTCAAAGGATTAGCTTCATTCCTTACGTTCAAGTTGTATTGGATTCCACTTTCCTATTTAGTGAGCTGTAATCCTTCCTCTGTACTCACTGGTAAAATTGAATCTTTACCTAAATCATTAATATATTTCATAATCTGTTCTAAAATTTCTGGCGTTGTTTCATACTCTTCCAATCGCTCTTCTGTAATACCGTGCAACATAATAATAACCCAAGATTTCTCAGCAACCGCTTTATCAATCCACTTTTTCACATCCGAAAATTCTGTTGTATTTGTAATGGCATATGATTTTAGCCAGTACGGATCATAATTATTAGGTACATTCGTTTCTCTACCTAATACACGTATACCGTCAAAATATTGCATAGCAATTTTACGTATTTCTTCATTATAATCAGAATAAGGAATCGCAACAGTTGAAACGACACCTTTACCTAGTAAAGACTCGATTGTTTTTATGCTTTCAGCAAATTCATAATGAATATCGCCCACCGATTTTTTTGTTAGGAATTGATGATTTTGTGTATGAGATGCAATTTCTAACCCTAAATCATGTGCAACCCATACTTGAGATGGTGTCATATAAATCTCATCATCTGAGTACAATTTATTACCGATAATATTAAAAGTTCCCGGCATATTATATTTCGAATGAAGTGGTAGTGCCTTATCATACCAATTTCGATAGCCATCGTCATAGGATAGGGTTACAAGTGCCTGTCCATGATAATCAGAAGTATTTAAAGGCGTGATTTTTTTAATATTTTCGATCGCAAAATTGGTCGTAAAAATCAACTTAAAACTATTTTTTAAACGCTTTGATTTATCATTTTCAATATCAGTTTGGACATTTAACGTGTATGTCGTATAGTTTTCGTATGGTTTTTTAGGCTTCACTTTGACTTTATTCTTATTAATCTCTAATGTAATCGGAAAATCATTTCCCGCTTCATCTTTAATCGTAATTGACGAGCTAGTAATCGATTCTTTATTAATTGGATGGTTAAAAGTAATCGTCCATTCCTTATTTAAATCTGTAATTTCTTTGTGCTCTACCAAAGATTCCGCTTCTGTTATAGTAATACCATTTATGCAAAAAAGCACAAATGGTATCGCTAATACAACGATCAGCTTTCTCCACTGAATCAATCGTTCTCTCTCCTTTAAACCACTATTCAAACCTCTTAAATGTTTCTTGCATAATTCCATAGGATTTTTTTAACCGTTCTTCAGTTTTAGGCATATTCCAATTATCCCATGTAAAACTATGCAATTGATTAAGTTCACCTTTTTCAATCTCTGGCAACGAAGAGACAACCTCATGCTTATCATTAACAAACAATGCACCTATATTTATTTCATCTACAAAAACTGATACTTCTCCGTTTTCTTTATAAAAATCCCCTATAAATTCTTTATGACTAGGATCTTTTGATTGAAGAAGTAACCAAGGAATACGTAATTCTATCGTTCCGTCGTCGCTCCAATTATAATCGACAAGTGAATTATAATTCTCTGCCTCCGGATTACCATTCCCCTCTATTAATTTGCCTGTTTCATATGCTTCAAAAGGTACAGTTATATCCCGTTCTGGCAAGTATAGCTCCTTATTTAAAGCATAGTAAATCGGACTGAACGTAGTGTTCTCCTTCATAACGTTTGGAGATGGTATGTCGATAAGCTTTAATTCATGCCCATATAAATAAGAATAGAAATCATAATACGGGTCTATGACCATACGTGACTCTTTATTCTTATTGAGCTCGACAACAAACTCAATACCATTACTGAACGTTACTCCTTTTAAATCTGATTTGGCTGCTTTTCCTTGATTCGGAATAACATCTAATAGAATTTGAGTCGAAGATGTTTTATTGAGTAAATCTCCTTTTAATTGAAGGTACAAGTATCTTTCATCATAATCCACGCTCATTGAAGGCTTGTTTTTTTGTTGTTCATATAAGGGAGGAGCTTTCCATTCTGACGTATTTCCGTCAACCTGTACCTTATGCCGATCAAAGCTTAGTAAACCAAATTGTTGTTCATTTGTTTGTGCATTAGACCAATAAGGGCGTTGGTTTGGATTATCATAGTCCATCGTATTCCATGTACGTTTAAACCACTCATCTTGCCAGGTAAATACTAATCCGCCCAGTAAATCCTCTGCCATAATATCCTCAAACAGATGGGTTAATATTTCACCTTGTTCCTGCTCTGATACAAATCCTTGAGTCCAGCCGTACGGATTATCATGAGTTAAACCACGTGAACCAGGGATTCCAAACTCAGCGATTAATATCGGCATACGATGTGCAGCGTGTAAATCTGCTAAATAAGCTGCATAACTATTTTTTTCTCCACGATGATCCACATACGACAAGTATTTTTGATCATAGTTAAAGAAATCTGGGTAGTATGGATACACATGGTACGATGCAAATTGACCCGTTTGTTTCGCTAACCCTTTTGTATAAATGACATTCGGATTAACACTTGCAATATCTTCATCTGTATTCGGCTCAGATGGATGATCTAATAAATCTGTTGTAACCCAGTTTGTAAAGCTCATAGGGTGCATCCAGCCATAATTATTTTGCTCATATTGCGTAATGTAATCCATTTGCTCTGCAAGCCAATATTCAAATGGGGAAGCATCTTTCGTTTCGAAATAAACACCATCATATTGTCCAATATTTGCATGCTTTTCATTTGTTCCGTTTACCATATGAGGGTACCATTCGATACCAACAACCCAACCAATTATATACTGAGAAACATCCGTATCATAATAACCAGAAGCATGTCCTACTTCGTGTTCTACATATTTATTTCCGTGAATAACATCTACAAGGGTTTTCATTTCTGCTCGGAATTTCTCAAGCGTTGCAGGGTCATAAGCATCTAAAGTTTCCTCTAAACCTTCTTCTTCAATCCACACTCCATGTAGTACATATAAAGGGTTTTCTGCTTCTTCATTATATCTTTTCAAAGCTCTATAAAAGCCAGGTGGATGTAACGTATAGACTCGAATTGTATTGGCATTCATTTCACCAATCTGTTGGAACCAACGATAATATTCATCCTCCGTAATGGCTGCCTCTCCAGGGAAATAACCGGGTTTTGCCATCCCCAGATTAACACCTTTAAGGGTGATCGCTTCCCACTGTCCATCTTTTAAGATTTCAAATGTTTGATCATTAATACGTGCATTATACCCTAATTTATTTGTTGCTGAATCGTTAGCTTTCTGCTTAACTTCTTTTTTCTCGAACTCTTCCAAAATAGACTTCATCATCGGTACATAGGCTGACCAATAAAAATCTTCATCTGAAAAATGTTGTAAAACTTTATAGACTGATGCTAGCCCTTTCATCTTATAGAAAAATGGCACTTTATTCATATCATTAAAATCGCCTGCAAAATAATAATTCGTAGCGTTTTTTTGTTCACCTGAAACAACAGCTGCGAATGAAAGAGGAATATCATGTTCATTTAAGAATTTTTTACCTTCATTCGTTAAACTCCACTCATAATTCGCTAAAACATCTTGCTCATTTTCCGCGGTAACAATATCAAACCAGTAATCATAACGAGGGCTTGATGAAACATCCAAGAACTTTTGTCCTTCTTTAGTGAAGTTAAGATAAATACCTTCTTTATCAATATGTTTATTGAATTCTAAAACAATAACCTCATCTGTAAAGTCATTCACTAATATGAAGCCCCCACCTTCATATTTCCAGTCATCCATAAATTTATCAACAACCCATTGTGGTATTTCATTATTTTTTCTATAGTCTAATTCTTCAAAATAGCGACCAATCCAGCCAGTCCAATCTATTTTCAAATACTCTAGCACTTGATTTCGAACTTCTGGAGATGTTGGTGATGCAATAGAGTTAAATTCTGCTATAAATAAACTTTTTTCTTCACTAGTTAAACGTTTCATAATAGCATCCCATTCTTGCGATTCTAATCCACCAACAATTTTCTTTGATCGTGCCCCCAATCTTTCTTGCTTTGGGTTAAGATCATCTTCATAGACACCATACGTATCTGCTAAATAGATTGCATCATAACCTTTGTAATCTTTTGGCATTTCAGAAGTAGACACACTGTTATTTTTTACATCTGGAATTGTACCAAAATAATCTTCGGACTCATCATATTGGTCTTCTTTATGTTCGTACTTCAAATAATTTAATAGCCAAGTTAACCCTAAATGCTCTCGATATGAATCATCCTTCACTGTTTTATCAATAATTGCAACATTCAGTTGTTTATTAGGTGACACAAACCAAAGAGCTATTGGTATCACTATAAGTAATAGCACTACTATTATTCCCAAATAAATACGTTTCATATCGATTCTTGCTCCTTGCTTGAAATACCTTTACGATCCATTTTGCCCCACTCTCGTCTTCTTACTAAAAAGTTTAAAAGACCTTCACAGCGCCAAATGAGTGTAATGGGACGATACCAAAAAATTTCTGTGAAACTTAATAACATCATACGTATTAAATCAGCAACCTTGAACGTTTTATTTTTGCTCCATGCTTCAAATAACACAGCCATCATTGAAAATACAACACCATAAAGTACAAATGTTAAAAGTAGCAAAATGGCTATCTCATAATAGATATCACCTAAGAAAAAAGCACAAACAATATAAATATACCCACCTAGTTCAATAATCGGCCCTAAACCTTCTACGAGCCAAAAATACGGGAAGGATAATAACCCAATACCGCCATATCTCGGATTTAAAGTCATTGTTTTATGATTCCATAAACTCTCCAATAACCCTTGATGCCATCTCCATCTTTGTCGCCTTAAAACAGCCATCGTTTCTGGTGCCTCTGTCCAACAAACAGGGTTCTCTACAAATTCAATACGTTTTTTTTCTTTCTTTTTACGGATATATCGATGCAGTTTTACTACAAGTTCCATATCTTCACCAATCATACTTTTAGTATAACCACCTGCTTCTACTACCCATTTTTTTGAAAACACACTAAATGCACCTGAAATAATTAAAACCAAGTTAAATTTACTTAATGTAATTCGTCCTATCAAAAAAGCTCTAAAGTATTCAATAATTTGCATAGTAACTAAATAATTTTTAGATAAGTTTGTTTCTAATATGGAACCAAGTTGCATGTTCATTCCATTGGCTATTTGAACATTTCCTCCTGCCGCAATTACCTCACCATCAGATAAGGCAATTGGCTTCATTAAACGCAATAAAGATGTACTCTCCAAAATTGAATCTCCGTCAACAGAGCAAAAATAAGGATATTTTGCAACATTAATACCTACATTCAAAGCATCTGCCTTTCCACCATTCTCTTTCTCTACTAAAAAACAATTTGGGTGTATTTGGGATTGATAGATTTGAATAATGGGACTTGCTAGGATTTCCATTTTTATTACTTTTTCAATTTTTTTCATTTGAAATTGCTCAATAACTATTTCTTGAGTACGATCAGTAGAACCATCATTGACCATGATGATTTCAAATTCTGGATAGTGTAAACTAAGTAGAGAATGAATACTATCCACAATACCTACTTCTTCATTATAAGCAGGTATAATTACAGATACTGGCTTAGAATAGAACGCATCAATATATGTTTCATCCATTTCAGTTTGATCAAGCCTATATTCTTTTCGTAGCTTTAAAAGGGCAAAGAAGAACATAAGGCCATACGTTACTATAACTAGTAGCATATAAATGATGATTAACCCGCCAAAAAACCACATTAAATAGTCAAGTATTATCATACTGCACGCATCCTTTTTTCTAATACTTCATTAGCCATATCAATTGCATATTGGTCATTTGTTGTTGCAATGAATTCTTTTAATCTCTGATAACCTCGTGGATCTTCAATGATCGTGTTTGCTGCTTGTGATCGTACCCACCAATTACTATCCTGTAACAATTTTTCTAAATGCTCGGCAGTATATGTTAAAGGTGCATATTTAAATAATTTTGCGACCATTAATTTTTCTTCCCATATAGACGAATTGACAAATGGAATATACGTCTCTAAATTTCGGATAACGCCAATTCTTTCAAGCCCTCTAAGAGTACGAATACGAATTTCAGTATCCTCACTTACGAGTAATTCTTCAAGTCCCTCTATAACAGCCATACTGCCCTTTGCTGCAATTGTATCAATCAATGCATATTGTGCTGCTTGTTGTAAATTCTCCATCTTTTCCATAAGGCGTTGAAGCATCTCTACTTCTAAATATGAGAATAACTTTTTATATTCACTTTCTGAAAAAGAATAATTACATAACAATATTTCTTGTATAAATTTTTCTTTTTCAAGAATAGAATATATTTTTAATAGCTGAAATACTTCTATAGAACGTTTGTGTTTAATCGATACTTCGCAAGTACCGATAAGCTCTTGTATATGAAAATCAGCAATGCGGTACATGGCATTCATTTTCCTACTCCAGTTTCTGGATTTTAATTCATTTTGGTAATATTCCTTTAAATACATCTGTGCAAAAGTATAGATTTTTTGTTGAATAGTTGGATTGGATATATTTCTTAAATACGATAAAAATATGTGTTCTACCGCTAATATTTGATATTTATTTTTAGGAATTAGCGTCACAGTAAATTGGTCGTCGCCTAAAAAGTACCCCTGCCAAAGTATTTTTGTATTTTGTATATACTCCTCCATCTCATGATTCTTTCTTTCTTCGTTCCTTTTTTGATAAATTAAATAAATCATTGCTACACCACAAAATCCTAAGAGAATAGCAATAATATACAATAACAATTGAATAGATAATTCAATCATAATCATAACCTCGCAAATGTTCTTTTTAATTGTGCTTGAAATAAATTTAAATCAAATGGCTTAATTAAATACTCATCAACGCCACTTTCATATGCGTAAATCATATCTGACTGAGATTTTCTATTTGTCATCATATAAATAATAAATTTCTTTTGATTAGCCATTTGCCTTAATGTGTGCAAGACATTGAGGCCATTTTTACGAGGTAAAATATCATTCATAATGACGATATGCGTATGTCCAGATAAATACCAATCTGACTGTAAAAATTCGTATCCATCTGAAAAAACTTTTGTTTCCAATTGAAAGTGATCTACTATCATTTTTTGAACTGTCAATTCTAATACTTCGCTAAAAATAGCATTTTCCTCTAAAATACTAACCTTCACTCTTTTAATTGGCTGTGCCTTAAAGCTCGTCACGATTTCGATTTCCCAAGGTTCCGATAGTTGACTTAAAACTTCAAACTGTTTATCTATTAAATCTTCAAACATTACTTGATCATTTTTAATCTCTACAATGATTCCCTGCAATGTAAAAGCTGAATCGATTTTAGTAGGGAAGTTCTCATTTTTTACGAGTTGAAAAATTCGATTTAAAAACGCTCTTCCCTCTTCCTCACCATTTTGTGGTAGCAAAATTCCCCATCGCAAACTTCCCTCTAACTTAAAAAGCATATCGGTGTTCCGAACTTCGGATACAAAAAAATGAGCAATTTGTTCTTCTAATTTTTCAATCACGTTAAATTGATTGGAATCAGTTACAGTTGCCTTTAAAAAAATAACTGTCATTTCCATATGTGAACGAATAACATTTGCCTTTAACACATCAAAAAGCGGCATAATATTACTTTCATTCAAAATTTTTACTTTTTGTGTAGCTTTAATTAAAGTGTCCATCCTATACTCCTCATACATTTTTTAATATAATATTTGTTTGTTCTGTAAAACTATCATGATCAATAGATAGTTTTCATAGTTTCATGCGATTTTCTTATTTTTAAGTTCACTTATTGAAGTGCGGGGAATCCATTACTGTAAAATTAAAAAGAATATATTCCACAAAAAATTGATGATTGCTAATACAATATCCGCTATAACAAATTTGTATAGACCCAATCATCTAATCCACCCTAAAATAAACTTAGTTTTATCAAATGAGTATAACTGCTTCTAGAACTTTCTACATAGAGGTACAAGCATTCTGTAGCTGACGCTTTGCTTTCGCAGCAAAACATCTACTGAAGGAAGATAAAAAATAGTTAACGGTCACACGAATATATACAAGATTTTTTTCCTTAGTAATATGTGCTTCTTGGAGATAAAGATAAAGGTAGGATATTACTTTTTACTCGATTTCGTTATGTGCTTTTTCAACGTTTTACAGTATATCATATTAGAATCCTTTTTTAAGAATATCAGTTCAAACTAAACAATTTCTAAACAAATCAAAAATTCGAAAAATTCCATCAAAATACCATAGGATAAAATGAAAAAATCGGGTGTTTTCCCCACATAAGCTGAAGAAGTTTTACAGATTATTAGCTCATCACCATAACGTGTGGTTAATTTCCGTTCCGACTGGGAGCGTCCAGCCTTCATTCCAATCAACCTATAAACATGGCATTTTAACAAATGTCATCCACAACTTTTCGTGATGAGCTAGATTATTTCCTTTTATGACAACGAACAAATAAAGGAAAAATGCCTTTTTATTGCTGATTACAAGACAACTTTATCTCGGTTAATTAAATAGCCGATAAGATATTTATGGTCGCATTTCAATCCAACTTTCAAGATGGTGGATTGCAATACCATTAAAGCTCTGTTTTCCGGAAAAATATTTTTGAATTTTGTTCAATTGTCGATTCATATACGCTTCCCCTTCTTCTGAGAAGCTAACTAAGTCGCCCTCTGCTGACTTCAAAGATTCAACACCTACAACAACTTTTTTGTCCATTCGTTTAGCATATTCAATTTCATTTTTTACGATTTGTATAATGTCCTGTGAATTATCTCGATAAGCCATTATCGTCACACCATCTGAATAATTAATTAACCATTCAGATAAAATGCCTTTACCATATTTAGTCTCAAATGAAATTTCGTCATACCAAAAAGGTATATCTAATTCTAGAGGTAATTTTAATGACCTTGCTTTCTTTTTGGCATGTATAACTAACTGTTGATAGGTTTGAATCGCGGTTGTTTGTTTTGTAGACCAAATATTTGTATCATATGGCTCAATATCTAGATGAATTCCTAAAAAACGTTGCGCCTCTGTTGCTTCACGTTGATAAAGCTCTAGCCAATTCATAAGTTGATTTTGATACTCAATGCAATTCTCTGTAATCCAATAGGCTTCCCCAGCAAGTGCGTATATTTGGATGTTTTTTGCGGTAGCCTTTTCAATAAAGCTTCGATAAACGCTTCTCGACATTTCATAATCAATTTGTAAATAAACTTTGTTTATTCGTTTACTTTCTAAAAATTGCAATGTACTGGTTTCGTTATCTACAAGTATCCACGGATTCCATATCCATGTAGAACGTTCATCTTCTGTAATACTATCTGCCTTTATAGTTGTACTATTTAGCGACATAAACATTATGCATATGATCACCAACTTTAACTTTCGACTATTAATAATTTCAGCCAGCCCCATTCATTCAAACTAGTTATACCATATCGAAAATTTATGTAAATAGAAATAAACAAAAAGAAGGATATCTCTCTTTTTACTATTATTCCTTATAAAGCAGGATTTTCTTCTTAGAAGACTGGTCAATCTCTCTCTATTTTTTATCGAGTAGGAGACTAGCCATTAATTGACTAGTCGACCTCTCACACCACCGTACGTACGGTTCCGTATACGGCGGTTCGAAAGTTTTATGGTTTTAAAATGATTTGGGAGAGACTTTTTAAATTTTGTTTCTCCCAGTATTTATTATTTAGGGCTCTATTTATGATTGGATTATTGGATGAACGCCAATATCCCTTTCGGGTATTTGCTATTCTGTAAGCGTCGTTCGGGCAGATACCAAGTTTCTTAAGGTTGCGATACTTGGTTGTGGTTTTCTTCCACTCTTTCCATCGACACGCTCTCAATCTTCGGCGTATATGGGCATCCATCTTTTTAGCGTATTCTCCAATGTCCGCGATTTTAAAGTAATTAACCCATCCCTGAATCAGGTAGTTGAGGCATTTAATTCTTTCATCCATTCGCATGCTTCGATTGCGATTCGTGAGATGGCGGATTCTATCTTCCAATTTCTGTTTACTTTTCTTCGGCACGTAAATCCTTGTTTGTTGCTTGTTTCGGTAGAAACTCACTCCTAAGAATGTCCGTGCTCTCGGCTTTCCCACTGCGGATTTCTCCTCATTTACCTTAAGCTTTAGTTTCTTTTCGATAAATGTTGTCATCCCTAATTTCACACGCTCTCCTGCTTTTAGACTTTTAACATAGATATTGCAGTCATCTGCGTAACGGACGAATCTGTGACCTCGTTTTTCAAGCTCTTTATCTAGTTCATGGAGAAGGATATTACTAAGTAGTGGACTCAGTGGGCCACCTTGTGGCGTGCCTTCTTGGCTATGTACTACGACCCCATTTGCCATAGTGCCAGCGTTGAGAAACTTACGGATTAGCTTTAAGGTTGGCTTATCCTTAATATATCCCGCAACTAGTGACATCAGTTTATCGTGTTGGACACGGTCAAAGAATTTTTCAAGGTCCATGTCTACCACGAATTTGTAGCCTTCATCCATATAAGATTGCGCTTGTGTAATTGCTTGATGGGCACTTTTATTTGGACGAAAACCATAGCTATAGTCACTGAAAATTGGGTCGATGATTGGTGTTAAGATTTGAACAACCGCTTGTTGAATAACGCGGTCTGTTACAGTTGGGATTCCCAATTTTCTCGTATCACCATTTCCTTTCGGAATTTCTACCCGTTTTACCGGTTGCGGTGTATATTGCCCTGTTTGAATTTGGCGAGTAATCTTTTCTTTATTTTCTTTTAAGTATTGGCGTGTTGCCTCTATATCTTTCGCATCGACTCCGGCAGCCCCTTTATTTCTACGTACCTTCTTAAAAGCTTCATTTAGATTATCTCGGTCTGTTATTAAATAAATTAGTCCATTTGTATCCATATGTTCTCATGGTATAGGTATGCATATGAACAGTTCCACTCTTTTCGTTGCGCGATTCACGTTCTGCGTTTCAAGGCAGCGAAAAGTCTTACGATTGGCTGTGTCTTCACTGTCATATAATGTGCCCTTCCATGTTCACTCCTTTCGTTCAGCCCTTCCCATTACTGGTACTATGGCTTCTGCTGACTTCTGATGATTCAGCTATCTATCACTAAATAGGTTCTGTTTCCAGGTATTCATCAGATCTCCCGGGGTAAGTCCGTCCACTTTCACCTCATATATCCGCCACATTTATTGCCCTGACTTCCGTGGATATTTTGGATTTTGATTTGTTTGGCAATCTCGTCCAGTCAGGACAACCTCGAATGTGATTCGTGTACCTCGGACCAAGGTTTTACCGCCTGCTTCCTTCAGATTCCGTGTCACCACGGACACCCTTGCACTTGGCTAGTGGTTCGCATATCCCAACGCCCACAGTGAACTTTCATCACCTAGTTGACGGACATGCCCGGCACACCAAAAAAATAGTACAAACCTAAGTTTGTACTATTACATCCACTGAATGAGGATTAATTATTTAACTGGAACTACCGAGCCTTCCCACTTTTCAACGATGAAGTCTTGGATTTCTTTAGACGTTAATACTTCTACTAATTTTTTAATTTCTGGTTTTGTTTCATCACCAGCGCGTACTGTAATAATGTTGACATATGGAGACTCTTTATCTTCAAGAGAAATAGAATCTTCCATTGGATTTAGACCGTTGTCGATTGCGTAGTTAGAATTGATAAGAACTGCATCACCTTCATTATTTTCATACATTTGTACAAGCATTTCAGGAGCTGTATTTGCATCGAATTTGAAGTTTTTAGGATTTCCTTCGATATCTTTAAGCTCAGCAGATGTTTTATCTACCCCATCCTTTAGTTTAATTAAGCCCTTAGCTTCTAATAATGAAAGCATGCGCCCGTGGTCTGCAACAGAGTTAGAAAGTAAAATTGTTGCACCCTCTGGTAGATCATCAAGAGATTTATACTCTTTAGAGTAGATACCGATTGGCTCGATATGAATACCACCAGCGTTTACAAAATCATAACCTTTATCTTTAATTTCCTTCTCTAAATAAGGAATATGTTGGAAGTAGTTTGCATCAATTTCTTCAGATTCTAAATCTTGGTTTGGTAATACATAATCTTGATATGTTGCAATTTCAAGATCGATACCTTGTTTAGCTAAAATTGGTTTTGCTTGTTCTAGAATAACTGCGTGAGGTACATTTGAAGCACCTACTTTTAATGTTACATTTTCTTTACCGTCTGTTCCGTTTGTATCTTCTTTTTTACCAGCACCACAAGCAGCTAAAGCTAGTACCAGTACTGATAAGAATAATCCTGCTAATAATTTCTTCATTTTATTACACTCCTTTAATCTTGTTTAAATATGTTAGTGGTATAAAACCAAAATAACCCTGTAATTCTTAGCGTTTATCGGTTTTCGCTGTAATCATATCGCCAATCCATTGAATGATAAATACAACTACTAAGATTAAAATAGTCGCCATTAATGTCACATCTCCATGATTACGTTGGAAACCGTCTAAGAAAGCTGAATTCCCCAAACCGCCTGCACCGATAATACCTGCCATCGCAGTATAACCAACAAGTGCTACGGCAGTAACTGTAATACCTGAAATAAGTGCTGGTAACGATTCTGGAATTAATACTTTCCAAATAATCGTTGACGTTTTAGCCCCCATTGAACGAGCTGCTTCAATAACACCCTTATCAATTTCACGTAATGCAATTAATACCATTCGTGCATAGAATGGTGCAGCACCAATAATTAATGCTGGTAAAGCTGCGTTCGCTCCGCGAATTGTGTCAAGTAAAAATTTCGTAAATGGAATTAATAAAATGATTAGCACAATAAACGGAATAGAACGAAAAATGTTAACAATCGAATTTGTCAAAAAATTCACAATTTTATTTGCCCATAGTTGGGTTGGACTTGTTAAAAATAGTACGATCCCAATTGCTAAGCCAAGTATAAATGTGATAACTGTAGAGATCGTTGTCATGTACAATGTTTGATACGTAGCTTCCCACATTTTTTCCCAGTCGACATTCGGAAAGAGACTAGTTAGCATTTGCAATCACCTCCGTTTGTACTTCGACTGTATTTAAGTAGTTAAGTGCATCCGCAACATTATCCTTTGAGCCGTTTATTTGCACTATAAGTGTACCGTACGCACCATTTTTCGTTTGCGAAATATTACCATGTACAATGCTTACTTCCACATCAAACTGTTTCACAAGATGTGAAATGACAGGCTGCTCTGTTTTTTCTCCTACAAAGATCAGCTTTACAAGTTGTCCAGTAGGGTAATTTGCTTTAATTTGAGCCACAGTTTCCTGTGTTTCTTTCGTATCTGTAATTTGAGAAACAAATTTTTTCGTAATGGTAGCTTGCGGTGCTTGGAATACTTGTAATACCTCACCACGCTCTACAATTTCTCCGGCTTCCATAACCGCTACACGATGACAAATTTTGCGAATAACGTGCATTTCATGTGTAATTAATACGATCGTTAGACCTAAGCGTTCATTAATATCGACAAGTAGATCAAGGATAGCATCTGTTGTCTCCGGATCGAGTGCAGACGTTGCCTCATCGCATAATAATACCTCTGGGTTATTAGCAAGCGCGCGCGCAATACCTACACGTTGCTTTTGTCCCCCTGATAGCTGTGATGGATACGCCTTAGCACGTCCCCCCAAGCCAACAAGTGTGATCAATTCGTTCACTCGTGCTTCACGTTGTGCCTTTGGAACACCTGCGATTTCTAGTGGGAAAGCGATATTTTCCTCAACAGTTCTTGACCAAAGTAAATTAAAATGCTGGAAAATCATACTTACCTTTTGTCTAGCATCTCTGAGCTTTTGCCCCTTTATAGATGAAAATTCTTGATTGTTAACCGTCACCGTACCAGTTGTAGGCTTTTCTAAACCGTTTAATAAGCGAATCATCGTACTTTTACCAGCGCCACTATAGCCGATAATGCCAAAAATTTCACCTTTATTGATTGAAAGATTGACGTCTTTGACTGCAGTTAATTCGCCATTCGCGGTTTTGTATTTTTTTGTAATATTCTGAAGTTGAATCATAGCGAATTCTCCTTTTCTCATATCAATTATGCCCCGACATAATAGCGTTCGGAATCGGTTTGTGCTTAGGCCTGCACGAGGGACGACACGATGTCGGTCATTTCGATAATGCCACAGGACGTGGCGTTTTTACCGATGCAGGTCAGTTAGCCGTTATCGCATGGATGCGATGATTTTAGGCTAACATCCTATATTGAACTCATTTCCGATTCCATGACATCCGCCGAAGGCATTGAGCCAACGTGATGTTGGTCACTCAGTCGTGTGTTGAAAGTAGTTAAAAAGACCCCTTCACTTATAGACAAGTAGAAGGGGTCACGTAATTATACGCTAAACCGTTCTCTCATCTTTCAAAGATAAATCTTTGAGTGATTTGGCACCTTTTCACTTTGTGATGGTTGCCGGGCTTCATAGGGCACTTCCCTCCGCCACTCTTTATAAGAGTTCGATATATTTATTTTTTTTAGTATATTCGTACTTTATCACGCTATCAAAGTTCAGTCAATTGATTTTTTTAGCAATTCGTATAAAAATGGTACGGATTGAAAGGCATATACCTTTTCTGTTACTTTTCCGCCATCACACACGAGTAAACATGGTACACTTTCGATTTTATTATCAAAAGCTATGTGCTCTATAAAATTAATATTCGCTTTACCAACCTGTAGCTGTGGCAGCAATTGCTCGACAATCGTCATCATTTTCGATGCAACTGCACACGTTCCACACATAGGCGTATATAAATAAAAGGCAGCCTTTTCACCGGACTGTACAGCCGTATCCCACTGCTCTTTTGACCATTCTTCCATCTTTTCACGCAACCTTACAAAATATATTCATTATGGATTGAGAAGTGTGCACGCAGCAATATCATCGCTAACACCTTTCTCGGAGTTGTCTCAACTTCCTTATATGTCGGCATCGTACGTAAATGCTCAGCCTCTGGATAATGTCTGTCCATTAATGCCCGTAGCTTATCACCCGATGTATCTGCATCAAAAAATGTATAAAGCTCACAGCCCTCATATGGATCGAGTAACTCTTCTAATTGATGTACACCAATGGTACCATTCGTACAAAGTATTATAACATCTTCACTTAAAATAGGTTTAATTTGAAGTTTATCCGAACGACCTTCGACAATTAAGCATTTTCCCTCGAACATCACGCCACCCCCATTAGACATATACCTTATAGCTCATTATATCCATTACGCTCTGTCGGTGATCATATAAGACACCCATTGATAAGGGCCTACAACGGCTTTCGTCTCCCCAACTATAGTGGGAAATGATTAAAGATAATAAAAAACGCCGGTGATTTCCGACGTTTTTTAGGGCTTGTCTTATTCAGCAATCATTTCTTCGTATTGCTCAGCTGTCATAAGCTTTTCAACTTCTGATGCATCAGCAAGCTCTACAACGATCATCCATGCTTTTTCATATGGTGATTCATTCACGAATTCTGGGCTATCTTCTAAATCTGCATTTACTTCAACTACTGTACCTGAGATTGGTGCGTATAATTCAGAAACTGTTTTTACAGATTCTACACTACCGAATGGATCATCTGTTTTAATTTCGTCGCCAACTTGTGGAAGCTCAACGAAAACGATATCTCCAAGTTCAGATTGTGCGAAGTGAGAAATACCGATACGTACTTTACCATCTTCTAATTTTACCCATTCATGCTCTTCAGAGTAACGTAAGTCTTTTGGTGTGCTCATGCAATAAACCCCTCCATAAAATATGTAGTATATTCACTTTCAGTTTGCCATACTTCTCCTATAAAAACAAGGATAAATAGGGTTATTTCCAAGCTTGCTCAAAATCTGATTCTTTAAACCCTAAAGTTACTTTTTTCCCATCTGTTACGATTGGACGTTTAATCAGCATACCATCTGAAGCAAGCAGTTCAAGCTGCTCCTCTTCAGTCATGTCAACAAGCTTATCCTTTAAGCCAAGCTCACGATATTTCATACCAGAAGTATTGAAAAATTTCTTTAATGGCAGTCCACTTTCTTGCCATAAATTCGTTAATTCGTCCTTTGTAGGCGGTTGCTCGACAATATGTACCTCTTCGAATGAAATCTCATTGTCCTTTAACCATTTTTGAGCTTTTTTACAAGTAGTACATTTTGGATAATGAATAAATTGAATCGTCATTTAAAGGCTCCTCTACTATCATTTTTAGGACACTACATTTTCAGCGTCTCCCTCATTTTCTGTAGTATACCATCATAACCGTTACGAACCAAAATGAAACTCATTATGACAAAGCGTGGGGGTGATTTCCGTTCCGGCTGGCTGTGCGAAAGCGCAGCGGCAGCAACAATTTGGGCGAAGGAAATGTCTCGTTGCTCCAAAATGTCGATCGCTGATAAAATATCTAGAACCGCTGATAATAACATGAAAATCGCTGATAAAATACCAAGAATCGCTGATAACAACATGAAAATCGCTGATAAAATAGAATCGCGCGCCTAGCTGGAACGGAAATCCCCCCTCATTTTGCAAGAGCTATACTTTTATTTTCAACAAAAAACCTGGCTATCACATGTCGGATAGCCAGGTTAAGTCTGTTATTAAACTACATATTTTTCAGCTTCAATTAATTTAACAGAAGCTTCGCGTTTCTTCGCGATTAAGTTGTACGGATTGTTGCGCGTTAACTTACGTAGTGCAGACAATGTCATGCGTGCAGCGTCGCCGTCTGCTGAAGCAAGAATCGTATCCTTTGCTTCTTTTTCAATTTCTGCAAATGCTTCTTGGCAGAAGATTTGAGTGTAAAGTAATTTTTGATGTGCTTTTTCAACTCCGTCACGAGCAATCGCTTTTTCTGTACGTAATACAGCTGATTCCATAGCGAACAGTTGGTTTGTGATATTTGCAATATTCACCAATACTTCTTGCTCTTGATCAAGCTTTGCGCCGTAGCGTTGTGCTGCTAAACCTGCTGCTAATACAGCAATTTTCTTCGCATTTTTTACAAGATATTTTTCTTGTGCTAGCGGCTCTGTGCCAACATCCTCAGGCATTAGCATAAGAAGCTCCTGTTGTAAGTTTTGAGCAACT
Source organism: Lysinibacillus sp. RS10 (assembly GCF_041956855.1). Lineage (NCBI taxonomy): Bacteria > Bacillati > Bacillota > Bacilli > Caryophanales > Bacillaceae > Lysinibacillus > Lysinibacillus sp. RS10. The sequence continues at coordinate 869,685 of NZ_CP167122.1, read as the reverse complement.
TGTAGCAATGGCAATTCACCTTTTAATGCCTTTTTCATAAATGTACCTGGTACAATCATGCGGTTAATTTCATTAGTACCTTCAAAAATACGGTTAATACGTGAATCGCGATAAATACGCTCTACTTCGTATTCAGCCATAAAGCCGTAACCACCGTGTAATTGAACCGCTTCATCTGCAATGTAATCTAAAGTCTCAGAACCAAATACTTTCGCAATAGAACATTCAATAGCATACTCAGCAATTGCACTAGCAATAACTTTCCCTTGCTTTTGCTCATCTGGGCTTAGCTGGCTTAAACGATCCTCAAATAAACCTACAGTACGATAATTTAATGACTCAGACGCATACAATTGTGAAGCCATTGTCGATAATTTTTCTTTTGTTAGATTGAAATCAGACAACTTTGTTTTAAATTGTTGACGTTGGTTTGTATATTGAATCGCTAGCTCTAAAGCACGCTTCGAGCCACCAATCGTTCCTACCCCCAGTTTATAACGACCGATATTTAAAATATTAAAGGCAATAACATGACCGCGACCCACTTCACCTAATAAGTTTTCTGCAGGTACTTCCGCATCTTCAAGTACTAATGTACGAGTTGATGAAGATTTAATACCCATTTTCTTCTCTTCTGGGCCAACCGATACACCATTGAAAGTACGTTCTACGATAAATGCTGAGAATTTGTCGCCATCAATTTTTGCATAAACAACAAATACATCTGCAAAGCCTGCATTTGTAATCCATTGCTTTTCACCATTTAAAATATAATGTGTACCTGCATCATTTAACTTCGCAGTCGTTTTTGCACCTAATGCATCAGAACCTGAACCTGGCTCTGTTAATGCGTAGGCAGCAATTAATTCACCTGACGCAAGCTTCGGTAAATACTTTTTCTTTTGATCTTCATTTCCAAAAAGTACGATTGGTAAAGAACCAATACCTACATGTGCACCGTGTGTAATAGAGAAGCCACCAGCAACAGACATTTTTTCTGCGATTAATGCAGAAGAAACTTTGTCTAAGCCTAGACCCTCATATTCTTCAGGTACATCTGCACTTAGTAAGCCGAGCTCACCTGCGCTTTTTAGTAGACGAACTGAATGCTCAAATTCATGGTTTTCTAATTTTTCAACGACTGGTAACACTTCATTTGCAACATACTCTTCTGTTGTTTTAGCAATCATCTTATGCTCATCTGTGAAATCTTCTGGTGTAAATACACGATTTAATTCCACATCTTCAATAATAAATCCGCCGCCTTTAATGAAATCCGTTGTTTTTTCTGTCATTCTAAATTCCTCCCTATGCATCTATTGTTAATGGCTTTTTTTCCCGATATATAGAAAAGCTTGAAGCACCTTGTCCGGAGGCAACCAGAAACGCCGCACTCCAAGCTTATCTAGCGAAAATAAAGAAGTTAAAGAATTTCAAATACTCCTGCTGCACCCATACCGCCGCCAATACACATTGTCACGACACCATATTTTTTACCTTGGCGCTTCAGTTCATGAATAAGCTTTAATGTTAAAATGGCTCCCGTTGCACCGAGTGGGTGACCAACGGCAATTGCTCCACCATTGACATTTACTTTATTTTGGTCAATGCCTAATTGACGTACGACCTGTAAGGACTGTGACGCGAATGCTTCATTAATTTCCCATAAGTCAATATCATCTATTGATAAACCTGCAATTTCAAGTGCTTTTGGTACTGCCACGATTGGACCAATACCCATCACCTCAGGAGGTACGCCACCAACTGCAAAGCCTAAAAACTTAGCCATTGGTGTAAGCCCTTGCTTTTCAGCTTCCTCACGATCCATCACAAGTACTGCTGCTGCACCATCAGAAGTTTGAGAGGCATTACCAGCTGTAACACTTCCCTGTACATGGAAGGCTGGACGAAGCTTCGCTAAACCTTCTACAGATGTCCCTGGACGTACACCTTCATCCATACTAAAAGTGAATTTTTTCACTTGTGGTTTGTTGTTATCATCTACATAATGTTGTTCCACTTCGATAGGTACAATTTCATCATTGAATTTACCTTCTTTAATCGCTTTTTCTGCAAGCTCATGTGAACGAACAGCAAATGCATCCTGATCTTCTCGGCTAACATTGTACTGACGTGCCACTTCCTCAGCCGTATGCCCCATCCCCATATAATATTGCGGAGCAGTTTCTGCTAAAGTCGGATTTAAGCGAGGTGTATTACCGACCATTGGCACCATACTCATCGACTCGACGCCACCCGCAAGAATCGCCTTAGAATGTCCTAGCATTACACGCTCTGCTGCAAAAGCAATTGCTTGTAAACCTGATGAACAGAATCTATTAATTGTCAGCGCTGGTGTTGTATCTGGTAACCCGGCAAGCGCTCCTATATTACGCGCTACGTTCATGCCCTGCTCAGCTTCAGGCATTGCACATCCTAAAATTAAATCGTCAATCGGACCTTCATAGCCCGCTCTTTTCAATGTTTCTTTGACAACAACTGCTCCAAAATCATCTGGTCTAACTGTTGCTAAAGAACCCTTCTTCGCTTTTCCAATCGGAGTTCGTGCTCCTGCTACAATAACGGCTTCACGCATCGTATTAATCCCCCTTTGTTTCATGTGCAAGTATGGTTAATTCAGTCTTAACGTTAGTTACGCAGTGGTTTTCCCTTTAAAAGCATGTGTTGCATTCTTTGTTGAGATAAAGGATCTGCAACTAAGCTTAGGAACGCCTCACGCTCAAGGTTTAAAAGGTATTGTTCATCGACTAATGTGCCATATGGAACTTTACCACCAGCAATGACATACGCTAATTTTTTAGCGATTTTTAAATCGTGTTCACTAATATAGCCTGATTCAAACATTCCTTGCGCACCGATTAGTAGCGTACCGTAGCCTGATGCACCGACTACAGGAACTTTCGTAGGTACAGGTGCTTGATAGCCTGCCTCATAAAGCGCTAGTGCAGCTTGTTTTGCATCATATAGTTGGTGATCCGGGTTAACAGAAATCCCATCGGCAAAATTCAAGAAATTATTATCACGCGCTTCTTCACCTGATGTCGAGACTTTTGCCATCGCAATTGTTTCAAATACTTTATTAGCAATAGTTTGATAGTCTACCTCAACGCCATTTGGTAAGCCTTTGAGGAATTTTTGGTAAAGTGCCTTATTCCCGCCACCGCCAGGAATTAACCCTACACCGACTTCTACTAAGCCCATATACGTCTCCATTGTTGCTTGAATATGTGCAGCTGGTAAGCAGACCTCCGAGCCGCCGCCAAGTGTCATGCCAAAAGGTGCTGCCACAACTGGCTTGCGAGAGTATTTAATCTTTTGCATGGCATCTTGGAATGCTTTAATAACGAAATCTAGCTCAAAAATATTATCATCCTGTGCTTCTACTAAAATCATTCCTAGATTAGCACCAACACAGAAGTTTTTCCCTTGGTTACCGATGACTAAGCCTTTATAGTTAGCTTCTACTTCATCGATCGCAAAGTTAATCATTTGAATAATGTCTAAGCCTATTGCATTTGATTGAGAGTGGAATTCAAGTAATGCAATTCCGTCACCTAAATCTATTAAGCTAGCACCTGTATTTGATTTAATAACGCCATGTTTTTTCTTATAGCGTTTTAAGTTAATTTCTTTTTCATTAACTGGCACTTTAACGTATTCAGAGCCATTATAAAATGCAAGGTCACCGTCAATTTCTGAATAGAAAGTTTCAAAGCCGCTTGCTAACATATCTTTGACAAATGCCGGCACCTCACGACCCTCCGCCTCCATTTTAGCTACGGACTCTTTCACGCCAATTGCATCCCATAGTTCAAACGGACCTTGCTGCCAGCCGAAGCCCCATTTCATAGCATTGTCAATCGCAACAATATCATCAGCAATTTCACCGTGTAGCTGTGCTGAGTAAATTAACGTTGGCGCGAATATCCCCCATAATAACTCTCCTGTACGATCCTTAGCATACGTTAATGCTTTCACTTTATTTGCTAAGCCACGAGTTTGTTTCACCATTTCGATAGATGGTGTTTTTAATTTTTTCACTGGGCTATACGTTAATGTGCTTGGATCAATTTCAAGTATTTCTTTACCTTGCTTTATGAAGAACCCTTGACCAGATTTTGCTCCTAGCCAACCGTTTGTGACCATTTTCTGTAGGAATTTTGGTACTGCAAATACTTGCTGCTCTTCACCTGTCGTTTGATCATAGACGTTTTTCGCTACGTGGATAAATGTATCTAACCCAACTACATCTAGCGTTCGGAAGGTAGCAGATTTTGGACGCCCGATTAATGGACCCGTTACAGAATCCACCTCACCAACCGAATAACTACCTTTCATCATTTCTTGTAAAGTGATGAGTAAACCGTACGTTCCAATTCGATTGGCAATGAAGTTCGGTGTATCCTTAGCAAGTACGACACCTTTCCCAAGTACATCTTCGCCAAATGTTTTCATAAAGCTTACAACCTCTGGCGCTGTTGTGTTCGCCGGAATGACTTCCAGTAATTTCAAATAGCGAGGTGGGTTGAAAAAGTGAGTTCCCAGGAAATGCTTTTTAAAATCTTCGGAACGCCCTTCTGCCATTGCATTTATGCTTATGCCAGATGTGTTTGAACTAAGAATTGTGCCAGGTTTACGTACTGCATCAATTTTTTCATATAGGCTTTGTTTAATCGCTAAATTTTCAACGACAACTTCAATGATCCAATCTACATCTTTTAATTTCTCTAAATCGTCCTCAAAGTTACCAACCGTTAGTAGTGATAAATTTTTCTTAGAAGTAAGTGGTGCTGGCTTTTGCTTTAATAACTTTTGAAGAGCCCCGTTTACAATACGATTTCTTACCGCAGGATGCTCTAAAGAAAGACCCTTTGCTTCTTCCTCTTTTATTAGTTCCTTCGGTGCAATGTCTAATAATAATGTTGGAATACCGATGTTTGCTAAATGTGCTGCAATCCCAGAACCCATTACTCCAGAACCTAGAACAGCCGCTTTTTTAATGTTATAAGTCACAAGCAATTCCCCCTTATTCTCCCATTGAATGAATAGCCATTCATTTTTTGTTCAAAAAAATATCAAGTTTACCTTAGTGTATATTCGTCCAGGTTTTGCATTGATCTAGTTCAATTCAAGTTTAACGCGCTGGCGCCTTCTGTGACATACGACTGAGGCTTATCTTCGTTCAGCTACCATTTTTATATCAGAGGTAAATATTTTCCGCTGAATGAAAATAAAACTACTTTTTCTGATTTTAGTGTAGATTATTTTGTTTAATTTAGCAATCTTTTTTCATCATTATTTTTTACAATTTACAACTTTTTTTGTTTTTCACGAGCGAAAACGAAACAATAAGTAGATAACAATCATACCAAACAGAAAACTTTCAGGTTGTGCAAAAAATGTGTAGAATGGAAAGCAAGGAGAGTGAAACACTAATGAAAACAATTACAACTGCTGAACAATTTAATGAGCTAATTTCTGGTGACAAAAAGGTTCTAGTGAAATTTTACGCTGGCTGGTGCCCAGATTGCACACGCATGGATATGTTCATCGATCCAATTATCGAAGAGTACAGCCAATATGACTGGTACGACCTTAATCGCGATGAGCTTCCAGAAATTGCGGACAAATATGATGTAATGGGTATTCCAAGCCTACTAATTTTCCAAAACGGTGAAAAATTAGCGCACTTACATAGTGCCAATGCTAAATCACCTCAGCAAGTTATTGAGTTCTTATCTGCACAACAATAATCAAAAAAGGAGCTGCATTTCTTATTGAAATGCAGCTCTTTTTTAGAAAGGAAATTATGATGCGCAAACAATTATCACTGCTCGGAAAATCACAATATGATGCATCGATTTCGCCAAACTATCGTAATTCTGCCTGTGGACCTACAACTGTACACGTAGTCTTAAACTATTTAGAAGATCAAGCTCCTTCGGTAAATGAACTTTATAAACTTCTTGGCGGCACAAAAATCGGGTTATTTAAATGGCGTCTAATTCGCAATCTTCGCCGGCTTCGTCCAACATGGGATATTCGTGATTGTACATTAAAGGAGGCAATGCAGGAAATCGATGCAGGTCGCCCTGTCGCCATACGCTTCGACCGCTATTTTAGCCTAAATTGGGGCGATAAAAAATCGGCCTTCGCCTATCATTGGGTACCTCTTATTGGCTATGAAATACGAAATGATGAGCTATTGTTAATATTCCATGATAATGGTGGCCGTGATCGTGAAAGTAAAATTCGAACGGCTCCTTTTAAAGATAATAAAAAAGTATTGAGCTTCGTGAAAATTACACCGAACTAAGTGAGAGCGTGCCTGCAATGTCTAGACACGTTCTTCTTATAATTCAACGCTTATTTACTTTTCTCAAGAATATCCTTTAAAACTTGTGCCAAAATATCTGTTGTTCTATACATTTCTTCCATCGTATTTTCTATACCTCCCATTTCTAATAATACTGAATTATCATGGAGCTCTTGATTATAGGTATTTGGGGGATTGCCCTCTTTTTCTATTACACCTATTGATAGTCCCGGATATAATCCTTCTAATTGTTCATGAAGCTGAGTTGCAAATTTTTTATTCACTTCATAGTTTCCATTCGTTTTCGATACGACAAATTTAATTCTTGCGTACTCTTTCCCTTTAATTTCAATTGTGGAATCCCGTCTTTTATTAGAATCTCGATGTATATCAAAAACCATGCGAATACTGTCATTTTCAGCTAAGACTTTTTGTAAATTTTCCCGTGACACTTTATATGAATCAGGAAAATGTAAACCCTTTTGTTTTAAGATTCCGGCTATATCTGTCTCATCATGAATGGATGGAACCTGTATTTCCTTTAATGCTCTACTTAATTCTTTTCCTACCAATGTTACATTTTTCGTATCACTATACGTCTGCCCTCTATACACCTGCTCACTATCCACCTCCTGTGTAGGAAGCTCTGGAATAAATGATTCTATATTATGCGAATGATATATATATACAACAGGTTCTTTTTCGTCCATTGCGTAGGAAGATGACGCCCCTCCAAAACTATGGATGACCTCTGAAACTTTACCATTTCCATTAAAGAAGATTAACCATGAAAAAATAAATGCACACACTAGAACGCTGCTTGAAATCACAGAGAACTTTGTTAAGATTCTTTTTTTCCTCATACTTCGTGCTCGTTGCCTAAGCGTATTCTCAGTTGCAGAAACAAATTCCTTTCTAGGATGTTGAGGGTACATTTCTTTCAACATATCAAATAAATCTTTTTCATTTTGCATTTGTCAAAACCCCCTCTATTTCAATATTCAGTTTTCTTTTAAGCTCTTTCAGGGCTCTGTGATAATCAACTTTTACCTTCACTTCACTACATTGAAGAATTTCTGAAGTCTCGATAATGGTGAACTCATTAATACCTCGAAGAATGACTACTGCTCTGTAATTAGGTTTTAATTTAGCAATGGCATCATGTATAAGTCGTTTTAATTCTGTTACTTCAAATTCCTCATCAGGCTTCTTTTCATTCGATGTTAACTGATTAAAAAAACCGTCCTTGAATAGAGAGGTAAACCTTTTCTTCCTATAGTGATCTATTGCCACATGTTTTGCGATCGAAAAAATCCATGTTTTTAAGTTATATTTACCATCAAAGTTCGATAAACCTTTTAAGACACGAATGAACACTTCTTGGGTCAAATCTTCCGCATCATTTTGATTTCCCGTAAAACAAACAAGAAATCTATAAACGTCTAAGTAATACAAATTGTAGATTTCAACTATTCTTGATTCCAAGTTATTTGAATCAATCAATCTTTCCCCTCCTTTTACTTATTTGCTTATAATTCGTTTGAGGTTAGGAAAAGGTTACAAAAATTTGTATAAAAAAGCAGAGCATATTTCTATACTCTGCGTTGATGACCATGATGTTTGTTTTTAAATGAGTGAATACAGTGAGCGTGCCTGCTTGGCGATTAATGTGTAGCCATGTTGTTCTATTTCTTTGAACGTTTGAGGTTCGTAATTAGGTAATACTAAGCTCGCTAATTCTGCCTCGATTGGTACGTTTGTTTGAATGGTTGCAAGCTCGTGTGACAATTTTAGCATGTCTAGATTTTCTTTAATTTTTGTACGTTGACCTGGCTTTAATTCATCTATTGATGTAAGAACATTTTCAATAGAACCATACGTTTGAATTAATGTAAGTGCTTGCTTTGGTCCAATTCCTTTAACGCCTGGATAACCATCACTCGTATCCCCCATAAAAGCTTTAACCTGTGCAAATTGAACTGGTTCGATGCCATATTCTTCTGTAAAGCGTGTATGCGTATAAACGTCATACTCTGTGTAGCCTTTTTTTGTAAAAGCAATTTCCGTAGATGGTCTTAAAAGCTGTAGTAAATCCTTGTCGCCACTAATTACCGTAATGTCAGCCTCATCCTGCCATTTCGTAATCATCGAGCCAATTAAATCATCTGCCTCCATCCCTTTAACACCGAAATTTTGCCAGCCGATTTGTTCAGATAAATTTTTCGCCATATCAAATTGTGGCAGCATTTCCTCTGGTGGTGCTGGACGATTAGCCTTATAGCCATCAAATAATTCGTTACGGAATGTATGGGCACCCATATCCCAACAAACAGCAAGATGTGTTGGCTTCATGATAGATTGTGCCGTTAATACATGACGCACAAATCCTTGGGCACCATTGGTCGGTGTCCCATCCGCAAGGCGAATATAATGCCCCATCGCAGCTGACGCAAAAAACGAACGGAATAATAGCGCCATACCATCAACAATTAATAATTTTGGTTTTGTAGTCATGATAAATAATCCTCTCTATAACAATACAATGATTGTAGTAATTCATTATTAAGCATTGTTCTATTATAGCAAACTATCATTAAACTTCATTGTAAATATATACAAACCATTATTCCACGTCCCGCTTCATCACTACCTAATACCAGTCTTGCCTTTCTTTGAAATACATGTATTGTGGTGATGAGCAAAATTGAAGTCAATTGCCCTGTGTTACTTTATCATCCACTTGAAATTACCTAAAGAAATACCTTCAACATTAATAGGACCATTCCATTTACCCCTATAACATAAAAAGTAGCAAACTAGGCAATGTTCTAGTTTGCTACTTTTTTTGCTTGGATAAAGTGAACACTAATCTAATCCACTCCACTTCTTTGCTTTCGATGAATGTTGAGATGGGCGTCTTGTACCTGACGTATCTCTTTCGGTACAAATAAATTACTGTCCGTTAATGCGAGACAAGTTTTGGCAAAGCTCCGCGACCTCGTGCATCGTATAACTTTGAAAGTTATATTGATGACGTAATTCCTGATAATACTGTAAAATTTCTTCAAGCATAGCTAAATTTTTTTCAATATTTTTGCCAAAATTATGAGGATGCCACCATAGATGATAAAAAGCTTCAGACGTTGCAGCTGCATGCATGCCCTCTTTAATACGTTTAATCTTGAAGCCCTCAAAAAAACGTAATGGGCTACAATATGGCCTTAAAAATGCACTTGAACGAATGTTAATAAATGAATCCTTTTGCATTTCAGCTAATGTTACTAGATGATTTCCTGTTACATTAACATAGCTATCCAGCCATTTCTTCGCACCTAATAGCCGACCTTTTTTCGTAAATTTTCGAGGATCGTACAACGGGTGTTTTTCATTCCCTCTATAGCAAACAAACCCCACTTCCTGACAAGCTGTGAAATACGCTTCATTCACTTGATTTCGTGGAAATACAATCGACTTCATCGGTGCGATATACTCTTCACAAATCATGGCAGTAGCATGTAAATCTGCACGGAAATTCGCTTCAGTTTGGCCAGCTTCTAAACAATAAAAATGTGAAAATGTATGACTTCCTATTTCCTGATGTGGTGTACATTTAATCTTCTCAATTAAGGAGTTGCCAAAATGTAAGAGGTCCTCCTGCTCATTTTCTCCTACTTTTATAAGTTGTGTATGTGCTGCATAGCGCATGTTTTTATATTTTACCGGGATACCTCGTAAGTAATGAGCCATTTCTGCTTTTGTTTCTGCAAACAATAAACCAACTGTTGCCCAGGTTGCATGAATACCGTATTGTTCAAACAACGCCAGTATTTCAGGCAATGCCTCACGTACACCGTATAAGTTTTTATTGTATTGACCGTATTTAAATACATCGTGGACACCCCAATTTAGCTCAAAATCTAAAGATATGACAAGACCCCCACGGTTTACTTTGATTGCTACTTCCTCCATTTTTGCACGCCCAGTAACAGTGCACTTATTTTGGATTGAGTAATGTAGCCGGAATAAACATTGACAACCTGTCCACCGAAGCCCAGTTTAAACTCACGAACATTTTGGTCATCTGTTAGCTTCCCCATATCATATAAATCAAAGCCTTGCTCCTTTAAATGCAATAAATTATGCCATAGTAAGAAACGATTTGCATAACGAACTGGTCGTTGTAAATCATCTGGCATCATTTGTGAATGACAAGTCGCTGCATAGTAGGACATTGCTTTTTTAGCGTGTACAATATCGAGTCTATAGCATAATGTTTGTCCACAAATACTTCGAATCTCGGACAACCATAGTGCCCCTTGATCCTTTAAGAGCGTAATGGCTTCCATTTGAGACTTACTAATTAGCTCGAGTTTTTTCCTTTTGGCAAAATTATTATAAAACTGCTGAAAGGCTCGTAAATTTTCTTCTGATGGTTCCTTATAAATAAAAACTTGATAGGACTCTTTTTGTGCACGACGAAGTATTTTTCGATTACTTTCTGAAAGTGCAAGATATAATGATAACTCACTTTCTGTAAGGTGAATATGAACCGTTTCACTTTTAACAAGTTTACGGCTAGGTACAAGTGAATGTGTATAACCAACAACCTTCATTGATTTTCTAAAATTAGCTGGCTTTTCTACAAAATAAAAATGCTGCATTGCGATATTCCATCGCTTACTTTTAATGGACAGAATGAACATCGCCCCCACTCTCTGTGTATTTTTCTACATGATTTCGTTCATAACGAGCACATTTGAAATGTTTCATTCGAGAAATACGTTTATAACCTAGCTGCAATAGTCGTTTACGCTTTCGCCATTGCCAAAAGCTTGCTGTGACCCAAAGTGTTTGTGCAGGTTTCATTTTTTGGAAAAAAGCTGTTATAATATCGATATTTTTATAAACATCATAGGTTAAAAAATAGGTCTGCTTCGGCAATGCTTCAACAATTTGCAATTCATCTACACGCCAGTTCACAGCATGTAACGCAAACGCAATTTTATTTGTTTCAGCAAAGGAATCTTTAAAAATGGTATACCCCTTATAAAATAGAGAAATAATTTCTTCATCATCGAGTTGCATCGCCTCCTGTATTGACAACTCCTCAAACAAATCTCCTACAGGTCGATGCGGTGTGACACTATCTGATGGGGATAATTCATATAAATCCACTTGCTTAAAACGAATAAATTTTTCTACGAATAGTTGTCCATATTCTAGCCAATCTTTTACCTTTCCATACTTTACTAAGTACCGTAATTGACCGAGCGTATTGCGTTTCCATTCAACAACACGATAATTGCCTTTTAACAATTCCTTTATTCGTGCCTTCAGCGAATAATGACCTACTAATAGCTTTGCCCGCTTCGTTCCACTGCCTACAAGCATACGCCTTGTAAAATCAATACTAGAGCGCCAATCGAACTTATAAGGCTCATAACCAATACTCATATCGAATAAATGATAGTTTTCAGAAAAGGTGCGCTTGATAATTTCCTGATTAACTAATCTACCAGGCCCAAATATATTAAATGTCGGCTCATGCGCAAGGGCGTAAGTGACATAACGTCCTCGACAGCAAATTCCATAGGTAAAGGCAATCCATTGGTTTTCAAAAACAAGTGCGTCTACCTCGACTTGCAATGCCTCCCCTTTAAGAAGTGTTAGCCGTTCGAAAAAATCTCTTTTCTTTCCTTTTGTAAAATCACTCGTATCTAGCTTTTTGGCCCATCGCCGATCAAACAATCTAAACATTTGCCAAAGCTCGTCCTGCGAAGGTACTGCCCTCGTTAATGAACCTAAATTCCGCAGCTTTCGTTCCCTTCTATCCACACCATGCATTTTTCTACGTTGATTAAAATGCTTATGGAAATCTATATCGTGAAAGGCAAGATACGGTGTCACTACACGAAAAATACTCGGGTGTAACTGCCTTTCAACAAAATATTGTTCAATCACCTTTGTAGACTCTTTGCTTTCCAATAATCCATGAAACGAAAATATGACATGTTTATGCCGTTCGATGAGCTGATCAAATACAAAGGTTATAGCGGGCAACAGCCATTCCTTTTTCGCTACAACACCTGAATAATTTGCAATATTTTCTCCCGTAAAGGAATAAATTCGTATCCCCCATCGAAGTCGAACTGTGAATGGGAAAAAGGCAATGATATGACCATTTTCTTCAACAGCATAGAGCTCAACACGCGCTCTTCGCCCAACTATTTGCCACCAGTTATAAAACCAAGCAAATTCTATAAATGGATTATCATTAACCTCAGTTGCTAAAATTTCATCCCAAATATCCTTGTACCACATGAGCTCATCATCTGTTCGAATGCGAATTAATTGCAAATCAATCACCTTTCTTAGCCGACTTTGATACAGCCTGTTCGTAGACAAATAGCGTTTTCTGATACATTGGTAGAAACGTAAAATTCCTTAAAAAGCAACGTTCACTGGCGTCCCCCATTTTTTGACGCAAGTTCTCATCCATCAACAATTGTTTAAGCCTTTTCTTTAGTAAATCTGTATCATCTCGGTTCATTAAAAATCCATTCTCGTGATCAGAAACTAGCTCATTGACGCCACCTACATTCGTGGCGATAATCGGAAGTCCTGCCCGCATCGCCTCAATAATTGAGATCGGTAAGCCCTCCCAATCGGATAGCAAGACAAATAAATGACTGTCCTCAAGCAAAGATGTGACCTCTAATTGGTTGCCTAAAAATGTGACACGATCCGTTAAGCCTTTATTGGCTACAAATGTTTCTAAATTAGGACGCAGTGAGCCATCACCTATCAATTGAAGGCGCCAAGGGATATCAGAAAGCTCTGCTAAAGCCTCTAGCAGTAAATCCTGTCTTTTTGGCACTTCAAAGCGAGCAACCATCACAATTAGTGGATGCTCCTCGTTCTCTCGATTAGGTGCTACTCGCTTATCTATTTGGTCAATGCCATTATGAATTGTGAGCATTTTATGGGCAGGAGCAATTCTTTTTGTTAGTGCTAGCTTGCGATCATATTCAGATACCGTAATAATTTTAGCTGTTAACGTCTGAACTGATTTTTCCATCCGACTATACAAAATCTTTTTTTTATGCGGTACGCCTTCTGTAAAACTCCAGCTATGGGCTGTAAAAACAGTTGGAATGCCTAAAAGACTACCTACTACACGTCCAATTGCACCCGCTTTTGATGAATGTGCCGCAATAATATCGGGTTTTATTTTTTTAAAAGCGGCTCTCAATTGCCACAAGGATTGTAAATCTTTTTTTAAATGAATCGCTCGTTGCATGGCTGGGATACTGATAACATCAATTTTTTCTGCTTGTAAGCGCCACAGTGATGGATCGTATAGGCCTGTTACAATAGTTACCTCATGAGCGTCTTGCTTTAATTTTATGGCAAGTGCCTCCACATGCTTTTGCGCTCCGCCAATCTTATCCATACGTGTAATAAGCTGAACAATTCTCAGTACCTAACACTCCTTATTTTTATCAATTGTGCCTTGGCATAATTGCGTCTGGAATCGACTTTGTGCTTAGGCCTGCGTGATGCAGGTCAGTTAGCCGTTATCGCATGGATGCGATGATTTTAGGCTAACATCCTTTAAGAACTCCTTTCCGATTCCATGACATCCGCCGGAGGCTTTGGGCCAACACGATGTTGGTTACTCAGTCGTTGCCACAGGACGTGGCGTTCTTAGACTGAGTTCCTCTCTTTCAGCAGGCGTTTGGCCCCCCCTGAAAACAGCTTAAATTCGCATCCATCTCACCACTTATAGAGGTAGGGGACTTCTGCTGAAAGAAGTTAATAAGCACCTGTTCTCGCTAACACTACGTAAAATGTTTTGATGATAATTCTCAAATCCATCCAAAACGAATAATTTTCAACGTATTCTAGATCATATGAAATTTTTTGCCCATGAGAAATATTAGATCGACCGTTAATTTGAGCAAGCCCTGTTAATCCTGGCCTTACTTCTAATCGTCGAGCCTGGACAATGTTATAAGCATTTGTGATGGGTGGAACTTCAGGGCGTGGTCCAACAATACTCATATCTCCTTTTAAGACATTAATGAGCTGTGGAATTTCATCAATACTTAGCTTTCGAAGAACGGACCCAACCTTCGTGATTCGTGCATCCTGTTCAGTTTTAAAATAATAATCCTCCGGAATCCCGTCTGCACACACAGTAGGCATATTCACTGGAACTGCCTGTATGGTCATTGTCCGTAGCTTCAAAATAATAAAGCGTTGATGAGCCAATCCAGTACGGATTTGTTTAAAGAAAAAAGGGCGGCCTGTACTAATGAGTAAAATGAGGAATACAGGTAACATGAGAGGAATGGTTATGAAAAGTAATAGGAGTGCCCCAGTAATATCAAAAATTCTTTTGCCGTACTGACTATAAAATGTGATAGTCTGAGCTGATTGCTCGTGCAATACATCATCCTTTGCATTTTTTTTGCACTTAACTTTATATATTCATCTGGGACATTTATAGAACTACTTTCGAAAAGCATTTACATAATAAAATATAAAAAGGGATTTTGTTTCGATAAAAGCTCAAATAGTTTCGATAAAATGAGATTTTGTTTCGATAAACCCTCAAATAGTTTCGATAAAATGAGATTTTGCTTCGATAAACCCTCAAAGTGAATAACCCTTATCTGTTCAGCCATTTATTGATCCTTGTAGAATTTGTACCTCGCATTCTATTTGAACGTTTCCTTTTAACGCTTTACTAATCATACAAGATTGTTCAGCCTTCTCAGCTAATCGATCAATTCGTTTTTGCTGTCGTTCAGATAAATCTTGCACAACAATTCTTGGCTTATGCACGATCTTCTCATAAGTAAAAATGCCATTCGTGACATCAACAAAACCTTCAGCTTGCATAGACAAATCCAACACAGCAATCTTCGAATTTTCAAGTAACGTAGCCAGTGTAATTAAATAGCAAGTTGCTGCAGCTCCAAGCAGCATTTCATCCGGATTTGTCCCAATCCCTGGTCCATCCATTTCAGTAGGGATAGAGATTTTCGTTTTTAAATTGTCCGCAATAATAGTACCTGTCCCATTTCTCCCCTCCGACCATTTTAAATTCATACTAAATAAATGTTGAACCATAAAAAATCCTCCTTTTGATGATGTAGTGTACGAGTTACTTTTTCACATGACTTTTTAGAGATACATATATTCTGAAGGGACAGATTGTATTTTGACCCTTCATAGCCGAGCGGTTGCTAGAGGACCCGATTACGTCTTTGGCTTACCCGGGCAGTTCGGGGCGCTACCTGATCACTTCCCTGGCTTACCCGAGCAGTTCGGGGCGCTACCTGATTACTTCTTTGGCTTACCCGAGCAGTTCGCGTTACTACCTGAGCGGTTCTATTCCTCACCTCTTATTAAAAATTAACAGAACAATAATGAAACATCAAAACTATAGAAAAACAGGAAAACTAATTTTATGGTAGAATAGAAAAAACAATTCTTTAGGAGATCTAAAAATGATTTTAACAAAGCAACAAGCAGTACAAGCACTAAAAAAGAACAAGTTTATCGGTTTTACTATTGCAACAGGAAATATTATTATTAAAAAAATGAATAAAACCGATTATAATATTTTCGTTTTTGAAGAAGGCAAAGACAAACCATTGCGTTATGTCGGTTCCATTATGAATGTAATGGCTACAATGAGCGATAAAGCTTCAAATAAGGATTTTGTCATTGTGGAACAGCTTCAAACTCAAAGTAAAGAAGAGGCTAAACCAGTAGTGAAAGACGAAGTCAAAGAAGCAGCTGAACCTGTAGTGAAAGACGAAGTCAAAGAAGCAGCTAAGCCTGTAGAGCAAGATAAAGTTAAAGAAGAAAAAACAGCTGACTTCGATGAAGAAAGACGTGCCATTTCAGGCTACGAGGGCCTATATGATGTTACAGCGAGTGGTCGTATCATTACAGTGCGTGAAAATCGTCCATTAGCTCGATGCAATGATGAATATGGTTTCCATATTGTTCGACTAACAAAGGACGGCTCTGCTTCAAGTCACAATGTGTTTGAACTTTGGAAACAGGCATACCCTGAACTTGAACAAACGAATTTTAAAGGTGCCTTAAAAGCAAAGTATGGCACAGGCTGTAAGCTTACTGATAAACCAGGTATACACTTTTAATTTCTTTCAGAAAAAAATCCTCAGCGCCGCTTCATAAACGCTGGGGATTTTTTAAATAAAAAAGGTAATAGCTCTAAATGTCAGAGATGATAAATACTATTCCCTTGTGATTGGAGATATTTTAACCAATTGTTTACTTGGCGATATACCTTTTTCTTTTTCAATACTTGAATTATTGTTATCCTCTCTACCCTTTGAAATCCTAACTGTACTAGCTCTCGTCGTCTTTTCCTTTCATACCAATGAACGGAAGTACAGACGGCTCTTCCTTCTTCCTGCATGTTAGCGACGATTTCAGACAGCTGATGATTATTGTCCTGAATGTATGAAACATTGGATGGAAGCTCGTGTGTAAATCCTGTCGCTTCTTCACGAAATATTTGATCATGTCTTAAATAAGCTATATCGTTCGTGCTATTTCTAAAGATCCGATAGCCCTTATGAAAGTTCGAAACGTAGTTAGCACGTCTTCTACTTACCATCACATCCTGAATAAACACTTCATTAAAGTTTGATGTAGTTTGACCTTGGCCATTCTCAGCAACATAAATATCAAAAATATGCACAGCTATTATGCGATTAATCCCCTTCTTGACAGAATGGAACCAATCCTTTGAACGGGCACTTTTTAAAAAATAGCGTAGCTCTCCTAATCGATCTCGTTTCAATTTCACGAGCTGATGATTATTCGTTAATTGACCTTTCAATCTATTAAACAAGACCATCATTAGCCTTAAAGTACGTTCCCTTTTGCCTTTCGTACTCATCACAAATTTTCTAGTAAAATCAACATGTGTATACCATTCAAACTTATAAGGCTCATAACCACTGCCTAAATCATAGAAGCGGTAGTTCGAAGCATGTGCTTTGAGCATATTTTCTCGCTCTATTAAACGGCCAGGCCCAAAAATATTGAAATCAGGCTCATGTCCCATCGCCTGACAAAAATTCCGATCTCTACAGCAAATATCGATCGTAAAGCCGATCCAATGCCCCTCAAACTGAAGACTATCTACTTCTACTCGTAACGCGTTACTTTTCTCCGTTGCCAAACGCTCAAAAAAACGACGCGTTTGTTGTTCTGTAAATCCACTTTTATCGATTTTCTTTTGCCATCTTCTCGTAAACAAGTCGAACATGTCAGCTAACCTTTCACGATGTACCTCTTGAAAGGTTACTTGACCAAGAGCCTTTAATTTTTTTTCACGCCGCTGAATCGTTTTAAATTTTTTTCTATGCTTATAAAGAAAATCCTCAAGTTTTATAGATTGAAAATCAATATAAGGAGTGACAGTACGAAAAATAGAATAAGGTACCTGATACTCTATTGCATATTTTTCTAGAATTTGAGATGTATGTTTACTTTCTAATAAGCCTTGTAACACTAAAATAAATCGTTTATATTTCCGAGAAAGCTCCTTTAGTAAGTATTCAATTGCAGGTTCCTTCCATTGCTTCTCTGCAATTACTTCCATATAAGTGGCAAACCCTTGTCCTAAAAAAACAAAATAATGTATACCACCAAATCGTACATAACGAACAAGTGGGAAAAATGCTACTGCTACTCCATTTTGCTCGACTATGTAAATCTCAACATTGTCATTAACACCTAACGTTGTCCACCATGTCGAAACCCATTCAAACTCAATGAACGGATTATCATTTTTTTCACGTTCAAGTATCTCTGACCAAGTATTTTTATAGGACTCTAACTCTTCCATCGTTGTTACGAGTCTATAAGATAGCACGTGCTGATTCACTCCTTTTTATGTTCCAATGAATTATCGATTTTACCGCTCATTACCATAACGTGTAGGCGCTTTGTTGCTGTCGCTTCGCTTTCGCACAGATAAAACATTGTTGCTGTCGCTTCGCTTTCGCACAGAAAACATTTGTTGCTGTCGCTTCGCTTTCGCACAGAAAACATTTGTTGCTGTCGCTTCTCTTTCGCGCAGAGCAGAGCTTCCTGGGGGCGTCCGATGAGCCACTTCGCCTGCGCTCCAATCAACCTATATATGGCATTCATTTTAACAAATGTCATTCACAACTTTTGGTGATGAACCAATTTAACACTTAATATCCACCATATTCCTAGCTCTTATCTTATAGAACCCTTTATTCAGTAAGGAATTGAATGAAAATAAGCAAAAACCTAAATCCAGTAAACTACTGAACTTAGGTCTACGAATAGCAACTTTTATTTTATTTATACCTCTAGCAGCGTTGAACGTTCCTTTTTAACTACATTTGCCATATGCGTTGTTGCAATATAGCTTAATGTCATACCCGGTCCTAATGTTGCACCTGGCCCTGGGTATGTTTCGCCCATAATAGAGGCCGAACAATTTCCTGAGGCATACAACCCTTCAATTACCGTACCATCTGCCTTTACAACGCGAGCATGCTGATCCACTACTAAGCCACCCTTTGTCCCGATATCTCCCGGATATAAGCGAAGTGCATAAAATGGAGCGTTCTTCAGTTCTGCTAGATTCGGATTCTGCAATGTGGGATCTCCATAATAATTATCATAGGCACTATCTCCTCGAAGGAAATCATCATCATGGCCATTACGAGCAAAAGCATTAAAACGTTCCACAGTGTCCACTAAATTTTCTGGAGAAACATTCATTTGCCATGCAAGCTCTTCAATTGTTTGTGCACTTTTCACAATACCACTGTCAAACCAACTTTTTGGGAAGGACTGTCCAGGGAAAAGTCCCGTGAAAATATAACGACTCTTTGCCGTTGCATCAATCAAGATCCAAGAAGGTATAGCATTGTTGTTTTTTTCATGGTGACTATGCATATTGTCTACAAATTCATGATAAGGTGCCGCTTCGTTTAAATAACGTTTTCCTGCACCATCTACAACCATCATATTAGGAACGCCTCGATCTGCAACTAGGAAGAAAGGATGTCCTTGTGGATCAATTACTGAAGGTGCCCCCCATACTTTATCCATTAAATCTAGTGACGCCCCTATCTTTACGCTTGGCTCGATAATGTCACCTGTTTGCCCTTCTGGTGTAGAAGTCCATTTTGTGTTTGTTGGAGCTGGCAAATATTTTTCGCGATATGCTTGATTATGAGAAAAACCACCTGCAGAAAGCACAACCCCACGCTTTGCTTCAATACGCATCTCCTGCCCATCTCGCTCAACTACGATACCAGTCACCCGATCATTTTCAACGATAAAATCTTTAAATGCAGTCGAGATCCACAACTCTCCATTCGCTTCAGCAAGTGACATTCGTAAACGAGCAATTAATGCTTCCCCTAATGCAATAGGCAAACTTCCTGTAACTTTCGACTTCACCAATCGCATGCCTAATTTTAATGCTGTCGTTTTCCCCTTTGTCGTACGTCTAATCATATTGACCTTATGAAATTCATAGCTATTCATCGTAATGCCTTTAGTGGACAAGGTCGAACGACGCATCGTGTCTGCTAATGAGCCCATGTTCTTCAAATCAAAAATACGTGGCTCAATCGACCGTCCTTGCGGTAAGCCGCCTGGTTTTTCAGGATAATAATCAGAATAACCTTTAGCATATTGGAAACGCATATGCCTCGTATGATTAGTTAAAAACCTTAACATTTCTGGTCCTCTTGTAATATAAGCCTCCTTTAAAGCCTCTGGCACACGATCACCAATGGTTGAATCTAAGTATAAACGTGCTAAATCATGTGTATCTGGAACGCCTTCACCCTTAATTACATGATTATTTGGAATCCATAATGCACCACCAGACAAGGCAGAAGCTCCACCATAACGATCTGTCTTTTCAATAACTAGTGATTTCATGCCCTGTAGCTTTGCTGTCAGACCTGCTGTTAACCCCGCTGCTCCTGAACCTACGACTACTACATCATAACTCGCATCCCATTTCATACTTATATTCCTCACCTTCATTAGTAGTTACTAAATCAATGAATCTGGTATTATCTAAAAAGTATAGAATTAAATAAATTTTCAGTCAATTAATACCTACATAGCATTCGATCATATAATAGCCTTTTACTACATTGAATCCTTTTCTTCTAAAACTTCCGCTTATCATATTCATTTCTATTTAGCATATATTTTGTAAAACGGCGATAGGGTGGAGGAAATTTTGCAGTTGAATGCAATGATATTAGGTGGATTTCTTTTGTTCAGTGTTAGCATCGGAGGAGCGATAGCCTGGGTATTTTCTAAGCTATTTCAGCATACAACTCAAGGATTATCATTATTATGTGGTGGATTTTTAGTTGGCTTACTTATATTAGACATTATTCCTTCTTCTTTTCATCTATACAAATCATTTGGTCTTATACTTGGAATTCTTATTGGCTATTTAATTTTTCAAATACTCAATAGTTTATTACACGCTTCCCATACACAAAACCCCTCTGTAACGCTACTTGCAATGGCTATAATTATCCACACCATTCCAATTAGTCTCACTGTCGGAAATTTATTAGGGAACTCTGCATTAGGTATTACCATTACAGCATCCATTATTCTACATCATCTGCCAGAAGGCTTTGCACTTTCAACAGCATTATTATCACAAGGAGAAAGGCTATGGAAACTCTTTCTCTATTTCATAGCATTTTCAATTTTCTTTAGTATCTTTATACAGATTGGTCAGGATTGGGAATTAACCGAGAAGGCACAAGGGCTACTAATGGGCATATCAATCGGGTTAATCGCAACCGCCAGTATTTCAGAATTTATTTTGCATCATTTTCGTTCAGTAACACGTAAATCCTTTTTAACATATATTTTATTAGGTTATTTTTTAAGTTATGTATTTCATATGCTAGTCGAATAAAAAAGCAATCCACCAAAATAATGTGGATTGCTTTTTTCATATTAAAGAAGAATAATATTATTCTTCTTCACCTGCTGCTAATAATGTAAGTGATAAAATTTTAGAGAATTGTGCACGTGTAAGATTACCTTTTGGATTAAATTTACCACCTGCTCCGTCAATAACACCTAATTGTTGTAATAAACCAATTGATTCTACAGTTTCTTTACGCATTTGATTTTTGTCTGTAAATGTGTTATTTTTGCTAGCCTTAGCTACATCAAATTCCATTGCTTCTAATAAGCTTGCTGTTACATAGGCCATTTCCTCACGTGTTACAGGTTTGTATGGCTCAAAATTAGCACCATCAAAAATATCGATTAAGCCATAATCCTCTAAAATCGCTACTTCTTTAGCACCTGGGTATTTTCCCAAATCCTTATATGTAGCAGGGCTTTCGTAATCTTCTTTCACATCTAATCCACCAGCACGGAAAATCATAGAAGCTAATTGTCCGCGTGTTACTTGTCCATTTGGATTAAATGTTGTAGCCGATGTTCCATTAATAATGTCAGCTTGGAACAGTAATTGGATATAACTCTCAGCCCAATGTCCAATAGTATCAGTGAAGTAACCACCTGGTTTTAAGTCTAAAAGATCATCGTTAATCGAATCTATGAAAGCATTTTTCCCTTCATCATCCAAAACCTGCCATTTCCCTTCACTAAACATCTCTGCTTTGAATGTATTTCCGGATGGAGAAAATTTCATTTGCATAGCGTCACCGAAAAGCTCTTTAAATTCTTTTTGGTCTTGTGCAGTTAGATCAGAGAATTTCATAAGTCCTTCCAAGGATAGTTTTAATGAAATACTATCCTTTGTACATACTAAGCTCATTTCACTATCGACGTAGCTTAACTTAGCAAGTACAAGCGTTTTGTACATATCTTGGTAGGACATTGATTGTGCTTGTGTAGTAGCCGCAACTACATTTTTCGGGTGGATGAAGCTAGAAATATCTATACTTTCTTGTGTATTAGCTTGTGCATTAGCTTGTACACCAAAGCCTCCTGTTAAACATGCGATACTAAGTGCTCCAGCAATAATTGTTTTCTTCATGTTTCTTTCCCCTTTCAATTCATAATTTTAGTGTACTAAAACAACTGTTAGTAAATCTATAAAAATATGTAATTTAATCAAAATTATATAAAAGTCCTATTTTTCACAACAAAAAAAATTACTAAATCTTCATGTAAAACCAGAAAATACATTACATGATTTCTACAATAAATTAGGTAATTTTTTTCAATAAACCTAATAAATTGTATCGTTTTCTCTAATTCTGAATAAAAATACTATCGCAAATATGTTCATTTCTATTTTGGATTTATAGAAAAAAATTAGTAAATTCGTTCTTACCCTTCTAGGTATAAAGTAGTCATAAAGATCTAATCATGTAGTATTGTTCTATCACTAGAAAGTGATTAGAAAGTTCCATTAACTTGTTTAAAGGTATTTTTATTCCAGTTAATACATTTTGCTAGTAACGTTTACCCTCAATTTTGGTTCAGTCAAAATCGTCTGTAGTTCATATCCACAAAAAGAGCAAGTAGAAGCTTGCCCTTTTTTCTGTCGTCCTGCTTGAAGTCAGGTATATACCTTCGACGTTCTTTTTTCATAAGAATTACAAGAAAAAATCCCAAAAACTAGGTGCATTCTGAAACTTTACTGTCGCCAGCTTTTCTATAATCTTCAATTTGATTTCTTGTTCTAAATCTTCCCTTTCTTGATAGTCTGTACTGTGTAAACATTGTTTAATTTTAGGTGTGAAATTCTCTATAATTGTAAGCGTTTCTTCGTTAAGTTGGTTTTCTAAATTTGCCATATAAATTATTCCCCCTTTTTTCTGAGTATATGATTAAGCTTATTTAAAGCTTTGCGATGAAGATTGGATATATTCTGTGGTGTTGTTCTTAATTTTTGAGCTATTTCTTTTGTAGTAAGATCTTTTACATAAATCATCTCTAAAACTTGTAGCTGTTTAACCGTTAGTTTTTGCAAGGACTTTAAAAGCTGTTCATCCTCAATATTGTCTAATAACCCTTCTCCAACTATATTTTCAAGCTCCTTTTCATTGCTTGCATCTTCTATTTGCTCTTTTGCAGTCGTTCCACCTTCTTCTGATAAGCCCTTATCTAATATTAATAAAGTATGCTTTTGCAGCTTTCTCCTTTTTTTATCAAAATCTAAACTGAAGAAATAAATTAAATTACTGACGTATTTGATCTTCCTAACATTTATATAGTGAGATTGAAAAGATTCATCCACGAGTTTTTTATTACTATCAGTTGGATATAAGATCGCTTTTTGTACCAAATAAAGATTTTCAGAATCCGACAAAAAGCTTTTTATAATTGGATTGTTTACCTGTTTATTATTCCTATAGAAGAATTCCTCTACTTTTTGATTATCTTTCTCCATTTAATAATCCCTCCTATATATCCGCCTTCTTTCTATATAAAGTGAATGTAGTATCTATATTATAAACCAAAATAAGAACAAACGTTCTTAAAAAGAGAATAAAAAATCACCTTTTATACAAAAAAGGTGATTTAATCCAACTTCTTCAACTATCTAAAATAGCTTTTATTTTCTCTGGCTGATAGCCTATAATTTCCTCCACTTTATTATCAGCGACTACTAAAGTAAATGGGATAGCGCTACTATTAAATTGCTTAAACTCCTGTAATACGTGTTCTTCATTAATGTCCTTATTAATATAAGTAATATTATTTGCTTCTAACCATTCCTTTAACCTGACACAATATTGACATCCATCGCTTGAATAAACCGTTAAATCATACTTCATCTTAGAGACCTCCTTTTTTCTATAAAGAGGATTAAAACATAAGATATGAAACCATAACAAAATAATACTTTTTTTAACTGGAAGGTTGTTTTTATGAAAGAAGGATTCACTTTACATAGTACAGTTACAATTTTGGTGATATAGCCAAACGGTAAGGCATGGGTCTGCAAAACCTGGATCCTCGGTTCGAATCCGAGTATCACCTTATAGTATTAATTTAGAGTAAGAGGGAGGATGATTTATAGTATGACACCAGAAAATGTTCCAATGTGGATTAGCTTAATAGGAAATTTTGGATTCCCTATTGCCATAACAGTCTATCTGTTCATTCGCTTTGAAAGGAAAATAGATAAATTAGAAGCTGTCATCATGGAGTTATCTGAAGTTATAAAATCTCTTAATTACAAAAAAGGAGGGTAATCCACATGGAAATTGAAAAATTAATGGCTTGTTACTGTAAAGCAAGAGAAGTTCAATCATTTTATTCAAGTTGTTTAACGAATGACAGTCTTTCTCCAAAAGAACGCGATTTACTAATAAACCTTATTAAAAATGCCAGTCTTTCTTCTAAATTATTGAAGGAATATTGTCAGATTCATGCTAATGATAAATGATCTTTTTACAAATAAACCAACCAAATAATTTAGGTTATAGACTACCTAATGTTATTTGGTTGGTTTTAATTTTTAATGGAATTATTCCATTACCAATTTCCTTATATCTTTCATCTAATTAATGTATGATTTTATGAACTGGAGGGGAATTTTATGATAGCCTACAAGAGAATAGCTATACTATATCTTCTTATAATAATCTTTAGTATTTTTATTGCTACACAGATGAACAGTATATTAGCTGGTATGTTGGTTCTTGCTTTATTGTATGTGTTATTTATTGGCCTTCCTTATTTATTACAAAAAAAGGTGAAGTTTTTCGGGATATGTTGGAGTTGGTTAATAAAAGGTGGGCGAATAGGTCCTAAAAATTAAAGAGATGAATCCATGAGTTAATGAATATTGCAACTTACAATACGTATCCTGTACTCCCCCGAAAATGTTAGACCTTTCCTAACATTTTCGGGGTATTTTTTTCTTTAAATTGCGAATTTCACTTTATTATCATCGTTCTTTCTTCACTTTATTATGTAAAAGGAGATGAAGATAATGAACACTGAAATCATTTTAAAACCAGTAAAAATTGTTAAGTTGTTTAAAGTTCAAAACGTAGTTCCCGATAACTTAGATAAAATCAGGGCAAGAGAACTATGGGATGAAACAGATCAAGGTTCAGGATCTGTTGTTGCTGTATTAGATAGTGGCGTTCAGATTGACCACCCGAGTTTAAAGGAAAATATTATTGATGGCTATAATTTCACAGATGATGATGAAGGTAACCCTTCCATTTATAAAGACTACCTCGGTCATGGGACACATGTGTCTGGGATTATTGCTGCCGTTGATAACGGTAGAGGCATCGCAGGCGTAGCGCCCAAAAGTAAAGTTCTTATATTAAAAGTGATTAATCATATGGGCAGAGGTAGCTTTGAGAATTTAATTAAGGCAATTATGTATGCCGTTGATTGGACTGGGCCTAATGGAGAAAAAGTAAACATCATGAATATGTCGCTAGGTAGTCCTGAACCACAAGAAGAATTGTATAAAGCCATAAAATATGCCCGTTCAAAAGGTAGCGGCTGCTGGTAATGAAGGCGATGGAGAAAGCGAGACTATCGAAATATCATACCCTGGATTTTATAAAGAAGTCATACAAGTCGGCTCCATATCTGAAGCAGAAACACCCTCAAAATTTTCTAATACGAATGTAAATTTAGATTTTGTAGGGCCTGGTGAAAATATTTTATCTACACATTTAAACAGTAATTATGTAGAGTTGACTGGAACATCTATGGCAGCGCCTTTTGTTGCTGGTGCCGCTGCTCTTATTATAAAAACAATCAATCGTTCTGAATCACGTTTGATTCCTATGTATGTGTATGATTACTTACTATCCCATGTTCTTCCACTGGAAAACTTCTCGATCAATCATATTGGTCATGGCTTTATTCAATTGAAATAAACCATGCTCCCCCCCATTGCCCCAAATATGTAAAAACATATGATGTACGTAATCAAAACCATAATAACCACATTATTTTTTCTAGCATACTATAAATAAAAGGATCGCAAATTTATAGATTGGAGGGAATTATGATGAGCAATAATAAAATCGCATCGAGCAATATCGCGCTGACATTTTTACTTATTCTCAGTATCGCCTATAATTATTTTTACGATCAATTACCAATTCAAATTGAGTTCCTAGGTAATCTGGGTTTTTGGCTAGTATTCCCATTATCATTAGTCATTATAGCGCTGAGCGTAAAGCTAATAAAAAATAAAGCAAGCAACGTCAGTCCCTACATCACTTTCATCATTGCTGTAGCTATTTTAATCATTTCTTTATATTCACTATTTCCTTGGGGCTCACCTTAGAAATTGAAATACTCCCATTTGATAGACAGATGAAAAAGCTGCTGATCTAATGGGAGTATTTTTAGTCCATCTTATTTATTTGTACTTTCTTTTTGCCATTTTTGTATAATAATTAGGAAGAGCTTTTTATTTTTGAAACATTTAGAGTTACGCTAAAACTTATTTAAACAAGGCAAAGAAAGGGATGGGATAAGAAAATGGATATTCTAATTCCAATTGGGATAGGTTTTTTTGCTAATGTGGTAGTATTTGTGATAAGTATGTTAGTCGTTAAAAATAAAAGAAAAGCTACCCAAATCACACTTATTTTTTGGGGAATCACTGTTCTTCTATCTTTTATTATCGGTAGTTGGCGTGGAATGGGTTTATTTGTCATAAGCTTAGGAATGTTAATACTTTCTATATGCTTGTATTTATATATTTACATTGAACGTAACTTTATACAAAAAGACGTCTAGAAAAGCCTTTGAAGGGTTCATTCCTTCAAAGGCTTTTTCTTTACTACTAACAGAGTAATGCTTGTGGTCCGAAGAATGCGCGAATTCCTGCTGCAGCTACAGTAGTATGACCTGAAACACATGAAACCAACTCTTTATCGCAGCAATTATCTCCATATCCAAAGACGTCATAACATCTGTCATGTGACACACAGCAAGTATCTGTTGCATTAATTGGTTTCCCTCCACCATGAGTTGAACCATAACCACAGTTGCCACCACAATGCTGATACCCTCCTGGTAAGCACCCATCAGACGTCCACCATGCTAGTAAACTAACTTCATTATCGATTGAAATATTTTCCTCAACAAATTCAAATTGAACAAGATTTGTTTCATATTGCTTTTCAATCACTTCTTCCTGTTCAAATGTAAAAGTGACGATATTATTAGAATCCCCTTTTTTTAAAACTTGTCCAAAGTAATGATCCTGATGAATTGGCAATTCATTAAATAAGATCGTAACGGTCTTATCCTTATTTACCAGATTAATAATAGTTGAATTAAACTGAATTAGGCCTTTCGCTTTTTGCCCTACAGCCGCTTCAAAAGTATAGGCTTTTTCCACTTCTAATTCTTCTACTTTAAACATTTCCTTCTCTTGCATTTCTTTCACTATTTTTTTGAATTTCTCTTGTTGATATAAAGAGGTTAGTTTAATTTGCAAATCCTTGCCTGTTAAATCTACTTTAGCTAGAACTTTTACTATCATGCTAATTCCACTCCTTTTCATATAATGATGTTTAAGTAATAACGCCGCCTCCGCCTTTACACCCGCAATGATCAAGTATCCATGTAGATCCTGTTAGAGGAACGAATGTACCTAAACAACCTTCGTATAGGCAACAACTCCGAATAGGACTACAGAAACTTTGAGCTACTACCTTGTCGTTTCCTTCTGTCGACTTTTTTTCCTTCTCACTCATGTGATCCCCACCTTTCCTGGCTAAGTAAGATACATTTTTGTATCTCTGTAATATAAAGAGAGCCCTATCGAAAAAAATAAAACTTTTATTGAAAAATTTTAAGAAAAAAATTATTGAATATTGCCAAGACATAAAAAGACCTCCTCATCGTTTTGATTAGAAGGTCCATACTGTAGGTTTATGACAAGGTCAGACACTATAGCTTTTGAATAATGTTTGATTAATAATCACTCTAAACCCTTGATTTTACTGCAAATAAAAAGCCATCGTTTTGTAATAAAGATTGAACTTTTCATTTTGATCGACAATGCCTAATCGTGTTTAATGTACTTTTATAAAATAGTTGCCTAAAATGGAAATAACAGCATAAAGGAGAATCAATACTATGAAATCGAACAGTATGGCAACCCATTTTCACACTTTACAGGAGCAGCGAGCTCATTATCTGCCCTCTATTCAATCACTCACGCAAAACCAACTATGGCATCGAGAAGTGGAAGGTAAATGGTCAATCGGGGAACACTTTTATCATCTTTATTTGATCCTGAAAATGCTTAAAACCGCAACAAAATGTTCCTTACTACTAACCCCTTACGCGAAAATACGAAGAAACAAGCCTTTCGCCACTGAAATACATGATGTTTACGAAGAATTTAAAAACAAAAAAGGAAGAGGCATGAGAGCTCCTGCAATATTAGTGCCTCCTAAAAAGATACGCTTTGTGCTAAACAGCGACGAAATCGAACAATTACTAGTAACCGAAACAAGCGCAATGAAAGAATTGGTAAAAGATATTGAGGAGAATATAGCCGGGCATATCGTCTTTCCCGACCCACTTGCCCACTATCCTAACCTTATTCAATCCATTCAGCTACTTGCCATCCACGAAAAACATCATTTTAGGATTATGGAGCAACAATATCAGAGGTTGATTGCGTCTAGCTAAAATCTTAATCTAAGCGTTTTTGAAAATCGGAGGTTTTGAAATGCCAAAACTATTGAATCGAATAGGAGGGGGAACTAACCGCTGATCTCTCACATGGCCAAGTTTGCAGACTTTTGAGCCCTTGATAATTCCATTGAGGCTACGGCGGGGAAAGAGGACTTCTATAACAACTTTTTCTATTTTATATAATTCTAGGGCACACCCCTTATTTAGTATGGTTTAGTTTCGTCGCTACCACCACACCGAATTTGGGAGGTGCCCGTTTGTTATTGTTTTAAAACCCTTGTTACAAAGGGATTAGAATTATGAAATTAACGCCAATCCATGCCATGGTAATCGGATTACCAATAAATATAGGCTTATTAGCAGTTATTTCAATTTCTCCTGGATCAAAAGTCAAGTAGTACTATTGATTATACTTTAAAAGAGAAATTCAAATCTTCGACCACAAAGGAATAATCCTTCTTTTCTCAAAGTTTGTTTAATTTACGGAAAAATCTGATTTTGAAACTCTTATAGCTAATGCTATGTTATTCACATAACAATATATAGTCAAAATAGATGAAAAGGGAAATCATCTATTTTAATAGAGCAAGTGAAAGTGAAAAAAACAAACCTACATGTATTTATTTTGATTCTCAACAATTAAAAGGCTAGGCGACTCTTTGGGGATGCCCCTAGGAAAGCTCCTAGTCGGAACGGAAATCAACCACATGTTATGGTGATAAGCCTATTTATTGTAAAAAAATTCATAAATCTAAAGGAGTTAAAAATGAAGATAATAAAATTAATAATCTATTTTATCATGATTGTTTTATCTCTTATAATTGCAGAACGTGGAATCATATATTCTTTGATGTCGACTCCAAAACCTGGACCAGTAAATCCATATCCGTTATCTGAAGTAACACCACATGTGCGCTATTCTATCGCGGCAGTTATTGTGCTAGTAGCTCTTTGGATTACAAATAAAACAATGCATTTTTTCTCGTTTATAAAAACGAAATTAATAAAAAATCCTTCATAACAAATGACCACCCGCCATGGAGTGGTCATTTTCATGTCTTATTTAATTAACTATTTTATAGTGCATTTTTTTCTTCTGCCCAGGTCTATTACTTAATGATCTTCAATTGTAGTAAACTCTTTTAGCCATTCCGTCATTCTGCTCTTAGCATAATTCTGTTCAAATTCGTACCAATGATTTTCGATGCCTAGTTCATTAATTTTTTGCTTAAAAAATCGAAAAGGCTTGTTTCCATTAAGTACGTCGATTAAATGAACTTTAATCGAATCTGGTTGCTTTTTAGCAAAGCTGATCATGACATCATACATTTCAGACGATGAAACGCTTGGAATCATCACTAAATCCACAGCCACTTCCTCATCATCCCAATCAATCTCGGGCTCGCCAGTTAAAGCTTCCAGCGCATCCAAAAGCACTTCACCCGTTCGACGGTTTAACACATACGACATTTCCTCATCATTTCCATATAAAAATACATCCACAAGTTCATCTAGTCGTTTCAATTTTCTCACCTCATATAAGTACAATTCACATGTTCATATTACAAAAAATGCCCGCAACCATCAATTGTGGCTACGGGCTTCCATCTTAAGTTCAGTCGTAAACTGCATAAAAAAGAACCGAATAGATTCGATTCGGCATTTATTCATACATTCCTATACTGAGCTCCCTACAAAATGATTCTATCGTGTCACGCTCTTCCTTTGGCAATGCTTCGTACTCAACCAGATATTGTGCTGAAAGATCTTCTAGCTCCATATAACTGACTTCTCTTGTCAGGACGATCCCATTGATCTCATTAGCCAACTGGTTTGCAGTTGCAATATCCTTAAACGCAAAGGCCTGTTCTTCATCATCCGTAAATGTAAGAAAGTCAATTTTCCCCTCGTAATAACGATCATCTACTTGCACTACGTAATATCTAATTGAATCCATTATACACCTCCCCTATTTTGGATTTTACCTTTTCAAAGCAGTCCGAGATTTCTAAAGTAGCATTCGTAAAAACTTTTCAAAATTCACGCCTGCCTCGCGCGGAATTTGCCCCTTCGACGTTGCTTCAATCGAAGCGGCTAAAAACGCCTCCGCAAGCTTCATCGATTCAACTAGATCCTGCCCACGCATCATGCCACCCATAATAACTGATGCAAACAAATCACCTGTGCCAGAATAGCTCTCACCGTTATAATCGCGGATGCTAGAAAATGAACGATCTGCATCGACATACATATTGCCGACATAACGCTTGTTAGCATCTGTTGGCGGTGGATTTAATCCAGTAATAATGACATTCGCCCCAGTAGCCTGCTGTAGCTGATGGCCCGCTTCTTCTAGCGCCTGAAGATAATCTGAATCTTCTTGATAGCTCTGTAGCTTCTCATACGACAAACCTGTAAGCAAACAGCACTCTGTAATATTTGGCGTAATAATGTCTGCACATTTCACTAGCTCTTTCATACGATCAAGCAACTCGCCCGTAAACATTTTATACACTTCGCCCAAATCGCCCATCACCGGATCGACAAGCAGCGTTGTGTTACTCGAATGAAACACGCTTAAAAATCGAAAGATATTATCGATTTGCTCTTTTCCTGTCACAAAACCTGTATGAATACCATCAAAGGTAGTACCTAGCTTGCTCCACTCATCCACAAAGTAATCCATTTTTGACGTTAAATCCTCACAATAAAAGCTTGAATACCCTGTTTGCGCCGTTAAAATCGCAGTTGGCAATGGCACAGCCTGAACCCCCATCACCGAAAGTACAGGCATCGCAGCTGTTAACGAGCACTTCCCAAAGGATGACATATCTTGAATTACAGCAACTTTTTTCATCATACTCTCCACCTATATCCTGTATGTACTCACTTCATCGTATCATAATTAGAAAGATGCGAAAATGCACACAACTTAAATTCGAGAGATGAACAATCATAAATAAACAATCTGACCTTTAATAATTTTATCAAATTGACACTTTTACCATAGTCAGTCCTTTGTTAAAGTTAAAATTATCAAAAATTTCATCTTAGTGAGGAAGATACAGATGCAAAATATACAAGGGCAAAGCTATACAAGAACACGCACAAAAACATTTGATTTAGTCATAACATCAATTTTAGCAGCACTTGTTTTTGTCGCAACAGCGTTCATCAATCTTAAACTACCATTCGGGCAAGGTGGACTTATTCACTTAGGGACATCTATGCTTTTCATCTCGGCGATTTTATTTGGTCCTAAAAAAGGGGCACTTGCTGGAGCAATAGGGATGGGCTTATTCGATATTACAGGTGGTTGGTTAATTTGGGCGCCAACTACAATTATCTCCCGTGCATTACAAGGTGCCATCGTTGGGAAAATCGCTTGGTCTAAAGGTCATAAAGGCGACAACGTTGGATTAAACATTTTAGCAGCAGTTGTTTCAATGCCCGTGATGATTGCGGTCTACTATATCGGGCAAGCCATTATGTTCAAAAGCTGGATTGCCCCTATGGCATCCATTCCAGGAGACGTCATTCAAAACGTTGTCGGTTTACTGATTGCAATTCCAGTATGTATCGTGCTGAAAAAAACACCCTATTTTAAAAAGAATTTTTAACTTCTTTCAAAAGAAGTTAAAGCCTCCGGCGGATGTCACGGAAATCGGAAAAGAGTTCATAAAGGATGTTAGCCTAAAATCATCGCATCCATGCGATAACGGCTAACTGACCTGCATCACGCAGGCCTAAGCACAAAGCCGATCCCGGACGCAATTAGGCCGAGGCATACTTGATTACTACAAAATAAACACGCCATCTTGCTATTTTACCATTAGCATAGATGGCGTGTTTTTAACATTTTCTAAAATTTTGGACATAGGGATAAAGCAATCATTTACATGAAACTGTTCTCGATATCGAAAAAAACTTCGAATCTACTCAAATATCATACGTATCCTCCCCTTGTCCGACTGAATAATTTTAGTTTTGGGGAGATTTAAAACTTCAAATGACAATAATGTACGCTTTTTTACATACGATATGGTGGAGGTGAAAAAAATGCCAAGAGCAAAATATCGAGATGCAGACGTTGACTTAATGGCAAGGATGATGAGAGCCGAAGCTGAAGGTGAAGGAAACCAAGGCATGTTATATGTTGGAAATGTCATTGTGAATCGTCTTGTATCAAATTGTTTAGACTTTAAAGATTTAAGAACAGTAGAAGATGTTATTTATCAGGTACAAGGAGGAAATTATTCGTTTGAAGCTGTTCAAAAAGGGAATTTATTTTACCAAAGGGCGAGGTCTTCTGAAAAAAGATTAGCAAAAATGAATTTGGATTATTGGAGACAACATCCAGCAAAATTCGCACTTTGGTACTTCAACCCATATGCCCCATGTCCTCCAACATGGTATGGTCAACCATTTACTGGTCAATTTAAAAATCATTGCTTCTATGAACCAGCACCTGATACATGTGAAGGTGTTTATGTCGGATAGGTAGCTATTATGCGTTTTGGTGCTACGAATACAATATTATTAGTCGCAGGTACTTATAGCCAACAAAATTTATTCGATGTAACTCTGCCAAGCTAACACTTATTTTTTGTATTTATTTACATTGAACGTTCTTAATTCAAAAAGCATTAAAAATTATTTGGACATAATAATCCCCCTGTTCGTTCAAAACAGGGGGATTATATTTTAAATTTCTCTTCTACTACGTCGTAATAACAAGTATGCTAGCGCTACTAAAATCAAACCGAGTACTTGGTATAGGGTTGTATTACTTTCCCCTGTTTGAGGTAAGCGTTTCGCTTGATTTGGCGTATCTTGATCATTTTTGTCAACTTTTTGATTTTGAACCACGTTGTTAGCGTGCTCCTTTGATGACATTTCTACTACATTACGCTCATTTTGTGAGTCACTTGGTTTTTCACTAAGTTCCACCGATGTTTCCGGTTTCTCTTGAGTCTTTGGTTCCTCTACTACATTACCCTCATTGTTTGGGTCTTTTAGTTCTTCACTTGGTTCCACCGGTTTTTCTGGTGTTGTCGGTTTTTCATTTGGCCCCATCGGTTTTTCTGGTGTTATCGGTTTTTCACTTGGCCCCATCGGTTTTTCTGGTGTTGTTGGTTTTTCATTTGGCCCCATCGGTTTTTCTGGTGTTGTTGGTTTTTCACTTGGCCCCACCGGTTTTTCTGGTGTTGTTGGTTTTTCACTTGGCCCCACCGGTTTTTCTGGTGTTGTTGGTTTTTCACTTGGCCCTACCGGTTTTTCTGGTGTTGTTGGTTTTTCACTTGGTTCCACAGGTTTTTCCGGTGTTGTCGGCTTTGTTGGTTCAGCTTGATTCACTACTTTTAACTGAATAACAGATTCTTTGTCTACCAAACTAACTTCAAAGTCGATTGGTTTTGCATCCAGCTGATAACCTTTTGGTGCTTTTGTTTCCACAAACGCATATTTACCCGGACGTAAATTATCTACTTTAATTTGACCGTCCTTATCTGTTACTAATTTTATTACTACTTCTTTACCCTCTTGATTAATGAGTTTGAATTCTGCATCAGGTAATACTGGACCTTGCTCATCTTTAGCATGCTTTGTCAATACTACCGTTGTCTTGTTATAGGAATTTTCTACTGTTACTTGAACATCTTCTTTTTGATCGTTTTCAATTGTAAATTCCATTTTTTCATGTAAAGGTTTATATCCATATAACGCTTTTGTTTCCACAAACGCATATTTGCCGGGAAGTAGATTGTTAACTTTAATTTGGCCGTCTTTATTAGTTACTAATTTTTCTGCAATAACTTTGCCTTCATCGTTAATTAACGTAAATTCAACGCCCTCTAATTTGTCTTTAGTATCAGCATTTATTTTCGTTAAAACAATCGATCCTTTAGGGATTTTTGTATTTACAATATTATAACCTTCAACTTTTGACTCATATCCCGCTACCGGTTGCTCTTTCACAGCATATTTTATTTCTTTACCGTCTACTGTGTATTGGTCTATGTTTTCAAAGCTATACTTCCAACCATTTTCTGCTGTTACTGTTTTTGTAGCAATAACCTGTCCATCTTTGAGTAAATCTACTTTGATTTCTGAAGGACGATCTTGTTCACGATCGTTGCTCCAAGTTTTCGTTCCTTCAATCGAGGTTTTTTTCAAACTGTTAGCAATTGGTAATTCAATACCTTTTGCAGCATCCGTTTTTATTGTAAATGGAATTTTCATACTTGCATCAAATGTTACATATTCAGGAGCTGATACTTCTAGTACATAGTAGTCACCAGCCTTCAAGTCTGGTACTTCTACAATTCCTTTGTCATCGGTTTTATACTGATCGCCAATTTGTTGACCACCTGATGTGAAAACTTTAAATTGAACATTTGGAATGACTTGTTCTTTATGACCATCTATATGTTTCAGTATTCTTAATGTACCTTTGGCTGGTAAATCTCCTATAGCCCCACCATTGGCTGAAATATTTTTTACTTGAGCTACCTTGTTCTCATGTACTTCCTTTTGGTTGTTAACTTTGTAAGTCAAATCATATTCATTCTTAAAATATTCTTCATTTAACCCTTCAGCTGTAATAGTTGTTTCATAACCTACAGTGAACTCTGAAAAACTTGCATACTCACTATAAATCACTACATTAAATGAATTATCATCCGTAAAACTTACAGATCCATATCCTTTACTTTCAAACTCTTCTAGTGTCAACCGCTGATTGCCTAGTTTGCCACTTGTGTTGATATAGAAACTATCTTTCTGTATTTGTTGACCGCCTTTTGAAGAATCTTGTAAAACGATATCACTTTCAAGGGATTCCTTCTTACCGTTGAAGACTAGAAACCACCGAACTTCATCAGCATTTTCTGGTATAATATCGCCTGCTTTATAGAAAAAGATTCTTGAACCATCACTAGTTGGGTGAGTAACTGTTACAGCTTGTGCACTTAAATCTGTTCCAAAGCTCGTATTAACCGTTTTTGTAACTCCATACTCTACATTCGTCGCCATTATAGTGAAATTAAAGTAACCTTTTATATTTTCACGTTGATCTACTTTATTATTGAACGTACATACAACTTGTTCGTTAGTCACATTACATGAACCGTAATCATCTAGAGGGATATTCTTATTAAAACCTCTTAATTCAGGTGGTAATGTCATCGTAAGTGTATCGCCTGATTTTAATTTCAGACCAGGCTTTTCACTAAATGTTACAGAGACTCCTGTTTGTTCACCGTATAATAAATTTGTTTTTGTAATTTGCACACTATCGAGAAGTCCTGTATTGCTGTGTTCTTGTACTTTTTCTACAGGAGGTGTATTTGTTTGAGTTTGTTCGGGTTTTACTGCGTTACTATCTTCTACAACAGTTTTAGATTCTTCTGCAAGAGTACTTGACTTGTCTGTAGGAGCATTGGAGTTGTCTGTTTGAGTGCTTGAGTTATCTATAGGAGCACTTGGACTGTCTATTTGAGTGCTTGAGTTGTCTATAGGAGCACTTGGATTTTCTGTTAGAGTACTTGAGTTGTCTATAGGGGCACTTGGATTTTCTACTTGTTTAGGCGAATCAACGCTGTTATTTTTTTCTACTGCCCCATCACTTACACCAGCACCTTCAATAGCATTCGCTCCGTTTCCTTCTACTGCTGGTGCTTCTTTTGTTTCAGTTGCTCCAATATTAGCATCCGCTTCAATCGCAAACGCTGAGATTGGTGATAGTACTGTTTGTAATACGATCAGCAATAAGATTGCTACTATGTTTAATTTTTTCATGTTTTTCTCCTTTCTAAATCCTGAGAGATACCTATTGGTGTTTGCTGACAACTTAATGTCGGAAGAATGTCACAAACAATAAGTTGGTACCTCTATCCTTCCATTCACTTCTTGTCATAAATGAATACATTGCTAATAAATTCTTCAAAGCATAGGACAAAATCGCATGTATAGGTCCTATTTTCACCTCTCCTCAAATAATGAATCTCACTTTATAATCATTACAAAGTAGGTCGCTGAACAAATACTAAATGATTCCAGACTTTTTGTCTACATAAATTTTAAAAAATTCTCCATTTTTTTTATTTATCTTTAATAAACAAAGAAAAAACAGTAAAAATTTACTTGCAATGAGTATTTTTTTATCATTTTTTATTATAAATATAATAAAAATCCACCAAACAGCTCTTACTTCAAAAACATTTTATTTAAATAGGAAATGATATTATATTGAGAAAATATTAGTTGAATTGATATTCACAATAAGTAATTATCATGCATGGTGGGCTAAACTAAATGTAAAAAAACGTCCATATATAAAACCACACATTTAACTGTGCTAAAGTCACAGAAATGTGTGGTCTCGTTATTCACTATTCTTCAATTAAACCCATTGGCATGGCTTTTATAAATTCTTTCACTTCACGAATACTAGGGAATTTACTTTCTACAAAGTCCATCCTACTAGTATTTTTTCTAATTTTTCTCAACTTTTGTTTAATTTATAACAAAAATTGATTTTGTACTATTTATAGCTACTGATATGTTTATAATATCCCGGGGAAAGTAAAGAAGAGAGAGTTTTTCATTTGTGTTTTCGATTAAGATTTATCTCCTTGTAGATAAAAAAGAGAAATTTCTAATGACTTTATCGTTTAACATCCAGGTTGGAGCGAATACCAATACAATATCTCGTATTATTTCTTTAGCAAAGATCCTATGTCATGTAGTGCACGTGTTGGATATGGACCTTTTTCTATTTCTGCTACGAAAGCAGAATCTAATGCGCAAGTTATTAAAGCTGGTCCAAAAAACGGACAAGACCGGGTGTTTATGGAAATGTAGGTGTGACTAAATACAATGTGGAGAAATATAATGGAGCAGGAATATACACTGGTTCCACGTCAAAATATATAAGCAATGCATCAAGTACGTATGTTAAGAGTAGAAATAAATAGAGAGTAGTATGCCGTATGAAAAACAAAAAAACATTTCGGATTATTAGTATAATGATACTAATAATTGCCTTACTTATAACTGCTTATAAGTTTGACGAGAGCAAAAACAATCTTGTGGAGATGCTGAAAATTCAAGATACAGTCTATGTCGTAACCGGGGAACCAGTTGAAAAATCCCAAGTAGTAAGGAAATTAGGGGAGATTAAGCAAAAAATAGATAGAAATCAAGTTCCGAATGCTAATTTTGAGTCTAATTCTTTAAATGAGGGTACTCCTATATATGAAAGAAAAAATGGAGATGAGTTTCCAAAATCTGTAGTGTATAAACGAGAGGGTAAATTTTATATTGCTACTCAAGTAGTAAACCTAAACCGTAGTGATTGAGCAACAACCTCTTTTTTAGAAATAAATTGTAATAGTAGCTGACTTTTTTGAAGGTTAGCCTCTGAAATACTTGTACTACGTATTTCAGCGGTTACTACTTGAAGTGATGAAAAGCATTTTTGATTTAAAACCATAGTTAAAGTAAGTTACGAAATATCTTTTTTCACCCTAAAAAAAGAAATCCCACGGAAAAGTCATCAACCTTTCCGTGGGATTTTGTGTGATTGGATATTCACTACTTCACTATTCTTCAATTAAACCCATTGGCATGGCTTTCATAAATTCTCTCACTTCTCGAATACCAGGAAGTTCACTTTCTACAAGCTCCACCCCGACAATTTTTGCTAGTGGTTGAAGCATCGGTTTTACCTCTCTAGAGACAAATATTTTACTTGGTCTTACCTCTAAGCTTTGTAAATATGCCCATAAAATACTTTGTGCGATTGGTGGCGTTTTGGGCATCGGGAACATTTCGTGTCCAATAACCAAATTGCTTCCTCTTTCAACAAGCATACCAA
Source organism: Lysinibacillus sp. RS10 (assembly GCF_041956855.1). Taxonomy (NCBI): domain Bacteria; kingdom Bacillati; phylum Bacillota; class Bacilli; order Caryophanales; family Bacillaceae; genus Lysinibacillus; species Lysinibacillus sp. RS10. The sequence continues at coordinate 830,755 of NZ_CP167122.1, read as the reverse complement.
CAATCGGATAAACAGTGCGGTTCGTCAGTTCCGTTTCTACGCCAAAAGGCATGTAAAACACATCATATTCTAATTGTAACGCACTTTTAGGCTTTTTCTTATATTGTGCTTTTTCAAACATCGAAATTTCCTCGTAGCACTCATACGTTGGCTTCGGTATATTTATCTGCAAAATATAGATTTCTTGTAACTCACCATCCATTTGTACTTTAAACGTTGGATATTGATGTGCAGCTACCTGTGGATATTCCCAGCCATCCTTCCTAGCTTCTGTAATATTAATCATCCTACTTACAACATCAATTAATAACTCTACCTCTAGATAATTTGGTCTTTCAGGATGCGTTCCTTCTTGATAGCTACGGAATTGAATCCAATTCTTCTTCCCTCTATACGACAGCCCACAATCTTTAATTAGCAGATAATCTGCTGGATCTAACTCTTCTCTATCAACAAAACTCACAGTTAAAGCGTTTAAACTATAGGAAAAATCACTCGATATATTTTTCTCAAAAAGTATTTTCGCTAAGCTGTCATAGCCATTTTCCATATCAAAAATCATTAATCCAAACTCTTCACCACCAGCTCCCATTACAGAAACAAGTACTTTGTAATCTATATCCGCAAAGTGAATGACAACGACTTCATCATCCTTTAAATATTGCCATGGCTTTAGTTTTTTCAGGTCATTAGTAAGCTCCAATAAAGTAAGATAATCTGGCTCCAGGTTTTCTAGTAAACTATTTGCCTCTTCATCCTCCCGTATCAGTTCATTAATTTCCTCCAAATTAATCTTGTCCATTTTACCAGTATGAATATTGCCTGCTCCAGCAATACATATAGGCGTTTCAGAGTTCATCGGTAATTCCTCATTGCTCTCGAATCGAATAGTAAATGATTCACTATTATCAATTACATGAGCAATGGCTTCATCACCCGATTTTCGAAGCCATTCATCGACCAACTCTTCATCTGTATCTAAATCCGTATCATTTTTAGGTAAAAAACAAATCTTCTCTTTAGATACTCGTCCATCTTTTTTAACCATTTCAAAATTAAAATAGTCCGAACCATCCAAATCAAAACTTAGTAATATCATTTCATCTAGCATGGAAAAACTACTGTTCTTCGGTAACAATAACTTTCGATAAATCTCCGGTTTTTTCTTACTTTCAATATGCAACTGGATCATTGTTTTACCTCCTACTTCTACTTGTTATAGCTATTCTGATGAGTTCGGTATAATCTTCACTCATATACAAATGTATTCATCTCTTGCGCTATCTCTTTATTGATTTCAACTTTGTAGCTATTCCATATGCGAATCACTCTTTATTCACTTTACTGGCAATCTCTTCATTCTGCAACACTTCAAACTTCATCCCAACCAATTGCTACACATCTCAATATCTGTTGCATTAATTGTACAAAACACCCTAAGTGTTGTGCTAGCAACAGCTACGTATTGTAATTACAATATTCACATTTTAGAAAGCTGAGATTAACCTTCCGACTTTTCTCAATTTTTGTTTAATTAATAACAAAAATTGATTTTTAAACTTTTACAGCCAATGGTATGGTACTAATAGTAGGGGAATTTTATATTATACCTTTCCAAATTCACGGAAGAAGAGTAGGAGGAAAAGATGAAAAAATCTTATAAAATGATCGTTGCTATTCTTTTGAGTATTTTCACTTTTACTTCAATTACATTTTTAGGAACTATTGCTATTGTGTTATCTAATGTTGAATTTTTTAATTTTCAATCTACGTTTTTTGGTCTAGATATTGTTTATGTTCATATTCAAGATAGTGTATTTAAAGCTAATGTAACATGGACAGGTGTACTAATATTTGGTCTTTTAGGAGGTGTTATTCAACTTCTTATTAATAAATTTAGTAAATCAGCTAACCACGCATATTGATTAAATAAATCAGCCAATCTTCATTCGTAATAAAACGCCAAAGTTTCATTAATACGACAAGCGCCATTACGAGAAGGATTACATGTCGACTATGACTATAAATAAGAAAAAGTTGAATGAAACTGGAGTTCTAATTTACCGAGTAAAATAGGTCCATTCGGTGCTGCTTTAATATTATATCCATATGAATAGGAGTGGTTAGAAGCACAAGATAATAATAGAAAAATTTAATTCTATAAAAAGGGTATCAATTCTTTGATATCCTTTTTTAACCTTTTAAAAGAAGGTGAAAACTTTGGGTTATGTGTTAATAAATACATTTATTTTATTACTTATTATTTTATTTGCTGAATCATTAATGTATTTAATTACAATAAAAAATACAAAATTAAAAAGCATTTTAACTTATATAGTAATGGCAGTAATAGCGTTTATCACCAGTCAATATATACCTAATGATTTTAAGGAATTTACAAAAACGTTTGCTAAAGCATTTTTAATTTTAGCAATAGTATCTTTATTTTACAAAAATACCAATATTAATTAAAATGGAAGGACTAAATATCGACTATGACTACTAACAAGAAAAAGTTGATTGAATCCGGAGTTGTAGGTCAATGGAGTAATGGATTTTATGTAGCATTAGCCTATGGAATGTTATTCGTTTCTTTAATGCTCGTAACAGACAAAGAGCTTACAATTAATGTTTTAGCTATACCCGCTTTAGTTTTATTTTTAGTTGTTAGCGTTACTGAATATTTGTGACGAGAGACGGAAAAAAAGATATGCCTCAATGGATTATAGTGGGAGCATTTGTTATTGCTGTTCTTACTGCAATAGGTATGACGGTTATTTCAAACTGAGGGAGTGAGAAGATGCTACATAATAAAATAAAATATATCGGATTTTTAGCTATGCTTATATTTGGAGGCATTTTTATTTTCAGATGGTTTCTTCGAGATGAATTATTATTAGATCAATTAATTGGTTTTGTGGTAGGTTCTATTCTTTTTATAGTGTCTTTTTTTGTTAAAAGAAACTAAATCAGTCTAGTCGTCTCTACGATTACTATTGAGCTTTTTAAATATATCTCTTTACAATAGATGATTACTTTTTTTTGCTTCACATTTTCTATACCTTCAATTTCTGCAAATGCACCTACATCTTTGTCATTCTCCTGTATTAACAATCTAATTGCCTATCGTCGTGATAGATGGTTCTATGATTACACCAATATTTTTAACATCTTAATTTAGCACTTCATGAATCGCTCCTCTCTTTTTTTACCATAGTCGCCTTAAAGCGAATTTTCTTTCTTAAAAAAATGTTTTTATGTTCTCTGAAATAGTATTTAATTAAAAACATGTTGCAAATATAGATGTTTTATTATAGTATTTCATTATTGTGCAAAAAAATAATATATTTTTTCTTCTTATCAAGAGAGATGGAGGGACTGGCCCTATGATATCTCGGCAGCGGAACTTTGTGATTAAGTTACTGTGCCAAATCCAGCAAGCAATGGCTTGATAGATAAGAGGAGTGTTTTATAAATATAAGACCTCTTCTTGTTATTTCAAGAAGAGGTCTTTTTTTAGAAAAAAAATGGACAAGGATGTATCCATTTTTAAATTTTGGAGGTAGAACAATGAAGAAAGAGAATCCATGGGCGCTGATCCCATTTGTTGTTTTTTTAGTTTTATTTATTGGTTCAGGGGTTATTACAGGTGATTTTTATGCCTTTCCTGTCATTGTAGCCATTGCCATTTCGGGCGCTGTGGCTCTGGCGATGAATCGAAAAGAATCGTTTTCGCGGAAGGTTGATATTTTCTGCAAAGGCGCAGGAAATTTAAATGTCATGCTGATGGTTGTTATTTTTCTTTTGGCTGGGGCCTTTTCAGAGGTAGCAAAAGGTATGGGGGCTGTGGACTCCACTGTTAACTTTGCTTTATCGGTCATTCCGCCAAACCTGCTTGTCGTAGGCTTGTTCATCATTGCCTGCTTTATCTCCCTGTCAATGGGTACATCGGTGGGAACGATTGTTGCACTGGCGCCGATTGGAGTTGGGATAAGCGAGCATATCGAACTTTCCATGGCTTTAGTAATGGCAGCGATTGTCGGCGGTTCGATGTTTGGCGATAATTTATCCATTATTTCAGATACAACCATTACTGCCGTTCGTTCACAAGGCGCACAAATGAAGGATAAATTTAAGGTGAATTTTTGGATTGTGTTACCGGCAGCTGTTGTAACGAGCATTATTTTAGGGGTTATCACAATGGGGGAAACCGCACAAGTAGAACATTTAAGCTATAGTTGGGTAAAAATTGTTCCCTATGTTTTAGTTATTATTTTAGCGTTAGCTGGCATGAATGTTTTCTTTGTTCTGGCATTTGGGATTGTTCTCGCCGGTGCTGTGGGCTTAGCGGATGGCAGCTATCACTTAATGAGCCTTATGCAAACGATTGGCGAAGGAATGTCAGGCATGTATGAAATGGCATTTCTTGCAATATTAATCGCTGGAATGGTGGAGGTTATTAAGTTTAACGGAGGAATCGACTTCCTGCTTCACCTTGCGACACGAAGAATTAAATCAAAAAAGGGTGCTGAATTTGGGATTGCCGGCCTTGTGGGTCTAACTAATTTATCTACAGCCAATAATACGATTGCTATTTTAATTGCTGGTCCACTTGCAAAAAATATTGCTGATCAGTATGAGATTGAGCCAAGAAAGTCCGCAAGTATATTAGATATTTTCTCCTGTACGGTCCAAGGTCTTCTCCCATACGGAGCCCAATTCCTGGCAGCCGCAAGCGTAGCCGGAATATCGCCAGTGAGCATGCTACAATACTCTTTCTATCCGATCTTGATAGGAATTTGCGGGATCATCGCTATCCTTATTGGATACCCGAAACAAAAGAAAGCCTGAGCTTCATCACTTTAGAGTGACAGGTGTGGCTTTAGAAAATATTGATTTTACATTGAAAATAATCCAATTGTTTTGAAAGAAAGATTAATCAAAACGATTGGATTTTTTTATTTAAGGCTATTCTTTTTTGATAAAAAATTTTAATAAGGTTGATTAAATGATATTCAAGAATTTTACCCCTTAATTTCCTCGTATTTAAGAGAAAAACCCGAAGCAATTAGTTCACTTCGAGTTTAACTTTCATTCATCTACTAAATAACGGTAGATATCATAATGTACAGGTTGCTCTAGTACCAAATTCATCGTAACGACTGATAGATTATTTCCTTTTCCATCAGGCATTTTTTCGTTTTTTGCACTACCATCTGCAATGTCTGCTTGGCCCAGGTAATAAAAATCTGTGCCTTCACCGTCATCTTTTTTCGTAAATAGATGAATTTTCATCCCTGACTCTTTATAAGTTAAGATGTTCTTTACTTCAACGGAATCCAGCGTTAAACGATTACGAGTGAACCATCTAAATAGTTCGGGTGCTAAAAATTCATCACCATAAGCTTGGCTTGTTTCGACTTCATCCTTTTTATGATACGTAACAAAGATTGGACAAGTGTTATGTTTTGAGCGGTAACCGTAAATAGTTGATGAATCATCATGCGGCCAGTTCAATAATCGGCAAGCATCTCTACGGGAATATTTCTCATATAACGTCATTGCTTTTGATTTATCATACTTTTGATTTTTAACATAAGCACATTTTACAATATCCTCAATATATCCTTTAAAATTTGAATCTCTCACACTCTCTTGAATTTCCTTATTAAATTGATAGTGTCCATCAACGATTTCAATAATAGGCTTAAATTTATACTTTTTCACATCATTTTGAACATGGAATTTTAGTGAGAACATGTTTTCAACGGATTGAATTGTTGCATCATCTGCATATGTTCCAAATTCTTTTAATCTTTGAACGAAAGACTCTCTGGAAATTGATTCATCATAAAGTAACGTTTCAATTAAAAGAATTTCGTGTACTCGTTTTCCATTCAAAAACTCTTTTGAAAACATTCCCAAAACAGAAAGTTCATATTCAGTGAGAGAAGGAATTGACTCCTTCATTTTCAATAAGAAATTATAGTAGTTATCGGAATAACCTACAATAACTTCAGGGTCGATTGAGTTTTGCTCAATAAAGTCAATGAGGAAAGGGATTCGACCCAAACGATTTTTCATTTCTGTATAAGCATCCCTTAATGTTTTTAATGTCGATAAATTTGTATTGTTAATAGCATCAAAAATCTTCTTTTTGGCAATTTCCTCAAAATTTATCGTTGACACGCCTTGTATATAGTCTGTATTTACCGTTTTTCGGCGGACGTTATCTTTGTTCATAGTTTGGTCCCCAGAGAGGGAAATAGGAATCAGATAGTTATTTTTATAGTTTCCGATAAAATCAATAATTGTTACATAATCTTTAGAATCGTGTTTACGTAGACCACGACCAAGCTGCTGTATAAATATAATGCTCGATTGTGTTTGGCGAAGCATTACTATTTGATTTAAGAATGGGATATCAATACCTTCGTTAAAAATATCAACCGTTAAAATGTGTTCGAGTTCTCCCTTATTCAATTTTTGAATTGCTTCTTCGCGCTCATTCTGTGAATTGTCACCAGTTAACCCAATCGTTTTTAAACCTTCACGGTTTAAAGCAGTAGAAAGTTCATGAACTTCCTCCTTGGACCTACAAAACATTAATCCACGAATACGATCACCAGAATAGCCATAATAATTAATCTTCTCAATAATGTGTTTTACACGTTCAGAAGATACTAATTTTTGTAGCTCTGTTGCATCATCAATAGTTAATCCATCTTTTTCATAGTCCAAAACACCAAAATAATGGAAAGGACAGAGCATCTCTTCTTCAAGAGCTGCTTGTAGACGGATTTCATAGGCGATGTTGTAATCAAACAACTCATAAATGTTGAATCTATCTGTTCGTTCAGGTGTTGCGGTCATACCAAGTAAAAAATTAGGAGTAAAATAATTGATAATTTTTAAATAGGATTCTGCACCTGCTTTATGTACTTCGTCTATCAACACATAATCAAATTGATCTTTTGCAAATTGTTGAAAGTAGCCATCTCTTGAAATTGTTTGTATCGTTGCAAATAAGTATTTAGCATGAACATCTTTTGAGGTACCGGAAAGAATGCCAAAATCATCTTCATGTCCACCAAGAATTTTCCGATAATCTTGCATCGCTTTCTTTAAGATTTGCTCACGGTGTACAATAAATAGCATTTTTTTAGGAGAAAAGCTTCGAACATCAAAAGCAGATAAATACGTTTTACCTGTACCTGTTGCAGAGATAATTAATCCTTTTCTAGCTCCTGTTGCACGAAGAGCATTTAATTGTTCCAGCGCAGCTGTCTGCATTTTATTTGGTTGAATGGCTAAGCTTTCAGCAAGCGCATTTGTTAAATATTCAGCATTTAGTTCTAGTGTTTTTGAAGTAGTATATTTAACAAAAGGTTGTAGCTCGTAATATTGTTTGTAATTAGCAATCCATTCTTCCTTTAAAGGAATCGCTTCATCCCAAGCATCTTCAAATTGGTTTTTAAAATGATTAATAATTTCTCCACTTTCTAATGAAGTTAAAAATACATTCCACTCATAGTTTGCTTTTAAAGCACTGTCAGTTAAATTGGAGCTTCCGACAATTAAAGAGTAATAGTCTTGATGTTCAAAAATATAACCTTTTGAATGGAAACCTTTTTCACTAGTTACACGCACTTCAACGTTATCAAGTTTAAGAAGCTCTTTAAACATTTTCGGCTGGTTAAAGTTTAGAAACGTCGAGGTTAAAATGCGTCCATTTATCCCTTTTTGTTTTAAGTCGTAAAGCATTGTTTTTAAGGTTGCTAAACCACCTTCAGTAATAAAGGCGACAGAAAAAATAAATGTTTTACATGTTTTTAATTCTTGAAGTATTGTCGATAAGACATTTTCATGATGCTTGTTTGTTAAAAGTTTTGGTTTAAATTGTGCTGAGACTGTCTTGTTTTGATCGATAAAACCTTTGTAAAGGGAGTTCTCGATTTTTCGAATCAGTTGCTGTTGCTCCACTTAAATTCACATCATTTCATTTATTTATTTTTCTTCATTTGAAATCTTCTCTACTGCAGGGACATCTGCAGGGGCGAAATTCAGTTGTGTAAGTTTGTCTCGCGTAACCCATTTCGTAGCAGCATGTTCTAATGCGTTCGGTTGTCCATCTACTAATTTCGCTTTGTATGTTTCAAGTCGTACAATTACTCTATCATATTCATATGTTGTATCTTCTACTTTTGTACCTACTTGAATCGTACAAGTAAATTCCTCTTGAATTTCTCGTTTTAACGCTTGTTCAGGTGTTTCTCCAACTTCAATTTTACCGCCTGGGAATTCCCAATAATTCGCCAAACTCATTTCTGGGCTTCTTAACGCACAGAAGATTTCATTTTTTTCGTTTTCGATAATTGCACCAACAACATGGACTGTTTTTTTCATAATAGATCACCTTTATTTTATTTTTAATTTTAGTTTAGCTTATTTTAGTATAGGAGTTAAGTAAGGAGTTTAGTGAGAGATTCGAAGTATCAATATTATCCGGTCTTTTTGCCCACCTCATTAGCCCTGTAAGGACTTCCCAAGTAGCTTTGTGCCGTTTTTAAATGATGTGGCAGCATGCTTACCATTTCCTTTTAAATATCCCTTGTAAATTGTCATCACCTACTTCCAATGGTAAGATATACTAAAAAAGAGAGGAGTTATTCTTATTTGTTAAATACAATAGGTATTATTATGGGAATTATCGGTGTAATAGCAACGATAATTCAAACTGTAAAATCATTTATTAAAACAGAACACACTAGTAAAGTTCAACAGACAAATCAAAATGGAGATAATATTTACATAGATGCTCCAACAAATGTAGATAATAGTCAAACGACTACTGTCAATGTAAATACTAAACAATCTAATGCAGACGTTTCTTCAGGATTAGCATTTTTTGCAGGTATAATTGCTCTTGCTATTATGTTATCAGCCTACCAAGCAACTTATATTTTTATTCCAGCAATTTGCCTACTCTTACTAGCAATTAATGTTTATAGAGATACTAAAGTATCATTTGAAAATAGTTTGGCTAAAAAGCAATGGGCAATTAAAAATATAATATTCCTAATGTTAATTCTTCTCTTAATGTTTGTCCCAAAAACAATATTGAATATCATAAATCAATTACCTGAATTTCATTATGAATCTTTACCTAGCACTTTAGAGTCTATTGGGTATAACATAAAATTTATATATGAATATAATAAAGAATCTAGCCTGCTAGCCTTTAATCTATTTGGTCGTATACTAGTTTCATTTCTATTGATTATTTTCTTGCTTCAATCAAGTATTCTTAAAAGAAGCAGTAATAAGAAATATAAAGGGAATGACACACTAATATTCTCTGTCGTGATTTTATTAATGATATTTGGATTAAATGTCGAGTTTTTTTGGAACTTTGCTGAGCCATACCGCAATAGTATATCAACCTGGCTTAATCCTCCCCAATAAACGCATCAATTCGCTCATTCTTATATCCTCATTTACGATAAAACAAATATCCAGAACATACGGTATCTTTTCAGAGGTACCGTTTTTTACTTTTTTCAATTCTTTGTCGTTCTGATCCACACTAGCGAACACTCGAAATACTTTTTCATTCATTCGTTTTAAACCATATCTGGCGTAATCATATTTATTACTGATTTTCACTATCTTTTGGAATTTGATAAGCTCGGTACATTCGAAAATAGTTTCTTCCGGATCGATACCTTTTACAAACCAGTTCACAATCGCTTCATTCACTATTGGTAAATCATTGTCTGATGGATTAAGTTTTTTCACATACGCACCTTTTGCTTTATAGTTACCATCTGCATCAACGAGTAAGCAAGAACGTAGAGGATTTAAAACAGAAAAGGCTGCATTACTTGCAGAGGCGAAATTAGAAACAGAAGCCTTTGCAGAAGAATTAGTAACATTTGAATTTGTTGCAAAAGAATATCTAAGTTGGTATAAAAAACGGCGCAAAGAATCGTCTTACATTAAAATAAGCAGCATCATTGATGTTCATTTAATACCTCATTTTAAACGTAAAGAATTGAGAAGTATTAAACAACGTGACATTATTAAATTCCAAGACAAATTGATTGAAAGTAAAATGGCTGCGTCCCATATAAAGAAGATCCACACAACTTTATCTACAAATGCTAAGATCTACATGTACAAACGCACTCACTTAAAGATGTACACTTTTGATTCACTTTCTCGCATACTAATCATGAGGTGATTAGTGTGTACATAACGCTAGATGTTCAAACGAATTTTGAGATTAACAGTCTTTCAGACTTATGAAAATTAATAAGAGTCAGTTGGCAAAAGAAATGGGTGTAGATCGACGTACTGTTGATAAATACTTAAATGGATTTACACCAAAAGGAACAAAAGAAAAGACATCTATTATAGATGATTATTATGAAGTGATTGCAGCTTTACTATCAGAAGATTCGAAGCAAGTCTTTTATTACCGCCGTGTTGTGTAATGCAAAATTAAAATACAGAGTTTTGCAATGAGTTCGATCGAAAATTGCAAGCTGAAAGTACATAGACATTTAGACCTAGATTTGACATGGAGTGGTGCGCATAGTAGCCTCTCGTTGGCAGAGCCAGTGTATTGATACAACTGGCTTCTTGGCTCTAGGACTATGCGCACAGAGGCTCTATGTCAAATCGTTTTGGCCCTATGTAAATACCATTGCAAAACTCTGCCACTATTTTTTTGCAAAATACACGTGTACTTTGGCAATATTTGAAGGATAATCATGGCTTAGGGTGTGGTAGTTCTACATTCCGTCGCTATATTGCAAAAACGCCTGAGTTCGCAGCTTATTTTACAGATCAAGTACGTATCCCTTCACCAAAAGGAACTACAAGATTTGAAACACCACCTGGTCAACAGGCTCAATTTGACTGGAAAGAAAGTATGGTGAAAAAGTAGAAGTATCATGTTATTCACTCTATTAACAATTCTTATAATTTGGCTTTACTATCGGTGGGCTAATTCGCTTTGAATACGATGAAATTATGGAGTACTTACGTAAAGGAGACAGTAACATATGACGTACACAGTAGAACAAGTAAGCCGCGTATTAAACAGGCTAAACATGGGCTTTACAACAGATGCTGCTAAACGGTTAGTGGAAAGCAAACTTAAAAGAGTAGCACGTCCTAGCCACCACTACAACACTAGCTTTGGATGTATTATAGATGAGTGGACATACCTCGGTTAAATCAATAGAATTGAGTATAAGAGAGGACGTGTCCGACCATGAGTCAAAAAAAGTACAATAAAGAATTCAAACAAACAGTAGTCGAGCTTTATCGCGCGGGTACACCGGTCAATCAATTAGCTAGCGAATATGGTGTGTCAGAAGTCACAATTTATAAATGGATTAAACTCCATTCTCCAATTGAAGGAACTGGGGAGTTAACTGCAGCTGAAGTAGCCGCCATCCAGAAGGAAAATCTTCGATTAAAACAAGAGGTAGATATCCTAAAAAAGGCTATGACCATATTCGCGAAAAAATAGATGACCAAGAGCTAATCGACCACATTACGAAAGAAAGCGAACATCAACCCGTTCAATTGATGTGTCGCATTTTAAAGATGCCTAAAAGTACGTATTATCAATCATTTCATAAAAAGCCGAACAGCTATCATGCTGCTAATGAAAAGCTACTCGCACGCATTCGCGTCATTCATAAGGAAAGTGACGGTCGTTATGGTGCACCGAAAATATTTCAAATCCTTAAACAAGAGGGCTATACAGGTAGTATTGATCGCGTTCAACGCGTTATGAGAAATGCAGGCATTCGTTCAAACATCACAAAAAAGTACCGTCCGACGCCAACACAGAAACCCGTGGAAGAGCGTGAAAACGTGTTGGGACAAGACTTTACAACCGAAACTATCAATGAAAAATGGGTGGCAGATATTACGTATATCCACACAGTACAAGATGGTTGGTGTTATTTGGCGTCGGTATTAGATTGTCACACCAAGAAAATTATTGGGTATAAATTTGGTCGTAAAATGACGGTTGACCTAGTTTTAGAAGCCCTTGATAACGCAGTAGCAGCGCAAAATCCAGCACCAGGACTAATTGTACACACTGATTTAGGCTCTCAATATACAAGTGAAGTTTTTGGTGAACGCTTAAAGAAATACGAAATGATCCCATCATTTAGTCGAAAAGGATGCCCGTATGACAATGCATGCATCGAATCATTTCACGCAACACTCAAAAAAGAAGAAGTATACCGAACACGTTACGACCGCTTTGAAACCGCACGCGTAGCTTTATTTAAGTACATCGAAGGCTGGTACAATCGCAAGCGAATCCACGGTAGCATTGATTATTTCACACCCGATGCGTATGAGAAAATGTGTCGAGCAGCAGCGTAAAAAAGGGGTACAAAGAAATCTACCCCTCCACATTTTTCGGGCGCAACTTCCATACATTTTCCGCTCTACATCCCGAGTAGGCGGTCAAAGGCTCTTTTCACTTTGACGGGCTACTCGGGATGTGGAACACTCCAAAAATGGACGTTGCGCAACACAAAAAAAATTAACTTGAGTGTGTCTATAAACTTGACGTAGATCCAAAGCTTGGAAGAATTTTTAATTAATGAATGTAAGCTAGATGTAATTCCATGTAAACAATTATCATAACCCCATCGATTACTTCGTAGGACACTATATTAAACTTTACTACTTTTCTTAATTTATCTTTTTTATAAATACTTTCAACAACGTTTTCTAACCAATTGATTTTAGAGTACTATACCCACTCAATCGTAGCAGGTGGCTTACTCGTAAAATCATACAGTACGCGGTTAACCATTGATATATAAGGATTTTACGCTTTTTATCAAAACAGAAAAATCCGTTCAAATCATGTAATTCTTGTCCTCGATTGTAGCTGGTACCCCCCCTTGCTCACAACGTTATTATTTTGAATAATGGCTATGTCGTTGCAATGTCAAAATCAATTAATGAGGAATGGATATCTAATGACGAGTTTTTTGTCACCGAATCTAAATTTAGGAGAGTAATAAACTCTATCATCAATTGAAAAAAGAACTTCGAATAAGAAAAACATAGGGGAATTTTAGTCTCCCTATGTTTCCATTCATACTATTTATCTGTTTGTTTTTGCTTTTTTTTCAAATACTCTGCACGTATTTTTTCAAGTTGCTGCTTTTTATCAAATTTGGCAGGCTTGTGTTTTTCATGATACTTTGCCACGGCCACTTGACCTTTGGTATCCAATTGATATTTCCCCACTTTGTTCACCTACTTTTCTTGTCTTTAAAGAGAATCTATTCAACAAATATAATATACCTTATTTTACTGAAGTAAACCTTTTTTCTTTATTAGTGTACTGCCTAACCTTGCAATTATACTTATCTTGACGACCTTAAATTTGCTGATTCATTTTAAAGTCATCAATTAATTTGGTCTTTCAAACTCCTCAAGTACCGAAACCGCTTCACAATTAAGTCAGTTTTAGAAATTAGCAAACCTTTTTTTACTAAGTTTTGGCGCACTAAATCATATTGTTCATAAGTAATTTTATGTTTGCCTAAAACATCATCATAACTCATCCATAATTTCATCATTTAAATAGTAACGACCATATAATTTTAATACGGTTAATTCGAATAATAGTAATTCACTTAGTAAATCATAAAAAATTAAAACAAAATCCTCATTTATTGTTTCACATTGTGCAATATTTATAAATGTGTTCAAAAAGCATATTAATATCATTTTACGTTCGATTGATATTTAATGAAACTATATGAAATAGGGCAAAAGAAAAAACCCTTGTATATCAAGGGTTTTGACGTTTGTGATTTTAAGTATATCTTTTCCAATTTCTTAGCGATATATTTGCCAACACAGTAATACCAACCCTTTCAAGGTGCTTGGTTTTAATACCCAATCAAATTAAAAGTGTTATATTGATTTAAATTGAATTTACCTATAGCTTTTGGCATTATTTTGATTAATTTTTTTACTTTTGGCATATGTATGATTAATGATTAACTATTTACATTAACAACGAGTAAGTTCATTTGTCACTTTTGAAAAAAGATTGATTAAAATTTGCTGGCAATCCTCATTTTCCTGATTAAATAATACCTCGTATTTTGAACAAAGTTTGATCAAAATACGAGGTTTTATATGTTTGTCACTATTCATTTTTATAATAAAGATTGATTATTCTGGAACGCTAATCTTCATACAGATAGGTAAGCCTTTGAAATTATCGCCAGCTTTTCCCCCTGTTCACACCGTACGTGCGACTTTCATCGCATACGGCGTTCCAACTAATCCAATTTATTCTTTCTATGTCTTAAGCAGACGAGTGCTTTTCTTCCATTATTAGATTATTTCATTGTTACATTTCAGTCGTAAATTATTTACTTTTTCTATTTGCTTATTCGAAAGCTTTACAGCTTTTAAGAGTGTTTTAATTTTTGCCTTGTCTTTCAAATGTATAAGTTGATGTATAGTCTTATTCAAAATTATTAAGTTCGAATAACTATCATCTTTTGAAATGTTCAACGGATTGATATGATGACAATGCCAATCATTAATACCTAATTCTTCACCTAAAATGGCACATTTGCCATACTGGGCAATGAACTTACTGATTCTGTTGTCGTTGTACTCAATAGATCTATTTGGAATGTAGTTTCTCATGATGTAAGAAAGAGTATTTTTATTGATAGCCTTTAAGCTATTATGAATTTTCGCTCTACCTTCGACTGTAAAATTACAAATTATTTGTGAAAAACCTAGTGTCTTTCTCCATCGTTGTGCATGGATAGGGACAAAAACCATGTTCTGTATCTTATACAGTTTAGCCTTGTATCCCTTGTACCTCTTCTGTAAAGTCTTAGTCATCTCATGGAACCTTGCCTCGGTTCTAATATTCTTTAGTTGATTGTATAACGTCTTGCGTAGGTGGAGATTTAACTCATTCAGATTAATTGTAATTTGAGTTGCAGCTGAGTAATAGTTTTGTATTCCCATCACAACGGTATTAAAATTCCAAACTGTCTGAATACAAGGCTTTCTCTTGATAACCCTTATGGCTTCTTTTATCTTTTGGAAAGCATTTGCTTTAGCTTTTTTAGACATATCAGACTTTGCTACATAACCAAATCTGGTCTTACCCTTTCTTATGGCTTTTATTGAAAAGCCTAGAAACTCCGATGAGTTTTTCTTTAAATTAACGACCTTTGATTTTTCTTCACTTGACTCCAAATGAAGCCTTTTTCTCAAGAAGTCTTTCAATGCGTAGTTCATTTTTATTGCGTTTGACCTAGTTCGGCACATTATTTTAAAATCGTCCGCATATCGGACAATGAAGCACTCTTTTAAAGCTGTTTTCTTTAAATGCTGATATTTACTGCCATTAGTGGAGTATGTATATCTGCTTTCAAACGTTTCCCATTGGTTACTAACCCACCAATCCAATTCATTTAATACAATGTTGGATAATAACGGTGACAAAATACCTCCTTGCGGAGTACCTTTTGTAGGAATACCCTCTCCTTCAATCTCTGCTTTTAGTAGCCTAGATATAATAGAGAGGAGTGATTTATCTCTTATGCCTAGAGACCATATTTGTTTTAAAAGCTTACTATGATTAACATTATCAAAGAAACCCTTAATATCTACATCAACACAATGATGAAGCCCAGTCTGATTGATAAGGAACTCAAGTCTAGCTTTGGCATGATGAGTGCTCCGATTCGGTCTAAACCCATAACTATGTTTATGGAATTTTGCTTCACAAATTGGCTCTAAAATTTGCAGTATGGATTGTTGAAAGATTCTATCCCAAATCGTTGGTATCCCTAAAGGTCTAGTTTTATCCTTTCCTTTAGGAATGAGAACCCGTCTTACTGGTTGTGATTCATACCATTTAAACATAGCTTGAACTCTTGCTATTACATCTTCTACAGTTAAATGCAAGATATCATTGATTGTTAATTTATCGGTTCCAGCAGTTTTGCTACCTGTATTTCTTTTGATGTTTCGGTAGGCTAGACGTATATTGTCTTTAGAACTCATTAATTCTGTTAAGTCATAGAAGTGATGACCACTGACACTTTGAGCATAAAGTGTATCAAAACAATCTTGCATACTATAATACTCATTATGCCTCAATTTCTTCCGTTTCAATAAGTTGGTGACCCCTTTCGGAGTTAAACCTCTTTTAGTCTCACGAGAACCTTATTAACCGATAAAGAACTGCCTTACTTGGTTGAATAAATCTTTATTAGTCTAGTGGCTATCCCTCCACGTTCATTACACGCTTCAACGGTACTGTGCCACCACTTTCACTGATATTAAGACAAGTTATACAGTAACTATTATCATTAATATTTTCCTTGCCACCGTTTCAATGGAAGTAAGTCCTCCACGTTATCAGCTTACAACGTTGAATTATATCTATTATGGAATGAACTTAGGTGCTTCCTCTAAGCCTGTTAGTATTCATACGCCTGTAACGTATCATGGATTTTCATATTAGTTAGTTTTACTCACCCACAACTAACCTCACAATTTGGTGATATACACATTTCTATGTATCGTGCTTATAGACCCGTACATTCAGAAGTTCGTCAGCTTAACCTTTTCTTATAGGTTTATAATTAGCATTCTCACCATATTCATTCAACTCAAGCACCATGAATTACACCACTCCATCGAGGTAGGCTTTCGTCAGCCGAACTGGTACGGTAATTTCTCACACCTTTTCGCCGAGCTTATAACACCATCATTCTTACTAAATCAAGTGCTATTCGACTAAGAGAGAACCATTTCAGGCGTTACCCTGTCATTTGATTCTTCGATATAACCCTTCAATTCCGAAAGGAACTGCCTAGCCTTTACCAGATTGATGTAACCATCATCCATTTGAACTAGGAACATTTCGCACAACTAAAGCACCCCGTTAGTTGAAGAAGAACAGCGACGCTTACTCCACAATCGCGCCCGATTGTTGAATAACGATATTTACTTGAAATAAGTAAGTTTAATAAAACAACCGATATTTAAAGATAAGCTATAAAATTATACTACTGTTATAATTGCTAAGAGTAACTAAGATAAATTTAAAAAAGCAGTAGAAACCTATTCCACTGCTTTTTTTCTTATTTTTTGTATTGTTAAAACATATGTGAATTGTATTGCGTATTCGCTTGCGAATTAGTGTTTTGCACCTCTGAACCGAACCCGTTAGTTTAAGTGGTGTCCTTTTTTATAGGTTAGAGATTTGGATCTACGTCAAGTTTATAGACACACTCAAGTTAATTTTTTTGTGTTGCGCAACGTCCATTTTTGGAGTGTTCCACATCCCGAGTAGCCCGTCAAAGTGAAAAGAGCCTTTGACCGCCTACTCGGGATGCAGAGCGGAAAATGTATGGAAGTTGCGCCCGAAAAATGTGGAGGGGTAGATTTCTTTGTACCCCTTTTTTACGCTGCTGCTCGGCACATTTTCTCATACGCATCGGGTGTGAAATAATCAATGCTACCGTGGATTCGCTTGCGATTGTACCAGCCTTCGATGTACTTAAATAAAGCTACGCGTGCGGTTTCAAAGCGGTCGTAACGTGTTCGGTATACTTCTTCTTTTTTGAGTGTTGCGTGAAATGATTCGATGCATGCATTGTCATAAGGGCATCCTTTTCGACTAAATGATGGGATCATTTCGTATTTCTTTATGCGTTCACCAAAAATTTCACTTGTATATTGAGAGCCTAAATCAGTGTGTACAATTAGTCCTGGTGCTGGATTTTGCGCTGCTACTGCGTTATCAAGGGCTTCTAAAACTAGGTCAACCGTCATTTTACGACCAAATTTATACCCAATAATTTTCTTGGTGTGACAATCTAATACCGACGCCAAATAACACCAACCATCTTGTACTGTGTGGATATACGTAATATCTGCCACCCATTTTTCATTGATAGTTTCGGTTGTAAAGTCTTGTCGCAACACGTTTTCACGCTCTTCCACGGGTTTCTGTGTTGGCGTCGGACGGTACTTTTTTGTGATGTTTGAACGAATGCCTGCATTTCTCATAACGCGTTGAACGCGATCAATACTACCTGTATAGCCCTCTTGTTTAAGGATTTGAAATATTTTCGGTGCACCATAACGACCGTCACTTTCCTTATGAATGACGCGAATGCGTGCGAGTAGCTTTTCATTGGCAGCATGATAGCTGTTCGGCTTTTTATGAAATGATTGATAATACGTACTTTTAGGCATCTTTAAAATGCGACACATCAATTGAACGGGTTGATGTTCGCTTTCTTTCGTAATGTGGTCGATTAGCTCTTGGTCATCTATTTTTTCGCGAATATGGTCATAGCCTTTTTTAGGATATCTACCTCTTGTTTTAATCGAAGATTTTCCTTCTGGATGGCGGCTACTTCAGCTGCAGTTAACTCCCCAGTTCCTTCAATTGGAGAATGGAGTTTAATCCATTTATAAATTGTGACTTCTGACACACCATATTCGCTAGCTAATTGATTGACCGGTGTACCCGCGCGATAAAGCTCGACTACTGTTTGTTTGAATTCTTTATTGTACTTTTTTTGACTCATGGTCGGACACGTCCTCTCTTATACTCAATTCTATTGATTTAACCGAGGTATGTCCACTCATCTATAATACATCCAATTGTTATTGGAAAAGTAATTTTTATTTAACAACTGCTTTTCTTCAACTAGTTGTAATAAATCTTTTAGGTTCTCCACTAATTGTTTCATACCTTGCTTTATCGCGTAACCTTTACTTTGATATGAATTTCCTCCATACTTTAAAAATTTATAAATTGAATCATACACTTTTTTAAACTGACGGAGTTCCTCAATATTTACTATATCGTTTAGTACCAAAAAGTATTTTTCAAATGCACCTGTTTTTAATTCATTACAGATTGGATAAAATTTGTTTTCTTCGGTATCAATTCGAACACCTGGAAGAGTTAAACCCCCACTAATTATGCCGTCTTTGTGTATTTTTTTACGGTTATAAATAAAAATTCTAGTTATATATAGATTGTATTAATTTCGCCCGACTTAAATTTGGGTGTAATAAAAAACAACCTATAATTGTAAAAATGCTAATAATGAATTAAAATCTTTTTAATGCTTTTATTCCCAAAAGGAGGATTATAATGGAATTTACTCAGGAGTTAATTTTAGGAATTCTTGCTTTAGTAGCTGTAGGTGGAGTTTTTGCAATTACAGTTTCTTTCTCAAAAAACAAATCTGTTAAATCTATTAAACAAAGAGGCAAGAATTCTCATGCTTATATCGATTCTGATGTTCGTATAAACCAGAAGGATGAAAAAAATGAAAAGTAAAAAATTTATTAAACAAACAGGCGATAATAGTATTGCTGCGATTAATTCTAATATTTTCTTAGTTAATAATTTTCCACAAAATGACATTCGTAATTTCAAAAAAATAATTAATAATGATCAGACTCGGAAAAGAAACAGTTTTTTCGAACCTTTTTTTAGTAAGTTTGCTAATTTTTTTAAATCAGAACCTGCAATTTCTTTTGAAACAGATAAAATTATAGAACCTAATTTAGCTGTAATGCTAGCTAAACGTGAAGATGCAGTAGAATCATTAGTAAAAGTATTAGATAATAATACTTTACTTAACTTGTATGGAGGAACTTTAACTGGTAAAACACATTTGATTTACTTAGTAGGTAAGTCTTATACAAATCAAAATAATTCTCAATTATTTTGGTTTGAATGTGGTAAGGGTTTAAAAGATAATATCTCAGAGCAATTATTTAATGAAATGAAATCTCTATTTGAAATTAATGAAATAGATGAATTAGAAGGTGTGTTAAAGACTTTACCTATTAACTCAGTATTCATTTTCGATGATTTTCCATTTAATAATTCTAGTGAAAATGACAAACAGTTTATTTTAACTTTGCTAAATATTTGTGAACGGTTCAGTTTTAAAATTATCTCTTCTAGTGCGACTGATATAAATTTTAGATTCAAGTCCCTACTCAAACCTAACTCTTACCAGTCTTCTAATATTCCATCTTTTAATGAAAATGACGTATATGCTATATTAGACAGGTTTTCTAATCTAGATACAAAATCCAAAAATCATATTAGCAAACTTATAGCAGGATTTTCTGGTCAAAATCCTGCAATTTGTGCTGCACACATTCAATTATTAAAACAGCATAACTGGATTATTGACGATTTTGTAACTACATTAATTCAAAAGAGTTTTACGATAGAAGATCTAGAAAACTACATTCAAGATATACTTACATCGACACTAGTTGATCAAGAAACAAGAGAACTACTATATCGACTTTCATTAGTAACCTTTAAATTTGATTCTAATTTAGTTCAGAAGCTTTCATCTATAAATCCAGAAATTTCATTTTATAACGAAAAATTCCGTAATGTAGAGGGATATTGGGTAGAATCTTTTGGTAGCCTATATATGTGCAATCCTTTAATAAAAAATTTAGGAGAAAAAAATATAAATTTGCAAACCTTGAGAGAGGTGCATAACACGTTAGCAGATACTATTTTAAACAAAAAGAATTTAACACCCAAAGAGTTTATAAATGCTTTTGTTCATCTAATTGATTCTAATAACCACAATAGAGCTGCATTTTTACTAACACATATATTAAAAAGCCTAGAAGAATCTGATGTTGATAGAGATTATTGGTCATTAACATCTATCTGGATTGATACAGGTTTACCAAAAGAATTAGACGAAGATATAGCTTACTTACTAAAAGCACAACAAATAATAACACGTGCTAAGTTCGATAAACCTATTGAAAAGTTATTAATTGAATTTCTCAAAATGACCGAAGAACATGATAAACATGCAAATGAGATTGCCTTTTATCTAACATTCTATTTATCTAATTACAATATTGATATAACTTTAGATTTTTTCCTTGAATATAATTTATTTAAAAATGCTCCTTCTGAATTATTAGATGAAAATAATTGGGAAGTTTTTATATGGATTATTGCTAGTAAAATCCGAGGAAATGGACCTGCGCTTAGAAAATTTGTTGATATCCTTCAGCTAATGTCCATTCAACAATTCCAAAATTCTTTGCAGGACGATATAGGATATTCTTCAATTCAATATTTAACTACTCAAACTTATATAAACTTAAAGAAAGATCCTATTGATTTAACTGATGTTAATAACACATTAGATATTCTAAATAAACTAGAAGAAATAGGGGAAAAATTCCAATCCAATTATTTTAAGATAGATGTATTATCAACCAAACTGATTATTTTTAATGAATATGAAAAAGACTTCGAAAAAACTATAAAAACCTATTCAGAAATTCAATCAATGGTTGAAAGTACCGAAAATATATTCCTCTTAAATTATAGAATGGGGAAATCATTGTACTTTACGGACAAAAAATCTGAATCAAAGCCTTACTTAGAATTAGCCAGCAAAAACCTAACAAATCATTACGAATATGAATCTATCGACACATTAATGTTATTGGCAACAATTGAAGATGAAAATACACTAGCTTTATTAAAATTAGCGGAAGATAAAGCTGTTAGTTCTGAGTTTCAATTACCGATGCTACTTACTAGATTATATGCAGAATTAGGTACTTACTATTTCCTTAATAACGGCAACATTAATTGTTATAAGTATTATAAAAAATCATGGGAATCCAAACTTTCAGATGACCCTGAAAGTTCTAATTACAAAATTGCAGTTTGTTTATTAGCTCATTGTACAGGTTACGTATCATCAATTATCAAAGATGGAACTCCACCAGGACCTTTGGAAGACGGTGATTATGTAAAACCCTTCATTGGAAGTAATTGGATTCACAACGAAAAAGTTGCTGAGTTATACAAATATACAATACATGAACAAGGAATGTGTTTTCATTTAGCTTCGATTTCTGAAAGTTTAGAAATCTATGATGATGCCTATTTGTGGTTACAAGAAATTTGTAATAACAAGAATTCAAGTAGATTATATATGTTAAGTGCGTATGAAATATTGCCGTATTTAATTAATTTAAAATCTTATTCTACTGCACTAAAGTATTGTATTGAAGCTTCTCTAATACTCTATACAAGTATTGACTTAACGGAAAATGAAAGGAATTTGTTTGATTCTATTGAGGTTAATTTACAGTCTATAGAACAAAATTACTCTAAGGAATTTTATGAAAAAGTTTTAGTAGAATCAGTAATTCCAATCATTTCAAAAGTTTTTTCTGATAATCAATTAAACGTCAATGAAAAATTCCAAATCATTCAAAATTTATTAAAAGATATTGATATTAATAATGTTCAACTAAATTCTACCTTCATAGATTTAGACAATTATATAAAATTAATTAGAGATCAAGAATTTGCTAATGATAGTCAAATATTAGATTCTAAATCATCTAATGAAAAGACTATCTTTTATATTATGAATGCTGAATTTGTAAGTATTAGGCAAGCAGCGATTTATCACATCCAAATAATTAATATCTTATCAGAGAATTATTCGAAAAAACCCTTTGCCATTAATGAAATTATAAATAAATACTTTGTTACTTTCTGGGTAAATAAATTTATGAATAATTGGTCAGATTTTAAGAATCCAGATAAATTACAAATGATATTAGTCGACATGTCAAACAAGACACTCTTAAATCCAGCAAAGAGTATTTTAAACACCCTTTCTGAAATGTATCAATTAGTCTTGCCTGCAGAAATTTTTCATTTCTTAAATAATGAAGCGTGAGCGTTCCTAAGAATCCGTGAGACAATTCCCCTCAATAAATGAGGTACTTATATTGCTAATACAATTTCAAACAATAAACAAGGTCTTTCTTATAAGTTCGTAACTTATAAGAAGGCTCTTTTCTCAAAGATTGTTGCAATGAAGAAAATCAATCTTCAACAATCGCGCCCGATTGTTGAATATAAGTTAGCATGAACCACAACCACTGAGAATGGAAATTAATTACGTTATGCTATTTGGATATGAGCAGGAAAAAATGATATAAAATAGTAATTGTCATTTCAAGGTTTATTCACTTTTAACTAATAAAAAATAAAATGAAATTATATACCGTTATATATGTTTCGTGACCAGAAAGTGACTAAAAAGATAATAGCACCTGACTAAAATAGTTAGGTGCTACCACCACTGTTCCCACATTCAACATGTGCGGAGTGTATGTGGCAACACATGAGGTGCTGGTCGGTTTAAGTAATTGGCTAGGTCCTACCACGGTAGAACCTAGCCTTTTTTTTATATTCATATTTTTTTCTTCAACTAAAGCCTCGGTTACTTTGAATACATTTCTTCACAAACTTTATACTGAAAGCAGCTATTAATAGGTATGTTCAATATTAAATTGAGTTATTATTTCGATGATAATTTTTAGCTTACTTTAAAAATTCTAGCTCTTTTTCGGTAAAAGGGTTTTAAAATAAAATTGGTTCTGTAAATGGCAACTTTTCTTTAATTGAATCTAATTTTCCTTTTGCAGTTTCATCCATTAGTTTTAGTAGTATTTCTATTGTTTCTGATATTTTTTTGTCTTGACACTTAATTGTACTAGTTTGTATTATAATGATAATTACATATAATACCCATTAATATTAAAAGGAGCTTATTCATGAAACTAAAAAAACCGTTAACAATTATGGCAGGTGTTATGCTTACAGCTGCACTAAGCGGATGTGCAACAGAAAAAGCACCTGAAACAAAGCAAGAATCTGTTGTAAATACGGAGTCCAACAATGAAACAAACAAAGCAACGACTTCTGAGAAAAGTGAAATCGTTTCCACTGATGTTACAGTTGAAAATGAAGGAAGAAAAATTCCAGCAACATTAGTTCTTCCTAAAGGAGAGGGCCCTTTCCCGTTGGTAGTAATCAATCATGGTTTTGCAGGAAACAGACATGAAGGAGAAGGTTTAAAAGCTATTGCACAAAGTTTAGCGGAATCTGGAATTTCATCAATTCGTATGGACTTTGCTGGATGTGGGGATTCAACAGCTGATTTCCTTGAATTTAACCTAACAAATAACGAATCAGATTCAAATGCAGTATTAAACTACGCCTTAAAAAATGCACCGATTGATACCAATAAACTAGGAATTTTAGGCTACAGTCTGGGTGGGCGTTTATCACTGATGATTACGGATCGCGATGATAATCCTTATAAAGCAATGGCATTGATTGCACCTGCTGCGAATAGTTATATAGATAATAAAGCAGAGTTGGCAACTGCACAAGAAAAAGGATACAATGAGATTGAATGGTTTGGTAATACATTACATGTCGGCGCTAAACATTATGAGGATTTAATAGCTTCTAACGCAATTATCGAGAAGTTGACTAAAAAAATTGATACAGTCGTTATCAGCGGAAGCAAAGATGACTTGGTTACACCTGAAGTAGCTATGGATGTTGCTAATAAAATTGGAGCAGAATTTGTTAATGTTCAAGGTGCTGACCACGGCTATGGTTTCTATAGTGATCAAACGGAACACCGTGAACAAGTGGTAAAAACAGTGACTGAATTCTTTTCAGAAAAAATTAAATAAATAAAAAAGGATGACTGAAAAATAATAACGGGTTCTCCTTTGGGAGAGAAAAGTAAGAAATAAATCACTAATTGACAGACCAAATAGCAAAACGATGGTCTGTCTTTTTTATTGTAGAATCAATCCTTTTTCTACAAATCGAAAGAAAAACACAAAAAATTAGCATACAAAACGGCAAAGGACAATAACTATTGTCTTTGATGCTTTCACTGCGATTTCAAAAGTTAAAATTGATACTAAACATGGTGTGAAAATCACCCAAGAACAACAACTGGGAATTGTCTCCAAAAAATTCAATATAAATGATATATTATATTTGAAATAATGGCGGGGTGATGAAATGGATTATCATCAACACTTCTGATATCGTAAACTCTTCCATGTCTCAATTCTTCCGTTTCAATAAGTCGGTGCCTCCCGTGGGAGGTAAACCTCTTTTAGTCTTACGAGAACCTTATTAACCGTTAAAGATTTGCCTTGCATGATTAAATGATTCTTCATTAGTCTAGTGGCTATCCCTCCATGTTGATTAGACACTTCATTGGTACTGTTCCACCACTTTCACTGATATAAAGATAAGTTATACAACAGCTACTCTCACTCCTGCTTTCCTTATCAACGTTTCTTTAGGAGTAAGCCCTCCACGTTATCAGCTTACAATGTTGAATTATATCTATTATAGAATGAACTTAGGTGCTTCCTGTAAGCCTGTTAGCGTTCATACGCCTGTAACGTATCGTGGATTTTCATATTAGTTAGTCTTACTCACCCACATCTAACCTCACAATTTGGTGATATACACATTTCTATGTATCGCAGTTATAGACCCGTACATTCAGAAGTTCGTCAGCTTAACCCTTTCTTTTAGGTTTATTCGCATTCTCACCATATTCATTCAAATCAAGCATCATGATTTACACCACCCCCGCGGGTAGGCTTTCGACAGCCGAACTGTTACGGTAAATTCTTACGCCTTTTCACCGAGCTTATAACACTATTATTCTTACTAGGAACATTTCGCACAACTAACCTGCTTACATTAGTTGAATAGCAGCAATCTTTTAGAAAACAACCTTTTAAAAAAACCCATAAAACCTTATACATTCCCATACATTATAGGTTGACATAACAACTGAATTAGGCAGTAACGATAAAGAATAAACCCTTGTCATTACTGCCTGTTAAATTCGACACCTTACAAATAAAAAAGCCGTTACAAAAGCTCCTCTTAGCAGAAGTTTACTTTTGTGACAGCTCCAGTTACTATATATTACTTATTGTTTGTTTCCGCTGATTTAGTAGCTTCAGTTGTTTCAGCAGCTTTTGTCAGCTTGCCCTCTTTTTCAAGCTGAGCAATCAGTTCATCTAATGTGACCCCTTTTTCTTTAGCCATTTCTTCTAAGTTGACAACTTCAGTTGATTCAATAGCCTCTGTTGTTTTTGCAGCTTTTGTCAGCTTTCCTTCTTTTTCAAGCTGAGCAATCAGTTCATCTAATGTGACCCCTTTTTCTTTAGCCATTTCTTCTAAGTTGACAACTTCAGTTGATTCAATAGCCTCAGTTGTTTCAGCAGCTTTTGTCAGCTTTCCTTCTTTTTCAAGCTGAGCAATCAGTTCATCTAACGTGATTCCTTTTTCTTTAGCCATTTCTTCTAAGTTGACAGGTTCACTAGATTTAGTAGTTTCCCACATGTCGTTGCTCGCAGCATATGCTGATCCTGCAACAACAGATAACCCTAGCACTAATGTCGCAATTGATAATGTTTTCTTCATATTAAATTCCTCCTAGAATGTTTTTAGCCTCTACCCTACGATGGGTAAATTCCATAATATAACAATAGAATCTGGTTGCCTGCACCCTTTCTATTGGATGTCACCAATATATAACAATCCATGTTAAATCCGTGTTAAGAGGAATACTTCTTATAAATTTTTTCAAAAAAAGCTTTAAATAAACAGTTTCAGCTGCCATTCAAAGCCTTTTTCATTTTCTTATTTTATTTTACCAATTGTAATTTCGAAACAAGTACCGCCGTTTTCATTATCCGTAACTACGATGTTTCCGTTGTGCTTGGTTATGATACTTTGCACAATGGAAAGTCCCAAGCCTGAGCCACCCAATTCACGAGAGCGTGATTTATCCACTCTGTAAAACGGCTCAAATATATTCTTTTTTTCCTCATCAGGGATACCAATTCCCGTGTCTTTAATTTCAACCATTATCTGCTTTTTATCCGATTTAACTTTAATCATTACCTTACCGCCGTCGATATTGTATCTAATACCATTTTCAATAAGGTTATAAAACGCTCGATAAAGTAAATCTGTATTTCCGTAAACAACACTATCAGCGCAATCCAAATATAGTTTAACCTCTTGTTCATCAGCAATATGAGAAAGTTCGGAAACAATATCCTCAAAAACATCCTTCAAGCAGATGGTTCCATTCTCAAATCCATCATTCATATTTGTCATATCTAAAAGGGTAAATACAAGCTCGGATAATCGCTGTGTTTGCTTTTCAAAAACGTTAATGAGTGCATCATATTCTTCTGTAGAATGTGCGTTTTTCTTTTTAAATACATCAACTTTTGTTTTTAAAACCGCAAGTGGCGTTCGGAGTTCGTGGGCTGCATTTGCGGAAAAGCGACTTTGTATCAAAAAAGCATTGTTTAGCTTATCTGTCATTTCATTAAAAGATTGCGTTAGCTCAGCTATTTCATCATTGGTTGGTGGAATGTCCATCGTTTCCGATAGATTATGCACAGTCCTATTCTTAATTTGACTATTTAGTGTATCAAGCGGTTTTAACACTTTGCCCGATACATAATATGTCAATACGCCACCACAGACAATGATTAAAAGCATATAAAAAATACTTTCAAACTGAAAGTCCGTTTTTGCTTTTTGTACATCTCCAGATGGTGTAAGCATCATGTCATTTGATGGCATTTGAAAATTGTCAATAACATTGCTATCTTCACCAACCTCTTGTGCAGGTAATAAAATGGCTGCATCAATTTTTGTTGCCATTATACCAGCAGAAAAATTCAAAATTAATGTTAGCCCTACACAACAAATCGTTAATAAAATTACCATCATTGCAGTAAGTCGCAGCCGAATTGGCATTTTTCTAAACATCAAGTATTACCATCATTTTTAGTAATAAAATAACCCTCACCAATCTTTGTACATATTGGATCATAATCTAAAAGAGCTTTAAGCTTTTTTCGTAATGTTGCTATGTGAACTCGAATAACTCCACTAAAACTATCAGCATTTTGGTCCCATACATGTTCAATTAATTCTTCTTGACTAACTACTTTTTCTTGATTAAGCAGAAAGTATTCAAGCAATCCGAATTCTTTTTTTGTGAGTATCAGTTCTTTTTCACCCACAAATGCGGTGCGTTTTGATAGATTAATAGATATATTACCGCAAATCAAAAGGCTATTTTCCTGCACAAATTTCCATCTTAATAAATTCCTTATTCTTGCTTCCAATTCCGCAAATTCAAATGGTTTAGTTAAATAATCATTCGCACCAATATCTAAGCCTTTAACTTTGTCGTTTACGCTACTTCTTGCACTAAGGATTAAGATTTTTAATTCTTTATTTTCTTCTCTTAACTTTTCTAAAACCTTTAATCCGTCCATTTTCGGAAGATTTAAGTCAAGGATTATTAAGTCATAATTTTCAACGTACGCCAGTTCATAAGCATCTTCTCCATTACTACATGTATCAACTGCATACCCTTCTATTCTAAGTCCCTCAGCGATAGCTTCCTGTAAATCCAACTCATCTTCAACAACAAGAATTCTCATATCTTAATCACCTCATTTTCATAATTATAAAGAGTGTGTGTTAAATCTATGTTAAACAATTATTACCAAGAAATAATTTCCATCCCTGAAGGAATACATCCATGGTCACTGATTTATGTTTACAAGTACCAAACACCTATAATAGTGTAGCTGTCACTTTGGGCGATAAATAGTAGTGCGAGACACGCCACACTTTTTCCGCGATACCCTTTATAGGTGTACCACTTTCGATAAGTGATTTCTGTAGCTTTAGAATAAAGATTCATCAAAATGGAGTTTCTCTTTTTAGCTAAGTATGAGACTTCTATAAAAAGTTTGATCATTTCAATAAGTCTTCTTTCACAACCTGCGTCGTTAGTTTAAGTGCAATCCTTCACAATCTTTTCTATATTCTAACATAAATATCCAATCCTTTTTAAAGGTTGCTCCACAATATGGCCCTTTAATGAAAACGAGCGCCGATCCTTATTACAGTATCGCGCCCGATTGTTGAATAAGCAGCCAAAAGCAACCCCCATTCAAAATAAATGGGGGGTATAGTTACCTAACTTGCGTTTGAGAACGATATTAGGTTTATGTTATAAATCCTTGTTGCACTAAAGAACCCAAGTAGAGTTAAAATTATTGTGTTATCTGTTCAATGGATTTACCGTCTGAAGACAAACCTGTAATAGTAGAGCCTATAAGGTCTTCTCCGTTTGTGACTAAAAACCAAAACTTCTCAACATTGTTATATTTTATTAATTTGGCTTTATACTGGTTTCCACCATTAGTTTTAACGTTCACTTCTTCTATTTGAGGGTCAAGTATCTTCCCTTTTCTTCCTATTCTTTGAATAAAGAATCATAAATATTAGTTAATTTATGCATACCCTTCCTAATTTTCTGTTCATTCACAAAGGAATAACTGAGCCTTATATACGGAATATCTTTCTCATGTGGATCACAGATATACCCTGAAACATAGGATATAGAACTTTCTAGTGCCATGTCTTTTAACAAGTCTTTATCTATTTCCTCATCAAACCGAACCCATAGATTTAGTCCTCCTGCGGGGCTATCCCATTTAAAGTGGTTTTTGAGGGCTGCTTCCATTGTCTCTTTTCTTATCTGTAAAGCAATCCTTAGTTTTTCCATATGTGTTCGGACTCTATCGGAAGTAAGATAAACCAAAAAGGCTTTCTGATTTAGTAAGGGGGTTCCAATATCCGCAAGCGCCTTTCCTTTAATGAGCCATTTAACTAAGTTCGGGTGGGCAACCATCGCACATATTCTCAATCCTGGAGACATGTATTTACTAAAACTGCGTAAATAAATGACATAGCCTCCTATATCATAAGCAAAAATAGGCGGCGGCGGAGGCTCTCGAAAATAGATTTCATGAACAGAATCATCTTCTAGTATTATACATTTATATTTTTCTGCCAGCTCTGCGAGTTGCTTTCTTTGTTTAGCTGGCACCGTATAACCTGTCGGGTTATGAAAAGTTGGATTTGTATAAAAAAGTCTTGGTTTATATTTTTTCATAAGCGACTCCACTTCTTTCAGGCAAAAACCTGTTGCTGATATGGGCAAAGAAATTAGTTTTGCTCCCCTGTTTATAAATATATCAGTTGCTCCACTGTATGTTGGACTTTCAATCAGTACATAATCACCCCCTTGGATAAACACCTTCGCAATAATATCAATGGCTTGCTGTGCTCCAGTAGTAACTACAATAGATTCTTCATCAATATATAGTTGGTCATACTTTCGGAAATAGACGGATAATGCTGCAATTAATTCACCATCCCCTTTTACAGGAGCATGAGTTCCAAGCAAATATGGGTACCTGTCAAATAACTCCTTCACATGTTGGGAAAGGTATCTATTGGGCATTAAGGACGGATCTATAATAGCGGTAGAAAATTCATAGAAGGTAGGCTCAAGATGGATTTCCGACAGATGGCTATTTTTAATATAGGAATGGATAACAGGTTGTTCCGTCTTTTCGTGTAAATGGTCAATGTCCTTATAATAATAGCCCGTTTTGTCTTTTGCATAGACATGACCTTCCTCTTTTAGAAGTTGATATGCTTTTAAAACTGTCAGTCTGTGAACCCCTAGCGACTCTGCAAGATTTCGTACAGAAGGTAGCTTGTTGTCTTTTTTCCATTCTCCACTTTTGATATGAGTTAAAATATATTCAGAAACTTGCTTGTACAGCGCAGTATTTTGTGATTTTACCTTCATTAAAATCCCTCCTACTCTATTATCGTCCTATTTGCTTAAATCTGGTCTGTATAAAATCATCTGGTCTGTGCTATCTAGTTTACAATTAAGCGCAGGAGGAATTACAATGATAATAATTTTGTATAGTATTATGTGTTTTATTTTTGGAACTACTTTTTTGGCAATTAAGGTTGGAGTAGACGTAGGATTCCCCCCCTTCCTTTCCGCAGGTATTCGTTTTTTAGTTGCAGGTGCCGTACTTTTTCTTTATCTGCTTATACGCAAGCGAACATCGTGGAAACTACTATTGCGGAAAGAGCTCATGCTCACTGGATTTTCTTTAACCTTCATTACTTTTGCGAGCCTGTATTGGGCAGAACAATTTGTTTCCTCTGGTGTTGCAGCAGTGCTTTCGGCTTCAGGAACCATTTTGATTATCCTCTTCCAAACTGTCTTTTTGCAAGTAAAGATAAACAAATCAAGTATATATGGAGTAATAATAGGATTTATCGGTGTCTTCTTTTTATTTTTGCCAGGCCTTACAATTGACTGGAGCATGCAATGGATATTAGGATGCGGGATTATCCTCATTGGGGAAATGGGTTATGCAGCTGGTTCCATTTATTCAGGAAAAATTATTCGCTTGTTTAAGGAAGAAAGCCCAATAGCATTGAATGCTGTGCAAATGATTTATGGAGGTTTATTCTTGCTGCTTTTATCTCTACTTACTAGGGAAACAACACCTGTACTAACAATGCCTGTGTTTGTATCGATTGTTTACCTGACGATTGCAGGATCAATGATTGCCCAAACTATTTATTATTATCTAGTGGCAAAAACAAATGCCTTTCTTCCTTCGACATGGTTGTATGTGTCGCCACTAATTGCTTTAGCTATCGGACACTTTTTCTACGAAGAAGATGTCCATCCAGTTATGCTTATTGGGGTGATTTTAATATTAAGCAGCCTTGTTTTAATAAATCTCAAAAAAGTTATTCAATTAGTGTCAAAAAAAATGCCATCCTCTAATTGAAGATGCCATGCATTTATCATAAGAATGTACCATTCTCAAAAATAAATTTATGGCACAATTTTATTATTTAATAAGTGAGGACTTCTTCGTTTGAAGTCCTTTTTCTTATGATAGGTCTAGGAACACCTTCTTGAGCTAACCTGCCCTGTTAGCTTAAGTACATTGTTTCACAAACTCACATCAAGATTAACATAAAATCCTATTTTTAATTTAGAAGTGTTATTCAATTAAATGGCCCTTTAATGAAAACGAGCGCTGATCCTTATTACAGAATCGCGCCCGATTGCGGAATAGTGGAAAATGCGAAAGAGCTGCAAAATGTCATTTCTAAATTTTTTCTAATAAACCCCCATTCTTGATTATAGTAACATCTTTTTTAGTCTCGCTAAATTTCCTTTAAGAAATAATAAAGCATTTTTTTAATTCCAAGGCGTTTACACCACCCGATACTATTAAAAGCATCTGTAAATCGATAAAAAGCAATATAATTAACTGTTAAAGGATATCTAAAATAGCTTTTATCCGTTATTTATTTTGGTGCAATTATTTCTTTACCACCCATGTATGGTCTTAGAACTTCTGGAATTACTACGCTTCCATCTGCTTGTTGGTAGTTTTCTAAAATAGCAGCAACTGTACGTCCAATAGCAAGACCTGAACCGTTTAATGTATGAACATATTCTGATTTTGCATTTGGCTCACGACGGAAGCGAATATTCGCTCGTCGTGCTTGGAAATCCTCAAAGTTAGAGCAAGAAGAAATTTCACGGTACATGTTTTGTGCAGGAATCCAAACTTCTAAATCATATTTCTTCGCTGCAGTAAAACCTAAATCAGCAGTACACATTTTTAGTTTACGATACGGTAAGCCTAGTAATTGCAGTACTTTTTCAGCATGACCTGTTAACAACTCTAGCTGTTCATAAGATTCCTCTGGTTTTACAAAGCGTACTAATTCCACTTTGTTGAATTGGTGCTGACGGATTAAACCACGTGTATCACGACCTGCAGAGCCTGCCTCTGAACGGAAGCACGCACTATAGGAAGCAAAGCTTTGTGGTAAAGACTCGGCCAGTAAAATTTCATCACGATAGAAGTTTGTTACAGATACCTCTGCTGTTGGAATCATGAAATAATCTGTTTCCTCTAATTTAAATACATCTTCTTCAAATTTAGGAAGATTTCCAGTACCCGTCAAGCTATCACGATTAACAATGACAGGTGGTAGCATTTCTTCATAACCATGCTCTTCTGCATGTAAATCCATCATAAAGCTCATTAATGCACGTTCCAAGCGAGCGCCAAGTCCACGATAGAATAAGAATCGGCTACCCGTTACTTTTGCGCCGCGTTCAAAGTCTACAATTTGAAGATCTGTAGCAATGTCCCAGTGTGCCTTGATTTCAAAATCAAAAGTTGGTACTTCACCCCATTTTAATACTTCAACATTGTCATCTTCTGTTGTCCCTACAGGCACAGATTCGTGCGGAACATTTGGTAAGCGCATCATCATATCTTTGAAGCGATCTTCTACATCATTTAACTGTATGTCTAGCTCTTTAATTTCGTCGCCTACCTGACGCATACGTGCAATTACTGCATCTGCATTTTCTTTGTTACGCTTCATCACAGAAATTTGCTCAGATACTTTATTACGTTCAGCTTTAAGTTCTTCTGTTTTAGCGATTAACTCACGACGTTTCGCGTCTAAGCCATCAAAGTCGTCTAAATTTCCTAAATCTTCATTGCGTGTTAACAACATTTCTTTAATTTCCGCGAAATTGTCGCGGACGCGTTTAATATCTAACATAGTTCATACCTCCAGTAGATTGATAATGATGGCAGTAGGTTTTATAAATGAACACAAAAAAGCCCTCATCCCATGAAAGGGACGAGAGCTACCCGCGTTGCCACCCTAATTGATTAGACATTCGCCTAATCCACTTATCTCATAACGGCATTTCAACCGGCGACAGCCTACTTTACTCACTTCGACTGCGCAACTCCAGGACGGATTCACAAGTGCTTTTATCAGCTTCCACCACCCGCTGACTCTCTAAAAAAAACGTGATTGCTACTACTTCCCATCATCGTGTTCAGTTATTTAAATTTTAACAATACTGTACTATATGAAAATAGATTTTGCAAGCTATACCATAGGATACAAAATATTCTAGAATCCTTGAATCACCGGTTAATTCCGGATGAAATACACACCCAATAAAATGACCATTTCGCGCTAAGGTAATTTTCCCCTCATAATTCAGCAAAAATTTCAACATTTTTACCGACTGCTTAAATACGAGGAGCCCGAAGTCTTCAATGGAAAGTTACAATAAAGTAGTTATAATTCATCTAGAATACCCCTTTAAGTCTCTTTCTATTGTTTAGTTTAAGGACAATCCTTCAGAATCCTTAATACCTTTACAAGTTATTATAGTGATAGGTAAGCCTTTGAAGTTATCTCCAGCTTTTCCCCCACTTCACACCGTACGTGCGAGTTTCCCAGCATACGGCGTTCCAATTAATTCAATTCATTCGATTTCTATGTAAGGACAAGATGTAATGTGGAATTAGATTGCTTCGTTCAGACATTGCTCACGCAATTCATTTACTTTCATTAGTTGCTTTTTATCTAGTTGAAGTACTTTTATGAGTACTTCAATTTTCTCGAGGTCTTTAAGGTGGATTAGTCTATGAACTGATTTATGTAAAATGATTAAGTTGCTATAAGAATCATCTTGCGATAAATAATATGGAGTCCTGTGGTGACAGTGCCAGTCATCAAAGCTAAGTTCAACCCCAGTTACAGCACATTTACCATATTGCGCAATAAATCGACTAATCCGATTATCGTTATACTCAATGGATCGTTGAGGAATAAACTGTTGCATCACATTTATAAGCGTATGCTTGTTAATTGCTTTTAAACTCTGATGAATTTTATTTCTACCTTCGGTAGTATAGTTACAGATACTTTGCGAGAAGTTTAGATTTATTCGGCAACGTTGGGCATGAATTGGAGCAAGTGCCATATCTTTAATTTTATAAATTTTGCATTTGTATCCGTTATACCTTTTTCGTAAAGATTTCGTGAGGTCTTGAAGCGTCGCTTCTTTTCTAATGCCTTTTAAACGATTGTGTAGCGTTCTATGAATACGGTAGTTCAGCTCAATTAAATCATCTGTTATGTGTGACGCTGCGGCGTAATAGTTTTGAATCCCCGTAACAACCGTATTAAATCGCCAGACATTTTCAATACATTGATGTTTTTGTATTGTTTTTACCGCTTTTTTCAATTTTATTTGTGCATTGTTTAGAGCCTTTTTTGTCATATGTGAATGCGCAACATATAGGGTACGCTTCGCAGTTTTCTTAGAATGAGCTTTAATACGAAAACCTAGAAATTCGGAAGAATTTTTCTTAAGATTCACGACTTGCGATTTTTCATCGCTAATTTCTAGATGCAAACGTGTTGTGAGGAAATCTTCAACTGCATAAAACATACGTATTGCTTGTGAACGTGTTCGACAGAGAATTTTAAAATCATCGGCATACCTCACAATATAACAATGCTTTAAGTTCGATTTCTTTAATGCCTGATTCATATTCGCTTTGTTTTTATAAGCTTTCTTTGATTCAAAGTTTTCCCATTGATTACTAACCCACCAATCAAGTTCATTCAATACAATGTTCGATAGAAGTGGTGAAAGTATTCCTCCCTGTGGGGTTCCTTTTATCGGAAAACCTTCGCCTATTATTTCTGCTTTTAAAAGTCGTGAAATTATAGAAAGTAGTGCTTTATCACGAATCCCCAATGTCCACATTTGTTTTAACAGTTTCGCATGATTAACATTATCAAAGAACCCTTTTATATCAACATCTACACAATGGTACAAACACGCTCGATTTATCAAAGTTTCAAAACGTGCTTTAGCATGATGTGTACTACGATTGGTTCTGAATCCATAGCTATGCTTATAGAATTTTGCTTCACAAATTGGTTCTAATACTTGTAAAATACACTGTTGAAATAACCTATCCCAAATTGTAGGAATACCTAGCGGTCGTGTTTTTCCACTTGCCTTTGGAATAAAAACACGTCGTACTGCTTGTGGGCGATAATATTTAAACATCTTTTGTATCGTAGATACAACTTCTTCTACTGGTAATCGCTTGATATCTTCAATTGTTTGGCCATCAAACCCAGTCGTTTTACTACCCGTATTTTTCTTGATATTACGGTACGCTAATTGAATGTTTTCACGTAATTGCATTATATCTACTAAATCATAAAAATTTTGACCATCAACACTGCGAGCATATAACATATCAAATTGTTTTTGCATGTCATAGTACTCGTTATGTCTCAGTTTCTTTCGTTTTAACAAGTCGGTGGCTCCTTTTGGAGCTGAACCTCTATTAGTCTCACGAGAACCTTATTAATCGTTGAAGAACTGC
Source organism: Lysinibacillus sp. RS10 (assembly GCF_041956855.1). Classification (NCBI taxonomy): domain Bacteria; kingdom Bacillati; phylum Bacillota; class Bacilli; order Caryophanales; family Bacillaceae; genus Lysinibacillus; species Lysinibacillus sp. RS10. Next base: position 794,575 of record NZ_CP167122.1, on the reverse strand, counting down.
CTTTCATGGTAAATAAACCTTGTATTAATCTAGTGGCGATCCCTCCACGTTCATTACACGCTTCAACGGTACTGTGCCACCACTTTCACTGATATAAAGGAAAGTTATATTATCGCTAATCTCACGATTATTTTCCTTTCCAACGTCTCATCGAGAGTAAGCTCTCCACGTTATCAGCTTACCACGTTGAATATTAACTATTATGGAACAAACTTAGGTGCCTCCTATAAGCCTGTTAGCATTGCATGTGCCTGTAACACAAGATGGACTTTTATATTGTTGATTCTTACTCATCCATAGCTAACTTCACATTTAGTGATATACACATTTCTATGTATTGCCATTCTAGACCCGTACATTCAGAGGTTCGTCAGCAATTTAGTTTATTGACCTATTATGTTGCATTCTCACCTTATTCGTTCAACCCAAGCACCATGATTTACACCACCCCATCGGGTAGGATTTCGTCAGCAAAACTGTTACGGTAAATTCTTGCGCCTATTAGCCGAGCTTATAACACACTTTTCCTTACTAAATAGCGTGCTATTCGACGCAGGGGGAGCCTTTCAGAGCGTTACTTCATCATTCGACTCCTTGTTAATATCCTTCAATTAAATATAAATTGCCCAGCCTTTACCGAGATTGTGTTAGCCACATCTCATTTAAGCTAGGAACGTGTCGCACCAACAATCTGGCCCGATTGTTGAACAAAAGTTAAACAACGCTCTTCATACAGATAGGTAAGCCTTTGAAATTATCGCCAGCTTTTCCCCCTGTTCACACCGTACGTGCGACTTTCACCGCATACAGCGTTCCAACTAATCCAATTCAATTAATCATCAACACTTCTGATATCAAAATACCTTCTATGTCTCAATTCTTCCGTTTCAATAAGTCGGTGCCTCCCTTGGAAGGTGAACCTCTTTTAGTCTCACGAGAACCTTATTAACCGATAAAGATTTGCCAAGCATGATTAAATAATTCTTCATTAGTCTAGTGGCTATCCCTCCACGTTCATTACACGCTTCAACGGTACTGTGCCACCACTTTCACTGATATAAAGTAAAGTTATATAACCGCTAATCTTACGATTATTTTCCTTCGCAACGCTTCAAAGAGAGTAAGCCCTCCACGTTATCAGCTTACAATGTTGAATTATATCTATTATAGAATGAAATTAGGTGCTTCCTGTAAGCCTGTTAGCATTCATACGCCTGTAACGTATCATGGATTTTCATATTAGCTAGTCTTACTCACCCACATCTAACCTCACAATTTGGTGACATACACATTTCTATGTATCGCAGTTATAGGCCCGTACATTCAGAAGTTTGTCAGCTTAACCTTTTCTTTTAGGTTCATTCGCATTCTCACCATATTCATTCAACTCAAGCACCATGATTTACACCACCCCCGCGGGTAGGCTTTCGTCAGCCGAACTGTTACGGTAAATTCTCACGCCTTTTCGCCGAGCTTATAACACTTTCATTCTTACTAAATCAAGTGCTATTCGACTAAGAGAGAACCCTTCCGAGCGTTACCTCTTCATTTGATTCTTCGATATAACCCTTCAATTCCGAAAGGAACTGCCTAGCTTTACCAGAGTAATGTGACCATTCTCCATTTGAGCTAGGAACATTTCGCACAACTAATCTGCCCCGTTAGCCATCCATGAAATGCAAAAATCAGCACTTCACCACAGAAAATGAAAGATGATTAAGTTCTTTCATGGGAGTACAATAAGAAAAAAGAGCTGTCTAAAACAGCTCAATGATCTTATACAGATAGGTAAACCTTTGAAGTTATCGCCAGCTTTTCCCCCTGTTCACACCGTACGTGCGACTTTCACCGCATACGGCGTTCCAACTAATCCAATTCAATTAATCATCAACACTTCTGATATCAGAATACCTTCTATGTCTCAATTCTTCCGTTTCAATAAGTCGGTGCCTCCCTTGGGAGGTGAACCTCTTTTAGTCTCACGAGAACCTTATTAACCGATAAAGATTTGCCACGCATGATTAAGTGATTCTTCATTAGTCTAGTGGCTATCCCTCCACGTTCATTACACGCTTCAACGGTACTATACCACCACTTTCACTGATATAAAGAGCAGTTATACACTCGCTAATCTCACGATTATTTTCCTTCTCAACGCTTCATCAAGAGTAAGCTCTCCACGTTATCAGCTTACCACGTTGAACATTATCTATTATGGAACAAACTTAGGTGCTCCCTATGAGCCTGTTAGCATCGCATGTGCCTGTAACACAAGATGGATTTTTATATTCTTGATTCTTACTCACCCATAGCTAACCCTACATTTAGTAGTAAATACATTTCTATATAACGTGCGTCTAGACCCGTACATTCAGAAGTTCGTCAGTAATACAGTATCTTATTGTATTTCATTGCATTCTCACCATATTTGTTCAACCCAAGCACCATGATTTACACCACCCCATCGGGTAGGCTTTCGTCAGCCGAACTGTTACGGTAAATTCTCACGCCTATTAGCCGAGCTTATAACACGCTTTCCCTTACTAAATAGCGTGCTATTCGACGCAGGAGGAGCCTTTCTGAGCGTTACCTCATCATTCGGCTCCTTGATAATATCCTTCAATTTAAATCGTAAATTGCCTGACCTTTACCAAGATTGTGTTATCCACATCTCATTTGAGCCAGGAATGTGTCGCACCAAGTAACGCACCCGTTATTTGAAGTTTAATTCTTCACAAACATTGCTGCTAATTTATATAATTACAAGAATGCTGCACAGGTTAGTACGAATTTAAACTCGTTTAACCCCCCACCTTATAAACTTTATTTTTACCAGACAGGTCTTAATCTCAATGATGATTTACATTCATTTTCTTTATAAACAAATTTTGATAAATCTTCTTTTAGCATTTGAATTCGTTCCGTGCCGATGTATTCTATCCATCGTTCCTCAATCTCATTTAGTATCTTCTCTTTTGCTTTTACTACTAACCATCCACGTTCGGTCAAAACAATGATTTTCCCTCTCTTATCAATGGGATGCGCTTTGCGCATTACATAACCACTTTTCTCAAGATAATCCACCATATTACTCACAGCTTGCTTTGTAATTCCTAAATATTCGGCTAGTTCTATTCCTGTTGCTCCATTAGGGGTGATACATTTAAACATATAACCATGTGCAGGTCTAATATCCTCAAATCCCAATTCACTCAATCTGTCATGTAGTTCATTAATTGATGTACTTAAAGATAAAGACAAAAGTGATATAAGATCCAACTCATTATCTACTTTAATATTCATATATACCTCCGTTGTATATAGTCAACTAAGTTGACTATATGGTAAATCTATTGTACTATACGTAAAGTAGTCAATCAAATTGACTATAATCCAATTGTAAAAGAAGTGTGACTCACCGAAACAAATTTAATATATTATGGAGGTTCTAATGACTAATATCGTTAAAGTTAGAGCAAGTGTATTTATTCCAATGTCTTGGATTGATAAGAAAGATACTCAAACAGGAAACCTGATTCAATTCGAAGGTGACTCACGTGAATTTACACCATATGCTGTCAACGCTATGCGTTCTAGAATTGAACAAGAAGTAGTAGTTGATTTTTATAAAAAAGAGATCTTCACATACGCGAATACTGGCATAACAACAGAAAAAATCACAACACCTGATGGTTCCGTTCATAAAAGAACAGGAAAAGCTAGTACGGAACGAATTTTGTGCACGGATGTTATCTGGGGAGAAGATGACGTCAAATTTCAAATGAGTGCTAGTGCTAGTAATCCATTAAATGAATTTGCGCCGCCAGCTGATTATCTATTACTGATACATGCCAAAAATGATGGTACTTTCGATATTCAAGGGGAACATGACGGATTCCCATGCTATGAATTTTATAAGCAAGTTGACTTCGGTCCGTTTGAGAAGATTCATACACATGACTTCAGAGAAACTGGTCATACAGCTGCATCTCTAGGTGGAGATATGGATTGTAGCTTTAAAAAGAATTTGTAAAAAAATAATAAAAATTCAATAAATCACATCATAAGAATGAACGACAGGAGAAAAAGGGAATGACAACAGTTTTATTTGTAAAAGCAAACAATCGCCCCGCAGACCAATCGGTGAGTGTGAAATTATATGAGGCTTTTTTAGCAAGTTATAAAGAATCCCATCCAAATGATACAGTGGTAGAACTTGATCTATACAATGAAGAATTGCCATATGTAGGAGTAGATATGATTAACGGTACATTTAAGGCTAGTAGAGGATTGGATCTTACGGCAGAAGAAGCAAAAACAGTAGCAGTTGCTGATAAATATTTAGACCAATTCCTTGCTGCTGATAAAGTCGTGTTTGGTTTCCCATTATGGAACTTAACAATTCCAGCTGTACTACACACATATATTGATTATTTAAACCGCGCAGGCAAAACATTTAAATATACGCCAGAAGGACCAGTAGGTCTTATTGAAGATAAAAAAATTGCAATATTAAACGCTAGCGGCGGTGTATATTCTGAAGGACCAAAAGCCGAACTAGAAATGGCTGTTAAGTATGTAGTAAATATGATGGGCTTCTTCGGTGTAAAAGATATAGAGAAAGTAGTCATTGAAGGTCACAATCAATTCCCAGATAAAACAGAAGAAATTATTGCTGCAGGGCTCGAAAAGGCTGTTAAAGTAGCAAGTACATTCTAATTTACAAAACACTCTTAAACTGAAAATGGCAGTGTCAGCGCTTTTATTGCGGTGGTACTGCTTTTTTATTCGCATATCTCGCTACTGTATGGTTAGAACTGAATTAAAGCGTGCTTTCATTCTCAACTTATTGAACCACATAAAATGGATTTTCGTGGATAAAAATCATATGAATTTGATTTCTTTATAAAACTAAACTGCTCCATTAGTTCAATAAGAAAAAAGAGCTGCCTATGCAACTCAATGATCTTCAAGTAATGCACCTCGTTAGTTGAATAGTACTATTAATGGCGGCACATCCAACACGTTTAATCTTCTGGTACTTCCAACACTTCATCAAAAACCAGTTTTCCGTTTTCATCACGTATATATGCAGTTCCTGGTGTTGAATCAAGTAATGGTATTATATCTCTGTCGAAATTACAAATCGTGTTAACTTGATATACCGAATGGTTATCGGGATTGTCCATATATTCATCACTTTCGTCGCCAGCCATAAATCTCCAACCGCTATCTGGATTTCCATTTTGGTATGGTTCTTCTCTATACATATAACCAACTTTACATCCGTCAACTGTTATTCTGTCAGTAGCAATACATCCCTCATTAGATTCAATTAATCGTTTAATCTTGTCACCTGATATAACGAATTTTTTACCTTTCTTTTTAAACCCAAACATTTTTCCTAACCACCTATTAATAATTTATTTTAATGGTCTCTTATTGAACAAACCTGCACCGTTAGTTTAAGTACAATTCTTCACAAGATAAAAATCAAATTCAACATAAATGTCCAATAAAAAAATCATCCCAAAGAATAATTAAAGAGGTGTTTTTATCAAACTTTATTACAAATTATCAATCTTTATTATAAACGATCAATCTTTTTTACAAAGCTACACTAAGAACTCTCTAGAGAGAAGATGATTTTAATCAATCTTTATAAAATAAATGCCTACAATTTTAATCGATTGTAGGCATCAAATGAAATAAAATTCCCATTATGTCAATAAAAAGACAAGAGCTCTCGAAATTTAATGTATTCGGTCTCGAAGCAAATTGAATAATTCACATTTCTGGAATTATTAGCGATTTTGCAATACTTTCAATAAAAGTCTTTACGACTAAGTTCTAGAACTTCCTTTATGTAATCCCGAATTTCAGGATTTGCAAATTGCTTCCCTACTTTAACCTTGCTCTGAATGTAACTCTTATTAAGCACTTTCCCTTCTTCAAAAGCTGTAGAAACACATTCACTAATTTGCTGTTTTATTTTTTTTAGTTGTTCAGATTTTTCTTTGGATTTATACGCTTTATATCTGGCGCTTATTAATCGGCATTCATCTGGAAAAAACGCTCTTAATGATTCATTACTTTTATATCCAATTAGTTTAGTTACATCACTTAATTTAAGTGGAGGATACTCTTCACTATTAATATACTGATTCAGTGCAATTCTTTTTTCTTCAATGCTAAGTCTTATAAAGCTCTTTTTGTTAAAAAATTCTTTTTTAATTGGTTTAATTTGATTTATATTAATACTAAACTCATTTTCTTTAAATAGAATTTTTTCTATAGCAACGTTTACGCAAAAGCTTAATATTAATAATGATTCAAAAGAAATCTTCTGAGATTTCTTTTTCCATTGGGCTATAACTCCTCTATTAAAACCTATATTATTCGCCAAATTGTATATCGAATTATTAGTCGGATTGAAATTTTTAGTCAATAAATTACTTACTGCATTTAAAATATTATCACGATTGAGAAACTCTTTCATTTCACTTTTCATAAGTTCTTCTACATTTTTGTATACCCACTTCTGCCACTCGGTAGTTTCTTCACATGTATTATTATTTATTACAAGATTAGAACCTAACCAATTCTTACATTTCGAACAATAACCAATTACAGAATACAAATCTAACTGTTTATTTTCCTTTTTACAGAACGGGCAAATTGATTCCAAATAACAATTATGAATTAAACATAGTGTAACTGAATTTAAGGACCATACAAGCTTCTCATAGGCAATATTTTCACTTTTTTGTTCATATATACAAGCGGGACACCAATGCCTTGAAACTTTAATATCACCTTGAGATAACAATGGCGCTATCTTCAACCATGTTAAATCATCTAAGTCTTTTCTACCCGTTAATTTCCTCAATGCATGTAAAATAAACGAAGCCTGTTGATTAAATCCATTTATAGAATACGATTTATAATACGATTTATAAAGTTTATTAGCGGTATATTCCTGAGTATCATCTGCATATATAGTTGGAAATATTAAATGCTTAACTAAGCTTGAAACAGCTATGGTATGAGCTTCAGAAATCCGTTGGATATAACTAGTCAAACTCTCAACGTCTATACTATCTTTATACATTGGTTCTAATGGGTAGCATATACTTCTCTCAGGCCTTTTAATGTTTTCATCATTCCATAAAGTAAGCATTTAATCACCTCAATTTGATGTATTTATTTTGGCTCTTTGTATTCATCGAGTCCAATTCGATCTCGATTTGGTTTTCTTTCACCTACCTTTCCTCTTTGCTTCGAAGATTTATGAGATGTGCTTATTTCTTCACTTTGATTGGCACCCATTCCAAGCTTTAGGCTAATTCTCTCCCTAAGCTTATACTCATTATCGCTATCTTCTACGTACTTCTCCATTTCGGTTGCCTCATCCGCCATTTTCTCTACCTTTTCTAAACTAAGTTCAAATTTTTCGAAATCATTTATAGTCAAAGTCTTTTTGTTCATATCCTTAGATAAAGAATAATCAAGTGTTCGATTAAACCACAACTTCATGTTGCCAACGCAGCCTACCGAATGCAAGTAAAAATACTCCCAGTGACCTATCAAATTCGGCTCTTCATTAAATGGAAGATGCTTTTGAAATGTCCACAAAACATTTTGAAAAGCCTCCCTGTCATCTGCTATATCGGCTTTGTACCTTGGTAAATGTATGTCAATTCCTCGACGAATTAGTTGACCACTTAGATTTCTAAATTTAAGAATTTCATAGGTTCCAAATAAAACAAACGGAACCATACTGATGGAGGCGAGAGACTTTATTGTATCCATCTGGTTTCTAAGACTTTTTCCTCGTGCTATCCTAGAAATATGTTGAGCTTCATCAATTAAAAATGCATGTGGCTTTCTATATATTAATGCGTTTTCCATTGCCCTTCTATAAGCATTTTTGCTTTTATCAGTTGGCACGATTCCTTTAGAATGAACTTCAATATTAACTTTATAATTTATTAATGGCTCATTAAGAGCTGTCAAAGATCTAATATAGAAATCTTTCCAATCAAAACGCCCATCATCAGGTGCAGCTGCTTCTGTACCAACAATAGATATTAAACCTTTATCTAGAAGCATTTCTGTCAAATATGTTTTAGTATAATCTTCAAATATCCTATTAAATAATGTAGATTTTCCAACGCCACTGGGTCCAAAAATAAGTAAAATCTCATTTTTATCGGCAACACTAATCTTATTTTTAAATTCTTCATAAGCTTTCATCAAATTGGGATGAGCCACAGTGAGGTTTTTAAAGTAAACTATTTTTTCATTAGCTGATTTAAGCATTAGTTCTTTAGGAAATAGCTGTTCATCCATTTCTAAAACTCCTCATAGGTGACGAATTTTTTTGCATCCATTTCCTCCTGTTTTTTAGAAGGAATTATATTTTCTTCACTCACAATAGAAAGATGCTTTCCTTTAGATTTAGGAGCATTATTATTATTTTGATTATCTTCCCCATCAGTCACTTTTGCCGATAATCTCGCTGCCTTATCTTTTAAATGTTGTATTTGTAGAACTTCTTTTGACTCTGCTGAATCAAGGAAATTTGCAATTATCTTTCCTGTAATTTCAATAGCTTTTCCAGCATTCTTCATACGTTTTCTAATTTCGATAGTAGCCATTTGTATCTCTTTTTCAGTACGGTCTTCAAAAAGCATAAAATTTTCAGACCGAAGTTTAATCCAATATTTATTTACATAGGCATAAGCAATAGACATATCAAATGGATCATACCTTACAAAAACATTCTGTCCTTCCAGTTCCGGGTGATCAAGCATATCTCCCCAATAATAAATGTTATTAATACGAACCCCTCGCCCAGGTTGAATTTTAGCCTTTTGTTTTGGAGTAGAGGGCAACGTCATTATTTCAAATAATTCATCATATCTAACAAAGGTATGCTCTCGCTTACCAGTTTTATATAATCGATTTTCATAAAAATTCCTTGGAGAAGTACCTAATGTTGAATGAATTTGCTGATCATATATTTGATAGCACCATTCATCCATCATTTCGTTTAATGATTCAAATGTCCAAATGGCATTATGTTTAGGGTTGAATTTTTTAGTTACTTCTCTAACTTTCTTCATTATTTGTGTATTCCCTAATAGATTATGAATAAATTCAGTGTTAGTAGTACCAAACATTCTTTCACAGACAGAACCGAATTTAGGCTTTGCTCCCGGCCGCTGTGCTTTAGTGACATTATATTTGGCTAACAGTGTATCAAAATAAACACTATGAAATTCCTTACCACCATCTACTACTAACATTTTTGGTAATCTTGAATTTTTCTTAACGCATTCTCTTAAAACCATCATACAAGATCGGTAACTAGGTGGATCGAATGTTAAATGGAAAGCTAGTACTCTTCTGGAATAGGCATCAATTAATAGGCTGAGCCAAGGTCTACCTAAGTTTTCATGTGTATCTGAACAAATTAATTCAATATCTAGTTCAGTATGGTCTAAATGACAAATCTGATATGGGAAATCTCCGTGCCTTGGAGTAGTTGTTTGTATCTCAAAATAGAACTTTTCTGTGTCATATGCAGCTTTCGGCCCTTTTCTTTTTTCTGTTTGAACATGGATGGATCTCTTTTTAGATGCTTGCCAAAATGTCACGTTACTAGGGGGAGTCCATCCTCTATCTATACACTCTTGATAAAATCGCTTATAGATTGAATTAAGATTAGAACTGCGAGGATTTTCATATTTCTCTTTAATATATTCATCCATTAATTCTATAATCTCAGGAGATATCTTTCGTTCTCTATTTCCTTGATTATTTCTTTTGTTTATTAGACCTACAAAACCATTTCCATATTGACTTTGGGCATCTTTGTATTTCTTTACCCAATCCCTAAATGTTCTTGGACTAACCTTTAACTCTTCTAAAGAGATTCCATTCCAGTGGTTTTGCAAAACATTGTATTTACGATTAGCCTCCTCTAAACTTTTGGGTGAAGCACTAAGTATAATGTCTATAACTTCTTCTGAAGTGGTTGATTCATTATTAGAATCATTGAGGGGTTTTATTGCACCTTCCTGATATAGTTTTTCGAAAAGAGCATGTGGGATTTTAACTTCCCGTTCGCCATTCATAATAGAAATACTTGATTCACTTATACTTAAAATTGTACAGGGTTCTGCAGACCATAAGAGAGGTTGTAACGGATAAATGTTGAGAGTTGATACTTTTAATGCATCTTTTACATTTGCGCTAGCCATATTGTAAAATGCATTCGATGACTCTTTATTTAGAAATATTGAGAACTTATCAAAATCGGTGATTAAACTATCTTTGATATCAGCATAAATCTCATTTTGTGTAAGAAGATGGTAAATATCATCAGCGTCAAAATCAAGTTTCATATTTAATAATCTTTCGAGACTAATACCTGGTTTCTCTGCTATCAGATTAATAATAAGCTCTTTCTTTGTTGAAGAAATATCAATTTGATCGTCAACTAGATAATCTTCTAAAAATCTAATATTCCTTTGAAGTATCCAATCAATTTCGCTAGAAGTACGAATTCTAAAAGATAATCCACATGCTTTTGCATACTCTTCGGCTGGTGGACATCGGAAAGAACCTGCATCATCTACACTATATCTACCAGGATACTTTAGAATCAAATTGGATAATTCTTTTTCTGTCTTCCATTCTTCATAACCTATCCATTCTTTTTCAATAACGAAAAAATCTGGAGTATAATAGTGTCCAGTATTACGTCCTTTATTTTGGTATCGAATTGGAAAAGTTTCTGGTTGGTCGTAATACTCAACTACATTTGAATTGAATTCCTTTTCATAGATAGCTGCTAACTCAAGCGTCCTACTTTCAAACTGAATAGTTACCCCCATTTTTTTACTTGGATAAAAGCCAGAAACATTTTTTCCACTTGATCTTACTTTTCGTGATGGTTGTGATTTTCTTATACACTCTATTTTTTTTATTACATCTTCCTCGATATTCAAATTAAGAAACAGTTTCCTTAAATCCTTTTTCAAAATTATTCCTCCCTTCTTCTTTCAAATTGATTTTTATTTTGTCAGCGATGATTTCTTATCTTTCCAATAATCTTGATACTTTTTTTCATGTAATTTTCCATTACCGATTATTTCCTCTACTTTCCCACTACTTGGATAAGTACCCCGTTTCATTAAAGTATAAACTGCATTATCAATACTTTTTTTCATAGCATTATTTTTAAATTGTTTTTTCATTTCTAAGTCGTCCAAATAATTTATTTTTATTTGTTGACATTCGTTTGGATAAATCTGGGTTAATAGCTTTCTGTCACACTCCATCAGATTCGCTATCTCACTTAATGAATAGGGCCTCTTTTCCGCGATTATCAATTTGAGAAAGTCTTGAATCTTTTTATGATCCTTTTTAACTCTTCCAGAGGAAACTATTCTATCAAAACAATCATTTTTTAAAGTTATTTTAGATTTCTCCATATTAAAGAACTCAGCTAGACTAATCTGTAATTTCATAGTAATTTTTATCAATGCATTTAATGGGGGCAGATTAGTACCTTCCTTCCATCCCCATAAAGTTGACTTGGGATATCCGAAGAATCCAGCAGCCTTTGTTAATGAACCTTCAAAATTTCTTTCTAAATAAAAGGATATTGAACGTGAAACACAATAATTTTCAAATGACAAGTTGATAAATGCCGTGAAAAAAGTTCTCATTGAATCATCATTGGTCTCGCCATCATTAATAGTAATATTTTGGCTTTCCTCAAAGTTTCCTAACCAATAAAAACATTTTGAACAATAACCGGTTACACTCTTTCTTTCTAATGTATACATACTTGACTTACAGAATGGACAAACACTTTCTAGTGTCCTGTCGTGAATAATGCATTTAAGAAACGGTTGAAGATTCCAACTTAGCCTTTCATAAACAATCTGTTTACTTTCTAAATCAGCTTGGAAACAGGATGGACACCAATGCCTACTACTTTTTAGTAACCCTCTAAACGGAACTATTTCCCTGCAATTAACAAACGTAGTTTTCCCAATATCCCTTCTCTTTGTTAAGAATGCGATTACTTCAATAAAATTATCTGCAATGTTCCCATGACCGTTAATAGCAGATGATGATTTATAAAAACCATTTCCACCTTTAAACACCAAATTATTAATGTATTTTTTGTCTATTTTAGATGTAATCAAATGAGTCATAATATCACCAACTGTCACACAGTGGGCGTCTGCTAATCTAGAGATATAACTGCTAAGAGACTCTACATTAATTGTTCCAATTCCAATTGGTTCAATTGAATATAAACAACTTCTTTCCAACTTACAATGCACCCCATTTCATATTGTTTATTATCAAAGTGAATAAACTATAAACATAGAATTGTCTAGAATCCTTTCTTTTATGCCATGCTGTCAATAAAATCATATAATATATATCAATCCACACTTAAATCTTGAACTACTATTCTATTTTAAAAAAACAGCTCAATCAGTCGGAGTAATTCAGACTGACAGAGCTGCCTTATCATTAATATAATCATCTATTCCTTTATTTCTATTTCGTTCCTTTTCGTTCTTTTTCGAATTGCATACACGACTACCAACAAAAGAGGTAAGAAAAGTCCAATTGTTAATGTTAAAGAATTACCTGTTGTATCGTCAAAATGTTTTTGATAGATAATATTAGGATAAATTACAAGAGAAAGAACAACGGCAATCATGCCTAACGGTAATGTTAAAGGGCGGTAATCTTTTAAATTCAGAATTTGTGCCATCCCTAAAACGGAAACGTAAAAATAAAGGGTCGTCTTAAAATAGAGAGTGATAATCCAAAGTGATGCCATTAATCCCTCAATACGTTGTATAAAATTCCCGATATTAATCTTTTTGGTCAATTCATAACTTGGATAAATCTCTCCTGCAGTTTTCTCAAAACCTAATACTGTAACACACAAAAATGTAATAAAGATGATGACGATGCCGCCTATTAAGTTTCCAATTAAAAATATTTTTTTCCCTTGTTTCATTTTATTAACAAAAGAAGGAAAAATCATTAAGAGAACAACGGCATTTACTGAAGATACTATGACATAAAAAATGGATGATTGAATGATTTTTTTTGTCCCCATCTCATATACAGGCTGTATGTTTTCAAACTTCATTTCAGGTGAAAGACACACCACTAAAATGAAAAAAAAGACGAAGAACACGACAATTAATATTTCTGCAGTACGAGCGAAGGTTTCCAATCCAAGACGGACTCCCATCACCACAATCCCGGCCATAAGAATATTAAGGACTACCATCGGTGTGTTTGGAAGCATATGGATGTTTAGGAATAGCCCAAAATAATATAAAAGTTCTGAAGCATAAAGAAGAGATATGAATACAAAAAAAGCAGAAAAGGCTTTACCTATCCATCTTCCAAATAGTTTTTCAATGATTTGGACATAGGTGAGGTGAGGGAACCATTGTGCTATAGTGATGAATAGCCATACGACTAATAAACCGATTCCCGTACCAATTATAGCCGCAATCCAGGCGTCTTGTTTTGCGTCGGTTGCTAATGCTGATGGTACAGTTAAGATGCTCGTACCAATCGTAAATAAAATAACTAAAACTAAAAATTGGTATGAATTAATTTTAACGTCTTGCATCATTTCATATCATACCTTCCCCTCTACACTGTTCTTTTATTTCAACAAAAGAGAAATCAAGTCATTAAGCGGTTTAAAAATAAAAGTAAGTAAATCAAATGGATTTGGAATAGATTTTTCAAATCCAAAAAGTGTAATACTTAGACCTACCCCAATTGCGAGAAGAATTGAAAATACAAGTAACTCTTTTTTATATTTTTTTTCCAAGAGAGGTGGAACTTCAATCCACACAATAACTGCTGCAATTAGAATTATTCCTATAATTTTTATCATGATTATTTAACCTCTATCTTTTCTAAGAAGGAATTACCTTCTGTACCCGTGTGCACAAGTTTTACGTCTACTTTAACATTCGCTGTCACCCCAAGGAATTCCTCATCCCACTGCTCTTTCATCTTTTTCCATTCTTTCGGATTAGATCGATGAATAGCTTCACCAAATCCAAAGATGTCTGACTTATATTGTTTTTGTGCCGTTTCAATGGCCATCTTAACAGTTTCTTCCATCTGTTTTTCCGTAATCTTCTCTAGCTCAACAATCGTATCTAGGTCATTAAGATTAATTTGACACTCAACTTCCCCAACATTTCCTTTTACTTTAATATTGACATCCACTTCAGGCATACCTTTGTTTATTTTGCCTGTCACTTTAGAATCCGCTTGAATAATCTCTATAGTGGCTTTCCCCTCTTCAGGACAAGATATAGCAGTTACAGACTTTTGCACTTCGTTGACGATGCCATTATACCCTCTGCTTTCTCGTTCAGTTAACCAGCCAACCAGTTTATCTTTTTTAAACACCGCCAAATCATCATATTCAATTCGCGCAGAAGGAGTAATCGATTCCACATTCTGTTTGCTTGATCCCTTTTCTTGTTCCCCAGTTACTAGTATCCCTGTTAATACAGCTTCCTTTCCATTACTTGTCATAGAGGCTATCAACTCATCTAACTTAATGCCGTTCGTTGCAGCCCAAGAAGCTTCTGACGTCTGAAGGATGTTAAACATTTTATTGGCGGGTATACTTTCAATCGTTGTTCTAACATTCAGTACCTCCTCTGCGGTCCCATCCTTAGCAATTGCAACAAAGAAATCAGATCGAAGTTCCCAATCTCTTGACAGTAAATCTAAGGATTTTGCTATCCCTTCTTCAGCTAAATCCTCACCAAGCACAAGCATTCGAAGATGTCCTGGATATATTTTTCGAGGCGATGACTTTGTAATTTTTCGAAAAGCTTCATATACCGTTTCGCCTTTCTCCTGAAACAGGATGACTGGTGAACGCCCAGTACTTGTTTTCGTGGGTATTTCCGAAGGTACAACCACTTGAGCAGTTACTTGGTATTCATCTTCTACTTTATCGATTCCTATTGCCAACGTAATACCAAGCTCATTTAATTCCCTCTTGTCCCAACATCCCGTAAGAATGGGGCTAAGAATCAAGAGAACAAACATGCACTTTTTCATCGTTTAACCCCCTTCATTTTTTGGTGGTCCTGGTTTTGCAGAGGCTGAATCTTGTTGCCTAACGATATTTTGTTGATTGATTAGACGAGGTCGAGTAAACATTTTCCATATAGGCAAACGAATAAACGTATCCTTTTGATTGGAAAGATTATATGGAGCTAGTGAAGACATATAAGGCACACCAAAAGAACGCAAACTACATAAATGCAGAAGTAGAGCGATTAAACCAATCGTTATTCCTAATAAACCAAAAGAAGCAGCTAGTGCCATAAACCCAAAGCGTAGCATCCTTCCTGAGATAGCTAAATTGTAAGTTGGAGAAACGAAACTAGAAATGGCGGTTATTGAAACCACGATTACCATCGCAGCAGAGATTATGCCTGCTTCAACCGCTGCTGTTCCAATTACAAATGCCCCTACAACAGAAATGGCTGAACCGATGCTTCGTGGCATTCTTAAGCCTGCTTCACGCAAGATTTCAAAGGTGACTTCCATTATGATTGCTTCAACAAATGCCGGAAATGGAGCACCTTCTCGTTGGGCTGCCAGACTTATAAGGAATCCAGTAGGTAGCATTACATGATTAAAAGTTGTGACCGCAATAAATAATGCAGGTGCCAGCATTGCAATTGAAAATGCAAAAAAACGAAGGAGTCGAACAAGACTCGCAATATCCGCTCGTTGATAGTAATCTTCCGAAGATTGAAAAAATTGAACAAATAATGCTGGAACTACTAGGACAAATGGTGTTCCATCAACCAAAATGGCTATACGCCCTTCCAATAATGATGCAGCTACTACATCCGGACGTTCCGTATTAAAAATAGTTGGAAAAGGTGAATAAGGTGCATCCTGAATCAATTCCTCGATATTTCCACTTTCAAGAATTCCATCAATATCTATTTTATCCAAACGCAAACGGACTTCTTTCACTATTTTGTCATTTGCAATTCCTTTGATATACATCATGGCAACATTTGTTTTCGTACGTTTTCCAATAATTTTTGATTCCATCCAGAGATCTGGGTCTTTTAGTCTTCTACGAACTAAGGCGGTATTGACACGCAAATTTTCGGAGAATCCTTCACGGGGTCCTCTTACTACCACCTGGGCTGTTGCTTCCGTTACGCCACGCTCAACCCAATGCCTATTGGAAATGATTAAACCTTGGGCATATCCATCGATTAAAATAATTGTATCCCCCGATAATAGTCCAGTAAGAAGCTCTTCAAAATTAGTTAGTTCTTTAATTTCTCCCACTGTCATGGCAAAATCTTTTAATATGCTAATCAGATTTTGTTCAGGAGATAGCTTTTTCTGTAATTCGGTACCTTCGAAATCTAGCATGAGCGTTTCTAAAATGAAATTTTGTAATGAGATTGTATCAGTTAATCCATCTGTATAGATTATACCGGCTTTAATAGTTTCTTCTTTTCCTACTCGAATTTCTCGAATGATAATATCCGAGCTTTTCCCAAGAGAATCTTTTATTCTTTGTAAATTTTCTTGAAGATTTGTTTTTAATTCGTTTGCTAAATTTGTCTTCATCATTTGGCTAGTTGAAATAGAATTGGAATGCATTTTAGAATTATTTTTCTTTCTGAAAAAGCCCATAAACTACCTCACATTTACTTTTTATTTTTTGGCTAATTAGAAAAATATCGATGGATCCGTTTACTTTTCTATTAAGCATGTTGATAAGATATAGATTCTCATGTTCTTTGCATGGGAATCTCCTTTTAACAAATATTTTCTAATTAAATAAATCATACTACTTTTATTAAATAGCAGGATTTTTTCGACAAAACTTCTAATTAATGAACAAAAAAAGCAAATGGAAAAATACACTTCTCAAATTTACCTGTGAATAAAAATACTGGCTAATCACCATAACGTGTTGTTGATTTCCGTTCCAACTGGGCGCTTTGCTCTCAATGATTAGTGACAATAGTTTTTGCTATAGAAAACTTTGGAATTCAATTCGTATAAATGTCCTTTAGCTTTGTAATAAAGTTTGATTAAATTAACGATATCAACCTTGATATGAGAACAAACCTAAAGAGCATGTTTTGAAAAAAGATTGATCAAAACATGCTCTTATTTAATGTGGCAGATTAACTTCTTTATAAAAAGGTTTGATTATTTTTGAAACCCTTGTTGAAAGCACCTGTTAGCCTTCCATGTAGCGCAAAACTCAGCACTTCACCACAGAAAATGAAAGATGATTAAGTTCTTTCATGGGAGTTGAATAACAAACTTTTATCTTGATAACCGAAAGCATTTAGCTGCTTATATCTATTAACTACAAGTATCCCTATTACCCTTGTTACTTCGAAGTTTTTGGCTTACTGTATCTACAAAATTTTAAACCTTATTGAAAGCGTTATTAATTTTTAATAAGCTTAGATGTATCTCCTTCATCTACACAACACTTTCCAATTAATGCTCGAATTTTTCCTGCTACATCTGCTCGTTCGATGTTTTCTTTCGCATAACGTTTCACGTCATTATTCCCGACGCATACGCTATGTACTGCATGTTCAAACAAGCATTGATCGTTACTATCGTTCCCAAAAGCAATAAACTGTTGAATGTTCAACATATGAAGTCCTCTAACTTTATTAATACCGAGAGGGCTTATATCGATGGCGTGCTCAGTTTTATAGTGTGTGACTGTGACAGGAATTGCTTGAAGAGCTTCTAATACTTCCTCATTTGGTTGGAATAAAACTAATTTGCAGACTGGCAGTAATTGTTCCAACGGAATGTTCGTTGAATTAGTTTTATCGATATTTCGATAAATAGGATGTGCAACATTACCTATAAAGGCGTAATTCCACTGACCATCTGCTAAATATTTTAATTGATGTTGATGAATGAGTTTAATGAGTTTGTCTAAAATTTGTTGTTCAAAATGTATTACTTGAATTTGCCCATGATCATAAGTAAATGTACCATTTCCTCCAACCAATAGACCTTCATGAAAGCTTTTTGGTATAACAGGTACTAAATCTCTAATCGGCCTAGCTGAGGCAAAAATCACTTGATGCCCTGCTAATTTTAATTCTTGAAGTGCATCAATAATTTCTCTATCAATACTCTTGCCATCAAAACAAAGTGTTCCATCTAAATCGAATACAAAGTTCATTTGAATCCCTACCTCTTTATTAATTGACTATAACTATATTAAAATAAATAAAAACAACGATAAAGGACAGATGTCCCGGAGGGAAAAATGAGTCAAAATCTATTTCAATCTATTTATCACTACACTTTAGCAAAAGAGCTAATATCGTCCCTTTTTGTACGTACTTTTCAACCTAATGAATTTATTTTAAAAGCAGGTGACAAGATAGATGGCATATATTTTTTACTTTCAGGAAGATATATGGTGTCTAGCTTAGAAGTGACAGGAAAAGAATTACTATTACGCTACTGTCAACAACCAGCAATTATGGGCGATATCGAAATCTTTGCAGATTGCTTAGTTGTATCAAACTGTATTGCAGTAGAGCCATGTGAAGTATTATTTATTCCTTTAGAAGTGTATGAAACAAATTTAAAATTTGATAGTAAATTTAATCAACTATTGTTGAAAGAGCTAGCCTATAAGCTTTTAACTTGTACCATTTCATCAAAAGTCAATGCACTCTCACCAGTAAGTGTACGTCTAGCTGCTTATTTATGCTCGGTTGAATCCCCTTCACATGTAAATCAATATATAAAAACAAATTCTTTAGATGATGTTGCCTCGTTGATTGGTACTACAAAAAGACATCTAAATAGAATACTAAAGGACTGGACAGAGAAAGGGATTATCAAACGAGAAGAGAAAGAAATTCAAATTTTAGATTGGGACAAGATTAAAGAAATCTCAGAAAATGTACGATTTGAATAGTTTCAAATCGCGAAAAATTTTATAAAACATTCTAATGCTTACATCCAAACTAATCAGGGAACCCCTTCTTGTTAAACTAATCTGCACCGTTAGCCATCCATGAAATGCAAAAATCAGCACTTCACCACAGAAAATGAAAGATGATTAAGTTCTTTCATGGGAGTTCAATAAGAAAAAAGAGCTGCATTATGCAGCTCAATGATCTTCAAGTAAAGCACCTGTTAGTTCAATAGTAAAGTTCTATTCAAACAATGGAACTTTTGGGTCTATTCCATAACAATGAATAAGCATAGAGTGTAATTGCCCTCTGTGATGATAAATATGAGCTACTATCTCTAACAACCATTCATATCGTGAGTATGTAACACCCCAAAAAGAAGTAACTTCCTCTTGAAGTTCGACTTCTGTGAAATTCATAAATTTATCTTCTAAAAATTGATGATTTTTTATCAATGCTTCTTTAATCTCATTTAGACTTTTATATGAAACACTTGAATAAAATTTGTTCATCTTGTCTTGAGATGCCCCGTCCGAAATAAGCGAATCAGCTTCACAAATAATAGCAATATGTTCTAACAGCTCTCCTATGGACTGCTTATTAGGTGTAGGCCTTTTTTGCAAGTCATTTTCTGTTAACTTTTCTATCATTTCAACAATTGTCGTTACAGCGACTTTAATTTGATGTAATGCACTCTTACAATATATATTCATTTTATCCTCCTTTACATCAATCCTCTATTCGACTAAACTCCCTCTATAAACATTGATGTATCAACGGTTTCCACCACTCAGTGATGAAGAAAAAATATTTTTCCACTTGATTTATAAACAGTATTTTTAATTTATAGTTATAATTTACATTCTGGGTGTACGCTTCGCTAAAACTAATGGAAATCATTAGCTTTTTAATCCACTATGTGATGCACAATGGATCTCTGCGTTACTTATGACGACGTACCCTCCCATGTCTCTTAGCGTCATTTGCGCTTACATTCCTTCGTTCGGTCTATTCATAAGGCAGAGGCCTGCTATGCTGCTCCAGAGACTCATAGTCTGAGTTTAGTTATTTTGCTGGCTTCTCCGTGTCATCCTTCTTTTTATAGTTCGATGAAAGAATTAATTACGCTGCCTCTGCGAGACAGTAGAGGTCATTCATCATATGTTGCTCGTTAAAAAAGACTTTCTTTTTGCATATGCCATGTAATACCTTCAGTAATTTACCACAGAGTATCACCATGGACTGCTTTCCCCTTAAGGGATTTTGTTGTCTTGTTGTGTAATATTCATGAAGCTTTTTAAACGCATCGTTATGACGAATAAGCGGGACTATAACCTTGAATAGAGTGTTTCTAAGCTTCTTTCGTCCTCGTTTAGAGATATGTTTTTGTCCCTTATGTTGACCAGACGAGCTTTCACGTAATGTTAATCCCGCTAGTTTTATAAGTTGGCGTGGATTTTCATAAAGTGAGAAGCTTCCTACTTCTGATAGTAAATCAACGATTGTCGCGTCTCCTAAACCAGGAACTGAAGCCAGTATTTCATATTCCATTGTCTTTTGTGCCATTTCAGCTAATTGATTATTTACAGTTTCAATTTCGTTTTCTAATAACCGATACTGACGTAAGAGCGTGGCGATTTCGTGTTGGGCCATCTGTGTTCCTTCTGTCAGTCCGATAGAGCTTTTCGCGGCTTCGATAAGAAGCTTGGCTTTCGGTAACTGCGGAGCTCTCATTCCCTTTACCTGTCGGTAAAGAAAGACTAGCTCTTCAGCTGTTTTCTCTTTAATATCTTTTGGTAATGGCGTCATTTCTAGTGTTGCAAGTGCCATCTTCCCGAAATTAGGAAAGACTTGAGTAAACTCTGGCAAGTAGCGATCAAGCCAACGAATGATTCGATTTTTAATACTAGCCAAATCCTCCGTCAATTTTGAACGAAGAGTAGAACCGATACGAAGCTCAGCTTCAATGTCTTTCAATATACGTGGATAACTGAAACGTCCATCCTTTAATAAGCGAGCGATGACTAGTGCATCTTTTTTATCGTGCTTTGTCGGTAAGTTATCATCTAGTTCTTTCGAACGTCTTACGTGCATTGGATTCACCATGACAAGTGGGATTCCATATTGATCTAAGAAATAGGCTAAGTTCATCCAGTAGTGACCTGTAGGCTCAATCCCTATTATTACTTCAGTTTTCTTAGCTTCCTTCATCGTTTGAAGAATCTTTTCATACAAGTTTTCGAAGCCTTCTTTCGATTGATGTACCGCAAAGGCTTTTTCTATTACTCGCCCGCGTTCATCGACAAAGCATGCGTAATGAATACGCTTTGCAATATCTATACCGACAACGAGTGTATTTTCAGTAACTTGATTAATTTTATTATTCCATTTAAAATGCATAAAGGAGTCCTCCTTGTTTGATGATGGGTCAATGGTCGTTGACACTCATGCATCATACTAGAGAGCTCCTTTTCTTTCAAGACCTCGAATATCCTTCAAACAGGAATGCTCCCTCATTAAGGTCACTTCACTCAGTGACCTTTTTTAAAGGTTGGTTAGTGCCACCGCCATTACATGCAGGATTATCTAGAAAAGTAAAAATGATTTACCTGACAAACCGTCGAGGCTGGGACAAAAAGAAAAAATGTTAGACCGATTGCATTGGTCTAACATTTTTTTGATTTAGGAAGGAACACTCTACTCATTGAAGCGGAAAAGTTATTATCTGTTTTCGCTATTTTTCAAAATAATCGAGTTCTGTCCCAGCCTCTTTTTTGTTTCCTTTTTAACTTCAAAATTATTGTCGAAACCTTCTCCTGCAACTCAAAAAAGGTTCTTTCGATACATGTCTTGGGTGTGCCGAACGCCTACAAAAGAGTCTTTTTTAAACCATAAAACAAAGACATTAAAAAGGCTTAGGAATATCTCCTAAGTCTTTAAATCTTCTTATTTTACAAATTGATTACTTCTTTCTAAATCCTTATATTTTTCACTCAATATACTCCAATTATCTGGTAACAAAATAACACTCTTTTTTTCAATTATGTTAAATAGACTTGTTCTAATTAAAGTTTCTAATAATGTTTTATCTACCGTAATAGTGTTTTCGTTCAAATTATTAGTAAGGTCATCTAATAGAGCATTCAAGCTTTCTGATTGTTTTTCAAGTTCGCTTTCATATTTATTTTTAAACTCTTTAGTTACTTCTACTAGTTTATGTAGTTCTTTTTTTGTGATCGTAACATACTTTTTTACTTCTTTTAATTCAATAGATTGGTCTTGGAACTTAGGAAAATTAGTTACATTTTTTGTTGCTTCTTTTATGGCAGTCTTTTCATCAAATAAATTTTCATAAATAAATCTTAAAGCATGAATAGTAGTAGTAAAATCGATATTTTCAATTTTCACCTTGTCTTTGTTTATAACTGCACAAAGCATTCCATAAATTTGTGTTTCAATAGGTTCGATCAAATCTTTTATCAAAAACCCTTTAAACCTTAATTCATTATCTATTCCTACAAGATGAGGGGGCAAAAATGTTATTGCATTTGCTCTTGTTCGATAATTGTTTGATAGATATAAGTCCATTTTAACCTCCGAAACAAAGTATTTTTTAGAGCTCCTTGTAAATATTAATTGAAAATGTGCTATAGAAGCAAAGCCCGATGCTACTTTTGCACATGTACACACCATTCGCACGTGGTTTGTTTATTTATATACTGACATCCTTGTAAAGGGTTATATATATTTGTTGGATGTTCATGTGTAACAATATGCTCAGGTTTTAACGTTTCTGAAATCCATACTGCAAAGTTGCTATTTCGAGGATTATAATGTTCAGATATAAGATCTACTTGATATTGTGGTAATAAGTCTATCGGTATATCACAAACAAAAATGGTAGGGATTCCGCTATTGGACAACATATCGTGATATTCCCCATATATGCCTTTATCTAATTGCCCAGCAATTGCGGCAAGGTATTCACTCCCCCAACATAAATAGTGTCCGCTTCCGTTGAGTAGTTCTTCCTTGAACAAGCTAAAATAAACATGTTTGGAATCGGAATCTTGCAGTGTAGCTTCGTTTTCCGTAACTATGTTTAATGATATTCCAAAAGTTTCAGCTGCAATTTGACGCATTTCCCCTACGTGAAAAGGTATTATACCCTCTTCAAGGTAGCTTTCCATATTAATAGGACGACAGGCATGATATGCACGAATATGTGTATAATTCCCAAGGTCAATCCCTTGTTTCTTATTAGCTTTATCATCAGGTACAAATACTTTCTTGTTGCTATACTCCATCGCTCTAACTCCTTTTGCAATAATTTGGACTTTGCATTTCCTAGATAACCCAATACTTTCCATTATCCATCGAAGAGTACATAAACACAAGGGAGTTTTTTACGAAACTTTGCTATAAGATCTGCAAAAGTCGCCACAACATTATCTGCCGTTTCGTTTAAGGACGTACCATTTTCAATCATAAAATTTAGTACATCCATTAGAGGGCTCCTTTTCTCTCGACCTCGAACATCCTTCAAACAGGAATGCTGCTCCGTTAGCCATACATGTAGCGCAAAAACCAGCGCTACACCACAGAAGATGAAAATGTATTCAGAACGGGTATTGAATACTACGGCTGGGAGAGGAAGGTCGAGATCGCACCCAACGTGAATTGCGAGAATTAGTTCGGTATCGTCAGAGTATGATTGAAGAACGCGCTCTGGTTAGTGTGAGGTCCATTATCGATAGCGGCCCCTTAGTCACCTTCAGGATATATACGGCACTCCTCTTCTTCTTTTCAATATATATTTCGCTATATACAACAATTATTTATTGATTTACGATAAATTCCGTGATAATCTGTTACCAACATTCAATTGTGAGGTGCTCTATGAAACGATGCAAAACTACTTTCCTGAAGCAGGCTATTGTGACTCTGGGTATTATTGCTCTTCTGTCATGTATATACTGGTTGCCAGGCTATACCAGGAATATGGCATAGACGAATCCTGATTATGCCTATTTAAGATTTCCTGTGCTAATTTTCGTGTACATTACAGTAATACCGTTTTATATTGCGCTGTATCAGGCGTTTAAACTATTGGATTATATCGAAAGCAAAAATGCCTTTTCTGAATTGGTGGTAGAGTCTTTGAAACACATAAGCTACTGTGCCATTGCAATCATTGCATTATATCTAATAGGTGTGGTATTCCTGTGGTTCCAGAACGGTTTGCATTCTTCAATCGCAATGATGGGAGCAGTCATCATCTTCGCAACTTCGGCAGTCGCGGTTTTTGCAGCTGTTCTACAGGAACTGTTAAAAAATGCACTTGAAATCAAATCAGAAAATGATTTGACAATCTGAGGTGTTTATATGTCGATCATAATCAATATTGATGTCATGTTGGCTAAAAGGAAAATGAGCGTTACGGAGCTTTCCGAGAAAGTAGGACTGACCATGGCGAATATCTCCATACTGAAAAACGGTAAAGCGAAGCGAAGGCGATTCGCCTGTCAACTTTGGATAAAATATGCGAAGTGCTGGATTGCCAACCCGGGGACATACTGGAGCATTCGAAAGATTCAACAACAACTAATGAATAGCTCAATATTACATTGAAGTTAATGAAATTATTTTAAATAATTATAGGAGATTTTAACGAATATGAAACTAAGATATTTTCCAGCTTTAACGTTATTTATTGTAGGAATCGGTTGTCTAATTGCCCACAGTATAATCGGTGCCAAAGTCGGTGTAGATGGTACTCTCATAGAACCATTCTACCTTATCCCAGTAGGATACTTACTTGTGGCTCTCGGTATAATAACTAGACTTGCAGTCGGTATTGTATCGCAGGTCCATAACACTAAAAATCTTTCAAATGATTATTTTACTTAGGAGGTGCAAATGAAAATAGAACAACCAAAGAGGATTGGATCAAGCAAACGGCGCCGAATTCTTTGTGGGGAATCACTATTGCAATTGCTTCATTTCGGGTACCAGCAGGCGATGAGCTGCATATTTCCAGTCGCGATATTCGGGACGTTAGCCATTTCCAAATGGATTAACTTTCCATTTATCTACAGGTACGATCTCATTTTGCTGGTGCTGATTGCTGTGCAGTATCTGATGTACCGCAGCCGTTTGGAGACGCTTGACGAAATCAAGGTCATTTGCCTGTTTCATATCATCGGTCTGGCTCTGGAGCTTTATAAAGTGCAAATGGGATCCTGGTCATACCCTGAACAGGGGTATAGCAAATTGTTCGGGGTCCCTTTATACAGCGGTTTTATGTACGCAAGTGTGGCGAGTTACATGTGCCAAGTATGGAGGCGGCTCAAGATGGATATGACCCGCTGGCCGGGAATGGTTTCTGCCTCCGCGCTTGGAGCTGCGATATACTTAAACTTTTTCACTCACCACTTTATTCCTGATTTTCGCTGGTGGTTCATGGCGCTTGTGGCTATTGTTTTTTGGAAAACTTGGATTCATTACACTGTTCGTACAAAGACTTACCGGATGCCGCTAACGATTTCCTTTTTACTTGTTGGCTTTTTCATATGGTTGGCAGAAAACATCGCAACATTTTTCGGCGCCTGGAAATATCCCAATCAACAAGAAATATGGCAGCCTGTCGGTTTTGGTAAAATCAGCTCATGGTTCTTAACATGATTTGAGAACATTCCAACTGTGAATATGTTTGAAAAACGATTTAAAATGACAAGGGCTATTACTAAAAATATTTTTGATTAAATCGTTGTACATAAGTAGCAACCTGTGCAGATAACGCGGCAATTGAAAATTTCTTTGGCATTCTAAAACAAGAAGTGTATTATGACGAGAAACTGGTATCTTATAAGGAGAAAAAATAGAAGATTGAACAATATATTGATTACTACTGTATTCTGTTGCACAGTCTGGCCTGTACCCGATTTACGAGAGTCCAATTGTATACCAGTCATTTAATGCAATTGATGGAAAAGCATTATTTGAAGAGGAAGTTGAGGAAGATGTAGCTTCCTTCACCAAGTTTCCTTACGTACAACCACTCGAAAAGCAGAAGACACTTGAAAATATTATAGGTGTAACAGATTGTATGGAAAAACTACGGGAAGTCGAAATGGATGAAAATACACTGGGCATTGTATGGCGAAAAAAAGATTGGAAAGCTCCGAAAGATAAATCGATGGAAAATTTCCTGCTTGAACGTATAGAGGATACGGTGAAGGCGAAGGTTGATAAGCATTCAAGGAATTTAAAGGAGTTCATGTGGTTTAAAGAGCGTACAGGTGAACTGGATCTTTCGTTCGAAGCTTGTCGCGATATTGCTTGTACATTTATTGCGACATATTTTAAACAATATGTTCCTTATTTACAAATGCAAATCAAGAAACCATCCTTTAATGAGGTGAACCGTGCATTTTTCACTTTTCCGCTGCACGAAGCTCATGGCTTACAAATAGAGTGGGAACATTTTTACGTTGGTTTAAACAAAACGACGGGATTCATCGATATATTAAGGTCTCCTAGTATTGACCTAGAACTTCTTTACTCCTATGATTCTGCAACTATTCAACCTATAGAGAACGTAATACCTGCCTTAAAAGAGGCCGACCTTTTTGCAATGGTCTAGACAGTATGATGAAAATAAAAACGATGAAGTATTACAATATCGATTGGGACAATCGGAAACAAAAAAGCGGATTGTATAGATGCAACGACAGGACAACTTATCGTCAGTAAACTTTAAATAAAGCGGAGTAAAATAGCCCCGAGAATATATAACTTTTAAAAGCCTACAAATGAAACAAAGAGACCCAGAACAAGTTTCTTTTTATACCAAATTGTTTCAAACTAAAAACTCTCCTATTCATTCTATAGAGAAAACCACGCTTAAACTGCTTACGTTAGAACAAGAAGCGATTGCTATAATTGAAGAATCGCACTCGTTACTTTAAGTTGTAAGTAACTCTAAATCAACTTGATGAACTAATATTTTTATTTTTCTACACATTCGGTTTTTTCTTTCATACTACGATGTATCATATTAAATAAAATTGAAGCCAAAACCCCTATCGCTAAAAATATTAACCAACACCCGGAAATATGGTTGAATTTATTTAACCAAGCTCCAAGATAGTTTCCTAAAGAACCTCCAAAAGCCCAACAGGCTTGAAACATTCCGAAATACAAACCTGCTGGTTTGTTAGCGCTAAATTGTGCTACCGTCATTTCAGCTCCTGGCAGTACAAGTGTTTCTCCTAACGTATAAAGAAAAATACAAAATAGCATCCAATAAATAGATGACATGAGAGGAATCATCCCGATTGCTACTCCCATAATCAAGACACCAAGTTTCACCATAATCATAGGATCTTGATAAATAAATAATTTTCTTAATAAAAACATTAAGAGTAATCCTGAAATCCCATTTATTATGAAAATGGAACTCACTAATTGTTTATCACCGGATAAATCATATGCTTTAATTGGAAATGAAATATTTAATTGAGCAAACATGATCCAAAACAAAGGCATTATACATATAAATAATACAAACAATTTATTTGAAATAGCTGCTTTCAAACTTAATAATACTTTTTGGTTATCCTTAATAGTTCTAGGATATTTACTGCGATAGATAAAAAGAATAAAAGATAAAACTAACATTGCAATACCTGCGATAGTAAATGGATATACTGGATCAAATTTAACCAATAATCCTCCAACTAACGGACCTATAATCACTCCTGTGTTAAGCATTTGGTTAAAGTAAGTAAATATTTTTTTTCGAATTGTTTCTTTTTGTGATGTAAAGAAAGCAGTCACAGAAGGATCAAATAATGCTCCTCCAAAGCCAATTAAGAATGCTGCAATAGCCACAGACCAAAAACTATTCGCAAAAACAAATGCCCCAAACCCTAATGCTCTTACCATCACTCCTAAAATAACATTTACTGTATGACTTACACGATCACCTATAAAACCTGTAAATACTGGTAGCCCACGCTGCGAAACGAGGATTGTAGTTAAAATAGTCCCCACTTCCAAAGAGGAAAAGTGGAGATCGTTTGTTAAATGCAGTGCTAAAAAAGGCATGATCATAAAACTTCCTGTATTCATACATAACACAGCTGTAAGTAATATCTTGATGGGAACAGGAATTCTTGTATTAATCATTTATTGTTACTCCTTTCCTTCTAAATTTACTGCAACATTTAGTTCCATTATGTAATATCCTGTATTGTTCTAATGTGTATTTTTGAATATTGGGAAAAACAAAATTTTCCCCTCAAAAGTGTAACTATCACTCAATTTTGTTAACCTTCTTAAAAGGTTGATGGTTAACACGTTCTTTCGTTATGTTACCAATGATTGTATAATAAAGTCAATGTTAAAAATTAAGAGGTGAGCAGGATTGATTAATAATCAAGTAGCACCAGGAGAGCTAGAAATTGTCCGTAG
The DNA here is from genome assembly GCF_041956855.1 of Lysinibacillus sp. RS10. Classification (NCBI taxonomy): domain Bacteria; kingdom Bacillati; phylum Bacillota; class Bacilli; order Caryophanales; family Bacillaceae; genus Lysinibacillus; species Lysinibacillus sp. RS10. The sequence continues at coordinate 766,043 of NZ_CP167122.1, read as the reverse complement.
TTTCTTAAATACTTGGGAGATTCCAAATGATACACGTAAACCATTAGATCATTTAAATTGTGAAGAAGATATTGAAAATTTTATATCAAAGAATTTTAGTGGTATTAAATTTTCTGGTAAGTTAGAGGATGTGCATCGATTTCGGAAAGATGTTCGCATGTCATTAGAAACAAATAATGGTGATAATTTATCCAAGTGGTTAACAAGTTATCCTATAAATGTATCTATTTTAGATGTTGATAATATTCAATATAATGCTATTAAAAAACATGACTTTTTTAGTGGAATTTTGATTATAATTGTTAAGAGCATCTCCTTAAGTCAGTGGAAACGTCTTAAAGCATGTCCAGATTGCAAATGGGTTTTTTATGATAATTCTCGAAATGGAAGTAAGCGTTGGTGTGGGATGTATGCATCCGAACCAAAAGGGAGATCATGCGGTACCATAGCAAAAGTGCAACGACATCGAAAAAAGAATAAAGCTAGTTCAAAGATATAGGAATAAATTTTTTTGTGTGCAAATATATAACGTAGATTAATAATAACAAAAGATTTCTAATGATTATCTGCACACAACTAAGTAGTACCCTAGCGTTGGTTTGGAATAAAGTTTGTTTAGAAACCACTCAAAACCTTAATTTACTGCATATAAAAAGCTGTCGTTTTGAGGTTGATCAAAATGACAGCTTTTTTAATATTTAATAACTGTTTTCTATAAAAAAGATTGATTATTAATGTTTCTCTGTTCAATTAAAGCACCCCGTTCAACAAGAATCAATACTTACTGTTTCTTATTAACTGACTCTCGGCTTCTTTCACAATAGATGTAATTAAGGCTTCCTTAGTTAGTTTTAAGGTATTATCTCCATACCCAAAATCATCTATAATTTCGCTAATGTAGTACCATTCCGATAACTCTTCAGGATAATCAAGGTCACGGTACACCCCATATATCTCACAAGCTATATCTATGGCAAGACTTTCATCTTCAAGTATCTTTTCAGACAAATGCCGAATGTAATGTATAGCACACTCTTTATATGATGGCTTCAGCAACCCTAACTCTTTTGAAGCCCTTCTAAAATAATTTTCTACCTCAAAAACATTGAATGGTTTTCTTAGAGAAGAGAGGATATTCAAAGAAGACGAGGAGTAACCATCCTCCAACATCCATACCAAAAATTTTTTATATTGGTATCAGAGTTAGGTTAAATAGTACTTTGTATATTAATGATAGTTCATATGAGAATCCAATAAAATATTCAGCCTGCTATCTATAATAAATGTCCTTTAATTCAACTCCCATGAAAGAACTTAATCATCTTTCAATTTCTGTGGTGAAGTGCTGATTTTTGCGCTTCATGGATGGCAATGGGGGGCTTTAGTTGGTGGACACGTTCCTAGATATCGCCGCTAGAAGTACCGAATCAATTGATGAATAGGGCTTTATCGCTGATAACATAACTTAATTGTACTAATCAAAAAAAGAGCTACATCGTTCGCCATGAACCATGTAGCCGCCCTTTTTTTTATTGTTTTGAGTAATATTCCAAAATCCCTTTGTAGATCGATTCAGCAAATATTTCAATATATTGATCATCTGTCAGTTTAGCACGGTCTTCACTATTTGAAAGGAAGCCTAGCTCAACTAGAATAGCCGGAATACTCGTATTTGCAACTACAATGTATGGAAAATATTTGACCTTACGATTTTTCATATTCGCATTTTTAACAATTTGATTGTTTACAAACGTCGCAAGATCAATGTCTTCTAGATACATATCACCTGGTGTTTTAGCGTAGTATGTTTCAGTACCTTTTGCATCAGTACTCTCTGCTGAGTTAACATGAATACTTACGAAGATTTCGCCGTAGTTAGCATGTGCAAAATCAATTGTTTTTGTGGCGGAGAGAACGTATCATCAGTACGAGGCATCAATACCTTTGCGCCTGCAGCCTCCAGTTTATTCTTGACAAGAGTAGCAACCTTTAATGTTATATCTTTTTCGTAAATTTTATCGAAAAAGGTTCCTACATCCTTGCCACCATGACCTGGATCAATAATGATTATTCGATCTTTTAACGGATTACCACTTTGATTTAATAATTTTAAATAAGATTTATGGACATACCCTTTTTGACCGTTATAAGTAACTTGTGCCCAATAACCGTTAATACTGTTCACTTGAACATATTCGCCCTTTTTCAGCTTACTTACTACCGCAGAAGTAGAGTTAGCTTCTTGGCGAATATTTAAATTGTCAACTGTCACTCGACCAAGTAAGTCACCTGTAACTGATGGCGTGTTTGGATCTGGAGTTGGTTTTGGGGCTGGAGTAGAAGGCTGTTCTACTTTAACATCCTCTGTACTATTTGCTACGATATAACCTGGTAAACCGTTCACTTCTGTTAAATAGTAGCCATTTACTGTCTTATAAACTGGTAATTTCACTTTACTATTGACAGTCGAAATAACCTTTGAAGATGAAGTTGGTTTTACGTAAAGGTTTATACTTTGTGTTGTAGTAACTTGCTTTTGAACATTAGCTAATGCATTACCGTCCGCATCTAAAAACTGTGCATACTTTTTAGAAATATAAGCATAGGTATCTTTTGACGAAACTTTTAACCAGTCTCCTTCAACTGCATAGACTGATAGTTTACCGCCTTTATTCAATGTACCCACAATGTTAGCATTAGATGAAGCATCTTTAGATTTACGAATATTTAATCCGTCAGTTGTTGAGGCAACTAATCCAATGACCTGTGACGCATCAGGTACAGCTACACCTTTAACAGGTAGCTCTAAACGATACTTTTCACTTTTTGCACGCGATACAAATAACGCAAATTGTGCACGTGTCACTTGACTACCTGGGTTATAATTTTGACCGCTTCCCTTTGTAATACCATTATAGTAAATCGTATTCACGTATTGAACGTAGTCATGTGTAATATCTACGTCCACAAAAGGAGAATCGACATTCTCATATTCACTTGTATCAAGCTTAAATGCTTTCGTTAATACATAACTCATTTCATCACGAGTTAAAGGTTTGTTCGGTAAGAATTGTCCCTTTGTATTTGTTTTAAAGTAACCAAGCTGTACAGCACGTTCTACATAACCTGAAAGCTCACTGCCAACTTGAACATCTGTGAAGCTTGATTTATTAACAACTAGTGGTTTATTACCTGAAGCAACAACAACCATTTTGGCAACTTGTCCACGCGTTACGTTATTATTAGGTTTAAAATACGTCTTCCCTTTTTCTGTATACCCTTTAATAACACCTAAATTAACTAAATAATTGATCTCTTCATAAGCTTCATGCTTTGGAGAAATATCTTCAAAACCTTCACTTGCACTTGCATTATGTATGGTAAATATTGAAGCTGATATGAATAAGATACATAACATAAGACTGATTTTCTTGAAATACAATGCTCTATTTCCTCCCTTTCTATTCTCGAATTTATTTTAACAAAATTTAACACTTAAAACCATCATACTAATTTAACTATTAGTATTTTTAGGTTTTATAGGGTTTATCGCCAAAAGTTGCGGATGATATTTTTTTGGGCATGTGGATTATTGACAAAACTGTTAGTATAAAAGGCTCATCACCATAATAAGTACAGGGCCTTTATTTATATACGTTATTTGAGTACAGACTTATTTTCTAAGTATAGTCTTGCCTAAAATAAAATTAAGTATATCCCTGCCAACGCGGCAAAGATATACTTAAAATCACAACGTTCATTGAAACTCAATGAAATCGTATTATGGAGACGGCGGGAGTCGAACCAACCGTCTCTAAGTGTTGTTATATCATGTGTTGCGGGGGCAATTGATTTTTTTGACTACGTTTTTGACTAGATAAAATGCATTGCGGGGCGCTATTTATCAATTATTACTATATTAAAAATTGAGCTCCAAAAACTTTTTCTTCTTTCTGGGTCAAAGTGATTTTCAAAAATATTATTAATTGTTACACCGTTCTGTATTCTATTCAATTCTTAATTATTATTTTAATCAGTATCAATGCTCTTCAGTAATAACATACTGTTCAATCTAAATAGTCCTTTTTGTAGCTACATAGTTTTTATTCTACTTTCAATATGGCTGATTTCTTCACCAGATAAACCATATTTTTTATACAACTGATTTTCCAACTCTTGTACCGTAACTGACCAATCAATATCAGAATCGTTAGAAAAATCTTGTATAGGAACAAATCTAAAAGTCCTAGATGTAGCGTCCTGACTACCCTTTGCTAAACTATGAAGGTATCTAGCGAATCTTGTTTTAAGATACTTTGAAAGGTTATTGCATGATGCTTCATCTAAGTCTAAACCTGCCCCAATTACAAGATATGATTCTGTACAAATTGTTTTTGGTGCTCCAACAAAAGTGTTCAAATTGTCATCATTTAATTCTGTACCTATATTATTTGCTCGGGGAGTATATAATTTCCAAACATCAATCCACTCAGGGCGAACTGTAACCTCATCTCTTTCAAGATACCCAATTACTTTCCCTTTTCCGTAACATATAATTGAATCAGCCAATCCTGAACTTGTTGGTCGGAACTTCTCATCATTTGTAAAATATCCTCTAAAGCCAAATGGTCTAAGTGGTGAAATATAGTTGAGCATAATTTCAGCATTTTCATCAGCAAATACTTTAGCAAGAATAGGAACTGACTTTCCATCACGAACAAAAATGTTAGTGCCTTCGATTTTCATTGGTCTAATAACATCATCAATGACAGCATTATTTTCGTGAGTTACAACTCGTGTAAGGTTTTGACTATTGTCGTAATTTTTATCCCACAAGAAATAACAAACGCCACCACGAATATTAGTATTAGGGAAAATATCTTCAGGAGTTAACCAGTCGTGAAGCTCACGAAGATGAATATCGTTAATCATTTCATCTCGGAAATCATCAAGACCTTTCCCTCCTGCATACCAACGTGTCGGCATGATGAATGAAACTAATTCTGGATTTAGTTCTTTTGCCAAACGAACAAAATGGTGATAGATCGGGCTAGCACTTGCTTGCGCCCCACCATCCATTTCTTGATATGGTGGATTACCAATAATTACATCAAACTTCAAATTCTCATCTCCAAAAAATTCTAGTAATTTCTCTTTCGCTTCATCTTTTTTTGCATAATCGGTTAAATCACATTGAACAATATTTTTGCTCGAAATATCTTTAAAATCAGCAAAAATGTAATTTTTCACAACGTTGTAAATGATGTTACTTGGTGCACACGCGTAAACTTGATTTTCGAGAATCCACTTAATTCGCTCTTCAGAATTTGGAATTTGTTCTTTCAATCCCTCATTCAAGCGTTTCACGATTTCAGTGATATAAAGTCCACTTTTCGTATATAAATCAATGAATTTAACATTATATTTGCTGAAAATACCTGGGTTATTTTCTGCAACTAAATCCACCATCAGGTTCACTACTCTTCTAGGAGTGAAAATTTGGTTTGTCTGTTGTGGAGGAATATAATCAAAAATATCCTCGGTAAGCGTTTCATCAAAATAGTTTGACAATCTATTCTTCGTATTGAAGAATTCTTTGATACTAGCGTTAAATACTACCTCATTGAATAGGCCCGGAACTTTACGGTTTTTCCCACCTTCGTCTACATAGTCAAAACCATCACGTAGTTTCTTGAACTCATCTATGCTAATACTTGTTAATTCCTCAAAGGTTGGTTCATCAATGTTTTCTTCAAAACTAGCCAAAGTCGTATCATCATCACCATAAGCCATAAGAAACGCAGGAATAGTCCTAGCAAATCCACGTAAGTGATCCCGAACATCATCCTCAGTGGTCTTTTTCTTCTTCTCTTCCACTTTGACAATTTCTTTTTCGACTGCAGTTTCAACCGTTGCACTTACTTCTATATTAAGGTTTTCAGTGAACGTTTTTTTAACTTCAACCTTTTTCTGTTCATATTCCGTTTTTAGTTGTTCTACTTTAACTTCATCATGAGCTACTTGGGCGGTTTGAATTTGTTCCGTAAAATTGTGTTCGATTTCTTGAACTTGACTGTGATACGTTTCTATACTTTCTTGAACCACGGCTTTAATTGCTGAAGTTACTTCATTTTTTGCTTTATCCGTTTGAGTTTTATTCAGGTTGAATGTTCCTTTCAACTTGCTGAACCCTTTATCTATAGTGTCTTTGATTTCTGTAGTAATAGTTGTAACTTCAGGTATTTCAGGAATATCTGTTTCAATAACCGTATAGATTGCGTCTCCAAATATATCTTTCGTATGGTTAATTACAATGTCTATAGGAACATCAACGTTTCCATCATCATCAATCATCGGGGTTGTTACGTTGACTTCTCTACGGTCAGCCAAACGCTTATTCTTTTCAGGCTTAATCTTATCTAAAATTTCCTTGAATGGTGAATTCCCACCAAAAATACCTGCAATATTTGCAAATAAAAGGTTACTCATAAACCCGCGTTTAACTACCTCTGTTGAAGTGATATGTGTTGGAATAGTTAAGACTTCAGTTGCGTCCAACTCGTGCATATTACCTTCTTCATCTTCCCCAATAACCGGGAAGAAGTTCAATAGCTTTTTAATCTTCTTCTTGCGCTCCTCACTCGTTTTAGAGCTACCACTTGATAAGTTATTAGCGAATTCGTCAAAAAGCAATAGTGTACGTTCTGGAGCGAAATCGAAGATATATGCGTTTTCTTTCCTATAAAGCTTACCGTCCTGAACAAACTCATAAGCGTTTTGGGCACGAAATGCGGCTTGGAAATATAAACTAGGCGACTTAATATTGCTAAGCATAAGCACCGCAGACCATTCAGGAATTGTGATACCAGTTGTTAGCTGACCAACGGATAACGTTATTGATTTTTTGTTTTCAGAAATTGCCTTTTTAACCTTATCAAAACTCTTCTCATTCTTTTTGTAATCCTGTCCTTCTTCTCCAAGGTTCGGATCATTGATAACACTTATTCCGTCACCAGCCGCTAGTACAATCTTATACTCACCAAAAACAGGGTGAGATATCAACAACTTTTCAAGTGCTTTCGCAGAGTTAACACGAGGTAAAAGCCAAAAAGTATGGTTTAATTCACCCCTATGTTCATCTGTAGAGAAAGGAAACTTACCTGAAGATAGGTTATCAAGGAATTTTTTCACGCTTGCTTCATACTCAAACTTGCCGTCTTCTTTAACCCTAAAGAACTCATTCAAGTCAAAAGCGTAATCAACATTTATATCATCATCTAACGTTAAGCCTGTAGACACCCGATCCTCAACCATCTTGCTCATTTGATAAGTGAATAAGCTTAGTGTCGGCAAATTTTCGTATGGGTTACTTCCAGTTGTATAATCCCAATTTGTTTTTGCTTCTTGTTCATCGACATACGACCAATTGAATATTTGATTTTCATTAAATTTGTTGTTTGCCAATGCCTTGAAAGGTGTACCTGACAAGTGTAAAGTGAAGTTCCGTTTAATGTTATCAAACGCTACATCTGTTTTTAGAGTATCAACGCCCTCATGTGCTTCATCAATAATTAGTAAATCCCAATTTAGTTGACTCACCCATTCAAGTTTTTCATAGCTACCACCCGCAAATCTAGCACCTTTCAAGTCTTGGAGTGAAATGAATGTAATTTGTGAAGGGTTCTCAAGGTCCGTAGAACTTAAAAAATCTATGTAGTCTGCACGTGATAATGCCTTGTTTTTCAACGCATCTGTTTCAGAAACAAATTTCATACCTATTTCTTGCCAAGAAATAAATTTCCTAAAATCATCAAACCACGAGTTTGCTATAGCAGGTCTGTTAGTTACAATCAATACATTGGTTGCTTTAATTTTTCTAACAAAATCATACGAAGTCAATGTTTTCCCAAAACGTGGTTTGGCATTCCAAAGAAATTCTTTTGGTTGTTTATCACTATTGAAATAATCAATAGTTTTCTGAACCGCCTTTCTTTGCTCATCTCGAAGCATATAATCTGAACGGTTTTCATCAATTTGAACTTCATCGTAATCACAATTAATATATTTATCGGTCAGAATTTCCGCATTTTCTGGAGTTCCATTAAAGTAGAACCATTCATCTGCATGACCATTAAAATCCTTTTTCTGTATACCGTTCTGCAGAAGGAAACGATGAAGTGCCTTATCATGAAACCATGTACCATCTGATTTTTTTGCTGTTTTTTCAAATAGAATATTAGGTTTAAGTCCTGCTGTTCCAACTTGTTCAAAAATACGTTTTCTGACCTGCCTATTCGTATCACCAATTTTTATATAACCATCATGAGTAGGAACCTCAGGCAAGGTATAGGCATATATTTTCAATTCCAAATTTTCATATGGTTTAATAATCGTTTTATTCATCGACTTCCTCCATCTCTTCCTTATAAACATCAGTTATTTTTACAGGAACATATTTCATTCGCTTTTCTTTGGGTTTATCAATTTCATCATAGAAGTCAAACAAATCAAGTTGCACGTCTCTTAATGCATGAACTGAAGTCTCTCCACTTTCTTTTTGCACACCATCTAGAAGGTCATTAATTGTATATTCTGTGCGTTTAATTTTGATTACCTTAGCATCCTTTCGAATATTAATAGGCTGCCATTCACTGAAAATGATTGGATTTCCATTCGCAGATAATTTTGTTAAAAAGTTTCCCTGTGCAATATTTTTAGAGATAATCAATTTCGCACTATCAAGGACGATGTTTTTTACTTTTGCTCCATGAATTTGTGCTTGCTGATAATATGTCTCGTAATAGACTTGATACATATGCATTACACATTTTTGAGCGTTATCTTCTAGCAACTCAATCCCATACAACGTTGATAACGCTAATAGTGAATAGTTCTCAAATCGAGTTAAATCATCTCCATAATTCTCAGCTACCATTTTCATTTTTCTTTTTAATACTCCAACGAGGAATACACCTTCCCCAGCAGCAGGTTCAAGAAAAGTGGAAGTTAAGTTTTGGCATGCTTCACGAATGTTAGGCATATCAAGCATTTTTTTAACAATCCTTTTTGGCGTGAACACCTCGCCATGATTCTGCACGCGTTTTTTACTTTTAATTATTTTTTCATTAGCTGATTCAGATAAATCACTCATCTATTTGTACCTCCATTCACAAGCAATTTGTTTCATTATCAACAACAAGTAGCTTGGAAATATATCTATTCACTATTATACAACTTACTTTGTATGTACGGACAATTAACCACAAATAGTTCTCTACAAAAATCTAAACGTTTTGAAAATCATGTATATTTTCTCTAAGCACCTGGTCACTTATATATCAAAGGGGGTACCTGTGTTTCATGCCCCACCCCTCTACACATAAGTCGTTATGTATCCATTTGGATATGTAGCGGCTTTTTTTGTGTTACAGCGAAAAGAGGCGTAGTGAGAAGAGCGCCAGTATTGAAAGGAAGTGAAAACGATGAATAAAACATTGTTGCGTATTTTAGTTCGTGCGAAGGAAGTAAACAAATGGGTTGCTACTAAGCATCTTGTAGAATTCTCATTGCAGCGTTCGATTCTGTTGCATTTAGAAGATCAAGGGTTGTTATTAGTACATCGTCATCAAGAAGAAGGCACTCTCATCAAGTTGACGGTGAAAGGTTATCACCAATATAAAAATGTATCGGAGGAATAAACATGTTAAGACGATTCAAACACCTTGTTCAAGCATCGTCGTTAGAAGATGGTGTTGATTTAACAACGAAAGAAATAAAAGAGCTTCATATGGATTTAACGCATCAACTTCACTTAGTTGAGGAAGCAATTCTGCGTGCTATCGACCGAAATAATTACACATTGTTTTCTGACTTAATCATTGAACGAAAGAGAATTCACGTTGTTATTGATACTGTAGAAACGACACTCGATCAAACACATCGACGTCGTTTCTTTTCGTCTACAGCCGTTGCTACATTGTCGACAAAGCTCGATGATTCACTATCATCCATCAACAACACATCAAGAAACATCACTGGCACTGTCATCAACCGCGCTGCAAAAGGATTAGCGTATAGTTCTCAACTTAGCGAAAAAATGCAACATGCGCTTCAACAATCATCAACGCGTCTATCTCAATTATCAGAGCAAATCATTCATCAAACAAAGGAACGAAAAAACAAATGAAACAACAAAAACAAGAATCTGCAAACAACGTCGTTCATCTACAAAAGGAAGCAACAACAAATCCATCGTCGACATCGACACTACCTGATTTAATCATTACGTCAACAGAAGCAAAGAAACGTATAGACAAGCTTCAAGAATTCGTCAAGGCATCGATGGTGCGCGGTGTCGATTATGGCTCAATCGATGGTTTCTCGAAGCCTACATTATTAAAGCCAGGAGCTGAAAAGTTATGTGATGCATTCGGCTTCTCTAAAACTGTCGACGTCATCAACCGCATTGAGCAATGGGATGTTGGGATTTTTTCTTATGAAGTACGTGTAACATTATCAAATAAGGAAACAGGTGTCGCGGAGGCTGAAGGGATTGGCTCATGCAATAGCAAAGAAGCTTCTTTCCGTTATCAAGATCCATTTACAATCGTCAACACACTCTTGAAGATGGCAAAGAAACGTGCACTGATTGACTCTGTATTATCTGCTACAAGAGCATCTGGGCTATTTACGCAAGATATTGAGGACTTTCCTAAAACAGACCGTAAAGGAGGTGATGCCCCAGCTACTAAGCATCAATTAACAACACTATTCCGCATCGTTAAACAAATGGATATGTCTAACGGTGTAGCAAAGGAGATGATGAAGATTAAGTTCGACGTCGACAAAAGTATCTTGTTGACGAAGCAACAGGCACATGAATTTATTCAAGATCTGTTATTACTGCAATACGCTCAACAACATGGTAACGAAGCTGTCATCGACCATATTCAACAACAGTAAAACCCATCCATTGCATACGCAGTAGATGGGTTTTCGTATGTGTAGATTCATTTCGCAGATGCATCTACACGCATAATTATCGTAATTCAATTTTAACACACACAAGGGAGTGGCGTCGACGCTGCTCCTTTTTGCATTAAAAAAACTTATACAAATCGGAGGAATTAATTATGACTACAATCAACGAAAACAATTTCAAATCATTAATTGCATCGACATTACGTGAAAAGGAAGATGGCTATATCCTTTCAGAAGTCTTCACTCGTTACCCATCAATCCAAGAATTATTGGATGTGACGGAGGAAGAACTATTAAACATTAAAGGCATCGGTAAAGTAAAAGCACAACAAATCATCGCAGCACTTCAATTAGCACGTATGAACCCAGTAACAACTGAACAACGTTTTCGTATTCGCTCTCCACAGGATGCGTATGACTACTTAAAAGATATGCAGCACCTTCAACAAGAGCATTTTGTTGTACTAGGATTAAATACGAAAAATGAGGTAACATTCCGTAAAACAATCTTTATTGGGTCATTAAATGCATCTATCTGTCATCCACGTGAAATCATGAAAGAACTAATTAAACGTTCATGCGCTAGTGCAATCCTGTCACATAATCACCCTTCGGGGGACACGGCACCCTCTCCAGAGGATATTCAAGTTACTGAGCGATTAATAGAAGCTGGTTTAATCATCGGCATCGACATTGTCGACCATATCATCGTCGGCTCAAACAAATATCTGTCCATGAAGGAAAAAGGATACTTCTAACAAAAACGCATAAAAGAGGCTGCGTCTTCTCGCTGCCCCTTTTATAATTTTGTATATTGGGCTTAATTTAAACAGTTAAATCAAATTTGCTTCCAGTACCAGTTAAAATATCGACTTTTTAATATAATCATGTGATTTTTAGTACAATCAGACAAATTATCACGAACAAACGTTTCACACTTCTTACTCTATCTAATTGTAACATTGAAAAAATTATTTTTCCCTATCAGTTAGTATAATTAAGTTTTCTATTTTTCATTTCAATGCGATCTTTTTCCATAACATAAATGCGTGCAGGTTGTTGATACTCTATATCATTAATACCCTTATTGAACATGTCTAAAATAAAACGTTCATACTGATATACCATGGCATCAAAAATCTTTTCTGCAAGAGTATTATCATGTAATTCAACATACAAATTGTGCCCATCATTATCTGAAAGAGTTATAATGTATTGATTTCTTTTGCAACCACGCTTTAATTTAACGTTTACAAGACTCAATACTGCATCAATTGATACTCTTGCTATTGCATAAGTATCATATTGTGGAAATGTATCAATTATTTCAACGGTAACATTCATTACTACACCACCTAATCTATTTAGTGCTTTGTTTTAACGCATTGAACATCCATTTCTTTAATGCTAAAATTCAATTATATTCATTTAACACTGGCTGTCTTCTGTTCCGCAAAAACAGGAGCAGTCATTTTTTGTTTCTTTATAACATTTAGAGGAGGAAGTATTACATCACCAATTAATATTTCATCAATCCCTAACAGTTCTCTTAACTTTTTCACATTTTTCCAATAGGATGATTCAGCGTATTTTTGTCGACACCCTTTTTTCCCACTTACCAACCACTCTGTTACAAATGCTATCAAAGAAGATTTCGATCTTATACCTAGGTTCGGCAAACTATTAATCTCATCTATTATTTGTTGATGTGAAGTATATTTTACCCCTTTACTTAATCCATTTCGTTCTAGAGACTTTTGCAACACATTTCTTGCGTTACCAAATGTTAAGATTTTAGTTGCTAACCTATCTCGATTGATACTTCTTAACTCATTGTCAGAAAGCTCTACTTCAAATCTTAGTATCCCTTTAGCCAGCTTTAGTTGTTGGTTTTTTTCGGGGTAGTTTTTTTGTTGTCTAATCTCTGCCTCTTTATCATAAAATTTCTCTTTTCTATTCGAAGCCTTCCATTCCACAGTTTCAATATTGGAATCTCCAACTGTGAAGTATAATTTCCTCTTGTATTTAGCAATTGTACAAGTTGAAATTGCTTTTAAATAAGATTGTTTGAGATCTCCAACATTGAAATTTTTGCATATATGAACCTTTTCCGCCGTCCATAGATTATCATGAGGTATTTTGGATTCTAGCATCCCTAATTCTTTCGCTAGATACCTTCTTATCTTTATATAGAATCTAGGAAGATCACTTTCCCTAATTTCAATCACATTTGTACCATAAAGAAACTTCGGTATAGAGACTTCTACTTTTAACCAAGCTTTTGAAATATCATCTCTCTTATATGTATACCGAATAAAAGGACTTCCACTAACTCTATTCTTATTAATGACTTTGAAAGTCGTTTTTGAAGGATTATTATTTGTTTTATCCTTTGAGTCGGAATCCGTCCATTGAACATTTTCTATTTCTTGCTGTGTTAGAATTATGGGTATTCCAAATTTAACTGTATCGAACAAAATACTTCACTCTCCTTGAGTAGATAGTTGTGCACGTATTACAGAGAATTGTGAATTCCATAATTCTTGTAATAGGAGCTATTTTGCATTTTCATTTTAGTCACCTCTCTTTCACATTCCTGATTGAAAGCATATCACACACAAATTTAAAATTTCAATACCCCTTTTCAAATTTTTAATTTAATGTTATGATTCGTTCATCATAAAAAAAAACGGAGGAAAAATAAATGCAAAAGTTCACACTAGTTCAAACACATTTATCTGAACTGGCTAATTTGTCACTCGGAAAAAGAATAAGATTTATTCGAGAGCAATTACAGAATGAATTTGGAAATGTATTTAGTGGAAAGAGTGTAACAAATCGAATTCAGCTCATCTCACCTTCAACTCTAACTATGATTGAAAAAGAGAAAGCAAAAGATGTATATTTTGGGGTAGTTAGTGCATTAGCTAAAGACTTCGGAGTAGAAATTAGATTATTCACTGATGAGTTTTACAACGAAACTCTACCCATCAGTATTGATTTGATACCTGCATGTCTCAACTTAAATGAAAAAGAAAGTTCCTTATCTGACGCAATTGGAAATTCAAAACAAAACGAGTTACCAGGAAGTAATCCTCTACTTGAAAGCTCAAATATAATTAAAATACAAATCAGCAAAGTAGCAACAAACTTAGATGAACAACAAATGTTTTCATTTAAGAGCCAAGAGAAATTTTCTCAACAACAATTATTTTCACTACTGTCTACAGTGATAAATCATATTAACACTTTGGATGTTTTGATTAATCCCGTACTTAAGAATAAACAACAATTCAAAGATCCATTAAAACTAGCAACGGAATATATATTTCATGCTGAAAATTCTCTTGCTGCATTCCCATGGTATGACTATGAGAAAAAGGTATCTTTTGAGAACCAACTACACACAGAAGCGGTTACCTACACACAGTTTTTACAGCAAAATCTCGATAAGGAATTAGAAGTAAATTTAAACGAAGAAAGTACAAAATAAAACAATACAGGGGCAATGAACATGATAAATACTTTCAAAACTACCGAACCATATATCGAAGAATTAATCATAAATGTAGTGAACCAAACATTAAAAACAGCAAAACAGACTTTCGCTATTAACGAATGGATGTCCTTAAAAGAAGGGGCAAAATACGCCGATGTTTCTTACAACACGTTTATGAAGTTCCGAGGAATGGGCTTGAAGATTTCAGAGGTTGATGGAGTTAAACGCGTTTCGCGAAAAGAAATCGATCAATTTTTAGAAAGTCATAGCTTTTAATTGTTAGCGAGAGGATTTACCTTGCGAATCGATTATAATGTCGATAGAGGGTAAATCCTCTCCTTTTATATCTTGCCCCCGCAACGAATATAGGAGGAATATTTATGACTAAAAAGAATTCGTCATCAATCACAAGCTACCAAAACAAATACGGTAAAACTTTGTATATGTTTCGTGTGTATTTAGGTGTAGATGAGTTAACAGGCAAAGCTAAAACTACAACTCGCCGTGGCTTTAAAACTAAAAAGGAAGCTGAACTAGCACTTAGCAAAATTAAAATTCAAGTTTCTGAAGGAACATATAGATCATCTAGAGCAGAAACGTATCAAGATGTATATGATCTATGGATTGTTCAATATGAGAAGACTGTTGAGGAAAGTACTTTTGTAAAAACAGTAGGATATTTTAAAAATCACATTTTGCCTAGTATGGGTAACTATCGGATTGAGAAGATCAATATTGCTGTTTGTCAAAAACATTATGATGAATGGGCTGCGAAGGTTAAAAAAGCTAGAACAATTAAATCCTATGCTAAGAAAGTTTTAGATTTTGCGATTGTTCACGGCTATATCGAAAATAACCCATTTAATCATGTTGAAACGAAGGTAAAACAAGTTTATGTTGATCCAATCGATGAAGAAGAAGAAAATTTTTATTCTCGTGAAGAGTTGGTTACATTTTTAAATAATGCTGAAATTCACTTGGATTATAAAGCATATGCTCTTCTTCGATTAATCGCTTATACTGGGATGCGTAAAAGTGAAGCATTAGCACTTACTTGGAATGACTTGAATTTAGTAGATAATGTGTTGACGATAAACAAAGCCATTGGACGCGGGAAAAATACTCAACTATATTTAAAATCTACTAAAACTGGTAAAGCCAGAACAATTAAAATAGACGACACTACTGTATCCATTTTAAAGGAATGGAAGAAACTCCAAATACAAAAGTATTTTAAATTTGGTATCAATACACTTCAAAAAAGCCAATTAATTTTTAGTAATAAGGACAATACATTTATTCAACCTGGCCAAGTTCAAAAGTGGATGTACAGCGTGCAAAACAAATTCTCAATTAAGAAGGTATCTCCTCACGGACTTCGTCACACTCATTGCTCTCTTTTATTTGAAGCCGGTGCGAGTATTAAAGAAGTACAAGATCGTTTAGGACATTCAGATGTTAAAACAACATTAGACATATATACTCACGTTACTAAGAAAGCAAAAGAAGGTGCTATTCAAAAGTTCGTAAGCTATTTAGAGGGTTAATTCATTGACTCTCATTTGACTATAAATTGACTATTTTCAAATGAATCCAGATGAAATCGAATGAAAATTAAAAAGTGCCAAAACCCCTGTATATCAAGGATTTTGACACTCATTGAAATCGTATGATTCCATAAAATGGAGACGGCGGGAGTCGAACCCGCGTCCAGAAACTCCAATACTTCAGCTTCTACGCGTGTAGTTTGCCTATTTACAATTCACGTAACATTATGCCGACAAACAGGCGTCCTGTACGCTAACCTGGAAATCTCTTGTCGGTGACTCAGGTGGCACCATCGACCGTATCCCACTAAAGTTGGGCCCCACGTTCTCTACATGGGCGATAGAGAGGCAGAGCGCTTAAGAGCTTACGCTGCGAAAGCTAAGTTTTGTTGTTTGCCAGTTATTATATAACTTCCGTTGATGACGGAGCCGAGACCTCCGACGCGCGACCAAAGCTTGAACCATCCCTGTCGAATCCGTAACGTCCCCTTGATGATGAATCGAAGCACGTAGCCTCGTTCAAGTAAAGGAGCTAGAATTTCTTCTAGTACGGTGGGAGCTAAAAGTACGCTTCCATGTAATCTGGCAATCAGTAATTCATATTATAAAACAAATCTTGCTATAGTTCAAGTGTCCCGCTACGATAGAAAAAATTGGCTAGCTCAACATGATTTGCTTATCTCATAATTATCAATTATTCATTCAAAATTGACTGCCTTTAGAACTCGCCCTGAGAATTCTATGCGTCAGTTTGTCATTTCTATCATCGCCTCAACTGTTCTATCCATCTCTCCTCAAGTTCTATCTACAAAAAGCTCACCATCCGAAAATAGTGAGCTTTCTAACAATCTATTATTATTGGTTTTTCGCTTTGAAGGCGCGTTCTATGTCACGTTTTGCTTCTTTTTTACGCATGTCATTGCGTTTGTCGTAATCCTTTTTCCCTTTGCCGACGCCGATTAATAGCTTGGCGTAGCCGTCTTTAATGTACATTTTTAATGGGACAATTGTGTAGCCATCGCGCTTTACGGCACCGACTAGCTCGCCGATTTGCTTTTTATGAAGCAATAGCTTGCGGGCGCGCAGTGGGTCGTGGTTGAAGCGGTTGCCTTGTTCGAATGAGCTGACGTGCATATTGTTGATCCATGCTTCACCGCTGCGGATTTGTACATAGGATTCTTTTAGTTGGACCCTTCCTGCACGGATGGATTTAATTTCTGTGCCGGTTAGCACCATGCCCGCTTCGATTGTCTCTTCAATGAAGTAGTCGTGCCCGGCTTTTTTGTTTTGTGCTAATACTTTCCCAGTACCTTTTGCCATATAAATTCACCCTCTACTTAAAGGATAGCAGGGATAACCTGCTTTATTATTGATTAAGCGAAAGCACCCGTAAAGTGATCATTGGTGCTTTCGCCTTTGCTTTTATTTACGTTTTGTTTTTTTCTTTTTGTTTTTCTTGGCGACGCCCTCGTAGAACTTTTGCTTTTGCTTCACGCCTTTTTTAGGGCCTGGGCTTGAACCATCTTTGCGGCGTCCTCGTGGATCACGGTCGTTTTCACGTCGCTCTCCTTGTCCGCCTCGTCCTTCTTCATCGCGACCTCTACGACTGCCACGTCCGCCTCGTTCTTCTTCGTTGCGACCACTGCGACTGCCACGTCCGCCTCGTTCTTCTTCGTTGCGACCACTGCGACTGCCACGTCCGCCTCGTTCTTCTTCGTTGCGTGCGCCTCTGCGATTGCCACGACTACTACGATCGCCCTTGTTCTCGTTGTAATTTTTACGGGCGTGAATAACAGTAGGTGCTGCTTTACGAGTTCGTCCATACGACGTTACCATTCCAACGATTTCAAAGTCAATCGATGACTCCTCAATAATAACATTCGCTACACGTACCGTTACTTCATCTCCAATACGGAATTGACGATTTGTACGTTCACCAATCATAATCATTTGACGGTCATCAAAACGATAGTAGTCGTCTGTCATATTGCTAATATGAACAAGTCCTTCAATCGTATTTGGAAGCTCCACGAAAATCCCGAAGTTGGTAATAGATGAAACGATCCCTTCAAACTCCTCACCAATTTTATCGGACATATATTGAGCCTTTTTCAGTGCGTCTGTATCACGCTCTGCATCGACAGCACGGCGTTCACGCTCTGAAGTATGATCCGCAATTTCATCCATTGCCATGCTCCACTGTGCAACTGTTTCTCTCGATGTATCTTTATTAAGTAAATACGTTCGAATTAAACGATGCACGATTAAGTCCGGATAACGGCGAATCGGTGACGTAAAGTGTGTATAGAAATCAGTTGATAAACCAAAGTGGCCTAAGCTTTCCGGATAATATTTTGCCTGTTGCATCGAGCGTAGCAGCATCGTTGAAATCACAGGCTCCTCTGGCATGCCTTCAATGGCTTTCAATACATCCTGTAGTGCTTTCGGATGTACTGTATTTCCTGTCCCTTTAATTAAAATACCGAAATTCGTGACAAATTCAAAGAAGCGTTGAAGCTTTTCTGGCTTTGGATCTTCGTGAATACGGTATAGGAACGGTACATTCATCCAATGGAAGTGCTCTGCTACTGTTTCATTCGCTGCTAGCATGAAATCTTCAATTAATTTCTCAGCTACTGTACGTTCACGTAATTCAATATCAACTGGCCAGCCATCTTCGTCCACGATTACTTTCGATTCTTTAAAGTCAAAGTCAATGGCACCACGCATTTGACGTTTGTTCCGTAAAATGTTAGACAGCTCAGCCATATGTTTAAACATTGGTACAAGCGGCTCATAGCGGGCCATTAACGCCTCGTCCTGCTCTTCTAAAATTTTGTATACATCTTTATATGTCATACGTTCTGTCGTTTTAATGACACTTTGGAAAATTTCATGTGAAACGACATGACCATTTGCATCAATAATCATTTCACAGGATAGTACTAGTCGATCAACCTGTGGATTTAATGAACAAATACCATTCGATAGTCGATGTGGAATCATTGGAATAACGCGGTCAGTTAAATATACACTTGTTGCACGATCATACGCTTCAATATCTATTACAGAGCCTTGAGTTACATAATAACTAACATCTGCAATATGTACACCAAGTTTATAAGTACCGTCGACGTTTTTCGTTACGGTAACAGCATCATCCAAGTCCTTTGCATCAGCACCATCGATTGTCACAATCGTTTCATGGCGTAAATCACGGCGCCCTTCTAAATCTGCCGCTGTAATTTCATCTGGCACACTTTGTGCAGCAGCAACCACTTCTTCTGGGAATTCAGGTGGAATGTCATGCTTATATAAAATAGATAGAATGTCGACACCTGGGTCATTTTTGTGCCCTAAAATTTTCGTGATATAGCCTGTAGCTGATTTTAAATCCTCTGGCCAAGTAGCTACCTCAACGACAACTTTGTGACCATCGACAGCTCCTAATGTATCACCCTTCGCAATGAAAATATCCATCGGTAGTTTTTTATCGTCTAGCACAACAAAGCCAAAGCCTCGATTTGCTTGGAACGTCCCGACAAAGCTTGTTTGTCCACGTTCTACTACCTTTGTTACTGTTCCTTCACGTCGATCACCGAATGATTCCTTCAACACACGGATCAGAACGATATCGCCGTTAATTGCACCGTTTACTTCATGCGGTGGAATGAAAACATCATCCATTCCTTCAATATCAGGTGCGACGAAGCCGAAGCCTTTCGCATGCCCGATAAACTTACCTCGAAGTAAATTCATGCGCTCTGGTGAACCATAACGATTAGAGCGGGAACGAACAACTAAGCCTTGCGCCTCCATGCGCACTAACGTTTTCACTAGTTCTTTAAATTCGTCAGCATCCTCAAAGCCAAATACGTCCTCGATTTCGCCAACTGTTAATGGTTTATACTCTTCTTCACCGAAAAAATCGAGTAAACGACTTTGTAGTGAATTATTTTGGTCTTTCATATATTTCCCTCCTTCATGAGAAAATCCTTCTTATAATTTATTGTGCCCAATTTAGGCTTTCTAAAAAGTGATAAATATCTTCATGTAACTGATCTTTTTCTTGATCTAACGTAATAACATGTTTTGAGTTTTCATACCACTTGATTTGTTTTTCAAGTGACTCAGTTTGATTATATATAATGTTGGCAGATTCTGTCTCAATTACCTCATCATTTGTCGCTTGAACGACAAAAATTGGTGCATAAATCATGTCAATTTCCTGACGTGTACGAGCAATAAATTCTCGCAACTCTTGTAGAGAAGGCATGCCCTTTTCAGCAATTAACGAAACTTCAGCTTCGATTTGCTCTTCGTCTTTACCTTGGAATTTTTTGTAGTCCCTTGCATATTTCAGTACACCTTCGAACATAATGTCCGTTGTGCGCATCGTCATTGGGGAACACATTGTCACGATCCCTTTAACTGGATTATTAAGCGCAACGTTTAATGCCATCACACCACCCAATGACAGTCCAGCCACAGCAATTTCCTGATAGCCCGCTTCCTGTAGCTGTTTGTATGCGGCTACGACATCCTGCCACCAATCAGCAGGACCTTTTGTGATGAGTTCTTCCGGTTCCACACCGTGACCTTTATAATGAGGTGCTAATGTAGTATACCCTTTTTTCTCTAAAAATCTTCCGAGCATTCGCACATCTGCCGAGCTACCTGTAAAGCCATGCAGTAATAAAACGGCTCGTGAACCTGCTTGAAAGAAAAAAGGCTGTGATAATGATTTTTTCATTGCGAGCTCTCCTTCATCCTTATACATACTATTACCATTATAGCCATACAGAAGCTTCCTCAAAAGCTTTGGCGATTGTTACTTTTTTTATGAGGTTTTATCGGTTAATTTCATGGATCTTTTTGGCATTCCGATAGTCTTTCTGGCATTTTGAGGATGCTTCCATCATTTTGGCTCTTCTATCCACGGTTTTGGCTCTTCTATCCACGGTTTTGGCTCTTCTATCCACGATTTCGGCTCTTCTATCCACGGTTTTGGCTCTTCTATCCACGATTTCGGCTCTTCTATCCACGATTTCGGCTCTTCTATCCACGACTTCATGGGTTCTATCCACGATTTTGAGAATTCTATCCATCAGGCTTTCCCTGCTCCGCGCCGGGTATTCACTTTACTAAACTAACTATGTATTGGTGTCCAAATAATTAGTACTATAAAAGAAAACGCCCAACCAGTAAGGTTAGGCGATATATCTTCAACTATTAGATTTTTGTAATAGCGAGTGCTAAAATAAAGAATAATATTGCTAACACAACTGTTGCACGATGAAGGATCAGATCCATACCGCGTGCTTTTTGCTTTCCAAATAGTTGTTCAGCTCCACCCGAGATGGCACCTGACAAGCCTGCACTTTTACTTGATTGAAGTAATACTACAACGATTAACGCTATTGATACGATAATTAATGAAACTAATACTACTGAATGCATCCACTGCACCTCCCGAACTTCGAACATCACAACAAATTACATTATAACAAAAAAAGGTTCCCTTGACAAACTGAGATTAATAAATAACCTTATTTTTCCCATATAAGTTAGTTTTAGAGCCGTTGCCATAACGTGAGGTTGATTTCCGTTCCGACTTATAAATATGGCATACGTTTTAATAAAAATATCATTTCTATCATTTGGTGATGAATCTAGTTTTACGAAAAATAGTATAACACCTCCCCAACACATTAACCTATAATAGTTAAAAATGTAATATTAATGGGGGTAAATATGAAAAAGTATGTATGGCTGATTTTTTTGCTTATTCCTTTAAGCTTGCTTACCGGTTGTTCAGCTACGATCAAGGCAATCGATGCACTAATAGAAGAGGAACCTGAACCGAGAGAAGAAGCCTTTACGGAAGACAAGCAACCTGCTAGCAAAGCACCGTCGGCCGATTTTACAACGGACGATCTTTTTTCAACGACATTATTCAAAGAAGATCCTGCTTTGCTTCAATTTTCAAAGAAAGTTGAAAAGGGAATATCAAAATTTGAGCCAAATTTTAAAGTATTGTATAGAGGAAAATTAGATTGGGATACATTTGAAGTACAGCTAAATGATTTGATTAGCTTAATTTCCTTTGTTAACCCTTATACTGCAGGATATATTGAAAGCGCTACATGGGAAGCAATGGAAAGGGATAACGGTTACTTAGTCGAATTTAACTTTACATATTACACAGATGCCGAGCAAGAAAAGATTGTTGATTCGTATGTTAAAGATTTTGCTAATTTGTATATCACAAATGACATGGATGACTTTAGTCGTGCAAAAACCGTTAATGACTATATCGTACAACTTGCCACTTATACTGAAGAAAGTGAGTCTTATGGTCAATCAGTTTATGAATTAATCAGTGAAGAAACTGGGGTTTGTCAAGCTTACGCATTATTAGCCTATCGTTTATTTTTGGCGGCAGGTCTCGACACAAAATATGTCTATGGCTACAGCGATAATCAGCTTCATGCATGGAATTTAGTAAGTGTTGACGGTAATTGGTACCATATTGATACAACTTGGAATGATGTCGATCCGGATGAGCCTTACGCTATTTCCTACGCATATTTTTTAGTGAATGACGAAAAACTAAGTGAAGATCATCTATGGGTAAAGGAAAACTATTTTGCTGCTACAAGTAATGCTTACGACTTTATGCATGACATGTGGTACGCAGATACCGTTGGAGACGTTATTTATTATAATAGCATGGCCGATAGCATGGTATACGCCTATAACGTAGCAACAAAACAAACTGCACGAATTACTGAAACAGCCTGCTACTACTTAGCTGCTTTTGACGATGTGATTTATTGCAGTGATTATGACAATGCAGGCTATTTAACAGAGATTAATGTAAACGATGGCTCAGAGGAAGTGTTATTAGAGGAGGAAGTTCTAAATTTATTCGTTGATGATGATGGTGTTTTATTTTATGAAACCATCGACGGTGAGGAACATTCTTTCTAGCCAAGCCATAAAAATTACCCAAAGAATCTGCGAACTTCCATCAATGGATAGTAAGCAGATTCTATTTCTCCTTCAATACTTCTTTTTAAATGCCTCTTTCATTTTTGGCCCATCATCAAAAGTTATGGATAATATTTGTTAAAACCTATGACATGTAAATTAGGTTGATTGGAGTGGAGACTGGGCGATTCCTTGGGGATCAGCGATAGAGGAACAAAGGCTAAGAGCATCACGTCCTGTGATAACGCCTTCGTGACCTACATCGTGTAGGCCCAAGCGGCTCATCAGACGCCCCCAGGAAGCTTTGCTCTGTGCGACAGCAACAAATGTTTTATCTGTGCGAAAGCGAAGCGTCAGCAACAAATGTTTTATCTGTGCGAAAGCGAAGCGTCAGCAACAAATGTTTTATCTGTGCGAAAGCGAAGCGACGGCGGCAAATGTTTTATCTGTGCGAAAGCGAAGCGACAGCAACAAATGTTTTATCTGCGCGAAAGCGAAGCGACAGCGGCAAAGCGCCCAGCCGAAACGGAAATCAACCACACGTCTTGGTGATGAAGATCATTTTTACAATATACCCACAATTTGTTAACAATTTATTAATCCTACCTTTACAACCTTCCTTTACACTTATTTATGGATTAACCAAAAGGAGGAAAATTATGAAATACTAGAAAAAATAGTTCATAGCTTTAACAACTTTACATATCATCTATTATGTCCATTGCCATCTTTTTCTTAATTATCCAAAAAATATGATTTCTCATCTCTTTTAACCTGAGGTACTGTACCCACATACCACTATTTCGAGATGGTTTTAATGTCAATGGAAAGCAACTTTTAGTAAGTCACCAATAGGAAGATAAACTTTTAACAAAACATAGAGGAGGAAAATCATGAAATACTCAAAAAAATGGAGTTCATTATTTTTAGCAAGCGCCCTTACTTTATCGACATTTAGTATCGCTCAACCACAAGTACAAGCAGCTGAGGTAGAAAAACCAACAAAACCAACTAATGTTATTATGCTCGTGATGGATGGTAGTAGTAATAATGCCGTGACACTTTCTCGTTGGTACAAAGGTGGAAACTTGGCCATGGACGAAATTTTATCAGGTGGCGTACGTACGTATTCTGCTGAATCAGCAATTACAGACTCAGCTCCTGCCGCTACTGCGTTAGCAACTGGTCATAAATCCAATGATAAATTTGTCGGTGTGTTACCAGCTACGGTTAGTTCACCTGGGCTAGAGCAAGTTGCTAAAGAGGATGCCTTTAAACCTGTAGCCAATGTGTTAGAAGGGGCGAAACAACAGGGCAAGGCAACTGGAATAATTTCTACTTCCGAAATTCAACATGCGACACCAGCAGGCTTCTCTGCACATGCTACTAATAGAAGCCAATATGATAACATCGCTGAGCAGCAAGTTTATCAAAACATTGATGTTGTGTTAGGTGGCGGATCGGAGTCACTGACGCCAGGCACAACAAAAAATGCTCGTAAAGATGGCGAGAATTTAGTGAATGTCCTAAATGAAAAAAATTATGACTTCGTCAAAACGCGTGATGAGCTCCTAAATAGTACTTCATCAAAAATTTGGGGAAGCTTTGCTCCAAGTGCTCTTGCCTACGATTTAGATCGTGCTAAAACTAGACCAACTGAGCCAACGCTTGCTGAAATGACTGGTAAAGCTATTGATACCCTTAAAAAGGATGAGGACGGCTTCTTCTTATTTGTAGAAGGCAGTAAAGTAGACTGGGCAGCTCACAGTAATGACACAATCGGCATAATTTCCGATATTTTATCGTTTGATGATGCTGTCAAAGAAGCCGTTGATTTTGCAAAAGAAGATGGCAATACAATGGTCATTGCTGTTACAGACCATGGTAATAGTGGTATTACGATGGGTAATGCTAACACGTCAAGTACTTACTCTAGCATCCCTGTATCTGCCTATATCGACCCTCTGAAGAAAGCTACGATGACAGTTGAAGGTGCGCTAAGCCAATTAAAAGAAGATAAATCAAATCTTGTAGAAGTCGCGGCACTTTATGGATTAGATGATTTAACGGAGGACGAGCTTGCAACACTAAAATCGGCTAAAGACATCGGCGACGAAATGGTAAAAATGCTTGCAAATCGTGCAAACATTGGCTATACAACGGGTGGGCATACTGGTGAGGATGTATTCTTATACTCATACGGACCATCTAAAATTACAGGACTTGTCGAAAACACAGACTTAGCACATTCAATGGCACAGTTTATGGGCTTTGATTTAAACAAACTTACTGATGATTTATATATCCCAGCTACAAAAGCATTCAAAGATAAAGGCTACACAACTAAAATTGACTTAGCTGACAAAGAAAACCCTAAGTTTATTGCACAAAAAGATGATGTAACGTTTACAATCCCAGTGAATAAAAACACGTTGATTTATGAGGATGCATCAACAAAGACGACAAAGACTCATACGTTTGACACAATCAATGTCTACAACGGCACTGAATTTTACGTTTCAAAAAAAGTTTTAAATGTAATCAAATAATAATTGGGGTGCTATCATAAATTGAGTTGATTAACTTATGATAGCACTTTTCTTTTTGCTCAAATATGGATTGCAACAGCCCTCAAAAGATCGCCAATTTCATCATCTTCCCACTATTCCCCCTCCTTTCATTTCATCATTACAGCTGCTGCTCTTAAAAAATACCAACATTTTTCATTGAATTTACTTTGATTTTACTTTTATTTATTAAGCTTAATATAACGGAAGAGCTGGACCGGAAATCAGCCCCATGTTATAGTGATGAGCCATCTTTTTAGGTGCAGACGAAGATGGAAAAATGACTTTAATAAACCAATTTCTTAGCTTCATTTTAGGACACTTTTCCAAAACCTTAAATTTTCCTTAAACTTTTCTTATGGTTTAATGAATATTTTGAAATTCAGCAACATTTTTCTCCACATTCCGTCAAAACAGTGATAAAAATTTAATAAAAGGATAAAAGGTTACTTAAAATAACTTGAAAAAATATCTATTTCTTTAGTATATTTACAAAGTTATAGTCTTTTTTTATTTATAATTGGAGGTGGACAAATGCAATCCATCAAAAATAATGAGCTTTTTCGTTTTATAGGCTTTACGCTATTTTATTTCCTCATTATGGTGCTCTTGTTTCTTATTCATGGCTTCCATGATATGAACGCAGGACCATTTATATATACGGAATTTTAAGAAAAGGAGATCTAAATTATGTTAAGTATTTTAGAGGCTATTCAAAATGTGGCACATGAACACCCACATCGAACTGCATATCAAACCAATAATGAGTCCTTAACGTATGGTGAGCTTTGGCATCTATCTGATTGTGTAGCACACTATTTAAAAGCTCTTGATTTAAAAAGGCAACAACCCATTGTCGTCTATGGGCATATGTCACCTTTACAAATTGTTGCTTTTTTAGGTGCTGTAAAGGCTGGGCATCCTTATGTACCTGTTGACTCGTCTACACCGTCTGAAAGGCTACAAATCATTATAGAAGCGTCTCAGGCTTGCTTACTACTTAAGACTGAAGCATTAAGCACGCACCAGTCCGTTCCTGTAGTAGAGGTAAGTGATATAGTGACTCAAACTACCAACATTTCAACACAGCCTTCAACATGGGTTCAGGAGCAAGAAATTCATTATATTATTTACACATCTGGTTCTACTGGTAAACCAAAGGGTGTCCAAATTACAGCTGATAATTTAGCGCACTTTGTTGCTTGGATGCATGAACACTTCCCCTTACAAGAATCTGGTGTATTCCTAAATCAAGCGCCTTACTCCTTTGATTTATCTGTAATGGATTTATATCCTGCACTCGTTAGTGGGCAGACGCTTTACGCGATCACGCAAGAGCAAATTGCTAATCCGAAAGCGTTATTCGATTCATTAGCTACTTCTGGTATTCGAGTTTGGACTTCCACACCTTCCTTTGCAAAAATTTGTTTAATGAACAAAGAGTGGCATCAAGCGTTAATGCCTTCTTTAAATACGTTTTTGTTCTGCGGAGAGGTTTTACCAATATCCTTAGCAAAAGAATTAAAGCAACGCTTCCCACAAGCATCTATTTTTAATTTATATGGTCCTACTGAAACAACCGTTGCCGTATCTTATGTAGAAGTAACAGCGGAGCTTTTGGAGCAATTTGATCAATTACCAATCGCTCCTCTATCTGAGCCTAATCTATCCTTGCTAGAAGATGGCGAGATTATTATTTCTGGACCAACTGTTAGTGCAGGCTATCTTGGGGCGCCTGACTTAACACTTACAGCCTTTCCTACAATAGGGGATCAACGTATTTATAAAACTGGGGACATGGGTTATGAAAAGGATGGTTATCTGTTCTTTGCAGGACGAAAAGATTTTCAGGTAAAATTGCACGGTTATCGTTTAGAAATCGAAGAGATTGAAAAACAAATTGGCAATCTTCCACCTGTTTCTAGCTGTGTTGTTATCCCTATCTATAAAAATGATGAGATTGTTTCACTAAGTGCTTATATTGTTCTTCGAGAGCCTTTAACAGACTCTGCCTTCAAAATGACGAAGCAACTGAAAGCCTTGTTATCGGATTATTTACCATCTTATATGATTCCGAAAACATTCAAATACATTGACACTTTACCTTTAAATACTAACGGTAAAGTTGATCGTAAAGGATTGGCGGTTATGGAGACAGTATGACGCCTTTTGGAAATATAGGTTTTTTCATCATCATTGGTATTCTGTTATTGCCAACAATTATTTTAGGGCTACGTGGAAAATCAGCTAAAGGCTATAATATCTTTATTTCGATTATCGTTTTAGCAATTATTTTTGGTCACTCCCTTAACGGCTCAATTTCTCTTATACTATTTACACTATTTCAGTTAGTATTAATCATCGCTTACCAAAAATATCGATTACAGAAGAATAGCACTTCCGTATTCGTAATCGCTGTGCTCTTGTCCATTTTGCCGCTTGTACTTGTGAAGGTTCTTCCAATACTTGGTCTTAAAAATTTATTCGGCTTCTTAGGGGTATCCTATATCACCTTTAAAGCGATCCAAATGATTTTAGAGACACGCGATGGCTTAATTAAGGATAAAATTTCAGCAGTGGAGCTTGCCTATTTCTTACTGTTCTTCCCAACTGTATCTTCGGGACCGATCGATCGTTGGCGACGCTTTTCTAAAGATATGCATACAGTGCCGTCTGGTGAAGACTATCAAAAGCTACTGTTAAGTGGGATCAATTATATATTTGTAGGCTTTTTATATAAATTTATTTTGGCTTATTTAATATACAACTACGCACTTATGTATTTACCAAATCATACGTATAACTATTTGACACCTTTTCAAGGGCACTTAGCGTATATGTATATGTATAGTTTTTATTTATTTTTCGATTTTGCGGGCTATAGTGCTTTCGCTGTTGGTGTCAGTCGCATTATGGGGATTCAAACGCCTATTAACTTTAACCGTCCATTCACAAGTCGAAATATTAAAGACTTCTGGAACCGCTGGCATATGAGCCTTTCATTCTGGTTCAGAGATTATGTCTATATGCGCTTTGTGCTTTGGATGACGAAGAAAAAATGGATTAAAAACAAATATGCAATTTCGTATCTTGGCTTCTTTTTACTTTTCTTTTTAATGGGGATTTGGCACGGATTGGAATGGCACTTTGTTGTCTACGGTCTCTACCATGCCTTATTGATTATCAGCTTCGATAAATTTGAACGCTGGAATAAAAAGCATAAGTTTTGGCCGAAAAATAAATGGACACATGCAATAGGCGTGTTTATCACTTTTAATGCAATTTGCTTTGGCTTCTATATTTTTTCAGGAACATTATTTTAAACAACGGCTTGTTATTATGAATCATTGCTAAATAACACAGCCTATACAATAAAGGAGAATTATTATTATGGATAAACAACAAGTTTTAGAAATGTTAGTAGAGTTATGCGAGGACGATATTGTTTCAGAAAACCCAGATATCGATTTATTTGAAGAAGGACTTCTTGATTCATTCGGTACGATTAATTTATTAGTTGAAATTGAAAACCGCTTTGACATCTCAGTGCCAATTACTGATTTTAACCGTGAGGAATGGAACACGCCAAATCGTATTGCAGCGAAATTAGCTGAAAGACAATGATTAAGAAAGGCTTTTTATCACTTTTAATTGCGTTTGTTCTTTTTGCTGCCTTTTTA
This sequence comes from Lysinibacillus sp. RS10, assembly GCF_041956855.1. Lineage (NCBI taxonomy): Bacteria > Bacillati > Bacillota > Bacilli > Caryophanales > Bacillaceae > Lysinibacillus > Lysinibacillus sp. RS10. Next base: position 736,777 of record NZ_CP167122.1, on the reverse strand, counting down.
TTCTTCCCTAACTCCTGGATCAAAGCTTGGATTTCAGATGAAGATGTAGAGCAGGTAAAAACCAGTATGTCTCCGTTAGTGTTCCAAGGTATGTATTACCAGGAGCGGATGTTGCAGGAGCCTAATTCCTTGCCTTTATATGGCTCCTCAGAACTAAATCGTTTTGACCCCTTCCACCCATATAATTATGCGCGAGCTACGGATGCCCCGTATACGCCGTTTATGATTGGGCGAGGAGGTATGCAGTCGATTACACACTTTTTAAATTTTGCTGCACAGGAGAACAATTTAAAGGATAAAAAAATTGTATTCATCATTTCTCCTCAATGGTTTACGAAAAAAGGAATGGATGAATTACATTTTTCTCCTAACTATTCGATGTTGCATGCCTACGATTTAGCATACAATAAGGACATTGATGAAGAGCTTCGAAATCGAGCAATGAAACGGCTTTTAGAATTCGATACAGTAAATCGAGATCAACTGTTAAAAACGATTTATGAGTATAAATTATCTGACGGGAAGAAAAGACCTGTCGTTGGACGCCTTGCCCTGATGGCTGGTCGTGTTCAAAAGGAAATGCTAGAGAAAAAAGATTTGTATTACTCCATTTTCCCGCGAGAGTCTCATAAATTAAAAAGTAATGACAAACTAGTAACGAATCAAACATTTGAGCAACAATTGCAACATGCTGAGGAATATGGCGACAAACGTGTATCCAATGATTTAATGATTGAAAATAAATTTTATAAACGGCTTGTAAATTCGAATTTATCTAAGTTTGAAGGTATGCGAAAGGACGAAGATTATACGGATTCACCCGAATATGAGGATTTACAGTTAGTCATTGATGTGTTAAAGGATGCTGGTGCAAAGCCACTATTTATCTCTATTCCGGTCAATGGTCATTGGTATGACTACACGGAATACCCTGAGGAACGTCGACAAAAGTATTACGCAAAAATGGAGCAGATCTTAACGGATGCGAATGTTCCATATGTTGACTTCTCTGACCATGAATATGATCCGTATTTTATAATGGATACGATTCATATCGCATGGAAAGGCTGGGTATATGTAGACCAAGAGCTAGACAAATATTGGGAACAGCAATAACAAGCAAAGAGACAGTCTAACGTGTTAACCACGAAAGACTGTCTCTTTTTTATACTGTGCTTCTATCTAATGAAAAGAGTCTTAGTTCTTCTTCATCATTCGAAAGTTGGACTAATCTCTCAAACTTCAAGCCTACCTTTTCGAGTAACTTTGCTGAAGCGTAATTATCTTGAGTTGTGATCGCTACAATACGCTTTAGTCCTAGTGTATCTAGACCATATGATAATACTGCTGAAGCGGCTTCATAGGCGTATCCTTTTCCCCAATACGTAGGGAGAAAAGCGAAGCCAATATCCACATCTTCTAGCGAATCTCTTTTAACTAAACCGCAAATTCCAAGCGGGATATTATCTTCTTTTCTTTCAACTAAATAAAAACAGAAGCCAGATTTCTCATACATGTTAATTGAATTCAATATATATTCACGTGCATCCTCTACTGTTCTCACACCACGATCACCAATGAACTGCAGCCACGAAGGATCATTCACTAGCTCAAGGATAAAATCCGCATCCTCTGTTGTTTGTAAGCGAAGCGTGAGTCGTTCTGTTTCAAGAACTTTCATAGTTTCCACTTTCCTTTCAGTATTGTATTCTCCATTTTCTAGGATCATCACCATAACGTGTGGTTGATTTCCGTTCCAACTGGGCGCTTTCCTGGGGGCGTCCGATGAGCCGCTTCACTCGCTAAAGGAACGAAGGCTAAGTTCGTCACGTCCTGTGACAATGCCTTCGTGACCAACATCGTGTTGGCCTCAGGGTCTCATCTGTGACGCTAATCCCCAAGGAGTCGCCCAGTCTCCACTCCAATCAACTAATATACAAAGCATACGTCTTAACAAATGTCATCCACAACTTTTGGTGATGAGCCATTTTCTAACCTTTTTAACTATATAATAACGGGCGAACAACTGCACTTGCATAGCTCTGAAACTAGAAAAAGTAAATCCAATTTCACTGGGTCATCTAAAGATGGACAAACGAAAAAAATGCATCCATTCCGTTAAAAGCAGTACAAGGTTCACTTACAATATTTGCCGAATAATAATATATAAAATAAGTTGCCTTCATTAATAAGGGGCAGTCAATTCATAAAAGGCGAGGTTGATGTATTGAGAAAAATTTTTAGTATCGTATCAACATTACTTTTGTTATTGCTTTCAGGTTGTGCTAATCAAAAGGATACAGAGTTAGCGACTATTTCAATTAACACGGATTCTGAATATGTGACTACTTTTGAAGAATTACATTTAGGGATAGTATTCGACTTTGATTTCAAATTAAATAATGCCGATAAAAATTGGGTTGACCTTTGGGTTGAAAGTTACAAAGATGGACAATTGGAGTCTAAATCATTAATCGCACTTTCCTATGGGCTAAGTCCAAAGAAAGTAGAGGAAGGTAATATAGGACTTGGCATCATCAATGCTGACGATAAATCTCTTGCTTTTCTTTATGGGCCAAGTGTTAAAACAACTCCTCAGAAAATCGACAAATCTCAATCTGTTGCTAGTATTAGTGGATGGGACTATGCAATTGGAGATGAAACAGTAAAATTAGAATTAAATGAAACCTATTTACTGGGAGTATACAGAGAATCAAAAGGAAACTCTATACGAACATACGACTTACAGGACGAGATTGAAGTAAAAAAAATGATAGATGATGACCATCTTGTCTATTTATTAAAATTAAAAATAACTGAAAAGTAAACCTAATTTCAAGGGCATATACGGTGCACTTTAATTATAGTGGGGGTTTTATCCTGCCAGAGCAGTTCTCTTAGGGACTCTCGCTCTTTTCTGCCCTACCTTCTTGGATAACCCGAGCAACAAAAAAATCGCCTCAAAAGTATTTGTATACCTTTGAGGCGATGTCCGTGAAGCTACTGAATAATAGCAGCTAACCATGATTATTTTAAATTATAGAATGACTTTAAACCAAGGTACTCAGCTGTTGCACCAAGTTGATCTTCCATGCGAAGAAGTTGGTTGTATTTAGCTACGCGGTCTGTAGTGCTTGATTCATTTCAACTCAAACCTTGATTTATCAGCCTTTCTTGAACAATTCTCTGATTTATAAAGTTATGATATTACATAGTTCACATACTACCGAATATTAATAATTCAATCCATGTTGTGTTAATTCACATTATAACAACGCTATTTATCATATAAGTCATATGTTAAATTGTGTTCTACATATTCTTTTTCTTCCTCGTCAGTCAATAAACGAGTTGCTTTTCCTGAATTTCTTGACTCGTCACCTCCTTGCATCTCCCAAATGGAATTGTGGTCATCAATTGCTTGAGAAAAATCACCTTTCGACCATCTCTCCAATATTGAAATGTAAAGTTCTTTATATTTATAATCGTTCATTTTGACAACAGCTAACAATCGGTCAACTTTAGCCTGTGTTATTTGCGTGTGACCCCATTTTACTTTAGCTTCAACTTTTTGATGAGACATGCTATGAATGGCTTCGTTCACTTTGTGCTCTATTAAATTGTTAGGATATAACAATTCTTCTTTTGTAACAATTTTATCTTCAAGCACTACTCCGTCATGTTCAACAGTTGCTTTTTCTTTTTCGGGAGCAGGTTTGTCTATTTGATTACTGAATTTGATGTAACCAAAAATCCCTCCAAAAATGACCAATACTTAATACATCTGGTAACTGACGTGTTCAGTAAACTCATCAAGTATCTGCTAGGAACAGTGTTCCGAGCAGGTCAACATACCAATGCAAACGATATGAAACGCAGTGAATCACAAGCGCTTGAAATATTAGTTCAAAAAGAATTGGGATCGCGTGGATACTTAAAATAATTGAAAATTAATATTCAAAAAAGGTGAATTGTCAAATGAAGAAAGATAACACGAAGCGAATTTTCGAACCAGAAATGGTGTATTACCTATTTGCTAATGGTTGGTGCGTGCCATGATGTTTAACGTGACATACTCTTCTGCCACCAAATACGGTAAAACGACCTCAACGATTTAATTACAGTGTTAATGTAAGTCGCCTTTTTATCAAGATTTAATTGATGTTGAATATATTTTTTTACATGAACTGTAGAAACGTCTTCAATTTCATTCACCTCATGAAACTCGTCCAAATATTGAATGAAGTGAGTTGTATTGTAATTATAAGTTTCTGTTGTTCTGCTTGAATAATTTTTAATCTGTAATTCGAATGTAAATTCTTTCAACAAATCTTTAATGAGCACAAAAAAACCCCCAATCTATAAGTGTTTATCACACTTATAAATCAGAGGTTGAAACAATACATAAGTATTGCTAAATTTACTTAAATGTACAACATAGTTCAGCTTGCTCAAAAAAGCCGTATATTACTAAGTTCAAAAGCATTTTCGCTCAAAAATATTACTTTTTAAGGTTATAGAAAGATTTTAAACCAAGGTACTCAGCTGTTGCACCAAGTTGATCTTCAATGCGAAGAAGTTGGTTGTATTTAGCTACGCGGTCTGTACGAGATGGAGCACCTGTTTTAATTTGACCAGCGTTTGTAGCCACTGCGATATCAGCAATAGTTGCATCCTCAGATTCACCAGAACGGTGTGAGATAACGGCTGTGTAACCAGCGCGTTTTGCCATTTCGATCGCTTCAAATGTTTCTGTTAACGTACCGATTTGGTTTACTTTGATAAGGATTGAATTGCCAACACCTTGCTCAATACCAGCTGTTAATTTTTTCGTATTTGTTACGAATAGATCGTCGCCTACTAATTGTACGCGAGCGCCAATGCGATCTGTTAATAATTTGTGTCCAGCCCAGTCGTTTTCGTCTAAGCCATCTTCAATTGAGATGATTGGGTATTTATTTGTAAGCTCTTCGTACCAGTCAACCATTTCTTCAGAAGTTTTGACAACACCTTCACCATCTAAGTGATATTTGCCATCTTCTTTATTGAATAATTCAGATGAAGCAACGTCCATTGCAAGTTTTACTTCTTCACCTGGTTTATAGCCAGCTTTTTCGATTGCTTCTAAAATTACAGTAATGGCTTCTTCATTAGAACCAAGGTTTGGAGCGAAACCACCTTCATCACCTACAGCTGTATTATAGCCTTTAGCTTTAAGTACTGCTTTTAAGTTGTGGAAGATTTCAGCACCCATACGTAATGCATGACGGAATGATTCTGCGCCTACAGGCATTACCATGAATTCTTGAATATCTACGTTGTTGTCAGCGTGAGCGCCACCATTTATGATGTTCATCATTGGTACTGGTAGTTGTTTTGAGTTAAACCCACCAAGGTATTGATAAAGAGGTACATCTAAATAATCTGCCGCAGCATGTGCAACTGCCATCGATACACCTAGAATGGCGTTGGCACCTAATTTACCTTTGTTTTCTGTGCCATCTAGCTCGATTAAAGCTTTGTCGATCACTACTTGGTCAAGAACAGAATAGTTATCTTCTAACTCTTCTGCAATGATTGTGTTTACATTTTCAACTGCTTTTAATACACCTTTACCTAGGTAACGTGATTTGTCACCGTCGCGTAATTCTACTGCCTCGTATTCACCTGTAGATGCACCTGATGGCACGATAGCGCGACCAAAAGCGCCTGATTCTGTAAATACTTCAACTTCTACTGTTGGGTTCCCACGTGAGTCTAAAACTTCGCGCGCATAAATTTGTGTAATAAATGGCATAATTAATTCTCCTCTTTTTCAATTAATGATTGTCCTGTCATTTCAGAAGGTTGTGACACCTCTAATAATTCTAACATGGTAGGCGCCAAATCGGCTAAAATGCCACCATTTCTTAACATTAAATTTGGTTTTGTCACAATTACTGGAACAGGATTTGTTGTATGAGCTGTCATTGGCTCCCCTACTAAAGTAAGAACTTCATCAGAGTTACCATGGTCAGCTGTAATAATAGCTGCGCCACCTTTTGCAAGGAGTGCATCTACTACTTTACCAAGACATTCATCGACTACTTCAATGGCTTTAATCGTTGGCTCTAACATTCCACTATGCCCAACCATATCTGGGTTAGCGAAATTAAGTATGATCCCATCAAATTTATCAGCCGCAATCTCTGCAAGCAATGCTTCTGTTACCTCGTAGGCACTCATTTCAGGCTTTAGATCGTATGTTGCAACCTTTGGGGATGCAATTAAAATACGCTCTTCACCTTCAAATTTCTCCTCACGACCACCACTCATAAAGAATGTCACATGAGGATACTTTTCTGTTTCTGCAATACGAAGCTGTGTTTTACCATTAGAAGCTAGCACTTCGCCAATCGTATTTTTTAAGTTGTCGTTTGCATAGGCAACTTGAGCATTTACTTCATCACTATAATGTGTGAATGACACAAATTTTAAATTTTGTGGATGTTTCGCTGATAAAGCAAAACCATCAAACTCACTATTAGTAAATACTTTTGACAGTTGAATGGCACGATCAGGACGGAAATTAAAGAAAATAACAGCGTCGTTATCGTCAATCGTTGCCACTGGCTCCCCATGCTCTTGAATGTTAAATGGAATGACAAATTCATCTGTTACATCACGCTCATATGATTCTGCGACACCACTTCTTGCACTGTCAGCTGTTTGACCAACACCATCCACTAGTACATTGTAAGTAAGGGCTACACGATCCCAGCGTTTATCACGATCCATCGCATAGTAACGACCATGAACGGAAGCGAATTGACCTACGCCAATTTCCGCCATTTGTTTTTCTGTTTCTTCAATATATTCTAAAACAGTTTTTGGTCCAACATCACGACCATCTAAGAAACCATGTACAAATACCTTGTCTAAACCTTGTTGTTTAGCAAGCTTTAATAGTGCAAACATATGCTCATAATGGCTATGTACGCCACCATCTGAAAGTAAGCCCATAACATGAAGCTTCGATTGATGCGCTTTAGCATGCGCTATTGCATCCAAAAATGCTGTATTCGTAAAGAAATCCCCCTCACGAATCGATTTGTTTAAGCGTGTTAAGCTTTGATAAACAATACGCCCAGCACCGATATTCAGATGTCCAACTTCAGAATTCCCCATTTGACCATCAGGTAAACCTACCTCTTCACCTGCCGCAGTTAATGTTGAGTGCGGGAACTCATTCCAAAAACGATCGAAATTAGGTTTGTTTGCTTGTGCTACTGCATTCCCGAAAGTTTCATCACGAAATGCAAAGCCATCTAAAATAATTAAAGCTACTGGCTTTTTAGGCATTTGCTGCCGCCTCCAATAATGTTAAATAAGATTCTGGTTGTAAGCTTGCACCACCGACTAAAGCGCCGTCGATATGCTCTTTTGATAATAATTCCTGAATGTTTTCAGGTTTTACGCTACCGCCATATTGAATGCGTACTGCATCGGCTGTTTCAGCGTTATATAATTTTTGAACGACTGCACGAATTGCTCCGCATACTTGGTTAGCATCTTCTGCAGTAGCCGTTTTACCCGTACCAATTGCCCAAATCGGTTCATAGGCGATTACCATATGCTCCACTTCTTGTGCCTCAAAACCAGCAAGAGCCGCTGTAATTTGACGAGCAACCTTTTGTTCTGTAGTTCCCGCTTCACGTTCCTCAAGCGTTTCACCACAGCAAATAATTGGTACGATATTATGTGCAAGTGCTGCAGCAACCTTTTTATTGATTGCTTCATCTGTTTCATTATAGTATTCACGACGTTCAGAGTGTCCTAAAATAACATAGTCTACTTCCACACTTGCTAGCTGTGCTGGACTAATTTCTCCAGTGAATGCACCTTCGTTTTCATAATGCATCGTTTGTGCGCCAATGGCTAGCTCTGATTCACTAGCAACCTGCACAAGTGTAGGTAGATAAAGTGCTGGTGCGCAAACAACAGCGTCTACTTTATCGTTTGAAGGGAGTTTGTCCTGTACAGCATCGACAAACTGGATCGCCTCTTCAAATGTTTTATACATTTTCCAGTTACCTGCAATAATTGGTTTACGCATCGTTTTGCCTCCCAAATTGTTTTATTTATCGTTTAATGCCACAATTCCTGGAAGCTCTTTACCTTCCATTAATTCAAGTGATGCACCGCCACCAGTTGAAATGTGGTCCATTTTATCGGCAACTTCAAATTTTTCGACTGCTGCTGCAGAATCTCCACCGCCGATCACTGTATAACCAGTTGTTGTTGCCATTGCGTCAGCTACAGTTTTTGTACCATTCGCAAATTTATCCATTTCAAAAACACCCATTGGTCCATTCCAAATAATTAATTTAGAATCTTTAATAACCTCAGCATAATTCGCAGCTGTTTTCGGACCGATATCTAAGCCCATCCAATCAGCTGGAATCGCATCTACACCTACAATTTGAGTTTCTGCATCTTTTGAAAATTCATTTGCGACAACTGCATCGACTGGCATATGTAATTGCACGCCTTTTTCTTTCGCTTTTTCAATAAAGGATTTTGCTAGGTCGATTTTATCTTCTTCTAATAAAGATTTACCGATATCGTAGCCTTGCGCTTTAATGAATGTGAATGATAGACCGCCACCGATAATTAGGTGATCTACCTTTTCTAATAAGCTTTCAATAACACCAATTTTATCTTTAACTTTGGCACCACCGATAATTGCTGTAAATGGTCGCTCTGGGTTAGATAATGCCTTACCTAGCACATCTAATTCCTTTTGCATAAGGAAACCAGAAACAGCTGGTATGTGCTTTGCAATTCCTTCTGTTGACGCATGTGCACGGTGAGCGGCACCAAACGCATCATTCACATAAACATCCGCTAATTTTGCAAATTGCTCTGCTAATGCTGGATCATTTTTCTCTTCGCCAGCGTGGAAGCGTACATTTTCAAGTAGAATCATGTCGCCATTTTGCATGTTTGCAACAGCTTCTTCTACAACTTGACCAATTGACTCATCTAATTTAGTAACAGGTTTAGCCATTAATTCAGCTAGACGAACCCCTACTGCAGTTAGGCGCATATCTTCTTTTACTTCACCTTTTGGACGTCCTAAGTGAGAGGCTAAAATTACTTTTGCACCTTGCTCAACCAAATATTCAATTGTAGGGATTGCTGCTCGAATACGTGTTTCGTCAGTAATCACACCATCTGCCATCGGTACATTAAAATCAACACGTACAAATACGCGCTTGCCTTTTACATCAATATCTTTCATCGTCTTCTTGTTTAACATGAAGAAACCCCCTTCAAAGTTTTTAGTCGTGAACTCCTTGGATTCACCCATCTTGGCTCCTCACATCATTCACTAACTTATACTGTATTAGATAAAATTATTCGGTCTATCATCATTTTGTTGAATTGATCCTATTCGACAAGCTTTAAAGCTAATATCACCCAACTATTGATAAAGTACCCTTTTACTTGTTTTTAATAGTAGCAAAAGTCTTGTTCGATGTCTTGCATTAGCATAACCATTCATGAGAAAAGCACACTTACTTATATAACGTATAAAAAAAGAGTAAGGGTAAATTTCCCTTACTCTCATTACCCTTGTATATTATATCTTTTAGATATTATAAAGGCTATACTTTTTGTGCGTAAAAAGCGGTATTATGTCACACTTTTTACTTCAAATGTCGAATTATGATACTTATTTATGATCTAATCCTTTTTCTGCGATATATAAAGCTAAGTCCATTAATCGAGTAGAATAACCAATTTCGTTATCATACCATGCTAGAACCTTCACCATACTATTTTCTAATACCATTGTAGAAAGTCCATCTACAGTTGAAGAGTTATGGTTACCATTGTAGTCAATTGAAACTAATGGTAGTTCGTTATATCCTAAAATACCTTTAAGCTCGTTTTCTGAAGCTTCTTTTAATGCAGCATTAATCGATTCTTTTGTTACTTCTGATTTTAGCTCTACTACTAAGTCAACACATGACACGTTTGGTGTCGGTACACGCATAGAGAAGCCATCTAATTTACCTTTTAATTGAGGTAATACTTTTGAAACCGCTACTGCCGCTCCCGTTGTTGTTGGAATCATTGACACTGCACCAGCACGTGCGCGACGTGGATCAGAGTGCGGGAAGTCAAGGATACGTTGATCGTTTGTGTAAGAATGAATTGTCGTCATCATACCGCGCGCAATACCGAATTTTTCATCAAGTATTTTAGCTACTGGTGCTAGGCAGTTTGTTGTACAAGAAGCGTTTGAAATAACGTCATCTGTGTCTGGGTTATAGTCCTCGTGGTTAACACCCATTACAAATGTCGGCATGTCACCCTTCGCTGGAGCTGAAAGAATTGCTTTTTTAGCACCTGCTTGAATATGCTTGCCTACCTCTTCCATTGAGCGGAATCTACCTGTACATTCAAGTACTACATCTACACCTAGCTCACCCCAAGGTAAATTAGACGGATCTTTTTCAGCATAAACTCTAATATTTTGTCCATTTACTACAAAAGAATCGCCTTCTGCATAAACATCAGCATCGTAGATACCGTGTACTGAATCATATTTCAATAAGTGTGCAAGCTGACCAGCATCTGTTAGGTCATTTACTGCAACCACTTCAAATTCATCGTGTTTCAATGCTTCACGAAATACTAATCGTCCAATACGTCCAAATCCATTAATCGCTAATTTTAATGCCATTGTCAATTCCTCCAATAATGTTTAAATTATAGATTTTGCTTTTATCCTCATTCAGAGGGTGTTATTGCACCCGCTGAGCTACGAGTTACCTATTACTTTTTCCATCTCTAAAGATGGTGTATTCATTTATAAGAAGGTAATCCTTCAGCGATCGCTTTTGCAGCTGCCTCATCCGTTATAAAAATTGTTTGCTTTGGTGCTACCTTAAAGTACGATAGCATGGCCTTCACTTTTTGTTGACCGGCAGCAACTGCAATGACTTGCTTACTTCTTTGAACTTGCTCAAGCTGAATACCGATTGTTCGAATTCGATGTACAATTTCGCCTTCCGCATTGAAATAATAGCCAAATGCTTCACTAACTGCTCCCTTTTCTTCGAGAATCCGCAAATCCTCAGGTGATGAATTACGACGAACAGCCATTTCCTCTGCCGAGCCAATACCATGAATGACACAATCTGCACGATCATAATAATCCATCATTTCAGTTACCATTGGCTCTGTTAACATCGCTTGATAAGCCTGCTCACTTAAATGCTCAGGTAAAAACAAGGTACGATATTGTGCATCCATCTGCATGGAGAAGGTCGAGACAAGTGTATTAGCTTGCATTTGCATTTCATGTCCAATGCCTCCACGTGCAGCAACAAATGTAATGTTGTGTGTATCAGCTGGATGTAAGAATTGCGTGATGGATGCAACCGACTTTCCACCCGTAACAGCTACTATCTGACCATCAAAGCTTGTTGATATAAATTGATGTGCCGCCTCTTTTCCAAGCAATGTTAATACCGTATCGTCTTCATTGTAATCACCTGGAACAACAATTACGCGCTGTAAGCCAAAATGATTTTCCAGAAATTTAGCTAGCTGTGTAAGACCAGACCATTCATAGACTAGTGCTCTTAGTTTTTCAATAACTACTTCACCGTCGTCTGTACATACCATACCCGATTTTAGAGAATCTAATAACCCTTGCTCACGTAAAATATCCGTTTCTTTACGAATTTCTCGTTCGGTCATTTTAAGTGAATCTGCAAGTGTTCGACGCCCAATTGGCTGCATTAGCTGAACTGTTTGCAAAATACGATATCTTGATTGAAGAAGCGGATATATTTCTGGAAGTAGCTTTTGCTGTGCCTCAGGTACAGATAACATATTCATCTACTCCCTTTTTGATAATGATGGGTTAAATTTTGTCCCACTGTATAAAATTGTGTCCCACTTATAGTTTCATTATAATACGCATGAAAATAAAGAGCAAGTAAATGCTATGTATTGGCATAAAGAATTATTAAAATCATAGTGACCTATTTGCGCGTATGTTAGGGTTCATTGGAATGAGGATTCTTTAACTGGTGTCATAAAGTAGCCCTTCGGCACAACGAGCGGTTGATTTCCGTTCCGACTGGGCGCTTTCCTGGGGGCGTCCAGTCTCCACTCCAATCAACCATTTACACTTATTATGTCACTCTAATTTATAGTTATAAAACGAAACTTCAACAATGTTTTTTGTGCGAAAGAGAAGCGACAGCAACAATGTTTTTTGTGCGAAAGAGAAGCGACAGCAACAATGTTTTTTGTGCGAAAGCGAAGCGACAGCAACAATGTTTTTTGTGCGAAAGCGAAGCGACAGCAACAATGTTTTTTGTGCGAAAGCGCAATGCTAACGTAGCGGCAGCAACTTGTTTATCAGCTCGATGTTCGTCCACAGCATAGCTAGTAGCTCAGAACGGAAATCATCATCATTTAAAGCGTCACAACGTTCACAAAGATTTCTTTATCATTTTGTTTTTCCACATAATAAAAACTCGTAACCAATTTAGACATGGCTACGAGTTTTTAGTTAGCTTATTTTGTGAAAGATAATATGGCGTTTTTCTTAAATCCACCTAAAGCTTTTGTTGCTTCATTTTTATTTGTGTATTCAAAAATACGAACGTCCTTTTTCTCAAATACTGTAATAACCCACATCGTAAAATCTCCCTTCAAATATGTTTATGTTTTTGTAATATAACAACCACTAAAATCGTGATACTTTTGAAAACTGTTTTATAACAACCTCTTACTTGATTCCTATTCTACTCCGATTTTTATAAAAATAAAGCCTAATGTGAAGGTCTTCACAAACTGTTCAAATTCATAACGCTTTCATTGAACAATTTGTGAATTGTGGTTTTTCCCCCTTAAGATTTGGGTACAGTAACAAAAAAAATTCCGCTCCTTCTTCACGCCACATATGTAGCAGAAGAGATGCGAAATTTTTAGGAAAGGTTTCATTCACTTTATATTTTGCTTCATTAAATGAGCGATTTGCTGCTCATTTGTATGTTTGATTTCTTCTAACTTTTGTATAACTAATTGCTGCCTTTTATTTGAATGATTCTAAAAGCCACTGGTATGTACATTAGCAAATTCCCCCTTTGTTATTCGCTACACAAATGCTCCATGAGTGTTGCATAATCCAAATTGCCGTACTGTATAACTTGCCCATCCTTTTCTACTACTGGAATCATTAACATATATTTTTCATGTATGCCTTCATCTTCTTCAATGTCAATGATTTCAATATCGAAATCATTATCCTCCTGTACAAGCTTTAATGTATGCAGTCCCTCTACACATAATCCACAATTAGCTCGACTAAAAAATTTCACGTTCACTTACAGCACCTCCATAAAGTAATAATAAAACGAAACAATTATCTATAAGTAAGATACTGTAATTCCCCCTTACTTGCCAACTCTCTTATTAGTATTAATCCCTTATGATAAGGCCTCTAACTAAAAAAAACTGTGCAAGAAACTTACTTCCTGCACAGTCTTCTCGCATATTATTTTTTTAAATGACTATCTAAGAATTTAATCATTGCATTATAGAATTCAATACGGTTTTCTTCATTTCTGAAGCCATGACCTTCATTGTCCTTCAGCATATATTCGACGTCAACGCCTCTTGCACGTAATGCCTCAACGATTTGATCAGATTCAGCCTTATTGACACGTGGGTCATTTGCGCCTTGTGCTACAAATAATGGCGTTTTAATTTTATCCACATGGAAGACAGGTGAAGCTGCTGTTAATAGCTCTTTATCCTTCTCCGGATGCCCTACGCGCTCATAAAGTTGGTCACGCATTGTTTCCCAATATGGAGGAATTGTATTTAATAATGTAAAGATATTCGATACACCTACATAGTCAACTGCTGCTGCATATAAATCTGGTGTAGTCGTGATACCAGCTAACGTTGCATAACCACCAAATGATGCACCGTAGATTCCGATGCGTTCAGGGTCTGCAATACCTTGGTCGATTGCCCATTGTACACCATCTGTAATATCATCTTGAATTTTTAGACCCCATTGCTTATTACCCGCTTCTAAGAATTCTTTTCCGTAACCCGCAGAAGAACGGAAATTCACTTGTAGCACGGCATAACCACGGTTTGCTAGTAATTGCACTTCTGGATTAAAGCCCCACATATCGCGTGCCCACGGACCACCATGTGGATTGACGATCAGTGGTAAGTTTTTAGCCTCTTTGTTTTTCGGTAAAGTTAAATAACCGTTAATCGTTAAGCCATCTCGACTCTTATAAGAGATTGGATGCATTTCTGCAAGCTCCTCTGGGTTTAACCAAGGGCTTAATGTAGCCATTTCTGTTAATTCATCTGTTGTTGAATCATAGTAATAATATTTCCCGTAAACAGTGTCACTAGAAACGCTAACAATGAATTTTGTCATCTCTTTGTTGTAATCATTGATGCCTAATTCACTTTCAGGCACTCCTAATTTGTTTTGGATTTTACGGAATAGTTTTTCAAATTCCTCGTCAAAGAATTGATAATGTAGCTTATCTGTTACATATGCCCCATACAATACTTTATCTTTCTCAGCATTATATAATACACTTGATACATCCACTTCTGAGTTGGACATAATTACTTCTTCTTTACCTTCTAAATCATATTTAACCACTTCTACTTTATCTCTTCCTTTATTAGAAGTAGCGTAAATATATTTATTGTCTTTGGAGAAACTAAAAGGACTTACATCATCCCCGGCTTCTATTTCAATTAATGGCTTGAATTCATCTTTTTCTGAATCACGATAAAGGACCGTTCCTTCTACACCGTCTGAAACTACTGCCACTCGAACATTGCCATCACGATCTGCTAACCAGCTACTAACATTACCTGGATTTTTAGCAACGTGTGTTGTTTTACCAGTCTTCACATTCAGCTTGTACACATCAAAGACTTTGGCATCTTCTTTATTCATCATAATAAGGATTTCGTCTTTAACGCCCTCTAAACCACTTAGTAACCCAACTGTTACATTTGGATAAGGTGTTAAATCCTTTTCCTCATTACCATTAAATGATGTTGAATAAATGTGGAAGTTTTCATCTCCACCTTTATCCTTTACATATAGTAAATTATCATCTTTCCAGAAAGATCCACCGATATCGCGATCCGTTGAGCTAGATACACGTACTGGCTCGCTATCGTCATTCATTTTTTTCACGAAAACATTTGAACGATTTTCCCATTCAGCATTATACGTAATGTAATTACCATCTGGTGAAAGTGAATAGCCAAAGTTTCCTGGATTTTTCACGAAATCTTCAACGGAAATTTCTTTCACACCTTCATTATTCACACCGTTTTTCACAGCTTTAGCATTGTTTAAAATTTTCACTGCATCTTGTTTAGAAATCGTTTCACTATTTGAAAGACCGTTAAATAAACCAAGCTTATTGGCTTTTTCCTGATACTCAGCAAGGGTTGCTTCTTTTTCCTCTTTATCTAAGGCTCTTACTAAAATACGTGCTGCTTCATCACGTTTAATTTTCGCACTTAAATCTTTTAATTCTTCACCTTTTACCCACTGATCAATAATTTGCTGGCGCATTGTTTGTGATCCATGTTGGTATGTTAGTGCTGTTACAGTTAAATCTAGAAACTCCTTAGCAGATAAACTTTCCTCTTTTACTTCTACTTGACTGCTAGTTTCATTGGCAGCGCGCACTTCCTGCATAGATACAGGAATGACAACAGATGTTGTTAAAATAACTGCTAATGATGCTGATAAAAATCTTTTTTTCAAAATGATTCCTCCTTATATCAGTCTGCGTTATATCATTTGTCAACACAATGAAATTATAACAACTTTAGCATTTTTGTCAATTAATGGGTTCGATAATTAAAAGAAATCAAAGCGATTAAGAACAAGAGATATCCTGAACCCCTTGCTTTTGGATATTGTTTTAAATTTCCATGATCTGTGTATTCAATAACCATATTTTATTTCATTTTTACTTAATGCAAAATGTTCATCTTTGTGATCACCAGATGTTACACTTCCATCTTCCTCTTTAACACTCAAAATATAGCATTAATTTTAAAATTTATAAAATCAATATTTGTTTATTTTGGAACACGTTTTGATAATCTATTGTTGTATTTGGACAACCGTTGTTACTAAAGAGCCCGAAGCAAAAGCAAACGCTCCGCCACTTTTGCCTGAGGGATCGAAGCGATGTAGCGCTTTAGCCTAGACGAAAATTACGCCCTTGGTTACCCACAACTTAAAAATCTATAGTTTCCTTAACAACTAGAAAAAGACTGTGTAAGAAGCTTACTTCCTGCACAGTCTTTCTTTTGTATTATTTTTTTAAATGACTATCTAAGAATTTAATCATTGCATTATAGAATTCAATTTTGTTTTCTTCATTATGGAAGCCATGACCTTCATTTTCTTTCAGCATGTACTCTACATCTACGCCTCTTGCACGTAATGCTTCAACGATTTGATCAGATTCAGCTTTATTGACACGTGGGTCATTTGCACCTTGAGCTACAAATAATGGTGTTTTAATTTTATCCACATGGAAGATAGGTGAAGCAGCTGTTAATAGCTCTTTATCCTTTTCTGGATGACCTACACGTTCATACCACATGTTACGCACTGTTTCCCAATATGGAGGGATTGTATTTAATAATGTAAAGATATTCGATACACCTACATAATCAACTGCTGCTGCATATAGATCTGGTGTAGTCGTGATACCAGCTAACGTTGCATAACCACCAAATGATGCACCGTAGATTCCGATGCGTTCAGGGTCTGCAATACCTTGGTCGATTGCCCATTGTACACCATCTGTAATATCATCTTGGATTTTTAGACCCCATTGCTTATTACCCGCTTCAAGGAATTCTTTTCCGTAACCAGTTGAAGAACGGAAATTCACTTGCAGTACTGCATAACCACGGTTTGCTAGTAATTGCACTTCTGGATTAAAGCCCCACATATCTCGGTACCATGGACCACCATGTGGATTAACGATAAGTGGTAAGTTTTTAGCCTCTTTGTTTTTCGGTAAAGTTAAATAACCATTAATCGTTAAGCCATCTCGACTCTTATAAGAGATTGGATGCATTTCTGCAAGCTCCTCTGGGTTTAACCAAGGGCTTAATGTTGCCAATTCTGTCAATTCATCCGTTGTTGAATCGTAGTAATAATATTTTCCGTAAACAGTGTCGCTAGCAACGCTAACAATGAACTTTGTCATATCTTTGTTGTAATCATTGATGCCTAATTCACTTTCAGGCACACCTAATTTGTTTTGGATTTTACGGAATAATTTTTCAAAGTCCTCATCAAAGAATTGATAATGTACCTTATCTGTTACATAGGTACCGTATAATAATTTATCTTTATCAGCACTATATAATACGCCTGTTACATCCACTTCAGGGTTGGACATAACTACTTCTTCTTTACCTTCTAAATCATATTTCACTACTTCTACTTTGTCTCTTCCCTTATTAGAAGTTGCATAGATATGTTTATTGTCTTTAGAGAAAGTAAGTGGCATTACTTGTTCCCCTGCTTCGAACTCTATAAATGGCTTGAATTCATCTTTTTCTGAATCACGATAAAGCACCGTTCCTTCTACACCATCTGAAGCAACTGCCATACGCACATTGCCATCACGATCCGCTAACCAGCTAATAATATTCCCTGGGTTTTTAGCAACATGTGTAGTTTTACCAGTCTTTACATTCAGCTTGTACACATCAAAGACTTTGGCATCTTCTTTATTCATCATAATAAGGATTTCGTCTTTAACGCCCTTTAAACCGTTTAATAATCCAACTGTTACATTTGGATATGGTGTTAAATCCTTTTCCTCATTACCATTAAATGATGTTGAATAAATGTGGAAGTTTTCATCTCCACCTTTATCCTTTAGATATAGTAGATTATCATCTTTCCAGAAGGATCCAGCGATATCACGATCTGTTGAACTAGATACACGTACTGGCTCGCTATCATCATTCATTTTTTTCACGAAAACATTTGAACGATTTTCCCATTCAGCGGAATACGTTATGTAATTACCGTCTGGCGAAAGTGAATGACCAAAGCTTCCTGGATTTTTCATAAAATCTTCAACGGAAATTTCTTTCACGCCTTCATTATTTACACCGTTTTGCATTTTTTTTGCATTATTCAGAATCTTAACTGCATCTTGTTTAGAAATTGTTTCACTATTTGAAAGACCGTTAAATAAACCAAGCTTATTGGCTTTTTCTTGATACTCAGCAAGTGTTGTTTCTTTTTCCTCTTTATCTAAGGCTCTTACTAAAATACGTGCTGCTTCATCACGCTTAATATTGGCACTTAAATCTTTTAATTCTTCACCTTTAACCCATTGATCAATAATTTGTTGACGCATTGTCACTGATCCGTGCTGGAATGTTAGAGAAGTGACAGCTAAATCTAGAAATTCCTTAGCAGATACATGTTCCTCTTTTACTTCTACTTGACTGCTAGTTTCATTGGCAGCGCGCACTTCCTGCATAGATACAGGAATGACAACAGACGTTGTTAAAATAACTGCTAATGATGCTGATAAAAATCTTTTATTCAAATTTTCTTCCTCCTTATATCAGTTCACGTTATATCGCTTGTCGATACAATGAAAATTATAACAATTATAGTCTTTTTGTCAATAATTGAAAATATTTAAAGAAAAATTTCCTTTTAAACCAATGAAAATGTGAATTGCACATATACCGTATGAAATTTGTTTAGAACGACATACTAAATACTGCAATAAACTATGACATTAAGGAGGCGTTTTTTTGTCACAATCGTTTTACAATGAACCATCTAACCAAACATCATTCAACCAACAGCACAGCCTGAATCATGGTGGACATGAAGTAATGGACATGCATGAAACACTTGGCGAAATCATTGCTGGTATGAATCAATCTATTCTTTTACGACCTCAGGTTAAGGACACTGAGTTACTTAGCATTTTGGATCGCCAATATAATTTCACATTAGGCATGTATAACACAATTGTGGAGTCATTTAAAACTGGTCATGATCCATCTGTTCCTACAGGTCGTTATCAAATGGAAACAGGGCATGATTTTAAATTCGGCTTAAACCCTGGACAGCCAAAAAAGCCTATGCAAAATGCGAGTGAGATTAATGATGAAGCAATTTCTGGCTTCTTACTTGGTGCTCAAAAAGGCGCGGCAAAATGTATGACTGCGGCTGCAACAGAAACGACAAACCCTGTCGTTCGTCGTGTTGTTGCAGATAGTATTCCCAACTGCATCGAAATGGCATACGAATTATCTATTTTCCAAAATAAGCATGGCTATTATCAAGTACCTCAATATTCTCAACAAGATATGCAAACGATGCTTAATTCATTTGACACTACAAAAAATCCTCTTCATTAAATACAAAAAGAGCAGTCCCTATTGTGATGAAAAATCACTAGGGATTGCTCTTTCCTTATTAAAGTACTTTTCCTAAAAAGGCTTTTGTTCGTTCATTTTGTGGGTTACTGAAAATTTCTTTAGGTGTTCCCTCTTCAACAATATAGCCACCATCCATGAAGACAACACGATCGCCAACTTCACGAGCAAAGCCCATTTCATGTGTAACAACAATCATCGTCATTCCTTCAGCGGCTAGATTTTTCATAACATCTAACACCTCTTTTACCATTTCAGGGTCAAGTGCAGAAGTAGGTTCATCAAATAAAATAGCTTTTGGCTTCATTGCTAAAGCACGAGCAATGGCAACACGTTGCTGTTGACCACCTGAAAGCTGTTCAGGATAGTTATAAGCCTTACTATCAAGACCAACCTTTTTCAAGAGCTCATGTCCGAGTGCTTCCGCTTCCGGCCTTCCCATTTTACGGATTTGCATTGGCGCCATCGTCACATTATCAATAACAGTCATATGTGGGAATAAATTAAATTGCTGAAACACCATCCCCACTTCAGCTCGAATCGCATTAATATTTGTTTTTGGATCATTAATTTTGACATTCTCGATATAAATTGCACCATCTGTTACTTCTTCTAGCATATTGATGCAGCGTAAAAATGTACTTTTCCCCGAACCTGAAGGACCAATAACACAAACAACTTGCTTTTCTTGTATTTCATAATCAATACCCTTTAATACTTCCAGCTTGCCAAAATATTTGTGTAAATTTTCAATCTTAATCATCGTGCTTCCCGCCCTTCTGCCTTACGAGGGACATAGCTATTACTAAATCGTTTTTCAATAAATGCTACAACCTTTGTTACACCATACGTTAAAATTAAATATAATAAGGCTGCAACAATATATGGTTCCCAGAAACGGAAGCTAGCACCTGCTACTACTTTACTTGCATATAAAATATCGGGAGCCGCAATAACGGTTACTAAAGATGAATCCTTTAATAAGGCGATAAATTCATTGCCTAGCGGCGGAATCATACGTCTAAAAGCTTGGGGTAAAATAACTTTACGCATCGCTTGGTTATGCGTTAAGCCAAGAGAACGAGCTGCCTCCATTTGCCCTTTAGCAATACTTTGAATGCCCGCACGGAAAATTTCTGCATTGTATGCCGCACAATTTAAAATAAGTGCCGTAATCCCTGAAACCATATAGCCTAATGAATGTCCAAAAATTGTCGGTATCACCGCTAAGTGAATTAATAAGATTTGCACGAGCATCGGAGTCCCACGGAATAAATCTACATATAACTTACATGGCCAATAAATCCATTTTTTATTTGATAATTTTCCAAGACCTAAAAATAACCCTAAAAGAATTCCTCCAAAATAACCACTAAGTGTTAAAACAAGCGTCACGCCAATACCACGTATAAACATATCACGGTAGTTCCAGACTGTGTCCCAGCGTAAGTCAAAGATGTCCATCCGAAAACCCCACTTCCCCTTTAAAGTTAGTCCAAAAAATCAATTTCGCCTTGGTGTAATTGTGTTTTGAATTGTGCCTAGACCTTCACGAAGGCCGACACGAGAACCTCATACTCATTCATCCTGCCACCTTCAGAGGTGGGAGTCTTCTGTAGCTGACGCTTTGCTTTCGCTACAGAAGACATTTGCTGAATGAAAATAAATGAGCCGCTAGCATAACTATACTAGTGGCATCATGCATTTATTTTTTTTCCTTAAATTCTGTGCCTGTAATTTCTTTTAATTTACCGTTTTCTTTAATTTTTTTCAGACCTTCATTTAGTAGGTTTAACAACTCTGTATTCCCTTTTTGAACCATAAACCCATAATATTCTTTTTCAAATGCATCATCTTCTATTACTTTAAGTTTTTCGTTTGGATGTGCCTTAATATATTCATACACTACCGCATTATCACCAATTGCTGCGTCTACGTTTCCGTTTAGCATCTCTTGAATAGCGATTGGTTGACTTTCAAACGCCAAAATATTCGTACTTGATTCCCCTTGAAGCTTTTTAGCAGCTTCGTGTCCAGTCGCATTAATTTGTACTGAAATCTTTTTATCTTTTAATTCAGCTAATGATTTAATCTTTGAATCTTCCTTTACAACGATTAATAATTGAGATTCATAATATGGCTCAGTAAAGTCAAATGACTCTTTACGCTTTTCATTAATTGTTATGCCAGATGCACCGATATCTGTTTCACCATTTTTAATCGTTTGGAATACAGGCTCCCAACCAATGTTTTGCCATTCCACTTCAAAGCCCATTTCATCAGCAATTGCTTGTAAAATATCGACATCAATTCCTACAACATTTCCTTTATCGTCAAGTGATTCAAAAGGCGCAAAGGTAGCTTCTGTTCCTACCTTATAAACTTTTTTACCATCTTCACCCGCAGATGGCTCACTACCAGATGATGTCTTTTCTTTAGCACCACAGCCAGCTAGAACTAGTGCAAATGCTGCCACGATCATTAGTATCATCGATAAACTTCTTTTCATAGTATTTTCCCCCTTATTCAATTACCTTCCCGAAACATATTTTATTATTTATTAATTCGGAAATGTTAGACTATTAGGTCAATTATAGTGACATTATTCACTTTAGACAACAACAATTCGCATAAAAGTAATTGTTTTTTCATAAAAATTAATTTCAGTTGGTTTTTTTTAGTAGAAAACGGTATGAGTGAACAAAAATCTAATCTAACTTGTATATTTATACATATTTGAACTATGCCAAAGATAGATATATTTTGGCAAAAAAAAAGAATCCCCTCAGATAGGATTCTTTTTTCCGACTAGTATACTAGTCTTCACGTACGGTATGTTCACTAAAAAATAATTTGGAGTTGTTGCTTTTTTGAAGGTTTGAAAGGAACATATATGGGAATAATGCTACTAAGCAGAATTTCCACTATTTTCCCCTCATTCTCCAGTAAGCAGGCTGCTAAACTACTTATTAGGAGAATTGAGCTATAAATGTAAATCAAATAATCAGTAAAATGGCGCCCTCGGAGGGAATCGAACCCCCAGTGCAAGAACCGGAATCTTACGTGTTATCCATTACACCACGAGGGCAATTAGACACAAAAAAAAAGTACTCACTCAAAGGCTTTCCAAAAAGCATGTTGTAGATAATCCTCATTTGAAGCATACCTGCAAAATAGTGTACTGTACTTTAACTTATGACCTTATCAATTATACAAACGTATTGCTCATAATTCAACTATAGAATGCAAAAGATTTTAATTTTTTTTAGGGTCTTCATCAAAATATGTACTTGACTATCCATTTCACTACAGGAGAAGGCTTTCCTTGGCGTGACCTAAGCCTCCTTGGCGCTTACACTTCGCTACATCAACCATACTGTTTTAGTCATGAACAGTTTTCAGTATTGGCTATTTATTTAATTTCACTTTAGCAGGTTTAATATTTGACCTTCCCTGACTATAATGTGTATGATAAGGATACAGCTGAAACACAATGGATGTTATCAGCAAAAGTATTCGAATTTAGTTTTTTAAGGAGGATTTAACATGAATTTAATTCCTACAGTTATTGAACAAACAAGTCGTGGTGAACGTGCTTATGACATCTATTCACGACTACTAAAAGACCGTATTATTTTATTAGGAAGCGCGATTGACGACAATGTAGCTAACTCAATTGTTGCACAGCTTCTATTCCTACAAGCAGAAGATCCAGATAAAGATATCTTTCTTTACATCAACTCACCAGGCGGATCAATCACTGCTGGTATGGCAATTTATGACACAATGCAAATTATCAAGCCACAAGTACAAACAATTTGTATTGGTATGGCAGCATCTATGGGTGCTTTCCTACTTGCTGCTGGTGAACCTGGTAAACGCTTCGCATTACCAAATGCCGAAGTAATGATTCACCAACCTCTTGGTGGTGCACAAGGTCAAGCAACTGAGATTGAAATCGCTGCAAAACGTATTTTATTCTTACGCGAAAAATTAAATGGCATTTTATCAGAACGCACTGGTCAACCGCTTGAAGTAATTTCAAGAGATACAGATCGCGATAACTTCATGACTGCTGAACGTGCAAAAGAATACGGCTTAATCGATCAAATTATGGAACGCAAATAAAAAAATCAAAGGCATCCCAGATTATTTCTGAGATGTCTTTTTTTATTCGACATCCATGTATGTATGGTTTGATGGGGTGATCCACCACTTTGGCGGTTCTATCCACCATTCTGATGGTTCTACCCTATATTTGACTTTTCTTTCCGTCGCTTCAGCCTTTCTTTCCATCATTCAGGCTCTTCTTTCCGTCGCGGTTTTTTCTTTCCGTCTCTTCGACCTTTCCTTCCGTCGCTCCGGCTCTTCTTTCCGTCGCTTCAGCCTTTCTTTCCATCATTCAGGCTCTTCTTTCCGTCGCGGCCTTTTCCTTCCGTCGCTTCGGCTCTTCTTTCCGTCGCTTCAGCCTTTCCTTCCGTCGCTCCAGCTCTTCTTTCCGTCGCGGTTTTTTCTTTCCGTCTCTTCGGCTTTTCTTTCCGTCGCTTCAGCCTTACTTTCCGTCGCGGTTTTTTCTTTCCGTCTCTTCGACCTTTCCTTCCGTCGCTCCGGCTCTTCTTTCCGTCGCTTCAGCCTTTCTTTCCATCATTCAGGCTCTTTCCGTCGCGGCCTTTTCCTTCCGTCGCTCCGGCTCTTCTTTCCGTCTCTTCGACCTTTCTTTCCGTCGTTTCGGCTTTTCTTTCCGTCGCTTCAGCCTTTCTTTCCGTCGCTTCATCTCTTCAATCCATCTCTTTGGCTTTTCTATCCGTCGTTTCGGCCTTTCTTTCCGTCGACCTATCCTTACTTTCCATCATTTTGGCTCTTCTTTCAGGACTTATTTGTTCTGTGCAAAAACGCAAAAAAACTGCCCAGCATGTAAGTTTTACTGCTTGGACAGTTTTCGCATTATGGGTTTTTTAATCTTCTTCTTCGATTAGTGCTGCCAATGCTGTAACCGCTTGCTCAGCATCGTTACCATCACTACTAAGGACAACCTCTGTTCCTTTTGCAATAGCTAAACTCATTACACCCATAATGGATTTAGCATTTACTTTTTTCTCTTCTTTCTCAAGAAAGATATCTGCGCTAAAACGATTTGCCTCTTGTACGAATAGCGCCGCTTGTCTAGCTTGTAGTCCTAATTTTAATTTTACATGGACTCTTCTCTCGGTCATTCTTCAAACTCCCCTTTACTACCGTTCATTTTATTAGTTTTATCTTACCTCACTTACTAGCAAAAGAACAATACGCGATTACACATGACATTCATACCTGAAAAGTATGAAAATTTAACTATCAATTTTTTCACCACGTCTTAATGCATCGGCAATTTCATCGATTTTCCTTAATCGATGATTGACACCTGATTTACTAACCGTTCCACTTGATACCATCTCACCAAGTTCTTTTAGGGTTACATCTTGATATTCTACTCGTAATCGTGCAATTTCACGAAGCTTTTCAGGCAATTGATCTAGGCCTATCGAATTTTCAATAAAACGAATATTCTCTACCTGTCGTAATGCTGCACCTATTGTTTTATTTAAGTTTGCTGTTTCACAGTTAACAATGCGATTAACACTATTCCGCATATCTCGCAATATGCGAACGTCTTCAAATTTCATCATAGCTTGATGAGCACCTACAATATTAAGAAAATCAGAAATTTTTTCCGCTTCCTTTAAATAGGTTACAAAGCCTTTTTTTCGTTCAATTGTCTTTGCATTTAGCTCAAATTCATTCATCAAATCCATTAAAGCCTCGCCATGCTCTTTATATAATGAATAAATTTCTAAATGGTAGGCTGATGTTTCTGGATTATTGACAGAACCACCTGCTAAAAATGCGCCTCGTAAATACGCTCTTTTTTGGCCACCCTTTTTTATGAGCTCTCGAGAAATAGTATGATTAAATTGAAAATCGTCTGAGATGATTTCTAAATCGATTAGTAGCTCACGCGCACCTTCTCTTACACGGCAAATGTATACGTTATTTTTTTTCAAACGCATTTTTTTTCGAACAAGTAACTCTACATTATATGGATACAGCTTTTTCATAATCGTATAAAGTCTTCTTGCGATTGCAGCGTTTTCCGTTTGTACGTCTAAGCTTAACTGTTTATTAGCAAAGGATAATGAACCATTCATACGAATTAGGGCAGATACTTCTGCTTTCATACAATGATTGTCTGCTTCTACTTGGGTTAATTCCTTCTTAGTTTCAGAAGCAAAAGACATATCAAGCCCCCCCTTTCCTATCAACCTTTAGTTCTATGTATATGTCCATCTTATCATATACAAATAGCGCTTTATGATTCTATAATTGGTTCACTTACATTTTGCTTATAGATATTTGCGTAATCTACGAGCCATTTTGCAACGTTTGCTGCATTATGACGAACCGTCCCATCTTTGCGAATCGTGGCAATATCTCGTTTAATAACCTCTAATCCCATACTTTCAAGCTTTGCAACGTCAAATGTTACTGGCTCCGCACATTCTTCCTTATAAAGCTCTTCTACAGGATGAGGTAGTTTTACATCATTGACTAAAATAGAATCAATAAAGGAATCTCCAACATGTTTGTATATAGCTTGCACATGGTCACCTGCTGTATAGGAAATCGTTTCACCTTTTTGAGTCATTAAATTACAAACGTATATTTTTCTTCCTTTAGCCTTTATAACGGCTTCACCAATTCCTTTTACAAGAAGGTTTGGAATAATACTTGTATATAAACTTCCCGGACCAATTAAAATATAGTCAGCACGATTGATTGCTCGAATTGCCTCTGGTAACGGTTGCACGTTTTCAGGCACTAAAAAAACACGACTCAATCGTTTTTTAGCCATTGGAATTTTAGATTCACCTTCAATTATTGAACCGTCCTCTAGCTCTGCATGTAAATTTATCTTTTTGTTGGCTGCTGGTATGACGCGACCATGGACCTTTAAAACCTTTCCCATTTCACTAATAGCATGGTTAAAATCTCCAGTAATTTCCGTTAAAGCAGTCAACATTAAATTCCCTAATGAATGTCCACGTAAATCTTCTGATGCTGAAAATCGATATTGAAACATTTGCTCTACAAGTGGCTCAACATCCGATAACGCAGCAATAACATTACGAACATCACCAGGTGGTGGAATATCATAGTCATCCCGTAAGCGTCCTGAAGAACCACCGTCATCAGCTACTGTCACAATTGCAGTAATATCAAATGGGTGGTGCTTGAGCCCTCGTAGTAAAGTAGAGAGCCCTGTACCACCACCTATTACAACAAGCTTTGTTCGCTTCTTTCCCATTCACTCAATCCTTTCTACGATTGATGTCACGATGTGTAATAACAGCATTTTCCTTATTGGCTAAAAATGCCCCGAAATATTCAGCTAATGTCACCGAACGATGCTGTCCTCCAGTACAACCAAAAGCAATGACAAGTTGTGATTTGCCCTCTTGTCTATAGAGAGGAATCATAAATTCAAACAGATCCGTTAGTTTTTGAATGAGTGTTTGCGTATCTTCAAGTGCCAGCACATAAGAAGATACCTCCGTTTGTAAACCCGTTTTATGGCGTAACTCTTCTACATAATATGGATTTTTTAAAAAACGAACATCAAACACTAAGTCTGCATCTATCGGCATACCATGTTTAAATCCAAAAGACATGATATTTACTGAGAAAATATTATCGGCATCACTGGCAAATTCTTTAACGATTTTTTCGCGTAGCGCTTTTGGCTTCATGTTAGATGTATTATAGATAAATTTAGCGCGACCCTTTACTTCCGATAAAAGCTTCCGTTCTTGTTTAATGCCATCTAACGGTAACCCATTTACAGCCAATGGATGTGCACGTCTTGTTTCCTTATAACGTCTAACTAAAGTTGCATCGTCCGCATCTAAAAATAAAATTCTTGCAACAATATCGCCTTCTTTAAGAATATGGTCGAGTGCGCCAATAAGAGAATCAAAAAAGTCGCCACCACGCATATCCATGACAGCTGCAATACGTGTAATATTTTTACCCGAATCCCTGAGCAGGGTTAAAAATGTTGTGAGTAACGCTGGTGGTAAATTATCAATACAGTAATACCCTAAATCCTCAAAGCTTTGAATCGCTACTGTTTTTCCAGCGCCAGACATTCCTGTAATAATAACCAATTCATGTGTATTTTTTCGGTCTTCAACCACCACTGTCATGCAGCCCCTTTATTGTTCTATTGATATTTGTATTTTCTCATGAAGTAATTCAAAATCAGTCGTATATTCAAACGTACCGTACTGAATGCCTGATTGTGAGATGGCAAATTGTAAATTTGTTCGATCACCTTCAGCCATAGGCAAATGTTTTAAATCCTCTACTGGGTGCCATGCAAGTTTGCCCTCTCTAGTTTCAACAAACGGTACACCTTCTACATCCTTTGCAACAAATGTATAAAGCATCCATTCATCAACTATCTCATTATTTTCTTTAATAATCATCGTATAAACACCCTTTAAATGAGCATTTAATGGTGTGACATTTGTTTCTTCTTGAAACTCACGTACAGCAGCCTCATAGATTGACTCACCACACTCCATTTTACCGCCAGGAGCTACGTACCAGCCGCGTCTCGGCTTTTGAAGTAATAATATTTGACCGTCTTTTACGGCTATTAAATTTGCAATTCTTTGCATAGGCACACCTCTAATCACTTTTGCATTCTACCTTTTATTATAACAAGACCAAACAAGGTTTGTCCTCCATTCAGAACTTTAGGTGCATGGCAATTTTAGCTTCACTACTATCTACGGGAACTATGTTTTAACCGCTACTTAAACATATGAAACGGCGCAATAAAAAATCAAAATTTTTTATCACAACAAAAATAGGTTGCTCCACCTAATTTGGTGGAAACAACCTACTAAACAAATTAAAAGGGGGATTGCTAATTACACTTTATATATTACACCTTTTATATGTCATTCAAGTTACAACAATATTAAAACCGTATTAAAATTGTATATTTTTCCTTAAAATTTTATCAAGAGAATCATCACCATAACGTGGGGTTGATTTCCGTTCCGACTGGGCGCTTTGCCGCTGACGCTTCGCTTTCGCGCAGATAAAACATTTGTTGTTGCTGTCGTTGCACTTTCGCACAGTTAAAACATTGCTGCCGCTACGTTAGCACTACGCTTTCGCACAGAGCAAAGCTTCCTGGGGGCGTCCGATGAGCCGCTTGGGGCAACAGGATGTTGGTCACGAAGGCGTTATCACAGGACGTGATGCTCTTAGTCTTCGTTCCCCTATTGCTGATCCCCAAGGAGTCGCCCAGTCTCCACTCCAATCAACTTATATTACATTGCATAAGTTTTAACAAATGTCATCCACAACTTTTGGTGATGAGCCAATCAAAAACAGATTTTAGTCTTGATCTACTTTAAGCGTTAATTTTTTCTAATAATTTTTCCACATAATGCTGTACTGCTTGTGCTGCAATACTTCCGTCACCTGTCGCTGTAACGATTTGACGAAGTGACTTTTCACGCACATCTCCCGCAGCGAAGATACCTGGTACGGTAGTTTCCATATTATCATTTGTCAAAATATAACCAGCTTCATTTAAAATCCCTAGAGACTCAAATGGTTTAGTTAACGGTAGCATACCAATGTATACAAATACGCCATCCGCGACAAAATTAGATTCTGTACCATCTACAGTTGATTGTAGTGTTACACTTCCAACTTTACCATCAGCCTCATTGATTTCTTTGACTGTTGCATTCCAAATGAAATCAATTTTTTCGTTAGCAAAGGCACGATCTTGGAGAATTTTTTGCGCACGTAATTTATCACGACGGTGCACAATTGTTACTTTGTCCGCAAAGCGAGTTAAGTAAACCCCTTCTTCAACAGCAGAATCTCCGCCACCTACGACAACAAGATTTTTTTGCTTGAAGAATGCACCATCACATACTGCACAATAGCTGACACCACGACCTCCAAGTTCTTTTTCGCCCGGCACGCCCATTTTTTTATACTCCGCACCTGTAGAAAGAATAATTGCTCGTGTTTTGTATTCTTTTGCACCTGATTTTATTGTTTTATATTCCTCACCATCAATAATTTCAGTCACATCGCCATACACATACTCAGCACCGAATTTCTTTGCATGGTCGAACATTTTTGTAGAAAGTTCAGGCCCTAAAATTGTATCAAACCCTGGATAGTTTTCTACTTCTTCTGTATTCGCCATTTGTCCACCAGGGATACCACGTTCAATCATTAAAGTTGAAAGGTTGGCACGCGACGTATAAACAGCTGCAGTCATACCAGCAGGACCTGCACCAATTATTACAACATCATAGATTTTTTCTTCCGACATAAATACTTCCCCCTAAAACAAATGTTTTTTTATGATAACTTCATCGTATGTGAAAGTAAAAAGTTATTCAACTATGTTGCTCACAGTCTACTTATGCGTGTTTGGTAAAAATTTTAAAATTTCATCAATGTACTTCGACAAAGTTGACACGGATACCCCGTATTGCTCAGCAATCTCTTTTTTTGTAACCTTGAGCATTCGGGAAGAACGAAATAAATAATCATTTGCTCCTGCAATAGCTGCTGGATTGGTAAAACGATAATTATTAATCAGTGCTTGTTCACACAGTACAAACCACATTTGGAACATAGGTGCAATAAGTGTCGTCAGTTTGCCATACTGTTCTAGTAAAATTTCTGGCACACTTACTGCGCGTAAAAAGCTAGCTTCCACTTTATTTTTCATATCAAACTCATGGCCAAGTGAGTATGCCAAGAATAATTTTTCAAACGTATCGAATTTTTCAACGTCTATCCATTTTGGATGCGCAATAATTTCTTGTTTATGTGCTGTACAGCTAAGTAAAAACAACCCAAAAATGCGCTCACTTACATAACTGCTCTCTAGTTTATCCACGATGTAGTCTCGGTCATGCTCTAATGCATCAAGCGCATATACATTTTCCTCTTGGCGCCAAGGTTCAAAGCCTTCTTTATCTGGATCTAGCTCAAGTAGCTGCTCCCATGCACTCTTTGAAATTTCTTCATGTTTAGAAAAATACGCTGCGTGTGATAACCAAAAGTAAAAGCCAGCATCTCCAACATAGCCTCGTTTTTGCATGCTGCGTAACCATTTAAATGCTAAATCATACTGTCCAACAAGCGCTAATGTTGCACCCAGTTTGTACCGATGTTCCCATGTGTATGGCTGAATTTTCACAAGTACTTCTAAAAGATCCTTTAAATCCTCTTCATTTTTTTCATAATACGCAATAACAGTTAAATTACAAAGTGCATGTAAATTCCCCTTATTCTCACGTAATACCTTGTTTAGAAGAGCCTTCGCCTGTTCTGCTTCCCCTACATAAAAATAAGCAAGAGCTAGGTTGTTATAGGCCGACCAAAAATCTGGGCTACCTTCAATTAAATCTTCAAGAATAGTAATAGCTTCAGGGAAATCTCCCTTTTCCATACAGCGTCTCGCCTGTTCCTGACGATATAAATCTTCACCAGAACCTTCAAGCTCCTCAAATTCATCTTGCTCAAAAGCAACAAACTCTAATATTTCCGCCGCTTCAACTGCATAGGCACCCTCTGGCTCTATTTGTAAATATTGCTCTGCAAAGCGTTTAGCATCTTGTATAATACCAACACATCCAGATACCTCTGCCATGTAAAAAATAATTTCTGGATTATCTGGATCTATCTCATAAGCGTGACGAAGAAGATCATACGCTTCCTCGAAACGTTGACCCTCTAACTCAATAATCGCTAATTGCAATAAAATCATTGGATCATCAGGACTTAAATCAACTGCTCGCTGTAAATATTTATATGCTTTATTCATTTGTCCGCTATTCATTGCTTGAACGGATTTTTTATAATAATAGTCGCCTGTTGGAATGAACGACACTATATTCGTTTGATTCTCTTTTTGACGTTTCTTTTCCAAAATATTTCCTCCGAAACAAGAAATAAGGAACGTTTCACACGTTCCTTTACACAGTAACTTCTATTATAGCATACAATAAGCGATATGCCGTTATTTCTCTTCATGACGTTTTTCTAACACTTGTAACACGTCATAAACACTTACTTTTTGCTCTTGTAGTAACACTAGTAGGTGATAAATTAAATCGGCAGCCTCCCATTTTACCTCTTCTGCATCACGATTTTTCGCACCGATCACAACCTCTGTTGCTTCTTCGCCGACTTTTTTACAAATTTTATCGATTCCTTTATCGAATAAATATGTAGTATACGCGCCTTCAGGCATTTCTTGTTCACGCTTTTCAATGACATTTACAAGTTTAGAAATAATCTCAACAGATCCGACCTTGGCATTTTGCTGAATGATCTCTGTAAAACAAGAAGTTGTTCCGTTATGGCAAGCCGGGCCAGCAGGAATTACTTCTACGACTAATGCGTCACCGTCACAGTCCGCTTTGATCGACACAACTTTTTGTGTATGACCACTTGTTGCCCCTTTATGCCAAAGTTCTTGACGTGAACGTGAGAAGAACCATGTTTCTCCCGATTCAAGTGTTTTCTCCAATGATTCTTTATTCATATATGCTACAGTTAAAACCTCTTTTGTATTCGCATCTTGTACAACCGCAGTGACAAGACCCTTATCATCAAATTTAATGCTGTCAATCATCTTACTGCCACTCCTTTTTCACGTAAGTATTCTTTTACTTGCGCTACGCTCGTTTCTTTATAATGGAAGATGGATGCGGCAAGTGCTGCATCTGCATCGATTTCTTCAGCTAATACCTCGTAAAAATGTTCGGCATTTCCTGCACCGCCACTTGCAATAACAGGAACTGTCACAGCCTCTCTCACGGCTTTTGTTAATGCTAAATCAAAACCTGATTTTTCACCGTCCTGATTCATACTCGTTAATAATATTTCCCCAGCACCTAAACGAACCGCTTCCTTAGCCCATTCAGTTGCCTGCCAATTTGTCTTGTTCCGGCCACCATGCGTATAAACCATCCATGTGCCGTCTTCCTCACTATAGCGCGCATCAATAGCTACAACAATACACTGTGCGCCAAAAAAG
This sequence comes from Lysinibacillus sp. RS10, assembly GCF_041956855.1. Lineage (NCBI taxonomy): Bacteria > Bacillati > Bacillota > Bacilli > Caryophanales > Bacillaceae > Lysinibacillus > Lysinibacillus sp. RS10. The sequence continues at coordinate 704,124 of NZ_CP167122.1, read as the reverse complement.
TCAGAACCTTCTTTAATAAGCTCTGGTCGCTCTAAAGCAGAAGTATTCACTGATACTTTATCGGCACCTGCACGTAAAATGCGTTTCATATCGTCTAATGTACGAATTCCACCACCTACTGTAAATGGAATTGCTAATGTCGCCGCGGTTTGCCGCACTACATCAACCATTGTTTCACGTCCTTCATGTGATGCCGAAATATCAAGAAACACAAGCTCATCTGCCCCTTGCTCATCGTAAAACTTGGCCAGCTCTACTGGGTCACCCGCATCACGTAACGACACAAACTGTACACCTTTTACAACTCGCCCCTCTTTCACATCAAGACATGGAATAATGCGCTTCGTTAACATGAAACCACCCCCTTCAACCATTGCTCTAATAAATATACTCCTAGTTCACCTGATTTTTCGGGATGAAACTGCATTCCAGTAATAGAACCATTTACAACTATCCCCGGAACCTTAATACCATGATAATCCGCATAAGCAACAAGCTCTGTTTCATCTAGATTTGCTGCATAAAATGAGTGAACAAAATACACATGCTTTGCCGATCCTTCACCCTTTAACCATGAAGGACGCTTTGCCACTACGAGCTCATTCCACCCCATATGCGGTACGCGATACGCCTGTCCAGCGTTGTCTCCACTAAATCGTTTAATCCTTCCTTTGAAAAAGCCCAAACCATTCGTTGGTGACACCTCTTCACTTTGCTCAAATAATAATTGCATGCCTAAGCAAATTCCGAGAAGTGGTCGATTTTCAGCTTTCACCTTGTGCAAATATCGATCTAAATTCGTTTCAGTTAAACGTTTGATGGCATCTGGAAATGCCCCAACACCAGGAAGCAACAGTGCATCCGTTGTGTCTAGCATTTTTTCGTCAGCCGTGACAATAACCTCACAACCAAGTCGTTTTAATGCCTGCTCAACACTAAATAAATTCCCCATTCCATAATCAATAACACCTATTTTCACGTTAACAGCCCCTTAGTCGACGGTACACCTTTAACACGTGGATCAATTTCTACTGCTGCGTCAATAGCACGTGCTAACGCCTTAAAAATAGCTTCAATGATATGATGTGTATTATGTCCATAAGGCACAATGACATGAACATTCATCCGAGCCTCAAGCGCAAACTTCCACAAAAATTCATGTACTAATTCAGTATCGAAGTTACCAACTTTCTCCTTTAACTGTGGTACACGATATTCTAAATGCGGACGATTTGAGCAATCTACTACTACTTGTGCAAGTGCATCATCCATTGGCACAAATGCTGTACCGTAGCGCTTGATTCCTTTTTTATCACCGAGTGCTTCACGAATCGCTTGACCTAATACAATTCCGAGGTCTTCTGTTGTATGATGATCGTCTATATATGTATCACCATTTGCTTGTATCGTCCCATTAAAAAGACCATGTTTGATGAATAGATCTAGCATGTGATCCATAAAGCCAACACCCGTTTTAATATCCGCCTTTCCTTCACCATCTAACTCGATAGCTACTGAAATTTGCGTTTCATTTGTTGTACGTTCAACTTTTGCATATCGTTTCTTTTCGGTCATTGTGCTACTCCTTTTCCCATCCACGTGATTCGACTGCACGAGCATGGCCCTCTAAGCCTTCCATACGTGCTAGACGTGCAATTTTCGGTGCATTTTCTGCCCAAGTTTTTTCACTATAAAAGACGACGCTCGATTTTTTCACAAAATCATCAACGTTTAATCCACTTGCAAAGCGTGCAGTGCTATTCGTTGGTAGCACATGATTTGTCCCTGCAAAGTAATCACCAACTGGTTCAGAGCTATAACGGCCGATGAAAATACCACCTGCATGTCGTACTTGTTCCGCTACAGCCTCAGCATTTTTTGTCACAATTTCTAAATGCTCAGGAGCTAGCGAATTAATGGCATCTACGGCATCTGCCAACGTTTCAGCCACATAAATGGCACCAAAGTTTTCAATAGATGCACGCGCTACCTCTTCACGCGGTAAGGTGATTAGCTGCTTCTCTACTTCTTCAGCCACTTTTTTAGCCAACTGCTCAGAAGTCGTCACCAATATGGCACAAGCCAATTTATCATGCTCAGCCTGAGATAAAAGATCAGCTGCAATTTCATCAGCAAATGCTGTGTCGTCTGCTAACACGGCAATTTCACTTGGACCTGCAATCATATCAATCGCTACCTCACCAAATACCTCACGTTTTGCTAATGCTACAAAAATATTTCCTGGACCTGTAATTTTATCAACAGGAGAAATCGTTTCTGTACCATAAGCTAGAGCCGCAATCGCCTGAGCTCCACCGATTTTATATATTTCCTCTACCCCTAAAATATGCGCCGCAGCAAGTACACCTGAAGGTAATTTTCCATCGCGACCTGCTGGAGACGTAATAACAATGCGTTTGACACCAGCAACTTGTGCAGGAATAACGTTCATCAAAACTGACGATGGATACGCTGCTGTACCGCCAGGAACATAAAGTCCTACAGCATCAAGAGCAGTAATTCGTTGCCCAAGCCACGACCCATCTTTTAACTCTAAGCGATAACCTGAACGCTTCTGCTGCTCATGATAAAAGCGAATATTTTGTGCAGCCTCTGTTAAATCAGCATAAAGCTGTTGATCAAGAGAATTTGCGCCCTCTTCTATTTCATCCTTCGTTACCCGTAAATGATCAGGTGCAAAGCCATCCCATTTTTCTGTATAAAAACGTATGGCTGTGTCACCTTGTGCACGAACATCTGCTAATACTTGACGTACAACCTTTAACTGTTCTTCATTGCCACCTTCAAGTGGTCGTTTTAAGGAAATACCTTTTGCTAGCTTTGTTATCTTCATAGGATTAATCTCCTTTAATTCTAGGTATACATGTAGTTGTCCATTTTCGATGACTGTGAGCATGATTTATTTCACACATTTCTTTAAACGTTTCACAAGGTCGATAATGCGGTCTCCCTTCATACGATAGCTTACTGGATTAGCAATTAACCTCGATGACACATCCGTAATAAATTCATACTCCACTAAACCATTTTCCTTCAGCGTCCGTCCTGTTGAAACAATATCAACAATGCGATCTGCTAAGCCAATCATTGGTGCCAATTCAATGGATCCATTTAGCTCAATAATTTCAACTTGCTCCCCAATGCCCTTATAATATTTCATCGCGATATTAGGATATTTAGTCGCTATTCTTGGGGCGATTTCATTCATCGTAGTGTTAGGTAAACCTGCCGATGCGATATAACATGTACTTATTTTTAAATCCAGTAATTCATGTACTTGTCGTTGCTGTTCTAACAAAACATCTTTTCCAGCGATACCAATATCCGCTACACCGTGCTCTACATAAACAGGAACATCCATCGGCTTTGCTAAGATAAAACGAATTTTCTCTTCTGGAATTTCAAGCATTAATTTACGGGACATTTCGACTTCCTCTGGTAAATTAAAGCCAGCTTCTAACAGCATTTGGTATGCCTCATCAAAAATGCGCCCCTTCGGCATAGCAATCGTTAATTCATTCACTGCCAACGTCCTCCTGTCCCACAACAACTACTTTTTTAAAGTGTGCTAAAAAAGCTTCTTCATCAACTAGGCTATTTCTTAACTGTAAGGTAGCCTGTTTACCAGCAGTTCGAAGCGTCTGTACTTGTGCAAGAGCCGCTTCAAATTGTTGTTCCTCAAATAGCACTACTGTCGCTTCTTGTCGTTCATCAGATTGCTCATCCAGCGTTTCTAGTAGGCGATCAACGCGAATACTAAATCCTGTAGCGCCTACTTTTGAGCCAAACACCTCAAGTAATCCGTCATAACGTCCGCCATTACCTAATGGAAAACCACTGCCTGTTGCAAACACTTCAAATAGCATTCCTGTGTAATAACTCATATGACTAGAAAGTGTAAAATCAAAAGCTACATAATCCGCTAAACCTGCAATTTCAAGTAGTTTAGCGAGTTGTTGCATATATTCTAATGCGTCATTTTTCCGGACATATTTTTCAATATCTTGGATTTCTTTTAAATTCATAGCTTCTTCAATAAATTGTAGTAATGCATCCGATTTTGTTTTAGGTAAATCAAATGATTCCACTGCTTCTTCAAACCCTACATAATTGCGTTGTACTAGAAGTGTTCGAAGTATATGTTGTTGTTCAATGCTCTCTGTATAGTCTTGTAAAATACAATTTAATATCCCTGCATGGCCGATAGTAACTTTAAATTGTGCTAATCCAAATTGCTGTAATAGCTCCATTGCCGCCACAATAACCTCAGCATCAGCAAACACAGAATTGTCTCCAATTAACTCGATCCCCATCTGATCAAATTCTGCTGGACGCCCACCTTCTGCCTCTTGTGCACGAAAGACACTAGCAAAATAAGCAAGGCGTAATGGAATCATCTCTTTTAATAATTTTGATGTTGCTACACGAGCAATCGGTGTAGTCATATCAGGTCGTAGTACTAACGTGTTTCCTTGGCTATCTACTAACTTAAATAAATGCGCATCGGCTATTGCTGATGCTTTACCGACTGTATCAAAATACTCTACTGCAGGTGTCTTAATAAACTCATAGCCCCTGCTGCATAAAAAGTCTCGCCCCGTATTTCTTACAGCCTCTATCTTTTCGTATATTTGCGGAAATGTATCGCGCATTCCAAGTGGTTTCTCAAACATTTTAATCGACGACATTTTGACACTTCCTCACGTTTCACTTTAATTCACTAGAGTGTTAGAGAATTAGATTATGAAAGAATTCTAACTTATTTCTCCCTTTCCGTCAATGCAACTCTCTATGAATTGTCGAATAATTTCATTACTGATTATTCTGTTAATTATACTCGAAAATAAATAAATTGAAACTTTATTCAACATAGTAAGCTTTATCCTTCTTAAATTAGTTAAACTTTAAAATCGTAAACAAAATGACCTAGGAAATCTTTGTGAATGTTGTGGCATTTTAAATGAGGTGATTTCCGTTCCAGGCTACTCGCTTTCCTGTGGGTGAGCGTCGAGCCGCTTCCTCCGCTAGTTTTGCTGCCGCTACGTTAGCACTCACGCTTTCGCACAGAAAACATCCGCTCCGTGCAGGGTCTCGCCTGTCTCACTTTCCCACGGGAGTCGAGTAGCCTTCCACTCCAATCAATGATAGTGTAGAACTTTTATAAATTTTATACATTTCAAAAGTGAATGTTATGACAGCTCACTATATTTGAACAGGATAGACTTACAACAGTGATGCAATTGTATCTGTTGTTATTGTCATTATGTCTTCGCGTATAAAAGCAATTGTTGCTGACGTGTTGTTTTATTACTTTTAAATAGAGTGACATCTCAAAAAATACATGCTAAGTAGTGGTTGATTGGAGTGGAGACTGGGCGACTCCTTGGGGATTAGCGGTAGAGGAACGAAGGCTAAGAGCATCACGTCCTGTGATAACGCCTTCGTAACCTACATCGTGTAGGCCCGAGACCCTGGAGCGCAGCGAAGCGGCTCATCGGACGCCCCCAGGAAGCTTTGCTCTGTGCGAAAGCGTAGTGCTAACGTAGCGGCAGCAACAAAGCGCCCAGTCGGAACGGAAATCAACCACTCTTTTTGCCGTAGAGTCATACTTTAATTTCATTGTCACAATAATTTTTCAACACTAAAAAACTGTGCACAGTAAGCATGCACAGTGTTGATCTTATTATTTTTTTGGCGTGCACCATTGCACTACTTCATTACGTTTACGCTCCGCCATTTGTTCAGCTGTATAAATAATTTGCATAGGATTACCGCCTGCAAGACAGCCAGCTGGCACATCCTTATGGACAAGGGTTGCAGCCGAAACAATCGCACCGTCACCTATCGTAACACCTGGTAGTATCGTTGAATTGGCACCAACCATTACTTCATTGCCAATATAAACATCTCCCAGACGATACTCCTCTATTAAATACTCATGCGCCAAAATAGTTGTACTGAAGCCTATAACGGTATTGTCACCGATGTGAATTCGTTCTGGAAACATTGTATCTGGCATCACCATTAAAGCTATTGAAGTTTTTTCACCAATCTCCATCTTTAAAAAAGTTCGATACAACCAGTTTTTCACACGTAAAAATGGTGTGAAGCGTCCAATTTGAATGACAATAAAACACTTCATCACCTTCCAAAAGGACACCGTATCATAAATATTCCAAAGCGAGTTTGCTCCTTCGACACGGTAGCGTTCTGTTTTACGTGCCATTTACTAACCCTCTTTCACAATTTCAAATAAATCCGTCATATGATGCAACATATATTCCGGCTTGAACTGCTGTAAGTATTCCTCACCTTTAAAAGCCCATGCGACACCAGCCGCTCTAATTCCAGCATTGTGTCCTGCCTCAATATCATGAGAATTGTCACCAATCATAATGGCTTCTTCCTTATTTACACCAAGGCGTTCAAGGGCAAGCAAAACTGGTTCTGGATCAGGCTTTACATTTTTCACATCATCCGTACCAATACGGACATCAAATAAATGATTTGCACTGAGCACCTTAAGTCCACGGTCAATCATCCCATTACGCTTTGTAGACACAATCGCTAACTTGATACCCATAGCCTTTAATTGCTCTAAAGTTGATACAACATCAGGATATTGAGTGACAAGCTCATCGTGATGTATTTCATTATATTCGCGATATTTAGCAATCATTGCATCCTCTTCACCAGGAGCAATGTCACTCATTGTCTGTTTCAAGGACGGCCCAAGGAATTTTAGGCAATCTTTTGGCGAATATTGCCCGGGAAATCGCTCGTTTAAAACATGCATAAATGTTTGAATGATTAAATCATTTGTATTGAGTAATGTACCATCAAAGTCAAATAGTAATGCCTTTACAGCCATTGTCCTTGCACCCCTTATTAATCATCTAAATACTTCACTGCAGGTTTTACTGTTATACGTCGGTAAATAATCGCCACAAGACCCACTACAATACCAATTATTGAAACAACCTGAGCTGAGCGTAAATCTCCTACTAAATATAGACTATCTGTACGCATGCCTTCTATATAGAATCGACCGAATGAATACCAAATGATATAGCCAAAGAATATTTCCCCACGATTTAAATTTACTTTGCGTAATACTAGTAAAATGATTAGCCCAATGAAATTCCATACGGATTCATATAAGAACGTAGGATGTACATATGTTCCTAATTCTTCAACATACATTTGATTAATAATCCAATCAGGCAGCCTCAGATTTTCTAAAAATTCACGTGACACCGGACCACCATAAGCCTCTTGGTTCATAAAATTTCCCCATCGACCAATTATTTGGCCAATCAAAATACTTGGTGCCGCAATATCCGCTACTTTTAAAAAGCTTATATTTCTTTTACGAGTGAATATGTAAGCTGTTATAAATGCCCCAATAAGAGCTCCGTGGATCGCAATACCACCATTCCAAATCTCAATAATTTTCTCTGGGTTCTGACCATAATAATCCCAACGCATCGTTACATAGTAAATGCGTGCGCAAACTATGGATATAGGAACAGCCCATAGTAATAAATCCGCCAAAAACTCCTCCGGTAATCCCCGCTTCATAGCTTCTCTTTGTCCTACAAAATAAGCTAAAATAATACCCGATACGATTAGCAACCCATACCAATGAACAGGGATAGGTCCTAAATTGAAAGCAATCGGATCAATTTGTAATAGTAATAAGTCCATCTTATGCTCCTCTCAACATTCTTCTATTACTAGGTCATTGTATCTTATTAATAAACCATTAATCATCTAATTCATCTGTTGAAGTAATAACCTCATCTAAACGTCTAGAAAACTCCTCCGCTGCATTAACACCCATCTTTTTCAAACGGTAATTCATGGCAGCTACTTCAATAATAACAGATACATTGCGCCCAGGTCTTACAGGAATTGTTAACTTCGTTAATTCCGTATCAATGATTTTCATTTTCTCTTCCTCTAGACCTAAACGATCATATACCTTTTCTGGATCCCAAATTTCTAGTTCGATGATTAACGTAATTCGTTTGTACGGTCGCACCGCGCTTGCTCCAAACAGCGTCATAATATCAATTATGCCAATACCTCTAATTTCAAGTAAGTGTTCTAAAAGAGGTGGTGGACTTCCGATTAAGAAATTCTCTGATTCCTGACGAATTTCCACGCAATCATCAGCTACTAATCGGTGCCCTTTCTTTACAAGTTCAAGTGCTGTTTCACTTTTCCCTACACCACTTTTCCCGATTATCAGTACACCAATGCCATAGACATCGACTAAAACGCCATGAGCAGCAGTCATTGGTGCTAAACAACCTTCTAAATAGTTAGTCAGCCTACTTGAAAACTTCGTTGTTGTCATATGTGTTTTAAATACAGGGACGTGCTTTTCATTAGAAGCCTGTAAAAGCTCCTCAGGTATCTCTAAATCACGAGAAATAATTATAGCTGGCGTATCCTGCGAACACAGTAAACGCATACGCTCCAATTTCACATCTGCAGGTAACATTTCAAAAAATGAAAGTTCTGTTTTCCCAAGCAATTGTACTCGATTCGCAGGATAATGTGTAAAATACCCGGCCATTTCAAGTCCTGGTCTTGAAATATCACTCGTGACAATCGTTCTTCCTATTCCTTCCTCACCAGCTAATAGCTCTAACTTAAATTTCTCCATTACGTCTCTTGTTAATACTACGACCAATATTAGTAGCCCCCATTCATCTGGCGATTAACTAGCCCGATTGGTTCAACTAGCAATCAGCTTCACTGATTGCAGTATCACTTTATTTTAGCATGTCTAGGAATAAAAGAAATGTATTTACTCTCTTGTCTGTTAGCTGAAAATTACACCACAAAACATAAAAAACTAGCGGTTCTCCAAATCCGCTAGTTTTTTATGTTTTATTTTTGAGAAGCTAACCATTTGGCAACTGCTTCTGCATCCTCACCTTTAACAACATTTGGAGGCATACCATTTTTACCATTTTCAATAACATCTAAAATTTCTGTTTCTGATAAACGAGAGCCTACATCTTTAAGTGCAGGTGCATTACCTTGACCTTGTAGTTCGCCACCGTGGCAAGAAATACAAGATTTCATAGCAATTGTTTCACCGTCTGGAGCGGCAGTTTTCCCTTCATCTTTAGTTGCAGTTTTATCTCCGCCACCACAAGCAGCTAGGAAGATTGCTGATCCGAACACTAATGTTAACATTGCCTTTTTCATTAGTACCCCTCCTCATTAGTTAAAAAATATCTTTCCTCGACATTATACCAAATTTATGCACGTTTGAAACCTTTGCCTAATACCTCATAAGCATCGGAAACAATGACAAACGCTGATGGGTCAACGCTTTTAATGAGTTGTTTCAGCTTTGTGAACTCTGTTTGGTAAACAACAACCATCAGTACTGGTCGTGCTTCCCCTGTATACCCTCCAATTGCAGGTAACTTTGTCACGCCACGATTAATCTCGGCATAAATAGCATCACGTATCTCATCTTGTTTCGTCGTAATAATATAAACCATTTTGGATTGACTAAAGCCGAGCTGAATAATATCGATTGTTTTAGTAGTGACATAAAGTCCAATAAGTGCATACAAACCTTTCTCTAAGTCAAAAACAATTGCTGCACTAATCGCGATCATTCCATCAATAAATAGTACACTTGTACCAAGAGTAATTCCGGTAAACTTTGTAATAATTTGCGCTAGTAAATCAGTGCCACCTGTAGAAGCATTCCCTTTAAAGACAAGTCCTATTCCTAAACCGACAACAATTCCCCCAAACAACGCACCAAGTAAAGGATTATCGGTCCAAGGCTCCCAACTATGTGTTAGTAATACAATTAACGGTAATGTCACAGTTCCAATAAATGATTTTATCCCAAACTTTTTTCCAAGTAATAATACACCTGCTATAAATAATGGAATATTAAATGCATACTGTACATAACCAGGATTCCAGCCAAATAAACCGTGTAAAATTGTACTAATCCCGCTTACACCGCCTGAGGCTATTTGATTTGGCAGTAAAAATACATTGAAGCCAATGGCAATGACTGCCGCTCCAACAACGACGTATACATATTCCATAATGCTATCTCTTGCACTCTGTGCATGATTCATTTCCCCACGTCCACTTCAACTTTCAGAATTTTTTAAGACGAGATGATTATAGCAAATAGCTTTCACATTGAGAACTTCATTTTGATGAAGGAAACATGAAATAATTACTCCTCTTATTTAAAAAACAAAAAAATAAGCTACCTTTAAAATTTTAAGGTAACTTATCAGGTGTGTTGATTAACCACTTTTATCCACCCTAATTAAATTAGAAGGCTCTGATTTCCACTGCGGGAGTCGAGTAGCCCTACGCTACAATCAGTTAAAAATGAGAATATATTAGCAAAATAGCCACATAAAAATCCTTTTATCGCTCAATAATATACCTATTTTTTCTTAGCCAACACGCCTGGTAGCTTATTTCTATTTTTTTGGCTCTTCACCAAAATATGTACTTGACTGCAAATTTTGTTTCAGCAGGATGCTTTTTTCGCGAGTATTGGACTGAACCTCTCAAAGCTCCATGTAGATTTATACTTTTTAATCAAGAACAGATTTTTTGGTCCAATTAGAAAGATTTTTCTGCCCATTCCATTGCTTCTTGGTATAAAAGATCAATGTTCGTTAGATCAAAATTGAGTTGAGGAGCTAATACTTCTAAGCTTGACCAATCTAATTTATCTAACGCAATACTAAATTCAAGATAAGGTGTCATTTCAGTTGAATTACCTAAAATCGTTTCTGATATAGCTTCTGAAAAAGGTAACTGTTGCAAAATAACATTCATCGGTCTTTGCAATAAAGTATCTATCAATGAAAACATCCCAATTAAAAAATATTCAGAAAAGTTCTTCTTATAGGAAAGCTTAGCTAATTTCTCACATACTTTTGCTCTAAATAACGATGTACGCATGACTTCTTTAAAAATATCATTATCAGCATTCATATCAATTTCTCGCATCGCTAATAAATAAATCCACTTTCGTAAATTTGATACTCCAAGTAATACAATCGCTTGTTTGATCGAACGAACCTTGGATTTAGAGCGCTTCTCTGAATTATTAACCATTTGCAATAATTTATACGTCAATGAAATATCACGCTCAATATTTTCAGCTAATAACTGGATATTCGGTTCCTCTTCTTTTAATAGGGTAATAATATATAAATATTGAATAGTATTAGCTGGTATATCGGTTGCTGTAATTATTTCGGGCTGCTCAAAAAAATAGCCTTGAAATAATTCATAGCCAGAATGCTTTGCAACTTCAAATTGATTACGTGTCTCGACCTTTTCAGCGAGCAATTTTATGTGAGGGAAATTTTCTTTCACTTTATTTTCAATTTCCATTCGCTCCAGTAATGGTGACAATAAAAAATCAACTTTTATATAATCGATATAAGCAAATAACTCATCATAAACTTGTACTTCATCATTCAAAATAAAATCATCTAATGCAATAGTAAACCCATATGATTTCAATTCAATGACTCTCTCTACTAATTGAGGTGTAAGAGGGACGTCCTCTAAAATCTCAATAACAACTTGTGATGGATTCAAGTATTCATTTATCTGACTCATCAGCAAGTTTTCTGTAAAGTTAACAAAACTAGGCTTACCTTTTGTTACCTCTTCAATACCAATTGAAAGAAATGAGTTTACTAGTACGTCAATTGTTGCAGCATCTGGATCTACCTTCGGAAAAGTATTCACGTTTTTGCTACGATATAATAATTCATACGCAACGATTTGTTCATGAAGGTTAAAAATAGGCTGTCTTCCGATAAATACTTCCATTTCGTCGCCCTCCATTTTCTAGTAATCAATATTATAACATTTTTCATTCCTGTCTGCTTATCATTCAAGGAATTGTCTAAAAGTCTCCTTACAATAACTAACACCCTATACTGTTGTCACATAAATTTTTTACTCCTTTTCCAGAGCGACCTTTTTCAACTGCGCTCAATCCTTCTTAAATACTTCCTCAAGAAATTTTGTCAGAATATATCATTTTATATAGACATTTACCAAAATGTATTTTATAGTACATTACAACACTAATGTACTGCGCCACTTATGAAGGGAGGTTTTTCGATGCATGTTCATCTAGATAGTACAACTCCGATTTATATTCAAATTGCCGAATGGCTACAGCATGAAATCATAGCCGATCGACTACAAGCTGACGAGAAGGTCTATTCACAATATCAGCTAGCTGAGTTGTTCAATATAAATCCTGCTACGGCTGGTAAAGGACTGACAATTTTACTTGACGAGCAACTTCTATATAAGAAACGGGGGCTAGGTATGTTTGTCGCTACGGATGCAAAGGAACGAATTTTAACGAAACGTAGAAACGAAATTTTGACGAAAATGGCACAAGAGCTCGTATTAGAGGCAAAACGTTTACTTGTATCTGACGAAGAACTGCTAGTGCTTATTCGAAAAACACAGGAGGGATTGAAATGAATATTATTCAATGTGAGGATTTATCTAAAAGCTTTGGACGTCGTAATGCACTACAGCATGTAACCTGTGCAATTGATGCAGAAAAAATTATTGGTATTATTGGTCGCAATGGTGCTGGTAAGTCGACAATACTTAATATTATTGCGGGCTATATAAAGCCCACTAGTGGTTCATGCAAAGTATTTAATGAAAATCCATTTAATAACATTCAAACAGCCGCTAATATGATTTTTATCAATGATCGATTAAGTTTCTCTGATTACTTATCGCTAGAAGATATTCTAAAGTTCGGGGCTGATTTTTATCCTAATTGGCAAAGTGAATTAGCTTATCGCATGCTCGATTATGCAGGTCTAGATCTTACAGCAAAGCATCAGCAACTATCTAAGGGACAATTGGCAACCTTTAACCTTGTTTATGGATTAGTAAGTCGCTGTGCACTAACTATTTTAGACGAACCGATGAATGGCATGGACGAAGCCATTCGTACAGATTTTTACAGAGCGATTTTAAAGGAATACTTAGCCTTTCCACGGACAATTTTAATTACTAGTCACCATTTACAAGAGATGGAATCCATTTTAGAAGAAATTTTATTAATAGATAAGGGCTCGATAATTGCCCATGCTCCATTAGATGAATTTAAAGAACAGCTCATATCACTTAGCGGACCAAGTGATGCTCTTGCGGATTTTCTTTCTGAGACAGAAGTTTATGCTCAAACGATAGTGGCAGGAATGACTTCAGCAATAGTAGATACTAGTAAGCTATTCGTCTCAGAGGACCTACTTCGATCAAAAGGCATCACTCTATCCCACCTTACCGCAAGTGAAGTCTGCAAGTATTTAACAAGTAAAGAAGGAAGTGATATTGATGCAATCTTTGACTAATATTTCACTTAAAACGATTGTGAAAAAACAGGTGAAATGGAAAGCAAAACTATATATTTCTGCCCTTAGTTCCTTAGTTATTTTACAAATCATTTTTGGAATTTTACTATCTAGCTCTGGGAGTACTTCTGGTTATGGGCGAGGAAATTTATCTGTACAGTTCTCCATTTATTCACTCGATATGTTTCTGATCGTTTCAGCATTTTGGGCATTTATTGTAGCGATACTCTTTACAACAAAAGCGTATCGTATTGATGATTTATCCGTTATTTCAAGTCGGACATCTAGCGCTATTGCAAATATATTTGTCATGATTATTTACAGTTTTATTGCAGTTGTCATTATGATTTCGACTTTCTATTTAAAAGTATTAGAGATTTTATTAGTGGAAAAGCAATCTTTTATAATAGAAAATCTATTCATTTCACCATCAATATTACTATTATGTTTCAGTAGCATCTGTTTATTTGGCGCAATCGGCTTACTATTGGGCACTAGCTTCAAGGGACCGACACTTATTAAAGTACCAATTATAGTATTGCTATTAATTTTCATTTCATTAGTGTCTATTAACCTTAACTCGTTAATGATGTTACCAGATCTTATAATTAGTGTAATTTATTTATTTGTGTCTGTACTATGCTTTTGTCTCACTATTTGGATTGCTGATAAATCGGAGGTGTCTCGCAAATGAAGGCGACATTTTTCTTATTTTTTATGCCACTTCTATTGGTAGCTGCTATTTTTCTACTACTAAGTAAATTAAGTAAAAAAATTAAAATTTGGACACCTAAGCGTATTATGATTGGTATTACCGGTTATTTAGTACTTGGACTCACTGCCTTTCTTTATATTAGCTTTTTTGCAGAATCAAAAATACAAGTACTCTCTCCTTCTGAAATGAAACAACTTGAGAAAAAATTAGAGCAAATACAAAAGTACGATTTAGAAAACGATTCTTCTTATTTAACAGAGGACTACAAAAAGAAAACATGGGAACTGAAATATGAAGGAGATACATTACCTGTTATTGTAAATGGAGATGACAGTGGTTCAAACTATATCATTCGAATGCGTTATAAAGACAATATTGATTCGGGAAAAGCAATTGTTACATATTATCAATTGCCCATCATATTAGACGGTATTGACCTTTCTGACAAAGTACCTTTACCTAATGTATACATGGCACATAATGAGCTCTTTATTGAATCTATATCTGAACAACAAGTAAATTATGATCGTATAAAACCTACATTAAGTATTTTAGATTTTAATCGCGAGGTAGAGCAAGAACCTTACGCAATGGACTATTCCTATTCAAATGTCTTAATTATCGACATACCACGTAGCACGGTTCTTGAAGATTCTCAAGGTCTCGTACAATATATAAGATAGTAAAAAAATAAGAACAGTCCTAAGTGATTTTTTATCACATTTGGACTGTCCTTTTGTTATTTTCCACTTGCTTTTGATTTAATAGCACCAATAACTGCTGGCACAACTGAAATAAAGATAATTAATATAAGAACCGTTGAGAAGTTTTCTTTAATAATCGGAATATTACCAAAGAAATAACCTAGGAATGTACAGCTAAATACCCATAACACTGCACCTACAACGTTATACATTATGAAGTAGCTATACTTCATTTTACTTGCTCCGGCAATAAACGGTATGAATGTGCGGATGAATGGCATAAAACGCGCGATAACAATTGTTTTTCCACCATGTGTATTAAAGAATTTTTCTGCAGCCTCCATACGTTCTTTTTTAACGACTCTACCAAGGAAGCTCTTTGGTGGAATGGATGTTCCTACTTTATGACCAATATGATAGTTCATCGTATCTCCCAAAATTGCTGCTGCTAAAAATACTGGAATTAGGATCCACATATCAAATGAACCCATTGCTGCTGCAAACGTACCACTTGCAAAAAGCAATGAATCACCTGGTAGGAACGGGAAAATTACGACACCTGTTTCAACAAAAACAATTGCAAATAAAATAAGATAACTCCAATTACCAAAATCACGAATGATTTCCTCTAAATGCACATCGATATGCATAATAAAACTAATTAATTCCTTGATGAGTTCTATCATTTTTCTGTATACTCTCTTTCAATTAAATTTTCTAAAAGCTTTGACGTAGCTAAACACCTAAGGGTTCCATTTTTGTTTACAGTCTGTGATGTTTCTCCCTCACTATATGACAAGCCTTTAAAAAGTATGTAGTTTTCACAAGTTTGATTTTATCACTTACAGACTTCTACACTCAACTTATTTAATTTAGAGACCATACCTTTTCAAATAGATCAATTTTGCAATAAATAAGAGCAACCATTTTTAATAGCTCAAGTTGTTGAAAAACTATGATGTCAATGAAATTAAGATGTCCTATTAATAAAATATGTCTTTGGCAAAACAAGGGGTTGATTTCCGTTCCGGCTGGGCGCTTTCAACAGATTTACAATCGCGTCACTGTTATAAGTCTTTCCATTCGATTAGGTGAGCAGCCACGGCGTTCACTTTTGTGATACATAAAATTTATAAAATCTTTACGTTATCGCTGATTGGAGTGGCAGGCTACTCGACGCTCTCCACAGAAAAGCGCGAGAAATCAACGTTTCTAAAATTGATTTCTCGCGCTTTTTCAGGTTTTGAGCAGTTATGTCCTAGCCCCTACTTTATTATCTTTTAATGAACGACGCAAAATTTTTCCTGTCGTATTTTTCGGTAATTCATCCATAATTTCAATTACTTTAGGAACCTTGTATTTCACCATATGTTTTGCACAGTATGCAAAAAGGTCGTCTGTTGAAGTTGCATCTGCATCTTTCAAGACAACATATGCATGAACTGCCTCTCCTAAATTAGGATCTGGGAAGCCTACAACTGCCGCTTCTACAATATTATTATGAGCAAAGAGTACTTCTTCAACCTCTCTTGGATATACATTAAATCCGCCTACAATAATCATATCTTTCTTACGGTCAACGATGTAGAAGTATCCTTCTTCGTCAACTTTAGCTAAATCCCCTGTATATAACCAGCCATCACGTATAGCTATCGCTGTTTCTTCAGGCAATTTATAATAGCCCTTCATAACATTAGGTCCTCGAACAATTAGTTCCCCTACTTCGCCAACAGGCACTTCTTGACCATTCGCATCCACTACCTTATTTTCAACATTGGAAATGTTTGTCCCAATAGAACCTGCTTTACGATCACGATCCAACGGGTTAAAGCACGTCACCGGTGAAGCTTCTGATAAGCCATAGCCTTCCGAAACACGCACATTAAATTTCTTCTCGAAATTATGTAATAGTGCTACAGGTAAAGACGCGCCACCTGAGATCGCTAGGCGTATTGTTGAGAAATCTTCAGGGTTGCATTCTGGTAATTGATACAAGAAATTATACATAGTTGGTACACCTGCAAAGACTGTTGCTTTTTGTTCCTTTGTTAAATTAAAGACTTCAGCTGGACTAAAAC
Organism: Lysinibacillus sp. RS10; assembly: GCF_041956855.1. Lineage (NCBI taxonomy): Bacteria > Bacillati > Bacillota > Bacilli > Caryophanales > Bacillaceae > Lysinibacillus > Lysinibacillus sp. RS10. The sequence continues at coordinate 687,182 of NZ_CP167122.1, read as the reverse complement.
GTGGTACAAGTAAAACTGTTGCTCCACTCAATAAAGGTGCATTCACGACAACAGTTAACGCAAATACATGGAAAACTGGTAATGTAGCAATAATACGATCATTTGCTCTATAGCCTAAATAATGCGCCACATCTCGAGCATTAGAATAGACATTTTCATGAGTCAGCATTGCGCCCTTTGGAGTACCTGTTGTACCTGAAGTATATAAAATAATTGCATTATCGTCGTCAGCTACATCTATTGGTTGGCAAGAGCCCGATGCACTGGCTATAACTTGTGAAAACAAATGCGTTTTTGCCTGTGCCTCTTCAGATAAAGTAGCTACTTTTTCAGCAACATCTGCTGTTGTTTCACAAACAACAAATGTTTTTACTTGTGGGAAAGCTTGTACACCCATTTCTACTAACGGAAGAAGTGCATCAAGAGCAATAACAGCTTTTACATCACCATTATGCAAAATATATGAAATTTCATCCGGTGTATAAATTGGATTAATCGGGATTGCGGTTGCCCCTATACGCATTGTTGCATATAACGCAATTAAATAATGTGGTGTATTGCCGAGTAAAAACGCCACATGGTCCCCTTTTTCAACCCCTAATTGTTGTAACCCCTTAGCAAAGCGACCAACTGAGTGTTCAAACTCACCGTATGTCGTATCTTTCCCCATAAAATGATACGCAATTTTATCCGGCTGCTCTACTGCTTGTTGACGAACACATGAAACTAAATTCAATTACACCATCCCCTTATCGTATAAAATGAATCGTTATTCAGTAATATTATATAAGAAATATATCTAAAAGACAATGAAACTTTTTATTTCATGTCAAAAATTACGTCAAATAACTCATTTTTTTCTCTTTCACGCATTTTTGTCATGAACGAATATGCGAGATGTATCGCCAACGAATCAAATAAAAATAGATTACTTGTATTAAAACAAAAAAACCAAAAGCAAAGAAAACTTCTTTTACAATCGAAATATTAGCAATATCCTTTAAGATGCCTTGAACCATAATAAAAGCAAAGGCACTATGCATCATTGCAACACCCCACGGCAAGAAAAACTGTGGGAATAAATGGCGATTCACAAGCTTTTTGAGCTCTGTATCTGTTAAGCCCATTCGCTTTAAGACATCGAATTTACGCTTTTCTCTTTCAAGAGAGGCATGCAATTTAAAGTAAACAAAGCTACCTGCTGCTAATAAAAATACACTTGCTACTAAGACACCTACTAATGTAAATAATGAATAGGTAGCTAGTATATAAGAATAATTTAATCCTGCATTTTCAAAGTAATACGGGCTAAATTTACCCTTCTTTTCAATATATTGAGATGCTGTTAACTCGTCTATGTCCTGGCCGATATCTTTCGATTCTATCCACTGAGGAATATAGAATGTAAATAAGTGATAGGTTGGCTGCAAAACATCTTGATCGGCAATCGGCTTAATAAGCCTTGCAAAATCCTCGTCACTTATCACGATTGAATTGACGCTAACAATAGAGCCTGGGAATACTATTTTAGGATATACACTATCAATAGTTAACGGGATAGCGTTTTCTTCTAACACCGTATGCACAACTTTATTTTTTAATTTTTTCAAGGATTCTTCTGAATAGGGTATAAACACTGCCTGTCCTGAAGACAAGTCAAGTAATGGATAACTAAAGGACGACAGCAATACATTCATATCTGATTCTCTAAAGACTTCAACCTCATTATTAGTAAAAGAAGACGTTTGCTTTACAACAACAAAGCGAGATAAATGGTAGGACAGACCTTTCTCCTCTAATTGAATTCGTAAAGAGTTGATATGATTTCGTTCATACGGATTGTCGACATCTCCCTTATAGACAAGCCCTAGAGGATTTAAGCGATCATACTGTGTCGTATAAGAAGACATCGTTGCTAAAACACCGACAGATAAAAATGCCATTGTAGACACCATCGTTACAACAAAAAACATTTTCACATTATCCTTCATAATATGTGTTTGCTCTGCTAACGAAAGGAGACGATAGCGTTGCCAATGGTATTCGCGTTTGCCTCGAGCTTTATCTATAAAACAAGGTACTGTATCACTAAAAAAATAATATGTTCCAAAGGCTGCTGAAAGCGGGATTAATAATGATAAACCAATTAATGATGTATTCGACACGACAAATGCTAGCACATAGGCTGATAAAATAAGAGCAATACCATATACTGCACGTTTTTTCGAATAGGTTGAATCACTATTTAAATAAGCACTTTCCTTAATAAGGTCGCGTAATTTTCTTTCACGTGTAAAATACACACTGATAAAGGAAATCACTACAAAAGCACTTGTAAAGACACCTATTGTTAGTAAAAATGGCTGCCACGATACATACAAAGGCAACTTATCTAAATGTAAAATTTCTCGGACAATCATGAAAAAGAATTTGGAGAATGAGAAACCAAATATTATTCCAACAATAATAGAGGCCGAACCAATAATCATTGTCTCCAAAAAGACAAGCTTATTCATCTGGCGTCTTTCCATTCCTAGATGTAATAAAATAGCAAACTCATGGGATCTAGCCTCTAAAAAGGCACTCATCGAATAATATAAAAAGAATAATGTAAAAAGGACGAGCACAACTTCTGCACCGACCATCCCAATTAACGATACCTCTCCTAAAATTCCTCGTTCAATATCCGGATGAAACATGAGCATTGAATAGATAAAAAACACAGCCACAGAAAAAAAGCTAGCCATGAAAAAGGCACCATATATGCGGCTGTTCCGTACGACATTACGGTAAGCGAATTGTCGAAAGGTCACCTACTTGTCCTCCTCCTAGTAAGCTCAAAACATTTAATATTCGCTGGAAAAACATTTGACGACGATCATCTTTGTAAATTTCATTGAAAAATTCCCCATCTTTAATAAATAACACGCGATCACAGTAGCTAGCTGCAATTGGATCGTGTGTTACCATGACGATTGTCGTTTGTTTATCTTGATTGACTTTTGTTAAAAGTTCAAGTACATCACGCGAAGAATTGGAATCCAAATTGCCGGTCGGCTCATCTGCTAAAATGAGACTTGGGTTATGAATAAGTGCTCGACCAATAGCTGTTCTCTGTGCCTGTCCACCTGATATTTCATTTGGACGTTTATGCAAGAAAGAGTTTAAATCAAGCTTTTCCACAATGCTTGCAAGACGCTCCTCTATTACTTCTAATGGCTGTTGATCTAATGTTAATGGCAGCACAATATTCTCTTCCACGGTCAGCATATGCAAAAGATTAAAATCCTGAAAAACGAAACCAAGTTGTCTTCTTCTAAAGTAGGCAAGCTCTGTTGCATTCAGCATATGAGGATTCATGCCATCTACAATAATTTCTCCACTAGTTGGTTCATCAATCGTAGAAATGATATTTAATAATGTTGTTTTTCCACTTCCCGATGGACCCATGACTGCTAAAAACTCACCTTCCTCTACATCAAAGCTTAGCTGATTTAGCGCACGATGAGTTACTTTACCTTCATATACCTTCGTCACGTCTTTTATTTGTAAAATAGGCATACTTTATTCACCTTATTTCTTCATTAATTCCATAGATTCTGGTAAAAGCCATTGCAACACTACCTCAAAGCCAATTTGAAAATGTGGCTCTGTTAATGATATAGCGGACTCATTGCCATCCTCCTCCACTAGACTTAAGCAATGATCCCCAACAATTACATCCCAGGCATCAATTTCACCTTCGATAATTTCTCCATAAATCGTATAATGCCCACTATACATCACTTGTTCACCTTCTACAGGAAAAGCATTAAGTAAAGTTGGTTTATGTAAGTCTAGCCCTAGCTTATCTGAAAAATTCATGACTTCTTCATTAAGCAAAAGGCTAGCTTTTCGGAAATTTTTGCAGGATAAACATAGACAAACATCGTTATGCGATTCGTATAATGCCTCTGTTTTTTCAGTTTTGACATTTAAAACCCACTTATCAAAGTGTACTTCTTTCATCTCTGCTCCCCCTAATTCGTAAATGTCACTGTAACAATTGTTCCTTTCCCTACCTCTGATGTAATGATTAATTCATGACCGAGTTTTTCACAGATTTCTTTAGCTAAATATAAGCCCATCCCTGTAGATTCCCCGGTTTTACGTCCATTCTCACCAGTAAAAAAGGCTTTAGTGACACGAGAAAGATCGGAAGTTGGAATACCAATACCTTCATCACAAATGGCTAACTGTACGTAGTCATCCTTTTTAATGGCCGAAATCGCTATTTTTTTATTTGCTTCAAATGTATATTTAACTGCATTGGTTACGAATTGCCCGATAATAAAACGAAGCCATTTTGAATCACTCGCTACGATTATGTCATCCTCAATATGAATTTCTGGGAAAACTCGCTTTGTAATAAATAAACGTTTATTTTCATTAACAGTTGCAGTTACAATCGTCTTTAAAGCAACCTGTTCTACTTGCATATCCTCTTCAAAATTTTCTAACCGAGCATTTACAAGCACCATATCCAAGCCTCTGCGCAGGCGATCAATTTCCTCCTGCACATTCTTTTTATCGAGAGGACGCTCATCTTGTAATAACAGTTCAATAACAGAGATTGGTGTTTTCATCTGATGTACCCATTGATTAATAAACTGATCATGTCGTTTGTGGCCAGCATATAACGATTGGAGCTCATGCTGGTACAGTCGATATAGTTCATGCATATATTTCTCTACCTGTACCGCCTCAGGTGATTTAGCGTTTTTTTGTAACACATCCTCCATGGTTTTAGGAAGTTGCGATATTTTTAATAAATAACGTTGGCGCATTAAATAGCGGATCAGTAAAAATGAGGCTAACAACACTAAACTAATACAGAAGGAATAAATAGCCGTATCGACATTTCGAAAGCCATCCAGCCAATATAAGACCATGATGAAGCCGACTAAAAAGAACTGGAATACGATGAACGATGCGTAATCACGCAAAAATAATTTCCAGCCCACTATAACTCACCTGCACTTAATATAAAACGATATCCTGCCCCGCGTACCGTTTCGATAGATGACGCAATATGATAATCCGCTAGCTTTTTACGTACTCGTGTCATATTGACGTTCAATGTATTTTCATCAACAAATGCCTGATCGTCCCAAAGTTCTTCTAATAGTTGCTCACGCGTCACTACTTTTGGTGCATTGCCCATTAACAGTTCTAAAATGATACATTCTTTTTTCTGAAGAGGAATTTCTAAATCATTTTTATGAAGCTCCATTCTTTCTAAATGAAGAACAAGCTGTCCTTGTTTAATTGTTCGTTCCTCTTGCCTTACTGCATATTCACCATATGTACGACGCAAATGACTACGGATTTTAGCTAGTACAATCTCATAATTAAATGGCTTCGTAATGAAATCATCGCCCCCATTTTCAAGCGCGAATATTTGATCCATTTCCCCAGAACGAGCTGAAATAAAAATAATAGGACAAGTTGTATCTTGACGTAGTTGGCGACACCAATAGTAGCCATCATACGAAGGTAAATTTATATCAAGCAACACCATATGTGGATTAAATGCTGTAAATTCTTCAATGAGGTGGTCAAATTCTTTAATCGTTTCAACTTCGTATTGATATTTTCTAAGCGTTTCTGCGAGCAATGACGCAATCTTTACATCATCTTCGACAATAAATATTCGATGCTTCTCCATACAAAAACTCCTTTCTATTTATATTGTATCAAAAAAAGGTCCGACGACATAATTGTCAACGAACCTTTTTGTAGCAAAAGTTAACACGTAACGACTTATAGAAATCATTTGTACGGCTTATCATCAAAACGTGAGGTTGATTTCCGTTCCTGTTGGCGCTTTCCTGGGGGCGTCCGATGAGCCGCTTTTGTTGTTGCTGACGCTTCGCTTTCGCACAGGAAACATCCGCTTCGCTGCAGGGTCTCGGGCCAGCACGATGTTTTTTGCGCGAAAGCGTAGTGCTAACGTAGCGGCAGCAGCACCGATGTTGGTCACGAAGGCGTTATCACAGGACGTGATGGTTTTAGCCTTCGTTCCTCTATTGCTAATCCCCAAGGAGTCGCCAACCTCCACTTCAATCAACTAATTTGCATGGCCTATGTTTTAACAAAATGTCATCCCTAATTTCCGATGATGGACCAAAATATATTGGAAAATCACTTGCATGGCTCATACCAAAACATGAGGTTGATTTCCGTTCCTGTTGGCGCTTTCCTGGGGGCGTCCGATGAGCCGCTTTTGTTGTTGCTGACGCTTCGCTTTCGCACAGGAAACATCCGCTTCGCTGCAGGGTCTCGGGCCAGCACGATGTTTTTTGCGCGAAAGCGTAGTGCTAACGTAGCGGCAGCAGCACCGATGTTGGTCACGAAGGCGTTATCACAGGACGTGATGGTTTTAGCCTTCGTTCCTCTATTGCTAATCCCCAAGGAGTCGCCAACCTCCACTTCAATCAACTAATTTGCATGGCCTATGTTTTAACAAAATGTCATCCCTAATTTCCGATGATGGACCAAAATATATTGGAAAATCACTTGCATGGCTCATACCAAAACATGGGGTTGATTTCCGTTTCAACTGAGTGCTTTCCTGGTGGGCGTCCAGTCTCCACTCCAATCAACTTATATTCATGGCAATACGTTTTAACAAATCAATAAGGACATTTACCAACTTCTGCACAAGCTTTTCTTAATATACTAATTGTAGAAACTCTTCTGTCATAATTCCACCAAAATATGTTGGAATATCAATATCCGCTAATGCTTCAGCGATTGCAGTTCGATCATAGTTTGTCCCAACTAAACGTTGTTCAACATCTGCCATGTCGCCAACACCAAAGAAATCACCAAAAATATGTGCTTCTTCGATAATTCCATGATTCACTTCTAAGCGAATATCAATACCTCCAGTTGGGAAACGATGTGTTTTTTGAATATTGAAGCGTGGTGATTTGCCATAGTTCCACTCCCATGTTTGATAACGCTCAGCAGATAGCTTGTGTATATTTGTCCAATCTTCTTCCGTTAGCTCATAGTAGCGAATATTTTCTTCGCCACCGAAAATCGATTTTAAAATTTCTAGACGGAATTCTTCAACCGTCATCTGATCCTTTAAAAACTCAGAAATATTAGCTACTCGCGAACGAATCGATTTAATGCCCTTTGATTCAATTTTATCTTTCTTCACCTTTAAAGCAGATACAACAGCATCAATTTCTGTATCAAACATTAAAGTACCGTGGCTATACATACGGCCCTTTGTAGAAAATTGTGCGTTGCCTGAAACTTTACGTCCTTCCGCTAAAATGTCGTTGCGACCTGAAAGTTCAGCGTGAACACCTATTTTTGCAAGTGCATCTACAACCGGCTGTGTGAACTTTCTATAATTCATAAAACTTTCGCCATCATCTGTAGTGATAAAACTGTAGTTCAGGTTCCCTAAATCATGATACACTGCGCCTCCACCTGAAAGACGTCGCACAACAATTATTCCATTATCCTCCACATAATCTGTATTAATCTCTTCGATTGTATTTTGATTTTTGCCAATGATGATTGAAGGTTGATTTATGTAAAAAAGCAGCACTGGCTCCTTCTCAACATCCATCGTTTTCAATAAATACTCCTCAATGGCAAGATTAATGCGTGGATCATGAATCCCTTTATTATCAACGAATATCATAATTACATCTCCTCCTTCACAAAATATCCATATTTATTTTAACGCAAATTAGGCATTTAGTGTTGACGAAAAGCATCTGTTATAATACACTAGAAAATATCAGAACAGTAATAGTACAGATGAACTTAAAGGAGGAGTCCACAATGTTAGAAAACGTAGTTGAATTTTTCAAGAACCTACCTGCAAAACAATGCACAGAATGCGGTGAAAAAATTGAAGAACAAAGCGAATGCTACAGCAACACTTGTGAAAAATGTAACCACCTATAAGCATTTGCCTATTCTGTAATTGTCATATACGTGCCCCACACGTACTAATCATGACACCACTCATCATTTTTTGATGAACCCTTAATTAAATCTCTTACACTTACAAAAAACAACAGCTGATACGCTCATATCAGCTGTTGTTTTTTATATAATTTTTTTCACCTATGAAGTTCTTCCTTGGAGCTGAGCAGTTCCCATGCTACCCGAGCAGTTTTCCCTGACACCTTATTTAAAGCACTTGTCCAACCAAAAAGAGACACCCACCATACATTGGGTGGGTGTCAAAAGTGTTATTTTTAGTTTTCTTCGGCTACTTTTGAGTAACGTTTTGCATGTAGTAACATGAAATAACCGAATGTAATAGCTAAGAATACTACTAGGAAACCTAATAGAATTCCGTAGTTTTGCATTAAGAATGACATATCACCAGTAGAGATACATGTTTTAAATGCTTGAACAGTATATGTCATTGGCAATAGTGTATTAAATACTTGTAATGGTTCTGGAATTAACTCAAGTGGGAATGTACCCGCACTTGTTGTAAGTTGTAAAATTAATATAACAATCGCCATGAAGCGTCCTGGATCACCGAAAATGGACACTAACATTTGGATTAAAGCTAAGAAAACATAGCTTGTTAATAATGCTGTTAGGAAAAAGTGTCCTAAACTGTATACTTCAAGGCCTAAACCCCATTTTACTATAACTACTGTTCCTATACTTTGAATTAAGCCGACTGTTGCTAAAACTGAGACTTTACTTGTAAACCAAGCTGCACCATTTTTTGGACGAATTGCTGGTTCTACAAGTGGGAAAACGATAGAGATCATTAATGCACCAACAAATAAACCAAGAGAAATAAAGTATGGTGAGAAACCTGTTCCATAGTTAGGTACATGGTTAACAGATTCTTTTTCAATCTCAACTGGTTTACCTACCATCTCATATGTGTCTTTATTTACATGAACTTCGCCTGCTTTTTCACCTGCTTCACCTAATTCGCTAGATAAAGTTGATGTACCATTTGCAAGTTCAGATGAACCATCTGCAAGCTCTGCAGAACCTTGTGCTAACTCACCTGATTTTGATGCAAGTGTTGAAGTACCTTGATTCAATGCTGTTGAACCACTTGCTAGTTCATTTAAACCTGAAGCTAATGCTTTAGAACCTGTTACGGCTGTATTCACACCAGCATTTAATTCACCTAATTTTTGTGCAAGCGTTGCATTACCAGCTTGGAGACCTTTTGCTCCTTCGACTAATGCACCGCTTTTTGCTGTTAATGCATTAGCACCTGCTAACACTTCTCCTTGACCTGCTGCAATTTGAGTTGCACCAGAACTTACTTGACTAGCACCTGCTTGTAATTTTTCTGTACCAGCAGATAAAGAATTTAAGCCATTATGCACGCTGGCACTTCCTGCTTGTAGCTCTGCTAAAGTTTGCTTTAATGCTGCAGCTTCCTCTTCAGGTAGTGAAGCCATCATGCCTTGTAATTGATTGGATAAAGCAGTGATACCTTCTTCTACTTTTGCAGAACCAGCAGTTAATTGGTTTGCTGCACCATTTAATGCGCCTGCATTGTCAGCAATTGAAGCTGCACCTGAACTAATTTGTTGTTGTTTTTCATTAATTGTAGATAAACCTGCTTGCACCTTCGCTACACCTTGAGTATATTGCGATAAACCTTGCTCAAGGGTTGTTGCTCCAGTTGCTGCTTGCTGTGCACCTTTTTGCAACTGTCCAGTTCCGTCTTCTAATTTTACTAAGCCAGAAGATAAATCATTAGCGCCTTTTGCAGCCTCTCCAGCACCTTTAGTAATTTTATCTGTACCATTTGACAATTCAACTGTACTTGATGCTAATTGCTCAAGATAACCTTTTAAATCTTTCGCACCATTGGCTAAAGATTTGGCACCTTCATCTAGCTTACTAGAGCCATCAGCAGCCTCCGTAAAGCCATCTCCCATTGTTGTAATTGTATCAAATAAATTTTCTGCATAAGTAGTTGAAATTTGTGTATTTACTTCCGCACGTATCATTTCCATTGCTGAATCGCCAATTTGTGCACTTAGGAAGTTTAATCCTTCATTTGGAATATAGTTCATAACTAATTTAGAAGGTTTGTCATCTAATAACGTAGTGGCATGCTCAGAGAAATTTGCTGGAATTTCTAAAATCATATAGTAATCTCGACCATTTAAGCCTTTTTTAGCTTCTTCTTTGGTTACTTCAATAAATTTAAACTGCTCACTTTTGACGAGATTATCGACTAAGTCTTTCCCTACATCTAATTTAACTCCTGCCATTTCGGCACCTTTATCTTCATTGACAACAGCTACTGGTAAATCAGGTAGGCTTTTATATGGATCCCAGAACGCCCATAAAAACATACCTGCATACATAACCGGGATAAATAATACAGCGATTATTGAAACAAGCATTTTTCTTGTTTTAAAGATTTTCAGCCACTCAGCTTTAATCATAAGTTTTCTTCACTCCTAAACTGTTTGACCAAAAACGTCAGTTGGTCATTTTTATTCAAAAAAAAATCTAAACCCTCTTATGGGATAAATTTGCTCCTAGGCTTTCACTTGATTCAGTATTTTAATTTCCCTATTACCCCAACCGAATCAAGTTAAAATTAACCCACGGAAGATTGTTTCCTTGAAAAGATTCAGTATCTTTTCTTCTGGAATAATGTCGCCATGTAGCTCATGCCAATCAACAATAAATGCTAGATACGCCTTTAGCAACAGATAGCTTACTAATTCTGCATCACAGTCTCTGATTTCACCTTTATCAATACGTCTTTGAATTAACTCAGCAACATACGATAAAATTTCAGTCTCAATGCGAATTAAAACTTGTTTGACTGCCGGCGTTCGCAATTCTTTTTCCTCTTCTAATAACTTCGCAAATAAAAGATGTTTTTCACGGAACTGTAGCATTCTCATTAAAGCATTGTGTGCATTTTCCATAAAGCCTGCTGATGCATCCAACACTGCATCCGCCTCAGCCTTCATGTCTCGTACTAGTGACATGGCTATCTCTTGAAATAAAATTTCTTTATTTGCAAAGAATGTGTAAATCGTTCCTTTACCAACATTAGCAATTTTCGCCACTTGCTCCATCGTTGTCGCCTTGTAACCGAACAATGTAAAAGATTTTGCAGCTGCTTCAAGAATTTCCTGCCTACGATCCATTAGTAACATCCTTTCTTTGTTAAAGTTATGTACTTGTTTTGTACACCGAAAACGACAATGACCAGAAAACCATTTCGGTCATCTGGTCATTATCATATTCCTATTTGAAAAATAATGCAAGCATTTAGTGATGATTTTCTTCATTTTTTTCGTGTTCACTATGCTCAGCGCCATCTGATGTATCATTATCTTGATTCATCATGTTATGATCCATGCTATTACTTTCCTTTTCATCCTCTGGTAAAACCTTCGTCATATCAGGTTTCCCAGCTGTAATTTGTTGCTTCGGCATATTATGAATTCCATTAGCAGAAGTTGTATGAGCAAACATATAATAAACACCATCGTGGTCAAATGTAGTCGTTGCTTTATAAACGCCATCTTTCTCTAATTTACCGTCCATCATTTGGCTTTCATCGCGTTTACCAGATTCCCATACCTCAAATTGTACAACTGCATCATCCACGTTTTCCCCACCTTGTTCAACCTGCGCAGCAAGTTCAATCGTTTCATTAATTGCTACTTCTTTCGGTGTTAAAATTTCAACCTCTGGAATTTGAGGCATTTCTGGCTCTTTCAAATCTGCTGACTCTTTCTTGTCTCCGCACCCTACTAACAATGCAGGTACTGCGACTAATGCCAATAACCATTTTTTCATGTGTTACTCCTCCATTAACGGCAACATAATTTTTACAACTGTGCCTTTTTCAACTTCACTTGTAATGTCAATTTTACCATCTAACTGCTTCAACAATTGTTCAACAATCGACAAGCCTAGTCCACTGCCACCATCAGCTCGACCTCGTGCTTTGTTAACACGATAAAAACGCTCTGTTACATGCGATAAATCCTCCTGTGGAATACCGATTCCGTAATCCTTTATAGTAATTTGCGCATGACCATTATTTTCAATAGCCGTGATTTCAACTTTTGACTGCTCATACGAATAATTAATAGCATTTTCAATAAGATTAATAATAATTTGTTTCAGCTTTACTTCATCTGCTTTGATGATTAATGCATCATCAACATCTAAATGAAGTGTAATGTTTTTCTTTTTTGCCTGATGAGTTAATATTTTTTGAACCTCTCGTAATGTTTCGGCAAGAGGAATTGGATATAAAGTTATTTCTGCTTGTTCATTTTCCATACGGGCGAGTTGAAGTAGTTCATTTGTCAAACGTTCCATACGATTCGCCTCACGTACAATAAGCTGGATTGTTTCCTCTTTTTGATTTTCTGGAATAATGTTTTTCTGTATTGCTTCACTATACCCCTTCACATAGCTAATGGGCGTCCGTAACTCATGTGAAACTGTTGCTAAAAACGTTTTTTGAGCCTCATCCTCTTGTTGTATAGCCTCTGCCATTTTATTAAAGGTGCTGGATAACTTCCCAACTTCATCTTTTGAATGAACTGGTACACGTGTTCCGTAGTTTCCATATGACATTTGCTCAACAGCTCTTTGCAAATTGCTTAATGGTCGCATAATATGACGAATTCCTTTATAAATTAAATAGCTGATTACAATTAAAAAAATAAAGGCACTGACAAATAAGAAAATGACCTCATTATTTGCTAACTCACTAATTTTTACTAGAGGAAAATAAATATAAATAATCCCTTCAAGTCTATTTTGATCTACTAGTGGAAGTACTACAGAAATTAGCTTTCTATCAAATCGGGGCTCATAGCCGATTTTTTGCACATATTCACCTGCAAGTAATTGCTGTCGCTCCTCAGGGCCAATTAATGTTTCGTAATCAATATCAAACGGTACACAAGCACTTAGTTCACGTGGATTTCTTACTGCAAAAATATTCAAATTCGAATAATTGGCATAATGTTCAATATCTGCAATAAATTCATCCGTTACCTTACCACTGGTATACATAGTTTGTAGTTTCGTTCCAACTTCTACCATCATTTCTCTCGTGTCTTCTACATAAAGTCGTTCATATAAATAATCCGTCAGGACATACATAAAGAAAACGGTAATCATTAAAAATGCGAAGATTAATAACAAAATGCGTGTTGAAATCTTTCTCATTCGCCAGGATCAAAACGGTAGCCCACTCCCCAGACGGTTTGAATATGCCCCGCGGCTTCCTTTCCAAGCTTTATACGTAAGGTTTTTATATGCGTGTCAACCGTTCTTGTTCCCCCTACATAATCAATGTCCCAAATGCGTTCTAGTAGTTGCTCCCTTGTATATGCATTCCCAGGATTATTCATAAATAAATGCAATAGTTCAAATTCCTTTAAAGTAAGCGGAACACTTTTTCCATCTACAGATACCTTACGTGCAATCTCATCTAACTTAATAGGTCCAATCATCACATATTTTTGCTGCAAATCTACAATATTAGTACCGCTTCTTCTTAATACAGCATGGATTCGCGCAACTAGTTCATCATTTGTAAAAGGTTTTACAAGATAATCATCTCCGCCAAGTGTTAGACCTTTTACTTTATCCTCATTTGCATCACGTGCTGTCAGGAAGATAATTGGTACATTCGACATCACACGTATGCTTTGACAAACCACAAAGCCATCTTCATGTGGCATCATTACATCGAGTAAAACCAAATCAATTTTTTCGCGCATAATAATATCATAGGCTTCTGTACCACTTGCTGCTGTATAGGTCTCAATTTTTGAATTATTGAGCATCATTTCTATTAAATTACGCATATCTTGTTCATCATCAACAATTAATACAGTTGTCACATTTATTCCTCCCTCACTAACAATTGAAATGCACCGTTCCCCACATCAACTGTTTTTTTCACCTGACCTTCTTTTATAAAATACAAAGTATGGTCATCATAGCCAGCGACAACAATATAATCTTTAAACTGATTTACGACAAATGGATTAGCGCCTACCTCTTGCTGCCATTTCACATTTCCATCAAAGTCAGTCACATATAATTTATTATGGCCATGACTAACAACGAGGACAGAATCCTTTGTTTTGGTTAATCCAACAGGCATTAATGGCATTTCGATCTCTCCATGTTCCTCACCTGTCGTAAGATCATATTTTTTCACAGTACTATTCGGTTTGCTTCCTGCTCCATGACCACCTATCCAAAGCTCATTCGTCTCTTCAAGAATTGCTATCCCATGTGATGATTTTTGAATCGGCCACTCTTGCTCAACCTTTAGATTATCAATGTTTAACACCGATAATTTCGTGTCTTTATAATTTATCACATATAGCTTATCTTTATAGGCCGCCATTGACATAGGATAATTACCAAGCTTTTGTGTTGCAAGCTCGTTGCCCTTCTCATCAAAGCTTGTCACAGTATTTGTTTTGCTATTCGTTATAAAAAACTGTTTTTTATTTTCAACATAATACGCATTCGTTGTACCAACCTGTACTTTTTTGGAGTAGAGCTTCTTCCCGGTTGATAATGTATAGACGTCAATTTCATTCAATTGATGACCATACAATAACACATGATCCTGTCCGAGCAATATTGCCCCTGAGTAAGCTTTGTCAAATAACCATGTTGCTATGACATTACCTTGTTCATCTATAAAATCTAATGAAGGTTCTTGTATATTTAAGGACGCAATAAAATTCTGATCGCGTTCAATAGGCTCAAGCGAATTCTCCGTACATCCTGCTAACCATACAATCTGTACTAAAGAAAAAATGAAGAATGCCCATTTTTTCAACATCATCACCTCTGTTTCTTAACTATACTTCACAATTGTGAAATCCGAGTGAAACTTGAGAGGTAAATTTATGACAAACAAATAAAGTAATTTTCTCTATTATTATGTAATGCTTCATCAACGAGCATTTATCCAACCAAAACTTATAGTAGTACATAGATTATGGTAAGGAGGGATCGACTTTATGGTGTCAATTAGCTTATGTATGATTGTGAAAAATGAAAAAGAAGTCATTGGTAGATGTCTAGCATCTGTAAAAGACTTAGTCGATGAAATTAATATTGTAGATACTGGCTCTACCGACAATACAAAGGAAATTGTTAAACAGTTTACAGATCGTATTTTTGATTTTGAATGGATTCATCATTTTGCAGCTGCAAGAAATTTTTCATTTCAACAGGCAACGAAGGAGTACATTTTATGGCTAGATGCGGACGACGTGTTATTAAAGGAGGATCAGGAAAAATTGAAAGCCCTAAAAGATTCCTTAACCTCCGATATAGATGCCGTTTCGATGAATTATCATTTAAGCTTTGACCATGAGGGAAATGTCATCTCCCTATTAAGGAGAAATCGCTTAGTAAAAAGAGAGAAACAATTCCAATGGATAGGTGCGGTACACGAATATTTAGAAGTCGGTGGCAAACTTTTGGATAGTGATGTTGCTGTCAGTCATTTACCACTCAGCCATGATCATACGCGAAATATTAACATCTATAAGCAATTAGTTGAATCAGGAGAACCACTTTCTCCACGCGATACATTCTATTATGCAAACGAGTTATTCGATCATGGTCAATTTGATGACGCAATATTTTACTATGAAACATTTTTAACTTCTAAATTGGGCTGGATAGAAGATAATATTCGAGCCTGCTACAAATTAGCAGATTGTTATTCCAATTTAAATGATCCAGAAAATAATTTGAGCTCTATTTTAAGAAGCTTTGAATATGATATTCCTCGTGCAGAAGCGTGTTGCAGACTTGGCTTTTATTTCATGCAACAATCAAAAAATTATGAAGCGATATTTTGGTATGAGCAAGCGCTTGTTATCAAGCAAAAAACAAACGCACCTTTCCAAAATAAACCCTTTACCACTTGGTTGCCCCATTTACAACTTTGTGTCCTCTTTGATCGGTTGCAACAATTTGAACTTGCCAATACACATAATGAATTAGCAAGAACCTTTTTACCAAATGATGAAAAAATTCTACACAATAAAGCTTATTTTGATCGTATTTTAAATAAGGGAAATGAAAAGTCTTAACTTTCTTCTATATAAATAGGTTAGTTAGTTAGTTTATCTAAGTGGTTATATACCATCCGTAGAAATATTAGGTTACTATACAGTGATTGATAGATACTTTTATTGCGTCTCGATATATTTTGCATAACCAAGTAGATAACCGACTATTTCTCCTTTTCTCTCTATGAATACGCAATTTGAGAGAGGGGGTGAAACAATGCATTTTGGAAATTTTATAGATAGAGTTTGCATTAAATGCAAAACATTCCCATGTTGTTGTAGAGGTGGTCCTGTTACTTTCCCAGTTTTTTAATTGAGATCATCGGAGGATTTAAACTTTCTCATCCTACAAATGAATAAAAATGGTTAGTCCATACACCTAACAATTCATATCTTCTATCCGTTTGTTCTATTGTATCCCTCGATAAAAAAAGTAGTACAAACTATATTTTCAGTTTGTACTACCTAGTGGTAATTTTTAATCTATATAATCACATAAACATTTCCATTAATATTTCATTAGCAACGTTCTTACCTTGCTCAACGCACTCTGGTATAGATATTCCTTCGAAGGAACTTCCTGAGAGCTTAACAGTCGGGAAATGTTCCTGTAATTCTTGCTTTACACGCTCTATCATCGCCTCATGACCTACCGTATACTGTGGCATGGCATTTTTCCAGCGGGAAACTACTGTCATCAACGGTGTTCCATTTACACCAATTGTTTTCATTAAATCCTGCAAGACGGTCTTTTCAATTTCAGTATCAGATAACGCTACAATTGTCTCGTCACCCACTCGTCCAATATAACTACGTAACAGCACGTAATCATTTGGTGTTGTGCCAGGCCACTTTCGATTAATCCAAGTGCAAGAAGTTATTGAAAAATCACTATTTCGAGAGACAAAAAATGATAATGCATCTAAATCACCTAACTGGTCTTTTTTAAAGGCCATTGTCACAGTAGCAATAGTTGCTGCCTTCATCGTACTCAATTCATTTAATAGCTGGTGTTTGTTGAACATTTTTTCTGCCATATTAAATGGTGTGGCAATAATAACAGCATCTGCTTTTAATTGTGTAAAATTATTTAACACAACTTGGACAGTACCATCTTTACCATGTTCTATTTCTTCAACTTTAACACCCTTCATAACTGTCTCAGGAAGTAGTGATTCTTCAAGCTTTTCGATAAGTGTCTCAAG
The DNA here is from genome assembly GCF_041956855.1 of Lysinibacillus sp. RS10. NCBI lineage: Bacteria > Bacillati > Bacillota > Bacilli > Caryophanales > Bacillaceae > Lysinibacillus > Lysinibacillus sp. RS10. Next base: position 669,859 of record NZ_CP167122.1, on the reverse strand, counting down.
ACCATTATTAAATGTTTGAAAAATCCCCTTATCTTTCGAGATGCGATGGTTACTTAAAAAATTCGTACCAGACTTTTTCATACCAATCAGTAGGCTACGATATTTTTGTTCTAATCCGTAGAGCTGCGGGAATGTTAAACGCATGCTTAACTGCTCAATATCACCAGCAAATGTTCCTGCAAGTAATGGCTCTACTAGATTTTCCACAACTTCAGCACCGAATCTTCTTCTAAAAAATTGCCCTAATGGTTGATCATCATCTTGTGCAGAACGGGCGATGAAAAAATCACCCGCTGCACGGACTTTACCGCTGAGTGAAAACAAACCTGATGTAATGAATGACGAGATAAGCGGTGTTGCCCCAGACAAAAGATTACTCGGAATTGGATATAATTTACTACCAACAGCAATATAATTCGGTCCTGCATTACTTGTAATCAATTCCTGTTCAATTCCTAAATCTTTTGCTAGAGCATATACATAGTTCTCACGATCAAAAAAAGATTCTGGCCCGCGCTCAATAATAAAGCCATCTTTTCGCAGTGTTTGTATTTTTCCGCCAAGACGTAATGACGACTCGACAAGTACGATATCTAACGGCAATTCTTTTGCGCGTGCTTCTTTTTGCAAATAGAATGCAGCTGTGAGGCCAGTAATGCCACCGCCTACAACAACTACCTTACGTCTTTTCTGAGTCACCAACATCATCACTTTCTTTTCGCTTAGCTTAATTTTTTATGAATGGCATCAACCATTGCATCAATAAATAATGGGTGTGTATTTGGCATTGCTGGACGATAATAGTTCGCGCCAAGTTCATCACAAACAACTTTACATTCAAAATCGTTGTCATATAAAACTTCTAAATGTTCTGTTACAAAGCCCACTGGCGTGTAAACGAACGAACGGAAACCCTTTTGCTCGTAAAGTTCACGCGTTAAGTCTTGAACATCTGGACCGATCCAAGGTTCTGGTGTTTGTCCAGCTGATTGCCAGCCAACTTCTACATTTTTTACACCTGTCGCTTCTTGGATTAGTCGAGCTGTCTCAATTAATTGATCCTCATATGGATCGCCTAACTCTTTAATTTTCTCTGGAAGTGAATGTGCAGACACAATTAAACATGCTTTTTCGCGTTCTTCCTCAGACATTGCTTCAAATGTTTCATTCACTTTAATTTTCCAATACTCAATGAAATTTGGTTCATCATACCAAGATTCCACAGACGTAAATGTTAAACGACCTCCAGCCGCTTCTGCTGCACGGCCATTGTATGATTTAATAGAGAACGTTGAGAAATGAGGTGCTAATACGATAGAAACCGCTTCTTTAATCCCCTCTGCTACCATTCCTTCGACAGCATCCTCAATGAACGGGTGGATATGCTTTAAACCGATAAATAATTTGTATTCCACATCATCTTGTACTTCATTTAAGCGTGCACATAAAGCTTCAGCTTGTGCTTTTGTAGCAGCCGCAAGTGGCGATAAACCACCGATTGCTTCATAACGACTACGTAAATCTTCTAAATGCTCTTCTGATGGTTTGCGACCGTGTCGGATATGTGTATAGTAAGGTTCGATGTCTTCTTCTTTATAGGGTGTTCCGTATGCCATTACTAATAAGCCTTTAATTTCTTTCATTAACTTTTTCACCTCTAAAAAATAGTTAAAATTAAATTTTTTCTCATATACTAATGTGACAAAAAGAAGCTGTCCAATTCATCAGATTGGACAGCACCCTTTCTTATGATGAAATCAGAACATCATTCATAGAAAAGGATAAAACCTTGGTCACTTCTACATTATTTAAGAACGTGCTTGGATTTGTTGAGCACTATATTCATGAATAAGTGCCGTTAAACGTTTTAACACTGCTGGGTCTACCTCTGGGAATACACCATGACCTAAGTTAAAGATATGTCCAGGCATTTCTAAACCTTGATCGATAATATCTTTCGTACGTTTCTCAATAACAGACCAATCAGCAAGTAATAGCGATGGATCTAAGTTACCTTGAACTGGTTTTGTAATCCCGTTTATGCGTGCTTCTTTAATTGGTAAACGCCAATCTAGGCCAACAACATCGATTGGTAAATCATTCCACTCTTTCGCTAAATGACTTGCACCAACACCAAACTGAATTAGTGGCACATTTTCTTTTTTCAACTCGGCAAAAATACGTGTCATAATTGGTTTAATGAAAACACGATAATCTTCAACATTTAAAGCACCAACCCAAGAGTCGAAAACTTGAATCGCCTTTGCACCCGCTTCGACTTGGGCAGAAACATCAGAAATAATCATGTCAGCTAACTTGTCCATTAATGCAAACCAAGCTTGAGGCTCTGATACCATAAATGACTTTGTTTTATTATAGTTTCTTGAAGGACCTCCTTCAATCATATAGCTTGCAAGAGTGAATGGCGCACCTGCAAAACAGATTAAAGGTACATTTAGTTGTTCCTCTGTTAACATTTTTATCGTTTCTAAAACGTATGGTGTATGCTCTTTCGCATTGAATTCGCCTAGTTTTTCTATATCAGCGACTGAGCGAATAGGGTTTGAAATGACAGGACCTACGCCTGCTTTGATTTTCACATCTACCCCAATACCCGGAAGAGGTGTTACTATATCTTTGTATAAAATTGCTGCATCAACATTGTAATTTTCAACTGGTAAACGCGTTACATACGCGCAAAGCTCAGGTTGATGTGTAATTTCCTCTAAGGAGTACTTTTCTTTAATTGCACGATATTCTGGCTGAGAGCGTCCTGCTTGTCGCATATACCAAACTGGTGTATGCTCCGTTCTTTCCCCTCGTGCAGCACGTAGAAGAGTATCATTAAAAGTTGTCATGAATAGTTCCTTCCCCTCAATAAAATTCATATCGTAAAATTCACTTGTTTATTCTGTTATTATTGATATCCGTTTTCAATAGTAAACGCTTCCTCTGTTATTGTATAGTTTTCCTAGTGAAATGTCATAAAATTGTTCTTTCTAAGAGCATTCTTTTTTGACAAAGCTTTTGACTTACACTTAAATGGAGATAATTACACTATATTTTGAACATTCATAAGGAGGGCAAATTTATGTATATTTATTTAACTTCGGGCACAGGTGATTTTTTAGAACAGTTAAAAAATAAATATCCAAACGAGAAGATGATTTTAATACACGGAGAAGGAAACTCTGTGCTTATACATGAAACAGAAGGGAAATCTGTATTTACGACACCACGGAAGTTTGAAGTACTAGATTCAGTAAATAATTTAGAAGAACGCGGCTTCTTTGTCTTCAACAATATTCCCGTTACCGATGAAGGTCGACCCGTTTTTGAACATCGCTTTTTAAATCGAGCACGTGCTATAGAAGATGAGCCAGGCTTTGTAGCATTTCGACTACTACGTCCAATAAATAGTGAAACATACATTGTAATGACACAATGGAACGGTCCTCATTCGTTCGAAGCATGGAAAAGCTCAAAGGCCTTTACATCAGCGCACGCAGAACGTAAAGAGCCAACAGGTGTGAATCAGCAAAATATTTTCTCAGCAGCTTCCTATGTCACAACCTATAGTGTTGCCCCGAAGGAAGAAGACGAAGCTTAGTTTTTAAGCTTGAGGGTATTTGCTTCTCTTTCACGAGTATTCTCACGGAGCGCGGATATTTGCTTCTCTTCCGCGGATATTCCCACGAGGAGCGCGGATATTTGCTCCTCTTCCGCGGATATTCTCCCAGCACGCGCGAGTATTCACTTCTATTATATTGGTAATACATTCTATTTAAGGAGGTTTACTATGAACCAACATCTACGTGAAAAGGTTGATGCACATTTTGATGAAATGGTGGCTATTCGCCGTCATCTACATATGCATCCGGAGCTAAGCTTTCAGGAGCAAGAAACTACAAACTATATTATTCAATTTTATAAAAAGTTAGGCGTGCCGGTGGAAGCTAATGTCAGTGGTTATGGTCTGATTGCACGGATTAAAGGAAGCAAGCCTGGTAAAACGATTGCTTTACGAGCAGACTTTGATGCACTTCCTATACAAGATGAAAAAGATGTACCTTACAAATCAACTGTGCCTGGCGTAATGCATGCTTGCGGGCATGATGGTCATACAGCTACTTTATTAATTATCGGTAAGCTTTTGTGGGAAATGCGCGATGAATTAGCTGGAGAATATGTTTTAATTCATCAGCATGCCGAAGAGGCTGATCCAGGTGGTGATTGGTATGGTACAGGCTGGAGCTTTGAACGAAGTTGATGCTATTTTTGGTACACATCTATCTTCCAGCCATCCAACAGGTATGATTGGTTACCGCGTAGGTCCGGCGATGGCCGCTGTTGATAGTTTTGAAATAAAAATTCAAGGTAAGGGTGGTCACGGTGCTCATCCGCATCAAACAAAGGATGCTATCGTTATTGGCTCTCAACTTGTTATGAATTTACAACAACTTGTCGCCCGTAGAGTTGATCCGACGGAATCGGCTGTTTTATCAGTTGGTTCATTCGTAGCATCTAATGCCGACAATATTATTGCCGATACAGCCTATTTAAATGGAACAATTAGAACGTTTAATAAGGATGTTCGTGAAACGATGGAGCGTGAGTTTAAACGGGTTATCCAAGGTACAGAAATTGCCCATGATTGTACAATTGAACTTGATTACCGTCGTGGCTACCCTGCAGTTGTAAATCATGAAAAGGAAACACTATTCGTGCGTAATATTGCACAGGATATTTGCGATGTGGTAGAGATTGAAGCAACTATGGGGGCCGAAGATTTCGCTTACTACTTAGAAGAAAAGCCAGGTACATTCTTCTTTACCGGAGCCGAACCAGCTGAATATGCCCCACATCATCATCCAAAATTCGATATAGATGAAAAAGGTATGCTCGTAGCGGCAAAAGTATTATTAACAGCCGCACTAGACTATCAATTTGTAGAATAAAAAATAAAGCTCATTTTCCCAATCAAAGAATAGGAGAAATGAGCTTTTATAATTTTAAATTAACCATATTAAGGTTTTGAGATCTTAGCAGTCAATTCACTTACAACCAAAATTATAATAAAGGTTACATAAAACATTGGCTGTGTGACTCCACATAGACCAACAATAATAGCTTGAACAATCATTGCGAGACGTACAATTTGTTTGACCGCAAGCTTTCGCGCTCCATCTGGCAATGGATAAAGCATGTCCATGCGGAATTCACCGCTTGATAATAATGCCTGCTTTAGCTGTATCGTTGTAGCAAAACTCAATGCACCTGCAACAATCCACGTAACTACAGGAATATCTACAAAAGCTGCAATAACAGCTGAAATTGCTGTTAAGCGTAGCCATAAATAAAAATGATCGTCTGTACGCACAAATGTCCGGAACACCAAGTACTTTTGAGCATTGCCCTTCTTGTATGGCACAAATTTATAAAGCCAGTCAAGCCAACCACGACGACGGATGCTGCCACGTAAATGTGGAACGTCTGTGAAATAATTAGCAAAACGATAGAAACTCATCATGCGATTTTGTTCTAGCTTCACAAAATGCTCGTACGGCACAGGCTCACCAGCACATTTTTTTCTAAATATGACAATATACACACACATAATAGCCACTGCAACAATCGCTAAAAGAAGTTGCATATGAAGCCCCATGTACACAGCAACACCAAAGATAACAGCTCGAATTAGCCTGTCCACCCAAATCATTTGACCACGTTCACTATAACGATAGCTATATTCACCCTGAACGCTCAAATACTTCAATATAATAATAAGGAAGAACACTGCCCAAACTTCAAATGTTGTTAATTCAGTAACAGCTTTTAATAAAGGAATACTAACGATATAAACAATTGCCACAACCCAAACCTGTGACCAAAACGTCCACGCTAATGCCTTTTTAAAATACTGTGACATTTTTGATTCTAAAGGTAATAAATACACTTGGTCAGGCTCTCTCAAAAGTGAAGTTGGACGACTAAATGCTAGTAAAATCCCCACTACCACTGCAATTATTACCTCTGCCGGAAAATCAGGCTGAACCATTTTCAGCCATTCACTATATTGATAGCCCCCTGCTCCCATAAGAAATACTAGTACAATCGCTATATGCCCCGTAAAAATAAATCGCATATATTTTTGCACTTCACCTATATAATGCATGAAGCGAGAGGACCATACATCACGCAAGTTCTTCATGGTCGCGCTCCTTTGTCATTGCAATATATAAGTCATCTAATGTCGCATGTGGCATCGCAAATGCCTTGCGTAGATCCTCCATTGTCCCTTGTGCTCGCACACGTCCGTCGTGCAATAAAATTATACGGTCACAATGCTTTTCAGCGGTCGATAAAATATGTGTGGACATTAATATAGAAGCGCCCTCTTTTTTCTTTTCATCCATTTGATCAAGCAATGATTGAATGCCAAGCGGGTCGAGTCCCACAAAAGGCTCATCAATAATGTAAAGACTTGGGTTGACTAAAAAGGCGCACATAATCATAACCTTTTGACGCATCCCTTTTGAGAAATGTGATGGGAACCAATTCAGTCGTTTTTCCATTCGAAATTCCTTTAATAATAATTGTGAACGAGCTGCAAGTGTTGCTTCATCTAGCCCGTAAGCCATTGCGGTTAATTCTAAATGTTCACGTAATGTTAACTCATCATATAATACAGGTGTTTCAGGAATATAGGAAAATGCTGTACGATACTTGTCCGTATTTTCCTTTAACGTCACACCATTTAAACGAATGTCTCCTTCTTTTGGAAGCATCGTTCCGATAATATGCTTAATCGTCGTACTTTTACCAGCACCGTTCAAGCCAATTAAGCCAACAAGCTCTCCTTTTTCAATCGTAAATGATAAATCTTTAATTACAGGCTTTCTTGTATAACCACCTGTCACATGTTGTACTTCTAATACCGTCATGCCCTCACTCCTCTTCTTGTTTATATTTTATCAAAAATTAGCAAATGATACAGTTATGAGTGTGATAGAATGTATTTACATATAAAATAAGGGGGAATTTTCGAATGAGCGATTGCCTATTTTGCAAAATCATTGATGGATCTATTCCAAGTACAAAAATTTATGAAGACGAACATGTCTATGCATTTACGGACATTTCACCTGTAGCAAAAGGTCATACACTATTAATTCCAAAACATCACTGCAAGGATCTATTCGAAATGCCTGAGGCTGTGGCTAGCAATTTATATGCAGTAGCACCGAAAGTTGCAAATGCTATTAAAGCTGCTTTTAATCCAATTGGACTGAATACAATTAATAATAATGGTGCTGCAGCTGGTCAAACTGTTTTCCACTACCATTTACATTTTATTCCGCGTTACGATGAAAAAGAAGGCTTGGGCTTAAATTGGCAAACACAAAAATATACACCAGAGCAATTAACTGAGGTTGCAGAAAGCATTAAAGCCAATCTTTAAATCAATTATGCCGAGGCATTGGGTCAACAAATGTTTTTTACGCGAAAGCGCAGCGGCAGCGGCAGATGTTTTATGTGCGAAAGCGCAGTGCCAACGTAGCGTCAGCAACACGATGTTTTTTGCGCGAAAGCGAAGCGGCAGTGGCAACAACATCCTGATATTGGTCATTCAGTATTGCAACCCTGATACACTTGTTGTATTGCAATTTAAATGTATTTATCGTACAATCACAAATAAGTTTCGCTAACGGTCATGAGGACACGTTAGGAGACAAATAGATTAGCTTAGACGAGGAGAGATTAGAAATGAATACAAAGAATTTAGTTTTAATGGCACTTTTAGTTGGTGTCGGTGCTGCCCTTTATGTAGTTACACCAGGTATGGTAAACGGCATGAAGCCTGATTTCATGCTAACAATGATGTTTATTGGCATTTTATTGTTCCCTACTGTTAAAGAAACGTTTTTACTTTCTTTAGTAACAGGTGTACTTTCAGGATTGTTTACAACGTTTCCTGCCGGTCTTGTTCCCAATATTATCGATAAAGCAGTTACAGGCTTTGTCTTTTTAATTGCCTTACTTGTACTAAAAAAATTGGTAAACAATTTCGTAGTATCGGCTGGCTTAGTTGGTTTAGGAACAATTTTATCTGGAGCTGTCTTTTTAGCAGTAGCACTTTTTGTGTTCAACGCAAATGTTGGTGCAACATTCACTGTTCTATTTGTAGGTGTTGTATTACCTGCTGTGGCATTTAATGTCATCGCTTTTACAATTATTTATCCTATAGTTACAAAATTAGTGAGACGTTCTAAATTCAATACAGCTATTTCAATGTAATAAAAAGGTGCATAAGGCTAGAAAATGCACGTTAATCTAACAAAGGAAGCTAAACCGTGATACAAAATCACTCGTTTAGTTTCTTTTTTCTTTTTGTATATGAGCATTTCATGGTTTAATAGTAGATAACACATGACAATTACAGAAATGAGGTATTCGATATGAAAGCAAAACCATTTTTATTTGGACTAGCAGCTGGGATCGTTGGCGGGACAATCGCTGTACTTTTTTCAACTCCTCAATCAGGACAGCAATTACGTGCTAATTTGCGAGCAAATGCTGAAAGTACAAAGGACAAACTTTTAGATGTAAAGCAGCAAGTAGATACAGTGAAACATTCTGTTAATTCACTAACAAATGAAGTGAAAAATAATATACCACAAATAGTAAATGATTTAAAACAAACAATTGCTACATTTACAGAAGAAATCGAGCCATCAAAGAATAACTTACAACAAGAAATAGAAGCATTACAGAATTCAATAAACGAAATCGAGAAGAATGTTGCGCAAATCACAGAAAATGGGAAAAAATCAAAAGAAAAAGTTATAGACTAAAGTCCTTACAAACCATCAAAAAATCTATATTTTTATTAAAAACAATTGCTATAATATCATTTTTTAACCACTTTTCAATTTTTTAATTTTTCTAACTTTAAACTTTTTTTCTTTATTGCTATAATATTTTTAAAATGTTAAAGAAAGCAGTAGGTGATGGCTTTGTCAGAGGAATTATATACTCAAAAAGAAGCGATGCTTTATAGTCAAAGAATTGCGCAATTATCAAAAGCCTTATGGAAAGCGGTTGAAAAAGATTGGCAGCAATGGATTAAACCCTACGATTTAAATATTAACGAACATCACATTTTATGGATTTCGTATCATTTAAAAGGGGCTTCAATTTCCGATGTAGCAAAATTTGGGGTTATGCACGTTTCAACAGCATTTAATTTTTCAAAGAAGTTAGAAGAGCGTGGATTCCTAAAGTTTTCAAAGCGGGATGACGACAAACGTAATACGTATGTCGAGTTAACAGAAGCAGGTACAGAACTTATTGTTGAAATGAACAGTAATTATCATAATACTTATCATTCTGTGCTCGAAGGCTCGTTAGCTTTAAAAGACTTATATGGTCGCTTCCCAGAATTTTTAGATGTTATGGCTGTTATTCGCAATATATATGGAGAGGACTTCATCGACATCTTTGAGCGTTCCTTCCAACACTTCCGTGATTCCTTTGACACAATGGAAGAACGTTCAACTGTAAAGGGATGAAAGTGAGAGCCAAGCGGGCTTTTACGGGCAGTTACTCGGCAAATTACTGACTTCCGCTGAAAGCAGTTAAAATACATGCTAAAAGAGGTATTTCAGAAATTTCTGAGATACCTCCTTTTTCTTGCATTCTAACAAAAATCAATTTACATTAAATAGGACCCGTTCTATTTAGGAGTTGATAAACTATGCATTGTTGGAAAATTTTAAACCTAGAACATCATTACGGAACAACACGTATTATAATAATGGCTGTATTTGTTTTTTTAACCGTCTTTTCTCTTTCCTATGTGACATTTAATTTATTTAATGACGAGCACTATACAGATCATTTGTTTTGGCTATTTGTTATTGCTATATTAGCACTTTATCCAATTCATAAATTCTTTCACTTTCTAGCATTGTATGATTTACGTCAGCATTTAAAATTGCGTGTGCGTACCCAATTTTATGTTATTCCTGTTCTACACATGCGTATTCATGAACCTTTATCGAAAAATCGTTATATTTTAGCTTTACTCACGCCATTTATTGTTATAAATACAAGCATTTTAATAGGGACACTGCTATTCCCTGCGTATACCCATTATGGTACATTGCTTTTAGCTTACCATTGTAGCCTATGTTTAATTGATATTTTGTATGTGAAATATTTATTAAATTCACCTAAAGACTCCCAAATTGAAGAAACACCAAAGGGCTATGAAATTTTAGTGCCACCCACTATTCACTAAATTGCTTGTACTTGTGTTTTATTGACGTTTTTTGATATGCTATTAATACTGAAAGAGGGGAGGAATAGACTTGCTATTAATGATTGTAGTTCTATTCTCGGTATTCTATTTATTTCAAATCAACCGCATGACATATGCACTGTGCATGCGACGTGAAATTCCCGAAGAAAAACATCCAAAAATATTCCGAACTATAAATATACTAATTACAATTTTACTTGTCTCATTCTATATCGAAATTTTATATGCAGTATAGTTAGAAAGAAAAGTATATCCACGGTCCGTCCACTTGCATGGAGTAAGTTTGACACCACATGTAACAACGCGTTCTGACCAATCTTATTTTCTGGACGTGACCTTAAGCGTGCGGCGCGAATGCCTATATTGTAAAAAAAAGCTAAGGAGATACCCTTAGCTTTTTTTCATTTTCCCCCACACATAACTGACAGTAAGACTAGACTTCAAACTGCTAGGGGTAAACGAGAGTAGTTAGGTTGGGAGCGACTTCCAGTAAATGCCCGATTGGTTCGGGCCACTAGGATGTTGATCACACAAGCGTTTTCACAGGATGTGAAGGTTTTAGCTTGTGTTCCTCTATCCTTTAGGAAGAGGGAAATGAAGCCCCCTCAGAATGAAGTTTTACTTTATCAATTAGTATAGGAACGCTGCACCAACAATAATTAATAAAATAAATAACACAACTATTAAAGCAAAGCTTGAGCCTGAGCCTGAACCATAGCCGCCGCCGCCACCGCCGCCGTATCCTCCGCTGCCCATAACTTCACCCCCTTTCTTTTCTATATCCTATGCGCTTCAAAATTTGAAATATAGGCTATACTCAAGGGGGGAACCATTTTGTTTTTAATACGTTTATGTTATAGTAAGCAATGGACGAAACCACGTTAGGAGAGAATATCTACTATGAAAAAGACAGTTTTATCTGTAACATTAGCTGCTTCGGTATTAGCACTTGGTGCTTGTAGCGGAGGAGACAAGGAAACGGTTGTTACTTCAAAAGCAGGCGACATTTCAGTTGCTGACTTTAATGAAACAGCAAAAACTTTAACAGGCTCATTTGTAATACAACAAATGGTGTCTGAAAAATTATTAGCTGATAAATATGAAGTAACAGATAAAGAAATCCAAGAAGCTTATGACAAAATGGCTACACAATTTGGAGATAACTTTGACCAAGTTTTGCAACAAAGTGGCTTAACTGAAGAAAGCTTTAAAGAAACTTTACGATTCCAACTTCTTCAAGAAAAGGCTTTAAAAGATAAAGCTATTAAAGAAGAAGATGTAAAAAAATATTATGAACAAATGAAAACAGAGTTAAATGGTCGTCATATTTTAGTGGCAGATGAAAAAACAGCTAACGAAGTCATTGCCAAAATTAAAGGCGGCGCTGCTTTTGCGGATGTAGCAAAAGAATACTCAACTGATACTGGCTCTGCTGAAAAAGGCGGAGAGCTAGGCTGGTTCTCTGTTGGCACAATGGTAGATGAATTTAATGATGCTGCATATGCCCTAGAGAAAAATACATTAAGTGAGCCTGTAAAAACAAGCTTCGGTTACCACATTATTGAAATCACGGACAAGCGTGATGTAAAAGATGTTGGCTCATATAAAGAAGAAAAAGATAATATTAGTTCACAAATGCTAGCTAAGTTAACGAATACAGGTGAAGATAAGCAGATCCTTAAAGATATCGTTGCAAATCTAGCGAAGGACGCTGATGTAAAAACATCTGATAAAGATTTCAAAGCAGCTATAGAAGACCTTTCAACAACAAGTGAAGAACTAGCTAAAAAAGCTGAAGAAGAAGCTAAAAAAGCTGAAGAAAAAGCAGCTAAAGAAAGTAAAGAAGAAAAAGATAACGCTGAAGATACTGAAAAAGAATCTAAATAGTTATTATAGTACTATATGAAAAAGGGTTACGCTGATACAGGCGTAACCCTTTTTATATGCTGTTTCTTTGAAATAAAGATTTCTTGTAAATACATCTATTGAAGCAAATGAAAAGGATTCATTGTGAATGCTATTTCATTTTTTGATTGAAGAGATCAAGCATCACATCTCTTTTACAATCATCCCCCAACCGTGATGAGACCCAAATCTACATTAATTAATAGTCGGCTTATAAAATGATCGATTATCTAGCGGGAAAAGTCTCTCAGTAAATTCACCTGGCGCAGTTTTACCAAGTGCTCGTGTTAGCATATTCATCTTTGCATCAATATTATCAATGTAATGCAAGATTTCCGCTTCTTGAATCATTGGTTTTTTCGGGCTTCCCCATTCTTCTTTACCATGGTGGGATAGTACCATATGTTGCAATAGCATTACTTCTTCGCCCTCGATCTCTAGTTCACTAGCAATCTTGGCAATTTCATTAACCATAATAGTGATATGGCCAAGTAAATTCCCCTCAACAGTGTACACTGTTGCAACAGGCCCTGATAACTCAACAACCTTGCCAATATCGTGCAAAATAATTCCTGCATATAACAAATCTCTATTTAATGTAGGATATAGATCAGCAATAGCTTTACCAAGCTTCAACATTGACACCATATGATCCAGTAAGCCTGATGCATAATCATGATGATTCTTTGTTGCAGCTGGATAAACTAAAATAGCATCCTGATGTTTTTTAATAGCTGCTCTGGTAATTCGTGATATATTCGGATTTTTAATATCAAAGAAAAATTGTGTCAATTCTTCATATAATTGTTCTTTTGGAGTTGCTGAGGAAGGAACTAAATCATTAATAGCAATTCCCTCCTCTGGTTTTGCTACACGGATCGCTTTTATACGCAATTGACTTTTGCCACGGTAGTCATGAATTTCTCCACCCACACGTACAATTGCCTCAGCTTGATACATTTTTTCGTGATCTTCATTTGTATCCCATAGCTTCGCCTCAATATCTCCACTTTTATCTTGTAATAACAGTGACATAAATGGCTTCCCAACTGTGGTAACCCCTTTTGTCGCTTGTTTAATTAATAAAAATTGATCAACCGATTCTCCAACCTGGAGCGTCGTAATACCCTTCATGTTGACGCCACTCCCCTTTCATTTGCTAGTGCTCCTACATCGACAATTTGGTCTTTCTGCCAATGTTCGAGCATCGCGTCATGGCAAGTAAAATATAAAATTTGACGTTCATATCCTACTTCTTTCATTAATTGTACCATTTTGTCTGTACGGTTTCGATCAAAATGGACAAAAGGATCATCCATAATAAATGGAAAAGGGGCAGAAGCTGTAAGCGTTTTGGCCAGTGCCATGCGCAACGAAATATAAGCTTGCTCCTTTGTTGCCTGTGACAATTCTGCCATTTGATAACGTAATCCTGAAACATCGTGTGCAACAAAATAGCCTTCATCATTAATTAGAAGCTGATCGTAACGTCCACCTGTTAACAAATTAAACATTGCATTAACCTCTGTCAAAACATGAGGTAATTTTTCTTCCCTTAAGCGGAATAATGTTTCGTGTATCGCAGTAGTCAATGCTTTTTTTGCAGCCCATTGCCCAATCAGCTGCTGCAACACTGATTTCTCTTGTTCAAACTGTTGAAGCAATTGACCATATTTCTCGTCATTTAGAAGATTCTCTTTCTGAATTTGTAGTGTCGCTCGTTGTTCCAAGCAATGATCTATTGCTAACTGCATTGCGCCTCTCTCCTCCTCTAAAGCAAGGAGTTGTTCAGTAAGCTGTTCTTCGTCTATTAATGATTGTTTGTTGTCTACATCCAGTGAGACTAGCTGACTCTGAATTGCTTGAAGTTCTGTCTTTATTTTTTGCTGTTGCTCAAATTGTTCATGAATTTCATAATAAACCTTCTCTGATTGAACATTCGCAGCATTAAATAACTGAGTAACTTCAGACTCATAGTTCTCTATATGAGATTGCACACTTTGAATTTTGGTTTGAAGGCTAGCCAACTGCTCTTTTGTTTGTTGGGACATTTGCTGCTCCTGTTGCAAAGTAAGGAGTGCAGTGCGTAAATGCATAAAAATTTCCTGCTCACTATATTCCGCCTTTAACACTCGCTGTGCTTGTTCTACTAGCTCATTTTTCTCCGCTTGTATCGTTTGTAGAAGGGTGCATGTACTCTTCTTCTTCGCTACCAACTCTTGAACACTACGTATGCGCATAAACAGCTCTGGTAATAGTGTTTTTGGTACATTCCCCTCTAGCTTATAGCGCCCTAAAAATTGTTGAAGCGACAGAGTGGCTTCTTCAATCACCAGCTCAGCCTGCTGAATTTTATATTCAAGTTTTACATATTGTCGTTCTTTTTCTTGCTGTTGCTCATTTACATGTAACCATCGATCCTCAAGTCTTTGTTTTTTTAGCAGTATGGTCTGAGCAATATTCTCCTCCTGCTCTAATTCACGTATTTGCTGACTATGTTGTTTACTTGGTGCTTCATGTGCTTGTCTAGCAAATTTTAAATATAAGGTAATGAACAGCGACATAATCGCACCTATGACCATTACAGCCATATTTTTTTCCAAAACACCATAAATAAACGCAAGTACACTTATTGCTAACATTATGAATATGAAAACACTTGGTTGTTGCTGTTTCGAGCGTTGTGACCTTCCCAAACGCAACTGTTCAAGCTTTCGCTTACGCTGGGGCCACTGTGCTAAAATATGTTCTTCCTCAGTGGATAATGACTCCTGTTTAAGCTGTTGTTGCTGTTGAGCGATTGTATCTAATTCTGCATGTACTTGTTCTAACGAACGCAGATGAAATTTTAGCTCTTCTTCCGCTTCTTCTAATAGGCTTAACTGCCGTTGAAATTGTTCCTCTTGCTGTAATGATACTGTTTCCTCAAGCAAAATATCCTGTGCTGTTTTTTCCTGTACACCTAATAAACGAAACTGTGCTTCTATTTCTTGTTCAAGTAAATACAGCTCGTCCATTAAGTTCTGTTCCTTCACAACTACCTGATTCCATGTTGCTTCTTTATTCAAAAGTCGAGACATTTCAGAAATAGTTTGCTCGTCCACTGTTAACTGCAGTTTATTTTGTAATGCCTGATACTGCTCCTTCAATTGTTCGATTTGTAGTATTTCATGCACAAGCCGATCCTTTAATTGCTCATAACGCCGGATCCCTTCTGGTGGAAATTGCACATGTTCGTAGCTTTTTAGCATCTGCTCAAAAGCCTTTTGCTGTTTCATAAGTGGCATTGCCTGCTTAAGAATTGTTAGCTGTTGCCAATTTTGCTGCTGCGTTTTTTGCTGCCTATATAAACCTTCTAGCCTTTGGGCGAGTTGTTGTAATTGCAATAACTTATCCTCAAAGGTCTGAATATTGTCTTGTTCTTGTTTAATTGTGCGTTCCAGCTTTTTTAAATGTTCTAATTTTTGATTAATCAGTGGCACCTTACCAGATTTTTTAAAAAGCTCACTAGCATCTTTGTCCAATTTCTTTTCTAAAGACGATAACTGCTGAATCCCTGTTGTCCCAGAAGCAAGTAATAAATGCGTCAACTCTTCCTCTGACATTTTTTCAATGCCCTGTAGCTCATGTAATGAAAAGGAAAAAATTGACTCAAAGGATGCTCTTGAATAGCCATATAATAGTTTTGCTAGAAGCTCTTCATGCCCTGTTGTCCCGTCTTCCAGATAAACTGTAACATCGCCAACTGCCTTCCCTTTAACACGTTCTATGGTGCATTGCCCATAGGACGGATGCCAAATCGTAAGCTGGCCACCAAATTTAGTAGATATCTTTGGCTCATATTTACGTTGCACCTGTTGCCTCGTAGGAAAACCAAAAAGCATTTGTAAAATAAACTGTTGAATAGTGGTTTTGCCCGCCTCATTCATACCATAAAAAATGGTAACACCTTCATGTAAGGAGATTGTGATGTTTTCATGCTTACCAAAGCCATAAATTCGGATTTTTTGTATCGTTAGCATGCTATTCACACCCTTTGAATTTCTTCTGCTAATAACTCTTGTGCGTTGTGCATTAATTTTTTTATATCCTGCTCTGTTAAAGGCTCAATTAGTCTTGCACCACCAGCATGTTGATACAGATCCTTTAAAATATCCTTCCATTCCGAAATATCCCATTGCTCCATTAAGTTCATTACAGATTCAGTTGCGGCAGTATGCTCATACGATGCTGACGATTGATGTAACATGAGCTTTTGCACCCAGCACATCGGTTCAATCCCATCCTCTGCTTCTCGAATAGTTTCTAGCCATGTATCTACTGTGGCATGTTCAAATAAAGATTGTGATTGTTCATCTATATTTTTTAAGTGGAGCTCAACAACAGATGCCCCATACTCTAATCGATTGTGCGTTAGTGCTTCTTCACATTTTCTTAGTAGTTCATTGGCATGAAACACATTCGTACAATCCACCTCTACCGTGTTATAAACAACAGCAGATGTCGGTACAAATTCCATGTCAGTAGTGTTTTGGGATAAGGTTACATCATAGAAGCCTTTTACTCCCTGCTCTTTCCGATGTCGGCTTTGAATATTGCCGGGATAAACAATCGGTGGATTTTGGTGTAAATGTTGTCGTTTATGAATATGTCCTAAAGCCCAGTAATGATAGTTTTTTTCAAGAAGTTGATCTTTGGTGAAAGGGGCATAAACATCATGTGTTGTATCGCTAGCCTCACTACCATGAAGCATACCAATATGAATAACATGCTGGTCCTGTGCAACAGGATAACTATCAATCATTGCTGTCTTTATATGGCGTTCACCATAACTGAAGCCATAAATATTAACTTGTTGACCACGTATGTTTAACTGTACAACACTCGTCTCAGCCGGTAACTCATAAACATTGCTAGGTAAGGCAAAGCGCGTCCAAGCACCATTTAAATGATCGTGATTACCATAGCTTAAAATGACAGGAATATTATGCTGAAAGAGTTTTTCCATTGCCTCTTGAAATCTTCTTTGTGCCTGTAAACTACGATTTTCACCATCATATATATCACCGACAATCAGTAAAAAATCAGGTTTCTCCTGAATGGCTTTCTGAATAATTTTATCAAAGGCTTCAAAAGTACTTGTTCGAATTTTTTTAAAATTATAATCAGGTAAACCAAATAAGCCCTTAAATGGACTATCTAAATGTAAATCTGCCATATGGAAAAAACGAATTTCTGACATCCAATCACCTCAAGTAATAGATAATTTATACCTTGACGTCACAATGTCCAGCTTTTTTTACTAGTGCAATCTTTTATCACTCGCAAAGTAGTATTTAGCACATCAAAGTTGCTACTAAATCATTTTACAATCGCTCTCTGTCTCTTTTTTATGCTGAAACATCCGTGAATCACGCCAAAACCGAATATTTGTTCTATTTTATCATACTTCTCGCTTGATGAGAAATGTATTCATAGAATATTTATCACATCAATAGTATTGCCTTATTTTTTCCACAAATTTCGTAATTTATCAAAATATTCGCTAGTTTTACCGTGAAGTTTATAAACCTTCTATGTATAATGGAATTATATTTAAGTAAAAGGTGGGGTTTGTATGAAGAATTATCGTTTTACCGCTTTCGAACAAACTGGGGAAACATTATTTGATGAAACTTGGACATTCGAAAACGATGAGGCTGCAAAAATTAACGGTCAACAGCAAATCATGGAAAAAGGTGTTGCCAACAAAACTCATCGTCTTGTTAATGCCTCAGGAAAATTAATCTTATTCCATGTCTAACAGTGGCTAGTAAAAGGCACGTAGTAAACTTTACTACGCGCCTTTTACTACTTTGAATTGACTGCCCGTAAATGCCCCATTGGCGAAGACTAATAATCAGTGCGGATGCAGAACCCCCCTACTGATTAAAGTTTCACTTTATTTTCCTACAAAAACAGGCGCTCTTTTCTCTACAAATGAATGAATTCCTTCTAAATGATCAGCCGTTTTACGCATTGCTGCTTGTCCCGCTGCTTCCATCGATAAAATACTCTCTAATTGAGGTAAATTTTGAGCATGTAGAATTTTTTTAGTCATAATCATCGATGCAATTGGAGAAGCAAGCATTTTTCCAACTAGTTGGTCCGTAATCGCAAAAACAGTCCCATCTGGTGCAACGTAGTCAATTAACCCTTCATCATGTGCTTCCGATGCAGTTAATACCTTGCCTTCCCAAATCATTTGTTTAGCTTTGACAGTACCCACACGTTCCTTCATAAAGAAATGACCGCCACCATCAGGTACGAGCCCTATACCTATGAAATTCATAGCGAGTTTACTATTTTCACATGCCACAACTATGTCAGCCCCTAACGCTAGACTAAAGCCTAATCCAGCTGATGCTCCATGAACTGCCGCAATGACGATCATCGGTAGCTGGTAATATGCTTTGACAATACGTGTTAAATAAACCATTGCCTCATTAATGTTCAGTGGCTTATTTGGATCTAGCATTGCTTTAATATCGCCACCTGCTGAAAAGACTTTTCCTTCCCCGCGAATAACGAGAACTTGTATTTCTTGCTCTTGCTGTAGTGCTTCAAAGCATTCTGCTAGTTCACGCATCATCACATCGTCCATAGCGTTCATGGCATGTGGTCGATTTAATGTTAATGTTGCACGTCGTTCTAATTTTTCTAATGTAATCGTTGAAAATTCCATCCTAACACCCCCAAATATGAATAGTCATTCACTATGTACTATTCGTGTTTTTTTAGAAAACTCCTTCTATCCTACGCAAATTTGCACTTGATATGCTATATTTAATGACGAATATTGATTTGAAGGTGGTTAAGTATTATGACACAGAAAGACTATCGTATATTACTTTATTATAAATATATAGCTATTGAAGATCCTGCGGCATTTGCAGAAGAGCATTTAGCACTTTGTAACGAATTTGGGCTTCTTGGGCGTATTTTAGTTGGATACGAGGGAATTAATGGAACTGTTTCTGGTACAGTCGAGCAAACCGAGGCTTACATGAATCACATGAAGGCCGACCCACGTTTTAGCGATACTATGTGGAAAATAGATCAAGCTGAAGGGCATGCCTTTAAAAAAATGCATGTGCGACCTCGCCGAGAGATTGTACATCTCGGTTTAGAAAATGATATTAATCCTTTAGAAATAACAGGAGATTATTTATCACCAAAGGAATTTATGGAACGTATGCAGGAAGATCATACGGTAATTATTGATGCACGTAATGATTATGAGTTTGACCTTGGACACTTCCGCGGTGCCATACGTCCAGATATTGAAAATTTCCGTGACCTACCCGCTTGGATGGAGGCTCATAAGGAAGAATTTGATGGTAAAAAGATTTTAACTTACTGCACAGGCGGTATTCGCTGTGAAAAATTCTCTGGTTGGTTAAAACGTGAAGGCTATGGGGAAAGTGTTGGTCAGTTACACGGTGGAATTGCCACGTATGCTAAAGACCCTGAGGTAAAAGGGCAACTATGGGATGGACAAATGTTTGTCTTTGATAGACGTCGTAGTGTACCGATTAATCAGGTTGAGCATGTGATTGTCGGCAAGGATTTCTTCACTGGTGAACCGACAGAACGTTATACAAACTGTGCAAATCCTGAATGCCATAAATTAATGCTGTGCGAGGAAAAGCACGAGGCCTTTTATATGCGCAGCTGTTCAGACGATTGCCGTCGCGCAGAACGTAACTTCTTCGTTGAAGAAAATGGTTGGACAAAAGAGCAGATTGAAGAACAAATCACTAAAATCGCTGATGTTCAAAATTCTTCATTATAATAAAAAAGAGCATCGTCCACTTGCGGGAGATGCTCTTTCATATTCTAAAATTCGTATTACTTTTACAGCTTTTCACTTCCATCTATGTGCGGGTTACTCCTTTTACCCGAGTAATTCTCCCTTGTATCAGAGCGGCTTCTTCTCTCACCGGAGCTTTCTAAATTTCCTTTCGCCAAGTAACGCCCTACTTGCCGTCCACTAAATAAACAACCACCAACAAATGTCCCTTCTAAAGCACGGTAACCATGTACACCACCACCACCAAAGCCACTCACTTCCCCAGCAGCAAATAAACCCGGTATAGGCTGACCATCCATGCCCAACACAGCACCATCCAAATTTGTCTGTAAGCCTCCTAATGTTTTACGTGTTAAAATGTTTAATCGTACCGCAATAAGAGGCCAATTTTTTGGATCTAATATTTTATGGGGCTTCGCAACGCGCACAATTTTATCACCAATATAGTTTCTTGCGCCGTGAATAGCATTAACCTGTAAGTCCTTTGTAAACTTATTGTCCATTTCACGATCCCTTGCTAAAATTTGCTCCTTTACTTTCATAAAATCAAGACGCTCATTGCCCACCAATTTGTTCATCCCGTCAACTAGCTCCTTTAAATCATTCGCAATAACAAAGTCCTCACCATGATTTTTAAATGCTTGAATCGGAGCAGGTGGACCTGGCAAAACACGTTTTAGAACATCACTAATGCTTTTATTTGTTAAATCAGGATTTTGCTCAGAGCCTGATAATGCAAACTCTTTTTCAATAATTTTTTCAGTTAAAATAAACCACGAGTAATCATAGCCTGTTTTTTGAATGGCTTCTAACGTACTTAACGTATCAAAACCTGGAAAATTCGGCGCGCCAAATCGATTGCCCTCCGCATCAAACCATAATGATGAAGGTCCAGGCAAAATTCGAATACCGTGATTTGGCCAAATAGGATCCCAATTTTTCAAGCCTTCCGTATAATGCCACATGCGGTCTCGATTAACGATACGTCCTCCCGCATGCTCAGTAATTTCTAGCATTCTGCCATCAACAAAAGCAGGGACACCACTGACCATGTTTTCTGGTGGTGTGCCAAGTCGCGCTGGCCAATTTTTTCTGACCAAATCAAAATTTGCACCTATTCCACCGCTAGCCACAATAACGGCACCCGCTTCATAAGAAAATTCGCCAATACCAAGCCTAGAGCTTTTCTCACCGCGATTTGCATAGCTTTGAGCCAAAACAGTTCCACTAATCCCTGCTATTCCTCCATCGTGTTGAATAAATTCATCTACACGATGTCTTGCTTTAAAATCTATATAACCATCCTTAATGGCCTTTTTCACTTTTTCAGCAAAAGGCTTTACAATGCCTGGCCCAGTTCCCCAAACAATATGAAATCTAGGTACCGAATTTCCGTGTCCGCCTGCTAATGAGCCCCCACGTTCTGCCCAACCGACGACAGGAAAAAACTTAATACCTATAGACTTTAACCATTCATATTTTTCACCAGCTGCAAAATCTACATAAGCTCTGGCCCATTTATGCGCCCACGAATCCTCATCTTCCAAGCGATCAAAGCCAGCCGTTCCTTGCCAATCCTGCCATGCAAGCTCTTTACTATCTTTAATACCAAGCCTTCTTTGCTCGGGTGAATTCACTAAAAATATACCGCCAAAAGACCAAAATGCCTGTCCCCCCATTGAATTTTCAGGTTCTTGATCTACTAATAAAATTTTTTTCTTTGCATC
Source organism: Lysinibacillus sp. RS10 (assembly GCF_041956855.1). NCBI lineage: Bacteria > Bacillati > Bacillota > Bacilli > Caryophanales > Bacillaceae > Lysinibacillus > Lysinibacillus sp. RS10. The sequence goes on along the minus strand of NZ_CP167122.1, from coordinate 648,051 downwards.
CGCTAACTCACAGGCAGCGACTAAACCTGCCAGTCCTGCACCGACAATTGCTACATCATACATCCTTCTCCCCCCTAAAAATCAATCTTACATTACTTACATTCTTCTCCAATTAATAGTTTACCTTCTACACATCGTATTTTTGACAAAAATGTGACAAGAAAAAAATGTTCGCATTCCTTCTCAAAACAAAGAAAGCTTTACTCAAATAAACTATTTAATCCCAATTATTTACCATATAATTTTAGACCTTTAATATTTACTAAACGCCCATGTAATCTGACTTAACACATAACGTTAGCGCTTTCATTGTCCTTTCTAAAAAGACGAACATTAAAACAACGAAATCAAAATAAAGTTCGTTTTTGGTTATTTTTCAGACTTTTGAAGTTAAGTTTTTCAATCTTTTTTAGAAATATCGTTGACAAAGGTGAACAATAAGGTTTATGATGTTAACAAATTTAATCAACAAAAATATAACGACGGAGACACGCTAGTCGCAAGAAAATCCAAAGAGAGCTGATGGTTGGTGCAAATCAGTGATTTCTACGATAATAGTTCCACTCCTGAATAGATAAGCCGAACATTTCCAAAGTAAGCCTATCCGTCACATGCACGTTACGCATATAGCTAAGACTGCAAGATTTCTTTCAAGCAGTGATTAAGGGTGGTACCGCGAACCAATGTTTATTTCAGCCTTTCGCCCCTTACAACACAATAACTGTGTTTGTAAGGCGCGGAAGGCTTTTTTTATCTTCATTTTGTAACACTTACAAAATGAAGATAAAGCCTCTGGCGGATGTCACGGATTTACGCCAAGGCGAAATTGGTATTATTCTCATTTCTACAAAGGAGATTTGTATGCTGTAAGATGTACTATCTCTACAAAATTCAGACTGTTTCGTATATAAAGAACACTAACATTTTTTAATTAAAAGGAGCTAATTACAAATGACTACATTACAAATGACTACTGCAACAAAAGCAATTAACGTATTTATCGCTGACCCACTAAGTGAAGATGGTATTTTCCCACTTCGACAAGAACAAGATTTAGACTTAAATATCATTGTAGACACTGGTCTTGCACAAGAAGAATTAATCGCAAAAATTGCGGATGTAGATGTTTTACTAGTTCGTTCTCAAACAACTGTGACACGCGAAGTAATTGAAGCGGCTAAGAACTTAAAGCTTATCGGACGTGCTGGTGTAGGTGTGGACAATATTGATCTAACTGCTGCAACTGAACATGGTATTATCGTTGTGAATGCACCAGACGGTAACACTAACTCAGCTGCTGAGCACACTATTGCTATGATGACTTCTCTTGCTCGTCACATCCCACAAGCATTCAATACACTTAAAAATGGGAAATGGGATCGCAAATCTTATGTTGGGGTTGAGCTTAAAAATAAAACATTGGGTGTAGTTGGCTTCGGTCGTATCGGTGTGGAAGTAGCTTATCGTGCAAAAGGTCAACGCATGAACGTTATGGCATACGATCCATTCCTAACGGATGAACGCGCTAAAGAGTTAGGCGTAATAAAATCGACAGTTGAAGAAATTTGTGCAGCAGCAGATTTCATTACAGTACACACACCACTGCTTCCTGAAACACGTAATCTTATTAACAAAGAGAAATTCACTATGATGAAAGATGGCGTGCGTATCATTAACTGTGCACGTGGCGGTATTATCAACGAGGATGATTTATATGATGCTATCGTAGAAGGTAAAGTAGCAGGTGCTGCTCTTGACGTATTCGTATCTGAGCCAGCAACAGATCACAAACTACTTACTTTACCACAAGTAATCGCAACACCTCACTTAGGTGCATCTACAATTGAAGCACAAGAGTCTGTAGCTGTTGACGTATCAAATGATATCATTAAGTTCTATAAAACAGGTACCGTAACTAACCCAGTAAACATGCCATCTATTCCAAAAGAGCTACTTGCACAAGTTGAGCCTTTCTTCGAATTAGCTGAAAAGCTTGGTTCATTCTTATCTCAAATTACAACTGAGCCTGTAAAAGAAATCAACTTATCTTATGCTGGTGAAGTAGCAAATTATGATGTGCGTCCATTAACGTCAAACGCGTTAAAAGGCTTATTATCTAAAAACCACGGTAACCATGTTAATGACGTAAATGCTCGTTACTTATCTGAACGTATCGGCATGAAAATAAATGAACATAAAACAACAACTGCTAAAGGTTTCACTAGCTTAATTACAATTGAAATTAAAACAGCCAATGAAACACACACAGTAGCCGGTACATTATTAAATGGTCTAGGTGCACGTATTGTCAAAGTTGAAGACTATGTTGTAGACGTTATTCCACAAGGTCACCTTCTTTATATTAAAAATACTGACAAACCAGGTGCAATCGGCCGCGTAGCAACAAGGCTAGCAGAAAAAGATATCAACATCGCAACGATGCAAGTTGGTCGTGCACAAGTTGGTGGTACAGCTGTCATGATGCTAACAATCGACAATGTTGTAACAGAGGAAGATTTGACATTTGTTGCACAGCTTGAAAATATTGATGAAGTAAAAGCGATTAACCTATAATATTTGATTTATAAGCAGGGAGTATAAATACTCTCTGCTTTTTTATTTTTGGAGATTTTCATCGGAACGGAAATCAACCTATATATAGTTTAAATTTTTAATAGAAGCTTTGTTTTGATAAAATGATACTTTTCAGAAAGTCATTCGTCTTTTAGAGAAAGGAGGTGCACATTTTGACAATTGAAGAGCTATTTTACTTACATAATCAAACCATTTTTAAATACTTATATTACTTACTCAATGATGAGAAATTGGCGGAGGATTTCACACAAGAGACATTTGCTCGCTATTTCAAATATCAGCAGACAATTAAAGAGGGTGCAGAACTCGCTTGGCTTAGGAGTACAGCACGTAATCTAGCCTACGATCATTACCGCCGGAAAAGACTTATTCAATTTGTACCGTTTTTAAACGATCATGAAGAACTTGAGCCAACCTCACCACACCAATGGCTAATTCAGCAAGAAGATGCAAAGCTGCTTTATCTTGCAATTAGCAAATTGAAGCTCACCTATCGAGATGTCATTATTTTACGTAAAATCGAGGGTTTATCCATTCAAGAAACTTGTGATGTACTAGGCTGGAATGAAGGAAAAGTAAAAAACACATTAAAACGTGCACTTGTTGCATTGAAAAAGCAGCTTGGAGGTGAATTTGATGAAGAACAATGAGGAATCCTGGCAACATTTACGCGATCTCAAATTAACTAAGCAGCAGCAGGAAAAAATACTGCACAATATTACTACACCTACTACAATAGAAAAAAAACCAATTAAAAAATCTTGGAAAATGCCGGCAGTGTCTTTGCTATTTATCACAGTTCTTGCTATTTTAATTTTGTCCTTTATCCAAGGACCGACTAACTCTCCACTGACAACAGATACAAACAAAACAATTGCTGTAGTCTATGTAAACACTAATGAAAACAAAGAAACGTTTATAACAAAAGCATCATGCCTTTATGTACCCCAGCAGTGCTATACGAATAAGCAACTTTTAAGTCAGCTACAAGAACAAATGGAACATGCACCTTCAATTTCAGTAACAGCTCAACAGTGGGAAGATAATGGTTACTTTACCCCTCAAGATGTATTGATTGTCTATTCTGATGGTACTCAAGAAAAATGGAAGGTACTAAATAATGATACCCTCTTTAATGTCCAAACGGAGCAAGCCATAAAACTCGACAATACATTTTATTCACTGGAATATTACTATGATGATAAACGCTCAACCAAGCTTATCATCGGAAATGTCTTCATATTACTTACACACTTCATACTATGGCTTGCAAAGAAAAGAATGCCCCATATTGAACGACGTTTTTTTGCAGCAACGGTTGAACATGCCATCGCCAACGCTATTATGCTAGTCTTATTTGCAGGTATTTTATTGGCTATCTATTTACTGATGCATTCCTTACACACTACGATAATATATAGCTTATTTACGCTCTACTCTATTATGCAAATTTATTATCGCAAAAAAGCAGGTGAGCCCCGAGGTTACCTAGTAGCTAGTGCCTTTGTTCAACTATGTGTTGCAATAGCTTTTACATCGCTATATCTTGCATTCAATGTACACTTTTAGTATATATTTCGATAAACTTCAAGAAACAAAAAAATGTACTGATCCTTTGATGAATCAGTACATTTTTTTGCTTATAGTTTATTAATTAACTCTAATAACGCTGTTAAAGAGTCGACCTCATATGTTGGAGTAACAACGCCATTTGGTGCATTGTTTTCACGATTTATCCATACATTACGCATACCAACACGAGATGAGCCTAAAATATCAGTATTTAAGTTATCTCCAACCATGATCGCATCATCCGCTGTAATACCCGCTTTCTCCATGACATACTCGAAAATAGAGGCATCTGGTTTCCCTTTACCAAAGTCCCCAGAGATAATAATATGGTCAAAATACGGCGCGATTTCTGGTGTAATTTCTAATTTTAAATTTTGGAGACTCGGCGCACCATTTGTCAGTAATACGAGTTGATACTTCCCTTTCAGCTTATCTAGTACAGCAAAAGTATCTTCATATAAGAATGGAGACACTTTACGTTCCGCCACAAAACGCTCCCCTAGTTCCGCTCCTAGCTTCGTATCATTAATCCCAAGGGCTGCTAAACCTTTTGTCCAAGCTTCAGCACGATATCCCGGGACAATATTTTTCATTTTTTGGAAAGAATCTGTTGGGTCATCGAATGTTCCCCAAAGCCCTTCGAATGGGTTAATACCAATTAACACCGTGTAATCAAATGTTTCATAGCCTTCGTAAAGCGCACGTGCTTCCTTACGCACAGCTTCCTCTAGTTCAGCTGGATTCACATTATGTATTGTCGCTACATATTCGCATGTTTTTTCAAATGCTGTTTTAACAGATTTTTTATCCCATAATAGCGTATCATCTAAATCAAAAATAATTGTGTTAATTGACATTGTGTCAGCTCCTAGCTTCCTATTAATATAATTATTTTAGCATATATTCAAAATATTTAGCATAGCATTTTATGCACATTCCTTCTATATTAAACAAGCTGTGAATAAAAGTAATTTACTCACAGCTTGCCAAGTGCTATTGATTTTTTCTACGCAATCTATCCATTAAACTTTGTATTTCAGCCTTTTTCTGCTCTGTTTCTTCTTTCAAAATTTCAATATGATAGATGCCGTCCGTTTCTTCAATTTGTACACGATCGCCCACCTGAACCGGCTTATTCATGGCGGACTGTAAAATAATAATTTGCTCCTCTTCTTCTGGGTACTTTAAGAAAACTGCATAGCCATCTTCAATACGGTCTAAGGTGTATTTAGTCAAGCTCACTAATCATTTCCCCTTTCGCATTACGTAATTGCGCGGCGTCCCCATCATTCAGCCAAATCTGTTGCTTTGTCCACTTTAAATAATTTTGACCTTCCCGTGCATTTGTGCCACTTGTGACATAAATCGTTTTCCCTGGCTGCAATGATACATTCGGAAAGTTAAACGCCTGATTTCCTTCAATTGATAGAAGTTGCCAATCCTTTAAGGACACTGCTTCATTACCGTTATTTTTAATACCAACAATCTCTCCAGCTAAATCCTTACTAACAATCTCAACGCTTACACTAGTTTGCGGTGCTGAGACATTTGTTCCTGACATTTCTTTCGAATTCACATCATAGTTTACACCATCTGTTGACACGATAACCGTTCCCGCTTCCGCAGTTGCGTAAGTTTTACTACCAATTGCTTGTAAACGCTCGACTACTTCAGTATGAGGATGACCATACTTATTACCTTCGCCATAGCTTAAAATTGTCACCTCAGGATGCACTGCCTGTATGAACTCCGCCGAGCTACTCGTGTTAGAGCCGTGATGACCTGCCTTAAGAACAGTAGCCTTAACATCAGACTGCAGCATTTCTTCTTCTAACGCTACTCCTGCGTCACCTGTTAATAAAAATGATACATTACCATATGCTATTTTTAAGACAATGGAAGCATCATTATTATCTGTAGCCTCTTCATTAGCGTTCAACACTTTCACTTGAAGATCATCATCAAACGTTATACTGTCACCTGTTTTTGGAACATTATAAGGTATACTTTTCGTATCAATAAGTGTCAGCATTTCTTCAAAGGTTTGAGATGTATGTACTTTCCCTGAATCATAAAATTGTCCGATTTCGATCGAATTTAATACAGGAATTAAACCACCAATATGGTCTGCATCAGGATGTGTTGCAACCACTACATCAAGCTTGTCCACACCAAGCTCCTTCAAATACGAATCAACCTGTTGGCCAGCTCCTTTAACCCCTCCATCAACAAGCATTGTCTTGCCGTTGGGTGATTCAATAAAAATCGAATCTCCTTGCCCTACATCAATAAAATGTACGCGCATTTCATGTCCCGCATTGACAGATACTTTCTCCTTTTTTAATGGCTCCGTACAGCCTGCTAATAAAAAAATACAAAGGAGTACTACTAGTAATTTTTTCATCTACTAACTTCCTTTCTAGTTCTCTATTATACAAAAAAGAGAGCTACCCATGGGCTGCTCTCTATTTCTAATGCTAACTGCCATTGTTCTGGCACCAATGATCGACATAATACTCAAAGATTCTTTTTGTTTTCAGACGAATACAATCATAGGGCTTTTCCATCGCTTGCTGAACAGTAGTATTCCCATCTACTAACGATTCAACAACAGTAAAATAGTCGAGCAATGCAGGTTTATCATTTTCATCTATAACCCCAGACAATAAGAGGGTCTGTGCATTCGCTAATTTTGCAGCTTTCGCCACCCCTATTGGTGCCTTTCCATGTAATGTTTGACGATCTGATTTGCCTTCACCTGTAATAACAAACTCGGCACTTTCTAAATGCTTTTTCAGCTGTACGGCATCGATCACAATATCAATCCCTACATGAAAACTGCCGTTTAAAAAAGCTATTAATGCACCTCCCATTCCACCTGCAGCGCCTGCCCCTTTGTAGTCGTGTAGTCGAATGTCAAATTGCTTTTCAACAATATCGGCAAATTGCTTTAAACAACTATCAAAATAAGCAATTTGATGCGCCTTCACACCTTTTTGAGGCCCAAAAATCGCTGTTGCCCCTCGCTCTCCAATTAATGGATTATCAACATCACAGGCAATAATAAATTGTGCTTTAGACAATCGAGGATCTAACTGACCAATATCAATTGAAGCTAAATCTAACAGTCCTGACACCCCATCAGCAATTAATGTTCCGTCTTCTCTTTTCAATTGCAGTCCAAGTGCTTTTAACATGCCAACCCCTGCATCATTCGTAGCACTCCCACCAATTGCGATCATAAACTTCCGAAAACCTTTATCAAGAGCAGCTTTTATAAGCTGTCCTGTCCCATACGACGAGGCAAGCTCAGGATTTTTTTCACTGTCCTGTAATAGCATAATACCGGATGCCTGAGCCATTTCAATAACACATGTTTCGTTATCACCAAGCACACCATATCTCGCTTCTATTGCTCTTCCCATTGGATCAAGTACATGTTGCGACATATATTGACCATCTGTTGAAGCAATAAGAGATTCTAGTGTACCTTCTCCACCATCTGCTACTGGTAAAATAACTGTTTCAATCGATGGATCAACATCCACGATTCCCGCCTGCATTGCATTAGCCACCTCGATGGCCGACAAAGTCCCCTTATAGGAATCTGGACTAATAATGACTTTCATGTTATACCTCCACTCAATTAAGTTAGGCGCTTACACTCATTATAAAATTCTGCTTAAGATATTTCCTGAGATTTTATCGGAATGTTTTTTAAATTTATCGGAACATTTTATGGTTTTATCGGAATGTTTTCCAGTTTTATCGGAACATTATCGCGATTTATCGGAATAAAAGAGGCAATCTGAACATCACGTCAGATTGCCTTCATTTTTTTAAGCCTTATATAATTCATCTAAAAACTCGAGTTTTTTACCGATTGCATCTTCAAACGTCATGATATAGGCAGCAGGGTCCTTAGGGTTATGGAACTGCGTAATTTTCCCTGTTTCGGGATGAACAAATTTAGAAGAGGCTCCACAGCCAATCCCTAAAATTGTCTGTACTTCTTCCATTATGACAATATTATAGATGCTTTCTTCGCCAGCTTTACTGTAGCCGACATTTTCTAAATTACCTAAAATATTTTTTTGACGATATAAATAGTACGGTACATAATCATATTCCTTTGTCCATACTTGTGCCATATGCATCATTTGTGCAACAGTATCACGGTCTGCTACCTTGTATTTATCCTTGTTACGTGTCATTTCTGAAGCACGCTTAAATGACAATGTGTGTACAGTAAGCGATTCTGGCTGCATTTTTGCAGATTCATATAAGGAATGCTGGAACTCCTCAATCCCTTCATTCGGTAATCCAATAATTAAATCCATATTAATATTATTCATACCAGATTCACGTGCTAACCAAAACTTATCAATCGTTTCCTGTACCGTATGGTGACGACCAATTGCTTTAAGCGTTTCATCTGTATAAGATTGCGGATTAACACTTATTCGATCAATGCCCCATTTTTTTAACACTTCCAATTTTTCAGGAGTAATCGTATCCGGTCGGCCTGCTTCAACTGTCACTTCACGGATTGTTTCAGGATGAGGGAACGATTCATACATCGTTTGATACAACGCATCCATTTCATCCGCTTCTATAGATGTCGGCGTACCACCACCCCAATAAATGGACGTGATTTTCATGTCATTTTCCTTCAGCCATTTCCCCATTTCACGTAATTCAATATGCAGCCCATCTAAAAATGTAGTGACACGTCCTTGCTTTCGATTGCTTCCAATCGCATAGGCTGGGAAAGTGCAATAAGCACATTTAGTCGGACAAAAAGGAATACCGATATAGATACTTATTTCTTTTCCGATATCATCAATATCAGGAATCGTCACTAACTGACGAGCAACTATTTCTTTTAGTAGTGCCACCTTTTCCTCTGACAGACGGAAATCACGAATAAGGATATCTGCAATTTCTTCCTCGCTCTTACCAGCCTTGCGGAATTTATGATAGAGCTTTGTTGGACGTACACCCGTTAAAATCCCCCATTGTTGATGCATCCCAGTATGCTGCTCGAGCACATCTAAAAATACGTGAGATAAGGCACGTTTCATACGAATATTTAGTTCACGACCTTCAGCCCCAGTATCGTACTGAATACGGTAATCATTCGTATAACTTTTACCATCTACCTCAAGTACCGCTTTTGTCGACAGTGAGCAATCATCGCCAACGTTATATTCGAAGGACACTGACATATCTGTTCCTTCATGCTCTACTTTTAACTTGGAATCCTCAAAAAATAAATTCGCAATATGATTTAATACGCGAATCCAATCCTCAGGATATTTTTGATCTATGTGAATAATTTTCATTTTCTTCGCTCTCTTCTCTCAAAATTACAGTATCAATAGTTTAACAAATTTTTATAACTTTAAGCAAAGCTACAAGTAGAAGTTTAAAATGACGGAATATTCCGTTTGGTTCTAGATCTTAAAAAAAGAAAAAATAGTATGCCAGAAATAATCTTCTAGCATACTATTGACGAGTTCTATAATTATTTTAAATATTCCTCTACAAATTCAACTGGTACATATGTTTTATTCGCTTCTAACAAAGCGGGTGCCGCATTAAGTGGGCGTAATGCTTTGTTAAAACCAAACATTTTTTCTCCACGAGTAAGTGTGTAAGATACATTCCCTTTTGATACAATTGCACCTTTCCCCGTTGACTCTACTGTATAGCCGAGTTTTTCCGCAATCAAACGTAACGGAACCATTTTTGTTCCATCTACCTCATAAGAATCCTTCGCGATTATTGCTGCTATTTCCTCTTCTACAGTATTTTCAGATGAATTTTCAGACTCGTTATCAAGGACAATTACTTTAGAAGGTGTTGTTTGAGCTGGGATACTTCTTGTTGAAGCTGTATAGAAAACAACTAAGTGCTTCTCCGCTAAATCTTTAGCTGCTACTTTCTCCCCCTTCTCATTTAAAAGCTCAGTATTTTCACCAATGTTTAGTTTTAAAACATCATAAGTGTTTGTTAAGTTTTCAAAGAAGTAGTCAACTTCAACAAAGCCAACTTCCTCCGTTTCAACAATGACAACATCAGGGTTGAATTGTGGTGGATAAATTAGTTTTTGTGGCTTGTTTGCAAACGTATAAGCTACTACTTTATCGCCCTCTTTAAGTTCCACTTTTTTACCTGTGTTATCGAAAACAAGTGTATCTTTTGTTATCTCTAAAATATTTGTTTGATCGCCATCTTTTACTGTGAAATATGTAATGTTTTCACTAGCATCGACTTTCTCAACTGTTCCATGTGTATTGTTGAAAATGTGAACAGGATCAATTTGAATTTGTGAACTTTGTTGCTCCGTCTCTGTAGGTTTTTCATTTGCTGAAGCGACTGGTACTACTACACTTCCAAATAATAATGCTGTCATAGCTGCAGGTGCGAATTTTTTCATATTCATATTATCTCTCCTTATTATTGGGTTCATAGTATTAGTAGTTTTAAGATGGAAAAAGTTTCATCTAAAATAGGAAAATTTATAATAAAAGTCATTCTGAAGGCTCTTCACCATAACATGTGGTTGATTTCCGTTCCGACTGAGGGTTTTGTTGCTGACGCTTCGCTTTCGCACAGATAAAACATTTGTTGCTGACGCTTCGCTTTCGCACAGATAAAACATTTGTTGCTGACGCTTCGCTTTCGCACAGATAAAACATTTGTTGCTGACGCTTCGCTTTCGCGCAGAGCCGAGCTTTCTGGGGGGAAGAGTAATTCTGAACAATCAATGTACATCCAAACCTAATAACAAATGTAATAATTGGATAACATTTCATAAGTTGTTTTTATATAATATAGTCTGTACTAAATAATTTTATCGAGAAGTAAGGAGATGTAGAGTTGAATAAACGGATAATCTCACTCTTGTTTCTAAGTTGTTTGTTATTTGCTTGTGAGGATCAACAAGCAAATACAGCTGATGTTTTAGATCATAACGAGTCAACAAAGGATGACAAATTGCCTTATACGATGGAAGAGTGGAAGCAGCAAGCCTTGGAAAGTACATGGTACCAAAATGTAACGATTCCAAGTGAAGAATCTTATGTAGAAATGATCGACTTCGAAGGAGATGAAGTACCAGAGCTCTTCATTGGTTATAACGGAACTAATTACGGTTATATAATCGGGCAATATAATAATGAAAGCAAAGCTTGGGAACAATGGGTTTCCCAACAATATGAAACGACAATTCATGGAGATATCCGTTTTAAAGGTATTTTCAAGGAAAAAGACAAAAAAGATATTGCATTAATAACGAAATTTACTGCTGGTGCTTCAGACAATTTGGAAGTTCTCCATTTACTAAAAGTAGCAGATGACGGTAATGACATTATTAGTGGCCAATCTTATAGACTCTATGCCGATAGTGATTTAAAAGTAGATACCTCTAAAAATGTCTTTACCATTCAAACAGGAGATTTTTCAGAGCATTTTACACTTCGTGACCATACTGTAACTAGTGAATACAGAACTTCAAACTTGTATTCCGGGTTACCCATCATCCAAAATCCAAAACTGCTAAAATTATTAAACCACGATTTCTTTAAAACTAATATTATTTTTGGAGATACTTATCCTGTAGCGAAGGAAAAATCCGGTTTGCCAAAAACAGAAGATTATTATGAGGGAGGGCTCTGTTCTTTCTATAATGATTACTTTTTCTGTCTAGCCGAGGATGAGATACCTGTTAGTCATTATTATCTTTCAAATTTCAAAAACGTGACAAAAGAATCTTTGGAGGAAGTTATCAATCAAGCTATTCATATCTCTTCTTATGAGAGATACGAAAATCCTGATGATATCGTTTACTATGCAAATTTTGAATTTGAGAATGTTTATTTCCAAGCTGAATTTGATCATGATCAAATTAACGCTGAGTTAACTAGTCTTACACTGGGAATCAATGCTTCAGAATAGTTTAGAAGTTAAAACCACCAGTAAAAAAATGAACTGGTGGTTTCATATTGATTGTCTCTCGCTCATGCTTAGTCCTTTACAATTTCCTTTAATCCTGTGATATCTATTCCGTTTAATGCTTGAGTTGCCAGGCGATCTGCTTCGGTATTTTCTTTACGTGATATGAGCTTGTACTCCGGCTGGATACTGAGCTCCTCTAGCTTTGCATCAATTTTATCAGCCCAGCTAGATAAATCCTTTTCTAGAGCTGGCCATTCCCCACTCAACTGATTGATAACTACTTGGGAATCACCAGTGAAACAAACAGGCAAATGGTGAACGTTCAATAGTTCAAGCTCCACTACCCCTAAATAAAGCGCAGCGTATTCTGCCTCATTATTCGATTTAAGCTCTGACGAAAAGGCATTTCTTCTTAATCGATATGGCTTGCCATTTTGCTCATAATAAATAGCACAACCTAACCCCGATTGTTTTGTTGCACGATCAAAGCCGCCATCGAAATAGACTGTAATATTGTGTGGCTCAGTGTCAATCTCCTTTAAATATGCCTTTAGTTCCTTTAGGGACCAATTTGTATCCTGTCGATCGATACAATGCAATGACTTTACTCTCCCTGTTCGCTCCATGTCCTCTGCTAGTAGTAATGCTTGAGCTGCCGGCATTTCTTCTGAACGTAATACTGTTTCTGCACCTTTTGGCGTTTTATAAATCCATTCAATGATTACATGCATCGTATAACCTCCAATGATATTGAGCGCATAAAGTGAAAACGTGCTCCGACTTGCGGAAACACGTTTTTCTTCTTACTTGTTATATGTGCAACTAATAGTATATTTATTCCTAAGAGAGCTATTGCTTGCGCTGGGAGATTCTGCTTTTGCGCTGCTCGGATGCTCGGTTGCGCCGCTAAATCCTGCTTTTCCGCCGCTTGGATGCTCGGTTACGCCGCTAAATCCTGCTTTTCCACCGCTTGGATGCTCGGTTGCGCCGCTAAAATCTGTTCTTCCGCCGCTTGGATGCTCGGTTGCGCCGCTAAAGTCTGTTCTTCCGCCGCTTGGATGCTCGGTTGCGCCGCTAAAATCTGTTCTTCCGCCGCTTGGATGCTCGATTGCGCCGCTAAAATCTGTTCTTCCGCCGCTTGGATGCTCGGTTGCGCCGCTAAAATCTGTTTTTCCGCCGCTTGGATGCTCGGTTGCGCCGCTAAAGTCTGTTCTTCCGCCGCTTGGATGCTCGGTTGCGCCGCTAAAATCTGTTCTTCCGCCGCTTGGATGCTCGATTGCGCCGCTAAAATCTGTTCTTCCGCCGCTTGGATGCTCGGTTGCGCCGCTAAAATCTGTTTTTCCGCCGCTTGAATGCTCGGTTGCGCCGCTAAATCCTGTTTTTCCGCCGCTTGGATGCTCGGTTGCGCCGCTAAAATCTGTTTTTCCGCCGCTTGAATGCTCGGTTGCGCCGCTAAAATCTGTTTTTCCGCCGCTTGAATGCTCGGTTGCGCCGCTAAAATCTGTTTTTCCGCCGCTTGGATGCTCGGTTGCGCCGCTAAAATCTGTTTTTCCGCCGCTTGGATGCTCGGTTGCGCCGCTAAATCCTGCTTTTCCGCCGCTTGGACTCGCTACTTAGCCGCTAGAATCCTACTGTTAAAATTCTTCATACAATGCTTGTATAGGTTTTACTAAAATGCGGTTTACCTCTTCAATTAGCTTACTTAACTGCATTTCTGCTTCAATCATTTTAGTAATTTTTTCATTTTGTTGGGCAAGCTGTGCCGTTTTTTGGGCATAGATCAGCTCATCTTCCAGTAAATCCTCGCCAGCTAATTGTTTTTGCTGTAGGTCCATTTGAATCTTACGGAAATTTTTAAATAGATTAAATGCCTCTTCATCTTCCTTAACAACTGTAACTGCTTCTTTCAACGCTTGAAATTCCGGTGTTTTACGGAAAGTCGCCTCTAACGCATTAATTTCATTATAAATATTAATCATAAACACATTTCCCCTTTTTAAATAAAGTAGACTATTAACCCTTGCACAATCCCAATCAATCCACCAAGAACTGCACCAAGTACTGTAATCATTTTAAATTCACGCTTTGAAATACCTAGTACAAGCTCCTCTAACTTCTCTACTGGGAAAGAATCCACCTGCTCTCGTACTACTTCTTGTAGATTTAAACGTTCCAAAACATCCTCTAATTTGTCTTCAGCTTTTACAAAAGCTTTTTCGATAACTTGTGGAATTATTGTTTCCTTCATCCATGAATTACCTTCTGGCCAGTAATGCGAAATTGGATGATTTAAGCGCTCTTCAACTGCTAATTGCTCTTTTACATAAGTTTGTAATTTTGATAATATCGGTTCAAAATGAATATCCTGCATGAAATCCATCGCTGGGCGCTCTTTTAATTTCTCCCATTCCTGCGTAAAAATTTTCGTTAATAACGCTGATGTTCCTGGTGCTTGCATAAATTTCACAAGCTCACGCTGGACCTTTGCTACGAGCGAAGAAGAATCACCTAAAAACATATTAATCATTCCGCCAAGCGATCCTTTTGATGATAAGAAGTCATCAATCATCGCCTTAATTGTCATCTCGCCCTCAGGTGATAAAAAATAATCCTCACCCTTTTCTAAAATATGACCAACCGCTAATGGAATCTTTGCATCAATTGCATTTTGAATATCTGCTGATAGTAGTGTACGAATTGATTTCGTTGATAGTGTATTCTTAACTGATTCAAATTGTCCCTCAACAATTGCTTCAACCTTTTGTTCAATTGTTGCTGGCATATTGGAAAATCCAGCTAATGTTAGCCAATCCTGAATCGTTTTATCATTTGTAAAAATCGTTTCCTCTACCTTTGTTTGAACAAATTGTTCCACCTTATCTTGAATATCTTTTGAGAAAAATTTCTTTCTAAAGGTTTCAGGTGTTAATAAATAATTCACAACTGTCAGTCCAAGTTGTTTTGCTAATTCATCACGTCTCTTTGGAATAAGGCCAGGTGTAAATGGTACTCGCCAATTTTTAATATAAATAGCTTCGTGTGGTCGAAAAAGCATTTTAATGGCTAGATGATTCGTTACACCACCGATTGCAGCTCCAATGACTGCCATAAATAATAATGTCACTAAAAAATTATCCATTAGTATCCTCTCATTTCAATTGTATTCACAATTGGCGTATTTTGTCGCCTAATGCACTCATTATAGCAGAGCAATGATTTTCGACGAAAGAAATATCTCTATTTAATTATATCTAATCATACACATCTCTACACACATTCCAATTCTTTAAGGTGATAGTTGCAAAATTACCACTATCCTTGAATAATAAAACTACATATATAAGAAATGGGGTTTGGTTATGATTCAGCATTTCAGCTTTAAGCCTTTATTTGAAAATTCTCAGCTCCCGGGATGGTCTATATCATTCTTTTATCAACGTGAACGTTATACAGCGGAGTACTTAAAAGATGGCGTTATCCAATGGAGTGAAGCTATCCCTCCAAATGAAGAGGATGTAAAAAAAATGATTCATGAGCTCATGTTGTACCATATTTACGACTAACAAAAGTATATTTTCCTGTACCCACACTGTATAAATACACATCTTTTTTACTATTTTAAGCACTGCTATTATCTTAAAATTGTTTAAGTATATTGAAATTCCCTTTTTATTTTTATACATTTATGTTATCAAGTATCAAATGTTTTTTTTGAAGGGGCAATTTCAATGAGTAAAGTCACTCTTTCGGATGACTTAAACAGTTATAATTCAAAAGCATTAATTCGTACAAAAGTATAAGAAGTTTTTTCCGAATTTTCCGCTAAAATTTTCGAGTTAGCGAATGAAGCTGACACTATTGATAGTAAAAAATTTGAGGCTCTTTCTGGCTTTAAAAGTGATTTTTACAATGAATATTGTAGTCAATTAAAAGCCTTTTTCAATTCATCTTCTAGTACTTTAGGTAAAAGACCTGTTAAGAATATCTATTTAACGTATAACGGCAAAAATTATATTTTTACACAGCAAGGTATCACAGAAAAAGCACCTGTTACCATTTCACTTTATTCAGGTGAAATACCGTTAAAAGAAACGCTACACGATGTGGAAAAAGCGTGCTTGAAATTACGTTTTCAACAAGAATAAAAATAGTGCAAACAGAAGGAGCCACCTCATATGAATGAGATGGCTCTTCGGCGAAAAGAGGGGTTGATTTCCGTTCCGACTGAGCGCTTTCCTGGGGGCGTCCGATGAGCCGCTTCACTCGCGTTGCTCGCTCCAGGGTCTCATCTGTGACGCTGATCCCCAAGGAGTCGCTCAGTCTCCACTCCAATCAACCACTTTGCTTAGCATGTATCTTCTGGCATGTCACTTTAATATATAGTGACAAACTGACAAACGAAATTTCAGTAAATCTGTGCGAAAGCGAAGTGCTACGTAGCAACAGCAATAACATTAGCGAAGGAAGAGGCTCAACGTTCCCACATAGGCAAGCGAGTAGCCTGGAACGGAAATCACCCTCATTATAAAGAGCCACCTCATACGAATGAGATGGCTCCTTTTTGGTTGCTATTAAAATAATTCATTTAAAAAAATCTGCAAGTAAAGCTCTCTTGAGATTTTTGACGTGTCGTTATATATGAGATGCATATGCTTCTTTCTCTAAACAAACTATCTTCTTTGCTCCATTTAAAGTTAGCATAACGGATTTTTAATTTCAATCATTTGATACTTGAAAATATTATTTTTTTCCAATTTACGAATTGAAATTCAAGTAAAAAAATTGATGTCAATATTTGTGTTTTGCCTGTAAATATTTTATGATTAAATCATCCAACAATTTTTTAAATCATAGGAGGTGTACACTTTGTTTACTTCCCTCATTCGGGCGGGGACAAAGGAATTATTTGGACGGAGACATATTGGGAATAACCATAAGGTTGGCGGCATTCGCCCTACTAATAATAATGACAGGATTTTTCGTTGCAACTGAATTTGCAATCGTTAAAGTAAGGACTACACGTATTGATCAATTGCTTGCAGAAGGAAATAAAAAAGCAAAAAATGCAAAACGTGTTGTTTCAGATTTAGATGAATACTTATCTGCATGTCAGTTAGGTATTACCATCACTGCTTTATTTCTAGGTTGGCTTGGTGAGCCTACATTTAAGATCATCTTGAATCCAGTGTTTGAATTTCTAAATCTGAGTGATAGCTTTACATCTATCCTTTCATTTATTCTTGCGTTCTCAATTGTAACGTTTATGCATGTAGTTATGGGGGAATTGGCGCCAAAAACATTAGCCATCCAAAAAGCAGAATTTGTCACATTACATCTTGCTGGCCCATTAATTTTATTCCACAATATTACTTATCCGATCATTAAGCTGTTGAACGGATCTGCACGTGCTTTAACAGGTCTTTTCGGCTTAAAAATGATGTCAGAATCAGAAGTAGCCCACACTGAAGAAGAGTTACGTATGATTTTGTCGGATAGTTTAAAAGGTGGAGAAATTAATAACGCAGAATATGAATATGTTAACAGTATTTTTGAGTTCTCTGATCGCCTTGCGAAAGAAATCATGGTCCCACGTACTGAAATCGTCGGAATTGAAAAAGAACTTACGATTAAAGAAGTTTTCGATTTAATGGGTGTTGAGCAATATACGCGTTACCCAATTATCGATGGTGACAAGGACCATATTATCGGCTTAGTCAATATGAAGCACTTATTAACCGCTTATATTAAAGACCCAGCAAATGGCGATAAACTAGTGATTGACTATATGCAGCCGATTATTCGCGTTATGGAAACCACGCAAATTAATGATTTGCTACTTAAAATACAGCGTGAACGCATTCATATGGCCATTTTAATGGATGAATATGGCGGAACATCTGGTCTAGTTACAATTGAAGATATTATCGAGGAAATTGTCGGCGACATTCAAGATGAATTCGATGAAGATGAAATCCCAGAGGTTCAGGAAATTGCAGAAAATCATTTTATTTTAGATGCAAAGATGCTACTAGAAAATGTTAATGATATGCTAGGTACTGACATAGAAGATGATGATATTGATACAATTGGTGGTTGGTTCATGACAAAGCGCTTTGATGCGGTCGAAGGAGACAGTATTGAAGAGCAAGGTTATGAATTTATCGCAAAAGAATTAGATACTCACCATATTTTATACTTAGAAGTTCTGAAATTACCTGAACGTGATTTATCAAATGAAAACGATGTAGACTATAATTAAATTGCCTTGTCGTATTTGCTGTGGTACGATTAAAATCATGCTTGTATGATTCAGGCTATAAAAATGGTTTTTAGCTCACAACCTATAATGGTGGGGCTTCTACTGATATAAAGTTAATATTTACGCAAAAAACGACTCCCTTACACGAGAAGGGGGTCGTTTTATAATGCCCGAAAGTTTTGCAAGGAGGAAACAAAATGGAGCTCTATACAAATTTACGGCAAGGGGAAAAAGGTGCTTGGTTATCAATCGGTACATATATAATACTGAGCTCGATCAAGCTAACGATTGGCTATATCGGAACATCGGAAGCACTAAAAGCAGATGGACTTAACAATACAACTGATATCATCGCCTCCATTGCTGTACTCATTGGATTGCGAATTGCCCAAATACCACCTGACTCTAATCACCAATATGGGCATTTACGTGCAGAAACCGTTGCGTCGCTTGTTGCATCGTTTATTATGCTAGTTGTTGGCTTACAGGTACTTGTTAATTCGATCAAAAGTCTTTGGGAGCCAGCTGGCACAGAACCATCGCTATTAACGGCCTATGTGGCAATCGGAAGTGCGGTAGTGATGTATATTGTTTATCGCTATAATTTGGCATTATCCAAAAAAATAAAAAGCGCTGCTGTTAAAGCGGCAGCCTATGATAATCGTTCGGATGCCCTTGTAAGTATAGGTACAGCAATCGGGATTTTTGGCGCAATTTTTGGTTTTCCTATTATCGATACACTAACAGCACTGCTTGTCGCTCTTCTTATTATTAAAACAGCCGTAGAAATTTTTTGGGAGGCTGTTCAGAGTCTCACAGATGCCTTTGATATTGACGAAGTCGAAACATTATCTGTATTAATACGTAATGTTGACGATGTGATCGAGCTTTTGGATTTTAAAGGCCGCTCACATGGCAATATGTATTTTATAGACGTGACCGTTTCAGTTGATCCTTATTTAAATGTTTTAGAAAGCCACCGCATCACTGAAGAAATTGAAAAAACTGTTATGAGAGAATGTTCCTTCTGTGAGGTTCTTGTGCATATTGAACCTCATGTTGAATTAAATCCCCCAGCAAATGACAACAAGTCTCCTACCAAATGATTGGTAAGAGACTTGTTTTTTATTTAATCGCAATATAAAGATCGACCTGCGCTTCTTGTGGGTTGGCGCAGCGTTCATCGTACAGTTCAAAGTCACCAGTGTACGTTCGTTCTACCCCTGAGTTTGCGAACCAAGCCCAGACATCCTGCCAAGCTTTCACGACAACTTCTACAAATGGACCTTTGTCAGAAGTAAATACTAAATAGTTGGCAGCTGGCACTGTTTTTACAACCATCCCTTCTGGAACTTCATCTGCAGCTAATACTTCCATTCCAAGTGTAATTGAATACTCTCCATTAACATCCGTTTCATAGTCAGAATATAGACCGTATGTTACTTGGTTTACTGGATTAGGTATTTGCCCTACTACATCTTGCTGATAAAAGTTCGTCCATAATTGTGGGATTTTTGCTTGAGAAGTTATTTCATTCGCATTGCTTGTTCGCGTTGAGATTCCTACGATTTGAAATGATTCTTTATTCATCACAACCGGTTCTTTTATTTCATGTGTTCGCCATCTTTTTAAGCTTGGTAAAAAAGATGCCAACATTTGACGTGCTTCTTCTTCCGCCATTCCATCTTCCTTTAAATGCGGCACACCAATTTCGATCATTTCTTCAACTGTCAGATTTGGCTGCTTAAACTCTCCTAATTCATAACAATATGTGCAATAATCCTGATTTTTGTGTCCTTCTTTTTCTGTACCAAGTAATGCCTCATCCACCAATGGCATTCCACAACTTTGACAATAACTTTGCATAATTAAATCCACCCTTCGTTCTATTTGTTATGACTATAACAAAGGAAACCTGACATCTGTATGTCATCAATTGCATGGAAATTATTTTTATTTATACAACTGCACAATTTCCTGTGCTCGTTTTTGCACAATCTCACTTATATGAGGTGGTTCTAACACTTTTACGCGATGACCAAAGCTAAGAAGAAAGCCATATAGCCATTCGTCCTCAGGCAATGCAATGTTAATAGTTGAACTCTCATGATCTACATGCTCAGCGCCAAATGATTCTTCTACTAATGTTGTTATTGCCGCATCGAAAGACAACGTAAGGTTGACTACATTTTGAGGGTCATGCCACTTTTTATCCCATGGAAGTTCGGATAAGTTGACTTCTTTACGCTGGAAGGTCGTCATCTCTTCTTTTAAATTTTTCATTCTCGAAATTTTAAAGAAGCGAAAATCTTCTCTCCATGTGCAATAGCCGTAAACATACCAAACCTTCCCTTTTTGGACTAACGTATGTGGCTCCAATAAGCGATTTGTTATGCGACCATGTGTAGTAGAATAGGAGAAACTTACACAATGCGCGTGTTCAATTGCTTTTTTTAATAATGTAATCTGATCCTTAAAAATGACATTCGGTCCCCAAGGGCTTAGGTCAATAAATAGTTGATCAATCGATTGTTTCACTTTTTCATCAGCAACACTCGTTAATTTTTCAAGCACTGCTTCGGCATGTGAATCTTCATATGTTGTTAGTGCACTTTTGATAGCAATAGAAAGTGACGCGAGCTCCTCCTTCGTCAGCACTTGCTTATCGACACGATAACCATCAATTAAACTTATACCACCATTAACACCCTGTTGGCTCATGACAGGAACCCCAGCACAGCTCAGCGTTTCAATATCCCGGTAAATAGTACGGACTGACACATTAAATAAATCGGCTAGCTCCTGGGCCTTCACCTTTTTTCGATTGATTAAAATCATCGTCATCGTTAAAAGACGCTCTAATTTCATGTTTGTACTCCTTACTTTATTTTTTCTATGTTAACCGCATTTTAATTACTAATCCTCTATCTATTTTAAGTATTTTTATAGTTTCATTCATTAAAAAACGACGGGCTACTACACTTTGTAGGAACTCGCCGTTTACTTATTTTTCAAGGTCTGTACTATTCATTAACCTTTATACACCACTACCCTCCGTCAGCCCGTGCTTCACAGCATAAAGAGCCGCCTGAGTTCGATCCTGTACATGTAGCTTCGTGAAAATATTAGAAATATGAGTTTTCACTGTTTTTTCTGTAACGAATAAGGAGGACGCAATTTCTCGATTACTTTTCCCTTTTGTAAGCTCTGCAAGCACATCCTGTTCACGAGGCGTTAGTGGATTTAACACATGAGGTGCATTTTTAGATTCTTGACGGTCCATTTCAAGAGTCGTTGTTGCTTCTGGATGTAATGTGTTTTCGCCTCGCATAATACGCCGAATAGACAATACCAATTCATCAGGCTCAATATCTTTTAACTGATACCCTGCCGCTCCAGCCTCCATTGCTGGCACCACATGATCACGGTCTGAAAAGCTTGTAAGCATTAAAATTTCTATTTGTGGAAACTTAGCTTTAATGCGCTTCGTTGCCTGAATACCATCCATTTCAGGCATAACTAAGTCCATGAGTATAATATCTGGCTGTATACTTTCTGCTAAAGCTACTGCCTCCAGTCCATTTTTCGCTTCTCCTACAACTTCAATATCTTTCTGTGTTTTTAAGAAAAATAATAATCCACGACGCACAACATGATGGTCGTCTGCGATTAATACACGTATCATTCTTTCCCCCCTTAATATGGTAAGCGGATTAATAGCTCTGTTCCTCTTCCAAGTTCACTCACCCAGTCAGCTGTACCACCAACTGATTTTGCACGATCCTTTATAGATTGCAAGCCCATTGAAAGTAGCTTCGTGTTGTTATCGATGACGAAGCCTCGTCCCTCATCACGAATAACAAGTAGAATATCCGTAGAAGTGACCGTAATATAAAGTGCCACTTCCAGTACACCAGCATGACGACGAACATTATTAAGTGCTTCTTGAGCTACTCGAAATAATGTTTCTTCGATCCGTGAAGGAAATTGCAGTACACCTGAGACTGTTACATGAAGCTTCAAGCCAAGCATTTCAGCATACACTTTTATCGCTTCAAGTAAACCATTTTCTAATCCTTTTGGACGGAGCTGCCAAATAAGAGCACGCATTTCCGTTAAGGCATCCTGTGTTAAATGCTGAATCTCTTTAAATGTTTCCTTAACATCACAATCATCCGTCATTTCAATACCAGCTCTCGCAGTTAAAGTAACTGAGAAAAGTAACTGGTTTACAGAATCATGTAAATCTCTAGCTAGACGGTTACGCTCCTTTACAAGTGCCATTTCTTGCTCCTGTTTTGTCAGTAAAATTCGCTTAATAGCTGATCCCATCTGAAATGCAACCGATTCAAGTAATGCTAGCTCTTCTTCTGAAAAACGCACGGTATCCTTTGATGCAACATTTAAGACACCAAAACGCTCTTGTCCCGATTGAAGTGGCACTGTTGCATGGTGTGTAATGCCCTCGTGATCACCAACATTTGCTGATATTGCGCTTTCAATTCGTTGACACTCAATAATATTAGAAGCTTTTTTTAATTCCTCATTACGATAACGAGAAACACACCAGCAGCCTCCTTTTTCTAAATAATGGCAACCTTTATACGCCAATGCCTCCGGTAAATTTTCATGGACAACAAGCTCTGACCGCCCTTTTTCATCGATAAAAAAAATCCAGCCTGTTTCAAAATTTGTGCCATTTAAAAACTTCACAAGTGCTCCCTTTAACATCGCCACTATTTCAGTTTCTTCATTTAATAACTCTGCAATTTCTTTTAAAATACTAATATTGGAATGCTCATTTTCCCTCACAAAAACACCTCTTCTTCGGCATTACTAATTTTATGATAACATTTCAAAGTCTGGAACGTCTGCCTCAGCCATTCATACTTTAGTCTGAAATTCATAAGAAAAGTATTTTGCTTATCTTTGTTAAGGTAATTTACTTCTAAAACTAGAACAACTATAATCGAACAAGTACATGGTTATAATAAGGGGAGAAGTTATATGTCTAAAAAAGAGGAAAATGGCTTATTATTTATTTGGATTGTCTCTGTCGTTGCTACACTAGGTTCCTTATACTTTTCTGAAATTCGTCATTATGAACCTTGTAAAATGTGTTGGGTCCAACGGATTTTCATGTATCCAATTGTCATTATGACTACTATTGCCTTTATTCAAAAAAATGCACGTATCGCTGTAACAACTGCTGTTTTTGCCATTATGGGCGGCAGTGTATCACTATACCATTATGGAATTCAAAAGCTTAGTTTCTTAGCTGAATCTGCACCTGCTTGTGGCGCTGTTTCATGCACAGGACAATATATTAATTGGCTAGGTTTTATTACAATACCATTTTTAGCGTTAACTGCTTTTATTTTAATTGCAGGGGCAAGCTTCTATTTAATGAAAGCTAGTAAAACAACAAATTAATTAAGGGGCCGTGTTCTAAGTTAGGAATACGGTCTTTTCTACGGAGGAAGATATATGTTTCATTATGAAATAAATACTAATAATTTGACAGTCGAGGACCTATTACGCAATCATTGGCGACTCGGTAAAAAACTGGTCCATGAATTGCGAATGGCAAAGGCTATCACAACAGTTGACGGAGAGCCTATTCAATGGAAAGATCCACTACAGGCAGGAACTATTATAAAATTTACATTTCCTATTCCACCATCTAATTATCAACCGACACCGGTTTGTGCTATAGATGTCGTCTATGAGGATGATCACTGCTTGATCGTTTCTAAACCAAAAGGCATGTCGACCCATCCAAATGATGCACGTGATACCCATACTTGTATGAATCATGTTATCGCACACATTAAAGAGCAGGGTGGCACTTATGCAGAGCATGTGCATCGATTAGATAGAGGGACACAGGGTTTGTTACTTGTAGCAAAGCATCCACTGGCTAAGTCAATTTTTGATCGTATGATCGAAGAAAAATCCATAATTCGAACTTACGCAGCAGAGGTACAAGGAAATCTACGTTCTTCAACAGGCACAATCGCCGAATCTATCGGAAAAGACCGACACCATGCAACAAGACGTGTTGTTTCAAAAACGGGACAGCATGCAGTAACACACTATGAGGTTGTCGCTCGCTATAAAAATTCTTGTGTTGTCCATTTAATTCTAGAAACGGGTAGAACACATCAAATCCGTGTACATTTAGCACATATCGGTCATCCGATTATTGGTGATACGATGTATGGAGCAAGAGAAACTGCAAGTGGTGACTATGAACTCCATGCCATTCAATTGGAATTCGAGCATCCATTTTTAAATAAACAAATCGTTGTAAAAGATCAACAGTAATTACCGCACTGCACTTCCCATTGTTAGACATTAGCTAACAATTGGAGGTGCAGTTTTTTCATGCCTTTTTTGTTTCTGACGTGCGAAAGTGCAACGACAGCAGCGACAAAAGCGGCTCATCGAAGACCCCAGGAAGCACCCAGTCTGAACGGAAATCACCCCCACGTTATAGTAATGATCCTTTACTTCAAACTTTTTACTTTTAATTATAAAAAAGTATAAATATAGCATTTACCATTTCTTCGTTTATTTTTTACAGTAAATTTAATATACATTTCCATTATTGGTAATGACGATGGATTTCTTTCATGATAGAATAGAGTAAATTGTCAGTCATCTGACATATTATGAGGAGGAATTTATTGATGAAATGGGTTAAAAGTATTGCAGCAACAACTCTAGCTGCGAGTTTACTAGCTACACCCGGTTTTGCTGCACACGCTGCAGACACAACACCAACAGCTAAGAAGGATGATTTCAAGTTAACAATTCTACACTCAAATGATACGCATGCACACGTTGAAGCTGCTCCACAGCGTGCAACAAAAGTAAAAGAACTTCGTGCTGCGAATCCAAACTCACTTCTTTTAGATGCTGGTGATGTTTTCTCTGGTACTCTCTACTTCAATCAATTTTCTGGAGAAGTTGATATGAAGTTAATGAACTCCATGGGCTACGATGCAATGGTATTTGGTAACCATGAGTTCGATTTAGGGTCAAGCCCAGAAGGACATGCTGCACTTGCGAAATTTGTTAAGGGAGCAGAATTCCCATTAGTAGGAGCTAACTTAGATTTCTCAAAAGATTCTTTATTTGACGGCTTACAATTCCAAACAGTTACAAAAGACTTTGAAAAAGGTAAAATTTATAACGGTATTATTAAAGAAGTCGATGGCGAAAAAGTAGGTATTTTTGGTTTAACAACTGAAGAAACACCTTCCATTTCAAGCGTTGCTAATGTTCAATTTGCAAACTATATTGACTCTGCAAAAAAAACAGTAGCAGAATTTGAAAAACAAGGTGTTAACAAAATTATCGCACTAACACATTTAGGCTTTGATGATTCAAAAGATTTCGATAACGACCAATTACTAGCTTCAACTGTAGAAGGTATTGATGTTATCGTAGGTGGTCATACACATACAAAATTAGACAAGCCTGTGAAAGCAGAAACGCAATTCAAGGACCCTACAATTATCGTTCAAACAGGTCAATATAGCGAAAATTTAGGTGAACTAGATTTAACATTCAACGATAACGGTGCAGTTGTTGACTACTTCGGTCAATTACATGCTTTAAATGATAAAGAAAAACCAGTAGCAGCAGATCCAGAGGCAGCTAAACTTTTAGCTCCATATTCTGAAAAAATTACTGCAGTTAAACAACAATCAACAGGCAATACTGCTGTGTCGACACTAGATGGCAAACGTGGTCTTTGGGGCGTACGTGCTGGCGAAACTAATCTTGGTAACTTAATTACTGATGGTATGCTTGCGGGTGCAAAGAAAATTGATCCAGAAGTACAATTTGCATTCCAAAATGGCGGTGGTATCCGCGCAAGTATTGACACAGGAGATATCACTGTTGGTGAAGTCATGACAGTTATGCCATTCGGTAATGCGCTTGGTATCGTAAAATTAACGGGTGCTGAAATCTACGAAATTGTAGAACATAGTGTGAAAGATTTCCCGAAAGAATTCGGTGGCTTCTTACACTTCTCAGGTTTACAAGTAGAGTTTGATGGCAAAGCACCAGCTGGTAAACGTGTAAAATCTATTAAATTAAATGGTAAAGAGCTAGATAAAGCAGCATACTATAAAGCTGCAACAAATACATTTACTGCCAAAGGTGGAGACGGCTACGAAACACTTGCAAAAGTATATGCTGATGGTCGTGTAAGTGAGCCTGGTACAATTGACTATGAAATGTTTATCCAACACTTAGATACACTGAAAAAAGTTGATCCAAAAGTAGAAGGTCGTATTATTGCCACAATTCCATTTACAGATATTGCAAAAGGCTCGGAAACAGAAGGCTATGTTCGCGATCTTTATTACCGTGATTTAACAAAAGGTACTTCTGCAACAACATATTCACCAAACGCAAACTTAACTCGTGCTCAAGCTGCATCATTTATCTCACGTGCATTACATCTTGAAGCTAAAGGTCAAGCAACATTCTCGGATATTGCTAACTTAAATCCTGCAACACAAAAAGAAATTACAGCACTTGCTGAGGCTGGAATTGTACAAGGTGTAAATGGTAAATTCAATCCTGATGCAAAAGTAACTCGTTCTCAACTTGCATTAATGTTTGCTCGTGCATACGACCTACAACATGATGCAAAAACGGGTTTAAAAGCTGATTTCAGTGATGTTTCTAAATACGATGCTGAAACACAAAATGCTATCGCACTTATGAAAGACTTAAAGATTGTTAGCGGCGCAAACGGCAAATTCATGCCTGGTAACAACGCTACACGTGCACATATGGCAAAAATGCTTTCTAACTACATTCCTTATGTAAAAGAATCTAAATAATATTATTAAGAATCCCGCTTCTCTAATTAGAGAGCGGGATTTCTATTAGAAATTAAATTTAAAATGATCTGGGTCCTGCCCAAATCGTTCATTACGATTTAACGTAGCCATTTTATCCATTTGAGCTACTGTTAATTCGAAATCGAAAATCTGTGCGTTTTCCTCAATCCGACTAGGTGTAACAGATTTCGGAATAACAAGTGTATCATTTTGTAAATGCCAGCGAAGGACTACCTGTGCAGCTGTCTTCCCTATTTCGCGCCCAATTTCCATAATCGTTGGATGATCAAGGACACCACCACGACCTAGTGGAGACCATGCCGTAACAGCAATTCCATGCTCACTACAAAATGCTCTTAATGCGTCTTGCTGTAAATATGGATGCACCTCTACTTGGTTAACCATTGGTGCAATATTTGCTTTGGCTAATAATTTTTGCAAATGATGCTCATGGTGATTCGAGACACCTGTTGCACGAATTAATTTTTCATCATATAAACGTTCAATTGCTCTATACGTTTCTTCAAATGTTTCAGGTACTGCCCAATGGGTTAAATATAAATCTAAATAATCCATATTTAATTTTTTTAATGATACTTCAAAAGCACGTAATGTTTCATCATAGCCTTGGTCATTATTCCAAACCTTTGTCGTCACAAAAATATCTTCACGTTTAACGCCTGAGTGACGAATAGCTTCGCCCACCTCAGTTTCATTACCATAAAGAGATGCTGTATCAATAGCTCGGTAACCAAATTGAAGAGCTTTATCAATGGCATTCAAAGTTTCATCACGCTCTGTCATTTTATAGACACCTAAGCCAAAGCGAGGCATTTCCACACCATTTGCTAACGTTTTTGTTGAATGTAAATTCAAAAATAACAACCCCTTTCTTTCCCTAGTTCCATTATACAAAAAATTGGTTTTAAGAAATATAAGGAAAATTTTCGGGGCAATTTCTTAATGTTTTTTTGTTTCCTCTTCAAGATCATCTACTTGGATAGGGTCTGGAATTCGATCGTCTTCCGCAAGCTCCAAACCATCACGTAAATGCTCCATTTGCTTTCCTAAATCCTTTAAATCTTGAAAGTTTCTAGCCATTGTACCGTTCTCGATATTCGGAACTTTTTTTTCCATTATCATCACCTCTCTTATAGTTTTCCCGAAATAGTTATTTCTGAACCATTTCTGACATATTTTATTCCGCTATATCGTTTCATTTTTATAGTGGATAGGCTATACTAAAAAGAGATGTCTTTATAAACATGAGGAGGGTTCTTCCATGAGTTTACTATTAATTATTGGTGTAACTGTAGCGTTCTTAGCTGCTATTTTCACTGCTGGTTACGAAGGCGACTACAGAGCAGACAAATAATACCTCAAGAAATCACTAAGCATGCATATGCTTAGTGATTTTCTTTTTTTTGAGAAGGACCTCGTCAGTTACTTCTCTTTTTTTTGGAACAATATAATTACTTGACTTTCAACACTTTATAAAATAAACTTACTTACATAAAGTAACTTAATAATTAAATACAACTTATATTTGGAGGTAATCTACTATGCATTTTCATGAAAAACCTAACACATATGTTACAAATGTTGAAATTAAAGTGAGTGATTTACAACGTTCATTAACTTATTATCAGGAGGTAATTGGCTTTAAAGTTTTACATCAGGAATCTCATAAAGCAACTTTAACAGCAGATGGCAAAACGGCTTTACTAACAATCGTCCAACCCGAAACAGTGGAAGAAAAAACGAGCTTAACAACTGGACTCTATCACTTTGCAATTTTATTGCCTACTCGTCGTGATTTAGCCAATATCATTTCTCATTTCCATAACAACGGCGTGTACTTCGGAGCATCCGACCACGATGTAAGTGAAGCATTATATTTAAATGATCCTGATAAAAACGGCATCGAGGTTTATGTTGATCGCCCTGAAAGTGAATGGACTTGGCATTTCGACCAAGTTCATATGGTTACTGAACCTCTTAAAATTCACTCTATATTAGAGGAAGGTGATGGTAGATGGAATGGTCTGCCTACTAATACGGTTATGGGGCATATTCATTTATCAGTATCTAATTTAGCTGCCGCAGAGGAATTTTATACAAAGGGATTAGGATTTGATGTTGTCACTCGCTACGGTGCACAAGCATTATTTATCTCAACTGGCCGCTATCACCATCATATCGGTTTAAACACTTGGCACTCTGAAAACGCACCAAAGCTTGGTGAAAATATGGTTGGCTTAAAAACATTTTCACTGCGTCTAGACAATGAAGAACAAGCAGCAACAATGAAAGAAAATCTTCGTGCAATTGGTGCACCGGTTACTAATATAGATGGAGGATTCCAAACAGAGGATCCAGCAGGTAATGTTGTTTTATTGAAATTTTAAAAGTGGTGCGGGTCTTTCCGTCAGTCAGTTTGAGGATTGTATCCGTCGCTTGACGGGCTTTCCGTCGCTTGCGAAGTTCTTTCCGTCACTTGATGGGTTCTTTCCGTCGCTTGACGGGTTCTTTCCGTTGCTTGACGGGTTTCTTTCCGTCGCTTGAAGGGTTCTTTCCGTTGCTTGACGGGTTTCCTTCCGTCGCTTGACGGGTTCTTTCCGTCGCTTGGGAAGTTCTTTCCGTCACTTGATGGGTTCTTTCCGTCGCATGCAGAAATAAAATAAAAAAATTTCACATCAGAAAAGCGCGAGAAATCAATGTTTCTAAATTGATTTCCCGCGCTTTTGAGGTTTTGACCAGTTATGTCCCAGCCTCTTTAATTTAACCCTGGGTATCCCTGTTGACGCAACGCTTCATAAATAACAATTGCTGCTGTATTCGATAAATTTAGTGAACGGACATGCTCACTCTGTGGAATGCGTAAGCACATTTCTCGACGCTCATACGCAAAATCCTTTGGTAAGCCAGTCGTTTCTTTTCCAAACATAAAGTAAATATCACGATCTTTATCACTAAAATCATGTGTCGTAAATGGCTCTTCACTATATGTCTCAATTAAATAAACGTCGCCATTTTTTGATGCCTCTAAAAAATCTTCTAGTGAATCATGATACACGACATTAACACTATGCCAATAATCCAAGCCCGCACGTTTTAGCATTTTATCGTCTGTAGAAAAGCCTAGTGGGCGGATTAAATGTAATGAGGTATTTGTTCCAGCACATGTGCGTGCAATATTTCCCGTATTCGCTGGAATTTCTGGTTGATATAAAACGATATGCAATGGCATAACGGTACACTTCCTTAACTAAAAAATTGTAAACCTTTGTTAATTTCAACAAGTACTTCCTCGTCTTGTTCTTTTACTTTTGCTTCAAGTAATGCAGATTGAGCCTGCTCCCCGCCGATTTTACCTAAAGCCCATGCTGCCGTTCCTCGAATAACAGGTCGTTCGTCCTTTTTAAGAAGTGCTACTAAATCTGGTACAGCAGCCTCCTCTTTAAAATGTGCGAGTGCCAAAATAGCATTACGTTGAATAGGCTTCTTCCCCCGCCATGAACCTGAGACATGTCCAAACTTTTCTTTAAAGTCACGATTTGAAATCGTTAAAAGTGGCACGAGTAGTGGCTTTGCTAGCTCTGGATCAGGCTTAAATTCCTCGTGTATCCAGTTAATCTTTCCTTTATTTTTTGGGCATACGGTCTGGCACGTATCACAGCCATACAAACGATTACCAATATGACTACGAAACTCATCAGGCAATGTTCCCTTCGTTTGCGTTAAAAAGGCTATACAACGTTGAGAGTTTAGCTGTCCCCCTTCGATTAACGCACCTGTTGGACAAACATCTAAACATAAACGGCAATCTCCACATTCATCCTCCATAGGCTTATCGGGTGCGAAGGGTATATTCGTAATAAGCTCCCCCAAATAGACGTAGGAACCAAACTCAGGCGTAATAATCGAGCAGTTTTTCCCGCCCCAGCCTATTCCTGCGCGTTCTGCTACTGCCCTATCCACAAGTGCACCTGTATCCACCATTGATTCAATGCGTACACCTTCTATTCGTGCTTCAAGCCAAGCAGATAATAATTTCAGTCGCTCACGTAATGCTGTATGATAATCGACACCCCATGAAGCGCGGCAAAAAATCCCACGCCTTGCTCCCTTCTTGCCAACAGGTGCATTTTGCATACGCGACGGATAGGCTACAGCTATCGCCACAATACTTTCTGCTCCCTCCAACAATTGTAGGGGTTCGGTACGTTTTTCAATATCACTTTCTTCAAAGCCCGACTGATAGCCAAGCTCTTGTTGGCGGCGCAGTCGATTTTTTAATTCTGTAAATGGAGCTGCTGTTGTAAAGCCAATTTTATCTACACCAATGGACATTGCATACGCCACAAATTCACGTTGTAGGTCATGTATGTTCATTTTATTTCCAACTCCTTACATGGTACAATAATTGAAATAAACAAAGTAGGTGATGTTTTATGCAAATTTCAATTAATCAATCTCTATTGACACAACATCCCGAGCTAAAAATCGGCATTATTCATTATACCAAAATTGTCGTTGCAGAATCGCCTCAAATGATTAAAGGCCGCATGCAATTGTATCAGGAAAATCTCTATTTAGAAATGCACGATAATCCTGTAACACAACGTGACGGTATCGCAGAATGGCGACGATTATGGAGAGAGCTTGGCGCTGATCCTAATCGTTATCGTCACTCAGCAGAAAGCTTAATGCGCAGAATTAGTAAGCAAAATTATTTAACACCGCTTCACTCTGGTGTTGATTTAAATAACCTCTTCTCCTTGCAATATGAAATTCCAGTAGGCTTATATGATATAGCTAAACTAAAAGGGAATATAGACATTGCACTTGGCAACGAGGAAACTGGCTATGAGGGCTTAAATGGGCGTTTTAATTCATTAAAAAATATCCTCTATAGCGGTGATGCTGAAGGAGCATTTGGGTCACCATTTGTCGATTCTAAACGTACGTCTGTTTCAGAAGAAACGACTGAGGCTCTACATATTTTCTACCTTCGCCCATCACTGTCAGAAGAAAATGCGGAAGAACTTCTTGCATCTGCTGGCAAAATGTTTAATCAAATTCATGGCGGCGATTATAAAATAGCCTTATTATCAAACGCAGCACCATCTACTACATTGTAAAAGGACGTGTTTTCATGATTAATCTTGCAGAAGCCGTTAAGCTAAAAAGTATTTTATCAAAAAAAGTTCAGGAGCTTGTTAGCGAATTACATCGTAGCGCCTTCGTAACTATTGAAAAAGGACAAACACCCAAAACAAGTAATCGTGCAATGAAAGTAATTGAAGCTGAATTAGCTCAAGTACGTCTCGATGTTCGTACATTGGATCGTTTAGTATATGAAGCAAATATAAAAAACTCAGTAGACTTTAAAGGCGGAAAACTAGCTTTAGTTGAAGCGATTGAGCTCGCAACACAGCTTCGTGCAGATGCCGAACTTTGCAAACAGTTTAGCATGCATGAAAAAGAAAGTGTACGCATGGGCTATGGTGAAAATACAATGCTTTATGAAATGGCTATGTATGAACCAGATGAGTACCGTGAACGTGCGATTACACTTGAAAAAGATGCACATAAATTATCGAATCTTATCAATACAAAGAATTATAGTGTTGAAATCGATTTCGATGATTCTCGTTATTTCTAATCAGGTCGTAAAATACTCAATAAAAAAGCATCCTTTTTGAACTGTACCCCAATTGTGTTTAACAATTGGGGATGTAGCTCATTTAGAGATGCTTTTTGTATTACTTTGTTAAATCATAATTAAATTCAAATTTTCCTGAATCGATATCAGTCCCATCATGAACTGCATCTCCAATCGTTAGTTAGTGTCAAACAATTGAGGTGTAGTTCATCACGAAGAGGTCTCTATAGGTTTTATTCAATTAACGCTCCTGTTTTAGTTTATAATTTAAGTTTCGCTTGGCGGAATTATTCCCCAAACAAGTAGAACAAAGAATACTAATCCAATTAAAAAGAAGATAAATGAAGCAGTAAATACTGGACCTATTGTATAAGTGAAGCGTTCTCTTTTCTGAATAATACCTGTTTTCCCACTAACCTGAGAAGCATATAACCTAGACATTGCTCCACCACTACTTGAAAAGTAAAACGCTCCTCCAGCAAAAGCCATACCAGTAAAAAACATTACTTCGATGAATCTTACAGAGAAAAATGAGGCAATAAAATACGTAATAATAACTTCTAGAATAAATGTCACTATCATAACAGTTATATTTTTCCTATTCATATAATCCCCCCTACTCTTCAAATTTAATGTTCCTTACTATGTATACGATTGAATCGAATCGAAGTTCCATCTTTTACTTAATTATACAGTTTGTTTTCGAAATTTTCAGTAAATATTTCGCTAGTCGTTTGAATTCCATATTTGCTTTTGCTGAAATTTTAAGGTGGGAGACCTGTACTTGACGCTTTGAGCTTTTCATATCACTTGAAACTGTATACAATAGATTTATGGGGTCGATGAGACTTCATATTGAATTGGATGTGCTGTTTTCAAAACTAGCTTTTGGTGCTAACTTAACTAAACCAATGACAAGTTACCTGTTACTGTATGACCAATGACTAATAACCAACTATAAGCAATGGCCATACTCAAACAACTTACAATTATTTGAAAAAGCCATCCAAATAGCTCTCTTACATCTTGTGTGTAAGAGAGCTTTTTAAAAGGTGAGGTAGAAAGACTAAATTTAAAATAAAATCAATTTATTAGACCATTGTTTATGGTATGAAACCCCCTAAAAAAAGCATTCTTTAGCTCTCTTCCATCTCATGTGAAGGAGAGTTTTTTCATGTCTATTTGTTCACTAACATGTACACAATGGATATATCTAAAGAAAGGGGCTAAACAATGACAAAACAACATGATTCAACAAACGAGCATGACATGACTTTGACAAATCGACAAGGACACCCTATTACTAACAATCAAAATATACGAACTGTCAGTAATCGTGGACCTGCAACACTTGAAAACTATGATTTTATAGAGAAAATAAGTCACTTTGACCGTGAAAGAGTACCTGAGCGTGTTGTACATGCCCGAGGTGCAGGGGCACATGGCTATTTTGAGACATACGGTGTTGTTGGGGATGAGCCTATTTCTAAGTATACAAGAGCAAAAGTATTTCAGGATAAGGGTAAGCAGACGCCCGTTTTTGTGCGCTTCTCAACAGTTATTCACGGCGGCCATTCACCAGAAACATTACGTGATCCACGAGGCTTTGCTGTAAAGTTCTATACTGAGGATGGTAACTGGGATTTAGTTGGCAATAATTTAAAAATCTTCTTTATCCGTGATGCCATGAAATTCCCTGATATGATTCACGCTTTTAAGCCTGATCCCATTACAAATATTCAAGACGTTGAACGTTTTTTTGATTTCTGTGCAAGCTCTCCAGAAACCTTCCATATGGTGACATTCGTTTATTCGCCTTGGGGGATTCCAGCTAACTATCGAATGATGCAGGGTTCTGGTGTTAATACGTATAAATGGGTTAATAGTGAAGGTAAAGCGGTATTAGTAAAATACCATTGGGAGCCACTACAGGGCATTAAAAACTTAACACAAAAAGAAGCGGAAGAAATCCAAAAGAAAAACTTCAATCATGCCACACAGGATTTATACGACGCAATTAAAAACGGTGATTATCCTGAATGGGAATTAAACGTACAAATTATGGAGGATGGGCCACACCCCGAGCTCGATTTTGATCCACTAGATGATACGAAGCTTTGGCCTAATGATCAATTCCCATGGCTTCCAGTAGGTAAAATGGTGTTAAACAAAAATCCAGAAGATTATTTTGCTGAGGTTGAACAGGCCACTTTCGGTACAGGTGTACTTGTGGATGGATTGGATTTCTCGGATGATAAAATGTTACAGGGTCGTACCTTCTCTTACTCTGATACACAGCGTCATCGTGTAGGTGCGAACTATTTACAGCTTCCTATCAATGCTCCTAAAAAACGAGTAGCAACCAATCAAAACGGTGGTCAAATGATGTACAAGCGTGATTTAGCTCCAGGGCAAAATCCTCATATTAACTATGAGCCTTCGATGTTAAATGGTTTAAAGGAAGCTACACAAACAGCTAAGGAATATACACCACTAGTGGAAGGCAATCTCGTTCGGGAATCCATTGATCGTCAAAGTAACACGAAGCAAGCTGGAGAAACATATCGCAATTTTGAACAGTGGGAGCGAGATGAGCTGCTTGAAAATTTAATTCGTGATTTATCAGTTTGTAATAAAGCCATCCAAGAAGCAATGATTGCATTAGCGGAAGAAGCAGATGAAGAATACGGTCTTTTATTAAAAGAAGGATTACAAAAAGCTCGAAATGATTCATCTTCATCTAAGCCGCTCGGTAATATTGATGGAGATGAAGCCCCTAAAGAAGCTGTAGATAAAGGACATGGCGCAGAGCCTTATTAATATTCATAATAAAACACTCAGCACAATATAAAGTGCTGAGTGTTTCTTTTAATGCACACCAGGCAAAATCTTCAGTACCTTTTCCTGTGCATCTAAAATTGCATCTACTCCTAACGGAATAGCAATATTTGTTTCTTCATGGCCAATTTTAAAGCCTGCTACAACTGGAATACCTAAATCTGCAAGATATTCTTTAATTAAACAGCTCTCTTACATCTGATGTGTAGGAGAGCTTTTTATGTGCATATAATTACCTCATCTTGCTTTAACGAATAAAGTAGCAACATGAAGAAACCATCTTAGCAATAATACTCCACCGAAAATTAACATGATTAAAAATCCAGTATAGTTAAACCGTTATGTAGCATTTTCTATCTCTCCTCATATTCATTTAAAAACTCCTATTATAAGAAACATTCGACAAATTAATCTTTAAAGTTTGTTTATGTTCATTTTAAGTTTATCAAAAGATGTTAAAAAACCTGAAAAAGCTGATTCTGAATATTTCGGAATTAATGCTATTATTTTTAATAAGTTTGGGATAGGTGTCGTCACGGTGAGCACTGCCGCTAAGTTTTCGCCTATTTTTATAACAAAAAAATATATTTATGAAAGTATATAGAGAGTTTATGATAAAACGTAATATTCTTTCTGACTATTCGGAATAACGAAGGGTGGGTTATATTATGTTAAAAAAAGGAACTCATTTTGAAATGTCTACAATGTATTGGGTTATATTATTAGGACTATTTTTACTTCTTAGTTATAAAAATTTATTCTTTGGTTGGTCAATACAAAACTATTTAACAAATAAAATAGAATTAGGAATTTTTAGCAGATATGTATTTATTTTATTCACAAGTTTTATAGAATCGTTTATTTATATTTTATTTATCCGTTTTTCTGTTTTCATATTCAATAGGGCTTTTTTTAAAAAAAATGAGTAAATTGATCACTTTTGGCTATTCTGAGGTCAAATCTTTATAAGAATATAACAATCCATAATAAGTAGCAATTAAAGAAATAGAGTTATTTTCTTATATATATAGCCATCCAAGAAGCAATGATTGCATTAGCGGAAGAAGCAGATGAAGAATACGGTCTTTTGTTAAAAGAAGGATTACAAAAAGCTCGAAATGATTCATCGTCATCTAAGCCGCTCGGTAATATTGATGGTGATGAAGCCCCTAAAGAAGCTGTAGATAAAGGACATAGCGCAGAGCCTTATTAAAAATAAAACGCTCAGCACAATATTACGTGCTGAGCGCTTCTTTTAATGCACACCAGGCAAAATCTTCAGTACCTTTTCCTGTGCATCTAAAATTGCATCTACTCCTAACGGTATAGCAATATTTGTTTCTTCATGGCCAATTTTAAAGCCTGCTACAACTGGAATACCTAAATCTGCAAAATATTCCTTCATTAAAGTAAACAGTGCCGCTTCATCCGCTCCTGTTTGCGTAAAGGAACCAATAATAACACCCGCTAACTGCTCAAGCTTTCTCGCTTGCTTTAAGTGCTGTAGCATCGAATCAATATGTGGAATCGTCTCCGCTAGCTCCTCGATCAATAAAATTCTACCTTCCGTGCGAACTTCAAATTTTGTACCTATCGTATTTACTAGGCGTCGTAAATTTCCTCCAATAATCTGGCCACGAGCTACACCAGGTGCAATCGTTGTTAATGGTGAAATATCCTCCGTATACTGTAATTCCATCGGTGAAAATAACTGTAAAAACATTCTCTTTGATACAGCATCTATTCTTTCTACAGACATAAGTAGAGGCCCATGAAACGTTACTAGATTCGCATATTCATTAATGGCGCAATGTAAATATGTAAGATCGGAGAAGCCCCAGATAATTTTTGGATTTTCCACTAATAGTTCATAGTCAATCTTTTCCGCAATTCGAGCAGAGCCATAGCCACCCTTCACACAAAAAATTGCCTTTATCTCTGGATTTTTTACCATCTCATGAAAGTCAGCTAGACGTTCTTCGTCGCTACCTGCTAGATAATCATGCTTTGCCTGAATCGTATCCCCAATAATATATTGAAGGCCTAAATCATCAAGAAAGGATGTCGCATCCCCTAGCATTTCGGGCTTCACTAGACTTGATAAAGCCACCAGACCTACTGTATCGCCCTTCTGTAAATGTGGTACGGTACTTTTCATCCTAATCCCTCCTATTGTTTTCACTATTCTAGCATATAGACAATATTGTAGCATTGATTAGTAGTGAAGCTAGTCCCTATAACATCTAAACTTCCGGGTGAATGGTCCGACTTTGGCTCTTCTAGCCATCTCTTTGGTGGGGCTATCCGTGACTTTAGCTGCTCTATCCACGACTTTGACGGGGCTATCCACGATTTTTGCTGCTCTATCCACGACTTTGACGGGGCTATCCACGACTCTGGCTATTCTATCCACGACTTTGACTATTCTATCCGTCGCTCTCGCCTTTCTATCCGTCGCTTTGGCTATTCTATCCACAACTTTGACTCTTCTATCCACGACTCTGGCTATTCTATCCACGACTCTGGCTATTCTATCCACGACTCTGGCTATTCTATCCACGACTTTGACTCTTCTATCCGCCGCTCTCGCCTTTCTATCCACGACTCTGGCTATTCTATCCACGACTCTGGCTATTCTATCCACGACTCTGGCTATTCTATCCACGACTTTGACTCTTCTATCCACGACTCTGGCTATCCTATCCACGACTCTGGCTATTCTATCCACGACTTTGACTCTTCTATCCGCCGCTCTCGCCTTTCTATCCATCACCTTGGCTCTACTATCCGCCGCAATAAACTCAAAATAAAAAAGCGCAGACTTTATATAAAATAAAGTCTACGCTTATTTTTTATTTTGTTCCGCCGTAAATAACCGTTACATTTGGATGGTTTAATAATTGACTTGCTGGGAAATCTTCCGTCACAATACCACTTTTTAATTTTTCGATAGCTTCTAGTTTCTTCTCACCAAAGGCAATTAACACGATTGCCTTCGCATTCATAATAGAGTGAATGCCCATTGTAATAGCATGTGTTGGTACATCTTTAAAGTCATCAAAATAAATTGCATTTTCAGTGCGTGTAGATTCAGTTAGCTCTACAATATTAGTTAGTGAATCAAAAGGCGTGCCCGGTTCATTAAAGCCAATATGTCCGTTAACGCCAATACCCAGAAGCTGTAAATCAATTCCTCCGGCTTCCTTGATGCGAGCATCGTATGCTACACACTCAGCATCTAACTCTTCAGCCTTACCATTTGGTAAATGTATATTTTCTTCCTTAATATCCACATGATTGAATAAATTCTCATGCATGAATGTCCAATAGCTTGCTGGACTTGATTGATCGAGACCAACATATTCGTCTAAGTTAAACGTAATAACGTCGCTAAAAGATATAGTTCCAGCTTGTTGGCGTTTCACTAATTCCTTATACATCCCTACAGGAGAACCACCCGTTGCTAATCCTAAAATACTTGCCGACTTCACTTGTAATTGCTTAGTGAAAATATCCGCTGCTACTTCGCTCATTTCATCGTAAGAATTTACTTCTATCCATGTCATTTTAGTTGTCATAGTCATATATATACCTACCTTGTAATCTTTATTATTAACTAAATTGGTAAATAGTTCACTAAATAGTAGCTAACACATTAATTTTACTAGTTATCCATCTAATTTTCTATTATTTTCTTTTTGAATATTATACGTGTATTCCCAAGCCATTTCGGTTATGTTATTTAATAAGGAAGTGAGGCGATTTAATGAATTCACAAATACAGCAATATTTGAAACACCTTCTTTTTCAAGGACCTTTAACTGAGCCGTCTATTAAACTACTTGGTCAATTACAAACAAGACATTTATACACCATCCCGTATGAAAACTTGGATGTTGCCTTGAAACAAGACATCTCCTTCTCAATTCCTGATATTTTTCAAAAAATAATTGTTCACAAACGTGGAGGCAATTGCTTTGAGCTAAATATTTTATTTAGCTGGCTACTTCGTGAACTCGGATTTTCTGTGACCAATCGCTACGCACAGTTTTGGCGCAACATTGAAGCAGATACTCCTACCGAAGATGTCCCTATGCATCAGCTCTTGCTTGTTAATTTTGCTGACCAATCCTATATTTCCGATGTTGGTGTAGGTGCATTAGCTCCTTGTAAGCCAGTTCCACTCATTGCTGGGCATCTCTACCGTGAAGGCAATGAACTTTATAAAATTGTACAAGATGATGCGAACGGCTGGATGCTGTACGAACAAACACAACACAATTGGCGTTTGCTCTATAGTTTTTTTGATGACGCTAACGATGCAAAGTTTGCTCCAAGACTTTCTAAACAACAAAATAAAATCGCTATGATTCGTACCCCTCGTGGACGACATACAATGCTTAACGACGAATTCCGAATATACGAGGGACACTCCCTAACAACCTATACAACACATAACGAAAAGGAATGGCTACAAGCACTTCAGCGTTTTTTTCATATTTCATTAGATTAGATGCTTCATGAATCGAGTAGGAGACTAGCCATTAATTGACTAGTCGACCTCTCACACCACCGTACGTACGGTTCCGTATACGGCGGTTCGAAAGTTTTATGGTTTTAAAATGATTTGGGAGAGACTTTTTAAATTTTGTTTCTCCCAGTATTTATTATTTAGGGCTCTATTTATGATTGGATTATTGGATGAACGCCAATATCCCTTTCGGGTATTTGCTATTCTGTAAGCGTCGTTCGGGCAGATACCAAGTTTCTTAAGGTTGCGATACTTGGTTGTGGTTTTCTTCCACTCTTTCCATCGACACGCTCTCAATCTTCGGCGTATATGGGCATCCATCTTTTTAGCGTATTCTCCAATGTCCGCGATTTTAAAGTAATTAACCCATCCCTGAATCAGGTAGTTGAGGCATTTAATTCTTTCATCCATTCGCATGCTTCGATTGCGATTCGTGAGATGGCGGATTCTATCTTCCAATTTCTGTTTACTTTTCTTCGGCACGTAAATCCTTGTTTGTTGCTTGTTTCGGTAGAAACTCACTCCTAAGAATGTCCGTGCTCTCGGCTTTCCCACTGCGGATTTCTCCTCATTTACCTTAAGCTTTAGTTTCTTTTCGATAAATGTTGTCATCCCTAATTTCACACGCTCTCCTGCTTTTAGACTTTTAACATAGATATTGCAGTCATCTGCGTAACGGACGAATCTGTGACCTCGTTTTTCAAGCTCTTTATCTAGTTCATGGAGAAGGATATTACTAAGTAGTGGACTCAGTGGGCCACCTTGTGGCGTGCCTTCTTGGCTATGTACTACGACCCCATTTGCCATAGTGCCAGCGTTGAGAAACTTACGGATTAGCTTTAAGGTTGGCTTATCCTTAATATATCCCGCAACTAGTGACATCAGTTTATCGTGTTGGACACGGTCAAAGAATTTTTCAAGGTCCATGTCTACCACGAATTTGTAGCCTTCATCCATATAAGATTGCGCTTGTGTAATTGCTTGATGGGCACTTTTATTTGGACGAAAACCATAGCTATAGTCACTGAAAATTGGGTCGATGATTGGTGTTAAGATTTGAACAACCGCTTGTTGAATAACGCGGTCTG
The DNA here is from genome assembly GCF_041956855.1 of Lysinibacillus sp. RS10. NCBI lineage: Bacteria > Bacillati > Bacillota > Bacilli > Caryophanales > Bacillaceae > Lysinibacillus > Lysinibacillus sp. RS10. Next base: position 606,671 of record NZ_CP167122.1, on the reverse strand, counting down.
TTACAGTTGGGATTCCCAATTTTCTCGTATCACCATTTCCTTTCGGAATTTCTACCCGTTTTACCGGTTGCGGTGTATATTGCCCTGTTTGAATTTGGCGAGTAATCTTTTCTTTATTTTCTTTTAAGTATTGGCGTGTTGCCTCTATATCTTTCGCATCGACTCCGGCAGCCCCTTTATTTCTACGTACCTTCTTAAAAGCTTCATTTAGATTATCTCGGTCTGTTATTAAATAAATTAGTCCATTTGTATCCATATGTTCTCATGGTATAGGTATGCATATGAACAGTTCCACTCTTTTCGTTGCGCGATTCACGTTCTGCGTTTCAAGGCAGCGAAAAGTCTTACGATTGGCTGTGTCTTCACTGTCATATAATGTGCCCTTCCATGTTCACTCCTTTCGTTCAGCCCTTCCCATTACTGGTACTATGGCTTCTGCTGACTTCTGATGATTCAGCTATCTATCACTAAATAGGTTCTGTTTCCAGGTATTCATCAGATCTCCCGGGGTAAGTCCGTCCACTTTCACCTCATATATCCGCCACATTTATTGCCCTGACTTCCGTGGATATTTTGGATTTTGATTTGTTTGGCAATCTCGTCCAGTCAGGACAACCTCGAATGTGATTCGTGTACCTCGGACCAAGGTTTTACCGCCTGCTTCCTTCAGATTCCGTGTCACCACGGACACCCTTGCACTTGGCTAGTGGTTCGCATATCCCAACGCCCACAGTGAACTTTCATCACCTAGTTGACGGACATGCCCGGCACACCAAAAAGCAAGCCTCCTCGTTACAGGAGACTTGCTTTTCCTATGGCTAACATTTAATTGGCTGTACGATCAAGCAGCTCAAAGATAACAACATCATTGTAAAGCTCCTTAACTAAACCGATACCATCTACAAAGTAATATGTCCATACTCCATCACTGTAAACGGACGTTTCTTCTAAAACAATAACATTATTATAATTAACACCACCTGCTTGGACAGTGCCATCTGTTGCTTTAACAGTATTTCGGACTCCTGTAATTACCCCGCCTTCATCCTCATGTAAAATCACGCCAATTCTAAGTGGTAATCCTAAATATAAATCGTAATGTGTACTAGACTCAGCGTCATTTGCTTGGCCATAAAACTCATCATCGCTAAATAAAAGCTCATCATTAAACAGCTTTTTCGAACTCAAATTTGTTACTGTCCACACATCATTTTTATCGTCATTATGACTATACTGATATTTTAATGTATAGTGATTTTTATCAGTCAAAGAATAATACGAATATGTATAGTCATACGCAGTATCTTTTAATAGATTCGGATTCGATAGCGTTAATGCACGAGCTAAAAATGCTGAAAAATGAGCTCGCGTTAAAGGTAAATTAGGCTTAAATGAACCATCATCATATCCTCTAGTTATGTTGTTACTAGAAATTGCTGAGATTTCCTTATAGCCTCTTGTCTTAGCTGAAACATCAGTAAAATAACTCTCTGATCCCTTTAATTTAAATGCTCTTTGCAACACAATTGCCATGTCCCCTCTTGAAAGAGTTGCATTCGGATTAAATTTCGTTGCTGAATCGAAAATACCAGCATTTTGCACTGCTGCAATTTCTTTATAATAGGGATGTGTAGTAGGAACATCCTGATACTTTGGATCTTTTACATTAGTTGTCTGTAATCCTAATGCACGTGTTAGCATGACAGCTACTTGTGCTCTCGTTACATATGCATTCGGTTTAAACAGGTCATTAGGATAGCCATTAATAATCCCTTTTTCTACTAAGTAATCAATTTCCGTTATCAATGTATTATCTTTGGACACATCTTTGAAGCTCGCTGCATGTGCGCCTTCCATAGGTATGAAGCAAACAGCCATCAATACCACACATACTATTTTCAACATTTGTTTCACGACTTTCCCTCTCTTTCTCCACTATTCATAATATACTTTTTTAGATATTATTTCCAATACACTTTTTTGCTTTAATTAATGTAAGCATCCAATGTCCACTTTTGTTGATACTCCTCGACGGCGGGGCTGGAGCCATCTCCTATATGTAAAAATCACTATTGCAGGCATACTCAAAAATAAGCCTTATTTGTCCAATGCCAATACGTAAAACAATAGATGTTATCTCCTTCTTTACACAGGGCATTAATGAGAATGGACTGTAAAGTAAGCCGAAAAGCTCGATCAACATAAACATTTCAGAAAGGCTTTCTTCCTAAGTGGTAAAAAACCGCTATGCATTCCACCCGATCAGGGCAATATATGTTTTTATGTGCGAAAGCGAAGCGTCAGCCAACAAGGCGTGTGGCTCCTTCCTTCATTTTTCATATACACTTCCTCGTAAATACCATTCGCAGGAGTCTCGCGGCTTTTTACCTTTATATTAAAGATAACTAAAACACAAACATTAATTAACTCCTTAAGAGACAGTTAGCGATCTTCTTCATGCTTCTTATAAATACCTAAGAGTAATATAATAAGCCCTATGACAAAAATCATTGGGAATAAAAACATCATAATCGATGCTGCCCAACCATTTCTAACCGTCATTGCATACGTTACGCCAATTAAAAAAGATAAAGATGGGGCAAATGCAATCATCGTGATGGTACCCCAAATAATATATTTGCCTTTCTCCGTCTTTTCTTCGCTTAATTGGAATGCCGCTATTAATCCTACTAATGCAATTATTAATGCAATGACAAACGCCATAAAATCACATCCCCTTTTCTTCTACAATATGCTGTATTCGTTAAATGGTTTGGTAACTTTAACACAAAGCTTCTTAAAAATATCCCTGTCATTCATCTAATGCCGTTATTTAATCAAAAAAATACCACAACCATCAAAATTATGGTTGTGGCTCTCTAAAATTTTATGTTGCCCGAACTAAAGGGCATCTTGCAAAATGACACCATCGCTCATTTTAATAATACGATCCGTATATGCAAGCATCTCTTCATCATGTGTCACCATTAAAGTAGTAATGTTTAAGGTTTTAGTCAAATCTCTAATTAATAACATAACCTCTTTTGATTTTTTAGAATCTAAACTTGCCGTTGGTTCATCTGCGAACAGAACTTTCGGTTTATGAATAATCGCCCGGGCAATGGCTACACGTTGCTTTTCTCCACCTGATAATGAAGAAGGATAAGAATCTTTCCGATGGTCCATCCCTACTAATTTTAGTATTCGATCAACTTCATTTTTTTGTTCAGACTTCTTTAACTTGGACTCAGAAACATCTAGCATTAACAGTAATTGTTCCTCAACTGTAAGAAAAGGTACAAGGTGTGCAAACTGAAAGACGAATCCAAACTTATTTGCTCGTACTTTTCGAACTTCTTCAGAGCTCATTGAAGTTAAATTGTTATCTTCAAATATAACTTGCCCATCTGATGCAGGCTGAAGTCCCGCAGCTATTGTTAGAAGCGTACTTTTACCAGAGCCCGATGCACCTACCAATGCTATGATTTCTCCTTCTTTTAGAGAAAGGTTTATGCCTTTTAATATTTCTTCTTTTACTTCGCCATTAGTAAACGTTTTTCTAACCTCATCAATTGTAAATAAAGTCATATTAAGCCTCTCCTTGCTGTATCGCTTGTAATGGTTCAATTTTTCTAATTTGAAGTCCTGAAATTGTAGCCCCAATAAATCCAATAATTAGGAACACTATCGATAATTGCGTCGTTGTCGCGATTGTTAAAGTGAAAGGCATCCCTTCTGGCGCTACCATATTAAATGCTTGGCTAAAGGTTACAGACAAAATAAGTGAAATAACTGTAATGATGGCCATCTGTGTCCATATCAATTGGAATATCTTACTTGTTTTCAAACCAATCGCTTTTAAAATTCCGTATAAGCCAATTTTTTGAACGTTCATCATATAGAAGAAGATAGCAAACAGCATCCCACTAATGACTACTAAAAACCAAACAATCATATTTAAAGACATTTGTTCTGCATTATAGCTTGGAATTGTATTAAGAAACTCTTTATTTGAAAATGATTCTAATCCAGCAAATTCTTTTGAAGAATCCCCGTCTGGTAAGAAAATCATCTGCATTTCATCAACACGGTAAATTTCTTTATAATCCTCTTCATTAATATAGGCAACAGGTGCATGACTATATTTCTTTTGATCGACAAATCCCTTTACTACAAACTTGCCACTAAATTGATTATTCGTTAATGTATCTCCTACTTTAATTCCTTTATCTTTCATTGAGCTGTCTAAAACGACTTCCTCATGTTTCACATCTTCAAATAAATCTGACTCAGTAGATGTAACAAAGGCAACACTTTGCTGCTTATTGTCCTTATCATTCAAAAAGCCCATTTGTAATGAAAAAGCTACTGCATCTTTTTCTTTGCTCAATATTTCGTTTTGTGTACTGTTATCTATTTTGGACAGATTATAAGTTTGATCTGCATCTTCATTCATATAAAATTGCCCTTGCGGTAAATCTTTAATTAGGGCGGCATTATCTTGTGACAATCCATTCGCCAAACCAGAAATAATAAATGTTAAAAAACTAACAAGAAAAACAATTGAACCTAATATTAAAAACCTTACTTTATTTTTCTTAATTTCTTTCCATGCAAGATTCATATTGAACTCCTCCATTCCTTTTTACATCCTTATCATAAAATCCTTAAATGAACGGAAGATGAACTAATTATTAAAAATGAGATGTTTTTAACTTCTTTCAGCAAATGTTTTATGTAACGTAAGTGAAACGGCAGTTACAAATGTTTTATGTAGCGAAAGCGAAGCGTCAGCAGAAATCCCCCACCTCTATAGTGGTGAGATAAATGCGGATTTAATCTACTTTTCATTACGTATACAAATACTAGCTGAAAGAAGTTAAAGCCTCCGGCGGATGTCACGGAATCGGAAAAGAATTCATAAAGGATGTTAGCCTAAAATCATCGCATCCATGCGATAACGGCTAACTGACCTGCATCACGCAGGCCTAAGCACAAAGCCGATTCCAGACGCAATTATGTCGAGGCATAATTGATCAAAAAAAAGCTCGTAATCCTTTTCTTTTTTGGTTTACGAGCTGATCTAATATTCATCATTATTATAGTAGTAGGCTTTTTTCCTTTGTCTGTACATTATGCAACCAACCACTTCATACATTTACAGATTTATTGGTCATCTAAGTGAATAACTGCCTTTTTATAATATTTCGGGGTTTCCTCTACCCTCGATTCGTACAAAATCACTTCTTTCACTGGAAATTGAGGAAGCTGAAACTCTTCTTTTAGCAACTCTTCGAATAGAAATTTACCGAATGCCTCATCCCATTTTCTCGCAACAGTTATATGTGGTGTAAAAGGCTTCATATCTAATTCAAATCCAGCTTTAATACAATCACGGTATACTATGTCTCTCACAAAACTTAATTGCTCAGATTCGAGCAGATCCACCCATAAAATTCTTGGATATTCTCTTCTTCCAAAAGTATTGAATCCTTGAATTTTTAATTCGAACGGAGAAACATTCATCAGATTTTTCCTCGTTTCATCCACTACAGCCTGTAATTGCCCTTCATCCGCATGACCTAAAAAAGCCAAGGTGATGTGATAATCTTCCCGGTGAACCCATCGTTTAAAATGAAAATCTGTTTTCATTTTTTCACATCTTGCATGAAGAGCTTCTTTAATATCTGAAGGAAGTGGAACTGCAATAAAAAAATGTCTGTTCATGTTCTTACCCTCTCTATGCATTGTAAATGTAACTTCCATCCCTACCTTATAGAAATGCAGGAATTCATGTATTATCATCAACCTAAATTTTAAAAGTATACTAAAACTGGCTCATCACCATAACGTGTGATTGATTTCCGTTCCGACTGGGCGCTTTGTCGCTGACGCTTCGCTTTCGCACAGAGCAGAGCTTCCTGGGACGTCCGATGATCCCCAAATAGTCGACCGACCAGCCTCCACTCCAATCTTTAAAATTAAGCCATACTCAGTAAATCGAATTTTTTTATTCTATATTCAAATCGAAAACAAAAGTTGATTTTCCTTCATTCAATTTTGCAATAACTTCGTAAATATAATATCCTTTTTCCGTTGGAAGGGTTATTTCGTTATTTTGAATTTCAATATTATCAATTGTACCATCTTCATTCTCCTGATTTACAATTATTGAAGGTGGGTTTTGATCAATTTCAATTCTTATTTTATCTCCCTTTTCAACAGTTAATGTTTCAAATTCTTCTGCTAAGCCATATTTATCAGGTGAATTAAGACTTCGAATTGTAACGTCATCATCTTTCAATTCGAAGTCGCCAATCTGCATCATGTAACCTTCATCATCTACAATAACTCGCCCCACTGGGTTTCCAAAAGAATCGGAATGTGATGAAGGTATTCCGTTACAACCAGCTATAATCATCACAATGAACATTAAATAAAACAAATTTTTCATAGCCACTCCTCCTCAACATCAATCACTATATAATAAAGTACCTTTTTTTACATATTTTATCATTGTTTTAATCAAAATAATTAAATTTACCATTATTAGTGTTATGTTTTAATCGATCAACTAAGGTAGGTTTGTTATGGGAAAAATTTTATGAGGTCTTTTCTTAGTAGGTGGCCGTTTTATATTTTATGATGATGCCTCTGCCTCAGAGATAAATGATAATTCTGGTGAGCAATTGCAGCTTGTAGAACAAGAAGAGGTAGAAACTATTTATTTTATTGAAGATCAAGATTGTATATTCTTAAATTAGTTTTGTCATGATTAGGTGAGGGGTTTTTGAAATCAAATTTGAAGGTTGCTACAGCACCTCAAATGATTAGAATCACTTGTATTCTACTCTTTTTAATGAGTGCTGGCGTGTCTGTTTCACCTGCAAATGCAGAGAAACTAAAACTAGAGAATAAGCGTGTTTATTAGGAAAAAATAAGTTTATTATTGAGCGAAAAAGGATTTCTTTGTTGCTATTTTGCTAATATATTCCAATCTTTACGGTACCATGCTGCTCATAAAAAATCCTCTCAAAAAATACATTTTGAGAGAATCTTAAATGCTATCTATAAATTTACTACAAATAAAAAAGAATCCTATCAAGGATTCTTTACTAAATATGATACCGGTGGTCGGGGTCGAACCGACACTCCAAAGGAACACGATTTTGAGTCGTGCGCGTCTGCCAATTCCGCCACACCGGCATAATGGAGATAAAAAAAATCGGAAAATCCGATTAAGAAATAAATTATGGAGGCGGCAACCGGATTTGAACCGGTGGTAAAGGTGTTGCAGACCTGTGCCTTACCACTTGGCTATGCCGCCATCATATTTGGAGCGGAAGACGAGGTTCGAACTCGCGACCCCCACCTTGGCAAGGTGGTGTTCTACCACTGAACTACTTCCGCAATAAATGGCTGGGGTACCTGGATTCGAACCAGGGCGTGACGGAATCAAAATCCGTTGCCTTACCGCTTGGCTATACCCCAAAAGTTAAATATATAAATGGGGCGACTGATGGGAATCGAACCCACGAATGCCTGAACCACAATCAGGTGCGTTAACCACTTCGCCACAACCGCCATATTACTATATATTTTATTGTTTTAAATTAAATGGGGCGACTGATGGGAATCGAACCCACGAATGCCTGAACCACAATCAGGTGCGTTAACCACTTCGCCACAACCGCCATGAAATTAATTAATTGGCAGGGGCAGTAGGAATCGAACCCACATCAAAGGTTTTGGAGACCTCTATTCTACCGTTAAACTATGCCCCTATGAATAAAAAACTGGTGGAGGGGGACGGATTCGAACCGCCGAACCCTAAGGAGCGGATTTACAGTCCGCCGCGTTTAGCCACTTCGCTACCCCTCCGGGAATACATGGTGCCGGCGATAGGAGTCGAACCCACGACCTACTGATTACAAGTCAGTTGCTCTACCAACTGAGCTACACCGGCAAAAAAAATATGGTGGGTCAGGACGGAATCGAACCGCCGACACTTAGAGCTTCAATCTAATGCTCTACCAACTGAGCTACTGACCCATATTTTTAAAAAAAATGGCGGTCCCGACCGGGATCGAACCGGCGATCTCCTGCGTGACAGGCAGGCATGTTAACCGCTACACCACGGGACCATTTTGGTTGCGGGGGCCGGATTTGAACCAACGACCTTCGGGTTATGAGCCCGACGAGCTACCACTGCTCCACCCCGCGATAATAAGGTGATTTATTTAAATAATGGTGGAGGATGACGGGCTCGAACCGCCGACCCTCTGCTTGTAAGGCAGATGCTCTCCCAGCTGAGCTAATCCTCCATCTGGGTATTGAATAAATGGTGACCCCTACGGGATTCGAACCCGTGTTACCGCCGTGAAAGGGCGGTGTCTTAACCACTTGACCAAGGGGCCTTCGTTTGGAATTAAAAATCCTTAAAGTGCTGGCGGAGAGTAAGGGATTTGAACCCTTGAGACAGTGTTAACCGCCTACACGATTTCCAATCGTGCTCCTTCGGCCACTCGGACAACTCTCCAAGAATGGCTCCGAAGGCAGGACTCGAACCTGCGACAACCTGATTAACAGTCAGGTGCTACTACCAACTGAGCTACTTCGGAATAATTTTAGTATATAGCCTAGCGACGTCCTACTCTCACAGGGGGAAGCCCCCAACTACCATCGGCGCTAAAGAGCTTAACTTCCGTGTTCGGTATGGGAACGGGTGTGACCTCTTTGCCATCATCACTAGACTATTTTAAAGACAAGATTTATTATAACGTATTTTTATTATAATTGCAAGCTTTTTTTAAAAAAACTATCTTATTCTTTCAAAACTGGATAAACGTGCATTGAATGTTTCAAACATTTTGGTTAAGTCCTCGATCGATTAGTATTCGTCAGCTCCATGTGTCACCACACTTCCACCTCGAACCTATCTACCTCATCGTCTTTGAGGGATCTTACTTACTTGCGTAATGGGAAATCTCATCTTGAGGGGGGCTTCATGCTTAGATGCTTTCAGCACTTATCCCGTCCACACATAGCTACCCAGCGATGCCTTTGGCAAGACAACTGGTACACCAGCGGTGTGTCCATCCCGGTCCTCTCGTACTAAGGACAGCTCCTCTCAAATTTCCTACGCCCACGACGGATAGGGACCGAACTGTCTCACGACGTTCTGAACCCAGCTCGCGTACCGCTTTAATGGGCGAACAGCCCAACCCTTGGGACCGACTACAGCCCCAGGATGCGATGAGCCGACATCGAGGTGCCAAACCTCCCCGTCGATGTGGACTCTTGGGGGAGATAAGCCTGTTATCCCCGGGGTAGCTTTTATCCGTTGAGCGATGGCCCTTCCATGCGGAACCACCGGATCACTAAGCCCGTCTTTCGACCCTGCTCGACTTGTAGGTCTCGCAGTCAAGCTCCCTTGTGCCTTTACACTCTACGAATGATTTCCAACCATTCTGAGGGAACCTTTGGGCGCCTCCGTTACCTTTTAGGAGGCGACCGCCCCAGTCAAACTGTCCGCCTGACACTGTCTCCTACCCCGCTAAGGGGCATGGGTTAGAATTTCAATACAACCAGGGTAGTATCCCACCGACGCCTCCTTCGAAGCTGGCGCTCCGAGATCTCTGGCTCCTACCTATCCTGTACAAGTTGTACCAAAATTCAATATCAGGCTACAGTAAAGCTCCACGGGGTCTTTCCGTCCTGTCGCGGGTAACCTGCATCTTCACAGGTACTATAATTTCACCGAGTCTCTCGTTGAGACAGTGCCCAGATCGTTACGCCTTTCGTGCGGGTCGGAACTTACCCGACAAGGAATTTCGCTACCTTAGGACCGTTATAGTTACGGCCGCCGTTTACTGGGGCTTCAATTCGCAGCTTCGCTTGCGCTAACCACTCCTCTTAACCTTCCAGCACCGGGCAGGCGTCAGCCCCTATACGTCACCTTACGGTTTTGCAGAGACCTGTGTTTTTGCTAAACAGTCGCCTGGGCCTATTCACTGCGGCTCTCATGCGCTTGCACGCTCAAGAGCACCCCTTCTCCCGAAGTTACGGGGTCATTTTGCCGAGTTCCTTAACGAGAGTTCTCTCGCACACCTTAGGATTCTCTCCTCGACTACCTGTGTCGGTTTGCGGTACGGGCACCTCTCACCTCGATAGAGGCTTTTCTTGGCAGTGTGAAATCAGGAACTTCGTCCATACGGACTCGCCATCACAGCTCAACGTTACAGTGTGCGGATTTGCCTACACACACGCCTTACTGCTTGGACGCGCACAACCAACGGCGCGCTTACCCTATCCTACTGCGTCCCCCCATTTCTCAAACGGTGAGGAGGTGGTACAGGAATATCAACCTGTTGTCCATCGCCTACGCCTATCGGCCTCGGCTTAGGTCCCGACTAACCCTGAGCGGACGAGCCTTCCTCAGGAAACCTTAGTCATACGGTGGACGGGATTCTCACCCGTCTTTCGCTACTCATACCGGCATTCTCACTTCTAAGCGCTCCACCAGTCCTTCCGGTCTGACTTCAACGCACTTAGAACGCTCTCCTACCACTGACATCGTAGATGTCAATCCACAGCTTCGGTGAATCGTTTAGCCCCGATACATTTTCGGCGCAGCGTCACTCGACCAGTGAGCTATTACGCACTCTTTAAATGATGGCTGCTTCTAAGCCAACATCCTGGTTGTCTGTGCAACGCCACATCCTTTTCCACTTAACGATTACTTTGGGACCTTAGCTGGTGGTCTGGGCTGTTTCCCTTTTGACTACGGATCTTATCACTCGCAGTCTGACTCCCGTGTATAAATATCTGGCATTCGGAGTTTGTCTGAATTCGGTAAACCGGGATGGCCCCCTAGTCCAAACAGTGCTCTACCTCCAGTATTCTCATCACGAGGCTAGCCCTAAAGCTATTTCGGAGAGAACCAGCTATCTCCAAGTTCGATTGGAATTTCTCCGCTACCCACACCTCATCCCCGCACTTTTCAACGTGCGTGGGTTCGGGCCTCCAGTAAGTGTTACCTCACCTTCACCCTGGACATGGGTAGATCACCTGGTTTCGGGTCTACGACCACGTACTAATTCGCCCTATTCAGACTCGCTTTCGCTGCGGCTCCGCCTTCTAAAGCTTAACCTCGCACGTAATCGTAACTCGCCGGTTCATTCTACAAAAGGCACGCTATCACCCATTAACGGGCTCTAACTACTTGTAGGCACACGGTTTCAGGATCTCTTTCACTCCCCTTCCGGGGTGCTTTTCACCTTTCCCTCACGGTACTGGTTCACTATCGGTCACTAGGTAGTATTTAGCCTTGGGAGATGGTCCTCCCGGATTCCGACGGAATTTCACGTGTTCCGCCGTACTCAGGATCCACTCAGGAGAGAACGAACTTTCGACTACAGGGCTTTTACCTGCTCTGGCGGACCTTTCCAAGTCGCTTCATCTAACTCGCTCTTTTGTAACTCCGTATAGAGTGTCCTACAACCCCAAGAGGCAAGCCTCTTGGTTTGGGCTCTTCCCGTTTCGCTCGCCGCTACTCAGGGAATCGATTTTTCTTTCTCTTCCTCCAGGTACTTAGATGTTTCAGTTCCCTGGGTCTGCCTTCAAGACGCTATGTATTCACGTCAAGATACTACGCGATTAAACGTAGTGGGTTCCCCCATTCGGAAATCTCCGGATCAAAGCTCACTTACAGCTCCCCGAAGCATATCGGTGTTAGTGCCGTCCTTCTTCGGCTCCTAGTGCCAAGGCATTCGCCGTGCGCCCTTAATAACTTAACCAAGTTATTAAGCCTATAAAAAAAACTTAAAAAATAAATGTGTTTGTTACAATTTCAATGTCGTTTTATCCAGTTTTCAAAGAACAAGTTTTGAAGTATTTCATTCAGAAGAATGAACCTTCAAAACTGAACGCAAAACGTAATCTTACAAACCCTAGGTTTGTATTCCGAAAATATCCTTAGAAAGGAGGTGATCCAGCCGCACCTTCCGATACGGCTACCTTGTTACGACTTCACCCCAATCATCTATCCCACCTTCGGCGGCTGGCTCCAAAAGGTTACCCCACCGACTTCGGGTGTTACAAACTCTCGTGGTGTGACGGGCGGTGTGTACAAGGCCCGGGAACGTATTCACCGCGGCATGCTGATCCGCGATTACTAGCGATTCCGGCTTCATGTAGGCGAGTTGCAGCCTACAATCCGAACTGAGAACGACTTTATCGGATTAGCTCCCTCTCGCGAGTTGGCAACCGTTTGTATCGTCCATTGTAGCACGTGTGTAGCCCAGGTCATAAGGGGCATGATGATTTGACGTCATCCCCACCTTCCTCCGGTTTGTCACCGGCAGTCACCTTAGAGTGCCCAACTAAATGATGGCAACTAAGATCAAGGGTTGCGCTCGTTGCGGGACTTAACCCAACATCTCACGACACGAGCTGACGACAACCATGCACCACCTGTCACCGTTGTCCCCGAAGGGAAAACCATATCTCTACAGTGGTCAACGGGATGTCAAGACCTGGTAAGGTTCTTCGCGTTGCTTCGAATTAAACCACATGCTCCACCGCTTGTGCGGGCCCCCGTCAATTCCTTTGAGTTTCAGTCTTGCGACCGTACTCCCCAGGCGGAGTGCTTAATGCGTTAGCTGCAGCACTAAGGGGCGGAAACCCCCTAACACTTAGCACTCATCGTTTACGGCGTGGACTACCAGGGTATCTAATCCTGTTTGCTCCCCACGCTTTCGCGCCTCAGCGTCAGTTACAGACCAGAAAGTCGCCTTCGCCACTGGTGTTCCTCCAAATCTCTACGCATTTCACCGCTACACTTGGAATTCCACTTTCCTCTTCTGCACTCAAGTCCCCCAGTTTCCAATGACCCTCCACGGTTGAGCCGTGGGCTTTCACATCAGACTTAAAGGACCGCCTGCGCGCGCTTTACGCCCAATAATTCCGGACAACGCTTGCCACCTACGTATTACCGCGGCTGCTGGCACGTAGTTAGCCGTGGCTTTCTAATAAGGTACCGTCAAGGTACAGCCAGTTACTACTGTACTTGTTCTTCCCTTACAACAGAGTTTTACGATCCGAAAACCTTCTTCACTCACGCGGCGTTGCTCCATCAGGCTTTCGCCCATTGTGGAAGATTCCCTACTGCTGCCTCCCGTAGGAGTCTGGGCCGTGTCTCAGTCCCAGTGTGGCCGATCACCCTCTCAGGTCGGCTACGCATCGTCGCCTTGGTGAGCCGTTACCTCACCAACTAGCTAATGCGCCGCGGGCCCATCTTATAGCGACAGCCGAAACCGTCTTTCAGTATTTCACCATGAAGTAAAATAGATTATTCGGTATTAGCCCCGGTTTCCCGGAGTTATCCCAAACTATAAGGTAGGTTGCCCACGTGTTACTCACCCGTCCGCCGCTAACGTCAAAGGAGCAAGCTCCTTCTCTGTTCGCTCGACTTGCATGTATTAGGCACGCCGCCAGCGTTCGTCCTGAGCCAGGATCAAACTCTCCATAAAAAGAAATTTGATTAGCTCAAATTGTTTTGCTGGCATCATGTTTGATGTCCAAAATTTTGTTCCGTTCACTAACTCAAGGTTAGCTACTAAAAACTTTATTGATTACGTTTTGCTTGTTCAGTTTTCAAAGTTCATTTATCATCGCTCGTTTTCGGCGACTTCTTTATATTAACATCTCACTCAAATCATGTCAACAACTTTTTTTCGAAAAAGTTTTTTTCTTCATTTCGTTGAGTTATTTTGTTATGTCTTAGCGACAATTAATATAATACAATATCGATATATTAGTCGTCAACAACTTTTTCAAAAAAATATCGAGGTATTTTTTTTACCTCGATATTTAGCATACTACAGTCCTTGCTCCATTTCTAGAGCTTCTTTATTTACCTTATAATGACGGTGGAATATCATTTCGCTTTTCGCAACGATAGGTTCAATTTGAATATAGCCTTTATCCACTAAATATTCTATAAACACTTCTAAATCCACTGAATAATTCATAAGCTCATCATGGTCGTGCAATTCCTGAATCGTCCAACTTTCTTTTGCTTGCATTACTTCTAAAATATGTTGAGCGCCGTCTCGAGTACGAGAATGTATTAAAAACTCACTTGCTAAAAACAATAACTCTAATCGTTTTTCAATCGGCTCATTACTCGTTACAAGCTCCTCATATAACTTATAAATCGCCGGCTCGATTTTTTTCACTTGTGCCCAAACAGTTACTTCCGGATAAAGTCCACTATCAATAATGGATAAACGCCCTAAATGATGTAACGAATCTACTACATGATTATAAGCATCAAGATAACTACCCTTATCAAAGTACTCTTTCCCTTCTAAGTAACGTCGAATTAATTTTGAGAATTGAATACCCGTTTTAATTTTACGACCGCTAAACGGAAATTCCTGTAATTCAATTTTTAATTTATGAAGAAATTCATTACGATCAAATAATACTCTACCAAAGAAAATCCAATCGACCACTTTTTTATTTGAGCCAATTAGTAACCATTTTCGTATTATTTTCTCACTAACAGTATGTAAAGCTACTTTATTCCCTTCATATACGTAATGTTTCGTAAAGACTGGCTTTTCCGCTTCTTTTACAATAATAAGTAAGACTGTATCAAAAGTATCTGTAACATTACTTTGTTCCTCACGTTTTTCCACTAAAATAACGCCTAATGTATTCGACTGACTTGCACGTTCCTGGTATATCGGACGTAAAACTTGCTCCATGTTCAGCCCTCCTCTATTTGCTTATAACCTTTTATCTTCATTCAGCGGATGTCACGGATTTTCAAAATCCTTACGCATAGTTTGTCTGCAGCTAAAGCGCAGCGTCAGCTACAAATGTTTTCTGTGCGAAAGCGCAGCGACAGCAACAATTACGCCAAGGCGAAATCGATTTCGTTAAAATTTCGACATACTCTAAAAGTATTCCTTCTTTCTATACTCCCAAAGCTAAAATACTTTGTTCTTATATGTTATAGTAGATTTTAGATTGGGAGGCAAGATGTTAAATGAAACCTTACAAAAGTAAAATTAATAAAATCCGTTCATTCGCATTAGCACTTATTTTTATCGGCTTTGTAGTTATGTATGGGGGAATCTTCTTTAAAAACAGTCCTATTCTAGTATTAATTTTCATGTCCCTTGGTGTACTTTGTATTATTGGTAGTACAGTCGTATATGCATGGATTGGTCTTCTCTCAGCACGAGCTGTTCAAGTAGAATGTCCTAATTGCCAGAAGCACACAAAAGTATTAGGCCGTGTAGATATGTGTATGTACTGCAATGAACCATTAACGCTGGATCCAACTCTAGAAGGAAAAGAGTTCGACCAATCTTATAATAAGCAAAAAAAATCCTAGCCCTTATATAAGAGCTAGGATTTTTCATTACACCTTTGCAGATTCATCTTTACACGTTGGACAAGTACCGTAAATCTCTAAACGATGCGAATGCACATCAAAGCCTGTTACTTGTGATGCAAAATGTTCAATTTCATCGAGACCAGGGTAATGGAAATCGACTATTTTCCCACAGCATTCACAAATCATATGATAATGATCATTTGTAATGAAATCAAAGCGACTTGAAGCATCACCAAATGTTAGTTCTTTCACTAAACCAACTTCACGGAATACGCGAAGATTATTATAGACAGTCGCTACACTCATATTCGGGAATTTCCCTTCAAGTGCTTTATAAATTTCATCCGCCGTTGGATGTGCCATAGATTGAATTAAATATTCTAAAATCGCATGACGCTGAGGAGTAATACGTACACCAGTTGTTTTTAACGTGTCAAGTGCATCCTGTAAATGCGTTGCAGACATCGTCATGCACCTCTTTCATAAATATTATTAATTTATAATAGTTATAAATAGTGTATCGAATTAGACTTACTTCTGTCAACATTCGTACATTTTCTAAATCAATAACATTTAAATATTAAGGGACATACGCTATCTATTGCTTAATACATTACTGGCCCCATTTTGCAATATATTGATAAACGCTAAGAACCGATTCGTATACCACTTCAATAGCCTCTTGATAAATCCATTACATTTTCTAAATCTGTTTCACCACGTAACCACTTCTCTAAACTTGGCTTAAAAATCTCTAAGCTACGTTCAACATATCGGGATGAGTGACTTGAAATATGTGGAGATACAATAACATTCGGTAAAGTCCATAAAGGATGATTAGTAGCTAAAGGTTCTTGTTCAAATACATCTAAAACAGCATAACCAATTTCACCTGATTGAATAGCATGAACCAGAACGTTATCCTCTACTAAGTTTCCACGACCAAAATTCATAAATATAGCATCATTTTTCATCGCTTTAAAATGTTTTTCTTTCAATAAATGTGTAGTTTCTGCTGTTTTAGGTAATACAGAAATGACAATATCAGCTTTTGGTAGAGCTTCGATTAATCGATCAAAGCTCACCATGTCATTCATATAAGCCGCTTCTTTCCCTGAACGGTTACAGCCAATTGTCGTAACACCAAAAGCTTGCAATAAACGACCTACTTCCGAGCCGATTGCTCCTGGCCCTAAAATAAGTGCTGTACTATCACGCAACTCGGTTTGTTTCGCTTTTTTTGACCATTCGCTTTTCTTTTGCTGCTCATACATCCAAGGCAGTGCACGCTTAATCGCTAAAATATGGGCAAGCATTGATTCTGCCATTGGTGTTTTATGAATGCCACGCACATTTGAAACTAAAATCCCTCGTTCAACAATGGCTTGAGCTGGCATTTTTTCTATTCCCGCTGAAGCTACAAAAATCCACTTAAGATTTATGGCATACTGAATATTTTCATCATTTAAATCTTCACCATATGTTACAAGCACATCTGCTTTTTGTAGCTCATCGTTTGATAATCCACTTTCAAAAATAAAATCAACTTGTGGAAATTGTGCTACCAGTGGTTCGCGTAAGTCTGGTCTTGGTTCAAATGTAAAATATATTCTCATTGCTTTGCCTCCCATTCTGTTAAATATGTATATACTTCTTCTATATGATTTTTCACACGTACTTTACGCCAAGCCTTTACCAAATTTCCTTCTATATCAATTAAAAATGTTGAACGTTCTATCCCCATATATTCACGTCCATACATTTTCTTCAGCACCCATACTCCATACGCCTCTGCAACTGCATGATCTTCATCCACTAATAATGAAAATGGTAATCCGTGCTTATCTATAAATTTGGTATGCTTTTTTGCATCGTCAGGACTAATGCCAAGTACAACTGCATTTAATTGACTAAAATCTTCATGCTTATCACGGAAGTCACATGCCTCCGTCGTACAGCCTGGTGTCATATCTTTAGGATAAAAATATAAAATAACATTTTGTCCCTTACAATCCGCTAACTTTACAATTTCTCCTTTTTCATTCACAAGGGAAAAATCTGGTGCTTTTTTTCCTTCTATTAAAGTCATATCAATCTCCTCCTCTGTATGATTCATTTTACTCTAAGAAACAAAACAAGTCATATTCCTTAATTTCTTTGGATTTCTTGCACTGATAGGTCTACAATAGATGAAGTATAAAGATTTAGGAGGCAATATATATGAATCACACAAAATCTGAGGCAGTACACGCAGAAGCGCTACAGCATATCGTTGGTGGTGTAAATAGCCCTTCTCGTTCTTATAAAGCAGTTGGCGGAGGCTCACCTGTTGCCATGGTCCGTGGGAAAGGTGCTTATTTTTGGGATGTTGATGGCAACCGTTATATCGACTATCTAGCAGCTTACGGCCCTATCGTTACTGGTCACGGTCATCCACATATCGCAAAAGCAATTACAAACGCTGCTGAAAACGGCACTTTATTTGGTACTCCAACTGAATACGAGGTTACTTTTGCAAAAATGCTAAAAGAAGCAATTCCATCAATGGATAAAGTACGCTTTAATAACTCTGGTACAGAAGCAGTCATGACAACAATACGTGTCGCGCGTGCTTATACTGGTCGTACAAAAATTATGAAGTTCGCTGGCTGCTATCACGGTCACTTTGACTTAGTACTAGTAGCTGCTGGTTCTGGTCCTGCGACTTTAGGTACCCCAGACTCAGCAGGTGTTACAACTTCAACAGCAGAGGAAGTAATTACTGTACCATTTAATAATCCTGAAGCATTTACAGAAGCTATGGATAAATGGGGCGATCAAATTGCCGCTATCTTAATAGAGCCTATCGTTGGAAACTTCGGTATTGTAGAACCAAACCCAGGCTTCCTAGAATTAGTTCATGCAACAGCCAAGGAAAAAGGCGCATTAACAATTTACGATGAAGTGATTACTGCATTCCGCTTCCACTATGGTGGTGCTCAAAACTTATTAGGCTTAACACCTGACCTTACTGCACTTGGTAAAGTAATCGGCGGTGGTTTACCAATCGGTGCATATGGTGGCCGCAAAGAAATTATGGATACAGTTGCTCCACTTGGTCCTGCCTATCAAGCAGGTACAATGGCCGGAAATCCTGCATCCATGCAAGCTGGTATTGCCTGCCTAGAAGTATTACAAACGCCAGGTATTTATGATGAAATGGACCGTCTCGGAGGCATTTTAGAGGAAGGTATCTTGGCTGCTGCGAAAAAACATGATGTAACAATTACTCTTAATCGTCTTAAAGGGGCTCTTACAATTTACTTTACAGATGTGACAGTAGAAAACTATGAGCAGGCCGAAAACTCAGACGGCGAAATCTTTGGCCGCTTCTTTAAATTAATGCTTGAACAAGGCGTTAATTTAGCTCCATCGAAATATGAAGCATGGTTCTTAACAATAGCGCATACAGAAGCTGATGTTCTTGAAACAATTAAAGCAGTAGATCATGCATTTTCTCAATTGTAACAAAGGCGCAAAAACGTCTGTTCAACAGTTTCTTTCAAGCTGAAAGGGGCACTTTTGCCTCATCGTGAATAGAGCAATTTAGTGTTGACGAAATCAGCGTCTTAGTTTAATTACAACTATAAATGAAAGGCGGCTCTCTTAAGAGTCGTCTTTTTCATTTAAATGACATACAAATCTATGTATTTTATGAACACTTCCTTCTATAATGTAAAGAAGCATCCATTATGCCTCGGCATAAAGAAGTTAAAATTTTAGACAGAAAGGACATCCATTTTCTATGAAATTAGGTGCCCGTGTATTTAAAACTGGTGTAGCCATTGTGTTCGCACTATTTATTGCTGAGTTGCTAGAGTTACCTTCACCTGTTTTTGCTGGAATTGCAGCTATCTTTGCGATTCAGCCATCTATTTATCGCTCCTATCAAACGATCGTTGAGCAAGTACAGGCCAATATTATAGGTGCTACTATCGCGGTCATTTTCGGCTTACTTTTTGGTCACCATGTAGTAGCAGTTGGCATTGCCGTCATTACTGCTATTGGCTTAATGTTAAAATTTAAACTTGAAAAATCGTTGTCTCTAGCACTTGTCACAGTTGTAGCAATTATGGAGATTCAGGGTGATGACTTCATTACATTTGGCCTTATTCGCTTTATTACCATTTTAGTTGGGGTGTTAGCAGCATTTGTCGTCAACCTATTCTTCCTGCCACCAAAATATGAAGTAAAGCTTTTCCGTAAAATTTACTTTTTACAGGATGATATAATTCGCTGGACGAGACTTGCTGTGCGTCAAGCATCTGAGCATACTTCTACAAAAGAAGCATTAAGCAAATTTAAGAACCGTATGCAACGAGTTGATACACTGTATGATTTTTATAAGGAAGAGCGTAATTACTTAAAAAATAAAAAGTATGTAAAAGCACGTAAATTAGTTGTTTATCGCCAAATGATCACAACGTCAAAGAAAAGCTTGGAGCTGCTTCAGCGTCTTCATAATCACGAAAACGAATTAGCACAGCTACCGACACAATTTCATTTAATGATTCAAGAGCGGCTTGATTTCCTGCTAACTTACCATGAGCAGCTACTGTTAAAATATACTGGGAAATTGAAGCCCGAACATTCAGAGTGGAGTAAAAACATCGATTATGTTCAGCGCAATGAGTTAATGGAAATATTCATTAAACAAATAACTTATGCACATGATGAAGGCGATACAGAATTCTCGAGCTATCACTTGCTTTATATTTTATCGCGTATTTTAGATTACGAAGAAAACCTAGAGCATTTAGATACGCTCATCGTGTCTTATCAAACTCATCATGGTCATGAAATCAATGTGGAATTTGAAGAGGAATTTATTTAATATCAAAAAACATACAAAAGGGCGAAGGGTTGGCATTATATCCATCTCTTCGCCCTTTTCTATTAACTTTTCATTTTCGGATCAAGTGCATCACGCAGACCATCCCCCATTAGATTAAATCCAAGAACCGTTAACATAATAGCCAAGCCTGGGAATATCATTGTCCACGGTGCCTTCAATAAATAGATACGTGCATCCGCAAGCATTTTTCCCCACTCTGGTGATGGTGCTTGAGCTCCTAATCCAAGGAAGCCTAGTGCTGCCGCTTCAATAATCGCTGTCGCTATCGCTAGCGTTCCTTGTACGATGATTGGCGTCATTGAGTTGGGTAAAATATGCGAGAATAAGATTCGTGAATCACGCATTCCAATCGCCTTTGCTGCTACGATATATTCCTCTTCTTTAACACTCAATACTTTCGAACGAATTAAGCGTCCAAAGTTCGGTACATTAATAATCGCAATAGCAATCAATGCATTTTGTAATGATGGCCCAAGTACTGCTACTACTGCAATAGCTAGTAAAATACTAGGGAACGCTAACAAAATATCGAAAATACGCGAGATAATCGTATCAATCCATCTTCCATAATACCCCGCAATAATGCCAAGTAAACTACCTACAATAACAGAAAGAATAACAGAAAAAAAGCCTACCGATAAAGAAATACGAGTGCCATGTATGATTCTAGACAAAATATCCCGACCAAAGTCATCAGTGCCAAACCAATGCTCACTTGACGGCGCTAATAAACGCTTCGTTAAATTTTGTTCATTAATACCTTCAGGAGCAATCATCGGACCAAACATAGCAATTAAAATGAAAAATAGTACAATGCCTGCACCTACTAGGGAAATTTTGCTCTTTTTAAAGCTACGCCAGCCTTCTCTCCAAGGACCTGACGCACGTTCACGACTTGGTGCTGCCTCTGTTTTTATATTTATCGCTCCAGTCATTATCGCATCTCCCCTCTACTTGTATTTAATCCGTGGATCGATCACTGTATACAGTAAATCCACAATCAAGTTAATCATGATAAAAATAAAAGCAATTACTAAAATACCTGATTGAATAACAGGATAATCTCGGAAGCCAATCGCATCATAAATATAACGACCAATTCCAGGCCAGCTGAAAATTGTCTCTGTTAAAATTGCACCGCCAAGCAATAAGCCTGTTTGCAAACCGATTACTGTTAACACGGGAATCACTGCATTTTTCAAAGCATGTTTATACACTACAATAAACATTTTTTGTCCCTTTGCCCGTGCAGTACGTACATAGTCAGAGCGCATGACTTCAAGCATCGACGACCTAGTGATCCTCGCGATAATCGCCATCGGAATTGTCGCAAGTGCCATCCCCGGCAATACTAATCTCTTTAAAACCTCAATAAATTGATCAAAGCGTCCTTGTATAAGCGTATCCAGTAAATAAAAATGAGTAATGGAAGTGATCGGATCTCGTACATCCTCTCGTCCAGACGTTGGAAACCAGCCAAGCTGATTACTAAAGGCCCACTGTTCCATCAAACCAAGCCAGAAAACGGGCACGGACACCCCAACTAAAGCAACAACCATTGCTACATAATCAAACCACGAGTTTTGAAACCATGCCGAAATAATTCCAGCATTCACTCCAACTACCACTGCGATAATCATTGCAAATAGTGCGAGCTCAGCTGTCGCTGCTAAATATGGAATTATTTCCTCTGAAACAGGTAACTTAGTTCGTAGTGATATCCCTAAATCCCCCTGAAAAACGCCACCTAAATAACTAACATATTGCGTATACCATGGCTGATCTAATCCTAAACTTGCGTTTAATGCTTCGACCGCCTCTTTCGTTGCCTGTTGCCCTAAAATTACTTGCGCTGGGTTACCAGGGATTGCACGAATTAACATAAAGACGATAAAAGTCATTCCAAGCAAAACTGGGATTAATTGAAATACACGTCTTCCCATATAGTGAAGCATCTTCTTCACCCCTCTGTTATTTTCATAATATACTTTTGCATCAGGTGTATTGATTAATCGTTTTTGTCCACTTTTTTAAATTAGAGGATTGTCACCATAACGTGGGGTTGATTTCCGTTCCGACTGGGCGCTTTGTTGCTGTCGCTTCGCTTTCGCACAGATAAAACATTTGCCGCTGACGCTTCGCTTTCGCGCAGATAAAACATTTGTTGCTGCCGCTACGTTAGCACTACGCTTTCGCACAGAGCAAAGCTTCCTGGGGGCGTCCGATGAGCCGCTTCGCTTCGCTCCAGGGTCTCGGGGCAACAGGATGTTGGTCACGAAGGCGTTATCACAGGACGTGATAGTTTTAGCCTTCGTTCCTCTAACGCTGATCCCCAAGGAGTCGCCCTGTCTCCACTCCAATCAACTTATATACATGGCGTTTTAACAATGGCATTCCCAACTTTTGATGATGCGTCACATAAAAAAATAACTCTAGCCTACCAAAAAACGAGTATTTTCATATAATTCTTTAGTAAAAAGAATCTGCGAGATTTCTACGGCTTACCCGCAGAAAAGCAAGCAGATTCTTCTAAATCCTTATTAAAATAGAATTCTACTATCTACTGCATATCTACTGCATCTAAACGGTCAGAACCTGTTGGATGTGCAATATAGTTTGTAACTTTAGTGTTCGCAGCTAAAATTGGAGTAGAGTGAGCAAGTGGAACCCATGGAGCATCCTTAGAGATAATCTCTTGAGCTTGCTTGTAATATTCATTACGCTTGTCCTCATCAATTTCAGTTTGTGCAGCCACTAATAGTTTGTGTAGTTCTTTGTTGTCATAGAACGTATAGTTGTTAGAGCCAATATTGTCAGCGTCTAATAATGTGTAAAGGAAGTTATCCGCATCTCCGTTATCGCCTGTCCAACCAAGTAAGAACGCATCCGCTTCACCGTTTTGCGCTTTTTCTAAATACGTAGCCCATTCAAAAGAAACAATTTTAGATTTTATGCCAACATCCTCTAAGTTCTTTTGAATAGCTTCCGCTACTTTTTTACCGTCAGGCATGTATGGACGTGGAACTGGCATAGCCCATAGCTCAATTTCTTTTCCATCATAACCAGCCTCAGCTAATAATGCTTTTGCTTTTTCTGGATCATACTCATAACCTTCAACCTCATCGTTGTAGCCCGCGATTACTGGAGGTATCGGATTTTTTGCTGGCTCCGCTAAGCCTTCAAAGAATGCATCTACTAATGCTTGTTTATCAATTGCATAGTTTACTGCTTGACGAACTTTCACGTTATCAAATGGTGGACGTGTTACCGTTAATCCAAGATAACCAACATTCATAGATGGACGTTCGATTAATTGTAATTGTGCATTTGATTCGATTGAAGCTTTATCAGACGGGCTTAGACCATCTGCAATATCAATATTGCCTGCCGTTAAATCATTTAATCGCGCTGAGTTATCTGGAATTGAACGATAAATAACTTTATCTAATTTTGGTACACCATCAATATAGTAATCTGAATTTTTTTCAATAGTAATCGCATCATTGCGTACCCAGCTCACAAATTTAAATGGACCTGTACCTACTGGATTTGTAGATAATCCTTCTTCATTTGCTTCAAAAGCTGTTGGAGAAGCAATTGCAAAAGGAGACATTGCTAAATTTTTCAGGAAAGGTGCTTGTGGTTGGCTAAGCTTGAATACAACAGTATAATCATCTTCAGCAGTTACCGATTCAATAACTTGCTTATCACCCACTACAAATTGAGAACTAAAATAAGGGTATTTGTCAGTATCTGACTTCCAACGCTCAATATTTTTAACAACTGCTTCTGCATTGAAATCAGTGCCATCATGGAACTTTACACCTTCTTGTAACTTGAATGTGTATGTTAAACCATCTTCTGACGGCTCCCATGATTTCGCTAAACCTGGTTGAATCGATACATCTCTATCACCGAAATTAACTAGTGTTTCATAAATATTAGCTGTAACTGTAAAGGACTCTCCGTCTGTAACAACAGCAGGATCTAGTGCGACAGAATCTCCACCACGACCATAGACTAATATTTTTGGTTCACCACTGCTAGCTGTATCGCCACCAGTTGAAGTATCTTTACTACCCGTATCCTTAGTATCTGAGCCACCACAAGCAGCTAAGATTGTCGAGAGAACAAGGATAAGCATTACACCCAGAGTCCAAAGCTTCTTTTTCTTCATTGATTTTCCCCCTAAGTTTTTTTATATCATTGAATGTTGGATTGCGGGATAAAGATGGCAAGCAACATAATGACCCGGCTTCACTTCTTGCATTTTTGGGACTTCTTGAGAACATTCTTCCTTTTTAAAAGGGCATCTCGTATGGAAAGTGCAACCACCTGGCGGATTTGAAGCACTTGGAATATCTCCAGAAATAATGAGCTGTTCACGTTCAAACGTAGGATCTGGAACAGGTACCGAGGATAGCAGTGCCTGTGTATAAGGGTGAAGTGGCTCAGCATATAAATCCTCACTAGCCGTAAGCTCTACTAACTTTCCTAAATACATCACACCTACACGATTACTAATATGGCGTACAACTCCCAAATCATGGGAGATAAAAATATAAGTTAACTTTAAGTCCTTTTGTAAGTTTTGCAATAAATTCAATACCTGAGCCTGTATGGATACATCGAGTGCAGAAACGGGCTCGTCCGCAATAACCATACGAGGATTCGTCATAAGTGCACGGGCAATACCAATACGCTGCCTTTGACCACCACTAAATTGATGTGGGTACCGTTTCACATGGTATTCATTTAACCCTACGATTTCGAGAAGCTCTAAAACTTTTTGTTTCCGTTCCTTTGCATTGCCTATTCCATGAACAATAAGAGGCTCCTCTAATATTTTCCCAATATTATGTCTCGGGTTAAGAGAGGCATAAGGATCTTGGAAAATCATTTGAATATCTCTACGCGCTTTACGCATTTCATTGTTGGATAATTCTGAAATCATTTTGCCTGCAAATTCAATTCTTCCCTCTGTTGGCTCAAGTAATCGCATTAAGAGTCGACCAGTAGTTGATTTGCCACATCCCGACTCCCCTACAATGCCTAAGGTTTCCCCTTCAAAAACCTCAAAGGAAACATCATCCACTGCCTTTACATCGCCAACCTGTGTATTAAGGATGCCTTTCCGAATCGGAAAATACTTTTTTAAGCCATCAACCTTCAATAACACTTTCGACATGTTGCTCCACCTCCTGTTTCCCTAGTAAAAAACATCTGGATTTATGCTGCTCTGCTGCTTCATATAAAGGTGGTGTTTCTTGTACACAACGATCCATCACAAATTCGCAACGCGCTGCAAAACGACAGCCTACCTGAACACTTCCTGGTTTTGGTACACTGCCCGGTATAGAGTAAAGATTGTCCTTTTTATAACGCATATCAGGTACAGATTTAATAAGTCCTTGTGTATAAGGATGCTTAGGATTAGCGAAGATCTCTTGAATAGGCGCCTCCTCTACAATCTGACCAGCATACATGACAATTACACGCTCGCATGTTTCTGCTACAACACCTAAATCATGTGTTATTAATAACACAGCTGTATTTAAACGTTTATTTAAATCTTTCATAAGCTGCAAGATTTGAGCTTGAATCGTAACATCTAATGCAGTAGTCGGTTCATCAGCAATTAATACCTTCGGATCACAGACAAGTGCCATCGCAATCATAACCCGCTGTCGCATTCCACCTGATAATTGATGAGGATAATCTTTTAATAATTCCTCAGCACGCGGTAAACCTACAAGCTTCATAATTTCTATTGCCCTTGCAAAGGCTTTCTTTTTCGACCACTTCGGATTATGAATTAAAATCGCCTCTTTTAGCTGATCCCCAATAGTAAATAAAGGATTTAAGGATGTCATAGGCTCCTGAAAAATCATCGCCACATCTTTTCCACGAATTTTCTGCATTTGTTTATCAGATAATGTCGCGAGATTTTTGCCATCTAATAGTATGTCTCCACCCGTTATTTTTCCTGGTGGTGATGGTATTAATCCCATAATAGATAAAGAGGTGACACTTTTACCGCTTCCTGATTCCCCTACAATCCCTAAAATTTCTCCCTCATGTACAGAAAAATCAATATCATCTACGGCAGGAATTTGTCCATCATCTGTAAAAAAGGTTGTCTTTAAACCTTTTAACTCTAGTAGCTTTTTCCTCATGATTAATCGCCCCATCCTACCTATATTTTACTTAATTACATATGTCCTAAAAAAACTATTCTAACTATCATTTTTTTCTATATTTTCAGATAATTCTATCTAAAAAATATTACTCTTTCAATCATTATTATTCTTCAATAAACATAAATTTTCTACATCATTCGATTTTTGTATTAATAATATCTTATTAAACGAAAGTAATTTATAAAGATAACAAAAAAATAGCCTCCCATTTACATTTAAATGGAAGACTTTTTATAGTTTATTTACTATTAACGTGCATATGCATCCTCAGTGACTTTATCTTGAATATCTCAATCTAAATGTTGCACTTGGAATAAATTATAGTATGTTCCCTCTTTTTGCATTAATTGCTCGTGTGTACCACTTTCAATTAATTGACCATGATCGATAACAAGAATTTTATCAGCATGTGTAATTGTAGAAAGTCTGTGAGCAATAATAATTGTTGTACGCTCATGCGCAAGTGCATCTAGTGATTCTTGAATAAGCGCTTCACTTTCTAAATCCAATGCAGAGGTTGCTTCATCTAGTATTAAGATAGGTGGATTCTTTAAAAATACACGAGCGATCGCTACTCGTTGCTTTTGGCCACCTGATAACTTCACACCGCGCTCCCCGACCTTTGTGTCATAGCCATTTGGCAAGCTCATTATAAAATCATGTGCATTTGCCGCCTTGGCAGCAGCAATGACCTCTTCATCAGACGCATCTGGCTTACCCATTAAGATATTCTCTTTTACTGAATCACTAAACAAAATATTATCCTGTAGGACTATGCCAATTTGTGAGCGTAAAGAATGTAATGTTACATCTTGAACATCATATCCATCAATACGCACTGTCCCACTCGTTGTATCGTAAAAGCGTGGAATCAAACTAATAATGGTTGATTTACCTCCACCGCTCATACCTACAAACGCTACTGTCTCTCCAGCATTAATAGTGAAATTAATATTGTTTAAAATTTGTGAGCCATCAGCTTCATATTGAAAGTTCACATTGTCAAAGCGGACCTCACCATTTGCCCGAGGTAGCTCTAACGCATTCGCCTTGTTTACTACTTCATATGGTTCGTCTATCAATTCAAACATTCGATCCATCGATGCAATGGACTGTGTTAACATCGTTGATGAACTTACAAGACGACGTAGTGGACCATAAAGGCGTTCTATATAAGCAATAAAGGCAACCATCGTTCCAACTGAAAGAGATCCATTAATAACCTGATAACCTGCATAAGCAATTACTAAGAGAGGTGCTACATCCGTGATTGTATTCACTACTGCAAAGGATTTAGCATTCCATTTTGTATGGTCCAGTGCCTTCTCTAAAAATTCACCGTTTGCTTCATCAAATAATTTTTGTTCATGTTTTTCTAGTGTGAAGCTCTTAATAATGCTCATTCCAGCTACACGTTCATGTAAATAACTTTGTACACCTGCAAGTGCTTGCGAACGTTTACGTGTTAAAGACCGAAGTTTACCAAAGAAGAACTTCACACTAAATGCATAGAACGGGAATGCAACTAGTGCTACTAGCGTCAGCTTAACATCCATTGCAAACATAATACCGATAGCAATAACGATTGTCGCAAGGTCGAGCCAAATATTCATTAAGCCTGTCATGACAAAGGTTTTTGTTTGTTCCACATCATTAACAACTCTTGAAATAACATCACCAGCTCTTGTATTTGCATAGTACCTTAAACTTAGTCGCTGTAAATGCGCATATATTTGTTGTCGAATATCAAAAAGCACTTTGTTACTAACATGTTGAGCAAAATATTGACGGTAATATTCAATCGGTGGTCGAATAATAAAGAATACAATGATCGTACCACCTAACCAGTAAAACAGCTCTTTCGTTTTCTCAGCATCCGTTAGATTGTCTGCAGCGATTATATCATCTAACACAATTTTTATGAGTAACGGGATAAATAACGGAATTGCAAATTTCACTATACCGATTAATATTGTTAAAATAATTTCCCATGTATATGGTTTTACAAACTTCATATAACGCTTTATGCTATCCAATTCATATCACATCCTTATCAAAAAGCCTCACACTTTTTGTGGCAAAAATTGAGTATCTCATTACATGATTATCATTTGACTTATCACTTTGCCACACAAAAAGAAACAGACATCCAAAACTGAATGCCCAAACGTATTATAGCAATATTTCGTTTGAAGTACAGTTAATATAACTTTGTCACTAACTATTTTGGAATTAGAATAGCCAATTCACGCCATAAAAAAACACCCATTAGTAAAACTAATAGGTGCTACTAACAATCATCTGCTTGCATATCGAGCTGAAACTTATATCGATTTGTCCAGGCATCGATGAAATCAGGTGCAAAGGGTCCTCTTTTTTGTTGAATCCAGCTAATTAATTTATCGACATTGCGCTTTAAAATTTTATCAATGACATCTGGATAAGACATTTCCTTCCGATGCAACTCATATTCATCCTCATCTAGGAGTGAAAAAGACATGTCAGGAAAAACTTTTATATCCAAATCATAGTCAATATATTTAATGGCATTATTATCGAAAACAAATGGTGAGCTTAGATTACAATAATAATACACACCGTCCTCACGTAGCATGCAGATGATGTTAAACCAGTGCTCCGCATGGAAATAACAAATAGAAGGCTCTCTCGTTAGCCAAGTACGACCATCGGATTCTGTCACAAGTGTCCGTTCATTCGCACCGATAATGATATTTTTCGTTCCTTTTAACACCATTGTTTCTTGCCAAACACGGTGGATACGGCCATTGTGCTTATAACTATGTATTTGTATCGTTTCTCCTTCTACCGGTATTGCCATTTTTGAAGCCCACCTTTTCGTCTATGCTACCTAAATCTAGCAGTCTCTAGTATATTATAGCAATGTGTACGCGAAAGGTGTAGTTAGAAAACCACAAATTTCCCTGCGCTCTTTTAAATTTGTACAAAATTTTGTGAATTTGAAGCAAATTTAATCAAAACGATCACTCAATTGGCGTTTTTTGTTTCTAATTTTCATATCGGAGCTGGCGGTTTTTCTTTTGACCCGAGCAGGTTTCTTGGCTACCTGAGCAGTTCTCCTTGACACGAGCACTTCTCTTGGCTACCTGAGCAGTTCCTCCCCTGTCCCGAGCAGTTCTTTCGTCTGCCTGAGCGTTTCAGTTTCTCACAAGTCCCGCTTTTCTAAATAGAATTAAAAAGGAGCTGCCTTTTTTAAATCTTTTCGATTTAGACAGCTCCTTAGAGGTAAATGCAGCTATGCAATTACAAAGTGTTATTCACCAAGGTCTTGGTTAGTTTTTTTGAAGTTTCCTGAAGCTGGAGCTTTCTTTTGCTCTGCTTTAGCATTTTGCTTTTGCACTTCAGTAACGTCTGTTTCATAACCAAATTCTTGACTTTGACGTTGCATGTTTTTATTTGGCTGGAAATTTTGGTTGTTGTTCTTTTTCATGATCATTCACCTCCACGCTAATTATTGTGTACCGAGGTAAATGTTTTTATGCCCATAAATTTTTATAAAAATAATTTTGTCGATTAATCCTTTATTTCTTGCCAGATTTTCAGCATCGGAACAGGCATTGGTAATAACTCTATCTGTTCGCGAGTCAGCCATTCGCCCTTTACTGTTGAATTACATTTCATAAAATAGCTATTTAGATGCCATGTTAAATGTGAAAAAACATGTTTAAATGTTAGCAAATCTTGTTGAGATTGAACTTTTATAGCATAGTCATTCATAAAAGTATCTATTGAATCTTTACCATGTTCAAGCATCGGAAACTGCCATAGATTAGCTAATAAACCCTCTGCTGGACGCTGCTCCAATAAAATTCGACCTTTGTCATCTTTACATACAAGAACATCATACGTGATATGCTTCATCTTTACTTTTTTAGATTTAACAGGCAGTTTTTGGGGCTCACCTTCATTAAATGCAGTACAATATTCCCGAACTGGACATAATAAGCACTTTGGGGAAGTGGGTGTACAAATAAGCGCCCCAAGCTCCATTAAACCTTGATTGAAGGACGATGCATTTTCAGGATCGATAAGTTCTTCAACTGCCGCTTCAAAAATCTTTTTAGTCTTTGGAAGTGCTATATCATCATGAATAGTAAGCACACGACTTAAAACACGCATAACATTGCCATCAACTGCATGTTCGGGTTTATTATAGGCAATACTTAAAATAGCTCCAGCAGTATACGGACCTACACCTTTTAATTTTGAAATTTCATGGCGATTATCGGGTACTACCCCACCGTAGTTCTCTAATACCTCGCGAACACCCGCTTGTAAGTTACGTGCACGGGAATAATAGCCTAGGCCTTCCCAATGCTTCAATAAATATTCTTGTGGTGCTTCGGCGAGTAATTCTAATGTTGGAAAACTTTCCATAAAGCGATTGTAATAAGGAATAACTGTGTCGACACGTGTTTGCTGTAGCATCACTTCCGATACCCATATTTGATAAGGGTCCGTAGTATGCCTCCAAGGTAAATCACGTTTCTCAACATTAAACCATTCGACTAAAGATTGTCGAAATTCTGTTACATATGGATAATTCACAATGACCTCCAGTGTATTTACGATTTAAATTATGGTAAAAAGGGTATACAATTAAGATAAGATCATTTGTGTGAGACGTCTTAAAACAACATATTCAGCACAAATGTTCATTAAGTAAATATCAGGTATTACGAATTATTGAAATATACATGTATGCAAATTGTACGCTAATTTTATGCATACTAGGAGTGGATATTTTTGGATTCAGGTACACATTTCGTTATGGGTATTGCCCTCGGTGGTCTTGCATTAGCCGATCCCGTAATAGCAAATCATTCAATGACATTTACTGCAGTAATTGCAGGTACGATTATTGGCTCACAGGCGCCTGATGTCGATACAGTATTAAAACTACGCAACAACGCTGTTTATATTCGACATCATCGTGGAATTACACATTCACTACCAGCAGTAGCGATTTGGCCCATCTTAATTACAGCAGTTTTATCATTTATTTTTCAAGATGCAAATGTGTTTCATTTATGGCTTTGGACGTTTTTAGCTGTAGTACTTCACGTCTTTGTTGATATCTTCAATGCGTATGGTACACAAGCATTCCGACCATTTTCTAGCAAATGGGTTGCACTCGGTGTCATCAATACATTTGATCCTATTATTTTTACACTACATTGTCTTGGCATTTTACTTTGGGTATTTGGTGCAAATCCAATTTGGACATTTAGCATCATGTATGTCATTATCATCGTTTACTATATTTTACGATTTGCAGTTCAAAAGGCTGTTAAGAACGCTGTGCATAATACTCTTCAGGATGAGGAGTATGTAATTGTAGCTCCTACAATGCGATTCTTCCACTGGCGAATTGCTGCAAAATCAAAAACGCATTATTACGTTGGTCGTGCATACGGGCGAACTGTTAATATTTACGATAAATTTGAAATAGAACCTTTACCAAAAACGCCTCTTATTGAAACAGCCATGAAAGATCGCAATCTCGCTGCATTCACGTCATTTTCGCCATTATATCGGTGGGAAATTTCAGAGCTTGAAAATGGCTTAACAGAAGTGAGATTAATTGATCTGCGTTACCGTAGTGAAAATCGCTATCCTTTCGTTGCTGTCGCTCATTTAAACGATGACAACGAAATTATCACATCATACACAGGCTGGATTTTTACAGAAGATAAACTCCAGAAAAAATTACAGATTGGCGCAAGTAATTAAACAGCAAACCCTGACCAGCATTGGTCAGGGTTTTGTTATTGCACCATATCATCGCTAGCATCAAGTAAATGTGAGTATTTGGGATTGCGTCCTGCAAATGCATGCAACTTATCACCATAGCTAGTAATTAATTGACGTACTAAATTTTCAGTGTAATCTGCCCCACGATAGTTATAGCCAGCTTTAGCAGATGTTGATTCAAAATCACTCCATAAAAGTTCAATCCATACTCGTGCACGCCCTACGGACATCTGTGGATTTTTTGCAAGTAACTCCGCTGTAAGCTTTTCGATTTTTTCTTCCACTTATTTGCCCACCTTTATTGGAGATAGAATTGAAACAGGTAGCGCTTCTTGATATTTTTCGCCCCCTAAACGATGTCCCCAAGCAAAGCGTCCTTTTAAATAATCCACTTGAAAAAATTCATTTTCAGAGCCGTCTATACGATACATCTCTCCAGGAATTATTGTATCTAAATCCACTAAATACGCAGCCACCATTAAAGCCTTACGCTCATACACTGCAAATTCATTAATGATTCCTAGCTGCTCCGCCTTTCGTGATTTTTCCTTAAGCATGGCTATTTCTTCTCGTAATTCATGCTCTGACATTACAGCATAATTTTTTTCGTTCATTCCTCATTCTCCTTTTCTTCTATAAAACGATCGATAACCTCTATAGGAAAACCCTTTTGATAGAGCACCTGCTTTATTTTCATTTTCAGTTCATAACCAGTATACTTCGATGAGTACTTTTTCCAAACTTTTTCGCCTTGTACATTAAGTAGCTGTTGCCATTCATCTTCACCTTGTTCAAGCTCTATTTGCCCCAGCACCTCATCTACAACAGTAAAAGAATACCCTTTTCGCATTAAAAAATCTTGAATTTTAGCTTTTACTTGCGTTGGCGTTTTCTTTTTTTCTGATCGAACGACCTTGCCAGCCAGCTGTGTCGCAAGTTTTACCTGTTCCTCATGACTATATGTAGCAAGTACCTCATCCTGTAAGCTCTTATCAATCCCCTTTTTCATAAGATCTTGTCTAATCGCCTTAGGACCTTTTTTCATAGTAGCCTTTTTCGTATCGAGTAATGCTTTGGAGTACGTTTCATCATTTAAAAAGCCATATGATTTCAACTTTTGTATAGCCTCTAAAATAACTGCCTCCCCAAATTCTAATGTGAGAAGCTTTTTCTTTACTTCATGCTCACTCCGCATTTGATAAGATAAAAAATTTAGCCCTTTATTAAAAGCTTTTCGAATCTCATCCTCATAGGCAATTTCCTGTATATCAAATTCCTCAAGCACTTTCCCCTTTGTTAATCCAAATTGAAGGAGAATTGCCTCATCTACAGGAAAAGCATATTCTTCGTTCAAATATATATTATAACGCTCTGGATTGTTTTTTTGACGTGCAATTTTCGTAATAATACGCATTGGTAACACCTCACTAATCACCATTATAACATTTTTCGTGGGTATTGCTTTTTCCCCACAGTATTCGCATGTTCGCGGGTATTTTCACGTTGCGCGCGGATATTCACTTTCCTTCGCGGGTATTTTCTCGTCTCGCGCGGATTTGGAGGTTCTATCCACGACTTTGGCGGTTCTATCCATCACTTTGATGATTCTATCCACGATTTTGAAGGTTCTATCCGTCACTTTGGCAGTTCTATCCACGATTTCGAAGGTTCTATCCACCACTCATAGTTCTATTCGCCATTTCAGAAGTTCTCTCCGTTATTTGATTGATTTCTATACTGACCATTCCATTTAGACAGGAATGGATAAAAAACAACTGCCCTGGAAATCGGTTTTAATGATTACTCATCATCCAAAATTTGCTTCTCTTCCGCGGGTATTACTTCAGAGAGATTAACATTGGTAATTAGATAGATGGTAAACTTGCTCATATAGAGTAGTTTAAAAAAGGGAGGGATTCTTATGAAGATTGTTATTGCAGGTGGTACTGGTTTTGTAGGGAGAGCTCTTACAAAGCTATTGCAGGAAAAAGGACATGAGATCATTATTTTAACCCGGAACAAATCAGGTCGAGAAAACGATATTCAATATGTACAATGGCTACAACAAAATACACGACCTGAACAGTTGTTAGATGATGTCGATGCATTTGTTAATTTAGCAGGAATTTCTTTAAATACTGGACGTTGGACAAAAAAACAGAAGAAAGCCATTTATACGAGTCGTATGGAAGCGACACTTGAAATAGTACGTATTATGGAGCATCTTACCTCAAAGCCAAAAGTGCTTGTCAATGCAAGTGCAGTCGGGATCTATCCTACTTCTACAACGACTATCTATACCGAAGACTCCACAGACTATGCAACTGATTTTTTAGGCACGACAGTTTATGATTGGGAACGCCATGCAAAACGTGCTGAGAAATTAGGGGTTCGAGTTGCCCTTGCACGTTTTGGTGTTATTTTAGGTCGTACTAGTGGTGCACTTCCTTCCATGTTACTACCATATAAATTGCATATCGGAGGCACAATAGGTTCAGGTGAACAAAGGCTTTCATGGGTTCATGTCGAGGACGTAGCACGAGCTATATATTTCGCAATTACGAATAATGCTATTCATGGCCCTTTTAATGTTACTGCACCTCATGCAACACGCATGAAGGATTTCGGAATAACAATTGCAAGTGTAATGGGAAAACGCCATTGGATGCCTGTACCAAGCATTGCAATGCGTTTAGCGTTAGGTGAGCAAAGCACGCTTGTATTAGAAGGTCAGCATGTGTTACCAACTGTTTTAGAAAAACTTCATTTTACATTTAATTTCCCACATTTAAACGACGCTCTTAAAGATTTATTGTAGAATCTAGTCGGATATTTTTTTGAATATAACGCATCCTAATGAAAAAGAAAGGATGCGTTTTTATGTGGAAACAGCATATAGTAGGAGCAACAATCGCTACTTTTATTATTGCCGCAGCAATTAGCTTTAATCCATTTTCTGCTTTTAGCTCTGATGAATACAACTGGGGCTTTAAACGAGCAAAAAACGGTGAACAAGCCGAGGCTGGAGCTCAGCTTGATCAGCTACTTGAGCAATATGATGCTATTTATAAAGGTAAGCCTGATAAAAAGGTTGCGTATTTAACCTTTGATAACGGCTATGAGAATGGCTTTACAGAAAGTATTTTGGATACTCTGAAGAAGGAAAACGTACCAGCTACCTTCTTTTTAACTGGTCATTACTTAGAAAGCGCCAGTGATTTAGTGAAACGCATGGTTAAAGATGGCCATACTATTGGTAACCATTCATACGGACACCCAAATATGGCGAGGCTAACTCCCGATGGTATGCGTACTGAATGGAAGAAACTCGACGATAAGTTACGTGAATTAACAGGCATTGAACGTACAACATATGCCCGACCACCTGAAGGTACATTTAATGCGAAAGTATTAGAGGTAGGCAATGCTGCAGGCTATCGTCATATTTTTTGGTCTGTTGCCTTTAAAGACTGGGTAAGAGATGAACGACGTGGTGCAGATTATGCGTATAATGCACTAATGGAACAGCTACACCCTGGTGCTGTAATTTTAATGCATACAGTTGCTCAAGATAATGCAGAAGCACTTCCAATGTTTATTGCTGAAGCGAAAAAACAAGGCTATACATTTTTATCTCTTGACGATTTAGTTTTAGAACATGAAGATTTCCCTGTCGCTTTGCAATCGTCTACTCCTTAGTTATAATGGGGAGATGATATTAAAAGAACAGGGACGTGGAACGCTTGACGCAACAAACAACAATGGAAGTAGGACAACAATTCCCACTAACAATAAAAAGACTTGGTATTAATGGCGAAGGAGTAGGCTTTTATAAACGCAACGTTATATTCGTAAAAGGCGCAATTCCTGGTGAAGAAATTACAGCACAAGTGACGAAAACACAGCGAAACTTTGCCGAAGCTGAAATATTAGCAATTCGCAAAGCTTCAAAATATCGTCAGGAAGCACCTTGCTCCGTTTACAACGAATGTGGTGGCTGTCAGCTTCAGCATATGACCTATGAAAAACAGCTAATCGAAAAGCGTGATATCGTTATTCAAGCATTAGAACGCTATGCTAAGCCTTTAGCTAACACAGTTGACGTGCGCAAAACGCTAGGGATGGAAAATCCATGGAATTATCGTAACAAAAGTCAATATCAAGTACGTAAAGAAGGTAAGCGTGTCTATGCAGGGCTATTTGCGGAAGGTAGCAACAAGTTACTAAACATCAATGATTGCCTTGTCCAACACCCAGTTACATCAAAAATTACGGTCGCAACACGTAAAATTTTGCAAAAACTAAATATTACTATTTACGATGGTCGTACACTTGATGGATTAGTACGTACGATTGTTGTACGTACAGGAATTCGTACTGGTGAAACGCAAGTCGTGCTCGTAACAACACGTAAGGAAATTCCACATCTAGCGGAACTCATTACACGTATAAAGAAAATCGACCCAAGTATCGTATCGATTGCACAAAATATTAACCGCGAGAAAACATCGTTAATCTTTGGCGATGAAACGATTGTTCTCGATGGTAAAGATACGATTCATGAGGAGCTTGGCGAATTAGCCTTTGATTTATCAGCTCGTGCCTTTTTCCAACTGAATCCAACACAAACCGTTCATCTCTATGATGAAATCAAAAAAGCAGCAGCATTAACAGGCAAAGAAACAGTTGTTGATGCTTACTGCGGTGTTGGGACAATCGGTCTATGGCTAGCTGACAAAGCGAAAGAAGTTCGTGGAATGGATGTTATTCCAGAAAGCATTCAGGATGCACGTAAAAACGCCCGAAACCATGGCTTCAAGCATACAAAATACGCAGTCGGCACAGCAGAAAGTGTATTAGCAAAATGGCGCAAAGAAGGATTCACACCAGATGTTATTACAGTAGACCCACCACGCACAGGTCTAGCACCAGAGTTCATACGTACGGTGTTGAAGCTAAAACCGAAGCGCTTTGTCTATACGTCTTGTAATCCTTCAACATTGGCGAAGGATTTAAATGAATTATCGAAGTTTTATGATGTGGAGTATATTCAGCCTGTGGATATGTTTGCACAGACGGCGCAGGTGGAGTGTGTGGCAAAGCTTGTGTTGAAGAATAAATAGTGATGAAAAAGGACGTCTTCTATCGGGGACGTCCTTTTCTCCATTTTATATCATTTCAAAATCAAAACGATTGCAGTACATATAAAATAAATGATAGGGAATAGAACATTATAGAGACTTATTTCTATTACCAATTCCAACAAATGTAAAGCATATTTTCAATATGTAAACCACTGAGTTCTTACAAATATATATTATTCTAGCTATAATTTATCTATAAACACAAAATTAAAAGGAAAGGGGTATCTTCATGTTCAAAAAAATATTAGCTTTCACTCTTACCATCACTGCTTTATATCTATTTGTAAATATTAGGAATAAAGCAGAAGCCAGTTCATTAGAAAATGATACTATTGAAGAAGGAAAAACTATTGCTACATTCGATTTAAACAATCCAGAAAAGCAAGAACAAGAAATCACATTATCAAATAATGAAACAGCTGTAGTAGGACTAGAGCCAGTATCAAATCCTTTGACTAGAGCATCAAATGGAACTTACAAAGCTTATTGGTATTCTGGAGTAGCTAATGCTCACTTCTATTTCACTGTTAGTAACAATAAAATCACACAAGTATATGATGGATGGCACTTGTTCGTGGGAACTAGTGTAAAATCAGCAAACTTAACATTAGACTCTTCAAAACAAGCTACGTATTATTTTGAATTTGGGACTCCAATTTGGGATTTTGGTGGATGGAATGGATGGTTAAGAGCAAAAATTGATAATAATAATAATGTCAAATACTCTATTAAATAATTAAAGGAGATAGAGAAATGGGTCTAACCTATATAATAATGACACTTATCAGTTTTATAGTCATAGCTTTTATTGTTACCATTGCCTTTAAATTAATAAAAAAATATGTAGTATTAAAAAAATAAACCACTCTCACTCTCAACAAACTGCCATGAAAACAAGTTGTACTTACCTGAGCGTTTTAACATAAATAGGAGGCACTGAGTGACGTTTTTGAGACAGTAATAAAACACCTTATTCTACAACCAGTTGACATTATAAACCCGCGACTGGTTGTTTAATTTCGTTTTATCTTAATATTGTTATAATAGTAAATCTATTCTTCGACAATGTTTATTACTCACGTATTTATCGTGCGATAAATATCATCAAGGTAGAACATTTCACAATATAGCGAGAAGTGAAACATTTCAAGTGAGGAATTACAGCTGACATACCCTTAAAAAAACCTTTGAGATACTTGGGCTATTTTAAGTTGTCAGAATCATGCAAGAGCCTTCAAAGTACTGGATTATATTAGGGAAAAGAAAAAGCACTCGTTGTGAGTGATATTACATCGAATGCTTTGTATTATTTGCTTCACCACATAACGTTTGTTTAAACGCTTAATTATTTTGTTTTTTAACTTATAGAAAAAGACATTTCCTTTATTTTCCTATTCCTACATCAAAACAATAAATTTATTTTTTCTTCAATTGCATTTGATTAATACAATAATTCATCAATTGAAACCTCGTAAATTTTTGCTAATATTTTCAAATTATCAATGTCAGGATATGTACGATTATTCTCCCATTTCGAAACCGACTGTCTAGATATATTTAATTTTTTAGCTACTTCTATTTGAGTTAAATTTTTCTTTAACCGGTATTCTTTTAGTCTATCACCTATTTTCATAAATTCTCCTCCTCGTATATTAGTAGTAAAAGAATTTCCAGCTGATCCGGACAGTTAAAGGATTTCTGTTTGATTATCTATCTAAAGGAAGTAGTTACCTTAAGGATTCTCAATTTTTTATATCTTATTTGTTTGAACCTTGCATTGCAGAGGGAGCCAAATAGGAAATTGTACAAACTTATGTTATTCAAAGAATATTCCGATAATTACACTCTGTATGAATACCATACCATTTACTCTAAAAGTTTCAAAATCACTATTTGTTGAAAAATGAACAAAAAGTGATAAAAATCTGAATATTAAACACTTTTAATAGTTCTTCATAAAACTTGTTAAAATGTTCTTAGAAAATTATTTTGTTTTGCATAAGGACATTATAAAGTTATATTGCTTGTAGCCGTATATAAAGGTAGAAAGAAAAATATATTAAATAGAAACAAATTAAATAGCAGCAAAAAAAGGCGTCTCCTAAAATTAAGAGACGCCCTCATTTTTTATTTTTATATGTACTGCACAGCTCAAGCTGCCTGGTGGATGACGGACGGTCCAGAAAAATCAGCACCTTAACCAATAACCCAGGATTTAAAAGATTTTTATACTTTAAGTTTTTAACTTTAATTAAAAGAACTTTGAAACGTAAACTTTGGTCTTTCAACTTTTATCTTTGAGCTTTCAACTTAGTTTGTTTAAAGCATCAATTGTTGTAAGGCATGTTTAAGGTTTTAAC
This sequence comes from Lysinibacillus sp. RS10, assembly GCF_041956855.1. Taxonomy (NCBI): domain Bacteria; kingdom Bacillati; phylum Bacillota; class Bacilli; order Caryophanales; family Bacillaceae; genus Lysinibacillus; species Lysinibacillus sp. RS10. Next base: position 566,868 of record NZ_CP167122.1, on the reverse strand, counting down.
TCGCACACATGCCTTGAAGCGCGAGCGACTTTTCGTTTTCCGTTTTCGCTAGGCCATGCATATTTAGTTACGCTTGCACTTCAATAAATGTCGTTGCGTTTGATTCCGATAATACCGCGTCGACCTCTGATTCAAATTCTTCAATTCGATTATTTAACGCTTCAATTTTCTTTTTAACATTCATCGGATCAATTAACTCGTACTCGTTTCTTTTCATAAATGTCTCCGTATGTAATTTTACTTCTTCTGGAGATTGTTTTTCTTTATTTCCTAATATATTCACTAAATACGTTTCTAGCTTTGCTGGCAACGCATCATTTTCTTTAGCAACCATATTTACCGCTGAACGATATTGCTGTTGCATGACTTCTAACAGTTTCTTTTCATATTGAATGGACTGTTTGCGTTCAATTGCTTCTGCTACAGTCATTTCTTCTTTTCCTACAATTACTTTTGTTTTAGCATTGGACTCTACAACTAGTGCCTTAATTCGGTTGCGGTAGTCAATTAAGCTAACTACTTTATCGTATGAAGCTTGCATTTGCTTTTCATATTCTTGCATTTCTACACCATTAATTTTGCTATTACTTTTACGATTGGCTAACACTGCACTCACTTCATTCGTTGCTGCTTCAATGCGGTGGTTTAGCATCTTTAACTCTGTTAATGCACGGTGGATCGATATTTTTTTATAGTCAGTCATAATTTAATCTCCTTAAAATAATTAGTAATCTAAGCGAGTGTTCTTCTATTATATAGAGATAGAAATCCAAAGTCCAAATATTACCTATCTACTAATTTTATTTGATTTTATGAAAGCTTGTCTGTATAATATGATTCTAGGTGCCAAACCTATGTGACATGGACGGAACATCCTTGTCACGCAAAAAACGCCATAACAGCACGGATTTGCTGGGCGTTTTTTGTTTTATGAGCGGGAGATGAGCCCCGCTCTTTTTATTTTCTCTAAAAACAGTCTCCGAGCTGAGTAATTCTTCTGATTCCCCGAGCGTCTTTAAGGATAATTTCCAAAAGACAATACCCCTTACACCGACACTGGTTGCTTATTTTTATTTCGTCCAAATACTAGTAAAACAATGGCTACAGCTAGCAAAAGCATTGCTACCAGTAAAAGAAGGCTATAATTTTTTACATATTCTAAATAAATGCCACCTAAAAATGGCCCTGTTAAGCTACCAATACTTAGTGCAATGCCGCAAAGGAGATTTCCGGTAGGCAGTAGTTCCTTTGGTGTTAATTCAGCCATATAGGTAATCCCTAATGAAAACATTGAACCGACTAGTGTTCCTGTAAAGAAAAATGCGATGGCTACTGCAATTTGTGAATGCTCTAAAAAACTGGCAATGCCAAAAATAACAGCTCCTCCAAACGAGCCGATCATTAAGACATTACGTCGTCCTACTTTATCCCCTATGGCTCCAAGTGGCACTTGTGTTAAAATCCCACCAAATGTAAAGACTGATAAAATAATAGGAATCATATTTACATCGAAATCTTTACGTAAAGCATAAACTGGGAACAGCGCATTTAAAGAAGATTCTAAAAACCCATAAACAAATGGCCCTAAAAATGCAATCCACCCAAATACAATGGCCATTTTATAGCGCTGCCAGCCTCTTGCATGTAAGTCTCCCGTTAAACGCTCTGGCTTTTCATTTTGTAAGAGGAATACAAAAGACCACGCGAATAAGCACATAATTGAGGACACAATAAACGGTAATGCCTCTGAAATTTGTATTAGTTTTACCATTAATGGACCAACTGCAAAGCCCGTGCTAAAGGATAAGCCGTAAATCGCCATCCCCTTCCCTAAGCTTTTATAATCTGAGGTGCTTGTAATCCACGTCTGTGTTGCAAAGTGTAATGCATGATCCCCTACCCCAATAAGTAAGCGAAGGATAAACCAAAAAGTTACACTCTTCCATAAAGGAAATGCTAATAGTGAAGCGAAGACAAGTGCACCACCAATTAAAATAATCGGTTTATAGCCCCATTTTCTTAATGGTTGCTCGATAAACGGTGAGATTAATAAAGTTCCTATGTATAAACCTGTTGCATTCAATCCATTCAACGCGGAGGATACTCCATCACGTTCGAAAATAATTGAAATCAGTGGTAAAAGCATCCCTTGTGAAAAGCCTGATATAGATACAATTAACACTAAAATGGCAAATCTTTTTTTGCTGTAATCTGAGAAGTATGTCATTTTTCCCTCCAACATCAAGTCTTTTTCCAAATAACAGCATATCAAAAAGCCTTAGCGCTCACCACATGTGATTTTACGCTAAGGCCTAACTAACACTTATCTCCATTTAATTGTATAAACACGAATTTCGGCTTTTACATTGGCCGAGTACTTGTTTAAACTCCCTCCTTTTCGAGTTAGAGTTTTTAGGACTTTTAAAATCAGCTCCTTTACTTTTTCTTAATATTAATTTAACACACAGAATCAATATTGTAAATATTCTGTCTATTATTTTTTTAAAATAATCGCATAGTCCTAGGTGTTTACCTAAGCATTGAAATTTAGTCCCAAATCAGCTACTATGGAGGGGACGAAATGAGGTGTATGTATGTCAAATCCAATCAATGATAAAAAGCAGCAAGTGAATTACTTAAGAGAACGTCTTGAAATATTTTTAGAAGTTTTAGATGCGATTGATCCTGAAACAACTGAATTAGAGGATATTGATCGTTTAATTCAAATGATGGATGATTTAGAAGACAAAATGGAGCAATTTAACGCTCGTGAAAAATAACTGATAAAAGCAAGTGGAGAGCTTTTCCACTTGCTTTTATCTTCTGTTATTTAATAGCAATCCCAATTATAAAGAACTTTACTAAAATCTTTACGTTTCAGCTCATCCTCTGTAATGAAAAAGTTGCCGACCCCAACATCCCCCCATAGAATATGATCGCCTACACTGTCAATCTGAAGCAACAAGACTGTTGAATCTGTATAGTCCCCATAAGCTCGTGGATCATCCTGAGTAAAAAATGGATATCCCCCGATTTTATGACCTGTACTATTTAATGTTTCATAAAATGAGTCTACTAAATTATCATTGTCTTCTATATTAGCAAGAATCTTCGCATAGGGTTTTTCACTTCTAAAGTCATTTGCTGATAATGGTTCATAGCTTTTTTCAAAAGATAATGCCATTTCTTTTTCCACTGGAAAGTAAAATTCTTCTTCTTTCGCTTCAACAAATGAGAAGTCTTGTACTAACTGCGACTCATCACTGACAATATGCTCGTGGAAAATGACGCGGAAGCCTTCCTGATTTTGACCATCATCAAAGTCCATCCCAAGCACATCATCGTAGCCATCAATATAAAACTGTAAGATTCCCTCTTCAGGGAAATGCGGTAAATGCTTAGGTACATCTGCAAAATTAATTTGTGCTAGTAATTTTAATGGTTGCCCTTCAGGACTTTTCGGATATTCCATTGACAACGGAAAATACGGATCGCCTGCAAACTTACTTTCAAATAAAGATGTTTTTCGTTCTTCCGTTTCAATAAATACGGTTGGCTGAATCGTTTCCTCTATTACTGTCCTATATTGTTCAAATGCTTCAGGTAAATTAAGTAGCTTCATGGTATAACCTCCTAAAGTAGACTTAGCACCATTATAGAACAAACGTTCCTTTTTAACAATCTTTATTTTGATGAAATTATCGCTTTTGTATAAAGAAGGAAACCTTCGTTCATCGGTAGAAATAGTCAACTAAGTGCTAAAATAAAATGACCGCTCTGGACATTTGATCAGCTTCGCTCCAAAAGCAATCAGCCCCGCCCTAAAAGAGATCACCTTCTCGGAAAATGCCTTCGTTTCCTACTATTACTTTTCTTAAGATATTGTTTATTCCCCTGCTTCAATTATCTTAATAATAGCTTAACGATAGATAAAACTTTATTAACATAATTTCACATTAAAATTACCTCTTTTTGAGAATAGACCTTTAATTCCGACCACAATGAGTTGTACTCTTTTTTTCATTAGTTGAAAAGAGTATAATGTAACGTGGAAATAATCAAATTTTCTATGGGGGGCAATACCAAATGAATTTACAAATTTTGGAGAAAAGTCTTTACAATTTAATTACAGAAACATCTACAAATTTACCTAAAGACGTACGTCGTGCAATTAAGAAAGCTAAAGATGCTGAAAATGCTGGTACTCGTGCAGCAATGAGCTTAGACACAATCTCAAACAATATTATTATGGCAGAAGAAAATGTATCGCCAATCTGTCAAGATACGGGTCTACCAACATTCAAAATTTATACTCCTGTTGGTGTAAACCAATTAGAAATTAAAGAAGCTATTAAAAAAGCTATTAACGATACATCTGCTGATGCAAAATTACGTCCAAATGCTGTTGATTCGTTAACTGGCGAAAACAGCGGAAATAACATTGGTGAAGGTCTACCTGTTATGAAATTCGAGCAATGGGAAAAAGACTACATCACAATTAAGTTAATCCTTAAAGGTGGCGGCTGTGAAAACAAAAACATTCAATACAGCCTACCATGTGAACTTGAAGGTCTTGGCCGCGCTGGTCGTGACTTAGATGGTATCCGTAAATGTATCATTCACTCAGTATACCAAGCTCAAGGTCAAGGCTGTTCAGCTGGCTTTATCGGTGTAGGTATCGGTGGTGACCGCTCTTCTGGTTACGACTTAGCGAAAGAGCAGTTATTCCGTCATGTGGAAGATACAAATCCAAATGCTGATCTTGCTAAATTAGAAGAATATGTAGTGAAAACTGCAAACACATTTGGTATCGGTACAATGGGCTTCGGTGGTGAAGCAACATTACTTGGCTGTAAAATTGGTGTGATGCACCGTATCCCTGCATCATTCTACGTATCAGTTGCTTATAACTGCTGGGCATACCGTCGTATGGCTGTGGACATCGATCCTCAAACTGGCGAAATTATTAAATGGCACTACCAAGAAGGCGAAAAAATTACATTTAAAGAAGATGAAGTTGCAGCAACAACAGAAGATACTTCTACAAATACAGTAGAACTTACTGCACCAATTACTGAGGAGCAAATTCGTGCTCTAAAAGTTGGTGACGTTGTATCTATTACTGGTCGTATGTATACTGGTCGTGACGCAATTCACCATCACTTAATGAGTCACGATGCTCCAGTTGATCTTAATGGACAAGTTATTTATCACTGTGGCCCTGTAATGGCAAAAGATGAAGAAGGCAACTGGACAGTTAAAGCAGCTGGTCCAACTACTTCTATTCGTGAGGAGCCATATCAAGGTGACATCATGAAAAAATTTGGTATCCGTGCTGTAATCGGTAAAGGTGGTATGGGACCAAAAACACTTGCTGCATTAGAAGAGCATGGCGGCGTTTACTTAAATGCAATCGGCGGTGCTGCTCAATACTACGCAGACTGCATTAAAGGTGTAGATGGCGTTGATCTAATGGAATTCGGTGTTCCAGAAGCGATGTGGCACTTAAACGTTGAGAAGTTCACAGCTGTTGTAACAATGGACTCTCACGGTAACTCTCTACATGCAGACGTAGATAAATCATCACTAGAAAAACTTGCGCTACACGCAGAAAGAGTTTTCTAATAAAGATAAAATTTCTTTTACTTTGAATAGCAGTAATGATTATTTTAGCTGTGGCGGCAGCTACACTACAAAAAGAGTTTAAAATTAAATATGCAGTAATTCCTAAAGTAGGGTAATTCACTGCACAAATTCGAAAGGCACAGAATATTCCTAATGAATAATCTGTGCTTTTCTTATGTTCAAAATTATTTCAAAAACCTTATAATCACCTCAATCTCAATCTAGGACTGCTTTTATCCACCTCCATAAAAAATCCTCTTCAAATTTTTTACTTTCTTTTCCCAAATACCTTTGTTATAATAATTCTAAATAAGAAATGAATTAACTGAAAGCTATTTTCAATTAATCAACATTCAAAAACATTATTTTATAAAGGTTTTGATATTGATTTTCATTATCAGGAGGGATAAAGTTGGAACACACTAATCGAGAAAATTATAATATAATTGAGAAAATGAAAGAACATGCAGAATTAATTGCTGCCCTTTTAGCAGGTTTGTTCATTTTTCTTGCATGGCGTTTAGATACTAACGAGCAAACTACAGCTTCTGTTCTTTTATATATTGTTGCATTTTGCGTTGGTGGATTTGCTAAAGCTAAAGAAGGTATTGAAGAAACCATTGAAGATAGGAAACTCAATGTCGAACTACTGATGGTATTAGCCGCAATCGGTTCGGCAGCAATTGGTTATTGGACGGAGGGTGCTATTCTTATTTTCATTTTTGCTGTAAGTGGCGCTCTCGAAACATATGCAATGAATAAAAGTCATCGTGAAATTTCCGCACTCATGAATTTACAACCTGAAGAGGCTTGGCTTGTTCGTGGTGACTTTGAACCAATGAAAGTTTCTGTCTCTACATTGCAAATTGGAGATCACCTGCTCATAAAACCCGGTGAACGAGTACCGGCAGACGGAGTAATTTTTAAAGGGCAATCTTCTATTGACGAATCGGCCATTAGTGGTGAGCCATTGCCAGTTGCAAAACGTGAAGGCGATGAAGTATTTGCGGGTACTGTTAACTTAAATGGTGCCATTACAATGGAAATGACAAAACCAAATTCCGAAACACTATTCCAAAAAATTATTACACTTGTCCAAAATGCACAAAGTGAAAAATCACCTTCTCAACAGTTCATAGAAAAATTCGAAGGTACGTATGTAAAAATTGTGCTACTTACTGTTGCTCTAATGATGTTCCTACCACATTTTTTACTTGGTTGGGACTGGACAACAACATTCTACCGTGCAATGGTACTTTTAGTTGTCGCATCTCCTTGTGCCCTTGTAGCAGCCATTATGCCCGCTACTTTAGCAGCAATTTCAAACGGTGCAAAAAACGGTGTGCTATTTAAAGGCGGTTTACATTTAGAGCATCTAAGTGTATTGCGTGCTCTAGCTGTCGATAAAACAGGTACATTAACACAAGGAAAACCAGTTGTGACTGATTTTATTGTTCGTGAAGGAATAGAACGAGAAATGGCGCTGGCTACCCTAGTTGGGATTGAATCGCAATCGAATCATCCACTTGCACAAGCCATTACTTCATATGCAAAGGCTGAAGGTCTTACAAAGTTTCCACAGGCCACTATTGAAGATATCCCAGGTTGGGGCATCAAAGGGTATGTTGATCATATAGAATATCAAGTTGGGAAACCTGATTTTGTAGGCGCAGAGGAAGCTGAGAATTTTGCAGATGGCGTAGCAACAAAACTTGCTGCAGAAGGCAAAACAGTTATTTTTATTCGTGACAAAAACGGCATTGTCGCATTAACAGCTTTAAAGGATACCGTTCGTAATGAAGCGAAAAAAGCAGTAGCCTTACTAAAAGAGCTAGGCATTAATGTCGTCATGCTGACAGGTGACAACGAGAAAACAGCGAAGGTTATTGCCAAAGAAGCAGGCGTGACGGAATACGTTGCCGAATGTCTCCCTGAAACAAAGGTGACGGAGATGAAACGTCTACTTTCTCAACATAAATATGTAGGGATGGTCGGAGATGGCATTAATGATGCACCTGCATTAGCAACAGCAACTACTGGGATTGCTATGGGAGAAGGTACCGACGTTGCACTAGAAACAGCAGATGTTGTTTTAATGAAAAATGACTTATCAAAAATTGCCTATGCAGTACGTTTATCACGTAAAATGCAGCGGATCGTTAAACAAAACATCATCTTCTCTATCGGGATTATTGTATTACTAATAGCCTCAAATTTTTTACAAATCGTCGACTTACCTCTAGGTGTAATTGGACACGAAGGAAGTACCATTTTAGTTATTTTAAATGGCTTACGTATGCTCAATAAAAACGTTTAACCTCCCCACTAATTATTAGCCTTACCAATCGGGCTGGCTTTTACGGGCAGTTTTTCCCCACCTTTACGCTTCACGCTTCACTTTATTACTGCCCGTTAATGCGGGATAAAGTGAAACTTAATCAGTGGGGGTTCTCTTCAATCCCCACTGATTTTTAGCCTTCACCAATCGGGCTTTTACGGGCAGTTTTCCCCACCTTTACGCTTCCCTTTATTACTGCCCGTTAAAGCGGGGTAAAACAAACAGCCTCGTATCACAAAACGTGATATCGAGGCTGTTCTTTTCGAGATTGCTAATTGTTTGTTAAAGTCTCATGCTTAACAAATTCTTTTTGCAATGCTTTTTTCTGCATGGTCGCATTTAAAATGCCACCGAAAATTAAAATAATCCCCGTGAAATATAGCCAAAGCATTAAAATAATAACCCCACCAATACTGCCATATGTAGCGGAATAATTTGCAAAATTACTAATATAAAAGGAAAAAACATATGTTACCGCCAGCCAGGCAAGAGTTGAAAACAATGCTCCCGGCCAAACACCTATTAACTTCAAACGAGGACTTGTATTCGGAACAACCCAATAGATTCCCATTAATACTATAAAAATAAGTAGTAGTGGCATCGACCAGCGTAATCTTTCCCAGATAATTTCAAACTGTTCTTCAATACCAACAATAGAAAATAAGAAATGCCCAATTTGTTGCCCAAAAACCGGTAAAAGTAGCGCGACAGCAATAACAATGACAAATGCTATAGTGAACACAAGGGACAACCCTCGATCTATGATACTCCCCCTAGTCTCTGTATCGTAGGCCTTGTTCAAGGCTCTAATCAACGCATTAACTCCTTTGGAAGCAGACCATATTGTTCCAAGCACCCCGATGGATAATAAACTACTATTACGGATTGTTAAAATTTCATTTAATGTATCTTCAATAAGCCTATATACCTCATCTGGCATAACATTCACCAGAAATGCATACACTTGCGTCGTATCGAAATTCAAATATGGTAATAATGTGACTAGAACAATTAGTAGCGGGAAAAAAGATAGTAAAAAGAAATAAGCCAACTGCGCGGCAAGAGCTGATACTTCCACTCGCTGTAAGCGTAGTATCAAATCTTGCATAAAGCCCTTTGATGTCATTACATCTACAGTGTCTTCGTCTGGTGAGACAAATGATTTCACCACACCGACCGCTGTATGTATAGATGCTTTTTTCTTTTCCAAACAAATTCCCTCCTATACGACAACTATTCTTTATCAGGTAAAGAAAAGGCTGATTTCGTTTCATTAATCATGCCTTCGATTGTAGAAGGTAATTCTTTAAATTCATCAACTTTTTCAACGATTGTGTTGACATTTTCTGATACACTTTCACATAGCACTTTAGCGGCCAATACTTTTTCCTCCACTAGTACCTGTAACTCTTCTCGATTGGCTGCATAGTACGAGATTGACTCTTTCACTTTTTTCGTTGTAGCGATAGTTTTTTCACGCGTTGCACGGTCAAACATACTTAATGCAGCACCAACTGCGGCACCTACTACGATAGATGCTAATAATTTACTTCGTCCCATATTAAATACCTCCTGCCTGGTAAATGTATATTCCTTTAAAATGACTAAACTACTTACTGCCCTTATTCTACCCAATAACAGTCTATTTTTAAAGCAATGCCCAAATTCAGTGTTGACATTTTTTTTATTCAATGAAATGATATTTCCGAGGATTACGAAAGGTAGGTTTAAACAAATGGATTTATCAGTACCGTCAAAAGAAAACGTTATTTATATGGTCGATCAAATGAAAGACAAACTTCGCATGGTTAATGTTGATGCAATGAAATCAGAAAATTTCGATGAAGCTAACTACGAAGACCTAGTCTATTTATACGAAATGGTCATGAAGCGCAACACATTTAGTCCAAGTGAGATGCAAGCCATTGTTGCTGAATTAGGCTCATTACGTAAATAAGAAAGCTTCCCTATCCAAATAAAGCTAACAAAGATAAAAAGCTATTAGCATAAGTTGCTAATAGCTTTTTGGTTTTAAAGACCTTATTGCTTAACGTTTCAACTTATTCAGCTTTTTTTGCGGCAGAGCCGTCCTCTTCTACAAGAGGTTGAATTAACACTTCTACACGTCGATTTTTCGCACGACCCTCAGGAGTATCATTCGGAGCAATAGCTTTGTTTTCGCCATAACCTTTAGCACTAATGTTCTCAGACTTTAATTGAGAATTACTATTCAAAAGAACCAGATAGAATTTTGAAGCACGCATTACTGATAACTCCATATTTGATGAGAAATTAGGTCCTGCTGGAACATTATCTGTATGCCCCGTGATGACAATGCTACGTGGTGGATTAGATACTAATACATCCGCAAGTTCCTCCACAACTGGAATATATTCTGGTTTAACATCTGCTTTCCCTGGATCAAACAGAATACTATCACGAATTGTTACAAGTAAACCTTCATCAGTCATCTCTGTTGCAAATTGACCTTCCATCTCGTTAACAGCGATGAAATTATCAACACTATCTTTAATTTCAGCTAACTCCTTCTGATCCTTTAAATATGCAGAATTTTGTTGTGGTTGTTGGTCACTTTCTGCATTCGGACTTTGTATCGGTGCAGGTTGCTCTAAAAAGCCTGTGCCACCATCAAATACCTGAGTAAACACTGCTGACATTTTATCTAGCTTCTCTTGGTCTACTGAACTGGATGCGAACAGTACAATAAATAATGCTAATAACAGCGTCAAAATATCAGCGTACGGCACTAACCAAGACTCATCAACGTGTTCCTCATGCTTTTTTTTCTTAGCTTTCTTTGCCAAGGCCGCCCGCCCCGCTTTCATCCGAAATTTGACGACGTTCTTCCATTGTTAAATAAGAAGATAATTTTTGTTCGATAACACGTGGTGCCTCCCCTTCTAATACGGAAAGGATACCTTCAATCATCAAACGTTTTTGTTTTACTTCTAAAGCAGATTTACGTTTTAATTTATTGGCAAATGGATGCCATAATACGTAACCTGTAAAAATCCCTAATAATGTAGCCATGAAGGCAGCTGAAATGGCATGCCCTAATTTATCGATATCATTCATATCTGATAATGCGGCAATTAAACCTACTACCGCACCAAGTACCCCTAATGTCGGAGCATATGTACCAGCTTGTGTGAAGATTAGCGCACCACTTGCATGGCGTTCTTCCATTGCTTCTACTTCTTCTGTTAAGACATCACGAATATAGTCCGCATTTTGTCCATCAATTGCTAATGTAAGTCCATTTTTTAAAAATGGGTCTTCAATCTCTGAAGCTTTACTCTCAAGCGCTAAGAGACCTTCACGGCGAGCCAAATCTGCCCATTGTGAAAACATCTTAATAATCTCAATATCATCTGCTAATTTTGTTTCTTTAAAAATATTTTTAAATAGCTTTGGTACTCGCTTTAACTCCTTCATTGGGAAGGCAATTGTTACTGCTGAAATAGTACCGAAAATGATAATTAGAATGGCTGCTGGGTTATAAAACGCACTTAAATTTACACCCTTTAGTACCATCCCTGTTAACAGCGCAATAAACGCTAAAATTAACCCTACTACCGACGATAAATCCATTTTTAAACCTCCAAATCTCCTATTAAACTTTATTTCGTCTATTTTTCCAAATGTTTAACATAGTATAAATGTATTTCACAAATTTTTCGATGTAATAATTACTTTTTATTCATTTTTCGACCATATTTGATTATATTGAATTAAGAATAGTACATAAAATTGTCTTTAAATGAAAAAAGTTAAGAGTTTGTTATTATCATTCGACACAAAATTACTAAAACATAACAAACTAGCTGATGAAAGTAGGAGTAAATAAAAAAAAATCAGTACCTCTATATAAGCTGTTCGATCGATAATATCAATACCTCGGCATAATTGCATCCGGAATCGGAGAAGGCTTTAGGCCAACAGATGTTTTTTGCGCGAAAGCGAAGCGGCAGCAGCACGATGTTTTTTGTGCGAATGCGAAGCGGCAGCGAAGGGAGCTACTGACAAATGGACTTTATCAAAGCTTGACATGTAAATTTTATGATTGGTTCTAAGCAACTGAATATAGACGGTATTACTACAGACGGGCAAATAGACTCATTTACCGCGATGGTAACTAGATCATTTAAGCAATTTGTTCCTTCTATATTATTCTAGACTAGGTATGTTGTGAATGTCATAAATTATCCTTACATTTTCCTATTAACCTATTGTATAATTACTATAAGATAATATTGTAGATTATTTTAGTAGAGAGGAGCTTTTATTATGTTCATTACGACTGTATTAGGTTTTTCAGTAGTTTTACTAATTTCTCTAGGATTCTTCATCCACTACTTACAAGTCGGTTTAGATACTAAATCTTCAGTAACTGTAGATCCAATGCCAAAAGAAAAATATTAATTTCATTAAAAAAACAGCTACTAGAAAACATAGCTGTTTTTTTCTTTATTCAATAGAAGAATACCACCCTAAAAGATTGCGTGATGAATGTGGATGTGGTCCCTTTTCAACAGGTTTTCAAACACCTACTGGAATAGAGGAACTCAGCCTAAGAACACCACATCCTGTTTTGAGCGGGGGAATTACTCCCATGTGAAATTTGATTTTTTCAATTATTTCGATTCGCTAAATACATTACTTAATTTCTTTTTTTTTCATAAAATTGCGTGAATATTGTCATTATTATTTGCATATTTAAAGATTTGCTCTACAATATTTTTGTAGGGAAGGGAGCAATCTTTCATGTCAATGTTACAAGATATTCTAAAGTTTAATGTAGATTTCGTTCAAGAAAAAAAATATGAGCCTTTTATTACAACAAAGTTTCCTGATAAACGCATCGTTGTGTTATCTTGTATGGATACTCGTCTTGTAGAGCTGTTACCTAAAGCTATGAATTTACGTAATGGCGACGTAAAAATCGTTAAAAGTGCCGGCGCATTAGTTAGTCACCCTTTTGGTGCAATAATGCGTAGTTTACTTGTAGCTGTTTATGAACTACAAGCAGATGAGGTTTATGTTGTTGGCCATTACGACTGCGGTATGAGTGCAGTTGACCCAGAAGCAATGCTAAGTAAAATGGTTGCTAGAGGGATTAACCCTGAAACCATAAAAATGATGGAATATTCAGGTCTTGATTTAAAAGAATTTTTACGTGGCTTTGGCGACGTAGCCACAAGTGTAAAGAAAAGTGTCGATACAATTCGAAATCACCCGTTAATGGTTAAAGACGTACCTGTTCATGGCTTAGTAATTGACCCAAATACAGGTCGACTTGATTTACTCGAAGACGGTAATAAACAATAGTTAGAAAAAGAATCGTCTATCTGTCATTGTTCGAAAGATAGACGATTCTTTTTTAATCCTCTAAACGTGCATACATATAATGATCCACCCATTGACCATTAATGTACAGAAGCTTTCTTAAAAGACCTTCACGCTGAAATCCAGACTTTTCTAAGACGCGGATAGAAGCATTATTTTGTGTTGAGACATAAGCCTCTACACGATGTAAGCCTACTTGTTCAAAAGCAAATTGCACGACCATATTAACTGCTTCTGTCACAATCCCTTTCCCTACATAAATTTCATCCATCGCATAACCAACAAATGCACTTGAGTATGGTAAACGTTTGACGGCATAAAGAGCAATATGTCCTATTAAATTATTTGTACCCGGCTCAAAAATACCGAAAGTATATTCCCGCTTTGAGTCCATTAGGTATAAGCTTTCTTGAATTTTTTTATATTGAGCATCAATTGTATAATAATCAGGTCGCTGTAAAGGCTCGTATGTAGACCAAAAGTATTTATTACGGCTTACGAGACCAGTTAAACTTTGTGCATCTTTTTCTTGAAATGTGCGAATGTAGCATTTGCCCCCTTGAATTGATACCACATTTTCACCCTTTTTCCTCAATAATCTCCAAATCTTAAGCACCATTTCTCCACACTAACCTTCCGCAAATTGTCATTACATTTTAATGCTTGAATTCATTTTTTTAAGTTTTACTTTAATTGTATGTAAAAAAAGATACTGCTACAACTAAAACATCTCGTCTTGTTGTTACAGCATCCATATCATTATTTAATTTTTTGTTTTTGTTTTCTTAGGTTTCTCTTCTAGCAATTCAAGACTAGAAGATTCAGCATCTTCTAAATGCGTTTTGTCTAAGACATTTGTTAAATGAAGGCCGCGTTTTTTTGCCTCACGTTCGATATGTGCAATTGTTTCTTGCAGCACTTGTACACGCGCATATTTTTTATCGTTACCTGGCACTAGAATCCAAGGAGCATTTTTCTTATCTGTCTTCTCAAACATTTCATTTGCAGCATCCATATACTGAGGTGTTTTTTCACGATTACGCCAGTCTTCATCCGTTAGCTTCCAAGACTTATATGGATCCTTCTCACGTTCTTTAAAACGTTTAAGCTGCTCCTCATCAGATACATGAAGCCAAAACTTAATGATAATATAATCCCCTGCTGTTAAAATCTTCTCAAAATTATTAATTTCTTCGTATGAACGAGACCACTCTTCTTTAGTTGCAAATCCTTCAATACGCTCAACTAATACACGACCATACCAAGAACGATCGAAAATAGCTACTTGCCCATGTTGTGGAAGTTTTCTCCAAAAGCGTTGTAAATAATTGTAGCGCAGTTCATGAGGCTGAGGTGCTGAAATTGGATGTACGACATAACCACGTGGATCAGCACGCTCAATTAGACGTTTAATAGCGCCACCTTTTCCAGCAGCATCCATACCTTCAAACACTAAAATTAATCCAATTTTATTGTTTAATAAAAACTGTTGAGCATTTAACATTTCATATTGGAGTACTTTTAATTTCTTTTTATACATTTTTTTATCTAGTTCAATTGATAGATCTAGATTATTTAAATTTTGGGTCATTAAAACTTCACTCCTTACAGTTGAATACCCTTATTGTACTAAAGAAATATATGCATGCCTATGCAAATGGTAAATTGTAGATGATTTTAACTTATTTCAGCGAGTGTACAAACATCCGCTGAAATAGAAGAACTCAGTCTAAGAACGCCACGTCCTGTGGCAACGACTGAGTGACCAACATCATGTTGGCCCAAAGCCCCCGGCAGATGTCACGGAATCGGAAAGGAATTCTTAGGGGATGTTAGCCTAAAATCATCGCATCCATGCGATAACGGCTAACTGACCTGCATCGGTGCTGTGTTGCCGCTGCCGCTTCGCTTTCGCACAGACAAAGACACGTTGCTGTCGCTTCGCTTTCGCGCAAAAAACATCTGTTGCTGCCGCTACGTTAGCACTACGCTTTCGCACAAAAATCATCTGTTGCTGCCGCTACGTTAGCACTTCGCTTTCGCACAAAAATCATCTGTTGCTGCCGCTACGTTAGCACTTCGCTTTCGCACAAAAAACATCTGTTGCTGCCGCTACGTTAGCACTTTGCTTTCGCACAAAAAACATCTGCAGGCCTAAGCACAAAGCCGATTCCGGACGCAATTATGCCGAGGCAAAATTGATCGAAATAACACGATACATTGTTGGAATTTTCCGTTATAATGAAATTATTATCTCACAGTCCTATACTTATTTGTCTTTTCCCTATACAATTTAACACGAAGGGAGAGGAAAACATGCCTCGATTTATTTTGATGACAGTAACTTTTATTGTCTCACTTATCCTAACCTTTACATCCTATTTCATGAAAATAAACGGTCAATCTTCGTTAGAAATCTCAAATCGTTTTCCTGTAATATTTGCACCTTTTAATGCTAGTTATGTGATTTGGATTGTGATTTACATGTTACTTGGTTATTGGTTAGTCATGAATATTAAAAAGACAACTATTAAACAGACTGTTCTCTTTAGTAGCATATGTATCATGCAGGCGTTAACAATTGTTGTTTGGCATCACGAACTATTTATCGTGACAATCGCTAGTATGTTTATTTTAGTACTGTATTTATTTTTGTTGTACAATACGTATCCTCTCAGCGATAACTCACCTTCAGGTCGTATACCCTTCTCGATTTACTTGGCATGGGTTACATTTATACTAATGACTAACGTAAGCTTTACGCTAACATCTTATCAATGGAACGGTTTTGGCCTTAGTAATCCACTTTGGGCAGTTATTTTACTGACAATCGGAGTCGCAATAGCGCTACATATTCGATTCCACCATTTTGATATTATGTATCCAAGTGTATTTATCTGGTCCTATGTTGGAGTCGCATTACATAATGGTTTGGATGAGCTACTTGTGACAACGGCAGCCTTATTTTTATGTGGCGTGCTACTTGTCGGTATATTATTTATTAAAAAAAATCCTGCCTACCAAAAATAAATTGGTTTGCAGGATTTTTAGTCTTTACATAACTAAGTATATTATTCTTCATCTAATGTTGTTAAGATGATTGGTTTATCCTTTGTAACGATAATGGAATGCTCAATTTGGGCAACTAATGATTTGTCTGGCGTAACGAATGTCCAGCCATCACCAGCTTCGACAATATGCTCCGCTTTAGCTGAGATGAAGGGCTCGACTGCAAGCACCATACCCTCTTTCATAATTGTAGAATCCCATGCATCATAATAGTTTAAAATATGATTTGGCTCATCGTGTAACGAACGACCTAAACCGTGACCTGTTAGGTTCATAATCACTGTTAAATCATTGGCATATGCTTCACGTTCAACAGCTTTTCCGATTTGGTTTAGTTTTGAACCAGCTTTTACTTTTGTCATTGCACGATCAAAAGCACTTTTAGCTACACGACACAGTTTTTCTTTATCTTCACAGCCTTCACCAACTACAAATGAAATGCCCGTATCTGCAAAGTAGCCATTTAATGAACCAGATACATCAATGTTTACGATATCTCCCTCTTCAATCACACGTTTACCTGGAATACCATGTGCTACTTCCTCATTCACACTAATACATGTGTATCCTGGGAAATCATATTCCCCTTTAGGTCCAGAAATTGCTCCTGCCTCAGCAAACATATGGCCTGCAATTTCATCTAGTTCAAGTGTTGTTACACCTGGTTTTGTAGCTGCCTTCATTGCTTCACGAATTTCAGCACAAATACGGCCGATTTTTTTAAAGGCTTCAATCTCTTCTTGCGTTTTTACGATCATTTTTAACGTCCCTTTCATCTAATATCTATTCATTAATATAACATAACTTTTTATACAAAAAACGCTAAACGCTTTAATTATTATATGCCATCTTAAATTGTAAAGTGCTAAAAAACAGGCTCATCATCTTAACGTGTGGTTGATTTCCGTTCCGACTGGGCGCTTTCCTAGGGGCGTTCAGTCGGAACGAAGATCAACTTATATACATTGTATACTTTTCAACAAATGTCATCCCTAACTGGCAAAAAAAACCCTCCACTCATGTGAAGGGCATAATAATTATGATTTTCGTTGCATTAATTGAGGAGCTGCTGTAAATAACAGGACTCCGACAATTGCTGTTAAAACCGTTGCTGGCAGCATATATGTACCATTATAGATGATTGAATAAATCCATGCATTTTGATCGCCAGCATACTCTGAGAAAAACACAGCGCCAGCAGTTGTATGTGCAGCATAACGTAAAAACCCTGCGAATACAGTTCCTAAAATAATATAAAGCGCCATTTTTGTTTTGTTTAAATTTTTAGCAGCTTCAAGCACTGGTTGGCGAACAACAGCCGCTAAACCAACTACTGTGAAGGCAACACCATAATCGAGTAATCCTTGAAGCCAATGTACAATTGTAGCACCAAACATTGTCTGCATAACACCAATTAGTAAGCCCGTTGTTAGCCCTGGAATAAGGCCCCAACGGAATGCTATTAAAATAATTGGCACCATCACTAGGCTAACAGAGCCACCTTGTGCCCATACTTTAAAGGAAACTTGATCGAGCACAAGGCCAATCGCTGCGAATATCGCAATTTCCACAAGCATTAATAATCGTTTATTGTCCATATTATTCTCTCCTTTGTTCCGATGTAGGATACAAGAGAAGGAATAGAAATGCGCTGATATGTCCCTATCTGACATCAATAGCTTTCATCTTCATTCGGCACGCTTTCGGCTGAATAAAGAAAAACGATGTCAGGACAGAGCCTCACATCGTAAAAGTGTCAGTTTCTATCCACATCCCTACGCAAGCGTTAACTTACAGGTTCAAAGAGTCAAGGCATTACGTGCCCAGTCTCAGCTGACATCATCAGCTCCCCTTGTGGTCGTTACATCTAAATTATTCGAACAACCTCATTGTACGAAAACATGGTGATGATTACAACCTCTTCCAACTTTTTTTTTGAAACTTTGCCGCTTTTCATGCGTAAATATATAAAAAGGAGGTACAACTATGGAGAACCAAAAAACTTTATCTGCCTTTAGTTATCTCAGTATTTTTTTCGCACCTGTTATTGTGCCATTAGTAGTGTACTTTGTTTCAAAAGATGACTCCGTAAAGAAAAACTCTATCCGAGCACTTATATCACATTTAATTCCATTCGTGTTTGGAATTATCTTCTTTGCCGTCTTTGTTTTCTCAACCTTATCATTGAACAATTTTGACTCGAACTCAGACAGCACTACGTTTCTTATCATCTGGTTTGCTTCAATGGCAATTTACTTACTCATCACTCTAGGAATCGTCATTTGGAATATTGTTCAAGCCGTTCGCGTTATTCGATAAGTTTCATTACGGTATTTAACGGGTAGTACTAATAGTCAAAGGAGCTGTTATTTTTATGAAAGTATCTAAAGTTGTTAAAACCGCCGTAAAATTAGCACCTATCGTGATCCCGATTGTAAAAAAAGTAATCGCTACAAAGAAAGCAACGACTAATCACTCCAAAAACATCTATAAATAGGGTTAATAACAAGAATCTGCTTACTTTTTTCAGCAGATTCTTTATTTTTCGCTAATTAACAGTTCGCTATCTTCTATATGGCACTGTAAAATAAAATTTAGCAATACACATGAGGAGCTGTTTATGATAAATACCGAAAAACAATTAATGAGCTTGGTTAACGCTGCGCAGGTCCTAACCTCAACACTCGATATAGACCAAGTGTTAGAAAAACTTATTAGTGAAGTACTCCATGTGATTAAAGGTGCTGATGCAGGTGTGCTGTTTATGTTAAATACAGAAACAAATCGTTTAATTGCTAAGCATGCTATTGGTTATGATCTAGCTTACTTGAAGAAAATTCACCTTGCCTCAAATGAAGGGATGACTGGAAAAGTATTCTCTCAAAAAAAGGCATTTAGATTCCACTCTAGCGATGATGTAACTGAAAACATGGCCGATTTATTTCCACAGTATGAAGAAAACTATACAAAAGCAGTCGGTGATTTTACTTACCCGAAAAGTGCTGTTTGTGCTCCGCTTCTTGATAAAAGTAATTCATGTATAGGCGTGTTAACGATTGTTAACTTTTCAGGAGATACACAGTTTGAGAATAGTGATTTAACAATGCTACAAGCATTTGCAAATCAGTCCTCGATTGCCATCGAAAACGCAAAATTATTTACTCAAAATGAGCGTTCTAAACGTATTTATAATGCTTTAACACGTGTCTCTTTAACACGAGGCCGACTAAACGAAATGATTGATACACTCGCTTCCTTACTAGGACAGTCTGTAGCTATTATCACTGATTTTTACGATTTACTTGTCGCATCTTCTTCAACAGCAAAGCTTGCAACCGAAATTTTAAAAGAGCAAGAATCAGAGCATCTTCATACAGTTGTTCAGCAGTGCGTGCGACATCAAGTACATATACCCATCAACCATGAAATGTATGTAAGCTATTTGTTTCCCATCCATATAGAGCGGGGTGTTATAGGAATACTGTTGATTGTTATGGATCACCATTTACAGATGGATCCTCTAGATTTATTCGCAGTAGAACAGGCAAGTGCTCTTTTCGCCTTACAATTAGCAGAGGAGGAAAAGGAGCTTGAAATTTCTTTTAAATATGATGGTTATTTGTTACAACAGCTACTAAACTTGAATTTTAATGCCTTTTATAAACGCCAAGAAGCCCAACAAGCTACCCATTATTTATGTGCTACTCTACAGCTTGAAGGAAGTAAGTATGGTGTTGCTCAAACTAAAAAAAAGCAGCAACAATTTAGTAAGCTGCTCTATCGTTTAACACGTTTATTTTCCTTACCAGTTTTCATCTCAGAACATGATTCGCACTACCATTTTTTATTTATGAACAATCTAAGAGAACCAGTTGAACAATTTAAAGAAAGCATTCAACATTTCTTCAAGCTCCTCGATCAGGATTCTAAAAAGTACAATTCACTTTCGTTTATGGTTGGCCTTGGGAGACACTTCGACTCAATTGAAAATATCTCCAGTTCTTACCGGGACTCAAAAAAGTGCATAGACTATTTACAAACACTCGAACAAGCACCGTTCATTTTATCCTACGATAAGCTTGGACCTTACACCCTTTTCTTAAATAACGACCCACAGGAAATGGCAGAATATGTAGAGATGAAACTTGGACCCATTATCAAATATGACAAACAGCATAAAACTGATTTGTTATATACATTAAAGGTATTTTTCGAGAATAATCAGAATCGCAAACAAACAGCCGAGGCATGCTTTGTACACCTAAACACCATCAAATATAGACTTCAGACAATTTTTTCATTGATAGAAATTGATGAACAAAACGGGAAAACTATGTTTGAATTAAATCTCGCAATCTATATGCTTTCCTACTTACAGAACGCAAAGTTGGCCAAAACAGACAAAGTGTAGTTCTTATCTTTGTCTGTTTTTACATAGTATTTTATTAGTATTCATTGTTATACTAAACCATACTTGTTGAATTTTCAGAATATTTGTATTAAGCAAGGGGGGCTTAACAGGAATGGAAATGTGGAGTTTGTTTACGATTATTGCTTCACTGGCTTTATTAATTTTTCTAGCACTACGTGGTTTCAGTATCATTATTATTGCGCCAATTGCCAGTTTAATCGTCATCATTTTAAATCAAATGCCTATTTTAGATTCACTACAGGACAACTATATGAGCGGGTTCATAAACTTTATGAAAAATTACTACCTCATCTTCTTATTTGCCGCAATTTTCGGTAAATTTATGGATGATAGTGGCGCTGCTCGTGCAATAGCAGAAAAACTTTTAAATATTATGGGACGTCATAGTAAATTTAACGCGCTAATGGCAGTCGTCATCATTTGTGCTTTTTTAACATTAGGTGGCATTAATACATACGTTGTTATTTTCGCTATTTTACCAATTGCTAAGCCATTATTTAAAGCTATGAATATACCTTGGCATCTATTTACAGGAGCATTTTTCTTTGGCATGGCAACCTTTACGATGACTATGCTTCCTGGTTCACCATCTGTACAAAACATTATCCCAACGAAATATTTAGGTACAACAGCTACTGCAGCACCGGTTGTTGGGATTGTTGCTACGATTACTATTATTCTTTTTAATTGCTTCTATTTAAAACGTCAATTGTCTAAATCTGAGGCGCGTGGTGAAACTTATGAAAATATGAAAAATCCAGAAAAACAGGATTCAAAAGCTTTTGAGGCAAGCGAGAGAAAATTACCACCTTTTATCTTAAGTATTTTGCCACCAATCTTCTTAATTGTTACATTAAACGTCTTTAAAGTAGATATTCTCTACACATTAATGCTTACAGTACTTGTTTCCATCATTATCTTTTGGAAATACATAGACAACAAATTACAAGCAATTAATGTAGGAGCAACAAATACCGTTTTACCTATCGTCAATACAAGCGCTGATGTTGGTTACGGCACCGTTATTGCAGCGACAGCTGGTTTTGGGGTAATAACAGAAATGCTGGCCAACATACCAGGAAGTCCTTTAATTTCTCTTTATGTCGCTATTGCGGCACTTGCAGGGATTACCGGTACTGCCTCTGGTGGACTTGGAATTGCGATGGAAACACTGGCTCAAACTTATTTAGATCTAGGTATTAATCCAGAGGCACTTCATCGCATTGCGACAATTGCCTCCGGTAGTTTAGATTCATTACCACACAATGGTGCCGTTATTACTGTACTGGCAGTTATAGGTTTAACACATAAAGATGCCTACAAACATATATTTTTCGTTTCAGTAATTGGGCCTCTTGTGGCGGCAATTCCTGCATTAATTGCTGCGATCTTAATTTATTCGTAAATATTAATTAAACAGTAGGAGATGAACAAACATGAAAGTCTCACTTTTCGCAACATGTTTAGTAGATATGTTTCAAACAAATGTGGGCAAAGCAACTGTAGAACTTCTAGAACATCTTGGCTGTGAAGTCATATTTCCAAAAGGGCAAATTTGCTGCGGGCAACCTGCCTACAACTCCGGCTATGTTAAAGAAGCAAAGGAAGCAATGAAAAACATGATAACAGCATTTGATAATGCTGAATATATTGTCTGTCCTTCTGGTTCTTGTGCTTATATGTTCCGCGAATATGAAAAAGTTTTTGCAGACGATGCTCAATGGTCGGCTCGTGCAAAAAGATTGGCTAACAAAACTTATGAATTAACACAATTTATCGTAGAGGTTCTTGGCATTACAGACGTGGGTGCTAGTTTCAATGGAAATGTGACCTATCATATGTCCTGCCATATGACACGTTTACTTGGTGTAAAAAGCGCGCCTTTCACATTACTAGACAATGTGAAAGGTTTGACGTATACAGAGCTACCTAACAAAACAACTTGCTGTGGTTTCGGTGGTACATTCTCGGTTAAAATGACACCTATTTCTGAGCAAATGGTTGATGAAAAGGTGCAGCATATTATTGAAACAGGTGCCACTTATTTAGTTGGCGCAGATGAAGGCTGTTTAATGAATATTCGCGGTCGTGCGGAACGATTAGGTGCACATATACAAGTACTTCATATAGCTGAAATTTTAAATTCTCGAAAAGCGGAGGTGCGTGCATAATGCCAATGAAGGTCGGCAATGAATCTTTTAATAATCGTGTTGGAGAAGGCATACAAAATACCTTTATGCGTAGTGCCGTTTCAGGTGCACAAGACCGATTAGAAACAAATCGTCAATTGGCTACCGAGGAGCTTGGTAATTGGGAGGAATGGCGTTCCCTAGGTGAAGAGATTCGTCAGCATGTACTTGCAAACCTAGATTACTATTTAACACAGCTAAGTGAACAGGTCGCTGCACGTGGTGGTCACGTTTTCTTTGCAGCCACTGCGGAAGAAGCCCAAGTCTATATCGCTGAAGTCGCTAATAAAAAGCAAGCCAAAAAAATCGTTAAATCAAAGTCAATGGTAACAGAAGAAATTGACTTAAATCATTATTTAGAGGAGCATGTTGGCTGCCGTGTCATCGAAACTGATTTAGGAGAATACATTTTACAGCTCGACAACGACTTGCCTTCACATATTGTCGCACCCGCTTTACACCGTAAGAAGGAACAGGTACAGGAAAGCTTCCAACGTCATCATCACTATGAAGGCTCTGAACGTCCCGAGGAACTAACAAAACACGCACGAAAAATGTTACGTGATGATTATTTAACTGCGGATATCGGAATTACGGGCTGTAATTTCGCAGTTGCCGAAACTGGCTCTGTTTGCATCGTAACAAATGAAGGAAATGCTGATTTATCGACAGCATTACCAAAAACACAAATTACAGTAATGGGTATGGAAAGGCTTGTTCCAACGTTTGAAGAGCTAGAAGTACTAGTCAATATGCTAACAAGAAGTGCAGTAGGTCAAAAACTGCCTAGTTACGTAACTGTATTAAGCGGTCCTCGTCAAGAAGGTGATGTAGATGGCCCAGAAGAATTTCATTTAGTTATTGTTGATAATGGGCGATCCGAAATTTTAGGCAGTGAATTCCAAGCAATTTTACAGTGTATTCGTTGTGGTGCATGTGCTAATATTTGCCCTGTTTATCGTCATGTAGGCGGTCATTCATACGGTTCTATTTACTCTGGACCTGTTGGGGCTGTCTTATCTCCATTGCTTGGAGGATATGATGAATATAAGGAACTACCATTTGCTTCAACACTTTGTGGGGCTTGTACTGATGTTTGTCCAGTAAAAATTCCGCTACATGAGTTACTTCATAAGCATCGACAAACCATTGTGGAAAAGGAAGGTCGTGCTCCAGTATCTGAACGCTTCCTTATGTCTATTTTCGGTATTGGCTCCTCATCAAGCGGTATGTATAAATTCGGATCTAAAGTTGCATCAAGTGTTTTAAAACCATTAACAAAAAATGAGCAACTATCAAAAGGCATTGGCCCATTAAAAAATTGGACAGATATTCGTGAATTTCCTGCACCTAAAAAAGAACGCTTCCGTGACTGGTTCGAAAATCGACAAAAAGGAGATGATTAAGGGATGGTAGGCACAATTCAAAATCGCGAGACATTTATCCGTCAATTATCTTCTAGACTTCAACGTTCAGCTATACCAACACATGTGGAACGTCCTCAATGGCGCCATACACCGCAGCATAAAACGTTACAAAACTTATCTCAGAATGAGCTATTGGGCGTCTTACAAAAACAATGCACACGCATCAATACGAACTGCGTTGTGACATCTGCTACTGATTTAGCTACGACACTAGAAAAAGTTATTGACGATTATGATGGTGGTCCCATTATGACTTGGCAGGATGAACGATTTGACGCTTATGGTCTGACAGCGCTGTTTTCAGATACATTATCTAAAAAACAAATCGAACTGCACACTTGGGATCCGACAACTGGCAGGGACAATATAGCACTAGTAGAGAAAGCAAATATCGGAATTACAATTAGTGATATCACACTGGCGGAATCCGGTACAGCTGTACTTTTTAGCAATCCAAATCACGGTCGAACTGTTAGTTTCTTACCTACAAAATCCATCATTTTAATGCCAAAAAGCTCCATCGTACCTCGAATGACGCAGGCCGCTGTACAAATTCGAGAGCGTCTACAAAATGGTGAAACGCTTGCTTCTTGCGTTAATTTTATTTCCGGACCTAGTAACTCTGCCGATATTGAAATGATTTTAGTTGTCGGTGTTCACGGCCCTATGTACATGACCTACATCATTATTGATGATTTATAGAAAAAGAGGCGTATCGTTTTACGCCTCTACTTCACTTCAAACCAAGTTTGACTGTGACCATTCATTGTTTTTTCGACATGTAGAACTGCGGGCATTGTAGCTTTTAATTCTGCAACGTGTGATATGACACCAATCATGCGTCCAGAATCTTGTAAATCAATAAGCGTATCAATCGCCTTATTCAATGCTTCTTCATCGAGAGAACCAAAGCCTTCATCAATAAACATCGTTTCTATGCGGATATTCCCCTGAAAGCTTTGAATGACGTCTGCCATACCAAGAGCAAGACTTAAAGATGCATTAAACTTTTCTCCACCTGATAATGTTTTCACATCTCGTAATTGATCCGTATAGGCATCATATACATCTAACCCAAGCCCACTTTGCTTAGCATGCTTTTCTAAACGATCTGAACGTCGTAGCTCAAATTGGCCATTGGATAAATGGTGTAGACGGATGTTTGCTGCCTCTGTAATTTTATCTAAATAATTGATTTGAATATAACGCTCAAAGGACAGCTTTTTCGCATTCTGTCCATTTAACATTGCATAGAGCTCCTTCACTCGTCCTGCCTCTTTTTCAAGTAAGCGTATCTCTTGCTCCGCTTCCTCTACCTTTTCGATAAAGTCTGCGCAAGCTTGCGCAAATCCTTCCATCTGCTGCAAAACTTTAAAAGCTTCCTCATATGTTACACGAAGCATCTCTACCTTTTCTTCCATTACCGTTAAATCTTGTTTCTCTTGTCCTTTAAGATGCTTTTCTCCCTCGGTAATTTGTACCTGCAACGTATTTATTTGCAGAGCGTAATCACTACAAGCCTTCCGTAAAGTCTCTATTTGTAACACGCTACGCTTCGCCACAGCATACTCTTCATAGCTTTCAAAACCTGCTTCCTTCATACTTACTGAAAATTGCTCACGCTTTTCATCCATTTTCAGTTTTAATTCTTCGTAAGCTTGTTTAGTTATTTCTAGGGTCATTCTAGCATTATTTGTTGCTTCTTTGGCCGACTGTAAATTTTGCTGACTAGCATGCCAATCAGTTTGTAAAGCCACCTTGTGTGAACCTATATCGACAATCGCCTGCTTTAATGATTGTAACGTCTTAAGATTTTCTGGAATATGCTTTTGTTGCTCTTCCACAATTGCTTGTTGCTTTGTAAATTCCTTCGTCTTTTCAGCTAAATACTGCTCTAGCTTTATTTGCTTTTCTTGTAGCTGCTCCATTCGTGCACGATAATCCTTTTGTTGCATACGTACATTAACTAATTGATTGCTCACTACTTTTAAAATTGTAATTTGTTGCTCTATATTTTGTAAGGAAGCTACAATTTGCGCTTGATTCGCTTGATCAATCTCATTAGACGCTAACTGCTCTTGCGCCTCTTGTAAAAGTTGCTTTGTAGAATTTAATAAAGCTTCTTTCTCTAAAAACTTGCGCTCATCAGTAGCCGCCTTTACTCGTAAAACTTCTACTTGTGCTAATTCGATCATCTCTAATTGTTCGCGATGTGTTTCAAGATGTGTTGTACTACCACACACTGGGCAAGGCTCCCCGCCCTTCAACTGCTGCGCTAAAATACTTGCCTGACTTGCAATCCATTGCTGCTCTAGCTGTTGAAGAGCCTGCTTACTTTCTTGATAGTGGGCGTTAGTAATGATTACTTCGTGCTCCGCAGTCTCAACTGCTCTAGTGTATTTTTCAACTTGCGCTAGTAATGATACTTGCTCTTTTAGCTTCGGTAGCTGTTCTAAATACCCCTCATATGGCTCCAATTGTGTTTCATATTGCTCCATTGTTGTTGTTAGTTGCTGAAATTGCCTTTGTTCTTTTTCTACGATTGTACTATTATCGTCTACGGCTCGTTTTGCTGTTACAACATATTGTTCAGCGATTTGCATTTGCTGAACGTTTTTCTCATAGGCCTCAAACTTCGGCAATAATGCTTGTAGCTGTAATTCCTGTTGTAAAACTTGCTGACGTTCAGGCTCTTTCGCCTCTTCAATGGTAAATTTCTCTTGTGCTATTTTTAACTGAGCTTCTGCGTTTTGCTGTTCGATCATTGTTTGCTGATAGGATTGTTCTTTACGATTTTGCTCGGCACGTAAGTCGATGCATTGTTGCTCAAGTATGAGGAGACGCTCCGCTTGCTCTGCCAATGCAATTTCACGTTCTTTTGCACTATATATCTCTTGTTCTTGTAGCAATGCCTGCAGACGATTCTGACGATTGATTTGCTCGTCAAATTGTTCATTGAGTGTTTTCGCCATACTATAATATTCTTGTTCTTTTTGATGATGCGCATAAGCTTCTTTATAGCGCTGCTGTTCTACTTGTATACATTCAGTATAATAGACCTGCTCCTCATCTAGAGCTTTCTTCAGCTGATGCATATTTTCGGTATTATTATTAATACAAGTAAATAAAGATGACGAACGCTGTGGTAAAGCCCCTGCAATTTGGCCAAGAAGGTGCTCCTTTAATTGTTTAGCACGCAGCAAATCACTTTCAGCTTCTTTTCGTTTCGCATCAAGTCTTTTTGTCATAGCACCAAAGCGGTCCGTTTTAAAAATTTTGCGTAAAATCACTTCTTTATTTGTAGAATCCGAGGTTAATAGCTTGCGAAATTCACCTTGCGGCAGCATCACAATTTGGCTAAACTGATCTTTTGTTAGACCTATTATTTCTTGTAGCTTTTTATCTACCTCAAGCGTTTGTTGCTTTTCTACAATACTAAAATCAAGTTTGTCTTCTTTAATTTCAGCCAGTTCAATTTTCTTTCCAGTAACACTTTTATTTTTGGCTTTAATATGCCCCGGCTGACGTAAAATTTGATAAACCTTACCATGCATTTCAAAGATGAGTTCTACAGCAGTATACACATCATCATCTGCAAATCCACTTCGTAGCATAGCAGTATCCTGACGATCCTCACCGCTACCCGCTCCATAAAGTGCAAAGCATATAGCA
The DNA here is from genome assembly GCF_041956855.1 of Lysinibacillus sp. RS10. Lineage (NCBI taxonomy): Bacteria > Bacillati > Bacillota > Bacilli > Caryophanales > Bacillaceae > Lysinibacillus > Lysinibacillus sp. RS10. Next base: position 538,749 of record NZ_CP167122.1, on the reverse strand, counting down.
TCAAAAATTGTCGTTTTCCCCGCACCTGTTTTTCCGGAAATCGCAAATAAACGATGGTCACCGAGCTGTTGAAAATCAATCACTTCTGTGTTTTTATATGGACCGAATGCAGTAATCGTTAACTTTAATGGCTTCATTTTACTGTCTCTCGCTCCTCATCTAATAATTCCTGCAGCATCTCTGTAAATAGACGCTCTGTATCTTGATCTGGCTGTACACCAATTATATCTTTAAAAAATGATCGCAATAAATTGATGTCTTCTACCTTTTCCGTCTCAACCGCTTGAATTTCATGTTGAACTTCTTGGCGTAATGCTTTACGCTCAACATGCATTGCATGAGGAAACACTGTCCGGATACGTTCCATCGGCGAAGCTACTGACGTCGTATCTGTTAAGCGGACAAATACATAATCATCACTTGGTGATAATTTCAATAAATCATCCATTAAACCCTCTACGACACGTAAATCTCGTCTCGGTACGAGCTTTCGTTTTGTTACAGCGAGATCTCCTTGTGCATCTAGCTCAACGATTAAAAAACCCTTCTCATGTAAGTGCTCAGATAATGAATACTTCAATGGAGAGCCAGCATAGCGAATCGTGTCATTCAATACAAAATGCGCTTTATGTAAATGCCCAAGCGCCGTGTAGTTGAAAGGCTTAAATAACGCTGCATTTATACAATCCGAACCTCCTATTGATAGAGGACGCTCAGAATCACTAGTATTCGCTTCTTCCTCACCATACTTCGTTACAAAGGCATGTCCAACAAAAACATTACGCTTTGTCGTATCCATACTTTGTACAATATGATCGATTATTTTTTCCATCGCATCTTGATGAGATCGAATGGAATCATCATCTAAAATAGTCCTTACTGAAGCTGGCTCTGCATATGGTACGAGATGAAAATGTACTTCACCATTCGCATCATGTAAAACGATCGGTGCATGATCTTTCGTAAATTGACCTTTAATATGTAAGCCACTATCGCTCATTAAACTACTGCCAAAGTTCAATCGACCTGCGCTATCATGGTTCCCGGCAACTGCTAACACCGGAATTTTCTTCTCAAGTACAATTTCCGCCACAATATCGTTTAGTAAATTCACTGCCTCTATAGGGGGCATCGAACGGTCATATAAATCACCTGCTATAATGATTACATCCGGCTTTTCCTCATCAATAGCTTGCATAAATTGCTGTAAAATATAATGCTGATCCTCCGTCATGTATACGCCTTGTACAAGCTTCCCTAAATGCCAATCTGCTGTATGAAATATTTTCATTCTTTGCGCCTCCTGTCTATCTCATTTTATCATGGCTGATAGATTGATTGGTTTTCCTTTTATTAGTTTAAAAATTATAATTAGGCTCCTTGCCATACTGTGGGGAACTGAGGTGTCGGGGGAACTGTCGCTCTTAGGGTTCTTTCCGTCGCTTCGGCGATTCCTTCCGTCGTTCTATGGGGTCTTTCCGTCACACCGACAATTCTTTCCGTCGCTTCGACAATTCTTTCCGTCGCTTCGGTTCTTTCCGTCACTTTGAGGGTTCCTTTCGTCGCTTCGGCGATTCCTTCCGTCGTTCTGTGGGGTCTTTCCGTCGCTTCGACAATTCTTTCCGTCGCTTCGGCTCTTTCCGTCGCTTTGAGGGTTCTTTCCGTCGCTTCGGCGATTCCTTCCGTCGTTCTATGGGGTCTTTCCGTCACACCGACAATTCTTTCCGTCGCTTCGACTCTTTCCGTCGCTTTGAGGGTTCCTTCCGTCGCTTCGGCGATTCCTTCCGTCGTTCCAGAGGTTCTTTCCGTCACTCCATCGATTCTATCCGTCGTCCTGAGATTCTATCCATCACTTTTATCGATTTACATAAAAAAGAGCATCATTGCCGATGCCCTATTGTAAATATTTAATATTGAAATGTTCTTTATGATAGAATTGCTCTAACCTTTTCCATAAAAGCAGCATATCCAGTAAAACCTTGAATGATGCTTGCAGCAGGACTTGGTTGTTCTTTTTCTTTTTCTTTTTCTTTTTCTTTTTCTTTTTCTTGTTCTTTTTTCTGCTCAGCCTTCTCTTGCTGCTCTAAAATCTGCTCAAATGATATCGGGTTTGGCTTCGGCAATTCATTTGAAGAAATAGCTAGTGCGTTACTGCCACTATATTCATGTAAAAATGCATTAGCCATTTGACGATAGCCTTCAAAATTTGGATGTACATCAGAGATATTAGGTAAAAGGTTCGTCGCGTTTAACCCGAAAGCATCATAGACGTTTACAAAAGTTGCACCAGCATGCTCTGCCTGTTGCTGTAAAATCGTATTTAGCTTGATGAGCTGTGCATTTGTGCCTTCTTTCTGCGTAGCGTGCACATTGGGATAGGCAAAATAATAGCCCATGACAAAGATCTTTGCTTTAGGCGCTCGCACTTTCAATTCCTCTAAAATTTCTACCATATTTTTTCTGACAATATTTAATGCATAATCTGTTTGTAGCTGTGAAAAGGCTAATGTGCCCGCAGTCGGGTTGACCTGTACGAGACGTAGTAAATCATTGGCACCTGCCGAAACAGTGATAAGCGTTGCATTGGCTAATAAATCACTTGCTTCCTCTGATTTTACTCGTTTCAAAACATCAGCTGTAGTGAAACCTGGGAAAGCGAGCTCCTTCGTATAGAAACTCAATTGCCCAGTCATCCCTAATCTCATGGCGATTAAATCACTATAGCCTGTATCAATCTGTCGATAAGGTGTTTGACCAGCCGCCAATGAATCGCCAATTGACAGGTAGTTTTCACTCTGAGCAAAAGCAGATGAAACACCAAATACCATCGTAAGTACAACTGTACCAATTAAGCTTAGTAATCGTTTCATCTGCTCAACTCCTGTCCTTTACTTAAAATGCCCAGCTACCTTTGCGGAAAATTGGCTCTACAGTTCCATCTGGTAAAATACCATCAATGTCCATTTCACCACTGCCAATCATAAAGTCCTCATGTGTTACTGAAATATTTGCTCCTAATGCTTCAAGCTGTCCATTTTCCAAATCTCTTCCACCCTCCAAGCAAGTTGGATAAGCTTCGCCAATCGCTAAATGGTTCGATGCATTTTCATCAAATAACGTGTTAAAATATAAAATTTCTGATGCTGAAATTGGTGATTCATGTGGTACAAGTGCTACCTCACCTAAATAGCAAGAACCTTCATCTACATGAATAAGCTCCTGTAATAAATCATGTCCTACCTGTGCTTCAGCCTTAATAATTTCGCCTTCTTCAAATGTCAGTTTAAAGCCATCAATAATATTCCCTTGATAAACTAATGGTTTTGAATTGCTGACATAACCATTTACACCTTGCTTCAGCGGTAACGTATAAACCTCTTCCGTTGGCATATTAGCAATAAAGACCGTATCATCTGGCGTTTTACTACCTCCAGTAAGCCATTTATGCTGTGGCGCTAACGCAATTGTTAAATCAGTGCCTGGTGCTGTATAGTGAAGCTTCGCGTATTTTTTACTATTTAGTAGGGCTGCACGAGATTCTAAATTCTTTACATGTTCACGCCAGTTTTCAACAGCGTTCCCATCACCGATACGAACCGTTTTAAAAATAGCTTCCCATAGTGCTGGTACTTGTTTTTCAACACCTAAGTTCGGGAATACTTTCGCTGCCCATTTAGGAGAAGGTACAGCAACAATCGACCAAGCTATTAGATCCTTCATTACGGCGTTGCGATAGTTTTTCAGTGCAGCTCCTGATACCTTTTGATGTGTTGCTAGACGGTCTGCTGGAATACCTGCTAATTTATCAGGATCTGCAGCATCAATCCATAATAGCGCCCCTTTACGTTCAATCAGCTCATCACGCATTTTAACTACCCATTCAGGGAAACGATTAAATTCCTCATCTGAGGCATGCTCAAAATAAGCACGATCCATTTCATCATCTGATAAGTTTACATGGACACGACCTGCTCCAGCCTTATAAGCCTCTTTCACAACTAAACGTGCAAAGTCCAGTGCTTCCACTGATGTATTGACTAATAAGTATTGCCCTGGCTGAATATTGACACCAACTTTTACTGCAAGCTCTGCGTATGCTTGTAATTTTTCTTCAAAAGTCATATTATTTCCCTCGCTTCTGTCCAATTGTTTTTGAATTACCTTCCACTAGACTGCTATCGTGCCATATTTTTTGCACAGGCTTGCCAGGAATTTCTCTTGTCCATTTTTTATACGTTTTTTCATCACGATAAGATAATAATGTCAATACTTCTCCATCTGCTCCAGCACGACCTGTGCGGCCAGAACGATGCAAATATTGTTCAATTGTTCGTGGGACATCGACATGAATAACATGTGTTAAACCTGCAATATCTAAACCACGTGCAGCAATATCTGTCGCAATTAAAATACGCGCCTCTCCTTTACGGAAAGCATCTAACGCTTTTTTACGTTCTTCTTTTTTCATGTCAGAGTGTAATGTCACAATCGGTGCAGAGCGGTATTGTAATTTCGTTTCTTTCATCAGCAATTGATCAATATTGTTGACGAAAGCTAATGCACGTAATCCTTCCGTATGCGATAGTCGGCGTAGGAAATCGGTTTTATCTCGCTCCTCCACTTTCACGAAAGAGTGTACAACTTTACCAACCTTTAACATATCTTCAGGCTTAATTTTGAAGCGTACTGGCTCGAACATCATGCGACTAGCCACTAGTTCAATTTCCTCGGTAATTGTTGCAGAAACAACAACTACTTGACGCCCAAATGCTGAACCTTCGATAAAGGATTTTACGACAACACGATATTCACGACTAAGTAACTGATCACACTCATCTAAAATGACTGTTTCAATTTCTTTTAGCTTTAATTTTCCAGCACGCGCTAACTCATTTAATCGACCAGGTGTTCCTACAACGATTGTCGGTTTTTTCTTTAACTTTTCGATTTGACGTGCAGAGTTTGCACCACCAATTAGTTGTTGAACTGTAATATCAGAACCTGCTGTCCATTCACGGATAACCTCTACAATTTGCATTGCTAGCTCCTGTGATGGGGCTACGATAAGTCCTTGTGTTTGTTTTTTTGAGCCGTTTACTTTATTTAGTAAAGGCAGTACATAAGCTAAAGTCTTACCCGATCCTGTCGGCGATTCAGCTACAATATCTTTGCCCTCAAGCATTGCTGGAATCATTTCTTCTTGAATTTTCATCGGTTCTTCAAATTTCCATTTTGCTTGTAAATCTTCATTTAATAAATTTATTACTGACATGTAATTTCCCACCTTCTATCTGCTTGACACTAGTTTAACACACTAATCATTTTCCTACTTCATATGTACGTAAACCATTGTTTAATCGTTTCAATAAAAATTCTTTAAACAAATAAATCTACTCACTCATACACGGTATTTGTAAGCTCTAAAACCCTTTCACTTGAGCTGTCTTAAAGGCTAGAGGCTTACCCGCGAAAAGCGAGCAGATTTTATTTGAATCATTCAATTGTTACCCTACTATGTCATAGCCACATGCTAAAATAGCGCGTTCTGCTAAAACAATTAATGAGTCAATATATTTATCACTTAACTTTAAATCCCGATTGACGATAGATAATTCTGTACACCCTAACACGATACGATCACAATTAAGTGCAAGCATCGCCTCTTCTATCGGCTGCCAATCCTCCTTAGAGACATCCTTTCCAGCCTTTACGTAATCGTAAATGATAGACATAACTTTTTCTTTCATAGTATCGTCTGGGACAACTGGTGTTATACCAAATTCCTCTAACGCATCTTGATACATGCGTGAAGTTAATGTACCTGTTGTCGCTAAAATGCCGACACGCTCTGCCCCTAAGTCATAGGCACGCTTTGCCGTTTCACGAATCATATGCAAAACGGGAACTGGGGAGCCTTCAACGATATCATCATAAAAGGTATGTGCCGTATTGCACGGAATAGCAATCATATCTGCTCCAACAGAAGCAAGCTTTTTAGCATCTGCGACTATCACTGGAACTGGATTTTCCTTTGTATTATCTAAAATAAAGGCAGTACGATCTGGGATATTCGTATCATTATCAATAATTGTATGTAGATGCTCCTGATCCTTCGTTGCCTTCGTACGTCTTACAATCATTTCACCAATAAACATTGTTGCAAGTGGACCAACGCCACCAATTATACCTAAAGTTTGTTTTTTCATGAGTTAGACAGACCTTTGTTGTTAAAATATTTCTTATATTTGCGATAAAAGCTTAAATTATCGATCGTTACATTCAACCAACGTTTGGCATTCATATCCTTATAATTAAAAATAGAATCTGTTGCAAGTCCTTGGCGAATAAGACTTTTTGCTTCTATCACCAGTTGTTCATTTTGTACATATTTAAAGAGTACACCGTTTGGCACAATTGTCCAAAGATGCTTGTTCTGCACATATGTTAGCTGTTGCTTGCTACCGCGAATGAAATCATCGGCAACATATTGCATTAAGTTATAGCCACTTGCTGTCACATAATAATTCGAAAGCTCATTATGTAATTCAATACTTAATAATTTATATTGACCATCACGTTCATCATACTTCATATCCAACGTAGCAAATCCCTGGAACTGTATTTCCTCCAGAAACGATTTCACACAATCCATTAAATCCTTATCATATGTCGTCATAATTGCTACATAGCGTCCAATACCTTCTGGAGAATGCTCCTCTAAAATTGGGTTACCTATAGAAAGTAGCTTTGCCTTACCATCTTGTCCAACATAAGCATTTACGACACGCATCTTCGCATCTTCGCCAGGAATATATTGCTGGATCATTAAGTCATCTCGGTATGCCGATTCTTTATAAATCGCATGGAAAATGGCATCCTTTTCCTCATGATCGCGTGCAATATACACATTTTTCTTATCAGGGAAAATACATGACGCATACTTTGTCATATTCAAAGGCTTAATGACAACCGGATAATCAAAAGGTATATCAAATTCCTCATAATCATTCACTGTGCAAACATGCATCGCTGGATATTGAAAACCAAAATCCGCACAAAGTTCATACATACTCTCACGTGTTAATAGCTGATTAGCAAGTTTGGCATCAACATATGGAACGACAAAATATTTAGCTAGTTCCTCTTTATGTTGGACAATTTTCTTCACATAAAATTCATCACAGGCTAATAACAGTAGTTTTTTACCTGCATATTCCTCAGCAATTGCCTTTAATGCAACTACAAATCTTTCATCAATATGAAGCCTCGGTACTTCATGAAATGTTAATAAGTCACTCTGTTGTATTTTCTCCATATTTGTATGGTTTAATGCTAGTGGTTTAACTCCATATGACTCGTAAAATGCTCTCGCCATGCCGTAAGCATTCATTTCATCTCCTAATAAAACCGGTAAAAAAGCGTGCTCAATGGCCATTCTGCTCAACTCACTTTAGCTTTTTTTAGGCTGATCACCATAACGTGGGGTTGATTTCCGATCCGACTAGGCGCTTTCTTGGGGGCACCTAGCCTTCACTGTACACGGTATTCATTTAAATAATTATCTTCCCTAACTTTTGGTGATGGGCCTTTTTTATTAGTGTAACATACTTTCCTTGTACTCCTGATAACTCCCTTGAATCTATTTATGAACTGCTACAGCTTGTTTACCTAACTCTTGATAGCTTTTAAAAAATTGATTCACATTATACGTGACATAGCCTTTTAATGGGTCCATAACAACTACTTTATCTCCTAAATGCCCTGTTAAGACAACAGCATGTAAGTTCATATACGCTTTACGCGATTCCGTTTCACCTTCATAAATCCAGCCCTTAGTTGAGCTTGTTTTGGGTGTTGATAAATCTAATGTCACCCATGTCACAACTGGTACCCCCTCACGGACAAGCTGTAATATTTCTTCCTGTGAAGCACCAGTCATATTTGTGACACGTAAATCTGCCTTTTTATCTGCTATTACTGCTTCTGCCGCTTTTACAATTGGAGCTGCAAAGACATACATACCCTCATCTTTATTACTCGGATTGCCTGCAAAAGCCTGGTCTGGATTTGGACCAATGCGTTGTCCTCCTACGATACGTATATCTTGCTTTGGTAAATACTTATCAGCCATTTCAAGCTTCGTAACATTCATACCATAATAATTTAAAACAGCTGTTAACGATGTTATTTCACAGCCATGCGGTAGTTCAGGATTTTGCATAACAACTGGTACATCTAGCTCCTGCTCATCCCTTGAAAAATGTGTTTGCAATCGATAATATGGCTTTGTTGAATCATACGTAAAATGTTCGATTGTCGTATAGCCATCGTTTTTCGCACTATTATCAATAGTAGTTGCAGCAATAGCATATTCCCGTCCCTCTTTCAGTTTCGAAAATTTCGCTTCTCCCTCATCAGAGCCAACCACATCCTCAACGATTTCACCTTTCTCTACATCTGTGGCAGTTACGTAAAGGTTAGGAATCGGTGCACCACTATTAAACTCTACCGTTAATACAGTTAATTCATTTTTTTGCCTTTCTTGCTGAGAAAACTGATTGCAGCTCGAAAGTAGCATGGTTATCATAAGACCTATTAGTAAAAGGCGTTTATCCCTCGTCCACAAGACAAATTCCGCTCCTATCCAGTTTGAAGATAATCACTTCACTTCTATTATTTCAATTTGTCGTAGACTCTATTATACGCTAGTTTCATAGACGTTCCTATTTTAACTTGGTTCACCCTTTACATGTAAAAAAATGACTCAGGTTTTAGCCCTCATTCAGCAGATGAGCAATCCAGGTATTACTGATTTTGCTACTTTCGAGTTTCACATTTTACATGCTCAATTTAGAGCGTGCTTACTTTTGGACGCAATGTATGCTTTAACACTTTACCAGAAGCATTACGTGGCAATTCTTCTAAAAATTCAATTTCATGTGGCACTTTATATTTCGCCAGCTGAGTCCGACAATAAGCCAATATCGCCTCTTCATCAAGGGACTTTCCTTCCTTTAAAACGACAAATGCTTTCGGAACCTCACCATATACTTCATGTGGTAAACCTACAACTGCAGCTTCAAAAATTTCTGGCAGTTGATATAAAACCTCTTCTACCTCGATAGGGTAGATATTTTCGCCACCACGAATGATCATATCTTTTTTACGATCGACAATATAGAGATAGCCTTCTTCATCAAAACGTCCTAAATCTCCTGAATAGAGCCAGCCATCTTTAATTGTTCTCGCTGTTTCTTCAGGATTACGTAAATAGCCTTTCATCACCTGTGGTCCTCTGACACAAATTTCCCCTACTCCACCTGCTGGTACAGCTTCACCAAAGCTATCGACAACACGGACGTCTGTCTGTGCTAATGGTTTTCCGACTGATCCAATCTTTGTCAATGCATCGACATCTAAAAGGGAAGTAGCAGCAGGAGAATTTTCAGTCTGTCCATATAGGTTTTGTACTTTCACATTAGGGAATGACTCTTTCACTTGCTTAACAAGTTCATATGGCATCGGTGCTGCCCCATAACCTAATAAACGTAAATTTTCAAATGTATGTTCCTTAAAGTCAGGTGTATTTAAAATAATCGTATACATGGACGGAACACCAAAGAAAATTGTCGCTGCTGTCGTAGCAAGCTGTTCTAATGTATTAGTCGGAGAAAAAGCCTCTTCAATAACAATAGTACCGCCTTTATAAAACATCGGCATCGCAAATACATGAAGCCCTGCACAATGAAATAAAGGCGTACAAATAAACATTCTATCCTCATTGGTCATATTCATAGATGACGACCATATTTCCGCTGAGGATACAATATTTTGATGTGTTAACATAACGCCTTTTGGTTTACCAGTCGTCCCAGAAGTATACATAACAACCGCTGTATCATGAGGCTCCAAATTGACAACTTGCCTTTGACCTGTATAGTTCTTAATAACTTCTTTCATTTCTTTAAACCCTACAACATGTTGAAATGGATATGAAATATCTGCGAGTATATCTTCTAATCTTTCATCATAAATAAGACCTTTAGCTTCTGAATGGTTAAAAATAAATTCGACCTCTGGGGCAGCTAATTTTGTATTAATAGGCATCACCACAAATCCAGCTAATTGAACACCAATATAAGCGATTAAAAATAAATCTGAATTAAGCGTATAGAGTGCAATCACATCATCTTTTTCATAGTCCTGCTCTTGTAAGTACGCTGCAAACTTTTCTGCACATTTATAAAAATCACTATAGCTCATCTTTTTGCCATCGTATAACGTTGCAATTCCTTGTGGTTGTTGTTTAGCGTAATTTTGAACAATTTCTGTCATTAACATCGTCATCAAAAGCCCCCCAATTTTTAATATGCATAACCCTCATATTGCGTAGAATCTCCATAAAAGAATAACCATTACGATAATACGAAAATTCAGAAAATTATACTTACATTTTATCAAGCTATGAAAAAGTTAGCAATTTTTCTACACATCAGAAAAATATGAGTCTCATCACAGAAAGTTAAAGATAACATTTTGTTAAGCACCAGTCGGAATGGCGATCAACCACACGTTATGGTGATGAACCAGACATTTTACGTTTCTATTAAGTTCTGTTAGGTGTATGATAGTTGTACATATTTTTAGGAAAGGCATGGTTAAAATGCTGTATGCACTTTTAGGAGATTTACATTCTAATATAGAAGATACGAAGGCAGTTTTAGCCCATATTCAGCAAACTGCGAAAGATGCAAGGATATTAGGATTAGGTGATTTATATGAATGTACTGTCAGTAAAAAAAAGGCACAAATACTGTCCGATTTACCGCTACAAAAAGCTGCAATAGTGGAAAATGATTTTGAAAAGCTACTAACATTCCCCTCTATTCGTGGCAATCAAGAGGAGCGTATTACACATGTAACGGGCATCAAACGTTTTACAGAACTACCTGAAACAATCGAAATTGATGGTGCAACACTTATGCACGGACATCAATTTCAATGGAATGTGACATGGCAGCCTACATTTCCCCTATTCAAAAAACCGCTTCTTTTCTTCGGACATAGTCATGAGTCAGGTATTTATCATCAAAATAAAAAGCTACCTATTCATATTCGCTTTGGCCAACCGATCGCATTACAAGAAAAGCACTACGGCATCAACGTTGGCTCTGTCGTCGATCACCGTGAGTGGTGTCTCTATGATAGTGATAAACGAACAGTAACATTTATGTGCGTTCCTTCTGTCAATAAGGTTCGCGTTTAAGATTCACGTAAGTCTACATACGACAATTGCCTTGCTTACCGTAGCGTCGCAGATGAGACCCTGGAGCGCTAGCGAAGCGGCTCATCGGACGCCCCCAGGAAGCTTTGCTCTGTGCGAAAGCGAAGCGGCAGCGACAATGTTTTATCTGTGCGAAAGCGAAGCGACAGCAACAAATGTTTTATCTGTGCGAAAGCGAAGCGGCAGCAACAAATGCTTTATCTGCGCGAAAGCGAAGCGACAGCGTCAAATTTTTTATCTGTGCGAAAGCGAAGCGACAGCAACAAATGCTTTATCTGTGCGAAAGCGAAGCGGCAGCAACAAATGTTTTATCTGTGCGAAAGCGAAGCGGCAGCAACAAATGCTTTATCTGCGCGAAAGCGAAGCGGCAGCGACAAATGTTTTATCTGTGCGAAAGCGAAGCGACAGCGACAAATGTTTTATCTGCGCGAAAGCGAAGCGACAGCGACAAATGTTTTATCTGCGCGAAAGCGAAGCGGCAGCGACAAAGCGTCCAGTCGGAACGGACATCAACCACACGTTATGGTGATGCGCCTACTTTTTGTAAATCATCACATCCACAAAAAAACGCTAAAATCGACTTCGACTCTAGCGTTTTTCACCAAACTAGCAATATTCACAGTCCTGTAAAGCATCGAGTAATTTTTCCATGTCGCAAATTTGATCGCACATCGTTTGAATCATATTTTTCAGGATTGGTATTAATTCTTGGCAAATACAGAACCTTAAAACATTTTGCGCTAGTCGAACTCCTCCCTGATGGTGAACAATCATTTCTCGAAGATAGTTTATATTAATGTTATTAGAAACTGGTGGTAAGCTCATTGCCTTGAACATAGCTTCCGTAATTTCTTTATAGGCGCACATATATTCGTACAATTCATATTCTGAATTTTGCACGATACAGCATCTATTTTGTATCGCTTCTAAACATTCAACAATCTCTGCACTTGTTTCTATTATTTCTAATGCAAGATTTTGTACAGGTATATTTGTTGTGTATCGCAAAACATTTTCTGACATTTTAATAGCCGCTACTTGATGTGGTAAAATTTGCTTAATAAAATTTTCTGAAATGCTACAGGTAAGGGTCACATAGGTCATGCCCTGAATCATTTTATCGAGAATCCTTTGGTATTCCGCTAAATAAGCCTGTGTAACATTACTGAGTTCAATTGGTTTAGCCATTAGACACACTCCTTTCAGAGTAATGTATGCCTGATCGGTTGTAGTGTGGTAGACAATTGTACCAACTGATGATCATTTATCCCCCATCGTTTTTGATAGAAGTATTTTATGGCTGGCAATGTGCTTTTGCCACAAAAACGAACTATTCTTCTTTATATGTATCCAAGCATTTTTGACATATACATTTATTATGCTCTTGAGGCACTGCGTCAAAAATTCTCTCAGGAAAACTTTCTGTCATACACCAGCAATTGTTTTGCCCTTTCGCTACTCCACAATGATTTTCTTGTCCACATAACGGGCAACAATTTCCCTCCATTCTTACACCTCCCTACATTTCTACATTGTAAAGTAACAATAGAGGAGTACTCAATTTTATACTCCTCCCATAATAGCTTATTGCTTTTTCCCATGAATCTGTTGCTTTACTTCTTCCTTGTTCGTATCACTATATATTGCTGTACCAACCCCACCACTTTGGGCTAGCAGTTTTTTTACTTCATTGTAAGATAAACCAGCTTCTGCATTTTTTCTTTTAACTTCATCAATATCTGTTCCAACAGCAGTAAACTGATCTTCGTTATGTTCAGTCATACAAATCCCTACTTTCTATAATTCATCAGGCTGCATTTCGATTAATTCATCGCCTTCTCTTTTCACTTTTTTATTTAGCTCTTTAATCGGTATAGCATCTACTGTTTGCATATCTTCATGTAAATCGAAAAGACTAATAGTATCTGATTCAACCATGTCTGGTTTGTTCTTGCTTGCTAAATTCATAAATACCTTTTTCTCATGTGGTACGTTTTCTATGTCCATCATTTCACACTCCTTTATCCATAGTATGAGCAATGTTGAACAGGTTATGTGGCTTTCGTTTTTGCAGTTTATTGACGCGGTGATATTCAGAGATTTGAATGACCCGAACATTTCCTGGATGCAACTCATGATAAATCCCTCTACTATCTGTAAAGGATATATATTGATCTCGTTCACTTCGAACTAAAGCCTCTGCTTTTTCTTGTGATTCGATATGAATAAATCTTCTTACATAATGCATTTCATCAAAGAAATAAGTAATTTTAAATTCCTTCACTTATAAATAGCTCCTCAATTACTGGATTTGACGTTTGTTTACCGCTTATCATATCCAACTAACTGCAGTTGCTATCCTCAAAAAAATATTTTCGGTATTTTCTATAGGTCATGCATAACCTATATTAAAGCAACTATTTTTTGGAGGTGATGATTGTGATCCATACAGTTAAAGCAGGAGAAACATTGTCTCAAATAGCTAGAGATTACCGAACACCACTATCGTCCATAATTGCAGCTAATCCAGGGATAGATCCAAATGTACTTTATATCGGACAACAAATTGTTATACCTGGGTTTCCTGATCCAAATACAATCCCTTATAAAATTGATATTTCTACTGAAAATCGTTGGCTACGGTTATATAAAGACAATATTCTTCAAAAACAATACCCAATTGCAGTTGGTAGAATGTTACACGATACGCCTATTGGCAATTTTATTATTATTAATAAGGCTCCAAACCCTGGAGGTCCGTTTGGGACAATGTGGATGAGTTTATCTAAAGAGCATTATGGTATTCATGGAACCAATGATCCTAGCTCTATTGGTCATGCAGTTTCACGTGGCTGTATTCGCATGCATAATCAGGATGTCGAAGAACTTGCACGCATTGTTCCAATTGGCACTGGCGTTTTTATCCATCCTTAAAATCAACAGAGGCTAGGACATAACTGGTTAAAACCTTAAAAAGCGAGGGAAATCAATTTTAGAAACGTTGATTTCCCTCGCTTTTCTGATGTAAAATTTTTTAATTTCGCTTGAAAAATATACTTATGTCCCAGCCTCATGTCGTAGAAAAGATGGACAAGGAAATTCGCAACAGAAATGAATCTAAAAACATTCCTAATATTTTATCGGAATGTTATGTAGAATTATCGGAATGTTTTTTAGTTTTATCGGAACATTATGTAGATTTATCGGAATGTTTTCCAATTTCATCGGTACATTATGCTGATTTGTCTAATGTTAATGCTCCTTGGGCAGTAAGTTTCCGTATAGGATGAAACGCTTAAAGCTATACTACATAATGCTGAAGCAACGCAACAAATTCAATTTTCATTTAGAATCAGGAGGGAATATGCTTGTCCACGAAAGACAATATATTATCTATTTTCGCCTTAGGTGGCATTAATGAGATTGGCAAGAATATGTATGTAGTACAGTATGGGAATGATATTTTAATTATCGACTGCGGCGCTAAGTTTCCAGACGAAAGCTTACTAGGTATCGATTTAATAATTCCTGATATTACGTACCTACAAGAAAATAAAGAAAAGATTAGAGCATTAATCGTAACACATGGACATGAGGACCATATTGGTGGTATTCCTTATCTCCTAAAAAAGATAAATGTTCCTATTTATGCGACACGTTTTACGCTTGGCTTAATCGAGTTAAAGCTAAAAGAGCATAAGCTTTTACGAGAGACCGATTTAATAGAAATTCATTCCGATTCATCATTAAATTTCGGACAAGTTGATGTTAGTTTCTTTAGAACAAACCATAGTATACCTGATTGCTTAGGAATCGTTATTAATACACCTGAAGGAAATGTAGTCCACACTGGAGATTTTAAATTTGATTTAACCCCTGTCAATAATCAGTTTGCTGATATCCATAAGATGTCTGATATAGGATCAGAAGGCGTGCTAGTACTTATTTCTGAAAGTACGAATGCCGAACGACCTGGATTAACTCCTTCAGAGCAGCTTGTCGGTCATCATATTGAAGATGCATTTTTACATGCCGAGCGCAAAATTGTTATTTCCACCTTCGCTTCCAATGTCAATCGCGTACAACAAATTGTAAATGCTACGATTGCTACAAATAGAAAGCTTGCATTGCTTGGACGTAGTATGGTGAATGTTGTAGATGTGGCACTTGAGCGAGGATATTTAGACGTTCCGGAAGATCTGTTGATTGATGCTCGTGAGGTTAAATATCTTCCACCTGAAGAAGTGGTTGTATTATGTACTGGTAGTCAGGGTGAGCCATTAGCTGCACTCTCTCGTTTGGCAAATGGGAATCATCGTGAAGTAAAAATTTTGCCTGATGACACAGTTATTTTAGCCTCATCCCCTATTCCAGGGAATGAGAAGGGTGTTTCACGGATCGTCGATAATTTGTTCCAGTTAGGTGCGAAGGTTATTTATGGCTCTTCTAGTCATACAGGTATGCACGTTTCAGGTCATGGCCACCAGGAAGATTTAAAACTAATGCTGACGCTCATGAAGCCCAAATTTTTCATTCCGATTCATGGTGAATTCCGTATGTTACATCAGCATCGTTTGCTAGCTGAGTCCGTCGGTGTCAAAAGAGGGCATACGTTTATAATGAAAAACGGGGATGTTGTTGATATTGAAAATGCAATGGCTAGGCAAACGCGTAAAATTCCTTCAGGTGATACGTATGTCGACGGTATCGGTATTGGTGAAGTCGAAGGAATTGTCTTACGAGATCGCAAACAGCTGTCAGAAGACGGTATGCTTGTTATCGTTATAACACTTAATAAAATAGATGGTGCCTTTATTTCAGAACCAGATACAATTTCGCGAGGCTTTGTTTATGCCAAAGACTTTGAGGAGCTGTTAAAGAAAGTAAATATTCTCGTCAAAGAAACAATTAATGAACTTCAGGAAGAAAGTAAGCAGCCAATCCATGTCTTAAAAAGAGAAATCAAAAGAGCAGTCGGTCAATATCTATTTACACAAACAAAAAGAAAACCAATGATTTTACCTATAATTATCGATATTTAAAAAAGTCGGTGTGAAGGTTCTTTTCCCCTTTTGCACCGACTAAATTCATTTTATAAACATTAACTGCCCCTAAAAGCCCAATTGATACAGATTTATCAAAGAAATTAGTTTTTACTTTCGGATTACTCCATCTTTTTTAAAGTTCAGACCCGTGCATTTCTTTGTAAAGCTCTCCCTTAAATATTTTATGAAGCATAACATCGTAAAAATAATGAACCTGATTTAATCCATGCTGTAAATGTTGCGAGTGATTTTCTATTTGCCTAGAAAATTTGTCAAAATGCTGTGGTAGTCCTTCTACTGCGGTTATCAATGATTCTTTATTTTTTAATAAAAGCTGTATCGTATTTAAAAGCTGTACCACTTTATGTTGGATATCAATCATCGGAATATCAATAAGTATATGATACAAATGATGCCATTCTTTGATTGGATACCAACTGAGAAAATGCAATAAATAATCACTTAAAATAATCGTTTCATTTGGCATAATAGCCACGACATCATTTGCAATACATACTTCATTTTCACATTGATATATATATTTATTCGTTTCCTTCAAATGAGCTCTCGTAAGAATGATCGTTTTAGCTGGTACTGGTGCACACTTTAAACATTTATTAAATATCATATTAATCTTTGGTACTTGTTCAATTTCACCATTTAGCATTAACTGTTTTAAATATTCTGCAGTCACTAAGGGCAATCCGACATTTGTAAAATACTCCTCCCTCGGTACTATTTTTCCCTCTTTTATTTTAGCAACTTCATCTAATCGATAACGCTTTACCATGCCTGAATCCTCCATTCTTTAACTTAGTTATGTATACCCAAAACAAGCCACTGAAGAATCATCAACACTATTTTCCACAAACTTTTTCTCTTAATAAAATCTTCCCATTCACAATTGTACCATTTTACAATAACATTCACTCTATTATACCACTATAATAGTATAGGCAATTTTAATTTTTTTCACTAGCTTTTTACATAGAGGTGAATCATATGTCAGACTTTTTAAAGCTAGTAGGTGAACAGCTCCGTATTATTAGGGTTTCCAAAGGGCTTAGTCAAGAAGAAGTGGCTGAAAGAACAGGGAAGTTAGGTTTTAGTAAAGGACGAATCTCAAATATTGAACATGGGCAATCTAATATCACATTGAGCACTTTAGAAACGCTGATGAAAGCATTAGACATTGCCCCTGAGGAACTTTTTAATTTTCAAAAATTATCTGGTGTTACTGATATTAAGGAAAAGAACATCATGCTTGACATACATCGCTCCTTATTAAGGGAGCGTGATTTAGACGAGGTAAAATACGTAGTACGCATTACAAAGGATTTTTTAGATACGATCGATTCACAATCAAAGAAAAACAGCTCCAATAGTCAATGACGTTGGAGCTGTTTTGACGTATATCTACAAATTCCTCTTTTACTTTTTCTAGCTCATCGCCATAACATGTGATTCCACAACTTTTGGTGAAGAACTTTTTTCTTTCATTAGGCCTACCCTTATTTTGTCCATATAAAAAATCCATTTAGTCTAAACCAAATGGATTTTTTCCTTACATTCCAAACTTTTGGCGATAGCCGCATTTTCTACATAGCTCTTCTACGGCCTCTCTTCGTGAAAATCCGTCGACAATATTGTTTGCACGCTCACCCTGAACAATGTCAGTGAAGGATTTCTCGTTCACATTCCCCAAATTAATAACGCCCTCACCATCAAGACAGCACGGCACTACTGTACCATCCACAAGAATAGCAGCTTGGCTTCGAAGTGCATGGCAAAAGCCTTTTCCTTCATCCTCAGGCTCAAGCAAGCTTGGCCATCTGAATTCATGATCCTGATTTAAATAAATATTTTTAGCAATCTTCACGCCTTTACCGGGCTGCACTGTTTCTTCGATGCGATAATCAAGATTATATTCATTTTCTAAAATATTGAGCGTTTCCCTATTTCTTCTCGCTGCAATATCCGATACATGATCCTTTTGTAAATTCCATAAACGATATGAAATAATCGTATTATATTCTCTCGCAGCACGAACAAAATCCAATATATCCCCTAAATATTTCTCACGATTCTCCGACCCCTCATGACCATCGAAACTATGTAAAGAGAAATTGATTTGGCGTAAGGCTGGTTTCCCTAATATCTTTTCACGATTCTTTTTAATCAGTGTACCATTCGTTGTAATATTAACTTTAAAACCTTTCTCATGTGCTGCGTCAAGGAGCTGATCAATACGTGGATGTAAAAGCGGTTCCCCTTTTACATGCAAATAAATATATTTCGTGTGAGGACGTATTTCATCCAATATTTTATTAAATTGCTCCACTTTAATAAGTCCCTTTGCACGAGCCGTTGGAGGACAAAAGCTACATGCTAAATTACAGACACTCGTTATTTCTATATAAACTTTTTTAAATGTTCTCAACGTTGATTCACCGTTCCAGTTCTTTAATTATTAAAACTCTCTTCATTTTAACAAATTTTACGATAAGGAACAGTCTTTCCGTCTCCATCCCTTACATTATTTATATCTCTCAAGGCTCATCACCATAACGTGTGGTTGATTTCCGTTCCGACTGGGCGCTTTGTTGCTGACGCTTCGCTTTCGCACAGAAAAAAATTGCCGCTGTCGCTTCGCTTTCGCGCAGATAAAACATTTGTTGCTGTCGCTTCGCTTTCGCACAGAAAAACATTGCCGCTGACGCTTCGCTTTCGCACAGATAAAACATTTGTTGCTGACGCTTCGCTTTCGCGCAGATAAAACATTTGCCGCTGTCGCTTCGCTTTCGCGCAGATAAAACATTTGTTGCTGACGATTCGCTTTCGCACAGATAAAACATTTGTCGCTGACGCTCCGCTTTCGCGCAGAGCAAAGCTTCCTGGGGCGTCCGATGAGCCGCTTGGGGCAACAAATGTTTTCTGTGCGAAAGCGTAGTGCAAACGCAGCGTCAGCAACAGGATGTTGGTCACGAAGGCGTTATCACAGGACGTGATGTTTTTAGCCTTCGTTCCTCTGCCTGCTCGCTCCAGGGTCTCATTTGTGACGCTATGGCGATGAACCTTTATGTAAGACTGTCAAAAATTAAAACTTCTATCTGCAGGGCTATTTTTCATACCAACAGATAGAAGTTTTTTGTCACACATTCCGTTTATAATTTTTTGTACCATCATATGAATACAGTATTGGCTTTCCATCCACATATGTTTCTAAATGAACAGGACGACCCCATAGCTGATAAATATATGGCAAAACGTTTTCTAAATAGCGTGGGTCTAGCTCCATTCCCTCATACCCATGCAATAAATAGAGCTCTCCGTTACGGAGGTAATCCCCATTTTTAACAACGATATATGGGAACCCCCCGTTTACGCGCATCGATATGAGCTGATCTCGTACCATTTCATGATCCTTTTCTGTAATACGATACTCATTGCCCTTCTTCTGGAACAAATAAAGATCCTCTTGCTTTGTTAAATCCTTCGTTAAATAGTTGCGAATAAAGGAGATATCCGACTCTATCTCTCTTACCTCAAACATTTTCTCTCGACCTGAGTTCGGTTGAACCCCTAACTTTATCATCTCTTCCGTTGGATGATTATAGCGATGTTCAATATCCTCAAAAATTTTCACGCCAAGGTAATAAGGATTAATAGATGTTTTTGAAGGCTGCACAACACCTGCATTTAATTTTGCATATTCAATCGTCTCCGCTGTTGTTAGCTTAAGCTCACGCATTATACGTTGGTGCCAAAAGGAAGCCCAGCCCTCATTCATAATTTTCGTCTCTAATTGCGGCCAAAAATAAAGCATTTCCTCACGCATCATCGTTAGTATATCTCGCTGCCAGTCCTCCAGTTCTCGACTATGCTCCTCTAAAAATTGCAATAAATCTTTTTCGGGCCTTGGCGGGAAGTTCTTTATTTTTCGCCTTATCAATTTATACTCTTTTTCCTTATCATCTAAACGCCATAGATCATCATACGGTGATCTTGCTGGAAGAATTTCTTCATCAAATTCTACCTCCGTATTCCAGGACAATTTTGGTCGTAAAAGGGATGGATCGATATGCTCCTGAATCGCTAAAACTGCATCTAAAAACTGTTCGACCTCATCCTTTCCATATTCCCTTTCGTACCCAGCTATCCGTTCAGCTGTTGCAGTCATGCTCTCCACCATATCTCTTCTAGTATTGGAGAAGCGTACATTATTTTTAAAGAAATCACAGTGCGCCAATACATGCGCAATAATTAACTTATTTTGTGTTAACGTATTTGTATCAAGTAAAAATGCATAGCATGGATTTGAGTTAATGACTAGCTCATAAATTTGGCTTAGCCCTAAATCATATTGAAGCTTCATTTTATGAAATTGTTTGCCAAAGCTCCAATGCGAAAATCGAGTAGGCATACCATATGCGCCAAATGTATAAATAATATCTGCTGGACAAATTTCATAGCGCATTGGAAAGAAATCTAAGCCAAAGCTTGAGGCAATTTCTGTAATTTCATCAATCGCTCGTTGAAGCTCTTTCATTTCCATTTTTCCGCCCCCTCCCTTGAACATGATTACTTACCATAATTCAACTTCGGTCACCATTTAAGATTCACTTTTTTTGAAAAAGCTCTTTAAGGCATCGTAAACATCGCCTTTTTTCCTCAAAATATGATACCTAAATTTAGGGTCATCTATTTTTTTGTATGTGTACATAAGTGTAGAAAAGCGGTTATGCTGATTGACTTCACCATACCCAAACATGCTCGATACGTCCATTAACTCTCCGACTAGCTTCAAGCACTTTTCATTGTCCATTGAAATATTTTCACCATCAGAAAAATGGACTGGATAAATATTGTAGCGAGAAGGATTATACTTTTCCCGAATTAGGTCTAATGCTTTTATATAGGCAGATGAGCAAATGGTTCCTCCGCTTTCTCCCTTCGTGAAAAATTCATCTTCTGTCACTACTTTCGCCTCTGTATGATGGGCAATAAACTCAATTTCTACAGTTCCATACTTTGAGCGTAAAAATTTCGTCATCCAAAAGAAGAAGCTTCTAGCACAATATTTTTCGAAGGAGCCCATCGAGCCACTTGTATCCATCATCGCAAGAACCACTGCCTTCGATTCAGGTTTCTCCACTTCATCCCAAGTTTTAAAACGTAGATCCTCATTATGAATCGGCGTAATTTCTGGTTTACCCTGCATCGCATTACGCTTTATCGCATTAAGGATTGTGCTCTTTTTATCAACATTCCCCATCAGACCTTTTTTCCGGATATCGTTAAACTCAATTTTTTCCGTTTTAATATCTGCTTTTTCTTTCTGTTGTAAGTTTGGTAGTTCAAGCTCATTAAATAGCACATTCTGAATTTCTTCAATACTTACTTCAGCTTCATAATAGTCATGACCTGGCTTGTCACCAGCTTCTTTTCCTTGACCATTAGCCTGATTGCCTCTGCTAGCATCACGTGCAACCACATCACCTACATTACTATCTCCTTGTCCTTGCCCAACATGCTTGGAATTATCATAGTTATATCGAATTTTATATTCATCAAGTGAACGTATAGGAATTTTAATAACCTCTCGACCATTGGACATCACAATACTTTCCTCGCTAACTAAATCAGGTAAATTATTCTTGATAGCATCTTTCACTTTTTCCATATGACGTTGCTGGTCCTGGTGCCCTTTACGATGGAGGGACCAATTTTCCTGAGAGATGACAAAGCGTTTATTTTCGTGTTCAGTCATTTTTATCCTCACCCATCTATCAAATTTGCTTTTTCTATACTATGCTAGTAATTCGCTTTCTTGAACTCCTTTAGTAAAATCAATTACACTTCGTTTTTTTAAATGAAGATAAAAGGAGTGCCCTAAAATGGGACACTCCTAATCACTCCTATCAATAGTCTTCATTTTTCCATTGAATAGGTCAAAACCATTAACGGTTTAACAGACTACCTACATATTGCAATAATTCATTAGCAGACGTTGTATTATAGCCATGTTCATCAACAAGTCTTGCTACAACCTCATTAATTTTCTTCAGCTGTGATTCATCCGGCATTTTCGAGGATGTTGTAATTTTCACGACATCCTTGAGATCCGCAAATAGTTTCTTCTGGATTGCTTCTCGTAATCTTTCATGAGAATTATAGTCAAAACGTTTTCCCTTTCGAGCATAAGCAGAAATACGAATTAATATCTCCTCACGAAATGCTTTTTTTGCATTTTCCGAGATGCCAATTTGTTCCTCAATAGAGCGCATTAATTTTTCATCAGGATTCATTTCTTCACCAGTCAATGGATCTAAAATTTTATTTTTATTACAAAACGCTTCTACATTATCGAGGTAATTATTCATCAATGTTTTTGCAGACTCTTCATACGAATAAACAAAAGCTTTTTGTACTTCGTTTTTGGCAATATCATCATACTCTCTTCGAGCAACTGCAATATAGTTCATATATTTTTCTCGATCTTCCTGAGAGATCGAAGCATGCTGGTCAAGCCCATCCTTTAGTGCTCGCAGAACATCTAACGCATTAATAGATGGTACCTCTTTTCGAATAATAGCAGAAGAAATACGATTAATAATATACCGTGGATCAATACCGTTCATGCCTTCGTTTGGAAACTCTTTTTTAAGCTCCTCTAAGTCAACGGAATTAAATCCCTCCACATTTTCTCCGTCGTACAGTCGCATTTTTTTAATAAGATCCACACCTTGCTTTTTCGGTACTTCAAGTCTTGTTAGAACCGAAAAGATTGCTGCGGCCTTTAATGCATGTGGCGCAATATGAACATGTGCCATATCACTTTCTTTAATCATTTTTTCGTAAATCAGTTCTTCCTGACTAACTTTTAAGTTATACGGAATCGGCATCACAATAATACGTGAATGCAACGCCTCATTCTTTTTATTTGAAATAAATGAACGATATTCCGTTTCGTTTGTATGTGCAACAATTAACTCATCTGCACTAATTAATGCAAATCGACCTGCTTTAAAATTACCTTCCTGTGTTAAAGACAGTAAATTCCACAAGAATTTTTCATCAAGCTTTAACATTTCCTGAAATTCCATCATACCCCTGTTAGCTTTATTTAGCTCACCGTCAAAGCGATAAGCACGAGGGTCAGATTCTGAACCAAATTCTCCGATTGTTGAGAAATCAATACTACCTGTTAAATCGGCAATATCCTGTGATTTTGGATCTGATGGCGTAAATGTTCCTATGCCCACACGTTTGTCTTCAGAAAAAGTAATACGTTCAACCATCACATTTTCAATACGTCCATCGTACTCTTTTTCAAGACGCATCGTATTTAAAGGCGATAAGCTTCCTTCAATTCGTATACCATACTCCTCATAAAAATCATTACGCAAATGATGTGGAATTAAATGTAGAGGATCCTCATGCATTGGACATCCCTTAATGGCGAAAACTGCACCTTCATCTGTTCTCGAAAATTGTTCGAGTCCGCGTTTCAACAAGGTCACTATTGTTGATTTACCACCACTAACTGGTCCCATTAATAACAAAATACGCTTCCTAACATCTAATCTTCGTGCTGCCGGATGGAAATATTCCTCCACCAGTCTTTCAATTGCTGTTTCAAGCCCAAAAATTTCTTGCCCAAAAAACTCATACATTTTTTGCCCATCGCGTTCCTCTACACCAGCACTTTTTACCATATTGTAGACGCGTGAATGGGCTGTTTGAGCAACTTCAGGTCTTTCCTTGATAATATTTAAGTAATCTGCAAATGTTCCTTCCCACTTCAACCGATTTTCTTCTTCGCGGTAGCTTTTCACTTTATCTAAAATGTTAATAGCCTTCCCTCCATTCAGGGCTTGATTTATAACATAGTATGAAGTAAATGACATTATGATGCCGAATACTTTTTTGCATTATTTAAAGATTTCTATGCAAAGTGCCTAACTACACCATTTACTAAAGATTTTTACGTTAAAAAATCATCCTATTCCCCTGAATGAAGCTAAAAAATCCATCTACATTTTGTCCAGTAGATGGGTTAAAATTATTTAACGTCGTCTCCGAATACGTTCTAACAATAATCCATCCGACTGATTATTTTCACCTATGACAAAATCCTTCATATAGTAAGTTAAGTAGTCTCCAAACTGATTAGTTGTATTTTTCAATAGTTCATCAACATAATAAGCACCTTTCTCAATATTATCTTTTAGTAAGACAGCTAAAGATGCATAAACGCCACATGCAACTTGAAAATACGTAGCATTCGTTTGAAACTGAGAAAAAATCTCTTCGTTTTTCATAACATTGTACATATATTTCTCCCGTCCTTTATAGACAAGCAAAATACCGCATAAATCCTCTCCATCCAATGGAGCATTCAGTGGGTCAAGCACTTCCATTTCAAAATCCCATAATACATCTAAATCATCAATATTAGATGTTATTAACTCAGTAGTATGCTCATTGACTTTATAAAGAAACCCACTTTCCACATTCAACATTTTTCCTAAGCTATACACTTCTTCATGAGGCATTAAACAACCAAAAAATTGTTTATCCCCTAGCGTCACTTTAAATTCTACGTCATACACTTTTTCGTATAAAAATAGCGGAGTTCTTTGACTCATGAACATGGGATAGCTCAATATAGCTTCATCTAAAAAACATTCCGGTGACCAAGTTGTATAAATAACATTTTTCTTGGCTTTGCTTTTATCCTTAAAGAAAGAACTATCATGCTCAACAATATAGCAAGCTACTAATGAATCGTCGTCCACTTCCTTTTGCAATTCAAATGCCATCCATTGTACAACACCAGGATTCATGCCAGAACACACTATTGCAACTGCATTTGAAATTTTCTCTTTGTGTTTTTCTAAATGCCTAATCCTTTCAATCAATCCAAAACCCTCATACAATTCCTCATTTTCATCTATAAATGGATTTTCTAATGCTGTATTTACATAATTAATGCCCATATTATTACAACATTTCATCACTTCCACTGTATCCGCCCAGGAAACATCAATGACAACAGTAGTATTTGTTTTTTTCAGATGTTCCATTAATGCTACTTGATTAATTAAATCAAATTGATGAATGACAAGCTGATTTTTTAAATTTGGATATAAATGCGCAAGAGACTTCTGATCAATTTCTCTTTTGTCTACTAAATGAATTAAGCTTTTTTCGATAATAGGATTAATAGGATCAGACTTGTCTTGAACTGTTTTATTTAATATCGCAAGTACCGCTTTCGCAACACCTCCGCAGCTACCTAGTATCGTAATAGAATTGTTATATACTACCATTCTATCACCTCACTTTCCTATAAATAGCATATGTATTAGAACGCATTTGACTTAGGTAGTAACCTTTCAAATAAGCGTTATAGATTGGCAATTTATGATGTGTAAAAGGACTTATGAAAAAATCTTTTTCGGTTATTCTAACTGTAGAAAGGAGGTCCATTATTGAATCGGCATTTTATTTTCCTGTTATCATGGATGTTATTATGGAGCTTTACTCTCCCCACTGTTGCTTTAGCAAAAGAAGAACCAACCCAAGAAGAAATTATGCAGGAACGTATGGCCTATTACGTACAATTTGACGAGTTACTTATCCCATGGCATTTCTTAGCAGCCATTGACCAATATGAACGAAATTTGCAATCTGTTCGTAAAGATATTCCGAAACGAGATGGTATCGTTGCCATTCAATTTTCTGATGAATATTGGTCAGGTGCTTTAAATCCTGTACGAGATGATACTCGCCCAGAAACAATTAGTTACTTTGGCGGGATGGGATTAGATGGCAATGGTGACGGAGTTGCCAGCCCAAAAGATGATGTCGATATAATTTTCTCCATGGCTACATTTTTAAGTAAATTTGGAACAAGTGATGAGGATTTTAAATTAGCTTTATGGGAGTATTACGGAAGTGAACAGGCTGTAAATCAAATCTTCACCATTTCCAAAATGTATAGTCATTTCAAAACAACTGAGCTCGATGCCCACACATTCCCCGTTCCTACTAATTACGATTACAGTTATCGGAGTACATGGGGTGCCAATAGGGGCTGGGGTGGACGCCGTATTCATGAAGGCACAGATATTTTCGCTAGCTATGGTACTCCAGTACTTTCTACCTCCTATGGAGTAGTGGAAATAAAGGGCTGGAACCAATTTGGTGGTTGGCGTATAGGAATTCGAGATAATCATAACTCATACCATTATTATGCCCATCTTGGTAGTTATAATAAGAAAATTAAAGTTGGAGACCTTGTCGAACCTGGTACTGTTCTCGGTACGGTTGGTAGCTCTGGCTACGGTAAAGAAGGGACATCCGGAAAATTCCCGCCTCATCTTCACTATGGCATATATAAGTTCAATGGTCGTACAGAATGGGCATTTGATCCGTATCCATCATTACTACAATGGGAACGACTAGCAAAAAAAGCAAAACAATAATGACAAAAACATTTTAGAGTACTTGCTGCATTTTTACAGTAAGTGCTCTTTTCATTAGGTAGGTAAAAATTCATAAAGGCATTAAGTAATTTTCAGAATTTTACTAAATATATATATATTTAACTACTCGCATCATTAACACCAAAGTGTTATTGTACTAAAAAACTATTTTTATTTTTTCCACCAAAAGTACTTATTTATAAATAGATTTAGTTATAAAATAATATTTGTACTATAACAATTGAAAAAGGAAAGGATGGGAAAGATGAAAGAGATTTTTCAGTTTAAAACACTTAAAGCCCGAATATTAAGTGCATTTCTTCTTTTAATCGTATTAGTTGTTTGTTTTAATACCTATACTTACATTTCCAATTCTAAGATGGAAAAACAAGCAGAAGATTTAGTGAAGGAAGATTTAATTGTCTTAATGGCAAGTAAAAATTTAGCACTGTCTGTGAACGTTCGTCTCTCTGCAGCTTTAAGCTATGTTGTATCAGGTAATGAAAAATACATAGAAACTTTTAATGAACATCGTAAAATTGCTGAGGAAAGCAATAGCATCATGGAAAAATACGATAAAAATCCTGAGCGTGAGAAGCTGGTAGAAATGGCACGCGAGTGGAGCAACCGTGTCAATACCGAGGTATTCGATGTCTATAAAAAAGGCGATAAAGAATTAGCAATAAAAAATTTAACGGCTACTAATGATCTTGTAACAGAAGTTCGTGATGGTTATGAAAAATTAGCCAATACTCGCTCAGCTGAAATTACGAAAGTAGGAGAAAACGTAGTATCTACAAGCTTAAACAATAAAACAATTGGGCTGATTGTTAGTATAGTATTGACAATTGTAGGTATTCTAATTGCCATAATCACTGCTAGCAAAATTTCTAAGCCCATTACGATTGTCTCAAAGCGTATGAGCGAATTAGCCAATGGTAATTTACAACATGAACTACTTCCAATAACTACCCAAGATGAGATTGGTCAATTAATGCTTTCAGCGAATGAAATGAATGAAAAATTAAAGCAAACGATCAGCTCTATTCATACTGTTTCCGAAACAGTAGCAGCTAGTAGCGAAGAGCTTGCTCAATCTTCTAATGAAGTACAAACAGGTACAGAACAAATTACCGTGACTATGCAGGAACTAGCCTCTGGTACAGAAACACAAGCATCCACAGCAGGTGATTTAGCCGAAACAATGGCTTCTTTCCAACAGAGTATTCATGAAACAACACAAGAAGGTATTGAATTAATAGAGCACTCCGATCATGTGCAAAATCTAACAACTACAGGTAAAGAGTTAATGGTACAATCCACACAACAAATGGCTGCCATTAATGAAATTGTTTTAGATTCAGTGAAAAAAGTTGAGGGCTTAAATGTACAGTCCGCTGAAATTTCCAAACTTGTTTCAGTCATTGACGACATTTCAAATCAAACAAATTTACTTGCCTTAAATGCTGCCATCGAAGCTGCACGTGCTGGAGAGCATGGAAAAGGCTTTGCTGTAGTAGCCGATGAAGTTCGTAAGCTTGCAGAACAAGTCCAATTCTCTGTCACTGATATTTCAACAATCGTCAACCGTATTCAAGGTGAAACGGGCAATGTAACAACTGCTTTACAATCAGGCTATGAGGAAGTAAAAAGAGGAACAACACAACTAAATCAAACAAATGAAACATTTGAACAAATTTCGGTAGCTGTTGAAGATATGATTCTTAATATAAATACCATTTCAGGTAATCTAAATAAAGTTGCTCACAGTTCCAAATCCATCAATGCGGCAATTGATGAAATGGCTTCTATTTCTCAAGAGTCTGCAGCTGGCGTCGAACAAACAACAGCAACTGTAGAGGAAACAGCCGCTACTATGGAAGAAATTTCAAAGAGCGCGAATCAGCTCGCTGGAATGGCTGAAGAGTTAAACTCACAACTACAGCAATTTAAAATTTAAAGTACAAGTAGCTCATCACCATAAGGTGTGGTTGATCTCCGTTCCGACTGGGTACTTTCCTGGGGGCGCCTCATCACTTCTTTGATGCACCCAAGCACTTTGAGGTGATACCTGATCATTTCTCTGTTGTACCCGAGCACTTCGGGGGATACTGATCATTTCTATTTCTCTGGCACACCCGAGCACTTCAAGTAGCTACCGGAGCATTTGAAATCTCTACCGAAAAAAGCTATCTCGACATTACGTTCGAGATAGCTTTCTACTTTAAGTTAATCTTATTGCCAATGTCTAATTGGTACCCTTTCAAGCTCATAGCGTTTAATAATAACACTAATTTTCTGAAACCATTCCTCACATAACTCTAGCGCTTCTTGATAGTCATCCTCTTCCCGTGATATCGGCTCACTGTTATCCATAAAAACATATTCTAAAATAGGGTCAGATAAGTTATCAGCTACAATTTTCAACGTCAATTGAGATACTTCGTTATCC
The DNA here is from genome assembly GCF_041956855.1 of Lysinibacillus sp. RS10. Taxonomy (NCBI): domain Bacteria; kingdom Bacillati; phylum Bacillota; class Bacilli; order Caryophanales; family Bacillaceae; genus Lysinibacillus; species Lysinibacillus sp. RS10. The sequence goes on along the minus strand of NZ_CP167122.1, from coordinate 509,475 downwards.
TCAGCGTCCTCTTCATCTAATTCCTCTTCTATGTCGTGATCTTCCCCTAGTAATGAGCCACTTATTAAGTTATTACTAGTTCTTGCAATATACATTTCGTCCTCTACTATAGCAACTTCATATATTTTATTAAAGGGGATTTCTTGTTTAATCAATTCCTCTTCTAAATGTTCTCTACTTGCGAGGAAAAGTGTATTTGTAGGCTCATTTAATAATAAAGCACTTAAACAATCATTTGATATGATGCAATGTGTATGAGGAATAGCCATTAGCTCCTCCTCACTTGCCTCTTTCATTTCATTCAACCAGCTAATATAAACATATCGTTCTTTCACATACCGAATAACCCCTGTTATTACTAGCCCTAAACCAATTAAGAAATAACCCTTACTAAATATGGCTGTTTCGACTGCATTTGCTAGTAATAAATAGATAAGCCCTAGAAAAAAGAGAAAAAAGGTTTTCATCCATATCCCACCTTCAAAAGATAATCAATAGAAAAATTGCATCCATATTAGTAGAAATTTTATTCTAACGATTATCTTTTCATTCTTAATTTCTGTGGGAATTATCTACATTGCTAACACTAACATCAAACTTTGAAAAAAACGCATTGTAAATCTTTGAGATATCCCCCTCGATTTTATTCAGGGCGTAAAGAAAAAACAGCTACAACGCAATTATAAAACGTTGTAGCTGCTACTATGATTTTTTAATAATCATTCACCCCTAAATGATTATTCGTATAAAAGTTACTTATCCATTTATTGTCATAACTAGGACTGCCGGTACAAATGATACAGTAAACATACTCACATACCACAAAGATGTACGGCGTAATGAAAAACGAACTTGTTTCTTTTCTGCATAAAAGATATCTAACATAACTGAAGCAACAACAAGTGGGATCGTAACACATGCGATAGCAACTAATAAAATATCTAAACCAAACATAAAAACACCCCTCTGTTCGTGAACATTTATTTTCCCTTTGTGACAACTTTGTGTCAATTACAGTGTACACAATTTCGCCACATTTTGTCAACTAGATTTAATTAAGAAAATTTCGATTTTTACAGTATTTTTTTAATCTAATCGAGAAATTTACGTAAAACTGCTTGCAAAAAAGCAGCTACAAAATTGCAGCTGCTTTGTTATTCATTATTTTAATCTCTATATTTATATGTCAAACCTCTTAAAAAATTCCTCACGAATCGATCGCCACATTCCTTATAGTTGCGATGACCTGGATTTCTTAAAATGGCACCTAACTCGCCCTTCGAAACTCTAACGCCCCCATCATATAAAAGATCTAACATGTCTTCGCTCGTTAAGGCTAATGCAATTTTAACTTTCTTTAACAGCATATTATTAGGGCTTTCTTTCCCTGAAACAGGTAGTGGTCCTTCAGGCTCACCAGGCTTAGGCTTTTGTGGTCCTCGTTTAAATGTAATAAATCCATTTAAGAAAGCCTCTACCATTTTATTATTACATTTGATGTATTCTTCAGGTGCTTCTTCCTCATCATTAATTTTAATAAGCATGTTCAATACTTCTTCCTTTGTAAAATCCATGCCACCTAGCTTAAAAATTTCAACCATGTCCTTATTTTTAATATCTAGTGCATATCGCAAACGAATTAATATATCATTATTCGTCATTTAAAAACCTCCTTTATGTATTAATAAAGCCTAAATTATAAAATGCCAGGCTTAATTATAACAGAGAGCATCACTTTTTCAGCTAGCTTTCTGAAATTCCTATTATATTTAGACTGCGCATTTCCTTCTTTTTAAATGTATGAAAAGTAAACTCTCGACCATTCTAATCACAAGGAGGTGAGAAAAATGGCTAACAATAATCGCAGTTCAAATAAACTTCTTGTACCTGGTGTACAACAGGCTGTAGATCAAATGAAATATGAAATTGCCCAAGAATTTAACGTACAGTTAGGGCCAGAAGCTTCTTCTCGCGCAAACGGTTCTGTTGGAGGAGAAATTACAAAACGCCTCGTAGAAATGGCTGAAAAACGTTCAAGAGGTTTATAATTAAAATTTTTAAAAAAGAACGAATCCCTTTTGATTGGAATTCGTTCTTTCGTGTTTTCATTATTTTATTTCAACCGGTTGTAAATCCTCATTTGAACCCTTTTTTAAAGTCAGCATTACGATAAAGGAAATGCAATATAAGGCAGCTAAGTAGATCATTACGACCGTCATATCATAGCTTTGAAGAATATAACCTACAAAGATCGGTGAAAACCCTCCAATTGCTCTACCAAAGTTAAAAATCGTGTTTGTAGCTGTACTTCGAATTTGCACCGGATAGAAGCTACTAATTAAAGCTCCATACCCTGCGAACATACCATTTGAGAAGAAGCCGACAATCGCGCCACCGATTAAAATAGCGACACTTCCCGTTGCATAAGAGTATAAAAACACAGCACATGCAGAGGCAAGTAAAAAGATACCGAAAGCTCGCTTTGCACCAAATCGGTCCATAAATCGTCCAAATGTTAACATCCCGATAATCATGCCAACTGCTGTACTAATTGTCCAAAGAGCCGAGCTTGAAACCGATAATCCTTGAGATTGCTGCAACATAGATGGCAACCAAATCATTAAGCCATTGTAACCAGCAATTTGAACAGTTGCCATAACAATTAATGAAATTGTCGTTATCGACGTTCGAGGTGTATCAAATAGTTGTGCCAGCTTACCTTTTTCATGTTGCTTATCGATTTTTTTATTTTTCTGAGCAGCCAACCACTCTGGTGATTCCTCAAGATTCTTTCGTACAATAAATGCGAAAATAACAGGTACCACACCAACAAAGAATAAAGCTCTCCATCCTAAAGTCGGAAGAATAACGGCACTTAGTAACGCTGCTAAAATAACTCCGTATTGTGCACCTACACTAACATATGAAGAGGCTCTTCCTTGCTTATTCTTCGGCCAAGCCTCGGCAACAAGAGCCATACCAATTCCGTATTCGCCACCTGCACCAAGACCCGCGATAAATCTATAAATATAAACTTGTTCAATATTTGTTGCTAATCCAGTTAAAGCTGTACCAATCGCAAACAATAAGATGGTATAAGTAAATATTTTTACACGCCCATACTTATCTGCTAAAACCCCGAAAATGATGCCTCCTAACAGCATACCGATATTCGTTACAGAAGAAATGAGCCCACCCGTTGCGAAATCAATGTTAAATTCCGAAATAATCATTGTCATCGCAAAGGAGATAAACATAATGTCCATTCCTTCCAACGTTAAACCAGCTACTGAAGCTACCACTGTTTTCTTACGATAATCCATTCTTACAATCCTCCAGTTTTCATTGTTAAAATCTCTTTTACCTATTTGAGGGAATGGATTACACAAGTCTTGTCCATTCTCTTTTGAAGCCTCACGGGACTCCCTTTAAAAGAGGTACTATAAATCAATTTCGCCTTAGCGTAATTGCGTTCGGAATCGGCTTTGTGCTTAGGCCTGCACGATGCAGGTCAGTTAGCCGTTATCGCATGGATGCGATGATTTTAGGCTAACATCCTTTAAGAACTCCTTTCCGATTTCCGTGACATCCGCCGGAGGCTTTGGGCCAACATTATGTTGGTCACTCAAGCGTTTTCACAGGATGTGAAGTTCTTAGCCTGAGTTCCTCTATTTCAGTAGGTGTTTGAATAACCTTTGAAAGGGAACCATAAAAGCATTCATCTCACTATCTTTAGAGATGGAAGTCTTCTACTGAATGAAGATAAAAAAAGCCCTTCTGTCGTAGTGGACAAAAAGGGCATACCAAAGCAAAGATATTATTAGCTTAAAAATATCACGTAGCCCTTTTCAGCCTCTCTGGACCGTATTAAAGGAAATTTATTTCGTGATACATACTAGCAGAATAGAACATGTGATGTCAATAGCCGTTTCATGCTATAGAAGTAGATTAATATACTTCATTAACCCTCATAAATAAAGAACTTCTTATATAAATCCATATAGCGAATGGGTGAATACTCGTTAACATCTAGCAAAACATAGTTCTTATTTTTGGTACTACATGATCCAACGATATTCATTGATTACATTCCAGATTTTCACGTAGCTGTTCCTATCTCCTTGAACTTCAATCCATTAATTCTGTTTTTTTCAATAAAATCTTTAAAGTTTCGTGTACAAAAATAAAAACAATTAATTTTAATGTCTCTAAATAAAGTTTCATTTTCTATTTTTTCTAAATTAAATCTGATGTTTTCACCTCGTAACATTGCAAGAGATTCTTGCATATCTAAACCATCAAAATTAATTGCTGTCACCACATTCGTTAAATTTATATATATATATTCCTCTGAAATGCCTTTGATTTTTATTGGGAAGGTTTCTATAATGTCAGAAAACTCCTCAATAAAAAGCTTTTCAAATTTCTTTTTTACTATAAATGTAGCTCCATAACAACGTGAATCAAAATCTAACAATTTTCCTCTATTAAGTTTACCTTCTGAGATACCAAAAACCTCTTCGTTCCAATCCAGAGTAATCTTCTGTCCAGTAAAAGATGCAAAAAGATTAACATCTTCTTTCTCATTCAAAAAAGTTAACTCTTTAAAATCATAGTCATTTCCAAATCTATATACTTTCATTAACAACACCTCTTTTTACTAAATTTTAACATTAAATAATAGATCATTCCTTATATTCTCTAGTTCGGTTAGCACTGCTTCTCTCACTTTTGCTCCACCAAAACGTTCAGCAGCCCACATTTTAGACATAAAAAGATAATGATGTGACACAATTACAAATGGCTGAAATGCTAAATGTTTCGCAAAATACCTATAGTCAATATGAGACTAGTAAATTTGAATGGACTGCTAGCACTTTAATCAAAATTGCTGGTTATTTCAATTTCAGTATTGATTTCTTACTTGATCGAACAAACAGAAAAAATAGTAATGTTGAAAATAGTAAAATACAAAAATAAGTTAGATTTGTAACGAAAATGCAGAGAATTGCGATTAAGTAAAGTTGCAATTCTCTGCATTTTTAGTATCCATTTTCATAATCACTCAATACAAGAAAAGATTAAACAGTCTTAGCCATTTAGAGTTCAAAGCTCAAGCCGCTTACCGTTATTTTATTTCCAATATCCACCTGACAGGGTGCAGTTCATTTAAAAAAAGTGAAATACTTAGATGGTCATGAATTAATATGGTACCTGTAGTTAGGACACTTGAAAAAGAGTGTGCTAACTGCAGGTATTTTTTATATACTAGACTTTCAAGATTAAAGGATGAACTAGAGGCTACTATGAGTAAAATTTTATTTTCACCAAAACAGGTACTACAACTTCAAAAAAATCCAAACGTACAACAGGTTAGCGAACGTACGATTACCTATACAGATACATTTAAGAGTCAATTCATTGATGAATACTTCGCAGGGAAAACACCGAGACAAATTTTTAAGGAATGTGGCTTTGATGAAGAGATAATCGGGATCAAACGTATTGAACAATCAGCCTTTCGTTGGCGAAAAGCATATGAAAAGAACGGTTTAATTGGTTTAACGGATACACGCAAATCTGGATCAGGTAGACCGATTAAACGTGAATTAACAGCGGCAGAAGTCATTGAAAGACAAGCTGCACGCATTCAACTATTAGAGGGGCAAGTAGATTTACTAAAAAAGCTCGAAGCGACAGAAAGGAGGCTGCTAAACGACAGCCAAAAACTAAGCACAAATAAGGTCTTTCAACTCATTTCAGATACGCTCACTCAGTTTCCATTTGAACGGATGGTGACGTATTTTTGTGACCTCTTAAAGGTTTCTCGCTCAGGCTATTATAGCTATTTACAGGCGAGTGATGCGCGAGCCGTGAGAGAACAGAAGGATTTAAAGGCACGCGATTTGATTTTAAAAGCCTTTGATCGTCGTGGTTATAAAAAAGGCTCTCGTTCGATTAAAATGACACTCGAGCAGGATTTTCAATGTGTTATGAGCCGTAAAAAAATCCAGCGTATTATGCGCAAGTACGGGATTGTCTGCCCGCATCGTAAACCGAATCCCTATAAACAAATGGCGAAAGCAACGAAGGAACATCGTGTTGTGCCAAATAAATTAAATCGTGAGTTTAAGCAAGGTATCCCTGGGAAAGTATTATTAACGGACATCAGCTATGTACCATATAACGGAAAGTGTATGGCTTATTTGTCGACGATAAAAGATGCCTCGACGAACGAAATTTTAGCGTACCATGTCTCAGACCGAATCACGCTCGAAATCGCTACGGAAACGATTGAAAAATTGATCAGTAATAAGCGCATTCAGCTTCATCCAGAGGCCTTTATCCATTCAGATCAAGGGGTTCACTATACAAGCCCACGCTATCAAACGCTCTTAAAAAAACATGGCCTAGGTCAATCGATGTCACGCCGAGGAAACTGTTGGGACAATGCACCACAGGAATCGTTTTTCGGTCATTTTAAAGACGAAGTAGACTTTAGCTCCTTGAAGACACTTGAGGAACTAAAAGCCAAAATCAATCACTACATGGTCTATTACAATAATTATCGTTATCAATGGAATCTAAAAAGGATGGCTCCTGTGCAATACAGAAACCATCTATTAGCTGCTTAATCTCTTTTTTTAGTTTGTCCTTGACTTGGGTACCACATTAAATCATTCTATTTCTTTTTCACTTGTTGCTTTCCCTTTATTTATCTCCTCTTGCTTCTTTTAATAATTCTTCTGCATGATCTAATTCATAGTTTAAAAGATCATCGACATCGTCATCTTTTCCTTTTAGCGATAATGCTTTTTCTAAATACATTACTCCATCCTCTAATTTATTATCAGATAAAAAATATTCTCCTAAAATGCAAGAGCTTTTAATAGAATAAATAGTATCATTTTCTTCGACTGCACAATTATAGATTTTTTTCAAAATTTCAATAGCATCATCAAAATTCCCAAAATCTAGTAATATCAATGCCTTATTTAACTGGTTTTTATTATCCATATAAAATTCTCCTTTTATTTAATTGATATTGTAGTAACTCCCCAATTTGATATTAACTTAATTAATCAACAACATTTAAATAAGTATCCTAAACTATCAAGAGCACTGCCAGAAACCAGCAATGACCTCTCCTGTTTCATTATGCCTATATAGATATAATGCACCGTACATAAACACACAATCCATATTATCACTATAGCCTTCCTCCTCTATTTGGAGAAAAAAGGAATAATGATTATTTTCCAACTCTTTATAATAATAACTTTTAGGTTGAATAAGACGTGGTTCTCCCAAAACTTTAATAAACAAAAAATTATTCCCTTGGTTTTCCGAATAATCGCTTATTGAGTTCATACCTAAATCTAAAATACTTTTACCAGTATTGCTTCCAACTTCGGAGTATTTATGCTCTATAACTCTTACTTCAATTGAAGGATAAATATTTTTTCCAATAAAGTATCAAAATTCTTATGAATAATAATTGAAAGCATAACATCCTCTTTTTCTGGATGAACTAGAGTAGCATAAAACCTGAAATCATCAGGTATTTGTTCTTCAATCAATTTTGGAGGATTACCACCTATTCTACCTCTCACATGATCATCAAAAGGAATACATTGAGCAAACAATTAAAATCCACCCTTCCATTTTATTAGTTTTTAAGACATTTTATAAAACTTGTTCCTTAGCAAAATTAATTGCATCCGAAAGTCTTATCAAAAAGGCAAATGTTCATAAAAAAGAGTAGCAATAATTCCCAAAGAATTTGTGCTACTCTTTTGATGTAAATTAGAAATTGCGGTTTTCATCGGCACTACAGTGTAAGAATTAGAATTACGACTCTGTATGAAATGCTATAGTGTATTAGCAATTGCTGAAATAAAAACTAATTAGATACGAATTAGATACGACCTGTTTCTTTTATACTTTATCCCTAAACAAGTTAACAATTGTCAATTGTCTCTTATCCCAAAATCATTAAATTTGGAAAGAGTTTCAAGACTAACATCATAGTGATTTCCTATTGGTGTATTAAAATATTTCATACTTTCCTTTTCAATCAACCATGACAATTTTCCATCTTCTATAAATGTGTTTGAAACTAATCTAATAGATTCTATTGATTCTAGTTTATCTAAAAAATTTAATGATAGTATATTTCCACATGCTTCTATTGTTAATACTTTCAAATTTGGTAACGTTCCAATAACCTCCCAATCATTAACCTTTTTACAATTTTGAATCCATAACTCTTCAATAGAAGAGTTATTCTCAATTCCTTTAATTGATTCTAATTTTTGTAGATACCGTAATTCAACTCTTTGTAAAGAGTTTAACCCTTTTAAGCCATCGATATTTCGAATAGGTGATGACCATATTTCTAAGATTTCCAGCCTTTTTAAAGCTTTAAACTCTTCAGCATTATTGTTTTTATTTTTATAGTGATGAATAACTAATCGTTTTAAATTTGTACAAGCGAAAAGATTTCGAATCTTCTTATCATATAAAACAAGTAAATCTTGGAGTTTTGATAACGTAGATAAATCTAATTTTTCTTCAATACTTCCCTTAAAGCTTAGATACTTTAATTCATTTAAAGCTTCAATAGAGCTTAAATCACTAATGTTATTCCTTCCTAAATCTAAATACTCTAAATTAGGCAGTTGCTTTAAAAATCCAACATCTGATAAGGACCTATCATTAACCCGAATAGCAAGTCCATCTAATTCTTCATTTTCAATTTTATCCTTTATATTAGGCTCCATTAAAGGCGATCTTTGAACGTATACTTGATATTTACCAAAGTCTGTTTCCACATTTACCGGATTTCCCACTATATCACTCCTGAGATCTCTTACTTTTTCTATTACTATTTTTAAGTACATTTTATTTTTTTACCTGGACTGTTGATAGCATTTGAAAGTTCCATTTTATTCGGATTAAATTCAGAATCATCAAACATCTCTATTGTATCATCTTCTAATTTAAATAAATCTTTATCTGTTAAGGTATTCGGATCATGGATAAAGCCACTTTATCTAATACAGCTGGATCTAGTTTTCCTTTGTAGCAACATTTTTGCATGGCGAACTGATCACTTTGCTGAGATTGCTGATTATTTGTACTACCAACGACTTAGAAAGAAAACTATTCAAAACAACTTCTTAACGTTTGGTTGAGCAAATCTTTATTAAAATCTAATTTCTTAGCGATGCTTTTTTCCTTTATGGACTCCGAACTATATATTAAAAGTTTCATTAAAGCATTTTTGAACATCACTTCATTTCCGTCTTCATCATCACTCCAACCAGTTTCATCCATACAAATATGGAGATCCATACACTTTTTTTGGGGTTTATAACTAAGTTTATATACCCCACTTCTTTCGTAATATCTAGTCATATCTCCATTAATAAATAATAAATAAGAAATCTCTGTTATATCATTTCCATAATTTTCATTTTCGAATTTTTCCTTTATTAAATCTTTATATTTATAAACTGTTAATCGAACATTTGAAACTCCACCATTTGCCACGGTTATATATATATCCATCAAAAACTCTCCTCTACCACTATGGATGTGGACATGAGCTTCCTGCCCTTTCATATATTTTCTGCGCTTTGAGGCTTAATGCTTCACCTAGTTTACTACCTGCGTGTTTTTCTTTAATAATCAGCTAGAATGACATTCCCTATACCGTCATGTATACACGCTTTCTATATTAGAAGTTCAGTAATAAAGTATTAAAAAGGGCAACAAACCCTAAAACAAGGATTTATTGCCTTTTTAAAAAATTTCTTTGAAAAAGGTAAAGATTTTTTGCAAATTTAGATACCCTCTAAAAAATTATCATCTAACTGAATAATTATTTCTTTATAGAGTTTTTGAGTATCAATATCTAAATTTGTCTCATAAAGATACTCTTTTAATATTTTGCAAATAGGATATTTAATTTCATTCGGTATATTTTTTATATTGCCTTTTACAACCCACCTAAATAATCTCATAGACTTTATTTTGGGAGGAATGCTTGCCATTGAGATAATATAGTTCCATTTATTTGAATATTCCTCGAATTGAGGTAATTTAACAAGTCCTGCCGCTACTGCAAGTCTAATTTTATTATTTTTATGATTTACAAATTGTAGAAAGAAATTATAAATATTTTGGGTATCCGCTTCAAATTCATCATAAAGCTGGCGCATAGACCAAAAAACTCTATCAGAAATTTGACCTAATGACCATAGTACCTGTTCTACAACCTTTTCATCTGATTCATATCGATACCCAACATTAATTAATTTTTGTATAAAATCTGTATTAGATAAAAATTCCGAAATTGGTGATCCAGTCTCTAATCTAGTTGCTTTTTCAATAGTCTTAATTAATGATAATGGATTTTCTGGAGTCGAATTGCACAAATCTTCAAGTGCTTTTGTCACTGCTTCTAATTTTTTTATGTTGGACATTTTATTTTACCTCCTCTATCAACATTTACCGTTTTCGCTTTCTTCATTTGACTTTCTATTTCTGCCTGAGTTAAAAAAGTCCTACCTTTAGCTATTTTTTCAGGACCATTATATTGATGATAAAATCCTACTGAAACAGGTCTTGGAGCATTATATAAATTAGCATCCGCTTGGAATGCATGATATAATGCTGACCCTTCAAGATTTCTTGTTGCAATTCTGTCTGGAAGGGCATCTAAATAACTTACTTGACTAAATATTTTTTTGTAGTATTTCCATTAGCATGTTCTATAAGTCTCACTTGTATTGGCCTATCGGTAATACCATGATAAACTATATTTCCCAGATCATCTTTTAACTGATAATATGACCACAAGCCAAATGGATCAAATGAATTATTTGTATTTCTTACATATCCATACAGTGTTGGATTCCCACCAGCAAGTCCAATCGGATCTATTTAGGTATAATTCCCTTGTTCCGGGTCGTAGTATCGGAATCTATTATAATACAATCCTATTTCTACATCTTCATACTGTCCTTGATAACGGAATGGAATAAAGTCTTTCTCACCTGTAAATTCATTCACTCTACCGTTGATATCAAGCTCAGCTGACCAAACCCTATTACCTTGTTCACCATAGGCTTCAACAGGCGTTCCTAGATAATCACTAATAATGCTGTAAATACCTTCATTCGTAATTTTAGCTGAAGGTACGAACCCATCGTTAAATACCCATGTGACTAGATTGTCTGATATTTCAGACTTGTTATCTAAAGAATATCCCTCTAGATTTTCAAATATATCTGAATTATTCTCCGAGAAATACTCATGTAGGATAGTATTCCCATCCCAAACGAAACTTGTTGTTTTCTCGTCTGCATAAACGAAAATAATTTTTCTATATTCATTCCCTATCTTTTTTCCGCCAGAGCCTACAGCTTTTAACCTATTTTTCCTAGACTAATTTTATCAAAGTTTGAGCTCAATGTTTTTTTAACAAACAGCATTTTTTGTGTCCTGCACTTCAATAAGTAGCGCAATGATTGTTTCTGTAAACGTATCATTAAACTGATTGTTAGGAAAACATATGATATTTCCAGCTCGAATGTACCTAAAATTCCAGAGACAACAAACACTACGGATTGTCATTACACTCTTGGTTTCTCAAGGTATTATATAATATTCTGCTCTTTATTTGACTTGATTCACAAATGAATATCAAACCATAATAATTGAGTAGTACCCTTTGTTTTGCATATATTTTCGTTTCACATGTGAAAATATTGCTTTTCACACTATTCTGCATGTCCAACTTTTTCATATCGTAATCCTTTGATTTGATTATTATTCATTAAATCAATAAAAGAATCTGTAACAAAATAGCTCGCTGACATTTTACTATCTCTAAATATCGCTTGTTTTTTTACGATTGGAAGATCAAATACGTACCTATTATTTCTTACCATTTCCATTATTTCGTCTGAAGACATTTTATCTACATTTTTTATCGATATAATTTTATTAGTTACATTTATAAAATAATACGGGCCTCTATCTGTATTAACTGGCAAAACTTCTATTTCTTCACTATAATTAGCTTCAAAAATCCTTTTAAGGTCATTATTTACGATTAAGATACCATCAAAATAGCATGAAGCATCAAAATCTTCAAATCGTTTATCCTTTTTCTTTCCTTTTTCTTCGAAAATTTCTAACTCTAAAGGAATCCAATTATCCCCTAAGTTTTGACCTTCAAAGTTTAAATAGTTAGACGTACTTCCTGGTTTAAATACAAAAAACTTAAAAACCTCATAGTCACTTTTAATTTCATAAATATTCACAGCTAATACACCTTCTTGTCAAATAATAGTTCATTCCTAATTCTCTCTAATTCTTTTTCTACGGCGGATTTTCCTCCTGCTTTACTTGCATTGATTATTTGTTTGTTTACATCTTCATAATATATATTTGTATGAATCACCCTATGATATGCGCCTGGTTGTTTACTATTAGGGTTTATGTATTTCAAATAAATACCATTATCAGGCGATTCATCTGTGAAAATCTCACTCACAAAATAACTTTAAAACCCCTTTTTCTGATTAAGAAATAGGGGCGCTTTTTGTTATGTTTAAATAAAGTAAAAACAAAGGGCAATAAACCCTAATTAATGAATTTATTGCCACTTCTAAGTTTATTTACATAAATTGAACATCTAGTGATTTTTGCAAGTATAGATACCCTCTCATTTTTTTGCATTTAAAACATTTTAATATTCTTCGTCCCATATATTTGATTTCCAACTGTTGCTATCGGCATGAAATTTTCGGACATATGATTTCTATACACGAAATCTCCTCATTATAGTTCAATAGTTACTTTATTTCATCTGTCAACTTCATGGGGAGAATACCAGAGAATCAAAAACCAAAGTGCTTTTTGTAAACATCCTTTATTATTATTTCCTCTGTAATAGCTTTAAAATCTACTGATTTGTGATAACTACTGCTATCGGCATTATATTTCTGCTCTTCAAATGGTGCGGGAAAGGGAATACTATTGATATAAGTATAGTTTAACCCTTTTTTCAACTCATCCATTTTCTCCTTGGTTACTTTTTTTGGGAAACTAGCCACTAAAAAAGAACCGAACATATCATAGACTATATCTGCATAATCTGAAGGAAGTATTATCGCAGATATTTTCTTAGAAACAACTCTAATAGAAACTTCCTTTACCCCATTCATTTTTTTGGGTTTTGTATCTGGTCGGAATTTATTTTCTTCTGTATTAAACTGAGTTTCATAAAAAAATTTATGTAACTCTGAGTCGAATACTACAAAACTAAGTGTGAAACTATAATCAACTTTATCATCCTTCAAAAGTTTATTGGGAATGAGAATGTTTTCTCTTATATAATCGAAAACATACTCACTAATTTTATACGATACCCTTGGTCTATTAAGTAGTTCATTCGGCTCATGGCTAAAAAGCCTACTAATTATATATGTCATATTTTTTTCCTTTCTGTAAATGGGGGTTACTCACTCATGTTTTTGAGCACGGAGTGTCATATGGATTAAACACTAAATACACAGCACATTAATTTCATCTCTAATACACAAAAACATAGGTAAAGAAATCAAAGGCTACTTGCGTATGATTATCTTTCGCAAAAACAATATCGTCATAGGCCTTGTACTTTAATTGAACATCGTCAGAGAAAAAGCAATAAACCCTGCCAATGGATTTATTGCTAAAAATTAATTACATTGATTTAAATCGGTTTATTATTTATCTTTCCTTTATTATATCTATAGATATTCTGGACGTTGCAAACTGCCCTCTTTAATAAAAGTTACTCCATTAATTTTATTTTCTTTACACAAATTCACAAAAACTTCATCCACAACAATCAAATGTTTAGATTCTTCCATTCTGACGATATGATGCACACCGAGAGAATCAGGAATATATACAACATGGTTAATACTAATCGGACCATCAGGTATTGATTTTATCGATGGTTTATACTCAGATTTTTCTTTATTAAGACAAACTACAGAGTTTGAAACAATCATTGCGAAAAAATCATTATTGTGGTCTTTTGTTTCTGTTGATTTTATTTCAACTGGAATAAAGATACAATCATTTTCACAATGTCGTTCAATTATTTCTTTAAATTTTGCACTTACTAAAGGTGGACCTACAGTTGGTAAAATATCATATGCAGATAGATAAGCGTCAAATTTATCCACAATATATGTTAGATCCCCATCTACTTGACATCGATTTCCTTCCTCCAATTCTCGTCTATCGTATCTATTCTCGTCGCTATAAAAGAAGAACACATCCCTTTTATAAAAACATGATAATTTATGATACATAATCATCCCCCTATCCTTTACAGCGTAGTTTGACTTTCCCATGTCTTAACTCTTGTCTTTGTTCATTTATTAAAACCTGTATAGCCTCATAGTATTATCGTTGTGTTCTATTTTTATCTTTGCTCGCATCCATAATATCATCCAATCGTCCTCTAATAACAATTTCCCATTTTTAATGATAAGCAAAAAATCCTTTGCTAGCGAGGGTTTCTCCCCTTTGATTTTTCGTGTCAAATAAAATTGTCAGCAGAGGAGAGTATTAAGTTAAAAAAACACATGTAGATAGAAGCTTTTAGCCTCACCTTTACATGTGTTCATTTTTTACTCGCTTATTTAATATTAATTTACGTATTCACAATTCTAACCACTTTCTTGCAGTCCATAATTCTCGATTACTTATCAAGGTCTGAAGACCAATCAATTTCATCTCTAAACCAATTCTCTACTTTGATCTGCCCAGAATCCATTTTTATAGGAATTTCTTTTCCCCATTTTATAATATTATCAATAAATTCTTCGTTATCTAACCCTTCAAACGTTCTCTTTTTTAATGCTTCTCTTAAATATTCAATAAAGATATTTCCTAGATAATATCGTTGTTCAATCTTATACATTTTTATATAATCTTCCAATTTTACAGAAATATCAATAGCCAAACAATTATCTTTTTTTGTATATCTAATAAAAGATCTTCTCTTATAAGATTCTGGTAAACAACGAAACCCTACTAGAATAGTAACATCTACATAGGCATACTTACTATGAATTATAGGTTTTAAATAGTTACGTAACTCACTTGCCAATTCTCCAACCTTTGAACCCGCCGTATCAGTTACAATGTTAAAATGCATATGATATCATACCCTTTCACATTTAATGACGACATTTATTTCCTGATGGTAAATGTCCTTTCCATTGTTTATAAACCCGGAAACTAAATCCCCTATTGCTCTTTGATCATATTATTTTGTAATGTACAAGATATGATACAGCTTCATCATAGTTTGAAAAATTTTTTACTTGAGTTCAGATTTATTCAAGTGCTTAATGCCCCCATAATGTTAATTTATAATTATATTGTTTTTTCAGGTTATCAAATTCTAACGAAAGAAAATTATTCAAAACAACTTTTTAACGTTTGGTCGAACAAATCTTTATTAAAATCTAATTTCTTAGCGATGCTTTTTTCCTTTATGGACTCCGAACTATATATTAAAAGTTTCATTAAAGCATTTTTGAATATCACTTCATTTCTGTCTTCATCATCACTCCAACCAGTTTCATCCATACAAATATGGAGATCCATACACTTTTTTTGGGTTTATAACTAAGTTTATAGACCCCACTACTTTCGTAATATCTAGTCACATCTCCATTAATAAATAAAAAATAAGAAATCTCCGTTATATCATTTCCATAATTTTTATTTGCGAATTTTTCCTTTATTGAATCTTTATATTTATAAACTGTTAATCGAATATTTGAAACTCCACCATTTGCCACGGTTATATATATATCCATCAAAAACTCTCCTCTATCACTATGAATGTGGACATGGGCTTCCTGCCCTTTCATATATTTTCTGTGCTTTGGGGATTAATGTTTCACCTAGTTTACTGCCTGTCTGTTTTTCTTTAATAATCAGACCAAATGACATTCCCTATACCGTCATGCTGATACGCTTCGCCTCTTTTGTTGACGACTATCTCGATTAATCAAAACGTGGTTACTATATTCATCATAAGCCATAGGTAACTCGAATATCCATTAATCCATTTACCATAACCTTACAATAAAGATGAATAAATCTAATTTAAAGAAAGAGTGGCAATAAATCCAGATTTTATGGATCTTTGCTACTCTTTTATTAGGTTGAAATAAATGTTCTTTTTGTAAGAACAGCTAACAAGTATTAATTTCACATCTGAAGAAATTCTTAATTAACATAGAGATATACAAGCTTCCATTCAGAATTATATTATTTTAAATCAACAAATTCCGGACTACGTACATTTCCTTCTTTAACTAATAGAACACCTTTAATTTTTTCTGTTCTGCAAGCATCCACGAAAACTTCATCTACGATTATCTCTTCTTTTGATTCTTTCATTCTTACTACATGATATCCGTTTAGGGATTCTGGAATAAGAGCAATAATACTTAAACTAATTGGCCCATCAGGTATGGATTTAACTAGTGGTTCATAGTCTGATCTATTATGATCTAAACAAGGAATTTGATTTAAAACATTCATTACAAAGAAGGAATCATTTATTTCTCCCGTTTCTGTAGATTTTATAATTGCTGGGATAAACTCACAATCTGAACCTAATTCTTCTATTAGCATTTTTAGCTTTAAACTTACTAATTTACCACCGACTGTTGGTAAAATATCATATTGTTCTAAATAAGAATCGAACCTATCTACCACGTATAATAGTTTTTCACTCTGAGAATAAGGTATTCCTTTTTCCAAATCAAATCTATTATAATTGTTTTCATCAGAATAAAAGAAATATACATCTCGTTTGTATGAAGCTAACAATCTGAAATAACTCATATCATAATCATCCCGCCAGTCTCCAATCAACTTATATAACTGCCATACGTTTTAACAAATGTCATCCACAACTTTTGGTGATGAGCCACATATATGGCAATAGAATCTTTAATTGGTTATTTTTATCTGTAAATATGCTATTAAACCATAGTTAAAAAGTCAACATCCATACGAACTATTATTCTGAATAAACAAAAAAATAATACTGAAGGTCGGGAAAATTTGAATTTTAGTAGTTAGATATACTGTGTGAGAGAAGGATAAAGTGATACTTTAAGCAGTGGGGGGTATCTTGCTTTACGGACAGTTAATGTGGGATCAATCAGAAGGGCTTTATTGCAAAAGAAAATGGTACGGAAGATATTTCCGTACCATTAAAAAACAAAAGCAACAGCTTCTTTAATTTAATATTAAATTAAAACTAATTATCGCTTAAGGCTTTATACTTTCTTCCTTTTAAATTTAGCTTTGCTACGCACTCCACATGTACAGAGTATATGTGGCAACATAAGGATGCTGGTGGGTTTATTACATTCTTAAGAGTTACATCATTTCACTGTCCCCGTCCCATCAACATTCTTTTTCAAAGTTATCAAGCAATGCACGCACTTCATCTGTTGATTTCGTGTTCATCAATTGATTTCTTAATTCACCAGCTCCACGGAATCCTTTGACATAAATTTTGAAAAAGCGATGCAGCCCTGTGATTGAACGTGGTAGTGCTTCCGCATATTGATCTTGAAGATCAAGCTGCAGTCTTAAAAGATCAAGGTACTCTTTACTGCTATGCTCTTTTGGTTCCTTTTCAAAAGCAAAAGGATTTTTAAATATACCTCGCCCAATCATAACGCCATCAATCCCGTATTGTTCAGCAAGCTGCAGCCCAGTTTGACGGTCAGGAATGTCTCCATTGATTGTTAGTAGCGTATTTGGTGCAATACGGTCACGTAATTTTTTGATTTCCGGAATTAGCTCCCAATGCGCATCTACTTGGCTCATTTCCTTTCTTGTACGTAAATGAATAGAAAGGTTCGCTATATCCTGTTTTAAAATATGCGTTAGCCAATCCTCCCACTCATTTACATCGCTAAAGCCAAGTCGTGTTTTCACGCTGACAGGCAGTCCGCCCGCTTTTGCTGCTTGAATAAGCTCTGCCGCTACATCTGGACGCAAAATAAGGCCACTACCTTTCCCCCTCGATGCCACATTCGGTACAGGGCAACCCATATTAATATCGATGCCTTTAAATCCTAGCTCTGCCATACCAATACTCATTTGACGGAAGTACTCGGGATTATCCCCCCAAATATGTGCCA
The DNA here is from genome assembly GCF_041956855.1 of Lysinibacillus sp. RS10. Taxonomy (NCBI): domain Bacteria; kingdom Bacillati; phylum Bacillota; class Bacilli; order Caryophanales; family Bacillaceae; genus Lysinibacillus; species Lysinibacillus sp. RS10. Next base: position 491,218 of record NZ_CP167122.1, on the reverse strand, counting down.
CCATTGGCTGTTCATCTTCTGTAAAAATCAAACGACCACGCACACTTTTCATGCCCTCTGGATGACAATAGCTATCCGAGTTTGTAAACTCTGTGAAAAATACATCCGGTCGACCGGCTTCACTTACTACGTGACGAAAAACAACATCTGTCACATCTTCCATTGGTGCAAGTACAAAAAATGGTCGTGGTAAATCACGCCAAAAATTATCTATCATGTCAAACTCAAATCCTCTCACTATGGATACACCTTTAACTCTCGATCAAAAAGATAAAGCCCAATGTTCCACTTCTTTTACACTTATATCATGCTTAATAACTTATTATCAATACAAGTACATATGGACATTTATAATTTGTGAAAATCAGCAATGTTTATTTTAACGAAAGTCGGTGCTGAATGGTAATTTTTCTATATTAACTGCTTTTCTATTATACCAACTCCAACCAAGCTATCCCTTCACATTGTGGTGAGACTAGCCAGTTGCGGAACTTTAAAATAACAGTAAAAGCAGACGGCCAATTAGAGGTGCAATATCGCATTTCTAAACCGTCTGCTTTTTAATTTCAACGAATATTAAGTTAGCTATTCCAAGTTACGCACAGCATTCACTGTGTGCTGAGTGTTTGAAGCAACATAGGATTGTAGGTAGCTTTATGTAACCGGCTGCTAATCATTACTTCCATGATTTAATGAAGAAAGTAATTTTTCTGCATCATTTTTTAAATCTACAAGATACTCTGCTTCTTGAACTAGTTTTTGCATTGTATTTAATTCATCATCGCTAATTCCAACTAACTCTTCAAACATTTCTACTGATTCTCGCGAAATGAAAGAAATATCCTTCATTGCTTCCATAATTTGCAGAGAGCTCGAAGATAGTTCTTCTGTGCTTGCAGATGATTCCACATTATTTTCAGCAATAATTTTTGTAGTATCTACAATTTTTTCGAACATATTCCCGATTTCTAGTATTTTAGTATTTGTTTGTTCAAACTCTTCTGTTCCTTGCTTCATTGATATGACAACTTTGTTCGTCTCTTCTTGAATATTTTTTACAATATTCGAAACTTCATCAGCTGACTGACGTGATTGTTCAGCCAATTTACGAACCTCATCAGCAACTACAGCAAACCCTTTACCGTGTTCTCCTGCACGAGCTGCTTCGATAGCTGCGTTCAATGCTAATAAATTTATTTGCTCTGAAATCCCTGTAATTACTTTAACAATATTACCAATTTCGTACGATTTTTCTCCAAGTATATTGATTGCATCAAATGTCGTATTAATCGTTTGATTAAAATGCTCCATTTTCACCAACGAATCTTTTAACTTTTCATTGCCTTCTTGCGTTAATTCTAACGTCGTATTCGATTGTTCTGAAATTTGGTTAGATCTTATAGATAGCTCTTCAATAGCCACTGTGATGTCTTCGATAGAAGTAGCACTCTCTTCAGTAGCGACTAGTTGCTTTTTTAATCCTTTACCGACTTCATCGATTGCGGCCCTTACAGTATCAGCCTTCTCAGTTGCGTAATCTCCATGTTCTAAAAGATTTTTACTTTTTTCATTCACATTATTTGCGAATTTATTAAATTGCTCACTTACTTGACCTGCTGATATTTCATGCATTCCATTTAGTGCCTCTTTATTTATATGGGAATGACGTTTAAGTGAAAAATATCGGTAAGCAAAATACAAAGATGTACATAATAAAACGACAATAATTCCTAGCATAATAGCTTCCATGAAAAAAATTCTCCTATTCTACTAACGTATTAGTGAAGAAATTTTATAGTTCTTTTACAATGATGTAAATTCCATCTGCTACAGTCGGTGGAATACTGCTTAGATGTTCATTGCTTTCATATTTATGAACAATAAAACCCCCTTCTACGTTTACATATTTTGTTAGTCCGTGATACTTCTCCAGCACACGCATTGACTTTGGATTTGTCGCTTCAGCTAATACTAATCTTAAGCCTTCTTCTGTTGCTTTCTTTATTAATACATCGCCTAAATTTTGTACAATATCATGACGATTATGCTCACCAATTACACCTAATAAAAATAAATGTAACACTTCTCCATCTTCCATATCTTTTCCATAACGATTTTTATAATCTTCTAGGAAACGTTCATCAATATCCTCTAATACACGCATAACAATATTCATATCTGCAAATGTGCCTTCAAAAATATCCTCTTCGATAATTTCAAAGACATTCGTATCCCCAACTAATGCGCCTACAACATTTTGCTCTTGATCTAGTGCAACAGCACAGTATCCTTGATGAACATTTGCTTCAATATATTCCTTCGTAAATTGATAGAAATCTTCGTAAGGTAGTTTTAAGGCGTACCCGATAATCGGTTCTTGCACCCATTTGCCAGCAACCTCTACCCCAATAAATGTTTTTGCTAAACATTCTGCTGTCTTTTCAATTAAATCTGGTTGGTCCTTTGTAAGGATTTCATAAGTATATAATTCTTGAATTGTTTGCATCCTAAATTCCTCTTTTTCAAAATGTGATTATAGTTAATTAAAGACTAACGCATTGGTAATTGCGAAACATTGTCGACTACGGTTCCTGGGAAATTAACTCCCTCTAAAGCATTTCGCACTTGCACATAGGCAATTTTAGAGGTTGGATTAACAATAAATATATCTTTAAAGCCTAGTGAAGCATAAAACATTAATGTTTGTCCTAGTTCTGCAGAAATCTTTGAAGGGAGGGGTGATTGATGTGTTGCATCAACAACAAATGTATAGGTATTTTTCTGTACTTTTGACCCTGTCTCTGTCAAATCTTTTAAATAATCCTCTACAAGCGCTGGTTTAATAAACCCTATTATTTGGACGTGTACTTCTTTTTTGGCTTCATAAATCGCCATTTTATATTTCTCTTTATCAACGACTATCATCTCAAATCTCCTTTTTATAATTTTCTTAAAGCTGTTAGCATTTTTGTAATAAATATAAATAAATACATATTCAGTCCTTTGATTTTTTCCACAAAAAAACTATCCCTGAACATAATTAGGATAGCCAAAAAATCGCTTATCATCTTGGCAACCCGACTATCATTTTCCAAGAGGATTTTAGACTCGTAGCTTTGCGTCCTTACCTTTCGATAAGTTTGCCGTTTTCAATTTATTAAAATTACGCTGACATATTACTATTAGATTATAAATGTTTTGTAAAATTTTGTCGACTGTAGGTATTTTTCTCTAAAGAATATCGGAAGATTTAGAGAATTTTTCCGTATATTTAAAGGAATGGACAAGAAAATACTGTTTGGTGATTTTTTCACAGAGAGAATTTCTAATCATGCCCAGATTGTAGGAAAAGCAAATGGCTGCCTATTCTTTCACATTCATCTAATAAGAAGAATCAACTTCATTTTTCATAAATGCGTTATTTCACTTTATTCATTCCTTATTTGGAAACGTAACGATAAAAAAGAGTGGAATTTTAGGCTACATCCTAAAAATCCACTCATTATTATAATGCTACTTAAGCAATTTATCGATTATGCCTCGACACAATTGCGTCCGGAGGCTATAGGTCGACAGATGGTTTTAGTGCGAAAGCGTAGTGCTAACGCAACGGTAGCAACAGATAAATTGCCACAGGACGTGGTGTTCTTAAACTGAGTTCCTCTATTTTAGTGGATGTTTGAACACCCGCTGAAATAAGTTAAATACGAGTTCCACCATTGCCTTCCTGAATCTGTTCATTAAGCTGTTTCTTTACGTTCTCCGGTTTCTTCGACCAATAAGTAGCGAGAATCGGACCAGAAATATTATGCCAAACAGCACCAAGAACACTAGGTAATGCAGCTAAGGGACCAAAATGGGCAGTGGCTAACGCTACACCTAATCCAGAGTTTTGCATGCCCACTTCAATCGAAATAGCTCTTCGATTACTTTCATCAAGCCCTAGCACAAGAGCTGTTAAATAGCCAAACAGCAATCCGAATGCATTATGGAACACTACTGCCATAAAAATAATGGATCCTGCCGAAGCGATGCTATTGACATTACCAGCAACAACAGCAGAAACAATGATCATAATAGCAACAACTGAGATAAGAGGAACAACATTAATGCTTTTTTCTACGACCTGAGGGACCAATCTCCTTACAACAATACCTAGGATAATTGGGAAAATGATTACTTGAATAATTGAAGTAAACATTGCTATTGGATCCACTGGCATCCATTTGCCTGCAAGTAATAGCAGTATTAATGGTGTTGCAATTGGCGCTAATAACGTCGAAAAAGATGTCATTGTGATTGATAATGGTACATTGCCTTTAGCTAGATACACCATGACGTTTGAAGCAGTCCCCCCCGGCACAGAACCAAGAAGGACTAGCCCCGCAGCTAATTCCGCTGGCAAGTTCATAATATAAGCAATACAAAAAGCTGTAAGTGGCATGATAATATATTGGGCACATACACCAATGATGACGGGCATTGGATTCGTTAAAATCAGTTTAAAATCAACCGCTTTTAACGTCAGCCCCATACCAAACATAACAATGCCTAGCAAAATCGTGATATATCCTCCAAATATTAAAAATGGATCTGGAGCTATAAAGGCAATAACAGCTATACAGATGACCCATACGGCAAAGTATTTTCCAGCTATCGTACTAATGGCTTCTAAAATTTTCATACTTCCACCCCTATTTCTTTATTTTTAATATTTTATTTGGATTCAAAAGTGCGTCAGGATCGAGCGCTTGTTTAATCTTTTCCATCACAATCAATGCTTTTCCATGTTCTTTCTCTTGATATTTCTGTTTACCAATACCGACACCATGTTCTCCTGTACAAGTTCCCCCTTGTTCAAGTGCATACATCACAATCAATTCATTAAATTCATCCGCTTTTTTTATTTCATTAGAATCATTCATATCAATCATTAAAAGAACATGGAAATTGCCATCACCGACATGGCCAACAATCCCCCCTGTAAGCGCTAATAAATCAAGCGCTTCTCTCGCATGGGCAATAGCACCTGCTAACTCGGAAATCGGTAAACAAACATCGGTCACCATTAGCTTTTTCCCTGGATGTCCATGGATATAGGCGTAAGCTAAATTGTGGCGAGCTTCCCACAGCTGATTTCGAGCTGCATTATCGGTTTCAAATTCAATATTTTCACAATTGTGAACCACTACAATTTCTTTCATAAATTCAACGTCTTGCTTTAGGCCAGCTTCATTTCCATGAAACTCTAAAAATAAGGTTGATTGTTCCTTATAATCTGTTTTACTATGCAAGTTTATCTGTTTCATTGAAATTTCATCTACAAGTTCAACTCTTGCAATTGGGATTCCAGCTTGTAAAATACTAACGACTGCTTCGATAGCATCATTGACTGTTTTGAAGGATGCTCGAGCAGCCATAACATACTCTGGAATCCCATAGACTCGTACCGTCAATTCAGTAAAGCAACCAAGAGTTCCCTCAGATCCTACAAATAGACCGTTTAAATGATAGCCAGATGAAGATTTTTCTGCTAAATTCCCCGTGTGAATCACCGTACCATCTGAGAGAACAACCTCTAAATCTCGAACCTGATCGCGCAAAGTCCCATATTTAACAGATGTTGTTCCACTAGCATTTGTTGCTGCCATACCCCCAAGTGTTGCATCTGCTCCCGGGTCTACAGAGAAAAACAATCCGTATTTTTTCAACTCTTTATTCAACTGAGAACGCGTCACCCCTGGTTGAACTTTCACAAGAAAGTCCTTCTCCCTAACTTCTAATATTTTGTTCATGAGGGAAAAATCAACCATTATCCCATGGTCATAAGGAATAACATGCCCCTCTAAGCTTGTTCCTCTTCCATATGGCACTATCGGTACTTTATATTGATTTGCTATGTTTATTATTTTACTCACTTCTTCCGTCGTTGCCGGAAACACAACAATATCTGGTAAACTGGCACTATGATACGATTCATCACTGCTATGTTGTTCTAAAATCGTTTGATTGATTGTTACTTGACTTTCTGTAAGAATTCTCTGTAGAGCAATCACTAACTCTTCATTTGTCGTAATCATTTCATTCTCCCCTTTTTACTCTCATTCTTTCAAAGTATTTGCTAATGGTATTTTAGTTGTTTGAATTACAAATATATATGTCATACCAATTTATTGAATTATTCAAATTGGTCCAACCTTTATTAATTGTACTAAATATTCAGAAAATATCAATAATTATTATTTTTATTAAATTGATAATCCCGAAGTATTTCTGTATGATTAAAGCGTTTACAGTACTATGTATTTGAGGGGAATGACATAGGTAATGCCACAACCAAAGAAAAAAGCATATGAAGTAATTGTTGATCAAATAAGGGAATATTTTTTAAATGGGGAATTACAGCCCGGAGAAAAACTCCCGACGGAAAGAGAATTAGCGAGTCGTTTTAATGTAAGTCGAACATCGGTTAGAGAGGCACTTCGGAAGCTTGAAATCAAAGGAATTATTGAAATTAAACAAGGCAGTGGCAGCTTTATCAGAACACCAGAATACCATTCATTAGGAGAAGAACTTTCATCTACAATCATAAAAACTGAAAAAAAACTAATATATGAAATGTTAGAACTTCGCCAGGCACTTGAAGTTGAATGTGCCTTTTTAGCTTCACGACGAGCTACTTCTGAAGACTTAGAACGAATTGGTAAAGCATTAGAAATGATGGATCAAGTTAAAAATGATGTAGAATTAGGAATTCAAGCTGACCTAAGTTTCCATATTAATATTGTTCTCGCTTCACATAATTCGATATTCTTACAATTATTCCAAACCCTTAGTGAACATATGCAAGACACTATCCGTGTTACCCGAAGACAACGCTTGAATGATCCAGAACGTACGCAAGAGACCATTGATGAGCATAAAGAAATTTTCTTAGCAATCGCAGCTGGTGATGCAAATCAAGCCAAACAACTCATGGAAAAACATATTACGCAAATAAGGCGAGAATTGACAGAATCGCTTTTAAGTCCTATTGGAGAACAACACGACTAAAACCATGATCACTCCTAATAGACAACTATAGATTTCATAATGACGAGCGGTTTTAAATTGCTCTTGTCAGCGTGATTTTGTAATAAAATAAGTGAAAGTTAAATCAGTGGTTTTTTTCCGACGCACAAGATGTGCTAGTGTCGACTTTGCTAAAAACATTTGCGAGGAATAACCTTTGAAGCAGGACATGGTGTTTTTGATATCATTTTTATAAAGTACGGATGAAATTGTTGAATTTTTTATTAAATCATGCCAGAAAAAGACCCGGATTCGTATTGAATCAAATCCGGGATATTATTGATAAAGAACCTTAAATAAGAAAAGTTTATTTTAACTGAAAATCGGTCTTGAAACGGAAATTTTTATTTTGTTGATGAGATTTTTCTTTTATTTTACAATACTAACTCCAACCAAGCGACCGCTTCACAATGCGTTGAATGTGGGAACATATCCACTGGCTGAATCTCCTGTGTTTGATAGCCCCCATCCTCCAAAATACGGAGATCACGCGCTAGTGTACCTGGGTTACAGGACACATAAACAACACGTTTAGGACGTTGCTCTAAAATCGTCTGAAGAAGAGCCTCATCGCAGCCTTTACGTGGTGGGTCCACTACTAGGACATCCGCTTCCTTGCCTTCCTTATACCAGCGTGGGATCACTTCCTCTGCTGGGCCGGCCTCGAAATACGTATTCGTAAAGCCATTTAATGCTGCGTTGCGTTTTGCATCTTCAATAGCTTGTGGGACAATTTCAACACCCATAACAGCCTTTGCTTTTTCTGCAAGGAATAATGAAATGGTGCCGATCCCACAGTAAGCATCAATTACTCGCTCATCACCCTGTAAGTCAGCATAATCTAATGCTTGTTTGTAAAGGACTTCCGTTTGCTCAGGGTTTACTTGATAAAATGAACGGGCTGAAATTTCAAAGCGAACATCACCAATTGTATCGATAATAACGTCCTTGCCCCACAGGTTCACGGTTTCATCACCGAAAATAACGTTCGTTTTGTCGCTGTTAACGTTTTGCATAATGGATGTGACATTCGGGACAAGCTTCTGGATTGTCGCAACAGCTGCTTCTTTTTGCTGGAATTTTTTCTTTTTCGTTACGAGAACAACCATGACTTCACCAGTTGCTCGTGCTTTACGAATAACTACGTGGCGTAGCATTCCCTCATGTGTTAGCTCATTGTATGGTCGAATACCGATTGCCGCTAATTCCTTTTTCAAGCCTGTAAGAATAGCATCCGCTTCACCTGTCTGAATTAAGCAACGCTCCATATCGACAATGCTGTGAGACTTCGTTTTATAGAAGCCAGCAATTGCTTGTCCTGCTTCATTCGAGGAGAAAGGAATTTGGGCTTTATTACGATATTGCCAAGGCTCTTCCATGCCTTTCACAGGTAGAACAGGCGCATCAATTTTACCAATACGCTGCATGACATTACGCACCATATTCTCTTTCCATTTTAACTGTCCTTCATAAGACAGGTGCTGTAATTGACAGCCACCACACTGCTTGAAATATTCACAAGGTGCTTCTACTCGATCTGGCGATGGCTTAAGAATATCTACAACTTTCGCAAAGCCATAATTTTTTAACGTTTTTAAAACATGAACTTCCGCCGTCTCATTAGGAAGTGCCCCTTGGATAAATAATGGATAGCCATCGACCTTTGCAACGCCATTGCCATCATGTGTTAAATCTTCTATATAAACTGTTAATCGGTCATTCTTTTTCACGGGTGCTGACATTCGTACATCCTCCATTTCAATCTCTTTATTGTAGCATGTGTTGGCGGATGAAAAAAGAACAAGACTTGATCTTGTAAGCTATTTGCTCAACATCCATGACCTGAGCAGTACGACACTCCACCCGAGCAGATTCGTCTTCCACTTGATCACTTCTGCACACGACCCGAGCAGTAATGCCATATGCTCGAACCTTCCAAAGCTTAAAGTAGAAAAAAGAGCCGCTATTCGCGACTCTCTCCTTCCTCTTTTGTTACATGGTGATCTTTTGGTGCCCACCAGAAAGCAAACACAATTCCGAGGATGACTACTATAAATGGCGCATAAAACATGAGAAATTTCTCCATCACTCTAACCTCCTATGCGTGATTGTCTTCTTTTCCTGTCACGTAATTTTTGTTGAACAGGAATAATTTCAACAATAAAAATAGTGATGGAATAAGCAGACATAGACCTAAGATAAATGCGATGACGAGTGCAATCGCCATTTGTGTACTTGTAAAGCTATCGTAAATTGTTAAATATGGATACAGTAAATACGGATATTGTGCGATACCATAAGCGAAGAATGCCAAAGCAAATTGGGCAATCAATAGTCCTACTGCAAGGCCGTAATTTTTTCGCATCCAAATTAACACCACAGTAATGATAAATAGTACGGCTGAAATGGCGAACACCCACCATAAATTAACCATATTATTGTAAGTTTCAGGATTGATCGATTTCATTTCATACATAATACCAAGCGCGCTCACCATTAAAGGTATCGCCCAAACAAGTGCGTATTTTCGCATTAGTTTTGTTGCTTCTACATCCTTTGCTTTATGGGCATACCATGTTAAAAACACAGCTGAAATATAGAGTACCGCTGCAATGCTCAAGACGACAATACTCCAAGCAAATGGGCTCGTATACAATGTCCAATAGTTTAAAACCGGTTGCCCATCAACCATATCAACATAGCCACCTGCAGCAATCGCAAAGACAACAGAAAGTGAGGCCGGAATGAGTAATCCTGCTATACCATACGTTAGCGTGTATCCGATATGTCCACGTGAGCCATATGATTCAAACGCATAGTAGGAGCCTCGTATGGCAAGTAGCACTAGCGAAATACTAACTGGCACAAGTAAAATCGTTCCATAATAAAAGGCTGTTTGCGGGAAAAACCCAACAATCCCAACAAAGAAGAATACTAAAAAGACATTCGTTACTTCCCAAACCGGTGATAAATAACGTTTAATAATATTTGTTAAAATATGATTTTTGCCAACGAGTAGACTGTAGGCATTGAAAAAACCTGCCCCAAAATCAATTGAAGCTACAATGACATAGCCAAATAGGAAAATCCACAAAACTGAAATACCTAAAATCTCTAATGTCATAAGATGTCACCGCCTTTTTCAGAATGGCGATCTGCTAATTCACGCTCAATTGGATTCTTTTTGAACATACGAATTAAAACTACAATACTTCCTATGCCCAATACAGCATACACGCCTGCAAACAACAGCAGCATTAAATCCACATGGTCACTCGTTGTGGCCCCTTCTGGTGTTCGCATTAAACCATATAAGACCCAAGGCTGTCTTCCAACCTCAGCAAGCCACCAGCCCGCTTCAATTGCAATAATTGAAAGTGGTCCACCTGCAACGACAATCCATCTAAACCAACGTGTATGAATAAACAGCCAACCACGAGCTTTCCCGACTACATAAAGCAATGAAACTAATACCATAAACATGCCAATAAACACCATGAGATCAAAGAGATAATGAATATACAGTGGTGGTCGATCTTCTTCAGCAAATTGATCTAAGCCAATTACCTCTGCATTTGGATTATTATGCGCTAAAATACTTAGAGCATAAGGAATTTCAATTGCATATTTTACTTCGTCACCATCTAATACACCCAATAGAATAAGTGAGGCTTTATCGTCTGTTTCAAAATGCCACTCAGCTGCAGCTAATTTTTCTGGCTGATATTCTGCTAAGTATTTTCCTGAAAAATCTCCAATAATCGCCGCTGCAATGGAGAAAATCAGGCCAATCTTCATAAGTAAAAATAATGATTTTTTATGGTACACATGCTTAGAACCTCTAAGCATACGGTATCCTGCAATTGCTGCTAACACAAATGCTGCTGTCATATAAGCAGTAACGAGAACATGCGCTACCTTTGTCGGCATTGCTGGATTAAACATTGCTAAAAAAGGTTGAATATTTACAAGTTCTCCGTCCACAATGTCAAATCCTTGAGGTGCATTCATAAACGCATTCACAATTGTTATAAACACAGCTGACATCGAAGCACCCACAGCTACAGGAATTAATAGCAGCATATGCTTTTTCTGACTTTCAAAGCGATCCCAAGTATATAAGTAGATGCCCAGGAAGATGGCTTCAAAGAAAAATGCAAACGTCTCCATAAAGAGCGGTAATGCAATTGTTTGGCCCGCAAGCTGCATAAAGTTCGGCCATAGTAAAGACAACTGTAAGCCAATTGCTGTCCCTGTAACAACTCCGACTGCAACTGTAATAACAAAACCTCGTGCCCAACGTCTTGCCATTAAAATATAGTGCTCATCATTCTTTTTATATCCAGTCCATTGAGCAATCATAATCATTAACGGGACACCTACACCAATCGTTGCATAAATAATATGGAACGATAACGTCAGCTCCGTTAATACTCTACTCCAAAAGACTGCTGATTCATTCACCATTTCATTGCCTCCTAACTACCAAATATTCTTCCAAGCATGGAAAGTAGCATAATAATTGCAACGCCAAAGCTTAGCCATATGAGCTTTCTTTCCTGCGACTTATACAAAGTCAACACTTCCTTTCTTACCCCATACTCTTATTTTCCACTATTGCCATGAAAAAAACCTTTATAATGGACCGATATTTCGGCCTATTATAAAGGTTTCAAATTTTGTTCAAGTAATATACGCACATTTGCCAAACATTTTTCTTAATTCGTTCACAATCCTCATTATAGACAATTCTTATGGTAAAAATAGTCAATATTTAGGCACTTAGATACGGTCTTCCTCACGAATATCTTCAATGGGAACAAAAATTTCAATATGGCGCTTTAAGTTTTCAAATGTTGCAGGTGCATCCCCACCATACTCACCGTCTAAGTTTAAATGTATCTCGTCTTCAGTAGATACTTTTACAACACTTGCCTTTTTATAAATTACACGATCATCATTCAAATGCTCGCCCCTTAATGCCATTGCGGCAAGCTGAATAAATTCAGGTAAGCTTACTTTTTTCAATACTAATAAAGTAAAGTAGCCATCATTAATGCTTGCGTCTGGTGCAAGCTTTTCAAAGCCACCTACTGAATTGGTTAAGCCACATAAAAACATCATGGCATCCCCATCAAACACTTCACCATCATATTCGATACGCATATGAGAAGCTTTGATTGATGGAATCATTTCTACTGCTTTTACGTAATAAGCTAACTGTCCTAGCATTGTTTTCATTTTACTTGGTACTTCATATGTTAACTCAGTAATACGTCCACCAGCGGCAATATTGATGAAATAGCGTTCTCCATTTAATAAACCAACATCAACTGGTAACGTTTCACCTTTAATAATAATCTCAACAGCATCTGCAATATTACGAGGGATATGCACTGCACGGGCAAAATCATTCGTTGTGCCCATTGGAATTAGACCAACTTTCGGACGGTTTTCAAATGGACTTACACCTGAAATAACTTCATTTAATGTGCCATCTCCACCAACTGCAATGATTATATCAAAGCCACGTTCTACTGCATTTTTTGCTGCAACGGTTGCATCGCCTTCGCAAGTTGTTGCGTGACATGACGCCTCATAGCCTGCTACCTCTAGTTTTTCCAATACTTCTGGTAGATGCTTTTTAAATGCTTCACGTCCAGATGTAGGATTATAAATGATTCTTGCTCGTTTCATAACATACCTTCCTGCTTCATAAGATTCTATTCCTTCAACGAATTTTACGTTTAAATGTTGCATATCCTAATTCTTTGACATGCAGCCTTGTGATCTACAATTACTGCAATGCAGCTGTCACTTGCTTTTTGAAATCCTCATAAACAAATGTCCAGTATGATTTATTCGTCATATTCTCTTCACGAATTTCTGCATACAATGCCTTTTGTGCATCTTCAAATGTAGGATCTTCTTTATCAGGTAAACTAGCTCGTTTGCTCACTACTAGTTCCTGTAATTCTGGTGCACGTGGTCCCCATTTTCCAATCACCTGACCAACATCATCTAATAAAATATAAATTGGAATTGCACGGCCACCGTTTGTTAAATAGCGATCAATTAAATCTGTATCAGCATCGCGAAGTACTGTGCGTATTTCTAAACCTGCAGCCTCTGCTACACGACGAATAATCGGGTTATTTAACATTGCGTCTCCGCACCAATCTTCAGTAATTGTTAAAATTTTTGGCTGCTTGTCCTTTAATAGCCCGATAAAGCCATCGTTCGTTGGCACTTCAAAGCCATCATAAATACGGATGCTCTCCTCTTTCAACGTCGTCATATTATCCATATACTGCTGAATCGAAATCGCATCTTTGAAATATTGTTGTTCAGTTTTCATTGATTAACCCCCTAATGTTATTTCATGTTCTATTCTATATTTTGCTATGAAAACTTTTTTTAGACAACCATAAAGTGTTAAGTTGGTATTTTTTAGCTCATCACCATAACGTGTGGTTGATTTTCGTTCCGACTGGGCGCTTTGTTGCTGTCGCTTCGCTTTCGCGCAGATAAAACATTTGCCGCTGACGCTTCGCTTTCGCGCAGAGCAAAGCTTCCTGGGAGCATCCGATGAGCCGCTGATCCCCAAGAAGTCGCCCTGTCTCCACTCCAATCAACCCATATACAAGGCATAAATCTAAATAAATCTAAACAAATATCATCCACAACTTTTGGTGATGAGCCATTTTTTAGTATAACCCCACATCAAATGCTGAGAAAACACTTACCTAATCATCCAAGCGACTGACTGACAAACCTCTTCAATTTGTTGACACAAGCACTGTGCAGGACCTTAGCTAGCCTGTTTTTCGGCTGAACTGTCAGGGCATTCATTTCATCTTAAAATTGTAAATTGTATGGATACCTCAAACAAAAAGAATAGTACCTTTAGTATGTATTACTTTTTAAAAATAAAAAGCCAAGAAAGCGAATTTGCTCTCTTGGCTTTCTGTTGCAATGGCAATTAACGTTTTGCAATTTCTTGTTGTAATAATTTATTTACCATTGGCGGATTTGCTTGACCTTTAGTTGCTTTCATAATTTGACCAACTAAGAAGCCGATAGCACGATCCTTACCGTTTTTGAAGTCTTCGATTGATTGTGCATTGTTATCTAGAATTTCTGTAACAATAGCAAGTAATGCACCTTCATCAGAAATTTGAACTAAACCTTTTGCTTTAACGATATCTGCTGCAGAACCGCCTTTTTCTACTAGTTCAGCAAATACTTTTTTACCGATTTTAGAAGAAATTGTACCGTCAGTGATTAATTTCACCATTTCAGCAAGGTTTTCTGGTGTTAATGCAGTTTCTTTAAGATCTTTTTGTTCTGCATTTAAGTATGCAGAAACATCACCCATAAGCCAGTTTGCAGAAAGCTTTGCATCTGCATCATTAGCTACCATAGCCTCGAAGAAGTCTGAGATTTCTTTTGAAATAACAAGAACTCCTGCATCATATGGCGTTAAGCCTAATTCTTCAACATAGCGTTTTTTACGAGCGTCTGGAAGCTCTGGAATTTCTGATTTTACACGCTCTAACCATTCGTCATCAATTGATAGACGTACTAAGTCTGGCTCTGGGAAGTAACGGTAATCATCTGTTCCTTCTTTAACACGCATAAGAATTGTTTTACCTGTTTTTTCATCAAAACGACGAGTTTCTTGCTCAATTACTCCACCTGACAGAAGTACGTCTGCTTGGCGTAATTCCTCGTGCTCTAAACCACGACGAACATAGTTAAATGAGTTCAGGTTTTTAAGCTCTGTTTTCGTACCGAATTCTTCTTGACCGTATGGGCGGATTGAGATGTTGGCATCACAACGTAAAGATCCCTCTTCCATTTTACAGTCTGAAACATCTGCATATTGGATGATTGATTTTACTTTTTCAAGATACGCGTACGCTTCGTTTGGTGTGCGAATATCTGGCTCAGAAACGATTTCTACAAGTGGTGTACCTTGACGGTTAAAGTCAACTAAAGAGTGGTCGCCACTGTGAGACAGTTTCCCAGCATCTTCTTCCATATGAAGACGAGTAATACCAATACGTTTTGTGTAACCATCTACTTCGATATCAACCCAGCCGTTTTTACCGATTGGCTTGTCGAATTGAGAAATTTGATAAGCTTTCGGATTATCTGGATAGAAGTAGTTTTTACGGTCAAATTTTGTTTCTTGTTCGATTTCCATGTTAAGTGCAAGTGCTGCACGCATTGCGAAATCTACAACATTTTTATTAAGTACAGGAAGGACACCAGGATAGCCTAGATCGATCACTGTAGTGTTTGTATTTGGTTCAGCACCGAAGTGAGCTGGTGCTGGTGAGAAGATTTTTGAGTTTGTTTTTAACTCAACGTGTACTTCTAAACCAATGACTGTTTCAAAGTTCATGTTATTTTCCCTCCCAAATTTGAGGAACTTGTTTATGGAACTCCGTTGCTTGTTCAAAAGCATGAGCTACACGGTAAATTGTTGCTTCATCGAAATATTTACCGATAATTTGTAAGCCTAGTGGTAGTCCATTTTCAAAGCCACATGGAATTGAGATGGCTGGTACACCAGCTAAGTTCATAGGAATCGTTAAAATATCGTTCGCATACATCGTCATTGGATCATCGACGTTTTCACCAATTTTGAATGCTGGTGTTGGAGCAGTTGGTCCAATGATTACATCAAAGTCTTCAAATACTTTGTCATAGTCTGCTTTGATCAGTGTACGTGCTTGTTGTGCTTTTTTGTAGTAAGCATCGTAAGTACCTGCACTTAGTGAGTAAGTACCAAGCATGATACGACGTTTAACTTCATCACCAAAGCCTTGTGCACGTGTTTCTTTATAAAGGTCCATTAAGTTATTAACGTTTTCTGCGCGGAAACCATAACGGATACCGTCAAAACGAGAAAGGTTAGAAGACGCTTCTGAAGAAGAAAGAATATAGTAAGCTGCAAGTGCATATTTAGAGTGAGGTAGTGATACTTCTTCTACTGTAGCACCTAAGCCTTTTAATACTTCTAATGCTTCAAGCACTGATTGACGTGCCGCTTCGCCAACACCTTCACCAAGGAATTCTTTTGGCACAGCGATGCGTAAGCCTTTTACGTCACCTGTAAGGGCTGCTGCGTAGTTAGGTACTTCTACGTTTGCAGAAGTTGAATCGTTTGGATCTAATCCTGCAATTGCTTCAAGTAAAAGAGCGTTGTCTTCAACATTACGTGTAATTGGTCCGATTTGATCTAAAGAAGATGCAAATGCCACAAGACCAAAGCGAGATACACGACCATATGTAGGCTTCATCCCTACAACACCGCAATAAGCTGCTGGTTGACGGATTGAACCACCTGTATCAGAACCAAGTGAGAATGGTACTTCACCTGCTGCTACTGCTGCTGCAGACGCACCTGAAGATCCACCTGGTACGTGGTTTAAGTTCCATGGATTTTTTGTTGTTTTATAGTATGAGTTTTCATTTGAAGAACCCATTGCAAACTCGTCCATGTTTAATTTACCGATAGTAACCATACCGGCTTCACGTAGTTTGTTAACTACTGTTGCATCATAAATTGGCATAAAGCCTTCTAGAATTTTAGAAGCACAAGTTGTTTCTAAGCCTTCTGTAACGATGTTGTCTTTCACACCGATAGGAAGACCAAAAAGTGGTCCACGCTCTTCAAATGGCACTTTGTCCATTTCAGCTGCTTGTGCAGTTGCTTTTTCTTCGTTTGAAGCAAGGAAAGCTTGTACATCACCATCAAGCTTCGCCATACGTTCGTATGCTTCTTTTGTTAAGTCAGCGATTGTTAAGTTACCCGCTTTAATGTCAGCTTGTAGCTCCTTAGCTGAACGTTCAAATAACGTCATGAGGAATCCTCCTATGTTTTAGTCTTACATGATAGCTGGTACTTTTACTTGACCATCTTCTTGTTCTTTTACGTTTAACATCATTACTTCACGGTCTAATCCTTTTATTGCCACGTCTTCACGCATTACGTTTACTAGTGGTAAAACATGAGTTGTTGGTTCAACATTCGTTGTATCTAACTCGTTTAATTGCTCTGCGAAGTCTGTAATTTTACCAAGTTGCTCAGCAAATTTCTCTGCTTCTTCTTCCGTAATTGCAAGACGTGCTAAATTAGCAACGTGCTTAACTTCTTCTTTTGTTAGTTTTGCCATTTTTTACACCTCCAAATACTCATTCAATTTATTGCTTTTGTTGATAACAATAGGGTTGAATAAACTTAACCATGCAAATAATCATAACATTTTTCAAATTAAAAATCACAACTTTCACCAAAAATATAGAAACTTTCACTACTATGACGAAGTGTTGTCTCTAGTGACTGTTTTCAGCTTTATAAGACTTGTTTCCCACGGGCAAGTTGGATGAGCTCGGAATGACGTTCTATCCGTCATTTCGTTATTCTATCCGTCACTTCGATGGTTCTATCCATCACTTCGATAGTTCTATCCTTCACTTCAGCTCTTCTATCCATCATTTCGATAGTTCTATCCGTCACTTCAGCTCTTCTATCCATCATTTCGATGGTTCTATCCGTCATTTCAGCTCTTCTATCCATCATTTCGATGGTTCTATCCGTCACTTCAGCTCTTCTATCCATCATTTCGATTTTTTCATTTCTTCTCCAAAAAAATATAGTCAGCACGAGGCTGACTATATTTTAATAGATATGGACGAATGGTTCCTTTTCGTTGGCTTTCTTAATGATTAATGCCTCTGGGCCGTTCATCGAGGTAATACTTACTTCAACGTTAATGTTATCAAATTGATTGATCAGAACACCTGTTAAATATTGAGTAAAACCAGTAATTTCAGCCTTGCCGAAGAATTGGATTGGGATTTCAATGGTTAGCTTTTGAATTTTTTTGTTTTGATAGAAACCTGTTCCTATCACACTAGTATAGTTAGAAAAATATTTATCTACATCTTGTTTGAAATTCTTAAAGTTATTGCTAACATCTCGATAGACATCCTCTGATTCATCCGTTGGGAACAGTACATACTCTTCATCAATAGCTTTCCAATCAGCAATGTCGTTTTCTCCAGCTTTTGCAACGCCATAACTAAAATACGTTCCTGGAATAATGTCATTGCGAGCTTTCTGCTTAAACAAACCAACTACAATCGGTACATCTTTCAATTCATCTTGAGTTCTTAGGCGGGATACAATTTCCGCAGCCATCTTCTTCCCTTGTTCAACAAGCTTCGCCTCTGGAATTGGTTCCTCATAGTACTCCCCATATTTTTCTTTTTGATAATAGTAAATAGAGTTTAAGGAAAGTCCTATCGAAATACCACCTAATTTCACTTTATTATCATCTGTTTTTGTTAAATAATTTTGCTCAACAATATGTGATAAATAGATTGGGGCTTTCTTTGCACGTTCCTCTGCCGGCATTGAATCCGTCGTTGGAGGGTTTAATCCATTCTTCTTTTGCGAACTACGCGCCAGCCATTCAGTCACTGTGCTTTCGGCTAAATATTGCCCTTCTTGGAAGTAGTAGTCTTTTGTATCAAACTCATTTTGAGAAAGACGCATTAAACCGGTTTCAACTTCCTTCATATCATATTTAGTATAAATATTTGAAACTACTAATCCCCTGCTAGCACTTTCTTTATAAGGAATTAGCGTTCTATAATGTGTATCATCAATGTTAAAGCTTGGAATAATCGTTGTTTCCGCTTTTTCCTGTTGCGTCTCCTGTGTAAGCTCTGTTTCCTTCTCTTCAGAAGGCACACAGCCGACTAGCATTGCAGCAGCGATCATTGCTGGAATGAGTCGAAATGACTTCATTATTTTAAGACTCCTTTACTGAAATTAAATTTCTGCTCGACGAATCTGTGTATAGAACTTTGAAAAGCTCCTGTTTTCCTACTAAACAGCTAGGACAATTCGTCATGACTTTAGCTGTTTCACCGGAATCAGCTAAAGTCTATTTTTCATCTTGAGAAGTAGCAAACTTCTATTATTGAACGAGGTTAAGTTGTTCAATCAGGCTGTCTTCATTCCAAACTTCAATACCTAACTGCTCGGCTTTTGTTAGTTTAGAACCTGCTTCTGCTCCTGCAATGACAAGGTCAGTTTTTTTGCTGACACTACCTGTAACAATACCACCTAACTCTTCTATTTTCGCCTTTGCTTCGTTACGTGTCAATTGCTCAAGTTTACCAGTTAATACGATTGTTTTACCTGCAAAAGGATTATCCCCTACAACTACCTCTATCTTTTTACCTTTATACGTCATATTGACGCCTACTTCAGCAAGGCGACCAATGACTGCACGTGCATCCTCATTTGAAAAATACTCGACAAGCGATGAAGCCATCTTATCACCAATCTCATGGATTGCTACCAGTTGCTCCTCTGTTGCTGTCATAACCGCTTCCATCGTTTCAAATTCCTCGGAAACAATTTTCGCTGCCTTTTCCCCAACATGTCGTATACCTAGTCCAATTAGTAAACGCTCCATCGAATTTTCCTTGGAAGCCTGAATCGCATTGACTAAATTCGTAGCAGATTTTTCACCCATTCGCTCAAGCTCAACAAGCTGCTCTACAGTTAAGTGATACAAATCAGAGACATCATGAATTAAATCTGCACGTAATAATTGCTCAACGACCTTATCCCCAAGACCATCAATATTCATAGCATTACGTGAAACAAAGTATTTAATGCTCTCCGCAATTTGTGCAAAACATGCAGGATTTACACAACGTAATGCCACTTCACCTTCAATACGAATAAGCTCACTATCACAGACAGGACAGTTTTTAGGCATGACGAATGGAACTGAATCCTCAGGGCGTTGCTCTACTAACACGCCTACAACTTGTGGAATAATGTCGCCAGCTTTTCGGATTATGACTGTATCGCCTAAGCGGATATCCTTATCTCGAATTAAATCCTCATTGTGTAACGATGCACGTTGAACCGTTGTACCTGCAACTTGAACAGGCGCTAAAATGGCAGTTGGTGTAACAACCCCTGTACGTCCAACTGTTAAATCAATATCAAGTAATGTTGTGACTACTTCCTCAGCAGGGAATTTATAGGCAATTGCCCATCGTGGACTCTTTGCCGTATAACCAAGTTCATCCTGCTGTGCGTAACGGTCTACCTTAATGACAATGCCGTCAATTTCATAGGCTAAATTCGGTCGATTTTCAGTCCATTCTTCGATAAAGGCTAGTACCTCCTCAATCGTTGAACAGCGTTGACGCTCTTTATTTGAAGGGCAGCCTAGACCCTCTAAATAATCGAGCATCTCTGCATGACCGTCAATACCATACGCCTCTCCATCTCCCCCAATCGCATAAATAAAGGTTGATAGCTGACGACTCGCTGCTATTTTAGGATCTAACTGACGTAAAGAGCCAGCAGCTGCATTACGCGGATTGGCAAATAACTCCTCACCATTTTCAGTACGCTGAGCATTTAATTTTTCAAATGATTTTTTAGGCATATACGCCTCACCACGAACTTCAATTGTGATGGGCTCCTTCAATCGAAGAGGTATTGCCCGAATCGTTTTTAAGTTTGTTGTAATTTCTTCCCCTACAACACCGTCTCCTCGCGTTGCCCCCTGTACAAAAACTCCATTTTCGTATTTCAGAGAAATGGCAAGACCATCAATTTTCAGCTCACAAACATAGGAAAAGTTATCGCCGATTGCTTGACGCACTTTACGGTCAAATTCACGCAAGTCTTCTTCATTAAAAGCATTTGATAGACTAAGCATAGGATAATCGTGTGTCACTTTTTTAAAGCCTTCTACCACTGCTCCTCCAACACGCTGTGTCGGTGAATCTGGATAAATTAGTGACGGATTTGCTTCCTCTAATGCAAGAAGTTCATGTAATAATTGGTCATAAACACTATCGGCTACGACAGGTTTATCCAACACGTAATAGGCATGGCCATATTCATGTAACAATTTATTTAACTCCGCAATGCGTTGTTCTATTTCGTTCATTTAAGTTCCTCCGCTTACGCTTTTTCAATAGGTGCAAATTGTGCCAGTAATCGCTTAATACCGATAGGCTGTGGAAAGGCGATATCTAGCTCTGTACTATCACCCTCACCTTTTACACTGACAACCATACCTGTCCCCCATTTTTTATGGATTGCCTTATCTCCGGCCTTCCAGCCATGTTGATCTCCACCAGTTGTTTGTAAACGAGATGTCGCAGGTTGTGTTTTCTGAACCGCTCCAAGTGTACGTTTTTGATAGCCTCCTGCCGAACGGTTACTAGAGGCAAACGGTACTTCAGGCTTCGCGCCACCTTTAGAGATTGATTCCGTAATATCCTCCGAAATTTCACGTAAAAAACGTGAAGCATTGTTATAACTTGAACGACCAAAAATCGTCCGACTTTGTGCACTAGTTAAATACAAACGTTCCTCTGCACGTGTTATGCCCACATAAGCGAGGCGACGTTCTTCTTCCATTTCATCCATATCGTCAAGTGAACGAGAATGCGGGAAGATATTTTCCTCCATTCCAATGATAAAGACGACTGGGAATTCTAAGCCCTTTGCGGCATGCATCGTCATTAAAATAATGTTGCCCTTCGATGTATCCTCTTTATCAAGTGCATCAATATCTGCAATTAGAGCTAAATCTGTTAAAAAAGCAATTAAGCTCTTATCATCACTACGTTCTTCAAATGCCTTCGTCACTGATAAAAACTCTTCAATATTTTCTAAGCGACTTTCTGCCTCAATCGTCTTCTCATTTTGAAGCATTGCACGATAACCAGATTTTTCAATGACCTGCTCTACAATTTCAGTAACAGATAAATAATCCTGCATTTCTGTAAAACCTTTAATCATCGCATAAAACTGCTCAGCTGAAGTAGCAGCCTTCCCTGATAGTCCCATAAACAAGAGATCATTCATTGCATCAAAAATAGAGCGATCCTGTTCAATCGCATAGCGCGCCATTTTTTCAAAGGAAGTGGCACCAATACTACGCTTTGGTTCATTAATAATACGTGCAAGTGATAAATCATCATCATTATTGGCAATAAGACGTAAATAGGCAAGCAAATCCTTAATCTCTTTACGATCATAGAACTTAGTACCGCCAACAATTTGATAGGCCATATTGGACTTAACAAGCACTTCCTCCATCACACGGGACTGAGCATTTGTACGATATAGTATCGCAAAGTCATCAAATGTACGATCTTCTTTTTGAATAAGCTGTTGGATTGTTTGTACAACGAATTGCGCTTCCTCTTGCTCGTTATACGCTTTGTACAACACAATTTTTTCACCTTCTGCATTTTCTGTACGCAGTTCTTTTGGATAACGTGTTGTATTATTTTGAATGACGTCATTTGCCGCTTGTAGGATGCGTTTTGTTGAACGATAATTTTGCTCAAGCATAATGGCCTTAGCATTCGGATAATGCTTTTCGAATGACAGAATATTGCCAATATCTGCACCACGCCAACGATAAATCGATTGGTCTGAATCCCCAACAACACAAATATTTTTAAATTTTTTCGCAAGTAACTGCACTAGTAAATATTGGGATTTATTCGTATCCTGATATTCATCCACATGAATATATTGAAATTTATTTTGATAGTATTCAAGCACTTCTGGTACACGCTTGAATAATGTAATAGTTGTCATTATTAAGTCATCAAAATCGAGGGATTGATTGCGGCGTAGTCTTTTTTCATAACCTTTATAAACACGAGCAATCGTTTTTTCGTAAGGATTATTTTCATTGATTTGACCTGCATAATCGTCTGCAGCTATACATTCGTTTTTTGCTGAACTAATCGCATTTAAAACCGCACGTGGTTCAAAACGCTTCGTGTCAATATTTTCATCCTTCATAACATTTTTGACAACTGATAGCTGATCGGTAGAATCTAAAATTGAAAAGTTACGTGATATCCCAAGCTGATCAATATTACGTCGTAAAATACGCACACACATCGAGTGGAATGTTGACACCCACATACTATCGCCAGTTCCGTTACCGAGAATGCCATCAATACGCTCTCGCATTTCACGTGCCGCTTTATTTGTAAATGTGATTGCTAAAATCTTTGATGGATATACTTCTTTTTCGATTACTAAATATGCAATACGATGTGTTAATACACGCGTTTTCCCCGATCCTGCACCTGCCATAATCAACAACGGTCCTTCAGTTGTTTTTACCGCATTTTCCTGCTCAGGGTTCATACCTGCTAATAAGTTTTTCGTTAACTGCTCCATTTCGCACCGCCTTACAAACGTTTTTTCATCAATTATGCCTCGGCATAATTGCGTCCGGAATCGGCTTTGTGCTTGCACAAAGAACTCCTTTCCGATTCTGTGACATCCGCCGGAGGCTTTAACTTCTTTCAGCAGGTGTCTTTTGTACCGAAAGCGTAGCGACAGGTACAGGTGTTTGGACACCCACTGAAAAGTAACTTAAATCCGTATTCATCTCACCCCTATAGAGGTGGGGAAACTTCTGCTGAAAGAAGTTAAATTATATCGTATTTTTTACAGCCTTAACAGTCGCAAGTGCAGCTTTTAAATCTTCATAAATAATATTACCCACTACTACAGTATCAGCATATTTTGCCATTTCAGATGCTTGCTTAGCAGATGTAATACCGCCACCGTAAAACAGTCTCGTATTTTTCAGTTCGTTTTTCACAGCACTTACAACCTCAATATCGCCATAAGTACCGCTATACTCTACATAAAACACAGGCAATCTGAAGAAATTTTCAGCCATTCGTGCATAGGCGACAACATCATCAATTGATACATCCGTTTTCGCATTCGTTACTTCTGCTACTTTACAGGCCGGGTTTAAAATACAATACCCTTCCGCTACTAATTCATCCCACACCATAATATCTCCATATTCCTTAATGGCTTCATGGTGTAAATTTTTTATCCACTTTGGATCATCACTATTTAACACTGTCGGTATGAAATAATAATCATAACCTGGTGTTACTGAATCAATTGTAGAAATTTCAAGTGCAATTGGTACTTCAAAGCGTCGTACACGGACAAGCAAATCTAATACGCCGTCTAATGTTACACCATCTGTTCCACCAACTAAAATGACATCTGTACCTGATTCACAAATTCTTTCTAGTGCCTCATCTGAAATATCTTTCGCTGGGTCTAGCTTGAACACATGTCTCCATTCTAAATAATCCATCTATTTTACCACCTATCATTTTCTATCTATTCGTTTACAAGTATAGCTTATGACTGTCGACAAAAAAATGAAAAAGACTGAGCAGAACCTCTACCCAGCCTCTTTACCTACTATTCTTTTGGTGCTTGAAACGGCTTCTCATCTGGATACAAACGACCTAGCATTTCATCGTATGTATCATTCCCATAATCAAAGCAACGACGTACACGTGAAATAGTCGCTGTACTTGCGCCTGTTTCCTTTTTAATGGATTCGTAGGTTTTCTTTAAACGTAGTAAATGCGCAACCTCAAAGCGTTGTGCCAGCGATTGAATTTCACTAATCGTACATAAATCATCAAAAAATTTATAGCATTCTTCGATGTCTTTTAGCTCCAACACTGCTTTAAATAATTGATCTGTTTGATGCCCTCGAATTTTTTCGATTTGCATGCAATTTTCCTCCCTTTAAGGCTGCGTTTTCACCATTGCTTGTAACCCTGGTGAAGATGGTACGAAATGCACCCAAGACTTCCCTGGTACTAGCTTTACAAGCTCCCCAGACTCTTCTACAGCCATCGGTATTCCATCAATATTAGACCATTTGACTTCTCTCATATAGCCATTTTGAAATACATACGCATTTCCACCAGAAGTTAAATCAATTTCTTGGCGTCCCTCATTATCAATCGTTTGATGTTGCATTTCAAAAAATAGAACATTTGCCAATGATAATGTTTCGCCTGATAACATATCCTTTGTGTCAACGCCAGCCGATTGTCGTCCATAACGATTACTTTCATGATCATATACATATGAATTATGGAAATACTCACTATTTCCGTAGTAAATGTCAATTTGACTTGTTTCATTGCCTATTTTACCACGTTCATCGGGTTCATAAAAAGCCTGACTTACTTTTTCACGGTAAATCATTGAAGCGTCCACTTTTTCAGCTCCATTTAATATATTTTCAGACGTAATATACGAGTTGTGTGGAGCAACACGATCTTTTGAACGTTTAAAAAGTGTACCATCATAATCCATACCATTTATATTGTCGACTACATTATTACTAAGCAAAGATTTTGCCTCTGGGCTGTAGCCATGAGCTACATAAAATGCATCATAGCCCTTTGCAAGATCAACAAAATAAGAGCGAGCACTGCGAACAGGCCCTATATTTTCTGGCAGTTCACTTTGATAGACTGCTAAAAGACGAGTGACATTGCCTTCTGCTAACATTTCATAAATAATATCTGCTGCACCTATACCTGATTGCGGACGTGCTGCTGGATGATTATTAATAGTAACAATAATTGGGCGTTGTGTGATTTCTTCCTTAACAGCCTCACCTGTCAATGGAGCAAAATTCGTCTCTTCATTTATAGTTTCTTCAACAGCTGGTTCTTCATCAGCCTTTTTCGTATCGTCTTCTTTCACTTCCGACGAATCCTTTGAACATCCCCCTATCAACAAGGTACTAAAGGCCACGGCTATAAATAGTTTTTTTGATTTGAACACAAGTATTACTCTCCTTTTATCCATTGAAACGCTATAGTGAAACTTTAACTAGCGCATAACTGCTGGTAATAATAACTTATTCTTCATAACATCAAAAATCCCTTTTGGTGTTATACGGATATATGGTAAATGAGTAGATTGTAAAAACACTAAAGAATAAATGGCGTCTCCTAAGTGGTAACCGCGTTCTGCCAATGCTTGTTTTAAGTTCTTCTCTTTTTCTGTTAACTCCTTAACATCGCCATCATATAAAAAACCGCCAATAGTCAATGGTATAGCAGAAACTACTTCTCCTTTTTCAACAAGTACGATACCACCACGCATTGCCTTCATCTCTTCAAAGGCTTTGATCATATCTTCTTTATTTTTTCCGATAAGTAAAATGTCGCCTGTATACGAATAAGATGAGGCAAAGCCTTGAACACTAGTAGCAAAGCCTTTAATCATCGTGTTAACATGCCAATTACCTTCTCTATTGATGAGCATTAAATAGCATTCATCATGATTTGCTAGCTGCCCTTCTCTAGTAATTAACGAGTTATATGGTTTCGTAATAACATCATTGATTAGCTCAATTCCAAACGGCATCGAGAATTGAAAATCATGTGACGTTAATGAAAAATCTAAATTAAATTCAGGTAACGCTGAATAATCAATTGCCGCAAGCCTTTGCACTTGCTCTCCATCGCGTTTTAACCAAACTCCTTTTGATAGTACGCTTTCAGGAACTGGATGCCATTCATCTTGTAAAATGTTGAGTGAAGCAAATCGACCAGTTGCGATAAAGCCATGTAGGTTGGACATATTATAATAGCAAGCCACATTATAGGATGCCATTTGATAGGCATCTATTGGTGCTACACCTGCATCTAAGGCTACCTGAATACATTTATCCATCACACCATCCTCATGGAATGACGGTGGTGAGCCATCTGTTGTCATCATTAAATGGTCAAAAATAGGTAGCTCTTTTTCAACGATTCCCTTCAACAAATTTGGTAAATCTGGGCGAATGGAAGAATGACGCAATGTCACAGCATATCCTTGCATAATACGTCGTTCCACTTCTTCCACTGTCATAGCTTCATGATCACCATCTGCACCAAGTAGCTTCATACGTGCTAAAGTTCGTTCTGATGCTCCTGGGAAGTGCCCTTCTATTTTTTTCCCATAGCCCTTAGCCATTTGCATACGATATAGCATTTGGTCATCACCATGTAACAACCTTGGCCAGCCTGTTAATTCGCCACCAAGTAAAACATCATCTCGCTCTAACCATTCTAAAATGGATGTATTAGAGAAAATTTCTTCCTCTTGTTCCATTTCAGTTTGTGAATCGAAACGTGTCCACCAATAAAATGAAAATGGTAGCTTTTTCAAATCATTCAGTATTGAAAACGCTTTCTTATTTTCTAAAGATAAAACGAAGCTTAAATTATCAGAAATAAAAGTTGTAGTTCCGAGCTGTCCACAAAAATCAGCAAAAGATTGTGGATGATATAATTGGAACGGATGAACATGTGGTTCAATATATCCTGGTACGATTATTTTATTCGTACAATCGACCACTTCTGTCCCTTCTAATAACGGAGGCATTCTATCACCAGCATAGACAATACGGTCTCCTAAAATCCAAATGTTCCCTACTATCCATTGTTTGAGCATGCTATGTAAATAACGTGCATTTTTTAAAACAATATCTGGTGCTTTTTTGCCATCAATAACAGCTAATTGTTGGCGTAATTCTGTTATTTTCCATACTGGATCCATTCTATTCGCTCCTTCCTAAATTACGTAAAATTTCATTGTGTAAATTCAACTTGAAATCACATACTACTACTGCATAAACGCTTTTTTCCCTAAAAATAGTCCTTTATGCAATCATCTTGTTTCAATCGTAACACAGCACTTTCATAAAGCAAAGTGCCCCCCGCTTTATTTTTTCCACAATGACTAAAGGAGGAAATATGATGATGCAACAAGCTAACTTAAGTGAAAAAAATGCCTTCTGTCGATTTGCCATGGGTACAAGTATGACGGCATATGGAATCGCCAAGGTCTCAAGAAATCCTGATTGTACGAAAGGTCGATTAATGATTGCATTAGGTGCCATGAAAATGGCTGAGGGTATCTTCAAATACTGCCCAACTAAAGCTTTAATGAGCTCTTGTATGGAGAATTCTATGGGCAACAGCAATAACAATAGCACCGGCAACTCTTCTATGCAAAGTATGTTCAGCGGCCAAAATCCTATGTCATCTGAACAAATCGATAAACTCATGAAGGATTTCTCCTCTGCTATATCTGGAAATACGTCAGCATCAACTGCTACTACTGCAAAGCAACCTGACGCCAGCACTTCAAC
The DNA here is from genome assembly GCF_041956855.1 of Lysinibacillus sp. RS10. NCBI lineage: Bacteria > Bacillati > Bacillota > Bacilli > Caryophanales > Bacillaceae > Lysinibacillus > Lysinibacillus sp. RS10. Next base: position 463,058 of record NZ_CP167122.1, on the reverse strand, counting down.
TCAAAATTCCTCAGTCAATAAAAATTCTACAAATAAAGCACAAAATCCTTCTTAGTCAAAGGAGCCGTCTCAACTGTATTTTTGAGACGGCTCTTCCCTTATCCATCATACGTTTGAAAACAATAAGAAGTTTCAAAGTATGAAAAATTATATATTTAATTTAAGCGTAGGGTTGATTTCCGTTCCGGCTAGGCGCTTTCCTGGGGGCGTCCGATGAGCCGCTTCACTCGCGTTGCTCGCTCCAGGGTCTCATCTGTGACGCTAATCCCCAAGGAGTCGCCTAGCCTCCACTACAATCAACTATTTGCATGGCATACGTTTTAACAAAATGTCATCTCTAAATTACGATGATGGACCAAAATTTATTAAAAATACTTGTATGACATATTACCACAACGAGGGGTTAATTACCGCTCGCCAACTATCGTTCCCCTATTCGCTTTGCTCCAAGGTCTCATCTGTGACGCTGATTCCCAACGCCCAGACTCCACTACAATCAACTAGAATGGGCGCCTATAAACAACTTATATTTTCGAAGTCGACACGCCTGATATTATACTACTTAAACGTGCGCCAGCCGATATCTTTACGGAAGAAGAAATTGTCCCATTTTTCTGTTGCAATGCCTGCGTAAACTTTTTCTTGTGCTTCTTTTAAAGTAGATGCTTTTGCTCCAACTAATAAAACGCGGCCACCATTACCGACAAACTTCCCATCGACATGCTTTGTACCTGCATGGAATACTGCATGTGAAGCTGAAAGAGCCTCTAAGTTAGGTAATGCATTTCCTTTTGCAACGTCCCCAGGATAACCTTCTGCAGCTATAACCACACCAAGCATTGCTTCTTCAGACCATTGTAGATCGAATGGCTTTTCATCCATTAATGCCATCATAAATTCACCAAAGTCAGATGCCATACGTGGTAAAACTACTTGTGTTTCTGGATCTCCAAAGCGTGCATTAAACTCAATCACCTTCGGACCGTTTTTCGTTAAAATCAATCCTGCATATAGGATCCCTGTAAACGATACACCATCTGCCTCCATACCCTTTACCGTTGGCTCAACAATTGTTTGATAAGCAACGTCCACTACTTCTTGTGAAATTTGAGGTACTGGTGAATAGGCTCCCATACCACCAGTGTTAGGTCCTTTATCGCCATCATATGCACGTTTGTGGTCCTGAGCAATGACCATTGGATAAATCTGTCCTTTATGGACAAATGACATAAAGGAGAATTCTTCCCCGTCTAGGAATTCTTCAATAACAACACGAGAAGATGATTCTCCAAAGCGTTGGTTACCTATCATATCTTGTACAGCTTCAATGGCTTCATCTTCAGTCATTGCTACAACTACACCTTTACCAGCAGCCAAACCGTCTGCCTTGATCACAATTGGTGCACCTTGTTCTTTAATATATGCTATAGCCTTATCTGCTTCAGTGAACGTTTCATGGGCTGCTGTTGGGATCTGATATTTATTCATAATATCCTTAGCGTATGATTTACTGCTTTCGATTTGTGCTGCTGCCTTTGTTGGACCAAATACTCGTAAGCCACGAGTAGTAAAGAAATCCACGATTCCTTCAGCAAGTGGTTGCTCAGGACCAACAAAAGTTAAATCTACTGCATTTTCTTTCGCAAATTGTGCTAGTCCTGCAAAATCCATTGTATCAATAGCAACGATTTCTGCATCGCCTCTCATACCGTCATTACCAGGTGCTACAAATACTTTATTGACAGATGGTGAAATATTAAATTGTTTAGCGATAGCATGCTCACGACCGCCACTTCCAATTACTAATACGTTCATTTTAGGGAATCCTCCTATTTGTAAGTAAGACCGAGATGAGCCAACATCTCGGTCTAGTTTTTAACATATTCTAATTAGTGTTTGAAATGACGTACGCCAGTGAATACCATTGTAATACCGTACTCATTTGCTTTATCGATGGAATCCTGGTCTTTAATAGATCCACCTGGTTGAATAATAGCTGTAATGCCCGCCGCTGCAGCCGCTTCTACTGTATCGTTCATTGGGAAGAATGCGTCTGATGCTAATGCTGCACCTTTTGCCTTTTCTCCAGCTTGCTCAAAAGCGATTTTAGCCGCTCCAACACGGTTCATTTGACCAGCACCAACACCAAGAGTCATTTGAGAATCCGTCACAACGATTGCGTTTGATTTCACATGTTTCACAACTGCCCAGCCAAGTTGTAATGCTTCCCATTCTTGTGCTGTCGGTTCACGGTCTGTCACTACTTTAATATCTGCATTTGCAAATCCATAGCGATCTGGTTCTTGTACAAGAAGACCACCTTCAACCGATACTACATTGAATTGATCTTGTTTTGCTTGCTCGAAAGGAATTGTTAATAAGCGAATATTCTTCTTCTTCGTTAAAATATCAAGTGCTTCTTGAGAGAATGATGGTGCAATAATAATTTCTAAAAAGATATGGCTTAATTTTTCAGCAGTTGCTGCATCTACTTCCATGTTTAATGCAATAATGCCACCAAAAATTGAAGTTGAGTCTGCTTCGTATGCTTTATCAAATGCCTCTTCTAAAGTTTCACCTGTACCAACACCACAAGGGTTCATATGCTTTACAGCTACTGCTGCAGGCATTTCAAACTCTTTTACAATTTGTAATGCTGCATTCCCATCTTGAATATTGTTGTATGATAATTCTTTACCATGTAGTTGCGTTGCATAAGCTAATGAGAATTCAGAGCCCAGACGTTTTTGATAGAAAGCGGCTTTTTGATGAGGATTCTCTCCATAGCGTAAGTTCTGTTTTAATTCATATGTCATTGTTAAGCTCTCAGGGAACTCTTCTTCTGTTAAGTGGTTTGATATATATGAATCATAAGCGGCTGTGTGACGGAAAACTTTCGCAGCTAACTTACGACGTGTTTCAATTGTCGTTGCACCCTGTGCCTTTAGTTCCTCTAATACGTTCGCATAGTCATTGCTATCTACAATGACTGTAACATATTGATGGTTTTTTGCTGCAGAACGTAACATTGTTGGACCACCGATATCAATATTTTCGATCGCATCGTCCCATGTTACATTAGGCTTTGAAATTGTTTCAACGAACGGGTAAAGATTAACACAAACAATCTCAATTGGCTCAATTCCATGCTCATTCATTTGTGCTTGATGAGACGCGTCATCAAACTTTCCTAATAATCCACCATGAATCATTGGATTTAACGTTTTTACACGACCATCTAGAATTTCAGGGAATTTAGTTACTTCATCTACTGCTGTTACGGCAACATTATTGTCTTGTAACATTTTTTTCGTACCACCAGTTGATAAAATTTCATAACCTAATGCTACTAATTCTTTTGCAAATTCTAAAATACCATCTTTATTGGAAACACTGATTAATGCACGTTTTGTCACAACGATATCCTCCTAATTTTCATCGTGTTTGCCACGAATATGTCTTGCTATTATTGATAGAGTAGAGTTAGGCTGTATTGTTCCAGAAGACCTAACTCCTCACCACTGAATTACTTTAATAACTGCTGTAAAGCTTTTGTATATAGTACATGCTCTTCCTTATGAACTGCCGTTTCTGTTGCCTCACGATTACCATCAACAACTGACACTGCCGCTTGTGCAATAATAGGGCCTGTGTCCATACCTTCATCTACAAAATGCACAGTTACGCCTGTTATCTTGACGCCATGTTCCATCGCTTGGCCGATGGCATCCTTTCCAGGGAAAGCTGGTAATAGTGAAGGATGAATATTCACAATGCGCTGTGGATATGCCGTTAGTAATACGTCACTAATTAAGCGCATATAACCTGCAAGCACGATCCATTCCACATGACATTCATGAAGAGCCTCGATTATAGCAGTCTCATAATCTGCTTTTGAAGCAAACTCTTTTGGACTTAAAGCTAGCACTGGTATATTAAAGTTTTCAGCACGTGTAACTACATACGCACCAGGCTTATCTGTAACAACAAGTTCGACCTTTGCATTCAGTTCGCCACGTTCAATGGCCTCTTGAATGGCCTGAAAGTTACTACCGCTGCCTGAAGCAAAAACGGCAATTTTAGTTGGTGCAGTCATTACACTAAACTCCCATCATGTGAGCCATTGAATACAACACCATCGCCTTTCACAACGCGACCGATTTTATATGCCTTTTCTCCATTTGCTTCTACTGTTGCAAGCACTTTATCTACTTCATCTGCTGGTACAGCTAAAACGAAGCCAATACCCATGTTAAAGACATTATATAAATCTTTGTCTTCTAGCTGTCCTTTTTCTTTTAAAAACTCAAATATACGTAAGACAGGCCAAGCACCTAAGTCAATTTCAGTTGCTAAACCTTCAGGCATCATACGAGGTAGATTTTCATAAAAGCCACCGCCAGTTACATGTGCACAGCCATGAACGTCTGCTGCTTTTAAAGCTGCAAGCACAGGTTTTGCATATAGTTTTGTTGGCACCAACAAAGCTTCCCCGATAGGACCAAGATCCTCAAAGCCTTCCACAATGGAATCAACAGCGTAATTATGATCAGCAAAGACAATTTTTCGTACTAATGAGTAACCATTTGAATGCACACCACTTGAAGCAATACCAACAAGCACATCACCTTCTACGATGTTCTCACCTGTTACGATGGCAGATTTTTCACAAGCTCCTACTGCAAAACCAGCCAAATCATACTCATCTTCTTCGTAAAGACCAGGCATCTCTGCAGTTTCACCACCGATTAATGCCGCACCAGATTGCACACAGCCATCCGCAACGCCTTTTACAATTTGTTCAATTTTCGCTGGCTCAGCCTTTCCAAGAGCTACATAGTCTAAAAAGTAAAGTGGTTCAGCACCTTGCGCTACAATATCATTGACACACATCGCTACACAGTCCACACCAATCGTGTCATGCTTGTCCACCATAAATGCTAGCTTTAGCTTTGTCCCAACACCATCTGTACCTGAAATAAGAACAGGTTCCTTAAGATTTAGTTCTGACAAGTCAAACATACCACCAAAGCCACCAAACGTTCCCATCACACCTAGACGGTTTGTACGTTCAACGTGAGACTTCATTCGTTTTACGGCTTCATAGCCCGCTTCAATATTTACACCTGCTTGTTCATATGCTTTTGACACGCAGAGTTCCTCCTTATCATCCAAATTGCCTTAGCACATCTGAATCTAAAATAGCTAGGCATAGTTAGATGTTTTTCTTAACGTAATAGTTCTTTTTCATGTGGTAAGATTGTATCTGGAAAAATTTCCGTTGGATATTTGCCTGTAAAACAAGCTAAGCATAGTCCACGGTTTTCATCTTCATATGGTCTTGCAATCGTCTCTACCATACCTTCAACGGAAAGGAATGTTAATGAATCGGCTCCTATCGCGTCACGGATTTCCTCTACATTGTGGCTCGATGCAATCAGTTCCTCATGCGTTGAAGTATCGATGCCATAATAGCAAGGATCCGTCATTGGTGGTGAAGAAATGACAACATGTACTTCTGCCGCGCCTGCATCTTTTAACATTTTTACAATACGTCGTGAAGTTGTACCACGAACGATTGAATCATCCACCATCACTACTCGTTTACCTTTTACGACTTGAACAACTGGAGAAAGCTTCATTTTCACACCGCGTTCACGTAATTCCTGTGTTGGTTGAATAAATGTACGACCTACATAACGATTTTTAATAAGACCCAGCTCATATGGGATACCACTTTCCTCTGCAAAGCCGATAGCTGCAGAAATACTTGAATCAGGTACACCAGTTACAACATCAGCTTCAATGTGTGCACATTCACGAGCAAGCTGTTTCCCCATACGTTTACGTGCCATATGAACGTTAATACCATCAATATCAGAGTCAGGACGTGCTAAATAAACGTACTCCATCGCGCACATTGCACGTTTATTCATATCTGCGAAACGATCAGATTTGACACCCTCGTCGTTAATAATTAATAACTCACCTGGTTCAACAGATCGAACAAATTCCGCACCTATTAAATCAAATGCACAAGTTTCAGAGGCTACAACCCAGCCATCTCCTAGCTTTCCAAGAGATAATGGACGTAAACCATGTGGATCACGTGCAACAAGCATTTCATCTTTCGTCATAATTAAGAATGAATACGCACCCTTTAATAATGAAAGGGCATTTTTCACCTTTGCACGGAATGGTGAATGCGAGCTTTTCTTAATAAGATGCGCTAGCACTTCTGTATCAGAGCTAGAATGAAAAATACTACCTTGTCGCTCTAAATACTGTTTTAAATGCGTTGCATTGACTAAGTTACCGTTATGAGCAATTGAAAGGCTACCAGTTGAGGAGTGGAATAATAACGGTTGTACATTTTCAATACCGCCTCCACCGGCAGTCGTATAACGAACATGAGCAATGGCTGCTTTTCCGTTAACCGCCTTTAATTTCTCTTCGTTGAAAACATCATTAACTAGTCCTTCGCCTTTCACCGCGCGAAGATGCTGCCCGTCAGAAACGACAATTCCTGCGCCTTCTTGGCCACGGTGTTGAAGAGCATGAAGCCCGTAATAACTAAGGTGTGCTGGACTTGGGTTACCCCAAATACCAAACACCCCACATTCTTCGTTTAAGCCTCTGAGTTCAGCAAGCATGGGATTGCTCCTTTCCAATTAGAACGGAATTCCTCCACTGTACCTTCTACAAGCACACCGTTGTCACCGTTAATTTTAACTAGCGCATTGTTTGTTACGACACCGATTTTTTGTGCATCTTTTACAATCTCTACAAATTCAGCTGCATTTTCTTCTTTTACTGATACAACGAAACGAGATTGTGTTTCACTAAATAATGCTGTAGTTGCAGAGCCAGTTAATGTAACCTCAACACCTAAGCCATTTGCGCCAAATGTTGTTTCAGCAAGCGCTACTGCAAGACCACCTTCTGCTACATCATGTGCAGATTGTACGATTCCTGCTTTAATTGCTTTTAGCAATGCTTGTTGACGTGCAGCTTCAATATCCAAGTCAATAGCTGGTGCTTTTCCTGAAATAACCCCATTATTTAATAATTTTTGAAGCTCAGACCCACCAAATTCAGTTTTTGTATCACCGATCACAAATACTACATCGCCAGTAGCCTTCACTTCTTGTGTTGTTACATGTGCTAAATCTTCAATTAGACCAACCATACCGATTGTTGGTGTTGGGTAAACCGCTTCTCCAGAACGTTCGTTATAAAGAGATACGTTACCACCGATTACAGGTGCATTCAGTGCCGTACAAGCTGCTGAAATACCATCAGCTGATTTTTCAATTTGCCAGAAGATTTCTGGTTTCTCAGGATTACCGAAGTTTAAGCAGTCAGTAATCGCTAATGGTGTACCACCAGTTGCTACAATATTACGAGCTGCCTCTGCTACAGCAATAGCACCGCCCACCTCTGGATCTAGGTAAATATAACGAGAGTTACAGTCTGTCGTCATCGCTAAGCCTTTGTTTGTACCGCGAACACGGATAACTGCTGCATCAGAACCTGGTGCAACGACTGTTGATGTACGTACTTGATAATCATATTGATCGTAAACCCACTCTTTTGAAGCGATTGTTGGCGCTTTTAAAAGTGCATTTAATGTTTCTTTGTTATCTGTTACAACTGGTTCAATGTTTTCCATCGCTTGGAACTCACCATAGTAAGCAGGCTCTGCAGATGGCTTATGATAAACTGGTGCATCTTCTGCAAGTGCATCAGCAGGTACTTCAGCTACAACTTCACCATTGTGTAATAAGCGAAGCATTTTATCATCTGTCACTCGACCAATTGCCACAGCATCTAAATCATATTTATCAAAGATCGCTTTAATTTCATCTTCGCGACCTTTTTTCACAACAAGTAGCATACGCTCCTGAGATTCAGATAGCATCATTTCATAGGCTGTCATGCCTGTCTCACGTTGTGGAACTAAGTCTAAGTTCATTTCTACGCCAGAACCAGCCTTAGAAGCCATTTCTGCTGATGAAGAAGTTAGACCAGCAGCCCCCATATCTTGAATACCTACTAGAGCGTCAGATTTTACTACTTCTAAACACGCTTCAAGTAAAAGTTTCTCCATGAATGGATCCCCTACTTGGACTGCAGGACGTTGGTTCTCTGATTCTTCTGTTAACTCTTCAGATGCGAATGTTGCACCATGGATACCATCACGACCTGTTTTTGCGCCAACATACATTACTGTATTTCCTACGCCAGCTGCGATTCCACGTTGAATATCTTTATGGTCAATTAAACCTACACACATTGCATTAACAAGTGGATTGCCTTCATAACAAGGATCAAATTGAATCTCGCCACCTACAGTAGGAATCCCGATACAGTTACCGTAACCTGCGATACCAGCAACTACCTCTTCAAATAAATATTTACCACGCGCTGATTTTAATTCGCCAAAACGTAGTGAGTTCAGCATCGCTATTGGACGTGCCCCCATCGAGAAAACGTCACGGATAATACCACCAACACCCGTTGCAGCACCTTGATATGGCTCGATTGCCGATGGGTGGTTATGTGATTCCATTTTAAATACAACTGCTTGTTCGTCACCAATATCTACAATCCCAGCACCTTCACCTGGACCTTGTAAAACTTGAGGACCCTTTGTAGGGAATTTACGTAACACTGGTTTTGAATTTTTGTATGAGCAGTGCTCAGACCACATTACTGAGAAAAGACCTGTCTCTGTCCAGTTTGGTAGACGTCCTAAAATACCTTCTACCATTGCAAATTCTTCGTCTGACATCCCCATACCAGCGTATAGCTTTTCATCTTTAATTTGCTGTGCTGTTGGCTCAAACTTAGTTGTTGACATGATTTTCCCTCCACTGCTTCACAATTGATTTAAATACTGCTAGACCGTCTGCTCCGCCCACTAGTGCATCAACAGCTCGCTCTGGGTGAGGCATCATACCTAATACATTGCCGCGCTCGTTTACAATCCCCGCGATATCTTCTAAAGAACCGTTTGGATTTTCACCTGAGTACGTGAATACGATTTGATTGTTGTCTTTTAATTTTTGTAGCGTTTCCTCATCACAGTAGTAGTTGCCTTCACCATGTGCGATTGGAATATTGATCATTTGACCTTGTTCATATTGGTTTGTAAATAATGTATTGTTGTTCTCAACCTTAAGCTGGATTGTACGGCACATGAATTTTAAATTTTTGTTGCGAAGTAATGCACCTGGTAATAAACCTGCTTCAGTTAAGATTTGGAATCCATTACATACTCCTAATACTGGCTTTCCAGCATCCGCTGCTTTCTTGACCTCTGCCATAATATTAGATTGGTTTGCCATCGCACCACAGCGAAGATAATCCCCGTATGAGAAGCCTCCTGGAACTAAAATACCATCAAAGCTACTTAAATCTGTTTCTGTATGCCATACATATTCTACTTCTTCACCTAGCTCGTCTTTAATCGCATGATACATATCGATATCACAGTTTGACCCAGGGAATACGAGTACTGCGAATTTCATGATTAGTTAGCCTCCTCGACTTCGTAACGGTAGTCTTCGATTACAACGTTAGTTAAAACCTTTTCACACATTTCTTTTACTAGAGTATCAATGTCACGTTCTGTATCTTTAATTGTTAGTTCAAGATATTTACCGATACGTAAATCTTCTACTTCAGCGTAACCCATTTTTACTAAAGAACCTTGTACGGCTGAACCTTGTGGATCAAGAATGCTCTCGCGTAATGTTACGTAAATTTTAACTTTTTTCATTGTTATTTGCCTCCGAGTCTAGAAAGTATAATAGTATAAACTTCAGTTAAATTACCAAGGTCTCTACGAAAGACATCTTTGTCTAACTTTTGCTTTGTAGTAGCATCCCAAAGTCTGCAAGTATCTGGTGATATTTCATCTGCCAGTAGTACATTTCCGTCATGGTCACGTCCGAACTCTAATTTAAAGTCAATTAGCGTAACGTTGACATCTGCAAATATTGGCTGTAGCACTTTGTTAACAGCTAGTGCACCGTCATAAATGGCTGTCACTTCTTCAGGAGTTGCAAGATCAAGTGCATCAATATGTTCCGTTGAAATGAGCGGATCACCAAGCTCGTCGTCTTTATAATAAAACTCAACGATTGGGCGTTTTAATGGTGAACCTTCCTCAAAGCCAAGGCGTTTCGCTAAGCTACCAGCCGCTATATTACGAACAACGACCTCAATCGGAATAATATCTACCTGTTTTACAAGCTGTTGCGTATCAGACAATTGTTTCACGAAATGTGACGCAATTCCGTAAGCTTGTAATTTTTCGAAAATTAACGAAGTAATGCGATTGTTTAATATGCCTTTTCCTTCAATCTCTTCTTTTTTCTCACCATTAAATGCTGTTGCACTATCCTTGTACTCAACGAGTAGAACATTTGGCTCCTCTGTTGTATACAATTTTTTTGCTTTACCTTCATACAAAAGTTGACCTTTAGTCATTTCGTTATTCCCCCTGGATATTATGAAATACATGCGGGTTCAGAATTGAATCGATCGTACAACGATTCAATTCTGTAACATCCGCTAGTGGCTCTACTTAGTTAAGTCCAAGACGTTCAAAAATCATGTCTACATGCTGTAAATGGTAGTTGTAGTCGAAGCACTCATCTAGCTCTTCCTTCGTTAAATGAGATGTAATTTTTTCACTTGCATCGACTAACGTACGGAACTGCACTTGCTCGTCCCACGCCTGCATCGCTAAAGGTTGTACTGTATCATACGCTTCCTCACGCACTAATCCTTTATCGATAAGTGCTAATAGAATACGTTGAGAGTAAATTAAACCGAATGTGCGACCCATATTACGTTTCATGTTTTCAGGGAATACTGTTAAGTTTTTCACAAGGTTACCGAAGCGATTTAACATATAGTTCAGTGTAATCGTTGCATCCGGTAAAATGACGCGCTCTGCAGATGAATGTGAAATATCACGTTCATGCCATAAAGCTACGTTTTCATAAGCCGTCACCATATAACCACGCATTAAACGTGACAACCCAACCATATTTTCAGACCCGATTGGATTACGTTTATGCGGCATCGCTGACGAACCTTTTTGCCCTTTTGCAAAGGCTTCTTCAACTTCTCGCGTTTCAGATTTCTGCAAGCCGCGAATTTCTGTTGCAAATTTTTCTATTGATGTTGCGATTAATGCCAAAGCACCTAAATACTGTGCATGGCGATCACGTTGCAATGTTTGTGTTGAAATAGGTGATGCTGTAAGTCCTAATTTATCGCATACATATTGCTCAACTCGAGGATCGATATTGGCATATGTTCCAACTGCTCCAGACATTTTCCCTGTTTCAATTACTTTTGCTGCCGCTTCAAAGCGCTCAAGGTTACGCTTCATTTCTTCATACCATAAACCTAGTTTTAAACCAAAAGTCGTTGGCTCAGCATGAACACCATGTGTACGTCCCATCATGACCGTATGCTTATGCTCTTTTGCTTTCGCTGCTATAATATCAATGAAATTCACGATGTCTTTACGTAAAATATCATTCGCTTGTTTAATTAAATAAGAAAGGGCCGTGTCAACTACGTCCGTTGAAGTTAAACCATAGTGCACCCATTTTCGCTCTTCACCAAGTGTTTCAGATACGGCACGAGTGAATGCTACAACATCATGACGAGTTTCTTGCTCAATCTCTAAAATACGATTTACATCAAATGAAGCATTTTCACGTATTTTAGCTACATCTTCTTTTGGAATGTCGCCTAATTCTGCCCAAGCCTCACATGCTAAAATTTCAACTTCTAGCCAAGCTTGATATTTATTTTGTTCTGTCCAAATTGCGCCCATTTCGGGTCTTGTGTAACGTTCGATCATTGCGTTTCTCCTTCTATTCTGACCAAATGCCAGAACTCTCGATTTGTTGTAGTGTTTCTTCTAAGTTTTTTGTCATAATCGTTACGTGGCCCATCTTACGGTTCACCTTAGCTTCAGCTTTCCCATAAAGATGTATAGACCATTCAGGATATTTAGCAATTGAGTTACTCAGTGGCATTACATGCTGCCCTAAAACATTTACCATAATAGATGGTGCCCAAAGTTGTGGTTTACGTAGTGGCCAACCACAAATAGCGCGAATATGCTGATGGAACTGTGAAACATTACATGCTTCGATTGAATAGTGACCTGAATTATGAGGTCTTGGTGCTAATTCATTAATTACGATTCCACCATCTTCTAATACAAACATTTCTACAGCTAGTGTCCCTACTAAATGTAAGTAATCAGCAATCTTCAAGGCTTCTCTTTCTGCAGCCAGTGCTGTTTCTTCTTTTATACGGGCCGGTACGATCGTTTCGTGTAAAATATGATGAACATGAATATTTTCTCCAACTGGCTGACAATATGATTCACCATTACCGTTTCTTTGGACAATGACCGATATCTCTTTCGCGAAAGGTACAAATCCCTCAGCAATACATTGTGAATGAGAGAAAAGGTCTTTTGCGAATGGTAGGTCTTCTACAGATTTTAAAAGCTGCTGCCCTTTGCCATCGTAACCGCCTCTTGCTGTTTTGACTATACAAGGATAACCAATCTTATCGATATTGGCTACTAATTCCTCATATGTATTCGCAACAATATAAGGTGCTACTGGACAACCTGCGTTCACAATCGCTTCCTTCTCAGTCACACGATCTTGAGTAATGCGCACTAGCTCTGGACCCTGCGGAACATAAGCAATCTGAGTTAAACGTTTTAAGCCTTCGTAATCGATATTTTCAAACTCATACGTTATAACGTCACTTACCTCAGCAAGCTCTTCTAAAGCTGCCTCATCATCATATGGTGCTACAATACGTATATCTGCAACCTGTCCACATGGCGAGTCCATTGATGGTTCAAGAACGGCAATTTTAAAGCCTACTTCTTTAGCAGCAAGTGCCATCATACGGCCAAGCTGTCCTCCTCCGATAATGCCTATCGTTTGCCCTGGATAAATAATCTTTGTCACACTAAGTCACCTGTGCTTTCCAATACTTGTTGCTTTGTGGCTTCACGTCTAGCATCTAGTTTATTAGCAAGCTCTGCGTCTGTTGTTGACAAAATTTGCGCCGCTAGCAAGCCTGCATTAGTCGCTCCTGCTTTGCCAATCGCTACTGTTGCTACAGGTACACCGCCAGGCATTTGAACGATTGATAATAGAGAATCAAGACCGTTAAGAGCACGAGATTGCACAGGTACACCGATTACTGGTAACGTTGTTTTAGCTGCTACCATTCCAGGTAAATGCGCAGCACCACCAGCACCCGCAATAATTACTTGAATACCTCGCTCCCGCGCTGCTTCTGCATACTCAAACATTAAATCAGGAGTACGATGTGCAGATACAACCTTTTTCTCGTACGGTACTTGTAATTCGTCTAATATATCACATGCATGTTTCATTGTTTCCCAGTCACTTGAACTACCCATAATCACACCGATTTTCGGATTCATGAATTGTCGCTCCTTTTAAACGATAGAAAAATGATCAAATATTGTGCAAGCCTCTATTCTTCAAATAGCTACTGCAATTCTTTACTTTTTGTACAAAGAAAATCCCCAAATAAACTACTCTCTACCATACACGTGAAAGCAGTTTACTTGAGGACTTATTATGAAAAGAATATGCAAATGTACATATCAGTACATATCCCTTCTCGTAACACGCCAAAAGTGCTTTCCCGCATAGTCCAGCATTTACGGTGCCGGGTAGAGACACTAGAGCCAATCCTCTAGCATATATGTGGGACTTATTTGTTTTTCCTACTCACATTTTAACAAGTGATTTCACTATCGTCAATGCAAAATGCGAACATTTTATTTTAGCTATTTATAAACGTTCGGATTTTAGTCAAATCTACTCAAAATCTTGACAGTTCATCGCTTTAAATTGTATTTTTTGACGTAAATACGTTGGTTCTCCATTAACTAAGTGGAAAACGGGCTCTTCTTTTCGTCCCACTGCCATATAACCATCTCGACGCATTCTTGCCAAACAATCTTCAATTGACTCGTTTTCTTCTACTTCATACCAAATTTGTTTTTTCCCCAAATCTTTCGCCCTTTCAATCTTGTATCCAATTATTTTTCCTCGTATGAGTTCCATTATACCTTGTGATTCTTCATTTAGTATGTATGATTTATTAATTCAAAGTAATTATACTTTTGAGGACAAAGTAAAAAGAACTGCAGGAATAAACTCTGCAGTTCTTTATTAAGGATTTTCAAATCTTTCTAATTCCGTGACATCCGCCAGAGACTTTAGGCCAACAAATGCTTTTTGTACGAAAGCGTAGCGACAGCACAAAGGTTTTATCTCCGCGAAAGTGAAGTGGCAGCGGCAGATGTTTTTTGTGCGAAAGCGCAGTGCCAACGTAGCGTCAACAACAGGATTTTATCTGCGCGAAAGCGAAGCGGCAGCGGCAACACGTGGTTGGTCACTCAATCGTTTTTACAGGATGTGCCTCAGTTCCTCTTGTCAGCAGATGTTTTGACATTAGCTCACAGAATTTACATATGCACCTAGGAAAAGGCATGATGAAAAAGCATGGAGCACAATAAGAACCGTACGGATATCACCTTTAATGCCAAAACTTGCGCTAATTATCCCTAGTCCCCCTAATATTAATGGCGTAAAAATACTGATATCGTAAAGGAAATTAAAAAAGCCACCATACCATTTTGTTGGATCATAGCCAAACATAAGAAATGTTATCATTAATAATAAAATAGATACAGTAGAAAAAATGTTATGCCTCATTTTATTTCCCCCATTATTAGACAACGATATGTGTTATAGATCTATTCAATTTTTTAACTTTAAATCCGCTAGTAAAGCTCGTTCAACTTTTACTTTAAGCTATAATCCTATATCAAATGTTGAGGTGAGGCACAGTGTGAAGCTTCCCGAAACCTTCTACGAACCTCTCTTCATGACGTTCTATTCATCGGTTTGATGTTTTAATAAGTCGATTCAATTATTCTATCCATCCTGTCGGTGCTTCTATCCTACTGTTCGATGATTCTAAACGTATTCCACCGGCGGTCTGCTAGGCTAGGGTTTCAGAAGGGACGTCGGGCTATTCACACTTATCTTAAATAGAATTTAATTTATCTTCATTCTCCAGACAAAATTATGCCAAGGCGAAATTGATTATGTAAATTTCGATTCCTTGTATTAAAAAAGATATGACAGCAATCATTATTTCGGAAAACAGCGTAGATATGGGGGTTCCTTTCGCTTTTTGAGCTGGAGTTGCACCTGGGAATCATGAAATTACAGGCAAGTGAAAAAGTACAAGGGCGCTCAGGGAAATACATATATTATGTCCGTCTGTGTGAGACCAACTTGAAAAGTATCTAGGGTCGAAATCGAGCTTTAAAAACGAAATATAAATAAATTGCAGTCAAATGAGGCAAGAAAAAGCATTCGTTGGCATATACTACGAATGCTTTTGAAGCATCTATGTCATGTTGCAAAACAGGGAACCATATAAAGATTCACAAATAGCTAGTTAAAATCCTAAGTTTTATACAAGGGAAGTTACCTCATGGTAGGACTCTACTTTATTGGCTTTTTTAGATTAAAACTAGCTTTACCTAGCCTGACCGAGAATATTCAAGGCTATAGAATTACTTATTTCCGCACAAAAAAACCACTGATTTCTCAGTGGCTGTTGTGTGCCTAGCGACGTCCTACTCTCACAGGGGGAAGCCCCCAACTACCATCGGCGCTAAAGAGCTTAACTTCCGTGTTCGGTATGGGAACGGGTGTGACCTCTTTGCCATCATCACTAGACTATTTTCGACCTCCAATACACGGCGTATTACTGCGTCAGCTTCTGTCGTTCAGTCAGTCACGTACTTGAGTACGCTCCTTCCCTCTCTCCATCGCTTCCTCGAACTACTCGTATCTTGAAACCCTTATATGAAAGGTTTTGTTCTTTCAAAACTGGATAAACGTGCATTGAATGTTTCAAACATTATGGTTAAGTCCTCGATCGATTAGTATTCGTCAGCTCCATGTGTCACCACACTTCCACCTCGAACCTATCTACCTCATCGTCTTTGAGGGATCTTACTTACTTGCGTAATGGGAAATCTCATCTTGAGGGGGGCTTCATGCTTAGATGCTTTCAGCACTTATCCCGTCCACACATAGCTACCCAGCGATGCCTTTGGCAAGACAACTGGTACACCAGCGGTGTGTCCATCCCGGTCCTCTCGTACTAAGGACAGCTCCTCTCAAATTTCCTACGCCCACGACGGATAGGGACCGAACTGTCTCACGACGTTCTGAACCCAGCTCGCGTACCGCTTTAATGGGCGAACAGCCCAACCCTTGGGACCGACTACAGCCCCAGGATGCGATGAGCCGACATCGAGGTGCCAAACCTCCCCGTCGATGTGGACTCTTGGGGGAGATAAGCCTGTTATCCCCGGGGTAGCTTTTATCCGTTGAGCGATGGCCCTTCCATGCGGAACCACCGGATCACTAAGCCCGTCTTTCGACCCTGCTCGACTTGTAGGTCTCGCAGTCAAGCTCCCTTGTGCCTTTACACTCTACGAATGATTTCCAACCATTCTGAGGGAACCTTTGGGCGCCTCCGTTACCTTTTAGGAGGCGACCGCCCCAGTCAAACTGTCCGCCTGACACTGTCTCCTGCCCCGCTAAGGGGCATGGGTTAGAATTTCAATACAACCAGGGTAGTATCCCACCGACGCCTCCTTCGAAGCTGGCGCTCCGAGATCTCTGGCTCCTACCTATCCTGTACAAGTTGTACCAAAATTCAATATCAGGCTACAGTAAAGCTCCACGGGGTCTTTCCGTCCTGTCGCGGGTAACCTGCATCTTCACAGGTACTATAATTTCACCGAGTCTCTCGTTGAGACAGTGCCCAGATCGTTACGCCTTTCGTGCGGGTCGGAACTTACCCGACAAGGAATTTCGCTACCTTAGGACCGTTATAGTTACGGCCGCCGTTTACTGGGGCTTCAATTCGCAGCTTCGCTTGCGCTAACCACTCCTCTTAACCTTCCAGCACCGGGCAGGCGTCAGCCCCTATACGTCACCTTACGGTTTTGCAGAGACCTGTGTTTTTGCTAAACAGTCGCCTGGGCCTATTCACTGCGGCTCTCATGCGCTTGCACGCTCAAGAGCACCCCTTCTCCCGAAGTTACGGGGTCATTTTGCCGAGTTCCTTAACGAGAGTTCTCTCGCACACCTTAGGATTCTCTCCTCGACTACCTGTGTCGGTTTGCGGTACGGGCACCTCTCACCTCGATAGAGGCTTTTCTTGGCAGTGTGAAATCAGGAACTTCGTCCATACGGACTCGCCATCACAGCTCAACGTTACAGTGTGCGGATTTGCCTACACACACGCCTTACTGCTTGGACGCGCACAACCAACGGCGCGCTTACCCTATCCTACTGCGTCCCCCCATTTCTCAAACGGTGAGGAGGTGGTACAGGAATATCAACCTGTTGTCCATCGCCTACGCCTATCGGCCTCGGCTTAGGTCCCGACTAACCCTGAGCGGACGAGCCTTCCTCAGGAAACCTTAGTCATACGGTGGACGGGATTCTCACCCGTCTTTCGCTACTCATACCGGCATTCTCACTTCTAAGCGCTCCACCAGTCCTTCCGGTCTGACTTCAACGCACTTAGAACGCTCTCCTACCACTGACATCGTAGATGTCAATCCACAGCTTCGGTGAATCGTTTAGCCCCGATACATTTTCGGCGCAGCGTCACTCGACCAGTGAGCTATTACGCACTCTTTAAATGATGGCTGCTTCTAAGCCAACATCCTGGTTGTCTGTGCAACGCCACATCCTTTTCCACTTAACGATTACTTTGGGACCTTAGCTGGTGGTCTGGGCTGTTTCCCTTTTGACTACGGATCTTATCACTCGCAGTCTGACTCCCGTGTATAAATATCTGGCATTCGGAGTTTGTCTGAATTCGGTAAACCGGGATGGCCCCCTAGTCCAAACAGTGCTCTACCTCCAGTATTCTCATCACGAGGCTAGCCCTAAAGCTATTTCGGAGAGAACCAGCTATCTCCAAGTTCGATTGGAATTTCTCCGCTACCCACACCTCATCCCCGCACTTTTCAACGTGCGTGGGTTCGGGCCTCCAGTAAGTGTTACCTCACCTTCACCCTGGACATGGGTAGATCACCTGGTTTCGGGTCTACGACCACGTACTAATTCGCCCTATTCAGACTCGCTTTCGCTGCGGCTCCGCCTTCTAAAGCTTAACCTCGCACGTAATCGTAACTCGCCGGTTCATTCTACAAAAGGCACGCTATCACCCATTAACGGGCTCTAACTACTTGTAGGCACACGGTTTCAGGATCTCTTTCACTCCCCTTCCGGGGTGCTTTTCACCTTTCCCTCACGGTACTGGTTCACTATCGGTCACTAGGTAGTATTTAGCCTTGGGAGATGGTCCTCCCGGATTCCGACGGAATTTCACGTGTTCCGCCGTACTCAGGATCCACTCAGGAGAGAACGAACTTTCGACTACAGGGCTTTTACCTGCTCTGGCGGACCTTTCCAAGTCGCTTCATCTAACTCGCTCTTTTGTAACTCCGTATAGAGTGTCCTACAACCCCAAGAGGCAAGCCTCTTGGTTTGGGCTCTTCCCGTTTCGCTCGCCGCTACTCAGGGAATCGATTTTTCTTTCTCTTCCTCCAGGTACTTAGATGTTTCAGTTCCCTGGGTCTGCCTTCAAGACGCTATGTATTCACGTCAAGATACTACGCGATTAAACGTAGTGGGTTCCCCCATTCGGAAATCTCCGGATCAAAGCTCACTTACAGCTCCCCGAAGCATATCGGTGTTAGTGCCGTCCTTCTTCGGCTCCTAGTGCCAAGGCATTCGCCGTGCGCCCTTAATAACTTAACCAAGTTATTAAGCCTATAAAAAAACTTAAAAAATAAATGTGTTTGTTACAATTTCAATGTCGTTTTATCCAGTTTTCAAAGAACAAGTTTTGAAGTAATTCATTCAGAAGAATGAACCTTCAAAACTGAACGCAAAACGTAATCTTACAAACCCTAGGTTTGTATTCCGAAAATATCCTTAGAAAGGAGGTGATCCAGCCGCACCTTCCGATACGGCTACCTTGTTACGACTTCACCCCAATCATCTATCCCACCTTCGGCGGCTGGCTCCAAAAGGTTACCCCACCGACTTCGGGTGTTACAAACTCTCGTGGTGTGACGGGCGGTGTGTACAAGGCCCGGGAACGTATTCACCGCGGCATGCTGATCCGCGATTACTAGCGATTCCGGCTTCATGTAGGCGAGTTGCAGCCTACAATCCGAACTGAGAACGACTTTATCGGATTAGCTCCCTCTCGCGAGTTGGCAACCGTTTGTATCGTCCATTGTAGCACGTGTGTAGCCCAGGTCATAAGGGGCATGATGATTTGACGTCATCCCCACCTTCCTCCGGTTTGTCACCGGCAGTCACCTTAGAGTGCCCAACTAAATGATGGCAACTAAGATCAAGGGTTGCGCTCGTTGCGGGACTTAACCCAACATCTCACGACACGAGCTGACGACAACCATGCACCACCTGTCACCGTTGTCCCCGAAGGGAAAACTATATCTCTACAGTGGTCAACGGGATGTCAAGACCTGGTAAGGTTCTTCGCGTTGCTTCGAATTAAACCACATGCTCCACCGCTTGTGCGGGCCCCCGTCAATTCCTTTGAGTTTCAGTCTTGCGACCGTACTCCCCAGGCGGAGTGCTTAATGCGTTAGCTGCAGCACTAAGGGGCGGAAACCCCCTAACACTTAGCACTCATCGTTTACGGCGTGGACTACCAGGGTATCTAATCCTGTTTGCTCCCCACGCTTTCGCGCCTCAGCGTCAGTTACAGACCAGAAAGTCGCCTTCGCCACTGGTGTTCCTCCAAATCTCTACGCATTTCACCGCTACACTTGGAATTCCACTTTCCTCTTCTGCACTCAAGTCCCCCAGTTTCCAATGACCCTCCACGGTTGAGCCGTGGGCTTTCACATCAGACTTAAAGGACCGCCTGCGCGCGCTTTACGCCCAATAATTCCGGACAACGCTTGCCACCTACGTATTACCGCGGCTGCTGGCACGTAGTTAGCCGTGGCTTTCTAATAAGGTACCGTCAAGGTACAGCCAGTTACTACTGTACTTGTTCTTCCCTTACAACAGAGTTTTACGATCCGAAAACCTTCTTCACTCACGCGGCGTTGCTCCATCAGGCTTTCGCCCATTGTGGAAGATTCCCTACTGCTGCCTCCCGTAGGAGTCTGGGCCGTGTCTCAGTCCCAGTGTGGCCGATCACCCTCTCAGGTCGGCTACGCATCGTCGCCTTGGTGAGCCGTTACCTCACCAACTAGCTAATGCGCCGCGGGCCCATCTTATAGCGACAGCCGAAACCGTCTTTCAGTATTTCACCATGAAGTAAAATAGATTATTCGGTATTAGCCCCGGTTTCCCGGAGTTATCCCAAACTATAAGGTAGGTTGCCCACGTGTTACTCACCCGTCCGCCGCTAACGTCAAAGGAGCAAGCTCCTTCTCTGTTCGCTCGACTTGCATGTATTAGGCACGCCGCCAGCGTTCGTCCTGAGCCAGGATCAAACTCTCCATAAAAAGAAATTTGATTAGCTCAAATTGTTTTGCTGGCATCATGTTTGATGTCCAAAATTTTGTTTCGTTCACTAACTCAAGGTCAGCTACTAAAAACTTTATTGATTACGTTTTGCTTGTTCAGTTTTCAAGGTTCATTTCGTTGCCGTTATCTCAGTAGCAACTCTTATATAATATCATGTCGTTCGCTAGATGTCAACAACTCTTTTTCATTTCATTGTTTTTCAGTAGCTGTCTTAACGACTTGTATAATATTACACCCTTAATTTAAAAAGGTCAACACTTTTTCTGAAATAAATTCATAGTTTTTAACTTTATTGAGAAACTTCCTATTATAATGATTAAGAAATAATTTCATATTAAACTTACAATCTGAAGTTACTTTAATGTCTTATTGTTATCTAACATATCATTTCTTCATAATTTCTATTAAAAAATCAAATAATAAGAGCCCGGGACATAAAAAAAGATGACTCCGTCAAGCATACCGAAGTCAACTAATTGCCGCATAGTACGGCACTCCTATCATCATCAAATACTAGTTCTGTAATTTTAACGTTAGGCGTTCTTCATTTGACTTCGTTCCAGAAATAGAGCGGTCCAAAATCTCCTAGTCTAACCTAAATACAAAAGCATGAGACTGTTTAAATGTGCAATCTCATGCTTTCTTTTTCTGAATTATTTAATTGTCAACTAATCCATGAAACACTTGTATATCATTTATTGGAAAGATTGGATTCCCATCACTCGGCATAACACACTTTAAATTTCTCTTTTTAATGTAACCAAGCTTATCAACATATGACTACATCTATTCATTCACAGGTACATTCTGCAGTATCCATTGTACCGTTCCGTCATATGCATCAGCTTTAGCAGTTCCGGCTGGCACTTCTAAATAAAGCCCATCTCCTTCTGGCGTCCATTCATTAGAAATGTTGATTTCTTCTGTGCCAGTTGTTTTCTTTTTATAAACCAGTGCTGAAGCATCTTTAGTAAGAGTTGAAACATTTCCACCATAACGGTAATATAAGCCATCTAATGTAGAATCTTTATTCTTCTTTCCTGTTAGCGGCTTAACTAGCTTAGCCGTCATCATCCAAGACGGATTTCTCGACAACGCACGACTATCTTTTACAGATAAAGACTCATCAAATTGAATGAGCTGATACGTTTTAGTTCTCGACGAAATCTTAAGCTTTTCCCCAAAGCCAATCACCCCAGGCGCAGAAACGAATTTCAACAAGCCAGAAATTTTGGTTTTCACTTCATTTGATGTCTGATTGACTTCATCACCTGTACTGTATTTCCCTGTAGCTGTCGCTTGACCTACAACAAAGTCTTCTTCTGCCGCACCTTCTTTCACCTTCGCATTAAAGGTGAATTTTACTTTGGTAGAGCGTAGCACTTCAGGGTTAGTATCGAGGGTTGCTACAATCTCATTTACATTGTATGTTGCTGTACCGATTTCTTTACCATTTTCATCTGTTACTTTAAGGTCTGTTGGCGATTCTAAATGTGGATCATATTTTTGTGAAATCGTAAATTGACCATATGTCCCTTTATCATCCGGAATATAGCCGGAATCTACTAAAATCTCATACTTCAATGTTTCACCTGGTGCAACTTCTGTTGGCACTTTACCATCCACACCAAACACTCGTTCTTCAATAGTTAATTCAGGTCGGATTTTTATTGTTTCAATATTAGATTGGAGCTTCTCGCCGTCTGCCAAAAATACCGTCACCGCATATACACTAATATCGTGATCTAATCCCTTCTTCACTTCATCTACTGGAATCGTATACCCCCACGATTCATCTGTATTTACACTTGGATTTTCTTCATGTGCGAATTTCTGAGGCTCACCGTCATCTACCTTATAATAAAGTTCGACAGAATCAGCTTCTTTCTCTTGATTGTTCCACGTCCCTGTAATACGGTATCCTTCATCTGTATATTCCCCATCATTATCCAATTCAACCTCTACTGGAACATCCGGTCTGTTACTTACCGTAATCTCCAAATTAAATTCCCTTACTGTATCCGGCTCTTGTACTTGCGGTTCCCATCTTAATGCCCAGGCTGGATGATACGTGTAAGGATACATCACATCCTTGCCGGGATCAGGAATACTTGGCGCATTTAGTTCATAAAAAAAGAGATCTTCACGAGCAGAACCACTAGAATCGAATGGTCTAAGCTGCGGGTTATCAGTTGCTCGCATTGCAGCTGGATTATTCGCATAACCATTATAGAAGAAATAAAGATAATAATCTTGACCGTCCCTCATATTCATCTCATGAAAATATAGCCCTTTATTATTTCCTAAAGAATACATTTTACTGTCCGTATGTCGTCCGCCAATATCCATATGCACGGAATAACCGATATTTGTATAAGGGTATCGCGTAGTTAAGTTCAAATATTTCATACTGACATTAATACGCCCTTTTCTCTCATTCGTCAGACTCATTTTAATTTTTAGATATCCCTCTACGTATCTCGGATTACTGCTATCTAGGACAGCTGCATAAGCAACCAACTCATGTGTCGTTTCATTTTTATATAATTTCAAAATTGGCATGACATCAGATTGCTTTTGTGCCGTATCGTTTTCTTGTCTCCCATAAGCAATCACAAGTCCATTACCCCTTTGGTGACTAGAACCCCTTCCTCCGGGATAATAATATGTTACAACACCATTAAGTGCATCAGGATTATAATCCTCAGATAGAACTGTTGCTACTGAGAAATTTTGTACCATTATATGTGCGTCAGACGCATACGCAAAATCGGAAAGTTTTGTATTCATAGAAGGCAATGGACGTCCCCAGTCATCATAATATCGATAATAAGAGTTCATCTCTTTTAAGGAGTTCCGTGGCCGATCATTGTTAATATCCCCAAATAACATGTAATAAGATCTGCCTTGGTGGCTCTCTCTTGTTGGAAGTTCAAGGCCTACATTTGTACTCATTTGTGTAAACCCATCTAATTCATTCGGAGAATCATCCAACATCGAAAAATCAATATTGCCGATTTTACCAACTTGTGTTATAGGAATTCCATTATAACCCGCTCGAGGACTAGCAATTCTTTTACATTTAGGTGCTGATTTTTCTTCACTATCTAATTCTTCTTGTTCTTCACCTGCAGTTACTAGTTCTTCTTCAATGTTAGACTCTAGCTGCTTCTCTTCTTCAATGTTAGACTCTAGCTGCTCCTCTTCTTCAATGTTAGACTCTAGCTGCTCCTCTTCTTCAATGTTAGACTCTAGCTGCTCCTCTTCTTCAGCCACTAGTTCTTCTCCTTCAATGTAAAACTCTTCCTCACAGTCAACTTCCAAATTTTCTTCAATTTTAGGCTCTTCCTCTTCTTCACAGTCAATTGCTAAATTTTCTTCATCATCAGTCTCTAGCTGTTCCTCTCCTTCAATTACCAAATTTTCTTCAGTTTCATACTCTTGCTGCCTCTCACACGCATTCGCAAGATTTTCTTCATCTCCAGATTCTCGCTGCTCCTCTTCCTCAGTTGTTGGAGCTTCGCCATTTTCATTCTCTGGTTCTTTCTCTCCCTCGGTTGTTGGTGCTTCGCCATTTTCATTCTCTGGTTGTTCCTTATCTTCAGTTGTTGGCGCTTCACCACTTTCAGACTCCGGCTGTTTCTCTCCTTCAGTTGTTGGCGCTTCGCCATTTTCAGATTCCGGTTCCTTACATTCAGTTGCTAGATTTTCCTCGCCATCAGACTCTAGTTGTTCCTCACATTCAATTTCAGACTCTGTAGGATCACCCATAATTGTTTCTGCTATAGATACACTCAGCTCCGAAAAGACTAGAACAAAAACTAATAACGATATTACTATTTTCCGCATATTTCTTTTCACCGACCTTTTTACATGTTAAGCAGCTTCATAACGAACAATGAAGTTAACCGCATACTGATTACTTTGCTCATCTTCTCATTTTTTCAAATTAACTTTTTCTTTTTAATTTTTAACAAGTGATTCATCTGAATTTTTATTGATTCACTTGTTAAAAAACCAATCGCTTGTCGTAGTCAGCGTTAACTATATACGCCCCCATCCTGCATCTCAGAAACATAAATTGGTGCATAATTTTTCTAAAACGAAAAGTCAGCAAAGTAACCAGTACAGCTACTTCCAAAACAAAGGCGTATTTTTGTTCAATTAATTTATTTCTTGTTGTTTCTTCTGCTTCTTTTTGCTATAAAATATAAACAATAGTAACCCTGCTACTAGAAGAATTAGCAATCCTACCAAATACGCTAGATAATTCGGTCCTTCAATGGATACATCGGTTGCGTTAAATTGCTTTACCTCTTCCCCTTTAATGGTAAAATCCTTCTCAAATTCCCATGATTCTTCGCTCGACTTAGCATTTACATGTAACGTATAGGTTCCAGATTTAAATTTTTCTCCATTTAGTGAAATCGGGTATTCAAAATTTGAATTTGGCGCCATTTGCATGTCTTGTTTTTCCGATTTATAGAGTACCTCTGTTTTCCCTTTTTTCGTAACTTCCGCGTCCACTTCAAAACGGTTTAAATACGTTGCCGTTGGATTTTGAAGCGTAGCATTAATCACATTACGGGCATTCACTTGTCCAGCTTTAACATCGTGTAATTGCAAATCTTGCTTCACTGTTTCATCAGTTTCTTGTAGGGTAATTCCCACTACATAAGCATATTTATTTTCAATACTTAAACCTTTAGTTGTTTCCTTGGTATTTTTTGACTTTACTTTCTTCTCTTCTAATGTAATACCGCCCGCTAAAATCCCATCGAATTCTTCTTCAGGCATTGTTACATTTAACTGTAAATCCTTACTTCCCTTAGCCGGAATCGTAATTTCCTTCTCAGTTTGAATTAAATCCCCTAATTCATATGGCAATGAAGAATCACGTTCAGCACTTGTAGGACCGTACTCTACAACTCCATTAATATTCGTTGTAGCAGAATGAATGATCGGCTCAATGACGACATCCTCTTCGGTATCATTTTTCAATTGAATCGTTAATGTCTGCTTTTGATTAGGCTCCATTTTCAGATTGAAATAAGATTTTTGTTTATCAATTTGGTTGTCTGGAATGACGGTATACACACCAAAATTAAATTCAGATGCAGACGCAAATGGTGTTAACCATACTAGGCTTACAATCAATATTCCGAATAAGGTCCATAACGTATTTTTCCTCATATTTTCTACCATCCTTACTACTTAAAAGTCTTCAAAGATTTAAAATTATTGGTAAAAACCCGCAATGCTTTCCTCTAACAATGGAGCAACAGGATGCTACGAAGTCTCGTACTCCTGTCGCTACACGTTAACTCGCACTTATTCGAATTAACAGGATTTACACGGGTTTTTACCTGTATCTCACAATATTGCACTGAAATGATAGAATACTATTTTTATTTTTATAACAGTTCCCATCAGGAAATTTTTACATTTCTTGTTCTGTTTATTATTGTCCAGGTACGTCAGTCAGTGTCCATGTTAATGACGTAGAATATTTTTCTGCATATTTTGTAGTTGAACCTGGGATATTAAGTTCAATACTTTCCGCTGCTGTAGCGTCATCACCAAATACTAATAAATAAGTACCCAACCCTTCTCCTGCTTTGGCAGACATAATGTTGTCAGCTACACCCTTCCCATCCGGATTTAAACTAAATGAAGTTTTTACAATAGATGGTTTTGGAGATGCAGAGGCTGTACTCACCCAAGCATTTTTAAAAGTAATTTCAGCACCCGTTAGTTCTTTATCTGTAGTGCTCTTGAATTGACCATTTTGTTTCACTTGCAATGACCAACCTTTTTCTGTACCACGACTATCTGTAACTTGAACATAGTTCGGGCCGTCGCCACGACCTCCAAATTTTTGCGGTTTTACTTTGTAATCTTGATTGGTAGAAGTAATTTTTTGCTTACCAAAATCTAAGCTAGAAGCATAGTCAATACTTAATGGACCTGGTGTTCCTGGTTTTGGACCGTTTGGATCAGTTGGATCTACTGGATCTACTGGATCTGGATTACCTGGATTAGTTGGATCTACTGGTGGTGTTATGATGTTAGTAGCTGGTTCAAATTCGATAATTGCATTCGTTTGATACTCGCCACCATCTGCCGCATAAGAAGTGATACTTCCTCCTAATACCAAACCTGTTAACATTGTTGTAGCTACGCCTAGTGCTTTTAAATTAGTATTGATTTTCATGTTTCATCATCCTTTATTATTATTTGTTACCTGGAACATCCGATAAATTCCATGTTAATTTTGTACTGTATGTAACAGCATCTTTTGGCGTTTTCCCTGGAATAGAAAGAGAAATCGCTTTGTTTTTTTGTACTTTCTCACCTTTAGCATTCGTCACCTCATCTACCTGTCCCCAACGGTTTACCCAAAGTCCAGCTCCTTCTGTTGGCTTTGCTGACATGACAAGTGACTCAGCTCCATTTGGATCTAACTTAATTTCTTTAGCTGCTGTTGGCGGTGTCACTTCTGTTTTACCTGTAACAGTCGGATTCACAAATTTGATTTGTGCGCCTGTTAATTTTTTATTTTGCGCTGCAGCATTAGCAAACTGACCTTCTTGTTTAACGGTTAATTTCCATCCGGCATTTTTTCCGCGATTATCTGAGATTTGGGCATAGTTTGGTACATATTTATTTCCCTCACTAGAAGTTAACACCTGTGCATTCGCATAATAAATTTTTTCTTTGTTCGAGATTTCATTAATACCAAAATCGAGACTCGATACAAAATCAATACCTAGCGAGCTTCCAGTTCCTGAGTTTGGACCTCCTGGATCGGTCGGATCTACTGGATTTACTGGCTTCTCTGGATCTGGATCATTCGGATCTACCGGGCGTTGTGAATCTTCATTTGGAATAAATACCACCATCCCATTCGATCCGTAATTAACTTTTTTTTCTTTTTCTTCTGCTGAAGCAAATAATGGTGAAATCGCCGTACAACTTAGTAAAGTGGTAATTGCTGCAAGTTGCATAGCCTTATTCTTCATTGTTTAAATTCTCCTTTCATGTATTTTTTATATTTACGTATTAGATAAAATGCTAATACGGTAAATAACACTTACTACTTAATAGTTGAATTAAAATTAACTATTTTTAAATACTTTGTAATAAAATTACAGTTTTTAAGCAAAAAAGGACATCCTTTTCATTCAACCATCCTCTCATTTCTTATTGCATATTTATTTATATTTACGTATCAGATAAAATGCTGGTACGGTAAATAACAACATAGAAAATGTTATTCTTATAATAAGATACATCCCTCATTTGCGGATTTTTTCTTGGCCCATAAACGATGGAAGCTTTCCGATTCAAAGGCTTACGATTTCGTATTAGATGAAAAAGAAATAGTTAGAAACATCACTATTATTATCACAAATACTAGATTATTTACTTTTTACACTTAACATATACCTCAATTTGAACTTCTTTAAACATATTTTTTCTCTTTTATTTCTTTTTTTACTTTTCATTCCTTACAATTACCGATTGTAGCGTATTTTAAAAAAGAATTAAAATCAACTTTTGTTGCTTTCTTAGCATAATTTGATAATGCTGAATTTCTCTGAAAAATTCTTAAAATTCTAACTTCATTTGAATAATTTCTATTAGGTATCTCCAAAATAATTGTTACAATTGGGATGTTATTCAATAATTTGACATTCTAAATAGCGATGGTACACCTTCTGTATTGCTTGCAACAATTCAATTATCGATAACCATTCTCTAACTACTTTTTTAAAATTATTTCATCATTAAATCGAAACAAAAGGAATTCCTTTTATCTTAAGGATTATACTTATTAAGGTTAAAACCTACGAGGAAAAGATGCAAATCAACTTTTTGGTCACTTTTGAACAAAAATTGATAAACTGCTTATTTGACTCATTATGATAATTATTTTCAACTTTATATTGGAGCTTGGATCGCGATGTTCCCGCTTAAAAATAGGACTCTCTCATCCTTTTTTCTATAAGTTCATACTCATACCGAGTTGCACATAGAAAAAGAGATGTATCGAATATACGATACATCTCTTACGCATATGCTATTGCATGCCTATAAACTTATACCATCTAGCAAATGTATACCTTTCTTTGTCAGTGCCGCTGGGGCTTGCAGCAATTCATATTCTAATATTCCCTTATAAGGTACTTCACTTCATTACTTCCGGACACAATTATGCCGAGGCATAATTGTGTCCGGAATTGGCTTTGCGCTTAGGCCTGCAGATGAGTTTTGTGCGAAAGCGTAGCAGCGGGTTTTGTGAAAGCGTAGCGACAGCGGCAAGATGTTGGTCACTCAGTTTAAGCGGATGTTTGGACAGCTGCTGTAAAGTAACTTAATACCGCATTAATCTTACCAGCTATAGTAGTGGGAGACTTCTATACCTGTCGCTACGATTTCGGTACAAAAGACATTTACTGAGAGAAATTAAACCTAAATTATCAGTTCGTTTTCCATAGTTCAAGGGATTATTTATTTTCACACAAAAAAAGCCGAGGAATAAATCCTCGACTTTTCTAGGTGCCTAGCGACGTCCTACTCTCACAGGGGGAAGCCCCCAACTACCATCGGCGCTAAAGAGCTTAACTTCCGTGTTCGGTATGGGAACGGGTGTGACCTCTTTGCCATCATCACTAGACTATTTTCGACCTCCAATACACGGCGTATTACTGCGTCAGCTTCTCTCGCTCAATCGGTCACGTACAGAGGTACGCTCCCTCATTCACTCGTTTGCTTCCTTGTACTACTTGTGTCTTGAAGCTCTCTTCGGCTTTCAATATATATCGTATCTTGAAACCCTTATATGAAAGGTTTTGTTCTTTCAAAACTGGATAAACGTGCATTGAATGTTTCAAACATTATGGTTAAGTCCTCGATCGATTAGTATTCGTCAGCTCCATGTGTCACCACACTTCCACCTCGAACCTATCTACCTCATCGTCTTTGAGGGATCTTACTTACTTGCGTAATGGGAAATCTCATCTTGAGGGGGGCTTCATGCTTAGATGCTTTCAGCACTTATCCCGTCCACACATAGCTACCCAGCGATGCCTTTGGCAAGACAACTGGTACACCAGCGGTGTGTCCATCCCGGTCCTCTCGTACTAAGGACAGCTCCTCTCAAATTTCCTACGCCCACGACGGATAGGGACCGAACTGTCTCACGACGTTCTGAACCCAGCTCGCGTACCGCTTTAATGGGCGAACAGCCCAACCCTTGGGACCGACTACAGCCCCAGGATGCGATGAGCCGACATCGAGGTGCCAAACCTCCCCGTCGATGTGGACTCTTGGGGGAGATAAGCCTGTTATCCCCGGGGTAGCTTTTATCCGTTGAGCGATGGCCCTTCCATGCGGAACCACCGGATCACTAAGCCCGTCTTTCGACCCTGCTCGACTTGTAGGTCTCGCAGTCAAGCTCCCTTGTGCCTTTACACTCTACGAATGATTTCCAACCATTCTGAGGGAACCTTTGGGCGCCTCCGTTACCTTTTAGGAGGCGACCGCCCCAGTCAAACTGTCCGCCTGACACTGTCTCCTGCCCCGCTAAGGGGCATGGGTTAGAATTTCAATACAACCAGGGTAGTATCCCACCGACGCCTCCTTCGAAGCTGGCGCTCCGAGATCTCTGGCTCCTACCTATCCTGTACAAGTTGTACCAAAATTCAATATCAGGCTACAGTAAAGCTCCACGGGGTCTTTCCGTCCTGTCGCGGGTAACCTGCATCTTCACAGGTACTATAATTTCACCGAGTCTCTCGTTGAGACAGTGCCCAGATCGTTACGCCTTTCGTGCGGGTCGGAACTTACCCGACAAGGAATTTCGCTACCTTAGGACCGTTATAGTTACGGCCGCCGTTTACTGGGGCTTCAATTCGCAGCTTCGCTTGCGCTAACCACTCCTCTTAACCTTCCAGCACCGGGCAGGCGTCAGCCCCTATACGTCACCTTACGGTTTTGCAGAGACCTGTGTTTTTGCTAAACAGTCGCCTGGGCCTATTCACTGCGGCTCTCATGCGCTTGCACGCTCAAGAGCACCCCTTCTCCCGAAGTTACGGGGTCATTTTGCCGAGTTCCTTAACGAGAGTTCTCTCGCACACCTTAGGATTCTCTCCTCGACTACCTGTGTCGGTTTGCGGTACGGGCACCTCTCACCTCGATAGAGGCTTTTCTTGGCAGTGTGAAATCAGGAACTTCGTCCATACGGACTCGCCATCACAGCTCAACGTTACAGTGTGCGGATTTGCCTACACACACGCCTTACTGCTTGGACGCGCACAACCAACGGCGCGCTTACCCTATCCTACTGCGTCCCCCCATTTCTCAAACGGTGAGGAGGTGGTACAGGAATATCAACCTGTTGTCCATCGCCTACGCCTATCGGCCTCGGCTTAGGTCCCGACTAACCCTGAGCGGACGAGCCTTCCTCAGGAAACCTTAGTCATACGGTGGACGGGATTCTCACCCGTCTTTCGCTACTCATACCGGCATTCTCACTTCTAAGCGCTCCACCAGTCCTTCCGGTCTGACTTCAACGCACTTAGAACGCTCTCCTACCACTGACATCGTAGATGTCAATCCACAGCTTCGGTGAATCGTTTAGCCCCGATACATTTTCGGCGCAGCGTCACTCGACCAGTGAGCTATTACGCACTCTTTAAATGATGGCTGCTTCTAAGCCAACATCCTGGTTGTCTGTGCAACGCCACATCCTTTTCCACTTAACGATTACTTTGGGACCTTAGCTGGTGGTCTGGGCTGTTTCCCTTTTGACTACGGATCTTATCACTCGCAGTCTGACTCCCGTGTATAAATATCTGGCATTCGGAGTTTGTCTGAATTCGGTAAACCGGGATGGCCCCCTAGTCCAAACAGTGCTCTACCTCCAGTATTCTCATCACGAGGCTAGCCCTAAAGCTATTTCGGAGAGAACCAGCTATCTCCAAGTTCGATTGGAATTTCTCCGCTACCCACACCTCATCCCCGCACTTTTCAACGTGCGTGGGTTCGGGCCTCCAGTAAGTGTTACCTCACCTTCACCCTGGACATGGGTAGATCACCTGGTTTCGGGTCTACGACCACGTACTAATTCGCCCTATTCAGACTCGCTTTCGCTGCGGCTCCGCCTTCTAAAGCTTAACCTCGCACGTAATCGTAACTCGCCGGTTCATTCTACAAAAGGCACGCTATCACCCATTAACGGGCTCTAACTACTTGTAGGCACACGGTTTCAGGATCTCTTTCACTCCCCTTCCGGGGTGCTTTTCACCTTTCCCTCACGGTACTGGTTCACTATCGGTCACTAGGTAGTATTTAGCCTTGGGAGATGGTCCTCCCGGATTCCGACGGAATTTCACGTGTTCCGCCGTACTCAGGATCCACTCAGGAGAGAACGAACTTTCGACTACAGGGCTTTTACCTGCTCTGGCGGACCTTTCCAAGTCGCTTCATCTAACTCGCTCTTTTGTAACTCCGTATTGAGTGTCCTACAACCCCAAGAGGCAAGCCTCTTGGTTTGGGCTCTTCCCGTTTCGCTCGCCGCTACTCAGGGAATCGATTTTTCTTTCTCTTCCTCCAGGTACTTAGATGTTTCAGTTCCCTGGGTCTGCCTTCAAGACGCTATGAATTCACGTCAAGATACTACGCGATTAAACGTAGTGGGTTCCCCCATTCGGAAATCTCCGGATCAAAGCTCACTTACAGCTCCCCGAAGCATATCGGTGTTAGTGCCGTCCTTCTTCGGCTCCTAGTGCCAAGGCATTCGCCGTGCGCCCTTAATAACTTAACCAAGTTATTAAGCCTATAAAAAACTTAAAAAATAAATGTGTTTGTTACAATTTCAATGTCGTTTTATCCAGTTTTCAAAGAACAAGTTTTGAAGTGTTTCATTCAGAAGAATGAACCTTCAAAACTGAACGCAAAACGTAATCTTACAAACCCTAGGTTTGTATTCCGAAAATATCCTTAGAAAGGAGGTGATCCAGCCGCACCTTCCGATACGGCTACCTTGTTACGACTTCACCCCAATCATCTATCCCACCTTCGGCGGCTGGCTCCAAAAGGTTACCCCACCGACTTCGGGTGTTACAAACTCTCGTGGTGTGACGGGCGGTGTGTACAAGGCCCGGGAACGTATTCACCGCGGCATGCTGATCCGCGATTACTAGCGATTCCGGCTTCATGTAGGCGAGTTGCAGCCTACAATCCGAACTGAGAACGACTTTATCGGATTAGCTCCCTCTCGCGAGTTGGCAACCGTTTGTATCGTCCATTGTAGCACGTGTGTAGCCCAGGTCATAAGGGGCATGATGATTTGACGTCATCCCCACCTTCCTCCGGTTTGTCACCGGCAGTCACCTTAGAGTGCCCAACTAAATGATGGCAACTAAGATCAAGGGTTGCGCTCGTTGCGGGACTTAACCCAACATCTCACGACACGAGCTGACGACAACCATGCACCACCTGTCACCGTTGTCCCCGAAGGGAAAACCATATCTCTACAGTGGTCAACGGGATGTCAAGACCTGGTAAGGTTCTTCGCGTTGCTTCGAATTAAACCACATGCTCCACCGCTTGTGCGGGCCCCCGTCAATTCCTTTGAGTTTCAGTCTTGCGACCGTACTCCCCAGGCGGAGTGCTTAATGCGTTAGCTGCAGCACTAAGGGGCGGAAACCCCCTAACACTTAGCACTCATCGTTTACGGCGTGGACTACCAGGGTATCTAATCCTGTTTGCTCCCCACGCTTTCGCGCCTCAGCGTCAGTTACAGACCAGAAAGTCGCCTTCGCCACTGGTGTTCCTCCAAATCTCTACGCATTTCACCGCTACACTTGGAATTCCACTTTCCTCTTCTGCACTCAAGTCCCCCAGTTTCCAATGACCCTCCACGGTTGAGCCGTGGGCTTTCACATCAGACTTAAAGGACCGCCTGCGCGCGCTTTACGCCCAATAATTCCGGACAACGCTTGCCACCTACGTATTACCGCGGCTGCTGGCACGTAGTTAGCCGTGGCTTTCTAATAAGGTACCGTCAAGGTACAGCCAGTTACTACTGTACTTGTTCTTCCCTTACAACAGAGTTTTACGATCCGAAAACCTTCTTCACTCACGCGGCGTTGCTCCATCAGGCTTTCGCCCATTGTGGAAGATTCCCTACTGCTGCCTCCCGTAGGAGTCTGGGCCGTGTCTCAGTCCCAGTGTGGCCGATCACCCTCTCAGGTCGGCTACGCATCGTCGCCTTGGTGAGCCGTTACCTCACCAACTAGCTAATGCGCCGCGGGCCCATCTTATAGCGACAGCCGAAACCGTCTTTCAGTATTTCACCATGAAGTAAAATAGATTATTCGGTATTAGCCCCGGTTTCCCGGAGTTATCCCAAACTATAAGGTAGGTTGCCCACGTGTTACTCACCCGTCCGCCGCTAACGTCAAAGGAGCAAGCTCCTTCTCTGTTCGCTCGACTTGCATGTATTAGGCACGCCGCCAGCGTTCGTCCTGAGCCAGGATCAAACTCTCCATAAAAAGAAATTTGATTAGCTCAAATTGTTTTGCTGGCATCATGTTTGATGTCCAAAATTTTGTTTTGTTCACTAACTCAAGGTTCGCTACTAAAAACTTTATTGATTACGTTTTGCTTGTTCAGTTTTCAAGGTTCATTAATTCGTCACAACTGAGTGACTTTCTGTACTTTAACATAATGTTAACTCTACGTCAACTCTTTATGTTAATGTTTTTTAAGTTGCTGTTTATTTCGTAACAACGTGTTTAAATATATCACTATTCTTCTAGTAATACAACCGTATTTAAAAAGAAAAATAATTCTGTGAAATGTATTTATATAGAAAACTGAATCCTTTCCTATATAAATGTTTACGCAAAGAAATTATTCTTGTAACAAAAAACTGCTCACAAATATCGTCATACCGAATTTGTGAACAGCTTCTATTTTATAAAGTTGCTAGATACAATAAGAAGATTACCGCGAAAACATACATAATCGGATTTACTTCTTTTGCTTTCCCTTTAATAATCATTGTTAATGGATAGAAAATGAACCCTACTGCAATACCAGTTGCGATTGAATATGTTAATGGCATCATAATCATTGTTAAGAATGATGGTACTGCGATTTCAAAGCGATTCCAAGCAATTTGGCCTAAAGAAGCAACCATTAAAACTCCTACTATTATTAATGCTGGAGCAGTAACAGCTGGGGTAACAACACCTAATAACGGTAAAAAGAATAGTGATAGTAAAAATAAACATCCAGTTACGATTGAAGCGAAACCTGAACGTGCACCAGCTGCTACACCTGAAGAAGATTCTACATAAGATGTAATAGTAGATGTACCAAGAATTGAACCAACAATCGTTGCAATTGAATCAGAAATTAAAGCTTTACCTGCGCGTGGTAAACGATTATCTTTAACTAATCCCGCTTGGTTAGCTACCGCAATTAATGTCCCTGCATTATCAAAAAAGTCTACAAATAAGAAAGTTAAAATTACTGACAACATCGATAATGTATAAAAGCTTGGATCAGAGAAAGAACTGAATAACGCTCCGAATGTTGGTGAAATGCTAGGTGGTGCTGATACAACTTTTTCAGGAATATCAACCAGTCCTGTAAGCATACCCACGATTGATGTTAACACCATACCGTAGAATACGCCGCCTTTAATACCACGCACCATTAAAATAACTGTTACTATAATACCGAATATTGCTAGTAATACCTCTGGTTCGTGTAAATTACCGATACCAACTAAAGTTGCATCATTATTAACTATAATGTGTGCATTTTGCATCCCGATAAAAGCAATGAATAAACCGATACCAGCACCTACTGCTAATTTTAATTCCATAGGGATCGCATTAATTAATTTTTCACGTAAGCCTGTTAATGTTAGTAATAAGAAAAATAGACCTGAAATAAATACTGCTGCTAGTGCATGCTGCCATGGACTACCGTTTACTAATACTACTGTATATGCAAAAAATGCATTAAGACCCAAACCAGGTGCTAAGGCGAGAGGATACTTTGCCAAGAACCCCATAATAAAACAACCAATTGCTGCTGACACAGCAGTTGCAACAAACACTGCCCCATAATCCATACGTAAAGCGTCTGGTAAATCCTTTACATTCGCTAATGTCAATGTTACTGGGTTTACTACTAAAATGTAAGCCATTGCTAAGAACGTTGTAAAACCACCAAGAACTTCGCGGCGATAATTAGTTCCTAATTCATCGAACATGAAATACTTTTTCATTTTAAAGAAATCCTCCGTATGGTCGTCTTCAATATCGACAACAAAAAAGACACGCTGACTACTCTACTAGTCGCATGTCTACGATACATTTCACTACAGTTTTTGTGTGAAATTAATTAGTGTCTATACATTGATATATATATAACTAAAATCGTAGTCAAGTTATTTACGGTAACTTGGTAGAAACTCACGGGCCTTATCCCCGACATTATACGACGACTTATTTAATTTACACTCGTAATATATCATTTCATTTTTTAGATTTCAACCCTATTTCCGAACATTTTTCGAAAATAAAATACGAAAGTTCGTGTAAAAAACTTATTTAATGTTCACATTTTAAGAAACCGTTGCATAAATAGGCTAGAACTGAACGTTTTATCGATAGTTATAAAATAAAAAATTCCGCTAGCACTCATTCGAATACTAGCGGATTTTAATACAGCGATTAGGGGAGAGCTCCCTTGATCGACATATGTTTAATTTATTACTTTACTTTGCAAGAGCTGAATTCTTTTTTCTAATTTTTGTTTCCAATCTTCTGCTAACGCATCAACTGCTTGTATACGTTTCATGGCAAGTGCATCTTCGTTTTTAAAATACACTTCGTTGCAATGCAAAACTGAAACACGCGCAGGGTCCTTTTCCACTAATTCAATTTTTGAATCTGCACAAATTTTCCCTTCTTCCAGTACACGCGCAAGGTAGCCCGTATAACCTGTTTCAATTAACCGTTTGAGTAATATGTTCGCCTCAGTATATTTATCAATCGTACTGCATGGTACACGTCCTTGGGTAATCTGGATGACAGCATCACCTATTTTATAAATATCGCCAATACAAATATCCGCTTCCAACATATTCGTTACTGTTAAGTTTTCACCGAATGCTGCTGTCGGCAACGGTTTACCGATTTCCTGTTCCCATTGTATGTAATGCTCCGCAGGATATAAACAAACGGCACGGTCTGGACCACCATGATGTTTTTTATCTGCTACATCGTCCCCCTCAAATCCACGAGTAGACAAATAAACTTCTTGTATTTTTCGTTTTTCAATCCCTGTAATCATAGAGCGCCCATTACTATCATGCAATTCTTTCGGCATACCAATAGCAAGTGTATGAATCATCGCTATATTTTTTTCCATTTCAATCCCCCCTAAACTAAACACTGACATCCTATTTACATTACTAGTTTACTATACCTAACGCTTCGTAAGCAGGATTTTCTATTTACACTTATAGTAGGATTACCTGTATCATCTTTAGAATTTAGTAATAACCGAATATCATCTGGAGACATATCTATATCACTAATTACATCCATCACTTCATCTAAAATCAGTGTATAGTGTTCTGCTTTAATAAGTTATCACTTTAAACAATAGGTACATAAATCGATGTACGCTGGTTTTCTCTCTTGAATTTACTGATTCAAACGAAAATCATCTATTAGTTCAAGAATTTCAGACACAAAAAAACCCCCTTTCATCCGCAAAAACACGAATAAAAGAGAGTTTAATTTTCGTAATAAATAGTTGTACGTTAGCAATTTATTTTACTAACTAAGAACACACGTTAAGGTATTGATATACCAACATTTCAGCATGTGTAAGACCTCAACAATTCACAAGGTCTATTCCCACTCGATTGTTGCTGGTGGCTTAGATGTAATGTCATACAGCACGCGGTTAACGTGTTTTACTTCGTTTACTAGACGTACAGACACTTTCTCTAATACATCCCAAGGAATACGTGCCCAGTCAGAAGTCATACCGTCGATAGATGTTACCGCACGGATACCGATTGCGTAGTCATACGTACGAGCATCGCCCATTACGCCAACTGAACGGATGTCCGGTAATACCGTGAAATATTGCCAGATGTCACGATCAAGGCCAGCTTTGGCGATTTCTTCACGTAGGATGAAATCAGATTCGCGTACGATTTCTAGTTTTTCTTCTGTTACTTCACCAAGTACTCGGATACCTAGACCAGGACCTGGGAATGGTTGACGCCAAACGATTTTTTCATCAAGGCCAAGCTCTAGCCCTAATGCGCGCACTTCATCTTTAAATAATGTGTTAAGTGGCTCAATTAATTTGAATTGCATATCTTCTGGAAGACCACCAACGTTATGGTGTGATTTAATAGTTTGGGCAGTTGCTGTACCAGATTCAATGATATCTGTATAAAGCGTACCTTGTGCTAAGAAGTCCATTCCTTCAAGTTTAGCCGCTTCTTCATCGAATACGTAAATAAATTCGTTACCGATAATTTTACGTTTTTTCTCTGGGTCAGAAACGCCAGCAAGCTTATCCATGAAACGTTGACGTGCATCAATTTTAATAAGATTCATATCAAAGTCTTCAGTGAATGTTCTCATTACTTGTTCAACTTCACCTTTACGGTTTAAGTTGTGGTCTACGAACATACAAGTAAGCTGATCACCAATTGCTTTATGAATTAATACGGCTACTACAGAAGAGTCTACACCGCCTGAAAGTGCACATAATACTTTTTTGTCCCCTACTATTTCGCGGATCTTTGCGATTTCAAGTTCAATGAAGTTTGCCATCGACCAGTCGCCTTTTGCTTCACAAACATCGAACACGAACTGACGTAATAAGTCATTACCGTATACAGAGTGACGTACTTCTGGGTGGAATTGTACTGCGTAAAGTT
Source organism: Lysinibacillus sp. RS10 (assembly GCF_041956855.1). NCBI lineage: Bacteria > Bacillati > Bacillota > Bacilli > Caryophanales > Bacillaceae > Lysinibacillus > Lysinibacillus sp. RS10. The sequence continues at coordinate 424,334 of NZ_CP167122.1, read as the reverse complement.
TACGTTCTACATTTGCCATTGCAGCGATTGGGCAAGCAGCACTTGTTGCGATTACCTCAAAGCCAGCAGGCACTTCTGTTACATGGTCACCGTGGCTCATCCATACGATTTGTTCTGTTGGTAACTCACCGAATAGTTTGTTTGAAGCTGTTACTTGGATCTCAGCTTTACCATATTCGCGTGTTTCAGCACCTTCTACTTTACCACCTTGTGTATGTGCCATTAATTGCATACCGTAGCAAATACCTAGGATTGGTAAGCCTAATTCGAAAATAGCAGGGTCTACATGAAAGGCCTTTTCATCATAAACAGAGTTTGGACCACCTGAAAAGATAATACCTGCTGCGTTCATATTTTTAATTTCTTCTGCTGTAATCGTATGTGGATGTAACTCACTGAATACACCAAATTCACGGATACGACGCGTAATTAATTGGTTAAATTGGCTACCGAAGTCAAGAACGACGATTTTTTCTTGCTCTTTTAATAAAGGGCTAGCTGACAATATTTCCACCTCTTCTACTATTTTTAAAGGAACTTTTCATATGTTCAAAGAAAAACGCGTATGAAAGTAAAAACTTCCTACGCGTTCATAAGCTCTTAATTTATAAAGGCGAATGCGTAGCAAAGACAAGTATTTTACTAACCTTCTCACCTATCCAAAACATTCACCTTCATAGAGAAATCATTTTTGGTGATTTCGTAGAAACATCCGAACCTTATTATCGAACTTATATGAAAGCAATCCTAATCATATATAATTTTTTTTAATTTTACTCTTTGTCCCCATCAAAATCAACTGATAGTGCGATTGATTAAATATTCCCAACTTTCTTTTAGTTTCATAAAATCAACCTCTTGTTTATCCTTGCCATAAATATGTTGTTCATATACAGCGGTCAGTTTTAGCATCTGCTCTGTCTCTAACGATGCATCAACTCGTTCAGCAAATGCTCGTAATGTCTCGCCATCTTTCCGGCGTAATCCAATACGAGATAATTGCTTCGTTAAAGCATGGTACGAAGCATCAAAGTTTGTCCAGTTCGCTTCTTTTTTACGATATGCGCGTACTTGCATTTTAGGTATCCACGTTTTACGTTGCATAAACAGCGTAATGCCAACGATAATCATCAAAATGCCTAGAGCAATCCATACATAAGTAAGTTTTTTAACCCACGTCCATACTGTATCTAAGCTAAACGTTGAGCTAGATGTTTCTTTCTTTGGTGCTGACTCTTCCTTCTCTGGTTGCTCTTGTTTTTTTTCTGGCTGCAATACTTGCTCTTGCTGAGGAGTGTCTTGCTTTATATCATAGTCAATATTAACATTCCCTGAAAAGCCAATCGTTGGTTCGAACTCCATCCAGCCAGTTCCAGGTACATATGCTTCTACCCACGAGTGTGCATTATCATTCGTAATTCGATATTCACGTAAACCATCTGACATCGGACCAGATTCACCAGGTGCAAAGCCTTTTACCCAGCGTGCGGGTATCCCCACGGAACGTAGGAGCACGACCATTGATGTTGAGAAATTATCACAGTAGCCAATTTTAGTTTCAAATAAAAACTGGTCAACATAATCTTGATCCTCAGCTGGGATTGCTACTTCTGTTTTATCGTATCTAAAGCCATGAGTTGAAAAATATTTTTCAACTGCTTTTATTTGATCGTATACCGAAGCTTTATCTTGTGTGATTTCTGTCGCTAAATTCCCAACACGTTGTGGAAGTGTATTTGGCAACTGTAAAAAACGATCAAAGGACGAATCTAATGTTCCTAACATGGACGGTTTTGACGTTTGGAGCTGCTCCATGCTATATACTGGCTCACTATAATCTATCGTATAGTTAGACAATAATTTTGACTCGCCATTTTGTTGCTCTATTGCTATTTTTTCAGTACGTCCATCCTGAATAAACAAGGGTGAATCTTGGGCAGAAACAGATAGCATGCCATACGTTTGAATTAAAAATGGCATTGGAGCAGCGATATCCATCTGAATCTGGCGTTCATTGTCAGGAGTTCCAACTTGTAACGAAGTTAGGATAGGGGTATTGTTCTGATAGACATTTTGTCCGAAGTTCCCATCTGAAAGAATCCAGCCCTTCGATGTATAAGTATCCTTTGTATCGATTCTCCAATAATGACGATCACGGGAAGTTGCAGTGAAAACTAGTGTATTATCACCTTGAAACGGTCCCCCTAATCGGCTATCATCCTCGCTGTAACCAACTGTTTTTTTACCTGTCCCTAAGTCCCCTTGCCCTGCAACCCCTTGAATAAAAGGCACTGGATCAGCCCAAGTCGGACCTACCTTAGGTAAAAAGAATGCCACTGTACTAACAAGCATTACCGAAACAATCATCGGTATAACTAGCTTCCACTTTCCTATTACATTGCCTGGTGCATCCGTTTGAAGCCATAAGCGTTTGACAAAAAGAAAGCCCGTCATCATTAATCCAAGTACAATAACTTTAACAATTGCCACCTTTCCATCATATTCACTAAACGTATCAAGCGTGGCAATAAAGAATACCGTTAACGCAAAGAAATAGAATATATTTTTCTTCACGGTGATCCAGTGGTGAATTAGATATATTAACATCCAAATAAGCGCAAGGAATAGCATAGTCCTAAACGCATCTGATACTTGTCCAAAATCGCCCGAAAGAATGACTGACATATTCCATTTCCATTCATTTATCAAAAAGGGTAATGTCTGTCCAGAGAAAAAGGGATTATCACTATAAACAAACACTATAAACCAAGTAACATAGCCAAATTTCACTAATCCCGACAGAAATGGATGTACTTGAAATAAACTGAGAATCAGTGATAGACCAATAAACACTAAAAATAAATGCAACCCACCTGTATTTGTTAGCTCCATTACAGGAATAAGCCATTCACGTAAAATTAGAAAAATAATTACGTATGCTATTGCTAATTCTATAAAATCTCCTTGTGATTTTTTCACGGCTTCATCACCTCCGTGAACAAATGGTAATAATCTGTTGGATTTACATACACAACTCGAATTTGCTTATAACGCTTTACTAGCTCTGATTGCATAGGTGGCTGCTCCGCGACTACAAAACAAATACAGCTTTTTACCCTAGTGGCAAGAGTATGAAGTAATTCATCTGATACTTCACTCGTAACATACAGTAATGTTGCAACATGCTTAAAGACATGTTGATCTCGTAATTGGAATTTGACAGTCTCCGCAGGTTTTAAAGCAGCTAAATGATGCATTACTTGATCTAGCTGCTTATTACCTTGAATAATCGGAAACACCTTCGTTTGAGCACCAGCTGAAACAATTGAAATATCTCCACGTTCTTCAACAATTGTTTGTAACATCGATGCCACAAGCTCAATTTTTTCTTCAAATAACGGAGTCTTTTCGGCATGGAGTACCAACATTAACTCCTGTGATTGACGATCTTCAAATTCCTTAGATTGCAATGTTTGCGTTTTCGCAAATGATTTCCAGTGAATCCATGAAAAACGGTCTCCTGGAACATATTCACGTAAGCCAACAGCCATTGAAGTATCCTTAACAATCGAATAAGGTGACATCATTGTACCAACATCAAATTTTGTTTGAAGTGCGGCATACTTCATCTCTCGTACTCTCGGATAAATTAAAATGACTTGTTCCTTTTCCGCCACAACTTTCTTTTTTGCCCAGCCAAAAAAATCACAGAAAACAATAGTAACACCTAAGTAACGATGCTCGCCACGGGGCATATTTTCCAGTACGTAATTCCAACTAAATTTCTTCCTGAAGCCTACAAACTTAATGGCATTTGTTCCTTGCACTTTCGATTGAACAAGGGCTTCACTGTTTACAAGTTCCTCCATCAGCATATAAACAAACGGAAAGCGCGTTTTTCGTTCTACCGTAATTGTAACCTTAGCAGATTGTCCACTCTCAATATGAGAAGGCTCAATTTTGCGTTCCACAAGTAAAATATCTTCTTTTACTAATAAGAAAATAAATGCATATAACAAAAACGGACTAACCGTAAAAAATACAAACCAGCTGACAAACCCACCTTGGAACATGGCATAACAAAACGTTATGATCAATAACAAAAATATTAATAAGAAATGTTTACTTTTCTCTATTAAAGCTTGCCATTTCTTCATTGCTCCGCAAACCTTTTTGTTGGCACAGGTGTTTTCGCAATAATACGCTCGATAATTTCCTCTGCCGTCACGTTATCATAACGGGCATCTGGTTTTAATACTAAACGATGGCTAAAAACAAATGGCACTAAATATTGGACATCGTCAGGAGTAACATAACTACGCCCTTTTATAAATGCATAAGCTTGTGAGGCTTTCATTAAAGCAATTGTTGCCCGAGGGCTTACTCCTAAATGTACATAGCTATCTTCCCTTGTTAGAGTCGCTAGCTCGACCATATAATTTTTAACAGAGCCTTCAACATATACTCCCTGTACAAGCTCCTGTAGTTCAATTAATTGTGCAACAGTTAGCACAGATTCAATTTTTTCAATCGGCTTACCATGTTCAGCTCGGCGTAGAATCTCCACTTCTTGTCCTCGTGTAGGATAGCCCATTTTTATTTTTAGTAAGAAACGATCCAGCTGTGCTTCTGGTAACGGATATGTGCCTTCATGCTCTATTGGATTTTGAGTGGCCATAACGAAAAATGGCTGGTTAATGATTAAGGTTTTACCATCAACTGTGACAGATGCTTCCTCCATCCCCTCAAGCAAAGCAGATTGTGTTTTCGGAGATGTACGATTAATTTCATCCGCTAAAATGACATCTCCCATAATCGGACCAGGTCGAAACTCGAATTCCAACGTTTTTGGATTATAAATAGATACCCCTAAAACATCTGATGGCAATAAATCAGGTGTAAATTGAATTCTTTTAAACTGCGCATCAAAGGATTTTGCCAGTGCTCGCACCATCATTGTTTTGCCGACACCTGGTACGTCCTCAAGCAAGACATGTCCCCTTGCCAGCATGGCTACTATGCTAAGCTCCGCAACCTCTCTTTTGCCGATCATTACTTTTTCTATATTCTCTAATACATCTTGTATTTGTGAATTCATAAATCAAAAAACCTCCTATTTCACCCAACAATTGTTTGAATTGCACGATAACTTTCTTAAGCATATCGAAATATGTTTTATAACACAATTATATGAAGCGTTCATCTATTACTTTATCCTCATAGTTCGAGCAACCTGCAATTAATTAGTAGTAATAAAACCTTAGCATGAAAAAGAAGGCTTGTCTGAATTCTCGTTCAAACAAGCCTACCTCCTAGTATAACGCCATTACCTCTCAGAATGTTACAGATTTAATTTTTTTAACCATAAATTCTCTAATGAAGATGAATTTTCTTGTAAAAGTATTTCCTCTAATTCACCAGAAATAAGTATGTTTCCTTCATGTAAAACTAACACATCGTCCGCTACTTCCTCCGCAAAAGCAAGCAAATGCGTGGAAAATATTACAGTACAACCCCTTGTTTTTTCTTCTAACATCATTTTTTTGAGCTCTGCAATCCAAAACGGATCTAGACCATTAGTCGGCTCGTCTAAAATAAGCAAAGAGCCTTCACCAAGTAAGCTTTGGGCGAGGTTAAGCCGTTGACGCATCCCCTTTGAGAAATGCTTTACTCTTTGCTTTCGAACATCCCATAAAGCAACGCGTCTCAGGACATCTTCTTGTTCTTCTTTACCGATTTTCTTCAAAGAAGCAAGAAGTTGTAAAATTTCTGCTGCTGTTAACATGGACGGAAAATCCACATCATCAGGCATATATCGAATAGCTTGTGGCTTATGCCATATTATTTCTCCTGATTTTTGTTTTTCCTGACCGGTTAGCAGGCGAATTAAAGTACTCTTTCCTGCACCATTTCCTCCTACAAGCGCTAAAATACGCCCTGCTTGTAAAGAAAAGGAGGCTTCTTGAAGACCTCTATTATTGTCATAGATATTCGATAATTCCTTTGCTTCTAATAGCATCATCTTCTTTCCCCTTTCTTCAAAAGTGCGCTAGCGTAAGCTAATGGACATGCTATCCAAAGTAATGTCACCGCCACGTACACAGCATAACCTAGTGGTGACGAATAAAACTGCGTTATATCATAAAATGCTGGGCCAAGCACACTAGCCTGATCTGTAAAAATAAAGTAGCCAAAGCGTAGCCACTCTACAGGATTAATGTGCATCGCTATAATCGTCAGTTTTTGTAGAACGTGCCCCGCAACAACAGTTCCAATAGCCATTAAAGCGTAAGAGATAAGCAATAAAAAAATTGACCAAAAAACAAGTGATAACGACAGTGCATATAATCTTGTTTTCGCAAATGCTCCAACCGCAATGGCCAATGACACGAAAATGAATATACATAGCAATGTCAGGATAATGAAAATAATCGGTAAACGTACTCCACCTAAAAATCCACCAAGCGCTAGTATAACCCCAAATGCCACTACAACAACCAATAAAAAGGCCAGCACGGTTGCCATATACTTTCCTGCAATATATTGCGTACGTGTCATCGGATATGTCTTTAATAAAGAAAACCACCCTGATTCCACGTCACCAGCTACGCTCATACTTCCGATGGTTAATATAAAAAGTGGTAATAAAAACAGCAATACATTTAAAAACGAGGCTGTTTGTCGTGTAAAGCCCTCTACATCTGGTAATGCCATTTGCTGAATGACAATGATAGCTGTAAAAACAAGTGTGAAAAGTATACCGACCAGTTGCATCCAACGACTTCTGAGCATTTGCTTCAATTCTAGTTTGATAAGCATACTATACATTACTCATGGATCCCCCATTTAAAATCGTGTAAATCCGTATAAGTAAGTAGCTGACCGTCCCCCTCTGTAGACATCCACTCCTGTGCCGCTTCCTTCGTATCGAATGCAACTACCCCATAATTCATCGGTGTCCAATAATCCTTGTTGTACACATATACAGCTTCAAAAACGTCAATCCATTCATCTTTTGCTGCATCTTTTATATAGGCTGCTCCAACCTCATCTTCGCCATTTGCTTCTATATATTCCATAAGACAGCCAATGTCATCGAAAATTTCATAATCACCATTCTTCAACGCAATCTGACCAGCATATGCATTATGAACTATACTCATATTGCAAATTTTACAAACATCAGTTTCACTAACTATTTCACGAGGCTCATATGTTTTTTCACTACACCCTATCAACATAACGCAACATAGCATTACAATTATCATCCATTTTTTCATTCTGTTATTCCTCTTTTCCATAGCCATAAACTACTTAATAGTAAGGATAAACCTAATAGCATTTGCACGATATTTATCTTATTCTTTTCTTTCTTACCCTCCATCGCCAATCTCGGAGTATGATCAACGAGCATATTCTTTTCAGTTTTGTTAATTTGCTGATCAAGCGATGTCAGCAGAATGACACTCGGAGATTCTACAAAATATTGGTAAACAGGCTGACGTACCATCCATTGACCAAAGCTTGACACCGCCACGTACGGTACATCACCGAGACCATTGTCTTCTAAATCAATTCCCGAATAATCATCATAATAATTGCTTTCTAGTTTAAAGCCTTGCTTATCGGAGCGAGCAGTTAAAATATTACCTGTAAAGTTATTATTACTAGCTTTCGTGTCGTCACTCACCTTCGTGCCCTCAAGAGCTGTTTGGTTCATCTGAAAATCATTCGTTTCAATTTGAACATTTGAACTTTTCTGCAATGCTACACCCGTTCGATTATTCTTGATGGTGTTATGCTTAATTTTTGCTTGCTGTACATCGTAGAGGAGCATACCGTAGCCATTAAAATCAATATGATTTTCTACTGTATTGCTTTCAAGGTGGATGTCTGTTGTCATCATAATCATAAGACCCGTGACATTATGATGGTATGTATTCAAAAGTGCTTCAGCATCACTCGTATACATAAAATGCGTACCGTAACGACTGTTCGTAACCTTATTTCGTTGGACTACGATACGCTTTACATCCTCTACATAAATTCCATCCTGCACTTGCTCAATAGTATTGTTCTCGATCATGATGTTCTCACTCTTAAAAACAGCCAACCCATTACCTTTTCTTGAATAATGCCCCACATTACCGGTCACATTAACTTCATGTATACGTACATTTTTAGAACGTTGTATATGAACGCCGGAATGAACGTCTTTAATTTGTAATTTATGTAGCTCAAGTCCATCTACATTACTAGCAACAATCGCTTTGTTTTTTCCTGATAAATTTATATTTTCTACAGTTATATTGGCAGTATTTTCAATTCGAAGTGCTGGCTCGTTTTTTTCTGCAATTAGTTCAGTTCCCTCTTCACCTTTTAACATTATCGGTTTTGTCACGATGAAATTGCCATGGTAACGACCAGCAGGAATATGTACAACCTCTCCAGGTTTGGCTGCATCAATTGCATGCTGTACATCGAAATCTGCGTACACCGTCTGGCTTATGAATAGAAAAAACAATAAGGCAAACCCTATTTTTTTCATCAATCCCTTACCTCCCAGTTCAGCACGAAAAGACTAGAGGAATTCCCCCTAGTCCATTCGATTAATGACCTTGACCATCATGATTCTTCTCTTCCATATGCATAGAGTCAGATTCACCTTTGGCTTCTTTTTCAGCTTTTTCTTTCATTTTCTTGTTACGACGCTCTAATGCATCGTCTTTAATTTTTTGTAATTCTTCTACATGTGCAGTTGGATTGTCAGCTATATATTTGTCAGCATCAGCTTTATCATTGAAATAAACATATCCCCAATTCATCGGAGATTTTAGGTCTGTTTTGACGATCGTTGCATCATCAACCTTTACCCAATCTTTTGTATTAAAATCACGTACAAATTTTTCGTTCTTTTCATTATTTGCAACCTCAGCATTTACTAAACAGCCGATGTCATCATAAAAGGCAATTGTTCCATCCTCTTTAATTGCTTGAGTAGAAAATTCACCCATCTCTTCGTCCTTCATATATACTTTCATATTACACATTTCACACATCGTATCTTCTTTCGGCTCTTGTAAACGTGAATCAGCTACAGAAGTTTCTTTTTCAGACTTATCCTTTGCTTCTGCTTCAGTCGCCGCAACATCTTGCTTAGATTCTTCTTCCTTAACTTTCTCTTTTTCCGTACCACAAGCCGCGAGTAATAGTAATACCGCTAGTACAGGTAACCATAATTTTTTCACAACTACTTCCCCCAATTTCTTTTTTCTGTTCCTACTAAACACTTTACAGGTAAGTTGTGAAATAAGTTAAAAATTACTGTGAAGCATTGGAAAAATTATCTTGAATATTCATTGAACATCTCGATTTCAAATATTTTGAATATAATATATATAATCTCCATTTTTTGTGATTTAAATTAAAAGTTAATGAAATAAAGGTATACCAGACCTGTTGTCGAAGTTTCTTTTAATTACTATAAATTAAAATGATATGCCAGAGGATACAACCCTTGCCGAAGTAGTTGATTGGAGTGGAGACTGGGCGACTCCTTGGGGATTATCGATAGAGGAACGAAGACTAAGAGCATCACATCCTGTGATAACGCCTTCGTGACCAACATCGTGCTGCTGCCGCTACGTTAGCACTACGCTTTCGCGCAAAAAACATCTATTGCCCCAAGCGGCTCATCGGACGCCCCCAGGAAGCTCTGCGCGAAAGCGAAGCGTCAGCGGCAAATGTTTTATCTGTGCGAAAGCGAAGCGTCAGCAACAAATGTTTTATCTGTGCGAAAGCGAAGCGTCAGCAACAAATGTTTTCTGTAGCGAAAGCAAAGCGACAGCTACAAATGTTTTCTGTAGCGAAAGCAAAGCGACAGCTACAAAGCGCCCAGCCGGAACGGAAATCGCCCTCCTTTAAAGTCCACAACATTCTTAAGGATTTCATTAACATCATTGTATTTTTTATCACAATAAAAAACTCTCTACATCCAAAATGATGTAGAGAGTTCGATTTATGATGTTATACAGAAGAGCGGTAACTATTGAGAAGCTTCTTTCGCTTGCTGACAAGACTTAGCTTAACGGCAGTTTCATTTAATTCATTGCGTATTTGTAAATCGTATGCGCCGTCCAAATAACTAGCCTCTATTTTATTTGAGCGTTGTTGAAGTTGTTTAGTGTTGTCCGTACTCTTCTTATCTTTATTTTTTTGCATACTCTTTTTAAACTGTTGTTTCGGATTTTGTCCAAAATTGTGACTTATATCCCCTGCATGTAAATACTGTTGCTCGTTCCGAAATATACTACTTGTCGTCGCACTTACTCTAGAAGTCCTCATAAATAATTACCCTCCTTTACTTTTTATCAACTCTATAGGTATTTATATCGACATTATATGCGAAAAATTAACAGCGTAGAACCGAATCTTAAAAAAAAAGGAGAAAAGGGCTATCCGAAAAAGTAATAATCACTTTTTCTTATAACTCTTTTCCCAAATATTTATTGGCTTATCACAGAAGTTAAGAATGACATTTGTTAAAGCGTATGCCATGCAGATAAGTTGATTGGAGTAGAGACTGGGTGATAGCCTATATATTACTTCCAAAAATCATCAAATATTGTAATCGGCATATGACGTTTATGTTGAGAACGTAAATAATGCCCTTCTAATGTTTTACGAGCTTCTTCAGGGATTTCCTTCCCTTCTAAATAATCATCAATCTGGTCATATGTCAGACCAAGTGCTGCTTCGTCTGGTAAAGAAGGGCGATTTTCCTCTAAATCTGCAGTTGGTACCTTTAAATAAAGATGCTCCGGGCAATTAAGCGCAGTTAATATTTGTTTACCCTGACGCTTGTTGAGACGGAAGATTGGCATTAAATCCGCACCACCATCTCCAAACTTAGTGTAAAAACCTGTAATTGCTTCTGCAGCATGATCTGTCCCAAGCACAACAGCATTATTCATAGCAGCAATAGAATATTGCACCTTCATTCGCTCACGTGCCTTTTCATTTCCTTTTACAAAATCACTTACCTCAATACCTGCATTAGCTAATGATTCCATACTAGCATCGACGGCATTTTTAATATTTACTGTGAAGGTTTTCGTAGGTTTAATATAATCAATGGCATCCTGACAGTCCTTTTCATCAGCCTGCACACCATATGGTAAGCGGACAGCCCAAAATGAATACTTTGCTTCCCCGACCTCGGCATTTAACTCATCAACTGCAAGCTGTGTTATTTTTCCCGTTAATGTGGAGTCTTGACCACCTGATATCCCGAGAACAAATCCCTTTACAAAGCTATAGCGACGAGCATATTCCTTTAAAAAATCGATGGATTTGCGAATCTCTTCCTGCTCATCAATAGTAGGTAATACACGTAATTCCTTAATGATTTCTTGCTGTAATGTCATTTTGTCCTTCACTCCTTACGCTTTACAATCGATTGACCATTTCACTTACTTCTTCAATATTACGCATTTTATTATTCCAGCATTTTTGGCTTAAATCGACTGGGTATTCCTCAGGATTCATGGCGCGTTTATATTCATCCCATAACAACTCTAAATTATTAGCTGCATAATCGCGCATTTCTTCCAAAGTAGGATTTTGATAATGTATTTCACCATTTTTAATCACATGATGATGTAAATTCTTAGCTTCAAAGTTCGTTACAAATTTTGATACGAATGTATGAACAGGGTGGAACATTTTAATTCTTTCCTCTGATTGAGGATTTTCATCTTGCATCGTGATGTAATCTCCCTCTGCCTTGCCATTCTTTCTATCAATAATGCGATATACGTGTTTAAGACCTGGCGTCGTTACCTTTTCAGCATTCGCAGAAATTTTAATCGTATCTTCTAATTGCCCATCGTTATTTTCAATAGCGACCATTTTATAAACAGCCCCTAAAGCTGGTTGATCATATGCAGTAATAAGCTTTGTACCAATTCCCCACACATCAACTTTTGCACCTTGAGCCTTTAAGTTTAAGATCGTGTATTCATCTAAGTCATTTGATACGATAATTTTAGCGTTTTGGAAGCCCGCCTCATCTAACATACGTCGTGCTTCTTTTGACAAGAAAGCTATATCCCCACTGTCTAATCGAATTCCAATAAAATTAATTTTGTCTCCAAGTTCTTTAGCCACTTGGATCGCTGTTGGCACACCCGATTTTAACGTATTATAAGTATCTACAAGGAATACGCAATCACGATGACGTTTTGCATAGGAGTGAAATGCATCATAATCATTTTTATAGGCCTGTACAAGTGCATGTGCATGTGTACCTGATACTGGTATATTAAAGAGTTTACCTGCTCGCACATTACTAGTTGAAGCAAAACCACCAATAAACGCCGCACGCGTTCCCCAAATTGCTGCGTCCATCTCCTGAGCGCGTCGTGTACCAAACTCCATCGCCACTTCATTTTTTATAATTTGTTTAATACGACTAGCCTTTGTTGCAATTAAGGTTTGGTAATTCACAATGTTAAGTAATGCGGTTTCAATTAGTTGCGCCTCCACTAACGGCGCTTCAATGCGGATAATTGGTTCATTAGCGAAAACAGTTTCTCCTTCCACCATAGAATACATATCTCCAGTAAAACGAATATTTTTTAAATACTCGATAAAATCCTCTTTATAACCAACCTCTTCACGCAAATACGCTATGTCCGAATCACTAAAGCGAAAATCACGTAAATACTCAAGAATTCTCTCTAATCCCGCAAAAATTGCATAACCATTGCCAAAAGGTAATTTTCTAAAATATAGTTCAAAAACTGCTTTTCTATTATGTATACCATCAGCCCAATACGATTCTGCCATATTGATTTGGTACAAGTCCGTGTGTAGCGCTAAGCTATCATCTGCATAGTTTGATCTCACAAGAAACCCCTTCTTCCGCTTTGATAATTAGTCCTAGTATACACTATATACCCAAATTCTTGCGTTTTACATTCCTCTATTTTAATGTGAGGTTTCCTCACATTAAAATCAGAAAATTTTGAATCATACACATTTTAGACACATTTTTTAGTACCGCTTTCATTCCCCTTATAAAAACCTTTTTCCTAAACTAGTACGAAATCCGAAATATACTATGTAATAAAACATAACATGCATTATAAAAAAACCATTGCACCGTTTTTTATGCCGTTTTAACATGTAAATTACAATTACGACAAGGAGCTGGTAGTGATGAAAAAAATAGAAGCAATCATTCGTCCCGAAGTTTTCGGTGCTGTTAGGGACGGACTGGCACAGGAAGGAATTGCAGGACTAAGTGTTTCTGAAATAGCTGGCTGCGGAAAGCAATTAGGTCGGACTGGGTTATTTCGTGGAAATACCTATGAAATTGAATTTTTGCCAAAGTTGAAATTAGAAATGATTGTTGATGATGAAAAAGTAGATCCTATTGTAGAAGTTTTATTACGTGATGCAGCAACCGGCAAGGTTGGAGACGGAAAAATCTTTATTTATCCAGTAGAACAAGCAATTCGTATCCGCACAAAAGAAGTCGGATCGATTGCTGTAGAATAAGGGGGCACATATATGGATGAAGTAATATTATCTGTAAATTTAGTTTGGGTAATGCTCGGTACAATTTTAGTATTCTTTATGCACGCTGGTTTTGCGATGGTTGAGGCTGGCTTTACGCGTTCAAAAAACGCAGTCAATATTATTATGAAAAACTTCCTTACTATTTCACTTGGCGGTATTGTCTATTTTCTATGTGGGTACGCAATTATGTTTGGTGATTCTGCTGGCGGTTTCTTCGGTACAAGTGGCTTTGCTTTAAATGGTGTAGATGATCTTTCCTTCTTTATCTTCCAAACGATGTTTGCAGCAACTGGAGCAACAATTTTATCTGGAGCAGTGGCGGAGCGTACTAATATCTTTGCTTATATCGGCGTTATTATTCTCATGTCATCACTTGTTTATCCTGTTGTTGGCCATTGGGTGTGGAGTGATCAAGGTTGGTTAACAGATCTTGGCTTTGTTGACTTCGCAGGATCTACCGCTGTTCACTTAACAGGTGCAGTTGCGGCACTTATAGCAGCAGTCATGGTCGGTCCTCGTTTTGGAAAATATGAAAATGGTCGTGTTAACGTTATTACAGGACATAGTATCCCATTAGGAGCTCTAGGTGTATTTTTACTTTGGTTTGGTTGGTTCGGCTTCAATGGTGCTTCTACATTAGCCGCTGATCCTAAACTTGTTCCTATTGTAATCGCAAATACATTTTTCGCAGCGGCTGCTGGAGTTGTCGCAACTGCCTTTTATACGCAGTTTCGATATGGTCATATTGATGGCTCACTAACATTAAACGGTGCTTTAGCAGGGCTCGTAGCTATTACTGCCGGGGCTGCTAATGTTAGTATTATCGGTTCAATTATGATCGGCTTGATTGCTGCTCCCTTATTAGTTGAGGGTGTCCGCTTTATTGAATGGAAATTAAAAGTTGATGATCCTGTTGGGGCAATTGCTGTACATGGTATCTGTGGTACTTGGGGTACCTTAGCAGTTGGCTTGTTTGATATTGGTGGTCTAGGGTTATTTTATGGAGGGGGCTTTGGCCTATTAGGTGTGCAAGCGATTGGCGTTATTGCTACAATTGCCTGGGTTAGCGTTTCAGTAACAGCCGGTTTATTTATCATAAAAGCATTTGTGCCATTACGTGTTTCTTCTGAAGAAGAAGTCTCTGGCCTAGATGTCATCGAACACGGCGCTCCAGCTTATGAATTTCAGGATATTTTCAAAGGCTCTGCCGTACGAGGAGAAACATTTGCACATCGTTTAACTCATTTCGGTAAAACACACACCGTTGTCCAAGAAGAACATGTATAGTGTCCAGCAAGCTTTTATTCCTTCTCAATAAAGAACAAGAATGTGCATAAGAAGCAGCTTATGCACATTCTTGTTTATACTCTCTCTAGCTCAAGTAAAAATTCTTTCATCCCTAATCCACTACGAAAACCTGTTAGCTTACCATTTTTTCCAATCACACGATGACACGGAATAATCGCTAATATAGGATTGGCACCTATAGCACTACCTACTGCTCTTACCGCTTTCGGATTCCCAATGCGATGTGCAATGTCTGAATACGTTGCAGTTGCACCGTATGGCAGCTCCTTTAAGGCATCCCATACTGCTAGTTGAAATGGAGTCCCTTTGACATGTATCGGCAAATCAAATTCAGTAAGCTCTCCATTAAAATAAGCTGTTAATTGCTTTATATAAGGTTGTAACTTGACTTTATGTTCTTCAAAGCGATAGCCTTTAAATGGCTTTTTCGCCCACACTTCTACCTCGTCAAACGATACATTTGGTGTTCCGATATATACAAGACCTTCATCTGAGGCAACGATATACATAGTGCCCTGTGCATATGTTAGTGTATCTACATATAATACATCCATCCCCTGCTCCCCTTACATTCATAATGATCATCAAAATCTACAAAATGCAAAAAATGTAAAACGGCTGTAGCTCTCCATAATTTCATGCTACAGTTATTTTACTTACTATTATAAAGGAGTTCAACTATATGAATACGTTATACGAGCCTGCTATTCACCTTCAACAGGTCAGCTTTTCAGCTAATAACAAAACGATATTAAAAGCGATTACGGGGTCATTCCCTAAAGGCAAAATCACAACTTTAGTTGGTCCTTCAGGTGCTGGTAAAACAACTCTGCTCAAATTGTGTAATGGTCTATTAACGCCAACAGATGGTCAAATATTAATTGATAATCAATCTATTTCTACATACGAACCAACTACTTTAAGAAAACATGTAGGCATCGCTCTTCAAGCAGCACCCATGATAGCGGGCACAGTGTTTGAAAATCTTGCACTTCCTCGTTCGTTACAAGGAAAAAAACTGACAAAGCAAGAAGCCATTCAATATTTACAAGATGTTGGATTAGATCAGAGCTTTTTACAACGTCCTACAAATGGGTTATCAGGCGGACAACGGCAAAAGGTCTCTATTGCCAGAACACTTATTAATCAATCTTCTATTTTATTGTTAGACGAAATCACATCTGCATTAGACCGTCAATCCGTGCAGGAAATTGAGACACTTATTGCTTCTATCAATAAAAAATACAATGTCACAATGATTTGGATAACGCATAATTTACAGCAAGCATTAACAATCGGGCACTATACTTGGGTCATGATGGATGGCGAGCTAATTGAAACAGGTAGAAGCTCCTTACTAAACGCCCCTACAGATCCACGTGTCGCAGAATTTGTACAGGGGGTAAATGCATGACCTATATATCGCTTTCCCTAACATTAATTTTTGTTTTTATCCCACTGTTACTGTCCAAAACGTTAAAGCTTGGACTTGAAAAAGATACAATCCTTGCAACAATACGTTCCATTATTCAACTGCTTGCAGTAGGCTATATTTTAAAATTTGTTTTTGATGCCCAAAGCTATATGTATATTTTTCTTATGGTTGCATTAATGATCGTAGTGGCAACATTAAATGCACGCAAAAAAGGAAAGGGTATTAAAGGCATTACTTGGAAAATAGCACTAACTCTTATTGTAATAGAATTTGTTACACAAGGTGTATTGCTTGGCTTTAATATTGTTCCAGCAACTGCACAATATATTATTCCAATTAGTGGTATGATGATTGGCAACTCAATGGTATTATCTATTTTATTTTTAAATCGTTTTACAGCAGAAATTACAAGTCACCAAAATGAAATTGAGTTAATTTTATCCCTTGGAGGCACACCAAAACAAGCAATTCATCGACAGCTAATTAATGCGGTAAAAGCAAGTATGATCCCTACAATCGAAAGCCAAAAAACGATTGGTCTCGTACAATTGCCAGGTATGATGAGCGGCCAAATAATTGGTGGTGCAGACCCTATTCAAGCAGTGCAATTTCAACTCCTAATCATTTTTGCCCTTCTAACAACTGCGACATTATCGAGCATAATGATAGGTTTTTTAAGCTATCCTGCACTTTTTAATGAACGCATGCAACTACTTGAAATGAAATAATTGTTATAGTGAAATCAATATATATTTTCTAAATTATGTTATACTAAGAAGAAAATGCAGTGAGGAGAATGACCATGTTATTACGCGATTTTTTCATCCACTTATCTGAAAACCAACTATTAAATAGTTCTGCCAAAAAATACGGTCTAAAATTAGGAGCACAAAATGTAGTAGCTGGTACAAATATTGAAGAAACAATTGCAAGCATCAAAGAACTTAATGCACATAATATCTCTTGCACAGTAGATAATTTAGGGGAATTTGTTTCAACTGAAGAAGAAGCAACGAAAGCTAAAGAACAAATCCTTGCTGTTATTGAAGCTATTCATGAAAACAGTGTTAACGCACATATTTCGTTAAAGCCCTCTCAATTAGGCTTAGATATTGATGTTGATTTTTGCTACGACAATTTATATGAGATTGTAGAAAAAGCAGCAGCATATGATATATTTGTTAACTTTGATATGGAAGACTACGGTCGTTTACAAACTTCCTTTGATATGGTTGAAGAGCTATCCAAAACTTTTAATAATGTGGGTACTGTTATCCAATCTTACTTTTACCGTGCAAAAGACGATATCGAAAAATTCAAAAACTATCGTCTACGTATCGTAAAAGGTGCTTATAAAGAACCTGTAGAAGTTGCTTTCCAAGATAAATTAGATATCGATTTAAACTTCATTGAGTTAATCGAATATCATTTACTAAACGGTAAATTTACGTCCATCGCAACACATGACCATAATGTGATTGCTCACGTAAAACGATTTGTAGCAGACAATAATATTCCGCTCGATAAATTCGAGTTCCAAATGCTTTACGGCTTCCGTACAGATATGCAAAAAGAGCTTGCTACAGAAGGCTATAACTTCTGTGTATATGTACCATTCGGTGAAGATTGGTATGGCTACTTTATGCGCCGTTTAGCAGAGCGTCCTCAAAACATTAATCTTGTGACAAAGCAAGTATTTACGAAAAAAACGAACACAGTCCTTGCTGTAGCAGCAGGTGCATTCGTTCTTGGACGTTTAACAAAACGTAAGAAATAAGGTTTATATATAAAGAAGCCAGAAGCTTAATCGAATAAGCTTCTGGCTTTAGTTTTGGCTATTTAAAAGGGCTATACGGCGAAAATAACTTGTTACAATTTGTTCCTCTAACTAAAGTTGCTCTAATATTTACATAGGCAATTATCAAGCCTCTTTCCCCACTGCGTTCAGTTTAGAGCAGTAAGACTCCCTCCTCAAAATTCTGTAAAAGCAATGAATGTAGGCTGGAAGTTAACTGCCCGATTAGTGAAGAGTGATCATCAGCGGAGATGAAGAACCCCCACTGATTGAAGTTTCTCTTTATTCAACATGTAAAGCAATAGTTGAAACAATTGTTTCTGCTGCGTACTCCCATTTACCATCAATATAGCTTCCTAATTTTTGCCCAAGTTCTTGTATCATTTCTAGCGTAATCGGGATATCATTTTTTTCTGCTAATGCAGCAATAAATGGCGCTGATAAACTTGTCCATCCACCTCGATCAATTTTGATCTCCACTTTTTTTACTTCTCCGTTTTCTTTTTCAATATGGTAGTACAGCTGATCATCTGGACGCCAACTTAAATGATGGGAGATCTGACCATCTACTACTGTTAGTTCATTTTTTTTCGTAATAGCAGCTGGTTTCACATTAAATTCATGACCTAGTACATTTAGTTTTTTAATTTCAGGGCCGACTAATGCTGCCTGAACAGCTTTGTCCATACTATTTTGTAATGGGATAGATGTCTCTGTCTCAACTACTGGATCAACCATATCATCGCTTGCAGCAAAAACGGCTGAAGGATATGCGCTAGTCACGGCAAATGTTGTTGCTAATAATGCTGTTGAAGTAATTTTCATAATTTTTCCCATGATCATTTCCATCCTTCTTATTAAAATATTTATAGTTTTCTAAATATTATCATTAGTAGTCTAAAAATACAATATCCTAATATATTTTTTAAATGACAAAAGGCACTGAATTTAAAATGATTCAATGCCTTTTGACTATTTTTAATCCATATATTTTCTTAGGTATAAGGGTATTCACGATAGGTTCTTAAGCTACTTATTTATTCCAACCTTTTTCTTTAAAGCGGGCAATGGCTTCAATACGATTCCCAACATTTAATTTTTCTAAAATAGTGGAGATGTAATTACGAACAGTCCCTGCTGATAAAAATAATTCTGCTGCAATTTCTTTTGTCGTTTTTCCCTCTGCAACAAGTGTCAGCACCTGACTCTCACGTTCAGTTAAAGGATTTTCACTATCATCCTCGTAGACAAAATCAACCAGTTCAGGCGCATAAATTCTTTTGCCATCCATAATCGTGCGAATACCACTGACCAATTCTTCTATTGGACTATCCTTTAACAGGTAGCCTCGAACGCTAGCCTTTCTTGCACGCTCAAAATAACCCGGCCTTGCAAATGTCGTTAATATAATTACTTTACAATCGGAACCAGAGGAATGCAGCTCCTCGGCAGCATCCAGTCCTGTTTTCAATGGCATTTCAATATCCATAATACAAATATCAGGCTGATGCTCTTCTACAAGCGCCAATGCCTCCTCACCATTTTTTGCTAAGCCGACGACCTCCATATCATCTTCCATACTAAGTAAAGAACGAAGTGCGCCTAATAGCATACCCTGATCTTCAGCAATTACAATTCGTATCATGTCACAATCCTCTTTTCTATATGTTCTTCAGATTTTCTTTGACCTTCTGATGCGTAATCGCCACTGGAATCGACACCGTTAATGTAGTGCCCTCTGTACTTTCGATTTTAAAGGAACCGTTAATAAACTCTAAGCGTTCACGCATTCCCTTCAATCCGTTTCCTGTTTTCCAAGCTTGTTTTTTTGTGATGCCATGTCCATTATCACGAACTACTAAATATACTTCCTTAAAATTTTGATGGAAGGCTATTTCGCATTTTGTAGCACCACTATGCTTAACGACATTATTAACTGCCTCTTTTAAGCACATGGATAATACATTTTCTACAAGTGGTGGAACTTGCAGTTTATCTTTATCTCCATCAAATACGAATTCCATTTCGGCCGCCTTTAACATTTGAGAAATACGCATAAGCTCATCCTCAAACCTAGCTGTTCGCATATCTGATACTAATTCACGTACCTCTTTTAATGCGATACTCGCCGTTTGACGAATATCCTTAATCTCTGTTAGAGCCTGCTGTGGATCGCGTTCAATTAATCTTGAAGCTAAGTCACTTTTCAAGCCTATCATCGATAATTTTTGACCGAGCGTATCATGTAAGTCACGAGCAATACGTTGTCTTTCCTCAAAAACAATTAACTCAGCTATTCGTTCATTAGCAGTCTCAAGCTGACCCTCTAAATTTTCACGTTTATTTTTTGAATAAATCGTTAGTGGCATAAGCACCACTACTAAAATCGTTAAAACAACAAATGGTAGTTGTGATAAAAATAATTGCAGCTCAACAAAGAAGCCAATACCTGTCGAAATAACCGTAAAGCCAATATGTAATCCATATATAATATAGAAGCCAACCGGTCTACGAATATTTCCTATAAAGAAAGCTGTAAAAATTGATAAATACACATAACCATACAATATAGTCATAACGATATTAATGACCATCTCAAAACTAATCCACATATAAACTAGACCGCTTTTCGAATTCATGGAAAACCGATAGAAGATAAAATAGAGCATTAAAAATGTAATCCCTATTGATATGTCAATATAAGATGATTTTCTAAAAATGAAGAAAAACGGTAGAAAACAGAAAATAATCCATAAATATATACTGAGCATCGGACTATTCGGAATAATACTATGCCATTTCCTCATCATAATCTCACGCTCTTTCCTACTTTTCCCTCATTATAACAAGAAAATTAATTTTATGCCTGTACATGGTTATCAGTGTATGAGCCATATTGCAATAGAAAACTCATTTATGTAAAACAGCCATCCCTTAGAAGAGATGGCTGAAAAAAATTTTTACTAAGCAGCAAGACTACCTCTTGCTTTTCGTTTGATTATTTCATTAACGTCTTTAAAGGATACAAACTTGCCTTGATCTTCATCATATAACTTGAAGCGTAATGATTCTAAGCTTTTACGTAATGTAATAGTCGTTGCAGTGTGTAATGGCGGTATTTCATTATGCGCTTGTTCAAGATTATAGTTCGGCACACGTGGAGCTAAATGATGTACATGGTGGAAACCAATATTGCCTGTCATCCATTGTAATAGCTTCGGTAATTTATAATACGAGCTACCTTCAACAGCAGCCTTTACATAATCCCACTCTGATTCATGCTCAAAATAAGAATCTTCATACGTATGTTGGATGAAAAATAACCAAATGCCAAGAGAAGCAGCAACATACAACGTTACAACATGCACTAATACGAATGCTTGCCATCCCATAAAGTAAATTAACGCAACACAAATTCCCGTAATGACTATATTTGTTAAATAAGTGTTAAAACGTTCTTTCTGTTTAGCGTCATTACGATTACGACGGTTTAAAATTAACACCATAAACAGTGGTCCTAAGCCAAACATTACGAATGGATTACGGTAAAAACGATACCATAAACGTTGTCCTTTAGATGCTTGTAAAAACTCTTCCACTGTCATCATATCAATATCACCAATACCACGCTTGTCTAAGTTCGAGCTAGTTGCGTGGTGAATTGTATGCTCACGCTTCCATTTTTCATATGGGAATGATGTTAACACTCCAGTTACAAAACCAACCCAGTCGTTTGCTTTTTTACTTTTGAAAAATGAACCGTGTGTACAATCATGGAAAATAATAAATGTTCTTACGACAAAACCAGCAGAAATTACACTTAAACCAACTGTTAACCATGGTGAAATATCCACCAACATATATGCAGCTACCCATAGAGCGATTAACGGTACAATCGTATTGACCATTTGAAAAATACTTTTAGCTGTATCAGATTTCGCAAATGGTGCTACATCCTGGCGCAGTTTTTTTGTTTTTTCTTTATCTGTTGCCATCGTTTTACTCCCTCGTTTCCTTTTTCTTATGACCTCATCATAAAACATGAGTGTAAACTAGCAACAGATGCAAACATCATAAAAAGGATATGACATTTGTCATACCCTTTTTATGCTTTTGGTCCAGTTAAATGTAGCTGATAAAACACAAGATCTAGCCATTGTCCAAATTTAAAGCCCGCATTTTTAATTGTCCCTGCATATTCAAAGCCTAATTTTTCATGTGCTTTAATGCTGCCCATATTTTCACCATCAATGCCAGCTACGAGAGTCTTCACACCTTGCTCTTCTGCAATTCGAATAAGTTCATGCATTAACTTCGTAGCAATACCCTTTTGATAGTGATCTTTATGCACATACACTGAGTGCTCCATAGTGTGTTTATAACCAGGGTATGGACGGAACTGACTATATGTTGCAAAGCCGGCTACTATGCCGTTTTCATCAAAGATAAGGAGAGGATTGCTAGATGCTTGCTGCTCCTTAAACCACTGCTTTTTTTCTTCTAACGATTGTGTCTCATATCGATAAACAGCTTTGCTCGTTAAAATAATGTCATTGTAGATGGCTAAAACCTCGGGCAAATCTTTCTCTTCCATTAATCGAATCATCATACTCACTTCCTTTTATTTAAAGACTTAAAGTGCACTATTATAAATCAACACTCTACCTTTCTCTTCCACAGAAGTTGTTTCCATCCTGATTAATTAGAAGGCTCTGATTTCCGCTACGGGCTACTCGCTTTGTTGCTGTCGCTTCGCCTTCGCACAGATAAAACATTTGTTGCTGACGCTTCGCTTTCGCGCAGATAAAACATTTGTCGCTGTCGCTTCGCTTTCGCACAGATAAAACATTTGTTGCTGTCACTTCGCTTTCGCACAGATAAAACATTTGTCGCTGTCGCACAGATAAAACATTTGTTGCTGTCGCTTCGCTCTCGCACAGATAAAACATTTGTCGCTGTCGCTTCGCTTTCGCGCAGATAAAACATTTGTCGCTGTCGCTTCGCTTTCGCGCAGAGCAAGGCTTCCTGCGGGCGGGAGTCGAGTAGCCCTACGCTACAATCAGTTAATAATGGGCACACATTAGCAAAATAGTAACAAAAAATACTTTTAACGCTCAATAATAATCCCATTCCCCCCTATACAAAACACCTGCATTTAAAACACTTTTTTAGCTCACCACCATAACGTAAGGTTAATTTCCATTCCGACTGGGACGTTCAGCTTCACTCCAATCAACTTATGCACATGGCCTACGTTTCAAACAAAATATCATCCCACTTTCGGTGATGAACCTCTTTTTTCAACTTTACACATTAAAATATCGAGCATCCGGATGTGCAAAGACAATCGCAGACACAGAAGCTTCTGGCTCCATCATAAAGCCTTCCGTTAAATGAACACCAATGTCCTCCGGTTTTAATAAACCGAACAATTTCTCTTGATCTTCTAGGTTCGGACATGCAGGATAGCCGAATGAGAAGCGCTGTCCTTGATATTTTGCCGCAAAACGATCACGCATTGTAAAATCTGTCGCATCTGAGAAGCCCCACTGGTCACGAATTTCTTGGTGCATACGCTCCGCAAAGCCTTCCGCAAGCTCAAGCGCTGTAGATTGTAATGCATGGCTTTCGAGGAATTTCCCTTCTTCTTTTAGCTGACGAGCCTTTGCCATGACACCTTGTCCTGCCGTTACGACCATTAAGGCAATATAGTCCATTTCACCACTTTCGACTGTTTTTAGGTAATCCGCGAGACATAAAAACGGTTCAATCTGCTGTCGCGGGAAGGTAAATCGTTCAATTTCCGTTTTACTATCCGCTGGATCATAAACGACTACATCATCCCCATCTGCTTGCGCAGGGAAAAACTGATACATACCTGATGGCTTCAATAGATCCCCTTGCAAATAATCATCGACTAAGTCTTTTAATTCTGTTGCTCTTGCATCTCCAGCATCAAGTAATTGCTGAACTTGCCCCTTTAAACCTAAGTGATGTCCAAGTAATGTCCGCATATTAACATATGGATATAAATGCGAAACAGCATATTCTCGCTTTACATGGCGTCGCAAATCAGCCGGAAGAAAGACAGAAGCTTCTTTTACCGTGCGTGCAGGCTTTACAGTTACTTCTTTTGCAGGACGAGCCGCTCTTTTTTCGTCTGCCTCTAAGCGTTTTTTCCGTGATTCCTCAATTTCAACTAAGAAGTCAGCTCGTGTATCTGTCCCCATTAACCGATTCGCCTGCTCTAATCCTTGCATCGCATCCTTTGAATAAATGACAGGTCCATTATATTCGCCGGCGATTTTCGTTTCAGTAAAGCGACGAGATAATGCCGCCCCTCCTACTAAAATCGGTACGTCAATACCCGCTTCCTTGAAGTCCTGAGCTGTAATAACCATTTGCTGTGCTGATTTTACAAGTAAGCCAGAAAGCCCAATGAAATCTGGCTTTTCCTTACGAATGGCTTCAATTAATTGGGCAGGTGTTACTTTAATGCCCAGATCAACAACCTTATAGCCGTTATTACTTAAAATAATATCGACTAGGTTTTTCCCAATATCATGCACATCACCTTTTACAGTAGCAAGTACCATTTTCCCCTTACCAGTACTCTCTTCATTTTTCTCCATAAATTGTTCTAAATGTGCCACTGCTGCCTTCATAACTCCTGCTGATTGCAATACTTCCGCTACGATTAGCTGATTATCATTAAATAAGCGACCAACCTCAGCCATTCCATTCATTAATGGTCCATTAATAATATCTAGTGGCATTTCGAAAATTTCACGAGCAGCATCTAAATCCTCAATAAGTCCTTCCTTTGTACCTTCTAAAATATAGTAAGCCAAACGACCTTCTACCGTTTTCGGAATATCTTCCTCCGTTTTTTCCTTCTTTTTATCACGATAGAAATCCGTGAAGATTGCTAATGTTTCGTCATTTGTATTAAAGAGTAATTCATTGGCTAGCTTAATTTCCGCCTCAGGAATAGATGCATAACGTTCCAGCTTTTCGGTATTAACAATTGCATAATCTAAACCAGCCTGTGTACAGTGATATAAATACACAGCATTTAATACTTCCCGACCTACAGGTGGTAATCCGAATGAAATATTACTTACACCAAGCACTGTTAATGTACGTGGCATTTTTTCTTTAATAAGGCGAATCCCTTCAACTGTTTCAAGTGCTGAGCCAATATACTGCTCATCTCCCGTACCTACAGGGAACATTAATGGGTCAAAGATGATATCCTCAGGCGCAATACCCCACTTTTCTGTTAACAAATTATAGGATCGCTCAGCAATCTCTAGCTTGCGGTGTCGATCAACCGCCATGCCTTGCTCATCAATTGTACCCACAACTAAAGAGGCACCATATTTTTTCACTAACGGTAAAACTGCATCAAAACGCTCCTCGCCATCTTCTAAGTTAATAGAATTGATGATAGCTTTCCCTTGAGAAAACTTAAGTGCTTCTTCTATTACTTTTTCATCTGTCGAGTCAATAACAAGAGGTACTTTTACTTTTTTTACAACCTCTTGCATAAAACCTTGCATATCAGCTAATTCATCGCGGTCAGGATTCGCTAAACAAATATCAATAACATGTGCTCCATTTTTCACTTGGGCACGAGCGATTTCAGCTGCTTCCTCAAACTTTCCGCCAATAATTAAATTTTTAAACTTTCTAGAGCCGATTACATTTGTACGTTCCCCAATAAATAATGGACGCATGGAATCGTCGTACACTAATGGCTCGATACCTGATACTACATGACCATGCGTTGCAACTGGTAATTGGCGAGGCTTTTCGTCCCTTAGCACCTCTCGAATTGCTGCAATATGTGCTGGCGTTGTACCACAGCAACCTCCGACAATATTCAGCCAACCCTTTTCTGCAAAACCTTTTAATTTCTGAGATAACGATTCAGGCGACTCATGGTAGCAACCTTCCTCATCAGGTAAGCCCGCATTCGGATAACAGCTAATATAGCCAGTTGAAAGCTCTGCTAATGAGCGAATGTGGTCAGTCATAAACTCTGGTCCCGTCGCACAGTTTAAGCCAACTGATAACGGCTTAATATGCTCAATAGAAATGTAGAAAGCATCGATTGTTTGACCGGCAAGTGTCGTGCCCATTGGTTCAATTGTTCCCGATATCATCACAGGGAGCTCTTTTCCAGTTGCTTCAAAAGCACGAGATACTCCTAGAGTCCCCGCCTTAACATTCAACATATCCTGACTTGTTTCTAGCAATAGAACGTCCGCCCCAGCTTCGATTAATGCCTTGGCCTGAACATAAAAGTTTTCCTCTAACTCATCAAATGTAATACCACCTGTTACCGACAAGGTTTTTGTAGTTGGCCCCATAGCCCCCGCTACAAAACGTGGCCAATCGGATGTTGAAAACTCATCTACTACTTTGCGCGCAATTTCCACAGCACGTTTATTGATCTCTTCTGCCTTCGCGCCAAGATCATATTCGTTTAGTACAAGCGGTGTTCCACCAAATGTATTTGTACAAATAATATCTGCTCCAGCCTCTAAATATTTTCTATGAACTTTTTCAAGCACATCTGGTCTAGTTAGCACAAGATTTTCATTACAGCCATCGTATTCCTCGCCGCCAAAATCGTCCGCTAATAAATTTTCATTTTGTAGCATTGTACCCATTGCGCCATCAAGAATTAATATTCGTTTCTCTAGTTGTTCTTCAATCAAGTGCTTAGCCATTTATACTTACCCCTTTTTTCTGTTCATCCAATTGCTCAATATATTTCATCAATTCAAGTGTCATATCATAGCGCAGAAACGGTGTGATAAGATAAATACCATTGAAATATTCCGCCGCTACTTCCACTAATTCCTTGGCAATTGCAATCCCTTCTAGTGTTGCGCGTTCCTTATCATCACCACAAGCCTTCATACGCGTTAACGCATCATCTGATAGTTTGATGCCTGGTACTTCATGATGTAAAAACTCCGCACTTTTATAGCTTGTTACTGGCATAATACCTATATATATTGGTGTTTCTAAATGCTTTGTCGCCTCGTAAATTTCCACGATTTTTTCCTTTGTATAAACAGGCTGTGAAATAAAATAATCTGCCCCATGTTCAATTTTCTTTTCTAATCGAGACACAGCACGATCCAGTACACGTACATTAGGATTAAACGCTGCCGCTACAGAGAAATTCGCCTTTTTACGAAGTGGTTTCCCTGAGAACGATACACCTTCATTTAACTGTTTTATTAATTGGATTAGTTCCATTGAAGATACGTCATAAACGCTAGTCGCCCCTGGGAAATCACCTACCTTTGTCGGATCTCCAGTAACCGCTAAAATATCATGAATCCCAAGTGCATTTAATCCCATTAAATGTGATTGAAGACCAATTAAATTACGATCTCGGCATGTTATATGTGTCAATGGGCGTACCCCATGGACTTCTTTTAATAGGGCACCCATCGCAATATTACTAATCCTTGGCGATGCCAGTGAATTATCAGCCATCATGACTACATCTGCGCCAGCTTTATATAATTTTTCGGCACCTTCAATAAAGCCTTCAATTTCTAAATGTCTAGGAGTATCTAACTCCACGATAACTGAGCGTTCTCGTTTTACTTTTACATGTAATGGCTCATAACTTGGCGGCTCTGCCTCACGTAAAACTGCGATTTTTTCTGGCTTTGCGTGCTTTTCCTCAACTGGAGATAGCGCCTCTAAATACTTTTTCACTGCGGCAATATGTTTGGGTGTCGTACCACAGCAACCACCTATTAAACGCACTCCCTGATCACGAAGTGCTACAGCTGCTCGCCCAAAATAATCTGCCTCAGATTCATAAACGACACGGCCATCCTCCAAATCAAGAAGAGATGCATTCGGATACGCTGACATAAATGCCTTTTCAGGAAGCTCTACACCTTCAAATGCTTGAATAGTATGGTGCGGGCCTAAGCGACAGTTAACACCTACGATATCAGCACCTAGCGCTTCAAGTTTATGTAAAGCGGCGTTTAAACTCATTCCATTTTGCAAAATGCCTGGTTCGTGCATAGAAACTTGCGCAATAATCGGTAATTTCGTTTTAGCTCGTAGCATTGTTAAAGTTGCTGTCAGCTCTTCAAAATCATAATAGGTTTCAAGCAAAAGACCATCTGGATTTCCCGCAAGTAAAACAGTTGTTTGCTCTTCAACCGTTGCTAGAATTTCCTCTAACGTTGCATCACTCTTTCGAATACCACGGATTCCTCCAATAGTACCCAAGACAAATTGTCCACCATCTGCCGCCGCTCGTTTGGCAATCGTAATAGCAGCTTCATTAAACTGCTGCACACGTGATTCTAATCCATAGCGAGCTAATTTTATGGCATTAGCTCCATAAGTGTTTGTTTGAATAATGTCGGCTCCAGCTGCTATATACTCTCTATGAATCTTTTCAATTAATTCTGGTCTCTGAACATTCATTTCCTCATGGCAGTACTCCAAGCCATAGCCGTACAAAACCGTACCAATTGCACCATCTGCTGTAAGAACATTCGTTTTTAACTTTTCAAGCAATCCCATAAAACTAGCCTCTCTTCCCTTATCTTTAAAATAAAAAAAAAGCCTTCTTTCAAAAAAAGAAGGCTTTAACGTTTCGTAATTGTTTTCCTTCTCATCTTCGACACATTGGTCTTCTGGATTTAGCACCTGACAAAAAGTTGGTTGCTGAAGCTTCATAGGGCCAGTCCCTCAGCTTCTCTTGATAAGAATGTAGTATGAATTTTTTAAATAATTAAAAGAATCATATCGTTTACGAACGATAGAGTCAAGACTATTTCACTGAACAAAAGATATTTTCTACGAAAAAAATATTATATTTTGATTTTTATCAAACAATTACAATAGTTTTTCAGCAAGTTCCTCACCAATTTTTTTCCCGTTTTGAATACAAGCACCTATGCCTACTCCAAAATAAGAGCATCCTGCTATTAATAAATTGGGATAGTTGTTCTCAAGCTCTTGCACTAGACCTTGCAACGCCTCACGATGTGCCAAGTCATACTTCGGCATTTGATCAATCCATTTTGTCACATCGACAACAGTTGGTTTTTCCTCAATCCCCAAGCTTTTTCTAACATCCTCTAAGGCTACAGCTGCTAATTCTTCATCTGTCATCATACGCAATCTCTCATACGCAGGGTTAATGCTCTTATAAAAAAGTCGTACAAGTAATTTCCCTTCTGCAGAGGTGTGCTTCCACTTGCGACTTGTCCACGTTGCTGCATTACATATAACATCGGAATTATGTGACACAATATAGCCTGTTCCATCTGCTGGTAATCTATGATCGGGTACGTCAAATCCTAAATAAATCGTAATGGCTGATGCAGTATTGAATTGACCAAAATAGCGGTTCAATGATTCATCTTGCAATAAGTTTTGTACCGAATCGTTAGGAAGTGCTAAAACAACATGATCTGCTTCAATCATTTTATCGTTTGCTAAAGTAACGATATATTGATTCTCCTGCTTTTTAACACTAGTCGTAGCAATTCCTTTCACAATTTCTACATCTGTTAAAGATTCTTCAAGTCGTTCAATTAGTGACGATAAACCATTTTTAAATGAAATAAATTTTTTATTAGCAGCTTTCACAAATTGCTCTCTGTTTGCATCGAAACCTTTAATAATACTACCGTAATCATTTTTATAATCGATTAAATACGGTAAAGTGGAAGCAATTGAAAGTTGATTTAAATCTCCCGAATATACACCTGCAAGTACTGGTGCTATTTGATTTTGGACAAGCTCCTCACCTAAATAATACGTTAAAAATTCCCCAATAGAGCTTTCCTTTGTAAACCCTTCATTTGGCATTGTTAAATCCTTTAATGCTGCTTTTTTCCCTTCTTCCGATACAAGTGTGCTTTCCTCAAGAGATGATAAGCTCATTGGAATACCGAACGTCGAGTCTGTTGGGATAGCATGTAACTCATTATTTGTATAAATATACGAAATACCAGTTTCGTTATAAACAAGATTCTGTTTAAAATCAAGTTCCTCTACTAACTCTAAAACACCTTTATGACGTGCAACAATGGAATCTGCTCCTGTTTCCAGGATAAAGCCTTGTTCATACGCTGAGTGTAGCTTGCCACCTAGATATGTATTTTTTTCAACGAGCACAAGCTTTACATCTAGGTTTTTCTCTCGAATTTGACGTTGCAAATAATGCATTGTACACAATCCTGTAATTCCGCCACCTAATACAACAACTGTTTTCATGTTAAACCGCCCCTATTTTTAGTTCTTTATTCAGTATAAACTTTTTTACCTAAAAATTACGCAAAACACTTTACAAATTTAGCAAAAATGGAGCTACCCAGCATTTGGGATAGCTCCATTTTTTTCATTACTATATATTATGTAGAGATCATCAAAAATACTTTTGCGTCATTTCTTCAAACTTTATGAAAACACCCATCTAACATACCCTAGACTCATTGGACTCTATATATTAATAGTTGATATAGTGTTTTTTATATTAATTAGTTTAGATTTTGGGCAACGTTCGCTAATTTTTCAGCAGAACTCGTTACTTCTTCAAAGGCAATACCTAATTCATTGAGAATTTCTGCTATAGCTAGAACATCTTTTTCCATACAATCATTTTGTTCTTTAGCTTCAGTCATAGAATCTAATATTTTGGTAAATTGTCCTTCTGTTTGTACCATATTTTCTTCCCCAGATTCGACCTCTTCTTGTATATTACTAAGGGAATGAACAAGTTTATCAATCCGATCATTCGTTTTGTGTAATAACGTCGCTACAGAAGTAACAGATTCTTTTGTTTGAATCGATAATTTTCGAACCTCATCCGCAACAACACTAAAGCCTTTCCCCGCTTCTCCAGCACGAGCCGCTTCTATAGCTGCGTTTAAAGCTAACAAATTTGTTTGGTTCGCAATATTCGTGACAACACTCATGATAGATTCCATTTCCTTTGACATCTCAGTCAACTGTTCAGTATTTTCCGTTATATCATTAAGAGAATGAATAATATTATTCATATTTTGTGATTGACTTTTTAATTGTTCCCGACCTTCTAATGCCTGATTCTCAGCCATCGCCGACACTTGAATTGACTTTTTGGCTAATAGTTTAATTTCATCTGATTGTTTACTTAAGCGCTGAAATGAGTTATTTGTTTCTTGAGATATTGTGGCAAGACCCTCTGAAGATTCTATTATTTTCTTCTCCACAACTTCTTTCTTTCGTTCCATCGTTTCCTTATGCTGCTCAACAGTGTTCTCAAATGCTTCTAGAACCAATTGTTGCTCAAAATTAGAAATCTTCGAAATAGCTCGAATTGTACTGAACTGGTCCTTTGGATGAGTTATATACTGCTCAACTAAATCAATAAATGATACCGTCAAATCTTGAAATGCACAAATATACCATTGTGTTCTTAGACCTATATGTACATGTACCTTTGCAATTTTAATTCGTCTAAGATAAAACTCTTCATCAATGATCCCATTAAACATTTCGATAATATGCCGACGTAGTGTAACCTTCAATTTTTCTACAGAACTATGTCTATTAATAATATCTACTAAGTCACGTTCAGTTACAATCATTGAGTAAAACCTGTCAACAATACCATCAATATTATCCATAACAAATGGTTGAAAGGCTTTTAAATATTGTAAATCCTGCTTTGTTAAATTTAGCATTTCAATTTGCTTTACCATTGACTGGTGATTTGGTACATCCATTTTTACAATGTATTGTTGCAAATCTAGCGCCGTTGTCTTTCTCTGTTTTTGAAAAATCACACATTTTCCTTCTTTCATAACGTGAACTTTTGCAAGGCTGAGGAAAATCCATTCCGTTTACAAAAATATTAGAAAACACGCTCTTATTTTCGATCATATACAACAGATTAATATACCGAAATAACACCAAATGAGCCAAAATTATTAACCGCTGTTTCAAAATCACTCAATATACCTTATACATTTTATAAATAGCTGTCAATTTCTTATGCTCATTTATTTAACATAAATTGCATAAAAAGTCCTTATCATCGAACTAATTGCTCAGAAACATAAAAAGCTACCAATATACTATTTGGCAGCCAATTTATATCATCTTTTGTTACTCATGCTTATTTCTTCTTGTTTTTGTTTGTCGAAATTATCTCGTCATTATATTAGTATTTATACAATGAGTAAAAACTAACGATATATACCTATTATAAAACCATAAATAAAGACCTTTTAACCAAGTGCCAAAACAGAATAATTGAATCGAAATACCCGTTAATTTTTAACAAAAATTTTACATTCCTTTTAATTCTTGAAGTAAAATAGCTGCCTCCTCATTACCTGCATCTGCCGCAAGTCCATACCACTTTATCGCCTCTTGAATATTTCTAGCTATTCCGTCCCCTTTATTATAAATATGCCCTAGTTGTAATTTAGCTTGAGAATCGCCTTGAAGAGCAGCCTGTTTAAACCAATGTATTCCCTTTTCTATATTGCGAATACCTGTTAATCCTTTGCTCCAAATAAATCCTAAATCATAAAAAGCGTCTACATGATATCGCTCCGCAGCTCTTTCATACCAATATAGCCCATTGTTCGAATCTCTAGGTTGGCCTAAACGCCCCTCTAAATAGATTCCTCCCAGCCTATATTGTGCTTCAATATAGCCTGCTTCAGCAGATTTTTTATAGTAGATAAATGCTTGCTCATCATCAATGTCAACGCCTAGTCCCTGCTCGAAAATAATTCCGAGCGTAAACATTGCCTCTGCAACGCCTTTTTTTGCGGCGAAGTCGAACCATTTTTTCGCAAGTACCATATTTTCTTGTACACCTTCACCGTTAAAGTACATATCCGCTAAGTTATTCGCTGCATCTGGATGCCCCTGTTTTGCCGCAGCCTCATACAATATAAAAGCCTGATTATAGTTTTCTTGCACACCTATACCTTCAAAATAAAAATTACCAAGTGCATATTGTGCGTCAGCATTGCCCTGTGCTGCCGCTAACTCAAACCACTTTATCGATTTTTCAGGCTGGAAATGTGTATCGTCAATTGAACTATAATATTCTCCAAGCTGAAATTGAGCATCTGCATCCTGTTCCTCAATGGCATCTTTGTATAAGTCAATAATTATCTCATGATCCAAATCTTCTTCATCAAACGCCATTACCTGATCATCTTGGTGAATAAAATACCATTCCAATACATCAAGTACATCATCAACAACTTCAACGCGATTCGCTAACTTCTCCAACGAAGAAATTTGCCAAATGAATATATAAATAGGGAGTGGAATGGCTTCACGCAGTAAATCATCATATTCAGCTAAAAGCGTTAACACATTCTCCTGTACTGACTGTGTCTGCTCTGGATGTATAATTTGTAAATGTCTTTGTTGATTTTTTTTCAAAAGTCCTCGCACAACTTGATACAATATTTTGTGCAAGACTGTTAATTTCACTTCTTCAACTGTTATCAAATTAATCTTTTGTGCAAACCACGTATCTTGTGTTTGCGTGAGCTTTTGCAGGGATTCAATTCGCTCGTTATTTTGTTTTGCTAAAAATTGTCCATACATTAGTTTCCCCCCTTGCACAGTATCAATTTCACCTTGGCCTACTTGTAGCTGTCGCTTTGCTTTCGCTACAGAAAACATTTTAGCTGACCCTCCGTTAACACTTCGCCTTCGCGTAGAAAAAAATCTGCTGAATGAATATAAAAACTGCCTTACCAATATTATATGGAAGATAGTTCTAAATTGGTTACACATATGATCTCAATATTAATCCGATGAACAATGTGATGAATAAAAAGATAGTAACATGAATCCATTTATACATTTCTAATAAACCGATAAATTCACGAGTAAAGGCATTTGGTAAATAGTAAAGGGCTGTCTTTGAACCAACACCTTGTGCATCTAGCCTAGCCTTTTTGGCATAAATACTTGCTCGAAAAACATGAAAATTGTTCGTCACAAATAAAGATCGATATTTTTTTCCTTGGGCATGTTTATCCATAATTTCTTTAGAGAATGCCAAATTCTGTTCAGTATTTGTCGATTGATCTTCCATAAATATTTTTTGAGTTGGTATTTGATGTACGTCAACTACATATTTTTTCATCGCATATGCTTCTGATACTTTTTCATCACTTCCCTGACCACCTGAGACAATAATGTAAGGTCGTTCACCATATTTTTTATATTGCTTTACCGCCTCGTCTAAACGACTAGCTAAAAGTGGCGGTACTTTATCACCAATTAGCCCTGATCCTAGCGCAATAATATAGTTAGGCTCATAGAAGATGGGTGTAAAAAGGTATATAGTCGCATAAGCCATCACACTTGTATATAAAAACATTGTATAACCAAAAATCAAAAACGCATAGAAGAAAAGAATATGCCAAATCTCATGTTCGATATTCGTAAAAATAACAAATACATACCAAATCATCATGATAAAAAAAACTAAGCCAAAAACAGCTAACAATAAATTACGAACTTTACGTCCTTCTTTTTCAAGTAAAACTTTACTATTAAAAAATGTAGCAATCGATAATATAAACATTATACTCGGGAAACTGCCAAGTATAATGACTATCCCCATTTTTGACATAATCCCCTGTTCATTTGGTAGCAATAAAGGATAATGACTAATTATTGTGCTCAAAATATACAAACCTAAAAAACCTAGCACTACTGCATTGAAGAATCGTCTTTTTTCCGTTATATATAACAATAAAAAAATTGCAATTGCTAATACTATTGTTGTATTCACCGTCTCACTCCTTTCTTTTTATACCATTTTTACACTTATTCCCTATTGACACTTCTTGTTCAAATTTATTGATATACCTAATTTAATGAAAGCGATTATTTTATTTTTCGTGATTGTTCATGTAAGATTACTATTAAGAACTAGTTTATGACGAATCTAAATATTATATTGGAGGAATATAAGTAATGAAAAAAATTCTTGCCGCTCTTTTTGCAGCTACACTTATGTTTTCGACTGTTGGTGCAACATTGTTCATTTCTGATACACCAACTGCAGAAGCTAAATCCTATAAGTCAGGTAAAAAAGGATATTCAAACAATAATAACAACAGCTCAAATATCCAAAAATCTCAGGATAATTCTAAAGATCAAAATAATGTAACAACAAATAAAAACACGAACAAAACGGATTCAACAGCTAAGAAAGGTGGCTTCTTCTCAGGTGGCCTTATGAAAGGTTTAATGCTTGGTGGCTTAGCGGGCTTATTATTCGGAGGTCTTTTCAGCGGAATGGGTATGCTTGGTAACATTTTAGGCTTAATAGTTAACGTTGCAGCTATCGCTATTATCGTAATGCTAGTTATGAAAGTTATTAATATGTTTAAAGATAAAAAACGTAAAGAGGAAGCACAATGGCACAAGTAATTAATGAGCAAGATATTATTAATGCAATTTGCTTATCACAAGCCTATTATAAAAACATTCGCCCTGAAGATGTGCTTGTAGAACTAACATACGATGATGACACAGGCTTTGGTGCAGAAGTTGAAGTTAATGGGCAAATCGAGATATTCAATACCGCAGCCATGATTGGCGCACTACGTGTATGGATTAAAGATGTCCTACATCTTGATCCATTTTCAACTGGTATCGCACTCGTCCTAGACGATGAGGAAGGTATTATTGCTAGACTATCGTAAATAAGAAAAATAAAAGCAGTTCACTAAATCTTGAATAATGTGGTACCCAAGTCAAGGACAAACTAAAAAAAGAGATTAAGCAGCTAATAGATGGTTTCTGTATTGCACAGGAGCCATCCTTTTTAGATTCCATTGATAACGATAATTATTGTAATAGACCATGTAGTGATTGATTTTGGCTTTTAGTTCCTCAAGTGTCTTCAAGGAGCTAAAGTCTACTTCGTCTTTAAAATGACCGAAAAACGATTCCTGTGGTGCATTGTCCCAACAGTTTCCTCGGCGTGACATCGATTGACCTAGGCCATGTTTTTTTAAGAGCGTTTGATAGCGTGGGCTTGTATAGTGAACCCCTTGATCTGAATGGATAAAGGCCTCTGGATGAAGCTGAATGCGCTTATTACTGATCAATTTTTCAATCGTTTCCGTAGCGATTTCGAGCGTGATTCGGTCTGAGACATGGTACGCTAAAATTTCGTTCGTCGAGGCATCTTTTATCGTCGACAAATAAGCCATACACTTTCCGTTATATGGTACATAGCTGATGTCCGTTAATAATACTTTCCCAGGGATACCTTGCTTAAACTCACGATTTAATTTATTTGGCACAACACGATGTTCCTTCGTTGCTTTCGCCATTTGTTTATAGGGATTCGGTTTACGATGCGGGCAGACAATCCCGTACTTGCGCATAATACGCTGGATTTTTTTACGGCTCATAACACATTGAAAATCCTGCTCGAGTGTCATTTTAATCGAACGAGAGCCTTTTTTATAACCACGACGATCAAAGGCTTTTAAAATCAAATCGCGTGCCTTTAAATCCTTCTGTTCTCTCACGGCTCGCGCATCACTCGCCTGTAAATAGCTATAATAGCCTGAGCGAGAAACCTTTAAGAGGTCACAAAAATACGTCACCATCCGTTCAAATGGAAACTGAGTGAGCGTATCTGAAATGAGTTGAAAGACCTTATTTGTGCTTAGTTTTTGGCTGTCGTTTAGCAGCCTCCTTTCTGTCGCTTCGAGCTTTTTTAGTAAATCTACTTGCCCCTCTAATAGTTGAATGCGTGCAGCTTGTCTTTCAATGACTTCTGCCGCTGTTAATTCACGTTTAATCGGTCTACCTGATCCAGATTTGCGTGTATCCGTTAAACCAATTAAACCGTTCTTTTCATATGCTTTTCGCCAACGAAAGGCTGATTGTTCAATACGTTTGATCCCGATTATCTCTTCATCAAAGCCACATTCCTTAAAAATTTGTCTCGGTGTTTTCCCTGCGAAGTATTCATCAATGAATTGACTCTTAAATGTATCTGTATAGGTAATCGTACGTTCGCTAACCTGTTGTACGTTTGGATTTTTTTGAAGTTGTAGTACCTGTTTTGGTGAAAATAAAATTTTACTCATAGTAGCCTCTAGTTCATCCTTTAATCTTGAAAGTCTAGTATATAAAAAATACCTGCAGTTAGCACACTCTTTTTCAAGTGTCCTAACTACAGGTACCATATTAGAATTAGATTTAGTGAACTGCTTTGTTTTATTATCATTTGACTTCAGTATTTTTTAATAGACTACTAAAATTCACAAATATTTTTGCTGCATGGCTACGTTTTGTCGGAGCCTCTGGTGAAAATTCCCCTTCACTACCTCTAACAATACCTTGTTCATATAACATTGTTATTGCACGTTTTGTTTCTTCATTGTAAGAAGCAATATCCGAAAATGGTGCTTTTCCTTTCACAGCATAAGGGTGTTTTAGCTGATGTTCATATGCACGATTAATCATTAATGCTAATTGAGCACGAGTAACTGGCTCTCCTGGGTTAAACTTCTCACCCGTTCCCTTAACTAGACCATATGCGTAAGCTGCTGCAATTTCTGACTGAGTGCCGACATCATAGCTTGATATATCTGTAAATGGTGCCTGTTCTTTCGTCGTTAAACCTAGACTTCTAACAAGTATACTGGCAGCCTGTGCACGGGTTACATTTTGTTCAGGTCTAAACGTACCATCTGCATAGCCTTTCATAATCCCTTCTTCTGCGGCCTTCAGAATAAACTCCTTCGCCCAATGATTTTCTATATCAGTAAAGCTTAAAGTCCTTTCTGTAGTAAAAGTAACTGTTGGACTTTGAACACTTTCATTCCCAGCTGCATCTACTGCTTTAACATTTACCGTGTATGCAGTATTTTTTGATAATTTATCTAAAGTTATAGCTGTTGTATCAGCATTTTGTGTAAATGCTAGCTTACCGTTTACATATACGTTGTAATTAGTGATCCCTACATTATCCTTCGCTTCTTGCCAGCTTAGTTTTACAGTTGTACTATCTTTTATGTTTACTTGGATAGCCTTTGATACATCCCATAAAGTACTTTCTTTAATCGCTGGTAAAAAAGCCTCGTTCGCTACTGCTAAATAACCTGCTTCACTTAAATGAATATTTTCTGGGTTTGGTAAATAGCTTGGAACATCTTTCGCTATAATATCGTATGTTGGTACAAAGATAGCTCCTGCTTTTTCAACAGTTGTTTTAATCGTTGTATTCATAACTGTTAATAGCATTTTAAATTGTTTCTGTACATCCTCACTATAGTACGGGAAAGAATTATAATAACCGATACGAAAAACATATACATTTCTTAAAAAATGTAGACATCTCTACTGTGACACAACTTATATCTTCCGACTTTCGTATTTGCGTCTTCCTTATTCTCCGAGTCTGGTTTCGCCAAAGCTACTGCCATTTAGTATGACTCTCCAAAGGCTTCAATTCCGCAGTATCGTTGCGTACACATCTAAGGCTTAGTTTCAGTTAAGCTCTTTAGATTGAATAATTTGCTAAGTTAATGCTTGCGTTCAAATCTCTATCTATCTTTAATCCGCAAGAGCAGATACATAATCTGTCTTTCAGTCTCAAATCGGATTTGATTTGTCCACAACCAGAACAAGCTTAGCAAATTTTCCAATGGACATTAATTCCATGCGTACCACCTCTCTTTCACTAAGATAAAATACTTTACCCTATTTAGAGAGGTTGTTAACATTTTTTAAATTTGTATCTATTTTTCTTGTTCACACGAAGGCGCAACCCTTCATGCAGTCTTTCTCTCACGAGTAGACCTCTTATGCTTTCACATAAGCGCAGACTATATCTTCATCTTATTTTCTAATAAGAGCCACATTTTTCTTCCGCCATTCGCTTGCGGTTTTACTCTCCCTCAAGGAGATAGTCGTTGAACGTCTTCCTTGTCTCATTAGAGATTTAGGAGTTCGCTGCTAAACATCCATTGCCAAAGCACTTAGCGCTACCGTTTTCCGTTGTCACGATGATCCTTTACGGACACTGAGTAATTTTTTTCAGCTTATGCCATCCTTGTTGTTTTTTCTGCTTTCGCACCGTTACGTCTGCCGTTTCCAGCTCCGCGTTGGTCACAAGGCTTTAGGAGTTAAAAGCAATTAACGTGGAGTTCGCACCAATTACTTGATACGAAGGGTATTCTGTTATAAATCTATGCTTCTATACGATTTTGTATAGTTTGGTCTACATTTGTTGTAACAGTTTAGTTACCCATAACATACACTTGAGCGTTCGGATTTATTTTCTTAATTTCTTCTAAAATTGCTGCAATATTTTTTATTGCTCCTTGTGATGCCTTTAACATCGCTGCTGCGTTAATACCAGTTGTCTGTGACTCTTTTAAAATAGGTATTAAATCATTGGCGCCAGCTGTCAAAGTAATAATTTCAGCCTCTTTAATAGACGTACGAAGTTTTACCTTGTCACTTTGATAACCGAATCCTGTTACAGGCTTTTCCACATCATTTTGTATATCTTCCAATACATTTTTTGTTGTATAGCCTGAATATGCAAACCCCTTATTATAAGAAGTGATGAAACCATCCTGCTGTAAAGCTTGTGCCACAAAATCTGCATAACCTAAACCAATTATGCCAACCTCATTCATACCATGTGCCAAGGAATCACCAAGTGCTACGTAATCCGCCTGGGCTACCCAACTTGGCGCTATGTAATCTATCTGCACTGCAGCATTTGCTCCTACAGGTACCGCTAACTGCAACGCCAGTACACCAGCCGCTAAAAATTGAAATTTCTTTGATAATTGCATAACAACCACTCCCTCCACTTCTATTAATTTCTATTTTAATAGATGAAGGATGAAAATGGGTTAAATATGAGCAAGTATTTTATTCACTTTGTATCTTTCCATAAGTCCCCCCGCCACCAGCTTCAATTGCTAATTGTCCTGTTCTTGCTAAATCGATCATCTTAGCAATCTTATGTGGTACGATTTGTTCAAGCTGTTCTAGTGAAACTCGATGCAAGATCTTCATCTCTGTACCAAATGCTTGTAGTAATCTTTCCATCATTTTCGGCCCTAGACCTGGAATAAAATCCAGTGGTACTTGATGAATATATGGTGGTCGAACATGTTTATCCGTCAGCTGCTCTGATAGCTCTATAATACGTAAAGAAACCCCTTTAATAATTTGAGTACTTTCACAATTAGTACAGATTGTCGCCATATTGCAAAGCTGTTCACCACATTTTGCACAGACGGTCTGATAATATTTACCAAGCAAAGGATTTAAGCCATAATTAGCTGTTACAGCTCGATTTTGCTGTTCATGAAGCGCCATTTTTAATTCTGTAAAATTGGCATCAGATAGTCTTAATTTTTGATACTCGCGTGCAATTTTCCCAAGTGAATGTGCATCAGAATTGCTGACAAATGTGTATGCTTGAAGCTCTCTAATGTTACTCACCATATCGGTATCAGAACTTAAACCTAGCTCAATCGCATCTATAAGTTGAGGATCAAATACTTCTGTTAAACTACGATGTACCCCTTTTCCAAACAAGCTTTTAAATGGTGTAAAGACATGAGCAGGAATAAAAAGCCCTCCTAACTCACGCACCTTTTGTTGCAATGTTTGACCATCACAATAGATTCGCTGAGAGCTTAAATGGATATTTTTCATATGATGAGACATCCAATTTGAAAATTCCCCCATAAGCGAAAGTGTTGGAAAATAGGCAAGTACATGGATTGGTCCAAGGCAATAATGATCATAAATCTCAATTTCAGCGCCTGGAATAAGGGTTGTGTCTTGATAACGAAGTCCTCCCTGTACTAGCTCCTTTAGCTCCCCTTGTTCAATCATCCCTACCATTTCATCCATTATCTCTGGTGAATGACAATCAATAATCCCGATAATATCTAGTCCCTTTCTTGTACTAGCAATCTCAAGAATTCTTGCTAATGTTAGCATCTTACTGCCCGTAATTTTGACAGCTCGCCCACTAGAAGTACGTCCAATATGAATATGTAAATCCGCATAGAAATCTTTCATCATTTGTAACAACTCCCATTGTATTATGTACAAAGTGGAAATACCTCACATTGCTGCAAGGTATTCTCGCTTCATTATGAAGGATGGTTATTATTATTTGACTCATAGGCACTAGAACTCTGTGCTGGCATTGCTGAAGAATCATATGCCACTAATGTCACGCCAATTGTCTTCTCTAGCTCATTAATTTTTTCAAGCTGTTGCTGATCCAGTTGTGCAAGCTTAATCTCTTCCATTTTCATCAATTCCTTTCAGAAATAAAGTTCCCCGAATAGGAAAAATGTATACACGAGAAAGATGACTGATTTTCAGTCATTTTTCTTTGACTTTATGTCAGCTATTTTGTAACATTTAAATAAGCAGGTCAAAAGCGAGGGATTTCATGTCAAAGGAAGAGAAAATTATTCAGGCTGCAATTGAAGTTTTTCGTGAAAAAGGAATTGAAAAGGCTAAGGTTTCAGATATCGTAAAAGCTGCAGGTATCGCACAAGGAACATTTTATCTTTATTTCCCTTCACGACTTTCAGTAATGCCAGCTATCGCGAAAGTTATGGTTGAAAACATTATTACTGCAATCGAAGAAGGCGTATCAACTCAAAAACCTTTTGAACAACAACTTGAAGAAGTTGTAGACGTTGGCTTTTCTATAACAAAAGAATATGGCGATCTCGTTGCACTCATCTATGCTGGTATTGCACAAACTGAGCATTTGAAAGAGTGGGAAAATATCTATGCTCCCTATTATGCATGGATGGATAATTTTTTATTACAAGCTCAACAACAAGGAACGATACGTGCTTCGATAGATACTTCACGGTCTTCCAAGCTCATTATAGGTTTAATCGAATCTGCAGCTGAACAAGTTTATTTGTTTGATGATTGCAAAGATGAAACGATGAAACTTGTTAAGCTCGAGCTCCTAGACTTTTTACACCATGCACTTGGCCTACGTCACCCATAAGTGGCGTTCTCTTTTACATTAAAAATGACTGAATGTCAGTCATTAGAAAACTATCACGTGAAAGGAATCTCTAATTATGCAAAAAGATTGGATATATGTTGGATTAACTAGTTTGTTTGAATTGTTTTGGATATTTGGTTTTAATGTTGCCGATTCTTGGTGGCATTGGGTTATTATCGTGTCCTTAATTGCGTTGGATTTTCATTTCTTATCGAAGGCTTGTGAAAACCTACCTACAGGCACTGTTTATGCGACTTTCGCTGGGGTCGGTACAATTGGTACTACATTAATGGACATTTTTATTTTTGACGGTGAATTTAATGCTATTAAAGGAATTTTCATATTTATTATTGTACTGGGTGTTATTGGTCTTAATTTAGCTGATAACCCTTCAAAAGATCATGCTGAAAAGAAAGGAGCTAATGCATAATGGGTTGGTTACTTGTTTTATTAGCTGCAATTTCAGAAATTATCGGTGTTGTAGGTTTACGCTTTTATAGTCAGGAAAAAACTATACGTAATTTATTAATATATGCGGGCGGCTTTGGACTGTCCTTTGTACTTTTGTATACATCCTTTAACTATTTACAGTTAAGCATTGCCTATGTAGTCTGGGTTGGGATTGGTACAGTTGGTGCTGTTCTTGTAAATATTATATTCTTCGGGGAGTCTAAAAATATGAATAGGATTATTAGTATCATTGCTATTATCATTGGTGTGGCAGGATTGAAAGCAGTATCTTAAATTATTTGGCTCCTGTTCTTTGTGTTGTGAACCAATATTGGAAATTTCCTTTTCGTTGAAACTATATTTTATAATTGCTTATATAAATGAAGATAAAAGGAGTTTTGCTGAATGGTATATTTATTACAAGTTGATTTTACAATGGACGGTCCTTTTGGTGATGAAATGTCTGAAGTATTTAAAGATTTAGCTCATAGCATTAATGACGAAGAAGGAATCATGTGGAAAATTTGGACTGAGGATGCGATAGCTAAAGAAGCTGGTGGTGTTTATTTATTCGAGACGAAGGAAAGCGCAGAAAAATATTTAGCCATGCACTCTGCTCGATTAACAAGCTTCGGGATAACAACTATTCGGGGTAAAATTTTTGAAGTTAATGAAGCCTTATCTTCTATTAACAATGGTCCTATCCATAAATAACAGGCGTATCTGTTATTACAGATACACCTTATAGTGTTGAAATACAAAATGGGCAAGAGAATCTTTGTGAATGTTGTGGCGCTTTAAATAAGGGTGGTTTCTGTTCCAAACTATTCGCTTTCGCACAAAAAACATCTGACAAAGCGCTTAGTCGGAACGGAAATCACCCCTCGTTTTGCCGAAGAGCCATACTTTATTTATGTAGTTTTTAAAGCTTTCTTCGTAAATTGCTCTGAGACATACGTTAAATAAGGCTTCCCTGTAAGTGGATGTGTTTGAATATCAGCGTAAACACCAAAAACATCTTGTAATAATGCTGGTGTAAGTACTTCTTCTGGTGTTCCAAAATTGACAATTCGCCCTTGCTGTAAAACATAAATTTGATCACAATACATAGCTGCAATGTTTAAATCATGTATTGCGGCAACAACTGTTAAATGCAGAGTTTGAATTAGATCCATTAGCTGCAATTGATGCTGTATATCTAGATGATTCGTTGGCTCATCTAAAATAAGCATCTGTGCTTGCTGAGCGAGGGCACGGGCAACCATCACACGCTTTTTTTCTCCGCCTGAAAGAGAACTAAAGCTACGTTTCTCTAAATGAGCAATTCCTGTTTGATTTAGTGCATTTTTCACAATTTGAAAATCTCGTTCCTGATCAAGCTCGAATAGTTTTTTATGTGGTGTTCTTCCCATACTCACTAAATCATGTACGGTAAAATCGAATACGACCGGCGTTTCTTGACTCACTACTGCTAAATTTTTCGCAATACTTTTACTCGACTGCTTTAAAATATCCTGTTCATTTAATAATACTGTTCCACTTTCTGGTTTTAAAAAACGATACATATTCTTTAATAGCGTTGACTTCCCACTACCATTAGGACCGATTAACCCAACAAATTGTTTTTCCTTTATTTGTACACTTACTTCATGTAATATGCGTTCATCAGAAATGGAGAAAGATACTTGTTTCGTCTCTAATGTCATATGCTTTAATCCCCTTCACCGAAAGAATAATTGTTACGACGTAGTAGCCAAATGAAAAATGGCCCTCCACAAAAAGCTGTGATAATTCCAATTGGCATTTCTTCAGGTGCAATTATAATCCGAGCAAGTGCATCTGCCCACACTAAGAAAATTGCCCCAAACAAAGCACTAATCGGTATGACATATTTATGGTTTGAACCTACGATCAGCCGTACAATATGCGGAATGATTAAGCCAACAAATCCGATTGAACCACTTACTGCGACGAGCACACCCGTTAATAACGATACTAATAAGATAAGCTGTATTCGAAATTGTTGTAAGTTAACCCCTAATGTAACCGCTGCTTCTTCCCCAAGAAGTAATAAATTTAAGCTTCGATAATGGAGCCATAACAAGGCAAATACCACGATAAAAATAACTGTAGGAATTAAAAGATTACTCCACTTCGCACCAGCTAAGCTTCCTAGCATCCAATACATGACTGCCTTCATTCCGCCCTCTTGCTTCGACGTCATTAATATAAAATTTGAAATAGCAGATAGAATAAACGACACCGCCATCC
This sequence comes from Lysinibacillus sp. RS10, assembly GCF_041956855.1. NCBI lineage: Bacteria > Bacillati > Bacillota > Bacilli > Caryophanales > Bacillaceae > Lysinibacillus > Lysinibacillus sp. RS10. The sequence goes on along the minus strand of NZ_CP167122.1, from coordinate 379,409 downwards.
CTGAAAGTAAAAGTCGAAAGACAGAAACTCTACCGCCAACACGTGCTAAGAAGAAAACTAACGCCATTGCTGTCAGAGAACCTATAAATGCAGATACGGAAAGAGCATAAACGCCAAGAAATGAAAAAGCACCTAAAATGATGACAGCTGTGGCCCCAACCGTTGCACCAGAAGAAATCCCTAAAATATATGGTTCGGCAATTGAATTACGGACAAGAGCCTGAATAGCTGCTCCTGCAATTGCCAACCCTGCTCCAACAATAGCAGCGAGCAATACACGCGGAACTCGTATTTGCCAAATAATAATTTCCTGAGAACGACTCCAATCTTGGTCGATTAAGTTTTGTACAATTGGTATTTTGGAAAGGATAACCTTCCATACGTGAATTGGCGTAACAGAAACCGATCCAACCATTATGCCAATTGTCATTGAAATGATTAGTACTAAAAGAAGAGTCATTGATAGTAGCATAATTTTTTTATTCATCTGTTTATTAACTCCTAATCATTAATAATAGACTTAATGAAGATAAAAAAAGGGTATTCCATGCAAAATACGCATAGAAATACCCTAGATTAAACAAAGTCAGAAAGATTTCCTTCTACTATTGTCCGTAATCGCTTTCATCCTCGTGGGCATTACAGATATTCGCTAATTGGCAGGTCTCCTGGCTTCGAATCAATGTACCTATGATTGCCTTCCCATTCTAGAACAGTGGCTGAATCATCATAGAACTCCTCGTTACAGTTGCGGGACAGCGTCGGATTTGCACCGACTTCCCTTTTAAGTGACACATTTACAAGATGTCACACCATTTGCATCTGATATTTTAAAATTATGACGATTCTATCATATATTTTAATAGTTAGTCTATTACTAGTAATTATTTATCAAATTAAGAAGGATAAATATTTTTGTGTTAACCTATACAAAATATTAGGTTGACACAAAAACTTTATTTTTTTACACTATTATTATCAACATTACTTATTAGGGGTGAAATAATGACAACAGTAGCGGAACACTCGCATCACAAATTAAGAACAGTAGATATTGCTTATATTGGACTATTTTCAACATTGATGATGATTGGCGCTAATATTACTTCCTTTGTACCTTTTATGGTTGTTGGTGGCGTACCCATCACGCTACAAACATTTTTTGCTATATTAGCAGGACTTATTCTTGGCAGTAGAAAAGGTGCACTCGCTTGTACTGTTTATATGTGTATAGGTTTAGCAGGCGCACCTGTATTTGCACGTTTCAGTGGTGGCTTTGGACAAATTTTAAGTCCTACATTCGGTTTTATCGTTACTTTTATATTAGCTGCATATGTTGCAGGGCGTATTGTAGAGCGCAGTGGAACGAAAAAAAGCTATGTAATGGCTGCTTTAATTGCAACAGCCATTAATTATTTACTTGGGACTAATTGGATGTACTTCGCCTACAAGTTATGGGCTAGTGCTCCAGAAGCTTTTTCTTATAAGATGGCATGGCTTTGGATGATGCCTCCATTACCAAAGGATATTATTTTAGCTATATTTGCCGGTATTTTTGCATACCGTCTCCAAAAAATAGTGAAAATAATTCCTGTTAAGTAACGTAAGCCCTTCTTTAGTTTGATGCTAAAGAGGGCTTTTTGTTTTGAAACTCCTATATGAATGCTGTCCACAATTTCTGCACATTTATTTGCTACATTAAGAGCAAATAGTGAGGAGGAATATAATATGTTATTCAAAAGAAAGTGGTCAATTGGCTTAATGGCAGCAGTAGTTTTACTAACATTATCGGCTTGCTCTGCCGATACAACTAAGTCAGAATCCGATTCAAAAAATAACATCGAAACTGAACATAGCACAGTGATGGATCATTCCACGATGAACCATTCAAGCTCTGGCGCAGTACCAACAACTTTGAAAAATGCTGAAAATCCAATGTTTCCAGTTGGAAGCACCGCCATTATCACGGATGGACACATGGCAGGTATGAAAGGCGCAGAAGCAACGATTGTTGGCGCTTATGATACGACAGCATACATTATCTCCTATGAGCCAACTACAGGTGAAAATCGCGTAGAAAATCATAAGTGGGTTATTCATGAGGAATTGATAAATCAAGGTGAGGCCCCATTAGCTCCGGGTACGGAAGTCAAAACCGATGCATCTCATATGGAAGGCATGGAAAATGCGACTGTCCATATCGATGAGGCAATACAAACGACAGTTTATATGATTGATTATACGTCTACAACAAATGGCGAGGCCGTAAAAAATCATAAATGGGTTACGGAAGAAGAGCTAGAAGCAAAATAAGGACTAATACGCTGGACAGCCTGAAGCAAAAGTAAACGCTCCACCACTTTTGTCCGTGGGATTGAAGCAACCTTAAGGATGTTGCGCTTTAGCCTAAACGACTATGCTCCAAACAAGCGAAAAAAATCTATAGTTTCCTTCATAATCGAGTAGGAGGGAGTGACTAACTCCCGACCTCTCCAACCACCGTACGTACGGATCCGTATACGGCGGTTCAATTAAGATGAATAACGCAAGATTTCATAACGAGCTTGCAGACTTTTGAGCCCTTGGTTACTCCAATAAGAGTTACCAAGGGTTCTGTGTAATATTGGACTTTTCGAAATACGCCAGTAACTCTTGCGAGTATTGCCCCATTCGTAAGCCTTCCAGTCTGGAACTCCTAAGCGAATAAGGTTGCGCACTTTCGTACGAGGCTTCTTCCAATTCTTCCATAAACACATGCGAAGTCTTCTTCTAATCCATCCATCCAGTGATTCAAATATTGATTTCGTATCCGCTAATGAAAAGTAGCCACACCACCCAATTAAGTATTGATTCAATTGTTGAATTCGGTACTCCATTGGAAATGGCTTCTTTCTAGCTGTTAATTCCCGAATTTTGTTCTTCATTCGCTTTATGCTCTCTTTCGCAATTCGAACTTGTGGTTCTTTGCGGGAGGTAAAGCTAAATCCTAGGAATTTACGTTGCCAAGGACGAGCCACTGCGGATTTCTTCTCATTTATTTTCAATCGCAGCGTCTTCTCAATAAAGGTTTTGATACTTGCCATCACTCGTTCTCCTGCTCGTTTTGTTTTCACATAAATATTGCAGTCATCGGCGTAACGGACAAATTTATGACCACGTTTCTCTAATTCTTTGTCTAATTCATCCAGCACAATGTTTGAGAGAAGTGGACTCAGTGGACCCCCTTGGGGTGTTCCTTCATCTGTATCATAAACGACACCATTTATCATGACACCCGATTGCAAGTATCTACGAATCAGCTTGAGTAGAGGTTTATCAGAAATTTTCTTCGCTAATGTACTCATTAGACGGTCATGGTTTACTTTGTCGAAGAATTTCTCTAAGTCCATATCTACTACCCAGCGATATCCTTCTTTTATATAGCCTTTGGCTTCTCGGATTGCATCGTGAGCACTTCGTTTTGGTCGAAATCCGTAACTATGATTCGAGAAGTTCGGGTCGTATAGGTTGGATAGCACTTGGGCAATTGCCTGTTGAATGAGTCGGTCTGTCACGGTTGGGATTCCTAATAGTCGCACACCGCCGTCAGGTTTCGGGATTTCGATTCTGCGAACTGGTTGTGGTTGGTAGGTTCCCTCAAGAATTTGCTTCTTAATCGTTAGCCAGTTTTCGACTACATGCTGTCGTAGGAATTTTACGGGCATTTTGTCTACTCCATGACTCCCTTTGTTTCGTTCCACCCGTTTGAGTGCGAGAAGCAGATTCTCTCGTGATAAAATTTGATTCATTAACATCTCGTTCGACTCCTCCGTGAATAGCTTGTCTTCTTATAACAGTTTCTACTGCACCCGCTCAATGTCCCTCATGGGATTCACCATTACCTCCATTAAGTCGGTCCTTCTGGATTTTCTGTGTTTATCATAGAAAACTGCATGCCAAGGGCTATTCTCTCCGAATTGTTCGGTCCTTTCCATTCATTCTAGAAGTGAATGGTACTATGACCTCTGCTGACTTCTGATGGTTCAGCTACCTATCGCTAAGTAGGTTACAAAGTGTACTTTGCGTTTCCATCAGACCTCCCCGGGTAAGCGTATGCACTTTCACACCATCTATCCGCCTCATTTACTCGATATGACCTTCGACAGAAAGGACTTTGTGTTGTTGTGCACACTCATCCAATCATACCTAGCCTTATATGAGATTTGTGTTCCTCGGACCGGTGTTTTGCCTCCAGCTTCCTTCAGATTCCGCGTCGCCACGGACACCCTTGCTCTTGGCTAACCTCTACTTCTGTCTTCGAGGTTCGGGACTTGCACCCTATAGTTCATACGCATGCCGGGCGCACACAAAAAACCAACCTTTGCGGGAATCGTCAAAGATTGGTTTTTTTTAGCTGCCATTTGTATCCGATCCCCCAAACAGTCTGTAAATATTCATCCGCAGGGAAACCACTTCTCCTTAATTTTTCTCGTAAATTACGGACATGTGAGTCGATTGTTCTATCTTCGATTGATACATGATAACCCCAAACCGTACTGATGAGATGCTCCCTTGAAAATACTTTATTTTGATAATCAAGAAATAACGCTAACATCGCAAATTCTTTCGGCGTTAAAGAAATAGCTTCTTGTTGAAAAGATAATTCAAAGGATTCTTTATTTAAACGTAGCCCTTTAAAGAAAATAACTTTTTCTTCAACTTTCGTTCTTCTTAATACCGCGTTTATACGGGCTAGTAACTCTTCCTCATCGAAGGGCTTTAAAATATAGTCGTCTGCCCCCATATTTAAGCCATTTATAATATCAGCCTGCTCCCCTTTTGCTGTTAGCATTATCACTGGTACATCCCAAAACTTCCTTATTTCCTGACAAGCTTGCCAGCCATCCATCTCTGGCATCATGATATCTAACAGCACTAAGTCTACATGATTTTCCTCTAAATAAACTAGAGCATCTTTAGCTGATGACATTGCTTTACAATGAAACGCAGGCTCTAAGTAAAGGATTAGTAAATCTAACATCCTAGGTTCATCGTCAATTAATAATATTGTTTTCATTCGTTTCTACTCCTTAAACAATAATTCAAAAGTAGTCCCTTTATTTTCCTCACTAAAAACGGTTACTTCTCCTCCATGGGCATGTACAAGCTCTTTAACAATAGCGAGGCCTAAACCTGAACCTCCAAGAGCACGCGTACGAGATTTTTCTACCCTATAAAAGCGTTCAAAAATATAAGGTAAATCCTTCTTCGGAATCCCTTTTCCAGTATCTTTTATGCTAATTTGTAAAAAGTGACTGTGCCTGTTCACAATTATAGAAGTTGAATCTCCTGGGGAACAATAAGTTAATGCGTTATTTAAAAGATTTAAAATAATTTGTTCAAGTCTTGCCGAATCTGCCATTAATGTTAATCCCTCTTCACATTGAACAAAAAAGTGTATTTGTTTTTCCTGAAAAGCAGGGCTCAGCTTTGTCTCAATATTGGCTAAAAACTTATCCAAATGAAGACTTTCTTTGTCAATAACAAAAGAGTTTTCATCCATTTTTGCTAAATCAAATAAGTCTTTTATTAAACGAGAAAGTCGATTGGTTTCTTCTATAATAATACCTAAATACTTTTGGCGATCCCGCTCCGTTAAATCACGTTTATAGAGAATATCTGTATAGCCTTTTATAAACGTTAATGGTGTTCTAAGCTCATGGGCAATACTTGATAAAAATTCCTTTCTTTCCTCTCTTAAATGATGTAAATCATCTGATAAAAGCTGTATTGCATTAGAAAGATCACTTAGTTCATCTTTACCATTCGTAGAAAGGGCCACTGTAAAATCCCCTTTACTCATTTTCAAAGTCGCTTCTTTCATCTGAACTAATGGGAAGGCAAGCTTTCTAGACAGAACAATAATGACTGCAATGGTCACCACTCCTGAAATAATACCAACAATTAGAAAATGTCTATTTAATCGTTCCATTAATGCATGGATGGAATCTGTATTTTGAAACATAAAAACATATCCAATTGTCGTTTGCTGTTTTTGGATAGGGCTAATTGTGGAAATATAGTTTTCCTCCTGCCAATTACCCTGCAAAACCTTACCATTATAAGGAACATTATCTTCGGAATTTTTAATATAAGCTTGTATTTCAGGATGTGGATGTGAAGCAGCTAATATTTTCCCAGTCTTATCTGTAATAACAACATCCGTATTTTCTTTTGATTCCATTAATACTACGTGAGCTAATGTTTCCTTATCGAAATTTCGCTCTAATATTGTTCGATGCGAATTTCCCCTTGCCTGCAAGCTCGTTAATTCCTCTTCAACTCTAGAATTGGTTAAAGAAGCATGTAAAAATAACATCATAAATGTTTCAATACTAAATAATGTGATAAAAAAGATTATTCCTAGCTTAAGTGAAAGTTTTTTCATCCTCTAACCACCAATTTAGGATTTCATAAAAGTATAACGTTAAAGTGTGAAGATTTCATGCAGAAATAAATCTTAGATAGACAAAAAAATGTCCATAAGTATGAAGATTACTTATGGACATTCTTATCTTTAAATGTAATTTCTCATCCAGTTTAAGAAGTTATCAATAACTACATCAAGGAATTTGACAGTACCCTCATCTGTTAAATTGCCTTCTCCATCAAACTTAGTGTGTACTGCACCAATATAAACATCATTACCGCTAAGTAATGGTGAATTAACACCAGGTGAGAATAAAATATCTCGTAAATGTAATTGTGCTTTAACAGTACCTAAGTTACCCATTGATGCCCCCATCATGAATGATGGCTTGCCAATCATTGCTTTGTCCACACGGGATAACCAATCGATTGCGTTAACCATTACACCTGGCACAGTTCCATTATATTCTGGTGTCACCCAAAGAACTGCATCCGCCGCTTTTACTCGTGCTTTAAAATCAAGTACTGTTTGTGGTGCTTCATTTTCGATATCTTGGTTATACATAGGTAAATCCTTCAAGCTTAATACTTCAAGATCAAATTTCTCTGCATAACGCTTTTCAATAAATTTTGCTAATTGCATATTATAAGATTCTTTACGGATACTACCTACGATTGCAACTACTTTCAAGACGTTTCCTCCCCAATGTGAAAAAATTCTTTATTTGTAAATCAATTTCATTGTATACCGACCTAATAATAGGTTGCAAATTCCTCAACTGGTTTTCGATAACCACGTAGGCGGCGACTGCTTTCTTTTTCCTTACCTATTGTCATCATTAGTGCAATTTCATGTGTTTCTGGGATATTAAAAAGAGCTCTCATTTGTTGCTGATCAAAGCCGATCATTGGACATGTATCCCATCCGCGATTTTTGGCTGCTAGCATAAATAACATAGCTGAAAGTGAAGCGTTACGAATGGCTTCCTCCTTCATAAATTCCTCGCCACGTTCTTCATAAAATTTAGCGTTTTCATTAACGATATTTTCTAATTCACAAGCATTAATAATGCCTAAGTCAACCATTCCTTGATTAAGGTTAGCCGTATTTTTATAGGCTTCTTTATCTCCTAATACAAGTATAACCGCTGAGGCTGAATGCACTTTATATTGCCCGTTTGCTGCTTCTCGTACTTTTTCTTTTTTTTCTTCATCTAGTACAACGATATAATTGGCATGTTGTAAATTAAAGGCGGATGGAGCAAGCTTTACATCCTCCAAAATGGGACGTATATCTTCTTCACTCATCTTGATGCCCTCTATAAAATTATTTGCTGATCGGCGCTTATCTATTAGCTTTGCAAATTCCATCCAGCTGACCTCCTAAGAGTATGTAATTTCCATTCAGTAGAGACTTATGTTTCTCTACTGAATGGGATTAAAAGTATTACTCATATTCTTTATCGAACGTAATAGCACTTCTTACAGTGTCAATAGGGCGAACAAGCTCTTCGATTTGCGCACGCTTTGGCTCTAAAAATGGTGGTAACGATAATTTTTCACCTAAAGTTTCATACGGCTCATCTCCCATAAATCCTGGGCCATCAGTAGCTAACTCGAATAAAATTTGTGGTGCTACTCGTGCATAAAGTGATTCAAAGAAGTGTCGATTTACATAACCAGAAGTATGGAAGCCAAAGCTTTCAAATCGTTCAGTCCATTCATCTAATACAGCCCGATTCTCTACGCGGAATGCTGCATGGTGTACTGTACCGAAGCCTTGTCGAGCTACTGGTAAAACTGTGTTAAATTCTACAACCATTTGTGCACCATTTCCGCCTTCACCAACCTCAAATAGATGGAAATCTCCTTCCTCCGCAATTTCTGTAAAGAGCATCACCTTCTCTAGTACCTCTTTGAAATGTTTAAAGTTAGCAACTCTAACAAAAACCGGACCTAAGCCTGTAATCGCATATTCAAGTGGTATCGGCCCATCTTGCCATGGTGTACCTGACGCAACACCTGTATTATTTTCATCAGAGATCAGTTGATATTGCTGATCGTCAAAATCGACGAAAGATAAAGTTTTCTTACCAAACTGTTCTTTAATACCTGTATGTTTAATATTTAATCGATCAAATCGTTTTAGCCAGTAGTCCAATGCAACATCTGTTGGAACTCGGAATGATGTTTTTGAAATTTCGTTTGTTCCATGTACACCTTTTTGAATGTTCGGGAAGTCAAAGAAAGTCATATCTGTGCCAGCACTTCCTTTATCATCAGCAAAGAATAAATGATATGTTTGGATATCATCCTGATTAACCGTTTTTTTCACTAATCGCATTCCTAATACATGAGTAAAAAATTTATAATTCTCTTCTGCACTACTTGTAATAGCAGTAACGTGATGAATTCCTTTTAAATGGTTCATTCTATATTCCCCCTATTTATCTCGAATTCGAGATATTTACGTAAAAATTTTTTATTATTTTTTATTGCAAGCCAACCTTTTTCAAAGACAGAATCATTGTTTCCATCTCTGGTTGATCTAATACTTTAAAAATCTCGTTAATTTTTTGTTCATGCTTTGGAAATATTTCTTCCATTAAAGTATTTCCTTCATATGTTAATAAATCATATGTGACACGACGATCCTTCGGGCAAGCATGTCGAGACACAAAGCCTTTTTGTTCGAGCTTATCAAATCAATTATCTTTAATTCGAGATAATAATATCATATAGACTTCTCAACAGCAATTCTTTTGTATTGCTGTTATCTCCTAAAGTACAATGTTGGCTCATTTATTCGTGCCCTTACATGGGAGACGATCATCCTAGCGAAATTAAAAGAGCCAGTAATTATAGTGTTAACTAGCTCTTCATATTATAAATGCAACGAAGTTTTGTTATTTAATTCGTTTAAATTCCTTTTCATTACCATCAGCAAACTCCACTTCAACCTCAATCGATTGGAAGTCTTCAGTAATATGAAATACTGAGATTACTTGGTCTATTACCTCATCATTCGGTGTAGTAGAATCAAATGTCAGTTGCTTGAACAATGGTTCTAATTTTGTATAAGCAGCATCACCTTGAAGCTTTTCATTCTTACGTTCATCCTTTAGTCTCGCCTCTATGCCGGATTTTTTATTTTCATATTCCATCTCATAAGACTCCGTTGCAGAATAATCAACATCCAATGAAAGTTCCAAAAAATTAAACGTTATTTGTTCAGTAGCAGTATCGCTCACCTGCTGTCCTGTATTTTGTTTAGTTGGAGCATTGGCAGGGACGTCTTGAACTTTTTCCTTGGTACAACCATAAAGTATGACTGTCATTAACGAAACAACTAATGCTAATTTTATTCTCATCTTGACACTCCTTTCTTCAAATATTATTTCCCAAATCGTCTACAAACAAACAAAAAAGAGTATCCCCAACTAATAGGAGATACCCTTTTTATTTTTGATTACCAGTAATTACGACTGCTGTTATTTTCATTAACTGCTTTTGCTAAACGAACTGTTGAAACAGCTAAATCTGCATATGTCACTTTCTCAGTAGCATTAAATTTATTTTGCTGTGCATCCATCAATCCCATTGCGCTTACTAAAGCAACATAGCCTGCATACGCTGGATCAATCGAGCCTGCATCAGTGAAGTTTAACTTATAAATATCACTATGTTTAGCTACTTTTTCTAAATCTAGTACACGTACTAACCATTCTGCAAGCTCTTGACGAGTCAATGTTGCATCTTCTGCAAATTGATCCGCCGGTTGTAACATGCCCATGCTTACAGCTTGTTCAACAGTTCCATATAAAGGATGCTTTTTGTCAATATTTTTGAAGGATTGCTTCTCGTTTCCTCTACCATAATCATATCCCCATGATAATGATTTAACTAAAATTTTCAAAGCTTCTCCCTTTGTTACAGCTGTATCAGCATTAAAGTTTGCTGGGTCTTTAACGTCTAACACATTTTGACGTAGTAAATAAGTTAATTCTCCTCCAGCTGTTGGATGTGAAATGGCAGGAAGTTCTTTAGAATCATCAATTTTATGAAGCCATTCACCAGATGTTGCATCAACAACATTGAACAAGCTTCCATTATAAACTGGAGAGTATACTAAATTATAGTGGCTATTACCCTCTCCATCCTGTTTTGCATACTGTAGATTCAATTTTGCATCATCACTATACATTGCTTTTGCTTTATCAGCAGAAACAGCCTTGTTTACAGACGGCCAATTATCAACCTTGTGATTACTAACATTTAAACCTTGTAGTTTCCCATCTGCACCGATATTAACAGAGATTTCATCCCCTACTACAGCAATGCCATTGACAATACGTGGGAACGAGAAGTAATATTGCTTACTATACTTATCATATATTGGCTCTTCTATTGGTTTTGAATAATTATGAATATATGAAGGAGCCCACTCTTTTACGTAGCCTAATGCCTTTTCTAACGCAGCATCTTTTGAGATTGGCTCTACTTTATCATCCTTCTCTAAGACTTCATCACTTATATCCCAGAAGCTTATAAGTTCACCTGTTGCTTTGTTCACTTCGAATGATGCGCCTGTGCCGTGATTCCCATAATCATACATGTAATTTACTGAATAAATTGTCTCACCATTTTCATTTTCTCTTTCATCAATCGATTCAATTCGCAGCTTTACTTTGTCCGAATCAACTTTTAATAGAGACTGTGCTAACTCTTCAACTTCAGCTAATGTTATATTTTTCTTTCTAGGCTCAAGTGGTTGTGCTGAAAGTTTTTCCACACCTTTTGTCTTTGGCACCTGTGAAGTGAAACCATTCATCGTTTGCCACTGCCCATTTAATGCATTTACACCCATGAAGTTAGTTGGCACGTACACAAGCTTAGCAATTGCTTCATCTGTTCCGTAGTTATAGTCAATATAATAACGTAACTCTACTGATAAGTTTTCGCGAATCTGTGCAAGTATGTCTGCCTCACTCTTTTTCTGTTCTAAGCTGTCAAATGTTGCTTTACTAGTTGACTCAGTATTACGATACATACCCACAATTTCACCATTTGCTAGAACTTCAATATGCATACTCTCATCACTAAATGGTACACCATTATGAGTTGGCGAATAAGTGAATGAATACGAAATTGGTTCAGAAATCGGTCTACTGAAACCAAAATCATCATACATTAAATCTTCACGAAGCTTGTAATTGGCAGTATTAGGCATTTTTTTCAGGAAGTCTTCAGCAACTTTTTTTGCCTCAGCCTTTGAATATTTAGCAGGATAAATTGCATCCGCTACATTGGCAGGCTGATAGTGGAAGTTTTCTAATTCTAAATCGTCGCCTTTAAACGTAAAACCACCGTAAATATCTTTGCCGTCGATTGTTTTATGGAAGAATAATTCATAGCGTACCGTTTTATCATCATTATAGTAATGCCCTTGTCCCATATTGAAATCATTCTCTGTGACAAAATTAAATTTATCTCCAAACAGTGTCTGCACTTGCTTAACAAGCATACTTTTTGTTACTTTAGTTTCTTTTGAATCTACCTGAATTGCAACTCTTTCTGGAGATTCCTTTACATTAGCAGAAGCCTGTGCCATTGGTGAAAGTACCCCAACGGAAAATGCTGTAGACGTTAGTATAATACCTAATTTTTTAAACTTACCCAAAATATCCCTCCTAAAATACTATTTACCATAATTATACTATACATTACCAAAAATAGAAATGATATTTACAGATTTTTTCCACTTTGAAGAAAATAGATTGGGCAACTCGCGATTTCTATATCTCCTAAAGCTTCTCATTTCTTCACCACATCAAAATTCGATCCAATTAATAACCAATTTTGCGGGAATGGTAGACCCAACTTCCAATAGCCTACTCCTCGAAGTTTGTACTGTTTGATTAAATTGAACTTCGCCTGAATGGATCTTGCATCCTCGAACCACACGATATGTGCTTTACCTTGCTCATCATAGTATTCAAAGAAAGGTGCCTGAGATCTCAAATCATACTGAATAGCGGCATTATATTTCTTAGCAATCTCGATTGCTCTTTGCGGACTAACTGCTTTTGCATATGGTCCCCCTTGTACAAAAGGTAGTGTCCAGTCATAGCCATATAAATTCTGTCCAAGTAATATTTTGTTCGGAGGTATTTCACTTACTGCATATTTTACAACTTCCTCAACTTCAGGAAGTGGCGACACTGCCATAGGAGGCCCGGCAGAATATCCCCATTCATAAGTCATTAGCATAACAAAATCGACTATTTCGCCATGTGCCTTATAATCATGTGCCTCAGTCCACGGACCTCGCTCACTAGCACTTGTTTTGGGAGCGAGCGCTGTCGATACTGTATAGCCCTGTGGATGGAATCGGTTCACAGCTCTCCTTAAAAAATTGTTATACGCCTCGCGTTGATCGCCCGGCAAATGCTCAAAATCGAAATGTATATCTTTAACGTTTCCTAATCGCTTTGCCTCTTCAAGAATATTATCGAAGAGCAAATCCTGTACTGCTGTACTTTGAAAAATATCTCTTGCTAACTCACCACTAAAAGTAAAATCCTCCAAATTTGAGACAACCATTGCTAGAGAAGCTCCTGTATCATTAGCAATTTGCGGTACACCTTGACTTGGCGGTCTCTTAAGCGTCCCATCTCGTCTTGCCTCATAGCTAAACAAAGCAAGATAAGTTAAAAATGGACCCGCTTCTCTTGCCTGATTCAATAATGATTCACTAACGGATGTCCCTCTCGGCTCTAAATACGCCAATGTTTCAGCTCTTGTTTTTGGTTGAGGTGGAATATAAAGTCTCAGACCCACTGATAAAGGTTGATTCGGGTTAATACCGTTTACTTGTGCGAGCGTTAAATAATTGATGCCAAAGCGTTGGCTGATAGTCCAAAGACTATCCCCTGGCTGCACATAATAAAAACTCCCGACAATTGGAATCACAAGAGCTTGCCCTACAACTAATCGATTGGGTTCAGGAATTTGATTGGCATCTACAATTTTCTGAACTGTCGTCCCATAAGCCTGCGCAATCCCCCAGACAGAATCCCCTGCTCGTACAACATGTATTTGAATGTCAGTGCCTCCTTTTGAAATGATTAAACTGCCGATTCATTACAGTCATACTTAAATTACATTTACCCGAGTATTAAAAAAATAAACATCTTTTGCAATGAACCGGACAATACCAATTAATCTTATGACAACGGAAATAGCTTTATTCGGTTATTTGCCCCTAATAAAATTGAGAAATCGAGTAGGAGGGAGTGACTAACTCCCGACCTCTCCAACCACCGTACGTACGGATCCGTATACGGCGGTTCAATTAAGATGAATAACGCAAGATTTCATAACGAGCTTGCAGACTTTTGAGCCCTTGGTTACTCCAATAAGAGTTACCAAGGGTTCTGTGTAATATTGGACTTTTCGAAATACGCCAGTAACTCTTGCGAGTATTGCCCCATTCGTAAGCCTTCCAGTCTGGAACTCCTAAGCGAATAAGGTTGCGCACTTTCGTACGAGGCTTCTTCCAATTCTTCCATAAACACATGCGAAGTCTTCTTCTAATCCATCCATCCAGTGATTCAAATATTGATTTCGTATCCGCTAATGAAAAGTAGCCACACCACCCAATTAAGTATTGATTCAATTGTTGAATTCGGTACTCCATTGGAAATGGCTTCTTTCTAGCTGTTAATTCCCGAATTTTGTTCTTCATTCGCTTTATGCTCTCTTTCGCAATTCGAACTTGTGGTTCTTTGCGGGAGGTAAAGCTAAATCCTAGGAATTTACGTTGCCAAGGACGAGCCACTGCGGATTTCTTCTCATTTATTTTCAATCGCAGCGTCTTCTCAATAAAGGTTTTGATACTTGCCATCACTCGTTCTCCTGCTCGTTTTGTTTTCACATAAATATTGCAGTCATCGGCGTAACGGACAAATTTATGACCACGTTTCTCTAATTCTTTGTCTAATTCATCCAGCACAATGTTTGAGAGAAGTGGACTCAGTGGACCCCCTTGGGGTGTTCCTTCATCTGTATCATAAACGACACCATTTATCATGACACCCGATTGCAAGTATCTACGAATCAGCTTGAGTAGAGGTTTATCAGAAATTTTCTTCGCTAATGTACTCATTAGACGGTCATGGTTTACTTTGTCGAAGAATTTCTCTAAGTCCATATCTACTACCCAGCGATATCCTTCTTTTATATAGCCTTTGGCTTCTCGGATTGCATCGTGAGCACTTCGTTTTGGTCGAAATCCGTAACTATGATTCGAGAAGTTCGGGTCGTATAGGTTGGATAGCACTTGGGCAATTGCCTGTTGAATGAGTCGGTCTGTCACGGTTGGGATTCCTAATAGTCGCACACCGCCGTCAGGTTTCGGGATTTCGATTCTGCGAACTGGTTGTGGTTGGTAGGTTCCCTCAAGAATTTGCTTCTTAATCGTTAGCCAGTTTTCGACTACATGCTGTCGTAGGAATTTTACGGGCATTTTGTCTACTCCATGACTCCCTTTGTTTCGTTCCACCCGTTTGAGTGCGAGAAGCAGATTCTCTCGTGATAAAATTTGATTCATTAACATCTCGTTCGACTCCTCCGTGAATAGCTTGTCTTCTTATAACAGTTTCTACTGCACCCGCTCAATGTCCCTCATGGGATTCACCATTACCTCCATTAAGTCGGTCCTTCTGGATTTTCTGTGTTTATCATAGAAAACTGCATGCCAAGGGCTATTCTCTCCGAATTGTTCGGTCCTTTCCATTCATTCTAGAAGTGAATGGTACTATGACCTCTGCTGACTTCTGATGGTTCAGCTACCTATCGCTAAGTAGGTTACAAAGTGTACTTTGCGTTTCCATCAGACCTCCCCGGGTAAGCGTATGCACTTTCACACCATCTATCCGCCTCATTTACTCGATATGACCTTCGACAGAAAGGACTTTGTGTTGTTGTGCACACTCATCCAATCATACCTAGCCTTATATGAGATTTGTGTTCCTCGGACCGGTGTTTTGCCTCCAGCTTCCTTCAGATTCCGCGTCGCCACGGACACCCTTGCTCTTGGCTAACCTCTACTTCTGTCTTCGAGGTTCGGGACTTGCACCCTATAGTTCATACGCATGCCGGGCGCACACAAAAAAGCATTCGTTGCATATAGACGCATCGAATGCTTAGATTTCGCTTATTTCAGCGAAGGGACCTTGTTTTCATTGATTTCTTTATAGTATTTATGACACGCTCGAAAATAGAATAGAAAAAAGAAATAAGCAAGTAACTGTGGTACATAACCTATAAAATGAACATTTTCTCGCATACTTGCATCAATATTTATTGAAAATGACTGTATGACAAAGCCACAAAGCATAAATGCTATAAACTTTTGATATGTTTTAAATGTTTTAGCTTCTAAAGGTTTATTTTTATGAATGTGCAATAATAACTGGAAAACAACGTACATAAAGACGATGAATAAAAATTGCATAAACTGTACCCCAATTTCCCCTAGCATCTTATAACCTAGCCATTGATCTAGCTCCACAAAAAATGATAATACGGCTAAAATAATGGCGAAGTTTTTCGACCAACGCTTTAAATTATGAAGTGATGGCAGTAAGTGGATACCATATGTAAAAAATAGATAGCCAATAAAATCTGGATAGATATCTGGTAAGCCAAAAAAACTTAAATCTATAAAAACACAGCACACACCGTTAAATAAATGTTCGTAAGGCTTTTTCATTATTTTATGCCTCCCTCTGTTGTTTTCATGAAATAGTTATCCTGTTGAATTTCATCTATATGATCTTGCTTACTATCATAGGATTCACTATAACTTGGTTGCACAATAGGTTCATCTATGTTTTGTTTCTCTGCATATACTAGGTTCCCAATCCATGCCAAGAAAGACAATGCGAACGTCATGTAGACAAGTTTTCCCCTCGTAAGCCCTTTATAATAAACGAACAAAATAAACATCGAGAGCGCAAGCAATAGAAAAATGACTACTAGATGTGTAAAGTTTTTCTCCTGATTGATGGTTAACTGTGCTGCATTTTTCAGTTCGAACGATTGCCCTGCACCAATCATGAAGACAAATAGAAAAACGGCTAATGATACAGGAACGGTTAGTATTGTTGCAACAGGTAATCGTTTTGTTTTCTTTATATGACTCTTTTGTAGCTCTCTACGCAATTGATTGGAGAAATCTACATCCGGATCTTTATCAGGGCGTTTTTTTAATGCGTCAAATAACTCGTAATCACGTTCGTCCATCAATCATCCCTCCCTACCTTTTTTCGAAGTCTTGCCAGGGCTCGGTGAAAATCAACGCGCACTTTGACTTCCGAGATACCCAAAATTGCTGCTGTTTCTTGAATAGTGTAGTCTTTTAACATTCGGCAAATAATGATTGTTCGATCATGTGATTTTAACGTCATTAGTGCCTCTTGTACTGTTTCCCATTGTTCATGTAGTTCTACCATTTTTAGAGGCTCAGGAACTTCCTTTAATACAGGCTGCCAGCTAAGTTTTTCTATTAATAGACGTTTTATTTTCTGCCTTCTATGTATGTCTACTGCTGTATTTCGTGCTATTGATATGATCCAAGTTTTTACTTTATCTTTATCCTTTAAATGATCTAACTGCTTCATCACTTTAAAAAACGTTTCTTGCGTAATATCCTCTGCCTCTTGCTTGCTATTTGTATAATAAAGCGCAAAATGATACACATCACGATAATAACAATCGTACAAATGTTCTATTTCCCGTATATCCTTATGCAAAACTTCACCCCACTTTCTACACTCACAAATAAGTCGTCGCAACAATTTATTTGTTACACTTTTCCCAAATTTTTTTATACAACTAACGTAAAATGCCTCATTCTTTTCGCCATTTACTCTCTTGTATAATGAAGTTACTGTAAGGAGGTGTTAGATTGCATTTATTTTACCAACAAAAAACAATCGGCAAAAAATCACGTAAACTTCAAAAAATTCCATTTACTATTGAAGAGCCTGTCTATACTTTGAAAGATTTACTTACGCAACTTGTAACACAAGAAGTTCAGAATTATAACGAAAAAGCACTGGATACTCCGCTCCATATTTATATTACTGATCAGCAGCTAGAGGAGGCAGTACAGCATGGCAAAGTACATTTTGGTGAGAAAAAAAATGCCTCTGTACAGTCTATAGACCAAGCTATATCGACAGTGCTCCAAGCCTTTGAAGATGAGCTTTTCTTAGTACTCCATAATGAGGAACAATTGAATTCACTTACTACACCATTCACAATACAAGAAGACGATGTTTTTACATTTATTAAACTAACAATGCTAGCAGGACGCATTTGGTAAGGAGCGATTCTCATGACACTTACACATGAACAAAATGTACAATTGCAAAACAAAATAGATACTGCACCAATAGCTATTCAGCCACTAGCCACGGCATTGCTTCACTATATGGATAATCGTGATCATGATATTGAGCGACAAGTTGCTGAATTAAATGTCACAACACTTGAGGAGCTATTTGCTGGGCCACTATTCGATGTTCTTACACTCTTTTCTTCACAAGAGCGTGCACAAACTATTAAGAAACTGGCATTACGTTACGATACAGCAATGTTTCAGACCGGCTTTATGCGTAGATCATTTCGTTCTGCACAACCCGTACAGGACCACCTTTCTCAATGCTTACAATTAATTGAAGAAATGCTGACATTTGAAGAAATGAATCTGCAGGAATTACTGATAAATCACAATCAATTTGAACATGGTTCTTACCCTAACTATAGCTCCTTTGTCATTAAAAATGAGAATACAAAGGTAATGCCCTTTAATGTTTTTGAACAAATGCTTGCTGAAGAACTGTCCTTAGAAAACTCTGTTATTGAAGAAGCGGTTGAAAATATATTATTTGACGAGCATCAGGGTACCTTTTTTGGATACCCACTGATAAGAGGTATTTTCAAATCAACCAATACTCGTATGCATGAGGCACTTGGTAAACTATTAGTTGCTGCTGCACGGCAAGAGGGACTACGTCAAGCCATTGTAGAAAATATTGATCATGGTACTCTCGATGCGCAGCTGACAATTATGAAGCTAATTCAGGAGCATCAGCTCACTCGCTTCTCCTCCGTGATTCGCGCTGTCGATACATGGATGGGACTTGGCTATACTAGCTTCGAAAATCAAAAAGTAACAGAGGAAGTATTATCGTTAGCGATTCAAGCAATTGAAGACGACCAGTTCGCCGTTGAGCTACTAAAAAGTGAGCGAACGATCGATATTTACGTGGCACTTTGGACAATTTCTACAAAGGATTACACGAAACTCGATACTATTTTGCCAGAGTTGTTAAACCGCGAAAAGCATATCCAGCTGACAACACTTGCATTTTTAAAAAATCTAGGGAAAACTTCCTTCACTGCACAGTATGTCAAGGATCTTATTTTAACAACGACGGATATTGAGCTATTTACATTTGCTTGGGGCAATTTCCTATATGCAAATAACTATATTAATAGTGAATATGCTAGAGATAACGATTGGGTTAAAGATTTACAAAAGTTCATGCAAGACAATACCCAGCTACAAGGTATTGAATACTCTCTATTTGAACAGCTTGAATGGGCAAAAAGCGAAGTCACGAAAGATGGTATAACAATTACAGGAAAACCTTTATCATTCGTCTATGCACACTTGTCGTTAGAAGATTTAATTTCAACACAAATCATTTTAGCCCACCATTTACAAGATGAAGAGCTATTTCAACGTATTATTGCGGATGCAGATTCTTACTCTCCTACAAGTAGAATCGGCCTTCTGAATATTTATTGTCTTGACGATACTACGCAAGGAAAGCGCGATTTTCTATTTAGCGCTTTACGAGATCGAAGCTCTATCAATCGTTCCCTTGCGTTGAACAAAATACAATCACTAACACCTACAGACGATGAAGTTTTAAAAATTGAGGACCTTTTAGCGAATAAATCAGGCTCACTTCGTAAAGAAGCCATTTCACTCTTAAAGCTTCAGTCGCAGGAGAAAATATTGCAAAGTGCCGAACGACTCATACAGGACAAGAAGCAGTTGAAGCGACTTGGTGGGCTTGAGTTGTTGTTGGAAGCTTCTAAAGAATATCACTTAGCTAGTGAGCAAATAGCCGCATTCTGTGACCTGCTTCCGAAAGTAACGAAGACAGAACAAGTGATGTTAGATCAATTGTTAACAAGTGATGTTCCAGAATATAACGAGGACGATGGCTTTGGTTTATATACGCCACACCCTCCTATTCAATACGACAACATCACTACTATTGATATAAAGATGAACGGTGTGGAAGCATGGCAGCAGCTTGTTCCTTTATATATGCAGGAATCCATGCCGCTGGAAAAATTCTTTCATTATGATATAGAGAAGCTGTTGTTAAAGCTTGAACAACTTATTCAACTATTAGATGCTAATGCCCACTATGAGTACGAGACATATCAATGGAATGATACGCCGATTACAACAACATTAGGGCAAACATTTAACATCGTTGCTGCGAAAACAGAAAACAATCGAAACGCAAGTCTCGATGTATATCCGATACCAGATGAAATTCTCCAGTGGATAAAGACGTCCAAATTCAGTACAGAGGATTTAGCTTATTTTAACTTTTATAACAATCTATCTGAACATCCTGCGGTACATGAACTGAGCGAAGCAGCACAAACCTTAATCGCTCCATTCTTTAATTATGCAGAAATAAAAGAATTTGTTGCTAAGTTTAACAACTTCAAATATCAGCGAACAGTGGAACGAATTTTCACTGTACTTTCCCAAGATTTAGATAATGTCTCTGGAGAGCAGGCGCTTCATAAAGAGGCTGTCGCATTACTAACACAGCATGCACCTGAGTTTAATGCTTTTGAACAAGCAATCGGTATTATGCTTCAGCTTTTAACACAAATATCGGCCGAGCAGTGGAAGCTCGAGGTACGAGAGAGGGACTATTATTATAGCTCTACTTCAACTATAGTAGCTTTAGATGTTATTGGTACTTTTGTTCATCGATGCTTCTCTGACTATACGACTTACGGTGAATATGTCAAAATGCTTGCCATTAACGAAGAGTTAACAAAGAGGAAGCAGACAGAGCAATATAGCCCAACTATATACAATCTAAACCTATTCCAATATTTAGATGCTTGTAAAGCAGGCTTGTTCACTACGGATCATTTATTTGAAACCATCTTCACAGATACATTAGCCTCTGAAATACTTGGTGCACCAAGTAAATTAACGGAGCGTTATCAACAGTCATTTGAAGACTTATCGAATCTCTTTGCTGTTCGTGAGCAGGCCATTGATCGCATTTTAGAGATCGAGCTTATGCGTGGTGATATTCCTACAGCAGTAACGAAACTCGCTAGTAGAATTTCTTATATAGAGGGTATTGATTATTTCTTAAAGATTTTACAAGCATTAGATGGTGAAAAGCTTGCTCGTGGCTATATTTGGCAAGCAGAAACGAAAAAGGATGTTTTTTCTCGCCTACTTGCAAGCTGCTATCCTAAAAAGGAAGAAACTGCGCAGCAATTAAAAGATGCGTGGGAAAAAACAGATATTTCAAAAGAACGCTTAATTGAAGCGATGATGTATAACCAACATTGGGTCGACCTTGTTAGTGAATTGATTGATTGGGAAGGATTAAAAGAATCAGCATGGTACTTTATCGCCCATACAACCGACCATTTATCGGACTTTGCTAAAGATCAGATTACTCTTTTCTCAAGCATTACTGCTGATGACTTCCGTGACGGTGCATTTGATTTAGCTTGGTTCCAAAGTGCGTATCAAACAATAGGCGCCAAAAATTTCAAGATTGTATATGATGCAGCAAAATATGCATCGGAGGGAGCTAACCACCGTCGAGCACAGCTTTATGCTGATACAGCAATAGGCAAGCTTAGTCCAGAACCGTTAATGGAAGAAATTCGTGATAAACGCAATAAAGATAAACTACGTGCACTCGGACTTATCCCACTAAAAAAATCGGATCAACAGGATGCGCTAACACGCTATCAATTCATCCAACAGTTTTTAAAGGAAAGCAAACAATTTGGTGCACAGCGTCGTGCTAGTGAAGCACGTGCAGCCAGCATTGCGCTCGAAAATTTAGCACGAAATGCAGGAGACGGCGAAACAACACGCTTCACATGGCGCATGGAGCTAGCAGCCTTTACCGATATCAAGCATTTATTCGATGCACAACAAATCGAACATATTACTGCACAGCTACAAATTGAGGAAGATGCAAATGTGACGATGATCGTTGAAAAGGATGGGAAGCGACTAAAAAACATTCCTGCTGCACTGAAAAAACATGCGCAAGTTGTAGAATTGCAGGAGGCAAGAAAAGAATTACAGGAGCAATATAAACGAGCACGCCCAGCACTCGAACAGGCAATGGAGCTTGAAACTAAATTCTTTGCCGAAGAGCTGATCAATTTATTAGAGCACCCGATTTTAGCTCCACTTCTACAAAAGCTCATCTTTAAAAAAGAAGAGCATGTAGGATGGCTAACTAAGGATGGTCTAAAACTACTAGCAGACGACATAGTATCGCTTGCTCCTACAGCTATATTAACAATCGCCCATCCGTATCACCTACTGCAAAGCGGACAATGGCGACAATGGCAAGCTAAAATGTTCGAACACGAAATAAAACAGCCATTTAAGCAAATATTCCGTGAGCTGTATGTAATAAATGCAGATGAACAAGGACAAAAAAGATCATTGCGTTATGCGGGACATCAAGTAAACCCTTCTCAAACGGTTGCACTCTTAAAAACACGAGGTTGGCAAATTAGTTATGATGAAGGACCACGAAAAGTGTATTACAAAGAAAATATCGTTGCCTCCTTGTATGCGCAGGCAGATTGGTTTACACCAGCAGAGATCGAAGCACCGGCTATTGAAGGTGTCTATTTCTACAATCGTTTAACTGGTAAAGACCTAGTATTAGATGACATTCCTGCAACGATATTCTCAGAAGTAATGCGAGATATTGACCTCGTTGTAAGTGTTGCACATGTCGGTGGCGTTGATCCTGAAGCGAGCCATTCTACAATTGATATGCGTAGTGTCATTGTAGAAGAATTAGCGAAGCTATTAAAGCTAACAAATGTCGAAGTGAAAAAGCAGCATGCACTTATTGAAGGCAAACTTGCTAGCTATTCATTGCACTTAGGCAGTGGCGTTGTCCATCAAGTGGGCGGTTCAATGATTCCAATAATCGCCGTACCATCTCAGCACCGCGGACGAATTTTCTTACCAATGGTGGATGACGATCCGCGTACAGCCGAGATTATGTCAAAGCTTTTACTGTTAAGTG
Source organism: Lysinibacillus sp. RS10 (assembly GCF_041956855.1). Lineage (NCBI taxonomy): Bacteria > Bacillati > Bacillota > Bacilli > Caryophanales > Bacillaceae > Lysinibacillus > Lysinibacillus sp. RS10. The sequence continues at coordinate 356,574 of NZ_CP167122.1, read as the reverse complement.
AGGATACAAAAATTAAAGATCCAGCTATTTTAGGACATATCCGTAGCTACGAGCAAATGCGCTAAAGCCTCATGTGCACAAAAACAGGAAACGGTCGCTAGAAATTTTCGTCACCTGTTGTTAAAATTGCAATGCCCTCCATTTAAATATTGGAGGGCATTTATAGTGTTGAAAACAAACTGGTCAGGAAGATCTTTGTGAATGTTGTGGTTCTTTAACATAAAGGTGATTTATTAAGGTGTCATAGTATAGAGCGAAGCGTCAGCAAAAACAGATATACAATCGCCCTAACTGTTATAAGTCTATTATGAAGAGCAACCATTTGTTCACTTTTGAAATGCATAGATTTTATAAAAGTTCTACACTATTGCTGATTGTAGTGGAAGGCTACTCGACTCCCGTGGGAAAGCGAGACAGGCGAGACCCTGAGGCCAACACGATGTTGGTCACGAAGGCGTTGTCACAGGAAGTGACGCACTTCGCCTTCGTTCCTTTAGCGGAGGAAGCGGCTCGACGCTCGCCCACAGGAAAGCGAGTAGCCTGGAACGGAAATCATCATTCACAAAGATTACCTTAGCCATTTTGTTTTTCATTGTACATCTGATTTAATCATTTCAAATAATAACGGCACATTCGTTCCGCGTTGTAACGAATTACAGCCCTCCATTAAAAATGACCAGCTCATTTTCATTTTTTCTTTATACGGAAGCTCTGCGTTAACTGGAAGAAATTCTGTTAAATATTCTTCTATGGAGCTCGATAAACTTTCCATAAATTCATCAGCTTTTTGCACCTTTTCCGTTGCTACTTCATTACGCTCATCCCATAGTACATGCTCCAAGTTTGTAGAAAAATAAAATAGCTGATACGGTATTTTTAATCGTTGAATGCTAAAATGATCATTCGCTACAAGGATTTTGGCATTATTCGCCTTCATTTCATTACGTTGCTCGATTTGCTCCTTACGCTTCTCAGACTTCACCAATATTGCATCTTCTGTGTAATGTAACTTCCCCTCAATATCTTCCTTCACCTTGACAAATTCAGGGGCAATAAAGCAACCATCTGCATCTGTAATATGAACGATAGCGGTTAAATCTTTCGCTAAAAACTTATACTTCTCCAAATAGTTCTGAATCACTCGTGCAACACTATTTTTAATATTAGGTATTCTTTTATTGGAATCCGATACGAAAAACATATACATTTCTTAAAAAATGTAGACATCTCTACTGTGACACAACTTATATCTTTTGACTTTCGTTTTTGTGTCTTCCTTATTCACCGAGCCTGGTTTCGCCGAAGCTACTGCCATTTTGTATGACTCTCCAAAGGCTTAAATTCCGCAGTATCGTTGCGTACACATCTAAGGCTTAGTTTTCAGATCAATTATGCCTCGGCATAATTGCGTCCGGAATCGGCTTTGTGCTTGCACAAAGAACTCCTTTCCGATTCCTTGACATCCGCCGGAGGCTTTAACTTCTTTCAGCGGATGTTTAGACACCTGCTGAAAGAAGTTAAGCACCTTAGATTGAATAATTTGCCAAATTAACACCTGAGCTCAAATCGGATTTGATTTGTCCACAACTAGAACAAGTTTTTGATGATAGAAACCATCTGTCGGTTTCAACAAATTCAATTCTATATTTTTACATTTGTATTGAATTTGCCGTTTGTATTCATATAACTTTTGCCCGGCTGCCGCCTTCGCCAGATGTTTATTTTCATCAACCCTTTTACATTTAAATGTTCCATGACAATACGAGATGGCTTGGTTTTCACAATCTCATTAGAACACTGGTGTAAATGACTTGTTCGAATGTCGTTAAGCCGCTTATAAAAATTACGGATTTCAGCGTTTAGCAAATTTCCCAATGGACATTAATTCCATGTGTACCACCTCTCTTTCGCTAGGATAAAATCACTTTACCCTATTTAGAGAGGTTGTTAACATTTTTTATATTTGTATCTATTTTTCTTGTTCACACGAAGGCGCAACCCTTCATGCAGTCTTTCTCTCACAAGTAGACCTCTTATGCTTTCACATAAGCGCAGACTATATCTTCATCTTATCTTCTGATAAGAGCCACATTTTTCTTCCGCCATTCGCTTGCGGTTTTACTCTCCCTCAAGGAGATAGTCGTTGAACGTCTTCCTTGTCTCATTAGAGATTTAGGAGTTTCGCTGCTAAACATCCATTGCCAAAGCACTTAGCGCTACCGTTTTCCGTTGTCACGATGATCCTTTACGGACACTGAGTAATTTTTTTCAGCTTATGCCATCCTTGTTGTTTTTTCTGCTTTCGCACCGTTACGTCTGCCGTTTCCAGCTCCGCGTTGGTCACAAGGCTTTAGGAGTTAAAAGCAATTAACGTGGAGTTCGCACCAATCGCTTGATACGAAGGGTATTCTGTTATAAATCTATGCTTCTATACAGGTTTGTATAGCTTGGTCTAAATTTGTTGTAACAGTTTAGTTACCCACTTCGTTAAAATATCCTCCCGTTGTACATCGAAACGAATCGTGGAATTTGCAAAATGTTCATCCAGATAATCCTCCAAAACAATTTGCTCCGTCTGCCCCTCTACAATGATTAATAGAACCTTTTTAGTCATGCTGGACACCCGCTTTTCGAAAAGCACGCTTGATTTTAAATATCTTTGTTTCCTTATAAATCTCCTCATCCTGTCCGCCCAACTGAATTGCACGTAAATAAACATCTCGAGCATTATTGACCTCTTTGATACCTTTTAGCTGCACATAACGACGATCCTCATTCGTTGTCGTAAACCATAAGTTCTTAATAGCAAGCACCTCTAACACACGTAAATTATGAGACGTAAAAATAAGCTGGCCTTTTCCGTCCTCATCAATCACTGTTAACAACTCGCCTAACAAATATTCAAAAACACCAGAATCTAATTCATCAATTACTACACAAGCATTTGGGTTGTTATAAACAGCAATGAGTACACTGAGTACAGAAATAATTTTCAAAATTCCCTCTGACTCTGTCCGTAGTGGTAATTCGCGTTCCCCTCGCTGCGATAAAAATTCAAAACGGATTCCTTTTTCCCCGTTATCCATAGTTTGTTTTGTAAGCACATTAATCTTTATAGACAGACCAGGAATAATCGCTGATAATACTTGATTACTTTGCTCTATTACTTCACATAACACGTAAAATGCATCCTCAGGCAATAACGCTGGCCCCTTCAAATTATAAGGGATAGAACCACGAGTTTTTTCAAGATGAATACTAAAGGGCATACTGCGCTCTTCATATAACGGTGCGATATTTTGATTATTAACGACATGTAAATCCCGATTAAAATCTATTGCTAAATTATGAATCAATTGCATTTCTAGCTCTGACAACCTGTCCTGTAATAATGGCTTTAAATCTTTGTGAAAGATAAAGGACATATATTGTTTTTTAGCTAATTGATGAGTGACTAGTAATTGGATACGCGTTTTTTCATTCATATCAGAAAGATTTGCTTTACGTAGTTGTATGTCTTCCTCTGTAACATTAATTAGAATCTTTGAACGCTTCCCTTTCTCGTTTTCTCTGTAAGCTAAACGTTCAACCGTTGTGTACAGTCTGTTTTGATCTTCTTGTAACTCTACATAATAATTGAGAAAAAATGTGCCAAATTGATTTTCTACTAGAAACTCGAACTCAATACTTGCCATATCCTCCCCTGCCATAATTAATTTCTTTTCCTGAGATGGTAATTTAATTTCAGCAATCCAGCCGGAGATCAGTGACTTTAACAAGCCAAATGCATCAACAATAGTTGTCTTCCCAGAACCGTTTTGTCCATATAAACCTACAACATTGGGTTTAAAAAACGTCTCGAAATTTACCGCTAAAATAATTTCACCATGTCGTACATTTCGTAAATTTTGTATCTTTATTTTTTTGATTTTTATCATTGTCATCTCACTAAACATCCTTTAATGATATTTTCTTCTATTATAATTAAAATCGATATATTTTATAACAACTTCTATTTTAAAGACTGATATCATTAGCGATTATTCACTCCTAGTTTAAAGCCTATGACAATCATAATAGTGAGCATATGTTAGAAAAGAAAAAATGAAGAAAGGTGTGTTTCATTGTTCAATCCTAGATTAACTCCCGAAGATGAAAATTTTGATGCTAACATTCCGTATCACCCTAGCATGCTTCCTGGTAGCTCCTATCCACCTTCATATCCGTCTCAACCATACCCATCGCGTCCTTCGATGCCATATCCTTCACAACCATATCCTTCACATCCTTCAATGCCATATCCTTCACAACCATATCCTTCGCGCCCTCCGATGCCATATCCTTCACAACCATATCCTTCACATCCTTCAATGCCATATCCTTCACAACCATATCCTTCGCGCCCTCCGATGCCATATCCTTCACAACCATATCCTTCGCAACCTTCAATGCCATATCCTTCGCGCCCTCCGATGCCATATCCAGGCGGGCAATATCCTAGTTTCCCAGGGTTAAACTTACCAGGAATGCAAGATATGTTACCTGGCATCTTTGGTAATCCAAGGTAAATAACTATAACAAAAAAGGCTATCCATACGTTCAAATACGAACTAGTGGATAGCCTTTTTATCTATTACATGAAAGGATTTCCCCTTCCCCCATAAAATAAAGCCTTGAAATTTTCTACCTATATTTTAATCATTTGAAATCAACTTAGAAAACGACTCTCAAGTCATTTTATATTAGTAAAAAGTTATTTTTCAGTAAAATTATCCACACCAAAAAGATTATTACAGACTAAAAACCTATTTTGTTATTTTAATTTCGAAGATTCACAGTTGGAATAGTAAGTTCTTTGGGTTGTGAACTATATTTTTTGGCAGTATAGTTGTTTATTGTCAGGGTATAAATGGATTAATTTACATTCATAATTTTTTGAGTAAAAAGGAACATAAATTTTCATGATTAATTACATCTGAACTGTCAATTGTCGCGAGCTCTTCTCGTTACATTCGACTATCATATCAACGATTGTCCCTTTTTTTATCTAAAATATGTTTTGTATATAATTTTAGGAGGAAGAGCATGAAGACAAGCAAGCAAAAGCATATGTCCATCAGTAAGAAATTAACGGCTATAACGTTAAATATCTTATTACTATATGGATTAGTTACTTTAGGTCTTTCCTATTATATAGTGAAAGGCAGCAATTTTAAAAATATGGACCTATCCCTTCATGATCAAGGAATGATTCTATCAAAGACTATAGATTTAAAAACATTGCAATCTGTATTGCAGGAACCTAATGCTAGTAACCCAGATGTCCTTCGTTTGACAAAAGAAATGGATGCTGTAAACAATCAATCAGATCTGATTACGAATCTTTTTCTCATTACAGTAGATGGAGAAAAAATAAATGCACCGGTTCTTTCGTCTAGTGTACTTAATGAAGGAGCTGAATATAATCAGGATATGATAGAAATGGGTCTATCTTCAGATTTCCTTGCAAAGATTAAAGAGGTTTTTAAAACAAAGGAAGCTACAGCTACTGAAATATATAGCGATGAGTATGGTAGCTATAAAACAGGACTTACACCAATTTTGGATGAAAATGGATCTATCTTGGCTGCTTATGCAATGGACTACGATGTATCAAAGGTAACTGCTAAGGCAATGTCAGAAGTATTATGGACTCTTGTAGTTACAGTTATTTTCTTAATTGGTTCTTCCATTGCAGTTTTCTCGCTTGTAACAAGAAAATTAACACCTATCCAACAACTTTCTCTACAATCTAAAAAGGTAGCAGAAGGTAATTTAGAGCTTGAGCCTTTACCTGTATCATCAACAGATGAAATTGGCCTCCTAACGAAAAACTTTAATTCCATGATTGAGAATTTAAAAACCGTTAATAAAAGTGCCACAAATGTCTCTACACACGTTTCAAATTCTGCCAATGTTTTATCGACCAATATGCTGGAAGCAACAGATTCTTACAATAGTATAGCTTCTTCCATGCAAGAGATCGCTGGGGGCGCTGATTTACAAGTACAAAAGGCAAAAGAAAGCGCCATTACAATTGAAGAAATGAGCATTGGTATTCAACGACTTGCCATGACATCAAATCAAATTTCAGAGTCCTCTATCCTTACTTCAGAAGAAGCTGAAAAAGGCAATGAATCTACTAATAAATCCGTTGCCCAAATGAATGTCATTAGTAAAGCTGTCAATCAATCTGCGGCATCTGTAAAAATGCTTGGTGAGCATTCAGGTAAAATTGAAGAAATCGTCGGTATTATTGCAGGTATTGCTTCCCAAACGAATTTACTAGCATTGAATGCAGCAATAGAAGCTGCTCGCGCTGGAGAAGCTGGAAGTGGCTTCGCTGTTGTAGCAGATGAAGTTCGTAAGCTTGCCGAGCAATCTGAGGCGTCAGCTCGTGAAATTTCTACACTTATTTCCCATATCCAACATGATACGAATGAATCAGTAAGTGTCATGGTACGAGCTGTGGAAGAAGTGGATAATGGTCTAGTGATGATTAATGATTCTGAGAAATCATTTAGTCAAATTTTAACTTCTATCCATCATGTTACTGGGCAAATTCAAGAACTATCTGCAACAATTGAAGAAATGGCAGCGGGTATGGAAGAAGTAACTTCGGCTGTTAAGGATATGGAAGATTTCTCGGTAACTTCGAGAGATAATACGAGAGCAGTAGCCGAAACGTCTGCATCGCAACTTAACACTGTGCAGAGAGTTTCCGAAGAAGCTCAAGTGTTGAATGACTTATCAAGCGAATTATTAAATGTTGTCAACACATTGGCAGTGAAATAAGGTGAAACTTCTTTCAGAGGGATTTTCTTTATCCCTCTGAATGTTAGTTAAACCAATCGGGCAGTTACATGCGGGATAAAAATGAAAGGAGCTGTCCTATAAGTAGAAGTAAGTCATTTTTACTTGGTCAGGCATCCCGCAGCGATTCGTGAGCTTTTATCAGCGAGTTCGTTACCTTTATCAGCGATTCGTGGGCTTTTATCAGCGATTTCGGTACCTTTATCAGCGATTCGTGGGCTTTTATCAGCGATTTCGGTACCTTTATCAGCAATAGTCAGCATTCTATCCATTAAAGCATAAAAAAAAAACCACTTCTCAAATTTGAGAAGTGGTTTTAAATTGGCTAGAGCCACAGATTACATCATTCCTGGCATGCCGCCCATACCAGACATATCTGGCATTGCTGATGCTGGTTCTGGGATGTCTGCTACTACTGCTTCTGTTGTTAAGAATAAAGCTGCCACAGATGCTGCGTTTTGTAGAGCTGAGCGAGTTACTTTCGCTGGGTCTACTACGCCTGCTTCCATCATGTTTACCCATTCGCCTGTTGCAGCGTTGAAGCCTACACCGATTTCTTCGCGTTTTAGGCGATCCACGATAATTGAACCTTCAAGACCTGCGTTGTTAGCGATTTGACGAACTGGTTCTTCTAATGCACGTAGAACAATTTTCACACCAGTTGCTACGTCGCCTTCTTCTGAATCTGCAACTTTTTCAACTGCTGCATATACGTTAAGAAGTGCCGTACCACCACCTGATACGATCCCTTCTTCAACTGCTGCACGAGTTGAGTTAAGAGCGTCTTCAATGCGAAGTTTGCGTTCTTTTAGTTCTGTTTCTGTTGCAGCACCAACTTTAATTACTGCTACACCGCCTGCTAATTTTGCAAGACGTTCTTGTAATTTTTCTTTATCGAACTCTGAAGTTGTTTCAGCAAGCTGCGCACGGATTTGACCAATACGACCTTCGATTGTCTCTGCACCGCCAACGCCTTCTACGATTGTTGTATTGTCTTTTGTAACAACAACCTTTGCAGCGCGACCAAGTGATGTAATATCAGCGGATTTAAGGTCTAAGCCTAATTCTTCTGTAATTACTTGACCACCTGTTAAAATTGCGATATCTTCTAGCATTGCTTTACGACGGTCACCAAATCCTGGAGCTTTCACCGCTACAGCGTTGAATGTACCACGCAGTTTGTTCACTACAAGTGTTGCAAGAGCCTCACCTTCAACATCTTCAGCGATCAGTAACAGTGGACGACCTTGTTGTACCACTTGCTCTAATAATGGTAATACTTCTTGGATGTTTGTAATTTTTTTATCAGTAATTAAAATGTATGGGTTGTCTAGTACCGCTTCCATTTTGTCTGTGTCTGTTACCATGTAGTGTGATGCATAACCACGGTCGAATTGCATACCTTCAACTACATCTAGCTCAGTTGTGAAGCCTTTAGATTCTTCAATAGTAATAACACCATCGTTACCAACACGTTCCATTGCTTCTGCAATTAATTGACCTACTTCATCATCAGCAGCAGAGATTGCCGCAACTTGTGCGATTTCCTCTTTGTTACTTACTGGACGAGAAATAGCGTGTAATTCTGTAAGAGCTGCTGCAACTGCTTTGTCAATCCCTTTACGAATGCCTACAGGGTTTGCACCAGCTGTTACGTTTTTCAAGCCTTCACGAATAATTGCTTGTGCTAATACTGTTGCAGTTGTTGTACCATCACCAGCAATTTCGTTTGTTTTAGAAGCAACTTCTGCTACTAATTTTGCCCCCATGTTTTCATATGGGTTTTCTAATTCGATTTCTTTTGCAATTGTTACACCATCATTTGTAATAAGTGGTGAACCGAATTTTTTTTCTAACACTACATTACGACCTTTAGGCCCTAGAGTAATCTTTACTGCGTTTGCTAATTTATCTACACCTTGTAACATTAATGAACGAGCGTCTTCTGAAAATTTAATATCTTTTGCCATTTGAATTTACCCTCCTGAAATGGAATATTCGTTAAGCTTTATAAATATATATTTATATTAATCTCGCCCCAGTGTAATTGTCATGACAACACTAAAGGCATTAACTTTTTCAAGTTAATTTAAGTTATTCAATAATTGCAAGAATATCGCTTTCGCGTAAAATTAGGTATTCATTACCTTCATACTTAACTTCTGTACCTGAATATTTAGAGAAAATAATGCGGTCGTCAACTTTAACGTCAAGCTCAACACGTTGCCCGTTCTCTAATATACGACCTGTCCCAACTGCTACAACTTTACCTTCTTGCGGTTTTTCTTTTGCAGAGTCTGGCAGTACAATACCGAATGCAGATTTTTCTTCTACCTCGATTAGTTCGATTACAATACGATCTCCTAGTGGTCTTAACAAGTGAAACAACCTCCTAATAAATAATATATGTTGATTTATTAGCACTCTATCTAGTCGAGTGCTAACACAATTATTATGATAATCAATCACACTTTCTTTTGCAAGTCAGAACTACGAAAAATTTTGTTTTCTTTCCATATTCCTCTACAATAGAAAGGTAGCATAATGAATGGAAAGGATTTTGACTGTGACTACTTCTCAAAAAATAAATAAACATAAAAAAACAGCCCTATATGTTTTACTGATTTATATTCTCATGCAAATATCAGGCAGATGGCTGTTAATACCGTTTCACAAGCTTGTTATGAGTACAACCGGTTTACCTTCTGAGCAAGCCGCTCCGCTTACGCAAGGCTGGTATATCGCACTTAGCTTTGCCATTGCGTTAATTTTAATTTTAATCCTAACTTCTCGCGATAAAGCATTTTGGGCTATTTATAAAGGAAAGAAAGAAACCATACCACTTACAATTGTATGGGGAATTATTGGTTTCTTCTTAGTTTTCTTTGGTCAAATGATTGGCGCTGCTATCGAAATGACTGTATTCGGTATCCAAGGTGGGTCACAAAACACAGCTGATATTGTAGCTATTGCGAAAGGTGCTCCTATTACAATACTAGCAATTGTCGTCTTTGGACCAGTTTTAGAAGAGTTCGTCTTCCGTCGTGTTATTTTTGGATCACTTGTCCAAACAACTAATTTTTGGGTAGCCGCAATCGTAAGTGCCATTTTCTTCGGACTTATTCATTTCGACTTCACACATATTTTGCTTTATACAATTTGTGGATTGATTTTTGCCTTCTTATATCACAAAACAAAACGCATTTGGACGTCCATTATCGCCCATGTCATGCTTAATGGATTTGTGACATTTGTACAAGTGTTTGCAGAACCATTACAAAAGTTTCTTGAAGAACTCGAAAAAATGCAATAAAAATCAGTGGGAATTTTCTTCCCACTGATTTTTTAGATTCTAACCTATTCTTTTATAATCGAGTAGGAGGGAGTGACTAACTCCCGACCTCTCCAACCACCGTACGTACGGATCCGTATACGGCGGTTCAATTAAGATGAATAACGCAAGATTTCATAACGAGCTTGCAGACTTTTGAGCCCTTGGTTACTCCAATAAGAGTTACCAAGGGTTCTGTGTAATATTGGACTTTTCGAAATACGCCAGTAACTCTTGCGAGTATTGCCCCATTCGTAAGCCTTCCAGTCTGGAACTCCTAAGCGAATAAGGTTGCGCACTTTCGTACGAGGCTTCTTCCAATTCTTCCATAAACACATGCGAAGTCTTCTTCTAATCCATCCATCCAGTGATTCAAATATTGATTTCGTATCCGCTAATGAAAAGTAGCCACACCACCCAATTAAGTATTGATTCAATTGTTGAATTCGGTACTCCATTGGAAATGGCTTCTTTCTAGCTGTTAATTCCCGAATTTTGTTCTTCATTCGCTTTATGCTCTCTTTCGCAATTCGAACTTGTGGTTCTTTGCGGGAGGTAAAGCTAAATCCTAGGAATTTACGTTGCCAAGGACGAGCCACTGCGGATTTCTTCTCATTTATTTTCAATCGCAGCGTCTTCTCAATAAAGGTTTTGATACTTGCCATCACTCGTTCTCCTGCTCGTTTTGTTTTCACATAAATATTGCAGTCATCGGCGTAACGGACAAATTTATGACCACGTTTCTCTAATTCTTTGTCTAATTCATCCAGCACAATGTTTGAGAGAAGTGGACTCAGTGGACCCCCTTGGGGTGTTCCTTCATCTGTATCATAAACGACACCATTTATCATGACACCCGATTGCAAGTATCTACGAATCAGCTTGAGTAGAGGTTTATCAGAAATTTTCTTCGCTAATGTACTCATTAGACGGTCATGGTTTACTTTGTCGAAGAATTTCTCTAAGTCCATATCTACTACCCAGCGATATCCTTCTTTTATATAGCCTTTGGCTTCTCGGATTGCATCGTGAGCACTTCGTTTTGGTCGAAATCCGTAACTATGATTCGAGAAGTTCGGGTCGTATAGGTTGGATAGCACTTGGGCAATTGCCTGTTGAATGAGTCGGTCTGTCACGGTTGGGATTCCTAATAGTCGCACACCGCCGTCAGGTTTCGGGATTTCGATTCTGCGAACTGGTTGTGGTTGGTAGGTTCCCTCAAGAATTTGCTTCTTAATCGTTAGCCAGTTTTCGACTACATGCTGTCGTAGGAATTTTACGGGCATTTTGTCTACTCCATGACTCCCTTTGTTTCGTTCCACCCGTTTGAGTGCGAGAAGCAGATTCTCTCGTGATAAAATTTGATTCATTAACATCTCGTTCGACTCCTCCGTGAATAGCTTGTCTTCTTATAACAGTTTCTACTGCACCCGCTCAATGTCCCTCATGGGATTCACCATTACCTCCATTAAGTCGGTCCTTCTGGATTTTCTGTGTTTATCATAGAAAACTGCATGCCAAGGGCTATTCTCTCCGAATTGTTCGGTCCTTTCCATTCATTCTAGAAGTGAATGGTACTATGACCTCTGCTGACTTCTGATGGTTCAGCTACCTATCGCTAAGTAGGTTACAAAGTGTACTTTGCGTTTCCATCAGACCTCCCCGGGTAAGCGTATGCACTTTCACACCATCTATCCGCCTCATTTACTCGATATGACCTTCGACAGAAAGGACTTTGTGTTGTTGTGCACACTCATCCAATCATACCTAGCCTTATATGAGATTTGTGTTCCTCGGACCGGTGTTTTGCCTCCAGCTTCCTTCAGATTCCGCGTCGCCACGGACACCCTTGCTCTTGGCTAACCTCTACTTCTGTCTTCGAGGTTCGGGACTTGCACCCTATAGTTCATACGCATGCCGGGCGCACACAAAAAAGCTCGATGCTATTATCTCGCATCGAGCTTCCACTATTTATTTTTGATTCAATTCTTCTATTTGTCGTCGCTGCTGTTCAAGTGCCTCTTCAACCTGGCGTTTTTGCTCAGCTTCCTGCTCTTCCTTCAAACGTATTTCCTCTGATTTTAAGTATTTCTTGTACCCAATACGCGAAATCACAATGCTAATTTCATAGAGCGCAAACAATGGTACTGAAACCATTAAATGTGAAGCCAATTCAGGTGGTGCGATAATAGCGGCACACACAAATAAACCAAAGTACGAATATTTACGAATACGAATTAGTAAATCAGGATTTAATATCCCTATACGTGAAAAGAATAAAATAACAACCGGCAATTGGAAAAGGAAACCAAAAGGTATTGTAAGCTTAAATAAAAATGTAAAATACTCATGAATTCCTATTGTTTGCTGAATCTCCAACTCGACCGACAAATTCATCATGAATTTTATGACATAAGGGAATAATAAATAGAATGAAAAGGATAGCCCCGCGATAAACAATAAAAATGAATACGGTATATAGCTTAAGGTTGCTTTTCGTTCTACGTCCCTTAATCCTGGGCTAATAAACGACCACAGTTGATACATTAACACTGGTGATGAAAGGATAAATGCAATTAAAAAAACAACTTGTAAATAAATCGCAAGTGGTGTTACTACATCAAATGCATGAAGCTCTATATTATAATTCGCTCCAGTACTTTGAAGGTATTTAACAAGCGGCTTTGCCACAAAAAAGCCGCCAACCATAGCGAGAACAAAGAAAACGGCAACAATGAAAAGCCGTTTTCTTAATTCTTCTATATGCTCAATGACAGTTAGATCTTTTGGATTCATTCCTCAAACATCCTAACTTACTTATCTAGTTCTTTCTTTTTCTTGTCATCATCATCTTCATCGGCTAAACCTTTAGTAGCATTTTTGAATTCACGTAATGTTGAACCGAATGCTTTACCCAGCTCTGGTAACTTCTTAGGACCAAAAATTAGTAACGCGACAACTCCGATAATAATGAGGCTCATAGGACCAATACTACCCATTACAGCCACCTCCTCTTTATATCCATCATTTTAACGCATATTTCGTCATTTTGCTAACTAATTATATGTGAAAGTTTTTCGTCACTCTCTCATTTTATTTCATACTTACATTTGACAGAAACTGTGAACTATACTATCCGCTGGAGGCTTTGGGCCAACGTGATGTTAGTCACTCAGTCGTGTGTTGTTGCTGTTGCTGTCGCTGCGCTTTCGCACAGATAAAACCGTGTTGCTGTCGCTGCGCTTTCGCACAGATAAATTGCCACAGGACGTGGCGTTCTTAGACTGAGTTCCTCTATTTGAGCAGTTCTTTATACACCCGCTGAAAGAAGTTAAATATGTACATTTATCACTCTTCCTGATTGCGAATTAAATAAATAAGCGCTTGCAATTCTACCGATAAATCAATTGTTAAAAGCTGCATTCTATCTGGCACCGTTAACCGCTCTGGCGTAAAGTTTAAAATGCCCTTTGCATTCATTGCCGCTAATCTATCAGCCATTTTCTGTGCAGAGCGTGGTGAAACTGTTAAAATCGCAAGCTCCGCTCCATATTCTGCATACTTTTCTTCCAACAAATCCGGATGAAAAACAGGAATATTGCTGATCATCTTCCCGTCCTTTGGTGCCTTTGAATCAAAAGCCACCACAATATGAGTATTGTGATTTTTTTGGAAATTATATTTTAATAAAGCACTACCTAAATTCCCTACACCAATTAACGCTACTTTTGTCGTTTCGTGCTGATCGAGTGTTTGACTAAAAAATTTTAATAGATGCTGCACATCATAGCCGTAACCCTTTTTGCCAAGAGCACCAAAATAAGAAAAGTCACGGCGAATAGTTGCAGAATCAATTTTCATCGCTTCACTCAGTTCCTTCGACGAAATACGTTCCATGCCTTCTTGTGCAAAGTTTTGGATAAATCGATAGTAAAGAGGAAGTCTTTTTGTAGTGGCTTGTGGAATTTTTAATTCTTGTTTCAAACTTTCTCCTCCTTAAAATGTCTCAGTTTGAATGTACTTAGCTAGTAATTTTAATACATGCATCATTAACTATATATATAAATATTAATATCCACTAGAGTATTTCCCTTTAGTTAATGGCGCTTTTTACGCCACTAACTAAAGGGAAATCGTTTCAATCTTACATGACAGCTCGGAATAAGTAAAGCATCGACATTGCAAGCGAATCGCTCATCCATTACACTAAGGAAGAATTGAGGTGTCAAGAATGATTGTTTTACAGGTCAATCAACTATATAAATCCTTCCTTGCAGATGAAATTTTAAGTGGCGTAAAATTAGAGGTTCAACATCGTGACCGCGTTGCATTAGTAGGACGTAACGGTGCTGGTAAGTCCACTTTACTTAAAATTATTGCTGGTCAAATGTCATATGACTCAGGCGATATTATTATCCCTAAAGGTGTTCAGATTGGATATTTGGAGCAGCATGCTGGGTTAAACTCAACGTTATCGATTTGGGACGAAATGATGTCAATTTTTGAACCAATTATCGCACAAGAAAAAACACTTCGGTCACTCGAACAACAAATGGCCGATCCAACTGTCTATGAAAACCCTGATTTGTATGCAAAAATAATGTCCGAATACGATCAATTACAACATAATTTTAAGGATGCAGGTGGCTATCAATATGAATCTGATACTCGCTCTGTGCTTCATGGCATGCAATTCTATCCTGAACATTATGAAAAACCAATAAGCTCATTATCAGGAGGCCAACGAACTCGTTTAGCTCTAGCTAAGCTCCTCTTAAGTAAACCTGATTTATTAATACTCGATGAGCCTACTAACCATTTAGATATTGAAACCCTCTCCTGGTTGGAATCCTATTTAAAAGGCTATGAAGGGGCTATTTTAATTGTTTCCCATGACCGCTACTTCTTAGACCAGGTTGTTTCCATTGTCTACGAAGTTTCTCGTCACCGCGTCACAAAATATACAGGCAATTATAGTGCCTATTTAGACGAAAAAGCGAAAAACTATGAGCGTGATGTAAAGTTATATGAGCGTCAGCAAGATGAGAAAGCCAAGCTTGAGGATTTTATCCAAAAGAACATTGCTCGTGCTTCTACTACAAAAATGGCACAAAGTCGTCGCAAAATGCTTGAACGAACAGAATGGATGGAATCTCCTGATGGCGACGAAAAGTCCGCAAGCTTCGGTTTTACCATTGAACGTCAAAGCGGGAACGATGTATTATCTATTGATAGCTTAGCTGTTGGTTATGGTGACAAGAAAATATCAAAAGGTATCACATTACGCGCATTCCGTGAAGATCGCATTGCACTTGTTGGACCAAATGGTGTTGGTAAATCAACTTTATTAAAGACCATCGTAAAAGATTTACCTTCACTTTCTGGAGAAATTCGCTATGGTACAAATGTTCAAATTGGTTATTATGATCAAGAGCAGGCAAAACTATCGAGCAATAAAAGTGTTCTAAAAGAGCTGTGGGATGAATGGCCTTTAATGAATGAAAAAGATATTCGAACGGTGCTAGGTCGTTTTTTATTCAGTGGAGATGATGTAGATAAAATCGTATCCTCTTTATCTGGTGGCGAAAAGGCAAGAATTTCACTAGCTAAATTAATGATGCAAAAGTCAAATTTCTTAATTCTCGATGAGCCTACCAACCACTTAGACTTAGATAGTAAAGAGATACTGGAAAACGCGCTTATTGATTATCCTGGGACACTCTTATTTGTATCGCATGACCGATATTTCATCAATCGAATTGCTACTAAAGTGACTGAGTTGTCTGGCGATGGTTCCTTTGAATACTTGGGTGACTATGATTATTATCTTGAGAAAAAACAGGAGCTTTTAGAAATTGAACAAATGAAAGCTGCCGCCCAACCTCAAGCTAAAACCGAGATACTGGAGAAGTCCTCTACCTCTAAAATTGATAAAGAGGCTAAAAAACGTGAGCGCCAAATTAGACGCTCCATTGAAGAACTAGAAGGAAAAATGCAGGAAGTAACTATTGATATAGCTCGTTTAGAAGAAGCGCTTTGTGATCCAGAAATTTTCACAGACCACGAAAAAATTACTCAGCTTCAGGGAGAATTATCAACTGCCAAGGAACAGCATGAGCTATTTGAAATGGAATGGCTTGAGCTAAATGAAGAACTTGAAAATATCATTTTATAAAATGAACTTTACTCAGTGGGAGGTTAACTGCAACTTATTGCGGGACAAACCCTATAAGCCATGTGCCTTGTCGCATGGCTTTTTCCTTTACTCGCCTCGATTTTTCATATATATTGGTCAAGTGCTATTTTTCGACAAAAAATGCCCACAACTTTATACACACAATAAATATAGTAATACCAACATATCAACAGACTTTTCCACATTATCCACAATTAAAAATTATTTTACCCACATCTATTTGTGTAAAACACGCTACTATATATTGAATAATCACAAGTTATACACAAGTTATCAACATTTTGTGCATAAGTACGGATGTTCGCTGTTTTATTTTCCATCTTACCTGTGGATAATTTTCTGAAAAATTTGTCAACAGAGCTCTTTTTATTGAATTCATAATTTTCTTATCGACAATTTTTTTCACAAAAGCAAAAAGAGGTATTTTAGAATCAAATCTAAAACACCTCTTTTTCTATAATCAATTATGCCTCAGTATAATCGAAAGAAGTTAAACCCAGGATTTTAACTCCATTCCAGGGCGACCATTCATTGATAAATTACCGCGAATACCTGCTTCAAACATTGGTGTTGCTACTGCCCCTATCATAGCGGCATTATCTGTACACAGTTTTAATGGCGGCACATAAACCGGGATCCCTTCTTCCGCAAATACAGAATCAAGTGATGTACGCAAGCCCTTATTAGCCGCTACACCTCCAGCTGCAATAACCTGTTTCACTTTATATTGACGCGCTGCTCGTAATGTTTTCGCTGTTAGCACTTCAACTACACTATCTTGAAACCCTTTGGCAACGGCAGTCGGAGAAATCTCTTCTCCACGCTGATCCATATTATGTTTATAATTAATAACGGCTGATTTCAGACCGCTAAAGCTAAAATCATAAGAACCTTCCTCTAACCACACTCTTGGGAAGGTTACGGCCTCATCTCCCTCATGTGCTAGCTTGTCAATACGCGGACCACCTGGATACGGTAAGCCTAAGACACGCGCAACCTTATCATAAGCCTCACCAGCTGCATCATCTCTCGTCTCTCCGATGACTTCAAATGAGCCGTGTTCCTTCATATAAACTAGCTCTGTATGGCCACCTGATACGACAAGTGCTAATAATGGGAATTCCATTGGCTGCACGAGTGCATTAGCATATATATGTCCTGCTATATGATGCACACCGATAATCGGTAAATTGTTGGCAAATGCAAAAGCCTTCGCAGCATTAATACCAATTAACAATGCACCTACTAGACCGGGACCCTCAGTAACTGCCACCGCATCTAAATCAGTCGGCTTCATGTCTGCCTGTGCTAACGCTTCTTCTATGACCATTGTAATTTGCTCAACATGATGGCGAGACGCAATTTCAGGTACAACCCCACCAAATCGTTTATGACTTTCTATTTGAGAAGCAACCACATTTGAAACAATTTCAGAGCCATTTCGAATAATCGCTGCTGCTGTTTCATCACAGCTCGATTCTATTGCTAAAATAATTCGATTTTCCATCATAAATTCACCCACATGACAAGGGCATCCTCCCCGTTATCTGTATAATAGCCTTTACGTATGCCACCATCTTGGAAATCAAGCTTTCGATAAAGATTTTGAGCAACTGTATTCGTTACGCGCACCTCTAAACTCATGACTTCCATTTCATGCTGTCGAGCAATACGCATAGACTCTCGCATCAATTCTTCACCAATACCTCGGCCGCGAGCTGCCTCTATAACAGCTACATTCGTAATTTGCGCTGCGTCTATTACCATCCACATGCCACAAAAGCCGATAATACTACCGTCCGCATCCACCGCCAACACATAATGTGCATACTGATTTTCATGCACCTCATAGTAAAAAGAATCTAACGTCCATGGTGCAGAAAATGTTGCAAGCTCTATTTCATATACTGCTGGGACATCATCAGATACCATTTTACGATACATTACATTACTACTCATGCGCCTTCTCCTTTTGTTCCTTCAGCCAATTCGCCTCCGCCTCTGCAATACGTTTGTATTGCGGGACAAAATGATGAATTGCATCTACACTTGGTAGTTCCACTTTAGTCGCTAATCGAATAGTTTCACTTGCTCGTGGTAGGTCGTTGCTAAATGGTGTACGCAGAGCAAAGTCACCTAGTACCTCTACAATTCTATGCCAAAAAACATCTACGTCTGCTCCGACAAATAAAACCGGAGTCTCTAAAGCCTGTAAACGTTCTAACAATCCATCTATATGATCGTGATCGTCATCTATAATCACTTCAAGCTCATAGCCTTTATAAACGGCCGAATAGACATTGCCTCTTCGCGCATCAAAGATAGGGCAAATTAACCCATCATATAGTGCTGCATTTGCAGCCAATGTCTTTAAGCTTGATATTCCTACTAAAGGCTTTTTCAATGTCCACGCTAATGTTTTAGCAAGTGTCACACCTATTCGAACACCTGTATATGAACCAGGCCCTTCTGATACAGCAATCGCATCTAACTCATTTGGCTTTATGCCAGCCTTTACTAGCACTTCTTCAATGGCTGGCATCGCACCCGCCGAATGCGTTAATTTTATATTTTGTACAATTTCTGCAATCACTTTACCATCCCTTACGACAGCAATAGAAAGTGGTGCATTCGCTGTTTCAATCCCTAACCAAATCATTTCATTAGCTCCTCACATAATGCCTCATATCGCTTTCCAAGAGGTATTAATACAAACCGTCGTTGATTTTCTCCAATTCGGTAAATTTCTATTCCAAGACGCTCCTGCGGTAAGTCCTGTTCTATTAAATGAGCCCACTCGACAACTGACACCGCATCACTATAAAATAACTC
This sequence comes from Lysinibacillus sp. RS10, assembly GCF_041956855.1. Taxonomy (NCBI): domain Bacteria; kingdom Bacillati; phylum Bacillota; class Bacilli; order Caryophanales; family Bacillaceae; genus Lysinibacillus; species Lysinibacillus sp. RS10. Next base: position 337,363 of record NZ_CP167122.1, on the reverse strand, counting down.
GTCCCAGCCAAGATCTTCATCGCTTTCCGCTAAACGATAAACATCTAAATGATTAAATGGTACACGTCCCTCGTATTGCTTTACAATCGTAAATGTTGGACTATTGACCGTTCGCTTCACGCCAAGCCCCTTCGCTAATGCTTTCGTAAATGTCGTCTTACCAGCGCCCAAATCACCCTCTAATGTGATTGTATCCTGGGCTTCTAGTAAGTTTGCTAGCTTCAACGCAAAATGCTCAGTATCATCCAGCGAATTCATTATTTTTTCATACATCATCTCTTTTTCCTCTCCTAGCTCCATTACCTCTAGTTTACCGAAACAAGCGTAAATGTTCAAAACATCCAATGATTTAAAAAATAAAACACGTCCCCCTTTGTAGAAGACGTGCTTACTTTGTTGTTGAATAACCCTCTATATCAATAACCTCTTTATCAACCAATTTATCATCTTTAAATCGTACTATATAGGCTTTTGTCATAAGTATTTCATCATTCCAGCGGTATTGATCTTTTTTCACCATCTCTTCTGCTCCCCCTGCAATTTCCACTACTTCCATATATGACATACCTTCTTTTAATTTTTCAAATTCCGCTTCATTCATATTTGTTTGCCAGTGGTACGCATTGGACTCCTCTATTTCTAAAATAGGATCTCCACAACCTACGAGGATTACCAAAGCACCTACGAACAAACTTATATGAAGACATTTTATGTAATTATACTTTCTCATGTTAACACCTCCGAAGACAATCTCCTTCTCTTGGGAGAAATTGATAAAAAGATAGTCACCTAACTTCTATGTTTATTGTTCCACTTGTTAGATTGATTAATTTAGTGGCTCTACATCAAATGTTGGGGTGAGGCTCAATGTGTAGCTTCCGCAAACGTTCCGGCGACCGCCCCTCCAACTTTCATTGTATTTGATACTTCAACAAATATGATAAAACCAATTTTACCATACATTTTTTAGAAATTATTAATATCCACAAATTTCCTTATCTTAACAATAAAAAAGTTCTTATGATTTTAAAAGCATCATAAGAACTATATTATCAATTATAATGGCGGTCCCGACCGGGATCGAACCGGCGATCTCCTGCGTGACAGGCAGGCATGTTAACCGCTACACCACGGGACCTCTCTAAGACATCTATCAATATATCATAAGAAAATGCCCCATGCAATATTTTTTTCATTTTTTTTTACTTTTCACCAAAATATATACTTGGCATGTGTTTTAACAAAGTCATCCACCACTTTTGGGAATGAGCCAATTATTTAATCATTACCCATCTTTTGGCACTGTTTTTGCAAATAAGTTAAATAGATATTACAAACTAATTAACAAGGAGGTCGTTTCAATGATTCGGTACATCTTTACTCGAATCGGCTACATGATTATTACGTTATTTATTATCATTTTGCTTTCTTTTTTGCTTATGAAGGCACTACCCGGTTCCCCATTTAACGATGAACGCTTACCTGAAGCCCAAAAAGAACTACTTTACAAAAAATACGGTCTAGATAAACCGGTACCTATTCAATTCGGTATTTACTTAGCAAATTTTGTACAAGGGGATTTAGGTGTTTCATTTGTTTTTGATAATCGTCCAGTTACAAAAATAATTCAAGAACGTATCGGTGCCTCTGCCATTCTAGGATTTCAAGCCGTAACTATCGGTACTTTAATAGGCTTACTGCTAGGTATAATAGCGGCACTAAGGCACAACACCATTATAGATTACGGGGCTACTGTTTTAGCTGTGCTCGGTATCTCCATTCCATCCTTTGTATTTGCAGGTTTTTTACAATATTGGATTGGTGTCAAACTAGGCTGGCTACCAATCGCCTTTTGGAACGGTTTTGAATACTCAATCTTACCAACAATCGCTTTAGCGGTAGGTGTTGTTGCAACAATTGCCCGCTTTACACGGATTGAAATGTTAGAAGTACTCAATCAAGAATATATTTTAACAGCGAAATCAAAAGGACTATCGAATCCCTTTATCATTATAAAGCATGGTATTCGAAATGCACTAATCCCAATCATTACAATTATCGGACCATTAACTGTTAATACGATTACTGGCTCACTAGTTATTGAAAAAATTTTTAGTATCCCTGGCTTAGGAGAACAATTTGTTAATTCCATTATTACGAATGATTATCAACTTATTATGGGAACAACAATCTTTTATGCTGTTCTATTTGTAAGCGTTATCTTAATTATTGATATTTTATACGGATTCATTGACCCTCGAATTCGTGTCACAGGAGGCGAGTAATTGATGACAACAAAAATAACTGAGGATGCAACGCTAAAAAAATATCCCCCTGATTTATTTGAGCCCACCTCTCAACATGAATTTATCGATGATTTTACGTATCGTCCTGAACAATCATTTTGGCAAGATGCATGGCTTGGTTTACGCAAAAATAAAGCAGCCATCGTTGGTTTATGTATTATTATTCTAGTTATTTTACTAGCCATTTTCGGTCCATTTATGAATAGTCATGGCTACGATGAACAAAATATTGCGCGGACAAATTTACCACCAAAAGTCCCTGTTCTTGAGAATATTTCATTCTTAGGCTTGAACGGTGTTGATAGTCGTGGTGTTGACCAATATAAAGCTAAAGGTATAAGTGAATATTTTTGGTTTGGTACAGATGAATTAGGTAGGGATTTATGGACACGTATTTGGCAAGGCACACGTATATCTCTTTATATTGCTTTTTTAGCGGCAACAATCGATTTAATTATAGGCGTTGCTTACGGGGCTGTTTCAGCATTTTATGGTGGTCGCACTGATCATATTATGCAACGTATTATTGAAGTGTTAGTTGGTATTCCTGGGCTAATTGTTAATATTCTTCTTATTCTTATTTTAAAACCAGGAATCATTTCTATTACTATTGCGATGGTTATCGTTGGGTGGATTAGTATGGCACGTATCGTACGAGCACAAATATTAAAGCTAAAATCATATGAGTTTGTCCTTGCTTCTAGAACGCTCGGTGCTAGTAACCAACGCTTAATTTGGAAACATTTAATTCCTAATACGCTAGGTCCAATTATTGTAGCTACTACTTTTACCATTCCAGGAGCCATCTTTACTGAAGCATTACTGAGTTTTATCGGCCTAGGACTACAGCCACCAACTGCTTCCTTAGGAACGATTGTTAATGACTCTTATAAATTACTACGTATTTATCCACATGGCATGATTTTTTCATCCATTGTCATTAGTTTAATTATGATTAGCTTTAATCTACTCGGTGATGGACTGCGTGATGCATTCGATCCAAAAACACGTAAATAAGGAGGGATGCGCATTGAAAAAAATATTAGAAGTTAAAAATTTAAGTGTTTCATTTAATACGTATAATGGTGAGGTGCAGGCTGTTCGTAATGTATCCTTCGACTTATTTGAAGGTGAAACACTAGCAATCGTTGGCGAGTCAGGTTCTGGGAAGTCAGTTACATCTAAAAGCCTATTACGACTAAACCCTGTCGAAACAACAATGCTGAAACATGGTCAAATTTTATACAACGGGAAAGATATTTTAACGTGCAAAGAGCAGGAAATACGTGCAATCCGCGGAGCTGAAATCTCAATGATCTTCCAGGATCCCATGACTGCATTAAATCCCACGATGACAATCGGTAGTCAAATTGCAGAGAGCATCAAAAAACATACAGCATTACGTGGTAATCAAATAACAGAACGTGTGATTGAACTATTACAGCTTGTTGGCATTAATGAAGCGGATAAACGCTATAAACAATATCCTCACCAATTTTCTGGAGGAATGCGTCAACGTATCGTTATCGCGATGGCACTTGCTTGCGAGCCTCGTATTATTATTGCCGATGAACCTACCACAGCTCTAGACGTTTCGATTCAAGCACAAATTCTAGAATTGCTAAAAAACATTCAAAAAAAGATGAATCTTTCAATTATATTTATTACACATGATTTGGGTGTTGTAGCAAAAATGGCTGATCGTGTTGCCGTGATGTATGCCGGAAAAATTATTGAAATTGGCTTAGTCGATGAAATTTTTTACCATTGTCAGCATCCATATACACAAGGTCTACTTGCTGCAATGCCAAACCCAGATATTGAAACCGACACACTGTACGCTATTCCAGGAACACCACCAAACTTACTGCATCCGCCGAATGGTGATGCCTTCGCTTCTCGTAATAAGCAGGCACTTAAAATCGATTTTTTAGAGGAACCACCCATGTTTAAGGTCAGTGACACACACTATGCCGCAACTTGGTTATTGCATGAGCAAGCTCCTAAAATGATACCGATTCATCAACAGTTAGCACAAGCTGAATGCAAAGAAAGTGAAAAAGCTCCTGTATTTGATACAACCAACCCGTTTTTATCATTAAAAGGAGTAAAACAGCATTTTAAATTAGATAAAAACACTATCAACAAAGCTGTAGACGGCATTACTTTTGATATTTATAAAGGAGAAATCTTTGGTTTAGTTGGAGAATCTGGCTGTGGCAAGTCCACGACAGGCCGTTCGATTATTGGACTCAATTTAATAACAGCTGGCGATATTCACATCGACGGTAGGAATATTAATGAAGCAAAGACGAGGCAAGAAAAGTTAGCCTTTAATCGCAAGGTGCAAATGATTTTCCAAGACCCTTATTCTTCCTTAAATCCACGTATGAAAATTGCTGACATTATTGCGGAAGGCCTTGCTATTCATGGTGTACCAAAAAGCGAATGGAAGACAAAAATTTATGAGTTATTAAATATAGTAGGTTTAACGAAAGAATATGCTAACCGCTATCCTCATGAGCTTAGCGGCGGGCAACGTCAACGCATTGGTATCGCACGCGCCCTTGTTGTAGAGCCCGAACTAATCATTGCTGATGAACCAATTTCCGCATTAGACGTATCGATCCAAGCACAAATCGTTAATTTATTGAAAAAGCTACAAAAGGAACGTGGACTGACATATCTATTCATTGCACATGATTTATCGATGGTAAAATATATTAGTAATCGTATCGGCGTCATGCATCGCGGGAAAATTGTCGAGCTTGCAGAAAGCCAAGAGCTCTATGATCACCCTATTCACCCTTATACAAAAGCACTATTATCTGCTATACCATTGCCTGATCCAAAATTAGAACGTGAACGTATTATTTTTAATGAGGCTGAATATAACGCTACTAATAGAGAAAGTGAAAGCTTTACAGAAGTACGTCCAGGCCATTTTGTCATGCTGACAGAAGAAGAACTTACCCAATACCATCAAGCAATCAGTGAGAGCATACTGCGATGAAATTAAAAACAACTTTATTGTTTACTGGCTGCATTTTGATATGTTCCCTTCTCTATACATTGTTCTTAAAGCAATCGATGACAATGCTGACTATCATTGATCACACTTTCCTTGCTTCACTTACTTTTACAATCGTTGGAGCACTATTGTTTGTTGTGCAAGGCGGGCTTTTTAATGGGATCGCTTACAGCTTTAAACGTTTTTTTGCTCGCGTCACTAAAAACGGCACCTACGCCTATGAGTTAGATGGTGACTTGGAATTCGTACAAGCGCCATCCTATACCTTTACCTATCCACTGCTACTAGCAGGTTTGATTGGCTGTATAATGACAACTATTTTATCTGTTGTTTTCTATTTATAGGAAGCTTATTTCACCATAACGTGTGGGTGATTGGAGTGAAGACTGGGCGACTCCTTGGGGAATAGCGATAGAGGAACGAAGGCTAAAAGCATCACGTCCTGTGATAACGCCTTCGTGACCTACATCGTGTAGGCCCAAGCGGCTCATCGGACGCCCCCAGGAAGCTCTGCTCTGCGCGAAAGCGAAGCGTCAGCGGCAAATGTTTTATCTGTGCGAAAGCGAAGCGTCAGCGGCAAATGTTTTATCTGTGCGAAAGCGAAGCGTCAGCAACAAATGTTTTCTGTAGCGAAAGCAAAGCGACAGCTACAAAGCGCCCAGTCGGAACGGAAATCAACCCTCGTTTTGCCGAAGACCCCTACTATGACACCATAATTTCATTGACACAATAGTTTTTCAACAACATCAAAAGGATGCTGCCTCTCTAAGTAGGCAGCATCTTTTTTTACTTTACAATTTCAACCCATTTATAGCTAATGTCCGCTGAAAACGGATGTTCATATAAGTTTTTTACATATGGCTTCGTCAAACGACTTATACCTTTTTGGAATGTTGGTGCAAATGCAACATCATCCATCATAATCTTTTCAGCTTGTTGCATTAATTTCCAACGTTCGGAAACATCAGAAGTTGTTTTCGCTTTTTTAATTAATGCATCAACCTCTTCATTTTTATAGTGAGATTGGTTGTAGTAAGCCGTGGATTCAAATAATTCAATATATGTCATAGGATCTTGATAATCAGGGCCCCAACCACCATAGTCTAAATCATAGTCAACGGCCCCTTCTAATGCTAGCTTTTGCTTATTAGGTTGCATGTTGATTGTTAGCTCTAGGCCTTTAAGATTTGTCTCTAATTGGTTTTTAATAAATTCTGCAGCTTTTTTAGACTCTGCACGGTCGTAAGTTAAAAACTCAAGTTTTACTTGATCTACCCCAAGCTCCTTTAAACCAGTAGCCCATGCTTCCTTCGCCAATTCAACATTTGTTTTATTCATATCACCGTTCCCTTCCCTGAAATCAACACCTTTTTCATCTGTTGATAATCCAAGTGGTACTAAAAAATATGCTGGAATAGAGCCATCCTGTAAAATCACATCTGCAAAGCCTTGTTTATCCCAAGCCATATCGATCGCTTTTCGAATGTTCTTGTTTGATAGGAATTTATTTTCATGGTTCATTCGGATAAAATACGTATTCGGTTTTAAAAATGTTGAAAACTCTGGGCTATCTTTGTATTGAGCAACATACTCACTCGAAAGCTCAGCAGTGTCGATTTCTCCTGCTTCATATAGGTTGACAGCTGTTGCCGTATCTTTCACGATTTTTTGTGTGATTTTTGTAAGCTTCACACTGTCTTTATCCCAATAGTTTTCATTTTTTACGAATGTCCACCCTTGACCATGCTGCCATGATTCCATTACGAACGGACCATTATAAATCATATTTGCTGCTTCTAACGCATATTGATCGCCTTGTGCTTCTGTGAATTCTTTGTTTAATGGAAAGAACGGTGCATACGTTGTTAAGCTTAGGAAATATGGAAGTGGCGCATTTAGTTGAACTTCTAATGTGTAATCGTTTAGCGCTTTAACGCCAATTTCATCTACCTTACCATATAGAGGATCACCCTCTTTTTGAACACTCGCTGCATTTTTTATATCTAGCATTAAATAAGAATAAATTGCTTGCGTTTCAGGATTGATAGCTCTTTTCCAAGCGTATTCAAAGTCATGTGCTGTAACAGGTGTACCATTGCTCCAAACGGCATCTTGGCGTAATTTAAATGTATAAACAGTACCATCCTCTGAAGTTTCATATGACTCTGCCATCCCTGGCACTGGTGTATTTTCTGGTCCGATACGGTATAACCCCTCAAATACAGAGTTCATTGCAGTAACTGCAAGTGCATCTACACTCCCTAATGAACTCATTGTTGCTAAATCCCCTCCCGCTACTAAATGCAGTTCCTGTCCAACAGCTTCGTCGCCGTCAGTTGTAGACTCTTTGTCAATACTATTGCCACCAGTCGGGCTACCAGAAGAATTATCCTCCTTACCGTAGCAGCCAACTAGTACAACTAGCACCACCCCTAATAACACGACTAACCATTTTGTCTTTTTAGTCATTGTCATATCCCCTTTAATTTTATTGCACGATAGACACCGCACAACAAACATATATGCAATATTCATGCCTACACTATGATTACGCTAAAAATGTGGCACAAATATTGCAGTAATTCAATAAAGGGGGAAATACAACATGTCTCAACTAGAACAATTACGTACCGCATTACGAGCACAACAATCGGATGTGTTCATCATAACGAGTCATCAAAACCGTCGTTATTTAACAGGATTTACAGGCAGTGCAGGCACAGTAGTAATTACACAAACTCAAGCACTTTTACTTGTAGATTTCCGTTACACACAGCAAGCAACAAACCAAAGTAAAGAATTTGATGTTCGTGAAATCGATCGCAGCCATTTATATGAAACAATCCAAGAAATTTTGGACACAGAATCTATTCAAACGGTTGGTTTTGAGCAACAACATGTTACTTACGAGGCATATCAATTAATGTCTAGTAAATTAACAGCAACATTAAAGCCGCTATCTAATATTGTTGAAAATTTACGTATGATAAAAACAACTGAGGAAATTGAATTGATTAAGAAAGCAGCATGGGTTTCGGATGAAGCATTTAAGTATATTTTGACATTTATCAAACCAGGAGTGTCAGAAATTGATATCGCAAATGAGTTAGAGTTTCATATGCGTAAAAACGGTGCTACTGGAGCTGCATTCGATATAATTGTTGCTTCTGGTCATCGTTCAGCACTTCCTCACGGTGTTGCATCCGATAAAAAAATTGAAAAAGGCGATATGCTGACACTTGATTTTGGTGCATATTATCAAGGCTATCGTTCAGATATGACAAGAACAATTGCAGTTGGCGAACCACCTGAAAAACTAAAGGAAGTATACCAAATCGTTTATGACTCATTACAAAAAGCTTTATCTAATATGAAGGCTGGTATTACTGGAAAAGAAGCAGACAGCTATTCACGAGATTTCATTACAGCTAAAGGCTATGGAAAAAATTACGGACACGGTTCGGGGCACGGTATCGGCTTAGATATTCATGAAAATATTTTTATGTCTACAGTATGCGAAGACATTCTAGAAGAAAATATGGTGCTTACTGTTGAGCCAGGTATTTACATTCCTAAGATTGGCGGAGTGCGTATTGAAGATGATGTCATCGTTACAAAAAACGGTGTTGAAGTTATCACAAACTCACCAAAAGAGCTTATAATTTTATAAAGTAATCTTTTCATTCGATTCGGCGGAAAGCCTGTTCCCGCAGCGAAGGGCTTTCATTTTTTTACATTATTTATACACATATCATATATGATGTTCATTTTTTAGACACATTTTGAATACTCTTTACTAAAGCTCCTTTTTACTTTAGTTACTAATGTCAAAAATTTTTGTCACTACACGCAATAACATCATTTTCAATGGATTTAAGGACGCAATTATGTCGAGGCATAATTGCGTCCAGAGGCATTAACTTCTTTCAGTGGATGTTTATCCACTGAGAAATAACTTTAACCTGCATTCATCTCACTATCTATAGAGGTGGGAGACTTTTGTAGCTGACGTTTCACTTTCGCTACAAAACTATTTGCTGAAAAAAGTTAAAATAGAGAATCGAGGTTTTAATATGCATCTTTCTATTAAACAAACTCAAGATTTGAATTTAGTTATGACTGTACAACTTCGCCAAGCCATCGAGTTACTACAATATTCTACACAAGAATTAGAACAGTATATTCGTGAACAAGAGCTCGTTAATCCATTAATAGAATTAAGTGAACCTACATTTCAAGAACGTGCACATTTTTCACAAGGTGTTAGCCGTCACACAAATATCTTAGAACATGTAACTAAATATGAAAAAAATATTCGTGATGATTTATTTGAGGAAATTAAGTTAGCTTTTCATGAAGATCAAGACATTAAACTACTTAAACATATTATTTATCATTTGGATGACAACGGCTACTATGAACAACCAATTACGCCGACTTTTAAAGACGATGAAATCGAAAAGGGCATTCACTTATTACAAGCCATTGGACCACTGGGTATTGGTGCACGTAATTTGAAAGAATGCCTGCTATTACAAACAATGTATCGTGAAAGTAGCCCAGCTCATGCAGAAACAGTAATTTTCTCTTATCTTGACGAACTTGCAAATAAAGAATGGAAGAAAATCGCCAATGAGTTAAATATATCACTTTATAAATTACAAGAAATTTATCAATTCATCCAAACTTTACAGCCTAAGCTTAGCTCCTTGTTTCATCAGGAAGCTGTACATCATAATACACCGGATATTATTGTTGATTATGTTGATGGCACCATCACTTTTTCATTAAATGATTATTATTTACCAAAAATCAATATACATGCGGACTATGCACCATACATTACTGCCAATTCCTCTGAAAAGAGTTATTTTAAAAAGTATTTATCAGACTATCAATGGCTAGTTAACAGTGTTGAGCAGCGCCGAAATACAATTATCAAAATCATGAGGGCTCTTATTGAGAAGCAAAAAGCCTTTTTTCTACATGGGTTTGATGCTATAGAGCCTCTTACATTGCGTGAAATTGCTGAACAAATTGAAGTACATGAATCGACAGTTAGCCGAGTCACAACGAATAAATATGTACAAACGGCTTATGGGACATTTGAACTTCGAGATTTATTTACTTCTAAATTACAAACAACAAATGGTAACAGTGTTTCACAAGTAAAGGTAAAATCGCTTTTAGTAGACTATATCAAAACTGAAAATAAAAAGAAGCCTTTCTCAGATCAAAAAATTGCCGAGCATTTCAACACTATACTTGGTATTGAAATATCACGTCGTACAATAGCAAAATATCGTGAAGAAATGAACATTCCATCATCTACAAGACGTAAAGTGATTCAATTTTAAAAGGGGCTACTCTCAGTTAAGTAGCTCCTTTTTAAATGTATGAAGGCTCATCACCATAATGTGGGGTGATTTCCGTTCCGACTGTAGGTCTTTCCTTGGGGCGTCCGATGAGCGACTTGAGGCAAAAGAATGTTGGTCGCTGAGGCGTTATTACAGAACGTGATGCTTTTTAGTTTTTGTGCTCTACCTCTAGGGGCTCATCTGTAACGCTTATCCCTAAAGAATCGCCTGGCTTCCACTACCATTAACTGCAATACATGACATATGTTTTAACAATTATCTTCCCCACTTTTGATCATGAGCCTATATGAAAGAGATGGGCTTAGTTTTGCTTCATATTGACGAAGACACTTTTAACTTCCGTATAGTTGGACAAGCCATATTCGCCGCCCATTTCACGACCAACACCTGATTGCTTGTAACCTCCAAATGGCATCGTTTCCCATTCTAAACCAAAATCATTAATCCATACTGTTCCTGCTTGTAGCTTACTAGCCATATAATGTGCTTTTTTCACATTTTCAGTCCAAATGCTAGCCGCAAGTCCATACTTACTATCATTTGCGCGGGCAATCACTTCTTCTACTGTGTCAAATGAGAAGATGGACATAACAGGTCCGAAAATTTCTTCACGAGCAATTGTCATATCATCCTTTACATCAGCAAATACAGTTGGTTGCACGAAATAACCTTTGTTAAATTCACGTTCTCCACCTGCCACTAGACGTGCACCTTCTTCTTTTCCTTTTTCAATGAAACCAAGTACTGTATTCAGTTGTTTTTGTGAAACAAGTGGACCCATATCTGTTTCTGGATCTAGCCCGGGTCCTAACTTTAATGCCTTTGCTTTTTCTGCAAGTCGCTCAACAAACTGATCGTACAAGCTGCTATGCACAAATACCCTTGTACATGCACTACAATTTTGTCCGTGATTGTACATCGTCCCAGCGAATGTACCTTCTATTGCTTCTTCTACATCTGCATCTTGTAATACAATCGCTGGAGATTTACCACCAAGCTCCAATGTGACACTTTTCACATCATCCGCCGCTTTTTTCATAACATGAATTCCTGTTTTTGTTGATCCTGTGAATGCCACCTTGGCTACACCTTTATGTGTAACAACCGCTTCACCCGCTTCACCTGTGCCTGGTACGATGTTCACAACACCATCTGGGAAACCAGCTTGTTTCATTAATTGACCTACGTACAATAACGATAATGGCGTTTCCGCTGCCGGTTTAATAACAACCGTACAGCCTACTGCCAATGCCGACCCTAATTTCCATGCAGCCATCGCAAGCGGGAAATTCCACGGAATGATTTGCCCCACAACCCCAACTGGCTCATGGACAATGTAGTTTAAGTAATCCTTTGATACTTGCACCGTTTGTCCTGTAATTTTTGTTGCCCAGCCTGCATAGTAACGGAAATGTTGTACAGTACCGTCCACATCATCAGCTAAAGCTGTTTTGTATGGCTTACCATTATCTAATGATTCGAGCTGTGCTAGTTCTTCCCGATGCTCCTCTAGTAAATCTGCAAATTTATAAATAATACGTGAGCGTTCTGCTGCATCCATGATAGACCATTCATTATCAAATGCTTTTTGTGCAGCTTGCACGGCTATGTTGATATCTTCAGCCTGTGCCTCGCTTACTGTTGCAATGATCTCTTCATTAGCTGGATTTAGTACCTCAAATGTTTTACCTGATTGAGATTGCACATACTCACCATTAATATATAAACCAACTGTCGATTGTAAAAATTCTGTTACAATCGGTTTCAATGCTAATACTGCCTCCATATTTGACACTCCTTTTCTCATAAAATTTATTTATGTTCAGCAATCAGTACATCTAAATCAGCCATGATTGTTTTTAATTGTGTATCTTCTTCCTCTGTTAATGGGAGACGCGGCAAACGGCAAGGTCCTCCTGCCAATCCTTTTAATTCCATTGCACGTTTTGCAATTTGTACGTATTTACCTGACCCTTCTAAAAATGCGCATAATGGTAATAAACGATCGTAAATAGCCCACGCTTCATCTAGATTCCCATCTTGCACATTGTTATACAATTCCGTTACAAGTTCAGGTACGATGTTTCCTGATACTGAGATCCAACCTACAGCACCTACAAGGAATGATTCAATTGCTAAATCTTCTGAACCACAGAATACTTTAATGTCGTCTTGTCCTTGACGTACAATATCACGCGCTTTGCCGATGCTACCGCTGGACTCTTTAATATGTGTAATGTTTGGTACATCTCGGCCTACTTTTAGTATTGTTTCTATGCCAATATCCACACCAGAAGTGAATGGATTATTGTAAATCATGATTGGGAAGCTTACTGATTCTGCAACTGATTTAAAATGTAAATAGATTTCTTCATCTTTCGGATGTGCATAATAGGAGTTAATGAGCAAAGCTGCATCTGCTCCTGCTTGTTCAGCCTGTTGCGTATATTCGATTGCATCCGCTGTTGTTTCAGCAGCCGTACCAACAATTAATGTAATACGACCTTTAATTTGATCAACTGCTACTTCTACAGCTTTGATGCGCTCTTCTTTAGATAAACTTACGAATTCGCCTGTACTACCGTTAATGGCAATACCTGTTACGCCTGCTTCAATAAAACTCTCTATATTTTGACGGAAACCATCCCAATCGATGTCTGTTTGGTTCAACATAGGTGTTACTAATACTGGAAATACACCTTCTAATTTTTTCATGCTTTTTTCCTCCTTAGTAAGATAAATTATTTTTACACAATGACAAATCCTTGTTGTAGCGGATCTTCCCTGTCTACTACAAATTGATGGATTCCTGTGATATATCCTGTTAATGCAAGTTCGTAGCCAACCTCATGTTTGCCTGCTATTTCAATACAGCTGTAAAAAATACTGTTGTTTTTTCGCACAGTTCCATCGCCTAAGACTGCTATTAATGCAAGGGTACTATCTACACTTGGCGAGCGAAGAATATAGCCATCACGTTCAAATGTTACTGAACGCACTTCGCTACCTACTTTTTCATACACAATGACACCATCAGCAGCACTATATTTTGTACTCGCGTTTACTCCCCAAGTACTAATATCTGCTAGTTCATCTAGTACAAGTGCCTTTAATTGTTGGGGCTTTTCTAAAACAATATAACGTCGCTCACCATCTACCACTACGAATTCATCTTCTACAACCGCTGGCTTCACTATCATATGAACTGACAGTACTGCATCCTTTTTCTCTGAAAGTTGTACATTTACTTCATAAATACCTTTTACTGTTTCAATTGTGTAAATGTCATTCTCTGATACTTCAATTGTTCCGAGCTCTATTAATGCTGTCGTTGTTGCTACGAGCGCCTCATACTTAAAATCTGTAGAAGCAGCGTGCTGAAAAAATAATAATCGGAATGATGCAACGGCTGATGGTAAGATAATACATCCGTTCATACCGCGATGCCCACGTGGTTCATTTAATAGAATTTGTTTTGTATTTTCAAATTGTGTATTTAATGCATTGACCGCTTCCACAATATTTTCCTGAGAAATTACGATAGGCGATTGCACCACTATACGAAAGGCTTCTCCAACTACCTGTGTATCAATCGTTTGAAAAGATTTATGATAGTTCATATTAATCCTCCTTTAGTGATCCATTGGCGGAATCATCAAATAACCTTCCTTTAACGGGTCCTGCTCATTGTAAAAGAATCGATGCATACCCATTACCCATGCAGATCCTGTTACTTCTGGGATAACAGCCGTTAAATCACCAACAACTACTTCTTCTAGTACTCGTGCTTTAAACAATGTACCTACAATACTTTCGTAAACGAATGGTTCGTTCATAGCCAGCTCATTTTTCGTGTAAAGTGTCGCAACTTTAGCTGAAGTACCTGTGCCACATGGCGAACGATCAATTCCGCCTGGCGGTACAACGACTGTATTTTTTAAATCCGCTAATTCATTTACTGGATTCGTATAAAACTCGATATGAGTTAGCCCATGTATAAACGAAAACTCAGGATGTACAATCTTTTCCTTGGCATTCACAGCATTACGAAGACGAATACCTGTATTAATAATATTCGTCGCGTTTTCTACTGATAAATCTAAATCTATTTTTCTAGCATCTATAATGCCGTAAAAATTACCTCCATACGCAATTTCACATTCAACAATACCGAATTCAGGGTCTTCAATTTCAACTGTCTTTAATAGAAAAGAAGGTACGTTTTTAAACGTTACTTCCTTGGCCACGCCATCTTCTACTTTAATTTGTACAGCAATTAAACCTGCTGGAGTATCCAATTTAATATGGGTATACGGAGTTTGAATCTCAATTAAGTTCGATTCAACAAGGGCTGTACAAACGCCAATTGTGTCATGCCCACACATCGGTAGATAACCACCAGTTTCAATATAAATCACGCCTAAATCAGCTTCTGGATGACAAGGATCCGTAAGAATAACACCTGACATGACGCTATGTCCTCGAGGCTCGTTCATAAGAAACTTTCGAACCCAGTCGAAGTGCTTTTGCATATAAAGCATTTTGTCAGACATCGTTTTACCTTCAAGCTTCGGCATGCCACTAATGAGCGAACGTGTCGGATTTCCACCTGTATGGGTATCAATTGTTGTAAATAACTTTTGAAATTTCATTTGTGGAACACTCCTTTCTTAAATCTATTTATACTTACTGGCTCAGTAGGAATACATGTATCTTTGTGTTGTAGCAATTCTTGCACAAGCTTTCCTGTGACAGCTGCTAGGCTAATCCCATCTCCTTCATGACCTGCCGCTATGTAGAAGCCTGGTACCTCCTCTACTTCACAAATAATGGGTAAATGATCCTCTGTCCATGGTCTTAGCCCCGCATATGTACGGATAATCGACATATCTGCAATTTTTGGATAGAAACGCACAGCACGTCTAGCAATCATTTTCACGACATCATGATTTACTTTCGTATCAAAGCCAACAAATTGGCGACTACTTCCTATTAAAAAGTTTTGTGCTTCAGTTGGTTCAAATACTAAAGCAACTCCGTATTTTTCAATATCCGCATCCACTATACGCTCTCCGCCAAATTTAGAAATTAAATAACCGAATTCCATTACCTTTCTTAGACCTACTGGTTGCTGACGTGATGCAACAATAATATGACCTTTACGTGGTTTGATAGGTACTTCAACACCAAGCATTTGTCCAACAACCGGCGCCCAAATACCACAAGCATTAATCACTTTATTGGCTGTCATTATACTTTCATTAGTCTCGATTAAAAACGTGCCATCTGGCTGTTTCTTTATGTTTTTTACTTCAATATGTTTTCGTATTTTTGCACCCATTTTTTCTGCTGAATGGAACATAGAAAATGTCAGCATATACGGATTTACTGTTGAATCTGTTTTACACTCCAAGCCTCCATATAAATCATCTGCGAAGAACTTTGATTCATTTCGCAAGTCTGCTCTATCTAACATTTTAAAATCCAATCCTGCTTCTTGCTGACGAGTCACCCATTGTTGAGCGGCTACCATTTCTAATTCACTTTCACAAACAAGAATACTTCCAGGGTTGCGATATTCAAATTTAATTTCTAACTCTTGATCTAGCTCATGTACTAATTGTTGACTTACTAATGACATCTGGCTATCAAAGCCTGGATCCTTATCTATGGCTAAAATATTTCCATCGCAGCGAGAAGAAGTTCCACTCGCCAATTCATTTTTTTCTAGTACCGTTACTTCAAGACCAGCCTTTGCACAATAATAAGCAATTGCCCCGCCAATAATACCTCCGCCAACGATCACGATGTCATGATGAGATTTCCCCAATATTCTCCCCCCTTTTTTGCAAGTACTTAACATTTTGCAAAAAGCGTGCCAACCTCTCAATTCGAAATTTGTTTGATAAACTATTCACTATGTGTCAAAATTATTTATATTATTCAAAAAAAATTGGACAAATGAGTGATGAGGGGGAACTTATTTTGCATTCATACCATTTAATTATGAATAAAGTGTTAAAACGAAATTTCATTTTCATCCCAGTAGAGGATGTTGTAACTAAACTTAACGATGACACGACACAGTATTTTGTTATTGAAAATGAAAAGCCTTACGCAGTTAAGAGAGGCAAAAGAAAAAGTGATTTCGAATATATAGCCTGTCAAATTGTGCGCATGGATTGTCCAATCAAAACAGCTCTTGATTATTTGGAGGATTATGATTTTTTACTTATTCGTGACGAAACTAAGCAATATATAGGATATTTATCGAAAGAATCCTTGTTATACGATCTCGCTTATGAATTAGAGTGTATAAATGCTTACTTAAACACCCTTTTAGAAACGATTAATGAGTCATGTACTGTCATTGATCATCATCAAAACGTTATTTATTGGACCAAAGGAGCGGAAAGTATTTTTTCAGTATCTGGGGAAAATATTATTGGAAAGCCAATCACGGATTTCTTTAAGGAAGATCAACTTGAAATTTTACATACATTGCAGCATAGAAAATCTGTTTATCAACAACAGCATTTCCCGCGTGAAGACCTTGTTGTAATGATTAACTCCAATCCTGTTATGTTAAACGATAAAACGATAGGTGCAGTCGTAGCCGAAACAGACATTACCCATGTAAAAAAATTAAACGAAGAACTTCATATTACTTCTGAAAAATTATTGAATTTAGAGAAACAGATGAATACAAATGGCTTAGCCTACGACCCATTTACACTTATTCGTGGTAATAGCCCTACACTAAAAAAGGTGCTTGAACAAGTAAATAAGGTCGCAAAAACCGAGGCAAATATTTTAATCTATGGAGAAAGTGGCGTCGGCAAAGAGCTTTTCGCACGCGCAGTTCACGCGATTCGCGAAAAACCAGATGCACCATTTGTAGCCATCAACTGCGGAGCCATTCCTAGTGGCTTATTCGAAAGTGAGATTTTTGGTTATGAAAAAGGAGCCTTTTCCGGCGCACATCAAAAAGGAAAAAAAGGAAAAGTTGAGCTTGCACGAGGGGGCACACTATTTTTAGACGAAATTGGAGAAATGCCGTTAGATATGCAGGTAAAGATTTTACGATTGCTGCAGGAAAAAACTTTTTATGCAGTAGGCGGCACAAAAGAAATGGATGTCGATTTTAACTTAGTAGCTGCTACAAATAGGGATTTAAAGCAATTGGTAGAGGAAGGAAAATTTAGAGAAGATTTATATTACCGTTTAAATGTCGTAAATTTCACAGTACCTCCACTTCGAGAACGAGCTACTGATATTTTAGAGATTAGTAACTACTTCTTATATGAGAAATCCATCAAATACAATCGACCAATTCAAGGAATTCCGCCTGAAATCGCAAATATTCTTTTGCAATATCAATGGCCAGGAAATGTTCGTGAATTAGGTAATGTTATAGAACGCCTCGTTGTTTTTTCTGATGAAGGAGCAATTCATATAGAGGATTTACCTGCAGACATTTTAGCAGCCGTTCCAAAAAGTGAAAAACTAGACGTACGAAAGGATTTACCACAAGGGACGCAGCTAAGCGATCAACTCGAACATTATGAACGTGAAATTATTTTAGAGCAGCTTGCGTTAGTAAATGGCAATAAAAAAATCTGCGCCCAAAAATTAGGCATTACTCGGGCAACATTATACAATCGACTAAAAAAATTAAACATTGATGTCTAATTTTTTTAACTTAATGTCTATATTTTTATACACTATTCTTTCGATATACAACAAACCACGAGCAAGCCATTTATGGATGTCAAAAAACTTTCTGGCATAGTTTTTGCAGTAAATAGTATGTAAATAAAATTTTTACGTATTAGGGGGATCACTATGCAATACAAATCTATGATTGTATGTCGTTGTGAAGAAGTTAGCTATGATGAACTCATAGAAGTAGCATCCGCAAATAATTGCTCTGCTCGTGAACTTAAGCTACGAACGCGGGCAGGTATGGGCTATTGTGGTGGTCGCACTTGTCGTACAATGGTCGATCAAATCGCACATAAACATCACCCACGACCAGACTGCGAAATTTCATTAAAACATCAGGCACCAATTCGTCCTGTACGATTTGCCGACTTAGGGGAGGTTAAATAATGACTGAACGTATTATAAACCACCCTGTTTTAGGGGTACTACCTTCAATGGAAAAGGTGTCTTTCACTTTTGATGACCAAGAATATGAGGGATACAAAGGTGAATCTTTAGCAGCCGCCCTACTTGCAAATGGTATTCGCACCTTACGTGTCCATGAAGAATCAGGTCTACCACGTGGCATCTATTGTAATATTGGCCATTGCTTTGAGTGTCGCGTAAATGTCAACGGCTTAGAAGGAGAACGCGCATGTATAACACCTGTCTCTGATGGTATTGTTGTGAAAAGTGGTACGACTCTTCCTACAACAGTGCGTGACTGGAGGAAAAATAATGGAAAATAAAGTAGTCATTATCGGCGCTGGTCCTGCTGGGCTTTCTGCCGCTATTACATTAGCAGAAAAAAATATAGCCGTTCTTGTTATTGATGAATACTTATATCCAGGAGGACGCTTACTTGGACAATTATATGAAGAAAGTCCAGGGAAATGGTGGAATGGTATTGTAGAATCCAAGCGTTTATTTGAACGTGCAAAAGCCCTCAATGTCGAACTTTTACTACAAACGAGCGTTTCAGATTTAGAAAAAATTGAACAAGAGTGGATCGTCCATACAAATAAAGGTGTATTTCGTACAAGGCAGCTTCTGTTAGCTACAGGTGCCGCTGAATCTCCATTCCCAATTCCAGGGTGGACACTTCCTGGCGTAATGTCTGTAGGAGCTGCACAAGTAATGACAAATGTACATCGTGTAAAGCCTGGCAAACGTGGGGTCATTATTGGCGTTAACGTACTGTCCTCAGCCATTGCGATGGAATTACAAATCGCAGGCGTTCAAGTAGCAGCAATCACATTACCCGCTGTTAACTTATTAACAAAAGATAGCGGAAACCCTATTGAGGTTATGAATTCATTACTACATGTATCTCATATGGCCCCCTCTCCCCTTGTTAAAATCGGAAGTAAGTTTATGAAAAATGAATTTATGAAAAAATTAGGCATTACCTTCTATCCAAAAAACGGAGTGAAAATGTGGGATATTCCAATTATGTTACGAAAAGCAGTCGTTGAAATAGTTGGCAAAGATCAAGTAGAAGGTGTAGTCATTGCAACAGTAAATACTGACGGCTCCATCGTTCCTGGCAGTGAAAAACGCATCAAAGCAGATTTTGTTTGTATCGCAGGCGGATTATATCCCTTAGCAGAACTTGCTTCTTTAGCAGGTTGTCCATTCCATTATATTGAACAATTAGGTGGGTTCATCCCGTTACATAATGAGCAAATGGAAACCAACTTAGATGGGCTACATGTCGCGGGCAATATTACAGGTATTGAAGGAGCGAAAGTTGCGTTAGCTCAAGGCAAAGTTGCTGGGCTTACAATCGCCCATAAATTAGACACTGGCACTACAAAGCAAGAAATTCAATGCGCTATTGAAGATGTCGAGACAACAAGAGCGAATGCACATATTCAATTCCACCCAGAAGTTTTAGCAGGTCGCCAACAATTGAAAAAAATCTGGATAGAGTCATATCTAAATGTTACCAATTAAAACTGTCAGTATTTTAGACAAAACAAAAAAGTGTATAACATTTGAGTACTACAAACTGAAGTTAAAAATCCTTTTCTCACACTACAGAGAAAAGGATTTTTATTTTATTTATAGGGCTATTATACGCCATAGGAAAGCGCTCCCAGAGTGAAATGTTCAATCAAGTACAGATTTTGCTGAAGAGCATTTTTTATGGCACAAAAAATGCATTAAGAATGATAAGGGAGGGAAATTTTGAAGGGGGGGTATTTTCCAACTATTATCTTCAATTCATAAATTTAAGCTTGCGTAATCCCTAACGACAGCTATGTAGTAAGACGATATGTGGATTCTTCTTAGTAGGAAATGGAATCATACAATCTTGGGGAAAATGCTCAGAACGCAAGACATTTATGAAAATAAAAAAAGAATTAGTTGTTCAAGGGGGAAATGTTATGGAAGCAATCGTAAATACATTAGTCGATTACATTTGGGGAAATGCACTCGTTTATTTAGCATTAGGGGTAGGTTTGTATTTTACTGTTCTGACCAGAGCTGTACAATTCCGTTATATCCCCGAGATGCTACGATTATTGCGTGAACGAAAAGAATCTAACGAAGGGATATCATCTTTCCAAGCTTTTTGTATGGCCTTATCTGGTCGTGTTGGGGTCGGTAATATCGCAGGGGTTGCTACTGCTATTGCAGCGGGTGGACCAGGTGCCGTATTTTGGATGGGAGTTATGGCGTTTCTAGGAGGTGCAAGCGCCTTCATTGAATCTACCTTAGCCCAAGTGTATAAAGAAAAAGCAGATGATCAATACCGTGGTGGATCACCTTATTACATTGAAAAGGGTTTAAAACTTAAAGGTTTTGCTATTTTTGTAGCGTTTGTTATTTGTCTTTCATATGGCGTTCTAGTACCGGGTATTCAAGCAAATACAATTGCCACGTCATTTGATACAGCATTTAATATTCCTCCATATATAACGGGCATAATTATTGTTGTACTTTTAGGATTGATAATTTTTGGCGGTGTTAAACGTATTGCCCGTGTTGCAGATAAGGTAGTTCCTATTATGGCACTGGCCTATGTCCTTTTAACACTTATTATTTTAGGTGCTAATGCAAGTGAAATACCTAGCATGATTAAATTAATCCTTACAAGCGCCTTTGGGACAAATGCAATATTTGGAGGTATAGTGGGTACTGCTATTGCTTGGGGTGTCAGACGTTCGGTATTTTCAAATGTAGCCGGAGCTGGTGAAGCTACATTCAGTTCTGCAGCTGCTGAAGTATCCCATCCAGCTAAACAAGGGTTAGTACAAGGTTTTTCAATATACATCGATACGATTATTGTCTGTACAGCAACTGCGTTAATGATTTTAATTACAGGTATGTATAATGTCACTCCTCCTGGAGCCACAACACCTCTAGTTGAAAACATTCCAGGTGTAGTGGCAGGTACTGCTTATACACAGGCCGCTGTCTCTACTGTATTCGAAGATTTTGGAAGTGGTTTCGTGGCCATTGCCATATTCCTTTTTGCATTCACTACTTTAATGGCTTACTACTATATAGCAGAAACTACAATTGTCTATTTAGATAAAAAACTGCGTTACCCTGTATTAAAATTAGTTTTAAAATTTATCTTCTTAATTGTCGTGTATGTTGGAAGTGTTCAATCTGTTAGTCTAATGTGGGGGCTTGGAGATATTGGATTCGGTAGTATGAGTTATTTGAACTTTATTGCTATTGTCTTTTTAACTAAACCGGCTCTAAAAGTTTTGCGTGATTATGACCGTCAAAAAAAGGCAGGGCTCGATCCGATTTTTGACCCACGAGAAGTAGGTATTGAAAACGCTGAATTCTGGATAGAGTACAGCAACAAGCATAAACATACTCAATAAAAAAAATAGCAACTACAACATTTAAAAAGATTGTAGTTGCTATTTTTCATTGTTGGATGCTTTTTATCGATTACAACTTCTGATTATCCATAAAATAAAAAACAGCCAGCACACAGCTGACTGTTTCATTTGCCTAGCGATGTCCTACTCTCACAGGGGGAAGCCCCCAACTACCATCGGCGCTAAAGAGCTTAACTTCCGTGTTCGGTATGGGAACGGGTGTGACCTCTTTGCCATCATCACTAGACTATTTTCGACCTCCAATACACGGCGTATTACTGCGTCAGCTTCTCTCGCTCAATCGATCACGTACAGAGGTACGCTCCCTGATTCACTCGTTTGCTTCCTTGTACTACTTGTGTCTTGAAGCTCTCTTCGGCTTTCAATATACATCGTATCTTGAAACCCTTAGTTGAAAGAAATTATTCTTTCAAAACTGGATAAACGTGCATTGAATGTTTCAAACATTATGGTTAAGTCCTCGATCGATTAGTATTCGTCAGCTCCATGTGTCACCACACTTCCACCTCGAACCTATCTACCTCATCGTCTTTGAGGGATCTTACTTACTTGCGTAATGGGAAATCTCATCTTGAGGGGGGCTTCATGCTTAGATGCTTTCAGCACTTATCCCGTCCACACATAGCTACCCAGCGATGCCTTTGGCAAGACAACTGGTACACCAGCGGTGTGTCCATCCCGGTCCTCTCGTACTAAGGACAGCTCCTCTCAAATTTCCTACGCCCACGACGGATAGGGACCGAACTGTCTCACGACGTTCTGAACCCAGCTCGCGTACCGCTTTAATGGGCGAACAGCCCAACCCTTGGGACCGACTACAGCCCCAGGATGCGATGAGCCGACATCGAGGTGCCAAACCTCCCCGTCGATGTGGACTCTTGGGGGAGATAAGCCTGTTATCCCCGGGGTAGCTTTTATCCGTTGAGCGATGGCCCTTCCATGCGGAACCACCGGATCACTAAGCCCGTCTTTCGACCCTGCTCGACTTGTAGGTCTCGCAGTCAAGCTCCCTTGTGCCTTTACACTCTACGAATGATTTCCAACCATTCTGAGGGAACCTTTGGGCGCCTCCGTTACCTTTTAGGAGGCGACCGCCCCAGTCAAACTGTCCGCCTGACACTGTCTCCTGCCCCGCTAAGGGGCATGGGTTAGAATTTCAATACAACCAGGGTAGTATCCCACCGACGCCTCCTTCGAAGCTGGCGCTCCGAGATCTCTGGCTCCTACCTATCCTGTACAAGTTGTACCAAAATTCAATATCAGGCTACAGTAAAGCTCCACGGGGTCTTTCCGTCCTGTCGCGGGTAACCTGCATCTTCACAGGTACTATAATTTCACCGAGTCTCTCGTTGAGACAGTGCCCAGATCGTTACGCCTTTCGTGCGGGTCGGAACTTACCCGACAAGGAATTTCGCTACCTTAGGACCGTTATAGTTACGGCCGCCGTTTACTGGGGCTTCAATTCGCAGCTTCGCTTGCGCTAACCACTCCTCTTAACCTTCCAGCACCGGGCAGGCGTCAGCCCCTATACGTCACCTTACGGTTTTGCAGAGACCTGTGTTTTTGCTAAACAGTCGCCTGGGCCTATTCACTGCGGCTCTCATGCGCTTGCACGCTCAAGAGCACCCCTTCTCCCGAAGTTACGGGGTCATTTTGCCGAGTTCCTTAACGAGAGTTCTCTCGCACACCTTAGGATTCTCTCCTCGACTACCTGTGTCGGTTTGCGGTACGGGCACCTCTCACCTCGATAGAGGCTTTTCTTGGCAGTGTGAAATCAGGAACTTCGTCCATACGGACTCGCCATCACAGCTCAACGTTACAGTGTGCGGATTTGCCTACACACACGCCTTACTGCTTGGACGCGCACAACCAACGGCGCGCTTACCCTATCCTACTGCGTCCCCCCATTTCTCAAACGGTGAGGAGGTGGTACAGGAATATCAACCTGTTGTCCATCGCCTACGCCTATCGGCCTCGGCTTAGGTCCCGACTAACCCTGAGCGGACGAGCCTTCCTCAGGAAACCTTAGTCATACGGTGGACGGGATTCTCACCCGTCTTTCGCTACTCATACCGGCATTCTCACTTCTAAGCGCTCCACCAGTCCTTCCGGTCTGACTTCAACGCACTTAGAACGCTCTCCTACCACTGACATCGTAGATGTCAATCCACAGCTTCGGTGAATCGTTTAGCCCCGATACATTTTCGGCGCAGCGTCACTCGACCAGTGAGCTATTACGCACTCTTTAAATGATGGCTGCTTCTAAGCCAACATCCTGGTTGTCTGTGCAACGCCACATCCTTTTCCACTTAACGATTACTTTGGGACCTTAGCTGGTGGTCTGGGCTGTTTCCCTTTTGACTACGGATCTTATCACTCGCAGTCTGACTCCCGTGTATAAATATCTGGCATTCGGAGTTTGTCTGAATTCGGTAAACCGGGATGGCCCCCTAGTCCAAACAGTGCTCTACCTCCAGTATTCTCATCACGAGGCTAGCCCTAAAGCTATTTCGGAGAGAACCAGCTATCTCCAAGTTCGATTGGAATTTCTCCGCTACCCACACCTCATCCCCGCACTTTTCAACGTGCGTGGGTTCGGGCCTCCAGTAAGTGTTACCTCACCTTCACCCTGGACATGGGTAGATCACCTGGTTTCGGGTCTACGACCACGTACTAATTCGCCCTATTCAGACTCGCTTTCGCTGCGGCTCCGCCTTCTAAAGCTTAACCTCGCACGTAATCGTAACTCGCCGGTTCATTCTACAAAAGGCACGCTATCACCCATTAACGGGCTCTAACTACTTGTAGGCACACGGTTTCAGGATCTCTTTCACTCCCCTTCCGGGGTGCTTTTCACCTTTCCCTCACGGTACTGGTTCACTATCGGTCACTAGGTAGTATTTAGCCTTGGGAGATGGTCCTCCCGGATTCCGACGGAATTTCACGTGTTCCGCCGTACTCAGGATCCACTCAGGAGAGAACGAACTTTCGACTACAGGGCTTTTACCTGCTCTGGCGGACCTTTCCAAGTCGCTTCATCTAACTCGCTCTTTTGTAACTCCGTATAGAGTGTCCTACAACCCCAAGAGGCAAGCCTCTTGGTTTGGGCTCTTCCCGTTTCGCTCGCCGCTACTCAGGGAATCGATTTTTCTTTCTCTTCCTCCAGGTACTTAGATGTTTCAGTTCCCTGGGTCTGCCTTCAAGACGCTATGAATTCACGTCAAGATACTACGCGATTAAACGTAGTGGGTTCCCCCATTCGGAAATCTCCGGATCAAAGCTCACTTACAGCTCCCCGAAGCATATCGGTGTTAGTGCCGTCCTTCTTCGGCTCCTAGTGCCAAGGCATTCGCCGTGCGCCCTTAATAACTTAACCAAGTTATTAAGCCTATAAAAAAACTTAAAAAATAAATGTGTTTGTTACAATTTCAATGTCGTTTTATCCAGTTTTCAAAGAACAAGTTTTGAAGTGTTTCATTCATAAGAATGAACCTTCAAAACTGAACGCAAAACGTAATCTTACAAACCCTAGGTTTGTATTCCGAAAATATCCTTAGAAAGGAGGTGATCCAGCCGCACCTTCCGATACGGCTACCTTGTTACGACTTCACCCCAATCATCTATCCCACCTTCGGCGGCTGGCTCCAAAAGGTTACCCCACCGACTTCGGGTGTTACAAACTCTCGTGGTGTGACGGGCGGTGTGTACAAGGCCCGGGAACGTATTCACCGCGGCATGCTGATCCGCGATTACTAGCGATTCCGGCTTCATGTAGGCGAGTTGCAGCCTACAATCCGAACTGAGAACGACTTTATCGGATTAGCTCCCTCTCGCGAGTTGGCAACCGTTTGTATCGTCCATTGTAGCACGTGTGTAGCCCAGGTCATAAGGGGCATGATGATTTGACGTCATCCCCACCTTCCTCCGGTTTGTCACCGGCAGTCACCTTAGAGTGCCCAACTAAATGATGGCAACTAAGATCAAGGGTTGCGCTCGTTGCGGGACTTAACCCAACATCTCACGACACGAGCTGACGACAACCATGCACCACCTGTCACCGTTGTCCCCGAAGGGAAAACTATATCTCTACAGTGGTCAACGGGATGTCAAGACCTGGTAAGGTTCTTCGCGTTGCTTCGAATTAAACCACATGCTCCACCGCTTGTGCGGGCCCCCGTCAATTCCTTTGAGTTTCAGTCTTGCGACCGTACTCCCCAGGCGGAGTGCTTAATGCGTTAGCTGCAGCACTAAGGGGCGGAAACCCCCTAACACTTAGCACTCATCGTTTACGGCGTGGACTACCAGGGTATCTAATCCTGTTTGCTCCCCACGCTTTCGCGCCTCAGCGTCAGTTACAGACCAGAAAGTCGCCTTCGCCACTGGTGTTCCTCCAAATCTCTACGCATTTCACCGCTACACTTGGAATTCCACTTTCCTCTTCTGCACTCAAGTCCCCCAGTTTCCAATGACCCTCCACGGTTGAGCCGTGGGCTTTCACATCAGACTTAAAGGACCGCCTGCGCGCGCTTTACGCCCAATAATTCCGGACAACGCTTGCCACCTACGTATTACCGCGGCTGCTGGCACGTAGTTAGCCGTGGCTTTCTAATAAGGTACCGTCAAGGTACAGCCAGTTACTACTGTACTTGTTCTTCCCTTACAACAGAGTTTTACGATCCGAAAACCTTCTTCACTCACGCGGCGTTGCTCCATCAGGCTTTCGCCCATTGTGGAAGATTCCCTACTGCTGCCTCCCGTAGGAGTCTGGGCCGTGTCTCAGTCCCAGTGTGGCCGATCACCCTCTCAGGTCGGCTACGCATCGTCGCCTTGGTGAGCCGTTACCTCACCAACTAGCTAATGCGCCGCGGGCCCATCTTATAGCGACAGCCGAAACCGTCTTTCAGTATTTCACCATGAAGTAAAATAGATTATTCGGTATTAGCCCCGGTTTCCCGGAGTTATCCCAAACTATAAGGTAGGTTGCCCACGTGTTACTCACCCGTCCGCCGCTAACGTCAAAGGAGCAAGCTCCTTCTCTGTTCGCTCGACTTGCATGTATTAGGCACGCCGCCAGCGTTCGTCCTGAGCCAGGATCAAACTCTCCATAAAAAGAAATTTGATTAGCTCAAATTGTTTTGCTGGCATCATGTTTGATGTCCAAAATTTTGTTTTGTTCATTAACTCAAGGTTAACTACTAAAAACTTTATTGATTACGTTTTGCTTGTTCAGTTTTCAAGGTTCATGTTGTTATCTCGTATCGACAACTTCTTATATCTTACGACATAAAGATTTAATTGTCAACAAGTTTTTAAAAAGTTTTTTTGGAGCGGGTGATGAGAATCGAACTCACGACATCAGCTTGGAAGGCTGAGGTTTTACCATTAAACTACACCCGCAAGAAATAATATTTATTTAAATGGCGCGCCCGACAGGAGTCGAACCCATAACCTTCTGATCCGTAGTCAGACGCTCTATCCAATTGAGCTACGGGCGCATATATTAACAAATCGACTTGGTGCGGCCGAGAGGACTTGAACCTCCACGGGGTTGCCCCCACTAGGCCCTCAACCTAGCGCGTCTGCCATTCCGCCACGACCGCATTCAATTAGCGACTTTTTTCATTATATTATAATAATCGTAAAAGTCAACGTTTCTTCTTAAAGAGATGAGCCATGAAGGACTCGAACCTTCGACCCTCTGATTAAAAGTCAGATGCTCTACCAACTGAGCTAATGGCTCAAACTAAGAAATGAATGGCTGGGGTACTAGGATTCGAACCTAGGCATGACGGAATCAAAATCCGTTGCCTTACCGCTTGGCTATACCCCAATAAGTGGCGGTCCCGACCGGGATCGAACCGGCGATCTCCTGCGTGACAGGCAGGCATGTTAACCGCTACACCACGGGACCAATGTTGCTATATTTTTATAAAAAAGCTATAAAATGACCCCTACGGGATTCGAACCCGTGTTACCGCCGTGAAAGGGCGGTGTCTTAACCACTTGACCAAGGGGCCATGGCTCCGAAGGCAGGACTCGAACCTGCGACAACCTGATTAACAGTCAGGTGCTACTACCAACTGAGCTACTTCGGAATAATCCATATGTTTTGTCGTCGTTATCTTGTCGACTTTTACTATTATAGGGATATATCAAGTAAACGTCAACCCTTTTTATTAAGTTTTTTTATTCCACTAGTTTTAAGCGACCTAAACACTTACTACAGCAATATCTCTCTACATTCATTCTAATTTTTCTTACATATATTTGTTGGCATTTTACACATGTATATGTATAGAGATGACGTTGCTTTTTCCGAGAAGTTTTTGGTGTTTGCAATGCTGAGCAAAATCGAGGTGCCCCTACTTCTTTTAATAGCTCTCGAAAATCTTTGTCTCGATGCTGATATCCCTTACCTTCTAAATGTAAATGATAATGACATAATTCGTGGCGAACTATACCCTCCACTTCGTTAATACCATATAATTCATACGCTTTTGGATTAATTTCTATATTGTGTGATTGTAAAAGATAGCGTCCACCCGTTGAACGTAATCTTGGATTAAAATATGCTTGATGCATAAATGGCTTCTGGAAACTTTCTAATGATATTCTACTGATAAGACCTTGTAGTTCCTCATTGTTCATAGCTAGTTCACCTCTAACAACAAGAATACCACACTGCGTAGTATAGACAGTGTGGTATTAATTTATTACACTTCCATCGTTTGAATTTTAGGAGGAAGCATCGTTAAAGCGATACGCCCTTTATTGACATCTATTTGTTCTACCCAAACCGTTACAATATCTCCTAGTGCAACAACTTCTAATGGGTGTTTAATACGTCTTTTTTGCAATTTAGAAATATGCACAAGCCCGTCCTGCTTCACTCCAATATCTACAAATGCTCCGAAATCAACTACGTTTCTCACTGTACCTTGCAATTCCATCCCAACTTGTAAATCTTCCATTTTTAATACATCCGTTTTCAGTAGTGGTTGAGGGAACGCATCACGTGGATCGCGACTAGGTTTCATTAATGTATCTACAATATCTTGAATTGTGACTGCTCCAATACCTAAAATCTCGCTTAAATTTTGTACACCTAGGGATGCAATAGATTCCTCCGCCTTCTGCGTCCCAATCTCTTTTTTATCAATTTGCGCTACCTCTAAAATCCGCTCTGCTACACTATAGCTTTCAGGGTGAATACCCGTCGCATCGAATGCATTTTTTGCTTCTGGAACACGTAAAAAACCAATTGCTTGTTCATACGTTTTGGCACCAAGTCGTGGAATTTTCTTTAGTTGAGCACGTGTCGTAAATTGTCCATTTTCTTCTCGTACCTTCACAATATTCTCCGCAACCGTTTTCGATAATCCGGAAACGTATTGTAGTAGTGAAGCTGAAGCTGTATTAACATCAACGCCAACTTGGTTAACCGCTGTTTCTACTATAAATGTTAAGGACTCCGTCAATTTCTTTTGAGAAACATCATGTTGATACTGACCTACCCCAACTGCTTTTGGCTCAATTTTTACTAACTCTGACAACGGATCTTGCAGGCGACGTGCAATAGAAACTGCACTACGTTGTTCTACTTGTAGATCCGGAAATTCTGTACGTGCAATTTCAGAGGCTGAATAAACAGATGCTCCCGCTTCATTGACAATAACATAGGCTACATCAGTTTCAAGCTCATTCAATACATCTGCAATAAATTGTTCTGTTTCGCGTGAGGCAGTACCATTACCGATCGCAATTATAGTAATTGGATATTTTGCCAAAATTCCTTTCACAATTGCTTTTGATTTTGCTACATCCGGTTTTGGAGGATGTGGATAAACGGCTGTAACCTCTAACATTTTCCCTGTTTCATCTACAACAGCTAACTTACAGCCTGTACGGTAGGCTGGGTCAACACCCAATACATACTTCCCTTTCATCGGGGGCTGTAATAAAAGATTGCGTAAATTCTCAGAGAAAATATGGATAGCCTGCGCCTCTGCCTTCTCTGTAAGTTCATTTCGTAACTCTCTTTCAATAGAAGGCTGAATTAGACGCTTATACGAATCCTCAATTGCTAGCTTCACTTCAGCAATTGCTGGAGAGAAACCTGTAGCAGGAATCCATTCCTTCCACATAATCATCAATACTCGATCTACTGGTACATGAATTGCCACCTTTAATATTTCTTCTTTCTCACCACGATTAACAGCTAATATACGGTGTGGAACGATGCGATTTACAGGCTCTTCGTATTCGTAATACATTTCGAAAACGTTTTTTTCGTCTGCCTCTGCGTTTTTTACACTTGTTACGAGTACTCCATCTTTCCAGGAATACGAACGAATTTTTTCACGGATTGCTGCGTCATCAGCAAAACGCTCTGCTAAAATATCTCGTGCCCCAGCTAATGCATCCTCTACATTAGCAACTTTCTCTTCATCTACGAAAGCCATCGCTAATTGTTCTAATGCATCACTACGATACTCTAATAGAAGATCTGCAAGTGGTTCTAACCCTTTTTCTTTCGCTATTGTCGCCTTTGTTCGGCGTTTTTGTTTATAAGGTCTATATAAATCCTCTACACGCTGTAAAACAGTTGCTACTCGAATAGCTTGTTCTAATTCAGGAGTTAGTTTATTTTGTTCCTGGATTAATCGTATAACCTCTTCTTTACGTTGCTCAAGCTGCTGTATGTAGTGATAGCGATCCTCTACAGCTTTAATCTGTACCTCATCAAGGGACCCAGTAGCTTCTTTTCGATAACGTGCAATGAATGGCACGGTATTTCCTTCTTCTAATAACTTTATAACAGCCTCGACTTGACCTGACTTGATAGCTACATCTTTTGCAATGAGCTGTAACATTTGCTTTTGTTCCACATCATCACTACCTTTTTTATTTTCATTTTACCATTACACTTTACTAAAAACGCAAAAAAATAGTCTACTCTGAAAGTAGAGCAAACTATTTTAACAGGTGTGTTGAATAACCATCTTTATCCTCCCTAATTAATTAGAAGGCTCTGGTTTCCGCTACGGGCTACTCGCTTCCCTGCAGGAAGCTTTGCTCTGCGACGAAAGCGAAGCGACAGGAGCACTCGAGTAGCCCGTAGCTACAATCAGTTAAAAATGGAAATATATTAGCGAAATCACAACAAAAAATCCATTTATCGCTCAATAAAAAACTATTATTTCTATTCTAATTAAGTAAGAAGCGTTTATTACTTTAGAATATTTAACTTAATAGCACTCAACGCCTCATCAAAAATTTAGAGCGAAACGCCATCACTTGCTAGGATAGCCTCCTGTAATTTCTTTATTGCCTTCCTTTGTATTCTAGATACATGCATTTGAGAAATTCCTAATCGTTCTCCAACTTCTGTTTGAGTGAGTTGCTCTAAATATGTAAGCTGAATTATTTGTTTTTCTCTCTCACTTAAAACACTTATTGCATCAGAAATCACCATTCTTTTGTTAGTCATTTCATAGCCGTCATCTTCTTCACCCATAATATCAAATAACGTTACTGGGCTTCCGTCAGAATCTGATTCTATTGAATGATCCATAGAAAGAGCATGGTAACTACGGCTCATCTCCATAGCTTCTAATACTTCTTCCTCCTGCACCTCTAATTGATCCGCGATTTCCTTAATAGATGGAGAACGCTGCAACTCAATTGTCAACGTTTCCACTGTTGTTTTAATTCGCGGTCCTAACTCTTTTATCCGTCTTGGTACGTGAACATCCCATGTTTTATCGCGTAAAAAGCGCTTGATTTCTCCCACAATCGTTGGCACAGCAAATGCCTCAAAACTTCGGCCAACATTAAGGTCAAAACGTTTTATTGCACCTAGCAACCCCAGCATACCTACTTGAGCAATATCATCACTATAAAATTTACTATTCGAATATTTGCGTGCAATCGACTCAACTAAATATTGATAATGAATCACTAAATTTGTTTGCGCTTCATCATCTTCTGTTGACTGGTACAATGCAATCCATTTCAATACATCTTCCCTGGATGAAGATTTATGTAACGATTCTTTCGACATTTTTTTCCACCTGCTCTCTAGCGACATACTTTGTCATGAAAACAGTTACGCCACCATCGTTATTTATCATCACCTCATCCATCAAAGTTTCCATTAAATACAGTCCTAAACCACCTTCACGTAGTCCCGCAATACTCTCTTCAGGGTGATACGGACCAATTTTCGACTTTATCTCCTCAAAATTAAAACTATTTCCATAATCTGCAATCATCATTTCTATTTTATTTTCATACAAAGCGCAACCAATAACGATTTCGCCTTCTTCATCATCCTTATAGGCATGATGTACAACGTTCGTTACCGCTTCACTTGCTGCAATTTTTAAGTCCTCGATATCATCATAATTAAATCCAATACGACTAGCTAAACCAGAAACTGTTAATCGAATCACGCTGACAAATTGCGGTTTTGCAGGAACCCTTATCTCAATATAATCAAATTCCTTCATTTTCGTAGTTCCACCTTTTTATCAGTCTCAATATCCATTAAGTCGCTTAAACCAGTAATTTCAAATAATCTTTGTAGTCTATTCGATAAACCAACAAGTTTAACTTTACCCTTTTCACGTAATGCTCTTTTATAAAAGGCGACAAAAATCCCCAGACCTGTACTATCCATATAATTCACTTTTGATAAATTCAGCTCTATTTCTAATCCTTCCGTAATCTTCACTGCTTCTAATTCCTCTCTTAGCCTTGAAGCAGTAAAAGTATCTATTTCACCCTCAACAAATCCGTATAATTTATTATCCAGTTCTTTAAAATGTAGCGCCATATCCATTACAACACACCTCCACCATATTTGTGAGACTATTCTTCTTTTCCCTTAATTACAAAAAAATAAACTTAAACATCTAATTTTTTATAATGACTACCGTAAAATCATCTGATAGTTTAAAATCCTGTATTTTTTCAATTTGCTTATAAAGCAGATTACATAGTTGCTGCGCTGATACATGCTTATTCTCCACTATCAATGATGTAATGATCTCACGTGAATTTAAATCATCCCTCGATCTGAACTCAGTAACACCATCTGTCATCATTACTACGATGTCTTTATCTTCTAAAAAAATTTCATTATACGAATATTTTGATTCAGACAACACACCTAATAATAGCCCTTTTGCTTCCAGAGAGGAAAATTCACCCTGTTTAGCGCTATAATGCAGCGCTGGCTCATGACCTGCAGAAGCATATGAAAAAATACTGTTTTGTATATCCAAGCAACCGTAAAACATGGAGACAAACATACTGTCATCTACACCTTTTTCAATTACTCGATTGATGACTTCTAATACATACGAAGGATCTTTATAAGCGTATTCTAACGTTTCAAGACCATACTTCACCATAGACATGCACAATGCAGCTGGAACACCTTTACCAACTACGTCAGTCACAGCTACACTTAAATAATCCTCTCGATCATGCAAAAAATGCACATAGTCTCCATTCATCTTACGGAACGGAATCGATATCATTCCTATATCAATACTCGATAGTTGTGGTACGACTGTTTTAAGTAATGTTTTTTGAATGTCTGTAGCAATTTTCATTTCCATTTCATACTCTGCTTGTATTTGTAGCAGGCTTTGATGCTCTCTGTGCGCCATTCCGTAATGCACCATTACTTCGATAAGAAAATCATATGCGGGCTGATCTTCCCCCACTCTATCCGGAAAGATCTTTCCAACTGCATTTTTATGAATATTTACAACATCCTCAGGCGAAATATTCTTTTGTATTAATTGACGAGTGAAATTTTGAGCAATATACAAATTCTTTTCGGTTTGATCGGACATGTAATCCGACAAAATCTTCTCATATTGAGATTCTAATTGTTTCAATATTTTCACATCCTAACGCAACCGTTTTTCAGCCCTTATCGTCGTACCTTCTCCGACAACCGATTGTATAACCATACTGTCCATCAATCTATTAACGCCCGGTAAGCCTGCACCGAGCCCTCCTGAAGTGGAGTAGCCATCCCCCATCACTTGCCGAACATCTTTTATTCCTGGACCTTGATCAGTTGCAATAACAACTATTTTCTTCTCAACGTCCGTCTCAACTTTTTCAACTTCAATGACACCTACCCTTGCATATAAATATATATTTCGAGCTAACTCACTAATAGCTGTGGTGATTCGAGCCTGATCAACAATGCCAAATCCAAGTGCCTTTGCTTCGTCACGCCCCAGTTGTCTTGCTGCAACTATATCCCACTCAGTAATAATTTCAACCGAAGACTTAAATGTCACTGTTGCTCCCCCAATTCCTTTCGGAGTTTTACTCTTACACTTTCATTCGACCTGCTTGATTATTTTTTATTTCAGGCTCTTTACCAAAAAATGTACTTGAATAACACATTCCACTCTACGCTTTATGAGGGCGTACCTCCCTCGCTCCATGTGTTTTTATATCAGCTTACTTTTTAATCAAGAACAGATTTTAGTATTAACCCATAAAATTCTATGTATTTTCCCTTAAACCTCTCGGAAAATTTTTCAAAAATCTATTCTAGATATAAATCTTTACTTCATCTTTAATCTATTAATACCATTTTTGAAAAGTAAATTCAATTTATGGTAAAGAACTATTTAAGCAACAAAAAAAGCATCGAGATGAAAAATCATCCCGATACCTCTATACACATATGTATATCAAAATTTAACAAGTCCTAAACTTATCATCAATGCACCATCAACTTTCTCCATCACAGCATGATCAAGTTGCGTAATACGATCAGTCAATCTTGACTTATCAATCGTTCGCACTTGCTCAAGCAGAATAACCGAATCACGTTCAAAACCATACTTTTCAGCATTGATTTCAACGTGCGTCGGTAACTTTGCTTTTTGAATCTGTGCAGTAATAGCTGCGATGATGACAGTCGGACTAAATCGATTGCCAATATCATTTTGAATAATTAGCACCGGTCTAGTGCCCCCTTGCTCGGACCCAACTACCGGCGATAAATCTGCAAAAAAAACGTCACCACGTTTTACATTCAAAGTGTCATCCCCCGCTAACGAGACGCTCCACTGTATGTTGTGCTTCATATTCTGCATGCAAGCATTCACTTGCAATCTTCAGATTAATATGAGACATTTCAACATATCCTTTCATCATAGCTTCCCGTATTTGATTTGGTTGCTCCTGCATTAAAACTACGCGCGACAAAGTGCGCGACAAAGATTCACTTTCAATTACTTCCTTTGTTTGTAGAAATAGTCTGTCTTGAACAGCAATTGTAGCTTCTCTTAACCTTTTCTCGTACACAGCAAGCACCTCCAACGGAACCATCCACTTTTTCATTACTACCCATTCTACCATTGAAAGATATTGTTGAAAAGACACGAAATGACACAATATCTTACAATTTAAAGTCCAAGTTGTAATAATATGTTGGTTGTCGAAGGTATATGCCGATACATTCACCTTGCAATAGATCACCAATTGTGAATTGCTCAGCTTTTTAGTATTAACATTTTCTCCAGTAGTAGTTCATTTACCAAGTTTTTTAGATAGCATTTGTATAGTATTCATTTGTCCAAAGTAAAACGTTGACGTTACTTAAGACCACCTAACAAAATTCTTTTCCTCTACGGAGAAGAAACTTCTTCTCAGCTGAGGCTTAAGTCAAATGTATAATCTAGGAACTCTTGCTGTAATAATGCATGGTACTTCATAATTAATGGTTTCAAGCTTTCTTGCCCATTCATTCATTGAAATAACATCCTGTCCTTGACGACCAATGAGTGTTACTTTCTCACCTATAGCATATGCTTTCGGCAAGGCAACCATACATTGGTCCATACAAATTCGTCCAACAATCGGCATTCTTTGTCCATCAATTAATACTTCTTGTCCACCTAGTTTGCGAATTACTCCATCAGCATAGCCTACTGGTATTGTTCCTATCCACATATCAGAAGGGGCTACAAATGCAGCTCCGTAGCCAATTGATTCACCTGCTAGTAAATGTTTCACATGTACTAGCTCACTCTCGAGTGAAAACGCCGGCTGTAACGGAAATGGTAAAACACCTTCCACATAAGGAGATGGTGATAATCCATACATTGAAATACCATATCTAACAGCGTCAAATTGTAAATGCGCATTTTTCACTAAGGATGTAGCCGTGTTTGATGCATGGACAAGTCTAGGCTTCTCAGGCAATACAGTTACACATTTCTCAAAAAAATGTGCCTGGCTATCGAAGTATGATGTATCCTCTTCATCTGCTGTCGCAAAGTGTGTAAATATCCCATCAACTTCCGCATTCACCGTATTTTGTATTGTTCGATAAAGATCCAATAATTCATGCTCGGAACGAACGCCAATTCTACCCATTCCGCTATCTACTTTTATATGTAGTCGTAAAGGATTTTCTTCATTAGCTATGAGCGGAGCAGCTTGTTGTATCCATTCATTTGCAAATGCTGTAAGAATTATGCGCTGCTTTGCAGCATATGGTGCAAACGAAACAGGTGAGGCACCCAATATAAGTATGTCTGGTTCTTCAAAATGTGCTCGAATATGTAATGCTTCGTCAGGTGTTGCAACAGCAAGCATTGTTGCGCCGGCCTCAAGTGCCGCTTTTGCAACTGCTACATCTCCATGACCGTATGCATTTGCCTTTACTACAGCAATAATTTGAACATTAGGTTGAAGTAGCTTTTTAAAATTTTTCACGTTTTGTTGGATTGCGTGTAAGTCTACAATTGCTTTGGTTGGTCTAAAATACTGCTGTATCTTCATTAGAATACCCTCTTTATTTTTTATTAAAACATTATGTATTGCTTTAATTTCTTTTTATCTATTGTACCCAAGTTATTCTATATTAGACTTTTTTTCTACATAACCTCTATCGTATAATATATGGCTTAACACTTTCTAAACAGTTACTATTCATCAAAACTACACTATTTACTTAGTAAGCTACAGCTTTCTTCCTGCAGAAAGCTGTAGCTTGAAGCATTACTTCATACTACTTATCGTCATAGAAGCTGCAACTTCTACCATTTCTTCACGAGTCAATTTACTTGACGCTACAAAGAATGCGACGCCATCGTTTTCCCAGCTAATAGATGTATCTGTAATAGCCCCAATCGTAAAGCCTAAATCAACTGGATCGCCAGGAGTTGATACCGGTAACATAGCATTCCCTTTCATAGCTGGTTGTTGCATTACCGTGAACGCCTTTTCACCTTCGAATGTTAAGATGACACGTTCCATTCCACCATCTTGAATAACTTGCTCATCCACCATCTTCGCCCAATTCACAACAGGGTAATGTGTTTGGAACTCTTTATATTCGACTTCAGCACCTACTGCTTCTTTTCCTTCTTTTTCATCTTTGCCTTCGTTGTTGTCTGTGCTCTCTTTGTTCTCTTTGCTGTCTTTGCTATCTTTTGCTGGAGGTGCAGCTTGTTCACCTTTTGTTTCATCTTTTTCCGTAAATTGCTCAACCGCATACTCTTTAGCTGCGTGTTGGACACCTAATTTTATATTTTTAAATGTGATACGAATTTGCTCTTCTTTTACATCATTCATAATTACTACGGAAGTTGGTAGCATTGTTTTCTTATCAACTGTTATAACTTGATGAGGCATACTATTTTTATAGCTATTTCTAGTAGCCGCTTCAAATATATATGCTTTGTCTTCCTCTTTCATGACTAAATTTTTATCTTCAGCCAAATCTTCTGCTAGTGCCCCTATTAAATAAGCCTGACTATTTTTCTTTGGCCAATCACTTTGGAATTTATACATTTTGTTTAAAGTAGGTGTGACTACAAAAACTCCATCTGCGTTTCGCACAATCATTTGTGAAACATCTTTCCCACTTTCTACTACTTCTACTCGATAGAAATCAGGTTTCGTATGCCAAACTGTTACATCATATTTTCTCGGCTCCCCACCAGATTTAATCTCCATCGTAGCGTTCAACTCATAACCATTTGTCTCTGCCCATTTTCCATTTACTTTCTTCAACACTTTTTCCTGTGAGGTTGCACCACATGCCGATAAAAGTATTATCGTACAAAGTAAGACGAGCCATTTAACTATACGGTTGCCCACGCTTTCACCCTTTCTTCTTTCAAATCCACTACGACAATATATGAACCGTATTTGTCAGTTATGTCTTTTGAAGAAAAGGCAATATATTTATCAGAAATTTATTTACTTTTCAATTGCTCATCATCATAACGTGTGGTTGATTTCCGTTCAGACTGGGCGTTTTCCTGTAGGCGGACAAATGCCATCCACAACTTTTTTGGTGTTTTGGTGATGAGCCTTTTTTATGTTTTATATGGCGAAAGCTGTGTTTATCATTATTTATTGTAATAATATTACTTGTGCCGCTGCGTATTCCTTAGTATGGGTAATACTAACAAAACCATTTACTAGTTCGCCTTTAAAATATAAAACTGGGTTACCGGCTTCCCCTCTTAAAATTTCAATATCATGAAGCTTACATTCTTCACCGATACCTGTTCCTAATGCTTTTGAAAATGCTTCTTTTGCAGCAAATCGTCCAGCTAAAAATTCTATTCTACGAGTTTCTGAATGTGTATCAAACAAAACTTTTTCCTTTTCAGATAAAATGCGGTCTTTAAATTTATTTGTTCTCATCATTGCTTTAACAATACGGTCGATCTCTACAATGTCGAGACCAATTCCTTTAATCATATGAACTTCTCCTTTTCCTATTTCCCGAAAGCCATGTATAATAATTGTAAATTGAGGTGGAGCCATGTTTAGTAGAACAGAAAATTTTAAGCAATATACGAAGTATTACCCTGTTGTTTCAACATTAATAGCGATTAATTTAGTTCTTTATGTAATAACTATTTTACCTGGCATAGGAACACTCGTAATAAATTACGGAATCCAAGTGAACTTCCTTGTTGAAAACGGTGAATGGTGGCGTATTTTTTCTGCAATGTTTTTACATGCTAACTTTTCTCACGTGTTCTTTAATATGTTTTCACTGTTTTTATTTGGACCAGAGCTTGAAAAAATCGCTGGTAAGGCTCGCTTTATTACGATTTATTTATTATCTGGGATTGTAGGAAACATGGCAACCTATCTACTTCATGAAAGTAGTTATGGAAGTCTCGGCGCAAGCGGAGCTATATTTGGAATATTCGGTGCATTCGGGGCACTTGTATATTATACACGCCGCACAATGCCTATGCTTCGCAAACTTATTTTACCAATCATTATTATCAGTGTTATTATGACTTTTTTACAACCAGATGTAAATGTCTATGCTCACTTAGGTGGTTTAGTAACAGGATTCCTTCTTGGACTCATTTACTTACACCCAAAAAGAATTTTAAGCTGGCGCAAACAAAAGATGGCAGGTAAATAACAATCTTGAAGAGGAGTTTTCTTACGGTGATAAGCTATCACTGGAGAATACTCCTCTTCTGCTTTAGCTAGAGCGTCATCCTCATCTTCTTCAATTTCATATTTTCTTTCGCTTTCTTTATTATTGTTCCACTCAGCTTACGAATCACTTTGAGTCCTCTACCATGATCTACAAAGGCTAGTCATTCTCGCAATGTCTCCCTCAATCTATCTACATCACTTACATCCAGCAATTTTAAATGCGCTTTTTTGGATGAACTATATTTAAATAAAATTCCGCATATTCTGTTTATTTCACTACTCTATTATATACAGTTTTTCCCTAAATTTACAGATAAAAAAAGCTAATCCTCACTATAAATTGTAAGGGTTAGCCAGATAGTAAATTTAATGTTCATACCAAGATAATATTGATTCAGCATCTTGCTGCTCTAAGCTCGGTACATTCCCTGTCATACCAGTCATTCCTGACATTACCGTTGCTTTTATAGACATAACATTTTTTCTTCTTTGGAAATATGTTTGTGTACTTTCAATAGATTGTATACGTTTTTTCTCCATGAAAATTGTTATGCGACTGAACACACGATATTGCATAGTTAATTGCTTTCTATCGATCTTATAACCAGCCGTTTTATGTTGCCAAATACCAAGTAAAATCATTATTGGAATTAACAGCAATGAAAGCAACCCATACGGATATAAGAAATAACTACATGCTCCAATTATAGGTACGAGCCAAATAAAATCAATTCGGTAAAAAAATGAACGAGCTCGCTTTGGTGTACGAATAAACTCTGGACGCCAATTCATCTCTGGGAAGAGCTGTTCTAACGTTTGCAAACAATCCCTTTTCTGAATAAGCGGGAATAGCGTAATTTTTTTATCTTTCCCATCTTCACCGTTTCCTCCGGCACTTTCAACAACTACAGTTGCAAAGCCAAACCATTGTCGCAATGGATTCTCTACAATTCGAATGGCCTGAATTCGATTTAAAGGCAATGTAATTCGCTTTTTCTCAAGCAGCCCTTTTGTAATAATAAGCTTTTCATCTTCAATTCGGACTGTATAATCATAATAATTGATCAGCGTAATGACTACTGACACACCCCATGCCACAATGAGGATAAGCATCACTATTAGCGCAACTAAAAATACACCAATTTTCACGAAGTCAGCTAGCTCGTGAAAGACCGTTTCATATGGGATTATATCTGAAAACTGAGAGACGGCTGCTGCAAGTCCCGACAACACGACCCCAATACCCCCTGAAGTTGTTGCCAATACAAGTAAATCACGTATAGACATATGATAAATCGTTGGAATCGATACTTCCTCTTCTATTGGAAGTGATCGCTCATCAGCTGTTTGTTCAATTACTTGGTTTTTTGCACGATGCATTTCCAACTCTATGACATCTGCTGCTGCCTTACGTATTGCCGTTAACTCTACCTCAGGTTTCCCATCCTTACTTCCTGCAGTTTCAACCTGCACCTTTACTAAGCCTAATAAGCGATGTAAAATACCCTCATTGTAATTTAAACTTTGAATACGTTCAAACGGGATGTAACGTTTCTTTTTAACAAACAAGCCGTATTTTACACGTAACTCTCCATCTTCAAACCAATAAACAAATGTACGCCATTTAACAATACCACTAACAAGCGAAAGTAAAGCAGCTACTCCCCATACACCGAACAATAAAACCGTTTGAAAAAAATGTTCACTATGAAAATTAAAAGAAAAATTAAAACCATTCGTTACAATAATAATGGCAACAGGTATAATCATACTTTTTAATGCTTTCGCACTTGTAATAATAGCCGATACTGGGTGTAAACGATTTATTTCCTTAGACATCATCTTCCGCCACCCTTGCTAATTCCGAAATACGTGCCCGAAGCCCATCAGCCTCTTCCATGACAAGTGCTGGGATTGTATGTACAGTTGCCGCTGTCGATATTGAAATATTACCCAGACCATATCTTTTTAATATCGGCCCTTGTGTCGTATCAACATGTTGTACGCGCACCATCGGAATGAGTGTACGTTTAACAACAAATAGACCATGTTGCACCTCAATCTCATTTTCACGCACCTCATAGCGCCATCGTTCCCATCTGATCTTTGGAAATAGATAAGCAGATAGGACAGCACTTAGTATGACGACAGCAACTGCAATGAAATAAATAAATGATGGCCATTCAAAATAATAGGTACCGTAGCATACTAACACGGCTATGATTAATAGCAGTAACGTTTGCAATACTCCATATAAACGCCACACTGTTAACCCTTTTCGAGAAATTTTATGAATTGGTTCTGCTCTCAAAGTTGTTCCCTCTCTTTCTATAACTTTGTATACGAAATTAGTAATCGTTTTGTTTCGAAAATATGCAAAAAAATGGTTTATAGCCATAACACGTGGTTGATTTCCGTTCCAACTGGGCGCTTTCCTAGTTTTGGTGATAGGCTAAAAAAATGGTTTTACAGCACACGTTGGGATGGGGCACAATTCGTAGCATCCTCAACTGTTTTGGTGGGCTTCTCCTTTCTCTGTTTACCAAAGATCCTATCAGGTAAGAAAATCTCTCGCTTTTTATCTGTGTCGGTGTAGATTATTCCTCCACATTCCACATTTTATGTATACTACAACAACTATGATAAAAAAAACCTTACAGTCCTTCGACTGTAAGGTTTAATCATTCTAATAAAGGTCATTTTAATCTTCGTGGCGTCTTGGTGCACGTGAACGACCTTGTCCACCTTCACGGCGACCTCCGTCACGGCGTCCGCCATCACGACGATTTCCATTTCCATTTCCATTTCCACTTCCACCACGACGATCTCCGCCACGTCCGCCTTCTCGACGTCCATTAAAGCTACGGTTACCACCGCGTCCACGATCTCCTCCGCCACGGTTACCAGAACGCTCACGACGCATTGGTAATGGTCGTTCTTCAGTAATTGTTACTGGCGAGTCATCTGGCTCTTTTGTTAATGAACGAAGTGCAGCAGCTACAACATCGATTGCATCATGGTTTTCAAGTAATTCTGTCGCAAGTATACGATAATCACCTAAATCGTTGTTCGCAATAAGACCTTCTAGTGTCTCCATAGATAGGCGTTGTTGACCCACTAAAGCTTCGTCCGATGTTGGTGGTCGAAGTGGTGTCATACGTTTTTTCGTTGTTTCTTCTACAATACGTAGGTAACCCATTTCGCGTGGTGTTACAAATGTTACTGCAAGACCTGATTTACCTGCACGACCTGTACGACCAATACGGTGAACATAAGACTCAGGATCTTGAGGAATATCAAAGTTATAAACATGTGTTACACCAGAAATATCAAGACCACGAGCCGCTACATCTGTTGCCACAAGAATATCAATTTTATTTTCCTTAAATTGACGTAACACAGAAATACGTTTCGCTTGGCTTAAATCACCATGGATTCCTTCAGCAAGGTAACCACGAATTGATAACGCTTGTGCAAGCTCATCCACGCGACGTTTTGTACGTCCAAAGATGATAGCAAGTTCTGGTTGGTGGACGTTTAATAAACGAGAT
Organism: Lysinibacillus sp. RS10; assembly: GCF_041956855.1. Taxonomy (NCBI): domain Bacteria; kingdom Bacillati; phylum Bacillota; class Bacilli; order Caryophanales; family Bacillaceae; genus Lysinibacillus; species Lysinibacillus sp. RS10. The sequence continues at coordinate 294,058 of NZ_CP167122.1, read as the reverse complement.
AAAATGTCGAATTTTTCACGCTCAGCAGACTTCACAAAATATTGATCGATGTTATCAACTGTTAATTCTTTTGCTTTAATTTTTACGATTTCTGGATCATGCATAAATGTTTCAGCAATTTTACGAATTGCTGGTGGCATTGTTGCTGAGAACAATAATGTTTGACGTTCAGAAGGCACATTTTCTAAGATTGAATTAATATCATCGATAAAGCCCATGTTTAACATTTCATCTGCTTCATCAAGCACCAATGTTTGAACATCTTCTAATTTTAACGTACGACGGTTAATATGATCGATGATACGTCCTGGAGTACCAACAATAATTTGTGGTTTATTTTTCAGTGCACGAATTTGACGGCCGATTTCTTGACCTCCGTAAACTGATAATAATTTCACACGTTTGTCATAACCAATTTTATAAAGCTCTTCTGAAACTTGAATCGCTAATTCACGAGTTGGAGCAATTACAAGTGCTTGGATATTAGGGTTTTTTGGATCGATTTTTTCAATAAGTGGAATCCCGAAAGCGGCAGTTTTACCAGTACCTGTTTGCGCTTGGCCTAATACATCGCGACCTTCAATGGCAAAACGAATAGTACCTTCTTGGATTGGTGTTGCTTCTTCAAATCCCATACGCTTTACTGAGCGTAATGTAGATTCGCTAATATTTAATTCTGAAAAATTTGTCAAACTTCTCAATCTCCTTTTTCTGCTTTTAAGTTGACAAATGGTTACATTTTCAGATGAAGTTGTCGGCAAATTCGAGCCTGTGTTGTGGAACGTTTCCGTTACTTAAAAATTTTCTCTACATGATGTCACATAGAGCTCTCTTATATGAAAAGGAAAGCCCGGTCTTTACCGAGCGGTTCGATTCTGTCGTAATTTTTCACTTTAGAATAAAACCGTTGTGTTCAAAAAAAAGTACTCTTCAACCAAAGTATGAAGAGTCTTCGCACAAAATGTATCCATTGCTTACACTAGTCTAACATGGCTTTAAACCGTATGCAACGATAACGCATGAGTCGTAATAATCTGACTACTTTGCGGAGCCCTTTAAAAACAATAAAACCTGCGGAAACCATTCAGAGCAACCTTCATCATAACATATATGATGCTTCCCTTTATCAGAAAAATACAAAGTTTTATCGTTCGAGGTTAATGTATTATATAGAAATTGAGCAGTATGATAGGGAACTATACCATCTAATTTTCCCTGTACAATATACACCGGAATTTGGATATCTTTATAATATGGCTCCACCATTCGGACAAGCCTCATGAATTCTATTGTTGACGCTAAAGGTACATTGTTAAACTTATGACGGTAGCGCAAAAACAGCTCATTATTAGACAGATTACGATTGTATGCCTCTGTAGCAAGCATTTTAAAATCCTTGACCAGTTGCTTAGGACTCACATATTTGGCAGCAGCACTTAATAACACGAGCTTTTTCACTTTATAACGCTTGGCTAAGTACAACGCTATAATGCCTCCCATTGAAAACCCAACCACTATTACTTCATCTACCTTTTTGGCAAGAGCACGAAAAGCCAACTCGGCGTCCATCAGCCAATGCTTAGCAGTGAATCCACGCATATGCAACTCTTCCCCGTGCCCTGATAAAGTAGGTTGTTCAATTAGCCAATTTGTATGCGCACGTAAATAGGTAGTAAAAGGTTCTACTTCATAAGGTCCTCCGGAAAATCCATGTATACATAACACACCTACTGACAATTGCTTTCACCTCTAAATATAAACTTAAGATAATATGAAGAAATCGGTGAGAGAGTGTCCCACCGATTTCTTATAATCAGAGAGGGTCTTCATCCCCTCTGATAAAAGTTTCATCTTATTCAGTAAATGCATGTAAAATCGTTTCTAATTTCATACCGCGAGAGCCTTTTAGTAAGATGATGGACTCCTCGTTAGCTTGCTGTATTCTTTCGATAATTGGCGTATAATCATCCTCTACATATAACAAATGATCCGCATCAAAACGTTCTTTTAATACTTCATTTAAATAAGTCATGCGTGGACCAAATAAGCATACATAAGCGATTTCTTCAGCATGGATATCCTCCGATAAGTCTTTATGGAAGCTCTTTTCGTTTGGTCCCAGTTCAAGCATGTCACCTAACACAAGCCATTTTTCTGGGCGAATCGTTGTCGACGCTATAAATTGAATAGCTGCTTTGACAGAAGTTGGAGCTGCATTGTATGCATCATTAATAAACAATGCGCCATTTGTTCCCTGTACTTGTTGCATGCGCATGTCTGTAAGGGCCACTTGTTTTAAGGATGCACGAATTTGGTCATCATTTAAACCTAGCTTTTGAGAAATTAACATAGCAACTAACGTATTTTTTACTTGATGCTTCCCGAGAACTGAAATAAAGAAATCTCCTTCAATCACACCATGTGTAGTGAAGCTACTACCATCAGCAGTAGCCTCAATATTGTCAGCATACAATAGATTACCGTGCTCTAAGCCAAATGCCATTGCATTTAACTGTTGCTCTTGCGCAACAAGCTCCTGAAGCAATGGTTCATCACCATCATAAAATAGCACTCCATCTGATTGCATCCCTTGAATGATTTCAAATTTTGCTTTAGCAATTCCCGCACGTGAGCCTAAATCTTGCATATGAGCCTCGCCAATGTTAGTAATCACTGTCATATGTGGACGAGCAAGTTTCGTTAAAAATTCAATTTCACCAAAACCACTCATACCCATTTCAAGCACGGCAACATCCGTATCTTCATCTAGCTGTAAAACCGTAATCGGCAAGCCTAATTGATTATTAAAATTCCCAATTGTCTTCTGTACTTTAAAGAATGGTGCAAGCGTTCCTGCTAAAATATCTTTCGTGGATGTCTTACCATTTGAACCAGTAATCCCAATAAATTTAGCCTTGTGCTCATTACGATAGGCACTTGCCATTTGCTGTAACGCAAGCTCTGAGTCGTCTACAAAAAGCAATGGTACACCTTGTGGTGGATTCGGTTCATCTTTCTGCCAAAGAGAAGCTCCTGCCCCTTTTTCAAAAGCTTGCAGAACAAATTTATGTCCATTGACCTTCTCCCCACGAAATGGTACGAAAAGATCCCCTTGTTGAATTGTTCGTGTATCAATAGAAATTCCTGATACAACTGTATCGCCAAAAGCTGGTACTTCATCATTTAACCATGCAGCTAACTGCTTCAATGTTTTTTTCAAAATAATCCCACTCAGTCTTTTTTATAGTGAAGCTGTTGTTTTTCTTCAAAACGCTCAATTGCTAAATTAATCAGACGATTAATAAGCTCTGGATAGCTTACATTTGTATGTTGCCAAAGAAGCGGATACATACTAACAGGTGTAAAACCTGGCATTGTATTCACTTCATTAATAAAAATGCTATTATCTGCCGTCACAAAAAAGTCCGCACGAACTAAACCGCTTCCATCAATAGCTTTAAACGCACGCTTTGCTAGTTCCTGTAAACTTGATACTCCATTCTCAGGAAGCTCTGCAGGAATAATAAGAGCTGTTGAGCCATCTTTATATTTCGAATCATAATCATAAAACTCAGTTACTGGTTTAATTTCACCGGGTACAGAAACTTCCGGGAAGTCATTCCCTAGCACAGCTAGTTCAATTTCTCGAGCTACAATACCTTGCTCAACTACAATTTTACGATCATACTGTAAGGCTATTTCGATAGCCTTCACTAATTCATCGCGATTTGTTGCCTTACTAATTCCGACACTCGATCCCAAGTTTGCAGGTTTCACAAACATCGGCCAATCCAATTTTTCTTCACAGCGAGCAATGATCGCTCCCTGTTCATTAGCCCAGTCGCTACGAATGAAGTACGTATACGGCACTTGTGGTAAACCAGCAATTTCAAATAATTGCTTCATAATTACTTTATCCATGCCAGCTGATGATGCTAACACACCATTTCCTACATACGGCAAATTTAGAACCTCTAGTAAACCTTGAACTGTTCCGTCTTCCCCATTTGTACCATGAAGTAATGGGAAAATTACATCAAATTGTATAGCTTTACCATTATTATCGATTAAAAAATCTGTTATATTATTTTCCAAAACAGTTGCATCATTACCAAATTGTAATTCTTCAATTGTACTTGCTGGTTTTGTTAGACGCTCACCACGGCGCCATTCCCCTTCAAGTGTAATGAAAATCGGATATACTTCATACTCCTCGAAATTCAAAGCTCCAGTGACTGCACGTGCCGTCGACAATGACACCTCATGCTCTGCTGACTTTCCGCCGTATAATAGACCGATTCTTTTTTTCATTTTTGTGCCCTCCACATACTTCTTGAGTACTATTAGTTTATCATGAAACGTCTTGACTAATGACATAAAAATCTCACCGTAATTTTGACGGTGAGATTTGAGTGTATATTCATTCTACGTACAAAATGAGAATGAACGAATCAATTATGCCTCGGCATAATTGCGTCCGAACTTTAACTTCTTTCAGCAGGTTTTTGGACACCTGCTGAAAGAAGTTAAATAATATAAATCAATTCATCGTGCTCATTTTTCAAAATTGTATTTAAATCATCCCATACTTCATCAGGGAAGGTATATTCTGACAGGTTACGAATTTCGATACCGTAAGCTACTTTAGGCTTTTCGATTCGATATAATGATAACAGCGCCCCATCTTTAGCAAAAGAACGATAAGCACGCAAAAATTCAGGTGAAATAGAAGGAATACTTGATTTTACTTTCCGGCGCCAAAAACCAGTGCTACGTTCCTTCTCACGAATTAAACTATTAAAAACATTGGCAACAAGTAAATCAGAATCACTTAAATGACGAAAATAAATTTTAGTCATCTTCTCTAAGTCTGAAGAATAGTAGACAAATCGATTTTGTAATTTGTTAAAAAACGGTGAAGTAATCGATTCCTTTTTATGACTTATGTAAAGCAATTCTCCTTGTTCCATCGGCGTTAGTTGGTCTAGCCTCTTCTCATCCATGAAGTCTACCCAACACAATTCTTTTGATTCAGCAGCTTTCTTTACAAACCGATGTACTTCCTCATCTGGTATATAATCAAACTGTGTATGCATATTAAAGGAACCATCTTCATAGGAATGTTTTAACAACAGTAAGTGATGCAGTGGTTCAAGCGCAGCCACAAATTGCGAGAATTTAAGCCCGCTAAAAATGACAAATTTATCGACATCATTCATATGAACATAAATATGATACATAAAATCTTCAGCTGACTTCAATTTTTTAGCCACAACCATCACCCCATTCTTCACTACATTATAAGACTAAATTTGATTTTTTTGAAACATTTTCTGCTAATTGTCGTCACAACAATATACACAGGCGTAAAAGTGTTTTTTGCGTTATAATATGAATGTTAAACATGTGAAAGCACATTTGTTGTTAACTACTCTAAATGAGCAAATTTAAAAGAATATAATTCTATTCATTTTTTACAAATATCTAAGTGAATTTCAAGAGCCCTTTGAAAGCAAGCACCGAGCTTCTCGTTGGCACGCTAACTTTGGAATTGATATTTGCCTCATATCTACGGCAGATGCCCACATATAGAGATGGGAGACTTCTGTAACTGACGTTGCACTTTCGGTACAAAATTATCTGTACCTGTCGCTACGCTTTCGGTACAAAAATTATCTGCTGAAAGAAGTTAAACTAAAAATTGAATCGGAAATAATTTATATTAAATTTACTTGTGCAGAAATACTATTTTAATATAGGTGGCTTGTATGGAAAATAAACGAAATTTTGCGAGTCGTTTTGACTGGACGCTCGCTTTTATACTTCTTACCTTCTTAGTCATAAGTTTGTTAGCCATTGCATCGGCGCAAACATCAGGTCAATATGGCACAAACTTTGTCCCTAAACAATTACAATGGTACGTCATCGGCGCGGTTATTATTAGTATTGTTATGTTTTTCGAGCCTGACCAATATAAAAAGATGTCATGGTATATGTACGGTTTTGGCATCGCCTTATTAGTCCTACTTATCTTCATGCCAGAAGGAACAGGACAAATCGGTGAAAAAATTAACGGTGCTAAAAGCTGGTATCATACACCACTTGGAAATATACAGCCTTCTGAGTTTATGAAAACCTTTTACATTTTAGCACTTGCTCGACTTATTAGTAAGCACCACGAAGTCCATCCTTTTAAATCAATAAAAACGGACTTTTTATTGCTAGGTAAAATGGCTCTCACACTGGCAGTACCTTTAGCTCTTATTTTGGAGCAACCTGACCTTGGTTCAGCACTTGTATTTTTGGCCATTACGGCTGCTCTCATTATTGTAGCAGGGGTATCATGGAAAATCATTTTACCGATTTTTGTAGGTGGAGCTGCAGTAGGTGGTACTTTTTTATGGATGGCACTCTATATGCAGGATTTTTTAGAACAAGCATTCGGCTTGAAACCGTATCAGTTTGCTCGAATCTATTCTTGGTTAGATCCCTATTCATATTCTTCTAGTGAGGGATACCATTTAATTACTTCCTTAAATGCCATTGGTTCAGGTGAGATTTTCGGGAAGGGTTTCAAAGGTCGTGAAGTTTACGTTGCCGAAGGTCATACCGATTTTATTTTCACAGTTATTGGAGAAGAATGGGGTTTTGTTGGTGCTAGTTTCGTTATTTGTATGTTCTTTTTATTAATCTATCATTTAACAAAAACTACACTATTATTAAAAGATCCATTCTCAACATATGTATGTGCTGGTATTATCGCAATGATTACATTCCATGTATTCGAGAATATCGGCATGACTATCCAATTATTACCTATCACAGGTATTCCTCTACCGTTTATCAGTTATGGAGGAAGTTCATTGATGGGGAACGCACTTGCCATAGGGCTTGTTTTTAGCATGCGCTACCACTATCGTACCTACATGTTTACCACTCACGATGATGATGATTAAATAGTCCCTAAAGTAGAATGATAGATATAGAAAATGGGTAGTCTCTGTAATTGAGACTACCCATTTTCATTTGTAAACGAGTTAAGCTTGAACTTGCGGAGTTTGTGTTGGTGGTGTTAGCACTTTTAAAAGTTCAAGTCGAGACTTTGTTACAGTGGCTGTTACACCCAATTTCGATAAATTCGAAACAATCTTTTTCAAATCTACTTCTTTTGTCATACATTCCACCTCAATCTTTCCTCGATTTTATAAACGTTTTATTTCCAAAAAAGTTTCATTTTTGCATGTGTATGATGTCTGACAAGTTTATTCATTCCTTATCATACCATTTAACTCAGCTTTAAAATTTTTCATTTTTGTTACAATGTAAAATTTTTCTTTTCACTATTTACCATAAATATCAAAAATCAAACCTACACATACCGATATATCTTCTAGTAATATACCCCAGAAATAAGTTAATACACTATGCGACAATCGATACAAAAAATTAAAAATGGGTGAATTGATTTTGAATTCGTCATTATTTTTTAGCCTCAATATAGTTCCAGTATTAACAGTCTGCATTTTTTTATACATTATACTTTCAATTATGCCTCGTCGTAATTGCGTCCGGAGGTTTTAAGGACTTCTGTATCTGTCGCTACGCTTTCGGTACAAAAGACATTTGTAACTGCCGTTTCACTTACGTTACATAAAAACACTTGCTGAAAGAAGTTAAATGTAAGCCATTATTAAGCATTAAAAGTGTTTTATTCTCCGTCTCCTTGTAATAACAAGAACAAGAGAGGTAGAATATACATACTAAAATATCGTATGAAAGTAGGGTCTGTATGAAAAAAGCCATTTTATTATTAATGTCTGTTCAATTCCTCGTCTATCTAGGATTTGGAATTATTATTCCTGTCTTACCAGAGGTTGTTGTTCAACAAAACTGGGATGATATACACGTTGGTGGTTTACTAACCGTGTACTCACTTGCAAGTTTCTTCACTGCACCACTTTGGGGCATGCTATCCGATAAGGTAGGTCGGAAGCAACTAATTTTAATGGGCTTAGTTGGTTTTAGTCTAAGCTTTGTTATTTTCTCATTATTTATAGATAATCTAGCCATTTTATATGTCTCACGTGTTGTGGGTGGTTTATTCTCGGGTGCACTGTATACAGCTGTAACAGGCTTTATAGGTGATATGTCGAGTGAGGAGGATCGCAATAAATACATGGGTCTCATGGGCATGTCCATCGGGCTTGGTTTTATTTTCGGTCCAGCAATTGGTGGTATGCTCGGACACTATAGCCTGCAACTGCCATTTATCGCTTCAGCAATACTAATAGCACTATTATTTATTTATGCAAGTTTCGTCTTAAAAGAACCTGAAAAACGAAAAGATACAAATAAACGTGCAATTGTGCCAAAAGGTGCTGGTACAATGCTGCAATACCGTGTACGTTACTTATTTATGTTCTCATTTTTAGTTACTTTTATGCTGGCGGGAGTAGAAGCTACATTCCAATTGTTCCAAATTGAAAAAATTCAAATTACACCACTACAAATTGGTTATTTATTTATGTTTAGCGGCTTTGTAGATGCAGCTATTCAAGGTGGCGTTGTGAGACGCATTAAAAACGGAAGCGAAACAAATTGGTTAATAGGTGCACAAATTTTGACAGCTACTGGTATGCTTTTATTCACATTAACAGCTAACTTATTTACAGCAGGCCTTGCCCTATGTGTCTTTACAGCGGGTAATGCACTTGCTAGAACATGTGTCGTTTCTCTTTCGTCAAAAGAGTCGGGTGGCCAATATGGGACTGCTGCAGGCCTTTCTTATTCTATGGATAATTTAGGGCGCATCCTTGGTCCACTATTTTTCACATGGTTATTTACAGTTCAAGCTAATATCGGTTACTATACTTCGGCAGCAATAGCCATTGTTTCAATAAGTTTAATTTTTATTTATAAAGCTTCAAAAAAATCTTTACGACTTGAATAATTTGTGGATAAAAAGCCGTTACTTAATAGTAATTTAAAGTATATAGTACACTTCAAGGAATATTTAACTTCTTAAAGCGGAATATCGGAGGGCCTGTATGAACAAAACAACAAATCTTTTACTTCCCAAAGAGCTAGAATCGTTTCGTTTTGAAATTGAAAATACACTTCTTTCGGCGATGATTATCACACCATACAAACGTTCAACTACGTTAACGGAAAGTAAATTTGCTGGGAAACCTTATTTACCCTATTACCAAGCATATCCGAAAGATATTACAGGTGAGCCTATGCGGCTATTAGCTCAAATTAACTTTGCAGAAATGCCACCATTAAAGGATTTCCCATCTCAAGGGATTCTGCAATTTTTTATTTCATCCAATATTTTCGTGAATGCTGATCATTATCATGAGGATATTTTCCAGCAATTTTACAAAATACGTTTTTACCCTACCATAAATTCCGAAGCGGAAGTTCCAAGACAGGAGTTTTTAGCACAAGCAGCAGATGATTGGTTCCCTATACATCAGGAATTAGCTTTACAATTTCAACCAATCCAAGAACCTGTTTCTGCTTTAGATTATCGTGCGATATACTATTTACCAAACTTAATCCCTCCACAAGAAGACGTTGATTTACAGGAGATTTATCTACAACATTTTTTAGGAGCAGGAGCTAAAATTGGTGGCTATGCCTATTTTTTAGAGGAAGATATTCGCCACCAATCGCAACTCCTCCAACGATATGATGTGCTATTGCTCCAAATCGATTCTCATGACGAAATCGGTATTATGTGGGCAGATAGTGGAGTTGGGAAATTTTTCATCAATCGTAATAAGCTACTCCAAAAAGATTTCTCTGATATTTTATTTCAATGGGAGCATTACTAAAAGGATTACCTCGCTTTAGTTTTCGAGGTAATCCTTTTCAATGCTTATTACAAATTTCATATCTTCTTTCCATCTGTAAAGTAAGTTATACTAAATATATTGCAAAAATATAGTTAAGGCAGGTGTAGGAATGAGTATTTTTACAGATGTTGGATATACAATACCTTTAATTATGTTTATAAATATTTTAGCAGCAATGGTCATAATTTTTTTAGAACGTAAAGATGCTACTTCTACATGGGCATGGATTCTAGTATTATTTTTCATTCCAGTAGGTGGGTTTGTTTTATACTTACTGCTCGGACGAAAACTACGAAAAAAGCATTTGTTCCGTTGGGAAGGACGCAAGGATATTGGGATTGATAACCTCATTAGCTATCAGACAGAAGCGATTCGAGATGATACATTCGAGTTTCGTATCGAAAATGCAGAAAACTATAAAGAAATGATTTATATGCATCTTAAAACAAATAATGCGGTGTTAACACAAGACAACCACATTGAGATTTTTGATGATGGTGCTGATAAATTTGAGCAACTTCTTAAAGATATCGAAACAGCGAAAGATCATATTCACATTCAATATTATATTTTCCGTCTAGATGATTTAGGTACACGCATTGTTGATAAACTTACTAAGAAAGCAAAGCAAGGAGTAAAGGTCCGGCTCTTGTATGATGAAATGGGCTCACGTAATGTTAAAAAACGCCATTTCAAGGAATTACTTAATGCAGGTGGTGAAGTTGAAGTATTTTTCCCATCCATTTTCCCACTGCTTAATCCTCGTTTAAATTTTAGAAATCACCGAAAAATCGTTGTGATTGATGGCCGTATTGGTTATATCGGTGGCTTTAATGTTGGAGATGAGTATCTTGGGCTACAGAAGAAGTTTGGTTATTGGAGAGATACACATTTACGTATTGAGGGTAGTGCTGTACATCCATTACAAACACGCTTTTTACTTGATTGGAATCAAGCATCCGATCAACAGAAAATGGGTTACTCAGATCGTTACTTCCCTGCTATTCCCCAAAAAGGCGATGTGGGCTTACAAATCGTTTCAAGTGGACCCGATTCTGACTGGGAACAAATTAAAATTGGTTATTTAAAGCTTATTAATATGGCCAAAAAATACATTTATATCCAAACGCCATATTTTATACCTGATGTTAGTTTTTTAGATGCTATTAAAATTGCGACGCTATCAGGCATTGATGTAAGAATCATGATTCCAAATAAGCCTGATCATATGTTTGTTTATTGGGCTACCTACTCATACGTTGGACAATTATTGAATGCAGGAGCAAAAGTTTATATTTATGAAAAGGGCTTTATCCATGCTAAAGCCATTATCATTGACGACGAAGCATCTACAGTTGGAACTGCAAACCTTGATGTGCGAAGTTTCAGCTTAAACTTCGAAGTTAATGCCTTTATTTATGACTCAAAGATTTCACATCAGCTTGCCGAGCTGTTTGAGAAGGATATTTTCGACTGTACTGAATTAACTTTGGAAATGTACCAAAATCGTTCTTCGCTCATTAAATTTAAAGAATCAGTTTCCCGCTTACTAACACCTATTTTGTAGAACATAGAAAAAGGAAGAGAGCTAGCTCATTAATGATGAACTGCTCTCTTCCCTTTTTTATTTCACACCTAAATACTCTTCTAACGTTATATTTTGTTTTTTAATTTCTTTTGCCTTGTCACTGCCAACATAACGGTAATGCCATGACTCATACATATATCCAGTAATGTCCTCTTTATCTTTTGGGAATCGTAAAATAAAGCCGAAATCCTGAGCATGTGTCATTAGCCATTGTCCCGCTGGTGTTTCGCCGAATTCCTCAGTCAACCATAAATCATCTTTACCACGCTCCCCAATATCAAAGGCCAAGCCAGTTTGATGTTCTGAGTAACCTGGTCGCGCACTATAACGATCAGCGGCAGCCTGTCCATCACGATTAACATAGTTATTATATAACTTTGTTTGATAATCAAAAGATCGATAGCCACTAAATGCTACTAAATCAAACCCTTGTTGTTTTGCAGCAGCCAACATTTGATCTAGAGCTTGTCGTGCCTCAGGATTCTCTCCTGGCGCAAAGGTAGATGGTAGTGGGTATATCTTATTGGCTAGTAAGATACCATTAATATATGTCGGTTCAGTTGGTAACGTTTGATTTGGTAAATAGCCATTCTCATCCGGCTGTTGCTCAGGTTTCACAGGGTTTTCGGTTGTTTTTTTCGGTTCTTCCATTGTAGGCGAGTCTTTTTCAGCTTGTTCTGTTGTAAGTTTTTGCTCATCTGATGCATTACTTTTTTGGTTATTTTTATAGTTATAAACTACAAAAATAGATACAATTAGTGCCACTGAAATCAAAGCCCCAAGGATAAGTGGTAGACGTTTGTTTTTCACTATTTTGACCCCTTTTATAGTTATCAAGTACTACAGTTGAGTTCTTTATTTGTTAAAAAGTAGAAGAACAAGTCTACAGTAAGTACTGATTACAGTTATACTTTATTGGTATAGTTTCATTTTAGCACTGTTCACAATTTAAGGTGTACGTTTTCATCGTAGATTTTAAAATTAGTCGGTTAGTCTGTGACAATGGTAATAAACACTGCTATAGAAGCAACCGTGAAAAAGATTGCCATGTATTTCATCCATTTTGCCTCTTTTATATAACCTTGCTCTTTAAAACTTTTGGCTCTAAAACCATTCGATAGGGCAAACATAATAGTCATAGCAAATACTGCAAAATTAAAGTTACCCATAATCATAAATACAATAGCTGCAATACTAAAAAACGCGACTAGAATAGATGATAGCCACTTTTTATTCATCTTGCTGTCCTCCTAAAAAAATCGAGGCTACGCAGGCGCCTCGACATAAATTAATTTATGATTTTACTTTTTCCGGATGCTCCGAATAGAATTTTCGACCAATATATGTTTGAAGAATCAATAATGCACCACCGACAGACCAGTAAAGTGGTAGAGCTGCCATAGATGTCATTGAGATAAAGACAATCATAATTGGTGAAATATAAATAAACATTTTCATTTGCGCTTTTTGTTGCTCTGGCACTGTCCATAATGACACACGTGCTTGGACTAAATATACAATACCCGCGATAATTGTCATAGCGATATCAGGTGAACCTAAGCTAAACCATAAAAACTCATGTGATTTCACATCTGTAGAATATAAAATAGAGAAATAAAGACCCATGATAATAGGCATTTGAATTAACATTGGTAAACAACCCATATTGAGTGGATTGATGCCATGTTTTTGATATAATGCCATCATTTCTTGTTGATACTGCGTTTGTTCTTCTTTAGTCTTTGCTTCCTTCATTTTTTTCTGAACAGCTTCCATTTCAGGCTTAAACGCATCCATCTTCGATTTCATCAATTGTTGCTGACGATAATTTTTTAACATAATCGGCATTAAAATCAAACGAATAAGGACCGTAATTGCGATGATCGCTAAACCATAGTTGCCTGAAAAAATAGTGTTACCGAAAAACTCCAGTAAAAATTCCATAGGTTTTACAAAAAGACCATAGAAAAAACCTTCTTTGTCTTGCACAGCTTGACAGCCACTAAGAACAAAAACGACAAGTCCAAGCATTGAAAATAGCTTCAATTTTTTCATTTTTCCACCTACTATTATTTATCAACTAAAGTGAAGTATACATTATATGATCTATCTTTATCAAATAGCAAGTGCTACTAATTATTGTTACCGCCCTACGTTTTCAGCATAAAAAAGATGCGAGAGCTTTAGCATTGCTAATACGTCCGCATCCTATTTATTCATCATATGTCCCCTCTTTTCAGCGGATCTTTGAACACCCGCTGAAATAGCTAAATGTTTTGAAGCTCCGACTCTGTCATCTCAAAACGATAAAATTCATGATGTAGCTCATCTCGGAAATGTTTGGGTGTTACCCCAGTATACTTTTTAAAGATGCGGGTAAAGTAGCTTTGGTTACAGAAATGGAATTGGTCTGAAATAGAAGTAATACTTTTATTTGTGTGCCTTAGATAGTATTGAGATTCCTCTACTCGACGAACATTTAAATATTCAACTAGTGTAATACCAACATGTTCTCTAAAAATACGGGATAAGTGACTAGTACTTATATGAAAATTATTTGCGATGCTTTCCACTGTTAAGTCATTTTCCAATTCATCATTTATATACATTATCACTTTATTAACGGTCTGATGACGAAAAGTCGGTTGCTTGCGATCTGCAATAAAATAGACAAAGAAATCTATTAAATCATCAGCGAATTGTAAAAATTCCGCGTCTTTCATCTGATTTTCGATCATATCATTACAAGCAACGTTAAAAGCAAACGCTTTCTTCGAAGGTACTTGGTTGTCTAGCAATTTACGAGCAACAATTGACGACAAAACAGAAAAATAGCTCCGAACAATTTTAATGACTTGTTTGCCAAAACGTATTGAAAGAATATCAATTAACTCATGCAAAGATTTCTTAGCCTTTGCAGATTCTAAATGGTAAATTTCAAATATTAATTTCGACTCAATATTAAAAAATTCTTCAACACCGATGTATTGGTTAATGCTATCGATTTCTTGGAAGTATCTTTTTGATATCGTTTCTGACATAGAATGTTGATGTAGTTGCATAATCTTCCCCATCTTTCCTCAGATTGCTCGAATCACTTTTACAAATTTTGACACCGAACTACTTATTTCAAATAAGAAAATAGTTTTCCTTATTGACAATATAAACTGAGTCCTATTTCACAATTATATATGGCATATAACTTAAAAATAACCCAACTAAACCATCAGTTTACAATAAAAATAGACTATACAGTGAATTTTACCATATTCTGCGATTTTCTTTCAACCACATTTTGTCTTTCTCTCTAGTGCTAATTTATCATATATATATAGTAGAAACCTCGTAAACTTATGTTGCACAATTAGATTTTACCATATACATATCAAAATAAATTAGTAATTATTTAAATTTTGTTACAAATTATGTAAGGTTATAACACCTATATATTTCATCAATCGACATTTCTCTTTTTTATTCCGAAATCTTCTCTATATAATTTATACGAATATGTAGTAAAATAGATGATAATACTATTTTTAAAAGTTTAGACGAGGTGTTAATAGTGGATCCAAAACAGATAGAAGAAATTATGGAGATTATTAAGGAGTTCTTCCCTGAGAATACTTCCATTGCAATTTCCGATACAAACGAATACTTGTATTACCAACCGAGCAAGAAAGTTGATTTAAAAATCAAGCCTGGCGATCCAATTAAAGAAGGTTCAGCAGCTCACAAAGCATTAAGCTATGGGCAAAAGATAAGCTCTTATATTGAACCTGATGTATTTGGCATTGCATATTACGGCATGAGTATTCCTTTAATGGAGGAAGGCGAAACTAAAGGTGCTATTACTGCTATCTTCCCACAAAAGCCATCAGCATTTTTAACGAACTACATTACAATTAAAATTGATGATTGCTGGTACCCAATCAAGCATGATCAAGTCATTTATCTAGAAACACAGCTCCGAAAAACATTTGTTAAAACAATGAGTCGTGAAGGGTATCACCGTTTAAACCTAAGTGATCTTGAGCTATTTTTAGCACCTGACTCATTTATACGTTGTCACCGCTCATATATTGTTAATATTGACTACATTGATGAAATTCAACCAGATTCACATTCAACGTTTTTATTAATCATGAAAGATGGTACTCGTATTCCTGTTAGCCAACGCTACGCAAGTTACTTCCGTCGTTCTTTAGGTTTCTAATCTTTTATAAGTACAGCGAGCATTTTCTTATTGAAATTGTTCGCTGTACTTTTTTGCTTACTGAAACAAGCTTATAAGTGCTCATTACTTAAAGTTGTAGATGACAATTTTAAAAATATACACTCTGTATATTAGTTGATTGGAGTGGAGACTGGGCGACTCCTTGGGGATTAGCGGTAGAGGAACGTAGGCTAAGAGCATCACGTCCTGTGGTAACGCCTTCGTGACCAACATCCTTTTGCCCCAAGCGGCTCATCGGACGCCCCCAGGAAGCTCTGCTCTGTGCGAAAGCGAAGCGTCAGCAACAAATGTTTTCTGTGCGAAAGCGAAGCGTCAGCAACAAAGCGCCCAGTCGGAACGGAAATTAACCACACATTTTGGTGATGAGCCAAGAAATTCTCAAAAAAATAATACAGCTCTACATTAAAACGTTTTCTCTGTCGAAAATTCATTTTTATGCTCATTTTTCCTATTTTTACTCATTTTAATGCTATTTCTAAAGTTTTTGTGACAATTTGGTGATAGTATTATTCAAATGGTTGGAGTCATACTACAACCGAATATACAGAAAATTCTTACAGAACTTTTTCTAGTTTTGTAACCGGTTTCCATCAATACTTTTTAGGGGAGGATTTTTTAATGGATGCAAATGTTCAAAAACGCCTAGGCTTAAAAGAACTTGAAAGTAAAATTGTTACTGCTGAAGAAGCTGCAGCGCTTATCTCTAACGGTGATGTAGTTGGTATGAGTGGATTTACTCGTGCGGGGGACGCGAAAGTTGTTCCTATGGCTTTAGTAGAGCGCGCTAAAAACGAAAAATTCAAAATTGATGTATATACAGGAGCTTCTTTAGGACCTGAAGTTGATAACTACTTAGCTGATGCTGGTGTTATCCGCAAACGTGGACCATTCCAAGGAGATGCAACGATCCGTAATTTAATTAACACTGGGGATGTCCTTTATGTAGATGCTCATCTTTCACATAACGCTGAATTAGTTCGCCAAGGAATTATTGGACCAATTAAATATTTAATCCTTGAAGCTGTTGCTATTACAGAAGATGGATTTATTATCCCAACAAACTCAGTAGGTAACTCACCTATCTTCGCAGAATATGCTGAGAATATTATTGTCGAATTAAATATCTCTCACCCAGAAGCGTTAATAGGTATCCACGATATCTATGTACCAGGTGAGCAAGGTCAACGTGAAGCAATCCCAATGACTGATGCTATGCAACGCATTGGTGACATCGGTATCAAAGTAGATCCAGCTAAAATTAAAGCGATTGTTATTTCTGAAGAGCCAGATGCTCCTTCATTAATCGTACCGCCAGATGAAGAAACACAAACAATGGCAAACATTTTATTAGACTTCTTCAGCGATGAAATTAAAGCTGGTCGCTTAACAAAACAATTAATGCCATTACAATCTGGTGTAGGTTCTGTTGCAAACGCTGTACTTGACGGCTTCGCAAATTCTGAATTTGAAGATTTAGTTGTTGCTTCTGAAGTACTTCAAGATGCTGTATTCAACTTAATTGATGCTGGTAAAGTTAAATTCGCAGCAGCTACTTCAATTACACTGACTGAAGAATTACAGAAAAAAGTATACGGTAACCTAGAGAAATACGCTGATAAAATTTGCTTACGTCCACAAGAAATTTCTAACCATCCAGAGCTTATCCGTCGTTTGGGCCTAATCTCAATCAACACTGCTCTTGAATTAGATATCTATGGCAACGTAAACTCAACACACGTATCTGGTACTCGTATGATGAACGGTATCGGTGGTTCAGGTGACTTTGCACGTAACGCACGTCTAGGTATTTTCGTTACTAAATCATACGCAAAAGGCGGCGCTATCTCTTCAATCGTGCCAATGGTTTCTCACGTAGACCACACTGAACATGATGTTGATGTAATCGTAACTGAGCAAGGTATTGCTGACTTACGTGGTCTTGCACCACAAGAGCGTGTACCTTTAATTATAGAAAACTGTGCACACCCTGATTACAAAGAACAACTTTGGGATTACTATAACCGTGCTTTAGAAGCAACTGGCGGCCATCAAACACCTCATATTTTAGAGGAAGCACTTTCTTGGCACGTAAATCTTGCTAAAAACAAAACAATGAAAAAAGAAGTTGCTAAAGCTTAATAACCCAAAGAACGCCTACTAAGTCAAATCTTATTAGGCGTTCTTTTTTGTCGAAAATGGTATAATAAAGTGATAGTTTTATATTTGGCTTTCTTAGTAGTCAAATATTGACATGTCACCAAATACGTAATTTTCTGTCGGAGGAACTATGAAGAAATTTATATATTTAATTATATTCTTTTCATTTTTTGACCTATTTACCCAACTTCCTGTCATGAGTACATATGCTGAATCCTTAGGAGCATCAGCCTTCTTAACTGGTCTAGCAGTAGGCATGTATTCTCTGTCCAATACAATCGGTAATATTATTTCTGGCTTCTTAACAGATCGTAAAGGTCCCTTTGTTATTTTAATCCTAGGACTATTAACGACAGGGTTATCATTATCACTATATAATTTAGTAGACGAACCTATTGCTCTATTAATAGTCCGTTTTGTACATGGATTAGTTGCTGGTCTAACCATCCCTGCTGCATTCACATTTTTAGCAAATGCAACTGAGCAAGAAAAACGAGGTAAGGGTAGTGCTATTTCCGGAGCGTTCGTCGGCATTGCTGCCATAATCGGTCCTGCATTTAGTGGTATTTTAGCAAGTCGTACTAGTGTACCATTTGTCTTTAATATAACAGCAAGCTTTATGATTTTGTTAGGTATCCTTGCCTTTTTCTTACTAAAATCCAATCAAATAAAAAAACAACAATCTGAACCAAGTACAAACATCCCTATAAGCGTATTTTTTAAAAATACACTTACATTAAAGGCATTCTTAGGGGCATTCTTTTTAATGTTTTCTCAAGGCGTTATCGCCTATCTACTTCCTCTAAAAGTGCAATCTTTAGGCTTCGACTCTCGCTTAAGCGGAACTTTGATGAGTACATTTGGAATTATTGCTGTACTTGTATTTATTTTGCCTACTAATCGTATTTTCGATAAGGTTGCTCCAATAAAAACTTTAGCACTTGGTATTGCTTTAATGGGAGTAAGTCAATTATTAATTAGTCAGGCAGATTCAAGTACGTTACTTTATATTGCAATGGCTTGCTACGGTATCGGGTTTGGCTTCTTATTCCCGTCAGTAAATTCACTTTTAATCGACTCAACAACTGCTGAGATTCGTGGAAAAGCCTATGGTTATTTTTATGCATTCTTCTCGCTAGGAGTTGTCTTAGGTTCCTCCTTGCTCGGATGGCTCTCACTAGGAATTGTCAGTGGCTTTATATTTACTGGCGTTGTTTTGTTAGTATTTGCAGCCATTATTATAATCACACATAAAAAACCTTCTCACGTTTAAATGAGAAGGTTTTTTTATTTATTTCTTTTTTTCATGAATTTCTTCATGATAATAATGAATACTTGTATGTCCTCCACCTTCAGCAACCATTTCGTTTGAAGCTATTTTCGTTGGGGATGTTCCAGCTTCTGTCGCGACTTCAGTAGTTATACGCTCTGAAATGTTTTTGTGCATGTCCATATTCGTTGTATTCAGATAAGATCCCAATTTAGATTTTGCACCATTGAACATACTTAATGCTTTATCCCGGTTTTCTTTTTTACTTAAATAAGATGCTGCTAATCCAGCTAACCCTGCAATCACAACACCTGTTCCTTTACGTTTTGCCATTATAAATCCCTCCCAAAATAGTGGCTCGTATTATATCTTTTCCTTATTTTTATTAGACTAAACATAATTTTTATTTATGTTACAGCATATATAAGGTGAGAATCCTCTATCCCTTTCGTTTCTGTCAGATCG
Organism: Lysinibacillus sp. RS10; assembly: GCF_041956855.1. NCBI lineage: Bacteria > Bacillati > Bacillota > Bacilli > Caryophanales > Bacillaceae > Lysinibacillus > Lysinibacillus sp. RS10. Next base: position 274,481 of record NZ_CP167122.1, on the reverse strand, counting down.
TGTCGGTAATTCATAGGACATTTTCAAGACATATTAATCATATATGCCTTGTATCTCTATTCAGTAGAAGACTCCCACCTCTGAAGGTAGTGAGATAAATACGGATGTGGTTCCCTGTCAATAGGTTCCCAACCACTACTGAATGAAGATAAAGCCTCTGGCGGATGTCACGGATTTTCAAAGGAATGAATTTAAGGATGTTAGCCTAAAATCTTCGCATCCTGCGAAAACGGCTAACTGACCTGCATCGGTGCTGCTGTCGCTACGCTTTCGCGCAAAAAACATGTTGCTGCCGCTACGTTAGCACTACGCTTTCGCACAAAAAATATTTGCAGGCCTTGGCACAATTCAAAATCCGGACGCAATTACGCCAAGGCGAAATTGATATAGGTTGATTGGAGTGGAGGCTGGGCGACTCCTTGGGGATCAGCGTCACAGATGAGACCCTGGAGCGAGCAACGCGAGTGAAGCGGCTCATCGGACGCCCCCAGGAAAGCGCCCAGTCGGAACGGAAATCAACCACACGTTATAGTGAGGAGCCTAATTATGTAATTATTTTTGATTATAAAGGACGAATAAAGGTAATTAATGTATTAATACTAGCAACAGGAGAGTGGTTATTATGAAAGATCTAGACTTAGTATATGATTGGGTAGATTTGGCTTCATTAATAGGTGGAGCGAGTGTCTTAACTGCACTAATTTATAGTATCCTTTTACTGTAAGGGGCATCGTGGATATTTTGCCATAGGAAATCAATTATGCATTCATCTCACTACCTATAGAGGTGGATGACTTCTGTACCTGCCGCTACGCTTTCGGTGCAAAAAACATTTGCTAAAAAGTTAAAAGGCAATCTGCATACTTAACAATTGCAGATTGCCTTATTTTTTATCGTTTTACATCATCATAAACATTAGATTTTTCAAATGCTGCAACTACATAGGAACAAACAGCTTCCATTTTATAGCCATTTCCACGGGCGTATGCCGCTGCATAATCTAATAATTTTTTGGCCACACCTTGTCCACGGAGCTTATCTGATACATATGTGTGATCCATTACCATTACTTGCCCCTTTTGTTGCCATGTAATTTCTGCTAACCTTTCCCCTTCTTGCTCATAGACAAAAGCAAGTTTATTTTCTGCTAGCTGCTGTAATTGAAATTCCATTTCTCACCACTCCTTTTTTTCATAGTAACATAGCCTTTTACATTTTTACAAAGATAGTGGGTGGTACTTAAAAAATCCAATCCCTTGAACAAAGATGATAAAAATAAAAGAATCTGCTCACTTTCCTCTAGCAATCAGGAGGAAGTGTTGCAGACTCTTTTCTATGAATTAATTAAACCATGAAGAAATTGTATCCTTTAAATTAGCAAAGAAATTTTTCACACTTGCCCAAAATCCTTCATCTTCCATAAGTGCGCCAAATTTCTCTTTTATTGTATTGCTAATATCATCTAATTGTTCAGACCATTTACTAAAATCAATGTCTAGCTTACTAATTTTGTCCATCAAATCAACTAACAATTGACGGTCCTGTTCACTTAAATTAATTTCAAGCTTGTTTAATTGCTCTTGCACAATCTGTTCAACATCTTCTCGAGTTGCTGGTTTTGATTCTGCAATTTGTTTTTTAATTTCCGTTAGTAATTGTGCAACCTTGGCATCGTCCACCCCTGCTGATTGTGCAAGAGTAGTTGCTACAGATAGTTCTTCATTGGCAACATCTGTACGATCAATATCAAGCTTTTCACCTGTTGTTACTTCGTAAGCTTTGTAAATTCCCACAAGCGCTGAATGACCTGTTACTGCTTTTGGTGCAGCCACCTGTACTGTTGCATCTTCAATACCTGCTGTTAGCATTGCATTTGCATACATTTCAGACGTAACTTGTGTAATATTTGATGGTGTAACAATCTCAATAACTAAACCTTCTCCTGCATTCTTGCGCGTAATTTTAGCAGAGGAATACATACGAGAGCTCGAATTACTATCTTTAATATATTTAACTAAGTCTTGACCTGATACTGTTATTTCTTCAATTTCAGGCTCTTCATCCACTTTTAATGATTTTTTAACAGACTCTTTTTCAGCCTCAGATAAGTTTGCCCCATATACGACGATCGGTACGCCTAGTTTTTCATCAATTGCTTTTGGTGGCGTATTATCAGCCGCAAAACTTGTTGCTGGTGCCATCACGCCAAATACTAACATAGTCGCTGTTAGTATTTTCATCCACGTTTTTTTCAAATTGTGTGACCCCTTTCGTTAGAAAACACATTTGGTCTGTATAATGTACGCCATTATACAGTAATTAGTACGAAAAAAAGACGAGAAGGTTTCAATGTTGTCTCTCGTCATTTCTTTTATTCTGGCAGTATCCCCACTCTTTAGCATCTCACTATTTCGTGGCTTCTTATGCCCTAAATTTCTTCAGTCCAACCGTTTTGCTGTTTCACTTTACCAGCTTTCAGAAGTGTTCCTAATGCACGTTTAAATGCAGCCTTACTCATATGAAACATTTCTTGAATTTCTTCAGGAGAGGATTTATCACCAAAAGGCATTTTGCCCCCAACCTCTTGTAAATAGTTTAAAATTCGCTGAGCATCGTCAGAAATACGCTCATGCTTACGTGGTAAAAGTGAACCATTCATTGAACCGTCATCTTTTACATCAATAATACGCACAACTACGTCTTGTCCAAGACGAGGCTCTGCATTACGCTCTGATTCATGGACAAAAATGCGGTACGGTAATTCTACGCCCAATAAAAATGAGCCTACTGGTAATAAACGATACGGGCGTGCCTTAATGTTTTTATTGTGCATGTCATCAAATGCACCTTCATATAATTCCGAGATTTTTTCTTCAGTTGCTAAACGTCCAAATAAATCACCATTGCGATCTGTACGTAATGTCATAAATACATGGTCGCCTGGTGCTGGCCAAAGCTCTGTTATTGCAGGTAAATCTTCCGCTTTCACTAGCACCTCACGTGAAGTACCGATATCTACAAAAGCCCCTTCACGCTCGGCTACTCTTAGGACACGAGCCCAACCGTATTCACCTTGTACGAAAGTTGGGATAGCTGTCGTAGCCGCTAAATCACCACGACGATCCGCAAATAAAAATACTTCAAGGCGATCACCTACTGCAAGTGGCTCTGTTACCTCTGAAGCATTTAAAGGTAGTTCGTCAACTCCATTTGTTAAGATCCATTTCGATGCTTGTTGCTCTAATACAGTTAACGTAGCAACTTCACCTGATTTTAATTCGTTCATATTGTCTTCCTTTCCTTCACACCATCATTTTCGCAAAAAACTTTATAGATTATGTTGTATCTTAGTTGCCTCTAGTTTTTTCGCGATGTCTGGATTTTCTTCCATTACCTGCACAAGATCCGCAATTCGGTCGATTGAATTCCAACTTAAATGATGTTCGATTCCTTCTACATCATCGTAAATACGCTCTTCATCTACACCAATGATTCGCAAAAATTGCTCTAGAAGCTCATGGCGCTGTACAAGACGTTTTCCAAGCTTTTCTCCTTTGGGCGTCAATGTAAGTCCACGGTATTTTTCATAAACTAAATAACCATCTTTATCTAATTTTTGAACCATTTTTGTAACAGAAGAAGGAAGAACAGATAATGCTTCAGCAATGTCAGACACACGGGCATACCCTTTATTAGCGATTAATAAATATATTTGTTCGATATGGTCCTCCATACTAGGTGTTGGCATATCCTATTCCCTCTCTTTCCTTTTCTTACTCTCTAGTTTACTACAAGCTTGGCTTAAAAGTTAACTGAAAATACATATGCCAGAAAAACACTACATGGGCAATCAAAAAAGGGCCAGCTTCATCTAGAAGTTGGCTCCACTTTATGTCGAGGATGCTTATTTACCACATGTAATGCATGAATAATCTCTTTATTAATTCGTTCGATATTTTCAGGAGTATTCATCACTTTAAACGCTTCATCTCGGGATTCCAAAGATGTAACATACTTACTAGGCAATGCATTCAGTGTAAGTGCCACTGCATCAAGTTCACAGATTTCACATTTACAAAATGTTTGATATTCCGGTCCTCGTAGTAGAAAGCTTACTAAACCACGCACAATTTCCTCTGTAACATTTACTAAAATAGGATCTGACATATTCAAACCATCGCCTCGTTTATATTTAATTGTTACATTATTCCTGAAACCATAATAGCGGTAACAAGGTTTTTTTTCAAGAATCACTAGTAGTATAAAAACGACTAGCTCCTTAGCGAGATTAATGACCTACATTTGTCACCGAATTACATCTTATTTACTACTTCTTAGTTTTGATTAATCGTAACGAATTAAAAACAACTAATAATGTAGCGCCCATATCTGCAAAGATTGCAATCCATAATGTTAACCATCCTGGGATAACGAGTAACAGGGCCACTAATTTTAAGACTAGGGCAAATATAATGTTCTCTTTAATGATGCGTAATGTTTTTCTACTTAAATCAATTGTATATGGAAGTTTCGATAAATCATCACCCATTAATGCGATATCCGCTGTTTCTAGTGCTGCATCAGTGCCAGCACCTCCCATTGCAATGCCAACATTGGCTGAAGCAAGTGCGGGTGCATCATTGACACCATCTCCTACCATCGCCACTGCGCCAAACTGTGCACGTAAATCTTTAATGGCCATTAATTTTTCTGCTGGTAATAAACTTGCCCTCACATCTGTCATATTTAAAGAAGTTGCAATTGCCTGAGCTGTTGGTTCTGCATCGCCTGTCAGCATAACTTTATGCTTTATTTTTAGACCATTTAACTTATCCAAGACATCTTTACTCTCTTGACGTAATTGATCAGCAATTCCAATCATCCCAATATACTGATCATTACTAACAGCTGCTACAACTGTTTTACCCTGTTTTTGAAGTTTTTTAACCTGTTCTTTTACCATCTCATCAACAGTCGTTAAAGTAGCAATCCATTTTAAGCTTCCTACATAAATTATTTGACCATTAACCGTTGCATAAGCACCCATGCCTGTTACGGATTGAAAGTCTGTCGGTATAAGCTCTGTTAAATTTTTATCATGCAATGCCTGCAAAATAGCTTTAGCTAATGGATGTTGCGATTGTTTTTCAACTGCTGCTACCAGCTGTAAAACATATTCCTCAGACATCCCTTTCGCTGTAAAAATATCCGTTACAGCAGGTTTACCTTTTGTCAGTGTACCCGTCTTATCAAATGCTATTGCTTCAATATGACCGAGCTGCTCTAAATGAATACCGCCTTTAATAAGGACGCCTTGTCTAGCGGCATTCCCAATTGCCGTAACGATAGCAACTGGTGTAGAAACAACAAGTGCACATGGACAACCAACAACAAGGACTGCTAATCCTTGATAAATCCAATGTTGCCAATCACCTATAAACAAAGGTGGTATAACGGCCACAAGTAAGGCAATAATCATAATGGCCGGTGTGTAGTATTTCGCAAAGCGATCAACGAACTGCTGAGAAGGTGCTTTTTCTGCCTGTGCCTCTTCAACAAGATGAATAATTTTTGCAATTGTTGTGTCCTCTACTCGCTTTGTCACACGTACCTCTAAGGCACCTTCTTCATTTAAAGTACCTGCAAATACTTCATCATCGACCGTTTTATTAACAGGAATAGATTCGCCTGTAATCGCTGCCTGATTCACCGCTGACAATCCACTCACTACAATTCCGTCCATAGCAATCTTCTGACCAGGTTTAACGATTAAAATATCCCCAATTTCAATCTCTTCCGTTGGTAGCTCCATCTCATGGAAATGTTCGCCATGCGCTCGCTTTATTGTTGCTGTTGGTGGCGCTATATCCATTAACTGACGAATCGATTGACGCGCCTTATCCATTGAATACGCTTCAAGCGCTTCACTTACAGCGAATAAGAAGACAACAACGGCCGCTTCTTCCCATTCTCCTATAACGGCTGCACCGATTACTGCAATGGTCATCAGCGTCTTCATATCAAATTCAAAGCGTGCTAGATTGCGGAAACCTGTTTTAAAAATGCCAATTCCCCCAACTAGAATCGCGATAATAAACATCCCAATAGTTAGCGGCTCAGTTTCACTACGCATTGCTCCAAATACATATCCAAGGATTACGAATAGCAAGGAGATTCCAGCTAAAATATTTTCTGTTTTTCGATAAAAAGGCGTTGTTTTTTCAATTGTTCTTACTGTCGATTGGGACACTTTTATGCCATCGAAGGCACCTGCTTCTTCAAGTTGATTAACGTCAATATTGCCAATAACCGTTATTTTCGAAGCACCGAAATTAACTTGTGCATCCTGTACCTTTGGAATAGCCTTCACGTTTTTTTCGAACTTTGCTGCACAGCTGGCACAAGACAAGTTTTGTAGCCTGTATTCTTGTTTAGTTGGCGTCGCTCCCATTTGCAATCCCCTCTTTCACATGTTCGTAGGCAACCGTTACAATTTGATACACATGCTCATCAGCTAAAGAGTAATACATCTGCTTTCCTTTACGATACGATTTTGCTAAGTTATTATCTTTCAAATAACGTAAATGATGCGATGCTGTTGCTACTGACGAGCCAATAATGGAGGCAACATCACAAACGCATAATTCATCCTCGACCGTTAAGGCATATGCAATTTTGAGTCTTGTTTCATCAGATAATGCTTTTAAAAACTTTGCTACTCCTGATAGATCTGGCATTTGCTGTTGTACCTTTTTGACCGCTTCTTCGTTAACATGCGTCACTTCACATACTTCTTTTGGCATTTCCTCACCTCATTCAAATGTTCGTTTGATTGTTTTCAATATAGCATAATATTCCATCATATTCAAATGAGTATTTGAATGTAAATGATGTATATCTTTATTACTCCAATTAATTTTAAATTCACATCACATAAGCAAAAAAATCAGTGCACAAAATGTACACCGATTTTTAATAGACACTAGTTATTAAGCTGTAATTCGATTGGACAATGGTCACTGCCCATAATATGTGAATGAATACTTGCCACATCAATTTTGTCTTTTAACCTCTCAGAAACAATAAAGTAATCAATACGCCACCCAATATTACGCTCGCGCACTTTATTCATATAGGACCACCATGTATAGTGATCTCTTGTATCTGGATGCATATAGCGGAATGAATCCACAAAACCACTTACCAATAGCTCAGTCATTTTTGCACGTTCTTCATATGTAAAACCTGAATTACCAACATTCGACTTTGCATTTTTTAAATCAATTTCCATATGTGCAACATTTAAATCGCCACAGTATACTATAGGTTTCTTGGCATCTAGCTCTTTTAAATATAGCGCTAACCGATCCTCCCACTCTAAACGAAGAGGTAGTCTAGCTAAATCACGCTGTGAATTTGGGGTATAAACATTCACTAAGTAAAAATCTTCATACTCTAACGTAATAATTCTCCCCTCTTCTTGTGATTCATCCTCACCAACGCCATAACGTACTGCGAGTGGCGTATGCTTTGTAAAAATTGCTGTACCTGAATAACCTTTCTTCTGTGCATAATTCCAATATTGCTCATATCCCTCAAGCGAAATCTCCACTTGTCCAGCCTGACACTTCGTTTCTTGAATACAGAAAAAATCTGCATCTACGTGATTGAAAAAATCTAAAAACCCTTTACCCAAGCAAGCTCGAATTCCATTGACATTCCAAGATATAAATTTCATTTACTGTTTCACTCCTCAAAAAACGCCCTCCGCCATTAGCGAAGAGCGTAGAGTTTTATAAGTCATCACCAACGATTTTTACTTCTGTTTCTAAATCGATGCCAAATTTTTCTTTAACTACTCGTTGTACCATGTCGATTGTTGCAATATAGTCAGTAGCCGTTGCATTACCTTTATTAACAATAAAGCCTGCATGCTTCGTTGATACCTCTGCATCACCTACGCCTTTACCTTGCAAGCCACTATCTTGAATAAGCTTGCCTGCAAAGTGACCTGGCGGGCGCTTAAAAACACTCCCTGCAGATGGGTATTCTAACGGCTGCTTAGATTCTCGCTGAAACGTTAAATCAGCAATTTTTGCATCAATTTCTTCCTGCACACCTTTAGCTAATTGAAATTCGGATGATAATACATAGTACCCTTTTTTAGCAATGATACTTTGACGATAACCAAGTTCAAGCTCTTCTTTCGATAATATTAAAATGTCACCTTCTCTTGTTAGCACTTTTGATGAAATAATAATATCCTTAATTTCGCCACCATATGCACCTGCGTTCATTGCCATAGCTCCACCTATTGAACCAGGGATACCACATGCGAATTCAAAGCCTGTTAAAGATGCTGTTGCTGCAAGCTTTGATACATCTTTTATAAGCGCACCGCTTTGCGCGTAGACATGGTCACCATTAATATGAATTTCATCTAAAAGCGAAAATGTAACAACGATTCCTCGAAGACCGCCATCACGAACGATCATATTAGATCCATTACCTAACATTAATAATGGTATATTATTCATGTTAGCATAACGAATAACCGTCGCTGCCTCATCCTCTGTTTCAACGAGAACGAAAACATCCGCTTTACCACCTAATTTTGTCATAGTATATTGCTGTAATGATTCATCTAACTTAATATTGGCCGGATTAACGCTCTGTGCTAAATCCGCCACCCATTGTTCTTTTGTCATGAAGCTAATTCCTTTCTAACGTCCTTCTTACTCCTACACTAGTATGGATATAGAACCCTAATTTGACAAGTAAAATGAAGGGTATTTTTTATCTCGACTTAACAGACAGCGAGACTACCTGTGCAGAGATGATGAATATTATAAAGAAAATTCGTGGTCATTCCTAGTGACATAAATAGCCGATTGTTCACCCAACCATCAAAATTCCAATAGACCTACACTAAAGCCAGCTCGTTGCCCATGATTCAATATTACGGATTGCCCCTTCTAACGCCTGACCTTTATCTGTTAAAGAATATTCTACACGCACTGGTACCTCTGAATACACTCTGCGTTCAACAAGCCCTTCTTTTTCTAGCTCTTTTAAACGTTCAGATAATAAACGACCACTTACAGGTAATGCAGATTCAATCTCATTAAAGCGCTGTGGTCCATCTAATAATTGATATAAAATTAGCCCTGTCCAGCGTTTTCCGATTAAATCCATTGCTTTAGCTAAACGAGGACATAAATTTGTCTCATTCATTATTTTCACCTCTTATGTACTCTATTGTAACGATTAATTTAAGAAAAGTAAATTTGAAGTAACTTATTTACTTATCATAACTTGTTTATTATTTTATATTTAATTACTAAAAATAATTAAAGGGTTTTATTGATGGAAAACTATGTACCTCTATGCTCAAATAAAGCAAGACATAGAAATTAACCATGGCCGACCACTTCACGGATGATCATGGAATCTAATGACTACATACTACTTATAGATGCACTTGCCTTTAAAATTATGACCACTTTATTAAGTGGCGATCGTCTAGAATTAAAAATGAGTGGTCGTGATTATGGACAACTTGCAAATGGAGATTTTAGTTTATTAACATTTCAAGAAACAAGGTATCCCACCTTTGAACGACATAAAAAGGAGAGCAGCGATTCATTCGCACTCTCCTTTTCATTTTCATTATTTAATTAAATATTTACCAAAGCCGCCTTCTGTATCTCCTAAATATTCGATATTGCTGCCTGCAGGAATGACTTTTTGTGCATCCTTAGCAGAGTGGTAAATAATTTTTGTATTTGCTGGGAATGGTGCAAATGACCAGTTATTATCCGCAGCAGGATTAATTGTTTTGTTTACCATAATGTAGTCAATAACAGCTTGGCGATTTTCGTACGCATAATTTGTTACGTTAGAGCCATCTGCATTTTTGAATGTAGCACCATAAGAACCACCAACACGGTAGTTGTTTGTAATAATGATGAATTCTTGATTTAGATCAATTGGTTTACCGTTATATTGTACGTTTTTAATACGGTTTGCTTTTTCGTCTACTAAGTCACCACGACGATCATACTTAGGTGGTGAAGTTACATCAATTTGATATGTTAAACCATCTAATACATCAAAATTGTAAGAACGTGCTTCTGGGTCAATAATATTTTGTTCTTCCGTTTTATTCGGATCGATTGTAGCAAATATACCAGCAGCCATTTCTAACCATTCAATTGCTTGTGCTCCTGTTACTTTAATCGTTGCAACAGTATTGTCAAAATGATAGATGTCTGCCATATTTTTAATCGCAAGCGGACCTACAGGAATGTTTGTATAATCTGCAGGGTTGTTACGTGAGCCTGCTTTGAAAGGTGCACCAGCTGAAAGAAGTGGTGTGTTTTCATCAGCAGTACCTTTTAATTCATTTTCAACAAACCATTTTTGAGCTTGTGTCACAATTTGAATTGAAGAATCGTCTTGAACCATTGAGAAGTAACTATGGATTGGTGCTTTTGTCTCACCAACAGGTTGACGAATATACTTTAACGTTCCTTCATGCGCTTCTTTAACTGCATCTAAAACTGTTTTAGATGGTTGTAAGCCTTCTTGTTTAATAGAACGGATAGAACCTTGTCCATCTACTACAGCCCATTTAGAACCTTGTTGTTCTAGCTTTAAGTCAATGACTCCAAGATAGCTACCATAGCTTCCTGCCATTACAGTAGGTACACCGTTAATTGTACCTTTTTCTTGGTCAACATTTTTAAGATTTTTATAGTCCCCTGGGAACGTTAAATGAGAGTGACCTGTAATTAAGGCATCGACACCCTCAATCTCAGAGATCTGGTATCCAACGTTTTCGGCACCTTTTACATAAGTGTCCTCACCAATACCTGAGTGTGAAAGAACAACGATTACGTCTGCTCCAGCCTTTTGCATTTCTGGTACAACTTCTTTTACCGCTTCAACTGGTTCTTGCATTTCTACCTTACCTGCTAAATGGATCGCATCCCATTCAACAATTTTCGTAGGTACGATACCTGTAACACCCACTTTAAGTGTGTGCTTTTTACCCGTATTATCTACAACCTCTTTATCAAGAATGACATAAGGTGAAAACATACGTTTTTTTGTTTTAGCATCGTAAGTGTTAGCATTTACGACTGGATATTTTGCATCATTTAATACTTCATCTAAAAACTCTAAGCCATAGTTAAACTCGTGATTTCCTAAAGTTCCACCATCATATTTCAGTACATTAAGTGCTGCTATAGCTGGATGAACCTCCCCTGGCTTTATAGGGTTTTCTAGCGCTTTATAAGATCCTAATGGCGTTCCTTGAATTAAATCGCCATTATCAAATAATAATGTATTCGGGTTCTCAGTACGAGCTTGTTCAATTAATGTAGCAGTGTTTGCTAAACCTACAGTAGCTGATTCAGCATCTAAGAAATAATTGTAATTTACAAGGTTTGTATGAATATCTGTTGTACCTAAAATTTGAAGATCCACTGTAGTTGCAGATGTAGGTAATTTGTATTCAGCTACAAAACGTTCAACAATGCTTTGCATTTGCTCAGTTGTTACATAGTCACGAGGACGAATTGTGTTATCCTCAAAGCCTTGTAATATGTTTGCTGAAACAGCATTTGCTAAATCTTGCTTATGTGTGCTAGCAACTTGATCTGCATCTTTAAACTGATCTAATACAGAAAGTGGAGCGTTTTCACTGACTAATCCACGAGCAGAAATAACAAATGCTTGTTGACGTGTCAATTTATCGTTTGGACCAAACAATGTCGCAGTTTTACCTTTAATAAGTTTCAGTTCTACTGCTTTTTCTACATACGGGGCTAAATCCTTAGGGACATCAGTGAAGGCAAGATTAGAACCATCACCTAGCTCGACATTTAAGCTTTCCACTAATTCTTTCACGTAATCTCCACGTGTCACATCGTTTGATGCAGCATTTGCGGAAAGTCCAAATGGCAATACCGTGAATAGAATAAGTAACATCGCAAAGAATTTAGTTATTATTTTCTTATTCATGTAACAGCCTCCTATAAATCTAATATTTTCCTACGATTTCTATTATAGTATACTAATCTGTATTTTTACCGAATAAATAGTCCTAATTGTATGTAATTTTAGAAGAATAGCTAAACACTTTACCTAAAAATGATCGATTAATATTATGACATAATCATTTGTTATAATCTGATGTTATTAAATGTAAATCAATAAAAAGCGCATAGTACCAATATGTCAGACCTCCTTACCACTACCGTACCTCTATGAAAGAAGTAAAAAAAGTCCTCTCAAATTAGAGAGAACTTTTATCAATAAATAATTTATTATACATTTACAGTTTGTAAAGATTGAGCTACTTTTTTTACTGCCTCTAGGCCATTTGCAATAATCTCTTGAGCTTTATCTGGTGAAGCATTATGACCTTCAATGATTACTTCTTCAATAATTTCCATCCCAAATATGCCACCAACAACGTTTTTAATGTAATTAACTGACATTTCCATTGGCTGAGCTTCTGGTAATGAATAGTAACCACCACGAGCATTTAAAATAATAGCTTTTTTGTCAGTCATTAAACCTACTAATTGACCGTTTTCATTATATTTAAATGAATAACCAGATTGGAATACATAATCAATGAAAGTTTGTAAAGTTGCTGGAATTGTTAAGTTCCAAAGAGGGAAAGCAAACACGACTACGTCAGCTGCAGTTAAAGCATCCATAGCTTTTTGTTTAGCCGCCAAAAGACGAGATTCAATGTTCGTTAACTCCTCACCATTTTGTACTTTACCAAAAGCATTGAAAAGATCTTGACCGAAATAAGGCATGTCTTCTGCGAATACGTCAAAAGTCGTTACATTTACACCTTGTACATTTTCCATAAATGTGTCATACATTTTTGTTGAAATACCGTCTGGACGGTTGTTAGCTTTTACTACTAATACGTTCATTATATAAATTCTCCCTTTAAATTCACAGTTTAATTTATCTCGAATTCAAGATATATTAGTATCTTAAAAAATTCTCTATTAAAAGTCAACGCTAGTAGACTCAGACTTTTGGCTGAAATATTGGAAGTGATCGGGCTCACCACTAATCTGATCGGCTTCCTTTCAAAAGTAATCGGGTTCTATTATTTTTTACTTTTCTCCGATAGAATTAAAATTTACAGCTATCATCTGTACAAACTCCACCATCTTCAGACCCTGCGACCTTTAATCCAGATTGTAAGCCTTCTTCCTCTGCTACTTTACGCAAAGTTTCTTCAAAAACTGCTTGAGGTTGTGCTCCAGAAATACCGTACTTACGATTTAACACAAAGAACGGTACGCCTCGTACGCCAAGATGTAGCCCCTCTTGTATATCAGTCTCTACCTCTGTTTTAAAATCATCGCTAGAAAGTACCTTTGTCACTTCTTCACGATTCAAACCTACTTGCTCCGCAATATCGATTAATACGTCATCCTGCCCGATACGCTTTGCTTCGATAAAATAATTGCGTAACAGTGCTTCTACCAGCGCTGTCACATCCCCTTGCTGTTCCGCCCATTTTACTAAACGATGTGCTTTTAATGTATTTTCTTCCATTAACTTATCGAAATTATAGTCCAGGCCAACCTCTTTCGCACGAGCAGCAACACCTTGCGCCATTTCCTTCGCTTTTTCTAGCGTCATCCCGTACTTATTCGCTAAATATTCATACGTAGACATATTTGTATCTTCAGGCGTTGTTGGATCAAGTTGATAACTTTTATAAACGAGCTCCACCTGTCCTGCAAAACCAGTATCCTGAATAGCCTGCTCTAATTGTTTTTTACCAATATAACAAAATGGGCATACATAATCTGACCAGATTTCAATTTTCATTACTAGTCACGCTCCTTTTGCTACATTGTAGCGGTAATCCTGACATTAAGGCAATTTTAATGCTTCATTGCATAAATTTTCAAATCAATCTACATACTGAACTTAAAAACAATGTGAGGTTTATGTATGACACAATCTCTTTGGCTAGCAACAACTGATCCCGTCTCCCTAACATCTCTTCCTGAATCAACGACTTGTGATGTATGTATAATCGGTGGAGGCTTGACAGGACTATACACAGCCTATGTCTTAGCAAAATCCGGTGTAGATGTAGTCTTGCTTGAGGCAAATTCCCACATCAGTCATGGTACGACCGGTAACTCAACGGGAAAATTAACTGCCCAACACAGCTTAGTTTATGGCAATCTAATAGAAAAACTTTCTGTAGATGAGGCACGGCTCTATTATCAGCTCAATCAACTGGCTGTTGAAAAAGCTTTACAGTTGCTCCCTAAGAAGAGTATTCAACAAGTAGATTCATTGCTTTATTGCCAAACTAAAGAAGGCTATGCCCAATTATTAAAAGAATGGAATGCCTATAAAGTATTAAATATTACGGCGAAAATCACTTCTGATACAGAGCTTCCCTTTCCGATAACAAAAGCGCTAAGTATGTCCCAGCAAGCTCAAATAAATCCTGTAGAGGTTTGTAACTTCCTTGCAAAAGAAGCGCAATCGTTGGGAGCAAAAATTTATACAAATACCCGTGTTCAGCAATTAAACATACCACAAAATAACTTACAAACCGCAAGTGATATGTCGGTTCAATATAACAAGCTTGTTTTGTGCACACACTATCCCATCGAAGCCTTTAAAGGGCTACAGCTTTTTAAACTATCTAACAGTCGCTCCTATATGGTTGCTGCTAAAATTACCGATACCCTGCAAGGACAATATTTATGCGTAGATACTCCTACTCGCTCTATTCGGACGGCTACCATTAACGACGAGCATTATTTAGTATTAGGTGGAGCTAATCATATTGCAGGTGAAACAACTAATACGGAGCCCTATTATGAGGCTATTCAAAATGAAATGAAGGGGCATTTCGATCAGGATCCAATCTATCGATGGTCAGCGCAAGACATTGAAACGCCTGATATGGTACCTTATGTCGGCAGGATTACGCAGTCCTTACCTCATGTTTTCATTGCAACCGGCTATCGAAAATGGGGAATTTCTAATTCTTTTGTAGCTGGAGATTTACTATCCTCTCTAATAACTGGGGCAAGGAATGAGGATGGGGCAATGGCTCTTTATTCACCAGCACGTACGAAATTTGGGGCTCAGTTCATGCAAATGCTAAAGGTAGGTGGCTTCGTAGCAAAGGAGTTTGTATCTGGTTATATTAGACATGGCAATGCACCAACTTGCACGCATTTAGGCTGTAAAACAAAATGGAATGAAGCCGATGAAACTTGGGATTGCCCTTGTCATGGCTCCCGTTTTAATGCCAAAGGTGAAGTACTTGAAGGCCCTGCTGTGCAGCCATTAAAGCTAGATTAAAAAAAGAGGTTGCCTTTTTTAGGACAACCTCTTTTCCATTATTTCAATGCGTCAGTTAAAACTGGAACGATTTGTTTTTTACGAGATACAACACCTGGTAAAATTACACGATTATTTACAAGTTCTGCACCAAATCCTTTTGCTGCAGCCTCTGCTACTTGTCCAATTGCAACAGCTGTTGAGTCATTGTTTAAAATATCTGTTACAACGAAGAAGAATAGGTCTAAGCCATTTTCAGCTACATTTTTGTTTAACAAAATTTCTAGTTCCTCTTGGCGGCCAAGCACATCGTTAATATCGACTGCGTTTACCTGAGCTACTACAGATTTATATTCACCGAATTGGAATTCTTTCGCATCTAAAGATAAAAGATCTTCTAATGATTTATCTGAAAGGTCAGCACCTGCTTTAAGCATTGCTAATCCGTATTCAGCAACATCAACACCTGCAATTTTAGCTAGTTCCTCACCAGCTTTTACATCTTGCTCTGTGCAAGTTGGAGATTTGAATAATAATGTATCAGAAACGATGGCAGAAAGCATTAATCCAGCGATATTTGCAGGGATTTCTACGCCATTTTCCTTGAAAATTTTGTTTGAAATCGTTGCAGTACAGCCTACAGGTTCTGCACGGTAATATAGTGGATCAGCCGTTTGGAAGTTAGCAATACGGTGATGATCGATTACTTCTGTAATTTGGACTTCTTCAATGCCATCAGCTGATTGCTGGAATTCATTGTGGTCTACAAGAATTACTTTTTCTGCTTCACCAACTACCGAAGAAATTAATCGCGGTGCCTCAAAGCCAAATTTGTCTAATGCAAATTTTGTTTCATTATTCACTTCTCCAAGACGTACAGCTTCCGCATCTACTCCGATTTGTTGCTTTAAATATGCATATACGATAGCAGACGTAATTGTGTCTGTATCTGGATTTTTATGTCCGAAAACTAAAACTTTACTCATTAAATTTATTCCTCCTAAATGGCAATAACATTTGCATTTTATTTTATCATACCTTATGAGCTAACATGATATAAAGTGAAAGTTTGTCTGAATAGGTTCTCCTACACCTTCATGTATTTAAACGTTTTAACAAATTGTCATGCTCAAATTTCGATAACTAGATAAACATTGGCTCATTACCAGAACGTGTGGTTGATTTCCGTTCCTCTATCGCTAATCCTCAACTAACATACAGGGCATATATTTTTTAAAATGGTATTCACAACTTTTGGTGATGAGCCAGAAAATTACCTCAAATGACTATTTCTTGAACATTATTAAATTTATTATATTTATCTACTTTTTCCATCCCATTTTTAACATTTGATAATAACAATATATAGTTCATTAAAAATATTTACTATAAATAGATATATAGTTGCGTTTTCATATTTAAGAAACCATAATTTTATGCTATCATCAGGTATCTATATTTTAGGGTATACAGGAAATGGGGATTACGATGACAAAGAAGATGGAAAAAAAGTATATTCCTTTAGCAAATTATTTTGAAGTAGCATTACAACAAGAAATTACTTTATCTTTTAGCGAACTAGAAAATATTATGGGACAAGCCTTACCAAATGCAGCATACTTGAATAGGAGCTGGTGGAAGAAAACAAAACCTCCTCTCTCTCACTATTTGTCATGGACAAATGCAGGCTACTATGTAATTGATGTAAAGCTCGGCACTAGCGTAACTTTCTCGCGTACACAAATGAAGACTACAAGCAATATTAAAAATGAAGATCACCAATCTGCATACATAATTCGCGCATTGGAAGCATCAGACGCTAGATCATTTATTCATTTGCAAGAAGAAATTTTCCAACAAACTGACTTCATGTATAACATGCAAAATGAATTAGATCTTACCGTTCAACAGCTTCGTAAGGATTTAGTCTATTGGAAACAGCTGAAAAACCGTACGATTTTACTCTGTATATTAAATGGTATTTTTGCTGGCTATGCCGTCATCCATGGATATAAACACTCTAAAGTTAAGCATGTTGCAGCAGTCCACTTAGCTGTTAAAGAAGAGTATCAACAACAAGGGCTCGGTTCAGCTCTTATGAAGGCAGTTGAAACCTGGTCTAAACAGCGACATATTTCGCGCTTAGAATTAACTGTTATGGAGCATAATGATCGTGCTTTAAATTTGTTTAAAAAACTTGGGTTTCAGCAAGAAGGTATTCGACTAAATGCTATTAAACTAAATGATGCCTTTATTAACGAATTTAGCTTAAGTAAAATTTTATAAGCTTCTTTTTCAAGGATGTCTAAAAATTATTTGGACATCTTTTTTATATGTAGCCCTGTAATATAAAAAACGCATAGATAAGTATCGTACGTTTTCTACGCGTTAATATATATTTAGAAAACTTGCTTTTCTCTTGCTGCATCTAAGAATAATAAATTATTTTCTACTTGCTCATACGATTGCTGATATTTCTCATATTGCGCCTTATCCTGACTGACCATTTCCTCAATTAACGCATGTAAAAACGAAAACAAAACTGGAATAACGTCCAATGCAGATTGCTTTTTCATGCCAAGTGTAAATAATGCACTTGCATATTCCCGAAAAGACGACAACGCCGAACAGGTAATGGCAATAATTCTTGCCTTTTTCTTCTTTGCAATTTCTACAATCGTTTGAATATCGTTAGAATGCTTGTCCCATGAAAAAACTATTAACGTCGTACGCTCCCCCATACTGTTAATTTGCTGTACAATATCATCAGATTCTGAGCGAAGCTGTTTCACATTTGGACGTAAAGTTGTCAGTGTGGACGATAACCAATTTGCTATGGACGCAGCTTGACGAGTACCTAAAATGTAAACATTATCTGCCTCATGCATCCATTTCGAGCTTTTTTGAAGCATATGATCGTTTATCAAATGAATCGTATCTTGAATATTTTGAACATCACGTTGCATTACCTTACCAAAACTCGAAGTATTTCCCTTACTTGAAGAATATGTAGGTTGAAGACTCAGCTCATCATTTTGAGTCATTAAGTAGCTTCTAATTTCATCTTGAAGCTCTACATAGCCCGATAAATCCATCGCATAACAAAAACGAATAACTGTCGATTCACTAACATTCGCCTGTCTACCAACTTCAGCTGCTCCGTTCCCAATTACAGCTGAAGGGTTATTCATAACAAATTGTGCAACTTTACGCTGCCCCTTCGACAACCTAACAAATCTTCTTTTTATTTCTTCATTAATACTCATTTCTAACAACCTTTCTTTCAATGAAATTTCAAGAATGGAGATTGTTTCCTACTGACGCTAAATTATGATTAAAAATACAGTATCACGATTACAATTTGAATACAATGACTTTTCAGAAAAATCTTCAACGCTTTAACTCACTAATACGACAGTTCGCAAAAAACGACATTGCATCAATGTTATTCATAGTATCTTTATCAACATAATCTAACAGCTATAATTTTATATGGATTTGTAATCCTAACAGATACATAAAATCATTTGTATAAAAATTTATAATATCTTATTTTTATGTATTTAATAAAGCAGATTAATTACGCTTTATTGTATCGGCATCATAAACATATAAAAATGTCTTGGACGATAGTTAATCCAAGACATTTTCCATTTTATTATTCTAATTCGATTTGCTTCGTCTCTTTCCCCAAAAACAGGACACCGACAACTCCGATAAGGATAGATCCACAGAAAATCGCAAAGATAAAGCCAATATCATAGCCAGCCGTTAATAAAGAACCTACTAACAGAGGTCCAAAAACACCACCAATGCGCCCTACAGCTGCTGCCATTCCTGCACCTGTACCACGAATAATGGCAGGATACTGCTCTGGTGTGTAAGCATAAAGTGCACCCCATGCTCCTAAGTTAAAGAACGATAAAAACATTCCTGATCCTAATAGTACTGCTATTGTTTCAGCATTACCAAAAATGAAAGCACTTACAGCTGTACCCATTAAATAGGAAACAAGTACAAACTTCCGTCCAAATTTTTCTATAAACCATGCTGCTGTAAAATAACCAGGTAGCTGCGCAAACGTCATAATAAGAACATATTTAAAGCTCGTAATCATATCAAAGCCCTTACCAACCATTACACTTGGTAGCCATAAAAACATACCGTAATACGAAAATACAACCGTAAACCATAACACCCATAACATAAGTGTCGAGCGTGCATATTTTTTAGACCAAACATCTCGAATATTTTGTCCAACGCTTCTTTTTTTAGACTCCGCCTTCACTGTAAATTGTGGTGAATCTGGTAAGTGCCAGCGAAGATAAATTGCATATAATGCCGGAATTGCCGTTAACAATAAAGCAACTCGCCATCCCCATGTAGGAATAACGAAATACGAGATTAGTGCAGCGATTAACCAACCGACTGCCCAAAAGCTTTCCAGTAAAACAACCACTCGCCCTCGCTCTTTTGCTTCTACACTCTCAGAAACTAGCGTTGATGCGACTGGTAATTCTCCTCCTAGCCCCATGCCTACCAAAAAACGTAGTGCCATAAAAGCTGCTAATGTAGTTGTAAATGCAGACAAGCCACTTGCAATAGAGAATAATACTAGCGTCCACATAAAAATTTGCTTACGTCCCACTTTATCAGCAAACACTCCGAAAACCAACGCTCCTACAGCCATCCCAATTGAGTTAATGCTACCTATCCAGCCCGATTGATTTGGTGTTAATCCCCATTCAGCTGCTAATGCTGCAATAACGAATGATAATATTCCTACATCCATTGCATCGAAAAGCCAGCCTACACCTGCTACTCCCAAAAGTTTATTGCGAGAAATAGATTGTTGAGACTTATTTGCTGTTACTGTATTTGTTGTCATTTTAACCACCTGTCTTTACACTTGACTTTACATTGTTACGTTTACTATACAGTTGTTTCAAGAAAGTGACAAGTAAAATTCAAATTACCGAATTGTTTCGACAATTTATGAAATGCTATTGAAAACATAGGGCGATTTGCGTTAAAATGTCTTTTATACAAAAACAACTGTTCTTTCTATAAGAACAAAAGGAGATCGTAAACGTTATGTGGAAAGGCCTTATTGAAGAATATAAACAATTTTTACCCGTAACAGAAAACACACCTGCCCTAACTTTAAACGAAGGTAATACACCTCTTATACATTTAGTAAATTTATCTAAAAAGCTTGGCATTGAACTCTATGGAAAAATCGAAGGTGCAAATCCAACAGGCTCATTTAAAGATCGTGGTATGGTATTTGCCGTTGCAAAAGCTATCGAGGACGGTAGTAAGTGCGTTATTTGTGCCTCTACTGGTAACACATCTGCAGCAGCAGCAGCTTATGCAACACGTGCTGGAATTCAGTCTATAGTTGTTATCCCTAAAGGAAAAGTAGCCCTAGGTAAGCTAGCTCAGGCGACAATGTATGGTGCAAAAATTATTGAAATCGATGGTAACTTTGATGATGCATTGAATATTGTTCGCCAAGTGAGTGAAACAACTCCTGTGGCACTTGTAAACTCTGTAAATCCATACCGTATAGAAGGTCAAAAAACAGCATCATTTGAAATTGTAGATGCTTTAGGAGCGGCTCCAGATTATCTATGCATCCCTGTCGGTAACGCAGGTAATATAACGGCTTACTGGAAAGGCTTTAAAGAATATGACGCTGCAAAAGGCTCCGGTCTACCAAAGATGTTTGGCTTTGAAGCTGAAGGTGCAGCTGCGATTGTAAAAGGTGAACCAATTGCAAATCCGGAAACAGTGGCAACAGCGATTCGTATCGGTAATCCTGCAAGTTGGAAATTTGCCGAGGCTGCCCGTGATGAATCAGGTGGAATTATTGATTCGGTTACAGACGAAGAAATTTTAGCTGCTTATAAATTAATTGCTGGCACTGAAGGAATTTTCGTTGAGCCTGGTTCGGCGGCTTCATTAGCAGGTGTTATTAAATCGGTTGAAAACGGCAAAATTGCAAAGGGCTCTAAAGTTGTTACAATATTCACTGGTAATGGCTTGAAAGACCCTGATACTGCAATGAACGTCTCAACTGTAGATGTTGTCTCACTTAAAAACGATGAGGAAGAAATTCGAAAATATATCGAGGGCGTACTATGAGTAACATGTGGCAAATCTCAGTTCCTGGGAGCACAGCCAATCTAGGACCTGGCTTTGATTCAATAGGACTCGGCTTGTCGCTTTACTTAAAACTAACTGTGTCTTTACAAGATAGATGGGAAATTATCCACCTTGACGATAATGGTCCTAAAGAGTTTGAGCTTGAAGAACACTTACTATACGTGATTGCCCAAAAAATTGCTGATCAATACGGTAAGCAGCTACCTGCCTGCCGTGTTGAAATGGCAAGTGAACTTCCATTAGCCCGTGGCTTAGGGAGCAGTGCTGCAGTCATCGTCGCTGGAATTGAACTTACTAATCAAGTCTGTTCGCTAGGCTTAACTGTACAGGATAAACTCAATTTATCTTCACAAATCGAAGGACACCCAGACAATGCAACAGCTTCCGTATTAGGAGGATTAACAATTTCATCAATGGATGAGAACGGTGTTGTGGATACACTCCATGTAAATGATATTGATGCTTCCTTTGTTGTATATGTACCCGATGTCGAACTAAAAACAAGTGAATCTCGTTCTGTTTTACCAGAACAATTTGATCGAGCATATTCGGTGCTTGCTTCTGCAAATGCTAATATGTTGGCTGCGTCATTAATGGCTCGTGATTTTGAGCGTGCCGGACACTATATGGAAACAGATTTATTTCATGAGCCTTTCCGTGCCAACCTAATTCCACAATATAAAGAAATTCGTGCAGCCGCAAAGGCTAACGGTGCATTTGGAACAGCCTTAAGCGGAGCAGGACCAACGCTGATTTCCATCATCCCTACTGCTACTGCACAGAATTTCGTAAATGCCATGGAAAATCAATTCCCAGAGCATCAAATTATCTTAACAAAAGCCGATGAATATGGTGTACAGGTAAATTTTGGGCGTCTACTGTAAAAGTAGACGTTTCTTTTTGAAGGAGGAAGTAGCTTGAAACCAATTATATTCTGTGATTTTGATGGCACGATAACAGAAACTGATAATATCGTCTCACTTATGACTCAATTCGTACCAGAGGAATCTGAGAAAATTGCTAAAGCAATGATGAAACAAACAATATCCTTTAAAGATGGCGTATCAGCAATGTTCGAGCTATTATCAACTGAACAAAAGGATACTGTTATTCAATATTTACTGGATACAGCCATTATACGTGAGGGCTTTGGCGATTTCGTTCGTTTTGCACGAGAGAAACATATTCCGTTTTACATTGTTAGTGGTGGTGTCGATTTTTTCATTGAGCCACTACTAAAAAAATACGGCCCCTTTTCTGGTATATATTGCAATAGCGCCGATTTTTCAGATCAACAAATTAAGCTCGTCTTTCCCAATAGCTGTGATGAAGAATGTGAAAAATTTGAGACACAGGGCTGTGGCTGCTGCAAACCAAGCGTCATGCGAAAAGTGGCACAGAGCGATCATTTTAAAATCGTGATTGGAGATTCCCTTTCTGATTTTGAGGCTGCAAAACAGGCAGATTTAGTACTTGCTAGGGATTATCTTATTAAACGCTGTGAAGACCTTCATATTCCTTACAAGCACTTTGAGACATTCTATGACTGCTTAGACGCTGTAAAAGAGCTTATTAAGGTAGAAAAGGCTATTTCAAAATAACCATAACAAAGGGAGCCTGTCTCCATTTAAGACGGCTCCCTTTATAGGTTCATGATTTATTATTTACTTTAAAATGTCTTTTGCGACGTTCATACCAAATGACACAGATGATGAACCAAGTATACCCCATACTCCATCCAGCCAATACATCTGAAGCAAAATGACGAGCTCCAGCAACCCGAGACAAGCCAATAAGCACTGTTAATATAATTGCCCCAAGCCAAAGCAACGTCTTACGTCCCTTACTATTATTCTCCGAAAATATATAAGCAATTGTAAATAAATACAAGATACCTGTCATAGAATGCCCTGATGGAAAGCTAAAGGATGTTAATTGTTCTTCAATTTCAGGTCTTGGTCGTTGTACCCATTTTTTCAATAATTGGTTAAGAACGTTTCCAGCTGCAATTGTTAATAAAACAAATAATATAGCTCGGTAATTTTTTATCTTCCATGCTAAATACACAACTAATAATATCGCTACAGTTACTACAAATGCCGGCTCTCCTATATAATGAAAAAACTCTATAAAACGATTACCGAAAAATAGATCTGCCATTTTATTATCAAAATTAATGATCCACTCACTTTCATAAGTAGCGCGTAACACAAAAAAGGTAATTAGCGTTAATATCGCCAAAGGATATGCCCATTTCTTCACTTCATACTTCACCTCAAAACTAGTCATGCCATGTTGTTTTATTTTTCACATCATGTATGTTGATTAACCATTTTTATCCGTCCTAATTAATTAGAAGGCGCTGATTTCCGCTACGGGCTACTCGCTTTCCTGCGGGCGAGCGTCGAGCCGCTTCCTCCGCTACGCTCCGTGCAGGGTCTCGTCTGTCTCGCATTCCCGCGGGAGTCGAGTAGCCCTACGCTACAATCAGTTAAAAATGAGAATATATTAGCAAAATAGCAACAAAAAATTCTTTTTATTGCTCAATAATAAACCTATTTTTCCTAATCAACACGACTGTTTTCACATCATAACATATTTAAGGAAGTTAGAGGTAAATTTACTATCTAACTCAACGAGCTCCCTCTTTCTAGGGTAATGACAAATGTTTTTTTGTCAGGTTTATTAAAATAATTTGAAAGTACCAACGCAACGATAAATAAGATTGCAACAATAGATATTATCTTTCTAAACAAAATAAACACTTCCTCATCCCTTAATATCAGATTCAGTTTGAATTATTTTAATAATACAGGATCAAATAGCCAATCCATTGGTCCAAAGTTCGTATCCTTCTCGCCTTTTACCTCACGAGATATATTGTTTTTAATAACCAATTCTCTAAATTTTCTACTAAACAAAGTTTTTCTATACAAATATCTTCCATCATGGCTCCATTCTGCCGAGAAGAATATATCACCTGTTAAGTTTGTTAAATTTTCATACTTATAACTATCAGGTCCGTTGATAACCCCACTTAATCCGCAACGACATGGAGGTTGCTCTGTCGCAAAATACAACTTAATTCTTTCCGTGCTGCATTCAGGTAATACTTGTGTCGGGATAATTTGAAAAGCTTGTTGCTTCCCTTCTTCCGGTCCTTGATGAATTACCTCTAAAAGATCATAGCCTCTAATATTCTCTCGCTTCATTAAGGTCACTAATTCCTGTGAAGCTACCCAATATCCACTCACATGTACTAGATGGCGATCTCTCATTTTTGTTGTATCTATCACTAATGGTGAAAGTTGCTCTTTTTCCAAAAGCCCACAATGGTGACAGTAGGTGCTTATAGAAAATAAAGTCCCTCTATCTTCTATAAACATATCAGGTGAGTTACCTGTTGAGTTTAATGTAAACAATGGTGCTTGCTCATATTCACTCTCTGAAAAATCAAAGTAAAAACGTTCTCCAATTGAAACAATCCCTAATTCGCGTTCCAATGATTTATATAATGCTGCTACATGTTCATATGTTATATTTTCATTTAATGTAAAAATAGGATTAAATGATGCCTTTAAATTCTTTTTCCTTATTTCAGGGGCACCAATACAAATCCCATAGCGATTATACACTTTAATGACTTGCTCTTGACTAGATTCATCTATAGAAAATAAATTTTCAAGTTCTACTTTCAAAATACACGCCTACCTTTATATAAAGTTTTATGGTGAAGTATGTTGACTAGCTAGTATCTTAAAAAATCTACAATCTCTACTTTATTCATAGATAGCCAGGCTGCTTATTTTAAACGAAATCTTATATATATATTATTACTCACTATAACAAATCTACTTACCACGATTATCTTAAGCGTACCAGTACTAACACCGATATTTCAACGGTGGGTTTACGCCATTTTTTTGGCGGTCTTGCCCCAATTTTTGGCGTGATTTGGCGGGCATCAAAAAACACCGCCAAAAAATGGCGGTGTTTCAAAACAATATAGGTATTTAATATTATAATTAAAGAAAAATTAACCAATTTAATATATAGTATTTTAAATTCACCCAAACCTTAACAAATGTCATCCGCAACTTTTGAATAAGAACCAAAAAATACCAACATCAATAACTTTAACATATAGCTAAACTATAGTAAATTCATTCTTTCTGCAAGATTTACAGCATCGGTACGCGAATCTACATTCAACAAAGAAAACAACTGTGTTAAGTATCTCTCTGTTGTTCGCTGAGGAATATTTAACTCTAAAGCAATGGCTTTGTTCGTGTGTCCTTTAGCAATCAATCTTAAAATTTTCTTTTCTTTTTCATTTAAGTGGATATCGAGCTTCGCATCCTGCAGTTTAAATCGATTATCGAGAAAATCCAAGAAATTTTGCGGTAAAACAATTTCACCATTTGCAATAGCTCTTACAGTTCGTAATATTTGTTCTTTGGAGGCTGTTTTAGCTAAAATACCTTCTATTTTTCGTTCCAAAATAAGTGGATAATAATCTGTAATATCATCACCTGTATAAAGGATAATTGAAGCATTTGACTGGATAGCTTTTATGTTGCGGGCTAAGTTAATACCATTTTCTAATGGCATATTTATATCAATTAAGTAGATATCATACGGCTTGTTTTTAATTCTCTGTATGACATGAGTTGCATCACTTTCTGTATCAACTATAATATCTTCATTTTCTTGAAATAACTTTTTCGTTCCCTCTAACACAATAGGGTGATCATCCACTATAAGCATCGTAATCAAGTGTGTCACTTCCTTCTTTTACTGTAATTCTAATAGACATTCCTTCATTCACTTGTGAATCGATGTAAAAATACCCGTTAAAGGCCTTTACACGCTCTTGCATACCCCGAATTCCCATCGATTCTGCCACAATAATATCATCAACATTACAGCCTACACCATCATCCTTATAAATAATTTTAAAACCATCGCCCATTTCTTGAAGATGAATGGCAACTGTTGTTGCATAGGAATGTTTCATAGCATTGTTGAGTAATTCTTGAAATAATCGATAGATCATTAAATTCATACGCTCATCCTCTAAATAAAGACGATCTATCTTATAAAACAACTCAAAGCTTGCTCTTTCTATTACTTTGCGAATTAGCTTTTCTAATGCTGCATTTAGCCCTAATGTATCTAATAATGGAGGCTTCAAGTTTTCACAATAAGCTCTTAATTCATGTAAAGACGCAACCATCTGCTTATGAATCTTCACAAGTTTTTGTTGAATATCGGCAGGATCCTTTGCATTTACCAGAACATCAACTTCCCGAGCAATATGTAGCTGTTCTTGTAAATTAGTGTCATGTAATTCTTGAGCTAATTGATATTTCTCCTCTTCAAATCTTAACCATAGTAGCTTGTTTAACCAAGGTAATTGACTATCATCTGCCTGTCTCATATGCTTTAGTTCCTCTAACAGTTCTTCCACCATCTTTGTATTTTCAATAAAATTATTTACATATAATAAAAGCAATTCAAGCCATAGAAGCTCTTCATCTTTTATATGAATCGAGTTATTATGTTCCAATACTAAGGCTCTTTTAAAATGAGCATCTTGATGGAGGAAGGCTAAGTAGATGTTCTCAATTTTCCGTATTTCCCCTAATTTTATATCCTCTATTAACGCTGGATTAATTGAAAGCCTTCCCTCAATCGTTGAAGTAAATTGATTAGTGTCATAGTCATAGGTTAATACAAATACATGCTCTAGCTCAAGATGTAATGAAACCTCATGTGCAAACTTCTCTAGAAGCTCATTTATTTTAATCGTTTTACCAATTCTATCTACAGCAGTATATAGTTGATGTATATAATCCCCTTTTGTCGAAAATAAAATTTTTCGTTTTCGATAATCGACCTTCTCTTTTATGTAAAAAAGAACAATTAACGATGTAAAAGTAAAGCATGAAACACATGTTAATACGGGTATAGTTAAATATTTTCCTGCAATCCAATACAAACCTACTGTAAACCATAACGTAAATATCAATGAAAAGATTATATAATAACGAAGTCTTGTAATATGGTATTCAATATCAAATAATCGTTCTGCTAACTGTGTAAAGATAAAGCTAAAAGGAATAAGCAATAAAAATAAAGAGCTGGTTTCACCTGAAAGAATATACGTATCAAAAAGAATTTCAGGGAGTGAATACAAAAAAAGAAATGGCAGAAACGGTATCAATATACTACTTAACAATATTTTCAACTTAGGTGATTTATATTTGAAATAGCTTAGTAATAAGATACTAAGTATAATAAGAAGAAGAATAAAGAAAAGGGTTAATACTACATCATTAAAAAAATAATAAGAAGCTGGATAGAAAACACTAATACTGGCCAGTAAAAAAGCGATTACAGGGAATATATAAAAGAATTTAATATTATTTGTAAACGGCCAATTTATTTTTATAAATAAATGATAATCTCTTAAAAAATGTAATAATAAGACTAAACATAATACCATACTGCTACGATTTACTATAATCCCAATTCCGTTTACTCTACTAGATACTCCACTACTTACATAAGCTAATGCAACAGTTAGCATAAAAAGAATAAGTAAGTTAGTAAGCTTTGTATTTTTTTGATTAAAATGTAGATAGACCGTAATGAATAGAGTTAAAACATAATAACAAAGTGGAATTATGAATATATAGTAGAATTGGTGAGGAATATCTAAATGTTTGATATGTATGTCTTGTATATCTCCATTTGGCTTCATTATTGTTATTTTATTAGCTGCCATTATTTTAGATTTATATTTTAGCTGATTTAGATGATCCATTGGCACATCATCTACTCTTAAAATAACATCATCCGATGAGATATTTCTCCATCCCGTCCAGTCTTTATAGTAAGGTTGCGTTACTCCCCACTTGCCATTCTCTTTTTCTACCTTAATTTCTAATAGCGGCGCGCTATAATTCACATAATTCATATAAAGTCCAATCACTAAATAGAGCATTATAGCGGGCCAAAATAACTTACTACTCAACGTTTTTACTCCCAAAATTTACTATCCAACTCTATTTCACTACTAAACGCATCTAAAATTGCTTTTTGTTCTACAGACGAAATTTCAATCAATGAGGCTTTTTGTGTTTTTAATGGAGCAACTAGGTCTGGATTTTGTTCTAGATATTGAATTACATTCATCAAACAACTCTCTCCTCATTTCATTAGCTTTTTTAGGAAGTCTTTACCTAATTCGTTTATAGCCACATTTTCAAGATTATTTAATGCTTTAAACTTGTAAACATTTTTTATAGTAATTGCATAACGTATTGCACCACCATGTGTCAACTCGTTTTCTGTAGCATTATTATCTAAAATTGCATCTATATCACCGTTGTAATAATTTATTACAGCTTTAGAAACATCATTTTTCTGTGATAAAAGATAAATAATAGGCAATGAGTATCTTTTATTTAGCAGATCATTTTTAGGTCCCCAAGCTTTTAAACTTTGAACATCATTTTTGATTTGTTGGATAATACCTATGTATTTCCCATACTCCTTAACCTCGGAAGATATTTCTCCTTTTGCAAGCACTTCACCAATTAAACAACCCATTGCTGTTAAAGAACCCGACTTTTGGTCAATCATTTGTAAATATGATTGCTCATCCCTACAAATATTAAGTAAATCTAGCTGCTGACCATTTACACTCCGTAATGCATATTCTTCTAGTATCTGAATAGCAGTACCTTTATGTTCGAAAGAAGTTCCACTTATAATTCTAGAAGCCATAACTAGCATAGATACAGCAACATTTAACGATAATTCAGGTGTTTTACTCCAGCTATAGTTCGAATCCTGATCCTGTATGTCATCGATAATATCAAAGGACAAAATTAAAAGTTCAATCGCTGCAGCAATTTTATAAATGTCCTCGTTCAAACAATCCGTAAATGCTTCATAATGCCAATAACAAATTTCACCAAACGAATAACCAACTTCTTTTTTTTCTTCCTTAAAGCTTTTAAGCATTGATCGTAGTTCATAACCTATCAATGCCTCGTTTTTAATAAGAATGTCCAATGATTCATTAATCCGTTCGTTCAGTCCCTTCAATAGTCCTCTCCTCCCCTAAATATATTATCAAATAGTATACAGATTAATGGGAATTAATACTATACAAAAAAATATAAAGTAAATATTTTACATATACACTCATCATCAAAAGTAGTAATGATATATGTTAAAACGTATATCATGCACATTAAGTTAGTTGGCGTTTAGACCGGTCAAATCTTTAGGAATCAGCGGTACAGACGAACTCTGAAGCGAGCTACTAGAGGAACGAAGGTGTAAAGCACTCAGTAAAAAACGAAAATCAACCCCACGTTATGGCGATGACTCTATATACCGCCAAAAAGTGGCGGTATCTCTGGAAACCACGCCATTCTTTTGTTAAGGAATAGTAAAAAAAGTGGCGGTGTTGTATGATTGACCGCCATTTTTTGGCGTAAACCCAACATTGAAATGGCGTCCTTACTGATGATACGCTTACATTAAGCTAAGACAAATTTATTGTATTGCACGTAACGCTATCTTTGATTAATTCAAAGCTAAAATATTGGAACAATTTAAAACTACTAGCAAGGAAAATCGCCAATACTGGGAGTGATTGAAATGAAAAATGAAGTAAATGAAAACGTTCTAATACTTACGGCTACTTTTTCCTGTACAATTCGTGTCTCTGATGAAGAAATCAACATTAAAAAGCTTTCGAATGAACAGCAATATATTGAGCAAATAATTATTCATGCCGAGCAACAAGCGTACCAAGAAACGTTAGCAGAGTATAATAACCTGCCTACATTTTCAAATCTTATTTGCGATATTCCTAGATTTGAGGCTACTTTTTTGCAAAAGCTCGACACTTTTATTGAGCCCTATGGAATTTTAAGAGTATCTGAAGAAAGTCTGTCTATGTTGCCTTTAATAGGTCCATTTACGTCTGGATTGAACATACATGCACCTATCATCTATACCTCTCCAAGCTATAGTATCATAAATGCAAGAGGCTATCGCTCTAGCACTTCCTCTAGTGTAAATGCTGTAAAAATAGGCGAACCGGTCGGCTTACCTGATTATCTCAATAATTTAGAATTAGAAATGGATATACCCTCTTCAGGGAAATCTATTACTATGAAGGAAGCAAATTGGACACCTAAACAATCGACTGCCCATTTTATAGGGGTTTCCATTAATGACAGCGGTATTTCTTTTAACATTACTGCGGCATTTAATTCATGGAATAGAGCGTCCATTAAACACTAGGTTTAGGTTTTAAGCGTCACTAAAACCGTTATGTTGGTTAAACCCAGACACATTTATATCGAGGCATAATTAATTTATTTTCGAGCTCCCACTGCTATAAATAATAGGGATGGCACAGTTGCAAATGCGCCTCCCCATCCTATCTGACTTTCTATCCGTCACTTTTGTTTCTACTTACATCCTACAAAGGAGAGACGGCCTGCTATGCCTCTACGCAGAATCAAAAAAAGTGCCTCAAATGAATTTTGAGACACCTTTAATTATTAACCTTTTACATAATAAACTTCTTGACCGCTTTCGATCATGTAATCGGGTTTCGGTTTACCTGCACTTGCTTTATGACCAGCAACATGCTCAGGGTGCTTCTCCCAATTTTTCCATGCCTCTTCTGATTCCCAACGAATCACAATTAGCACTTCCTCATCACCACGGCGTACTTTTTTTTCGAGTACTTGCTTATCAATAAAACCTGGTTGTTGTTCAAGTAATGTTGGACCATCTTCTTTTGCACCAAAGCGCTCAATAATTTTATCCGAATGCCCTTCTGTAACGACAATACGTTTAATTTGTACAAACATATTATTTAAACGCCTTTAAAACGTCATCAATTTTTTGAGTTTCAGAAGTTAAACCGCCACCAGATAAATACCAAACTTGTGAATCTAAATAGAAGATTTTATTGTTTTTCGCAGCGTTAGTAGCCCCAACGATTTCGTTTTCAATCGCAGCTTTCGTACCAGACTCACCTTCAGGGTTTACAGCAGAGTCACGGTCAACAACAAATAAAACATCTGGATTTGTCTCACGTACATACTCGAAGCTTACATTGTCGCCATGTGTTTCAGCTTTAATGTTTTCATCAGCAGCTTTTACACCAAATACATCATGAATTACACCAAAACGTGAACCAGGACCATATGCAGATAATGAACCTTCAGATCCTAAAACGATTAGAGCTTTTTCATCAGATGAAGCTGTTTTAGCTTTAACTTCTTCTACTTTTGCTTCGTATGCAGCAAATGCATCAGCAGCTTCTTTTTCTTTACCAAAGATTTTACCAGCTAATTCAGTATTAGCTTTGAATGATTCCATGAAATTAGCATTATCTACACCAACATATACAGTAGGCGCAATTTTAGATAATTCTTCGTAAGCAGGAGCTTGACGACCAGAAATGAAAATAATATCTGGATTCATTGAAGATAATGCTTCAAAATCAGGCTCTTTTAAAGATCCCACATTTACATAAGTTGTATCTGAATATTTGCTTAAATAGCTAGGAACTGTTTTTTGAGGAACACCCGCAACTTCGACGCCTAAAGCATCTAAAGTATCAAGGAAACCATAGTCAAATACTACAACATTCTTTGGTTGTTCTTTAAGAGTTACTTCTTCAAATGTACTCTCACCATTAGTGCTACCTGGAATTGTGATTGGGTAAGCTGCAGCTTCTTCCTTTTTCTCTTCAGCAGGCTTACTATCAGTTTTAGAATCTGTATCCTCTTTTTTTGCATCGTCCTTTGAGCCGCAAGCAGCTAATACTAATAGCATCATCGCCATTAACACAGTAAGAAACTTCCAATTCTTCATTGTAAAATTGCTCCTTTAACATTATTATTTATTATTCAGATGGATATAACCATCCATTATTACTTCTATGAGTTAAAATACACGCAAATACGACAACCATTCTGTTCTTGAACGGGGATATCCATATCATAGATTTCCTTAAGCGCATCAGAGTTAATGATGTCATTTGTTGGACCGTCTTTGACAACACGTCCATTTTTTAATGCGACAATATGATCAGAGTATACGGAAGCAAAGTTAATATCGTGTAATACGATGATCACTGTTTTCCCTAGCTCATCAACCAGCTTACGCAAAATTTTCATGATTTGCACAGAGTGCTTCATGTCCAAATTATTGAGCGGCTCATCAAGCAAAATATAGTCTGTGTCCTGTGCAATAACCATTGCGATAAATGCACGTTGACGTTGACCACCTGATAATTCATCCAAATAATTGTGCTGCATATCATCTAAATTCATATATTGAATTGCCTCGTCTACCTTTTGCTCATCCTCTGGCTTTAAATTCCCCTTTGAATAAGGAAAACGACCAAATGAAACAAGTTCACGAATTGTTAGGCGTACATTCATATAATTTGACTGCTTTAAAATCGATACACGCTTCGCAAAATCGTCCGACTTCCAATGACGTACCTCGGATTTATCGAGTAATACTTCTCCAGTGTCTGCATTAAGTAAACGGCTTACCATTGAAAGCAATGTTGATTTACCTGCACCATTCGGTCCAATAAAAGACGTAATTTTCCCTGGTGCAACGTCGACACTGACATCTTGAATGACCGGTTTTTTTCCAAAATATTTGGAGATTGCTTTTACTTGGATCATCCTGCTGACCTACTTTCCTTCAATAATAAGTAGATGAAGTACACACCACCTACAAAGTTTATAATAACGCTAAGTGTTGTATCAAAATTAAAAATACGTTCGACCATCCACTGTCCACCGACTAAAGCAATCACACTCATCACACAAGAACCTGCGATTAACACAGAGTGCTTGTACGTCTTAAAAAATTGATACGATAAATTTGCCACGATTAAGCCAAAGAATGTAATAGGTCCAACAAGAGCTGTAGAAACGGCGATTAACACCGAAGATACTATGAGCATACGCTGTACAAGCTTATCATACGGTACCCCTAGGTTAATTGCTGTATCACGACCAAGGGACATTACGTCTAATTGGTTCATGTGACGCCAACCATATATAAAGGTAATGATTATGACAACAGCTGCAAGCCACACTAAATCCGAATTCACATTATTGAAGCTTGCAAACATTTTACTTTGTAAGCTTAAAAACTCATTCGGGTCTATTAATACTTGGAAGAACGTTGATACGCTTCCTAAAAACGTTCCGACAATCATACCGACAAGCAGCAAGAAATAAATCGGGCGTTTTCCTTCCTTGAACAATACACGATAAAAAATTAACGCAAAGACAACCATGGCTAAAACAGCTAGTACGAAATTGTATTTGGCGTTAATGACGAATATCGACATCGAGCCAAAGAAGTAATAGATGAACGTCTGAACCAACATATATAATGCATCAAGTCCCATTACACTTGGCGTTAAAATACGGTTATGTGTAATCGTTTGGAAAACCACTGTTGAATAAGCAATCGCAATCCCCGTTAACGACATCGCAAACACTTTAATAAGGCGACGAGGGAACGCATAATGATAGTTACCATTAAGTTCATAAAATACATACAGTAAAATAGAAGCTACAGCCAGCCCTAGTAAAATCAACATTTTTGTACGGTTACGCATATGCTTTCCCCCTAAACAACATAAATAGGAAGATCGCACTTCCGATGACGCCTACCGTCATACTAATTGGAATTTCATAAGGGAAAATCAGTACACGCCCTATAATGTCACATATTAATAAGAAAGACATCCCGAGTAACGCTGTATGAGGCAATGTCTTAGCGAGATTATCCCCTTTGAACAAGGAAATTATATTGGGAATGATTAAACCAAGGAATGGAATCACGCCAACAGTAAGTACCACTGTCGTTGAAATAAGTGCTACTAGCACTAAACCTAAATTCATAACGAATTTATAGGAGAGACCAAGGTTTTTTGCAAAATCCTCCCCCATTCCAGCCACTGTGAAGCGATTCGCATACATGTAAGCTATAATCAGCACGGGTACACTTATGTATAAAAGCTCATAACGACCTTTCATCATTAATGAGAAATCTCCTTGTAACCATGCAGAAATGTTTTGGATAATATCCGCCTTATACGCAAAGAACGTTGTAATCGACGAAAGGATATTCCCAAACATTAAGCCAATAAGCGGTATAAAAATCGCATCTTTAAACTTTATTCGATTTAATATTTGCATAAACAATAATGTGCCGGCTAAAGCAAATATGAAAGCGAAGGTAATTTTTTGAAAATACGTGACATTTGAGAAAAACATCATCGAAATTAGTATACCCAACTTAGTAGCATCTAAAGTACCTGCTGTTGTTGGTGACACGAACTTATTCCTACTTAAGCTTTGCATAATTAAACCAGCAATACTCATACCTGCACCTGCTAACAAAATTGCTACAAGTCTCGGTATACGACTAATTAAGAATAGTCTAGTTTCTTCTGATTCGAAGTCTAAAAGGTCGCTAGGTTTAATATCTACTACACCGATAAATAGTGACACAATTGACAACACTACAGTTGCTGTTAAAAGATATCTTATTTTCATTGTAATCCCCGGTAGATTCATTTTTGCTCGTAATTGACTTTTTAATGAAAACGATTATCATTACTTACGATTCTCATTATAAGCATGTTTCTATTCTCAGTCAACCTTCAATTGAGAATTGATATCGTTTTATTCAAGAAACCTTAAAAAACACGCTATAATAACGTAATTTTCGTGGTTTCTATTATTTTCGAGGTTGAATAGCTCTACATTTCCCATACACATAAAAAGGTAATTGAGAATAAAATACTAATCCCTTCTCAATTACCTCATCAATTAAGCCATTTGTCGAACTCCTCTGATCCATGCAACAACAATAAAAACTACTAAAATAAAACCAACATACCCCATTACAGCATATAACTTTGCTACAAGCGTCGTAAAACCAGCAAGGCTTGCTAAAAAACCCAAACCACCAATAAAGACAGCAGCTATTTTAAAACTAGGCCTGCTCGGTTTTAAAAATCTTACCATGAAAGAATAGAACATCCCCACTGCTGTATTATAAATCATCCCTAATAGAGAAATTGACATTAGTAGACCGACTAGAGGATGAATCTCATTTGCTAAGACTAGCATCGGTATATCTATACCAACGATTACATTCATTTTCGCAAGAAGGGAAAGGTTAATAAGCAAAATTAAAGCTCCTAGCAAAATCCCGCCAATAACGCCTCCCATCCCTGCCACTTTCTCATTGCGGATAGATCCACACATAACAGTTAATAGCGAAAAACATACACCGATATTAAAAGACATATACAGTAAGGCCGTAACCCACCAACTTTTAGAGCTTGCCTGTGCTTGCCGTGCAATAACAGCTTGTTCTACAAAAGTTAAATCCATCGTAGCTAATGAATAGACCGCAATGATCGATACAATTGTTAGCAGATAAGGTGTGGCAATAGCAATAATGTTTATAATGCTTTTCATATTCATCATAACTGTCGCTATAGTAAGTACAATCATGCAAATACTCCCCAGCCAAACTGGCAGTCCAAACATTTGTTGAAAAGTAGCACCCGCTCCTGCAAACATGATTACTGCTACACCAAATAAGAAGAGCGACAGTAAACAATCCATCACAAAACCTACAGTATTACCTGAAATTTGATAAATCAAATCCTTATGTGATTTCGTACGTAGCCTTGAGCTAATTTGTGCAATGCACATCCCTACTAAAGCAAATCCAATCGTAGCAATAAGTGCACCATAAATTCCATAAAAGCCATAGCTCGTAAAATATAGTACGATTTCCTGTCCTGATGCAAACCCCGCACCGACGATAATTCCTACATAGGCACCACCGATTTGCAAACTTTTTTTCAATCAGTTCTCTCCCCGTTTATCCTGTATTCAACTACCATTCAGAGCGGGCAGGATCCCCATCTGAATGAAGTTTCACTTTATCGATAGGTCTTCTTGCTGATTGTTAACTGATCTATTACTTTCATATTAGGCTCATATCCGATTCCAATAGATTTCGGCACATGTATATAACCATCTTCTACAACTACTTCCGGAATAATTACATCCTCATACCAATAATGGCTAGAGCCGGCAGTATCTCCGGGCAATATAAAATTCGCGAGTGATGTTAATGCAATATTATGCGCTCGTCCGATTCCCGCCTCTAACATACCACCACACCAAACAGGAATATTATTTACTTCGCATAAATCATGAATTCTCCTAGCTTCCGTTAAACCGCCAACACGCCCTATTTTGATATTGATTACCCCACAACTACCAAGCTCTATCGCTTTTCGAGCATCCTCATAGGAGGTGATGCTTTCATCTAAGCAAATAGGCGTTTTTAACTTTCTCTGCAGCTTAGCATGATCGACAATATCATCTACTGCTAATGGCTGCTCAATCATTAATAAATTAAATGCATCAAGTTGCTGCAATACATTCATATCGTCCAATGTATAAGCCGAATTAGCATCTACCATTAATGGCAAATCTGGCATCTCAGCTCGAATAGCACGAATAACTTCTACATCGTGACCAGGCTTAATTTTTACTTTTACTCGTTTATAGCCTTTATCTACATGACCTTTTAATAAATCAATTAATGCCTCTGTAGAAGATTGAATACCTACGCTAACGCCTACCTCTATTCGCTCCTTATCTCCACCTAACGCTTGAGCAAGTGATTGTTTTGTTTGCTGAGCATAAATATCCCATATAGCCCCTTCAATAGAGGCCTTCGCCATGCAATTACGACGAATAGAGGAAAACAATGTACTGACTTCATCTGGATGCCCAATCTCTTTATGTAACAAGATGGGTATCAAAAAGTCTTCAAGCATATGCCATGTTGTTTTTAATGTCTCTTCTGTATACCAAGGCGCTACAAAGGCAACAGCTTCTCCCCATCCTACAGTCCCCGATTGATCTTTCGCTTCTATAAGTAAGAACTCTTTTTCATCAATTGTGCCAAAACTCGTTGAAAATGGTGCTTTCATAGGCATTTTTATATGCCGCACTGTAATCTGTTCTAGTTTCACAAAAATTCACTCCTTATCCTCATTATAAAGCTAATAAGGAGCGTCTGACTAACAGATAGCTATGCACATATTCATCATGCTTTTTCATTCGAACAATCGCATAATTTTGTTCAAATAATATCGTTAAAATAGTACGAACTTTATAACGCCAGTCCTCTGCAAGTTTAGGACTCTCTACTTTTATCTTTTGTGAAAATTGAGGAATAGGTAATAAATAGGCGTCCTTATAAAATGATTGATCTCGCCGAAATTCACTATCAATATCGAGCACAGGTAAACCATCCACCGTCAAAGACCACGATACAATCCCTTCAGCTTCTTCTTCCAATTCGTCTAGTGAATCCTCCACTTGATCGCGTTCAATCCACCACTCTATTACAATACGATCTGAAGGTAGCCCCTCGTTAAAATCATCCTGGAGTGGACCATAATAATCATTTTCATACTGATAACTAAAAGCATTGAGCTTCAAAAATGATAAATTAGCCATCCGTGCTTCTAGCGGATCAAATAGCCATCGTACAAGTTGAAATCCATGTTCTTTTGCATATTCTTGCTGGGCATGCTTTAATAATTCACCTACACCTTGTTCACGATATGTTTTCTCCACCCCAATCATGTGTGAGTGTAAATACATCATCCCTTCACGGCAACCAACAAAACAATAATTAAAGCCAATTAGCTTTTCACCCAAATATGCTCCAAGCACAAGTCCACCATTTTGTACAACTGCTAACAATTGATGCAAGGGAATAGCCTGACTCCCCCAAATTTCCGCGTTCAAGGTTTGTACTTCCGCAATCTCTGTAGATGTCATTATTTTTTGTATACGCACTCTTTTTAACATTATGCTGAATCCTCCTTTGTTTTCCCCGATGCTAGCGCTAACAATACTGCTCTTGTAAGGATCTCAACTCCTGTTACTAGCCTTGCCTGCTTAAATCTCATCTTTGGATGATGTAATCCTGGTGTT
Organism: Lysinibacillus sp. RS10; assembly: GCF_041956855.1. NCBI lineage: Bacteria > Bacillati > Bacillota > Bacilli > Caryophanales > Bacillaceae > Lysinibacillus > Lysinibacillus sp. RS10. Next base: position 235,824 of record NZ_CP167122.1, on the reverse strand, counting down.
AATCCACAGCCTAAACCTAACATTGTAGATTTTAAATGCGGCCTTTGAACAGCATAATGATGAAAATCTTCTCCTCCTGGTGTACGTACTGGCTTTCTTAGTTTCGACAGCCCCACCGCTTGAACAATTGCCTGTTCCATAATATATTGAGCAGTTAGGTCTACCTCAGCTGCTACTACATTTGCTACAGTACGTAATTCAATCTGTACCTTATACAAAAGCTTAGCGGAGTCAATGACTCGCTTTACTCCTTGGGCAAGGGCGTCCATCACATCATTTTGTTGAGCGCGAATATCAATGGTGAACGATGCACTCCCCGGAATAATATTGCCAGAGTCTCCTCCCGCTTGGAATTTTGTCATCTTAATTGATACCGGAACCATTGGATCTGTATGAATCGTTCTTAAATCTTCTATAATAGTCGCCCCTACTTCAATCGCATTTACGCCGAGATGCGGTCTTGCAGCATGGGCATCTTCTCCAATAATTTCTCCTTCGAGCAATCGAGAGGCTCCATGATACAACGCAGCACAATATGTACCATCTTCCAGCTCATGGACAGGTCTTACATGAACACCAAATAAAAAGTCTAAATCATCAATGATTCCTTCTTTTAAAACAGCTAAAGCACCTGTCCCTTTTTCTTCAGCTGGTTGAAAAATAACACGAATTGTACCGTTGAATGATTGAGCAAGCTCTTTCAAAAGTAATAGCGCACCAATTGCCATCGTCATATGACCGTCATGCCCACAGGAGTGATTCGCTCGAAATTCGCCATCTACCTCCTGCCATAGCGCGTCAATGTCCGTACGCAAACCAACTTTAGGCTCACCATTTCCCACATCAACATAAAGCCCTGTAATGTTTTTAAAGCGCACCGGCGAAAAACCTTCGCGTGTTAGTAAATCAAAAATATAATTTGTGGTTTCTATCTCATGCCAGCTTATTTCCGGGTTCGCGTGTAAATACGTGAAAATCTCCATTAATCTCGGCCTCAAACGATTCAAAGCTTCCTTCATAGCACCAACCCCCTGAATTTTCATACTATTAAGATTATTATAACGAAAATAAAATCTTTTCTACAAACTTATACCCACATTCAGCAAATCTATTCCACGAAAAAACCAATCACACTCAGACTGTGAATAAATAGATCACATCTATAACGCTGGATTCATTTCCGTTCCGACTCAGCTCTATCGTAAAGCGTCCGATGAGTTGCTTGGAGCAACATGGATTTTTGTGCGTAAGTGTAGCGGTAGCAACATCACGAAGGCATTATTACAGGACATGATGCTTTATGATGCTCTATTTATAGTTCTATCCGTCACCTTGGCTCTTCTTTCCGTCGCTTTGTCGGGGCTATCCACGATTTTGGCTGTTTTATCCACGACTTTGACGGTTCTATCCACGACTTCGGCTGCTCTATCCACGACTTTGACGGTTCTATCCGTCGCTTTGGCTCTTCTTTCCGTCGCTTCGATAGCTCTATCCGTCGCCTTGGCTCTTCTTTCCGTTGCTTTGTCGGGGCTATCCACAATTTTGGCTGTTTTATCCACGACTTTGACGGTTCTATCCGTCGCTTTCACCTTTCTTTCCATCACTTAGGCTCTTCTTTCCGTCGCTTCGATAGCTCTATCCGTCACCTTGGCTCTTCTTTCCGTTGCTCTATCGGGGCTATCCACAATTTTGGCTGTTTTATCCACGACTTTGACGGTTCTATCCACGACTTCGGCTGCTCTATCCACGACTTTAACGGTTCTATCCACGACTTCGGCTGCTCTATCCACGACTTTGACGGTTCTATCCGTCGCTTTGGCTCTTCTTTCCGTCGCTTCGATAGCTCTATCCGTCGCCTTGGCTCTTCTTTCCGTTGCTTTGTCGGGGCTATCCACAACTTTGACGGTTCTATCCACGACTTTGACGGTTCTATCCACGACTTCGGCTGCTCTATCCACGACTTCGGCTGCTCTATCCACGACTTTGACGGTTCTATCCGTCGCTTCGGCCTTTCTTTCCATCACTTAGGCTCTTCTTTCCGTCGCTTCGATAGCTCTATCCGTCACTTTGGCTCTTCTTTCCATCACTTAGGCTCTTCTTTCCGTCGCTTCGATAGCTCTATCCGTCACTTAGCTCTTCTATCCTCCACTCCAGCTCTTCTAAATTTTCCATGCCCCTTAATACAAAAAAAGGTGTGAGTACAGTTATTTAAATAACTGTACTCACACCTTTTAATTAGTTAATACCTCGCATAGCTTTTGAAATAATCGGCGAAAGTATTAAGATTATAATCCCTAAAACAATAGATAAGAAACCTAAGAAGCCGAAGTACGTGAATTCACTTACCGCTTCATAAACCTTTACAAGCTGTGCGTTAATAGCTTGCGCTGCGGCACTTGTTAAAAACCATAGTGACATTGTTTGTGCAGCAAAAGCCTTTGGAGCCAATTTTGTAGTGGCTGATAACCCCACTGGAGATAGTAATAGCTCCCCAATCACAACTAAGAAGAATGATAGTACTAACCACCATGGGCTTACTAAAGTTTCCCCACCTGATAAATATGCTGGAATCATCATAACTAAGAATGATAATCCTGCGAAGAATAACGCAAATGCAAATTTACGTGGTGTAGATGGTTGTTTATCACCCAATTTTAACCACAACGTTGCAAATAATGGCGCCAACGTAATGACGAATAATGGGTTTAACGATTGGAACCAGGAAGATTGAAGCTGGAAGCCGCCAACATTCAACTGTGTACGTGAATCAGCATACGTAGCTAAAATTGTAGCGCCCTGCTCCTGGATCGCCCAAAACATCACTGCTGATAAAAACAACGGAATATATGCAAGTAGACGAGACTTCTCATCATTTGTTGTTTTTTCACTGCGATACATAACAATAAAGAACACGGTTGGAATGATAACCCCAAGAGCCGTAATGATTAAACTAAAAACATCCACTGTCAATACACCAGTTTTGATGCCAATCCCACCTACGATGATGATCAGTAAAGCAGCAATTCCGAATCGTGTAAAGACTCTTTTTCGCTCTTCAGGCTTTAATGGATTGTTTACTTGTAAGCCTGCTTTGCCTAAATATTTTTTCTCTGTTAATTTATAAACAATTAAACCAATTAACATCCCTAACCCTGCCATACCGAAGCCAAGGTGGAAACTATACTTTTGTCCAATTGTTCCGACAATAAATGGTGCAATGAATGCCCCCATATTAATACCCATATAGAAAATTGAAAAACCTGCATCACGACGATTATCAGTTTCAGCATAAACATCTCCAACAACGCTAGAAACATTCGGTTTTAATAAGCCTGTCCCGATGACAATAAAGGCCATTGACGCAAATAACATGCCCACGCCACCAGGTAACGCTAGCAGTAAATGACCAATCATAATGAACACGCCACCATAGAAAATAGTTCTACGTGTACCTAACAGTCGATCGGCAATCCAGCCACCAATTATTCCCGACATATAAACAAGTGAGCCGTAGATGGCCATAATGGAGTTCGCTGTTCCACGATCCAGACCTAGACCGCCTTCATTCAATTCATAATACATAAAGAAAATCAGAATTGCTCGCATACCATAGTATGAGAATCGTTCCCAAAATTCTGTGAAAAATAATGTAAAGAGCCCTTTAGGGTGTCCGACAAAGCCATTTTGAGGGACGGATTTTACAATTTCATCTTTAGTAGACATAAAAATATCCTCTCCCAATTTCATTATTTAATAAAAATATTATTACCCATTGATAAGGATAAAAAACTTTATTTCATCATACTAAAGTGTTTTAAAAACTTTTTCAAGAGTTTTAAAAAATGTTGAAAATTTATCACTTTTCTATATATTCTGAATGATTTTTCTGTAATTATACCAAAACCATTGATATTCCTAAGTTTTTTACTCCTCGATACATACTAAATTACAAACCCCACAAAAAATTATTCTAAAATATATTATAGTCAGATTTTTTATTTTTTTAACAAACTAGCTAGGATTATCTGAAATTTCATGTGCCGCGATACAAAACTGCTTTCACGATGACGTATTTTAACAAAAAAAGCATGCTAGAAGCGAAGTACCTCTGGCATACTTTTAGAACAATAATGTAGTTGGTTATTTAATTACAAATTGCTGATATTTTGCATAATCCGCTTCTTTTACCTCTAGTGTTAGCAACGTACCATTTTCTTCATATGCTGTTTCATAGACAGAGGCATGTTCATTTAAATAAGATACGATATTCCCCTGTTCATACGGAATAAGCATTTTACATGTTATATAATCAGAGAAAATATGCTGACGTATCATTTGTAGTAATTCCTCTAATCCAATCCCTTGCTTCGCTGAAATCCAAATATTATCACCGCTGACAACAGGGTGTGGGACGTTTGCTATATCAGCTTTATTATATACATAAATTGTCGGAATCCCCTCAACACCGACCGCTTTAAGCGTTTCATTTGTTACTTCCATCATAAAACCGTGCTCAGAATTAGAAACATCCACAACATGTAATAATAAGTCGGCATCGCGAGCTTCTTCTAATGTTGAGCGGAACGCCTTTACTAGATGATGTGGTAGTTTGCTGACGAAACCAACTGTATCTGTTAATAAGAATGTCTTTTTATCTGGCAATTCTATTTGACGGACAGATGTTTCAAGTGTGGCAAAAAGCATATCCTTTTCAAACACTTGTTTATGATCTTCTTGCCCTATCTTAGCAAGTAGCTGATTCATAATAGTTGACTTACCAGCATTCGTATAACCAACAATGGAAACGACAGGGATAGCGTTTTTGCGTCGTTGCTTACGCTGCGTCTCTCGTTGTTCCTTTACATGCTCTAGCTCCTTCTTAATTTTCGCAATCTGATCCTCAATTTTTCGACGGTCTAGTTCTAGTTTTGTTTCACCAGCACCACGGTTTTTAAAGCCACCACCTGTGCCACCACCTTGACGGCTGAGAGACGCATGCAAGCCGACTAATCGCGGTAGCATATATTGCAATTGAGCTAACTCGACCTGCATCTGTGCTTCACGTGTTTTAGCACGACGTCCAAAAATATCCAAAATCAACATCGTTCTATCAATAACCTTCGTCTCTAAATCACGCTCTAAATTACGGATTTGTGAAGGTGATAATTCATCATTAAAAATCACTAAATTCGCTTGTGCTTCATCATAAAAGTTTTTTATTTCTTCAATTTTACCAGTACCAACATAATGAGATGGCGTAATGCGCTCTAAGTTTTGCGTGATAATGCCAGCAACTTCAACATTTAAAGCTTCAGCTAAATTTTCTAGCTCTTCCATTGAATAATCAAAATGCTCATCATTCCGTAAATTTACGCCAACCAAAATGGCTTTTTCCAATAAAATATCTACTTCTTTAATTCTATCCATCCACAAACCTCCCACCAATACCTTAGTACTACTACGACAAATTTTCTCCATCTTACCATATAATGCACTAATCCGCGTCGTTTAAAAGCTAACTCTTGCTTTTACTAACGTTCATACCTAAAAATGCGCCCTCCTAAGCAAAAGGCGCATTCTCATTCATTTACTACCGTTCTTCTTTTAGTAATACTTCAGTACGATTGAATTCGTCTTCAATATCCTTATTCGGTTTATAAGTTACAATACTGACAACTACCGCAACGATTAAGCACACTAAGAAACCTGGAACAATCTCATATAAGGCATCTGATAAAACGTCAATTTTCCCCCAGATAAAAGCTGTTGCAGCCCCTGTCACCATCCCACTGAGTGCTCCGTAATTCGTTAATTTTCTCCAATATAGTGACAGCAATATTACAGGACCGAACGCCGCACCGAAGCCAGCCCAAGCGAAGCCCACTAAGTTTAAAATAGAACTGTCTGGGTTCCATGCTAAAAACGCTGCGACAATAGCTACAACTAAAACAGCGACACGACCAATAAAGACATAATGCTTATCGTCCGCTGTTTTATTAAACAACGCTTTGTAAATGTCTTCTACAAGCGCTGACGAAGTAACAATTAATTGTGATGAAATGGTACTCATTACTGCGGCTAATATAGCAGCTAGCATGATGCCTGCAATAAATGGATGGAATAATATTTGACCAAGCACAATAAATACTGTCTCAGCGTCCTTTAGCTCACCTGCATTTTGCTCAAAATATGCAACACCTACCAAAGCTGTTGCAAGTGCCCCTAATAGGCTTAACATCATCCAACCAATACCGATACGACGAGCCTGCTTTGTTTCTTTCACTGAGCTAATGGCCATAAAGCGTACGATAATATGTGGTTGTCCAAAATAACCTAGTCCCCATGCAAGTGATGAAATAACGACTGCTGCTGTTGCAGTGGAAGGTAATAAGCTCAAATGTTCAGGATCCACCATTTTAATGGAGTCTATTGTGTCTCCAATTCCACCTGTTAAAAATAATCCGAATAACGGTACAGTAATAAGCGCTAAAAACATAATTAAACCTTGTAAAAAGTCTGTATAACTAACCGCTAAAAATCCTCCAAATAATGTATATGCCACAACAACCCCAGATACAATTAATAAGCCCGTGTGATAGTCATATCCAAAGGAACTATCGAAAAACTTGCCTCCTGCTACCATTCCTGAAGAAACATAAAATGTAAAAAAGATTAAAATAATAATACCTGACGCAATTCTTATTAACTTTGTATTGTCACGTAAACGATTATCTAAATAACTCGGAATGGTAATTGAGTCATTAGAAACTTGTGTATATACACGCAACCTTGGTGCTACCAATAACCAATTCAAATAAGCGCCAATTGTTAAACCAATGGCAATCCAAGCCTCAACAAGTCCATTTAAATAGATTGCACCTGGCAAACCCATTAACAACCAGCCAGACATATCTGCCGCACCTGCGCTCAACGCTGTGACAGCAGGACCGAGCGAACGCCCACCAAGCATGTAATCCGTTAAATTCGATGTTTTAATAAATGCATACCAACCGATCCCTAGCATAGCGACCATATAAATAATAATTGCAAGTAATTGATACATGTTTGCTGACATATTTCTCCCCCTCTTTCCCAGTTAGTCTTCTTTAGTAAAAACCTTATAATAAAAATACCACAAATATGGCTCAATCATAACGTGTGGTTGATTTCCGTTCCGACTGGGCGCTTTCCTGGGGGCGTCCGATGAGCCGCTTCACTCGCGTTGCTCGCTGTAGGGTCTCATCTGTGACGCTGATCCCCAAGGAGTCGCCCAGTCTCCACTCCAATCAACTTATACACAATACATATATCTTAACAAATGTCATCCACAACTTTTGGTGAAGATCAACAAATAGACAATTCAACCTATAATCATTTAGAAAACTATTTCCGAAATGTAAAGTAACATTGTACTGCATAAAATGTGATAAACTAGTGCCATCTATTACACGATAAAGAAGGCGAAATGTATGACATTTGAAGAAATGAAAGCCCAGCTTATGGAGCTAATTTTACAACAGCAGCTCGTAACTGCTACAATCAGTCAACCTCGTATGAAATCAAACGAAGTAAAACGTATCAAACTAAAGCCTCTATTGCTTAAGGATGTTTATCATATACAAATTGAATACCAATTTGAACGTATTTTAAAACACGAAAACATTCTATTAGAAGATTTCCCTGCGAAGCTAGAAGCAATTTTTAACGATTACCGTCAAGCACATATTGATTTTATGGATGCGAAAGTACATGTACAACTGTCAAAAAAGAACAAAGTACTATGGAAATCTGATAAATCCTCGGCTCCAAAGCAAGTAAACTTAGGGCATAATCGCAAGAAAAACTATTTACTAGCTGAGGATAAGCCATACCCATTTTTAATTCGTCTTGGGGTGCAAACAGAGGAAGGAAAAGTAAAAAAACAAAAATACGATAAATTTAAACAAATTAACCGCTTCATCGAATTTATAGATGATGCATTAACATATTTACCAAAGGATCGTCAGGTTCGTATTTTAGATTTCGGCTCAGGCAAATCCTATTTAACATTCGCCCTATACCATTATTTAAAAGTTGAAAAAGGCTTAGATATTCGTGTCACTGGCTTAGATTTAAAGAAAGAAGTCATTGAAGAATGTTCACGAATTGCACAGGATTTAGGCTATGAGCAACTCGAATTTCTAGTAGGAGATATTAATGATTACAATGATGAGTCTGCTGTGGACATGGTAGTGACGCTTCACGCCTGCGATGTTGCTACAGATATGGCATTAGCTCGCGCTGTAAAATGGGGAGCGAGCGTTATTTTAAGTGTTCCTTGTTGCCAGCATGAGCTAAATCGCCAACTTAACACACCAGCACTTGATATCATGCTTCAGCACGGCCTAGTACGGGAACGTTTCGCAGCGCTCGCAACCGACGCAATCCGAGCAGAAATTTTATCACTAGTTGGCTATGAGGCTCAATTGCTGGAATTTATTGATATGGAAAATACACCGAAAAACATTCTAATCCGAGCATATCGTACAGGCAAAAAGCCAAGCGTGGAGCAACGTGCTAACTATGATGCATTTTTAAAAATACTAAATGCCTCACCATTTTTAGCAAATGAGTTACAAGAGTACTTGTAACCTATTCACGGATATTTGTGATCAAAGTGAGCGTATTTGACTCCTTGCTGCTCGTATCTCTAAATTTTGTTCAATCAAATTGAAAGGGCGGTCCAAAAACATCTGGACCGCCCTTTCAATTATAGTTCTTGTCGTAACGCTTGGATTACGTCAATTTTAGTGGCCTTACGTGCTGGGCGATAGCCTGAAATCATCGCTACACCAATACTAATCGCTGATGCAATAATAACAAGCTGCCACGGAATTAATGAAAATGTAATATCACTCTTACTAAAAGCATCTTCACCTGTTGCTGCTTCAAGAATTAAAGGCAATGCAGCATTTGCCACAAAACTAACCACATACGAAATTGCTACAGCTATCAAAGTACCCACAATACCGATGAAGGTGCTTTCCATTAAGAACAATCGTTGAATAAGCTTCGGACTTGCCCCGATTGCCTTTAAAACACCGATTTCACGAGTACGCTCTGTAACTGCCATAGTCATAGTATTGAAAATACCAATTGATGCGATTAATACAGCAATTGTTCCTACAAATATTAAACCGATTTTTAACACTAGGAAAAATACATTCATTTGCTCCAATTCTTCAGTAACCGAGTATACGCTATAACCTTTGTCTTTTAGTTTGTCTAATATCGGCTTAACATTTTCCATACTATCAGCAAAAATATTAAACTCCGAATAAAACATTTCATCCTCTTTAACATCACCCGCTACTAAATTTGCAGCTAACACAGGCTTTTGCTCTACATCCACATAAACTGAGTTATTAATCATCCAATCATTAGAAGGCTTCTCCATCACACCGACAATTGTATATTTCATCTTCTCTGTCTCTTCTACAGTATCCGTATTAGGAACTAAAGACATTTCAATCTCTTTACCAATTAAAGAATCCTTATAACCTTCTTCATTGCCATCATAATACGTGCCTTCCGCTTCAGCTTTTTTATTTTTTTCAACAATAATATTGCGCTCAGCATCATTTAATAATGTTTGAGCAAAATGATAACCTACAATGATTTCGTTCGACTTTGATGGATACTTCCCTTCCGCAAGCTTGCCATTCACTTGTTCAAAATTCTGCATATTAGTAACGTATAAATTAGAGTTTGTATCACGTCCCTCAAAAAATGAGTGTGCGGGTGCATTGACAGTAATCGTTTCGAGCACCGTTTCCACATGCTCTATACCTTTTATTTCATGTATTTCATCTTCAGTAAATTGTTTATCGCCAAACACTTGAATTTTCGTAACTTTTTCATTCGATAGTATTTCATTGCGTAATGAATCTTGAAGCCCAAATCCGACTGATGCAAGGACAATTAAAAATGCACAGCCCATTGTTGCTGCTAACACAGTCATAAAAACGCGTAATTTATTTTTCTTTATATGCTGTGTTACAAAATCTAATTGATCTTTAAATAACATGCTATGCTTCCTCCTTCACAAGCTCACCATCGTACATACGGAAATGTCGATGTGCTATTGTTGCTACTTCCTCGTCGTGAGTAATGATGACAAATGTTAAACCAAGCTCACGGTTTAAACTTTGAATAAGCAACAATATATCTTGCTCTGTTTCTGAATCAAGACTTCCTGTCGGCTCATCCGCCAACAAAATAGGTGGATTTGTAATCAGAGCTCTGGCAATACTAACACGCTGTTGCTGACCACCTGATAATTCATTTGGGTAATGGTCTGCCACCTCCGTTAGACCCACCTTGTCCATTATTCTTTTCACCTTTGCTTTACGCATAGCTTTCTTAGTACCCTGTAATTTTAATGGCAATTCTATATTTTCAAACGCCGTTAAGCCAGGCATCAGTTGAAAGTTTTGAAAGATAAATCCGAACTGTTGCAAGCGAAAAGCTGCACTCTCTGCTTCCGTGAGATTAGCTATTTCCTTTCCGTTTATCTTAATAGACCCTTGTTCAGACTTCATAAATCCAGCTAACGTTTGTAATAAAGTTGATTTTCCAGAGCCACTTTTACCAACAATTGCGACAATCTCCCCTTTTTTCACCTCGAAGTTGACACCTTTTAATACCGGAACCTGTTTTTCCTTGCCTTTTTTTCCTATTAAAAATGTATGTTGTAAGTTCTCGACTTGAATCATTGTCAAATAAACGCCCCTTTCTCATGCTTTCTCCATTGTAGTCAAGAATTCTTAATAAAGTTGAAGGATAAAAATGAAGATATTCTTAAGAAAAAGGGAAAACTATTAGCAAAGGGACACCTTTACATTTCCTTTACAATTCAACTGATATTTTTCCGAAATATTATGTCCAGATAGTATAATTTGTGTATTAAACAGCAAATATAAATCTTTAAAAACACTATTTTAAAGTGTTTATCTGTATTAATAAAAACAAACACAGGGATATTTTCATTATTTTGTGAACAATTTGTATATTACAGGAATGTAAAGTTTTATGTAGATTAGATGAATTTTATGTAGAAAAATTAAAGATTTTGTTATGATAGTAAAGTTTAGAGGCCAATTTATTTATATCCAGGAGGATTCGATTTACATGCTTAACTCAAAAAAACAAGACCCTTTCTTTATAGCTTTGCATAAAATTGCTGAGAATATGAGAGAGGCCGTACATTACGCAAATGATTTTCGTATTAACAGTGTAGCTGACCTAAAAGAGATTAGCATTACTATGAAAAATTACGAAACAGCTGGTGATAAACTTATTCATGAACTGATCGTGATGCTAAACAAATCATTTATGACACCTATCGAACGCGAAGATATTCTCGAATTTGCTATTCGTATGGACGATGTATTAGATGGTACAGAGCATTGCATCGCTCATTTTGAGATGTTTTCCCTAACAGAAGTTGATGAATCAATGCGTACTTTCTTAGGCTATATTTCAAAAAGTGCTGATGAAATTGTTAAAGCAACAGAAGAGTTAAAGAAAAAGAATCTTATTGGCATGCGCCCACACGCAATCCTTATTAAGGACTATGAACGTGAATGTGATGAAGTACAACGTTCGTCTATTAAACAACTATTTTTAAATGAAAAAGATCCAATTCGACTTATTAAATATAAAGATATATATGAGCAACTTGAAGATATCGCTGATCATTGCCAAAACGTTGCAAATACAATGGAAACAATTATCATGCGTAATGCGTAATTAGGAGATGGGCACTTACAATGAACACAATCATTATTCTAACCGTACTGGTCGTTATCTTTGCCCTAACATTTGACTTTATCAATGGCTTCCACGATACAGCAAATGCTATCGCAACTTCAGTTTCCACTAGAGCATTGAAACCTCGTGTAGCTATCTTGCTGGCTGCAACGATGAACTTTATCGGAGCGATTACCTTCGTCGGTGTTGCAAAGGCTCTAACAAAAGACATTGTGGATCCATTCGCTTTAAATGCCTTTCCAGGAGACACGACAGGCTCAGTCGTTATTTTAGCAGCATTAATTTCAGCTATTATTTGGAACTTAGTAACATGGTATTTCGGTATTCCATCAAGTTCTTCTCACACTCTGATTGGATCCATTGCTGGTGCAGCAGTTGCATCTTCCGGCTTCGGAGTTCTAAACTATAGCGGTTTTACTAAAATCATTATGGCACTAGTGCTATCTCCAATCCTTGCGATTTGCGCTGGCTTTATTATGATGACACTATTTAAAATATTGTTTAAAAACTTGAATTTATATCGTACGAATAAAGGTTTCCGTACAATGCAAATTTTCACTGCTGCCATTCAATCTTTTACACATGGTACAAACGATGCACAAAAAGCAATGGGGATTATGACAATGGCATTAATCGCGGCTGGTTTGCATACAGGAGATGAAATTCCTTTATGGGTACGAGCATCAGCAGCAACTGCAATGGGGCTTGGTACCTCTATCGGTGGCTATAAAATTATTAAAACAGTCGGCGGTAAAATCATGAAAATCCGTCCTGTAAATGGGGTTGCAGCCGATTTAGCTTCTGCTTCAGTTATCTTCGGTGCTACATTAATTCACCTGCCGGTATCCACAACACACGTTATTTCTTCCTCTATCATGGGTGTCGGCTCGGCACAACGTGTTCGTGGCGTAAACTGGGGAATGGCACGTAAAATCGTAACTACTTGGATTATTACAATGCCAATTTCAGCCGTTATGGCAGCTGTTATTTACTTTTTGTTATCTTTATTCTTTTAACTTCTTTCCTGAAAGAAGTTAAAGCCTCCGGCGGATGTCACGGAACTACGCCAAGGCACAATTGATTTTGATCGCATACTAAGACTCCTGTTCCTTATCGGACAGGAGTTTTTACATTATCACACGACAAAATGTGACACATCCTTTACACTATTTATAAGGAGGATCGTACACTACTATGAAAACTTTTTCAGCCTTTATTACAGCTCACGCAAAAGCTATCGTGGCAATATGGTTCGTCATTTTTATAGCGATGGCTATGTTTGCCATACAACTTCCAAGCAAGCTTCAAGGAGACGGCTTTTTTGTTGAAGGAGATCATACCTACGTCACAAATGAGCTGGCAGAAACATTTGATTTGCCTTCTGATACAATCTTAGTCGTATTTGATCCGGCCGAGGATAAGAAAATTCAAGATACTTTAAAAAAGTTAGAAAAAGTAAAGGAGATTCATTCAATCCAGTCACCGCTTGATGATCCTTCTTTACAAAAGAATGGTATAGCCTATGCCATGGTTCATATTAAAAATGATGTTGAAAATCTACCTGATGTAGTGAAGGACATCCGTTCTTTAATAGAGGATGATGGAGTGAGCATTACAGGTGGGCCTGTTATTTCAGAGGATATCAATACAGCCAGTCAAAAGGATTTGGCGTCAGCGGAAGCAATTGGCTTACCCATCGCCATCATAGTGCTATTACTAGCTTTTGGTACTGTCGTAGCCTCAATCTTACCGATCATTATTGGTGTTGTCACTGTTGTCACTGCGTTCGGAATTTTAACACTGCTTAGCGGTAATGTGAATTTATCGATTTTTGTGTTAAATATAGTACCAATGCTTGGACTAGCATTAAGCATTGATTTTGCCTTATTGTTTATTAACCGATATCGTGAAGAACGTGCCCATACATCCATTGTACAAGCTATTCAAACGGCTATACAGACAGCTGGTCGTTCTATCATCTTTTCTGCTGTTTGCGTCATGATCGGTTTAGGTGCCATGATTGTCATTGACGTCGAAATATTTCACAATATCGCTTTAGGAGGCACCATTGTTGTATTACTTGCCGTACTTTCTGGCTTAACCTTGCTTCCTGCTACTATGACACTACTAGGGGACCGCCTAAATAAATGGCGATTATTACGTGTAAAGCCTGGTGGTGCAAATCGTTGGCGTGGTTTTGCAGGTTTTGTTATGAAACATCCAGTTACCATCGTTATTGCAGCATTATTATTACTAGGTATTGGTATGATTCCATTGAAGGATATTAAACTTACAATTCCTCAGGTGGATTCATTACCGACAAAATATGAGGCACGTGCAGCTTATGATAAATTAGATGAAACGTTCGGTCTTGGTGATACCTCAACTTTATATTTACTAGCAGAACGTAAGGAAGGCTGGGAAGATAGTGAGGCCCGAGAGCTTATTTATACTATTCAAGAAAAGCTACTCGAAGACCCACTGGTAAATGATGTCTCAACCATTTATACGACTGCGAACATTAAGTCACCCGAGGAACTAACTGCTTCTTTGGAAATTCCACAAGTGGCAGAACAATTAAAACCAATTCAAGATACGTTTTCTAAGGGCAATCAACTCTTTATCCCAATTACATTGGATGCAGCTGGTTCATCAACTACCGCTCAAAAATTCGCTCGAACTTGGAAAGATCAAGATTTAGGTGTCAATTTTGCACTCGGCGGTCCTGCGAAATTCAACCAAGAAATTTTTGATGAAATCTCTAGTAAAATTTTCTTGGCCGTATCCATTATTATCATATCAACGTTCTTTATTTTAATGCTCGCTTTCCGTTCGATTTTAATCCCACTGAAAGCGATTATTATGAATATCATTGGACTTTCATCGGCCTTCGGTATTCTCGTCTATATTTTCCAATACGGACATTTGGGAATTGAAGCTGGTACGATTGTACTCATAATTCCAGTCATTGTATTTTGCCTTGTATTCGGCTTAAGTATGGACTATGAAGTCTTTTTAATATCACGTATTCAAGAGGAATATCAAAAAGATGCGGATAATACACGTGCTACGATTGATGGTCTAACCTCTACAAGTCGTATCATTACGTCAGCAGCGCTTATTATGATTGTCATAACAGGGGCATTCGCTTTCACAGATGTGATGCCAGTGAAGCAAATTGGTGTTGGTATAGCCATTGCAGTTGCCATCGATGCAACTATTATTCGTCTAATGCTCGTACCAAGTCTTATGAAGCTCCTCGGGGATTGGAATTGGTGGCTACCCTTTGTGAAGAAACAGAATAGATAGAGATCAATTATAGCTTGGCATCATTACGTCCGAAGTCGACTGAAAGAAGTAAAAAAATCCGCAACCTTCCGTGAGCTCTCCCTCACTCAAAGGTTGCGGATTTTTCTTATTATCAATTATGCCTCGGCATAATTGCGTCCAGAATCGGCTTTGTGCTTAGGCCTGCATGATGCAGGTCAGTTAGCCATTATCGCATGGATGCGATGATTTTAGGCTAACATCCTATATTGAACTCCCTTCCGATTCCGTGACATCCGCCGGAGGCTTTAGGCCAACACGACGTTGGTCACTCAGGCGTTTTCACAGGATGTGAAGCTCTTAGCCTGAGTTCCTCTATTTCAGCGGATGTTTGGACACCCGCTGAAAAGTGACTTAAAACAGCATTCATCTCACCACCTATAGGGGTGGGAGACTTCTGTAGCTGACGCTACAAAAATCATTTGCTGAAAGAAGTTGAATAAATACGGTCGTACCATTCTTTTGCTGCTTCTACCTCAGGCATCGTTAGCTGATGACCATAATGAAACCACTTCGTCGTTACCTCTGCCCCTGCTGACGTTAAAAGCGCCTGTAAGTCTTCCGATTCCTGTGCAGAACACATTGGATCATTCGTTCCAGCACCAATAAAAACAGGGATTGAAGAAAGTGCAGGCAATTCAATACCACGTCTAGGCACCATCGGATGATGCAGTATTGCGCCTGTTAGAGCATCCTCAAAATGGAATAATAGGCTAGCAGCAATATTTGCGCCATTTGAATAGCCAATAGCAACAACTCGATTACGATCAAAGCTATACTGCTGCGCTGCCTCTAATAGAAAGTCATTTAATTCCTTCGTACGGAAAATTAAATCCTCTAGATCAAAAACACCCTCCGCCAATCGACGGAAAAAGCGTGGCATGCCATTTTCAAGCACATTTCCACGCACACTTAAAATGCTTGCTGTATCATCAATTTCCTTTGCAAGACCAATTAAGCTTTGTTCATTTCCACCTGTACCATGTAACAGTAAAAAAATTGGTTTTGTTTCATCTGTTCCTTTATGAAAAACGTGCTGCATTGACAGTCCACCTCTCGATTATCTTGAATTCGAGATAATTGTAGCCTGCGGCAAAATTAAATTCAAGCTCTTGGACTTATTAATTTCTCGATTTTCACGATTTGGCTGTTCCACATTATTTTTATAAAAGTTTTTAATCGAAAATACTGAAATTAAACATACAGCTATAACAGAAACAATCACTATACCCACTATTTTTTTCCCATTCATTTGTTATGATCCCCCGGGTTACTTATTTCTTTTTACGAAAGCCCTCTTCTAGTAAATATTCTTTCGCAGCATCATGTGTACCAAAGGCTTCCTCTAAATTTTCGCCATGATAAACATTCCAAGAACGTTGCTCAAAAGCTAGCTTTAACTGAACACCTTCACGACTTTGCCATATCTCTTCAATTGGCTCTTGCTCTTCTTCTTCCGATAAATATTGAATGGAATCTTCAATAATTTCACGAAGCTGTTGTTCATTGTAGTCACGAATATTTACAAGGCCTTTATCATTTGCTTCTTCCTCATAGCTCAATAAATCTCCAACAAAGACAAAGCCGTTGCCATTTGGATGTAGCTTTTCTACAACAATGGTCTTTTCATAAAGGCTATCCATCAAGTGATAATTTAAGCGTTTTAATGAAATCTCCTTCTTTGTAAGTTCAGGGAATGACTCAATAATAGTTTGTTTTTGTTCAAATGTTAGCATATAAAAATGCTCCTTTTCTATTCAATCTACCTTACAGTATAACTTATTTTTCCTCTTATTTTGAAGTAAAATAGGACAAGCCTTATAAAAAGCTTGTCCTACATTTTTTCAATTACTCATGACATTTTATTAAACATTTTTTCTTTTACAAACTGAATTACATGCGCAACGTATAGTTCTCGATAAGGGACAAATTGTGCAGTACTAACTGGGCGCACAATTTTCACTCGTTGACCATCAGGGAAATATTCATAGCCTTCAATATTAAGAGTAGCTGTTTCGCCTAAAAAGAAGGCCTCTGCCTCATCAAGCTTTGCTCTAACGACCCCTGATACTTCTTCATATTGTAGTTCAAACGAATCCCAATCATGTTTGAATGGATATGTAAAAACATGACAAAATTCATTGTCGATCATATTTTCCGAAACAATACTACAAGACGTCATGCCCATTTTAACAACCTCGTGAACGTGAATATCAAGTCCTAGCTCTTCCTTCACTTCACGTATTCCTGATTCTACTGTCTCGGCGGCTAACAGATGCCCTGCCGCTGTAATATCAAGTAAACCAGGGTAGTCCTTTTTTTGTGCACTACGGATTTGGAAATAAATATAGTCCTCATTGACAAGCCAACAGTGGAATGTTTCATGCCACAGCCCTTTTTCATGTACTTCTGCTCTTGTTGCTGTCCCAATCTGTTCATGCTGCTCATTAAAAACTTTCACAATTTCCTGTTCCATTTTTTTCGACTCCTATACTGACTTCGTAGCCTTATTCTTAATCGCGTTACGCTGATCATAAATATTGGATACAATCACTTTTAATACGGCATAGAATGGTACAGCAATAAGAATGCCGATGAAGCCTGCAATATTACCCGCCGCTAAAATAATCGTAATAACTGTTAACGGATGTATATCGAGTGTTTTCCCCATAACATTAGGTGTTATAAAGTTACTATCAATTTGCTGTGCCACGAGTGTGACAACCGATACCCATATTACTAGAACGGGATCCTGAATAACTGCTACAACTACTGCTGGCGCAAAGGCAATCCAAGGTCCAATAAATGGAATCATATTCATAAAGAACGCGAATATGACAAGTAGTAACGAATACTCTAGACCCATCATTAAATACCCGACAAACATAATGAGCGCTAGTAAAAAACTAATTTGCAGCTGCCCTTGAATATAGCTACGTAATACACTATCAATTTCACTTAACGTCTTCTTCACCCATTCACGGCGCTCACCACTGAAATATTTATAAATTGATGGTGCAAATTTTTCATGATCCTTCAACATAAAGATAAAGAAGAATGGAATTAAAATAGCTAATAAAGAGGCAGATACAATTGATTGTAAAAACGAAACTAGCCCTTTACTTGCCACAATGGCAATATCTTGTACAGAATTCGCGATACTATCGATCATCTCTTTTAACTGTGGTGGGAAATTTTCCATGTTTCTCACCACGTAGTCAGTTGCATCTTGAATACTTTTACTAATCATTGGTGCATTTTTCACTAGCTTATTTAACTGTTCTGCAATCGGATTACCAACAACCCAACCAAAGCCAACAGCGATTGCTATAAGTCCAATAACTATTGCCAATATACTTGACCATCTCGGCCATCCATGTTTTTCTAAAAACCTTTGAATTGGCTCTGTTACATAGTACAAAACACCACCAAGTAACAAAGGGACAAAAATAGTTTTTAAAATAATGACAAGCGGTGAAAAGATCCAATGAATCTCTACAAAATATTTAATGATTAATAGAACAAGTAAAAACCCTACACCTACTTGAAACCAAACTTTCCTCGTCACTTTCATTCACTTCCTTTTATCACATATAATGAGAATACTACTTATATATTTACCATTTCGCAAGTATCCTATTATTTATTATCAAATAAAATGTGTTTTGAAACAAAAAAATCCGCTACCCTCCCACGGACGTTCCGCAAGCCTCTCTATGCAAAAGCATCTAAAAGGGTTTGCATAACTTGTTTTCCCGTAGAAGTATAGCGAATCTTCACTTCTGTTGCATAACTTAACTGATTATAATTTTGTATCGTCTACTGAATTTAAGTAATCTTCAATATCACCGATTACGGATTCAACACAGCCGTCCTCAAATGGCGAAATTAAGCCTGCTTCTTTTACAAGCTTTGTAAAGGACATAGAGCCCCCTAAACCACATAAATGGATATAATCCTTCCAAGCAGCTTCAAACTCTTCACGTGAACGTTTCCAGAATTGGAATGCACAAATTTGCGCTAACGTGTAATCAATGTAATAGAACGGACTCGCATAAATATGTCCCTGACGTTGCCATATACCACCAGCTTCTAGATAGCTGTTATGATCATAGTCACGGTGCGGTAAATATGTTTCCTCAATCTTTTTCCATGCAGCCTTACGTTCAGCTGGTGTCATATTCGGATTTTCGTAGATAACATGCTGGAACTCATCAACTGCAACACCGTAAGGAAGGAATAATAAGCCGCTACTTAAGTGTGTAAACTTATATTTTTCTGTATCTTCCTTAAAGAATAACTCCATCCATGGCCATGTGAAAAATTCCATACTCATCGAATGAATTTCACAAGATTCATATGTTGGCCATAGGTATTCTGGGATACCGATATTACGACTTGAATAAACTTGGAAAGCATGTCCAGCTTCATGTGTTAACACATCGATATCGCCTGAAGTACCATTAAAGTTCGAGAAGATAAATGGTGAGTGATAGTTTTCGATAAATGTACAATAACCGCCACTCTCTTTTCCTTTCTTCGCCACTAAGTCCATTAAATCATGGTCAATCATGAAGTTGAAGAATTCACCAGTTTCAGGTGATAGCTCTTCATACATTTTTTTACCGTTCGCAACAATCCACTCCGGATCGCCTTTTGGTGTAGCATTTCCTGATAAAAAGTTTAATGCTTCATCATAGAACTTAAAGTCAGAAATACCAATACGTTTTGCCTGACGTTCGTATAATTTAGTTGCAAGTGGTACGATCAAATCACGAACTTGGTCACGGAATTTCTGTACCATTTCTGCGTTATAATCAATGCGATTCATTCGAATATAGCCTAGCTCAACATAGTTTTTATATCCTAATTTAACAGCAATTTCATGACGAACCTTGACAAGTTCATCATACAATCGATCAAATTCCTCTTCATGGCCCGCAAAAAAGCCAAAGCGTGCATCTGTTGCCGCCTTACGCATTGCACGATCAGTAGACTCTGCATATGGTCCAAGTTGTGCAAGTGTTAATGTTTCACCATTAAAATCAATTTGCGCAGAGGCAACTAGTTTATTGTATTCTGAAACAAGCTTATTCTCCTTTTGCATTAAATCAATGACTGTTGGTGAAAAGCCTTTAATTTGATAAGTTGCTAAATCGAATAACTGCTGACCCCATTTTTCTTCTAACTGTTCACGGAATGGAGAAGCGATTAGTGCTTTATAATATTCTGTTGTTACCTCTTCTAGCTCAGGGCCAACCTCGTCGAAATAATCGCGTTCTGCATGATAAAATTCATCATTTGTATCAATTGAAGCACGAATATACACTAAGTTCGCCATTGTAGCATAATCATTACTTAATGCGTTTAACTTTCCGATTATCCCACTTTGTTCGTCCATCGTTTGAGCATTTTTAAATTGCTCAATTAAAGATAATTGTTGCTCTTTCATTACCTCAATATTTGGACGGCTGTATTCATAGTCTTTAAACGTTTCCATTGAAATCCCCTCTTTCTGTCATATACCCCGTTATCTTTCTATTATATGACAAATCTATCATATTAAGAAACAATTTAGTAACCAATTATATATGTTTTTAATAATGCTGCCCTTTCACGTAGTTTTAGCTTTGCTTCCACTGATTTTGGTGTTTTTGCCGCAACGACATCTACATCAAAATCTAAAGTCTCAGCTAAATATTTTGCACGTTTTAAATGAAAATCATTAGAGACAATCGTGATTCGCTTTGTTCCTGTAGGCAATAGTTCTTTAGAAAACAATAAATTCTCATAAGTGGATGTAGATTGGTCTTCCACTAATATTCTGTTCGTATCAATACCATTATCCTGTAAGTACTTAAGCATGACAGAAGCCTCTGTCCGATCTTCATCCGCTCCTTGCCCGCCTGAAACAATCACTTTCACATGAGGATACTTATTTAAATACTTAACAGCCTCCTCTAATCTATTTTTCAAAGAAAGCGATGGAACTCCCCCCGGTTTTACCTTCGCCCCTAGTACAATCACGTATTCAGCTGTGCCGTTTGCAACCGGCTGGACCCCTTGTTTCATCTCCTCGCCGAGCCAAATATAAACAACACCACCCACAGCGAGTAGCAAAATACCAACTCTCAACACCCATTTTTTTCACAATTCTCCCCTCCTTTACCTTTTATTAACGATAAGTGAAGAAAAAGGATGCTTGTACAAGTAATTTTGTACAAACATCCTGATTGATTATCTTAATATAAAGCGCTTAATCGAGTCCTGTAATGCCGTTATTTCATCTGTTAAATCATTGGACGATTCACTAACAATTTGAATGGCATGCTGTTGTTCATCAACGGATGCCGTTACTTCCTCTGAAGCAGCAGCATTTTTCTCACTAATCATCGCAATACTTTCGATAGATTGTATAATGTTATCCTTTGAGCTATTCAAATATTCTACGCCCGCAGTCATGTCCCCAATGACAGCAATAATTTTCTCTACAGCTAATTCGATTTCCTTAAAGGATGATTCTGTTATGGCAACCGAATCATTTTGCTGACGAACAATGACATTTGTTTTCTTCATCTCATCGTTCACTAAATTAGTTTCACTTTCAATCCCCTTTATGGTTGTACGCACTAGCTCAGTTGCTACAGATGTTTGATCCGCAAGCTTACGTACCTCCTCAGCAACAACTGCAAATCCTTTACCATGCTCACCGGCTCTAGCTGCTTCTATTGATGCATTTAATGCAAGTAGATTCGTCTGATTAGAAATTTCAGTAATGGTACCGACAATACCTTCAATTTCCCTAACTTTCACAATTAAGCTATTAAATACAGTCTGAACGTTATTAATCAATTCAGAAGACTCATGTGATTTCTCTTTTAAACCATTTACATTAACGAGACCTTTTTGATTTGATTGCTTCATATGTTGAGATGCATCAAGCATTACTTCATTTTTATCATGCAATATTTCAATCTGCTGAGCAAACTCAATGGCAGTTCTATTTGTATCCTCAGCATCTGAAGCTTGCTTTAATGCACCGCTTGAAACCTCGTTAATTGCTTTTACTATTTCATCTCCATAAGCGTTCGTTTCCTCTGCCACAGATGTTAAATTAGACGATGTCGATTGAATTTCTACAATAGTTTCCTCAACATCTGTAATTAGTGTTTTTAATTGATTTACCATGTCGTTAAAGCCTTCATTTAGCTGACCAATTTCATCTGTGCGTTGTAGATCTTCAATTTCTACAGTCAAATTCCCCTTGGCTACCTCACGTACGCGTTTAGATAATTTTTGAACTGGTAAAGCCAAATGTCTAGAGACCATTATGACAACTACTGTACCCATAATGATAGCTCCTACTAATGTAATACCGATAATGAGTAATAATGAGTTCGCTTCTTTATTAAAGTCCTGCATATATGTACCTGATGCTATGATCCATCCCCAGTGAGGATCTTTTGCAGAATAAATTATTTTATCAGCTATTACATCTTGACCCGGTAACTCAAATTCATATTGTGTATAACCCCCACCAGCAAGTGCCTTTTCGGTTACTTCCCGAATAAAATAGTTGCCGCTACTATCTTGATCTTTCCATAGGTTGTCCCCTTCTCGAGTCGGATGAGTTGTTAATGTCCCTTTATCATCTAAGACGTATATATAACCGTACTCTCCCAAATCTCCAGGATAATTGATTGGTCTCTTTCCTTCACTATCCTTCGGTCCGAGTATCGCCTCCCGCACTCGCTCCTGCGCAACTTCTAAAGGAATATCACCCTTTTCAACACTTTCATTTGCTAACTCGATTAATTGCAGAGTAGTTTCAACACTATTCTGAATAACTTGTTCCCCAATATCCTCCATACCATTTTTAGCCTTACTATAACTAACTAAGCCTATAATCAAGCTTGGTATGATTAATAATGCTAATGAAATAATAATTAATTTCCCCTGTATTGAACGTAAAAATCTCATGCTTTAGCCCCCTTTTCTTCTTCATTCACCAAGACTATTAATCTATATTATGTTATGGTTTGAATTTTTTCACAATGGGTAAATTGCAATGCAAGGACGAATTATTTGCTTTTATAGCCCAATATGCTACTACAAACATTTTTATTGTTAAGAAAAAAACTATCTTTCTACAGGGGTATACCCTATGGAAAAATAGTTTTTGATTTTCATCCTAGTTTAAGATTCAATCCATGATTTCGGAGGTCCTATCCATCACTTTGACGTTTCTATCCACGATTTCAGAGGTCCTATCCATCACTTTGACGTTTCTATCCACGATTTCAGAGGTCCTATCCATCACTTTGACGTTTCTATCCACGAGTGTCCTCTCTAACATGAAGATGATTTCCGTTCCAGGTACTTACTTACGGAATTCACCCCCTCGTTTTGCCGAAGAGTCATATTTTATCTAATATGGTATCTTAATTTCATTGACGTAATAGTTTTTCATAATAAAAAAACCAGTAGCTTTAAACACTACTGGTTTGATTAATTATTTATTATTATTCGCCTAGATCTGCATTATGGTAAACATTTTGTACATCTTCTAAATCTTCTAATGCATCAATTAGTTTTTCAAATTTCGCGATATCGTCACCAGTTAATGTTACTTCT
Source organism: Lysinibacillus sp. RS10 (assembly GCF_041956855.1). Taxonomy (NCBI): domain Bacteria; kingdom Bacillati; phylum Bacillota; class Bacilli; order Caryophanales; family Bacillaceae; genus Lysinibacillus; species Lysinibacillus sp. RS10. The sequence goes on along the minus strand of NZ_CP167122.1, from coordinate 212,052 downwards.
GTTTGCGGCAGCATTGAAAGCTCTGCTACTGTAAATTCTTGAACACCAGCCTCTTTTAATGCTTCTTGTGTAGCAAAGAATTGTTCTGGCTCTGCATAAATAATTACAGTTTCATCTTCTTCTAGAATATCACGAGCATCAAGATCTGCTTCCATTAATATTTCAAGAACTTCATCTGCAGATTTACCTTCTAAACCGATAACTGCTGTTGAATCAAACATGTAGGCAACAGATCCACTGACACCCATATTCCCATTGTTTTTACCAAATGCTGCACGTACATCAGAAGCTGTTCTATTTACATTATTTGTTAAAGCATCAACGATTAACATAGTTCCAGCTGGTCCGAAACCTTCATAGCGTAATTCATCGAAGTTTTCATCGCCGCCACCTTTTGCTTTATCGATTGCTTTTTCAATAATATGTTTAGGAACACTGTATGTTTTTGCTCGCTCAAGAACAACTTTAAGGGCGCGGTTTGACTCAGGATCTGGCTCGCCTGATTTAGCTGCCACATAAATTTCGCGTCCGAATTTTGCATTAATACGGCTTGTACTTTGGTCTTTAGACGCTTTCTTTTCTTTAATATTGTTCCACTTACGACCCATTGTTTCCACTCTCTTTCAACATTTTAGTTTATCAAAATCATAGATGCGCAGATGCACATCTGTAAATGGTAATTAAATACTCATCGTATCTTTACTCTGCAAATAATAACATAAATAATGATTACAAAGCTAGATATGCCAATGTTTAAGGTGATTTTCTTAAGGATTGATTGTCAAAAAAATAGAATTTTCAACATAACGTGTAGTTGATTTCCGTTCCGACCGGGCGCTTTGTAGCTGTCGCTTTGCTTTCGCTACAGATAAAACATTTGCCGCTGACGCTTTGCTTTCGCGCAGATAAAACATTTGTTGCTGCTACCGTTGCACTTTCGCACAGATAAAACATTGTTGCTGCCGCTTCGCTTTCGCACAGACAAAACCTAGTTGCTGACGCTACGTTAGCACTACGCTTTCGCACAAAGCAAAGCTACCTTGGGGCGTCCGATGAGCCGCTTGGGGCAACAGGATATTGGTCACGAAGGCGTTATCACAGGACGTGATGCTCTTAGCCTTCGTTCCTCTATCGCTAATCTCCAAGGAGTCGCCCAGTCTCCACTCCAATCAACTTATTTACATGACAAACGTTTTAACAAATGTCATAGCTAGCTTTCGGTGATGGATCAAAAAATGTGTCATTTATAGTCACTTTACAATTGGTTTTCTATTTTGATTTTTTCTAACAAGGCATGACAACCCTCTAAAACTAAATCATAGGTTTCTTGAAAATTTCCTGTATAGTACGGATCAGGTACGTCTTTTTGATGGTCAGTTAAATCTAAAAAGCGAAAAATCTTTGGTGAATCAGGATTGCCTACCATCGGTCGGATATTACGTATATTACTTTCATCCATGCCAATAATGTAATCAAAATTGTTAAAGTCAGCCTTTTGTAATTGTCGGCCCTGCATCCCTTCCGTTGAGATGTCATATTCTTTTAACTTATCTTGTGTTCCTCTGTGAGGAGGTTCTCCTATATGCCAAGAGCTTGTCGCAGCCGAATCTACTTCAATTCTATGACTCAAATGCCCCTTCTCTACCAAATCACGCATGACCGCTTCAGCCATTGGTGAGCGACAAATATTTCCCAAACATACAAAAAGTACTCGAATCATTTTTTGCTCCTCCTATAACAAGACACTCAAAATCAACTTGATTCTGAGTGTCTTCTAAGTTGTCCCACATTTCACTGGCATGAATGATGTTTCAAGTTATTTCTTTTCCGCTGTAACTCGCTTCTCTAATTCTTCAGTTAATGCTGCTAATTCATGCTCAAGGCGATGTGTAAATTCCTCGCGCCCTTCTTTACCTTTGCCTGTTACATAAAATGGCTCGCCATAAATTAGATAGCCTTTACCACGCTTAAAAAGATCACCAGCATTACGCGCACCAATATAAGCGGCTGGGACAATTTGCGCTTTTGCCAGCTGTGCTATTGTAATTGCACCTTGTTTTAAATCCGTACCTTCAGCATTTCGCGTACCAGATGGGAAAATCCCAACAATTTTACCCTCTTTCAATAACTGTGAAGGAATTTTAATAACGCTTGGTCCTGGATTGTCACGGTCAACCGGAAATGCATTTAAACGCTCTATAAGCCAGCCAAGACCCTTTATATCAAACAATTGCTTTTTAGCCATAAAGTGAATTTCCCGAGGGTATACTGCAACACCAAGATTTAAAATATCAACATAACCCGTATGTGTACATGCAATAATAAACCCACCTTCCTTCGGTAAGTTTTGCTCATCATATACACGCGCTTTTGAGCCCGATAATTTTAAAATCACTTTTACAACATTCGCTATAAATTTATACACTGTGTCATTCCTACCTTATTCAATAGTTACTCCCATTGTAATCGAAAATGCCCATGTACTGCAATTGCATGTGAAATAAATCAATTATGCCTCGGCATAATTGTGTCCGGATTCGGCTTTATGCTTAGGCCTGCAGATGTTTTTTGCGCGAAAGCGAAGCGGCAGCGGCAGATGTTTTTTGTGCGAAAGCGTAGTGCTAACGTAGCGACAGCAACACGATGTTGGTCGCTCAGGCGTTTTCACAGGATGTGAAGGTCTTAGCCTGAGTTCCTCTATTTCAGTAGGTGTTTAGGCACCTGCTGAAAAAAGTTAAACTCTTCCCACTAATACATCCACATCAATCGTAATTTCTTCTAAATGGATATTGGCTTCCTCTTTTTTATGCCAGCCCATTGGTGTCATTTCAAGCAATGCCGGTACAAGCTCTGTAGCAAGCGGTACCGTATAAGTAATACGCTCCACACTAACATCGGCAAAGCTGTCTTTAAAACGAGCAACTATTTGTTCATTCGAATACGACTCTTTGGTAGAATCCGCATACAATTGCGCTCGAAGCTCATGTAAGTACCCGCTTTGAGGCACAACCTTAACAACACAACCATTCTGAGTTAATAGACGTTTAAATTCTTCGTAATTGGCAGGAGATAGAATATTTAATATGGCATCGAAGCTTGATCTTGCAAATGGACTTTTCGCTAAATCACCAACACACCAAATTTGCTCTGGATAATGTCGAGCTGCAGCAAGTATGCCTTCTTTTGCTATATCAATACCAATGCCAATCCCTTGTTTCTTCGCCATAATCCGTGCTAAATGTGAACCTTCACCACACCCTGTATCAAGCACGGTTTCTGCATTAGCAATTAGCTCTCCAATTTTATCTTCTACTAAATCATAGATCCCACTATCAATCACCGCTTTTCGAGATTCAAAGAGTTCTTTACTGTACTTAGAAATAGCACCATGTGTCAGCATATTGACATAGCCCTGCTTGGCAATATCAAATGAATGATTTGAGGAACATACTAGTCTCCCCTGTTCAAAAACACCAATTGACTCCTGACATATCGGACAAGCGAAAAGCGTTATATTTTCATCCATTAAGGCTGCCCCTGCAGCTCTTTTTGAAAGTGCCCCCATTAATTTACCTCCTTCTGTTCTGTAGGTGAAACAAGTGCGAAACGCTCCCACTTACGACTTCTCCATCTAAAGTATACAATAATCGCTCGCATCCATTCATCTGCCGAAATCGCGAGCCAAATACCTACTAAGCCCCAATCTAAAACAAAAACGAACAAGTAACCGAGTGGAAGGCTCATACAAACCATCGATAAAAAGCCAATTTTCACTGGAAATCTCGCATCCCCTGAGGCACGCAAAGAGTTAATAACCACAATATTCATCGTACGGCCTGTCTCAAGCAGAATACTTAATGCTAGCACAGATGCTCCGATGGCTATTACCTCTGGATTATCAGTAAAAACGTGCATAAGCTGTTTCCGGAATATTGTCACAACTGCAACCATAATGATCGTAAAGATAAAAGCTGCACGCACACTTAACCAGATCTGATGATAAGCTTCATCCTTTTTACCAGCACCAACATAACGTCCAATAATAATAGCTGTTCCTGTACCGATTGCAATCGCAAACAAATACGTAAACATCGAAATATTCATGGCGTATTGTCTTGCTGCAAGCGTCTCTGGGCCTAAGTACGTTGCATAATATAGGAAGACAATCTGACAAAACTGATAAAGAACTTGTTCAAATGCAGACGGCAAACCTATATTTAATATTTTTCGAACATATTCCTTTGAATACTCGAAATAATAATCTAGCTTCAACCTAACTTCCATAACTTGATACAACAGCCAGAAAAACACAAGAACTGCTAATCCACGACTTATAACTGAGGAAATAGCTGCACCTTTTACACCTAGCTCCGGTAATCCTAAGTTACCAAAGATTAAACCGTAATTTAATACAACATGCAGCACATTCATACCTAGTGATACATACATCGTTTGCTTAGTCCTACCATGTACACGGATAATCGCTGCTAACGCATTTATAATTGCCTGTAAAAAAATAAAACTTCCGATAATCACTAAATAGCTTTGTGCGTATTGAAGCACTTCCCCCTGCAAGTTCATCATCGTCATTAAATGACTTGAAAAGAAGAAAAATAAAATACTCATCATTAGTCCAACAATCAAATTCATCGTTACTGCTAAAGCGGATATCTTCGCAGCTTCCAAAAAACGCCTTGAGCCTAAATATTGCGACACAACAATAGAAGCACCATTCCCAACTACTTCAAGTATTAAAATGGCAATATGAATATATTGATTGGCAGCACCAACCCCTGATACAGCATTATCTGATAGAGCACTGAGCATAAAAGTATCGGCTAGTCCCATCAACATAAATAAAAATACTTCTAAAAATATCGGCCACGTTAAATGAAACAAACTTAACTTGTTAGTCTCTTTTCTCACACTTTCTCTTATTGGATCTGCCAATACGTTTCACTTCTCCTGTACGCGTCATAAAATAATAGTATCTTATCATAGATTATTAGGCTGTAAAGAGTTTTAGTATTAATTATCAAAAAGATTAACACTTCACAAAAAATCCCTTTCACGACCGTGTGAAAGGGTTTCCTATCAAGTTAAGCAATGCGCCTGTAATTGCTCACGCTTTTCTTTTGTTAGACCAAATTCTTGTTCTAAAAATGCTGTCTTTGAGCCAAATCGGTTATCCATTGCATCAAATGCCGCCTGTAAATAATCCTCACGGGCAGACATTAATGCATAAAATTGCTGTAATTCTCGATCATTGTAATCCTGCTGAATTGCCTGAGCCATCTGTTCTACCAAGGACCGTAAATGTATATTTGTATCTAAATAGTCCTCCATGATTGTTTCCTCAGGTACATCTAAAGCGAGCAAAATAAGTGCACCACCGATACCTGTTCGATCCTTTCCTACCGCACAATGATGTACAAGCCCTAAATTTTCAGGGTTTTGAATCGTTACCATTAACTCCTTAAACGAAGCATTATTAAAAGGCATTTGTGCATAAAATTCTCGGAACATCTCTGGATTTACAACCTTATAAAAATCTTTTTTTCCAGCGTTTGTAGGCATCTCAAAAGCATGATTGCCCTTTGCTGGAATTTGAATATATTTAGCTTGCGGGAAAATCGGATTAGGATTATTTTGTGCCTCATGGTTGTCGCGATAATCAAAAATTGTTTTCACACCTAGCGTTCCAAATAGCTCCTTATCTGCTTTCGTCATTTTGCCAAGCGCCGCTGAACGATAAAACAAGCCATTCTTTACAGAACGCCCATCTCTCGTCTTATATCCACCCATATCACGAAAATTATGAACAGCCTCAAACGGAATAATCTTCATATCAAACTGTTTCATTCACTGCACCTCCCTCTGTTAATAAACATTCTTATTTATATTCTATATAACAATTCGCTATAATACCAATTTTCGCACTAGGAAATGTCATCAGCTAATCTCAAGCTGAGTGATGTAAGGCTATATCCGAGCACTTCTTCATCGAAGCGGAGCACTTTACCTCCCCAACCGAGCAACTATCATTAGATTCACCCAACATCAAAAAAGCTGCCCTTGATAAAGGACAGCTCTAAAATACTTTTCAATATAGATTATTTAAATAACTCAGGATATGCTGCTTTTGCTACCAGCTCAACAGCTTCACCAATACGTGGACCTGGACGGTTTGAAATATCAGTATCTATATAATAAACCGCTTTGTTTTGAATGGCTGTGATTGAATTCCATCCATCACGTGCAAGAATTTCTCCCACTGAGTTTTCTACATATCCTACTGTTGTTAAAATGACTTCTGGATTTTTCGCAATGACATCTTCCTCAGATACCTTTGCCCAGCTTTGAACGTCAGCAAATACATTTTTCACATTTGCAGCATTTAAAATCTCTTGTTGGAATGTACCAGAACCAGCTGTATAGATGTCTGGCTTTGGACCAATTTCTAAGTAAATATTTTTTGGTTCTTTTACATCTTTGACTTTTGCCTGGACTTCCGCAATTTTAGCTTTAATATCTTCATTTAACTTTTCGCCTTTATCTTCAATTCCCATGACAGATGCAATTTGTTGGATATCCCCGTAAACATCATCAAATGAAGCAGCCGATTGGATGGCAAAAACTTTAATTCCTGCATCTTCAAGAGTTTTTAGCGCATTTAAGTTTTCATCATCACCACCAGTTGTATAGGAAATAACAACATCTGGCTTTAACGCTAAAATACGCTCACTATTGAAAGTTGTAGCAGTAGAGACGCGCTCAATTTTTTGCGCTTCTTCTGGATACGTATCATACTCTGTTGCACCAACGATTTTATCGCCAACGCCTAGAGCAAATAAAATTTCTGTATTACTTGGTTGTAATGAAACAATAGTTTTAGGTACTGCATCAAACGCTACTTCTACACCACGATCATCCGTAACTTTATAGCTTGTGCTCTCAGTTTGTTGCTCGTCCTTAGAAACAGTGTCTTTGTTAGCATTCTCTTTTGTGCCGCAGCCTACTAATACGAGTGCTAACATTAATACAGAAAGCCATTGTAGATTAAACAATTTCTTCATTTCATTGATTCTCCTTTTTCTTTTTCATTGGGTATGACTTACTAATAAACGGTATTTCAGCAATACCAGCGCGCTGATTCATATAGACAGCCATAACAAAAAATATATTGGCTAGTAATCCTAAAAAATCAAATAGAATAGCTGGTACTTCCCGTTCCTCAGAAACTTTGTGTAAAATACGGAATGATTTTTTCGCCTCACTACGACATACATGTAATGCAGCAGCAGCCTCTGTTCCTTGCGGTAATACAAAATTCTGAATCTCATCTTTCACATGACTAACATAAAAATCATAACGATCACTAAGCCACGCTAAATCATCTTCAGTTACTGCTAATTTCCCTCGGACGGAGCCATTTACATGGTAAGCCATTGGCAAAAAAGTTAATAAATCATCTGCCACTACCCTTACTGTCTCTTTATTTACTGCTACTAAAGCGACACCCATATGTGTTGTAAGACTATCTGTTCGAATTTCAAAATCTACTGTTGATGCCTTTTCACGCATAAATGGATAGCAAGAATAACGTGCATCTTTTTTCAAATCTAGTCCCCGCTTTCCTTCGTGAAAAATTCTTACTAAAAGTGAGTATACATAAAAAAACGTCGACCCTACTCCTAAGGGACGACGAAAATAGCATAAATAGTGTCGCATAGACACGACAAAGCCTATGTATTTGCCGCATATCCTCCTAGCTTCCGAAGAGTATCTATACGTTCAAATAAAGGTTGGTCTCCTGGCTTGTACATCCAATCATGTCATGAGTCATAAAAACCTTCCCATCCGATATTTCGACAGTGGTATATCTTTTATGATTCCTGTACTTACAGTTGCGGAAACAGCTTCGGTCTTTCACCGAATTCCCAATTATGCTTGTTAACACCTTTATTTTGCAAGAATAATTCACTTGTAAAGCAGTTTAACACATATTGATAGGAAAAAATAGCTTTGAAATGCACGGAAAACACATGAATACGAACAATAGTAAACCTATTTCTACATAGCTATACAAAATGATTCTCTAATCTAAATTCAAGAGATTTAAAGTTATGGCTCTTCAACTTGACTGCACATTCTGCGGGGGAACGCTCTCTGCAAACGTATCCTCCCTCCACACTAGGTGCTTTCATCAGCATACATCTTTAATCAAGAACAGATTCTAGTATTGATTCAAAGTTTTATAAAATTTTTTCAATAGCTTGCTCAACATCTAGCTGTGAATCTGTCGGTTCAAAGCGGGCAACTGTCTTACCATTTATATCTATTAAAAATTTCGTAAAGTTCCAGCGAATATTACGACCGTCTAAAAAACTAGGCGCAATTTGAATAATTGCTTCCGCTAACATTTTTTCCTGCATACTTGCCTTGCCAAATTCGCGATAATCTATCTCGTGCTTTAAATAATTGAATAATGGGTGTGTCGCATCTCCATTTACCTGCACCAGTTCAAAAATTGGGAATGTTACACCATAGTTGATTTTACAAAGGTGTGTAGTTTGTTCGCCATCCTCAGGATTTTGATTATCGAATTGATCACAAGGAAAACCTAAAACGACAAAATTATCCTTCCCATATTTATCATACATTTTTTGCAAGTCTTCAAATTGATATGTAAAACGGCACTTGTTTGCTGTATTAACGATTAACAGCGTTTTTCCTCGATAAGTTTCCATTGATAATATCTCACCGTTTGGCTTCTTGACTAAATAATTATAAATGCTCATTGTTTAACTCCTTTTATTTTTTCCTATTTGTCAGGTGTGGTGATGGGCCTTAAAAATAGGCATACGTTAGCACAAAAAATCCTATGATCGGTCAATAATAAACCTATATTTTCCTACTCAGCACGCCTGATATATTATAAACTATTTCTCTATTAGCGAAAGAATTTTCACAAAACAAATAGCCATTCCACGTCTTTAATGGATGGCTTTCATATATTTCTTTTTGTATTTAACATCTTTTTCTTCCGCAATTAAACGCTCCGCAATTTTTAGTAGCTTCGGGTCTTTCGTTTCATCAAATAGCTTTTTAAAAGATACAATAATATCATAGCGCATTAATGCCGGTTGTTTTTCGTCTAAGCATGTTTGAAATCTTTTTGCCAAATATGAAACGACTAAATCTCTTTGTACTTTCCCCGCTAAACCTATTTTCCAAATTGCCTGCAAAGTATGTCTCGCCGTTTCTGTTTTTTCATCATAGGTCACTGCCCAAATCTTTAAGAAATCCTCTAATACTCTCTCTTCTGGATCACTTTTTGCTGCCAATGCGCATAAAATTTGTGCCGCGCTTGCACGAACATGCCCATTTTTGTATGTAAGAGCCTGAACAAGTTGTTCCCAAACTGCATATGTCCAATCAACTGGTTCCTGCATTATTTTCATCAATTCTTCGTAAGATTCATATTGAATATCGCTGTCACGTTCTGTTAAATTACTAAAAAGTTGCATAATCTTTTTTTCCATGATTCATCCCTACCTTTATTGTTTCAGACCGTAATAATATTTTTATGTTTTATGGTACACTAAACTTACTTTGCGCAAAGAAGGTGAGTTTATGAATAAAATTAATTCTAGGAAACTGATTTTTAGAATGATTATGATTATTACTTTAATTGTAGCTGCATATTTTATTATCCCAGTTTCCGTTCCCGTTATATTAGCTGGTGTTACTGCATTTTTTTTAGAGCCAATTGTTATGTTCTTTAAACGGAGATGGAAAATGTCTCGAAAAATTGCAGTTGCGTTTATTTATATAGTGAGCGTTATTTTCATTACCATTATTTGCTATTTTACTATTACACAACTTATGTCGCAAATAATTTCAATTTCAAAGCAAGCTCCCTATTATATTTCAAAACTATCAGAAATGTGGCTTAGTATGCAAGAAAACATTTCTAAATACACAGAAGACTTCCCTCCTGAAGTAAGTGCCTCGCTTCAAAATACAACAATGGATTTCATAAAGAAAATCGAAGAATCTTTTTTAAACTTTTTTAATTATACTAAAGTTACAGCCTTCTTTGCTGAAATCCCAAGCCTATTTATCAGTCTTCTCGTTTATACGATTGCTCTATTTTTATTTATGCTAGATTTACCCAAGTTAAAACAGATCACCTATAAATATTTAAAGCCTAGCACTGCAAATAAATTGAAAATCGTCGCGAATCGTTTAAAGGATGCTATTTTCGGCTATATGAAGGCACATTTACTCGTTAGCTTTATTATTGGGGGCGTCACACTTATTGGGCTATTACTAATCCAACCAAAATACGCAATAACGATGACAATTATTATATGGCTAATTGATATTATTCCTTTCCTCGGTTCTATTATTATTTTGGCACCATGGGGGCTTTATCACCTGTTAGTAGGAAATATATCTATAGCTGTAAAATTATTCATCCTAGCTGCTATTTTACTCATTATTCGTCGAGTAGTCGAGCCTAAATTAATGGGTCACCATATCGGTTTATCAACTTTACCTACATTAATTGCCATGTTTATTGGTCTTCAGTTATTTGGTGTGATCGGTTTACTCGCAGGACCTTTTGTCATTATTTTCTTTATTGCATTAAAAGAAACAGGTATTATCAAGCTGAATTTTAAAATATAGCATTTTATATAAACATCAATTCAATTATCCCCCAAACAAAAAAAGTCATCTTTGTATTTTTCTTTACAAAGATGACTTTTTTGTCATTTCAAACGTCTATATAATGTAAGGCTTATTGAACACGACCGAAGCCTACTAAATATTGGTTCCACCAGTCAAGTGACTCAACGACAACACCCTTATTTTGAGCGTCAATCATCGTGTTGTTACCTAAGTAAATACCAACATGCGCTACACCTGAACCATAGCTGAAGAATACTAAGTCACCTACACGGGCTTCACTTGCTGAAATACGTTGTGTTGCTGAATATTGTTGTGATGCTGTACGCGGTAAAGATACACCTGCTTGCTTGTAAGACCATTGTACAAGACCTGAGCAGTCAAATCCTGTCGATGGGTTATTGCCGCCCCAAACATAGCTAGTGCCTAGGAATTGCTTCGCAGTGGAAATAGCATCACCTGAAGATGCAGTCCCTGCGCCAGACCCAACAACGACTTTTTGTGAATTACCTTTTTTACCATCGCTATTATTGTTTTCATTGTTACTATTGCTATTATCGTTACCATTGCCGTTTGTTGCTTGTACAACTGGAGTAACTGCTTGAAGTGCACGTAAACGAGCTGCTTCTTCCTCTGCTTTTTTACGTTCTTCTTCTAAACGTTCTTCTTCTTGTTTCGTTGCAATTTCTGCCTTTAATGCAAGAGATTTCGCTTCGTTTTCAGCTTTTTTTACTTCCATTTCGCTTTCCTTTTGTTGAAGCTCTTGGAATTGCTTTTGAAGCTCTTTTTGTTTTTCATCTAATGTTGCTTTTTGTGTCTCTAAGTTAGCCTTATCTGCTTCTTGTTGATCTACTAATTCTTGGTCAGCATCCATTAATGTTTTTACCGCTACGACACGGTCCATTAAATCTGCAAAGCTTTTTGATTCAAGAACAACGTTTAAGTAAACACCCACAGTGTCATCTTGCGCTTGATACGCAGCCATACGCTCACTTAAAATTTTTGAACGTTGCTCAATACGCTTTTTAGTTTCTGTAATATCTGCATCAACGTCTTTAATATCTGTTTGTACTTTGTTAAATACTTTTACTTTTTCATCGATCTCTTTTTGTAAATTTGTTAATTCTTCTTGTAGCTTTTTAACTTCTGTATCTATTTTAGCTTTCTTATCAATCATTTGTTGAGATGTTTCTTCTGCGTGCACTTCTGTCGGTTGAACTGTGTTAAATAATAAGCCACCAGCTAGCGCTAATGCTAGCACCATCGACTTACGCCATTTATTGCGCTTACCCACGTTACTTCTTTCCCTTCATTAGTCAATTTCGCTCTTGGAGTTTTAATGTAATCAATTGAACGATTTATTTTGTCATTTCTTATATTTATATTAGCCTTTTAAAGTTTAGCATTATCAGCACAACTTTTATACTATTTCACACCTATTTAATCGTTTAGTAAAACTCGAAATATATTTGTAACATTCGTGTAAAATATAAAATATTCTACAAAATACCGTTTCTTTCTACAAAATATCACTTTCAGCTACTTTCCTATTAGATTCACTCACTAATTTGTAATGTTTTTGTAATATTTCTCGACAACGTTTTGAACATAAAAAAGGTAAGGGAACATCTCCCCTACCTATTGCTTCATAGAACGTAACGCTTGAATAGAAAGCCGAACTAACAGAATAGCACACAAAAATAAACCTATATATGCAGCTGTATTTAAGTAAACGGCGTATGAATCATGAATAAATTGTGAGATTGCTAAAAGTGCTACAGAAATAATGCCAAAGGTAATACCAACGAGAAGCAAGACCAAACGGGAAAACAGATTTGTAATAAAACGAGCATTATGCTCATCCGAAAAAACATCGTGATGTAAAATAATTTTTCCGCTCTCTACTCGTTGAATAAGCTGATCAACTCGTCTTGGCATTTTACGTAATGTCGGAATAAGCATTGATAGTTCTTCTTGCAAGCGTTCCTTTGTTGCCATCGGTTCTTTAAATGGCTTTAGGAGAGATGCCCGCATATACGTAGATGAAAAATCTTTCGCTTCCATAAAAATATCAAAACGCGAATCAATTACCCGTAACGTCCCATCTAATGTTACTAATGATCGTAGCGCTAAACCTACTGCGGGATAGAAAGCAAGACCGAAATCACGGACAACCGTAAATAACGCATGTATTAATTCTTCTGTTGGAATTCGATCCACGTAAGAAATTTTCAACAAAATTTGATCAATGGCTTGCTCCATCTTAGCACGCTCTGCATGATCAGCATTTTCAACCAATAGTGTTAGGCCATCATATAAAATATTTGAATCATTTAGCTGAATCCCCATTAAAAATAGCTTTAAGCCCTCTTGTTGTGTAGCCCCCAAACGACCAACAGCCCCAAAATCAAGGAGGATTGGTGTACCATCCTTCTCATCAATATGAATATTTCCCGGATGTGGATCTGCATGAAATATACCCGAAAAAAGCATCTGCTCAAAGAAGGAATATAAAACAGTACGCGCAAACTGCCTACGATCAATTTCTAAACTATTAAATACAGCCGCACCATCTGCAACACTTTTCCCCCGTACGTATTCCATGACAATAATATTTTCATTACAATATGCTGTATAGATTTTAGGAATACGCACCTTATAATCGCTTTTAGCAAGGGCATTAGTCACTTGCAATGTATTCCGAACCTCAATATCTAAATGAATTTCCTCGCGTAATCCATCTGCAAATCCTCTAGCAAGTTCTCGAAAGCCCAGCGATTCAGCCCATGTAGACTTGCTTGTTAGCCAATTAGAAAATTCCTCCAAAATCTCAAGGTCGTCTCGCATGATCCCCTTTATTTCTGGTCGCAGTAGCTTCACCACGACTTCATCATAATTCTTTAATCGCGCCTTATGTACTTGTCCAATAGACGCTGCCGCAATAGGCTCCATTTGAAAACTTGCAAATATCTCATTCACCGGCTTAGGAAGAGAACCTTCTAAAATTTGAGTTACCTGCTCTGACGGTAAAGGCTTCACACGATGCTGCAGCCTCTCCAATTCGTCAATAAAGATGGGTGAAAACAGTTCCTTACGTGTAGAAAGCACCTGACCAAATTTAATAAATATCCCACCGCATTGCTCCAAAGTAGCCCTTAAAGCAATCGCAAGCTCTTTTTCATTTTCTCGTTGTCTTGCGTATTTAATCGTTTGCACAACACCATTTGTCACAGCTATTTTTAACACCTGTCGTAAGCGCTTTTGTTGTCGCCAGTAGCTACGAAGGCGCAACAATAAATTTCTTTGGTCATTACGACGTTCTCCAGCTGTAATACCACTTGGGTCAAAAAGCTCAAAAACAAGGTAGAGCAGCATAGAAATTAGCAGCATGCTACCAAGCCAAATAAGTGTACTGACCTCTGTCACCGTTTGCATCACTGTTTCAGATAAAAAATCTGTATGGCGCAAATAAGAATACCAGTAGACAAAGGACGTCAGCGTCACACTAATAACTACAGAAAGAACCCTACGAACAAAATTGATATTTGAGCCAATTAATCGACCACTTACAAAATAAATAATCCCTGATACGGCAATGATTTGGATTAAAAATTTCAAAAAAATCAACAGCGTCACCTCCGATGCTACTTCCTAATACTGCTAGTATAACAAATTACGATCTGTACTTCTTTTAATATAAAACGAATCCATTTTGAAAAAAGATCTCTCAAAATGGATTCTGTATTTTAAATATCTGTTTTTACAAAAGATTAATCACTCTTGTTACTTACTGTGTCATTCATCAGTTTGCGGCTTTATAATTGCATCTTTTTTCGGCATTAAATCACCATCTATATCTTCAAAAAATAGAGGCAGTCCTTCTGCTAAGACAGGGTGAATAACTTTAGTCGGATCTTGTCTTTGATGATGGATATGTAAATGAGGTTCTGAGGATGAACCACTATTCCCAACACGTCCAATAACATCCCCTGGCTCTACAGTATCTCCCACTTCAACGGTGACGCTATCTTTTTTCAAATGATTAAGTAAAAGATAAGTGCCTGTTTCTTTTATCTTTATGTACACATAATTTCCTTCTATCGACGTAAAATCTTCTGTCCCTGGTGTAATGTCAGCTTCATCATTTGAAACAGCAACAACAATTCCAGAAACTGGCGCATTAATTTCTTTATTCCATATTCCGTAATCCTCATTGCTATCACTGTTAATGTTATAAGGCTCCATTACTAAATCATAGGCCCATCTCTCTGATGCCCATACTGCATGTGGTAAATTATCTTTAACATGATTACCGCCCCACCCAACAACAGTTTCTTCAGTTAAAGGCCAACCTACAGTTATAGATGGTTGAGTACGTTCAATAGTGTTCGGATAAGCACAAAGAATAATATTCATAGTCATTAAAATTGGAAAGATGAATATGATGTTTATCACTATATTCATAAACAACTTAACACTTCTTTGCTTTTTAACAATTAATATGATTAACATGACAAAATTAATCATCAATCCTATAGCTCCTACTACTGGTAAAATCAATTTAAGTATTGTCCATGAATATACACCGAATATATCACCAATAAAAAATGCACTGATCCATAATAATAAAATAAGCGCTATTAACACACCATTTGTATAACCATACTTCCGCAACAGTTTTTTTAAAATAAACTCGTTCCTCCCTATGTCAAAAATCCACAATCATCATTACTGAATATAGCAATTTAAGGATAAAGTGCCCATACGACCTGAGATGTAAATTTAGAAGGCTATAATAAAAAAATACCTTTAAACAAAAATTGTCTAAAGGTAAAAGGCATTGAACGTTTTATAATTTTCTCGAATTTGTTACGTAATTTATCTCATCGTTTACTAAATAGCTTGTAAGAAATTCTGTCAATTCACAGCATCCTTTAGTTTGTTGAAAGGACCTTCTCCCAATCTATTGTGCCATTTTTAACTTGTTCCCGTTTTTCTTTATTCATAATATCATTTGGACGTCCACCGTTTGGCCAATCTTTATCATGATTAGCCCATTCAGGTCGATCCTGCGATAAAATATAGGCTGCTAAATCAGCGGCATCTTGATCTGTCAAAGTTCCAGCTGCTCCGATTGGCATATTGGTTTTAATGTAGCCAGCCATTTTTGACATACGTGCCATACCCGCTCCATCATTAAATGAATTTTCACCCCATAATGCCGGACCTGTATTAGCACCAGTACCAGAACCATCAACTGCGTGGCAAGTAATACAAGACTGGGCATATAACTCTTCACCGTTCGTTACGTCCGGTATAGGAACGTTTTTCATAGTACTTGTACCTGCCCATTCACGCTCCGCTCCAATTGGTACACCTTCTGAAATATAGGTGAAGTATGAGACCATAGCTTCTAACTCTTCGCTGTTCATGTCAAATTTTTTACCGTTCATACTACGAACCATACAACCATTAATACGCTCTTCAATCGTTACAACATCTCCTGATCGTGCAATATATTGCGGATAATTCGCTGTAACCCCAACTAATGACGCAGCTTGCTCATCAATGCCTGCTCCTGCATGACAGCTTGTGCAAGACAATTGATTCCCAACATATTCATCTGCAGCAACATGTGTATTATTGACAAGCTCATAGCCATTTAATATCGTTTCTTTCATAGGTCCATCTGGTACTTCTTCAATACTCGGCGGTGCATAGACAGCTGACTGAGCAGCTGCTGTTGTTGGTATTTTTGTCTGTTCTGCGGCTTCTTTGCTTTCTCCGTTAGCATCACCTAAAATTTTATCACTAATGACTGCCCCGACAAAAAGTGTACCTGCTAATAATACTGTCCCCGCTACTCCTGCTACTATAGGTTTCATCTACAATACCCCCCTTTGTATAATCACCTATATTTTAGCAAAACAGCATATTTTTCGATGTGATTTTCCTCACACCTCGCGCAAATAGAACCATTCAGATGATAAAAATGGATAAATTTTGTAGTAATTATTGTTATATAACACAATAAACACAACTTAATACCTGTTGCAGTATGTATAATTTCCTCCAAAAATGCCGAGCACAGCATTGTACCCGGCATTTTAGAATTCCTTTATAATTTACATTCACCATCAGCACAAGTAGCTTCACCGCCGCCTACCATCTTTAATACCGGCCGAATACCCGCTATCTCTGCCGCTTGATGCAAAGTTCGTACGAAAACCTCATTCGGCTCCGCCCCTTTAATTCCGTAACGATTTTCAAAAACAAAGAACGGTACACTTTGTACACCTAGCTGTCGGGCATCATATCGATCCTTATCTAAATCTTCACTGAAGTCCTTTGATGAAAGAACACTCTTCGCTATTTCAACATCTAAGTCTAAATCTTTTATGACTGTTAATAAAAATGTATCCTCATTTAATTCTTTTCCTTCTGTAAAATAGCCACTCATAAGCGCTTCTGTATAAGCTCCCTCTTTGTCAAACCGCTTTGTCCACTTTGCCAATCGATGAGCTTTTTCAGTATGCGCTGTTTTCATATTTTGAAATTCGTAATGTAATCCAACCTCTTCAGCACGCTTTGCTATACCCTCAGTTAGTTCCTTTACTTCTTCTAAAGTTGAATCATATTTTACAGCCATACTCTCATATAAAGTTGGCGCATTTTGCTTAGGCGTATCTAAACCAATTTGATATGCTTTGTATTCAATTTCTACTTGCCCTGTATAACCTGCTATGTCAATAGCACGTTCTAATTCTCGTTTGCCAATGTAGCAAAACGGACATGTAAAATCCGAGAAAACCTCAATTTTCATCTACTACAACCCCCTACAATATATCCATCCAAATTTTAATGGCCGTTGCTAAAATAAGCACCGCTAAACTGCCTTGTAAAACTTTTGTATTTAATTTTTTCCCTGCTTTTGCACCTAATGGGGCTGCTATTAAGCTAGCTACAATCATAATCAATGCAGGATAGTAATCAACTTGACCCGTCATCAATTTTCCAATTGTCCCACCTATTGAGGATATAAAGGTAATAGCAAGGCTTGTAGCGATTGTCATACGTGTTGGTATCCCTAATATCACTAGCATTATAGGTACTAACAAGAAGCCACCAGCTGCCCCAACAATCCCCGACCCAATACCAACAATAAACGCTAATATGGCTGCTATTGGCTTATTGAACGTTACTTCATCCAACGGCTTGTCGTCAATTTGCTTCTTAGGAATAAACATCATCACCGCGGCAATCAATGCCAACACACCATAAACGACGTTAACCCCCGCTTCTGATAAAAATTTGGAGCCATAACTACCAACGAAGCTTCCTACTAATATGGCACTACCCATATAAATAATCAGTGATTTATTTAAATAGCCACCTTTTCTATATGCCCATACCCCAGCAATAGAAGCAAAAAATACTTCTACTGCACTAATACCTGATACCTCATGTGCCGAAAATGCGGCAAAACCAAATAAAGGCGGGATATATAATAACATTGGATATTTTATAATCGCCCCGCCAATCCCTAGCATTCCCGATACATATGAACTCACAAAGCCAATCAAAAATAGTGTAACGACCCATGCTAAATCCATCTTTTTTCCTTCTTTCTAGCCACTCATCCCTACCAATATCAAATGAAAGGAGGGTTGTTCTAAACTTCAAACCGAAGAGACAACCCTCACTAGCCTCAAGCTTTTTGAATAAAGAATGTAATGACACCAGCTTCTTCACATTTATCTAAAATTGCATGACCGCCGGCTTTTGCCCAAGCAGGGATATCCGCCAAAGATCCCTTATCCGTTACTTGAACCTCTAAAATTTCACCTGCGGCCAATGTATCGATAGCTTTTTTTGTTTTCACTATAGGCATTGGACAAGATAAGCCCTTTGCATCTAATTGTAAGTTTGATTTCATATTTTTCTCCTTTGGAACAGCAAAGGTTGTAAACCATTTTGCCGGTTCTAATTGTTTTCACACGACTTTACAAAAATAGGATATAACATACTATCGAACTGCACAGCGATTCGGACCAATTTCCATCTCTGTTTGCTCATCTTGCGCTGGGGTCAGCTTCCCCATATTTACTTGGCGAATTTCTTGATAGGCATTTGGCTGCGGAGGCAAATGATCTGTCACAATGCTACGGAAATTAACTGCATCTTCAATATTTAAACCGTGATTTTCTGCAAATAATTGCCCAAGACGTTTTGCAACAGTCCCATCCCCATTTAATTCATCAATAATCATAAAATGAGCTGGTAAAACAATCAGTTCATCCGATAATTCTCTATATCGCTTGTAAAGTGTTTCGCGCAAATCACCCACCCAATCTTCAGCAAGACCCGCTAAATCAGGGCGTCCAATTGAATCAATAAATAAAATATCTCCGGTTAATAAATACTTGTTGTCCACAACGAATGACGTTGAACCAATTGTATGACCAGGTGAATAAATCGCTCCTACATCAATTTGGGATGCGCCAATTTGGACAGTTGTTCCATTAATTAAAGGTGCATAGTCAAACACAACCTCTTCCGCATCTTTTGGCGGTAAATAATACGTTGCACCCGTTGCAGCTGCGATATGGCGTCCACCAGATATATGATCCGCATGCAAATGTGTATCAAATACATATTTAATTTTTACGTTTTTATCATCTGCAAAGCTTATAAATGCGTCTGTAAAACGCACAGCATCGATAATAGCCGCTTCGCCACCAGAGATGACCATATAAGAAAGACAGCCCTTCCCTAAACGAACAAATTGATAAAGCTCACCACCACCTGTTAAATCCCCCACTTTAATCGGTTCTAAATATTCACTCCACGTTTTCATTCCACCTGCTAAATAAGCAACTGTACGTCCTGCTTCTGATAGCATCTCAGCTACCATCATCGATGATCCTTCTTTCGCACAAACAACTAACACATCTTTATCCGCTGGAATCTTCGGTAAAATATCCTCGACACCATCTAAAAGCTCAAAATACGGAATATTAAGATACTCAAATTTACGCCCATCAATTTTCCAATCTTCGAATGCATCTGCATTTCGAACATCTATAATAAATAACTCTTCATTGTTAATTACTTTTTCCGCCACTTGGGCTGCACTCCATTTTAGAACCGACACTTCGCTTACCCCCTACAGTATTATTCTGTTGATTTTTTTAGCGGGTGTTTGGATACCCGCTAAAAGAAGTTAAATTAGAATGTTAATGATGGTGCTGCATCTTTAGCAAACTCTAAGAATGTCACTGCTCCCCCAACTTCGATACCATCAATAAAATCATCTGTCGTTAAACCCATTACATCTATCGTCATTTGACACGCAATAAATTTCACGCCTAATTCCTGTGCCATTTCCACTAATTGCGGAATTGCTGGTACATTGGCTTTCGCAAAGCCCTCTGCATAATGCTCCGCTCCCGCAGGCATCGGCAATGCATACATCCCTTGTTTATGAATTAAATTTAACCCTTCGAAAGTAAAGAAGATAGCTACTTCTTTCTCAGTAGCCGCCGCTGCCGTTGCGATATTGAACACCTTATACGCATCGAAAAGACCACCGTTACTTGCAATTATCGCCACTTTATTTGACATAATAAAATTCCTCCTACATGTTTTTTATTAAAATGCCCTTCCAGGATGTCATACCTGGCAGAACGTTATATACCTTCGCAAAGCCATGTGCCGAGAGCCTTTGTGCAGCTAAATCACTGCGCTTCCCAGTTCGACAAATAATATAAATCTCTCGCTCTTTATCTAGCTCAGAAAGGCGTGCCTCCAGCTCCCCCATCGGTATAGACTTTGCTCCCTCAATATGACCAAAAGCAAACTCTACCTCCTCACGCACATCAAGAATTAACCCTCCTCTTTTCGTGACTTGCTCTAAATCAATTGTGTGTTCAAACGTTTTTTCATCCAACATGTCATTTGAACATTTACGAATGTAATGCTTAAGCACATTTTCATCTTCCAATGTCCCAATATAATGGTGACCCACAGTTTCAGCCCATGCGGCAAGATCCGCCTTTGAACCTTTATCTGTTGCTAACACCTCTAGAATTTGACCATCCACTAACTCAGCCATCGCCTTCTTTGTTTTAACAATCGGCATCGGACAAGAAAAACCTTTAGCATCCAGCTGAAAATCTACCTTAATACTCATAACTTCGCCCCTTCATACCTACACGGGTATTGTTTTTGCTAAAAAAATATAGCAAACGCTACAGATTCCCTTACTTTACTTCACCTTCCCAAGCGAGCATACCACCTACCATATTAGATACATCAAAACCTTGGCTTTCTAAAAATCGAGTAGCATTACCACTACGACCACCAGATCGACAGACTATAACATATGGTTCATTTTTATTCAGCTCATGCATCCGAAATTCAAGTAAGCCTAGTGGAATATGAATGATACCCGGAATATGTTCTGACTCCACTTCGTCTAATTCACGTACGTCAATTAAATTTAATGCCTGACCTTGCTCTATATCTTGTTGTACTTCCTTTGCTGAAATCTCTTTCATACTATTCTCCTCCTAATATGCACTCATGCCACCACGGACATTTGTTACACGCTCAAAACCTTGTTTTTTCAATCGCTTACATGCCTGACTACTACGCATGCCACTTTGGCAGATAACAATGATCTCTTTATCCTTTGGTAATTTGTCAAAGCTAGAACCGAGCGGAATATTTTTGAATTGCGGGATATTTCGCCCCTTATATTCAGTTGGTGTACGTACATCGATAAAAACTTTATCCTTGTCATTCAGTATATTTTTCAATTGTGCCGCTGAAATTGTCTTTACCCCTTTCGTTGGCTTCATTCGCCACACGAAGAACGCTATTACAACAGCAAGTATCAACCATGTTTCCAAGTAGTATCGCCTCCTCCCCTATACTATTTAGGGTATATAAAATTTATCTACTTTTCACGACTAGATCCATTGCTTCCCGGATGACTTCATTCATTTTTTCAGCATCCCCTTCAGCTGTCGTTACACAATCCAATAAATTTTCACTAACAATAACTCCGATAGTCCGATCAACCGCAGAACGCACGGCAGATAGCTGTGTAATCACATCTTTACAGTTTTTTTCTTCTTCCATCATGCGTAAGACACCACGCAGTTGACCTTCTATACGCTTCACTCGATTAGCTGTTTTTGTACCGTAAGCCATACCGTTCACGCCCCCTTTCAAAACGATTGATTGCACTCGCTTACGAGATTTATAATATACCCCAATAGGTATATTGTCAACGTGAAAGCTTCGACTTTTTGAAGCGCACGATCTGAAGAGTTCTTGTTCTATCCGTCGCTCAACATCCCCAACAAAAAAAATCCCTGCCATGAGCCGTTACTCATAACAGGGAAATCCATCATTATTATTTTGCTAGTTGCATTGCCGGACCAAAGAATTCATAATGAATTTTTTCGTCTTTCACGCCAATTTCATGTAACTTTTTAATAACTGCTTCCATAAAACCAACAGGTCCACAAACGTAAACATCTGTATTATTGGCTACTTTTTCAGCTAATAATTCTGTTGTGATCAGTTTATCTTCATCTGAATATAACGCTGTATAAGTTGCATTTGGCAGTGCATTTACTTTCCCTTGAATATCATCACTAAATGCCACTACTTTTTCATTGCGTGCACATTGGATAAAGTTCACTTCATTAGCCGCATCATCTTTCAATGATTGCAACATACTGTTTAATGGTGTTACACCGATACCGCCGCTAACAAATGTAATTGGAGCAGCAGTTTCTTCTAAAACAAATAGCCCTGCTGGAGCACTTACATCTACTAAATCTCCAACTTGTAATACGTCGTGAATAAAGTTTGATACTTTACCATTTGGTGTATGATCGCTTTCACGCTTCACTGAAATGCGATAGCCCTCTTTTGCACTCGCTTGTGAAAGCGTATATTGACGATTCATTAAATATTCTTCGCCTGGTACTTTCACACGGATACTGATATATTGACCAGGCTCATAAGTTGGTAGAGGGGAACCATCTTCATTTTCAAAGTAAATAGATGTGACAAGATCACTTTCTACTACTTTTTTCGCCACTTTCAACGGTTTAAATAAGCGCCATCCGCCATTACCCTCAGCTTTTTGATAGAGCTCTTCTTCTACTTGAATGAAGATATCCGCAATGACACCATATGCTTCAGCCCAAGCATTAATAATGTCATCTGTTGCCGCATCACCTAGCACTTCTTTAATCGCTTTTAGTAAGTTTTCTCCTACTATTGGATAGTGCTCAGGTAAGATACCTAGACTACGGTGTTTATGGGCAATTAACATAACCGCTGGTAAAATAGCTTCTAAATTTTCAATATGAACTGCAGCAGCATAAACTGTGTTTGCTAACGCTGTTTGCTGACGACCTTGTTCTTGGTTTGTATGGTTAAAAATATTTAATAATTCTGGATGAGCTTGAAACATATTTTTGTAAAACGTCTTCGTAATCTCCACTCCGTGAACTTCTAATACAGGAACTGTCGCTTTAATAATTTGTACTGTTTCTTGTTTTAACATATCGCATACCATCCTTTCGTGATTACAATATAACGCTATCAATCCTTTAAAGCAATATATAAAATACATCTTTAACAAAATGGACATAATTAATGTATTTTAAATACATCTTTAAAAAAGTATTGAATTTATTATACTTCAATGTAAAAATGCTATAATTATTTTGAACTATAGAAAGTAGGGTGTTCTTATGCGCTTAACTTTATACACAGATTATTCTCTTCGAACACTCATATATTTGGGTGCGAAGGATGAAGGCCAATTATCAACGATCCAAGAAATTTCGGATGCTTATAATATATCGAAAAACCACTTAATGAAGGTGACACACCAACTTGGGTTATTAGGCTATATTGAAACGATTCGTGGGCGCGGTGGCGGTATACGTCTAGCAATTGATCCAACAACTATCACAATTGGTGAAATAGTACGTCATACAGAAGAGGATTTTCATCTTGTCGAATGCTTTGATAAAGAAAATAATTTATGTAAAATTGCTCCAGAATGTCAGCTGAAGGGCGTATTATACGAAGCACTACAGGCCTATTTAGCCGTCCTGGATCGCTATACACTTGATGATTTTTTACATTCGAAAGAAAAGTTGATGGCACTGTTGCTTGGCGAATAAAAATACCCGCACAACTCAAAGTTGGACGGGTATTTCTTTATGTCTATATTACTTTACAATGCCTTTGAAAAGAAAATCATATCTAGTGCACGAATTCCATTTTCATAGATTGGCTCTGGGTAATTACTGAAAAAATCTTTTTCAATTGCTTCCATACGAAAACCAGCTTTTTGATAGAAGGCAATATTATCAATACTAGAATTTGCAGTTCCAACTTTTATCGTTTTATATCCCTGAGATCGACAAACTGTTGTTATTTGTCGCAGTGCTTCCTTCCCAAGCCCTTTACCTTGATACTTCGGTACAATCGCAATATTTTTTAACTCAACTGTCGTATCAGACTGTTCAAGAAGTAACGCTACACCCGCTAACTGCTCGCCACATTTAATCTCATATAATTCACCATCATTTAAATATTCTCGAACAGCGACTTCACTTTCATCAGCTAATAATAATTGTGGTAAATAGTCTCCTCTTTCGCTTTCAACTTTCTCTATACTTGTGCGATATCGGACAAAATCTTTACGTTCAAAAACATTTAAAACACATGGCTGCTTTTCTTTAACCTCTAACCATGAATGCTCCTCAGGAAAATCATTTTCTACTCCTAATCGAATAAAAGGCAACTTCTCCTGTGCCTTTTGCGAGCGAATATTGACCATTCTAGCGCCTGCAAAAACACGCTCTAGCCCTAACTCAAAAAATGCTATATCTAAAATGGCCATTTTTGATTGAAGATTGTAGCCTTTTCCCCAAAATTCATAGCCAAGCCATGAACCAATATGACAGCTCTTTTTATTGTGATCAATAAACATTAACGCCGTCACACCAATAAGTTGTCCTTCTTCATCTAAAACAACACGAGGGACTGTCTTGCCATCCTCTTCGTCCACACATTCACGTTTAATAAAGTTAATCGTATCTTCAACTTTGCCAACAGGTAACCCTAGTGCATCTCGAACCTGTGGCATGGAAGACAACGCATGCATTGCTTCAGCATATTTTATATCGTGTCTTACTAAAGTTACTGTCATATTCTATTCTCCTTTTACCATAATTTTGCCTTATTGCATCGGATTTTTTGTATCATCCTCTACCGGCATATGAAGTTATTATTCAGTTCAATTATACGTTAGCTGCCAGGACACACCGAAGCGATCCTGCACCCAGGCAAATTGCTTAGAAAATCCATAATTATCAAGTGGCATTAACGCCTGTCCACCTTCTAAAATTTGAGCAACCAGACTGCCGATTTCCTTCGCAGACTCACATTCCACATAAATAGATGTTGACGGCGTAAATGTAAAGTTATGCTTTATCGCACTATCATTGACCATAATTTTCAAACCTTTTAAATGAAGAACAGCCATCGCAACCTGTTGTGAGTTTTCCATATAAGTTAAGCTTTCTACCTGTAAATCGGAAAACCACTGTTGATACTGCTGAATAGCTTCATCAGCTTGTCCCTGAAACATTAAAAATGTAGTGGCACTTTTCATTTATTAATCTCTCCCTCGTATTTTGAAATCCATTGTGCTGGTGTCATTTTTGAAACAAGCTCTCCGATTAATTCATACGGAATAGTTTTAGTGCTTGTAAAACGAATACAGCTTTTCCCCATATTGAGCTTTGTCGGTACTCGTTTCATATATTCCCCTTGGAACCAGGAGAGCAACGCTGGATCTGAATAAATGCCCATATGATATACTGCAATATGGCGTTTTTGTGCAGCTAGGCTTATAAAGGGGAGAGATGTATTTGGCGTGCAATGATAACCTTTCGGATACGTTGATAAAGGGACAACGTAGCTAATCATGTCATAATTCATACTTTCTTCAAAACCTTCTGGTAAGTTACTTTCGACCACATCCACAAGCTTGGCAAACCCCTCGCGCCATTTTTCATCCACTTGTTCAATATATGTGTTTTTCATATTCTGCCCTCTCTTCAACATAGTATTAGCGCTACCTGATCCTAAAGATCCATTCGTCATTTACGCCTTACCCTCGGCTTTTGCCTTACGATACAATTCCTTTGTTTTGTAGCCTAATCTTATAATTTCACGCATTTCTCCCAAGCGTGCTACCTGCGTTTCTTCCTTTTTCGCACTATAAATATAACGAGCCCAGTCCTTTTGATAGCCTGGTGTTAATCCATCGTAAAATACTAAATCATCTGGATGTTCTGCAAGTGAATTACGCAATGGAGGAATCATGCTTTCATAGTCACTTACGCACTGACTACTGGCTGTTTTTTTCTTACCTCGCCCCTTGCCATCTTTCTTGATGCTCAATATAGAGAACGTCTCATCTAACGACATAAGACTTGCAAATTTATAATCACTGCCTACAATATATTTTTCATCGTCCACTTGAATAGCCGGGAAAATCTCATCCCGATGGATAAACTGTTCATATTTCTTATTTCCCTTTTTCGGATAAACAAAAAATAAATATCCCTGTTCTGTGAGCGTGTTTAACTTTAATGCGTTTTGTAAATACGTTACCATTTCGTCAATATTAAACACAAAAGCAATAATACGATCATATGGCATTTCCCCTGATTGAGAAATCCCCTCTAGTATCAAATCCTGTGGCTGATGATGAATTGCAATGGATAATCCATCCTTAAGTTTAAATTTCTTTTGCATAGCTTTGGCCCTCTTCTAATTTTCCTCTTGGTTTTGATAGTATAGCTGATTTAGTGAAATTTTCGTACCAAAAAACGCTCGAACATTTTCTCGAGCGTTTGAGATTTACTTTATTTTTATAGTGGCCACTATCCCTTTAATAATCGGAATAGCTGTTCCAATCAGCACTATCGGTAGGAACCACCACCCTAGAGACTCTGCCTCTCCTAGAGAAATATGCACCATTTGGAATGATAAAGCTGCAAATAAAATTAGGCAGAAGTTTTTTACTTCGTTTAATATTTTTCGGCTATTCAAATAAAATGCCTCTACATTTCTTTCGTTTAAGCGTGCTGGGTAATTATGCATATGCGGGGCTTTTTCGAGTAAACCCAGGAAAATCCATAGAAAAATCCCGATAAACGGAAGTATGAATAATTCCATTTTTGAGCCCCAACGATCAACTTCTCCTGCACCATTAAAATGACCTGGAATCTCTTCGGGTAAATTGCCCCACATGACAAAAATATAAAAAATGGATAGCACAAATAACCCGCCACCAATACAGTCCCATATCTTTTCATATTTTGTTTTTGGTAATTTCAAAATAGGTCTATACATCTTCCCACACCCTCGCTTACTTCTTTATTCATTCTACGTTGCTATCGCTCATCAAGTTTCAAATTTACGAAAATTGTCATAATTAAGAATGTTACATCAGTAATTATCCGCTTCCTCTAACAGTAAAACAGCCATTTATTCTGCTTTTTTTATCATTCTAGCTACAACTTACTTCCTTTTTTGGTTCTATCGATTAATGTAAAAATACTCATAATACTTTGTAAAATTCATATAATCTGATATAAATGGTATATATACATATTTCACTTTTTTGTAACATTTCTACTAAATTACTGAGAAAGGGAACTACAACTATGCGATTTACAATCTATAAGAAATTAATACTCGCTTTTTTTATTGTTATTTTAGTGTTAGTCGGCACAATCGGATTAAATATCAAACAACTTAATTCCGTAAACGAGACGTATCGTGTGTTACTCGAAGAACAAACAACTAAATCTCTTAGTATTCAAGAGCTACAAGTGATTGCTAAACAAGAAATTGTAAGCATGAGAGGTTATCTATTACTTGGGGATAAACACAATCTTCAAAGTAATACAGAGTCACGTGAAGAATTTAAAAAGAAATATGATGAATTAATGGCATCGTTCGATTCTAAAAAATCTATTGAATTATTAGAGGCTATCAATAAAAGTGAGCAGGATGTCCAACGGTTCGCAGATCGCATGTTTTCATTAAGGGCTGCCGGAGAAACAGAGAAATACGAAAAACTGGATAGCACACAAGGCCGCCTGATTATTAAACAATTCGACGAACGCGTAGAAAACCTTGCCGACTATCAGGAGGAGTATATAGAAGGGAAAATCGCTGCTACATCAAAAGAGATAGAAGCTATTAAATTCCAAATGATTATTCTTGGCGTGTTTGCTGTTGTCCTTAGTCTGATCATTGCTATTGTCATAGGAAGATTTATTTCCCGCCCTATTAAAGGTATGGCAAAGACCGCTAAAAAGATTGCTGAGGGCGATTTATCAGCTGAACAAATTCACATAAAAAATCGAGATGAAGTGGGCGATTTAGCGCTTGCCTTTAATCAAATGGCGCTAAATTTAAAGGATCTTATTACAAATGTACGTCATAACACCGTGCAGGTAAGTGGCTCTGCTGCTGAGTTAACCGCAAGTGCCGAGCAAACAATCCAAGCAACAGAACAAATTACTTCCTCCATACAAGAAGTTGCAAGTGGCTCCGAAGCTCAAGGCAAAAATGCTACTGAGAGCTCAGAGGCTATGAGAAATATGACAAAAGGCATTCAACAATTAGCTACAACCACAGCTGCCGTTTCTGAACTGGCTATAGAAACAAATACAGAAGCTAACAAAGGGAATGAATCACTACACCGTGTAATTGCACAGATGGACACAATTAATTCAGCAGTTTTAGAATCTGCTAGCGTTGTGAAAAATTTAGGAAATCATTCCGTTGAAATCGGAAATATTATTGGCCTCATTACGGATATCGCGGAGCAAACAAATTTACTAGCACTGAATGCTGCAATTGAAGCGGCTCGCGCAGGGGAGCACGGTCGTGGCTTTGCTGTAGTTGCCGAAGAAGTAAAGAAATTAGCGGATCAATCCAAGCAATCTGCTGAACAAATTGCCGGTCTGATTTCAGAAATACAACGAGAGACAAATCGTGCAGTTACCGTAATGGATAATGGAACACAAGAGGTTCAAATAGGTATGCAAGTTGTAAACGTAGCTGAAGAAGGCTTTTCAAAAATCGTTGACCTGATCGCACAAGTATCCAATCAAATCCAAGAGGCAACGACAGTTTCTGAAGAAATGTCATCAAGTGCTGAGCAAATTTATGCATCCTTCGATGAAATTGCAATCATTGCACAAACGTCTTCTTCAAATCTACAAAATGTAGCTTCTGCTTCTGAAGAACAACTAGCAACTATTGAAGAAGTTGCCGCTTCTGCTGCTACATTATCAAACATGGCCGAAGAATTACAAACACAGGTTTCACGTTTTAAGGTGGAGTAAAAATGATAAGAGTAGGTGCAACTCCCCTTCAGCAATGATTAACATTAACGGCCTTAACTTAGATTTATTAACGAAATAATAGCATGAATTTCAAAACAGTTAAAATCAATTTTTTCAGGTATTCAAGCATAATTTGATAATTCAAATGAACCCTAAGAAACTTGATTAATCTATCTTTTTTTCTCTAAAAAGGGAGAGGTATTAAATATGATACCTCTCCCTTCTATTTTAACGTGACGCTTCATGTTAAAAACCGAGTACTCGGTATATAAACACTGCAAAATATGCGGGTGTTAAATCTTCCATTGGTCTAAAATTGCCATTCTCATCGCCTAAAGCAATGTTATGGTCCTCTAGAGTTGCAATATATCAACTCGCCCAGTGCGATGGATCGCCCTCCTTGAACGTACCACGTACCATTGCCCCCTGGCGTTAAATCAAATGTAAGCACCAACAACTCTTTGGACGGTATATCACTCTTCCTCCTTGGGTCCACCCGGAAGGAAGCCTACTTATTCTCCGTACTTACCAGCATAAAAACCTAAGACTTAAAATACTCATTATTATTGTGACAACTGAACATCTAAACATTCTCCTTCGACACTCAAGTAATGATGAGCATACAGGATTGGATGTTTATCGTGAATAAAATATAAGGATTAGCTAAAATCAAAATCTAACTTTAGGAGATGCATAATAATGAGATATAAAGCAGTAGAAAATTGCCCTACTCAATCACCTCATAATTGCTCTAATCAACCACAGCATCATTGCTCTAATCACCCACAGCATGGTTTTCATGTGCCCCAAGAATGTTTTGTTGACACCCATACAACTGCTGGTAATATTACTTTGCTCGTTGGTGATCCAGAACGAACTATATTTGAAGATCATACATGTAATCACAATAAAACGCTTTTAGAATTGGCTTCTTTAGGTACAGGGCCAGATGGTCAGTCTATTCCACCCATTCAAATAACAATTCGAACAAGAGGATGCGATCGACCTATTAGGGATGTCATACTTCCCGAAGGTACAAAGGTATTTCAAGTAGAAGATTTTGAAAGCCTAGTTGTGCAAAATATTGGTACTGAAGGACCAGCCTCATTTGCATTTAGCATAGATAAAACATTCTGTATTTGTTGTGTAGATGATAATAAAACGTTTTATTCTTATGACCAGAGATTGAATTCGGGTAGTAATCATAATCAAAAAGGCAAATGCTTTATTGCGAAACACAACTTTAATGTTAATTTTTTTGGTAGTAGTACTCAGACCATTTTTGAAGATTTTACTTGTAACCACAATAAAACATTATTAAGTTTTTTGGTGAATCAACCCGTTTCTGTAACAATTAGGAAAAGAGGATGCCATATCCCACTTATCCTTAAACTTGATCCCGGAGTGCGTAGCGTTCAAGTGGAAGATTTACAAAGTGTGAGTGTATCACGTACTGGTGATCTTCTTGGTGATCCTTCACCTGCACTAATTTTAAGAGGACAAAAAACGTTCTGCATTTGTTGCAGTGGTGAAGATAATGACCAGAAATATGACCTTTGTTGTGGTAAATGCAATTTTTGTGATAGTAAGGAAAAATGTGTTTGCTCTTGTAATTGTTCAAAATGTCGCCAAAAAAAATGCTGTTGTCCGAAGACTAACTTCATACCGGCACCTGGCCATCTGGATCTCCTGGAATACAATTAATTACTGAGAAAGTTACTAAATCTTTTTTCAGTAAACTTATAAGCAACTATTTCATAAAAAAACTCCCAAATTGTATTAACAAATACGGTTTGGGAGGAATTTTGAATATAGTATATTCAATTATTTATTAAAACTTTGCTTGCCTCAATTTCTCGGCACCTTCCGCTTCAATAAGATCCTTAAGATCCGTTAACACTACTTCAAATTCAGTATGTTTTCCTAGCAAAAATGTCATTTCATACTCGATCGGTAACCATATTTCACTGGTAGGTTCGTTGTGCTGAATTTGTACTTCAAGTGTATCTAAAGCATTTGCCACTTTAACCTCATATGTATCTTTTATGCTCAAATCAGCATGGCCAATAACTGCTCGGGTAGTACTAAAATATAATCAGGTAAAGCCTCTTATTTGTACTTTTCACTCAACGCATCTAGCATGTCAATTACTGCCGTCTCGTCACTTGATACTTGTAAGGACGCAAGCTCACGCACTTTATGCTCACCTACACAAACACTTTCTTTGGCCTTTACAAACATAGATGCATCATTCGCATCATTACCAAACGCGATAAAATCACCTTCAGCTATACCTAATTTCGTTAAACCATTCCATTTATCTATGCCATTTGGGCTCATATCTACAATATTTTCGGATGTATGTTCATACAACGAGATTGGTAGTTTTTTTAGTGCTACTAATATTTCATTCAGATGCTCTCCCGGAAATAATACAATTTTCACTATATCCTTAAGGTCCTGTAACGCTACTTTTTTTGCAAGCTTTAGTGGATCTAAATTTTGATAAATTGGATGTGCCTCACTACCTGTATACGCATAATCCCAATCACCGTCTACTAAATACGGCAGCTGAAATGCTGAAACAATGTTTTGAATCTCTTCTACTATTTCTGCCTCAAATGCTGTTACCTCAAGTGTTTTTCCATTTCGTGCTACAAATGCGCCATTTCCCCCTACCATTGAAAATTTTCGCATTGTTTCCGGTAATACAGGTAATAAATCACGAATTGGGCGAGCTGATGCAAAGATAATTTCATGCCCATTCTCTATACAAGCTTTTAGAGCATTAGTAATTCCCTTACTTAATGGTTGACCCTTAAAGCAAATCGTACCGTCTAAATCAAATACAAATTTCATAGTCTTCTCCACTTTCTAAACATATAATTATGCCTTTTATTATCGCATAGAAAATGCTATTCATGATAAAAATTGGTTCATTATTTATCTGCGCGAAAGCAAAGCGACAGCTATAAAGCGCCCAGTTGGAACGGAAATCAACCACACGTTATATTAACAAATTTCACTTTATTTCAAATGACTGTGCCCTTGAAACTAATTATCAAGCTTGTATAAGACAGAAAAGAAATAATTTTTAGAATATTATTGACAAAGGGACAATATCAAAGTATCATTGCTTTCAACAACACATTGTAGGCCAAGATTGGAAATAGTAGAAATGGTAAGTGTACTTCTAGAGAGTCGGTGGTTGGTGGAAACCGATAGGCACACATTTTGAACTCGTCCATGAGCTACTCCCTGAACCTTGAGTAAGGGATGTCGGTTTCCTCCGTTAACGGGATAGACAGTAATGGCTGTCGATAAGGGGACTTTCTCTGTAAAGAGAAGGTCAATTAGAGTGGTACCGCGAGCATAAACTCGTCTCTATATTTTTATAGAGACGGGTTTTTTTATTTACCCTGAATCGGATGTTTATTGGCCTAGGTGTAGATTTTGTCTCTCGCAATGCAAATTGTGCAAAGCAGAGACAGCATTCATATAATGACAACTACTACAAAAGGAGTGTTTGAAAATGGGAAGAAAAATTTGGGTGTTTGATACAACTTTACGTGATGGCGAGCAAGTGCCAGGTGCAAAACTGAATTTATACGAAAAGGTAGAGATAGCACAGCAACTCAAAAAATTAGGCGTCGATATTATCGAAGCCGGTTTCCCTGCTTCATCACAAGGTGATTTTGATGCAGTCAAAGCTGTAGCACAAAGAGTTGGTAATACAAGCGACATAATGATTACTGCTTTAGCACGTGCTGTAAAGGCAGATATTGATGCTGTTTATAACGCTGTAAAATACGCTGAAAACCCTATGATTCATATGGTACTTGGTACTTCTGATATTCATGTTGAGAAAAAATTTAGCAAGTCCAAAGATCAAATTCTACAAATTGGCGTGGATGCTGTAAAGTATGCAAAAACGCTTCTACCACAAGTCCAATATTCAACAGAAGACGCATCTCGTTCAGATTTCGAGTATCTTTGGAAAACGATTGAAGCCGTTATGAAGGCTGGTGCAACAATGATTAATGTACCTGACACAGTCGGCTTTGCAGAGCCAGAAGAATTTGGGGCTATGATTTATAAACTAAATGATCGCATGAAAAATTTAAACGATAGCGTTTTACTAAGTGTACATTGTCACAATGATCTTGGTATGGCAACTGCTAACACGCTTGCTGCAATTAAAAATGGCGCTGACAAAGTAGAATGTACAATTAACGGCATTGGCGAACGTGCAGGTAATGCGGCCTTAGAAGAAGTTGTAATGGCGCTGAAAACACGTAGCTCTGTGTACAATGCTGAGACACGTATCAACACAAGAGAGATTATGAATACATCACGTCTTGTTTCTAGCTTTATGGGTCTAGACGTGCAAGTAAACAAAGCCATTACTGGAGATAATGCTTTTGCCCATTCATCTGGTATCCATCAGGACGGTCTTCTTAAATCACGTGATGCTTATGAAATTGTTCATCCAGAAGATGTAGGTCTTGACGATATGGAGCTAGTTCTTACAGCTCGATCGGGGCGTCACGCAGTGAAAAATGCCCTTGAAAAACTTGGCTTCTCAAACCTGTCGACGGATGAATTTGAAGGAATCTTCGAAGGCTTCCTGAAGCTTGCGGATGCGAAGAAAGAAGTTTACGATCACGATTTATACGTTATTGTGGAAAGCTACTATGAAAAACATGACGCAAACAATGCGAATGCCACTCATTATAGTGATCAGTTCTTTAATTTCGATGATTTACAAGTCGTCAGCAACGCGAGCTTCCCTTCAGCTAGTGTAAAAGTTCGCAAAGGTGACGAGGTATATAAAGCAAGTGCAGTTGGCTCAGGTCCAATTGATGCCCTTTATTCAGCTATCGCAGAAATTACAAACATTGATGTAAAACTTGTGGAATATAATATCAATAGCGTTTCTCGTGGTAAAGAAGCGCTTGGTAAAGTAAAAATTACAATCGAGCACGAAGGCGAAAAGTATATCGCAAAAGCTGCAGATACAGATATTTTAAAAGCCAGTGCGCTAGCTTATATTAATGCCATCAATAGCATTGTGGTCGCTAAATTAACGCCCGTTATGAACTAAATGGATCAATTATGCCTCGGCATAATTGCGTCCGCTGAAAAGTGACTTAAAATCGCATTTATCTCACCACCTATAGAGGTGGAAGAATTTGTACCTGTCGCTACGCTTTCGGTGCAAAAGACATTTGCTGAAAGAAGTTAAAAGCAGTATGACAATATTGAGTCATACTGCTTTCGTATTTTCCCTATCGACTGCCTTCCACTAACTTTTGATATTCCTCTTCAATCAATTCAACATTAAGACGTTCAAACAGTGGTGTCACTTCACTAATGCTTTCTGGCAATTCGACTTGCTCACGCCACTTCACTTCATCTATGCCTAACATTTTTCTCACTTTCTCAGCTGAAAACGGTAAGAATGGATGGAGTAGCTGACCTAGATTAGCAATTATATAAACACATGTTGCAAGTGTCTGATTCCCAGCTTCCACATTGTCTTTCACCTGTAGCCATGGCTGTTGCTCGTCAAAATAGCGATTAGCTGCACGAATATATTCAAAAATAGCCTCTAAAGATTGTTTAAAATGACCCGCTTCAATATGAGCCCCAACATCATGAAACAGCTGAGTCGTATGCTTTTGAATAGTACCATCTACCTCTGCATGAGGAACTTTACTATCGAATGATTTCTCTAAAAACTTCAATGTACGATTAACAAAATTACCATAAGCGCCAAGTAACTCACCGTTATGACTATAAATAAATTCTCGCCAAGAAAAATCAGTATCACGGTTTTCAGGTGCGTTCATGGTTAAAAAATAACGAATAGAATCTGCATCATAACGACTTAAAATATACGGCACCCATACCGCCCAGTTTTGGCTTGTCGATAATTTTCGTTTTTCTAATGTTAAATATTCATTGGATACAATATGTGAAGGTAAAGCCTTTGCTCCAATTCCCATTAGAATGGCCGGCCAAATAACTGTATGGAAAGGGATATTATCCTTCCCATGCACATAATACGAAATCGTTTCTTCATTCCATAAATCTTCAATAGCCATTTGATGTTGCTTTGCCCATTCGATACTTGCTGTGAAGTAACCTGCTACCGCTTCAATCCACACATATATTTTTTTGCCTTCAAAGCCTGGTACTGGTACATCTATTCCATTTGGCAAATCCCTCGTTACAGCGCGGTCTGGAACCCCTTCTGCTAAGTAACGCTCCGTTAAACCTATAGCATTGTTGCGCCAGCGTTTCTCAGTCTTTGCCTCTGCTAAATAAGATTCTAGCCTCCCTTGAAACTGACTAAATGCAAAATAAAAATGCTCTGTCTCCTTGATTATTGGCTCATTCCCACAAATTTTGCAGCGTTTATCAATTAAATCGAGTGGATCTAAAATTGTAGCGCAATGATCACATTGGTCACCTCGTGCCTTTGCACCGCAATTTGGACATACCCCCTCTACAAATCGGTCCGGCAAAAACTGTTTATCCGTTTCACAATAGGCTTGTTCTATTTTCTTTTTATATAAAAAATTGTTTGCTAGTAGTTGTAAAAAAATTGTCTGAACAGATTCATGATGGTGCTTAGCGTCTGTTCTCGTATACAAATCATACGTAAATCCTAAATCATTGAAGCATTGCGTAAACTCCTCATGATAATGATTAGCAATAGCCTCCGTTGTCGTGTTTTCCTGTGCAGCCCGAATCGAAATCGGGGTACCATTACAGTCACTACCTGAAACATATAAAACCTTCTCGCCCTTTTGTCGGTAATATCTAGCCAAAATATCACCTGGTAATAATGCGGCAACATGCCCTAAATGCAATGAACCATTTGCATATGGCCATGCCCCTCCAATAACAATCGTCATCCTAACTTGCTCCCCTCGAAAAAATTATAAAAAAGTGTAAGGTGTGTTGATTAACCATTTTTATCTAATCAACATACCTAAAAAAGTGTATAAAAAAACGCCCTAATCAAAATTGATTAGGACGAGTATACCCGTGTTACCACCTATATTTACAAATAGCTCACACTATTTGCCTCCATCAGTGCGTCTCATTTTATTTAATCAATTATGCCTCGGCATAATTGCGTCCGGAATCGGCTTTGTGCTTAGGCCTGCACGATGCAGGTCAGTTAGCCGTTATCGCATGGATGCGATGATCTTAGGCTAACATCCCCTAAGAACTCCTTTCCGATTCCGTGACATCCGCCGGAGGCTTGAACTTCTTCCAGCGGGTGTTTAGACACCTGCTGGAAGAAGTGAGAGATACTGCCGCTGTTGTAACGAGTGCCCATCTCGTCGTAATCTACTCGCAAACTTGCTTTCGGTACGAAGCTCAAAGGTCATTTTCAAAAGGGGTCATTTACCTCATTTCCACCAACAGAGGCTCTCTATTTAACGCTTACCCAATTTACTTTTCCTTATCATCGCTTTTACTATAGATTGGCATCATTTTACTATTTTTCCTTATGAATTGCAATGAATGTCGATAAATGACTGAAAACTTTCGATAAACCATTCATAGTTCTCGATAAAATAGAAAATGTAGTCGATAAAATTTTATCCTAGCTTTAAATAGAGTAACTCATTTAAATTATTAATGACGATGTCTGCTTTTTGTAATTCCGTTTCTTGTGCGAAATCGAAACGTACTCCAACTGAGAGTAACTGATTGTCAATAGCTGCCTGAATATCAGAAGAACGGTCTCCAACAACCGATCCTTGTTGAATAGCATTTTCCTCGATGACCTTTTTCACTAAATCAGATTTATGACCACTCGAAATAGACTGAATGCTATATGTACCTTCGATAAAACGCTGTAATTGATAAGTTTCTACTATTGCTTGTAAATACTCAGTTTGTCCATTACTTGCTATGAATAAATGATAGTTTTCTGCCAAAGCCTCAAGTGTTTGCTCTGCATTTGGATACAATGCGCCCTGGCCATTACGTATTTGTTCAATAAGCTTAATATGGAATAATGCATTGCTCTCCTCACGTGTCTCGAGCGTATGCATAGGACATAACGTTTCCCAAACAACAAGTAATGGTACACCCATAATTTCTCGGTACTTCTCTATCGGTGTATCTCCCTGCCACAAGCCCTTTGCACGCAATACATCGAACGTTGCTGATAGTGCAGGCTCTAATATTAGATTTGTTTGAAATAAAGTGCCATCCATATCAAAAATAATCGCTTTTTTCATAAAAACACCCCTTCTATAGTATCGACGTATTTATTAGAAGGAGTGTTTCAAGTATTAGGCATCAAAAAATTCCATATGTGTTTTTTCCTTCTTATAGTAATCCAATCGATCCTGTAAAGTCCCTGTATGGAATTCGAATTTATGACCGTCTGGATCTGTGAAATAAATCGATTTTTTATCTCTTACATCTCTTTGTCTACCTTCCAGAATATTGACATTATGTTGGATTAGCTTTTCATACATTTTGTCAAAATCATCCTCATGGATAGAAAATGCGATATGAGTATAGGATTGATGTATTTCATTGCGTGGAATATCCTTTTCTACATTAAGAGCAAGCCACAGCCCATTTACATCAAAATAGGCTGTACTTCTCCCCTTCACCAATAACTTTGCGTCAAAAAATTTTTCATAGAATGCAATGGATTCCTCTAGATTAGACACAGAAAATAATAAGTGATTAATGTTCTGGATTGTCATGCGTATGCTCCTAACTTTGAAATCGCTGATAGAAGTGTGATTATCGCTGATAACTCGCTCACTCTTATCTCAGGATATATTTATTTTGATTTTTTACCTTTCTTTAAGCCTTTCGAGATTTGCTTCCATTTGCGTTGCTCAGTTAGTCTTGCTTGTGCATTTGTTTTTCGTTCGATAAAGGCAAGCTCTTTCTGTAGCTTAAAATAGCTTTGGAGACGTGATTGTTCTAGCACTCCATCTGTAATTGCTTGCTGTACCGCACAATGTGGCTCCTTTTGATGTGTGCAATCCCGATAATGACAGGCTGCCGAAAGTTCCTCGATATCCTTAAAGCTAGAGGATAAACTATCACCCTGATCCCATAATTGTAGCTCTCGCATTCCAGGTGTATCGATTAAACAGCCCCCACTCGGCAATACAACTAACTCACGATGTGTTGTTGTGTGGCGTCCCTTTGCATCATCATTACGAATACCTGCAACCTTCATAAAGTCCTCACCACTAAGAGCATTTGTCAATGTGGATTTCCCTGCACCAGAAGAGCCAAGCAATGCACCTGTCACACCTTCTGTAAATAGCGCGCGAATATCTGCTAAGCCTTCACCCGACAAAGCGCTAGTGACAAAAATATCCACACCGAACGCTACAGATTCAACCTCACGCATCATACTAGAAATATCTTCACATAGATCGGCCTTCGTCAATACAACAACCGGTTTTGCACCAGAATCCCAAGCAGCTACTAAATAGCGTTCTAAACGACGAATATTAAAGTCTGCATTTAAGCTCATAACGAGAAGCACGATATCAACATTTGACGCTACAATTTGCTCTTGTATTTCCTGTCCCGCGACCTTGCGGGAAAAGACTGATTTTCGTGTAAACAATTTATGAATAATCGCCTTTTCCTCACCAGGCATTTTCTCAACTAGCACCCAATCTCCAACTGCTGGGAAATCCTCGCGCGCTAATGATGTATACGCGTAATGTCCAGCAATCGTCGCTAGCCACTCTCCTTCCTCAGCCAGTACACGATAGGAATGCTTATGCTCTAAAGTTACCCTTGCCGGCACACAATTCGCTAACTTAGCCTCCTGTTTAAATCCAGTCATTTGCTCTTCAAAATATGTTAAAAATCCTAAAGTTGTTAAATTCAATTTGTTTTCCTCCTAAATGTGCAAATCATTTGTTATCAATTGATAAAAAACATAAAAAAACCTTGTCTCTGCGCAATTCGGCAGTTACAAGGTTCACAGGCACATTTAAGAGAATATACAAATCACCACCATTGTGATTTAAATACACTGCGTGGTCAATTTATATATTTTAGGCGTGTGAAATTGAACAAACCGAATTGCAGTTCGTTAAAAACGGATCTATTCATCATGTCACATCACCTACTTCCGATATTAGTTATCTCCAATATAACAAAATCTTCTGAAATTGTCAATGTAAGGTTCATCACCAAAACGTTGGTTGATTTCCGTTCCGACTGGGCGCTTTCCTGGGGGCGTCCGATGAGCCGCTTCACTCGCGTTGCTCGCTCCAGGGTCTCATCTGTGACGCTGATCCCCAAGGAGTCGCCCAGCCTCCACTCCAATCAACTTATTTACATAGTATATGTTTTAACAAATGTCATCCACAACTTTTGGTAATGAGCCCTATGAAATCTAACAAGCATTAATCTCCCACCTATCTGCATAGAATGAACAAGACCACTATTTGCAAAGGAGATGTTGAATTGTCAAAAATTATTTCTATCAGTACATACAAACCACCATACACATTACAACAAACAAACGCGGAAGAGCTAACGAAGGAGCTGTTCCATGCAAAAATCCCTAAATTAGAGCGTTACTTAAAAGTTTTTGAGAATGGTGGTATTGAAACACGTCATTTTTGTGTGCCGCCAGAATGGCATCGTACGGATCATTCCTTTGAGGAACGTAACAATTTATATATTGAGCTAGCTACACAATATAGTGTTGAGGTCATTCAAGCCTGTTTACAAAATGAAGCATTTTTAGAAACACCGATTTCTCCTAAAGATATTGATGCCATTATTTTCGTGAGTAGCACCGGCATTTCAACTCCAAGTATTGATGCACGAGTAATGAATAAACTTCCTTTTTCAGACAGACTTAAACGTATTCCACTCTGGGGACTTGGTTGCGCTGGTGGTGCGGCCGGCATTAGTAGAGCCTATGATTTTTGTCGTGCCCATCCAGAAGCAAAAGTTTTAGTCGTTTGTGTCGAGCTTTGTAGTCTAACCTTTCAGCCCAATGATTTTTCAAAAAGTAATTTAATCGGTGCCTCTCTTTTTGCAGATGGAGCCGCATGCATACTTGTCTGTGGAGATGAGGCGGAAATTACAGTAAAAAAATCAGTACCTGCTATTATCGGGACTGGATCTAAATGGATGCCTGATTCCGAAAATGTGATGGGGTGGAATATTAAAAATAATGGTCTACATGTCGTTTTTCAGAAAAGTATTCCTGGCATAATCACCAAATGGTTCGGGCCATTCATTGAACAATTTTTATTGGAACATGAGCTATACAGTGAACAGCTTAACCATTTCATTGCACATCCTGGCGGTAAAAAAGTGTTAAAGGCTTATGAGGATACTCTGTACCTAGCTTCCAAAAAAACTGATATTTCTCGGGAAATATTGAAATTTCACGGAAATATGTCATCTCCTACGGTGCTATATGTATTGGAGCAATTTATGTTAAATGAAGGACAAGTGGAAGATACTGGCCTGCTCGTCGCTCTCGGCCCTGGCTTCTGTGCTGAAGCTATATTACTTAAATGGAGGGAGTAGCATGATTTTCTACATTATTTTGTTTCTCGTCATTCTACAAAGATTGACAGAAGTCTCAATTGCAAAACGCAATGAAAAATGGATGCTTTCACAAGGTGCCTATGAAGTGGGTGCCTCTCATTATCCATATATGGTTACGATGCACATTAGTTTTTTCCTCTTTTTAATTGTTGAAGTAATTACTAATAACACTGGTTTATCGCCCTTATTTCCGTTATTGTTCTTTTTGTTTGTAATCGTGCAAGCATTGCGTATTTGGTGTATTCGATCACTAGGAACTTTTTGGAACACCAAAATATTGATTCTACCTAACGCAGAGGTGGTAAAGAAAGGGCCTTATACATTTATGCGCCACCCAAATTACGCCGTTGTTTGTTTGGAAATTCTTCTTCTACCTTTAATGTTTCAAGCATATTTTACGGCATTTTGCTTTACACTTTTAAATATGACAATATTATCAGTACGCATTCCAATTGAGGAAAAAGCTTTGCGTGATGCTACGAACTATAATCATGTATTTCAAAAGAAGATTTCGGAATCCTAGCCGAAATCTTCTTTGTTTTTTTCGTTAATGCCATTCCCAATTGAATGGATCTTGTAAACTCTCCCACGGTTTCTTAAACTCATCTTCCGTTAATAAAC
This sequence comes from Lysinibacillus sp. RS10, assembly GCF_041956855.1. Taxonomy (NCBI): domain Bacteria; kingdom Bacillati; phylum Bacillota; class Bacilli; order Caryophanales; family Bacillaceae; genus Lysinibacillus; species Lysinibacillus sp. RS10. Next base: position 170,668 of record NZ_CP167122.1, on the reverse strand, counting down.
ATCTGTCCAATTCTTTTATAATCGATTCTTTCTCTAGATTAATCCCAATGAGCACAAGCTGGGTCATCCGATCTCCGAATTTTTCATCCCAATCTTCTAGTACCTCAGGGCTCTGCAAGAAAACATCTTGCTGCTGTTCCTTTGGCAAAGCGGCTACCCAATAAGAAACGGGTTCTATTTTTGCCGATGAGCCTGCCTGTGATAGTAATAATGCAACATCTTGATGTTTCGCACTCCAAATAATACCCTTTGCTCTAACAATCGATTCTGGCATATGATCACACCATTCTACAAAACGCATTGGATGAAATGGTCTACTACGCTTATAGGTGAAAGAAGAAATACCGTACTCCTCTGTTTCTGGTGTATGATTTTCATGACCTAGCTCTAATTCCTTTAACCAACCAGCAGATTCTGATACCCTTTCAAAGTCAAAGCGCCCAGTATTTAAAACTTCAGTTGGCTCTATGACACCATTAACTGTACGAATGAGCCTGGCTTCAGGTTGTAAAACGCGCAAAATACGCTCTAATCTTTCAAGCTCGTCCACTGATACTAAATCACATTTGTTTAATATAAGGACATCACAAAACTCAATTTGGTCGATGAGTAAGTCAGCAACATCCCGCTCATCTAATTCACCGACTGCCTCCTTACGCTCTAAAAGACTTTCACCTGATTGGAAATCGTGCCAAAAACGATTCGCATCGACAACAGTCACCCTCGTATCAAGCTGGCAAAACTTTGTTAAATCAATACCAAGCTCCTCGTCTAAATAGCTAAACGTTTGGGCAACGGGTATTGGCTCACTAATCCCTGTCGATTCAATTAAAATGTAATCAATAGTACCAAGCTTGGCAAGACGCTCCACCTCCTGCAATAAATCTTCACGCAACGTGCAGCAAATACAACCATTCGATAACTCCACAAATTTTTCCTCTGTTCGTGAAATGCCACTTCCATTCGCGATTAGCTCTGCATCAATATTAATGTCACTCATATCATTGACGATTACAGCCACACGCATATCCTTTTCATTTTGTAGAACATGATTCATCATCGTTGTTTTACCAGAACCTAAATAACCACTTAAAACTGTAACAGGAATTTTCTTTACCATTTTTACTACTCCTTAAATCGTAATCATTACTATTTATAGTTTGTAACTAAAACACATATTCCTACATAATGCAACATCCGCCGGAGGCTTTAACTTCTTTCAGCGGGTGTTTGAACACCCGCTGAAGAAGTTAAAATTTTGTGAAATTACCTTATTGACATATTTCATTAAAAATAATAATGTATAAAACGTAATGATTACTATTTAAAAAGGAGGCTTTTTATGCGTGTACAAGTAACTCTAGCCTGTACCGAAACAGGTGATAAAAACTACATCACAACGAAAAACAAACGAAATAATCCTGAGAGACTGGAACTTAAAAAATATTCCCCACGTTTGAAAAGAGTTACACTGCACCGAGAAACGAAATAATTCCCTAATCACATAAAAATAGCTGTTTCAAAAGTGACTTCACTTACTTTTGAAACAGCTTATTTAAAATGGGATGATCCCCTTTCAACAACCTACTTTATACGGTTTTATTAGTGTTTATTTCTATAGCTAGCTCTTTTAATTTCTGCTCCATTTCATCAAGAAAACGTAATTTATGATCCAGCTGCCCTTCAAAGTCTACAGATTGAGCCAATACTCTATTTACCTGAGCATCCAATTGTGTAAGAACTTCCGGATGAATCATCGTTTTTCCATTCAAAGAAGAGATTTGGTTTTTTTCATTTGCTAATTGTTGCGATAATTTTTCTATCTCACTGCTTTTTTCCTCTATTTCTTTAGTTAAATACTTATTGAGATTATCTGAATTGGCTTGTTCTAAGCGCGATCTCTCCATTGCTTCAACTATTGCCTCCATTTGTTCGCTTATTTCTTTTGTAAAATCACTCACCTTGTTTTCAAGGCCAGCAATGTCCGCCTTATAATTAACATCTGTATTCACTGAAAGTAATTCAACCTTAGTGTCTTTTAATAGTTTATTTTCTGCACGCAGCTCTTCTATTTCTTTTAATAATGTCTCTATCGAAGAAATTTGTTTTTTTTTGTGAATTTCTCTTATTTGAATATCATCATTGTTGGCCTGTGTTTCTTTTTCATAGTCTCTCTTCAGCTTTAAAAGCTCCATCGAAAGCTCCTTCTTTTGATTGGTTAATTGGACGTTTTCTCGCTCTAGTCTTAGTACCAATGAATAATAATCACTATCTCTGAGCCTGTTAACTTCATTTTTATATTTCGCTAATTCAGCTCTTAAAAAAAGGATCAGCTGTTGTAGCTGCACAGGATCATTATTTTTGACAATATCATTATCCATACTTGCACCTCCTATCACGAAAACTTTTTAAGCAAATCAATCACTTCTTCAAATTGCTCCTTACTCTCCTCTAACATTTCATCAAGCTGCTTCATAATCTTCAATTCTAGTTCTTCGTTGTAAATTTCTTCATGACCAACTTCTTCAGATTTTCTCTTTTCTCCTGATAGTAAATAGGCAATTAGTAGATTCAATGTGCCTTTTTCAAGATAGGCAAAGCTATTATTTTCTTCATGATTATAGTCAGGGAGATTCGTGAGTTGTTTCTTTATAAGTTGATGGATAACATTATCTATTTTTTCATGCTTACTCATTTTCATCCTCCTGTGTATGACTAATTCCATTGAGATTAATAGGATTTAAGACAACGACACCATCTTTTAGCTGATCACAATATGTAAAACCCATGATACTTCCTGAATAAGAAAAATTATGACCCCATTTGATTTGAAAGTTAGGGAATGATAGTGTTTCGTTTGGCTCTAACGTTGTTTTTCCAATAGGTCTAAGCCAGAATTCCTCCTTGCTTGATTGATCATTGATTCGCTCCCAGCTACTATTTCCTTTTAATTTTGGTGCGAAATGTTCATAGACATACCTTCCAGAGAAAGAGAATGGAGAGTCTTCAGGCAGTTTTATACATAGATACGGATTTGTTATAGGCTGATTACCTATATTGCGAATATGATAAGAGCCCAAGCATAAGCTCTCCTCATCAGGATTATAAGAAATATTGAACGAGGATGTGAAATAACTAATGATGTTAACACTATCAGAAATAATAAGCTCCTCAACCGTTTTTTTTATTTCATGAACATAAAAATCCGTTTGTTTTTTTAGTTCATTTATCTTTTCTTCCACACGATCGATACGAGTAGTCATAATTAGTACCCCCTTGCCAATAGTATTAAATTAATCAACTCACTGTCTGAAATCCTTTCATAAAAAAAAGAGAGGATTATCCTCTCTTTACAATATGATTTTCTTCTATGTGTTAGTACCATTACTAGCCAAAATGTGGTGGAAATACAGCAGGGCATTGCGCTGGGCGAACTACACCCGGACACGCAAACGGTAATTCTGCTCTTGGCTCGCAGAAAGTTGCTAAGAATTCCACTGTAACTGGGAATGTAGATTGAATACTTTGGCAAACTGATATAGTAACATTTAAATCAGTAAATGTAATTTGGTTTGCGCTAGGTCCTGCTGTAGGATTTCCCATTGAACACACGAAACAATCTAAATCTGTGAATAAAATTTCTACATCTGTCCCTTTCGGCGCGCATAATGTAACTTGTTCACAACGCGAAACGTGAATAGGATCGCTTGTAAACCTAGTATGATCTGGTAAAGTAACGACTAACGTAAGAGTAAAGTTTTTTTGAATAGTAAGATTTTGGAGACATACCGTTGCACCATCAATGGTGAATTGACGATTTTCACGGTTCAAAATCTTAACAGGATGAATTGCTCTTGGAACTACATGGCATGTAACTACTGCATGGGCTAAGTTAGTCTGGTGTGTTACTCCGTTAAAAGTAAGTGGTCCAGTATGGGAAAACTCAAACGACGCTTCCTTTACAATCCAGTCAAATACCTTATCGACATTTATACAAATTGGTTCCCGCACTTGGGATGGCATACTATCTTGCATCCTTTTGGCACCTCCATAATTTTTTTACCTTTCGTTTGTATCTTATGTTTTCTGACTAAAAGTGCATGGGCTAAAAAGTAATGCGTTCTGATTTTTATTAATCAATTATGCCTCGGCATAATTGTAGCTGTCGCTACAGAAAACTTTGCCGCTGTCGCGCAGATAATTTGCCACAGGACGTGGCGCTCTAGACTGAGTTCCTCTATTTCAGCAGGTGTCTTTTGTGCCTACATCTCCTCTTCTTAAGGAGAAACTAAAATGTTTGAAAGGACCAGTATATTTGTAACAGAAAGTAAATATTTTTAATAAAATATTAGTGGACTGAAAGGGGTGAATTGCAATGGAAGATTCAAAATTGTACTCCACGCAAGACATTGAAAATTTGAAGCAAAGGATTGAAACCTATAGGGAAACGTTGACCTCATTAAAAATGGGGACTTCAATAGAAGATTACCTATTTATGAAAAAGGAATTTGATGCGATTAAAACACAAATCGCACATTTAGAAGGGCTAACGGAAACATTAGACGATAAGCAAAATTCACAAATTAGGGACTATGAGGGGCAGATAAGACTTCTTTCGACGCAAATCGAGTCTCTGAATCAAACCATCGAGGAAATGAATCAAGAAATATTAACGGTTTTAAATAAATTAGTGATTGAAGACCCTAAAGCTCCAACCACTACACCTAATACTGAAAACACTTCTACTTTTATGGCTAACGATGAACAAAGTCATCCAAGAATCAAAGAATCAGCAAATCAATCGGCTGTTACATCGGTACCACCATCTTATAAATTGCTACAAAGTTTGGCGGGGAAAGCAATAAGTATACAATCAAATCCCAACAATAGAATACCTTCTTCTCGCCAGGATAATTTGGAAGACGGAACCCAAAAACGCCATTTTAATCAACAATACTTTCAATCAGAAAATACACATCCAAGCCAAATTTATAATGGCTTATTTAGAAATACCACTACCGAATCCACCGTCCATTTTAAAAACGCTACCAATGCACAGGAAATTCCAATTAGTGTGTATGAATCTAATACATTACCGCATGCCGAAATCCATAATTCCACTGACAATGGCCTTAATGCGAGAGATTTAGTTAATTACGACGAACTCGAAAAAATTAATAACACTATCACTATAGATGAAATGAGCTCTGTAATAACAAATGAACCTGTCATTCCTGATGCTTCAGAAGTAATTAATGAACCTGCCTTCCCCGAAGCTTCTAAAGTGGTTAATGAGCCTGCCATTCCTGTACCTTCAAAAGCGGTTAATGAGCCTGCCATTCCTGCAGCTTCTGAAGTGGTTTATGAACCTGCCATTCCTGTACCTTCTGAAGTGGTTAATGAACAGGCCATTTCTGTAGCTTCTGAAGTGGTTAATGAACAGGCCATTCCCAAAGCTTCTGAAGTAGTTAATGAACAGGCCATTCCCAAAGCTTCTGAAGTAGTTAATGAACAGGCCATTCCCAAAGCTTCTGAAGTAGTTAATGAACAGGCCATTCCCAAAGCTTCTGAAGTAGTTAATGAACAGGCCATTCCCAAAGCTTCTGAAGTAGTTAATGAACAGGCCATTCCCAAAGCTTCTGAAGTAGTTAATGAACAGGCCATTCCTGAAGCTTCTGAAGTAGTTAAGCAAGACGACACAAATACATCCCCCACTTTAAAAAGTGACAAATTTGATTTCTTTGGAGCTACGATAGAGGAAGATGAAGCCATTATACAAAATGAAGAGGTCAACAAACAACCAGAGCTAAAGGAAGAAGCAACAGAAGAAGCGCATAAGAAAGAAAAGAGCTCTTTGTTTTTCAATTTCTTTCGAAAATGGAGTTAGTTTAAAATTGTGGTGTACAGAGTTTTACAAAACTAGTGAAGTATACGATGAATACGTCCAATAAGTATGAAAATACATATTGGACTGTTTTTATGTTCAATTGAAAAAATAAGTCCCATTAGTTAGTACCCGCAAAATGGAAAAGCCTCTCTAAAGAAGCTTCAAAAATTTCCACATGTTTTTAGATAACTGCCCCCACCCCCTAATCTTTGCTGAATAGAATAATGGAGAAAGGGGGTGTAAAAATGTGTAAAAAAGTTTCCATGAATCATGGTGGGTTTGGATGTGATGGTGGGTTTGCATGTGATGAATGCTCGAATCGGAATGCGTGCCATAATCTTGGACCATTCTTGGCTGTTGATGCTGCATGTATTACTCCACATCCACAGCCACGTCCTCATGTCAGCTCAATGATCCCATTCGCTTCTGGCGGACCAATTGCTTTAGCGAATATAGGTAGTGGCTTATTCACTGCAGTAAGCATTATCGGATTCGGTAGTAACTTCCCCAATGTTGCTATATCCGGAAATGATATCAATTTATTAAATCAAGCGTTTACCGAGGCCTTTGTGGTTCCTCGTGCAGGTAATGTTACGTCTATCGCTGCAAGCTTTAAAGTAACAGCAGCTATTGCAGCTCCGGGTCTGCCAGGATCAACAGTAGTCCATGCTCAAATTTATCGTTCACCTGCGGGAAGTTCAGTCTTCAGCCCTACAAATGTGGCTGTTAATTTGAATCCACCATTGGTAGGAGTAATAAATGTAGGTACAGTAGTGCATAATACATCTGATAGCTTTGCACCACTACCGGTAGTAGCTGGTGATAAATTATTAATGGTGTTCTCCATTACTTCAACAGTAACAGGAACAATAACTGATTTAGCCACTACAGTTACAGGTACTGCAAGCGCTGGTATTACTATTGATTAAGAGTGGTAAATCCTTTTAAAAAAACAACATGAAGTGTATTAAATTTAAGCCCTTTTCACATTGTAAAAGGGCTCTTGTTTCTTAAAATTGCGACTGGTGAAGCTTAACTTGATCGATGGTAACCCTCTATGATGTGCAATCATAAGCTGGTGATATCAGATCCCAGTTATTCACTTTTCAATATTTACAAAATAGACGACTTTCTTGATTTGAACAAGAAGTCGTCTATTTTTGTCTGTAGTGAATGCACTTAGTTATTTACAGTTTATCATTTCTCCAAAGCATTCTGAATATGAGCAAGATGATGCTTCCCGTGCCAAGCATATAAGGCTAAGGCTTTCTCAAGAGTCATTAACCCTGAATCAGGATGATGAAACGCTCGTTGTAATTGCTCTTCTGATAAGCTTTTCAGCAAATAAACCCAGCGTTCATGTAAACCCTCAATTATTTTATATGATGTTGAGACAGGCATTTCAGAATCGGGTTGCTTTGCCCATTCTTCCTCATCGTAAGGCTTAATTGTTGGAGTACTTTCTGTCAAAGCTAACTTAAAACGGATAAAGCTATTCATATGACTATCTGCAATATGATGGACAAGCTGCGTAACCGTCCAGCCATTTTCTCGGTAGGATTTTGTTAATGCTGGTTCACTTGCTCCTTTAATTGCCTCTCCTAGTTGTTTCGGTAATAGACGAATATCCTCCATCCATTCCTTTACTTGCTGCTCTGTAACGACTTCAGGAAATTGAAATTGTCCAATTGGATATCGTAAGTCGGTCATGTAGCTCTCCTCCATTTCTATTTTCTTACTTTTTATATTACCAATTTTATATTTTTGTCGCCATTCGCATTAATTCTTCTAAGCAAAACCCTCATTTTGTAAGAATTATACTTACAAAATGAGGGCCGTTGTGTAAAATATTCACTCTCTATTCATTTATATCGTAAATTAACGTATTACCAGACAGAACGAAACCGCATTATCAAATGATAATACGGTTATCAAAATTAATTTTTATTCACAAAACGGATTGCTCTACTCATAACCGTCGGAACAATTGAAGCATGATTTTCCTCCAACGCTTCATAAAAAGCAATATCCATAATTTTCTCTAAATCGCTGGCAATCTGTTGTGCATCATCTACCATAAAGGTTTCCAGTTCCCCAACACCGATAAATAATTTTTCATAAGCAAACGGGCGCTCTTTTATAAATGTTGAAGCATACTTTAATAGTTCATGCTCATTCCACCAAATAGAAGGGCTAATCGCAATATAACGTTGGAAGCTTGCTTGATGATGGAATAATTGCCAAAGTACAAAGTAACCCGCTAATGAATGTCCGAACAGCGCTTGTTGCTGTACATTTACAGAGAGTTGCGCCTGAATACTTGGCTTTAATTCCTCCTCTAAAAATCTACTAAAGTTCTCCGCTCCTCCATGTTTCTCATGGCCCTTCCCTTTAAATCTTGCGGGATACGTATACGTCTCAGCTTGTCCTGTAAAATCATAAAATCGTCGTTCGTGCATATCAGCTCCATGCCCAATGCCAACTACAATAGCTGGTAAAATACCTGTTTTAGGTGCATTACGACTTTGCAGGCGGACTGCTTCCTTCACAAGGTGAAAATATGATGAACCGTCCAGTACATATAAAACTGGAAAACCACCTTCTGGTACGTCTCCATTCGGTACATAAATGTTTACCGTATACGTATAATCCGTAAAATTCGATGTTAATTGCTGCGTTGTATAATCAGATGCTGCTGCAATTTTGTCTATCATCATTTGTCGGCCTCCTTCAAAACATCATAGCCATAGCATACGGGTGTTTTCGTAACAGGATCTTCCATAATACGTGCATTAATATTGAATACCTCTCGCATTACATCCGCACATAAAATTTCCTGTGGTGTTCCCGTTTTCATCACAACTCCCTGTCGCATCGCAATTAAATGATCGGAATATCGTGCCGCGTGATTAATGTCGTGCAATACCATAACAATCGTACAACTATGCTGCGCGTTCAGGTTTTTCACAATTTCTAGTACCTCTAACTGATGCGCCATATCTAAATAAGTTGTCGGTTCGTCTAATAACAAAATATTTGTTTCTTGCGCTAAGGCCATTGCAAGCCATACACGCTGGCGCTGACCCCCAGAAAGCTGTGCAAGCTCGCGATTGCGATAGTCATTTGTATTTGTAACAGTTAAGGCCCACTCAATCATTTCCTCGTCCTTCTTTGTTAAGCGATTCACATTATTTCGATGCGGATAACGACCATAAGCAATAAGTTCCTCAACCTTTAGCTGACCTGGCGCAATAGGCGTCTGAGATAAGATCGCTAGCTTTTTCGCAATTTCCTTTGTCGATAAATTTTGCATGTTTTGGTCCTGCAAATAAACCGTGCCCTGCTGCTTCTTTAATATCCGACCAATTGTTTTTAATAATGTTGATTTACCACATCCATTAGGTCCTATGATGGTCGTAATCTTCCCATCCTCTATCGTTAAATTTAAGCCTTCAAACACACGAACCTGCTCATAGCCAGAAGATAAATTTTCCATTCTAAATGCCGTTTGCACACCTATTTCCTCCTATGCCTTTGATTTCACTAGTAAATATAAGAAGTACGGAATCCCAATAATCGAGACAACGATTCCAACCGCCAGCTCAGACGGTGCAAATACTGTTTTTCCTATAAAATCAGCTATAATAAGCAATCCTGCGCCAATCAATGCACTTACTGGCATGACATAACGATGTTGTATACCGACAAGCTGTTTTGCAATATGTGGTGCCATCAATCCAATAAACCCGATACTACCTGATACTGATACACACGCACTGACTAAGCCAACGCTTGCCAATAACAGCTTCTTTTTCTCTTTTTCTACCGCTATCCCTAAACTTGTAATACTATCCTCTTCCAGTTGAAAATAATCGAGCAAATACGCTTTCCGATGGACATAAAAGCCCAATAGTATAAGCCAAGGTAGCATAGTCACAACAAAAATCCAGTTTGCATTATAAATAGAGCCTGCCATCCAAACTGCGGCAGATTCAAAATCTTGAGCACTCATTTTTAATGATAAAAACAGTGACAGTGCCCCAAAACCACTGTTTATAGCAATCCCGGTTAAAATAAGTCGCTGCATATCTAAATGACCATTTTTCTGGGCAAATGAAAAAATAAGTAGCGCAGCCAAAGCACCGCCTACAAACCCGAACATGGGCATCATTAAAATCGATAACCAGCTACTTATATCTGCAGATGTGAGACGTAATTGAAAGAAAAACATGAATATAACCACTGCTGCCCCAGCACCCGCATTAATCCCTAAAATACCTGGATCAGCTAAGCCATTTCGTGTTATGCCCTGTAGCACCACCCCTGCCATCCCTAGGCCAACACCAACAAGCGCTGCAATGACAATACGTGGTAAACGGAATTCAAAAATGACAAGATCAAATTTTGGATTTGGTTCAATACGTAGCAATGTTTTGACAACATCCATCACCGACATATCAAAGACCCCATTTGTCATATGGAGATAGCTGGCACCCAAAATAAATAAAATGAGTATTGAAACAGTCATAACGAATACACTCGAGGTTTTTTTACGCACCTTTTTCACCTCCGTGTTTACGAACTAAATATAAGAAGAACGGAACACCAACTAATGCCGTTAATACGCCAATTGGAGTTTCATATGGGTAATTAACAAAACGACTAAGCACATCACAAAGTGCTAAGAAGAACGCACCGATGACAGCTGCACATGGAATGATAAAGCGGTAATCTACTCCAACAAGAAAACGCGTAATATGAGGAATGACTAACCCTACAAAGGCTATCTTTCCTACAAGTGCAACTGCCGTACCTGTTAAACAGACAACAGCAAGCATGCTTATGATTCTCACCGCTTTTGTTTTTTGGCCAAGTCCAATTGCGATATCTTCGCCTAATGACGTGATCGTAATAGCTTTAGCTGAAACGAATGCAAGGATTAAACCAATCAATCCAAATGGAATCGATAGCATGAGCATATCCACATCCACCATATGTACCTTTGTGTTATACCAAGCACTTACTGTTTGTGATACTTGGAAATACATCGCAATGGCTGTGGCTATACTGCTTAAAAATGTACCAATGACTGTCCCAATAATGGCAAGTCGTACTGGTGATAAACCATTTCGAATTAAAGAGCCAAAACCAAATACAATTCCTGCCCCTAATGCAGAACCGAGCATAGAGAGTAGGATCATTTGGTAATTTGGAAGCCCTGGGAAAAATACGATCGCTAACGTAATCACAAATGCAGAACCATCATTAACGCCCATTAATGAAGGAGACGCTAGATAATTTCGTGTTATGCCCTGCATAACAGCGCCGGCTACTGCTAAAAATGCTCCCACTAATAAAACTGAGGCGATTCTGGGAATTCGTCCTGTTCGCACAATTTGGTGGTCCACATTTGAAGGGTCGAATGCAGAAATCGCCTGCCACACCGTTATTGCGCTAATGTCTTTTGTACCGTACATAACGGAGACTAATGCCACAATCGCAATGAGGAATGGAGAAGCTGCTAATATTGAAAATGCCGCAATGTTTGTTTTTTTCAACTTCCACACCTTTTTCTTTATCAATTTCTCTCTCAATCTTATAAAAGGCTGGTAATAGCCTGGTGATGCCACCAAATCTACTACCAGCCTATCTATGCCGAGGCATAATTGATACTATTTAAGTAATTTTTCAGCTGCGACATCTAAGAATTTTACCTTAGACCATGCAGTACCACCTTGCGCTAAAGGATCAATCGCATTGACGAAAATTTGATTATTTTGTGATGCCTTCAAGCTTGCAAAAATCGGATTCTTTTGTAGCTCTTCCAGCGCTTTCGGTGCATCGGCATTTTCTGATTCCTCGAACTGAAGGAAAATAGTATCAGGATTTACCTCTGCTAATGTTTCAAGAGATAGTTCAGCCTGAGCCTTTGTAGTTTTTAATATTTCTGGTATTGGAGCCCCTAAATCTTCATATAGCACAGGATTTAAGTAAACTCCTGCAGGATAAATATACATTACGCCACCGCGTACTCGAATAACTAGAATCTCCTTGTCCGCTAGTTGCTCTTTAGATTTGGCTTGCGCATCAACAACCTTCGCATCATAATCTGCAATGATTTTTTTAGCATCATCTTCTTTACCTGAAAGCTGTGCAAGTAATGTTAAGTTCTCTTTCCAATTTGTAGAGACATGTGAATACGGAATCATCGTTTGAATTTTATTTAGCTTTTCAGCAGTTTCCTCAGGGAACTTTGAAGTACCTAAAATAACATCTGGATCAAGACTTAGAATGGCCTCTGCATTCGGCTCCATTTTATTTCCTATAAGCTCAGCACCCTCTAATTCTGAAGCAAGATATGATGGAATTTTGCCACCAACTTCTAGTACACCGGCAGGCTTAATACCAAGCATCGCCGCATCTTCCATAGATTCTAAGCTTGCCGTTACAATGTTTTTCACATCTGCAGGAACTTCATATTTCTCTCCCAAATAGGTAATCGTTTGTGTTTTCGCTTGATCTGCTTGCGTTTCTGTTGCACTTGTTTCTGCCGCATTATTTGTGGATGTAGTAGACTCTTCTGCCTTATCCGTTCCACACGCAGCCAAGGATAGCGCTAATAGAGCAGGTGCACACATTTTAAAATATTTATTCATAATTATTCTCTCCTAACAAATCGCTATCTACCGATAATGATAATCGTTTTCAATTATAAGTCAATAGGAATTAGCGATTCAATTGATATTCATTATCATTTACGGATACTATCCTAACAAAGCGAAAAACAATTGTGAATGGATAATTTCATGAACAACATGGACTTTTGCCGATTTTCAACTTCTTTCAACAGATATTTTTGTACCGAAAGCGTAGCGGCAGGTACAGAAGTCTCCTACCTCTATAGGTTGTGAGATGAATGCGGGTCTAAGTTACATCTTGTTGGCCCAAAACCTCTGGCAGATGTCACAAAAAAAGCTGCTTCTTTTTCAAGAAACAACTTGTTTATACGTATTTTGCTTCCTCAAGCATTTTTTTTCGATACGCTGTCGGGGACACTCCCGTACACTTTTTAAATACCCGACTAAAATAAAAACAATCTGCATAGCCTACACATTCTGCTATTTCCGCTACAGTAGCATCGTCATATTGCAGTAAATCCTTCGCCCGTCGTAAGCGATACTCCGTTAAGTAGGCGCTAGGGTTCATACCCGTATGCTGTTCAAACAAATAGGCAAACCTACGACGCTCCACGCCAAATTCCTCAGCAATTTTTGAAACAGAAAGTTGTGTAGCATAGTTCTCATGTATGTATTGTAAAGCTTGCTCCATCTGGTCGCTTGCCGTATCAAGAACCTTCACTTTTGCCGACACAAGAATAGCTTCCAAAAGATTCATAAACAGAGTCTTTGCTTTGAATATGGACATATTACCTGGCAGTGAATGGCTTTCTATTATTTGCTGTACATAGTCAATAATTTTAGTATGATAGCCCGTATGAATTAAAAAGTGCTGAGCTGCTAATGGATATAAAGATACTTCTTTCTGAGGAATATTATAATGAACAACTGCATACTCCCATACTTTATCGCCAGAAACTTTAATTTCAATTGGCATTTGTGGTCCTGCGTGTACGACCATACCTGGCTCCATTACATAAGGGATACCATTAAAACTAAATATGGCACTACCAGCAAGTGGCACAACTAACCCGCACTTCCCAGGAGCTGTTGTGCGTCCTGTATCTACTTGACCTGGCTCCATTTTATTTGTAAAAACATCCGTAAAACTTACAGACGCATGTGCATAGTAATCAATTAAATGCTTGATATCCACTTTATAGCTCCTACATTCTTTAAAACTTTTTGGATTTGTGAAAAGTGATGCAAATCATGATCTACTAAACTAGCAAAATACCCGTAAAGCGTTAATTCAGATGTACCTATTTTAAAAGACTTTTGCCATTGCTGATCATCTATTGGATGAAGTGCGTTCATTAGCTGATGTCTCTGATTTATAAAATTGGCTATCGTTTCTTCTTTACTTTGTACACAGCTGTTATAGGATGCGCTTGCATTCATTTCTTCTACAGCTGGCCCTTTTGGTAGACTTTCTTTTATAAAAAGAAATGGAAGACGTTGTTTTAATACGAATTCATCCCATGGCGTAAGATGGCCAATAATTTCTGCAACCGTCCATTTTCCAACTTCAATAGGTGTACGCCATTGTTCTTCCGTAACATTTGCTAAACTCTCCACAAATGCTATAGATCTTTCATAATGCGAGAGGATCTCATTTTTATCGTGACACAAATTCTTCAGCTCCTTCAAGTCTTGTTAGTAGACAATTTGTAGTTTCGGCCAAATTGATTTCCACTGCTTGCTTTGAATCCTCTTCTCATAAACCTCATGCATTTGAGAGCCTTTTTGAAAATATGGTGTAGGTGCGACAATCCCAGAAGTTAAGTGCTGAATCCCATGAGGTGCAGCGATCTCAAGTTTTCCATTAGCAAGCCTCACACCTATAGCTGTCGATGTTTCTGGAAAATGCGCAATGCCATCAATAGATGATTGATAAGGTTCACTGTTATTTACTACATGCATTCTTGCTTGATTTTTCACAGACCAAGGCTCATTCGGTAAATACTTCGTCAATTCTTGTTCATACTGCTTCTCATATTTTTCTAAAGAGTTTACTTTATCAAAATATATCACATCAATATCGGCTAATGGTGTTCTGTATTCTTTATTATGTAGAAAATCCCACACCTTAGACCGAATAAATCCAGCACATATCCATGAATCAGGTAATTGTAGCTTTTCTACAGTCAATCAATTATGCCTTGGCATAATTGCGTCCGGAATCGGCTTTGTGCTTGCACAAAGAACTCCTTTCCGATTTCGTGACATCCGCCGGAGGCTTTAACTTTTTTCAGCAGGTGTACTCCTGCTGAAAAAAGTTAAAATACCCATCATCCAGTCATCTGCTGCAATTAAGCTTTTTAGCTCTTCTTTTGTTTTTATCAGTTTCATTCACCTCTGAATTTGTCATACCAATGTTTGCGCTGTTTCCTTATGAATGATTCTTAACCCATGTTCTTATTTTTTTGGCAACATTCTTAGGTGCTTCACGAAAAATATCATGACCTGCATCAGCGATTGGTTCAATATCCAAGCTCTTAATTCTAGTTTGCAAAAATTGAATACTCTTCTTTCTAATAGCTTCTAATTCGCTTGGTTTTGTTGCGTTGATTAAGAGAGTCGGGCAATGCACCTGTTCTACTATATCTTTGACTGGTTCCGTATAAATACCTTTTATGATGGATTGCCCTGTAAAAGTAGAAATCGTTAGTCTAATTTCCCCATCCTGCTCCTTAACTTGAGCCCTTGATGCTTCTTCAAGCTCTTCCGACCATCGTGAAAGCTCTTCTTTTTCCGATTCAAAAAATACGTCCCAAGATGGGAATCTTACTTCATCACAAAATTTCTCCATTTCTTGTAATTCGTTTTCTAACGTCATACCTAAATCTTGCGGTGACAAATAACCTCCATCTAACAAGATAATCCCCTTTATTCGTTTAGAGTATTTAGCAGCATAATTCAATGCTAAATCGGCTCCAAAAGAATGGCCAATTAAAAAATGCGATTTACGACCTAACTGCTGATTTATTATTTTTTCTATACCTACAATCAAATTGGAAGGAAAGTAAGCATTCTCTTCTTCCAAAGCTTTTGCATAACCATGTCCAGGTAAATCAAAGGATACAATATGATACTCGGGTAAGTGTTTTGCTAGTTCCCCAAAAGCCAAGCCCGTACTCCCTAGCCCATGTAAAAAGATTAATATTGGATTTTGTGAGTCGCCCCATTGATATATGTTTTGTTTCATTGCTATTATCCCCTTCGTTTAATAGTTACTTCCATTAATTACAATAATAACTATTTTTAGTTCTATTTCAAAGGGGCTGAGCGGATAAAAATAAGCATGACAAATTAGGAGAGATTGGAGCTTTAAGGGGACTGTATTTCGAGTAGTATTTATAGCAGAAGAGAAAAAATTTGCTGTACAATATACAGATTATATTTATAAATCTTATTTATACAAAACGAAAAATAATATATTAGAATTATAATTTATTTACCAGTACCCTTTAACTAATAACGTTAAAGGAGACGCATATGAAAAAATCTTTTATTTTGATTGTGTCCTTTGCCATTGTAATTGGACTTTTTTATACGAAGCTTTCAATGACGCTCGTTAGTATCGGAATTATTGCCGCTTTTATCGGTACCCTTGCTGGGGGTGGTGGGCTTATTACGATCCCTGCTATGATGCTTGTTGGCATACCTATTCAAACAAGCATTGCTACGAATAAGTTTTCATCAGGCATTGCAGCGTTGTCGAGCATCTTTTATCTTCTCTACCATCAGGAGCTTCGTCTAACATCTATTATAAAATACGTTGCAGTAGCTATTGCTGGAGGTATTTGTGGAGCACTTCTAACTGTATCTATGTCAGAGAAGACCATGAATATTATTGCATGTATTTTACTTATCTTCGCCCTATTTATAACGTTGAAAAATAGAGAATGGACTGTTAGCTCAGAAGAAAATGACACGAAACACAACAATAGATTTTGGCAGCCATTTTTAATTGCAGCTTATGATGGTGGCTTTGGACCTGGCTCTTCAACCTTCAGCATACTACATTATTTACGCTACCATTACCCCTACATAAAGGCAGTACAGCTCACACGTGTGCTTATATTCGGGAGCTGTTCTGGAGCATTTTTAGTATTTTACCAAACCGGCTTTATTCAATGGAAATATGCGATTGCGATGGCAGTAGGGTCTATTATCGGCTCTCAACTCGGACTTTTAGTTCTACCGAAAATTCCGATAAAAGCAGCTAAAATACTACTAATAGTTATTATTTCATTACTACTTATTCAAGTAGCCATAAAAATAATTTAACTACTCAAATGCTCATGAATTAACTTCCATTCCTTGTTTAAGACAGTAAAAATATTCGTTGCTCTGCCGCTACCAGATACAAATTTCCCGTTATGATAGCCTTCATAATGGTATGTATAAATACAGGTAGCAGATTTTTCATCAACCGTAAGCCATTGAACATCGGTAGCAGAATAAATTTCTTCCTTTATCAAATCCCAAGCATTATTAAAATAAGCGCCTACTTCTTCTATAGTCACGCATGTTTTATCCGAAAACCAATACACAGCTTGAGGATGCAAAATTTCCTTTACGTTATTAAAATCATGGGAATTTGTCGCTGTAATATAACGCTCTAAAGCTTGCTGATATGACATGATAATTCCTCCTTTTTTAACTAATATTAGACGAAACTCTACTACTTAGAAATATAAAAAAATCTTGCTGTTTATCGGATTATTTTAGGGTATAAACATTAAGGTAGAAGGCGTGACAAAAATATTTCAAGCAGTCTATGATGAATATAAGAAATAAAGTTATAAGGAGGATAATCATGCTCGCCACTATTCAGAAACAAGAAAATAGCTTTATCGTAAAATTTGATCGTCCACTGTCACATTCAGTTGATGCTGTTTGGGCAGTATTAACGGAGAATGGCAAGCTGAAAAAATGGATGAATAATTTAGAAATCATTGATCTTCGAAAAAACGGTAAAATCCATTTTAATATGAATGATGGAACAGATGCTTATATGGAAATAACGATTACAGACTATGTTGAGAAGGAAGTGCTCGAATTTGAATGGGGTAAAGATACAGTCAGATTTGAACTCTCCCACACTAGTAGTGGTTCCATATTAGTATTACTTGAACCGATTGGTAAGCTAACTGAGCATACACCAAAAGATTTAGCTGGCTGGCATATATGCTTAGACCTGCTTTCAGACTTATTAAATGGAACTGTACATGAAGAATTTCCAATGGAAGAATGGCAAAAATGGTTTGCAGAATATAAGCAACTTGTGGATGACGTAGAAAAGATTTAAGCCATCAAAAATAAAACTCCTAGGGTGTAAAGTGCCCTAGGAGTTTTTATGTTAAAAAACAAAATGGTCAAGGAAATCTTTGTGAATGTTGCGGCGATTTAAATGAGGTTGCTTTCGTTCCATGCTACTCGCTTTCAGACAGATAATAACATTGTCGCTGCCGCTACGTTTGCACTTCGCTTTCGCATTTTATCACTATAAATTAAAGTGACATGCGAGAAGATACACACCATGTGAAGTGGTTGATTGGAGTGGAGACTGGGCGACTCCTTGGGGATCAGCGATAGAGGAACGAAGGCTAAGAGCATCACGTCCTGTGATAACGCCTTCGTGACCAACATCCTGTTGCCCCGAGACCCTGGAGCGTAGCGAAGCGGCTCATCGGACGCCCCCAGGAAGCTTAGCTCTGTGCGAAAGCGTAGTGCTAACGTAGCGGCAGCAACAAAGCGCCCAGTCGGAACGGAAATCAACCCCTCGTTTTGCCGAAGAGTCGTACTTTATTAATATGGCACCTTACAATATTATTTAATGATAAAAAGCTGTAGCCATTTCAAGTGCTTTTAGCGGCTCCTTGATTGAATCAAGCGTATAGACAAGCTTGTCGTCCTGCCACACGATTAAATTTCCTGATTCATTTACATCTAAATGTGCAGATCCGTGTTGCTTTGGAATAGGAAGCATATGCGATTCTAAAAATTGTACTGCCTGCTTAGCAAGCTTTACACCAGCTTCCGAATTGTCTGTTCTTGTTTGAGTCGCTATTGCCCATCTTCCCTCATTCCAACCAGTCCATAAAGAGCCAGCACCTGCATCCTGATAGCCTTTAATATTGGAACCAAGATCAACTTCTTGACCGCCACTTTGACTAAAATTCTCAAAAGAAATTTGCTTACTTGCTTCGTCGGCACTTTCATATTGCTTCACTAAGAGACGAGCAATAACGGTCGCCCTATCTGGTTGTTTTAGTTTAATATCGTTGATTGGCAAATACTCTTTGCTTTCAAAAAATACTATTTCAACTTCGTTAGCTTCCGCCTTCGTTGTTGCCGTTAAAAATGTACCTTCTGTGATTGGTAGCCCTTTGGGTAAAGTTATAGGTAATTCCGTTTTAAGCTGGTCCTTAACATTTTTTAGTGCCTCAGCCTGTGTAATCGATGCTACTGTGTTTTCCTTATTCGGCTTAGAAGATTCCTGTTGATTTTCCTGCGATTGCTGCTCTTCTTGCGGCTTGTTTGGTACGTTAGGTTTTTCTTCTTTATCAGAGCATGCAGTGATTATACTGAAACTTAAAAGCATGAATGTAAAAACTACTTTTTTCATGGCGTTTGCCCCCCTTTATTAAGAGTGATCAAGTTGACCTCAGAAGTGATCTGATATGCCCCGAAAGTGATCAGGTTCATCTCAGAACAAATCGTGTAAGGTCACTTCTTTCTTCCCTACCTAAAAACTATTGTAGTTACTTAAGTTCATTAATTTGCTTCGTCAGTTCGTTAAACTTTTGATCAAGCATAGCGTAATCCTTATCCTTTGCCGTAAGAAAACTAAGCTTGCCAAGTATTTCTTGTCTTTCATTTTCAAGTTTTAAACGAAGAGCGGCTTTATCATCGGCTTGAGAAGGAGCACTATTTCTCCATTTTTTCTCAATACGTTTATTTTGAACTTCCCACACATTATCAGTTACCTTCTCAAGAAAATATCTATCATGTGAGACAACAAGTAATGTTCCCTTATATTGCGCAAGTGTTTTCTCTAACTGCTCCCGAGAAGGTAAATCAAGGTGATTCGTCGGTTCATCTAAAATAAGCACATTTTTATCCTCTAAAATATATGCCATTAATTTACACTTTACACGCTCTCCCATACTCATTTTGCCTATTGGAGCAGTCCAATGTGCTGGTGTAAAACCTAAATGCTTCATTAAATTTCGAACTTTCCCTTGCTCCTCAAAGGTTTCTTTATAAAAGTATTGCCCCGGTGTCTGATCCAGTGGTAAATCAAATACTTCCTGTGTTAAATAGCCGATGTTTGCAGCAGGAGATAGCCAAACTTCCCCTTCAGCCTCTACCTGCCCTAAGAGTATCTTTAATAATGTTGTTTTGCCACTACCATTTGTCCCAATAATGGCAATTTTCTCACCAAATTTTGCAATCAAATTTACATTCTTCAATAAAACTCGTTGCTCAAAGCACTTCGTTAAACTCTTTGTCTCTAAAAAACGCTTGCCCACTCGTTGATTTGTGTCTAAAGAAAAACGAATCTCTTCCTCAGGTTCTACAGCTTCAATTTTAACCTTCGCAAGCTCCTTCTCTAATCGTTTTTTCTTAGATTTAACTTGCGAGTCCATACGCTTTGCTTTTACACGATAAAATTCCTTAAAGCCCTCCTGCTTTGTAGACTGCGCATGTGCCTTCTGTGACCAGGATGTTAACTCCTTCATCTGTGCCTCTATACGTTCAATATTTTTTTGCTGTTTATCATAGGCACGTTGTTGTGTTAGTCTTTGGTGTTCTCTAGCGGCCATATAACTACTATAATTGCCACTATGCTCCATGAGCTTCCCTTCTTCTAGCGACCAAATTTTAGTCGCAATCTCGTCTAAAAAATAGCGATCATGAGAGACAACAATGATGGTACCATCATAATTTTTTACTTGCTCAATTAACAGTGCAGTACTTCGCTCGTCTAAATGATTCGTTGGCTCATCTAGTAAAAGTAATTGAGCATTTTGTGCAAAACCATCAGCAAGACGCATTTTTAGCTTCTCTCCACCACTTAATGCTGAAAATAACACATCTGGAACCTGCCATTTAGCAAGCAAATCAGCCTCGTTTGCAGTTACCTCCAGCGTATCAAAATGCGCACTCTCCTGTTCTACATAAGCAACTTTAGCAGACTGCAACCAACGTAACTGCCCCGAAGTCGGCACTATCGAGCCTGCAATCAACTGCAATAATGTGGATTTACCCGCCCCATTTCTACCAATAATGCCGATGACCTCGCCCATCTTCGCCGTTGCTGTTATATGCTCAAAAATCTTTGTATCCTGTATTTCATAACGTACATCTTGTAATTTTAAAAGTTCCTTCATAACATCCATCCTTTTCCGTTCGAAGGGACA
Organism: Lysinibacillus sp. RS10; assembly: GCF_041956855.1. Taxonomy (NCBI): domain Bacteria; kingdom Bacillati; phylum Bacillota; class Bacilli; order Caryophanales; family Bacillaceae; genus Lysinibacillus; species Lysinibacillus sp. RS10. Next base: position 149,669 of record NZ_CP167122.1, on the reverse strand, counting down.
AAAAAATCCCTCCAAGTATTTTGGAAGGATTAGTCTTAAAAATATCATACACAAAAAAAGCTTATGAACAAAGCTTTGTTTGTGTTCCATTACTAAGTAAGCCACTTCTCCTATCTGCCTCTAAAAAAAGAGGTTCAGATGGAAAATGAAGCACTTGTAAGTATCGTACAACCTCGTATCGACAAAGCTTCGTCGATACGAGATGCGCGTTTTGGAAAATGGGCAGACTAATCCTATTTTTGATTGAAATATAAAATTCCATACGCAAAAAATAAGATTAGTTAATCATTGGCCACCCATCGTCCCTTCATCAGTAATTACAATAATTGTAACATCATTGTCTCTAAAACAACAACGGTAAAGTTGTAAAATAATTCTTCACAAGTAACATCATACTAATCAGGGAATTCTTATTGGTTCATAGTGTCCTACTCTTCATTACCATCTCGAGCAATCATACGAGCGAATCTCTCTTCTTGCAATGGTTTGGAAGCGCCAACCCCTTCTGCTACTCCATCGGAACCCAGCAATAGACTCTCTCCCTACAGCAGTTAGGAAGAACCAAAAGCTTGATCCATTAAACATCCATATATACGTATTTCTAAATAAGCATGATTGAATACCACTTGTACCTATTCCCCACGGTGGAGTCGATGGCACAAAACTAGGTGGTGGTCCAAGAGGCATTTGACCTGCTGGTGGTGGGCCAAAATTAGGCGGTCCAAATGATGGTGGGCCAAATCCAGGTGGGCCAAATGATGGTGGTGGGCCAAATCCTGGCGGTCCAAATGATGGTTCGAAATTAGGTTCATTCCCGCTTGGAGGTCTGAAATCCTCTCCATATGGATTGTTAAACATTAAAAACTCCTCCTTTTACATATTTCAATATATGTAAAAAGGCAAATAACCGTTGAGCAATTGCCTATCTTTAGGGAGCTTTGTAGACTACACTCAACCAATTATTCCATTGGCTAATATTGTATAATGGGAGAGTATTTCCAAGAAAAGGAGCACTTATGCGTAAATTACTTTTCACCATTACTACTATAATTGTGTTACTAAGCATTTGGTTACTAATTTCTTCGAAGCAAGCCACTGAATCTACAACAAGGATCCAAGCGAAGCTAGCTAACGTAAAGGAGTACAAATATTATTTAGATCAAGGAAACGATAAGATTGGCAAGGAAATGGCTAACTTGGATTTGGTCATTGTGGAGCCAATCGAAATGCAGCAGAAGTATATCGACCTTGCTCAAAAAAATGGAGCACTAATATACGGCTATATAAACGCTATGGAAGCAGACAAATGGAATTCAGCGCTTTATAGTCAATTAAATGAAGCAGATTTTTATAAAGATGCGCATGGAGAAAAGATGTATTTCGCTGAGTGGGATTCGTATTTAATGGATATGACCTCTCAACATTATCAAAAGCTTTTACTAGAAGAAATTCAGAAGCAAATTGTTCAAAAAGGGTTAGATGGTGTGTTTTTAGACACTGTGGGCAACATTAATTCTTATTTACCTGAAAAAGAGCAGGAAGCACAAAATGAAGCAATGTTATCCTTCATCCAAAAAATAAAACAGCAATATAACGGCTTGTCTGTTGCGCAAAATTGGGGCTTTCAAACATTAGCTGATTACACAGCGCCATATATCGACTTTATAATGTGGGAAAACTTCTCGTATGATGTAGTTGGAGAAGATGACTGGGCATTGGAGAAGATGAAGCAATTAGTTCACATACGAGATAAATTCGGTACTCAGGTGATGGCGATTGGATTTGAGGATGAAGAAAAAAGTCGTGCTTTAGCAGAGAAATATCAATTTAAATTTTTCTATAGCCCCGCTGGATCTCACTACAATACTTGGCAGTAATGTCTTTAATAGCACTATAATACCCTCTGTAACACTCATCAGAGGGTATTTTTTAGTAGTGAAATTATATAGATAAATAAGATTGCATCACTCGCCAATCCTCAAGCTTTTCCTCAAAAGATTTAATATTTTTACCTGGTATCGGACTAGTTGAGGGCATTTTTTGATAGGCCTGACCAACTAAAACCTCAAAGCCAATATGTTTTTTAAAAACTTCGAATGCCTTTCCACCATTAAAAAGCACCAACTCAATATTTGGATACTGTTCAAAAAGCGTTTTAAAATCATTCGGTTTTTCATTACGAATAGCTGCATCTAAGCTTCCTTTACGCTCGCACGATTCTATCGTATCCCAAAGGCCAATATGATTGCTCTTTAACAATTTTAATCTTCGTTCATAGTCATCTGGTATATTTACCTCTAATATTTCTCCTAAAATCGGCCAAAAGTGATTGCGTGGATTGCCATAATACTGCTGTTTCTCTAATGATTGCTTTCCAGGCATTGAACCGACAATTAGCACCTTTGTTGACGAATCAATAACTGGTCGCAAGACATTTTTTAGTTCATTTGACACTACAATCACTCCTTCCCTTTATTGTAGCGGAAAATCAGAGCCGACAAGTATTTCCTTCGAACTTTTTACATGAAGTTTTTTTGAAGAATGATTTTTTATATAGGTCCTTACGATTTCATAACCAATACAGTACCCTATCCATTTAGGAAGCTTTCCACCATATAAAAATTCAATATGATTGTCTAATCCTTGAATATTAATTTGAGGTAAAAAACGCTTCTTCCATATCTTCAACATTTTATCCAAAGAGTAGTAACTCAACCAAGGGGCTAACCATTTATCTCCGTAAATTTCTTCAACTGCACATTCTGCTAAGCCTTCTAAAATTAAAGAATCCAACAAGGATACTTCGTCTAGCGTCTTATTTAAATATTGTAAACGACAAACATGATTGTACTCATGTGCAAATAACGCTTTAAGTTCCTCTTTTTCAAGCTCTCCTATAAATAAAAACAAAGCATTTGGATAGGCGACACCATTTTTATTTGTCATTGTTTGTTCCTGTGTTATCGGAAAAATATAGATTGGTATATTTGGACCGCTCCATCTCTTTTTTAAATAAATAAATTCCTTTTGGACAACTTCCCACACATTTTGTTCCTTTAACTTTTTTATATCAATTTTTTCATGTGGCTGAAAAAGACCCTGTTGCTGTAGTTCAAATTGTAGTTCTTCCGGATATCCACCATGAAAGATTTCAACTAAACGACTACAAAGAATGTAACACTGTATTTCATTAAAATTCCGACTGTGATTTTGCCTTTGAGTCTCTATTAATTCATTAAGCCACTCATCGGTAGGTATTACTGACATCCCCTCACCTCCTGCTATAGCTTATGTCTCAAATAGACAATCGGCTAGTGAGGAATGTATGGAACAGCATATATTAACTTGTAAGGAAGTCGAAAGGAGGGATATTTTATGAATCCAGCTGATACTTACAATCTTTGCTGTAAATATCATGGTAAACGTGTAAGAATTACAGATGCATCTGGCAGAGTACATGTTGGAGAGATAACGATGGTAGATAGAAAACATGTGTGGATTCTACCTGATAGACGATATGGAGGATATGGTTTAGGTTTTTTTGGTCGTCGGAATTTTAGAAGACCAGGTTTTGGCGTTGGGATTGTACTCGGAACTATTATCGGAATTGCACTCGCACCTCTATTATTTTTCTAAAATGAGATGTCCAATGATCAATATCCGCTGCGATATGGCAGACTCATTTTTTTATTTGAGGGAAAAATAAGCCATTTCAATGTTGAGATGGCTTATTTCCCCTTATTGTACTTGCTCTTGTTGTTGTTTGCTTTCAATCAACTCGGATATTGTGACAAATGTATAACCTTGTTTTTTAAGTTCTGGTACTATTTCTTCCAGTGCCTTAATGGTTTGCGTGCGATCGCCGCCTCCATCATGGAATAAAACAACATCTCCAGGCTTCGATCCCTTCAATACCTTTTGTGTAATTTTTTTCACACCTGGTTGTTTCCAATCTTGAGTATCCTGATGCCAAGACCACATAACTACTTTGTATCCATCCTTTACTGCAGCATTAATCATTTGATCGTTATAATTACCACCTACAGGACGGAATAAAACTGGGGAAAATCCAGTAATACTATTAATGATTCCTTTTGTCTGACGCAGTTCCTTCTGCAATTCAGCTACGGAAACATTAAACGGATGTGAATACGTATGATTGGCCAACTCATGACCTTCAGAATAAGACCTTAAAACAAGCTCCGGATATTTTTCTGCATTTTTTCCAATAATAAAAAAGGTAGCTTTTGCATCATACTTTGCCAGTACATCTAAAATAGCTGCCGTATACTTAGGATCGGGTCCATCGTCAAAGGTTAGGGCAATTATTTTGTCTTCTGTGTTAATGTCCCACACAACTTCGCCTGTCTCCTCATAATAAGGTCGACCTTTATCCGCATAGATGGTCAGCTCTGTAAAAAATACCGATATGATTAAAAAACAAAGGGTTAAACGAAATACATATTTACGTGTCATAGCATCACCTCCCAAGTTCAAATTCACATAACTCCGTCAACTTACTATTTACGATTTACAGTGAAATATACGTGAAGGATTGGCGGTTTTCATTACCTTGTATCACCGATAAATTGCTGTTAAATTTTGAACGAATTGTGAAAACACCCACAAACCACTTTATTTTTTTACAAATTGATGTAAAATAAAAAACACAAACTGATATATAACAACAACGAGTTTAATTAATTTTTCCTCCGGTTGTTATAGTACAAAAAAACAACAAAGGGGATTTCATTATGTGGATTATTACAGTTTTTGAACAAAATACTTATCGTATGTTCGAGTACGACACTAAAAACGAGGCAACGATTGCATTAAAAACATTCAATCATACAGCAATGCTTTCTTATACGAAATAAATAAAAAGAATCAACTCATTCTTACAAAAGGGAAATCGAGTTGATTCTTTTAGTTTTTTACGAACAACTTATCTTATTTTAGGTGGCAGAATTATTCTTATAATAATTTTTTTACGGAAAATGTCGAACACCTTTTTACCTATTGCCATATGTATATAGAGAAAAGGAGTGATATTAATGGTGACAATTGAGCCTATTATGATTAAGGGTCATTTTTTCACTGCAGTGATTGTTCAATTACCTAAAACAACACTACTAACAATTTCAAATGAAACAGGCTACATCATGTGTGGGGCTTTAGATATCGGTTTATTAAATGATCGCTTAGCTGACCGTAAAATTATTGCAGGTCGTGCAGTGGGTGTGAAAACAATCGATGAACTACTGACAGCCCCATTAGAATCCGTGACGTATGAAGCGCAGCAGCTCGGTATTACAGAAGGAATGCCTGGTGTAGAGGCATTACTAAAAATGATATAACCGAAAGTTTTTATGTATAAACAAAGCGTCAGTTCAATTTCGACTAGACGCTTTTTTTGTTGATGTATTATGTACAGTTTGAATAAGCTAGACACTCTTTCCCTATACTTTAGGCAAAGGAGTGTTCGTTTTGGATAAAGATAAACATTGGAAAATACATGTAATCTTATTATTAATAGTCGTTATTATTTTTGTCTGGTCTGTCATAAAACCAGCTACCTATTTGGATTGGTTCGCAGAAGTTAGCCCTGCTGTGGTTGCTATTATTATTGTAGTCGCTATTTACAACAAATTCCGCTTCACAACTTTCTCTTATGTGATCATCGCCCTTTTATCCATCTTAACATTTATTGGCGGGCACTATACTTATGCAGAGGTCCCGCTTTTTAATTGGATAAAAGAAGAATTTCACTTACAGCGGAATAATTACGACCGTTTTGGACATTTCCTAAAAGGTTTGATGGCCATTGTCATTAGAGAAATATTAATACGAAAAACACCACTAACGAAAGGCGCTTGGTTAACAGGTATTACAATAAGTATAATGCTGGCAATTGCTGCTCTCTACGAAATCATTGAGTGGCTCAGTACAAAAGTTTCAAAAGGCGGCAAGGGTGCTAAAGATTTTTTAGGGATGCAAGGAGATCGCTGGGATGCTCAGTGGGACATGTTTTTAGCCCTCATTGGAACCATTTTAACTTTACTGTTATTTACAAAATTCCATGATAAATTATTGAAAAGGAAGGCAAAGTAAATCAATCTCGCCTTGGCGTATACAAAAAATATCTCTGAATGATGATAAACAATTTTCCTCTGCCGCAAGCATAGCATTACTAATATGAACCATTCGAAAGGTGGTATTCTATGTACTATGCAAATGTAAGTCAGCACTCGCCCCATCCATCTCGTGTGATTGACGTCACTGGAAACGGAAAAGTAATGGCTACTCCAAGTTATGTTCAACTTCAAATTGAAGTCCAGACAAGAGGAAAAAATGTACAAGAAGCACAGCAGGAAAATGCAGTCATTATGAATCGTGTTATCCAAGCTCTTTTAGATCTCCATATCCCAAGGGAAAATATTCAAACAGCTGTCTATACGATTTCACCACTTTATGATTATGAGGACGGCAAACAGATTTTTAAAGGCTATGAAGTCACAAATGGTATTACCGTTAAAGTAACAGATATGAATCAGATTGGTGTAATTATTGATACAGCTGTGGAAAATGGTGCAAATCGAATCTCCTCTATCCAATTCAATATTGACAATGCCGATGCCTATTATCAACAAGCTCTTAGTTTAGCCCTTCATAATGCGCAAATGAAGGCTAAAACGATTGCCGAGACAATGCATTTGCCTTTACAACCACAGCCTATCGAAATTGTTGAGGAACTAGAACGCGCCCCAGTTCTGTATAGATCAATGGCGATGGCCGATTCCAATATTTCTACGCCTATTGAACAAGGTCAAATAGCCGTTAATGCGACTGTTCGAGTGAAATTTCAGTATTGAATTATTTCATTACAAGAGCCTTCTGACTATTGAATAGCAGAAGGCTTTTGTAGTTATTTAGCTAGTAGTTACTTACAAATGTATTTTTTTCTAAACACACTACTTCATCAGACGTTTTAAAAATAATATCAAATGGCTGACTATACGAATGCATAAACAATTCATATTGAATCCGACGTTCTTCATGGGACTGCTTTAAATAATTGATATCGGTTCCTCTTTCAAGTACATCACGACCCGACCTTCTTATTAATTCCGTCTCACTATCTGTATAAAAATAAATTTTCAAATCAAATAATTTGGGATTAATAAATGCTACACTCATTCCCTCTACAATCGTTACTTTAGTTTTTGAAGAAATTAACGCACTTTTCATATAATGCGTATCTATTGTCAATAAATCTAGACCTTCTCGAACCATCTGAATATCTCTTTCTAAAGAAGGCAAATGATGAGCTGCTGGATGACAAGCCGTCATTTTAAAACAATGGTTTTCATTTTGATATGTATAGGCGATAATTGTTTGCTTACGTATATCTGAACTAACAATATACGGATCTGTATTCATATAATTCACTTCATTTTGATTTAGACAATTAACAAGTTTATTGGCAAACGTTGTTTTTCCTGCTGCTCCATGCCCTGAGATACCAATAATAATCCTTTTATCATTTAATTTTATCCAATTCAGTATTTCTTGTAGTATCTTCTCCATCTTCCTTCTCCTTTTACCAACAATCACAAAATAGGTGGTATGAAATTCGATTCATACCACCTCATTAATTCGCAATTTTTTATAAGCTCCTGCTGCCGCCCTACCGAACGCAGGAAAACGTAGCTACAGAAGCGATCTTCTTCCTATATCGGGAGGGGATTTTAAGCAAAACAAACTTTTATCATTTCCATACACGTTCTATTGTTATTTCATTATGCTTAGTGCTAAATTGAAAAATATCTGGATTACTTAAATTTCCCCAAACTTGAAAATCGACCTCATTATTATAATACTTTAATAGTAAAGCAATTATATTTCCATGACTAACAATAATGGAATGCTCGGCATCACTTTGAAAAGTTTCCTCAACTACGTGAACGATCCGTTTCATTGCTTCGCTACTTGACTCTCCACCTTCAAACTTTAACTCCATATTGGTAAAAGTTTCTTGAAGTTTTTCATACCAATCGGGTAAATCTCTAGTGCTTAAAATGCGTTCTGAAAGCCGTTCATCGATTTCAATATTTATATTTTTCCTATTACTTAGCGGTTCTATAGTTTGAATTGCACGTGAAAAGGGACTGGCAATGATTCGATCAATTTTTATGTCAGCGAAAAAATCAGCTAAATCTTCTGCTTGATGCAAGCCATCTTCTGTTAAAGAAGCAGCCGACGATTGTCCTTGAGCTTCGCAATGTCTAATTACATAAATATGCTTAACCATATAAACCCCCTAGAGTATTGGCTACTTCTGAAATCAGTTCTCGTCTTAACATCTCTCATTGACCTCATAGATTTTTAGATTTTAATTTACAATTATTATACCTTCTTTACTAATTAGTTCCAATTTATTTAACGCGTCACCAATCTTACCTTTCTTTAATTGCTCCGTATGTTCTTCTTTCTGATAACCTTCTAAATCAACGCTTATGTCGGATGATTCACTATTCGCCATAAGCTCTAATGATTTGGGTGTCTCTTTGTAGGATATTGTAATATCTCCCGAAGCAGTCTCTACAAATAATGCTTTTCCTTCGATGATTTCTTTCATAAAAACTTCACCGCTAGTCGAAGTAATTTTCGTTTTCGGACTGTTGATTCTAGTCATATAGCAATCACCATTTGTAGAGGCAATCGTTAATTCATTCACGGTACTATCCACCATTTTCAATTCTCCATCCTTCGATGTAATCTCACCTTTATCAGCAGATAGTCCCTTAATGATTTTAGAGCCAGAATCCGTTGAAATCGACAGTTCTTCTGTTTCAATGTTGTTCATTTTAACATCACCATAGCTGTTTTTTATTGCAATCTTATTCACAGCATTTTTAGGAACAGCAATGTGAATAGTACCCTTTTTTCCAAAGCTAAAGTTATTCATAACCCCTCCTTCAGTGTCTTGTTGATATACTACAACTTTATTTCCGTCTTTCTTAATTTCAACAGGGTTGTTTTCCTGCTTTTCTTGTAGCTTACCTTCAATTTCAATTGTTATTTTTTCAGAATCTGTATTTTCTAATGCTATATCCCAAGACTCACCGTTTATTTCAAGTTCTTCAATTTGCTGAACATCAAAGGACTGTTCTTCGTTAATACCCTTTTCACCATTTGTTTTAAGGGTGAATATAATTCCTCCTATTGCAATAACAAATATCAAAGCTATGATCGCTTTTTTCACTTTACATCCTCATTTCTCATATCAATTACGCCTCGGTACAAACAATATTTGCTGAAAAAATTTACGTTAAATCTACTTTGTCGACTTTATAATAAGAGAGATAACCAATAATAAGCCCTAATAGACACATGCTGATTGGGACACCGACAAATTGGAATAAGCTAGCGGATGAATCCCCATTTGAAACTGTTGCATTAATAACAAATCCAATTAAGACCGCTGATGTAATTGTCGAAGCTGTTGATTTTCTTCGCATACCAAAGTACAAAGGAATTAAGCTTACCCCGGCCATCATAAAAGCATTAACAAAAGTAGACGGAATTGTAGCTACCATCTCCTGAATCTCTACAGGCGTATCAAACAGGTTCATCATTGGATTTAAGAAATAAACAGCAATATTAATCATAAAAGTTGCAACAATAATACTAAAGAAACAAAATCCGAAAACTAGCGACAGCTTAGCAAGAATTATTTTTTTCCTTTTTAATGGATACGTAAATAATAATTGGACCGTTTTATTTTTGTATTCGTCAATGACTAAACGCGATAAAATCACACTCGAAAAAATAATAAAAACAATTCGAATTAAAATATTTGTTAAAGACATAAAATCTGTATAATCCCGAAACACCTGTTCATCTCCGGAACCTAAGGCCATAAGCACAACCGCCGCCAAAATTCCAACAATACAACTGATTAATCCTTTAAAATAGCCAGCTATACAATTCTTTTTCCATTCAAGCCTTAATAGTTTAAGCAATTCGATTCCCTCCATTAATAAGATTTAAGAAATACTCTTCTAAATGCTGTTGCTGTTTTTCAATTCCATTGACAACAATGTCATTTAAAATAAGCTCTTTATTAATTTGAGATTGAGAAATATCATGTTCAAAAATTCGAATACAATGCTGATTCACAATTTCATATTTCCGAATTCCTAACTTGTTCTCTAGCACACGAATCGCTTTTTTCAAATCGTCTATTTTGATTTCCAGGTACTCCATGTTTTCTTTTCGAATATCCTCCATTTTTACTTCCTTTAATAATTTTCCATGGTGAAGGATGCCAATAGTATCTGCTATTGATTCAACTTCTGACACGATATGACTTGATATTAAAATAGTGATTCCATGCTCTTCTTTTAACAGCATTAAAAGCTCGCGTATATCTTTAATACCTATAGGATCAAGACCATTTATCGGCTCATCCAGAATTAAAATCTCTGGTTTCGTAACAATTGCCCGTGCGATGCCTAATCTTTGCTTCATCCCTAGCGAAAATTCATGTATTTTTTTATGTTCCACTCCATCCAGACCTACAATAGCTAGTGCCTCTTGTATAGCCCCTTTTTCATAAACACCAACATACTCACAGTGAAGCTCTAAATTCTCCTTTGCTGTTAGCCTTTCATAAAATTCCGGATACTCAATAATGCTGCCTATTTTGTTTAAATATTGATAGGAGGACGTTGTGATTAGATTATTAAAAATTTTTATTTCACCTGAAGTTGGTTTTACTAAATTTAATATCATCTTCATAATCGTCGTTTTCCCCGCTCCATTCGGACCTAAAAACCCATAAATCTCTCCCTTCTTAACATTCATATTGACATTCGAGACAGTTTCGACTCCTTTAAAGCTCTTACTTAATTGCTGTATTTGAATAACAGTTTCCATGTTGTTTACTCCTTACCATTTTGAATTCGTTACATTTATCTTAATAAGTGAAAGTAAAAACAAAGTAAACTCGATGGAAAATGACAGTAATTTTTGCAAGAGAGTAAGGATATAACAATCAGAAGCTGTTATGATGAAATTGAAATGAGGGATAAAAATGGAATCTACAGAAAAAATCTTAATCGTAGATGATGAGATTGGTATATTAATATTATTAGAAATTACACTTCGAAAAGAAAACTTTACAAATATTGATACTGCATCGACGGGCAAAGACACATTACAGCTTGTCAAAACCAATATATACGATATTATTTTGCTCGATATCATGTTGCCAGATATAAGTGGCTTTGAGCTCTGTACGGAAATACGGAAACATACAAATACACCGATCATTTTTGTCAGTGCTCGCTCTACAGATTTTGATAAATTAACAGGACTAGGAATCGGTGGAGATGATTATATTACAAAACCTTTCAATCCTTTAGAGGTCATTGCTCGGATAAAGGTCATCCTTCGACGTCAAAAAATGTATGAGAATTCACAGCAACAGCAAAGTGTGAAGTTCGATTTCGGTTATTTTGCTCTTAATCCTGAATCTGCAACATTAATCGTTAATAATCAGATCGTCGAATGTACAGCTAAGGAGTTAGAGCTACTGCAGTTCTTTTGTAAAAATCCTAACCGTATTTTCACTACTACACAGCTCTATGAATTTGTTTGGGGAAATGACGTTTATGGTGAGGAGAAAACCGTTACGATCCATATTTCGAAGCTAAGGAAAAAGCTTCGAGATGATACGCGTAACCCTAAAATCATTGTAAACTTACGTGGAATCGGTTATAAATTTATTCCACCAAAAGAGGATTCACGATGCGAATAAGTACGCGATTTATGTTTCACCTCGCATTGGGGATAATTTTGTGGATATTTGCATCAGGTATTTGTATTTTGATTAGTGTAGAAGGAATCCTTCCACTTATCAATAAATCTGTAAATGAAGATTCTGAGAATATGATTGTACTATGGACTTTCGGGTTCAGCACTATAGCTTGTATCGGAGCATTTGGATGGTATTTTGGGGGTCCTCTTGGATTTATCATGACATGGATTCATCAGCTTTCACAAGAAAATTACGAAAAGCCGGAGGGATTCTCTAAAATCTATACTCGAAAAGGAAAGCTTCGTATGCGCTATCTTTTATATCAAGAGGTACTTCAACATTTACAAAGCTTATCTTTCAAATTACAAGCAGCGGAGATAGAACGAGAAAAAGTAGAGCAAGCTAAACAAGAATGGATTGCCGGTATTTCGCACGATTTAAAAACACCATTAACTTATGTTACAGGCTACTCTACTCTGTTATTAAACGAGCAATACGAATGGTCTCAAGGGGAAGCCCAATCCTTTATTCAAGAGATTGCAGATAAAGGCAAGCATATGGAGGAACTTATTCAAGATTTAAGTCTCGTTATTCAGTTAAATAGTGCGAATGGCTACTTACCTTTGCATAAAGAAAATCTGGATATAGTTGAATTTACTAAACGAATTGTTGCCAATATGAGCAATAATCCACAAGCTAATGACTATAGGCTTCATTTTGAGACGGATATTTCAATACTTAACGTTGAATTTGATGCTAAATTCATGCAACGGATATTGCAAAACATTCTTATGAATTCAATTATCCACAATCCACACAACACAGATATCTATACACAGATTTTTAATAGGTCAGAGCATGTAGAAATTCACATTGTGGATAACGGTGTGGGGATATCCAGGCACATGTTAGATAATATTTTTCAGCAGTATTATCGCGGAACTACGACAGATGCTTCTTCTGAAGGTACTGGACTGGGCATGGCGATCGTTTATAAGCTTGTTCAAGCTCATAATGGTACTATTTCTATTGAAAGTGAGATTTCAAAAGGAACTACATTTAAAATTACATTCCCTAAAAATAGAAGATCCACCTCTTAGAATTTTCAGAGGTGGGTTTGTTTAGTTCACACTAAAGATCCAGCTTCCTTGCCATTTGCCTAGTCGCTTTTGATAGTCTGTTTATTAGATAACAAAAGTGCACAAAGAACAATAAATATCCCTGTTATATGTTGCAATGATAATGATTCGTTTAAAATAAAATAACCCAACAGTACACCTACTACAGGAACAATGTAATTACTAAAGGAAGCAAATAATGCACCCTCTTTTTGAATTAAAAGATTATATAGCATGTATACAATCCCTGCGTGAAAAATTCCTAAAATAACAATCGAAGCTGTTTGTAGGCCATTTATATCCAAAAGTAATGGCCTTTCAAAGATAAAGGCTAATGGTAACAATATGATAGTAGCAATCCATAATACATTTCGCATATGAACAACTGGCGAACCATCATCTAATTTTTCCATTAAAATTAATGATAGTGCAAAGCTAATTGCAGCCAATAGCAGGAGCACATTCCCTAACAATGTTCCTGAGCCGTTCATTGCTTGTGTCGGCCATGATAGAATGATCAATCCTAAAAAACCCAATAAAATGCCGACAAATTGAAACTGACTTACGTTCTTTTTAAAGAAAATAACGTAAAGGACTAAAGTGATGATTGGTACCGTCGCTATAAGCATAGATGCAATACTGCTCGATACATACTTTTGACCTTGGGCAATAAGGATAAAGGGTAACACTACTTCAAAAAAAGCAATTCCAACATACAATTTAATGTCGGTCGAGCTATTTTCCCTTTTTAAAAATAGGCTAATAAAGGTTAAACATAGAGCACCGATAATGGCTTTTAGCAAGGATAGAGTAACTGCTCCAACCTCACTCGTTACTAACGCTACGAAAAAAAATTGAGAACCCCAAATACAGCTTATTAAAAGTAAAAGAATATATTTTCTCATTGTGCTCCCCTCTTATGTCCAAAATAGTTAGTTCCAATCACGCCTATAATAATGACTATTCCACCAATCAAATGGTAGACATGAAATGTTTCCTGTAAGAAAATGACGCCCGCAAGTATTGTAATAAGCGTGGCAAAATTACTAAAAACACTCATTTTAGAAGCTTCCAATATCGATAAAGTATAATTTGATAAGTAGGAAGTAATAAGGGAAGATAGAATACCTAAATATAAAATAGCTATAACAAAATCGACATGCTCAAAAGGTTTGAAAAATTGAAGAAGCGTACCATTTATTAAGTGATTTCCAATTGCTAGTCCATTAAAAATGACAAAACCGCATAATGTCATCACATATGTTAATGTCACTAATGAATATTGTTTTGTAAGCTTTCTTGCTAAAACGTTATATAGAGATGCCGCGCATGCTGAAAGTAATATAAACCCACTCCCGATTAAATTTTCTGAGCTAGCATTTCCATTGTTCATAAAAAGCATATAGATAACGCCAAATACTGATAAACTAATGAATGTAAGCTGTTCACGTGTAGCTTTTTCCTTTAAAATCACACTTGCAAGTACTAACGTAAAAATAGGAATTGCCGCTTGAATAATTCCAGCCTCTGTAGAGGAAATTCTTGCGAGTCCAAGCACTTGAAAAGTGAAAAAAGCTATTGGATATAACAGTGCCAAAGGTAGAATTCGTGCTACATCCTGTTTATTAATTTTCAACTTATTCTGTGTAAAGACTATTAAAATAACGATACCAATTAGTGCGATAGTAAATCGATGTGCAAGTGTATCTATTGGGCTTGCTACTGTCAATGTAACTTTAACAAACATAAATGAAAGCCCAATAACGAAAGCATAAATAATCGCTGCCACATATGCCTTTCTTTTTGCTGCCATATGATGTACTCCTTCTCTTCATTCCGGCCGGTAAAGATATCGTAATAAAAATTAAAGACTCGCACGATACAAAAAACACACATCTGTACCGATACAGATGTGTAGGAGGATGTATATGCTTAAGTATGAATTAATTTATTCTAAACTAATGAACCAAATACAAACGGGTGCCCTACAGGCTGGTGCAAAGCTTCCCTCTATCCGTACTTTATCTCAAGAATTTTTTTGTAGTAAAAGCACCATTTTGAAGGCCTTAGAAAAGCTAGTAGGTCAGCATCTTATATATGCCTTACCCAAAAGTGGTTACTATGTTGTGGACAATCAACTTCCGTATAAGCCACAAGTGTACAATTGTATAGATTTTGCAACATCATCACCCAGTTGGCATTCGTTCCCATATAAGGATTTCCAGCATTGTATCAATAAAGCCATTGATACATATCAAGCAGACTTATTTCGATATGGTACACCAAAAGGTTTGCCTTCACTAATTATAGAAGTAAAAAAATTGTTAGAAACGTATCAAATATTCACAAAGGAAGATAATATCTTTATCACTTCTGGTGTCCAGCAATCTCTCTCATTGTTAAGTGTTATGCCCTTTCCTAATAATCGGACAACCATTCTAGTAGAACAGCCTAGCTACCATCTATATATGGATTATTTAAAAACATATAAAATACCAGTAATGGGCATCAAGAGAACTTTAGATGGCATAGATTTAGAAGAATTAGAGATTATGTTTAAAAAGCATGACATTAAGTTTTTTTATACAATGCCACGACTGCATAATCCTCTAGGTACTGCCTTTAGTAAAAAAGAGAAGGATGATATTCGTAAGCTCGCCTATAAGTACAATGTTTATATCGTTGAAGATGATTATTTAGCAGATTTCGATCTAAACAAAAAAAACGATCCACTATTTACAGATGATGCTGAAGAGCAGGTTATATATTTAAAAAGCTTCTCTAAAATTATGTTTCCTGGCTTGCGCATTGGGATTGCTATTTTACCAAATACACTCATCGATATTTTTCAGAAGCATAAAAATACAACTGATATCGATAGTTCTATGATTTCACAGGCTGCGCTAGAGCTATATTTAAAAAGCGGTATGTTTGAGCGTTACCAAAAGAAAGTTAGCGAAGCATATACAATACGTGCCAAAATACTTCAGCAATCCATCAAAACTTATTTGCCCCAATATAAAGCTTCTACAGAAATTTGTATGCACAGTCATATCGTATTGCCTAGGGAAGTCAATACCAATATGCTCATACAGCATTTGGCACAGCAGGACATTTATTTAGATACAATTGATCGTAATTATTTAGATGGATTCTATCGTGAACGAATTTTAAAGCTAAATGTTTCGAATGTTGATGACAAAAAAATCGAGCTAGGTATAAAGAAAATTGCTCACTCCCTCAGCAGTCCTAACAACTACTTTTAATGGATCCGGATTCATTAAAAATCATTCATGAAAATAATTCACAAGACATATATTTAGACATTATAACTCGGTTCAATAAGGAGGGTTCCATGCAATCTGAAAAATTGCGACTAAGAAAGATTCAACATCTAGCCTATGAAATTACGGATGAAATGAACGGAGGGAAAGAACTTACTCAGTTAGACACATTGATTCCTGTTATTGATAATTTATCGCGTGCAATTGGTGATCTAACAGATTCATTTGGAAAGTATTCTTTAGACAATGTAGAGGAAAGAGTAAAAAATGCTCATTCATTATTGTTTAACAAGGACAGCGTAAATATGTACTAATCGAACGTTGGAAAAAGGGTAATCATAAAAATGATTACCCTTCCTACAATTAATGCGTATCAGGTTCAAATGTTTTGCAGTCGGTTTCTTCACTATTAGATGCCTGCTGTCCCTTTTGACTTACAACATAAATTTTTTCTGCAGTACATTTGTTTCCAGAATCCCAAAATGTACAGTTATTGACTTCACAAAGAATTTCTTGTGCCATCGTTTTCACACCTCCTCTTTTGTTATCATTAACAAAATCGAGGTGTTCAATACTTATTAATAGTAGGTTAATCCGCAAATCGGTTCTATTGTAATTTACGAAAGAACACCAATTCTGGCTATTTTCTAGTATCAAAGCCGCGAAGACCTAACCCCTTAACCATTTGTGGACACTTTTTCCTTACGCTCTTTTAATGAATACTTGTAGAAGAAAAATAAAAGTCAACTACCATTTACAGGTTATTGGACTTACGGTCAACATTATTTAACTTTTCAGATATTTCTTTCAACAACATATTACTTTCACGTTGAAGTTTAATCAAAGTCATCGCAAACCATATAACAAAAATGATAGGTAGAATAGTAAAAGTTATAGGTATTATTGAAAAGAACCCGCTCATATGTCCTGTTCCTCCTGTACTTTTCTAGTTATGTTAGTACCATATCATTAGCTATAAAAGTTGCAAAATCACTTTTTTCTGTGAATTCCACAATTTTTGATAAAAATTATATTTATCTTCAAAAAGCTTCATTCTAATTATGCTATGATTACTTTATCCACAAGTGATGACATTTGGGTTCATATACAAAAATACTATTACCTATTTGGAGGTAATAGCATTTTTATGTTGCATGATGACGTTGTTATTCAATAACTTCTGTTGGAGTTGCCTCTTGAACAAGAATAATGCCATCATAAGCTTCTTGAGGTGTCATTTTAATTGTATAAAGCATCTGTGTGAACTTGTACCAAAAGCTAAAGTCATCACCGATATTCCCCATTCTCTGCTTCTTAGCAAGAATTTCTGCTAACTCGTCAGATTCACTCGCTTTTTCAAAATCTACATAGAAAATATTTTCCTTAACTTCGCTGAAAGCATCGATTAATGCATTATGATGCTTAACTGTATAAGTTTTTCTTTCACCAGATCCATTTTGTGCCTGAAACGTATTGTTAACAAAGTCAGTTCCAATGGCAAAGTACGCATCTTTATACTCTTCGTCTAAGTATTGACCCATAGATGTGTATCCTGCCATATTTGCAGAAGTTTTCTCTATATGTCCATTATGAGCAGACATTAATACTTTATCATGACCTTGAGCCGCTTCAAAATCGACAATCCATTGTAAGTTGTTAGCTAAATATTTATCACGAAGATTCATATAATCACTGTCATTTAAAAATAATTGCGTGCGTTGTTTCATGATTTGTGCATATTGGGCAGCAAATAAATAGGCTTCTTTCGATGATTGCTTTATATAAGCTTCTTTATTTGTTTGCAAATCCTTTATAATTGCATCAATATTTCTGTCTAGTTCTTTTAGTTGATCATTCTTTAAATCGCGCATTGTCTTATTTGAAACGTGTTGTAACTGGGCTGCATATTCCTTTGCTTTGTCCTGATCAACTGCTTCATAATAATCCAATAACCCTTTTTTACTAAAATCATAGCGTTGCATATCGTTACCGTAAAAATAAATTTTATCTTTCTCATCGGCAGTCATGTTATAATCATGCATCCATTGAACAAAATCAATCATTTGCTCCGTTTTATAGATACCATAATCCAAAGCTTTTACCGCTTCCTCAGCTGTGCCAGTACCATTTAAAATAAACTGATTGATTTGCTGAGCGCCACCAAAATCGCCTTCTAATACAAAAACACGGACATTTTCATTTTTTATTAAAGCCTGAAATACATCCTTCTTTAATGTTTGGAATTCAACATTTCCGTGTGTCGCTTCTCCGAAACCAATTACTTTCACATCATTCGGAATATCTATATCTTCAACTGCAGATGTATACTTTGGAGCATCATTAACGGCTTCTCCCTTTCCACACCCCGCTAAAGATAATAAAAGAAATAATGCTGAAATTAATAAAAAGCTCCTTTTAACAAATACCATTTTAAAAAATCTCCCTTACTCTATTAAATTCCTGTACTCGCCCAATTGGTGAAGGCTGATAAACAGTGGAGAAGAAGAAGACCCCCACCGTTTAAAATCCACTTTATACAGCTTTTCGTTGGAAGTATAAATATCCACCAAGGAAAAACAGTAAGAACCCTCCGCCTACAACTGTTAATAATTGATCCCAAGGCACAAAGAATACCTCACCTGTATCGCCACCAACATTCATCATCAAGAAGGGCTGACCCCATGGATAGTAAGGTCCAAAACGTTCGGAATTGACTGCTAAGATAGAAGGTAAAGTAAAAATGACGTTTACTGCAAATGGAGCAGCAAAGCTTTTAAACATAACGGACGTCCACAGCTGCAACGCGACTAATGGCCATGTTGCTACCCATCCTCCAACAATACTTTTCCATACAATCTCCATTGGGAAAGGATCTGTGTAGCCTTTTATCAAACCTACTGCATATATAGAGCATAAATATAGTATCTGCATCGCCAACACAAGCAGCATAATTAATACATACTTTGCAACAAATACTTTCCCTCTTGTAACAGGTAATGCTAAAAGTTGTTTCCAGCCACCAGATT
Organism: Lysinibacillus sp. RS10; assembly: GCF_041956855.1. Classification (NCBI taxonomy): domain Bacteria; kingdom Bacillati; phylum Bacillota; class Bacilli; order Caryophanales; family Bacillaceae; genus Lysinibacillus; species Lysinibacillus sp. RS10. The sequence goes on along the minus strand of NZ_CP167122.1, from coordinate 130,417 downwards.
GATGTTCATATCTACAAATAACACTCGCAAATACGCCTGAAATTAAAGGCAGGAATAATAATGCATATGTTAAATTCATGGAAATTAAAGAGACGTACCATTCATTAATTTCAGAACCTATTAAACCATTCATAGTGTTTGATGCTAATCCTATAAAAAGTCCGATTATAGGTCCTGCCAAAATTAATGGCACCATTTTAGATTTTCGCAATTTAAACCATTCAGCGCTCAGTATAGATCCCATTACTTTACATCCCTTCTAGCAAAATCGATCGTTCCGATAATATACAGTACAATACCAATGCCTATTCCAAGCATGACATTAATAATCGGCTCATCCCATTGATTCATTAACGATGGCCATTTCCAAATCATCCAATCAGGTAAAAAATATGATGAGTAGGCAAAAATCACGCCAAAAATACCTACTGTTATTGGTATCCCCTGATTATGACAAACGCTTGCAATCCAAAGCTGAAGTGCTAATATTGGTAGCGCTGCAAAATATGGATAATAACTAAATTTAGCAAGTTCCCCAAATGGTATGCTATCACCTAAATCTAAAAACACGCCATAAGCCATCGTAACTAACATTAACAACGTGGAAGACAAAAACAATAAAATGGCTAGCACTGTGAATTTCGATAAATACACCGTTAATTTTGAAACAGGTAATGCAATTAATTGCTTCCAAGCATTTGTTTCGTTTTCAATGCTCGCCATAAATGAAGTTAAAATAGCAATCCCTAAAACAATAGCAAGTGGTGTAAATGAATGAACATTTAATAAATAGTAGCCCCAATCGTCCTCACTTTGTTGTAGCAAATAGTCCTTCCTTATGCCGTAATTCACCATTTGCAGTGCAACAACACCTATGGGTCCTAAAGCTGTTAAAAACCATAATCCTTTGCGTTTAATTTTCAAAAAGTCAGAAGTTAACAGTTTTCCTATCATAGCGCTGACTCTCCTGATGTCATTTGAAGGAAAATCTCTTCTAATGATCGTTTCTCTTCCTCTACTCGGTAAACCGAAATGCCTTCTTGTACGAGGATTTGTACAATATGTGCTACTTTTTCATCTGAGCATTCATCGAATAAAATCAGGTCATCCTTATGTTCTGCCTTAATGCCATTTGCTACTAGTGAACGCCAGCCCTTTTCACCATTGCTCACCTTAATTAATACCTTTGGCTGAGCAAATCTACGCATTGCTTCAATTGAATCTTGGAAAATCATTTTTCCCTTCGTAACGATCCCCACTTGTGTAGCCATTTGATCGATTTCTGATAGTAAATGACTTGAAATAATAACCGTCATCCCATATTCTGAAGGCAATCGTTTAATCAAATTACGGATTTCGATAATACCTGATGGATCAAGACCATTCGTTGGTTCATCTAAAATAAGTAATTCAGGATTGTGTAGCAAGGACGCTGCAATACCTAAACGTTGCTTCATCCCAAGTGAAAAGCCCTTTACTTTTTTATTGGCAACATCCTTCAAACGAACAATTTCTAATACTTCATCGATGCGTGATTTCGGTACACCCAAAATTTTTCTTAACGCTTCTAAATTTTCATAGGCCGTTAAATGTGGATAATAGGAAGGGTTCTCTACCAATGAACCGACCTTTGCTAAAATATTTATTCGTTCCTTCGTTAAATCTTTTTGGAAGATTTTAATTGTCCCAGAAGATGGCTTCATCAGCCCAAGAAGCATACGAATAGTCGTCGTTTTTCCCGCTCCATTCGGTCCTAAAAATCCATATATTTCTCCTTTACGTATTTTTAAATTTATATTTGATACAGCTTGCTCTTTACCAAAGCTTTTTGATAAATTTTCTGTTTGTACGATATATTCCATTGTCCTCACCTCTGTCATTATCATAGTCAATGAAGGTTAAAAGCAGGTAAGGGTCAAGTTTAAATTTTGTTTAAAAAAGACACTTTATCATAACGTGGGTTGATTTCCGTTCTGGCTGGGCGCTTTGCCGCTGACGCTTCGCTTTCGCGCAGAGCAGAGCTTCCTGGGGGCGTCCGATGAGCCGCTAATCCCCAAGGAGTCTGCATGGATTAGGAATCCAAAAAACAGCATGCCATAAGCTTTGCTGGCATACTGTTTGGACAATTACTGAAATGAAGCATGCCGTAACATGCTTCACGAATTATTCTATTTATAATGTTTAATTTTAATCTTTGTGCCGGATTCGCTTGACTCAATATCCCAGTCTAAATCCATGCCCTTTACCATGATATCAACGATAGATAAGCCGATGCCCGCACCTTTAGCATTGGATTCATTTTTCATACCGTTTCCGTGATCTTTAATGATAAATGCATCATAGTGCTCCGTCGATTCGGTTTCCACGCCAATATATTTCCCGCTATTTGCATGGCGTAATACATTTTGAAATAAATTATCAAAAATACGTCCAAGCCAAATCGGATCAACTTGCCATTCATTTTTCTCAAATGGATGTAGCTCAATATCGATTTCAAAGCCTTCTTTTTCGAATACCGGATACCATGTTGTCATTTGCTCACGTACAAATCGTATAACGTTGATTTCTTTTTGTTCAAATTTATATTTACTAGCCATTAGTAAAGTATAGGACATTAAATTTTCTATTAAAGCATCGATATTTACAATCGATATTTCCATTGCTTTAATAGCCTGTTGCCCCTCTTCTGATAGTTCCTCTTTGCTGAGAGAATAAGATTGCGCTCTAATTTTCGTTAAAGGGGTACGTAGGTCATGTGATAGATTAGCAATCAGCTCTCTTCGTAGCTGTTCTTCCCGCTGCTCACGATTTTTACTCTCCCTAAGCTCACATACCATTCGGTTAAAGCTTTGTTCTAGCTGACCAATCTCATCCATCTTCTGGACCTTCGTTTCAATAGGTAAGCCGTCTACATCGCGAACTTCCATCGCTTCTTGTAAATATAATAGTCGTTTCCGAATACCTCTGAAAAACAAGAACGAGACTACAATAAAAAACAAAATAAAGAAAATTATACCGATCAATACAATGGCACTATATTGTTCATAAACATTCATAATTGGTGGCTTAAATAATGCTTTTGGAATTTCAAAAACAATAAAACCATTAGATTCATCATCACCTAAAAAGGAAATGACTGTAAATGGATCACCGCCATAACGCTGTTTAATAAATTTTGTAGTATACGCTGGTGTCCATTTGGATGGAAGCTGTTCTTCCACGTTAACTGTTGTCAGCAATGTTCCATCCTCGCTTACCCAAAACATAGAAGCTTCTGGGTATTGCTTTTGCCAATTTTTAAAATGCTGAGTAATTGCTTCATCTGTAAAGTTTTTGATACTTTTAGCTTCTGTATGCCATTTCTCCTCTATTTCACTTTCAAGGAGAACCTCATCCGAAGGTCCACTTCTTGTAATACCTAGCACAGAAATAGGGATGACGAGAAAAGCTATTTGAACAATCGAAATGGCTAGTAAAATGATGAGCATATACTTAGCTAATAATGATCGTAGAAAGAAAAATGATCGGAAAAATTTCATTGCTTCACCCTGTATCCAATACCACGGATCGTTTCAATAATTGTCGGCTTCGCTGGATCTATTTCTATTTTTTCTCTTAAGTATCGAATATGCACCATTAATGTTTTATCGCCTTCTATGTAACTTTCACCCCAGACACCTTCATAAAGCTGTTCCTTTGTTAGGATTTGATTTAAATGGCGAATAAAATATTGAAATAAATAGAACTGCTTGCCTGTTAATTGAACCTCTTCATCTGTCTGCGTATTCATGATTCGCATTTCTTTCGTAAAAATTTTAAGATGCTGAAGATCCAGTACATCGTCGTTCTTTTGATATCTTCTTAACAATACTTCCACACGCGCTACTAGTTCATCAGGATGGAATGGCTTCGTTAAATAGTCATCAGCGAAGTTAAGCCCCTCTATTTTATCCTCCACAGCCGTACGTGCTGACAACATCAAAATAGGGATTTCTTTATTTTCTCGCTTAATTCTTTTACCAATTGAAAAGCCATCTAATCCAGGCAGCATCACATCCAATATCGCGATATCCTTAAAAGCTATGTGTTGGTCGACCTCTTCACCAGATTCAAGCCATGTCACCTCATAGCCTCTTTCCGTTAAATCCTTCATCACCCATTGGCCAATCTCTTTTTCGTCTTCTATGTACAATATGCGAAACAATGTTCATCCTCCTAATCTATGTATTCATATAGCCTTAAAAATAACGTTATACTAAAAAACCATATTTTGCATTATATAATTTCAAATAGGCTCTTCACCATAACGTGTAGTTAATTTCCGTTCCGGCTGGGCGCTTTCCTCGGGGCAACAGGATGTTGGTCACGAAGGCGTTATCACAGGACGTGATGGTTTTAGCCTTCTTTCCTCTATCGCTGATCCCCAAGGAGTCACCCAGCCTCCACTCCAATCAACTTATATACAAGGCATATTTAACAAATGTCATCCACAACTTTTGGTGAAGAGCCTTCAACTATTTATTCTATTTGAAATTTATGTAACAGCTCTTCCCACTATCTCTCCCATCTCCATTGCCAAAAAGATTGCGTTTTTTACTCATGTGCCCTTTCGGATTGAATAATAAACTTGTCGTATTGATGGACTGAAAGGAGCAAAAAGATGAATACATTAGTTTCTGCAAAAAACGTGACAAAAATTTATAACAAAAATCAAGTGCCTGGACTCAATAAAGTATCTTTTGACATTCAATCTGGTGAATTTGTTGGAATTATGGGGGCATCTGGATCAGGAAAAACAACTTTATTAAATATTCTATCAACAATTGATACGCCTACAGATGGTGAAATTTTAATTGATGGTGTTGATATAAAAACACTCAATGATAACCAATCTGCTGATTTTAGAAAGGATCATTTAGGCTTTATTTTTCAGGAGTATTTTTTACTTGATAGCTTATCCGTAAAGGAAAATATTGCAGTACCCCTTACTTTACTGCACAAATCTCCAGAAGAAATAGATTCAACGATCAACTATTTAGCAAAGCGTTTTGGGATATTCGAACAATTATCAAAGTACCCTAGTCAGCTTTCTGGCGGGCAAAAGCAAAGAGTTGCCGCAGCCAGAGCAATTGCGAAACAGCCAAGTATTTTATTTGCTGATGAACCAACAGGCGCACTAGATTCACACTCTGCAACTGAGTTACTTCAAAAGTTAAGAGAAGTAAATGAGGAACTCCATACTACTATTTTAATGGTAACTCATGATGCTTATGCAGCAAGTTTTTCAAGTAGAATTCTGCTATTTAAAGATGGAAATATCATAAAGGAATTAAAAAGAAACCATCAAACTAGAAAACAATTCTTTGAAGAAATATTAAAGGAAATCTCTAAATAAAGACTAAAGGGTGAAAGGAATGCATCATGGTGGGATTATTAACAATTGCAAAAAAGAATTTGAAGAATAATTTTTCCTTCTATTCATTCTATTTCGTTTCTGTAGCCTTTGTACTGACGGTATTCTTCTCCTTTATTTCATTTTCCATGAACAGTATTGTTTTGGAGAAAATTTCGTCAGATGGCAGAGTAGAAACAATGTCAAAAGTAGTAGCGATGTTTGTTATGGCATTTGTATTATTCTATATGTCTTATTCTAATACCTTCTTTATGAAAAAAAGAACGAAAGAACTTGGGATTTATTCGCTCTTAGGGTATCGGAAGTCGACTATGGTAAAACTATTAACGCTCGAAAATATTTTAATTTGTTTCGCTGCTTTAATTGTTGGAATCAATCTTGGTGCTGTTGCTCATAAAGGAATTGTTGGAGCGATCGTCAAATTATTAAAATTACAAATTGAAACTTCCGAAATTCCATTTATTAATATAAACGCTGTTGTATTTACATTTATTTTTATATTCGCTATTTTAGCTGTCTTATTATTATCAAACTGGATAATCCTTCGGAAAAGTTCGTTACTGATGTTAGTACGATTGGATAAGAAGGAAGAAAAACAAATAAAAATTAATACAGCCTTGTCGTTCATTGGGCTACTTTTTATTTTGTTCGGTTATTTTTTAGCTCTTGATATTACAAGAGGAACTCAATCGTTGTGGAAAACAATAGGTTTTTCACCTATTGCACTTGTAACAATGGTAAGTGTTGTTCTAGGTACTATTTTCTTTATTCATTCTTTTTTACCATTCGCTATTCTAAAGTTAAAAAAGAAGAAAAGCTGGTTTTATAACGAATCCAATATTATTATCATTCCAAACTTTATTTTTAAAATCCGTTCGATGGCAAAGACTTTAATTTTATTAACTTTATTAGTATCAGGAACTTTAGCTTTATTAGGCTCTACTGTCCTGACTCTTTACCATCCAGTTGTTGCCACAGAACGTATTATTCCGTCAGCTATAGAATTCCCGGTGGAGGACAAACAACTGGCTGCTGAGGCAATCAAAATTGCAGAGGGTACTGCTGGCAAAGAAAATGCGAAACACAAAGAAACAACTATTATCTATATAACATCGCCTTCTCATAATTTACCGCAAGAATACAGTATTAAGGAAGAGCCAGGATTTGATCTCATCTCCGAATCAGATTATAAGAAACTAATACGTAATCAAGGAAAAAATGTAGAATTCGAAAATTTAAATGACAATGAAAGTATTTTAGTTAAATATCGACCTGACAAAAAGAAGCTAGATAAAGGGAATATTTATACCTTAAACTTAACACCTACAAATAGTGTAGATATAAAAGTCAAAGACACGACATTACTTAACCCAATAGGATTTGCCAATAGTGTCGGAACGCTAATTATCTCAGACAAACTTTACAAGGAAGTAAAATCCTTCGGGCTACCAGAAAAGACGATGATCAGCATTAATGGGACGAATATGAGGGAAAGTAAAGAAGTTTACGAAAACTTAGCTCCGCTATTTAAAAATAACAACTATTTTTCAAGTAGCTACCAAAAAGTAGACTTCCTTATCCAACAAAATAGTTCAACATTCTTACTTATTAGCTTCGTTACAATTATCTTTTTTATTGCAACAGGTAGCATTCTATATTTCCAAAATCTATCAAATACTATGTCAAAAAAAGATGAATTTGCTATTCTACAAAGAATGGGCTATAACAAGAAAAAAGTAAAAAAAATAATTAGTAAAGAAGTTTTTGCAATCTTTAGCATCCCCTATGCATTAGGGTTAGCACACAGTATTTTTGCAGTAATCACATACAAAACCGCTTTAATGGACGACTTATTAGGAAAAAACAGCGCCTTTATATTACCTATTCTATTCGCAGTCATAGTTTTCACTCTTGTATATATCATTTATTATTTGTTAACGAAACGAGCATGTAATAAAATTATTTTTGATAGTAAATAGTAAAAAATTACAGATAGAGCTGATGTACATGCATCAGCTTTATCTGTATGTAATCTAGTAAAGGTATGTGAACGGATGAAAAAGTACTATGAACACAAACAACTTTTTATTTTATTACATCAACTTTTTTTAATTATTTTTTTATGCTATGAGTTTTTGCAGGAAAGTATTATAGGAACAACAAAATTACTACCATTAGTACTTATAACGATTATGGTTTTCTACGGAGCATATATCCATTTTATAAATATTAAAGAAAATACAACACTATCGCAATTTTCTAATTTGTTATTCCTTACAGCATGGCAATTTTTACTTACCCTTAATGGAAACCCCTTTTTTTATACACTAAGCATAGTACTTAGTGTAGTCATTCTATATATGACCGTACAATTTTTGCTCTTGTTCTTTTTCCAAGATTCCATCTATATTTATAAAAAGGAAAAAGATTCGGTTTTAAAAATGATATGCCTATTAACACTCGTTTCAAAATTGATTAATGATACACTTTTTGCCTTTCTATTTTCATTTCAAATAATTGTAAGTTTCACTTGCATGGTCTTTCTATTTTTGAAGCATCGAAAACGAATTATATTTGTCTTAAAAAATGAAAAAAAGCATTTACTTCAATCTGTTACGATTCTTATAGTTCCCCTTTTTGGATATGCTGTGTTGTTTGCAAATAGCCCTGAACACTTAAATAATTTAGGATGGTATACAGTCATTTTTTTACCTTTATTTAGTATCCACGCAATTGCTTTTAAAAATCATAAATTTATGAGGAAATATTTTCTTTTAAAAGAATATAAAATGGGGCTAATATTGTTATGTTTTCTTGTTTTCATTAGTTCACTTGGCATGTTGTTTCAATTCAATATGATTACCTATTTTATTATCCTACATACAATTTTTTGGTTTGTGTTGCTTTATTTCACCTTGTTATTTCATGACATTAAAACTAAATTGCTATATTTTGATACAGAACAACCAAAAACATTCCCTGAAAGTTCTTACGTACAGCATCTTGTACAAATAGTTAAAGAAGAGAAGTTAAAAATTTCTTTTTCAAATTATTTACATGATGAAATATTACAGGATATATTAGCCGTTAAAAATATGATGAATAAATCTAATAAACAAGAGGTTCGTGAAATAATCGTGAATACGCTGGATGATTTAAACTTGTCTATACGTGAACAGATGCAGGAATATCACCCGACCATATTAAAAACGCTCACATTAAAAGAAAATTATAGTAATTTAATTAATATGATTCAGCAGAAATTTGGAAATAAAAATATAGACATCACATTTAACTGCAATGATGATTTCTTTTTAGTTGAACCTTATCATTTAGTTATATATCGAATAGTAAAAGAACTAGTAACAAATGCGTTCAAACATTCTAAATGTACTAATCTGGTAGTAAAACTTGCACTGAATAATGACGAAATAGAGCTTATAGTAAAGGATAATGGGATTGGTCAAGTAGATCATGAAAATTATGAACCTAATGACCATAGAGGTTGGGCTTCTATCAAAGAGCAGTTATTTTTATTGAATGGCAACATGTTAATTTCAAAATGCTCTCCTTCTGGCTTATGTATTACTATTGTTATTCCCATGAAAGGAGATGAATCCTATCAATATTTTATTAATAGATGATCACGCTCTGTTTGCTAAAAGTCTTGAGATTGTCTTAGCAGATTCCCCTGAAATAGAACAATTTCATTCATTACAAAATATTGAAAATGTCATTTCAGTTATCAATGAATTTAAACCTACAATTACGTTAATAGATATAAATTTAAGTAACATCAGTAGTGAGGACGGACTAGGATTAGCAAAGAACATTTTAGCTAATAAATGTTCTACAAAAATAGTCATATTAACAGGGTATGATTTGCCTGTTTATCGGTATGAAGCTCAAAAAATTGGCGTCAGCGGGTTTATTAATAAAAACATTATGCCAGATAAGTTACTACAAACTTTAGTAGAAATTAATGAGGGTACCTACTATTTTCCGTTACCCGCGGATTATATCGAAGAATTGACCGACAGTGAAAAACAAATATTACAATTGCTATGCGATGGATATAAGCGTAAAGAAATTGCATCTATGTTATTTGCAAGTGAACGTACAATTTCAAACCATATTCAGCATATATTTAATAAGCTAGATGTGTCCTCCTCGCTAGAGGCAGTGACAAAAGGAATAAAATTAGGCTATATTCAGCCAAATTATTAACAAATGTAAAAACAGAGCATGACAATCACAATGATGAAGACATGCTCTGAAATGTCACATATATGGTTTTACGTAATAATCAACATATCATTATCATCAAACTGCCACATGTCTCCGTAGGCCACTTCCCAATAATAGCCGTTTGGATCTTGGAAATAGCCACTATAGCCTCCCCAGAATACTGTTTCGGGTTCCTTCACGATTGTTGCTCCTGCTTCTTTAGCCAAATCAAATACTTGATCAACTTCTTCTTTAGACTTTCCGTTATAAGCAAGTGTCATTCCGTTAAAGCCGTTGCCGATCGCTGGTGGATTTGCTTCGTTAATATCTTTTGCTAAACGGTCAATCGGAAACAAGGAAATTTTTGTTCCTCCATTATTAAAGAAAATAACATCAGGATTTGTTTCTTCCCCATAAACAATCACTTCAAATCCTAGACCTTCTCGATAAAATCTAAGTGACTCGACCATATCTTTTACACCCAATGTGATTAAATTTAAACGGTTCATCTCACTATCTCCTTTATAAAAGTCTCAATTACTTATTCTCTTTTTAGCATTGAATTCCCTTTTCGCCTTTGTAAACCACTCATTTTGCTACAGACTAAATACTTTATTAAAGCTGAACCATGTGGACAAAGAAAAATTTCTAACGATGAACCTTTGATATCTCACAAAAGTAACCTCCACGTTTCTATGAAACCAAAAAGTGCGTACTTTTTTTTGCATTGGCATGAAAGCATAATAAGAAAGCAACAAAGCACAAACGAAAATTGGAGGACAGAAAAATGATTAATCATTTACAAGATAGAATTACATTAAATAACGGCTTACAAATGCCTAGTATGGGTCTAGGCGTATTCCAAGTACCGAATGATGTAACAGCAGCAATGGTAAAAAATGCAATTGAGGTTGGTTACCGTAGTATTGATACTGCAGCTATTTATGGCAATGAAGCAGGTGTCGGTGAAGGAATTAGACAAGCATTAGCATCTACAGGTCTAAAACGTGAGGATTTATTTATTACGTCTAAAGTCTGGAACGATGGCTTGAGCTATGAAGAGACAATTGCAGCATACGAAGACAGCTTAGAAAAATTAGGGCTAGATTATTTAGACCTATATCTCATTCATTGGCCAGGTAAAAATAAATTTGCAGAAGCTTGGAGAGCACTCGAAGATTTATACGAGCAAGGGAAAATTAAAGCTATTGGGGTATGTAACTTCCAAGTTTCACACTTACAGGATCTTCTTAAAATAGCTCGGATCAAACCAGTTATTAACCAAGTGGAACTTCATCCACGATTACAACAAACTGAAGTACGTTCATTCTGCGAAGAGCACAATATCCAAGTGGAAGCTTGGGCACCATTAATGCAAGGTGGACTTCTTGATAATGAAACTATTTCAAAAATAGCTGAAAAATACGGGAAATCAAATCCTCAAGTTATCTTGCGCTGGGATATTCAAAATGGTATCGTCACAATTCCAAAATCTGTGCGCAAAGAACGTATGATTCAAAACGCTGATATTTTTGATTTCACACTAACTGATGAAGAGATGGCAATCATTAACGCCATGAATCTAGATCAACGTGTTGGACCAAACCCAGATGAGTTTGATTTTGTCATGTAAACGATAGCTATGTAAACGTGAAAGAGACTGTCTTATTTTCTTCTCTTAGACAGTCTCTTTCCAATCTATTTAAGATGTATGCTTAATCGCGATATCTTCATCACGTTGCATTAACAGTACATCTTCACCTTTATCTTGTAGCATTTCAATATGTTTTTCACCCCAAGTGCAAAGCATGTTCAGCACGGGGTCCATCTCTTGACCATAAGGTGTTAGCGAATATTCAACTTTTGGCGGTACCTGATTGAAAACCTTGCGATTAATTAACCCAGACTGCTCTAATTCACGTAATTGGCTCGTTAGCATTTTTTGCGAAATGCCTGGAATCAATCGGCGAAATTCATTCGTACGAATCTTACCATGGTGGTTAAGATGACAAAGAATAATAGGTTTCCATTTGCCCCCTATGACTTCAAGAGTGGCTTCAACACCAATATTATAAACTTTTTTCATTGTAAACCCCCTGTAATATTCAAAAGTAACTAAAAGTACCCTATATAACTTTTAGGTGTATATGAATATTACTATATACTATAAAAAAAATCAAAGGAGATATTATTAGAATGAAAGATACAAAAGTGCCGAATGCCAAACTAACATTACTCGCACTTGCAATCAGTGCATTTGGTATCGGCTCTACAGAATTTATAAGTGTCGGACTGCTTCCATTAATTACAAAAGATTTTGATATAACTTTAAGTACTGCGGGTTTAACCGTATCCATATATGCACTAGGTGTAACTATTGGTGCACCACTTTTAACAGCATTAACATCGCGCCTTAGTCGCAAAAATGTGTTACTGCTCGTTATGGTGCTGTTTATTATCGGTAACTTACTTGCAGCCTTAGCACCCTCATTCTCATTACTACTAACTGGGCGTGTTATTGCAGCATTGGCACATGGTGTGTTTATGTCCATTGCCTCTGTTATAGCTGCAGATGTTGTGGCACCTAATAAACGAGCAAGTGCAATAGCTTTTATGTTTACAGGACTAACATTAGCAACTGTGACTGGTGTACCACTAGGAACTTTTATTGGACAAGTAACCGATTGGCGAATGTCGTTTATTTTCATAGTTATCATAGGTATTATTGGATTAATTAGTAATGCCCTGCTTGTACCTAGTCAATTATCTAAAGGGAATCCAATATCTTTTCGAGATATCGGGAAAGTATTAGGGAATATAAGAATGCTCTTAATTCTCTTTATTACTGCAATTGGATATGGTGGCGCATTCGTTGTATACACCTATGTTTCTCCTATTTTAGAGCAGTATATGGGCTACTCACCAAAGGCAATTGTCGTGATCTTGGTTATATATGGTATTTGTGTTGCCATCGGTAATACATTAGGTGGTCGTTTTGCGAATAATAACCCTTTACGTTCTATCTTTATTATCTTTATAGGCTTAGCATTAGCACTACTCGGCATCAACTTCTTTTTAGAATCATCAATCGTTGGATTAATAATGGTCTTTATGATGGGGCTATTTATGTTTATGAATGTACCGGGATTACAGCTTTATGCCGTTCAGCTTTCAGAAAAATATATACCATCAGCTATTTCAATGGCTTCAGCATTAAATATTTCAGCCTTTAACATTGGTATTTTTCTAGGATCGTACATTGGAGGAATCATTGTTCGCCACCAATCATTAGCTCATACTCCTATATACGGATTCGGTATGGTGATGATTGCCGCGGTTACTACGTTCCTATGGTTAATCTTTGATAGAAAGAAGCAATAGATCCCTTACTTTGTATGTATTAGAATAAAAATGATGAAAGGAAGCCTTAACAATAGCCAGGGCTTCCTTTTGTTATTCACCATATTTAAGGAACGTAGCATCAAAGTACGCCTTAAAATTTGGATATAGATAGTCTAATGACGCTTGAATATCGGCATTATCATCAAATAAAATTTCATGATCAATTTCATATATTGCACAAGTCTCTTCATCTGCATTGTCATTTAAATCAATGCAAATTATTTTTCCATACTCTTCATCCCATGAAAACGGAAGATATCCTAAACTACATAACGATGGATTATACATATCTCTAACGTTATTTAAAGGTTCATCAACACTTTGTTCCGGTATGACATCAAAATAATGGTGATACGTTGAAATAAAGGCTTTATACCATTCAGGAAATGGAAGTCCGAACTCTTTTTCTAAAGCTTGAATATCATCTTCCGTTACTACAGAAGGGACCATCTTCCATCTTGACCATTCTTCATCAATATCTGCTAATTTCATCTCAACAGGAACATCTGGACGCATCCATCTGCAAAATCCATCTTCTGAAACCTGATTATAGTGCTCGTAGTAAACTTCAAAACCTTTTTTTATATACTCACGAATATTCATCTTTAAACCCCTTTTTATCTCAGAGTAAAATCTTTTCTCCCTACTCCCCTACAGTACTAGGTTTTTCACATCAGTCACTAACACCGAAAACATTTTTATACATAAGATAAGGTATCAACTATAGGATAGGAGGAATTTAGTTGTATTACAATCCTTATCCGTATTTTGTCTACCCTAACTATTATCCAACATGGGCAATGGCCACTCAACAACCTTCAAGATATCTAGCAATGCCGACGAACCCAGCAAACAGCAATCCATTCCCACCCGTCAATATAAATAAATTGAAGACTTCTGCGAAACGGATTAAGGTTATTATGCAGCAAGCACAATTACTGACGGATAAAATTGATGAATCCGAGCAATTTGCCCATGATCTTATGAACGCAGCACAACTGTCAAATAAAACAGAAGTTGAAAAATTAATTGCGTCAACAGGTATTACCATCAAATTCGAAACTAACTATACACCAGATGGAATCCGTATACTATTTACTGACAGTGACTGTTGTAAGCTAACCGTAAATTTGACTTGGTGAAATCCACTAAAGAGTGGGGACTATGTGTTGTCTATTTAAATTACTATAAATGACACTTTGAAGGTTCTGGAAATTTTTTAACTATGTATCCCTATTGGACTTGTAAACTATAAATAAATATGCTAAAGTATTCGTAATCTATTTCTGAAAATTCTTATATTTTTTCTTATCAAGAGAGACGGAGGGATTGGCCCTATGATGTCTCAGCAACCAGCCTATAGGTATGGTGCTAATTCCAATTGGCGAAATCAGCCTTGAAGATGAGAAGACTTACTTAGTTGCTTTGCACAAGGGTCCTCTTTCTACAAGGAGGGCTCTTTTTTATTTTCGCTAGTAAACAAAGTCTAAGCATCCAAAAATAATTACAAGAAAGCAGGAAAATATTATGACAAACGACCTTTTACAAGCACTTCAACTATTGAAATCGAAAGAATGGATAGATTTAACACATACATTTGGTCCTAATTCACCTCATTTCTTTATGTTTGATGATGCAAAATTTGAAACATTATTTTCCCATGAGGATGGTTTCTTTGCGCAACAATTCTCTTTCCCTGGGCAATATGGAACACATATCGATCCACCTATCCATTTTGTGCGAGATACACGCTTTTTAGACGAATTGGCGTTAAAAGAACTAGTCCTACCACTGATCGTTATTGATCAATCTAAGGCAGCCGAATTGAATAACGACTACGCATTAAGTATCCAAGATATTCTTGACTTTGAGGCTGAATACGGGGAAATTGAAGCAGGTACCTTTGTTGCGCTTCGTACTGATTGGAGTAAACGTTGGCCAGATAAAGAGGCTTTCAGCAACAAAGATGCAGATGGTAATAATCATATTCCTGGCTGGGGATTAGAAGCATTACAATTTTTATTCAACGAACGAAAAGTTAGTGCTATTGGTCACGAAACTTTTGATACGGATGCAGCAGCTGATTTTCGTAAAAACGGTAAGTTAGATGGCGAATATTTTGTGCTTGAGCAAGATACTTACCAAATTGAGCTTATGACAAATTTGGATAAGTTACCTCCTAAAGGTGCTGTTATTTTCAATATTGTACCAAAACCTGAAAAGGCCTCTGGATTCCCTGTGCGTTCATTTGCAATAGTGCCTTAAAAATAGCAATAGGTCTGAATCAATCCATGATAGGTATTGATTCAGACCCTTTTTATTTAGGTGAATTCCTTTTTTTAAAAATAAAATAAACGATCAAAATTATTATGATGAACAATGCTATAAGATACATACTGTAGCGGGATAAATATAACCCAACATAACGCCATTCCTCCCCAAGTACTTCTCCTAAGGTAATAAAAGTAAATGTCCATATAATTGCTCCCGTATAAGCAAAGAAAGCAAACTTTTTAAAAGGATAATTATTAATAGCCGCAATATATGCTGTTAGATGACGTACACCAGGAATAAAATACCCGACTACTAATAATATCGGTCCTATTTTTGCAAATAATTTTTTAGTAACGTCAATTTTCTGTTCAGTAATATGGATTTTTGGACCGTATTTTCGCAATAATGGTAGCCCGAATCTATAGCCTATATAGTAGCTTAAGGTAATTCCCCCTGCCGCACCTACCACAGCGCTGATTAGAGCTGGAATATGCGAGAGAGTTTCTCGATATACGCTATACCCTACATAGGTTAAAAATATCTCATCAGGAAGTGGCAGCCCGACAATCCCTCCAATTAGGATAAGAATAATGCCAAAATACCCGTAATGTTCAATAAGAGATTGCACATGATGCGCCATAAATCCATCCCACCTAAAGCATAATGTTTTCTTTTCAATGTTAGCTTTATAATAACTCAAAGTAGACAATATTATGAGTATTATAACGTTCATAAAGTTTTCTCCAACGTATAGTGGCTAGTCCATGCTATAAATATAGTTTTCTTAAACTATTATTTGTAGCTCACGTAGAGCAAACTCAATACCACCATCAGTTGATTTCTTCGTTATAAAATCAGCGACATTTTTTAAGGCTTCACTACCATTGCCCATGGCAATACCAAAGCCAACCTGTTCCAGCATGTCGATATCATTATCTCCATCCCCAAAAGCAAGTGCTTCCTTAGGACTCAAGTTGAAATAATCTAGTACAGCTTGAACAGCAATCGATTTGGAAACATCTTGCTGCAAAACATTTGTAATGTACGGATGCCATCTTTTAAACAATAACTGAGGAAATTGTGATGCATATCTTCTCTCTATCTCCTCATCGGCATATAGACACATTAAATATACCTCTTGCGTTAAAATATCTTCATTAATAACGGGAAACTCTAGCAAAGATAATGTCTCTTGCATAGCTGTTAATGTCTCTTTCTCTTGGACGTTATTCATCGATAATTGTTCTGTAAAAAACGAGAGACTTTGTTTATGTTCTTCAGCAAAAGCCTTAACTACTTGGACAATTTCTTTTGCAATAGGTATTTTATGTATTACTTGATCTTGATGCTTAACATACGCGCCATTAGCCGTAATAAACGTCTCTATTCCTATGTTTCTTAACTGTTGGCACATCGATAAAGGTCTTCCTGTAGCAGCAACAATACGAATTCCTTTGTTTATTAATTGTTGTATAGCCTTCCTTGTACTTTCTTCAATACAGCCATCTTCATAATTAACAAGCGTTCCATCTACGTCAAAGAATACAATTTTATAATCCATCGTTCGCTCCTTATCGTTTTATATAATTTTTAACCGGGTGTGTAAATTTATTATCCATTTCCATTAATCAGAGGATCATCAACATAACGTGTGGTTGATTTCCGTTCCGACTGGGCGCTTTGTAGCTGTCGCTTTGCTTTCGCTACAGATAAAACATTTGCCGCTGACGCTTCGCTTTCGCGCAGATAAAACATTTGTTGTTGCTGTCGTTGCACTTTCGCACAGATAAAACATTGTTGCTGTCGTTGCACTTTCGCACAGTTAAAACATTGTTGCTGCCGCTTCGCTTTCGCACAGACAAAACCCAGTTGCTGCAGCTACGTTAGCACTACGCTTTCGCACAGAGCAAAGCTTCCTGGGGGCGTCCGATGAGCCGCTTCGCTGCGCTCCAGGGTCTCGGGGCAACAGGATGTTGGTCACGAAGGCGTTATCACAGGACGTGATGCTCTTAGCCTTCGTTCCTCTATCGCTAATCCCCAAGGAGTCGCCCAGTCTCCACTCCAATCAACTTATATACATGGCATACGCTTCCCTACTTTTGTTGATGATTCCAATTAGAAAATGCAAGACAAGTTCAAGCTGCTTCATTGTCACTGTCTCTTCACTTAAGAATCCTTTTTTAGTAAAAAACATCCCTATATTTACCTAATCAGCATACCTCTAATTTTACATGAATAATTGAAAAGAAGGCATTTTTCTTCTTACATTATAGATAGTTAATTTAACCTATATAAGCTATTGTAAAATATAACAATTAGCAGCAATTTAGTTGAACAGTTGTACATAATATGACAAAAAGAAAATAAAGGTATAACTTATTTTAACTACACCGATTAATACTATTAAGGATACATATCGACTTTTCAATTACCTAAAAAGTAATGATGATTTTTATTTTAATAATTCTAAAGGAGTATACCAAAGAACACAGAATTGTTAATATAGAAGATAGTTAATTAAACATATTGAACGATATAATCATCGTATACATAGAACAAAAGAAATAATAACCTAATTGGATGTAAAGGAGTTGATTCTTATGGCATTTAACATTTACTACTATGAAAGTAGTGTGGATTGCAAGTTTTGTAAAAAGCATTTTACCACATATAAAGTACGTCCCAATCGTTATAAAGTAGTCGAAGAGCAAACAGACTTCATGCCAGTCTATGAAGGTTTAAATCCGCTGTTATATGAAGTTGCTGTTTGTCCGCATTGTGGGTATGCCTACCACAAATCTATGACAAGAACTTATGGACCTTTTATGCTTCTTATTGATGAGCTGTACATAAAAGAACTCCAAAAACCTATGGATATATGTAAGGAACGTACTATCGATGATGCCATTATAAGCTTTAAATTAGCTTATCTTGTATCAAGAGCATCAATGGAAGAATCACTTCTTATGGCCAATTTCGCACTGAAAATAGCCTGGCTCTATCGCTTAAAAAATGATTATGCATCAGAAATGCACTACCTCTTTGCTGCTAGAGACTTTTACAGTAAATCTTTTGCTTCCAATCAAGAGGGCGGAGAGCGAATTCAATTTTTGCATGCTGAATTAAGCCTCCGACTCAGTGATATTACTGAAGCGAAAAAAGGATTCTCTCGATTAATTGCGGACCGAAATGTTTCCAATAAATATCGAAAAATAGCACGTAATCGTTGGGAAAACTATAAATATGACGAGCAGCCTATTAATGTTAATGAAGGTGTAAGCGAAATCATCTGAAGTAAACGAGGAGAGGAATAGACATGCAGCTATTTACAAAAAGAATTGATGTGAGAGAAGAAGATATTTTTTCAGAATTACATCATTTTTTACTAAGAAAAAATAATCGCTATTTAACGAATGATGAAGTAGTTGCAATAACAGGGGTTTCATCCGAGCTACTTTATAAATGGGTGAAATCAGGGAAATTAAAAAAATCAATTTTTCCTAATTTAGGCGCACCTTGTGAACGATGTGGACAGATTACTCAAGCAAAAATCTGTGTTAGCTGCTCGTCAACCATCGTTAATACATTACAGCAAGAGGAAAAGGATCGTGCATGGTTCAACCAAATACAACGAAATAATGTAAGAGCTAGCACGTATCACTATAAATAATAAATAGCATCTCCATAGCGTGATCTACCATCCTTATCTTGCACATATGGAAGTGCTCTATCATTGCACTTACTTAATAGATTTAAGAATGGTAATCAACCCAAAATTAGGCTCATCACCAAAAGTTGTGGATGACATTTGTTAAAACATATACTATGTAAATAAGTTGATTGGAGTGGAGGCTGGGTGACTCCTTGGGGATCAGCGTCACAGATGAGACCCTGGAGCGAGCAACGCGAGTGAAGCGGCTCATCGGACGCCCCCAGGAAAGCGCCCAGTCGGAACGGAAATCAACCACACGTTTTGGTGATGAACCCAAAATTATCACAACAAACAAAATTTAAACAAAATTTAAACAAATACCCCCTTTACTTTAAACTTACCTACTTATAATTAGTCTTAACATAAAGAGAAGGACTGATAAAAAGTGTCAAAAGGGAAGAAGCGTAAGGTTTTATTATCATTAAGTATTGCGTTAACAAGCTTTGCAGCGTTCAACGGCGTATCAAATGCATCAACAGCAGTTCCGGCATTAGAAGAGCGTGTAGCCGTAGAGAACAATTCGGAAGTAAAGCAAGCCCGCACATCCAATGAGACATTACAAGATTGGAAAAAGTGGACAAACGACCATGCCTATAGCTTAACATCTATTCAGCCTGAAACAGTTGGTCAACAAAAAATTCCATCAGATAAATTTGAAGATTTAGAAATGCTTAAGCCTTTATTACACGATAAACGTATCGTTTTTTTAGGGGAAAGTTCTCACGGTGTGGCTGAATTTAACCTAGCAAAAACACGTATTATTCAATTTTTACACCAAGAAATGGGCTATAACGTTCTTGCCTTTGAAAGTGGTATGGGGAATGCCATGAATGCCCAAGGTCAAATTGATAAACAAACAGCGCAACAAACGATGAAGGATTCTATTTTCCCCGTATGGTGGTCGAAAGAAACACTACCGTTATTTGAATATACTAAAAAAACACAGAATACAGATCAACCATTAAAATTAGCAGGCTTCGATATTCAACAGCAAAATCCATTTACGAACGGTGACTGGCTACAAAATAGTCAGCTTGCGAAACAGTTCAGTGAAGCAGAGAAGCAACTTGCAGAATGGAGCTTCGGTAAGGATTTAAAGGGCTATCAAAAGGCAAAACCAAGCATTATCGAAGTATATAAACAAGTAAAATCACAAGTACCGCTTAAAGAAAAAGAGTTAAAAGCGGCTTATCCGAGCGAGCCTCATATTGTAAAGCTTATGGAACGTACTTTAGCTGACCGTATCCGTTTAGCAGACGAATATGTAGAACTATCCATTCAATCAAATATTGATCTAGAACAATATAACCCTGAGTCTTTTTATAAGACAATGGAATGGCGTGACCAAGCAATGATGGAAAACTTACTTTGGTTAGCAGAGGAGGTTTATCCAACTGAAAAGTTTATCGTCTGGGCGCATAATGATCATATTCGTAAAGCACAATCCGAAGTAATGGGTTCTCCTTATCCGGTAAAATTAATGGGTGAGCGTCTACCAGATATCTACAAGAAATATAGCTATGTGCTTGGTCTTTATATGGCTGGTGGCGAAACAGCAAACAATCTGGGTGAACCTATGGCCGTTTTACCGCCAGTGAAAGGATCTATCGAGGATATTCTTTCATCGACAAATAAACCATACACATTTATCGACTTACGCAATCGTCAAAATGAACGAGGAAACTCATGGATGTTTGAGCCACGCTTATCGTATAGCTGGGGATCTATGCAAGAAAGCCTTGTTCCACGCGATCAATATGATGGCATTCTTCTGATTGATAAAGTAAGTAAACCAAATTATATAAAGTAAAACTTGAATCAGTGGGGTTCTCTTCATCCCCACTGATTATTAGTCTTTACCAATCGGGCTTTTACGGGCAGTCCTTTCTTTGCCTTCATTGATTTGGAGGTGCAGTCTTGTACCCGACGTTTCGCTTTCGGTACAGACAAATTACTGCCCGTTAATGCGGGACAAAATAAGAATATAAAAATAGCAAACTAGTTCATTCTTCTAGTTTGCTATTTTTTTAAAATTTAAGTATCCATCGAAATTGTATCCCAAGCTTCATCGCGATGCCCTATCATCCAGAACAAGCCTCTGCGTCTTTCCATGACAATACTTTCGTTCATACCAGTAGGAGCTGTCTGTTCTTGTATACGACTATCTACACAAGCCCAATGGTATCTGTAAATTTTGTCGGCCTCATCCAAAATCTCTTCCTGATTTCGCATTGTAGTTTCTTGATAAAATTGTTCAAACGTCTCGTAGTTAGAAACAACTTGGATGGCATGCTCGCAATCACATACTTCATCAGGAACATCCAGCTTTTCAACAAAGCCAAGTGCCCAAATAAGCGTCCAATAAGCCTCATATTGCCATGAAATATTAATGGCTTCTTGCGCATCTGGTTTAGAAGCTTGTAAAAAGTCTCTTTCATTGTTAGTTAGATCGTCTTCCACTTCATATTTACGTAACATATTGATGAAAAAGTCTCGCGATTCTTCCACGTTTCCACCT
Source organism: Lysinibacillus sp. RS10 (assembly GCF_041956855.1). Taxonomy (NCBI): domain Bacteria; kingdom Bacillati; phylum Bacillota; class Bacilli; order Caryophanales; family Bacillaceae; genus Lysinibacillus; species Lysinibacillus sp. RS10. Next base: position 108,871 of record NZ_CP167122.1, on the reverse strand, counting down.
TGCGCCACATCACAAGCAAATTGAATGACAATTAACAAGGCTACAGCTCTTCTAGCAATGTCTTCTTGGGTTTTAAACTGACAAGCCTCTATTGGTGGAAGCTGAGGAAGAGACGCTGCATATGGGATCGCGTTTTCTTTTAGAAACGCTATCGTTTTATTTTTTCTTTGCTCGCCTTCTTCTGATGACACCGCTTGTCCCATTATCTTTCGTGTACAAGCGTGGGGTCTAAAGTCAGATGGTCCTGATTGCCCGTCAGGATAAACAATTACTACCCCCTCATCATCCAATAATGTGCCATTCGGTAAAAAGCCAATGCCACCTATAGTTGATAACAACCTCGAAAATAACAGCAACTGTTCTTCAGTTATCTCTTTTTCTGATTCAATAGCAATCACTGTATTTAAAACGGATATTTGAGTCAACACTAATTCTTTTAAATTGTCATCTTCAAAAGGAATATTATCGTAGTAGCCCATCATTCCAGGAATGTTTTTAGTGAAGTAATCTGGATTCGTATCTTCAGACATAACCCTAATGATAAATTTATGTTTTTTAAACAATGCTTTGGATTTTATCGAATACTCATTTTCACTTTTAACAATAGCAAAGCCCTTTGCAAAGGCGTCTGAAATTTTTAACTCGACATCCTCTATGTCGTTCTTAGAAGCAAATATCGTGAAATGGTTCAATCTTCTCTCTCCTTTACAATGAATTATCCAAACCTTCGAGAGCTTGGCTAAATAGCTGTTTATTTTTTCTTAGTATTTCATTTTCTTTCCAAAAGCTAAGCAATTGTCGCCATTGCTCCTGGCTACAAGAGTATTACTAATATTTATAGACTCTCTACTATATCGTCAGGAAATCATTCACTTATTAGGATTAGACTTCAATTTGCTTTAAAACACTAGGATTTTACTTCCATCAATGCTCAATATACATGCTAAATTGCTTACCTTTACTAGTTCTTTTCTAATTGTTTAGAGTGACTCTTTCTAATAGTAAGTTGTTGATAAGCAAAAACCTTATCAACAACCCTTTTTAATTTCCACCATAATTTTCGCTACATATTCCTCCTCACGATTTTTAATAACGGCGTCATAAATATATTCCTCATAAACGTACTGCCCTAATTCGTAACCTTTTTCTCGCATTACTTTAAATAATCGCTCGTATGTTTCACCAAGTGTAGTGGCCAGTCCTACGTGATAACCAACGATAAAATCTCCTTCAATCGCTTTAAAATATGGATGGCCCTCTCTCGGCTGTGGCTGCTCTATATATAAGTAACTATAATTATCATAGTTTCCGGCTAATACTTGTTCTCTTCTTGTCATACCCCCAATAGGATAACCTGTGTCTAATTGAGAACGATCTAACTCATCTATAAAATCTGAAACAGCCTTCGTAAACTGTTCTTCCGTCGAATCCTCGATATTTTTACTTAAATATAATGTGGCCTCTGGTAGGTGCTCAATCGTAATGCTATCAAAATCAAGGTGTAAGGCTTCCTCTGTTAAATCGATTTTTACATCGATAATGTTTTCAATCATCTCAAGCTCTCGACGTTTTTTCGCTACAATGTCCTTTTGCTGTCGCATCAAGTCTAAGAAATTTTCAGGTGATTTTTCTGCCATATATGTTTGAATATCCTTTAAAGACATACCTACCGCCTTCAATAGCTCTATCACACTAAAAAATTCATATTGCGCAATGGAATAATAACGATAGTCCTTACCATCCTTCATGATTGGTGATAATAAACCAATTTGGTCGTAGTAAATGAGTGTTTGTTTATTCACCTTACAAATTTTAGCGAATTCACCAGTTGTAAAATATTTTACATTTTTATTAAACATTTTTAAGTTTCCCTTCCTTGACTATATAGTTACTATATACATTAAATTGTAGCTATTCACAACCAATTATGCCACGGCAAAATTGCGCCCAGAATCGTCTATTTCAGCGGAATTCTAGACATCTGCTGAAAGAAATTAATAACAGAAAGGTTTTGACATTATGTTCACGGAAATTCGTGACATTACAGCTTTAAACAAAAAGGAAATTTTATCATTACGCATTGCAGATAATCAGCAGGATTTTATTGAGAGTACCGTGCAATGCTTGGCGGAGGCAGAAACTGATACACGTTTTATTCCAGTCGGATTGTATAGAGAGGACATTGCAGTTGGCTTCGCCATGTATGGTCTGTTCCCATATAAGAACAATGCGCAGCGTGTTTGGTTAGATCGCTACTTCATTGATGAACGCTATCAGCACCAAGGATTGGGAAAATACTTCTTACAGCAACTTATTAAATATTTAGTGGCTAACTTCAGCTGCCAAAAAATATATTTAAGCGTTTATGACCACAATATAGTAGCCATTCAGCTATATGAAAAATTTGGGTTCGTTTTTAATGGTGAACTAGATGAAAACGGTGAAAAGGTAATGCTATTGGAGGTACATGCCCATGACAACCATTAATCCTATTGAAACAAGACCGCTGAAGCCGTTATTTTTATCATACTTATTCCCAGCGATGATTGGCATGTTGCTGATGTCGGTCAATATTTTAGTAGATGGTATTTTCGTAAGCCACGGAGTTGGAACAACCGCTCTAGCTGGAGTAAATATCGCCGTACCAATTTTCTCTATATTACTATCCATTTCCCTTTGGATTGGTATGGGTGGGGCTACACTATTTTCAATTTCTCTTGGTGAGGGCAATAAAAAACGGGCGCATCAGCTCTTTACATTAGCATTTACAACCATGGTCATTGTGGTTATGACGATCGTCCTATTACTTTTATTAAATTTAAAGGAAGTTTCCTATATATTCGGGGCAAGTGATGCAACCTATCCTTATGTCCAAGAGTACCTACATGTTATTTTAGTATTCGGTGTATTTTATACGATTGAAAACCTATTAAGCATTTTTATTCGAAATGATGGCAATCCAAAGCTCGCCATGATGGGCTTAATTACTACATCTGTTTTAAACATTATTTTAAACTATATCTTTATTTTCGTGTTCAATTACGGCGTAACAGGCTGTGCCCTAGCTACAGCACTCTCCACAATGATCGGTATGTCCGTGCTATGCCTTCATTTCTTCAGAAAGCAATCCGAATTAAAATTTGTGCGTAATTTTTTCAGCCTATCTGATTTAAAGAAAATATTTGCTATTGGGCTACCAAGCTTTATCGTTGAAGCCTCTGTCGCTGTAATGGTCATTTTATATAACGTGACATTTTTACATTATTTAGGACCAAATGGAGTTACTGCATACGCCATGATTAACTATATTCATACGGTACTGTTAATGGTATTCCTTGGTATTGGTATGGCTCTACAACCTCTAGTTAGTTATCACCACGGGGCAAGATTAACAGAGAGGTTAACAGCGCTGTTGAAAATCGGTATTGCCACTGCCCTTATTTTAGGTTTAACTACTGCCATCATCGCTATGTTATTTCCTACACAGCTAATAGCACTATTTGGTGATAGCACGCTGGAAATCCGCAACATGGCGGCGCAGGGCTTTGCATACTTTGCAATTGGCTATGTATTCCTTGGTATGAATATGGTGTTTGCAGAATTCTTCCAATCGATTGAAAAAATCCGACTTGCAACTACCATTATGTTATTACGGAGCATTATACTATTTATCCCTACGCTCATACTGTTACCTAAATTGCTTGGCCCACAAGCTATTTGGTGGACCTTCCCTGTCGCAGAAGGCATTACTGCATTGCTCATTTTTATCTTTATGAAGAGAAAATCACATACGATTTTCTCAGAGACAAGCAGCTTAAATTAGAGCTATAAACGAAGAAGAAAACCCCTTTCGATTTTGTTTCGAAGGGGTTTATATTGTTTAACTTCTATTTTTCACAAGCCCATCCATCTTTATCTCTGTCAAGCTTATCTTGATAGGCAGGATGATCTTTTTTCACACCTTTAGGGTATTTTTTGTTTAATTCTTTACAGTTTTTAAATGTCTCTTTCGCTTGTACATCAGCATTAAATGATGTGACTGAGAATACTAAAGTTACTGTTAATAAAGTTATAAGTAGTTTTTTCACTATAACACCTCCTAATGGATAATATTACAGAATATAGAATACAGAAACAATACTAAAGTAATAGACTTACTGAAAGAAAATTCAAAAAGGACCTTAAATAGGCCCCTTTTATATTATTATAAATATTTGATGACGGCCATTTCTTTACCAAAGCGATCACCATAATCTTTAAATCCCAAGCTTGAATATAAATAATGTGCACCTTTATTTTCTGGATGATAACCTACTATAATTTTTTGCGCATTTGGTAATTTAGCTATTTCTGCAATCATTAGCTCAGTAGCTACTTTCCCTATACCCTTACCTTGAAAATGCTTATCTATCATAATTCTATATATCCAATAGCCATCAAGCTCTTCTATTACAGAATTAAACATTAAGAAACCTACTACTCGCTCTTCAAAATAAATAACGTATGGTTTTAATGTTGGCTCAAACTTTGATTGTGCTATTGAAATAGCGTTTGGTTCAATATAATCTCTTTGCTCTTCTGATATTTGTAATAGGCAACACTCATACCAATTTTCTGCATTGACTTCTACAATTTTCACAGCATTCTTACTCATACATTTTTCCCCTTCCGAATTCAGGGAAACGCTTCATATCATTGTTAATTATGCGTTATCCCCCAGTATTTCATTATAAAAACAGTTTTGTTTGTCATAATGACCGCCCCCTTTAACAAATATTCACCATAATATCATATCATATTTTTCCATATATTATCACTTTTTATTAAAACTGGTTTATCACCAAAACGTGTGGTTGATTTCCGTTCCGACTGGGCGCTTTCCTGGGGGCGTCCGATGAGCCGCTTCACTCGCGTTGCTCGCTCCAGGGTCTCGGGCCTACACGATGTGGGTCACGAAGGCGTTATCACAGGACGTGATGCTCTTAGCCTTCGTTCCTCTACCGCTGATCCCCAAGGAGTCACCCAGCCTCCACTCCAATCAACTTATTTACATAGTATATGTTTTAACAAATGTCATCCACAACTTTTGGTGATGGGCTTTAAAACTTCAAACAAAAGCCATAACTACCTAAAGATAGATATGAAAGCCAGATTTAATAACATAATTGTTCTTCATATATTGACAGCAAGAGGTCTCCAAACCACGGATCTAAATAAGTACCTCGGTAATTTGGTGGAGTAATTCTATATACTTGAACATAACAAAAAAGCACCTTCAAAAGAGAGATGAATTTTCTCATTTAAGGCTGCTTTGTTAAGATTCCTATTTTAAAATTCCTTGTTTTCTTCAATATTACCATCCTGCAAAAACTACCTTCGTAAAAATCTTTTAATAGTTCTTTTTTAATTCCATATATTCATCTCGAAGTATACTCATAATAATCTCATCAGAATACTTCCCGTTCATAAGTAAGGACTGTCTTAATACGCCTTCTTTTTTGAAGCCCACTTTCTCGTAGGATTTCATTCCACGGATATTATGAGAGTAAACCTGTAATTCTAAACGATTAAGCTGTAGCTCCTCGAACGTAAATTTTTGAACAAGCTGAACCGCTTCGGCCCCATACCCTCTCCCACAGTTTTCTATACTGTGCAAAGCTATGCGAAACATTGCCTTTTGATTGTCTAAGTCTATTTCCATGATAGCTAAATCACCAATAATACGGCTATTCTCTACTAAGCAAATGGCAAAATCATAACGTGTGGAATCTTCGCTAAATCGATTCAAAGCCTCATTAATCTGATCTTTCGTTAAAAGGTTACGAGTGCCCGTCATATACATAATTTCTTCATTTTGAAAGCACATGAATATACTATCTACATCATTTTCAGTAATTGGTCTTAAAAATACATCTTGTCCTGTAATTATCATTAAAAACCCTCCCTTTAACTATATTAAACAGGATTTATATTAGAAAGAATATGCCTAGTTCCTTTAAGAAACGTTTTAGACATACGAAAAGCACCAACATTTCAGCTGTTAGTGCTTCTATGAGTTACCTTGTATAAACAATTTTTTTAATCGTTTCTACCGCTAGATGATGCTGGGTAGATAGTTTTTCAATTGAAGTTCCATTCTTAAACGCTTCTTTTATCGACTTATTTCTACCTTCAATATATTTCTTTGTGCCTGAACGTGCACCCCACTCTAAATAAGTGTTTTCTATTTTAGGAATATAAATCATTTCACCTTGAACATATTTTTGGATTTCTAGTAAAAGCTCTTTCGGTAAGATAACTGAAGCCTTCTTATAAGCCATATTGCCAACCCCTCATTTTTATTTTGAAAATAAAATAAGGTAGCAAAGCTAATTTTATAAGAAATACTTCGAGGCAAATAATCAATTATGCCTCACCACCTATAGAAGTGGGAGACTTTTGCTGAAAGAAGTTAAAATTTACCCCATGCAAAGTATTGCCATATTAAAATTAAGCTTTGCATGGGCTGCTTCCGTATCTAGGAACTTACTATATTCACTCACTTCTATCCCCCCTTACATTGTAAATTTATTCAAGTTTATCTTAGCATATATATTTTTTTCAATTAACAAAGACAAAAAGGAATCATACACACTAGATTCCTTTTTGAACAAAAACTTTATTCACTTTACTTACCTGGCACTGCCGTGGCATGTTGCTCTTCACCCTCTGAGGACGTAACCCCCAGAATATCGAGTAAGAACATAAATAATGGGATACCGATAATTAAGCCCCACACACCGAAGAAATGCTCTGAGAAGAGAATAACGATAAATGTATAGAAAATCGGTAAATCTGTCTTCGCCGACATAAGCTTTGGATTTAAGAAGTATGCCTCTATTGCATGTAAAATCATAACAATAATCAAGATATAAAAAATGTACATGAAACCACCGATACTGTATGCAATGATACTTAGAGGAATCAAAGACATAATGACCCCTGCGACAGGCACTAATCCTAGTATAAAGAGCATAATCCCTAATGCAATCAAATGTGGGAAGCCCATAATATATAGGGCAATAACAGATAAAACACAATTGACGGCTGCAATTATAAATTGTGCCTCAATCACTTTACCAAAAGAACGAATGAATATTCTTGAGAAATATTGTAACTCATAGTAAAGGTGACTCACTTTGCTATCCTTAAATTTCGCTGTAAATTCCGTAATACGTTTCTTCTCAAGTAAAATAAACAAGCTTAAAATTAGGGCGATGAACACATGTAAGATGATTTTACCAATATTCGTAATATTTTTAAGAGTTAGGTCCACACCCTGCTCTAAATATTTGCCAAGTTCAATTTTCTCAAAAGTTGGAGCTAAATACCTTGTAATCTCGTTATCATCTGGATCGAGACTAAAGCTAGCAATAAGGTCAAAAAGCTGCGTAATTTGTTGGGTTACGACAGGCAAATACTTATAGATAACAGCCACAATCCCTGCAACAAGTAAAAGATAGAGGGTAACTGTCACGGCTTTCTCGTTCATTGGTACATACTTTCTAATCTCTTTTGTTGTCTTTGTGGTAAGCTGATTCATCAAGTAAGTAATAATGAACGTGAGAAGAACAAGATTAATCATACTTCGCATCAAATATAGTGCAACAGCGATCCCGACTAGAATTATAAATCGTTTAAATCCATTACTTCGAAAGAAATTACTCATGTATTCACTCCTTCTACAATACGGCTTCGCTGTCTTTACTGCCTGGGTGTCGCTATCAAATGAACATAAGCAAGTAAAAAATTGATGTAAAACATTACGTATCATCCTTATGTAAATCCCCTCCTTCATTGGAATATTATTTCCATTACCACTTAAATGCATGCGCTTTTTAAGTCTTATTAGAAAATAATTAATCCAAGGAGCGAAAAGAATTGTATGCCTTATCATAATAAAAATTAATGACACTACTTTTGTACTTTATTGAAAGCTGTATCAGCGTTATAAGCCTTGATTCTATTATTCTATTATAACCTTTTGAACCATCATATCCAATGTAAGTTCTTATATGATGGTAGTAAAATTAGAATTAGTTTTAGTATGATATTCTCATTACAATTTTCACCATAATAGAAAGGATTGATTATATGAAAGTTGCAAGAAACCCGGAGGACATTCATCTACCAGTTGCTCCTTATGTACATCAGATTGAGGTGACAGGACCACAGAGATGGTTAACATTATCTGGACAAATAGGAATGGAGAAAGACGGGACTGTACCTGAAGAGCCATTAGCTCAAATGAAGTTAGCATTAGAAAATATCCGAAAGAATCTTGAAAGTGCAAATATGGAAATTCATGATTTAACGAAGCTAGTCTTTTATTGCGTTGGGGAAATGAATGCGGATCAAAGAAAACAAATAATAAGTGATTTTCTTGGTGATCACCTTCCATGTACGACATTAATTTACGTAGTAGCACTTGCTGCCCCTACCCTAAAGGTTGAGATTGATGCCTGGGCATGTAAGGAAGTTTAAACTTAGAATATGTTGGTATGAACAAGAATGTGCGTCCAGCTCTGTATGTAAGTTAGTTATAGAAACACCCCTTTAGAACCAAAGGGGTGTATGTCACATTTATAGATTTTCATTTTTAGCGTTCATTTTAGCATGTTTGTATCCATAGGCAAAATAAATAACTAAACCTATTGCCAACCATAGCAAAAAGCGTAGTATCGTAAATAATGGGAGACTAAAAATTAATACAAGACATCCTCCAACACCTACAGTTGCTACAAGCCATAACGCTGGTACTTTGAATACACGTGGTTGATCTGGTCGTGTATAGCGAAGAACAACAACACTAACTGTTGTTAAAGCAAAAGCAGTTAAACCGCCTATATTAGCAAATTCCGCTAATTCTCCGATCGATAAAAATCCTGATAAGAGAATTCCTGTTCCAACCACAATTAAAGTTGATAATACAGGTACTCCTGTTTTCTTATTTGTTTGTGCAATACGTTCTGGTAGAAGTCCATCACGGCTCATTGCAAACAGCACGCGTGTCGCACTAGTTGTATTGGCAATCATCGTAGCAAGCAATCCAAAAATAACTGATACTGCAATGATAGCACCTCCCCATTGAATACCAACAGATTGTAGTGCATATACAGTAGGATTTGGAACATCTAACTCAGGGGATGGTACAATACCTGTTAATACTAGTGCAACAAGTGCATAAATAAGCGTTAATACACTTAAACCACCAATTAAAGCTTTTGGTATTGTTTTTTGCGGATTTTTTACTTCTTCCAGAACAGTTGTTACACCATCAAATCCAGTAAAAGCAAAGAACACTAATGCTGCTCCCGCCATTACACCTGACCAGCCAAATGGTGTAAATGGTGTCCAGTTTATAGGGTTAACGTGAAAAGCCCCAATAGCAAGGAATAAGATAATCGCGCCAACCTTTGCAGCTGTAAATAACATATTTGATCGGCCCACATTTTTAATTCCGCTTAGTGCAATCCAAGCCACAATAAGCCAACCAGCCACAGCAGGTAGATTCACAATCCCACCATGAGCAATATCCTTTGTTAAAACTCCTGGCAAGTGAATTCCCACAGATTGTAAAAACGAATTGACGTATCCACTCCAACCAACTGCAACTGTACTAGAAATAACGATAAACTCTAATAGTAAGTCCCAACCGATTATCCAAGCAATAATTTCACCTAATGCAATATAAGAATAAGTATAAGCGCTCCCGGCGACAGGTACCATCGCTGCGAATTCGACATAAGCAAGTCCAACTGCAATTGTTACAAGCCCCCCAATTAAGAAAGAAACAACGACACCAGGACCTGCATGTAAAGCAGCTGTAGTTCCTGGCAGTACAAAAATCCCCGCTCCAATTGTGGCTCCTAGTACATACAGCAATAATTGCAACGATCCCAGTTCACGTTTAAGTTTAAAGCGTTCAACTTCAGTTATTTTATTGGCTTGCTCGATTGACTTTGTTCGTAAAAAATTTGCCATAATAACCACTCCATATTCAATAAAGATAGTAAACATACTATTTATACATTTTTTTAAATAATTATTATATTATCTATCTTTTAGAATAGAGTCAATAATAAGATTATTTACTCTATTTAAACCTTGCTAAAAACCGAGCTACTCGACACATTCTTTTATATGGAATTTTCCAATCTCAGATTACTAATTTACAGGGAAGCACGACGATAGAAGATGATTCAATTTCCATATGTGAGGTTTTCTAAAATAACTTAATCTGTACGTGTGAATTATTAATAGTTACATTTTTACACTAATGTCGCATTGATTTTAATTGAATTTTCTGTTTTCTATTTCTTCCGTTTTTAAAGAAAATGAAAGATACTTAAATAGAGATAGTAAACATCCATTTTTTTACTATAACCTTTGACTGGGGCAACTGACAGTTCTAAATCCTTATGGTACCGTAGTTCCTTCGATTTCCCGAAGCCAAATACGTGCGGGCTTCCATAGTGTTGCTTTTAAGTACCTACTAATTTGTAAGTACGTCAGTGAACTGTTTGTGTAAAGCTGTGCTAGCACGTTTAAGCAGTAAACGATCATCGCAATGTACACCTGATTATGCACAGCTAGCTCGCTTTGCCCGTAGAACTTTTTAATGTTCAGATGCTGTTTCATCCACTTGAAAAACAGTTCGATTGCCCAGCGTGACTTATACAGTTCAGCGACTTCATCTGCGCTTAAATCAAAACGATTCGTAATCAGATGTAGCTCTTTACCGTTTGGATCTAGTACTTCGATACGGCGAAATACATTTTCAGCACGATTTTGCGTGTTGCCAATCAGAATCATTTCATCCGATAACACCGATGACTGTTCAGGTACTTTAAATGATTCAATCACACGTGTTACGGCGTTTTTTCGTAAGCGTGAGACAAAGAAAAGTCCGTCATCTGTCATGCGGTCAAAGCGCTCATAATCTAAGTAGCCTCGGTCAAACACGTACATGCACTCCTTGTCATCAACGAGAATTTCAAGCTGACCACGATCATGTTCTTTCGCATTCGTCAGCACCGCTTTATCAGGGTACGAACAACCTTTTTCTAGGTAAACAAGGCGCAAATGTAACTTCACACCTGATTTTGTTTTACGGAATTCAGCCCATCTATGGTTGTTTAAGTTCAATGGCAATGTGCTAGAATCAATGATTTTTAGTGGTGTTGTGGTTTTTCGGCGCTGCTCAAAATGCGTTTTCTCATGAATTTGCCCGACTAAGTCTAGAAAAATTTGTTGGAAAAACTCAGTTGGCACTTGGTTTAATCGCCGACCTAACTGCGAAAAGCTGATGGACTCTAAATACGTTGCTTTTTGTAAGTCGTCTGATAACAGCGTGTCACTAATGGCACGTAGACTTTCGGTTTCATTCAGTTGCGCAAACAGTAATAATTTCAAGAATGAAGCGATGTGAAGCTTCTTTGTATAGTAATTTAATTGATGAATTTCAACTAATTTCTCCATTTGTGTAGAAGAAATAGGTGAAAACCATTGTTCAAATGAAGTTTTTCGTGTAAACTTATCCATGCTTATGTCCTTTATTTTGGATTTGGATGGTTTACTACCACCCAACCATTATAAAGGCTTTTTTTATGCACGGATAATATTGCGGAAAATTCAGTTTTTTAAAATCCGTTGAATTATTTTAATGCGACGCTAGTGACATTTTTAATATTATAAAGGCAATCATTTATTTTTTAGCATAAGCAAAACTCAAATTTGTAAAGGAGTAGACAATTAAAGCAAGAAACCCCATTATTCATAAAAGTTAGGACCGGGCAAAATGGAGTCCTATGAAGTATCGACATTAAAAAAGGGCATTTTGATTTTGGATCTATTACGTCAAAAACATTCTCTTACATTAACTGAAATTATGGAAGAATTATCAATAAACAAGACATCCGTTTTTCGCATGCTTTATACACTAGAAAAAATGAACTATGTGATTAAATATAATAAGTATTATCAATTAAATCCGCATATTTTTAGGGATGAACATTTATTTTGGCATAAAGATATCCAGTGGACATCTCTCGTAGCGCCCTATCAATTAGCCCGGCAAGAAGAAATAACGACTTATATTGGTATTTTGGAAGATTGTGAGATGGTGATAAAAAATGTGATCAGGGAGCCTTTTGAACAGCCTGCTTTTCACGCAATCGATACTCGAACACCCATGTATTCAAGCGCACTTGGAAAAGTAGTATTAGCTCATCTGTCACCTAAAAAACAAGTAGCTACCAATGTAAAAGCAACCGATGTCCTTTTAACAAAAGGAGATTTACTGAATATAGAAGGAATTTTAATAAAAAAATAAAACAAAAAATGCGAAAATGCTGTTATATCAACATTTTCGCATTTTTTATTGAGGACGTTCTAGCGCAAATATGTCTCCAATTTTTGCGTAATTTGAGCCAGCCAGTCTGCTAACCGCTTTTAATTCCCTCGGGTCAATACGACCTTCATTATAAATGGTCTCATCTATATGAAATTGTACAACCTGACCAATGAACAAATCACCTGTCTGTTCGTCACCATTCATCAAAGGAATCGTCTGTACTAAGCTGCATTCCATTCGAACCTTTGCCTCTTTAATACCTGGTACAGATATACGCTGGCTATCGGTTAATGTAAATTGAGCTCCATCAATTTCACTTTCAGTTACAGGTAATGAAGCTGCCGTTTCATTCACCTGCTTAACATTATCCTCATCTACAATATGCACAACAAATTGTTGCTGATGATGAATATGTCGAGCGGTATCTTTTAAGCGCTCCTGTGGTCTTTGAACCGCTAGAGAAATCATAGGTGGATTTGATGACACAATATTAAAGAAACTAAAAGGTGCGCCATTGATGACTCCTTGCTCTGACTTCGTCGTAACAAAGGCAATTGGTCTCGGAATAATACTGCCAATTAATAATTTATAGTTTTCACGCTCAGTATTTTTCGTAGGATCAATCGAAATCAAACGACTCATCCTCCTTAATCAAGCGCACGCACTTCGATTGGAATTAATGTTCTTTCTAATTGTTCACGATGCTGTTCATATTGAGCTGGTAACATTAATTGGCTACCCATTGTCTCAGGTGTTTCATCATGAGCAAATCCAGGTGGATCTGTCGCAATTTCAAATAAAATCTCACCAGGTTCACGGAAATATATCGCATTAAAATAATTACGATCTTTCACTTCAGTTACATGTTGTCCATGATTCATTACATACTCTTGCCATTCTAGGTGGTCCGCATGATCTTGGGCTCTCCAAGCAATATGATGAACTGTTCCGACTCCCATTTGACCACGCATACCAGGAACAACTTTTAAATCTACTGTATTACCAATATCTGCGCTAGATTTGTAACGAGTATACTCACCTTCCGTTGCTACTTTTTCAAGTCCCATGACTTCAGTTAAAACTTTTGCTGTTTCTTCAGGATGACTTGAATAAAGTGTTGCTCCACCAAATCCTTTAATCGCAACCTCAGGAGTTACTTCACCAAATGTCCATTCATTCAATTCGCCTTCTGGACGTGCCACTAATTCAATATGAAGTCCGTGTGGATCATCAAATTGTATTACTTGTTCACCAAAGCGTTCTGTTTTTTGGAATGGAATAGCGAATTTTGCAAGGCGATTAATCCAATAAGTTAGTGCTCCCTCTTGTACAACATAAGTAGTTACACCAACTTGACCATCACCAATGCGACCTTGATAAGCATTCGCCCATGGGAAGAATGTAATAATTGTCCCCGGCTTACCACCTTTGTTACCGAAGTAAAGATGATATGTGCCTGGGTCATCGAAATTTACCGTCTGTTTAACTAAACGAAGGCCTAAAACACCAGCATAAAAATCAATATTTTCTTGTGGATGCCCTACAATGGCTGTGATATGGTGAATACCCGCAGTATGTTTTTTCATGTTAACAGTCCCTTTCATGATAAATGTATTTCTCACCTATACTTTATCCAATACCGTTCTACCTCAATCTTTGAACAAAAATCAATTATGCCTTGGCATAATTGCGTCTGGAATCGGCTTTGTGCTTAGGCCTGCGTGAGGGCCGACACGATGTCGGTCATTTCGGTAATGCCACAGGACGTGGCGTTTTTTCCGATGCAGGTCAGTTAGCCGTTATCGCATGGATGCGATGAATTTAGGCTAACATCCTTTATTGAACTCCTTTCCGATTCCATGACATCCGCCGGAGGCTTTGGGCCAACGTGATGTTGGTCACTCAGTCGTCGCCACAGGACGTGGCGTTCTTAGACTGAGTTCCTCTATTTCAGCGGGCGTTTGGACACCCGCTGAAAAACAGCTTATATTCGCATTCAATTCACCACCTATAGAGGTGGGAGACTTCTGTACCTGTCGCTACGCTTTCGGTACAAAAGACTTTTGCTGAAAGAAGTTAACGAATTGTATATAAAGCTTTTGACCAAGGAATTAATTGGTCTAACATTTGGTTAACAGAATCTGTTTGCACCTCTTTTGGTTTAAAATCAGTACCATTTTCAAAGTCTGTGAATAGTGACAATGCTGGATGTACACGGACATCTGCAATTAAAAGCTCACCCATAATACCACGTAAATGTTCAGCTGCACGTGCACCACCTACAGAACCATACGATACAATACCTGCAGCTTTGTTATTCCATTCTACACGCAAATAATCTAGTGCATTTTTTAGAGCACCTGTAATAGAGTGATTGTACTCTTGTACGATAAATACAAATCCATCTTGTTTTGCAATAATTTCTGACCAACCTTGAGCGCCTGAAGCATCTTGCCCTGGTTCACCTAGTAAAGGTAATTTGTAATCCGCAATATCAATAATTGTATAATTAGCATCTCCTCGTTGATCTGCGATTTCTTTTACCCATTGTGCTACTTGTGGACTAACACGCCCTTCACGTGTTGATCCGATAATAATCCCGATATTTAATTCTGCCATTGTTTTTTCCTCCTCTTTTTTTGAACTGAAAAATTTATTTAAAAAACCCATTATGATTACCTCCTTATGATGTGAAAAGTTAAACTTTCCACCCGGATTAAAAGGTTAGAATTCAATTATCTCGAATTCAGTTATCTTGAATTCGAGATAATAGTAACACGCTGGTTTAATTTACGTCAACAAGTTTGTTTAATGTTAAAAAAAGCAAAGATGTTATCTTAACAACATCTCTGTTTAACTATAAACAAAAGAATATTGAGCATCATTGGTATCTTGAAAAGCCTCTTCTCTGCTTGAACAAAGGTCTTGATATTCGAGGTTGTACGAAAACTGCTCTTCTGTAAAATCTCTTCTTTCCCCTGCGAGCATATTATAGAAATGCCAGCCTTCATCAAGCCATGTTTTATAAATCTCGCCTCCAAGAATATCATTTACAACTAATGCAGTAACTCCGCATTGTCCTCTTGCTGGATTATCTAGACTCCATTTTGAACTTGATTGACTTGACCAGGATTTTTTTAAAGCTCTTAGCAAATCTTTTTCTGTGTACATTTCACAACACCCTTTTCTAACCTAAAATTTTTAATAGGGTACATCATCCATTTTTATAGGCGTTGTTCTACCTAACATCCAATCATCTTTAATTGCACCATATAAGATACTATCTGTCACAGTACCATCTGCATTTTCCCAAGCATTTCTTAAATAACCTTCTTTCACAAAACCTGCTTTCGTAAAGCATTTTCTCATACCAATATTATCAACTCTCGTATAACCTTCGATACGAATTTTACCTTTTTCTCCAAACAGGTAATTTTGTAACCAGAGGAGTGTCTTTACTCCGTATCCTTTTCCTCTATAACGTGCATCTAAACGGATATCGAATAATGGGATTGTGTCATTTATGTCATGAATTATGATAATCCCAACCTTTTCTTCATTATCAATGATCCAATGCGTTTCGCGATCGTTGTGATAGTATCCTTCTGCATACGCTTTTCGAATAGATTCCTCTTTTAAAATTTGGTCAATATGATGAATCCACTTATTTTGAGTTAATAATTCCACTAAATTTTCAATTTCGTCTACTAATAGTTTATATTCCATTCATATAATCCTCCAATGAATAAAATTAGCGTTCTTGACCTTAAAATACCACTTTATTCCTTTCTACTGCATAATATATGCTTTGAAATTCTATGTCCTCCCAAAAGTATTCGTAACAAAACATATACTTGAAAGAAGTATATACTTTTGTTAAAGTCAATTTATGGATAGAACAAGTTTAGTAAAAGGTCATTTAGAAATGTGCGTGTTGTCTATATTGTCGCAGAAAAAAAGTTATGGTTATGAAATTATGAAGGAGTTAGAAAAACACAACTTAAAACTGAAAGGAGTAGGCAGCATTTATCCCATTTTGACTAAGCTGAAGGATCAAGAATGGGTTGATACTTACCGTGAAATGACGGACAACGGGAAGGTTAGAGTTTATTATGAAATCAATGAAAAAGGAGAAGTGTATCTTCAAAAAAAAATCAACGAGTGGTTGGAGTTACAACAAGATATAAAATCCCTACTGCAAAGTGGTTTGAAAGGAGAACTTTTTGAATGACTATGGAATTGAGTTTAGCAGAAAAGCAATATTTAAACGAAGTCCTAAAGGAATTAAAACAGTATCGTATCAGCACAACAGAAAGAAGAAATATCAAACAGCAGCTGGTAGAACATATTCAAGAATGTCGTGACTATGGAATAGATAGTATAGATGAATTGGGAGATACTACGACATTTATTAAAGATTTTCTAGAGATTAAGGGGATCGATCTTCATTCGGAAATACAACAAATACGGAAAAGTAGACCAGGATTATCATTAATTATTGGATTTTGTACTTTTATTGTTGCCTATCTTGGCTCCCAGCTAATACTATCGATGTTTTTAACGGATTCCTTCAATCCGCAAAATATGAACGCAACATTTGATTATCATATTGTCTACCAAATTTCTGATAATGCTTGGTGGAATTCCTTACTGATGTTAATGAGTATTTCTATTTCCTGTTCAATATCTATACTCACAGTAAAATTTATTGGAAGAAATAGGTGAAATTACGATGAAAACATTTCCGATATTTAAAGTTTTATTAGTATGTTTATTATTCATTCCGTTCAATCTATTTCTCCCAGTCTCACAAATTTCCGCACAACAAGACATCAAGAGTACTCTAGATAATTATGTCGAAAACTTTTTAGAAGAACAGCGGATTCCTGGGGCATCTATTGCCATTGTTCATAATAATGATCTTTTTTACTCCAAATCGTGGGGCGTAACGGGAGAATCTGCTGAAAAAGTAACTACTGACACTCCATTTGCAATTGGCTCTATTAGTAAATCATTAACAGGCTTAGGCATATTGAGATTAATTGATGAAGGCAAGGTTCAATTAGATGATCCAGTCCAAAAGTATATTCCATGGTTTACGCTTAAAGATAAAGAAGCAGCATCCCAAATGACCATCAAACATTTACTCACACAAACTAGTGGGATAAGCACTTATTCTGGCTTATCTATTTCAGATAAAGAATCTAAAGATTTAAGTGCTATAAAGGAAAATGTAGAAAGTTTATCGAATGTTAAGTTGACTGCTGCACCTGGGGAAAAACACCAGTACAGTAATGCTAACTTTTCTATTCTTGGTGCTCTCATCGAAGAAGTTACCAATCAAACCTATTCTGAGTATATGGAAGAACAAGTTTTTTCACCATTAGGAATGAAAAATGCAGCCGCTAATGAAAGCATGGCCTATAAAAAAGGGTATTTATCTGGCTATCAGTCATGGTTTGGTCTTCCAAGAAAAAGCTCAGTAACCTATGATAATGGCGGGGCACCATATGGATATATAACAGCAAGTGCCACAGATATGGTCCAATACATTAGACTTCTTAGTCAATCTGACAATAATAATTTTTTAAGCAAAAATGCTATGGACCTTTATGTATCCCCTCTCGTTCAAACTAGTAAAAATCGATATTATGGCCTTGGTGTACGAATCACAAATCCAAACTCAAAAGAAGAGATGATATGGCATTCTGGTTCAAACCCTGATGCACGTTCAGAAGTATTTTTTATACCGGAAACAGGTTGGAGCGGTGTGATTCTCACTAATAAAAGCCATATATTAGAAGAAGAGGCACTTCTATATCTTAAACAAGGGATTATCAATATTTTAAACGGAGAAGAACCGGTTGATGTACCTAAATATAAACCAACTATTCAACTCATAACAATTGCTCTATTATGTTTACTTTTCGCGATGTTTATTTGCCTACTAATAAAGGCTAAATCAAAAAAATCGAAAAAAAGACGTATGTGGCGTATTTTCGGTATGATACTTTTAGTTTTGGCAATTATCACCATTCCGTTATTAAATTACAGTACAGGATCACCTTGGAACACAATTAGATCCTTTTCTCCTGACATTGCCTTTTTGACTATATTAACGGTTACTCTTTTAACATTGAATGGCTTATTATCTATTTATATTTCATTTAAACGACATCAAAAAAGACAACTTCTCTAAGTAGGAGTTGTCTTTTTCATTAAACCTTAATCACCTGCAGCCATCGCATCTGCTTTCGTAACATGTACAGTGCCAAATGGGTGGTTTGGCGGAGCATATATCGTGTAAAGCTTTAGGGGTATATTCCCTGTATTCGTTACGTTATGCCACGTACCAGCCGGGACCATTATTGCGAAATTTTCATTTACATTTCTTTGGAAGTTTAAATTGTCTTTGCTAGGACCCATCTGAGTGACTCCATTGCCTTGTTCAATACGTAAAAATTGATCAACATGGGGGTGCATTTCTAAGCCAATATCTTCTCCAACATTAAGACTCATAACTGTAACCTGTAAATTTGATCCCGTCCATAGCGCAGTACGGTAATTATTGTTCTGCTTAGTAGCTTCTTCGATGTTAACGACAAAGGGCTTTGGTCCATAATCCTTTAGCTGGGGATTGTTGTTGCCATTGTTGACATAATAGAAGGAATTCGGTCCGTTATCATATGCTACATTGTTAGGATAAGCCCAGTACGCAGGTTGATAACCATAATTATACACCGATGTATTTCCGTAATAAGGATAGTACATTTACTTCAATCCTCTCACACATATTATCAATTTCGCCTTGGCGTAATTGTAGCTGACGCTTCGCTTTCGCTACAGATAAACAATGCATCCGGATTTTGACCTGTGCCTAGGCCTGCACGAGGGCCGACACGATGTCGGTCATTTCGGTAATGCCACAGGATGTGGCGTTTTTACCGATGCAGGTCAGTTAGCCGTTTTCGCAGGATGCGAAGGTTTTAGGCTAACATCCTTTCATTCATTCCTTTCAAAATCCGTGACATCCGCCGGAGGCTATATCTTCATTCAGTAGATGTTTGGATACCCTGAAAAGAAACCACATCCGCATTCATCCCAGCTTCTTCAGAAGTAGGGGCTTCGCTTTCATTACAAACCATTTGCTGAATGTAGATAAAATTATCGTATGCAAAGCACGGACGAAATGTACTTCATTTTCATATGTCAGAGAGGATTACCCGTAGTGGAAATAGAGCTTTGTGATGGATAAAAGTGGTTAAACAACACACCTGCAGTACTATACAAGAATTTTATATCTCGGACAATTCTTTTTTTAGTTGCATACGAAACTTCTCTTCTTTTAAAAATTTCAATTGAAAACCATTCAGGTTTTTAGATAATTTTGCTTGTTCTATCATATTTAAGTTATTAGCAAAGAAAGCAATCTCCGTCTGATTACCATCTTTATCTTTTGCATAGAACGCTAGTGTCAAAACAAATGCAGTAGAACCACCCTTTTGACCTGCATGAGTTAGCCATTCGCGATTTTTAGGATTTTGCATTAATTGTTCCAAGACTGGATCAAGATATTTATGTACATCTTCATGAAAGTATTTTTTACTATTGAGCTTTTCTAAAATAGAAATGTAGTCCGCTGTAGTTGCTTTTACCAAACGATCAGACCATACTTTTTGTATATCCATATTTAGAGTTTTTAATGACTGTTTTTTCTCCTCATCAGTAAGAGGATTCTTTAACCAGTTATTATGAATATTCAGCGCTCGATCCCGATATTCAGCCATATCCATATCTTTCATAACTTTTAATGTTTCTTCTTTAGTTATATTCTTTTCATTCATCAATTGAGTAGGAATATACGTTGCACTTGTGCTTGGATATAAAAGTTCATGATCTACTAGATCCAAACTCTTTAGAACCTCATTAATATTTTGAAGCCCTAGTACTCGCATTAAATATTCCGTATTTGCATTAGAACTGTAAGCAATCATTCCATTTGCTACTTCACTTAAAGGTACGCTATCAATATTTTTGCTTTGATTTAACTCAGAGATCCATGCTTCATGTGCCCCACCGTCTGTTTTTGGAATATAAAATGTTTCTAATTCCTTTAAACTAACTTGTTGTTGAGGATTTATACGTCCGTTTGCTGCCTGTTGTGCATATTCTATGGCTATAATAATTTTAACCGTGCTGGCTAAAGGAAATTGCTTATTCGTATTAACATCTACCCATTTCTCATTATTGTAATTAATCGCTAAGGATACATTTTCACTAGCTATATTGTCCTTGATGAATTGTACAATATAGTCAGGATTCTCTTCATTTATTTCTTTCTTAAACATCCAAAATCCAATTCCCATCACTAAACCACCGCAAACTAATATACCTGCGATAATCCAAAGTACTATATTCAAATTAATACCTCCATTATTAATAAGCCTCTTCCTGCAATGCTGTAGAGTTAGCATTATCCACACGCAATGCTATCTGGACTTTTAGTAGCTCCCCACTTCAATGCCTCCGAGATGTTAAGAGCCTAGACCTCCTAAATAGTGTAACTTACTATATCTACATAGGCAATTTTTAAAAAATACTCCAATTCACACCAATATTTCCGGCATCGCCATTGGTAATCTCTTCTACGCAAATATATATTTAATTTTCTCTCTGACAAAGGACATACTAACAATTACAGATTTATCACAAATGAACATTCCAAAAAGTATATAATATGAATAGAACTTGATATAGTATGTTCTTTAGGAAAAAATCAATTTTTTATGGTGGTGTGTGTATGAAGAAATACATTATGGATATTTTAATGATTATGGTTGGGTCGCTCCTTTTTGCGCTGGCTGTAAACTTATTTGTTATTCCTAATGATTTAGGTGAAGGTGGCGTAACAGGTATAACAATTATCGCGTATTATCTGTTTGGTTGGTCGCCAAGTATTGTAAGCTTTTTGCTAAACGCAGTTTTATTAGTGATTGGTTATAGATTCTTAAGTAGACAAACGACGATTTATACGATTATTGCCGTATCCTTCCATTCACTCTTTTTACATTTGACAGAATCATGGTCTATTTCTTCAAATGAAATTATTGTGAATACTATTTTTGGCGGGGTTTTTGCTGGCGTTGGTATAGGCTTAATTATAAGAGTTGGCGGAACAACAGCAGGTTCAACAATCTTAGCTAGAATGACGAACAAATATCTAGGCTGGAGTATTAGTTACGGCTTATTATTCTTTGATTTAATTGTTGCTTTTTCATCTTATTTTATTATTGGGGCAGAAGCATTAATGCTCACTATTATTATGCTATATGTCGGAACGAAGGTAATGGAATTTGTAATTGAAGGTGTGAACCCTAAAAAGGCAGTTACGATCATTTCGAAAAAGCCCGAAGAGATTGCCAGCCATGTGAGTGGTTTTATGAATCGAGGCGTCACAGTCCTATCAGGTCATGGCTATTATACGAAAGAGCAAAAAGAAATTCTTTATATTGTCATTAGTAAACAGGAAGTTGTAAAGCTAAAGAAAATCGTTAAAGAAATAGACAAGGATGCCTTTATCGCCATTCACGATGTAAGAGATGTGTTTGGACAAGGATTTATTGAATTATCGAAAGCTTAGTTTATAAGAACTGAATTTGAAAAACACCTTTTGTTGAAACAGGGATTATCACCTGTTAACGTAGAGGTGTTTTTTTATTATGCATACTTACTCGCTTTTCCTAACCTTTAAGGAGGATTCAATTATCATATCCAACAATTTCGTATAACTGATTCCAGCCGCAAGTGCACTTTTAGGTAGCAAGCTATTTTGGGTCATCCCTGGCAATGTATTGACCTCCATGACATACGGGATTCCATCCTTCACCATCAAGTCAACTCTGGCATAAACACTGCATTTTAATGCGTTATAGCAGGCTTTTGCGGCTTTAGCAACACGTTCATGGGTTGCAGGCGGTAACTCAACAACCTCTTCAATCGTTGCTTCATCATCATACTTTGCCTTATAGTCAAAAAACGCTGCTGTATGGCTGATTGAGATGATAGGTAAAAGCTTGCCATCAATAATGGCACATGTTATTTCATCGCCCTTAATATACTTTTCAATAATGATTTCAGAGCCCCATTTGAATACTTCAGCAACAGAGGCTAATAAAGATTCACTATCATGTACTATTTGTACGCCTACGCTAGAGCCACCCGAATTTGGTTTTACGACTAGAGGATAGCCCATTTTTTCTACTTGATCTAACTGAAGCTCTTCTCTATTTGAAAAATGAAGCCAGTCTGGTGTTTCAACGCCCTCATAACGAAGAATTTTTTTTGATATATTTTTATCCATACAAATACTGCTTGATAGTATCCCACTTCCGGTATATGGAACACCCAACGTTTCTAGGGCACCTTGAATCGTTCCATCTTCTCCAAATTCACCGTGAAGGGCTAACAAGGCTATATCCAGGTTTTTCACCTTTTCTATAAGCTCTTTTTTGTCATGTAGTTCAATTGCTACAACTTCATATTTACTCTGATCTAAATGAGCAATCATTTCTTGCCCTGTCATAATTGAGACTTGTTTTTCTGAGGATACCCCTCCCATAACAACGCCAACTCTCATTTTTTCAACTCCCCATGTCATTTTTTAAAGTATCACCAATGATTTGAATACCACGGACAATATCCTCGTCCTGTAACCGAGAAAATCCTAATCGAAATGTGTTACTTCCCCCACCATTCGTGTAAAAAACATCTCCAGGATAAAAAACAACTCCCTTTTTATAGCACTTTTCTAATAAGATCCGAGCGTTTATTCCTTCCTCTAACTCAATAAAGAGATGAAGTCCACCATCTCCCGTCATTCTTTTAAAAGGAATGTATTGCTTGCAAGCTTGACGGGCTAGTTCATATTTTTTCTTATAGACTGATCTGGCCTTTTTTAAGTATTTTTCAAAATAGCCGTCCAGCAAATATTGGTAAAGGACAGCCTGATCCAGTGTTGATGTATGAATAGTCCGCGCTCTTTTCATACTTTCTAAACAGTGGATGAGTTGCTTATCTGCTAAAATCCAACCAACACGTAAGCCTGGGAATAAAATTTTTGAAAAGCTACTAATATAGACAATACTGTTACCTGCTCCAATGAAAGTCATAAGCGGCGCTAAATGGGAGCCTGAATAACGTAATTCCTCATTAAAGCCATCCTCTACAATAGGGATTTGGTGTTTCGAAAAAAGTCGAATGATTGCATTCCTTTTTTCAGAGGAGGTAACGATCCCTGTCGGATTATGATAGGACGGGATTAAATATGCAAAATCATAATCCTTTTCTAATAAGCTTTTCTCTACTTGATCAATATCGATCCCATCATCCTGCATGTCAATTCCGTGTATTTCAAGTCCATGTAAGCGAAAAAGCTTTAATGCAGCATGGTGTGTAGGGTTTTCACAAAGCACTCGGCCGGATTTTTTAGCTAAGGAGGATATTAAAATATCCAGTCCCTCCGTAAAACCATTCGTAATCAAAATGTCTTTATTGGAAATATCGACGCCCTTTATTTCCATATAGTGCAGGAGGTACTCGATTAGAGGTTTATAGCCCTTCGCATAGCCATAATTCAAAACGATATCCCCTTCCATGGACATCCGCGTCAAAAAAGCTCTCTTAAAATTTTCAACATCAAATAGCTTTTCTTCCGGAGCAACACTATTGAATGAAATCATCCCTTTTTTCCAATGAATATCTTGCCTTATTAAATCTAATTCATCAGCTAACAAGGTAGCCTTATTAAGTCTTTCCTTCCAGTTCAATTCAATGGATGGTGTTTTCAATGTTGTGACCTTTCCTACAAAATTGCCTTTTCCCTTCACCGCATAGATGATGCCCTCTTGCTCTAAATCTGCATATGCATTCAGTACCGTATTTCTGCTGACTGCTAATAATTTACTTAGTTCACGGGTAGAAGGAAGCTTCTGATGCTCCAGCAGATGTCCCTTCATAATCATTTCCTTTAAATAATCCTTTAATTGCACATATACCGGACGATCATCTACAAGCTTAAAATCATTAAACACTCCCTTGACCCCCTTGCTTCATTTTTGCATAACTACATTTAACCTAAAAGGTCCACACCATATGTATTTTTCTTTCATAGTGGTTGCTCAAAGAAACCACATTTATTGCAAGCGTTGTGTTTATAATAAAAGAAAAACTCCCTTTTTGAAAAAAATAGATCAAAATGGAAGTTATATTCATTCATAAAGTTATTTAAAAATAATAAATTTCTATTCTATTTTATTATGATTCCATTCAATCAGATTGAGGGTTTCTCTCTATCAGGACATAATAGAGATGAGCTCTGGTTTCAGAACATATTCATAATCAATTTCACTTAAAGTATCTATGAAATTTGGCACTTCATCTGCTTATTTCTTTTTAAATAAACCTACTATAAATCCTTCTAAACCGAAATATGGCTCTTCATTAGACATGGCTATCATTTCTCGTATTTCAAGTGCTTCTAATGACTGAAATATTTCTCTTAGCTGATTTTTTGTATACCCTAATCCACCTTCTAAACTACGTTTAATATAAACTTCTTCATCTGAGATGGTAGAACCACCATATACACCTTGTTCTTCAAACGAGCATAAAGCGAAGTATCCATTAGGTTTTAATAATGTATGAATCAATTCAATATACGTCACACGTCGGTGAGGGGCTATGTGATGGAAACAGCCTGAATCATAAATAAAATCAAAACTCTCCTCTTCTAGATCCAGCTCAAAGATATTGGAACCAATTAACTCTACATTTATGTTAGCTTCATCAACCCTTTCTTGCGCCAATTGTAATGCTCTATCCGATACATCCACACCAACAACTGAACAACCTTGCTTCGCTAAGTAAATGGCATTTCGTCCTGCACCACAGCCTAGCTCTAAAACTTTACTAGGCTGAATCATCTTTTTTTCTAAATAACTGACTAGATTTTCATCAGGTTTATTAACAAAGAAAGGTATCTTTTTAAATGTTTTATCATAAAATTCATTCCAAAAATTTTGTGGTTCACGCAATAAATTATCCAGTAAAACAAGCAATTGTTCATTCGACTTAATTAGCATTTTACGCCTCCATTTATTACTTATTTATCCCATTCGAAATTATAAAATTGCACCCGACTGGGAGTGAACTAGTTTCATTTTATCACAAGGATCATTGTCCCTTTTATATGCTACACTATATTCATGGATATATTTACTAAATAATCCACACTTAACATAAGATACACAGAAAGGAGCTGCAAAATGGAAGAAATCTTGACGATTACCAATTTAACAAAGAGCTATGGCAGTAAGGAAATATTAAAAGGAATCGACTTGCACGTTTCAAGAGGTGAGATTATTGGCTATATCGGTCCGAACGGCGCTGGTAAAAGTACGACTGTCAAAATCATTTTGGGAATTGAAGGCGAATATGGCGGAGAAATTAAGCTTTTTGGAGAGAGTATTGGGCAAGATCGCGTTGATTATAAACGAAGAATTGGCTATGTACCGGAAATAGCCGATGTGTATGATAATTTAACAGGCTACGAGTATTTAACCTTCATCGGCCAGTTGTATGGGCTAGAATTAGAGGTTGCTGCTGATAAATCAAAAACCTTAATGGAATTGTTCGGTGTTGGAGAAGCGTATCATGCTAGAATTTCTTCTTATTCAAAAGGGATGCGGCAAAAGCTATTAATTATTGCTAGCTTGATACATAATCCTGATCTTCTATTTTTAGATGAACCCATAAATGGATTAGATGCAAATAGTGTCATGATTTTTAAGGAGATTTTGACTCAACTAGCTGCCCAAGGAAAGACTATATTCTACTCATCACATATTATGGATGTGGTTGAAAAAATCAGTAGCCGTATCATCCTGTTGTATGATGGAAAAATCGCAGCCGATGGAACATTCGCCCAGTTACAAGCGGAAAATACCGAGGGAACTCTGGAAAAGATTTTCAACCAATTGACAGGCTTCCATGATCATAAGGAAATTGGTGAGAAATTCGTTTCTATTGTACAAGAGGTGCGATGATGACAGACTTCAAAACCTTACAACTGCTTGATAAATTTCGAATTGTATTTGTCAAAATGGGCATCGATTATGAAATGATGAGAAAAATCCTCCATATTAAATTAACAATGGATGAACGCAAAGTACCGACATTATTTAACCAAGCAAGAAAAAAGGACGATCAAAAATATGGCTATATTAAATCTTTATGGATTTATACTTTATTCGGACTCGTGCTTATTCCGTTTATGGGCTTTGGCCAAAACTTTCTGTTCCAAATGAGCATTTCATTTGCGATGATTATTTTTTTAATTATGACATCCTTGATTTCTGATTTTTCTTCCGTTCTGTTGGATGTTAGGGATAGAAGCATCCTTTCTACTAAGCCTATTTCTGCTAGAACGATTAATGCGGCAAAATTTATGCATATTTTTATCTATCTGACGTATTTAACCGTTGCATTAACAGCAATCCCACTTTTAGTCGGCTTGTTCAATCAAGGAATTGCATTCTTTATTTTAACAGTGCTTGAGCTAATCTTACTCAATCTATTTATTGTTGCTCTTACCGCCATTTTATATATTGTTATTTTACGATTCTTTGACGGAGAAAAGCTGAAAGATGTTATTAATTATGTACAAATCGGCCTATCATTAATGCTAATGATTGGCTATCAAGTCCTTATCAGATCCTTTGAATTTGTTAATTTTGATATGGTCGTAGCGTTTCATTGGTGGAGTATTTTTCTCATCCCGATGTGGTTTGCCGCTCCTTATGAGCTATTGCTAAATGGCGATAAATCTTTATTTACAGTGCTATACTGCATTTTTGCCATTGTCATACCACTACTATCGATATGGCTTTATGTAAAACTGATTCCAACCTTTGAACGTAATCTGCAAAAACTATTAAGTACAAGTAAATCGAAAAAAGAAAAGAACAATCGACTAAAGGCACTTTTATTAAAAATCATTTGTAGAACGAATGAAGAAAGAGCTTTCTACCGTTTCGCCTCCCTTATGATGAAACAAGAGCGAGAGTTTAAACTGAAAGTATATCCATCTTTAGGCTTTTCTTTTATCATTCCATTTATTTTTATGTTTACTTTTTCAAGGCACGAAGATGTTGATTATTCTGTTAGTATGGGCTATTTAAATATTTATTTCAGCATGCTCATTATTCCGTCAGCTGTACTTATGCTTGGTCATTCTGGAAAGTATAAAGCAGCTTGGGTTTATAAAATATTCCCACTTAAAGACTACACAGACTTACAAAAAGGTAGTTTAAAAGCATTTTTAATGAAGTTGTATATTCCTTTGTACGTGGTGCTAAGCATCATCTTTTGCTTTATTTATGGCATTAGAATTATCCCTGATTTATTGACTGTTTTAGTAACAAGCTGTTTGTACACTGTGATTTGTTACATCGGTATGAGTAGCACAATTCCGTTCACAAAGCCCCATGATGAAATCGGTGATGCCCAAGGCTGGAAAGCGCTTTTGTTTTTCATTCCATTAGGTATGCTGGCAGGGCTACACTATTTAATAGCTAGTCAATTTTCTTTTGGGTCCATTTTTTATTTAATGGTTCTTGTGATCATGAATTTTGGTATATGGAAACTAGTATTTAAGCGTACACAATAAAAATCAAAAACAGCTTCAACCTCATATTTTTATGAGATCAAGCTGTTTTTTGGAGCATTTTATTAAAGAGGTGCAACTCCGTCTTGAATCATTATGTATAAATAACTTGGTCTAATTGGATCAAGTTATTTTTCATTTGCTGGCTTTTTACTAGCTAAAACAAAAATCAAATATAATACAGAGATCATTACAGCAATACTCGCACCAATATTATAAGCTTCTATATTGTATAAATTTATAAATGTAATGCCTACATTATCTAAAGTTCCAGATAGATTATCAGTTCCCCTTACATCCAGTTCCCCTTACATCCAGTTCCCCTTACATCCACTTCGATTTTATCCAATAACCAAAAAACAATAAAAACCCCAAGTAAGGTCACTAACGTAGAACTAAGAGCTTTAGATTTTCCACAATTCCCCTCCGTTAAACTACATCCCTAAAAAGCTTTTCTCTCATATATACGAATAGACAGTAGCCACGATCCAATATATAAAATAACCGTTGTAAGGATAGCTACAAAATACATTTGCGTTTCTTGTAAAGTCAGGAAGTTCTGAACAAACCCTCTTAATATATCATGGAGATTAGGAAGTAAAATGGTGATTGTTACTAGATAGAGACCAACTAAAGCACCTAAAATCATCACTAAATGTTTGCTTTTGAATTTATAAGAGATTGGCAGTATAAAAGATATTGTAACCATAACAAGCCCCATAATAAGCAGTATTTCTCTCCATAAAAACACTTCTCCCATTCCATTCAAGAAGAAATCGCCAAGATATATGATAAAAATAATAACGGATGTAAATATTAATGCACCCATATATTTAGAACTGACAACTTCCTTTCTTGTATATGGAAGTGAATTTAGAAGAATATTCGCGTTACCTTTTTCATCCGTAGAAAAAGCAGTCATGATAAATACGACACTATATAAAACTCCTAAGAAGATTGGCGAAACATCTACCAACAAATAGAGTATAATTGTAGAAATGTAGAATATTATCGTATTCTTTTGTATTATAATATCCTTAAGTATAAGGTTAGCCATACCATTACCGTCCTTTTTTCGTATAATACATAATATCTTCAAGCGTTGGCTTTTCCACAATAACAGTATCTCCAAATATGTTTATCACACGATTTTTATCCGCCGTTAATGCCTCAAAGCCTGTGTTCGTTTTTCGAATTGAAATAAACTCCTGTTCCGTTTCACGATCCAATAAATCTAATGTCCCTTTTACAATGGCATATTCTTCTTCAATTTTATAAAATTCTTTCGTGAAAATATGTTCCCCATTATGAACAAAGGTAATATAGTCCGCAATGCGATCTAAATCTGTTGTTATATGCGTCGAGAAGAAAATCGTTCTATCTTCATCCTGCATTAGTTCATGTAGAATATTTAGTAACTCTCTACGAAATATTGGATCGAGCCCGGCAGTTGGCTCATCCATAATAATTAATTCTGCATGATGAGCTAGTGCAATCGCTAACGAAGCTTTCATCTTCATTCCCTTTGAAAATGTTTTCATACTTTTGTTTAGGGGCAGTTCGAATTCGTTAACATAGCGTTGAAAAGCGTTATCATCCCAGTTTTTATAGGCTGGTTTAATAATCCTTTTCATATCCTTTAACGTTAAATTTTCATAAAAGATATTTTCATCATAGACAAAACCAATACGTTCCTTTATTTCTTTTTCATGCTTCTTATAATCCATGCCAAACACTGAAACAGTACCACTATCTTGCTTAAGTAAGTTCATAATCAACTTAATCGTCGTTGATTTACCTGCACCATTTCCTCCGATAAATCCAGTAACAAAGCCTTTTTTCACATTAATAGAAAAATCCTTTATCTCAAATCCTTTAAAAGATTTATGAATATGCTGTAATTCAATAACATTTTCCATCATGCATCCTCCGTATACAATAATGTAAGCATTTCCTTAAGCTCTGCTAAGCTTAGGTTCATCTCTTTAGCGTTTTGAATAGCAATCAACAAATTTTCTTCGATTACCTTTATTTTTCTTTCTCTCATCATTTCCTTATTTTGTTCAGCGATGAATGAACCTTTTCCAACAATCGAATAAATAAATCCGTTTTTTTCAAGCTCTTCATAAGCGCGTTTAGTTGTAATAACGCTAATTTCTAAATCCTTTGCAAGCTGTCGCATAGAAGGCAATGCCTGCCCTTCTTGTAATTCACCTGTTAAAATAAGCTTTTTGATTTGAGCATAAATTTGCTCATAAATAGGCTCTTTTGAGCTGTTTGAAATTATAATTTGCATGCAAATACCTCTTCAATAAATATTGTATATATACTTTATATACAATATATCTACATTTTTATTATTTTGCAAGTAAAATTAGTTTTGAACACAAAAAAGAAAACATGAGATTGTAAAAAACAAACCTCATGTTTTCTGTATTTAAATATGTTGTTAACCTTGCCTATTCATCATCACAACTCGTTGAAAAATTTGAATCACAAACCACCTAGTCATAAATTTGACAGACAGCTAATGATTAGAATCTTTCTTCCAAAGGTAATGTATAAACTGCAATATTTGACCATTCATTTCGAACATATCATCGCTTATACAGATTTGTTTAAAGCCACTTTTTTCAAGAACCTTTTGAGATGCAATATTATTTGTTGTTGTTTTTGCCTTAATCTTTTGTACATTGATTTCTGTTTCTAATAGTAGTTTTAAGGCTTTAGCCCCTATCCCTTTGCCGCCATATTCTTTACCTACTCTATATCCAACTTCTGCAATATTATTGGTTATATCAATATCTACTAAATTTATTCTTCCAACAATATGGCCTGAGTTGTCCCTTATTAAATAGAATTTTGATTTTTCTTCTTGTTGTTCTGCTAATAGCTCTCTATGTTTTAATTGAAACGTTTCAAACTTATAATAATCTTCCCCACGACTAGGTACCATTTGTTCAAAAAATAGTCTATTATTCTTTTCAAACTGATACAATTCTTCTGCGTCACGTTCTTGTAAACTATTAATTGCTATGTCCAAGCTAAATTGCCTCCACATCTTCAATTCTAAATTCTCTTAGTAATACTTCACCACAGTCGATTGTAAATAAATTGTTCATAGCCATCCCCTAGTCCTTATTGATATAAGTGAAATAATCCAGATCAATACTCGTCATGCTTCTTCGAAAACTCTGTATGCAATAAACTATAGATCAACATATCTTTGCATTCTCCCGTAACACTATGGCATTCAAATTGTCTTAAGCAGCCTTCTTCCTTAAAGTTGAATTTCGTCAATAACTTCTTTGAAGCTATATTTTCTTCTGTAACAATTGCCTGTATTCTAGCTAAACCTAACTGATTAAATCCTATTGATAATACTTCTTTAACAGCTTCCGACATAATACCACGATGCCAATATTCTTCAGATAATTCATAGCCAATTTCAGCTCGTTTGCCTGCAAATTCACTCAAGAAAATGGTACCAATAATGTCATCAGTTACTTTGTTGGCAATAGCAAAACGTAAAATCCAACCTTCATCATAGCCTTCGTTCCAAGCATTAATTACTTCATAACTTCTTTCTAAACTTTCTGGTCCATTCCAATCGAGATGACGATATACATTTTCATTTGAATAATAATTGAATAATGTAGTGGCATCCTCCAATCTCAACTTTCTTAATTTAATTTGTTCAGTTTGTACTGTTGGAAAAGGGGTTCCTAATAATTTGGAAAAGTTCATTTTTTTCTCTCCTATTTTTTGAATAGAAATCAAAAGAAGCTGATTAGATTATAGCTGACCTATATTACTAGAAAAAACCTTATACATATTTCATAAAAGAGAATAAGCCATTGCAGTCAAAAACCACACTGGCTTATTCTATTCTTCTTCTTTTCTCTTTTAGTACAATTCTTTGAATACTCTTTGAGGACAAATAGTATTTTTCACCTAAAGTAGCCGTGTCCACTCCCGATAGATAATCGTTATAAATAGTAGCATTTCTTACTTCCAATTCTTTTCTTGTCACAGTACTAGATCCCCAGGTCTTTTTATGTTCTGTTCTTCGCGGTATATAAATATATTCACCATCAACATATTCTTGTATCAACTCAAGTAACTGCACTGGTAGAATATGCTTTGCTTTTTTATAGCTCATATTGCACTCCTAAACATTAATATTTTTTAGGAAGAGCAAAGGCCATTTCATCTTATTTCAATAGCCTTTGCTATGCAGAAATAGTATACCTTCTCATCAAACAATCCCCCTTGTTTTTCGTAAGTTAAATCCATATTATACCATATAATTTGAAATATAGGCTCATCACCATAACGTGTGGTTGACTTCCGCTTTACCAACTTACTATATATTTTAAACAGGCATTTTCGACCTATTCAAAACTTCAAAACTCAATAAACAACAAAGGGACTTTTACACCTTAACTTCTTATTTATTAAGTAGTAAGCCTTATATAATCTGTTATTGACAATTCGTCTTTTTTGCATAATACTAAAGTTGAAAATTAAGCATTTATTGAGTTTTCATAGGCATAAAGAACCTCAATAACTGAATTTACATATAAATTATTTAAAAGGGGGAAACTATTTGAAAAGCAAAAGTATTAAGCGTCGATTATTGTTATTTACGTTAGGTTTGCTGTTATTGTCATCTGTGGTCAATTCTTTATTTGGAGTATGGTTTGTTGGAAAAAACAGCAAAGAAGTTTTAATTGAAAAAGCCAACGAACAGGTCTTTGAAATGGCAAAACAAGCGGAGACTATCTTAAATTCAGAAAGTGACCCCATTCCATCTTTACAAGATTTTGTGGAAACAAAGTCAAAGCAAGATAATGTGACTTATGCTGTTGTCATTGATACAAACGTTCAAGCGGTGGCACATAGTGATACAAATAAATTAGGAAAAGTGTATGAAGACGAATACACGATTGATGGAGCTAAAAACGGGAAAAATCAATTTACAAGATGGTACGCTGAAGTTCAAGGTATATGGACATATGACATCATGGAGCCTATATATAAAGATGGCAAGCTTTATGGCGTGCTCGACATTGGGGTGCCTGAAAGCGGCATTCAATCAATTACAAACTCTGTACTAACCTATCAGATTATTACTGGTGTAGTAAGCTTTTTAATTATTGGTGCTTTAATGTGGTGGATTATTGGTCGCATTGTCGCTGCCATTAAAAATCTTGAAAAGGCCATTCATCAAACAGCAAGTTTAGACTTTACAGAAAACCCAGAATTAGAGAAGTTATTAAATCATCAAGATGAAATTGGGCTTATGGCAAAAGGAATCTCTGGCATGCGATTGGCATTAAAGGATGTTACCGTCAATATACATAAAACCAGTTCTGAGTTATCAGATTCTTCTAATATTTTATCACGAATTTCTGAAGATTCAGTACGTACAACTGATGAAATTAGCTTAGCCATTAATGAAATAGCAAAAGCTACCGAAGAACAGGCTCATGATACAGAAAAAAGTGCTGAACAATTAAATCAGCTTTCTGTAAATATTGACAGCGTTATGGAGCGTACAGAGAAGATTGCTTCCATGACAGAGGATATTGATCATTTAAGTAATCAAGGTGTGGAAACCGTCAACCAACTCTCTATTTGGTCAGAGAAGAATCGCGTGTCTTCACAACAGGTAAGTAGCATCGTTCAAGAAGTAGATAAAACATCTTCTGATATATCAAGTATTGTCAATACCATTACAGATATCGCAAATCAAACGAATTTATTGGCTCTAAATGCCTCCATTGAGTCAGCTCGTGTAGGCGAAGCAGGAAAAGGTTTCGCAGTTGTTGCTGATGAAATTCGAAAATTATCAGAACAGACATCTAAAGCAACTGAAGTTATTAAAAATAAAATCACCGCTATTCAGGATATTTCTAAAAGTGCTGTACAGGAAATTAGTACGAGCCTTAGCATTGTTGAACAAAACGCTAAAGCTACAGAGGATACAAGTGAGATCTTTAATACAATAAAGGCAGCTCTAGATCAAACAAGTGAAGTAGCACAAGAGGTGAAACATTTATCTTATGAGATGAATGAGCGCAAAGAGCAAATCATTGGTGTGGTTCAAAACATATCTGCTTCTGCAGTCGAAACCTCTGCAGGGACAGAACAAGTTTCTGCTTCCGCAAATGAACAAATTAACAGCATCGAAACTGTTTCTGAAAAAGCTAAGGACCTGAATGCTATTGCTGATGCTTTACGAGGGGAAATGAAAAAATTCACTATTTAAGGATAAGTTAATTATATTGAGTTCTATAGTAAACAAGCTGATTCATTGAATCAGCTTGTTCTATGGATGTATGATAGATCAACTTTTTTAAATATAGTTTGATGTTACAAACACTTCATAAAAAAGGATCTATCTACGCTATTGAATTAATGGTTTTTCCAATCTTTTGTTTCTTTATTTTAAATCGTTTTTCAATACCAAGGTAACGGTCTAAGCTTAAAACATAGCTACGATTTAAAAATAGCAATATACAAAATGCACTAGTATAAAGAGTTAAACTAATTAAATTCATATTTCCGGAAAGAATAAAATTAATATGCATAAGAAGACAAATGATAACGGAAGGAATAATCATTAATCCCATTATTAAAACAATACCAATTATAATCTGAGTAATTGGAATCGTGTAATTAAAAAACATAATATGTTTTAATGCGAAATGTGCAATGAAGTACTTATAAAATTCTGGCACATTTGGTTTATCAAGTGCCATTATTAAATAGTTTTTTATAAATACTCCAGGTTCACTAAACCAATTTTTCTCCGTAATTTTCGTTATACCAGCAAAAAGCCACCCAACCCCAAAAAGAAGACGCATTAAAGTAACTAGTAATTGAAAGACTTGTTCTCCAAATCGTTTTGATAATAATGTCATAAGCTTAATTATCCCCTATTATTAAAATTCTAACTTACTATTTTTTATAGACCTATCAGACTTAATTTATTGGTTCGTGGAACTCTTCCACATTTTCAACGTGACGAGCTCAGTCATCTTCCCTCTTTTCCTTTAAGGGTATATAAACAGCCTTAATCTCCATTCCATTTTCAGTCCTATGAATTATCATTACATCTCCATCCATTCCTTCGTGGTGTTTAGCAACTGATACTATTAAGATCGTATCTAGTGCAAAATTGTCATGATTTTTTCAATGGATTCACCTTTTTTAATTGATAATGATAATCATTACTGAAAGATAATATCAATATTAATTATCATCGTCAATGGTATATTTAGGAGAGATTTATAAGGTTTACTAGTTATAATAACGAATTCAAATCTCCATAAAAAAATGGAGTGGTTGCAACGGAAAGTTGACCACTCTTCTTACCCCTTATTTTAAAAATCTTATAAATCGTTTCTTCCCTATTTGTAAAACCTCCCCATTCATTAAAATTTGGTCAGTGTCATCTACTGTAATTTTTTCACCATTTAAAGAAACACCATTTTGTTTAATTAATCGCATAAATTCACTTTTACTTTTAATATAGTTTTTTGCAATCAATGCTGGAATAATATCTAGCACCGATTCTTTTCCTATTTCAATTAACATTGAGGGAATGTTATCAGGGATTTGTTTCTTTTGAAAAGCTGTTTCAAAAAATTGTTTCGCTTCCTTCACAGCTTCTTCACCATAATATAAAGTAGTAATAATCTCTGCCAATTCTAGTTTTATATCTCGTGGATTTTCCCCTTTTAATAATCGATTTTCCACTTCCTTAATCACTCTAGGATGCTCATCTGTTGCAAGTTCAAAGTATTTAATAATTAATGCATCAGGTATTTCCATAACTTTTTTGAACATTACTTCTGGTGCTTCATTGACTCCAATATAATTCCCTAGGCTTTTACTCATTTTTTCAACACCATCTAATCCTTCTAATAACGGCATGAAAATGGCAATTTGTTTTTCGAGCCCTAAATGCTTTTGTAATGTACGCCCCATTAAAATATTAAATGTTTGATCGGTACCCCCTAATTCAATATCAGCTAAAATTTCAACTGAATCATATGCTTGCATTAATGGGTAGAAGAATTCATGAATGCCAATTGGTACTTGGTTGTTATAGCGTTTCTGGAAATCATCCCGCTCTAAAATACGCGCTACAGAAGTTGTCGCAGCTAATTTAATGACTTCTTCAAATGTTAATTTTGATAACCACTCACTATTAAAACGTACAGTTGTTTTTTCTTCATCTAAAATTTTAAAAATTTGCTCACAATATGTTTTAGCATGTTCCTTAACAATTTCATCACTTAGTGCAACGCGCCCTTTTGCTTTTCCTGTTGGATCTCCTATACGGCCTGTAAAATCGCCAATAATAATGACAACTCGATGACCTAAATCTTGCATTTGTTTAATTTTCCGTAGAACAACAGCATGCCCTAAATGAATATCTGGCGCAGAAGGATCTAAACCAAGCTTAATCGTTAAAGGCTTTTGTTCCTTAAAAGATTGCTCCAATTTTGCTAATAACTCTTCTTCATTCACAATCTGGTCTATACCCTTTTGAATAATCTCTAATTGTTCCTCTGGTTTTAAAAACATACAATACAACTCCTTAAATATTGAATTAATATTGCAAGTTCTATAAGAGCAAAAATCAAGTTCGCCTTGGCGTAATTGCGTCCGGATGCTTTATCTTCATTTAGTAGGTATTAGGACACCTACTAAATGAAGATAAAAAACGTCCTTTAGGAATTAACCTAAAGGACGTTTATGAACGTGTTACCACCTTAATTTAAGAGTTATTTACATAACCCTTCTCAATAGGTACGGCAAAATTGCGATACCTTTGCATTGATTACGGATGCAAACCCGTCGTAGCCTACTAAAGTTCGGTACGCAGCTCCAAGATGTATTCATTTTAACTTTCCTTGCGCCTCTCAGCATCCGGCTACTTTCTGTAAGGTATTCAATCAATTATGCCTCGGCATAATTGCGTCTGGAATCGGCTTTGTGCTTAGACCTGCAGATGTTTTTTGCGCGAAAGCATAGCGGCAGCAGCACCGATGCAGGTCAGTTAGCCGTTATCGCATGGATGCGATGATTTTAGGCTAACATCCTTTGTGAACTCCTTACCGATTCCGTGACATCCGCCGGAAGCTTTAGGCCAACATGATGTTGGTCACTCAGTCGTTGCCACAGGACGTGGCGTTCTTAGACTGAGTTCCTATATTTCAGCGGATGTTTGGACAGACGTTGATTGAAGTTAAAACTACTCGTTCTCTTCAATGCTTTTACTCTTATACTCCAAACTGTTATCAACAATTCTTTGTTATGCAAATCTTGATAATTATCATAGCACCATTATTAGAATTGTCAATAAATTTATTCATCACCATAAAATGTGATTGATTTCCGCTACGCTTTCGGTACAAAAAACACTTGCTGAAAGAAGTTAAATTAACGATTACAACCCGCTATTTCTCCCAAAGCTCGATCAGTCGACCTTCAGGATCTTTTATCCAAATAAACTGTCCAAATTCACTAACCTCTTTTTTCTTTACAAGAGGTACACCAATATGTTCAAGATGCTTAATAGTCTCGTCTAGATCATGCACTTGGAAATTTAACATCACTTGTTGTTCTGTTGGAAAATAACTGTCATTCTCGCTAAAGAAAGAAAAGATAGTCTCATTTCCTAATTGAGGTTTAATCACAGTCCCATTCCAATCACCCATTTCAATCTTCAGCACTTCACTGTACCATTTTTTCACAACATCCAGATTCTTAGTTCTCCAAAATATTCCTCCAAAACCTTTTATCATCGTATCTAACCCCTGTCTTTCTTTAAATTTAATCCCTTCTTTTACTATACTACTCCGTTCGTATTATAAGGTCAGCCAGATATTTCTGGTTGACCATTTTTTATATGGTTTTATTATAGCAGTAGCCAAGGTAGAACGTAACTGCTCGTGGGGCTTGACCCCGTCAACTAAACCGTTCGCCCCCTACTTGTAGAAACATGATTGAAGCTGGTTGGGGCTTAGATCCCGTATAACAAGCGAAGCTATGACACTGCATGGAGGATTAGGCGTAACTGGCTAGCGATCTTCAATAATAGCTTATTACTTCGGCTACGTTTAGAAACAGATCGCCGATTTTGTCACCCAAAATTTTGTCGATGAGTATTTTTTTGAACTTATCAATTTTTGTTCTATTTATTACAAAAATTGATAAAAATCAAAGAAGGTGGAAAATATGATTTAAATTGGGAACTATTTTCATGTAGATATGAACACAAAATATTGATCAAGTGAAAGATAGTAACTTATTACACTATAAAAACAAGCAAAATTAAAACAAATTTATCGGAAGTAATAGATAATTTACTGACTTTTCTCATTTTTTGTTCAATTATCAACAAAACTTGATTTCTTAATATTCATAACTAATGATATGTTATTAACATACCTAGGGAAAAAGTAAAAAAAGATTTTAATAAAAATTATTCCGAAATGCCTGAAGAAAAAACAAACGATTTAAAGAAAGAATTACTTACATTAATTAAACAAGGAACTATTAAATTACAGTCAAATGGTGAACTAGATTTCAAAGACATACAATCAAAGCAAAATGGCGAGAATAATGTGCTATATATGCCTATAGAATACAAAAACATAGAATCTACGCTAAACATTTCGGCCCTTACAGTTATCTTTGATAACAAAGGAGAACTTGTTAATTATGACGAAAGAAAAATTGTAGCAGATGATAAAAATTATACTTCACAAATAGAAATCTATACTGATGGAGTATTAACTAAATCAGAAAATGTACAATTAACAAAAGAAGATTTTATGATTACACCAGAGAAAGAAAAAAATTCAGATTCAATCTTATCATTTTTAAAACCTGATACTGCAGAAGCTGCAAGTTGGGCATCCAAATTTTTTAATTGTTTAGATGATCAAGGTGTTCCAGGCTGGGTTTATAAAACACTACAGTAGTTTGTGGAATTGCTTGTGCTACAGCAGTACTTTGTGTCCCATGTGCTGTAGGAGCTGCATTAGTATTTGAAGCAGATATTATGTATTGCGTAGGTAAAGCAAACGGAAACTACTAACGAAAGGAACGATAAATTATGCTTAAAAAAATAAGACTAATGTTATCAGGAGTTTTAGGCATAATGGCTTTTTTTTCGCTTCTAACCTTTTTAAAAATAATTGATATCCCTGATTTTATTTCAAATATCCCTTATTCTATTCCCTTTGTTTTTATTATCGTTTTATTATTAATTGTTTCATTATTGGAAAAAAATCTTAATAAAAATATGTAATTTCTAAAAAGAGTAAAGGAGTAGCATTCGCTACTCCTTTACTCTTTTTCCATTCGGTTTAACAGTTCTCTTCGCAACAAAGCAATATAGTCTTGTTCTTCTGGCGACCGCTGATAGATACGGTTATAGTGACTGTAAGCTTCCAGCAATTCTTTATTGACCATTTCACTTGGATGTTTTCGTTCCTCTTTTATTATATCAATTGCTCCTCCTAACAAATGAAATAATTTTGCGCCTTCCAGTTCCACTGGGTAACAATCGAATACGCTTTTTCTTCAACATCCGAATCCTCATCATCCACCCGTATCAAATCACCAACTTCGATGTCACCCAAGTTCAATTGCTTATGTATTTCTTTCAGCAATCCGCCATATGAAACCATACGTTTTCAATACAATCCTTCTTCCAAGTCTTTTAGCGGACGTTCCAACGAAAGAACGAACTAACGTTGATTCTAAGATGATTTAAACGAACCAATAAAGGAACAACGAGATTGTTCTTGTTTGTACGATTCGTTTTATTTACCTATGGCTCTTAATAATTCTGATTCAAAAAAATGAGCTAATTTAAACTAGTTTAAACTAATTTACTTTTTCTAATTATCATATTTTCCGCAACATGGGGTCCCGTCAGATTTATGCGTATAACGTTACAGAAATATACAGGATTTTATGCAAAGTGAAGAACAAACCAAACAAGTAAAAATACTGCTACATCAACCGTTTGCGCCACATGTATAAAAAGATGTATAAAAAGATGTATAAACAATGTTCATAATAAAAAGCCACGAAACGTTGATTTAACAACATTTGTGGCTTTTTGATGTGTTTCCACTTTGATTTGGGAACGTTATTTAGATTTATTTTGCATACTTTATAAATCTTTAATGAACTAAGATAATCTTAAATTTAATAAAAATAAAGATGCTCCACAATCGCGCCCGATTGTGGAATATCAAAATAATAATTTATGATTGCTGCCTTTAGCTTGTTGAACTAACGTACCCCACTAGTGCAATATCATAACCTTCATTAATACTTAATTTCAATTCCAGCTTGTTTAAATGGCTCTAACACTTTTGGATAACACATTGCAATATAATCTACTGTTTTTAGATTATTTAGATTCTGAAAACCTTCAACAGATACTACATCAAATAAATCATCCTCACCATCCCAATCTGGCTTTAGGATATGATAAATTTCATTACCTCCATCAAAGCAAAGGTCCTTAACTTTTTCCAAGTCACTTGCTTCCAAAGTTAACCCTTCTAAATATTCCCTGATTTCAACAATTGGACCATTTCCAGAATACCAATCAAAACTATTTATATACTTATTTTTTAAGTCTGTTAATTCCTCTAAAAATAGTGGTTCTTTATCTAATATAGCTTCGATTACTATTAATTTAAAATTAAAATCTTTAAACATCCCACTTTTATCCATTATCCTACCTCCAATTTTATTTCTGCCTTATACTTTTAACCTAACCAGTTCTGGTTGATCAATGATAATTATCCTTAATATTGTTATTTTTCACAATAATATCTTTAGGTTAACCGCCTAATAGTTTAAGTGAAACCTTCACAATATCCACTTTGCTTTAAAATTCATTGAGATTCTTTTATATGTTATCGTCATTCAGAACAAGTCGATCGAACAGTCTTCTTTAAAATTATTTTTCGCAGCGTCTCAGAGCGTTATTTTCTAATAAAAACAGCGACAAGCACTGTTAAATCAGTGTTTGTCGCTGTTTGAAATGTTACAGACCTTTCATTTGGGAACGTTATTTATTTTCATATGTATGATGTATTCATAGTTACTGTATACATCAGACTTAACTGCATCAACTGTCTTGAGGCAGTTAAACTTTTAAATATTTTAAAGGTTTTTTCTTAACAAAATTATTTTCGATAGATTGAAGAACCTCTTCATTACCAGGTAAACTTACAACCGCTTTTGCTTTTGCAAAAGGAATCCATTGATATTCACTATGTTCATCGTTTAAAACGACAGATTGTTCTTCTTGAACAAAACCTACAAATACAGGTGCAATGTAAATGTAATTCTCTTGTGGAGAGAAAATTTGGTCAAATTGATTTGAGGAATACAATACGAGTTCTGTAATACCTGTTTCTTCTGCAATTTCTCTATAAACAGCTTCTATTGCCGTTTCTCCATCATCAATACCGCCTCCTATATAGCACCAAATATTATTTAAATTATGAGATGTTCTTTTTAGTAATAAAACATGATATGTGTTATTTATTTCTTTTAATAATACAGCAGCGATGCCAGTAGACTTGATAGGAATAGTGTTCATGTAATGTACCTACTTTCATCTTTAGTATCAGAGTTTATTTTTCATTAGCACCTGATTTCTGTTTGTTATATTTCCTATTTTTTAATTTAATAATGATAAGAATTATGACTGAAATCATCAGAAATAGACCTAGATAGAGTAGTCCTGTTCCTAAGGGGAAATTTATTGCATACTCTTTTTGAAAATCCAATAGCTCTTTACTACTTAAAGAATTAATATCTTGTACAGGGATAAGGACGATTTGTAATATAAATCCAATTACAATTAAACAAAATGATAAAAAACTTATGCTGAAAAGTGTAATCTTATTGAACAAAAATCGCATAATAACACCTCGATTTTTTCACTATTTCTTACATAGACGTTTTCACTTAATAAAAGTTGTTAGACACCAAAAATTTACCAAAGTGTGGTTTTTGGAAGTTTTAAAAAGTTACTTCAATCTTACATTTGGAAACATTTTTAAATTAACGTTGTAAATCCTTATAAATTCAAATAAGTAATTATTTTTTATTTTTAAGTTCTAAAAGTATAGGTGCTATATTTAGTAAGATAGAAACAATTGTCAAAAAACACTATGCGCTTCCAAAATTAGGTACTTCTCTTAAAGCTGACCAATCTTCACCTTTTATCCAATCAGATACAAGGCTATGTTCTGCACAGAGTGTCAATACTGTAAATGATAATCCCATTGCCATTGCCAATTTATAATCTTTGCCTGTTCCATACATATAAAGATTTATAAAAGTTGCTACTATTGCAATAAGACCTAATATTAACCACATAATGATGCCTCCATTATACTTCTGTTTTTTTAATATAGACATGAATTGTAATTATATGGTTCCCGAAGATGTCCTTTGGTAACATTTCATTGAGATTCTATTTATATGTTACAGCTATTCAGAACAAATGGATCGAACAGTCTTCTTTAAAATTATTTTTCGCAGCGTCTCAGAGTGTTATTTTCTAATAAAAACAGCGACAAACACTGATTTAACAGTGTTTGTCGCTGTTTGAAATGTGACCAAGCTTTTATTTTGGAACGTTATTTGAATAGGATATAAAGAAATTAAAGAAAATATTTTTTTAGATTCCGAAATGTTCGTATTTAATTTGTTTGTTCTTTGATGTCTTCTTGTGAATTAATTATTCCAAAATAAAATAAATCTTCATATTTCCCATCTTTTATTACTTGTTCTCTCAATAAACCTTCTTGTTTCATACCGATTTTCTCCATTATTTTACCTGAAGCTGGATTGGACTTAAAATAACGTGCGAATACCTTATGTAATTTCTTTTCTTCAAATGCAAAATCAATTAATGCTTTTGCTGCTTCAGTACCATAACCCCTGCCCCAATATTTTTCACCAATCCAATAAGCAATTTCTCCATTATTAAACTTTTTGTTATTAGATAATGAAATGGCTCCTAATAAATTGCCGCTTTCTTTATCCGTAATAGCAAACTCATACGAACGGTCTTCATCGAAATTTTTCTTATGGCTTTCCATCCATACCAATGCATCATTGATAGTATATGGATACGGTATGTATAGCGTAGTTTTATAAATATTAATATTATTACAAAGTTCTTTAACCGTTTCAGCATCATTCTTTTCAAAAAGTCTCAAATACAATCTGTCAGTATGGATTGAATAATTCATTTTATCGAATTTCATTATAGTTCACTCCTAGATTATTAATTTATAAATGTAGTTTTATAAGGTGTATTTCTCCACGCATTACTGATATTCCTCTAAATAAGTTACCAAAGCGTCGTTGGTAACATTTCATTAAAGGTTGTTATTCAATAATATGGCCAACTTGTTGAACAACAAGTTAAACAACACTCTTCAACTAAACTGCTCCGTTAGCCATCCATGAAGCGCAATAAACAGCACTTCATCACAGAAAATGAAAGATGATTAAGTTCTTTCATGGGAGTTTAAGTACACTTCTTCACAATCTTTAGAGTGATATTAATGTAAATTTCCAACAAAAAACCATCTCATCTTTAAAATCTATAAAGGTGAGATGGTTTTAAAAAAACTTTATTACAATTTATCAATCTTTATTCTAAACGAACAAACTATATTACAAAACCACACCAAGACCTTGTTCAATCATAGACTTAATTGGATAATTATCAGGTTCGGTAATGTATGTTAAGCTCAAGGCTGAAGGAGCGGAAGGTTACCTTATCAAATATGGTAATATCCACCACACTAAATAAGAGCATGTTTTGATCAATCTTTTTCAAAACATGCTCTTTAGATTTGTTCTCACATATAAAAGGTTAATATCATTAATTTAATCAACTTTATTTAAAAATCTAAACTAATTATTTTTATATTTTCCACAAATTTTCACATCACGACTAAGTTGTACGCATCACGTTTGAGTTGAGTATGGACAATAGTAGCGAACTCTAACTAATCAACTACTCAACAGTTACCGATTTAGCTAAGTTACGTGGTTTATCTACATCACAGCGGCGGTGTAAAGCAGCATAATAGCTAATTAATTGTAATGGCACTACCGATACAAGAGGTGTTAGTAATTCATGCACATGAGGGATTACTAAACGGTCACCATCTTCATCTACGCCAGCCATTGCAATAATGCATGGGTATGCTCCTCGTGCAGCTACCTCTTTGACGTTACCACGGATATTTAATGCTACTGCTTCTTGTGTTACAAGGGCAAACACTGGTGTACCTTCTTCGATCAAGGCAATCGTACCGTGTTTTAGCTCGCCACCTGCAAAACCTTCTGCTTGGATGTAAGAGATTTCTTTTAGCTTTAAGGCACCTTCAAGGCTTACATAGAAGTCGATGTTACGGCCGATGAAGAATGCGTTGCGTGCGATCTTTAAGTAGTCCTCTGCGATATCCTCTAAGACATCTTTTGAATCGATAATTGTTTGGATACCGTTTGCTGCAATCGCAAGCTCTTGTTTTAAATCGAACTCTAAGCCTTTGCCATTAGCTTTCGCAGTTACATATGCTGCTAGAGCAAGTACAGCTACTTGTGCTACATACGCTTTTGTTGAAGCTACTGCAATTTCTGGGCCTGCATGTAATAAAAGCGTATGATCCGCTTCACGTGATAGTGTAGAGCCTGGTACGTTTGTGATTGTTA
The DNA here is from genome assembly GCF_041956855.1 of Lysinibacillus sp. RS10. Lineage (NCBI taxonomy): Bacteria > Bacillati > Bacillota > Bacilli > Caryophanales > Bacillaceae > Lysinibacillus > Lysinibacillus sp. RS10. Next base: position 63,956 of record NZ_CP167122.1, on the reverse strand, counting down.
ACGTTGGGTAGCCTAGCTCTTTAATTTTCACCAGTACTTGACGGCTATCTGCTGTTTCACCTGATTGTGTAATAAAGATGAACAATGGTTTTTCTGATAGTAATGGCATATTGTAGCCGAATTCACTTGAAATATGAACTTCCACTGGAATACCAGCCATTTTTTCGAAATATTGCTTACCGATTAAGCCCGCGTGATAGCTTGTGCCGGCTGCAATAATGTATAGACGGTCTGCTGCTCGTAATGCTTCTAAAATATCAGCGTCAATTGTTAATTCGCCATTTTCGCCTTCGTATGCTTGAATAATTTTACGCATAACTGTTGGCTGTTCATCCATTTCTTTTAGCATATAGTGAGGGTAAGTACCTTTTTCAATATCGCTCATATCAAGCTCTGCTGTATATGGTGCACGCTCTACTACTGTACCGTCTAATGTCGTAATTTCAACGCCAGCTTTGTGTACGATTACGACTTCTTTATCGTGTAGCTCCACATATTGATCTGTTACTTGTAGCATCGCCATCGCATCTGAAGCTACAACATTGAAGCCTTCACCAACACCTACTAAAAGTGGAGATTTGTTTTTCGCAACGAAAATTGTATCAGCTGATTCTGCATCTAAAAGAGCTAATGCATAAGAGCCGTGTAATAAAGATAAAGTTTTGCGGAACGCCTCAGTCGTGCTTAGACCTTCTTTCACAAATAACTCTACTAATTGCACGATGACCTCTGTATCTGTATCAGATTTCATCGGAATGCCTTTTAAATAAGTTTTTTGTAATAAATGATAGTTTTCAATCACACCATTGTGTACTAGCGTAAAGCGTCCTGAAACACTTTGGTGAGGGTGCGCGTTTAAACGGTTCGGTACACCGTGAGTTGCCCAACGTGTATGACCAATACCTACTTTAGCGGCAACGTCTTCGTCTACAGCTTCACGTAAATCTGCAATACGTCCTTTTTCTTTGAAGACTGTTACACCCTCTTCATTGCGTACTGCAATACCTGCTGAGTCATAACCACGGTATTCTAGTTTCTCTAAACCTTTTAATAAAATTTCCTTTGCATCTGATTCACCAATATATCCTACAATTCCACACATAAATTTCTTGTCCTCCGATATTGTCAATTTGACGCAATGACAAATTTGACCTCAGCCTACCGAATTTTTTTATGAACGTAAAAGCTATGCTTATTTATCATTTTGCCTCGGCATAATTGCGTCCGATTTAGCATGTGTTTGGACACCCGCTAAAAGAAAATAAACATACAAATACATACATATTATCAACACTCATTCAGCCGTCTGAAGAGTTATCATTCGATACGAGAGGTTCTCTATTTATCTATTGCTTTAACTATACCTTCTCCATTTTCTGTACATTCAATCACTCAAATGCTTTCAAAATGAAAAGTGACAATCGGGTATGTCGATCGGGAGGCATCCGCCGAATTTTCGATAAACCTCCACCTCGTCTGCTGAAGATACTTTCGTCCAATTTCTTCAGCTCAGGCGCTATAATTGTTTTCCGCTTTTGCGCTTCCTTCCCTCCTTATGATGCGCTCGTTAAATGATAAGGTCGGACCTCATCTTCAACTTCACTATCATACTCAATCATATGCTGTACGTCAAATTTTCGTTATAAAAAACACCTAATTACCCTTCTTTTTAGTGACAAAATGTAGACAAACATCTGATATAAAACAATAACTGGAAATTCTATTAGAGATATAGCTCATCACCATAACGTGTGGTTGATTTCCGTTCCAACTGGGCGCTTTCCTGGGGGCGTCCGATGAGCCGCTTCACTCGCGTTGCTCGCTCCAGGGTCTCATCTGTGACGCAGATCCCCAAGGAGTCGCCCAGCCTTCACTCCAATCAACTAATATACAGGGCAAATGTTTAAAAAAATGTCATCCACAACTGTTGATGGTGAGCCATAAATATGATACCAATCCTTGTTATTGCGACTCTTTACTACATGCCCCATTCAATTCGTCGACGAGCTATCAATCTCATTAAAAGTTCTATCCATCCCATTAGTAGAAGTACAACAAAAACTTGCACCTAGTTTTTCAGCAAAAATAACGGAGCGTTAATAACCGCCTTTAATTGTACAGATACTCCAACCAATAGTATGGAACCTAAAAAAAACTCGACCTCCTTGTTTAAGGAAATCGAGTTATAGACTGTTTATTCTGTTAAGCCCATTTCAGCACGGACAACATCTGCAATACGCTCTACGTAACGTTCACAGTCTGCCTCTGTAGCCGCTTCCACCATTACTCGTACAAGTGGCTCTGTACCAGAAGGACGCACTAAAACGCGACCGTTTCCAGCCATCTCTGCTTCTACCTCAGCAATCACTGCAGCAACCTTTGCATTCTCCGTCACAGCATGCTTGTCTGTTACACGTACGTTGACTAAACGCTGTGGGAAAATTTTCATTTCAGAAGCAAGCTCTGACAGTTTTTTACCTGTAGCTTTCATGATGTTGACAAGCTGAATACCTGTTAATAAGCCGTCACCAGTTGTATTAAAGTCTAGGAAAACAATATGACCAGATTGCTCGCCACCTAAATTATAATCATTGGCACGCATCTCTTCTACGACATAACGATCACCTACAGCTGTTTGTACACTTTGCATATCATGATCTTCAACAGCTTTGTAGAAGCCCATATTACTCATAACCGTCGAAACAATTGTTTGCTTTTTCAAACGACCAACTGTATTCAAGTGCTTCCCAATGATGAACATAATTTGGTCACCATCAACAATATTACCTTTTTCATCTACTGCGATTAAACGGTCACCATCGCCATCGAATGCTAGACCAACATGAGCACCCTTTTCAGTAACGAATTTAGCTAAGCCCTCTGGATGTGTTGAGCCAACACCGTCATTAATGTTTAAACCTGTTGGTGAGGCACCCATCGTTGAAATATCAGCTTCTAAATCTGCAAATAGGTGTGTAGCTAGTGAAGACGTAGCACCATGCGCACAGTCTAATGCTACATGGATACCATCAAATTCTTCATCCACTGTTTGTTTTAAGTATTGAATATATTTTTGTCCACCCTCGAAGTAGTCGCTTACAGAGCCTAAATCTGCTCCGATTGGACGTGGCAATGTATCCTCTGGTGCATCTAGTATCGCTTCGATTTCGGCTTCTTGCGCATCTGTTAGCTTAAAGCCATCAGGACCGAAAAATTTAATACCATTGTCTGCAACTGGGTTATGTGAAGCTGAAATCATGACGCCTGCATCTGCGCTCATAATTCGAGTAAGATAAGCCACACCTGGTGTAGAAATAACACCAAGACGCATTACCTCTACGCCGATTGATAAAAGACCCGCTACAAGTGCACCTTCAAGCATTTCACCTGAAATACGTGTGTCACGACCGATTAGAACCTTTGGACGATCAGTTGCATCCTTTGTTAAAACATAGCCACCTACGCGACCAAGCTTAAATGCAAATTCCGGTGTTAATTCACTATTCGCGACGCCACGGACGCCATCTGTTCCAAAATATTTACCCATTTTGATTATTCTCTCCTTCAATGCAAGACGGTGGTCATGCTTGTCTACACTGACAACTAGACCGCTCATCTGCTTACTTTTGGAAAAGTCTATTTTCGTTCATTTACTGGTAACTATTAATTATGCCCCTATGCAAATTTATCTGGGCTTGTAATGCGTTACACTTTTTAGTCAGCACAGATTAATTTAGCATAGGGTATTTTGATTTTAGCCTGAGTACCTCGTTTTCGTTAGTGTTTCAAATTCGAAAATGAATACCCTTACCGATAGAGAACGAAATCTCTACTGAATCAAAATAAAATTATAGTCAGTTATTGTTTAAGAATCAACATCTTCTGTTTTCTCTGTAGTCGTGTTGTCCTCAGAATGGTCGTTAGATTCCTCTGAAGGAGGCGACGGATTAGGATTAGGATCAGGCTTAGCATCAGGCTTACTATCAGGATTAGTATCGGGCTTAGCATCAGGTGTAGGTGCAGGAGTCGTTGTTGTAGTCGTTGTTTTTTCCTGCTCTACCTTGGTAATATCTGCTTTCACTTTAATTTTTGAAGCAGAACCACTTGTGACACCTTCTGGTAATTTTACATCAAATTCATAAGTTTTTGATTCTGTAATTTTTGATAGATCCACCTCTATTGGTATGGCCGTTAAAGTATCTATGATAGATTTTCTACCATACACTTTCACCGTTGTAGGATTAAATGTTAATTTGTTGACGATAATACCGTCCGCCACTTTCCCTACTTCTTTAAGCACAACGGGCAGCTCTCTGCTGTATGCTCCAATATCTACTTGTACCTTCACAGTTTCTGGTTCAATCTTCACATCTAACTTATTTAAATCACGATCGAGTACTTTAACTGTCGCTACCTGTGAGAACGGTTCTTTCATGCCTTTCTCACCCGTTACAGTAGCTTTTACATAACTAATGTTTTCAATAACACTTTTGGGACCTGTAACATACACCGTAGCTGGATTAGCAGTCATGCCTTCTAATATATAGCCTTGTTCAATTAAACGATTATTCATCTCAGGGTCAACACGAAATTCCTGCGTGACCTTTTCCTCAATACTTATCTTTACAGTCGCTGGGTCTAATGTAACTTGCAACTTATCAGAAATATTCTCGTACTTCAGCGCTACGGTGTGTTCACCAATCAGTAGTTTACTTAAATCTACGAATACGGAGAAATCCTTCGATGTCTGTGCTTGTATAACAAGTGGCATCGGTCCTTTTATTGTAACATCCACGGTCTTTGGTATCCCTGTAACAATTAGGTTCTTATCGTCATAAAAAACATCTACTGGTACATCGCGAATTACCGTTGTTTGCTCACTTGTTATTGTTTTACTTAAAGGAGATAATTCAGTACGAACGGAGAAAAATAACAAACAAGCTAGAATTAATGCGATGATTCGTAATACCCAAGGGCTATCCATCATTTTATCCATTCTTTTTCCCCCTCCAAGTCAACTTAGAGGCTGCATTTGATTCTTGTGTTGCTCCGAACCACATCTTACGTAACAGCCCTTCGAATTCCTCTAGAGAAAGATTTCGGTGTAGATTCCCATTCAGTGTAATACTGATGGCACCAGTTTCCTCTGATACGACAATAGTAATGGCATCTGTCACTTCACTTAAGCCAAGTGCAGCACGGTGGCGTGTCCCAAGCTCTTTTGAGATAAACGGGCTTTCAGAAAGCGGTAAATAACAGCCTGCTGCCGTTACTTTATCTTTCTGCATAATAACCGCTCCATCATGAAGTGGTGTATTAGGTATAAAAATGTTGATCAGTAACTCTGATGAAATTTCAGCATTTAGACCTATGCCTGTTTCGATATATTCATTTAGACCAGTTTCCTTCTCAATAGAAATTAACGCCCCAATACGACGTTTGGCCATATAACTAACAGATTTCTTCATGGCCTCAATAAGTCTGGTTTGCTCTTCCTCCACTTGACTAGTTGAACGTTGGAATAACTTACCTCGACCAATTTGTTCAAGACCACGTCTTATTTCAGGTTGGAAAATGATAATAATCGCCAAGAAACCGAACTCGATGACTTGATTTAGCATCCAACCTAAAGTTTGTAACCCTAAATAATCAGTAGCGATGCGCGCAATAATAATCACGAAAATTCCTTTTAATAATTGGACAGCCTTCGTACCTTTAATGAGGGTTAAAATTTTATAAACAACGTACCAAACAAGCAGTACATCTATGAAGTTAATAACAATATTCACGGGTGTTAAATCTGTGAATTGTTCGATAATTTGCATGTGGCATCCCCCACTTTTCATTGCGAATACATACACATTTTAGTATAGCACATCCTTAACAAATGTAACTTTTTTCAAATAAAAAGTCTACTCAAAAGAGTAGACCTTTCAGCCTCTCACGTGCACTATCTTTTAGGACGTATAGAGTGTTATTTAGTTTCTTGGTTCTCTTCGAATGTTATGGCATCCTTTACTGAATTTTTGATCGTATACCAGAGCCATTCGAATGCTTCGTCAATTTCCTCTATTTTACCTGAAACAACTGCTGAAGATGCCATATACTGTCCGTTAATAACTGTGACATTGCCATCCACTTCCCCTTCAACAATTAAATCACCATTTTTAACAACAATGTCGCCTTTTACAACTTCTCCCTCCGGCACAATAACCGTCTGCCCTTCAACAACTAGGTTTGGTTGTTTGGTCACGGAGAAATGCTGGTCATCCATAAAATTACCAAGTAAAGTTGCACTCATGAATAAACAAAAAACTGCTGCTGCCACAAAGAACGGATGCCGGCGAATCCATTTTTGTATGCCTACACGACTTTTGGGTTTCGGTAAACGAGCCATCACAGCTTTTTCAAAATGCGGAGGTGCTGTAATATGGGAAGCACTCTTCACAAAAGCGATTGTTTCACTCAATTCCTGCATCAATTGTTTACAATCACTGCATGTATGCAAATGTTGTTTTAACTCTTGCTCATGCTCACGACTAATGTCACCATCTAAATAATCATGCATATAGTCTATAATATGCTCTGGACAAGTATTCATGACGCTTCCCCTCCTACAGATTGTTTAATTGCTTACGTAATGCTTCACGTCCGCGGTGAATTCTCGTTTTCACCGTTCCAAGAGGCATATCTAAAATCTCACTAATTTCCTGCAACGATAATTCTTCAATATATTTCAATACTATAACTGAACGGTATTTATCCGGCAAACATCCAATCTCATATTGAATGCGATCTTGTAATTCCATTTGCTCTACCTGTTCCTCTGGTAGCTGATCATCTGCTGCGATTTGCGAATACATATCAAGCCCTTCTGTACCAGCTACTTCCGCATCTAAATAATAATCCGGCTTTTTCTTCCGGATGCGGTCTATACAGAGATTTGTCGCTATACGATAAAGCCACGTCGAAAATTTTCTTTTCTGATCAAAAGTATGCAAGTTCATATAGGCACGAACAAACGCTTCCTGTGCAATATCCTCAGATTCTTGCTTGTTTGCTAACATCCTATAGCATACTTGGTACAGTTTGTGCTGATAGAGACTCACAATATCGGCAAATGCGTTTTGATCGCCTTTAAGCACTTGTTTTATTTTCTTGTTTACGAACGCATCCATTGTGTTGATTTCTCCACCTTTACAACTGTCTTATACTATACGACCCATCTATAAGAAAAGTTTCATTTTGTTATTAATTATATCAAAAGATTTTTATACATTGTGGCAATAGGCAAATTTTTGTTAAATTTCTTTAAACTAGTGTTTCACCAAATAAAGAACCCATTAATGCAACAGCAACATCTGCTGTTCTATTCTTTTCATCTAAAATTGGATTAACCTCAACAAATTCAGCAGAAGTTAGCATACCTGATTCCTGAATCATTTCCATCGCTAAATGACTTTCTCGATACGTAATACCACCAGGTACAGGTGTCCCCACTCCTGGCGTATAAAGTGGATCTAACCCATCTAAATCGAGTGATAAATGCAAACCATCTACATCGCGCTCTCTTAAATAGGCCAGAGCATCTTCTATTACACGCGTCATACCAAGACGATCTATCTCATGCATTGAGTACACCTTGATTCCTTGTTGACGAATCAATTCACGCTCTCCTGGATCTACAGAACGTGCCCCGATAATAATAACGTTTTCAGGTTTAATTTTTGGCGCATAATTACGAATTTGCACTAAGCGTTCATGACCTAGCCCAATGCTAACAGCTAACGGCATACCATGTATATTACCAGACGGTGTCGTTTCAGGAGTGTTTAAATCAGCATGTGCATCAAACCAGATAACACCTAAGTTTTTGTAATGCTCGCCAAGCCCTGCAAGTGTACCAATAGCAATACTATGATCACCACCAAATACAAGTGGAAACTCCTTCTGTTCCAGTGCTTCATTTACATTGTTTGCTAAAGATGTACTTACATCAATAACTTCCTCTAAATTTAATAGTTGTTTATCGACAATAGGACCTTCTTGTTTCTGACTAACACGTATATCCCCTTTATCATGTACATCATGACCAATTGCCTCTAAGCGTTCTACAACACCTGCGTAGCGGATAGCACTTGGTCCCATATCTACTCCTCTACGTGTTTGCCCATAATCAGTAGGCACACCAATAATAGAAATATTTAATTTATTCATCTTTTCATACCCCCTTTTAGTTGTAAGACTATTGTAAAGCCTACATCCACCTTGGCTCAACCCAACATTTTTTCGCATATTTATACAACCAAAAATACTAAAATCTATTCTTCATTAAAAAGTTTGTTGTCATGAAAGCATATGGCGCCAAGGAAGGTGAGTAGCTACTGTCACTTTGTTGTCGTCACAGAGCAAAGCTTTCTAGAGGAATAGCCGTGAGATCTCAGACACCGCAGGAGCGATGTATGAGCAACAAGGAGGCTTTAGACTATGTTCGTAGAAAGCGCTCTACCGGAGTGGAATGTGCAGTTACGTACATATTTCGATGAAGAGCCAGAAAAAGAACATAAAAAAAAATCTCCTACTGTTTTCAGTAAGAGATTAGTATCTGTAGTTAATGTAACACTTTTGAATAAGTTTTATTCTATAAAAAAGTGAGCCATGAAGGACTCGAACCTTCGACCCTCTGATTAAAAGTCAGATGCTCTACCAACTGAGCTAATGGCTCATAAAAGAAGAAATGGCTGGGGTACTAGGATTCGAACCTAGGCATGACGGAATCAAAATCCGTTGCCTTACCGCTTGGCTATACCCCAATCATTTATAAAAACTGGTGGAGGGGGACGGATTCGAACCGCCGAACCCTAAGGAGCGGATTTACAGTCCGCCGCGTTTAGCCACTTCGCTACCCCTCCGAAATAACACATTATGGTGGAGGATGACGGGCTCGAACCGCCGACCCTCTGCTTGTAAGGCAGATGCTCTCCCAGCTGAGCTAATCCTCCATAGAAACAGGTGTTTATTTCTTAACAGTTTATTTTCTTTTTAAGCCTTCGCATTACTACAAAGCTTTTAAAATGGTGACCCCTACGGGATTCGAACCCGTGTTACCGCCGTGAAAGGGCGGTGTCTTAACCACTTGACCAAGGGGCCATTTTTCAATGTCTCAAACAAGACAATATTTATTCTAACACTATTTGTTTTTTATTGCAACACTTTTTTAAATTTTTCTTATGTATAAGATTATCATAAAAATGAGCAAAAAAATGGCTCCGAAGGCAGGACTCGAACCTGCGACAACCTGATTAACAGTCAGGTGCTACTACCAACTGAGCTACTTCGGAACAATAGTATTCAATTTGGTTTTTAAAACCTCTTAAGTACATTTATTATTATAGCAAGCACACTAAATTATGCAATACTTTTTGTGAAAATTTTAATATTTTTTGTCGAAGCTTTCCTGGACATTAACTAATACCATAATAGTTCTCTATTAAATCTAATATTTCTATCTTATGTATAAAATATTCTTGCTGTATATTATTGTAATTGTTAAAATGAGAATAGTTTTATGAATTTTCTATTAAATTTGTTTGGGGGAGGAATGTTCACATGGTAACAAACGATTTAATTGCACCAGAATTTTATAATATTACAGAGGAGTTAGAGAAATTTTCCCAGGATAGTGACCGTCAAGCAATACGATGGCTAAACACTCAACAAGAGCGCCGGACAATTTCCTATGTTGAGCTTGTACAAAAAATGAATCAATACGCGCATGCCTTTACGAAGAAGGGGCTTCAAAAAGGAGATCGCGTATTAGTTATTATTCCACGTCTGCCTGAGGCTTACTTTGTCTTCCTTGGCTGTCTAAAAGCTGGAATTGTTCCTATTTCATGTTCAGAAATGTTACGTGCAAGTGATTTAGAGTATCGTATGGAGCACTCTTCTGCAAGTGCCGTAATTGCCTATGAAGCGTTCACTGGTGAGGTTGATCGTATTACATCTTCAGTAGAAGCTTTAAATAATAAATTGATTATAGGTTCTGCTACAGGTGATTGGACATCTTTAGATGAATTGGCTAGTACACAGCCAGATACATTTACAGCAGCTGCTACTAAACGAGATGATATGGCATTCCTTTCTTATACATCTGGTACGACCGGCAAACCAAAAGGAGCTGTTCATTCGCATGGTTGGGGATATGCACATATTAGAACAGCTGCTTCTCAATGGCTTTGTGTACGCGAAGGTGATTTAGTATGGGCTACAGCAGCTCCAGGGTGGCAAAAATGGATTTGGAGCCCATTTTTATCCACAATTATGTTGGGCGCAACTGCCTTTGTCTATCACGGAGGATTTGATCCAAAAACATACCTTCAGCTAATTCAAGATGAGAAGGTCAATGTATTATGCTGTACTCCAACAGAATATCGAATTATGGCGAAGCTTGATAATTTAAAAGACTATAATCTATCTTCTCTACGTAGTGCCGTTTCTGCTGGTGAGCCATTAAATCGACCAGTCATCGAAACATTTAAGAACAACTTTGGTCTTAAAGTGCGCGATGGCTATGGCCAAACGGAAAATACTTTATTAATCGGCACACTTGAAAACACTGAGTTACGTCCGGGGTCAATGGGTGTTCCTACCCCAGGCAATATTGTCCGTATTATAGATCATGAAGGCAACGAGGTACCGATTGGAGAGGTTGGAGATATCGCAATACACAAATCATCTCCTGCTCTATTTAAAGAGTACTATCGCGAGCCTGAACGCACACAAGCTGCCTTCCGTGGCGATTGGTATATTACCGGTGACCAAGCAAAATGTGATGAAGATGGTTACTTCTGGTTTGAAGGTCGAGGAGATGACATTATTATTTCATCAGGCTATACAATTGGTCCATTCGAAGTAGAGGATGCTTTAAATAAACATGAAGCTGTACAAGAATGTGCTGTTGTTGCAGCACCAGATGAAATTAGAGGACATATTGTTAAAGCCTTCGTCATCTTACGAGAAGGCTTCAGAGATCGAGATGAGGACGAGTTAACAAAAGAGCTACAGGAGCACGTTAAAGTATTAACAGCTCCTTATAAATATCCTCGTAGTATTGTCTTTATCGATGAACTACCAAAAACAACTTCTGGCAAGATTCGTCGTATAGAGTTACGAGCAGCAACTGTATAAAATAATAAAGGAGACATTTCACCAATCACTCGGTTGAAATGTCTCCTTCTTCTTTTGAACATAAAAAAAGCCACTACTGATTTTATCAGCAGCGACTTTTTGCGCCTAGCGACGTCCTACTCTCACAGGGGGAAGCCCCCAACTACCATCGGCGCTAAAGAGCTTAACTTCCGTGTTCGGTATGGGAACGGGTGTGACCTCTTTGCCATCATCACTAGACTATTTTCGATCTCCAATACACGGCGTATTACTGCGTCAGCTTCTCTCGCTCAATCGGTCACGTACAGAGGTACGCTCGCTCATTCACTCGTTTGCTTCCTTGTACTACTTGTGTCTTGAAGCTCTCTTCGGCTTTCAATATACATCGTATCTTGAAACCCTTATATGAAAGGTTTTGTTCTTTCAAAACTGGATAAACGGTGCATTGAATGTTTCAAACATTTTGGTTAAGTCCTCGATCGATTAGTATTCGTCAGCTCCATGTGTCACCACACTTCCACCTCGAACCTATCTACCTCATCGTCTTTGAGGGATCTTACTTACTTGCGTAATGGGAAATCTCATCTTGAGGGGGGCTTCATGCTTAGATGCTTTCAGCACTTATCCCGTCCACACATAGCTACCCAGCGATGCCTTTGGCAAGACAACTGGTACACCAGCGGTGTGTCCATCCCGGTCCTCTCGTACTAAGGACAGCTCCTCTCAAATTTCCTACGCCCACGACGGATAGGGACCGAACTGTCTCACGACGTTCTGAACCCAGCTCGCGTACCGCTTTAATGGGCGAACAGCCCAACCCTTGGGACCGACTACAGCCCCAGGATGCGATGAGCCGACATCGAGGTGCCAAACCTCCCCGTCGATGTGGACTCTTGGGGGAGATAAGCCTGTTATCCCCGGGGTAGCTTTTATCCGTTGAGCGATGGCCCTTCCATGCGGAACCACCGGATCACTAAGCCCGTCTTTCGACCCTGCTCGACTTGTAGGTCTCGCAGTCAAGCTCCCTTGTGCCTTTACACTCTACGAATGATTTCCAACCATTCTGAGGGAACCTTTGGGCGCCTCCGTTACCTTTTAGGAGGCGACCGCCCCAGTCAAACTGTCCGCCTGACACTGTCTCCTGCCCCGCTAAGGGGCATGGGTTAGAATTTCAATACAACCAGGGTAGTATCCCACCGACGCCTCCTTCGAAGCTGGCGCTCCGAGATCTCTGGCTCCTACCTATCCTGTACAAGTTGTACCAAAATTCAATATCAGGCTACAGTAAAGCTCCACGGGGTCTTTCCGTCCTGTCGCGGGTAACCTGCATCTTCACAGGTACTATAATTTCACCGAGTCTCTCGTTGAGACAGTGCCCAGATCGTTACGCCTTTCGTGCGGGTCGGAACTTACCCGACAAGGAATTTCGCTACCTTAGGACCGTTATAGTTACGGCCGCCGTTTACTGGGGCTTCAATTCGCAGCTTCGCTTGCGCTAACCACTCCTCTTAACCTTCCAGCACCGGGCAGGCGTCAGCCCCTATACGTCACCTTACGGTTTTGCAGAGACCTGTGTTTTTGCTAAACAGTCGCCTGGGCCTATTCACTGCGGCTCTCATGCGCTTGCACGCTCAAGAGCACCCCTTCTCCCGAAGTTACGGGGTCATTTTGCCGAGTTCCTTAACGAGAGTTCTCTCGCACACCTTAGGATTCTCTCCTCGACTACCTGTGTCGGTTTGCGGTACGGGCACCTCTCACCTCGATAGAGGCTTTTCTTGGCAGTGTGAAATCAGGAACTTCGTCCATACGGACTCGCCATCACAGCTCAACGTTACAGTGTGCGGATTTGCCTACACACACGCCTTACTGCTTGGACGCGCACAACCAACGGCGCGCTTACCCTATCCTACTGCGTCCCCCCATTTCTCAAACGGTGAGGAGGTGGTACAGGAATATCAACCTGTTGTCCATCGCCTACGCCTATCGGCCTCGGCTTAGGTCCCGACTAACCCTGAGCGGACGAGCCTTCCTCAGGAAACCTTAGTCATACGGTGGACGGGATTCTCACCCGTCTTTCGCTACTCATACCGGCATTCTCACTTCTAAGCGCTCCACCAGTCCTTCCGGTCTGACTTCAACGCACTTAGAACGCTCTCCTACCACTGACATCGTAGATGTCAATCCACAGCTTCGGTGAATCGTTTAGCCCCGATACATTTTCGGCGCAGCGTCACTCGACCAGTGAGCTATTACGCACTCTTTAAATGATGGCTGCTTCTAAGCCAACATCCTGGTTGTCTGTGCAACGCCACATCCTTTTCCACTTAACGATTACTTTGGGACCTTAGCTGGTGGTCTGGGCTGTTTCCCTTTTGACTACGGATCTTATCACTCGCAGTCTGACTCCCGTGTATAAATATCTGGCATTCGGAGTTTGTCTGAATTCGGTAAACCGGGATGGCCCCCTAGTCCAAACAGTGCTCTACCTCCAGTATTCTCATCACGAGGCTAGCCCTAAAGCTATTTCGGAGAGAACCAGCTATCTCCAAGTTCGATTGGAATTTCTCCGCTACCCACACCTCATCCCCGCACTTTTCAACGTGCGTGGGTTCGGGCCTCCAGTAAGTGTTACCTCACCTTCACCCTGGACATGGGTAGATCACCTGGTTTCGGGTCTACGACCACGTACTAATTCGCCCTATTCAGACTCGCTTTCGCTGCGGCTCCGCCTTCTAAAGCTTAACCTCGCACGTAATCGTAACTCGCCGGTTCATTCTACAAAAGGCACGCTATCACCCATTAACGGGCTCTAACTACTTGTAGGCACACGGTTTCAGGATCTCTTTCACTCCCCTTCCGGGGTGCTTTTCACCTTTCCCTCACGGTACTGGTTCACTATCGGTCACTAGGTAGTATTTAGCCTTGGGAGATGGTCCTCCCGGATTCCGACGGAATTTCACGTGTTCCGCCGTACTCAGGATCCACTCAGGAGAGAACGAACTTTCGACTACAGGGCTTTTACCTGCTCTGGCGGACCTTTCCAAGTCGCTTCATCTAACTCGCTCTTTTGTAACTCCGTATTGAGTGTCCTACAACCCCAAGAGGCAAGCCTCTTGGTTTGGGCTCTTCCCGTTTCGCTCGCCGCTACTCAGGGAATCGATTTTTCTTTCTCTTCCTCCAGGTACTTAGATGTTTCAGTTCCCTGGGTCTGCCTTCAAGACGCTATGAATTCACGTCAAGATACTACGCGATTAAACGTAGTGGGTTCCCCCATTCGGAAATCTCCGGATCAAAGCTCACTTACAGCTCCCCGAAGCATATCGGTGTTAGTGCCGTCCTTCTTCGGCTCCTAGTGCCAAGGCATTCGCCGTGCGCCCTTAATAACTTAACCAAGTTATTAAGCCTATAAAAAACTTAAAAAATAAATGTGTTTGTTACAATTTCAATGTCGTTTTATCCAGTTTTCAAAGAACAAGTTTTGAAGTGTTTCATTCAGAAGAATGAACCTTCAAAACTGAACGCAAAACGTAATCTTACAAACCCTAGGTTTGTATTCCGAAAATATCCTTAGAAAGGAGGTGATCCAGCCGCACCTTCCGATACGGCTACCTTGTTACGACTTCACCCCAATCATCTATCCCACCTTCGGCGGCTGGCTCCAAAAGGTTACCCCACCGACTTCGGGTGTTACAAACTCTCGTGGTGTGACGGGCGGTGTGTACAAGGCCCGGGAACGTATTCACCGCGGCATGCTGATCCGCGATTACTAGCGATTCCGGCTTCATGTAGGCGAGTTGCAGCCTACAATCCGAACTGAGAACGACTTTATCGGATTAGCTCCCTCTCGCGAGTTGGCAACCGTTTGTATCGTCCATTGTAGCACGTGTGTAGCCCAGGTCATAAGGGGCATGATGATTTGACGTCATCCCCACCTTCCTCCGGTTTGTCACCGGCAGTCACCTTAGAGTGCCCAACTAAATGATGGCAACTAAGATCAAGGGTTGCGCTCGTTGCGGGACTTAACCCAACATCTCACGACACGAGCTGACGACAACCATGCACCACCTGTCACCGTTGTCCCCGAAGGGAAAACCATATCTCTACAGTGGTCAACGGGATGTCAAGACCTGGTAAGGTTCTTCGCGTTGCTTCGAATTAAACCACATGCTCCACCGCTTGTGCGGGCCCCCGTCAATTCCTTTGAGTTTCAGTCTTGCGACCGTACTCCCCAGGCGGAGTGCTTAATGCGTTAGCTGCAGCACTAAGGGGCGGAAACCCCCTAACACTTAGCACTCATCGTTTACGGCGTGGACTACCAGGGTATCTAATCCTGTTTGCTCCCCACGCTTTCGCGCCTCAGCGTCAGTTACAGACCAGAAAGTCGCCTTCGCCACTGGTGTTCCTCCAAATCTCTACGCATTTCACCGCTACACTTGGAATTCCACTTTCCTCTTCTGCACTCAAGTCCCCCAGTTTCCAATGACCCTCCACGGTTGAGCCGTGGGCTTTCACATCAGACTTAAAGGACCGCCTGCGCGCGCTTTACGCCCAATAATTCCGGACAACGCTTGCCACCTACGTATTACCGCGGCTGCTGGCACGTAGTTAGCCGTGGCTTTCTAATAAGGTACCGTCAAGGTACAGCCAGTTACTACTGTACTTGTTCTTCCCTTACAACAGAGTTTTACGATCCGAAAACCTTCTTCACTCACGCGGCGTTGCTCCATCAGGCTTTCGCCCATTGTGGAAGATTCCCTACTGCTGCCTCCCGTAGGAGTCTGGGCCGTGTCTCAGTCCCAGTGTGGCCGATCACCCTCTCAGGTCGGCTACGCATCGTCGCCTTGGTGAGCCGTTACCTCACCAACTAGCTAATGCGCCGCGGGCCCATCTTATAGCGACAGCCGAAACCGTCTTTCAGTATTTCACCATGAAGTAAAATAGATTATTCGGTATTAGCCCCGGTTTCCCGGAGTTATCCCAAACTATAAGGTAGGTTGCCCACGTGTTACTCACCCGTCCGCCGCTAACGTCAAAGGAGCAAGCTCCTTTTCTGTTCGCTCGACTTGCATGTATTAGGCACGCCGCCAGCGTTCGTCCTGAGCCAGGATCAAACTCTCCATAAAAAGAAATTTGATTAGCTCAAATTGTTTTGCTGGCATCATGTTTGATGTCCAAAATTTTGTTTCGTTCACTAACGAAAGTTAATTACTTAAAACTTTATTGATTACGTTTTGCTTGTTCAGTTTTCAAGGTTCATTTTTTCGTTTAATGCGTCACCTCTTGGCGACTTATACATAATAACATCGATTATTCATGAAAGTCAACACTAAATCATAAGTTTTTTTAAGAACTTTATTTTTATCTAGAAACGAGGTCGTTATGATGTTTCGTAAAACGTTGGTTTCACTACTTTTTATCGTAATACTCTTTGTCTTTATAAAGCCGATAAATTCTACTATGATTTCTGTATTTAACATCGCTGAAGCTCCAGCAGTTGTAACAAAAGGATATTATGGTACATCACTTATTGTCGAAATTTCTTTTTCTGATGATACTCTGTTGGATTGGCTAAAAACTGTAAAAGCACCTTATCTGCTTCTCTTGTTAGATGCTGCTTGGATTGAACGTTCACCCGAACACATAAAAATTATTCAAGAGAGAAAACTACCTACAGGATTATTAGGACCTGAGGATTCAGTGGATAAACCAATTGATCTTGCCGTCGTGCAAAAAGATATTAATATTTACGAAAAGCACATGAAAGAAACACCGCTTTGGTTTGCAACTCGAAACCACCAATATTCTCAGGATTTACAAAAAAACTTATTCCAACAGCAGATGAATATACTTTCTCCCTCTCTAATCTGGAAAGGAGAAAAAACACCTAAATTACAAAAGGGCGATTTTGTTTTTATTTCTTTACACCAAAATAATCAAATCTCGTTAAAAGAGCTAAACACATTTCTACAACAAAATAAATTTATGTCGGTTGAGGAAAATATATTTGGCTATAAAGTGCAAACTAAAAAATCACCCTAACAAAAAAGTTGCCACCTACGTTTTCTAGGGGCAACTTTTTCTTTAAATATTATGCATTTTTTGCTTGTTCAAGACGTGCTTTACGGCGTGCTTCTAATTTTTGACGATCCTCATCGGATTTCGCATTATATTTTGGTAATACTAATAATTGATAAGCATTTACCGCGAGTAGTGGAAATAGTAATAATGCAACATACTCGTTAATATTTTCATCACGACCCATTAATGCAATTGTCCATTCCAATGTTGTAACGACAACCATAAAAAATAAAGCTGAAATGAAAACATGTTTTTTTCCTGTTAATTTTACTTTTTGAACGGCTGTTGCTATGGCTCCGAATATTAATACAATTAACAAGCCAATATAGAATACCCAACTTTGCCCATCCTTGATGCCAGGTACAAAACGGAAGAAAATAATATCGAAAATAGTAATAGCAATTAATAACAGCTGTACCCAATTCCATAATGTCAGTGTTCTGAAAATATTAACTCCCACTTGATGGAGCGTTAAATACGCAAAAAAGCCTGCCTGTGCAATAACACTCATTGTAAATCCTAAGAAGACCATCCATAAAAGTCCGGCCAAGAATTCACCCCATTGACCATTTGCTGCATATGGTTGGAAGAATTCCCATCGAATAAATAAACTGCAAATTCCGTTGACTGCGCCACCAACGAGCATCGCAAAGAAGAAAAACTTTGCCCAATTTCGTATCGTCACAACTAAAAGTCCCCCAATTTCTCAATGTATATCTGTATTCATTTTAACAATGCATCGTTAAAAAAGCTATTTCTCATCCTAACCAATACATAAAGTCATCGTAAATGTGAACAATAATTGAAAGAGTCTATCTATAGAAAGGACTGATTATTAATGCGAAAATTTACCTTATTACTATTTCTAATACTTTTTCTTTCTGCCTGTTCACAAGAGAAAACCTCTACCATGTCCTATGATGAAATAAAAAAAATAATGATTGACTCTTTACAAACCGAGGATGGTAAAAAGGCGTTGCGACAGCTCTTAGAGGACCCTAGTTTCCGTGAATTATTGGTTTTGGAACATGAAGAAGTGAAGAAGGCTACCGAGGAAACCTTGCTTTCCCCGAAAGCAGAAGAATTTTGGAAGAAAACATTTGAAGATCCAAAATTTAAAGAAACGGTAGCTAAAAGTATGCAAAAGCAGCAGCAGGATATTATGAAGGAATTAATGAAAGACCCTGCTTTCCAAAAGGATATGGAGGCTTTCTTTGGTCAGCCAGATATGCAAAAACAGTTAGAGACTATTTTAAAATCCTCCAACATGAGGAAACAAGTGGAGGAAATTGTGAAAGAAACGATAGAAAGTCCACTTATGCAAGCAAAATGGCAGGAGCTTATTCAGAAGAGCGGCGGTGAAGCTGGGAAAGCTGAAGGCGGTAAAAAAGCAGCTGGCAGTGAAGGTACAAACAAAGAAGAAAAGAGCACTCAGTAACCCCTTATATGTAAAAACGGATTTCCTCCATTGTTTGAGGAAATCCGTTTTCATTATTTATTTAATTTATTAATGATTTTCGTCGCGATGTCTAAATAAATTTGGCCTGTTGTGTGTTTTTCAGCATAAACAGAAGGTGCAAAATCCGCATCTGACCAGTCAGGTTGACCAAGAGGAATTTGGCCTAGTAGCTCTGAACGTAGCTCTTCTGCTAATTTCGGACCTCCACCTTGACCGAAAACGAATTCACGTTCACCTGATTTCGATTCATACCATGCCATATTTTCAACAACACCTAAAATTTCATGGTCTGTTTGTAGAGCCATTGCACCTGCACGAGCTGCAACGAACGCTGCCGTTGGATGTGGTGTTGTTACGACAATTTCTTTAGATGAAGGAAGCATCTGGTGAATATCTAATGCAACGTCACCTGTACCTGGTGGTAAATCCAATAGTAGATAATCTAGCTCGCCCCATTCTACATCACGGAAGAACTGATCTAACACTTTACCTAACATTGGTCCACGCCATACAATTGGTGCGTTATTTTCAACAAAGAAGCCCATTGAAATCATTTTCACTCCAAGGCGATCAACAGGGAAAATTCGATTGTCTACCACTTTTGGCATATCTGTAACACCCATCATATCAGGTACACTGAATCCATAAATATCAGCATCAATCAGGCCAACCTTCTTACCTAGACGAGCTAATGCAACAGCTAAGTTAACTGATACTGTAGATTTCCCTACACCGCCTTTACCAGAGGCAATTGAAATAACTTGTACCGTGCTAAGCGGAGATAAAATATCTTGTGCCTCAGCCTCAGTTGCAACTCCACGGAAGCTTTGAAGTTTTTCTGCAGACATCTCTTCGAAACGAATACCAACTGTATCAGCACCCGCTTCTTTCAAAATTTCAACAATTTTCATTTGGAACTGTAATTGTTCAGGTGTATTTGTTTTTGCAATCGCAATTTTTACACTGACATGATTTTTCTCTTCTTTTATTGCTACATTTGTAACACCGTCTGTTTCTGCAAGTGATTTATGTAAAAATGGATCTTGTAGTTGTCCTAATATTTCATGTACTTGTTGTTCAGTTATCACGACGAACACTCCCCTTATATTATCTCAATGTTAGTATATCATAAATGATTTGATTTACGTTGTGTTGTTGCTCTATTCAATTTTAGCTAATAAATACGCTTCAATACCTTCAACAATTGCATCTCCCATTTTTTCTTGGTATTTTTTATCAGTTAATAGTGCACGTTCCTCATCATTACTTATAAACCCTGTTTCTACTAGAGCAGCAGGTACCTCAGCTTTTTTCAGTAAATATATTTGTTTTATAGATAACGCTTCTCGATCGGTATTTTTCAAATTAGTACGAATAGATTCTTGAATGCTCTTGGCTAATAATTCACTTTCAGCATGTCCCTCTTTATGATAAAACACCTGTGCACCACGCCACTTTGTTTCAGGAATGGCATTTGCATGAATAGTAATAAAAAGATCCGGTTTTTCTTTTTCTACTATATCTTTTCTTAAAAAGATGTCCTGCTTCTTTCGTTCTCTCAATGTTCCATACTTTTCTGATGACGCGTGTTCGTCGATAACATCTCCATCTTTTGTTCGTGTCATTATGACAGTTGCGCCTTTTTTCTTTAATTGCTTCTCCACATGCTGAGCAATTGCAAGTGTAATCTCCTTTTCAATTACTTCGCCCTTTGAAGCCCCTCCATCCTGACCTCCGTGCCCCGCATCAATAACTATTTTCAGGCCACCAAGTGGGTCCGGTAAGAAGAAGTTGCGGTCCGAAGCATTCGTTTCGTATGCCACGACCACTATACTCATCAGCATAATTACTCCTAGTGCAAGCCAGCGCTTCACCTATATCCACCACCCTTTTACATTCAGTGTACGAAGTTAGTGATTAAACTATGCCAGAAAGTAAAAAAAACTCTCAAGTATTGAATTTGAGAGTTTGATCTGTACGAGGACTATTGCCGTTTATTTTAGTGTAAATTCTGGTTTAAACTTACCTGTATAAGGCTCATGCTCGACAAATACTGTTATATCCTTACCGTCTTTATCTTTACCAGTTCTTTTATATGTGAATTTCTTATTATTTAGCTCAGTTATTTCGAGCACAGCCCCATATTTTTTGTCACCAATTGAAACATGAGCTCTTAATTTATTTCCATCGATCACATTAAAGTAACCATAGTCACCACGACTTTTACCTGTTTCAGGATTGAAAAATTCATATTTATTCGTATTAGCATCATATTTCGCAAGGCTAATAAAATTTGTATTATACTGTGTTACATCATTCTTGTTTACATCTAATACAACGGTTCCTTGCCAAAGCGTATCAGCTAAAATCTTATCTCCATCAATATCTTTTACGATAGTGCCTGTAGAAGTATTTAAAGTTTTATCTGGTCCAGTAAATGTAAGCTTTTTATCCTTATAAGGGACATGCTCAACGAATACTTCTACATCGTTACCATTTGCATCTTTCCCCATTCGTTTATACGTGAACATATTGTTTGTTAGCTCAGTAATTTCAACAATTGCTTGGTAATTTTTCGTTTCTGAAATCAATATTCTATGTTTTCCATCATTCGTAATAAAGAAAACACCTTTATCGTCGCGGCTTTGACCTGTATTTGGATCGAAAAATTCATAACGTCCTGACTCAGCGTCATATTTGGCTAAACCAATAAAATTTGAATTTTCAGCCGTTAAATCTTTTTTATTTTTATCGTAAACTTTTGTGCCCTGCCAGTTTGTGCTATTAAGAATATTGGCATTTGCTTGACCTTTTGTTATTTCTACTTGCCTTTTATCTGCAGTATTTTCTGTTTTGACTTCCTCCATTTTTTTAACATCTGCTTTATTTTGACATGCAGCAAGTAGTGCCATTGTTGCAAGTGATACTATTAATAGCTTTTTCATAGGTACTAACCTCCATTTTTTAGCATAAAATAATCCATCTATAAGTAGTATCAACCATTTCCACATTAAATACTCATCACTTGTTAATTACTAATTCAGCGGTAACTTTTTATTGGTAAATGCAAATACTTGATATATGTTTATTTTTCTAGCATTAAAGAACGCAAAAAACCCGTCACTAAAGTGAAGTGACAAGGTTTTTGAAACTCTATGCAGTTATGTATACAGTTGCAAATGATTTTTTAGTAATTCGATAAAGTGTTCAGCGGTATTGGACAAGCGATAATTCTTCATCCATATTAAACCAACAGGTGACGAAAACTCAGTTGCACCTGAAATTTTATAAGCATGTATAGCATACCCTTTATGACGTTTAAGCAATGTCTCTGGAACAATCGACGTGCAAAAATCAGATGAAATTAAATCCATTAAAAGAGAAATATCTGAGCACTCACCAACTAGATCAGGATTTAAATTCATTCGAGAAAAAGCTTCCAAAATCAAATAATGAACACCTAAACCTTGTGTACTTGGTAGTATAAGCGGATAGTTTTGAATGTCTGTAAGTGTTACTTCATGATTGAACGGTTTCTGTTTATTAGATGTGATGAAATAGAAGGGTTCATTATAAAGATGGACAACTGAAAAGTCATTTAACTCAAGCGGTAATCGAATAATTGCTAACTCAATTACACGATCTCTTACTAATTGACAAAGTACAGCAGACTCATTTTGCTGAATTTTAAACGTCACCTTAGGGTAGTGATTTCGAAATTGATGGAGGATTTCAGGTAACGAAACATCCGAAAACGTATTTACGCCTATCGTTAGTCTACCTTTTACTCCGCTTCCTACTTCCTTCACTTCCATCTTTGCCTCGTCCATTAACTGAATCATTTGTAAAGCATATTTATATAAGGCTTTCCCTGCCTCCGTTACTTCTAAATGTTTTTTGCTTCTCACTATTAATATTGAGCCTAGTTCTTCTTCCATTGCTTTCAATAGTTGACTTAATGGAGGCTGAGAAAGATGCAGTCTCTTCGCAGCAGCTGAAATGCTTTTTTCCTCTACAATTGCAATAAAATATCGCAGTTGTCTTATGTCCATCGAAGAAAACCTCCTTTTATATATGAAAAACTTAAGTAATTGATAGTATTAATATATTTTTTGTTTAAATATCTTCATGTTACCATATTTTTAATGAACGATGAAACGAGAATCGGAAAGAGGCATAACGATTATCCTGCTTCAACGCGGGCATGTTCAATCATGACGCTGATACAAGTATTGGTGATAGAGATGGGATGACACCGTTGCAACGTGCACGAAAACTAGGATTTCATGAAATTCGACAACATATTAATAAAAGTTGGAGCAGAAAATAATAGGTAAAGCTTAGGCAATGGCTCGTTAATTGGAAAGCGTTTATGAAAGTTCATTACTTAATATTGTAAGTTACTTCTAATATTCAAGGAGGATTCAACATGATAAACGAGACAGATTTAAAGCATCTAAGACGCTGTATTGAACTTGCAAAATTTGCTTTGCAGGTTGGAGACGAGCCATTCGGTTCAGTTCTCGTTTCTGCTAACGGAGACGCGCTTGCGGAAGACCATAATCATGTTTCGGGCGGGGATTATACTCAGCATCCGGAATTTGCGCTGGCACGTTGGGCTGCTGAAAACATGACTACTGAAGAGCGAAGCAAGGCAACCGTATACACCTCTGGCGAACATTGCCCAATGTGCGCTGCCGCTCACGGCTGGGTTGGCTTAGGTAGGATTGTTTATGTAAGTTCCTCAAAACAGTTAACACAATGGCTGAATGCAATGGACGTCGTTTATACATCACGTGTACGCAGTTTGCCTATTCATGAAGTCATACGTGATACTACAATAGAAGGCCCTGTTCCTGAGCTTGTGGAGGAAGTTCGTAAACTTCATCGCCAGTTTTATGCGGCGAAGCATTGAACTTATTGTGGAAAGGTTTATGAATAATTCTCATCAGAAAAGCGCGAGAAATCAACGTTTCTAAAATTGATTTCTCGCGCTTTTTAAGGGTTTGGTCAGTTTTGTCCCAGTCCTTTTTCTGTTATAAAAGAAGAATTGTATCTATCTTTTTGGTAGGTATCTGTGACTCCTAATTTAAAGCTACCTGCCATTTTTTATACTTTCTTATCGCATTAACATTTGGGTGCCCCTTTCGCATGAAGTCGGTTGACCAGACCAAACTTTATTGTGCGTTTGGGGTATTTTCTTGTCCATAGCTACCAGCTTGCCAGAACCACTCACATAGCAAAGGGTCTCAAGGCATACAAAAAACCCTTTCCCGACAGAACCGGGAAAGGGCTTGAAAACGTTGATAATCGTATGATTAACGTTTTGAGAACTGAGGTGCACGACGAGCGCCGCGTAGACCTGGTTTTTTACGTTCTTATATGCGTATAAATTCACAGAGCACCACGCTCTATCATTCTCGTTGAAAGTTTTATATTTTTATAACTTTTATAAAATTTCTTTCGTCAATTAACACCAACCTCGTATTATATGTAAGGGTCATAATAGGGTCACTCATATTGTGACCCTATCTTTATAATGTAAGAGTAGAGTTTAACTAGATAATTTAAAATATATAATAATAGAAGAAAGTCACTTGTTTTTTCGAGTGACTTTCTATTTTTCAATTCTAGAGATCAATTCTAGAGATCGTTTGATTTATTGCATAATGTAATATTCATACTTTCCTTTGTAACATCAATACCAAAATTATTCATTTCCTTGTGAATCATCTGGCTATCTTGTAAACCTTGACGGTATGCATATTCTTGCATTATTCGCTCTACAAAATTCCAAGCATATTCTAGATTATTAAGAAGATATCTTTGTCTATCAGTTGTCAATGATTCGTTTAGTAACTCAAATGTCATTCTTCTTTCGTTATCATATTCAATATAAAGTTTGTCTTCATTAGCTTTTTCAAATGCTACTTGGAAAACTCGCTCTTCCATAATTTTAATAAATGCTTTTTGCACAATAGTTTGGTTATGCATAATTTATCCTCCCAGGTATCGAGGACATCCACTTCTAATTGCATTGTTTAAATGGTACAATACATATAGTTTTTGTTGGAGTGAATGTTACTCTGATTATTGCCACATTTCAAGTTGCACCTTGAGATGTGGTTTTTTTCATTTGTCGCTTTTATGGTAGCACTGGAATCATTATATTGGAATGGGTTTCAAGCCCAATTCAAAAATAAATGCAAGGTTATTACAATATTCGACAAAATACCACACAACTAGAGTGAAATAATCGCTACTAATTCACCACTAGGTGTGAGAATAACTTTTTTTACCATTACCCTGCGTTTGCATCTGAACAATCCAAAGAAAGCAAAATTTTCATCTCCTTCTTCCGCGTAAGAATAAACATTTAAAAATTCACAATTAGATCTCATATGTTCAAAATAGTAGATAGCTTTAATGTGTAATGTCTCGATGTCCATACTTTAGTATTTGTGCATTTCACATATTCTAATCGATGAACTATAAATATAGACCATTTCGCTAGTTTAATGCGTTTAAAACAACACTGACAATACTTCCTATTATTGATATAATTTAATTGATACAAATATATACAATGAAGGAGACTACTTTACAAATGAAGAAAACATTAATTTTTAGCACAGCACTAGTATTGTCACTTGGATTAGCTGGATGTGGCGCAGATGAATCAAAGGATGAAAAACCGAAAGAGGAAACTACTACTGCATCTACTGGTGAAAAAGATACAGCTAAAGAAGAGAAAAGTGAAGATGTTTATTTCAAAGACAATGAAGTGAAAATAGAGGATTTGAAAATAAAGATCACTGAAACTAAAGTTATTCCTGTTGGCCAAAAAGGTAATGAACATGGTGAGAAACCAGTATTCGCAATTTGGTATGAAACAACAAACTTAAGTGATAAAGAGATTGATCCAGGAATAGCATGGATAGCTGTATTTACAGCGATTCAGGACAACAATCCAAACGCTGTGAATGAATTAGGAGTTGGGGCATTACCTGACGATAGATTTTTGGAAACACAAATGGAAAATATTAAAAAAGGCGGCACTGTAGAGCATGCCATTGCTTATGAGTTAGATGATTTAGAAACTCCAGTTACATTAGTTGCCAAACAAGGTGCTATGGGTAAAGAGTTAGGTAAACAAGAATATAAAATCAAATAATAAACGTAAAAATGACCAGGCTCACAGAAATTTGTGATTACCTGGTCATTTTGTATCTTATAATGTACGTTTAACTACTGAAATCAGTAAACTTAAAGCTTCGCCATCAGTCATTGAACCTACTCTGTCACTATGATCAATCTTTAAAATACCTCGTTTATGAGTTTCTTTCAGTAATCCTTTTAAATCCTCTTTACCTGTTGACGTTAGTGAATTTGCCATCTTTATTTCCTCCTTTGGTTTAACTGGTGTTGTTTGTTTCATAGCCTGCTCAATTCGTTTCAAGAAGCTATTCCATCGATTTTCACTTAAGATACGATGAGGACAGTATTTTTCGTTCCAGTCTTGATGTTTTTTAACACGATCAATGCCCCAACCATATTGTTTTAATAACTTAGCAATGTACTGCACTGCATTTTCTTCAGCAGCAGCATAACGAGCCCCACCACTTTTGCTGTAGCAAATTTCAACACCAATACTTTGTCTATTCCCTTTACCTTGTCCATCCCCACAATGCCAAGCATTACGGTTGAAAGGTAGAGCTTGAATGACCTCTTTGTCATCGATAGCAACATGATAAGATACTTGGTTACTGTTAGTTATCATGTATTTGACCTCATTAGCTGCTGATGCATCATTAGCAGTATTGTGTACTGTGATGAATTGTGGTGTCATGGCATACGGTGCCTTTATTGGATATTTGCTAGAAGATAATAAATTTTGTTTGAATGTATATGTCATTACTCATCATCCTTTGGTTTGTCATATTGAAGAGCTTGATCACTGTCTGATGTCCCTTGAGTTGTCGGGTCGATGATAATACCCAATAAAGCTAAAATGCTCAGCACGGTCTCAGAAATAGCTGTTACTTGGTCGTTGTAAATCGTAATATCGACATTAAAAATACCTGCTATTTGATTAGCAAGCACGATAAGTAATGCGATTAATGACACCCAAAATTGTTTGTGTTGTAATCGTACTTTCCAGTTAATTTTCATGTGTTAAACCCTCCATTTTATCGATTCGTTTGTGTGCTTGCTTAGATGATTCCTCTACCCGTGTAACGCGTTCACCGAGGACCTGCATTTGTTTCTCGTTAGCTTTAATATCGATTCGGATGTCATCGACACCCTTACTGATATATTGGAGCTGTGCACTCACTTGCGCCGACTGCTTGCCATCATCCTTAATGCTTTTGGTCTTGTTAAGCTGATACCCTTGCACAGCCACTATTAGCGATAAAATCGTTAATACAATCCCTAATTCCACTGTCACTTGCCATCACCTATCCTTTGCCCTATTTAATTAAAATAAACAACGCTGCCAGAAGCATCGAGATTCAGTAACATGTACTGTTGCCCATCTCGATTGCTCTCACAGCACTAAAAATGCATAAAAAATAACGCTAAGCTTTTGCTTGCGTTTACTATCTAACTCACTATTTAAAGGTAATTAATCTCTACCTATTACTCTGATTTTTCTTCTTTCTTTATAGGTATTAATCTTCTAATTTCTTCTTTGTGTAAAATCATATCACCAAAATTTGCAAACATCACATTGGGATTATTTAGGAAAGCTGTTAATTCTCCTGCATTTATATTAGCTCCTGACATATTGAATATTTCACCTGATTTTAATATTAATTGATAGTTCATATCTTAATCTCCGTTTCTATTTTATGCTGGTGTTGCTGCCCAATAACATATATCGTTTCCTCTTTCATCTTTCAAATAACAACGGTTGCTACCATTAAAGAAAACACCGCGTAATCCTGTCACATTAGCATTACTAAAATCAACATTTCTCCAAAAAATAGTTTTGTAAGCTTGAACGTCTAAGTTATTAAATAAGTCTATCAGTATACTACCTGCTCCATCGGATGTAATTGAAGTCATATCAGAAAACGTTATTTTATTAGCACCACTGCCTTGTAACGTTAGATTTCTACCTATTTTCACATCATCATGTATATCTATATTTGCTGAGTTGATATTAACTGAATTTAATGTACCAGTGTTTATTACTCCTAGTTCCCCAGTTATTTCAGACAGTACATTTACTGCACCATGAAGATCGATATTACGTCCGTATATTTGAACACCGGATGAATCCAAATTAATTTTATTGACTATCGTATTACCATTAAAATCTGTTTGGCTAACTTTTAATGATATTTGGTAAGCGTTCTGTGAAATTTCTGATTCTGCTGTACCTACCCTACCATCTAAAGCATCTAGTTCTGCTTTATTGTTAGTAACGGTTTGACTGATACTATCAGCTTTAATATCTATTCTAGCGATTTGTTGCTGGTTATTATTAACCTCAAGTTGAATGTTATCAGCACGTAAATTTATTTTCGCCATTTCATTAGTAATACGGTTGTTCACTGATAAATCAATCTCATCAGCTTTTAAATCTATTTTGGCTATGGATTTATTGATGTTCTCTACTTGTAGCACGATATTATCATTTGTCTGAGAAATTAAAGACCTATATTCGTCTCTATTTTCTTTTAACTGCATTTGCTGACCAACGATAGCATCATACTGGGACTTAGGAAGTTTTGTCCCTAAAACTGCAGAAACAACTATTAACTTACCATCACGAATCATTTTCTTTTGTGCTAAGATACGAGTTTCAAATTCGATGCCCATAGGTTCGTGAATCAGCCAAACTGTCTCACCAAGTTCTCTGTTTACAATCTCTATAGTATCCAGTTCTAGTGTCATATCAGGGTAGTCTTGAATCTGTGATTGAAGGAATGGTAGCATTTCATCTGCGCCACGTAAATCATTACTTTCAACATCATCAGCTTTAATTTCTCCGAATAATGCAACATTAGGTGATTTATAAGTGAAACTAGTACCTTCTGCATCACGACCAGTAACGACGGTTTTTAATGATGTTGAATCTGTTACTTTCGCTATTGTTTTGATGTTCACTTTATATCGATATTGATACAATTCTTTAGGACCAATCTTTTTAGCGATAAGTAAATGCTTGTTAGGCATGATTTTATATTCGCATCCATACAGCTGGCATAAGCCATTTAACAGTTTTAACACGCTGTCATGACCGAAATTCGGTATAAAATAAGTACCACTAACATCAACATTAGTAAATGTCCAACCAGTATTCTTCAATACAAATGCCATAAAGTCGTCGAACTCTTTGGTACCACCGTAAATTTCTTCTTGTCTTTCTCCTCCAAGGTCAAAGAAATTAGCGAAAGCTGTTACCTCGGTACCAAGCATATTCGCTTTTGTTTGCTTGATACGGTACTCCACGCCGTCATACTGTATTAACGATTCATCTATTAAGAATCGATAACCTTCGTTGTCTTTTGTATTCAAGGCAATAAAAGACAGTGTATAAGTGCCGTTAAGCTCCTCATACACTGTTAGATTTTTGTATTTGGTGACAGTTCCACTACCAATTCTTGAAGTTACCTGTATTATAACTACCACCTCCTTTTAATAAAAAATCACCACTCGATTTTATAATCCTGGTACACCCGCAGGTCCTTTTGCATCACCAAGATAATTACCGCCATTTTTTATCCAAGTTATACTCTCCTCAATAGAATATAGGCGTCCCTCTATATTTGATAATATTTGAATAATGCGATTCCCATTCTGCTCTTGGCTACTCATAACAACCTGGAGCAGTTCTTTTACTTCTTTTAGTTCATTTAATACTATTTCGTCCATTATAAAGCTCCTTCCTGGTATTCAAATTTAACCGTCGCTCCTTATGGATTATGGAACAATTAGTTTGCAACAGGAGGCTCATAACCTACTGCTAAATATTCTTTATTTACTTTTTTTAAATTTTCATACACACCTTGTTTTAACTGAGAAGGAACAGTATAGAACTTCATTTTTCCACCAACAACCTTGTTTGTTAAGAATATTAGAATGTATTTTACATCATCCATTTGACACCTCTATATCTTCATCGAACATTTTTAATACAAGTTCTGAAATGATACCGTCATGTAAAGCGATGGATTTCTTTAATTCTGCATTAGTGTTTGAAAGTTGGGTGTTCATTTTAGATAAAGCTAGGTTTTGTTTTTTTAGTAACTCAATAGTTTGTTCTGTTTCAGTAGGTGGAGATGGTTCAACTTTAGTGATTTCATCAATTTCTTCTTGAGTAGCACCTTCAATCCATTTTGTGCCATTCCATTTTGGACGATAAAATAATAATGGTTGTGGTAGTTGAACAGTAATACATTCGTCAGGAACTGACACATCTCCACCGATTACATAGCTATCGACAATATAGCCTTCACTATCTACTTTATATGCGTACATTGTGTGCAAGCCTCCTTTCAATTAAGTAGTCCTAAACGAAACATCTACAAGTACATTGCCTCCGTCAGGAACATATACAGCTAGTAGTCTACCGTCTGTTTCCATGTCTAGATATGTTATTGATTGTGCACCCATCTGAGCCGAACTCTCAAATTTAACTAAAGGTCTATACCCGACAGGTAACGTTGTTATTAATGGTGTTCCTCCATTTCTATCAACCCGTCCTCGTATATGAACAACTCCAAATGCATCTTTATAATACGTTAAGAAATTGCCTGCACGTAAACTCCAACCAGTTCCTAGTACTGCATTTATAGGTGGTGGTAAGGCTAAACTTCTTTGTATAGGATACAGGTTAGTATCAATAAGACCATTAAGTTCATATGTGTTTTGTTGAATGGAATTCAATACATCAAAAGCATTTCCTCTCCATGTCGTATACTCAACATGAACACGAATAGGATTACTTGCACTTCGTTTAAATATACGAATACGGAACATATTATTTTCAACTATCATTTTGTCAACATAGAACTGATTAGCAAAGTACTCTGTAATATTTGTTATTTCTTGCACTTGTCTATGAATAATTCCTACATTTGCTGTTAGATTGTATCTCACAGTTGCTCCACCAGTCGCATCACTATTAGCGAATGTAGATGTAATAGTTAATTCTAAGATTCCATCAATCTCTTTATCAGTAGGTATTGTTATTTCTAGCATCTCCGACTTGATATTGTTATTTTTCCAACCTGTAACCGGAAGTACCCTCTCTGCATAACCTTCACCAAGATTACGAATAATACTACTACCATCATAAGTATTAGGCTGTAGTGCTTTGTCCCACTTATCCTTTTGAGGTTTTAATACGTGGATTTCGTTATTGCCTGTATGATTAGTAACAGTAGTTTGTAGACCGTCTACTTTTTGTTTGATTTCTGTTAAATCAGAGTTTTCTCCAGGCGGCCCTTGTTCTCCTTGAGGACCCTGGATACCTTGGTCACCTTTATCACCTTTGTCACCTTTTGGACCTCTATCACCTTGGTCTCCCTTATCTCCTTTTGGTCCTTTGATTTCACCTACATTATCCCATTGAGAACCTGTCCAAACATAAAGGAAAACACCGATTATATAACCATCACCTAATTCTCCAGAAGGTGGCAACTCACTAACATTGTTTAATGTACCAAGAATTTTAGTAGCTGCACTTTGTTCACCTTGCTCACCTTTTGATGCTAGCAATAACCATGAACCATTCGATATTACTGGCAAAGATGGAGGTGGAGTATCTATGTTATCGTTGATAGCCATAAATGATGAACCGTTTTTGGTTACAATGTTGTTCTTGTGATACTGCGTTGATGCATCCCACTCACCCTTATGTTCGGTGTTGTCAATAAGTAGTTCCATTAACCCTATAGCGGTATTAGCTTCTGCAGTAGTATCCTTAGATTCTTGAAGTGCTGCATTTGTATCTTGAATAACTTTAGTGCTGTCTTGTATTTGTTTCTCCACGATAACATTTTTCGAATCTACAATAGCTGCTTGGTTTTTAGCATAGTCGCCTTGTGTTTTAGCGTATTGCGCAGCGTTATTTGCATCTGTCACCGCATTACCTACATTAGTTGCAGCTTGCTCAGCTTTATCAGCAGCTGCATTAGCCCTAATAGCTGCATCTTCAGCATCTTTTATAGCCTTGCTACCTTCACCTAATACCTGCTGAATAAGGGTCTTATCTTCATCATTTGGAATAATTAAAGATGGATCACGTTCAACTATATAAGTGAATGATAATGTCGAAATACGGACGTTGCCGTTATAAATCTGAACAGTAGCTTTAACTCTTCCAACGATAGAGTTCATTGGTCTGTAAGTACCGAATGTAACCTGATTGGCACCCGTTTTAGTACCTAATACATTAACGTTTATACCATCTGGTCGTTCATGCCCAATTGCAATATACATTGCATCGGTCAAAGTTATTGGTACGTCGTTATCATATAAATCACACACAAATTCCACTGTGTCATTTTGTTTCATCATTGGTTCAGGTGTGTAATTTGGGTTTTTGATGTCCAACTTCATTCTGTATTTATTCACATTTACACCCCTTTATTTAAAGTAATTTCTTGAGTTTATTATCAACTGTGCATTGTTGGCTCCGGTTATGCTTAATACATTTCTACCTGGCTTAAAAGTTATGACAGCTTTGTTTGTCTTATCAAGAACGTTTACACCATTTTTGTATGTTGTGTAATTCTTCAATTCAAGCTTATCGCCAACGACAGTAGATCCGTTGTAACTCCAAACATCACCAGTAGATTTATTTGTAATTTTCGGATTAGAAGTAGCACCAACAATAGTTATGGACATTTCAGCATCATTTCTTTGATCAATTTCATATGTTCCGTTATTCGTATAAATAATATCTTCATTCGATACAGTAAAAGAATCGTGTTCAACGTTAAATGATTCAGCTAAACCACTAGGTAACAAAAATTCTAATGTTAACCTTGCTTTAACACCATTTCCTCTGTCTATCGTGTATGGCTTGCACCTAACACGATATTGTTTCCATAGGTTTATAGATTCAGAGATAATAACTTCTTGTGTTAATCCGAAAACTTCAGCAATTTTCATTTCCGTTCTGCGAAAAGAATCCATGTTATCGTAGTAGAAGTCGAATACAGCTTTTAGAGTTCGTTCATTAACTTTTGAACCCAACACTCTGCTACCTATGCCCATATCTACAGTATCTGTTGCATATTCAAACTGTAATGATGATGGGTCAAAATCAAGCATTTTAAGACCCATCACATCTGTTTGAAACTCGCTGCCATCAGGATGTTTTATTTTTATATAAGGTTTTATCATGTTGGCAAAACAACTCCTTTACTAAACGCTACTTGTAATTGTCGTTGATTTATTCCAGCTTCTAGAATGTCTAACATAGATTCTGCATCTTGCGGATCATTGCCATAATAATTAAGTTCAACTGTTACTGGTGTATGATTAGTTACAGTATTTGTATTAGAAGCAACGGCTTTTCCTCTCACTCCTAAATTACCCGTATCTACAGCACCATCCACCATCGTTTTAACAGAGTAATTAAGGTCATCTTGGTTATCCTCTATACCCATACCAACACCACTTGGAATCCAACGTCCAACTTCTGACGCGAATAGCCTTGATGGAGATTTTATTCCTAAGAAACTTTTAGCTTGATTGATAGCACTGTCCAATAATGACTTCATAGAACCAAATAATTCTTTACCCATTCCAGAAATGCCTTTAATAATGCCTCTGATTATGTCCTTCCCTAAATCAACTGCTTTCTTAGCGATGTCGCTAGCTGCTTTTTTAATAGCGTTCCAGACATCAACAGCGAACGCCTTTGTTAATTCACTGAGGGTCTTTAATACACCTGAAACTAAAGATTTTAGTATTTGCACACCGGCTTCAATGATTTTAGGAAGGTTTTGAATTATTGCTTGAGCGATAGTAGTAATTAATTTTAGTGCTAATTGAATTAATTCAGGTAAAATTTTTAAAACGCCATCAATAAGAGCCTTAAGAATTTTCACACCAGCTTCGATAATCTTCGGTAGATTTTGAATAATCGTTTCAACTATTTTAACTATAAGTTTCAACGATGTTTCAATTAATTTAGGAATTATTTTCACTATACCATCTATTAATGAAGTTAATATTTTAACACCAGCTTCAATGATTTTAGGTAAGTTCTGAATAATTGTTTCTATTATCTTAGTGATAAGATTAATAGCAGCATCTATTAATTTTGGTAAAGTTTCAACTATACCGTCAATTAATGCCATAAGAACAGCGATACCAGCATCTATAATCATAGGCAGTGACGTTATTATCGTATCCAGTAAAGTGGTTACAACAGACACTATAACGTCAATAAGTGCGGGCAACGTATTCACAATTCCGTCAATCAATGTCATCAATATATCTATACCACATTGAAGTAATTGAGGTATTAAAGTGACCAATGTGTCAATTATCATAAGACCTAAATCTAACACCGTTTGAATGAGTACTGGCAACACTTGTACAATGCCATCTAACAACGCTGTGAATAAAGCTAACCCCGTTTGCATTAACAGTGGTAACAAAGCAGGTATGATAGATGTTATCCCTGTTATCAATGCATTGAGCAAGTCCATACCAGCTTGAATAATGATAGGTAGAGACGTAGTTAAGTTAGTTACAAACGTTTGAATAACATTTAACACAACTTGAACGATCATAGGTAACGATTGAATAATTCCGTTAATTAGATTTGTTAGAATTTCCATACCTTTATTCAAGAAAGTAGGTAATTGTGTAGTTATAAAGTTCGTTATGTTGTTCAGCATCGTAACGAACACGTTAGACACCGTTTCAATACCTGGTATAAGCACATTTGCTATCTCAGGCATAAACCTAGCCACTGTAATTAATAATCCAGGTAAACCACCTAGCATGAATGCTGCAATAGTAGGTAACAGTTGCACGAATATATCCATTATCATCGGTAAATTAGATACAATGCCATCGATTATAGACTGAATGATATTAGATCCTATTTCTAAAAACTTAGGTAAGTTAGTAGATAGGTAACTAATAACGGTTGTTATGATTTCTGATGCAATAGATGATAAGTTTGATAACACACTAGTTATACCAGCAATTATGTTGTGTATTATGTCTGCGCCTGTTGCCATCACTTCTGGACCTAATGTTTTGAATAGGCTAGTGAAATGAGTAATGATTTCTGTTGCTGAATTATACAATGCTGTAGATACACTAACAATGCCATCGATAATTGCTTGCACAATGGAAACTCCAGCATTGAACAACGCTGGTAGCAAGATAGAGAATGAATTAATAAGAGACGTCACTAATTCTGTTCCAGCTTGATAAAAGTTAACAGCAAATGCTCCGATACCACTAAGAATACTCATAAACATAGCACCAAAAGATTCAACAGCGGCTGGAGATCCGTTGATAAAACCTTGAGCTAAATTAGTAACGAACTCTGTGCCTTTAGCTATGAACTCTGTAGTGAATGTTCCTATAGCAGTAACCATATTAGTAACTATGTCTTGAATAGCTTGTACCATCATGCTTGCTTTAGATGTAATAGCAGTAGCCATAGCTGGCACCATTTCAGCGAACGCAGCAACAGCATTAGGTATGCTTGTTGTAATGAAAGTAGAAATCGACGTAAACATGTTTTTAAACGCTGTAGTTACACTTGTTGCTAAGTTAGTGAAGATGTTACCAAGTGCAGTAAAATCTCCGTGTATAGCATCATTTATAGCGCTCACGAAAGTAGTGAATGCATTTTTAGCGAAGTTAAAAGCAGGAACTAATATAGACGTCAATGCATTAGATGCCCATTGCACACCACTAGCAAAACCTTCCCACAATCCAGTGACAACGTTTCTAAAACCTTCGCAATTTTTCCATAACAATACCACAGCAGCAGCTCCGGCAGTTATCGCAGCAGCAGTAGCTAGTAATGGTCCAGCCATTGCAGCTAATCCAGTTACGATAGGCATTACTATGAAACTAACAGATGCCCATGCAGCCATATACCCTTTTATTAATGGTATACCTAACGCTAATGGTGATAGTACTAAAGCTAGAACTGGTATAAGCATCAAGAATCCTTGAATGATTTTAGCTATAACTGGATGAGCTTCGTTAAACGCTATAGTCATTTCTGCTATGACGGTTATAAATTTATAAATCGCCATTGATACAGCAGCAAACACATCTACCATAGGTTGCAAAGCTTCCCTGACTTTTTTCGTCATGTTAGAGAAGGTTTCTTCGTATCCTGCCACGCTTTCTTTAGCAGCTTTATGCAAAGAACCAAACATTAAAGCAGTGGCGGCAGCCGCAGCCATAGCTATCATAGGCAAAGCTTGTAGTTGAACACCTATTTGTCTAATTAAGTCGTTAAGCTCTTTAGCATTAGCTGTAGGCCCTAGCATAGATACAGCTATTACAGCTGGGTCACCAGCCTTAGCTATTTCATTAAGACCGTTAGCCATTGATAGAAATCCATTACTAAGACTGTATACTGGGTTTTTAAGGTTGCTAAACGTTTTTTGAACTTTAGATGCAGTAGATGATAACGCAAGCATTTCACCAGCTTGTCTATGAATAGCATCTCGAGCCATAGTATTAGCTGCCATCATTTCATCGTTAAGTTTCTTTTGAGCTTCACCTTGTTGTCTCATTTGATTTAAGAATTCCTGATTAGTTCCTTGGAAGTCGTTAGCCGCTTTAGACATCTTATAGAATCCGTATTCTACTTCAACCTGTCTATCAACAAACTGATACATAGCTTTTTGTTGTTCTCTGCTATGATTCCGCATTTCTTCCATCATAGCTCTAGATTCACTAGACATTTGTTTGCTCATACGTTGATATGAACGTTCCATCTGTCTAGTTCCTCTTTCAAATTCCCTAGACATTGCATCGCCAGTTTGTGGCATATTCTTCGCTAAAGCTTCAATTTCCTTTTGAACACGTTGCATATCTCGTCTTACGTTGGAGGAATCTACCCTGGTATCAATATTAACTGAACCATCTGACGCCATATAATCATCCTCCTTTCGTTATTTTTTATTTCTATCCTGTTGTTCCTTGTACGCTTTCTTTCTAGCTTCAAGTTGTTTTGCATAGATAGCAGCTTGTCTAGCTTCGATAAGAGGTTTTGCTGATTTAAGCATGTATTTCTCTTTCATACTCCTAATGCGCTTTATTTCATCAGCATTATGTTTGTCGCTTTTAGGAACTGAACATGTTCTGTAATGTAGAGCTTTGCCCATAGGTGTTTCATCTGAAAGATTGTTAAATAGAGCTATGAATTTGTACCACGACAACTTTCCTTGCTGCTCAAATAAATCCATGTTGTAGTCCATTAAAAAAGATGCGTATATGTACTCCGCATCTTCAGTAAAATCGTATGTTGGTATTGGCACATTGAATGGATCGTTAGCATCTTCTTCGCTTGGTTCAGGAGCTTTTTTATCAAGGTCGATGTTTAACTTTTCTCTCAAAATATCCTTAATTAATTCGAATATTCGTTCACCATTCAATTGCTTTAGTATCGCATGGTTAATAACAAGCATCTCTATTGCAATGTCATATTTCATGTATGGTGATACACTCTTGTCGCCAAAAAGCTCGAATAACAAAAGAACGTTATCAAAAGCAAGGTTTAGATCTATGTCTACACCGTGCCATCTGATAACGTCATCACGTCTAGTTGTTAAATTAAACATTACTGTTTAGCGTTTGATAAATATTTTGAGCGAGCTTCTTCTACAACAGTTTCTGCTTCACCGCTAATTAATTTAGCCAAGAAATGACAAACTCCCATCATGCGAATATTTGAACGACCTGATTTTTCATAAAGCTCTGTGTAACCTTCTTCACCAACGAACACAGATACAAAGTCTTTAACTAAAGCATGTTGAATATCGAAAAGATCACTGATTTCTTTTTCACCACACGTATCGAAGTCCAATCCCTTTGACAATCGCTCAGTTTCTTTATAGTTCTCGCGGAACTTCACTAGAGACAGTTGATAACGCTTGTACGCTTCATCATCAAAAGGAATCGTATAGTCCTTGCCAGCTAACGTAACTACCTTGTCAACTTGTCCACCTGACTCAAAATCAAAGTTAAATACATTATTCTTTTTAGTTTCTTCACTCATGGTATATTCTCCATTCTGTTTATATTATGTCGTCGGTTCATTTACATCCAAATCTTGTTCAGTTCCCCCAGTAGGGGGTAGTTCAGGGTGTTGTTGGTGCTTCGACAAATTCAGGTTGGCCATCAAACGAAATAGTGAATGAAATTTCACCTTTCGCATTCGCGTCGCCACCAGGTAGTTTAATTTCCGAGATAGTTGCAGGACCTTGCCATTTGTCGCCATTTGGTTCTGTTACTGTGAAAAATGCTTTGCGATCAGGACCAGTTTTGTTAGCAAGAGACATAATGAAGTCTTGAGCTGGATCACCATAATAACGATGTCCTTCAAATCCATAACTTAACATGAAGCCTGTAATATCACGAGATGCTGCACCACCATTGTTATAGTAGTACGTTTCTTCTGATTCTTCATTGTTATCAGGATCTACAGATGTGATACCTTCACCGATATCCATTGTAGGGTCACTTTGTGTTGCGTTTAGTTTTTTAATACCGAAACGATAATTATGGTTTAATAAAAACGACATTAAATCATCTCCAATTCTGCTCTAAATAGAGCTGTATATATAAATTCACTTGCACTTGTTTTTTCAACCCAATTTGGTTCTACATAGCACTCGCAGACAATGAGTTTAAAGTCACTAGCATGTAAATCTTCATCGCTTAAATCAAGTGCATCACGTATTTCACCAAGTGCGTCACAAGCTTTTACTTGATTCTTGCTTTTGGTTTTCATCTGAAACTGAACATTTCTGATTTCACCTTTAAACATCTTTTTAGCAGGCGGTACAGGTATAAAATTAAAAGAAATAGATTCAGTAGATGTATCTAATAAATCGAATTTGAGTGGTGCATATAACAATCCTGCCCCTTTGAGATGGTCTGTTACTGCATAAAAAAATGACATCATAAGCGTTACCTCTTGAATTCTTCGTCATAGACTTCCTGCATAAGCCTTGTCCAATCATGTACATGCAAAGCTTTAGCTGCCTCAAACCATAGCCCTTGAGCATTTGGATTAGAATCTTTACTGAAGTCGTATTGCGGATTGTAATAAAGCCTACGAGCATAAGGTGTTTGCCACGTAACTTCTCCACTACCAAACACCGTGTGAGTCAATGCTGAACCTTCCAAATCACTTGTATCCTTTGGGATAAAAAAGTTACTGTCCTTCACAACTTGCTGATCTAGTATGAATTGAGCTTTTTCTTTCGCTCTATCCATCTTTTTCATGATTTCATCAATGTTCAAATCGACATCTACATTTATCCGTATCACAGAATCAACTCCCAGTGATGTGGTGTGTTGTTCATTGCATAAAGCGTATCGACAACATGCACGTAGTATTCTTTGCCATTGAATACGATTTTTGATTTCTCTAAGAAGTTAGGAATAGGATTAGAGAATGTTGAATCTACGAATAATGTCGCTTTTGATGTAACACTCTCACCATTGCTATTCGTTACCACTTTGCTAGATGGCTCCACTCGAACATTATTAATTGTTACAGAATCCTTATACGAATCTTGGAACTGTCCTTCTGGATCATATTCGTGATACTCGACTGTGTGAATCAGTAAATGTAAAGGTATCGGTTTAACCACATGTAGCAACCCCTCTGTATAACAGCCCTGTACACTTCAAATAAGCCATTGCATTGTCACTGATAGTTTTATCAGGTGTTTTACTAGAAGCCAATGAATCGTAAGAGAATTTACCGATAGACACGTCAGTAACTGATGATTGCATCATAGCCATACCACCATTCACATGTAGGTATTCCACTTGAGCAGCAGTAGCCTTTTTCACACGTTGTTGAAACGCTGGAAACAAATTATCAAAGCCGATAGATTCAATTTTGTAGTTTGTTACTTGGTCAATCATGTCTGAAGCACGTCCAACTAAAGAAGAAAAGACGTCCTCGCTAAGAGAAACGCCTTTGAATTCGTCTGTATAAAATTGATAGTCGATGTATAACATTAAGCATCAGCCTTCTTTGCTTTAACAAGTTCAGCTTTTAACGATTTAACCTCCGCCTTCAATGATTCATTTTCTTCAACAACATCTACATATTCAGAATAAGAAACCGTTTTTCCACCAGTAGCACGTTTAACGATTTCATAATCAGTACCAGCTTTATTTAATTCCACTTCGTCATAACCTTGTTTTAGATATGTTGTAACGGATGATTCTTCAACTGTTAACACTCTATTTTCCTTTTTTACAATAGGCATACTTTATCCCTCCATTAAGGCGTTGTTACAAACAACATACCCTCTGATTTTGTGTCAAAGCCAAATACATCGTTATAAGAACGCTCAAAGTAGAAGTATTTACCTGCCGTTTTAGCAGAAGGTGAATCTAATGAAACGAAAGCGTACTTTTCTGGTGCTGCCATACAAGATGGATGAATAAGTAACATAGTAATTTGTTTTGCAGTCGGGTCCACTACTGCACCATTAGAGAAGTTGTAAAGTGTTTTCATACGTGCTGATGGCACTGATATTAATTCAACTTCATCAAGACGTTCAACACCACGTGAAATAACACCGTTGTTGTTCTGTACACTCATGCTACGACCAATTTGTTGAGCTTGTTTAAGCGCAGTCTTGATTGTAGGTGTAACGTACATGATACGGCCCTCTTGAGGTACCTCATTTTCATCCATACGTTCCATCAATTCATCGAAAACCGTAAGTGCATTAGCTGCTGTGATAGCTACAGATTTGTTACCTGCGCCACTATCGATACGAGTCTTTTCAGCAAATAGACGTGAGATCATGTATTTGTCGTTTTCGGGAATCTTTTCTTCATCGTTATATACCTTAGTGATATTAGCGATAGATGCAGCTAGATTCGTTTCATCAATGTCCATTGGATCAATTAATGTATCCCAGTAACGGTCATTAGTTAATTGCTTTGTCTCCCAATCGTTTTCAAAGTTACGACCTGGAGTTGTCACCGTGTCACGACCGTAGTCTTTACGACCACTTGTAATTGTCAGTTTCGGTAATTTGATTGTGTTTGCATTGATGAATTTCACAAGTGCATTTGAAGGTGAATTCCAAAGCTTTTCAAAATATAAACGTCCCGGGTAGCGTTGTTGTAACGCTCGTTGATAGTTTTCAGCGTAATTAAGTGGTGCAGCAAACATTTGGATGTCTAAAGACATCAACATTGCCATTTGTACTTTTTGTTTTGTTGTCATAGAAAAATTCCCTCCGATTTGATTAATTATTTGAATGCAGCCATCCATGATTCTGCATCCGTTGGTGTTCCTGGTGGAGTATGTTCACCATTGCTCCAAGAAGGCGGCTGTTGTTGCTGTTGTTCTCCAGCAAATAAATAAGCATCAGATTGCTTAAGAGCTTCTAATTGCTCCATTAAGCCTTCTAATGCTTCGCCGTTTAATTTAATTTTCTCCATATCAAGTAGAGCCTTTACTGATTTAGGATTGTGTACTTTCGCATCTTTCAAAGCACTGTCTAGAGCGAATGCACGTTGTTGCTCTGTAAGCTCAGATTGATATTTTTCTGTAGCTGTTTTGTTGTCGTTCTGCAGTTGTTGAATTTGTTGTAACAACGCTTCATTACCTGCTGCTTTTGGCTTTAATTCTTCTAACTGTGTATCACGTTCAACGATAGTATCGTTAGCTGTTTTTAGTTCCTTAATTTTATCGTCAAGACGAGTTTTAGGAACCATTGTGCCAAAACCATCTACAACCTGTTGTGCTTGCTCATCTGTTAAACCTAATGCGATTAATTGCTCTTTATTCATGTCTATTTTCCTCCTAATTCGTTTTTATCGTGTAACGACACGTTTAGGTATTAGACACTTGCTCTTTAACGTCTACAAGCGCTAAAAAGACGAAAATAAAAAGCCGTATCTCTACGACTTATACTTGAACATCTTTTGTGTTTTCTTTATTCTCATGTTGTTCTAGCAAACTTTTTAAAAATGTATTTATCTCATGATTTGCATTAGGACCAATCAATGATATTGGAATTCGTAGTGTTTTACCTACTGTTCCGCGTTCTGTTGATTCCATATAATCTAAATAAACCATTGGTGTACCGTTTTCTACATAAAAATGAGCTTCTTTAATGTTCATTTCAATACCTCCATTTACTAGACTATTTGTTCTCTATTATACCTACGAGTACGCTTTGTGTCTTCTATAAAGTCACGCATCTGCGATTGTCGTTGACGTACTTTAGCTTTCGCTGCCTTGATTTGTTCTGCATCACCCAAAGCCTCGTACATCTTCAATTGCTTTTTGGCATCTCGGATGTTTCGCTCTAGCTTTCTTTGCTGTTGTGATTGTTTATAAGCTTTATCAACCGTAGCCTCTGGATATGGCTCATAAGTCTTTCTAGACTTACCTTCGATGTACGCATAAATCTTGTGGCGACAATTAATACCAAGTAATCCATCAGCTTCACCATAAGTTGATGTAGACCACGCTGGATACTTCTTCGACTTACCACTCAAGGAATATATTTTACCTTGGCATATTGCGCACTTTGGACGCGCATCGATGTGGCTTGATACTTCGATTAGATCAACATCAAACTCTTTGAAGCGTTCTAGCTGCATGTCATTAGCTACATTGTTAGTAGTTGAACGAATAACTGTATTAACGTAACCTTCAACACTCCACTTCTTACCTGCCTTATCAACTAATGCCGGAATACCGTGTTTGGCCCATTCAGCAGCAGTTTCAGCCAAGGCTTTTTGTGGTGTAGTAACACCAGCTAACACCTTACCAACTGTGTTATTAATAATCGTTGTGTAAATCTGTTTAGACTGCGCTAGCATTGTTGAATTAATTAGATTGAATAAATCCTTCGCCTGTTGTGCATATGTGCTTAAAATGGATACTAGTGACACTGATGATGCAGACGATGCTGGTTGAACTGCTGTACCTGCTATTACTGCTGTCTGTAGGTCTGTATCCACTTCGCTAACTGCACTATATCCAGCCTGTTCTAACAGCTCGATAAGTGTATCTAATGCCACTCCTGACTTCTTAGCAATGACTATCAAATTCTCCTGAGACAACTTACCTAACATCGATAAAGCTTCAATCTGCCACGCTATGATGTCATCCTCAATGCCTGTTTTTGGCTTTTGAAGATACTTAGCCATGTTGTCTAGTATTTCAGCCTCGATCGAGAGAAAGACTTCTAGAATTGCTAACGAAAGTTGTTCATTCACTATTCATCAACTCGTTCGATATAAAACACATGATCACAAGGAGCTATAAACAAAGTATTTTCATTCTTGTCTGCTAACTCGTATTCTGAACCATTATTACGGATGTATTCTACGTTATCAATAACTCTTTCAAAGCTATTTTCATTAGTCGGAAACCACAACAATACCTTATACTTCATCACCTTTACCCCCTTTGTTTTTACCTATCAAATCAAGTAAATCTTCTTCACCAATTTGCGATTCTTCTTTAATGCGCTTTAACTTCTCTTCTGCTTCTGCATCAGTGATTTTGTAAATCTTCACCATTGCATCAACTTTGCTTTGCAACCCATTTCCGAGCAGTAAAATTTGCTTGTTAATCTCAGCAGTAGCATCTTCTGCAATTGAATCATCGAATTGAACAGTAACATCATAATCAGTTGGCGGTGTGTATAATTTGTATATCTGGGCCACAACACCAATACATTCGATTAGATCAGCAATTCCTTGTTCAATAACATTTTCGTGCGATTGTTTAGTACGGAATGTTTCAGACTGCTCACTTACAACCTCAGTCGCTGTCTTCATGCTTTGACCATTGAAGTTGAAAGAACCTGCAGAAAACCCTAATTGTGTAGCAAATCGATCTAAGAATGAATTGATACCATCAATATGTTCCTGAGTTCTTAATGTGCTATTGATTTCAGTTATTTTACCGTCATCCATATCGCCAATGCCAAAGGCCTCGTAAGTTTCGTCTGTAGCATCAAAATAACGTTGTTCTGTACCTGTTTTTGGGTCAATTACTTGTTTAATTGCAGTGTTTGGAACGATAATACGTTTACGTCCAAGACGAAATTCTCTTTGTAATGAATCAAATGCAATATCAATGCTCTTGAGTGTGTCATAAGCATTTGCATAAATTGAAATGCCCAAAGGTACAGTCGAATCTACGTTATTCGCTAGGTTCGGTTTGAAATAAGAGAACAACGGACGTTTGACATTGCTGTCTTCAAACCTTTCAGCAAGATCTTTAAACACTGTGCTCAATGCAACTTTAGTTCCTAAATCTTGACCATTAGTGCTTTCGTAAAGCTTATTTTCGATAATGTACTTGCCGTCTTCAAACGTATGCCATTCAAGAAGAGTGTACTTTTTGCCATCATTATTAATCTCAGACACAAAAACACCCTCCATAATCCGTGTATTATCCCACGAAATCGGAAGGAAGCAATCTGCTGTAACGTATGAAAGTTTGAC
The DNA here is from genome assembly GCF_041956855.1 of Lysinibacillus sp. RS10. Classification (NCBI taxonomy): domain Bacteria; kingdom Bacillati; phylum Bacillota; class Bacilli; order Caryophanales; family Bacillaceae; genus Lysinibacillus; species Lysinibacillus sp. RS10. The sequence goes on along the minus strand of NZ_CP167122.1, from coordinate 19,564 downwards.
TTTACCATCTTCAACATACGGTTTGATAACCATGCCGCCTTGAGCAAACATGAACTCTAAGTACTGTTGGAAGTTACCGTTAAAGTTGTTGTCTTTGAATACACCTTCTATAAAGTCGTTGTATCCATCATCAGAAACACTAACATCACAACGTTCATTGAATATTAGTGTTGCTAACTTTTGAGCTGCTATCTTAGGCATGTTTAACGTAGCCATACGACGTTTCTTTTGACCATCGATTGTACAATACTCAACATCATGCATATCTCCATAGTAACCTTGGTGGAGCGACCTCCACTTCAAGATATTACTGTAGTACTCATCGCTCAAACTAATCTTCTTATGGTCAGTGACCTGTTCGAGCTTCTTGATTAACCCCATTCTAGTCATCACCCCTTTCATCCAGTTGATTGCTTTGTTGAACATGTCATCACCGCCTTATTTTACATATCGTTTATAGAAATAGTTGTTAGCATACCTGCATTCATCTAGCGCATGGTTAAAGTCGTCAATTGGTTCGCCATTATCTAAGCGTACATACATACCGACTTCGCGTAAAAAGTCATAATGATCGTATTCATCCTTTTCAACCTCAACAATAAGGAATTGCTCATTAGTGATTGAGTTTTGTAGTCGTTCAATACCAACCTCTTTACCTTTGCTGCTCCCCGTTATGTCCTTTGAGTTGTTGTCAGCACCTCTTGTTGGAATGGCTAACAAATGTAGTTCTTCGCGTAAACTCTTGCAAGCTGGGTCAACAAACATTTCTGTATATCGCATATTAAATTTATCCATACACCAATTCATGAACTTTTTAATCTCTTTGGCATACTGCGACATTGCTTTAACCTGTCCGGTATCAGCGCCACTGTGATAGTAGTTAGCGACTCGTAGTAATCTGAATTTACCATCATAACGAACCACAATGTTGCAACTACAAGAAGTTGCATCAGATTGACCACCATCAGCAACAAAGAACATTTCGAATGGTTGACCTTGAATCTTTGACCACACATTTGCATCTAAATCAAACATGCCGTAAATAACACCTTGAGGCATAACGCGTTTACCGAACCAGTCACGATCAAGTAAGTACGGATTCTTTTTCAAGACCTCGTAAATCTCTTGCTTACGTTCCTCGGTAATAATCGGGTTATCCTGTATTGTCCAATGAAGCCATCGAGTGTTTTGCACCTCGAATACCTCTTTAATCACTGGATGATGAGGCGCAGGTGGGTTAAGGTCTGCTAGATGGTAACGGTCTAATGCAGCGAATGTACGACGAAAACATTCTTGAATCATCGACATGTGTAATAAGTTAATCTCACAAAAAACGACACTACCCAAGGACATCCCTGTAATAGCGCCGACACTGTTTGATTTACCTCCACCCTTGTAATACACCTTCTTAACTCCTGTAGGTGTATGAACTTCAAGGTGTGAGCCATGTTCATCATGTTTTATTTCGCATAAGTCACCGAATATATGCATTAATCCTGTGCCGTCACCGTCGATAAACAGTCGATATGCTTGCTCCTGGTTGTAAGCAACGATTAGATGGTTTGTATCTCTTGTCCAAGTTAAATAATCAGCATAACGGAAATGTCCAGCTGTTGTTTTCCCTGAACGTGGTGTACCTTCTAAAACATCGAATGTGTAATCATAATCGCGGTAAATCGTTTCAAGCTGTTTAGAAGAGAATTTAATATCAATTTTACTCATCGATACCACTCTCCTTCATAGCTTGATACTGTTTGCGACCATCGACCAACGCATCCAATAAGCTTGTATCTTTCTTCTGACCACGCAGTTTAGCAGCACGCATTTGTGCAAAGTCTGTTTCGGCTTTGAGTTTTTCAGCTTGGAACTGTTTTAATTCACACTCATTTAACAAGTCCATGTGTTTAGATAAGAACTCAAGTGCTTTCATTTTATCTGCAAGTTTAAAACTTACTCCATCCTTACCCTGCTTAACCTCTGTAATAAGCGTTCCATCAATCTCAGATGATTCGTTCAGATGCACATAGTTGAATGCGTATGTCTTAACATTTCCATTCATATCAAGTTTAGGTTGACCGTCTTCACCGTACTCAACTTCTTCTTGCCTGCCGAACTTCACATAGTCTGTTATGTCAGCAAAGGCTATATCAATCCATTTTTGGATAAGTGTACGTTTGTCGAGTAGTGCATCCTCAGTTAATCCATCACGAACCTTAACAATTTCTTCTCGAATCTCAGTCTTTCTAAGTAGTTGATTACCATTAGTCATTGCAGTTGTATAAGCACAACCATAAGCCTTCTGATAAGCCTTTGTAGCATTCCAAGACTTAACGTAATATGCAACAAATAGCCGTTGCTTATCGTTCAAGCCACTTTCGTCATCATCAGTGAAATAAACTACTTCATCCTTGGGTGCATCCTCTTTTATAGTTGCAACCTTCTTGGTTTTGGTTGCATCCTTTCCAGTTGCATCCCTCGACCATTTCTCACGACTCTTACGGCTCTTCAATGTCCCGAGCTTTACATCATGCTTTTCAGCAAGATCAGCAAGTGTAATCTTAGTAGTTTCCCACTCATGTTTTATTTCATCCCAATTAGCCATATCTCATAAACACCACCTCCGACATTTCATTTATGTATTTCACTCTCAAAAGTAAGCACCGTTGCCCAGCAGTAAAGGGGGAAACTGCTCGATACTCACTTTTCAAAGCAAAAGAAAAACCGCATCAAACTCGGCCCTCTCATCTCGTAAGGTTTTGGCTGTTTGATGCAGTTTTCAAAGCAAAATAAAAAGCCTTACCGTGCTAGGGATAAGGCTCGTCTACTGCGGTGTTACTATTTAGTTGTCAATTGTCGAGTTAGCTCACTTTCAGATTCGTGGTAGAGCTGCACCACGTTATATTTGTAAAGCGAATTGTGTTTTTATTTATAGTGCGTATCCGCGCACTTTGTTACTGTGGTAAAAATTTGTTACTGTAGTAAGTTTGACTGAATTATGGAAAGTGGACGAAGTTCACATATAAACCACTCCTTCAGCAATTTTTAGCCTTTTATATTAATTAAGATACCTAATCTCTTAAAAAATATGGGCCGGCCATGTATGTCTTGCTCCGAATAAGTTTACGGAGCGCAGGTCGGTCGTCGGTCTGTTTTTCTTTAATATTTAGGTTTTTATAAATACCAAGGGAGGAAAACATTGCCGCGCCGTCCTGCCTCCAAGTTTACAATATTTTTTTATCCTCACCTAATGTGTAACTAATGTAACGTTTGTAACATCTATCACATTTGTAACATGTGCTTCTTATGTTTTTAAAAATGGAAACTTTCTACTTTTTTGATTAATTTACGTGGAACACCTGAACGATTACGTTTGTATAGTTCGATACAATCAAAATCAACAAATGATTCGTTATTAAGTAAATCTTTTGCATCGTTTTCAAAAATACGTCTTGCCCCAAAACTTTTGTAAAGAGATGAACAACTATAATTACCTCGCCATTCTCTGATAATTTCACCACGCATGTAATATATAATTTTCGCTTTAACCATCAGCTATTTATTCACCCTCCCTGCACATTATTTTTCTGATATGACTCTAAAACTATTCAGTTATTGGTGTTTTTGTTATGATTTCTATCGCTTGTTGTTCTGTAAAACCTTCAGCAATCAGTGAATCGTACTTAGATTTTCTTAATTTAGCCGTTGTTACATAGTGTTTCATTAAAAGTGGTGACCATTTTATCAAGTTATCCATCATCATTTGAATTTCAAGTGACATCATTGCACTATTTTTCATTTCTCCTGACATTTAATTCACTCCAATCCTGCATCATGCAATCATCTGATTTACAATATTATCTTTAATACGTTTAATACTAGTTGCTGATAAAGCCATGTGCTGACCTATCCAACGTTGTGATTTGCCATCTAGCATCCAGTTCAGCACTTGCACCTCTCTATCACCAGTAACCTTTTCAAGAAGATTCTGAACCTCTAAAAGCTTATTCTCGTAATCTGTAACACGTTTAATATTTTTAGAACGTCTAATAGCTTCCTGCATAATTGGATCACTTACACCACCTGCTGCTTTTGGTAGTGTAGCCTCGATACCATACTGTGCCGTTTTTGCCCCGACAACCATTTCTGCTCGCATTTCTTTGATGGCGTTAACCATCCAGTGGTAGTCTGTAATCATTGAATCTAGCTTGTCTTGTGTTAGTAATTTCATAGTTTTGCCCCCTATGATATAATGGTTTCGAGAAACCTCAAAGGGCATGACCAATTCTGAGCTGTAGCGTGTGACGACGCTGCGGCTTTTTTTATTTTTAAAATTATTTAATTATTCATCCTCATGCTCTGCCTCATACTCCTTCATCGAGATAGGTCGTATGTGACGTTCATCTATCATTGCTTGTTCAGCTACAAAAGGTATCAATTCCTTATGCGCTACATCATACTTTGCCGTTGCATATTCTGCTTTTACATCTAAAGCTATTTTTAGAAAAGCTTCAGTATCATTACCTTTATCATCGTGTGCTAATTTAGCTTCTGGCAATACCTTATAAGCAAATTCTGTTTTCATTTAACATCCTCCTGTTGGTTGTTTTACTCAAATTGTTCATTAAAATAATTTGTGCCAAGTTGCCAAGAAAGTCTTTCTCCACTTCCCACGAACAAATTCATAACCATCTATATAACACTTTCCATTGACAGTTTTAATGCTATGTCCAGTCATTTTCGGATGGAAATCCACTACTTTGCTTCCAAAAGCTACTTTTCTATTTTTAGAACTTACCATTACACCACCACTACTGAATGAACCCATAGTATTCCTCCTTTCAGTACTGCACATTTTCTTTCAAAAATTCACTTACCCCACCTACGCAAACGACTAATCTGTTCAAGCTCTTTTCCAATGCTCCGTAGTTGCCTATAAGTCTTGCATCTTCTGCATTTTTTAGTAGGATCATAAGCTTTACGTTTCGGACATCCACGGCATTCTATAAAAGCTATGTGGTCCTGCTGATTGATTAGCCTCGCTCTACGTTGTTTAACTTCCTTGCGTACTGTGTTCATGCGTCATACCTCCAACGCATCCAGATAATGTAGCGTGTACCCATCCTTTGACTTAACCTCAATACACTCATTTTCAAACGTTTCCCTGGCAATAGATTTTCTACCACCATTTTCACGTGTCTCCCAAGCCCCTCTTAGCGTTTCAAACGGAAGTAAGTAGTATTTGTCATGAATCTTGAAATAAACGATTAGGAAAGCGACAGCGCCTTTTCTGTGCCACGATTCAAGTAACTTATACTGGTGCGCTTCAATATTTTTAAGAGGAAATGATGTTTCACCTGTTTCCTTCGCATCATAGATTATTGACTTACCTTTATAGATACCCATGTAATCAACTAAGTGACCTTTAGTACGTACACCTTCAACCTTAGAACCTGTTACCTTCATAATCTTTACAGGCGTAGGTAACTTCTGAATATCCGCTATTCCAGTGTTGCGATATTTGTTATTTGCCATTTCTAGTAATCTTTCTAAATGCATGCCGCGATTAGCATACGATCTATTTTTGACTGCCATGTTTGCCCTCCTGTTAGCACTCTTAAAAGTCTGCTGATAAAACAACCTAATGCCGTTCTACCAGCAGCGTGTATTTACTTAATATCCATTTTCTTGTCTAGCATGGTTGACCTTATTCTTTTCGAAATAAGCATTCTTTACCTCATCCCATGTGAAGCCAAGCATCTTGCCTAACAGATAAAATTCCTCAAAAAGTTCTTCCCAAGAATCCGTATTTACCCACTGATCAACTTCGAGGATTCTAGATGTAATATCTATGAATTTCCGCGTAATATCTGATTCATCAGTTGTAATATCATCCCAATTTAAAGTTGGGTTAATAACTAATTCCAAACCAATACTCAAAATGAAATGCAAGCAGTCAACGTATTCCTCAAGGAGTGGATTTGATTCTCCGATTTTTCCAGTGCCTTTGCAATCCTCACATTCTTCATATATTTCTTGGAGGATGAGATTTAAGGAGGATATTTGTCCTTCTCCATCACACTGCACACATAAATGTTCAACTTTCGTACGCGGCTCCTGGTCCTTACTCCACTTCTTAAACCCACGCCATTCATTCGCACATTCACCTAGCTCAACCTGTAGCGCTAGTAACTTCCAATCAAGATTATTCTGCCCTCGTAGTTCTGGATGCTCCTGCATAATGTGCTCGTCCAACTTTGCTTGTGTTTCAAATAATTTTGTTAAGTTCATTATTTACCTCCAACATTTCGATTATCTTTTACAAAACGTTCACCATTAACTTCAATGACCGTAGGTTTTTCCCCACGCAACTTGAGTATTTTGACTTTTATAAACATTTCACTGCCCTTTTTCATAGTCTCAATCCCTCTCTGTACTGAATGTCATTAATATTTGATATGGTCGTGAATGATAAGGGAAATGATTTACTTTACTCGCAACATTCCAACCTCTATCCTCATCATCAGCAACCATTCTATCTAATTCTCGCGATGTCCTAGCCTTGGTGATTTTCTTTAGTTGTGCCATATTTATCACTCCTAATTAGCTTTTAAAAATATCTCATAATCACCTATTTCAGCCTTACCTTGATACAGATGGTTTGCCAGATACGTTTCTCCGTATCCTAAAAACGCACTAGCTCTGCTCATACTTCGAAAATAAATAGGTTCACAAGTTTCTTTGTGTACTAAAATCACCTTTTTCCCTGTACTAATTAAACCGTTGTCAAAAGCGTGATTATTATTTTCTTTGTGATCACACCACTCTAAATTGCTAACATCATTATTTAAACGGCTACCGTCGATATGGTTGATATAATCCTTTCCTTCTGGTTTTGGAATGAATGTTATTGCCACCAATCGATGTACTAACCACGTTTTTTCTTTTTTATCTTTATAAAGCGCCACTCTACAAGTGTTGTCCTTACTTACCTTTTGTTTTAAAATGCGACCTTTCCAAACTCTACGTCCGTGTCTAACAGAATGTGTGACTTTTCCATCTTTAGAACGAATTCGCCCTGTATCACTAGCCTCATAGATACCTTCGTAACCTGGTATGTCTCGCCATTCCACTTCTTCTCACATCCTTCCTTTTCTTTTAATCAAAAGGGAGATCATCCTCAGATACCTCAATAGGTCCCTTACTATTTGCAAACGGATCTTCATTACCACTTATATAACTTGGCTGGTTGTTATTACCACCATAATTGCCCTGTGAACTGCCTTGATACGTTCCACCTGTATTTGTCCTAGATTCGTAGTTTGAAGTGCTCTGCGAGCCTCCTGTACCGTTTTTCGGCTCTAAAAACTGAATGCTGTCAGCAACAACATCTGTAGTGTACACACGCTTGCCATCCTGCCCTTCATAGCTGCCTGTTTGGATTCGCCCTTCCAAACCTATTAAATTACCTTTCTTCATGAAGTTCGCTAGATTCTCAGCTTGTTTGCGCCACGCGACACAACTAATAAAGTCAGCTTGTTTTTCTTCACCCTCTTTACTGAATGTACGGTTAACTGCAACTGTAAAGCGACATGATGCAATGCCATTTGGTGTGTAGCGTAATTCAGGATCTTTTGTAAGCCGGCCAACTAGAACGACACGATTTATCAATTTAAAACCTCTTTTCTTTTAGCAATTCCTGCTTGTACATTATTTTCTAAGTATCTAAGTTGCTGCATAGCATAATGTGGACAATTACTATCGCTTAATCGCTTTTGGACATCTTGTAAGACAGGGAGTGGAAACTCATACTCATGTATAATTTGATTTATACGTTTTGCTACTTCATCAATCATGTTATCTCGAGTAACTGTCAACTTTTCAGCCATTGCTCACACTCTCCTTTTTCCCAAGCATATCCAAAACCTTTTGTCTCTCAGCCTCAAAATCTATCGTATTGTTATTAGATTCAGTAGTTGGTGTTACTTCTTCACCTTCATTCCGATTAGCGAACCACTCAGGAACTACCTCTGTGCGACCTTTAGGCTTTTGATAAGATGATTGATTAGATTGCTGTCGCTTGTTTTTCTCCCGCTCTTCCTTAGCCTTTAGTTGCTCAACATTCGTTATAAAATCCTTTCTCCAATTCGCTAATATTCGTTCTGTATATTGCATTGGTTTGTTCGGTTGTTGAAGTGCTGTGATCTTCATAGCTTCATAAACAAGTGCTGGGTCATTTTCACGAGCCATGTGTTCAATGCATTCACAAATATAACCAGATGCTCTTTGAATGTTTTCATCATAGAATTTAGTTAAGAATACTAATTGTTCCTCAGTGACGGACGACTGACCGACTTCACTGTCTGTTGTTTGTTTTTCTTTTTTATTTTCTTTTTTATTTTCTTTTTCTTTTTCTTTTTGTCCACGTATCGTTGACGTATCGTAAGAACCCGCATCATTACTGGATTCTCCATTTTCTGACGTAACGTTATGCGTATCGTGTGACGTATCGTAGTACGACTCGTAGACGATACGTACCGAATCATTCGAAATTCCTTCTCCAACCCATTGAATTAATGAAGTATCTTTCACTTCTTTTAGTTCTGATTTCACACAATCAAGAATCGGTTTGCCCCCACGATTCAGGTTGTATTTGCCCCAGTTTTTAATAGCTATTTCACGAGTTTCCTCATTGTATTTAATAATCTTGTGGTGTTCTCTGAAGCGTTGTAGTAATGCTCCAGCACTTTCCATTGAGTAGCCCATATCGAAAGCTATTTGCTTTTTAGTAATTTGATAGATACCAATTTGTGTTGTACTTTCATTTGTCAGCAAATACAGGAAGAAGTATTTATCCTCTGCTGTCATTTCCTCAACCACACGAGGATCATTCCAAAAAGTTGTGTAGACGTATCTGTATTTAGCCATTTGCCCTCGCCCCTCCTACTGTGTTTAATCGTATTCTGGATTTCCGAACTCTGTCTCATAGTCATCTATGATGATTTTTGTACCACGTGCATATGCCTTGAATAAAGTACGTCCAATGCCACGTAATCCACCCATGATTACACTGTTTTTAAACTCATGTCCGCCGATTTCAACAGTGTTAATTGTTCCCTGTGCATTGAGTGTTAGTCGATATTTACATTCGTACTGACGTTTATCAGTCTCTGGATCAAAATAAATGAACGCCAATGAACTATAACTATCATCAACATGAACTGAAATTTCTTTGCATTCGTCATAACCCAAATCTTCAAGTTCCATTTCATCTTTGACCATTTCTAGAAGTAACTCAGAAAACTTAATTTCGGTACTATCACCAACTAACATTTCATCCAAAGCTTCTTTCATTTTCTTAACGCCTTGTTCATGCATAATTGCTTCTGCATGTTCTTCAATTGTGTTTTTAATAATGAGGTTATAGTCAGGTAGCTTGAATTTGTCTATGTTCAATTTGACTTGTTCTTTTAGATTTTCTTCTAAGTGTTTACTAAAACTAGACCATGAGCCTAGCGTATCTTTAACAACACTTTCCACTGTACTTTCTACTTGCTTGCGAATGATTTCTTCAATCTTGCCTTCTTCCACCATTTGATTAAAAACATTGTTCATTGTTTGTTGCATATCCATTTTCTCATCCTCCTACGGTATATAAATCATCTTGCCTGTTATTCTTGCTACTGCTTTAAAGATGCGCTCCATGTTGCTGTTGCCATCTGATAAATGCAGTAAATGTATTTCCTCGACCTTTGATAAGTCGTTAGCTTTAAAGAATTCTAAAAGGTTTTCTAAAGAAAAATGTGATTTCATGACACGTTTTCGCATTGCTGGATGTACTCGGCCACTCTCGACGTTTTCATCTAGCGTTTGTTGGTCGTAGTTACACTCAATCATGATGTGTGTTAAACCTTTAAACCGATATTTGACGTAGTAAGTGTCTGTAGCAAAAAGCAGCTTGCCACCATTGTCGCTTTGTAACAGGAACCCTAATGGTTCGTTCACATCATGCTGTACATCAAACGGCAATATGGTCCAGGTACCAACTTTAAATTGCTCTTTGCTTCGTACTGTTTTGATTCGATGATGCTGTAACTCTAAAGCCTCCTGTGTGCCCTTTGACATGTAAACATCAAGCCCTCGATTTAACACCGATTCCACACCTTTACAGTGGTCTTTGTGCTCATGGGTAACAAGTACACCACCAAGACTAGAAGTCTCGAAATTGACACCTTTCTGAATGTCCTTGAAGCTAATACCACACTCTAGGAGTAAAGGAGTGCTACCATCTGTAATGTGATAGCAATTCCCCTTACTTCCTGTTGCTAGAGTTTTAATCTGGATCATTTAAAACTCTGGCCCATCCGAAAATGATGCTTGTTGTTGAGCTGGTTGCTGAGGCACTTCCACAAATTCAGCTTCTTGGACAGGTGTTGGCTCTTTTTTAGGTTTCTCCGGGGCAACGTCTATCTCTTCTGTATTGGCATACTGTTGAATCTCTTGTTGTATAGATGCATCTGTTACATCTTTGCGATCACCAGTATTTAATGAATCATCCTCGGTGTACATTGCTCCTAGATTTTCAGGGAACGCTTCTCGTAAACCATTCACTACAGCACTTTTACGAATCATTGTTAAGGGCATAGACTTCCACGTGGATTGACCTTTGTTAAATTCTTCGAAACTAATTTTTGTTGTAATTGGCGTTTTGCGATCTTTTCGATAAACACGGCACCAACCACCGATGATGACATCATCTTTCAGCTTTACAGCACCTTCAATTTCAACCATCTCACAGTTTCTTTCAACGATAATTCCTGCCTCAAATCCTTCGTATTGAGGATGTGATTCTGCACGTTTCATAAAGGCTTCTTTTGATGTAATGATTTGTGCTGGATTGCTACCAAACTTCACTAAATAAGCTTCTTTTAAGAAAGGATTAAGTTTTTGATATTTACATAAGTTCATGAACATTAGAACTTCTTTAGGCTCTATATTGCCGTTACCACTAACTAAGTAATTCACTACATCCATTTCAGAAAGAGTGATATTCTCACCATTTGCCTCAAAACTAACTGCTTCAAAATTTTGTTGTGCTACTTGATTTGTCATTGTTAAATTGCCTCCTTAAGTGTTTGTAATTGGTTGCTGCCTTCAACCTCTACTCGTAACTGCTTGTCCCTCTCTGATACTCGTAGAGCGATCAATTGTGATTCTGATTCAATTAACTGTGTAACAGCCTCAGCATTATCGATAAAGATCGGTGCCAGTACACCGTAATGAGCTGATAATGTATTGATGATATCTAGACCAACATTGATACGTGCAGCGTTGTTTAAACCTTGTGAATACGGCACGCCATCGTATAATATCTCGCAACATTCTTCTAAACTACCGTTTTTCAAGTCCTTGAAAAGTTTAAATCTTGCATACTTGAATTTGCTGTTAATGCGTTCATCCAGCATCGCTACTTTAGTACGAATAAATGTGTCGATAATGTCTAAGTTCTTCTCTAACGTTTCGCAATCTTTTGCGTATCTTAGTTGTTTTTCCTCTAGCTCTTTTACACGTTTGTCAATGATTGATACATTCGCCACTTGCGCTAATTCAGCGTTCACCTGTTGTTTTTCTTGGTTTAGTTGTACTATTGAGGCATCAATACCAGCTACAGCCTCGTTTGCATGCTCTTTCAATTGTTGTATTTCAGTTAGTAACGACTGTTTTTGAGACATTATTGATTGATAGCCCTCTGATTTTGTTACATCTGGAACAGCTGATTGAGCTTGTTGTAGCTTAGTTGTAAATTTGGATAACTCTTTTTGAGCACCATCCAATTTCACATTAACTTTTTCTAGTTCCATTCCATAATGGAAAATCTCATTATTTAAGGCTTCTTGTTGCTGTGCGCTCTCTCCAATTTCTTTTTTTACAGCTTTCCCTTGTGAATCAATCTCAGCTAAATCATTTGATTTTGATTCATTAAATTTAGCTAAAGCTTCTTGAACATGTTCAGCTGGCAGCGACTGTTTACACATCGGACATTCATGTTCATTTTCGAAGGTTTTGTTGTTGATCTCGTACCATTTTTCAACTAACTTTTCACGCGATTTCTTTAAATCACCAAGTGTTTTAACATTTGCATTTAAATACGATTCTTTTTGAGCCTTTTGATTTCGTAGTTGAGTAAGCTCGCCTTGAATAATCTGCACATTCCCTTGAGCTTCTTGTATACGTACTTGCAACTTGACAACTTCCTGCATGCTTTCAGATTCAAATGAATGTTTCAACTTACTCAACTCAATGTCGAGTTCTTGTAGTTGCTTTTGTTTTTCGAGGACAGCAGCACCATTTAGTACGTTATGACGTTGTGTCTTAAGATCATCTATTTCTTTCTCCAAAGCCTGTACTTTAGTTTCTAATGTTTGAACATCAATTGTGAGGTTCGGCTTCATCGCTAAGTTTTCATTAATTAATTTTGGGAGCAACTCTTGCTCTTTTTTGTATTCACGCAACTGCTTTTCAATCATTTCTTTTGTTTGTTCAACCGTTCGATTTTCGATGATAGAAGGCAATGTAAGCAACGATGGATTCGAATTAATTACTTCTTCATCTGTAACAGTTCCAGCTACTTCAAACAGCCTTGCTCGTTGTTTTTTCCACTCCATTTGAGCAAAATGCGTTGGCGAAGTAATCATTTTAAATGTTTCTTCATCAACAATCGATTCAATAAACTGCTTATATTCTCGTTGTGTTTTGATTGGTGCATCGTTGATGTAGTGATCCGTTGTATCTTTTTCAAGAGTTTTTTCAGATTCACCACGCTTCTTCTTCCATACCTCAGAAAGTACCTTTTTTAATTTTGTAGTGGTACCATCTACTGACAGAATCACTTCCACTGAATGTTCTAAGTTATGGACCACCTCACCATTAACGAGCGTTTTGATACCAAACTCTTTCTTGTTGGATGAATCTTTATCAAAAAGAGTCCAATTGACTGCATCAAACAATGTTGTTTTACCCGCAGCATTGTCACCAAATATTTCTGCATTGCTTCCATTGAAATGAATGTCCATCTCTTTAATGCCCTTGAAATTGCGAAGTTTCACTACCAATAACTCAATTTTCTTCATCTTTTTTGCCCTCCTGTGATATGATGTTATAAATAATGTTTTTGCAGACCACTGTTAGCGCAGTGGTTTTTTTATTTTGATGGATAACCACCAATCTACTTACAAAGCTGTCATCGCAACTGGGGCCCATTGGCTGTCGCTCGCTCCTAAAAGCAGGTCATGGCGTACTGTGCTAGGCTTTATAAATAGATTGCTAGTCCCATCAAGCAGCCTGCAAATTCCTTAGAGGATATGGCTAACCAACCATTTGCAAACTGCTTGACGAGAGCGAGATAACACTCGCAAACGTCTGATTTTATTTAGTAGTATCGATCCCAGTAATAAGCTTAAATTTGTCAGCATCAAAATTCGGGATATTCATAATGACTTCTTTTTCGTCACCCTCTAACTTGTCCCACCAATCCAAATACGCTCTTGTTAGATTGTTCTCGCGTAAATAACCACCTGTTGTTTCGTGCGTTGGATGAGCTTCTTTTTCTTCATCCGACATATCATCTGACCAAACCCATGTTGTTGGAACAAAATTGATTCTATTTAGTAGTCTGTATGCATCTGATCTACGCCATTGTTCTAAAGTCATATCCGTGTCCGCATCAAAGATTTTGATTGTATGCTGTTCTGTGTTGAAGCAACCAGTGTTGTAATCTGAGATATTGAAATCACCTGTATTATGATCACCCTGGTTCCAGTAGCCTGTGTTACTGTCGCCTGTGTTCCAGTAGCCTGTGTTACTGTCGCCTGTGTTACTGTCGCCTGTGTTACTGTCGCCTGTGTTACTGTCGCCTGTGTTACCGTCGCCTGTGTTACTGTCGCCTGTGTTCCAGTAGCCTGTGTTACTGTCGCCTGTGTTCCTGTTGCCTGTGTTCCTGTTGCCTGTGTTACTGTCGCCTGTGTTACCGTCGCCTGTGTTACTGTCGCCTGTGTTCCAGTAGCCTGTGTTACTGTCGCCTGTGTTCCTGTTGCCTGTGTTCCTGTTGCCTGTGTTACTGTCGCCTGTGTTCCTGTTGCCTGTGTTCCTGTTGCCTGTGTTACTGTCGCCTGTGTTACTGTTGCCTGTGTTCCTGTTGCCTGTGTTACCAAGCCCGGTATTGTCTTTTCCGATATTTACAAGCTCCAGTACCTCATGCCATGTGAGTTCACGAACGATATGCAATTTGTTTGTAGCGCATTTATTTTCACCTTCGCTGATTTCACCTAATGCAATAACTTCTGCGACTTTATTGTTTGGATCGAAATTATAGTATTTAAAGCAATCTACAGCCTGCTTACAAAAATGAAGGCCACGTTCACATTCAATAGGTTTCACATCTTCCTCAAATGTTTTACCAACCTCATATTGGAAACCTCTACATGTCCAATCAGAGTTGAATACTTTATATCCTTTTACGCCATTTACATTTGTCATAATTGAGCTCCTTCTGTGCTTGTGCACTATTTATTTAAGGTCATACACCGTTGTCATGGCTTGACCGTATGTTTTACGTTCCAATACATTTACAGCATCGATTATGCAATTTATCGCTAGTCCTATATCAATGTCACGATTTACTGCATATATTTCATACAAAGCACGTGCTTCGTTTTTAAGATTGTTTATGATTTCGTCCACTTTATGACCTCTTGTGGTATACTGGACTTGTATAGTAGTCTGCTGTTTAATCGTCGCATCGATTAAGCAGCTTTTTTATTGCCAACATGTGATAATCACTGGCAATCCGATAACTAACATCGTTACCGCAGCACTGATACAAAATTTTCTGTGTGACTCAGGAACATCTTCTTCCTCTAAGTAAAAATAGTTATCAAGCCATTTCCACAACCTCATTCACCGCCTTCTGTAGTGTTCCATTTTTATTTAAAGTAGCTACAATTGCCCACAATTCTTTTTGTCTATGAAGTTCCTCTAGTTGTCTCAATGAATTATGTAGGTCTCGTTCTAGTTGTTTTGCTATGTTAGTTTGACCTTTTCTGGCAAGCATGCTAATTTCTGCTGTTAGATCATCGATACATAATAGTTCACGTTCAATGTGTTCTTCTATTTGAATTATGTTCATCTTACACCTCTAGTTTTGAACCCTTTACGTTCTAAATCTTCATAATGCCATGCATATGCTTCTGAATAACTCATACCGATGTACTCCATGGCTCTAATAAGCCACATCTTTTTTGCTGTTTCAGCCTCTATTCCTTCCTCAATAGCTTTTCTAATATCTTCGATTTCACGAGGAGTTAATGCATGGGCTGGCTTAGAAAAATTAGTGCGCTTAAGAGCTTCTAAAAACTCCTCTTCCTCTTCAATGGTTTTTTCTTTCACACTGCAACGATGAAGGTCAACATTTGGACCATCTAGTAACACAGGACCTGTTCTTGTATATTCATATTGGATAGCAATCGCAAGTCTAGGATCATCGAATTTTTTCATCATCTTTCTGCTGATGTCTACAGGCACTTTTTGATGCCCATTCTCAACCTTCGAAACAGTCTCCCTAGTTACTTCATATTCCAGCCCAAACTGTAACTGCGTTTGTTCATGGCTAATGCGTATATCACGCACAACTTCACACACTTCCATTTTTTCTCACCTTCCAGTTCACATATTCAGTTGTTTTGACGGTAAACAATACCGTAAATTAGTAAAAATTGTTATATAATTTAGTTAAGAGGTAGATTTGCCCCTACCTCTTAGATTTTTTCTAGATTGGTAGTTTGAATTGAGGCCATTTGCCCTGGCCTCTCCTATGCTCTTTTGAATTTGAGTAAATTTGAACCGAAATCAGTAGAGTTTCGGCTAATCCATGCAAATACTTCATCGCGTGGGTACTTTCCAGACATTGTTGTAAGCTTTGGAAAATCCTTTCTGGCTACAGTTCGATCAATTGTTGACGATGAAGCCTGAAAGATTTCTTCTAAATCTTTCTTAGTTAATACTGGCGGATAGTTATACTTCGATTGTCCATCTTGGACGCCTTTTAAATAAGCTCGTTCAGCAACTAATTCCATTTTTTTCTCATATAATTCAAATTCAAGAGAATTGATATTTTGAATTTGTTCTCTAATATTCATTAGTGGACACCTTCTTTAGTATTTTTTTGATCTTAAAAGGTTGCTTTTGCCCAGTAGTCTTTTAAGATACTTTTCTAGGAACCCAAGAACGGATGTAATTGATAACTGTTTGTAATTCCTGTCTACGAACATCCTTATAACTAGCAACTGCAAAACGGTCTTTAATTTCACGATGCAATTCACGGAATAAATTTGGTCGTATTGTAGTATCACTTTCGATTTCATAAACTTTAATAGCAACTTCCTTTTGTACTGCGCGTTGTTCTCCAGATGTTAAGGTTATTTGTTCTTCTACTTTTTCGTTGATAATCGAGAGCTCTTTTCGGATTTCATGTTGTTCGTTTTTTATTGCTTGAGTATCTTCAACTAAATCGGCAGTGGTACGTAAAACCGTTACTAATGCTTGGTCTTTGGATAAAGGAACAACATTTTCTTTTATGTTGTAATACTCATCTACCAACAATTCGTAGGCGTCCCAAGCTTCATCCGTATTAAGTGATTTAGCATGTAACCATGCGCCCTTTTCTGTCCAAAGGTAATATTTATTGACGTTTTGAGCGACTCCGCAATTTGAGTATTCGCGTTTAAACATTCTTAGCTCATCACCTTGCAACAGAACAAAGTGTTTACCTTCCGTATAACGCTCTTTGTTACGGGAAAAATTTTCAGAGATGCGTTTTTCATCAGCGCCATAACTTTCTGCAATTTGTGCCGTAGTTAACACACGACGGTTGGAATGTACGATTATTTGTAATTGATTCATTTTGAGTCCTCCTTGGATTATGAGTTCGAAACTAGACACATTTCGTGTCCTGAATGATTAAAAAAAATTCGGTCCACAGTAGTTGCGTAATAATCCGCAATTTTTTTAGCTAAAAATAACGAAGGTGTTCTTGTACCTCTCTCAATGGCACCAAGCATTTGAGGAGTTATATCCAATACCTTTGCAACTTCTTGACGCGACTTGGTACCTCTTAACTTAATTAGGTCTGTTCTAACACCAGTTAAGTGTTCCATTTCTTCACCACCTTTAGGAAACGTTTTGTTTCTTTAAATCGATAATAACAGAAACATTTAGTTTCCGTCAACACTTTTTAGAAACTTTTTGTTTCTTTTTTCTTTTTTATTAGAAACACAAAGTTTCTTCTTATATAATTATTTATACGAGGTGATATATATGTTCTCTAAAAACTTAACCAGCTTAAGGAAAGAGAAAGGTTTAAGCCAATACGAGTTAGCAGATAGATTAGGTTTTTCTAGAGGTAAATTAGCTAATTATGAACAAGGCACAAGACAACCTGACTTTGATACCTTGAAACTAATTGCTGATTATTTCGAAGTGCCTACAGATTATCTGCTTGGTAGAGATGCTTCATCATCCGAGAAGCAAGTGACAACTCTCGGAGCAAGACTAAAACTACTTAGAGGCACAAAGACTCAAGAAGAAGTTTCAAACAGTCTTGGTTTATCAAGAGCAAGATACTCGCATTACGAAAATAATCGAGTAGAACCTGATACAGAAATTCTAAAAAAGTTAGCTGAATACTATAAAGTAACTACTGACTACATTTTAGGAAGAGATTCTTCATCTTCAGAGGAACAAATTTCATTTAATGATTTTATACAAGATGATGATTTACGTGAATGGTATAAAAATCTTGGGCAAGCTCCTGAGGAAGATTTAGCTGACCTAAAAGTTTTTTATGACACTTTCATTTCGAAAAAACACGCAAAATAAGAGCTAGAACATACCACGACCATGTTCTAGTCTCTTTAACATGTGGCCTATTAGGATATTGGAGGTGGTAAATGGTAGAGAGTTAAATAGATTTTAATAAAAGAATATAAATATTCTTATTAGTTCTTAAAAAAGCTTAAAAGAGCTATTTTTTTCTAACCAAAAAAGAACAAATGTTCGGAGGGTGTTTGCCATAAAGAATATTCAGGCTATCATAGAAAAACACGAGGCATATCTACAAATTAACTATTGGGAAAAAGACAGTAAGGCGATTAAATTCAATGGCGTGTATTGTGTTTTGCTTAGTTCTTTGCAAACCGAGGGGCAACATGTCGATTTTTTAATCAAATTACTAGAAGTCTAAAAGGAGATTGTTATGGCATCCTATCAAAAGTACAAAACAAAATCTGGAGATCGATGGCTTTTTAAAATGTATGTGGGTAAAGATCCGCAAACAGGAGACCCTATTCGCATTACCCGCCGAGGATTCATAAAAAAGGGCGAGGCAGTGGCAGCAGTAGAAAGAATTTTGAAAGAAAATAAAATGGAAAGCTACGCTAATAACAAAGACCTTACTTATCAGGATGTTTTTAATGAATGGTGGGAAGGTCAGATACAAACACTAAAACCATCAACAATTAAAGCGAAGCGTAATAAATTTAATAAATGGATATTACCTCACTTCGCTCAATTAAAAATTGCGGAAATAAACAAAAGGTATTTCCAAGAATTTGTTAATAAAATGGCTACTTCTATGCCTTCTTTTAAGGATTATGTCATTCAAGCACGTTTGATATTCAAATATGCATTACAAGAGGGATACATTTCTAATGATCCTACGGAGCATATTGTTTACCCAGTGTTAGATAAACATATCGCTGAAGATAACGAGGCCTTTGAAGGTGTCTGGTCTCGCGATGAAGCTACAAAATTTTTATCGATGGCAAAAGAGCATTGTGATTTACGTAATTATGCAATGTTTCATACTTTGGTATGGACTGGATTGCGAAAAGGAGAATTATTAGCTTTACAGGATCAGGACATTATAAAAGAGTCCCAGGAGCTTCAAGTACGCCGCACGTTATATTGGGAGAATGGTGAATATATCTTACTTACACCTAAAACAAAGAACGCGAGACGTAAAATAAAGCTTGATGACGAGACCTTTGAATTATTAACTAGATTAATGAAAGTTAATAAAGAAATACGCTTCTCTCTTGGCCGACAAAACGAAAGACAAAAATTTTTGTTTATACGAGATGAAATGCAACCATTACGATTAGGTTATCCAAACGAAACATTAAAATCGTTATGCAAGCGATTTGGCGTTAAAGATATTAAAGTACATGGATTACGTCATACTTATGCTTCTTTATTATTTGCAGCTGGCGCTCAATTAAAAGAAGTGCAGATGCAACTCGGTCATGCTCGACTAGAAACGACTGCAAATATTTACACTCACATATTAGAAGATACTCAACAAGGGGTCACAGAAAGATTGAGTGATTTTATGAAGAAAAACGCTCTTTAAAAACTTTTTAGATGATTGTGGGGTCAAAATGGGGTCAAAACGTAAAATTGATAATAAAAATGGCTCTCTCCCGTACAGGGGAAAGAGCCGATAAACATTGGTATA